>JASGKH010000001.1:0-1702297 GCA_047600785.1 Breznakibacter sp.
AGTCCGTCGTTCATGTACTTCAAAAAGCCGGGCGATGTTGACAAATCGTCTTCCAGTACAATGACTTTACCCCATTGGGTTATTATTTGTCCCACTCCGGATATTATATTTTGTGCAAGTCCCATATTGTTGGAGCGCTCAATCAATTCGACCGATTTAAATCCTTGTATGTCTCTGCAAATTTTTCTTACAGCCTCAGTTTGTGGTTGCTCTCCTGCCTGCCTGGGGCCATCTGCAAAAATGTACAAAGAGGTTTCGGATGCATGTATGTTGGCTGCCAGTGCCGCCAATGTTTTTTGGGTGTGCAACGGCCTGTTAAAAACAAATAATGCAACTGGAATCATTATAGATTTTTGTTTTATAACGTATTATGTGTGTATTGTTAATGCTTTACTTCGATGTTGGATATGAAGATGCCTCAACGTAAATTTACTCATAGATCAATGCGTATGTCAGTAACATTCCCATTTTTGGGAAAATATTTTAAGTAAAAGCCCATCCGGAAATGGGACTGTTTCATGTCAGTTTTAATATTTATCATCTTAAAGTAATGTTTTCAATTAAACATTTAATATCAGGATTGACTGATAATTGTCGAATAATTTTTTCTCTTTCTATCACAAGAGTCAGCCATGTCGCAAATTAAGGAATTTGGCCCGATATTGAAAAGTATCCTGTAAGAGCATCTTCGTGTAAAGGCCCATATCTGTACGTTATAGACATTTAATTATCTTTGATCGCTTTAATTTGGTGCATTTCAAAGACCGCAAAACGATTTATACATTCCACAACGATGAATTTTGTAGAAGAATTACAATGGCGCGGGATGATTCATGACATCATGCCTGGCACAGAGGAACAACTAACAAAAGAGATGACAACGGCTTATGTCGGGATTGACCCTACGGCCGATTCCTTGCATATTGGCCATTTGGTGGGAGTGATGATGTTGAAGCACTTCCAGATTGCCGGTCACAAACCCATTGTATTGGTGGGAGGGGCCACTGGTATGATCGGTGATCCGTCTGGCAAGTCGAACGAGCGCAATTTGCTGGATGAAGTGTCGTTACGCCATAATCAGGAGTGTCTGAAAAAACAGCTTTCGCGTTTTCTCGATTTTTATTCCGATGTGCCCAACCGTGCCGAGATGGTGAATAACTACGACTGGATGGAAGAGTTTTCGTTTCTGGCCTTTATCCGGGATGTGGGCAAACACATTACCGTCAATTATATGATGAGTAAGGACAGTGTGAAAAAACGCCTGAGCGCCGATTCGCGCGAGGGGATGTCGTTTACCGAATTTACTTACCAATTGGTACAAGGATATGACTTTTTGCATTTGTACAGAAACAAGCAATGTAAGCTGCAAATGGGGGGATCTGACCAGTGGGGGAACATTACCACGGGCACTGAAATAATTCGCCGGATCGATGGCGGCGATGCCTTTGCACTCACGTGCCCGCTTATCACCAAGGCCGATGGGGGGAAGTTTGGAAAGACCGAAAGCGGAAATATATGGCTTGACCCGCAAAAAACGTCACCTTATAAATTCTATCAGTTCTGGTTGAACACCGGTGATGCCGATGCTGAAAAATACATCAAAATATTTACCTTGCTGCCAAGGACCGAAATCGAAGCCTTGGTCGCAAAGCAAGCCGAAGCGCCACATCTCCGTCCGCTCCAGAAATGTCTGGCAGAGAAAGTCACCATCATGGTACACGGGCAGGAAGCTTACGACACGGCCGTGGAGGCATCGCAAATTTTGTTTGGGCAAGGGACCACAGATACCCTCAAAAGAATGGATGAGGAAACGTTCCTTTCTGTATTTGAGGGGGTGCCCGTTTTCAATATTTCAAAATCTGAGTTGGAGGCAGGCGTGAAAGTTGTGGATTTGTTGGGTGAGAAAACCCAGGTCTTTCCTTCGAAGGGAGAAGCCCGGAAGACCGTTCTGGCAGGAGGTGTCAGCATTAATAAAAACAAAGTGGAAACACACGATGCTATTGTCGATTTAGCCATGCTGCTCAACCACAAGTATCTTTTGGTGCAAAAGGGGAAGAAGAACTATTTTATGCTGGTGGCCGAATAAAGAAATTTTCCAATAAAATATTTTCGTTGCAAGGGAAAAATATCTTTTGCGACGTTCTTTTTATAAAAAATGCCCCTTGATATTTCAAGGGGCATTTTTGTACCCAGAGCCGGGATCGAACCGGCACAGGGGTGAACCTACTGGTGTTTGAGACCAGCGCGTCTACCGATTCCGCCATCTGGGCAACTTTATTATTGCGGGTGCAAAGATAGAAGTTGATTTGAGAATCCCAAAACATTTCGAAAAAAACTTGAAGCCTTCATTTGCATCGAAACCAAACATATTGGGGTTGAGAACTTGTGCCGGATTATTGGGCATCCTCGTTCATCCCGTCTGGACGTGGTCCCGGGAACCCATGCTGAACATTGCAAAATAAATTCCTCCGTTTCGTCAATAATCTTTAATTTCACGGGCTATAAAACTAAATATATCAACACGATGGTGGAAATCTTTAAAAAGGGTTTGCCATGGCTGACCGCCGTGGTGGTTTTCGTGGCATTGAGCGTAGCCTATTTTGCGCCGATGCTCGAGGGTAAGCAATTGCCACAAATGGACGAGATACATGCCAAGGGCATGGCCAAGGAATTGGTGGATCACGAAGTCGAAACGGGAGAAAAATCAATGTGGACCAATTCCATGTTCGGAGGCATGCCGGCATACCAAATCAAGGGCGACTCGTCGGCCAATATTTTTTCAAAAATCAATCAGGTAACCCGTCTGGGATTGCCTTTCTATACCATTGCCATTTTGTTTTTGTATATGGTGGGCTTTTATTTGTTGCTGCTGAGCCTGCGTGTCGATAAATGGTTGAGTTTGGTCGGGGCCGTAGCTTTTGCCTTTGGTTCGTATAACCTGATAATTATTGTGGCGGGCCATATTACCAAAGCATACGCCATTGCATTGATGCCGGCAGTGTTAGCAGGCATTCTGTATGCATTTAACCGGAACCGGCTGGCCGGAGGCTTGTTCACAGCCGTGGCATTGGGCATGGAGATCGCTTACAACCATGTGCAGATTACGTATTATCTGGCTTTAATCATATTGGTTCTGATAGCCTTTAAACTTTACGACGCCATTCGTTATCAAACAGTTCCTGAATTTGCCAAAACAGCCGGAGTCTTGGTGGTTGCCGTCGTATTGGCGATTTTGCCCAACATTACCAGCTTAGTCACCACCGCTGAATATAGCGAATACAGTATCCGTGGCAAGTCGGAATTGAAACCGGCACAGAACGAAAAAGCGGGGACGGGGTTGGATAAAGATTATGCCATGGCATGGAGCTATGACAAGAAAGAAACATGGACACTATTGGTGCCCAACGTGGTCGGTGGAGCATCCGAAAGTTTTGCTACCGCTCCCGAAGCATTGGAAGAAGTAGACTCGCGCATCAAAGATGTGGTATCGCAACAAAGCCAATATTGGGGAGGACGTCCGTTTACGTCGGGACCGGTATACGTGGGGGCCATTGTCTGCTTTTTATTTGTGTTGGGAGCATTCGTTTACAAAGGACCAGAGCGTTGGTGGTTGGTGGTTGCCACCGTATTGTCGCTGTTTCTGGCATGGGGCAAAAATTTCGTGTGGTTCAACGACCTTATGTTCCACTATTTTCCGCTTTATAACAAGTTCCGGACCGTTGAGATGGCGTTGGTTATGGCCAGCGTTACCATGCCGGTACTGGCTTTCTTGGGGTTAAAAGAGATCTTTGATCGTCCGGAAACCGTTAAGCAGGAGATCAAATGGTTTGGTTTGGCGTTTGGTTTGACGGGCGGCATCAGTCTATTGTTCTTTTTAATGCCCACTGCTTTTTTCGACTTTATCAGCCCCGACGAATTGAAATCAATTTTAGATCAAAAGGCCCAGGCTGTGGCGCAAAATCCTCAGTATGCCGCTATGTACGATTTATTTATCGAAGGGATTAAATCGGCCCGCATGTCATTGTTAAAAGCCGATGCCATCCGGAGCTTCTTCTTCATCGTGTTGGCATCGGGATCATTGTGGTTTTTCAGTACCAACAAACTATCTACCAAATTCCTTATTTCGGGACTGGCGATATTGATCCTGATCGATTTGTGGAGCATTGACAAACGTTACCTCAACGCTGACATGTTCCAAGCCAAATCGAAAGCCAATCCTTTTATCGAAACTCCTGCCGACAGGGCCATCTTGTCTGATACCGACCCCTATTACCGCGTATTTACGCTGTACCGGAATCCGTTTAATGATGCCTATACATCGTACTACCATAAATCGATTGGCGGTTACCACGGGGCCAAACTTCGTCGTTACCAGGATGTCATCGACCGTTACCTCATGCGTGACTGGCAGTTGTTGGCAACCCAGCTGCAAAAAGGCAACGATGGTAGTGTGGGACAGGTACTGGTTGTCACGTCGGTGACTAACATGCTTAATACCAAATATTTGGTGTACAATCCCAACGCTGAACCTGTGCCCAATCCATTTGCCATGGGAAATGCGTGGTTTGTAAGCAATGTATCGGTGGCCCCAACCCCTGATGAAGAACTGGATGCAATAGGTAAAGTGAACCTTAAAACTACTGCCGTGGTGGGCAAACGGTTTGCCGGTGCGGTGAACGGGTACGCCAATGATACGGTATCGGGCAACATTCAGCTAACCAATTATGCCCCTGATAATCTTAAATTTAAGTGCGTGGTAAACAAACCCAGGCAATTGGCGGTATTCAGTGATATTTATTACCCCAGGGGATGGAATGCTTATGTCGACGGGCAGAAAACCGATATCCTGCAGGTGAACTACATTTTGCGTGGATTGATGCTGGCTCAGGGAGCCCACGACGTGGAATTTCGTTTTGAACCCGATTCGTTCAAAATGGGACAGGCTGTTGCCTATACCGGTTCAGCATTGATCGTGGCGCTGATCGTGTGGTTTGGCTATTCGGAATGGAAGAAGCGGAAAGTTGGCGCAGTTAAATAATCGACTTCAAACATTAGTTAAAACGGCGCGGTGCGGAAATGCATCGCGCCGTTTTTGTTGAAAGACGGGGAAACGGCCGAGAACACCGAACAGGGCCATGGACAATAGTTGGAGTTCGAGTGAAGATGGGGCAGGGTACGCGCTTACAGCCAAATCCTAATTGCGGAACAGGAATGACCCTGCCACATTCTTCGAATATAATGAGGGTGTCCGCAGGATGATTTACATCGCCAACCCCATTTAGGGATGCATACCATCAAGACAAAGGGGACTTTCACCTCCGGACAAACTGATATACTTAGCGGTACGGGAAGTATGATGGATTTAGGGCTTAAGTAAGGTGTTTTGTATAAAGACTGAATTGTCACCTTAAATACATGAAATCTTGCAGTGATTGCATTGGATTGTGGGACATGAAAAAAACCCATGGGGCCGTCAAAAAAGTCTGAAGGGTTTTTCTGAACCGTCAAATTGTAAGTTGCATAGTCCTGTTAACCCCAAAGTCTCCCAACCCAGACTTAAATATCCACAGAAAGGGATATTTAAGTCTGGCTGGGCAGGCAGGGAGGAGTAAATTGCAAACTTGCTTTCAATTTGTTCGCTGAAAATCTTTTGGTTTTCTTTTTGGATGGCCCCATTGGTTTTACCGATGGAGTTTATTCCACTGTCACCCATTTTCCGGGGACCAACGCGCTGATGGTTTTGTCGTACATCGCTTCGCCGTTCACACCGGGCAAATAGAAGGTTCCTTTGTAAGCGGCATTGAGCACGATCACCATCTTTTTGGTTTGGTTAGCACCCAGGTCGAAATACGAATACACACGGTCGTCCCGTATGTCGCGGTAAGTGGGAACATCGCCTTCGTAAGCTGAAGGGCCGTCTTCCATGCGTGTGTTGCGGATTTCCCATCCGGAAGGGAATATCTGCGAAAGGGCAAGGTTTTTATAACCGCCCATGGTACCTGGGTTGGTAATCCGCACGGTAGCTTTAAAGTCGGTGCCCTGCGGAAGTTTCGACACGTCAACAGGCAGCCCTTTCAGATCGGTGTATTCCACGGCGATCTTTAAATTGTTCGAATAGGCTGTTTCTTCGCCGGCTGCAGGAATACCTTCCAGGACCACCCTTGCGTACAGCACGCTGTTGGTGTGGTTGGCAATGCCCACTTCGCCCGAATTGGTGCGGATAGCCAAACTATCGGCGTACAACGGTTTGTTTTGCGTAAACGTGCCCTTTTTCTTTCCGTCGATGGTCAGCGAGAACTTCATCTCTTTGGTCGTCGATTTATCGCCGATAAAATGGCTGATGGCCAGCAACGAATAGGCAGTGGCTTGAGTACTCATCCAGTTGCCGCCAGAGAGTTGTTTGGACAGTTGGATGACCAGCGGCATCGCTTTTTCGCGTTGCTTCAACAGGGTAAACGTTTCGATCACCAACGCAGAGTTGCGCTCTTCAGAGCCATAAGTATAATCGTATGTTCCGGCCGGAACGGCTTCGCTTAACGCAATATTCTCGATAAGCTGGGTGGCTACACTGTGTTGCCCTGCCAGGGCGTAAGTTGCGGCCAAACGCCATTGTGCCGCCACGGCCAGCTTGGGTTCGTTTCGTAGCCGGTTCATGGCGCTCATTTCGGCCTCACCGGCCAATGCCAGTGTGTAGAGCCGGTAAGCTTGTGCCAGCATACTGTACCCCGCGTAACCGTTCGATGGTTTGTTCCATTGACGGGCTTGGCGTTTTTGGTAATCGATCCAGTCTTTTTTCAAATTGATGGGCAGTATAAAACCTTTCTTTTCGGCTTCGATCAAAAAATGTCCGGCATATGAGCTTCCCCAGTCGTCCGATTGGGTGGCGCCCGGCCAATAACCGAAACCTCCGTCTGTTCGGGCCATCGATTTTAAGCGGACAATGGCGGCACGGACGTTTTCTTCCATCTTGTCTCTCAACGGTTTTGCTTGTTCAACGACATCCCCGATAAAGAGCTGGGGAAAAGCGGCCGACGTGGTTTGTTCGATGCACCCGTGCGGATAGGCCAGCAGGTATTTCAACCTTGTCCCGAAATCGATGGGCGGAACCGACGAAATTTCCATTACGGCCCTGTTGGTTCCGTCGATACCCGGTAAAGTGTACGATAAAGTCGCGGATGCATTGGCATCGATGGTTTTTTCGACTGTTTTGGTGATGGGCGGATTGGGGTTACGTACCTCGATCTCTATTTCGTCTTCGGCCGATTCCTTGCCCGATGAGGCTTGGAATTTAATTTTGGCCACGCCTGTTTTGCTGGCTATGTCAAGGTCGAAAGTAGCTATTTGGTCGCCCTGTGCACCAAAGTTAAGCCTTTTGGTTTTTTCGCCCACGACCTGCACCGGTCCGGAGGCATTGACCGACACATCGACATTGCCAAGGTTGTCTTTCATGGCGAACACGGAGACGGGCAATTTCACTTTTTCGCCCACACCCAGCACACGGGGCAGGGTTGCCAATACCATCAGCGGTTTGCGTACAGGTGTGGTTACTTCGGCTTGCCCGTAGCTTCCCTGGTTGCAGGCCACTACCATGGTGCGCACCGACCCGATGTAGCGCGGCATCACAAACCGATGGGTTTGCGATTTACCTTTTTCAAGAGTGAACGGTCCGGCAAATTTGACCATGGGCTTGAACCTGTTGGCTTTTTGTCCGCCTTTTTTGCCTGCTAATTCATCATCGCCACCAAGGCTAAAGGCCCGTTCTATTTTCCCTCCATAAGCCCCCATGACGTAATCGTACAGATCCCACGTTTTTACGCCCAATGCTTCGCGTGCGTAAAAACTGTTCCACGGATCGGGGGTGGCGAAACGGGTAAGGTCGAGCAGGCCATCGTCCACAATAGCCAACGTGTACGACATTTTTTTGCCTTTGGCTTCTTTGACGGTAATGGCCACTTCTTTATCGGGCTGAAGTTCTTTGGGCATGTCGATAACGGGGGCCAGGTGTGTGTCTGGGTTTTCTACCAACAAGGGAATAACGCCGTAAAGGCGTATGGGCAGGTTGTTGTCGGCCTGGTTATGTGGTTGCACCAACGTGACGTGGGCATATATATTGGGTGCCATGTCCGGCGTTATGTCGAACGAAGCCTGGGTAAGGCCTTTTTTTGTTTCTACCCAGAATGCATTGAGGACGCGTGAACCGGTTTCAATGCTGACCAGCGCACGTCCTTTATCTGGCGAAGGAAACGATAACGTGGCTTTTTCGCCGATGGCATATTTTTCTTTTTCGGCCGTAAAATTTAACATAGCTGCATCTTGCGGGTTATTGCCCATCGGCTTGAGGGCCCATCCGGGCCAATCGACGTATACGGTTTTTCCCGCGGCATGACCACCCTGCATATCGGTAACACGGATGAGGTAACGTCCCCATTCGGGGTATTTGATCTGGAACTTGAAGCTACCTTTCCCGTTAGACGTTGATAATGTGCCCGATGCCACCAGGTTTTCCGATACCGAACCTGCATACCGGGCCAAATCATCTTCGCCCGATTCCCACCACCAGCGCCATTGTACTTTGTAAATTTGATACCTCAGGTTTTGCCGTGATACCGGATTGCCGTTGGCATCGAGTGTCGCCACTTGAATCGTATGGAGTGTGTTGGTGAGCAACATGCCACGCTTATCACCTTGCGGCGTACGGATACCTACATAGCTTTTGAACGGCGAAAAGTTGACCGAGAATCGGTCGATGCTAAAATCACCCCCCTGTTCGAATACACGGGTGACGAACGAAGCACGTAACATGCCGGGAGCAGTTTCCGATACTTTAAGGACAGGCTTAATGCTGGCCACGCCTTGTTCGTTCAGTTGCCCGTCGAACACGGTCACCTCTTCGGCCGAAAAGGAACGTGCAGGATCATCGAACACGTAATCGGAATAACTTTTGAATGTCGTTTGGGTCGGGTAAAGAGTGGCGGTGACTCTGGCTTTGAGGTTTTTGGCAATGGCGCCGTGAAGCCACTTGGATCGCAATTCGGCCGATACGGGGTCGTCGGAACGGATGACACTGGTGCCAAAATCGAGTTCGATCTTTAAACGATTGGGTTTGACGGTCTCTACCCTCATTGTTTTTTCAAAAGCCGTGCCTCCCACCAGTACTTTGGCCAGCCACATGCCTGTTTGTGCCGATGGTGGTGTGGCTACCCTGAACGCGTAGAGGCCTGTTTCGTTGAGCGATGCAGTTTGACGTGTCACCAACTGCCCCTGTGCGTTGGACAGTTCAAAAATGATGGGATGTCCTTTGGGCAATGCGTTTTGTTTGTCTTCGAGCATAAATGACACAAACAGCGTATCGCCAGGGCGCCAAACGCCGCGTTCGCCATAAATGAACCCCTTTAATCCCTTTTTCACGGTTTGGCCCGAAATATCGAACCGGCTCAATGACAACGCCGATGCATCGTCCACCCTCAAATAACCTCTTTGGCGCTGATGTTTGGCAATCACCAAATAGGGCTTATGGGTACAAGCAACACGCACCGTGCCGTCGGAGCCGCTTTTCTTTTGTCCTACCAGTTGGTTCTGGTAATCGTACACTTCTATGTCTGCATTGGCAATGGGAGCTGTAGAGACCAAATCCGACACGGCCACGAACAACTCTTTGTCGCTACCGCATTTGGCCACCAATCCGATGTTCGATGCCAGGACGTTGCGGCTTACCGCCAGGTTACGGTAATACATCGGGTGACAAGGATTTTCGCGTTGGTCCCAGTCCCAATCCATATCTTCTTCGTAACTGTCCCAGTTGCTGTAATGATAAGGGCTTGGCGTTTCCCAGTAAATAATGTCGTCTTCGGTAATGCCTTTGTCCGTAATCGGTTCGTTTTGGTTGGGTTCCCCCTCGCAGGGATAAACCGAAAACTCTTTTCGGATATTCATCACCACACGGTAAATGGCGCCCGGATCGGGGGTAATGAGTGTGGCAAGATCAAGCGAAAAGGTATTCCATTGGGTGAGGTCGAGATTTTTGTTATCGTCGAGCAGGATGATCTTTTTCACCACCAGCTTTCCGGCACGGCGCAATTCGTCATTGCCGTCCAGTGTGTTGGTTTGGAGGAACGATGCCACATTGTTTTCATAGATTTTTATCACTTGCACCTCTACTGCTCTTATACTTACGGTTTTAAACGGAAGTATCAATCCTTTGGAATCGGGGAGTATGGTGCCTTTGCCAATAATTTCGACCTTGGGTTTGGGCACTTCGAACGCAAGGCTGTAAGTGGCCTGTTCTTTGAAAGGGAGTCCCAGGCTGTTTTTAATGCCGGGATAAATCACCAAATTGAAACTGCCTGTCACGCGGCTTGCAAAAAAGATGCTGACCACGTTGGCGTCTATACTGTACCGCATTCTGCCGATACCATTTGCCGTGATAAGCCCCGAAAGATCTTGGTTTTGCTGGATGGGATCGGAGAAAACCAGTTGAATTGATTGGGCAGGCGATTGCTGTGTGCGGACGTCCATGATTTTGAAGTCGCCTAGGGCAGGAATCTCAATGGTTTCGTTCCCTGATTTGGATATACCGATCGGCTTTCCGTCCCATTCTACCGTGATCGCCCCTGTGGTTTCGCCTCTTTCGACCCCCTGTGCGGTGAAAATATGTTGATTGCTTCCCTGGGCATGTTCCCAGGTTAGATTAAGTTTCTGGCCATTTTGCGTCACTTTAATAACCTTTTCCACATTTTCGTCTTCTTCAAAATCGGCGAAATTGAGTCTTCCGATAAATGAATTGATCTTTAGATCGTTGAGGTCATTGGGACGAAGGTTCACTTTTTCGAAGAAGAAATCTTGCTTCATCACTTCAAATGAAAAGTTGAAAGTTTCTTTTTCGTTGGGGAAGATGGCCGAAAGGTTGACTGCCACATCGAACCGTTGTCCCGAAACAAACTTTTTGGCTGGTTTGAGGACCAATGTTTGGACATCCTCCCAGACCAATTGTCCTTTAATGGACGGCTTTATGGCGATGACCGACGGACTTGCCTGCTTGCCTGGTTCGGCACCGGGGACAGGTTCTGAAAACTCTACCCGCACCGCCGATTGGTTTGCGACCAGGCCAGAGGTAAACGCGCTTACCTTGGGATGGTATGCCGTGGAGGACGAACCGGTAGGTTTGTTCAGATCGATGCAGGAATGGAGACATAGCCCCAGCGAAAGAAGCATCAATAAGGAAAGGTATTTGTTCATGTTAGCCGTATTTTGGGTTTATTGGGAAATCAGTTTAATTCGATCGAAAAAGGTGCTTCATTGACATTCTTGTACTGTTGGTAGCGTGTTTCAAAATTGTCCACCAGAAAAGGATCGTGCATAGCGCTTTTTATCATTTCCAAATTACCATCAACCATTGAGGTGGCCTGGAAATTCATTAGTACTTCAAGATAGCTGCGCAAAGCAAATTGGCGCGAAAAAGTAAAAGTACCTTCTTCTAAAAAATCATTGAACACAAGTGGGGCTGAGTCTTCGAACTGCATGGGAAACTCTTTGTTTTCGTCCAGGAGCCTAATGATTTGGTAGACGTTGAGCCAGTACGATAAAGGATAATAACTTGTTTTGATGAGGTGACTGTCCATGTGGCGGTGTACCGATTCAATGCAACTAAAATATTCTTGCCTGCCCCGTTCCGCATTTTGCCAAACCTCTTCGGTGTAGGCCACGGGGCTGTTCAACAATGCCAGACAATAATCAAATTCGATTTGTTTTTCACCCCATTCCCGGAACTCCTCGGGCGGTTGCTTCCGTCGTATGAACTCGTTTAATTTTTCAATGTTTCTGGCTTTTTCGGCGTCGCAGCTGCGCTTGTACTCGATCAATGTTTGGGATACATCATATGGATAACATCCCAAATATCGTTCCCTGAAACTGGATATGTGATTGTTTAACGATGCGTTGTCGCCCGAAAAAATGGCCCTATCGTTTTTTTCGAAATCCTTTTCCACGTGGATGTTGTTGCCGGGAGCTACCACCACAATGTCTCCAATTTCCGAAAGGCTTACTTCACGCGTAACCAATGGTTGGAACTCAAATCGGAATTTTCCGTTCGAATCGATTTCCGACACATATTTTTTTTCGTTGCCCGGATAATCGGGCAGGGTCAATGTAATTTGTGTGATCGGAGGATATGTTCCATGGTTTACTATTTTTCCCGTAATGATGGCGGCCGAATGGTCAATAGGCCTGTTGAAGTTACCACAACCCTCCAGAACGAGAAATAAAACAGGGAGCCATATTGGATAATGACATTGCATGGAACAAAATGGATAGAAGGTGTGGGGATCTGGATTGGTAACAGTATTTCAAACAAGCGTCCAAATTAACGATTTGTGGTATATAGGCAATTAAAATTGCCAAAGAAAGAGCATATTTTAGATTAATTTTGCCGTACAAAACTGCTTTCCCATGAAGTATTCTTTATTGTTGGCAATGATTGGCTTGCTGTTTGGTTGCGCAAGCCCCGAGGCCTATTTCCGAAACGAAGGGTTTGTGTTTGGCACCACCTATCATTTTATTTATGAATGCAACAGCGATTTACAGGTTCAGATAATGGATAAAATCGCAAGTGTGGATTGGAGCTTATTGACATTCAAAGACTCGTCGGTGATCAGCCGCGTGAACAAAAACGATACGTCGGTGGTGCTCGACGACCATTTCGTGACCGTATACAACAAAGCGCTGGAGGTAACCTTGAAAACCAACGGAGCATTCGATATGACGGTAGCGCCGCTGGTGAACGCGTGGGGATTTGGTTTTACCAACAGGGATAGCATGACGCAGGCCAAGGTCGATAGTATGCTGGAATTTGTGGGAATGGGCAATGTAAAGCTCGAAAGAGGGAAAATTATCAAAGCCGATCCTCGTCTAATGCTGGATGCCAGTGCCATTGCCAAAGGGTATGGGGTCGATGTGGCTGCTTTGTTCCTTGAATCGGTGGGTGTAAAGAATTACATGGTTGAGATCGGTGGTGAATTGCGTGTGAAAGGGCATAACGACAAGGGATTGCCCTGGAGCGTGGGCATTGATAAACCCATTGACGACCCCGCGGCGGGTAGCCGTGAACTTCAGGAGATCCTTCGTCTTGATAACCAATCGTTGGCAACTTCGGGCAACTACAGGAACTTTTATTATCAGGGCAATAAAAAGTACGCCCACACCATCGATCCCAAGACCGGCTACCCGGTGCAAACCAACGTGCTGAGCTCGTCGGTCATTGCCCCCGACTGCATGACGGCCGATGCCTATGCCACGGCATTCATGGTCCTTGGCCTTGAAAAATCACTGGCCATAGCGAATACCGATCCAACCATTGAAGCCTATTTCATTTATTCCGATGAAAACGGAAACATGCAGGAAGTTTGGTCCACTGGTTTCGAACGGTTAATCAAAAAATAACGGGTTGGCCGAAAAAATAAAAGGGGTTTCCACGTTTGGAAGCCCCTTTCTTCGTTTAAGTAACCCAAAAAAATGGTTGTTTCTACAACAACCGATGCATTGCCGATTTGCACCCGCCAAATATTGAAGAGGCAATGCATCAAAAAACTGCAATCATCTGTTGAATTAAAACCAACGTAAAGATAGTAAAAGACCTTAAAATCTGAAATATTTTCATTGTTTTTTTATAAATATTTTCATTGAAATTCATACTGATCTGAAGGGTTAATTTTCAAGGGCACTAATCCTTGCAATAATTATGCGGCCCACAATTGTCCCCAAAAAATTATTGCTTGTCGTTTTGGGCAAAATTAACCGGTATCCGTTGAAACAAATAAGTCCAAAATCTGTTTGATGTTGGAAGAAAATGAGCTCGCACCAAGGGATAAGACCCAGCGTCAATCCGTTTTGATCGTTTGGGTGTTTAATTGTGCAGTGTGGCATAAGTACATGATAAGGTAGGGGAATATTTTCATCTTTCTTATCGGTCTTGCTTTAAGCCAACAACCGCACAATCTTTTTTACCTTTGTCGAAACAAACCGAAATGATTGGTACAATGTCTTCTCAGGAAAAGCGGGAACTCAGTTTTGAAGAATTTAAGCATCAAGTGCTCAGCGACTATCGTCTTGGGCATGTTAGCCGTCAGATGAGCCTTTTGGCACGCAGGGAAGTACTGAACGGAAAAGCAAAGTTTGGCATTTTTGGTGATGGGAAAGAAGTGGCGCAAATAGCATTGGCCAAGCAATTCCGTGACGGCGACTGGCGATCGGGTTATTACCGCGACCAAACGCTGATGTTAGCCCTTGGCCTTGTCACGCCTAAGATTTTCTTTTCCCAGTTATATGGGGAAACCAACACCGATCTGAACCCTGATAATTCGGGACGTTCATTCAATAATCATTATGGGACTCAATTGATTGACAATGAAGACAATTGGTTGCCGCAAACCGATCGTAAAAACTCGTCGTCCGACATTTCGCCCACCGCAGGGCAAATGCCACGGCTGCTGGGATTGGCGCTTTCGTCGAAGATTTACCGCAACAGCCCCAATCTCCACCATTTGACCCAATTCAGCCATATGGGCAACGAAGTGGCTTTTGGCACCATTGGTGATGCCAGCACATCTGAAGGCCATTTTTTTGAAACCATGAATGCGGCCGCCGTACTGCAAATACCTATGGCCGTATCGGTATGGGACGATGGGTTTGGCATATCGGTACCCAAAAAGATGCAAACTGTGCACGCCAGCATTTCCAAGGCCCTGAGAGGCTTTGAGAAAGGGACGAAGGACAAAAAGGGTATTTTGATTTACTACGCCAAAGGATGGGATTATCCTACACTTTGTCAAATTTATGAAGAAGGAGTGGCCAAATGCCGCACGGAGCATATTCCTGCGCTTTTCCACATTGATGAATTAACGCAGCCAATGGGGCACAGCACGTCAGGGTCGCATGAACGGTATAAAACAGAAGAACGCCTGAGTTGGGAAAAAGCACATGATTGTCTGCTGAAGATGCGGCAATGGATTTTAGAAATAGGGCTGGCCACTGAAAACGAACTGGACGAACTTGAAAACGATGCATTTCAGGAAGTACGCCGTGCGCAAAAGGAAGCTTTTGCCGATTACATGTCCCGTTTGCAATTTGAACGCGATCAGCTGGTCGAGCTTGTCCGTACACGGCAATGCATGTGCAATGAAGCAATACAATTGCAAGTCGAAGAGGAAATTAAAAAGTTACAGTCGGTCATTACCCTGAACCGAAAGGAGATCATGGGCACGGCACGGCGTATATTGCGCCACGTGTGCGCCACGTGTGCGGGCAACGGAATGTTAAAGCGTGATATAGTGGCGTGGATTGCCGATTATCAGGAAAAGGCATATGTGATGTACAGCAAATGGCTCTATTCCGAGTCCTCAAAGGCGGCTGTCAATATCCCACCTGTCCCACCCGAATACGGAGATATCGAAGAGATGGTACCAAGCCGTGAAATTATCCGCGACAATTTTGATGCATTGATGGAAAGAGATCCGCGCATCCTTATTTTTGGTGAAGATGCGGGCAAGCTTGGGGGCGTGAACCAAACCATGGAAGGGTTGCAGGAAAAATATAGCCCATGGCGGGTCAGCGACACGGGAATCCGTGAGACATCAATTATTGGCAAGGGTATTGGCCTGGCGCTCCGGGGACTTCGTCCGGTGGTGGAGATACAGTACTTTGATTACCTGTTGTATGCCATCCAAACCATGAGCGATGACATTGCCACTACCCGTTACCGTACCAAAAATCGCCAACAAGTTCCGGTCATCATCAGCACGCGTGGTCACAGGCTCGAAGGCATCTGGCACTCCGGCTCACCCATGAGCATGGTCATCAACGCCATTCGGGGAGTGTATGTGTGCGTACCGCGCGACATGACCCGTGCCGCTGGCTTTTACAATACATTGTTTCGCGGAACTGATCCCGCGTTGGTCATCGAACCGCTTAACGGTTACCGTATCCGGGAACGTAGGCCGGTGAATTTGGGCGAATATTGCATTCCATTGGGTGTGCCAGAAATATTGCAACCGGGAACGGACGTGACGCTGGTGACTTACGGGTCGTGCGTGAGAATTGCCCAGGAGGCCATTGCCCAGTTGACGGAAATCGGGATCTCGGTCGAATTGATCGATGTGCAAACCCTTTTACCGTTCGATAGACATTATGCCATTCTGGAATCGGTGAAGAAGACCAACCGCATTGTGTTTTTCGATGAAGATGTGCCTGGCGGTGCCACAGCATTCATGATGCAACAGGTTATGGAGGAACAAGGTGCGTTCAGATATCTCGATGCACCGCCGGTAACGGTGACCGCTAAATCTCACCGCCCCGCCCATGGCACCGATGGTGATTATTTTAGCAAACCCAACGCAGAGGATGTGTACGAAGCTATTTATGACCTGATGAGTGATTGTTTTCCCAAACAGTTCCCTGGTTTGTACTGAATGCGAAGCAGAAAGGGGCTTTGATATGGCAAAAAACAAAAGCTGTTGGGAAACAATTTTCCTAACAGCTTTTTTATATATACCCCAAAATTACGTTATGGATGTTTGTTCAGTTTGCTGTGGCGGTAGGCAAAGTAAAACACTTGCGGCAACACGGTGAAGGACAGGATGAGGCATATGATAATGCCTCCCACAATCATAACCGCCAACGGTTTTTGTACCTCTGAACCCATTCCGTGCGACAACGCAGCGGGCAATAATCCCAATGATCCCATGAGCGAAATCATTAGCACGGCGCGCAACCGTTCGCGTACAGCACCGTTGATTGCAAGACCGACACTTCGTGTACGCAACAGGATGTTTTTCATCAATGAGGTCAGTAAAATGCTGTTGATGGATACAATACCAAACAGGATAATGAACCCGATACCAGCCGAAATGCCGAACGGGATACCGGCAATCCAGATGGACACGAATCCTCCGATAAATGCATAAGGCATGGTACTTGCTGCGATCAACGTATCTTTGAGCGTGCCGAAATTCATGTAAAGAAGGAACAATATCAGGGCCAGCACGGCGGGCACGACAATTGCGAGTTGTTTGGTGGCACGTTGTTGGCTTTCGAATTCTCCTGCCCATTCCATTTTGTGGCCTTCGGGAAGTTGTACGGTCGCGGCTACCGCACGTTGCGCCTCTTCGATGGTTGAACCAAGATCACGGTCGCGGATGCTGAACCCGATGCCGACATAGCGGCTGCTCCCTTCGCGATAAATAAAGGCAGGGCCTGTGTGGAATTTTAGATCCGCAATCTCTTTTAGAGGTACAAGTTTACCGTCCATGGAGGGAATCAGTATTTCGCCAATTTTTTGTTCATCATTGCGGAACTCCTTTTGAAAACGGACGGTCACATCGAAGGTGCGTTCGTTTTCGTAGAAGCTGGTGGCCGCTTTCCCACCTATGGCCATTTCGATGACGGCTTGTGCATCGGCCATTGACACGGCATAATTGGCCATTTTTGTCTCCTGCAGTTTTATTTGTAGTTCGGGCAGCCCGATGCTACGGAACACGTTTACGTCCGCCACTCCGCGCACCGATTTGATAGCGTCGGCCGTTTGATCGGCCAAAGTTTCCAATTCGAGAAGATCGTTTCCGAGGATCTTGATCACCAGAGCACTTTTTACCCCGGCTACGTATTCTTCCACATTGTCCTGTATGGGCTGACTAAATGCGAACACAATGCCCGGATAAATATTCAGTGAATCTTGCATTTGGGCGATCAATTCTTCTTTTGGGATTTTGCGCGTCCACTCTTTTTCGGGCTTCAGTTCTGTATGGAACTCAATGTTGAAAAAGCCTGTTGCATCGGTTCCGTCGTTGGGACGGCCTGTTTGGGTCAGGATGAAATCGACTTCGTCGAATTGTGTTAGCCGTTTTTTCATCTCCCTGGTCAGTTTAATCGATTCGTCCAAACTAATGCTGTTGGGCAATGTGGCCCGTACGTAAATGGCGCCTTCGTTCATGCTGGGAATAAATTCGGTACCCCAGAACAGAAACCGGACCAGGCACACAGCCAACACCACCGCAAATGCAATGACCGTGCCTCGCCTGTGGCAGCTTGCAAATCCGTACAGTGCCCACAATGCGTTGGTCAGCCATTGGGAAAGTTTGGTGTTTTTGTGCCTGATAGGCTTTGTCAACATAGCTTTGCACATAGCCGGCACATAGGTCAATGACAGAAGTAAAGATCCCAATAAAGCATAGCCCAATGTAAAAGCAAGCGGAGAAAACATTTTCCCTTCGACTTTTTGGAACGAGAAGATGGGAAATAATGCCACCAGTAAAATCACTTGGGCAAAAAAGATGTGTGCGGCCACACTTCCCGCACTTTTCTTTATCAACCCGCTTTTAGACAACAGCGCGAAGCGTGCGCCCAATTGGTTCGATTTGGCCAGCAATACCACATATACTACTTCCACGATTACCAGTGTACCCTCCAGCAGCAATCCGAAATCCAGTGCCCCCATGGAGATGAGATTGGCGGGCAATCCCTGTATCTGTAACATGATGATGGCAAAAAGGAATGCCAGTGGAATGACTGATGCGACAATAATGGTCGTCCGCCAGTTAAAAAGAAATAAAAACACAATAAGGGAAACCAACAAAATACCTTCGATCATGTTTTTCATCACCGTATTGATGGTCGCATCGATGAGTTTTGTGCGGTCCATGAACGGCTGTATGCTCACTTCCTTGGGCAATATGCGAGTATTGAGCTCCTCGATCTTCTCTTTTAGATGTCCGATTACTTGGCTGGGGTTTTGTCCCCGGAGCATGATCACGATACCTTGCACCACGTCATCCTCATCGTTTAACCCGACCTGCCCCTGGCGCGGCTTCGATGACACATGTACCGTGGCCACTTCTTTGATACGGATGGGGGAACTACCCTTTACTTCGATCAGGATATTCTCGATATCCTCCACGTTTTCCAAAAGACCAAGACCTCTCACCACATACGCTTGGTTGCCTTTGACAAGGATGTCGCCGCCCACGTTGATGTTGTTGCGCGATACGGCTTCGTACACGTCCAGTGGCGTAATCCCGTAATGGCTCAGCTCGATGGGGTTGACCTGTATTTCATAAATTTTTTCTTCGCCGCCAAATGTCGAAATGGATGCTACGCCCGGCACAGAGAGAAGTTCGCGTTGCACCACCCATTCGTTGATGGCCGACACTTCGCGAACGGGAAGTTTACTTTTGAGGATGTAGCGGAAAATTTCGCCCGTGGCTCCGCTGGGCGGTTCGATCGAAAGTTCAACGCCTTCGGGCAGCTCGAGTTCCTGCATGCGGTTCGAGGCATATTGTTGGGCAAAAAAATCGTCCACCCCGTCTTCGAACAAGACCGTCACTACCGATAATCCGAACAGAGAGGTAGATCGCACGTCGGTCTTTCGGGGAATGGTGTTGAGTTGCTGCATGATGGGCAACGTGACGAATTTTTCCACCTCTTCGGCGCTACGGCCGTTCCATTGGGCGATGATCTTGACCCGTGTGTTGGTGACATCGGGATAGGCCTCAATGGGCGTGTGTTGGTAACATACCACGCCGGCTACAAGCATTATCCCCGTGAGGAAAAGGATGAAAACATGGTTTTTGAGCGAAAATCCGATGATGCGTTCAATGAATTTATGCATGGTGTTAGTTGCCTTTTAATTCAGAATAAATAAGAAGCTGGTTTTTGACGACCACCTCTTCGTTCTCGCTGATGCCCGATGCGACCATTGCCGTTTGGCCATGCTGACTGTCAAGAACGACGGGACGGATGGAAAATTTGCCCGTACCGTTTTTGACCACTACAAAGCTTGAGTCTTTGTCGAAGATGACCGCTTTGTCGGGAACGGAGATCATTTGTACATCTGCCCGCGCCGTGATTTTGACCATTACCGACGTTTCCGGTTTTAACTTCAAGTCGGCATTGGGTAGTGCGATGATGGCCTTCAGGGCTTTGTCCTCTGAATCGAACACCTGAGAAAGGAAGCTGATCTTGCCGTGGAACACTTCGTTGGGGTAAGAGACGGACATGATTTCGGTATCCTGTCCCTCTTTCACAAATTGCAGGTTACTGGCATACACGTTGGCCATAACCCATACTTCGCTGATATCGGCAATGGTAAACAACGGTCCTGCACCGGGAGAGATGGTATTGCCGCGTGCCCCGTTTTTTACAATAATGTATCCGCTTGCCGGCGCCACCACCGAAAAGATACCGTTTCCTTTGCTGGTACCAAACATTGAAATATCGGCACAAACCTTGTCATAGGACGCTTTGGCTTGGTCGAACTTGCCCTTGGCTTCCAAATATTCACGCTCCGAAATCATTTTGTCTCGGAACATCGATTCGACGCTTTCCAATTCGCGTTTGGCCACGCTCTTCTCTGCATTAAGAGCTATCAGCTCCGATTGGAGGGTGCTCAATTCGGGCGAACGAATGTCTAACATCGGGTTCCCTTTTTGCACCTTTTCGCCAAGAGTAAAATAGATGTTTTCGATAATTCCGCTCACCAAAGGGGAATAACTGACAGAAAGGTCGGGATTACAAGCGACACGTCCGGCAAACGTCATTTCTTTGGTTGCGTTGACGGCCATTGCTTTTTGTGTGTGGGCGTCGATGCGGATGGTTTTGCGGTCTGTGTCGGAGGCTGGTTGTGGTCTTTGTCC
Source organism: Breznakibacter sp. (assembly GCA_047600785.1). Lineage (GTDB taxonomy): Bacteria > Bacteroidota > Bacteroidia > Bacteroidales > Marinilabiliaceae > Breznakibacter. The sequence continues at coordinate 20,676 of JASGKH010000001.1, forward strand.
GCATGCCGTCAGCAACAACGGTACGCATATTAATAAGCGGAAATGTATCATGCCTGTGCTGGTTTTATTTAAATAGTTCATTTGTTGGATGGAAGATAGTCGTTGGGAAATACAGCAGACAGTAAGTCGACACCTGTCATGTATTGCAATTCTTCAAAAAGTTGTGCCACGTCTTTTTCACATGTCAACATCTTCTGTTTGGTTTCGCGGTAGGTGTCCATAAAATCCATGTATTCGACCATGGAAATGTTTTGGGCCAATAAGTTTTTGGTATATGAGCTGTAAATCTGGTCCATGTCCGATAGCAATGCATCTTGGTTGTTTTTAAGGTAGAATCCGTAAGCCAGCGCGTAGTTGTGGTACGCTTCTGCCACATCGTTCCGGATAAAATTCTCTTGCTGGTCGGCCAACAGCTTGCTCTGTTGTTGGGCCAGCAATGCCGTCTGGATGGTACCTTGGTTGCGGTTGAACAATGGAAGATCAAACCCAATGCCAAATCCCACAAAATCACGCCATACGCCGCCTCTGCGGTCATAACTGGTACTGAAGTCCAAGTCGGGTACCCGGAGAGATTTTTCGTAAATAGCCATTTCCCCGTAATAATCAGTTTGCAAATGCTGCAACACCAAGTCGGTACGAAAGGCAACCGCATCGCCGGTAAGCTTTCCGATGGACAAAGAAGCCGGATTGGGATATTCCCTTGATTTTTCGGGAATAATTATCGACACCTGCAAATCTGTGTTTAATAGGTTTTTAATGTATTTTTGGGAGGCATTGATCGCAGTTTCCAACTCGTTAATGTCGTTTTCGACCATTAACAGTGCTGACCGGAGCCGCAAAAGATGGCTTTGGGAAATGTTTCCTTGCTGGAACTGTTGCCGGTAATTTTGGGTGAGGCGCGAAAGCGATTCCTGCTGCACGAGCAAAACCTCTTTGTACTTTTGGTTGTAAATGGTGTTCGATAACACTTTCCGGAGCTCCAGTTTCATGCCTGACAATAATATTTCAAACTGTGCCACGGCTATTTCTTTGGACACCTTTTCCACATTGGCCAATTTGGCCCTTTTTTTCGAAAGGCTTATCAATTGGCTGAGTTCAGCTGAAAACTGTGTATTCTTTCCGAGTGACCCTACCATGGGCGGAATGGGTTCGGTATCGCGCTGCGACGTCGTACTCCATAGGTTCATACCTGACAAGGAGAACGAGGGGTTATCCCAAAGTTTGGCCTGTGCCACGGCTGCATCGGCAATGGACACATTGAGCTTTTCGGCCATCAATCCTAAATTGTTACGTATAAATTCAGCCTCGATTTCGTCAGAGGTAAAAAACCGGGCATTATCAGCTTGCGACCAAAGGACCAACGGGCTCAGTGCAAACATCAGTGTAAGGAGGTATATTCTCATGTGTGTTTGTGATTTCTACAGGAAGAACAATCGGCGGTGACAGAGCATCGATTGTCTTGCGGCAAAATTATCTGCCACACAGATGGCATACCGTTAGAAATCCATTATAGAACGATTAGAGAATCATTAGAATTGAAACAATGTGGCATCGATTCCTTAGCTTTGGTATTGGTACTTTCACATAAACCTTTCGGTCATGGCAAATATTTTGGTCGTGGAAGACGACGTGCGCATGGCGCAGTTGCTAAAACGCGGATTGTCGGAATCGGGTCACGAGGTGGGTCTGGCTTCCGATCTGGGAGACGGTTTACGGGCGTTCGCAAACGGAACGTTCGATGTTGTGATCTCGGATGTGGTATTGCCTACAGGTAGCGGTTTTGAACTTTGTAGGCAAATACGACAGTCCGGTGCCTGCATTCCCGTTTTAATGCTCACAGCATTGGGGACTACCGATGACAAACTCAACGGCTTTGATTCGGGTGCTGACGATTATTTGGTCAAACCGTTCGATTTCAGGGAGCTTCTGGCACGGGTCAATGCCATTCTGAAACGCCGTATCGATGGAAGACCCGTGGCCGTACCCATTGAGATCAGGTACGCCGACCTAAAAATCAATACCCGGACAAAATCGGTCTACCGAGGTAATGCCCAAATATTGCTGACACCCAAAGAGTACAACCTGTTGCTGTTTTTTGCCCAAAACCCCGAGCGGGTGCTTTCACGTTCCGAAATAGCCGAAAAGGTCTGGGATACCCATTTTGATACCGGCACCAACTTCATAGACGTGTACATCAACTACCTACGGAAAAAGATTGACAAAAATTTTCCGGTCAGACTGATCCACACGAAACCAGGTATGGGGTTCATGTTCAGTGAAAAGTATTGACATGACAGACCAATTCGGTCAAATCTGTTTATTCCAAATGACCACTGGCTTTTGGAGACATATGTTCCGGTAAATAAACATCAATTCAAGCATGAAAATTCGTACCAAGCTCACCCTGCGCTACTGTGGCGTGACGGCATTGTTGCTCATCCTTGTGTTTTTTATGCTGGAAGAGGCCCTTTTCCCGCAAGATGGGTACGACATGTTTCACATTCTCACGTTCAAACTGATGGCCATTTGGTTATTGACCATCGTCATTTTATTCGTGATCGGTTATTTCATGGCACGAAGTGTGCTCAGACCCGTATCCCGTATTGTGGATGAGGTAGAGAGCATATCGGTGTCAAATTTGCGGAAACGGTTGGCAGTGAACAATGCCAGAGACGAGATCGGCGAATTGACAGTGACGTTCAACCATATGTTGGATCGGCTTGAGGAATCGTTCGAATCGCAAAAAATGTTTGTCAGCAACGTATCCCACGAATTGCGTACGCCCATGGCCGCTCTGATTACAGAGTTGGAGCTGTCAATGAACAAGGAAAGGAGCAATGATGATTACAAAAAAGTGCTGACAAACGTGTTGGGCGATGCCCGGAAGATGGAAAAGTTGACGGGTGGCCTCTTGGATCTGGCTAAAGCAAGTTATAACGCGGAACAGATTTCCATGTCTCCCGTACGATTGGATGAGGTATTGATAGATGCCAGTTCGATGGTCATGAAGGCCAATCAGGGCTTTGTTGTCGACTTAGTGTTTGGAGAAGAGGACGATGAGGAGCAAAACGTCACGGTAGTGGGTAACGAATATTTGTTACGGACGGCCTTCGTCAACCTGATGGAAAACAATTGTAAATTTTCAGCCGACAGGACTGCTTCCGTTCAAATTTCGTTCGACGGATCGAAAGCCCGCATCTGTTTTTCAGATAACGGCATAGGTATTCCTAATGAAGACCTTCCACATTTGTTCAAACCGTTTTTCCGTGGGCAAAATAAGCACTACTCGCAAGGCAACGGTATTGGTATGGCATTGGTCAACAGGATACTGTTGCTTCATCAAGGCCACATTTCGATCGCTTCACACTTGGGCGAAGGTACCTGCTTTGAGGTCTTATTGCCGCATTTATAATTAAGAGATATTTCGCAGGCAAGTTGCCGGAGACAGAGGTCCTGGTGGAAAAGTTTGAAGACAGGAAACGGAACGAGCCATGAAAATATCGGTTGGATATCTGGTCCAATTGGTTTATTTGTTGACGCACTGGATGCGTCTCGTCAGCCTGTTCCCATTCTCGTCAACCAGTGTCAGGGTATGCCATCCGGGCGTGAAATCGGCTTCCATCCGGTGTGCGTCTTGTGTTTGGCCGATAAATATGTCATCCACATGCCAAAAAATACGGCATTGCGGGTCTCGGTGCGCCACGCGCAACACCACTTTTTCGCTTTTTCCTTCAAGATTCTTGGGTATGAACAGTGCCACATCGGGGCGGGGGTATACAAATTCCATTGGTTGGTCGGTGCCGTCGGTGCAATTGGGCATTATTGGCGGCAAGGGAAGATAAAGCGGATTTTTGGCCCTGTAGTACCATTCCATTAACGGAGGCAGCACAAAGTGGTGTCGGTGCGTCATTTGCCCAATGGGGTAGCAATTCTCGTTCACCCGGTACTGGCCTTTTTCGTCAAGATGTACCAGACGGTGATAAGTACACACAGGAAAAGTGGCTCCTACATTAGGAACATAAGCAGTGTCCGTCTCGTCACAGTAAGGCGATGCCAGGTAACCGCTTTGGCGGCATACTGTTTCTTTACGTAAGTCTTCAAAAGGCATCTCGAACCATGTGGTTTGGGGCAGAAGCCTGAATATGTCAAACATCAGGGGTGCGGCGGCAGTGCCGCCTACAATGCCGGGTCTTCCTTCCCCACTGGCATTGCCCACCCATACGGCCACCGTATATTCGGGTGTGACCCCCACGGCCCATGCGTCCCTAAAACCAAAACTGGTGCCCGTTTTCCACGCCACACGTCGCGCATTGGCAAACGTATCCCAACCTTCTTCTTCGGGCGGACGCTGTACGTTGGTCAATGCCTCGAACGTAAACCAAATGGATGCGGCAGTGAACAACGCGGCGGTCTGGGTTCCCCTTTTGTCGTCGGCAATGGAATCGCAAGTGACCGATAGCGGTCGGAGATCGGTATTCGAATAACCAAAGTTTCGCTGTGGATAATTGGAGAGAGTGCGTGCCATTGATGCATAAGTCCCCGCCAAGTCCCAAAGCGATGTTTCGGCCCCACCCAGGATCAGTGATAAGCCGTAATGGTCGGCCTGCCTGCGAAACGTTGTCAATCCCGCTTTGCGTAAAAACCGGAGGAAACGGTCGGTTCCATAATCGTCGAGCATCCGGACGGCAGGAATATTGAGCGAACGCGACAACGCTTCATCGGATTTTACTGCTCCATCGTACGAACGTTGATAGTTTTGCGGCGAAAAGTCGATGTAGTAGGTAGGCACGTCGGCCACGATGCCTTGGGGGGTGATCAAGCCATCCTGCAAAGCCGCTGCGTAAAGAAAAGGTTTCAAAATGCTTCCGCTGCTCCGTGCCGATCGGATCACGTCCACGTCGTACCCAAACGGCCCATTACCGTTGGGTTTGGAATTGCCCACATAGGCCAGCACTTTGCCTGTACGGTTATCGGCCACAATAGCGGCCGCATTTCGGATAAGGTTGGCTGACAATGCCCTGCTGTGGCGGTTGAGCAGTTCATCGGTTTGGAATTGGAGATGCCCGTCGATCGACGAATGAATGATGCTCCCCGGGTTGTTTTTCAAGAAAAAAGCCAGCAGGTGAGAAGCTTTTTGCGGCAACGGTTCGGGGTGCGGAACTACCGGTTCATCGACAGAGAGGGCCAGTTCCATCTCGTCAATTGCACCACGGTCAAACATTTTATGTAGCAGTCTGTCTCGTTTCGCTTTTAAAAGGGGTCTGTTTCGTGCGGTATTTACCAACGCGGGAGAATTGGGCAATACGGCCAGCGTGGCGCTTTCTGCCCACGACAAACGATTCGAAGGAACCCCGAAATATCGCCATGATGCGGCTTCAATCCCCACCACGTTTCCGCCAAACGGTGCGTGCGACGCATATATCGATAAAATCTCTTTTTTACTATACCTGAATTCCATCCGAAATGCCAAATAAGCTTCCGTAAGTTTGCTCCATACATTTCGGCTTTTGGGGCGCGCCAATCTAATGGTTTGCATGGTAAGGGTGCTTCCTCCGCTTTTTATCTCCCAAGTACTTAGGTTTTGCCATGCGGCTCTGGCAATCGATAACGGGTTGATGCCCGGATGGTGGTAGAAATGTTCATCTTCGAACATCAACAGACAAGTTTCGAATTTTGTGGGTACCGAATCGGAGCCGGGGAAACGCCATTGTCCGTCGGCAGCAATATGGGCGCTTAGCAACTGCCCGTCACGGTCGAATACCACGGTACTGTACGGTACCTCGAACAATGTGCGGGGCCAGCTGAGCAGAAACAGCAAAAGCAGCAAAGCCAATGTGAGCCGTACGGTCGAAACGGAAAAGGAACCCAATCTCATAAAAGGAAGGTCATCTGGTGGGAAAAGCCAAAAATAACCCTTTCACGGGCTTCGGCAAAAACCGTTGTAATATTTCCTTGAGTCGTCATTACCGGAACATTGGACCGGGCAAAAAAGGGAGCGGAAAATTTTTCAAAAACCATTGTAACTTTACCCGGTAGGTGTGCGTCACACTTTTATCGAAAACGACAAACACAGATGAACGTTAACGAGTTTAACCAAAGCGTAGACCTTTACTCCGATGCGGTGTACCGCTTTGTCCTGAAAAACATCAAAGACGAAGAGAAGGCACGCGATCTGGTGCAGGATAGCTATGAGAAACTTTGGCGGAACCACGAGAACGTCAATTTTGAAAAGGTCAAAAGTTATCTGTTTTCTACTGCTTATCATACATTGGTCGATATGGTTCGTCGTGACAGCAAAAAGGGAGATTGGGAAAAAGTGAACCAGAGCCAATTGGCGCATGATTCGGGCTATTCCGACCTCAACGAAATTCTTCATCAGGCCATTGAAAGATTGCCTGAATCGCAACGCATGGTCGTGATGATGCGCGATTACGAGGGTTATTCGTACGACGAAATCAGCCAAATGACTGGTTTGTCCGAATCGCAAGTAAAAGTATATATCTTTCGGGCCAGAGTGTTCCTGAAAAATTACATCGGCAAAATCGAGGCTGTGGTTTAAAATGAACCTTACAAAAACCTAGAGGAATGAAAGACATCGATTTAAATAATTTTCCCGAATGGCATGAAAAGTTTCTTTGCGGCATGTTGACTCCTGTCGAAGAAGAGCAGTTTTTATTTTTTTTAGAAACACACTCCGAATTGATGGACACATCGTGGCTGGAAATGCCCGTCATACAGGCGCCACAAGTAAGCTTTGGGAATAAGTCATTGTTGAAAAAGGAGATATCTCCTGTGCCTGACATTCCTGTCTTTGACTATTTGGCCATCAAAAGAACGGAGGAAGGGTTGACCCCTGCTGAAAGTAAACGATTGGACGCGATGGTGGGTGAAAATCCGCAATTGGCCCGCGAGATTGATCTTTATGCGCAAGTCCGATTGGTAGCAGACGCCAATGCCGTGTTTGTTAACAAAACAAGCTTGAAGCGTGTGCTGTTCTGGCAATCCACATTGGGAAAAACCATGAAATACTCGGCCGCTGCGGCGGTCATTGCCGGTGCGGTTTGGTTTACCTGGCCGTCAGATACGACATTTCGGAGGAATTTTGCCTCGACGACGGCCTTGTCAACCGATACGGTAAAGAACACCATCACAAAACCGGCGGAAGGAACAAAACCCGTTCTTGAATCTGCCGATGAAGCAAATGATAGTACTGCTATGCGGAGCAAAGAATTGCTCCCGGTCAAAATGCCTCCGTCGACTGGCAAGCCGTCGAAAGCTGAAATTGTGGATCCCTACCTCGAGCCAGCTGAGCGCCATTTGGCAATGCTCAATTCAAAAAGCACCGAAGGGTCGCTTGATCCGACCAGTTTGAATGGCTATGAAAAAGGCTTGGAAATGATGATGCCGCTTTATCTGGATAACCAAATCGAGATAAGCAAGCTAATGGCCCTGTTGGAAGAAGAGAATTACACGCAGGAAGAACCGATGAGAGAAGGCTTGGCCGTCAGAGCGGTTGAGGGGGGTATCAAGGCACTTAATGCGATTGGATTCAGAGGGTTAAAGATTAATAAATACTATGACGCCGACGGAAATTTTGTCGCTTACCAGATTAAAGGCGATGGAGTGGAATTGTCGAGGAAAATAAAATAACGATGACCTGAATTTAAAGCATTAAAATAAAAAGAACCCCCAACGACCTTATTCGTTGGGGGTTCTTTTTATCTAACGGGATTGTGTTTGTTTAACCTGCCATGTTCAAATCTACCCCTAGGGCAAGCAGTACAATGATCAATAATCCAACTACGATTCGATAATAGCCAAACACTTTAAAACCGTGTTTGGTCAGGTATGAAATGAATCCTTTGATGGCCAGCATGGCGACGACGAATGCCACCAGATTGCCGGTCAGGAAAATGGGAATATCCGAAGATGAAATCTTGTCGTAGGTTTGAAACAATTCATATCCTGTGGCTGCGGCCATGGTGGGGACTGCCAGGAAAAATGAAAATTCTGCAGCCGCTTTGCGTGACAATTTTTGGGATAATCCGCCAATAATAGTTGCTGCCGAACGGCTAACGCCGGGAATCATGCTAATAACTTGAAAAAACCCGATTTTCAATGCTTTGGAATATGAAGTCTCTTGTTGGTCGTTGTTGTTTTTGAACCATTTGTCCACAAACAAAAGCACAATGCCTCCCAAAACCAATGAAATAGCAACAACCAGCACGCTTTCCAACATTTGGTCGATGTAGCTTTTGCACAATAGCCCGATAATGGCAGAGGGGATAAAAGCTACGAAGAGCTTCAAATAAAAACGAAATTTGGTTTCGAACTTTTTCCAAAAAGATACCCCTTCTCCGGCCTTATGTTCGGTGAGCGGATCCAGGAACTTTTTCCAGTAAAGCAATACCACCGATAAGATAGCACCCAACTGGATACCGACTGTAAAAAGTTTCACAAAATCGGTACTTTCCATGCCCAATAGTTTTTGGGCTATTATCATGTGTCCCGTTGATGAAATGGGTAAAAATTCAGTAAGGCCTTCTACGATGGCCAATACAATGGCTTCGAAAATAGTCATTTACGACAATTGTTTTTTCGGCAATATAAACGAACTTCCGAAAAGGTAAAAAATAGGGTTGAATAAATGATAAATCCGCATTAACGATTAGTCCTTTGGTTTTTTCATGATGGCATAAATCTCAAAAATAAAACCAGCCAACACAACAACGGGAGCCAAAGTAACCCTGCGCCAACTATACAGTTCCGATTCGTTGAACGTGTTAGGGTCATTGCTTTTGCCTCCTACCATCAGCAAAAAGCCCAAAAGGATAATACCGAAGCCAATCGCCAGCAATATGTAATTTTCTTTGCCCAAGGCAAACATCTGGTTTTTTTCGTCTCTGTTCTTCATCGAAAAATGTATTTGGGTGAATTACATGTATAATTTATCGGTCTTGATGTTCAAATATTTGTTGACGGCAAAGAAAGTCGAAACCACAGAGATCAGAATGCCCACGGCAATGACCATTAAAAAAAGAATGCCGATAAGGTCAATGACCTCGAAGCCGATAAAGCCTTTGAATTCTCGATTTGATAAATAGATCAATGCCGATAAAAGAAAAATGGCAATGACCGACCCGATGAAACCGTAGAACATACCATTCATTAAAAATGGTTTGCGGATGTAACCGTGCGTGGCTCCTACCAGTTGCATGGTGCGGATAAGAAACCGTTTGGCATAAATAGACAACCGGATAGTGTTGTTGATGAGTGCGATGGCAATAAACAACAACAAAATGCTAAAGGCACCGATAATGATCGATATCTTCCGGATGTTCTGGTGGATGGCCGCCAGCAAATCTTTTTGGTAATAAATTTCTTTTACCTCGGGGATCTTCATCAAATCCGTTTGGAATTTGGCAATGTTCTCAGGCGTGGCGTATTCTGCATAAAGTTTTACCTCGATCGATGCGGGAAGGGGGTTATAGCCTAAAAACTCCAAGAAGTCTTCGCCCAATTCCTTTTGCATGATTTGAGCAGCGGTTTCCTTGCTTACATAACTGGCCGATTTGACCAACTTTGAGGCGGCAAGTTGTTTTTCGATGCGTTTCATTTCGGCCTCGCGGGCATTGTCTTTTATCAGTACGGTAAAACCCATGTTTTCCTTTACATGGACCGTAAGCCTTTGGGTATTGAGCCATAAAAGCCCGATAATGCCAATAAGGAACAAAACCAACGCAATGCTGATAGTGGTAGTAATGTACGAGCTTCGTAATTGCCGTTTGGCAAGTTTGGTTTCCGTTTGGTTATCCATCCATTTACCCTTCCTGTGATTGGGAACACAAATCTATAAAAAATCACTGCTTTTCGATAACTTTTTTCACGGTGTGCAACCGTCAAAAATTTATCCCGGGCAATCATGTTTGAAGGAATGCCATTTGCCCGTTTGTACAGGAAAGCCGTTTACACATTATCGCTGGCAAACCATTCGGCATAAGAACTGGCCGTTTCGTGCAAGCGCAAGCTAAACAGGTTGATTCCATCGGGTAGCCGCTTTTTGATTCGTTCGGCAAAATCAACCAACAGATTTTCGCAAGTGGGCTGATAGGGCGTCAAATGGAGCCTTTCCCCCATCTGTGGCATGGCTGCAAGGGGTTGGTGGGGCGCTTTTTGGTTGAGTACCACCGAATGGTCCATGGGATCCAGGATTTCATCTTTCACGATTTCTTTTAAATCGCCGAAATCCATCACCATGCCGTTTTTTACATGGTTATCGTCATCAATGGGTTCACCGACCACCGTGACGGATAAAATGTATGAATGCCCGTGGATGTTTTTGCAGAGTCCGTCGTAATTCCAAAGAGCGTGCGCCATTTCGAACCGAAACTCTTTGGTCAGTCGTATTTTTTTCATGTACCGGTTGTGTTAATCATCGCGATATTCCTTCATGAAAAATTAAAGGCTGATGGGACACATTCAAAAAGGAATAAATAGCCAGTTTTCTGAGAGCAACAAATTTAATCTTAAGAAGTTTATGGTCCGGTTCTCATTGGTTCATGGAACAACGGCTTACGCAATCCACAATGTTGTTGAGGCTTTCGTGCTTCAAAAAGTAAATAGTGTTTTTTCCATCCCTAACAGAACCCAACACACCTTTGTCTTTCAAAATTCCCAAATGATGTGAAGCGGTCGATTGCTCAATATTGAGCATTTGGTGTATTTCTGTCACGGTTAACCGTTTGCCGTCTTCCAAATGGTTTAGGATGGCAATACGCATGGGGTGCGCGATAGCTTTGAGCATGCTGGCGGCACGTTCCAATAATTCAGTATCCAATTCTTTGATTTTCATAACTTCAAGCACGGATATACATTTCGAAAACTATAAATGCAAATATATAAATACCATCGATACGTTTAATGGTTTCAAAATCTTATTTGCTATTTAATTTGTTGTTTAGCCACACAAATGAAAGAAATAAAAACAATGTGGGCCATAAACAATTAATAAATATCAAAATAGAAGCCTCTTTTGCTGGTGCGAGTCAATCCGATTCGCTTTTATTTCTAAATTTGGGACTTTGCACTTGCACACAGAAGAGTTTAAAATCATGTCCGGAATAGACATTATCAAGCGTACCATACAAGACGAAATGAAACAGTTTGAGCCCTATTTTAGGTCAAGGCTCAAAACCCAGGTTCCGTTGCTCGACATCGTTATCAACTATTTATTGCGTCGCAAAGGGAAACAAATGCGGCCGATGTTGGTCTTTTTATCTGCAAAGCTTAACGGTACCATTAACGATTCCACTTATGTGGCTGCTTCATTGATCGAGATATTACACACTGCGACTTTGATCCACGACGATGTAGTGGACGAAACCTATCAGCGACGCGGTTTCTTCTCGATCAATGCGCTATGGAAAAGTAAAATTGCAGTATTGGTGGGCGACTATTTTTTGTCAAAAGGATTGTTGACCGCATTGGATGCCAGCCAATTCGAAGTACTTAGAATTGTGTCGGAAGCTGTTCGGGAAATGAGCGAAGGAGAATTACTCCAAATCGAAAGGTCCAGAAAGCTTGACATTACCGAAGCGGTATATTACGACATCATAAGTAAGAAAACCGCAAGCCTTATTGTTTCATGTACCACATCGGGTGCTTATTCGGTTGGTGCTTCGTCCGGGCACATCGACACAATGCGCCGGTTTGGCAATGCTCTGGGAATTGCTTTTCAAATACGTGATGACCTGTTCGATTACGAGAAAAACGGTTTTGTAGGAAAACCGACCGGCAACGATATCAAAGAGAAGAAAATGACATTGCCGCTCATCCATGTACTCAACAATTCCACATCGAGCGAGAAACGCCAAATATTGGGAACCATCCGCCGGCACCATAAAAATGAAAGAAAGGTGCAAGAAATCATTGAATTGGTGCGGCAACGGGGAGGCATTGAGTATGCCCATGGAAAAATGATGGAATATAGTCAAAAGGCTAAGGATCTTTTGGTCGGATATCCTGAAAGCGAAGCGAAAGCTGCATTGTTGGCATTGGTCGATTATACTGTGTCCAGGAAGAAATGAGACACTAAACGGGAAAATCAAAACAATTTGACCATTGTGCATTGTTAAGCATCATTACCCTTGCTGGTTTTGGAAATACATTTAAAAGAGATATTTTTACCATAAGTAAGCTAAAAACTTATTGGAAACGGTGTGAAAGTAGTACTTATAAATAAAAGCGATTCGGTGGGCGGAGCTTCGGTGGCCGCCTATCGTTTAACTGCAGCATTGTACAACCAAGGGTTAGGTGCAAAACTACTGGTAAGCGACGGAATGCAAAGTGTGTTGACCGAGGTGGTGAACAAAAGCCATTGGTCACAGCAACTTGCCCATGCAAGATTCTTGCTCGAAAGGCTTTCGTTTTTTCCTTATGAGAAAAGTGCGTTGGAACGATTTTCGTTTTCACCGGCCAACACAGGTATGGACATATCGAAACACCCATTGGTGCAGGATGCCGATATTATCCATTTGCACTGGATCAATCAGGGTTTCCTATCGCTCAAGAACATACAGCAACTGATAAACACAGGTAAGCCTATTGTTTGGACCCTCCATGACATGTGGTCTTTCACCGGAGGGTGCCATTACAATGGAAACTGCCACGAGTTCTTGGATTCGTGCGGAAACTGCTTGTTTCTCAAAAGTCCGAAATCTAACGACTTATCAGCCAGGTTGTTGATAAAAAAGAAAAAAATTTATAAGAATGCCAATATCCATTTGGTAACATGTAGCAAGTGGTTAAAGTCGCTCGCATCGGAAAGTACGTTGATGCGCAGTAAACCGTGTTATGTCATTCCCAATCCCATTGACACTGAGTTCTACAGGCCAATGGATAGGTTGTCATGCCGGGAATCACTTGGGCTACCAACCGATAAGAAATTATTATTGTTTGGGGCTGCCAATATTTTAGATCCGCGTAAGGGAATTCGTTATCTGACTGAAGCATTGGGTATTTTGCACGAAAATTTTCCCGTACTTCAGGATAAGTTGGAGCTGGTGGTGTTTGGAAAACTTCGGTTGGGTGAGCAACCCAATTTTCCGTTCAAGACCCATTTTATGCGATACGTAACCGATAATAAAACATTGGTGAAGCTTTACAATTCTGCTGATGCATATGTGTTGCCTTCTTTACAGGACAACTTACCCAATACTGTCATGGAGTCCATGTCATGCGGCACTCCGGTTATCGGATTTCGTATAGGTGGTGTACCAGAAATGGTTGAACATGAAAAATCCGGCTATTTAAGTGAAGTGCGAAATGCTCTTAGTTTGTCGACAGGGATTTATGAAACTCTATTTGTGAACGATGCTCCCAGGATGGGTGAAAACGCGCGGAAAAAAGTACTCGAATCGTATTCCGAAGATACTGTGGCCCGTCAATACATCGACGTGTACCGTAAAGCATTGGAAGGATAAAACTGCTTTCTTTTTATTTTTGCTTCCAGCATGACAAAACCAACTGTTTCCATCGTGACCATTGTGTACAATGGTCAGGTGACGATTGAAAAAACCATCCAAAGCATTGCGGCGCAAACCTATCCGAACATTGAATATATTGTGGTGGACGGTGCGTCGTCCGATGGAACCATGGAGATCGTAAAACGTTATCCTTCGGTGGTGAACAAATGGATAAGCGAACCGGATAAAGGACTCTACGACGCCATGAACAAGGGGATTGATTTGGCTTCGGGCGATTATTTGTGGTTTATAAATTCGGGTGATGAGATTTATGCTCCTGATACGTTGCAAAGACTCTTTTCAGCCGATAGACCGTTGGCCGATGTGTATTACGGTGATACAGTGATGATCGATGCTCTGGGCGGCGAAATAGGGCAACGGCGGTTGACGCCTCCCAAAAACCTGACGTGGCAACATTTTCGTTATGGCATGAGGGTTAGCCACCAATCGTTTATTTGCAAACGGCACGCGGCGGGATATTATAACATAAGCTATAAATTTTCAGCTGATTATGAATGGTGTCTGTTGGCATTGAAGAGCGCCAAAAGCATTGAAAATTCGCATTTGATTCTTTCTCGTTTTTTGGACGGGGGATTGACAAAGCAGAACATTGTGCCGGGTCTCAAAGAGCGGTTTGCTATTATGTGGCAACATTTTGGATTGATACCTACATTATGGCAGCACGTGGTTTTAGGGGTTAATCTGGGTTGGTTTATTATCAGGAACAGAAGGTTTTAAAAGAAAAAGGCAGAAGAAAGATAAACCCTTCTTCTGCCTTTTATTTTATTGGCCATGGTTATAATATCAACATCGCATCGCCATAAGTACCGAAACGGTAGCCATCTTTCACAGCTTTTTTATAAGCTTCCATCGTTAAGTCGTACCCTCCAAATGCACATGTCATCATCAAAAGTGTCGACAGGGGCAAATGAAAATTGCTAACCATACAGTTTGCCACACTAAAGTCATAAGGAGGGAAAATGAATTTGTTGGTCCAGCCTTCGAATGGCTTCACATGCCCATATGTTGATACGGAACTTTCCAATGTGCGCACGACGGTGGTCCCAACGGCACAAACTTTGCGTTTCTCGTCTTTTCCCTTATTGATGATGTCGGCAGCTTCGTTGTCGATGAAAATTTGCTCCGAATCCATTTTATGTTTGGTCAAGTCTTCCACATCCACGGTGCGGAAATTTCCTAAACCGACGTGAAGAGTAATTTCGGCAAAATCTACTCCTTTTATCTCTAGGCGTTTAAGTAATTCACGACTAAAATGCATCCCTGCGGTAGGGGCTGCCACAGCTCCTTCGTGTTTGGCAAAAATGGTTTGGTAACGATCTTTGTCTTCGGGAATGACATCGCGCTTAATGAATTTTGGAAGTGGTGTTTCGCCCAAACTATAAAGCGTTTTTTTGAAATCTTCGTACGAACCGTCGTACAAAAACCGGAGTGTGCGCCCGCGCGATGTCGTGTTGTCGATGACTTCAGCCACCAACAAATCATCTTCTCCGAAATACAGTTTGTTTCCAATACGTATTTTACGGGCGGGATCGACCAGTACGTCCCACAAACGCAAGTCGGGGTTCAGTTCACGCAGTAAAAACACTTCAATTTCGGCTCCGGTTTTTTCTTTGTTGCCATAAAGTCTGGCCGGAAACACTTTGGTATTGTTGAACACCATTACGTCTTGGTCGTCGAAATATTCAATAATGTCTTTAAATACCCTGTCTTCGATTTTCTTGGTATCGCGGTGCACCACCATCAATCTCGATTCGTCACGGTTTTCTTGCGGATGCAAAGCAATAAGCTCTTCTGGCAGTTTGTACTTAAACTTCGACAGTTTCATTGATCCATAAATTATTAAAGCCCACTATTAATGCTTTTCAGGGCATTAAGTCAGGCCAGTTGTTTATATTAGAATGCTTTCGCAAAACGACTTGGGTAATGGCAGCGCAAGATAACAAAATGACGGCAGGGTTTCTACGCATGAATTAGTCGTTAGTTGCATCGGGGCGCAAATTTCTTTCAAATTTTTCAATTTGTAAAGCATTTTCCAACGAAAATTCTCCAATTTGTGTTCTGCACAAATCGGTTAGATGTGCACCTACGCCAACGGCTTGCCCAATATCGTGTGCAAGTGACCGGATATAGGTGCCTTTGGAACATTTGATCCTTAGCACTACTCTGGGAAGATCAAATGCTTCGATTTCCAGTTGATGGATACGAACGGGGCGGGGGCTCAAATCGACGGTCTCGCCCCTGCGGGCCAGTTCATATGCCTTCTCGCCTTTAATTTTAATTGCCGAAAAAACAGGGGGTATTTGCATAATGCTTCCCCGAAAACGATCCAACGCTTGCTCCACATGTTGCTGTGTGACATGATGGTATGGTTTGTGGTGTTCCACCAACGATTCCAAATCATAAGTGGGTGTTACCGCGCCCAATTCGATAGAAGCGACATATTCTTTGTCGAGCCCGGATAATTGCTCTATTTTTTTTGTGGCCTTACCGGTACACACGATCATGAGCCCGGTGGCCAATGGATCCAATGTGCCGGCATGCCCGACCTTGATATGTTTTTTTCGCAATTGGTATTTGAGCATGCAACGCACCTTGTTCACAAGGTCAAATGAGGTCCAATCATATGGTTTGTCGAAGAGCAGGATTTCCCCTTCCTCAAAATTGTAGCCACCCACATGGCCAGGAATGTTTGTATTTTCCATTAAATATTTTTCAAGCAGGCAAAATTAGAAAAGAATTGAGATTGACACTTAAATAATATAAAGTTCAGGGCCTTTTGATGATCGGCACAGAAAAATTTGACTTTTTCACCATTTCGGTTGTAACATCCCTGCATCGGTATCCGTCATATTTTTTGAAAGCGGGGATGAAACCACCATCGATCACCCGAACGTCAGGTTAAATTCACGGCCGGATTTGCTGGACAAACGAAAAAACATTAAAACAACAAAATTTGGGATATCATGAAAACAAATATGACAACAATTAAAAATCTGGGATTTACAAGTTTGGTAGCATTGGGGTTGCTGTTTGCAAGCAATGACGGTTTTTCGCAAAATAAGGGACTCAATGTCAGGGAAGATGCACAAGGAACAAAAGTAGAAATGCCGGGCATGGTCATCGAAGTGCCTAATTTTACCGATACGGTCACTGTGATTACGCTTGGAAACCGCAAATTTGAAGTGATCGAAAAAGAAGGAGACACCAAAATACGCTTTGCCAAGAAGCCAAGGGAAGAATTTAAAGGCCATTTTGCCGGATTTGATTTGGGATTCAATAATCTGGCTACTTCTGGATTTGATACGTCTTTGCCGACCGAAGATGCATTCATGGACCTGAATACCGGAAAGTCAATAAATGTGGGAATAAATTTTTTACAATACAGTATAGGGTTGCAAAAAGAGCGACAAAATTTTGGATTAGTGACCGGCGTGGGGCTTAACATCTCAAACTATCGGTTTGCAAACGATTATTTGCTGCAACGCAATTCGGTAACGGGCAATGTAGAAGGAATAGCAGTTACAAGGCCGATCAAAAAGAACAAGTTGGTAACCAGTTATATCAATATTCCGTTAATGCTTGAATATCAAATTCCTTCGGCAAACAACGACAATAAATTTTATGTGGCGGCCGGTGGTTTTGTAGGATTCAAAGTTGGGTCGCACACTAAAACGGTTTATACCGATAGCAACCGTAAATACAAATCACGTGACGATCTAAACCTAAGTCCCGTCCAATATGGGCTTACCGGCAGGATTGGCTTTGATTTTATCAAGCTTTTTGCTACTTACAACTATTCAACCTTATTCGAGAAGGATAAAGGTCCCGAATTATATCCTTTTTCTGTAGGTTTGACACTGGTTAATCTTTAATGACATATATTGTTTGTGTATGAAACGTTTCGCATTATTATTGGTTTCGGCTCTTTTTTGCATGGCATCGTGGTCGCAGGCTTTAGTGGACTCTCTTTTGCAGCAATACGATAAATATTGGGAGATATCGCCGGGTATTTACCGCGTCATGAAAAACGGCTTGGTTGGCGTGGCCGGCCATCAGGGAATCGTTGTGCCGGTAGAGTACCAGCACGTGTGGAATCTTTCCGACAAAGACTATTTCCGAGTGATGCGAAACGGTAAAACAGGGCTGTTCCATGTGACCAAGGGCATTATAATTCCAGCGGAGTACGATCAGATATGGGATTTTTCCGATGGTAAACTTCGGGTGCTTAAAAACGGGAAATTGGGATTAATCGGCCCAACGGGGCAGGTGTTGGTCCCTTGCCAATATCAACAAATATGGGATTTTCGTGATGGTATTGCCAAGGTAATCCGCGATGGTAAATTGGGTTATGTGAATGACAGCGGACAAGAGGTGATTCCTTGCATTTATCAGCAAATATCAATTTTTGAGAATGGGACAGCCAAAGTGGTGCGTGACGGGAAGTTTGGTTTTGTCGATTTGAACGGCAATGAAATAGTTCCTTGCGATTACCAGCAAATTTCCGATTTTGTGGAGGGGAAAGCCCGTGTCGTAAAAAACGGGAAAATCGGGTTCATTGATAAAGTTGGGCAAGAAATTATCCCCCCTATTTTTTCGCAGATTTGGGAGTTTGAAAATGATCGGGCAAAAGCTGTACTTGACGGAAAAATGGTCACCATCGACCAGCGGGGAAATGTGTTATCGGTTGACGAATCGGCAGTGATTCCTCCTGCTTTGCCCATTGCTCCGGTTTCCGACGTGCCTTTGACTCAACCCCTGAAAGCCGAAGTTCCGCCACAATCTACGGATTCCGCAAAGACACTACGGTTGGGAAATAAAGTCTTTGTAATTACAAACCAAGGAGATGAAAAAGCTATTGAAATGACCTCCAAAAACGATTGGGGGAAAAGGGATCGTAGCAAACGGAAGTTCAAAGGCCATTATCAGGGCGTTGATTTGTACTACAACAGCTTTTTGAATAAAAATGGAGGAACAACGCTACCCGATGGTTATGACTTTTTGGATCTAAACGGCTCCAAATCGATCGGCGTGGGGGTGAATCTTCTGCAGGAAAACATTTCCCTGTCCCGGCGTGGGAATATAGGATTGGTGACAGGTTTGGGCATTGATTTCAATAACTATCGATTCGACAGCCAAAATAAGCTTGTTGTGAACGAACAAGGAAAAATAGACCATGAGTTGTTGACCGATCCGGTGAAAAAGAACAAATTGACGTCGATTTATTTATCCATTCCTTTATCGCTCGAATTCCAAATCCCTGCCAGTACACGCAAAGACCCTATTTTCCTATCGGGTGGTGTGGTGGGAGGTTATAAGTTGCGTTCGTATACTAAAATTGTATACAACGGCGGCGATAAAGATAAGACCCGTGGCGATTACAATTTGAGTGATCTCCGTTTAGGCACAACAGTCCGCCTTGGTTATAAATTTATTAATCTGAACGGGTTGTACTACTTTACCCCATTGTTCGACAAAACGGGCGATCCGAAATTATATCCATATTCAATAGGTATTTCATTTTATCCAGATTGGATGTAAGGACATCGAACAAATTTAGAAGCGGCGAAAGGCCGCTTTTTTTGTGCGAATAAATTCGAAGGATAATGTTGGGTGGAGTATTTTTTCGATCACTGGCTGACTAAATATTGCCTGAATTGCCGGCAAACGGGGCTTTATGGATGACGGAATCTAGTTTTTCAATGCCAATAAATCGGAAAGTTGCAGGTTTCTATCTTGGTTTTCGTTTGGGAAACTCTTCGATGGCCTTCTGGTAAGGAGTTAAACCATCTTGTACAAGCACGTTTTCTTCAGAGAATTCACTGTCTCTGCTTAAGCTTGCAATAGAAATAATTCCAATCGATCGCCCTGTTTGTGTTCAATAAAAACAAACCAGATAACCAAAATAGGCTCGATGTTTTTGAAAGTTGGGGTGAGGCATTATAAATCCCAAATAGACCTTTAATTTTGCCGTAGCAAAACACAAGCCTGTGTATAAAAAAATAGTTGCCCAAACCACTCTTTACGGTGTCAGTAACACATTAAGCAAGCTGAGCGGATTGATATTGTTGCCCCTCTATACCAATTTGCTGCCGTTACAGGAGTATGGCTTGTTGGGCTTGTTCGAAACGTTATCGATTTTCATCATTGCCATATCGGGCATGGGACTAAGAACGGCTTTACCTCGCTGGTATTGGCTACCTGAAAAGACAGAACAACAAAAGGACCTGTTCTTTACTGTTGTGTCGGCCTCGATACTCTTTGCGGTACTGATATCGGTCATGAGTTATTTTGTATCAACGGCTTTTTCAGGACTGATATTCCAAACCCAAGTCAACGATCGTGTCATTGGGTTTTTTATGCTTTCGCTCTTCTTTCGGATCCTCAATGAATTACCATTTCTTATTTTAAGAATCAATCAGAAGGCAATGGCACAAACCGTGATTCAGGCCATTAATTTAGGGCTAACGGTGTTATTGACTTATTATTTTTTGGCGATAGCCCGAATGGGTATTGAGGGAATTTTTATTTCTCAGATGATCAGTGCAGTAATTACATCTATCATTACTGTTCCTACAATAAGAAAGTACATGTCGTTCGTTTTTTTGCCAACCGATTTTAAGGCTATGATGAGGTTTGGCCTGCCATTGGCACTTTCGAGCGTATTAAGCATTCTGCTGAGTCTGAGTGACCGGTTCATCCTGGGGTATTTCATTAACCTGGAAGAGGTAGGGACGTTTTCGTTGGCATCGAAAGTGGCCAATGTACTTCAGCTGATCGTCATCACATCGTTTTTTAGTGCTTATACACACATCTTCTACCAAGGGATGAATAAAGGAGCCGATACAAGGCTTTTCACCAAAGTGCCGACATGGTTTTGGTTATCGATTGTTTTGTGCGCACTGGGCTTGACGTTATTCGGCAAAGAGATTATTGTGCTGACCATTTATTCGAATCCTGAATATTGGAACTCCATTGATGTGTTGCCCTTATTGGTGACAGGGTTACTTTTGGGTGGGCTACGTCAGATTTTTGTCCTTGATCTTAGTTACCATCATCAAACAAAGGCAATTACTGTGTCGGTACTGGCATCGGGCATTATCAACGTTATATTGAACCTGATCCTGATTCCATATTGGAAATCGAACGGGGCCGCATTGGCCACGGCAGTCACCCAATTCTTGGTGTCCGTCTTTTTGTATTTGAAAATCAGGAAAATATCATTAGTGACATACGAATTGCGAAAGATGGTCGTGATCTTCGTCATTGCAGCTGCCATTTCATGGTTTGCCCCTTATTTAAACCATTGGCCACTAATTGTTCGTTTATCTGCCAAAATGGGTATGATGGCTGTTTTTTTGGGATCGCTTTGGGTGATTGGTTTTTTTGACGCTAAAGAAATGGAGATCCTCAAAGGTTTTTGGACTAAATGGAAAGATCCCACCAAGTTAGTGTCAAATATCAAGCAATATAAACAACACTGACATGCTGCCTCAAAGAATATCATATCTATTTTATCATCTTTCATTTATGTCATCTGATATAAACAAAATGATTAAATATTGCCGTTTTGTAGATGTGGGGGCAGAAATCAACGGGTGGAACCAGGTGGTTTTCAGGTCAGGACATCGTCCCTTTGAGATTGATAAAGTGAAATGGATTGGTGAGTTGCCAGTTCTTTATCCTTTATCGGACAATAATTTTTGGATTAAATGGGATAATTGCGGGAACCTCATTTTCGAACATGATTTGTTACAATCAGCTTTCTATTTGCTTTCAGCACAGCAAGAAGTGGAAATAGGCCAAAAAGATGAGTTCGGTCGGTTTATGTTCCAGGGTTCGGTGCAGCAACAGTTGAACATTGTGCACAAACCTGTGGTAAACAGCTATTTTAAAATTATACTGGAGGCTTTTGCCAAATTTTGTCAGGCACAGGGTATTGCTTTTGCCACACGGAAACCGTTCGACCATTTTGCGTTTTTTTTAAGCCACGATATTGACAGGCTTTATTTTCACCACCCGAGGGAGGCGGTTGGTCGAGTGATGCAGGTTTGTGGGTTGAGGCCGAAAGAGTATCCGAAAGGAGTATTGTGGCGTTTGCTTTGCAAGGATGCGATTTACTCATGGCGATTCCGTAAAAAAGATGCTTGGAATAACTTTCATTATCTGATAAAGTCATCTGAGTTAAGAGGAATCCATTCAACATTTTATTTTCTTCCAAAAACAACAAATAGAATGAATTCACGCTATCGGCTTAATGATGTCGATATAAAGGCCATTATTTCCCATATCACTTCCAAGCACATTGAAATTGGATTGCATTTTCCTCTTTCCGGAACCGATGACAAATATGGGTATTTGGATTTGTTATCGGAAATAGCTGGCATTAAGCTGTTGGGAGGCAGAAGACATTATTTGGCCGTTGATTATCCTAAATCTTTTATTGAGGATAGCACCCATAAGGTATTGTACGATTCAAGTTTTGGATTTAGTGAACACGAAGGATTTCGTAATAGTTTTTGTTTCCCTTTCAAACCTTACGACCATGCCAACGAACGAATTGTGGATGCATGGGTGGTTCCTCTGGTGGCCATGGATGTGACTTTCTTATTTAAAAGAGGATTACAATTCGACGAAATTGATGGTATTATAAAAAAAATAGTGTGTGATGTGGTTGATTTCGGGGGCGTGTTTTCGTTGCTTTGGCATAATTGCCGGTTCGATGAGATCAATTTTCCTGGGATCACTCTTTTTTATGAACGGATACTTGATATAATGGTACAAAAAAAGGCCCAAGGAATCTCGGGCCGTGAAATTGTATCTACTGTCAATGGGCTATCGGATTACTCTTCTTTTATCAATGATTTTAATAATGGATTTACCTCCAATGAATAACCATCCAGTATTTCCAATATGTATTTAACCTTTACCAATCGTATTTCGTCATTGAATTTGATAAATGATTTTAAATAAATCACAGAATCATTTTGGTTCCAAAGATCTTTTGTATCTAATAATATTTCATGGTGATTGGCCTTTAACGGCAATATACTTTCTTGTTCGATGATCAATCGGCAGCTGTCACCTTTGACAATCCTTAAGCTTGGTTTTATCTGACTGGTCAGCTCCCAATCATCGATTTTCAGATGAAAGTTCTTGGATTTATTTTCTGTGCCAGCCCAATCTGAATCCGATATTAACGTTTCGACATATATTTTTTTATACGTGCCCATTTTCAGGGCATGTTGTTGGCGCGAATAAGTATGGTCTCCTACCGATGTGGCCACTTTTATCGTTATGTAAAAACCAAGGAGAAGAGCTAAAATCCATATGACCAACGCACTGATACCAATCCATTTTACCTTGTTGCGTAGGTTGAATATTAATTGGATACCGCCAAATACCAGCATGATCAAGGGAATTCCTACCAACAGGCCTATTGACAGTTTCGCAAGGAACAGGTTGATAGACGGGAAAATAGCGGAAGGCAGTTCAATCAGGTTATGAAAAGGTTCCACGATGGTGTTCGGGAACAATTGGCCCCAAAACAATACAATGGCAAACACACTTAATAGAGTAATGCCAACAATGGTCATAAACATACCTACCACAATGGCTATTAAACGGCCTAAAGCATGGAATACGGGGGAGAACCCATCTGCCGATGACCGATAAGCACGGTTGGTATTATATGGGGCCGATGGCTCATGCCGTTGGTTGGAGGGGTTACTGAATCCCATCATTTCGTTGCGTTGCTGAAGAGTGACGGCAGGAGGCATGGCAATCCAAAGACCGATGTATAAAAATATCCCGATTGATGTGAACATCAGTAGGACAAAAAGGATCCGCATTACCACGGCATCTACATTAAAGTAGGCAGCCAGTCCACTGCAAACACCTCCCAGCACGCGGTTGGTCGGGTCACGGTATAGTTTTTTTGCCACCGATTGGAAACCTCCTTGTTGGGCCGATGTTCGCGGATCTTTTTTTTCGTGGGGCTGATCATCTTCGCTGTCGCCAAAATCGCTTGGCCTACCAATTACTGCCATTAGTTCTTCGATTAACTCATCGGTAGCTATTTCGTTGGCCGTTGGGCATTTAGCCCTTATCAGTTCTGCAATTCTGTATTCAATGTCGGCCAATATTTCATCTGCTTCTGCATGATGTTGTATCCGGTGTCGAATATCATTTAAGTATTGATTTAACTTGATGTATGCATCTTCTTCAATAGTAAATGCTTCACCGCTAATATTTATGGAGATTGTTTTTTTCATTTTATCGATAGTTTATTGGAAATTAATTTTTAAGATAGGGCGATTTCATTTTATACTTGAGTACATTAAAAATGTATCCCATTAAAAATTTGTCTAACCACAAATACGGCAAAGGGGAAGATAAGCATCAGGAATAGAAATACTGCCACAATCCAAATCCATACTTTCTGTGAGTGTTTGGTTAGCAACAAGACTATCCCTACAAGAATAATGGCAATGGGAATAAAGACCGGGAAAGGGAGATGTTCCCAGAAAGGCCAGTTAAAGTTGTTTAAAGTAAAATGAAAGATTGGCCAGTGCACCACTTTAAGCACGTTGAAGATCAAAAATGCCAAAAAAAGCACGCCTACCACGATCAACACCGTTTTGTCACGTTGGTTAAGTTTCTCCATATAATTTTTACTTTGCTGGTAAGTATGCGATTGCTGCATTTTTGAAAAACCTTTTTTTACTTCTTCAAATTCTTCTCGTACAGCTTTTTCAATGTTTTCGATGTTGATGTTTTCGCCACGCATTTCAAGTTTTTGCGACGGAGTGATCGCTTCCGGGATGACGGCCCACATTACCACATACACAAATGCGGCAGTAAAGCTGGTGGCAATCAGTATGATGACGGCAATGATGCGTACCAATGCGACATCAATGCCCAAATAAGCTGAAATTCCTGCGCAAACACCACCCAGTAACCGGTTGTCGGTGTCACGGTACAACCTTTTGGCCGGCCGGATCCATGGTGCCTGTGGTGATGACGTTTGATCTTTTGTGTTGGTGTTGGTTTGTTCAAATTCATCGGGCTCACCCATTATCGAAATAATCTCTTCCACCAATGTCAACGTTACCACGCTGGTCGATGAATTGATTTTTTGTGAGATGAGTTCGGCAATTCGACTTTCAATGTCGGCTACGATTTCCGAACCTCCTTCTACATTTCCATAACGCAATTGAAGTTTTTTTAGATAGGCGCTCAATCGTTGGTGGGCATCTTCATCCATAAAAAAACTTCGTCCACTTATATGGACTGATACGGTTGTTTGCATGGTTATAGGTTTGTTTGGTGATGGTTAATTTGGTTTACGGAAGTGACTAATTCGTTCCACGACAGATGAAGTTGCTGCAAGGTCAGCTGGCCGTCATCAGTCAGTGAATAATATTTCCGTGGTGGCCCTTGATTCGATTCTACCCATCTGTAATTTAATAAACCTGCATTTTTCAATCTGGTT
Source organism: Breznakibacter sp. (assembly GCA_047600785.1). GTDB lineage: Bacteria > Bacteroidota > Bacteroidia > Bacteroidales > Marinilabiliaceae > Breznakibacter. The sequence goes on from JASGKH010000001.1 coordinate 45,711, forward strand.
AGCAAGGGGTATAAAGTACCCTCTACTACAATCATTTTGGCCTCTTTCAACCGATTGATAAGGTCAGAGGCATATGCGTCGCCACTATCAAGAGTAGCCATAATGCAATATTCAAGCACACCTTTTCGCATTTGGGCTTTTGCATTTTCGATGTTTATTTCACTCATTGTCAGTAAATTTAATCGGTTACCGCATGGTTTCCATTCTCTGGTGAGTAATTTTTCGATTGGTTCTCCAATTGAAAAATTTATACCAGGTAGTTTGTATTGCAAATATATAAACAATAGATGGTACTATGCAATACATGGTAGTGTAAATTTCTAAAATATTTTCATTTCCAATAATTCCGAATGGGTTAATGTATTTATTTTAAGATATTTATGTATTATCTCCTGATTGGCAATATGAATTATTGGATGTATTAAAGAGTGGAATTTTAGTAATTTTGCGTGGACAAAATCAATTACATCCGATGACTGCAGCTGAAATCAATTCATTGAACAACCAATTCAAAAGCAAAACTCCGCAAGAGACTCTATCGTATTTCATTAAATTGTTTGGCAATAAAATAGCGTTATCGTCGAGCCTTGGGGCCGAAGATCAGGTGCTTACCCAGATGGTGGTCGATATAGACCCAACTGTAAAGATTTTTACACTAGATACGGGACGTCTGTTCCCTGAAACTTACGATCTGATTGATCGGACATCACGCAGGTACAAAAAAATCGTCGATGTGTTTTTCCCTGATCATGGGAATGTGCAAAAAATGGTAAATGAAAAAGGTATCAACCTTTTTTTCGAAAGTGTGGAAAATCGCAAATTGTGTTGTCAGGTTCGAAAGCTAGAGCCGCTGGCGCGTGCATTTAAAGGATTGGATGCATGGATTTGTGGGCTTAGGGCCGAACAATCGGTTACCCGGCAAGACATTGGTGTGGTGGAATGGGACGAGAACAACAAGTTGGTCAAAATTAATCCGTTGGCTTTTTGGACCGAGGCCATGGTGTGGGACTACATCAAAGAAAAGAAAATTCCTTATAACCCGTTGCATGATAAAGCTTACCCTAGTATAGGTTGTCTTCCGTGCACACGGGCCGTTCAACCTGGCGAAGATGTTCGTGCAGGGCGCTGGTGGTGGGAAAATCCCGACACTAAAGAATGCGGGCTTCATAAAAAATAAATTCCGAACTTTATTTTGTGGCAGGTGTGATATATGGAACCCGTGGTGTGGTGCTGAACCACATAAAATACAATGAGACAAGTGTGATTGTGCACGTGTACACTGAATTATTGGGTCGCCAATCGTATTTGGTAAACCATGTACGTTCAGTGAAGAACAAGGGGAAGACTGTTTTTTTGCAGCCATTGGCCTTGCTCGATTTACAAGTTTACCATTCACCCAAAAAAGAGGTGCAACGAATCAAAGATTTCAGGATTTCAGATGCATTCTCATCCATCCCTTTCGATCAAACGAAACGGTCCATTGCATTTTTTGTTACCGAAGTATTGAAACGTTCGTTGCGAGAAGAAGAATCGAATCCTGATCTTTTCGTGTTTATCTATGAGTCGGTACGGCACTTTGATGGGATGACGGTCAATGCGCATGTGTTCCATTTGTGGTTTTTGGCACAATTGACCCGTTTTCTTGGATTTTTTCCTGACTTTTCGGAGAATGTTACCGATGCATTTTTCGATTTAAGGAACGGTGAATGCAGCACAGTGAGACCCAGTCATGACTATTATTTGCACCAATCTTTATTTGCCGATTGGCTTGCCTTGTACCAGGGCCATATTGATGGATTATTGAGCTTATCGTCTTCGCGAAGGAATGAACTGGCCGATACGATGCTTTTGTACTATGCCCTGCATCTTGATGGTTTCGGGCATTTTAAATCCTTTGACGTGCTTAAGGATTTCTACAGTTTCTGAGTCTTTTTAGTTAAACGTTTTTTCCTTCAGGTAAATCATCTCTTGGTCTCCAATTAACTGCAATTGGTAAAAAGCGACGCATTTTTGTGGTGGAAAAGCGTTAAATTGTATTGCCTACAAATAAAACAGAGATCATGCCCAATGGCGGTGGTTTATTGTAAAGGCCTTACGCTCTTAGTTATTATTAATCAAATGTTTATGAATTCTTTCAAAATAAGCGGTTTCGAATTTTCTCGTCTTGAAAAGTTACTTGAAATGACTTTCAAGCACAATGCAATTAACTTGATATCCCCACATGATTCTTTCATTTGTCCCCGACAGTTGATCGAAGACATGGCTAAAGAGGTGTTGGAGGAGGGTAACCGTCCTGTGTTTTATTTTGGAGAGGAAGGATTAAGGAAAAAGGTTTCGGTTTTCCTGCGCGATGCATACGGACATGTGTACGATGCAGACAGCGAGGTAACCATTACCGGAGGGACCAATCAGGCCATTTACGTAGCAATTACGGCTCTTGTCAAGGAAGGCGATCAGGTAATTGTGTTCGAGCCTTCGGCAAATACCTTTATCCCTGCCATTGAAATGTGCGGGGGAGAACCCGTTTACATCAAGCTGAAAGAGCCTGGCTTTTACATTGATTGGGAAGACGTGCAAAAAATGATCAACGGGAAGACCCGTATGATCTTCATCGGGTCACCTCATAATCCGACAGGTTGGGCCATGAGCGAGATCGACGCTATCCGTCTTCAACGCACAATTAACGGGACCAAAATCGTGGTGTTGAGCGATGAGAGTTTTCAGCATCTGGTGTTTGATGGTGAAGCCCACCAAAGTATGGCCGCATATCCAAAATTGGCTGATCAAAGTGTTGTGGTGGCATCATTGTCCCAGCCTTATCATTTATCTTCATGGCCACTGGCATACGTTGCTTCGTCCGAGGAGATGATGAAAGAAATACGTAAAGTGCTGCAGATAATATCTCAGGGTGCTAATTCACCCATTCAACGTGCGTTAAGCAAAGTATTTGGGGCGAAGGACATTTTAATTGGACAATCGGCTTTGTTACAGGGTAAAAGAGATTTGTTCCTTGATGCGATGGAAGGATCCAATTTTAAATTAGCTCCCTCTAAAGGATCGTGTTACCAACTAATCGGATTGAACGGCGCTACTGGTTTGTCGGACAAAGATTTTGCCATGAAGTTGATCGAGGATCATGGTGTGGCCACCGTCCCGTTAAGCATATTTAACCATGAAAAAAGTAAAAACCAATACCTCCGTATCGATCTTTATCAGCCCGATGAAGTGCTGCTTGAAGTGGCTGGTCGCTTGAAACGTATATAAACGAAAAAAGAGTTGAAAAACTCTTTTTTCGTTTATAAGCAATTGAATTGTATCGGATGAAGTTTAGTGGCCGATCTTTTGTTCCAAATCCATTAACGCTCTTTCTGCTTTATCGATTTTTTCTTTGCGTTCGTTGTATTGGGCTCCGTTTATTTTATTTTCTTTTCTGTCTTTTTCAAGATTGGTTTTTGCTTCTTGGATTCTTTCTTTTGAATCGGCAGCCTTTCTACGAGCTTCGCTTTTCGATTGATCTAAAGCTTGTTTTTTTTCGATGTGTCTCGCTTCTTCGCTATGACGTTGGCCAAATTCTTTCCCTTCGGTATTGTTTTTATTTTTGCCGTATGCATTGCCTTCGTTTTCTTGCTTTTGGAAATCTTTGTTCTCAGCCTTGTCTTCTTTGGAGTATTCGGGTTTTACTTTTTCTGTCCGCCCCTTTACCTCTTTCTCGGCTTCGGCTTTATGCAATTGTCCCTTTTCTTTTATTTCTTCCCCTTTGGCTTTTTCTTCGTGCACTTCCTTTTTTATCTCCGCTTTTTTTTCTTTGGGATCGGTGGCTGGCTTTTGCGCCTGCATTGTTGTCACCAACATGACAAAAATCCATGTACATGCTAAATATTTTATGTTTGTTTTCATTTTACATTGTTTTTGGATTTGAAGATTTCAGTTAACGCTTAGTTTAAATCGCCGACTGCTTTATCCAATTCTTCAACCGACTTGTCAATGTCAGCTTTTGCTTTATCCAATTCCATTGAAGTAGAGTCAGATAGTTCGGAATTTGTGATACTGGTCGTTGTGTTTTCGATAGGTTTTTGGGGATTGTTACAACCAATAAAAAAAAGGGTAACCAATCCTAATACGGCAAATAATGGTTTCATTGGAAAAAGTTTTTGCGTTGATAAATTTTAGATGTACCCGATAAGATTCTGGGTTGTTATGAAATACGCCGTTTGAGCAACAAGCTTGAAGTGACAAAAATAAACCCTTTCCTTTGAATTTTCCATAAAAAAGGCAGCCCTTTTTATGGGTCTGCCCTTTTTGGTTTAAGTTATGTGTTGCTGGTGCGATATTAATTGACCTATCAGGAATAAAGTATGCAAATTGTCATGGTTTTAGGGAATGCATGCATGATTAGATTGTAAGTGTCAGAATAACAATGTGTTTTTGTCTTCATGGATCTGACCGATCGGTCGGTTTTAACAAGATTTTAAGAGTGCCTGAAAATCTTGTTAATATGGGCGAAGGATTTTTGATTAATCGGCATCTATATATGATATCTAATTCAATGCTTTGACGAATATGAAAAAATTGGTAACTGTATTTTGTATGGCAATGATGGGAATAGGGCTTTACGCCCAACCGCAAGGTATGCCATCGGCCGAAGAGAGAGCCAAACACCAAACCGAAAGGTTAAAAACAGAATTGTCGTTGACAGCCGATCAGGAGAAAAAGGTTTACGATCTTTATCTGGCCTCAGGCAAAAAGATGGAAGAAGCGCGTAAATCGTCAGGTAAAGAGGATCGCGATGCGATAAGGACAAAAATGGAGGAATCGCGTAAAGAGCAAGATGCGAAATTAAAAACCATTTTAACTTCTTCCCAGTACACTAAATATCAGGAGCTTCAAAAAAAATGGGAAGCCGAACGCCAGCAACGGAAAGGAAACGGCCCAGAGGGACAACGCTAAGACAAGCAGTAGGGAATTTGAAATTGGGAAAGAAAATGTCCTGTAAAGCACAGAGGAAAATTTCTTTACAAGCTTTATGGGACATTTTCACATTTATCGTTGTTCTGATAGTGAATGGAAATGCCAATAGGTTAATACCATACCCAATGCCAGTTTAAGACCTTCGTTGATAGGGACCATTTTTTGTGTAAACGTGGGATTTAGCTCCCGGGCGCGTGATGCAAATTCTGTGATGATTGGCAGTCGGTCGGCCACATTAGCCAACAGCATTGAGGAGTTTTTATATTTTTCTTTCAATGGTTTGCAAAGTACCAGTTCACGTTTATCGTCACGGTCAATTCGACTTCCTCCCGCAAATAGACGGCAAATGAGCGGCCGGTGTGGATGGATGGTGCAAAAGCCTTTTTTTCCGTCGTCGGAAAGCATTTTGTAGTGAATGCAAACCGAGTGCTCCGTATCCATGTTGTCTAAAAGGTCATAAGTTTCCTCAGCCTTGCCTTGAAGTACAAGTTCCAATGCGAGAGGTACCATTTCAAAAATCGTGACTTCTATTTTATGTCCCGGTGTGTGGCAACACGCTCCGCAACCCTCAATACAGCCAAATCCGGTATCGTTGTGCACCGATTTGAATAGGGTATCGTATTCAATATATATTTGTTTTAAGCCGTCAAGCCCATCGATAGAAAACGATTTTAGGAATTCCATAGCCTATTGCGCCAAAGTATTAAAGACAAAGAAACAATAAAAACCCAATCCTACAGGGAATCCCTTAACATGAACCCGATTTTGGGGATGTTCTCAATAGCCACACGGGGATCAGGTTGGAGATATTTGCGTAGTTTGGTAATAAATACGTCCATGCTTCGACCATTAAAATAGTCATTGTTGCCCCATACGGCAATCAATAATTCGTCGCGCTTTACCACTTGGTTCTTCCAGCGACAAAGCACCTTTAGCACTTCACTCTCTTTTTGGGTCAAACGACGTTCTTCAGGACCGTTGATTAACAGGTGGTTGCGGCAGTCGAACGTAAATGTGCCAACAAAGTATTTTTCGTCGGCGGATACATCAAAAGCGCTACGTTGCACACGGTTCAAAATGGCGTGAATACGGCACAGTAGCTCATCCTCGTCGAACGGTTTTGTAATGTAGTCATCCACGCCTAAATGGAAACCTTTTATTTTGTCATCCTTTAATGTGCGGGCTGTCAAGAAAATAATCGGGACGTTTTTATCGCCCTCCCTTATTTTTTCGGCAATCGAAAAACCATCATCGCCGGGAAGCATTACATCCAAAATACAAAACTGATAGCCGCCCTGTTGAAATGCGTTAAGGCCCGATACTCCATCACGGTAGAGCTTGACATCAAAATTGTTCGATTCCAAAAAATCGACTAATAAGAAACCTAATGATGTATCATCTTCAACTAACAGGATTTTGGTTTTTTCGGCTTGCATGTCTCTATTATTCGAGTTTTGGCTTTAAAAACGATGGGTGAAGTTAACCAAAAATCTGAATACCTAAATATAAAAAGGGACTGGCTTTCTGTGAGCGGTATCCGATAACGGATGTTCGTAATGAACAGATATTTGGGACAGAAAGCTGTGCTGTGCCGGAAAATTTACAACTGGTACGGTAGTTTAATGGAGAAAGTACTGCCTTGTGATGGAATGCTTTGTACTTCTATACTTCCGCCATATAGTTCGGTAATGGTTTTCACGTAAGTTAGCCCAAGGCCGAAACCTTTTACGTTGTGTACGTTTCCTGTTGAAACACGGAAATATTTATCAAAAATCCGCAATTGGTCTTTCTTGGCAATCCCAATGCCATTGTCTTGCACGTTAATAACCAACCACTGCTTGTCATTACGGGTAGATATGTGTACGGTTGGCTTTTCGGGCGAATACTTTAACGCATTATCTACCAAATTGGAAATCATCAACGACAGGTGCTCGGTATTTCCTTTTACAATGAATTGTGCAGCATGTAATTTGGTTTCAATGTCACCATCGAAATTGTTGGCCCTCAATTTGTAATGGGTTGCGGTTTGGGTAATCAATTGGTGCATGTCAACCATGACTGGTTCTAATGCAGTATGTTCAAGTGAGGCGATTTTTAATATCTCGTTTACGTTGTTTTCCATCTTGGTGTTTTCGGCCAAAATGACGCCTGTGTATTCCATGATTTTGGGATCGGAAATAGAGGCTTCTTTTTTTCGGATAAGGCTGGCTGCCAAACGCATGTTGGTAATAGGCGTCTGGAATTCGTGCACCATGTTGTTGATAAAATCGGTAGTTTGTACCAACAAAGCTCTTTCGCGGAGAAACAAACGGAGCATAAACAGGAACGATAAGCCTACAAACAAAATGAACAGGATAGATATGGCAAACCACCCTTTCATTTGGGCCATAATGAACTGGTTACGTTGAGGGAAATGCATCCCGATGCGTATCCCATCTTTTTCGATAAGCCCATTAAGGCTTTGCAGGTAACACTTATATTTTTTGTGTGCGGGATAATTGATTTGCGCGGTAGAATCGCCTACAAAGAAATCGTAATGTAAATCAATGTCATGCTGTTGCATGCATGTATATACGATGCTGTCTATTTCTTTAACCTTCAGTTCTTTTTGTTGGGGAGTGCAATGATTGCCGCATAAAAAATCTTTCATGTGGTCTGAATCCTTAGCCCTTTTCCCTATTTCGCTGCGAACTTGCTTTAACGCCAATGCCACCCGGTGGTTAAAATTCTGCTCTTCGAGATCGGCCGCTTTTAATATCCATGTCACCTGGATAACTACCAATACCACCAATGCCATAAAAGTGAGAGCGGCCATCCATGTTTGACCCTTTGTTCTATAATATTTTCCCAAACGTTTGGCCATTAGTGCAGGTTGTTACTTGGTTTATATATTTTTGAGGTGGGATACACGCTTAAAACGAATAGCAAATCAAAATTTTTGAGCGAAAAGATTAATTTTGAAGGTTACAAGGCCATAACGTCTTGGTGCAAAATTACCAATAAAAGTCAATCGCCGAGTGAATTAACAACTCATTAACAGGCATTAACGGAGGAGTAACAACAAATTTAGATTTGTGATGTTACTTTTGAGAACACAAAAACTATTTTTCAAATTTCATTAAAAATTTAACGACCATGAAGAAATTAATGATTGCTTCGGCTTTAGGTTTGTTCATGCTGGCAATGGTTGCTCCCGTGATGGCGCAAGAGCCTGCTAAAGCAGAACAGAAAAAAGAGTGCACGAAAGAAGAAAAGAAAGAATGCGCTAAAAAAGAAGAAGGAAAATCCTGCTGCGCTAAAAAGGCTGAAGAGAAAAAGTAATTTGACTTTCAGACATAATGGAAACCCCGGACTTCCGGGGTTTTTTATTTCTGACCAAAGTTCTTTTAATCCTGCCTTCGATACGCCAGTGCTTTGTTTTGGCAGTTTATGGTTCAAGCCAAAGCCGCTTTTAATAGATTTCAGGCTGTTTATTTCATAATTGTCCCAATTCTATAATATGCGAGGGTTATAAGAATATAGTTTTTGAGATTTTCGAAAAGTACAAGCAACAAACAATTTCGATTATTTGCAGTTTTTGTAGATTAAATTTTTTAAGATTGCAGGCACAACGTTTTCGAATCATTATACCAATGAGAAAAATCTATAGCTTCCTTATTTCATCCCCGCTCATGGGATCACTTTTTTTGGTTTTGGCCGTTGCCATGGGAGTAGCCACATTTATAGAGAACGATTTTGGCACCAGCGCATCCAAGGCGCTGATTTACAACTCATGGTGGTTCGAAGGTGTATTTGCCCTATTGGCATTTAATTTGTTCGGTAATTTGCTTAAACACCGGATGTTCGAATGGAGTCGTTTGCCGGTGGTGCTTTTCCACGCCAGTTTTTTTGTCATCATTATTGGGGCGGGATTGACCCGTTATGTGGGTTATGAAGGGATGATGCACATCCGAGAGGGAGAGTCTTCCAGCCAAATCCTCTCCAGTAATCCATATATCCATATAAAGTCCATAAAAGGAAATACGATCCATGAGATATGGAAACCTGTTTATTTATCGACCATTACTCCTTTTGGATGTAACGTGACCACGGCTGATGGAATTTCTGTGGAATCGGTTCTCTTTGTGCCCAATGCATCGTTGGAACCGGTTGAGGACCCCAATGGAATCCCTCATTTGGTCATGGTGGGTGCAGTAAAGATGAGCCGTGAAGAGAGGGTAATGATACCGGGTCAGGCATTTACCGTTGAAGGTATCCAAGTGGGGTTCGAGCCGCAAGACACGTCAGGAATTCATATACGTTTATTTGTCAAAGAAGGAGGAATGGCTTTTGTTTCAAAATTGCCTGTGGTAATGATGCAAATGCAGAGTGGTCAGATAGACACGTTGGCAGCCTATACCGAACATCCGTTTTACATGGGCATTTTGTACCGTGTGGGGGATGCCAGTTTGGTAATGAAACAGTTTTTGCCCCAAGCAGTGCTTCGCCCTGTTTATCGTGAAGGCATTCAGGGGCTTCCCGATGCGGTGGTGCTTCAATTGGAAAAGGATGGCCAACTGCAACAGGCCACATTGATGGGAATAGTGGGTGAGGAAGGGCGGCCTACCGTGTTAAAACTTGGCGATACTACCGTAGAGGTCAGTTATGGATCGAAACCCATTGATTTGCCATTTGCCCTCCGTTTGACCGACTTTCAGTTGGAACGTTATCCTGGTAGCCATAGCCCGTCGTCGTTTACCAGCGAGGTCGTTCTTGAGGATGATGAAAAAGGAATTCGGGAGCCTCGGCGTATTTTTATGAACAATATATTGAACTACAGGGGATATCGTTTTTTTCAATCGTCGTACGATCAGGATGAACTTGGTACGGTACTTTCGGTGAATCGCGATCCGCTGGGCACTACGTTTACTTATATTGGATATTTTCTGATGGCGCTTGGAATGATGTTGGCGTTGGCATTGCCAAACACCCGTTTCCGGTGGTTGTACCAACAAGCCTCCAAATTGTCGAAAATGCGAAAAGCATTGATGGTCGCAGGACTGGTTATCCTGTCTTCCGGTTTGTTTGCACAAAGGGAGAGACCTGTATCTGTTGACAAGGCACAGGCCCGGGAATTTGGAAAGCTTTGGGTACAAGACAATCAGGGCCGTGTAGAGCCATTAAATACCCTGAACAGCGAAATAGCGCGGAAGCTGGTCAAACACAATACATTTAAAGGAATGTCGGCCGATGAGTTTGTGCTGGGCATTCTCACTGATCCAATGAAATGGCAATCGGAACCGCTCATTACCGTTTCGCATCCCCAATTGCGTGATATGTTGAAACTAGAGAAGAAAAAAGCATCGTTTCGACAGTTTTTTACGCACGACGGTACGTATCTCATCGGTCACGACGTGGAAAATGCCTACCGTAAAAAACCTTCGGCCCGTGATAAATTCGATCAGGAAGTGATTAAAGTGGATGAGCAGGTGAACGTGTTTTACATGGTTCAGGCGGGAAAATTGTTCAAACTGTTTCCCGATCCAACAGATTCACATTTGCCGTGGCGTACGTCTGATGCATTCCCGATAAAAAGTTTATCGCGCGAGGACAGCCTGTTTGTAAGAAACGCTTTCCCTTTATACATTGGAGCATTGATAGAGGGTAATACACAAGAAGCATCGGGATACGCCAACGGCATTTTGGCATATCAACAAAAGTACGGGACTAACATCCTGCCTTCGGAACAACACAAGCAGATTGAAATTTTCTACAACAATCTCAATCTGTTCATGCTGCTGATGCCGTTTTTGATGGGGTTGGGAGGATTACTGCTTTTATTCCAGTTTACAGCGTTGCTAATGCCAAGGATCAGCTTTAAACGAATCGACCAGATTGGATTTTACTTGCTATTGGCCACGTTTGTGATATACACTGCCGGATTGGTGTTGCGCTGGTACATTTCGGGGCATGCTCCTTGGAGCAATGGTTATGAGTCGATGCTTTATATTGGCTATTGTACTTTTGGAGCAGGATTGTTGTTTAGCCGGAAAAATAATATTGCATTGTCTGTAAGTGCGTTGTTTACCAGCATTATTTTGATGGTGGCCCATTTAAGCTGGATGAATCCTGAAATTACGAACCTGGTACCGGTTCTCAAATCATATTGGTTGACCATCCATGTAGCGGTCATCGTAGCTAGTTACGGATTTTTGGGCTTGGGTGCGCTGTTGGCATTTGTCGATCTGTTGTTGCTGGGGCTAAAAAATTCCCAAAATCGCCGTCGTTTGTCAATGATGGTGGACGAACTGAGCGCCATTGCCGAAATGTCGATGACGGTGGGGCTGTATTTGTTGACCATTGGTGCGTTTTTGGGCGGCGTGTGGGCCAATGAATCATGGGGGCGCTATTGGGGTTGGGATCCGAAAGAGACATGGTCGGCCGTTACTATCTTAATTTACGCGTTGGTGCTTCACATGCGCATGATTCCTGGAATGAAGGGGCAGTTTGTATTCAATTTCATGGGACTGATGGCATTTGGATCAGTCATAATGACCTATCTGGGTGTAAATTATTATTTGGCAGGGATGCACTCTTATGCCAAAGGCGATCCGCTCCCGATTCCTGATTTTGTTTATTATACCATTGCGACAATTGCGGTGGTGGCAGGTTATGCGTGGTACAACGAACGGAAACTGAGAAATACGGAGCAGGAATAATTATTGTTCCACCACTTTAAATTCGGTACGATGGTTAAGCTTCGATGCCGTGTTCCGGTCGGCTGTTCTCAATGGGTTCAGGAATGATGCGTCCAACAGATCGCCTTCTTTTAGGAACCGGTACTTAGCCGCTAATTGCTTATTGACTTTCAATGGCAGGGTTCCTGCGAAACTTTTGGCCGACAATCGTTGCGTAGCTATACCTTTTTGTGTAAGGTGATCGATAATGGCTTGGGCACGTTTCTGTGACAACACAATGTTATCGGTCTCGCTGCCCGATGCATCGGTGTGCGAGGCAATTTCTATCCGCACAGATGGATTGTCTGTCAGTAGTTGGGTCAATCGGTCCATTTGCATTTTGGCATCGTTATCAAGATCCCATGACATGGGGGCATAATAGATGTTTTCCAGTACGATGGGACTTATTTTGAGCGAAAGGGAGAAATCCAGCACATATTCTTTGTCATTGTCGGTGAGCGATGGTGTGGATACTTTTTGCTTACGGTTGAAATAACCGGGTGCCACAGCCAACAATACATACTCGTTTTTTGGAAGCAATTCTGATTTAAACGAACCATCGTGTTCCGGTATCAGACGTTTGTCAATGCCGTCACTACTTACCAGACGTACATAGGCCCCCTGGATGGGGGATTTTGTTTTCTCATCATATACCTTTCCGCGTACCGATAACCTGACATCACGCCACGAGAGAGTGTAAATATTGTCTATTCCTTTTACGTTTTCACGTGATGATACAAATAGCCCCTGCTTTGTTTTCGGCTTAAATACGATTTCGAAATCGTCGGAGATGGAATTGAGCGGTGTGCCCAAGTTGAATACGGCAGCTGAATCCTTGTCGTTTTTACCTAAACGGAAAAGGTCGAGCCCTCCCAGGCCGGGATGGCCGTCGGAACTAAAAAACAGGTTCCCGTTTTCATCTACCGAAGGGAAAAGTTCATCGCTTTTGGTATTGACCGGTTCCCCAAGGTTCACGGGATGGCCCCATTCTCCGTCAGGGGTGTCGCGCACCACTTTCCATATATCTTTGCCGCCGATGCCTCCAGCCATATCAGACACAAAATAGAGTGTCAGATTATCGGGCGAAATGGCCGGGTGCGCACACACAATGCTATCGCCGGCCAAAGGAATAAGTTGTGGTTCGCCCCATACGCCGGCGGTTCGTTTCGAAACGTAAATTTCAGCACCCATTATTTTGGAGTGGTCAAAACGGCAACGGGTGAAATAGAGTTCCTTCCCATCGGCCGATATGCAGATTCCGCCTTCGTCGAACGTGTTCTCGCCAAAATCTTCCATTTTTTCGGGCTTAAGCCATTTCCCTTTTGAATCCTTCCGGAGCGAATAGATTTTGGAGATCCCTTGTCCGGTAATTCGGTCAAGGCTTTTTCGTTTGCCGGCTATGCGCATCGACGAAAAATAAACCACTTCGCCCTCCGTCCCTCCGTATGAAGGACTATAATCACTGTACTTTGAGTTGATCTCTTTGAAAGTGCCGACTTCGAACAGCTTTGCTTTGGTGGGGTTTGCCGTAAAGTCACACGAACGTAATCCAATGTGTCCCAACGGATCAGTAGGATATTTGTCAATATATGATTGGAAACGGGTACGTGCTTCTTCGGGTTTGCCCATTTTCAAAAGTGTTTGGGCCAGGTAAAGTTCAATAAGGGGATTTTTGTAAGAAGTACGTAACGCACGCGAATATTCAGTGGCAGCTTTAGTCGGTTTGTTGGTGAACCTGTAACATTCACCCATCTTAAAAGCCATTTCACCTTTGAAATATTTGTTTTTCTCTTTACGATACGATTTTTTGTACAACAAAGCCGCCCGATGGTATTCACCCAGTTCATAAGCTTTATCGGCACTGCCGCCCGGCATCAGGCTGGCACACCCGGTTACACTTATCGCCATGGCTATTAGGGATAAAAAATAGATGGGGAAAAGAACCATTTTCATTGTTCGGTATGCTTGTTTGTAATTTCCGGCCACGTTTTTTCGGTTTGGCTGTTCCATGTTTTGGGAGCATTGCAAATATAGCTCCATTTGTTGTTTTAGTGAGAATGTCGTACTTGTTGTCATGTATACAGATCAATGAACCAGTAAAATAATCATAAACTGACAAATATGGAACGTAACAGGTACATTAAAATTATCTGGACTTTGTGGAGCCGACAATTTATTTGGAAGATAAAGCCTTACCTTTGAACAAAATTATCTGTGGCCGTGATCGATAAAAAATCCCCCTTGTCCAACAGACCGTCAAAACCCTTAATGGGCCCTAAACCTTATTTGGTCCGTCAATCATTGGAATTGCTGCCGTTCTTACTCGAAACGTTCAAAGGGAAAAGCCGTACGTCTATCAAAGCAATGTTATCCCATCAGATGGTGACGGTAAACGGTCGGGCGGTAAAGCAGTTTAACCATCAGCTTAAACCGGGCGATAAAGTGTTCGTCGGTCATCGGGGTGAAAACTCGGTAAAGGCCCGGATGCCTTTGGAGATACTTTTTGAAGACGATTATTTGATCGTGATCCATAAGCCATCGGGATTGCTGACCATTGCCACCGATGACGAAAAACAAGAAACGGCCTATCGCATGGTAAGCAATTACCTCAAATCGTGCCATCCAAATTCACGTGTATTTATATTGCACCGGTTAGACCGTGATACTTCAGGGATAATGATGTTTGCCAAAAGCCAGGAAATCCAGGCCAAGATGCAGCAGAATTGGGATGAAGAAGTGGTCGATCGACAATATGTGGCTGTGGTGGAAGGAACCCTCCGTGTTGCCGAAGGGGTAATTGATAATTGGTTAGAAGAAGGCAAAACAGGGATGGTGCACGTGAGCCGTGTTACGGGGAAGGGGAAACGTGCCATAACGCACTTTAAACGGCTAAAATCGAATCCCAGCTATTCATTGTTAAGCTTGACCCTTGAAACCGGCCGGAAAACCAGATAAGGGTACAATTGTCGCACATGGGCTTTCCCATAGCAGGCGATAAAAAATACGGGGCACAATCCAATCCCCTTAAACGGTTGGCGCTCCATGCCGGAACATTGGTATTCAAGCATCCGGCGACCGGCGATCCAATGACCTTTAAAACGCCTGTGCCCCAGAAGTTTTCTGCGTTATTTAAACATTAACCGTATCATGGAAAGCGAGCGGGAGATCCTTCAGGTTGCCTGTGCCATTATTGTTCGCGGCGGAAAAATTCTGGCGGCGCAACGGCCCAAGTATAAAGACCAGGGCGGAAAGTGGGAATTTCCCGGAGGGAAGCTTCATCCCGAAGAAATGCCCGGCGATTGCATTGTCCGTGAAATCATTGAAGAGTTAGGGGTACGTATTGTCCTTAAAGAACAACTTCCGACCGTTGTTCATAACTATCCGGACAAGACAGTGGCGCTTATTCCTTTTTTAGCTGTCATGGAAAATGAGGAGGAGCCCCATCCTTACGAACACGAACAAATTGCATGGTTTTTCCCGCATGAGTTTGACCAGTTTGACTGGAGTGATGCGGATAAATGCATCATGGGGAATTTCCTTTTAAGACAGGCGTAAAAGCAGAGTTCTTGCATCTTTCACACGCTTAACATGAAAATTAAAAGGGATAATCCTTTTTGCATTGATAATCTTTTCTTTACGATGCATTTCATATTGAAGTAAATTTCGGTTTGTGAAGAAGGGTACGTGCAAAGTACTACTTTTGCTTTAGCAATGTGAGTGGGGAAAATTTAGTCTTGTTTTGACACCGAAGGATTACTATTGCTTAAATTATGAAACGGATACACATGATTTTGGAAGGTAAGGTGCAAGGGGTTGGTTTTAGGTGTTTCGTACAAAAACAAGCCAGTGCGATGGGGGTGAATGGGTATGTCCGTAACTTGTCCAATGGAAGTGTAGAAATAGAAGCCGAAGCAACCTCCTCCAATCTCTTACAGTTTATCGATCTGTGTAAAAAAGGACCTTCCATGGCACGGATCGAGATGGTTCACCAAAGTGAACTCCCCTCGTGGGGATATCAAAGTTTTCAAATAAAATAAAAGGCTTGGACGATGAAGGGAGGTTACAAAAGGTATTCTTTTGAGCGTCGTTAACAACAATTAACGGCAATAAATCAGTGAATTGACCTAATTTTTACATTGCCGACATACGAATCCGAAAATTAACTTTACCTTTGCGCCCCTGATTCAAGACGTATGCAAAAGATTAGAAATGTGGCTATAATAGCCCACGTTGACCATGGCAAAACCACTTTGGTGGATAAGATGTTGTTGGCCGGAAAAACGTTCAAAGATCACCAAAAAGTCGGTGAGCTCATTATGGACAACAACGATTTGGAACGCGAGCGCGGCATCACCATTTTGGCGAAGAACGCGGCCCTCACTTGGAAGGATTACAAAATCAACATCATCGATACACCGGGCCACGCGGACTTTGGCGGCGAAGTAGAGCGGGTTTTGAATATGGCCGATGGTGTTCTCCTGCTTGTCGATGCGTTTGAAGGGCCCATGCCCCAAACCCGTTTTGTGTTGTCAAAGGCCATTGCATTGGGTTTGAAGCCCATTGTCGTGATCAACAAAGTGGATAAGCCCAACTGTCGCCCGGAGGAAGTTCACGAAATGGTGTTCGATCTTATGTTCTCGCTCGAAGCCAACGAACGCCAGCTTGATTTTCCAACCGTTTACGGTTCGGCCAAAGAGGGTTGGATGTCCTCCGATTGGAAGGTTCGCACCAACGATATTGCAGCCATCCTAGATGCCATTATTGAGCATATCCCGGCTCCGGACGAATTGAAGGGCACACCCCAGATGTTAATTACCAGCCTTGACTATTCGTCGTACATTGGGCGGATTGCCGTAGGGCGTGTGCATCGGGGGGAATTGAAAACAGGTCAAAACGTGTCGCTCGTTAAGCGTGATGGACGTGTGACCCGTACGAAAATCAAGGAGCTTTATACGTTCGAAGGCCTTACCAAAACGCAGACCGATCGTGTTGGATGCGGAGAGATTTGTGCATTGGTTGGGTTAGAGAATTTTGAGATTGGGGATACCGTGGCCGATTACGAAAACCCCGAAGGTCTCGATCCTATAGCCATCGACGAACCAACCATGAGCATGTTGTTCACCATCAACAATTCGCCGTTTTTCGGAAAAGAGGGGAAAATGGTGACTTCGCGCCATATCAAAGAACGCTTGGATAAGGAACTGGAAAAGAACCTTGCCCTAAGGGTGGAGGAAACTTCGTCGGCCGATGCTTGGAACGTGTACGGACGTGGCGTGCTGCATTTGTCGGTGCTGATCGAAACCATGCGTAGGGAAGGATATGAATTGCAAGTCGGTCAGCCCCGGGTGATCATTAAAGATATTGCCGGGGAAAAATGTGAGCCCATTGAGGAGTTAGCCATCGACATTCCCGATGAATATGCAGGAAAGGCCATTGAAATGGTAACCCAGCGTAAAGGGGAGATGGTATCGATGGAGCGCAAGGAAGATCGTGTGCATTTGGAATTCCGTATCCCGTCACGTGGTATTATTGGACTAAGAAGCAACATGTTAACGGCCTCTGCCGGAGAGGCTATCATGGCGCATCGCTTTGTTGAGTTTGCACCATGGCGTGGAAACATAGAGAAACGCGTGAACGGGTCGCTCATTGCCATGGAAACAGGTACTGCATTTGCCTATGCCATCGATAAATTGCAGGACCGTGGCAAGTTCTTCATTTCTCCGCAGGAAGAGGTGTACATGGGACAGGTGATTGGAGAAAATAACCGTGAGGGTGATTTGGTGGTGAACGTGACCAAGTCGAAAAAACTAACCAACATGCGGGCGTCCGGTTCCGATGATAAAGTACGCATCGTTACCCCGATCACTTTTAGTCTGGAAGAAGCCCTTGAATATATTCAGGAAGACGAATATGTGGAGGTAACACCTAAGTCGATTCGTCTGCGGAAAATCTTTTTGAACGAGAACGACCGCAAACGGGCCGCGAATAACAAAGACTGATAAAGCCCTTGGGCATATAAAACAAAGGCCGTCAGCTTTTGCAGGACGGCCTTTCTTATTGTTCGTTTTTTTGGCTTATTTCAGGAATTCCATGCACACCAGTGCAATGTCATCGAAAACAGCACCTGATTTCACCATTTCGGCAATGCGTTCTTTGATTTTTTCCAAATCGGATGTAATAGGGCCGTTGTTCGAAATGATTTTTTCCAATGCAATAATATCAAGTTCAATATTGTCATTTCGGATTATTTCGACCAATCCGTCGGTAAAGGCCACCAATTTTGAGTTTTTAGCAATGCTTGTTTTGCCCAACTGGATGTTTGGAATAAAATCGAGCATTCCCAATCCGATGCACCCTTTGTCGAGGTTTAGGATTTGGTTTTTACGGCTATCGTAGAGGATCGGGGGCAAATGGCCTGCGTTCACGTAAGTTAGTTTACGTGTCAACATGTTATACCGTCCAATGAACATGGTAATGAACTTTTCATTGTTGGCACTTTGGTTGACTTTCTGGTTTAACTGGTTCACCAGTTTTTTCATATCGACATTGGCCGTAAACAAAGAACGGATAATGGCCTGGAAATTACTCATCAGCATGGCGGCACCTACTCCTTTGCCCGACACATCGGCAATGCAAAACCCGATTTTATAGCGCGACAGCTTAATGATATCGTAATAGTCGCCGCCGATGCCATAATGAGGCTGATAAAATGTGCGGATGTTGATGGACGGGTTTTGTGGCAAGTCATCTTCGCCGGGGATGAGCTGGTTTTGTATTTTGGCCGCCAGTTGCATTTCCCGTTTCCATGCCTCTTGTTCAAGCAGTGCGTTTTGCATCCGTTTATTTTCGATAAATACGATGATGAGGTTCGAAATAATTTGGATGAGCCTTAAATGCTTGATTGTAGGGCTTATTCCCTGTTGCTCTTCTTCGATATCGCCGATTAACACAAAACCAATCTCGCGATATCGGTGAAACAACGGAATGACCGCGTCAAAGCCCTTTAATTGCGGAGGATGTGAAACCGTAATATTTTCAATGGTTTTATAGCCCAATAGATCACGCCCCACGTCTATTTTTTCGGTCTCCTCTGGAGTTACGCCTGCGGCCAAGATGTTTTTCCATACCCCGTCGGTCAATGTATAAACCAATATTTTCCCCACCTCGAGCTCTTCGCGCAACAAAATCTCGAACTCGCCCAGCAGGTCGTCAATCGTGTGGTCCTGGTTGATGGTTTGGGCAATGTCCAAAATAATATTCAGCCTATCTTTATAAAGCGCGATGCGTTTTTTGGCCAATTGGGGTATCATGGTAACCGGTTGGTTATGGTTTTTCTAACGTCCTTTTTAACAAGTTTGTGCGCAGATCGAATGTTATATCGCATAAAGTTATAAAAAAAATGACAATGTACGTCCAATTTGTTGTGCGTGACGGGCCGTAAGGGACCCAAATGGGAACTTTGGGCAAGAAAAAAGGGCCTTTCGGCCCTTCCTTAAATTATTATTTAACCCGTTCAACGTATGAGCGGTCGCGGGTATCTACTTTGATCTTGTCGCCAAGGTTAACAAACAACGGAACCATGATGGTAGCTCCCGTATCGATGGTCGCGGGCTTTAACGATGAGGTTGAAGAAGTATCGCCTCTTACGCCGGGTTCCGTATAAGTGATCTCAAAATTGATAAACGAAGGAAGGTTTACCATAATTGGGGTTTCGGTATCGGCATGGTAAACGACCTCCACCTCTAATCCTTCTTTTAACAAATCGGGGTTATCCACCTGATCTTCATCAACGGTAATTTGTTCAAATGTTTCCAGGTTCATAAAGTGATACCCGGCCTCATCGTTGTAAATAAACTGGTGCGGACGGCGTTCTACGCGCTGCTCGTTGACCTTTACACCCGATGAAAACGTGTTATCGATCACTTTACCCGTGGTGACATTTTTTAGTTTGGTACGGACAAATGCAGGGCCTTTGCCCGGCTTTACATGCTGGAATTGGATGATGAAATACAACTGTCCGTTGTATTCGATACACATACCATTGCGAAAATCTGCAGTAGTTGCCATTTGTATAATATCAGATTAAATCGTTAATATTCAGGCTTTAATAGGGTATTGTGAATGCCCCGCCAAAAATTTTTGGCAAAAATAATGCAATAAATTGAAATTAAAACTCTCAAATGGCAATAGTAACTTAAAGATTTACAACCCTCAAGGCTTTATGCTGGTAAACGGGTGCTGAAGGTTTTTGTACGATTCCAGATTGCAGGTAAACGAGCCTACCACCAAATTGAAGCTTATGCGAACCGGAATACGGTTGTTGTCACGGGTGATCCATACCTGCATGTCTTCTTCGGTTTTAAATGCACGGCCCACTTCGGTCACGGGAGAAAAACGATAACACTCTACTTTGCCAAACTTGGTTTTTAGCGTTTCGATGCCCGTGTAACGGATCCGTAACGGGAACAGTTCATTGGAAAAGTAAGTCATTATCTCAATTACCTCCCCCTGTTTCAGCTTGTCGTTGAATTTAAAATTACGGGCATAATAGAATGCCGATAAAATGTCTTGTATGCGTGAAGGGACAGGCTGCATGCCTTTTTTCTTGCTGATGACGTAAAGCGAGTCGTGGTTATAGGTCACCTCGTCGTAATACCTGTAACGACCCTCCTGGATGCTTCGGACTGATTTTACGGGCAGGCTGTTATCCGGATTAATGAAACTCTCGTAACGATCGCGGATCTTAAACAGTGCATCGGCCACGCCAACCGTTTCGCCCCTTGCGACCACATGGTGGACTTTGGTTCCGAGGATTACCGTGTCACGCACTGACAATATCCCTTTTCCTCCGGTAATAAAACCGTAATTGAGCGAATAATTCAATGTTTCGCCATGACCGTATGAATATTTGGTTTGTGGATCCCTGCTGCCTGAAACCATTATCAATACTGCCAAAGCAACGGTACTGTAAACAAGACGCCTCATAATCGAAAGGATTAAATTACAAAAGGGTTAAAAACAATCCCATGCAATTATGAGACCGTTTTAAACGGGGATTTTATTCTTGGCGACCGTGGCCACGAAGTCTTTTAAATAAAAAGGCTCAAAATAAGCGACATCTTCGAATTTCTGTTGTGAATAGGCATTGTATGCCATTTCGGCCATGTTCATTGCCAATGGAAATTGGTCATCGATGAATATGGCATTACGATGGGTAATGACTTGCTTGCATTTGGGGGCCCCGTCACCAAAAAAATAAACTTCGCCTTGTTCCAACTCATCGGTGAACGAATTTTCGGTGATTACTTGGGCCGATACATCCATGATTTTATCCATTTGTGAACTGAACATGGCGGTATATACTTCCATACGCCTGGCGTCAATCATCGGACAAAACAACCGGTTCCCTTCCTTGATTGAGCTGACCACCGGCCATGCCAGCACATCCAACGATCCGATGGCAATTAACGGCTTGCCCAGTGCATAGCACAACCCCTTTGCAGTGGAAGTCCCGATGCGTAGCCCGGTATATGAACCAGGGCCACAACTGACGGCCACGGCATCGATTTGGTCGAATGAAACTCCGTTGTTCCCGAACAATTGCTGGATTAGTACGGTCAATTGCGAAGCATGTGAAAAACTCTCATATACTTCGATGTGGTGCACCATTTGGCTGTTTTCGGCCAAAGCCACCGAGCACACAGGAGTGGAGGTATCCATTAAAAGAATCAAAGCCATGGGGAACGTTTTTACAAAAATAACAAATAAAAGAGCCAAAGGATTGGTTGCGAACAGGGGATTTGGATAAACCGCAAATTGTTCCTTTGGCCCTTATCAAATTATCGGATGATGTTAATTGTAAACTTGCCCGCCTGTTGTGCTTTCACTGGTAATGACAATGGGGCCTTTGCCCAGTTTTAGTGTTTTCTTTTTCGATTGTCCGCGTGCCTGGATGAACGCGGTAGCCGATTTACACATAAAGGTCACTTCATCGGTTTTGTTGTCGATTTGCATTCTTATTTTACCTTCGGTACTTTTGAACGATGAGTTTCCGGTAAGCATAACTCGTGTGCCAACTTGTTCGCCGGCTGTGGTTTGTAAGTTTACGATTCCGTTTGTTTTAAATAATTTAAGCGGTCCGGCAAAGGAAATGACATTGATATCGCCCTTTATCTCGCTTATTTTAATGCTTCCGTTTACCGATTTGGCATTGACGCTGCCTTCGTGGAAATCGATGGAATGCTTGCCAGAAGTGCTTTCCGTTACGATGCTGCCCTTGCTTTGCGACAACGTAATATCGCCCTCTGTACTACTTGCATTGATGAGACCGTTTAAGTTGGTAAGGAATTGGTTGCCCGACTTGCTTTTGGCCGACAGTGTACCCTCGCAGGAAGAAAGTTTAACCACTCCGGTTATCGATTCCAGGTTAACTGAGCCCTTGCTGTTGGCAATTTCCAAATTGCCCGATCGGCTCAGGGCCTTAAAGTTTGCATCGACCAGGTTATCGGCTTTTACGGTTCCTGATGTGGTATTAATGTCGATGGTTATGCCGGCCGGCACTTTCAATGTTACTTCTCCCGAATGGGTAGTCCATCCTTGGGCAGGGTATTTGATGGCGACAGACAAAGTGCCGTTCACGACCTCATTCACTAGTTGATATGCTTCATCTTGTTTATCAGAAATCAATTTTCCGGCAAACGAAACAGTTGCCCCATCGGTGCCTGACAGCTCGATTTTGCAAAACTGGCCATCCACTTTGATGGTTTTGATGCCTTGAAATTCGGAGGCTGCTTCGCGCACTACCGATGATGTTTGTGCCGATAGGTTAAGGCAAAGGCCACCTATCAAAGCCCATAGGAGTAAAAATCTTGATGTCATGATCAAATGGTTTGTATGATATGTTTTGGTTATTTGGTACGCACCAGCCCGCGAAAGGTTACTTTTGGGTCTTTGAAAGCTTTGGCGTAGAATGCGGATGATGAAGGTAAACGATCATGGCTTTATTTGTTGCTTATATCGGTTTCAGGCTGTGTGCAATCACAAAATTCGTTTATTTTTGTGCCTTTGTTTGAACCAATTAACAATTTACAGAATCAATGGCACAGGAAGATGTTTTCAAGAAACTGGTAGCCCACTGCAAAGAATACGGGTTTGTGTTCCAATCGAGCGAGATTTACGACGGCCTGAGCGCTGTGTACGATTACGGCCAGTACGGGGTAGAATTGAAAAACAACATCAAAAAATATTGGTGGGACAGTATGGTGCTGTTGCACGAAAACGTGGTAGGCATTGACTCTGCCATTTTCATGCACCCTACCATTTGGAAAGCTTCAGGCCATGTGGATGCATTCAACGACCCTTTGATTGACAATAAGGACAGTAAAAAACGCTATCGTGCCGATGTATTGATCGAGGAATTATTGGCCAAGTACGAAGAAAAGATCAACAAAGAAATTGAAAAGGCAGCCAAAAAATTCGGCGATGCTTTTGACGGGGCCAAATTTCGTGAGACCAATCCCCGAGTGATTGATAATCAGGCCAAATGGGACGAAATACATAACCGCTTTGCCAAAGCGCTCAATGACGGCAATCTTGAAGAACTTCGTCAAATCATTATAGATTATGAAATAGTATGCCCAGTTTCGGGCACGCGCAATTGGACCGATGTGCGCCAGTTTAACCTGATGTTTGCTACCGAAATGGGTTCGACCGCCGATGGGGCCCTGAAAGTGTATCTTCGTCCCGAAACGGCCCAGGGGATTTTTGTAAATTTCCTCAACGTGCAAAAGACTGGCCGGATGAAAATACCTTTTGGTATCGCACAGATTGGAAAAGCGTTCCGTAACGAAATAGTGGCCCGTCAGTTCATTTTCCGTATGCGCGAGTTCGAACAAATGGAGATGCAATTCTTTGTAAAGCCGGGAACCGAACTGGAATGGTTCCGCAAATGGAAAGAAACCCGCCTGAATTGGCACAAGGCATTGGGTCTGGGTGACCACAAATACCGTTACCACGACCATGAAAAACTGGCTCATTACGCCAATGCTGCCACCGACATCGAATTTGAAATGCCCTTTGGGTTTAAAGAAGTGGAAGGCATCCACTCACGTACTGATTTTGATTTGTCGTCACATCAGCAATATTCGGGCAAAAAAATGCAATATTTCGATCCGGAGCAAAACGAGAGCTACATTCCTTACGTGATAGAAACTTCAATCGGCGTGGACCGCATGTTCCTCAGCGTATTGTCGGCGTCGTACTGTGAAGAAGAGGTACCCGGTAAGGACGGGGCCAGGGAAACCCGTGTGGTGTTACGAATCCCCCCAGTGCTGGCTCCGGTAAAACTGGCGGTGCTTCCGTTGGTGAAAAAAGATGGGCTTCCTGAGTTGGCCCGCCAGATCATCGATGATCTTAAATTCAACTTCAACTGCCAGTACGATGAAAAAGACTCCATTGGCAAGCGCTACCGTCGTCAGGATGCCATTGGCACGCCTTTTTGCGTAACGGTGGACCACCAGTCGACCGAAGACCAGACCGTGACCATCCGCTACCGTGATACGATGGAGCAAGAGCGCGTGAAGATCTCAGAGCTTCAAGGTATTATTTCCAAAAAGGTGAGTATGAAGGAGCTTTTTAAAAAGCTGGTATAACTTACATTGCAATGTAACAAAACGGCCAATGGAATCTTTCTTTTTGGTCGTTTTTGTTTCTGGGGTAAAAAACAGATCGGTCGAGCCACGGAGCCACATGGAGATGCCAATGGAAAGACAGAAAGAATAGTTGTGGTTCCTGTCTGGACCGTTTATCGGGGGAACATTCTTCTTGTAGCGGTGGTTAGCTTATCGTCTGTAAAAATGTCTGGAACAACTGGCGCGTCTTGATATTGTAATATCGGACCTCATCGATGCCAACAATCCAACGCATGCCATTGACGGAATTGGTGACGAACACTTCGTCGACCGATCTCAGTGCACCGGGATCAATACCTGGCACTTCTACGGTTTTGAGGCCGTGCAATGCGGCCACTTTCATTATGGTCTGGCGCATGATGCCGTCCACACAGCCCGAATCGACAGATGGGGTATATAGCTTGTCGTTGGAGAACCAAAACAGGTTTGACGACAATGCTTCCACCACCAACCCATGGGTGTTAGTAATGAGCACTTCGGACAGATTGTGTTCATCCCGGTAATTGCCGGCCATCACAAACAGCATGGAGCTGCCCGTTTTGAACGGCGAAATGATGCTGGGCTGTTTGGCCATGCTTGTATAAATACCCGCAATAAGGCCTTTGCTGTTTAATCCAAAAGAAGGTTCGTCCAATGGAGATGCTTCAATAAGGTACGAGCACAGGTTGGTCTCGGGGGCATAAAGGCCACCGTCGTTACGGAACACACTCAGCCTTACCTTTGATGAGCCGAAATAGCGGTTTTTATTAATAAGGCTTTCTATCTTTTTCTCCAATACATCGATGGTGGGGAAACGTTTGGTCTGCATGCCTGTTACTGCCATGGCACGCATTAGGCGCTCGTAATGGAGGTCGAACAGGAACGGCTGGTTTCCAAAGCAGCGGAAAGTTTCAAACACAGAATCGCCATAACGGAATGCCCGGTTCTGGATGCCGAACTTCACCGCATCAAAGGGGGCAAATTCGCCGTTGTAACAACAAAAGGGGGAAAAGGGATGTGTCATGGGGTTAATTAGGTAGCTTGGGTTATTTTTAAGCAGATATCGACGATGGAAGTATTGGGTTGTATGCGAAAACATTGTCTGAGTCCTGCTGCCTGCCCGGCCTCAATGTCACGTGCCGAATCGCCGATGAGGTAAGATGCATGTGGATCGATGCCATATTCTTGGCAGGCATCCAAAATCATTTTGGGAGAAGGTTTGCGGCAATCGCATACCGCAATTGATTCGTGGTGGGGGCAAACGAAAATGTCGGTGAGCCATATGCCGTGACCTGCCAATTGCGCGTTCAGATAACCATGTACCTTTTCCACGTCGTGCATCGAATAAACACCTTTTGCCACACCTCCTTGATTGGTGACGACCACCAGTTCGAACCCTGCATCCCTTAGCAGCTTAAGGCCTTCAAAGATACCCGGGTTTATTTCGAAATCTTCCACACGATAAATGTAGTAATGCCCTACGTCGCTGTTTATCACACCGTCCCTATCGAGAAACACGGCCTTTTTTAACATACACATCTTTAAAACGACAATAATTTATAAAAGAACAGTTTGGCCAAACTTGGATCCAAAACCAAAGGAAAGAAGAAGCCGTACACCGCACCCCAAAAATGGGCGTCGTGACCAATGTTGTCCATCCCGCGGTTCGACATATATTTGGAGTAAACAAGGTAAACAGCTCCGAACACAATGCCGGGAACAGGGATAAAATAGATGTAAATGGTACTGTAAGGTTCAAGAAAGATGGAGGCAAACACCACGGCCGTTACCGCACCCGATGCACCCACTGCGTTGTAGTGGTAATTGTTTTTCTCTTTTTGCAACGAATAGAGACTTGAAACGGGAATGGCCGTGGCGAATAAAAGTAAGAACAACAAAGTGGGATTGACGTTAAAATAGGCCGAAAACAAGTAAATGACCCCACGGCCAAACGACCACAGTACAAACATGTTTACGATCAGGTGCATCCATCCGCCATGCACAAACGCATGGGTAAACAAACGGTAATACTCTTTTTTGCGGAGTATTTGCCAGGCATTGAACTGGAGCTTGTAAATAATATCGGGTTGGGAAAACCCCATGATGCTGATGCCCGATATGGCGATGATCAAAAAAAGTTCGGATGAAACCATTAATTCATTATTTTAAAAACAAGTTCTTTAAGTAATTCGGCACTGTCGGTGTTCGCACTTTCAAAACCTTTGCTTTTCA
Organism: Breznakibacter sp.; assembly: GCA_047600785.1. Lineage (GTDB taxonomy): Bacteria > Bacteroidota > Bacteroidia > Bacteroidales > Marinilabiliaceae > Breznakibacter. Next base: position 72,295 of record JASGKH010000001.1, read on the forward strand.
TGTCGTATTCGCGTAACAACGAAATGGCTTTTACGGTTTTGTTGCCCGAAAAATTGCGGGCTGCGGCCACATAATCGTCCACAAAATACGGGTTGACCTTTAGGACCGATGCCACGTTGTTTTTTGACTTGTCAGGCAAATAGTGGTACATCAGTAACTTGACGAAAAAATTGAAGAGCGTGACCGTGGTGATTTGTATAGGATTGTCCTTTGGGTTTTTCCCAAATGCAAAAATAATTTGGTTGACCTTATAGACATTTTTGGCGGCAATGGCCTTCTGCAACTCAAAATTGTTGAAGTCTTTGCTGATGCCGATGTTCTTTTCCACATGGTCGGGCAACAGGTTGGTGATCTGCGGGCCCACGGCCACGATCAATTTCTCGATCTCGTGTACCAGTTTGGACAGGTCGCTTCCTACGCTCTCGGCCATTACCACGGCGGCTTTGGGATCGATGGTCTTGCCCTTGTTCTTGACGTAGTTGGTGATCCATGACGGCAGATTGTTGTCGTACAGCTTTTTCGACTCGAACAGCACTCCCTTTTCTTCCACCAGTTTGGCTAACTTCTTGCGCTTGTCAATGGTTTTGTAACGATAGTTGACAACCAATATGGTCGTGAGGAGGGGATTTTGGGCGTAAATCTCCAATTTATCTATATCGGCCACATTTTGTGCCTCTTTCACGATAATGACCTGATGGGGTGACATCATCGGATAACGTCTGGCGGCCATGATGATGTGGGCGGCATTGGTGTCCTTACCGTATAAAACGGTTTGGTTAAAGCCTTTTTCGGCGTCGGACAGGACGTTCTGCGCAATGTAATCGGTTATTTGGTCGATAAACCATGACTCTTCTCCCATCAGAAAATAGATGGGCTTGAATTCACGCTTCTGGAGGCTCGACATTATCTGCTCGAAAGTCATGGCAAGACGGATTAATTGGGCAAAGGTATAAAAAGACGGGGAAAAAGGCAGGGACAAAAAGCAGAGGGCAGAAGTTTCAATGTGTCTCCTGCCCTCTGTCCTGTATTTTCTGCTTCATTTTCTCAATCGAACCTCAGGTGCCGTACCGAACGGCCATTGTTGATGATCTCTTTCATGGAACCGATACCGATTTTGAGGTGGCTTTCCACATAGTTGGCCGTCACTTTTTTATCGCTGGCTTCAGTTTTGATGCCGGTCGAGATCATGGGCTGGTCCGATACCAAAAGTAGTGCGCCACTGGGTATGGAGTTTGCGAAGCCCACGCTGAAAATGGTTGCCGTTTCCATGTCAATGGCCATGGCACGCGTGCGTACCAGGTATTTTTTAAATCGTTCGTCGTATTCCCACACGCGTTTGTTGGTGGTAAATACGGTACCTGTCCAGTAATCACGTCCCATATCGCGTATGGTGGTGGAGACGGCACGTTGCAGGCTAAACGCGGGAAGAGCGGGCACTTCGGCAGGTAAATAATCGTTGGAAGTACCGTCGCTACGGATGGCGGCAATGGGCAGGATTAAATCGCCAAGTTGGTTCTTTTCTTTCAAACCACCGCATTTCCCTAAGAATAATACGGCATGGGGATTGATGGCACTTAGCAGGTCCATGATTGTCGCTGCATTGGGGCTTCCCATGCCGAAATTGATAATGGTAATGCCATCGGCGCTGGCGCTGGGCATGTTTTTGTCAATACCCATAATGGGCACATTGTGCCATTGGGCAAATAACTCCACGTAAAGGGTGAAGTTGGTAAGCAAGATGTAAGGCGTAAACTGGTCGAGAGGCCTCCCTGTATAGCGGGGGAGCCAGTTGGCCACAATTTCTTCCTTGGTTTTCATACGGTGTTCTTTTTCCGGTGCAAAATAAACGTTTTTCGCCGTTCGGAAGTGAAATAAATGTCAACATTGCATTGCAATAGGTGTTTAAAGCCCAAATTGAACGGTAATAAAAGAACCGGCACTTCAAAAGAAACGGGCAGTTACAAAAATATCAGCGGATTTACCTGGATCGCAATATGCGTTTCCATCCATTAGCAGCTCTTTTATTTTGTTATATTTCTCCGGAGGGCGAAAGAGACAACGTGAACCTGGCCAGGTCACCTGAAAATGAAATCCGGCATTCTACTTTTCGGGTTTTGCAAAAGATGAAATATAAAGCATGGCAAAAGCCAGACCACCGTTAAGCAGTAGCTTTTCATATCCCATTGGTGCCCCGAACCAGCCCATGGCGTTGGCATCAATAATGCCAGTCATTAACGGGGCCAATACTGCGATGAACGGAACAGCTGCATCCCAGGGTTTTCGCCGGGTAAACAATCCAAAAGCAAACATGCCCAGCAAGGGGCCGTACGTATAACCGGCCAGATTGAAAATGGTGTCGATAATGGTGTCGAGTTTGAATACACGGAAGGCCAAAATGGTCAATCCCAACAACACGGCAAATCCTATGTGCACCCACCGACGGGCGTCGATTGCCTTTTGTGCTTCCATTTTATCGACCCTGAGCATGTCGATGCAAAACGATGTGGTGAGCGAAGCCAATGCAGAATCGGCACTGGAATAAGCCGCAGCTATCAGTCCTAGCATGAACAGGATGCCTACTACGGGGGGCAAATAACCGCCGGTGGCGAGGGTCGGGAACAAATCATCGGCCTTGGCTACTGTCAGCGAAACATGGTCGGCGTAGAGATAAAGCATGGCTCCCAGTGCCAAAAACATCAGATTGACCGGTAAAAAGGCAAATCCGTAGGAATAGACATTCTTCTTTGCTTCCTTTAAGTTGCGGCAGGTAAGATTCTTTTGCATCATATCCTGGTCAAGTCCCGTCATCACGATGGTAATGAAAGCCCCGGATAAAAATTGTTTGGCAAAATGTTGGGTTGACGACCAGTCGGAAAACTCAAATAATTTGGTGTATTTACTGGCGGCAATGGCATCGATTGCCCCTCCAAGGGATAGATCCATGCGGTCGGCAATGATCCAAAAAGTCATTGCCATCGATAAGATCATCACGATGGCTTGAAGTGCATCGGTCCAGATAATGGTTTTTACGCCTCCCCTGAACGTGTAGAGCCAAATGAGGGCGATGGTAACCAATACCGTCACCGCAAAAGGTATCCCCATGGCATCAAACAGCGTGAGCTGAAGTACGTTGGCCATTAAATAGAGCCGTGCCGCCGCACCCACCGTTTTGGAAAGCATGAAAAGCACCGCCCCCGTTTTGTAAGAGAAAATGCCAAAGCGTTGTTCCAGATAAGTATATATGGAGGTGACTTTGAGACGGTAGAACAATGGCAGCAATACCCCGGCAATGGCCAGATAACCCAGAAAATAACCCAGGACCATTTGCATGTAGGTAAATCCTGTTTTTGCTACCCACCCGGGCACCGACACAAAAGTAACACCGCTGAGCGAGGCCCCAATCATGGCAATGGCTACCAAATACCAGCGCGATTGCCGGTTTCCCAGGAAAAATGTGTCGTTGTCGGTTTTCTTTCCCGTGAGGTATGATACCAGTATCAGTAATGAAAAATAGGCGATGATGATACTTACGATCAAAGTTGGGCTCATGGTTTTTATTGCAAAAGTAATTTTTTGGGGATTATTTGTGTCAGGTGTAAAATATTACAAAGAAGCAAAGGAGAGAATTTTTGCGTTTTGGATGTGGAGAACATCAACTTGTAACATATCGTTTAAGTCTGAAGAAATATATTTCCGGCAGATTTTTTGTCCAAAGGGAATAATCTGTTCCACAAAATGTCCTTTACCGATTTTGTATGTATTCACAACACTTTTCAATTTTGCGGCAGATACCCTAAAACCGCATCCCGATCAACAGCACATCGTCAACCTGGTCGTTGGGGCCTTTCCATGCATTGAAAAAATGCTGGTATGCATCGAGTTGTTCCGACATGGGCAACATGGCATGGCTCACCAACAGTTTCTTAAGTCCCGATTGTTTGAGCTTTTTGTTGTTTTTGCCGCCAAACTGGCTGGCAAACCCGTCGGAAAACTGGTACACGCAGTCGCCTTTTTCCAATGCCACGGTTTGTTTGGTAAAAGGGCTGCTTTCTGCGTTGTACGATACCGACATCCTGTTGGCGCTTAGCACCGTCATTTGGTTGTCCCTTATCAGATAAGCGGATATGAGGGCACCGGCATACTCAAGGGTGTAAGTGCCGTAATCGATGGTCACCACGCTCATGTCCATGCCATCTTTTACCTCGCTTTCCTCGGTTTGCTGGAGTGCTTCTATCACGTCTTTGCGCATTTTGTTGAGGATGAGGGCAGGATCGGTTTCTTGTTGCACCTCCACGATGGTGCGCAAAAAGGTAATGCCGAATACGCTCATAATAGCTCCCGGTACGCCGTGCCCCGTGCAGTCGACGGCTACGACCACCAGTTTGGTTCCCAGTTTGTGGGCCCAGTAAAAATCGCCGCTCACGATATCGCGGGGTTTGAACAGGATAAAATGTTCGGGCATTACCTGCCGGAGGTATTCCTTTTTGGGGAATCCGGCCAGCTGTATTTTTTCTGCATAATTAATGCTGTCGGTCAGTTGTTTGTTCATCTCCTCGATGCGTCGTCTGAGCCGTTCGTTTTGGTCTTTGGCTTGTTTAATGGTGATTTGCGATTTGACCCGTGCCTGTAATTCAGGGATTTTAAACGGCTTGGGGATATAATCGACCGCTCCGGCGTCAAAGCCTTTGATAATGTACCCGGCCTCGGTTTGGGCCGTAATAAACACCACCGGAATATCTTTTGTATTTGGGTTTTGTTTCAATCGTCGGCACACTTCATAACCATCGATGCCCGGCATCATAATGTCAAGAAGGATCAGGTTGGGAATGGGGTCCGTTTGCGCCTGTTCAATGGCATCCAGTCCTTTACTGGCCGTAACGATATGGTATTGGCTGAGGATTTCTTTCATCAGCATCACGTTGACGCGTGAGTCATCCACGATTAAAATGGTAGGTTTAGAAATTGGATTGGTCATGGCATTAAAACAAAATCTTTAAATATAAAAATAATGGAAATGTTTTTGTTTTGGACTCTTTTGTTTTCTTCGCTTAAAAGTCGATCCGGAGCTTTAATTCTGCAATCCATTTGTACTGATTGCATTGGGCCGAAAAACAGGTATTTGCAAAATTGTGTCGGTTAACGACTATCACAAGGGGGGGCAGACATGGTCTTTTTTAGATAGAGCGATAGAAATTACGGCGAAATTTCCTAAACCAAATACTTAATCCATTACAGAGTATGGAACCAAAAATCCGGTACTTTTGGAACCCAAAACAAACAAAATCTGATCGGTATTTAATTTGAAAGTCCATTGAACATTCGATAAAACTTTTTGAACTTTGGAACCAATTCAAAGAACATGACAGACTTTTCCCTTTCTACCCCCACGTTGCTGTTCTCGGCGGTATCGTTGATTTTGCTGGCGTACACCAATCGTTTTATGGGCTATGCCCAGCTGGTACGTTCACTTTACAAAGAATTTAGAGAAAACAAAGACGACGTGTTGCTTGCTCAAATCCGTAATTTGCGTAAACGGTTACAGCTTACCCGTTTTATGCAGCTTTTTGGCATACTGAGCTTGTTTTTGTGCGTGGTGAGCATGTTTTTGGTGTATGTCAACATTCATGACTTGGCACTGCTTGCTTTTGGCGTGGCATTGCTGCTATTGATTGCCTCATTGGCCGTATCGGCATGGGAAATACATATTTCGACCCTGGCCGTTGAAATGCACCTGAGAGATATGGAAGAAAAGAAGGAGTGAGTTAACCTGTTGGGATTAAGATGGGGATGGATATGGCCGTAAAACTGCCTTCATTGTTTTGTCACCATTGCTAACGAACAAATTAATCCCCGCCACGCACAATTCCCGGTTATTCCGTGTCGCATTTTTGGCGAGCGGTATTCTACTTTTTTCGGTATTTGTTAGGTAAAAGCCGGAACAGACCAAAGCTGTATCGGAGCGGTACCGAAAGGGACCAACACAGTATGGCTGCCTGGCGTCCATTTCTTCACGAAAGCCTGTGACAGTAAAACCGGAGAGCATAGTCCCATTGTGTGCGATAACGTAGCCTCAAGGTATATGAGATTATGCTGTCATGCAGTATGAGAGCGTAGTCGCACACTGTGGGGGCATATAGCCTCCGGTTTTGCAGCAGACTGCCGTTGGGTTTTTGCAAGCTCAGCATGTGGAAATAGGCCGGGTGGCCTTTATCTGTGAAGGTATAAAGAGTTGGTACCGGGCATTGTGACTTTGTAGCAGCAGGTAAAACGCCCCAAAGCCGCACCGGATACTGTTCCGGTGCGGCTTTGGGGCGTTAGTGGTGGTCCAGGTTACTTCACCGTTACTTTTACCACAATGGGGTTTGCTTTATTGGCCGTGGGCGCCGTGGGCAGGTAAACGGTGAGACCTTCGGGGCGGGACGCGTATTTCGTTTTCTTGTAGCCAAGGACCTGCACGTTCTTTATTTTTTCGGGACCGAACGATTTTATGGATATTTGGCCATCATCAGGCAGGCCCATTGCAAAGGCATACACCACTTTGCCTTTCTGGGTGAAACGGATGTCCTTTGCCGACAAGTTGCGGATGATGCCTTCGTTAAATCCTTGCGCATTAAGGGGGTTGGCCTGGTCGGCAATGGGGCCTTCGCCAAACACTTTCCATGGGCGTGTGTCGAAAATGGCTTCGCTGTTGATGTCCATCCATGCGGCAATACCCTCGAGTACTTTCTCTTCTTTGTCATCGATGGATCCGTCGCCACGTACGGGGATATTAAGCAAGAGGTTCCCGTTTTTGCTCACCACGTCGACCAACATACGCACCACTTCGTGCGGGGGTTTGTAGCGGTTGTTTTCGTACAGGTTGCGCTGGTAGTGCCATCCGCCGATGCAGGTACAGGTTTGCCATGCACCGGGCTGAATCTTGTCGGGAGCTCCTTTTTCCACGTCCCATACCATGCAATCCTTTTGTTCGTCGGTAAGGATCTTGCCAAACAACACCGCTTGGTTTCTGCCGTTGTGTTTGGTCATGTTGGTGTTGTAGTAATGGGCGGCAATTTTGAGCCCCACGTCGCTCACGGGCCAAAGAGGCAGCGCGGTGTCGTCAAAATAGAGCAGGTCGGGGGAGAATCGGTTGATGAGATCTACGGTGCGGTTGTAAAACTTGTTGCAGTATTCAGCCGAAGGCACCGACGCACCGTTGCCCCAGTCCCACTGGTTGTGAACGGAATGGGTATTGAGACTGTTTTCGCTCAGCGGATGGTTTTGGGCGTATAAATCCTGGGGGTCGTAACCGTCCCACCATTGGCCTTTACCGTCGTTTTTGGAGAGTTTACCGTCATAGGGAATTCCGGCTTTGTCGCCGTTTTTGTCGGCGCGCTGTGCCGTTTCGTACCACGTCCAGGCGTGGGCGGCGTGCACGCTAAGGCCGAAGCGGAGGTTGTGTTTTTTGGCTGCGTTGGCCCATCCCTTTACAATGTCCTTTTTCGGACCGATGTTTACCGAGTTCCAAGGTTGGTACTTGCTGTCCCACAGGTCGAAATTGTCGTGGTGGTTGGCCATGGCAAAAAAGTATTGCGCACCGCACCGTTTGTAAAGCTTCACCAAATGTTCGGGGTCCCAGTTTTGGGCTTTCCAGTCGTGGCACACATCTTTAAAGCCAACCATCGACGGGTGTCCGTAATTGGCCACATGCCATTTGTAATAACCAGAGCCTTCATCGTACATGCCGCGTGCGTACCAGTCGCCCTGTTCGGGTTGGCATTGGGGCCCCCAGTGCGCCCAGATGCCGAATTTGGCATTTTTGAACCATTCGGGCACTTCGTATTGTTTGAGCGACTCCCATGAGGGCTCGAATTTGCCCGGGGCCATTGGTTCCTTTGGCTGTTGGCCGAATATGGCCAGTGTGGTACCAAGTAAGAGGATGGTCGGTAAGGATCTCATTTTTTCGATTCTTTTGATGATTTTGGAGTAAGGGCTAAAATTATCGAATACCGATGGTATTTGTAGGGTACAAAATCGACCGGGTATTGCCTAAAATCGATATTTTTGACAGATATCTGCCGTCTATGTTTTGATGTACATGAGATGGTGTGTGCCTAATTCGATGTTTTGAGTTTCTGGTTTTGCCGAAAGATTTTGGAGCCCCTGGACCTTATATTGCTTAACGTGGGTTTTGCCCAACACGATGCCGATTGGAATTTTACGAACGTTAAAAGCCCATTTGTGCGCGTTTATTACGTGACGCACGGGCAAGCCACAGTAGAAATGGGTTCGCAAACACACCTGCTCTTGCCCGGTAACCTTTATCTCATTCCTGCATTTACGGTACATTCGGACCACTGCGCCGGCGATTTTTCGCTTTATTACCTCCACGCGTATGAATCGCAAACGAAGGGGCTCAGCATCTTCGATAGGTTCCAGTTCCCGTTTGGCGTGCCGGCTACCGCACTGCATAAGCAGTTGTTGCAACGTTTGGTGGATATTAACCCGCAGCGCCAATTACGCAGGTATGATCCCCTGTGGTACGACAATACCTATATGTTGCACGAAAGCATTGCGCAAACCGCCAGTCAGCCTTTCGACATTCTTTTTGAAACGCAAGGCATTTTACGAATGCTGATGGCTGCCTTCCTGCGAGGGGCCAAACCCAAACTTCAGTGGACTGACAAAAGGCTTGTCGATTCCATGCTTTACATCGGTAGCCATTTGTCGGAGCCGTTGACGGTGAGGGAGCTGGCCAGCGTCAGTTGTCTTTCGGCGGATCATTTTATTCGGTTGTTCAAAAAGGAAATGGGGTGCACTCCCATGGTGTACGTACTTTCCAAACGCATCGAAAAAGCACAGTCGATGCTCATCCTCACCAACCTGTCCATTAAGGATATTGCATTTCAGCTATCATTTGTCAGCCTACCCCATTTTAACCGCGTTTTTAAAAAAATGGTGGGGCAAACGCCCATGAACTATCGATATTCGGCAAAGTAAACGTAATTGGATGGGATGTTTGCACGTTATTTTGTTTTCCAAAGCGAAGAAAAGCACTTCCATCTCGGGCATGGCGTTCAACCGGCATAACTGGCGGTACTTAAAAACAGATATAACCCTCGGCAGCAGCTGCATATTAAACTTCCCATAAACTTTGGACGGAGCGCCGGAACGGAATCATGGCCGGTTATTTGACCTTTGGAATTTGGGTCGTGGTTACTGATCGGTGTGCCTGTCGGCCCCTTTCCGGGAGGGGTTGGAAAGGCTCCAATTGTACCCCAGCATGGCAGTAAAGCCGGTGCTATTTTTGGTAGGGCTGTGCCGTTGCGTGTAAGCCACGCTAAAGCTGAACTGGTGCGACTTTTTAAGTGTGTAGCCCACATTACCCCGACAGGTGAACGATTCACCCATGCGTAATCCATTGGTTTGCGAGGCGTTCCATGACAGGTTGGCTCCGGTTTGCAGCTTCTTGTCGAACATTGACTTGCGCACGAACCATACAGGTCCCCACGTGTTCGATGTCACGGTATCGGCCTTGTTTTGGCTGACCATGACGTTGATGCCCATTGAAAACCCATTTTTAGGGCGCCCCCACTGGTAACCGCCCGATGCGTTGAGAAAAGTCGAGCCCGAATTGCCTGGCACGTCGCTTTGCGATTGAGTGGCTTGCTGGGCGTTCAGATTGGCCGTTAATGTATGGTTGGCCGTTTCGGTTTGTCTGAACCGCCATGTGGCCCCCACGTTGACGTTTTCGTTGATCTGGGTAAACTTGAGCGTGTCCAGCAGTTCATAACCAGTATGGGCCTCCACCTCGTCAAAGGCCGTGCGGATATAAGTATAATTGTAAAAATTGGAATAAGTAGCGTTGAAACTTAATGCCTCCGAAGGGTTAAAACCAATGGCCAGATTGTTGATAAGATCTTTCTGGCTGTCGGCATTTTGTCCGCTCAGGTTGTTCTCCCGTAGTCCGACCATGGCTGATACGTTCACTTTCCCTTTTGCTACGCTGGTAGCCAGGTTGAGGGTATAGTTTACGAAGTCGTTGACCATGTAGTAGCTGCCCAGCGTATTGTAGCCGGGCTCTACGTATTCCACGCCCACGCCGATGCTACCCAGCCGTTGGCTGTAAGTCACGTCGGTCTTGATGGCCGAATGGCTGAACCCAGCCGATGGATCAAGATCGGTGGCACGGGCCAGCCGCCGGTCGTTGCTCATCAGGCTCAGTCCGTAATCGATACTGATGCGCACCGATGACCACGGCATGAGTGACAGCTTGACGCCCGTGGCCAGGTTTTCACGTGGGGCAATGCCCAATGAGTCGATATATGGGACTGGCTTTTCCAAATTGTCAGCTGCGTGGAACAGGTGAAGTGCCACTTCACCCTTGGTAAATTTGTATTGTGCCATGGCCCCGGTGCCCATCCGTTTATATTGAGGATCGATGCCGTGGACCGAATCACCCGGCGTAGCCTTCAGTAACCGCCCGTGCATGGCCGAGAACTTGAATTTGTCCCCCGGTGACAACTCCACGCCCACACCCGCAAACGAATGGCCGTTGAGGCTATAGGGAGAGAACGACATGGATGAATAGCCCATGTGCAAAGTGGCCCATTTGTATGACGGGCTCAGCGAAAACTGGTTGAACGGCTGGGTATAGGTCCATTGGTAGTTGCTCCATGCAAACGATACCGGGATGGACATGCCGTACACGTTGGCGGTGAGGTTACCGTTGACCACGACCGAGTAGGGGTTGTCGCCCGTTGACACGGGATCTTTGTAAACTTGGTTGACTCCCACGCCGCCAGACAGCTGAAAAGGGTTGCTTTTTCCTATCTGGTCGAGCTGTTGGGCATTGGCCGAAAGGGGTAAAACCAGAATGAAAATCAGTTTCTCCCAAATCCCTCCCAGGGAGGGAGCTTTGAACCATGTTTCTGTTTTATCTTTCAAAAAAAGGATGCGTTCTTTGGATGTTGACATCTTATTTGTTTTATCGCCCCTCCTTGGGAGGGGCAAGGGAGGCTTTTAATAAACCACGATTTTAGCGACCCTCCGTTCCCCCGCACATTCGGCAAACAACGCAAAGTGGCCCGGCGTAGCTTGAATGGCGAAGGGTTCATTGTATTGCGACAATCCCGATAAACGGCGCGTTTCCACGATTTGCCCCGTTCCCACGTTCACCAGGTAGAGCGTGGCGGGCAATGCGTCGACCAGTGTCAGGGAAGCGTTGAATTCGCCCCGGTTGGGATTGGGGCTAACGCCCAATGACGCGATTTTCGAAAATGCGACGGGCTCATCCTCTCCTTCGGCAAGTTCCGATTTGGGGACGACCAATACGTGTTTCCAGCTTTCCCCCTGGCAATCGCCGTTGAATGCCGTCAATTTAACCTCCGCATTGCCGGTTTCTTCAAATACTACCTTGCATGCGTATTGCGTTTCTTCCACCACTTTGTGGGGCAATGATGCCTGCCAGCTGACAAATACGGGTTTGGGGTTCGATACCTCCACCAATAGCAGGGTGTCACCTATGGCCACGCTACTGGCGGTGAGGAATAACGGAGAGAAGGTGGTCCCGGACAATGACACATGGGTGGTGTCATAGGCCAGGCAACCGTCGGCATCGTTCACGCGTACGGCGACAGTGGATGATGTGTTGAGTACCAATGCCGTGTCGGCCGACACCTTTGTCCCGTTCTGGAACCATTGGTAACCGTCAAAATTGCCGGGGTAAAGTTTTACGGAATTTCCCGCACACAAAGTGACATCATTCCCCAGATAGGGCCATAGTTGACGTTGATAGGCAAGGGAAAAGAACCTTTCAAGCGAACAGTTTTTGGCATCGGAAAGCGTGAGCGTGTAACTGCCCTGATCAAGTTTGGTCAGTTTAACCCCTTGGCCGTTTGGATGCCAGAGGTAATTGTACCCGCCGTTCCCGCCGGATGCCTCTATCTGTATCGACCCATTGGGTACGCCGTGGCAAAGCGGGTCTTTCACCCACGATGCCAGTGACAACGGATCCGGTTCGTAGACGTTGAGTTGTCGGGTGTCGGTGCATCCGTAATCATCGAACACCGCCACGTCGTAAATGCCGCCCGACAGATTGGCGATGGAGGTGGTTTTTTCACGGTTGCTCCATTCCGTGCGGTAAGGCCATTCCAAAGGCAGCACCTCAATGGACGCCTGCCCGTTGGCAAACCCGTGACAGGTGACGTCGCTTTTCACGGCCTTGTCGATTCGAAGATAACTCACGTTCAATCGCATGGTATCGCTGCCGATACATTGGTCGGCGTCACGTACCTGTAATACATATTGGCCCGGATCCGAAAGGGTCACGCTCCGCAACGCAGAAGAAAACCCATTGTTTCCCTGCCAGGAATAAGTGTGGTAACCCCCTCCGTCGATGGCATGTGTTTGATAATGGCATATGTTGGCATCGGGGCCTATGTCGGGTTTGATGGTCCGTTGGTAGGCCAGCGTAAAATCAAACGAGGCCTGGCACAAGTGGTGATCCGTGATCGTCAACGTATAAGTGCCCGGCAGGAGGTTGGCACGGGAAATGGAGGTTTCGCCCGTGTCCCATAGATAGGCATACGACGGCGAACCTCCCGTGGCCGTGACATCGATGGAACCCGTTTGCCCACCCAAACACAACGGGTGCACAATGGCATTGGTTTGGTACGACAAAGGTGCGGGCGTTGGGATGGAGAATGCTTTGGAAGTCCGGCACCCTTTGCTGTCGGTCACCATCAGGCTGTAACCGTCAGCAGCAAGCCCCCATGCGTTTTCGTTTTCATGGTTGGCCACTTTGGCATCCCAATGGTAATAATAGGGAGAATTCCCGTCGATGACCGTGGCCGTCGCGCGACCATTGGCATCGCCGTGGCATTTTACCGAATCGGTGGCAATGTGACTGATGACCAGGTCCGAAATATCGTTGACCTGATAAGAGAAAGTAAACGGACAGAGGTTGCCGTCGGTTACCGTCAATAGATACCTTCCCGAATATAACCGTTCGATGGACGGAGTGGAAAATGTTCCGACTTCTCCGTAATATTCCTTGTCTTCCAGTTCCACGCCGCCGTCATCGTAGCTCCATTGGTAAGCAAGGGTTCCCGTTCCTCCCGTAAATCCGGCCTGGATGGCTCCCTCGCGGTTTTGGCACCGCGATTCGGTGACGGCGAACAGCGGGTTGGTCACTTTATCGGGCTGCATCAGCGTTTGTGATGCGGCATGGGTGTGGCAACCTTTCCTGTCCCTGACGTACACGACATAACTTCCGGCCTGTAACCCGTTCACGGTAGTGCCCGGTACAAAAAAGGCGTTGTCGGTTGAAACCTGGTACCCGCCGTTACCGCCCGTCACGTCCAGGGCAATGGTACCCTTGCCGTCTTCGTGGCACAACAGGTGCGAAAGATGGTCTACGCCGGCGACCAACGGGTCGGGTTGCGCCACGTCGACCGGCAGCGAATATTCTACTCCTGCACTGTCGCGGACCGTGAACAGGTAGTTCCCGGTTGGTAGACCGCCGTAACGGATGCTGTTGCCAAAGGAGCCGTCATTCATGCGGAAACTGTAATTGCCCCATCCGCCGGATGGTTGCAGTAATACCGACCCGTCGGACAATCCGTGACAACTGGCCGAGTCTGTTTGTAACGCGACGAGCCCCAACGATAATTCAGGCTCACGGATATCGAAAAGGCGCACCATCCATTCGCGGCCTTCGTAACGGCAATCGGCCGTGTCACGTAGTTCCAAACGGTACAGGCCAGCCGTCAGGTTCTCCAATGCCAATGTGCCTTCGGTGGCTTGGTCGGCACGGAACGGTGTCAGGGACTCATCCCTGAACCAACGATAGTCGTACATGCCGTTGCCTTTGGAGATGGTGGCGTCCAGTTGCCCCGTGGCATCACCTTTGGCCCTGATGTAGTTGTGATGGGTGGTGATGGTTACCGTATCGGGGGCCCCAATGGCAAATGCCGCCGCATCGGTGCATTGATGCGAGTCACTCACTTCCAGCTTATAATTGCCTTTGGGCAACTGGCCGAAATAGTAAATCCCTGTGCGTGTCTGGACGTCCAACTCCGTGTTTCCATCGGCCGTGGCGATACGGTAACGCAACCCCCCGTCGAAAGGAAGCCCGTTGAGCGACGAAGCTTTAATCCATCCGTTGCCCGATGCGGTACAGGTGGCATCTTTGGTGGCATCAACAGTAAGCGATAATTTGGCGGGTTCGGTAATCTCCAAGGTGAGGCCACGTTCCACACCTTCGTCATCTTTCAGGAACAGATGGTAACTGCCCGGGGACAAATCGTGGCGGTTAAGCTCGGAGGTCCAGACTCCCGATTCCCCCAAGCGGTACCGGTAAGTGCCGTCATTGCTCCATCCGCCCGTCCCTGTGGCGCGGATGATGCCGTTGCCGTAGCCGTAACATTGCACGTCGGTGTGTTCCAGCACTTCAATGGCCAGGTGTTCCGAAGGTTCGGCAATAGTGACGGTATCGGCGAACACTGTAGGGTCGTTGCTTCCAAAATAAGGGCAGTTGTTTTTGTCCTTCAGCGTGAAAAAGTAGACGCCAGCCTTTAACCCGTCGAATGATAATTGGGTATTGGAAGTTTCCTGATCTGGAGTATTCATCCCCTGATCGGAAAAACTGTACACATAAGTTCCCGACCCGTTGGACAGGGCCACTTCGACCTTGCCCGTGGCAAGTCCCTTATCGAGCACTTTAAACGAATCGACAGTTACGGTGACAGGCTCGGGGTTGGGGATGACGAGTCCCGGATACTCACCGGGGCAATTGTCGGGCGACAGCATGTAAAGATGGTAAATGCCTCCGGCGAAGCCCGACATAATGGTTGATGATGTGATTCCCTCGTATGCCACGGTACCGTCCGTTTTTTTCAATTGATAGGTATAGGGTTGGTTTTTCCAGTCGTTGGCACTGATCGATATTGACGCATTGGCATCGTCATGGCACAACGGCGGATCGATGGTGACGCTTTTGATACCGAACGGACTGGCGATGATGCCGACCGGCACGCTGATCCCTGCGGTGCAACCTTCGCTGTCGGCTACCGTGGCGCTGTACGCCGTGGCATTGGCGGCAATACCTTTGAAGTGGGCCGTGACGGCAATCTGGTTCGTTTGTCCCGGGAACGAGTAGCTGTAATAACCGCCTGCAGAAGGTTTACCCCCGGTGGCCAGCAATTTCGCTTCGCCGTTATTGGCTGCCTGGCATGAGGCGCGCACTACGTCGCCGAGTTGTAGTTTTACCGGATCGGGGCTGAGGGGTACGGTGCCGGTGTACGATGTGGCACAGCCAATGGCATCGGTGACGGTAACCGTGTAGCTGTTTTTGTTCAGCCTACCGTACTCCCGGACGGTTTCCGTTGCTCCCTGGGTTTCCGTTTTTCCGGGATGGCCGCCCGTAAACGCAAAGTTGAACGGTTCGGAAGAACCGTAACTTGCCGTGGCAGTGATGCGTACGGCACCATTGGATGCCGTTGCACAGGCCAGTAATTCAATATCGTCCTTGGTGACGGCAGGACGGTGGTTGAGGTCGGTTATCGTCACGGTTTTGCTTTGGGTACAACCATCGCTGTCCGAAACTTTTACTTCGTAAAAGCCGGACGCCAATGGACCCAATGACTGGGTTTCCGAGTTAGGCGAACCTTTTGCGTCGCCGTTAAGGAAAAGATACAGCGACTTTCCGTTGGAGTGTCCCAATCCGGACAATTGAATGGCCCCGTTCACGATTTCGGCGCACGACTGATTGACGGGTGTGGCCGTTAACTGATTGACGGGATTTGGGTTGGCCGCAATGACGGCATCGGTGGCCACCACGCATCCCTTGTTATCGGTGACCGTGACGGCCCAGGTGCCACTGGACTTGGAGGGAAACCAACCGTTGGTATTGTTGTCGGTGTCGGAGCCCTTGACAATTTGATAAGTCAAAGGCGCAAACCCTCCCGATGCATGGATGGTCAGCGATCCGTTTTGGGCTCCCTCGCAGGTGGCATTGGCGGGGGTGTAAGCGGGGGTGAGAAGTTTGAGCGGTGTGTCGTGGACCCTGATGGTTCCAAAGGGTACCGACACGGTATGTGAGCATTGACGCCCTGTTGTTTCCGTCAGGGTGAACGTGTAGGCTTGTGAGGTCAGATGCGACACTACCCCGGTAGCTTTGTCCAAAACACCTCCCCCCACAAAGGTGTAACTGCCCGAAATGCTGCCCGACAGATTGGTGAGGGTGATGGATGCGTCGGACTTGCCGGCGCACGATTCCAACGTTCCCATGTTATAGGATATCACTGCCAACGGGTTGTACATGGGGATCGATCCGCTTTGGGCCGTTTTATTGGCGGTTTTGCCTTTGACATAGGCTTCGACGCTGTAATTGCCTTCGGACAGATTGGGAAAGGTCACTTCACGGGGTGTGGCGTTTACCGTGAATTCCTTTGTGGTGATGACACTACCTTGCGTCAGTTTCACCTCATAGGCAAAATCGGCCCATCCCCCGGTGAGGGTTAATTTGAGGGTTCCGTCGTTCAAGTTGCAGGTGGCCGTGGTAGGCGTGGACGAAAGCTGAATGGCGACCGGGTCGTTCAAGGTTACGGTTTGTGCGGCCTGGCATCCCTTGGCGTCTTGTACGTCAAAGGTGTAAATACCTCTGCTTAAATTGGAGAAAGCAAGGGTCGGCGAAAATGCACCGCTACCTATCCTGTATTGGTATCCCCCGTTCCCGCCGTTGGCACTCAGCACCACTTCCCCGTCGCCGGCCCCGGGCCAGCTGATCTTGGTGACGGTGGCCCCGAGGCTGATCGGGGAGCCTGGCTGGGTTAATGTGACAGGAGTATTGTTGGTGTAGATCACGTTTGCCGCATCGGTCACTTTGAGTTGGTAAGTGCCTGCCGAAAGGCCGTCAAAATAGTTGTCTGTGCTTGCCCTCGCATGATTGGATTTCTGGAGGACAGAGACACCGTTGCTCAATAATTCGACGGTAAAGGAACCAATACCCCCCGAAATGGAGAAATCGATCCTGCCATCGGTGCCGTCGTGGCAACTTACATCGGTTGTGCCGTTTAGGACGATGGCCAATGGGCCGGGTGCATTGAGGGTGATTATTTTGGTGTCGCTGTAACAGCTGCCATTTTGGACTTGTATGGTGTGGGTGCCCTTACTCAGGCCCGTTATGGAATAATTGGTATATCCGCTGGTTGGTTTTACTAGTTTTACACCTGTAGGGGTATTCACAAGGATATAATTGGTGTTGTTGCGTCCCGTAACGGTAAGAGTGGCGCTGCCGGTACCGTTGGGTGTGGCGATGTGGTAATCGGTTTTTGAAGAATTGACCGTTTCACTGTAAAGTACGGTCGGTGATATGGATCTGATTTGGATATCAGATGGCTGATAGATATAAAAAAACTTATCAGAAGAACAAAGGTGGCTTACTTGGCTTACAGTATCATGGTAATATGCCTTAATTAAATAAGGACGTGCATCGAATGGAAAATCAGGGAAAGTATCTTTGTCTAATGTTATGGATGTACTATTTGCAGGGACGTTTATGAATTTTGTTATTTGATCATAAAAATAATATATTATCCCACTTGTAGGATCAACGGTTGTACCATTATTTCCAGTAGGAATGAGTGAGAGTTTCTGTAAATCAATACGTATGGTTTTACCAAGTGTACTTTGAGGAATGTTGCTTATTGTTATTTCGGCATCGTCATCGCCAAAACATGTGGGCTGTTTAGTGACAGTAATGTTTAGATTTTCTGAAGCTATGAAAGCGCAATTCCCCAATTCATTTGAGATTACATAAGTTCCAGAAGAATTTGTAGTTGAGAAGGTTTCATCCGGATACATTGTTTGAAAAATCAGTTCTTTGTTTGTCCAAGAAGGATTCTGTGAGGTTATAGGCAGATCTCCAAGTGATATTGAAATGCGATTTGAATTAACCTTGAAATTGCCTAAGTATTGCCATGTTCCAGAGGGAGTATTTGGCTTTGCCCTTATTGTTACGCTTCCCACAGGAATAGAATACTGTGTTACATTTAACTGTAAGGTTCCATTTGAACAGACTATTGGATTATCAGTAGACTCAATTTCATAAAACGGCTCTAGTTGAATAAAGATAATTTGACTCCCATTTAAAATTGAGCTTGAACAGTCACCTCCTCCGCTATAGACCATTCTATATTTATTATTTAAATCGGTTGATCCTCCGCTGGTTAGAGAATATGAGTCGGTGATCGTGACCCCATTACTTTTTGTATAAGTAGCCTCAATTTTTACACCATTAGGTATAACATATGAATTGAAAGATGTTGAAAAATTTGAAAATACAGCTGCCTGGGCGCCTTGATTCGCTGAAAATTCTTTAATTAGGACATAAGTGCCATTAATATTGACGCTTACTTTTAAACTTCTAAGAGTACTATTGGAGCAGAGACTCATGCTTGATACCGCAGTACATTTGTATTTTATTATCCCTAAAGCTTTTATGCTTAATGATGAACAAAATATTAAAAGAATAAATAATCCTGCGCGCTTAAGCAAAACTTTCATCTTGTGTTAGCTTTATTGTTTTTTCTGAAAAAATATTCATTTATCACTACTTTCATAATGCAAATTAAGGGTTGAAGTTGCCGTTGACTTCAGCTCATAGATTTGTGCACAAGACAATCATGAAGATTGTTCTGTTTGTGCTAAAGCCCAATTGGATTTTTACTTTTTGGTCCGTCCGCTAAAGCAGACGACAATTGAAAAACCCAACCCTACTACCGCACGATTCTTGGCAAGTCTAGCGGCAGAGCCGGTTAGCATCATGTGGTTAAGATGATTGCAGTATTAGATTCTATTACATCACTTGTGCCTTAATCCTTTACGCATCTCACTGGAAGTCCGTAAGTTCTCAGGCGTGATTTTATTTGGACGGTTTTATCATTTAACATTAAGGCTCCTGTATGTGCCTGCATAGCATTTGATGAAACTATGTTGTTCAGCCAGTACATGGATTCAGCATCAACCTGTCCAAAAGCATCTAACGTTGCAATAAGCCAACCGGAGGGTACTGCACTGAACCCAAAGGAGTCTAGGGTGATATCGTCCGACAGATGAGGCCAACCACTCACATTGTTCCACGCACCTTTTTTCTTAATGGCATCTGCCTCTTGTCCATCATATCCATTTTGACTTAGGTAACCAATTAAGCTGTTCCAATCCTCTGTCGAAGGAACATGCCATCCTTCAGGACAGAGTTTTTCGGTTTCAACAGTTAGGAAATTGTAATATGCACCATACTTGTTTTTTGACGATAATTCCTCCCTGTTTTCGTACCAATTGTAGGCTGGAGTGGTCAATGTGCGCCATACAGCATTTATTAGCGCAATGTCGGTTCCATCGTTAAGCTTAGTTGTACTTAAGTTTTCGCCCATCCAAATTTGGTCGCCAATTTTGCAAAGCGAATAAGAGTTGCCGTCGATGTCGGTTAGCTTTTTGTTGCTGATGGGTATCTTAGCCGTCAGATTGGTTGGAGTATGCGTAACAGTTAGCTCAACGTAGGGAGTTAGGACGGTGCCCGAGCTGTGGGGACATTTAAGCCCGTTGGTTTCGAAAGTATTAAGTGCAAACGTCTCGGCGTCGCCGTTATTTTTCACAAGCATCACTTCCAAGCCTTCCAAGTCGATCTCTTCGCCATAATAGTATTCGGATTTAGAAGGGGCTTTGACGACTTGTATTTCTGTAACTTCAACCTTCGATACGTTTACTACAAAATAGTTTATTGGGTCTGAGTCTCCATACGAAATATGAACCGACGTGCGTCCTAAAGCCAGTTGCTGGCCGTGCGAAGGCTCGCATTTGACACCATGTTTTTCAAAGTCGGCAAACGCAACGGTTTTTTCCTTACCGCCGTCGAACGTCAGCTTCACTTCCATCCCTGTGAGGTCTAATATTTGATCTCCTTCAAAATATTCAACCTTAACAGGTGGAACCAACACTTTTATTCTGATAACGGTGGACGGACCTTCGTCTTTTTTGCAGGCAGCAAGGCCCGTGAGCAGTAAAGAGATAAAGAGTAGTAACAGTTGTTTCATGGTATTATTGTTTTTGATGGGTATCTTAAATCGGTGTGTGTACCCCGCCGTTAGTTTTGTTGGCAAGGGAAACGTGCCATGGTTATGGGCTTGAATTTTGTGGATCTTTCTTGTATGATTTGGCCCACACGGTAGCAACCGACTCTGCCGCTTGGCTTGCCAAGAATCGTGCGCGGGGGACAATACCACAATGAGAAATAGGGTTCTGAGAAAGCTTTGTGCATAATGGTTAAGGTTTCGGTTAAAAAGAAAGCGCTTTGTGTACAGAATAATAGGTCAAATGCGTATGATTATGATGTTTGGGTGCGATTTTAAGCAACCAAAAATAATAAAATGTATTTAATATGGGTGTTATTGGAAAAAACAAAAAAGGGCCTTTTGAGTGAAAATATTGAAAACCAAACGAATAATGAGTCGTGATGCCCGAGGGTTTGTTCTTTGGGCCGTTCACGCCCACCAGCCCCACCGTTTTGGCAACAGGGGAGTAAGAAACCAGTCCGAGGGCGCCCGCCTCGGTAAGCGTCTGATTCAATATGTCAAAGCAATGTGGTCAAAGAACGTAGGGGAGGTTGATAACTGCAAACTTAATGACGACGAAGTCGGAGGCGTTCGCCGGGCAAAAAGACAAACTACATCGAGCAGAGGCTCACTCTTCCATTAAGCTATCTACGGCAACAGTCATCATTCTATAACCATGCGATTTCTGACCGTGCGGGGTCGAAAACGATAGATAATACACATATTTCCCCGGCTCGAAATCTCTTGCGTTTAATGTTACAGTGATCGCCCCTGCACCAAAAATGGATTTGGACATTATTTTTTTCCCGCTTTTGGTATATATCTCAAGTTTTGGGTTGGCAGCTTGTATGGGGATGTATAGAAGGATTTCACAGGTGTTGATAAGCGGATCCGGGATATTTTGGCCTACCGACAGGCCTTTTACCCAATTTTTTTTCCGCCCTATCCATGCGATGTAGTCGACTTTGTCGCGTTCGGGTCCCCAAAAAGGCTCGGCAAAGTTCTCCTCTTTGGTCCAGAAAACAAAAGGGAAAAACCACAAATGCCCATAATACCCCTTCAATAAGTGTTTTCGCGCTATCTGTCGGAGTTGGTCCATACTCAAAGGTATACTTGTGTCGGCTTGATAATTTTTCCGGGGGATTATCATGGTTGCTCCATCAAAAAAGAACCATTTGCCATTGCGTTTCTCACAATAGAACAAAACAATATCATCTATAGTCGCATTATTGATAGATTGATTTAGTAAAGCTCCGATAGCCTTCGATTTATCTTTGCTAAAGACAAAACAGCTGTCAACCTCCCATCCATTAAACAAAAGACCGCCCGTGTAATCCAAACCCGCGTTTATCCATGATGTAACCGAGTCGTTTGCAGAACGGTGCAGCATATTCACAAGTGCGGTGTCTTTCTCGCGGTTATACTTCTTTTCCATACGATGATGCACGTCTACGCATGATGCAAAAAACGATATAAATACTAAGAATAAACTACTTCGGACTAACATACCCTCTCCCCCTTTCTTTAGTTATTTCAAAAATCCATTTATAATTCGCAATGCTGTGGGCCGAAAGCCATCCGTTGCCCCCCAAGGGCCAACTATCTTGAACAGTTATTGGAATGTAAACCCTTTGGCTTTCGTTAATACCTCCAATCGGTGCTTGCGGGGCTATCAAATCCTGTTTAAAAAAAGGATCTTCATCCTCGTTGCTTCCGTACTGCCATATACCGCTAATACCAGAAGGTACATAACCATCGCCAGGGTTTTCGGGCGCGATACAATAAAAATGTCCTATGGTGTAGCCTTTGTCCTTCAAGGTTTCTATTATACCTAAGGCATACGCAAAACCCATGCTGTGCGAGACCACATTGATCGGCGTTTGTTTATTTACAAATATACTTCCGCTCTCTATTTTCTTCACAATATCTTCACCGGCCTTTCGTCCGCCGTTTTTACGTATTTCAAACCCGGAAGTGTTGCCTGCCGTACTGGCGGGATAGCTTCCGTCGGCATAAACCACGTTTTTTGTGCCTATCCGCTCGTTGAACAGGTCGTCGATCTCGCCCCAGTAGTTCCCGAAATCGTAAAACAAGACCTCATCTTTGTGCCTGGCGCAGGCATTTTCATAAAACGTGTTGTTTTCGGCCAGATACGAAAGGACGGCGGCCCGCACATTGGCCCGCACGGCCAATGGGACGTTCGGGTAAGGGTACTGGGCGGTGACCTCGGCAATTTTTTTGTTCAGATACTCAAACGACCCTAAAGCCGAATTGCCGTAAAGCGGATCGAATCCGTTTGCAAAAATGGTCAACCCGTTTTCGGCTTGGGTCAAGAAGCTTTTCAAATCATTGACCCTGTCGTTGGGGACTATTATAAGCAACTTTCCGTCAATATTCAACGCCATGGAGCTCCGTTGGCAGTCGGCCTCTGAGGATTCTACCCTGATATTTTTCACATCGACGTTCAAATCGTTCGATAGTTTCACCATGGTCACATACGGATATAACACGTTGCCAATTTTTACATCCTCTACCGTCAGATATATCCTTTCGTCTGAATATAACGGAGGCACAATATTGTCTGTGGTCTCGTCAAATCGCTTATTGGCGGCGTAATAGGTGCGGATGATATTGATGGAGTTGAACACCATGTTTTTGTCTTCGGTTTTTCCCGTTGCTTCGTCCTTGTATGGTTCTGTATATTCAGCGCATTTTGCTAATGCGCTGAATATTAAATCCCAATAATTGCTATTCTCTATTACGTTTGAATTGCAATTACTATACAAAGGATCAATAAAAGGTGTGCATCTTTTATGTAGAGTTCCGTTTGTTTCATCATATATGCCAAGGAAAGGTATTTCGGAAAAATTGAATTGATCTGTCGGAAAAGCATCCGTATCTTTAAATAAGGTTTTTGACTGTTATTTCATCTTTTGGTTTATCGCAGAAAATGGCGTTTATTACCATTTTTTTTGCTTCGACATAAAAGCTCTGAGCGAAATGGAATTTCCCGAATTGATTCTCTACATCGATTGCTAACTGTTGCGACAGGCCATTATTTAGCCATTCCATCACAGCAATAATATGCATGGACAACGGCAAAAATGTCCAGTCCGGTTTTCTCGCTAAGCTCTGAGGCTTTACGTTTAATTAACTCTATTGGGTTTGCCTCCTGCCCCCTCCTCCTCGCCCTGCAAGAAGTTGAGCCAGACCGTCTCCGGATCGTGTATCAAATCCCACTGGTACTTCCACAGTTCGGTGCCGTTGACATAGTCCATCAGATTTTGTGTCGTCTTTTCGGCAAATACGGGGGCTTTACCGCTCCCGCGCCCAAAGGCTTTGTCGCTAAAGGTGTGCTTGAGGTTAAAAGTGCCGTGGCCAAGCTCATATACCAACAACTCAAGGTTGCTACTCAGATTAAAGATAAAGCCGTAGTTGTATAGCCATAGCCAAGCTTGTCGCTGTTGTTGGCCTTTACTAAAGAAGAGCACTACGGTTTTGGCGGGCAGGTTGTTGGCTTTTTTCCAGGCTTTAATCACCTTGTTCATATCGTCAGTGTAGCGGCTGGCCAGTGCCAGACCGGTAGTGCTAAAGCCGTCGGCAGTAATATTATCGACCTGAATATTGGCTTTAATGGTGACATTCCAGCTCACCTGGGCGGGCGCATACAACTGGTCGAGAACGGCTTTAATGGCAGGCGCGTAGGCAGGTGTCACGGCACCATTCACGGGCACAATGTACACATCGCGTTGGAGGGGTTTGTAGCTCACCAGTCCCAGGGCACCGGCAGGCCGCTGGCGCGCAGGTAGCGAAGAGAGTCAATGGCGCAGTCGCCTTTTACCTCCACTTGCACATAGTCGGTACCACCGGAGGGGATCGCCTACTGGTAGCTGAAGCGAACGCGATACAATCGCGCACGAGCGGGGGTTGACCCTGTAAGCAGAACAAAGACATTCTATTTTTTCCAGTTATCCCTGACAATAGATAGGTAAACAGAATCCCATTCTGCTTGTGTGGTGCAACGTCCCCAAGCCACACTTGTGAAATCGCCGAAAAAAGCATCGTTGATTTCCCATTCGCCGTTGTTGTTTTTTTTCAAGTAGCGACGATAAATGTGTTCCATGGCCAGTTCTTTCATCCTTTCGAAACTCAGAGGTCCCGTTTCTTCATTCTTTTGGTATTGATCTCGGATAAGTATTAATGTTGGACCTGAAAAAAAGTACCACTTCTTGTTAATGTAAACTCCATATAATTCTATAATTGCATCGCTTTTGTCTAATGAACCTGATTGTATATGAATTGTCGAAAGACATTTGTCGACTTTGCTATTAAAACAGATTAGTGAATCTAATTCCCAAGTTAATCCATTTACAAACCTATATTTGTTTAGTCTAGCATTTCCCCATGTTTTAAGTGAATCACACATGCTGTTGTACACCAATGAATATTTCTCTTCTTTTGCAACTAAACCAGAATACATAAATATACGTTCTCTAAGTTTATTTAGGCTATCTTTCTTGCCGTTCCAGCAAGAGTGTAGCATCATGGCGCTTAAGACTATTAGAAGAAATAACTTCAGCCTATTCTCGTGGTTTGACATAGCCTGGTATTTGTGGGTTTACAATATCAAATATCCATTTGTAATTTTCAATTGAGTGACTTTCCAAAAAGCCACGAGGAACAGATGCCGGGATGTAGGCACGTTTGTCCGAGATACCGCCAACAGGTCCTTGGTGGGCAACGCCATCCTGAACATCTATTGGGTCGTTATCTTCGTTGCTGCCATACTGCCATACATCTGTCCATTCAATACGGTTTATCGTTCCTTGTGTTGGGTTTTCGGGGGCAATGATGTACAAGCGACCGAACGGGATCTTGTCCCGCAGTACTTCAATGATGCCCAATGCATAAGCATACCCCATGCTATGACAAACGACATCAAGTGTATCGGTGATCTCGCCCTTTTCATTGAGAGAGATGTTGTTCTGGATTTTATTTAGCATTTCGGTTCCTGCCAAAACACCATTGCGGTAACGTTTGTAGAAGCCATCTGCATTTTTGTCCGTATTGTGGTAACACCCCAAGGCAGCGTATGTGCCGGTTACCACATTGGGGAATTTTGCAAATATAGCTGCTCTGACGAGTTCTGAACTGCAGGAATACATGCTGGATGCAACTGCTGGAATTGAGCCGTGATTGGAAGTGGAGACACTGTGGTGGCCATCGGCATACCAAATTTGACATGATTTTGGCTTGAGTTTTTCAATGAATTGCCGATCTATTCCTTGCCAGTATCCATAACGATCGTTCTCTGTTATGGAATTGTCTGTGTCTGGTTTTTCTATGGTAATTGTTTCATAATCAGGGTACGGACGGTAGCCGTTGACAAAAAGCAAAACATTGCCGTTTTGTGAGCATTTGTCGATGGTTGTTAGCAATTGGGTGTAATAGTTTTCGTACTCATTGTTTATTACGCTAGTTCTAGCCAAGTGATCTAGGTTACCGGCAAAGGCCGAACAATTCCTGTAGTTGTCTTTGTTGGTAGGCGTGACTACAGCCAAAAAGGGGGCACCGGCAGGCCGCTGGCGCGCAGATAGCGAAGACTGTCAATGGCGCAGTCGCCCTTTATCTCCACCTGTATATAGTCGGTACCTCCTGCGGGTATCGACTTCCAAGCGATGGGTTTGATATCGACTGTACATCCGTAGATGCCACTCTGAGAGGGTGTGCCCACCGTGCTGCTGTTGGCCGCTTCGCCACTGCCGGGAACGGCCACAGTGGCTGTCTTACCATCCGCGGAAACAATGCCCCCTGCTCATTTACAACATCAATGTAGTTGAAAACTACAGACCTAAAGACGACGTAATTGAAAATTACGCCGAGCTCACAAACTGTGACATACTATGGTTAGCTAAGAGGCTGAGCCCCTGACACAGACCACTGATAGCTGGGATAGCCTTATTGTAGCTTCGCTGAAAGGGCATCATGAATAATTTCACCAATCTATTTCTCCTTTTTCCTTAAGAAGATGTTCAATTACAGAAAGTCTATGTCCTAAATTGAATATATCTTCAATTTTATATTTTGAAACTGTTAATTTACAGAATATCACTTCATCATCTATTACTTCAACTATCCTGAAATCTGTATTATTATGCTTGTTATGCTGCTCAATGGTTTTTTCAAGCACTTCTGAGTACATTACCATGACAGTAAATATTAATTCTTTATTTTGCTCCATCAATAAGTATTAATTTAATATTTGGGAACATTTCATTAAATTGCTGGATAACACCAGAACAAGAGGCACAATATGGATTTTCCGAAATAATTTTAAGTTCTCCTGTGATATTGGGATACTTTCCTCCTTTGACCGCACCTAAATCGGACGCTAATTTATTTAACATTCGGTACTCACTATCAGTAATTCGAAGCCATTCGTTGCTACTACTGCCTTTTACATTAATTGCATCAAATATGTGTATCTCATTTTCTGCAACATCGGAAGAAACACTGCGCCAAAACTTATTATTATCTGGAATAGTATTACCATTTACAAAACCTTCAAGATAACCATAATTACCCCCTTTAAAATTATTTGTAACACGATATTCTTTAATTCGGTTAGTTGCCTCTAAAACTTCATCAGCATTGGCTTTGAAAATATTTGAGAAACCATTCCAATTTTCTCCCGTCTTAGCCAACCCTCTCCCCCTCAATACTTCCTCCGCCTCGTCAATCCTCCCGGCCACTTTGTTTGCGGGGAGTTCGTCGAGCACCGCGGCGGCTTTCCGCCCGCTATTGACAAAGTTAACCAAAATATCGGTCGAAACGGCCGTGAGGTCGATGCCCGTGTTCACGTAAGGCCATACTTCCAAGAAAGCCTTGCCGTTTTCGGCCTGTGCCAGTCGGGCCCTAACCAAGGGGTTCGCCAACACGCCGTCGGCGGCCAGGTTGGCCAGCTCCACAGCGCCGAGTGCCCTGGCCAGCCTCGAAGGGTCCATCAACAGGTTAATTGATCCCGTGGCACCGGCAAA
Organism: Breznakibacter sp.; assembly: GCA_047600785.1. Classification (GTDB taxonomy): domain Bacteria; phylum Bacteroidota; class Bacteroidia; order Bacteroidales; family Marinilabiliaceae; genus Breznakibacter. The sequence goes on from JASGKH010000001.1 coordinate 99,425, forward strand.
GGTAAGCGCTGCGTTGGCCAACGTTTTGACGGATTTTACATCCGCCGCATCGGTGAGGCTTTGAACGTATATGGCCGGCAGGTAGGCCACATCGTCGGACGAGCAAGAGGTACGCTCGTCGCCGAGGCAAACGGGCGCAAGCGGGGCGATGCCGTAGCAGCCGTTCGCCTTCTTTAGGTTGTCGGTCGCCCAAAGCTGCCAAATGTCGATGGATCGCCCGTCGTTGAACCGTGAGCGGAGCGTAAGGTCTTTGCTGTGGATCACGTAGTAGCGGTCTTGCGGCAAACGGTCCAGTAGGTCCTGCGGTCAGCCAATGGCGAAAACAAATTCGGCCATCGTTTTACATCAAATATCGATAATAAATTGGTACAACCTGCAATAGAGAGACCAAGGCTATCTACAACATGGAGAAAACCTATACCGAACAAGGGAGATCTAGAACTCTGCCAACTTGTCAAGTTGGCAGAGTTCTGCTTAAAGTTTTTTTTACATCAGTTTGTCGAATCCAACCTGTCACTAGTTTTGTTCCAAAAAATTCAATCTTCAACCAATTCCCTTTTTTCTCTAATATGGTAACCACGTCTCCTTTTGTGAGATACATTTTTGTTGCCGTTTCAGGATTGGAGAAAATGATGCTTTTGTCAGATTTAATCTCTTCAACTTCAATTCCCAAATATTCTTTGATGTAATTACGGTTGTCATTTAGTCCTCTATTATATAATAATTTCAACGCAACACTTGGTAATCTTGTTATCTTTTCGTACTCAACCAATTGACCGCTATTTATGGACATAAGTATTCCATCGCATTCGAAGTAGTCTGGAACAATGCAATATTTTTTTTTAATCCATCCATTTTTTATGTATTTGTTATTTAAGATAATGGTGTAATATTTTCCATCGTCTTCTTTAAGGGAATTTACATCAATAGAATCAAATTCTTTATAGTGTCTATTTTGAAAACCTTCCGTTGACTCAACTAGAAATAATTCTATATTATCAGGAGCATGAATAGAGTAAGAGATTCCTAAGGTGTTTGTTTTGTTAATAATTTTGAATGATTTCTCAATACCACTAAGTTCATTTCTTTCCCAAATACCTTGGATTAAGGAAAATTTACCCTGCGGTTTCTCTTGTGCTTGTATTTGGATGGTATTCTGAAATATACAAGAAGCAAGAAAGAGAATGTATCTGATTTTCATATTATTTAAGATTTTTATAAGTAGTTTCAGTATATTGTATTCTTAGATCTGGGCTATTGGGAGGATTTGCCCCATTAACTTTAGCCCCAATAATATTGATAGAATCTTCATCCATCCCGTCATCAGAAAGATCATTTAAATTGTTTAATTTCCAGTAGATCATGGATGCTTTCATGGCAATGTCTACGTTTGTTTCCAAAAGATCAATGTCCTTTCCATCAAACTCTTTTTTATCATTGGGGTACAACCTATTCCATTCGTCACTAATTGTTTTGTACTGCCCTTTACCCGTCAGATGTATAAAGCCTTTTCCTAAGAAAGTGGAACCATCCTTTGAAGAAATGGTGCCGTTGCCCATCCGACAGGCATATGTAACGTCGAAAAGAGCGGATGAGTTTATATACTTGCTTTTTACTCTTAAACGACCGCTATTGTAATTTCTGTCGGACACCATACTTTCAATGTTATCTTTTGTTATATCTGTCCGGGTACCGTAAACATTGATCTTTGTTGCTTTGCCATTTAGAACGATTTTCATTGTTTCACTTTTCACTTCGGCGTAGGCGTTTCTTATCTCATCGCTATTTGAATAGGAGAAAATTGCATCGCCACGCGAAATTTTGTCCCCAATGCACTTGTCTTCATCATAATCTATCGGATCGTAACTGTATTCATACGTTGTAGTATCCAATACTGCAACATCGAATAAATGCCCGTATTTGGGGTAAGGAAAAGTTTTTGCGATACTTCTTGGAGAATATGAATGGCTTTCCCTTAGTTTCGTTAGTCCTGAGGTCTCTGCTCCAATTTGTCCGATAAAATGGGCCATACGCTCAATGGTGTTGATCTCAAATTCCGCACTGTATTTATTTATTGATTCAACGACTTCCTTAATTCTCTCTTCCTCTGTGTCAGAAAAGATCTTTCTTAACTGGTCTTCAGTTATTTCAAGTTTTCCAGAACTTTCTTTTTGTAAGAACTTTTCCTTTGAAGATTCCAATATCCCCAAAAATCTCAACCAAATTTCTTTCGTGTTCTGCAATTTGCTGATATCGAATTTTTCAATCTGTATCATGAGCGAAGGCTCTGTTTCCCCAGATTGGAAGAACGAAATAACAAGGTATTTAACGAAGGTCTCCTCACAGTATACGTGTTTTTTGTTTTCGTTGTTTGTTATCTCGTCAACCTCTGTAACGTATACTTTTGTCAGTTTATCCAAAACCGCGTTCTCGCTGTAAACCGCAATGGGATAGGTTACCCCTTCCATTTCATATTTGCCTATGTAAATCCCTTTGTCACTCAAGGTAATCTTAGGGACAAGGCTTTCTTTTGCTGCATTTCTTATCTTGTTGATGACTTTCTCCAGGATCTCATCGGAAGAGGCCGTGCTGATCTTCCATTGTTTGACCCAGTCCTTTTCCTCGTTGCCAGAATAGTCAAGATTTAGTGTTTTTGTACCTTCTTTTCTGGCATCCTCTATTTTCCTTTGGTAAACTAGATTGTCGGAAATAGTCCCCATATTGTTGTTATCGTAAATATGGTTGAACAGCAAGGTGTGTTTTTTGTCAAAAATGGTCCATGAGGCTATCGCCCCCTCTTCTTCGCCCTGCAAGAAGTTAAACCAGACCGTCTCCGGGTCATGAATAAGGTCCCACTGGTACTTCCATCAGCATACCTTTTACAGCCCAAAGCCCTTGCTATTAGGCGGTTTTCAGTTTTTCAAAGAACGTTGTTATATCTAATATTGTGCAAGATATAAAAAATTCTGGTTATGCACTTTTTTGTTACTCACAGATATTTTTTTCTCTTAAAAGGGTTGTATTTTTGCACTCACGCGTAAAACTAAGGTAAAAACAAGCCTTTTAAGGTTAATAAACATGGATACATTCGGTAAAAAACTGGCTACGCTAAGACAAGAAAAAAAACTTTCACAAATCGATTTAGCTAAACAGCTTAACACTTCGGTTAGTGTAATTTCACGATACGAACGTGATGAGATGGCTCCAAGTATTGATACTGCAAAAAACTAGCTACACTGCTTAATACAACGGTTGGTTATCTTTTAGGAGAAAATGAAAATGCCGACATGTTTAAAAACCCCGACATGCTCCGACGCATCAAGGACATCCTTTCGTTCCCAAAAGACAAGCAGGAGCACATCCTGTTTGCCATCGACTCCATGATCAAGGCCACTAAACTCGAACGGTTGTAGGTGATGCCAAAGAATATCAAAAACATTATCACGGCTAAGTTTAGGCGTTCATTTGTTGAAGGTTTGCAACACACCTGGCTGTTCTGCGAGGCTCCACTTGAGGTAAAAACGCACATTGCCCATGAATTGGGCGATAATGCAGATGTGATTATTTGCACCTACTTCACACCCAACCATTGGTTTGCTGCCACAGAAGATGTTTTAACCATTAAAACCGACAACGGCAGACAATCCGTTGATTTTAAAAGTATAACAAAAGTGGATTGCGATTTAAAAAGGCTCGCAGCCCACAGAAACCAGCCCTTTGAAGTGATTGACCTTTACACCACAAACGGCATTGTGCCGCTTGAAGTGGAGAAAAGGACTTGGGGGGCGTGGGTGGAGGTGTTGAAATTATTATTAAATAAAATTTGATTACTCTTTAATAATTTCAACTCTACTCCAGTGGCATTCACAATAATAAATACCACTTTCATGCAATCCAATGTTTTTTACGTCTATATTATTGTAGTTAAATATTTTGGGAGCTAACAATTTAAAATACATCTCATGGAAATGATAGTCACTACATTTCTGCTCCATAATTACAAAGCCATTTTTTAATAAAAACTCAAGCAAGTTTATAATAGGCTCACAAACAGGGCAATTTTCAACTTTTTTAGGTATTTCCATCACTTTAGTGGTATCTCATTTACTAACTTAAGTTTATTTGTAAAGTCATCAACAAATACCTGCCAAGCACCCCCACTACCAAATTGTGGATTAGCTGTGGTTTTTGCAATTGCGACTTTAATTGTTTCTTGCACTTCGTATGTTCCAACTTTCGGCCTATATCCAAATGTAGGATTCTCTTGAACTTGTAGGCTTTTCCAATATTCTATCTTGTCATAATTTACGTCTGTAATGGTTTTTTCTACACTATAAAATTCAGATTGACCAGGCAAGCCCCCATATATCTTAGTACCTTTTGGGATTTCTACAATATACCATTCATCAACTCCGGTATAAACTCCTCCTCCTTGCCAACTCTTAACCTTACTTAAAATAGTATTGTCTGACGACTTTATAATTGCTATTCCCGTTTCCTTCTTAAACGCATCAATAACGGCATCAGCAGCATTTTGAGTGATTTTTTTAGTCAACTTAATAACTTCCTCGCCATTTTCGGTAACAGTTTCGAACTTATAATCCCATCGTTCAAAAATAGCCTTATTTTCCTTAAACGTAGGGTTTGCAATGGCTTCGCCAATTATTTCAACATCGGTGGCATTTTTAGCCAAGGCGTTGGTTTCCAATTCATCAAAAAACTTCGAGATACTTGCTTCATCACCTGCTTTTAGTGCATATATACGTTCTGTGTATTTACCATTGGCATCGGTGGATACTTTTGAGTAAACACCATACCCTGCCGATTCTTTCAGCTCATAACCGGGCATATCATCTAACAGGTCGTAGGTTTCACCACCTTTTAGGGCTTTTATTTCGCCATTTTCGGCTTTCAGGGCAATGTCATCCAATTTTTCATTGAACTCCTTTATTATCTTTCCTTTGCTGCTTATGGCTTTGGCCTTCAATACTCCTTCTTTGATAACGGCACAAACCCGGTTACGGGTATTGTTCAACAGTTTACCGGTTAAGTCCTTGGTAAACCTTATGGCATAAGTGGCCGGATTCAATGTTTCAGAGAAGGAATCAAGTTTTTGCAGAACTTTAATAACTTGTGCAAATGTTTTTGCGCCAGCCGATTCGATGGCTGCCGGATCAATAAAACATAAGGCAACCACAAAGGCCATTTCGCCGGTTCCTTCTGCTATTTTCAGATCAGTGTTGAACTGTTGTTTAAAACCGGTACTTATGGCACACCATACACCGGAGTCAATGACCTTGCCATTTTCTTCAAGCTTAAAATCACGGAGCGAGGTGTACATTTTGCTAAAATCATCTCGCCCTTTTGAACTCATGGGGGCTACTAATAGCTTTAACAAATCGGGCACCGAGGCAACTGTTTCAACAGCTCCGTTCCAAACACCACACATAAATGCAAATTCGATACGGCCATCGCCAAACTTACGCAGTACAGCAGCTACCTGGGGTGCTTGGGTTTGTATTTCGTTGGCAAGCGTTTCCGAGGCAGCGTAGGTTATCACATTTCTGACAGGATCAATACCTGTAAGTACAAATTTGTAAACATATGCGTACATCCGGCTGTATTCAGGGTCGGTATCGTCCCACGCATAGTTGGGAATTCTCAGCTTTCGCACACCTTTGGCCGTGGCATCATATATTTCGTAGTAGGCTGTGGCAACAATATCTACAGCTTCAAGCGCCAGCCCTCCTGCAAACTTGGCCATGTCATATATCTTGCTGCCTTGTTTATCCTCAAGATTTTTAAACTCGTTGATGGTTTGTGGCAGCTCTGATTTCAGCTCCCAACCTTCATCTGTTTTGTGTAGCCATATTTTTACTTCACCTGTGGGAGGCGCAAGGCTTTGAGCTGTGGCATAATCTTCGGAGGTAGTCGTTCCGTCGGTTAAAACCAACCAACCTTTTAACGTGTGATACTGTCCGGTTGGATCGTCTTTAATTGACTCTCCTCCCAATAGACTTTCAATATATGCTTGGTTGGGAATATCCTTTTCTGATGAAAAATTGTAAATTCTGGGTTGATGACATTTACTAATATCTTCAGCCCATTTTGATAGAAACTCTTCTGACTTACTTGCTCCTGTTGTAGCACAATAGTTGTTATAACGTATTTGATCATCAGGAACACACACAATTCCGGCATTGCCTCGCCCAAGAATAAAAAATGCATCTTCATTGGTCGGGATATTATCAAGCTCAGTAAACTTTGTCTGTATAGACAAATTTGTAACACTTGCATCAATAAGTTCTAACGTTCCGTTTGGATTAATTCTGCCAACAACCGTTTTGTATGGCTGGTTTAGAATTCGAACAATAATTTCTTGGTCAGCAGGTGGAGCTTCACATTTTTTTAGGAATAAGAATGCATTGTTGCCTGAATTATTGAGTATCGCTAATAATTGTGACTTAACATCACCCATCGCCGCCCCCTCACTCTCATCCTGCATAAAGCCAAGCAAGATACTTTCAGGGTCATGAATAAGGTCCCACTGGTACTTCCACAGTTCCGTCCCCCCTGCGTAATCCAGCAGGTTGGGCGTGGATTTCTCGGGGAACACGGGTGCGGCCCCCTTCTCGCGCCAGAAGCTTTTGGAGCTGAAAGTATGCCTCAGGTTGAAGGCCCCGTGCGCCAGCTCGTGTGCCAACAACTCCACGTTGGAGCCCAGGTTGAAGATAAAGCCGTAATTGCCGGTGAGGGGCATATACCCAAGCTTGTCCCCGTCGGAAGCCTCCACGAAAAAGAGCACCAGCGTGTTCTTGTCAAGCTTGGCGTTGTAAGCGTCGATCACACGGTTCATGTCGGAAGTGTAGCGGCTAAAAAGCGAAAGCCCGGAAGTCTTGAAGCCGTCGGCCGATAAGCCCGTCACGTCCACATTGCCCCCATCCTCCACATTCCATGACACGATGGCCGGCGAGTAGATCTCGTTGAGGCGCTGTTGGATGGTGGCGGGGCCCGAGGGCTTGTTCTTAGAGCTGTTCACGCCCACCAGCCTCACCGTTTTGATAACAGGGAAGTAAGAACCCAGGCCTAGGGCGCCCGCCTCGGTGAGAGTTTTTAATATGTCAAAGAACGTTTTGGGGTAGGTGAAAAGACTAATAGTTCAGAGACTATCTCGCGTAGCACAGATTACAAAGCTGCACTAGCGGGAATTCTTGAATTTGCGATAAGCCCACAAAAAAATGAAACACTTGAGAATATGATAAAACCGATTGCAACAGGCTTTCCTCCAATACGATCAAAAAACATAATAAATAGCAGAAAAAGATTTTGCCCCTTTTCCAGAGGGCATCTCCTCTCCTGCAATTGCGAGATAGAATTTATAGTTATTTATAAGATTATTGCTAACGAAAGCCCAACAACACCTACACTAAAATCAATATACCAAGCATTTTCATTAAATCTATTCCTTTTTCCCATTTTTGTATTGATTTTCAATTTTTTGGTTAAAAGTGAGCAATAATAAAACTAGTACAAAACTCATGATTTATTAATCAAAAGTTTTAGATTGTACCATTATCAATAAATTCTCTTAATTCTTTATGATCTTTAGCAAAAAAGAAATATAGCTTAGATTTTTCCTTTTCTGTTATCTCTAATATATTTAATAGAAATATTATTTTATTATCAAATCCTGTTTTGCATAATTTTAACACACTGCCTTTATAATTTCTTAATTCAAATATTTCATCTTCAACAAAACGTCCTTTGTAACTAGGAATGTCAAGTGGTTGAGTCTCCCTCTCTGCGATTAACAAATCGATTTCATTGATGATTTGATTCGTTGTAAGATCCATCTCTATTGGGAAAAGGTACTTTGGTATTATGCCTGTTATCTTTAGTATTAAATCAAATCTAGGTTGCCTTATTCGACTGACCTCAATTAGATTTTTATTTTGGTTTAAAATAAATCCGAATTTCATTTGTTAGAGGGATTAAAATGAATAATTACTTCATCGAGTGTATTTTTAATTATTTCTGGAATACCATCAAACCCATTAGCTTTTAAAATCTTACCTGTTGGAGTTTCAAAGGCAGCATCAATTGGAGACATTCCACCAGCAACTTTTTCCTTGAATATGGTTAAGTTAACTGATTCTTCTCCTGAGTATATATCAGATTTTTTCCACCATCCTTTAATTTTTGAAGGAGCATAATCTTGAATAGCTTTTTTAAATACCTCTGAACCAATTCCCTGCTTCTGTAATTTTTCGGGAATGTTTAAATGGAATTCTAAAATATCATTTTCGATAAATGCAACCCCAACACGTTCACGAGCAATTTGATAAGTTACACTTACATCATAATAAGTTGATGGCTTGCCATTAAATAATCCATCGAAGTCATCTACCTTTGTCCAGAGTTTTTCCCCTGCCGTAGCCAACATCTCTCCCTTGCAAACAAGCTCGTCCCCAACCTTTTCAACTGCGAGCAGGGCTTTTCCCGCGTCGTCGGTGAACGTCAGCACGCTTTCGGCCACGCGGCTCCTTAGCCCCAGTGCCGATGCTTTTTTAATGTATCCGGCGGCGTTCTTTAACGACGCCTTGGTCAGGCCCATAACCTTTGTGGCTCCAGCTGTTTCGCCGGCGGGCGTTAAAAGGGTTATGGTAAAGCCCGTTAATTGTCCTACCGCATAAGGGTCGTTGGCACTTACCTCATCGAAGAACTTCTTTATGTCGGCAATTATCTCTTCCCTACCCACAAAGGTATTATAAGCGATGATACCTATGGGGCCGGTGGCCCCTTTTATTATGTCGACCTCGCTTTTTTGCCCAAAGGTTGTCAACTCCCACGGTTTGGTCGCTATCCATTCCCTTGTTGCCCCCTCGTACAAATCTATGACGGACTGGACGTCAAATTGGGTCGCGACCGAATTCATTGCCCCGGCATAGAACAGGAAGCAATAGCGGTCGTTGCCGGACAGGTTGAGTTTGTTTGCGATATAGTGCGCATTGTCGTGCCCAGTTGTCTTTACGATGATTTGTAAAACTGGGTAAAACCACCAACTCATCGCCCCCTCCTCCTCGCCCTGCAAGAAGTTAAACCAGACCGTCTCCGGGTCATGAATAAGGTCCCACTGGTACTTCCACAGTTCCGTCCCCCCTGCGTAGTCGAGCAGGTTTTGGGTGGATTTCTCGGGGAACACGGGTGCGGCCCCTTCTCGCGCCAGAAGCTTTTGGAGCTGGAAGTATGCCTCAGGTTGAAGGCCCCGTGCGCCAGCTCGTGTGCCAGCAACTCCACGTTGGAGCCCAGGTTGAAGATAAGGCCGTAACTGCCGGTGAGGGGCATGTAGCCCAGTTTGTCCCCGTCGGATGCGTCCACGAAGAAAAGCACCAGCGTGTTCCTGTCCGTTTTGGCGTTGTAGGCGTCTATCACCCGATTCATGTCGGAGGTGTAGCGGCTTACTTAAAGGGAGGATTAGTTTTTCATTTAACAACAGACCATCTTGGGAAAAAAACATTGGAACTTAATCTGCCTCCAGCATATTCTCGTTTGCCATGATCCTTTTCTGAAACCAAAATAATCTTCCCCTCTGTATTTATCTTATAAACAGATTCGATATACCTCCCATGAAAATACCTAACATTATTTATCTTCCATTCTTCCGCATAAATTTCAAAATATTTCCTTTCAATTACAAAGTCTTTATTTACTACGCTCTCTATTTCAAAGTAATCTATCTCACTCTTTTGTCTTTTACCGTGAAATGGTTTTTCTGCAAATATTTCTAACATGTCTATTTTAACACCATTGTAATCATAAATGGATAATTTTCTTATAGTACCTCCATCTGTTGATTCATCATGTATTAACACGATATAATTTGCATTTGAAAGTAAATATTTACAAGGAGAAAATTCAATTTCATATCCACTCCAGTCTTTTAGGCAGGATCCATCACTACAAACAAATTTTTTTATTAATGATGGTTCAATTCTAGTACGGCAATACATTTCTTCGTATGTAGAAAAAGGAATACTGTCTAATTCAAATGCGCTTACATACTTTTTAAAATCTTCATTTCTGATTTTTGCAACATCAAATAATTGTTGTTGATATTGTTGGCAACTTGCAAATTTTACAGAAAATAGAATCAATAATAATAATGCTTTATTTCTCATGGTTTTGGTATTGCATTTGTATGTCTTTCATCTTTTTTGTTATAGTATCCTGGATCCTCCTTACACTCGGCACAAAATTTTTTCCAGTCGTTCCATCCTTCGTTATCATTTTGAAAAATTTCTCTTCCGCAACATTTGAAATCAAATTCATCTAAGGGCCTTACCATGGTAACGCACTGGCTTTCGTAATTTCTATTACAAGTACATTTACCTTTTAAAATTCCAGTAGATTGCAGGTACAATTTATTTGTTTTAGCTACACCTAAATCAAATTCCTGTGCGACGTCAAAAAAGTTATAAAAGATACCTTCATCGTCTTTCCCTCTTGCGGTTATAACAATCCAATGATCTGTTACCCCATCAAAATTAGAAGAACCATCTTTGTAATTTACGCCTACGATTATTGGTTTACCACTTTCTAAGTGTTGGTCTATAATTTCTACTGCTTTAAATACACACTCTCGGTGAAAATCAAAATCATTTCCATCAACATTGGTTGTGAGCACTATCACGTTTAATGCTTTATGAGTGTATCCTGCATCACTAATTATCTTTTCACAGGCCTTTAAACATTCGCGTGGCTCTTGTTTTACATGTAAATCATCGGCAATGACTTGTTCTATTATTTGTTTGCCTTCAAATATATCGTTTACTTCTGATTTTTCTCCCCAAATTTCATTCAGTTTATCTAATGTATAAAGCTGGACAAATTTGAATATTTCAGGGATTGGATTTTCTTTCTTTTCTTGCTCTTCCGACGGCAATAATAATCCCAAATAATTCAACCATTGCACAACCGTTTCTCTAGCCGTATTCCCTCCTGATATTTGAAGAACCATTTGCATTTGCCCAATTGAATCATAAAACACGATTAACCCATAATTATCGGTGTAACCGGCTTTTATCGATTTATTGTATCGCAAAGATTCGTAGCTGGTTATACGAATACTTTGGTTTAAGCTGACGTTTTCGTTTTTACTGTAAACAGCAACCTTATACGTTTTACCTTCAAGGGTATAATTTTCAAAATATATGCCTTTATTCCACAAAGAGAATGTGGTTTTATCTTCTTTTACCCCCTTGAAAACTTTTTTTGCTACCCCCTTATGAGAATCTTTCCGGACGGACCAGTTTTTATACGCTTCGATAACTAAGTTTAAATCTATTGCTTTCGAATCATTAAAATATATATCATAATTTTCGTGGATATGCTTGAACATAGCCCTATCGGTTTCAATTTGGCTTTCCTGTTCGTCAGGAGCCAATCCCCAAAGATAATTGCCGAGCCATGTAATGCCGTAGATCATTTCTCCCTCGTCTTCTCTTTGGAGGAAGTTAAACCAGACCGTTTCCGGGTCGTGAATTAGGTCCCACTGGAACTTCCACAGTTCGGTGCCACCGGCGTAGTCGAGTAGGTTTTGGGTGCTTTTCTCGGGGAATACGGGTGCGGCCCCCTTCTCGCGCCAGAAGCTTTTGGAGCTGAAAGTATGCCTCAGGTTGAAGGCCCCGTGCGCCAGCTCGTGTGCCAGCAACTCCACGTTGCTGCCCAGGTTAAAGATAAAGCCGTAGTTGCCGGTGAGGGGCATGTAGCCAAGCTTGTCCCCGTCGGAAGCCTCCACGAAAAAGAGCACCAGCGTGTTCTTGTCAAGCTTGGCGTTGTAGGCGTCGATCACGCGGTTCATGTCGGAGGTGTAACGACTGGCCAGCGCAAGGCCCGCCGTCTTGAAGCCGTCGGCCGATAAGCCCGTCACGTCCAGGTTGCCCCCGTCCTCCACTACCCAGCTGACAATTGCCGGCGAGTAGATCTCGTTGAGGCGCTGTTGGATGGCGGTGGGGCCCGAGGGCTTGTTCTTTGGGCCGTTCACGCCCACCAGCCTCACCGTTTTGACGATGGGGCTGTAGGTGACCAGGCCTAGGGTGGCGGCCTCGGTGAGGGTTTTTAATATGTCAAAACAATGTGGTCAAAGAACGTAGGGGAGGTTGATAACTGCAAATTTAATGACGGCGAAATCGGAGACGTTCGCCGAGCACGAGTTACAACCTAAAATCGCGCGGCAGCGGGGAGTTCAATTTCAGTTGATGCCTATATTAACAACCCTCGAGATATTAAAGCAATCAATCTTAATTCCATTTTTGCTATTGGAAAAATAAAAAACCTGAGAAGGGATTTTCTCCGTTGAATATATTCCAAGAAATTCAATCTCTTTAGGAATGTTGTTAATGCCATATACGTCGGCATTAAAGCCATTTTGCATAAACCTTGATTCAAGTAATTTCCATTCAACAAGCTCATTTCCTAACTCCTTAAATATGATATTCGTAGCCATGTTCGCAGATAATAAATACCAATTACCCTCATTTGAGTTTTTTTCAATTAAGTTATTCTCGTTCATGTATAATACTGTTGTATCTTGTCTCACAAGTACGATCCATTCTATGATATTGTTCTTTTTAATTAATACAAAATGATTGTTGTATTGTGGTTTGATATTTAAGATAAGTAATCCATTACAATAATAAACTGTGTCATTTTTTGTTATTGATAAAACATGATTGGTAGTAAATGTTTTCAACAATCCAAAATCAGATATTACAAACGTATAATCATTGATTAGTCTGTTTTTCTTTAATAAAACAAAGGAAAAAATCAAGATTAAAATTACAAAAACAATTTTGCGAAAATTTCTAATATTCATTTTATGTACTTCTGAAAATATTTTAATCCATTGCTCCAATCATAAGGATTACTAAAGTGGTATCCTCCTTGCTCAACTAAATATAAAGACCATTTTCTAAATATTTCTTTAATATTGTTATTTAAATATACTATTTCCTCATCACTAGAATTAAGCTGCCCAGTTGATTTTGCATCAAAATAAGCAATGACTACATCAAAAGCACTTTCGTTTTTCTCATTTCGATAATAAAAAAGCGATTTTCCTTCTTTTGTTAGCAGTGCTTCATTGGGATAAAGAAATGGATATTGGCTTAGGTATTCCGAACCAATCATGCTTTCCATATATGCTTTAAATGATTCCCTATTATGAGCAACTTTTGAATCCATTTTTCGATACAAAGAGTATAGATAAATTAATCTGTCTTCTACTTCAAACAACTCTTGATTCCTTTCATCTTCAGCATATGATAAATATTGAGCTGCATGACAAAATTCATGAAATATGCAAAATTCGTTATAGCCTTCTTGATCATTTAGTTGGCTTAAGTTTATGTCCCCTAAATATTCATATAGGTTTATTGTGCTTATTGTATGGTCTGTTGTTCTGTTCTTAATAATGAGCTTTACTGTTTTTTTGTAAGCAGTCGTAACTCCTTTCTCCCCGGTTTGCATCTTTTCCAATTCGCTCTGAGAGTATTCGGATACACAGTAATTTATCAATGGATTCTTATCAATGTAATCATATAAGTCTTTGAATATTGTATTTCCATCATAAAGGAGTGACTTTATTTCATTATATTTATTGTAATTAGTAATGTCTTCGAAACAACTTTTTACAACCATTGCCCCCTCACTCTCATCCTGCAAGAACCCCAACAATATCATCTCTGGGTCGTGTATGAGATCCCACTGATACTTCCACAGCTCGGTGCCACCGGCGTAATCCAGCAGGTTGGACGTGGATTTCTCGGGGAACACGGGGGCGGCCCCCTTCTCGCGCCAGAAGCTTTTGGAGCTGAAAGTATGCCTTAGGTTGAAGGCCCCGTGTGCCAGCTCGTGTGCCAGCAGCTCCACGTTGGAGCCCAGGTTGAAGATAAAGCCGTAGCCGCCCGTCAGGGGCATATACCCCAGTTTGTCCCCGTCGGAAGCCTCCACGAAAAAGAGCACCACGGTATTCTTGTCAAGCTTGGCGTTGTAAGCGTCGATCACGCGGTTCATGTCGGAGGAGTAACGGCTGGCCAGCGCAAGGCCCGCCGTCTTGAAGCCGTCGGCCGATAAGCCCGCCACGTCCACGTTGCCCCCGTCCTCCACTACCCAGCTGACAATTGCCGGCGAGTAGATCTCGTTGAGGCGCTGTTGGATGGCGGCGGGGCCCGAGGGCTTGTTCTTTGAGCCGTTTACGCCCACCAGCCTCACCGTTTTGACGATGGGGCTGTAGGTGACCAGACCTAAGGCGCCCGCCTCGGTGAGGGTCTGCGTCACGGAGCTGTCCTTGTTGGCACGCTTGGCGCTGAGGGCCGCCGAGAGCAGTTCCTCGTCGCCATGCGCCGTACCGGAGAGGAGCAGGGAGCCCCCTTCCCCCTTTGAAGGGGGATTCTTTGAAAAAGGCACGGGCAGGCCGCTCTCGCGCAAAAAGCGGAGACTGTCGGTGGTGCAGTCGCCGGCAACGGTCACGGTTACATAGTCGGTGCCGCCCGCGGGGAGCGATTTCCAATGCACGGTGCCGCCGTTGAGGGACCGCTTAAAATAGCCGTCGGGTTTGGTTTGCGGCGTGCCCGCCCTGTCGAAACCGTAGCGCGTGGCGGCAGCGGGGGCAAAGGTAGCGGTGCAACCGTACTGCCCGCTGGCCGAGGGGGGCACCACCGATGAGCTGTTGGCCGCCTCGCCGTTGGCCGTGCCCGGCACGGGTACGGAGTAAACCAGTCCCGTGGCCGGATCGGCCACGTAAGCGGTGGTGCCATTGGGGTTGATGATGCCCACGGTGGTGGTGCTGTCGCGGGCCGTCACGGTCTGCACGGTACCGTCGGCCAGTGTAATGGTCACAGAATTCCCGTCCACCGACACCCCCGCCACGTCGGCGTCCACGGCCACGGTTTGCCCCACCCCCGCCGCCAGCCATTCCACGGGGTCCACATCCGTTTGTGTGCCCGTGCTCCTGCCGAAGCCCAGCACCATGCCGTTGCCCTCGTCGTACACAAATGCCACGGTCCCGCGCACCATGCGGCGGTCGGTGTTGACGAAGACGTTACTGAACCTGACCTTCATCTTCGTAAAGCCCAGATAGGGTACCAAGGCGTAGCCTGTGCCTGAGAAGGTGCCACCGGCACCCTCGGCCTCGTCCACCTCGACGGAGAAGTCCGCGGCCAGGAACTCGTCGAAACGGTACAGGGCCGGCAGCGGTTCTGTGTTCGACAAATCAAAACCGCCCGTGCCGGTGCCGCAGGTATAGTTGACCTCGCGCGAGGTCTTGAAGCGTACCGTCGCCGAGGGGTCGCCCTCTTCGTCTCCGCAAAGGGCGGTCACGGAGGCCTCGTAATGGGTCGAGGGGAGCAACGGGCTTATCAGCGCCCATGGCGTATCGGAGGTAAAGAAGTTCCACTGGGCGCTGTCGGAAGCGCGGTAGTCGATGCGGTAGAGCTGTGCGCTCAGGTGGGCGTCCCATTTCAGCCTGGCCGTCGTGGCCGATACCTTTTCGATTTGCGGGGCGGGCGTGGGACAGGAAGTGCCGTAGGTAAACGTATGGGCGTTGCTCTTGCCCGAGTTCTGGAACAGTGTCACGTCCTGCAGATCCACGGCCTGTACCTGCCACACGTACCGCATGCCCGTTTGCAGCAACGGCTTGTCGGCGCCGTAGAGCAGCGAGGTGCCCGTTACCTCCTCTTCGAAGGCAGGGGCCAGCACGTTCATCACCTCGTAGGCGTTGCGTCCCTCCGGCTTTACCTCCCACAACCGGAAACGGTATATCACCTCGGCACCGGGGTTGGCCGGGTGGTAGGCCATCCACGAAAAGCGGGTCTGGGCCGCAGCCGTGGGGTCGATGGCGGCGTTGTCGGCGGGGAACGACAGCTGCGGGGCCCGTGCCAGATAGACCATGGCAATGGCAGGCACGGCCCTGGAGACCGTTACGTTGCGGTAATAATCCGCCACGTCCACCCACACGCGGTACACCCCTTCGGGCAGACGGCCCGATTGGGCGTACTGGTTCCTGGAATAGCCCTCGAAGGTAAGGTTGGCCGGATCGAAGAGTGGCGCCAGGTCGTCGGCGGAAAGCAGGACCAGCTCGCCTCCGTTCAGATAGACGGGCGCGGACAGGTAATTGGCCGAGGTGGTGATGCGCACGCCGCTGCTTTGCAGAGTGAGCCGCAGCCTGACGGGGTAGTTGGCCAGGGAGGCGTCGTCGGTGAGCACTTGCACCTGGAACTTGCCGGGCTGGCTCACGAACCCGTCGAGCGAGTAGGGCGCGCTGCCACTCAGCGTGGCTACGGTGCGGATGGGGTAGACCGATGTTTGTGCGGAGACAATGGGGCCAAACCACGCCAAAGCGACAATGAGGGCCGATATATGGAAGGTAATGGATAAAGGCGTGCGCATTTGATGGATTTTAACGGGTTAAGAGATTGGTTCTTTCTCGCGTGATGTAAGTATCTTGAATGGGGAAGGTTTCTCCCAGGGACGTGAACAATTTCTTGCAGGGGCGCGGAGAGAGGAATCGCGGGTGACGCGGGGTTTTCTTCCTTTACGTTCTTTGCGGGACCTTTGCGTCTTTGCGTGAGCTAATCTCTCGCAGGGACGCGGGGGAAAGAATCGCGGGGTTCGCAAAGGTGCTTTTTTCGCGTCTGTTTTCATAAATTGTTGACCAGTCGGTGGATGTCATCCTTTAAAAGGCGGTTATTAAAATTGATCAGCAGCCCAAGTTTTATACCTGATAGTTTCAAATAAGTCAGTGTCTGTGCGAAGTGTACGGGAGCCAACGAGTCGACTGATTTTAACTCAACCAGTACCTTGCTTCCAACAATCAAATCAATACGGTATCCAATCTCCATGTGGACATCTTTATAGATAAACGGCATAGGTACTTGCTGCGCGACGTGGAGACCTGCTGCCTGCAGGTCATATGCCAAAGCCGTTTCGTAGACAGATTCCAGTAGCCCTGGACCTGTTTGTCTGTGCAGCTCGATAGCATGGTGAATGATTTGTGAGGCGATTTCGTTTTCAGTCATGATTGGGTGGGGTCATGTGTACTGTAGTAATTTCTCGTGGGGCTTGCCAAGGATTTTTCTCCGCGTACTTTGCGTGTCCTGTCTTTGCGCTCTTAGCGTGAACTAATCTCTCGCAGGGACGCGGAGGGAGGAACCGCAAAAGGCTTCTCTTGGCGTCTTAGCGTGGAATCAGTCTTTTTTCGTGTATTTTGTTTCTACTTTCCATTTTATTTCTGTTGTGGGTACTTCCTGTTTTTCTGAATTTATCTGCCACATGAGGGCGGGTGTTCGGAAACTAATTGACATGTATACTAAATTCGTTAAAACCCGGCTCGATGCTGACTTTTTCCAAACCACTGTTGGGTGCCCGTTTAATCAACCGCCATTGCCCCGTGCCGTTTTTTCCGTATAACAGCACATGGGAGGATGGAATGGTTGCCGCATTCCACTTCAATTCTACCGTTCCTTTCTTTTTATCCACCTTTACTTGCGGAGTTATCCACAAGTCTTTGGGGGCAGGGGAGTATTTTGCGGCCATCGGTTTGGTCGGTGCCGATTCGTTGCCTGTACTGTCCACCGCCACCGCCACGTAGCGGTAAATGGTGTTACTGATAACTGTGGTATCGGCAAACGTCTGGCTTTGCGGTTCCAGTTTGGCAATTAACGTCCAAAGGGCCTGTCCGGAAAGGGAACGGTATAGGAGGAGATGGTCCACGTCGTTGCTGCTGCTGGGCACCCACGACAGCCGGATGCCATTGTCCAACGGCCCGGGTGCTTTCATAGCGGGCGGTGCGGGCGGTACAATGTCGGGCCTGTCCACTGTCAGTACTTCCGAAAAAGCCGATCGGTTCTGTCGCTTGTCGATGGCGGTCAGTTTATAATAGACTTTTTTCGTGAGGGTCTTCAATTCAATGGTATCGGCATATTGGGTCCGGCGCACCGCCACGGGGGTAATGAGTGAAAATTCCTCCTGTGGCCCGTTGGCCCGGTACAGGCGGTAACCGTCCATATCGGGTTCCGGGTTGGCCGTCCAGCTCAGCTGCACCAGTCCCGTGGTGTCGGCGGTAGCGGACAAGCCGGTGGGGGCCGACGGCGGGATGGAATCGACCAGCTGCACGAACCTTGGCATCCCCATGGGGCCGGTGTGCTGCGAATTATAAGCCTGCAGCCGGTAATAGGCAGCGGGCATGGGCGATGGGTCCACAAACAGGCTGTCGCCCATGGAAAGTGTTGGTTCCAGCGATGTGTACTGTCCGTCAAAATCACGGCTTCGCAATACCCTTATCCCGTCAATCTTTTCCTGTTTCCACCGGGGCAATGCAAAAGCAATCTCCACGGTTTGGTTGTCAGGCGATCCGATGCGGTGTATCTCGGGGGCCAGTGTGATCTGGTCTATCCCTCGTACCATTGCCACGGCCGATGGCGGACTTGTTTCGCCAAATGGCGTCACGCCCACCACCCGGTAACGGTAAACGGTTTGGTTATCGGCCAGAGAATCGGCATAATAGTAAAAGGGGAGATCGTCTTTCCCTTCGGGCGTGGTGTTCACGAACAAAGTTTGGTTGAGCCGTCGGAACGAGGTGCCCCCGTCGTGGCTTCGCTCCACAAAAAAGCCGGAGAACAATCCTTCCTGGGCCAAACGTTCCCATGTGAGCGTTACCACATGGTCGCCCGCTTCGGCTTTCACGTTTACGGGCGAAGGCACAGGCAGGTACTCGTCGGTTCCCGTGAAGAAGATGGCCGTATCGACCTGCATGCCGGGAGGGACTGCGGCAGGATACACTTTGTACAGATATTTCTCGCCTTTTTGCACGTGTTTATCGGCCCAATAGAGTCCCGAATATTGTGCGACGTTCCGGCTTTGGTCGGCCGCCATCAGTGCGAACCCCCACCTTAGCTCTTGCTCTGTGGCCCGGTTGACCAGTTCCGTCAAACTGCCCGGATCGCCTGTCGTGACCTCAAATCCGTCGCCGTAAATGGCTTCCGCGGCCACACCGGCCAGGTCGTCTTTGTCGGCCAGTGCTTCCCATTGCTCAAGCGGGAAGGGTCTCAATGGTTTTTGGGTTAATATTTCAGGCCTGGGATTTTCCACGTATGTGTTGTTCCTCAAAATGCAGGTACGGCTTACCACATAGCCGTACTTGTTGCCCACCAGCCACAGCTGGTACGATGCCGGGGCCCACCGCAGCATGACCGAATCGGGCGTGGGACGGGCCAGCAGCTTCATTTCATGTGTTACTGGTTCTTGTGCCTTTAACGTTCCCGCGCAAAGGCAAAACAAACCAATAAAAAAATAGGGGAAATCTTTTATGTGTTTGGGTGAACAAATCATTGGTTTACATATTTGAGTTAGGCGTATATCCGATCGTTTTTTCTTGGCCGTGACAGGCAACAAAAAGGAAATCCCTTTCTCCATGCCCCTGTGGGAACCCGTTTCGCGCTCATCGACGCAAATCACTGGGTTTACCGGAAAAGACGCCAGAAACGATTTGTATAAAATATTGGCCTGTAACGTCTGATCCAACTCTATCCGTGTATTTTTCCATTTCTGTATTTTGTTTCTTTTACACAGGGTTTTAGTTTTGGCCACTTCTTCTTTCATTGCGACAAAAGATTGACTTGCGGCACATTGAAAGGATTGACCATCCGGATGGTTTTGGCGCTGGAGACGCCACGTCCGGGACGGACATATTCCAGACGGATGGGATAATTCCCGGCACTCACCTGGGGCCATGGATAGGTGTTCAAAATTTTATTGGCCTGTGCGTTGCTCCGTGAAACAAGCCCATTTGCGACCAAATTGGATAACTTGTTGCGTATTTCGATGTAATCGGCCGCCCATACGGACGGCAACCCATAGACAAAATGGGCGAGGACTGCCCTTGAGCTCATTTGTCCCGATTCCATGTCGGCGTCGGTCAACTCATAAGTATAGTCGATTTGCCAGATGGAAACCGGTTTCCCGGGAGGCAATCCGTTTTCGGCCGTGTTGCGCGACACGGTGGCCTGCACATGGAGCGGATAGTGTTGGTACATCAACGGGAAGATATTGGCCTGATACCAATCGGCATCCTCAAGCAGGGCTTTGACCTGCATCAACGGTCGGAGGCTGGTGGTGCCCGCGATTTCGAACCTATCGAACATCTCGTTGCCATACACCGTGACTCCGGGGTAATCGATGGCAGGACTGACGTTGTAAAGGAACCTGACGGTCATGTCGTTGGCCGGCACTTTGTCCAGAAAACGATCGGACCGGCTGCACCGGAAAGTGATCCCGTAAAAGGCTTTTTCTTCCGCATCCGAAATAGATCCTTCCGCCTGTCTGGTCGAGATCTCGGTTTGGAGGCTCTCGTCACTTTCGCCCAGATCTACTGTTTCGGTGCTGGTTTGGATGTTCCGGTCCACCGCGTTGTTTGCATCCAATGGAACGTTCACCAGTTCGAAACGGTACATCTGGCCGTTTTGCATCTGGTGGGGCACCATTGCCTCGGCCGATTTGAGCGCGGTATTGTAAACAAGCGGCGAATACAGGGTTTGCCCTTCTTTCACGGGCGTCCACCGGGCTTTTTGTTCCCATCCGGACATCGGTTCGAAAAATGCCTTTAACCCTGCTTTAAACGTCACATAAGCTGTATCGTGTTCCAGTTTATAGAAATTCATCATCCGGTGGATGGGATAACTATAAGAAACGTAGTTGTCGGGGATTTTGTCCGGAAGGTTGCCTGTGGTGAACACGGCTTCTTTGGTTTCGTAATAAATTTCCCCGCTGTCGTCTTTGTAAGCCGTCCACTGGCCATCGACTTTTTCCTCGAAGCTGATCCGGACCATGGCCTTGTATTCGGAATTGGGGCGGAAGATCTCGTCGGGGGTGAATGCCAGCACCGTTTTGTCGTTGTCCCATTCCATGGACCCCGGCATGGCGGTCCCGTTATAATAAACAGCGTATTCGTTGAGTTTCACCTTAAATTCCTTGGAGGTGTTCTCATCCTCCGAGATTTTCATCTCTTTCTCGACAGGCACGTTGAACACCACCTGTGGCAAAGTAAAGATGTCCACGTCTTTCGAATCGGCGGCAGGGGTAATGTCGGCAATGATTTCCATGTCCGACAGCTCTTTGCTCGTGACTAGTTCGCATTTTTCGCCAATGGTCACCTCGAACTTGCAATTCCCTTTGACCATGCCGCCCAATATCCTGTATTTGCCGCCCACTGCACCTTTCAGCCAGAAAGGATTGGGGCCTTCCATGCGCATGGCAGTGGCGGTTTGTATGTTCAGGATATCAAACTTGCGCTTTTTTCGAAATACCTTGACTTTTACGCCGATGCTGCCGCCAAAATAGGCATAGGATTGCCCCTTGGCGTACCAGCCGTCAATGCCCACGCCCCCGTTACGCCCCTGGCAGTAGGCATTGTCGCCGTAATCGATGAGCATCACGTCGAACCCGGCGCCCAGATCGAACGAGCCATAAAAGATCAAAAACGTTTTCTCGCCGGTGCTCACGGAGAAGTTGGCGCCAAACGCGAGCCCTTTGCCCAGCACCAGATCGGACTCGCTCCGGTTGCCGTTGAAATCGGCTTGTGACATATTCAGGATATCAAGCACCTTCGTGTTCATCAGCATGGCATCGGGCAGGTCGTGGCCAGCCATGAAATAGCTGCCGGTCTTGACGATTCCCACAATATTGAGCCCGATGGGATCGGAAGGGGTTCCCATGCGTAAATACCACTTCCCGGGCTCGATATGGAGCACACCCCAGCCGGCCCTGTTATCGGTGCCTATTCCCTTGAGGACACCGGCCACATTGACGAATGCCTCAAACGACGCATCGTACGTATCCCTTTCAAAATCGAGCAAGATGGCGGTGGATACCTTTATCGGTGCATTGTCCCTGACTCTCTGCTTTCCACCGCCGGCCGATGTTTTGGCCATGTCGGCCACTGCGGCCGATGAAGAGGCTCCGTCGGGCGATACGACGGAAGCTTCGCCGGTAAACGCGATCTGGTTAATGCCTCCGTGGCGGTTGAAATTGATCCCGAACGTGGCTTTGACGTCGATCAGTTGGGGGTCAATGACCCCACCTCCCAAAGCAGCGTTAATCCCCAGCGAAATGTTTTCATCGGGCACGTAAATCAATCCCGACAGCGATTCCCCGAATGTGGATCCCCCGTTGTCGCCCGAAGCGAGCTGCCGCATTTTGACGTACAACCCTCCGCCGAATCCGTTGATGATGAAAGGGCCGGCAGGGATGCCCTGTCCCGGCAGGTGCAGGAACGCATCGACGAAAAAGTAGCGGAACCCGCTGACGTTGCCGAACACGGCCAGCGCATCGACCTCGATGCTTTTTCCGAACACCGCGCTTATCTTGCCACGGAAGCCGTCGCCGTAAACCTTGTCGCCGTCGGCAAATGCCACGGAGCCTTCAAGCTCAAAAGCTCCGTCCTTTTTGGCCCGTATTTCGATGCTGGATAGCGATAATCCTTTGAATTTCCATTCCTGTGTGTTGGCCTTTACCGAAAATTCAGTGGTGCCGGAAATGTCTTCGTTTCCAAAATTGACGTGTACCCCAACGTCGATTCTTGCATCGTTTGCGTTGACTTTCCGGAAACCGATTTTTGTTATGGAGATAGGAAAGCCATTGAAGATATTGCCCGATCCGGAATCAAAACCCAAATAGTTGATATCGAAGACGGGGGCCTCGGCCGACATCCGCAACCCTTCGAACTTCAGCTTGGGCATTTTCACAAGGGCTTTGTCGCCCCCTTCTGCAATGGGGCAATCGAACGAAATATAACCATTGAGCAATGCAGTGGGCACAAAATCACCTTTCTCTACATGCACCGAGATGACCGACGACGGGTCGATGCCTATCTGGGCCGCCAACAGATCGAATTTAATCTCTTCTTTTGTTTGTATTGCCAGATGGTATGTGCCTTCGGTGTCGAAAAACGCATCGTATCCCAGCGGGGTATTGGTGCCGGGTAATTTTGTGCCTCCCGTCAGCACAAATGATTTAAAGCTCCCCGTAAAGAATTCCAATGCCAGCCGGTCGATGCTCATGGGCCAGTTGCCCAGCTCGCCGTCGTTCATCGACAAAAGGTTGTCTATACCGCACAATCCCGAAAATCCGTAATCGTCCACAATAAGGCCTTCTGCAAAAAAGGAGGTTGTTGATCCCGATTTTTTATTGAATTTTTGGGAAAGGAACACCTGGGCCTTATGGATGTACAACCCACGCCACAGGCTGGTTTTGTCGCCGGTATAGCCGCCCGGATAGTTTTGGGGCAGCTTGAACCCGTTGCCGTTGACCAGATCGCTGAAATCGAGGGTAACGTCCTGAAAAGAGAAATAAGCCTCATCAAACCCTTTGATCTTAAATGGACTGAAAGAGGTCTGGAACAGAAAATCATTGAAATCGGCAAAGTTGACATAAAAGGAACTCTTTACCTTCCCTGTGACCGATCCGGTTTGCGGGTTAACCCCGATAAACGTTTTATCGGACAATTCCACCTCGCCGTTGAGGCCGATCTGCTTAAAGCCATTGCAGTCCCATTCAACGAAAGACCCCTTCAGCCAATTGATTGTCACGTCCTTGACCACTGTGGTGGATATCGCATCCAGCAGTGCCAGCTTGACGTTGCTGCTTAACCCCCCTTTGAACGTAAAACGTATGTTATCGGCCCTAAAACGGACCGTTTTTCCGTCGAAGGGACTGACAAGGGACATGAATGCGCTGAACTCTGCATAGTCGGGATAAATGGTGGCATTGTCTATGATGATGGCATAGTCGTCGCCTTTTTCCCCGCCACCGTTCACGCCGATCGGAAGCGTAAAAAACGAGGCCGAATCCAGTTGGCTGACCAACCTTTTTTCCGAAATCACTTTTTGTTTGATCACATCCAGCGGATGTGTTTCTCCCGTTGTTTCCTGGACGTTCCCCATCAAACTGCCAGTCAACATTTCCTCTACCTGTCTGATGCCGTCCGACGATGGAAAATACCTGGTTGAACCAATCTCCTTGTGGGAGGCTGATGCAGGTAAGCAGAATAAATGGGCCAAAAGCAGTAAAAAGGAGAAAAAAGGTAAAGGTTTTTGCATATCAGATTTTTTGGGTCACGGTATTTTGTAATTATCTCGTGTTTGGTTGGGTGTTTTACATACGTGGCAAAACCTGCTTAATACATCCAATCAGGAATCATGTTTCTCAAAAGGGCAATGTCAATAGAGAGGGTCAAACGTCTCCAAATGCAACGTAATCCATTCCCTGGCCTTCGCCAATGTTTGTTCATAGTCATTGGAATCCAAATCACCGCTGGGCTTTATTTTGACGGGGAAATCCCGTACATGTGGGGCCACCTGCTCAAGTACACGAAACGCACAATTCACGTTGCGCTCCGAATCGGGGTCGTAGCTCGAACATGCATCATCGTCCTGCATCACAAGCGTCAGCATGTATTTTATGGCTTCGCGGGAACGTATGTAAACCAAATCGGGTAAAAGATAGGTAGTTACATTGTCATTGATACCCAATGTCTTCACTTTTTCAAGGCAATATGTCTTGAGGGATTCGTTGCCCATACGGGCCAATGCAAGCCTAATGGCCCATTGTTCTTTGGGTTTTTTTGCGTCGGCCATCCGTTGCTCAAGCACTGGTACCACGCTGGTGAGGTCAATACGGCCGGCCAGCCGGACCAAGCGGAGATCTTTGTTTGTATGCGACACAAGTAATGAGGCCAGTTTGGTTCGTACACTGTTTGAGAAGTCGTTGGGGGCAAATTCATCCAAATAGTCAAGTACGCGCAGTTTAGCGGCCGGTTCGGTATCGGCCAGCCCGTTTTCGGCGATAAGCCGTACGGCTTCTTTTCTCACGTCTTCGTTTGCCGAAAGAATGCTGGTCTGGTATATAAGCCGGTAAGCGGTTTGTCTGATGGCCGGATGGGGGGCATTGGTATAATAGCCCAATTCTTCAAGCAAAGAAATTGAAGGGGGGTATCCGGCCAGTTCATCGGTATATTCGTAAATAGGCTCACCTTTGGCTACCTGGTCCATGATTTTGGGAATCAAATATTTTTCCTGGGAAAGAACAGGAAGTACACAAAACGGCAAAAGAAGTAAGCTCAGCTTTTTTGTCATACGGATAAGGGTTAAGAACAAAAGGCAAAAATATAAACGATTATTGATTGTGCAAATTTTTCTATTTTTTATAACGAATTTATATTGATGGGGTTGATAGGAGGATGGTTCCCTTCGTATAAAGTATAATTGAACGCTTTTTCGGAACTTGTGGAAGGTGTTCCATGATATCGGGAAAAGCCTTACGGAGGCTTTGGGAAGGACATTGCCCATTCACAAAAGGATTTACGCAATGGACCTCTCAAATTTTCGGTTTATCCATTACCTTTGCGCCAAATTTCTTTCAATGAACGCCACCTCTTTTCCTTCACGGTTATTGGAAAATGCCGTGAACGAATTTGCCAAGCTACCCGGCATCGGCCGTAAATCGGCACTGCGGTTGGTGCTGCATTTGTTAAAGCAGGAGAAACATGCGGTATTTGCTTTTGCCGATGCGGTAAAGCAATTGCGCGATGAGATAAAGTACTGTCAGGTATGCCACAATATTTCCGATACCGATGTGTGCAATATCTGCCACAATCCGGGGCGTAACCATCAGCTTATCTGCGTGGTGGAGTCGGTGCGTGACGTCATGGCAGTGGAGAATACCCAGCAGTTCAATGGGGTGTACCATGTACTGGGCGGCGTTATTTCACCTATGGACGGGATTGGGCCGGCCGATTTGAACATTGCCCAACTTGAACAACGTCTAGGTCAAAGCAACGGAGTTGAAGTGGTGTTGGCACTTCCGACGACCATGGAAGGCGATACCACCAATTTTTATCTTTACAAAAAGCTGGAAAAGATGCAGGTAAAAATAACCACCATCGCCAGGGGCGTATCCATCGGCGATGAATTGGAGTACATTGACGAAATCACATTGGGGCGCTCGCTGGTGAACCGTCAACCGTTCGAGTCTACGTTATAAAAATCATCAACCATGACAGCAAAAAGACATCTAAAACAACTGCGTACCATTTTTATCGTTATCGTATCGGGTTTGATGCTGTTTTTTTTCATTGCCTGGGCATTGGGAACAATGCGCGGGGCATTGGTGCAAATGGACCAGACGCAGCTTCATTACCTAAAAACCGTGGTGCTGTTGTCTGCTTTCGTAGGGATACCTGCGGCACACTATTTCCACAAGAAGAAAACCGGACACATTGTTCCGAATTTGAGTAACGTGGAAAAGATGGTCCGCTTCCGTACCAGTTATTTCATTAAGCTGGCGACATTCGAGGGGTTGGGGCTTGTTAGCTTATTGGCATACCTGCTGTCGAACGACAAAACCTTTTTGTTTGTGTTCGGATTGTTTATGGTCGTGCTGGCCATCAATTACCCATCGGTCTCCAAAGTGGCCGAAGAGCTACAATCCGACCCGGACGAGCTGTTTGAAGAAGACAGTCTCCAAACGCACTAATCACTTTGCAAATAACACCACCAATGACCATTGCGATCGATTTTGACGGGACCATTGTCGAGCACCGTTATCCAGCTATCGGCAACGAGCGTACGTTTGCCATCCATACGCTCAAAATGCTTCAAAAACAGGGGCACCAATTGATTTTATGGACGTACAGGAACGGAAAGGAACTGGACGAAGCGGTGGAGTATTGCCGTGGCAAAGGGTTGGAATTTTATGCGGTAAACAAAAACTATCCGGAAGAAATATTCGATGGGTCCATCAGCAGGAAAATTATTGCCGACGTGTATATCGATGACCGTAACGTGGGCGGTTTTCCCGGTTGGGGCGAAATATGGCACATGCTTAACCCCGATGCGTCGGACGCGGAGAAAATGGCTTATGCAAAACTATATGACCAAAGCAGGAAAAAGGGACTTTGTGGTTTTTTCCTGCGCTTGTTTTGCAGGGATGTGTAGCGAACTTAAGTGCCCGGCCTTAATCCCATCTACAGGATTAAGGCCGGGCACTCTGCATAAGCTTGTGATCTGCCGGGACCATGTGCGTCTACGTTTCCGGACTTTATTTCAGTCGTTTTACTTTATCTCCTCAAAGTCGACGTAATCACCTTCCTTCGACGTGGGCTTGTTGAGATTTTCCTTGTTGGAAAACACGGTCACCCGATCTTTTTCCTGCCGGGAAGTGCCGTTGTTTTGGGCAAAGGGTTGTTGCGGCGAATAACGTTTCTGTAAATTTGTTATCCATCGTTTCAGCAACCAGGGAAACACGATCCGCCCAATAAATTTAAGCGCATAGTAAATAATCAGAATGATGAAGATGATTTTTAGAAATGATGCCATTTTCTGAAACTTGCTTCATTAAACATTATTTCTCCAACTCATTGATGGCTGCTTTCACTTCCACATCCGATTTAAGGATAATGGGGTAGAACCCGTCATTATCGATAATGTTACGGGCCACGTAAGCCTTTATTTCGGTGGCGATGAGCGATCGGGATACGGCCAATTGCGAAGGGTTGGTCCGAATGCCTTTCTTTTCGGCAAAAGCGGCCAATTGCGAGACCAACGCATCTCCATCCAGCTTATTATCAAAATCTTTGGCTGTTTTATATTCTTTTAACCGGGCGCGGTGCATGTCGGCATATTGGAGTGCAAATTGGTACAATGCGCCGCGTTCGCGCAGACGGTAATAGTAATCGGTAATACTGGCCGTATCGCGGGGGATAAACACATCGGGCATGATGCCGCCTCCGCCGTACACCGTTCTTCCTTCTTTGGTTTTGTATTGGAGCGAATCGTTAAAGTGGATGCTGTCTTTTTGATAGAATTCACCGTGTTCGTAACGTTTCATAATGTCGGAATAATAATCGTCGGAGCCATTTTCGTAAGGTTTTTGAATGCTCCTTCCGCTCGGGGTATAGTAACGGGCCACGGTCAATCGTATGGCCGACCCGTCGGGAAGCGGGATCTGCTGTTGCACCAACCCTTTGCCGAACGAACGACGACCCACGATTACACCCCGGTCGTTGTCTTGCAGGGCACCCGCAAAAATTTCGCTGGCCGATGCCGAAAATTCATCGATGAGTACGGCCACGGGCATATTCTGGCAAGTTCCGGAGCCGTCGGCCAATAAATCTTTTCGGGGGCTTGATTTTCCTTCGGTGTAAACGATCATCTCCTTGGGACCTAAAAACTCGTTGATCATGTTGAAAGCCACTTCCAAAAATCCGCCCGAGTTGCCTCGCAAATCCACCAACAGTTTTTTACAGCCCTGCGACTTTAGCTTGGCGATGCCGGTTATAAATTCTTCATAAGTGTTTTTTGCAAAACGATCTACCCTGATGTAACCTATCTGGTCGGTGAGCATGAACGACACGTCCACACTGTTTACCGGAATGGCTCCTCTTACGATTTCAAAGTTGAGCTTGTCTTTAACGTTCGGGCGCAGAATGTTCACCTTAACCTTGGTTCCCATGGGGCCGCGCAGTTTTTTCATCACGTCATTGTTGCCGATTTTTATGCCGGCAATCGATGTGTCATTGACGGCCACGATACGGTCGCCGGGCAAAATGCCCAACTTCTCCGACGGACCGCCCGATACGACGCTAACCACCATGACCGTATCGTTTTGGATGCTGAACTGGACCCCGATGCCGCCAAAATTGCCTTCCAGTTCCTCATTCACTCCTTCCAGTTCCTTGGCCGGGATGTATACCGTGTGCGGGTCGAGACGTTTAAGGATGTCGGGGATCACGGCTTCTACCAATTCATTTTTGTTAATGGTATCCACATATTCCTCATTGATGAGGTTGAGTAGCATGTCGATTTTATTGGTTTGCGGATAAATGAGCAATTTGTCGTTGCCCCGTCCCATGTTTGACAACGTAAGATAACGGCCTAAAAGGAGTCCGGCCAGAAGCACCACCACCAAAAATAGAGGCAGCAATATTTGTTTGCGTGTGTTTTGTATGGTCATTGCAATGGATTATTCGTTTTCGTCGATCTGGACAATTTCAATTTGCGCTCTAGACAACAGCTTAATGCCGTCCTCGGTCCGGTACGATTCGGAAAAGACCACCCGTTTGATGCCGGCTTGTATAATCAGTTTGGCACATTCGATGCATGGCGATGCGGTGACGTACAACGTAGCCCCTTCGCTGCTGTTGTTTGAGCGTGCCACCTTGGTAATGGCATTGGCCTCGGCATGGAGCACGTAAGGTTTGGTAAAGCCGTTTTCATCCTCGCATTCGTTCTCGAACCCCGATGGAGTGCCGTTGTACCCATCACTGATTATCATTTTGTTCTTCACCAGAATAGCACCGACCTGACGGCGTTTGCAGTAGCTGTTTTGCGCCCAAATACGAGCCATAGCCAAATAACGTCTGTCCAGCAGGTTTTGTTTCTCTTCGTTGGATTTTGTTTTTTCGTCCATAGATATTGGGGTGATAAGAGTGCGAATGTGCAAAAAAATAACCAAATAATGGGTTTAATAGAGGTTAAAATAATGGATTACTAAGGCATTGCGACAATTTTACCGGTTGTTGTCGATCCATATATCCCACACAGTTACACTTCGCATATCAATGAGGATCCACAAGCAGAAAAAGCATTAAATTTGGCGCAAAACAAGTCAAAGTTGGGTTATCGGTACACTTATGCGTCTTCCACAATCTTTCTATTCCCGCGATGTATTGGAAATTGCCCCGGATCTTTTAGGAAAGGTTCTGGTAAGGGACTTCGGCAATGGCGAAGAACTCCGGTTAATGATTACCGAAACAGAAGCCTACCGGGGCGAAGACGATTTGGCCTGCCACGCCAGTAAAGGCAGGACGCCGCGCACCGAAGTAATGTACCTTGAGGGAGGAAAGATATACGTTTACCTGATATACGGCATGTACTGGCTGTTGAATTTTGTAACAGGCCCAGATAACCACCCCCAGGCGGTACTCATCAGGGGATGTGAAGGAGTCAACGGGCCCGGGCGGCTGGGAAAGGTTTTGCGGCTCGACAGGTCGTTTTACGGTGAAAATTTAGTAACCTCCGACCGTATTTGGGTTGAAGATGCCACTGTTTCCGTTGGCTTGCCGATTGGGCGATCGCCACGCGTGGGTATCGATTATGCGGGCGACCATTGGGCTAACGTACACTGGCGGTTTACGCTGGGCGATACTATTCCATCGAAACCTTTATCACGCGCCAGTTCGGCAAAAAAACGAGGCTAAGGCCGTAAGAATAATCCATGCGGTTGTTTATCAAGTCGTAATAGGCATCGAAAGTGGCGTCGAGCGTTAGCTGTTTTAAAAGCGAATAACCGTAACCGGTTTTTAGCGTAAGAAGTTGAGGGTTTTTACGGTAAACATTTGGCATATAGCTCGATAGTGATTGGAACAGATAGTTGCCTACCGGGGCAAGGAAATTGTATCCGTAGAAATGCCCGATCCAAACCTGGAATTTCTTGCTATCAAAAAACAGACTGTTATGCAATGCCCATCCTGCATGGAACGGCAGGGTGGAATCGTCGTCTATTTCACGGTAACCGATGTAATCCGATTTAATGCCGACTGATTTGTGCGATTTTCCTTCAAACCGCTTTTCCACTTCAAGGCCTGCAGTCCAATTCATCATGGTGACCGTCTGGGCTGCCAGCTGGGTGATTTGTCCGCCTTGGTGCCTGACCAGTAACGAAACAGGGGCGGTGATGTCCCATTGATTTTTTGTGCTCAGCAAATAGTTGCGGGAACTGATTCCGAACATCAGTTTTTCCGGATCGGAGCCGTTGTACCAGAGAAATTGTTCCCAGTCGACCCATACATCGAACCAGTGCTTTTGGTCGTTGGAAGTAAAAAGAAATTGGACCCCGTTTTCGACGGGACGTGCATAACGCCGTTCGCTGTCGAAAACCGCATCGATAAGCCGATGGTGAATGGATCCGCGGAGCGATCCCATGACCAGTTCCAGATTTGAAGAAAGTTTTGCATGGATGGAAATGATTGGTTTGACGATCGAAAAAGTATCCAATCCACTGTATTTCCTTAAATAAGCCCCCACTTTCAGCCGCACTTTGCTTCCCGCGTAATACATGAGCGACGGTTCTACATCGTTGCCCAAAAGGGTATACCCTTCCACATAATCGCCAAAATACTCGTTGTTTTTGAGGAAGTTCGTGTTTTCGATCCTCATCAACAACGTATTGGCCAATGATTCGTCGAATTCAGGATAAGTGAATTGGCGGTTAAAATTGTATTGGGCCTTTATTTCTCCAATCCAAATGACACCACACAAAAGCACCAAATACAGTTTCATAAAAGAGGGGATTAATTGTATACATTGGCTGATTACGATGGAATTGGGGTTAATGTTCAAATTTTACATCGGTCGGACCATTGTCAGAACGATTTACTTTTAAGGCCTATGCCGTTTATTTTTCGGGAAAGTTCAAGTGCGTACACATCGGTCATGCCCGAAATAAAATCGACCACGTTTTGGATTTTTAGGTAAACCGTGTCGTTTGCACCGGGACTGAACTGTGCGGGGATGAACGGCAACATCAGCTTTGAGTAATTATTTTCGGGTAACGTCACTGCGTTGGTAAACTCTTCGAGCAATGAACCCAAAATTTTAAAACCGGCAATTTCAATTTCGGCGACTTTGGGATGCCGGTAAATACGCTCGTAGCTGAATGACTTGCAGTTGTCCAGCGCCTTTCCCATTTGCCCGGGCAAATGGTCAACCAACGCCTTTTCGAATTCACCGGCCAAAATAGGTTGATGGTTATCAATGAATATTTTCCCTACCGCTTCCACCAGTTTCCCGATGGCCATTGCCCTCAAAAATGCCAATTGTTCGTTCACGTCGGTTACTTCTGCTTCCACATCCTTGATACGTTGATCTATGGCACTGGTTTCATTTAAATCGAAAAAGGCTTTGAGCAGTTCTTTGGCTTCGCGGGTTTGGATGATACCCAGTTTGTGGGCGTCCTCAATATCCATGAACAGATAGCAAATATCGTCGGCGGCTTCCACTAAATACACCAATGGATGACGGGCGAAAACACTTGGTTTCTTTTCCGGAATCCCAAGTTTTTGGGCAATGGCCCGGTAAGTTTCGGTTTCGGTCTGGAAAAAGCCGTATTTGTTTTTAACCATATCGGCCGATGTAAACGGGTATTTAACAATGGAAGCTAAGGTGGTGTAAGTTAGTGCAAAACCACCCGTCCTCCGGCCGTTGAATTTATGTGTAAGTATCCGGAGGGCATTGGCATTTCCTTCAAAATGTGTCAAATCGGTCCATTCTTTCTCCGTTACATCCGCTTGAAAACGTTTGCCCGGGCCGTCGGAAAAAAAGTGTGAGATGGCTTTTTCTCCACTATGCCCAAACGGAGGGTTGCCCATGTCGTGGGCCAAACACGCGGCAGCCACTACCGAGCCCAGTTCATGGACCAGATCGGTACGCACAGTGCCACTGTCCTCCAAATACCTCGATACGATGTGGCCCAACGAACGCCCCACACACGACACTTCCAGGCTATGGGTAAGCCTGTTATGCACGAAAATACTTCCGGGCAACGGGAACACCTGCGTTTTGTCTTGCATCCGCCTGAACGGCGACGAAAAAATAAGGCGGTCGTAATCGCGTTGAAATTGTGTACGGTCCGATTTTTCCATCAGGCGGTCTTCCTGTCCTGTCCGTGTGGCCGATAATAACTGGTCCCAATTCATGTCAATTCATGTTTAGTATATCACCGTTCGATGCTTTTTCATCTCTTTTTCCCAAGCACCTGCCCGTCCATCGGTTACCTTATCCATTAACCGCCAAAAACCTTGTCCATGGTTTTTTTCCACGGTATGGCATAATTCATGCAACAGCACATAGTCGATCAAATGGTCGGGCAGCCTCATTAAGTGGAGGTTAAGGTTGATGTTGTTGGTGCTTGAGCATGAGCCCCAACGGGATTTCAGGTTTTTAATGAACGCGGAAGCATATTTAAACCCATGTAAATTTGCCAGTTCGCGTAGCCTAACTGGCAAAAAGGCCTTGGCTTCGCGCCGTAAAGCCTCTTCGATGCCGTATCGGATGACTTCTTGTACCGACCGTGTTTTTACATCAATGTGTTTTGGGTAGAAGATTTTTAAAAAACCGTCACGAAACACCAATCTAACATCCTTGACGGGTGCCGCTTCTATTTTTAAAGTAAATGTCCGGGTTTTGAATTGCGTTTGTTCATCGAAAATGGTCAGGTCGTTCTCGCGGATCTTCACTTTGGCCAATGCATTGCGCATCCATTCATGGTGCGTTTTTAAAAAACGGGCCACTTCAGACGGAGGTGTACCGTGCGGGATGGCCACTTCGATGCCTTTAAACGGCTTTACCCTGATGGTTAGCCGTTTGGTTCGCGGGCCTGAGGTCAACTGTACCGGTCCAATATCGTTTAGCTCAACTATCTCTTTCAAAACCTGCGGATTAATGTTTTACCACGAACGCTAAACCTTTGTGCGAAATAAGTGAATTTTATAATGCGAGAACCATATTTTAATATTTATCAAACAGGTACCGGAAGGTTAAATGCCATGGAAAAGAATTTTAAGCCTTACAGATGGCAGAGAAATTTGTTTTGTGCCAAAGGAACCGAAAGAACGCCCCTATTGACACCATCAATAAGGACATAAACAAAATCAGTTTGGTTTATATGCTGACCTCTTTAATTTTGAACCATTGTTAAAACTCAAAAACATTAAAACCATGAACGCAATTGGATTAAATTCTGAAAAATCGGCCGAATTGGCCAAAAAACTAAACTCGTTACTTTCGGCTTATCAGGTGTTTTACATGAATGCACGTGGCTTCCATTGGAATATTAAAGGCGATAAGTTTTTTGAACTCCACTTAAAGTTTGAGGAACTGTACAACAACATACAGCTTAAAGTGGATGAAGTGGCGGAACGCGTATTAACGTTGGGGGCAGAGCCGTTGCATACATTTACCGATTATTTGGAACATAGCTCCATCGTTCCCGTCAGCAAGGTGTCGGATGGGAAGAAGGCAGTTTCGCATATCCTTGATGCATTTAAGTCGGTTCTGATTTTACAACGCGAATTATTGGCACTTTCGGCAGAAGCCGAAGATGAAGGGACCAATGCCCTGATGAGCGATTACATTCGTGAACAAGAAAAATTGGTTTGGATGTATTCAGCCTATTTGAAGTGAGTTTTTGATGACGAAAAAGTGTTGCCGGGACAGCTAACATCATGTGGAGTTGTTTCGGCAACCTTTGTTTTTGTTGGGAGGGAATACTATCAGGGCATCTCTACCTTTTCCATTTCCTTTTTTAATTGGAGGTACATCAAACTAAAGGCCATTATCGATATAACGCTGATAACCGCAAAGTAGATCAAGGCCGGTAAAGGGAAGTGCACCAAAAAAGGATTCATCCACCAATCCAATAGAAACCGGGCAATTAACAATGAACACAAAACACCGCCGAACACATATGGCGATAAGCGGAGCAACCCCAAAAGGGTAAGATGATGCGGGCTGGCTCCCTGTTGTTTCCGGATAATCAGTTCCTTCCGGGTAATACAAACCATGAACACAGTGACCCCAACGACGCTCAATGCAGCCATGAACAATGCAAAAAGCGACATTGTCAACACCAACCGCCCCAATCGCATATCATTGTGGTAGAGTTCGCCGACACGGTCGGTCAGTAAAAATGATTCGAATGGTTGATTGTTTGTGTTTTGTTGCCACACGTCGTGGATATGCGATTTGGCTTGGGCGTAATTACCGCTTTTGAATCGGATCACCATGTATTTGTACTGGTTTTGGCGGTGGATAAAAACCGTAGGCAATACAGGGTTTTTGAGTCCGTTGAAATAACAGTCACCAGCTACTCCCGCTACTTTGTAAGGTATATCGTTAATGTTTAGGGTCTGGAATTTGGCTTTTAAATCGCTTCCCATCCCTACATCTTCTTTTATAGAATAATTCACCACCATGACAGCCGTGTCACTGCTTTGGTAGAATTGGCCTTTTCTTATAGGCATTTGAATAGTGTGCGCAAAATCCCCATCTACAAAGGCCACATTCCAAAGCAACAAGGTGGTTGAATCGTCGGAAGGTTTAAATGCGAGCGCGGGCATTTGTTCGCCAGGGACAAACGAAGTGAATGATACCGCTTCGATTTCGTTGGATGCCAGTAGCTTGTTTTTGAGCATGTCCAATGAATCGCCCAACGCGTTGCTACGTTCCACTACCAGCAAATTGTTCGGGTTGAAACCCAAATCTGCTATTTTTGTCCTGTTGATTTGATGCCACATTCCAATTGCGACAATCACCATGGCAATAGCCCCCGATACCTGCAATGCCACCAATAATGCCCGAAGCGAAAAACTGGAGCGGTATTGTCTGGTCGCTTGCTCTTCATGGTAAGCACAATTTTTTGTGAAGAATATGGCTGGTAAAAGGCCGGTAATACCCCCAACTAATAATGCTACCGATAGGGCTATCAGCATATCGGCAATGTTCCTGATTTGTCCCAGACGGATGCCAAGTTCAAAAAAACGGTTAAAAAAGGGAAATGTCAGTTCCAGTAATCCCAGCGATAGAATAAAGGCAATTATGGTGTTCACGAACGATTCGCCCATAAGTTGCCTGAACAGTTTGGCCCGCGATGCACCGGCCAGTATGCGTACCCGCATCTCATGCATCTTTATTTGAAGGTGCGAGGTGGTTAAATTTACGAAGTTGAAAATTGTCACTATAAGAATGATGATCGCCAACCAAATTGCAATATCCACTTGCTGTTTTTCACCGGAAGGGGAAAGTTCCCCCTCCCACGATCCATCCAGGTGTATGTCACGTATATCCTGCAATTGGAACTGAAAAGCGGCCATTTTGGAGGTTTCGCCGCCTTTGGCCGACGTTTCTTTCAATTGGGCATCCATTTTAGGGCGTGCCAGGAACGTGAGCCGTTGTGCCACCGATTCGGGATCGGCTCCAGGGCTTAACACCACGTAACAGTAGCTGTTAAAATGGAGCCAATTGGTTTTCCATTTCGACGTTTTTATCGAATTGGGCATCAATTTTAAAAGGGCATCTTTTGATGCAACCAAATCAAATTGCATATGGGTGTTGGCACCGATGTCTTCGCAGACGCCAGTCACGGTAAGTTTTAATCCATTGTCCAGTTCCAGTGTTTTCCCCATTGGATTTTCGTAGCCGAAATAGCGTAGTGCAGTTTGTTCGGAGACCACGACTGATAACGTGTCGGATAATGCTTTGCGCGGATTTCCCGATAAAAACGGCACGTTGAATACATTGAAAAATGAAGAATCGGCGTAAATCAAATGGTGTTCGGCAAACGATTTGTCTTCGTATTTTACCAAACGGACCGATTCTTTGATGATTTGGGTGTGGCGTTGGATGTCGGAATGCAATTCGGATAAAATGTTTTGGATCGGAATAGGCGTTGTGGCCGTGCGCAACGAATCGGTCCCGACGTATCCGTGGATGTTGATCCGGTATGTGCGCCCCGAATCGGCATACTGTCTATCGAATGACAGCTCATACTTAATGTAGAACACCACCATCAGGCATAACGTCAGGCCCAATGCCAGACCTATCCCATTAAGTACGGTAAACATTTTGTTCTGGGGCAAGTTCCGAACAAACAGCCTGAATATTTTCTTGAAATCATTCATTCACTGAATTTTTTTCGGCATGAATGTCGAGAACCACATGCCCATCGAACAAGTTGATGCTCCGTTCGGCACGTGAGGCCATCCATGCAAGGTCGGTCCCGTGCACCAATGCCACGCCTTGGGCATTAAATTGCTCCATGACATTCAAGTAATCTTCTGTTTCGATGGAATTAAGCTGGTTGGTGGGTTTATCGGCCAATACCATTAAGGGATGGGATGCCGTGGCTCTGGCCATCGATACCAAATGTTTCTGGAAATGGGTCAGTTGGAAAGGGAACGAATTGGACAAATACGCAATTTTTAAAAAATCCAGCTGCTCATCCACCATTTTCCGACGTTGTTTTTTTGTGTAATTGAGATATACCAAGGGCATTTCGATGTTTTCACAGACGGTTAGTGTGTCTACCAACATGGGGTCTGTTTGCAGGAACGATATATTTCCGCGCCTTAATGCCAGACGTTGCGCTTCGCTTAGGTTTGTCACATCTTTATCCAAAAACCACAGGGTACCCGAAGTATACGGTAAAATTAAACCTGCAATTTTAAGTAAGGTGGTTTTGCCGCTTCCCCCGGGTCCCAAAAGGGCCACATATTCGCCTTTCTCAATTTGGAAATTGACATGTTGCAAAGCGAGGCTTTCCATTCCATGGCTTTTGTAAACCTTGCCTATGTCGGTTGCTTTAAGCATTTTTGTTCGTTTTTGTATATGATATGTCCGTTTTCGTACACTTTGTTGTATGTTCGCTTTATTGTTAGGCCATGGGAAATCAGGCAGGTTTAACCATTTAAAAAACAAACGTTTGTAATCTTACAAATCCCGTTGGGTTGATCACATTGGCGGCAAAATACTTTCGGCAAAGATTTGACCATATCATTTTTTTGACATAAAGTGTAGTAAAACAGATAGATTAGAACTAAATGACGGACAGATTTTCCGTACACATCCATCAATATTTGTGCAATACTTGTTAAGTGTTTAAAATCAAGAATTTTAATCAAAAGGCATCGTTTTTGGTTGGATTGTGTTTTTATGTTCTTTGCACAATCAAAAAATGGTTTGTTTGGCGATTGGCAAAATGCTTGATTAAAATTATCTTTCGAACTGCATAAATTGAAAACCGTTATGACGACCAAAAACGGACGTGTACTGATAGTGGATGACAATCCCGACATACTTTTCGCGCTAAAGCTTTTGCTAAAGCCATACGTAGACACGGTTACCACCGAAACCAACCCAGATAAGCTAAAGACACTTTTGACGAAGGAAGCCTTTGACGTGATCCTCTTGGATATGAATTTTACCAAAGATGCCATTAGCGGACAAGAAGGATTTTATTGGCTTGAAAAAATCCTTCTTTACGATCCGTTGGCTGTGGTGATTTTTATTACGGCGTATGGAGATGTAGAGAAGTCGGTTCGGGCCATAAAAGCTGGAGCAACCGATTTTGTGATCAAGCCGTGGCAAAATGAAAAGCTGCTGGCTACCGTATCGAGTGCCATAAAATTGCGCCAATCGAAAAATGAAGTTGTGGAGCTTAAATCGAAACAACAGGAAATCTGCCAGATCATCGACCAACCGTTTTCCGACTTCATAGGAGCTTCGCCCGGAATGGTCAAAGTGTTCAATACCATAAAAAAAGTGGCGGTAACCGATGCCAATGTGTTGATACTGGGGGAAAATGGAACTGGCAAGGAGTTGGTGGCAAGAGCGTTGCACCGGTTTTCGCCACGTAATAACGAACCGTTTGTCAGTGTCGATTTGGGCGCACTGAGCGAAACGCTTTTCGAAAGCGAGCTGTTCGGCCACGTAAAAGGTGCCTTTACCGATGCCAAAGCCGATAGGCCAGGGCGCTTTGAAGTTGCCTCAGGAGGAACCATTTTCCTGGACGAGATCGGAAACCTTTCGTTGCCTTTCCAGAGCAAGTTACTTACTGTGCTTGAAAGACGGGAGGTAACCCGGGTAGGGGCCAATAAACCAAAGCCCATTGATATAAGGCTGATCTGTGCCACCAACATGCCCCTACGGCAGATGGCTGAAGACGAAACGTTCAGGCAAGACCTTCTTTACCGTATAAATACGGTCGAAATAGACCTTCCGCCGTTACGTGACCGTTTGGAAGACCTTCCGCTCTTGGCTGATCATTTCCTGAACATGTACCAAAAGAAGTACAAAAAGAAAATCAATAAGCTGAGCAAAACAATATTGAAAAAGCTAACTGCCTACCATTGGCCCGGGAACGTGAGGGAATTTCAGCACATCCTGGAACGTGCGGTCATCATGAGTGACGGCAGTGACATTGCCGAAGATGATGTGCAATTAGCTCCAGCGAAAGCTCCCAAATACGAAGTTCAAACGGACATTTATAATTTGGACGAGTTGGAACAACAAACCATCGAAAAGGCGTTGCGCAACAACCAGGGAAATATTTCCAAGGCGGCCAGTGATTTGGGCCTGACCCGTACATCGTTATACCGAAGAATGGAAAAATATGGGCTTTAACCATTTTAGGGTCCAAATAGCGGTCCGCACGCTGTTGCTGGTCGCGACCCTTTTTCTGTTGTTTTATTTGTTTTTTGCCACTTCGTTGACAATCACGCTCATTCTTGTGGCGGTTTGGGTCGTGGTACAAGTGTACAGCCTTTACTCTTATTTGGATCGAACCAATCGGCTGCTTAATAATTTTTTGGAATCGATACGTTACGCCGATTTTTCAAAAACATTTCCGGTGGATGAAAAAAGCGACTCGTCGTTAAACCGGCTGAAGGGTTCGTTTAATCGCGTCATCCGTGATTTTCAAACCGTAAGGGCCGAAAAAGAAGAGCATTTTCACTATTTACAAACCATTTTACAGCATATTGGCATTGCGCTTATTGCGTATCGGCGCAACGGAGAGGTGGAAATGACCAATAACGCGTCGCGTAAGCTTTTTCAAATAAAAAATATCCAGCACATTAACGATTTGTCCGCATTTAGTCCATTGCTTACCGAAAAGTTAATGCAAATAAGGCATGGAGAAAACCAGTTGGTACGAATCCAAGAAAAAGATGATTTGTTGCAATTGGCTGTGTATGCCACTGAGTTCAACATCCATAACCGAAGTATCACATTGGTTAGTATCAAGAACATACAGCAGGAGCTGGATGAAAAGGAGATGGAATCGTGGCAAAAACTGATCCAGGTGCTTACGCACGAGATAATGAATTCAATTGCACCTATTTCTTCGCTTTCGGCGACAGTTTCCGGTATCGTGACTGATTTGTCACAGAAAATCTCTTCCGAAAATGATGAGGACGAAATCCGTGAATCATTGCACGATGTAGAGCAGGCCTTGCAAACCATTTATAAACGCGCCGACGGATTGATGCATTTTGTGCAGACCTATCGTAATCTGACAAAAATTCCCAAACCCAACGTGAGCATTTTCCACATATCGGGATTGTTCAATAATGTGGTAACATTAATGGCGCAAGACACCGATTGCAAACATGTGAAATTGACGGCACAGGTCGATCCCCCAACATTGGAATTAAGTGCCGACGAGAAATTGGTGGAACAGGTGCTGATCAATTTGGTAAAAAACGCCATTCAGGCCTTAAGTGGGTGTGCCAATCCGGAAGTGAAACTCCTGGCCGCAATGAACCGGCGCGGGCGCATTGTCATTCAAGTGGTGGATAACGGTCAAGGGATTGAACCACATGTGCTTGAAAAGATATTTATTCCGTTTTTTTCAACCAAGCCACAAGGGAGCGGTATTGGACTGAGTTTGTCGCGCCAGATTTTAAGGTTGCACGGCGGTACGATTAACGTGTGGTCGGAGCCAGGGAAAGAAACGCGTTT
This sequence comes from Breznakibacter sp., assembly GCA_047600785.1. Classification (GTDB taxonomy): domain Bacteria; phylum Bacteroidota; class Bacteroidia; order Bacteroidales; family Marinilabiliaceae; genus Breznakibacter. The sequence continues at coordinate 140,047 of JASGKH010000001.1, forward strand.
TACACTTACTTTTTAACGAAATTCTGAAAAGGGGGTAGGAGTATAAGCATTTTTTGTACCCCGAATTCTCAAGTCCTTGGATTAGTGGGCCAAATGGGCCATTGCATTACCGACCCCAATCATGGCCAAGCCGTTAAGCTTTTCATATTCGGGGTGGTAGAGAAACATGCAACTACCATTTTTAATAAGGTCGATAATCGTTTTGCTTATCTCATAGGATACCGCAGGGCATCCAAAACTACGGCCAATCCTCCCATATTGCGATATGTATTTGTCGTTCACGTAATCTGCACCATGAATGACAATGGCCCTTTCGTAAGCCCTGTCGTTGATCCCTTTTTCCATTCCGTTCAATGTCAGCGAATAACCATGTTTACCCTGGTATGTTGCGCCCGTGACGTACGTTCCCAAACTGCTTTGGTACGAGCTAACGATGTTCGAGAATTTTTGGGCGTACAAATCACCTGAATTCCGTCCATGGGCAACCAAGGTTTGCAACACAATTTTCCATTGGTTTGTGTTGATCACGAACATACGGTCTGATGTAGATGGCTTAGAGAAATCAACCACAGTGAGAATGCTGTCGACAGTTAGTTTATTCAACGCTTTAAGTTGCTGATACCCGTTCCATGCCATCAAAAAGGCCTCGAAGGACATATTGCCGCAGTGGAGTTTCTGGTAAAGTTCTTTTATGCCCGTCAGTGGTAAAGCATTGCTGGTATTATTTGATTTTTCAGGTTCGGGAACGGCTACCGTCAGTAAATGGATGCCAATGAACAACAGCAACAAGGTAGCTTTTAAAATTTGGATCGATATGGTGCGGGCATACTTAAGACTCATGCTGTCGGATTTAATTTTTAATATCGATTTGGAAAAATAGCCAATTGTCTCGGATTATTACGGAGCCATTTCCATATTTGTTCCGTTCGTCATTAAAAAATATTCGTTCGTCAAATATTTATTTTTCAACGCACACATAATCAATGACATATAAATCAATGAGTTTTTATTTGATTATTGTTTGGCTCTGGATTATAAAAAATCAGGAAAAAACGATTGGCTTCCCCGAGAGTACCTAACGCCGATGTCGCGGAAAAAGTATTTAATATGTTGTTGTCCGGAAGAAAATCGGAAAGCACTATTTTTTTTATATTTTTAGAGCGGTGGAATAGATTTATTTTGCCCACGCAACTGCGGCAATTATGGAAGGAATTGTGGTAAAATCAACAGGAAGTTGGTATTTGGTAAGGTTGTCTGACGGAAGGATTTTTAACTGCCGCCTTAAGGGCAAGCATCGGCTCGACGACATAAAAAGCACTAATCCTGTCGCTGTAGGTGATGTGGTCGTATTGGAACCAGATAAGGAGGAAGGTACTGCCGTGATCGATAAGATTTACGAGCGGAAAAATTACATTATCCGCAGGGCATCCAATCTATCAAAACAATCCCATATCCTTGCGGCCAATATCGACCAGGCAATTTTGGTGGCTACCATCAACTATCCGGTTACTACCCGAATTTTTATTGACCGTTTTCTGGCATCGGCCGAAGCGTACCGTATCCCTGTAACTTTGGTGTTCAATAAGGTGGATCGCTATGATTATAAATTAATGAATGAGTTGAACGACATTAGGGCGGTCTATGAGGCCATCGATTACCCGACTTTAGCGTTGTCGGCGAAGAAAGACGCTGGTCTGGACGGGTTTGTCGATTTACTGAAGGATAAGGTCTCGGTCATTTCGGGACACAGTGGGGTCGGAAAATCAACGCTCATCAATAAAATTGAGCCCGGTTTGCATTTAAAGACTGCTGAAATATCGAATGCCCACCAAACAGGGAAGCATACCACCACGTTTGCCGAAATGCATCCGTTAAATTTTGGAGGATTCATTATTGATACCCCCGGCATTAGGGGATTTGGCCTTTACGATATGGAACGAACCGAGCTTGGACATTATTTTAGGGAAATTTTCAACGTATCGGCCAACTGCCAGTATAGCAATTGCACGCATGTGCACGAGCCCGGCTGTGCGGTAAAAAAAGCTGTACAGAACGGAGAAATAGCTAAGAGCAGGTTCGACAGTTACGCGAACATTCTTTTTAGCAAAGACGATAAATACAGGTGAAGAAGAGTGTTGGATTTGTTGTTCGTGATCGATACCGTCGCGTCACATAAGGTCAGCCCACAAAGGAACAATCTGGATGAAAAAGGCAATTGCAATCGCATTAACTGGTATTGTTATACTGGTACTCTTAAATGTTTACTATTATAGGGATACTTATTTTTGGCAGATTGACACGCAGCGTCATGTATTGAAGAAGGAATTATTGCTTTGCACCGACGAGTTGAACCAATCATTTAAGAAGTTGCAAACCAATGTAATGCTTTTGTTGAGCAAACAAGAGCTTGACGATTTCTTCAACATGCCGTCGAAGTCCGATGAGACCGCTAAGCGGTTCGAGCTCTTATACAGCCGCTATTCCGACTACCTTCAGGAAATGAGGGTGATTAATTCCAATGGCCAACGGTTTACGATGCGAAAAGGGGCAAACAACACGTTTGTTACCTCCACTGATCGTAGTGAATTTGAGGTCGTGTTTCTGCCAACAACAACCATTTTACCTGAAAAAAACAGGATCTTGCTGTCGCATCCGTTGGTAACCCAAACGTTGGTATTTGGGAAAGTGGAATTTGTGATCGACATGGATGCTTTCTTTAAAACCATTTTCCATTCGTTCAATCTCGATCAATATCAGTTTCAGTGGGTTGTTTCGGGTGCCGGCGATATTGTGTACTCCACATTGCCGTTGGGCAATGTGGAAACGTTAAAAGGCGATTCTTTTGGTGCACTCCTAAAGGCCGGAAAATCGTTCGAATTGTCACACCAGATTTCGGTTAAAGGAACAAATACCGATGTATTGACCGTGTTTCAACCACTTTCTTTCAAAGGAGGTAGTTATTTTGTGGCTTTTTCGTTGCCAACGAACCTTATTACCATTTCCATTGCCAGGAACGCGTTTGTGGTCGGAACGGTATCGCTTATCATTGTGTTGGGAATTATGGTCATTTTCGTGATTTTTTTACGGCAACGGCTTAAGACCGATAAAATAGCCAAGCTCAATCAGGAGGCTTTGCGTAAAATGATCTATTATTTGCCGGCCGGTATTCTGCTGATCGACCATAACAGAAAAATAGTCAGTGTTAACCGTGCATTCCTAAAGCTATTTGACTTTGAGGATGAGGACCTGGTGGTGGGGCATCCAATGGAGGATGATTTGGTGTTTTCCAACATCCAGCTCATTGCGAAAGAAAAATATTCGGACTATTCGTACAAATTTAATATCAGGAACGGCAACAACGCCGAAACCATCGTCCTTAACGAGAAAATTCCCTATTACCTTGAGCAGAAACGTTATTTAGTGGATGTGTATACCGAAATTCCGGTTTTGGACCACAAGATGGCCCAAACAAACGCATCGCATTACGCCCAAACAGCCTTTATTGCCAACATTAGCCATGAGCTACGTACGCCGCTCAACGGTATCATCGGAATGACTGATCTGTTGTCACAAGCAAATTTTCCAAAGGCAGAATCGGACATGATCGGAATTCTCAAACGATCGGCCGATACCCTTTTGTCATTGATCAATGACATATTGGATTTCTCGAAGATCGAATCGGGCAAGTTTGACATAGAGAGCATTCCCTTCGACATAAGAAATGAATTTGAAAGTACGCTAGAGGGATTTCTTCCGCTGGCGCGCGAAAAGCACATTGGTCTTGCTTGGCACATCCCCGTCGCATTGCCTTCCGATTTTATTGGCGATCCGATCAGGTTCCGGCAGGTACTTAACAATTTGCTATCGAACGCACTCAAATTTACCGAAAAGGGGAAGGTCTATGTACAGGTAAGTAAAACCCGGTTATTGAATGGGAATCCCGGATTACTTTTCTCCGTGAAGGATACGGGGATCGGTATTGCCAAAGAGAAACAGAAATTTATCTTTAACTCATTCTATCAGGCAGATGAAAGTTCCACCCGTCGGTTTGGAGGAACAGGTTTGGGCACAACCATTTCGAAAGAACTGGTACAGTTGATGGGGGGCGAGATATGGGTTACAAGCCCTTGCGATTTGTCTTTGGATTCCGGACGTCCCGGAAGCGAGTTTTGCTTTACTTTGCCATTGCGGTCACGTAAATTGGCAAAGAACCTTAATACCTCTTCAATAGAGGAATTCCACCAAATAAGGGCAATGTTGGTAACGGACGATGCGTTGCAAGTCCAAACCATGTCGCGGAACCTCACTGCGCTGAAAGTCGATTTTAGGGTAATGGCCCCTTCGCAGGAAACCATTGATCTGTTGCGTACAAGCAGTCGCTATCACTTGGTGGTGATAGACAACCGTACCGACTTTAGCGGCATCGATTTCCTGCAAGAATTGTTTAACCATCAACTGCACCGGAATTTTATCATTCTTTTCCAAAGCAGCGACAACCAACGTTCCAATACCAATCTGGTAAAACGGTTGGGAGCAGATGCGTATCTTCGTAAACCGGTTCGGTTGGTGGTATTGCGTGAATTTCTGTTCAACCATTTTCCAGGCTTAGCCGAGAAACATGCCGGTGATGCTTTTCTGAAAAGCCCGTCGACCATTAAAATCCTTGTGGCTGAGGATAACCGCTTAAACCAGCGTGTGGCCCAAAGCCTGTTCAATAAGTTGGGTTACCAGATTGATTTGGCCAACGACGGGGCTGATGCCATCCGGCTGATGAAAAAGACAGAATACGACATTGTGTTCATGGACATATACATGCCATCGATGGATGGGATTGAAGCAGTGCGCACATTGAAGGCCGAAGGTGTTTCGTGCCCAATCATCGCAATGACTGCCAGCAACGACCAATTTGAACGTTTGCGCGCCATGGAAGTGGGCATGGACGATTACATCAGCAAGCCTACGCGTGCCGAAGACATTCTGAGAATGTTGGCCAAATGGTGCAATAAGCCTACGACGGTTTTATGAGCTATCGAAAACAGTTGTAATAATCGCATCAAATCTCCGTTAAAAAGACATGGTATCCCTTTAGTAAGGAAAATCATAATTCAATATCTATGGCATGAGCGTTTACGACCAAAAAAGACGTTGGAAATTCTTTCTTCTGTTAGGGGCAATATTCATCGGCAGTTTCACCCTTTGGTACACCAAGCAGCTTACTGATGAGCTAAAAGACGGAGAACACAAAAAAATGGAACTTTGGGCCGAAGCCATTCGTTTGCTGTCAATAGCCGAGCCTGAAACCGAAACCAGTTATATGAACCTTATTAACATGGTGATATCGAACAATACCTCTATCCCTGTGGTTTTGACGGATAGCACCGATGTCATTCTTTCATATAACAACATTGATGTTCCTAAAACCAATGAGGATGGTTTCATGAGAGGGGTGTTGGCCGAAATGAAATCGGAAGGGAACGTGATCGTGATTGATTTGGGCGGCGGGGATAAACAGTTCCTTTATTTTAGCGAATCCATCCTCCTTTACAAACTGTCATGGTTTCCCATCATCCAGCTCATGGTGGTCTCGGTTTTTATTTTGGTGGCATACATGGCGTTTAGCGGGGCACGAAAAGCGGAACAGGATCAAGTGTGGGTCGGAATGGCCAAAGAGACAGCGCATCAATTGGGTACGCCAACCTCGTCGTTACTGGCCTGGATTGACCTGCTAAAACTTAAGACCCCGGATTTGCCTATGATTGCAGAGATGGGCAAAGATGTAGGACGTTTAAAAACCATTGCCGACCGCTTTTCCAAAATCGGTGCCCGCCCTGACCTGGAGCCTACCGATTTGGGGCAATTGGTCACCAATATGTTGGGGTACTTAAAACCCAGGTCGTCGTCACAAATAAATTTTTCCGTCAATAACCAATTGCCCATCGGTTGTCTGGTCCGTCTCAATCCAGTGCTGTTCGAATGGGTCGTCGAGAACCTCAGCAAAAACGCCATCGATGCCATGGAAGGAAAAGGGAACCTGACGGTTGGCCTGTCGTTGAACAAGAAATACGTGTACATGGATATAACCGATACAGGTAAAGGAATACCTAAGTCGATGTTCAAAACAGTATTCGAACCTGGCTTTACCACTAAAAAACGGGGATGGGGTTTGGGACTGACGTTGGTGAAACGTATCGTGGAGCAGTATCACTATGGAAAAGTGTTCGTCGCCGATTCACAAGTGGGGGGAGGCACCACGTTCCGGGTATTGTTAAAGGCAAAGCAATAAAGAATAGACGTTTATTTGCGATCCTTTTTTCTTAATTGTTCCAGTTGCCCGATCGGCCTTACAAAAGCATCTTTAAAACGACTGCTGGCTATTATTTTTTCCCGCGCCAAAATAGAAGCCTCTAAATTGTCATATTGGGAATAGGTATAGCGATAAAAACCATCCTGGCAGACAGATTCACTAATCCTTGTTTGATCGAGGCCATTGAAAATACGGAAGTTTGATAATCGTCTGGTTTTCAGTGCTAATAATTGAATGGTGTACGAAGTATTGGTGGTGTTGGCTATGACGGGAATTTCCATGTGGTGGGGCAAATAGGCAGGGGGCGTTGTTAGTTGTGCCTGGGTTGAGCCTATGTGTTTGGAATCGAGGCCATTTTCCTGAATGGTGCTGGATTGCAATTGTTTGGCCGGAATCAACGGAGGTTCAATATTCAAATCGTGCATTTTGACTGTGGTTTTCAAATTTTCGAAGGCCATCTCGTCACCAATCTCAATGTCGCCCACTTCTTCATCGATCGTGATTTGTCTTATTTGCTTGATTTGATAGCGGTGCCCGGTTTCAAGGAACATGGTGTATTCTCCGCTGACCGGGTCTGGCCTGTAATCGCCGACCAGCTGTTGGTCACTGGTGCGCGATACCAAAATACGGATTATCTTTTCCTTTCCACTTTGGGTCACCTTGCCTTCAACGATGGCTAGTTTTCCTTTAAACTGGGGATCAAATTCAATTAGATAGATATCCAGCCCCCCGAAATTATCTTTAAATTGTGCTGTGGCATAATAAGCGCGGTTTCGTTCAATGGTGGGAACAAAAAACAGATCATCGCCGGGAGTGTTGATCGGATAACCAAGGTTTATGGGTGGTGTCCATGTGCTATCGGGCGTCATTTGTGAATAAAAAATGTCGTACATACCCATTGAGTTGTGGCCTTCAGACGCAAAATACAAGGTTTTGCCATCCAGATAGATCATGGGCGTTTCCTCGTTAAAGGGGGTATTGATGTCGGGGCCTAAATTGTGAGCTGTTCCCCATGCGCCACCGGGTAGTTTTTTGCACATGTAAATATCCAGTCCCCCGTAACCACCCTCTCTGTCGCTGGTGAAAAACATGGTGGTTCCATCGGACGACAAAGAACAGTGTGTTTCCTGGCTGTAGCTGTTGATAGGTTCGGGCAGCTTGCTGGGAACAGACCATTCCGAGCCTTTTAAGTGTGATACGTAAAGGTTTTTTCCGTCGATGTCGTTCTTGAATAAAAACAATTGTTTCCCATCGGCCGAAATGGATACGGCCGATTCGTGATCATTCTTTTTGTAAAATACTTTGAGCAATTTGCTGTTTCCCCATTCATCCTTTTCATCGGTTACCGAATAACAAATCTTTTCGGGATATTGACCGTCTTCAAGCAGTGCTAAATTGTCGTGGTTTCTGCGAGAGGTAAAAATCAGTTTATCGTTGGCAATAGAAACGATGGGAGTATGTTCGTCGTACGGTGAGTTTATTTTGTTTCCCAGGTTTTGAATTTTTAGTGCAATAGGGTTTTGCAAAAATAGCCTGGCATTCTCGCATGTTTGCATCTCATTGTCAATCTCGCTTCCTAGTGCATTGTCTATATCTGTAAAAGACTCTTTTATTTGCCCGTACACACTCAACGCATTTTGTGGCTCCAAAGCTTGCTGGTAAGCTTTTCCCAACGACATAAGCAGGTTCAGCTTGGTATCGGCATCATGGGATTGGGCATTTAGTTGTTCCAGCCCCTGGGTGAAGTAAAATATAGCTGAATCGGGTTGGTTACCCAGGTTTATATAGCCTAGCCCGATCGAAAGACTGACTTCGGGATCGTTGGGGAACTGGGCATACAAAGACTTTGAGAAAATTATGGCATCTTTAAAAGATTGTTTTTCAAGTAATTTAAAAGCTTTCTGCAGCTTGGCTTCTCTATCTTTTGAATTTGGGATCTGTTGGGAAATGCTCTGCGTCGTGCCGCAGAGCATTACAACTGCAAAAACAAGGTTTTTTCTTAATAAATGGATAATGGCCAACGTTTTCATCATGCTTAATCAACGATCAGTGCAAATTATAATGTTTTTTCGTTTGTATATGAGACAATGTTTCATTTTTTTGATGTATTAAATATTGTATTTCAGAATGTTGTGAATTGTTGATTGTTTTAACATCCAATAAATCAATGCATTGTTGTATGTGTTGATTTTTAGGGAATTTGAAAAAAGGCCTATTTTTTTCAATGAAAACGTACCTTTTTTTGACGAATTGTAGATATCACGATCAATATGGAGCCAGTTTATAAACGGAGTTGAATGGTTCTTTGCAATGAAAAGCGTAATTTCGTGGGCTAAAACACAAATTGCATGGACTCAACACGTCAAAACAAGATATCACGGCTGGTACAAAAGGAAATGAGCGAGATATTCCAGCGCGAGGTACGCGAAATCGTTAAAGGAACCATGGTTTCGGTCACTTCGGTAAAGGTGACCCCGGATCTGGCCATCGCCAAAATGTATTTGAGCATTTTTCCTCCCGAGCATAAAACCGATGTTTTTAATTCGATAAAAGCAGCCTCATCGCAAATCCGTTATTTGTTGGGGCAACGCGTGGGCAAGCAGTTAAGGGTGATCCCTGAACTTCAATTTTATATCGACGATTCACTCGATTATCTGGAGAATATTGACCGTTTGCTAAAACAATAATCCATGCGTTACGATACCATCAAAGGACCTTTAGGCCGTTTCTTCAATACAACGCCTGCCATGCGTGTTTTTTTTTACCGCTTGCTCGATTTGTTGCTTCTGCGCAGTTGGCATATAAGGATGCAACTCGTAAAGTGGGCAAACGACAGGAGAAATCTTACTGTGTTGGATGCCGGCTCCGGCTTTGGCCAGTATGTCTACTTTATGTCCAGATCCAAATGGAACTGGATGGTGAAGGGTGTTGATGTCAAGCAGGAACAAATTGAGGATTGCAACCGTTTTTTTTCGGCAATCGGACGAAATGGGAGAGTGAAGTTTGAGTATGCCGACCTGACTGCTTTTTCGGAACCAGACACCTACGATCTGGTGCTTTCGGTGGATGTAATGGAGCATATAGAAGAAGACGAAAAAGTATTTTCCAACTTTTATAAATCGATGAAAAATGACGGGCTTTTGTTGATCTCGACCCCATCGGACCAGGGAGGCAGTGACACGCATGACCACCAGGAGGGTGAAGTGAAGGGATTTATCGAAGAGCATGTGAGGGACGGATACAACATTCACGATATTTCCGACAAATTGGTAAGGGCTGGGTTCAAAAACGTACGTGCCATGTACACATATGGTACCCCTGGCAAAATATCGTGGCGCTTATCAATGAAATATCCTATTTTAATGCTCAATATAAGTAAACTGTTTTTTGTGTTGTTGCCGTTTTACTACCTTGTTTTCTTTCCTGTTTGTTTGGTGTTGAATTGGTTAGACGTGAAATTCCCCCATCGTACAGGTACCGGCTTAATGGTAATGGCCCAAAAATAAAAAGTCACATTGCTGCCATGTCATTACCTACACATATTGCGTTGCGTTACCTTTTTGCCAAGAAATCGCAAAATATCATCAACGTTATCTCCATGATATCGGTACTTGGTATCATGACCGGGACGTTGGCATTGCTGGTGGTGCTATCGGTGTTTAACGGTTTGCATGGACTTATTGGCAAATTGTACGGATCGTTCGATCCCGAATTGAAGATTGAGGCAGTGGAAGGGAAAGTTTTTTCGACCGATTCAATCCCGTACCGTCAATTGCTCGATAACAATGCGATACTTTCGATATCAGAGGTGGTGACAGACCAGGCGCTGATACGTTACGGACGTCGGCAAATGCCCTGCCTGGTAATGGGTGTCGACGCCAATTTCAGTAAAGTTTGCAACATTGACTCAATTATGGTTGAGGGAGCGTTTTCGTTGGGAAACCAACATGCCGATTTTGGGGTGCTGGGCTTTATCCTTTCGGAACAGATGTCTGTCAGCCTGAATTTTGTGTCGCCATTGGGAATTTACGTACCAAGGCGTAATGCCCCGATAAACCTCCTAAATCCCGAATCGGGATTTAATTCCGATTATGTGATGCCGGCAGGTATTTTTGCCGTAAAGCAAATGGAGTACGATTCGCAATACATGATCATCGGCATCGATAAAGCCCGAAAATTGCTGGAGTATGACGCGACCAAGGTCTCGTATCTGGCGGTAGCATTAAAAAACGGTCAATCGGTAAATAAAACAGCTGCATCGATACAAAAACTGATAGGGCCAAATTTTACGGTGAAGAACAAAGAGATGCAACACGAGGCATTTTATAAGATGATGAAAGTGGAAAAGCTGATGGCGTTTCTCATCCTTTCTTTCATTATGGTCATTGCCGCTTTTAACGTGATCGGGACATTGTCGATGTTGATTTACGAAAAGAAGGAGAGCATCTTTACGCTCAAAAGCATGGGTGCATCCCAACGCATGGTGACCCGTATTTTTCTGATTGAGGGCTGGATGATCTCACTCACCGGCGTAGTGGTGGGATTGCTTTTGGGTAGCCTGCTCATTGTGGTACAGCAACAATTTGGCATCATTAAGTTTCAGGGAGGCAGTTCGTTCGTGGTGGATGCTTACCCTATTATCCTGAACCTGGGCGACATACTGCTGGTGTTTGCCACCGTGTCGGCGATAGGGCTTATAGCTGCGTGGTATCCGGTAAAAGTGATTGTCCGGAAGTACTATCATGCGTCAAAGGACGAGCAATAGTCATGATATTGCTCCGCCAATTGATCCAATAGGGCCATAAGCATATCGTAATCGTTGCACTGGAGAAGTTTGGTTTTCATCTCCCTGAAATGGGGCAAGCCTTTAAACGTAACGGCCAAATGACGCCTCATGTGCAAAATGCCCCGGAACGTATCGAGCCATTGTACCGATTGGGACAACTGTTCCTTTACCATTGCCACGTGTTCGGCCATGGTGGGCGGCGGGAGCAATTCACCTGTTTGCAAATAGTGCTTCATTTCCCTGAAAATCCATGGGCGGCCAATGCTGGCACGCCCAATCATAACAGCATCCACGCCGTAGCGGTCAAAATAGTCTTTTGCCTTTTGTGGCGAAACAATGTCGCCGTTGCCAATGATGGGAATGGTCATTCGCGGATTGTTCTTTACTTCGCCGATAAGGGTCCAGTCGGCTTCGCCGGTGTAGAATTGTGCGCGTGTGCGACCGTGTATTGTCAGGGCTTTAATACCTGTGTCTTGTAGTCTTTCTGCAATATCGACAATGTATTTGGTGTTTTCGTCCCAGCCCAGACGTGTTTTTACGGTCACCGGGAGCTTTACGGCTTTAACGATTTCCGCAGTCATTCTCACCATTTTGGGAATGTCGCGCAACATGCCGGATCCTGCGCCGCGATGGGCAATCTTCTTGACGGGGCAGCCAAAATTAATATCGATGAGCTCGGGAGCGGCCTGTTCGGCAATCCTGGCCGCTTCGACCATCGGTTCTATTTCATGACCGTAGATTTGGATCCCGACGGGCCGTTCTTCGTCAGCAATGGTCAATTTGCGCATGGTTGACGGGATTGTACGCACCAGTGCATCGGCAGCCACAAATTCTGTATACATCAAATCGGCGCCGTATTTCTTGCATAATTTGCGAAACGGTGAGTCGGTCACGTCCTCCATTGGGGCCAATAACAACGGCTTGTATCCCAGGTCTACATCTCCTATCTTCACGCTGACGAAATTTTTGGCAAAGATAGGGTTTCTGTGACGATACCGGTTTATACCAACAATATCCTGCCAACTTTGTACAACCCAATGCCGTAAGAATTTGTTATTGGAGGCAAGGAGGAACAACATCCTTGTGCGCGGCACAAAAGGAAAAGGGAACATAAGCCAGCAAATCTTGCGCCTTGATTATCATTCAATATCGTATAAACAAATGGAAAAAAAATACAGACTATTATTAGCGACCGTATTGGTCGTGCTGTGTTTTGGATTAACCCATTCACTAAAAGGGGCATGGGAAATAACCAACTTGGTCGTAATGGGCCTGTCGTTGCTCTATCTTCTGTTTGAGGCATATCGATCGATCAAAAACAAGCAAGATTCTTAATTTTGCACAAAAACAGGTCGAGGAATGTTCACCAAGGAAGAAGCAAAGGAATTAAGGCTGGAGTTTTGGCGTAAGCTGGAAAACCGCACGCGTCGCTTGCCGGGGCAGAAAGGACTGCCCAAGAAGTGGATTTTAAATAATACCGGAATCCGGGGCATCGACCTCCGGTTTGATGTCAACAGGGAGCAGGCAATGGTTGCTTTGGAAATAAATCATCGCGACGAAGATCGCAGGTTGAAACTTTATGCCAAGCTTGACGCTTGTAAAGCCATTTTCGAGGATGCGTACGGTAAACCTTTGATCTGGGATTTGACATACGAGAAGGAAAATAATCATGTCTGCCGGGTCTATACCTGTATGGATGCAGACATTTACAAGCAAGACAAGTGGCCTGAGGTGTTCCGTTTCCTGATTGATCACATGATGTGCATGGAAAAAGCTTTTTTGGAAGTAAAGGATTTCTTAAAGTACGACGAGTTGGGGCAGTAGCAGAGAAAACGGTTGAAGTACCGATCGGGCATCTGGTCGGTCCGATAAAAATAAAAAACCCAAAGCCTTTTGGACGTTGGGTTTTTGTGTGTTTTACAGAGTGGGTTATTTTCCGTCGTAACCCCACTTGAGATAAATGGCACCCCATGTAAAGCCGGCACCAAATGCGGCCAAAACAAGGTTATCGCCTTTTTTCAACTGTTTTTCCCACTCTACCAGGCAAAGCGGAATGGTTGCTGTGGTGGTGTTGCCGTAACGGTCTATGTTTATCATTACCTTTTCCTTGGGAAGCCCCATGCGGTTGCCCGTGGCATCGATGATACGGAGATTGGCCTGATGGGGTACCAGCCAGGCAATGTCTTCCGATTTCAGGTTGTTGCGCTCCATGATTTCGGCAGCGGTGTCGGCCATTTTCGAAACGGCATGTTTGAACACCATTTGTCCTTCCTGGTAAATGAAGTGTTCGCGGGCATCCACGGTTTCATGCGAAGCGGGTTTTACCGATCCCCCTGCTTTCATGTGCAAGTGCGGACGACCGAAACCGTCGCTGTGCAACGACGAATCCATCACGCCGATGTTCTCATCGGTAGGCTCAAGCAAAACGGCGGCCGACGCATCGCCGAACAACACACACGTGGTACGGTCGGTGTAGTCGGTGATTGACGACATTTTGTCGGCACCTACCACTACCACTTTTTTCTTGGAGCCGGTTCTTACAAATTGCGTGGCCAAATCAAGGGCGTAAAGAAATCCCGAACATGCCGCGTTGACGTCAAAGCCCTGTGCGTTGCGGATGTTCACCTTGTCGCAAATAATGTTTGCGGTGGCGGGAAACGGATGGTCGGGAGTTACGGTGGCACATACCAAAAGATCCACTTCTTCGGGTTTGGTACCCGATTTTTCAAGCAATTGCTGAACTGCTTTGGCTCCCATGTCGGACGAACCAAGTCCTTCACCTTTCAAAATGTGGCGTTCCCTAATGCCCACACGGGTCATGATCCATTCGTCAGAGGTGTCAACCATGGTGCTAAGCTCTTGGTTGGTAAGGATATAGTCGGGCGTATATCCCGCTACGGCAGTAATTACAGCATTGAGTCTTTTCACGGCAATCAGTTTAAAATTGAAACAAAACAAACCATTTCACGCAGTTGCAATGCAAGTGTGTGGATGAAATAAATTGGAAGCCTTCCATTCGCCAATGATGGATCTCGCTGGCGACGACAGGCTTTAATCACAAAGTGGTGGTTCATTTTGCTGTCGGTAAAAGGGGAACACGCCTCTGTACCCGACAATATTGTGGAAACTTTCGTTTCAAAAAAAAATTGCTCCCTCAGTCGAAAGGAGCAAAGTTAAAAAAGATAATCTACCAATAGTTAGGCAGTAACTTGTTTTTCAATAGCCAATTTGCCGCGATAGTGACCACACTCGCCGCAAACGGTGTGCAATTTTATTGCTGAACCGCAGTTTGAACATACACCCAACGCAGGGGCAACTGCTTTATAGTGGGTTCTTCTTTTGGCACCACGGGTACTCGAATGTCTGTGCTTAGGATTTGCCATTTTACAACTTCTTTATTTGTTTTTATCTAGTAATTTCTTTAACTCATCCCATCTTGGGTCACCAGCTTGGTTATCGTCGGACTGGTAGTCTTTGAATTCGTCCAATCTGGCGATCATCTGCGGATCGCAACTGTTATCCTCGTGCAGACGCTGTACCGGTAAACTAAGTCCAATGAACTCATAGATCAAATGGGCCACGTTCAGCTGATGTTCGTCGTGGGGCAATACAATGATTTCATCGGAAGGTTCATCATATTCTTCCCCAAACTTTACGTAAATCCTGGCCTTGTGCTTTACTTGCAGTTCCAAGGGATCCAGACATCTGTCACAGAGTGTTTTTACAATACCTTTGATATCAAAGTCCAGCGTCAGTATGGTAGTTTGTTTGTCCAAAAGCACTTTTGCTTTCAGGTTCCCATCTTCGATCATGCTATCTTCAATCACTTCAAAGAATTGGCTATCGATGCCGTAATCAAACTCGTGCTTTCCTTCGGCCAATCCCTTAAAGGCAATTTCGAACGTTTTAAGCTTGTCCACCTGACCCTTATATAAAAACTGCGCAAAGTTATAAAAATTGGGGATATTCAAAAAAGAATCATGTTTTTTATAGCTAAATATCAGATTGGATATAAGTGTTTGTTTTTCAGAGATATTATTGGATGCTTGTTTGCATGTGTCGGGATATCCGGAAAGATGGTCCGTCAATTTTCCTGCTGAAGCCTTCCGGTTTGCCTCCGGTTGCGCAGTTCAATCAATACTTTTTGACGTATTTCCGTTTCTGCCTGATAGAGTTTAATAATCTGCTGCGGCGAGAGAACTTTTTGGAATTCAGTAAAATATTTTTTTCGCAGATCAAGTTGTTTTTGTGCAAAATCAAATCGTGCGGCGATGAGTTTTTCTGCATCCTCGGCCGGGATACTGTCGGCATTCACATTGTTCATACGCAGGTTTCTTAACTTGCCGAGCTGGGCTTGTTCCCGTTCGTAAGCCAGATAAACGGTTCGGAATTTTTCGGTTTGTGCGTCATCAAGGGCAAGTTTTTCTTTAATGTATTCCACTTTGGCGTTGGCAATACGTTCGCGCAACACGGGGAAACGTGCTTGTTCCTGTTGGGCAACGGTAGCCTGGATAAACACGAAACCCATTATTGCCATATATAGTATCGTTATTTTTTTCATCGGTTTAAAGTTTTGTATTTCATCGGCCGGATGCCCGTTTGCCCCATCTGGGCGGAAGCGATCCATGCCACTGGTCATGCCCTCATGCAATAGGCATTGGCGATATGGGCTTTTTCGATGCATTATGTGGTTCATGTCAATCGTTTATAAAATGGTCATCGTCACCGTTGTCAGCTATCATCATCAGCTCTTCAAACGAAAGCTCGGCAAGCAAATCGTCAAGATCTTCCTTTTTTGCCGGGGGCATATTGGCTTGGAGACTCTTTGAAGGAGCTGATTTTGTGGATGTGTCCGTTACCTGCCCCATTTTTAATGTATCGGAAAGAGAGACGAATACCTGCTTATGGACACTATCCGCCATCGTCTCGTTTAGTGCAGGATCATTGTTAAATGCCATGGGATCATCGTTGGGCAACGAGGTTGTAGTTATGGACGGCCAAAAGATGGCTAATGCCAGGCTTGCCGCGACCGCTAAAGATGCAGCCGTTGCCAGCAGGGTACGTTTGTGCGATGCGTCCCGTTTTTTTGCCATCGATAACGTTTCTTCGGGCAACTTGTCGAAAAAGCCGTCAGGTATTTTATAGGGATTTGCTTTCCCATAAACCGGAAGATCAAATTCTTTTTCCATGGGTACTATTGTTTGCTCACTGTTTCCTTAATTTTTTCACAAGCATAGTGGTACGACGTTTTAAGTGATCCTACCGACGTGTCGAGCACTTGGCTCATCTGTTCGTAACCCATTTCATCGAAATACCGGAGATTGAACACAATGCGTTGTTTCTCGGGTAATTTTAAAATGGCCTTTTGAAACCTCTTTTGCATCTCGTCGGCCGTCATTGACCAATCGTCGGATACCTGATGATCGAAAAGCAGTTCCATCTGATTGCTGTGATCGAATATTTTTTTCTGTTTTTTCATGATCCGGATACATTCGTTGGTGGCAATTCTGTATAACCAGGTATAAATGGCCGATTCTTGGTTGAATTTGTGCAAGTAACGGTATGCATTGATAAACGTTTCCTGAACGGCATCTTCGGCATTTTCGTGTGAGACCAGCAGGCGGCGGGCATGCAGGTAGATGCGTTTTTGGTATTTACGCATCAGCAAGGTAAAACCTTCGTCGCGGGTCCGTTCCGCCTTTAACAACGGGATGATTTTGTCCTCAGCAATGTCTATCATTAATCGATGGTTGGATGATGGTACCTAATTAGAACATCGCAATGCCAAAAAGTTAAAGTAAAGATGTGGAAAATATAGGGAAAAGAAGGGAAGATATCTAAACGGGAACCGGAAGGTTTATGGTATCGAAAGATGTTGTCAAATAACTTTTAAAACTAAAAAAATAGGAATGATGGCCGAAGGGAAAGATTAATCCGTAAAAAATTTTACAACTCCCTTTAACTTTTTTGGGTGTCGGGTGTCAAAGAGTCAAACGCGTTTATAATTACAACAACTATTTGATTCATTCATTACCAAAAACGACGACCATGAAAAATATATTATTATTCTCATGTTTAGCCATGATGGCCTTTTACACAGTGTCTTGCAATAAAGATGACGACAACACGCCCGATTCTTCCATTGTGGTGCAGGAAACCGATTCGGAAGAATATGCCGTTGAAATTGATGCCATTGCCGATGAGGGCTTTGACATGATGGAATTGAGCCAGTTGAAGTCCGGCAACGTGGGCTATTGTTATCTGACAGACTGTGCGGTGGTGACTTTGGATGAGTCGGAGGCCATTAAAGTGCTGACCATCGATTTTGGAACTGGTTGCGTGGGAGCGGACGGCAAAGTCCGTACGGGCAAGATCATTGTTACGACCGAATCGTTTACCGAAACCAATAAACTAAGGACGTTTTTGTTCGATGGTTATACGGTAAGCGGGAATGCGGTAACGGGTTCCATCGTCAAAACGATCACTAACGACATGGATGCAAACAGTCGTTTGGCCGGGATCTCGGAGGACATCACCATTGCTTTGGCCGGTGATAAAGGAACCCTTACACGTAGTGCCGACTTGACACGGTTGTATGAATTTGGGACTCTCGGTGCGATACGTGACAATAAATTTACCACATGGGGAACGACCCTGTTTACCAGTTCCCAAGGACGTACCGTTACCAAAACCGTGGACGAAGAGACCCCTCTCCTGTACAAAACTGCTTGCCGGCAGGTGGTGAGCGGGACCAAAACCATTGATTTCGGCAATGGCAAAGTGTGGACGGTGAATTTTGGCGACGGCACCTGTGATCATGTGGCTACAATCACCGATGGCGAAAACACCTGGCTTGTTTGGCTGAGAAAGTGACCGATTTTTTAAAGAATTAAAACGAATGACAACCCATTAAACGACAATGATATGAAACCATTGAAGACAACAATCCTGGCCATGGCCGTTGCTTTTTTCGGAGCTGTTGGCCAATTGGGCGCGCAAGAGCCAGTTAAAAAAGAGCGCTCGCCCGAAGAGATTGCCCGGCAGCAAACCCAACGGCTCACAAAAGAGTTGTCGCTCACCGACGCACAACAGAAAGCGGTGTACGACATTAATCTTAAGCATGTCCAGCAAAAGTCAGAACTACGCAAATCGCTTCGCGAGGCAAAAAAGGATTTGGACAAACGGGACGAAGAGTTGAAGACTGTATTCAACGACGAGCAAAAGCAGAAATTCGCCGAACTTAGGAACAACCAGAAAGCCAAATTCAAACAAGCAGCTACAGAAAGGCGTAAGGCCAATCAACCGACAGAATGATCCCGGCGGGCGGGGATGGATTTATTTATTCCGGCAAGCGGTTCAAGTGGCACATGCATTTCTGAAAGAGGCCGCATGACAAAGAAAGTCGTGCGGCCTCTTGGTTTAGTCTGTATCCTGTTTTTTAATGTTATTTACGAACACCTGGCTTTGCCAAATATCCGGTCAGGTATTTTCTCCAAATAAAGAGAAGCGGAAACGAAAGTCCTTATACCACCATGTCCTGACCCGCTTGGTTTATTTAGTTGTGAATGGCAGGAAGATGCTTACTTCACAACAACCACAAACCCGCCATTGGGTTTCACGTCCAGTTCAAGCAATTTGTTATTCTTGAAGTCCAATGAGCGTTCGGTGAACGTATTGGGCTCTTTTCCATCTTCAATAAGATACACCGATGAACCTTTTTTGATAAACGACAAATCAATCGTGGCTTTTTTTGCCAGGGCTTCGCCGTTCATGCCGCCTATGTACCAAATGTTTCCGGCCCTACGTGCCATCGCCACCCATTTTCCGGGATCGCCGCCGACAAGTTTCGATGCGTCCCAGCGCACGGGCAATGTTTGCAAAAAGCTTTTGACAAAGACAGGAACCCTGGCCATTCCTTTCGGTGTTTCGGCCATGTGCTGCACGCCCGAAGTAAATACCACGGTAGATGCCAGTTCAAATGCGCCTGAGGTACGGCGTGTAATGTTGGGGATCTCCGTTAGGTTCATCGGAGTGATATCCATGGGATCGAATACGTTACGGGTAAACGGGGCCATGGTAAAATGCGATGGCTCTTTGTCGGCATCAGCTTGGCCAAAGGTCACAAACTCATAGCCTTTAATTGCCTCGGTAGTTACCAGGTGGGGATAGGTCCTGTGCCAACCGCGGGGAAGGGTGGCTCCATGGAAATTCACGTTGAGTTGATATTTTGCCGCATCATCCAAAATGTCGTGGTAATAAGCAATCATCGATTGGCCGTCCCCGCCAAAAAAATCGACTTTTACACCGGCAATGCCCATTTTGTGGATACGTTCAAACTCTTTTTGGCGTGCTTCATGTGTAAGTAGTTGGCTTTTAGGAGAGTATTTGGTTGAGTTCCAGTCGCCCGATGAATTGTACCACAATATCAGTTTCACGTTCTTTGTTTTGGCATAATCGGCCAATTCTTTCACGCGATCGTGGCCGATGCGACGGTCCCAGTCTGCATCTACCAAACAATAGCCCCACTTCATGTCGGAAGCAAAATCGATATAACGTTTGGTTTCATCATAGTTCACCGATTCGTCTTTTAGAATAATCCAGCTCCATGAAGCAATGCCGGGTCTGATCCATGAGGTATCTGCCAGCTTTGAGGGTTCGGCAAGGTCGGTGCCGATGGTCGATTCGGTTATTTGTGCCAATGATCCTACGGCCATGACCCTCCATGGCGTGGCCCATGGCAACGATGATTCGGGAAATGCCACGCCGTTGGTGAACACTTCCCGCGGGTCGGGAAATCCCACTTTATAGTCATTGCCATCGATGCCGGGAACCAACCGCGTGCCGCAATAGTTACGTCCCAATGCGGTTTCTGAGATCAACAACCAATAGTTCCCGGTTTTGAAGAGAGCGGGATAAACCCAACCTACGCCGAGGGGAGACTCGGTTCCCGGAGTCACATCGGATATATAATGCTCTTCGTACGAATTATTGGTTTCGCACCACCCGGTTTTGGCCACGGACATGGGCTGCAGGAATCCTTTGGAGCCGGCAGGGAATTTAAAAGAAGTAGTCTCGTCGGATACCTTCTTTAAACCCGGTGCTTGTCCGGGAAAGTTGTAGCGGAAGGCCACTCCATTGTTCGAAACCCTGAATATCACCTCCATTTTGGATCCTTTACCGTTTGATACCACAAAAGTTTGTTCGTTGGCATCGTAGTTTATCAAGCTTTTCTTGCCGGTAAAAAGTTCGTAGGACTCTTTGATCTTTTTGGGCTTTGAAATCTCGTCGAGCTTTAGGCCTTTTGAGAAGTCGTTGTCTTCCATCATCAATCCCAGACGTGATGGTTCCAATACCGTTTCGTTGTTGAACGATACGCTGTAATGCAATACACCGTTACTGTTTAGGGTCACGTAAGCATGGGTTTTCTTGTCGGGACTGGCAATTTTGGTTTGGGCTTCAACCGTTATCATCAGTGCTCCAACCGCCAGGGCTGTTATCAGCATGAGCCATTTTGTGCGAAAGGTTTGAAAAATGGGTTGCTTCATAAACATGGATTTTAGTGTGTTTGTGAGAAATGTTAAATTTGATCAAAATTATGAAATAAATCGGCCAGGAGGATAAGTGGGATTGAAAAAAAGTAGTCAAGACGTTTCATCCGAAGTTCCCTACGAACTTGGAGAGCGCAATGCGTCGATGTTGGGTAAAAGATCCCCCTGTCGCATAAGTCTTGTCCCGCTGGCTTGTGCCACATGATATTGCGTTGACCAACCCGATAAATTCCAAACATTTGTACATTTGCACATCAAAATAATAACCCATGCCACAAGCAAAATACAAGCGCATTTTATTGAAATTGAGCGGGGAATCGCTCATGGGAGAACAAGGTTACGGCATTGATGCCAACCGCCTGAACGAATATGCCACTCAGATCAAAGAGATTACCGCGTTAGGGACCCAAGTGGGAATTGTGGTTGGGGGCGGCAATATTTTTCGGGGATTGAGCGGCACCTCCAAAGGCATTGAGCGTTACAAGGGAGACCAAATGGGGATGCTGGCCACTGTAATCAATAGCTTGGCATTGAGTTCGGCGTTGGCCGATTTAGGTTTGAAGGCACGTGTTCTCACTGCCATCCGGATGGAGCCGGTAGGTGAATTTTACAGCAAGCCCAAAGCCATTGAGTCTTTGGAAAAAGGAGAAGTGGTCATTTTATCGGCAGGAACGGGCAATCCGTATTTTACCACCGATACCGGATCGTCGTTGCGGGGCATTGAGATCGAAGCCGATGTGATGCTGAAAGGGACCCGTGTGGATGGCGTATACACTGCCGATCCGGAGAAAGACCCGACTGCCACCAGGTTCGATGAAATTACGTTTGATGAGGTGTACCGGCGTGGCCTTAAGGTGATGGATTTGACCGCCACCGCCATGTGCAAGGAAAACAATTTGCCGGTCATCGTATTCGACATGGATACCCCGGGCAACTTGCTCAAGGTAGTGAAAGGTGAAAAAATAGGTACGTTGGTTAAAAAGTAAACGTCCCCGGCTTTCCCCCAAACATAAGCAAACAAAAGAGATACGGAACGGGCCGGGCGAGAGCTCCTGGGCCCATTTTTAATTTTGATGAAAGCCATTTTCCGCGTTTTCGAACGAATTTTCCTGTTTCTGCGCACGATTATTCGTGTTTTTACATGCTGATAACGCTTAATTTTAAAAGCGGAGAAGACTCCCAAAGATTGTTTCCATTGCTTTCAAAAACGTATTTATCATGCACCACGACAAATTCATTTTTCAGGGAATATTCTTCAAAATTAATACCTCTTTACCATGAGAAACCCGGCAATACCATTCGTTCTTCTGTGCCTGTCAATTGGCATGCTTACGGCGCAGCAACCCGTCAAATGGCCTGACGTGACCCAACAAAGCAAGCCCTGGACGCGTTGGTGGTGGATGGGAAGTGCAGTGGACAGTGCCAACCTGACCTATTGCATGGAATTGTACCAAAAGGCAGGTTTGGGAGGATTGGAGGTCACCCCCATATACGGAGTGAAAGGAACGGAGGAACGGTTCGTCGATTTTTTGTCACCGCAATGGACGGCCCTCTTCGGGCACACCCTTCACGAAGCCAAACGCTTAGGCATTGGCATCGATCTGGCCAACGCGTCGGGATGGCCGTTTGGCGGGCCATGGGTATTGCCCGGCGATGCCTGCAAAACCATTGAGTACAAAACATGGACGGTAACGGAGGGGCAAACCCTTGGTGAAAAGGTCGCTTTTGAACAACAACCATTTTTACGGTTGGCAGGGCCTGAAAAACCAACATGGGACGATCTGAAAGAGCCCGTTTCCCAAACGTCCGGCTTGCAGAGATGGGCCATTGACCAGGTAAAGTTTCGTAAAAACCTGCCGTTGGTGGCCCTGGTCGGCTATTCCGACCAGGGGGAGACCGTTGACCTTTCGCAATTGGTGGATACAAAGGGTGACTTGCACTGGACGGCTCCCGGGGGCAATTGGACGCTTTACGGCCTATTCGCCGGATGGCACGGCAAGATGGTGGAACGTGCAGGGCCGGGCGGCGAAGGGGATGTGATAGACCACTTTTCGAAAAGTGCCACCACGAGCTATTTAGGCCACTTCGACAAGGCGTTTGCCGGCCACGACCTGAGTGGCCTTCGTGCGTACTTTAACGACAGTTACGAAGTAGACGATGCCCGTGGGGAAGCCGATTTCACCCCTGATCTTTTCGAGGAGTTCGAAAAACGCAGGGGCTATGACCTGAAAAAATACCTGCCCGCACTGTTCGGCAACGCATTGGCCGATTCGGTGGGAAGGGTGCGTTGTGATTTTCGCGAGACCATTTCCGACCTGTTGCTTGAGAACTATACCCAAACGTGGCACCAATGGGCCCAACGTCAGGGCAAGCTTATCCGTAACCAGGCACATGGTTCGCCCGCCAGTTTGCCGGACCTTTATGCCAGCACCGATATTCCTGAAATAGAAGGAACAGAGCTCACGCGCATAAAATTTGCGTCATCGGCGGCCCACGTCACGGGAAAAACACTGGTGTCGTCCGAATCGGCCACATGGCTTAACGAACATTTCAAATCGACCCCCGCCGATGTCAAAAAAGCGTTGGACGTGTTGATGCTGGGTGGCGTCAATCACATTTTTTACCATGGAACGGCCTATTCGCCCAAAGAAGCCCAATGGCCAGGCTGGTTGTTTTATGCTGCGATGCATTTCAATCCACAGAATAGCTATTGGCCTTACTTTGCAGAACTGAACAGCTATGTGGCCCGTTGCCAGTCGTTCCTCCAGCAGGGGACGGCACAAAACGACGTGTTGCTCTATTTTCCCGTTTATGATAGCTGGAGCGACGCTGGTCACACATTGCTCAAACATTTCGACGGGTTTAAGCACCAGCCCGCCGATTGGCCGGTGAAAGTGCTGGCCGAACAAATGTTGGACAATGGCATTGCGTTCGATTACATTTCCGACCGCCAATTACTTGGGGTGAAATGGAAGAACGGCCGTCTGGAAACAGGCAACTGCCATTACCAAACCATATTGGTGCCAAATGCCGCTTACATGCCTGCCGCCACACTGCAAAAACTTATTGAACTTGCCCATCAGGGGGCGACTGTCCTCTGGTTTGGCAATATGCCCCAATCGTTGCCCGGGCTGGGCGATTTGGAACAGAAAAGGGATGAAATGTCTTATCTGGTGCAGGATCTGTTTTTTGGTGCACCTGATAACGGCGTGCAAACAGCTACGGTGGGGCAGGGGCGGTTGCTGAAATCGGATCATTTGCCCAAGCTTATGGCCGAAGCCGGAGTAGCCTGCGAACCAATGGTGCCAATGGGGCTGAATTGTACACGGAGAACTGTTGACGGCCAAACGCTCTATTTCATCGTTAACCAAACGGGGAAGCCATTCCGGGGAAAAGTACCTTTTGCCACCGTATTTAAACACGCCGCACGGTACAATATGCTTACCGGGCAAACGGGTATTGTCCGTGTGGGGGACCGGACCGGTGTATGTCAGATAGAAATGCGGTTAGGGCCCGACGAGTCGGTGATCCTGCTTACAGCCGATAGGCCGTTTGCGGGCAATGCGTATCCGCAATACAATGCGGCGGGAAAGGGTATTCCTGTCGCGTTGCCATGGAAGGTCGGTTATGTGGCCGGCGGACCGGATACCCCCTCTTCACGGAGCATCGACCAATTGTCGTCATGGACAGAGTGGGACAATGGCGAACTGGAAAACTTTTCGGGCACGCTGGCCTATCGGGCAAGCTTTAAACGGCCCAACGGTCAATATACCGCATGGCGGCTTAACCTGGGCGATGTCGAAGGGGCCGCCATGGTGTTTTTGAACGGGGAAAAAATTGCAACCCTTTGGGGCCCCGATTATTCAACAGAAATCCCTTCCCGGTTGCTCAAACGCCAAAACCAGCTGGAAGTACAAGTGACCAACGGCATGTCCAACCGGATTGCATGGATGGATAAACAGAACATATCCTGGCGCATTTTTTATAACACCAACTTCCAAACCCGTGTACCCGCCAATCGTGGTGCCGACGGCAACTTTACGGCTGAAAACTGGGAGCCCGAACCCTCGGGGTTATTGGGGCCTGTGGAATTGGTGCCGCTGATCGGGGAGTAACGGGCTATGTTATCTTTAACCTATGCTATTTATGCATTGCCGCAAGTTATTTAAGTAATATTTTTGAATATAATCACCATGTAGTCAGGGTGTAGTAAAATGAACTTCCTAAAAATAATCTAACGTATGAGGTTATGATTAGTGAATAAAATACCTTCGGTGATGAACATTTTATTCATCTTAATCAATTTACCTAAAATCAATCTTTATGGAAGTAACTATTAAACACAGTGTGAAGGCGTATTTGTACGACAACCTGTTGACCGACGACCCAAACGACTTTTCGGCCCGTGTGAGCAGTGAACGCACCCTTGGCATTGAGGATATTTGCCAATCGGCCGTGTCGCGTGGCGGTGCCGATGTATCGGCTAAAGCAATGAGCCATGCCGTTGATCTTTTCCTCAAGGAAATGGCTTACCTTATGTGTGACGGCTATTCGGTCAATACCGGCTATTTTACCGCCGGCGTGCAAATAAAGGGCGTCTTCAACAATCCAAAAGAACCATTTACCAAAGGCAAGCACACGGTGTCGTTCCTGTTCAACCAAGGCGATACTTTACGTAAGGAGCTGTCCAATGTAGATGTGGCCATAATGGGCGTGGCCGAGACCGGCTGTGAGATATTGCAGGTAACCGATGTGAAAACGGGATCGGTCAACGACGTGATTACTCCAGGCAGGAACCTCAAAATACGTGGAAGCAAAATAAAACTGGCCGGAGAGACCAACCTGGTGGGCGTTTACTTTTTGGATCAGGCTTCGGGCAATATCATCAAAGTTGATGTTACCGATGTGGTTACCAACAATCCCTCGGAACTTATGGTGGTGGTCCCTGAACTGGCTGCAGGAGTTTACGTGTTGGAAGTGCGTACCAAGTTTAGCGGAGGCTCTTTGTTAAAAGAAGTGCGTGTGGCCAGCTTCGATAAAACACTTAGGGTGGTTTAACCATTTGCCTGGCCCCTTCGTGCTGTTGTGGGTGACGCAACAGTACTGTTGCGTCACCCACAACAATGTTGTTGCGTTGGTCACAACAATGTTGTTGTGACACCCACAACAAAACAAGTTTCCCAATAGTAGACAATTTCGCTCTTGCTTTGGTGCATAAACAAAAACCGCCACTCTGTAAAAAGAGTGGCGGTTTTTGCATCATTTTTCCGTGGGAAGAACTTTATCTGGATTTGCTGCTTCCCGGTTTCACCACCGTATCCATCGTCTCTTTTACCACGTTTAGTTTGCCTTTACTTGCCCTCAGCGTCGGCGATGCCAGGGCCGAAACCCCTGAAGCCCCGGTATTTTCCTCCATGGGTATGAACGCAAGTACGATCTCGTTGTAAGTTTCGTCCACCCATTTCCCGACAATTGCATCCTGGTTATAGAACACTTGTGTGCCGTCGGTGTCCTTGCCGGCATAATAAAAACGTTGCGTCAGGTGTTCGGAAACTTTAAAGTCGACCGACGATGTATTGGGGAGGAAAAAATAGCACATCTCGTAACGTTTGGCATCGTCAAATAAATAGTATACTTCGTCGATGTATTGGTTTTCACCGGCAAAGAACATCAATGTGGTATCCATGTATATGAGTTCGCGGTCTTCGTACTTTAGTATTTTTTTAGATGTAACGCCGAAAGGAAGATAGGGGTCGGCAAAAACCGACGTGGTGGGGACCACGGTCACAATGCAGGTGTCCGTTTGTTGCCCGTCGTACGATGTTGCCGTAATCTTGGCCGTGCCGGCCAGTTCACCCGTAACCGTTCCCCAATTGTCGACAGACACGGCGTATTCATTGTCGCTTTCGTATGTGGGGAGTTTGGCCGATGTGTAGTTCAGGTTCAGATCTGCCGTTTCGCCATAAGTGACTTCAATGGCGTTTTTGGGGAAATAAAACTTTTTTCCGCCGTTGTCGTCGTCGTTGCAACCGGTCAGGACAAGCAATGATGCGAAAACGCATCCGGATGTAAGATATTTAAACATGATGGTAAAGTTATGGGCTGAATCAAATAAGCTGCAATTTACGTAACAGATGCGGAAAGTAAAGAACCGATCAACCAATGTGGGTAAAATCTAATCGAAAAGTAACGGATATACAATTTTGGGAAGACGGACATAAGACGTCAACGCAGAACCGTTATCTTGTCGCGTCCAAAGAAATAGCTCATCTTGTACAGCAATTGTTCGCGGTCCAGCGGCTTTTCCAGCCATTCGTCGACCAAAGATACCTCAGGGCCTTGCCGCCCATCGATCGGTTTTTCCGATTGTGCGATCACAGGCAAGTCGTACCTGAAATGTTTTATTTGTTTAAGGAACCCGGCCACATCAATGCCGGGCATCTCCATATCGAACAATATCAAATCGATGGCCTGGCGCTTTTTTATCAGCTCTCTTGCCGAAGCCGCGGTACGGGCCGAAATGAGGGTGACGCCCGTCTTCTCCAATATCTTCCTTATTCGTAAATGGCTGTTGCTGTTGTCGTCGACCAGCAGCACAATTTTATCGGCCCAGAAATAACCCGTCCGTGGGATTGGTTCGACCGGCCGGAGGCCGCTGCTTTTCAGAAGGGGCAATATCATGGGACGGCGCAAATTGTTGTCGGGGATCTCGAAAAAGAAGGTCGACCCTTCACCGGGCACCGAATCGACATGGATGTTCCCGCCCAATGCTTCGGTCAGTTTTTTGCTGATGGAAAGCCCCAGTCCCGTGCCGCCGTACTTTTTGGAAATGCTTTCGTCGCCTTGCCTGAACGGTAAGAAAATAATTCCCAGTTTGTCGTTTTCGATACCAATGCCGGTGTCCTTCACAAAAAAGCGGAACATACCGCTTTCGATACGGTACCCAAAGGTAATGATACCCTGGGGGGTGAACTTAATGGCGTTGTCCAGTAAGTTGTTTAATATCTGGGTAATGCGGTTTGGGTCCGATTCGGCCAGCGGTTCCTCCTTCGTGTGGGGAATATCCAGAATGATCTGCTCGATGGCGTTACGTTTTTCGAGTTTGATGCGTTTCTGGAACAACAGGTAAGTGTCGCGTAACAGATCGTTGACGGCAAACACACATTTCGAGATGTTCATTACCCCGCTTTCGATCTTGGCAATGTCTATCAAATCCGATATCAACGCCATGAGGTGATCGGAACTTCGGATAATGATGTTCATGAATTCCTCCTGTTCCACGGGGGTTGCATCGCCCTCTTTCAGCAAAGTGGAGAATCCCACGATGGCATTCAGCGGTGTGCGTACCTCGTGGCTTAAATTGGCCAGGAACGCCGATTTGAGCTTGTCGGCCGATTCGGCTTTTTCTTTGGCTTCGAGCAGTTCTTGTTCCACCATTTTACGCTGGGTCATATCGCGTCCCGAACATAGGAACGAGGCCACCTCGCCGTTCGGGCCAAATTCGGGCGAGATCCGCCATTCGATCGAAAAGGTTTGGTTGAACAGGACGAACGATGCTTCGGTCTGGCAACTGCCATGTTCCCCGGCGGCCCGTTTGCACCCGGCACCAATGGCTTGGGCCAGTGCATCCGGTATTTGGGAGATACCAGACAATTGCTGATCCGTCAAATCCATCGGTCCAAAACGGTAACACTGTTTGAACGCCTGATTGGCGAAGAGCAATGTGCCGTCGTTGGCGATCCGGATAATCTGGTCTGTTGTGTTCTCGCTCAGTGTGCGGAATTTTTCTTCACTTTGCATCAGCACGGCTTCGTGCTTTTTGCGGTCGGTAATGTTACGTAACGAGAAGTAAAAGAGAGGTTTCCCTTTGAGAATGATCCGCGATCCGTAAACTTCGACCGGAACCAGCAACCCTTTTTCGGTTTTGATGTTAAAATCTCCTTTAAAGTCGAGACCTTGGGCAATCAGGGCAAATGCCTCGCGGAAGCGGGACAAATCGATGGTCGATGCAAACAAATTGCCGGGTTCGAAGCTTTGGGCATTGCTGTCCGTTAACCCGATCATCTCCTTGGCCGCAGTGTTCACGAAAACGGTCTCCTCCGGCGATTCGAGGAGCAGTACCCCTTCGATAGTGGTTTCGATGATTTTTCGGTACCGTTCCTCGCTCTCCATTAGCTCGCTTTGTGCCTGCTTAAGCAACGTCACATCCTGTGCAATGATCAGGTACGTATCCCGAAGACCATTGACGGGGCATTGTTTACCGATCACAATGGAGTGGATGGGTTGGCCAAGATGGTTTCTCATCACCGTTTCCATGGAACCCACGCCTTCACGGTTTATTTGTTGGTAAAAGGCCTCGGCCATTTCGGTGTCGTTTTGTCCCGGGTAATAAAATTGCGATAGCTTTTGTCCGATCAGTTCTGTTTCGGTCAGTGCGCTTTGTTCCTGAAGGAACCTGTTCGCATACAGCAGTTCGCGGTTCCTTACCAGCATGATCCCCAAAGGAACCGAACTGAGGATGCTTTCCAAAAAGTTTTCTTTGTCGCGTAACTGGCGGGTCAGCCTTATCGCCTCCTGATGGCTCGACACCATGTGGTCCATGGCATGTTGCCTTTCAAAAGCCGATGCAAACAGATCGGCCACCACCACAAACGCGTTTATCTCATCGTCGGCCCACCGGCGCTCGGGCCTTACGTCCTCAAAGCACATGAATCCCTGAAGGCCATTGGTGGAATGGATGCCGATGACAAGCCGCGAAACCTCCGTGCCACGGTTAAGGATATTGAGCGCTGTATCCACCTGCACATCGGAACCCATCAGTACTTTTTGGACCTTCAGCATGTCGTACAAACCCGGCAAATGACGTGTGAACGATATATTTTGCAGGCTATCCTTAATGGGCACGGCATTTTTTTGCACGTATTCGTCCATTGCACGGCAGTTGTCGCTGTCGGTGTTCTCGAACAACAAGACCCTCGAAAAACCGAAAAGTTTTGCGGTGGTTTCAAGGGAATGCCTGGCCTGGACCTCAAATCTGTCGTTATGGCTGAACGTTTCGGCTATTTTAAGGAGATAATTGTTAATCGACTCTTTTTTTTCCAGTTCAATTTGGTCACGGTTGCGCATAAACGCATCGGAAAGCTGCATGGCCGACAACTTGAGAAGCTCTTTTTCGAACGTAAACCATTCGCGGCAAAATGCAGTTTCCTCAAATGCCAGAAATCCGGTGGGTCCGTCACCGGCCCAAAGTGGGAAAAGCAACAACGATTGGGTTTGCCGTGCCTGGTCAAAAAAAGGTAAAAGGGCCTCGGGCATCGGGGCTTGCTGCAGGACTAACTCCCATGGCCCGTTTCCTATGTCCTGTAAAAACGATTGGATGCTTTCCCATACATCCATGTGCGACGGGGTTACCGCCGATGGTTGTCCCACCCCGCTTTGAAGGATAATGTGGCTGCGTGTGGTTTTGTTATAATGGAAGAGAACGGCCCGTTCACAATCGGCAAATTTATCGATGTGCAGCAATGCCGATTTTATTTTTTCACTGAATAACGCTTTGCCCGAAAGGGCTTCCCCAACGGCAGCAGGTAAAAGAATTGGTTGGTTCTCTGCCGGAAACATTGATCCCGCTTGGCTTAGTTCCCGTTCCGACAGCCGGGATACCAGCCGCTTTAACCGCATATTTTCGGCCAGTAACCGTTCAAACGAGTCGTTAGCGTACTCCATAAGTAAGGGCCTGAAGAGGATCGACTTGGCGGGTTTGGAAAGATTGAATTTTAATTGCCAATATAGTGAATTCCTTTCATACTTTTTACGGTGTTTCTGGATTGGCGCTTAGGTTGTTCCGACCGGCAAGGAAATGCGGCATTAAGTTACAATGTATCCAATTTTCCCGGGTAATCGACGTTGTAGTGCAACCCCCGGCTCTCTTTACGTTTCTTGGCCATTTTAATGATCAGGTATCCTACGTTGATCTTATTCCTTAGCTCGCAGATTTTTTGCGATACCACCGATTTCTGGTACAATGCCTCTGTTTCGCGGTAAAGCACTTCCAGACGGTCCAAGGCACGGTTCAGGCGTAAGTTGCTCCGTACAATGCCCACATAGTTGCTCATAATCTGCTCCACCTCTTTGTTCGATTGGGTAATAAGCACCATTTCCTCGGGATGGGTAGTGCCTTCGTCGTTCCAGTTAGGGATGCGTTCATTGATGGTAGCTTCTTTCACCGCTTCCAGTGCATGCGCAGCAGCAGCATCGGCATAAACTACAGCCTCCAGCAACGAGTTCGATGCGAGCCGGTTGGCGCCGTGCAACCCGGTCGAGGTGCACTCGCCCGCAGAATAGAGGTTTTTTATGGAGCTCAATCCGTTCAGGTCCACCTTAATGCCGCCGCACAAGTAATGTGCGGCCGGGACCACCGGAATCTGTTGGCGGGTGATATCGAGCCCTAAGCTCAAGCATTTATGGTAAATGGTCGGGAAATGCTCCTTAACCTCTTCAGGATTTTTGTGGGTCACGTCGAGGTACACAAAATCGTCGCCCCTGTTTTTCATCTCGTTGTCGATTGCACGGGCTACAATGTCACGCGGGGCCAGGCATCCGCGCGGGTCGTATTTATGCATGAACTCTGCGCCGTCGTGCGTACGCAAAATGCCGCCAAAGCCGCGCATGGCTTCAGTAATCAGGAACGAGGGCCTTTCTGCCGGATTGTACAAAGATGTGGGATGGAACTGTACAAACTCCATGTTTTCGATAATCCCTTTGGCGCGAAACACCATGGCGATACCGTCGCCGGTAGCGATCAGCGGATTGGTGGTGGTTTGGTATACGCTGCCCACCCCTCCGGTGGCCATCAGGGTTATCTTCGACAGGAACGTCTCTACCTTGTTGGTAGCTTTGTTCAACACATATGCACCGTGACAAATGTTACTCCTCATCCATGGTTCCATTATTTGGCCCAAATGGTGCGGAGTGATCAGGTCCACGGCAAAGTAATGTTCGAACACGACCACGTTGGGATGGTTTTTCACTTTTTCGGTGAGTGCCCGTTGTATTTCGGCACCTGTATTGTCCTTGTGGTGCAGGATACGGTGTTCCGAATGCCCCCCTTCGCGGTGAAGGTCGTAATGGCCATTGTCCTGCTTGTCGAACAGGGTTCCCCATTCAATCAACTGGTTGATGCAGGCAGGTGCCTGTTCCACCACTTTGCTCACGGCCTCCAGATCGCAAAGGCCATCGCCGGCCACCAAAGTATCATGTATATGTTTGTCGAAATTGTCGGGCTTGTACATGACACCGGCAATTCCGCCTTGGGCATAAGACGTGTTTGTTTCATCGAGCCTTGCCTTGGTGACAAGGGCCACCCGGCCCTTGTCGGCTACTTTTAGGGCAAAGCTTAAACCTGCAATGCCCGAACCGATCACCATAAAATCGTAATAATGTCTCATTTTGCAAAGGTGGGTTGAACTGGAATTGGCGGTTGCAATGTTTGTGATTTTTTTGCTACAAACAAAATGAAAGGTACAAAAAAAGGGGCACACGGCCCCTTTCATTATCAGTTGTGAACCTATTGGTTACTGGTTCAGGGTAAAGCGTTTGAAGCCGGTGGCGGTCAAACCCTTGCTAACACCGTCGAGGTATTGTTTGATAGACTTTTTGTTGTCTTTCACAAATTCTTGTTCAAGCAGGGTGCTTTCTTTGAAGAATTTGGCCAAACGCCCCTGGGCGATCTTGTCCAGCATGTTTTCTGGTTTGCCCTCGTTGCGGGCCAGTTCGCGCGCAATATCAAGCTCTTGGTCGATCTTGCTTTGGGGTACCGAGTCGGCGTTCAGTGCCACGGGAGCCATGGCAGCCACTTGCATGGCCACGTCCTTGCCCACTTGTGCATCGATACCAGCTTGGTTTAAACCAACCAAAGTAGCCAGTTTATTGCCGGGATGGATGTAAGCGGTAACGGCTTCGGCCGAAAGGAACTCGTAAGCACCGATTTCCAGTTTCTCGCCAATAACGCCCACTTGTGCAGTCACCACCTCGCTCACGGTACCGTCGGCCAGTTTAAGCTGAAGCAGCTCTTCTTTGGTGGCGGGTTTACCGGCAATGGCAGCATCCAGAATTGAAGTTGTCAATTTTACGAAGCTTTCGTTTTTGGCCACAAAGTCGGTTTCGCAGCAAAGGGCAACCAATGCGCCATATTTTCCGTCGGCCGATATTTTGGCCAATACGCAACCTTCGGTTGTTTCACGGTCGGCACGTTTGTTGGCCACGGCCTGTCCGCTTTTGCGGATAATCTCAATTGCTTTATCGAAATCGCCATCGGCTTCGGTGAGGGCTTTTTTACAGTCCATCATCCCGGCGCCGGTCATTTGGCGAAGTTTATTTACATCAGCAGCTGTAATAGCCATGCGTCTATTTTTTAACGTTCAACACCTAAATTATTCCTCCTCTTCGGTAACTTCGTCACCACCTTCTTCTTCAAGGTCTTCTTCGTCGAGGTCTTCTTCTTCCTCTGCGGTTTCCTCCTCTTCGGTGAATT
Source organism: Breznakibacter sp. (assembly GCA_047600785.1). GTDB lineage: Bacteria > Bacteroidota > Bacteroidia > Bacteroidales > Marinilabiliaceae > Breznakibacter. The sequence continues at coordinate 173,214 of JASGKH010000001.1, forward strand.
CAGCGGTTTTTTTCGAAATTACTTTTTTACTGCCCTCTTTTTTGCCTTTAGGGGCGCCTTCACCATCGGCATCTTTGTCGAGTTTACGCTCGTCCAGACCTTCTTTGATGGCTTTGATCATGATGTCGGTGATCAGTTCGATCGACTTGGTGGCGTCGTCGTTGGCAGGGATGATAAAATCAATGTTGGATGGGTCGGAGTTGGTGTCAACCATTCCGAATACGGGAATGCCCAGGCGATTGGCCTCACGAACCGCAATGTGTTCTTTCATGACGTCCACAACAAACATCGCGGCAGGAAGACGTGTAAGGTCTGCAATACTACCTAAGGTTTTCTCGAGTTTTGCCCTTTGACGGGTAATTTGGAGGCGCTCACGTTTCGAAAGGTTGCCCCACGATGAAGGATCGTGCATCAACTTATCGATGGTGCCCATTTTTTTCACAGCCTTACGGATGGTTGGGAAATTGGTAAGCATACCTCCCGGCCAGCGTTCCACCACATAGGGCATGTTTGCCGAACCTACTTTGTCGGCGATGATTTCTTTAGCTTGCTTTTTGGTAGCTACGAATAATATTTTCCGGCCCGATTTAGCGATTTGTTTAAGGGCGTTGGCAGCTTCGTCGATTTTGACCACGGTTTTGTGCAAATCGAAAATGTGGATGCCGTTGCGCTCCATGAAAATATAGGGGGCCATGGCAGGGTTCCACTTACGTTTCAAGTGCCCGAAGTGTACACCGGCCTCTAACAGCTCATCAAAATTTGTTCTTGACATTGTTTGTTTTTTTTAGTCGTTTACATTCTTCATTCGTCAATCAACCGGCAAGTAGTCCTAAAAGAGACAGGAGTCTTACTGGTTTAGATACTAAACGTACCCGGAAAATATTAACGTTTGCTGAATTGGAATCTTTTGCGGGCTTTTGGACGACCCGGCTTTTTACGTTCAACCACGCGTGAATCGCGGGTCATGAAACCTTGGGCCCTTAGGGCCGGTTTGTCTTCGGCGTTGATTTTTACCAATGCGCGCGCAATTGCCAAACGTAATGCTTCGGCTTGTCCTTTCACACCGCCGCCGGCCAGGTTCACTTTAATATCGTACTTACCGACCACACCTAAGGTGTTAAGAGGTTGTTTTACGATATATTGGAGAATGCCGGAGGGGAAATAGTTAGACAATTCGCGGTTGTTGATGGTAATATCGCCTTTGCCTTCTTTAAGGTAAACACGGGCAATGGCCGCTTTCCTTCTTCCGATAGCGTTGATTACTTCCATATTGCTTATTTAATCGAATTTAAATCAATAACCTTGGGGTTCTGAGCCTGATGCTTGTGCTCGGCGCCTACGTAAACATGCAAGTTGCGGTAGATGGCGCGACCCAGTTTGGTTTTAGGCAACATGCCCTTAATGGTTTTTTCAACCAACTTTTCAGGGCTTTTGGCAAAAATTTCCTTGGGGCTTACTTGTGTTTGGCCACCAGGATAGCCGCTGTAGAAGAAATGCAAACGGTCTTCCCATTTTGCACCGGTCAATTTTACCTTGTCGGCATTGATGATAATCACATTGTCGCCACAGTCAACATGGGGAGTGAAATTCGGTTTGTATTTGCCGCGGAGCAATTTGGCCACTTTCGAGCCCAAACGTCCCAACACCTGGTCGGTCGCATCTACAATAACCCACTCTTTTTTAACCGTTGCACTGTTGGCCGAGATCGTTTTGTAACTTAACGTATCCACTGTCTTCCTTTTTTAAGTTAATCCAACATTAATTTTTAAAATACTCTGGCACAACCCTCTATCTACAGCTGCAAGTTATTAACACGCTGACTGTTGATAACTGCCGTAACATACTGAAAAATATCGAATTGCGCTGTTGCACGGATAATAATCGGGCGCAAAAGTAGCAGATATTTTTGTGATAGCCAATTAATTTGGAAGTTTTTTGGAATGTTGGATCTCCTGCCATGTTTCGCGGGGGCAAAATCAGGTTGGGCAATAAAGGCCAATCCTGGTTCGCGTCAATTTGCCTTGGGGTATTTGATGGGATCAAGGCATGTTTCCATACGGTGCCGGTCAAAAAAGTCTTGCCGGTACACATCATTGTACTTTACTAGCGATCCGTTGGCAAGCACATCGCATGTAATGTACCGTAAACAAACCCCTATTTCTTTTTTCAACGCAATATGTCCCGATGTATGGTTGTCCAATTGTTTGTCCATTTGGTTAACCGATGTACTGTCGAGCAAAAGCGTGGCCAAATAGCGTGGGTCCTGTACGCGGACGCATCCATGTGAAAGGGCACGGAATTGGCGGGTAAAGTAACTTTTGGCATTGGTGTCGTGCAAATAAATGCTTTCGCTGTTGTTGAACAAAAATTTCAGCGTCCCCAATGCATTATCGGCCCCCGAAGGTTGGGACACGTTATAGGGCAGATATTCCGAGTCTTTGAACTGGTGGAGAACCGAGCTGTTGGGCATTGATTGCCCTGACCATGTGGCCACTTTGTACCCTTTTTTCTCCAGGTAGGTTGAATCGCGGCGCATGGCAGGGATTATTTCGTTGCGGATGATGCTGGTAGGGATATTCCATGAAGGGTACGTGATGATGTGGCTGATCTTGCCGCTCAGTATCGGCGTGGGGGTATCGGGCGCCCCTACAACGACACGTGTTGTATGGATCACTTTTTTGTTTTGGACCATTTCGAGCTTGAACGACGGGATGTTGACCCATACGTAAGTGTCCGGCAATGGAGGATTTTGCCGTAGACGTTCCAGATTCAGTTCAAGTAGTTTGAACCATTCGTAGCGATCTTTCAGAAGCAAAGCGTACGTGTCGAAATTGCATTGCCCGGTGACGTTTAATCCCGATGCTTTTTGGAACGAAGCCAGTAGCTTAGATTGCCAGAATTTGTTTTTGGGCAATCCGTCGGTATCGTATCCCATTTGTTTGAAAAGGTTCCAGAAAGTGGGGTCAATCGTTGAACTGTCGTAAAGGGTAAACGGATAGGCGCTGTAAATGGGGAAATCGATGGCCGATGCAGCTTGTTGCAGCCTTGAATATTGAGGAAACGAGGGTTGTAAATGTTCCAGCACGCTTTTGAAATTTCCTGTTTCAATGGCACCATCCAGTCCGTCGGAAAGTTGTTTTTGAAAAAACACGTGCTCTTGTTCTTCCAAAATACTTTTGGTTCGGACAATCCCGAACGAAATGTGGGAGAAGAAGATTAGTGCCGTTTGTGTAACCATCACTTCGCATGTTGCCAAATCGGCCGAATGGGTGTTCTGCAAAGAGTAGTTGCTCGGATTAAGGCCCCATTGATATGCATGGGCCAACGTTTCGTGCAATTGATAATAAGCACTTGACTTTTGGCCATTGGGAAACCATATAGGCTCAAAATTGCGTTTTTGGTAAACAGAAGAGACCAGTTTGGCCAATGTACCGGTTGACGGGTGGTGTCTGAAGTACAGGTCAATCTCCTTGGAAGTGACCATCCCGTTTGCCGAAGAGGTAACATTTGTCTGCTGAAAGTCCTGTGTTTGTGTTTTGGGCCTGCAAGCGGGGCCAAATACACACATTAATAAAACAAGGACGATGGTTCGCTTAGGAATCATGAACAATGAGTTTGGTTAGGGATTATAACAATTTAGTGTGCAAAAATGGGTTAGTTTTTGAATGGTTGGCTGGTTTTTATCCAATCAGCGGTTTCTTTCAATGTATCTTTAATTGGTCTGAAAGTAATTCCGAACCGGTTGATGATTTTTTTGGACGAATAATATGACACAGAATGTGACGTTCGAGCATTTTCGCGCGTAAGCGAGATCTTTTTGGCAAACAGCGCATTTAGCAGCCAATCCAAACGCCAGGCCAGTTCTGTCATCGGCTTACTGGCATAAATATACGGAGGAACCGACCCGAACGCTCCGGCCATGTTCGTAAAGAGGTTTCGATAGCTTAGGTTTTCAGAAACTAAAACAAAACGCTCATCTTTGCAATCGCTTTCCATCAGGGCATACATGGCGTTCACCACGTCGCGCACATCCACAAATCCGGTAATGCCGTTGGTATAATATTTTAGTCCTTTTTGTGAAAGGCCCCATATAGCCCCGGAACTTTTGGTGACATCGCCGGGGCCAAGTATGACCGCCGGATTAACGATAACCGTGGGCATTCCTTCTTTGGTCCCGCGCCAGACTTCCATTTCGGCCATGAATTTGCTCCACGAATAGGCCGAATGGTCGTCATCGTTCTGCCAGGCCGTTTCTTCGTCGATGAAGTGGCCGTTTACCGGCGATCCAAGCGCCCCAATGGAACTGACGTGGCATAGTTTCTCAATACCTGATTCAATGCAGGCGTTTACGACGTTGGCAGTGCCCTCCTGGTTCACCAGAAACATTTGTTCTTTGTCATGGGGATCAAAGCTCACCATGGCTGCACAATGGTACACTTTCGATGTCCCGTCCAATGCGTCCAATATGGAATAATAGTCCGTCACATCCCCTTTTATCCATTCTATCGGTTTGGCACCCGGCATGGTTCCATCCCCGTAGAACCTCATCAGTCCGGCCCATTTGGTTATTTGTTCATGCGAACGGTACATGGCCTTTACCTGATGGCCTTCTGCCATAAGCTTGTGCAACAAGTGGGAACCAACCAGGCCGGTTGCGCCGGTAACCAATATTTTTTTTGATAGGGACATTGCAGTGCTAAAGATGTAGAGGAACGACGTTGGTGCGTTTTAGAGGTTCTCCCAGTTGAATATTACGGTTTGCTTCAGGCCGGAGTGCACGCTCAACGGTACGGGACTTATTCCGGCTACGCTTTCGATCAGTCTTTTTTGCTCATCGGTATATCCTTTCGAGGGAAATTTAAACTCCATCACGACTTCGGCAACCCGGCGTGGGTTTTCGGCCATTATTTTGGTAATCTCCAGTTCGGTACCTTTCAGATCGATTTGGTTATCCATGGCTTTGATGCCCATGATGGTCATGATGCAATTGCCCAGAGAAGTAGCCAACAGGTCGGTCGGAGAAAAGGACTCGCCTTTGCCGCGGTTGTCGACAGGGGCATCGGTCACTATCACGGTGCCAGATTGTAAATGGATGTTTTCGGTGCGTAAATCACCAAGATAGGTGGTTTTTACTGTGGGCATTTTGTGAGATTTTTAAGTGGCGTAAATTACAAATTATTTGGTATTTGCGACCCACGTGTTTTATGTCGGCAGGTTAACCTTGTGACATTCCACAATGATCAAAACACAATTTCGGGGCGTTTGGTTTTGTGCGTTTAACCTTTATCGTCTATCTTTCGGGCTTAAAAATTAAAACCAACTGCCATGTTTTCGGGTATTGTAGAAGAAGCAGCAATTGTAAGAAAGGTAGAGCAGGATAAGGGCAATGTGCATATTACCATGTCGTGTTCGTTTGTAAATGAATTGAAAATAGACCAAAGTGTGTCGCACAATGGAGTTTGCCTCACGGTGGTGGAAAAGGAGTTGGATACATATACCGTAACGGCGATTCGCGAGACGCTGGAAAAATCAAATCTTGGCCTTTTGCAACCCGGAGATAAAGTGAACCTTGAACGCAGCATGGTAATGAACGGTCGCTTGGACGGCCACATCGTGCAGGGACATGTCGATCAGACCGCACGTTGCACCGAGGTCGCCGAGGCTGACGGCTCATGGTATTTTACGTTCCAGTATGGCATCGATAAAGAAAAAGCTGCACAAGGTTACATGACCGTTGAAAAAGGATCGGTGTGCGTGAACGGGGTTAGCCTCACGGTGGTGAACAGCCGTGATGACCGTTTTTCGGTAGCCATTATCCCATACACCTATCAATTTACCAATTTTCATCAAATTAAGGCCGGGAGTACGGTCAACATAGAATTCGACATTTTGGGCAAATACATTAGCCGTATCATGGCCCTGAAAGGATAACTCGTTTTTAATATGGACAATCGTCAACATGATGTACACATGCTCGAAGCCATAAGGCTTTCTGAAGAGGGTGTATTGCACGGGGGAGGCCCCTTTGGTGCAGTGGTGGTCAAAGATGGCAAGATAGTGGGAAAAGGGTACAACCAAGTCACTCTGGCGAATGATCCTACTGCACACGCCGAAGTGACCGCCATCCGGGATGCGGCCAAAACGCTGGGAACGTTCGATTTGAGCGGGTGCACTATTTATACCTCGTGCGAGCCCTGTCCCATGTGTTTGGGTGCCATTTATTGGGCGCGGCTGGGAAAAGTGTTTTATGGGAACAATAAAATTGACGCGGCAAGAATTGGCTTTGACGACAAGTTTATTTATGAAGAACTTGACCGGCCGATTGCACAAAGAGCCGTACCCATGGTGCGCTTAATGCCTGAAAAATCGGCCCGGGCATTTGAAATGTGGGGAGATAAGGCCGACAGAAAAGAATATTGACGGCCCCAAGGGGAGAGGCCATTGTCTCTTCTCGAATCGATCAGGTTAAAAAACCGGAAGTACGGGGCATTTCTCTAATAATGCTAAAAACTTTGGCTTTAGAGTTGAAGTAATTGAAAACAAAACAGTTATGCTTTGTTGTGGATGACGCCAAATAAAAAAAGAGGCAAAGCCTCTTTAGCTCCCCCTCTAGGACTTGAACCTAGGACCCCATGATTAACAGTCATGTGCTCTAACCAACTGAGCTAAGGAGGAAAATAATGCAGTAAGTTTTTGGGAGCGTTTCCCTTTGTTAGCTCCCCCTCTAGGACTTGAACCTAGGACCCCATGATTAACAGTCATGTGCTCTAACCAACTGAGCTAAGGAGGAATATATACAACCTTTTTAATGTTGTGGCCGCACAACTTTCTGTTTTTTCAACAGCGTTGCAAAACTATAAGGATTATTGCAATTATGCAATATCTTTGCCGAAAAAAATGAAGTTTATTTTATCCGGAAAATCAGTATGAGCAAAGTTTTGGGAATGGGTAATGCCCTTGTGGACATCCTCACTCGGATTGACAGTGACGAGCTGCTGGATCATCTGAATCTTCCCAAGGGAAGTATGCAATTAGTTGATACCTATTTGGCTGATAAAGTGATGGAGGCCACTGATCATTTGGAACGGGAACAGGCTTCGGGGGGAAGTGCGGCCAATACCATTCACGCACTGGCCTGCTTGGGCGTGAAAACGGGTTTTTTGGGAAAGGTAGGAAAGGATGAGTTGGGCCATTTCTTTCGTAACGACATGGAACGTCACAACATTGAGCCTCTGATTTTGGAGAGCACCAGTGCATCGGGCAAGGCCATTGCACTTATTTCGCCCGATTCGGAACGAACTTTTGCCACTTATTTGGGTGCCGCTGTTGAGCTTTCGGCCAGTGACATTGAGGAAAACAAGTTTGATGGTTATTCCTATTTCCATATTGAAGGCTATTTGGTCCAAAACCGCGAACTGATTGCAAGAGCGTTAAAAACCGCAAAAGACAAGAACATGAAAGTCTCGTTTGACTTGGCCAGTTTCAACGTGGTCGAGGCGAACCTCGACTTTATCAGGGAAATGTCAAAGGCACATGTCGACATCCTTTTTGCTAACGAGGAGGAGGCAAAAGTCTTTACCGGCAAAATTGGGGAGGATGCTTTACATGATATGGCTGCCTATTGCGATATTGCCGTGCTGAAACAGGGTAAAAACGGATCGCTTATAAAGAAGGGCGACCAGGTGGTAGCTGTAGGTATCATTCCGGTTCAAAGTATCGACACGACTGGAGCCGGAGATCTTTATGCCGCGGGATTTCTATTCGGGCTCATCAACGATTTGCCGTTGGAAAAGTGTGGGCGGATAGGGGCAATCGTTTCGGGACACGTGATAGAGGTAATAGGCCCCAAAATGGACGAAATGCGCTGGGAAAGCGTACGGAAAATGATTGGTGAGGTGATGAACCCGCAATAAAATTTTCACATCGTTACATCTTTTCGCTCCGTTGGCCCCTGACGGAGGTGGGGATGGCAAACGGAGAATGAAGGATGGTTTTTTTCACAAAAGATTTGTTTTCTCTTCATCCTTTTTGTGGAGAAATATTTCTTCATTTTGCATTAGGGTACAGGGTCGTATCCGTGGCCGCCCCAAGGATTACACCGCAAGATGCGCCAAATTGCCAAATAGAGCCCCTTGGCCGGCCCGTGCTTTTTCAAAGCTTCCACGGCATAGGCCGAACAGGTGGGCGTAAATCGGCACGAGGGTCCTTTTAGTGGAGATATCACGTATTGGTAGAACTTGATGGGAATAAGCAAAACGATCACAAGGAATTGCCTGATTCCCCAGAGGATCCATTGTACGGGCGTTCGTTTAGCGGTCATTGCTGCTTGGTTGTTTCTGCGCAAGTTGAAGCATCAGCTTATCTATCAGTTTACCCATCCCTTTTTCAATTGCATGGTAATCGAGTTCTTCTTTAGGTAAGTATATCAATGCAATATCCAGATGCAATTTCATCTCTTCAAGTTTTTTGTACAGCACATTCTTTTGCAACCGATAAGCTTCTTTTGTGCGGCGCCTGATGAGATTTCGCATGTTGGCCCGTTTAAACCTTTTTTTCGACACGCTTACCATGATCTTGCACGGAGGAAATCCCTGCAATGCCTCCTCTAAATAAACCGCCCGGAAAGGGTATTTTACCAACACCTGGCCTTCGCTGAAAAGATTGGTAATGGTCTTGTGGCGACGTAAACGTTCTATCTTCCTAAAAGTTTGCGGCATCGGCATGGTTGTGTGTCTGTCTGCTAAAAGAAACTTGCTTTGGGCAATTATGCTTTGAAAATACGGTAAGCCTTTATAAAAAACAACCCTTCTGCCATGCTCGCAGAAGGGTTGCATATATGCATCTGGACAAATTTATTTCGTCCCTTTATTGTGTTTCTTGATAAATTGCTCCAATGCCATGGTCATCGAGGGGGCTTGAGGTTGCGGGGCCTGAATGTCAAGGCGAAGTCCGGCATCCAGCACTGCCTGTGCGGTGGCAGGGCCAAACGACGCGATTAACGTCTCGTTTTGCTTGAAGTCGGGAAAATTGTGCAATAACGAGGTAATGCCCGATGGGCTAAAAAATACTAGAATATCGTAGTCTATCTCTTTGATGTCGCTCAAATCACTGCTCACTGTACGGTAAAAGATTGCTTCGGTAAAGCCCAGTTTGTTTTTGAGCAATTGGTCGGTAATCTCTTGGTTATGCATGTCCGATACGGGAACGAGATACTTTTCCTCTTTGTGTTTTCTGAGTACCTCGACCAAATCGACAAATTTACCGGTAGAATGAAAAATTTTACGTTTACGGTACACAATGTATTTTTGCAGATAATGGGCTGTGGCCTCATTGATACAAAAATATTTCATTTCGTCGGGAATGGCGACCCTAAGTTCTTCGGCCAGCTTAAAAAAATGGTCAATGGCAGTGCGACTGTTGAAAATCACTGCCGAGTGGTCGAGTATGTTGACTTTTTGTACCCTGAAATCTTTGGCTGAGACACTTTCTACGTGAATGAAAGGCCTAAAATCAATTTTGATATTGTTTTTTTCGGCCAACTCAAAATAGGGATCCTTGGGAGCCGTGGGTTTAGGTTGTGAAACCAGGATTTTTTTAATCTTCAACGCACTAAATTTTTAATTCTACAAAACCTTTACCGCCAAAACACTGTTTATTAGGGTGTTATGACTTTAAAGATCATTAAAATAGGCAGTATTTCTAGAGCACAAAGATACAAAAACAAGTAAAACATAGCGGTAAGGTTGCGTAAAAATATTTTGATACCCCTAAACAACTGTATCAAATACATTGCGGTTAACAATACCAACCCTGTTTGCAACAATATGTATATCAAAAAGCTATCGGCAAATGCCATCCCTACGGTAATAGGCAGGAGTATCAATGCAACGGTACGGGTGTACAAAAACACATAAAAGATGAATTCGCTGGTGGGGGCACTTAATGCGAACACGTATCCGAGAAATTTATAGATGCCCGTTTTCAATAATATTAAAGTGATAAGACCGCCGCAAATGCCCAGATACATTAAAAGCGAAGGGATGCCGCTTATCTCAAGCCCGACCGTTTTAAGCGCCAGAAAAATAAATAACCCTGCATTCAGCACAAACAGCAAATCGAGCGACAACGACGGCAGACTGTTGCGAAGGTTGACCATTTGATAAAGATTGTCGGCGTTTTGTTGATTAAAAACGCTTCTGAACAAATTGTTGATGTATTTTCCGGAAAACGATTTGATGATTCCTGCAAAAAAAACCAAAATCAATACCACGGGGATCAACCATTCCGTCTCATGGTGCATCCCGGTTTGAGGTTTGGCTTTCTCGTCAAGTAAAATAGCCGGTGCCGAGGTCACTACTTCGTGGGGCTTAGCTGACAGAACTGAATCGGGAAGAATGGACAATGAATCGGGGATATCTGCTTCAAACAGCCCTGTGGCAGAAGACGACTGCTGCTTTAACACGGTCAGTGTCGATTGCCCAAGCGTGTCGGCCGGATGTAAGACCCGGGTGATCGGATTGTCGGTAAATAAGTCGTTTTGTGGAGGATAAAGTTTAATAAGGTTTAACTTGACCGAATCTTTTACGGAAAGTTCCGATGCCTTCTGAAGCGAAGCTTGCTTCTGTTTGGCTCGTATTAATTTTAGCGCCCTTGGCTCCTCCTCGGTTAAAGGCAAGATTGATGTCCTTGGGTGTATTTGGTTCCCCAAAGTGTCGACATGGGCCTTTACCGATATGGGATGTTGTTGCATGAATAGGTTCATGGGCTAACTTACTTGGCACGTGTTGTATTGTTTAAAAAATCAGACGGCGGCATTGACCGGGGCATCTATGGGCCATTCCGGCGAGCTGGCAATGATGTTGCATACTTCGCGGGGATCATTCACAACGGAAAATGCGCGAAGGTGTTCATGTTTCATAAAATTTTCATTGGCCATCTTTTCCATTAGTTGCACAAAAGGGTCATAAAAATTGTTGGTGTTTACGATTATGATGGGCTTGGAGAATAGGCCGAGTTTCTTCATCGAAATAACTTCTGCCAGCTCTTCCAGTGTTCCCGAACTGCCGGGCAGCGCAACCACTGCCGACACGTTTTGCACCAATGCTTGTTTGCGCTGATGCATGGTTTCGGTCACCAGCATGGATTGCACATGGGGATGCTGCCATTCTACCTCCACCATGAATTTAGGGATGACACCATGGATTTTTCCGTTGAGTGATAGGACTTTGTTTGCCAAAGCTCCCATTAATCCTACCGCTCCGCCTCCATATTTAATTGCGTAACCTTCGTCGACCAGATGTTGGGCCAATGATTCGGCTGCTTCGATGTATATTTTCGATATCTGTGTGCTTGAAGCACAAAATACTGTTACCACGGCTGGCTCTTTCATGCGTCTAAATATTTTGTATTCGTCTCAGTACCGGCCTTGCTTTGAAACCAAGAAGGGTACTTTCACATTTGCCCATGTTCCCTGTATTTGACATCCCGCACGATTAGGGTTTCGAAACAGCTTTATTTTGTTTTGAAAACGGTATCTGGTATTCGATGGTGTAACTGAAACCGGCTTGGATGTTGCCCGAATATTTTCCAAATCCGGGAATGGCGGCTGGTTCCAACGAGGTCGAATTTTGCTGTGAAATGATTCGGTTAAGGCGGATGCTCCAACCCATAAATACGTTGTGGAACAATTCGGTACGTATGCCAAAAAGCAACTCTATCCAATGCGAATTCGCAGAGCTCAAACCGACGTTGGACGAGTAATCATCCCAATAACCGTTTCCGATGGTATAGCCGGAGCTTTCGTGTCGTTGGAATGCATATCCGTAGCGAAATCCGACAAGTACATTGTCCAAATTTCCCGGTTCATCAACGTTGAACATGTTATATTCCAGACCAAGCTTAATATATGACCCGTTGCTTTTGTAATCGAAACGGTAAGAGGTCCTTCCGTCAGAATAATTTGACGAGGAAGAACTTTCGGACGACGTGCCAAAATTTTTGGTGTGGCTATCATTGATATTCTCGAAACCAATCTCGCCTACGGCAAATATTTTTTGCTTGAGGTTTAAACGCCCCGAGAAACCCAGTCCCGAGCGGTTATGGTCAAATCCTTTAATGATGAGAGGGGCAAGATCGAACCCTACCGCAATACCTGATAATGGTTTTATTGCCGGTACGCTATCCGTTTTGGCTTGTGCCCATCCTGCAAACGGTAAAAACGCCAATAGGCTAATACACAAAAAGCTTAATATTGGTCGCATCTTCACCGTATTTAATTATGGGGTGGGAAATAGAGACTGAATCGAGGGTATTATGGGTAAACCACACGGTATCGATCTCGAATCTGAACACATAACCACAATCGCCCGACACAAAGTCCAGTTCCTTGCGATGGACCATGTAGATGGTATCGATCGATGTATTGAGTTTTAAAATGAATGACGTGGTATCGGGGTCGCCATCGAACTTCAACGGTAGAAAAAGGCTTGACAGACTCTGGCTGCTGTACACAGAATCGGTGCGTCCGATGCCCCAGACCGAAACGGTGAGCGTGGTATCTTTGTCGGTGGTTGAGGTGGTCGTATACAACGATACCAGCTTTATCTGGGCCGCGTGTTGGTTCGATAGGCAAATATCTTGCGAGTTGCACGCAGAAAGTACAACCAACAGTATTCCTACCCACAAAAAGGACCTTCTGTCAATTCGTTGCATAAAGCTTTATTTGGGCCTCTAAATTACAATTATCCGTTATAACCCAATGCATGTTGTGCGAAGTATGCAATTGGAACGGGACAAATGATTGCCGGTTAACCTCATTGGGTCATTTACGGCAAATTTACGAAAATGCAGAACGGAAGATGCGGTTTTGCATTTCCTTCGTAGAACGGCGCCTGTTAAAATCTTGAAATTCCGTGCAAATGCGTTGGGCATTCATGTCAATGTTGTGATCTTCAAAAAATACGGATGCTTCTATCGGGGTTTATCAACAAAATGTGGTTTCGATTCTGGTAAATTTTTCAGCTACAATAGTTCACTTTGCATATTATTATATAGTTCCGTTGCATCTCAATTAAAGCATTGTGGCATCAAATGGATGTCGTTGGCCGCGGAATGAGAAAATAGTTTTTTGTGGGGTGGGGCCTTTGGGGTCAAATATGTATTATAAAAAGTGGAAGAAAAAACGCCAACGCCTCTTGTAGAGCACCGACGCTGTATTGGTATTTTTGAAGGGAATTGGTCACGCATTTCCCTTTTCTGTTTATGCTTAAATAGGTTAAAGTTGGTATATCTATCATAAAAAACTTGTGATAAGTTTGCATGCAAACTATATTTGCCGAAATCTTACAAAAAAGAAATGCGACACAATCGGAAACGACATGATGCAGGAATATTTTACACCATTGCATGTTCGGATCCGCGATCGATTGAGGTTTTAAGCTGCTGTCGTGTCCGGTTGCGACGTATCGGCCTATGCACAATAAGGCCTTCAGCCGCAAATATCCTGAAAAGGATTGACAATCGAAGCATAATGATTACATGAAGAGTAGTCTTTGGAAAGATGGCATTATCTATTTTCAGTGTATTGATACGTGGTTATTTTGAGATGAGGGGCACGATGCAACAAATTCGTACGAGTGTTTTTTTATTGAATGGATCGACTAAATAATCGGGAAATAGAGTATAAACAATACCGATCCAATAGTAGGTTCTTTAGCATTTGGATATTTTTGGGCAAACCATTCAATCATGAAAACTTCCGTAGAATTGCCCAATGGGCAACTTGGCTTTTTGCTTGTTCAAACGTCATGGCTTAAGCAACGAATTAACAGTAGTGCATTCAAAGGGTTGAATGTGACGTATGTCCAGTTTGTAATCCTTGCGGGGATATTGGAGCTTGGCGTAAATAACCAGATCGTGACGCAACAAACTATCGTGGCCGAACGCCGGTTGGATAAAGCCATGGTATCGAGTGTCGTAAAAACCCTTCTGCAAAAAAAGATGATTACCAAGATGAATCATCCTTCTGACCACAGGGCAATGATATTGGCATTGACACAGGAGGGCGAACGAATTGCCCGTAAAGGCAAAGAGATAGCCAAACATGTGGATGCAATGTTTTTCGATCACATTGATAAAGAGATCTTGAGAGGGGTGTTGGAAAAACTGCTTAATGAAAACAAATGAATGAAGATGTTGGCCGGACAAGCCTTTGGACGAAGGACTTTGTACTGGTATTTGTGTCAAACATGCTGTTGTTTTTTTCGTTTTATATGCTAATCCCGGTATTGCCATACTATGTCATGGATTATTTGGGTATTTCGCAAACCCTGGCTGGTATAGTGTTGGCGCTTTACACCATTTCGGCGTTACTCATTCGGCCATTGTCTGGATATTTGGTTGATACGTTTAACCGAAAGCCGTTGTATCTCGTTTGCTATGCGGTATTTTGTGCTGCTTTGGCCGGTTATGTGGTGGCGACATCCCTGTTGGTATTCATTCTGTTAAGAATTATGCACGGTTTTGCTTTCGGTGCGGGTACAGTGAGCGGAAGCACTGTTGCCGTGGACATTATGCCATCCGCACGTCGGGGAGAAGGTATTGGCTACTATGGTATGGCCGCAAGTATTGCCATGGCGGTAGGACCGGCCATTGGGTATTGGTTGTACCAGCATCATTCCTTTTCTGTAATTTTTGTGGTTGCATTGTTGTCCGGTTTAGTCGGCTTAATGGCAATCACACGCATTAAGCCAATAAAAAAACCACGTCCAGCGGATAAGCCACAGGAGATCTTGTCGTGGGATCGTTTTGTGCTGGTCAATGCCTTGCCAATGGTTGCTTTGTTGTTTTTGATTGGTATTGGTTATGGTATACTTACGAATTATTTGGCTCTGTTTTGTGACCAAAAGGGCTTCGAGGGAAAAGCAGGGTGGTTTTTCATGGCATTGTCGGTAGGGATTATAATTGCACGCTTCTTGTCCGCAAAAAACCTCAACAAGGGCAAAAATATACAAGTGGTTTATGTGGGCAGTATCTTGCTCGGTGTTGGATTTTGCATGTTCCTTGCTGCCGATTCGGTGTTTGTTTTATACGCTATCGCTTTAATGATAGGAGCTGGCCTGGGGCACATAAACCCGGCATTTCAAGGCATGATTGTCCATTTGGCCCAGCCATATCAACGAGGTACGGCCAACGCTACGTATTTTACGTTCTGGGACTTGGGCGTAGGATTGGGTATTGCCATGGGAGGATACGTCATTGAAAGATTAGGTTTTTTGGGAACGTTCGGCTTATGTGCCGTGCTTATTGCTTTCGGAATGGTTTATTTCATGATTGTATCGGCACCTTATTTTCGTAAACAGGTGGGGAGTGCTGTAGCTACGCATTAGTCCGCAGGCTCCTAAATCGGTTTGATAGAGCCATCAGTTCATCGTACTTTCTTGGTTCAAACACAATTTCCTGCTTATTTGTCAAATGGATCATATGCATGGCCGGATCGACATAAAGTATGTGTGTTGTATTGACCAAATAATGCGGATGACACCTGAAAAAACCCCGTTGTTTCAGCATGGCTTCAAACCTGCGTAATGGCAAATTGGCTTCGAAGGATGGTTGTTTTAAAAAGAAAAATACCGACTTGCTCAATTCTGCTTTGATGTAAACGATTTCGCGGATAGGAACGATTTGATGCCGATCGTTGGCCGAAAGGAAGATCTTGTTAGCCCTTGGGTCGAGTTTGGCGTTTTCGAGTAATGTCTGTATTTTGTAGCTATCCGGATAATCGACCTTCCCGCTTTTGTCCATTTCCAGTGCCTTCTCGATAGCACTGATCATGTCCAGTGCGTCAAACGGCTTGTAAACGAACTCAACGGCCGAGAATTGCAACGCTTCCACCAAATATCCGTGGAAGCCCGACATGAAAATGACCTTGAAATCGATGGCAGAGAACGAGTTGAGGACATCAAACGCGGTCCCCTCATTTATCTGGATATCTAAAATGACCAAGTTCGGTTTTTCGTTCCCGATTGCCTCAATTGCTTTGGGAACGCTGTCGACCACCGGCAAAACCGTTATCTCCGGGAAATGGACAGCGACCAAATTTGTCACTATTCTTCCCATTAACGCATCATCTTCAACCACCAAAAGCTTATAATCTTTCATCGCTCTCGATTTTGGTCGTGTTTTTGTCAATAATAGGGAAACTGAGCCGGACCAATGTCCCGCTACTGAAAGGATCGAATTGTTTTTTATCGATCATCTCGAACGAAACAGGTTTTCCCGTGTCTTTTTTTATAATGTCCAACCGTTCCCGCACAATTTTCAAAGCCATTGACTCGTGGTTGCGACCATTGAGTCTTTGCTCCTTATGTTGTGTCAACCCAATTCCGTTGTCGTCGACCTCAACCACCAGCTGCCTGTCTGTGTGGAGGAAGCGGAGTTCTATTTTCCCTTGTCCGCCTATAGGTTTGAGTCCGTGTTCAATGGAATTCTCGATAAACGGTTGGGTAAGCATTGGAGGAATGGCAACGTTGATGGTATCTATTGTATTGTCGACAAATATCTGCATCTCGAACGGATTTGGAAACCTTAGTTTTTGCAGATCAATGTAATATTGTAAAGTATATATCTCTTCCTGTAACGAAATGTACTCGTAGTTACTGTTGCGGAGTACTTGTCTCATTAGTTTGGCGAAATCCGATAGGAAGCGAGAGGATCGCTCCATATCGTTTTCCAGAATGAACACCTGTATGGCACTAAGTGCATTGAAAATAAAGTGGGGATTCATTTGAGAACGCAGCAATCGCTGCTTATGTTTAAGCTGACGGTATTTTTCTTTCAATGTGTTTTGGCGTGTAATCAAAAATAATAGCAGACTGATCAGCACGGTCCCTATCGTGATGGAAACGATCAGCACTTTTTGCCCTGCGATTTTGCTCTTCTGTATTTCGTTGTTTCTATTCAACTCTTCAATCTTGTCTTTCTGTTTTTCCGACTCAAAGATTGCTTCGAGTGTGGTAATGTGGTAGATGTTTTTCTCGTTCATCAACGAATCTTTTAAATCGGATTTGATTTTAAAATAGGTAAGGGCCTTATCGAAATCTTGTTGTTTTTCGTACAATTTAGCCAGATTATGGGCCGCATCTTCGGCCAAGTATTTTGAACCGATCTTGCGCGACAATTCGAGCCCTTCCAGTAAATGGCTTTGGGCGTTTGTGTAATCTCCCAGATCCAGGTAAGTTTCGCCCACACGGTTCAGGCTGGTGGCCACATGCATCAGGTCACCAACCTCCTGTGTTATTTTCAAGGCTTTAAGTAGATACCCCAGTGCTTTTTTAGGTTCATTTTTTGCCACATAAGTATCTCCCAAGCTATTAAAGCAAATTGATTGTCCAATTTTTGAGTTGATGGCAGTGTTGTATTCCAGGGACTTGAAAAAATATACCAATGCCGTATCTACGTTTCCCATCAAACGATGTGCTTCACCAATGTTGTTGGTGTTGATGGCTTGCCCTAGGACATTGTTTTGCAACACGGCCATGTCCATTGATTTCTTAAAATATTCGATGGCAGCTTGGTAACGGTTTAGGCTTAGGTTAATGTTGCCGATTCCGTTCAGGCTGACTCCGATATTGAACGTGTCTTTGCTCTCTTCCGCACTTTTTAATCCTTTTAAATGCATGTCAAGGGCCAGCGAATTTTCATCGATCCTGCGGTATACCACTCCCAACTGGTTGTAACATTCGGGCACCAAATGATGAATGTTGCGCATCAGTGCAAGTTCAAGCGCTTTTTTGTGGAAATTCATTGCCTGGAGGTATTCTGACCGGTTTCGGTACCGTTTGCCCAATATCAAATAAATTCGGACGAGAGATGTGTGGTAGTCATTTTTTAAAGCAATCTTTTCTGCATCGCGTAACGATTTGTCAAATAGTTCGTTGGGATTCTCGTTGCTTGTGAATGATTTTTCCGACTGTGATATTAAATTCTCCACCACAATCGAATCGGTGGTAACGGCGGATGAAAGTATTGGATTTTCATTGCCGGGAGGGTTGCACGACCCCAAAAACAAAATGGCAGCCAGGAACGATAAATTTATCACACTTTTCATGATGGCTTGCTTATTGCTATATGCCGGCTTTTTGTCCTTCATCCGTATGTTCTTTATCGTCTCTTCATTTTGCAAAAAAAGCAATCATCACAACGAATATCTATTTTTCAAAAGAATTGAAACTTAGAATACTATCAAATGAATTCAAGCACCAGGCTTCTCGTTTTTTATTAATTGATAAAATGCCTCATCTTTAAAGCCCTTCGAGGTTTTTCGCCAATCTTTTTTAATACCCGTAAGTTCAAAACCGCTTCTTTCGAACAATGAGATGCTTGCATGGTTGTCCATCGTGATTGAGCAATATAATTGATGTAGTCCCAAATGCCCGAAACAATAGGTTATAAATAGATTAAGAGCTTCCGATGCAAAGCCTTTGCCCCTAAACGGAGCATGTACCATAATTCCGACCCCCGCACGGGAGTGATAAGGGTCGAAGTCAAACAGATCAATCATTCCCGCAGGGATAAAACCATTGTTTTGTTCGTTGGCTTCCACCATTAACCTAAGCTGCTTGGACTGGAATATATCAAGAGCGGAATTTTTTATATATTTTTCTATTTGCAGTTTGGAGAAGGGGGTGAGCGTATTGCTCACGACCCATAGTTCCATTTGGTTCTCCCACTGGTAAAGTATCTCTACGTCCGATGGTTCTAGAGCTCTTAGTCTAACCGTTGCATTGTCTGTCATTCGTTCTCGATCAGTTCGTCGTATTGTTTAATATCCCTGATAAAAGAATCCTGGAACGTTGAATTTTTCAATATCTTCTCTTTTCCTTTTACTGCTGCTTTAAATCCTTTGTACCGACCGTACGAATATCTATATATTCCACCTTTGCATTTGTATTCGATGATCATGTCGGGTTCTAATCCCTTAAATATTTTGTCCCAGGATGAAGCTGGTTTTCGAAGCGTCAATATCTGAACAGTGTAATAAGGTATGCCGTCGTTTATACCCAGCTCTTTTTTTTGCTTTGGAACACCGGTTATTTGAAATTGGGTATCGGGAACAATAGGGTCAGGTTTTTCAATGGCTACCATCTGTATGTTTTCGATGGGGTAGCTTTGCTGAAGTTTTGCATAAGTCATGTCCAATGTGACGGACACTTCTTTGTTTATGGGCATGAACCCTTCGCCGGAGAAATCCAGGAGATAGTTTTTGCCCCATTCGGCAATGATCACATATTTCCCCGTTCCGGGGTGCGGTTTGTATACACCTAACAATTCGTTGCTTCCTTTTTCGGTTATACTTATCCGGATGTTTTCCAAAGGAGTATCTTCGCTGGTATTGACTTCTCCTTTGAGGACAGCCAGTTTACTTTCTTCGGCTTCCTCATATTGGATCATATACAAATCATGTCCGCCGTTGGTATCTTTAAATCTTGCCGACGCGTACCAAGCCTGGTTATATGTAGCTGTGGGAACGAAAAAGAAATCATCATCGGGAGTGTTGATCGGATAACCCATATTGATCGGGGCACTCCATGTTGAGTCGCTTTTTAGTTGCGAGGTAAAAATATCCAATCCACCAATGCTGTTATGTCCTTCCGACGAAAAATAAAGGGTCTTTCCGTCAGGGTGGAGCATCGGGGTTTCTTCATCGAAAGCAGAATTGATCGGTGCGCCCAAATTGCGTGGCTTGGCCCATCCGCCGTCTGGCAAACGGCGCACTTCATAAATGTCCAAACCTCCCATTCCGCCCGGTCGGTCACTGGTGAAGTAGGCCACCGATTTATCGGGCGAAAGTGTTAGGTGGGTTTCGTTGTATTCGGAATTTATCGGTCTGGGCATTTTCACAGGTTCCGACCATGATGTTCCATCGAACGTACATAGGTACAGGTTTTTACCTTCAATGTCGTTTCTGAACAGGTATAATTCGGTCCCGTCGGCCGATAAGCTTACACATGATTCGTGCCCTTCGCGCTTAAACAACTTGTTGATGATTGTAGGTTTTTCCCATTCCCCGGTTTTGGCGTCTCGCTTCGAAAAGAATATTTTTTCCGAATACTGGCCGTCGGGAAGCAATTGGCTGTAGCTTGATGCCCTACGTGTAGTGAAGAACAATAATGATCCATCGGCTGAAATAAGGGGACTATGGTCGTCGTTTTTAGAATTGATCGTTTTCCCTGCATTGGTTGCCTGCATCATAACGGGCTTTTTTAATGCTTCGGCCAGATTATGGCATGTTTCAATGTCCCGGGCAATTTGTGTTCGCATTTCATTGGCATTGGCCGGAATGATCGCCAACAATTTATCATATTGCCCAATGGCCTCTTTTGTCCTGTAAGCCAAATGATATGATTTTGCCAATGACATTCGCATATCAACCCCTAACTGGCTGTCGTAATCAGATTCCGGAAGGTTCTGTAAGCCTTTTTCGAAATATATTACGGCCGAGTCAGGTCCTTCGGATGTATTCATGTAACAATATCCCAGATAATAGAAGACTTCCGGGCTTTGGGGCTCATCCTTCAATACCTTCTTAAAAATTGGGATTGCTTTTTTGAAATCTTTTGCATCTGCGTAGTTTAATGCCTCGTAATACAGCTTTGACATTTGTTTCGGCTTTTCTTGTGCCAAAAATTTATTTACAAAAAGTGTGGAACAGGCAAATAGCAGTAAAAAAACTCTTCTCATAGTTCAGTGTTAGAATATTATTGAGTGTTGGTTTGCTTGTATGGTGTTGTGGTTGATAATTATGCATTTGCGTCGTTGAAATGCATATTCTGATCAAATTATTTAATGGCAAAAAACACAGACCACCCATGGGCAGGCCTTGTTTTTAAGCTACCAAGACATAAAAGTCACTAAAAATCCATCAAAAAGCAATATGGATTTTTAAAAAGGCTGGACGTATGAAAAGGAAATATTTTTTTAATGATATAAAATCAGCGCTTTATGATTTTATTTGTCGATAAAAACCGGATCAAGGTAATGGGTCCAGTTTCCGCTTTCGTAACTCTGACGGCTCGAAACATAAAATGTTCTCTCGAATGTTTGGTTGGCGGTAACGTACGCAAGCCGGTAACTTTTGCCGCTTGGTACTATCATCACGTATTTGCCCGAACTTGAATTGGGCTTGTAGATACCAACGGTTTTACCAGTATCGGCATCAAACAGAGTGAGGGCTATATCGGCAAAAGGATTTTTTTTCGCATCGAACACAAAACCAGACACGACAGCCAACGAGCGGGGATCGGTTTCCGGAAGCTCGATAAGGTATATGTCGGAACCGCCCATTCCTCCTTTATGTTGACTGGCGTAATATATGCGTGTTCCATCGGCCGAAGGATTGAAGAAAAGATCATCTTCGGGGGTGTTTATGGGGTAGCCGATGTTGATTGGGGTAGACCAATTCGAAGAATCTGTTTTGACGGATTTAAAAATGTCGTAACCTCCAATGGTTTTGTGTTCGGTAGAAGCAAAATACAACGTATTCCCGTCGCTTGTCAGAAAAGGACTTTCTTCGCTTCCTTCCGTGTTAATGGATGCACCAAGATTTTGTGCATTTCCCCATTCCCCATTGGGCAATTTACGTACCACATATATATCGCGGTCACCATATCCGCCTGGACGATCGCTGGTAAAGTAAAACATTTGGCCATCCGAGGAGAAACAACCATGCGTCTCGTTATGTGATGTGTTGATGGGTGCGGGAAGTTTTTCTGGTTCAGACAAGGTTTGGTTGATAAACGTGCAAACATATAAATCGCCCGATAAACCATCGTGCTGATATATAACAAGTTTTTCTCCATCGGGAGAAATGGATACCGATGCGTTGCTTCCTTGTGCATTAATGTGATTACCGATCGGAGAGGCCTTTTGCCATTGGTGGTTTTTGAATCTCGATATGTAGATGCCTTCGCCAAGAAACGAATTGGATGACAAGTGTTCATCTCCGCTTCGCTGGTTGGATGTGAATATCAATATGCTCTCGGTTGGATCTACAACCGGGCTGTGCTCATCGAATGGGGTATTGATTTGGGGGCCTAAATTGTTGATTTGGAACGATACCGGATTTATGCTGAGTTCTATCGCGTTGGACGCAATTTGAAGTTCCTTATCTACCCGGGCCAAGAGCCCCTTTTGTTTGGGAGGTATTTGGTTGCGTAACGATTCAAAGACCGCTTTTGCTTCAAAAAAGCGCCCGGCCCGATGAAATGCTTGCCCATAATAGAAATTGGCTTCTATCCCATCGTTGACGGTTTTGCCTTTTATAGGTAGTAAAGCGACGGCTTTTCCCAGACTCGATAAAGCCAGAGCTTGTTCTGGAAGAGAATTTAAATAACAGATTCCCATTTTAAGATCCAATCTGGGATCGTTTGGAAATAAGGGTTTTAATTTCGAAATAACCTCAATTGCTTTCGGGTAATTTTCTTCGGCGATCAATGAATTTATCTGGGAAATCGCTTTCGGGGGAACGTGTGGCTGGGCAACAGTTATGGCGCCAGCCATTAAGAAGATAATTACGATCCCTTTTTTCATGTTGATGGATATCTTTGGATGGAACAAGATCAAACATGTAGGGAAATTACAAAATAATTTTCCAATTAGCGATATGGGTTGTTGGTTATCAAATGGATCCTGTGACGTGAGGATGAGGTTAGCGGCCTTGTCTCCCAAACAATATGATTTGCAGGAACAGAATCCGGATCGGAAAACAGCATCGTGGATGTGACGCAAATAAAGTACGGGATGAAAAATTTTCTGCAAAGTATTTCACTTTGGCACAAAGTTTATTAATTTGTTAGTGGATCGCTCAACGGATTTGGGTGATGGAATTTATAAGAAAAGAATATAGAGTGGTTTTTCAGTCTCAGTTTTGGAAAATGAAGCAAATAGATTTCAACATATTTAATGGGGTAAGGCCAAAAGTAAAGTTGGCCAAAGGAAGCATCCTTATTGCAGAACCGTTTTTGCAAGGGCCCTATTTCAGCCGTTCCATTGTGTTCCTTACCGAATATGGAAAAGACGGTTCGGTCGGATTTGTGCTAAACAAGTCGTCGGATGTTTATCCCGACGAAGTTATTGAGGATTTGTTTAATTTTAAGGGTGAGCTGTTTATTGGTGGACCGGTAGCATCGAACACGTTACATTTTTTGCATACGTTGGGCAATAAAATTCCAGGCTCGGTAAAGGTGACCGAAAACATTTACTGGGGCGGTGATTTCCAACGGATCAAAGATCTGATCAACATTGGGAAGGCCGACGAGAAGTCAGTGAAATTTTTTGCGGGTTACTCCGGGTGGTCGCCGGGGCAGTTGGAGAGTGAAATAGCTGAGAACAGCTGGATTGTATTGAAAGTCGATGACCGCAGTGTCATGGACAACCAAATCGATAATTTCTGGACAGAAACCCTTAACGGCTTAGGGGATGATATTTATAAAACATGGTCAAATTTCCCGACTAATCCGACGTTTAATTGATGGAACAATTATAAACGACAAAATCCTTTCGATAAATTTCGAAAGGATTTGATTTAGTAGTCCCTAGGGGAATCGAACCCCTGTTTCAAGAATGAAAATCTTGCGTCCTAACCCCTAGACGAAGGGACCAATAAACAACTTAAGCCAGCTTGTTGATATAAAGAGCCAACTTCGATTTCAAGTTGGAAGCTTTGTTCTTATGAATAACATTGCGCTTGGCCAACCTGTCGATCATTGAGGACACTTTGGGGTACAATGATTGAGCTTCTGTTTTTACAGAAGTGTGGCGCAATTTTTTAATGGCATTGCGCGTAGTTTTTGCATAATATCGGTTGTGCAAACGTCTTTTTTCTATTTGCCTTACTCTCTTCTTTGCAGATTGGTGATTTGCCATCTCCGTGATATTTATTGTTCTGTATCTTTATTTAGTAGTCCCTAGGGGAATCGAACCCCTGTTTCAAGAATGAAAATCTTGCGTCCTAACCCCTAGACGAAGGGACCTTAATGCCATTGGATCACATCTTGTGATTTCAAATGCGGATGCAAAGATATATCAAATTCGAATACCTCCAAATCTATCGTTCAAAAAAATAAAAAAAAACGATCAACATGGTTTTTTGTGAAATAAGTAGTTGGTATTTGGATATTTATCCAATGTGCGATTTCGGAAATTAGCAGAACATCGGTCAGGCATCCTTTGTGCTTTCTCTGATTTTGGCAACAAGCGCATAATACTAATAAATTAAGAACCTTGAAGACCATTTTTTAATCTTCTCCTTTACTTCCCGAACCTTCTTTGGTAGGATTCCGGCTTGCCATGGATCGAAGAAATACGGGCAAAGCAGGAATGCGACGGATAAATACCAAGGGGGCGTCATCTCCTGTCCCAATTGCATTTATGCAGAAGACCGTTCGTTCCGGACCTGATATGGGCATAATCGGCCATGTATCATAGTTCGATTCATGGTTTTCAATCGAGTTTGCTTTTTCTTATACATTATAGTGTCATGTATAGCAATGCTGAACAAAAAGGCATGTGCAAACGTTTTTGGAAACAGACAGAAATAGATTACATTTGTGACCGGAAAAGTGGAAGGATTTGGCTGATTGCAACCACTATAAAAAAATGCTAAAACGCATCATCCGCATGCCTTTTCCAACTTTTCCCATTGTTATTTTAATATTATAAATTGATAAAGAGGTCGTTAGGTCTCGTTAATATTTTTCAACATGGGATATTTGTTTACCTCAGAGTCGGTTTCGGAAGGACATCCCGATAAAGTGGCCGACCAAATTTCAGATGCTATTCTGGATGAGTTATTGCGCCAGGACCCTGAATCGAAAGTTGCCTGTGAAACGTTGGTGACCACAGGTTTGGTGGTGATCGGCGGCGAAGTGAACACATCGGGCTATGTCGCCGTTCAAAAGGTGGCACGCCGGGTGATCGAAAAAATCGGTTACACAAAGGCCGAATACATGTTCGATTCTGGTTCGTGCGGTGTGATCTCGACCTTGCACGAACAGTCGGAAGACATTAACCGTGGCGTGGTGCGCGAAATACCGGACGATCAGGGCGCCGGCGACCAGGGCATGATGTTTGGCTACGCTTGTCGGGAAACCGAAAATTTTATGCCGTTGCCGTTATATTTGTCGCATTTGTTGTTGATCGAACTTGCGGCTATTCGTCGTGAAGGCAAAGTAATGACCTATTTAAGGCCTGATTCGAAGTCACAGGTAACCTTGGAGTACAACGACGACAACAGGCCTCAAAGTATCCATACCATTGTGGTATCGACCCAGCATGATCCGTTTGATGAGGACGAAACCCAAATGTTGGCCCAAATTAAAACAGATGTGCAGAACATTTTGATTCCAAGGGTTAAGAATCTTCTTTCGGACAATCTCCGGCATTTGTTTGATAAAGGGTTCGTCCTTCACGTAAACCCAACAGGTAAATTTGTGATTGGCGGTCCGCACGGCGATACCGGTTTGACCGGACGAAAGATTATTGTAGACACCTATGGAGGCAAAGGGGCACACGGAGGCGGTGCGTTTTCTGGTAAAGATAGTTCGAAAGTAGACCGTTCGGCGGCTTACGCGGCCCGTCACATCGCCAAGAATCTGGTGGCTGCAGGCGTTGCCGACGAAGTTTTGGTGCAGGTGGCATATGCCATCGGCGTAGCAAGACCTGTTGGCCTATACGTAAATACCTATGGCACATCCCATACGAAATTGACAGATGGTGAAGTTGCCGAAAAGCTCAGCGGAATTTTTGATTTGCGTCCGGCGGCTATTGTTCGTCGTTTTGGGTTGAAAAACCCTATTTTTGAGGCCACTGCTGCCTATGGCCATATGGGACGTAAGCCATATACATCAAAGGTAAAGGTGCTTTCAAACGGTGTTGAGGTTGAAAAAGAAGTTGAATTCTTTACCTGGGAGAAACTTGATTATGTGGACACACTTAAGAAAGTCTTTGAAATCTGAACAGGAACAATGTTTATGAATGAAAGGCCGTTAGAACAACGGCCTTTTCTTTATGTGAAAGAATATCTACAATTATTTAATATTGGTCAGATTAAGTATGGTTGTGGTAAAAATTATTTAGGAATAACCGGTTGAAGGTTTAATTTTACCATATTATTAAAGTCAAGCCCTCTGAGTAATCAATGAAAACATTTGTCCTGACCGTTGAACTTGAACTTTTTTTTGGAAGTGATTCTGGCACAGTGGAGAATAGTTTGGTTCGTCCAATGCGGAAACTGCTCGACATTATTCAGTCACGGGAAATGAAGATCACTGTGTTTTGGGACGTTATGCACTATTACCGTTTGTGCCAGCTGGCTCCCGAAGTTCCCGATTTGGCGTTGGACAAGGAATTGATTGAAAATCAGATCAGGCAGTTGGTCGAACAAGGCCATGACATACAAATGCACCTTCATCCGCATTGGCTCGATGCTTCGTGGGACGGTTACAAGTGGATATTCGACTACAAACGTTATACCATTCAATCATTGGAAAAACGGGAGGACCCAACTGATCCCAATACCATTTTGGGATGTGTGACAGTGGCCAGACAAACCATCGAAAATCTTTGTAAAGAAGTCGATCCCAGCTACAAATTAAGGGCGTTTAGGGCAGGAAGCAATTCGACGATCCCTTTTGATACGTTAGGAGAGGCGTTAAGAAACAACCACATATTTATCGATTCATCGGCTGCGAAAGGGCTTTTGCGTTCCAATTCACTGGCTCCGGTCGATTACACCTGGATGCCCGACATACAATATTATCCTTTTGGGGAGTCACCCATCATGTTCGACTCGAACGGGGAATTTTGGGAGTTTCCTATCGAAACCGTCCCGTTCCCGTTTTATACCAGATTCTTTTTTGGCTTTTTGGAAAAGTTCAAATATTTTGATTCGGGACGTTACGGTGATGGGAGAGGATTAGGAGAAAAATATGCCAAACCTAAAAAAGGTCTTTTGCAGTATTTTAGGACAAAGAATCGGAAGCTAACACCGGAAGAATGTTTGCCGGAAGAGTGGACTTATATGTTGGCAAAAGCCCGGGATTTGTCGGTGGCGGTGCTACAGCCCAAGAACATGGGGCCTCTGTCATTTTCCATGTTGGAAGAATCTATAGAAAAGGAACAGATAAGCTTTATTTCCTTAAAGCAACGGATTGAGCAATTGGGAATTGCCGATGCATCCGTAGAATAGTAAACCATCATTCCGCGTTCAATACTTGTATCCAATTATTACACACGATGAATATTCAAATGGTTGATTTACATGGTCAGTACGCCAGGCTGCGTATTGAAATTGATGAGGCAATGGCCAATGTAATCAACCATACGCAGTTCATTAACGGGCCCGAGACAAAGGAATTTGCAGCGTTATTGGAGACATATCTGAATGTGGCACATGTGTTGCCATGCGGCAACGGGACTGATGCGCTTCAATTGGCATTGATGGCATTGGGACTAAAAGAGGGCGATGAGGTTATTACACCGACTTTTACATTTGGTGCCACGGTGGAGGTGGTTGCGTTATTGGGCTTGAAGCCCGTGTTTGTGGATGCCGATCCTCAAACATTCAACATCGATGTTTCGAAAATCAAGGAAGCGATTACCTCCCGAACAAAAGCTATTATCCCTGTCCATTTATTCGGACAAGGTGCCGATATGGACGGCATTATGAAAGTTGCAAGTTTGTACAATTTATTTGTGGTTGAAGATGCCGCACAATGCCTGGGCGCCGACTATGAATTTGGAGACGGGACTGTTAAAAAACTAGGGACCATTGGGCATGTGGGATGCACTTCGTTTTTTCCGTCGAAAAATTTGGGCTGTTTTGGCGACGGAGGGGCTTGTTTTTCCAATGATGCGTTGCTTGCGCAAACAATTAAATACATTGCCAACCACGGATCCGATAAAAAATACCACCATCGGCGCATTGGGATCAATTCACGGTTAGATACCATCCAGGCTGCGGTACTGATGGCAAAACTCCCCCATTTGGATGAATTTAACCATCGGCGGCAACAAGTTGCGGAATGGTACGATGCGGGATTGTCTTCGATCGACGAAATTGATATCCCGTACCGGCTTGGAAAGGGGAACCATATTTTTCATCAATATACCATTAAAGTAAAGAATGGGCGCAGGCAACAATTGGCCGATTATTTAAAACAGCACGGGGTGCCGAGCATGGTGTACTATCCTGTACCGATGCACCGACAGGAAGCATTTAGAAAATATGTTTCTGCCGATGACCGTTTTCCGGTGGCTGAACAATTGGCTGATGAAGTGCTGTCTTTGCCCATGCATACTGAGCTAACATACGAGCAATCGATCCGCACAACCGGGTTGATCCGCCAGTTTTTCACATGTAATCCGTAATTTGATGAATAGTTACTTTGCACATCCAACGGCAGTGATTGACGGGGGGAGCCAAATTGGGGAAGGGACCAAAATTTGGCATTTCTGCCACATTATGCAGGATTGCCGAATTGGGGAGCATTGCAACATCGGACAAAACGTGGTGGTTTCTCCAAAGGTAAAGTTGGGGAATAACGTAAAAGTGCAAAATAATGTAAGCTTATACACAGGCGTGGAATGCGAAGATGATGTTTTCATAGGACCATCAGTCGTATTCTCAAACGTACTGAACCCGCGAAGTGCCATCTCCAGACAGCATGAATACCGTCTTACACTGGTAAGGAAAGGAGCTTCCATTGGCGCCAACGCAACGGTGGTTTGTGGAGTTGAAATAGGGAAATATGCATTTATTGGGGCCGGGGCAGTGGTCACCAAATCAGTAAAACCCTACGCATTACTGGTAGGAAATCCCGCACGGCAAACCGGGTGGATGAGCGAGTATGGGCATAAACTATATTTCGATGGGCAAAACATTGCGGTTTGTCCCGAGAGCGGACAAAAATATAAATTAGAAAACGAAGGCGTAGTACGTATCGCATGACCCATGAACAATAACCCAATAAAATTTGCTGTAGTCGGTTTAGGGCACATCGGAAAGAGACATGTCGAAATGGTTCGGAATAATCCGGAAGCCCTATTGGTGGCTGTTTGCGACGTGAAGCCGAAGTGTGAGACCGATTTTTCGGGCAATGAACCCTATTATTTATCGTTCGATGAAATGCTTAATGCTCATCCTGAAGCTGAAGTGGTGAACATTTGCACGCCCAACGGGCTGCATGCCATGCATGCCATTGCAGCATTGGAGGCACGTAAACATGTAGTGGTCGAAAAGCCGATGGCTTTGCACAAAACGGATGCCGAAGCTATTATTTTTCGATCACTGCAGATGTCGCGAAGAGTATTTGCGGTTATGCAAAACCGTCATTCGCCACCATCTGTGTGGTTAAAGCAACTGATCGACCAGAATGTGTTGGGCAATATCCATATGGTTCAACTCAATTGTTTTTGGAACCGGGACGACAGGTATTACAAACCCGGAAACTGGCATGGAACCTCCCATTTGGACGGAGGGACTTTGTTCACCCAATTTTCACATTTTATTGATACCTTGTACTGGCTGTTTGGCGATATCAAAGACATTAAAGCATCATTTGGCGATTTTTGCCACCAACATTCCACAGAATTTGAAGATTCGGGCAACGTCATCTTTAATTTTGTAAAAGGAGGGATGGGGTGCATTAGCTATTCGACCGCAGTTTGGGATACCAATCTGGAAAGTAGTATTACCATTATCGCCCAAAACGGCAGCATCAAAGTATCCGGACAATACATGAACGAAGTGGTGCATTGCCATATCAAGGATTATGTGATGCCGACATTGCCTCCCGTTAATCCGCCCAACGATTACGGACCCTACAAAGGTTCGGCGGCTAATCATCACTTTGTGATCGAAAACGTGGTGGACACGTTGAAAGAAAAGACATCGATAACCACAAACGCCATGGAGGGGTTAAAAGTGGTAGAGATAATCGAACGGATTTACAGTTACAAAACCGATAACCTGAAAACTAAAAAACATGCTTAACCAATTGCTTAGCAAAGAGACAAGACTTTCGGTAATAGGTCTTGGATACGTTGGCTTACCCATTGCACTGGAGTTTGCCCGTAAGATGCCGGTCGTCGGGTTCGATATCCGACCAGATCGGGTTGAACTGATGAAAAAGGGTATTGATCCCAGTAACGAACTTGAAGCCGGCGCTTTTGACGGTTGTGACATTGAATTCACATCGGATCCGGATGATTTGAAAAAGGCCAGGTTTCATGTAATAGCTGTGCCAACACCCATCAACAAACACAATTTACCCGATCTGACCCCGCTTTTATCGGCTACCCGTACAGTGGGCAGAGCATTGAAAAAGGGGGATTATGTGGTGTTCGAAAGTACTGTGTATCCTGGTTGCACCGAAGAGGATTGTGTCCCTATCCTGGAACAGGAATCGGGATTGAGGTTCAATGTTGACTTTAAGGTGGGATATTCGCCCGAACGGATTAACCCCGGCGACAAAGAACATACACTTACAAAAATACTGAAAATCGTGTCGGGAAGTGATGCCGATGCCCTTGGCGTGGTTGCCGATGTGTATGGCAGCATCATCAGGGCGGGAATATATAAAGCCAGCAGCATAAAAGTGGCTGAGGCCGCCAAGATTATCGAAAACACCCAGCGAGACGTAAACATTGCGTTGATGAACGAACTATCGCTCATCTTTAACCGTATGGGCATCAATACTTACGAAGTACTGGAAGCGGCCGGTACCAAATGGAACTTCTTAAAATTCTTTCCCGGCCTGGTAGGAGGGCACTGCATCGGCGTTGATCCGTATTACCTTACTTACAAGGCCAACGAGTTGGGTTACCATTCAAAAATCATTACCGGAGGGCGTTTTATCAACGACTCCATGGGAGGTTATGTGGCCAGACAAGTCGTGAAGAAACTGATTGCTGCCAGCCATAAGATCAACGGATCGAGTATCCTGGTGTTGGGGGCCACGTTTAAAGAGAACGTGAGTGACATTCGTAACAGCAAGGTGGCCGACATTGTGAACGAACTTAAATCGTTCAGCGTGGATGTGGATGTATTTGACCCCAATGCCGATTCGGAAGAAGTGATGCATGAGTACGGTTACCCCATTATCGATAAAGTGACAAAAAAATACAATGCTGTTATTGTAGCGGTGAACCACAAAGAATTTTCAAATTACGATGAAGCTTACTTTGAGTCCGTGACGGTCGACAATGCGCTATTGGTCGACATTAAAGGGATTTATAGAGGCAAGATCAAACAAATGGCATATTGGAGCTTATAAAATTATTAATGCAATATAGTTAAACCGATAAGAATGAAACATTTTGCTTTTACAGCGTTTACTCTTGTAGTGATGGCACTTGCCAGTTGCGACAAAGATCGTGGCTTTAACCTTTTTACAGTCGAGCAAGACGTCGCATTTGGCGATAGTCTGACTTTGGCCATTAACAATAATACCGATGAGTATCCGGTATTGCCAAGAAATATCACCAATGCCCGGGTTTATGCATATTTCGACGCAATGAAAGAAGAGATACTCCAGTCCGAGAAGTTTAAA
This sequence comes from Breznakibacter sp., assembly GCA_047600785.1. Taxonomy (GTDB): domain Bacteria; phylum Bacteroidota; class Bacteroidia; order Bacteroidales; family Marinilabiliaceae; genus Breznakibacter. Next base: position 204,821 of record JASGKH010000001.1, read on the forward strand.
TATGCCGATGTATTTGATTGGGAGGTTACCATCATTGACGCCGATGTAAAAAATGCCTTTGCCGCACCGGGAGGTAAGCTGTATTTTTATACCGGATTGATTACCTATTTGGACGATGCGGCGTCGTTGGCCGGTGTAATGGGGCACGAAATGGCTCATGCAGACCTTCGCCATTCGACCCAAGTGATGACCAAAGCCTATGGATTGGATTTTTTGCTGGGCATCTTGACCGGGCAGGAACAATCGGATATGGAAACAGTCCTTAGCCAGTTGGCTTCTGGCGCGGCCCAACTGAAATTCTCACGCGATAACGAATACGATGCGGACCGCTATTCGATGTACTATCTGGCATCCACAAAATATGAACCTTTGGGCATTACTTCGTTTTTCGAAAAAATGATCGAAGAAGGGGAGACCGAGGCAACATTCACTTGGCTGAGTACACACCCTTCAGACCAGGACAGGATCAATGCGGCCAAGAAAGTTTATGCCAATGATTCCTATTTGACCTCGAAGATGAAAGGGAAGGAGTATATAAGTGATGAGGATGAATTTCAAGACATTAAAGAATTATTAATTAAGTAATAATTCTAATTTAAGAGCAAGGCGCGATTATGACAATCGCGCCTTGCTCTTTCTCATTTATGTGTTTGCATTAGTTTTTTCCAGTATTTTTTGGAATTGGGGTCCTCAATTGCCATCTCTTCAAAAAAGCAATTAAGAAATTGCCACATGGTCTTATGTCTTTGCTCGGCCAACTGTTTCCCTGTTTGGGTGAGCATCATGTCTTTTAACCGGAACAGCTTTTCGAAAAAATGATTGACCGTGGGCGATTGGGATTGTCGATATGCCACGGAGTCGGAAAATGTTTCAGGTAAAATATTTTCAAGAAAGAAAGGCCTTTGCTTCGAAGCGCCGTAGCTGAATGCACGGGCCACGCCTATCGCGCCAATGGCCTCCAAACGGTCAGCATCTTGCACGATATGCAGTTCCACAATCGGGCTTTGGCCATTGCCCAACTGCTTTGAAAAGCCAACTTGCGGAAGAATGGACATAATGAGAAGTGATGTTGTTTCATCAACACCTGCTTCTTTTAACCAGTTTTGTACCATCGGCAAACTTTTCGACGGATCGAAAAACTTTGGGTCCCCCATTTCGTGGAGCAAAGAAACCAGCTCGATTACAAGTCCGTTACCACCTTCGGAGGCATGGATTTGCTTTGCGTTTTTATGTACACGCAGCACATGGGCAAAGTCATGGGCAGGTTCAAATCCTTCCATGGCCACTTTTACCCGTTGACTGATTCTTTGGACAGTACCCAGATTCATCGACCAGATTGGGCGATACGTTGTACTTCGTCGATTTCAATGGGGATGCGGTTACCCAAAATACGGCTGCCGGTACGGGTAACCAAAACATCGTCTTCGAGACGTACGCCACCAAAGCCAATATAAGTTTCTACCTTATCGTAGTTGATAAATTCGGTAAACTTGTGTTGGCTTTTCCACAAGCCGATAAGATCGGGAATGAAGTAAATACCCGGCTCGTTAGTCACCATAAAACCGGGTTGTAATCTACGCCCCAACCTAAGTGATCGGAGTCCGAACTGAGAACTGCGTTTGAATTCGTTATCGTATCCGACCAGTGTGTCGTCGTAATCCTCCATGTCGTGGACATCTAAACCAAGCATATGGCCTATTCCATGGGGGAAAAACAGAGCGTGTGCCCCTTCGGCCAAAATGTCGTCAATATTTCCTTTCAGTAGCCCCAACTGTTTAAGACCTTCGGCAATTTCGCGTGCGGCAGCGAAATGCACGTCGATGTAAGGAATACCGGGTTTAATCGTCTTGTGTACGGCATTGTTGGCATTGAGCACAATTTGGTACACGTCACGTTGCCGTGGGGAAAACTTTCCACCCACGGGAGTGGTACGGGTGTGGTCGGTGGCATAATGCAGCGGAGATTCACTTCCTGCATCCACCAATAGCAAGTCACCTTGTTTTAGTATATTGGAATGGCTATGGTTATGTAAAGTCTCGCCCCTTACCGAACAAATGACGGGGAACGACACCATGTTGCCCGCTGCAATTGAAATACCTTCGATGGCTCCGGTTATTTCGCTTTCTCGGACACCGGGCTGTGCCATCTTCATGGCCGTGACATGCATTTGATAGGCCACCTCCATGTGACGCTCCAGTTCTTCTATTTCACAGGTTTCTTTTATTGAACGGATGTCAATGCATGCTCTGATAAGTTGTAGGCTGGCTTTGGCACATATCTGTTGGTGCGGAATATTTAACAGTGCGGAAAGCCGTAGAATATTTTCACCGCGGTAAGGGGGCGTAAAATGGATTTTACGGTCTTTTTTAAGACAATCGTTAAGAAAGGTTGACAGCTCTGTCAACGTCTTCACTTCAGAAATGCCCGATTTATCCGCCCTTTCACGCACAGACGCCTGCTTACCCGTCCAAATGACCGTATGGATATCGGCATCATCGCCAAAAAGTACCTCTGTGTCGTTGTCTATATCAATCACGGCAGCTAGGTCCGGCATATCTAACCCGATGAAATAAAGAAAAGTACTGTCTTGCCGGAAATGATAGGTGTTGTCGGCATAGTTCATGGGCGACTCGCTGTTTCCCAAAAGAAGAATAACCCCTTCGTTCATTTTGTGCTTTAGCGTATGGCGGCGATTGACGTAAATCTGGGTTTCAAACATGGTAGTATAAGAATTTAAAATAGCAAAGTAATGTATTTAGGGTTATCGAAAAAAGGGTAGCGATCATTAACATTGCCTAAATATTGTAAGAAGAGCGGTTTTTTTTGACATAAAGGCAGAAAAATCAATAAATTCGTTGGACCTAAATTAAATGAACTAAAATGAAACACTTTGGCTTATTTTTATGCGCGCTTGTTTTCGCCCTATTGGCGGCGGGATGCGACGACACTCCAAATTATAAAAAAGGAAACATGTACAGTGGTTTTAAGCTTATTGAGAAAAAATTTGTAAAAGAAGTGGATGCCGAATGCCTCTATTTCATCCATGAAAAAAGCGGGGCCCGGTTATTGAAAATAAAAAACCATGATACCAACAAACTGTTTGGCATTGCGTTTAAAACAATTCCTGAAAACGATTGCGGTACTCCTCACATCATGGAGCACTCGGTACTGAATGGCTCTAAAAATTTTCCGGTAAAAAGTCCGTTCGACCAATTGGCACAAGGATCGCTCAACACGTTTTTGAACGCCATGACCAATTCAGACTGGACCATGTATCCCGTGGCGAGCATGAACGATAAAGATTATTTTAATCTGATGCATGTGTATTTGGATGCGGTATTCAATCCGTTGATATATAGTGATAAACGAATTTTGATGCAGGAAGGCTGGCACCACGAATTAGCCGATGCCAGTGCCAGCGTGGAATATAAGGGTGTGGTATACAATGAGATGAAAGGTGCTTATTCAAACCCTACACGCGAACAACATTATCAAAAAAGCAAGTTGTTATTTCCCGACAACGGATACGGATTTGATGCCGGCGGTTATCCTTTGGCCATTCCCAAATTAACGTACGATGATTTTATTGCTTTCCACAAAAAATATTACCATCCGTCCAACAGCTATATCATGCTTTATGGCAATGCTGATTTGGACAAAGAGCTTGCGTTTATCGACAAAGAATACCTTTCGGGTTATACCCAGAGCGATGTGGCAGTGGAAATTCCGCTTCAAAAGCCCTTTGATGCGATGAAGACCGAGGTACGCCATTATCCTGTGCCTGAAGGAGAAGGTGTGGCGGATAAGACCTACCTGTCATTATCGTTTGTGGCAGGTTTGAACACCGATTTGAAGCTAACAAGTGCGTTGCAAGTATTGTCCGATGCATTGGTAAACCATGAACAGGGGCCTATTCGCCGTGCCTTATTGGACGCGGGAATCGGTCAAAACGTCGATGCCTGGCTTGACGATTCCCAACAAAACGTGTTCGAGATTATGGTGCAGAACGCGAATCCTGCCGATCAGGCCAAATTCAACGACGTGGTATTTGCGACACTTAAGAAAGTAGCCGATGAAGGTTTGGATCAGGCCATCGTAGATGGGATCCTGAACCGTATTGAGTTTTCGTTGCGTGAAGGCAATACGCCCCAAAAAGGGCTGGTATACTTCTTTGCCAATCTGAGGGGGTGGATGTTTGCCCAGGACCCATTTCTTGGATTGGAATACGAAACGGCATTGGCCGACTTGAAGCAAGGCATTGCCCAAGGCTATTTGAAAGAGGTCATTGCGCAATATTTGGTCAACAATACACACGTGCTATCGTTGGCTCTGGTTCCCGAACAGGGCTTACAAACAAAGGTTAACCAGCAGGTAGAAAAGGAATTGGCCGATTTTAAAAAGTCATTGTCTTCACAGAATATCGATTCATTGGTCGCGGAAACCAAAGCGTTGATCGAATACCAGCAACGTGAAGATCCCGACAGCCTTAAATCGACCATTCCCAGTTTGACATTGGCCGACATCGGAAAAGAAACCGATTGGGACGATGTGATCGAAAAACAGGAACTGGGAGTAAAAGTGCTTCATTGCAACGAATTCTTCGAACGGTATTGTGTATGCCAACCTATTCTTTGATCTTAGGGGGTTATCGACCGATGAAATTGCATGGATACAGTTGCTGAGTGAGTTAATGGGCAAATTGCCCACTGAGAAGTACACGTTTGGAGATTTGGAAAACGCGCTGAACAGCAAAACGGGCGATTTCAATACATCGTTCAGTTGGTTTATCAAAGATCGTTCCGACGATCAGCTTCTTCCCAAGTTTAAAGTGTCGTCAAAGGCGATGGGAGATAAAACCCAGGAAATGTTCGAATTGATGACCGAGGTGGTGACCAAAACCAAATACAACGATCTCGACCGTTTGAAGGAATTGATTACACGCCACCAGGCCGATGTGGATTTAAGGATGAAGCAGAACGGATTGGGTGTGGCACGTAACCGTTTGTTCTCTTATTTCTCGAACGAAGGCGTGCTGCAAGAGAAAAAAGGCGGATTGGAATATTACCGGTTTATTACCGATCTGTCAAAGAATTTTGATGCCCGTAAGGAACAAATAGCTCAAAAATTGAGCGAAACGGCATCGGCCATTTTCAATAATGTAAATTTGGTGGCGGCCACCACTTGCAGCGATGAGGATTACGTGTCGTTCGAAAAAGCATTGGCTACATTGACCAACGCGTTACCCACCACCGATGTGACGATGGCAAATTGGACTTTCGAAAAGAAAAAATCGAACGAAGGCATCCAGACTGCCTCTAAAGTCCAGTATGTATTGCAAGGAGCCGATTATAAAAAGCTGGGTTATCAATGGAATGGGCATCTACAGGTATTGGAACAATTATTGAGCACCGATTACCTGCAAACCCAAGTGAGAGTAATCGGTGGTGCTTATGGTGGATTTATTTGGTTTTCACCCTCGGGGGGAATGTTTTTTGGTTCATATCGTGATCCAAACCTAAAGGAAACGTTGGATAACTACAAAGCCACCCCCGCCTATCTGGATAGCTTGAAGCTCGACGAAAAGGCACTCACCCGCTTCATTATCGGAACCATTGCCAATATCGATCAGCCGATGACGCCGTCGCAAAAAGGAGAGAGGGCTTTTACCTATTATTTCTCAGGAACAACCAAGCAGCTGAAGCAAACCGAACGCGACGAGATACTCAGCACCACACTTGATGACCTGAAAGCGTTTAAGCCAATGATTGAAGGCATCTTGGAGCAGAACACTTATTGTGTGTACGGCAACGATGAAAAGTTAAAATCAAATCAAAATCTTTTTGACAGTTTGGTAAAATTGTCGTTTTGATTTAAAAAAACACGAAGGGTGCGACGGATGGTCCCGTCGCACCCTTTTTTATTGGCATTGGAAACACTTGTCAACTACAATCATCAATGCCTCTTAGCGGATGATCAATGGAGGGGTTGCACCTTTCAGGCGTAAACTTTTCAGACAGTTTACGCCTTTTTGTTCCAATCGATCTTTTGATCTGTGGGGCTTGGGGTATTTCGGCTTTTAAAGCGGTCAAGTCCCTTGCCATTATGGTATTTCAATGGCATCAGAAGAATTTGCAACACGTTGCTTTCACAAACGTTATGGGTCTTGTAGCAATTATCAGGCCCACCAGCCAATGCTTCCGCTAATAACAATGTAGATCATGTCATAAAATTGATGCACATTCTTTTGCTGTCCTGCAAAATAAACAAACAGTTATGAAAATGGTCACGATAATATTTTGATTGCGATGTATTTGAAAACAGAAACGATAAGCACATCCGGAGAGATACCTCCCGGCTCCAAAAATCCAATTTCCAACCTCGAACTTTCTATTTTGGATGCTTTTCGCCATTTTTGCAATAGTTTTTATTTGCAATGACCAACGAAGAGCTTCATTTTTTAGGGATTAAAGTGGTTTATAAAGACCTGGTGGACAAAGGTTATAACGTGATGAACGTCCGAAAGGAATTTAATATTAACCCACAAATATTGGCGCGTAACAAAAACGGTCAATATGTGCTGGTAGTGGTAAAAACAGCTTGCTACCCGCATATGGGGTTGCTTGTCCCCGATGTGGCGGCCAATGTACGGCACTTGGCACAGAAACATCAGGCAATATGTTACTTTGCCAGTGTCGGGATTGCTAACGCCAATAGCGAAACTGAAGAAGAGATGTCCAAACCTGTGTTGGGAGGGGAGTATTATATCAATTACGACGGTCTCCGACCTTTACCATCATTTTAATAACCATGTTTCAAAAACTTTTGTCATTTTATAAGCGCAATCGGTTGGCCATCATTGTGGCTCTTGGCATTGTGGTGGTGTTGCAGTGGTGCCAGTTACAAGCCAACAAAACATATCGTGAGGGAGAATCACTGATACACCGGCCCACAATTGAACAATCAATATCTCAATTGGATAAGCCAACGATCGATGTCCCTTCGTCCAATCCGTGGCTACCTTATCTATTAATGGTAGGAATGGTGTTGTTGGTGTTCGTTGCCCAACGTCGTGGATGGATCGAGAAAATATTTCCTCGCCTTATCGTGCTTAGGATCAGGTTATTCAAGCTAAATGGCCGCCAAATGCTCCGTTTCTTTTTTCTGAATACAAAAAAAGAAAACCAGAGTTTCGATGCTCCGGTGGTGGAGTTTATGAAGCCTGGCAAAAACAAGGCCTATAAGATTATCGTCACCGACAGTCATGTGTCATTTCCGCTGACGCTCACCACCTCTACGGCACATTCGTTGGTCATTGATCTGGACCGATTTCTCGAGAAGGTTCCCGAATTAAGAAAATACCATTGGGTAAGGGTGAAAATTGTTGCCAATGGAGTGAAAGAGTATCGTACATGGCCACGTCCTATTTGGTCGTCTTTTTTCTAATGTCGAAATAATTCGCAGATTTGGTCTCTATCATCAAAAGCTATGAGGAAAATCAACGTCAAAGAACGCTGGAAGAAATATGTGGCACGTAAATCACGAATGGCACTTGCATTCGATATGTTGTTTTTTGTATTACTTATTCTTTTGCTTTTCCCCGTTTCGCGAAGATGGATTACGACCACTGTGACGCGGTATACCATGTTTCCCCCAAGGGAAATGGGCGATGTGTATTATGTAGGTTCGGCTGTTTACGATTGGATGTTGGTTGGCCTTGACGGGGATACGTTGAAGATGTCGACACAGAAAGGGCAAATATTGTTTGTTAACTTTTGGGCGACCTGGTGTCCTCCCTGTGTAGCTGAGTTTCCAGCTATACAACGTCTCTACGATTCGTTTGGCGATAAAGTAAAATTCATATTGGTGTCTGATGAGCCATCCGGGATTGTTGCCCGTTTTATGGAAGAAAACGAATATCGAATGCCTGTTTACAGATCAATCGGTGCTGTGCCTTCGGATTTGGGATCAACGGCGTTGCCTACGACGTTTATTGTGACAAAAGATGGGCGGATGGCCGTACGTAAAGTAGGATCGGCACGTTGGGATGCGCTGAAAGTACGGCGATTATTGAGGGATCTGTTGGGAGACAGATAAAGTTTTGGTTATCATCGGTATTTAATTTGGAGTTTGCTGAAAAAGCCAGCCGTGGTTCTTTGTCCCATCATATTGCATCTCGGGTAGATTTAGCTCTTCAAGATTGCTTTCTTTTAATTCAAGATTTTTCATTGTTGTAATTTTAAGATTTGACATTTGTTTCCTAAACGTTTAATGTAACAAATTTAAATAGCGACACTGCAATATTATTGCAGTATGAAAATTTTTGAAAAAAATTTAATGTCTCCATTAATTGATTTTTTCATCATCAGCAAGTGCTTTTAATTTGATAACCAATCAAGAAACTGCCATCAACTGGATAAAAATACGATTGTAAATTTTCAGAATATTTAATTTGCGCACCTTCAGATTTCATTGTATTTAAATATTCATAAAACATTCTTGAACTAATTCCAAGTTTTAATGCAAGTTGCTTTGGTGTTCCTGTTGAGTGAGAGCTAATAAGATCGGTCTAAATAGTTTTTAAGTGCCATATTCACAGGTTATAAAAATTTAGAAATTGTGCATGATTTCAAAAAAAGATTTGTGCGCAGGAAAAGATATAGAGTATGATGGGCGGGACGTTTGTGAAAAGTAGGGCATGATGCTATTCAATGTGATTAGTGTTCTATTTAACTCGCAACTATCCTTTTTCGCTAGTACACCCACAGCTCTGAAAATCATAAAAAATGAAAAGATATTGCAACAGTCGAATGCCTCCTATCAGGAGAATTCTACCCGAAAAGGAAACTGCTTCTGCCACATATCGTAATACTTTGTTCCTTCAGTGTACAAGTTCAAATGATTCCCTTCTTCGATAATTTGCCCATTGTCCAGTATCACTATTTTGTCGGCTCCAATAACCGTACTGAGGCGGTGGGCGATAATGATGATTGTTTTTCCTTGGTTCTTCAGGTGTTGGATGGTAGCAAGCACGTAATTCTTCTGATTCGGAATCCAATGCCGAAGTGGCTTCATCGAGAATCAGGATCTCTGGGGTTCGGTACAGAGCCCTTGCAATAGCGATACGCTGGCGCTGCCCTCCCGAAAGCGATGTCCCGTTTTCTCCAATATATGTTTGGAATCCGCTTGGGAGGCTTTCCACAAACCCGGTAATTCCCAACTGAGTGCAGATTTGCAATAACCTTTCAAGGTCAGGGGATAAATCTCCAATGGCAATGTTCTCGATAATGTTTCCCGCAAACAAATCAATTTGCTGGGGTACACAAGCCACTACATGACGAATACTTTCGGTGCTCAAAAAGTTGATGTTGTGTTCGCCAATCAGGATTCGTCCTTTTTTGAGAGGGTAAAGTTTTGAGATCAAATTGGCGATGGATGTTTTTCCGGAACCGCTTTCGCCGATAAATGCGGTCAATTTTCCCTTGGGAATATGTAGGTTGATACCGTTAAAAACCTCTTTGCGGGTTCCGTACGAAAAATGGACATCTTCGAACACAATGTGGCCAACCATTTCGTTTGAAAGGTTTATTTTTTCCGATTCGGTTTCCCGTTCCAAATCCATTATTTCAAACAGTCTATCGGCTGCAATCAATGCATTTTGGATGGTTTTATTCATATCTATCAAACTTGCTACTGGCCCTGTGAAATACCCCAAAATAGCATAAAACGACAGCAATTCCCCTGGGGTAATGGATCTGTCAATGACAAAGTATGAACCGACCCAGAGAAGTATAACGGTGAATATTTTTGTGAGGAATTCCGCCGTGTTGGACGAAAATACCGAATTAAGTCCCGAACGGTACACCGTGTTTAGTAACCCGATAAACCTGATTTCTGTTTTTGTATTGGCAAAATCCTCCAATCCGAATTGCTTGATGGTTCGTACCGAATTTAATGACTCCACCAATTGGGTCTCCAATTCGGCCGCATTCTCCATGAGCTTGCGTTCTCTTCGTTTGTTCAGCCTGTTCACAATGGCAAAAAGTGCTGTAAACAAAGGGATCATCAATGCCATTACCAATGCCAATTTCCAACTGTACATAAACATGAGGGCGAACGAGAAGGTAACGACAAAGATGTTGACCGTTAGGTGTATGGCAGTGTCATTGATGAAAGCTCTGATTTTTATCGCATCGTTGATCCGTGAAATGATTTCCCCAACCCGCATGGTGTCGAAAAAGCGTTGGGGCAGTTTCAGTAGGTGTTTGTAGTATCCTAAAATCAGCTGCGCATCTATTTTCTGGCCTGTTCTTAAAACCAATACAGATTTCGATGCTCCTAAGAATATTTGGAATCCCACAATTAACAACATGATTACACCCAATAGGTTTAATAGGTTTGTGTTTCCGTTGACTAGCACGTGGTCGGTGAGTTTTTGGATATAGACAGAGGTTGCCAAACCCAGTGCAGTATAAATAATGGCACCGGTCAAAGCCTGAGCCAAGATACTCTTATGTGGCTTAAGTAAATACAAGAAACGTTGGACATTCGACACCTTTTGGTTACCTGTCGTGAAATTTTCAGACGGGGCCATCAACACCAACACGCCTGTCCACATTTTTCCAAATTCCTCAACCGACAGTTTGTGCAATAAGCCATCAGCCGGGTCCATCAATTCAACAATACCTTTGTCAACCTTGTAGATAACCACAAAATGGTGTAAAACTCCTTTTACCACTACATGGGCGATGGCAGGAAGCGGGATTTTGGGCAATGCATCGATGCCTCCCTTGACGCCTTTAGCTGAAAAGCCTATTGCTTCCGAAGCTTTGATAAGTCCGAGAACGTTGGTTCCTTTTTTATCGGTACCTGCCATTTGGCGGATGCGGGCAACAGGAAGCTTTAGCTTGTAATGGACTGCAATGGAGGCGAGGCAGGCCGCACCACAATCGGTGATATCGCGTTGTTTGATCTTTGTTGACATGAATAGGAATGTTAAGGATTTCGGTTTTCCGCTGACATACTGGGGTTCATCCAATTATCGAGCTTGTCGAAAAGTAATTGTGCCAGTGTTCTTTTTGTAAGCACAAACCGACCTGTTAGGGTCATGCCCTTGTGAAGGTTTGCCGAACGACCGTTTTTTAGGGATAACTGTTTGGTGTCAAGGCTACATTTCACTTTAAAAAAGGGTTGGTTGTCAATGCTTACCACATCGGCTGACACGGCGGTCACCTCACCTTGCCCCAGGCCCCATTGGTGGTGGTTGAACGTGTCGAAATGAAATCGTACAGGCTGTCCTACCGAAATGAAACCGATATCGGAAGATGAAACATAGCATTCGGCCAGGAGTTCTGTATCGGTCGATATTTGGGCCAGTATTTGTCCCGGAACCACAAAGCTTCCGGGGCTGAGTTGCGTGATTTGCATCAAGGTGCCGTTACATGGAGACGTGATGACATATTGATGCATTTGTTCGGCAACTTGTGCAATGGATGCGGTCAGCGATTGGTTCTCCGTCTCTAGCTGTGTCAATTCGGCTTGCCACCCGTTTTTGTATTGTTGCTCCAAATACTCTTTTTCGGACAATGCCGATTCGTATTGGTTCTTCTTTTGAAAGTACTCCAATTGCGTGTTTACTTTTTCGTTGTACAGATGTTCAGCCAATTCAAACTCTTTTTTCAATAATTGGAGCTTCACGGACAGTTCATTCAATTTGGAGCGGTATTGGTTGCTTTCCGATTGGTATTTGGAGGTACGGGGTCTGTAATCGCCATTGGCCAAAGCCTTTAAATCGTTCATAAAACGAGTGTTCATAGCAATTTTCTCCCGATGGGCCGTTATTTGCTGGTCCAAATGTCCAGCGTCCAACACCAGCAGGGTATCAGATGCCATTATTGCTTTGTTTTCTTTTAGCTTGCTTTTTAGTACTTTGGCGTATACTACCGCCTGTATTTGGCTGCTTTCGTTGGCCGATTTGATGATGCCGCGGCTTTGCGACGATATTTCGACCCAAATAAACGGTAGGCTCGCCAAACAGGCAAGCAATATCGCCACAGTACTAAAATAAATGGCATAAAACGGTTTGCTGTGTTTAACGAATAGGTTTTCAACGGTGTGGTGGATGATTTCGGGTGGGAAGAGGTATTTCTCTTTCATTTAAGTTGTAAATTTCAAAATGTGTCTTCTCCTTTTAAAACCTAAAACTTAGTCCCAATGATAATTGATAGGGGTCAATGGAAATATTGGACCTGGTTACAGGTGTGTTATCAATCAGCAAGTCGAGACGATCATTATTCATTGAAATACTTTGAGTTTTACGGGAAAGAAAGAAACCCGATTTTTCTTTGAAGATTATTCGATCTGATGAAGCGAATTCGAATATCGTGGAGGCTTTAGCAAACAAATAAGTAATTTTGCCTATTTTATAGTTAATGGTTATTGAGGGTTTTAATCCATGGCTCCTCTGACCCCAGAGGATGTTTATTTTTTTGGCATCAAATTCTTTGTGGTTAATGGAGATACTGCTATTTCCGTTTTTACCGGCATTACCCAAATTTAGGTTATAAGCCGAGTAGGTGTAAGCAAACCCGGAATCAAACAAGAAACGTCGCTGTTTTTTAAATAATGGAAAGGCATATTGGATCCCGAAATCATGATCAAAACAAACTTGATTTGAATTCAGCGAACTCGATGATGCATAAAAAATGCCCCACTGTTTATTTAACGAATATGCAAATTTGCTGTAAAAATTCAATGAATAAGAGTAAGAAGGCAGTGTTTTAATTTTTAATAAATCATTGTTTCGATTATCCTGATAATAGACGCTGTATGCACCTCCATCCGAAGTGGCGGGAAGATATGTCACGCCATAGTCGAGAATGAATTTATTGACAATCGAAAGAATAACATCTTTGCCGTTTCTTTTTACCGGATAAGTTTGGCCCAATAACCTCATGGATTCTTCATGGCTGTGGGAGGCTTGCGTCGACAATATACTATCTTGTTCAAGGATGTTGTAATCGGTCCAATCAGAGATTGAATAATCGTCGGCCTTTATTGAAATGATATCCAGATACCCAAATTCTTTATCGAAAGGTATAGGTTCCACGGAATCGGTTTGGATGGATGTGGTGATGTATTCTATATACTGGTTTGCTTTTTTATCAAACTTTGTGTTTATACCATTTGAATTGTAGATGATGTAATTGATGTGCCATTTGTTGTTGTATTGTCGAAAACCGATTTTCTCTGTGGTTTCAAGATGTTTGTATGGGCGAAGAAGTGTTGGCTCTTCCCTTAGGCGATAAAGTTCTAAGCCTACGTATGCCAATGATTCCCTGTCGAGAGAAAGTGTCCCATGGGTTTTATTGTTGAGGTGGCAGAAATCAATTTGATATATTATCCTGTCATCAATTACCTGTTGTTTGGATAGCGTGTAACTATACTCATTAAAGTGCCTGGGATTGATGAATTCACTTTTACTAAAAACAAAATCACGGGTATGCACAAGATGAGGGCCTCCATAAAAGCGCACATTGTTTATGGTGTCAATACCGGGGAAGTTGTTTTTTCGCGATTTCAGGATCTCTATTTGTCCGAAATTGGAGTTATTATCATACCTTTTTTTGTAAACGCCCAGTATTGCTTCTGTAAAGTTGAGATATAACGTATCGTCGGTCTTTTGGGTTTCGCGATAAAATCCTGTGTATGAAGTGGGTGTGCATGGATAGTTTTTGGGTATTGCTTTGTAAGCCATTCTTAATAGGTAGAGCAGCGTATCTTTAGGTTGTACGACGACTTCGGTTAATTCGGTAGGCAGTGGTTCCAACTTAAAAGTTTGGTTGATATTCTTTGATCCTATGGTAAACGAAAATGTTTTGTATCCGATGATTCGGATGTCGACCTGCCGGTTAGTTCCCGCATAGGGTAATTTTAAGCTGAAGTTTCCCTGTTGGTTTGTCATTGTGCCTATGCCCAATGCTTTAACGCCCACGCTTGCGTAGGCAATTGGCAATGAGTTGGCACTGTCTATGACTTTTCCCTTGATTTCTATAGTTTGACTTTTTGCAGAAGTCGATGCAATTAGGAATAAAATCAGATAAACAGAGAATGGTTTCATTGGAAAATGATCTAATAATGAGGAGACAAATAAACTATCTCCTCATTAAACATTGATTACACATTAAAATAATTCGTTTATGGTTCCCCCAATCCATCTTCCTAATAAATATCCAGCACTGAAGGCGGCCAAAATAGCAAGGATAACACCTCCGTTTGCTTGTTCTGCTTCACTATTGGATATTTCTTTACACCCAATATTCTCAAATTTGAATGTTTCCATAAATTCAATTTATTAAATTATTATTGCTATTTATTATAAGTGAGTCCTTCTATAAGACCCCATATAAAAACAGCCCCAAGTGCAACTGCTAAAAAGGGAAATGCACCCCCATTGTTTTCTTTCAATTCCGAAGGGGTTAGTTCCCTTAAGCTTTCAATTTCTAGCTCTTTCATAAAAATAATTTTTCGCCTACTCTTCAAGGGCTTTTCGGCATTACTCCCTTGCCCCACATATGCACATGCGCGCAAATAGTGCATAAGCAGGGCTTTTACAACGACGGAGCGAATTGGCCTGGCTCACTCTGCCAGTTCAAAAATAGGTGGGAAGAGTGCAATAAAATTGCACCGGGGTAAAATTGCTTGGATGCATCGACCGCCATTGGTTGCCCTTGATTCGTGCAAGGAGAGTGGTTCTGCCTTTATGGAGATTTTTAATCGCATATTTCCTTTGTACCTAAACGTTTTGGCGTATCGATCGTATTCCACCTCAAGGCCAAAGGTTTTCATTTCATCGAAATAATTGTAAAGTTGTCTTCGGCTGATGTCAAGTTTTCGAGCCAATTCAGTTGAAGTCCCGGTACGTTGTGTGGTGATGAAATAGTCTAGCCGCTCCAGTCGGCCCAATAATTTTAGTACCATAGAAATAAGGTTTTGTGATTTTTGTCAGGTTATCAACAACAATGGTAAGAAAAACTCTAAAATATAACAATACCATATTTTGGTTATTTTGCAAAAAACAAAAAACCGGAATGACCCGTTGGTCGTTCCGGTTTTGCTCACACAATTATTAACACAAATCAAATCTTACAAAGTCAGGGGTATTCCTTTATAGAAATCAAGGATCTTGCTACGGAGAATATATTCATACTTAGATTGGAGCAGTTCGCTCTGGGCACGGGTATACTCATTTTTGGCAGTGCTGTAATCCACACTGTTCACCATGCCGACCTCGAACCGTTTTTGGGTATAAGTAAACGATTCCTGATAGGATGCCACGGCATCTTGGCTGGCTGCATATTTCTTTTGGGATGCCATCGCATCGGCGCGTGCTTGTTCTATCTCTTTGCGAAGAGCCAGTTTCTCAGACTGCAAAGCGTATTCCGCATCCAACACGGCTAATTTTGAGTTTTTAATCCCGATGCGCGTTTGGAACCCGTTGAAAATGGGGATGCTCAGATTTAGCCCAATGTAGCTGTTGGCATTGTTCTTCAGGCTGTTGCTAAAGTCCCAGTCGTACAATCCCTTTATTTTGGAAGCCTGTGTGTTCCAGCCCGCACCGATCGACAAAGAAGGATATAAATAGCCCTGAGCTTTCTTGAGTTGGTATTTACTGGCTTCCAGTTCCAATTCTCCCCGTTTTATCTGTGGCATGGTTCCCACGGCTGTTTGGTAAATATTCGTCGCGTTGTCGCTCATGAGCAAAGGTACCTCGGGCAGTTGCGGAACCACCACGTCGAATCCGGAAACAGATTCAAGGTCGAGCAATTGCGATAAGTTGAGCAACGAAATTCCCAATGCATTCTCTTGCGTGGTAACGTTGAGATTTTCTTTGGCCAGCTGCGATTTTATCTCCAAAAGTGTTCCCATGGCCGCACTTCCGGCATCCACAAGTTTCTGGGTCCGGTCTACTTGTTCCTGGGTAACATCGCGCTGGGCTTTGGCCACGATCAACAATTCTTTATCAAATAGAATCTGTAGGTAATACGATGCGATAAGTAACGAAATGTCGTTTTCGGTCTCCGCGACCTGCTGGATGGCCGCCAACATATTTTGTTGTTCCTGTTTTTGTGTATTTTGCTTTACAAAACCTTGGAAAAGGGTGGCTCCCGTGGAAACACCTCCGCTGAGTTGCTGTGTGGTTTGGTCCACGTACTCATAGTTTACTGTATTCAGGTAACGGCCAAAGCCGACGCTGTAATCGACCGATGCATTGAGCGATGGCAATTTGGCAAAACGGCTTTCACTATAAGTGTTTTTTGCATATTCGGCGTTTATTTTCTGCCGTTTAATGGTGATGTTGCTCTGTCTGGCGTGGTCGATGCACGCTTGCAGCGTCCACGGTTGTTGGGCCATGGCACTACTACCCATCACGATGAAGAGAAAGGATGTAATTATTGTTCTCATTGGTTTACAGGACTTATTGTAGTGTTTTGTTAGTGGCCCTTCCTTGGGAAGGGCCGGGAAGGCTCCTTATCCTTGTGGAACTTTAACTTTATCTTCGGGTTTCAATCCTTCGAGTACTTCGATATTGATACCGTCGCTCAGGCCGGTTTTGATCTGCTTTTTCTCGAACTTCTGTGGTTCTTTTGTTTCTATTTCTACAAAGGCAGAATCATTACTGAATGTGATAAGCTTCTCTTTGATGGAATACACGCTATCGCGGCGTTCAAGCACAATATCGGCGGTGGCGCTGTATCCGGCACGGATAAATTGGCCTTCTTTCAGATTTACAGCTGCTTTGATCAAAAATTGGATGGCGCCGTTCTCTTCCACCCCTTTGGGTGCGATAAATTCCAAAAAGGCTGAGTATTTTTGGTCATCGATGGCACCGATCGATAACAAAAGCTCCATACCTTCACGTATTTTGCCTACTTCAGTTTCATCGACTTTGCCTTGGAATATCATTTCGCCCATGTCGGCCACAAGGGCCACGGTAGTTCCATCGTTAAAGGTATTGCTCTTGATTACCGAGTTGCCTTCTTTTAGGGGAACGTCAAGGACCATTCCGTCAGTAGTTGAACGGATGAGAGTGTTGGTCTGCGCCCCGGCCTTTCTCAGTACGCCATCTTTAATGAGCTGAAGGTTGTTTTCGGCCGCATCCAAGTCTTCTTTCGCATTGTCGAATTTTAATTTTTCGGCCAAATATTCTGATTCGGGAATGACTTTTCCGTTGAACAATTCTTTTTTCCTGTTGAACTCGATTTCGGCATTTTTGTATGCCAATTCGGCTTTTTTCACATTCGATTCGGCATTGCTTACCTGAACCATTTCAGGAATGATTTGGATTTTAGCGATCAAATCACCCTTCTTTACTTTGTCTCCGGGTTCCACGTAAATTTCGGTTAGGATACCTGATTCTTGTGGTTTAATGGCGATCTCTTTTCTTGGGATTACCGATCCCGTGGCCACGGTTTTTTTAATAATGTCCATACGGGCGGGTGACTCGGTTTGGTAGACAACGGGGTCTTTTTTTGATTGTTTGTAGATATAGAAGAATACCCAACCTACAAGGGCTACGATAATTGTTAGCAATAAGATTTTAAAAATTCGTTTCATGGTGCGGTATGATTTGTATGTGATTATACGGTTTTAGATGAAATTTTATTTATTCGTGCCTCAACGCTTCAATGGGTTTGATTTTTATGGCTTTCAAGGCAGGGACCAATCCTGCTATCAATCCCACTATTATCAGCATCGTAAGCGCAGCTAAGGCCAATGGCAGGCCTATTTCGGGGTTAAGGAAGAAAGTCGGGTCATCGGGCGAGGCATTGGCATGTGCGGCGTCCACACCCATATCGACAAGGTATAGTGTCAGCGTCCCGAAAGCCAAACCTACAAATCCTGCGATGGTGGTGAGGAATACCGATTCGGTTAATATTTGGCTGACAATAATCCAGGGACGTGCACCGATGGCGCGTTGTATCCCGATCTCTTTGGTCCGTTCTTTTACGATTACCAGCATGATGTTGCTAATGCCCACGGCTCCGGCGATCAGTGTCATGATACTTACCACCAGTATAAGGACATCAATCCCCGTAAAAATATAGAACATGGTTTTCACCTCGTTTTCGATGTCCACTTTCCCGATTGCGGCCTCGTCATCAGGGGCCAATTTGTGTTTTTTTTGCAATATGGGCTTAATCTTGTCGATGATCTCTTTGACAGGGGTATTGCCTTTGGCCGTCATGCCGAAGAAGTGGACCTGATCGCCGTAATTAAAGGTTTGTTGCATTGCCGAAAAAGGAATATAAATGGTTTCCTTTTTGTTGCTTCCGATGTTGATGTTTGGATTGTTCGATTTGAACACACCCACCACCATAAAATAGACGCCGTTTACCCGAAGGTATTTACCGACAGGATCTTCGTCCTTTTCAAACATCACTTCGTACACTTTTTCTCCAATAATGCAGACCTTACGTTTTAACCGAATGTCCTCTTCATTGATGTATCTTCCGTAAGGAGTGGTACACGGATCGATAAAACGGTATTGTGGATAGTCGCCCATGACGTTGAACGATCCTGCCTTTTTGCCCCTTACCACGTTTTCGCCTTTGCGGAGATTCCATCCCTGTAACCGTGGTGAAATGACGTCTACTTCGGGTACTTGGTTGCGGATCTCTTCAATGTCGCTATTGGTAATGCTCCACCAACGGCCACGTTTGTAGCCTTCGTAAGCTTTGGTGGTTTTTTCGCTCCACATGAAAGCGCTGTTGGTGGCGAAATCTTTCACGCCTTCGGTGATGCCGTTTTTAAGGCCGTTTCCGGCGCCGCTCATCACGACCAACATGTAAATGGCCCAACCTACACCAAAGGCTGTCATTGCACTGCGGAGTTTGTTTTGTTTTATGGCACTTAATATTTCTTGCCAGCGGTCTAAATCAAACATAGTTCTGGGTATTTTTTTGGCATTGGGCAACATTGGTGCCTGTCAGCGATCATTAATCAAATGGGTATTTTTTGCGTTGCGTACTTTAATATTATTCGTCGTGCAATGCCTCAATGGGTTTAATGGCGGCGGCTTTACGCGCAGGGATATATCCGGCCAAAAGTCCCGATAGTACCAAAATGATAAGGGCACCGACCGCAACTCCCCAATCGGCCGAAGGGTTAAAAAATGCCCTCTCGATGCCTTGGTTTTGTTCCGCAATTTTTTGTAGCAACGACGATACGCCGGCTAAAAGCCCCATTCCGGCAACTAGTCCCATAAATCCGGCGATGATGGTGATGAACACCGATTCGGAAAGTACCAACCTGATGATGCTCCAGGGGGTAGCCCCAATAGCCTTGCGGATCCCGATCTCCTTTGTGCGTTCTTTCACCAGAATGATCATGATGTTGCTCACGCCTACGATTCCCGCAATGATGGTCATGACGCCGATAACCCAAACAAACATTCTTATTCCGGCGAAAACCCCTTGAGATTGTTTAAAGTGCTCCAAAGTATTCCAAATGCCAATGGCGCGTTTGTCGTCAGGGGAGATACGGTGCTTCTCGGCCAATATTTTCACAATGCCTTCTTCGATACGTTTGTTTTCGGCCACGGTCAATGCATTGGTCGACACGGCCATTTCGCTCAGTTTGTTATTACCGTTAAAGATCCTTTGTGCAGTACTTAAAGGTATGTAAACTTGCTTACGTTCTTTGTCTTCCGGCATTTCAAATGTTCCAACCACCAAAAATGGAACTCCTTCGATCTGGATGTATTTTCCAATGGGATCCTCATCCTTAAAAAGAATTTTTTTCACAGGTACCGATATAACGGCAACCTTTCGATACTGTTTAATATCCAGATCATTGACAAACCGTCCCTGTTTCTGGTCCAGGATTTGTATTTTGTTGAATTCAGGCTTGATCCCTTCGGCCGAAAACGAACCGAATTCGTTTTTGTAAGTAATGTTGGTTTCCCAATTTATGCTGAATCGTCCGGACAAGTTGTCGATATCCCCGGCAAATTTTTTTTCGATGGTTTCGACATCGGCATCGGTAAATTGGATCCGACGGCCAGCTTTCAGTCCTTCATAAGCTACCTGGGTCTGGCGGCTCCATATCCAGAGTGCGTTTTTCGAGGTGCCCCGAAAATTGTTTTCCATCCCGTTTTGCAGGCCTTGGCCAGATCCGAGCAATATAATGAGCATGAAAATTCCCCAGGCCACACTAAAGCCTGTCATAATAGCGCGAAGCCTATTCTTTTTCAGTGTGGTTAATATCTCTTGAAAATAGTCGATCATGGCATTGGGGTTATTGATTGATGATGGAAGCAGATTCAGATTGGTGCAGTCCGTTCAGTTGATTGCTGCCGATCACGCCGTCGGTTAACCTTATCACACGATGGGTACGCTCAGCGATATCGTGTTCATGGGTCACGATAATGACGGTAATGCCACTATCGTTTACCCGTTTCAAAATTTCCATGACTTCATATGAGGTTTGCGTATCAAGTGCACCGGTTGGTTCGTCTGCCAATATTACCTTAGGTTTTGAAATCAAGGCACGTGCAATGGCTACACGTTGCTTCTGCCCTCCCGAAAGCTCGCTGGGCAAGTGCTCGGCCCATGACAAAAGTCCCAGTTGGTCGAGGTATTCGAGAGCCAGTTTATTGCGCTTCTTTCGACTGATGCCTTGATAATAAAGGGGTAAGGCTACGTTTTCCATTGCGTTTTTAAACGAAATGAGGTTGAACGATTGAAAAATAAAACCCAAGTAAAGATTTCGGAATTCAGCGGCCCTTTTTTCGCTCATTTTTCGAACAAGTATATCGTTCAAATGATATTCTCCCGAATCGTAATTGTCCAAAATGCCCAAAATATTTAGCAGTGTCGACTTGCCACTACCCGAAGACCCCATGATGGAAACCATCTCGCCTTCTTTAATGTCTATATCAATTCCCTTTAAGACGTGTAAGGAATTAAGCCCCATTTGATAAGACTTGTGGAGTTGGTTTACCTTGATGATGCTTTTGACCATGGTTATGATTTTTATTGGCTTTTTTTGATGACTTTTCTATGCTATCAATGAATGTGCCATTGGTTTCAATTATTTGAAAAATAATGTATTATTTAAATTTGTCTTAAGCTGGGTTGTATGGTTGCGGTACAAGTGTATGTCCGTTTTCGGACAACGTTAGGTATGACGCTCGGAAATGATAAAAAGTTACTTGGTTCTGGAAAAATTATTTTTCCAGATTGGTGGGCGCATCAAATGTCAACAAAACTTAAATCATCAACTTTTGATTAACGTCAGCGTATGAAAAAACGGATTAAATCGTTTCTTTGAGAATTGGCTCACCTGTATGAAAAAATGCCTTGATGTGGTATTATATTTGCAGATGACCAAATGTCAATAATTAGGAGGATCTCAATATGTTCAAATTAATGAGGAAGAAGAATGGCCTTGCGGCTGAAGAGAATAAGACCAACCGCTCGCGGTTTGCAAAAGGGAAAAAGTTTTGGCTAACGGCTGGTCTGTCCGTGCTTCTATTATCGCTTTTAACTTTAGGATTTACCGATGATAAGCGAAATTTTTCCATAGTTAAAAATCTTGATATTTTTTATACCCTGTTTCGCGAGCTGAACAGTTATTATGTCGATGAGACCAATCCGGAGAAATTGATCCGCACCGGGATCGACAGCATGTTGGAATCGCTTGATCCATATACACAATATATTCCCGAGTCGGACCTGGAAGATTTTAAGTTCATGACCACTGGGGAATATGCAGGCATTGGGTCATTAATATCCAAAAAGGGTCATTATGTGGTTATCAGTGAGCCTTATGAAGGATTTCCCGCGCAAAAAGCAGGGTTAAAGGCTGGTGACATGGTGCTGGAAATTGACGGTGCCGACATGACCGACAAAAACACACCTGATGTGAGCGAAAAGTTAAAGGGACCTGCAAACACTAAAGTAAAGATCAAGGTAAAACGAACTGAAGAGAAAAAGCCTTTGGTGTTTGAGATTGTCCGTGAGAAGATACAAATCAATCCCGTGGCATATTATGGGATGGTCGATTTGCAAACCGGCCTGATCGTGCTGAACAATTTTACCACGAATTGCTCGGAGGAAGTAAAAAAAGCATTTTTGGATCTACGTGATACTTATAAAGCAAAGAATGTTGTTCTTGATTTACGGTCGAATCCCGGAGGTCTGCTTGATGAGGCTATAAAAATTGTGAATTTATTTGTGCCGCGCGGCTCCGAGATTGTAAGTACCAGGGGGAAGGTAAAGCAATGGGACAAAGTCTATAAAGCCACTAGTCTGCCGATCGATACGGTGATGTCACTGTCCGTGCTTATCAACCGAGGCTCTGCATCGGCGTCGGAGATTGTGGCGGGCAGCCTTCAGGATTTGGATCGTGCGGTAATTGTAGGGCAACGTAGTTTTGGTAAGGGACTGGTGCAAACTACCCGTGGCTTGTCGTATAATTCCCAACTGAAAGTCACTACTGCTAAATATTACATTCCCAGTGGCCGTTGCATCCAGGCCATTGATTATAGCCACCGTAACGATGACGGAAGTGTGGGATATGTCCCCGATTCGCTTATTACGGAATATAAAACCAAAAATGGCCGTCCGGTATTTGATGGAGGAGGCGTATCGCCCGATGTGAAGGTGGATGCTACGCGGGGCAACAACATCTCTTATGCACTGGTGGTGCAACAAATCATCTTTGATTATGCAACCAAATTTACGATAGAGAATCCTAAAATCGGACCCGCTTCCGGTTTCCAAGTGACGGACGAGACCTATGCGGATTTTAAGAATTTTGTGGCCCAACAAAAGGATTTTACCTATAAGTCGAAAACCCAAGAGGCATTTAAAACTCTCAAAGAAACAGCAAGCAAGGAAGATTATTACAATACAGCGAAAAATGAATTTGATGCTTTAGAGAAATTAATAGCCCTTGATGTGCAGAAAGATATGGATTTGTTTAAGGATGAGATTACTGATCTTTTGGCTTTAGAAATCGTAAAAAGATATTATTACCAAAAAGGTGCTTACGAGTATAGTATCAAAACCGATGCGGAACTTAATAAAGCGTTGGAGTTGTTTTCATCACAGCAAAACAATACATATTACGGACTTTTATCAGGTAAGATTACAAGTCATGCTGGCGATAAAAGATTGGCCAAATAGTTGTTATCTGTTTTATACATAGGAAACTAGGTGCCGCAACTTATCAAGAGTTGCGGCATTGTTTTTTTCATTTTCAATATCTTTTTTGTAGTTTAAAGGTCTTATCCTCGTTTAATGGAAGAATATCAAAAATTGACCATCAAGGAATGGGCGATAGAAGATCGTCCTCGTGAGAAAATGTTGGTGAAAGGCCTGCATGCCTTGACCGATGCCGAGCTGATTGCTATTTTGATTGGTTCTGGGAGCAACAAGGAGTCGGCTGTTGAACTGTCGAAAAAAATCCTGCGTGACCACCAAAACAACCTTGCCCTGCTGGGCAAATGTTCCGTTGATGATTTAAAGAGACGTTACCATGGTATTGGAGAAGCAAAGGCGGTTACCATTGTGTCGGCCCTTGAAATCGGTAGGCGGAGGAATTGGCAAGAGTCGATCGATAGACCTAAAATAACATCAAGCCGTGATGTGTTCCAGGTCTTTGGTCCCATGCTGGGTGATTTGCCCCATGAAGAATTTTGGATACTGATGTTGAATCGCAGCAACAAAGTTATTGGCCATCATCGTATCAGTCAAGGCGGGATTACAGGTACGGTAACCGATATTCGCATGGTAATGCGAAAGGCTTTGGAGAGTATGTCCACCAGCATCATCCTTTGCCACAACCATCCTTCTGGTTCGCTGCAGCCTAGCAAAGCAGACATTGATATTACTAAAAAACTCTCCGAAGCCGGTAAAGTGATGGACATCCCTGTGCTCGATCACTTGATTGTGGCAGAAAACAATTACTTTAGCTTTGCCGATGAAGGAATGGTGTGAATTCTGCTTTCGATGAGATTTATATGCCTAGAAAACGAAGATATAGATAGGGATAGATGGGACTACCTTATTGATACGTCATCCATTCCACAAGTTTATGCAAAATCGTGGATGCTTGATGCATTTTCACCAGGTTGGAGTGCGTTGGTTGGGAATGACTGGAATTGGATAATGCCTTTGCCTGTCTCTAAAAAATGGAGAATACCATATTTGGTACAACCTATATTTTTTCAGCAGTTGGGAATTTTCTCGCAAAATCCAGTAGCGGAAAACACTATCCATGAAGTGATGAGTTATCTTTCAAAACATTTTCCGTTTGTGCGATACCAGTTTAACCGTTCAAACCAATTGGAGAAGTTGTCGGACAGAATTACAACGCGACAGACCTTTGAATTAGATCTTACAAAAGGTTATGAGGATATAAAGAGAGGATTTTCCCAAAGTCATCGTAAAAATATCAATAAGTGCTTCAATAGAGGAGTTGTGGTCTATTCTTCTTCTGATTTGACCGAACATTTAAATCTTATGCAGGCCATGTATAAAAAAATGAATGTTAGTGCAGTGAAAGATCGGCATTACCAGATGTTCAGGAAAATTGCAGATTATGGCATCAGAAACACAGGAAGTAGGCTTTATTATGCAATAAATGGAAGAGGAGCGATAATTGGATCTGCGTTTTTCTTAAGATCGGGGAAGCAGTTTATTATATTTACAGTACGTTCGGTCGAAGGGATTGAGAATAGATGCACTTTTGTTTTAGTGGACAACTTTTTGCGTGAAGAATGTGGATCTGGAAACTATTTGGATTTTGCGGGATCTGATATTCCTGGTATTGCGGAATTTAATGCAGGATGGGGAGCAATTAACTATGTTTATCTTCGTTATTCCAACCAGTGGCTGCCTTTCAATATGTAACTAATGTCTTATGCATATTCTTTTTGTTTCATCATGGTTTCCAGATCAGAACAATCCTTTCAATGGTAATTTTGTGATCAAACATGCTGAAGCTGTAGCCATTCTTCATAAAGTATCGTTTATTTCGGTGACAAGTAGCCCGTTGCTTGACAAAAGCAAATTGGATATGGCACCATCTGTTTATATGGTAGAGAAAGTTTATAAAAAATGTACTTTGCCATTTGTTGGGCGGTTAATCAATAAGATAAGAGTAATTTCAAATTATATTAAGGCTTATTTTCAGATTTGTAAAGTTCAAGGAACTCCTCATGTTGTACATGCCAACATATTATATCCCATTGGATTATTGGCATTATTGATTAAGATTATACATGGGATTCCCTATGTTGTATCCGAACACTGGACTGGATATATGGATGAAAGAGGGTTGTGCATCTCCAGTTGGAAAAAAATCTTGATTCGATTAATAGCATATCAAAGCAGTTATGTTTGTCCAGTTTCAATTTCTTTGGGAAATGCGATGAGAAAAATCGCTCCGAAAGCAGATTACAAGATAGTGCCGAATGTTGTTGATGTAAACCTGTATAAATCTAAAAAGAAGCATAACGAATTTCGGTTCGTTCACATTTCCTCGTTAAATGATGAACAGAAAAACATAAGTGGGATAATGGAGAGCGTCTCTCTTTTGACAAGTAAACGCTTGGATTTTACTTTTCATTTTGTAACATGTGGTTCCATTGAAACGTTTGCGCAAAAAGCAAAAATAATGAAGCTGGAGGATAAAGTATTTTTTCATAAACATTTTACACCTCTCCAGATAGCTCAGTTTTTATCAGAATCTGATTGCTTGGTAATGTTTAGCAGGTACGAAACATTTGGTGTTGTAGTTATTGAAGCATTTGCAGCAGGCATACCTGTTATAGGTACCCGTGTAGGGGTATTGAGTGAATTAGTTACGCCCATGAGCGGATTTTTGGTTCCAAGCGAAGATACCATCGCTCTTTGCAAAGCAATGCAACAAATGATGGAACAGATTAATCGATTTGATTCCGATGCGATTAGGAGTTCTATTATAGAACACTACAGCTATAATGCGGTGGGTCAGATTTTTAGTGATCTATATCATAAATTGGATGATAAGAAAGGCTTTAAATACCCTTGTGCTTAAGATAGGCTCTGCATTTTTTAACCTCTTAATTGCGATTATGCTTTCAAATTGTTTGGGAGCAAGTGGAAGAGGGGTGCAAAGTTTACTTTTAGCCACAATCTCGATAATTGTGACAATCACAGGATTGTTTGGATCCGCTCCCTTGTCTTTTTTATATTCTAAATCAAGCAGATTAGCCTTGTTATGGGTATCTTATTTGTGGGCATTGGTCCTATCATTAATTGTTTTAATGGTGATTTCCTATGTTCCTATAGTTCCTTACGATCAGGTATGGCATGTTGTGTCCATTAGTTGCATAAGTTCTTTAGGGGCTTCTAATTTATCGTTGTTTTTAGCTAAGGAACGTATTTCGGCTTATAACCTGTTACAGGCATTAGGTCCTTTTGTGGTATTTTTTTGGATGCTCCTGGAATTATCAGCATTAGGTAGCTTGTCTGTCCAATCTTATATTCGATCACTTTATCTTTCAAATGGGCTCATTTTTATAATAAGTTTTTATGGGGTTATAAAATTGCAAAGCCAGATTGTATTTGTAAAATGGAGTTCTTTTCTGAGTGATACCAAAGCCATGTTTCGTTATGGTTTTTTCAATCAAACGGCAGCACTTGTACAAATGATCAGTTACAGGGGAAACTATTATTTGATCGGTTGGATAATTGGAGAAAGTGCGATAGGTGTATATTCTAATGCAATAGCTATAGCGGAGTCCATTTGGCTAATTCCAAGGAGCATCGCTTTGGTTCTTTATTCAAAGATACTAAATGTTACGAACGAACGTGCTAAGCAAAAGATTGTTAAACGAGCTTTAGCCATAAATGCATTGGTACAGTTATGG
Source organism: Breznakibacter sp. (assembly GCA_047600785.1). Classification (GTDB taxonomy): domain Bacteria; phylum Bacteroidota; class Bacteroidia; order Bacteroidales; family Marinilabiliaceae; genus Breznakibacter. Next base: position 231,741 of record JASGKH010000001.1, read on the forward strand.
GCTATTACTGTATTGGCATTGATCCCAGAACATTTATACGTCTTCCTTTTCGGGAATGATTTCGGGGAGGTTCGTACCGTTATTCTTTGGTTATTGCCTTCTATTTTTTTATATGGACAAACCCTTGTTTCATCGCATTATTTTTCGGGTACCGGCAGGCACTACATTAATATGTCTTCCAATCTAACAGGTATGATGATACTTATTGGCATGTCTTCTGTGTTGATCCCGGTTTTAGGACTGGAAGGTGCGGCCATATCAACTATATTGGGATATGGATCCTTGTTATGTATCCAACACATTGGGTTACGTAAACATTTAGGAATTGGGGCAATGAGTGGATTAAAAATGTTAGATTTGAAAGTGTATCTCCGATATCTGAAGAAAAAAATAAATTATATTGTAAGAAGAGGAGATCATTAAACATGAAAAATTTGTCATAAAGAACACCAACACATGAACACCCGTATCCTCAACCAGCAATCTTCAATCCTCAACCATTTCATTACCGAGCTTCGTGATAAGCATGTCCAAACCGATCCGATGCGCTTCCGTCGTAACCTTGAGCGGATAGGTGAGATTTTTGCTTATGAAATTAGTAAAACTTTACCGTCAGAGGTCGTGGAAGTGCCTACTCCACTCGGTGTTGCAACCGAAGTTGTTCCCAATGTGCAAGTGGTTATTGGGAATGTGCTTAGAGCCGGTTTACCTTTGCATAACGGGATATTGAACTATTTTGATAGGGCAGAGAATGCATTCGTATCGGCCTATCGGAAATACACCATCGACCATGAGTTTGACATCCGTGTCGAATACATATCGTCACCTTCGCTGGATGGCAAAACCCTTATCCTCTGTGATCCAATGCTGGCGACAGGGAGTAGCATTGAGTTGGTTTATAAAGCATTGCTGCAAAAAGGTAAACCCCAAAGTGTTCATTTAGTATCGGTAGTGGGAAGTCAAGCTGGGCTCCAATATGTACAAAATGCGATGAAGAATGAACCGGTAACGATTTGGTTGGGGGCTCTTGACGAAGAGTTGAACGCAAAATCGTATATTGTACCAGGTCTTGGAGATGCAGGTGATTTGGCTTATGGATCTAAACTATAAAAATAAAAAGACCAATCAATTACCGATTGGTCTTTTGTGGAGACAAGGGGAGTCGAACCCCTGACCTCTTGCATGCCATGCAAGCGCTCTAGCCAACTGAGCTATGCCCCCTTGTTTTGCGTTGCAAATATAGACAAATTTTTAAAAGACAAAAGAGCACCGGAAAAAAATCATTTTTCCCTATTGAGAAGAAGAATGCGGATTAACCGTTTTTCAGTATTTAAAATTACAGAGAGGCAAAAAATGGTTAAAATCGCCAAAAAGAAGGAATCTGCGCAGTGAATTTTAGAATAAATCATCTATTTTTAACATAGATTTTTAAGCCTTTAACATAGGGAAAAGAACTAAGGTTAATATTCCAAGACAGGGGTTTTAGATTGGCTTCGAATAGAAAATCGAGTTTTATGGAAGTTAGGAGATCGTTGAAGGTCGATTTGAGCAGTAAAAAGACACTTTTTATGCAGGTTGGATTAATTGTTGTTTTTATGGCTGCTTTGGTTGTGCTAGAGTGGATAGGGGTAGATGTGCAAAAAGCCGAAAAAGTTAAATCATTACCGCCATCACGAGTAAGTGATGTGTTGGCTGTCGGCCATGACGGTGTAAAGCCGAATGAAGAGTCGTATATTGTTGTAGACATGGGGCAAAGCACAGAACCAGATTCTTCCGCCCACAGTTATGGTGTTGGGAAAGAGGAAGACATTGATGACGCACCGGTGTTTTTTATCGTGGAAGAGATGCCGGAGTTTCCCGGCGGCAACGAAGCCCTGCAAACATACATTGCAAATTCAATCAAATACCCTGTGATTGCAAAGGAAAACGATATTCAAGGACGGGTATATGTATCTTTTGTAGTGAGTCTAAATGGAAGTGTGGAGCAAGTGAAGATAGCTCGCGGCATAGATCCGTATCTTGACAAAGAAGCTATCCGCGTGGTCCAGTCCATGCCCGCGTGGAAACCTGGAAGACAACGCGGAGAACCGGTGAAGGTTTCTTACACAGTGCCTATTAACTTTGTGCTGCAATAAAAGGTAAACTTTGTAACTTTGAACCCGGCTTTGCCCGTTTTTACCTTTTACGAATGATTGACAATAAAATCTTACAGACACAAATCGAGAAAGTGGTATTGGTTGCCGTCAAAAGTGCAAATGAGACAGAGATTCAAGTTCATGAGCATCTTGATGAGTTGGCATTTTTGGCTGAAACGGCCGGAGCCCAACCAGTAAAACGGTTTACACAAAACTTACATCAACCTGATAAAAAGACGTACGTCGGATCGGGGAAATTGGAGCAAATTATCGATTATCTCAAAATCCATGAAATAGATACCGTGATTTTCGATGATGAGTTGAGCCCATCCCAATTCAGAAACCTTGAACGTGAAATGAAATGCCGGGTGCTGGATCGTACCAATCTTATATTGGACATTTTTGCACGAAGGGCACGAACCGCACATTCAAAAACACAAGTAGAATTGGCCCAATATCAATATCTACTTCCCCGGTTATCGCGGATGTGGACCCATTTGGAACGTCAGCGCGGGGGGATTGGGATGCGTGGTCCCGGGGAGAAGGAGATTGAGACCGATCGACGGATTATCCGTGACAAAATTGCAAAGTTGAAAGATGAGTTGGAACGGATAGACAGACAAAAGAGTACACAACGGCAAAACCGGGGCAAAATGGTTAGGGTGGCATTGGTGGGCTATACCAATGTGGGCAAATCGACGTTGATGAATGTATTGAGCAAATCGGATGTGTTTGCTGAAAACAAACTGTTTGCCACGCTTGATACCACGGTTCGTAAAGTGGTAGTAGACAACCTTGCGTTCCTGTTGGCCGATACGGTAGGTTTTATCCGTAAGTTGCCCCACCATTTGGTCGAATCGTTTAAGTCGACCCTTGACGAAGTGCGGGAAGCCGACCTGTTACTTCAAGTGGTTGATATATCCCACCCTGGCTTTGAAAAGCAAATAGAAGTGGTAAACCAAACTTTAAGTGAGATTGATGATTCAGAAAAGCCAATGGTAATGGTTTTCAATAAGATTGATGCATATTCATTTAAGCCGAAAGATGAGGATGATTTGACACCCATGAAACGCGAAAACCTATCGTTGGATGATTTGAAAAACACATGGATGGGGAAAGATAAAGACAAAGTATCGATCTTTATCTCAGCAAAAAACAAAGATAACTTTAATGAGTTTAAGGAATTGATATATACCGAAGTAAAAAAAATCCATGTGACACGTTTCCCTTTCAATGATTTTTTATATCAAGAAACTTTTGAAGAAGAGGAGGACGAATAAAAAAAAGCTGCCATCGGCAGCTTTTTTGAGAAAACTTAATTCATTTCCCGATCAAACCAGCCTTAATCAGGTATTCGGCAATTTGAACCGCATTAAGTGCGGCTCCTTTTTTTATCTGATCTGAAACAGTCCAAAAAGCTAACCCGTTTGGGTTCGAAATATCTTTTCTTACGCGGCCTACATAAACGGGATCCTTACCGGCAAGAAACAACGGCATAGGGTATTTCTTTTCTGCGGGATTGTCGATCAATACCACACCTTGGCTATTTGCAAAAGCAAGTTTGGCCTCTTCTACCGATACGGGACGTTCGGTTTCAACCCAAATCGATTCGGAGTGGGCACGTAACACCGGGACACGGACGCAAGTTGCACTGACTGTCACGTCGCTATGCATTATTTTTCGGGTTTCATTGAACATCTTCATCTCTTCCTTGGTGTAACCGTTGTCGGTAAACACGTCTACTTGCGGGATAATGTTGAACACCAATTGGTATGGAAATTTAGAATAAGTTACTTCCTCGCCTTTCACTGCCTGGCGGGCTTGGTCCTCCAGTTCGGCCATGGCAGCTGCACCTGCCCCGCTGGCCGCTTGGTATGTAGACACATGGACACGTTTAATGTGAGAAAGTTGTTCAATGGCTTTTAAAGCCACGACCATTTGTATGGTGGTGCAGTTTGGATTGGCAATAATGCGGCGTGGTGCATTGGAGCAATCCTCGGGATTTACTTCGGGTACCACTAACGGCACATCGTTTTCCATCCTGAAGGCACTTGAATTGTCGATCATAATGGCACCATACTTGGTTATGGTTTCGGCAAATTCTTTCGATGCGCTAGCTCCGGCCGAAACTAAGGCAATATCAATTTCCTTGAAGTCATCGTTGTGGAGCAATTCCTTTACTTTAATGTCTTTGCTGCGAAATTTGTAAACAGAACCGGCACTTCGGGCCGAGCCAAAAAGAACTAATTCGGAAAGAGGGAACTCTCGCTCTTCCAATACTTTAAGAAACTCTTGTCCTACGGCGCCGCTAACACCAACTATTGCTACTCTCATTGGGGATAAAAATTTTAAAATAAAATTTCGATAAGTAAATTAATTGTGTTAAATTTTCGTTGGTGGATTTAGCCACAAAAATAGAATAAATCGTTATCAATTATTGTTTTATGCGATGGATTTTTCCGTTTTTTTTGATCGCCTTTCATACAGCAAATGCGCAGATTTCCGAAATGTTTGATGATGGTGAGTTTTTGTCCAGTCCGGTATGGAGCGGTACCACTCAAAAGTTTGAAGTCGATGCAAATGGGCGTTTACGTCTTAAGGCTCCTGCCGAAACATCGGATGCATGGTTGTTTACCTCTTCTGTCGTTTCGGAAGAGGCTTCCTGGGAGTTGGATGTAGAAATGCAGTTTGATCCTTCGTCGCAAAATTATTGTCGGATCTATTTGATGGCCGATGCCCCGGAACCAGCGCAAACGAAAAATGGTTTTTATCTTGCCTTGGGTTACACCGATGATGATATATCGTTGTACCAACTTACCGATGGCATTGCAAAAAAGTTGATAGATGGGCAAAACGGCAGATTGACTATGTCGACGGTTTCGGCGAAGGTAAAGGTGACTTATTCTGTAGGGGCTGGTTGGGAACTTTTATCTAATTTGGACGGGACGTGGATTAGCGAAGGAATTAGTTTTTATCTGAATAAAATTCCTTCGCAATGGTTTGGTATTTATTGTAAATATACATCCACGCGGAGTGACAAATTTTATTTCGACAATATTATTGTAACGGGAGTCCGATTGCAGGATCGGGTAAAGCCATTTGTGGTTGAGGCGATTCCATATACAGCCAGTAGAGTGATGATACGGTTTTCGGAAGCGATCGACAAGTCTAAAACGAGCCCTTCAATGTTTACGATCAATCCATTTGAAAGAAACCCTAACGAAATTTCACCATCGCAAAATGGGGATACGCTTTTTCTCCGTTTTGAAGAACCTTTGGACGATGATTTTTCTGGCTCAATCCAAATAGCCTCACTGTCCGACATGGCGGGTAATATAATAAATGATACAACTGTCCAGGTTAACTATTTCCGTTTTCGCCATTTGAACTCCTATATAACGTCAAGCAATGCCATCAGACTTGATTTTTCTAAACCGATAAATCCGTTAAGCCTTTCGGCTGAGAAGTTTCTGTTGGATAAAGGTTTAGTACAGCCACAATCCTTTAATTTACGTGGCGAAAGCTCTATTGAAATTTCATTTGATACACCCTTCGCGAATAAAACAACTAATTGGCTTCGAGTAAATGGTCTGACCGATTTATGGGGCGATTCGTTGAGAACCTTCAATGTGCCGTTGGTTTATTTTATCCCTGAACGCCACGATGTGGTATTTTCCGAAATAATGCCAGATCCCGATCCTGCCAATGAATTGCCACTGTCGGAGTATGTTGAGATTTATAATAATACAGCTTTCGATGTCGATTTATCTGGATTTTCGCTGCTAATGTCTGGCAAAAAATACCCAATCACACAAGGAATTCTCCGTTCCGGGGAACATATGGCCTTGATGGGGCAAAACGATACGGCTCTGTGGGGTGGTTTCGATAACATGGTGGCAATGAAAAGTTTTCCTGCATTGACCAATACGGCAGGCAAAATAATCCTCTTTTCATCGCAGAATATTGTGATGGATGCGGTAAATTACGATATCTCATGGCACCATGGCAATTTCAAGGATGACGGGGGATGGTCGTTTGAGCGCATAGACCCGACCAATTTTTCGGGGATGGACAATTGGACTTACTCCATTGATTTGAAAGGGGGAACACCAGGGCGTCCGAACAGTGTAAGACGAGAAAATCGGGATGTAATAATGCCTTGGGTCGATTTTATTGAAGTTACAAGTGACAATTCCATTTCGTTAAAATTCTCGGAACCGATCGACAGGAAAACTATCCACTCGTTGTCCGATTTGCATCCCAATATTGTCCAAGCGGATCTGGATACTCTTTTTTGTCGAGACTTGACAGTTCGTTTCGAAAATGATTTCAAAGAAAGAGTGGTTTATAATCTGGAATTCCCAATGGGAATAGCCGATTTTGCAGGAAATAAATTGGCTGATTATTTTCCTTTATCGTTTGCCAAACTTTCGGTAATAGGAGAGGGTAGCTTAGTTATTAATGAAGTTTTGTTCAATCCCCTTTCTGGAGGAAGCGATTTTATCGAGATCTACAATCCGTCGACCGGGACATATTCATTGTCTGATGTCTATTTAGCTCGTTTTATTGATCATGTGCCCGAGAAATTGCTGAAGATTACCGATTATAAAATACCTGTTTTGCCAAATAGCTATTGGGTTGTTTCGGACGATGTGGCGCAATGGCAACCATATGCCAAATCTCCGTGGTGGTTATTTGAATGTCCTACGATGCCTACAATGCCGGATGCCGGAGGAGATATTGCTTTGTTACGGAAGAACGGAACAGTGATTGATAGGTTGACCTATTCGGAAAAATGGCATTACCCATTGTTGAACTCTAAAGAAGGCGTATCGTTGGAACGAATCGATGCGAACGCACCGACGCAAAGTGTTTCAAATTGGCAGTCGGCTTCTTCGCTGGAAAATTATTCCACACCTACTTATGCCAATAGCCAGTCAAAATCTGTCAACATAGAGTACAACGAGAAATTTACTCTTTCACCACAATTGTTTACACCTGATGGAGATGGGACCGACGATTATACCGTAATATCGTTTCATGACGAAAATGCAGGGGGTAGTGCGACCATTAAAATATTTGATAATCGCGGCATTGAAATAATAACGTTGGCAAACAACGAACTGATCGGCACTTCGTCCTGGTTCAAATGGGATGGGACCTCCGGCAACGGTTCACGGATAGGTCCCGGAATATACGTGGTCTGGTGCAGGATATTTTTCGCGAGCGGCAGGGTGGTTGAGGAACGAAAAGTTTGTGTTCTAGGGGTGTCTGCAAAATAGAAAACCAAAGAGGCTCTGAGGACGTACCCGGCTCTTTGGCTTTCTCTATTTTCAAAACTACTTAAAGTGACGTGACTAACTCCTTGATGATAAGCGTCATTTTAGGCTCAGCTGCTCCAGCGACCTGTTGCACCTCTTCATGTGAAATTTCCTTTATTTGGCCCGGTACGCCAGAATCAGTGATGATACTGATCCCGAAACAGGTCATGTTCATGTGGCGTGCCACAATTACTTCTGGCACCGTAGACATGCCCACTGCATCACCTCCAATGATCCGGAAGAACTTGTATTCGGCTGGAGTCTCAAAGGTGGGACCGGCAGTACCTACGTAAATCCCTTGTTTGACGCTGATATGGTTTTTCGCGGCAATGGCTTTGGCCGTTTCGATCAATCTTTTACAATAAGGTTCGCTCATGTCTGGGAAGCGTGGACCCAATGAGTTATGGTTTTTACCTATTAGCGGATTAGTGCCAAACATGTTGATGTGGTCATCGATAATCATGATGTCGCCTACCGCAAAATCGGGATTCAATCCTCCACTGGCATTGGATACAAATAGGGTTTCGATTCCCATGTATTTCATGACTCTGACAGGAAATGTTACTTCGGACATGTTGTACCCTTCGTAAAAGTGAAAACGTCCCTGCATGGCCATAACGGGTATTCCGTTGATGGTACCAAATATCAAACGTCCGTGATGTCCTTCAACAGTCGAAATTGGAAAGTTGGGAATTTCCGAATAAGGAATGGTTTTTTCGATATCGATTTCCTTAACTAATCCTCCAAGACCGGTACCAAGAATTATTCCTATCCGGGGGGAGAGGCCGGTATGTTTAAGCAAATGATCAGCAGTTGATTTAGCTTTTTCCAGCATATTTTAAAATTTGAGAATTGAATGAATTTTCTTGATTGAATAAAAATCTTGGTTCAACGGGAACAATTCCGATGTGTGAGATAACCTCTCGAGGTAAATAGTTTATTTCGTTTAATTTCACTGCATCTTTTTCTGTAACGGCAATCCATTTATCGTGGTTCCCAATCGCATTGAACTTTTGGTTAAGCACTTTTATATCCGTTTCCGTAAACCTGTGATGGTCCGGTAAAGTAATGGTCACAACTTGCTGAGCCATGTTTGCTAGATATGCATGAAACGGTAATACGTTGGCAATGGCCGTGAATGCCAAGATAGCACAACCATCGTTTACGAGAAACGACTTCTGTCGTGTTTTGTCCAGAGGATAAGGAACTCCATAAGCTAATGTGGTAAAAAAAAGACGTTGTGATGATGATAGTTTTAGTTTTTTTGCAATAGATTCGGCCTCCTCTCCCTGCATGTTGGCGGGACATTTGGTAATTACTACGATTTGTGCACGTTTTAATCCGGAGAGACCTTCGCGAAGGTTTCCTGCGGGAAGATAAAAATCACTCCAGACAGGACGATAGTAATCCACTAATACAATGGATAAGCCGGGTGTTACGTACCGGTGTTGATGGGCATCGTCAAGCAAAACCATTTGAGGTTTTGACGGAAGCGACAAACATTTTTCAATACCTTCTGCACGTTTCTCAGCCACGACTATGTCAATATCTGGAAACTTTAGCTTCATCTGCATAGGTTCGTCCCCTATCGTTTCCGATGTGGAATTACCGTTGGCTATGACAACTCCCTTAGTCTCGCGCAAATATCCTCTGCTTACTATTCCCACGCGGTAAGTTAGACCAAGCAATCTGACAAGATACTCGGTATGGGGAGTTTTACCTGTACCACCTACGGTGATGTTGCCGATAGAAATAATCGGCACATCGAATCGTTTGGTTTTAAGCCAGCCATTGTTAAAACACTGGTTGCGCAACCAGACCACTAATCCATAAATTAACGACAGCGGAAAAAGGAGCAACCGAAACCGAGATACCATTCCAAATCGATTGAAAATTTGATTTTACGGATCAGTTCAGATGAATTTGGTATGGTAACCTGGCTTGGATGGGACAGTTATTGGGCAATTCTTCAATTGCATTTAAGTATTCAGCTCCGTCTCCGATCAGTGTTTTGATGGCCCACGCTTTTGCTCCGCCGCCTGCCCCTTTCAAAAACTGCTTCAACGGATCTTCTTCTGCTGGCAATTCCACAAGTTTATAGTTATCCAACTTTGCCATGTCTTTTGCCACGGCAATGGCATCGTTTATTCCGCCAAGCTTGTCAACCAGTTTTATGTCAACCGACTTTTGCCCGGCCCATACACGTCCTTGGCCTATGGAATCGATATAGTTACGTGTGGTTTTGCGGCCATCGGCACAGCGTTGGGTAAACAGTTGGTAACCACGTTCAACGTAGGCTTGCATTAATGCCTTTTCCTCGGGTCGGAAAGGGCGTGCCAAATCGGGCATGTCGGAAAATTGATTGGTTTTTGCTCCGTCGAACGTGATTCCGATTTTATTGAAAAGACCTTGAGCATTGGGTATGATTCCAAAGATGCCAATGGAACCCGTCAGGGTAGTTGGGTGCGCAACGATAGTATCGGCGGCACATGCAATGTAATAACCACCCGATGCGGCTAAGTCGCCCATTGATACCACTACAGGTTTGGTTTCTTTTGCCAATTTCACTTCGCGCCAAATAATTTCAGAGCCTAAAGCCGATCCGCCAGGCGAATTGATTCGTAGCACAATGGCTTTGACAGAGCTGTCACGGCGGGCCTCACGGATGGTTCGCGACAAATCGTCCGATTTTATACCGTCGGAGCTAGTGCCATCGATATCGCCCGAAGCATAAATGACTGCAATTTTGTCCCTTTCCAATCCTTTCCTCTCTTTCTCAACGAAAACGTTGACATATTGTTTGTTGGTCACTGATGCCAAATCATCGCTTTGACTGGTGTTTGTTAGATCCTTTAGTTCCACCAACAACTCGTCTTTGTATTTTAGCCCATCAACCAAACCATTGTCGACCAGAAGCTGGGGATCTAGAAACATGGGCATTTGATTGGCCAGTTGATTTAGCGAATTTTTGTCGATATTACGTGATTCTGAGACTTTATCCAATACGTGTGCCCAAATGGAATTGATATAAACTTGGGTTTGCTCGCGGGCAGGATCGCTCATTTTTTCTTCAATGAACGGCTCAACGGCCGATTTGAATTTGCCCACTTTAAATACCTGCATTTCTACGCCTAATTTTTCAAGGGTCCCTTTAAAAAACATCCTTTCGGAATAAATACCACTGAATTGGACCATTCCGCTTGGTGTAACGTAAACTTTGTCGGCCACCGATGCTAAATAATATGCTTTTTGAGTGTAAATTGTTCCATAGGCATACACGAATTTCCCAGATTCTTTGAACGATCCAAGCGCATTACGAATCTCCTCGATGGTGGCATATCCGGCCGAGAGCATTCCTCCGTCAAGTAAGATACCCTTGATTTTGGGGTCGCGTTTTGCCTTGTCAATGTTCGACAAAATTTGGTTTAGCCCTTCCGTTTGCGGTTTGTCACTCATTTCATCAAACAAATCCTGGATTGGATTTGGCGTTAAACGTTCCACTATAGGGCCGTTGAGTCTGAGTAGCAAAATTGAATTGTCTTTTACCACGACTTCCTCACTACTTAGAGCCACGATACCGCCAATAAAGCCCAATAAAATCACAAACAGGAAAAGAGCCGCAACAAGTCCTCCCACAAAAGTTGCCAATAAATACTTAAAAAATTTTGCCATAAATGTTAGGTTTTTCTTTTTTTACAAATGTAGGTATTTTTAAACTGTATAATCGATGTATTGCTGCTTTCCATTTAATTGGTTATTTGTCGATTTACAATCGGGTGTATAAATCCGGATGAATGGCGGGGAGTGGTTTGCACCTGTATACCACATTCCTATCTGAACAAGTCTTATTTTGGCTGCTTGTTTTAGCTAACTGATAGCGGAGATAAATTTAGAGGATATTTAGTTTTTCATCAATTAATAATTTTGGCCTCAATTTTGCATTAACCTCCAATCGTTAGGAATTTGGTTCTTGAAACTAAGTTGATTCTTTAAAAAAACATCTTGATTGGTATATTGCTAAAAATTGTTTACCAGCTACTGCATTCTGTTGACAAACGGAAACTTGGTGGGACGATAAATGATTAATTTTGAACATGTATTCCAACTACGTCATCCATTAAACATACTTCGATGAACAGGGTTATCTTGCAGTTAGGAGGCAACCGCGGCAACGTGGAGAAAAACTTTACGGAAGCCATTGCAATTTTGGAAGCCAAAGCGGGAATGATCGTATTGAAATCAAGCCTTTATGAGACTGAACCTTGGGGATTTGCCGATAAAAGGTGGTTTTTAAACCAAGTTGTTGAGTTGCAGACCTATCTCTCGGCAATGGATTTACTTAAAATAACCCAAGATATCGAGCGAGAGTTGGGACGTATCGTAAAAAAATCTGAATGGCTTTACGAAGGTCGTCCCATCGATATTGACATCTTGTATTTCAATGACGAAATTATCCATACCAACAATTTGATGATTCCTCACCCACACATCCGTTACCGAAAGTTTGTATTGGATCCGTTGTGTGATTATTGGGGCGACTATGAGCATCCAGAATTTGGATTAACCAACGAAGAACTTCGCAATAGCTGTGATGACTGTTGTGTGGTGCGTAAGCATCAATTGGACAAAGGAACTGCTGTGGCTCAAAGATAATCCAACGTCGCTTATGAAAGGCGTAATTGTATTTCTGCATTAGAAACCCAAAGTCCGCCGTTTTTTAAGTTAATGATTCCGAGAAAGGTCTTAATGTGTAGGGAACGCTGATGGGATATATTCTTTTTGCCATCGGAGCCTTTATTGTGCAATTTTGGTTTCTCACTTCTACCATTGTCTCCTGTAATAACTGTCACAATTCTTTCATTGCAGCTGTGCCATTTTTGTGGAGACAAACCTTTGTTCACATCATCGGGCCCATTGTAAATAACTAACAAATAGTGCATATCAAGAAAGTTGCATAATTTTGATAAATCGTTTGATATTTGTGATAAACTTATTTCTACTTGATTTGGCTTCGTCGTAACTTGTGAAAGTTGAATACAGATATTTATAGAAATTAAAATGGCCAAATTTTGTAGTTACGGAACAATGTTTTGTTTTCTCGTTTTGTTGTTTTCTTGTACCAATGGCAAGAATAAAAAACAGGAGAACAGTCAGTTGTCTGTAGAAAGTTCCAACCTGTTGATTATATATTGTGAAAACTCTTTGGCTCCAATGTTCTTAGAGATGGAAAAAGAGTTCGAGAAGAAACATAACTGCGATGTAAGGATCGTAAACGATTGTGCTGTAAACTTGGTAGAATTAATCGAATATTCTCACCGGGGGGATTTGTTCATTCCCGATGCTTTGTCAACATTTGCATTGTTAAACAATTACACATCGGTTGATATAGTTGATTCGGTATTTATAGGGTATAATCAAATTGTATTACTTGTTCCTAGGGGTAACCCCAAGGGTATCCATTCCGAATTATCGACTTTGGTAAACAAAGATTTCTCGGTGGCCATTGCCAATCCGGAAGCAAGCACTCTTGGTTTGGAAACACGTAAAATAATTGACGGTACGGGTAGTTATAGTAACTTTGCGAGGAACGTTGTGGCAATGACGGTAGATGTAAAAGGTCTGGATAAGTTTGTGGCAAGCAATGAAGTTGATTATGCCATTACATGGACTTCAGGTAGCTTGGCTAGAAATGAAAGTGCAGGTGTAGATCGGCTTTCCCTGATACCTGATGTCGAAGTGCCTGTGTACCTAGGTATGATGTCTACGTCAAAAAACCCTATCTATGCTAAATATTTCATGGATTTTGTATCTTCGGGTGAGCAGATGGGCATTATCCTGAAAAATGGATTGAAAAGAAGAAGATCCCAAATTTTTTGATCGTTTTTAATTACCCTATGGCCAGTAACAATACTTCTTTTTTCGGAGAGCCAATAATAAAGAAACTGCTGTTGATGGTGGTTGTCTATTTTGTGACAATTGCCATTGTTTTGTTTACCGAAAGCTATTTTAATAAAGAATACCTGTTAAAATATCAAACCAAGATTCAAAATCAGGAACAAAAGCAAAAAATTGAGGGGTTGTTGAGAGAAGACATATTGATGTTACAACTGTTGTTCAATAAATATCATTCAGTGGGGCATATCCAAGAACTCTCAAATATACAGAAAAGCATCAATGAGTTGACATCAAGAAGCGTTAATACGTTAACAGTACTAAAGGATGGGGGAATAGTGCCTGTAGTTAAACGCGTAAATCTGCCGTTACAGGATGAGATCACGGAAATTATTGAATATAAGAAAGAAGCTGATGACGAGGAGGTAGGTGAAATTGCGGAATTGGCTCCAAAATTTGAGAGTTTAAAGGTTCTTTCTGCTAAAATAGCGTCACATGTGAGTGTATACCTCAACAATAGAGATGTGGATAACGAGAATTACCGTATCCAGTTGGGGCTTTACCAAAAGCAGGCCGATTCGGTATTGGAACGCATCAAGGAAATTGAAAACGTTATTTCTTTCTATATCAATAAAAAGGTTGTTTTTCTTGGTGAAAGTAACATTAGTGTAATCAAAAAATATGACCGGCTTAAATCGTTTGGCTTGTTCATGTTTGCGGTACTGGTTATTGTCATCACTTTATTTCTTGTCAATCAGATCCATAAACTCATAATCCGCCGCGAGAAAGCTGAAGAAAATAACCGCAAGCTTTTACTCGCGGTAGAACAAAGCCCAATTTCTATCATTATCACTGATACCAAGGGCAATTTGGAATATGTAAACCGAGGTTTTGAAGAGATTACAGGGTACTCAAAGTACGAAGCCGCTGGTGTCCATGCGCCATTTTTCATGATGCAGAAAAGTGATCAACGTTTTATGGGGCCGTTGTGGCAAACGTTACAAGAAGGGCGGATTTGGAACGGACAAGTATCAAACCAACGTAGAGATGGCAACATTTATTGGGAAAAGGTTATGATATCGCCGGTTTTCAACGATAACCAAGCAATATCGAATTACATTGCCATAAAAGAGGATATAACCGAAATAAAAACGTTGACAGAGTCATTGCGGGCATCAAATGAAACCATGAAAACCATTACCGAAAACTTACCGGTAGGGGTATTGGTCGTAAATGCGCAAGGAGTGGTCGTGCAAATCAATAAAACTGCAGGTAAATTAATGGGATTTAGGTCTTTGGACGAGGCAAGACCTAATGTGGAAGGACATTCGGTCAACGATTTTTTCAGTACGTCGGCACAAGAGGAATATACCGATGAGAATACAGGCGTTGTCGTTACCACCAAAGAAGAACGGTTGGTGGTAAAAGAGAACAACGTGTACAAAGAAGTTCTAAAAAACGTCATGCAGCTTAAATTGGCCGATAAGCCTGTTTCGTTGGAAACGTTTATGGACATTACCGCCCAAAAAGAAATACAAAAGCGGGAAGCAGAATCAAACAAAGCAAAGTCGGAATTTCTTGCCAACATGTCGCATGAAATTCGTACGCCGATGAATGGAATAATCGGAGCTACCGACCTAATGGCCAAAACGCGTTTGACCAAAGAGCAGCAGAACCTTATCGCCTTAATATCCAAATCGGGACAAAATCTGCTGAACATTATAAACGACATTCTTGATTTTTCAAAGATTGAAGCCGGTAAAATGAAAATAGAGACCTACCCCTTCAATATTTGGTCAACGGTAAACTATCTGATCGAACAGATGGCTTATAAAGCCAATCAAAAGACGATACAGTTAGGTGCGAATTTAGCTGAGACCATTCCTCCTGTTCTATTGGGGGATGAAAGCAGGTTGATACAGGTCTTGGTGAACTTAGTCGGCAATTCATTGAAGTTTACATCCGAAGGCGAAGTGGTCGTAAAAGTGGATGTCGTTCAACAAATAGGCAACGAGATCGTGTTGCATTTTAGTATTGAAGATTCGGGCATTGGAATTCCCAAAGATAAGATTGAAAAGATCTTTGAATCGTTTACTCAGGCAGATGGATCGACGACCCGTAAATATGGAGGTACAGGTTTAGGAACCAGCATATCGAAAATGTTGGTTGAATTGATGGGAGGGAAAATCTGGGCAGAAAGCCCCAATCCCCAGTTTGCATGGTCGAAAGAAAATCCCGGATCAATCTTCCATTTCGTATTGCCTTTTATTATTGACAAAAACAATGAAGATTGGGAGCAACGGTCAGAACGGTTTAAAGAGGTAAAGGCCGTCATCGTCGACAATCACAAAACCAATATCTTGTTGACCAAAAAAATACTGAATAACTGGGGAGTAAAAGCATTTGAGGCCAACGATGAACAATCGATACTGGCAGTTATTGATGATGAAAAAGACATTAACCTTGTCTTGTTTGATACAAGTCTTTTGCCTGCCGCCAATTGGAAATTTTTGATAGAATTAGGGACAAAAAATCCTCAACTGAGATTTGTGGTTTTAGCTTCGAACCAAAAGCTCCAAAAAGTTGAAGGATTGACAAACGAACACTATGTGATGCAGCGTCCTGTCAAACAGAACAATCTGTTTGTGGCAATCGACAAATTGTTTCCCATTCAACGCAATCAGTTGTCACCGGAAGATGAGGCAATGGTATTGCGTAAAATCAAAAACAAAAAAGTGTTGCTGGTTGAAGACAATATCATCAACCAAAAAATTGCAGAGAAGATGTTGTTTCGTCTTGGGCTGAAAACCCAAATTGCCAACAATGGGCAAGAAGCCATTCAAATGATCGGGGAAGCAAACGATGGTTTTGATTTGGTTTTTATGGATGTACAAATGCCTGTATTGAATGGCTTGGACACGACGCGTGAGCTTCGTAAACACGATTACAAAGGGCCTATTGTAGCCATGACGGCCAATGCGCTTCAGGGTGATAGGGAGATTTGTCTCGATGCGGGGATGAACGATTATATCGGCAAGCCTGTAAAAATGGAAGATCTTATGTCAGTGATTGCAAGATGGATTTTGTAAGTACAATTTAAGTTTGGTATTTCTGCCAAAAACCACAAAATACTTACCAGTCCCTACCAGTGGGTATTCTTCCGTCTTTTTTAACATTTTCAACTGCTTACATTCGGTTTTTATTTGTTTCTTTGTGCCTTTGTTGATCAACTAAACAAATTCACAATGGGCAAAAAAATACTAGTGACAGGCGGAGCCGGCTATATCGGTTCGCACACAGTGGTAGAGTTACAAAATGCAGGTTTTGACGTGATAGTAGTGGATGATTTATCGAATTCGCAAGTAGAAGTGATTGATAATATCGAAAAGATCACAGGAACAAAACCAAAATTTGAGAGATTCAATCTATCGGATGCGGTACGGACCGATCGTTTTTTTGCCGATAACCAGGGAATTGAAGCGATTATTCATTTTGCGGCATTTAAAGCGGTCGGTGAGTCGGTGCAAAAGCCACTGGCGTATTACCACAACAATTTGATGTCGCTGATTAATTTGCTTCAAGGAATGAAGAAATATGGAGTGAATCATATGGTGTTTTCTTCATCGTGCACCGTTTACGGACAACCAGATGTGTTACCGGTCACCGAGCAAACTCCGCGTAAACCTGCCGAATCGCCATACGGTAACACCAAGGCCGTTTGTGAAGATATCATGCGCGATTTCTGTAAAGTCAATGCAGATATTCATTGCATTGCTTTAAGGTATTTTAATCCCATCGGGGCACACCCTTCGGCCATGATCGGCGAGTTGCCAGTAGGTGTACCAAATAACTTAGTTCCTTTTATTACACAAACGGCTGCCGGGGTACGTGAGGTTCTTAGTATTTTTGGAGATGATTACAATACGCCTGATGGTACCGCAATCCGTGATTACATCAATGTGGTCGATTTATCAAAAGCACATGTGGTTGCGATTGAAAGGCTGTTGAATAATAAGCACAAAGCCAATTACGAATTTTTTAACATAGGTACGGGGAATGGGGTGTCGGTAATGGAACTTATAAAAGCGTTTATAAAAGTTACCGGTGTTAATCTGAATTATAAAATTGTGGGCAGAAGAGGTGGGGATATTGAGAAAATTTGGGCTGATACTACATTTGGATGCAACGAATTGGGATGGAAAGCAGAAAAGAGCGTGGAGGAAACTCTGCTTTCGGCTTGGAACTGGGAAAAAGAAGTCCGCGGAATAAAATGATGGAATCTATTTCTGTTATTTTTATTTGGAAGACATGTTTATATATAAAGGGCAGGAAACTTTTGTTTCCTGCCCTTTACGATTGTCCTGTGGTGTGATTTTATTTTTGTTTGATAGTAAGGATCTTCAGCCCTCCTTTACCAGTTGCTACAAAAATTAGCTGATCTTTTGATTCCACATAGTTTGTCGATTCTGAGTCCCCAAATTTCAGAGTTCCTAATAACTGAACGTTATCGTTATTTTCAGCGACCATACCTCCTAAATAAACACCAGCTTCGCCATTGGCTATCATGACCAAGTCGTTGTTCACCGTAACGCTGTTCGATACATAATTTTCGGGATTAGCTCCATCGGGTACGATCGGGGCATCTATTTTTTGTTTTAATGTACCATTTTCGGCATTGAAGATGGATACACCTTCATAGTTCAATGCAGTAAATACGTATTTCTGGCATGCAGCGATACCCGATTTTGCTTCTTCCTGCAAATTACCGGAAGAAGTGGCAGTGGAACTTACAAAAGTCGCGTTATCTCCCATTTTGAAATGGTTGTATGCGCCTGGTTGGGCTTGCAATACGTATATGTCATCGCAGGTGATATCAACAGCACGTGCGTCGGCAATAGGATAATAATATATGCTCTCCAAGTTGTGGTTAAAAACAGAAAGTCCTCCATCGGAACCGCTTACCGCAAAAATGCCCCGGGAGCAAACCCTCACACCTGTACCCGCATAAGAGGGAATGTTTATGATTGAGTCGACCTTTTCTATCATGAAATTGTTTAATGAAAACACTTGCAAGAAAGCAGGAGAATCGAAATGATAATCCTCCTCGTACGGACTGGTAGCCCCTACGATGCAAAGCTTGCCACTGAAATAATCAACTGCACTGACGTCGGAATGCGGGAAAATAGCCTGCCATTTAATTACCGGGTTCCGTTCGTCGGAGATGTCATAAAGTTCTATTCCTCCCAAATGCTTGTCGCCTTGGGTGTTGTAAGTCACAAACGCATTGCTTCCTATTATATACACATGATCGGCTTGAAGCGTTTGGCCTTCGTACTTGGGAGGGGTTACCTCTGCAATAAGCTTGATCTCGTAACTTTTTGAAAAATCAAGTTGCGAACTTTTTAAGTCAGATTGAGCAATTGGGGAGAGCTCGATCGTTTGATCCTTCAACGTCAATCGTTTGTTTAATTGCGCCTGATCCTCAAAGATTAATGTATTGGCAAGAGTTTTACCTTGGTCTTGGGGATCGATTTCGCTGTCCTGTTTCTGGCAACCCAAAGCCAGTAGCGAAACACCGATAAGGATGAATCCTTTCTTGAAACAGATGTTCATAGGGAGTATGAATTTTAAATAAAACTTCGATTAAATTTCTTAAGGGTAAAATTAAGGAACTACGAAGCCAATGTCCAGTTTTTTTTGATAGATGCCCTATTTCTTGGCATAAAGGGCTTACTTAATTACCCAATATTATCTAGTGAAAGAATCTATTTAAGTATTTTGGTTGGGGGTAGCTTGTTGCATACAAACAGCTTCGTTATATTTGTTTTTCTTATAAAAACAATCGATGAGCAAGACAATTTTGATTACCGGCGGGGCCGGATTTATTGGTTCACACGTGGTGCGTTTGATGGTTAAAAAATATCCGCATTACCGTATTGTTAACCTTGATGCATTGACCTATGCAGGGAATCTGGAGAATTTGAGGGACATTGATTCGAAGGAGAATTACCTGTTTGAAAAGGGTGACATCACTGACGCCAAACATATGCACCAATTGTTCCACAAATATCGATTCGACGGCGTTATCCATTTGGCTGCAGAATCGCACGTGGATCGGTCTATCACGAATCCGTTGGCGTTTATCCAGACCAACATCTTGGGGACGGTTAATTTGCTGAATGCGGCCAGAGATGCATGGAAGGATGATTGTACCGGAAAGCTTTTTTATCATATTTCTACCGATGAGGTGTATGGTTCGCTGGGAGACTCCGGATTGTTTACAGAAATTACTGCCTATGATCCCCGGAGCCCGTATTCGGCATCCAAGGCCAGTTCAGACCATTTGGTTCGGGCTTATCATCATACTTACGGGTTGCCTGTAGTAGTTAGCAATTGTTCCAATAATTATGGGCCAAACCAGTTTCCTGAGAAACTAATCCCGTTGGCCATTAACAACATTAAGTTCAACAAACCCATTCCCATATATGGAAAAGGCGAAAACGTACGCGATTGGCTTTATGTAGAGGATCATGCCGCTGCCATCGATCTTATTTTCCACAAAGGGGAACATGGTGAAACTTACAACATTGGCGGCATCAATGAGTGGAAAAACATTGATTTGATTTATCTTTTATGCAAGATAATGGACAAGCAACTTGGCCGTTCAGAAGGAACTTCGGAGAAATTGATCACATTTGTAAAAGACCGTGCAGGCCATGACTTACGCTATGCCATTGATTCTTCTAAATTGATGAAAGATTTGGGCTGGAAGCCGTTGTTGCAGTTTGAGCAAGGATTGGACAAGACGGTCCAATGGTATCTTGGCAACCAAGAGTGGATGGATCATATTGTTTCCGGGCAATACGAAGCTTATTATAAAGAACAGTATGGGAACAGATGATAGGGAATGTCATACAAGAAAGGCTGCCTAAGCAGCCTTTCTGTTTTGGATGATGGTTTTTTTATACTTATTCGACAGTAACCGATTTGGCAAGGTTACGTGGTTGATCCACGTTACATCCACGCATGACAGCAATATGGTAAGAAATTACTTGCAATGGGATAATGGTTAGTAACGGGGCAAGTGCTTCATGACATTCGGGAACTTCGATTACATGATCGGCCATTTTCTTTATCACGTGGTCGCCTTTAGTTACCACGGCGATCACTTTTCCTTGGCGAGCTTTAACTTCTTGAATGTTACTTACGATTTTTTCGTACGATTTATCTTTGGTCGCGATTACGAACACTGGCATATTTTCATCGATTAACGCAATGGGGCCATGCTTCATCTCTGCGGCGGGGTAACCTTCAGCGTGGATGTAAGAAATTTCCTTCAGTTTCAATGCGCCCTCAAGGGCTACCGGATATAAATTTCCACGTCCCAAGTACAACGAATTGGTGGCATTTTTATACGTTGCCGCAATTTGTCTCACGTACTCCTCGTTATTGAGGATTTCTTGTATCTGTCCGGGGATTTTGGTCAAGCCGTCAATCAATGTCTCGTAAAGTCCGTGGGAAATCGCATTTCTCCTTTTTCCCAGCAAAAATGCCATCATCATCAGTACGGTTACTTGCGACGTGAACGCCTTGGTGGAGGCCACTCCAATTTCAATGCCCGCATGGGTATAGACCCCAGCGTGGGTTTCGCGCGGAATGGAAGAACCCGCCACGTTGCAAATACCCAAAATCAGGGCTCCCGATTCTTTGGCCATCTTTATTGCGGCCAACGTGTCGGCGGTTTCTCCACTTTGGCTTATGGCAATTAATACATCGTCGGGATAAATGACCGGATTACGATATCTGAATTCCGACGCATATTCTACTTCCACAGGAATACGGGCATATTCTTCGAATAGATATTCACCAACCAGGCCTGCATGCCACGATGTGCCGCAGCCAATAATGATGATGCGTCTGGCCTTTATCAATTGTGGCAATACATCGGCGATGCCGCCAAGGAAAATGTTTGATTTATCCATTGAAATGCGGCCGCGGAAAGTATCAGAAATTGTATGCGACTGCTCATGGATTTCTTTTAGCATGAAATGTTCGTACCCGCCTTTGTCGATTTCCTCAATGTTTAAATCAATCTTTTGGATCTTAGGCGTTAGTTTATCGTTTTGGATGTTTTTCAAATCCAGTTCATTTTTCGATATCACGGCCACATCTTCATCGTTCATGTAGATGACCTTGTCGGTATATTCAATGATGGGGGTGGCGTCAGAGGCTAAAAAGTATTCTCCGTTTCCAACGCCAATCACCAAAGGGCTGCCTTTACGTGCCGCAACAAGTTTGTCGGCTTCGTCGGCACACGAAATTACCAGGCCGTAAGCTCCAACTACTTTTGACAGGGCCAAACGTACAGCTATTTCAGCTTCAACTTTGTTTTCCAAATAGATGCTTTCGATAAAATTGGCTAATACCTCGGTATCTGTATCGCTTTTGAATGTGTATCCACGGTTGGTAAGTTCTTTTTTCAAATGGGCATAATTTTCGATAATACCGTTATGGATAACGGTAAATTTCCCGTTCATCGAGATGTGGGGATGAGCGTTTTTATCGTTGGGTTCGCCGTGGGTTGCCCAGCGGGTATGCCCCATACCGATAGTTCCCGCAATGTTATGGCCTTTGGCATGGTCCTCTAGGTCTTTTACTTTGCCTTTGCACTTGTATACTTTCGTCCCGTTGTTTATCAAGGCAATTCCTGCTGAGTCGTATCCACGATACTCCAAACGCTGAAGCCCTTTTATGAGAATAGGGTAAGCGGTTCTTTCACCGACATATGCAACAATTCCACACATGATACTAAGTTGTTATTTTGTCGTTATGTTTTGAGTGTACAATGTTAAGGTTTTTTGTCCAATATGTGTGTCAACTGTTATATGGACCTTCGTTATGGGTTGATCAATTATTTTTTTCCGTTGATGAATATTTTAAATGGGGCAGCATCTTTTTTGCCTTTTCGGCCGTCTCTTTTATTTCGGTCATTTTAAAAAGAGTGTGTTGTACAAAACTATTGGATTCGTATGTGCCTCGCACGGTCGAAAAATCCGCATGCCGTACCTGCCCTTCATTAAAAATCCCATAACCGGTTTTGCTCCGTTCGGAAAATTCTTTCTGTGCGTCCTTGCCCAGCATTTGATAGAAACGGATTGATGTTAAGGCCCATTTATCGATAAAATCAGCGATTTCTTCTTTAGTTGCAACGAATAAATCCATACCCGTTAATTGTTTGGAATAGGCGATAGCCCAGTCGGTAGAGGCTGTTTTATAATCAAGATGCCACCGCAAAAGAGCTTTATTGAGTTTTGAAATACTGACTACATCATTGTTCCTGATTTGTTCCAATAGTTCGTCCAACTGACTTTTGTTGACGAAGAGACCTGCCAAATCGACCCACTCAAAAGTTAATTGGCTCTCGGTCACATTTACTGAAAGAGGATTCCCCGAAATGATGTGGTCCACGATCAAGCTACCCACAAAAAGAGTAATTGCGTCTTCGTAGATATCGATACCACGTTTAAGCGCAGGTTTTTTTATCTTCACATCGCCTAAATTGTAGTTAAGCATGTCATTTTGCGTGGATTCTTCCAGTTTCTTTAATCGTGTTTTCCCATAGTATGCCAACATGGTACAATAGGGGTTAAACAAATCGAAATGGATTAAATTGCTTTTGATGGATTTGCGTTCATCTCGATTGGGCCATTTATTTGCGTCACGTAAAGTGCCCACACTGCGTAAATTGGCCCCCGGGACCAATTGGCTTACACCATCGTCGTCCAACAAATAAGAAAACGGAAAGTCACTGAGGTCGGGATTACTGTAATGGCGACCGGAAATGAAGGTGAACGGTCCTATTTTTCCGGGCCAAAGAATATAGGAATCACTTCCGAGCTTGCATCCTCGTTCCAAAATCCCTTGATGCACAGGGCCAAGCTTATACATGTGGTTGCTTTGGTTCGATCCGCTACCTACATTGATAAAACTACAGTATGTGGCGACGAGCAATGTCGATTTATGGTGTGACACGGTGTATGGTGCGGCAAAAACGGAGCACGCTTCACCATGGTACAATTGGCAATTCGAAAAAATCAATGTGTTCTCGGCCGAGAATTGACGATCGACCACAGAACTTTCCCCTACAAAGCACCGCTTGATGATAGAACCATTATCGATTCTACTGCCGTGTGCGGCAATAAAGTCATAAGCCATTGTGCCATGGCCAACGTAAGTTGGTGTATCGACAGTACTTAAGATCGTCCCGTTGTTTAAATGCAATGCACCCTCAATGACGGCGTGGTCACCAACAACTACATTGCAGACGGTGGTACAAGAAACTAATTTGGCATAATGTCCGATGACCCCTTTTTCTGGTCGCGATAACTCAACTTCGGCATTTATAAGCCTCTCTATATTTTCGATAATGGTGGGGCAATGGCGAGAAAAGGCCATCAAATATGCAACTTGGGCGTTTAATCCATTATAAATTGTCACCTCACGACCCCCTGCTTCATTGACACAGTTCAGCTTTGTCCCATTCCCAAAATACGACAAACCATCAGCTTTTATGGTCCCGCAAAACAGAATCCGTGCATGTGAACGAATGATATAATTTTCTATCAAGCCTACTTGATTAATAAGGGCATTGTCTTCAACGGTGCAATTAGACAATTGGACGTTACGTACACCGGTACCCGGTTCGAATGTTCCCAATTGGATTTGTCCCGAGAAATAAGTACCGGAAACCTGTGTGGTATCAAAACCCTCCTTTACTTTTATGAGATTCCAATTCTCGGCATGGCATCTATTGTGTATTAATTCCGAAATTTCATTTTCGGTAAGGTGTCTGTACAGCATGCGGAATAATTTAATTGCTTATGCAATGTATCGCTTTTTGCAATAAAAAAGTCCGGTTCTTTCTCACATTTGGACGAGTGACCAAAAAGGAGAAAAGACCGGACCTTGGCTCTTATCGATTTTAAGTTTATTTAAAAGTAAAGTATTTAACCGTTAACTTTAAAGGAGAGGTGTCATGAACAGGACTTTTTAAAATGCTCCGGTTGATTACGTAATCGGGGTTTGCCGGCTTAATTACCAACTCGCCTAAATCGAACATGTACATTGGTTTCCCCGTGTCATCCAAAAAGCCGTAATATTTGCCGCCCGAGTTAAATTCAGTATCTTTCGGATTGTTTTTGTAAGCTAGCAAGGCTTCGAAATAATAAGGATTCAACCTGAATCCGTAGTATATTTTTTTCTCTGACAGAGTATAATCCAACGGTGCATAGGGGGTTCTTTCGTAGCCTCTTGTCGAACTGTTATAGAACCATGCCCTATTGCTTTCGAAAACGTAACCACTATTAAGGCCACATTTGAAGTAGGTGTTTGTGGTTAGTTCCCCGTCTTTATTTTTTAGCCAAACATAAAGATTGCCAAGAGGTTCGTTAATGTTGACTGGTTCATTGCTCTTTCGGACAGAGTAAGGAGCCAATAGTGTATCCACTTCTAGCGATAAGCCAATGTTGCTTATTCCATACTTTAGCGTGTCAGACAAAGCATTTTTCGACGAAAACAAGGAGTCTTTCCATGAAAACAAATATGTCGTATCGATTTTAATACTGGCATAGGCTCCCCCCATTCCTTGGATGTATAAATTCTTTATCGACGGGTCGTTAAATGTTATGTTTTCAGAGAATTGATGGCTGAAGCGATTGATCCGTTTTAGCTCCAATACAGGCACGATTTGTGCCGAGTGGCTGGTATAGATTAATGAATCGCTTCCGTCTTTGGCTTTACCCTTTTTCATTTGCCTGAATTTCAGGGTTAAGTTGATGGGGGTCGTGCCGGTAATCGATGTCTGTATTAATGACGTATGATTGTTGTCCTGCATCGAAGAAGTGATATAAACCCCCCTGAATATGTTTTGGAATTTTTTATAATCATCGGCCACTTTGATGTTCGGATCTTTATAAAAGGTAACAACACGCTGGAGTAACTCGTCAGGTAACTTGATTTTCCATGTTTCGGTTGAGTTCCACTGCAACACCAACGAGTCTTTTTCGCCCCCGTCTTTTTGTTCGATCTTCAGCGTGTCATAGTATTTGCCGTCTTCGGCCTTGAGCAGAGCCGATGCCAATTTTTCTGGATTGTAAAGGCCTTCAACGTTGAGATCCGAATAGTATTTAGCTGCGGACAAAGGATCGATCACTTCATAAACACTGACGTTGTGAATAGCCATTGAGTCTCCCAGCCAGCTGTATTTTGGGAAAGGAATGTTAAGAAATAGGCCGTCGAATAGCAATGAGTCGACATGTGCTGTCCGAAGCACTATGGTGTCGGCCGCAAAGCTTTTCGGCAACATTTGCACTAAAAAGTCGGCGGTGGTTGTCCCAAATTTTGGATCGATGAACGTTCCTAATAGTCCGATACCTGCATCGTCGCTCCTGATGATTTCACTTTTAACCATGGCTTCAAGGGGCGTCGTGTCATCAGCTTCTGGGTTAAAATGTTCATTTTCTGGCATTAACCCAATGCCTGTCAAAGAAACATCATCCTTACACGAAGAAAGGATAACTAAGCAGCAGGTAATAGTAAGTTTTAGGAGTGTGGTGGTGAGTGATGGGATTATGTTTTTCAACGATTATTATGTTTTAAGGTTCAACATCTGTTTATAATGTGGAGAAAAAGTGTTTTCCATACGGTTATTGTGCTAAAACCAAGTCATAAAATTCATTGAATGCAGGAATATAAGTCTCTTCATTGTGGTAGCTTAAAAATGGTTTGCCCATTTTTTTCGCATATTCAACCAATTCATTGTTTACCGTTGGACTTCCCTGTATCACGCCATCAGACATATTTATGGCTAGTTTCATTAAGTTTGTGTAATTACAGGGGGCAAGTACTTCGGTGTCGCTATCGGAAATGCCGTCCAGTAATAATTTCTGTCTAAAGGAACTGTCGAAAACAGTTGTAAAATCATTGTCGTATATTGAAACTACCACTTTTGATTTGGCAAAGTGGGGGTCGTCAGACATCGCTTTTTTGATATAGATGGGGGCCAATGCGGTAAACCAACCGTGACAATGCACCAAATCAGGTGCCCATCGCAGTTTTTTTGTCGTCTCCAGTACGCCGCGGGCATAAAAGATTATTCTTTCATCGTTGTCGGGGAACTCTTTTCCTTTGACATCAACCACTGTATGGCGTCGGTGAAAGTAGTCTTCGTTGTCAATGAAATAAATCTGCATCCTCGCCGACTGGATCGACGCTACTTTAATGATCAGTGGATGATCGGTTTCATCGATAATGAGATTCATTCCCGAAAGGCGTATTACCTCGTGTAACTGATTCCTTCGTTCGTTTACGCAACCGAACCGAGGCATAAAAGTGCGGATTTCTTTACCGTGTTCCTGTATTCCCTGAGGAAGGAAGCGGCCAATCTTCGACATTTCTGATTCCGGCAGGTAAGGCATAATTTCCTGCGAAATGAATAGGACTTTGGCTTTTTCCATTTTGGTGGTATGTCTGTTTTCGAAATAATCCCCGCAAAATTACTAAAATTTATGCTATCAACCAAAGTATGGGCTTTGCGCTGTAAATCAATCCTGTTGCGTTTGATGGTTTTTCATATGGACGATTTGGTGTACAAAAATTGTTAAGTCATAACGATTGTGCTTTAAATTTTATTTCTTTGCCAAAATTTTTTCGCATCATATTACAGATATGAGAGTCGTTGAAACAGTGATTGCGCTTCGTAACGAACTTGCCGTACAACGGCAATTGGGGCGCACGATTGGTTTTGTGCCCACTATGGGTGCGTTGCACCAGGGGCACCTCAGTTTGGTGCATCAGGCATCGATGCAGTCCGATTTTGTGGTGGTTTCAATTTTTGTGAATCCCACGCAATTCAACAACCAGGAGGATTTGGAACGCTATCCCCGCAATATTGGACGCGATGTGCAATTGCTTGCCGACACCCAGTGTGATTTGGTGTTTGTGCCTTCGGTAACCGAAATGTATCCGGAACCGGACACCCGCCAATTCGATTTTGGACAAATCGATAAAGTGATGGAAGGAGAGCGCCGTCCCGGCCATTTCAACGGTGTGGGACAAGTGGTAAGCAAGCTTTTCGAGATGGTTTCTCCAGAAAAAGCTTTTTTTGGATTGAAGGATTTCCAACAAGTGGCCGTTATAAAGCATTTGGTGAAACAGCTTAATTTAGACGTGGAAATTGTACCATGTCCCATTGTCCGCGAGACTGATGGTTTGGCGATGAGTTCGCGAAACGCGTTACTGACGGAGGCAGAACGAAAAAATGCGTCTATAATTGCCCGTTCTTTATTTGAATCGTGTAACTTTGTTCCGTCAAAGCCAATAAGCGAAATAATTGCTTATGTGGTTGGTTGCGTGAACAAAACTCCAGGGTTTGAGGTTGAATATTTCGAAATTGTGGACGGAAACACTCTTCGGGAAATCAATGAATGGAACGACAGCGATTATGTGATCGGTTGTATTGCAGTATTTGCAGGTGAAGTGCGTTTGATCGATAATGTGATATACAAAAATTGAAGGCATGAACATTGAGGTTGTCAAATCAAAAATTCACAACGCGTCAGTGACAGAGGCCAACTTGAATTATGTGGGAAGCATTACCATAGATGAAGATCTGATGGATGCTGCCAACATCATAGAGAATGAGAAAGTACAGGTGGTGAACAACAATAACGGCGAAAGGCTTGAGACGTATGTCATAAAAGGTCCCAGGGGAAGTGGCGTGATCTGCTTGAACGGTGCTGCCGCACGTAAAGTGGCTGTGGGTGACGTGGTGATTATTATTTCCTATGCGTCGATGCCTGTTGAGGAG
This sequence comes from Breznakibacter sp., assembly GCA_047600785.1. GTDB lineage: Bacteria > Bacteroidota > Bacteroidia > Bacteroidales > Marinilabiliaceae > Breznakibacter. The sequence continues at coordinate 259,955 of JASGKH010000001.1, forward strand.
GCAAAAAGGTTTAAACCAACGTTCATCTTCCCGGATACGCAAACCAACCGTTTGGTTTAGTTTTGGGAAAAATAATCTTGACAAAGGAGACAGGCCTTGGCTTAGTCTCCTTTTTTAATACTACAATCATTGGCCATGGAACATTTATCTGTCATCAAAAACAAAATTGTATCGCGCGACAAGGCGGCCCAAATAGTGGGTCAGTGGCAAAACAACGGAGATCAGGTGGTTTTTACCAATGGATGTTTTGACTTAGTGCATCGCGGACATGTCGAATACCTATCTTTGGCTGCCGATCTGGGGCAAAAAATGATACTGGGTTTGAACACCGATGTATCGGTACAACGGCTTAAGGGACCCAAGCGACCGTTGGTCGACGAATATTCACGGGCTATCCTTTTGGCGGCGTTTAGCTTTATCGACTTGATTGTTTATTTCGATGAGGACACGCCTTACGAACTAATCAAAGCGCTTCAGCCCGATGTGCTGGTCAAAGGCAGCGATTATAGACCCGAGAGCATTGTCGGTTACGATATTGTGACCGGCCGGGGCGGCAAAGTTGAAACCATTGATTTTGTGGAAGGATTTTCGACCTCCAAGTTGGTCAAAAAAATCATTGACACGCATTGATCATTGGAATCAAAGGCTATCTTCATGAATTGAAAAGAATTCTGCCATGTCCAAACAAAAAACCATCTTCGTTTGCACTTCATGTGGAACCGAGTCGCCCAAATGGGTCGGAAAATGTTTTTCGTGTGGGGCATGGAACAGTTTTCAGGAAGAAATTTCGGTCAAGAATGACAAGACTCCGTTACGGAGAACATTGGGAGATACATCTTCGAATCAGCGGCCAATACCCGTATCCCAAGTATCGGTGGGCGATTTGCCACGTATCGATACAGGGAATAACGAACTCAACAGAGTGTTGGGCGGAGGTTTGGTGCGTGGGTCATTGGTGCTGATCGGTGGTGAACCTGGAATCGGAAAATCAACATTGGTATTGCAAACAGCCTTGATGCTTAAGGGTATGAAAATCCTTTATGTATCGGGAGAAGAGAGCCCTCAGCAAATCAAATTGCGCGCCGAACGCATCTTGCCCGGAGGAACCGATGATTGTTTACTGGTGAATGAAGTACAGGTGGAAAAAATCATTACGCATATTGAGAATACGGCACCAGACTTATTGATCATCGATTCGGTACAGACCATGGAGGCGGGCTATCTAGAGTCGACTCCCGGCAGCGTGTCCCAAATACGTGAAACCACCGCACTGGTGTTGAAAGTGGCAAAAGAGAGACATTTGCCAGTGTTGCTCATCGGGCATATTACCAAAGAAGGTAGTCTGGCCGGTCCCAAAGTACTTGAACACATGGTAGATGTGGTACTCCAGTTTGAAGGGGACCGGAACCACATGTACCGCATTTTGCGAAGCATTAAAAACCGCTTTGGTTCGACTGCCGAGTTGGGTATTTTTGAGATGGAAAGCGGAGGTTTGCGCGAAGTGTCGAACCCCAGCGAGTTGTTGTTGTCGCAACACGATGAAAACCTGAGCGGTGTGGCTATTGCTTCGGCCATTGAAGGGTTACGGCCATTTTTGATAGAAGTACAAGCACTTGCAAGCACGGCTGCTTACGGTACTCCGCAGCGCTCGGCCACAGGATTCGATTTGAGGCGATTGAACATGCTGTTGGCTGTACTGGAAAAGCGTGCCGGATTCAAACTCTCGGCCAAAGACGTGTTTTTTAATGTGGCGGGAGGTTTAAAGGTCAACGACCCTGCCATTGATCTATCGGTGGTGGCGGCAGTTCTTTCTTCAAACATCGATATGTCCATAAGATCGGGTATTTGCTTGGCGGGAGAGGTTGGTTTATCGGGAGAAATCCGTCCTGTTACCCGCATTGAACAGCGAATCGGTGAGGCAGCCAAGCTTGGTTTTACCCAGATTATTGTTCCTTGGATGAACAAGGGCATCGATACGAAAAAGTTTTCCATTGAAGTCCGCCAGGTTGGAAAGATCGAAGAAGCTTTTCGGTTGCTTTTTTCATAAAAAAGGCCGTCTGATTAATCTTAAGACAGCCTTTTGTCGCATTTATGCAATATTTCAATAAAACGATTCCTCTTCTGTCATGGGTGTTTCGTCAATTATCACGTCCGCGTCGTAAGTTTTGCCCTCGTTGCAATTCAAATCGACATTGAAATTGGCGGGTTGTTCAAATACATCGTTTTCGGTGATCTCCAAGTCTTTGTTGGCATACACCTTTTTCATGTACAACGCCCAGACAGGAAGCGCCATATTGGCTCCTTGGCCTAACGAAAGCTCGTCGAAATGGATATCACGGTCTTCACCACCAACCCACACCCCGGTTACCAAATTTGGGGTTATTCCGATAAACCAGCCATCGCTATGGTTCTGTGTGGTTCCTGTTTTACCGCCGATTTGACCTCGTAATTGGTATTTCTCACCTCTCAGGCGTGCCCCCGTTCCTTGGTTTACAACTCCTTGCAGTAAGTTTATCATCAGGTAAGCAGTATTCTCACTGATGGCCTCACGTTTTTGTGGGTGAAAATCGGCAACCACATTACCGTATTTATCCACAATCCGTGTCACCACCATGGGTTCCGTGTATACCCCTTTGTCGGCAAACGTAGCATATGATGCAGTCATTTCCATCAACGACAAATCAGGTGTTCCCAAACAAAGCGCGTAGACCGGATCGATGGGACTCTTCACTCCCAGTGTGTGTATCATGTCGGCAACCGATTGGGGATTGTATTGTTTCATTACCCATGCCGTGATATTATTGTTCGATTGAGCCAATCCCCATTTTAATGTTACCATTTCACCTTCTCTGTTTTTTGAGCTGTTTTTTGGGGTCCAGGTTTGACCGGAGGGAAGGGTAAATGTTTGGGGGATATTGGGTACCAAGTCACACGGCGTATGCCCTTCCTGCATTGCCAACGTATATACGAATGGTTTTATGGTCGATCCGACTTGTCGTTTTCCGGTGGTGACCATATCGTATTTAAAATGTTTGTAATTCACGCCTCCCACATAAGCTTTTACATGCCCCGACAATGGATCGATCGAAACAAGGCTTGACCGAAGGAAAAACTTGTAATACTTGATTGAATCGTTGGGCGACATGATGGTGTCGATGTCTCCTTTGTATGTAAATACCCGCATCGGGACCTTCGTGTTGAAAACCAGATCAATTGAGTCGTTTGGAGTTCCTGCTTTTTTTAATGTCCTGTATCGATCGGAATTGCGGCGTGCGTGTTGCAATATTTTTTCGTATTGTTCTTGCGTTAGCCTGAATGTGTAAGGAGGTCTTCTTGCATTACGTTTATCTTTATAAAATGCAGGTTGGAGCTCCAATCCCATATGTTCCATCATGGACTTTTCGGCAGCGGCCTGCATTCGCGAATCAATGGTTGTATAAATTTTTAGACCATCCCTGTAGATGTCGTATTTGGTACCATCGGATTTTAGGTTTTTATTAAGCCACCCGTAAAGCTTGTTGTTGGTCCATTCCAGGCTATCTTCCAAAAACTTTTGGTGCAAATAAGGTGGATAGTTCTCTCGTTTTGGCTCGTTGGCCGACATTGTTAGCCTAACATATTCCCTAAAATAGGGGGCCAATCCCTCAATATGATCCATTCTTCTAAATTGCAATCCCAAAGGAAGGGTCTTCAACGAATCAAAATCTTGTGCAGAGATATAGTTCGATTTCAACATTTGGCCCAATACCACGTTGCGCCTTTTGAATGTCAATTCCGGTCGGCGAAGCGGGTTGTACAACGAAGGATTCTTCAACATCCCGATCAACATTGCTGCTTGTTCTATTTTGATCGAATCAGTGGACGTATTGAAAAATGTTTTTGTGGCCGATTTAATCCCATACGCATCATAAATGAACGGTGCTTTGTTAAGGTACATGGAGAGGATTTCCTCTTTTGTATAGCTTTTTTCGAGCTTTACGGCAATTATCCATTCTTTAAACTTTTGGCTACTCCGTTCCCACAGGTTAGATGCATAACCGTGGAAAAGTAACTTGGCCAACTGCTGGGTAATGGTGCTCCCTCCGCCGGCATCTTTATCTTGCAAAAGGATAGTCCGGAACAATACCCTGCCCAAACCACGGGCATCTACTCCTGAATGGGAATAAAAGCGTTCGTCTTCTGTGGCGATCAATGCTTTTACGATGTATGGCGATAGTTCGTTGTATTCGGCAAAACTGCGATTTTCTTCATAAATGGTGCCAAGTACTTCCTGGTCGGCCGAAATGATTTCGGTAGCCAGATTGCTTTTGGGATTTTCCAATTCATCGAAAGAGGGCATAAAACCGAGCAAACCTGCTGATAATAGCGAAAAAAATAATATTCCCGAAAAGATGACCCCTGCAAATGTAATCCAGAACCATCTTAACCGTTTGTCATTCATGGCATTTATCATTCCCATAATAATTGAATGGTTTGGGGGCTAAAATTACTAAAATTCGTCAATTTAGACGGGGGTATGTCTGGTGTCTGTCCACATATTTTAATAATGTCAAATTAATTTTTTTATTTTTGGCCAAATTTAGAGACCCATTATTTACAGAATATAAACAAGATGGCGAAGAAAAACAGTGTTGCCTACTCCAATCTGGTGATCGTCGAGTCACCGGCTAAGGCTAAAACCATCGAGAAATTTTTAGGGCCCGATTATTTGGTCAAATCAAGTTACGGACATGTTTGTGATTTGATAAAGAACGACTTTGGAGTTGATGTCCAGCACAATTATGAACCCCAGTATGTGGTTCCGTCCGACAAAAAGGATTTGGTGAAGGAACTAAAGGATTTGGCGGCACAATCGGAAACGGTTTGGTTGGCTTCGGATGAAGATCGCGAAGGAGAAGCAATTGCATGGCATCTGTTTGAAGTGCTTGATCTGAACGAAAAGAGTACTAAACGCATCGTGTTCCACGAAATCACCAAAGATGCGATACTGAATGCGGTCCGTAATCCTAGATTCATAAATAAGAGCTTGGTTGACGCGCAGCAGGCACGTCGGGTCTTGGATCGTTTGGTCGGCTTTGAGCTGTCGCCGGTACTATGGCGAAAAGTAAAGCCAAGTTTGTCGGCAGGAAGAGTGCAATCCGTTGCGGTCCGTTTGTTGGTTGATCGCGAGCGGGAAATCAACAACTTCGAGGCTAAAGATTCGTATCGGGTGGTGGGCATATTCACTGCGGTTGATGTGAATGGGAAAGGACAATCGCTTAAAGCAGAATTAAACACGCGCTTCGACACACTTGAACAAACCATCCAATTTTTGGAGAAATGCAAAAATGCCGCATTCATCGTCGATAACATAGAAAAGAAGCCTTTTGGCAAATCTCCGGCTGCACCGTTTACCACATCCACACTACAGCAAGAAGCCAGTAGGAAATTAGGTTTTTCGGTGGGACAGACTATGTCGGTGGCCCAAAAGCTTTATGAATCGGGAAAAATTACCTACATGCGTACCGATTCGGTGAATCTGTCCGATCAGGCCATGCATGCAGCGGCAAAACAGATCACCGGACAGATGGGCGAAAAATACCTTCAGACCCGTCAGTATAAGACCAAATCGAAAGGTGCCCAAGAAGCTCACGAAGCCATCAGGCCTTCTTACATGGACCAGGATACCGTAAGCGGACCCCTTGCCGAGAAAAGACTTTACGAATTGATATGGAAGCGTACCATCGCATCGCAAATGGCCGATGCCAAACTCGAAAAAACGACAATCACAATTGGGGTAGGCCATAGCCATGAAAAATTTGTGGCAACAGGAGAAGTGATCCGGTTTGACGGATTTTTGAAAGTTTATCTTGAATCAAACGATCTCGAAAAAGAAGGGGATGACGAACAAGAAACTCATTTGCCGGCACTCAATATAAGTCAACAGGTTCGATTGGATGAAGCGGAGGCTCGTCAACGCTGGACCCAAAAACCTGCGCGTTATACGGAAGCCAGCTTGGTGCGTAGGCTTGAAGAGCTTGGTATTGGCCGCCCATCTACTTATGCACCGACCATTTCAACCATCCAACAGCGTGGTTATGTGGTCAGGGAGGACCGACCGGGCGTGGAACGTCGGTATAATTACTTGTTGCTAAAGAATGGGGAAATAGGGCAGGACGTTAAAACTGAAATCACAGGTGCCGAGCGGGCTAAACTTTTTCCGACCGACATTGGTATTGTGGTAAACGATTTTCTGGTAAGATATTTCACCAATGTAGTGAGTTTTGACTTTACAGCCAACGTTGAAAAGGAATTCGATGAAATTGCCATTGGCAAGATGAATTGGGAGAAGGTTATCGACCAATTTTACAAACCGTTCCACCTCCAAGTGGCGGAAACCATTGAGAAATCAGAGAAGAATACTGGCGAGAGGCTGTTGGGGAACGATCCTGCCACTGGTAAACCAGTGATTGTGAAAATAGGGCGCTTTGGGCCGATGGTGCAAATCGGAGATTCTTCTTCAGATGAAGAGAAACCCCGTTTCGCCGGTTTGCGCTCCGGCCAGCTTCTCGAAACCATTACCCTAGAGCAGGCTCTTGATTTGTTTAAAATGCCACGCGAATTGGGAGATTTTGAAGAGAAAAAAGTTGTAGTGGGAATTGGACGTTTTGGCCCGTATGTCCGTCATGATGGGAAATTTGTGTCCTTAAAAAAGGAGGATGATCCATTCGAAATTGATTTGGCAACAGCCATCGTACGAATCCAAAACAAACGGGAAGAAGACAATAAAAAACTGATCAAGTCGTTTGAGGAAGACAGTGAGATGTCTATTTTAAATGGACGATGGGGTGCCTATTTGGTACATAAGGGGCTAAATTACAGGTTGCCTAAAGGGATCGCTCCCGAAACATTGACGTTTGGCGATTGTATGAAGTTAGTGTCCGAGCAAGAGGGCAAGGCCACTAAAGGGAAAAAAGCTCGGGCAACACAAAAAGTACAAACCAAGGCAGCTCCCAAAAAAACCGAAACCAAAACAGCCAAAATACCATCAAAAACGGCAAAAGCAACCAGCAAGAAGAAATAATTTAGATGGAGTTAACGCAGCTTTTTCATAAGCCTTCGATTAGAATCAGGGAATTTCCGGGAATCAAAAATTCTGAACGGATACAAAACCATGTGAAATATTTGCATGACATGGAATTTGTTGAAGGAGATTTTGGAATGGCCATATTCGGGATTCCCGATGGTCTTAATTCTCCCGGCAACGTTGGTTGCGCCAAAAGTCCCGATTTAATCCGCTCCTATTTATACGGGATGAGGAAACATTCATCTTCCAAAGGAATTCTTGACTTGGGCAATGTGTTGGGCAATTCGGTTAAAGATCGTTATTGGGCCGTTAAAGAAACGGTGGAGGCATTGGTTGAAACAGGTATCCCGGTTTTGGTGTTAGGGGGGGGGCAGGACTATTCGATCCCTATCTACAATGCATTGATCCAGAATAATCCAAATGTTCGCCTTTGCGTTGTTGATGCCACTATCGACCATGTGGAAGAAAAGGAGAATTTGACTTCTCAGAATTTTTTTGGGACCCTGTTGAACTCTTATGGCTCCAGTCTTGGGCCATTATCGTTTTTGGGAATCCAAAAGTATTACGTTGGTGACGGAGCAGCCGAGATACTGGAACATCCGGAGACTGAATGTCTTAGGCTTGGTGATTTACGTGGTGATGCGATAATTGAAGCGGAACCCCTTTTGCGGGATACTCATTTCGTATCGTTTGATTCGATGTGCATGAAGTGCTCCGACATGCCGGGACAAACAATGGCCATGCCCAACGGTTTTTCTTCGAATGAAGCATGTCAGCTAGCTTGGTATGCCGGAATAAGTGATTTGAACCAAATAATGGGTCTTTTTGAGATTAATCCCGACAAAGATGATTCAGGAGTATCTGTTGCCTTGGCAGCCCAAATGGGCTGGTTTTATATAGAGGGAATCTTTAGCCGATATGGAGATTATCCGGAACGCGATATAAATTCGTATTCGGTTTATAATTTAGATAGAGAAGAATATGGGTTGCCGATACGTTTTTTTCACAATGCGGTAAACGGACGTTGGTGGGTTGAATTTGAGTCGGGTAAAGGAAAGATTGTAAAACCTTGCTCAGAGCGTGATTATCGTATGGCAACTGAGAGCGAAATTCCTGATAAATGGTGGAAGAAGATTATTGTCAAAGAAGATTGAAAATCAGAAGAATGTAAAATTAAATATCCTTTGGCCTTAAAAAACGAAACATTTGTGCAAATTTGTAAGTACAAATCCTTGGCTCTTTTTCAGCCGGGAAATTTTTTTTTGAGTCATTTGTTTCATAGATTTAATGAACATTTGACGGCTATAAAGAGTATAAATTTTCGTTGCTCCATTTTATGGGGTGCAAGATTTATTATTTTTGTGTCATTTTGTTGTGGTCAAAAAGGTTGGGCACAGCAAGAGCCTCAGTTTAGCCAAAACATGTTTAACATGTTGACCGTTAATCCTGGCTGGGCGGGGATGAGCAATATGGTAAATCTGCAAGCAATTAGTCGCCAGCAATATGTTGGGGGGGAAGGAATGCCAAAAACAACGGTTTTTGGTGCGGATATGGCGATATCGCCCATGGGATATGATGCCGGAATAGGAATTCAATTTATTAGTGACCAAATTGGCTTTATAGAGGATGTGGGGGCTAACCTGAATGCCTCGATAAAATTGCCCATAACAAAGGGAGTTTTAGGCGTAGGTTTGGTAATGGGTTTTAAAAATCATTCCGTGGATCCCGAATGGTATTATGCAACTGAAATTCGAAAAACGGATTATCATGATGATTCTGACCCTCACGCACAAACCTCTAAAGTAAGCGGTTCTGTATTTGATTTCGGATTAGGGGTTTTTTACCAAGGAGATGGTTGCTATGCAGGAATATCGGTATTGCATTTATTTGAGCCAGAACCTAAATTTGATTTAGATTATTATTATTATCTAAAAAGAAGTTTTTTTTTCACGGCAGGTAAAAAATATGCATTGATCGATAAACCGATAGAGTTTTATCCTTCCGTATTCATGAAAACCGATGGGGTAAGTTTGCAATCGGATTGGAATTGTAACATATATTACAAAAAAAGGTACTGGGGCGGATTGTCTTATCGGACTCAAGATGCTGTTGTGCTTTTGGCTGGTCTGGAAATGAAATCTGGATTAAGGATTGGATATAGTTACGACATCCCGGTATCTACTGTTGCCAAATCTTACGGTGGGGGTCATGAAATAAGTGTTGGATACACTTTCGAAATGAGTATTGATAAAAAAGTAAAAAAGCATAAAAGCGTCAGATATTTGTAAAGAGATTTGAAAATAATTCAGATACAAACACATTATGAAGAAAGTTCTTGCCCTTAGCGTCCTAATCATCACTGTCTTGTCCGGATGTGGGAAGTCCGGTAACGGAGAGCTGGTTGGGGTTCCCCGAAGTGGTTCGTTTTACGAACCAGACCCGTTTGGCATGTTGTTTATACAGCAAGGAAGTTTTAATATGGGCCCCAATGACCAAGATGTGGCCTGGTCATTAACTTCTCAGTCGAAAACGGTATCCATCCGTTCGTTTTGGATGGATGAGACGGAAATCACTAACAATGAGTATCGTCAGTTTGTATATTGGGTTCGTGATTCGATTGCACGTCGCCTATTGGGTGAGCAATTCGAGGAGTTTCCTGATTACCGAAGATGACTTGGGAAACGAAATAAATCCCGCATTTCTTAATTGGGATGAGCCTGTTGATTGGGGTAACGAGGAATATGCTGAAATACTGGATGAGTTATATCTGCCTGAAAATGAGCGATTCTTTAGAAGGAAAGAGTTTGATACGCGTAAATTTATTTACGAATATGAGTGGGTAGACCTTCTTCAAGCAGCAAAAAAGAGCAACAGGTACAATTTTGATACAAAGCAGTATGAAGGTTCGGTAATTGACCAAAAGGGTGAGACAAAAGAAATTAAGGATCGTTCTGCTTTCATAATGAAGGACGCGGTGAATGTGTATCCCGACACATTGTGCTGGATAGCCGATTTTACTTACTCATTCAATGAACCTTGGACTCAGATGTACTTCTGGCACGTAGGTTTTGATGAATATCCTGTTGTCGGCGTAAGTTGGAAGCAAGCAACTGCCTTCTGTATCTGGAGATCACAATTGTTAAATAATTATCTGTTGTCTAAAGGCGAGAACTGGGTATTTGACTACAGGTTACCAACCGAAGCCGAATGGGAATATGCAGCACGAGGAGGCATTGATAACGCAAATTTCCCTTGGGGCGGTATGTATACAAGAAATGATAAAGGTTGCTTTTTGGCAAATTTCAAGCCTTTACGTGGCCGGTATGGCGACGACGGCGGTATGGCGACGGTGGCGGTAGCTTCATATGCCCCCAACGATTTTGGATTGTTCGATATGGCGGGTAATGTTGCTGAATGGACTTCCGGGTCTTTTGATGAATCATCCTATAGTTTTACTCATGATTATAATCCAAATTACAAGTACAATGCATTGCCGGATGATCCTAGTGTAATGAAACGCAAGGTTATTAGAGGTGGCTCTTGGAAAGATATTGGTTACTATTTGCAAAACGGGAGTAGAACGTACGAATATCAAGATTCTTCAAAATCGTATATCGGTTTCCGTTGTGTTCGTGATTATATTGGAGATTAGTAAATTCCTTATTTGACAAAGAAAAATCTGAGCCATGAGTCTTACAGAATTAGTTGAAAGCCCCGGGTATAAGAAACTGATGGGGAAGGTGTATGGTTGGGGGGCTGCTGTTGTGTTGGCAGGCGCCTTGTTTAAAATCATGCACTATCCAGGTGCTGAGTTAATGTTGATCTTAGGTATGGGTACTGAAATTATCATATTCTTCTTATCTGCGTTTGAGCCGCCCCATGCTATGCCGGACTGGAGTTTGGTTTATCCGGAGTTGGTCGGCCTTGAACCTCTTGATAGGGGTACAAAACCATCATCGGGCGGAGGTGGAGGAAGTGAACTTGCTGCACTGATACAAAGCGGACATTTGGATCAGGACGTGGTCCAAAAGTTGGCTGATGGGATTAAAAAGCTTGCCAATACTACCGGCCAATTGGGAGAATTGAGCGAAGCATCTTTAGTGACGGATGTTTACCTCAAAAATTTAAAAAATGCATCTGATTCGGTTAGCCAGTTGACCAATACCCAATTGAAATCGGCTAAAACGTTGGAAGATTCAACGTCTTTGTTAGCCCAATCTTACGATTCAACGGCCAGGGTAATCACTCAATCGGGAACAAAAATAGCTGAGGACATAAACCGTTCCGGGGAGCAGCTTCTTTCGACATATGGAAAATTGGCCAGTACTGTCACACAGGAGTCTGAAAAAATGGCATCGAATGGAAAACTATATGTTGAGCAACTTAGTGGGATGAATAAAAGTTTGAGCGAGTTGAATTCTTTATATGAATTGCAGCTCAAGAATTCTTCTGCACAAGTTCAGGCAGCTACCGAGGTAACACAAGGTCTGGAATTAATAAAAAACCAGTTTGTTGCGTCAGTTGAAGATGCTAAAGTGTATAAAGAACAAGTTGCCAAACTAAGCCAGTCTATAAGTGAATTAAACAGCATTTATGGAAATATGCTTAGTGCAATGAATATTGGAAGCCGTTAACCCGATAAACTTAACAACATGAGTGGTGGTAACTGTCCCGAAACCCCGCGTCAGAAAATGATCGGTATGATGTACCTTTTTCTGACTGCGATGCTGGCATTGAACGTTTCGGGTGAGCTGTTGAAAGCTTTTGAGCTTGTGGATAAAAGTATTCAACAGACGACTAAAACTATTCAGGCAAAAAATCAAAACCTGTACCGAGATTTACAGAATGATGCAGCCAATAATGAGAGAGCAAAGGAACCATGGGAGAGGGCTAAGCAAATCAGAGCTGCAGCTGATAGTTTAGTTGGACACCTGCAAGATCTAAAATTGGAGTTTGTTCATACCGTGGATAGTAAAGAGGCTACGTTGGACAATTACAAGGGAGCTGACAACCAAGATGTTGCGGCCCAATTGATGATTACGGAAAAAGGGGGTGGAAGGAGCAAGGTCTTAAAAGAGAAGATAGACTCTTATCGGAAATTGTTGTTGAGCGTTGTAAGTCCAAACGACACAACCTTGCGAAGCGCCATAGAATTGGCTCTTACGACCAAAGAGCCGGAAGGTGCCATCGCTCGTTCATGGGAAAGTGAAAAATTTGAACATTTGCCAATGTCGGCCAGTTTGGCGCTCATGAGTAAGTTGATAGGCGATGTAAGAAATACAGAAGCTGATGTACTGAAATACTTGTCCGGGAGTGTGGATGCAGGCACTTTTAAGTTTACCAATGTGGAAGCCATGATCATCCCTAGATCCCAGGTCGTGATAAGAGGATCGCAGTATCAGGCCCAATTGTTGGTGACGGCTGTGGATTCAACACAGAATCCAAAGTATTTTGTGGACGGGCGCTTATTGACGGAAGTCGATTCTCGTGGAATAGGTGTATTAAATTTACCTGCGCAATCTTCAGGAAAGAAGAAATTCGAGGTCGCCATTGAGGTATTGGGACCGGAAGGAGAACCGTTGGTACTTAAAAATTCATCAGAATATGAAGTTGTTGACCCGATGGTGGTTATTTCTCCGACGAAGATGAACGTATTTTATGAGGGGGTAGAGAACCCAGTAATGGTTTCCGTCCCCGGACTAACCAGTAGCCAGTTGGATATTGAGGTGACAAATGCGACCAGATATAAAAAGGGGGATGAATATTACGTAAAAGTAAATCCTGGGACGGCAGGTCTTAAGGCAAAAGTAAACGTAATTGCAAAGATTGATGGGAAAACACAACGAATGGATGGTCTGGAGTTTCGTATTAAACGTTTGCCGGCACCTATAGCGAAAGTGGCAGGGATCAACGAAGGGAAAATAAATAAGAACAGACTATTGGCGGAGACTGGGGTGTTTGCGGAAATGGAAGATTTTGATTTTGCATTGGAGTATGTTGTGACCAGATTTAATGTATCGGCTATAAAGAATGGTTACAACGTTGATGAATCATCAAAGTCAAATCGATTTACCCCGGCGCAGACAGAATTGATAAAAGGGTTGTCACGGGGATCAAAAGTGTTCATCAACGATATTAAAGCTGTGGGACCTGATAAAGTGACTAAATCGTTGGGTAGTATCACGTTAACATTAGATTAAAATTATAACTGAAATATCTCGCACTATGAAAAAAGTGTTCCTTTTTTGGGTTATTGTAGGCTTTTCATTGACTGGCCAAACAATCAAGGCTCAAGATGTATTGGATGGTTTGTATGTAAAAGAGCATGTGACGAATAACAAGCCTATACCATTTCCATATATTCGTGAGGCAGATGTAATGTGGGCAAAAAAAGTATGGCGTATTATTGATTTGCGCGAGCGTATTAATTTGCCTTTATACTATCCGATCCAACCAATGGATGATCGTTATAGCCTTATTGAGTTATTGATTCATGGCATTCAATATGAAGGGCTGGCTGCTTACTCTGCAAAAAATAATGATGAGTTTAAAGTTCCCATGTCATTGGAGCAGGTTATGGAAGAAATGGGGGCTGTCGCTGATACGCAACAGGTTCAAAATATTGTAACCGGGCAATGGGAGCAAAAAATTATTGCAGGAGAAAGACGTTCAGATGAGGTTAAACAGGTAATGGTTAAGGAGATCTGGTTCTTTGATCGTAATTATTCAAAGTTGGATGTAAGGATTCTAGGTTTGTGTCCTATTCGCGAATATGTGGATAATGTTGGAGGCGAGGAGCGTATTAATAAAAAGCAGGTGTTTTGGATTTATTTTAATCAAGCACGTGATTTATTTGCCCGTCATGAAGTTTTCAATCCAAGGAACGAGGCTCAGCGTAGAACATTTGATGATATATTTGTTAAACGCTATTTTGGTTCATACATTGTAAGAGAAGCGAATGTTTATTCGAATCGGAATATTGACCAGTATGCTCAAGGCTTGGAAGCAATGTTAGAGTCGGAGAAAATTAAAAATGACATTTCGACTTTTGAGCATGATTTGTGGGAGTTTTAAAATCCATCCATAAAGCACAAAAAAGGGGGATTTGTCCCCCTTTTTTTGTTTTAAATAATACCCTTAGACCGGAAATCTACTGCCAATAACCGCATCGTCTGTTACTGTATGTTCATGGCTTAGCATCTCATAAACAACATTTAGGATTCCTTCTTTGTCGTAGCCACATTCGTGGTGGAGTTCGGTTTGGGTACCATGCTCTATAAATTTGTCAGGTATACCTAGACGCTTGATTCGGGCAGAATAACCATGTTCTCCCATAAACTCAAGAACGGTGGAACCTAGTCCTCCCACAACTGTTCCGTCTTCAACCGTAATGATTTTAGTATGGTTCTTAAAAGCCCAATGGAGTAGCTCTTCGTCGATGGGTTTTAAAAAACGGATATCAATATGTGAAACGAAAATATTTTGTTTCTGTAATGTGTTTACGACTTGGCTTACTTTAGCCCCTATAGTTCCTATTGATATAAAAGCTAATTGATTCCCTTCGCATAATTTTCGTCCTTTCCCGATCTCGATTTTCTCAAAAGGTGTTTTCCAATTTAGGTTTGATCCTGTTCCTCTGGGATAACGAATGCTAAAGGTTCCCATATTGGGTAATTGTGCGGTGTACATTAGATTACGCAGCTCTTGCTCGTCCATTGGGGCGCTTATAATCATGTTGGGAACGCATCTAAAGTACGCTAAGTCATACGCGCCGTGATGGGTGGCTCCGTCGGCTCCGACTAATCCTGCGCGGTCAAGACAGAAGACAACATTGAGTTTTTGGAGGGCAACATCGTGGATAACTTGATCGTAAGCCCTTTGCATAAATGATGAATAAATATTGCAGAAGGGGGTGTATCCGGCAACAGCTAGGCCTGCTGAGAATGTCACGGCATGCTGTTCTGCTATTCCCACATCAAATGCATGTGTAGGCATTTGGATCATCATTTCATTTAATCCGCAACCACTGGGCATCGCGGGAGTAATGCCAACAATTTTGGGATTAATCTTTGCAAGTTCTATGATCGTATGCCCAAAAATATCCTGATATTTTGGAAGTCTTGGTTTATCTGAAGCACTATCAGTTCTGATACCGGTATATTTATCAAATTTCTCGCTGGTTGCATGCCATGCTGTCTGGTTCTCTTCGGCGAGCTTAAATCCCTTTCCTTTTTTAGTGATGACATGCAGAACTTTTGGACCTGGAATTTTTTTCAAATCATTGAGTACCCGTGTCAGGTGTAATACATCATGCCCGTCCACAGGCCCAAAGTAACGTATATTTAAGCCTTCAAAGATATTTGTTTGCTTAGTGAGTAATGTTTTTATGTGGTTGTTAACTTTTACGATAAGGTCACGGGAGCGTGGGAGATTGATTTTTTCAAATGTTTTGATTACCTCGTTGCGTAGCTTATTGTAGGTGTGCGATGTCGCGATATCGACCAAATAATCGCTCAATCCACCAACATTGGCATCGATCGCCATGTTGTTATCGTTAAGTATGACCAACATGTTTGGTTTGCTAATGGCCAGATTGTTTAGACCTTCAAATGCCAAACCGGCAGTCATAGCCCCATCGCCAATAATAGCGACGACTTGTTGATCGTTGTCGCCTTTTAACTGGGCTGCAGTGGCAATACCCAGTGCTGCAGATATTGATGTGGAAGAATGTCCTACGCCGAAAGCGTCATATTCGCTTTCAAAGATATTGGGGAACCCACTCAATCCATTGTGTTTACGGTTTGTATGAAATAGGCCCTTTCTGCCGGTAAGGATTTTGTGTCCATAAGCTTGATGACCTACGTCCCAAATCAACTTATCGTAAGGCGTATTGAACACATAGTGAAGTGCTACGGTTAATTCAACTACGCCGAGGCTTGCCCCAAAATGCCCCGGATTGCATGAGACCGCTTCAATAATGAAATCACGAAGTTCGTTGCAAAGTTGAGGTAATTGTTCCTCCGAAAGTTTTTTTAAATCGGCGGGATAGGCTATTTGGTCTAGTAGGTTTGTGGTATTTTCGCTCATTCTAATCGTCCCAAAAATAGAAGGTAAAGATAGTAATTTGTATTACTCTGCAGGCAATTGTAATGGGTTATGTACCACGTAATAGATGGGTCGATGGGACAACAAACTGACAGATAGATGTTATTGGGACGAAATATCCATGTCGTTGTAATTAACAACGGAATTTCCAGATTGTGGAAAATTGGTTGGGTGGAATTCTTGCTAATGTGCAGTTGAGTTCTGAACGTATAAATGGTCGGATTTTGAAGAAACAAATGCTTTAGTTTTTTTGTGAATATGAAAAGCCATTGAACTTATTGTTCCGGGGTAAATATTGAATGTATGTTGATAAATATAAGAGCGGTACACTGGGCGTAGATTTTATATTTATACATATATTTACGCGAATTGGAAGGTAAGTCACATTTTTCTAAATATTGGGTTTTGATATTCTTATGGGGAGTTATTCTGGATTTAAATTTGGCAGAAGCGTCGGGATCTTTTTTCAGAGAAAATTAGGTCCTTCGGCGGTTACTTCCCATGATGGAGTATATTTCTGGCGTGAGCGCATTTTTCATTATTTCTCTTTAGCTGTCATCCTGGTCGGCTCACTGGTCTTTTTTTATTATGGCTTGAGTTTCTTCCAAGCCGGACAAAGCGAGTATTTGGCTTTTAGTGCGTTTGTTTACTTTTCTTCTCTATTTGTAGCTGTGGTTCGTACACTCTCGTTCAAATTTCGTATTGGATGGATTTTATTTATGATTTATTTGATCGGGGCTTATTCGTTGGTTAATGCAAAGTACCCCACGTTAGGATTAATCTTTTTTTTGAGCTATTCCTTATTGTCCGGTGTTTTGATAGGTCAGAAAGGGGCGGTGTTGTCAGTGATAGTGAATTGTTCGACTTTGGTTGGATTGGGCTTTATTTTCTATTCCCCGGCCACGTTGGGAATACTGGGCCAACCAATGACATTTATGGAGTATGTGAACATAGGGATTGGGTTTGTTGTCGCCAACATATTGACTATATCTCCGTTGACTTCGTTGATCAATGGGCTGGAGTTTAATATGGAGAAAGAAAAGCGTTATCAGAAAATTCTTCGGAAAGAGCATGATGAGTTGAATGAAGCCAAAAGAAAAGCTGAAGAATCTGATATGCTGAAATCAGCTTTTCTTTCCAACATGTCACACGAGATCCGGACTCCAATGAATGCAATATTAGGGTTTTCGAATCTCTTGTCACATCCGGAACTGAGCGAGGTCGAGAAGCAAGAATTTGTCAATTTGATAAGGATTAACGGTAAGAACCTAATGACATTGGTCGAAGACATTATTGACATTTCAAAGATAGAAAGCGGCCAATTGCATCTTAAAAACGGGCCTTGCCATTTGCACCATTTGCTGATGGATGTTTATGAATCGTTTTTTGATGATATTCAGCGGCGAGGTCTTTACAACCTGAAATTATATCTCAAGGAAGGCTTGATGGATGAAAATTTGATGATCCTTACCGATGGGCATCGATTGAAGCAGATTATGGTCAATCTGGTTGGCAATGCCATTAAGTTTACCGAACGAGGATATGTTGAATTTGGTTACACTGTTGGCGATGACAATAACTATTTGGCATTTTACGTGAAAGATACGGGGATCGGTCTTCCGAAAGGAAAGGAACACGAGATTTTTGATCGCTTTTCAAAGTTTAGCAACGACAAACAACGTCTTTATGGCGGAACCGGAATCGGTTTATCCATAGCAAAGCATCTGGTTGAGCTGTTGGGTGGGGGAATAAGTGTGGAATCCAGACCCATGGATGGCACTACGTTTAAGTTTACCTTGCCTTTCCATCGGATCGGGGTGAGAATGGCAGGGATTCACGAAATTGACCGAAATAGAAAGAATTACAATTGGGAAGGAAAGACCTTTTTGGTCGCAGAAGATGAAGAAGATAATTTTAGATACATAGAAGTGGCTCTTGCGCTTTCGAATGCAAGCTTAATATGGGCACGTGACGGCAAAGAGGCTGTCGAGATATTCCGGAAAGTCGGGAACATTGACCTTGTGCTAATGGATATTAAGATGCCATTTATGGATGGTTATATGGCAACACAAGAAATCAAACGCTTAAGTACAAATGTGCCGGTTATTGCTCAAACGGCTTATGCGATGAGTGAGGAACGTGAAAAGTCGTTTGCAGCTGGTTGCGATGATTACATAGCGAAACCGATCGGTTACGAAGATCTGTTACGAACCATTCATAAATTTGTGCCTAGCTTTTAGTGGAACATTAAATAAATAAACCCGGATTACGAAATAAATGTAATCCGGGTTTATTTTTGTGTAGATAAAAACTACTCAAACGGTCAAGATATCTTTCTCTTTCTTTTCGAAAAGCTCATCGATTTTTTTGATGAATTTATCGTGAAGCTTTTGAGCTTCTGTCTCCGCATCTTTCTCCATATCTTCGGGGAGACCATCTTTTTTCAATCTTTTTAGTTCTTCCATCACGTCGCGACGAATGGCACGGACACTGATTTTTGCCTCTTCAGCCTCTTGTTTCGACTGTTTGACCAACCCTTTACGTCTTTCTTCGGTCAATGGGGGAACATTAAGACGAATTATCTCGCCGTTGTTCTCGGGCGTCATCCCCAAGTTGGCCGCCATAATTGCTTTTTCGATGGGATTGATCATGTTCTTTTCCCAAGGTTGAACGGCAATGGTTCGAGCATCGGGGGTATTGATGTTGGATACCTGTTGCAAAGGGGTCATTGAACCGTAGTAATCAACCATAAGTCCGTCGAGCATTTTAGGATTTGCTTTACCGGCACGGATTTTACCGAGCTCTTTGTCGAGGTGTTCGAGGGCTTTGGCCATCCTCTCGGAGGCATCGTCAAGAATCAATTGAACTTCTTCGTTCATGGTGTAAAGTTTTAAATCAACTTTAATTGTATATGTCCCATGCAGGTTTGTACATCCTTAACGGGAAAAGAATTTGAATTTATGGCAAATATACAGAATCGGGTTTTTTCTAAAAATAGAGGGTTAGTTTCTTTATTTGCCGAATTCGGTTTTTACATCGGTAACAAACTGCCTGATTTGCTGTTCGTTACTTTTGGGGCAAATTAATAGGGAATCGTGGGCCTCCACGATAATGTAATTGTTAAGCCCTTGAATGACCGCAATTTTTTTTGAGGGGAGATGTACTATGGAATTTTGGGTATCGTAAAGTAGAACCTGGCCGCCGAGTACTCCATTGTTGTTTGTATCTTTGGATGAGTAGTCATGAAGCGAAGTCCATGTCCCCAAGTCCGACCATCCAAAATTGGCCATTTGTACAAATACATTGTTGGCTTTTTCCATAATTCCGTAGTCGATACTTATGTTTTTGCAAGACATGTACACTTCATGTATCGTTTTCGGTTCGTTTTCAGTTAAGATATTGGGCATGCTGCTTTGGAAAAGCGAATGGATTTCGGCAAGAAAGTTTGCAAAAGCAGCATCGATGGTCTTTAGAGACCATATGAAAATTCCAGAGTTCCAATAAAACTCCCCACTTTCGTAAAAAACCTTTGCCAATTCGAGATTGGGTTTTTCAGTGAAGGTTTTTACGGGACGAAAACTGTCTGAATCCGTATCAAGTTCTTTCCCAATTTGAATATAGCCATACCCGGTTTCGGGACGGTTTGGTTTAATCCCGAGCGTTAGTAAAACGTCGTTTTCTTCCACAAAGTCCAATCCTTTAGAAATGTTACATTGGAATTCCATTTCATTTGTGATGAGATGGTCGGAAGGGGACACAATGACCAACGCATTGGGGTTCCGTTTGCGAATATGCGCATTGGCGTAAGCAATACACGGAGCAGTGTTGCGTCGGGCAGGTTCTGAAAGTACCTGTGATTCGTGTAATTGGGGTAATTGCTCAAGAACCAGGCTTTTATGCTCTTCACTGGTAACTACGATGAAATTTTCCGCAGGGCATATGGGGAGTAGCCGTTCAAACGTTTGTTGAATAAGTGTTTTACCGGTGCCCAAAATGTCAAGGAACTGCTTGGGACAACTTTCTTGGCTTAGAGGCCAAAAACGTGCACCTATCCCACCGGCCATAATTACACAATACGTTCTGTTTTTCATGAAAAGGATTATATATCGTTTTTTGGCATTTAAACGCCGAAGGTACTTTAAAATTGTGAAAAGACCGCTTATTTATGGGCAGAAAGGGTTAAATTAGGACCGTTTATATTTGCATTAACAAATGAAGGTATTTTACCATATTGGCCGCTACGTCTTATTTATCCGATTGGTATTCAAAAGGCCAGAGAAGCACTCCTATTTCTTTCGCCAATACATGCAAGAGATTGAAAAATTGGGACTTAATTCTTTGGGGATTGTCTTCGTGATTTCAGTTTTCATGGGAGCAGTGATCACCATTCAAACCGCCATTAACATATCAAGTCCTTTGATCCCCAAATATCTGGTGGGTCTTGCGTCCCGGGATTCAATCATATTGGAATTTTCATCGACCATTGTAAGCTTGATATTGGCTGGGAAGGTGGGATCAAACATTGCGTCGGAAATCGGCACAATGCGTGTGACCGAACAGATTGATGCGTTGGAAATAATGGGCATTAATTCGGCCGGTTTTTTGGTGCTTCCCAAAGTATTGGCCTCGGTGAGCATTTTTCCGTTTTTGGTTGCCATCAGTATGGGAGTTGGCATTGCGGGAGGCTGGATGGCAGGAACGTTAACAGGTACGGTACCGTCAGCCGAATATATCTATGGCCTACAATATTTGTTTATTCCGTATTATGTGGTCTATTCGCTTATTAAAAGTGTGGTTTTTGCATTTATTATTTCCACCATTTCGGCTTATTGGGGATATTACACCAACGGGGGCGCTTTGGAAGTGGGGCGTTCGAGTACAAAAGCCGTAGTGGTAAGCAGCATCCAGATATTACTTTTTAATTTGTTGTTGACCCAATTGTTATTGATATGATTGAAGTAACAAATGTATGGAAGTCATTTGATGGGCGTGATGTATTGAAAGGTATTTCGGCCACGTTCGAAAAAGGAAAAACCAACCTGATCATTGGCCAAAGCGGATCGGGGAAAACGGTTTTGATAAAATCTATTGTCGGGTTGCACGAGGTAGATCGCGGAGGTATTTTTTTTGATGGAAGGGATTTTAGCCAAATGGGGCGTGAAGAGAAAAAAAATGTCCGCAAAGAAATCGGTATGTTATTTCAAGGATCTGCGTTGTTTGATTATATGACTGTTCAAGAAAACGTCATGTTTCCGTTGGAAATGTTCTCGGGAATGACATTGGGAGAACGCAAAGACCGTGTTGATTTCTGTTTGAACCGGGTAAAACTGGAGAATGCCCACCAGAAATATCCATCAGAACTTAGTGGGGGTATGCAAAAACGTGTGGCTATTGCACGGGCCATTGCCCTAAACCCGCGTTATTTGATTTGTGATGAGCCAAACTCGGGCCTTGATCCGCAAACATCCATCGTCATTGACGAGTTGATTAAAGAGATTACCGAAGAGTATGAAATAACGACCATTGTCAATACTCACGATATGAATTCGGTGATGGCCATTGGCGAGAAGATCATTTTTATCCATCAGGGAACCAAACATTGGGAAGGAACAAAGCACGAAATTTTTGATTCGGACAATGAGGTATTGAACGATTTTGTGTTTGCTTCGGAATTGTCAAAAAAAATCAGGATGATGCATTCGTGAAGATTTTTTGTATCCTCAGTGAATCATTATTCTTTGGGGTTTAAAACAGCATTAACTAATCATCATCAATCAATCTGAAGCTTTTTCGGTGAAGTGGGGTAATGCCGTATTGTTTAATGGCGTTTCGATGATCGAAGGTTGGATATCCCTTGTTCTTCAGCCAATTGTAAACCGGATATTGGTGATGCCAATCTTCCATGAAATGATCGCGATAGGTTTTTGCCAGAATACTTGCAGCGGCTATCGAAAGATATTTGCCATCGCCTTTCACGATACAGGTATGTGGTACCTGCCGGTATTTTTTGAATCGGTTTCCATCAATGATAAGATGCTCGGGGATTACGGACAGTTGGTCGATAGCCCTGTGCATGGCCAAAAACGATGCGTTTAATATATTGATCTTGTCGATATCTTCATTCGATACAATTCCAACGGCCCAGAATGCTGCATCGTTTTCTATAATAGGCTTTAAACTTTCCCGTTGCTTATGGGTGAGTTTTTTCGAGTCGTTGAGTAAAGGATTGTGGTAACCATTAGGTAAAATGACCGCAGCGGCAACTACGGGGCCGGCTAAACATCCTCTTCCTGCTTCGTCGCAGCCGGCCTCCAGTATACTGGATCGATAAAAGGGTAAAAGTGACATTATTGCTGCCCCTCGCTGTAAATAACCGCAAGTACGGTTTGGCCAACAGCTTTCAATGTTTTCGGATCTATACCGTCCATTGTGTCGTCGTGTGTATGCCAAAAATGACCAAAACCGGTATCCGAGGTGGGATCGTATTGTATAATATCGACGCAAGGAATGCCTAAATGCTTATATACATAGACATGATCGTCTGTAATGGCACCGCCCGTAGCATAAGGAAAATAGTTCCCGTAGCCCAGTTTATCGGCAATAGCCCATATTTTTTGCACAACATGTTTGGCCACTTGCAATGAAAACTGTTCTTGGTAAAATGTGGCGTTAGGGGCACCCACCATATCAAGCAGAATGCCAAAACGGGCTGTATAATAAGGTTTGTGTGGGTTTTGTCCCCAATATTGGCTTCCCA
Organism: Breznakibacter sp.; assembly: GCA_047600785.1. Lineage (GTDB taxonomy): Bacteria > Bacteroidota > Bacteroidia > Bacteroidales > Marinilabiliaceae > Breznakibacter. Next base: position 282,883 of record JASGKH010000001.1, read on the forward strand.
GGCACCACGAATCGGGAACATATGGAAGGTTCAAGTGATCGGGTTGTCCATAATCCTCTGCATCGAAAAAAATGATGTCGATCCCAAGATCAATTGGGGTTGATTGCAATTGGCGTGCAATTTCCAGAAGTACGCCAACTCCGCTGCCGCCATCATTGGCACCATCAATGGGAACGTTTCTTTTTGTTGTGTTGGCATCGTGGTCTGCAAATGGTCGGCTATCCCAATGGGCAAACAACAAAATCCGATCATTTTTTTCAGGATTATATTGACCGATAATGTTTTTTGCATTGAGTATTTTGTTGTCAAATGCCTTTATTTGAGCTTCTTGTGTCACAACTGTGGCCCCAAATTCCTTGAGTTTCGATGAAAGGTACACGGCACATTTTTCGTGGGCCGTGGTGTTAGGAACCCTGGGACCAAAAGCTACTTGGTGACTCACATATTTATAAGCAGAATCGGCATTGAATGCAGGTATGTTTACTGTTTTTTGATCGGCGGCTTTGGTGTCGGCCTTTTTCTGTGTGCCTTGACACGCAGTGAACACCAAAGGTATCGAGATGAATATGGCGACAAAAAAGTTTGTCATGTCATTTGTTTTTTTAAGGTGTATAGCGTTTTTTTTCGACGGGATTATTTTAATTCCCATGTTACTCCGTCTTTTCCATCTTTTATTGTGAAACCAAGGTCTTGCAGTTCGTTACGAATCCGGTCTGACAGAGCAAAGTTCTTGTTTGCCTTGGCTTCGGATCGAAGTTTGAGGAGAAGGCCAACGACTCCATCCAATGCTTCGTTAGACGCGGGTGCTTTATTGCTGTCGGGAATAAGTCCTAAAATGTCGAATGCAAATTGTTCGAACAGCACTTTGAAATGTTGCAGTTCGTGGGCCGTGAATGATAATTGCCCGGCCAATGCACTGTTAATGGCTTTGGCGGCATCAAACAAATGGGCGATCACGATGGAGCTGTTCAAGTCGTCGTTTAGTGCCGCATAGCAATTGGTCTCAAATGCATGAAGATCAAAATTGGTTTTAGTGCCGGGGACTATTTTATCAAAATTTGAATAAGCTTCCATCAATCGGGCGAATGCTTTTTCGGCAGCTAGAAGAGCTTCGTTTGAAAAATCGAGAGTACTACGATACTGGGCCTGCAAAATAAAAAATCGAACAGTCATCGGGCTGTAGGCTTTCTCAAGCGATTTGTGCATCCCGCTGAAAAATTCCTCTAACGTGATGAAATTGCCCAACGACTTTCCCATTTTTTGTCCGTTAATGGTAATCATGTTATTGTGCACCCAATAACGGGCCGGGTTGTTTCCTTTGGCAATGGTTCCCTGAGCTATTTCGCATTCATGGTGAGGGAAGAGAAGGTCCATACCTCCACCATGAATATCAAATTGGTCGCCTAAATATTTGCAACTCATGGCTGTACATTCAAGATGCCAACCCGGGAAACCATTGCTGAAACGTGAGGGCCATTGCATTATATGTTCAGGGGATGCTTTTTTCCACAATGCGAAGTCGAAAGGATTAAGCTTTTCACATTGACCGTCCAATTCACGGGTGGTGGTCAATAAGTCGTCGAGTACGCGGCCCGATAACAGGCCGTATGGATACGTCCGACTGTATTTGTTTACATCGAAATATACTGATCCGTTACTCTCATATGCAAACCCTTTGGCTATTATGTCTTCAACAATTTGCAGTTGCTCAATGATATGTCCCGAAGCCCGTGGTTCAATGCTTGGGCTTTTCACGTTGAGCATATCCATAAACTTGTGATATCTATTGGTATAGTGTTGTACAACCTCCATGGGTTCAATTTCCTCTAAACGGGCTTTCTTGGCAATTTTGTCTTCACCTTCATCGGCATCGTTTTCCAAATGGCCTACGTCAGTGATGTTGCGCACATATCTTACCTTGTATCCCAAATGGGAGAGGTATCTAAAAATCAAATCGAACGTAATGGCCGGGCGGGCATGCCCCAGATGTGGATCGCCGTACACCGTGGGGCCACACACATACAATCCAACATGGTTTGGATGGATGGGGACAAATAACTCTTTTTTCCGGGTAAGGGTGTTGTAAAGATGCAAATTGTGCTCCATGGGGATTACTTAATTGTAAAAGCCCCAAAAATACAAAAAATAGGCCATTGGATGGTTAAACAAAGAACTACAGACAAAAAATGGGGAAGTGTTATTATTTAACGGGAATGGTTTTTACAAGATTCCCTTTTTCAAACAGCAAGCGGGTGGTTAAGTTACCGTCTTGATCGTACACTAGTTGATAACCGTCCATTAAGTTACCGTTGATGAAATAACCTGATTTCTCGATTTGCCCGGCCAGGTTATAAACCGAGTGTTGTCCGGTACCGGTAAATTGTGTCATGGCACTTTGTGGGACTTCTTTTTCTATCGGTTCATGGCGTTTATCAATAGAAGTCTCGAACTTTCCATTTTCATATACGCGTTCAGAAATCAACACGCCTTTCTCATCGAATACCTGCATGTTGCCAACTGTTTTCCCGTTTTGCCAGGTTCCCGAATATTTTAATTTTCCGTTATCATGATAATACTTTTGCGGACCGTTACGTTTTCCCAAGTTATTATAATTCCAATCATAAGCTTTTTGTCCATTGGGGTGATAAAACTGATAAGGACCAACCCAGTGATCGATTACCCACGTTCCCGTTTCCCAAAGGCTCCCATTTTCGAAATAGAATTTGGCGTCACCATTGGCCATGCCATTCTTAAACGTGATTTCGTGTTTGGTGTTGCCGTTAGGGTATTTTCGGATCCAGGTACCTTCTTTTTTATTGTTGATATAATTTCCCTGTTCCACTATTTGTTTGCCCGAAGCATCAAAGGTGATCCAGAGCCCTTGTTTCAGGTTGGTTGCATCGGTTCGGTTAATGGTATCGCCTTGGTAAATGTTAAACGATTGGGCATTGAGGCTGTGGATAATTACCGTCAAAAAAAAGATGGGCACGGATATGTATCTGATAGTTAGGCGCATTCGATTTCCTCCGATAATAGACTTCTGTGTTTAACGCAATCGCTACGTGAAAGTTCCATAAAATTATGACACAAAATAGAGGATATGAATGTGAAAACCAAGCAGCATAATTAACCACATAAGTTTGAATTTGCCTAAGTTATTCCGTTAATTTGTGTCACAACAAAAACATCGATGCCATGGCACTTTTGTAAGTCATGTCATTAATTTATGAGAATAGGAAATAAAATTTTCCGGGATCGGTAAAAATATATGCAATGTCACAATCCAAAGAAAAGCAAGGAAAACACCCTAAGACTTCTCAGTTAAAGGAGCAAATACGAGAAGTGTTTAATACCAATCCCAAACGCCATCTCAATTATAAGCAAGTGGCCGGGATGATGGGACATACCAAACAAGCCGATAGGCAGTTGGTTCAAGTGTTGTTATATGAATTGCTGAACACAGGATTTCTGCACGAAGTGATAGGCGGAAAATTTCGGCTTGCTACCCAAGAGGCTTATGTCGTGGGAAAGGTAGACATGACCACGTCCGGTTCGGCATATATTATTCCCGATGAAGGCGGGCAAGATATATTTGTGGCACAGGCCAACTTAAACCAGGCATTTGATGGGGATGAGGTAAAAGTGCGCTTGTACGCTCATCGAAAACGCCGCCAGCCAGAAGGGGAAGTGGTTGAGATCGTCAAACGCAAGCGCGAACTTTTTGTGGGCAAGCTTGAGGTGTCCAAACATTTCGCCTTCTTGATTACCGATCGGAAAACCATATACCAAGACATTTTTATCCCATTGGAGAAGCTTAACGGAGGTGTGGACGGACAAAAAGTAGTCGTGAAAATCACCGAATGGCCTTCGTTTGCCAAAAATCCGATTGGTGAGGTGGTGGACGTGCTGGGCAATCAGTTCGACAATCAGGCTGAGATGCATGCCATTTTGGCCGAATACAATTTGCCGTATAAATACCCGGAAGAAGTTGAAAAGGCAGCTGAGTTGATCGATGCCGTCATTTCCCGTGATGAAGTGGCCAAGCGACGTGATTTTCGCGAAATCACCACCTTTACCATTGATCCTGTGGACGCAAAAGATTTTGATGACGCTTTATCGGTCAGGGTTCTCGGAGATGGCGAAATTGAGGTTGGCGTACATATTGCCGACGTCACGCATTATGTCGTTGAAGGATCAGTCGTCGACGAAGAAGGATACAGCCGTGCCACGTCTGTTTATTTGGTCGATCGCGTGGTCCCGATGTTACCGGAGAGATTGAGCAATTTTATTTGTTCATTGCGTCCCAATGAAGAAAAGCTATGTTATTCGGTCGTATTTAAGCTTAACAGTGATGCCCTTGTTCTTGACTGTTGGGTAGGGCGTACGGTTATTAAAAGCGATCGTCGCTTTACTTATGAGGAAGCGCAATCCATCATCGAAACAGGTCTGGGCGATTTTGCTTTCGAGCTCGATTTACTGAACAAACTTGCTGTGAAATTACGGGAGCAACGGTTTAAAAATGGGGCCATCGGATTCGACCGGGCAGAAGTGAAATTCGAAATTGATGAAAACGGGAAGCCGTTAAGTGTTTTTTTCAAAGAATCAAAAGATTCCAATAAGTTGATAGAAGAATTTATGCTATTGGCCAATAAACGAGTCGCCGAACTGATTGGACGCAGCGAAATCGACAAATCCAAACAGTCAAAGGCCAAAACGTTTGTTTACCGCATCCATGATGAACCAAATCCTGAGAAGTTTGAAACTTTTTCGCGGTTTGTAAGAAAGTTTGGCTACGATTTGTCGAAGACCAAGCCCTCAAAAATTGGTTTCTCACTAAACCATTTGCTTGATGAGGTTCAGGGGCGGCCCGAACAAAATATTGTGGAAACTTTGGCGGTACGCACGATGGCTAAAGCGATTTATTCGACCCACAATATCGGTCATTATGGATTGGGATTTGGCTATTACACGCATTTTACCTCCCCTATACGCCGGTACCCCGATATGATGGTGCATCGTTTGCTTGACAGATACCAGAACGGAGGGCGATCGGTATCAGCCGAAGAATATGAAGAAAAATGCGAACATAGTTCGGAAATGGAAGCTCGGGCAGCCGATGCTGAAAGAGCATCCATAAAATATAAACAGGTCGAATTCCTGAAAGAACGTATCGGGCAAGAGTTTGATGGGGTCATTTCGGGTGTAACCGAATGGGGCTTTTATGTCGAAATAGCAGAGAACAAATGCGAAGGAATGATCCCCATAAGAGATTTGGATGACGACTATTACGATTTCGACGAAGATAACTATTGTATTGTGGGGCGCCGTACAAAGAACAAATTCCAGTTGGGCGATCCCATTCGCATTGTCATTGCCAAAGCCAATTTGGAGAAAAAGCAACTCGATTTTGCCATTGCGGGTTCCGATGCCGCAAGCCGAAGTGCCAATGATTCTGCCAAGCATGCATCATTTTCCGCAAAAAGAGATGCCCAGCGGTATCCAAAGGCAAAAGCGAATACTAAACCCCGAAATGGGGTCAAAGGGGCTTCGAAAAAAAGTAAATCCAAAGAAAAGAAAAGGAAAAAATAGGCTTTAAATGATAAAAAGTTGCCATCCGGTAGCTTTTTATCGTTTATTTAGTTAGAATATTGTCAATCAACATTCTGAATTTGATCGGATTCAAATTCTCTTTGCTCCGTAGGAAAGGTCCTTGCTCACTTAAAATAGGACTTTTCAAATCCATGGTGCCCTGATAACCCGAACTTGTGATGATCGATATGGCTTTTGCAAGTAAATTTTCATCCATATCGCCCAATTCATGAGTGTAATCGTCGGCCATTATATGCAGAGGGACCTGTCCTTGCGTGTAATCGATCGTGCTATTGGAGTTTTGGGTTTTCATTATTAGCGGCATTATTGCCCACTCCTTTTCTTCCCTAGGTTCAGGGATAACGATTGAAGCGTAATATTTGCCGGGCGTAGTTGCTCCGATTTGTATCACATCCATGTAAGGTTTTAGCGAATAGATTATCATTTCACTGGCCGAAGCTGAGTTGCGGGTGGTCAGTACAATTAACCTGTTAAGATTAAGGTTAGATTGAACCGTATCGAACCGTTCTTCAAAAATCTCGGTATCATTTGGGTATTCTTTCAAATAAAAATCAGTTAGCGATGCATTATATGTCGATTTAAACATTGTTTGCCCCATAATATATGACGGACCGATCGTGCTGGCTAGATATTTGGCCACACTTACCGAACCCCCACTGTTATACCTTAAATCGAGGATCAAATCAGTCAAATTTTCCATTTTAAACCGTTCAAAAACCTCGGTTAATTGATCCTTATACTTGTCTACAAATGAGTTGTAAATAAGATACCCGATCTTTTTCCCTTCAATTTCATAAATCGTATCCTTAAAAATAGGGTTGATGTCTAGGATCTTGGCTGTAAGTTTTATGGATGGTAATGAGCTGATAATCTCCGATGTACTGACAATTGAACCAAGCGTGAGCGTATAGCTTTGTTTATTTAGGAGGTCATAGTAATTGTCTACATTCATTTCCTGCCCGTCTATTTTGTATAAAATATCCCCGCGTTTTATGTTGGCCTTGTCGGCAGGGCTATCTTTTTCGACATATTCCACAAATCCAACAACTTTATTATTAAACAATTTTAGCTCAAACGAATAGCCCATTGAAAATTCAACTCCCGATAACGAAGCGGCAAGAGAAGAATACTCGTCGGTTATATATGACCATCGGTCATCAGTGTCGTTTAATAAATTATAGAAAAAGGCTTTAGGATCAGGTTGTTTATTGGGATCTAATATAGGCATGTCTGTGTTCCACAAATACACAAAGTCCATTGTTTCTTTAATGAACCGATTTATTTCTTTGGTCCTTTCCGAAGTATCATCGTCATGCTTACATCCCAAAGGAATGATGAGTAAAACTATCGCAGCAGCGGGAATGGACAATTTCATGAAAATTCTTTTAGATTTGGTCATGGCTGATATTTTTAATTCTCCATAAAAATTTGAAAGCACATAAGGCTTGAACCTATTGCGAAAAGATTAGATCAAGGTAGTTATTGTTACACTATTTTTTGATCTTAGAGTAATCAATTTTGGAGGTTCCGATATTTTTTGTGTATTCAACTCTATATTTTTTTGCGCTTAACGTTTTTGAATTCAGGAATGAAACATTTTTTAATTGTTGTGGATATTAATTTTCCATCTTTTCGATTTGGAGATACGGTAAAAAAGGGTTTATCTTTGCACCCGCTTTCGACGGATAGCGCCCGGCATCCGGCCGGGGCCGCAGGGGGGACGTTCCGGTTGGACGCGTCCCGGTTCCGGCGGCCGCGCCGGGGAAAGGGCCGGCGCCGTGGGCAAGATCTTTGAAAACATTGGGAAGTACCTAAAAAACGGGGCGGGCGCATGCCCGCCCGGAAATTTTGGCGAGGAAAGAGCCGGGCCCCGTGACGGAAGGCCCACAGGAGAATCAAGAACTAAAAGACAACGGAGAGTTTGATCCTGGCTCAGGATGAACGCTAGCGACAGGCCTAACACATGCAAGTCGAGGGCGACCGGCTTCGGCCGGCCGACCGGCGCACGGGTGAGTAACGCGTATGCAACCTGCCCATGACAGGGGGATAGCTCCCGGAAACGGGGATTAACACCGCATGACACGGCGGGGCCGCCTGGCCCCACCGTCAAACGTCCGCGGGTCATGGATGGGCATGCGTGGCATTAGGTAGTTGGCGGGGTAACGGCCCACCAAGCCCACGATGCCTAGGGGTTCTGAGAGGAAGGCCCCCCACACTGGTACTGAGACACGGACCAGACTCCTACGGGAGGCAGCAGTGAGGAATATTGGTCAATGGGCGCAAGCCTGAACCAGCCATGTCGCGTGCGGGACGACGGCCCTACGGGTTGTAAACCGCTTTTGCACGGGAAGAAAAAAGGCCACGCGTGGCCCCTTGCCGGTACCGTGCGAATAAGGATCGGCTAACTCCGTGCCAGCAGCCGCGGTAATACGGAGGATCCGAGCGTTATCCGGATTTATTGGGTTTAAAGGGTGCGTAGGCGGGGGATTAAGTCAGCGGTGAAAGTTTGGCGCTCAACGTTAAAATTGCCGTTGATACTGGTTCCCTTGGGTTCGGTCGAGGCAGGCGGAACGTGGCGTGTAGCGGTGAAATGCTTAGATATGCCACAGAACACCGATTGCGAAGGCAGCTTGCTAGAGCGATACCGACGCTGATGCACGAAAGCGCGGGGATCGAACAGGATTAGATACCCTGGTAGTCCGCGCCGTAAACGATGGCCACTCGCCGTTTGCGATACACCGCAAGCGGCCAAGGGAAACCGATAAGTGGCCCACCTGGGGAGTACGGCGGCAACGCTGAAACTCAAAGGAATTGACGGGGGCCCGCACAAGCGGAGGAACATGTGGTTTAATTCGATGATACGCGAGGAACCTTACCCGGGCTTAAATGGGGGCCGACAGGCCGGGAAACCGGCCCTTCCACGGACGTCCCCCAAGGTGCTGCATGGTTGTCGTCAGCTCGTGCCGTGAGGTGTCGGGTTAAGTCCCATAACGAGCGCAACCCACGCCGTTAGTTGCCATCGGGTCGAGCCGGGCACTCTAACGGGACTGCCGGTGTAAACCGCGAGGAAGGTGTGGACGACGTCAAATCAGCACGGCCCTTACGCCCGGGGCGACACACGTGTTACAATGGCCGGTACAGAGGGCCGCCACCCCGCGAGGGGGCGCGAATCTCCAAAGCCGGTCCCAGTTCGGATCGGGGTCTGCAACCCGACCCCGTGAAGCTGGATTCGCTAGTAATCGCGCATCAGCCATGGCGCGGTGAATACGTTCCCGGGCCTTGTACACACCGCCCGTCAAACCATGGGAGCCCGGGGGACCTGAAGCCCGCGACCGCAAGGGGCGGCCTAGGGTAAACCGGGTGACTGGGGTTAAGTCGTAACAAGGTAGCCGTACCGGAAGGTGCGGCTGGAACACCTCCTTTCTGGAGAGGCCCTCCGGTGGTGCGGTCGCCCGCACCGGAACAACGGAAAGCACGGCGCTTTCCCGCCAAAGGTACCGACCAAAGACATACGACGGGGATATCCCCGACGGCAGGCCCGGCAGGGTCGGCTGCACAGTCCCGTAGCTCAGTTGGTTAGAGCACTACACTGATAATGTAGGGGCCGGCAGTTCAAATCTGCCCGGGACTACCCGAGCACAAGGCGCCCCCCCCGTTTGGGAGGGCGGCGCGCAAGTCCGCAAGGACGGAACGCTCATTGACATGATGGCAGACCAAAACAAAAGGCCCGCGAGGGCGGGGCCGCAAATGCGGCCCGACGAAGGAAGCACACAAGGGCGCATGGGGGATGCCTAGGCTCTCGGAGGCGACGAAGGACGCGGTAAGCTGCGAAAAGGCACGGGGAGGCGCAAACGGCCGTTGATCCGGGCATGTCCGAATGGGGCAACCCACCGTGCTGAAGGCACGGTATCCCGCAAGGGAGGCAAACCCGCCGAACTGAAACATCTAAGTAAGCGGAGGAAAAGAAAGAAACATCGATCCCCCCAGTAGTGGCGAGCGAAAAGGGGAAGGCCCAAACCCGGGGCGTTTAGGCGCCCCGGGGGTTGTAGGGCGGCGCCAAGGCCGCGGCGGTCGGAGCGGAACGCGCTGGAAAGCGCGGCCGCAGAGGGTGATAGCCCCTTACGCGAACGACCGTCCGCGGGCAGCCGTACCCTGAGTAGGGCGGGGCACGAGAAACCCTGTCCGAACCCGCGGGGACCATCCCGCAAGGCTAAATACTCCCGAGAGACCGATAGAGGACCAGTACCGTGAGGGAAAGGTGAAAAGCACCGCGGACAGCGGAGTGAAACAGTACCTGAAACCATGCGCCTACAAGCGGTCGGAGCCCCTTTTGGGGTGACGGCGTGCCTTTTGCATAATGAGCCTACGAGTTTCCCCTCGCCGGCCAGGTTAAGCCCCCCAGGGGCGGAGCCGAAGCGAAAGCGAGTCCTAACAGGGCGCGCAGTCGGCGGGGGAAGACGCGAAACCTTGTGATCTACCCATGGCCAGGCTGAAGTCCCGGTAACACGGGATGGAGGGCCGAACCGGTAAACGTTGAAAAGTTTTCGGATGAGCCGTGGGTAGGGGTGAAAGGCCAATCAAACTGGGAAATAGCTCGTACTCCCCGAAATGCATTTAGGTGCAGCCTCGCGGGAGTTTCGCAGAGGTAGAGCTACCGATAGGACGCGAGGGCTTCACCGCCTATCAAATCCTGACGAACTCCGAATGCTGCGAAACGCTCCGCGGGAGTGAGGGCGCGGGTGCTAAGGTCCGCGCCCGAGAGGGAAAGAACCCAGACCACCGTCTAAGGCCCCCAAATACGCGCTAAGTTGGCCAAACGCGGTCCGGCTGCAGCGACAGCTAGGATGTTGGCTTGGAAGCAGCCATTCATTTAAAGAGTGCGTAACAGCTCACTAGTCGAGCGGCCGGGCATGGATAATGATCGGGCATAAGCGCGTTGCCGAAGGCGTGGATTGTGCCCACGGGCACACTGGTAGGGGAGCATTCCGCCGGCGCCGAAGCCGTGCCGCGAGGCATTGTGGAGCGGGCGGAAAAGCAAATGTAGGCATGAGTAACGATAATGGGGGCGGGAAACCCCCACGCCGAAAGACTCAGGTTTCCTGATCAACGCTAATCGGATCAGGGTAAGCCGGGACCTAAGGATAAGCCGAGCGGCGATTCCGATGGAAAGCGGGCCAAGATTCCCGCGCCCGCGCGGCGATGAAAGCGACGGTGCGGCCAGGTTGCTGGGGGCTGACGGAATAGCCCGCTGAGCCTACCCCCCGGGGGAAGCGAAGCAACGCAGCCGCATCCAAGAAAAGCGAGCCGTGCGGCCCGTACCGCAAACGGACACACGTAGTTGGGTTGAGCATACTGAGGCGCTCGAGTGACCCACGGCCAAGGAACTCGGCAAATTGACCCTGTAACTTCGGGAGAAAGGGTCCCCGCTGCAAGGCGGGGCGCAGAGAAATGGCCCAGGCGACTGTTTACCAAAAACACATGGCTATGCCAAATCGCAAGATGACGTATATGGCCTGACACCTGCCCGGTGCCGGAAGGTTAAGAGGAGGCGTCACGCAAGGAAGCGCCGAATCGAAGCCCCGGTAAACGGCGGCCGTAACTATAACGGTCCTAAGGTAGCGAAATTCCTTGTCGGGTAAGTTCCGACCTGCACGAATGGTGTAACGATCTGGGCACTGTCTCGGCCGTGAGCTCGGTGAAATTGTAGTAGCGGTGAAGATGCCGCTTACCCGCAACGGGACGGAAAGACCCCGTGAACCTTTACTGCAGCTTAACGTTGTTTTTGGGCAAGCGATGTGTAGGATAGGCCGGAGGCTATGAATGGGTGCCGCCAGGTACCTTGGAGCCGCCGTTGAAATACGGCCCTTTGCTTGTCTGGGACCTAACCCCCTTCGGGGGGGACACCGTTTGGCGGGTAGTTTGACTGGGGTGGTCGCCTCCAAAAGAGTAACGGAGGCTTCCCAAGGTCCCCTCACGACGATCGGTAACCGTCGGGAGAGTGCAATGGCACAAGGGGGCTCGACTGTGAGGGAGACAACCCGAGCAGGTGCGAAAGCAGGGCATAGTGATCCGGTGGTTTCCGTATGGAAGGGCCATCGCTCAAAGGATAAAAGGTACTCCGGGGATAACAGGCTGATCGCCGCCAAGAGCTCATATCGACGCGGCGGTTTGGCACCTCGATGTCGGCTCGTCACATCCTGGGGCTGGAGAAGGTCCCAAGGGTTGGGCTGTTCGCCCATTAAAGTGGCACGCGAGCTGGGTTCAGAACGTCGTGAGACAGTTCGGTCCCTATCTGTTGCGGGCGTTGGAGGCTTGAGGGGGCCTGTCGTTAGTACGAGAGGACCGCGATGGACGCGCCGCTGGTGTACCGGTTGTCCCGCCAGGGGCACCGCCGGGTAGCTAAGCGCGGAAGGGATAAGCGCTGAAAGCATCTAAGCGCGAAGCCCGCCCCGAGATGAGGCCTCCTTATAGGGGCGTCGCAGACGACGACGTCGATAGGCCGCAGGTGTAAGGGCAGCGATGCCGCAGCCGAGCGGTACTAATTACCCGAAGCTTCCGCGTGCACCGCGCGCGGCCGGTTGTTTTGGTCTTGCCGTGAATGTCAAGGATAACACGGGCCTTGGGCGCGCAGGCGCGCCCGGGGCCCCCGACACCAAGGCGGCCACAGCGCAGGGGCCCCACCTCTTCCCATCCCGAACAGAGAAGTTAAGCCCTGCCGCGCCGATGGTACTGCGTACAGCGGGAGAGTAGGTCGCCGCCGTTCTTCGGGCCCCCCGGACGTTGCCGTCCGGGGGGCCTTTTTTTTTGCCCCTGCAAAAAAAGGACGCGCATCCCGCGGGGCCAAAAAAAACTTAACTTTGGGGTAAATTAAGAAGGTCATGTTAAAAGAGAGAGAAAGAGCTGTAAACGATATTTTGGCTTTTTTGGATGTTGTTATTGCGTGGTTATGTTTTAATGGGTTAGCCTATCTTTTGGCCGATGAGAAAATTAGTTCACGAAACAAAGATTTGTTCATTATCAATCTCTTTATTTTAGGGATATGGTATGTATTATCAAAACGTTTTAGGTTAGGAGAACTATATCGGTCAAGGCCTTATTCCATAATTATTTTCAATTGTCTGGGTTTATCTTTTTTTGGCGGCAGTCTTTTGGCGATAACTTCGTTCCTGTTTAAAATAAGCTTGTTGGATGTAAGGATTTTGGCATTTTTCATTGTCCTAAATACATTGGTCACATTTTTGGCGAAAGTATTTATATACTCTGCCATGAAAAGGTTTAGACGCCAAGGATTGAATTCGAGGTCAGTGTTAATAGTCGGTGATAGATCAGCAGTTCCCTTGATACGTCAAATAATTAAGTTGAAAGAATGGGGATACAGAATATATGCGATAGTTGGAGAAGAGCGAAATTTTACAGGGTTTGCCGATGCATTACCTATATTATCGACTGAAAATGTAGATATTAATAAGTTGATTGCTGAAAAAGCTATCGATGAGTTGATTTATTGCGTGGAAAAGCCGGACATCACGGAGATGGAGAGTCTATTGTTCGGTTGTGGCGAGGTTGGAGTGATTTTCAGAATGTATTCACCATTTTTTAATATGCTGACCAATAAAATGCATGTACATTATTTTAATACCACTGCATTGCTTACGTTCTCAAATACTCCACAGGATTTTCTCGCTTTGCGTGCAAAACGGATTACTGATTTTTTATCGAGCCTTTTTGCCATCGTGTTCCTTTCCCCTTTATTTGTTACGGTTGCCATAATGATTAAAGTTACTTCAAAAGGGCCGGTCTTCTTTAAACAGAAAAGAGTTGGGCTTAGGGGACGCAAATTTTGGGTTTATAAATTCAGGACAATGGTGGTAAATGCAGAAAATCTGAAAGAAAAATTGATGGATAAGAACGAAATGGATGGCCCTGTTTTCAAAATAACGAATGACCCAAGGATAACAGGCGTAGGACGTTTCCTAAGAAAGACCAGCTTAGATGAATTGCCTCAATTTTTTAATGTTTTTTTAGGAGATATGTCAATTGTAGGGCCACGGCCGCCAATTCCCCAAGAGGTGAAAGAATACGAGCGATGGCAGTTGCGGCGTTTGTCGATGAAACCTGGTATTACTTGTATATGGCAAATATCTCCATCTCGGAACGATATTTCGTTCGAGGAATGGATGAAGATGGATTTGGAGTATATAGATAACTGGTCATTGAAGTTAGATTTTGTGATTATTCTAAAAACCATTCGTACCATGTTGAGGGCTGATGGGAAGTAAACAATTCTGAATCAATTAAAATGGGGCGATACAAACCGTTTCTTATAGCGGCAATCTTCTCAATGGTTGTTGCTGTTTCGTGCAAGGATCGTGTACCTAGCCAGTACCCAAATAAAAAGGAGATGGTCGACATATTGGTTGACATCCATATGGCAGAGTCGATACTGACCAATCAGCGACCAGGACGTACTGTAGGGGAGAATTTATCGACCGGAATGTATAAGTCTATTTTGGACAAATATGGATTGACCAAGGTAGAATTTGATTCTGCGTTAATTTGGTACACTTCGCATCCTCATGTTTATATAAAAGTGTACGATGATGTCATTGCCCGTCTGTCGGATATGGAGGCCCAAATTGCCAGCGATATGAGCAAGCAGGAAGAGAAAGATAAGCTTTTGGCCGAAAAAATGGCTACAAAGAATATTTGGAACGATTCTATATCATATCATTACCCATATTCTGATTCAACGAATACAAATCTAGTGTTTAAGCTGCAGGTCGATTCGTTTAAGCTCGGGCACATCCAGTACAGCGCCATCTATCGGTTTCAAAAAGAGGATTTGAAAAGAAAAACTGAATTTTGGATGGTTACCAATTATGCCGATTCGACCAGAGACACCTTGAAAACCGATATCATAAAGATAATTCCCGCAAAAAATACCATCGCGACCCAGGAATTGGAAAAAGACAAATATTTGGTTGGGATCGAAGTCTTTTTGTTGAAGCACGAATTGGACGATGAATTGGAAATCGACATCGATTCAATTTCACTGGAGTACATTCCCAGCCAAAACGTTGCCGATTACGAATAATGCCGGTATTCTCTGCACATTTTGCATTAAGTCCCAATGGAAAGTTAATAAAGTATCCATTGCTGGAATTAACGGATACAGGACAGGTTAAAGGTCTTGAATCGTTAGGAGATACTTACGTGGAAAAGTACAGCGCCCAGTTTTTCAGTGGGTTATTGGTTCCCGCATTTTTGTCCGATCTACGAACTGAGGCGCTAGGGCTTTATGAACAAGGCACATTGGTATCGCGGATCAGCCAACTGTATACGAATGGGGTAAATTATGTGGTGCTTCCCAAAGAATTGGAGATGTCGTTTGCCCGCATAAGTAGCACCAATGCACCGACTATGATCTTTTGTGGAGGACAAGCACGTACAGTTACATTAAATCCCTGGTGCGAGATGAAAAATGAAATAGCAATGGGTCAGCACACGGGGTTGTCAGAAGTCCTGGGCAAATACCTCACTGAGCCTTGGCGTGCATTTGGCCCATTAAACTTAGGAGGGGCATTTGAAAAAAACTTTACCCCAGGGGTTTTATGTATAAGCGGAATCGACTGGCATACAAATATTTTGAGGAGGGATTGCACGTTTAAACGATTGATGTGATAGAACGTAAACAAAACCCAGAGTCCAGCCGGGGCCTTCCTTTTGATGTAGAGTTTCCGTTAAAAGCGGCATTGGAAGGAGGTGGCGAAATCATGAAAATTTATCGGGCCTCTACGTTCAATGTGCAATTAAAGGGCGATGATACACCTGTGACCTTTGCCGATACCCAAAGTCATGCAGCTATTTTCCGGATTTTGTCGCAAACAGGATTTCCCGTTTTGAGCGAAGAAGGAAAAGCTATCGATTATTTGGAAAGAAAAAGTTGGGAATCCTTTTGGTTGGTGGATCCGTTGGATGGGACAAAGGAATTTATTAAGCGCAACGGTCAGTTCGCCATTAATATTGCGTTCATTGATAACGGAGTGCCTTTATGGGGAATGATTTTTATTCCGGTAACCGGAGAGGTTTATCTTGGAAGTCCCCGATCCGGGCTGTATGAGATTCATTTGCCCGAAGGCTGGGAATACATCCCGGTCGAAAAACTTATCGCAAATTACCCTGTTACACCCAATATACAGCCATTGGAAGAACGTCGGTTCGTCGTGGTAACCAGCCGGAGCCATGACAATGCCTTGACCAGTGAGATAGTAAATTATGCAATGCAGCTGTTCTTTGGGGTGGACAATGTGCAAGTCGGAAGTGCCATCAAGCAGGCGATGGTTGCGTCAGGGAAAGCGCACTTTTATCCCCGGCTGGGCAAAACCATGGAATGGGATACGGCGGCAGGGCACGCCCTGGTGAGATCGGTAGGCGGGGATATTATCGATATCGACACTTACCTTCCTCTTAAGTACAATAAGCCAAACTTGCAGAATCCTGATTTTTATTGCCACAGAGGGGATCTCTTTTCCCGAAAGCTCCTTGACCTTCTTCGGGGACGAATACGTGGGTGATTTATTGCCTGCTGCTATTATAGTTATCCCGTCAGGGATTGTTAATTAAAGAAAAAAAGGAACAATTCGGCAAGGTAAGCGGCACAAAGGATATGATAATTTTCATATATTTGCGGCCATTACGAAAACCCTATAAATAAATCATTATGGCAACGATAGAAAGCTTTGATTTTAAAGGACAAAAAGCAATTATCCGCGTTGATTTCAACGTACCCCTCGACAAGCAAACTTTTGCGGTAACCGACGATACACGTATCCGTGGTGCGTTGCCTACCATTAAAAAAATTTTAGCCGATGGCGGTTCGGTCATTTTGATGTCACATTTAGGCCGTCCCAAAGGAGTTGAAGAGAAATATTCCCTTAAACACATTATTTCTTGTCTGTCGGGACACCTTGGACAAGAAATTAAATTTGCCGATGACTGTGCAGGAGCTTCAGCCGTCGAAAAATCTGCGGCTTTGAAACCCGGCGAAGTATTGTTGCTCGAAAACCTTCGTTTTTATGCCGAAGAAGAAGGCAAGCCCCGTTTGCCCGAAACAGCGACCGAGGAAGAGACCAAAGCTGCAAAAGCAGCGGTAAAGGCAAGCCAAAAAGAATTTACCAAAAAACTGGCAAGCTATGCCACTTGTTATGTGAACGATGCGTTTGGCACCGCTCACCGTGCCCACGCCTCTACGGCATTGATTGCCGATTATTTTCCCGGTAAAAGCATGTTCGGTTATTTGATCGAAGCAGAGCTGAAAGCCATGGATAAGGTGTTGACCGCTGCCGAGAAACCGTTTACCGCCATTATGGGGGGGGCCAAAGTATCGGATAAGATCCTTTTGATCGAAAACCTGTTGAACCGCGTAGATAACTTGATTATCGGTGGCGGTATGACTTATACGTTCATTAAAGCCCAGGGCGGGCAGATCGGAAAATCGCTTTGCGAAAACGACAAGTTGGAGTTGGCTCTTGAAATATTGAAAAAAGCCAAAGAAAAAGGAGTGAACATTTATTTGCCTGTTGATGCCGTTAACGCCGATGCCTTTGACGCGAACGCCAACACCCAGCTGTCAAAGATCGACGAAACTCCCGAAGGATGGATGGGCTTGGATATTGCCGATGAAACAGTGAAGTTGTTCAATAATGTGATCGAAAACTCTAAAACCATCCTTTGGAACGGTCCAATGGGTGTGTTTGAAATGGAGAAATTTGCCAAAGGAACTTCTGCCGTTGCACAAGCCGTTGCACGTTCCACCGAAAAAGGCGCGTTCAGTTTGGTTGGGGGCGGCGATTCGGTCGCTGCCGTAAACAAAAACAAGTTGGCCAGCAAAATCTCTTACGTGTCAACCGGTGGCGGTGCCATGTTGGAGTATATGGAAGGAAAAGAGTTGCCTGGTATCAAAACCATTCGTGGTTGATCTTAAAAGCTATAAATGCAGGGCCCCGGGAATATCCCCGGGGCTTTTGTTTTTCGTGAAAAGGCTGTTTCTTTGTTCATTTGCCGAAATAATCAATTTCCTTTTTGCCTTTGACCCAAATTGTTATATTTGCCAACTTTTTGAAATCGCGAAATGAGGATTATATACGATCTTGGCGTACGACTCTACCATGTGGCGATACACATCGCGGCATTGTTCAACCATAAAGCCCGGTTACTGGTTAAAGGGCGAAAGGAAACCATCAACAAGCTTTCGTACATGAGGTTCGACAAGCCGGTAATTTGGTTCCACGCTGCTTCTTTGGGTGAATTTGAGCAAGGTCGGCCCCTGATAGAAAGCATTAAAAAAAAGCATCCTGAAAAATTGGTGTTGCTCACCTTTTTTAGTCCGTCGGGTTACGAGGTACGCAAGAATTACTTATTTGCCGATTACGTATTCTACCTGCCCGGCGATACCCGGAAAAACGCGGCCCGTTTTATTGGTGCCATAAAGCCTGAAATGGCGTTTTTCATCAAATACGAATTCTGGTTCCATTATTTAAAAGAATTACATACCCGCCAAATCCCGGTGTACGGTGTGTCGGTGATATTTAGGGAACATCAGCCGTTCTTTAAATGGTACGGAGGATGGTTCAGGCAGATTTTGGGGTTTTACGCCCGCTTTTATTTACAGGACAAAAAGTCGTTGGATTTATTGGGCAAGGCAGGTTATTCGCATGCCGAAGTTTGCGGGGATACCCGATTCGATAGAGTTTTCGAAATCGCATCGGCGTGCAAGGAAGTAGAAATTGCCCGTCTGTTTGTGGATGATTGTGACAAAGTGATTGTCGCGGGAAGTACTTGGTACAAAGACGAACAGTTGTTGGCCCAATATATCAATACACATCCTAATGCCAAATTGATTCTTGTGCCTCACGAGGTACACGAAGAGCATATTAACAAAACCCAGGCATTGTTTAAAGTGCCGGTTTTCCGTTATACGCAGGCTCCTCATAGCGCCAAGCATTTTCAGGTAATGATCGTGAACACGATCGGATTGTTGTCGTCGTTGTATCGGTATGGGAACTTGGCGTACATCGGAGGAGGGTTCGGCAAAGGCATCCACAATACATTGGAAGCTGCCACCTTTGGTAAACCCGTGGTCTTTGGCCCTAATTACAAAAAATTTAAAGAGGCCAACGATCTGATAGAGAAGGGAAGCGGATTTCCAGTTTGGAATTACGACGATTTAAATGACCAGTTGACTATTTTTTTCAGCGATAAAGAATTCATGGAGGCAAGTGGCGAATCGGCTTATGAATATGTCAATTCGATGCGCGGCGCCACCAAGTTGGTTATGAAACAAGTGTTCGGCGAGGATATCGAGTAAATTTCTGTTTTTGCCGGCTTGGCAAATTTCTTTTACATTTTAATAATCGGAATAAATGATGGCGGCAACCCCAATTGCCGCTATTTGTGTTTTGCGGGCTTACCGAAAGGCTGTTCTTAAGTTTCCCGATTTTGGAAAACCGATTGGTCGGTTTTGGGGACATAGCCGATAACTAGGCATCGCCTATTAGCAGTTGATCTGTACGTCGGTAGGCGGTTTTTCAAATTTCCAAAAAAAATGTCGGGTTGTTTATAAGATTTTCGTTTTGGAAAACTTTTGGGTTGTTGGTAAATCAATAATGTGCTTATAACCATTGATATGACATGTTAAAACGGAAAACTTTTTGGATTGTTGAAAAAAACAACTTGTCTGAAAATGTATTCTTATCTACCTTGCATACATCAAAAATTTACACAGAGAAAACAATTAAATCACACATAAGCACGACATTAAACGAATAACCACCATGGCACTCCAGGAAATCGACCTTAAACTCATGAGAAAAACATATTCAAACGAAGAGGCCTTCCAATCGGCCTTAGACTATTTTAAAGGAGACGAGCTTGCGGCCCGTGTTTGGGTAAACAAGTATGCACTGAAAGATTCGGACGGCAACATTTACGAACTGAACCCCGATGATATGCATCGCCGTTTGTCTGCGGAAATTGCCCGTGTCGAACGGAAATATGCCAACCCGATGACCGAGGATCAGTTGCTGGAGTTGTTTCGTGACTTTAAATACATTGTGCCACAAGGAGGGCCAATGACCGGTATCGGGAATGATTTTCAAATCGCTTCGTTGTCGAACTGTTTTGTGATCGGCAACGACGGTCCTTCCGATTCATACGGAGGAATAATGAAAGTTGACCAGGAGCAGGTACAACTGATGAAACGGCGTGGCGGCGTGGGGCACGATTTGTCGCATATTCGTCCCAAAGGATCGCCGGTGAAAAACTCGGCATTGACGTCCACGGGGCTTGTGCCTTTTATGGAACGGTTCAGCAACTCCACGCGCGAAGTGGCGCAGGATGGCCGTCGAGGAGCGTTGATGTTGAGCGTAAGCATAAAACACCCCGATTCGGAATCGTTTATCGATGCCAAAATGGAACAAGGCAAAATAACCGGTGCCAACGTGTCGGTGAAGATCGACGACGACTTTATGAGGGCAGTGACCACCGAGCGTCCCTACCGTCAACAATATCCCATCGATTCGGACCATCCGAAATATACCAAAGAGGTCGATGCCAAGGCCATTTGGGGCAAGATCGTACATAACGCATGGAAATCGGCCGAACCGGGCATCTTGTTCTGGGACACCATTATCCGCGAGTCGGTGCCCGATTGTTATGCCGATCTGGGTTATCGCACCGTATCGACCAACCCCTGTGGGGAAATTCCCTTGTGCCCGTACGACAGTTGCCGATTGATCGCCATTAATCTCTATTCGTACGTCGAAAATCCGTTCACAAGCCGTGCAAGGTTCAATTTTGAGCTGTACCGCAAGCACGTGATGTACGCCCAGCGTATTATGGACGACATCATTGACCTCGAACTGGAAAAAATCGATGCCATTATCGCCAAAATCGATGCCGATCCGGAGTTGGAAGACGTGAAGGCCGTTGAAAAGAATCTTTGGCTGAACATCCGCAAAAAAGCCACCGAAGGTCGCCGCACCGGTGTGGGCACCACTGCCGAAGGCGATATGCTGGCAGCGTTGGGACTCCGTTATGGAAGCGATATTGCGGTTGATTTTTCGGTCGAAGTACACAAGCAGACTGCGTTGGCCGCCTACCGTTCGAGTGTGGAACTGGCCCGTGAGCGCGGAGCGTTTCCCATTTACAGTTTCGACCGCGAAAGGAACAATCCGTTTATCCAACGTTTACGCATTGCCGACGAAACGCTTTACGAAGACCTTCGCAAATACGGCCGCCGCAATATTGCGCTGTTGACCATTGCCCCTACCGGTACCACCAGCTTGATGACACAAACCACCTCGGGCATCGAGCCTGTGTTTATGCCGGTTTACAAACGTCGCCGCAAGGTGAACCCCAACGACCCCAAAGTCCGCATTGATTTTGTGGACGAAGTGGGCGATAGTTGGGAAGAATACATCGTGTTCCATCACAAGTTTGTGACATGGATGGAAGCCAACGGTATGGACACTACCAAAAACTATTCGCAGGAGGAGCTGGACCAGTTAATGGAGAAATCGCCGTATTATAAGGCTACTTCGAACGACGTGGATTGGATGAACAAAGTGCGCATGCAGGGCGAAATCCAAAAATGGGTCGACCACTCCATTAGCGTCACCATTAACATGCCTTCGGATGTGACCGAGGAATTGGTGGGGCAGCTCTACGTAGAAGCATGGAAAAGCGGCTGCAAGGGCGTTACGGTCTACCGCGACGGTTCGCGTGCAGGGGTGTTGGTATCGAACGACGACAAAAAAGACAAGAAAGACGACAGGGAAGAAGTTGCATCGTTCCGTGCGGTGTTGAAACGTCCGCAGGTGTTGGACACCGACGTGGTCCGTTTCCAGAACAACAAAGACAAGTGGATCGCGTTCGTTGGTTTGCTGGATGATAGCCCGTACGAAATATTCACCGGTTTGGCCGACGACGAGGAAGGTATCATGATTCCCAAAAGTGTGACCAAGGGCCGCATCATCAAAAATCGCGACGAGGATGGCAATTCACGTTACGACTTCCAGTATGACAACAAACACGGTTACAAGATTACCATCGAAGGGCTGTCGTACAAGTTTAACAAAGAATATTGGAACTATGCCAAATTGATTTCGGGGGTGTTGCGTTACGGCATGCCGATCGAAGACGTGTTGAACCTGGTGGCTGGCCTGCACTTTGACAACGAAAGCATCAATACATGGAAAAACGGCGTGGAACGCGCCCTTAAAAAATATATCCCCGACGGAACGGTGGCCAAAAAAGGGCACTGTGACAGTTGCGGTTCCGACAATTTGGTTTATCAGGAAGGATGCCTCATTTGCAAGAACTGCGGCTCGTCGAAATGCGGATGACCACAACTTCGATTTTTTGTTTGTATCTGGAAAAGGGCGTGGCTTCGGCTGCGCCCTTTTTGTGTTTTCCCTGCCGTAAGATTGCAGCAGGGTAGCTGCATATGGCAGAAGATACGCCGCAACTTGCAGCAGACCTTCTGCAGCCGGTGGACGATTCGCTGCAGCTTGCAGCAAAGCTTCTGTTGCCTGTAGATAGTCCGCCGCAGTTTGCAGCAGGTCTGCTGCTGCAGGAAGACGGTTTCACGCAGCATGGCAACAGGTGTTGGTCCGCAAATGAAGGTGATCCGCGGTAAAGTGTAGCATTTTTGTGGCCGGTAATCTTACGGTGATTAGCCCTTGTTTTTTATCTTTGCCAAAATTTTTCAGCAAGATGACTCAACGACAAGTAAGGGTGAGGTTTGCGCCCAGCCCCACGGGACCATTGCATATTGGCGGCGTACGCACCGCGCTGTTCAATTATTTGTTTGCAAAAAAGCATGGCGGCAAATTCATCCTCCGCATCGAAGATACCGATAGCAACCGCTTTGTGCCCGGTGCCGAGGAGTATATCAACGAATCGCTCAAATGGCTGGGTCTGACCATCGACGAAGGGGTAGTGGAAGGAGGGCCTTACGGCCCTTACAAACAGTCAGAACGGAAAGATATCTATAAAAAATATGCCGATGAGCTGCTGGCGCGCGGCTGGGCTTATTATGCGTTCGATACGCCCGAACAACTTGACGCTTTGCGTGCCGGTTGCGAGTCCGAAAAGAAAACTTTTTCGTACGACGTGGCCACCCGTAACGGGTTGTGCAACTCACTGGCATTGCTGGCCGGCGAGGTACAACGGCGTATCGCGTCGGGCGAACCGTACGTGATACGTTTTAAAATGCCGGAAAACGTGGAAGTAAAGGCCTCCGATCTGGTACGCGGCGAAGTGGGCTTTAACACCAGTTTGCTGGACGACAAAGTACTATACAAATCGGCCGATGGGTTGCCCACCTACCACTTGGCCAACATCGTGGATGACCACATGATGGAAATCACCCATGTGATCCGCGGCGAAGAGTGGTTGCCGTCGGTACCCTTGCACGTGATGCTTTACCGTGCCTTCGGCTGGGAAGATACCATGCCGCAATTCGCCCACTTGCCCTTGATACTTAAACCCAACGGTAAAGGGAAATTGAGCAAACGCGACGGAGACAAAGATGGCTTCCCTGTGTTCCCCCTCCAATGGACGTCGGCCGAAGGCGAAGTATCGGCAGGCTATCGTGAATCGGGCTATTTCCCCGAAGCGGTGAAAAACCTTTTGGCTTTATTGGGATGGAATCCAGGTACGGAACAAGAGATCTTCACAATGGAAGAGCTGGCGCGACAGTTTACCATTGAGCGGGTGAACAAATCGGGCGCCCGGTTTGACCCAGAAAAGGCAAAATGGTTCAACCACCAATATCTAATCCAAAAAACCGATGCCGAATTGGCCGAATTGTTTGCGCCCCTATTGGAGGAAAAAGGCATCAGTGCCGGTTTGGACAAACTGACCACCATTGTATCGTTGGTAAAAGAAAGGGTAAACTTTGTACACGAAATATGGGGACAGACCGAATTCTTTTTCAACACCCCTCGTAGCTACGACGAAAAAGTAGCCCAAAAACGATGGAAAGACGGAGTCCCCCAATTCATGGCCGAACTGGCCGGATGGTTCCAGTTGCAACCCGAGTGGAAAGCTGAGGTACTCAAGCACAATGCCTCGGAAATGATTACGGCAAAAGAGCAAAGCTTTGGCAATATCATGAATGCGCTCCGCTTAGCATTGGTGGGCGGAAGTTTTGGTCCCGATTTGTTCACCATTGTGGAACTGTTGGGCAAAGAAGAGACGGTGAAAAGGATAAAACTGGCGGTGGAGCAGATTTGAATTGTTGGTTGTCAAAAGCAGAGTGATTTTGTACGTTTAAAGCCATGTTGGACTATAAAAAGGGGATTACCCTTGGCGAAATTCGAGAGCGTCAGGAGACCGATATTTATGCGGCCTTGCGCTTTTCTGCCGACAGGGAAAGCCGGATTTATCAAGTGGCGGTATGAAACTACTGTTTGATCAAAAACATCTCATTTCGAACTAAAGAGTTGGTTGCTATTTTGGAGGATCATACTAAGGAATTGCGGCAGCTTGTCCAAAATGAAAATTTCGGATGTTTTGAGATTATGAAAATAAGATAGATGGAACAAAAAAGCCGTTCGATTGAACGGCTTTTTTGTTTGTATGGGATCATCGGGATCAATCCTTTTGGGCAATTTTCGACCAACTGTCCTTAAGCCCCGCCGTTTTGTTGAACACGGGATTTTCGGACGTACTGTCCAAATCAACGCAAAAATAGCCGATGCGTTGGAATTGAAATTGGGCTAGCGGTTCGGCACTTTTCAACCAAGGCTCCACTTTGCAGTTTTTAAGCACCGAAAGTGATTCGGGGTTGAGGAACTCTTTAAAGTCGACATCCTTGTGCCCGTCAGGCTCCGGGTCGGAGAACAGGCGGTCGTACAGCCTCACTTCGGCATCGATGCAATGGCGTGCCGACACCCAGTGCAACGTCCCCTTCACCTTACGTTCGCATGGCGACATGCCGCTACGGGTATCGGGGTCGTAGGTGCAATGTATTTCGGTCACTTTGCCGCTTTCGTCTTTCACAAAGCTTTCGCATTTGACGATATAGGCACTTTTCAAGCGTACTTCGAGGCCGGGGCCCAAACGGAAGAACTTTTTGGGAGGTACCTCCATAAAATCGTCTCTCTCGATGTAAATCTCTCGGCAAAACGTAAGTGGACGGGAGTCACTGTTTTCATCTTCGGGATTGTTGATAGTCATCAGCTCCTCTTCCTGGCCTTCAGGATAGTTCGTGATAATGAGCTTGACGGGATCGAGCACCGCGTTTACACGTGTGGTGGTTCTGTTAAGGTGCTCGCGTACGCAGTGTTCCAGCAATGCAACGTCAATCACGTTGTCACGACGGGCCACGCCTACTTTCTCGGCAAACAAACGGATGGATTCAGGGGTGTAACCACGGCGGCGCAATCCTGAAATGGTAGGCATGCGCGGATCGTCCCACCCGGCAACGTAGCCCTTTTGGACCAGTTCGAGCAATCTCCGCTTGCTCATTACGGTATAATTCAGGTTGAGGCGGGCAAATTCTATTTGGCGCGTCCTTACCTCTGGTTTGGGCTTCCCTTCAAGTATCTGGTCGAGAAACCAGTCGTAAAGCGGCCTGTGTACCTCAAACTCCAACGTACAGATGGAATGTGTGATCCCTTCAATGAAGTCGCTTTGTCCGTGCGTATAATCGTACATGGGGTAAATGCACCATTTGTCGCCCGTACGGTGGTGCGGCTTGTGTATGATGCGGTACATAATGGGGTCGCGCATGTGCATGTTGGACGAAGCCATGTCGATTTTGGCGCGAAGGATCTTTTCCCCCTCGGCAAATTCACCGTTTTTCATGCGTTCGAACAAATCAAGGTTCTCCTCCACCAAACGGTTCCGGTAAGGGCTTTCCACGCCGGGCTCAGTGGGAGTTCCTTTTTGCGCGGCAATTTCCTCGGCCGACAATTCGCACACGTATGCCTTGCCTTTTTTTATCAGTTCAACGGCCCATTCATAAAGCTGGTCGAAATAATCGGATGCATATTTTGGTTCGCCCTGCCACTGGAATCCCAACCACCTTACATCGTCCTGGATCGATTCCACGTACTCCACCTCTTCTTTGGTGGGGTTGGTATCGTCGAAACGAAGGTTGCAGGCCGCACGGTAATGCTCGGCCAACCCAAAGTTGAGACAAATTGATTTGGCGTGCCCAATGTGCAAATAACCGTTCGGTTCAGGCGGGAAACGGGTCAATACTTTTCTTCCGTTTTTCCCTTCGGCCAAATCCCTGTCGATTTCCATGTGGATAAAGTTTCCTTTTACAGCATCTTTACCCACTTCTTCCAATGGTTCGGTACTCATATATTGCAGTTTTTCGATCGTAGCAATCCACTTACGCATCGTTGCGCACTATTTTCAAGGGGCAGCAATGGAACCGGATTGAATAACAAGGCAAAAATAATGGATTTTGCGCACCGCTCTTCACGAAAGGAAGTATAAAAAATTTAATTTTGCCGCGTTTGCGGCATTGTATCCCCAAAAATTTGAACTATGGAGGCAAAAAAAGACAACAACGTGTTGATTGAACTGGAGGAGATGGAGTTTTACGCCTTTCATGGATGTTTTAAGGAAGAGCGCATCGTGGGCAATAAATTCAGGGTGAATATTTCGTTTTCGACAGACTGTTCCGAGGCCAGAGTCTCCGACCAGATTTCAGACACGGTGAACTATGTACGCGTTTACGACCTTGTGAAAGCCGAAATGATGCAAACGTCCAATCTGCTGGAACATGTGGCAGGGCGCATTATCGATGCCATTGCCAGTGAATTTCCCGGTATTACGGATCTGACCGTAAAAGTATCGAAACTGAACCCTCCTGTGGGTGGGCAAATGAAACAGGTCAGCGTGACGATGAAGGCGTGAAAGTGTACTTTAAAGGTTTAAGGGCCTGGGATGATTTGCATTTAAATTGCTCATCGTATATATTTGTGGACTTTTTTAAAAATCAGGCAAAAACGATATATGAGTGCGAAATTTCCCGAATACAAGGGACTTGATTTGTCCCAAGTGAACAAAGATGTGTTAAAACATTGGGAAGAGATCAATGCTTTCGGACAAAGCATAAAATTACGTGAAAATGCCCCTTCGTTTGTGTTTTATGAAGGACCTCCGTCAGCCAACGGCATGCCGGGCATCCACCACGTAATGGCGCGCACCATCAAAGATATTTTTTGTCGTTACAAAACCCAGCAGGGCTTTTTGGTAAACCGCAAGGCAGGTTGGGATACCCACGGTTTGCCCGTAGAATTGGGCGTAGAGAAAGCACTTGGCATTACCAAGGAAGATATCGGGAAATCCATTTCGGTAGCCGAATACAATGAGGCCTGTCGCAAAGATGTGATGAAATACACCGATATGTGGGAGGACCTTACCCACAAAATGGGGTATTGGGTAGACATGGACGATCCATACATTACTTACGACAGCAAGTATATCGAAACCCTTTGGTGGATGCTCAAAGAGCTTTACAAAAAAGGATTGCTTTATAAAGGGTATACTATTCAGCCTTACTCGCCCGCGGCAGGTACCGGCCTGAGCACCCACGAACTGAACCAGCCCGGTTGTTATCGCGATGTGAAGGATACCACCTGCGTGGCCCAGTTTAAAGTCGTCAAAAACGAAAAATCATCGTTTCTTTTCGATAACGATGGGGATGTTTACATTTTGGCATGGACCACCACGCCATGGACGTTGCCTTCGAACACCGCATTGTGCGTGGGACCGAATATTAGCTACGTCAAAGTTAGGACCTTTAATCCGTACACAGGGTCTCCTTTGTCGGTGGTAGTGGCGAAAGAATTGGTCGGAGCCCATTTTAACGCAAAAAATGCCGAATTGCCATTCGACGAATATAAAACCGGTGACAAAAATATTCCGTTCAGGGTATCGGGTGAATATACAGGCACACAGCTCGAAAGGAATCCAATATGAACAACTTTTTCCATGGGTAAAACCTATGGGCGATGCTTTCAGGGTAATTACCGGCGATTTTGTGACCACCGAAGATGGCACTGGCATCGTTCACATCGCACCGACTTTTGGTGCCGATGATGCCCGTGTGGCCAAACAATCGGGCATTGCGCCTTTGCATTTGGTCGATAAGGACGGGAAGTCGCAACCCATGGTCGATCGTACGGGGAAATATTTCCTGGTCGAGGATCTTGATCCCGATTTTGTGGCCAGCCATGTGAACGTGTCTCTTTACAACGAGTTTGCAGGCCGCTTTGTGAAAAACGCTTACGATCCGTCGCTGACAGAAAACGATAACACGCTTGACGTGGATTTGTCGGTGCAGCTAAAAAAAGAGAATAAAGTATTTAAGATCGAGAAGCACGTCCACAATTATCCCCATTGTTGGCGTACCGATAAACCGGTGCTCTATTATCCGCTCGATTCGTGGTTTATCCGCACCACCGCGGTGCGTGAACGAATGATCGAGCTTAACAACACCATCAACTGGAAACCTGCGTCTACCGGAAGCGGCCGCTTTGGCAAATGGCTCGAAAATCTGGTGGATTGGAACCTCAGCCGGTCGCGTTATTGGGGAACGCCGCTTCCTATTTGGCGTACCGAAGATGGCGCCGAGGAAAAATGCATTGGTTCGGCAGAGGAGCTAACAATCGAAATCGAAAAGGCCATCAATGCGGGCGTGATGGAGAAAAATCCGTTCGCGGGATTCAAACCCAATGATTTTTCGAAAGAGAATTACAACAAATTGGATTTACACCGTCCCTACGTCGATCAAATCGTTTTGGTTGCCGATAGCGGAAAGCTCATGTACCGCGAGTCGGACCTGATCGATGTGTGGTTCGATTCAGGTGCCATGCCTTATGCGCAAGTGCATTTTCCTTTCGAAGCAAATTTGGAAGGGGTATTCCCTGCCGACTTTATTGCCGAAGGCGTGGACCAGACCCGTGGTTGGTTCTTTACCCTCCACGCGTTGGCAACTATGCTGTTCGACTCGGTGGCGTTTAAGAATATTGTCTCCAACGGGTTGGTACTCGATAAAAACGGCAATAAAATGTCCAAGCGTTTGGGCAATGCCGTCGACCCGTTTGACACGATCGAACAACATGGTTCCGACCCTTTACGTTGGTACATGATTTCGAATGCACAGCCTTGGGACAACCTTAAGTTTGACATATCGGGCGTTGAGGAAGTGAAACGTAAATTCTTCGGTACGCTTTACAACACCTATTCATTTTTTGTCCTCTATGCAAACATTGATGGGTACAAAGGAACGGAACCGGTCGTTCCCATTGGGAAGCGTCCCGAGATAGACCGTTGGGTAATGTCGCTTCTCAACAGCTTGATAAAAGAAGTGACCGAGGCGTACGAGACTTATGAACCGACCAAAGCAGCCCGTGCCATCCAGAACTTTGTGGGCGAAAATCTTAGCAATTGGTACGTTCGCCTGAACCGTAAGCGTTTTTGGGGGGGAAGCTTTACCGAAGATAAATTGGCAGCTTACCAAACCCTTCACGCTTGTTTGGAGGCTGTCGCATTGTTGGGTGCACCCATTGCCCCGTTCTTTATGGATCGGCTTTTTTGTGATCTCAACAAAGTATCGAAACGTTTCAATGAAACTTCGGTACATTTAGCTGCTGTGCCAATTGTGGACGAATCTGTTATCGACAAACAATTAGAGGAACGGATGCAGTATGCACAGGATATTTCTTCAATGGTACTGGCCCTTCGTCGCAAGGTTGCCATCAAAGTTCGCCAGCCATTGCAGAAAATGATGATTCCCATCCTTGACGAAGAGTTCGAAACACAGCTTGAACGGGTGAAAGATCTTGTTTTGGCTGAAGTGAACGTGAAGGAAATTGATTTTCTGAAAGATTCGGCCGGGATTTTAGTGAAGAAAATCAAACCCAATTTTAAAACACTGGGACCTAAATACGGCAAATTGATGAAACCCATCACGGAGGCTATTGCCAACATGGGACAAGCCGATATTGCAGTTCTTGAAAAGAATGGTACTTTTTCTGTCCAAATTAACGGCGAGGCCATTGGGCTTGGATTGGAACACGTGGAGATTATGTCGGAAGACATTCCCGGATGGCTGGTCGCCTCGGAAGGAAAAATTACGGTTGCACTTGACGTAAATGTGACTTCCGAATTAAGGGAAGAAGGGATTGCCCGCGAATTTATCAACCGTATCCAGAACATCCGTAAAGACTCGGGTTTTGATGTGACCGACAAGGTGAATATTAAAATCCAACGCCATGATGCCATCAACAGTGCCATTGAGAAACACCGTGATTACATTGCGGCTCAAACATTGGCTGTTAATATCTTGTTGATTGATTCTTGTGACGATTCTACGGCGAAAAGCGTAGATATTGACGAAGAAATTATAACTTTCATCTCCGTAACGCTAGCCTAACGCTAGTTTAGTAGAAACCATAAATCTGAGACCTATGGCCGAGAGAACCAGATATTCCGACGAAGAACTCCTTGAGTTCAAAGAAATAATCCTTAAGAAGCTCGACCAGGCAAAACGGGATTATGAGTTGTTGAAAAACACCATTACCCATGGCGACGGAAACGACACGCAAGACACTTCACCCACATTTAAGGTGTTGGAAGAAGGGGCTGCTGTATTGTCGAAAGAAGAAGCCGGAAAATTGG
The DNA here is from genome assembly GCA_047600785.1 of Breznakibacter sp. Classification (GTDB taxonomy): domain Bacteria; phylum Bacteroidota; class Bacteroidia; order Bacteroidales; family Marinilabiliaceae; genus Breznakibacter. The sequence continues at coordinate 313,201 of JASGKH010000001.1, forward strand.
CACAACGCCAACAGAAGTTTATCCAATATCTTCAAGCTGCGTTGGTGCGAATCGAGAACAAAACTTATGGCATCTGTCGGGAAACCGGCGTGTTGATTCCAAAAGAGAGGCTTAGGGCCGTACCCCATGCCACGCTTAGCATTGATGCGAAACAAAAGCAGAAGTAAAAAAGATCTTTTTTCTTAAAAGGAATAAAGGGCGACTAGGAGGGAATCCGTTCTCTACGTCGCCTTTTTGTTTGTTAGCCTTTGATAAATCAATTATGTTTGTACCCGCTTTGGGAGATGCCCGTTATCCATAAAAATTCTGTGACATGACGATACAAAAGAAAGCTCTGTTGGTGATATTTCTGGTTTTGGTTTTGGACCAAGCATTGAAGATTTGGATTAAGACCCACATGATGTTGGGTGAGGAATTTAAAGTGTTCGGTTGGTTTTACATCCACTTTGTCGAAAACAACGGAATGGCTTTCGGGATGGAATTTGCCGGGAAATTTGGGAAAATGTTTCTTAGCGTTTTTCGGATCATCGCCGTATCGGCCATTGGGTACTACTTGTACCGTATGATGCAGAAAGGAGCCACCACCGGACTTGTAATCAGCGTGTCGTTGATATTGGCCGGTGCCATTGGGAACATTATCGACAGTGCGTTTTATGGAATGATCTTTAACGAAAGCTACTCGCAAGTGGCCACTCTTTTGCCTGAAGGGGGAGGATATGCGTCATTTTTGCACGGAAGGGTGGTCGACATGTTTTATTTCCCGATTTTAAAAGGTACTTATCCGTCATGGATGCCATTTGTCGGAGGCAACCAATTTATATTTTTCCGACCGGTGTTCAATCTGGCCGACTCTGCCATCACGGTGGGGATTTTCACGATCATTATTTTTCAACGTCGTTTTTTTAAAGAACATGGCGAAGATGCGAGCAACTAATTGATAGTATATCTCGTCTTTGTTTCATCCCGGTTATTGGGAAGGACGCCGGGTTGATGCAATAAAACCCTTTTTCCTGCGTTGCTTGAATACTCATTCAGTTTTTTATGAGTGTTGTTTTTTGTTGACTTTTTTGTGCAATTCATATGAAGATTTCTACAACCACCATGCTTCGTTTAACCATCAGCCTTTTTGTGTGTTTGAGTGTGTGTACGCTGTCCCTCTCTCAATCAACCACTACCGCGAATAAAAATGTGGACCCTCAAACGGTGAATGTGTCCAATCTGACAGACCAGCAGATATTGACCCTTATGAGGGAGATAGAGAAGCGTGGTTTGAGCGAAAGTGAAGCCATTACGTTGGCACGTGCCAGAGGGATGAGTCAAAGCCAGATAGATCAGCTTCGCCAGCGAATGAATGAATTAAAGCTCAAAAAGCTCAATGGAGAAATAGAAGGAAAGGCTGGCTCATCGATGGATAACACGATGTTGGCCGAAGGTGAAGGAGAGGATATGTTGTCCGTTAAAATTCCTGTCGATTCGGCTAAAACAGATATAAGGATATTCGGATTTCAGTTTTTCAATAACGAAAAACTTACGTTTGAGCCAAACGTGAAAATTCCCGTGTCGCCATCGTATGTCGTAGGTCCTGGCGACCAGGTATTGATTGATGTGTGGGGTGCTTCCCAAAAAAGCTATGAACTTGAAATAGACCGTAATGGCATGATCAATATTATCGATGTGGGGCCGATCTCTGTTGGTGGGCTTACGTTGGAGAATGCCAAAAATAAGATCATACAGCGGCTATCTTCCATTTACAGCGACCTAAATTCTTCATCGCCTAGAACGTTTGCCAATGTACACCTGGGCACTATCAAGGCAATTAAAGTGAATGTGGTTGGTGAAGTATTCGCCCCGGGCACTTACACATTGCCGGGTACTGCTACAGCTTTTAATGCACTTTATTTGGCCGGTGGCCCCAATGTGAACGGATCGTTTCGGGACATTCATGTGATCCGTGACGGGCAGGTTGTGAACCGCTTGGATGTTTATGATTTTCTGATAAACGGCAATGGGTTGGTTAATATGCCATTGCGGGACAATGATGTCGTAATGGTGCCCACTTACCTGAACCGGGTAAGAGTGGGGGGACAATTTAAACGCAACGGGATCTTTGAAGCCAAGGAGAATGAGAAAGTGAGCGATTTGATCAAGTTTGCAGGCGGGTTTACCGAGAAAGCCTATACTGGGCGTTTGGAATTGTACCGGAATACATCAAAGCAAAGGCAGTTTAAAAACGTGTTGGATAAAGAATATGTAGATTTTTTCTTACAAAGCGGTGATAGCATTTATGCGGGCGATATATTGGAACGATTCGAGAACAAGGTGACTATCGAAGGTGCCGTTTATCGTCCCGGAAATTATGAACTTACCGAGGGCCTTACGCTTTCGCAACTGATAGGGCAGGCCGATGGGCTGAGGGAAGATGCGTTCATGAACCGGGCATTGCTGACCCGTTTGAATAAAGATCTGTCATTGCAAAGTATCGCGTTTAAAGTGTCTGATATCGTGAATGGTTCATCCGACATTTCATTAGAGCGCGAGGATATCGTGACCATTTCATCGATCAATGACCTTAGAGAGATGCAAACGATTAAAATCAGCGGAGAAGTTCAACTTCCCGGAGAATATGATTATCGGGACAACATGACGCTTTCCGATTTGGTGTTTATTGCTGGGGGGTTCCGTGAATCGGCCACTGAAGCATCGGTCGAGATTGTCCGTAGGTTAAGTTACGATGAAGCCAATGATTTTGGCAACAAAGTGGCCCATGTTTACCAGTTCTCGATATCTCGCGATTTGAGGTTTAATGAGCAAGATGCCCGTTTTGCGATTAGGCCGTTTGACCAGGTTTTTGTGCGTCGTGCCCCGTCATTTGCAGAAGCTGGTGCCATACGGATTATTGGCGAGGTGAAATATGCTGGAGAATTCGGATTATCTTCCAAGAAAGAGCGTTTAAGTGACATCATTAAGCGGGCCGGAGGACTTTCGCCGGACGCATCGCCCGAATCGGCCATGTTGACGCGGAAGGTGGAGGTGTCGAACAAAATAAAACGCTTGCGTGCGGAACTCCTCATGAAAGATAGTACCCTGACATTCTCCGATATGGACTTTGAAGTGGTGGGGATAAATTTAAAACGAGTTATGGAAAATCAAGGAAGCCGTGAAGACATATTTATCCAGCCGGGGGATGAGCTTGTGATCCCACGAGAAATACAGACGGTAAAAATTTCGGGAGAGGTGTTGAATCCAATCTCCGTTGCTTACCAAAAAGGGACCGGTATGCGTAATTACATCGATCAGGGAGGAGGCTTTGGGGTTAAAGCCAAACGGGGCCGGGTATATGTTATCCATGCCAATGGGGTTGCGTCCTCTACCAAAAGTTTTTTCTTTTTTCGCAGTTACCCTACGGTGACGGCAGGTGCCGAGATTGTGGTGCCGCAACGTCCGGAAAGAGAAGGTATCCCTCCATCCACATGGATATCGCTTGCGGGAACATTGGCCAGTATAAGTTTGACGATAGCCACTATTGCAAATATGAAGTCTTCAGAGTAATGGTATGTAAATGAAATTGCTAGTGGATTGTGGCTATACCAATTCGTTGTTGAATAAACCGTTTTTTGAACTTTCTAAGTGTTTGGCAAACGGTTAAAAATGTTCTGGGGGAACATTGGATCGTCTTCTTCTAATAAAATATTATTAGTTTTGCGCGGTTAATAGATTTATTATCATGAAATTTTTGTTTACGCTTCTTTTTTTATTGCCCCTAGGCTTCGTGATTGCTCAGACTCTTCCTGCCGAACTCTCGTCTGTGGATTTGAAAACGGTAAGGGTAGATGATTTGACAGATGATCAGATACGATCTATTGCCGATAAGTTGGAAGAACGGTCAATGACTATTGATCAGGTCGAGAGTATCGCTTTGGGACGTGGAATGAGCAAGTTGGAATTTAATAAATTAAGGCAACGATTGACATTGTTGCCAGTCAGCGAGACGACCAAGAAAAAGGAATTGAAAAAAGATAGTATTGCTGCACAAAAAAAGCTGGATGAGTTTAACAAGCGTTTGCCTTTCGATATTCTGAAAGAAAGGGATAGTTCACGGGTTTTTGGAAGGTATTTATTCTTAAATCCCGATATTTCATTCGAACCGAACCTAAACATCCCCACACCAAAGAATTATGTGTTGGCGGCAGGTGATCAGATAGACGTGAATGTTTGGGGAAATTCCCAGTTTAGTTATCAGTTTAAGCTTGATTCCCACGGTGAAGTGATTGTTCCTTATGTGGGGGTTATTAACTTGAGTGGGCAGACCATCGAATCGGCCACAGGAAAATTAAAGGCTGAACTCTCAAAAATCTATTCGGGGCTCGTGGCTGCGCAACCAAATACGTTTTTATCCGTCAATCTGTCCGAGGTACGAAGCATAAAGGTGAATATATTAGGACAGGTATCGGTGCCCGGTTCGTTTACATTGCCGGGTTTCGCCACGGTATTCAACGCGTTATACGCAGCAGGAGGCCCTAACGATAAAGGATCGTTTCGGAATATCAAAGTGGTGCGGAACGGCAAAGCCATTACGACAATTGATTTATATTCATTGTTGACCAAAGGAGAATTGGAAAATGATATCCGATTGCAAGATCAGGACGTGATATTTGTGGATAACTACCTATGTCATGTGTCAGCTGAAGGGAGCTTTCGTCAGGCAGGCATTTTTGAATTGAAAAAAGGCGAAACGTTGAATGATTTGCTTCATTACAGCGGGGGACTTGAAGCCAGTGCCTACAAAAATTTGTTAAGTGTGGTTCGAAAAACCGGAAAGCAAAATAGGATGATGGATGTCGAAGAAACTTTCTTTGGCTCGTTTGCCTTGCAGGATGGGGATATGGTAACCGCAGGCAAAGCCCTGGAGCTTTTTGATAACCGTGTGGAAGTAAAAGGTGCTGTGTATAGACCGGGCATGTACGAACAAACTGAAGAATTGACGTTAGCCGGTTTAATTGCCAAAGTTGAAGGGTTTCGGGGGGATGCATTTTTGCAAAAGGTAACTGTTTACCGTCAAAAGGATGATTTCTCCCAAGAGGCTTTTTCTTTGGATTGTTCCGGTGCAATTCCTGAGTTTTCCCTTATTAGAGAAGATGTGGTGTATGTGCCTTCCATATTTGACCTTCGCGAAGAATGGGGCGTGAACGTGGAAGGAGAGGTAAATAAACCCGGAAGGTTGCCGTTCATCGAAAATACAACGATTGCCGATATAATTGTATTGGCTGGAGGGTTGAAAGAATCGGCAAGTTATGCAAGGATCGAAGTGGCAAGACGTATGAAGGATCCGTTTTCGGAGGCCTATGCTAAAGAATCGGCGAAATTGTTTACATTCTCCATATTACCCAACCTTTTGCTTCCTGATGAAGCCAAGCGGTTCAGACTGGAACCGTTTGACCAGGTCATCATAAGGCGTTCGCCGGCATATAGCCAACCGCAAACCATTATGGTGGAAGGAGAGACTTTTTTCCCGGGGCAATATGCGCTCCTGGATAAGCAAGAATATATTTCCGACATCATCAAACGGGCTGGTGGTTTAACTCCTTATGCATATCCTGAAGGGGCCAGATTGGAACGAGAAATCAAACAAAAGCGGGATAAGGAGATAAAAGAACAATTGGTAGAACATATACGCAGTGCATCGAAAAAGGGTAGTGAGGAGGATGATTCCCTTTTGATTATGGAGGACAAGCCTATCATCGTGCCTTTGGATTTGGGGCTTATATTGAGCCATCCCAAAAGTGAACGGGATTTTGTCTTGATGCCAGGCGATAAAATTACGATTCCCACAAGACCAGAAACGGTAACCGTATCGGGTATGGTGTGGCAACCATCGTTGCGGAAATATGAGAAGTCGCTCTCTCTCAAAAAATACATCAATGCATCGGGAGGGTTTGCCCCCAATGCGAAGAAAAATAAAACATACGTTATTTATGCGAATGGAAGCATAAAAACATCTAAACGTATATTTTTTATAACCGATTATCCTTTAGTAAAACCAGGAGCAGAGATTATGGTACCAGCTAAACCTGAAAAGCAAAAGCTGACTACGGGTGAAGCTGTGTCGATTGCATCGGCATTAAGCTCTGTTGCATTGGTGGTTGTTAGTATTATCACTCTTACCAAGTAATAGCCATGACCGACGAAAAAAGTGTTCCAGAGCCTATAGTAAAGGACGACGAGATAGACCTTTTGGCGCTTGTGCGTACTATTTGGGCAGGCCGAAAAATCATCCTGTATACAAGTATGGCATGTGTGGTTGTTGGTTTGATCATTGCATTTACCAGTCCTAAAAAGTATACGACGTCGGCCACATTGTTACCTTCTTCGGAGAGGAAGAGTGGTAATTTGGGAAGTTTAAGTGCATTGGCAGGTATGGCCGGAATAAATGTAGGAGGTATGTTAGATGATGCCAGTGGTGTGCCAACAGAGTTGTATCCACAGGTGGTTGCCAGTGTTCCGTATCTGATGGAACTGATGCATAAAAAATTTTATTGGGAGCGCTTCAGGGCAAATATTAGTATTTATGAAGTTGCTCAACGTGACACAGTTGTATCGGCTTTTGCCATCATCAAAAAATACACCATTGGTTTACCATTTACATTGAAGAATGCCATTTTTCCTCCGAGAACTAATGATGTGCTACTTTATTCGAAATCACATGAAGGAGAAAGTTATTATGTATTGACAGATTTGGAACGAAAGGCAATGAGCCGATTGAAAGGAGCTGTTCATGTGGAATATGACAAAAAGAATGGTTTGGTGGTGGTTAGCGTGACGATGAACGAACCTTTATTGTGTGCCCAGTTGGCGGATAAAGCTGTACAATTGTTGCAAAAGCATGTGATTGATTACCGGATACGACAGAGTGTCGAGAATCTGCAATTTATAGAAGAACGTTTTGCTGAGTCAAAAAAACGTTATGAGGAGGCTCAATGGATGTTTTTTGGTTACAAGGATGCACATCGCAATATTGTGGCCGAAAGAATGGATGTGGAATATCAACGGTTGAGTGATGCCTATGACATTGCATCTGCCATATATAAAAATCTGGCACAGCAGCTGGAGCAGGCTAAGATTACGGTGAAGGAGGAGACACCTGTGTTTAAGGTGTTGGATCCAGTGGTAGTGCCAAAAGATGCCCAATCGAAAAAATCAATGATATTGGTGATTAGTATTTTTTTTGGTGTTTTCTTGGGAATTTTAGCCGTATTTGTGTCGAACATTTACATCAATATTAGAGTAAGATATTAATATGCTTAGCTATATAAGCACAGTGGACAGCTTGTTTATTATCATAAGAGTTATTATAGATATATTTTTGGAATAAGAAGATTCATTAAGCTTATTTTTGAAGTTTATATCAATATTATTTATTCATACCGAGCAAAGATTCCAAGACCGTTTTTGTCATTTATACCAACGAAATAGGGGCAGTAATTGGTTGGAATTATCGTCGCAGAGAGGTGGTATAAATTCGAAAGGGATTCTTAAATTACTATTGTTTAAATCTATTTACACTTTTATCATGACGAATTTGAATACAGTATTTATTAGAGGAAAACTCTCTCGATGATATTTTGCTTGGTTGGCTTTATTCATGTCGTTGGAGCTTAAGAAGCTGTGGATGGTTAGGAATTAAGAAAGAAGGAAGCCTCTCTGGTATTTAATGAGAAAAGATCAAAGTAAAAAGTAGGCTGATAATTCATTGTTTAATGAGAAATAGAAAAAGAACCATAGTTAATATTATTACATCTGGAGGGCAGGTAGCCCTTATCGGTGTAATTTATTATTTTCTTTATAAATACTTATTGGATGAATTGGGTGTTGAATTGTTAGGAGTATGGTCTGTTGTAATGTCCACTTCGTCTATTGCTAACATTGCTGATTTAGGAATTGCAACTTCTATGGTCAGATTCGTTGCATTGTATGATCATCGAAAAAATTTGGCGAGAATTCCCCAATTAATATTTACAGGATTTATGTTCAATATAGTCATATTTATTCCATCTTGTTTGATAATATGGCCTATTGCTTATTTTGCATTGGGAAATGTTGTTGAAATAGAGTATGTTTCTCTTGCACGTCAATTGCTCCCTTTTTCATTGCTTTGTGTGTTGTTAAATTCATTATCTGGAGTTTATGGTTCGCTTTTGGATGGATTTAGGCAAAATTACATAAGAAATTCGATATTTACTTTTTCATCTTTTGTTTTTCTACTCTTAGCTATTTGGAGTGTAAAACAATTTGGACTTATTGGGATTGTTTGGGCGCAAGTATTCCAGTCCTTTTTGTCCTTAGTATTATGTATTTTTTTCGCTATTAGGGTGATCCAATTTAATCCTTTTAGGTGGGCATGGAGTAAGAGAATTTTTAAAGAAATATTTAATTACGGTATTAAATTTCAGTTAACCTCTATTACTGGGATTTTAAATGAACCAGTTACAAAAATGTTAATGTCTAAATTTGGAGGATTGGCATTTACTGGTTATTTTGAAATGGCGAACAAATTGATCATGCAAATACGTGGTGTTGTGGTGAGTGCAAATCAGAGTCTTATGCCTCTTTTAGTTAAAGAAAATGAGAGATCACAGGGGAATCAAAAACGATTTTCAATGTTAAGTTTAAGTTTTGTAGGGGTGTTTGTTGTTTCGCTATTCTTTTTATCTCTTGTAAATATATTAGGATCTTGCATTTCGATGATATGGATTGGATATGATGAAAAGATATTTATAGATGTACTTCTATTTATTTCATTGTCTATGTTCATAAATTTATTGTCTGCTCCTAGTTATTTTTATTTATTATCTGTGAATAGGCTTAATCCTATCATTGTCTCCCAGTTTTTAATGGCGATTATTAATCTGGTAATCGGCTATATTTTTGGGACTTTTTTTGGGGGTTATGGTATTGTGTTTTCTTGGATGATTGTAGTCATTTTTGGATCATGGTTTTTGATAAAATCTTTGGGATTTACCAACGCCTTTAGAGTCTTGTTAACCTGTAAATATTATGCTTTTTTATTTTTATTGTTGAATGTTGTGTGTATTGTAATTTCGAAAAAGTTACCTGGACTTATGTATTGGTGTTTTGTTATTAATTTGTTTGGTAGTGTCCTGATAATGATGGCTTTTTATAAAAGAAACAAACGCCTATTTTATTAATTTATGTTTTAAATATGGTTTCCAAACTAATTGACTAGATAAAAAATGAAGCTCTGTACCATTATAGTTTTATTTCATCCCAATGTGGAAGACCTTGTACTATCTTTGCCAACATTTAATAATGAAACTGACGGTGTTATTTTATGGAAAAATTCAATAATTAATGATGATTGTAAGAAAGTAATATCTTCATACAATAACTTGATGGTTGCAGGAAATGAGAATAATTTAGGAATTGCTACAGCACTAAACAGATCCATTCAATTAGCAAAACAAAATGGTTTTAGTCATGTTCTGACAATGGATCAGGACAGTTATTTTGATGAAGGATTAATTTTGCAATATAGATCAAAAATTAATTCATTTTCATATGATGATATTGGTGTATTTGGTATAAATCCTATCCAGTTGGATACATATTTATTTAAAAAAGAGCATCGCGCCTTAGAGGTTTCCGATACAATAACTTCTGGGTCGATATTTAAAATCTCAAATTTTGAAAGAACTGGATATTTTGAAGATGATTTATTTATAGATGCAGTTGATTATGAGTATTGTTATAGAGCGAAGAGTCAATTTGGGCTGCGCACAATAGTCTTTTCGGATATTTTAATGCATCACAGAGTTGGTCATTCAGAAAAAACAAAATTGGGTTTTTCAAAAAATAATTATTCAGCATTCAGAATGTATTTCATTATTCGGAACCACTTAACGATATGGAAACGGTACCCCGAGATATTTCCTCACAGATACAGGGTCACATTAATAAAGGATCATATACTCTTTCGGGCTGTTAAAATTATTTTGTTTGAAAAAAATAAATTGAAAAAAATAAAATCAATAATAATGGGAATTTATCATTTTATTATTGGAAAGTTGGGATTTTATAATATTAGTTCAAAATGACTAGTGAGATATGAGTAATAATAATGCAATTTTTACTATTTGTGCTAAAAACTATCTAGCACAGGCATTGACGCTTAAAGGATCTGTTCAAAAGCACAATCCTGATACGGATTTTTTTATTTTTTTGGCGGATGAAAATACAAATCAATTTGGAGATTTGAATGTAATTGAATTGAATGAGTCATGGATTCCGAATTGGAAAAGTATGGCTTTTAAATACAACGTGATCGAGTTTTCAACATCCATCAAGCCGTTTTGTTTTGATAAATTGTTTAAGAACGGATACGAAAAAGTCATTTATCTTGACCCAGATGTTTATGTCACGGATAATCTCTATTTCATTTTTGAAAACTTAGATAAGTATGCGATAGTCATAACGCCCCATTATAATCACATAGAGGCTGTTTATACAGGATCTGTGCCAGAAGAAGAGCTTCTTTTTGTTGGAATTTATAATTTAGGGTTTGGTGCCATTAAAAACAACGATATCGGGAATCAAGTAGTCGCATGGTGGAAAAATAGGCTTGAAAACAAATGTTATGCAGATAAAGAGGACGCTTATCATGTAGATCAACGTTGGATCGATTTTATTCCAGGGTTCTTTCCCAATGATGTATTAATAACGCATCATGCCGGTATTAATATAGCAATTTGGAACTTACATGAACGTGTGTTATCAATGGGGAATGGCCGATATATTATTTCTGATATGAGAAATGGAAAGGATTACCCTCTTCTTTTTTTCCATTTTTCTGGTTTTGACCCGTATAATACAAAAGTTGTAAATAGGAGACACCCAAGATTTAACATTGATGTTTTTCCTACTCTTGAGCCGCTGATCAAAGAATACGCTGAATTAGTATACAGGAACAATTACGATATGTTTTCTAAGTTAAAATATGCATTTAATTCCTTTCACAATGGCTATGTCATAATGCCATTTCATCGGCGTTTATATCGAAAGCACATTGAGCATAACAATGCTTGCTCGGATCCTTTTCGACATAAAAGGTGAGTATTATCAAATTTTAAAATTAAATGGTTTATTGTCCAAGGATAAAAATAACGATTTAAATTTAGGGATAAGAAAGGAGACAAAATTGAATCTATCGTGGGTGGATCGGTTATTTCATGTATCTATGAAAATATTGATTTTCATTTTTGGAGTCAAGCGATATTATTATTTTTTAAAATATTTTAGAACAAATACTCGACTGGAAAATCAATATTTTCTAATTAGCAATAAACAACAAGCATGAGGATTGCAATAGATGCAAGGCCGTTTACTCGAGATATAATGGGAGTAGGCAATTTTCTAAAATTGACTGTTCTGAATATGGCATATACTGATGTGAGTATTGAAATATATCTTTTAAACCCAGGAAAGTTTCATAAATCTTTGGATGTGGTTTTTCCGAGCAATGTGAAAGTCATAACTTGTCCATTAAGTCGAAGATTCAATGTGCCAAATCTTTTGTGGTACTTGTTAAAAGTTCCAACAGTTTTATGTGGGTTGAATGTGGATGTTTTCTATTCGCCAACTCCATCGTTGCCATTTTTTTTACCCAAGCGACCAATAAAGGTGATTACTGTTCACGATGTCGTTGGTCTGGAGTTTGTGAATACAATGGCCTTAAATAACAAGATAAGTAGTGCCATTATGTATAAAAGATCCATTAACGGAGCGGATTTGATATGGACAAATTCGGAGTATACAAAAGAGGGTGTTGAAAGGTATTTTCCTAATCGTAAATCTAGAGATACTTTTGTTGGTTGTTCAATTGATACCAGTTATTTCAGAAAAATTGAAATTTCCAACGATGAAATCTCTAAGCTAAAAAAAAAATACTCCATTAGTGATAAGTTTATTTTGTTTGTTGGGAGCCTTGAGCCAAGAAAAAACATTACATTTTTGTTGGAGTTAATGCCTAAGTTGTATTTTGAACATGGTATTCAATTACTTGTAGTCGGTGCAAGAGGGTGGAAAAATTCTTCAATTTTTGAGATCGTCAACAATCTAGACTTTCCTCGTCAATCAACTATTTTTGCAGGATATGTTGATATAATTGAGTTAGTGAAACTTTACAATATTGCAAACTGTTTTGTTTCGACGTCATTGAATGAAGGATTTGGAATGCCACAACTTGAGGCCATATTTTGTGGATGTCCAGTCGTTACAGCTTGTAATTCGGCAATGATTGAGGTTGTTCAGGATTACGGGAGTTTAGTTTCTGGATGGGATCCTGAAGTTTGGGTTGATAAAATAGTAGAAAAGGTTTCTTTGCCAAAACTGCAGCAAGAAATTACAATGTTATTTAAGGAGAAGTATCGTTGGGCAAATATAATAGGACGTTTAGTGACAGACATCGATAAGATTTTAAGGGATGGGAGGTAACTCTTGTGTGTAAACACAGCTTTGTGAGCCTGAGGAAAAATATTTTAATAACAGTGGGCAAAATGGTAAATAGGCTTCTTTATTTCTTGTATATGAAAACTTGTACAACGATGGTATAGGATATAGAAAGACTGATAAAGAAAGGTTTTAGTTCTGTAGAATTTGTAAGAATTGTACAAGGAGGCTTTGACAGAAAATTTGGGATTTAGTAAAAAGGATTGACGAATTGCTCTTTGGTTAGTGAATTTTATTCTGCCTCATTAGGCGAAATAAATGCTGGTGTAAATATGAAAAAGGCTTTATCTATAAAATGGTCGTTTGAGAAACTATTGGTGCACTTGTTTTTCGTCTTTTTCTGTGCGCAAATTCTTTCTCCATACTTTTTAGGACGAACATTTTATCTAGAATTTCTAGTGGCTTTATTCAATCCCTATTTTCATTTTTGGATATATAGGCAAAAAATTCCTAAACGTTTTGTGTGGGTATTGTTGGCTTTGTTTCTAATGTTGCTTTTTTTCAATATTCAGATGTTCATAAAGATGGTTTTCATGATTGTTTCTGTGTGTTTTTTGTTTTATGTCTATGAAAAGAAGCTTTTTTTTTGGAGACCTTATTTGGTTGTAAGTATATTTTTTGCAGTAGGGCAGTTTATATTCTTATTTATTAATCCTAATTTTGCAATTTCAATTGGGCCTACAGCTATTGCGCAAAAGATCTGGGGGGTGTACGCCACCAAGAGTTTGACAAATTTTTATACTATCTTTTTTATTCCGCGAGTGAGCGGATTGTCGAGAGAAGCAGGTTTCTTTGCGGCCTTTTTAATATCGGTGTTGTTTTTCCTGTATATTGAAAAACGTAGAACCGGTCATTCTATAGGAATTTGGGTCATTGTTTTACTGTTGCTTGGCTTTGTTCTTTCTTTTTCAAAAATGTCATTGTTTATCTTTCCATTGTTGTTTGTTGAACGATTCCGAAAAGTAATAGATAAGGTTCCTTTTCTTGCCATGCTAGTATTTTTTGTTTCAGCTATGATTTTCTTGTGGATAGGAAAGGTTTCGTATTTAGTAGATCCAGTCAATGAATCTTTTTTACATCGTTTTGGGGGGTATGCTCTTTTTCCCTCTTTGAATCTAGGTGAGTTGATTTTTGGAACAGGAGATTTGAGTTCTGTAGGCTCTCCGTTAATCGGAGCACTTTGCTCAATGGGATATGATTCTTTTGCTGGGCTTTCTGGCTTTATGATTGAGAAAGGAATACTATTTTCTTTTCTGTTTTTCTTGATGTTCTTGTTTTTTGGTGTGTCCACTTCTGGATTATTAGTACTTTTGTTTTTGACAATTAATGTGCAGATGGACACAAGTCAGAATTTTGTTGTGATGGCATATTTTCTTTGTTTTAAATTTTTCATTGACAAACAATACTCCTTATTTCCTTAGAAAAGAATGATATATGTAAATGCACGTTTTTTGACACAAAAAATCACAGGAGTTCAACGATATGCAGTTGAACTATGTAGTAGGCTTAAGAAGCAGCGAGATGATTTGATCTTTGTTGCGCCTGTCAATATACTTGATGAAAACAAAATAGTTTCATCCCAACTTGGGGTAAAGTGTTTTGGCTCTTTCGAAGGGCACTTATGGGAGCAGATAGATTTGCCATTATTTTTAAAAAAAAATGGCAGTCCATTGTTGTTGAATCTTTGTAATACAGCCCCATTATTATATGGCAATAAAGTTTCCACCATTCATGATTTAGCCTTTTTGTACAATCCGTTGTGGTTTTCTGTGAGTTTCCGTTGGTTTTATCGAGTAACTGTACCTCGTATAGCTAAGAGCTCTATTCATATCATTACAGTTAGTCAATTTTCAAAGCAAGAGCTATTGGAAAGATTTAGAGTCGATAAAGATAAAATTTCTGTTATTTACAATGCTGTTGATAAACGATTTCATTGTGATGGCTTAAATTCTCGTGATAGGTTCGTATTGTTTGTTGGTTCAAATGATCCTAGGAAAAATATGTCAAGTTTGATTGAAGCATTTAGATATTTACCTAAGGATATACACTTAAAAATTGTCGGGGGGAGTGGTGCTTCATTTAATAATAATCAACAGGATCTAGTCAATTTACCCAATATTGATTTTTTGGGTTATGTCTCAGAAGATGAGCTGATTAAATATTATTGTTCGGCAAATTGTTTTGTTTACCCATCGTTATATGAGGGTTTTGGTTTGCCTCCGCTTGAGGCTCAGGCAGCAGGAATTCCGATAGCGGTTTCGAGTATAGCTGTTTTTAAGGAAATCTTTGGTCAGTCTGCCTTATATTTCAATCCAATAGATCCTAAATCAATTGCAGAATCTATAGTGATTTTGACTGCAATGGACTCAAAAGAAAAGATTCAGTTTGTGCAGAAAGGAATTGTCAATTCTCTTCGTTTTTCTTGGGATTTTTCTACAACACAGATAAGTTTGTTATTGGATGAATTGGGCTGATAGTGGTTTCAATAAGTACAGAAAGTCAACGGTTTTTTTAACTGTGTTATTGGTCTTTCTTCTCCAATTACAGGATATAAAGTTCTTTGGAGTGAAGGGAGGCGAATGTTTAGGTTTGGTTGTTCTTTTTTTTTCAGTTAAGAAGTTAAATCTTTCTGAAAAGATATTATTCGTTTTTTTCACGTTTTTTCTTCTGATAACCATTATAAAGAATACTTCTACCTACTTCCCCGATGTGACGTATGATCATATTTTTAAAACGCCATATTTGATAAACATTGCCAGATGGCTTGAGTATATGTCCTGTATTGGAATTATGGTATTTGTAAGGTTGTATCTTTTTAACTCAGATCACAAAGAGAATTTATTTTCCTTATTTTTAATGCAGAATGTTATTTTTTCTTTGTTAATACTGTTTTTTTTTGTAATAGAGATTCAAGGTTGGTCGTTGTTTGATTTTGCTTATGGATCGAATAATAGGCTCAAAGCTTTTTTTGTAGAGGGAGGACCATTCGGATTGTACAATGCTTTTTTGATAATATTCTCTTGGTTGTTTCTTAAAGATAAACAAAAATTGTTGGCTGTCGTTGTCTTCGGTTTGATGGTCGTTTTAAGTCGTTCTAAAGCAGGTACAACTTGTTTGTTGATTTTTTTTGTGATCGAGGCGATTGTTGCCCTCTTTCGTAAATGTTCGTTTAGGTTAATCTATAAATTTTTGTTAGCGGGTTTCGTTTTTTTTGCTTTTTGTTTTATTGGTTACGAAATGTTCAAACCCTATACCCAAACACTGTTTGACTACGAATTTTTAATAGGAATAGTCAATGATAATCCGGAACATTATTGGATAAATGGGGGACGGATACCCGGATATTACATTACCAAAAGAATGGTGGTTGAAAATCCATTGACAGGAATTGGTGTCGGTAATTATCAATTGTTGAGAAACAGTGATTTGTTCCGAATGGATTTTTCTGTAACAAAATATTGGGATTATCATGGGTTTGGAGGTATAGTCGATCTGGTTGTTGAATTTGGGGTAATCGGTTTGTGTTGTTTTTTGATAATCATATATAAAATGTATTTCAAATCACTTTCTTGGAGGGCTTTGATCGTTTTGTTGCCATTTTTTTTTGGCTTACCATTGTATTTCCACTATCCTTGGGTGATATTAACTATTTTGAAGTGTCATAAAACTATAGAACGATGAATAAAGCTATTCGTTCGGATTTGCTGGTGTTGAAAGTCAGATTTGGGTTGTCTATTTTTGCTGCGTTGGTAAGCAATCGAGGGATTCATGCACTTATTTTTTATAGAATTTCGAATTATCTTTACAAAAAAAGGATTCCTTTCTGTCCGTTATTACTAACAAGAATTATTCAAATTGTCTATAGTATTGATATTGATTATAGGTGTACTATTTATGGCGGGATAATAATAATACATGGGGATGGAATTGTTATTGGACAAGGGGCAATAATAGGTAGTGGCACAGTTATATACCATCAAGTAACTTTAGGAATTAAAGGTAGTGGGCTCAATGAGGGTTTTCCAACTATAAAAGATAATTGCGTACTTGGTTCGGGGGCAAAACTGTTAGGAAATATTGTAGTAGGTAGTGGTTCTATAATCGGTGCGAATTGTGTTGTAACAAGCGATATTCCCCCCATGAGTATTGTAAAAAGCGAGCCAATAAAGATATATCCATTAAACAGATGAGAGTTGCATTAGTCCAAGATTGGTTAACAGAGATGGGAGGAGCAGAAAAGGTTTTTATTTCACTGCTAAAAGCATTTCCCCATGCAGATGTTTTTACCTTAACTTCCCATAAGAATGTCATAGAAAAGCTACCAATAACTGGTCGGTTATATGAATCTTTCATAAGTAGGTTGCCATTTGGGCGTATAAAATATAGAAACTATCTCCAGCTATTTCCTAAAGCTATCGAAAGTTTTGATTTGTCCAGCTACGATATCATTATCTCTTCGTCATATTCAGTAGCAAAAGGTGTTTTGACTAATAGCAACCAACTTCATATTTGCTATTGTCATTCACCTGTTCGTTATGCTTGGGATTTGTATCATCAATACATGAACGAAACTGGTCTGAATGATTTTTGGTCGATAAAGGGGATGTATGCAAGGCATGTATTACATAAAATAAGAATATGGGATGAGTCCTGTGCTAATCGGGTGGACTACTTTATTGCAAACTCTCAGTATATCAAAAGGAGAATATTCAAAGTGTACAGACGTGGTGCAGATGTGATCTATCCGCCAGTTGATGTTTCTAAATTTCCGATGGAGCAAAAAAAAGCGGAGTATTATTTTACCGCATCACGTATGGTTCCCTACAAGAAGATCGATTTGATTGTCCGCTCTTTTAATCAAATGCCAGATAAAACACTCATTGTGGCGGGGACAGGCCCTGACATGAAAAAGATTAGGGCGATTGCTGGTCCCAACATCCAGCTAAAGGGATTTGTTGCTGACGAGGAGATGGTTTTACTTATGTCGAAGGCAAAAGCTTTTGTGTTTGCAGCGGATGAAGATTTTGGCATTGCCCCTGTTGAAGCACAGGCATGTGGGACTCCAGTTATTTGTTATGGAAAGGGTGGAACTAGAGAGACCGTTGTTGACGGCAAAACAGGAATCCATTTTGAAGAACAAACAGAGAATGCAATTATTGCGGCTATTGATGCTTTTGAGAATGGAGGGCAATTCAATTTTGATACATATGAAATCAGAAAAAATGCAGAACGTTTTTCTTCGGAACGTTTTGTTGATGAGATCTTTAAGTTTGTCAATTTAAAAATGCAAGAATTTAATACTGATTTTGAATGAGGGCTTTTTATCATTTATTTATATTGTTTTTGGTAATATAGATGTTGTTGAGCTGGGATAATATGTATGAGGGATCGTTACCCATCCTTGTTCTAGCCGCGCTAAGTGCATAAGCAAAGATCCATTGAGTTTGGGCGAGTCTTAATTGGCGATACCTATTGTCATGATTCTTTTTTATGAAGTTAGACTAACATAGTTAATAAACCTGATTGTTGTAAATGAATAAAAGTATTTCCAATTTGAATGGATTGAAGGTATTTATGTCTATTCACATTGCCTTAGCCCATACATTTCCTACTATACACAGGGGAGATGTAAGTCGTTTGATATTTGAGTATGCATCTATATCTACATCTATGTTTATCATTTTATCGGGATTCTTTTTGGCATGTTTTTATCATGAGAAAGAGGTGAGGGTAATTCCGTTTGTGAAAAAAAGAATCCAAAAACTCTATCCTTTTCACGTGTTTATGGTTTTGTTTTCTGCGATTATAATGTTAGAAGCAGTATTTCGGCATGATTATAAAGTCCAAATGTTTTCCAATTTTATATTTTTGGATGGGTGGGAATATTTGATTGCTATTATTAGTCAGATTTTATTAATCGATAGCCTGAATCCCTTCTTTCCCGGAATCAACGTTCCGGCGTGGACGCTTTCCACCCTCTTCTTTTGTTACAGTTCATTTCCTTTTTTTACCAAAAAGATTAAGAATTTATCTTTAGGTTGTTTGCTTAGTCTTTTGTTTGCATTAGTTTTAATCGTAAACACAATCTCTTTTACTGCATTTAATTTTGGAGTGAATGATGAATATCTTGATTCTAACGTAGAATTATATGCTTGGCCAAATATGATAGGGGGGCTATTTCATCGATTTCCAATAATGAGGTTGCCTGAGTTTCTATTGGGAATTATTTTGTTTTTCGTATTTAAAAAAATGGAGGGAAAAAATAATTTTCCTATTCTTTTTCTTTTGCTGGGGGTGTCTTATTTAGTGGTTGTTTTGTACCTTGCCTATCCAATAGATTACATAATCTACCACAATGGCATTTTTTTGCCATTTGAACTTCTTATTATTTATAGTTTTTGCTCTTTTAAAGAGATAAATTTTTTTTCCTTAAGTTTGATCACTAAAATTGGCGTAGCATCATTTATCATTTATTTGTTTCATATGCCGTGGTTCATATTCATGTCAAAACTCGCAAAAGGACTTGTATGGGGAATTGCGAAGTTTTTTTATGGATCTGAAATCTTAGATCCTATTTCCTATGCGAAAGAAATGATAAATAATTCGCTACTTTTTTTCATTTTGTATTTTGTATCGATGATAATGTTGAGTGTTTATATTGAAATTAAATGGCGGCCCTATCTGAAAGGTGTCTGGGTTAAAAAATCTTGAGCATGATTCACAAAGTATTTTTAATGTTTTTTGTATTTTCTCTTGTTGCTTGTACTAAAAGGAAAGAGCTAGAAGAGAATGAAATTGTTATTGCAATAATCGGTTCATCTACAGCGGAAGGGAATTATTTACAAAACAGGAATGAATCCTGGCCTAATCGTTTGAGTGATTATCTGAAAGAGGATGCTGATGTAATGAATTTTGCGTGTAGTGGGTATACAACTTACCATTTTTTGCCGCAAAGTGAAAGCGGCACGGAGAATCGTCCAAGCGTTGATAGTTCTAGGAATATAGACGCGATATTGACAGAGATTCCAGATGTCCTTATCATTAGTTTACCAACTAATGATATTGCAAATGGATATTCAAAAGAAGAGTATTTGCACAACCTAAAGATTTTGGTTAATCATGCAATTGAGTACGGAGTTGATGATGTTTTGATTTGTACAACTCAGCCAAGAAATTTATCTGTGAAGAACAGGGAAGTACTAAGGTCTTGCAAGGATGATATTCTTAAAACTTACCAGCAAAACGCTGTTGATTTTTGGACACCTTTATGTGGAGATAATAATTTGTTGCAGTCATCGGTCGACATAGGTGATGGAATCCATCCAAATGGAGAAGGTCATCGATTATTATTTTTTCAAATGAAGGAGAAAATAGATTCTATAATTGAGATTAGAAGCGTTTCAGATAGATTCGAAAGTATGATTGTGCAACACTCAAACAACAGTTTTTTGAAATAAGACAATGACCACACTTATCACCGGCTCCAACGGCCAGTTAGGTTCCGAAATCCGAGCCTTGATACCGCAGTATCCGGCCATGCGGTTTATCTTTACCGATGTGGCCGAGCTAGACATTACCGATACGAATGCAGTTTTGGCTTTTTGCACAAGTCACAAGGTCGAAGCCATTATCAACTGCGCCGCATACACTGCGGTCGATAAAGCTGAGACGGACGAAGCCCTTGCTCGTCGGATCAATGTGGATGGCCCGGCCAATTTAGCAAAAGTGGCTGCGAAGGTCGGGGCGAAGATGGTTCATATTTCCACCGATTACGTGTTCAACGGGCGGGCGAATGCCCCGTTAAAAGAAACGGACGCCATCGATCCTGTTGGTGTGTACGGACAAACCAAGGCCGACGGCGAGAAGGCCGTGCTTTCCAGTGGTGCTGATGCCGTGGTGGTGCGCACATCGTGGTTGTACTCGGAATACGGGACGAACTTTGTTAAGACCATAATGAAATATGGGCGTGAACGCGGACATCTCAAAGTCGTGTTTGATCAGGTGGGTACCCCAACCTATGCCTGTGATTTGGCCAAAGCCTGCTTGGATGTTCTTTCTACAGAGGGTGAGATATCTGCCAGAGGAGATATCTACCATTATTCAAATGAAGGGGCTATCTCGTGGTTCGATTTCGCACATGCCATCGTCGAACTGTCGGGGATTGCTTGTTCTATTGAACCTGTCGGTTCCAAACAATTCCCGACGCCTGCACGTCGTCCCAATTATTCCGTAATGGACAAGGCAAGGATCAAGGCTGATTTTGGATTGAAGGTCCCTTATTGGCGCGATTCGCTTAAAGTATGTATTGAAAAGCTAAATGAATGAAGATAACAACAAAAAAGGCTCCTTTTAAGGAGCCTTTTTTGAGGTCGATGGCGGATTCGAACCGCCGTACACGGTTTTGCAGACCGTTGCCTAGCCACTCGGCCAACCGACCGTTAAACTTTCGGATTGCAAAAATAACAAAATTTTGTATCCTATCAACCCTTTGGAACAATCCGGCAAAATTTTGTCATTGCAACAAAAATTTCCTGATGACGAAATTCCGTTGTAGTCCCACCGGGAATCGAACCCAGATTTACAGTTTAGGAAACTGTTGTTCTATCCGTTGAACTATGAGACCCTAATTGGTGGCTGCAAAGATAGAAAAAAATGCGAAGGTCAAAACCCGAATCGAATCTGTTGTGAACGATAAACCCAGATTTCATTTTAATGACGTGTTGTAGATATTTCATTCGCCAATGATCATCGGAAATGTTTTGACAGTGCTTATTTTTTGAAAGGGAACGATGAACTTGAACGTGCTTCCAACCCCGGATTCGGATTTAAAGCTTATCTGTCCTCCCATTAAGTCGACCAAGCCTTTGCAAATACTGAGGCCCAGGCCTGTTCCCCGATGAAACTCGTTTTCTTCAACCTGCCGGAATCGTTGAAAAATCAAATGTTGTTTTTCTTTGGGGATACCGATCCCTGTATCGGTCACGCCCACTTCGACGTAAACAATATCAGGGCCTTCAGAAATGTGTAGCCATGAACGGATATTGCCCTTAAGGGTATATTTAAATGCATTGGTCAGGAGATTATCCACAATTTGCTTAAAACGTTCCTTGTCGCCATTGACAACTCTGTCTTTGGCATATGCCGGAATGTTAACACTAAAGTACACGTTGGGAGAGATTGGAATGGTATCGTTAAGCCTCACGTTTTGTGTGCATAATGAAAATTCTTCTGCCGCATTGAAATCGGCATGCGATAATCTCAGCTGTTTGGCTTCCAACTTTGAAGCATCTATAATATCGCCAATGATTTGTAACAGCTTGTTGCCGGACTGAAGGACGATATTGGCGTATTCGTTGCGTTTTTCAATTGGAAGATCGGTTTCCGCCATCAGTCCGGAAAAGCCGATGATGGCATTCATGGGGGTACGGATTTCATGGCTCATGTTAGCCAGGAATATCGACTTTAGTTTGTCGCTCTCCTCTGCTCTGGCTTTTGCTTTACGCAAAAGTTCTTCTTCTGTTTTGCGTTGCGAAATATCTTGTGCAACGGCCAAAAACATTTTTTTACCCGAATCATCAACAAGTTGGAGGTGCACTTCCACGTCGTAAATCGTGCCGTTGGTGCGTAGATGCTTTGTTTCGTATACCAATTGCGATTGGAATCCATTACGGAGAGGGGAGATCAGTTCGCGAAAAACGACCTCGTTTTTTTCAGGATCGAGTAATGGGGGCGAAAGCTCAAGGATACGGCTTTTGTCGATTCCCAAATTCTTCATCGCACCATAGTTTACATATTCAAACCTAAGCGTTTCCGCATCAAAAAGATAAATCTCGTTCAGGCTGGCGTCTAAAATGTTGCCGAACTTTAGTTTTTGTTCTTCTGCCAGTTTCCGGTCGGTAGTGTTTTCGCCGATACTTGCTGTGCCAATGGTTCTTCCTTGTGGATCACGCAAAGGAATATTGTGCCACGATATGTAAATTTTCCTACCGTCTTTTGTTCGAATACTGTTTTCAAAATAACTTGAATCTTTTTGTCCGGAAAGCAGGTTTTGAAAGACATTCATCACCGCAGGTTTGTCATCCGGGGCAATGAAAAGATCAAGCCAATTTTGTCCCAATACTTCGTGCTGTGCATATCCTGTCGCGTTAAGCAGATAATGGTTGCAAAATTGTACGCGCGCTTTTGAATCCAGAATGACCGAAATAAGGTGTACGCAGTTTAGCACCTCGCTGAAACGGCGTTCCGATTCCAAAAGGCTGGCCTGTGCTTCGCGGTTTTTCCAGTTGCGGAGCTGGCGTTCCATCAATATCCCTAACAACATAGTGACCACCGGATAAATGATCATTATGGAGGGCGCAATGGCCATGAATGTGGACAAGCGTATATCTTGTGGCAACAGCAACGTGAATGGCAGTATTGTCCAGTGGACTATAATGCCCATCACCAGTAGTTCGATGTATTTGTGGGGTAACCGGCGTATTGGGCGCATCCATCTCCAAAGCAACCCGATCAGTCCGGACAGCAATATCGCTGCTATCCCCATGTACATTCCGTCACCACCTTGCAGGATTCTTATGGTGGACGCCATTGCCATTGCTACAATGGTCGGGATTGCCCCAAAATAAAGCCCCGAAATGGAAATAAGTATCGACCGGGTGTCAAAAACCACGCCGGGGATTAACGTCCATGGGGTAAGCATCAAGAAAAATACGATGGTACCGATGATCAATCCCGCTCCCAATTGTCTTTTTAAACTTTGCCCACCCAGGTCTTTTAACCACATGTAATCGTGGAGGAGACTGAAGGACAGAAGAATTGCGATGTTCTGAATAAGATCTATGTGTGTGGGAAAGCTCATTGAATAAGGGTCATTATATAGGTGAAATTACTGCGTCGGTTCAATGACGATTAGAACTGTCAACATACTCTAATCGTAGACATATATTGATTTCATCACTTGGCGTCATTTATCCGTCTTTGATGAATGACCGTTCACTTGGTGATGGGGCTTTCTTTAAACAGATCAAGATTGCAGTTTTATAAAAATAATCGAAATATGATTTGTTGCAAATTAATTATGAATATAAATTCGGTTTTCATGACACCTCATTGCATATATGCAAAATCGTAATTGAAGTAAGGTGCTGTTACCGAGACGATTGCTGGAAGTGCCGTAAAGATCCGGTTTCCATCGCAAATACTCTGATTCTCGGAAAATTCAATGTATTTCCCCTAAATACAGATGTATGGTTTTGAAGTAGACAATTAAAAGCGGTGAAATGTTTACATGCCCTCTTTTGACGACTTTTGTTTTCGTTTATGGCGGTCGGAAACAGGGTTGGCAAGGATGACCATTGGGGATGGCTCTCGTGTCCTATAATATATTTGAGTTTTCTTTCCCAGATGATAATAAAAAAGCGACCCTAAAGTCGCTTTTCATGAATTTTCAAAAAGAGGTCAAAATCGTTTGAACCCGATGATTTCCCTAACTTCTTTTACTGTTTTTGCGGCATTTTCATGGGCCTTTTCTTTACCCATATCGATGACTTTCTTAATATATGCTTCATCGGAAACAATTGATTTGATGCGTTCACGAATCGGTTCGGTAAATGCCACAATATCTTCGGCAAGTTGTTTCTTTAGATCTCCGTAGCGGATAACACAATTGTTGTAATCGTCATCGAATTTCTTTACTACCTCGGGGGTTGATACAGCTTTCAACAATGCGAATAAGTTCTGTATTACTGCCGGCTTGGATTGGTTCATCTCGGTTGGGCCTTGATCGGTAACGGCTTTCATTACCTTTTTGCGAATTGCCGAAGGTTCGTCCGAGAAAAAAACGGCATTCCC
This sequence comes from Breznakibacter sp., assembly GCA_047600785.1. Classification (GTDB taxonomy): domain Bacteria; phylum Bacteroidota; class Bacteroidia; order Bacteroidales; family Marinilabiliaceae; genus Breznakibacter. The sequence continues at coordinate 337,570 of JASGKH010000001.1, forward strand.
TTCGCCTTCGGATTTGCCCATTTTTCCACTACCATCCAATCCCGGGATTTTAACCAATTCGGCACCGAAATTAAATGCTTGTGGTTCTGGGAAATATTCTATGTTGTACATCCGGTTGAAACGGTTGGCGAATTGACGGGTCATTTCAAGGTGTTGTTCCTGGTCTTTACCTACGGGAACCTTGTTTGCTTTGTGAATGATAATGTCGGCAGCCATCAGAGTCGGGTAGGTGAGTAGGCCCGCATTGATATTATTGGGTTGCTGACGTGCTTTTTCTTTGAACGAGGTGCAGCGTGACAACTCTCCCAGATAAGCATTCATGTTGAGGAACAGATATAGCTCGGCCGTTTCGGGAACATCACTTTGGAGGTATAGCGTGACTTTATCGGGATCAATACCGGCAGCCAGATAGTTGGCCAGTACACGGCGCACGTTCCCATGCAAATCAGAAGGGGTGGGATGTGTGGTGAGTGAATGGTAGTCGGCAATAAAAAAGAAACAGTTATAGTTTTCCTGCATGTGGATAAAATTCTTCATAGCCCCAAAATAGTTGCCCAAATGAAGATCGCCCGTAGGGCGTATGCCGCTAACTACAATTTCTTTGTTCATTGTGTCGGATGTTTTGTGCCAATGCCTTATCGGAAAGTATCAGGCTTAGTTGTTTACGGGTGCAAAAATAGGTTTTCATGGACCATTCACAAAAAAATAATAAAAAAATGGGCATTTATGGAAAATGCAACCATCAATGTTATTTCCTATAAAAAGAACAAAGGGCAGGATATTTTTAGCCTGCCCTTGCCTTATTTCGATAATCATTTTCATACATTATTTCATCATTTCCGATTGGTTTACATCGGGCGCAATGGCAATGCGTGAAGTATCGACATTGGAAGGCAATTGTACCTGAGAGGTCCGGCTGCCACTGATCGCTATGGCAGTAGTCGTTTCATCAGGACTTTTGAAGCCGTCGATATGAAAGTTCTTTACGTTTTTAAGGACCAATGGTGCACCTTCAGCAGGAGTAATGTGTACGTTTCTTAAGTTGATATTGGTCGATTCCGAAAATTCGGCTCCAAAATATGCGGTAACCGATACGTTTTCGATATTGATGTTGTCGATGGGCATTTCGGGTATACCGTTAAAGAACATGGCGCGGCGTGCATTGCGCGATGTAATATCTTTAAAATAGATATTCCTGAATGCGGGGGTTTCATCGGTCACTGCCGGAATTCTCTCGTCAGAGGATGAGGATTCATCACCGTCCTCCAATACTTCAACTGCCGACTTGCCGCCATAAAACAGGTCGAAGAGAAATGAGTCGGTGGTAATATCGACCATGCTCACATTCGACACGTAAATGTTCTCGACCACGCCACCCCGGCCGCGACGGCTTTTGAACCTTAGCCCCACATCGGTCCCCAGGAACGAACAGTTGGAGAGCTGGATGTTTTTGACCCCGCCCGACATTTCACTGCCGACGACAAAACCTCCGTGCCCTTTGAATACCGTACAATTGTCAATGATTACATTTTCGCAAGGGCGAGCCCTATGGCGTCCATCCTCGTCCTTGCCCGATTTGATGCAAATGCCGTCGTCGCCCACGTCAAAAGTGCTGTTGACGATGATGGCATTTTTACATGACTCAAGGTCAAGGCCATCGCCATTTTGTGCAAACTGGGGGTTGCGTACCTGTATGTTATCGATGATCACGTTCTCGCACATCAATGGATGGAGGTTCCAGCTGGGTGAGTTTTGGAAAAGTACACCTTGCAGGTACAGGTTTTTACATTCGATAAAACTGACCATTACAGGACGAAGAAAATCCTTTACTTCGTTCCACTCTTCATCGGTTTTAAGTTGCCGGGGCACGTTCATATCGGCAAGCTGGTCGCCCCTCAATGATTTCTCGGAGGGGAACCAATAGTCGTCTCTTTTTAATACCCCGCCCGAAGCCACTACTTTTTTCCAGTAGCTTTCGGTGACTTTTTGCTTTTTCAATGGGCGCCATGCTTGTCCATTGCCATCAATGCTGCCTTCGCCTGTGATCGCGATGTTCTCAAGGTTACGTCCCGAAATGGGTGATTGGCAACGCCGTGTATCCAACCCTTCGAACACGGTGGAAACCAAAGGATAGTCGTCAAAATTGGGAGTGAAAAGGATGACAGCTCCCTTTTGCAAATGTAGGTTGATATGACTTTTAAATATGATAGGTCCAGTGAACCAAATGCCTTGGGGCACCACCAATGTACCGCCGCCTTTTTGTGAGAGGGCCTCAAATGCATCGGCAAATGCCTGGGTGTTGATGGTTTTTCCGTCGCCCACCGCATTGAAATCGACGATAGACACTTGGTTGCCGGGAAATATGGGGACATCGATTTTGGACATTTCAAATGGCAGGTCCTGATAGAGATAATCAAACCGGTATGCATTTTTTGCATCGTTTTTTGGGGTGCACGAAGCGAGTAGCAATAAAGAAAGGCAGCTAAAGAGGCACTTTGTTTTGTTTAAAACGATTTTGGCCATGGTCATATGAGATATTTAATTTGTTTTCGTCCCAAGAGTGTCCGTTAACAAAAATAGCTGGCCTAGTCGACATCAAGGTGTCAAAATATTCTTTTTAGGCACGATAAATTGACCGAATCAATGTGGACGTGTAGTTTTTGTTTGTACGGTTGTAAAAATTGATCGGGAGGTCGCAACTAAAATGATTTTTTCACGATTTGTGGTTGCATGAGAGTTGCACCATCAATAATTTCTTACTTTTATCATTTTTCAAATTCGGAAAATTAAAGAGCGAGCATGATTCGCTGAATCTTAAATATGGGATGGTAACTCCATTGTACGTTCCATTCTGGTTTATTTTAAAATTAGTTGCAAATGAAACCTGCCAACTTGTTCGTGATCCTGCTTTTTATTTTACCTATAGCTGTCTTTGGGCAAGATGTCGACATTCCGGAGAAAGCGTTGAAGCATATTCGGGAAAGAGATTTGAGGTCGACCATGTCGGTATTGACTTCCGAGCGGTTGGAGGGCCGGGCTACCGGACAACCGGGGGCTGACAAAGCAGCCGATTATATTGCAGGCCGTTTTTCGAAGCTGGGTCTCCAGCCTTTTGAAAACGGCAGTTATTTCCAAACATTCAATATGTGGGGAACTCAATATGGGATGGCCGAAATTTTGGTTAACGGAAACCGCATTGTGGGTGACACGGCCCTGTTCAATATTGGTACGGTGGCTCAAAACAATAAAATAACCAGGCAATTGGTGTTTGTGGGAAATGCCAATGATAGTTTGCTTGCCCGGATGGATTTGCAGGATAAAGTGGTGTTGGCCATGTTCGGTAATTTGAACCGTCGGTTGTCATTGGTTTCCAAATTGCAGAAAAAAGGAGTGTTTGCAGTTATTGGGTTTAATCCCGATAATGACGCACAATATGATGAGGCCAAAAACGGGGCTCTTAAGCTAAGATCGTATGCATCGCTTTCAATGCGTAAACCCATTATTCAGGAGGAAGGATTGAAAATGGTCATTTTAAACAATACCCAATTGCCTGTACTGATCGGGAAATCGGCTTCAGAGCTTAAGCTATTGGCTGATCAGGTCGATCCTTCCCTCCCGCTTGGGGCGACCATTGAGATGATTTTGCCCATGCACGAAGAAAATGCCGTGGCCAAAAACGTGATCGGTGTACTGAAAGGCTCAGATGTAGATGCGAAGCCTATTGCCGTCACGGCCCATTACGATCATGTGGGGCGGCAGCCCGATGGCTCGGTCTGCTTGGGAGCTGATGACAACGCCAGTGGAGTATCGGTGGTACTGGAAGTGGCCGAGTCGTTTACCAAACTAAAAGAGAAGCCAAGCCACGATATCTACTTCATTGCGTTTACAGCTGAAGAATTAGGGCTTTATGGTTCGGCCTACTTTATGAAGGACCGTAAACGCGACGATTTTTTTGCCAATATCAATATCGACATGATTGGACGTCAGGATACCCTTACCAAGGATAATTACGTTTATATTCTTGGTACCGATAAGAAGCCCTGGGCGCACGAGCTCCACCAAAAGGCCAATGCGAAAACGGTCAACCTGAAACTTGATTACCATTATAACCAATCAACGGGCATGGGCAGTTACATGAACCGCAGTGATCATTTCCATTTTTATAAACTGGGTATCCCCGTCATTTCGTTTTTTAGCGGTTTGCACGACGATTACCATACACCTCGCGATACAATGGACAAAATTAATTTCCCTCTGATGACCCAAAGGGCAAAGTTGGTGTTTGCCACGCTTTACATGCTCGACAACTACAACGGGCCTTTAAACTGAATCAAAATACAGTAACTAAATCCATGAACGATTTGTTGGGCGGCCAGAAATCTCCTTACAGTAAACCTTCCGGGCAGTTGGTGTTTTTTTCGTTGTTGCTGGCATTGGGTTATCTGTTTGCCATATTTATCATGTCATCCATCGTGCCGTTTTTTCCCGGTGCATTTGGTGAAAACGGAGAGGTGGCGAGTGCATCTTATCTTCGGATTGCCCAGGTGATTCAATTTGCGGTGTTGATGTTTATGCCTGTCATGGTTTACATGAATACGGTTGCACCGATGGAAGATAAGGCTGCGTTTAACCCTGCAGCGGACAACAGGCATTATGTTTGGGCCATTCTGGGATTTGCCGTTGCGTTGCCGTTTATCGATGAATTGGCAAATATTAACCGGATGATGGAGTTGCCCGGTTGGCTGGGCGGCATCCAAAAGTGGATGCAAGAGGGGGAGGCAACATCGGAACGTTTGATCAGGTTGATGCTGGAAACCAAAGTCCATTCGGCCGTTTTGCTGAACTTTGCCATCATGGTCGTAATGCCTGCTGTGTGCGAGGAGTTTTTGTTTCGTGGCGTATTGCAGCAAAAACTTACACAGATATGGAAGAATCCTTGGTGGGCCATTATCGCGACAGGATTCATCTTCAGTGCCATCCATTTTCAGTTCTTAACCTTCTTGCCCCGGTTCGTGCAAGGCATTGCATTAGGGTATCTTTTTTATGCAAGTGGCTCTATCTGGGTAGCCGTGGCGGCACATTTTGCCAATAATTTATTTGCATTGTTGTTTTATTACTATATCATGTTCAGGCACCCCGAGCTGGACCCGCAGAAGATAGACACTACCTCGGGCAATATGTGGATGGTTGTATCGTCAATGGTATTGGCCGTTTATTTTATTCAGAAAGTGAGGTTGGCTAAAAAGCCTTAGTTTATTCGTTTGATTCGACAAGCTCCTTTTCGTTTCGGCGGAAGAAATAGACAATCCCAAACTCGGTACATACATTCCGGCGTCTTTCCGGCTCAAGGTCAGCAAATTTTGCTTCCACGTCGTTCCATACCGCCACGATGAGATTATCGGCCTTTTCGCGCAAATGGGCAACTTTGTCGAGGTTTCGTTGTGTGATGGTTAATAGGTCTTTATGTGAGTTGTAGGCCTCTACGAATCGTTCGTATTTTACTTTTACCATGGCGATGCCGGGATTATAAATCCGGGTTCCGCCCTGGGCCATTCGGTTTTCTTCACCTTTAATCACTTTTTCGCCCCATTCGAGCAATTGTTGTTCGGTGCCTAAATCGGGAATGCTTTTTTCGTGCTCGTTTAAGCCAAGAAGTGAACGCGAGGCAGATTTTAATTCTCCGCGTTGAATACAAAACGTTAACACTTGGATAAAGTGTGACACGTACAAACGGGCCATTTTAAATTGTTCGAGTAGATGTTTTCCCGCAACTGCCTGTTTGTTTTTGGTAAGCGTGTATTGGTTGACTGATTGTAGAAAAATCGGATAAAATGCCTGCAGTTCCAAAAATGTTTTTTGTGCAAAGGGCATATCTGCAGGCGATTTGCCCGCAGCTTTGTTCAAGGCTGCCTGCATTGCCCTAAGTCTTGCTTGGTCTGTGTTAGGAAGTCTTCTATACGGCATTTTCGATCGATTTTTTTAACACATGGAAGCCGAATATATAAAAAAATGTAAGTAATTGCAAATCAAAACGAAAAAAGCGGCCTTTTCAGGGCCGCTTTGCAATGATTATAACGTCTAAAAGTTAATCTTTCAGCTTTGCAGTGAGGAATTCACGGTTCAAGCGGGCAATGTTTGACAGCGAAATACTTTTGGGGCATTCCACTTCGCAGGCACCGGTGTTGGTACAGTTTCCAAAGCCCAGTTCGTCCATTTTGGCAACCATGGCTTTGGCGCGACGTGTACCCTCTACACGGCCTTGTGGCAACAAAGCCAAGTGGCTCACCTTTGCGGACACGAACAACATGGCCGAACCGTTCTTACATGCAGCTACGCAAGCTCCGCAGCCAATGCACGAGGCGGCATCCATGGCCTCATCGGCATCTACCTTAGGAATGGGGATGGCGTTGGCATCGGGCACGCCACCGGTGCTCACTGACACGTAACCGCCGGCCGCGATGATTTGATCGAATGCAGAACGATTCACGATCAAATCTTTAATGATGGGGAAGCCTGCAGAACGCCAAGGTTCAATGGTGATGGTTTCACCGTCTTTGAATTTACGCATGTGCAACTGGCAGGTGGTCACATCGTCGTCAGGGCCATGGGGACGTCCGTTGATGTATAGCGAACACATGCCGCAGATGCCCTCGCGGCAGTCATGGTCAAATGCCACGGGCTCCTTGCCTTCATTGACGAGCTGCTCGTTTAAGATGTCCATCATTTCGAGAAACGAGCTGTCTGTAGTGATGTTTTTAAGTTGGTAAGTTTCGAAACGGCCTTTTTCTTTGGGACCGTTTTGGCGCCAAACTTTAAGCGTGACGTTTATGAATTTTTCCATTTTTGATCTCCTTTAAAAAGCCATTACTTATAATTACGCTGAATCATTTTTACGTTTTCGTAAACCAATTCCTCCTTGAGGAGTTCCGGAGCCTGGCTTTCGCCTTTGTATTCCCAGCAGCCCACGTAGGCGAATTTATCGTCCTGGCGCAAAGCTTCGCCCTCTTCAGTTTGGTACTCTTCACGGAAGTGCCCGCCGCACGACTCTTCGCGGTTCAGCGCGTCGCGGGCCATCAGGTTACCGATTTCGAGGAAGTCGGCCAAGCGGCTTGCTTTTTCAAGTTCGATGTTCATCCCTTCTAAAGTACCGGGGATCCGTAAGTTGGTCCAAAACTCTTTCTTGAGGGCTTCGATCTTTTCGATGGCTTGTTGCAGGCCTCCTTTGTTGCGCGCCATGCCCACAAAATCCCACATAATAAGGCCAAGTTCTTTGTGGATGCTATCTACCGAACGCTTACCTTTAATATTTATCAGTTTTTCGAAACGGGCTTTCACCTCTTTTTCGGCAGCCTCGAATTCGGGCTCTTTGGTGGTCATGCGTGGGACTGAAATATCGTCGGCCAAATAGTTTTGGATGGTATATGGCAATACAAAGTAACCATCGGCCAAACCTTGCATCAGGGCTGAAGCTCCCAAACGGTTGGCACCGTGGTCGGAGAAGTTGGCTTCGCCGCAACAGAATAATCCGGGGATAGTGGTTTGCAACTCGTAATCGACCCAAACACCGCCCATGGTATAGTGGATGGCAGGATAGATCATCATTGGGGTTTCGTAGGGGTTCTCATCCACGATTTTTTCATACATCTGAAACAAGTTGCCATAACGTGCTTCGATGGTTTTTTGTCCCAAACGTTCAATGGATGATTTAAAATCGAGGTACACGGCCAACCCGGTTGACCCAACACCGTAACCGGCGTCGCAACGTTCTTTGGCAGCGCGTGAGGCCACGTCACGAGGAACCAGGTTCCCGAAAGCTGGGTAGCGACGTTCCAAATAGTAATCGCGGTCTTCCTCTGCTATTTGGGTTGGTTTCAGTTTGCCGGCACGAATTGCTTCGGCATCTTCTTTTTTCTTCGGAACCCAAATGCGGCCATCGTTACGAAGCGATTCCGACATCAATGTCAATTTACTTTGGAATTCGCCATGAACGGGAATACAGGTGGGGTGGATTTGTGCATAGCAGGGGTTGGCAAATAGCGCGCCTTTGTAATAGGCTTTGATAGCGGCCGAACCATTCGAGCCCATTGCATTGGTCGATAAGAAGAATGTGTTGCCATAACCACCGGTGGCCAATACCACGGCGTGTCCAAAATGGCGTTGCAATTCGCCGGTCACCAGATCGCGGGCAATGATGCCACGGGCCTTGCCGTTCACAATTACAATGTCGACCAGTTCAGTGCGGGTATATAATTTCACGGTACCGGCATTTACCTGACGCATCAATGCCTGATAGGCCCCCAAAAGCAGCTGCTGGCCGGTTTGTCCTTTGGCATAAAAGGTACGGCTCACTTGTGCACCGCCAAACGACCGGTTATCCAGCAATCCGCCGTATTCGCGGGCAAAGGGTACGCCTTGGGCCACGCATTGGTCGATGATGCTATTGCTCACTTCGGCCAAACGATGAACGTTGGCTTCGCGCGCCCGGTAGTCACCGCCTTTAATGGTATCGTAAAACAAACGGAAAACCGAGTCGCCATCGTTGGGATAGTTTTTTGCGGCATTGATCCCCCCTTGTGCGGCAATTGAGTGCGCACGACGGGGCGAATCCTGTATGGTGAAGTTTTTCACGTTAAAGCCCATTTCACCAAGCGAGGCAGCTGCCGATGCGCCTGCCAAGCCGGTACCCACCACGATTACATCAAGTTTTCGTTTGTTGGCGGGGTTCACCAATTTTTGGTGGTTTTTATAATTGGTCCATTTTTGGGCCAAAGGGCCCTCGGGAATCCTAGCATTCAACTTAGTCATGTCTTCTACTATTTTTCGGGATTATCATTGGAAGAACAAATATTGGCCTACTGCAATCACTGAAAATCCGATTCCAATGAACCAAGCCAGGAACGAACCAAGACAACTCAAGCGTTTGCGCCAGATTTCGTTGCTAAAGCCAATGGTTTGGAACGCAGACCAAAAGCCGTGGCTTAGATGGAACGACAGACCCAATGAGCCAATGATGTAAACGATCACAATCCACAGTTCGCCAAAAGTTGCATTGACCAATGCGTATGCATTTTCGACTTTGGTCTCCACTCCGCCGATTTCAATGATTTTTTCTGTCAGCAAACCGTCACCGGTGATTTTCATCTTTACCCAAAAGTGGGCAAGGTGAAGGATTAAGAACGCCAACACGGTCAACCCCAGCACCCACATGTTTTTGGAGGACCAGGATACGTGTGTGGTGTTATTGCCCGAAGCATACCTTACGGAGCCACGTGCTTTGCGGTTTTGGGCAGTCAGCAATCCGGCATAAACGATATGCACCAAAAAGCCAATGGCCAAAACAGGCTCTACCACCTTGATCAACGGATTGGTCGCCATGAAATGTGCGGCAGCATTGAACATGTTGCCTTCATCGGGGATCAGAAGAAAAGAGTTAAGCGTCAAGTGGATCAGCAGGAATGAAACCAAGAACAGTCCTGAGAGACTCATGATTAACTTTTTTCCGATCGAGGAACAAAACAAATTGCTCATAGGAAAATTTTTAGTGTTATAATCAGTTATTGTGGTTTTTCTTGATGGTTGCAAATGTAGGTGGCAAAACAAACAACCCCAAAAATTAATTAAAGAAATTTTTCAATTTTGACCCGTTCTATTTAAGGATTAAATTATCCTTAAAAATGGTTAAAAACCAGGAGCGGAATATTTAAAAATGTGATTTTTTCACTGTTTTTTGGTAGGTTACGGCAGCGGTTTCATATTTAAACGATGGTTCAATGGCCGTGAAAGGAGGTGTTTGGAACCAAACAATGGTCTAGAATATACGGAATGGGACAAGAATTACATTATACAATTAGTGGCAAAGGGACCACGATCTTGTTTTTGCACGGCTATTGCGACAATAGCTTGGTGTGGGCCCCGGTTATTGAACAACTACATGGATTTAGAACTATAGCTGTCGATTTGCCCGGGCATGGCCAATCAAGGGCTGTCGATATAAATTGTTCATTCGCCGAAATCAGTGAAGCAGTTTTTCATATTGTACAAAACCATAATATCGACAAGCTGACATTGGTCGGCCATTCAATGGGAGGGTATGTGGCGGTGGCGTTTGCCAAACTTTATCCCCATTTGGTGGAACGGATATTTTTAGTGCATTCACATCCATTGGCCGATAGCATGGAACGAAAGTCCCAGCGTCAAAAAGAAATCAGGTTGGTTGAAAACGGAAAGTTGCCGTTGCTACTTCACATGCAAACGAAAAGCAGGTTTGGCGGGACTGCATTGGTACAAACTTTAAAATCTCAGTTGGCCCCTATCGCGACATGCACCACCGACGCGGGGGCATTGTGGGCGCTGACGGCAATGATGGGGCGCGAAAACAATGCCGGGTGGCTGGCTGGATGCGGAATCCCTTTCGTATGTGCGCTTTCTCCATGCGATGTAAAAATCGATTACCGGGCGGTTACCGAATGGGTGGCATCGACCGGGCATGGGCAAGTGGCTGATTTCAATAATAGCAGGCATATGTGCTTTTGGGAAGAACCTGAATTGTTTTTGAAAACGTTGTTGCATTCCGTAACCGGCAAATGACTTTCAAAAGCTTCGCCATGCGATTGAAATGCATGGCTTGTATGCAACAAACGAAGGCGAATGGTGAAGTATATTTTTAATGAACAGGGGAAAATACTGATCTACACTGTCTGGTAAATTAGCTTTAAGCTAATGGTGATGATTTTTCAGGTAAATAATTGAAAATTGGACTTCCCAACAAAAAGGTATGTAAATATAAAATGGTGTTACTTGTTAAGCATCCGAATTTTTAACTTTGCGCTTTAAAAATGATTTCCCATGGCCCAAAATACCAATAGCTCCAAAGCCAGCAAAGCCAAATCGAATGACAATGCCTTATGGAAACGCAGGGCATTGATGTGGTCGTTGAGAATTGGAGCCGGTTTGCTGGTTGGATTCTTTCTTTTGGTTTTCTTTGTTTACATCGGCCTGTTCGGAAAAATTCCGTCGGTAGAGGATCTAAAGAAAATCGACAACCATTCCGCGTCACTGGTCTATTCGGTTGACGGGAAAATAATGGGGGGGTATTATTTGGAAAACCGTCAAACCATTGGGAACAAAGATATATCGCCCTATGTGAAGGATGCGTTGATTGCCACCGAAGACAGCCGTTTTTTTGAACACAAGGGATTGGACTTTATTAGTTTGGGGCGGGTTATCGTCAAAACCATTTTTTTGGGGGACAAGGCCCAGGGCGGTGGTAGTACCATTAGCCAGCAATTGGCCAAAAACCTCTATCCCCGAAAAAAACTAGGGCCATTGTCATTGTTGGTTAATAAGATCCGTGAGGCATTTATTGCTAGCCGTCTCGAAAAATCGTTCAACAAGGAAGAGATTCTTACCATGTACCTTAACACCGTGCCTTTTGGTGAGGATGTTTATGGCATTGAAGCGGCATCGCAACGTTTTTTCCAGAAACGATCACGTTTTCTCAATCCGGCCGAATCGGCCACATTGGTAGGGATGCTGGCTGCCAACACGGCTTACAACCCGCGGTTGAATCCCGAAAAATCCCAAACCCGACGCAATACCGTGTTAAAAAGGATGCTCGACCAGGGATTTATCACCCAGGACGAGTATGGGCAATGGCGAAATTTACCCGTTAGGATAGATTATAACCGCATCGATCAAAATACCGGCATTTCCCCCTATTTTCGTGAAAGGATACGGATAAGAGTGGAAGAGATCTTGGCCGATAAATATGGTTCGGAATACGACATCCATACCGATGGGTTAAAGATTTACACCACCATCGACTCGCGTTTGCAAAGCTATGCCGATGCCGCCATGGCACGTCAAATGGCTGTTTTGCAAAAGGAATTTGACAAGCATTGGGAGAAAAAGGAGCCTTGGGCATCGCAGCCGCAAATTCTTAAAAGCGCCATCCGTAACAGCCGACGATACCAGTCGCTGAAAGAACAAGGCTTGTCAGAGTCGGAGATCCAAAAGGAGATGGCAAGACCAGTGCGCATGAACGTCCTTACTGCTGACGGAGAGAAGGTGGTAACCATGAGTCCGGTCGATTCGGTGAAACATTACCTGAAAATTATGAATGTAGGCTTTGTGGCCATGGATTCGAGGAGCGGCTATATATTGGCATGGGTCGGCGGCGTCAGCCACAAAGCGTTCCAATTTGACCATGTGACATCGCGACGTCAAGTAGGTAGTACTTTCAAGCCCTTTGTGTATGCCACAGCATTACTTAACGGACTGGAACCCTGTAATTTCATTGCCAATGAGCGTAAGGTATACGACAATTATAACGATTGGTCGCCCGGTAACTCGAACAACGAGTACGGAGGTTACTATTCGCTAAAAGGAGGGCTGGCCAATTCCGTCAACACTGTTGCCGCTGAATTGATCATGAAAACAGGTCCCGATGCAGTGGTCGATTTGGCGGAAGCCATGGGTATTGAATCCAGTATTCCTGCTTACCCCAGCATTGCATTGGGTACTGCCGACTTATCGTTGTATGAAATGGTACGTGCCTATGCCCCGTTTGTCAACGGCGGTTATAAAATAGAACCGGTAGGGTTGTTGAAAATAGAGGACAGCCATGGAAAAGTGTTGTATCAATATAAACCGTCCGGCGAAAAAGAACAGGTCATTGATCCCGAAGTGGCCCAAATGATGGTAGAGATGATGAAAGGGGTGATTGAGCAGGGTACCGGGAAATCGCTCCGTTCGGTATATGGGCTGATGGGAGATGTGGCCGGGAAGACCGGAACTACCCAGGACAATACGGACGGTTGGTTTATTGGTTGTACCCCCGGTATGGTGGCCGGTGCCTGGGTGGGGAACGACGTACCTTCCATCCGATTTCGGAGTACGGCGTTGGGACAGGGTGCCCATACCGCTATGCCCATTTATGGTATGTTTGTAAATCGTGTGGAACGCGATCCCCGTTTCCAAAAGTATGCCGGGGGGTATTTCCCTGCGTTGCCCGATTATTTGACGGGCAAATTCGATTGTGAATATTACTCGCTGAACGACCCCAATGGCGGTTTCTTTGACCGTCTTTTCGACAAACCCCACAAAGTAGAGACGCCCAAAGAGATGAACGAAGGCAAATCCGATGCTTCCCGTTCGGACAAAGACAAACAGTCATTACTTGATCGGATGAGGGATATTTTTAAGAAAAAGTAAAAAGGTGCAACGCCCGCCATCATGGATTGAAAGATTATAGGATGTGGGCAGAAACCCATCGATGACACATCCGGATAGCGTTGATTTCCGAAATTTCGGCACCTATATCCATTTTGTCCTGATCTTCAACTCTTCGTGTGGTTATTCTGCGTGCCCAAATGCCTGGAGTACATCCTTCATATAAGTTTTAGAAACCGGTATCTCGATGGATTCGGGCGTATCGAGTTCAAGTATTAAACCGTCCTTATCTTTTTTGACCAGTTTGACCCTGTTGATATTGACCATGAACGAACGGTGGCAACGGATAATATTCTGGCCCTCAAGCTCGGTTTCGATTCGCTTTAAACTATTGCGCAAAAGAAACTTAGTCGATTTGTCAAGCTTGGTGTAATATAAAGTCACATAATTGTCACTTCCCTGAAGGTAAAGCAAATCGGGGGGTTTGATCGAAATGCGCAAGGTTCCCTTTTCGTCTTTGAAAAGGACCATCGATTTCGAGGTTGTGGAATCGGCATCATTGCCCCGTATGGCTTTTAGCAACTTATCCTTGTCCCTCCACGAAAAATAAAGCCACATTACCGAATAGGGAAGCAGCAATACCAACGAGGTGTTGAGCATGGAATTGCGGAAAGTAATGTCCAAAGGACGTTGTTCTTTCAAAAACACCATTTCATAAAGGGTATAGAACGATGCCATGCTTAAGATCTCTACGGCAATCCAAGCCAAATATTGAAGAATGGTCAACCGTCCTCCGCGTTTGACGTAATGGTACATGATAATCCGGCTAATGGCTACCACCAACACTCCGGTAAGGATAATACCGCTTGACATGAGCAGCAATTCCCATTCTTCTTTGACATTCAGGAACGTTTTTATCCCAAAAGGCGCGTAAATGTTGATAAAGACCAATGCAAACGCCGCAGTCCAGATAATGAGGCGCGTGATGTTCTTTTTATCGGTCAGATACGCAGGCAGCTTTTGGCTAAGATCCATGGTGGTTTTTTTGGCAACGTAAAAGTATAAATAAATATTCAGCACCCAAATGGGTTTTTTGACAGGACTACTTTGGCGGATTTCACCCCAGAATAAGAAATTTCGCCCCTCGATAGCGGATTTCGACCCTAAGGGAAGGCCTTAACCACATAAATTTGTACAGATGGGATGGGTTTTGTTTGTTTGCATCATCAAACGGAACGGTATGGAAAATTTCCGCATGGCTGTTTGATGTAAATACGACCCGTTTGGGCTATTACCTGTGAAATTTAATCCCTAAGTGGTTGTTCATTTTCTTCAGGGGGGCAACGGCCCCCCTTCATTTTTTATCCAATAAGGAAATGGAAATTTAGGATTAGCATTGGCCGTCTGTTCCCTACATGACTATATTTTAATGCAGCCATTGCAGGATACAAGTCCCTGGTTCCCCGTCGTACCACAATAATTGTAGTGCCGTTGCCATGTGGATGCGGCAACGTTTCATCATGAAACGATGAATGCGGAAATTTAACAGGTGGAGGTTTCAATACTCTGTAATCTCGCGTATCATTCCATCTTTTTAGTGGGACACCGATTTCAATCCCACAATGGAACCAATAAGCGTGGCGAGAAAAAATATCCGCCAAAAGTTGATTGGGTCCTTGAACACAAAAACTCCCATTAATACAGTTCCTACGGCCCCGATTCCCGTCCAGATCGCATATGCGGTTCCTATTGGAATGCTTTGGATGGCTTTGACCAATAACAACATGCTTATGGTGAGCGATATGAGAAATCCTGCAATCCACCAATATGCTTCGGTGCCGGAAGTCTCTTTGGCTTTTCCAAGACACGATGCAAAGCCCACTTCAAACACGCCTGCCAATATTAAAATAATCCAGTTCATCCTTCACTTTTTTTGGCAAAGGTCGTCAATTGGCCCGAAAGGGGATTTTACAATTGTTAAAAAAGGCCTGTTATCTGATCCCAGCTCTTATTCGGCTTAGGCTGACTTGAGTGATGCCTAAATAAGAGGCAATATGTCCTAGTTGGACCCGTTGAACTAAATCGGGATTGTCTCTTAACAAATCGTTATAACGTTCTGTGGCCGTACGAAACTGGCGGGAAATAAATCTTTCTTCTGTTTTTATGAGTTCTTGTTCCGCAAATTTTCGTCCCCAATTGGCAATGTGTATGTCGGAGGCAAAGAACCGTTGCAGTTCCGTGGTCCCTAATTGGTATAGCTGGCAATTCTCCAACAATTCCACATTCTCGTACCCTCTTTGGCCGGTAACATAACTTTTCATCGAGATCACGGTGTCACCTTCTTTGCCAAACCAAAAAGTAATTTCGTTGTCGGTTGAATTGGAGTAAGCACGAACGATTCCCCGTTTGATAAAGTAGATGCTGGTCTCGATTTTATCGGCTTTCAGCAAAACATGGCCCTTGGGTAAGACGATTTCGGTCACGTTCTCTCTGAGCATCTGCTTGGATGCCGGAGGAAGCATGTATATTTGGTCGAGGATGAGGTTGATGTCCATCGGGAACAATGTGTTAAAGGCGGCTTCGTATCTGTCCTTGTTTAATTGTTCGTCTGTGTGAGCCCTTCAAAATCAAATCCTTCCAGATAAGCTATCTTCCATTGGAAGTCCGTTTTTTTAACAATGATCTGGTATTTGAAATTCTTGCTCCACTCCGATTTCCCCCAGGTCCAGGTGAGGGTAGCCAAATGGGGTTCCATCCGATCGTATTTGAATTCGATCAAGTCCCAGGGGTTGTCATACGGATAGTCCTGACAATTGCACCACATGTTAGTGTTGTTTCCAAATGGAGGCATATCACCTACAAACCACACCAACTCTCCGTTTCTGAGTTTCTGGTCAATGGTTTGTACAATTCGTTTGTAATTATCCAGAAATTCGTCGGCAAAAAAGTTGGATCCTTTTAGGATTGCAATCCCTCTCTCTAGTTCGTTTAGATCCAATCCCACATATATACTATCGAAGGGGTCGGGAATAGGGGTAAATCCGATATTTGTATCATTGGCTTCCTGCCATTTGTAGAAGTTGCGGACCAGTTGTTCGATCGCTTTTTTGTCTTCATCAAAACCTTCCGACGGATCATCTATTGGCTTGGCGGATCTGGGGTTACAGGCAATGGGAGCAAGGCAGAGAATGAATATGGCAAAAATCGAAATGGATTTCATCCGTTAAAATTTTATATTCTATTGACCAGATGGAATATCCGTGTTGTTGATCTTATTTTCCCGAATGTTGCAAATCGGCAACATGGATATCTTATGGTACGAAATTGATCTTGTAATGCACAATTCTTTTATTGTCCGGATTTTTCAGATCATGATAAACCTCTGTGTGTTTGATCTGTCGGAGTTGCATTTGGAGAACGAAAATAGCATTTATCTTTCCAGCCTGGCTTTCTACAGGGAAAAATTGTTTTCAGCGGCCATTATCTTTCTTTTCCAAAGGGTTCCATTTTTTATTATCTGCTTGGTCAGTTCCCCTTCATGGACCAGCTTCTCCAGCAATTCTTCACTTTGGGACGGGGTCAGGTCGCTTAATTCAGCAAACTCCCTCAGTGTCTGGGTAGGGTATATTTTGAACAGATGTTCCCAGTTTTTGCTGTAATTGCTTCTAGGGGCGTTGGGGCAAACTTTGGCAATGGTGCTTTCGAACACGGAATAGGGTTTGAAACCATAAATGTATTCTTTATGCCCCGAGTTGTTGATTACGAACAATGTTGGAAAACCTCTTACACCTATTTTCCGGGTAAGCTCTAAATCGGCGCGAAACAGTGTTACGGCCAAATCCGCTGAGTCGTGTTTTAGTTTTTCCGGACTTAGTCCGACAAGGGTTGCAGCGGTTGAAAGATGTTCCCAATGGGCAATATTCTTCTTTTCAAGGAAAACCATTTCCCTGATTATGCGAAGGAACCGGATGGCTTTTGTGGAATCCTGCATTTGAGCAGCTTTAAACGCAATAGAGGGAGGATAGGATGAATGTAACGGATCTTCGAGCCACACGTCGCCATCGATGGGCATCTGATAGTACCGGCTTGCTTCGTCCCAATGATGGGCCACATCCGATGGTTTGCTAATGCCTCCTTTTTGATAGTTCCAGTCGGGCAACAGGCCACCCATGCGGTATTCGATTTCGACACTTGTGCCGTATTCCAGCTTCAATTTTCTTAATTGGGGTTCAATAGCCCAACAAGCTGAACAAATCGGGTCGGTAAAATAAATGATGCGTACGGGTTTAGACTCCGAAGATAGTTTGTCACGGCTTTCGGCATAGAGATTGGTAGGGATTTCACACAATCCATGTTTCGGATCACATAGAAGAGGGATGTTCGTTTTTTCCATCTGGATATTTTGTTGGGACTGACGGCCAGAACTCCCAAGCAGTGATTGATGATTAAGGCACTTAATCTTATGTTGCTGCTTATCTGTTTGTTCTTTTGTACCGTCTTTATTGTCCAGTAAACATCTCGGGAGTTGCATTTGTTTCGATTGCGACTCCCGAAAGCGAAAAGGTACAATACAAAATTTGGATACAGGGCCTTTGCGGTTTTCCGCCTTAAAGAGGAGCTATTCCATTTGGAACAATTTGTTCCAGAGACATTGGGGAAGTTGGGAGGCGAGAGAAGAAATGTTCTTCAATGTGATCATAACGCAAGACCTTGTATTTCGAATATCGTTCACTTTAGAGGGGAAAGATTTTTCAAATGGTAATTTCCACAATGTTGCCTTCTGGGTCTAGGACCACGCTTTCGTAATAACCATCGCCGGTGATGCGCGGCTCGCCGATTACACGATGCCCGTCGGCACGCAACAGAAGGGTTAATTGGTCAACACGCTCCCGGCTCCCCACCGACATGGCAAAATGGATAATCCCAAACGTTTGCTGCTCGTGGTTAAGGAAACCGTCAGCAATATCGGAACGGTGCATCAATTCGAGCCGGCAACCATCGCGGAAACTCAAAAAATAGGATTGGAAATCTTTGGTTTTGTTGTGATACTTACTACTGGAAGTGGCCTCAAAATATGTCTCATAAAACATTCGTACTTTCTCCAAATCACGGACCCAAATGGCGATGTGTTCAATTCTCATTCCACGTTGTATTTATGAGGGTTTATTTCTATTGCAAAGGCTGGAGATGGCACAAACATTCCGGTTATCGGGAAAGGGTTACGTAAGGTATTTGTTTTAGCTGAAGACAAACAATTATCTCTGTTTTAGTTGGTTAACAAATCGCTTTGTCTTTATTTCGTGGTAGTTACACTTCAATGATTTTGTGTTTAATGGCGTAAATCACCAATCCGGCAGTGTTGGTGCAGCCGGTTTTTGACAGCAAGTTTGCCCTGTGCCATTTGACG
Organism: Breznakibacter sp.; assembly: GCA_047600785.1. Lineage (GTDB taxonomy): Bacteria > Bacteroidota > Bacteroidia > Bacteroidales > Marinilabiliaceae > Breznakibacter. Next base: position 356,147 of record JASGKH010000001.1, read on the forward strand.
GTGTCAAGGCTGATGTGTAGCTTATTCGAAATTTGTTCATTGGTGAAACTTTCGCATACCAGCTTTAAGATCTCCAATTCGCGCTCGGTAAGGCCATGGGTGGCTTCCTGGCGCGATTTTGAGTGGAGCGACGAAATGACTCCCTGCAATAATTCGGGAGAGAACCAACTGTTGCCCTTTGATATTTCAGCAATGGCATTTTTCATCTCGAATATGCCGGCCGTTTTTAACAAAAAACCTTTGGCTCCGGCGTACAGCATCTCGAAATAGTACCTTTGATCGGCGCACGATGAGGTGGTCAATATTTTCATGGTTGGGTACAGGGACAGGGCTTTGGCGGTGGCCGTAATGCCGTCCATCTCAGGCATTACAATGTCCATCAGTACGATATCGGGCTGGTGGGTGTCAAGTAATTCCAAAAACTCTTTTCCGTTCGACGCTTCGGCAATCACATCGCCTATTTGTCCCTGGACGATAACTTCGTGCATCAGTTCCCTGATCAGGCGCTGATCATCGACAATGATTATTTTAGGTAAATCCATAGTCAAGATTGTTTGGCAAATCTTTACTCCAGAGACATTGAGGGCTGGAGTAAAGATGCGGTGAAATTTAATCAAATAACATGCCTGTAAGTAAATATGGCAGAAAATACTGCTAATTATCTTTTGGCATTTTAGGACGGATAATTTTCGATTGCCGTTGCCTGAAAGATCCCGGGACCAGAACTGGGCATGTAATCAAGTGGTTCCTGATTGTGGGCGCACATGCTTTACGTAATAGACAGCATATTAAAAGAGCATTTAAATCTCAATAATCTTATTCTTGATGGCATAGATCACCAATCCTGCCGTATTGGCACAGCCGGTTTTGGACAAGATATTTGTCCTGTGCCATTTGACGGTATCGAGACTGATGTGAAGCTTATTCGATATCTGTTCGTTGGTCAGGCTTTCGCACACCAGTTTCACAATCTCCGATTCACGGTCGGTGAGGGTTGATGAGGATTCGTGGATTGCCTGTTCGTGGAGTGATTTGATAACGCCTTGCAACAGTTCGGGCGAAAACCAGCTATTGCCTTTGGCTATTTCGGCAATGGCGTTCCGCAACTCGAATATGCCTGCTGTCTTTAACAAAAAACCTTTGGCGCCGGCCTCGAGCATGCTGAAGTAGTATTTTTGGTCGGAAAACGACGACGTCGTAAGTATTTTAAGCCCGGGTTGCATGGCCAGGGCCTTTTTGGTGGCCTCAATGCCATCCATTTCGGGCATGGCAATATCCATCAGCACAATATCGGGTTCGAATGTTTTCAGCAAGTTCAGCAGCTCTTTTCCGTTGGAAGCTTCGGCAACCACATTGCCGATTTGTTCTTGAACGATGATTTTGCAAATGCTCTCGCGGAACAGACGATGGTCGTCGACAATGATTATTTTTTTGAGTTCCATGTTTTTCATGTGCCTGTAATTTATTAACCAATTGGCCACCTGCCAGCCCGTTCTGTTCCGATGGGGAATCTACTGCTTGTATCGCAATTTGGCGGCATGGATGTGTCTTTTAAATATACTCAATTGTTTATACTTAGCCAGAGGTATTTACCTTAATTTTTATAGTAGTTCCTTTGTTTTGACGGCTTTTTATGACAAAATGGCCTCCCAGCGAATTGATACGGCTTTGCATGTTCAATAATCCAATGCCTTTGGGGCTATGGATGGTTTGGTCAATGTCGAACCCTCGTCCGTTATCGTGGTAAACCACAATGGTCATGTGCTTCACCTGGTGGATTCGAATCCATGCCTGACTGGCGTTTGCATGTTTTATGGTGTTGTTGGCGCTTTCGCACAGTACCCTGTAGAGCACAAACTCGTAGTTTCCGTCTATTTGGTTGTAGCGCGACCAGATAAAGTTAACCTTTAAGTTGGTGCTTTGGGCAATCCGTTCGACGTAACTTTTCACCGCTTCGATCAATCCGTACGATCTTAGTACGTGCGGGCTTAGTTTAAACGAAATATCCCTGACGGTTTGGGTAGCTTCATTGATCAGCTTCTCAAGGTCCTTGTGCACTTCGTCCCGATCAATGCGAGTGTTGGGAATGGAGAGCCATTGGGCGTACATTTTAATGGCCGATAACAACGGACCCAATCCGTCATGTATTTCCTGTGAAAAGTTTATCCGTTCCTTCTCCTCTGCTTTTATCACATTGCTTAATATTTGGCGCTCAATGTCTTTTTTTAGTGTAACGTCTTTGATGACTCCAATGGCGCGTGCAGGGTTGTCGGGAATAAGGGGCAGGATGTAACACTGGTTGTCGATCCATTTGGTGGTGCCGTCTTTTGTAACAAGGCGGTACTCTGCTTTGAATGGCTTCTTACCATGCACCAGTTCTTTGAATAAGGCGGTGACTTTTGTCTTGTCTTCCTGGCAGGTGATCTCTTCCCAAAACAATGGACCGGGTTGGCTGAACTCGCTTTCACTGTAACCCAGTACGGATTCCACTGCTCCCGTCCACAGGACTTTATGGTTATCCAGGTTAATGTCGTAAATCACATGCCCCGAAAGGGTGGTAACGGTCCTGTAACGCTCTTCGCTGATCCGCAGTGCGTCTTCGGCAGTTTTTCGTGTGGTGATGTCTGAAATAAGGCTGTCGTAACCAATCACAAGCCCTTGGTTGTCTTTTTTCGCCACAATGGTGTTCCGTACCCACTTTACATTGCCGTCCCTATGGATGATGCGGTGTTCTATCGAGTCGTGTAAGTTGTTGATCAATGCGCTTTTGGTGTATATCTGTACTTGCTTCAGATCGTCAGGAAAAATAATTTTTTGCCACAGATCACGCGTTTTCCCAAACTCCGAAGTAGAATATCCTGTAACCGAAAAGCAACCTTCGCTGTGTGAGGCTCCAATGAACTGACCATTGACCACCGATGCCGAATAGATAAAATCGGTCACAGACTCCAAAAGTTTCTGTAACCGCTCTTCACTGTTCTTCACCGCTTGCTCGGCAAGGTGAAGATCAGTAATGTTACGGGCGAAACACGATACGGCAAACACTCCTTTTTCGTTGGTCAGCAAGTTAAACGAATACTCGAAATGGATTCTGTTGTCCGACGTGGTCGCTTTTATGATGTAATTGCCTTCCTGAAGGGCTTTTTGGTAACGTTGTATCCAGACATCAGCTTCTTCGACCGAAGGGAATATATTATAAGGTGTGTCGCCGATATCGATTTGGGCAGCGAAACGTTTGAAAAGATGCTTTTTTAGTGGTTCGTTGAACATGATCAACCCAAAATCGAAAGGCCTTACCGCCCAAATTAGGTCGGATGTGCTGTCGATCACGGCCCGTAGCTTGATCTGGGCTTCTTCTAAAATCCGTTCGGCAATAATTTTTTCGGTTAGGTCTTCTTTCACCCCGACAAAATGGGTAATAATGCCATCGTGGTTGTAAATGGGGGCTATGGAGGCCGACTCCCAGTAGAGGGAACCGTTCTTTTTCTTGTTATGGAATTGCCCCTTCCATATTTTTCCGCTTAAAATGGTTTTCCAAATGGTTTGATAAAATTCTGCGGGATGGTGACCTGATTTCAGCATGCGGGGATTGCTGCCGATCACTTCTTCTTGTTTGTATCCGGTAATAGTCTCGAAGCGGTGGTTCACGTAAACGATACATCCTGTTTTATCGGTCACCAACACTGATGCCGATGACTGGTCGATGGCCAGGGATAGCAAACCGATTTTTTCCTCGGCCAGTTTTCGTTCGGTGATGTCGTTGAATGCCGTCACAAACATTTCGCCTACGGGTCGGCCCGATATTTCTACTGTTTTGTTGCTGTTGTCCTTACAGGTTACCAGATACTCTTTGACCGGTGTGCTGGCTCCGCTTTTTTGCGATTCGGCAATCATGCGGTTCCAGTTGGCCGATACTTTGGTCCGGTAATCATCGTCAGGATAGGCAAGCTCCATCCACCGGTCAATGGTGGGGACATCTTCGAGCGTATATCCGAATAATTCGATAAACTTCAGGTTGTGGTGGATGACCTTGTTGTTTACCGCAATGGCAATGGCGTTGGGTTGGTATTTGATGGCCTCGAAAAACAATGTCTTGTTTCGCCAATGCTCGTTGTCTTTGGGATGGATGTCAGACACATCAATACCCGACATCAGGATCCCGGCTACTTGGTTATTGGTGTCAACCATGAACGAATTGTACCAGGTTACATATTTTGGGCTACCGTCTTTTGTTAAAATAGCTGACTCTATGTGCCGGTGTTTGCCCATTTGACCTTCCTTTCCCATCGCATCGAGAATCGTGGCCAATGGCGGAGACTGGAAAACGTTGCAAAGATCGACCCAGCTTTTTCCAATAAGTTCCGAACGGTCATATCCAAGCATTTGGGCTCCTTTGGGGTTGATATAGGTTACGCGCTGGTACACATCGACAGCCACTACAACGATTTGTGCAGTGTCGAGATGGTGTTCGTTGGCGGACGTTAGGGCATAAGGGACGGACTTTACCAAGCGGGTTGGGACAGAAAGCCGGATTACTGCGTACGAAATAGCGGATGTGGCAATTAAGAAAACCAAAAATGCCAGATTCCCATTGTCTAGAATGTTGCCTGGGGGAATGTTCTTGGATGCCGTTAAATATACCGTCCCGCAAATCGTGGGAATAATTACGATTCCTACGATTTTGATAAACAAGGAGACATTTTTTCGATTGTTTGGAGGGTACATGGGGTGGTTTTTGAGATGTTTTTAATATACCGAAACTTTTGTGCCCAAGCAAACAATAAATTATAGGCAGCGTATTTTTATTCCTCAATTAAACAGCATTCATTTTACGGGTAAGTATATGGGATTGTTGTTTCGGGATAGCATGCAGCTTGATATGTATAATGCACTGATGGAACGACTTTTATTAAATCATTGTGAGAGGCTTTTGGGAAAAAAGACGTCAACCGACAAAAATAATCCCGGCATCGTCAGCCGGGAATGAATGCTTTATTTGTGGGCTGCGTGACAGTTTGCTGTGGCAGAACCAAGAGCATATTCAAGGCAAGGAGGTACGCCCTTCTGGTTGCATGTTTTCTTTGTGTCGGATGGGTAACCGTCCGAAACGACAATGATGGGCATGTCGTATTCTTTCTCCTGCAATTTTCCCCGTCTTTGTCGGGAAATAAAAGATCCGTCTGGATCGGTACTGGTCAATGCTTCCGTGCCATTGGATGCTTCAAGAAAGCAGGTACTCGTGCTGCTCAGTCAGGATCTTTTTCGATATTGCTATGTGCCAAAAGAGAGCCATCGGCGATCAATGTTTTTTTGGAGGTGTGTGACATGGTTGGATTAGTTTACGCAAACACGATGGCGTGGCAATATTACCGCGAATCGGCTTCCTGAGCCAACTTTGCTTTGTACCGATATACGGCCGCCCAGCTTATGGATGAATTCTTTGCACAAGACCAGCCCCAGACCGGAACCTTTTTCATCGGCCGTACCAGATGTGGTCACCGGCAGCTGGGATGAGAATAGTTGGTCGATCATCTCTTGTGGAATCCCTACGCCCGAGTCTTCCACCGATATGTTTACGAAATCGTTGGCTGTTTCAACCTCAATGTTGATTTGGCCGCCGCTGCACGTAAATTTGATGGCATTTGAGGTAAGATTGCGCAAAATGGTCTTTAGCATATTTGAATCAGTGTTTAACTCAATGTCGTGGGATTGCTTCAAGCGAATATTGACATCTTTCACGGTGGCGGATGATTTGACCAGTACCATCACCTCTTCGATGAGTTTTTTCAACGACACTTTTTCTTCGCGGTACACAATCTGGTCCGACTGCGTCATGGCCCAGTTCAACAGGTTTTGCAACAGTTCCAGTGCATTCTCGACTTGAGAGTTGACGATCCGAAGATAGTTGCTGAACGTTTCGGGGTTAAATTCGTTGACGGAAGCCAGCATGATGTCCGTGAAACCTAAGATACCATGAAAAGGATTTTTCAGGTCGTGTGCAATGATAGCCAGAATTTTATCTTTTGTAGAAATGAGTTCTTTTAGCTTCAGTTCGGTTTCCTTCAGCTTGGTGATGTCGCGCACGACTGCAATGACTTCGTTGTCGTTGAGCTTGGCTAACTTGGCATGAAAATGTTGTTCCCCCTTCCGTTGGATGGTGTACTCGAAATCGAATTCCCCATTCACCAGTGTTTCGGTGATGGCCAATAACGCATTGTCGGAAAATTCGGGTGAAAAGAAATCATAGATCGATTTATTGAGGAAACTTTGGGGTGGCACCCAAAGCGCATTTAAATTGGAACCTTGGTAGAATGACAGGAAACGCCCCTTTTCGTCCATGTGGAACACCAAATCGGGCAGCGCCCCAACAATGGTCTTTAAGGACCGTTCGCGTTGGGCCAGCTCCCTTTCGATGCGTTTACGTTCGGAAATATCACGTTTCATGCTGATGTAACATTGCAGTGCCCCGTTCTCATTGAATATGGGGAAGACCGAAATGTCGAGGTCTTTTGGTCCGTGAACGGAATCCAGCCTAACCTCTTTTCTGTAAAAGCCGTTGGTTTGTATTTCGTTTACCCATGCGGCGAACGTGTTTATTTCCTCGTTGGCGGCATACTGTATTTCGTTCACGTTAAGGTTCGAATCGCCAATGAGCACTTTGTGGATGTTGTTTTGTTCGATGTACCGGCCCGACTTGCTAATGATGGCAACCCCATCCAACGAGTTGTCGAATATTTTTTTGTACAGTCTCAGCTTTTCTTCGGCATGCTTGCGCTCCGAAATGTCACGGATAACCCCCAGAATGACTTGCTTTCCGTTGTACCGGGTCAGTTTCCCGCTTATTTCCACGTCGATCAACTGCCCGTCCTTGTGGATCAGGCGCGTAACAAAACCATTGGCTTCTTTTCCGGCCCACACTTTTTTCTGGTGCCGGCAAAAAGAAAGCAAATCGTTTTGGGGAATAAGGGTGTGGAACGATTGGTTAAGTATCTCGTCTATCTCATGGCCCAGCATGACCTTTAGCCTCTCGTTGCAATAAAGCAAATTGCCGTGCTGGTCCACTGCAAAAATGATATCGACCGTTGAGTTCGTAATGATCCTGTACTTTTCCTCGCTTTCTTTCAGTGCTTTCTCGGCCAGCTTTTGTTTGGTAATGTCTTCTTTAACGGCCACAAAATGGGTAATGGTATGGTATTCGTCAAAGACTGGTGAAATGGATGCCTTTTCGATGTAAATGGAGCCGTCTTTCTTTTTGTTGATAAAATCTCCTTGCCACCTTTCGCCGGCCGTAATTGTTTCCCACAACTTTTCGTAGTGCTGTTTTGGCATGGTGCCCGCTTTTAAAATCCGCGGGTTTTTTCCGATAGCCTCTTTGTAGGAGTAACCCGTGACTTCGGTAAAACGTTGGTTCACGTATTCGATCTCTCCGTGGGTATTGGTGATGACAATAGAGGCATAGCTCTGTTCTGTGGCTTCAAGGAGGGTTTTTATCTGGATATCATGTTTCTTTTTATCCGAAATGTCCCGGATATTCCCCTGGACCACCTCTTTGCCATCGTACGAAATAACACTGGCCGTAATTTCCACATCAACGGATCTGCCCGATCGGTGGTACATGTACGAAGTAAAAGTATTTCTTTTCCGTTCCCGGAATATTTTGCTGATTTTGGAAAAGGTGGGGGTTGTTTCGCTGACTGCCACATAGTTGAAAAACGATTTCCCAACCATCTCTTCGGCATGGAACCCTAATATTTGGAAAACTGTTTGATTAATGAACTGGATTTTGGATTTTTTGTCGATAATGAATACAATGTCGGGGAGCGAATTCAAAATGACATGGTGTTTTTGCTCGACATTGCCTAACCGTTTTTTACATTGGAATGCATTGTTGCTGCATATTTCACCGTTGTTGCCATTGATTTTGCCCCGGTTCGCCTTGAGCCATTTCTGTATGCTGCTAAACAACAGGGCAAGGAGTAGTGTGCCCAACGCACTTGTCAAAACCAATGGAAGTTTATCGATAAACCCATTCAGTGCGTCCTCGGACAAAAAATTATTGAGTAACGGTATCATAACCTTTGCGGATTTCTTTATTCAACAGATCATATCGGTTCTTCTCAAGAAAGGGATTCAGCTGTCGAACCAATCTGGCTTACCATGATGGTTCTTGTGTGTACATCGGGGATACTATTTATTGTTCGGGCTGTCGGGGAAAGGTATTTCATTGGTAAAAAGATCGTAGTCAGCTATTTTTATGATTTTGCAGTTATCTTTAACAGACCCTAAAGATGCCTCTATCGCATCCCGGCCTTGGTCGGTGGAGACAAAGATGTTCCAATACTCGTCCTGGTTTTTGTGATCCGAGCTGTGTTCGATGGCAAACCGGCCCAATTGCTTCAGTTGATGAAAGACCTTCACATAATTTGCTTTTAGCTCCAGAATATCTTCGTGGATGTAAAGGATGATAAACCACGTGGAGATGGGTTGCAGTGTGCCGTTCGTTTTTTGGGGGGATTGTGTTGTGTTGTTTATTTCGAAAGGCGAACAGATGTGCAATGCTTCACTGTATGCCAACCCGATCAAGTGGCCTACCAGTACCGTACAAAATTCGTATGATGATTGGGTAAAGCTGCCATGCCCCGTTTGTACGGCGTTGAATGCCCGGATAAGCTCATGGGACGCGGACGTGACTTTGTCGCTGTTTGCCCGGATGGACAAGCTTTTGATGGATTGGAGCATGTCTGTCATTGAACAAAGCAGATCGGTGTCGGTCATTCTTTGGCCAAACTTTTCAAAAAGTACTTGCAGGTCAACGGTTAACCTGTAAATCCTTTCGGGCAATGTTTGTACTGATCCATTGGAGTCCATGATGGTGTATTTATTTTGTTGGGCGCGGATCGCTTGTCCTTTTGGCAGAAAAGTACATGCTTGTACCGTGTTGCCTGTCGTTCCGAGGCTTGGGATAATTGCTTAAAACGATGTATCTGGGGAAATACAATCGGCCTTCCAATACCGTATTGGTGGCACTTTCGAGTTCCGGTAAAAGAGAGGCTTTCGAAATGCATCCTTTAAAACCCGCGCTTAATAATAGGGCCAGTGAAATACTGTCGATATACATGGTCACGGCGATTATCTTCAGCGAGTTCTTTTGCAGAAGCAATTTCTTTGCAAGGGTGATACCATCGATCATGGGCATTCTTATATCCATGAATATAAGATCTGTCTCGTCTAAGTTGACAGACTCTAGGAGGTTGTACGGATCGTCGCTGTTTTCGATGACCGAAAGGTTTAGTTGTCGGCAGAGAATGTTGCAGAATGCATCCCGCCAGGTCTCATTGTCATCAATAACAGCCACTCGAATTGGGTTCATAACGAAGCAGATGATTGTTGATAGCAAAAATAGAATGGGCAGTTGACGTGGACACAACCATTAGTGTTTGATTATTTAGAGGTTAGGTGTGGTTTTTATGCCATGATTATTCCTGTTGGCACCCTATTACAAAGAGGGGGTGGCAATGGTTTGTTGGGGGCGTATTCGCTGGTAATAAGGAGGGGCAGGAAAGTTGCCGGATATTGGTGGGGTGGGTTCGTTTCAAATTCTGGGTTTCAATAAGAAGCTTCCGGCAAGAGTCAGATGCTGGTTGGTTCCCTTTTAAGGCAAACTGCAAAAAGCCAACCACTCACATCTTCCGCGCCTCTCATCTTCTTGTTGCATACCCTTCTTATGGTATCCAATATACCTTCTTTGGGGGATGTTCCGGTTAGTTGATCATCAACATATTTGTAGCAGGGAAATTAAAATGCAAAGCCGATGGACCCAGCTAATTTACAAGAGCGTTTACTGACCCGGCTCAGAAAAGAATCGCTTAGTCGTTTGGCACATACCGTTTATTGCATACATAAGCAGGAAAAGGATCGGATGGTGCCGGATTTAACTTTTTAAATCAAATAAAAAATGAGAACAGTGAAGCTATTTTATACTGCATTGATATTGTTTGGAATAGTGCTGGGGACCAATGCCCAAACCCAAAGTTCGGCAAGCACTGAGATTCGATTGCAGGGGGCCAGGTTCGTTAATCCGCTTATCGAAAAATGGATCTTCGAATACAGCCGTACGCACGGAAATGTAAAAATCGAGCTGAACACATCGCCGGATCAGGAACCCGATGCCAGTTTGCAGCTTATTGATGAAGCAACGGTTCCGGCAGGTGAAAAGCTGGTATTCAGCGGACGCTATGCATTGCTCCCGGTAGCCAACGTGCATAACCCCTTGTTGGAAGAATTGGAGCGAAAGGGAATTGATAAGAAGCTGCTGAAAAAGATTTATTTCGAAAAGGATGTATTCAGCGATGAAGGTCAGGCGAAAGAAGATCAGAAATGGAACCAACTGACTGTTTATGCCCGTAACGCCCAGGCAGGGACTTCGCAACTTTTTGCCGGTTATTTTGGCGATGTGCCGACCCGGTTGAGAGGTAAGAAAATCAACGGGGACGATTTCTTTCTGGTGTCTGCGTTGCGCCGTGACTCGCTGGGGCTTTCGTTTAACCATTTAGGCTATTTGTACGACCTGCAAAGCCGGACGATCAAAGAAGGGCTTCTGCCGTTGCCCATTGAGTTGGGCAGTGGCAGAAAAAACAAGATACTCATCAACGGGGCCACGTCGCTTGACGTTGTCATACAAACCCTGCAAAATGAACCGTCGGAACTGATTCCGACCACACGTTTTGCATTTCGTTATAAAGCCGGTTCCGAAAAGCAAGCCGTGTTGGAAGACTTTCTAAAATGGGTTGCCACAGAAGGGCAGGTTTATAACAACCAGTTCGGGATATTGAATCTGGATGCACAAACCATTGCCCAACAAACCAAAAACTGGAATGAAAGTTTTATAACCGCCCGGTAAATTCCAAGACAAGGTTGCCCATTACCCCCATTATTACCGGATGCGAAACCGGGGACCTTGTAGAAATTCAAAGCGCATCTGGGCCCCTAGGGCCATTCCTTCCGGCTTTGTGGCAAAGCAACCTGCCCATGGAATGCCTTGTTTCTTCCAATCCAAAATACCACAGCCGTCGGGCGGCCAACGGCAGTGGAGGGGATTTGTATTGCCTTTGGCGGGCAAGGATTCAAATAAACACAATACATTTTGCAATGAAACAAATCGTTAGAATAACCCTGTTGCTATGGGTATTTACGCTAGGTGCGACCTTACGGACGCAGGCACAAACCAATACTAGCCTAAAAGGGGTTGTTTACGACGAACGTACCAAACAGCCTTTGACAGGAGTAGCCATTAGGGTAAAGGGAACTGCTACGGGAACCGTTACCGGTCTGGACGGAAAGTTTGACATCGCCCTTAAACAAGAGTTGCCTGTAAGCTTGGTCGTCAGTTTTTTGGGATACAAGACACAGGAAATAGAGTTTTACGAAATCGATGCCGTTGACATTTATTTGACCGAAGACATTAATCTCGTCAATTCGGTAGTCGTTATCGGGTATGGCACCCAAAAACGGACCGAACTGACGGGAGCAATTGCGTCGGTCAATGCTTCTGATCTGAACAAAGGGTCGGTGAGCAGTTTTGACAAAGCCTTGCAGGGACAGATAAGCGGTGTTACCGTCGTCCCTACCTCGGGCCAGCCTGGAGGGGCCACCAGCATCCGCATACGCGGAGGGAGTTCCATTACCGGAGGCAACGAACCCCTGTATGTCATCGATGGGTTTCCGGTTTACAACACCTCGACCAGCGCATCGACCATCAGTGGTTCAGAAACGAGCCCGTTGGCCAACATCAACCCCGGGGACATTGAAAGCATTGACGTGCTGAAAGATGCCTCTGCCACGGCCATTTACGGTTCGCGCGGCTCGAACGGGGTGGTCATCATCACCACCAAAAAAGGAAAAGCCGATAAGTCGACCATCAGTTACGAAGGAAGCCAGGGCGTGCAATGGCTGAGCAAAAAGATTGATGTGTTGGGGGCAAAAGATTTCGCCCAGCTGCGAAACGATGCGCTTTATGATGCATACCCGTCGCAGGGGCCGTACCAGTACCTTACCCCCGAACAAATTGCTGCGCTGGGCGATGGAGTTGACTGGCAGGATGCCGCTTTCCGTAAAGCCGGGGTGTCGAGCCATCAGGTGTCGTTTGCCGGGGGCAGCGAGAAGAACCGCTATGCCGTGGTTGCCAGTTATTACGACCAGAAAGGCATCCTTGCCAACACAGATTTCAAACGTTTTACCGGACGGATCAACCTTGACAACCAACTGACTAAGCGGTTGAAGACCGGCACCTATGTAACGGGAACCAAATCGCATGCCAACGTGGCTCCCAGCGGTATCGTGTCTTCTTTGCTGATAATGCCCCCTACGGCCACCATTTATGAGGCCGACGGAAGTTACACGTTGCGCAACCCTTTCGAAAACATCATATCAAACCCCATTGCATCGTTGAAGGAACGTACCAACAACAGTGACACCTACCGTGTGCTGGCTAACTTTTTTGCCGATTTGGAGGTCGCCAAAGGGTTGAACCTGAAAATATCGGGTGGCGCAGACATTAACCAGAACAAAGAGAACAGCTACATCCCCAGTTCCATTTACGAAGGATTGACCATTGGGGGCCAGGCCCAGATAGGCGTTTACCAGTCGTTTTCATGGCTGAACGAAAACACGCTGACTTATAATAAGGTTTTTGGGCAGAAACACTTTCTGGATGTTGTGGCCGGTTTTACCCAACAGGAGTTCGAGAGTGAAATTGTCAGGGCAGGCTCACAGCAGTTTGTGTCTGATGACCTGACGTACAATAGTCTGGGTTCGGGAAACGTGGCCTTAACGCCCTATTCGTATGCCGGCAGCTGGGGGTTGGTGTCGTACCTGTCGAGGGTAGGATATAACTATGCCCAAAAGTATTATGTGTCGGCCAGCATCAGGGCCGACGGTTCGTCACGCTTCGGAAAGAACAACAAGTGGGGGTATTTTCCATCGGCGGCCGTATCGTGGAAAATCAGCAATGAAGATTTCTTCAAGCCTTACAAAAGCATCGTGAACGACCTGAAACTCAGGGCAAGCTATGGATCGACCGGAAACCAGGAAATAGGGAACTACCAATCACTGTCAACCCTTACGAGCGTAAAATATTTGTTCGACGACAATTTGGTGACCGGCTTTGTCCCCGGCAATATCGCCAACGACGACTTAGGATGGGAAACCACCAACCAATATGATTTGGGCATTGATCTGGCACTGTACAACAACCGGGTGGTATTGAATTTCGATACCTATTACAAGAAGACGGTCGATTTGTTGCTGAACGTGGAAATCCCGTGGACGACCGGGCAATCCACTTCGTTGCAGAATTATGGGTCGTTGCAGAACAAAGGGTATGAGATCAACCTGTCGACCAAAAACGTTGACGGCAACTTCAAATGGGGTACCACCCTGAATTTTGCGGTTAACCGTAACGAAGTGCTAAGTATCGGCGATGATTCCTCCGACTCTTACATTAGCGGAAACTACATTGTGAAAGTGGGCCAGCCGTTGGGCACCTATTACGGTACCGTCACCGATGGCATTTTGCAGGCAGGCGAAGAGGCAGCCAAAGGGGCTTATACCGGAAATGCCACTCCCAAAGCCGGCGACCGGTTATATAAGGACATCAGCGGCGACGGCAGTTTCACCACTGCGGCCGACCGCGATATTATCGGCAGTGCGCAGCCCGATTTTACTTTTGGCATACGGAACGACTTATCATGGAAAGGCTTTGATTTGTCGTTCTTTTTTCAGGGAACGTACGGCAACGAAATACTTAACGGCAACAAGCAGTCGCTGGAACTTTTCAATGGCCAGCAAAACGCCTCCACATCGGCGCTTAACCGTTACACGTCAGAGAATCCGAGTACCACCATCCCCCGGGCAAAGTTAGACCCGGCCCCTGTGTTCTCGGATCGTTTTATCGAGGACGGATCGTTCCTCAAACTTCGGAATGTCACATTGGGGTACAACCTTCCCAAAGCACTCCTCGGCCGTGTAAATCTGGCCGGTGCCCGCGTGTTCGTCACCGGAAACAATTTGCTGACCATTACCAATTACACAGGCTTTGATCCGGAGGTGACATCGGGCGACAACACCGTGTCGCAAGGTACCGATTCGGGAATATACCCCGTGGCATCGTCGTATGCCGTCGGCATTTCACTAACGTTTTAGGCTCCTGATACACTGTTTTAATATTGGATAAAATGAAAAAATATACTTTGCTCATACTACCCTTTGTGATATGGGGACTGGCATCGTGCGTGTCGTTGGAGGAAGATCCCGGTTCGCTTTTGACCACCAACCAGTTTTATAAAAAGGATGCCGACGCGGTGGCGGCGGTGAACGGTATTTACAATGCCGTTAACAGCACGCAGCACACTTTGTACAACCGCTTGATACAGATTTCCACCGAAATGGCCACCGACGATTATGAGGCCGGGCCACGGGCGCGCAATGCACATGTGAGGGCCATTTCGGGGCTTACGCACGATGCGTCCAACGACCGTATGCAGGAAATATGGAGACAGAGCTACGACGCCATCAACCGAGCCAATGTAGCCATCGACAACATTGACGGAAATCCGGCCATTACAGCCTCTTTGGCCGAACGGCTGGAAGGCGAAGCCAAATTCCTGAGGGCGCTCAACTATTTCAACCTAGTGCGCTGGTTTGGGGGAGTGCCTTTGATCCTGCACGAAACCAGCTCGCTGACCGCCGACAACCTGTACGTGGCTAAATCCACTGAAGCCGAAGTGTATGACCAGATCGAGAAAGACCTGCAAGATGCCGAAAACCTGTTGCCGTTGCCGGGCACATATACAGGAAGCGATGTGGGAAGAGCCTCGAAAGGGGCCGCCGGCAGTTTGCTGTCGAAAGTATATCTGACCCAGAAGAAATGGGAGTTGGCCGCTTCAAAAAGTTTTGACGTCATTGATGCACAATGGTACGAACTGTTCGATGATTTTGCCGATGTGTTTGCATTATCCGCCAAAAACGGAAAAGAGCATATCTTTTCGGCCCAGTTCAAAGGCAATTCGAACTGGAACGGCAACATGCTGGGCGGTTCGTCGGCCACCACCGATGTGCCGGGCATCAATGGCGACTATGCCGATGCCTTGCATGCCGAGGGGGGATTGTACCAAAGTTTTTCCGACAACGACAAGCGCAAGGCCGTGACCTTCGTCACCCAAATGGTAAGCCCTACCAATGGGCAAACATACACCATTAAACCCCACTTTTATAAATATTACGACGAAACCACAGTGGGGAGCCCTTACCAATCGTCGAAAAACACGCCCATTATACGTTACGCGGAAGTGTTGCTGATATATGCCGAAGCGTTGAACGAGGCCAACGACGGACCAACCGACCAGGCGTACTGGGCGATCGATGAGGTGCGTAACCGTGCCGGAATTACCAGGCTCAAAGACACCAGCCCTGCTTTGTCGGTTGACCAGTTCCGCGATTCGGTGTTTCAGGAACGCCGTAAGGAGTTGGTATTCGAGTACCAGCGGTGGTTCGATCTGGCACGACGCGGGGCCGATTATTACGTGGCAACCTTAAAAGCGGCCGGAAAAACGGCCGCACAGCCCAGGCATATCCATTTCCCGACGCCCCAGCGCGAGCTGGATTTGAATCCCAAGCTGGAACAACACCCCGATTGGGCCGACTGACCGTGTAAGCGCTGCCCGTAAACATGGGAGACATGTCAACGGATGATCGTACCGGGGCAGATGGATCAATCGCACCGGGGCATACGGTTTAAGCATATCGAAGCATATCGGGGAGTATTGGCCGGTGTTTCTGACAATGAGAGTTTTGTGTCGTAACATACCAACATTTTTTCGCCATGTTCAATAAATACACCATGCTTTTGGCCTGTACAATGGCCATGTCGTCGTTCGCGCAAAAGAAAACATCTGCGCAGGCCAGGCCCAACATCGTCCTGGTTATGGTCGATGATCTGGGGTTCAGCGATCTGTCCCCGTACGGGGGTACAGACATACAAACGCCGAACCTGCAAAAACTTGCCGACGAAGGAACCCGGTTCCGCCAGTTCTACAACAACTCCATCAGTGCGCCCACAAGGGCATCGCTTTTGACGGGGCAATACCAGCACAAGGCCGGGGTAGGATACTTTAACGTCAACTTGGGTTTGCCCGCCTATCAGGGTTTCCTGAACAAAGAGTCGCTCACCCTGGCCGAAGTACTCAAACAAGCCGGCTACAGCACCATTATGAGCGGCAAGTGGCACGTGGGCAACGACAGCCTTTATTGGCCAAACCAGCGAGGATTCGATAAATTTTTCGGATTTATCGACGGCGCCAGTAACTACTTCGATGTGGGCAAACCGGGCGAGTGGCTGCCCACCACACTGGTAAAAAACAATGTCAGGCTGAACCCCCAACCCGGTACGTTTTACCTGACCGATGAAATAACTAACAACGCACTGGGCTTTTTGGATGAACAAAGCAGGGAGGACAAACCCTTTTTCCTGTACCTTGCCTACAATGCTCCCCACTGGCCGCTCCAGGCATTGCCCGAAGACATAGGGAAATACGAAGGCAAATATGCGCTGGGATGGGATTCGTTGCGGAATGTCAGGTCCCAGAATGCCAAGACACTGGGTGTGGTCGATCCGTCGCACCCCATTGCCCGTCACGACGATGACGTGCCGTTTTGGAACAAGCTCACTTATGATGAAAAAGAGTTGTGGCAGCGGCGCCAGGAAGTGTATGCCGCCATGATCGATCGTGTGGACCAAAACCTAGGACGCTTGCTCGATAAACTGAAAGAGCTTGGCAAGTACGACAACACCCTTATTGTGTTCATTTCCGACAATGGGGCCCAAGGAGGCAACGGGTTACGTATATATTCAAACCGGAACACAGGACCTGTGGGAACGGCAGGTTCGTACGAATTTCAGAACAGCAACTGGTCGCAAACCGGCAATTCACCGTTAAGGGCCTACAAAGGCGTGCCTTACGAAGGAGGTATCAGTTCACCGTTCATTGCATGGTTTCCTTCGAAAATTGAAAAAGGACGGATTGCCAACGGCGGGGGGCATTTGATTGATCTGGCCCCTACATTCTACGAATTGGCCCAGGCCCAATATCCTGCACGTTACAATGGCGTTGGAACCAATCCGCTGGCAGGTAAAAGCCTGTTGCCCGTGCTGACCAGCGGGCAAGACGAGCAGAAACGCGACGAACCATTGTTTTGGGAACGCGGTGGCAATCTGGCCGTGCGCGATGGCAAATGGAAACTTGTTTACATTTCCTCGAAAGGCAAGTACGAACTTTACGACATTGGACAGGATAGGGGCGAGAACAACGATTTGGCCGGGCAGTTTCCCCAGGAAGTGGAGCGCCTGAAAACCGAATATGCACGCTGGGCCAAACAAAATGATGTGGTCGACTATGATTCGGTTCTTCGTCCCAAACTAAGGGGCGCAGTGCCCGAGCGTGGAGGCTTTTGAACATGTCCCACCCAAGGTTCCACCTTTAAACAAAAAACAGAACGACCATGTACAACAAAATATTATTGATGACCGCGTTTGCAGCCACATTTGCCGTACAGGCACAAAAACGTACAACCAAGAACGGCAGGCCCAACATTGTGCTGATTTTGGCCGATGACTTGGGTTATTCCGACATTGGTGCATATGGGTCCGAAATCCAAACCCCCAACCTCGACAAATTGGCGTCGGAAGGGGTTCGGGTCCGCCAATTCTACAACAACTCGATCAGCGCTCCCACCCGTGCGTCGCTTTTAACGGGACAGTACCAGCACAGCGCGGGCGTAGGCGATTTTGCATACGACTTGGGACTGCCCGCTTATCAGGGGTACATCAACAACCAATCGCTTACGTTGGCCGAGGTGCTTAAATCGGCCGGGTATTCGACCCTCTTTTCGGGCAAATGGCACGTATCGGGAAACAACGTGAGCCAGCCCTGGCAGCGAGGGTTTGACCGGTACCTGCTTGCAAACAACGGGAGCTATTTCGATCAGGGCGACTATAACGGCGGGAAAAAGACCCCCTATGTCCTTGACGGGGATCCTTATCCGCTTGAGCCCGACAGCTATTACGTCACCGATGTGATTACCGAGAAAGCCGTCGGGTTTATCGACGATGCTGCCAAAACCAACAAGCCGTTTTTCCTTTATCTCTCTTATACGGCCCCGCACTGGCCGCTTCATGCCCGTTCCGAAGACGTTGCCAAATACAAGGGGCGTTACGATGGGGGATGGGAAAAACTCAGGCAGGAACGTTACGCCAAACAAAAAAAGCTTGGCGTGGTGGAAGATGGACATGTGATCTCAAAGGCAGATGACGATGTGTACGACTGGGAACGTTTGTCATACGACCAAAAACAGCAATGGACGCACAAAATGGAAGTCTATGCGGCCATGGTCGACCGCTTGGACCAGGGTATCGGGAGAGTACTTAACAGATTGGCGGAACTAAAGCTGGACGAAAATACCCTGATCGTCTTTCTTTCCGATAATGGTGCCCCAGCTGAAGATATGATCAAATGGCATGGCGGAGCTTTACGCAACACCGGGCCCGTTGGCACCATCGGTTCTTTCGAATCGCAGGGTAAAAACTGGTCATATGCCTCCAACACTCCTTTCAAAGCGTACAAAGATTACCTGTACGAAGGAGGCATCCGCACCCCGTTCATTGCCAGGCTGCCGGGGCGCATCCGTCCCGGATCGTTCCGCAACGGTACCGGGCACATCATCGATCTGGCCCCCACGTTTTACGAATTGGCACAAGCCAAATACCCGGCAACCTATAACGGTACAAAAACATTGCCTTTGGCAGGAAAAAGCCTGACCAACGTGCTGTTTGGCATCGAAGACCTGGTAGACAGGCCGGTGCCGCTGTTTTGGGAAAGGGCCGGAAACCGTGCCGTACGCGATGGCAAATGGAAACTGGTTTCGCACCATCCTTCGCTCAAATGGGAGCTTTACGATCTGGAGGCCGATGCCGGAGAAACCACCAATGTGGCCGGCAAGTACCCTTTGGTGGTCGATGCATTGTCGGTGAAATATTTCGAATGGGGCAAGGCCAACCACGTCGAAAACTTTTTTGAGATAGAAGACCGGCAACCCGAATCACTCAAAAAATTCCGTTTGAGCAAAGTACAGGACGCCACCCGGTAACCACATGTTTTGCATGTGTGAGTTGGGAGATGACAAAAGTTTAAGCCTTAAACACACACACAATTCACCAGGGATGAACCCGACGGAGTCGTATGTTTGCAGGCAAAACATAGCCACTGTACCATGCACCCCTTCGGGTTCGCATATCCTGAAACGGCATTGCAATTATAAATATTCGACCCTCCGGGTCTGATAAAGTGAACTGCCATTGCCGTGCGGCAGCCGGGAAAGAGCCCGGCAAGGGCAGAACATTTACATATTTTCTTAATTGAATCAGGGGCTTCACAGATACACCAATGAAAAGATTCCCGATTTTTTTCATCGGGTTGACCTCCCCTAACCCCCTCCAAAGGAGGGGAACCTGAAGCCGCACTGCACGTCACGGCACCCCTCCTTGGGAGGGGTCGGGGGAGGTCCGCTGCTTGAAGTCCCCAGCCATTAGCTTCAAAACCTCTTCTGCCTTTCCTGCTCTCTTCCTTTTGATCTTTGGCACTCAGGCACTTTTTTAATTTACCCTGGATAAGCATCGGCACGTTGGGACATTTTGCTAGCTTACAAATTACTGCTTTGCCATAAGATATTTTGATTTGCAGGTGTATATGCCGTTTTATATTCCACATTCCCTCGATGTGGAATATTCTGGTGTTCAAATATGGGGTAGCAGTAAAGGATGATTGATGAAAACACGGGAGTAGGAAATTAAAAAACCACGAGAAGAATACCCCGTAATATCAGGGCATTCTTCTTTAGGTAAAAGAACAAAGGAGGTAGGACTGATCAGCCAATGTACAGCCCCTCAATCCTGACCTTAAAACTTCCGTCCTTCTGTTTGGCAACCGCATTGACCAATCCGCTATGGCGCCATTGCAACATGCACCTGCGGGGCAGAAACCAGTACCTGCGTCCCAGTTTTATCTCTTGCTTCGATTCTTTGATAATGCCCTCGTAAGCCTGGGACACATAGTAGCCTATGTCCACAAAGCCTTCGTTGCGGGGACGGAGCGGGCCGGTCACGTGCCAGTTTATCACACCGTTGCGGGCGTCCACGTCCGACACTACGCCGCAGTGGGTGACCGGGCATCCGCACGACATTCCCATGGGCCTTCCGATCATCACGTCGCCTTTTTTTACCCCAAGTTCTTTTACCAATGCAGGGTTGTATGGCAATATCGTTTCTTTTGGGCCCGGTTCCCCGTCCATCACATCCAGGATAAAATCAAATTCCCGTTGCAGGCTGTCCTGCCAGTTCAGTTTTTCGCCCAGATTTTCGCCGCCTGCGCAGAGGATGCAATTGACGTGCGGCATGGCTGATGCGGGGACTTCCTTTTCGGTCTGTGTTTTACGGTTGTGGATGCATTTCTTCATTTCCGCTTCGGCGTTGTCAACGGCATCCGCAAAATCATTACAGGTTTTGTAGCCACAGGCGCCACAGTTCAGATTCGGCAATAAATCAACGGTTTGGATACTGTTTTTTTCTATTGTTTCCATTGTTTTGTGTGTTGGTCGTGTTAAGAAAAGATGGAATTCATTTGCATGACATTTTCTTTGAGGGCCATGCACAGTTTTTGTATATGCGCTTCGGTAGTCCCCGGGCCCATACTTACCCGGATACCGCCGCGGGCCTCAAACGGGTTCAGGCCGATGGCCTGAAGGACATGCGATGCGTTTCCCCCATGGTTGCTTGAACAAGCCGACCCTGCGGACACCGCAATGCCCATTTGGTCGAGCAACAGCAACAGCCGGATGGTTTCCCCCTCTTGCCCGTGAAAGCTGAAATTAAGATGTCCCGGTAAACGGTTTTGTTCGTGTCCGTTGATATACACGTTACTGTACTCCTCGGTCAGGAAATCCACCAGTTGGTTCCGGAGCTTTGTCAGGCGGCAGTATTCATTGCCCATGTGTGCCATGCATATTTCGGCGGCCTTGGCAAAGCCTGCGATGGCTGAGACATTCTCGGTGCTGGAACGCAGTCCGTTTTCCTGTCCGCCGCCATGAAGGAGAGGCACAATGGGTGTTCCTTTCCGGACGTACAGTGCGCCCGCACCTTTAGGACCTCCTATTTTGTGCGAGTTGATGGTGAGCAGATCGATGTGGCAACGATCCACATCGATGTCTATTTTGCCAAAACTTTGGCAGGCATCGCTGTGGAACGGGATACGATGTTCGCGGCAAACCAGGCCAATGGCTTCGATGGGCTGAATGGTCCCTATTTCGTTGTTGGCAAACATGACCGATACCAATATGGTATTGTCCCTGATGGCATCTTTCAACGCATCGACGTCCACCACGCCATTTTCGCGAACGGGCAGCAAAGTCACATCAAAGCCCTGTTCCCTGAGCCATTTGCAGGTGTTGAGCACACAATCATGTTCAATGGACGACACGATAAGGTGGTTCCCCTTGTGGCGGTTGGCAAACGCAATGCCTTTGATGGCAAAGTTGTTCGATTCGGTTCCGCCTGATGTGAACACGAGCTCGTCGGTTTGTGCCCCAATATACCCGGCCAGTTGTGCCCGCGCCTTATCCAGCGCCTCTTTGGCCAGTGTGCCGTGATGGTGCAGGCTTGATGCGTTGCCGTAAACCTCAGCAAAATAGGGCATCATCGCATCGACAGCCTCAGGAAAGACCGGTGCGGTCGACGCATAATCCAGAAAGATCCTTTCGTTCCTTTCCATTGTTATTCCCCAATGTAAAAGAGTTCCTTGTCCATTGTCCGCAGTACGCCAAAATGATGTTTGGCACCGATCTCTTTTTTGCCCACGCAAATGGTACAGGTGCCGACAGGCGGATTACCCCTTAGGTACATGGGCATCTCCACGTCGGCCGATTTGAGTATTTGTTTGACAATGGGGTCAATGCCAATGCCGTACAATGCATTGCTTTCGACAATGGTGATGTGGCGGGCCGATTCTTGCACACGGTACCTGAATACTTCGCGTTCGGCCTGGGAAATAAGGTCGATCTTGGTGATGACACTGGTATCGGCCAACGTCAGCATTGGGCCAATCTTCCGAGGAAGGTTCATCCCGCTGGTTGCTTCAAGGACCACCACGCCCAATGAGTTCTCCACATAAGGCGAGCAACGGAGGCAAAGGCCGGCCGTTTCGACGAACAGGTAATCGGCACCCGCGTTTTCGGCCCATTCAACGGCTTCGTCGAGCACCACCACGTTGCAGTGGTCGGGGCACAATTCGCCCGAATAGATTTTTTTGGTGGGAATACCAAATTCTTTTTGGATGGTTTCGTCTTCGTCGGCGTAAAGCACATCGATTTTAATGTACGCCGGTTTCAGTTCAAGGGCGGTCATCCGTTTCAGTACTTGCCTGATCACGGTAGTTTTTCCACAGGTTGGCGGACCTGCAAAGATGATAAGTTTCATTTTGGGAGATTTTAGTTGATCAATTTGGTTTTCATCGGTTCTCCATCGTCAAGATTTCCTCAAACGGCAATGGCATTGAGCAGGTCGGCGTTCAGCTCTTCGCCGGAGCGGATCATTCCCCGGTAATGCAAAATGATATCGTCAATGCTTTTAAGCCTGGCCGCAGCCTTTTGTTCTTCTTCATTGGACACGATCAGTTTTTGCATCGAGCCTCCTTTCATTACGATACGAAAATCGGACAACAGGGCAATGGTAGGATCGTGCGTGACGAACACAAATATTTTGTTGTAATTTTTCAAAAGTTCAAGTGCCTTGGTTTTGTGTATCCCGGCGTTCTCTATCTCATCGAGCAGAATAATGGGCGAGTTTCCGATGATCACGGCGTCGGCAATGAGCAACGACCGGGTTTGGCCTCCCGACAGTTCGGTCATTGCAGTTTGTTTTATGATGGCCTCGCCCGTCAGTTGGTTGGCAAACCCAATGGTTTCATCAACCACTTGCTCTATATGGCGGGCGCCTCGCACCGTGGCATGAATGGCTAGGAATTCCCCGACAGGAAGGTCGCTCAGGAAATTGGTGTGTTGCGAAATGAGCGCAATGGGATGTTTGGCCGGATCGAATGTGAAATCGTCGGGCATCGGTTGGCCGTTGATGAGTATTTGCCGTTGCGAAGGTGTATTCCGGTTGGCAAATAGTTCAATGTCGTTGATTAAGGTCGTTTTTCCACATCCGGTCGGACCAACAATACTGACGATGTCGCCCATCCTTAATTCAAATTCCTTAACGGACTCGGGCAATCCGTCTTTGCCTTGTCCCGATTTGATCGTGATCTTTTGTATGTCCATAATCATGAGAAATTTTAATCTAAATGAAATTACCTATAATGTCTATCGGATAAATGAACATTTAATGCAATGATTTCATATTGCGATATGAAATTTCAAAGCTTGCCTTCTTTATTTTTTTAGGAGTAGTATTTATTGGATTATTAGGTTGTTATGTGGCTGATGCATGTCGGTTTTCATGTTCGGCGTTTAGTCTTTGGCGTGAAGCCGGAACAGAACTCCACTCCTCAAAGCATAGGGTATAAAATCATACTTTAAAAATGGGACATATACCATAAACACGGTATTTCCTGGATATGTGAGGGCGGCTACTTTTGTTTCTATAGATCCTGATATTAAGTAACCATCTGTTGTTGAGCGATAATAAAGCCGTTATGGATTGTTTTCGCATCACATTCATCCGATTTAAATCCAACATGAATCTTACTGAAAGCCAGATTGAGCGCTATAGCCGCCACATCATTTTAAAAGACATTGGAGTTGAGGGACAAGAACGATTGCTTCACAGCCGGGTATTGATAATTGGTGCTGGCGGGCTGGGAGCTCCGGTGGCACTCTATCTGGCCGCGGCAGGCGTTGGCACATTGGGTATTATCGATGGTGACGTGGTGGACCTGTCGAACCTTCAGAGGCAAGTCATCCACTTTACCCCCGACGTGGGAAAACCCAAAGTCATATCGGCCAAAGAAAAAATCAACCAGCTCAACCCCGACGTAAAAGTCAACACCTATTACGACTTGCTGACGGCCCACAATGCCGTGGATTTGATTAAGGAATACGACTTTGTGATTGACGGGACCGATAATTTCGGTTCGAAATTCTTGATCAACGATGCCTGTGTCGCTGCCAACAAGCCTTATTCGCACGGTGGGATATTACGGTTTGAGGGACAAACATTTACCTATGCTCCAGAACATGGATGCTACCGTTGCGTGTTCCATCAGCCGCCACCGCCCAATGCAGTGCCTTCGTGCTCGCAGGCGGGCGTGTTGGGCGCCATTGCGGGAATATTGGGTACCGTTCAGGCCACCGAGGCCGTCAAGTTCATTACCGGCAAAGGCGAATTGCTCACCAATCGGTTTTTGATTTTTGATGCGTTGACGATGAATTTCAGAAGCTTGTCGTTTTCGGCAAACGAAAACTGCCCTGCGTGCGGCAAAGACCGCAAACCCTTGTCGGAATCCGATTACGAGTTGCCTGTTTGCGACTTAAAACATTGATAAATACCCCGAAAAGGGATTGTGGAACCCCAAATGCCAAACACCATGTACAACCTGCCAACCAACCATTTAGCCGACATCGAGTTGTTTGAGGAACAAACAAAAGAGTTTCTGCAAGGCCACGCCGAGCCAGTCAGGTACAAGGCCATTCGTGTGCCCATGGGCATATACGAACAGCGTGCCGACGGTACCTACATGGTACGCATCCGTTGTGCCGGCGGGTACATAACCCCGGCCCAATTGGAAGGAGTTGCCGATATTGCCGGCAGCAGGGGATTGTCGGTGGTACACCTTACCACACGGCAGGAATTGCAGATCCAGCAGATTGATTTGGCAGATACCCCTTGCATTTTAAGGCAATTGCACCATTTGGGCCTGAGCACGAAAGGAGGAGGGGGCAACACCGTTCGTAACATCATGGCATCCGTTGGTACGGGCATCGATGCCGATGAAGTGTTTGATGTCACACCTTATGCCCATGCCCTTACATCGTTTATGATCGCAAGGAACGATTCGTTCTCGTTGCCACGCAAGTTCAAAATATCTTTTTCGAACTCGGAACGCGATACTGCCATGGCCCGCTTCAATGACCTGGGTTTTGTGGCACGGATCAGGGATGGCCGGCGCGGGTTTGGCGTGTTCCTGGGCGGATCGCTCGGCAACAAGCCAATGGTAGGATACGAGCTCTTCAACTTTATCCCCGCAGCAGAGACCGCGCTGGTGGCCGAGGCGGCCAAGCAGCTTTTCAACCAGTTTGGCAACAGGAGGAACCGTCACAAGGCAAGGCTCCGTTTCCTCTTTTATAAACTGGGCCGGGATGAGGTGTTCCGCCTTTTCGGCAGCATTTACAAACAACTAAAACAATCCGGCGAAATAGGTCCCTTGGAAGAGGACTTGAACAATGCTTTTGCCCCCGCTCCCCACCTGACGACCGGTTTTGAGTATACCGATGACTTTTTGCAATGGAAAAAACGTTACGCCCGTACGGTCGGTAAAAAAGGAACCTATGTGGTGGTGGTTCCGTTCACCAATGGCAACACCAATCCCGTTACGTTAAAAAGCATTGCCCGCTTTGCAAACCTGTTTGGCCATGATGCCGTCCGGTTGTCGATGCGCCAGGCCGTTCACTTACGCCATGTCCCGCCGGAGTTTCTTCCCAATTTGTACAAATTGTTAAAAGGATTAAAGCTACCCGTGGACCAGCCCGCAGTGCTGAACCATATTATCTCATGCACGGGCGCAGATACGTGCCGTTTGGGCATCTGCCTGTCAAAAGGGGCAGTGCAGGCTTTGCGGAGCCATCTTTCCCTGTCGGGCCTGCCACTGGATGAAATACCTGATTTGAAAATCAACATTTCTGGATGCCCTAATTCGTGCGGGCAGCAGATGGCGGCCGATTTGGGTTTCTATGGCAAAGTGGGGCGAAACGACCGCATTTACCCTGCCTATTATGTGGTAGGCGGTGCGTCATTGGGTGAAAATACCTCACTGGCCCGGCCTTTGGGTGAAGTGGCCGCACGCGATTTACCCGCGTTCACGTCCCGCCTGCTTTACGCCTATACGGCAGGCAAGGAGCATTTTGCCGGGTTTGCCGACTTTCTGGAACAAGAAAAAGACAGAACGGTAGCCGGTATTTTTGCCGAGTTCGCCCACATTCCTTCTTACGAAAAGAATAAGGACTACTATCGCGACTGGGGAGTAGAAAAAACGTTTTCGCTGGCCGGCCGCGGACAGGGCGAATGTGCCGCCGGCATGTTCGACATGATCGATGTGGACATGAAATACATTAACAGGTTATTGGAAGTGGTGGAACGTTCTGAAAGTCCCCGTCCCGAAGATGTTTACAACCTTGTTTTTTATTCGTCGCGCATGTTGTTGGTTACCAAAGGTGTGGAGCCAAACAGCGTGCAGCAGGTATTCCAGGGATTTATCGACAACTTTATCGATGCAGGACTGGTCGACGCAAAGTATATGCAACTGCTTCGGTTAGCCCTGCAACATGGCTCGACCGGAAAGCTGGCCTTGCAAAAGGAAACGGCGGTGGCGTTGGGCAATGCCGTCATAAGCTTGTACGATCAACTGGACAACACGCTCCAATTAAGTGTTCCGGTACCGCCCTACGGAGTGTTGGACAAAGCGCCCTTGATACACAAAGATCTGCGTGGGGTAGCCTGCCCGATGAATTTTGTGAAGACAAAAATAGAACTCTCTTCGCTCAAACCTGGCGATATTCTGGAAATCCTGCTCGACGACGGTGCGCCTATCCAGAATGTCCCGGCATCGGTAGCCGGCGAGGGGCACAAAGTCCTGTCCCAACAACGGGTGGACGGCCACTGGGCCGTGGTCATCGAAAAGGTCGATATATAGCGTGTATCAGGGCAATTGGTTGATGATTTGTGCCAATACGTCCGCGCTACGTATTTCTACCTAACCGTATAATGGTATTTAAAATGCCCCAAACAAGGGATTGGATGATGTGGCGGGTCTTGCCACCTTTGAGGTAATGGACCGCTAAACGCTTAACAATATCAACAAACCGACCAACTATGCCTCCTATTGCAAAAAAGATAACGGAACTGATTGGCCATACCCCGTTGCTCGAATTAGTTGGCCTGAAACGCTCTTATGGCTGCGGTGCCGATATTATTGCCAAACTAGAGGCTTTTAATCCCGGCCGGAGCGTGAAAGACCGACTGGGACTGGCACTGATCACTGTAGCAGAAGAGCAGGGACTTATCCATCCGGGAACATCGACCATTATTGAACCGACCAGCGGAAACACAGGCGTGGCCCTGGCTTATATCTCGGCGGCCCGTGGGTACAGGCTTATTCTGGTGATGCCCGAAACCATGAGCGTTGAACGTCGGAACATATTGAAGGCATTGGGGGCCCAATTGGTGCTAACGCCCGGGCACGAGGGAATGAGTGGTTCCATCCGCAAGGCCGAGGAATTGCGGGAATCGATCCCCGGTTCGTTTATTCCGCAACAGTTCAGTAACCCTGCAAATCCCGCCATCCATGCTGCGACGACAGGACCGGAAATATGGGACGACACCGATGGCGAAATCGACATTTTAGTGGCTGGTGTCGGAACCGGAGGAACCATTACGGGAGCCGGAGAATATTTAAAATCGAAAAACCCCGCCATCCGCATCGTTGCTGTGGAACCGCTTGATTCGCCCGTATTGAGCGAAGGACGGCCAGGTCCCCATAAAATACAGGGCATTGGCCCCGGTTTTGTGCCCAAGGTGCTCAACACGGCCATTTACGACGAAGTTTACAGGGTACATAACAACGATGCCTTTTTGATGGGGCGGGAGCTTGCCCGGACCGAAGGGCTCATTGTAGGCATTTCCTCCGGGGCGGCGGTATTTGCCGCTATTCAGGTGGCACGTCGGGTAGAGAACATTGGTAAAAAGATAGTGGTCGTTCTGCCGGATACCGGCGAGCGTTATTTGTCGACCCCATTGTATCAAGACGTTGAATAATACATATATAACCAAGTGTATTATACAATGTCCATGTCTCTCCAAAAAGTAATACGCAGGAACATAGCTATGGGAAAAGACAAAAATATTAGTGTCTGATCTTTAGTGGGTTATATTGTAGCCTCAAGAAAAGATTGACAGACGCAGAAAGGTTATCCTCGCTGGAGAAACGAAGTATCTGCCTGTTTCTTTGATACCATCGTTTCCTCTCGGGAATGCAAAAGTACGATTCGTAGATAAGAGATTAATTGTAGATCAATGCATAACGAAAATGGAGGCACACGGAACATCCGTGCCGCCGATTGGCGATACACAAGCACGGGCGGGAGCCCAGGTCTTGTGCCTTGATACTTACATCTTAATATTTTTTAAACACATGAAAGTTAGCGTAAACGGAAAAGCATTTACCTATGCCGATTCGGAGCTTGGATTGCTGGAATTGATTGCCCGTCACGATGTGAAACAACCCGACATGGTATCGGTACAGCTTAATGGCTCATTCGTCGATCGCCAGAAGTATCCCGACACCATCGTGACAGATGGCGACGAAGTAGAATTTCTTTATTTCATGGGAGGTGGGCAACCATCTCCCAAAAAGTTGTCCATCATTAGCTTTAGCGGCGATTTTGACAAGCTGGTGGCCGCCTTTACGCTTGCAACCGGGTCGGCGGCCGTTGGGTATGAGGTAAATATCTTTTTTACCTTTTGGGGGCTTAACATCATTAAGAAAAAAAAGGGGCGTGCCTTCACCGGTAAAGGGTTGCTGGCAAAAGTATTCGGCTTTCTGATGGGGGGCCCGAACAATGTGCCGTTGAGCCGTCTCAACTTTGCAGGTGCAAGCCCCAGGCTGATGGCTTACATGATGCGCAAGCGCAACGTGGCCACGCTGAACGAGTTGATCGATGCGGCCAATGAGTTGGGCGTGAACCTTTATCCCTGTGAAATGTCGATGCATATTTTGGGCATCACCAAAGACGATTTTATCCCCCAGGTAAAAGATGTATTGGGCGTAGCCAGGTTTTTGGAACTATCCGACGGTGGCGATCGCATTTTTATTTAACCCCATAAAAAACAACATGGCAACCACAGAATTGGACATAACCCGCGAGCATTGTCCCATGACATTTGTAAAGACCAAAATTGCACTGTCAAAACTCAGCAAAGGTGATTTGCTAGAAGTGCTGGTCGTAGAAGGCGAACCCCTCGAGAACATTCCCAAAAGTACTGTCGAGCAAGGGTATGAAGTGTTGAGCGTGACCCATGTGAAGGACAACGTTCACAAAATTACCATACGCAAGTAGGTTCTGCCGGTTTTTACCAGTCAATACCCAATGTGATAGCTG
Source organism: Breznakibacter sp. (assembly GCA_047600785.1). GTDB lineage: Bacteria > Bacteroidota > Bacteroidia > Bacteroidales > Marinilabiliaceae > Breznakibacter. The sequence goes on from JASGKH010000001.1 coordinate 385,619, forward strand.
TTCTGGAACGGACATATGGCAATAATCCGGGACTTGCCGGTTCGGTTGCATCCACGCTTGAAAAATCCGGGCAAAGGGAACAAGGACCGAACTGACGAAGAGGCGGCATTTGCCCCCATTTTTAAAAACATAAATCCTTCTGGCGGCCTGGGAACATTCGGGCCGTCTCTCAATTTAAAAACTTATTCTACCCAAACTTAAATCCGTCATCCATGTCAAACAACAATGCAGAACAACGTAGCGTGACCACCATTGTGGCCCGCAATTTGGCCACAACCACCAAAACGGTACCCCAAATGGGGTCCATTACCCCGCGCTGGCTATTGAAGATATTGCCGTGGGTCCATGTGGCGTCGGGTACCTACCGCGTTAACCGGACCAAGGTGGAGTTGCGTAAGCCCGATCGTTTGGAGATCGAATACCACAGCGGACAAGCTTCGTTCAGGGCCGGGACTCTCAGGAAGATCCCTCTGTTCTCGGGACTTGACGATACATTTATCGAGCGGTTGGCAACACGGTTTGTGAGCGAGGAGTCGGATCTTGGCCACAATTTGGTTTTGGAAGGTGAAGACCGCCGTAAATTTTTTATTATTGCGCACGGTCAGGTGGAAATCATCCGGAAGGGATTGCACGGCGAAGAGCTGCGCATTGCATTGCTCTCTGACGGGGAATACTTTGGCGAAGATGATTTTGTAAGTGATAAGCCCTCGGGGGTAACCATCCGTACCATTACGCCGGGCGTCTTTCTAACGCTTTCGGGCAAGGATTTTGAATCGCTGTTGAACGAGGTCCCCAATTCACGCAAAGATTTTGAAAAAGCGGTTGAGGATTATATCCGGCTGAAATCGTCGGTCAATAAGCACGGCGAGCGTCACATTGACCTGGTATCGGGACTGGAGGAGGACCATTTGATTCCCGAAACCTATGTCGATTACGAACTGAAGCCGCGCGAATACTCGCTCAACGCCGTACAAACCGTTGTTCGCGTCCATACAAGGGTTTCGGACCTTTACAACGATCCGCACAACCAATTGGAACAGCAGTTGCGCCTGACCATCGAAGGCATGAAGGAAAAACAGGAATGGGAGCTGATCAACAACAAAGATTTTGGCCTTCTCCATAATGTCGATCCCGGCATGCGGATCAGCACCCGTTACGGAGCGCCAACACCCGACGACTTGGATGAACTGCTGGCTTTGGTTTGGAAAAAGCCTGCTTTCTTTTTGGCCCACCCCAAAGCCATTGCCGCATTTGAACGCGAATGCACCTGGCGTGGTGTTCCCCCGGTAACGGTTAACCTGTATGGCACCCCCGTTGTTACCTGGCGTGGTGTACCCATCATTCCGAGCGACAAGCTGGAAGTAAGCGAGCATTTGACAAACAAAGGGTTGGGTACCACAAACATCCTTTTGGTCCGCGTGGGCGAAGAGGAACAAGGAGTGGTGGGGCTGCATCAGGCGGGGATTCCCGGAGAAATTGCCCCAAGCCTTTCCGCACGGCTAATGGGCCTCGATAAGCTTGGCGTGGCATCGTATTTATTGACGTTGTACTTTTCGCTGGCCGTATTGACCGATGATGCCTTGGCCGTTCTGGAAAACGTGGAAGTAGGGTATTATCATGATTATCAGCATAAAGCTTCGAAAGCAAAATAACAATGTCTTGTCTTAAGCCTTGATAATGGAAATGTCGCCTTTATGCGCACTTTTGTCGATGATAAAGTTGATTCGGTTGATTCTCTTTAGAATAAAATATTTGAGTTAGGTGTTTAACCGATAAGACTTCGTTGGGTTTAGGAGTATTTGACCTCCCCCGGCCCCTCCAAAGGAGGGGTGCCGTTGGGTACAGTGCGGTTTCCGGTTCCCCTCCTTCGGAGGGGTTAGGGGAGGTCGAACCGATGAAAAAATCGGGAATCATTTTCGCACTATCCGTCATACACCTGATTCAATAAAATATTATGTCGTTCGAAAAAAACTTACATGGCTTGCCCGATAGCCATGATTGGCAGGATCCTTCTGTAATAGACCAGACAGGTAACCACATTTACAATGAGTTTCCTGATGCTTCCAGGTTATCACCGGGGCAGGCTTCGTCGTGTCGGGCCCTTGGTTCCGATCTGCTTAACCCCGGTGCTGTGCGGCAACTGCTGTCACAACTGTCCGCAACGGTTACGGCAGAAAAGTTTAACATTCCCGGTCCCGGGTCATCGGAAGGGCCCGATTGGTCGAATATTGTTCCTCCTTCGGCATTCAAAGAGGTGTCCCAACTTCCAGGGATATTCGCCACGGCCCCGAACGATTATTACTTCTTATCGAGCGAATCGCCTTCAGCTCATCAACCCCTGTCGGTCCATGCCGATAATCTTATTGTCCAGCAAACCCTTGAAGGCCACGAAGCCCACCGGTCAAGTCTGGGCGATTTTGTCAGGAAAGTTCAGGCATCACCTGTAGCCACGGAACAGGTGTTTACCGGGGAAACATTTTACCAGCAAGGATTGGGCAATGTTGGCCATGCCGTTTTTCCCTGGTTGGCAGATGACGTCAGGCAGCAGAAGCCTTCACCGGAAAATTACCGTTCTTTGGGTCGTTCCAATAATTTGGCAGGCAATCACGACATTTTCGATGTGGAAAACATTCGGCGTGACTTTCCCATACTTCATCAACAAGTGCATGGCAAGCCGTTGATTTGGTTCGACAATGCGGCTACGACCCAAAAGCCCGCGAGCGTGATCGAGGAGTTGGCCCGCTTTTATGCAACCGACAATTCCAACATACACCGTGCCGCCCACACCTTGGCTGCCCGTAGCACCGATGCCTACGAGGGCGCCCGCGAAAAGGTGCGTCACTTCATCGGTGCCTCGTCAAGCGAAGAGATCGTTTTTGTGCGCGGCACCACCGAAGCGATCAATCTGGTGGCGCAAACATGGGGCCGCCAGAATATCCGGCCCGGCGATGAGATCCTGATCTCGTTGCTCGAGCACCATGCCAATATCGTTCCTTGGCAAATGCTGGCCAAAGAAAAGGACGCGACGCTCAAGGCCATTCCGGTAAACGATAAGGGCGAGATCTTAATGGACGAATACGTGCGCCTTCTCACCCCCCGCGTAAAATTGCTTGCCATAACACAGGCATCGAACGGCCTGGGAACCATATTGCCGGTAAAGGAGATGATCGGACTGGCCCGTCGCTACGACCTGAAAGTCCTGGTCGATGGCGCCCAAAGCGTGGCGCACATCCCGGTAGACGTGCAACATCTCGATGCCGATTTTTTTGTTTTCTCGGGGCACAAAATATTTGCACCCAATGGCATCGGCGTGGTGTATGGCAAACGGCACCTGCTCGAAACCATGCCGCCATGGCAGGGTGGCGGTAATATGATTAAGGATGTGCGTTTGGAAGAAACTTCGTTTAACGGACTGCCCAACAAGTTCGAGGCCGGGACCCCCAACGTGGCCGACGCCATCGGACTGGGGGTGGCGCTGGACTATGTGTCGAAAATAGGGATGAACAACATTGCAGCTTACGAGCACAGCCTGACCCAATACGGAATGCAGCAGCTTGCAACCATTCCCGGGTTAAGGTTTATTGGGACATCGGCCAATAAAGTGGGTGTTCTGTCGTTCGTACACAACCAATATTCTTCCGAACAAATTGGCAAATACCTCGATAGCAAAGGTATTGCGGTGCGGGCCGGGCATCATTGCACACAACCGTCGTTAAGACGTTTTGGGGTCGAGAGCACCGTACGTCCGTCTTTGGCGTTTTACAACACCTACGGTGAGATAGACAGGCTCGTAGATACATTAAAGCACATCAGGGTCGGCAACCTGTGATATTTAGCAGGACAATCTTCCCACTAACGATAAAACCGATAGGCCATGCTCAGCATTACGCAACAAGTTCTCAAACAGATTATCGATCACGCCCAGAGTGACCTGCCCAACGAAGCATGTGGTTACCTTGCAGGCAAAAATGGTGTGGTGACGCACAGTTTTCCGTTAACAAATATCGACCACAGCCCTGAACATTTTTCGTTCGACCCTGCCGAGCAGTTCAAAACCGTAAAGGAAGCCCGTGCCCTGGGATTGGAAATATTGGCCAATTATCACAGCCACCCCTCGTCGCCGGCCCGTCCGTCGGAAGAAGACATACGTTTGGCTTACGATCCCGGCATCAGCTATGTGATTGTGTCGTTGGCGAAGGAGTTTCCCGAAATAAAGACGTATGTAAAAGCCAACGGAACCTTGCAGATAGAGGACTTGAGGATTTTGGACTAGACCAGGTAAGCTGGGTAGGGCTACCATAAATACGGTAGTTCAAATGCCCTGTTTATGGGATTTTTAGGGCATTGACATTAGCTATGTTTGTATTGAGAAATTGCAGGAATAAATTTTGGATTTACAAAAGAGGTGTTGAAACGAAGGGTAAGTTGATCAATCTATCATTTCCGTCTTTTTGAATCGACTTACCTTTCGTTTTTCTGTGAAAAGTGTCTGAAATCCACAGCCCTATGCAGGTTTTGGGCGTTCAGGGAAAAGAAAATCTTCATGGAGCATTCATATCACAGGCCCTTCCGCCGATACGGAAGGCGTCACGGCGACAAAGAAGCGCATTCAACACAGTGGTTGGTTTTTAGTAGCCAGTGGCAGCTCCTTCTGCTTTCCATCTTAGCCTTAAATTCACTTAGGATTGTATGTCGTAATTGATTGTGTTGGGGTTTAGCTGCCTGCTGACACCAACCTTACTGCTGACGGATTCGGTTGGGCCATTAATTCCCTCCCTTAAAAAGCCTTGAATCTAACGGATGTGGATTAGGTAAAGCAAAAGAGCATATACCATTCCCGTGATTCTCTGCCTTAATTAATATATATAATTTAATCTATTTAATACCATAAATTAGGTATGTAAAATACTTTTTTTTAGGTATTTTTTTAACAATGATACAACGCGACTTTTGTAGTATCAAATTGGGATATTTTATATCATCCATTAAAGTTGCAGATTATATCTGTATACGGTATGATTTTTCTTGACACATATACCGCTTTCCATCCAATACATTTTTAATATAAGAATTCATTTAAATAAAATTGAATACTAACTTAAACAAGTGATCATGATGAAAAAAGTTTTACTCTCAATTTTGTTCGTTGCTTTGTTTGGTGCAACATGGGCACAAACCCGCGTTGTATCGGGCATCGTTTTGGACAAAGAGGACGGGGCGCCCATTCCGGGCGTATCTGTTTCCATAAAGGGGTCTACATTGGGTACGATTACCAAACCTGACGGCACGTACTCGTTAGCGGTACCCGAGAACACCCAACAATTGGTGTTTTCGTTTATAGGGTACGAAAACCAGGAAGTTGGCGTAGCCGGCCGTGCGGTGGTCAATGTGACCCTGACAAGTCTGGTGTTCTCGATCAATGAGGTCATCGTGACTGGTTATGGCACGCAAAAAAGAAAAGAGTTTACCGGGGCGGCAGCGGCCGTCAAGGGCAGCGTAATTGACAACAAGCCATTGCAAAGCTTCGGGCAGGGGCTTACTGGGCAAGCATCGGGTGTGAACATTGTGCAACCCAACGGCTTGGTCAACAACCCGCCGGTCATTAGGGTGCGTGGGCTAAGTTCATTGTCGTTGAGCTCTTTCCCTTTGGTGATTGTAGACGGTATTCCGATTACCACCAGCGATGTTTCGGCCAACTCGGCAGCCAATAACCCATTGTCGGACATTAACCCGTCCGACATCGAATCCATTGATATATTAAAAGACGCAGCATCCGCAGCCATTTATGGATCAAGGGCCGCTGCAGGCGTGTTGGTGATTACCACCAAACGCGGTAAGGAAGGACGGACCAGAGTCGTTTACGACGGGTGGTTCGGTATTACCGAGGCCGTTAGGTTGCCCGATCTGTTGAATGCCCAACAGTACATGGATTACAAAAACGGGGCCATTGACAATGCCCGGGCGATCAGCACGTCAAGCAGCATTCCGGCAGCCAATTCGTTTTTGCCTTCGTACAATGAGGATGGTTCATTGGTCGATACCAAATGGTACGATTACATCTATCGCACGGCGTATGCCCAAAACCACAACATATCCGTTTCCGGGGGGATTGCCAAAACACAGTATTACCTTTCGTTGGGATATACCGATCAGGAAGGCTTTTTGCGCGGAAACGATTTTACGCGCAAATCAGGCCGTTTTAACTTAAAACACGATGTGACCGATTGGCTGAAATTAAATGCCAACGTTAGTTTTACCAACGGATTGAACAATTCGCCCAACAGCGGGTCGATTGCCGGTGCCGCTTTCAACTCATCCGGTTTGGCCCGTATTGCCTTGGTACAAGTGCCAAACGTAGCTCCCTACAATGCCGATGGTAGCTACAATGTGGACGGTTCCGCTCTGGGAAGCGGCAACAACCTGGTGCCGTCTTCTTATGCCAACCCCGTTCCCATTATCGATCTGGATAAAAACTCGTCGGAAACCTTGCGGCTCATTGCCAACGTGGGAGCCGAGCTGGTTTTGACAAAAGACCTTTCATTCAAAACCAATTATTCATGGGACAGAAGGAATACCGAAAACCTTCGGTTCTGGAACCCGGTACAAGGCGATGGGTATACTTACAACGGCTATGCTTACAACAACACTGCACGTGCCGAAAACTGGAACTGGATAAATACCCTGCAATTCCAGAAAACATTTGCAGAAGTGCACAATGTGGATATATTGGTTGGTAGCGACGCGCAAAACAGACGGACCACCAACTGGGGCGGGATAAGACAAAACCTGGTCGATCCGTTTTTCACCGAATACCAGGGTGAGTTTTTGACGAACGTGGCCGGAGGCAATTCCATTGCAGAGATTGCCTATGAAGCTTACTTGGCAAGTGCAAGCTATAATTATGCAGGCAAATACTTTTTAAGCGGAAATTTTAGGAGGGATGGCAATTCGGCATTGTCGGAAAACAATCGTTGGGGTAATTTTGGAGGTGCATCCATTGGATGGACAATCACCGAAGAAGCATTTATACGGGACGTACTGCCAAGCTATGTCTCTTCCGCGAGGCTTAAAGCCAGTTGGGGGCGTGTGGGCAATGGAAACCTGACTAACTTTTACGGTGCCTACAATACCTACGAAGCGGGTGTATATGGCAATGTGTCACGTATATATTATAGCCAGGCCGGGAACAACGAGTTGAAGTGGGAAACCAGTAACCAAACCAATATTGGTCTGGACCTTAGTTTTCTTGAAAACCGCATTAGCTTTGAGGCCAACTGGTACAACAAAGATATTGACAACCTGATTTTGGAAGTGCCGCAAGCACCTTCCAAAGGTATTCCTGGTAACACCATCCTGCTAAACGTAGGTTCGATGTACAACAAGGGATGGGAATTTTCGTTGAACGCAGTTCCTGTGAAGACTGGCGATTTCTCGTGGACCACCAATCTGAACATCTCGACAAATAAAAACGAAGTGACTTCTTTGGTCGATAACGACACCCCCATATTGGCCTATACCGGAAGCCTGGAGCTTTCCAGCATTACTGCGGTAGACCATCCGGCAGCAAGCATTTACGCGGTGAAGACGGCAGGTGTCAACCCGGAGAACGGGCGCCGGATATTTATCAATTCGGCAGGTGAAAAAGTTCAATACCAACATCTTGGAGGTGCTTCAGCCTGGACTTATTTGGATGGGACCACGGCAAGTGCCGTATCGGGTGCAGATGCCCAGATTTTGGGAGGTACCTTACCCGCCTGGTTTGGCGGGTTCAACAACACCTTTAAATACAAATCGTTTGATTTAGGGCTCAATTTCACTTTTTCAGGGGGAAATTACATTTACAACGGAACCAAAGCCGGCTTGCGAGACCAACGTATCTGGAATAATTCTACCGATGTGTTGAATGCGTGGACCACTTTGGGACAGAAAACAGATGTTCCCAAAGCAATATATGGTGACAACGTGTCCAACGGTTCTTCTTTTGCCATTGATGCCAACGTGGAAAAGGGAGATTTTCTCCGGTTACAAACCGCCACCCTGGGTTACACATTGCCTAAAGCCCTTTTGGGCCGTGTAGGCATCGACGGGGTGCGTATCTACGCACAAGGGAACAATCTTTTCCTTTGGACGGATTATACCGGCTCCGATCCTGAAATTTCATCAAACGGCGATTCAAACCTGGCCAGTGGTATAGAACGCAACAGTATCCCTCAGGGGCGTACATTCACGTTTGGCGTCAACCTGAGTTTCTAATCCTTTAACTTTATTAAAATGAAAAGATTATATAACATCAAGCTTTTTTCGGTAAGAACCGCGGTTGCTATTCTGCCACTTACGGGAATTGCAGTTTCATGCTCTTCCGATTTTTTGGAAATTACCCCTGAACTTACTATCCCGGACGAGAATACGTTTGATACCCCTGAACGGATTTTGGCACAGGTGAACGGGCTTTATGCGTCGGCCAAGCACGGCCGCCTTTTTGGTGGCAGATATTACATATACAACGACATAAGGGGCGAAGAATTCAGGAACAGGGCAAGCAATACGGTGACCGGTTACAGCGCTTACCAGTTTACCAATAACGCCAGCGACACTTACGTGGCCGATTTTTGGAATTATGGTTACCTGACCATCAACAGGGTGAACAAATTCCTGTCCGACTTTGATGCGCATCCGGGGGTGGTCGATGACGAAACCGAAGAAAATTACCGGGCAGAAGCTAAATTTATAAGGGCATTGAGCTATTATGCGTTGGTGCAGCTTTTCGCAAAGCCTTACATATACCAGAACGGGGCTTCGAAAGCGATCCCCCTGCGCCTGTCCGCCGAAACGTCATCTGAGAACAACGAATTGGAAAGCAGTACCGTGGCCCAGATCTACACTCAAATACTAAAAGATCTTGATGAAGCGGAGACCGGATTGCCCGAAACCTATTCCTCTGCGTATTTATATACGACCAGAGCCCATAAAAACACGGCCATCGCATTGAAAACAAGAGTTTATCTGGCCAAAGGAGATTATGGCAAAGTAATTGAAGAAGCCAATAAGATAGTACCTGCCGTTGCGCCGTTTAAATCGGCGACGGGAGTTGCACACGAGCTGCAGGCAGATATTACGTCGGTATTCAAAACTCCTTATACGACCGTTGAGAGCATCCTTTCGTTCCCTTTTGCCGATACCAATGTGCCAGGCACACAAAACCAATTGGGATATTACTATAATGCAGGTAATATTGAATACTATCTGGTGACGAGCGGAGCAGGGATTTATGCTGACAGTAGGTGGGGAGCTAATGATGCTCGCAAAACAGGGCTGACAGACTTAAAAAGTGTTGGGACCAGTACGACTAAGTATCGGGTGTTGACAAAATGGAGCGGATCGTCGCCTTACCTCGATTATGCACCCGTCATCCGTTATGCCGAAATATTGTTGAACCTGGCCGAAGCAGAGGCCGAAGCCGAAGATGGCGATTTGGATCGCTCGCGTGCCTTGCTTGAAGCCGTACGTCACCGTTCCGATGCAACCTATGATTTTGGCACGTTGGACAAAGACGGTCTGATCGAAGCCATTTTGCTGGAAAGGCGTATTGAACTTTTGGGAGAAGGCTTTAGGGCCCCCGATGCGCAACGCAGGGGTGTGGCGATCAATTCTTATGGTGCAGGGGCGTTAATCCCGGTTACCGACGGCCGATACACTTTTCCGATTCCTGTGGCAGAGCAGCAAACCAATCCTGGATCTGCCCAATAAGGGTTTAGGTATAGTTGTGTGAAGGGAGGGTGCTTGCTGTTTTGCAGGTACCCTTTTCTACAAAAAATAATGTCGGACCAATTACTGATTTTTTAGATATGAAGAAGAGTACATTGTTATACATGCTTGGATTTGGGTTTCTTGGAGCATGCCAATCACCTGCATCCAATTTTACCATTAATGGGGAAATAAACATCACGGACGGTTACGTGTATTTCAAAAAATTTCAGGATCGGAGATTTTTGACAATTGATTCGGCAAAGATTTCCGGTGGAAAATTCAAATTGGATGGTGAGGTCGGCCAACCAGATCTTTACGGGCTGTCTTTGGACAGGAACGATGGTTCACGCCCATATTTTCTGTTTTTGCAAGGAGGCCCTGTCACGGTTGCCATCGATACGGCCGATAAGCGGAACGCAAAAATAACAGGGTCGGCCGTCCATGACCTGTATGTCGATTATTTGGCAAAACGCGACCAGGTAGAGATCGATTCTTTCATCAAAGCCAATCCGAAATCGGTAGTGGCGGCTTATGCGCTTTACCGCGATTTTGCCTACGGATTGTCGGCCGGTGAGCTGGAGCAGGCAGTGTCGTGGTTCGACCAGTCGCTGCTCGCCTCTCCGTATATTAAGCAGGTTAAAGAACTTATTGAAATCCGTAAACGAGTTGCGTTGGGCAATAAAGCCATCGACTTTTCGGCACCTTCACCTAATGGGGATACAGTTACCCTGTCTGATTTTTACGGAAATTACCTGCTGCTCGATTTTTGGGCGTCGTGGTGTGGCCCATGTCGTAAAGAGAATCCCAATCTGGTTAAAGCTTACCGGAAGTTTAAAGAAAAAGGGTTTAACATCGTCGGCGTGTCGCTCGACAAGGACAGGGAACGATGGTTGTCTGCCGTTGCATCCGATAGTTTGGATTGGGTGCATGTGTCGGATTTACTGTTCTGGGACAGCAAACCCGCCCAATTGTATGGCATCAGATCCATTCCTTCCAATTTCCTGTTGGGAGCGGATGGCACTATTATCGGCCAAAACCTGCATGGAGACGAATTGGAGAAAAAGCTTGAAGAACTTTATGCCAGGGACAACGTGGTGGTGAAATAACAAGCTTGAAAAAGGATCAAATTCCTTGCGCAGGACCTGTTTGCCGGGCCACCTCCCAAACCATCCTTCAGGTTCTCCGGTTAGGCTCAAAATACACAAATTGCAATAGGAGGTCAGGACGGAGACACGACGGAAGAAGGACGGAAAGACAACGGAGTCACAAAAGCTCTATTCCCAGTATCAAAAAGTATAAATGAACGACATGAAGCAGGGGGCAAGCAGATAATCCTTTCCCAAATCCGCCAATAGGAAAAACAAGGCCCGGCATTCACCGGCAAGAACATTCGCAAAAAGAGAGCTGTCTAAAAAATGGGATTGCCGGGCAGGAAATCCCCATTCCATAGACAGCTCTCTTTTTCGGTCAACGAAAAGGATGCTTCAGCACATTTCCAGTACGTTGGCCAGATCCGCAATAATGTCATCGGCGTCTTCGAGTCCCACCGAGAGCCTGAAAATGCCATGGCCCGCAAACATTTCCCACGATTGCCGTTGTGCATCCGTATCGAATTTAAAAGAAGTCTGCAGTAAATCATCCGAACGCAGATAAAAGATAAGAGACCGATGGTGCCCCAGCGACACTGCATAATGGATGATATGCAAGTGCCGGGCAAAAAGTTTTGCGGCCTTACTGCCGTTTTTCATCCGGAAAGTCACCATGCCCGAAAAATTCTGCATCTGTTTCTTTGCCAGATCATGTTGCGGATGGCTGGACAACCCCGGGTAAAATACCCGTTCTATTTTGGGGTGCGATTCAAGGAAAAGGGCCACGGCCAACGCATTCCCGGCGTGGCTTTTCATCCGTATGGGCAATGTGGCAATACCCCGCATGATCAGCCACGCATTAAAGGGACTGATGGTTCCCCCGAGCCTTATGGCTGTGTTTTTCCGCAATACCGCCAAATCGGACTTTTTGCCGACGATCGCGCCGCCCAATGCATCGCCGTGCCCGCACATGTATTTGGTGAGCGAGTGCACCACATAATCCGCCCCTAGTTCGAGCGGCCGTGTGGCAATGGGAGTGGCAAACGTCGAATCGACGGCCAGCTTGGCCCCGGCACGGTTTGCAATTTCAGCCGTTTGTGTAATATCGGTAAGCCGCAGGATAGGGTTGCAGGGCGTTTCCACATAAATGAGCCTGGTGTTGGGCCGTACGGCATTTGCCACAGCCTGCGTGTCCGACGTATCCACTTTGGAGATGGCAATCCCCCAATGCGGAATAATTTCGTTGGTCAGTTCCGATAGGGCCGCATAGGCCACATCGCTTACAATGGCGTGGTCACCCTGGCGCAGAAGATGCAGGAACAGGGCAGAAACGGCAGCCATACCGCTGGAAAAGGCAATTGCCGATTCCCCGTTTTCCAATATGGCCAGCTTGGCTTCCAACTGCGCAATGGTTGGATTTCCCCAGCGCGTATACACCCAGGCGGCGTCTTCGTCCATCCCTTCGACCGAAAATCCGGTATCGGCATTGACCACAAAAGTCGTCGACATGGCAATGTGCGGAGCAGAAGCCCCGCTGGCCGGATCGGGTTCTTCACCTGCATGGATAGCTTTGGTGGCAATTTTTTTGTCCGAAAAATGTTGGTTCATAATCGCGTTGTATAAAAGCAGAATAATAATACATCCGTAAAACCTTTTTGTGACATGAGGGTTTGCGGTTTTTGTGACTAAATTACTTCAAAATAGACCATTGAGGCGGACGCCCCTTGCCGTTCAGAATATTCGCGGGATTGCCCGTCGGCGTTGTCAACCCTGCGTAAGTATTATCGGCCCTTAATCTACACATTCCTTGCCGTTCTGCATATACCCTTTTTATGGTATGTAAATACCGTATTTGTGGGATTTTAGGGCAAATTATAGTATCTCATATTTGCACTGTAAAGGTCACAGGCACTTTTAACCTGTTTGCACTTTTTGACCTTAATTACCAGCTTTAGTTTATCCGTTTTGTATGTAATTCCGGTTTTGTCCGTTTGCGACCTGCATGCGGATAGGGATTCCTATTGACTTTTTGGGCCATTTCCGCTCTGTGACTGACATCTGTCTTATCGTGGTTTTTGTAGTGAATTCATGTTTAATAAGTTAATTCCTTTTTGTCATGAGTGGAAGGATCGGACGATTTTTAATTTCAGTTTGGTTTTTGGGCATTGGATTTTTTGCGTTTGCCCAAACTGAGACCAAAGTACATGGTGTTGTGCTTGACGCAAATACACAGGAGCCTTTGCCCGGGGCCAACGTATCGGTGAAAGGAACAACGGTTGGCACGGTAACGAATGCCAAAGGCCAGTTCGAATTTATGGTCAGACAGGCACCTCCGGTGGTGGTGGTGGTAAGTTTTTTGGGTTACGAAAATCAGGAAATTGGCGTTGAGGGGCCCAATGGAATAACCGTATTGCTGAAAGAAGAGGTGAATTTGCTCAATTCGGTAGTGGTGGTGGGTTATGGAGTACAGAAACGGAGCGATTTGACCGGGGCCCTGACCCAGATAACGGAAGACCAGCTGAAACAACGGCCCGTGCAAAACATCGTCGAGGGGCTCCAGGGAAAAACATCAGGAGTCGATATTACATCAAACCTCCGGCCTGGAGAAGTTGGTTCCATCCGCATACGGGGCAACCGGTCCATCAATGCGTCCAACGAGCCGTTATACGTGGTGGACGGCATTCCTTTATCGGCGTCGCAGGTTGGCGCCATCAACCCTAACGACATCGCATCGGTAGAAATCCTGAAAGATGCGTCGGCCACTGCCATTTACGGGTCGCGGGGGGCCAACGGCGTCATCCTGATTACCTACAAAGAGGGAAAAAGCGGTCAGTTGACCGTAAATTACGATGGCAGTTACATGCTGAGCAAGATCCATTCGACCACCGATTGGATGGGGTCGGGACAATTGCTCGACTGGCAACGTTCGGCCCATATAAACGGAGGTACATACACGGGAAAATACGGAACCGCTCCCGACCCTGATTTTGACATCCAAACCTTTGGTGGCGGCGAAGAATATGGGGAAGCAGGCATCCGTACCGCTTACGCATGGAACGAAGATGGGACCGTAAAACTCAGGCAGGCCACAGCCAAAGAAATAGCCGGCGGTTATGCCGAATGGGTGCCTGTTTACCAACCGGACAAAATGTTCAACCAGAACTGGACGTCGTTGGTCTCCCGTACCGGATTGACACAAAACCATCAGTTGGGATTGTCATCGGGCAACGAACGGTCTAAATTTTACATGTCGGCCGGTTATCTCGATCAGGAAGGCGTGCTGACCGATCAGGATTATGAACGCTATTCGCTCAATCTAAAAGGCGAGGTAAAACCCAAAAAGTGGTTGTCCATCGGGATGTCGCTCAACGGGGTCTCGTCGGTACAAAACTATGGGACATCGGAAAACTCGTCCAATACAGGCGCCAAGGATTCATACGGACAGGCATTGGCGTTGATGCCGTATGCGAGGGCCTACGACGACGGTGGCAATATACTTAACACGAACAAAGAAGGGCTTTCGGCCCACAACGTGTTGCTCAATATTAAAAATTCACAGAACGAGCATAAACTGCTGTCGGTGCTGGGCAATGCATTTGCCGAGGTAAGGTTTGCCCCATGGTTGCGTTACAACTTAAAAATAGGGTCGCAGTTCAGCAACAGCGAATACGGATCTTTCTATGGATCCGACTATACCAACCCGTTCAGCGCTGTAGGAACGGCCCCTTTGGTCGGTTACAACAGCCATGCGAAGAGCTATTTTTGGACGGTGGACAACCTTGTGTACGTGGACAAACGGTTCAACAACCATCAGGTAGGACTAACCTTGCTTTATTCGGCACAGGAAAGTAAGTCGAATTCAATCAATATCCGTTCGCAAAGCCTGACCTTTCCCACCGCCAAATGGTACAATCTGGCCGCAAACGATGAAGGAGTCCCCATGAGCTATGGAACCGGGTATTCGCGCTCCTCGATGCTGTCGTATATGGGGCGGTTGAACTATGCGTTCCGTAGCAAATACCTGCTGACCACATCGGTACGTTGGGATGGCGCATCGGTTCTGGCCGACGGCCACAAATGGGAAGCATTCCCCTCGGCTGCCGTGGCATGGAAACTGGAAGAAGAAAGCTTTCTGGCCGATGTGGATTGGATCCGCCAGTTAAAATTGAGGTTGGGCTGGGGCGTGACGGGCAACTCCTCCGTCTCGGCCTATTCCACGGGAGGATCTATAATCGGTGCAGCTTATGTATTCAACGAAACCCAGTATACCGGTTACAAATCGGCCACCATGCCCAACGACAAACTATCGTGGGAAAAGACGTCACAATACAACATAGGCCTCGATTTCTCCGTCATCAGGGGACGTATTTCGGGAACCATCGATGCATATAAGTCACGAACCGATGATTTGCTGATGACCCAATCTATACCTCCCGTGTTAGGTTACAGTAGTGTATTGACCAATGTGGGAGCCACAGAAAACAGAGGGATCGAAGTATCGGTTTCCACAGTCAATATAAAAACCAGGGATTTTGAATGGAGAACTGACTTTAACTGGTCGACCAACAAAGAAAAAATAATCGAATTGGCCAGCGGCAAGGTCGACGACTCGGCCAACGGATGGTACATCGGCCAGCCCATTTCGGTCATGCGCGATTACAAGTACGAACGGCTCTGGCAAAACACGGAATCGGATCTGAGGCTTATCGAACTGTACAAAAAAATAGGCGGAATAACGGCCATTCCGGGACAGGTGAAAATAAAAGACCAGGAATTGGTACAGGTGGATGGAAGTGTGGCAGGAGCAAAATCGGTAACTCTTGACAGTGGGGAAACCGTGACATACCTTGACAACGGTTTTGGGACCATCAACGACGACGACAAGGAAATCCTTGGGAGTAGCAGGCCCGATTGGATTGCAGGTATCGTCAACACGTTCAATTACAAAAACTTCGAACTGAGCTTTTTTGTGAATGCACGCATCGGGGCACTGTATTACGGTGCGTTACAAACTTATGGGCGAAGGGTTGAGAACGATGTGTGGAGCCCTGCAAATACCGGGGGTGAATTTCCTCAGCCCACTACTGCCTCTTTTACAAACTATAACTATACCCGCAATTACACCAATGGATCTTTGGTAGCCGTGCGCAACATTTCGCTGGCTTATGAGGTTCCCGACGATGTACTGAAAAAAATTGGCATAGGTCGCTTGCAGGTCTACGCCCAGGTACTGAACCCCTGGATCTTTGGAGGTGAGGCAGTCAAACTGGGACTGAACACGGATGACATAACAGGTTGGGACACCACTTCGGGGGCCCAATCGGGAGGGCAAACAGCCAATACCATTTTGGTCCGGAGTACCGTATTTGGCGTAAGGTTAACTCTTTAATAGTTAAAATTTAGGGAAAAGGATCCTCATGTCTCTCAGATATATCACATGTGCGGACATAAAGGCATGGACATTTCCCGTCCGAAGGGAACAGGCGGACATTTAACCGGTGAAACACAAAATTTTAGACAGATGAAGAAACATATCATATCGTTTGCCCTGGCAGCAGGTTTGTTTTGGGGTTGTAGTGATGATTTCCTGAAAGAGGAAATGGTGTCCACCATTACTCAGGACTATTTTAAAACAGAAAAGGGCCTCGAGGAGTTGATCGTAGCCTCGTACAACACCTTACGTTTCAAACATGGGTTTATGGAAGGCCCCTATTTGTTCGAGACGGGAAACGACATATTGGAGCCTACCGTAAACAGCTGGGCTATATTCAGCCCCGCAGTGTGGTCGGCCTCGGGAGAAGCGGGAAGCTATGCCAATAATCTGATGGGGTATTATGCAACCCAGTTGTTGGGTGGTTATCCACATATCAACGATTGCAACAAGGCCATCGAGATCATAAAAAACATTGCTCCGGGCAAATTTGGAACCGATGCCGGATATGCCGGTTACCGGCTGTCCGAAGTTTATTTCCTCAGAGCCTGGACTTACTACATGCTGGTGACCCAATTGGGTGACGTGCCGTTGAAACTGGAAAGCAATAACACAGTCTCGTCGGTCTATTATTTTCCCCGGGCCACATCGGAAGAGATTTACAAGCAACTGATTTCCGATCTGCGTTTTGCTTATGAACACCTGCCCCTTCCGGGCGAAGTGGCAAGGGGAAGGGTGACCAAATGGGCAGCCGCACATTTTTTGGCAAAGCTCTATTTGCAGCGGGCGCAGGCAACAGGCTTTAAACAATATCGGAACGGCGATGGCTCCATCGACCATGACAATGCCAGTGCACATCTTGGAATGCTTTACAAAGGCGAGGGGACGAACGATTTGGATTCGGTTATCCATTACACGTCCGAAATTATCTCGGCCTATGGGGGATTGTCGTCCGATTATTGGGATTTGTTCAAAACAGGTATTGGCGACTGGAGTAACGAAGAAAATGCGGAAATCATCCTCCAGGCGTCGTACGGCAAAAACCTCGACAACGGACGTTACGGCATGCGTACCAATGCCGCATTTACATGTGACTACACCAACGCCACATGGAATATCCCGTCGAAAACATGGGCTTACGGGTTAAGAAAAGGGACCGGATTTCTATCGACCGATTGGGGATACGATGTATTTACCGACAAAATAAACGATTCAAGGTTTGAGAAAAGTTTTCAGATAGAATACGAAAGCGCGTCGTTCGACAATACAACCCTAACCGATGGACCTGGTATAGCCTATAATGATGCATCGAACAAGTCGCAGGCGTGGGAGACTGCGGACGCAAATTTTTTCAATACCTACATCCATTCGGTTTATAACAGGGAATCATGGGGCGGGCGAAATGCGGTGGTGAAAGAGCATAAAATCGGGAAAGGTGATTTAGGGCTTGTGTTCCTGGAAAATACCAAAGAGACGGCCATCGATTCCCTCGAAGCGGTAGCTCAGCCTTATGTGCTGTATCCGCGTTGGATAAAAGCCAATGGAAAATATTATTACCGGAAAACAGGAGTCGACAAATTAAAATCCAATACCGGATTATTGATCGGCCGTACCATTAGACCTTCGTCCCGAAAATTCATCGACCCCAACCGTAGCACGGTCGATAACCATTTTGGCACGCGCGACGTGGCCATTTTCCGCTTGGCAGAGACTTACCTGTTACGGGCCGAAGCATACGGACGTAAAGGTGATTATGCCAACGCCGTTAACGATATCAACGTGTTGCGTTACCGGGCGTCGTACAAAGCGGGCGAAACAAGGGCCGAGGTCCTTGCAAGGTTGTATCCCGGTGCCGAAAATCTGGTAACCTCCGAACGCCAGTATCCATATACCGTAGCTTCCGGTGCATATGAGAGGATTAAAGTCGACGAATCTTATTGGGACGGGGCCTCTGAAAATCGCTGCTGGAAAATTACCCGCCCGAGGCCACGACCAGTGAGCAACGGTTCATCCATTTCATATACAATGAAATGTCGCGTGAATTTAATTCCGAACAGATAGTTTATGAAGGCATACACCATGCGGGCATACAGTACGAACGGGTTTATCACCATAACCAACTGGCATCGTCCAAAGCAGGAGGATGGCCCGTGTCCGACAATCCCGTCAGCGGTAATGGGCAGGATGGCAACGGCAAGGGCGTTTTTTCTCCTAAGCACACATTCAAACCGTTTCCCCAATCTTACATTGATATGTTGACCGATGAAAAGGGCACTTTATTGTCCGGTACCGAGAAAAGCCAGTACCAAAATCCCGGATACTAAGTACGTTTTTACAGGCGTCGTGAAGTGACTTTATGTAGTTTTGGGTTTGTTCTCCGGTACGTTGTTCCCTGCGTATCGGGGAACAGGCCCGTTCGTATGGGTTGCCGGAAAGAAGGACGACAAAATCAATGCATATGAAATATCTTCTTGCAGCCCTTACGGGCATATGTCTATTTTCAGCGTGCCACCAACGGAACAATGATGGCAAAACGCTTTTGTTTGCTGACAATTTTGATTCGTTGGAGCTTTCGCCGGACTGGATCATCGAAATGGATTCGTTGCCCCATTCGTCGGTGCGGGTGGGCAACGGAAAATTGACGATGGACACGAAGGGGGGGGTGACCATATGGTTCAACCATCTTTTAAACGGCAATTTACAGATCGAGTACACCCGGAAAGTCGTGATGGAAAATGGCCCCAACGACCGGGTATCGGACCTCAACCAGTTCTGGATGGCCGTTGACCCCAGGAATCCTGACCTGTTTACGCGGAAAGGGAAGTTCGGGGAATACGATTCATTGCGTCTTTATTACGTGGGTGTGGGGGGAAACACCAATACCACGACCCGTTTTCGACGGTACGACGGACACGGGACCCGTGCACTGTTGCAGGAAAACAACACTCCGGAGAATTTGCTCAGATCCAACCATGCCTATCACATCAAAATAACGGTGCAAAACGGCGAATCACAGTTTTGGGTCGATGGTGTGTGTGTGTTCCGTTACACTGATCCGGCTCCGTTCGGTTCGGGGTATTTTGGTTTCCGCTCCACATGGTCGCGGCACGAGATAGATAATTTCAAAGTGTTCCGGCTTCAGTAGCCCAATATGGGTGACTTTCTTACAAAAACGGGTTTTATCCTTTGTGTTCTATAACCGCCACCAGACCGCCAAAAACACAAAGAAAGCCAGGGAGCATGGGAAAGTAATCCTTTGTGCTTATAGAAAATCCAGTTGCCAGAACATCGTTACTGTTTTTATGAAATCTGATTGACTATGATCGGCATGAACAAACATCACATACTCATTGGCATTTGTGCGCTAGGCATTGCATTGCCGGATGCACTGGCCCAAAAGGCCCGAAAAACACCGCGTCCCGAAGCAGTATCTTTGTCGTGGATCGATGGGACGACTCCTTCACGGACCCAGGGAACAACCTGGGGAACACCATGGCCGCAGGGAATTGTCCGTCCGGGCACGGCGTTTCAACTTAACGGCGAAAACGGGCAAACCTGCCCGTTGCAAACCTGGCCGCTGGCCTACTGGCCTGATGGATCGCTCAAGTGGAGCGCACATGCTGTTGGGCCATTGTCCCCAAATGCAACTTCGTGGAAACTGCAACCCGTTGACGATCCACGGGCGCTGAAATACAGCAGTGAGGTCTCTGTGGCCCAAACGGTCCAGACCATTGAAGTGGGCACAGGAGCGTTAAATTGCACGTTCCGCAGAAACGGACGCATCCTGGTCTCCGAAGTGAGGAGAGGAACCACCATTGCGGCGCAAAACGGACAATTGGTGCTGCTCTCCCAGGCATCTCCCGATGGGGAAACATCTGTAAACGAAATAAATACGTTTGAAGGGGAAATTACATCGGTAACTGTGGAACAAAGTGGCCCTGTCCGGGCAGTGGTGAAAGTGGAGGGCAAACATGCATTGGACGGCCACACGCAATGGTTGCCCTTTGTGCTGCGCTTTTATTTTTATGCCGGGGCGGAATCGTTTAAAATCATACACACCATTGTGTACGACGGAGACGAACACCGCGATTTCATCAAAGGGATCGGCATTCGCTTCGATGTCCCCATCTGCGCCGAATTGCACGACAGGCACATCCGGTTTGTGGGAGCCAGCAATGGGGTGTTTGCCGAGGCTGTGCGCACCCTCACCGGATTGCGGCGCGATGCGGGCGCCACAGCAAGGAAAGCGCAGGTTGACGGAGAAGTGGCCGACGATATCGATGAATATGTGGATGATCGGTTAAAATACATCCCCGCATTTGGCGATTACACGCTTACCCAGTTATCGCCCGATGCGTTTGCCATCAAAAAGCGTACGGAACAAGGATATGCATGGATAAAAGCGGCCGGCGGGATACGTGCCGCAGGAGTGGGTTTTGTGGGAAGCCCTGGCGGGGGGATGGCTTTTGGGGTGCGTCATTTCTGGCAATCATATCCTTCGCAGATCGACATACGCAACGTCAGCACCGACAACGCCCAGGTCACGCTTTGGCTGTGGTCGCCCGAAGCTCAGGCCATGGATCTGCGCTTTTACCACGACGGCATGGGGCAAAACGATTATACGGCGCAATGGGACGGGCTGGAAGTGACTTACGAAGATTACGAACCGGGCTATGGAACCCCTCTCGGTATTGCACGCACCAGCGAGATCAATTTTTGGTTTCCCGGAGCGACCCCATCGCGAGATGCCCTGGTGGCTTTTGCCGGTTTGACTGAAAATCCCCCTTTGCTGACAGCTGCACCGGGCTATGTGTCGTCCACCGGAGCATTTGGCCGTATTTGGGGCGTGCGCGATACTGCCGATATTCGTTTTTCGGCCATTGAGGCGCAACTGGATACTTTGTTCAATTACTATCGTTTGCAGCAGGAGCAGCACAAATGGTACGGATTCTGGGATTATGGCGATGTAATGCACGCCTACGATCCGGACCGGCATGTGTGGCGGTACGACGTAGGAGGGTACGCGTGGGACAATTCCGAACTGTCGACCGATTTATGGTTGTGGTATTACTACCTGCATTCGGGACGCGCCGATGCGTTCAGGATGGCCGAAGCAATGGCGCGCCATACCGGCGAGGTGGACGTGCATCATTTGGGGCGTTTCGCGCCGCTTGGATCACGCCATAACGTACAGCATTGGGGGTGCAGCGCCAAGCAATTGCGCATCAGTACCGCGGCCAACAGGCGTTTCTTGTACTATTTTACGGCCGATGAGCGTATTGGCGATTTGATGGACGAACAAGTCAACGCTTACCTTGCCCTGCAGCGAATCGATCCCATGCGGAAACGAAGAAAGACACCCCTTCCGGCCGATACCACCCTGGTGCCCCTTAGCTTTGGTACCGATTGGGGCGCGGTAGCGGCCGCCTGGTTGACACATTGGGAACGCACGCGCGATGAGGGCACAAAACAAAAACTCATAAACAGCATGGCGTCGATTGCGGCCCAACCCAACGGTTTTTTTTCGGGAAGCGGGCTCATGGACCGGCAAACGGGAAAATTTATGCCCGCTACCGATAGCGCCATCAGTGTGTCACATCTGAACGCAGTATTCGGTTTATTTGAAATTTGCGCCGAACTGTCGGAATTATTTGAGCATCGCGAATTTAACCGGGCCTGGATCGAGTATTGCACCTATTATAACGCATCGGCAGCCGAGCAACAAGAACGTTACGGAGCCCCGTTTGGAAAATTAGGCCTTCGCCAGGGACATTCACGCTTATCGGCTTACGCGGCAAAACAACTGAAATCCGGTGAGATTGCCCAACGGGCTTTGCGCGAGTTTTTGGGGAATGACAGAGGGGAGTTCGAAAGTTTTGGCAATCCCATACAAGTAAACGTACCCAACGTGCTGTACCCTGTGTCCGAAGTTCCCGGGTTATCGACCAATGCGGCAGCCCAGTGGGGATTGTCGGCCATCCAGTGCATTGAACTGCTCAAAAACAGCTGGCCGTTTCCTTGAACCATACAAACTAATGTAATAAAGCAGCCATGCCCGAGCATTTAATCTGGGTAGACAGAGATAAGAGCCTCGCTGACGGGGCATGAGATCTGTGTTGCTTCCTCCATTATGGGCAAATGAGAAAGAGGGCGGCTTATCTTGGTTTGTCCTCAACGATCCGGCCATTCTGGGAAAAGCCATGTGTGAAGCCAGTCAATTGCACACATGTTGTTAGGCAAGACCTAACGTGGGGTTGGACAAAACCACGTTAGGTCTTTTCCATGCCCTCATCTGCCCTTTTCCGTGTAAAGAAGCATACCCCCTTTTTTATGGTATGGAAAATACCTTTTGCACGGTATTTCGTTCCGTTTCCGGTTTGCCCAACTTTGAAGTAACAAATCACTAAAACTGATCACACGATGGGACTATTGGACAAAATAACAGAACTGGTTGCCAGTGGGAAACAGCAACCCGAGGTGCCTGCCGTATCAGGGCCGCGTTTCGAAACCCAGCAACTTCATGCCGGCCAGACTGCCGACCCTACCACCAACGCAAGGGCGGTTCCCATTTACCAAACGACATCATACGTGTTCAATGATGCCACTCACGCAGCCAATCTTTTTGGCCTTAAGGAATTTGGCAATATTTATACACGTTTGATGAACCCTACCACCGATGTGTTTGAAAAGCGCATCGCCGCCCTTGAAGGCGGGGTTGCGGCATTGGCCACGGCATCGGGTCAGGCGGCCCAGTTTATTGCGTTGACCAATATACTGGAAGCGGGCGATAATTTTGTGTCCACGTCGTACCTGTACGGCGGCACATACAACCAGTTTAAGGTACAGTTCAAACGGTTGGGTATAGACGCAAAATTTGTCAATGGCGATAAGCCCGGGGATTTTGAGAAAGCGATTGATGCGAAAACAAAAGCCATTTATCTCGAAACCATCGGGAATCCCGAGTTCAATATCCCCGATTTTGAAGCCATTGCCGCTGTGGCAAAAAAGCACGATCTTCCATTGGTGGTCGACAATACCTTTGGGGCAGCAGGCTATTTATTTAAGCCCATTGTCCATGGGGCAAACATTGTGGTCGAATCGGCTACCAAGTGGATTGGAGGCCACGGTACCAGCATTGGGGGCGTCATTGTCGACGGAGGGAATTACAACTGGGGCAATGGGAAATTCCGCCAGTTTACCGAACCGTCCGAAGGCTACCATGGGCTGAAATTTTGGGACGTGTTTGGCGCTCCCGGACCTTTTGGCAACATTGCATTTATTATCAGGGCAAGGGTAGAAGGCCTGCGCGATTATGGTTCGTCGTTGAGCCCCTTCAATGCCTTTTTACTGCTGCAGGGAGTCGAAACATTGTCGTTGAGGGTACAACGCCACGTCGACAATGCACTGGCCGTGGCCCAATGGCTGGAAAAGCATCCGTTGGTTGCCAAAGTGAATTATCCGGGCCTTAAATCGAACCGTTACCACGACCTGGCTGCCAAATATCTGGAAAATGGATATGGGGGAGTACTCTCCTTCCAGTTAAAGGGCAACAGCAATCTGGCCGATGAATTTATCAATAGCTTAAAACTCATTAGCCATTTGGCCAACGTGGGCGATGCAAAAACGTTGATTATCCATCCGGCGTCGACCACGCATCAACAACTTTCGCCAGAAGAACAGGTCACCACGGGAGTATTTCCCGGCTTAATCCGTTTGTCGGTAGGTATTGAGCACGTCGAAGACATTATTGCCGATTTGTCGCTGGGATTCGAGCGGGTACGGCAACTTTCCCAATCATCGAACTGAAATTTTCCGGGCTTTCATATCATGTTGTCGTGAGGTTCCATGTGGCTTTGTCCGCATGGAACTTTTTTTATTCATATTTATATGGTATATATTTTACCTCTTTTATGGTATTGGTTTGTATTTGTTTATTCTAGAGCTTTGTAATAGGTGATTATAATCAAATACTGTCACATATGTATTCTAAATACACTAAAAAAGTATGTGATTGTTTCTGGGTTGTAAATCAAGAAAAAGAAGGAGGGTGAAATGGAAAATCTATTTGTAAACGTCCCCGGAATTGGTAATTCGGGCGAAGGACATTGGCAAACTTTGTGGGAACGGAAATATTCCAATTTTATGCGGGTCGATCAATATTGCTGGGATTTTCCGGTATCTTCTCAATGGGTTCTGTCCCTCGAACGGTTGGTCCATGCTTATCAGCACCACCCTATTTATTTAGTGGCCCATAGCATGGGGTGTCATACAATTGCCCAATGGGCTGCGAAAACAAAGCTAAGGGTCGAAGGGGCACTGCTTGTGGCGCCGCCCGATGTGGCCCGGTTGGAATATACGGGACGTGTATCGGGGTACATTCCGGAACCCAACGGAGAGTTGCCGTTCAGATCGGTGGTAGTGGCCAGCAGCAACGACCCTTATGCATCGTTGGCAAAAGCCGTGAAATATGCCGGTATATGGGGCAGCCAAATCGTCAGCGTAGACAGGAAGGGACATATCAATGCCGGGTCGGAATTGGGCGATTGGCGACAAGGTCTTGATCTGTTATCTTTTTTGGTTCGCAGCGATCAACGTAAAGTTGCATCATAAACAGTTTTGGTAATGTTGCAATTGACTGGTTATTTGGTGTCTTTTAAAATTTCGGGTGTGTTTACCGTGATCTGTTAAACCGTTAAAAACACAAACCATGTTCGCAGAAAATGTCATTTTCATACCGGGTCCCCATGTGGCATTGGATTCGCATTGGATATACAATTGGGCACATGAATTTGGAACGCTCCACGTATTGCAGCCAATTCATGTAGGCCCGCCCCAACGATCGCTGTACGTAAAGGCATTGGAGCGCGAAGTGGCCAAATACCCCGATGGTTCCGTCTGGGTTGTGGCGCACGATTTGGGTTGCCATGCGGTGGCCCATTGGGCTTCGGTCACGACACGCAAATTGGCGGGGGCATTTTTGGTTTCTCCGCCCGATATCCGGAAATACGAAACCAAACATTTGACAATCGGATTTTGGCCACATGCTACAAAACCCTTTCCATTTCCATCAATGTTGGTGATGGCCAACAACGACAATTTGTGTTTTATTCAGGTTGGGCATTCTTATGCGTCGTTGTGGCAATCATATTTGGTAAATGTGGGGCCAAAGGGGCATTTGTTACGGAACGATGGAATTGGGCAGTGGGCCGAAGGATTGGAATTGTTTAAACAGTTCGCGGAAGAAAACGACGTAGAAGTGGCGCGCGTGGGCGCTTCATGGGTCCACGGGGGATTTTGTGTCTCTCCGATGCGATAATGCCCATGCTACGTATTAATACGTAACGCGTTTATGGTATATGAAATGCCATAAATACGCTATTTTGAATGCGGGCGAAGTAAGGCAACTTTGTGTCATTACCTTACTAAATGATATAAGATTATGGCACGTATAGCAAAACACCTTACCGATTTGATCGGAAACACCCCGTTGCTCGAACTGTCGAACTTTAACAAACATAACGGGACCCTTGGCACCGTGATTGCCAAACTTGAATATTTCAATCCGGGAGGAAGCGTGAAAGACCGGATTGGCTTTGCCATGATAAACGAAGCCGAAAAGCAAGGGGCAATTGATAAAGACACGATCATTATTGAACCGACCAGTGGAAACACAGGTATTGCACTGGCTTATGTCGCAGCTTCAAAAGGGTACAAACTAATATTGACCATGCCCGAAACCATGAGCGTGGAGCGCCGTAATCTATTAAAGGCGCTGGGTGCTCAGCTGGTACTTACTCCAGGGGCGGAAGGAATGAAAGGTGCCATCCGTAAAGCCGAAGAGTTACATCTGACCATTGGTAACTCATTCATTCCACAACAGTTCAACAATCCTGCCAATCCTGAAATCCACCGTGTCACTACGGCCGAAGAGATATGGCGCGACACTGAGGGAAAAGTCGATGTGTTCGTCAGTGGTATCGGAACCGGGGGAACCATTACGGGAGTAGGTGAAATTCTGAAGCAACGTAACCCCAAACTGCATGTGGTAGCCGTTGAGCCGGCCGATTCTCCTGTTATTTCGGGCGGAAGTCCGGGTCCCCATAAAATACAGGGCATTGGAGCAGGCTTTGTTCCTTCGGTATTGAACACACAGATAATTGACGAGATTGTCCAGGTTACAAATGATCAGGCCTTTGAGACGTCACGTGAATTGGCAAGAACCGAAGGCCTGCTGGTGGGCATTTCGTCCGGGGCAGCCGCTTATGCCGCTTTGCAACTAAGCTTACGCAGCCATTTTGCGGGGAAAAATATTGTAGTCGTATTGCCCGATACCGGTGAAAGATATCTGTCAACGGTGCTTTACCAGATCGAGGAGACATTCCACGCAGCCATTTGATTGCTATTGAATAAATTGAATGTAAAGTTTTTAGAAAAAGGGATTGTTGGTATTCGGGTGAAAGCCGCTGCAATCTTACAAACATGTCGTATTTATGGAGCCTATAATGGAGCCCGTTGACAGGGAAAAATTGATTATGGAGCTGACTCCTAAACGTTTTCTCAGGAATACGCTTAGGGGCAACAACCAGATTTATCGTTTCAACTACCGCGAATCCCCGTTGTTGATGTTCGAAGTAGGAAGATTACGGGAATTGTCGTTTCGGAAAGTTGATTGCGGAACGGGCAAGGCTCTTGACATCGATGATTATGACATCGAACCGAAAGGGTACCATCAACTGATCGTGTGGAACCCGCGCGACAAAGAGATAATCGGAGGATATCGATATGCCATGGGGCACGATTATCTGGATTGTCCCGATGAATTGTCCATGTCACACTATTTCAAGCTGTCAAAACGTTTTGTAGCGCATTGTTTGCCCTACAGCATTGAACTGGGAAGGGCATGGGTTAATCCATTGTACCAACCTGATTCATCGGGCCGAAAATCAATTTTTGCATTGGATAACCTTTGGGAAGGCATTGGGGCCGTTCTGAGCGAAAACCCGGAAGTAAGATATCTTTATGGCAAAGTCACCATTTCTCCCAATTACCATCCGGTGGGAAGGGCGTTAATATTGTGGCTGCTCAACAATTATTTCAAAGATCCGCTCCATTTGGTCACTCCCGTTAAGCCCATAGCTTTACCCGACGTAAGGGCCATTGCCGGAATTGGATTTAAAAAGAGCGATTTTTCAGCCGATTACAAACGAATTGCCACGTTCTTGCGTGACGAAGGTTTGCAGGTGCCGCCATTGATCAGTGCGTACCTGGGGTTGTCAAGCAAAATCACCACGTTTGGCGTGGCATATAACAAAGAAATGGGATATGCCTTTGAAACAGGCATGATGCTTAAAGTCGCAGATATCCACCGTGATAAATTTGAACGCTACGTGGGACAAGTGAAAAAAACCGTCGTCAATCAGCCGGTTGACGAGAGCATTCTGGATTAGCGATAAGTATTTCTACGTACTTTGTTTATGGTATGCAAAATAACGAAATGGAGGTATTTTTCAGCTTTTTGATAACACTCATTTTTGCGAGGCCAGCTTCACGTGTGCAAAAGCTGATTAAAAAAACTTGCCGCACTGAAATATTCCCGATTGAAATATGAAAAATTTCATATTCCGGTATTTTTTTTACAAGGGTAATGTACACTTTTGCGATAGACATTGTCGATAATTTTATATCCTCTTAATATCCAAACCAAATCTTGAAAACAAATGAGACAAATAGTATTCTTTGCATTTTTATTTGCACTAACCGTTAGCGGTTTGGTGGCGCAATCGACAAACGATGTGTTGAACGTACTTGTGGAAAATAGAATCATCAAGGCAGAGGTTGCCGATTCGTTACGGGCAGAAGCTGCCATTAAGCAACAAGACGACCTGGCAAAACAAAAAAGCTTTCCTGTAAGCGCCGGGCGTAAATTTCAAATTGCGGGTTATGGACAGTTTCGTTACCAGTATCTCGAAGTCGACAATACACCCAACGCCAGTGGCGTGTCGAAAAGCGACGGGTTTGACGTGCGACGCGCTTATCTTGATGTTAAGGGTAACCTGTCGCCTTACTGGAGTTACCGTTTCCAGGTCGACTTTGCATCATCCCCCAAACTGATTGATGCTTATGCTGACCTAAAACTGAAAGATTACCTGAGTTTTACGTTTGGTCAACAGTTGGTCCCGTTCTCAATTGACAACCTTACATCGAATACAAAAGGCGATTTCATTGACCGTTCTCAGGTCACGGAAGCATTAGTGGCGCGGGGCGGCGATGTGATCGGGAACCAGAACGGGCGGGATATCGGTGTCGTAGCCAGTGGGAACCTATTCAAAAATGGGAACAGGTATTGGGCCGACTATAAAATCGGGTTATTCAACGGACAAGGGATCAATGTGGCGGATAACAACGAAACCAAGGACTTGGTAGCCAGGCTCATCTTTCACCCGCTGACGGGATTTGATCTGGGCGCGTCGTATCTGAACGGAAAAGGCAATTACAAAGTCGGTACGGCCACTGTACCTACGAATGTAGATCGTTCGAGGATCGGTTGCGAATTGAACTATGAATACAGGAACTTATCGCTTCGCGGCGAATACATTTCGGGAAAAGACAATGATACCGATAAAGAAGGTTATTACGCACAGGCGGGTTATTATCTCATTTCGCAAGCATTGCAGATAGTGGGGAAATATGATGTGTACGACAAAGACACCGATGCATCTGACGATGCGTTGACAAATTATGTGTTTGGGCTCAATTATACGTTTAACCCGTTTGCCCGTTTACAGGCTTCATACACGATAAGAGAAGAGCAAGGAACTAAAATCGACAACAATTTTGCAGCTATCCAGCTACAAGTGGTGTTCTAACGATTTACATCAAAGCAATATTGAAAATTTAAAACCGTTGATAATGAAAAACAGAATTGTTTTGGGGCTTATAGGATTGTGTTTGATAAGCCCGTTATCCAAACAGACAGCCAGCGCTCAAAAACTCGAGGGGCAAGTGACCATTTCCGGTGCGTTTGCTTTGTATCCATTGGCTGTGAGATGGGCCGAAGAATTTAAGAAGATCAATCCGGATGTAAAAATCGATATCTCGGCCGGCGGAGCAGGAAAGGGAATGACCGATGCATTGAGCGGTATTGTGGATATTGGCATGGTGAGCCGTGATGTATACCCCGAAGAGAAAAAAAAGGGAGCCCTTGACATTGCCGTGGCAAAAGATGCCGTTGTAGGTACCATTAGTGCAAACAATCCGGTATTGAATCAGGTTCTTGCAACCGGACTGAAACAAGAGGCAGGGGTAAATATTTGGGTGACCGGTAAATACAAAACATGGGGCCAGGCGTTCGGTTTCGACAGCAAAGTACCGCTAAGGGTCTATACCCGTAGCGATGCCTGTGGGGCGGCCGAGGTATGGAGCAAATTTTTCGACAAGAAACAAGAAGACCTTTTGGGCAGTGGAGTATTTGGCGATCCGGGCCTGGCTTTGGCCGTCAAAAAGGATCCGGCGGGCATTGGGTTTAACAATATTGGTTACGCTTACGATGCAAAAACCAAAAAGCAAGTGTCCGGCATTCGCGTGTTACCGATCGATTTGAACAAAAACGGGAAAATAGATCCAGACGAAAATTTTTATGACACCATTGACCAGTTGATGGATGCCATTGCAAAAGGCAAATATCCGTCACCTCCTTCGCGTCTGCTTTATTTCGTGGTGAAGGATTCCAACCAAAACAAGGCAGCTTCTGCATTTATAAAATGGGTACTTTCCGATGGCCAAAAATATGTCACAGAAAGTGGTTATATCGGTTTGCCTGCCGATAGGCTGAAAACAGAGACTGCCAGAATAAAATAAGCCGTAGCCGAAGTTTCTCTATTTGTGTGTACTAACGACTGCCCAAAACCTAAAATTTTGGACAGTCGTTATCCATTTTTATAAATTCATGCGGAATGATTAGGACTAGACTCTTAAAAGACTTAGCTGCCCGACAGGTTATGCTGGGCCTTACTATTTTTGGTATTTTGATTCTTTTTATAATAGGTGCGGGCTTGTGGATCAAGTTGGTGCCTTTGTTGATGGAGAAAGACCTGTCCACGTTATTGTTTACCAGTAACTGGCGTCCTTTTAAAGGAGAATTCGGTTTTTGGGCGTTTTTTGCCAGTACATTTTATGTCACGCTTATTGCAATCGTCATTGCGTTGCCCTTAAGCTTGCTCACGGGTATTTACCTCTGTGAATATGCCAAACCGGGCGTGCGAAAATTCTTTATGCCCGTGGTCGATTTGCTATCGGGCATTCCGCCGGTAATTTACGGGGTTTGGGGGACGTTGACCTTGGTGCCGTTCATTGCAGACACCTTGGCGCCCAAATTCGTTGAGTTCTCTACCGGATATACCATGCTGGCGGGCGGCGTGGTATTGGCAATTATGATAATCCCGCTTATTGTGAGCATATTGGCCGAAGTATTTAGCTCCATTCCCCGTGAAATGCGTGAGGCTTCATTAAGTTTGGGAGCTACCAAATGGGAAACTATCCGTAAAGTGGTTTTGCGGAAGGCCGTGCCCGGTATTGTGGCAGCCACGGTGTTGGCTGTATCGCGCGCATTTGGCGAAACCATTGCGGTACTCATGGTCTGCGGCAACACCACCGATATGCCCAGTTCCATATTCGACTCGTGTTATCCGTTACCGGCGCTTATCGCCAACAATTACGGGGAGATGATGTCGATACCACATTACGAATCGGCATTGATGCTGGCCGCGTTGGTGTTGTTCGTGGTAATTGTGTTTTTTAATGCCACATCAAGGCTTTGGTTGAATTATATAGCCAGGAGGTTTCAATGAGAAAATTTGAAGAACGTTTTTTTAAAGTGCTGATGATTGCCGCTACGTTGACCATCTTCGGCATATTGCTTTATATTTTGTGGGTCGTGTTGAAACGCGGACTCCCGTCGTTGACATGGGATATGGTGACACGAATTCCCGAAGGAGGCTTTTATCTTGGTAAAGAAGGCGGGATCCTTAACGCCATTCTGGGATCGATATACCTGGTGTTGGGCGGGGTCATATTAAGTTCGCTCATTAGCTTGCCGGTAGTCATGTTCCTTAATTTTTACATTCGCCAGCAATCATGGTTTGCCGGCGTGGTGCGCTTGTCGTTTGATGTCCTGTTTGGCATTCCCTCTATTGTTTACGGGGCATTTGGGTTTACGCTAATGGTGTTTTTTGGGCTAAAGACATCATTGCTGGCCGGCATTATTGTCATTGCATTACTGATCACGCCAATAATGATACGTGCCATCGATGAAGTGGCCCGTCTTGTGCCGCGCGAACTGGTCGAAGCGCCCAAGGCATTGGGAGCTACCACATTTGAAACAATTAAGGTGCTTCTCCGTCAGTTACGGCCGGGCATTACCACTGCGATTCTGCTGGCAGTGGGACGCGGTATTGGCGATGTAGCCGTTGTATTGTTCACCGCAGGTTATACCGATAGCGTTCCTACATCGTTGGGACAACCGGCCGCGACGTTGCCGTTGGCTATATTTTTCCAATTGAGCAGCCCGATCGAAGAGGTTCAGAACCGTGCGTATGCCGCAGCGTTGATATTGACTATTATTATATTGATATTGAGTTTTTTAGGTAGATATTTTGGCAGAAAACTCTTCGAAAAACAACATTTAACATGATAAACCTAGCGGAGTTAAAGGACAAAGTGATGAGCAATGTTGGCAATAATCACAACGGAAAAGAAAAGAAGACTGACTCCCAGTCACACCTTGTGGTCGAAAATCTCAATGTACATGTGACGGGGCACCATATTTTGAAAGACGTATCGCTTACCATCCCCGACAAAAGCATTACCTGTATCATTGGCCCGTCGGGATGCGGAAAAACAACCCTTTTGCGTTCATTCAACCGTATGCATGATGAAAACGGTGAGTTTAAAGTGACGGGGCGTGTGCTGATCGACAACGAGAACATTTATGACAACCATGTGGAAGTTATCAATGTACGTAAAAAGATGGGGTTGTTGGCCCAGCGTCCGTGTCCGTTACCCATGTCTATTTATGACAATATTGCTTATGGGCCCAGGATTCACGGAACCCGCAAACGTTCTAACCTTGACCAGAAAGTGAAATTTTACCTTGAGGCTGTCGGATTGTGGGATGAGGTAAAAGACCGCCTAAAGGCACCGGCCACACGTTTGTCCATTGGGCAGCAGCAGCGGTTGTGTCTGGCGCGTGGTTTGGCCGTGGAACCCGAGATTATTTTGGGCGATGAGGCAACTTCTGCCCTCGATCCCATTTCGAGCAAAAAAATCGAGGAATTGTTTTTGGAATTACGTTCCCAATATTCCATCGTGCTGGTAACCCATACGCTACGCCAGGCCAAGCGTATTGCCGATTATGTGGCTTTTATGTATCTGGGCGAGTTGATCGAATTTGGAACTACCGACCAGATATTCAACCATCCGAATCACCAACTGACCAAGGATTACATATCGGGCAGCTTTAGCTGACCATATTGTTATATGTTTGTCTGCAATTATCGAGAATGCAATTCTCCGATAATTGCAGAATGACTAAAATTTAGACCATATCGGCCAAAGTAGTGCCATCCAGAATATCAAATGTCTGGTCGCGGATCGTTTTGAAAAGGCGTCTGATTTTGCAGGACGCTTCATCTTTGCAAAACTCACAAGGTTGATAAGCTTTTTCCGACACGCAGTGTATCAGGGCAATGGTACCTTCGAAATGTCTGATTATTTGGGACATATTTATTTCCTTCGGAGGATGGATCAGGTAGTATCCTCCCGATTTTCCTAACTTACTGCCCAAAAGCCCTATTCTCTTTGCTTCCAGCAAAATGTTCTTTAAAAAACGCTGGGGAATGTTCTCTTCTTTGGCGATATCGGATATTTGAATTGCCCCGTTACCATATTGGCGGGCTAAGTGGATCAGTGCCATCATGGCATATCGTGTTTTTTTCGACAACATGCGTTACCCTCTTTTGCTTATTTCGTATAACTTCTGCAAATCGTTGATAATAATTTTTTTGCCTTCCAGTGTAATAATTCCCTCTTTGTTGAGTTTTGACAAAGTAGATATAACGTTTTCGTGCGAACAGGCGGCAAATTCGGCAATCTCTTTTCGGCTTAACGTAAACTCGAACTCTGATTGCCGGTAAACCTGTTCCCAAAGATAAATCAATACGTCGGCAATGCGGCCGTTGACTTGTTTCTGGGCCAAACTGATAAAGTTAAAGATGGATGATTGGAACATTTCGACCGACCGTTCCAGCAACATCATCATAAAATTACCGTGTTTCACCAGCACGCTCCGAAGGGCGCGGCTGTCGATCAAACAAAGATCGCAGTCTTCTACGGCTACAATGGAGAAGATGTTAGTGTCTTTGAAAAATAGATTGGCCCCGCCCAATAGCTTTGGTCCCGAAACGACTGTCATAATTGAGTTCTTGCCGTTGGGTGTTTGATAGGTAAACTTAACGATCCCACGGTGCAGGAATACTAAATGTGACGATCGCGTCTCTTGGCGCAGGATCGTTTCTCCTTTGTTGAAATGGAGTTGCAAAGATGTCCGTCGGATCAATTCAAATTCTTCTTCGCCGATATAATGGCAGCTGATGGTCCTGAACAGGCAATCCTGGCAATCGAATAACGGTTCTCGTTTTTCAATCATGGGGTATTTGTTAATATAACATGAAATTTTTCATGCCGGGGGGTAATAAATTATTGCCAAATGTACACAAAATCGATGTACTTAGTGCTTATTTTTGATATTTATAAATCCATACTTCATTAATGGGTTTGTATCCCGTTCAACATCTTCAAATCTGACACAGATGCCTCAACAAAACATACTAATCGCCGTCAATAATTTCCTATTGATCGAAGGGATCCAGTTGTTCGTTCGCCGCACCGAAGGTTTTTTGTTGAAAGGAACGGTATTGACGAAAGACGAATTGGTCGATTTTATCCATGCCGAATCGGTTGAGTTGGTAATAATGGATTATGAATCGATGGATTTTGATAATCCCAAGGAAATATCTGCCTTAAAAGGGTTCAACAGCGGTTTTAGGCTGCTGTTGCTTGCAAACGGATTGACCCATCCGGCGGTATCGGCATTGACGGCTGTGGGAATTAAGAATATCGTGTCGAAACATGCCGATGAAGAGGAGTTCCTGGTGGCCATTGAGCGTACCCTGATGGGAAGGCAGTACTTCTCAGAAACGTTTCTCGATCTGCTTATCGATAAAGTGAGCCGGCCTATCCTGGAAAGTTGTTGTTTGACAAGTACGGAGATCGAAATAGTTAGATTGATTGCAGAAGGGTTAACGACCAAAGAGATCGCAATTAAAAAACATATCAGCTACCACACGGTTATGACCCATCGGAAAAATATATTCCGCAAATTAAAGGTGACCAACGTATCGGAATTAATGCTGCATGCGATTAAAGCCGGGTGGATCGATAACATCGAATACTACATTTAAACTTAAAGTGGATAGCATGAACTATGGGATCCCACTTTTGTAAAAATAAAAAGCCTTCCGTTCGGAAGGCTTTTTTACTGTTGTCCCGCAAGGATTCGAACCCTGACTAAAAGAACCAAAATCTTCTGTGCTACCATTACACAACGGGACAATCCGTAGTGCTTTTCTGTAAAAGCGTTGCAAAGATATTGAGAATTTTTATTCCAACAATAGTATGGTGCGAAAAATAGAAAAAAAAGTGGGTCAAACGCTTTTGTTTGTTGATATACAAGCGATTTTATACCAAAGTTTTTCGGTACGGCGACAAACGCAGAATTGGAGTGCGGCAGCCTTTTTTTAGTGCAGACCCATTGCAGGTTTTGCCGAATCCAGAGGGGTCGTGTTGCGTAACGAATCAATTTATTCGAGTCCCTTTTTTCGGAGTAAACCATAAAAGCCCGTTCCGATGCCCACCGAAATGCTTATAAATAAAGCCGGTTAATGAAAAAATCAGTATTTTTGGCATCGGCTGTACAAAAAAACCAACAAATAGGATCTGCTAATATATAGATTTCAACGACTTATAAACCGAATTAAATGAAGTCATACCAATTTTACAACAACCTTACGGGTTGGATTGCCTTTATTGTATCGGCAGTAGTGTACATCATGACCATTGAGCCAACAGCAAGTTTTTGGGATTGTGGCGAATTCATTGCCACATCGGCTAACTTATTGGTGGGCCATCCTCCGGGAGCACCGTTTTTCATGATTTTGGGGCGTTTCTTCTCACTATTTGCCATTGACAGAGAATCCATTGCAGCAATGGTCAACATTATGTCGGCTTTAGCCAGCGCGTTTACCATTTTGTTTTTGTTTTGGACCATTACCCATTTGGCAAAGAAACTGATCCTGAAAGGTCACGAAAGCGAGCCATGGCGCGTATGGGCCGTGATGGGGGCAGGCTTTGTGGGCGCAATGGCCTACACGTTCTCCGATACGTTTTGGTTTTCGGCTGTCGAAGGTGAGGTTTATGCCATGTCATCGTTGTTTACTGCCGTGGTTTTTTGGGCCATCTTAAAGTGGGAAGATGTGGCAGATCAACCGCACTCCAACAGATACTTGATTTTGATAGCCTACCTGATGGGGCTTTCCATTGGGGTACACTTGCTAAACCTTCTGACCATTCCGGCTATTGCGATGGTCTATTATTATAAGAAATTCCCCATTACACGTAAAAATACCGTTATTGCGTTGTTGATTTCCGCAGCCGTACTGTTTAGTATATTATACATCATCATTCCGGGTGTGGTGACCGTGGCCACGTGGTTCGAATTATTGTTTGTGAACGAATTCGGGCTTGGGTTTAATTCTGGGGCAGTTTTCTATGCGTTCTTACTGATTGCCGGGATTGTGTATGGTTTGTGGTATACCTACAAAAACGAAAAAGTAATATTGAACACGGTGTTGACCGTAATAACGGTCATCCTGATCGGTTATTCGTCGTTTGCCATGATCGTGATCCGTTCGGCTGCCGAGCCCACCATGGACCAAAACTCACCCGACGATGTGTTTGCCCTTAAAGGGTATTTGAACCGCGAACAATATGGGGACAGGCCGCTGTTTTACGGTCAATACTACAATTCGCCTATCGATCGTCGCGCAAGCCAGGAAGACAAGGGCGATCCTATCCGAGTAAAGATTAGTAAGAAATATGCGATCGTGGAATACAAACCCAAGTACGTGTTCGATGAGCGCACGACTACCATATTTCCCCGGATGTACAGCCGTGAAGCCCGGCATATCGAGGAATATAAGAACTGGGGAAGCATACGGGGCAAAAAGGTTACCGTGGAGGAGGATGGAGAACGTAAGGACATACAGTTACCTACATTTAGTGAAAACCTGAAATTTTTCTTCAGTTATCAGGTTTACCACATGTATCTCCGTTATTTCCTTTGGAATTTTTCTGGTCGCCAAAACGATATGCAAGGTAACGGTGAGATGAACAGAGGTAACTGGATTACAGGGATTCCATTTGTCGATAAGTTGATGTACGGCGATGAGTCGTTGCTTCCCAAAGAATACACACAGAATCCTGCCCGCAACGGCTATTACATGTTGCCATTGCTGTTGGGCCTGGTAGGTATTTTCTACCAATATAATAAAGGCAAAGAAGGGCGTCAGGGGTTTTGGATCACCATGTTGCTTTTCTTCCTTACGGGCCTGGCCATTGTAATTTATTTGAACCAAACGCCTTTGCAACCGAGGGAGCGTGATTATGCGTACGCAGGTTCGTTCTATGCGTTTGCTATATGGATCGGGATTGGTGTATTGGCATTGGTTGAATTGCTGCAAAAGTATTTGAAGGGAACCGCCGGCGTGGCCGCAGCCACCGGTGTGGCGCTAGCATTGGTTCCGGGCATCATGGCGGCTGAAAACTGGGACGATCACGATCGGTCGGGCCGTTATGTGGCTCGTGATTTGGCCTATAATTATCTAAATACTTGTGATGAGAACTCGATCCTGTTCACCAACGGAGATAACGACACTTTCCCGCTGTGGTACATCCAGGAAGTGGAAAGGGTAAGAACCGATGTGCGGGTTTGTAACCTCAGCTATTTGCAGACCGACTGGTACATTGACCAAATGAAAAGAAAGGCTTATAAAAGCGATCCGATGCCGTTTTCTTTGACCCATGATCAATATGTGACAGGGACCCGCGATTTGGTGTACATTATCGATCGCATGGGTGGGCAAACGCTTGACCTTAAGAAAGGAATCGAATTCCTTGCCAGCGAAGACTCACGAACCAAGAGGATTGAAGGTTATTCGGAAAGGATAGAACACTTGCCTGCCAAGAAATTTTCTATGCCCGTCGACAGTGTCAAAGTCCTAGCGACCAATAAGGTGAGGGAAGTGGATGCCCATTTAATGGTGAAAGACTTGGCTATTGACGTGAACAAAAACTATATCCTCAAAAACGAACTGATGATCCTCGATTTGCTGGCTACCAATAACTGGGACAGGCCCATTTATTTTGCCACTACGGTGGGCAACGAGAATTATGCCAACCTTCAGGATTACTTCCAACTCGAAGGGTTTGCTTATCAGGTGGTTCCCATAAAAACCAAAAGTGATGACTTTAGTCAGGGACGGGTGGATACGGAGAAGATGTACGACAATGTAGTGAACAAATTCCGTTGGGGCGGCTTTGACAACCCCAAAGTTTACCTCGATGAAAACCATCTCCGCATGGCGACCAATATCCGGACCAATTTGTCGCGCTTGGCCAACGCGTTGCTTGATGAGGACAAAAAAGAGAAAGCCACCACGGTTCTCGATTTGAGCGCAAAGATTTTTAATCCGGAACGTGTCCCCCACAATTATTTTTCGGTGTTCATGGCTCAGGCATATTACCGTGCAGGCCAAGTGGACAAAGGAGATCAGGTGTTGAAGGATATGGCCGAAAGCAACCTGAAAGAATTGAAATACTATGCCACTCTGGGACGTAAGTACAGTACTTATTCGCAAAACGAAATCGGAAGGAACCTTGCCATCTACCGTGAGATTGTGAACATGGCCAAAACGTACAACCGTTCCGAGATACTTAAAACGTATGATACGTCGTACGAAAGTGCCATCCAGAATATGCAATATTTCCAGTAAGGCACAATGGTAGTCCAACCCGTCAGGTTTATCCGGTGGTTGTATCCCCAGGCTTTATGGAGAGTGAAAACCGTACGGCGCGAAGTCTATCTGACCTTCGATGACGGACCGGTACCCGAGGCCACACCTTGGGTACTTGATCTGTTGAAAAAAAAGGACGTCAAGGCCACGTTTTTCTGTGTGGGGCAAAATGTGGAAAGACACCCTGCCATTTACCAAAGGATCTTGGATGAGGGCCATGCCGTAGGCAACCATACCCACAACCACGTAAAGGCCTGGGTATTGGGACATGGAGAATATTTGGACAATGTAAAAAAAGCTGTGCCGTTGATCGGTACCCGTTTGTTCAGGCCTCCGCATGGACAGTTATGGCCGTGGTCGGTGAAAGGATTGAAGCGGATGTTTGACAAAATAGTCATGTGGGATGTGTTGTCGTTTGACTACAATAAGAAAATCACATCGGCACAGGTGCTTGGTAACGTGAAGCAATATACGAGAAATGGATCTGTCATTGTGTTTCACGATTCAATTAAAGCATGGCCGCACATGCACAAGGTCCTGCCGGAAGCCATTGATTGGCTTCTGGAACAAGGATACCAGTTTCGGACGTTGGAATAGAGAATAAGGATATTCAAGTAGAAAAGATGAACGTACTATTATTAGGATCGGGTGGACGTGAACATGCGTTGGCCTGGAAGATGAATGAAAGCAGGCACCTTTCGAAACTTTTTATTGCACCAGGCAATGCAGGGACCGATCCGTTGGGCTATAATGTAGACATCAATCCCAACGATTTTGAGGCGGTGAAAAAATTCTCGCTTAGCGAAAATATTCAAATGGTAGTGGTGGGACCCGAAGAGCCTCTGGTCAGGGGGATTAAAGATTTTTTCCTTAACGATCCCGATTTGGCCCGTATCCCCGTGATAGGGCCGTCGAAAGAGGGTGCCATGTTAGAGGGAAGCAAGGACTTTGCAAAGGCGTTTATGAAACGTCACAAAATACCTACGGCGGGTTACTGTTCCGTTACGAAGGATAATATTCAGGAGGGCATTGCATTTCTTCGCAAAATAAAGGCCCCATACGTGTTAAAAGCCGATGGACTGGCAGCAGGCAAAGGTGTGCTAATTCTGGATGATCTGGCCGAAGCCGAGGCTGAGCTTAATGAAATGATAAGCGGAAAATTCGGCCAAGCCAGTGCCACGGTAGTCATTGAAGAATTCCTGAGTGGTATCGAATTATCGGTATTTGTGCTGACCGATGGACATACTTATCTGTTGTTGCCCGAAGCAAAGGATTACAAGCGTATTGGCGAAGCCGATACCGGCCTGAACACAGGGGGAATGGGTGCAGTATCGCCCGTGTCGTTTGCCAATAAAGAATTTATGGGCAAGGTGGAAAACCGTATTATCCGTCCCACCATTGAAGGTCTTAAAAAAGATGACATTTTGTACAAGGGATTCATCTTTTTTGGATTGATCAATGTAGGTGGCGATCCCTACGTCATCGAATACAATTGCCGTATGGGCGATCCCGAGACAGAAGTGGTTGTCCCACGTATCAAAAACGATATTTTGGCCTTATTCCAGGCCACTGCGGCCGGTGAATTGAAAAAACATTCGATAGAGGTTGATCCCCAGGTTGTGACTACGGTGATGATGGTGTCGGGCGGCTATCCGGGTGATTATGAAAAGGGATTCCCCATTACTGGGCTGGATCGGACGAAAGGCAGCATCGTGTTCCATGCAGGAACCAGGCTCGATGGCAAAATGGTGCTTACCAACGGAGGCCGTGTACTGGCAGTAAGCTCCTACGGCAAGACAAAGG
The DNA here is from genome assembly GCA_047600785.1 of Breznakibacter sp. GTDB lineage: Bacteria > Bacteroidota > Bacteroidia > Bacteroidales > Marinilabiliaceae > Breznakibacter. The sequence continues at coordinate 425,872 of JASGKH010000001.1, forward strand.
ACGAAGCTCTGCTCCATTCATACCGTAATGCCGAACAGATCGATTTTGAAGGAAAATATTACCGCACCGACATCGGTTTTGATCTTTGATGTTTCCTAAAGGGCTGACGATTCATTTCAATCCATTACCCGGTTTTGAGTTAATAGAGATTGCCCCATGATTTACAGACTGATAAACAAAAGTACGCTTTTGCCCTTTGTGCTGCTGCCTTTCGTCATGGTGGCCCTGTGGGGGAAAACGTTGTTCTTGTCCGATGTGGCTTACACTTCGCATGATTTACCTATGCCTTTTTGCGATTTGTTGGAGCCTTACATGTCCAACAGACCGTTGACGGCCGGTTTGGTCAGTTTGTTCATTGCCTTTTTGGTCATGGTGGGGTTGAACCGGTTTAATTCGAGATTTACATTGCTTAAACGGCAAAGTTTGGTGGCGGGATATGTGTACCTCATTTTTGTAAGTGGTTTCATTGCCGTCCAGCAATTGCATCCGGTTTGGTTTTTTGCTCCGTTGTTTTTATTGGCCATTGACCAGGTCGTGATATCGGCATCGTTGAAAGATTCGGCAGTCACCTCTTTTAATGCGGCATTTTTGGTAACAACGGGGGCATTGTTCTATGGCAAAGCACTTTATTTTATCCCGTTGGTTTGGTGGGCAATGGCATTGATGAACGTGATGCGGTTCCGGTCATTTCTGGCATCGTTGCTGGGAATTATTGTTCCTGTAATACTCACCTGGGGAGTCTATTTCCTTTTGGGAAAAGAGAAGGCACTGGTCAATACCGCGATCGAGAATATCCTGAGTCCTGTTGCGTTTTACGATCAATCGGGGTTATCGAACTTTTACACGGGTTTCTTGGCGTTTTACATCTTGGCTTCCATTGTTGTGGTGATGGGAAAGATCAGTACCATGAAGATATTGAACCGTAAGATTTACAGGGTATTTATTGCCATTGTCACCTATGGCATTGTGCTGGCGGCTACTCCATTTTTTTCCATGGAGATCATTCCGTTGATCGGTATTGGGGCGTCCATTTTGCTTGCACGGTTCTACGAGGCCGTGAAACCCGGTATTTGGAGCGAATCGATTTTTGCACTTTATGTGTTTTTTACGTTGTTGTTGCAATGGTACCCACAATGAATGTGTCGATTAAGAGGCAATACTTCAGCTTTTTCGGCTGTTTGTTGTTTCCCGTGACTTCGTCTTGGATATGGCTATGGGAAATGTTTTCAACACAATATTAACAGGTGTTCGCATAAAGTTGTGTTTATCGCGGGCTTTTTTCTTAATTTTGCACGTATGGGAACAATAGCATCGCATATTACAGCGTTGGTGCATCTGTATGATTGTGTCATCGTACCGGGATTGGGCGCATTTGTCGGGAATGTGAGACCGGCCGAGATTATGAGAGAAAAAGGACTCTTTGTGCCGCCCAAAAAGGAGATAGGGTTCAATAGAAGTTTGCAGCACAACGATGGTTTGCTGTGTGATTACATTGCACGCAGGGAAGGGATTACGTTTGCCGAATCACAAAAGCAGATTGAAGAGTTTGTAAAATGCACATTGGATCTGCTGGCCAACAAACAAGTGGTGGTGATCGATGAAGTGGGAGAGCTGAAAAAAGATGCGTTGGGGAATATCTTGTTTTGGCCGAACAATTCAGCATTGTTTTTGCCTGAGGCATTTGGTTTGGCGTCGTTCCATATAACTATGACACAAACTGCGGCCATCAAATCGTTGCACCATCATCAATCGGAAATGTCGCAAATGTGGCTTCGCAGGATATCGCAGCGTAAATGGGTGGCTGGGGTGGCTCTTTTTGTAGGCTTGTTCCTGTTGACCAACGAACTTCGTACCCCCGATTCGGTCAATATGGGGGCAATGCTCCCGGCATTCAATACAGTGCTGGCATCTTCCCAACCGATTGAAGAGGTACGAATGGAGGAAGGTACCCCAAAGTTTTCCGTTGTGGATATCGATTCGACCGAAGGAACAACAATAACCCTGCAAACGGAGACGGCTTCAGCGGCCCAAGTTTCAACTCCCACGGCCGATGTGCTGTTCTATTTGGTCGCCGCGTCGTTTCCCGATAAAGCAGCTGCGGACAGATTTAAGCAAAAAATGGTCGATAATGGTTACGGTGCGAGCGAAGTGCTGGCAGTTGACGGGAAAAACCGTGTAGCCATCGATAAGTTTACCACAAGGGCAGACGCTTTTGCCGCATTAGAAAACTATAGACAAATAAAAGGATTTGAAACCGTTTGGTTATTAAAGAACCATAAACGATAAAATAAAAAAATCCGATCATCGATCGGATTTTTTTATTTTAAATGCGTTTTACCTGTTTCTTCACTTGATTTCGGATCCCGGTTTAATTGCTTTTCCCGGTTGCACGAACGAGAGGGTTCCGTCGGCATCTTCGGCCATCAGGATCATGCCTTGTGACATGATTCCCTTTATTTCTCGGGGGGCCAGATTGACCAGGATGCTCACTTGTTGGCCGACGATACGTTCGGGGTCAAAAAACTCGGCAATCCCCGAGACCACTGTACGTTGATCGATTCCCGTATCGATCTTTAGCTTCAACAGTTTTTTGGTTTTTGGCACGCGCTCGGCCTCAAGGATGGTACCCACACGAACATCCATTTTGGAAAACTCATCGTAGGAGATATTCTCTTTGGCTGGATTGGCCGTTTTGTTGGCAGCTTCGTTTTGGGCTTTTGTGGTGGCCAGCTTATCTAACTGGGTCTTTATCTGGTCATCTTCTATTTTATCGAAAAGCAAGGTTGCTTCCCCGATTTTATGACCGGGAACCAACAATGAGGTGTTGCCCAGGTCAGCCCATTTTAATTGCGGCAGGTTCATCATGTACCGCATTTTCGATGCGGTGAACGGCAGAAACGGTTCGCAAAGCACTGTCAGATTGGCGGTGATTTGAAGGGCCACACCCATAATGGTCTCTACCCTGGCGGCATCGGTTTTTACCAATTTCCACGGTTCTGTGTCGGCCAGATACTTATTGCCCAGACGTGCGAGGTTCATCATTTCTTTGAGCGCTTCACGGAATTTGAATACATCGAGCGCATCGCTGGTGTTTTGGGCAATTTGGGCAATTTGGGCAATTGTTTCTTTGTCGTAATCGGTCAGGGATCCTAATTGGGGCACGGTACCATCATAATATTTATGGGTCAGTACCACGGCACGGTTCACGAAGTTACCAAGAATAGCTACCAATTCGTTGTTGTTGCGTGCCTGGAAATCTTTCCATGTAAAGTCGTTGTCCTTCGTCTCGGGGGCGGTGGAGGTCAGCACGTAACGCAACACATCCTGCTTATCTTTAAAGTCCTCCAAATATTCGTGGAGCCACACGGCCCAGTTACGCGAAGTAGATATTTTGTCGCCTTCGAGATTGAGAAATTCGTTGGCAGGCACATTTTCCGGCAATACATACGACCCTTCGGCCTTTAGCATGGCTGGAAATACAATGCAATGGAACACTATGTTATCCTTTCCGATAAAATGGAGCAGGCGGCTTTCGGGGTCTTTCCAATACTTTTCCCATTCGGGAGTAAGCTCTTTAGTGGCCGAAATGTAGCCGATAGGTGCATCGAACCATACATATAGCACTTTACCCTCAGCCCCTTTGACGGGGACAGGTACGCCCCAGTCAAGGTCACGGCTTACGGCGCGTGGTTGCAAGCCAAGGTCAAGCCACGATTTGCATTGGCCGTACACATTTGTTTTCCACTCTTTGTGGTCCTCCAGAATCCATTTGCGTAAGAACGGTTCGTGCTTATCCAACGGCAAGTACCAATGTTTGGTGGGCTTGAGTACAGGCACGCTCCCCGAAACCACCGATTTGGGGTTGATGAGGTCGGTCGCGTTCAGCGAGGTTCCGCAGCTTTCGCATTGGTCGCCATAAGCCCCGTCCTTGTGGCAATGCGGACAGGTGCCGGTAATGTAGCGGTCGGCCAAAAACTGTTTCGCTTCGGTGTCGTAAAGCTGTTCGGTTTCTTTTTCGACAAACTCCCCTTTTCCGTACAGGGTCTTAAAAAAATCCGATGCCGTCTGGTAATGCACCGGCGAAGTGGTACGCGAATAAATATCGAACGAAATCCCAAAATCGGCAAACGCCTGCTTGATGATCCCATGGTATTTGTCCACCACGTCCTGCGGCGTGACGCCCTCTTTTTTTGCTTTTAGGGTAATGGGCACGCCGTGCTCGTCAGAGCCGCCTATCAATAACACATCTTCGCCTTTGAGGCGAAGGTATCTCACGTACACATCGGCCGGTACGTACACACCGGCAAGATGGCCCACGTGGACGGGGCCGTTGGCATAAGGCAATGCCGTGGTTACAAGAGTCCGTTTATATTTATCCATGAAAAAATTTGATTGTCGGGAACCGTTGCTTAATTTGGCCTGCAAGATATGTAAAAAACGGGGAGATGTATGCAATGCCGTTGGTACCCATCGTTTTAAACATCACAAACCAAATTTGCAAGCTGCAAAGATAATAGAACTCGTTTTTTGAAAATCGAAATCCATGATATTTCCATCATCAATAAACAAAGGATCCACCATTGGCTTGGTATCGCCGGCCGGAAAGATAGACCCCGGATTGGCCGATAAGTTGGTTCGGTTATTGGAATCGAAAGGTTACCGGTGCCGGTTTTCGCCCAACGCACTGGGGGCTTACCACCAATTTTCAGCGACCGATGGGCAACGGTTGTCCGATTTGCAACAGTTGCTGGACGATGAAGAAGTGGATGCCATCCTTTGTCTGCGGGGGGGCTATGGTGCTATTCGTCTTTTAGGGGAACTTGATTTGAATAACGTGCAAAAAAAACCGAAATGGTTGGTTGGGTTTAGCGACATTACGGTGTTACATGCCCTGTTGCAGGGCCATGGCGGCATGGTTTCGCTACATGGCCCCATGGCAAAGCATATCGTAGAGGCAGAGAATAATCGTGCCGACATCGGGGCATTTTGGCAATTTCTTGAAGGCGACTGGCCCGAATACGTCTTTCCTACCCATTCGATGAACCGTTTAGGTAATGCAACGGGACGGTTAGTGGGCGGTAATTTGTCGTTGCTTTATGCCCTGCGCGGAACACCTTATGATATTGTAAGCGAAGGTGATGTCTTGTTTGTTGAGGATTTGAACGAGTATTTGTACCATCTTGACCGCATGATGCGAAATCTGAAACTGGGCGGAATACTGGCCAGGTTATCGGCGTTAGTGGTTGGACAATTTACCGACATGAAAGACAATGCGACGCCGTTTGGTGCATCGGCTTACGAAATTGTGTACGATGCGGTAAAAGAATACGGCTATCCGGTTATATTTGGTTTTCCCGCAGGACATTCTGAACCGAATTATCCTTTGCCGCTGGGTGCCAACGTAAGTATCGGCGTCATGCACGATCAAACCCGATTGATATTCCACCATGGCTGAGCACAATGAACTTGGACGAAGGGGCGAGAACGAAGCTGCAGAATTCCTGGCCAAAAAAGGTTATGTCGTTTTGCACCGGAACTGGCGATATAAAAAATTGGAAATAGACATCGTGGCACAATGCAAGCGAAAGTTGGTGGTTGTGGAAGTAAAAGCAAGAGGTACCGGGATTTGGGGCGATCCTGAGGAGGCGATAACCAAAAGCAAGATCAAATTCTTGGCCGAGGCCGTCGAAGCATATATCGAAGAGTTTGACATTGATATGGAGGTGCGATTTGACGTTGTGACGGTGGTGTTCAACGGCGATGCGTTTCTGCTTGAGCATATCGAGGAAGCGTTTCATCCTTTGGTAAATGGGTAGGTAAACGCCTGAGTTTCCATGTGATTGAAAAATACAGGAATATAAAAATTCCCGGAGGCTGACAGCTAATGGTTGAAAGCGTCCTCGATCCAGGACTCCAAACATATAACTTTAAATAAAAATGAACATCGAAGAGATAAGAGAGTATTGCCTGGCCAAACCGGGAGTGACGGAACATTTCCCGTTCGATGAGGTAACGCTGGTGTTTAAGGTGATGGGAAAAATGTTTGCATTGACCAATCTTGACGGCGAAACCACCATAAACTTAAAATGCGATCCTGAAAAAGCCATAGAGTTGCGGGAACAGCATGAAGATATTGTTCCTGGGTACCATATGAGCAAAATCCATTGGAATACCGTGTATGCTACCCGAAACCTAGGCAGCCTGTTTTTAAAGGAATTAATCGACGAATCGTATCATCTGGTGGTGGAAAGTCTCCCGAAAAAAACACGTCAGCAATTGCAAGGATAGGTTTAGGGGTGCGGCCTTTTCCCGGAACGACGAAAAAAGTGCAACTTTGCATATTGATAAGCGTAATTGATTGGCACTATAATTATCTGCACAAAATGAAAAAATTGGTTCGTTATTTCCTGCAGGGGTTACTTTATATCACGCCGCTGGCGGTGACATTGTACGTCATCATCGTGTCGTTTTTTTGGATTGACGGCTTGTTGCGCGATTTACCTTTTTTACAACAGGGTGATTTTTCGCAGTATAGCTTTCCCGGCATTGGCATTTTGGTGATCGTCACGTCGGTCACCCTTATCGGTTACGTTGGACAACGGATTATCTCGGCACCGTTGGTGAGCTTCGTTGAAGGGTTGCTCGATCGTACGCCATTGATCAAGGTGATTTACACCTCGGTGAAAGATCTGCTGTCGGCATTTGTGGGGAAAGAGAAAAAATTCGACCAACCCGTACTGGTAAAGCTCGACAACAATAATGTGGTTGAACGGTTGGGGTTTATCACGTCGGCCGATTTGAGTAATTTGGGGATTGCCGATAAAATTGCAGTTTACATGCCCAGTTCGTACGGCATGCTGGGTGAATTGGTCATTGTCCCCAAAGATCACGTCACGCCCATTAACGCCCATTCCTCCGATGTGATGAAATTTATCGTGTCGGGTGGGGTCACGCGCATTAATTGACACGTTATGGCCGCATAGCCCCAACAGCAATACAGAATCGTAGGGCTAAAGCCGTTTTGTTCTATAACAAAGCCAGCCATCTGTTTCGGTAGACGGCAACTGATTTCAAAGCATGAAACAGTTACTTGAGGCGCTCTGTCTTTTTTTGTTGGCTATTGGCAACAATCACCAACTTCTTCTTCTGCCTTCCCCTCTTTGGAATTTTAATACCTTTGTTTGCGTTTTTAATTCACACAGATAAAAATGAAGAATTGGTGCCAAAAGCTTTTGTCCGTGCCCGAGAATTTGGTGGATGTATTCCATTCCATTGAATCCAAAGATTCCGAGGAATGGTTTGTTGCGTGCGATCCGGCAGGAACCAAGGTAGGGTCGGGCGGTGGTACGGCTTGGTTGTTGGCCGGCGGATGGAAAAAGCAGGCACAAAACCTGTCATTCGCTGATTACACGGCCCGGCACAAAAAAATATTGATCCATGCCGGCGGACAAAGTTGACGGTTGCCCGGATATGCCCCTTCAGGAAAGATATTGACGCCTGTGCCCGTTTTCCGGTGGAGTCGAGGACAACGTCTTAACCAAAATCTATTAGACCTTCAGGTTCCGTTGTACGAACGCATTATGGGATTGGCCGATGATGAAACCAACACGTTGATAGCCAGTGGTGATGTGTTGATCATGGTTCCCACATTGCCTTCAAGGTTGCCCAGTGCCGACGTGGTTTGCTTGTCTATTTGGGTCGATCCTCACCTGGCATCGCGTCACGGGGTATTTTTTTCTCCACGGCATGATCCTTCGGAATTATCGTTTATGCTTCAAAAACCCAGTCGTGACAAAATTGAGCAATTGGCAGGAGATCATTTGTTTATGATGGATATCGGCATTTGGCTGCTGAGCGACAGAGCGGTAAATGTGCTGATGGGAAAGTGTGGGTGGCTCAATGGGAACTTTAAAAACGGGACTCCCGATTTTTACGATCTCTACAGCACTTTTGGCACCTGCCTGGGTACCCGCCCCAGTGCCTGCGACACGGAAATATCAGACTTAACGGTGGCCATTGTGCCTTTGCATGACGGCGAGTTTTACCATTATGGCACAAGCCTGGAACTGATTACGTCGACTGAGAAAATACAAAACCGTGTGCTCGACCAGCGCAATATTTGGCATCACCGTATCAAACCGCATCCGTCGTTGTTTGTGCAAAACGCGAAAGCCGATATGGCCTGGGGACCAACCCATCACCATATCTGGATCGAAAACAGTTGTGTGCCTGCGTCGTGGGAGCTTACGCATCATCATGTGCTGACGGGCATCCCTGAAAACAATTGGCAATTGCAGCTGGAACCCCACATCTGTGTTGACGTAGTACCCGTTGGGGATAATGGGTACTGCCTCCGTCCCTATGGAATGTTCGATTCGTTCAGTGGCAACACTGCCTCCGAGAAGACTGAATGGATGGGACAACCGTTAATGAACTGGTTTGCCCGTAAAAAGATATCGCTCGCACAAGCGGGTCTGGAAGGGGGCCCTGACATTCAACAGGCCAAACTTTTTCCAGTGGTGGAATCGGTAGACGAATTGGGAACGTTGTTGTGCTGGATGACCGGCGATGGAGCCGATGATGTACATCCCGGTTTATGGTTGGGTTCACACAGGCTTTCGGCCAACGAAATAAGCACACAGGCCAATATGGTGCGGCTTTATGGACAGCGTAAGGCATTTAGGTACGAAAACCTGCCTGTGTTGGCAAAGAACTATGGGCGGAGCGTGTTTTACCAGTCCGATTTAAAACAGATTGCCGAAGATTTTATTTGCCGTCATCTGCCATTGCCCGATGCCTTACCTTCCGAAGCACCTGTTATGTTGCAAATACAGGACTTGATGTTCCGTTCGGAAGTGGCAAGGCATCGACAGGGGAGTGGGCACGAAGAGGAACATGGTGCGTTTGGCAAATTGCGGCAGCTTATTACATCGACCATTACCAAACGCGAATTGCCCAGGTTAAACGTATTTGCCGACCAGATTGTGTGGGGGCGAAGTCCCGTGCGACTCGATCTGGCGGGAGGGTGGACCGATACGCCACCTTATTGCATCCAGAACGGAGGGAAAGTAGTTAACGTGGCGGTAAACCTGAATGGTCAGCCGCCATTGCAAGTGTTCATCCGATTGAGCTCCAGTCCAACTATTGTATTGCGTTCCATCGACAATGGGGTATCGGAAGAGATTGCATCGTTCCGGGAGCTGGCCGCATATGATAACGTCGGGTCTGCTTTTTCCATTCCCCGCGCCGCACTGTGCTTGGCGGGTTTCCACCCCGACTTTTGCGACGTGCGTTTCGATACACTGGCCCAGCAGCTGGAGGCCTTTGGCGGAGGGTTGGAAATTTCGTTGCTGGCCGCTGTCCCCAAAGGGTCGGGGCTGGGAACAAGTTCTATTTTGGCGGCCACGTTGTTGGGAACGCTATCGGATTTTTGCACCCTGAACTGGGACAAACAGGCTATTTGCCACCGGACATTGGTGCTTGAACAATTACTGACCACCGGGGGTGGGTGGCAAGATCAGTACGGGGGTATCATTGGCGGGATAAAATTGTTAGAAACCGAAGCTGGTACCCAGGAGAATATGTCGGTAAGATATTTGCCCGACCAATTGTTTACGGGATCGGAGCACGGATCCAACTGGCTGCTTTATTACACCGGTATTACCCGTGTGGCCAAAAACATATTGTCGGAGATTGTGCGCGGCATGTTTTTGAACGAAAACAGCCGTTTGGAGGTACTGGCACAAATCGGGGCCAATGCCAATGCGGTTTACGAGGCCATCCAAAAGAACGATTACATGGCCACGGCAGCGCTCATTAACCGATCGTGGAAATTGAACAACTTATTGGATTCAGGGACTAATACACCTGAAATACAAGTTATTATAGACAAGATAAAGAAGCATGTGCTGGGGTTGAAATTGCTGGGGGCAGGCGGTGGCGGCTACATGCTTGTTTGTGCCAAAGATGCCGAATCGGCCCGCCAGATTAAAGAGGTACTTAACGAATCGCCCATTAACCCACGGGCACGCTTTGTTTCGATGGAAGTAAACCGCGAAGGATTTCAGGTGACACGATCATGAAAAACAACCATATAAAGAACCGGTTAATGGTCCTTGGCGCCGCAACGGTTATAGGACTGGATTTATCCATGCCATTAATGGCGCAGGGCTTGCAGCCACAAGTCGAAATCAAATCAGCCGCAGTGGCCTCTACCGGGCCGTTAACATCCATGTGGCTAACGGCCAACCAGTGGGGCATGTATCGCGAGGGTGCCATGGTTTATGCAAAGGTGAGCGACACGCTTTACCGGGCGAAAGATTTTCATTTGAACGCTGGTCTTGGTGGCGTTTTGAATTTTCCCGCCAACGAAAGTTTTATGCATGAAGGATATCTGAGCGGGAAATTATTTTTTGTGGATTTCTCGCTTGGTCTGAATGCCTTTTCGCCCACGTCGATCGATGACGGTCTGACCTCGGGGATGTTTCTTGGCAGTTCCAATGCACGTCCCATTCCCCGCGTGTCGGTTGGCATCTATCGTTTTACCGATGTCCCGTTAACAAGCGGGTGGTTGCAGGTGAAAGGGGGTATTTCGCAGGGGTATGTGGACGATTACCCGGCACAGTCACGTGGACACCAGGACGTGTTCCTGCACGAGAAATTTGCATATTTCAGACTGTCACATTGGAAAGTAAAACCTTACATGGGCCTTATTCATTCAGCATTGTTTGGAGGCAAAGGAATCAAGACCGATTTCTGGTCTACTTTTTTTGCCCAGGGATCGGAAAAGTTGGGCGGTGGTGAAGCCACCAATGCTGCAGGTGCACACATGGGGTTGTATGATTTTGGGGTGGATTACGAGTTCAATGGTTGGAATATGAAGCTTTATCTCCAAAAACCGTTTGGGGATGGAAGCGGCTTACGCTTGAACGCGGGCAACAACCGCGACTACATTTGTGGCATATGGCTTCAAAACGGTTCCGGGGGGAAAATAATAAAAGGTGTTTCGGCCGAAGTAATCAAGACCACTTACCAATCGGGTCCCGGCTTTCCAGACCCGTATGATGCGGAATTGGTAGATCCCGACAATCCGTCGGTAGTGGGGGTTTACTTTTGGCCGGGATCAATGGACGATCCGGCCGCCTTTATGGCCAAATATTATCCGGATGTGCCATCGGACGGATGGGATAAATATGATATTACGGCATGGCTCGAAGGCAAGGTGAACCATGGCCATCATTTTGGGGGTCGGGACGACTACATGAATAATGGTATGTATTATAGTGGATGGACTTATCATGGACGTAGTACCGGGACCCCATTGTTCCATACGGCCGATCAGGTGCGTGCTTACGCTCCCGGATGGGTGTTCAGGGACGAAGGAACTTACTTTGTCAACAACCGGATCAAGGGTTTACATGTGGGTGTGGAGGGACAGCTGTGTACGATTGAATATCGTTTAAAGATGACATATACCAAAAATTACGGTAGCTATTCGCGCGAATACGAAGGACGTTGGTCGTGGACAAAAACCGATGACTATTTTTATCGTGAAGGATTAAATCAGTTTTATTTTGGGTTGGACATGAATAAACCCGTTACCCCGTCCAAGCGCACCAACGTGTTTGTGTCGCTTGGATTGGATAGCGGGCAATTATACGAATCGTGGGGGGCAAAAGCAGGGCTGGCGATAACCCTTCGCTGAAACCGTTATTTACGGCCGACCCAAGTGGCTTTGTGCCATAGGTGTTCCAACGGACCTTGCTTGTGGTTTTTGAGCCACCATTTGCAGAACCTCAACTGGATGAGAAACAACCCAATGCCGATGAAAAAGCTGTAGGTGGCACCGGTATATTTGTATAAGCCTAAGGCAAAGCCATAATAGATAAATGCGCCCATTAGTGATTGCATCAGATAATTGGTCAAGCTCATTTTGCCAAATGTCGATAAAGGCTTAAAAAGTTTGTAGCCAACGGACGTTTGGTATAGGAGGACAAATGACGACACAAGGAAGAATGTAAAGCTCAGGTTATAAATGGAGCCCACGATCAGTGACGCCGAAGGTTTCAGATTGGTTTGGGTGATCCACTCGCCAAGGTTTTGTTTGGCCACAAAAAGAGGAATACACAGGAGAATGGATATAACCAATATTCTTTTCCAAAATTTGATGGACCTGTCGGATGTAATGAACCATAAATGGCGACCCAAAAGCATGCCCAGCATGAATAGCGCAGGAGCCTGGAAAAAACGTCCGTTTTCCCAAGACCATAAAGTAACCGCCCAACGCCCGTTGGTAAAATTCCCTTTGGCCATTTCCCAAAAAGAAGAACCGCTCAGATAAGTCCCAATTTGTCCAAAATATTGGTCAGAAAGGTTGGGCGAAGGGATCACATCCGGGTTTGCAAGATAGTAGGCCAATTTTCCCCAGGCAACTGGTTGTAGCAACAAAACCGCAGCAACGACCAGTACGACCGAGGTTTTTAGCCGTTTTACCGCTAACAGCGAGATGCCGAGTACTGCATAAAACATCAGGATGTCGCCTTCGAAAAAGAGGCTGTTCACCAGCCCGAATCCTAATAAAATCGCCATTCGCCATAAAAACCGTCCAGAGAAACCATATCCTTTTAGCCGCTGGTTGTTGTCCATTATGAAGAAACTAAAGCCGAACAGCAAAGCAAATATGGCGTACGCTTTTCCCGAAAAAAGGAAAAAGAGCGTATCCCATACATAACCATCGGTGGTTTTGATCAGTGGAGGCAGATTTTCAGGAAAGAAATAGAAGTCGAAATGTTCAATGTTATGCAAAAGCATAATGCCCATAATGGCAAATCCGCGAAGGGCATCTACCACTTCGATACGGCCGGTGTTGACTGGTTGTGACATTGGTTTTAATTCGTAATTTGGATTTTCCGCAAAATAGGAAATATTTCCTTTAGTCGCTTCGGCAGAAACAAAATCAAGGTTTCTTCCTGTATTTTTGGATTCAGGGGAATGTCAAAAAATATTTTTACATAATCTTTAGAGGATACCTCACCGACACACAGCGGACAGTCCCTTTATTCTTGCAGGTGCGGCTTACCATATTCATTCACCCCCAATGCATTTCAATTTTGGATATACAGGGTCTTCAACCAACACTGTAAAAAACTCAATGATCCATTGGTTAAGTGTTGTAGGGTCCCATTTACAAGATGGCAGAGGAATCGCGATGGTTAGTTGAAAACAATTTTGTAACGTATATGGATTAATGATGTTTGGGTGGATCAAAAAGCCACGTCCGAAAATATTTTGGGGCTTTGCATCATTCAAACACACATTGTCATGAAAAGATTTATCCTGCTGATCGCTTTGGTACTGGCAGTTGCCCATAGCCAAGGCCAAAATTACAAATTCCAGGCACTGTACCTGTTCAACATTGTCCAGCACATCGAGTGGCCTTCGGTCGAAAGTACCTTTAAAATTGGGGTCGTAGGGTGTGAGGAGATAGAAAAAGAGCTGTCGTCGATTGTTCGTACCCGAAAAATCTGCGGATTACCGGTCACTGTTACTTCTTACTTGTCGGAAACGGATGGAATTGCGGATTGCCAAATGGTCTATCTCTCTCGCACGGTGTCTTCGAAACTGGCAAATGTGCAGGCAGTCATAAACAACCGTCAGGTGTTGCTGGTGACCGACAAAGTGGGACTCAGGGGTGCGGGCATCAACATGATCGATATATCCACCAAGCTTGAGTTTGAAGTGTACCCGTCAATCATAAAATCACACGGACTGAAACTTTCCAATTCGCTGCTCAATTTGGGCATTGTAAAACAGTAACCATAAACCAAGAAAAATTATACCATGATACGCATTCCAGTAAAAATGTTGATATCTGTTCTGATGGGAGTGATGTTGGCCATGGCAACCGTCCGGGCGCAGGAAACAAAACCGCCTGTCAATGTGGACGGACTTACCCTGGAACAAATGAAAGGGTTTACCGGGGACGATTTGTTACAGATACCTTTTGAGGATTTAATAAAACTGGTGAAAAAGTTTAAGCTCTCTTCCATTGACGAATTGTACAACCTATTGCTTAATCCGACGCAAACCACTGCATCGAAAAAAGCGGAAGATTTATTCAGCGCCCCGTTGGCCACATCGGTTATCACCGCCCAGGAATTGGAACGGTCAGGAGCACGTTCCATCCCCGAAGCGTTGCGTTTGGCCCCGGGCATTATTGTACGCGAAAAAACCAACGGCGATTACGATGTGCATATCAGGGGAAATGATTTTGTGCCACCGGGTTCCGACTTGTCGAATTCCGTCAATTCGTCCACATTGGTAATGGTAAACAACCGTCCGGTTTACAATGCGTTTGTAGGGGCGGCGTTTTGGGAAAACCTCCCGGTAGAGATTGGCGATATCGAAAAGATCGAAGTGATTTACGGGCCGGCCGCCGCGTTATATGGCCCTAATGCTGTATCGGGCGTCATACATATCATCACCAAAGACGATGCTAAAGAGGGATGGTCTGCCACGGTAAATGTCCAAACGGGAACGAAAAACAGCCAGATTGCATACGGTGCCGTTACCTACTCCAATAAAAAATGGCTGGTGGGCCTGTCGGGCAATTACCAGCGGATGGATCGTTTCCAAAAGACGTATTACATTCCCCAGCGTGATGAATATGTGGAAGGTAAATATGTCGGTGATATTATTTCAGATACGGATACCACTTTTAATGCCAACGCAGTGGACGAAGATTATGCAAAAGCCAAAGAAAAAGCGGCCATCAATCTTTTTGCCGTATACCAGCCCAACGGCAAGGTTCGGATCGGTTACGACGGAGCCATACAAGCCTCGTCGGTGCAAACGGCCTATATGGATATTGGGTCGGTCCTGTCGACACGCGAGTCGAACACTTTTAGCAACAACTTTTCTTTGCGGATAGGCAACTTCGATGCCAACATGTCGGCCGTGGGCGGACACTTGAACGCCATAAAAGGAATGGCAGGTTATGAATATGATTTTGCAGAGATGAATGGCAAGATAGGTTATGACTTCAAATACAAAAATTTGTCTTTTAGGCCCGGCGTGGATGCCAATTATGCATATTATTCCGATGGGGATTACGTGGATGCATCCACGGATGGAGGCCTGCTTAACGGTTCGGCCCGGTTGGGCACGGTACAGGGAAGCCTGCGGTTGGATTATACCGCCTTGGGTAAATTGCGTTTGGTAGGTGCATGGATGCAGGGGTATTTTTACAAACCGGGAAGAAGTTATGCGGCCTATCAATTTGCGTCGACGTATAGGCCGGACGACCGTACGTTGTTTCGCTTAGTGGCCTCCAAATCGAATTCCAGCCCGTTTGTGCTCAATACGTACATGAACAAGCAGATTAGCACGCAAAGCGGCGGACTTTCTGAAAACGGCCAACAACCGACGCAGTCGACATTTATAAGACTGGGCAACGATAATCTGGATCCTTTGGAAATGCATATGGTGGAAATCGGTTTGCGGCATCTCTTTTTTAAAAACCTTCAGTTCGACGTGTCGGTTTTTTACAGCCGGACGAAGAATTATGCCGAATGGCAAAACGAGACACGCAACGACGATGCAGGCGAGGGGGCAGAACCTGCAGAAGGGGGACAAACGGTACAGATTATTACCGAAACCATCCGTAACTTGGATACCGAATCCCATCAGTATGGGATTACGGCCAAACTTGATTATGTGGTGAACCAGAAACTGAACTTATCGGTGTTTGGCACGATGCAAAAAACTTATCTGAAGAATTTCGAGGTCAGTGATTCTTCCTATTTTACGGGGTTGACGGGAGGTTCCATTGACAGGCAAACGTTGGAAAGCAATCCCGTCAATCTTAGTTTGGAGCATACTTACACCCCGGCGTTTTACGGAGGGGGCACGCTCAATTACCAACCTGCACCCAAATGGAACATCCACTCATCGGTATACATGTACGGGAGGCAAAAAACATTTTACGAGGTAATGGGGACCTTTAAATGGTTGCAGATAAACCCTAAGGCCATTGCCAACCTAAAAGTGTCGTACGATGTGAACCGTTGGATACAGGTGTATGTGAACGCCCGCAACATTGTCGATGATCGTTCCAAAGAATTTGTATTTACCGATGACATCGGCGGGAGCTATCTTGCCGGAATCAAGTTAAGTTTTTAATTAACAGATGGTTTTGTACGATCATGGAGGAGGCCTGTCAGTAGACTCCTCCTGATGATTCGCATGAAAAGTGAAAAGGTACAGGATACTGCGAAATTTGCTTTCACATGGGGTTAAGGTATCGGAGATTATACCCTCAGGGTCCCGGAGATTATGTGCTCAAGGTGTCAGAGACTATGTCCTCAGGGTACCGGAGACCATGCTCTCGCATGATCGGAGCATACGTGCTTCTGTTATCGAAGCGCGTGCCATGTTAACCGGTCAACGGAAAAGAAGTCGGGCACGGTTTTTTCAGGGTATAAAATAAACCCCGCAGAACCAAATCCAGTCCTGCGGGGTTTAAGAAATACACAAACTCAAATTTCTATTTTACAACTACTTTGGTGCAGGTATTGTCCACTTTAACCAGATACAGGCCGGTGGGAAGCGCTATGGTTTCGTTGGATGTTGTGGGAACCGACTTTGCAACTAACACACCATTCAAATTATGTATATGGACGGTTTTGCCTTCGGCGTTTTTAACAATGACGTTTCCTTTGGACGAAAATACAGACAAAGTACCGGTTGGTACAACAATACCGGTAGGAGTAGCTTTGGCTTTGAGGACGATGTTGTCCACCCAATAATAGACTTTAGGCGCGCTGAAACCAACAATTAATTTGAATGAGTTGCTGGTAACGGATGCTGTTTTTGATGGGTCGATGGGAATGGTTACATCCGTCCACATTTTGTCATGGTTGGAGGTGCTGGGGCTGGATGCGGCGATGGAGAAAAAGTCGGCCGATCCGACCTTTACAAAAGCATTCCAGTCTTTCCATTCTCCGTCGGGATTCGAACCGTTTACCGTGGCAGTCATATCGACATATGCCTTCAGCGTTACCGATTCGTAGTCGGAAATAGTCTTTCCTTCGGGGATGACGACATCAAAACCTAAGTATTGATCGTAGTTTAAAAGGGTTACTTTGCATGCTTTGGACGACGTATTGCCCGTACCGGCGGAAGGGTTGGGAACATCGTCTATTTCAGCGAATATGGCGTCGGTTTGTCCCCATCTCGACCAATATGGCATTATGCTTCCCGAAGAGTATAGGTCATAATCGGCCATTTTTATGTCTCCGGTCGAAAGATCGGGCCGAGGGGCAATGTGGGAGATCTCGATGTTATCTACATAATAAGTACCGCTATTGGTGTTGATGCCGAAAGCAATCTTAAAATCAGAGGCCGTAATCGTGGCAAGTTGGGCTGCATCCAATGGAACGATGACATTGAGCCATTTGTTCTTTGCATCTTTGAATTGGATTGCAGGCGTTGCGGCAATGCTGAAAAGAGACCCGCCTTCTACTTTGGCCAGTACGGCAACATCTTTATAGGTAAAATCCTCCACATAGATTTTAAAGTTGAGACAGTTGAAATCCGAAGCAGTCTTTCCTCCGGGCAGGGAAACGTCCAATGCCAAATAGGAGTTCCAGTCGGAAGGTATGACTTTGGCGGCAAAGGAAGAACCGTTTTGTGTCCCGGTTGTGGGATCAATTACAGACTGAACTGTTGCCGTAATCTTGTCTGTCAATCCCCATTGGTTCAACGTCGGAACTTCATCCCCGATGGTGGACGACTCAAATTTGGCCAATACTAGATTTTGGGAAAATAGATTTGAAGCCATTAATCCAATGAACGCAAGAATGTAAAAATTTTTCATGATAAAATGTTTGGTTAATAAAATTGAACGTGGGTGGACCCTTTTGTAAAAGTATTTGGTTTTGAGGGTTGTACAGGTATTAAATGTGCATCACAGGGTGGTCGTTTGTTGTGATGTTACCAGTTCAAAAACTTCTGTAACAAAACCATTTCCCGGGCCATTGATTTATTCCGTCGAACTGGCGTACATCCCTATAATGGTGCCTACAAACCCACCCGCGTGGTCGGTGCTGAGATGGCGGGCATCGATACCGGAAGCCACGGTTCGCCATTTTCCCTGTCGGGTCGATACCCAAAAGTCGATACAGGCCCCTTTGCCTACGATCTTCAAGTCGGTATGCGGCGATTTTCTGATGGGTATTTCAGCCAGCACTTCTCTTTGTGCGCCCTTTATGCCTTTGGTAAGCCTTGCCACGGTTCGTTTCCCTTTTTTATGGACGCCCAAATAGTAAAAGTTGTTTTCGTTTTGAAAACATACCAACCCTGCGTTCTCGGATGCTTTGGGTTGAAAGTCCATGCGTGCCGACACCTCGAACCAATGATGCTGCTGGCGACGGCCGATAAAAGCAGGGTTTTTTAATTCGGAAATGGATACGGGTTCGCACGTTAGGTCCAGGTTGCCATCTTCCAAACGGTACCATTGTGTGCGCGGTGTGCGGATAAATACCCACGAAAGGTCCAGACAGCCGCTGTCAAAATCGTCACGTATGGTAAAGTTGCCGTTGGGCATCCACTGCGTTTCGGTTGGTTTGGCCAGGCCGGGTTTGTGCACGGTGGCAGGAATGGGCAACCCTTTGTCCAATATCGTTGGCCAGCCGTTGTGCCATTGCACGGGCAATAAAAACGTTTCGCGTCCGATGTTGAACAAGTTGGCTTCATACGGCCGACAAGCCAGGAATACGGCCCACCAACTGCCGTCGTGCATTTGGATGAGATCGGCGTGGCCGGCGTTGGTGACCGGATAGGGGCGATTGGCCGGCAAGTCGCGTTGCGTAAGGATCGGATTGCCTTCCCAGGCCTCAAAAGGACCCCACGGGGATTGGCTGCGTAAAATGACCTCGGAATGGTTGATGGAAGTGCCGCCCTCGGCCGCCATCAGGTAGTACCAACCGTTCACTTTATATAAATGGGGACCTTCGATCCATTGCGGTTCGGTACGGATGTCGATGCCACCGTCGATAAGTACTTTGGGTGTGCCAATGGTTTGATCGGTGGCGATGTCGTATTCGTGTACCCACACTGCACGGTGGCCACTGTAAATGGGAGCGTAAGCGGGTTCGCGGTTGTTCACGATATAGGCGCGTCCGTCGTCATCGAAAAACAGCGACGGGTCGATGCCCGGCACATCGGGTAACCAAACGGGATCGCTCCACGGACCTTGCGGATCCTTGGCTTTTACCACAAAATTGCCTCCGCCGCCGACCAATGTGGTAACCATGTAAAACGTATCGTTGTAAGGGTTGTATTCAATGGCGGGTGCAAAAATGCCGTAGGAAATGGGCAGGCCGTCCAGATTAAGCTGTGAAGGGCGGTCGAGCACATGGCCGATTTGCTCCCAATGCACCAAATCGCGGCTGTGGAAAATGGGCACGCCGGGATAAAACGAGAACGTGCTGTGGACCATGTAATAATCATTCCCCTTTTTTCTACAAATGCTTGGATCGGGATAAAAGCCTTGCAGGATCGGATTGTGGAACTGTCCCCCGGTCAATGGGTGCGATTGGTAAACGGGATCATGGCCCTTGTACTCGAACCATTTGAACGATGCCCGGTTGGCCGGTTCCTGACATAATCCCCCAAAAAACGGGAGAAGCAAAACGGTTAACAAATATTTTCCCATGATGGTGATGATGGATGGAACGGATTACCAATTGTCGGTTCTAAAAGGGGAAGCGGGCAAACCTTCTTTGTTGTACAGGTTGGCACCTTGCGGGTTGTCGGCCCATGCATAGCGCACGGCCAACGGTTTTGCCACGCTGGCGTCCCACACCTGCACTTTTCGGCCTTTTATTCTGGCTTCGGCCCACACGAACTGCCTGTCGGCCCCTGCAATGGCAAAGTGGGTTAGCAATGTCCCTTTTTTGGCCACCAGGCCGCTTCCGATATGGTCAAAAGTCAATTCGATGTGGTTACCTTTTGTTTTGTATGATTTAAAAGCAGGGCCCGAATACACCACGTTGTTGCCATAGGCAACTTTTTGGGCGGCCACCGCCAAACGGATCCCCACGTCTTTTTTGTTCATCGGATGGATATCGTTCCATTCGCCCAAATCGTAAGCCACCGCCATACCCGTATGGGGAAGCGATAAGGTTTGCAGCTGAGCTTCGCGCATTTTGGCCCAGTTGCTTTCCGATGGTTGTGCCGATGTTTCCATGAAGTTGGGTAGCTGCACAAAAAGGAATGGCAATTCAGGCTGCTTGAATTCATCACGCCAATTGCTGATAAGGGCAGGGAAAAGGGTTTTGTATTCATCCGGCCTGTCGGCGTTCGATTCGCCCTGGTACCAAATCACCCCTTTCACGGAATAGTTTAGCAAGGGGGCCAGCATGGCGTTATAGAGACCGCCTGGTTTCCAGCGGACAAATGTTTGTGGGGCCAGCGGGTCCATGGCGGAACCGAGTTTGTATTGCCACGTGCCCGTCAGGTCAATGCGTTGCCCGTTGGCGATAAGTTCATAAGGTTTGCCGGGAACAAAACCTCCTTTGCCCGCATTGCTGATCACGCGTACCACAATGGTGTTGGCCCCTTGTTCGAGCACGTTGGCCGGCACCTGGTACCATCGCGGCGGATATTGGTAGCCCACCGATCCCACAAAATGTCCGTTTATCCATACCGAATCTGCGTCGATAATACGTCCCAAATTGAGTTTGGCGGGCTGCTTTGCCATGGAAGCAGGTATATCCACCTTTTTCCGGAACCATGCCACACCGTTGGTTGCCCCCATGGGAGTGTCTGCCCAATAGCCGGGCAGGTACATGGAGTCCCATTCGGAAGTATTCAGGACGGGCGATTGCCATGGGGTATCGGCATTCTCCCTGCCCTGGTCTTTTTGCCATGAACGTAAATACCATTCGCCAATGCGTTGGTTGTCGGATTTTTCGATTTCGCCAATGAGGGCATCGTCCTTGAACCGTTGCAGTTCGTTGTAGTGGGCGGGGAATTGTTTCAGGGCCTTTTCGCTCATCCATGCTTCGGCGGGCGATCCTCCCAAACTGCTGTTGATAAGACCAATCGGGATACCATATTTGTCGTGGAGCGCCTTGGCGAAGAAAAACGCTACTGCCGAAAATTCCATTAGGTTAGCTTGTGTGGCGGGTTTCCAGCTTCCCGATACCAAGTCGGTTTTCGGCGCATGGAAATTATAGGTTTGCGGGACGGCAAACATGCGGATCTGGTCGTTCTCGTAGCCAGCCAATTCTTTTTCGTACAGAGGGGTAACCCTGCGAAGGGGGAGTTCCATGTTCGATTGGCCGGAGCAAAGCCACACATCGCCCGCCCAGATATCGTTCAGTTCAATGACGTTGCTGGCTTTGAGGGTCATTGAGTAAGGTCCGCCCGGAGGTAAACCGTGTAAGACGATTTGCCATTCGCCATTGTCATTGGTTTGGGTTTCGTGGGTTTGCCCCAGAAATGTCACGGTCACCTTTTCATTGGCCGATGCCCATCCCCATATTTTGGTTTCGGCGTTGTGCTGGAGCACCATTCCGTTGCCAATGAGTTTGGGCAAACGTATTTGGGCAAACGTTGGCCATGCAGTTAACCATGTGCATAGCAAAAGGCTGTATAGAGGGAAAGAGGCTTTCATTTGTGTCTGTTTTTGCGATTGGTTGATTTGCAAATATTTTCTGTCCACGATGACACTTTCGACAGAAGGGGAGAGGCTACTAACGGCTAAAAACCAACCACAGGCCACTCCTTTTACATTTTCTTCGGGCACTCTTGCGCCACTTCTTAATTATGGTGCTTCATATCCAGTTTGATTTTCATCAGATCATCCAAATCGTGCAACGGACGTTCATATTGCAGCGGGATGGGTTGGTTCGAAAATGTTTGGAAGTAGAGCAGGCATGCGTCACGCCACCAGATAGCGTCACGGGCCTGTATCTTCAACCTGTATTGGACGGCCCTGAGCCTTTGGGCATCCACGTATGTTTCCATCGAATCCCATGTACGTTGAAAACCTTTGACCTGGTCAGCGCCTTTGTAGTAGCGGAAAACCAGTTCGTTCCAAAGTGTTCGTCCCGATTTCATCGGATAATCCCACTGCAGGTGATGGAACCATAACAGGAACCCTTCGGGACAAGTAGCAGGGTCATTGAATTGTGTACACAACGGATGTGAATATTGCGCTGTGGCATTGCTACCCTTGCCGGTGCGGTCGAAACCGATGCCGTCGGCCATTGCACGGTGATAATATCCCGGAAGCCAATCGGCGCGTGCATTTTCGATGTGGGTCCACGGCTCGGGGCCGTAATGGTGGTCCCAGCCCATGATATGGTGCAGGCCCAGCGGTGCCATGTAGTCCACGCAGGCTTGATGTGAGGCCAGCATCATCTCTTTGACGGGGTCCACGAACGCCGCCTCGTCGGAAAACGTCATCTTAAGCCATTCATCGGCAATCTGTGCTGACGACAGACCGTGGTTCCATGATAAACGCCCGTAAGCGTACCAGTTGGCCTGCGCAAAGTAGTGGCCGCACCAGTTTGCGTCACGTCCAATGTTGGCCACGCCTGCAATGGCGGTTACGGCATGTCGGAAAATGGTCCCGTCGAGGGTTTGGGCAACTGTGGATCCCTGTCCCTGGCAATAGGTATCGCTTTCCAATACTTCTTTGTACATGGGTGCCAGAAATACCAGATGGTTCGAATGGCCCAAATATTCCTGGGTGATCTGGAACTCCATCATCAGCGGTGTTTTTGCCATCGCCCCGAACAACGGGCTGAACGGTTCGCGGGGCTGGAAGTCGATGGGACCGTTTTTCACCTGCACAATAACGTTGGGGCGGAACTGCCCGTCCAATGGCTTGAATTCGGCATACGCCTGTTTGGCGCGGTCTTCGGGTGTGGGGTTGTACACAAAAGCCCGCCACATTACCACCCCCCCGTACGGTTTCAACACGTCGGCCAGCATGTTGGCGCCGTCGGCATGGGTGCGGCCGTAATCCTGCGGGCCGGGTAGCCCTTCGGAGTTGGCTTTGACCAGAAAGCCGCCGAAGTCGGGGATCAATTGATAGATTTCTTTTACTTTACCCTTCCACCATGCGGCCACTAGGGGATTGAGCGGGTCGCTGTTTTCCAATCTGCCAAGTGCTTTGGGCGACGAAAAATTGATGGACAGATAAACCTGTATTTTATAAGGGCGGAGCAGATCGGCAATTTCGGCGGTTTGCTTCAGATAGGTTTCGGACAGTATTTGGGGTGTGGCATTGACGTTGTTGATCACCGTTCCATTGATACCGACGGAGGCGTTGGCACGGGCATAGTCCACCAGACGTTGTTGGCGTTTGGTTACGGGCACGTCATAGTTCCAGAATATCGAATGGCCTGCGTAGCCGCGTTCCACGGTGCCATCAAGATTGTCCCAGTGGTTGAGCAACCGCTTTTGGAATTTAGGTGTTTCGGTTATGTCCAGCCCATCGAGGGGGAGACCGAGCTGCAGATGCCTGAGAAGGGCGAACGTGCCGTACAATATGCCGGCGTCGGAGTTTCCGGCCACAATGGTCACGGGCAAGCCGTTCCATACGGTCTGTTTGACCATAAAGCCGTCATGCCCCAACATGTTTAGTTTTTTAGTACCGATGACGGCTTTTACGACGGCATTCTTTCCCGTACCCATTATCACCGAGTGGGCAATAACGTGGTTGCCTGTTTCCACCGGGGACGAGCGTATGGTACCCAGCGCCCGTTGCAATTCTTGCACGGCGGCGTTTAGGGTAGCCGATTTTTCGGATGTCACCACATTCTTTATCTGTGCAACATATGCATTGGTTGTTTCTTTGGGCAATGGCTTGTATCTCAGCCATAGGTCATCGTCTGTTTGTGCGTTTGCATGAAACGTGATTAACGTGGCACAAAAAAATGGGAGGAAAGATAAGCGCATCATGGTGTGGGTGTTTTTCGTGTTGCCGGCTGTCCGGAATGCGGTGTTCGGGGCAAAGAAATTCTGCCGGGTACCATTATTTTCTGGGAGATGGATGGGGTAAATAGAGCCGGTGCAGATAGGACAGGCGGATGATATGAGTGGTCCCATCTGCGAACCGGTCAATAAATTATCGAAGTTATTTTCAGTCACCGCCGCCATCAATGGTTTTGATGGTGCCGTCGGCATTGTATTCCAGTTCGACGACTTTGATGCTGCGCAGCCATGTCTTCCCGCCCGAAGGCACACTGTCGTGAAAAAACAGATACCATCTGCCTTTGAACTCCACAATGGAGTGATGGGTGGTCCAACCGACCACAGGGGTCAATATCACGCCTCGATAGATAAACGGCCCGTAGGGGTTGTCTCCCACGGCATAGCACAGTTTGTGCGTGTTGCCCGTGGAATACGAAAAGTAGTATTTACCATTGTATTTGTGCATCCAGGGTCCTTCGAAATAACGACGGTCATGATCGCCCGCCGTTAACGGTTTGCCATTTTCGTCCAGGATGACCACATCGCGGGGCGGTTCGGCAAATTCCAGCATATGATCGGCCAACCTCGCCACTTTGGCACAAAGCGCAGGCTCGTGACCGGCAGGTTCGTGGGGGTTTTCAATGGCCTTGTTGGCACGGTAGCGCTGGAGTTGCCCGCCCCAAAGCCCGCCAAAATACATGTAATATTGGCCGTTGTGGTCTTCCAGTACGGCGGGGTCGATGCTATAGCTGCCCTTGATGGGGTCGTTTTGCGGAATGAAGGGGCCTTCGGGTTTGTCGCTTGCAGCCACGCCGATGCGGAAGATATCGTTTTGGTCTTTTAACGGAAAATAGAGATAATATTTGCCGTCTTTGTGGACCGCATCGGGAGCCCAAAGCTGTCGACCGGCCCAGGGGATATCTTTCACGTGGAGCGCTATGCCGTGGTCCGTCACGGGACCACCGATATCGTCCATCGAGAACACGTGGTAATCACGCATGTCGAAATGATCACCGTTGTCGTTTTCGGGAATTCCTGCATCAACGTCGTGTGATGGGTAGATGTAAATTTTGTCGTTAAACACGTGTGCCGACGGGTCGGCGGTAAACATGTGCCCGACCAGGTATCGTGGAGTCTTCATGTGATATTTTATATGGGGGTTTATCGTTATTGAGTGGCCAATGCTTCTTGTATGATGGTGTGGACGAATGGTTTGGGCTGGTAGTTGCGGTCGAACAACAGCGGGTAATCGGTACGGCCTTTGACGGGCCAGTCGTTTTTCCACGATTGTCCGTCGTAAACGCCCCAAACCGTGACGCGGTTTATTTTGTCGTGATGTGCCAGGAACAATTTGAAAAAATTGTTGTAACGATCGTATACCTCGGTAGCGACAGAATCGGGAAGCCCCTTCGTGTAGGGGTTGAGTGATTGTTGATAAGCATAACTGTCCGCCACGTTGGCACCTATGTTTTGGCTAGGAGAGGGCAACACGGTAAGATCAAGTTCGGTAATGTGTACTTTCACTCCCAACCCGGCAAAGGCCAACAGGCTTTTTTCAAATTCTTCGACCGTGGGGAAATCCATCGTCAGGTGCCCCTGCATCCCGATGCCGTCTATTCTGATGCCCTGTGATTGCAGGTTCCTGACCATGCTCACTACCCCCTGGCGTTTGCCCGCGTGGGCCATGGAATAATCGTTGTAATAAAGTTCGGCGTCGGGGTCGGCTTCATGGGCGAACTGAAAGGCAAGTTTCACGAAGTCTTCTCCCAAAATGGAATAGAACTTGCTTTGCCGCCATGATCCATCGTCAAGGATAGCTTCGTTTACCACATCCCAGCCGTGTACACGGCCTTTGTAGCGGCCGACCACGGCGTAAATATGGTTTTTCATGCGTTCAACCAGCACGTCGCGCGGCACATCGTGCCCCAGGCTGTCGGTAAAGAACCATTTGGGAGCCTGGGAGTGCCAGATAAGCGTATGGCCGATGATGTTCATTCTGTTTTGTTCCCCGAAGTTTACGAATTGGTCGGCCAGGGCGAAGTCGAAATTATTTTCGGAGGGCTGTATCGCTTCGCTTTTCATGCAGTTTTCGGCCGTAATGGAATTGAAATGCTGTTTGATAATCCTGATACAGGCCGTGTCCTTGCCCGTAATTTGATCGGCATCGAGGGCCGTGCCAATGTAAAACTTGCCTTTGAACGCTTCTTTCAGCGACGGGGCACTGTTGGGTTTTTGTATGGTACAGCTTACCAATGCCATCACTGTGCCCAGCGTGGCCCAACAACATTGTTTGATTGTCGTTCTATTCATTTTATCGAAATTTAAGGAAAGTGGTGCTTATGCTTTTTCGTTCGCTCTGCGTGATTTAAGGTCGTTCTCGATCTGTACTTCTTTCTGTTTGTTTATTTCGTAAAAAAACAGGCAAGCCACGCCCACGAAGAACGTTAATGTGGGTAATACGCTCATTGATAGTTTAATGCCGTTGATGGTGCCGGTTGATTGTTCGGCCAGCTTTTCGTCGTAGCCAAAAGTGGCCAAAATGCCGGCAACCAGCGCGCCGCCGATGCTGAGGCCTGCCTTTAGCCCAAATATCATGGCCGAGAAAGTAATGGCGGTAGCCCTGCGGTTGTTCTTCCACTCCGAATAATCGGCCACATCGGCAATCATGGCCCAGAGCAATGGAATGGTCAGGCCGTAAAAGAAGCCGTGGAGCATTTGGGTCACAAATACTGCCGCAATGGCTTGCGGGGAACAGAAATAGAACAAAAACAGGCATAGTGCCGACAGAAACAGGCCGATCCCGAACACATCGCGTTTGCCGTATTTATCGGCCAGCCGTTTCGAAAAGCCAATTCCCACGATCATAAAAATGATGCCGCCGGCGTTAAACAGGCTAAAGGCCGATGTAGGAGCATCTTCGGGCCAGCTAAAGCCGACCAGCCCTATGCTGGCCAATATATGGTTCAACCCGTCGATAAACCCGTTAAACCCTATGTTCCGGAGGAAGTTGGCCAAATGTGGTTCGCTCAGATAGTTTTCAAAATAGTACACATACATGCCTCCTTTTAATGCCAAGGTAATAAAAATGAAAATGGTGAGGATGAGCATCACGATCCAGGGCCTGTTTTTGAAAAGGTCGGCCAAGTCCTGTTTGACGCTTGATTTTTGTTCTTCGGTAGGGATAATGCGTTCTTTGGTGGTTAAGAAGGTGATGATGAAGAAAACAATGCCGACAATGGCAAATGTCCCCATGACGTTTTCGAAACCTTTGGTTTTGTCACCGTCGCCAAAGATCAGTACCAGTGGCAGAAGCAGCGATTGCACGATGAATTGTGCCACCATCACCGCAATAAAACGGTACGACGAAATACTGTTCCTTTCGGCCATGTCGCCCGTCATCACTCCGCTCAATGCGGCATAGGGCAGGTTATTGGCCGAATAGGCCAGCACCAGTAAAATGTACGTCACCAAAGCGTAAACCACTTTTCCCTGGGGACTAAACGCAGGGGTACTGAAGGCCAAAAGCGCTATGGCCCCAAACGGGATGGACGTCCATAAGATCCATGGACGGAATTTACCCCAGCGGGTATTGGTACGGTCGGCAATGGCGCCCATTATCGGGTTGAAAAACGCCCCGATCATTCCGCCCGTGAAAATGATGGCCGATGCCGAAGCGGGATCGATTTTATATACATCGGTGTAAAAGAAGGCCAGGAAAGTCATTAAGGTTTGAAAAATCAGGTTGGCGGCAAGGTCGCCCAAACTGTAACCTATTTTTTCGATGACAGTGACTTTTGTCGTATTGGATTTCATAGCAAATAATTGATATTTTGTGGTTATTGATATTTGTCATTTAATTCATGCTTGCTCTCGGGTGGTCCTAAATAGCTGGGTTTTAATCCGCCTGTGTCGATAACCAGCTTTTGTAGTACGATGCCCGGTTCAAGGACCCTAAAGCGGATGGTGTATATGCCCGATGTCTGTATGTGGTGCAAGGTGGAGGTCGAGTTGATGCTGTTGGCTTGCCAGTTTTCTATCTCCTTTACCGTACATTGGCTGTGGATGTTTACGATTTGCTCGGCTCCGCCGTCCACTGACATCGCATAGCGTAGTCCTTTGTTCGCGTTGAAATTGAGTGTGGGCGATATCAATGCATAAATTTTGACCGGTCCTGTGGTCGAAAACCTGATGTCATATTCCAGATAAACCGTATCGGTGGCCGCAGGATATTGGTTTGGCGGCATGGTCGTGATGCCCGATAAGGTTTTGCCCAAATCGGGGATGACTTGCCAGTTTATGGAAGCAGTGCCTTTGGCCCGGTTGTAATGTTGGGCTTCGATGGATACGTAACCGTTGTCTTCCGTGAACACCCGCCCCGGGCCGTGAATGGGCGCATCAACCCGCTCGACATGGGGCATGACGCTTTTTTCGGGCTGCTGCCAATGGGTATAGCCAATGCGTACCTGATCCATCATGTGTGCCCATTTACCGTTGGTAATATGTTGGTTATAATGCACCGTGAGCAGCGAATCATACATGAAACAGCGTTTTGCTTCGTCGGCCCAGCGATTGGCCTCGGGATCTCTTTGCAGTGCCAGCTTACGGTTCATGGCCACTGCATGGTACATTTCGTACAGATTGCTGCATGCGTTTATCGGAAAGAGCACCAATTGATCGAACGCATCTTTATGTGTGGATGGAATGAAGTTGTACAACCGCATGGCATCGACCAGCAGGTTACGGTAATCGTTCGCCACGGTGGCAAATTCGTTGTAATTTTCTAAATTATAGGTTCTTTCATCCAATAATTCAGGGGTGACCCTGCGGTTGTATTTGGAGTAAAGGTTGATGAGCCTTGCCGATTCGTCGGCATAGATTTGGCCGAACTGCTGGGCACACCAGTTTTTCGTGTGGCCGGTCAGGTTGTCGGCATTGAATTGGAGAGGGTTCCAGGCCATGTCCAAAAAGAAGCTAACGGGGTATTCCATCGGTTTCAGATCGCCCACGTTCACAATCCAGATCCGGTCCACGCCATGGCTGTAAGCCAGGTTCATTTGTTCCCACAGACGTTGCACTTGTGTGACATTTATCCATTTGTAATTGCGTGGGCCACCCACATAGTCGAAATGGTAATACATGCCGTAGCCGCCTTTGCGTGGTTTTGCAGTGGGGTGGGGTAACCTGCGCACGTTGCCCCAGTTGTCATCGCAAAACAAGAGTGTTACATCGTCGGGCACACGCATGCCTTTGTCGTAGTAGTCCAGCACTTCTTTGTAAAGGGCCCATACCTGGGGCGTTTCGCTGACTTTTCGGCCTGTTGTCTGCGTGATGGTTTTGCGTTGGTCTTCAATGATCTTTTCAAGCAAGGCAATGTTGCTTTTCTCGTCCATGGGTTCGTCACCATCACCGCGCATGCCAATGGTCACGATGGTTTCGTAGTTTTTCATGCGTTGCATGCCGCCTTGCCAGAAATCGTGCAGTTTGGCGGGGTTTTCTCCGTAATCCCATTTTCCCGATCCGTAACGGCGCCATTCGTCATGGGCACGTCCCATGGGTTCGTGGTGCGAGGTACCTGCCACAATGCCCATGTCGTTGGCCAATGGGCCATTGGCAGGATCGTCGTCAAAAAAAGCATTGCCCCACATGGCGGGCCATATGCAATTGCCGCGCAAACGGAGTATCAGTTCAAACACCTTTTGATAGAACAGATGATTGAAACCGCCGAATGTGTGGTAGGCCCATCCCGAAAGGGCCGGAGCTTCATCGTTCAAAAAAATGCCACGATACTTTATGGCCGGTTCACCCGCGGTGTATTTTCCTTTTTGGATGTAAAGCGACGGTGATTTTTTTACGGGGACGTCGGCCCAATAATGCCACGGGGACACACCGATTTGTTCCGACAGTTCGTAAATGCCGTAAATGGTGCCACGCATGTCGCTACCGGCGATGACCAAAGCCTGGACTATACCGTGCATGGGGTTATCAACGGTTTGGATGATAAATTTTTCATGCTTGCCCGCCAGATCGGTATAGGCAATGGTACCATCGTGGACCAATTGGTCTATCAACCGGCTTTTCCCCAGGGTGCCAACGATAAGCACAATGGATTCTTTTGTCTGCGACCGGTCAGCAATACCGGGTTTGAGGCCTGTGACCATCTCGATATCGTGTTGCAGGTTTTCCAACGCCAGCCACATACCTTTGTGGTCCGTGGAATCGGCTAGAATGGAGACCACACCTTCGCTGTTCGCCAATGCCAGGGTCCGGTTGCCATTGGCAGGCACGACAAATGGCGGGGCCTTTTGGGCCAGGCATAGTGTGGAAACGAGAAAATATGTGATGTATAAATAGTTTCGGAGAGGCATGTTGGGCCTTTCTTTTATCGGATTAATGATGAAATTGTACACAAAAAAGGAAAGGTTAGGACGATTTCAATCTGTGTCAACATTGTATGAAAAGGGATTTCGAAGCATTCGTGTTTTCTTTGTCGTTTGTGTTATTGGCGGGCATCCTTTTCAGTAATTATAAACTTTGACACGTTGTATTCCCCATTCGCTTTTGGGAATACACATATGGCGTCCCTGGTGCGTTTGGTCGCCGTTGAGCCTTCTGAAATGCCACTGGTTTTCTTTTTTTATGCATTCGTCAACGGCCAGTAATCCTGCGGTATATTTGGGATCGTTACTGGCAAAAGTCACCACCACGCCTGATCCGCCGATCCAAAATTCGTCTTTTCCGGTAGCAATGATGATACATCCCGCCGAAGGCCACGTATCGGTCTTGGGAGCCCAGCTCAGGGTGTACTCGTGTGAAACGGTAAGGGTATAATTATCTGTTTTTACGGTTTCCGATGGTTTGCTTTTATCCAGGTAAAAACCGTTAATGGCCGGCAGGTTTGCGACCATTAGATCGGACAGGTCGGTAAGGATTCTGTAGCTTTGTGCCAACGGGCTATTTATATGGTTGGATGTTGATTCGATGGCGAATGGGCTGAACCCAAGGGCTTTGTGCCTGCCAATGACATATAAGGCTTGTGCGCCGTTATCGTCGCCCAATTGGATTTCAGGTACAAACACCGCATTGTTGGGTAAATCGTAAAGCTTGCACCACTCCCTGAAATCGCCGTGGTAAATATCGGGCGATAACATGTCAATGTTGGGAGCGGCGGCTTGCCATATATCGATGAGATGTGGCAGGGGACCACCGCTGGGGTATTTTCCCGGATCGACGTTGGGCCTGTTCAGGGCGCAGTTGACGTACATGGGAAGGCCATAGACGGTTTTCCTGCTTTGGCTATCTGTTCTGCAAATACGGCATAGTGCCATGCGATGAACAATTCATCGGTGGCCAGGCTTCTGCCAAATACTTCCTCCCACGTACCTTTGGTTTTATAGTTGCTTTTTGCCCA
The DNA here is from genome assembly GCA_047600785.1 of Breznakibacter sp. Classification (GTDB taxonomy): domain Bacteria; phylum Bacteroidota; class Bacteroidia; order Bacteroidales; family Marinilabiliaceae; genus Breznakibacter. The sequence goes on from JASGKH010000001.1 coordinate 457,268, forward strand.
CAGTTGGTCTACGTGGGATAATAGCCGTGCTTTATTCTTTTTCAGGTAATCCATCAGCGAAACGGGCACTTCGCTCCGGAACGCTTTGCTGGCCGCTTCGGAATAATCGCGCGCATCGGGCAATTGGCCGATTTCGTTCTCCACCTGTACCATTATCACGGTATTTTCGGCGGCATCTACCTCTTTTATGTGTGCCATCAGTGCGGTGAAGGCCTTGGTGTCGGCATCGAGAATGGGCTTGTGGAAGGGACTGGCTATTTCGGAGGGTTTGCCGTCCTTGCCGAGCGTGCGTGGAAATCGTTTGGTATCGCGTTTCACCCATTGGGGGGCATAGCATGACATGCTGTTTTTGTACGTGCCGAACCAAAGGAATACCAATTTGAGATGATGGTTCCTTGCCCTGTTGATCATATCATCCACCAGCGAAAAATCAAATTCCCCTTCGTTGGGTTCCATTAATTCCCAATAAACAGGGGCCAGGACTGTGTTCAGGTTCATCTCCCTCATCATCGGCCAGATCGGATCCATATAAGCTTTGTCCGATGTGCTGGAGTTTCCCAATTCTCCCGAAAGCATGGTGAATGGTTTGCCATCGATAAAAAGCTGGGAAATGCCGTTTTGCTGTTTAATGCGGGGAAGGGTCGGTTTTGCGGGCTGACCATACAAGCAGGCGGCAAGCATTAATGTCACAAAGAGAGAGATGGTCTTTTTCATTGTCATGAATGTTTTGTCGGGAATAATTTAGAAAGCACCGCGCGCACGGCACGGTGCTTTCCAAGAATATTTAGTAGTAACCGGGGTTTTGGTATTCCGAAATATCTCCGTTAAGAATACTGGCGTCGAACTGGCTTTGGGGGATCGGCCTTAACGCATGGTGTGGTTGGATGTTCACGGCATCCACGTTTCTTCCGTTCACACGCGGGAGCAGGATCCCGCGGGTTGCCAAATCGGACCAGCGGTAAGTTTCACCGCACAATTCGCGGGCACGCTCGTCCATGATCAAATCCAGGGTGACATCTGACGATGACACTTTAATTTGGTCGTAACGTGCGTCGATTTGCTCAGGAGCCAGGACAGTGCGATACACTGCTCTTTTTTTCAGTACATTGATGAGCTCGGCCGCCTTGGCTTTATCGGTGCCCATAACTGCTTCGGCCGCCAAAAGGTATGTTTCTCCCAACCGGCTGACCATAAACGGACGTCCGGATACATCGTTGAAGTTTGCCCGTTTTACAGAGGCGAATTTTTTCAAGCACGGATACCATTGAATTGTCCTGTTGGCATTCGTGAATGTTTCGCTGGGTGCGACAATGTAGTATTTCTTTTGGGCATCTCCCGTCAAACCTTTCAGGTAAGTGGCTTCCGCATCGGTTTTGGCAATGTACGCGAGTGTATCGCCCAACGAAACACCCATGTCTGCTATTTTTGCCAGATAGTCTTTGTATTGGGATGTTCCTTCGGCATAGTATGTCGCTGCATACCAAACGTTACGGAACGAATTGTCAAAGCGGCTGTCGTTGGTTTTATCGGCAAATGCAGTTTCCGTTAACCAAAGGGTGGGGGCAAACCGGCGCAACGGCCGGCCATAGGCTAGCACGCGGCTGTCGAAAAGAACTTTGCCTGCCAATGCCGCATTGTAATAACCGGACGGAACTGCCTGTTGGTAATTGCAGTTAAAACCGTTGACGCTGTAGTTCGATTTATTGCCAAAGTCCGATCCCGGAGAGTTGACCTCATTGGCCGAGTTGTTTAACGGCAACCTTTCGACCGAGTAAATGGCTTCGGCGTTGTAATCGTTGTTTTCTTTGTGGACATCGGCGAAATCGGGCAAAAGTGTTACTCCGTATTTCGATTGGTTGTCGATAATTTCCATTGCTGCCCCATAAGCATTGGACATATCGGTCGATTGCGAAGCTGTAGAATATGCCCTAAGCAAAAATGACTTTGCGAGCATGTGCAGTGCAGCTGCCTTCGACAATCTGAAAGATGTTACAGGTCTTTGGTCAGGAAGGTTTTCCGAAGCATATTTAAAGTCGTCGATAATCGCTTGATAGTTTTTTACCAGCAATTCGTCAACGGGAAGCCTAAAGAATTCAGAGGTCGGGTTTTCATTGAACTCCAGTTCGCCGGATCCTAAGTTTAGGGGGACGGCTCCAAATTGCGAAACCAGGATGTAATAATAGTGGGCCCTCAAATAACGTGCTTCGGCAATGATACGGACACGGGTCGGTTCGCTCATGCTGACGTTTGGAGCAAATTTTATCACCGCATTGCAAAGGTTAATATACGGAAAACTTCTGTTCCAGGGGGTTAGTATGGCACTGGTGGAAGGAGACATGTTGTACACGTTCATTGCTTCGTTGATGGCCTGGTCTCCATTGGTCCATTCATCGGTCCCAAAGCAGCTAATATCGCAGGCGCCCATGGGGCCATAATGGTAACGCATTCCTGCATAAGCGGCCACAATGGCACTTTCAAGCCCGTCTACCGACTGAAAATATTTGACGGTAAACACGGTTTTGGGTTCTTCTTCCAAAATGTCGTTGCATCCTGCCTGCAGCAACGTTGCAGCCAATAGCGATGCGGCAATGAAAAATTTATATACTGTTTTCATGTTTTTCGGTTTAAATCAAATCGGTGCTTAAAAAGTAAGGTTTATACCAAAAATGAACGAGCGGGTGGGAGGCGTGCTCAATGCCACGGTTAATGCCCTGTTAGGGATATTTCCGCCATTTTGCACGAATCCGGTTGTCCCATAGCCCGTAGCTTCGGGATCGATGCCTCCTTTGTCCATATATGGAGAGTAGAGCACAAACGGGTTTTGGACGGTGGTGTAGATTCTGGCCGATTGGATACCAAATTTGTTGATCGCGCTGTTCGGGATTTTGTATCCCAGATTAATGCTTCGCACTTTTACAAACGTAGCGTCAAAATAACCGAGTGTAGTCCACGCACTTGATGCGGTTGTGGGGGTCGTTTGCGTCGAGATTTTCGGAAAATCGTTGGTTGGATTATCTTCGGTCCAATAATCTACTTGCAAGCCGTTGCGCAAACCGTTTTGTATGGTCAGGTAGCTTGCATAAGGTTGGTGTATGCCACTGATAATGGTTCCGCCAACTCTGGCATAGACCACAAATGACAAGTCAAAGCCTTTAAAATAAAATCGGTTGGTCATACCACCCTGCCATTTGGCTTCGCCACTGCCAATGATCTTGCGATCGTATTCAGGCGAGATTTTCCCATCGGGTACGCCATCGGGACCACTGATGTCTTTTAGTTTTATTTGTCCGGGAACCTGCCCAAAGACTGCGGCTTCATCAGCTTCGTTTGTTTGCCAGATGCCCAGTTTCTCATAATCATAAATGGCGCTCAGGGGATGTCCTTTGTGCAGGCCGCTGGCAATGTTCCTTTCAAAACCGCTGTAAAGCGATTCGAGCTTGTTACGGTTCCAGAATACGTTGAGGTCGGTTTCCCACCTGAATCCGTTGTTTGTTTTACTGTCGATATTTACAGAAGTGATGTTGAATTCCATCCCTTTGTTGCTCATTTTTCCGATGTTTGTGGCGTATGGGTCAGAATATCCCGATGTAATTGGGAGGGTGAGCGAATAAATGATGTTGTTGGTTTTTGAGTTGTACCATTCTGCCGAACCGTTGATCCGGTTATTGAATAAGCCGAAGTCTAAACCAATGTTTGTGGTCCTTGTGAATTCCCAAACAAGATTCTTACTCGGAATACTTCGTGTATAGTACCCATTCTTTATCGAGGAGCCAAAGTTGTATAGTATCGGTAGCTCTTTGCCCGTGCTCCAATCATCGTTATAAATGGAGTTCGATACCCCTCCCAGGGTTTGATATGGAGAAACGCTTTGGTTGGAGGTTTCACCCCAGCCTGCTCTTATTTTAAGGATGTTGATGAAAGGCAAATCGCGGATAAAAGATTCACGATGAATGTTCCAGCCCGTTGACACGGCATAGTAGTCGTGCCATTTGTCCGTTAGTCTTGACGATCCGTCGATACGTGCGGTCGCGGTTAGCAAATACTTGTCCCTGAATGCATAATTTACACGCCCCATGTATGAGATCAAGCCGGAGCGGTTGTAATCGCCTTTTAGAGTGTAATTGGCGCTTTTAAACGCGTTGCCCAAATCATAGTACTGGATAAAGTCTTGGGTTATTGAATCCTTACTGGCGTAGTTGTATTGATAGATATCTTCTTGAACACTATACAGGCCGGTTACGTTAACCCTATGGTCGTCATTGATCTGCTTTGTGTAGTTTACAATGTTCTCAACGGTATAACTCCATTGTTCCGTGTTTTTTACACTTGCGGTATTTCCCAGTTTTGGTCTGAAATATGAGTCTTCTCCCCTGAATTGCGCCTCTTTTTCCACCGAATAATCAAAGCCGACATTAAGTCTGTAATTGAAATCCTTTAGAAAAGTTACTTCTCCATAAAAGGTATTGAAGGTACGTAAACGCTTTATTTCGTCAACCCAGTCGTTGTCGTTGTGTTTCAGATATAACGGACTGTAGGTATTGGCCTGGTCGTCCACATTGCCCGATGGTGTTTGTATGATTTCTCCATTGTCGTCGTATGCTGGCATCAACGGGCTTAATGCCAAAATATTGAACATTGGGCTGATGGTCGACCCGTTCCTTGTGCTAAGCGAGTTTGTTGTGCTGAGTCCGAATTTTAGGTATTTGCCTACTTGCAAATCATTGGATGCTTTAATGCTCTTTCGGTTGAAATCCTGGCCCGGCAGCACGGTCGTTTCTTTATAAAACCCGCCACCGATAGAGTAAGTGCTTTTTTCCGATCCGCCTGAGATAGTGACATTGTTATCGGTCACATACCCTTTTTCGTATATTAGATCTTGCCAGTCCGTTTCACGGCCATTGGCAATCGATTCCAGCTCTTCGGGCATATAAGTATTGGTATAAACACCATTGCTGATGGCTTCGTCGCGCATGGCTTTGTATTCTCTGGCGTTGTATACATCATACTTTTGGGCGACCGATGTGATGCCATAGTAAGAATTGACGGATACGGTATTTGCGCCGGCTTTACCTTTTTTTGTTGTAATAAGGATAACGCCGTTGGCACCGCGTGAACCGTAAATTGCGGTGGCGGATGCATCCTTTAAAACCTCAACCGAGGCAACATCATCGGGGTTAATGTCGTTGATGTTGCCCGAATAAGGTATCCCATCCAATACCAGCAAAGGATCGTTGCTGCCTGATATGGTCCGTTCGCCCCTGATCCTGATTTGTGCGCCGGCACCAGGCGTAGTTCCTACTTTTTGGATTTCCAAACCGGCAGCACGGCTTTGCAAGGCTTGTTGCAGGTTAGCTGCGGGTACTTCTCTTAAAGCATCGCCTTTAACGGAGGCTACAGAACCTGTGATGTCGCTTTTCCGTTGAACACCGTAACCTACCACGACCACCTCGTCAAGCCCCAGATTTTCCTCAATAAGAGTAATGTTGAGGACGGTTTGTGTGCCTATTGTGATCTGTTGGCTTTCAAACCCTATAAACGATAACAAAAGGATCGATTCTTTTGATGACACCGATAGTTCAAATTTTCCATTGACGTCGGTGATAGTGCCGTTGCCGGTTCCTTTTTCAAGTACCGATACGCCGGGGATTGGTTGCGCAGATTTGTCCGTCACTGTTCCGCCAATACGCATGTTCTGTGCCAGAGCGGCCAGATGGACTGACAAAAAGAGGACCAATGTTACCAGGACCTCTTTTCCGATTTGATTTGTTTTTCTCATGGATCATTAATTTGGAGTTAATTAATTCCGCAAGTTTTTCTTGCTGCTTAAAGGGATTTGTTAATTGCTAAATGTTGTTAATGCGAATTTAGCTCTGTTAATTTCCGTGTCCTTCCAGGCAGGTATCAAATGCTTGCTCGTGGTGTAACATGGCGTTTAAAAAAAATTGTAATGGGGATACATATTCTTTCAAATACGTAACATGTATGCATTTAATGTATTGGTTTGTATGCGTTTATTGTGGAGTGGCCACTTGTGCTGTCATTAGGATATAGAACCGAGGAGTAATTTATTGGAACGTATATTTATGGATGGTTTGATGTAGTTATGTGTTGTAAATCAAAATATTGTACATCTATGGAAAAGTTTAGCTCCACGATTCGGAATATTGATGATACAAAAGCCGTTTTTTTTACATTTGTTAATGGTTTGGGTCTTTCTCAAAAGTGAAAAATGAGTTTTCTACATTTCTTCAAATCCGGTTTTATATTAGGTGCTTTGTTGTGCGGTATCGGTAGTACCAATGCTCAACGCTTTAAATATTTTACTTCCGACGAAGGACTGTCAAACAGCCAGATCAACCATATTTACCAAGACCGGAAAGGATTTATTTGGATCGCGACCGAAGATGGGCTTAACCATTTCGATGGTACACGTTTTACCGTGTACCGCCATCAACCCAACGATAGCAGTACGCTGGAAGGCAATTATGTGCACACGTTGTACGAAGATTCAAAGGGGAATTTTTGGATTGGCACGATCAACGGATTGCAACTTTACGATCGGACGACCAACACATTTCAAAGTTTTAAATTGTTGGAGCGCCAAACCACATCAAATTTTTTCTTGATCACATCAATTATCGAGGACAAGCGGGGAATTATATGGATCGGGTCGTCGGGGCATGGCATTTTTCGTATTGATCCCGGTACACTGCAAGTATTACCCGAAAACGGTTTGAACGCTAAAATAGGGAGTATGTTCGTCGTGAAATTCTTCGAAGACCGATTGGGCAATATCTGGTGCGGGACTGAAGACAAAGGTGTCGTGGTTCTGGATCCTGTATCGGAAAGTGTCGACCATACGTTGATGAAAGGTGAAGGTGCAAAATCGTTGGCCGACAAGCAAGTTTCCTCCATTTGTGAAGATGTAAAAGGGAATGTACTGGTCGGAGCAATTAACAGTGGGCTTTGGTATTACAATCGGGCAATCAATACTTTCCTGCCTTTATCGGATGAAAGAAACAATCCCAATTTACCGGTAAAAACACTTTTGAGGGATAATGACGGCAGCGTTTGGGTTGGTACCGATGGTCAGGGCATAAAATTGTGGGAAAACGGTAAATTGATCGATTTTGAGATATCCGGGTCTCAGATTTCGCTGGCAAAATCAAAAGCGCACTCCTTGCTTATCGATAATCAAGGAAATATGTGGATCGGCCTGTTCCAGAAAGGAGTGATGATGTTGCCGCGATACAGCAATAAATTTGAGTATTTTGGTTTTTCCCACAATCCCGAATACAGCATTGGAAACGGTTGCACCATGTCGATTGCCGTAAATCCCGATGGCGATGTGTGGGCGGGTACCGATGGTTATGGACTCTTTTCGTATCGACAAATCGACACGGAAAACCACCCAGTATTCGGTAGAGAAAGGAAATTTGAACGGCAACGTGGTCATGTCGGTTCTTGCCGATAACGAACGAACCGTTTGGGTGGGTACTTATTTAAGCGGGTTTGCCCGCTTAGACCCATCGACCGGGGGCTTTGAAAGGATTCCCATCGGGGCGGGTGCCGAAGTGGAACGTATCATGGCGCTTGCCAAAGGAGGAGATGGGACCATTTGGATAGGGACATATGGGGGAGGTGTTTTTGCGTATAATCCAAGTTCCCGTAACGTTGTAAACTATAACAGTACAAATACTCATTTCGGCGATACCATTTCGCATAACTGGATAAACGTATTGAAGTTTGGCAATGACACGGAATTGTGGATCGGTACATTTAAAGGACTTGATTGCCTTGATACGCGTACGGGAAAAACCACCCAATTCAATGTTGAGAACGGATTGCTCTGTGACAATTTGGTTTATTGTGTTACCCACGACCGCTTTGGCAACACGTGGGTAGGTACCAGTAACGGCTTATGCATGATTTCGGCCGACCGAAAAACTTCCAGGTTCTTTTATGTACGGAACGGGTTGTCGGGAAACGTCATTAACGGCATTGAAGAGGATGCCAATGGAAATCTTTGGATTAGCACCAACTCGGGATTATGCAGGTATTCGCCGCAAATGGATTCCTTTACCAATTTCTATTCGTTTGAAGGACTTCAATCCAATGAATTTCGTCGTAATGCGGTCTGCAAAGCCTCCGATGGAAAACTCTTTTTTGGCGGTATCAACGGCATCACGGCATTTTATCCGCAAAATATTGGCGTAGCACGTGAAATACCGGCACTTTATTTCACTGACTTTAAAATATTCAACCAATCAGTTGCCGTTGGACAAAAATCGGGCGGTACGGTGGTTTTGCCTAAGGCTGTGATTGAAAATCCCGATGTTACCATCCGGCACACGGATAACGTATTCTCCATCGAGTTCATTGCGCTGGAGTACACCAACCCCGAAAAAATCGGTTACAAATATAAAATGGATGGCTTTGATGACGATTGGAAAACCACTAACGTCACAAACCGTATTGTGACGTATACGAACCTTAATCCCGGTAAATATGTGTTCCACGTGGTGGCCTCCGACAATTTCAATAACCAAAAGCAGACATCGATTTCCATCGATATTCTGCCTCCTTGGTGGCGTACATGGTGGGCTTTCCTCTTTTATCTGGTTATTGGGGCCGGTGCGGTATTTGCCATTTTGAAGGAAATACACCACCGTGTGGAACAAACGCATTTGTTGATGGAAGCCCAACACGCAGAGCAGGTCAACGAAGCTCGGTTACAACTTTTTTCGAACATCTCGCATGAAATAAAAACACCACTTACACTCATCGTCAATCCATTGGAGAAACTCCGCGGCAAAGAGACCGATCCAGAGAGGAAGGATCTCTACGAGTTGATGTACCGCAATGCAATGCGTATTTTAAGGTTGATGAACCAATTGATGGATGTAAGGAAAATCGACAAAGGACAGTTGGAGCTTGGTTTTCAGGAAACCGACATGGTTGCATTCATCGGCGATGTGCTGGAATCGTTCGAATATGCCGCAAAATCAAAAAACATCAATCTCCAGTTCCAGCATCCATCTGAACCCGTTGCGGCATGGATTGACCGCGGAAACTTTGATAAAGTATTGTTCAACCTAGTGGCGAATGCTTTCAAATTTACACCGGAAGGTGGAGATATCTCGGTTACTTTAGGGAAGAATGGCGACAAACAAATGGTGGTGATGGTTGAGGACAACGGTATTGGGGTTGATGAGTCAATGCTGGAACAAATTTTTGAGCGTTTTTTCCAGGTAAGGAGCCATAATTACAAAGGAGGATGGGGTATTGGCTTGCATCTTAGCCGAAAATTGGTGGAAATGCATTATGGATACATCGAGGCCAGGCAACGCGACCCGCAGGGGATAGCATTTATCGTCACATTGCCACTGGGATGCCAACATTTGTTGCCCCGGCAAATCGTTCATGGATTGGCCGAAATACATAATCAGTCTGGGCAGTTTGAAGAGATTGAATTGGCCGTGCAAAAGCCTGAAAACATGAAAGCCAAAGGCAAACCTAAAATTGTTATTGCCGAGGACGATGACGAAATACGTTCATTTCTCATTGGCGAACTGAAGGGGAACTACCAACTCTTTGATGCTCCAAACGGAAAGCTGGCATGGGGATTGGTGACGACCGAAATGCCAGATTTGGTGCTGAGCGACGTGATGATGCCCGATCTCAATGGGTTGGAGCTTTGCCGAAAAATCAAGACCCATGCCAATACCGTGAACATTCCCATCATATTGTTGACTGCCAAAGGAAAAGATGAGGACATGGTGGAGGGGCTGGAATATGGTGCAGAACATTACATTGCCAAACCATTCAATATTGAGGTTCTTAAATCGGTCATTGCCAGGGCTATTGAGTCGCGACATGCACTGAGAAAAAGCTATTCCCGTGACGTCGCTATGGATTTTCGGGGGATGAAACTTGATTCGGCCGATGAAAAACTTATGGCAAAGCTCATGCAGGCGTTGAAAGACCATATCGGTGATCCGTCGATGAGCGTGGAGACCCTAAGCAAAGAGATTGGCATAAGCCGCGTACATTTACACCGCAAGCTTAAGGAACTGGCCAATCAAAGCCCTCGGGATTTTATTAAGTACATGAGGTTGACGCAAGCTGCACATCTATTGACCGCATCCGGCGCAAACGTATCGGAGGTAGCCTATGCAGTAGGCTTTTCGTCGCACGCATATTTTACGAACTGTTTTCGCGATCAGTTTGGCATTAGTCCCACAGATTTTACCGAAAGGGCAAAATCCGATCCTGACCATCCATTGGTAAAGGCAGCCTTACAGTCTAAATAAGGGTATGTGGGGGGTGTTGGTTGTTCTTTTTCGCGAATTACAACAAGTACTGGCCTTACCCAAAATGTCTGCCCGGACCTTAATAGGAAGGAGAAAGAATAATTTCAAAATCAGTTTGTTGGAAAGAACAAGATTGATGTGAAAAAAGCTTAGCTCTCAGATAAAAATTTATGTTTTTAATAAACAATCTTTTATCTTTACGGATATAAAGTAGAACAATCAACCTTTTTGCGCGCTTCATGCAAACCCTTCCTTTTCTGGTATCTTTTGTTTATGGATTGGTGGGATTGATTCTTCCAAACATTGTGGTATTGGCCAATTCTCAGACCGATTCGCAAAGTTTTGGTTCTGCACACAATAAATCGGTTCTGACCAGTGCGTTGAAGACTGCCGAAACCCAACCTGACAGTGCGGTGGTATTGGCCAATAGCATTTACAAGGTTTTGCAATATGGCCAAAAAGATATTAAAGGACTCTATTTTTATGTGATAGGCGAGGCGCGTTATAGCCAAGGTCGGATGTTGGAGGCCCAGAGCGCATATCAAAACGCCATTGAAAATTTTGAGGAGTCACATGAACGGTCATATCTGGCGACTTTATATAACAATCTTGGACTTGTTTATTATCAACGTACCGTGCTCGACTCGGCCATGATTGCTTTTACGAAATCGTTGGAATTAGAGACAGCGGAAAATGATCAGGCGGGAATCGCCAAATCTTACCAAAACATTGGCTTGGTGCATTATGAAATGGGCAACAACCCAAAATTCATCGAGTACATGAGAATGGCATTGGAGATCTTCGAAAATCAAAAGGATAATCTTCGTATCGCTCAGGTATCTAATAATATGGCGATTGCCTATGTGCAGGATTCCGATTACGAGAATGCTTTCTTATACTATGCAAAAGCTCTTGAATCGTTTGACAAGTACGGGGATAAGTTGAATAAATCCAACGTGCTGAATAATCTGGGAAACTTGTTTTATTACCAAAATAACTTCCCCAAAGCCGAAAGCTATTTATACCAGGCTTTGGCTCTTTTTTCAGAACTTGGAAATTCGCAGGGAATGATCCATGTCCATTCCCGTCTGGGTGATGTGTTCATGAAGAAGGGAATGACCGAAAAAGCGATGGAGCATTATTTATTGTGCGAGGAACTTAACAAAGAAGTGAAATTGCTTGACATGCAAATGAGCAATTTGAAATCTCTTTCCGACGCATACCGGAAAATGGGCGATTTTGAAAGTGCGCTCCGTGTAACGGATGAATATTACACTATTCGCGACACGGTTTACCATCAAGAAAAATTAAGAACCGTTCTTGAAGTAGAGGAAGAATATTTGGCGCAGAAGCAGAAGAACGAACTGTTAAAGCTTCAGGCCAAACAACGGATCACTGGACTGGCAGTGGTTGCGTTGATCGTCGTCGGCATGCTTGTGGGTGCTTTTATCTATTTATGGATAAGGCACATGAAAGCGAAAGAAAAGCAGCGGCTTATGGCGTTGGAATACAAAGTGTTGCGCAATCAGATGAATCCACATTTCTTGTTCAGTGCGTTAAGTACCATCCAATACTTCGTACTGGAGAAGAAGATGGTCGAAGCCATTGAGTACCTCGGTGAGTTCTCGCGATTAATCCGTATGGTATTGCAATATAGCCAAGAAGAATATGTCACTTTAGAGACTGAAAAAAAAGTTTTGGAGTGTTATCTTAACCTTCAGGTTCAACGTTTCGAAAATCGTTTTTCTTATTTAATACATATCGATGACAATATTAATGTGTCCAACATTTTAATTCCGCCAATGTTGGCCCAACCGTTTATTGAAAATGCCATCGAATTGGGAAAACTCAACTCCGATTCGGAAGGGAGCTTATGGTTGAGCTTTTCAGTGGCGGAAAATCGGCTGAAATACCGTATCCAGGATAACGGAGTAGGGCAATCGAGCGAGTTTCCGGGAAACAAAAGATTGACGGACCATCATTCCGTAGCAATTCTCATTACCCGTGAGCGTATTCGTTTAATTAACGAAGGAGAACCCAAACATCCCATCTTGTTTGAAATACTTGATTTGGGGAAATTTGGAAAAACAGGTCAGATGGTGGAATTTTCTATTCCTTTACATACTTTATAATTAAGTTTATTACATGGATTTTGGGATTTAACGTTGAAATTATTATCCACCCCCATTGGTATTTTGTATGTAATACTGCGGAGGATACCGATGTTTGGTTTGAAGATGTTATTAGATCGGTGAAGAACTTAAAACCCTAGATCGATACAGAACCCACTCTCTCATTGTTGCAGGATCAATTGAAATCAATCTTTTCGTTCAAAGGATTGCCGTCCATGGTATTACCAAACGTCCTTACCAGGTCTAAATAGAAAAATGTTTATTCATTCCCTTATGAACTTAAAGACTTGATTGTTGATTTTCAATAGATAAATGCCTTTAGGGAGCGATGCCACATCCAGCGATGGACTTTCGACGGAAATCTGTTTGGCCAGGGCAATCGATCCGTTTATCGAATAAATGGTGACCGACGATGTAGACACTAGATTTTTGATATAGAGAATGTTGTTCTCGTGATCCATTTGTATTGATAATGTACCATAATCTGCATTGATAGTTTTAGCGTCCGACGTTGAGCTAAATGCCGGTCTGTTCGTATAATTTAACGTCAGGTTCCCATTGGAGTGTGCGGATTTTTTCAGCGGACTGGAATTAACGGGTTCCACGTTGCCGTTTTGAAGTTTCACGAACAGGGTTAGGTTTTTTGCCCATGGCGTGTCAATCCCCACAACAATGAGGAGAATAATGAGTAAAATTCTTGGGTTCATACTGATTCCATAAAGAGATAATCTCTAGCCTGTAAATATCAGCATGTATCGAACTTTTAAAATAACTTATTCTGCAAAGGTCCGGAAAAACTCAATCAAAAATAGCTGATTGGGTATGTGTTATGTCCTTCTATCCGTGATTTTCGTAACCTTTGGGCTATAGCCAGGATTCAAGGCATCATTTCCTTCCAAAATCGGCAGGTATCTCACCCCATATTTCGGTTTCCCATTTTAGTATTGCATTGGGGTAAGTATTGATTTTTAACCATTGTTCGGCCCTGTCTATCAAGTCGAAGAGAAGCTGGGTTTTTTCCGTTTCCCCAAGTTGGGTTTTGCAGTGCTTATTCCTTAGCCAAGCCAATGCAGTAACCGAATCGCTATAGATGGGGATGTTCAGGTTGCGTCGCTTCAGTTCGGCTAAACCGTGCACCAATGCTAAAAATTCACCGATGTTGTTGGTCCCCAGTTCAAATTTCTGATGAAACCAGATCTCTTTGGTGCCCACATGTACGCCACGGTATTCCATCACGCCGGGATTTCCGCTACAGGCCGCATCGACCGAAAGACTTTCGATGATTGGGGTATTTCCTTTTGGGGCTGCTTTTTTTTTCGGCCCGTTTTTGCTCGCGTAAAAGTTGTTCGGCAAACCACTGGCGAGTGCTTGTTTGGCTTCGGTTATTGTTTTGTAGCCTTTATACTTTGCATTGGGAAAATTTTCCACCATAGCTTTGCATTCGGCCCAGGATGTGTAAATCCCGGGTTTTACCCCTGTCCATACCACATAGAATTTTTTCTCGGCCATTGTTTTGCTTTAAAGGGACTTGGTTCGTTAGCACCCGCTTTATTTTCCCAATAGTTGTGCCAGCATGATGCCGGCATTGTTAAAAAACAATTTTACGGCCATGGCCAACAGGATAATTCCGAAAAATTTTTTCAGCACGTAAATGCCATTGGCGCCAATGAGCTTTTCAATGACGTGGGTGAGCCTTAAAACGGTAAAAACAACTATCATGTTGAGCAATAGGGCAATGATGATATTGATGACTTGGAACTCAGCTCTTAATGAGAGCAACGTGGTAAATGATCCCGCTCCCGCTATGAGAGGAAAGGCCAAAGGCACAATGGAAGCCCCGCCGGGCGAATCGTGTTTGAATATTTCCACACCCAAAATCATTTCTAAAGCCATGATCAACAACACCAACGAACCGGCAATGGCGAACGATGAAATGTCCACGCCAAACAAACTAAGAAGCCCTTCTCCGATGAACAGAAACGAGATTAACAACACAAAGGATACGATAGACGCATGAAATGCGTTTATTTTCAGTCCTTTATTTTTCATGTTAATGATGATCGGTACCGATCCCAAAATATCGATAACGGCAAATAACACAATAAACGCCGATAAGATTTCTACGATATGCAGTTCCATGGATATCAGAAGATTATATATTACTCGATAGTCATTTCATTGATGAGATGCGTAGCTTGTCCGATTTTTTCAATGGTCCAAAGTACGTAGCGAATGTCCACGCAGATGGTCCGTTGCCGGTTAGGAGCAAAGGCCAAATCACTGGTCATAGCTTCCCAGTTGCCGTCAAATGCCAAGCCGACCAGCTGGCCCTGCCCGTTAATGACAGGGCTTCCGCTGTTTCCTCCGGTAATATCATTGGTGGTGATGAAGCAAGTTGTTAGTTGGCCGTTTGATGCATAACGCCCGAAATCGTGCTGAATCATAAGGTTGCTGGTCGATGTGGGAACGTCAAACTCTTTTACCGCAGGATCTATCTTTGCCAACACTCCGTCGGAGGTGGTAAAGTAGTCATAACTTACGCCGTCGCGTGGCACGTATGGTTCTACACGGCCATAGGTTATTCGCATGGTTGAGTTGGCGTCGGGGTAGAATGATGAGTCGGGATAAAGTTTAACCAATGCTTCGTGCACTTGCCTTAGCGTCATATTCTGGAGCTCGTGAAGGGCATCGGTAATCATCGATAGCTCATTGTACTGCTGGAACGACGATTGCAATAGTCTTATCATTTCATCTTTACGAAGTTTGCGTGATATCTTGCCGTCGACCATTGTTTTAAGTTTGTCGGGATTGGTAAACAGCGTACGCGAATATATTTTATCTGCATATTTGCCCACATTGTCTTTATATGGTTTGGGGATGAAGCTGTAGGGTAGATTGTGTTCTGTTTGCTTTTTGTAAGCATACCCTATCAGGGCATTAAAGAGTTCTTTATCTACGGAGGCGTCGTAATCCTTGAAATGGGTATCGATAAGCTTTATCAGGTCGGCACGTCGTGTGATGTAGCTACTATCGAGTGGATTGGCGTGTTTCAGTTCGAACAAGGCATTCATGTACTGCAATGCAAAATATGGTAGTTCCACGCCTTGTATCAGACTCTCTTCCATTAATTTGACGGTATAGACTATATTATCGAACTGCAATGCAAAATTGTTATACCTGTCGAGCGTTTTCATGGTTGATGTATCGCCCAGTTCGAGAAATTGTTTTCTCCATGCCTCTTCTTTGGTCGTTTGTGCGTCGATTAATCCCAGTTTGTCAATGCCTTGGTTTTGTCCGAATGCATACTTTTGGTAGTTGGCCGACTGGTCGTATTTTGCTGCGTATTGGATAGCCAACTGTGGAGATTGGGCCATGCGGGCTTTTAAAATATTTTGCTTAATGGTGCGTACTTCGTCTACGATTGGATTTTGCGAATTACGTACCGATTGGATATCGGATGATGTGGAATACCGGTTGGTGGTCCCAGGATAGCCTATCGCCATGACAAAATCGTTTTCCTGGATCCCTGAGATCGATACAGGTAAAAACTTTTTGGGTTTAAACGGCACGTTGTTGGGCGAATAGTCGGCCGGTTCACCGTCCGGGCCGCAATACACCCTGAAAATACTGAAATCCCCGGTATGGCGCGGCCACATCCAGTTATCCGTTTCGCCGCCAAAATTGCCGATATGGTTGGGCGGTGTACCTACCAAACGAATGTCGCGATAAGTTTTAGTGAGGAAAAGCACAAAACGGGTGTCGTTAAAAAAACGGCCGATACGGGCTTCCAGTCCGGTCGAGTCGGAAGCGTCGGCCTCGAACACAGTGGTTAGGCTGTCCACCGCACGGATACGGGCCTTTTCGTTATTGGCCATTTTTAAAAACGGGTCGTACAGATGGCTGACTTCCATGGCCCGGATTAACAGCGTGGCTGTTTTTCCCGGATTCGATAATTCTTCGGATCTGCTTTTTGCCCAAAAACCGTTTTTAATATAGTCATTTTCAATGCTGCTGTGCGATTGGATATTATCGAACCCGCAATGGTGGTTGGTGAGCAACAGGCCTTCGTCGCTTACAAATTCACCGGTACATCCTCCTCCGTCGAGCGATACCACGGCATCTTTCATCGATGGCAACGTTTGGCTGTAGACCTGCTCAAAAGAAATGGAAAGGCCCATTTGGTACATTTTTTCGATTTCTTTCGACTTGAGCCAGATGGGGAGCCACATGCCTTCATCGGCCAAAGCGTTCCACGATATAGCGACGAGCAAAAAGACGGTCAACGATTTTTTCATAGCTGAAGCGGTTTGGGTGCAAAGGTAACGATTTAGGGACAGGCTAAAAAGCAAGGCCCGAAAGGTTTTTAATCCTATCGGGCCTTTAGCTCAATAATTACGTATGGGATTACTTCACGATAGTCATTTCATCGATCAGGTTTTGGGCCCCTGCAAATTTGTCGACAATGAATAATACGTAACGGATGTCGACGTTGATGCATTTTTGCAATTCGGACTCAAAAGCCATGTCACCGCTCATAGCTTCCCAATTGCCATCGAAAGCCAGTCCGAAAAGTTCTCCGTTGGCATTGATGACGGGGCTGCCACTGTTGCCTCCGGTAATGTCGTTGTCGGTGGTAAAGCACACATGAAGGGTGCCATCTGCGTCGGCGTACTGGCCGTAATCGGCGTTTTGGTATAATTCTTTGAGTTTAGCGGGTACCACAAATTCCCAGTTACTGGGATCTTCTTTCTCCATCACA
Organism: Breznakibacter sp.; assembly: GCA_047600785.1. Lineage (GTDB taxonomy): Bacteria > Bacteroidota > Bacteroidia > Bacteroidales > Marinilabiliaceae > Breznakibacter. Next base: position 474,472 of record JASGKH010000001.1, read on the forward strand.
CCTTTCAGTGTGGTAAAATGTTTATAGACCACTGCGTCTTTAGGTGAATAATTGCCAACTTTCCCATAGCTCAAGCGCATGGTAAAGTTAGCATCGGGATAAAAGGTTTTTTCGGGCTGCATTTGCATTAACCCTGCCTGGAAGAGTCTTACGTTGAGCTCGATGTCGTCATTGGCGGCATCCATTGCCAAACGCAGGCGATCCAGTAATGCCATCGTTTCCATGCCGGCTTCAAACGCGGGATCAATGGTTAGTACGTTTAGCGAAGGTTTGTTTAAGAATGCATTCAGTTTCTCTTCGGTCGAAAACACCGATTTGGCAAACACATAATCGGCATACTTGGCATAGTTGTTTTTGAACTTTTTTTGAATGAAGCCCATAAAAGTTGGGTGCCACTGCTGATCTATTGAATTGGCGTAAAATTCAAGCAATGCGGCCATCACTTCTTTGTCGGCAGCTGCATCATAGTCTTTATAAAAGGCTTTGGCTGCCGCTTGTAATTTTTCTTTTGCTTTGGCAATATCATCGGTGTTGTTGCTGGCTAGGGCACTTTGCAGTTCTTTTGCCGAGGTTGCGAAATAGAACAGTTCGGTGCCACGTACCATACATTCTACGGCAAACGAATAAGCCAGCATGTAAGGGGCACGTTCGGCATAAGCCTTTTGAAGCGAGGGCAATACGCCGGCATATTTTTGTACGTCGGAACCGCCATTAGTCGTCCATTTTGCAAATTGGGCCTCAAGTTCACGTTTTTTTGCCGGTATGTTCAGATTGGTAAGGCCACGGTTCATGCCAATGCTGTTTTTCCAGTAGTTTGAACTTTGTGAATATTTCGCGGCATATTGGATGTTTACCTTTTCGCTGGCCTGCATGTGCCTGAGCCAAATATTTTGTTTGATCTCGCGGGGTTCAATGCGACTACGATTGGTGATGTTCATGCGTTCGTCAATACCAAACGAAGTCAAATAGCGATCGGTGCTTCCGGGAAAACCGATGGTCATGGCAAAATCGCCGATCTGGGTGCCTTTCAATGATACAGGTAGATGATGGGTTGGCTTGTAAGGGACGTTTTTTTCGGAATATAGTGCGGGCTTACCGTCGGGACCACAGTATATGCGAAACATACTAAAGTCCCCGGTATGGCGTGGCCACATCCAGTTATCGGTATCATGCCCGAATTTTCCGATGGATGAGGGAGGTGTTCCCACCAACCGGATGTCGTTAAACGTTTCGTAAACCACAAGGAAGTATTGGTTACCCCCAAAATACGATCTTACAATGGCGGTATAATGTGTGCCGTTGATAGCTTCTTTGGTCAATGCGGCTCCGTTGGCGTCAATTTTTTGCTTGCGCTCTTTTTCGGACATTTGCGGCGTGACGCCTTCGGTGATTTTATCGGTTACATCGTCCATGCGTTTAAGGAACGTCATGGTTAGCCCAGGAGCAGGTAATTCTTCAGCCAACGATTTTGCCCAAAAACCGTCTTCCAAATAATTGTGTTCCACCGAACTCAGTGCCTGGATATTCGAGTAGCCGCAATGATGATTGGTAAGTACCAGGCCCTGGGCACTGATTACCTCAGATGTACAACCCCTCCCGAAAATAGCCACCGCATCTTTTAAACTGCTTTGGTTAATGCTGTAAATGTCTTCGGCTGTGAGTTTAAAACCCATTTCTTGCATTTTCCCAATATTGAGTTTTGCAATCAATGGGAGCAGCCACATACCCTCATCGGCTTTAGCGAGCTGACCAAAGCCGATGACAAAGGCCAAAATTAATCCGCTGAATCTTTTAATCATGGTTTTAAGTTGATCTGTTTTTTTTAGTGAAATCGCAAAAGTAATCGATTGGAATATTTTTATGAAATGGAAAACATCATTATATAAAAATAGTAGGTAGTACAAAGAACTTTATTACGAACATGAACCGGCATGTTTGACTACTTGCTATTTCAAATATTATTATTTTCTTTGCGCTGTAAACTTTAAAAATTATTTACAATGAAGAAATTTACTTTTCTTTTTATGTGGGCTGTTTTGGGTACGATTGTTTTTGCTCAACCTAAATTCGGCATTAAGGCTGGTCTAAACTTGTCGAACCTTAAAGGCGAAGACGAATCTATGGACGCTCGCGTAGCACCCTTATTTGGCGCTTTTGCTGAGTTTGGCATTTCAGATAAACTGGCCTTCCATCCGGAATTGGTTTATTCCATGGAAGGAGCGAAAGACAAATATTCGGAGGTTGAAGCAGGCTATGATTATAGTTCTGAAGAGACGATCAAACTGGGGTATTTAAATGTTCCCTTGTTGTTGAAGTATAAAATTGGGAGTGGCATTAGTGTTCTTGCCGGGCCTCAGGTTGGTTTTCTTTTGGATGCAAAAAGCAAATGGGAGCTGAGTGAAGATGGTGAGAACACTTCCGGAACCGAAGATATTAAAGAATATTTGAAAAGCACCAATTTTGGTTTAAGCTTTGGCGCTGGTTGGGAGTGTGAAAAAGGTATTGGTATTGATGCCCGTTACAATTTGGGATTGTCAAATATTTACGATGGAGAGGGCGATGGTGAAATGAAAACTAAAGGTTTTCAGATTGCTGTTTTCTATAAATTCTGATTAGTTTGTTTTAGAAAATAATCAAAAGCTGTCCCTCAGGGGCAGCTTTTTTTATTCCCGGAAAGGTATGGAAATGTTCTCAATTTGTGTTGATTTAAGGCTATCCCAGGATTAAAAAGGAACGGAAGCGAAGATATTGTTCGATTCGCTTTTCCATGTTTTCGCGGACAGCATGATTTAACAATTACTTTTTTTGGCATTTTGATTTACGTTGTTCTTGTTTTGTCCTTTATATTGGGCAATTGGTTATTTTTGCCTAATTCTTAAAAACGGTTGCATTGAAAACCTTACGTTTGCTTGTCCGCATATTGGCTTTGCCACTGCTGGGTTTGGTTGCTTGCGCTAATCCAGGTACCCCGATGGGGGGGCCTAAGGATGAGAAGCCACCTGTTGTTAAAAGGTCTGTACCTGCTCAAAATGCATTGGGATACAACAAAAAAGAAATCTCCATTGAATTTGATGAGTTGATACAGCTAAAGGATGTCAATCAAAAATTGGTGGTGTCGCCCCCGTTCAACAAACAACCGTCAGCAGTGGCACGCGGTAACGAATTGGTGGTAGTAATGGATGAGGATTTGCAAGAAAACACCACTTACACTTTCGATTTTGCCGATGCAATCACCGATAACAACGAAGGCAATGTGCTTCAAAATTTCCGTTTTTCGTTTTCTACAGGCCAGGTGGTCGATTCCTTGTCAATTTCGGGAACCCTTTTTCAGGCAACTGATTTAACTCCGGTAAGTAGTGCACTTGTATTTATCCATTCCAATTTGGCCGATACGGCATTGCAAACGTTGGTCCCCATTCGTTTGGCTAAGACCGATGACAAAGGACATTTTTCCATTCGTAATGTCAGCCCCGGCAAGTATAAACTTTATGCGTTGGAGGATGCGAACCGAAACTACAAGTACGATCAGCCGGGAGAGCGCATCGCTTGGCTCGATTCATTGGTGGTGCCTTCGTTCGAATACCGTGAGGCCATAGATTCCATTGCGCCCGATTCAACGGTAACTCGTAACGTATTGGCTTATGTCCCAGATAGTCTGCGATTGTTCTTGTTCGCCGAAGACCAGCCAACGCAATACCGTACCGGTGATGCCCGAAAGGAAAGGGCACGCATTGATGTCACGTTTAAACGTCGCGCCGAAGAATTTTCCGTTCAGCCTATCGGCGAAGACGTTGGGCCGGGATGGGCATTGTGGGAACAATCTGTTGGAGGCGATAGCATTAGCGTTTGGTTGACCTCCAAAGAGCTTTATGAGAAAGATACACTTCGGTTTGCTATTAGTTATGCAATGCTGGATTCGCTAAAGAAGCCTTTCGTGAAGACCGACAGCCTATCGTTCTTTTTCTTCGAGGTTGGTGAAAAGAAGAGAAAGAAGGACAGCGACAAAGAGGAAAAGCCATCGCTTGCAGTGGGGGATCTAAAATCGACCATCGATTTTTTTAGTTCTTTGTCTTTTTCAATACCCACGGCTCCGGTGGAAATAAACAGGCAATCGATCAAAGTGTTTGAACTGGTCGATTCGATAAAGAATGAAATCCCGTTTACGTTCGTCCACGATTCGTTGTATATCCGTCGTTTCAGTATAAATAGTGACTGGAAGGTAGGTACCGCTTATGAACTGAATATTGATTCGGCCGCATTTCGTGATGTGTATGGGATAGTGAATAAAAACATTACCCACAAGTTTTCTATCCGTAACCTCGACAGCTACGGAACCGTATATGCCACCGTAACCGATCCGCAGCCCAATTGGTTGTTGCAGATGCTTGACGGCAAAGATCAGGTAGTACGCCAGGCATTAGTTCCGGCAAGGGGTAAGTTGGCATTCCGTTATTTGGTACCCGCCGAATATATGTTTCGAATAGTGGTCGACAAAAACGGCAATGGTGGTTGGGATACGGGGAATTTGGCGAAAGGAGTGCAGCCCGAAACATTATATTATTATCACGATAAAGTGGCGGTAAGGGCCAATTGGGAGCACGAAGTCGATTTCAACCCCCATGAGTTCGATATTTATAAGTTTACCGAAAAATTCAGGAAGTCGCAAAAACAAACCAGCGGCGGACGTCGATAAAATTCAGCCATGCATAAACGGTGTTTGTTCATTGCCCTAATATTGGTGTTTGTTCAAGGGGGGCTAAAGCCCTATTTGTCCCATGCCCAATGTGTTGAATATAACTTTGCGTTCAAAGCGGGAGAACGGGTGAAATACCATGCTTACTATAACTGGCATTTTATATGGATGAACGCAGGTGAAGTGTTTTTTAACGTGGACAAAACCACCCATTACTCAAAGCCCGCTTATAAGTTCACTGCAATTGGGACAACCTATCGTGGGTACGATACATTTTTTAAAGTCCGTGATACGTTTGTGTCGGTGGTCGATACGGCAATGATAAAACCTTATCTTTTTCATCGTAAAACCAACGAAGGGAGCTATACGGCTTATGAAAGCTATCGGTTCGACTATGATAAGAAAAACATTGCCAGTTCAATAAGCAAAGAAAAGACGCCGTATGTTAATTCCGTATTGCCGTTGAAAGATTGCACGCTCGACTTGTTATCGATGGTTTACAGTGCGCGTAACATTGACTTTTCCAAGTACCGCATCAATGAAAAAATACCTATCCGAATGGTGGTCGATGGGGCTATTCACGATTTGTATATCCGTTATTTGGGGAAGGAACAGGTTGTTACGCGGGACAAACGGAAGTTCAATTGTTTGAAGTTTAAACCCTTGTTGATGGCAGGAACCATCTTTGAGGCAGGTGAGGATATGACCGTGTGGGTGACCGACGACATGAACCGAGTTCCGATTGTCGTAGAGGCCAAGATATTGATAGGTTCGGTCAAGGCCATGTTCGTTGACATCACAAATCCTCGTTATCCACTTGCTGCCGAGGTAAAATAACTTTTCCAAACAATATATGGACGTGATTGTTGCTTGTGAAAGTGATCAATCGTAATGGGGATATTGACCGATAAATTCCTCGTACTGGAAAATGATTTGCGGAACCGCATGAAAAAGGTGCGCAAAAGTACTTCGGCAAAAGCATTGCACGATTTAAGGGTGTCGTATAAGCAGATGGATGCTTTTCAACTTTGGTGTCTCACCTTCATGTCCCCTGTCGATGCCAATGTGTTTGTTTCTTGGTTAAGAAAACTGAGACCTCTTTATAAAATAACGGGAAAACTGAGGACCGATCAATTGATGTTTAAAATCGGTTCAAAAAACGGACTTTGGCGACATGGGGACCAATTGGAGGGCATGCTGCACAGGAGACTGGAAAGACATGAAGACGAGTTCATCGTCTTTATCCGTAAATTTCGGTTTCCTTCTTCTCTCCGGTTAATCGAAATGTTTAAACATTACGAATGTCTCTCCAAGCAACGATTGGTTGGTTGCCGGGACGATCTTGTAGCACGCCATATCCGAGAATCACACGCAGCGTTATCGTCACCGTCCGGTCAACATTGGCATGTGGCACGACGGCTTCTTAAATCGAATGTATATTTGACGCGATCGGACAAACACTTAAGTAAGCGTTTATTTTCCATGCGTTTGGTAGAAGAATGGTCCGATATGGAGGGAGTGTTGGGGAAATGGCACGATTGGGTCGTCTTGCGGGATTTCATGCTTGACAAAATGGAACTGTCCCGGGAAAACCAGCTGATTATTGAATTACACATCCGGGAATTGGAGACGCAGGTAGCCGATAAAATGCAAAAGGCTGTCCCGTATTAATTGAGACAGCCTTTTTAGAAGCACGTTGTTGCTTGTATTACATCATACCGCCCATTCCTCCCATGCCTGGATTCATTGGAGCGGGGTTTTCTTCTTTCTCTTCAACCAAGATACACTCGGTGGTCAGGAACATACCGGCAACCGATGCGGCATTCTCCAATGCGACGCGAGTTACTTTGGCAGGATCGATGACTCCTGTTGACAAAAGGTTTTGGTACGAATCGATACGGGCGTTATAGCCAAAATCGGCTTTCCCTTCTTTTACCCTTTGTACAATGACTGCACCTTCTTTACCGGCATTGAACGCGATTTGGCGCAAAGGCTCTTCGATGGCACGTTTGATGATCTCGATGCCGGTGGTTTCGTCTTCTGTTTCGCCTTTCAGGTTCTCCAGCGCTTCGATGGCACGGATATAGGCCACGCCGCCACCCGGAACGATTCCTTCTTCAACGGCTGCACGTGTTGCGCTCAATGCATCGTCTACACGGTCTTTTTTCTCTTTCATTTCCACCTCGGTAGCGGCGCCAACGTAAAGTACTGCCACGCCACCTGCCAATTTGGCCAGACGCTCTTGCAGTTTTTCTTTGTCATAGTCCGATGTGCTATTGGCAATTTGCGCCTTGATTTGTGCAGCACGGGCACTAATGGCGTCTTTAGAGCCGGCCCCGTTCACAATAGTGGTATTTTCTTTATCGATGGTTACCTTTTCGGCTTGGCCCAGCATTTGCAGAGTTGTATTTTCAAGTTTCAGGCCTACCTCGTCCGAGATAACGGTTCCGTTGGTCAGCACGGCAATGTCTTGCAACATTTCCTTGCGACGGTCGCCAAAGCCGGGTGCTTTTACGGCAGCCACTTTCAAAGAGCCACGCAAACGGTTTACCACTAATGTGGCCAACGCCTCGCCGTCCACGTCCTCGGCAATGATCAACAATGGGCGACCGCTTTGGGCCGATTGCTCCAATACGGGCAACAGATCTTTCATGGTCGAAATTTTCTTGTCGTGGATCAAAATGAAAGGATGATCCAACTCAGCTTCCATTTTTTCGGTATTGGTCACGAAATATGGCGAAATATAACCACGGTCGAATTGCATCCCTTCTACCACTTCAACGGTAGTTTCGGTACCTTTGGCTTCTTCAACGGTAATAACACCTTCTTTGCCTACTTTTCCCATGGCTTCGGCAATGAGGGCCCCGATTTTTTGGTCATTGTTGGCCGAAATGGTGGCAACTTGCTCAATTTTCTCGTTTTGTTCACCAATGACTTGTGCTTGCGACTTGATCGAAGCAACCACTTTTTCTACCGCTTTATCGATGCCTTTTTTCAATTCCATGGGATTGGCACCAGCGGTTACGTTTTTTAAACCAACGGTAATAATACTTTGAGCCAAGACAGTTGCGGTAGTAGTACCATCACCTGCGTCGTCACCGGTTTTGCTGGCCACTTCTTTCACCATTTGCGCGCCCATATTGGCGAAACGATCGCTTAGCTCGATTTCTTTGGCCACTGTCACACCGTCCTTCGTGATTGAAGGACCACCAAATTTTTTGTCGATGACCACATTGCGCCCTTTGGGGCCAAGGGTTACTTTTACGGCGTTTGCCAATTCATCTACGCCTTTTTTCAAGAGGTCGCGTGCCTCGATATTAAACTTAATTTGTTTAGACATTTTTCTTTGTTTTATTGATTGTGCGTTTAACCAAATTAGGCAATGTACAATACGTCGTTTTGTGAAATCAAAAGATAGTCGGTGCCATCGATGCTAAGCTCGGTACCTGAATATTTTCCGTAAAGTACGGTGTCACCTGCTTTCACTTCCATCGCTTCATCTTTTTTGGCAACGCCAACCAGTACCACGGTACCACGCAAAGGCTTTTCTTTGGCTGAGTCGGGAATGATGATCCCGCTCGAAGTTTTTTCTTCGGCAGCTTGTGGCTTAACCAACACTTTGCCGGCAAGGATTTTACCTTTCAATTCTGACATTTTGATATAATTTAGAGGTTAAACATTTTATTTTTTACACGTTGGGCTTTTCTCATAAAGTATGCCAAATCGGTTATGCCGCATTTATAGTGACATTTTTGCAGTCTCTATCATGGCCAATAAACGCCATTGGCAGTATATTGTTCTCATATACTTGTGTTTTGCTCAAAAAAAAAGTGTCAGTATGCGTGACATACTGACACTTTTGGTCTATAGGATTTCGTATTTTTTTATTTTTCTTCTTCTTTGGGTTGTGCGGCATTTTCCTGTTGCTGTTGGGGTTCTGCAACTTGGAAGTTTGGTACCGATGTGGACGAGGCAGGAGTCAGCTTTTTCATTTTTTCGTCCAATCCATTGGCTTCTTCTTTGGCGCTGCCCAACGTCATAACCGACACGAATGCAAGTACCAACAACGAGCCCGCCAACGTCCATGTGGCTTTTTCGAGAAAATCGGTGGTTTTACGTACGCCCATTACTTGGTTCGAGGAAGAAAAGTTAGATGCCAAACCACCTCCTTTGGAGTTTTGCACCAATACAATAAGTATCATCAGAATACTAACAATGATTACCAGTACCGATATTACAGGATACATATCTTAATGAGTTTATAGATTAGAAATTAAACGTTCCGTTTCTTTAATTCGAGCTGCAAAGTAAATACTTTTTTCGGGATATTTCAAACCCAGCTTTTCGAATATGACAATTGCTTTTTCGTATTGCTTCTGCTTAATATGGATATTGGCCAATGTTTCGGTCATCAGTGCGTCCGATTCTTGCACGCTGGATGCTGAAATATCTTCATGGTGGATGCCTAACTCGTTCTTATCGGGTGCAATGCGGTCACGTCCTTTTTGTAAAAAGCTTTCGATTATCTGCATTTGCTTATCAATAAGAGCCGGTTGGGGTTGATTGGGTTCCTCTGTTTTTGGGGGATGCCTCAATACTTTTAGCCACATTGAAAACGATTGGGGTTGGCTGGGGTCGAAAGAGGGTTTCAACTCATCGTTGATGTCATATGCCGGAGATGTGCCCAGTTCGTAATCAAGTAAATCGGCTGCGGGCAGAACGTCGACGTCCGGTTCTGGCTGGCTATTGAATGTTTTCGAAAAGTCAATGGTCAACCCTTCTTTCAAATTGATGATGTCCGATACCTCAAAATAATTGTCTTTGGACGGGGTAGGTTCGGTTGGTTTTATTTCGGGAAGGGTTTCTTCAATTGGTCTCTGTTCCTGCGATGGCTGTGTCGATTCAATTGTACGGGACTCCGACAGGCTGGAGGTTTCGGTGTTTACTTCCGGCTTGGCAATGGTTTCCGAAAATGAAATTTGCGGCGTATTGCTTGGCGTAACAATGGGCAAGGTTGGTGCAGCCAATGGCGATTGTACCAGAAAATAGAGTTGGCGACGGTCTGGAATATGCGCGGCCGCATTTTTCAACTCAACGTTGTATTTAATGTGGCCCAATATGGCCATATTTTTTACCAACAGCATCCTTCCCACTTGGAAATAAGGATATTCGGCCATAAGCTCGTTAAGATGCTTTAGGCTATCCTCATTGAGAAGATATGGATTGTCAAGGTATTGGTAAAAAAGTTGGCGGTTCATAAAGTTGGTATCGTCACAGTTGAATTATTGGTTGCGGAATGGACTTGACCATCGCAAATTCAAGGAATGGGATTTTACGTTCTTACCAGTTGGCAAAAGCTTTGCTGAAAATATTTTCGGTTAGCTTGTCAATGATCGATTTTACCAGTTCTTCCTCTACTTGGTTAATATTTAGTTCGCTTTTGAAATCTTCGTAAGCCGAAAACGTTTGTTCCCAATTATCTTTCGGGTTCTTGAAATTCCGGTAGCGAACTTTCACTTGCATGGTCAATCTGGTTTCGGCCGAAACGGCATCGGCTTGAATGGCCATTGGACGCACGCTGTAATCGGTAATCTCGCCCGAAAAATCCACGTCGCCGTTTCCATTCCTCAAAATAAGCCTGGACTCGTTGGTTATACGGTCTTTCAGACTTTCGGTAAATGTTTGGCTCAATGTAGGATTGATCAGTGGTGCACGGTTTTCGAAGTATTGGACCGATACCGTTTTAAGATCCTCGGGAATAGATGCTCCCGTAAACGTCATGCGTATACTGCACCCTCCTGTAAAACAGAATATTGCAACGAGGAAAAGGATGGATGTTTTGCCTAAACGGTGGATTTTCATGTGTTTAAAATTATTGGTCGATTGGCTGTTTATGCTACTGGTTCCGCCGGGCACCATGCTTGCGGTTCATTCAATATTGTGTTCTTTGATTTTCCTGTACAATGTCCGTTCCGAAATCCCTAATTCCTGAGCTGCGTTTTTACGTTTGCCGCCGTGGCGTTCCAATGCCTTACGGATCAGCTCTATTTCTTTCGATTCCAACGAAAGTGATTCTTCTACAAATTCTTCGGTATCTTGTATCGGATGCTCTTTTGATATGGATGAGAAAGTAACGGGAGCGCTGGGCTTACCGACGGGTTCGAAACTGGCATCCAGGTCGCCGTAAAGATTTTTGATGATACGTGCATGGTCTTCATGTGCGATGTCCATGGCCCCTCCGTGTTGTAGCAAATCCATTACGATTTTTTTCAAATCGTTCATGTCGCGTTTCATGTCGAATAACACCTTATAAAGAATTTCCCTCTCGTTCGAAAAATCGGCCTCGGTCTTTTTGGTATTGTTGATAACGGCAGGCAAGTTATCGCCCACATGGAACGGAATGTAACGGCGCAACGTTTCGGCATTTATTTCGCGGCTCTTTTCGATAACCGATATCTGTTCGGTAATGTTTTTCAACTGGCGGATGTTTCCCGGCCAGCGGTAACGCATCAGCAGTTCTTTGGCTTCTTCGTCCAAACGGATGCTGGGCATACGGTACTTTACGGCAAAATCGTTGGCAAACTTCCTGAAAAGCAAATAAATATCCTCCGATCGGTCGCGCAACGGCGGTGTGGAGATGGGTATGCTGTTTAAACGGTAATATAAATCTTCGCGGAACTTGCCTTCTTGGATGGCACGTTCCATATTTACATTGGTGGCCGCTACCACTCTGACATTGGTTTTAAGTACTCTTGACGAGCCTACCTTCATAAACTCCCCGGCTTCGAGTACCCTTAGCAGTTTGGCTTGTGTTGAAAGCGGTAATTCCCCGATCTCGTCAAGGAAAATGGTTCCCCCGTTGGCTTCTTCGAAATAACCCTTGCGATCGCTGGTTGCACCGGTAAATGACCCCTTTTCATGGCCAAAGAGCTCGGAATCGATGGTCCCTTCGGGGATTGCGCCGCAGTTCACGGCGATATATGCGCCGTGCTTACGGGCACTATGTTGATGGATGATTTGAGGAAATGATTCCTTGCCCGTGCCGCTTTCGCCGGTAATGAGCACTGACAGGTCGGTAGGTGCTACTTGAACTGCAATGTCAATGGCGCGGTTGAGCCCGTAACTGTTGCCTATGATGCCGAACCGCTGTTTGATTTGTTGTAGATCCATTTTCTTCGACTGCAATTTTTTCAGATGGACTGACAAAGTTACAATTTTCGCAAATGAATTCGAAAAGAAGCCGGGTCCTATTTTGTGCAGAAACCCTGTTGGCGGATATCACATGACAAGTGCCCTTAAAGATTTTTTTACGGGTCACGCTATTATTGACCCATAATTATTTTAGATTTGGTTTTTCCACATATTGAATTTTTAGTCGATCATTAAAGGCTATGGAACCAACGAATAAAGAATGGAAGGGAAAGCTCGTTTTTGAGTTTATATCGATTGTATTTGCGGTGTTTTTAGGATTGATGCTTAATCAATGCAGCGATAATTACAACAATAAAAAGACGGCCAAAAAGTCGTTGGCAAATATATTAGTGGAGATAAAAGACAATAAAGGGAAAGTCGAAAAGATGTTGGAAAAACATAAAAAGGTGTTGGAGAATATTGATCGTTTCCTTGCCGAGATGGACAGTGGCAGAGAACCTGACGGAGCAAACCTGGATATGGATTTTGTGCTTATTACTTCCACGGCATGGGAAACGGCGAAACTGACACAAGCCATTGCCCATATGGATATCGGATTGGTATCGGATATTGCGGGAACATACGGCTACCAGGAATATTATGAGGCAGTCGTCAAGCATTTTGTGCTGGAGAATTCCATGGAGATGAAGCTGGATGCGCACGATGACGATATAGTCAAAATTAAACGTGTGGTACAAAACGTACGTTCTTTTCTGAAAAGAAGTGTCATCCCGCTGGAAACAGATCTTTTGGATGCTTACAACGAATTACATATAACCATCCTGAAAGGAGGCTGAGTCCGATGGCAGTCATTGCCTCAACGCAGACGGTATTTTCGGCAAGTGTTCTGGTTTTCGGAGAACGGGAATTGACGGCAGGGTATGAAAAATATTGCGATTATCCGGCATGTGTTAGCAGGAAAGTGGGTAAAACCTGTTAATATTACATACCAAACTCGCTGCCGTTCCTTTTTTATGGGAATGGAGGGTATGAATTGCATCCGCAAATAGATAATCCATATGATATCAGACCAGTTTATTGGCATCATCCCATCCAGATATGCCTCTACCCGCTTCCCTGGCAAGCCGTTGGCCGACATCGGAGGGAAAAGCATGGTACAACGTGTGTATGAGCAGGCGCTGAAGGTTCTCGCCACTGTGTATGTGGCCACCGACGACCAGCGCATATACAATGAAGTACTACGTTTTGGCGGTCATGCGGTAATGACTTCACCCGACCACCAAAGTGGCACCGACCGTTGTGCCGAAGCTCTACGCAATGTACAGTCGCAGCTGGGACGTTCGTTCGGAGTGGTGGTGAACATACAGGGAGATGAGCCTTTCATCGCGCCCGAACAGATCGCATTGCTTTGTTCGTGCTTTGAGAATCCCAAAACCGACATTGCTACGTTGGTTAAACCCATCAACAATCAAGAGGTTGTTTTCGATCCCAACAAGCCCAAGGTAGTGCTTGGGGCGGAAGGGCAGGCACTTTATTTTAGCCGTTCGCCGATCCCGTATTTGCGAGGGATCCCGCAAATCGAATGGTGCTTGAAACACTCTTTTTTCCAACATATCGGACTATATGCCTATCGGGCCGACGTGTTGGAAAAAATCACCCGGATAGAACCGTCGGTATTGGAGAAAGCCGAGTCGTTGGAACAACTCCGCTGGTTGGAGCATGGTTATCGTATTGCCGTGGAGCAAACCGAGCATGCCAGCATAGGTATCGATACGCCCGACGATCTGGAAGCAGCCAAGCGTGACGGGTGGTTTGGCAATTTGTAACTGTTACCGACGACCAACAACCAAATCTATTCCCATGCAAGAGTTAAGTTTAATAAAGGTTGATCCATGGCTAAAGCCGTTTGAACCGGTTATTGAGAGGCGGCATGCATTGTTCGGCTCTAGGTATGAAGCTTTGGCCGGCAAGCACGGTAAACTGGCAGGGTTTGCATCGGCGCACCACTACTATGGATTGCATAAAACCTCCCATGGATGGGTTTTCCGTGAATGGGCGCCCAACGCATCGAAAGTGTTTATGGTGGGGGAATTTTCTAATTGGCATATCGATGACCGTTTTGCATTGACCCGTTTGGATGAGGGGGATTGGGAAATTACCTTGCCCGAACGCACGTTGCAGCACGGGGATTTGTACAAGCTACATCTTTACTGGCCGGACGGAAATGCCGAGAGGCTTCCGGCGTATGCCAACCGTGTGGTGCAGGACACGAGTACCCTGATATTTTCTGCCCAGGTATGGTGTCCGGAGCATCCTTATTCATGGAATGACCACGGATGGCAACCGCACGATGAGCCGCCATTGATTTACGAAGCACACATCGGTATGTCGTCCGAAGCCGAGAAGGTATCGACTTACACCGAATTTAAAAACGATATACTGCCCCGTATTGTTAAAGGAGGGTACAACACCATTCAACTCATGGCTATACAGGAACATCCTTATTATGGAAGCTTTGGATACCATGTGTCGAATTTCTTTGCCGCCACCTCAAAGTTCGGTACGCCCGAAGACTTGAAAGCATTGATCGATGAGGCTCATCGGTATGGCATCAACGTGATTATGGACTTGGTGCATTCGCATGCCGTAAAGAATGAAGTGGAAGGGTTGGGACGTTTCGATGGAACGTTGGATCAATATTTTTATCCCGGAGACAAAGGATTTCATCCGGCGTGGGATTCGCGTTGTTTTGATTACGGAAAAACCGGAGTGCTCCGTTTTCTGCTTTCAAACGTTCGTTTCTGGCTTGAGGAATATCATTTCGATGGGTTTCCGGTTCGATGGAGTAACCAGTATGCTGTACTTACACCATGGTCTGGAGGTGAACTTTACGTCGTATGCCGATTATTTTACGGGAAACGAAGACGAGCAGGCCATCACTTATCTGGCTCTTGCCAACACGCTCATCCATGAGCTGAAGCCCAAAGCTGTCAGTGTGGCTGAAGAGATGAGCGGCTATCCAGGCCTTTGCGCCCCGGTACCGGGGGGGGGTGTGGGATTTGATTTTCGGCTATCGATGGGGGTGCCCGATTTTTGGATAAAGATGGTCAAGGACATACCCGATGAGGTTTGGAGTATGGGGCATATTTACCATGAGCTTACCCAACACCGTGCCGAAGAAAAAACCATCAGCTATGCCGAATCGCACGATCAGGCATTGGTGGGCGACAAAACCATCATTTTCCGGTTGATAGACAAGGAAATGTATTTTTACATGTCAAAGCTTACGCCCAATATGGTGGTTGATCGTGGTATTGCCCTCCATAAGATGATCCGTTTGCTGACGTTGGCCACCAATTCTTGGCGGGTACCTCAATTTTATGGGCAATGAGTTTGGCCATCCCGAGTGGATTGATTTTCCGAGGGAAGGCAATAATTGGTCGTACAAATATGCCCGTCGTCAATGGAGTTTATGTGATAATCCTGATTTAAAATATCACTGGCTTAATGATTTTGACCGGGACATGGTGCATCTTCTCCGCCAGGAGATGCTGATGGGTTTGCCCGCTTGCTTTTTGGTGATGGCCAATGATACCGACAAGATTTTAGTATTTGCCCGTGGCGAACTGGTGTTTGTGTTCAATTTTCATCCCGACAAATCGTTTACTGACTATGGTGTGAACGTAGCCGGTGGTAAATACCAGATAGTGCTCAATAGTGACAATGGTAAATATGGCGGCTTTAACCGGGTGGATGATCATTTAACCTACTACTCGATACCATTGGCCAAACAGGGTCCCATCCATCAGCTTAAGTTGTATTTGCCGAATCGTACCGTGTTGGTGTTTAAGAGAATGCCCACACCGAAGGTGTATTAAAAGAGTTAGTAGATCGGGTTGCACTGTACGGGCTTTTACTGGTTCTTAATTTACTCACGTGAGAAGATTTGCATACTCTAACCATATATAGATGTGTTCCTGCATGGTGAATGATGATTCAAAAAGACAGAATTATCGTTTTGATATTTATTCTAGTCTTTTATTCATTTTTCCAATATTCAATCTTTTCCAAGCTAACGGAAACAAGTAGATAAATTCATAAACATGGAGAAAGTCTGAATTAGGGATAAAATAACAATGATACAAAGCCCCGACAATTATTTTGTCGGGGCTTTGTGTTTAAAGTGAAAACATGTTGTTACAGCCACCTTACCAGCCCCATATCCTGCTTATAAGGCAAATTGTCGTTTTTTGGGAACATACGGATGCCAAAGTTGAACACACCGGGAAGCTTTAATTTATGCTTCATCGAATAATAAACCTTTGATCCCTCTTGTTTGGTGGCAGAGAATTCTTTGATTCCCATAATCTTCGATATCGACTCGTCGGCCGCGTCGGTGTAAACCATTTCGAGGCCTACATCGGTGCCGGCAAGTTTTTTAAGGTCGAGGATGATGTTCACTTCGTAATCATCGCCAATGCCCAACTCGAATTTCCAAATGTCGGGCATCTCGATGTCTAGCACCTCAATATGGTTCCATCCTTGATAGATGCGGCGTTTCCAATTGGCAATCTCAATGGCCTTGGCATAATCGTTGTCCCTGATGGATTGAAAGCGCGTGTACATTTTGTTGTAGAAACGGTTCAGGTAATCGTCGAGCATCCGTTTAGTGGTAAACTCGGGAGCAATGTGTGCAATTGAGTTTTTGATATACTGAACCCAACCTGTAGGGACGTGCTCTTCGTCCTGGTCGTAGTACAGCGGGATAATCTCGTTTTCGAGCATGCTGTAAATGGTTGCCGCGTCCAACTCATCCTGAAACTGGTTATTCGGATAAGTCTGTTTCTCGGACAATGCCCAACCGGCACCTTCTTTGTATCCCTCGTACCACCATCCGTCAAGCACGCTAAAGTTGAGCACGCCATTCAGCTCGGCCTTTTGCCCGCTGGTGCCCGAAGCTTCCAATGGCCGTGTCGGGGTGTTGAGCCACACGTCAACCCCGCTTATCAGTTTCCCGGCCAGTTCCATGTCATAATTTTCCAGGAAGATGATTTTCCCCACAAATTCCGGACGGCGCGAAATATCCACAATGTTGCGTATCAGGCCTTGCCCTGCGCCGTCGGCGGGGTGGGCTTTGCCCGAAAAGATGAACTGTACAGGCTTGTTGGGATTATTGACGATTTTTGCCAGTCGTTCCAGATCGGTAAACAGCAAGTGGGCACGTTTGTAAGTGGCAAAACGGCGGGCAAAGCCGATGGTCAATGCTTTGTCGTCGATGTTTTCCAGTACTTCCACAATCTGTGAAGGATCTTCGTGACGGTTTACCATGCTTTTTTCCAACCGTGACTTAATGGAATCCAGTAGTTTTTTGCGTAACGAATTACGGACCTTCCAGATGTTCGCATCGGGCACCGAGTATATTTTTTCCCAGTATTTTAGGTTCGACATATCTTGCATATAACCTGCGTCGAACACCTCGGCGTGTAGTTTTTGCCATTCGGGCGATGTCCATGTGCCATAATGCACCCCGTTGGTCACAAAACCAATGGGCACTTCCTCCTGAAAATAGCCTTCCCAAATGTGTTTGAACATCTCTTTGCTTACTTCACCGTGCAGCCAGCTTACACCGTTTACTTCCTGCGAGGTTTTAAGGGCCAGTACGCTCATCGAGAACTTTTGGTGCGGGTCGTTGGGATTTTCGCGGCCAAGGTTCATAAAATCTTCCCACGAAATGTTCAGCTTCTCGGGGATGTGGCGCAGATAGGCCCTGAACATGTCCTCTTCGAACGAGTCGTGGCCTGCGGGTACCGGTGTGTGTGTGGTAAATAGCGATGATGCACGCACTATTTCGAGTGATTCGGAAAAATTGAGCTTTCTTTCCGCTAAATCGATCATCCGTTGCACGTTTATCAATGCAGCATGCCCTTCGTTGCAATGGTAAAGGTCGCAGTGGATGCCCAGTTCGTTCAACATTCTAATGCCCCCCAAACCCAACAGTATTTCTTGTCTCAGCCGGTTTTCCCAGTTTCCGCCGTACAACATGTGGGTAATGCTGCGGTCGTCCGTATTGTTGAGTTTGTGGTCGGTATCAAGCAGGTAAAGGGGAATACGTCCCACCTGGGCTTTCCATATTTTGGCGAACACGGGGCGGCCCGGAAGATCGATGGTAATGGTCAGTGGTTCGTTATTGGCCCCACGGACTTCCTCGAGTGGCAGGCTCGAAAATTCTTGGGCATCGTAATTGGCTAATTGTTCGCCGTTGAGCGACAAAGCCTGACGAAAATAACCGTAACGGTACATCAAGCCCACGGCCACCATATTCACGCGGCAGTCGCTGGCTTCTTTCAAATAATCGCCGGCCAGGATGCCCAAACCTCCCGAATAGATTTTAAGAATGGAGTTTAGGCCATACTCCATGCTGAAATAACCGATGGATTGCTTGGTCGAAAAAGGTTGTTCCAGATAATCGGTCAGTTTTTGGTAGACAGTGTTCAGTTCTGCCACAAAGCTTTCATCGTTGCTAAGGGTCTCCAAACGGTCGAATGATACCTTTTCGAGCAATTGAACGGGATTTTTACCTGTCGATTCCCACAAGTGTGGATCAACACGCTCGAATAGATCGGTCGCCTGGTAATTCCACGTCCACCATAGGTTATGGGCCACTTCTTGCAACGCTTTGATGCGTTCGGGCAGTTTGGATTTGACGATGATCTTTTTCCAGACCGGCAAATTGCTGGGTTGTGGTTTTACCTTGATGCGCATTTCAGGATGGAATGTCGCAAACAAGTCCTTGCGGTTGTTCACCTCTTTCAATGCCAGATCATAAGCTTTGTAGTGATATTTGATGAGCGATTCCCATTCGACGGTCGATGCGATGTATTGTGCTTTGGCCTTGATGATTTTTACGTCATCGTCGCTCAGCGTGCAGAAATGTTTGATAATGCGTGCAATTTCCTGCGATGTTTCGGCCTGGTTGGTATCGTTGCGTTCTAAGATCTCGATGCCGTCTTTTAAGCCTTTGGAGTATTGGCGGGCATATAACCCAAATCCGGCAAGGCTGGAGGTAATCGTGGGGATACCGAATGCCAGGCTCTCGACTGGTGTATATCCCCATGGTTCGTAATATGATGGGAACACGGTCAGATCCATGCCTATCAATACGTCGTAATACTGCATGTTGAAAATACCGTCATTACCGTTGAGATATGATGGGACAAAAATCAGTTTTACAGTGTTCGACTTGTCATTGCTCAGGTGGATGTCCTGTATTTTGTTTATGATCGGATCATAACCCAAATCGTTAAGTCCATGTGTCAGGAACGGATTGTCCAAATGGATATTTGAGTCGGGATGCGTCAGTTTGTCGATTAAATCTTTGCGTGGGCCGTAAGTGTTGGCGGGAATAAGCACGAAAGCCACTATTTCACTGCATTTCTCATATGTCCCTTCATTAAGGTGCTTGAGCGCGTCCATGAACACGTCAATCCCCTTGTTCTTGTATTCATAGCGTCCGCTGTTTGCAATAAAGAGCGTTTTGTCGGACAGTTTGTAACCCAGCAGGGCTTCGGCTACCGATTTGAGCTTCGCGCGGGCGGTTTCGCGTTTTTGCAGATACAAATCGCCTTTGGGCACAAAATCCTCTTCAAAACCGTTTGGGGTCACCACGTCCACTTCACGTCCCAGAAATTGCCGGCATTCGCGGGCCGTAATGTCCGATACGGTCGTGAAACAATCCACGTTGAGGGCCGTGGCCTTTTCAATAGAGTGTTTTGACACCACGTTGAGCTCGTGCGCTTTTTGGTCGCCGTCAAAATCGTCCAGATTGTCATAAAACGGTTGCCCGTTGCCCGACAACGATCGCCCCACGGTGGTCGCGTGAGTCGTAAATACGGTTCCCGCTTGCGGCAACTCTTTTTTCAGGTATAGGGCACCGCTTCCCGTCATCCATTCATGGAAATGGGCAATAATTTTAGAGTTGGCCGATAAGTAACAACGGTAAAAACTTTCAATGACTTTTCCGGCCGCATAACCAAAAAGTACCGGCTCCACGTAGTCCCATTGGCCGCTAATGCTATCGACCAGGTATTGTTCCCAATATTTGGCCAGTATATCGTTCTTTTGCTGGATGAACGGGCTGAAATCGACCAGCACCACCACGGGTTTGCCTATGATGTTCCACCGCCCGGTACGAACGTGCAAGCCTTCGTCTTTCAATAAGTGTTGCCATTCGGGAAATAGCCTGTTGTCCTCAATAAATTCAGGATTCTGGCTCGGGCCGCGCCATATGTCGGGGCCGATAAAGATGAGGTTTTCCTGCAACTGTTGAATGAGCGTGGTTGCCTTCGTGGCCAGCACGGTATGGATACCTCCCATTTTGTTGCATACTTCCCAACTGGTTTCGAAAACGTAATCGGGCTTCAAATAGCTGTCTATCATTGTCTGCGGTTTTGAGATTTTTAATCGTTTATCTATTCGGAGCCTTATTCTATTTTCCCCTTTCCGATGGGCTCCAGACAAATATTTTTTGACGTTCGTGATGGTACAAAAATATCCTAATATGCGTCATCAGTCAAAAACAAACAGGCCGCCACGATTGAATGATGATGCATCAAGCTTTATTAAACGGTTTTTGGTGCAACGGCACGGGATGTTTTGCCCGAACGCATTTTTTTGATTTCGGCCTCCAGCTTTTGGATCTTCTGTTCTTTTTGCTCAATCAATGCCGCCAGATTCGACAATTCCATCTCTGTATTGTTCTCAGGCACGGCCGCATTAATGCGCAACGTAAAATCGCTCAATACGTTCATGTAATTTATAAACGCTTCGTAAGGTGTTTCGTACGGATTAAAATAGGCATGTACCGACCCATCGGAAAAATATTTGGTGCTCATGTAATACAAATGATCCGATGTTTGCAGATAGCACCAGTCTTTCTGAAGTCGTGCATCGGGGCAACGGGCTATTTTAGGCAATAAAGAATAAAGTTTGTTGAAGGCTTCCTGTTGCATCTCGTTGCCCAACCAGGCGGTAAGGTCACGCTCCTCATCGGCCCAACTGATGGGATTGGGCACATGGATGGCCGAAACCGGTTGGAGGCTTTCCGAAATTTCGGAAGGGGTGGCAAATTTAAAGTTCGATTTTTTGAACACAGCTGACGGTAAATTCTCCAAGAAGTCAAAAATACCGGTTTCTTTCCATTGGTGTTCGCCAAAAGTTTCGTAATCAAGGAACAGGTTTACCACCTCGTCACGTGCGTCAAGGCTATTGAGCCAAGTGGCGTACTTATCGGCTGTGAGTGGCCATTCGCACCACTCTTTGTTGCTGAACCGGAAGGCAATGTCGTCACTTAGCACAAAGTTCTTGAGCAGCACCTTTAGCCTGGGATTAATGGCGTTGCAATACAGATAGTTGGGGCTTTTCCATCCCAACACATGTTTGGCTCCTTCGGTGAGCATGGCTTTAAAGCCCATATTTGCCACGGTTTCGCCTATCAGATCGGAATAAATCAGTTCCGAATTCCGAAAAATGGTTGGCGTTTGTCCAAAAAGTTCCTGGATAACTCGCACATGTTTTTCGACCTGCAATTTAAATTCGTCATTATCCTTCAATGCCACCAGCGAATGCGAATAAGTTTCGGCCAGGAACTCCACGTGCCCGGTTTCGGCCAGTTCCTTAAAACTGCTGAGTACCTCGGGGGCGTAAAGTTTGAACTGGTCGATTGCCGTTCCCGAAATGGAAAACGCTACTTTGAATTTACCCTTGTGTTTGTTTATGAGTTTGAGCAATAAGGCATTGGTGGGCAGATAGCTTTTGTTGGCTACTTTGCGGAGCACCATTTCGTTGGTATAATCGTCATAATAGTAGTGGTCGTTTCCTATATCGAAAAATCGGTATCGGCGAAAACGAAACGGCTGGTGGATTTGGAAATAGAAACAGATATTTCTCATGGTCGTAAATTTGTTGCCCTTTCGGGGATGCTGCCGGATCCTTCCGGGGCAGGGTGATTATTTAGAAAACAACTCACTCGTCTGACTGTATAGACTATGCATTGGCGCTTTGCAGCGCGGCATCGTACACCTCTTTGACTTTACGGGCCGAACTTTCCCACTGAAGATTGTCGACTTCAATTTTCCCGTGTGTTTTGAACATTTTGGACAAAGCAGGGTAGTTCAGTACCGCAAAAATGGCATCGGCCATGGCATCCACATCCCAAAAATTGGTTTTGAGTGCATAGGTCAATATTTCGGCTACGCCCGATTGGTGCGAAATAAGTACCGGCACATTACTTTGCATGGCTTCCAATGGCGAGATGCCAAAAGGTTCCGATACGGATGGCATTACATATAAATCGCTGATCTTTAACATGTGGAACACATTGTTCCCTCTTAAGAAACCCGTGAAATGAAATTTATGGGTGATTTTCAGCTCGGCAGCACGGCGTATCATTTTTTCCATCATGTCGCCGCTACCGGCCATCACAAACCTTACGTTATCCATTTTTTGGATGACCTTATGGGCCGCTTCGATGAAAAACTCAGGGCCTTTCTGCATGGTGATGCGCCCCAGAAAGGTGACGATTTTTTCGTTCACCCCTTTTTCGATGTGCCCGACTTCACTGTCTATCAACGGATCTACTGCATTATAGACGGTTACGACCTTATGCTCGGGGATACCGTATTTTTCTATTACAATGCTCCGGGTCAG
This sequence comes from Breznakibacter sp., assembly GCA_047600785.1. GTDB lineage: Bacteria > Bacteroidota > Bacteroidia > Bacteroidales > Marinilabiliaceae > Breznakibacter. Next base: position 497,021 of record JASGKH010000001.1, read on the forward strand.
ATTGCTTACCGTGATTACCTTATCGGCCGTTTCCATGCCACGTTTTTCTATCTCGTACACGGTAGGGTTTACGCTTCCGCCGCTACGGTCAAAGTCGGTGGCGTGGACGTGTACCACCAGCGGTTTACCTGTGGCTTCTTTGGCAGCTATTCCTGCCGGATAAGCCAGCCAGTCGTGGGCGTGGATGATATCGAACTCATGATCTTGGGCAATCACGTTGGCGACCAATGCATAATCCGAAATTTCGCGTAACAGATCGGCACCGTACTTGCCCGAGAAATCGATCTTTCCTTCATGGTTGGTTTGTACTGTGCGTAAACTTCCGGACACTTCTGCCCTGGTGATACGCCAATAGTCCTCAGGATCGATGTAAGGAACCAGTTTCGTGCCTACTTCGATGTAGTCGATTGGTTTGTTGAAATGTGACACTTTAAGCCTGCGTTGTACCACAGGAATTTGGTTGGCACCAACCAGCTTAATGGATCTTTGGTCCTCATCGCCATAGGACTTGGGTACCACAAAAATCACATCGAGATTTGGGATATGCGATAATCCACGGGTTAATCCGTAGCAGGCAGTACCTAAACCGCCGGAGATGTGGGGCGGGAATTCCCACCCAAACATAAGGACTCTCATTTGGTTAACTGTATTTTTCGGTTAACTTAATTACTTTAAGGATGGCGGCCACGTTCCAAGCCATCGAAACGGCACCTTTGCCTTTGTGGGGCGGTGTACCGGTAAAGAATTCGGGAATGGTTCCAAGACAATGATCGTACATCTCTTCTTCAAACCCTTCCATGATGCGTTTAATGAAAGGCAATCCCCCTCGTTTATGGATTTTAAGGTATGCATCGGCAAAAAAGCCGAACAGCCACGGCCACACACAACCCTGATGCAGTGCCATATCGCGAGAGAAGGGAACCCTTTCGATAGATCCACGGTATGCAGGATCGGAAGGGGAAAGGGTCCGCAACCCTTTTGGGGTAAGCAGTTCTTTCTTCAAAATGTCGATTACCGATTTTTTCTGCTCGTCGTTAAGCGGCGAAAAGCCCAACGCCACGGCAAACAGTTGATTGGGGCGTATCGAGAAATCAAAGGTAGCCCCATCGATCCCGTCGGCCAGATAACCTAGTTTATCGTTCCAGTAAAATTCCACGAACGATTTCCCGACGAGCTCGGCAAGCGGCTTCCACTTGTTGGCCGATTTTCTGTCACCAGCCAATGTGGCTTGGTTTACCACAAAACAAAGGGCATTGTACCAAAGGGCGTTAAGTTCTACCGGCATGCCGTAGCGCGGGGTTACGGGACGGCCTTCCACCACAGCATTCATCCATGTGAGGGGTTTGCCATTTTCTTTGGCGTAGAGCAATCCGTTTTCCTGAATGTGGAACGTGGGAGAATGGGCGTTCTTATAATGTTCCAATATTTGGGTCATTATTTTGCCGTAGCTCTTCCACACATTGTCCAGTTGCCAGCTTTCGGCGCACTCTTGCAGTGTGTAAAAGAACCATAGTGGCGTATCCGAGAACCGGAACCCGTTTGGTCCGCCCGGGCAGTCGCTTTGTAACTTCTCGTGAAGACGCTTCACCGAGGTCTCCAATATTTCTTTGAACGCAGACAAATCCTTTTGGTAAAGAGAAAGCCCCGGGAGTGCGATGAACGTGTCCCGTAGTCGGCTGCCGTACCAATGGTAACCGGCCACCAATTCTGACGATTCGCCTTTTTTCAGAATGAATTGCTGGGCTGAGTTGAGCAGATTGTTCAACAATGTGTCGCGCGGAATACGTTTGTTCGATTCACGGGTGAATTTGGCTTTTAATCCGCTTGTTTTGCCCGGTTCGGTCGATGCAGAAAATACGACGGATTCGCCTTTTTCGATAGGCACTTCAAAGTATCCCGGCACATAAAGGTCTTCAAGATAATCGTAACCTCTTTCGTATTCTTTAATGTATTCGATGTTGCGGTACCAATCGGGAATAGGAACGAAATCGTTCTTTTTGCTCACTTGTAGGTTCAGCTCGGGTAGCGGTTCGTATAATTTGAACCTGATACCGTTCTCTATTTTATCGAAATGGGTGTTCACCTCCATATTTTCGTGCGTAAGTTGGTGCACGCTACGAAAGGCCAGATAGGGCTTAAACCGAAGCGTTGTGGGAGAGTGGGCCTCTTCCAGTGTATAACGCATCAGCACCTGGTTTTCTTTTTCAACCAGTACCATTTCCGACGAAAGGATTACTCCGCCAACCCGATAGGTTATTTTGGGGATGTTTTCGATTTCGAAGTTGCGGATGTACTTATGCCCCTTGGGGTCGTAATGGTTGCCCTGGTATTTGTGGATCCCGAGGTTGAATATTTTGTCGTGCTGTATCACCGATATATCGAGATTCGACAACATAACGTATCGCTCGTAATCAAAGTGGTCGATGGGAACGACAAGCAAACCATGGTATTTGCGGGTATTGCACCCCACAATACTGGTACTTGAGTAAGCCCCGGCTCTGTTGGTTCTTATAATTTCGCGAAAGAGGGAGTACTCTAGATTAATTAATTTGGATTTGTCAAGTTCAAAATAGGCCATAATCTCAACAGATTTTGGATTGGTTCAGTATAAGGAGTCTGCGTTGAATGCCAACGAATTAATGTTGTTGTGTTATTCGTTGCTACGGGTCATTGGTAAATTTACCATATTTCATTGTTATTTTCTATTGGTTTTTAGCTATTTAACTTTATGAAGTACTTTTTTGCTTTTTCAATCGATTGCTATTTCCCTGATGCGTTTTTCAATGCAAGCCCGATCATTTAGAAGACTTATTCTTGGGTATAGATTTTCTATCGAATCGATTTTTTTCAGGAGTCCTTCCAGGAATATTTTATGTTGTGTTGTATTGGGATGGAATGGTTTGTGTCTCAATCCATTTTCAATTTCGGTGGTTCCTTTGATGAACATTCTTGCTTTCGTCCCAAAACAGAAGTCCTGTAGTTTACTCCATACATAATTAATGGCTAGTGTATTAGGATGTACCATGTCGTCGGCATAAAACCTGTAGTCGCGCAGGTCGTCCAGTACCAGCTCGTAGGCAGGGAAATAACTGATGAAATCAAATTCTTGGCAAATCTCATCTATAGCCAATAATAAAACGGCTTTACTTAGTTGGTTGCCATACGCGGTATCTTTCCAATGCCTTACGGGACTGACCGTCAATACAATATTTATTTTCGGATTGACCGATTTTAAATCACTCAGAACGGATTTGAGGCGACCACATACTTCATTGGAAGTGAGCCTAAACCGGTTGAACATCGAATCGGGGAATTTGTGGCAGTTTGCCACTACATGGCCCGATTCCTTTTCCTGGTATACCCAAGCTGTACCCAAAGTAATAAACAGGTGGTCGGCGTTTAATAATTCGTTGTGCGAGACCTCCACTGTGTGGTTGATATGGGCCAGCATTTTATCCATATTGTTTCCCGAAAAACTTCCATGGTGAAAATAGCTGTGCCATAGCTGACCGTCGAAAATCAAATCAGATGGGGCGAAAAACCGCTTTTCCAGTATAGAATTCAAGGTGTCGACCACTGAAAATGGATTAAAAAGTACCCCAAACGGATTCACGCAAGGGGAAAAGCGAGCTTCGGAAAATTTTTGACCGATGTTTTCTGCAAAGCACGACCCTATCAACATAATTCCTTCACCGGGAATGATTTCGAACGGGGCACCGTTTAAGAATATTTCGGTTCTGAAATTTGTCATTGAGCGCTGGTTTGTTGGTCTATCCAAGTGGTAATGTCGTTAAAAGCCATATGGCTGTTTGGCCCGTTTTGCAACTCGTGCAATCCATTTGGATATCCAATGTATGTGGCATTGGGTGCTCTGGAAGCAAATTCTTTTGAAGCCCGGGGATTGGTCACTTGATCTGATTCTCCGTGAAGCACCAAAAGTGGTATATTTATTTGGTGAGGTGCGGCCATTAATTTTTTTGCGGACTCTTGCATTTGGTTGTACAACCTGATGGAGATGAAAGGATGTACCAGTTTATCGTTTTTTCGGTTTATAATTTCTTGGCTATCGGATACCAACTGGCTTGATTTAATGCCGTTGCGAAAAGTCAGGTGGGGAAAAACACGATCGAGTCTTTGTACGAGCCAATCGATTGAAGAAGGTAGTGGATTGGTCAAACTAAGCCACGGGGAACTAACAATGATGCCTGTAACCGAATCCTTGTTGTTGGCAACGTAACTTAACGCAACATTTCCCCCCATGCTATGTCCGTAAATAAAGAAAGGGATCCGTTTTTTTCCCAAATCGGTCTGGGTTATCACACAGTCAATGTCATCCCAAAAATCAGTTATATGGGCGATCGTGCCTTTTTTTCCTTCCGATAATCCGTGCCCCCTCAAATCGAATGAGATAACGGCAATGTTGTTGTCGCAGAACAATTTGTACCAGTGCTCATACCTGCCGGAGTGTTCCCCGATTCCGTGGATGATACAAATAACTGCTTTATAATCTTTGTGGGGAATACAGTTTTGCGCATATAACCGTGTCTCCGATTTGCAAATTAAGGAATATGTGAATTTCGTATAGTCCATGCTTTCACACGATATGGGTTTTTGCCCGGTCCAAATATTCTAAAAGGTGCCATCCCTTCACTGTCTCCAACTTTCTGTTAAGAAAATCCTTACAGAATATTTTATCGTGAATTTACATTGTTGAGATTGCCGCATGCCCCAATACAATTGGGGAGTCTCTTTCGCTTTTGAAGATAGTAAATTTGGAGTCACGTAACGGTTGCTTGCGGGGAAAATGTTAAAAAAATGCTAAAGATTTGGTTGTGCTTGCGGGAGAGCGTGTGCCGTACATCGATTAAATACTTGGTTTATTGATGTTACGGCTTTGTAATCGTCCTGGATGTTAAGGCATAATTGATCTTTACTGTTCCCGATAGTTAATGCGCCCCCAATAAGTGGCAATTTAACGATAAGTGCGTGTTGGAGCATTATTTTCCGAAGTATGCCATAACTATTAGTTATGACTGTTATGCATTCTAGAGCAGAACAGATGCAAAGGACCAGAAGAGCCTATGTCCGTTTAATTCTGCGTCTTTTGATCTAAGATTATTTAAATTGATAATGACATAATTTTGATAAACTTTCTCTTTCCTGGCAAATAAGCAGGTTTCCGGTGCCCTGTCTCTATGTATTATCATGCAAATAATGCAGAGCATTTGCTGGTGCGGGAAAGAGAAATTTTTTCCATTTTCACATTGTTGATGGATGGCATTTAAAAAAAACGATCAAATTATGTTTTAAAGAATAACCTTATCCGTTAAATTTCGTATATAAATCGACCTTTTGAACGATATGTTTTAGCATGTCAGTGCTGTTCATCGCTTTACAATTCAATATTGTATGGATGGAACAGTTTCTAAGATTATTGAAGAATACTAACCTTTATCAAGAAATTTCATGGTTATACTTAGACGTTTTCTGTTTTGTTTATTTTTTGTACTCATATTACAGGTACCAAAAATACATGCCCAAGTAGGTAAGGAATTTTGGTTTGTGGCTCCAGAAGTAACCAGTGTGCATGGGGATAGCCCCGTGGCATTGCGTATTACGGCTTATGCTTCGGCGGCCAATGTTACCATTAGCGAGCCGGCCAATCCTGCGTTTACGCCCATTACAATTGCTGTACCTGCGAATAAACAGGTTACGGTGAGTTCTGATAATGCCGCTTATAACTCGATTTTTAAGCTGACGAACCTCGAGAATAATCCGGTGAATACGATCAATAAAGTCGGGCTCCATATTACTTCGGGCCAAAATGTGTCGGTCTACTACGAAGTGGTAAATGCGAGTAACCCCGATATATTCACGCTGAAAGGCGAGAATGCGCTGGGGACCGAGTTCTATGTGCCTTCGCAAAACTATTATTCAAACCATTTTCAATATACGACAGCCTTTGAGCATGTGGATGTGGTGGCGACTGAAGACAACACCGTGATCACCATTGTGCCGACTGCCGAATTGGTGGGAGGAGCTACGGCCGGGGTTCCCATTACGGTTACGTTGAACAAAGGTCAAACTTACGGGATTACGTGCAAATCGACCGCTTACTCTGCTTCTTTGGGGGGAACTTACATTAAATCAACAAAAAAAATTGCCGTCACCGTTTCCGACGATTCGATAAACCAATATACCAACGTGACCGGATCGTGGGACCTGATTGGGGACCAGAATATCCCGACTTCGATTATCGGCACCGAATACATTGCGGTAAAAACAAGTTCCGAATCCAAAGCCGTTAACAACGTGTTCCTTTTGGCCATAGAAGATGGTACGTGGGTGACGGTAGACGGTTCTGCGTCGTTTAATCTGAACAAAGGAGAAATAAGGTGTATCACCATCGATGGAAATTCAGATTACATTAAATCGAACGTGCCTATTTACGCTTATCAGGTAAGCGGTTTGCCGGTTGGTTCCAGTAACAGCAACGAATTCGGGAGCGCGCTTCTGCCTTCCATCAGTTGTACCGGATCCAAACGGGTTAGCTTTACCCGTAATTTTGGGCAATCGTTCTGGGTGCAGTTTGTGGCACAAAAACGGAATATCTCTTCTTTTAAGATGTATGACTCCAATAATCAGGAGGTGAATTACTTATCGAGCCTGAGCTGGAAAGTTGTCGACGCCACCAACGATGGCCGGGATGCCGATGAAGTATTCTATACGGCGATTATCGATCTTTCCCAAAATGGAATCTCTACGGGAAGGCCTTACTATGTCGAAAATACAAAGGGACTTTTTCACTTGAGTGTGCTGGACAAAAACGGAGGCAGCATGAGCTATGGGTATTTTTCGTCATACAGTAGCGTAAAGATAGAGCCCCCGACGCAAACGTGCATTGGGCAGGCAGTCGTGTTGCAATCTAAATACACAGAGGGTTCATATTACTGGACATCCAGCTTGACGGGGGATACGATTATTTCCACCGAACCGTCCATTACGGTGACCGAATCGGGAACGTATTATTTGGCACTTGATGCCGATTACGGATGTAATGCCATCGATGCGTTGGAAGTCAATTTTACACAACCCGATATTGATTTGGGGGCAGACAGGGAAGTATGTCCCGGTGAAGATGTGACTTTAACGGTGGATGACAGTTACGTGTCGTATGAATGGAGCGGCAATTCAACCAGCCATACCCTTACTTATACACCAACGACACCAGGTACTACGGTTATAAAAATAGAAGTGACGGATGATCAGGGATGTACGGCTACAGATGAGGTGACCGTGACAACCTATGTAGGAGCTTCGGTGGATTTGTCCATGACAGAAGATGAAATTTGCGAAGGAGATTCCGTTGAGGTAGAGCATTCAAACGTGTCATCGTTTACGTGGGAGATTGACGGGGTGGCAGTGCCCGATGCGGCTAATTTAAATTATTTGGTGCTGAATACGGCAGGTACTTATGTGATTACGGTCACCGGAACCAGTGATGACGGATGTCAATCTGCTGCCACCAAGACTATTACGGTCAATCCTTTGCCTGTTGTATCCCTCACGGATACCATGGTTTGTGCCAATACCGATGTGGTCTTTACCGGGCCTGCCGGTATGGTCTCATATCAATGGAACGGAGGGAATGTAGGAACCCAAAGTTCCTATACGGCCCAGATTGAAGGCAGTGTAGAATTGATAGTGGTCGATGCAAACGGATGTTCTGCGGCTGCATCGGCTAATGTGGCTTGGTACGCCGAGCCAAACGTAGACATTAGTTACCATTCAACAGATACGAACAGTGATATACAGCCCAGTACTGTTTATGCGTGTCCCGAAAACCAAGTGGTGCTGACGGCCCCTTCGGGTTTTACTAATTATACGTGGGTGCATGGGACGCAAACGCTGACCGGTGCGACCGAGACCAGCGTGATCGTCACGCCGGTTGCAGGGGGGCAAACAGTGGTGACATTAACGGTTGTTGATGCCAATGGTTGCGAAGCGGAGGATCAAGTGACGGTCATCGGATATACTTCCCCCACTGTACAGTTGGATAAAACGGCCTATTGCGTAGGAGAGACAATGAGTGCGACTACGGGATTTAGCCGTTACCAATGGGAATTTGGCGGCGTGGTCGTATCGACTAGCAGAACCTATATCCCGTTGGTTAACGGAACATATACATTAACGGCATGGGACGCGAATAGTTGTGTGACGGCAAGTGTAAATGCAGTGGTCAATCCATTGCCCGACGTATCGATTAACGGCACGGAGGTTTGTCCGGATATCCCATATGTATTTACGGGGAACAGCAGTGTCCCGGTTACCTATTCGTGGAGCCAGGAACTTACCGCAGTTGATGCGGCAAAAAGCTATACATCACAAACGTTTCAAGTCACAAATGCCAATGCCGTTTGGCTTGTGGTAACCGATGGGAACGGATGTAAGGCAAAGGCCTCGGCGGTGCCGTCGTGGTATCCGGGCGTTGAGGCTGAGATTTCATATGTGTCAAACGTGACGGGAACGGACACGAAACCCGATCAAATCAGTCTGTGTCCGGAATCGAGCATTGTGCTTAATGCCGATGTAACTACATCGGGTTCTACAGGACTTGCGTACCGTTGGTACCTCGATAATAATTTATTGGCAGAAACTTCGGATGCGTTAACCTTGTCCGGCTTGACTTCAGGAAACCACACGTTGCGACTGGAAGTGGAAGATGGCAATGGATGCACCGATATAGATACCGTAACACTCAATGTGTACGAGGGGCCTCAGTCAATGCTGGATCTTATTGTCGATGACATTTGTCTGGGAGAGACGCTTACCGTCAATGCCATCCGAACAACCATGGGAAGCCATCTGTGGGAGTATGAAGGGACGAGCAGCACGGCTTATTCGATTATCCCCACGCAGGGAGGGACGGTAAAACTGACGGTATTGACGAAGAACGGATGTACGGACAGCAAAGAGATTGTCGTCCACGACCCGCAAATCACGTTGACGGATCTTTCCCCATCTGTTTATGAATGCGCAAACAGTCCGCATACATTTGCGGTAGTGCCTGAAAGCGGAGTATCTTACACATGGTACAATAGTTCGGTCCAAATCGTTTCGACCACAAGTTCTTACACGGCGACTGCGGTTGGGACCTATAGTGTGGTGGCCACTGATGCCCTAGGGTGTAAAAGCGATGAGACGGATGTGGAGCTGCAATGGCTTCCGTCCAAAATATTCACCTTCGATGAGGTGATGCAGGTTTGTAACATGGGTATTACTTATAAATTGGAGGGCAATTCGGACATGACCGATTACGTGTGGATGTACAGGGCGAATGTGGGTGACTCATGGACGAACCTCAATAACAATACGAATGAATATACTGTTACGAGCAACACCCAAGCAGGTTTTTACAGAGTTTCTGCAGTGTATTCCCCTTCGTACGCCCCTTCTCTATCGTGTTCCATTGAGCAGGAATTCGAGCTGATCATCCCGTTAGATCTGGAACCGTTGACCATTGATCAGAACAATAAATGTAACGATGGGACCATTTGCATTTGCGAAGGAGATGAGATTGTGCTGCACGCCAATTATGACTTTGTAACTTATCAATGGAGCGAGGGCGAGGTTGATACGAATGGCGATTTTATTAATGGAGTGGATTTGCCCGGCGAAAACGGGCCGACTCTGAAAGTGGATAAAAGCGGCACTTATCAGTTGAGTGTAGAACAGAAAACCGGTTGTCCGACCAAAGGCCATGTTACCGTAGATGTAAAAGAAAACCCGGATGTTAGTTTGGACGCGGATGGCGGTTATGCCTGTTTGAACGATAAGGTGCTTGTCTCGAATGCATCGCCTAACGCAAACGAGCCAACTTATTCTTACCAATGGACATACAATAAAGAAGTGACCACGGGAGGAAGTTCGTTTGAAGTTGATGCGACAAGAAGCGGGACTTACAATGTGTCGGTGCTGGTGACCGATAGTCAATATGGCTGTACTTCTGAAGCTGCGGCAGTTGTAGACGTACCCTCTGCACTGAACCTAACGTTGGCCGATGTCACCATTTGCAGTAACGAGACATTGGATGTTTCTACCAAGTTCGATCAGTCTACCGTAACGGGTTATGTATCCCATCAATGGTATAAGGTCGATGGTGCGGGGAATTTGTTGCCGATTGCCGAAGATGCTGTGTTGGGTGGCAATGATGGAGGCAGGTATAAACTATACGTAAAGGCAGCGCATGCATCCTACGGCGGCATTGAGTGTACGTATGAGTTCGATTTCTATTTGTTTGTTGTCCAGGCCCCGTTGCTGAACTCAACCGATCCTGATCCGATTTGCCAGGGGGAATCGGTCGTGCTTGATGCTGGCGGTGATTATGATGTGTTCCGTTGGACGTCCCTGGATCATGCTTCGCTGACGTTGCCCAATACACGTCATGTGGAAGTTACGGAGGACGGCAGGTATCAAATTGAGGCTTGGGTGACGGTTAGCGGAAAAACATGCACAAGTATCGGAGAGATCAGTGTGGCGATCAACCCCATTCCGGGACTAAGCGTATCGTCCGACCGGATTTATCTGTGCAAAGATGGAAATGTGACATTGAGTGTCTCTAACTCTTTACCCACTGCAACTACTTATGTTTGGAGCACTGGAACTGTGGGTCCATCGATAACTGTTGTCCAATCGGGCTATTATTCCGTACAAGCGACCGATGCCAACCTGTGCTCGGCGGATGCAGGTATTGATGTGATCGATTACGTGATCACACCGGTCGAGTTGGATGGCCTCCCTGCTGTTTGCAATGGGGAAACAGTTCTTCTTCCCGCCATTAATAATGTTTACACATACCAATGGTATTACAATAACGTGGGGAATGCGTTGCAGGGCGCCCCAAATTCATCTTGGCAAGTGGGCACGGGGGGCACCTATGTGTTGTCTTATCTTAAAGAAGCCGATGGTTGTGAGGTTCTGGAAACATTGGATCTGGTGGTAAATCCGTTGCCTGTTTTGCTTTTGTCGGCCCAGCCTTCTACGATGGTATGTGACGGAACGACAGTGGTGTTGGATGCAGGAAACGATTACCCGTTGTACCGATGGACGAACCTGACGACCGGTGACGTGGTAGGATATGATAGAACATGTCATGTCTCCGTGTCCGGCAATTATCAGGTAGAAGCGTGGACATCGGCAGGGTGTAGTGCCCTTGGGACCATACAAGTGACCGTCTATACCAATCCTTCGGTAAATCTGGGTGCCAATTTTACGGTTTGTCCGGGTACCAGTTTCTCGCTTTCGTTGCCTGCTTCTACCGTGTATCCGTCCATTGAGTGGAGCACTGGGGCTACCAACACATATTCTGTCACGGCTTCGTCGCCGGGCGACTATTGGGTTCGTGTGATCGATGCCAATGGATGCCAGAGCGAAGGGACCATCACTGTGGCAGCGTTCAACGCCACCACAGTGAATTTAACACCGTTATCACCGATTTGCGACAACCGGACGGTTACGCTTTCTTCTCCTTTTGCATCGGGAAGTATCCAATCGTACCAATGGTATTACGATCATGTCGGGAATAGCGTGGCAGGCAATACCAATAGCAGTTGGGAAGTGTCTGCTCCGGGCAATTATGTGTTGCATGTGCTGGATAATAACGGATGTGAAGCAACCGGAACATTGACGCTTCGTACCATCGAATCTCCGAAATTTGACTTAGGGCCGGACCGGGCCCAATGTGTCGGTGACGAAATAACCATCGAGGTCCAGGGCACTTATGTGAAATATGTGTGGAATGGAGTGGACATGGGATTGCAAAATAGTTATGCGCTTGATGCTGCAGGACAACATACAATTACCCTCGATGTCACGGCCCGCAACGGTTGTATGGGTAGTGACGAGGTGGATATCACCGTAAATCCGTTGCCCGACATCGATCTGGGCGATGATGTGTATGTATGCCCTGATATCATATCCACCCTCACGGCCAGTACATCATCATCGTCAATTCGTTGGTCTACGGGCGAAACCTCCAATTCCATCCATGTCGGGCACGGAACGTTTACAGCCACGGTAACCGATGGCAACGGATGCTCCGACTCAGATGAAGTAACGGTGGTGTGGCGCAATGCACCTTATCCGTCCCTTGGGGTTGATGCATTGATTTGCCCGCTTGACGAGTTGGTACTCGACCCGGGTGAATTTGTTTCGTATTTGTGGCATACCGGAGCTACGTCCCGTACGATTACGGCCAGCATTGTGGATACGTTGAACAAAGTAACCGTCCATAACGAATACGGTTGTGAGGGGTGGGCTACCAAACAGGTATTTCACATGGAAGCGCCCGATTATGAGATTTCGCCCGATACTGTTTTGTGCGCCAATTATACATTAACCCTTGATGCAGGTGAAGAATACGTATTTTTCCAGTGGAATACCGGAGAAACCGGTCGTACCATTGAGGTGTCCGAACCGGGGACCTATTGGGCCATAGCCAATGATGGTTGTGTGGTCGTGACCGACACGGTAAAGGTTGGTTTTTGGGCTACACCGGTGATCGCACTGCTTGATACCATGGTATATGCCCAAATCACGATCTGGGCCGATGGAGGTACATCGCCTTACCAATATTCGCTGAACGAAGGAAGGTTGCAGAAGGAGAATGTTTTCAAGAATTTGGGCAACGGCACATATGACGTCTATGTTGAGGATGCCAATGGCTGTTACACAACGGATTTGGTCGCCATCAGTTCAGTGTACGATTTGGACATACCCAACTTCTTTACGCCCAATGGTGACGGGTTTAACGATGGATGGAAAGTCGATGGGTTGGAGAGGTTCCCCGATTCCGAAATCTCCATATTTGACAGATATGGTAAATTGTTGGCAAGATTTAATGGAAGCACAGGATCTTGGGATGGTCGTTATTTGGGCAAACCGATGCAGAGCGATGATTACTGGTATGTGATCAATTTGGTACACGTAAAAAAGAGTATTAAAGGTAACATTACGTTAAAACGGTGATATGCAAACGATAAAGCTTATTGCATCGGTGTTGGTTTGCATGTGTTGCGCCATTGGCCAATTGAAAGCGCAACGTTATTTTGTAACAAACCAATACGTCTATGAACGTTATTTCGTAAATCCGGCCGCCGCCGCTTTCCGTAGCGATTGTTATTCCATCAGCGGATATGTGCAGAACCAGTGGTTGGGCACGGATATGGCTCCGGCCACGCAGATGCTGTCATTCCAAAAGGCTTTCTTGAGCAATCTTGGGTCAGGGACCTATGTGTATAACGACCGTAACGGTTATCACCGTGAGATTGGGCTTCAGCAATCGCTGGCTTATAACCTGAAGTTATCCGAAACCCGGCGAAGAAGGAGCAACCTCTTGTTCGGACTTTCGTTAATGGTCGCGCAGCGTTCGTTGGACATGAGCAATTACGGTGATGCCGGAGCCGTCGATCCCGTTATGGGGGGAGGGAAGATAAGCGGACACGAGATCAATGCGAATACGGGGTTCATATGGACGATAAATGCATTGCAATTGGGTGTGTCTGCCACCAATATCCTTCCGTTCCACAATTCTCTTTATTCCAACGATGAGGAGCCGGATTTGGCGATGGACGTTAACTTTTTTGCCAGTTCCATTTTTCAGTTGCCCGAAAGGAATTTGTACCTTGAGCCAATAGTTTTTTTCAGGCGTAATGCGCGAAACGACAGCAGAACTGATTTTAACCTCAAGTTTACGATGCCCAACCCCACATCCTCCTATTCGGTATGGGGGGCTTTGGCTTACAGGCGCACCATTGACGAAAGTATTGGGAAAAGCCTGGGAGCTGCCATGACATTGGGTATCATGAAAAACAGTTACTTGGTTGGCGTCGAATACCAGCTGGGGCTTACTTCGGCAAGGGCCGATTACGGAAACTATTACAAACTGATAGTGGGTTACCGTTTCTGTAGAGATCGTTTCAATGATGCAATTCCTTGTTCCAGCGACAAGGATATGATCAAGGTAGGGCGAAAAAGGTAAATGCGCTGGGCCAGTTCCGTACGACAAACAAGCCAGTACCTGTGATAGGATACGGGGTATCGGTATTGTTGGATCCTTTTTCGTAAGTTTGCAATGTACGGGATGTTGGTGGGCATGTATTCTTTCTATTTTAAGGCAATGAGGTTTATATGGTTGTGGAAGGCTGTGTGTATCGTTCTTTTTTGCGGTACATCGGCCGTGGCCCAACAGGTCACGGCAAGCAATGATATCGCCCAGTTTTATGAGAATAACGTTGTCGTTGTTCCTGTTCTCAATAATGATTTTGGCCTCGAATCGGGCATTAGAAGCCTGACCATTACCAGTGTCCCGCAATACGGTACCGCCACGGTGCTTTCCGACAATCAGATCCAGTATACACCTGCTTACAATTATGTGGGAATTGACGAATTCCGGTATACCGTGTGCGTCAATTCGGGGGGATGTGCCTCCGCTGTCGTCTACATCGAAGTGATGGATTACGATTTTAAGCCTCGGGCGAACAATGATACGATCGTTTATTACAACGACTCGCAGGCAAAAGATTATGTGTTTGATATTTTGGCAAATGACCTGTACTTGTATGACGAGCCGATTACGGTGCGTCTGTTGTCGGAGTTGGAATACGGTGATGTTACACTCAACGGCGACAATACCGTCTCGGCAGTTTTTAAGCTTTATTTTGAGGGAACCGATTCTGTGGGCTATGAGGTTTGCGATGCGGATGGAGACTGTGATACGGGGGTGATCTTCTTTCAGGTGAAGTCCGGTAACCAGTCCGGCGGATTATATGTCCCCACCGGCATTTCGCCCAATGGTGACGGGTTGAACGATTATTTTTACATTCCCGCGTTGGAATATTACACAGGTATCAGGGCCAGGTTCTTTTCACAATCGGGAGGTTTGGTGTTTGTGTCCGACAATTATGGGAATAACTGGGATGGAAGAGCTAATACGGGGCCCCGCAAAGGGGAAACCTTGCCCACGGGAACTTATTACTACACGATCACGATTCCCGACTCGTCGTTTAAATTATCGGGCTACGTATACATCAGCAAATAAGCGTGTGGCAGGATGGTGTCATGGAGGTCGGCCAGATTGTTTTTACCGTAAGCATGATTGTTTTTCGTTTGTAATAATCTTATTTTCGGTAGTTTATTTTGTGCGGCTGGAAAATCGGAACGATGTTCCTGTTTTTCCATGGGAGAAATGCTTTTTATAACTATCTTTCATCCTTCTTGTTTGCTGGGTTAGAAATGAGTAATGATTCTGTTTCCCATTTTCTTGCGGATGTGGGTCAAGTTCTATTATGCCATTGTGGGTAAAAACTTAAAGAATCGGATCAGAAGGAAAAGCGTTGCCTGTTTGCGAAAGACTGGTGCCGCACTTTTTGCCAGCGTGTTTGTTTGATATTATGGAGTTAACGCGACAAAAAGAATGAAGTATCTTCATCTTAAAATAACGTATTGTTTTTTGTTGGGAGGTATTCTTTTGTTTTGCCCTGCTTTGTACTCTCAATATGAACCCTTTTATTCCCAGTATTACCAAAATCAACTGGTAATGAACCCAGCTTTTACCGGGTTTCGTAATTCGCTGGCCTTTGATATTTCGGTCCGGAACCAATGGGCAGGACTCCAGGGGGCCCCAAAATCCATGTTCCTGTCGGGGCATTCCCCGTTGAACAAATCCAAGGTATCGCTTGGCGGATATTTGCAGTCGTGGCAAGCAGGCCCTGTTTCGTATAATCAGTTCATGTTTTCCTATTCGTACATTGTCAGAATCAACAACCAGATGTTATTGTCGTTGGGGCTTGGTGCGGGAATGGCTTCCCAGCATGTTGATTTTTCGGATATGGTGTTGATCGATGGGTCCGATCCGAACTTTGAAGGGAAAAGCTCCGGAGAGTTGGTTCCATTGGTCGGTGCGGGCGGTGTATTGTTCACGCCCCTTTTCTATGTGGGTTTGGCATATCCGCATGTGGCTTTGGGCAAATTTTCTGCCGATGGGGCTGTTACGCCGCGTTTTGCGGGAAGTTTTTACGGGATGGCAGGGGTGTCGTTGCCTGAATATTACAAAATAAAGACAAAATTCTCCGTCATGGCGCGGTTGACCGATAGACGTTTGCTTTTGGACAATACGCTTCGTTTTTACTATACCAAATGGATCGGGGCCGGGGTTTCTTTCAGGCCCGGGCATTCTGCGGGCGCTATGCTGAACATTCAGGTGAACCGGAACATTGATGTGACTTATGCTTATGATTTTGCGCTTTCCCGAACAAGTTACATGCGGTACCCCAGCCACGAACTAACCTTGAGCTACGATGTGTATACGCTTTATAAACGCAATAAATACAGGGTGTTTAAACGGAAACGCAACGTGATAGACGGAAGTGATCTCCGATCGATACGTTATTTTTAAGAAATGAAATGCCACCGGAATTGCACGCATGGGGGAATCGTTTTTCTAAGATAACGAACAAGCTAAGGCTCCGGAAGGGGCCTGACGATGGGAAACAGGCAGGAAAACCATCACGTTTTGGGGACGGGGGACGGATGCCGGGATAGATCGTCTGCCGGCTTTTCCTCAAAAGCCCATAGCCTTTTGCCTAAAAGCCCACTATCTTTTGCCCGAAAGCCCGCCGTCTTTTAGGTAAAAGCCCGCCGCCTTTTTTAAAAAGCCGGCGGGCTTTTACCCCTTATCCCGTTTACTCGTATTTAAGCGTCTTTTAAGCCAATGTCCGGAAGGTTGTTTAAGCGCGGTCTTGTCCGACGAGCCAATGAAGCAAGGGAAGGTGGTGCCTGGATGTTTTCTTATTGAAAATCGCTTGGTTAATATTGGATTACATCAATTCGATGCACAAATACAGAACCTCACGTTTTATAATTTACAGGCCGGCAAATCCGATATTTCGTTTCAAACCGGCAAATCTGGTTCTTTTAACCGCTGATCCTTTAAATAACTTAGTGAATTTTTCGTGGTCGAGGTTCTCCCAGTCAAACCGTGTCATGGCCATCAATTCGTCCGATGGTTCGAATTGTGGTTCGGAGTGTGGCTGTGCCTTCCGGTTCCATGGGCATACTTCCTGGCAGATGTCGCAACCGAAAATCCGGCTTTGGAGTTTTCCGGTAAACTCTTCGGGTATTGCATCTTTGTTTTCGATGGTTTGGTACGAGATACAGCGGTACGAGTCAATGGTTTTGGGCGCCACGATGGCTTGGGTGGGACAAGCGTCGATACATTTGGTGCATCCGCCGCAATAATCACGCATCGGTGTATTGCTGGACGGAAGTTCCAGGTTGACGATCAGTTCGGCAATGAAAAAGTAAGATCCTATTTTGGGATGGATAAGGTTGCCGTTCTTGCCCACCCAACCTAAACCTGCTCTGGCGGCCCAGGTACGTTCCAATACCGGGGCCGAATCGGTGAACACACGACCTTCTAGGTTGGGATAAATATCTTGTTTTATATAGTCGAAAAGACCTTGCAGTTTGGTCTTTATTACGTTGTGGTAATCTTGTCCGTATGCATAGCGGGCTATCAACAACGGATTGTCCGAAGAGGGCTTTCGGGATGGAAAATAGTTATGGATGACCGATATGACGGTTTTTGCCCCCTCAACCAAAAGCCTGGGATCCGTACGCTTTTCGAAATGGTTGGCCATGTATGCCATACCGGCCTGATAATTTTCTGATAGCCAATTTTTTAACCGTTTGGCATCATCGTCCAATGAGTCAGCCACAGAAAATCCGATTGCGTCAAAGCCCAGTTCAATGGCTTTGTTCCTTATTTGCTGTGCGTGTATGGAACTTATTAATTGCAAGCGGATTGAATATGGTCAAAAAAGCCCGGGAAACCGAGTGAATTTGCGCCTGGTGTATTTCTTACAACAATCCCAGTTCCAGCAACGCTTCGTCCGAGAGCATGTCTTTGCTCCACGGCGGATCGAAAGTAAGATTGAGTTCGCAAGCCTTTACTCCCTCAATGGCCATCACTTTCTCGTGTACCTCCTCGGGCAACGATTCGGCCACAGGGCAATTGGGCGAAGTTAGCGTCATTACCACCCGCACATTGCCATCGGCTTCTACGTTTACCTCGTAAATCAATCCCAAATCATAAATATTTACAGGGATTTCGGGGTCGTATATGGTTTTAAGCACATCAACGATGGCTTGTTCCAACTTCAAAAATTCATCGGCCATTGTGTATCGCGTTACCTGTTTTTGCAGTAAAATTTAAACAGAAAAGAGACGGAATGGTTTAGTTCTGCAACGACTTAAATGCCAGTGCATAGAGTTTCATTTGCTTGATCATGGCCACCAAACCGTTCGAACGGGAGGGAGAAAGGTGGTCCTTTAACCCGATCTTTTCGACGAACGTCAAATCACTTTCAACAATTTCTTGTGGAGTGTGTCCCGACCAAACCCTTATTAGCAATGCCACAATTCCCTTCACGATAATGGCGTCGCTGTCGGCAGTATAAATTACCTGCCCGTTTTTCTGTTCGGCGTGTAGCCACACTTTGCTTTGACAACCCTCTATCAAATGCTGGGATGTACGGTTGGCTTCGTCAAAATTGTCAAGATCATTTCCAATCTCAATAAGATACGAATACTTGTCCATCCAGTCGTCAAACACGGCAAACTCTTCGATGATGGCTTCTTGTGTCTGTTGTATATCCATCTTTTCTTTTCGATTAGGGCACAAATATTCCAAAAAATCATACGTTAAGCAAACATTTGCTTCACTTTTGCGACGCCATCGACCAACCGGTCTATTTCGGTTTTGGTGTTGTAAAACGCAAAAGATGCCCTCACGGTACCAGGAATACCGAACCTATCCATCAGTGGTTGTGCGCAATGGTGCCCGGTACGTACGGCAATGCCCATTTTGTCGAGCATCATTCCCATATCGAACGGATGTATATTGTCGACCAAAAACGACACAACGCCCGATTTATGTGCCGAGGTTCCGTATATCCTTACTCCTTTAATCTGGGATAAAGTTTGCTGGGCATATTCCAGCAATTCATGTTCATAAGCCGCAATACGGCCGAGCCCCAACGCAGATACGTAATCAATGGCAGCTGCCAGGCCAATGGCGCCTGCATAATGGGGCGTCCCGGCTTCGAATTTGAACGGCAATTCGTTAAATGTCGTTTTTTCAAAACTGACGGTTTGTATCATTTCTCCGCCGCCCTGGTAAGGAGGCATTTGGGTGAGCCATTTCTCCTTTCCGTAAAGAACGCCGATGCCGGTAGGACCGAACAATTTGTGCCCCGAGAATGCATAGAAGTCACAGTCAAGTGCTTGTACGTCTACTGTAAGGTGCTGTACGGCCTGTGCGCCGTCAATCATCACCGGGATTCCGTTTTGGTGTGCAAGGTCGATAATTTGCCTGATGGGATTGATGGTCCCCAGCGCGTTGGATACATGGGCAATCGAAACCAGTTTGGTCCGTGGCGTGAGCAGCCTTTTGTACGCGTCCATGTCCAGTTCGCCCTCATCGGTAATTGGGACCACTTTTAATTTGATGCCCCTTAATGATTCCTGCAGTTGCCATGGCACAATGTTCGAATGGTGTTCCATGTGGCTCACCAAAACTTCGTCGCCTTCCTTAAGGAAAATATTTCCAAACGAGTGGGCCACCAGATTGACCGATTCCGTGGTCCCCCGCGTGAAAACCACTTCATGGTGGTACTGCGCATTGATGAATTTTGCAACCGTCTTTCGCGATTCTTCAAACGCCTCGGTACATTTGTTGCTCAAATAGTGCACCCCTCGATGGATGTTGCTATTTAGCAGTTTGTATACGCCCATCTCAGCCTCAATAACCTGAACCGGTTTTTGGGCGGTGGCCGCGTTGTCGAAATAAACCAATGGTTTCTTATAGACTTCCTGTTTTAAGATCGGGAAATCTTCGCGGATTCTCTGGATGTCGAGATTTGTTGCGGTCACGGTCATTGAAGATGTTATCTTAAAGCTAAAGGCTGTCAGCATTTGACTGACAGCCTTTGTAAGTTTTCAAATATTTTTTGTTCGAAAATGCCTTCTTACAAGCAACCCAGCTTATGCCCCAATTGGCCGCACACCACGCACGATTCGCATTTGTCGAGCTCACCGCGGAACCGTTTCTCGACCAATCCTCGGATTTGCTCCTTTAGTGGCTCTACTTTGATCTTTTCGATTACCTCGTAAGCAAACGCGTACATTAACAAAATGCGGGCTTCTTCCTCGCCCAGCCCACGCGAACGAAGGTAAAACATGGCATTCTCATCCAGCTGGCCAACGGTGGCGCCGTGCGAACATTTTACGTCGTCGGCATAAATCTCCAGCTGGGGTTTGGTATTCACTTTGGCGTCGTTGGTTAACAGGAGGCTTTTGTTACTTTGGTACGCATTGGTTTTCTGTGCATCGGGCCTTACCAAGATCTTTCCCGTAAATGCCCCGCTAGAGGAGTCGTCCAACACACCTTTGAACAATTCACTGCTGAAACAGTTGGGTACCGCATGGTCGATGAACGTAAAATTATCGACATGCTGGTTCTTGTCGGTCACGTATAACCCGTAGGCATGGCTTTCTGCATTTTGACCGTCCATGTGCAACGACACATTGTTGCGGGCAATGCCGGCATGAAGGGTCAGTGTATTGGTCATCACTATTGATTGCGATTGCTGCCTCACATACGTGCCAGCTACCTGGACAGTATAGTTATGCTGGCTTTGAAGTCCATAAACGTCAAAGACGCTTCTTTCTCCCACAAAAACCTCGGTAACACTGTTAATCGCGAATTTTTGCGATGTCAGGGTATGATCGCATATCATTACCTTGGCTTCGCAATCATCTTCCACGATCACTAAATTGCGTTGGTTGATGTAGCTATCCTCATCGCCAACCATAATATTGACGATCTGGATCGGGCTTTCGATGACGGTACGTTTAGGGACGTAAACCACAAAACCGTCCTGGGCCAATAAGGTGTTCAGGGCTACCATGCCATCGGTGTCAATGGGGGCCGCCTCGCCGTAATACTTATCGATAAGGTCCGGATATTTCTCGGTAAAGTCCTTAAAGCTACTTATTACAACGCCTTTAGGTAGATTAGCCAATGGATGGCCTTGATGAAACCACCCGTTTACCACATAAACCTGGTGCGTTTCGAGCTCGGGAACCTCACATTGGAATGTATTGAGACCCATCTTGCCGGTTTTGAGCGGTTCCAATTGGGTTGCAACATCGCCTTTAAAAAATGGCTGTAGGTTGGTATACTTATAATTTTCGTTTTTGCTGCCGGGGATACCCAGTTTCGAAAATGCAGACAACGCTTTCCCGCGAAGCCGGTTCACTTTTTCGTGTGCCCCTTTCGTCAACGTACCACGGTTTGTCTCGAACAGGTTTACAAAGTGGGTGTTCACATCGGTTGCCTGACCTATCGTGTTCATTGGTCTTGCGTTTTTTGGACAATAGGTCCGTTATTCTTCAAATTCTTTTTTGATCCAGTCATAGCCCTTTTCTTCCAATTCGAGGGCGAGTTCTTTGCCTGCCGATTTTACGATACGCCCTTTGTATAACACATGCACGTAATCGGGCACGATGTAATCGAGCAGGCGTTGGTAATGGGTAATAAGAATGGTCGAGTTTTGTGGATTGCGCAGCTTGTTGACCCCATTTGCCACAATCCTTAACGCATCGATGTCGAGGCCCGAATCGGTTTCGTCCAGAATCGAAAGCTTTGGTTCCAGTATGGCCATCTGGAAGATTTTGTTTTTCTTTTTCTCACCTCCCGAAAAACCTTCGTTTACCGAACGGTTGGTGAGGTTCGAATCTATTTCCACCAGGTTTTTCTTATCTCGCATCAGTTTTAGGAACTCACTGGCCGACATGGGTTCTTTGCCGTGGTACTTGCGATGCTCGTTCACTGCGGTTCGCATAAAGTTGACCATGCTTACGCCAGGTATCTCCACCGGGTATTGGAAGCTAAGGAATAATCCTTCTCGGCTGCGGTCTTCGGGGGCCATTTCCAACAAATCCTTTCCGTTAAAAGAAACTTCGCCTTCCACGACCTCAAAAGTTTCGTTGCCCGCAAGTACGGCCGAAAGCGTGCTTTTCCCCGATCCGTTGGGCCCCATAATGGCATGTATTTCACCGGGCTTTATTTCCAGATTGATACCACGGAGAATTTCTTTGTCGTCGATTTTTGCGTGTAGGTTTTTTATTTTAAGCATGATGTCGTTTTGTTTTTAAGAAAGATCAGTGGCGGTGACCAGGATTTACCCGACACTACCTTCCAGGCTTATTTGCAACAATTTTTGGGCTTCTACGGCGAACTCCATGGGCAATTGGTTGATAACCTCCTTTACATATCCGTTGACGATCAATCCCACTGCATCTTCGGTAGATATCCCGCGTTGGTTGCAATAAAAGATTTGATCCTCGCCGATTTTGCTGGTCGTGGCTTCATGTTCCACCACTGCAGAGTTGTTGTTTATTTCCAGATAAGGGAACGTATGGGCACCACATTTATCGCCCAGGAGCAATGAGTCGCACTGTGAAAAGTTACGGGCATTGTCGGCTCGTTTGCCCACGCGTACCAAACCACGGTAACTATTGTTGCTTACCCCTGCCGAAATGCCTTTGGATACGATCAGGCTTTTGGTATTTTTCCCTAAATGGATCATTTTGGTACCTGTATCGGCCTGTTGGTGGTTATTGGTCACGGCCACCGAATAGAATTCGCCGACCGAATTGTTGCCCATTAATACACAACTGGGATATTTCCATGTAATGGCTGACCCTGTTTCGACCTGGGTCCAGGATATTTTTGAATAATCACCTTTGCAGATCCCGCGTTTGGTGACAAAATTGTAGATACCGCCTTTACCCTCTTTGTCCCCGGGGTACCAGTTTTGGACAGTCGAGTATTTTACTTCGGCACGCTCCATGGCTACTATCTCCACGATGGCCGCATGCAGTTGGTTCTCGTCACGCATAGGAGCGGTACATCCTTCCAGATAGCTTACATAGCTATCGTCATCGGCCACGATCAAAGTTCGTTCGAACTGTCCCGTATTGCTGGCATTGATGCGGAAATACGTGCTCAGCTCCAGAGGACAGCGTACGCCTTTGGGAATATACACGAAAGAGCCGTCGCTGAATACTGCCGAATTAAGCGCCGCAAAGAAGTTGTCCTTGATGGGAACTACCGATCCCAAATATTTTTTTACCAGATCGGGATATTCACGGATGGCTTCACTGATGCTGCAAAAGATAATCCCTTTTTCAGCCAATGTTTCCTTGAACGTGGTTTTTACGCTTACGCTGTCCATTACCGCATCCACGGCTACACCTGCCAATGCTTTCTGTTCGTCGAGAGGAATACCTAACTTGTTGAAAGTCTCCAAAAGCTCAGGATCCACGTCGTCAAGACTTTCGTATTTGGGCTTTGTGCGCGGTGCCGCGTAATATATGATATCTTGAAAATCTATGATCGGGATCTTTAAATGGGCCCAGTCGGGGCTTACCATTGTTTGCCAAACCCTGAACGCTTCCAAACGATACTCGAGCATGAACCCAGGCTCATTCTTTTTCTCCGATATTAATCGGACCACGTCCTCGTTCAGGCCCTTGGGAATGGTCTCGGTCTCGATCTCGGTTACAAAGCCGTATTTATACTCGCTTCCGGTAACTTCGTCCAATATGCTGTTCTGATCTTGTGCCATCGTCTGTATCTCCCTCTAAGTGCGCTATTAACAATCATAACACAGGCATGGTTCATTTGCCGGATGTGTTGGTAATTAACCTTGTGTGGCAAATGTACTAAAAGTTTAGACTAATTCTAAAGAAGGTGTTCCCAAAATTGGTTAAAAGATACGTGGCTTTGATTGTTTTTTTGCGCAATCCTTTACGTGCACTGACCTAAAAATTAAAAACAACCGATCCTGCCTGAATAATATTTGGTAGGTTTGTAACTACACATTTTATAAACACATTATGATTCAAGTAAACGAATATTTCGATGGAAAAGTGAAGTCGCTGGGAGCCCACAATCAGAAAGGGAGGGCAACTGTTGGTGTTATTGCCCCTGGCCAATATGAGTTCGGAACGGGATCGGTGGAGATCATGACCGTAATTTGGGGTGAATTCAGTGTACAACTACCGGGAGGTAATTGGGTCACTTATAAGAAAGATGAATCGTTTAGGGTCGAGAAGGGGGTGATTTTTAAGATAGATGCCAACGATACGGCGGCTTATCTTTGCCAGTATCTGTAAGCGTTTTTGTACAAAAGCAGGCCAGGGGTTTATTTGGCCTGCTTTCGCTTTTATCTTTTGAAAGGAGTGTTATTTCAATTCATCTAATTGCTCAAATAATTTGTTGTATCCAGACATCATTTCTTTTCTCAGATTTCGGTAATATTCTTTTACCAGTGCGGGGTTATTTTTTGCATCACGATGGTTGGAACGCCTGATCAATTCATCACGCAAAGCCACGCCGTCAAGCACAATTTGGTTGAGGGTATCTCCATTCAGGTTGGAATGAAGAACCATTTTGAACATGGTTTCAGAAGCCAGTTCATAGGCCAGAAAGTGTATATCTTTCTTTAGATCTTTAATTGATGCCATGGTTATTACTTGTTTTTTTGGTAATTTCTTGTGCAAAGTTAACCCCTTATGTGGGTTTGGCGTGGCAAAATTAAGAAAAACGTGGGACGTGGTACGCCATTGGCTGTTGAAAATAGCCGTTTGGTCAACAAGTTGGGTACACCCATAAAAGTGAATTTGTTGAAACGTTTAGGGCAATAATATTTTTATACATTTGCAAATGTATGAAGCATGTGTATTATTTGGATAATTGCTCTACTTGCCGAAAAGTGATCGAAGAAGTAGGTCTCGATCATCGTTTTACTTTCCAAAACCTGAAGCAGATGCCGATTCTGGCCAGTCAGCTCGATTGGTTGGCAACGAAAGTGGGTTCATACGGCCGGTTGTTAAACAAGCAATCCCGAAAGTACAAAGAAATGGGGCTGGCAGGGAAGGAGTTATCGGAAAGTGAAATCCGGGACTTGATCTTGCAAGAATACACGTTTTTAAAACGTCCCGTTGTTATTGTGGAGGATAATGTTTTTGTGTGCCGTGATAAGAAAACAATTGCAGAATTGATCCATACCATGAAAGTTAAAGGCTGACCAAGCCTGTTTAACCCTCCTAAGCCTAAATTTGAAGAAGCCGTAACCTTTTGGGGTGCGGCTTTTTAATTTCTTGGAATTTTGGGTGCGTTTATTATCTAAAATTCCGATGACATAAAAGCACAAAAGCGGGCTAACCCGCTTTTGTGCTTTTGTTTTACGTATGTTATTACATTACCAATTTGTAACCTTTTCCGTGCACGTTGATGATCTCAATGTTAGGTTCGTCTTTCAGGTGCTTGCGAAGTTTGGTTATGTAGACGTCCATGCTTCGGGCATTAAAATAATTGTCGTCAACCCAAATGGTTTTAAGTGCGAAGTTGCGCTCCAATACTTTGTTGGCATTGTTACACAATAACTTCAACAATTCCGACTCTTTGGTGGTCAGTTTGATTACTTTGTCTCCTTCCATCAGTTGTTGCTTTTGGGTATCGAACTTGAATTTACCCAATTGGAAAAAGTCTTGGCCCGAGGCACCCCCTTTTGTCCTTCTTAAAATTGCTTCGATACGGAACAACAACTCTTCCATGCTGAAAGGTTTGGTGATGTAATCGTCGGCCCCAATCTTGAAACCGTTGAACACATCTTCTTTCATCGATTTGGCAGTGAGGAAAATGATGGGTATTTCGGCGTTCATCATTCTGATTTCCTTGGCCAACGTGAACCCATCTTTTTTGGGCATCATCACGTCAAAAATACAGATGTCGTATTTTTTCTCGGTAAATGCCAGATACCCGGCTTCGCCGTCGGGTAGTAGATCTGTTTCATAGCCTTTGGCTATCAAATACTCTCGGAGAAGCATCCCCAAGTTTTCGTCATCTTCGGTCAGGAGTATTTTAAATTCTTTTTCCATTCTTTTGAATTTTTAAGGGGCAAGAATATTTCAAATTTTGTTCCTACATTCAGTTCGCTTTCGGCGGTGATGGTACCTCCGTGGTCTTCCACTATTTTTTTCACGTATGCCAACCCAAGACCGAAGCCTTTTACATTGTGCACATTGCCCGTGGGAACACGGAAAAACTTTTCAAAGATCCGTTTCAGATTCTCTTTCGAAATACCCATTCCATTGTCTTTCACGGCAATTACCACACCATTTTCGTGGTTCCATGTTTTCACGTACAGTACAGGTGCTCCTTTTCTGTATTTCACCGCATTGTCGAGCAAGTTATAAATAACATTTGTAAAATGCACCTCGTCGACATAAACGGTGGAATTTTTTGCTTCCAACTTCTCGATGATCTTTCCTTCCTTGTTCTCTACTTTTATCCTGAAGTTGTTTACCACGTTTTGGATTAGCTCGTTAATGTCCATCATCTTGACTTTTAACCCAGCTTTTCCTTTTTCAAATATAGCCATTTGCAGCACTTTTTCAACCTGATAGCTCAATCTTTTGCTTTCATCGTGAATAACGTTCGAAATATGCTGCAACGTTACGGGCGTTTTGGCTACACTCGGGTCTTTTAACATTTGCGATGCCAATGATATGGTTGATATGGGCGTCTTGAATTCGTGCGTCATGTTGTTGATGAAATCGTTTTTGATTTCATCGCCTTTGCGCTGGCGAATGATGATGACGATGGTGTAAATGGACGAAATGATCATGATGATGGTAAACGCGGCCGTAGGCATCACCATCTCCATCGATTCCATAATGTAGTTGGGCCGCTTATCGAAATAAAGCGAGATGTAGTTGGTATTGCGGTGGATGTCGTTGGGGAACAGGTTTCTGTGATAACTTTGGCCTAAGTAGCCTGGGTCGAAACTTGATGTGGCCAATACCAATGCATTTTTGTTATTGAAGATCCCGAATTCAAAGTTTTGGGAAATCCCTCGTTCGTCCAATGCTTTCATCAAATAGGCGTCTACTTTTTCACGGTCCACACGTTCTTCGATTGGCAGATCGGGGAACAAGACATTCCAAAAAGCATCGCTTTTGTCATCAATGCGTGATTTGATGGCATCATGGATGGTATTCATCGCGCTTGAGAGCGGGTCGAAGCGTCCGGCCGACAGGTACATGGGGTTCGATCTGCTGCTGAATACCAACGAATCGTTCGAGTATGCCGATATACGTGTATTAAAGTTATGGCCGCTGAAACTTAGGTTCAACGAGATATTGATATCGTCCTCGAAATACGATTTACTTTTTAAATATTTGCTTTCGCGGCGTAGGGCAGGGGGTAAGTTCAGTAACGGGTCGTTGGACAACTGGGTTCGCAGCATCGACGCCTCATCCCTCTCAAGCCAGGCAAGCACTTTGTCCATGGCCTGGTTGACCATTTGATCGAATTGCTCCTCCTTCAATTTCGATGCCTTGACAATCCACATCGACTGAATATAAATCAATCCTAACAATGAGATTGCGATGACGATTGTCAGCAATAAGATAAACCGTTTGCTCATGTACGCAAAAGTAATGGTCTAAACAATTGTTTGTGTCTCTTTAACATTAATTAACCGCCAAGCACAAAGCAAGTTGGATGGTTCTGCCGGATACTTCGGCATGCTTACCACGTTATGGCATTCGTGCAGTAAGTCGATGCTAAAATAAAGAAACCGTCTATTTTAGCCAACCGGCTCCATAAGCTTTGAATACGCATTTCGTGCGGCATGCTGTTGGGCATCTTTTTTTGATGTGCCGAATCCATCTCCTTCTTCTACGCCATCGACGACCACCTTGCATTCGAACGTGACGGCGGTGTCGTTTGCCGCTTCCAATTCCACTGTGCGGAACTCCACGTGCCGCTTGTGCTTGTGCCCCCATTCAATGAGGAGCGATTTGTAATTGGAGTCGATCAATGCGATCTCAAACAGATTGAAATGGGGTTTCAGGATTTTATCGAGAACAAAGGTCCTTGCATCGGCAAACCCCCTGTCCATAAACACTGCTCCGATCAACGCTTCTACCGCATCGCCCAAAATATGGGTTTGGGACAATTCGAGCTGCGATTGGCATTTCACCAATTTGTCCAATCCCATTTTTAAACCTACTTCATTTAACAATCCTCTGTTTACAATGCGGGATCGCATTTTAGTAAGAGAACCTTCATCCTTGTCGGGGAACAATTTGTACAGTTCCATGGCAATCACCGTGCCCAATACGGCGTCCCCCAGAAATTCCAGGCGTTCGTTACTGATGATTTCCCCGCGTGGGTTCCGTTCTTGGGCTGATTTATGAAGAAGGGCCAACCGATAGATTCCTTCCGAACGGGGAGAAAATCCGATTGTCGTTTTAACAAAAAAAGACTTTCTCCCTTTGATGGGAAAAAGTCTTGATAATTTTAGAAACAAATTAGCCACAAATTCACTTCAATTTTCTGAATATCACAGAAGCATTATGACCACCAAAACCAAATGTGTTTGACAAAGCGACGTTTACCTCGCGTTTTTGGGCTTTATTAAACGTCAAATTGAACTTGGGACTGATTTCGGGATCTAATTCAAAGTGATTGATGGTTGGGGGAACAATCCCGTCACGGATAGCCAGCACACAAGCGATGGCTTCAATAGCCCCGGCTGCACCCAAGAGATGACCGGTCATTGATTTGGTCGAACTAATGTTCATTTTGTATGCATGTTCGCCAAACACCATTTCAATGGCTTTCAATTCGGCCACGTCGCCAAGTGGTGTCGAAGTTCCGTGTACGTTCACATAATCAACCTCTTCGGGCTTAATATTGTTGTCGCGCAAGGCACTGAGCATTACGTTGCGTGCCCCTAACCCTTCAGGATGGGGAGCAGTCAAATGGTGCGCATCACCGGTCATACCGGCACCCACCATTTCGCAATAAATTTTTGCACCGCGAGCTTTTGCGTGTTCGTATTCTTCTAAGATAAATGCACCCCCGCCTTCGCCGATCACGAAACCGTCACGGTCTTTGTCGAATGGGCGGGAAGCAGTCTGGGGGTCATCGTTGCGGGTCGACAATGCCTGCAATGCATTGAAGCCACCTACTCCCGACTCGTTAATTCCCGCTTCGGAACCTCCTACCACAAACACGT
Source organism: Breznakibacter sp. (assembly GCA_047600785.1). Classification (GTDB taxonomy): domain Bacteria; phylum Bacteroidota; class Bacteroidia; order Bacteroidales; family Marinilabiliaceae; genus Breznakibacter. The sequence continues at coordinate 526,237 of JASGKH010000001.1, forward strand.
TGGCCTTCCCTAAACGAATCAGGTTATATGCATCGGCCATGGCGTTTGATGCCGACGCACAGGCCGAAACCGTACCATAGTTGGGTCCCATAAACCCATATTTGATGGATATATGCCCGGGAGCAATATCCGCGATCATTTTTGGAATGAAGAAAGGGCTAAAACGGGGAATCATGCCACCTTGTACATAGTTCCTCACTTCCTCAAGAAATGTCTGCAACCCTCCGATCCCGGCACCCCAAATCACACCTACCATTTCGCGGTCAATTTTCTCTGGGTCAATCCCGGAATCCGAAATTGCTTGCTCAGCTGCCACGATGGCATACTGAGCAAACAAATCAAGTTTTTTAACCTCCTTCCGGTCAAAAAAGTCGGTAGGATTATAGTTCTTGACTTCGCAAGCAAACTTTGTTTTGAAGTTGGTGGCATCAAAATGAGTAATAGGTGCAGCACCATTTACCCCGCTTACCAGGTTATTCCAGTATTCTTCAACGGAATTCCCAAGGGGCGTAATGGCACCAAGCCCCGTTACAACTACTCTTTTTAATTCCATAACTACCTTTAAGTTCCTACAACTTTAATTACTTCGCGTTCTCTTGGATGTAAGAGATAGCATCGCCTACTGTAGAGATGTTCTCGGCTTGATCGTCAGGAATAGCAATGTTGAATTCTTTTTCGAATTCCATGATCAGTTCTACTGTGTCAAGAGAGTCAGCTCCCAAATCGTTGGTGAAGCTAGCTTCTGCAACTACTTCACTTTCGTCAACTCCCAATTTGTCTACGATGATTGCTTTTACTCTTGATGCAACGTCTGACATAGCTTTACGTTTTAAGTTAATACTAAATAATGGTTTAAAAATAACCATGCAAAGAAAATAAAATTGTCGTGAATTATTCAAACATATCTAAAAAGAAAATCAATGAAGGGGCTTTTTTTATATTTTTGGGCATAATAACGGTGTATGTTGCGCTTAAAAATATCTTATAATGAAGAGGATAGCTATATTTGCGTCGGGTTCGGGAAGCAATGCAGAAAAGATTGCCGAGCATTTTAAAAACCATCCCAACGTCAAAATATGCTTCTTGCTCAGTAACAAAAAAGATGCATTGGCATTGGTAAAAGCTAAAGAATATGGAGTCCCTACCGTCGTATTCGGTCGTGATGAATTTTACAATTCAACCAAAATAGTGGATCTGTTGATCGAAAACCAGATAGACTTGCTGGTATTGGCAGGTTTTCTTTGGCTGGTACCCGCATTGCTGGTGAGGGCGTTTGAAGGGAGAATCGTCAACATACATCCCGCATTGTTACCCAAATATGGAGGGAAAGGCATGTACGGCAATTATGTGCATGAGGCAGTGGTTGCAAATAACGAAAGGGAGAGCGGGATCACCATTCATTACGTGAACGACCACTACGACGAAGGGGACATCATCCTGCAGGTGAGTTGTCCCATTGACAGTAAGGATACTCCTGAAGATGTGGCTAGAAAAGTCCATGAACTTGAATACGAACATTTCCCAAAGACGATCGCATCGATATTGGGTGAATGACCGGTCAGGAGAAAGCTTTGGTAAAACTGCCGCAGATATTTTGTAACGGCACGTTTGCCCAGATAATTGTGATTCAATGCGGAAGGTCTTCTTCTTCCTTTCCGATTTTGTCAAGCTGGTTCTTTATTTTCCCGATCGATTGGATGTAATGCGCCATATTTTCGGGTTTAACAGGTTCGACGGGAGGGGATTCCATTTTTAGGGGATCGATGGGTTTGCCATTTTGAAATACCCGAAAATCCAAATGGGGACCTGAAGCAAGGCCTGTGGAGCCCACGTAACCGATTAGTTGGCCCTGTTTTACCGATTGTCCCGCACTGAGACCGCTTGCAAACCCGGAAAGGTGCATATAAACAGTTGTGTATACACTGTTGTGGGTAATCTTTACAAAGTTACCGCCCCCTTTGCCGTCCCATCCTTTTTGAACGACACGTCCGTCGCCGATGCTGTGGACCGGAGTTCCCGATGGAGCTGCATAATCCACTCCGTGGTGGGGACGTCGGATCTTGAGAATCGGATGGAGCCTTGCATTGGAAAATCTGCTGCTAATGCGGCTGAAGGTCAGCGGGGCTTTTAAAAAGGCTTTTCGTAAGCTGTTTCCGTCTTCGTCGAAATAGTCCCAATTCCCGTCTTGTTCAAAATGGAAAGCATAGATGTTTTTTTTGTGGTGACAGAAAACAGCGGAATGTATCTGGCCAATGCCAATGGACTCCCCATCTACAAACTCTTCGGTGTAAACGACTTTGAAATAGTCGCCTTTTTCAATGCCAAAAAAATCGACAGACCAGGCGTAAATATCGGAAAGTTTAATGGCCAAAGCCGGACTTAGGTTATTCTCTTGGATGGTTTTCCACAGTGACGATTTTATTGAAGCGTAGGCTGTTTTTTCCACTTGCAGGATTTCTTTCTTTCCCCGCTGTGTGGCAAATGAATCGTTCAAGGAAACGTGCACATAATCGATTTTGTTAATTTCGTATACGATGTGCTTGAGGCGGTTGGCAGAGTCGGGTGTTAAGAAAAAGGTGAACTTTTGGCCACTGTTCATTTTTCTAAAATCAAAAGATGAAAGGCTGGCTCTTACTAATTTATCTACTTCGGTGGACGTTAGACCTTTGGCCAGTAATATCTCCGATAAGAACTGGTTTTGTCTCACCACTTGTGTTTCAATTTTAAATGAATCAACGGGTAACCCAAACAGCATAACCGGAGGGGGAACTACCACGGTGTCCTTGACATCGGCTTCCGGTTGATGCGAGAACGTGCCCCGTTGTGCAATGGTTGCGAGTACCACAATGGCAACGATCCCGATCGATGTCCATATTATATAGCGAAGATTCAGCTTTTTCATTCTTTGTTGTTTTCGAAAATCCGTGTATTTCCATAAAAACCAAAGCCTGTCGGGGAAATGACAGGCTTTGTGATAAATTATTTACCAGACGGATTAAAGTTTGCGCGAGATTTCTACTTCGTCGTACGTTTCGATGATGTCGCCCACTTTAATGTCGTTATAATTGTTGAGGTTCAAACCGCATTCGTAACCCGAAGCCACTTCTTTTACATCGTCTTTGAAGCGCTTCAGTGATCCCAGTTCCCCGGAGTAAACCACAATGCCGTCACGGATCAGTCGAAGCTTGCTGTTGCGTTTTGCTTTTCCCTCTTTCACCATGCAACCGGCTACTGTGCCCACTTTGGTTATTTTGAACACTTCGCGGACTTCGATGGTCGAAGTGATTTGTTCCTTTATTTCGGGAGATAACATTCCCTCCATGGCAGACTTGACTTCTTCGATGGCGTCATAGATGATTGAATAGAGGCGGATATCGATCTCTTCCTTCTCTGCCAACTTGCGTGCGGCCATTGACGGGCGTACCTGGAAGCCTATCACGATGGCGTTGGACGCGGCAGCCAGCATGATATCCGATTCGGATATCTGGCCCACTGCTTTGTGGATCACATTTACCTGGATTTCGTCGGTTGACAGTTTTATCAACGAATCGGAAAGGGCCTCTATGGAACCATCCACGTCGCCTTTTACAATGACGTTCAGTTCCTGGAAATTTCCAATGGCAATACGACGTCCGATTTCGTCAAGAGTGATGTGTTTTTTGGTCCTCATGCCCTGTTCGCGTTGCAACTGCTCACGTTTGGTGGCAATCTCTTTGGCTTCGCGTTCATCGGCCATTACGTTGAACTTTTCACCAGCTTGGGGAGCGCCGTTCAACCCGAGGATCAATACGGGTTCTGAAGGGCCGGCTTCGCCCACTTTTTGGTTGCGTTCGTTGAACATGGCCTTGACGTGTCCGTAATGGGAACCGGCAATTATCATATCGCCAACACGCAAGGTACCGGCCTGGACCAAAAGGGTGGCCACATAACCGCGCCCCTTATCCAGTGATGATTCAATGATGCTGCCTACGGCACGTTTATCAGGATTGGCTTTCAGTTCGAGCATGTCGGCTTCCAAAAGTACTTTCTCGAGAAGCAGATCGATATTCAGACCGCTTTTGGCTGACACTTCTTGACATTGGTATTTACCGCCCCACTCTTCGACCAGATAGTTCATTTGCGCCAAGGCTTCCCTGATTTTATCAGAATTTGCACCGGGTTTGTCGATTTTGTTGATGGCAAAGACAATAGGCACACCTGCAGCTGCCGCATGGTTGATGGCTTCTACGGTTTGGGGCATTACGCTGTCGTCGGCCGCGATGATAATGATCGCAATATCTGTAACCTGTGCACCGCGTGCACGCATGGCGGTAAATGCTTCGTGACCGGGGGTGTCCAAAAATGTAATTTGACGGCCATTCTCCAGTTTCACGCCATAAGCGCCAATGTGTTGGGTAATACCGCCTGCTTCCCCGGCAATTACATTTGACCGGCGGATATAGTCAAGCAACGATGTTTTACCGTGATCTACGTGACCCATTACGGTGACAATGGGCGGACGAGGAGACAATTCTTCATCATCATCCTCTTCTTCCTCGATGGCCGCAGCCACTTCGGCGCTGATAAACTCAACGGTGAAGCCGTATTCTTCGGCCAAAAGGCTGATGGTTTCGGCATCGAGGCGTTGGTTGATGGACACGAACAAGCCCAGCGACATACAAGTGCCGATAATCTTGTTCACGGGCACGTCCATCAAGCTGGCAAGCTCGTTGGCGGTCACAAACTCGGTCACCTTAATGACTTGTTGCTCAAGTGCCTGTTGCTCCATTTCGGCAATGTGGCGTTGGCTCAACGCTTCGCGCTTGTCCCTGCGGTGTTTCGAGGTCTTCGACTTTCCGCCTTTGGCCGTTAATCGCGCCAAGGTGTCCTTCACTTGTTTTTGAACGTCTTCTTCGTTCACCTCGGTGCGGGCGGGACGCTTTTTAAGCTTAGGCAATGCTTTGGTTGAAGGACCTCCTGTGTTTGAGGCTGGCGCACTTACTTTATTAGGATCGCGCTTAGTAAGTTGCGTCGGGCTTTTCCTTTCACTACTAGCTTGTGGCGTTGGGGTGGCTTGAATTTCGACACGCTCTTTTTCCTTGCGGATGCGTTTGCGTTTTTTCTTTTTGTTTTTGCGATCGGCGTCGCCGTTGCTACGTTGCGATTCAACGGGAAGCTCGATTTTTCCCACGACGGTAGGCCCGGTAAGTTTTTTAACTTGTGTGGGCTTGAATATTTCATCGTTTCGTGTTTCGGGAGCCGTTACCGCTTTTTCTTCGATAACGTTTGCTTTTGCCGGTGTTTCGGAACGCGGTGCCTGAACTTGTCCGGCGGCAGGTTTGGATTGTGGTTTTTTGATCGTTAAATCGATCTTTCCCACCACTTTTATCTCTTCACCTATTTTTTCAACCTTCGTGGGAATGTGCTCCACTTGTTTTTGAGGTTTGGGTTGTTCTACCGGCTTTTCAGCAACCGGTTCCTGTTTTACAGGTATTTCAACTGGCTTTTCGACTGGCTGCTCAGGCTTGATGGGTACAGGTTGTGGCTCTTTCTTCTTTTCGGATGCAGGAGGAGGGGTTGCCTCTTTTCGCTTGTTGAACGTGTCAAGGTCTATTTTTCCAACAACCTTTACATCCATGTCCACATGGTGTGATGGTTTGGAAGGCACAAATGTGTCTTCTTCGCGATCGCTTTCGTGACGAATGTCCTCGATAGAGATGGATTCTTTTTTTGGTTTTTGTTTGAAATCACCCAATACTTTGTCGATTTCTTTCTTGGCTTTCAAATCGGAACGATATTCCTTCTCCAAAAGGGCGTACATATCTTCGCTCACTTTGGTGTTAGGGTTAATGTCCACGTCCGAAAAACCTTTTTTGTGCAGGAATTCAACCATGGTGGAAACCCCCACGTTGAATTCTTTTGCAATAATACTTAATCTTTTTCCAACTGCCATATCAGGACCTTATCGATTGTGATTAAAGGTTGTACAAAAATACTGAGCAAAGATAAAGGAATTAATCAAATTCAGACCTCAACACGTTGAGCACTTCCTTCACTGTTTCCTCTTCCAGATCGGTACGTTTAACCAAGTCTTCGATCGAGAGATCGAGCACCGATTTGGCTGTATCGCAACCGATTGCTTTTAATTCGTCGAGGATCCAGCTTTCGATTTCATCTGCGAATTCGTCCAGGCTTACGTCCTCGTCATCTTCCGCTGTCTCGCGGTACACATCTATTTCATAGCCGGTTAGCTGGCTGGCCAAACGGATATTCAATCCTCCCTTGCCGATAGCCAGTGACACCTCTTCGGGGCGCAGGTATACTTCGGCGCGTTTGTCGTTTTCATAAAGCTTGATGGAGCTTATTTTTGCCGGGTTCAACGCCCTTTGGATGAACAACTGCGTGTTGGCGGTATAGTTGATCACGTCGATGTTTTCGTTGCGCAATTCCCTGACGATACCATGGATGCGCGAACCTTTCATCCCTACGCATGCACCAACAGGGTCGATGCGGTCATCGTAGGATTCCACGGCCACTTTGGCCCTTTCGCCAGGGACACGTACAATTTTTTTGATGGTAATAAGGCCATCGAATATTTCTGGAACCTCTTGCTCGAACAACCTTTCCAGAAATACGGGTGAAGTACGTGACAGGATGATCATTGGGTTGTTATTTCGGATTTCGACCTTTACGACCACGGCTTTCACGGTATCTCCCTTGCGGAAAAAATCCGAAGGGATCTGTTCGTTTTTGGGAAGGAGGAGTTCGTTACCCTCGTCGTCGAGGATCAGGATCTCGCGTTTCCACACCTGGTATACCTCACCGGTCACCACGTCGCCAATACGCTCCTTGTATTTGTTGTAGATATTGTCTTTTTCGAGTTCCAATATACGGGCGGCCAGGTTTTGGCGCAGACTGAGGATGGCCCTGCGGCCGAAATCCAGGAACTTCACTTCATCGGTTACCTCTTCGCCTACTTCAAAATCGGGGTCTATCTTTTTTGCGTCGGAAATAGCGATCTGGAGGTTGGAGTCGGTTATTTCTCCGTCTTCCACCACTTCACGGTTGCGCCATATTTCAAAGTCACCTTTTTCGATGTTGATGATCACGTCGAAATTCTCGTCGGTGCCAAAACGCTTGGCCAACACACTTCTGAACGAATCTTCCAACACACGTACCATGGTTGGACGGTCGATGCTCTTTAATTCCTTGAACTCAGAAAATGTGTCAATCAAATTTATGTTTTCCATAGTGTTGACTTTGTCAAATTCTTAAAACGTGATGATATCTTTTACCGATTTAATTTCTTCAAACTTGAAAGAATGCTCGATCACATGCATTTCTTTCTTTTTCTTGCCTTCGGGTTTTATCATGGTGTCGACTTTTACCATGAATCCGCTCTCACTGACCTGCGTCAGTTCGCCTTTCAACTTTTGGCCGGTTTTGGTCAACACTTCCACCTGCTTTCCAATATTTTTGTGGTACTGCTTTGCGACTTTGAATGGTTGCCCAATTCCGGCCGAGGCCACTTCCAGTTCAAAATCTTCCACTTCGCGGTCAAAATCCTGTTCGATTAGCCGGCTTATTTGTACGCAGTAATCGATCGAGACTCCTGTCATTTTGTCGATAGTGACGGCAATGCGATTGCCCGGAGATACCGTGAGATCAACCAAAAACACGTCATCGGCCTCAAGTTTTGCTTGTATCGATTCCCATATTTGCGACTCGGTAATCATGCTCGTGCGTTACATTTAATAAAATAGGGGACTATCCGTCCCCCTAATCCTGTTCAGATTTAAAAACTGGCACAAAGGTAATATTGCTTCGGTTAAAATGCAAACTTTTACGCATTTATCATTGACGGCATCATGACGGAATAGGGGGGCGAGGGGTTGCGTATGGTGGTTTATTTGTATCTCTCCGGTGTGAAGTTCTGTGCTTAGCCACTACATAATCAGGTTTTTGTGATTTAGGATCTATTCGGCATTCTTGCCAATGGTTTTATCAGGGCAAACATCTAAATTTGCTTTCTGATTTGATTGTTCGGGGCAAGCAGCAGTAATGCTTTTATGCTGCCGATTTTTGGACTGACGATTTGTGACAATTGGAAACATATGGGAAACATGTTTACGATAACCGGCTTAGATGGCATTGAAAGTATTGCCAAAGATTTCCTGGTTAGTTACCCCGACCAGCATATTCTGGCTTTTTGGGGGCCTATGGGAGTGGGAAAGACCACATTCATCAAAGCTCTTTGTAAAACGATGGGCGTGGAGGATACGGTAAATAGTCCCAGTTTTGCTATCATTAACGAATATACCACAAGCGATAACGCGACCATTTACCATTTCGATTTCTACCGTATTAAACGACAGGAAGAGGCCTTCGACCTGGGCTATGAGGATTATTTTTATTCGGGTGCATATTGCTTTATGGAATGGCCCGAGAAGATTGAGGATTTGTTGCCTGAAAAAAGGTTGGATCTGTTTTTCGAGTTACTGGAAGATGGAAGCCGGGCGGTTCGGGTAGAAAAGAGGGGTAATCTTAATAATTATGGACAAACAACCCCAATACGGATAAAAAACGGTTAGGGGCTGTTTGTCTTTGTGTCGTTATATTTTAAGTTCTGAACTTTCTACTGCGATATTTCCTGCTCTGCTTATCTATAATTTTCATCTGGTTTAAAAGCTTGTTCTTATTAATGATGTGGGTCCCTGTAATTTCCGAAGCCGTTTGTTTACATCCATACCGCACGCTTTAAGGTGGTTTATCTCCCGGCTTTACTGGTTTGCCCCAATGCATTTTGAGCCTCTATAATTCCTATAAATAAAGCTATTTTGAGTTTTGCTGTCTGGAAATATGAATTCGGAGCAGTGCTCAAGGGTGGTGCTTTTTAGTTGTAGAATTTTCTTGTTTTAAAAATTCAACTTCCTTTTTTAGTTCGATGACGTACAGTGTCAACTCTTCGATTTTCTGCAAAAGCAATTTGTTCATCCCGGCCAGGTTTACGCCGTCGGCTTCCATTTGCGAGGCACTGGGGATATCGGGTAAATGTTTGTGGGCCTGGATGAACGATTCGACGTCTTTCAGGTCACGGAGAGAGTAGTTTTCGTCAAAGACAAAGTCGGCAGTTTGTGCTTCTACTTTTATTTCGGTGGCTCGGATGGTACCGGCAACATCCAACTTACAATTTGGAGATGGGGTGCCGATCCCGACATTACCTGCCGGAGTAATCCTTAGCCGTTCGTTGACAACCCCTACACCTCCGGTAAAGAAGGAAATATTACCAGCAGTATTATAGGCCGACATGGATAAACCCCTTTGCCAAATCCAACCAATGTAGTAGCAGTTGGCGCGTATGCTCCTGTACCTGGAAAATTTTTTCCCATACACCGTAGAGCACCTCCTTCTGCGACATGATCATTGGCGTTTAGCCTCAATACAGCAAAACTTTGTGTATCATCGTTGTTGATGAATACTCCTTCATTTCCTTTGAAGTAAAAACGTTTGTATGAAGCAGGGATAGATGTAAAGTCCAAAATTAGTCCATATAATGAGGTATTGGGCAAATACTGTCCGTAAAAGAGCTGTCCTCTTAACTGGGTGATGTCTCCTGTGACGGTATTGGTAAACTGGATGGTTTTGAGGTGATGGGTGCCGTTGGTGACTGCATCCCCATTCACGGACAAGAGTTGTTGGGGCGAAGTGATCCCTATCCCCACATTGCCGGAAGCCGGGAAGACGTTTGTTGTTTGGGCATGGCTGTTGACAAAAAACAGACAAAAGCAAACTGATGCCAGATAATTTAGTCGGTACATATCCTTGTTGAAAATTAGAATTTCGGCAAATAAACTTATTTGATTCCGAACGACAATGGCTTTTGCACCAAATGCCGTTTTCGCGCACGAATATATTTTGTTAGATTTTTTTGAAGACTTTCGGGAGTACGATGGTTGCTTTTTTCGCTCTTTGCCGTTTTGCCCACGAGGCCATATGGTTGTTTTAAAAAATGAAGAGAATGAAGAGAGGATAGGGCCTGTGACGTGTCAGCTTCGGTTTGCCTCCCGCTTATCACTGAAAAGGATTTAAGGTTGGTTCGGACTTGAAACTTAAATGGTACGGTTCCTTTACAAATCGCAACCTTATTACTAAAAGGTTGTATTTCACATCTGTTTTTCCTAATTTCACGCGTTGGGATTGTTGGTTTTTGCAGTCCTTAAATCAAACCGATCAGACCATGACCGATAAACCATCGTATTTTGCTATGGGTGCCCATGTGTTGTTGCCGCAGGAAGAGATGCTTGAAGTTGGGCGCAGGAAAAAAACGCTGTCGATCGGTATCCCGCGCGAAATGTCGAGATCTGAAAACCGGGTAGCTTTGACCCCGCAGGGCGTGGAACTTTTAACTTCCAACAGCCACCGGGTAGTGGTAGAGACGGGAGCCGGATTAAACGCCAGCTATCCCGATGCCTATTTCAGTGAAGCAGGAGCTAAAATTGCACCTTCAAAAAACGAAGTGTACCAATCGGACATTATTCTTAAAATTGCACCCCCCACAGATGAAGAAATCGGGCTTTTAAAACCCGATCAACTGTTGATTTCCTTGTTTTTTCCGTATGTACAAACGCGCGAAAGTGTCCAGAAACTTTTGGATAAACGGATTAATGCCATTGCGTTCGAATATTTGAAGGACAGTAACAACTGCCTGCCGGTGGTAAGGAGTATGAGTGAGATTGAAGGAACCACCGCTGTGATGATTGCCGCTGAATACCTTAGCAAGGCGCATGACGGAAAAGGGGTGATGCTGGGAGGTGTGACGGGTATTTCTCCCACCGAGATCGTGATACTGGGAGCCAGTACGGCCGGTGAATTTGCGGCCAAGGCAGCTATCGGTCTGGGCGCTTCGGTCAAAGTGTTCGACAATTCGTACCATCATTTGCGCGAACTGGAGCATTACGTGGGACAGCGGCTCTTTACCTCCATTTTTCACCCGCAGGTACTGACCAAGGCGTTGAAATCGGCCGATGCGGTGATTGCCAGTTTTAACTTTGCCAATGCATTACATCATTATATGGTGACGAAGGAACAAGTGGCACAAATGAAAAACGGAGCCATTATCATTGACCTAAGCATGGGGCAGGGAGGATGTTTTGAAACTTCGCACTGTACCGATTTTGACCATCCCACTTATGTCGAAAACGGAGTGATCCATTATTGCGTGCCCAATGTGGCATCGCGTGTGCCACGTACAGCTTCCATTGCACTCAGCAACATTTTTGCACCGCTATTGCTCAATTTGTCCGAATCTGGCGGCATCAGTAACCTGATAAGGCAGGAAAGCGGCATTAGCCATGGGACATACATTTATAAGGGTATACTTACCAATAGCCAGATAGGTAGGGAGTTCAATCTTCCTTCCAAAGATATTGGATTGTTGATGGCTGCGTTTTAAAAGAGATGTTTGCGAAACATGTCCTGAGCCCGAACCACTAAAAACGAAATGCAACGACCTTACGTAGTTACAGAGAGCACAAATCACCTTCCTCTTCTGTCTTCTGCCCCACCAACGTTGTCATCTTTCTCTTTTTTTAATAAATTGTAAATGGTTGACTTTCCAATGTCAAGGATGTCGGCGACTTTCATCACGTTGTGGTGGTGGATTTTTAAAAAATGCCTGATGATGTGTTCATTGTATTCCTTCAACGTCATTTCGCGTTCAAAAAGTTGAGGTTCTTCACGTGAATTGTTGAAAACCACCTGGTCGGCATCTATCTCGGGCTTGTTACTGAGCACGGCGGCAAGTTCCACTACGGCTTTCAGCTCACGTACGTTGCCCGGATAGGCATAATCGAGCAGCCGTTTTTTTGCCCTTTCGGTAAACAGCATATGGCCCAGGTCATTGTCGTTGCAGAATGCATCAAGAAAATGGTTCGACAACAATAGAATGTCGTTGCGGCGGTCTTTCAGGGGAGGTAGGTTGATGGGTAATCCCAGCAAACGATAATACAGGTCCTCGCGGAAATAGCCTTTGCGCGATTCTTCGGCCAGATCTTTATTGGTGGCGGTAATTACACGACACGACACTTTAATGACCTCGTTTCCTCCTACGCGGGTAATCTCGCGTTCCTGGAGTACGCGAAGCAGTTTAACCTGGAGATCAGGTTCCATATCGCCGATCTCGTCCAAAAAAATAGTCCCATCGGTAGCTTCTTCAAATTTTCCTTTTTTTGTGAGAATGGCTCCGGTAAATGCTCCTTTTTGATGGCCGAAGAGTTCGCTTTCTATCAATTCCCGGGGGATAGCCCCCATGTTGACGGCCACGAACGGCTTATCCCTTCGCGGGGAATTGTAATGAATGGTCTTTGCTACCAGTTCTTTACCTGTGCCCGTCTCGCCACAAATCGATACATTGATGTTGGGAACTTTAATGGCCTTTTCCATCAGCACAAATACGTTTTCCATGGTCTTGCTGTCACCAATAATTGCATGGTTTAGCTGGTATTTGGCCGATATTTCGTTCTTCAGTTGCGATATTTCGTTCTTTAGATTCTTTTTTTGTTCAATGTTACGAACATTGTTGAGAAGGCGTTCTTTAATATTTTCATCTTTAGTGATGTAGTCGTAAGCCCCTTCACGCAGAAGGTTGACGGCGGTAGCCACATCGTCTTGGCCCGAAATGACGATGACATCGATGTCAGGATTAAACTTTTTGATTCTGCGAAGGATTTCGGCGCCCGAATAATCGGGTAAACCCAAATCAAGGGTTACGATTTCGGGGCTGTCGCCAAGGTTTTTTAAAAAATCGGAACCATTGAACCATGTGCGGATCTCATAACCGTCAACCAACTTAAGGGTGTGTTGGATCAAACGGTTGAATACCTTGTCGTCTTCGATTACATCGATAATCATAACTCTTCGGGCCAATAAATTGTTAAATTCGCGTTTGCGCATGGCCAAAAGATCAAAACCATGACAAAATACGCCGACGGTTGATGTTGGTAAAATTAGGAAAATGTTTATAGTTAGGCGGTTTTTTTATTGATTAATGAAATAATTTTGGACAGAAACTGTTTTTTAATGCATTGGGGGATACATCACAAATCTGCCCGGCGAACACCGACAATATTAATGAACCGACAACTTTTGAAAAGTCTGGCCTTTGTGGCGGTAATATCCCTTTTGGCGTCGTGTAGCGCCCAACGCAACACCCGTATGAGCAGGTCTTACCACAATCTGACCGCACATTATAACGTGTATTTTAACGGTAACGAGAGCTTTAAGAAAGGGGAAGCGGGGACCATTGCGGCGGCCCAAAACGATTATATCCATGTGTTGCCGGTATTCGAATATTCCGACCCTCAAAATACCAGCGGGGTAACAGCCGATATGGATAGGGCCATTGACAAGGGGACCATGCTGATATCGAAGCACAGCATCACCAAAAAGCCCAAAAAGAAAGGCGATATGGGCAATCCCTACTATAAGGCCTTTTACGACCAAAGGGAATTCAATAAATGGGTTGATGACGCTTATCTGCTTATCGGGAAAAGCCATTTTTACAAAAAGGATTACGACATGGCCATTCGTACGTTTGACCATGTGGCACGCGACTTTTCGCATACGCCGTCGCGTTTTGAAGCCTTGTTGTGGAAGGCATCTGCATGTTCAGAGAAAGGCGATTACGTGAACGCTAAATTGGCCCTCGAAAGTTACGATATTGGTGGAGGTATTCCGCCACGTTCGCTTTATGGCCGTTACATGGCTGTATACGCCGACATGCTTTTAAAGCAAAAAAGGTACGAAGAGTCCATTCCTTATCTAAAAGGTGCCGTGACCGGCGCCCGAAAGAAGGATCGTAAGCTGCGTTACGGTTACATTTTGGCGCAAGTGTACGAATTGACGGGGCGCTTGGCCGAGGCGCAGCGTGCTTATCTGGAAGTGATAAAGCTTCGACCTCCCTACGAAATGGCATTTAATGCCAAGGTGAACCGTGTATCCATTGTGCTGCCCGACAAAGGTACCGCTCCTATAAAGCAGGAAATTTTAAAATTGTTGCGCGACAAAAGAAACCTGGATTACCGTGATCGCATTTATTATGCGCTGGCATCGGTCAATCAGGCCGAGGACAATGTTCCCGAAGCATTGAAAAATCTTCGTTTGTCGACTGAACACAGCAAGGGCAATGACAGGCAAAAGGCCATGTCGTTTTTGAAGATGGGTGACATTTATTACTTGCTGCCCCAATACAAAAATGCGTTCCATGCATACGACAGTGCCATGGTTTACCTTCCCGAAACGGACGAGGACTATGTCCCCATGCAAGTGAAACATAGTAGTTTGCAGGAGCTGGTGGGCTACATCGACGCCAAACAGCGTGAAGACAGCTTGCAGCAATTGGCCAATATGTCAGTCCAGGCCCGGCAAACAGCAATTGAAGGTATCATCGAAGCGGCCAAAAAACGTGCAGAGGAAGCCAGGCAGAAACAAGCGGAAATGGCTGGCATGGACAACGATTATTACCAAATTCAGAACAGCCAGCAGAACAGTACCCAACAAGGAGGGAAATGGTATTTCTATAATTTGTCGGCAGTGGGAATGGGAAAGACCGAATTTTCCCGGAAATGGGGAAAGCGCAAACTGGAAGATAACTGGCGGCGTGCGAACAAAGCGGCTGTGTCGCAGAACGACGACAATGCCTTTGCGGAACCAGGAGCTGGATTTGAAGGTCTGCCCGATGCTCCCGGTGGAAAAAAAGGGGCAAAAGAGGCCAAGGATTCCACTGTTATCAACAATGCATTAAGTACCCAGGACAAGATACCCACGGTGGATGAGTTGATGAAGGACATTCCCCTTACGCCGGGACAGGTGGCCAAATCGGACAGCATCATTGATGATGCATTGTTGGGTATGGCATTGGTATACCGTGATAAACTGATGGATTTTCCGCTGGCCATCGATGCGCTCAATGAATTGCTCGGCAGGAGAATTGGTATATCGTTACGTGAAACAGCCCTTATTGAGCTCTACCGTTGTTACGAACTTAACGGAGACAAGGAAGAATTGGTCCGCGTGAAAGAAATGCTGAGCAAACAGTTTCCCGATGGAAAATTTACCGCATTTGTGAACGATCCCCAATACATCGAAAAAGCAGAGGCGTTGCGCAAACACCAGTCGGACGAATACGAAACAGCTTATTACGATTATCTGGGCGGGTTGCATGCCAGCGTAATAAACAAAGCATCGGAAGTGGAATCGCTCCAGCCCGAAAATCCGCTTCTTCCCAAATACCGGTTATTGAAATCGCTGGCTTATGCCCGTGAAGCGATGTTAGAACCTTTTAAAAACAGTCTTGAGCTTTTGATCGAACAACATCCCAATACCGATGAGGCCCAAGTGGCCAAAGGTTTTCTTGACGAATTGTCGAAAGGGCGGATGCCGGTCAAAAGCGTGGCATCACAGGGAATCGTGTTCGACAAAGGGGCCGTTTCGTCCCAAACGGTGACTGGGGGCACTGATGCCGGTAAACAATTCATCATCGATCCCAACATGCCGCATAGTGTGGTGGTGTGGATTCCTGCCGATGCCGATGCCAAACGGTTAAGATTTAACATGGCCGATTATAACTTTAGCAATTATTTGGTTCGTGACTTTGAATTGGCTTTCCTTACTATGCCCGACAAGTCGTTGTTGCTGGAAGTAAAAGGGTTCGAGAAACAGTCGGAGGCTATGGAGTATTTCTATGCACTTAGACAAAATCCAGAAGTGTTTCTGGTCGATAATATTGGACAACCTTACCTGATGGGCATTGCTGCCGATAACCTAAAATACGTGATATCATCGGGTGACGTGAAGGGGTATTTCCCGTTCTTTATCCAAGTCTATCTGAAAGGTAGCCTACCCCCGGGACCAATGGATGAACAGGAATTGAAGGACAATCTCGGCAATCTGCAGCCTGCGGCCGTCGATCTGAAAAAATTGGAAGAACGCAGGGCCAGGGAAACACTGTTGGTCGAGCCCGAAGGTTATTTGCCGCGCGAAGGAGAACACTGGTACGGGCTGGCCTATACCGGCAGCGGGGTGAATCATGTGAAACTGCAGAATATTTTTGCAGGATTTATCCGTAACCAGCTTCCAAACAAAAAGCTTACGGTGGAATTGACCGACTTGAAACAGCCAATCAAAATGTTGTTGGTGAAAGGATTTGAATCGAGATCCGATGCAGAGGCGTTTGCCATGTTGATATCGAAAAATGCGTTTACCACTAACGATGTGCGTAGTAAAAAGCCTTCGTCATTTGTCATCGCGCCCAAAAATTTTGAATATTTGTTGCAAACCGGTAACATTGAAGAGTACAAGGAATTCATTCACAAAAAGTGAGACAGAATGGAAAAACAGGTGAGATTGCTTTGGGTTGATGATGAGATCGAGCATTTGAAAGCGCACCTTTTCTTTTTAGAGGAGAAGGGCTTTACCGTCGATACGGCGACCAACGGTACCGATGCCATTGACATGGTGGCACGGGAGCATTACGATTTGGTGTTCCTTGACGAAAATATGCCGGGCATCAGTGGCCTCGAAACCCTGTCCCGGCTCAAAGAGGGCGATCCCGATCTTCCGGTGGTCATGATCACCAAAAGCGAGGAAGAAGACATTATGG
This sequence comes from Breznakibacter sp., assembly GCA_047600785.1. Lineage (GTDB taxonomy): Bacteria > Bacteroidota > Bacteroidia > Bacteroidales > Marinilabiliaceae > Breznakibacter. The sequence goes on from JASGKH010000001.1 coordinate 542,873, forward strand.
AGCAAGCTATTGGGCGCAAGATTGCCGATTACCTGATAAAGCCCGTTAACCCCAACCAGATATTACTGACCATAAAAAAGAACCTTGATAAACGAAGGTTGGTGGCGGAAACCACGACTTCGGGTTATCAAAGTGAGTTTTCCAGATTATCGTTCCGCATCAACGATTCGCTCACAGTGGAAGATTGGGAGGAGGTGTACCGCAAATTGGTTTTTTGGGAATTGGAATTGCAGTCGACCGGCGGGACCATGGATGAAGTACTGAAAATGCAAAAGGCCGAAGCCAACCGAGAGTTTTCCAAGTTTGTGAAAAAAAACTATCAGGGATGGCTTTCCACGGGAGAAGGCCCTTTGCTGTCACACCAACTGTTCAAGAACAAGATATTTCCGTTGCTAGACAGTGGCGAAAAGGTGTTTTTCCTGCTCATCGATAACTTTCGGTTGGATCAATGGCAAATGATCCGTTCCGATTTGAGCCCCGACTACCAATTCCCTGAAGAGTCGTTGTACATGAGTATACTCCCTACTGCCACGCAGTTTGCCCGTAATGCAGTATTTGCGGGGCTTATGCCGTCGCAAATAGCCCAAATGTACCCGCAATACTGGGTGGACGACGACGAAGAGGGAAGCAAAAACCAATTTGAACAAGAATTGCTCCAAACACAAATTGACAGATATAGGCGCAAACATAAATTTGCCTACCATAAAATTAATGATCCCGAAACGGGGAAAAAGGTGGTCGATGGATTTAAATCGCTCATGACAAATGATTTGAACGTGATTGTGTTTAATTTTGTGGACATTTTGTCGCATGCCCGCACCGAGATGAAAATGATCCGGGAACTGGCCGGCGATGAGGCGGCATACCGTTCCCTTACCATGTCATGGTACATGCACTCCTCCTTGCGCGATTTACTTAAAAAGCTGGCAGCAGAGAATGTTACCGTGGTCATCACCACCGATCATGGTACCATACGGGTCGGCAATCCGGTGAAAGTAGTGGGTGACCGCAACGTGAATACCAACTTACGTTACAAACAAGGCAAAAACTTAGCTTATAATCCGAAAGAAGTATTTGAAGTCAAAACACCTGAAAAAGTCTTTCTGCCAAGACCCAATGTGTCGACTACATATATTTTTGCTACGAACAACGATTTTTTTGCTTACCCGAACAACTATAATTATTACGTGACCTATTACAAAGACACCTTTCAGCATGGGGGGGTATCGCTTGAGGAGATGATAATCCCCTACGTGGTACTGAAGGGAAAGGACTTCCCGCTATGAAAACCTGCTTCTCCATTGCCATCCTGTTGCTTGGTTTCCCTGTCTGGCTTGGAAACGTTTATGGGCAAAGTGCCCCTTTGCAACCGGCAGCCAAACCGTCGTCCAAAGAATTGGCTTTGACAAGGGCAGAGATCAAACAAGCTAAGATCGAACGGAAAATAGAAACGGCAGATTCGCTGATCTCTGCCAATATCCCAATCCTTGAAGAAATCGATAGGGTAATTATCAGCAATAACGATGAGCGTAAGGTCCTTGACAAGCAATATTCCCAGAAACGCAAAGCCCTTGAGAAGAAGGTTGCATCGAAAGATAAAAAAAACGCTGCCGATGCGAAAGTTGAGATAAAAACTCTTGATACAGAATACAAAACTGCTGCGAAAGCCAGTGATGCCGATTTGAGACTTCAGTTAAAAAAGCTTGACAAGACCAATAAAGCATTGGTGAAGGCCGATATGGGCAGAAAATCATCCCTCAAAATGTTAAAAGAGGCCCAAAAAAGCGTCCGTGCTGCCCAAAAAGCGTTGAGCGTTCCCGAGAAAAAAGGGAAAAGGCGATAATGGAAGCAATTGGCAATTGTTTTATGGACGTAATATTCATGTTGCTTTCTGTCAGTACCGGTCTGTGAACAACCAGGAGATTGTACCGGAACAACCTGATTATCTACAGATAGATTTTTATTTACTGGCTTCGCAATTCTTCCCGTGGCAGGTGGATTTAAAGGTGGCACAATAGATTCTTACGATGGCCTCAAACCAAGATCAAACCTCAAGGTTGAAATCAAAAACCACAACCACCTTGCACAAATGGTACAAAAGTAGAAATGGTGGTGGTTATACTTAAAGACAGTGGCGTGTAAGGAAGAGGATTGGTCCCGCCATCCATGATCCTTTCTGTTCGCATGAATTTGTTATCTTTGGAACACTTTAATAGTTTGGGTGGGGTATGCTTTTTAAGGATGTAATTGGACAAGATATTATCAAGCAGCAGCTTGTACGTACGGTGACCGAAAATAGGTTAAGCCATGCGTTGTTGTTTGCCGGTCCCGAGGGATGTGGAAAGCTGCCCATGGCCTTGGCTCTTGCCCAATACCTGAACTGCACCAGCCGTTTACCTGACGATGCATGCGGACAATGCCCGTCGTGCCACAAGTTTGCAAAACTGGTGCATCCGGATTTGCACTTTGTGTTTCCCGTGGTAAAATCCTCATCAAACTCATCGCCGGTAAGCGACACCTACATCAAGGAATGGCGCGAATTTGCCATAGCCAGCCCCTATTTCAATCTGCACCAGTGGTTTGATTTTATCGGTTCCGAGAAACAAGGGATGATCTATACCAATGAGAGCGCTGAAATCATAAAGAAACTCAGCCTGAAAACCTTTGAGGGCCAGTTCAAAATCATGGTCATTTGGCATCCCGAACTGATGCACGAGTCAGCAGCCAATAAACTTTTGAAACTGATCGAAGAACCTCCGTCGCAAACACAGTTTATTTTGGTGTCCGATACCCCGGGCGAAATTCTTGGCACTATTCTTTCGCGTACGCAGCAAGTCCGGTTTGCCCGTTTACCCGATGATATTATCAACCGGCGGCTCGTCGTCAATGAACACATCGACGCTTCTTCTGCCCAAGCCATTGCAAAATTGAGCAACGGCAATTACATCAGGGCCGTAGAGGTTGCAGGCGAAAGCGAGGAACAGGATTTTTTTCTGGAACAGTTCAAACAAATGATGCGCATGGCTTATGGGAGAAAAATTTTTGATTTGCTTGAATTGGCGGACGTATTGGTGGATCAGAGCAAAGAGCGGCAGAAAAACTTTTTGCTTTACGCGCTCCGCATGGTAAGGGAAAATTATTTCATGAACCTGAAGCGACCTGCAATTGTTTACCTAACGCCCGAAGAAGAAAATTTCTCCGGGCGGTTTTCACCGTTCATCAACGACAGGAACGTTGTGCAAATTTCAGATGAAGTTTCGTTGGCCCATGCCCATTTGGAACAAAACGGCAATCCGCGTATCGTATTTACCGATTTGATGATAAAACTGATCGTATTGCTTAAATAATATCCAACATACAATCAAGGGCTTGCCCTTTTATTTTAACCGAAAAACAGAGAATATGACCGAAGATATCCAAGAAAAACCACATAAATGTACTACATGCACCAGCCGTTGCGGCAAGCTTGACGTGTACGACTGGCTGGCCGATTTGCCTGATGCGGCCGGTGCCACCGACATGGTGGAAGTTCAGTTTAAAAACACCCGAAAAGGATATTATCTAAACGGGAACCATTTGCCGTTGAAGAAAGGGGATGTCGTCGCAGTGGAAGCCTCGCCGGGGCATGACATTGGCGTGATTACCCTCACGGGCGCACTGGTGTTGCTGCAGATGAAAAAGAACAGTATTTCGCCCAGCTCGTCCGATGTAAAACGGGTGTACCGGAAAGCCAAACCAGTGGACATTGATAAATGGGAAGAGGCCAAAGGCCTGGAACATGAAACCATGCTTGAATCGCGCCGCATTGCCGAACGCCTGAAACTGAACATGAAAATTGGCGATGTGGAGTATCAGGGCGACCGTACCAAGGCCATTTTCTATTATATTGCCGATGAGCGTGTCGATTTTCGCGAACTCATTAAGGTGTTGGCCGACAGGTTTAAGATCCGTGTGGAAATGCGTCAGATAGGGGCGAGGCAAGAAGCTGGCCGCATAGGCGGTATCGGCCCTTGTGGGCGCGAGCTGTGCTGTTCGACATGGATGACCAATTTTGTATCGGTGACCACTAATTCGGCACGTTATCAGGAGATATCGCTGAACCCCCAAAAATTGGCCGGACAGTGCGGTAAGCTCAAATGCTGTCTTAACTACGAACTGGACGCGTATATCGATGCCCAACAGGATTTCCCGTCGACCAACATTCAGTTGCACACTACCGAAGCGATATATTACCATTTCAAAACCGATATTTTCAAACGTACCATGTGGTATACCACCCAACCTGGTGTGCCTACGGGCATGGTGGCCGTGTCGGTCGACAGGGTGAAAGAGGTGATAGCGTTGAACAGAAAGGGACATAAGGTACATAAGCTTGAAGAAGAGGCCGATAAAGGGGCTCCCAGGGAAATCGGTTACCATAACGTGGTTGGGGAAGAGAGTTTAACGCGCTTTGATGACAGAAACCGCCATTCCAAAAACAAAAGACGCCCGAAAGGACAAATGCGCCAGGGAGATAATCGTCAGGGGGGACAGACACAAGGACATGAGACCCCACAGCAAGGAAACGGTCCCCAGGATAACCGTCCCCACGGCGAACACCGTCATCGCCCCGATAACCGTGGCCCTAAACCGCAGCAAGGGGAAAATAAGCCGTCCGGCGATAACCAGACTCCGCGCCCACGCCCTATTCTAAAAACCAAAAACAATCCGCCACAGAATGAAAACTAAGCAGTTGACGTTTGTTTTTTCTTTGCTGGCCCTATTACTGGTTTCTGTATCGTGCGACCGTAACCGGGTGTTCGATTCATATGTGACCGTTCCTAAAAAGGGGTGGGACAAAGATTCGCTCGCCTGTTTTAAAGTGCCGGTACATTCAACCCAACAGGCCATGAACCTGTTGGTGAACATCCGCAATACCCAGCAGTATCCCAATAGCAACCTGTGGTTGTTTATCGACGTGAAAAGCCCATCGGGCAAAACCGAACGCGACACCATTGAATGCATGTTGGCTGATGTAAATGGCGAGTGGACGGGGAAAGGATGGGGGAGTATTTTCCATTCAAGCATTTTATGGAAACGCGGGGTGAAATTTGCCGAGCATGGTGATTATGAGTTTAAGGTATCGCATGGCATGCGCTCGTCCGAATTACAAGGAATCCAAGATGTCGGACTAAGGGTAGAAACGGTTAATTAGCCGAAATAGTCGATTGCAATTTTTTAGGAAATAGAATTGTGGGAAAGAATAAGCTTAAAAAATTTGAACAGCTGGCCGCTTACGATCATGTAATTGAATCGGAGTTTAAAGATATATTCAATAAAGACCATTTTTTAAAAGGAAACTGGCGACGGGATTACTTTAAGAACGACCACCCCGTTGTGTTGGAATTAGGTTGTGGCAAAGGAGAATATACGGTCGGCTTGGCAGGGATGTTTCCCCACAAAAATTTTATCGGCATAGATATTAAAGGGGCGCGCATGCATAAAGGAGCCACCGACGTATTGGAAAAAGGATTGAAGAACGCAGCTTTTCTGCGTACGCGCATCGAATTTATCAATTCATTTTTTGGAACCAACGAGGTCGACGAGATTTGGATAACCTTTCCCGACCCGCAAATGAAGAAACCCAACAAACGGCTTACCGCTACTACTTTCCTTCAACGTTACATGGCGTTTGTAAAGCCTCAGGGCCTGATCCATTTAAAAACCGACAGTAATTTTCTCTATACCTATACATACGAGTTGGTGCGGCATAACGGGTTGGAGATCGAGGTAAACGAAACTGATCTGTACCATTCAGACTATGCCAACGATATACGATCGTTGAAAACCCATTATGAGCAAAAATGGCTTGGTCGCGGCATTGCCATCAAGTATCTGCTTTTCAGGCTTCATGCAGGAAAAACATTGGAAGAGCCCGAGGTTGAGATTGAGTTTGATGCTTATCACAGCAAGGGAACCGGTTCGCGCGATAAAGAGTGGGCGGCAGGAGAGCGGATGTCGGGACGTTAAGTAAACCAATGGCAAATGAACAACGCATCGGTCCATAAAAGTGATTTTTTCCAACAAGTGTACCAAGTGGTAAGATTGGTGCCTTACGGAAGGGTGACCACCTATAAGGCCATTGCCGTGTATCTTGGAACGGCACAATCGGCCCGGATGGTAGGCTGGGCGCTTCATCAGGCAGGAAGCCAGCAGCCTTATGTGCCGGCCCATCGCGTGGTTAACCATTGCGGGCTTCTCTCGGGAAAAGCCCAGTTCCCTCATCCCGAGATGATGCAGGAACTTCTTGAAAACGAAGGAGTAGAAGTCGACGACGACAAGGTGGTCCGTTTCAAAGAACTGTTGTGGGAACCATTGAAGGAATTGGATGAAGAGCCATAAAAGGAAGGGTGTTCTTATGCGCTTTTGTAGGCTTGTTGGAAATGCGGGGATGCTTGTGTCGGTTGGATGTCCGTCCGCACCGGCTAATCGAGATTAGCTGGGCAAAGGGGCATTTGGCGTTTCTTTTTTATCCTCTGCCAAGGGATTTTTAACGTTTTTCTTGTCTTTTAAGCCCCAAAATCGATGGTCAACTGAATAGCCTCGGGCCCTTTTACATCATCGAAATTGGTCATGCTTAGACCCATCAGCCTGATGGCCTTTTCTGGTTCCACTTGCGAATATAGTTCAGTGGCGATTGCGGATAACGTGGTTAAGTGGTCAATTTTCAGCAACGATGTACGGGATCGGGTGTGCGTTTCGAAATCGGTGTACTTGATCTTCAATGTCACGGTACGGCCATATTTGCCAAAACGTTCGATACGTCGCCATAATCCGTCCAACAGCACTTCTAGTTCGTCCTTAAGTTCCTGATGGTTGATCAGGTCTTTCTCAAACGTGTTTTCAATGCCTACCGATTTTCTTTCGCGTTCCGGTTCAACAGGCCTCTCGTCAATCCCCCGTGCAATTTGATGAAAGAAGTGGCCGGCTTTCCCGAATTGCGATACCAATCCGTTAAGCGTCCATTGTTTAAGGTCGGCGCCGGTGTAAATGCCTAACCGGTGCATCCGGATAGCTGTTTTTTCACCCACGCCGTAAAACTTTGTTATGGGTAATTTGGCGATGAATTCGTCGGCTTGTTTAGGTTCTATTACAAACAACCCGTTGGGCTTCCGTTGGTCGGAGGCAATCTTGGCCAGGAATTTGTTGAAACTGACGCCTGCCGATGCGGTTAGCCCGGTGGCTTTCAGTATCCGATGCTTGATTTCTTTGGCAATCAAAGTGGCCGAAGGGTTGTTTTTCAGGTTTTCGGTTACGTCTAAAAATGCTTCGTCGATCGACAATGGTTCGACCAAAGACGTGTAATCCATGAATATTTCCAATATTTGGCCCGATACCTGTTTGTATACATGGAAGCGTGGCGGCACAAAGATGAGATTGGGACATTTACGCAATGCGGTTACAGAAGGCAAGGCCGAATGTACCCCGTATTTTCGTGCTTCATAACTGGCGGCGGCCACTACGCCACGTGCTTCCGGCCGCCCCACGGCCACGGGTTTTCCCTTTAATTCAGGGAAATCACGTTGCTCTATCGACGCAAAAAATGCATCCATATCGATATGGATTATTTTACGGATGGTCATACGGAAACTTCGTTTTGAGATGCATGATTAAACTCAAACAGCACCTTGCCTCTGCAAAATTACTACTTTTGGCAGCTATCGAAGTTTCTTCTTCCAACCCAGTTATTAATTTTGTAAAAATGCAAAATACAGACCCGGAAAATAAGGCATCCAGGCCGGATGTCGAACTGATTGTCTCCGACGATGGGTCGCACACCTTGTTCGTTCCCCAATTGAACGAACACTACCATTCGACCTTTGGGGCGCTGAACGAATCGGTGCATGTGTACATCCATATGGGGTTGCAGCAGATTGACAAATCCCGGGTGAAGGTTCTGGAAGTGGGATTTGGCACCGGGCTGAATGCGTTGTTGACCGCCAGGTTTTCTGCCGGGAAAACCATCGTCTACCATACATGCGAGAAATATCCGTTGGAACCATCCGTGTGGGAAAAACTAAACTACGGAAACTTTGAAGGCTTTGGGCTAAATAATTTTTTCCGTCAAATGCATATGTGTGTTTGGGAGACTCTTGTGACATTGGCCAATAATTTCCAAATAAAAAAAATAAAGGGCGATTTCCGCCATTTAGAGATCGATACAGGTTACGATTTGGTCTATTTCGATGCATTTGGTCCTGATAAACAACCCGATCTGTGGTGTGACGATGTATTCCGGAAAATTTTTGAAGCCATGGGTCCGTCGGCTGTTTTAGTGACCTACTGTGCCAAAGGATCCGTGCGCCGAATGCTTGCTTCCTCCGGTTTTATGGTGGAACGGTTACCTGGTCCGCCGGGGAAAAAGGAGATGCTAAGGGCCATAAAGCCATAAGGTTCGGTAAAATATGCATCTGTAAAGAAACATAAATTTCCAATGGCCGTTTAATAGTTCGGTTATACTTTAGAGTTTCTTATTATGGATGCATTTCGCAGGATTGCTGTTGCATGTGCGTTTTGTTTGCCGGGCTTTATGCTTAATGCCCAGGTTGACTGTAACTATAACGGGCAAAGCAACAAATTTACGCCCGTGGGATTGTGCGCTCCGGTAGATGTGACATGGGAAGTGGATTATTCCAACGTTGTTCTGCCCGTAGGAGCGAACATCGATTTCGAGTTCCGATGGGATGACGGCTCTCCCGCCGAGATCGTATCCGCTACATTGGTCGATCCTGTGACCCGGAAATACAGTGCCACGTTATCGCACCGTTACGAAAAAGATCCCACCGTTCAGAAATGTGTGTACCAACCTGCGGTAAGGTATATGGTAAATGGGGTTGCATGTACCAATAGCCAGCAGCTTCAAACCCTTAAGGTCTTCAATACAGACAACAAAAATTCCAATCAGGACTTGATCATTAATCCTGAAGTGTTTCGGATTTGTGTGGGAAATGACGGGACGGTGACGTTCAAAGACGAATCGATCTGGAATTGTGAGCCCCCCGACCAGCAAATCCAAGATGGCCCCAATGATCGTAAACGCTGGATACAATGGGTATATGGTACCAACGCGGCCGAATCTGTATTTATTGGCGATGCGTTGGTCGACGGGCTTCCTCGCACGTTTCCGTTCAGCGGCCCTGTTGAGGTCACGTCGGAACCAATCTACAACCCCATCCCGCCATGGAATACGACCATGCCCATTTATGTGAACGATACACGATTGGTGGGTGATAGGTTTGAAATCGAATTACGTAACTGGAACCAGTGCAATCCTTATGACGACCCTAATATTCCCGGCCCTCCCGCAGATTTGGTAAACGGTGATTACCCGCCAATCACCAAAAAAGCTTACATTGTTATCGTTCCTAATCCGGATGCGACCATTACATCTGCCGGACCGTTTTGTGCCAACGATTCACCGGTCACTCTTGGTGCAGCCACATCAGGAGGGACCTGGAGCGGGACAGGCATAACCAGTGGAAGCAAGGGGACGTTCTCCCCATCGGTTGCCGGATCTGGTACTCACGTAATTACTTATACCGTTACGAATTCCAACGGTTGTTCTGATACGGATACAGAGGTTTTTGTCGTGAACGAAGTTCCAAGATCCAACATTTCTTCAGGACCCCAAACCAACTTATGTCCCGGTGCGTTGTTGCAACTCAATGGAAACCCAACAGGTGGTACATTGCCTTATACCCATCTGTGGACAGGAAATGTTAGTCCTTTGAGCGACGTGAATATTCAAACGCCCGATTTCCATACGACTGTTGCCGGTATCTATGATCTTACTTATCAGGTCACCGACGACAACGGATGTAAATCGCAAGCCATTACTCAGGTCGATGTGTCTTATATCAGTATCCAGTTTGACCAACCGTTGATCGATGTATGCGCAGGCATTCCCGTGGCGTTAGATCCCAATCCCCAGGGAGGTTCGGGGGTATACGTGGAGCATAAATGGACGGGAGTTCGAACCGATTTGCTTTCGGCGGATGATGTGGACACGCCCACATTCAACTCTTCCACGCCCGGTACTTTTGTGTTTGGTTATTACATCAAAGATAGTCAGGGGTGTGATGCAACCGGAAGTGTTACCGTCATCGTGAGAGATTTGCCCGTGGCCAATGCGGGAGCCGATACGGTGCTGTGCGGTTTGGAACACACATTGGGTGCCGTGCCGAGTCTGGGCACCGGGTTTTGGTCTTTGGAGTCAGGGCCGGGCACTGTCACGTTCGGCGATGATACCAGCCCCACGTCGAACATAACTGTGACGGATTACGGTACCTATCGGTTAAAGTGGGAAGAAACAAATTTTTCATGTGTTAGTGAAGCTTACGTGAACGTGGCTTTTGTCCGTGTGCCTGCCCCGGTGGCCATGAAAGACGCCGAAGTGTGTGGATTAAATCACACGATTGAAGTAACGCCCGATGTAGGAGGAACCTGGCAACAACAATCGGGTCCTGGCAATGCGGTTTTTGCCAATACGACGTTGGCACTGACCACAGTTTCGGTGGATATTCCAGGAACATACGTATTTGTGTGGTTCGAGGACAATGGCAACGGTTGTGTGGGGAGCGATGATGTACAAATAAAATTTTTTCCGAAACCAGTACCGGTTGTGCAGCCGTTTGACCCGTTGGGATGCAATCCGTATCCCGTACAATTTGACAATCAAACGGAGGGGGCCGACAATTATTTGTGGGATTTTGGCGATGGGATGACGGCAAATGTGCCCAATCCTCAACATATCTTTGTAAATCCCACGGCCAATTTGCTGACATTTAATGTGAAGTTGAAAGTATCCAATAACGATGGATGCGCCGATTCGTTAGGCATGAATGTGTCGGTGGCTCCAGCCCCGTTGTCATCATTTAAGCCCGATAAAATAAAAGGGTGCAGTCCGCTTGAAGTTTATTTCACGAACCAATCGCAGGGAGCCCAAAATTACAATTGGTCGTTTGGTGATGGGACTGCTCCAGGGGCCACATCCGTCGATGCATCGCACACGTTTGTTAACGCCAATAACTATGTTACCGCATACGAAGTGGCATTGGCTGTGTCGAACCAGTTTGGTTGTGTAGACACCTCAAGGCAGTATATATCGGTATATCCGCAGCTGGATATTGATTTCACAGCGGTTCCGACGGCTGGGTGCAGCCCTCTTCGGGTCGATTTTCTGGCCGATGCGGGAGCTCAGGTATACAACTGGGACTTTGGCGATGGGACGTCATTGACGGGAGCCATGTCGGCATCACGTCTTTACGAAGTACAAGGCGGGGTTTCCACTGATTATAAAATCACGCTCAATACGTCATCTGTCTTTGGATGCATTGATGTAACGGAAAAAACCGTCACGGTAAATCCTTCGCCTACGGCAATGTTTACACCGGATAAAACAGAAGGATGCCATCCGTTGGATGTGACGTTTGCCAACCAATCGGACAATGTTGTTAAATCGTGGTGGAAAGTTGAAGGAGGCGATATATTCGAAGCCGCAGGAGCAGGTGGTTTTTCGCATACATTTACCAATACCACGTACGGGCCTGTATGGTCTCGCGTACGTTTGGTCGTTGAAAATACGGGAGGGTGCCGCGATTCCATTGACAAGCCTATCCAGGTTTTCCCCAGCGTAGGGGCATCCATATCTCCGGCCGATCCCGGATGCAGTCCGCTCAATGCCGTGTTCCAGAACACTACCACCGGGGGTCGCACGTTTACGTGGGATTATGGCGATGGGCACACGTCGTCGGGCTATGTCGGAGCAAATGTATTTGTGGCTAATTCTGATGAAGTGGCGCGTTTTAACGTGCAGATGACAGCCACATCGACGTATGGATGTGTTGAAACGGCTTATACGTACGTGGATGTGTGGCCGACACCCAAACCGCAGTTCACTGCCGATCCGGAACTCCAAACCATGCCCAGTTCGACAGTGACGTTTACCAATCAAACGCAGGGGGATGGTTGGCAATACCAATGGGACCTGGGAGACGGGAATATCTCTGTCGATACCCATCCTGTTCACCGGTATGCTTTGTCGGGCAATTACACCGTTTGGTTGATAGCCAGGGGAGAACAATGTATTGATTCTGTGGCCAAAAGTATCCGTATTCTGCCCATGGTTCCACAAATAAGTTATGGGCCGAATGCAGAAGGTTGCCCGCCGCTGACGGTCGAGTTTTACAACCATACCCCCGATGCAAACCTGTTCCTTTGGGATTTTGGCGACAATAACAGCAGTGAAGCCAAAGAACCGGTGCACACTTACGTCAGGCCGGGAATATACAAGGTAACCCTTACTGCCGATGGCCCCGGAGGACGATCCATTGCCAATGATTTGGAGATTGTGGTGTACGAGGAGCCGGTGGCCTTCTTTGACCTTGATCCACGAGTGACCGTCATTCCCGAGGAGTCGGTGAGGTTCAGGGACAGGAGCACCGGAAACGTGGTAAGTTGGACATGGGATTTTGGTGACGGAAACAAATCGACAGAACAAAACCCCATCCATAAATACGCCGAAGAGGGTTTGTATGATGTGGGGTTGATTGTGGAGAACGACAAAGGTTGTCCAGACAGTTACCTGATGGTGGAAGCTGTACGGGCCAAGACAGGAGGGCAGATCAAATTTCCCAATGCTTTTACCCCAAGTACGTCCGGTCCGAGCGGTGGCGTATATGATAAGTACGATCGCGACAATAAAGTGTTTTTTCCATTTACGCAAGAAGGGGTTGTGGAATACAAGCTCCAGATATTTACACGTTGGGGTGAACTGATTTTCGAGAGCAACGATGTGGGCATCGGATGGGACGGCTATTTTAAAGGGAAATTGTCGGCGATGGGAGTATATATATGGACGGCCCGTGTGAAGTTTAGCGATGGCCGTACCAAAACGTTTACGGGCGATGTGACTTTGTTGAGATGAGGAAACAAGATTGGTGCAAATATTTAATGATGTGTTGGTCGGGAATCATAATCCTGACGGGTAATCTTCATGCACAGGATCCACATTATTCCCAGTTCTATGCCAATCCGCTTTACCTAAGCCCCTCACTGGCCGGATCCACCGATGGGGCCAGGCTGGTGATGAATTATCGAAACCAATGGCCGGCAGTACAAAAAGCTTTTCAAACCTATTCGGTGTCGTTTGATAACTTTTTTTCGTCGTTCAACAGTGGGGTTGGCTTTTATTTGATGCAGGACAGAGCGGGAAGCGGCGGACTGACCACCACCAATGCCGCGTTCCAGTATTCGTACAATCTTGTACTTAACGACACTTGGCAAATAATTCCGGGCATTCAGTTCGAAGTGGCAAATAAATTCATCGATTACAATAAATTAAAATTGGGATATGAATCGTCAACCGGTAGCGGTTCTGGTTCACAAACACGTTTGGTAAACGACAACATCAACTATTTCGATCTTGGTGCGTCGGCATTTTTGTACAGCCCCAAATATTGGATCGGGACGACGCTGAACCATTTGGCGCAGCCCAACTACACGTTTATGAACGAAGAAATGAAACTTCCCGTTAAAGTTACCGTGTTTGGAGGAATGAACATCTGGACCCTAAGAAGCCGTAAAAGTAGTTTGAACCGTTCGTTTTCGTGGAGCTATCGTTATCAGCACCAGGACAAGTTCAAACAGTTCGATATTGGCATGTACTGGCACAACGAACCGCTGGAGCTTGGTATTTGGTATCGGGGGCTACCTATTTTTAACAATGTGGAAAAAACGATTAACCAGGATGCATTGATCGTGTTGCTTGCTTATAATTATGGGCCATATCGTTTTGGTTACAGTTATGACATTACCGTTTCGGGATTGGGGCTAAAATCGGCAGGAGCACACGAAGTGTCATTGATTTACGAATTCAACCAACGTCTGAACCTCCGTTTGGGAGGACGCCGTCCTGCACTTCCCTGTTCGAAAGATGCCAATCCGTTAGACAGTCGTAAATATCATAAAAGCAAGAAGAGTTTGTTTTGAAATAAATTTTCAGTAAAATGTAAGTCTCCCTAAAAACCGGACATCTTATTACCCTAAAATTTGGGAGACTTTAGTATCGGGTTCTCTGGTTTCTTGTTTACTTTCTTATATTCTAAAACAAATATTTGGAGTACCAAGACCTGTGCCAGTGTTTGATAATGATAGTTTTATTATCGTCGGAAAAACATTGTCGGAACACGACAGCATACCCTCCGGACATTCCGTTACAATTTTTACAACACTTACCATCTTGATGTTTGCATATATGTCCTATGAGTTAAAATATAAAATTTCATAGATTTTATTATAATAATAACAGGACTAATGCTTGCATTTACAAGAGCAGGTGTAGGAGCACATTATCTACTGGATGTTATTGTAGGCAGCATTGTCGTTTATATTTCGGGGCTTATTGGGATTTTATCAGCCGAAAATATAAAATCTGAAACTGGTTTAGTGATAAAAAACACTTCCAGATGCTTATTTTATTGTGTATTATCAGACGCGATTTAATAATTATAAAAATAAATGGCTATAATTTTGTAATCTTTTGTTTGTAATAATCAGTCTTGAAATTTAACTATATAAAATACATACTGTATATTTTAAAAGATAATTTTAAGCTAATTAGTATTTATAGTTCAGCTGCCACAGTTCGCTTTACTTATAAGCTTTGTCAACTTTTTATTCTTCCATTTTCCATTCTACAAATTTGTTTTTCAGAACGTTGACTACAAAACTTATGACAATGCCATTGTTTATACTGATTATATCCTGCACAATATTATTGAGGATTTAAAACAGTTAAAAGAATATAAAAGCGCAATGCTATTTGTTTCAGACCACGGCGAGTCTTTAGGAGGAAAAAACTTATATATACATGGTGTGCCTATAAGTTTTGCTCCTAAAGAACAATATGAAATTCCCTTTATAGCCTGGACTTCCAATAACAACCTAAAACAGCTCAAACCCAATGATATTTTATCTCAAAACTATGTGTTTCATAGTGTTTTAAATTTTCTAAACATACAAAGTCCCGTTTATGATAAGAAGATGAACATTTTTAAATAACAAACCACTTCCCTGGTGTGCATTTACGAGTGTACTGACTGAGAGTGCTGTTTTTATTGATTACCGGATATATCCGCTTCCAAGTAATCCAAAAAAACATCAATTCTAAATTCCTTCTAAATCTGTTCTTTTTTTTGAATAGCGTATAAACAGATTATCATACTCTGATTTTAATACCAAAATGAATAAGTATAGAATGTGAATTTCTTTAAACATAGATTTTTGTAAACTTTATCATAATGCTCAAACCAATTAATATATGTGCTTTACTCTTGCTGCTTTATTTTAGTACGGGCTGCACCACATTACATTACACTAAAATCCCGAAACAAAACAGTCATAAAATATTTCCACAAAGAAAGATAGAAAACTCTGATACGATATTCAACTTTCATAAACCCACAGAGGATTACGGACTTGGAAAAACAATAGGCGTAACTAATAAAGATTTAAACCCGACCAATGTTACACTCGATAGTCTGGTACAACTGCATAAAACAATTTCATTTGTTATTATCCGCAACGATACGATTTTGTACGAAAAGTTTAAAGATGATTTAGATACAATTTCAGTTTCCAGTTTTTCCATCGCAAAACCATTTATTTCTACTCTTATCGGCATTGCAATAGATGAAGGACATATCAAAAGTATTGATGATAAAATAACTGACTATTTGCCGGAATTTAGAAATAGACCATTATGGGAACAAATTTCAGTTCGTGACCTTCTGCATCATACTTCAGGAATAAAATTCAGCAATGTTGATAATATTAAATTTTTTTGGAGTACCAATTTGAGGAAGCAAATTTCTCATTTGACCTTGGAATATTCTAAGACTAAGCGTTTTAATTATTCCAGTGCCAATACGCTATTGCTTGGTGTTATGCTGGAAAAAACTACCGGGAGTACCGTTTCTCAATATATGGAAAAAAAATTGTGGAAGCCTTTGGGAACTGAAGCTCCGATATATTGGAGTTTAGACAGAAATGATAGTTTAGCTTTGGAAAAGACATTCTGTTGTTTACAAGGCAGAACGCTGGATTTTGCAAAATTTGCAAGATTATACCTTAATGGAGGAAAATGGAACAACAAACAAATTGTTTCAAAAAATTGGGTTGATTATTCTACTCATCCTGACCCAGCTAATGGAAATCGGCTTTTTTATAATAACAATTGGGGAATCGGACCACTGAATTATGGTAGCTTTTATGCTATCGGGCTATATGGGCAGTTCCTATATGTTTATCCTAAGAAAAATATAATCATTGTCCGTTTTGGAGATGCCGAGCTTAATTATCATCCTAATTACTGGATTAATATATTTCTGCAAATAATAGACCAGCTATAATATTCTTAATTTCTAATAAACAGGCAAATGAATAAAACAGGAAACGGATTTCTTAAGGGCAGAATAAAAAGTTTCCGATATGCTTTTAAAGGAGCTTATCTATTGCTCAGAACTGAACACTCCGTTACAACACAATTTCTTTTAGCCATCCTTTCTATTTTTTTTGGCTTCTTGTTTGACATTACAAAAACAGAATGGCTATTCCAGATTTTGACTATCGGTCTTGTACTAAGTATCGAAGGGCTTAACACAGCCGTTGAAAAATTATGTGACTTTATCCATCCCGACCATCACAAGAAAATTGCCGTCATAAAGGATATTGGTGCGGGTGCGGTAATTTTTGCTGCGCTGACTGCATTGGTTATTGGACTTATTATATACATCCCATATTTCTATGAAAAATTATTCTAACAATAGATTTTTGTTTTTTTTGAAACAGAACATATTGCCATTCCTAAACAGGAATAAAAAAAACATTATTTGGACAGCCCTTTCGATATTCCTTTTGGGATTTGGTACTTTAGCTGTCTATGTGATGTTCGCTCAGCCACATTACATTGATATACATATTTCAGAAGAAATACAAGAAAAGCAAAACGGCTTTCTTGACAGCTTTATGAAGGCTGTTAGCTGGTTTGGCAGGATTAGGGTTTCCGCTGTGCTGGTCGTGTGCAGTGCTTTGTACTTCCTCTTATTAAAGCGCAAAAAAGATGCTTTGCTGATGTTATCTACTTTAATATCCGGCGGCATTGCGTGGGTACTGAAAACATTGATAGACCGACCCCGACCCACCAAAGATTTTGTTTCCATTCTTGAAGAAACCCATTACCAGAGTTTTCCAAGTGGTCATGTATTGTTTTATACGGTTTTCTTCGGAGCATTCATATTCATTTTGCTACGAACCATCAATAAGCATTCGATTTTAAAAGCTGGCGGTATCCTGTTGTGCCTTTCAATGATTTTTCTAGGGGCTGTGTCAAGGGTATATCTCGGCGCACATTGGTTTACGGATGTGTTGGGTGGCTTTTTTGCAGGGTTAATCTTCCTATTAGTTGCAGGGCATTTTTATTTCGGAAGCAGAAAAAAGACAGCATAAATACACCGTTCTAAATTTCTTCTAATTCTGTTTGTTTTTTGCCAGAACAGTAAAATTCTAAGTTTTAAATATGAAGAGATTAGCATCAATCATCGCAACATTGGCTGCACCTTTTGCAGTGGAAACACAGGGCACCATTACCGTTAAAAAAAACAGTTTATCGTTTATAAAATCCAAACGGATGAGCGATGAAGACCTTGCAAAAAAACGGGAAGGAACATTTATTACAGGTATCCCCGATATTTCTTCAGACCCGGTAACAGGATTTGGGGTTCGGAGTAAGAATCAATGTGATATGGAATGGCAAACGGGATAATGAACTATTTGCCTATACACCTTAGCTGATGAAATTAAAAGCCAATGCAGCCTGGTACACTTCCAATGCAAAGGAACTGGCTTTATCATTGGACGTGCCATATTACAAAGGCACACGCTTGCGTTTTAAGATTGATTTTAAAGCCCAACAAAATCCGGCAAATCTATATTTCGGTCTAACCGAGAAAACATTGGGAGATTTACGTCTTCCGTCTGACGAGAACACTACTCTCTTTACTTACAAGAAATATGACAGGGCAAGGAAAACATTACGTCCGGGCGGCGTTGGCGAAGCCGCTTTTGTAACGGATGCGCTTTCCAACCGTTTCAGGGAAACGGAATATATGTTGAACCAAAAAGCCGATCATGCTTTAGGTAATGGTAAGTGGCGTATAAGAAATCCAGCATTTGAGCTATAAGACCTTTGAGGGAATGGAAGCCGATGCGATAGACCCTGTAACCGGAGATGAAACGAAAGCACCTAACGGCACATCACTCTTAAGACGGGATTTTGAGCAGGGAAACATTTCGGGTGTAGATGGCGGTTGGGTTTCCATCATACAGAATGCCCTCATATATGATACAAGGGATTTTGAACCAGACCCGGTCAAAGGTACTTATTTCGAGGTTGCCAATGAATATTCATCTAAACTTATCGGTTCGCAATTCGATTTCGACAAGCTATTTAATAAATAGTAATGCGAAATAAAGGATCCGAGTAAACCTCGGATTTTTATTGTGTAATTAGTTTAGTGAGGACATAGCATTCTAAATTTCTTCCAAATTGAAAAATACTTTTGCCACAACTTTAAATACCAATGGTATGAAACGACTATCAAACGTATTGGCAATATCATTAATTGCTGTTTTAGTATTGTTTTCCTGCAAAGAAAATAAAAGAGTGGAAGAAAAAATTCCTGAAAATATTCAAAGTGCATTCAGATAAAAATTTCCCAATGCAGCCAATATTAAATGGGCGAAAAATTGCGATAATACCTGGGAAGCGGAATTTGTAATGACCGGAAATAAACATAGTGCCCAACATAAATCAGATGGCAAGTAGTATGAAACTGAATATATAATATCCATCAGCAAAATTTCCGATGTAATTAAAGCCAATGTTGCTTCAACGTATCCCGGATATAAGATTGTAAAAGCAGAAGTCGTATTAACCAGTTGGGACGAACAACATGAATTGCGACTTAATAAAGAGCAAAGTTACATTGGAGTATTCTACACCGGAAATGGAGCATTTATGGGACAGGAAAAAGAATAGGACTGAATAGAGTAACTCCAAATTCCTAAGATTATTGAAAAAGCCCCTAAAAATCAAGGCTTTAATTTTTAAGCCAATAGTATTAATGTTCCTATCCTGCATCAAAATAGTTCGATTACCTGAAAAATACCTCTAAAAAACAAGTTCTAAATTTCTTCTAAATCTCATTAGAATTTTGTGGTCAACAATCAAAAAAATTAAAAAATGAAAAAGTTAGTATTTCTATTGGCGGCACTGGCAAGCGTGTCATTCGCCAATGCACAAAAAGTTTCGGAAAAAGAAGTTCCGGCAGCAGTAAAATCAGCTTTGCAAAAAAGCCATCCCAATGCAAAGGAACTGAAATGGGAAAAAGAGAAGGGCAACTATGAGGCTGGATTTGAAGTGACGGAAACCGATTATTCTGTATTGATTGATGCTTCGGGAAACATTCTTGAAACCGAAGTGGAAATCAAAATTGATGAGTTTCCAGCCAATGCCAAAGCCTATGCTGCTAAACACTATGCAGGGCAAAAAATCAAAGAGGCAGCAAAGATTACTGACAGCAAAGGAGTTGTTACCTACGAAATAGAAGTTAAAGGGAAAGACCTGATTTTTGACAATACAGGTAAGTTTTTAAAAGAAGTTGAAGATTAAGACGATGAATAAAGTAAGGTTGTTTTTTGTACTCATTTCCATAATCGCTTATTCGGTAGCCAATGCGCAGGTTTCGTCCGTTACCATTTCCGGTATCGTAAAAAACAAGGCGGATAAATCGACTATCCTGTATGTAAATGTTGTCGTAAAAACCGAAAAGGACAGTGCATTTGTAGCCGGAACAGTGACCAATGATGAAGGCAGGTTTTCCATTGCCAATGTGAAGCCCGGCAACTATCGTTTAGCCATTTCATTTATGGGGTTTGAGAACAAGGAGCAGCCTTTATATGTTGGCAGCCTCTCGGCGTTTTTGGATATTCCTGTTATTGAACTGGAAGAAGCATCAACCGTTTTGGAAGGTGTAACGATTTCTGCAAAGGCAAGTGATGTGAGCAACAAGCTGGATAAGAAAACCTACTCCGTTGCTGACAACATCAGCCAGAGCGGAGGTTCGGTTTTGCAGAGTATGCAAAATCTGCCCGGCGTTACGGTACAGGATGGCAAAGTCCAGTTGCGGGGCAATGATAAAGTTACGGTTTTGATTGATGGCAAGCAGACCGCTTTAACAGGTTTCGGAAGCCAAACAGGGCTTGACAACATTCCCTCTTCTTCCATTGATAAAATAGAGATTATCAACAACCCTTCCTCAAAATATGATGCCAACGGTAATGCGGGTATCATCAACATCATAATGAAGAAGAACAAGCAGGATGGGCTTAACGGTAAGGTGGGATTTGTCTATGGAACAGGCTCACTTTGGGTAAGGAAAGAAAACCTGCCGACCATCAGACCGCAATATACGTTCACGCCGAAAATCAATCCGTCTGTTTCGCTGAATTACAGGAAAGACAAAGTGAATATCTTTCTACAAGCGGATAATCTCTACACGCAAACCCTGAACAAAAATGAATTTGTAACGCGGAATTATGACGATGGAACGGTTATCAATTCGCAACTGAAGCGAAATAGGAACACTAATTTCCTAACCACAAAAGCAGGGGTTGATTGGAACATAGACGAGCAAAACACGCTGACCGTTTCGGGAATGTATGGCAGCGAGAAGATTATTGACCGTGGCGACCAGCCCTTTTTCAACGGGAATATGTCACAGCGTTTACGCCTTTGGCAGTTCTTGGAAGATGAACTGAAAACTACGGCAATGGCTACGGCAGCTTACCAATACAAGTTTAAGGAAGCAGGTCACTTATTGAATGTAGGTTTTAATTACACTTTTCACAGAGAGGACGAAAAGTATTTTTACGACAATTACCTGTCATCATCAACAGGAACAGATGCCTTTAAACTGTTATCGGATGAACAGGTGTATGATTTCAATGTAGATTATATAAAACCATTGAAATATGGACGTATTGAAACAGGTATCAAGTTGCGTAACCGGAGTATTCCGACCAATATGGAGTTCAGACCCGGAGCCAATTCTGTTTTGGATATGGATGCCGGAGGTTGGGCAAACTATAAGGAATTGATACCAGCAGTGTACGGTAACTATGTTTTTGAAAATGAAAAATGGGAAGCTGAATTGGGCTTGCGAATGGAATATGTGAAAATACAGTACGATGTAAACCCCAACCACAGCACTTACAAAAGCGATGGCTATCACTATACGCAGCCGTTCCCGAATATGAGGTTAGCCTATAAGCTGAACGACAACAATAAACTTTCTGTATTCTATAACCGCAGGGTGGACAGACCGAACGAAGTGGACATCC
Source organism: Breznakibacter sp. (assembly GCA_047600785.1). Taxonomy (GTDB): domain Bacteria; phylum Bacteroidota; class Bacteroidia; order Bacteroidales; family Marinilabiliaceae; genus Breznakibacter. The sequence continues at coordinate 564,371 of JASGKH010000001.1, forward strand.
GTATTTTCCCTAAGTACGATGATGCAGAAATCATCAAGGTTGGAAATCCTGCATTACGTCCGCAGTTTACCAATTCCATAGAGTTAGGGTATAAGAACACTTGGAATAGTGGTTATTTCTATTCCGCATTGTACCATCGTTTTGCCAATGGAACCATCACAAGGATTTCAAGTACCGTTCCGGGAAGCACGCTGATATACGCCATATTCCAGAATGCAGGCAGAAGCTATAATACAGGCTTGGAAACCATCGTGAACCAAAAGTTTTCTGATGTTTATTCCTTTAACATCAACGGTAATTTGTACAGGAACCAGATAAATGCTTTTACGGTACAAAACCTGTACCCTGAACCCAACACTTTTTCGGCTGACCAGCAATCGGCAATATCGGGCAACCTGAAGCTGAACAACACGTTCCGTTTTGCCGATGGATGGGATGCACAATTGACCGCCGTTTATTTAGCACCTGATATTATCCCACAGGGTAAAATTATGTCAAGGTTTTCAATAGATGCAGGATTGAAAAAATCCGTACAGAAAGGTAAAGGAGAATTATTCTTCAACGCTACCGATTTGCTCAATACAATGGTCATCAAAAGAAAAATAGACGGAATGGGCTTCAATTATACCAGCGATGATTATTACGAAACGCAGGTTATCAGGTTAGGATATAGCTATAAGTTTTAAATCATCAGCAATGAAGGAAAATATAATTGATAGAGCAAGAGATTATGTACTTGAACTATCCAAAAGAAAGGACAGCGCAGGCTTTGGCTTGCATTGAAGCGACACGTTTTCCGCAAAACCCAGAATCGCCTGAAGCAGAAGTTTTGGCAGATGCGGATTTGTATCATTTCACAAAGACGGACTACTCCAAATATGAGCGAAGGATGAGAACAGAGTTCAAAACCTATTTAGGCAAAACTTATACAGATAATGAATGGGATGAAACAAACTATGGTTTGCTAAATAGCCATAGTTATTTTACTGTCTATGGAAAAACCGTACTTCAAAAGGTTAAAGAAGTAAATATCGAAAGGTTAAAAACAAAACTAACTAAATGAAATGCACTCAATAAATAAAAATGTTATTGTTTTGATCCTTGTGGTGGTCAATATCTGTGCGGTATCGGCACAAGATACTATCCAAATTACAAATATCGCTTTGCAGGATAGTATCATCGGGAAGACTAATAACAAGGCATACAAATTAGATTATAGACATCTCATCGCTCCAACGATTTTTATTGGTTATGGAATTGTGAGCTTGGAGAGTGACGGGCTAAAGCAACTCAACTTTTCGACATGGGACGAGATAGGCGAACACCAACCCAAACACATATCATTGGATAACTATACCCAATATGCTCCGGCAGCAATGGTATATGGTCTAAACGCTGTGGGAATAAAAGGCAGGCATAATTTCAGGGACAGGACTATCATTTATGCAACCTCACAATTGATTTCCGCTGCTTTTGTCGTTCCATTAAAACATATTGTAAAAGAAGAAAGACCTGACGGTTCCAATAACCTTTCCTTCCCGTCGGGGCATACCGCCACCGCGTTTTCCTCTGCACAATTTATGTTCAGGGAATATAAGGACACTAATTTTTGGTTGAGTATTTCCGGTTATTCATTTGCTGTTTTTACGGGCGTGTACAGAACCGTAAATGATAAACATTGGGCAAGTGATGTTGTAGCAGGTGCAGGTTTTGGCATTCTCTCAACAGAATTGGCATACTGGCTGTACCCTAAAATCAACGGACTGTTATCAGGCAAAGAAAAGAAAGTTACAACTATGGTAATGCCTTTCTATCAGAACAAAGGTTTCGGTATTGGATTAGTACAGAATTTTTAAAATCAGTTTATGCTTTATTATCCGCTTTGCTTGCTGCACTTACTGCAATATTTGCTAAGTTGGGCGTAGCAAACGTCAATTCCAATCTTGCAACCGGAATACGGACGGTTATTATCTTGATAATGATTTGGTGTATTGTGGTAGATATTAAAGTTATAGCTAAAACATTTGAAAACACCTTTGATATTGAATTAGGCGACTTCTATCATACCTTTATGGAACTTAAAAATCGAAAAATAAACAAGACAAAATTCCTTGACAGCTTGCGTGATACATTGATTAGGAGAATGGATGAACAGGACGAAAGATAGGTTTTTGCTCTGTTTCCATTATGCCCAAAGGGATTTGTTTAACCCTTTTTCCTTATCTCGGAGCATTAAAATCTTGTCGTATTTTACGGAAATATTTTTTGTATATTTTATTTGAGCTAACGCAAATGCATTGAAAAGCAAAGCAATAAGTACCGTTACCAAATCCTTACCTGACTATCTTGATAATCTTTATAGAAGCTTAGTATTCAAACGATACAGCTTTTTCCTGAAAACTTTAAAATAAAAAACGCGGAAGTTATTGAAAATCAATCTCCCGCGTTTTCTGGTTGCTTGCGCGATAGTTACACGATTTCGATCATTCGCGATGGTTTTGGTTTAGCCTCTTCGCGTTTGGCCAAAACTACGGTCAATATACCGTTTTCGTAACGTGCTTCGATCTGCCCATCGTCAATACGTTCTTTGTGCAGATTGAACGAACGGGAGAACTGGGCTACCGTAAATTCCTTGCGGCGATAGTTTTCGGCTGTTTCCTTTTGCTCATCGTTCAGAGAGGCACTAATGGTCAGGACATTGTTGTTGACTTCCACTTTGAAGTTCTCCTTTTTAAATCCAGGGGCCATTACCTCAAGCAAATAGTTGTCGTTGTTCTCTACAACGTTCACAGCTGGTTGACAATCATTGTCGTTTTTAGAAAACAATGGACTGCGATCAAAGAAATTGTTCATGATGTCTGCCAATTCAGGCATTGCGGGATTGAATCTTACAAGTGTCATGGTTTTGTCCTCCAATTAAATTTTAATGTTTATTGTTTGGACGTTCCTGATCAATCTGCGTGCCAAGCGTAGAATATGTCTAAATTGGCATTGTATTGCTCCTGTTTTAATGTCATGTTGACATTAAAACAGGATGTGCCCTGTCAATGTGGCTGATTTTTTAAGCCTGCATCAATACAGAGCTTTTGGTTGTAATACGGATGTCCGAAAATCACTCTTTGTCCATCATATCAATCACCGATTCGTCTTTACCCTGGAAAAACTCTTTGTTGGCAGCTTTCAGCGGATTTTTTGATATATCGGCATAAATGTGACGATTGCGCACCACATCAATGCCCAGATAAAGTGCGCTAAGGAACGATTGGTGGTCGGCTTTGTTCTGCCCTGCAATTTCGTAAGCCGTGCCGTGGTCGGGCGAGGTGCGTACCACCGGCAAACCGGCTGTAAAATTAACTCCATTGGAGAATGCAAGGGTTTTGAAAGGGGCCAATCCCTGATCGTGATACATGGCCAAAATTGCATCGAAACGTTTCAGTTGCTCGGACCCGAACAGACCATCGGCAGGATAGGGGCCCATGGCCATGATGCCTTCGTTACGGGCCTTTTCTAAAGCGGGGACGATGATTTCCTTTTCTTCAGACCCCAACAACCCGTCGTCGCCGGCATGAGGATTAAGCCCTAATACCGCGATACGGGGACGGCGGATCGCGAAATCCTCGAGCAGCGTTTTATTCAGTGTACGTAATTTGGTCAGAATCAACTCAACACTAATGGTCGACGCAATGTCTTTTACAGGGATATGGCCGGTCACCACACCTACTTTCATTATGTCACTCACCATCAACATCAGGCTTTTGCCGCCCACTGCCGATTCTAAATATTCGGTATGTCCCGGAAACTGGAATTCGTCGCTTTGGATGGTTTTCTTTTGGATGGGGGCCGTGACGAGTACGTCGATCTTCCCCTCTTTCAAATCGGCCACTGCGGTTTTCAATGCATCGTAAGCAGCCTTACCGCTCATGGGGGATGGTTTGCCCAATTCCACGCGTATTTCATCATCCACACAATTGATGATGTTCACTCGTTTGGCGTGGGCCTCTTCGGGCGTTCGGATACTATTAAGCTGGTATGGCGGTAGTTCGATCGCCTTTCGGTGGTAAGCAGCCACTTTCGAAGAACCGTAAATGATGGGTGTGCACAAGTCAAGGATGGTGGGATCTTCCAATGATTTTAGGATGACTTCGTAGCCAATCCCGTTCACATCGCCATGGGTGATGCCCACTTTTATTTTTTCTTCGCTCATGTATATGTATTTTTTCCTTCAAAAAAGATCGAAGGCGCTCAAAGTTATAAAAAAAGTTGTTCTTTGCTTTTGTATTCCCCGGATCGACCAATGGATAACCACTACTGGTTGTTGGGCAACCCGTTTTTCAAAAACGTATAAAGCAATCTTACCCCCACGCCCGTGCCTCCTGTACCTCTGTACCCGATGGGTTTGTTCAGGAAGGCGGTTCCGGCGATGTCGAGGTGTACCCACGGATAGTTGGTGAAACGGGACAAAAATTTTCCGGCGGTGATGGCTCCGGCTTCACGTCCTCCGATATTTTTCATATCGGCCACGTCCGACTTCAGTGACTCATCGTATTCATCCCAAAACGGGAACCAGGCCAAACGTTCGCCGCTTTGGTCAGCACTCAGGTTCAATAATGTGCGAATCTGCTCGTTGGCTGTTCCCATTGCCACGCTTCCATATGGACCAATGGCCATTACCGCATTGCCTGTCAGTGTGGCCAGATCTATTACCAATCGAGGGGCCAGTTGGTTGGCATAACTCAATGCATCGGCCAATATAAGACGTCCTTCGGCATCGGTATCCATCACTTCCACGGTGGTGCCGTTGTGCATGGTTAACACATCGCCGGGTGCATAGGCATTGAAACCCGGGCGGTTATCGGTGGCCGGGATTAATCCCACCACGTGCACCGGTAATTTGTTGAGGGCCACAGCAGCCATGGTCCCAATGACGGCGGCGGCACCTGCCATGTCACACTTCATGTCGTCGAGACTTCCGGGCATGGTTTTTAAGTTTAGGCCACCGGTGTCGTAAACCACACCTTTGCCCACTAAAACAATGGGTTGCGAGTTATGTGCATGAATGGGTTTCCATTCCATGAAGGTGAAGGTGGGAGGGTCCATACTGCCGCGGTTTACGGCAAGCAAGCCACCGAGGTTCATGGCCTCAATTTGCTCCTTACTGTATATCTTGGTCTTAAACCCAGTTTGTGCCCCTACCTGGAGTGCGCATGCCGACAATTTTTCGGCCGTAAGTTCGGCGGGTGTCTCGTTCACCAAATCGCGTGCTGCCCAGGTGGCTGCCCAAACAGATGACAACTCATCGAGTTGCGACTGGTCAATGCTCGGACTTACCACATTGATCTTGTCAACTATGAGGGAAAGTTTTTCTTTTTTCGATTTGTATTTGTCGAAGCGGTATGATGCCGATATCACACCATCAAGAAACGCCATTAATGCCTCCGGGGTATTCGTAAGGTCAAGTACACAAAATCTCCTTTGTTGTTCTTCCTGTAGTTTTTTGCAGAACAAAGCACCGTCGTTTCGTAGTTTTTCCATCTCTGGTAACGAAGAGGTACCGGTTCTCAGTATTCTGGCACCAATCGTGTGTGGATAGCGGAACGTGATGGCCATATCCCCGCCATCGAGATTTTTCGAAATATGGTCAATCAATGGTTTGTCAAGCCCAAAATCTTTCAATATCGCCGCATCGCGACAAATAAAGAGAAGGCTGCCTGCTTCCTGCAGATCATTGATTTTTCTTATTGATATGGGAAGTTGCATGAAATTACATTAATTAGGATGAAAATTAGTCCTCTTCGTCGCTTAAATCGCTGGCAAGAGGTTGTGTTGGGTTATGGGAACGAAAATAATCCCTCACCAATACCTTTTTTATTTCACGATGGATGATCAGTTCGGTCAACACATCCATGTAATTGGCTTCTGGTTGTTGGCGATGGTAAAGGTCGATGTCCCGCTGCGATACGTCGATACGGTAAAGCAATGCCTGAAAACGCGTGGTGCTTTCTTCCGAAAGCTGTAAAATGTGTTGGCGCATTTGCCCGTAAAGCTCTTCGTAAAAATGGCCCGGAATACCGGAAAACGTTACGTCCAACCCAAATTCGGCAAAGTCTTTGATGATCTGCTGCGCGGTCTCCACGATCAGGGCATCCTTGCGCGAGGCCTGGATGAGGTCGTCTCTGGTCAATATCGGTAATTTCATGGTTCACATGATTGTTTTTTGATCTATTGGTTGACGACAAGCTGGTCGTTTGCGTTTGTGGTATAAAACAATTGGTCTTCAACTTCCGATTTGACGAAAAAGAACCTGCTTTCAGGATTCTTTACCCAAATCACCAACTGTTGCCCGGCCCGGAGATTTTGCGATTTTAAGTTGTTCCATTGCATGATGTCTTCGACACGACATTGGTGTCGAATGGCGATTTTGTGGAAGAATTCGCCCCTCTGCACTGTATAAATCTCCTTTCTCGCCCCTCTTGGGGGGATGTTGTTCATTGTTTGGGGGGGCAACGTTTCGGTCATTGTTTTCTGTTCCCTGATGAAAAGAGGTATTTTGACCGCAGGCAAGGCAATATAGATGCTTTTTTCACCGGCCGGGATGTAATTTTTTGTGAACATAGGGTTCAGAAACGAAAGGTCATCAATGTTCAAATCAATGGCAGCGGTTATTTGATCGAATGAAAGATTCTTCTCGACCCTTACCGAATCAATTTCGTACAACCGGAAGTTGGTTTTTTGGGGTACTACGTTGTAATCTGCATAGGTCGCCATAACATAATTGGCCGCAATAAACGCAGGAACATAGCCGCGTGCCTGTTCGGGCAAATAAGGTGCCAGATCCCAGAAACGTGTTTTGCCGCTTTTATCAATGGCCTTTTTGACTTCGCCGATACCTACGTTGTATGCGGCCAACGCCAGGTGCCAATCGTTAAAGTTGCGGTAAAGGTATTGCAGGTACTTGCATGCCGCTTCGGTCGATTTTACCGGATCACAGCGCTCGTCCACAAAACTGGTCACCTCCAGATCGAACATCCGGGAAGTATGAAAGAGGAATTGCCACAGGCCCATTGCTCCCGAAGACGATTTGGCCCGGGGATCCAGCGCCGACTCAACAATAGCCAGATATTTAAGTTCAAGTGGAAGGCCATATTTGTCCAAATAGGCTTCGAACATAGGGAAATATAGCTCGCTGCGCCCGATGATACGGCTCAGATGGTCCCGGCGTTTTACCGTATACACATCGATATAGGCTTGTACATGTTTGTTATAGTCAAGTCGGATGGGAGACTGTTTACCAAGGCTTTCAAGTTTCTGGCGGATCTGGGTCTCCGGAATTGTTGGTTGTGACCACCCGTTCTCCCCAATGCCCCCAAACGTAACCATGAAAAACATAAGGGCGGCGTAATATTTATTGTGGAAAGGCATAATAACGCGGGGCTTTCGTTAAGAGGTTATTTATTGGGTTATCCGAGAACATGAAAAGCCGTCCGGGTAGAGGACAGCTTTTGAAATAGCCCAAGAGTTTATGCTTCTTGGGGTAATTTTGTCCAATTTTATTTTTGGGGCTCGTTGTTGTGAGAGGAAGATTCCTTTTTTCCGTCTTTTGCATTTTTGAACTCTTTGATACCTTCGCCCAAACCTCTCATCAATTCGGGAATTTTCCGGCCGCCAAAAAGCAAAACCACTACCAAAATGATTACGACCCATTCCCAACCACCAATTGAGCCCAAAAATATAGCATTGAATATTTCCATATCGAAACGTGTTTGACTATCAAAGATAGAAATTGTAAATGGTTATTTCGAAATAAGATACCTAAAAATATCGTTCCCGTTGGCATAGAGCAGCAATCCAAGCAATATCACCATTCCCACGACCTGGGCATATTCAAGGAATCTATTGCTTGGCTTTCGCCGGGTGATGATCTCGTAAAGCAAAAACATCACGTGTCCTCCATCCAGTGCGGGGATGGGCAAAATGTTCATAAAAGCAAGCATTACGGACAGAAATGCGGTCAATTCCCAAAACGATTGCCAATCCCATGTCGAAGGAAACAGACTGCCAATGGTCCCAAAGCCTCCAATTTGTTTGGCCCCTTCCTTACTGAATATTAAAGGTAATTGCTTTACGTAATCCGAAAGTTTCTTGATGCCTTTTGAAATACCTGCGGGCAAAGCTTCGAGAAAACCGTATTGGACCGTACGGTATTCGAAAAGACCTTGCCCAAGCCCGTTGTATATCCCAATAACCCCATCTTTGGAAACCATGCAGGAAAGGGTCATTTCAGTGGTATCACGAATCAGGGTAACTGACACATTTTGATTGGGTTTTTTGGATACCTCTGCGGCAAACTCATGAAACCAAGGGGTGTCTTTGCCGTCGATCCTGATGATTTTGTCTCCTTTTTTGATCCCTGCCTTTTCGGCACCCATGTCTGGCCTCACGGAATCGACCACGAAAGGAACCCTAAAGTTGGCCAGGGTCCTGACTTCAGCCCCTATCACCTTTTTATGGAAATTCTCGGGAACCGATACCGTAAATATGGAATCTCCGCGTTTGACCGTTAGCGAGGAGGCCTGGTCCAGAATGAGATGGGCTGTAATGTCCTGGATGGTTTCTATTTCAAAAGTATCTGCCCTGGTAATCAGGTCTCCGTCCTGTATCCCAAGATCTTTCATCATCTCGTGATAATACAGGCCGTTTTTTGCTCCCGACACAGGCACATAAGTTTCACCGTATTGGTAAAGCAACATCCAGTAAATGGCAATGGCCGCCAAAAAATTGACGGTAACGCCGCCAACCATGATCAACAAACGCTGCCAGGCTGTCTTCGATCTAAATTCCCATGGCTGTGCAGGTTGCTGCATCTGCTCTTTGTCCATTGATTCGTCGATCATGCCCGAAATCTTCACGTAACCGCCAAGGGGGATCCAACCCACTCCGTATTCGGTATCGCCTTTTTTGAATTTGAAAAGCGAAAACCACGGATCGAAGAAAAGATAAAATTTCTCGACACGGGTTTTAAACAAGCGGGCAAAGAAATAATGCCCAAATTCATGGAGGATGACCAAGATCGACAGGCTAAGGATCAGTTGGCCCGCTTTGACTAAAATGTCCATTAATTATCTGTTTGTTTGTTATTCGGTGAGTTGTTGGGTTGCCCGCAGTTTCATTGTCCTTCTTTCTGCCAGCAACGACAGGGCGATTTCCCGGGTTTCGTTATCAGATTGAAGATAGTCGTCAAAAGTGGGCTTATCGATATAAGTCGCTTTTGCCATTGATTGTTCAATGATGTCCGACATTTCAACAAAGCCAACCTTCGATTGCAGGAACGCATCCACGGCAATTTCGTTGGCTGCATTCATAATGCAAGGAAGGTTTCCTCCTTTGACCATGGCTTCAAAAGCCAGTTTCAGGTTTCGGAAAACATTGATGTTGGCTTGTTCGAACGTTAGCGCGGGATAATCGAGAAAGTTGAACCGAGGGAAATCGGCATGCAGCCGTTGCGGATAACCCAATGCATATTGGATGGGCAGGCGCATGTCCGGCAAACCCATTTGGGCTTTCATGCTGCCATCCTCAAATTGCACGATGGAGTGGATAACGGATTGCGGGTGCACCACAATATCTATCTGATCGGGGCGCAGGTTGAACAACCATCGGGCTTCAATCGCTTCAAGTCCTTTGTTCATCAGCGAGGCTGAATCGATGGTGATTTTGTCGCCCATTTTCCAATTGGGGTGGTTCAGCGCCTGGCATTTAGTGACTTTTCTCAAAAAATCCACATTCTTGCCCCTGAACGGCCCTCCCGAGGCCGTGAGATAAATTTTTTCAATGGGATTGTGCATTTCGCCAGCCAGGCATTGAAATATGGCCGAGTGTTCCGAATCGACGGGCAATATGGCCACATTATACTCCATGGCCAATTGGGTGACTAAATCACCGGCCACCACCAGCGTTTCTTTATTGGCCAATGCAATGTGCTTGCCTGTTTTGATGGCGTTAATGGTAGGTAAAAGCCCGGCAAAGCCGACCATGGCGGTCAGCACCATGTCTATGCCGTCCATTTGCACGATTTGGGCAATGGCATCGTTTCCCGCATATACTTTTATAGGCAGGTCGGCCAGGGCATCTCTGAGAACGGGATACTTTTCCTTGTTGCCAAGGGCCACGACATTGGGCAGGAATTGCCTGGCCTGCACAATTAGCTCGTCCACACGGTTATTGGCGGTGAGCACTTCCACTTCAAACTGGTCGGGGTGCCTGGCAATTACATCCAATGCCTGTTGCCCTATCGATCCGGTGGAGCCTAATATGGCGATGTGTTTTTTCAAACTTGATGGTTTTGTATAAAAATTTGCCTGTAAATTTATTTGAACGATATGTAGTTTTCAGGATTGACAGGCGCCCCTTTATACCATAATTCAAAATGCAAATGCGGGCCGGTGGTCAATTCGCCCGAATTGCCCACCTGAGCGATGGCTTCGGCCACCTTGACCGATGCCCCGGCCGGTTTTAACAACTTTTGGTTGTGTTTATAAATGGAGATAAGGTTGCCCGGATGTTGTATTTGGATGACATAACCGGTCTCGACCGTCCACCCGACAAATACAACCGTACCTTCCATAACGGACGAAACCCGGGTTCCTTCGGCAGCTGCCACATCCACTCCAAAGTGGCCGTAGCTTTCGCCAAACCTGTTCACCACCATGCCTTTGACAGGAGGGAACAGGTGGAACTGATCGACCCTTGTGTGTGAGCTTGCTGGTTGTTGGAGCGACAGGTTAAAGCGTTCTTCTTCTTCAACCTTTTGTCTGAAAAGCGAATCTTCGACTGAACGCTTAAACGTGACGTTGACCGATTTGTTCTCTCCTTCGGTGTTCCCGGAGTGGTCGCGTTGGGCACCTTCAATGGTTTCGCCCGATATAATGGTGCGGATGTTCTTAAGTAAACGGTCACGTTTGTCAATTTCGAGCACAAGCGAATCGACACGTTGTGCGTTCCGTATAATCATCCGTCTTTCTTTTCCTGTCGGATAACCGGGAATATATTCCCTGATGGGGGTGAAAGCAATAAGCAGCGTAACCAGAACGATGATGAGCATGGCTGCCGAGCCAAAATAAGTGAATACATTTAATTTGCTTAATCTCAGCATGAACACCTCTTCGTAAGTTTGTTCGTCGAGAAAGACAAGCTTGTATTTGAACTTAAATTTGGAGAGTAACCTTTTCAGCAGTTTCCTTTTTCTGTCTTTGGTCGCCATGTATTTTGTGGATGTCTCATTTTTATTTAGGAAAGCAAATTTATAAATAATATCGAACCGCTTACCATCATTGTTTGCCGATAATTTGGCAATGCATTATAACGTTCATATCCAGTTGTTAGTATCCGGGGCGAAAATATCGGTTTGTGGCATGTCTTTATTGTTCTGGAAAAAACATTGGAAATGTCTTGCACAGGAAATATAAAGCTTCTATATTTGCACCACGAAAAACGACAACGGTTTTTATACTTGAAAATACATTGCGGGGTGGAGCAGTTGGCAGCTCGTTGGGCTCATAACCCAAAGGTCGTCAGTTCGAGTCTGGCCCCCGCTACCAAAAGCCTGAAGAGATATCTTCGGGCTTTTTTATTTGTTTTAATGTTTCATACTCTCAAACCAACTGCTTGTTTACGTACATGTTTAAACCGTTTGTCCGGCGCATGTCCGGGTTTGGCATCCTTCGTCTGGCACTCCCCAACATTGTCACCAATCTTACCGTGCCGTTGCTTAGCATGGTCGACTTGCATCTGATGGGGTATTTGAACAGTGAAGTTTACATGGGTGCAGTGGCCATGGGTAACGTTATTTTCAACTTTGTGTATTGGGGTTTTGCGTTCTTACGTATGTCTATGAGCGGCATGGTTGCCCAGGCTTTTGGCAGCAACAATATTAGTGGAAGTGCCGAAATCTTTTGGCGTGGTCTAATGTTGGTGGCACTGGGCTCGTTGTTGTTGATCATATTACAAGTTCCAATCGTGAAATTCAGTATGTTGCTGATGGAAGGAAATCCCGACGTTAAGCAATTGGCCGGACAATATTTCCATATCCGTATTTGGTCGGCGCCGGCTACCATTGCGCAAATGGTTTTTTTCGGTTGGTTTTTAGGCATGCAGAATGCATTTGTTCCCATGTTGGTGTCAGTAACGGTAAACGTGGTCAACATTGCGTGCAGTTTTTTATTGGTGCGGGTTGTGGGACTTGATATTGCCGGGGTTGCCTGGGCATCGGTCGTGGCACACTATGTTGGGCTGTTGCTTTGCATCTGGTTTTTAAAAACACGTTTTGCATTTGTCGTTTCACATATCAATATTCGACGGTTGTGGCATATGGACGGGTATGGCAAGTTGTTGCACGTGAGTGGGGACATCTTTGTACGAACGCTATGCGTGATTGCGGTATTTACTTTCTTTACGTCGCAAAGTGCGGGCATGGGCAATACCGTGTTGGCTGCAAACAGTGTGCTTGTCCAGTTTTTACTGTTCTTTGCCTATTTTCTTGATGGATTTGCCTATGCGGCCGAAGCAGTGGTCGGACGGTTGGTGGGGCGTGGGAGTTATCTGCAATTGAAACGTGCCGTGAAGCAATTGTTTATATGGGGAGGCTTGTTTGCTGTTGTTTTCACATTTCTTTATTTGTTGCTGGCCGACAAATTGATGCGGATTCTGACCAACAATCCGGCAGTAGTGGTCGAGGCGGCCAATTATTTTGTGTGGGTGGCGTTTGTGCCATTGGCCAGTTTTATGTCATTTATTTGGGATGGTGTTTACATTGGATCTACCGCATCAAAGGCTATGCGAAACACCATGTTGTTTGCCACGGTCTTCTTTTTCTTTTTGCCTTTTGTCGCGCTGCGGGCTACATTGGGCAATCATGCCATTTGGCTTGCCATGGTGCTTTTCTTCTTAATGAGGGGTGTGGCGCAAACATGGCTGGCACCAAGGGCAGTTTTCGGGAAAAAATAAAAGGCACCGGGATTTTTCCATAGTGCCTTTTGTCGTTTTTGGGCGGTGAAAGAATTATTAATCAAGCTTTAGAACTGCAAGAAATGCCTTCTGGGGCACTTCCACGTTGCCGATTTGCTTCATCTTTTTCTTGCCCTTTTTCTGCTTTTCCAACAGTTTGCGCTTACGGCTGATGTCACCTCCGTAACATTTGGCCGTCACGTCTTTTCGTAATGCCTTGATCGTTTCACGGGCAATGATTTTGGCTCCGATGGCGGCCTGTATGGCAATGTCGAACTGTTGACGGGGTATAAGCTCGCTTAATTTTTCACACATGCGGCGTCCAAACGGGGTGGCGTTGTCTACGTGAGTCAGGGTCGATAGGGCATCCACGCTTTCTCCGTTTAGCAGGATGTCCAGTTTCACCAGTCTCGATTCGCGAAAACCAATGGGATAATAATCAAAAGAGGCATACCCACGTGAGATACTTTTCAGCTTGTCATAAAAATCAAATACGATCTCGGCCAATGGCATGTCGTATTCGATCTCTACGCGGTCGCCCGTCAGGAAGTGCTGTTTGATCAATTCGCCGCGTTTGCCCAGGCATAGAGTCATAATGGGGCCGATGTAGTCGGTTTTTGTAATGACCTGCGCACGGATATATGGTTCCTCCACGCGCTCGAGCAATGTTGGCTCGGGAAGCATTGAAGGCATGTGCACTTCGATCATTTCATCTTTTTTTGTAAATGCTTTGTAGGGTACGTTGGGCACGGTCGTGATAACGTTCATGTCGAATTCTCGGTCCAAACGTTCCTGGATGATTTCCATATGCAACAAACCCAAAAAGCCGCAACGGAACCCAAATCCAAGGGCTGCAGACGATTCGGGCTGAAACGTCAACGAGGCATCGTTTAATTGCAGTTTTTCCATCGATGCCCGTAAGTCTTCATAATCTTCGGCATCAATGGGGTACACGCCTGCAAACACCATGGGTTTCACTTCTTCGAAACCTTCGATGCCTTTTGCACAGGGACGTTTTACATGGGTAATAGTATCGCCCACTTTTACCTCTTTGCTGGTTTTTATACCGGAGATAATGTAACCGACATCGCCGGTTTGGAGGGTGGCACGCGGCTCTAGTCCCAGTTTGAGCACACCGACTTCATCGGCGTAATATTCTTTTTCGGTGGCCACGAATTTCACCAGATCACCTTTGGAAATAGAACCGTTCACCACTTTAAAGTAAGCAATGATACCACGGAACGAGTTGAACACCGAATCGAAAATCAGACATTGCAATGGAGCTCCGGAATCGCCTACCGGAGCAGGTACACGTTCCACAATCGCATCAAGGATGTCGTACACGCCAAGGCCTGTTTTGCCACTGGCCCGGATGATCTCTTCCCGCTTGCAACCAACCAGTTCGATAATCTGATCCTCCACCTCTTCGGGCATTGCATTGGGCAAATCCATTTTATTGAGAATGGGAATGATCGTCAAATCATGATTAATGGCTTGGTAAAGATTTGAGATGGTCTGGGCCTGGATGCCTTGGGTGGCGTCAACGATCAGCAGCGCACCTTCGCAGGCAGCAATGGATCGTGATACTTCGTATGAAAAATCGACATGGCCCGGCGTGTCGATCAAATTTAACACATAACGGGTGTCTTTGCATTCGTAATTCATTTGGATGGCGTGGCTTTTGATGGTGATGCCGCGTTCCCGCTCCAAATCCATATCGTCGAGGGTTTGTTCCTGGAGATCCTTGCCTTCCACCGTTTTGGTATATTCGAGCAAGCGGTCGGCCAACGTACTTTTCCCATGGTCGATATGGGCAATAATGCAAAAATTACGAATGTGGTTCATGCAGGATTGTATTATTTACTTTGCTCCAACGTGGGCAACGTCATCATTCTGCTTGCCGTGTAACATACCGTTGTGGTATTGCCTATTACGCGGCAAGTGCTTGCCATTGGATTTGCCTGCAAAGATAGGCAATTCCAATAATTTATCAATTGGGAAGACAGGCAGGGCCCGAAAGAAAAGATGTGGGGTTTTGCGTGTTGGTATGTAATTGTGTTAGAGGTTATCCAGCACCCCGGATCAAGCCAATTCTTGAACTCCATAAGTTTCCTTTAAACCCGGGGAAGTTGTGCCTGGCAATAAAGTTGTAACTATTGTGTTTGGTTTTAGCTGATGTCGTCGATTTTATAGGGTGTGGCTTGATAGACATAATAATTCAGCCAGTTGGAATAGAGAAGGTGGGCGTGGCTCCGCCAGTTCACCAACGGGGCCTGAGTTGGATCGTTATTGGTAAAATAGTTTTTTGGCAGTGCAATGTCCAGGCCTTTGCGGACATCGCGAACGTATTCTTCTTTCAACGTGAACGGGTCGTATTCGGAATGTCCGGTAACGAAAATCTGTCTCCGGTTGGCCGACATCACAATGTACACACCGGCTTCGGACGATTCGGACAGAAGAATGAGGTCGGGATTTTTTTCAATGTCTTCTTTTCGAACTTCGGTATAACGCGAGTGTGGGGCGAAAAAATGATCGTCAAAGCCCCGCAGTAATGGTTCGTAGGGGCGTTTTACCACATGTGGGAACACTCCGAACATCTTGCTTCCAATATGGTGTTTCGCAATGCCAAAATGGTAGTAAAGACCGGCTTGTGCACCCCAGCAAATGTGGAACGTACAAGTAACGTTCGTTTTGCTCCAATCCATTACTTGCTTAATTTCGTCCCAATAATTTACCTCCTCAAACTCCATCTCTTCCACGGGTGCACCGGTAATGATCATCCCATCGTACTTTTTATGCTTTATTTCCGGAAATGTTTTGTAAAAAGCGGTCAGGTGTTCTGCCGGTGTGTTTTTTGATACGTGGCTCGATGTCATCATCAATTCCACTTCCACTTGCAAAGGGGTATTTGAAAGTGCCCTGAGCAAATGCGTTTCTGTTGCTATTTTCAATGGCATCAGGTTGAATATCAATATATGTAACGGCCTGATGTCTTGGTGGATCGCTCTTGTTTGGTCCATTACGAACACATTCTCGCTTTCAAGGATGCTGCGGGCAGGTAGTGTATCGGGGATTTTTATTGGCATAATCGTGTATTATCGCGACATGAAACTTGTTGCGTGTTAATGTTCATATGTACGGAGGTTTGTTGGCCGGGGCCTCAACGCTTCATCAACCCGTAAAACAGAATGTTAAGGATGTTGTTGAGCTGGCTCTTGAAATCATCGAGATTCTTAGGGGCCGACATTCGGAAAAGCGGCATTTCCAAGCCTTTGAGTGCCGTCGAAATAGCTATTGCGGCCAATTGGCTGTTTTTAACCTGGAAGAGGCCCGAACCGACACCTTCGTCAAGCATTTGCTTGATCATGCTGGTTTCTTCTTTCTCGCTTTTGCCTTTGATGATTTCAAGAAAATCAAAAACCATCATCGATTCATCTTTAAGGGCTTTATGGTAATTCTCAAGCTCGCGAAGTGTTTCCATCCTTACTTCCACATACCTCTTCATTTTATCGTGGGCTTGTATGTTCGATGCCACTACGGTGCGTAACTTTGAGAACATGATTTCCGACTCCCAGTCCAACACGGCTTGGAATATTTCTTCTTTGTTCTTGAAATAATAGTAGAGTGAGCTTTTCCCTTTTCCCAACGCTTGGGCTATGTCCTCCATGGTCGTCTTTTTATAACCGAATTTGGCAAAAAGCTCACGGGCAACTTCCAGTATTGATGTCCTTACCGAATCGTTTTGTACAAGGGGGGTATCTAAGCTCATTTTGAACAATGTTTCACAAATTCAAGCTACAAAATTAGCAATTGTTTGAGAAAGAATTCCACACGCTTTATTTTTGTTTTGGACAATTCATTATTTGCCCGGCAGTTAGTGCATTTATGGAATCGCTTGGTGGGGCCTGGGGGAGCAAGGATGAGGCAAAAGCATTGAAGAGAAGGGGAGAACTGCTGATTGTACACAAAATCATTGGTGCCTTGATGTTAAAAAGTAATATATTTGGCCCATAGGAACAATTGAAGAAAGAGATGGACAGTCAAAAATCGTTTTTTAAGCAACATTATCTATTGTGGATCGTGATAGGGATACTTGCATTCTCCCTTGCATATTTAATATACCACAATAAGGCAAAAGAAGAAGAGTATGGCGGCACCATAGACGAGATTGCATTGGAAAAAGCAATTATAGCCCGTGACTTTCAGGAATTGGCACTCGATTACGACACTTTGCAGACCAATAACGAAGAAATGAGCAGGCAGCTTGACAAGGAGCGTGAGCGTGTCGGGCAGTTAATCGAAGAGTTAAGGAACCTGAAAGCATCAAATACGGCCCAAATAGCACAGTACAAGAAAGAATTGGCCACATTGCGCAACGTGATGCGTAATTTTGTGTTGCAAATCGATTCGCTCAATGCCCGGAACAAGGCATTGACGAACGAGAATGTGGTCGTGAAAAAACAGATTGCCGAAATAAAAGATTCCAACAAGGAATTGGCCAAGCAAAATGAAGAACTGTCGCAAAAAGTTGAAATTGCGGCTAAGCTTGAAATCAGGGATATGATGGGGCAAGGCCTGAACAATAAGGGCAAGGAGACGAACCGCATATCCCGCATTGAAAAAGTCAGGATCTGTTTTACCTTGTTGAAAAACGTCACCGCCAAGGTGGGAGAGAAAAGTGTGTACTTGCGGTTGATGCGTCCCGACGGAGCATTGTTGTTGCACTCGGCCAACGATGTGTTCCTGTTTGAAGGAAGCAAAATAAACTATAGTGCTACACGTGTTATAGAATACGGGGGTAACGATTTGGATGTATGTTTGTTCTACAACGCGGAAGAAGGTGAGCTGATAGGAGGGGCTTATACCGCTGATGTGTTTGTGGATGGAAGCAATATTGGGACCGTCAAATTTGAACTGAAATAATTAAAAAGGGAAAAGCGACTTTTAGTCGCTTTTCCCTTTTTAATGAGAAAGTAGTTTTAAGCAAGCATTTTGGCCACTTCTGTACTTTTGAGCAATCCTTTGGCCGCTTCGGTAAGCGGATAACCGGCCAGCCCTGATTGGTTGGTAAGGTTTTTGTTTCCTTCCGGGTAGTTCAGGAACTGCTCATAAAAATGAACCTGCTCAAAATAATTGAGCTTGGTTTTGGTCGGCGCCATCAAATATTTTCGCGTCCAATAGCTAATTGGATCATGAAGATTGATAACTTGCAACCCCTTGATTTTTAGAAAATAATCAAGTGCGTCTTCATTATTCAGGCGATTGTTGGTGATTTGGTGGATCGCAGCGATAACTTGCTGCTTCTGCGCCATACCTTTGGGGAACAACACCGCTTCCAGCTCTTTAATCGCTTTTCTTTCGGCAATTAAATCAGCCCCTTGGATGTTAAACCAAACAAATATGGTTGCCACCACAATTACTGTTAATAGCAATACAATAACCATTTTTTCCTTCTATTCCGTTTGACCTACCCGTGATACGTTGAATGATTTAGTTTGTTCTGTTTTTTCAACATTACTTTTATACCGGAATGTGAGTCAATGGTTTTACTGTTTTGACGAATAAAGATCCGTTTTGGATAAAAGCTTTGTTTGCATCCATTAACATTTTAAGGCATTTCTGCACGCTTAGCTATTTGGTAAAACCGGACGGCTTCATGTATATCAGCTTGAAGGTTTATTTTAGATTGGTTGACCGTGTAAAACAGGCCCGATTCCCAAAGATGTTTAGCCAAATACTCTTGTTCCGATTGCCCTGGCGTGGGTATTAGAATAGCTTTTGATCCCATGGCACAAAGATCCATAACCGAAGAATAACCCGAGCGGCAAATAACCATCTCGCACCGTCGAAGTAAGTTTTCCATTTGGTTGGTGGGCAAATGCGGAACGATAGATAACCGACCGGTCTGTTGCACGGCAAATGCTTCCGAGGGGGTTCCCAAAACCAAGATTGCAGGAAGCCGTAGCCGTGGCAACTGCCGTTTTAGGATGTCCGTAAAGATGGTTCGCTGGGGGTCAGGTCCCGATGCAACAGCTATGATGAATGGTTTTTCAAGACCGGAAACGATTAGCGCTTCCTTGTTTGCCTGAGTGTTGTTTTGTTTAAATGATTCGGCTTTGGCGAATCGCGACAATGGCCCCACATATTTTATTTTCGGGTTTGGGAATAACGGTTCCGATAAACGGCCTGATATCCGTCTGTCTTTAAAATCGGGCACCCAACATTCATCAAAACGGATAATCCAAAAGTGCAGAACGAGGGATGCGATTTTCCCGATGGGAGATAGCCATTGGGGAATTTGAGGATTGAGTTGGTGTGTAATGATGACCGATTTGACATGAGGATGTCGTACCCCATAGCGGTTGTCCGAAATAATTAGTTGGGGAGCGATTTGTTTTACCAATCTTTTCGTTTCCCAATGTTCCCGGAATGTATGCCATAAAAAGTTTGGGAGTTGCCACATCAGTTTCCGCCATAGCTGTTTGTGCGGTGTGTATGTGACGCAGAACCCTTTCATGTGGAAAAAACCAAGCGAAGGAAACTCATTTTTCAGTAGTTGCAGGGATTGTCCATAGCCGGCTACCACCACGCGGTCCCCTTGTTCCAGGTAATGGTTGATGATGGGGATGCAACGTGAGGCATGCCCTAATCCCCAATCCAGAGGACAGACCAATATTGTGTGTTTCCCGTCCATGATTAACCCGAAACTTGCGCTTCAAGTCCTAGATCTGTCACCATTTGTCCAATGCGATTTAATTCCTCCATTGGCACTTTTTTGAGTGTGTCGAAGGGCGTATCGCGGCTAATGGAATAAATCATTACCGATTTCGGATTGACTTTTTTCAGGATTCCAAGCCAAGGTAGAACATCGGCCGAACTGGTGTTGTCAATCGGTTTTCCATCTATTTCGCCACGTACAAAGAGGGTTTGGATGACCAGGTTTCCATTGAATGCAATTAGCTGTTCGACCAGTTCGTCCAGTTTGAAAGGGGCATTCGGTCTGTCAATGGCCATGATGGAGGTTTCCAGCCCACTATCGAGTTTTAGGATGTTATCGTCCACTTTTTTTAATGCTTCGACGACGTTTGCATTTTGCAATCTGGTGGCATTTGAAAGGACGGCAATCCGGGCGGACGGGCAAAGCTCGTTTCTGAGGTCCAACGTATCGTCCACAATATCTGAAAAATGAGGGTGGAGTGTTGGTTCGCCGTTGCCGGCAAACGTGATGACATCGGGCAGTTGCAGTTCGCTTCCCATTTGGGCGAGCTTCGACCGAAGCTTTTCTTTTACTTCCTGCCGTGAAGGGAGCTTTGCTTTGGATGTCCCGCGTGTGTTTATTCCACATTCACAGTATATGCAATCGAACGAGCAGACTTTTTGGTCAGTGGGCAACAGGTTGATACCCAAAGAAACGCCCAAACGCCGGCTTTTTACTGGGCCGAAAATGATCTCGTCGAACAAGAAAGTTGACATGTCGTTGAGTTTGGTGCAAAGGTAAATTTTGCCGCATAACGACGGAAGCCTTTGGTGGCTAAAAAGCTATTTTTTATATTTTTGCAGGTTTAAGCAAAATACCACATGGAGCAGAGCAAAACGACTGGGTTGTCATCACTTGGGGAATTCGGACTGATTGAGCACATCGCAGAAAACGTATCATTAAAACATAAACAAACCATAAAAGGGATTGGCGACGATGCCGCCGTAATCGACACATCGGGCCAGCAGACCGTTGTGACAACCGATTTACTGCTGGAAGGCATCCATTTCGACCTTACCTATACGCCATTGAAACATTTAGGTTACAAGGCAGTCGTGGTCAACCTATCCGATGTGTATGCCATGAATGCCGAACCCCGGCAGATAACCGTATCGCTGGGGCTCAGCTCAAAAATGTCGCTCGAAGCGGTCGAGGAACTTTACGCGGGGATTTTATTGGCCTGCGAAACTTACCATGTCGATTTGGTAGGAGGCGATACATCCACGTCATTGACGGGTTTGACCATTTGCATTACGGCCATCGGTGCCGTCTCCCCGAACAAAGTAGTATATCGCAGCACGGCCAAGCCCAATGACCTGATTTGTGTGTCGGGTGATTTGGGCGGTGCGTTTATGGGGCTGCAGTTGCTTGAGCGTGAAAAGAAGGTGTTTGGCAACACCTCTGCCATGCAGCCCGATTTGGCCGGTTACGACTATATCTTAGAGCGGTTTTTAAAGCCCGAAGCCCGCAAGGACATTATTTCATTCTTAAGTAAAATAGGGGTTGTCCCTACATCGATGATCGATATCTCTGATGGGTTGTCGAGCGAAATACTCCACATTTGCCGCCAATCGGATACGGGCTGTCGGCTTTATGAAGAAAAAGTCCCCGTTGACCATGTGACCGCCATGATGGCCGAAGAGCTTCACATAGACCCGATTACGGCCGCGTTGAACGGCGGGGAGGATTATGAATTGTTGTTTACCATTTCATTGGCCGATTACGAGAAATTTCAGGGACACCCGGATGTGAAGATTTATGCCATCGGGCATGTGACCGAAAAATCAAAAGGATGCGCCATGATAACCAAAAGTGGTGCAGAAGCAACATTGAAGGCACAAGGGTGGGCCAATTTTGGGAAATAACCACTTTGCCCAATCCATTCATTTAAAACTTTTTGAATATGCTTGAGTACATTAAGGGAAAACTGGTTGAAAGCAGCCCTGCACACGTAGTGGTTGAAGCCAACGGCATTGGCTATTTTCTCAATATATCGCTTAATACGTTCACTCATGTGGGCAACAAAACAGAAGTGACCATGTACGTGCACGAAAACCTCCGCGAAGATGCCCATACGCTGTATGGTTTTGTCGATAAGGCCGAGCGTGAATTGTTCCGCCACCTGGTCAGTGTGTCGGGCGTAGGGGCCAATACGGCGCGTATGATGCTGTCGGGCATGTCGCCCGCCGAACTGAACACGGCCATTGTGACGGGAAACCTCAATGTGTTGAAAGCCGTGAAGGGCATTGGTCTGAAAACCGCCCAGCGTATATTGGTGGAATTGAAAGACAAATTGGGAAAAGAACCCCAGGGCACCAATTTTTTACCGGGTTTGGACAATACCGTGCGTGAAGAGGCGTTATCTGCTTTGGTAATGCTGGGTTTTGTTAAGGCTAACTGTCAAAAGGCCATTGACAAAATTATGGCCGAAAATCCAGGCCTAACAGTTGAAAATATCATCAAACAAGCGTTGAAAATGCTATAATCCGTCCGTTTACCCATAACCCATTTTAACATTGAAGAGGAGATTACTAACCATACCGTTGACCATTACCGTGCTGTGCCTTGCCGTGTGGGCCATGGCAGCCACTGTGCCTATTGCCGCACGCCATTCGTTGGGCTTTGGCGAAGAGCATGAACGTGTGGCGCCATTGGATACGGGGGACACGGAATTGAAATTTCCAATAAAGGATTTTAGCGGTAACCCATTTCTTGAAGACGAAGAGGGTGGGGTAATCGATCCCGGGCTTCCGGAGAACGTTGAATATCGTCCGGTGTACGACCCCAAAAGTAATCAGGTCACTATTTACAGGCAAATCGGGGGAATGGACGTGAGACTGCCCTACACCATGTCTCTGGAGGAGTACATGGATGTGGACACCCGTAAGTCCATCATCAGTTATTGGCACCAGCGCCAGCAGATGGAAAGCGGCCAGGCGGGCAGCAAATCCATTCTCAATCCAAAGTTCATGTTGGGAGGCGAAGGGTTTAACAGCTTGTTCGGGAGCAATCTGGTCGATATCAAGTTGCAGGGAATGGCCGAACTAAAAATCGGGGTCACAACGACACGTGTGGATAACCCGACCCTTCAGGAGCGGATGCGTAAGACCACCACGTTCGATTTTGAAGAGAACATCCAAATGAACATTACCGGTACCATCGGGGAGAAAATGAAGTTGGGGGTCAACTACAATACGCAGGCGTTGTTCGATTTTGAAAATGAGATAAAACTTGAGTATACCGGGAAAGAAGACGAGATATTGAAAAAAGTAGAGGCGGGTAACGTATCGTTGCCGTTGCCCGGAACGCTGATTACCGGAAGCCAGAGCTTGTTTGGGGTGAAAACCGAGATGCAGTTCGGGAGATTGACGGTCACCTCGATTTTTTCGCAACAGAAAGGGCAGTCGCAAGTGATAAATATCGAAGGCGGGGCCATGAAACAGGAATTTGACATATCGATTGACCAGTACGACCGTAACCGCCACTTTTTTCTTTCCCACTCGTTTCGCGATAATTACGAGAATGCCCTGAAAGGATTGCCTGTGGTGACATCGCCTTACAGCATTACCAAGATTGAAGTGTGGGTCACCAACAAAACAGGAAACTATAATGATAGTCGTAACATTTTGGGTTTTTTGGATTTGGGCGAGAACGACAATAACATTTCCAACTCGAGGTGGACCGACAACAATGCTGCCGAAGATTTTCCCGCAAACAATGCCAATACGTTGTACAGTGAAATGAACTCCAATTATTCGGCGGTCAGGGACATCAACAACGTATCGTCGACATTTAATTCCATTGCCGGATTTACGGGGGGGATCGATTATGAAAAAATTGAGAATGCGCGCCTGCTGAGTTCCAGCGAATATACTTACAACAGCCAATTGGGGTACATTTCGTTGAATTCAGCTTTGCAAAACGACGAGGTGCTGGCGGTGGCCTATGAATATACTTACCGTGGCGATACCAAAAAAGTGGGTGAGTTTACAAACGACGGGATTTCGGCCCCCAGCACGTTATGGTTGAAATTGTTGAAGGGTACCAACCTAACGCCCAAGATCAAAACATGGAACCTGATGATGAAAAATATCTATTCCATTGGGGCTTATCAGATTAATAACGAGGATTTTAAACTCGATGTGGTTTATGTGAACGACAGTACGGGCACCAATCTCAATTATTTCCCTGAAGGAACAAAGCCCGACATGGGAGGTATAAACGGGGAATTGTTGTTAAGGGTCATGAACCTTGATGCCATGGACTCTAACCTTGACCCATACCCCGATGGTGTGTTTGATTTTATTGACGGGACCACTATTTCGCCGCAAAACGGGAGGGTCATTTTTCCGGTGTTGGAGCCGTTTGGCAGCCATTTAAAGGATAAG
This sequence comes from Breznakibacter sp., assembly GCA_047600785.1. Taxonomy (GTDB): domain Bacteria; phylum Bacteroidota; class Bacteroidia; order Bacteroidales; family Marinilabiliaceae; genus Breznakibacter. Next base: position 588,515 of record JASGKH010000001.1, read on the forward strand.
CTTAACAATCAGCAGGCGTTGATCAAAAAATATGTTTTCCAGGAATTGTACGACTCGACGCAGACATTGGCCTCGCAAACGGCCGAAAAGAACAAGTTTAAACTGGTCGGCAGTTACAAATCAAGCTCAAGTTCGGAAATCTCGCTCAATGCCATGAACATTCCCCAGGGATCGGTAGTGGTGACCTCGGGCGGGATCAAGCTGACCGAGAATATCGATTATACCGTCGACTACACGCTGGGGCGTATCAAAATCATCAACAGTGGTTTGTTGCAATCGGGCACGCCTATACAGGTTTCGCTTGAAAGCCAGTCGTTGTATGCCCTGCAAACCAAAACGCTGATGGGGGCCCATCTTGATTATAAATTCAACGACAAATTCAACGTAGGGGGGACGATCATGCATCTTCGCGAAAGGCCGTTGACGCAGAAAGTGAACATTGGCGACGAACCCATTGCCAATACCATTTGGGGCTTGAACACTTCGTACACCTCGGAATCGCAATTATTGACCAATTTGGTAGATAAACTTCCCGGTTATGTGGGTACCAAGCCTTCAAAGATCAGTTTTGAAGGCGAATTTGCACAATTGATACCCGGCCACCCCAACGTAATCGATAAAGAAGGGACTGCTTACATCGACGATTTTGAAGGCACAAAAATTTCATACGACCTCAAAAATTGGACGTCGTGGAAATTGGCATCAACCCCGCAAGGTCAAAATTCGAAGTTCCCGTATGCATCGTCGATCAACGATCTGAAATACGGTTTTGAACGGTCCAAGGCAGCATGGTACACCATCGATCCCATTTTTACCCGCCAATACGCCGAAACACCTTCGCATATTTCGGAAGATAAGGATCAGCTGAGTAACCATTTCATTCGTGAGATATTTGAAAGCGAGTTGTTTCCCGATCGTGAAGCGGCATATGGCCAGCCGACGAATATCCCGGTACTGAACTTTGCATATTACCCTAAAGAACGCGGGCCTTACAACTTCGATACCGATATGGATTACAATGGTTTCCTGAACTCGCCTGAAAAACGGTGGGCGGGGATCATGCGTAAAATCGAGACCAACGATTTTGAAGCGGCCAACATCGAATACATTGAGTTTTGGATGATGGATCCGTTTGTGTACGATGATTCGCCAGGCCGGGGAGGCGATCTTTATTTTAACCTGGGCGATATTTCGGAGGATATCCTGAAAGATTCACGCAAGTCGTTTGAGCAAGGACTACCCGGTGTGGGCGAAGAGAACCTTGTCGATACGACCGTATGGGGCAAAGTGCCGCGCAAACAAAGCCTGGTCAATGCATTTAGCACCGATGCTGCTTCCCGGAAAATGCAGGATATAGGTTTGGACGGATTGACATCCGAAGAAGAACGTTCTTTCTTTAATTCGACCGTACATCCGTTCATTGACATCATTAACCAAAAACGCGGGTCCGAGTTGTCGGAAGAAGCATATCAGGCCATTATCAGTGACCCGTCGGCCAATGATTTCCATTATTACCGGGGCAGCGATTTTGACCGTGACAAGGTGAATGTACTTGACCGGTACAAAAACTTCAACGGTCCCGAAGGGAATTCCGTGGCCACCGAATATTCGCCCGAGTCGTATTCGACGGCAGCGACTTCAATCCCTGACGTGGAAGATATTAACCTTGACAACACGCTGAGCGAGAACGAAACCTATTTCCAATATAAAGTGTCGCTGAGGCCCGATTCCATGGTGGTGGGCAAAAACCACATAGCCAACATGGTTGAGCGTGAAGTGACGCTCAAAAACGGAAACAAAGGGACCGTGAAATGGTACCAGTTCAAGATCCCGCTTTCAGAGCCCGAAACGACAATTGGCTCCATCAGCGATTTTCGTTCCATCCGTTTCTTGAGAATGTTCATGCACGGATGCGCGGACACCACTATTCTGCGTTTTGCCACACTAGACCTGGTGCGTGGTGATTGGCGAACATATACCAGCACGCTTTATGAGACCAGCGATGATGCCACTCCCAACTCCAATACCGAATTTGTGGTATCGGCCGTGAACATCGAGGAGAATTCCGATCGGGTACCCGTGAATTATGTATTGCCTCCCGGCATCAGCCGGGTCATTGACCCGTCAAATCCCCAGGTACGCCAGCTCAATGAACAATCCATCTCCCTAAAGGCCGTTAACCTGGGGGCGAAAGATGCGCGTGCGGTTTATAAAACGGTAAACATGGATTTTCGTCAATATAAGAAGCTGAAGATGGAAGTACATGCCGAAGCGATTGACGGCTATGTGCTGGACGATGACGAGGTAACCGCTTTTATCCGTTTGGGCAGCGATTACAAAAGCAATTATTACGAGTATGAGATCCCGTTGAAATTAACGGCCCATGGTTTGTACAGCGATTCGAACGCCGACCGGTTGTTGGTTTGGCCGGAGGAAAATAGCTTTGAGATCGTATTGGACAAGTTGACGCAAGTGAAGCTCCGGCGTAACGATGAAAAGCGCCAGTCCGGCTCCACATTGTCGTTGAGCGACGTATACCAGTGGAATGACCCGGATATACCGACCAATTTTATACGCATAAAGGGAAATCCGAACCTTTCGAACGTCAAAACCATCATGCTGGGGATACGGACAAGGAGTAACTCGTCGAAAAGCGTAGAAGTGTGGATGAACGAGTTACGGTTGACCGACTTCAATGAGGATGGAGGTTGGGCCGCCAATGCCAGGGTAAAAATCGATCTTTCCGATCTGGGATCGGTATCGCTCGCGGGGAAGACAAGCACGGCCGGCTTCGGAAGCATTGACCAGAGTGTAAGCGAACGTAGCCAGGAGGATTTTTCACAATACGACATTGCCACCAACCTTGAGGCAGGGAAATTGCTAGGCCCCAAAAGCAGGTTGTCGGTCCCTGTGTATATGGGCATTTCGAAAGCGGTGACGAATCCCAAATATTATCCGCTCGATCCTGATGTAACCATGGAGGTCGCGCTTAAAAATGCCGGGTCGGAGGCCGAACGTGACTCCATTAAACGATTGTCACAAACCGTGGTCGACCGAAAGAGCATCAATTTTACCAATGTGAGGTTAATGCCCAGCGAACAAGGCAAAGTCCGTTTTTGGAGCCCGTCCAATTTGTCGGCGACTTATTCGTACAACGAAACCAATAGCCGCGACGTCAACACGCAATACGCCATCGACAAATCGTACCACGGGATACTGGCATACGATTACATGGCACGTCCCAAAGCCATCGAGCCGTTTAAGAACGTGAAGTTTTTGTCGGGCAAGGTCATGGCCTTGATACGCGATTTCAATTTCTTTGTGGTTCCTAACCAGGTGTCGTACCGGTGGGAAGTAGTGCGCGATTATTCCGAAACACAGCTTCGGAACCTGTTGAACCCCGATTATAAGATAGAGCCGACCATAAGCCGCGATTTTGACTGGAACCGTTATTTCGATTTGAACTATAACCTGACCAAATCCTTACGCCTTGATTTTAAGGCAGCCACCAACGCCCGGATCGACGAGCCGGAAAGTATCCTCCAGGTCAACAAACGGTTGAACCCCGACGCCTATCGTGATTGGCGTGACTCGGTCATCCAAAACATATTGGACATGGGGCGCACCACCAACTATACCCATAACACCAACCTGACTTACAACGTGCCGATCAACAAGATACCCATTCTCGACTGGACGTCGGTGAACTTACGCTACAGTTCGATGTATGCATGGATAACGGGCCCGATGCAGGAGCCCGATTTGGGCAATACCATTAAAAACTCCGGTTCGACGCAGATGTCGGGACAACTCAATTTTACGACGTTATACAACAAGTGGGGATATCTGAAGAACCTGAACAGAAAATACGGCAATACCCGGCGTCCTGCAGGTGGCCAGCAACAGCAAAATCCCAAGCGGACCGAACGGTATAACCAGGAAGGAGTGACTCTGGAGAACGGTAAGCCGCTGATTATTAACCACCGTTTGAAAACCGAAGAGGTATCGGTCCGGGTATTCGACAAAAACGGGCGTCCCGTGCAGGGGAGCTCCAAAACCGTTGGCACGAACAAAGTGGAATTTACGCCCAAAGCCGATGCCGAAGGGGCAAGGATAATGGTAACGGGCACCATTGAAGATGTGACGACGCCATTTACCATTGCCCGTGATTACGCCACGTTGTTTATAACCGGTTTAAAGACCGTTTCAATACAGTACAACCAAACAGGCGGGACCATTCTGCCCGGCTACATGGAAGATGCCAAATTCATGGGCATGCACGGCAGCAGCCCGGGACTGCCTTTTGTGTTCGGTGCGCAGAGCAAGCGTTTTGGCTTGGATGCAAGGGATAAAGGATGGCTCACTTCGTACGAAGAATTCAATTCTGCGTTCGTGATGACATCGACCGACGATTTCCAGGCCAAAGCCAATTTTGAGCCCATTAAAGGTTTGAAGGTCGAGCTGAGCGGCGACCGCCGTTACCAGGATGCCATGAACAGTTATTATTTGCCCGATCAGAACGTATTTTCGCAAGCACAATACTCCGGTTCGTTCAGCATGTCGTACTACATGATGAGAACTTCGTTTTGGAAAGTGAAGCATACCGGGGCGTTTGATTCCAGGGCATATGATCAGTTTAATGTAAACCGTGCATTGTTATCGACCAAGTTGGGGGCCGGGTACGGCCAAACATCGCAAGAGGTGCTGATCCCTGCGTTTTTGGCGGCCTATTCGGGCAAAAGCGTGGATGACATGGACCGGACCTTATTTCCCGGTATTGAAAGCATCAAACCCAACTGGCGGGTGACCTACGATGGTTTGTCGCGCATCAAGTTCCTCAGTAAGTATATCAAATCGTTCGACGTGTCGCATGCGTACCGTTCCACCTACTCCGTCGGATCGTTCGTGACCAACCTTGAGCATGACGGCGTGGCCACAAATTTGTTGGGCGACATAATTCCTGCGTACCAGATCAATACCGTCACGCTCAACGAGCAGTTCAACCCGTTGGTCCAGTTCAACATTACGTGGAACAACAGTTTGAATACGCGCGCCGAGATCAAGAAGACCCGTGTGCTGAACCTGAGTCTTTCGAACAGCCAGTTGATCGAAAACTATTCGAAAGATTATGTGTTCGGAGTGGGCTACCGTATCGACAAGCTTAACATCAACATAGGGAACAAGGCGTTCAGCAGCGACGTGAACCTGAGGGCCGACGTATCGCTCAGCGAAAGCCTTTCGATTATCCGGAAATTCGAGGAAAGCGTGAACCAGCTTACCTCAGGATCGAAAAAGGTGACGGTGAAGTTTACCGCCGATTATGCGCTAAGCGATAAGTTCAACATGCAGTTGTATTACGACACCAACGTGAACGATCCCTATTTGGCATCGACCTATCCGACCGCCACGACCAATTTCGGGTTAAGCTTTCGGTTTGTGCTGGCACAATGATGTAATCGTTTTCGGGTGCCGTTTATTGGAATTGATTTTCCTATCTTTTGCAGCTCAGTCCCTTTTTCTATCTTTGCGCCTCTAATTTTAAAGGTATTGGTGAATGATTTCGATTGATGGGTTGACGGTTGAGTTTGGAGGGACAACTTTGTTCAAAAATGTGTCGTTTGCGGTAAACGAAAAAGACAGAATAGCCCTGATGGGCAAGAACGGGGCGGGAAAATCGACGTTATTGAAAATTCTGGCAGGTGTTCGCGAACCCTCATCCGGCAGGATATCCGCCCCTAAAGATTCGGTAGTTGCCTACCTGCCGCAGCATTTGATGACCGAGGACAACCGCACGGTGTTCGAGGAAACATCACAGGCATTTGCACATATCCATGCCATGCAGGCTCAGATCGAAGAGCTAAACGGCCAGCTGGCGTCACGTACCGATTACGAATCCGACGACTATTTCCAGCTGATAGAACACGTGTCGGCCCTTAGCGAAAAATTTTACAGTATTGAGGAAACCAATTACGAGGCCGAGGTGGAAAAAATTCTTCTGGGGCTTGGCTTTAAGCGCGATGATTTTGCCAAGCCCACCGGCGAGTTTAGCGGTGGGTGGCGCATGCGCATCGAGCTGGCCAAAATACTTTTGCAAAAGCCCGACCTTATTTTGTTGGACGAGCCCACCAACCATCTCGACATCGAATCGATCCAATGGCTCGAGGAATTTCTGGTGAACGGTGCCAAGGCCGTGATGGTGATTTCGCACGACCGTGCCTTTGTCGATAACATCACCACCCGGACCATTGAGGTGACCATGGGCCGTATTTACGATTACAAGGTTAATTACACCAAATACCTCGAACTACGCAAGGAACGTCGGGAGCAGCAGCAGCGGCAATACGAGGAACAGCAGAAAATGATTGCCGACAACGTCGATTTCATTGAACGCTTCAAAGGTACTTACTCCAAAACCAACCAGGTGCAAAGCCGTGTGCGGATGCTCGAAAAACTTGAACTGGTCGAGGTCGATGAGGAGGACACATCGGCGCTTCGCCTGAAGTTCCCTCCATCGCCACGTTCGGGGACTTATCCCGTCATCGTTGAAGGACTCAGCAAATCATATGGCAACCACAACGTGTTCAACAATGCAGGTGTGACAATAAAGCGCGGCGAAAGGGTAGCATTTGTGGGACGCAACGGCGAGGGGAAATCCACGTTGGTGAAGTGTATCATGAACGAGATCGATTTTGATGGAACGCTTACCGTGGGGCATAATGTAAAGATTGGCTATTTTGCCCAAAACCAGGCTTCGTTGCTCGATGAGGAGCTCACCGTGTTCCAGACCATCGACGATGTGGCCAAAGGTGACATCCGTACGAAAATAAAAGATATATTGGGGGCGTTCATGTTCGGCGGCGACAACATTTCGAAAAAGGTAAAAGTGCTTTCAGGCGGCGAGCGTACCCGTTTGGCCATGATCAAACTGCTGCTTGAGCCGGTAAACCTGCTTATTCTGGACGAGCCGACCAACCATCTCGACATCAAAACCAAGGATATCCTTAAAGAAGCGTTGAAGGACTACGACGGAACGTTGATCCTGGTATCGCACGACCGTGATTTTCTGGATGGTTTGGCCGATAAAGTGTTTGAGTTTGGCAACAAACGGGTAAAAGAGCATTTGGGCGATATCCGTAGTTTTTTGGAGGCAAAGAAAATGGATAACCTGAAAGAAATTGAGCGTAACCTGTCGAAGAACTGACAGGTCATTTTTGCCCGATAACGACTATCGGCGACACACAGAAGCATGATTAAACAGTCATGGATGTTCCATCTGGCCTTTCATTTCCTGTTTTCAAACTTAATAGGAGATGACCTCCCCTAACCCCTCCGAAGGAGGGGAACCAGAAACTGCACTGTACCCAACGGCACCCCTCCTTTGGAGGAGCCGGGGGAGGTCTGCCGTTTGAAGCCTCCAGTTATTAGCTTCAAAACCTCTTCCGCCTTTCCTGCTCTCTTCCTTTTGTTCTTTTGCACTCAGGAACTCTGGCACTCAGGCACTTTTATTTTAATCTGATCTGTCGATCCAGATAATACCTGAACATCTGACCCTTCTCCTGGTTGGTCCACCGGACAAGATTGTGCCTGGATCGAGCTTGTGTCATTTCAGCAACTGCCCTAATTTATTCACTCTTTCGATCCATTTGTCCCGTTGGGTCTCTGACGATGATTTAACGGGAGCAAATGCGGTAACTTTAACAGGTTTAATGCCACAGAATTCCAAAATGGCTCTCTTCATCGATACATGGCCCGCGTTTTTATAAACCAACCAGTTATAAAATAAAGGCGAATCCATGGTTACGATCAATCTTGCCGATTTTCCTGTCAGCAACTTGTCCCAGAAAGGTGAGTTTTCCCGGTATTTAAACGCAAATTTTGGCAGAAAGACCCTGTCTATGAATCCTTTGAGCAAGGCGGGATAAGTACCCCACCACGTTGGATAGACCCATACCAAATGGTCGGCGTTTTTGATTTTTTGTTGGGCCGCGACAAGGTCGGGCTCCAGCTCGGTGCGTTTACGGAAACCATGGTGCAGTATCGGGTCGAACCGGAGTTCAAAAAGGTTTAACAACTCGCATTTGGCCCCGGAGGCAATGGCGCCTTTCTGGTAACTGACGGCAAGCTGGTGGCAAAAACTCTCTTTGTCAGGATGTCCGTTAATGATCAGTATATTCTTCATCACAAAAAATCGCAAGTTACAAAAGCAATTCCCAACGCATTGTTCGCATGGCATAAGTGACACACCTTGTCACCTGGGGATGTTTTGTCAACGTTTTTTCAGGTATTTTGTTCTTAATTGAACAGGAACAACCACCGCGTTTGGTCATCGGGCATGCCGATCAACTGGTTTATGTAATCGGATCGTTTGTCTAAATCGCCTTTTTTGATGTAACCGACTCCATAGGGCATGTTGGCGGCCCAGGAAGTCGATTTTTTACAATCGCTGAAATCGGTAATTTTCACAATGGTATGCTTGCCTACCACGATTAATGCGTGGTTGTACTTTTGGGCTTCGCGAAGGGCTTGTGCAACGTTGTCTTTTTTGAGAAGAATTGTTTGGTTGGCCTGTTCACGGGCCATCTCGGTAATAGAGGCAATGGGATCGTTTAGGTCTATCTTAAATGACCCGCAGGAGATTTCATCTTTCACAAAATTGGTCAACGTTGCCGTATTACTGGCGGGAGAACTACAACTGGCAAGGATCAGGGCGGCGATAATCGCATAAAAGGCGGCTGATAACCGACAAGTGTTTTTCATCCTTTTTAAGTTTTAAGGTTTAGTGATGCAATATAGTAAATTAAATATACAAGGGTCTTGTTCATTTAATTTATTTCGTATATGAATTGTTTTTGGTAAATCAGATCATTGCCCTCAAAGACAATTTACGGCTTTAGGCTTCTTCTATTACGGATTACATAACTCTTTGATGCTTTTCATAAAAAGTTCTTCTGATTGACGATTTGCTCCTTTGACGTTGCTTCTAAACCTGCCAACACGAAACAAAAAACCCATTGCTATTAAACAATGGGTTTTTTGTGATTGAAGAATATATTGTCAGGCTACCACAATATTGATAATCTTACCTGGTACCACTACGATCTTCTTAATGGCTTTCCCTTCAAGCCACCTCAATGAGTTTTCGTTTTCAATGGCTGCTTTTTCGATCTGGGGAACGGTAAAATCGAGTGGCAATTCAAGTTTGAAACGTGTTTTCCCATTGAACGATACCGGGTAATCGAACGTGCTTTCCACCAGCAACGATTCATCGTATGAAGGCCATGTGGCGTTACATACCGATGTTCGGTGTCCCATCAGAGACCAGAGTTCTTCACATGCATGGGGCGCAAAGGGCGCCAAAATGGCTACGAACGGCTCTATGGCCTGACGCTTGTTGCATTTCAGATCGGTAAGGTCGTTCACGCAAATCATGAACGTGCTTACGCAGGTGTTGAAATTAAAACGCTCAATGTCCGACGTAATTTTTTTGATGGTGCGGTGTACCACTTTCAGTTCCTCCTTAGTGGCCGGTTCATCGCTCATGGAGAAGTTCCCATCGGCATCACTCACCAAACGCCAAAGTTTTTTCAAAAATTTGTGCACACCGTCAATGCCGTTGGTATCCCATGGTTTTGATTGTTCCAGGGGACCAAGGAACATTTTGTACAGACGCAATGTGTCGGCACCGTACAGGGCTATGATGTCGTCGGGGTTTACCACGTTGAACATCGACTTTGACATTTTTTCGACAGCCCATCCACAAACATATTTGCCGTCTTCCAGAATAAACTCGGCATTGGCATACTCGGGGTTCCATTTTTTGAACCGTTCCACGTCCAGTATGTCGTTATGTACCATGTTCACGTCGGCGTGAATGGACGTAGTATCGTAGCTGCTCTTCAAATTGAACGACACAAACGTATTGGACCCCTTGATGCGGTACACAAAATTAGACCGCCCCTGGATCATTCCCTGATTGATCAGTTTCTTGAACGGCTCGTCCTTTACCACCACGCCGATGTCGAACAAAAACTTGTTCCAGAAACGCGAATAGATAAGGTGTCCGGTGGCATGTTCGGTACCGCCGATGTATAAATCCACATCCTGCCAGTATTGGTTGGCTTCGGGGCTTACCAACGCACGGTCGTTCTTTGGGTCCATGTAACGCAGGTAGTAGGCCGACGAACCTGCAAAGCCCGGCATCGTGTTCAGTTCCAACGGATGGCCGTCGGCTGTTTGCCAGTTTTTGGCGCGGCCCAACGGGGGTTCCCCTTTTTCGGTGGGCAGGTATTTGTCTATTTCGGGAAGGGTGAGCGGCAACCGGTCCTCGGGCAGCATGTGCGGCTGTCCGTCCTTGTAATACACAGGGAACGGTTCGCCCCAGTAACGCTGGCGGCTAAAAATGGCGTCGCGCAGGCGATAGTTTACCTTTACTTTGCCAATGCCTTTTTCAGCAATGTATTGTTTGGTTTCGGCAATGGCCGCCTGCACCGTCAGGCCGTTGAGCACCAGACTATCGGTACGCTCTTTGCCCGGTTGCGGCGAATTGGCTACAATCCCTTCTTTGGCATCAAAGCTTTCGGCGCTCACGTCGCACCCTTCGATCAATGGAACCACGGGCAACCCGAAATGTCTGGCGAACGCATAGTCGCGCGAGTCGTGCGCGGGCACGGCCATGATGGCGCCCGTGCCGTAACCGGCCAACACGTAATCGCTGATCCAGATGGGGATTTCTTCATGGGTCAACGGGTTGATGGCGTATGCGCCCGAGAAAACGCCCGATACTTTTTTGACTTCGGCCATGCGCTCACGCTCGGTGCGTTTTTTGGTGCCGGCGATGTATTCGTCCACCCCGGCACGTAGGGAAGGGATGGTGATCTCGTCCACCAGTTTGCTCTCGGGGGCCAGTACCATGAAGGTGACGCCGTAAACAGTATCGGCACGGGTGGTAAAGATAACCATCTCCACGTCGGAATCTTTGACTTTAAACGTCATCTCTGCACCTTCGGACCGGCCAATCCAGTTGCGTTGCACCTCTTTGAGCGAATCACTCCAATCAATGTGGTCCAACCCGTTGAGCAACCGTTCGGCGTAAGCCGACACGCGCAATGACCACTGGCGCATCACGCGTTGCTCTACGGGGTGCCCGCCGCGTACCGAAAGACCGTCTTTCACTTCGTCGTTGGCCAGCACGGTACCCAATGCGGGGCACCAGTTGACCATGGTATCGGCCAGATAGGCAATGCGGTAGTTGAGCAAAACCTCTTGCTGTTCGTGGTGCGGTTTGGCTTTCCACTCATCGGCGGTAAACGTCATTTCGACCGAACAGGCGGCGTCAATGCCTTTGGTTCCCGTAACGGCAAATTGTGCTGCCAAATCAGAAATCGGGCGGGCTTTCCGCGAGGTATTGCAATAATAATGCTCGAACATTTTGATGAACGCCCATTGCGTCCATTTGTAATAGCTGGGCTCGCAAGTTTTTACTTCACGGTCCCAGTCGTACGAAAAGCCTATTTTATCGAGCTGCTCACGGTACCGTTTGATGTTGTTCCCGGTGGTGATGGCCGGGTGTTGTCCGGTCTGGATGGCATACTGTTCGGCCGGGAGCCCGTAGGCATCGTAACCCATGGGATGTAATACGTTAAACCCGTTTTGGCGTTTGAAACGGCTAAAGATATCGGAAGCAATGTACCCCAGCGGATGTCCCACGTGCAATCCGGCGCCCGATGGATAGGGAAACATATCGAGCACATAAAACTTGGGGCGGTCAGGATCGACGTCGGTCTTGTATATCTTATTTTCCGACCAGTATTCCTGCCATTTGCCTTCGATTTCTTTAAAGTTGTATTCCATAATGTATTAGAGATGAAAGATGCCTGTTGTCCTTATGACCTGCGAAATTAGGAAAAGTTTTTTGAAGATTCGGGCCATCGGCTATGCCGTGTCATATTTTGCACAATGTAAAGACATAATGAACCGGGTTGCGGTCGTATTGTCGAAAGACCAATCTTCATCCCGATTTAACCAAAACTTTTAAGTGCGCGTTGTTGGCAGATGTTGAATATTCGCTATTTTGCGGGGCTAAAGAATCAATCGAAAATAAGTCTGAAATGACAATCCAGGAATTAAACCAGAAATACGGCATCAAAGGTATTTTGTCGTTTGTGGAAGGTGCCGGCCGGATGGCTATTGCCATGGTTGGGAACGATTTGGCTTCGGCGCAAATATCGTTGTACGGTGCCCATGTAATAAGCTTTGAACCTGCCGGACAGGATGATTTGTTGATGATGAGCGAATTAAGCTCGTACGAGAAGGGTAAGCCCATGCGGGGGGGCATTCCGTTGTGCTTTCCGTGGTTTGGGGCACATCCCGGCGATTCGGCTAAACCTCCGCATGGTTTTGCGAGACTGAGCGAATGGGAGGTGGAATCGTCCGCACAACTGCCCGGTGGGGCTACCCGTTTGGTGTTTTCATTGACCGACAATGACGCCACCCGTCGTGAATGGCCTTATGCTTTCAGGTGTGAAATGGCCGTAACGGTAGGCGAAAGTTTGGGTTTGTCGTGGGCCATTACCAACACTGGGGACGAAGCTTTTGAAACCGCACCGGCGTTCCACACTTATTTTTCGACCAACGATGCCGGCCAAATTGCCATTAAAGGGTTGGAAGGGGTAACTTATCTTGACGCGTTGCAGCAACTGGCCCCTGTGAAGGAAGGCACATCGCCCGTGCTAATCGATCGCGAAGTGAACCGTTGTTACATGGATACCGAGTCGACATGCCTGATCGAGGACAAATCGATGGGAAGGACCATTCAGATTGACAAAAGCGGAAGCAAATCGACCGTGGTGTGGAATCCATGGGTGGAAACGGCCAAAAAGATCGGAGACCTGGACGATAACGAATATACACAGTTTGTTTGCGTGGAAACGGCCAACGTGCACCATAACAAATTAAAATTGGCGCCTGGCGGGGCACATACCATGACGGTCGTTTTAAAGGCCAGGTAATACTTTATTTCACGGAAAGATTGCGGCGGATGTGGAAATTTTCTATTTTCGCGTCCCGAACGGCCCCATAGTTCAATGGATAGAATTTCAGATTCCGGTTCTGACGATTTGGGTTCGAGTCCCGATGGGGTCACTAAAGGGGATGCTCTTATGGGCATCCCCTTTTTGTTTGGCATCCCCGGGACTTTCCTTCCTTATCTCCCTTCCATCCAACGTTCTTCCGTTTTTCGGCGCGCTTAGCGGTACGGCTTGCGCTGTTTTTGCAAGGGCAAAGGCTTCTCCTTACACGGCATTTCTCTGCCTGGCATGTGTGGAATAATCGCCTTGGCTGATAAAGGTCATCCACCAACACAGATATAATATATCCACCAGCATTAGTGTGCATCATCCACTAGTTCTGGTGGATAGTATACACTAACACTGGTGTTTGGTAGGCACCAGCATTGGTGTTGGACATTCGCTTTCTTAAATGTTGTGTATCCGCCAATATTGGTACATGGCATTTACTTTGGCGGGAAGGTGCCCTTTCCAAAGGGAAGGTATTATACCACGGTTAACTTTAAGTCGTATTCGATGATGCGTGGTTCTTTGAGCAGGTTACTTCCCGCCGAGTAGCGGGTTATGATACGCAAGCTGTATTTGCCGGCCGGAAGATCGGGGACGCGGGCAATCAGCTGTTTTGGTCCGTTTTGCGTTAGGCGTCGGGTAACGGGGACGACAGTGCCGTCTTCGCCGATAAAGGCAATGCCTAAACCATTTTCGCCCTCGGGGGCTATTTTTATCTGACGGCCTCTTATCATCACGTTTTCGCCGGAGGTGATGTGCCCGTCGGAAAGCCCGGTGGCGGAGTCGGTGACCAATCCGACCCACGCGCTGCTGTCGCGTATACCCAGCACTTCGACGCCCACATCCCCGAGGTCGGCACGCATTTCGGCGGAGGGGACAATGTTGAGCGTAATTTTGTGCCGTGCACTGTCGAATTTTGCCAATATCCCTGTCCACACGCCCAGTATGCGGGGGGAATACCGGCATACGCCCGTTTGCACGCTATGCCCCATTTTCAGGTGCTTACGTACAATGCGGTCACTTTGGTTGAGGATGCTCAGCAGGGTATCGTATTTTATTTCGGAGCCTTCGGCTGTAATGAGCTGCGCGATGTCTGTGTTGCGTAGCGTTTTTTTGCCCGACGAGACTTGTGCCACATAAGAGGCATCTTCTTTTGGGGCGAAGGGGTTCGGCTTTAGCCAAATTTTCCAAAAGTAATTTGTTGCCATAGGGAAGGATTTTTGTATGGGTTGGCACGAATGTAGCTGATAAAGGTGGCCGGGACAAGTCCCTGTCGCGCCGGAGAGTCCCCTTTGTATGGAAAAAGAACAGCCCAAGTCGTTGACGGCCTGGGCTGTGTATGATATAGAAGGTATGTTTATATTCCGGTTATTCGTCGTCGTTGGCAGAGGTGTAACCTTTGATGATGCCGCGTGTGGAACTTTTCACGAATTGCAGGATGTAGTCGCGGAACTCTGAAGGGCCTATTTCTTTTTCGATCTGCTCAATGGCCATGCTGACGTTCAGTTTTGATTGGAACAGCAACCGATAGATGTTTTGTATTTCATTGATGCTTTCGTTGGTAAATTGCCTCCTTTTCAACCCTACCGAATTGATCCCGGCGTACGCGGCCTTGGAGTAGTGGAGCAATACGTACGGGGGAACGTCTTTGGAAATCCTTGAGCCGCCTCCGATCATGACATGGGCCCCGATACGTGAAAACTGGTGGATCAGTGTGTGTGCGCTGATAATGGCATGGTCGTCGATCTCGACCTCTCCGGCCAGCTGGGTCCCGTTGCCAATGATAATATAGTCTTTGAGTCTGCAATCGTGGGCCACGTGGGCATAAGCCATGATAAGGCAATTGTTGCCCACCACGGTTTTTCCTTTGGATGCGGTTCCCCGGTTGATGGTCACGCACTCCCTGATGGAAGTATTGTCACCTATTTCGGCAGTTGTTACCTCGCCCTTGAATTTCAAATCTTGTGGAATGGCACTGATGACCGCGCCTGGGAAAATGGTACAACGTTTGCCGATGCGCGCACCGTCCATGATGGTCACGTGTGGATGGATAATGGTCCCTTCGCCGATAACCACATCTCTATCGATGGTCACAAACGGGCCGATCTGTACGTCAGGGGCTATTCGGGCTTCGGGGTGTATTTGAGCCAAAGGCTGTTCCATAAATCAATTTGTTTTAAGTCCGGTATGTTTGTTGTCTGTTAGTTATGCTTTGTTCCGGGCGACCTGTGCCATAAACTCACACTCGGCCACGATGGAGTCGCCCACAAAGGCGGTCCCCTTCATATTGGCCACCCCACGGCGTATTTCCGACATCAGTTCCAGTCTGAAAATAAGCGTGTCGCCGGGAATTACTTTTTTCCTGAACTTGATGTTGTCGAGTTTCAGAAAGTAAGTGCTGTAATTTTCAGGATTGTCCACTTGCCCAAGCACAAAAATACCCCCCACCTGGGCCATGGCTTCGACCAGCAATACGCCCGGCATAACGGGTTCGTCGGGGAAATGCCCTACGAAAAAGGGCTCGTTCATGGTCACGTTCTTCACGCCGATCACATCCTTTTCCCCGATCGACATGATTTTATCCACCAGTAGGAACGGCGGCCTGTGTGGCAACATCTTGCGCAGTGCGTTGATGTCGAACAGCGGTTTGTCGTTGGGGTTGTACGATGGGGCTTCGGGCTGCTGGGCGCGTTTTTTTATTTCTTTGCGGATGAGCTTGGCAAACTCCACATTCGATTGGTGCCCCGGTTTGGTGGCAATGATGCGTCCTTTGATCGGCATGCCGCACAACGAAAGGTCGCCGATAATGTCGAGCAGTTTGTGCCGGGCCGGTTCGTTGGGGAAATGCAGTTCAAGGTTGTTCAGAATGCCAATGGGTTGCGCTTCCACTTTGGGCTTATTCAAAAGGTCGGCCAGTTTGTCGAGTTCGGTTTGGGCCACGGGCTTGTCGATAATGACGATGGCGTTGCCCATGTCGCCGCCCTTAATGAGGTTATGCTGATATAGATATTCCAGTTCGTGGAGGAACACAAACGTACGGCAAGGCGCAATATTGTCCTTGAATTCATCGAGCGATGCGATGGACGCAAATTGGTTGGCCAAAAAGGTCGATGACGGAAACGATATTTTGACATCGATGCAAAGGCCGTCTTCTGGCAATGCAATGATTTGGATGCCTTTTTCCTTGTCTTCGAACACCATTTTTTCTTTAACCACAAAATATTGGCGTTCGGCATCCAACGTTTCCAATCCGGCTTTTTCGATGGCCTGTACGTATTCAATGGCGCTGCCGTCGAGAATGGGGGCTTCGGGACCAGTCACGTCGATTAGGCAGTTGTCCACTCCCATGGCCTGTAATGCAGAAAGGCAATGTTCAATGGTGCTCACTTTCAGCGAACCTTTTTCCAGCACGGTGCCGCGTTGTGTAAAAGTCACATAGTCAGCAAATGCATCAACTACCGGTTGGTCTTCCAAATCGGTCCTTCTGAATTTGAATCCATGGTTTGCCGGTGCCGGGTTAAGCGTCAACGTCACTTCCACTCCGGTGTGCAAGCCGGTGCCGGTTAGGCTCACTGGGACTTTTAAGGAGGTTTGCTTTTCTGCCATGATATTTAAGACTGGTTCCTGGATTTTTACTTGTTCTTTTCCTTTGCAAATTCTTTCTGGAGTTGGTTCAGTTGGCTGTATATCTCGGGAAGTTTCCTGAATACCACGTATGCCCTGTTATATTGGCGTACGTCGAAGGCAGGTGCTCCCATATACACGCTATTCGGCTCGTTGATGCTGCCCGATACGCCTGTTTGTGCCGCCAGCTTAACGCCATCGGCTATGGTAATGTGGCCGGCAATGCCCACCTGGCCGCCGAACATGACGTTTTTACCGATTTTTGTGGAACCGGCAATCCCGGTCTGTGCCGCAATCACTGCGTTTTCCCCAATCTCTACGTTATGTGCCACCTGGATAAGGTTATCGAGCTTGGCGCCCTTCCGGATAAAAGTAGAGCCCATGGTGGCTCTGTCAATGGTGGTATTGGCCCCGATTTCAACATCGTCTTCGATCACGACGTTTCCTACCTGGGCAATTTTTTTATACACATTGTTCTCGTCGGGAGCAAAGCCAAAACCGTCGCTGCCAATGACAGCACCGGCATGGATGATGCAGTTGTTCCCGATTTTGCAGTGTTTGTAAATCTTTACGCCTGAGTAAATAATGGTGTTGTCTCCCACGGTCACGTTGTCGCCGATGTACGCGTGCGGATAAATCTTTACGCTATGGCCGATTTTTACGTTTTCGCCAACATATGCAAATGCGCCAATGTAGGCGAATTCCCCCACTTTTGCCGAAACATCGATGAACGAGGGCTGTTCAACGCCCGTCTTTTGGGGTTGCATTTGTTCGTACATCTCCAACAGCTTGGCAATGGCCCGATAGGCATCGGGAACCCTTATGAGGGTCGAAGGGACGGGGTTTTCGGCAATAAAATCGTCGTTGACCAAAACCACAGAGGCTTCGGTCGTATAAATGTATCTGTTGTATTTTGGATTGGCCAAGAATGCCAAAGTCCCTGGTTTCCCTTCCTCGATTTTCGAAACACCGGTGATGGTTTCAGATGGGTCGCCTTCTACTTTGCCATGCAGTAGGCCGGCTATTTGTTCGGCTGTAAACTTCATTCTTTCCGTGATGTGCCTTATTTACGTTGGTCTGTCCGCTTTCCGCAGACATATTTTTGTCCCGTACCGAAAAATTGTCTCAGGCAAATACCCATGACCGGGAACTTACGAAAAAGCCGCGAGCAATTAACATTTACGGACAAAAAAATTTGTGCAAAGCTATAAAATAAAATCACTAAAAAAAATGTGCCGAAAGCGCTTAAAACGGATGCTCAACCCATTTGGGATAACAGAGATAATGCTTGGTCACCTTTTTGCCAAGTACCGATAAATTAAGCACATCACTGGCTTCGGAAATATCTTTGATTTGATTGTTGTTGTAAAGGATGTTGATTTTCTCGTCGTTAATGCTGTATGCATTGTTCGAAATGGTGCCGGTATAGACAAAATCCTCCGCGTCTTGGGGATTGCCCAGATGGTACGCCCGGACAACCTTGTCCAGGATGTTTTTGACCCTTTCGGCAGCGAACGGTTCATTGGCCATTTCGATGCGGCAAAGTTTTCGGGCCATCAAATCGGCCGATAGGCGTGACAAAATCGGGTCCGGATGGGAGGTCCAGCCCTTTATGGCCCCGGTTACGTCGTCGTCGTCGAGCATTAAGAAATGGGTTAGTGCGGGGGAGTCGATGTAGAAATCGGCTTCGGTAGGCTTTTCGTTAAGAAAAAATGCCAACGCCGGCGATGCATTTAGGTTTACACCATTCTGTGAAAGCTTTCGGGCCCTTTTCAATATTTTTACCAGTTGGCTCTCGGCCACCAACACTGTTTTGTGCAAATATACCTGCCAATACATCAGCCGGCGTGCGATGAGGAACTTTTCGATGGAGTAAATTCCCTTGACTTCAACCACCAGTTTGTCGTTGGACACATCTAGCATTTTGATGATCCGGTCGCTGCTGATGACCCCTTCGGACACACCCGTAAAAAAACTGTCGCGTTTCAGGTAGTCAAGCCTGTCCATGTCAAGTTGTCCCGATACCAATTGGTGGAGGAATTTTTTCGGGTATTGATCGGTAAAGATGTCAAGTGCCATGCCGAGTGCTCCGTGCATTTGGTGGTTGAGGCCTTTGATGATCAGTTTTGACAGGACTTCGTGCGATACGTTTTCGACCAGCGTGTTCTCAAGCACGTGTGAAAAGGGGCCGTGCCCAATGTCGTGCAATAGAATGGCCGCTAGGGCCGCCTCCTCTTCCTGTATGGATATGGCATGTCCTTTTGAACGCAATACAGATACG
Organism: Breznakibacter sp.; assembly: GCA_047600785.1. Lineage (GTDB taxonomy): Bacteria > Bacteroidota > Bacteroidia > Bacteroidales > Marinilabiliaceae > Breznakibacter. Next base: position 607,493 of record JASGKH010000001.1, read on the forward strand.
GCATTTTCCATCAGAAACATGGCACCCAGGGCATGTTGGAATCTGGTGTGGGTGGCGCCCGGGTACACCAGGTAAGTGAGTCCCAGTTGCTTTATCCGTCGAAGACGTTGAAACCAGTCGGTTTCCATTAAATCGTAAACAAATTCCGATGGGATGGAAATGAACCCGTGTACCGGGTCGTTGACGATTTTCTTTTTGTTTAAAGTTTTTATCCCCACTTGGCGGTTGTTTGTTATGTCTTGAAAATGCAAATGTTGTTCGTTCCCTCAAATTGAGTTGGGCAAAAGAAGGTTAAAGGTACTTTTTTAGCAAATCTGAACACGAATTTTTCGAACGATTTGTTTTACCCATCCGTCCATGCAATTGATGTATTTTGTCAAAATCATTGACTTGGTTTATACCTTTTTGTTATTTTTATTGTCTTGAACACTGTTAATTAAGGATGATATGCATGTTTTACATGTTCGTGACGGTCAGGTAGAGCTTCTGTGTTCGATAATCGGCGGTTAATCATTTGGTTTGTGGCACAGGATAGATGCATTTAAATGGGAATTTTCGGTAAAAACAAGAAATCGGGTAAGGTTAATACCAAAATGGGATCAGATTGGGAGCTTTTGTCCAATGCGGTTGAGATGGTCTTTAAGGCCAATTTTTCGTCGGAGCCCGATAGTCTTTTCAATACAGTGGTCTCTTCCATCTCCCAACTTACGGGGGCAAATTGTGTACTGATCGGTAAGTTTGAGGCATCCAGAAATTCGATTCGTACATTGGCAATCGTTGAGAGTGGCAAAACATCACCCAATGCCGAATATCCGTTGATAGGTACGGTTTCTGAAAGTGTCATAGGGAACGTCTCTTGTGTATACACCAATCACGTAAATAAATTATTTCCCAACGATACATATCTCCAGGGGCATAACATACAAGGTTATGCAGGTGTGCCGCTGTTTTACGACTTGCAAAAGCCAATGGGGGTTTTGGTGGCCATGTTTGATCACGAAATCCATAATCCATTGGCAATTGAGCAGGTTTTAAAAGCCTTCAGCGTACAGGTTGCATCTGAAATAAAATACAGGGAATATAACCATATTATGCAGATGCAGACGAATGAGCTCAATTTGCTGCTAGATCAGGTGAAAGCAAAAAACGTGGCGCTCGATAATTCAGTGGTCGAACTTGAAAAAGCCCATGCTTTTGCCGAGGAAAGCAACCAGTTGAAAACGGCCTTTTTGGCCAATCTTAGCCATGAAATACGTACCCCAATGAACGTGATGCTTGGCTTTGCCGAATTGCTGAAGTCGGAAGTGCTTAGTCATGAGGAACGTATTGAATATATCGACATCATCAACCAAAACGGGTTTCAGTTGCTGAAGATCATGGACAACCTTATTGAAGTGTCGAAATTCCAATCGAAAAAAGTCACCGAAAATCCTCGCCCAATCAGTTTAAACCAAATAATCGATCGTTGTTTTTACAGTTATAAGGACTATATACGTTTGGTACAGAAGCCTGTAGAAATAAAGGTCCATAAAGATTTTAAGGACGACGATGACGTGGTAATGGCCGATCATGACGGTATTGCCAAGGTGCTCGATCAGTTGGTTGACAATGCGGTGAAGTTCACCCATCACGGACATGTCAAATTAAGCTATCAATGTGTGGGCGATCATATCCGGTTTACGGTCCAGGATTCCGGTATTGGTGTGCCCCAAGGCATGGAAGAAAAAATATTTGAATTGTTTAGACAAGCCGATTTACGCGCGTCTCGTGAGTTTGGAGGCAACGGATTGGGGTTGGCCATTGCCCGTAAATACTCCGAATTGATGAATGGCCGTGTCTGGGTCGAAACCAATGAAGAACCGGGTGCTTGCTTCTGCTTTGAAATTCCCTATGTAAAACATGCTGCGGTCAACGAAAATCTGATTCGCTTGTAATCTGTTGGCTTGTTGTTTCCTTGTTTTCATTTCCCTTACTTTTTGCACATGTGGCATGGCGGAGGAACAATCCTTTCGTTGTACATGAATTTTGTATTTGTACAAAAGAGCCGCCGATTCGGTTCTGTGTTATGGGAATCATTAATTTTACCGACTTCAAAACAAAGAGTGGATCTGTATACAAAATCAAAAAAATCGAACTAAGGCATGTACAAGAACAGGTTTGTGTTTTTGCTGAGACTGACGCTTTTGTTGTTTGTCTTTTTTTGGGTGTCCCGACTGCTGTTTTTTGCATTTCAATACGAACAAACGTTTAAAATGGGGATCGGAAATTTTGTGGGATCTTTCGTTTACGGGATGCGTCTTGATCTTTCGATCACCGGATATGTGCTGCTTCTCGCCTCGTTCTTGATCGGCGCTACCTTCTCTGCTCCTCCTAAACGGACACGTTGTTTGTTTGACGTGATCATTGGTTTATGTCTGGTTGTTTTTTCCCTTATTGTGATAGTGGACGGAGAGTTGTACCGCCATTGGGGATACCGCATGGACACATCGGCGTTAGGGTATTTGGACACGCCCGGCGAAATGTTTGCATCGGTGCCGTTATGGCAAACTTTTGTGTTCGTTGGCTTTTGGATAGGTTATTCATCTCTCTTCGTATGGATTTATAAGAAATGGGTGTCCATATTGATTCCCCGGTTCGAGGTTGGTAACTGGAAAGTATTACCTCTGTTTGTGGTGGTGGCTGCGACGATGATTCTGCCCATTCGGGGACAGTTGGGAATCGCCCCCATCAACACCGGCATGGTATACTTTAGCCGGGATTTATTTGTCAATCATTCGGCGGTGAATGTTGTCTGGAATTTTTTCTACGATTTGGCCAATGTAAAAAAATCTAAGTTGAAATTTACTTACACCAGTGTGGATGAGGCAAAACAGGTACGTGAAAAATGGGTTACGGTAGCCGATTCATCAACAAAAGTGTTAGCAGTGGACCGTCCCAACGTGCTGTTCATTATTTTGGAAAGTTTCTCTGCGCGTGTCGTAGAACCATTGGGAGGGAAGCCGGGCATTACGCCCCGTCTGAATTCATTATGGAATGAAGGAATTGGGTTTACGCACTTTTATGCCACGGGGCTTCGTAGCGATAGAGGGTTGGTCGCTATTTTCAGCGGTTACCCGTCACATCCCAAGATATCGTCGATGAAATACCCCCAGAAGACACAAAAAATGCCGTCGATTGCCCGTCGTTTGCAGGATGAAGGATATTCAACCTCATTTTATTATGGAGGCGATACGAATTTTGCCAACATGCATAGTTATCTGGTAAATAGCGGGTTTCAACGGATCGTCAACCAAGGTCAGTTTCCCAAAGAGTTCCGTAACAGCAAATGGGGAGTCCATGACGGTGTTATGTTTGATAGGCTTTTGGCCGATACTGACACGGCAAAGGCCCCATTTTTCACCGCATTTTTCACGCTAAGCAGCCACGAACCGTTTGATGTGCCCATGGAAACAAAAATAAAAGGTGATGATCCTTCCCTGAAATACCTCAATTCGATCGTGTATTCCGATAGTTGTTTAGGAGCATTCATCGACAAAGCCAAAAAAAGCAAGTGGTGGAACAATACATTGATAGTCCTTGTGGCCGACCACAGCGTTCGCTTTCCCGAGAATCTGGCCGTCGATGTGCCCATACGTTATTCCATCCCTATGCTGTGGCTGGGAGGGGCCGTGTCCAGACCGATGACGTGGAAGGCCATCGGTAGCCAAACCGACATTGCTTCTACCGTGTTGAACCAATTGGACGTGCGCAGCGATGACTTTTATTTTAGCAACGATCTGTTTAACCCCGACCGAAAGGAATTTGCCACGTACATATACAATCGGGGCTATGGTATGGTGACGGACAAAGGCACTTTGGTCTACGATTTCGAACGGGACAAATTCACGATTGCAGAAGGGGATACTATTGGACTTGCTTTCGATTCAAAGGCCCTTTTCCAGCATATGGTTGACGATTTTAACGGGTTGTGAATATTCCGGTCTGCCTGTTTGGTCGCGGAAATTGAACATTTAAATAGTTGAATCGTTTTTTAGTTGTATTTTTGTTGTTTTTAAGAGGTTTAAATAAATATAACGATGAGTTATTATCCCCAATTGGTGTTGGATGCTTTGGCGCATGTGATTCATCCCGGTAAAGGCAGGGACATTGTGTCATTGGGTATGGTGGAAGACGACATCCGCATTGATGGCAATCGCATAAGCTTCAGCCTGCTTTTCGAACGTCCTAACGACCCAATGGTCACCCCCATAAAAAAAGCCTGTGTGGGAGCCATAAAAACTTATGTGGGAGAAGATGTGGAAATTGAGGGGAATATTTACGTAAAGATTAAGCAACGGCAGCTTCCCAAACGCGAGGTGTTATCCAATGTAAAAAATATTGTGGCCATCGCTTCTGGAAAAGGAGGTGTGGGCAAAAGCACCGTCACATCCAATTTGGCTGTGGCCTTGGCCCAGATGGGACATGCGGTGGGATTACTCGATGCCGATATTTTCGGGCCATCGGTCCCCAAAATGTTTCAAACCGAAGATGCCCATCCTGTATTGGAAAAAATGGATGGAAAAGACCACATCGTCCCTGTGGATAAGTACGGGGTGAAGTTGTTGAGCATCGGATACTTTGTAAATCCTGACGATGCGTTGGTTTGGCGTGGGGCCATGGCCACCAATGCACTCAAACAGTTGATAACCGATGGGCTTTGGGGCGAGTTGGATTATCTGCTTATCGACCTGCCTCCAGGTACCAGCGATATCCATTTGACGTTGGTGCAAACGGTACCCATCACTGGTGTGGTTATTGTTACGACCCCCCAGGAAGTAGCTTTGGCCGATGCCGTCAAAGGAATCTCCATGTTCCGGGGAAAAAACATCAATGTCCCGGTACTGGGGTTGGTAGAGAACATGGCGTGGTTTACGCCAGCCGAATTGCCTAACAACAAGTATTATATTTTCGGAAAGGACGGAGGGAAGAATCTGTCCGAAAAGTTGGATATCCCATTGTTGGGGCAAATTCCCATTGTGCAAAGTATACGCGAGGGGGGTGACGGAGGACGGCCTGTGGCCATGGATACGGACAGTATGATCGGTTTGGCATTTGCCGACTTGGCCCATAAGGTTCATAAGATAGTGGAAGCCCGCAACCAACAAATGCCCGCTACGCAGATAGTAGAGATTAAAAAGCAATGACATGTCAACATATCAAGAGACCCTTAAAGCCGTCGAAGAGGCATTAGAGACCATTCGGCCATACCTTAAAGCCGATGGCGGCGACATTCAATTGGTGGAGATCACTGATGACTGGGTGGTGAAGATTCGACTCCAAGGCGCTTGTCACGAGTGCCCTATGAGTTTGCAAACCATGAAGGGAGGGGTGGAGATGGTTGTAAAAAAGGCTGTACCCCAGATCTCAGGTATTATCGCTGTCGACTAAATAACCATCGGGAGAATTAATTAAAACAAAAAAGCCTTGCAGGAACTGCAAGGCTTTTTTGTTGGTGACTCAGCTGGGATTCGAACCCAGGACCCCATCCTTAAAAGGGATGTGCTCTACCAGCTGAGCTACTGAGTCATCCGTGTCTCAATTGCGGTTGCAAAGATACCGACTCTTTTTAATTTTACAAGAATACCATGCTATTTTTTCCGAAAAAAATGCAGTAAAACCAACAAGTGACTAGCATACATGATTTTGCAATGCATAAAAAGTGTGCACTGTTTTCAAAAGTCTCCGGAGACCTCGCTGTTGGAAGAGTTTTTCACCGCCACGGTAAACGCCACGGGCTCCTAATGCATTTGTCCCATCGTAAAAAGAGGTGGACCCGAAAAGATTGGAATTGGAAAAAAACGGCCTAAAAGGACACTGAAGCCGTGATATTTGAAATATGAGCTTTGAAAAAATAAGGCCGTCCTAGAAGCTGAATCTCCAGCAGAACCAGACAAACTATGCTTATCTGATTGTTTTGCGAAACATTCCACTTTCAGGACGGCCTTTACGGTTTTCAACTAATCTAATTGTTTTGTTCTGCCAAAAAATTTTTAATCTTACCTCTTTCTCCAACAACCCAAACAATATCGCCCCACTCAAAAATAGTTGTGGAAACAGGGTTTAAGATCCGTTCGTGGTTTCTTTCAATCCCGATGATCAATCCATTGGTCTTTTCCCTGATTCCTGAATCCCGGATCGAAAATCCCTTGAGCTTATTGTGTTCGTTGACAAGAATTTTTTGAATGGCAATATCTTCCCGTGCATAAGTGTTGCCGTCTTTCTTATCCAACGCTTCGAATATGGGATTGAACAAGTGCAATTGCTCATCGGTGGCAATGATACCTACCCGATCGAAAGGGTATAGCCTTTTATGCCTGGTAGGCGCGTATAACAGCTCTTCTCCCCGCTTTATGTAAGTAATGTTTACGCCGAACTTTTCACGCCAGGAAAGCTCTTCCAGTGTTTTACCAATGTAATCGGCGTGTGGCCCCACTTCAAGTTCCACGATATGGGCATCCCAGGGAGACAAGTTGAACCCTGACACCAAATGTTCCGGCGAACTGGATTTTTCCGTTAAAGACTCTTTGGTGTTCAGGTTGAATAAAAAGCGGTCGTGTAACCGTTGATGAAATTTGTTGAGTTGTTTCGAAAAAACAAATAGCACCACCAAAATAATAGGGGCAAGGATGAAGACCGAGGTCTTGGCAGGGAAAAAGCCATTGATCAGGAAGCCGATAAGCAGCAATCCCACAACGACCCTTAAAAATTCGATTACCAGCAAGGGCCCCCTGTTGTGCTTGGCGTTCATCCATAATTCCCTGTGGGCAATATTACCGGCCTTTTTGGCCATTACACTCCATAAGAATGGAGAAATAAGGCCCAGCGTCACCACCAATCCGATGATCCCATTCAGGATATTGTTGTCGATCAGGTTTTGCAGGAACGGATAAAAAAAGCGTATCGACACAAAGATGATGGCAATGATGACAATGCTATTGATCACCATCGTGGAGATGTACCATTTTAATACTTTTTTCCAACTTTTCTCGGTTTGGATGACTTGTGTGCTCAACGAATATTTTTGCAGGACATTGAGCCATTTCGGAGGCAGTGATTTTTCAATCTGGAAGAACAATCGTTCCGAATATTTGATCATGTAAGGAGTTGTGAAAGTGGTAATGGCAGAAGCGCCGACCGCCACGGGAAACAAAAAGTCACTGATCACGCCCAGCGAAAGCCCCAGAGTTGCCACAATAAATGCAAATTCACCGATCTGTGCCATGCTCATGCCCACTTGCACCGACTGTTTTAATGGTTGCCCCGAGAGAAGCGCACCCCCTACGGTACTGATCAATTTTCCAAAAACAGTCAACAAGCTGACTGCCAGTACGGCCCATCCATACTCCATTAAAATTGCCGGATCGATCATCATCCCGATCGAGACAAAAAATACCGCCGCAAACAAGTCCTTGACAGGCTTTACCACATGTTCCACTTTCTCGGCCGACGTTGATTCGGCGAACACGAATCCCATGATGAAAGCACCCAACTCGGCTGAAAATCCCACGTTGGTCGCCAATATGACCATCCCAAGGCAAAGGCCCACTGAAAGGATCAATAAAGTTTCGTCATTCAGATATGCTTTCATTTTTTTGATGAACGTGGGCAAGATAAAGATACCGGCCACTACCATCAAAATGAGGAAGAAGAACAGTTTCAACACAGTAAACAACAGATCGGTGCCCGCAAATTGCTGCGCCACGGCAACCGTTGGGAGCAAGACCAGAAGGAGGATCACCACGATATCTTCCACAATGAGTACACCAAAAACTACCTGGGCATATTGTTTCGTTTTTATGCCCATGTCGTCAAAAGCCTTTATGATAATAGTGGTGGACGAACTGGCAAGCATGCTTCCCAGGAATATACTGTCCATTGTAGACCATCCCAAGGCTTTGCCAAGCAGGTACCCTGTAATCGTGATGAAAACAATTTCGACGATTGCCGTAATGGACGAAGAACCGCCCACACGGGTCAGTTTTTTGAGATTGAACTCCAATCCCAGACTGAACAATAAGAATATAACCCCTATCTCTGCAAGGGTGGTAACGTTTTCTGTATCGGCAACCGTGGGAATCAACGAAAGATGGGGACCTACTAAGAAACCCGCGATGATGTACCCCAAAACGATGGGTTGTTTTATACGTTTAAATAATAGAGTTATGATTGCCCCAACAATCAAGATCAGGGCCAAATCTTCAATTAACTTTGGCAAATGGTCCATATATTGTCATTTATTTATTACAAACTAATATTTTCAGATTTCACACGATTCCTAAATTATGAGTATAGCCATACATTGAGATACAACGTCTATATTCCCTGCATGGACCATTGTCCCATTATTATCTTGCAAATCCGTAAGAGTATTTCTAATCCTTTTCAGTTAAAAATCCCATGTTGCTTTTAGAGTTCCTGGGGCCGTTTGCCTTTGATGGAAACATTAATGCCTTGTTAAGAATGCCGTAAGTGAAAGGGCATAAAAACAAATAGACAGGCAAAGGCAAGATCCAATTTCCACAGTTTATGGTTTATCGCGGAAGGAATAGACCGCTTTATATGGTGTTTATGTAAAATGATTTTATTTGATCCAACGGCGTTATGCGTAGAGATTATCTTATCGGGCTAAAGTGTTGCATTTACCGTGTCCGTGAAAACACCATGAAAACAAAACACCATTACCAAAAATAATGGGACGGGAAAATCATATCGGTCGTATTGAGTTTATATATGGTCACCCAAACACCCGATGCATACGTAGAGCATGTTTTTTTTAGAAGATTGGAAAAATCGCAACAATTCGACAAGTGAAACAAAGGAATACTGAACATTCTAAAGGCATTGTTCCTTATCTTTCCAATTGTTAGGGTGTGCTCCAAACCACTTCGGACGAACAGCTGTTGTTCTCCCTTTTGCCTTTGCCACGATTTTACCCAAATAAGCCGTTCGTTCGGCCGGGACAAGCCATAGCAAATACCAATGGCAACCCACAGCACAATCGATATGGACGAAATGTCAATTATGTCTACTTTATTCCTCATTACAATACCGGATTGGTAAGCCAAAACTTTGTTCCATCACTTATGGAGATTGTTTATTGGCATTTTCAGAAAACCAACCAAGCGCAAAATACTCAATTATTCCGACACAAACCACATCAGGAACCGGGATTCTATAATTTTCCTTAACAATTAAACGATACCTGTATTGTTAAGCATCTGGAAAAGATCGAACAAACGACACGAAAAAAATGTCACATAAATACATCCCGTTCTCTCAATGAAAGAACGCTGGTATTATATCTTATGGTTTCTCCGTTCGCGGAAGGGGCAGAAGGATTAAATTGTTAGGTTTTACAGAATACAAGGTTTTACATTATCTTTTGCCTGCAAAAAAACGTCTCATCAATTCCCCGCATTCTTCCTGCATAACACCACCCGCCAGCTCTGTTTTGGGATGCAGAATATCGGGTAGGTGGCGCAAACAACCACGCTTGGAATCGCTTGCCCCGTACACCACACGTCCTATCTGTGCCCAGTTCAATGCCCCTGCACACATCGGGCAAGGCTCTACTGTCACGTATAATGTGCAACTATTCAGGTATTTTCCGCCCAAAGCTTCGGCCGATGCGGTAATGGCCAGCATTTCGGCATGGGCCGTCACGTCGTTGAGCGTTTCGGTGAGATTGTGCGTTTTGGCAATAATCTGCCCCTGGCTGACTACCACGACACCCACTGGCACTTCGTTCTTTCCATACGCCTCATTGGCTTGCTTAAGTGCTTGCTGCATAAAGTATTGATCTGTGAAATTGATTTTGGTCATTTTTAACGTGTTTGCCTATTTTTTTGATGTGGGTGTTTACTTTTTCTTCTTAATTTCGTGGACTAAAAATAAAGAAACCAAATAAAACCCCATCTCCTGTGGCCAAAAGCTTCAGATTATAAAAAAACAAAGAGAACATGTACAGGACACATACTTGTGGAGAATTAAGAATGAGCCATGTAGGCCAATCCGTCACCCTGAGCGGTTGGGTCCAAAAAAACCGGAACCTTGGCGGAATGACTTTTGTAGATATACGCGACCGCTACGGCATTACCCAATTGGTGTTTAATCACGAGATCAACGCTGCCCTTTGCGATGAAGCCCGTACCTTGGGGCGTGAGTTTGTGATAAAAGCCACGGGTGTGGTGGCCGAACGTCATAACAAAAACAGCAAGATCCCAACGGGCGACATCGAAATTTTGGTGGAAAAATTTACCCTTCTCAATCCGTCGGAGTTGCCTCCGTTTACCATTGAAGATGACACCGATGGAGGGGAAGAGCTTCGCATGAAATACCGTTATCTGGACCTCCGTCGTCGTCCTATGCGCGAAAATCTGGTGCTTAGGCATAAAATGGCCATGGAGGTGCGCAAATACATGGACGAACACGGGTTTATAGAAGTGGAAACGCCCGTTCTGATGAAATCGACTCCCGAAGGTGCACGCGATTTCATTGTCCCGTCGCGTATGAATGCAGGTCAGTTTTACGCATTGCCACAGTCCCCTCAGTTGTTTAAGCAATTATTGATGGTTGCAGGTTTTGACCGTTATTTCCAAATTGTGAAATGTTTCAGGGATGAGGACTTACGTGCCGACCGCCAGCCTGAATTTACCCAGATCGATTGTGAAATGTCGTATGTCGAGCAGAATGACATCCTCACCACCTTTGAGGGGATGACCAAGCATCTGTTCCGTACTCTTAAGGGAGTCGAATTGGGAGGGGATTTTCTGCGGTTGCCGTTTGCCGAGGCCATGAAAAATTACGGCAGCGATAAACCAGATATCCGGTTCGGCATGAAATTCCACGAAATTACCGGCAAAGTAAAAGGCAGGAACTTTAAGGTATTCGACGAGGCCGAATACGTGGGGGGGATTAATGCCAGCGACTGTGCCGCATATACGCGTAAAGAGATCGATCAGCTGACCGATTTCATAAAGCGTCCGCAGATTGGCGCGGCCGGGCTGATTTATGTTCGTTACGGTGCCGATGGCGTACTGAAATCGTCCATTGATAAGTTTTTTTCAGAAAGTGATTTAAAAGAGATCGCCAACGAATTTGACGCCAAGCCAGGTGATTTGATTTTGATTCTGGCGGGCGGCCTCAAGAAAACCCTTTCGGCATTGTGTGAGTTGCGTCTTGAAATGGGTAACCGTTTGGGGTTGCGTGATAAAAATATGTTTGCACCGCTTTGGGTCGTTGATTTCCCGTTGTTGGAATGGGACGACGAAACCCAACGTTTTTATGCGATGCACCATCCGTTCACGTCGCCTAAGCAAGAAGATATTGCCCTATTGGACACTGATCCGGGCAAAGTACGCGCCAACGCATACGATTTGGTGATAAACGGCGTTGAAATCGGCGGCGGCTCCATACGTATACATGACGACCGGTTGCAGCAGCGTATGTTCGAGGTATTAGGTTTTACCAAAGAAGAAGCGGAAAACCAATTCGGTTTCCTTATGAATGCCTTTAAATACGGTGCGCCTCCGCATGGCGGCGTGGCTTTTGGTTTTGACCGCTGGGTATCGCTTTTCACGGGAGCCGATTCGATACGTGACGTCATTGCTTTCCCCAAAAATAACTCGGGCCGCGATGTAATGAACGATTGCCCGACTCCGGTATCCAAGGCGCAGTTGGATGAGTTAGGGATTGTACTTGCACCAAAGAAATGAGCATTGCTTTACGGCATAAAAAAGGCGCCCCATTGGGCGCCTTTTTTATGCCGTACTTTATTAAAAGGACCTTGTTTTTATCAATTGGATGTATTCTGTTTCTTATTCATCTTACTGTGCGTATAGCCATACAGGAAATATATTAAGAAACCGGCGGCCATCCATATAAGCAATCGGATCCATGTGTCGAAAGGCAACGCGAACATCTGCACCATGCAGATCACCGCACCGGCAATGGGGACAAATGGAACCCATGGTGTTCTGAAAGGTCGTGGTGTATCCGGGCTTTTCTTCCGCAATATAATGATAGAGATGCAGACAATGGTAAAAGCCAGTAAGGTGCCGATGGATACCAATTGTCCCAGTAAACTAATGGGAAACAATCCTGCAATGACAGCAGCCAGCACTCCCGTGACAATGGTCGTAATATAAGGTGTTTGAAATCGGGGATGTACTTTTCCGAAGACCGATGGAAGGAGACCATCCTTTGCCATGGAGAAAAAAATGCGTGGCTGTCCCATCAACATTACCAATACCACGGAACTAAGTCCTGCAATAGCCCCGATTTTCACTAACGGTTTTAGCCAATTGAGAGTGTCGCCTATTTTATCGATAGCCAAAGCAATGGGGGCGGGCACGTTCAGTTCCGTGTAGTTCACAATGCCCGTGAGTACTGCTGCCACCAATATGTACAGGACGGTACAAACCAATAATGAGCCCAATATGCCGATGGGCATATCATGTTTGGGATTTTTGGCCTCCTGGGCAGCAGTGGATACTGCATCGAAACCGATGTAGGCAAAAAATATGACCCCGGCCCCCGTCAATATTCCGCTCCAACCGTAAACGCCAAAAGTCCCCGTGTTCTCGGGAATGTAAGGGGACCAGTTTGCGGTATCGATATGGGAGATGCCAAATCCAATGAACAACAGAATGACCGCAAGTTTTATCACCACGATGACGTTGTTGAATTTTACCGATTCTTTCACACCTATCACCAACAACGAAGTGATAATGAGAACGATGAACATCGCAGGGAAATTAATGATGCTTCCCGTTGCAATCCACCCCTGTCCGGGAATATGGTCGAACGGGGCCTGGCTGATATGTTCGGGAACATGAATGCCAAGGTCGCCCAGAAAACTCACCATATAGCCCGACCACCCTACGGCCACCGTCGACGATGCAAAAAGGTATTCGAGGATGAGGTCCCAGCCGATGATCCACGCAAAAAACTCGCCCAATGACGCATAGCTGTATGAATAGGCACTCCCTGAGATGGGTATCATGGCCGCAAATTCGGCATAGCAAAGACCAGCAAACACGCATCCCAATGCCGAGATAATAAACGATATGGTCAGGGCCGGGCCCGCATGGTTGGCGGCAGCCGTACCTGTGAGTACGAAAATACCCGTTCCGATTATCGCCCCGATTCCCAATGTGACCAAATGCGTGGCCGACAACGCTCGCTTCAAGCCATGCGATTCGTTGTGCGCATCATCAACAAGCTGGGACAATGGCTTTGTCCTAAAGATTCTTTCGAACATATAAATTCAATTAATTTTAACCCATCCCCTGGTTGTGAGGGGGTGTATTTCAGAAAACACTAATCAAATAATAGGGGTGCTGAAATTTATTCGAGGTAAAATTATAAAAACAAAGAAAAACCAAACAAAGAAAGCACCTGAAAAAGGTGCTTTCTTTGTTGATTTTCGTCATGTTCCGATTCCGTGTTTTGGAAACGGATATGTTATTTCATGAAATTCTTCACTGGATTGGCGTACATTTCTAGCAAAGCCTGGTAAACAAACTCAAAGTCGGCATCTTTTAAACGCAAGGCATGTTCGTTGATGTAATCAAGAAAGGCCTTCTTTTCGGCAGGAGTGTAATGCTTCGAGTAGTCGTTTCCGGGACACACGCAGTCGCAGGCCACAAAGTTCCCGGGCCAAAGCTTGTAGGTCGAATGGATCTGCTCGTCAATGCATTCGGCAAGCGCTTGATGCTGGTCGTTTTTATTATCCATTTGGGCAATGGCTTCCAATTCCGAATCAATGGGCGTTCCAAAACTAAAATGCACCCGGCCTTTTCGCCCCCGAAGTCCGGTTCCCATATGTTTTAAATCGTCGGCCTTGGTTTTGGCATAATTGGGGTTGTCGCGCTTTTGCTGGAATTCGTATGCTTTTAAGTAATCACACGGGTCCAGTTCATAAGAAATGGATACGGGGACTATTTTCAACTGGCGGAAATTATCGGCAAAATTACCTTTCCCGCTAATGTTCAGCATTTTCAGCAAGCTCACCTGGGTTCGGTCGTCCCCGTCTTTCGAACGGCCTTCACGTTGGGCGATCCAGATGCTTCGGTTTTGGGAAGTTAGCGTGTACCTAATGTAAGTCGATAGCAGCGTGGACGACTCCATCATCTGCCTCACGGGGATGTTGCGCTTGACGATGAACGAACGGTTAAGCTTTACCAAATCAGTAATCCATGGGTAAATGAGCAGATTGTCGCCAATGGCTATCTCAGTGGTATCAAAACCGTTTTCGACGATGAGGATATTGAGGATGGCAGAATCGAGAATGATGTCGCGATGGTTGGAGATAAACAGATAAGCCGACTTTGGGTCGAGTTTATCCAACCCACTGCAAGAATAACCTTCGGTCGTGTTTTTAAGCAACTCTATCACATAAGGATAGATCACCTCATGCTGAAACTCCTTGATCGTCTTTATTCCCAACAACTTTCCCATCATGGTTTCGGTGGGATAATTGGGGAACAAAAACTGTATAAGCTGAAGAAAAGTTGTCTCGTTTTTTAGCCGTTTAAACACTTCATGAATCTCGTGATCCTCGTAAGGGCGGATCGAACTGAAATCCGGAGTTTCTGCCATTTCGTTGAATTTTTTTGGTTCACAAAGGTAATTTAAACTGCCGATTAAAGAAAAGGTTACACCAAAATTCCCTTTTGTGCAAATGGCGTTCCGAAATATGGAATGATTTCCAAAAATAAAACAAACAACATTGCCTGTGATTGATAATTCTGTTCATTATGAGTGTATTATGGTTTCCGGCATAATGGTTGGTTGGATTTGTGCAAACCAAACAATTGAACCATGATCAAATTGTTCCAGGCAAACAGCACAATCCTGATAAGTTTTGATAAATCAGACAACTTGGGAGAGGTGGATATCCAAAACCTGATTCGTGTAATGTTGGCAAAGCTCAAATATCCTTTTCGGAATGTGATCGTGGATCTTAAAGGCATTGAGGATGTCGATAACAAAGGGTTGTCCGTTTTACGCAAAGCACATTGGTTGTCGCGTGCCAACGACTTTCAAATAAGCATTTTTAATGCCGACGATAAATTGCTGCGCGAGATACAGATGCACGGACACCGGACCAGGATGTTCTTTTGCGACCAATTATCGATGGTGAGCTAGGCTTTTTTATTGACAATTACGATATAGCAAAGGAAAGGGCTTTGGCACTACAGCCAAAGCCCTTTTTAATAGTAATTTAAGAACGTCTACACGTTGAAACGGAAGTGCATGATGTCACCGTCCTCAACAACATATTCCTTGCCTTCCACCCGCATCTTCCCGGCCTCTTTGCAGGCCTGCTCGGAACCTAGTGCCACAAAATCATTGTATTTGATGACTTCGGCGCGGATGAACCCTTTTTCGAAATCGGTATGGATGACGCCTGCCGCCTGTGGGGCCAAAGCTCCTTGGTGATATGTCCATGCACGCACCTCTTTGACACCTGCGGTAAAATAAGTCTCAAGTTTCAGCAATTGGTAGGCCGAACGGATCAGCTTGGCCACGCCCGATTCCTTCAAGCCCAAATCTTCGAGGAACATGGCGCGTTCTTCGTACGACTCAAGTTCGGCGATCTCCGCCTCAGTTTTGGCAGCAATTACCAGCACGTCGGCATCCTCGTCTTCCACTGCCCCGCGTACCATGTCGACATATTTATTGCCCGTGACCACCGAACTCTCGTCCACGTTGCACACATACATCACCGGCTTGTTGGTCAAAAGGTAAAGATCTTTGGCCAGCTTGGCCTCGGTGTCGGTCAATTCGACCGTACGGGCCGATTTCCCGCTTTCGAGCACCTCTTTGTAACGCACCAGCACGTCGTACAATTTCTTCATGTCGGCATCTTTGCCGGTTTTGGCCATTTTCTCGGTACGTGCCAAACGTGCTTCTATCGTCTCCAAATCTTTTAGTTGAAGTTCGAAATCAATGACTTCTTTGTCGCGGATGGGATTGACCGAGCCGTCCACGTGGGTCACGTTATCGTCGTCAAAGCATCTAAGCACATGGATGATGGCATCGGTTTCCCTGATGTTGGCCAGGAACTTGTTGCCAAGGCCCTCACCTTTGCTGGCTCCCTTTACCAGGCCCGCAATATCGACGATCTCGACAGTGGTAGGCACCACACGCTCAGGCTTTACCAACCGTTCAAGCTCAATCAGCCTGTCGTCGGGCACCGTAATCACACCCACATTGGGCTCGATGGTACAAAAAGGAAAATTGGCCGATTGGGCCTTTGCATTCGACAAGCAGTTGAACAACGTCGATTTCCCTACATTGGGCAATCCTACAATACCACACTGTAAACCCATATTTTTTTATTTAATGACGGGGCAATCATTGCCCATATATTGTATTCGCTAAA
Source organism: Breznakibacter sp. (assembly GCA_047600785.1). Lineage (GTDB taxonomy): Bacteria > Bacteroidota > Bacteroidia > Bacteroidales > Marinilabiliaceae > Breznakibacter. The sequence continues at coordinate 623,922 of JASGKH010000001.1, forward strand.
AACGCGCTGCAAAAATAGACGAAAAATCCAAAATGCAATGGACGAACGGATTAGCCCTGTACCTTTTGACAGAGCCCGGCAAGGTCTACCAGCCATTGTTCACCCGATGCCATGTACTTGAGCGTGATCTTGCCCTGTGCCATTTCTTCCTCGCCCACGATGGCCACATAAGGGATTCCCTTTTTGTCGGCGTAGTTGAGCTGTTTTTTCAGCTTCGACGCGTCGGGGAACAGCTCGGCGTTGATGCCGTTTTCGCGTGCCTGCTTCACCAGCGGTAAACAATAAAACGTTTCGGCTTCGCCAAAATTGGTAAACAGCACCTGCGTAACGGCGTCGTTATTTGGGGGAAACAGGTTGAGTTGTTCCATCACATCGTAAATGCGGTCGGCACCGAACGAAATGCCCACGCCCGACACGTTTTTGAGGCCGAAAATACCCGTCAAATCATCGTAACGGCCGCCGCCCGTAATGCTGCCAATGGCCACATCTCTGGCTTTGACCTCGAAAATGGCACCCGTGTAATAATTGAGGCCACGTGCCAGGGTCAGATCCAGCTCGATGTCCAATGCCAGGGCAAACGGCTGTATATAACCTAAGATAACCTCAACTTCGTTTACGCCTTTCAATCCCACTTCACTATTGGCCAAAACGGTTTTTAATGTAACAAGTTTTTCCGAATTCGAGCCTTTCATCTGCAAAATGGGCTGCAGCTTGTCGATGGCCGTAGCCGATAGTCCCCGTTCTGCCAGCCCCTGGTTTACCTTTTCCAACCCAATTTTATCCAGTTTGTCGATGGCCACGGTAATATCCACCATGCGTTCGGGCTCACCGATGGTTTCGGCAATGCCGGCCAGTATTTTCCGGTTGTTGATTTTCAATACCACACGGATGTCCAAACGGCGGTATACCTCGTCCACAATCTGGATCAATTCAACTTCGTTCAAAAGGGAATCGCTACCCACCACGTCCACGTCGCACTGGAAAAACTCCCGGTAACGGCCCTTCTGGGGACGGTCGGCACGCCATACCGGCTGTATCTGGTAACGCTTAAAGGGAAACGTAATTTCGGATTGGTGCTGTACCACAAAGCGGGCAAAGGGCACAGTGAGGTCGTAGCGTAATCCTTTTTCACTGATTTGGTTGGTCACCCTTACCGAATGGCGTTCATGGAGCAGTTGGGCATCCACATCGCCCAGGAAATCACCCGAGTTGAGGATCTTGAACAACAGTTTGTCACCCTCCTCGCCATACTTGCCCATCAGGGTAGAGAGGTTCTCCATGGCAGGCGTCTCAATAGGCAGATAACCGTAACGTTTGAATACTGACTTGACAGTGTCGAAAATAAAGTTGCGTTTCACCATTTCGGCAGGCGAAAAATCACGTGTTCCTTTGGGTATCGATGGTTTTTGGGACATACCGTGCTCCGTATTTGTTTTTTCAGCGCGCAAAGTTAAAGTTTAAAGTTCGGAGTTCAAAGTTATAAGTAAGGTTGGGAGAGGGTTGTATGGTAAATTACGATTTACCGGAATCGCAAAAGCCTTAATTGCCTTTCCTGCCGGACAGGGATTGGATCAAGATTCTCTCTGTTTTTTTATTGTTGCCAATATTTAAGTAATGTACACGGGATAAATGGTTTTCCCTTTCAATTTCTTGTTGTTGGCATAATAGCATGTCGCACAGCTGGTCGATAAACCCATTTATAATTGCTATTCGTTTGACATTACGGTCACTGCCAAAATATATAAATTGGATCGCAGGATCAGGACGGAGCCAGGACGGAAACACAACGGAACCAGAAAAAAACCATAATGAGTGTCAAAAAGTATAAGTCAAGGTCCACATCGCCGATATGTCTAAAAAGGTTTTAGCTTCCGGTCCATTTCTTATTCCAGCCTTTCTTCAGATTATCGTAAAGCACTAAAGCGATTAATGTATGGCCCAAAGACCATACATTAATCGGTAAATCATGTATTCGTGAAAATAAAGACCGTGGTGCGACAGAGCCAATAGCTTCATTCGATATTCCTTATTACCAGCTCACCACAAATGTCGTACGTCCGGGTACGGACCGACAGAGCACAGACCCGCTATGGGCCCTAAGGATTTGGCGCGAATAGCTGAGGCCGATGCCAGATCCGCTTTGTTTGGTGGTAAAAAACGGGATGAATATTTCGTCCATCAACTCGGGCGCAATACCGGGACCGTTATCGGTGACCGATATGTCGCACTGCCCCGCAGGATTGGGCACACAGCCCACTTGCACGTGCCCGTAGGGCGTAGATACGAGGGCTTCGGCCGCGTTCTTCACCAGGTTCACCACCACCTGCACCATCAAGTGTTCATCCACCATAACCGTAAAGTCAGGATCGGGGCTTTTGAACACAATGGAGATCGAGAATTGCTCCTTCAGGGGCGACACGAGGATGCTCAACCGATCGAACAATGCCTGCATGCTGACGGGGGTCAGATGAAGGTCGGGCATGCGTGAAAACAACCTGTAACTCTCCACAAAGCGCATCAGGGCCTCGCCCCGTTCTACAATCACATCCAGTCCGTTGACGGTGCGTTTCACTTCCGGCCCTTCGTCGTCCTGCGTGGTCGACGAAGCATGCGCCTGCCAAATGTCCTTCAGCGACTGGGCAATGGAAGTGACGGGTGCCAGCGAGTTCATGATCTCGTGGTTCATCACCTTTATCAGTTTCACCCATGAATCAAGCTCCTTGCGCTCCAATTCGCCGCGGATATCCTGCAACGTCACCATCTTCAGCTGCTCGTCCTTTAAATGAAGCACCGTACTGCGCACACTTAACGGGATTTTCTGCTGTTGACGGCACAACACCAACGGTTGCGCCTGCGTGTGCGAAAACGCCAGCAAATCAGCCTTGAAGCGGGGATCGGTCTTGTCGATCTGCGACAGGTGCGTGAACACTTGCAACCCGAACAGGTCAAGCGCCGCCTGGTTGGTCAGCACCACAAACCCACGTTGGTTAAACACCACTACCGCCGTGCCGATATGCTTTAATATTTCGCCAAAATACTGCTCCTTGATACGGCTCCGTATCTTGGTCTCCTGCACCACCTGGTTCAGTTCGTTGAGGCTGTTGTGCAATTCATCAATGACGGGATTGCCCGTTTGGACCGGGAAACGCAGCGATGTGTCATCATTCTTCACCGCCTGGATGAAAAAGCTTATTTGGCGATTGGTCTGGCCGAAAAATCTGACCAGTCCCGCCACCAATGCCATTTCGGCCAACAACAGCGTTGTCAGCGCGTAACCCCATCCGTATTGTACGCCTACCACCCCCAATGCCACAGAGTTGGCAACGACCAATGCAATATAGAGGCCCATTCGCGTGTTAAAATGCTTAAAGGCCATATTTCTTGATTTTATTGTAGAGCGTTTGTCGCGAAATGCCCAGTTGTGCCGCCACGCCCGACAGGTTGCCGTCGAACCTGGCAATGGCATCGGCAATCAGTTTCCGTTCCATGTCCTCCAAAGTTCCGTCGGCCACCGAAGCCGCTCCCGATGTGGTCTCCCTGAATATGAAATCGGAAGGTTTGACGACATTGCCTTCGCCCAGAATTACTGCCTTTTCGATGGCATGCTGCAACTCGCGTACATTACCGGGCCATACGTACCCCTCAAGCTTGTGTAGCGCGGCGTCGGACAACGTAAGCTGGGGCCGTTGGTACTGCGCTTTGTATTTCGAAAGGAAAAAATCGGCCAGTGTGGCCACGTCCTCTTTACGGTCGCGCAACGGAGGCAACTCAATGTGTATGGTGTTGATGCGGTAGAGCAAATCTTCACGGAAACGGCCAGTACCCACCATTTGGGGTAAATCACAGTTGGTGGCACAAATAAGCCTCACGTCGACATTTACGGGTTTATTTTCTCCCACCCGTGTCACAGTACGGTTCTGCAATACCGTCAATAATTTGGCTTGCAGGGGAAGGGGAAGATTGCCGATCTCATCAAGGAACAAGGTCCCGTTATGCGCCTCCTCGATTTTCCCCACACGGTCGGCCGCAGCGTCAGTGAAAGCACCCTTTTTATGGCCGAACAGCTCGCTTTCGAAAAGCGTATCGGCTACGGCCCCCATGTCAACGGAGACCAATGTGCTGGCCGCACGAGTCGACAACCGGTGTATTTCGCGTGCGACAACTTCTTTGCCCGTGCCGTTTTCGCCCGTAATGAGTACATTGGCGTTGGTCACGGCCACCTTTTGCACCATATCGGCCACCTTTTTCCACGCAGGTGATGCAAAATCGGTCCGTACCGGTAGTCCCGACACGGCTGTATCGGCCGCTGCGTTGGAGCCCTTCAGTTTCTTCACTTCTTTGCGCGAGGCTGCTAAACGCAGGGTCGCTTCGATCGAGGTGAGCAACTTATCATTGTTCCACGGTTTCAGAACAAAATCTACGGCCCCCATACGCACGGCCTTCACGGCCAGTTCCACATCGCCATAAGCGGTAATCATGAGCACGTCTACGCCCGGGGTCTCGTTCAATACCCGTTGTAACCAGTAAAGTCCCTCGTTGCCCGAATTGATGCCCGCCGAAAAATTCATATCCAGCAGCAGCAAGTCATAGTTGCCTTGTCGTAGTTCGTTCAGTAACATGTTGGGCGACGAAAGGGTCCGAACCTTCTTGCAACGTCCGCCAAGCAGCAATTCCAAGGCGCTCAGCACACTTTTGTTATCGTCCACGATCAGAATGGAGGCTTGTTTCATAACCTATCTCTATTGTATATTCTAATGAGGTGGTAATCCGTTTTAGGGTGACGAAACCACAATGAAAAAAACGTACCATGTTTGTACGGCTGTGGCATTGACTGCATTGACAATAAAGCGTGCCGCATCGGTGTTAAAAAAGCAGACACCTGTTGTCTATTTTTTTGACACCATGGATGTATTTTTGTTTTCAATGTGTTTGAAAACAGTTGTTTATATGTAACGGCACGCATTTAGTATCCTTTGCCAAACAACGGGCACATGCACAAAGTTACAACATAGTTGTCCAATTGAAGGAGGTTATTCACGTATATGACGACACGACACACATACACAGCCATTGCCGCACTGCTCGTTTGCAGCCTGTCTGCCCGCGCACAGGATCAGGGCTTTTGGGCGTTGGAGCGGTGCATCGCACAGGCTAAAGAAATGAACATCGACCTGAAAATAAGCCGTAACGATTACAGGAAGGCAGAGCTGGGCCATCGCCAGAACCTGTGGGACATGGGGCCGCAGGTGAACGGGTATGCCAGTTCGACCGTCGATTTCCAGCGGTCAACCAACCAAAACAACCAAATAGAATCGGGGACGACCTATAGTGTCGGTTACGGGCTGACGGGATCAATGAACCTGTTTGCGGGCTTCACCGCCCACAACCGTGCCGCAGCGGGCAGGTTTTATAAACTGGCCGCCGCCGAATCGACACAACTGGCCGAGTACCAGTTGGTCACGGATATCACCAGCTTGTACGCCAATGCACTGTACCAAAAAGCACTGATCGACGTGGCCCGTGAAAAATACGAAACAAGCCTTTACGAAGCGCAGCGCATTGTAGCCACCATTGAAGCCGGGCAATTGGAACAAGTGGCGCTCGATGAGATCAACGCTACCGTGTCGGAGAACCGGTTGCAACTGAGCCGTGTCCAAAACGATTATTTACTGACGAAGCTGCAATTGGCCCAGGCAATCGAAACACCCAACGACTCGGCCTTCGATATTTCGGACGCCACGCTCGAAGCGGTCCTGCCGCAGCAAACCAACCTTGGCGTCGATTCGCTTTACCTGATTACCTGTACCGTTTATCCTTCGGTAAGGCAAAGCGAATACGAGATGGACTATTATAAAAAACTGCTGCATGTAGCAAGGGGCACGCTTGCACCGTCGTTGTCATTGCTGGGCGGATACACGTCGGGCTTTTATTCGACCGACACGTTGGACAACGGGAAAAAAACGCCGTTCTCCACCCAATTCGATAACTACCGAAACCCGTACATGGGGCTTTCATTGAACGTGCCTTTGTGGGGTGCCCGCCAAAAAAGCTACCAGGCCAAAATGAACAAGATAGATCTCGAGAACGCCGTATTGGCTTACGAAAACAAGAAAAAACAATTGCGCAGGGAACTGGAAGAAGCCGTGTTCAAACTGAACGCCCTGTATCTCGAATACGTAGCCGCAGCCGATAATTTGGTGTTCACCGAAAAATCGTTCGGCACGTACCGTGAAAAGTTCAGGATGGGAATGATTGGCACCACCGATTTTATGAACGCGCAAAACCTGTACTCACAGGCCAGGTCGAACGTGATGCTGGCGCGTTTCAGCTGGGCGGTGCAACAGAAAACATTACAGCTCTACCTTGGCAATTACCGATAAACATTAACCAGACGGCAGATAGACATCGCCGTTGCACAAACAGACACATGGACAGGATCATCGAAAAGAAAAAAGGATTAAGGGCCAAAACCATTGTGTGGATCGTGGGAGGCATCCTCGTGGCGGCACTTGTGGCAAAGGCTATCGTGGCGTCGGGGACATCGACCTACCGTGCCGAAAAGGATAAGCTGACGATTTCGACCGTGGAAAAAGGCAACTTTAAGGATTACATCTCCATTATCGGTACGGTGATGCCCATCACCACCATTTACCTTGATGCCGAAGAGGGCGGAAAAGTGCTGGAGAAGATCATGGAAGAAGGCGAAATGGTGAAAAAGGGCGACGTGATCATCAAAATGGAGAACAACGACCTGAACCTGCAGATCCTGAACACCGAATCGCAACTGGCTTACCAATCGAACGAACTGCGTAACACGCTTATCAGTATGGAACAGCAAAAAATCAGCAACAAGCAGCAGCTGCTCGATATTGATTACCAGTTGGTGCGCCTTAAACGCACCCATGAACAGAACGCGTCATTGTTCGAAAAAGGGTTCGTGTCGCGAGAAACGTTCTTACAGGCCAAAGAGAACTATGAACTGGCCCTGCGCGACCGCGAGCTGAGGCACGAACGCATGGTGCAGGATTCCATTTTCAGGGAAAACCAAAAGGCACAGATGAACCAAAGTTTGGGCAACATGCAACAAAACCTGCAGATGGTCCGCCAACGTTTAGAGAGCCTCAAGGTAAAGGCTCCCGCCGACGGCCAGCTGGGAAGTCTGGATGTGGAAATCGGCCAATCGATAAACCGCGGGCAACGCATCGGCCAGCTGCATATACTGGACAAATACAAGGTGATGGCACAGATCGACGAGCACTACATTGACCGCGTGAAGCGTAACCTGTATGCCACCTTCGAACGGCAGGACAAGCAGTTCGACATCGAGGTGATGAAAGTGTACCCCGAAGTACGCGAAGGACGTTTTCAGGTCGATTTTAAATTCGTGAATGAGATACCCGATAACTTACGTACGGGCCAAACCTACCACATCAAGCTGGAGTTGGGACAGCCCGTCGACGCGGTGTTGTTGCCCCGGGGCGGATTTTTCCAAAGTACGGGAGGCCAGTGGGTGTTCGTGCTCGAAGCTGATGGCAAAACAGCCGTGAAACGACAAATAAAAATCGGACGACAAAACCCCCTTTACTACGAAATACTTGAAGGCCTGGCCCCCGGCGAACAGGTTATCACCAACAGTTACGATGTGTTCGGAAACAATGAAAGAATCGAATTGTGAATAAATTTGGCTGGGCCAACTGTGGGGTGTTGGCTGAATTGTTGGTCTTAAACAACAACGATATTTACCGACTAGAACCACATGCAAAAAAGATATTAAACACGACACCAACCAATTCGTCTGCCTGAGCAGACAGGTGACCAAAGGCCCGCATAAAGGGCTTTGGCTGAATCTCAAACAAACACAGAACACTGAACAAGATACCAATACAACATACATGATACGGACAGTCAATCTCAACAAAATTTTTCGGACATCGGAAATCGAGACATGGGCGTTGAACAACGTCAACTTCGAAGTAAAAAAGGGTGAGTTCGTGGCCATCATGGGCCCGTCGGGATGCGGCAAATCGACGCTGCTCAATATCATTGGGCTGTTGGATAACCCCAGCGGAGGCGACTACTTTTTCGACGGGACCAACGTGGCGCAGTACCGCGAAAGCCAGCGCACGGGCTTTCGGAAAGGCAACATCGGATTCGTGTTCCAGAGTTTCAATCTCATTGACGAGCTCAATGTGTTCGAAAACGTGGAACTTCCGTTGCTTTATCTGAAAATAGGGGCCAGGCAGCGGGCACAAATGGTACAAAAAGTACTCGAGCGCATGAACATTGCCCACCGCGCCAAGCACTTTCCCCAGCAACTGTCGGGCGGCCAGCAGCAACGTGTGGCCATTGCACGTGCCGTGGTGGCAAACCCCAAACTACTGCTGGCCGATGAACCCACGGGCAACCTTGACTCGAAGAACGGGCTCGAGGTGATGGAATTGCTTACCGAGCTGAACAAGGAAGGAACCACCATCGTGATGGTGACCCACTCGGTGCACGATTCTGGTTTTGCCCACAGGGTGGCCAACCTTTTCGACGGCCAGATCATTGCCGAAACGCCACGTGCACCCCAGGAGGCCGCATGGCAATGAATATAGGCTGAACCTTATAGGTCCGTTGGCTAAACAGATGTTTCACCATAAAAATGCCCACCATGTTGCACAATTTTTTTGTAAGCGGTTACAGAAATTTTAAACGGCACAAACTATCGACCGCCCTGAACCTGGGCAATCTGGTGATAGGGTTTACCGTGTTTACGTTGCTTAGCCTGCTCGTGAACTACGAACTGAATTACGATAAACAGCACAAAAACCACGAACGGATATACAGGGTGCAAGTTTGCCAAAGAGATTCGGAACCGTTCAATTATTGCACTTACAGCCCGCCGGCTTTGCGCTACCACACGCTGGAAAACCTTCCCGAAGTGGAAACCGTTTTGCTGATGAAAGAGATGTCGGGCGAATATTTCTCGCTTCCCGACGGAAGCCAGCTATACGACAAAAAAGGATATTGGTGCGAAAATTCACTGTTCGATATTTTCTCCATTCACCTGTTGGACGGGACTGAAACCAGCGCATTGACCGAACCCAACAGCATCGTGATCTCGGAAACGCTCCGTAAAAAGCTGTTCCCGCAAGGAAATGCAGTCGGCAAACAGGTGTTGATAGGTAAAAGGCTAACGCTGACGGTATCGGGCGTTTACACAGACTTTCCCGCCAACTCTACTTTACAGGCTTCGTTCTTTGTCTCTATGTCCACCTATTTGTCCATGGGCGGCAAAGAGAGGGTGACCAATGATTGGACCTCTATCAACTGTGACAACTTTGTACTTTTGAAAGAAGGGGCTAATCCGACATCGATCGACAGCAAAATACATGACGTTTTCCAACCTGTGGCGGGATTTGAGAAAACCTCGCCATTTCTGCAACCACTGTCCAAACTGCACGTGTCGCCTAACAACCAGAATGATCTGATGGTGGGATTGTCGATATTGTCGGCAGCTGCAGTCCTTATCCTTGTACTATCGTGCCTGAATTACGTGAACCTTTCCATGGCCAATTCCACCTTACGGGCCAAAGAAATCGGGATAAAAAAAGTGATCGGGTCATCGAAAAGGATGTTGGTGGTACAATTTCTTTCGGAAACGTTGATGATGACATTCCTGGCAATGTTTATTGGTGTTTTGTTGGCCCAACTGTTTTCGCCCGTCATGAACCTTCTTGCATCCAACCCCATTACGGTAAATATCTTTAAAGAAACGCGCCTTCTGGCCATCATTTTCATCGCAAGCCTGGTGGCGGGAACGGTATCGGGACTTTATCCCGCGTTGGTCATCTCGTCGTATAATCCGGTAAAGGCGTTGAAGGGGAAATTGTTACAAAGCCGAGCTAGTTCCGTTTCGTTGAAAAAAGTGCTGGTGGTTTCCCAATTCGCCATCACGTTGTTCATCCTGGCGACCAGTTTCCTCATGCGTTCGCACGTGCGGTATCTTGCCCATAAAGACCTTGGATTTAAGAATAACGATATTTTGTTTGCCGAGGTAGAGCTCAACGGCCAGGTCCCGTTCGAAACCATTCGAAACCGGTTGCTGCACCATCCCGAAATTGTCGATGCCACCTTTTCCAGCACCATCCCGTTTGTGGGTAACATAGGGGGATACATCAGCTGGGAGGGCGCGCAACCCGACGAAAAGGTAATGTTGAGCCGCAACTATGTGAACTACGACTTTGTAAACACTTACAATCTGTCGGTGGTGCAGGGGCGGGATTTTTCGCGCGACTACCCGTCCGATTTCCAAAGCTGCCTCATCAATCAAACTGCGCTCAAAGCCTTTGGCTGGGACAATGCCGTAGGGAAACGGGTTCAGCTTTACGACCAAACCTATACGGTGATAGGTGTGGTGAACGATTTCCATCCTTTTTCGGTACACAACCCAATCCCCACTTATGTGATGTTCCTAAGGGACAACACCCTGAAGGGCCACAGCTTTATCACCATCCGTTGTGCATCGGGCAATTTGGCAAAAGCCAGGCAAATAGTGAATGCCGAACTGAATGCCGTCATCCCCAACGAAGCCTATGAGTTTTACGATTTCGGCGTGGCTTTTAATATTGATCTTGCCATACAGTTTTGGAGATCGATGGAGCGGATCTTCGTCTTTTTCGGCATCGCGTCCATCCTTGTGTCGGCCATGGGATTGCTTGGCCTGATGATTTTTTCAACCCAGCGCAGGACAAAAGAAATTGGCATCCGCAAAATATTGGGAAGTACCGTGGCAGGCCTCTATCGCCAGTTAACGTCCGAAGTATTGGGACTGCTGGCCGTGGCGGTATTGTTCGCGTTTCCTTTGGTCGTACTGGTACACCGCGTGATGCCTGGTGCCTATAAAGAGGCATTGTCGGCCGCGGAATTTCTTTGGACGTTGGGCATTGTGACCGTCATTTCCATCTTGACCATCAGCTATCACGTAATAAAAGTGTCGGTCCGCAACCCGGTGGAAACGTTGAGGTACGAGTAACCTGAGCTTATATTTTCGATTTCGTATAAAAACATTGACATGTTACTGAAATACATTACTATCGGATGGAGGCACATCGTAAAAAACGGCATATTCTCCGTCATCAACATTACCGGATTGTCGCTGGCCATTGCTATCACCGCGTTGATAATGCTTTGGGTTATGGACGAATTTGGTTACGATAGGTTTCATCCGCAGATGGACAGGATTTACAGTGTATACGGGCACCAAAGCTATTCCGATGGCCAGGAACTCCACACGCGCAGTACCCCTTTCCCGCTTGCCGAAGAGCTGATGTCAAGCCAGCCAGGTATAGAGATTGCCACGACTTACAGCGATTTGGGCGATAGGATAGTATCCTTCGATGGGAAAGAATCCAAAGCAGGGCCTGTGTACTGTGTGGATGCAAATTTTCTGAAAATATTCAACTTCGATATTTTGGAAGGAGACCCCCGTGTTTTGGAAACTGCCGATGGCGCCATCGTTACCAAAGAACTTGCCATCTCGCTTTTTGGAACCCAATCGGCTGTAGGCAAGACTTTGACCATAGACAATGGTAAGCCTGTTGTCATTGGGGCGATCATCCAATCGCCCCCCTTACGTTCAACGGTAAACTTTAAGGCACTGATTCCGATAAAATACATGGAAACGTGGGGGGCAGACCTCTCCGCATGGAACAGTAACTGGCCCTACACGAGTGTGTTGCTTGAGAAAAATGCAGATGCGCAGCTTATCGACAAGCAAATTACCGATATCTGTAAAAAGCACGAGCAACCCAATACGTCACTCCATCTGTTCCGATTTGCCGACAGCCACCTCTATTCTCTTTCTGGTAAAAACAACAGGGTACAATATGTATATCTGTTTGTGGTCATCGCATTTGTCATATTACTTATCGCATCGTTCAACTTTATCAACCTGTCCATCTCCAGAACCGAGCATAGACACAGGGAAATAGGGGTGCGTAAAGCCCTTGGGGCCGCCAAGCACCATATTCTCCAGCAATTCCTGCTTGAAAACGGTATCATGGTATTGGCCAGTCTCCTTACCGGTTCAGTATTAGCCACAGCCCTAATGCCCGTATTTAATTCATTAGCCGATAAACAACTTGAAATATCCCATCTTTTTAGTGTCGCCGTGGCTTTATCGCTTTCAGCGATCGTACTCGTCATACTGGGATTGTCGGCAGCTTATCCTTCTGTTCGCATTGCGTCGCTAAATGCTGTTCTTGCATTGAAAAAAGCAGGAGGCAGGCACACGAATACAAAAAGAAGAAGCCTGCTGGTTATCAGTCAATTTATAATGTCTGTGGCACTCATCAGCAGCTCGATCGTCATTTCAAAACAAATAAAGTACGTATACAATTTTGATTTGGGCTACAACCATGCCAACCTTGTTTATTTGCCCCTTGAGGGGAGAGCAAGGGAAATGCATGCGGCCATGAAACAAGAACTGTCCGGAATCCCGGGAATAAAGGCATTAACGTGCACCAACACCTTGCCTTTAGGCAGTAGCCAGTCGTCATGGGGGTTCGATTGGGAAGGAAAAGACCCCGATCTTAAATTGTTGATGCGACAGATGAGGGCCGATAACCACTATTTTGAAACGATGGGCATCGAAATCATAGAAGGGCAAACATTCTCTGATCTTTACGACAACCGGCAGGTCATCGCACCCCAGGTCCTGTTGAACCAAAAAGCCGTTCAACGGATGGGGATCAAGGCCCCTGTCGGGAAATATTTTGTTACGGGAAACGGACAAAAAAGCACAATCGCAGGGGTGGTCGCCGATTTTAACTTTGAATCCTTGCACAACGAGGTTGAACCGTTACTGATTGCACCACTGACGGAAATGCCTCGCTACATAATCATCCGCCTTAATCCCTCCTTTTTTCCGCAGACCGTTGACGATATCAAAAAAACATGGGCCAAAGTAGCACCTGCGTCTGCTTGCCAGCTTGGTTTTTTCGATGATCGGATAGAGAAACTGTATAATTCGGAATCAAAAATATCCGCTTTGTTCAGGGGCTTCTCTTTGGTCGCCATATTTATTGCGGGCATTGGACTATTCGGGTTATCGTTGTTCATCATTGACAAACGCAAAAAAGAAATAGGTATCCGGAAAGTCAATGGCTCCACAGTCGCTGAGATTTTGGCCTTACTCAACCGCGACTTTGTCAAGTGGGTGGCCATTGCCTTCGTCCTGGCCACGCCCGTGGCCTGGTATGCCATGCACCGATGGCTGCAAAATTTTGCTTACCGGACGGAACTTAACTGGTGGATATTTGCCCTGTCGGGATTGATGGCGTTGATCGTGGCCCTATTGACGGTGAGTTGGCAAAGTTGGAAAGCCGCCACCCGAAATCCAATAGAGGCGTTAAGGTACGAGTAAGCCGGCTATTTAGACGGCATATCGCAGCGGGAATCCATAATTCGGCAAATACGATAAGATCGCTGTATAAATTAAAACATAAACATATGAGACATATGCTTCTTTCATTGATCAAAAGTTGGCGTCGCGACAAAGGGACTCTATCCATCAATATCATAGGTCTGGCCATTGGTCTGTGCGCATCCATATTGCTGATGGTATACGTGATTAACGAGTGGAGCTATGACAAACACTTTGCAAAAAAAGATCGCATCGTGCAACTTAACTCGGTCTGGATAGAAAACGGAACCAAAGAAATACTTCCCATCTGTTCAAGAAAAGCTTATACTGATTTACCGGAGAAGGTGGCAGGAATTGAAAAAGCGGTCCAAATATACAAGGGATGGACGGCCGAGGCCGTTTACGACCATAAACATTTTCAGGACCTGGCATTACTCTATTCCGACCCTGAGTTTTTCGATATTTTTGATCTGGCTTTTGTATCCGGAGACCCCAAAAAGGCTTTGGCCGCGCCCTATAGCGTGATTCTGACGAAAACGAAAGCCGACGCTATTTTCGGATCGGTAGACCCCATAGGCCAAAGCATCACCATAGACGAAGCAGGGTATACAGTCACAGGTGTGGTCGAAAAACTTCCGGCCAATACCCACTTCAATTTTGATGTGCTGGCCTCTATCTCTTCGATCCCACATATGAAGGTGATGACTGGCCTCGAATTTTTCACCTATTATTTGATCGGCGAGAACTCGCCGGCCGGACAAGTAGCCCAATCCATCCGAAACGAATACAAAGCAATGCTGGAACAGTCGTTTTCCGGTTTCAATTCGACATTTGAAGCCATAACGACCCCGCTTACGCAAATCCATTTGTTTGCAAAAGCCGATTATGGATTGAGCCCCAACGGGAGCTTCAAATCCCTTTTGATGCTGTTGGGACTTTCGATGTTCATTTTGCTGTTGGCTATTATGAATTTTATAAACCTTATCGTGGCACAAAGCCAAAACCGGGCAAAGGAAATAGGCATACGCAAGGCCAATGGAGCTGGGGCGAGAGAGATTAGCAAACAGTTCTTCGGAGAAACCTCCGTCACCGTTTCCATTGCCTTTTTGATAGGAACCGTGTTGGCCATGGTTCTCCTTGGACCCTTTACAAACCTCATCGGTAAACCATTGGAACAATCCATATTTCGTACTCCCTTTGTTTGGACAAGTCTCGGCGTGCTTATCGTGATGACCATCCTGGCCTCGGGAAGTTATCCTGCACTTTATTTAAGTCGTTTCCGTCCTTTAGACACATTGAAAAAGGACCTTCCGGGCACCCCGAAGAAACGGTTCGCAAACATCGTTGTGATATTCCAGTCTGTCGTTACGATCGTTTTGATATGCGGATTTCTGATCGTTCACAAACAAACCCGTTATCTGGAAAATCTTCCGGCTGGCTACAACCCCAAACAGGTACTGATTATAACCCATCTAAACAATGAGGTTTCCACACAATACCCGGTCATTAAAGAAGAACTCATGAAAATCCCCGGGATTAAAATGGTTGGGGCTTCGCAACATCTTGTGGGCGATATGTGCAGCGGACAAGGTATTCGGCGATGGGGACAAGGTAAAAGCGAACAAAAATCCATTGAAGAATACAGGATAATGCCCCATTTGTGCGAGTTGTTGCAACTTGAGTTAAAGGAAGGCAGGTTTTTTACGGCCAATGACCCTCGCAATAAAGATTGCGTGGTCCTTAACGAAACTGCCGCTAAAATGCTCAATATTCCCGATCCCGTCGTAGGTAACCAAGTTGCCATGTTTGAGCAGCCGATGGAAATTATTGGCGTGGTCAGGGACTTTTATTATGATACCCCGGCCAATAAAATAAAGCCTTTGGTATTGACGAACTACCGAAATTATCCGCAAAATATCTATGTAAGATTCGACGACAATGTGGGCAAGCAAAAGGCCACCCGGTTGATAGCACCGGTATTTAAACAAATCGACCGGGATTTTATTCCCAACACAAGATGGGCCGAGGACTATTATCAAGCCAAATTCGATACGGAAAGGACATTGTTGAGAATTGTGCTGACTGGCACGCTACTGTCACTGCTTGTTGCCATGCTCGGATTGTTTGCCGTCCATTCTTTCACTATCTCCAGACGCATAAAAGAGATCGGTATCCGTAAAGTGTCGGGAAGTTCAACTTGGTCTGTGGTTGTCCTTCTTTCGGGCAATGTTTGCAAACGGATCACTGTCTCTGCGCTTTTTGCACTTCCGATAGCTTGGTTGCTAGGTAAATATTGGCTCGATGCTTATTCCAACCGTGTTGCCATTGGGATACTCGTCCTATTGGTCCCGGTGGTTATCCATGCACTGATTGCATTGTTGGCGACCTTTTTTGTAAGCTGGAAGGCTGCCATGCGCAATCCCGTGGAAGCGTTGAGGTATGAATAACCATGCATAAGAAATTGTTACACTATATCTTACAATTAATAAAATGGGCCCGATAAGATTCACTCTTCGTCGTTTATTCCGCAAAGGAGAACACCCGGTTACACGCATTGTGTCGTTGGCCATGGGATTGGCATTCGGCATGCTCATCCTGTCCGAAGTATTTTATTATTACAGCTTTGACGGCTTTTATCCTGATGCGGACCGGATTTATGTGGTGCATGAGAACTTTAAAGTGGACGAAACTTCGGACAAAATGGAGCTCCATCCCCGCGTAAGCGGTGCCATTGCCCCGGGGCTAAAGGCCGAAGTGCCTGGCATCGAAGCAGCCTGCCGGATGACGGACCTTGGCAAGTCGGTCTTTTACACCAGTGACCAAAAGGGGTACGAAGCCAAATTCGTACTGGCCGATGAACACTTGTTCGAGGTACTGCCGCGTCCTATGATCAGTGGTACTGCCGCCGAGATACTGAAAACGCCCATGCTCTGTATGGTATCCGACAAAATTGCCGGACAAATGGGTGGCAACGTCATCGGCAAAGAGATCGAGCTTAAGGAATTTCCCGGCAAGAAGTTGCGTGTGGCCGGCATCTTCGAAGCTTTGCCCGAAAACACCAACTACAAGTACGACGTGCTGGTATCGATGCCTTCCATCGGCCAGTTCATGTGGAACGGCACCGAAAATTGGTTAGGCAACGACCGCTACTATGCCTGTGTAAAGTTGCAATCTGGCGTATCGCCGGCAAGTTTGGCGCCCGCCGTACGCAAAATGCAGGAAAAACATCAGGACATTGCCAAGTTGGAACTGATCCAGGGAGGCGAAGTGCTAAAGTATTCTTTCGAACCCATTACCAAAATACATGCGCGTGAAGTTGGCGACATGGTTCTCATTCTTAGTGCCATTGCCTTTGCCGTACTGTTTGTGTCCATCATGAACTATATGTTGCTTACTTTTAGTGCATTGGCCAATAGGGCCAAGACATCGGCCATTTACAAATGCTGCGGCGCGCAAGTCCATAATCTGCACTGGTTGATTTTTTCCGAAACCTTTTTGTTGTTCGCTCTATCCCTGTCGGGTGCCTTTTTGCTCATCGTGGCATTAAAGCCCGTGGCCGAAGTCCAAATGGGGCACCGCTTGTCATCGGTGTTAAATCCTGAAGTCGTATGGCCTTTATTGGGATTGTTGACCGTATTGCTGGCACTTATCAGTTATCTGCCGGGACGGTTCTTTTCGAATATTCCGGTAGCTGCCGCATTCCGGGACTATCGGCAGAAAAAGGGGAAGTGGAAATTAATCTTGCTTTCGTTTCAGTTTGCGGGGGCTTCGTTTATCCTTACCGTACTGACGGTGGTGACCCTCCAATACAACAAGATGCGGAATGCCGATCACGGGTACCAGACCAAAGGGGTCTATTCTGCTTCGACCAGTGGCATTGCCGGTCCCAAAATACCCACCGTATTGAACGAACTGAAACGTTTGCCTGAAATAGAAACCGTGGCGCTGGGATGTGAAACGCCCCTTTCGGGAGGATCGGGCAACAACGTCATGGCTCCCGATGACGAGAAAGAGCTCTTCAACGTGGTTGATTTTTACTGGATCGATGAACATTATCTTTCACTGTTGGGCATTCCCGTCACCGAAGGACAAAATTTCTCACCGGCTACAGCCTCGTCCAATGATATATTGATTAGCCGCAAAGGGGCGCAGATGATGGCCGTGGCTAACGGATGGGGCGACGGTGTCATCGGTAAAACCGTACGCATTACCCAGCATACACCTGCAACGGTACGCGGCGTGTTCCCCGATTTCATCATCAACTCCATTGCCGATCCGGACAGCCGTCCTGCGGCATTCTTTTACCTGCCCCAAGGTAAATTCGAGCAGTTCAGGAACGACAACCCCGGCTACTCGTTCTTTGTCCTGATAAAGGCGCACCAAGGAGCAGAAGCAGGATTAAGGGAAAAGATTGCCGACGTGATCAACCTGGCATTACCGCATCAGGATGCCGAGGTGAAGAGCCTCGACGACGAACAGCTTGAATGTTACACGGCCGAAAAAGGTTTTCGCAACGCCATGGTGGCCGGTAACGTGGTCATCTTGCTCATTACCGCCATCGGGCTGTTGGCCTATACCACGAACGAAGCTTTGCGCCGCAGCAAAGAATTGGCCATCAGGACCATCAGCGGGGCTACGCCCACGAGCATCCTCCGCCTGTTTGTCAAAGAGCTGGGCTACGTGGCTGTTCCCGCTATCGTGGTAGGATTGGTGGCCGCATGGCTCACTGTGGCCAGGTGGATGCAGAACTTTGCCATGAAGATACCGCTCCATTGGGAAATATTCATCCTTAGCAGCTTCTCTGTCCTGCTGATGATTATGGCCATTGCTGCGGTCAATTATTCACGGATGGCCGGCCGAAATCCGGTGGAGACATTGAGGTATGAGTAAACGGAAAGGTGCAGGAGCGAGAGAACATACAGAAAAATGGAAAATTTTACACCAAGACACAAGTGGAGGATACGTCAAGGGTGCTACGTTTTTGCTTCCTTCCCTGCACTCTCTGCGTTTCTTCTCCGAGCACCCTCTGGATGAACAGGAGAATGTTGTGCGAAGACGCAAAGAGGAAAATGGGCAAAAAGCTCGAAGATTTTTCTTTTCCCTGTGCTCCCCGTGGGGCCGGAAGTTTTTTCGAAAGAGTCGAACGATATGAAAAACAGCCGGTAAACGAATCGGATTAACCATACGCAAAACATAAATCGATGACACACCAATTCAAACTTGCGTTTAAAAACCTAAAGAAATCGCCATTCCCCACTTCGTTGAACCTCATCGGGCTTAGTTCGGCTTTTGCCGCATTTATCCTGATCATGGTTTACGTGTGGAACGAGTACCATTTCGACCACTATAACAAGCATGTGAACGAAATTTACCGCCTTGAAGTCAAAAGCCCCGATGAGCCCAAGACATCCGTGTTCATGCTTGGGCCAACGGGAAAGACACTGGTCGACGAGTTTCCCGAAATAGAGGCGGCTACCATTTACATGCCTTGGGGCAAATGGGGCGAAGAAACCTTTGTTTGGGAAAAGGACGGCGAAGAGGTCAGAAGCTTTGAAGATTATTCCTATGCCGATAAATACATTACCGATGTGTTTACCTTTGACATTGTGAAAGGCGAAAAGGCACAGCCGTTATTGAAGCCCCAATCGGCAATGGTTTCCGAAGAATTTGCCCGTAAAGCATGGGGGGACATAACCCCTTTAGGCAGGCAGATGAAAGCGAATGGGAATATTTATACGGTAACCGCCGTCTTTGCCCCGTTACCCGAAAATTCGGTCATCAAATGTCCCATTCTCCTCTCTTTTCCCACCAACGGATGGATAGCTGAAGCCGCCCAGGGTTGGGATGTGCTCAACTATCCGCAATTCATTAAAGTGGCACGCGGCACCGACGCCCAGAAGCTCAACGAACGGATCAACTCCCAGTCTGTCGTCAGATCAAAATACACGTTCTACCAAAACGGAACTGCATCTGCAGAAATAGTGGCCCGCCCGCTTCGCGACCTGCATTTTACCGACGAGACGGCCGAAACACCGATGTATACTGCGAACAGCCGTATGTTTGTCGGCTCGTTGTTTTGGGTTGGGATATTGATTTTGGTCATAGCGCTCATTAACTATGTGAATTTTGCCACTGCCGTTATCCCACGCAGGGCCAAAAGTATTGGTATTGCACGCATCATCGGCAGCAGCCGTTTGAGTTCCGTATCTGTATCGGTCGTAGAGACGGTGCTGGTGTTTGCATTGGCATTTGTCGCGGCGTTTGGGCTGGCCGTCTTGGTCAACTATTGTTTTGCCAAATCGGTATTGGGGTATATGCTTCCCTTTGCGCAGAACATTCCGTTGTTGGGGTATTTTGCTGTCGGTATTCTGCTTGTCGGAGTGTTAACGGGGCTTTATCCCGCATTGTACGGGACATCGGGTAGGCCCATCGACATGCTTAAGCAATTCAAACGCAACACCAAGACCCATTTTCGCAGTGTCTTAACCGTGTCGCAGTTTGCGGCCACCATTGCCCTTATTGCCGTATCGGCATTGGTGGTCAAGCAGCTCCGCTTTATGGAAACGACAAATTTGGGCTTTCGGAAAGACAACACACTGGTCATTCGTATGAACAATGAACTGCACAAAAACTACCAGGCATTTGAAAACAGCGTTAAAGCAATACCCGACGTTTGTGCCATGGGCCGTTCAAGGGCTGTGCCCGGGCAGGCGCAAGAGATGCGTACCTTTAACGTAAATGGCCAGAATTGTTCCATTTGGTATTGGGCCGTCGATGACGGATACATTGACATGATGGGGTTTCAGATCGTCCAGGGCCGGAATTTCCTGAAAGACAGCCAGGCCGAGACAAACAATTTGATTTGCAACGAAACCGCCGCAAAGAAGTTTGGATGGGAACTTGGGACCAAGGTTGGCGATGGTGTGCTGGTAGGCATCATAAAAGATTTCAATTTCGTATCGCTCCGCGAGCAAGTAGAACCGTTTGCTTTTTGGTGCGCAGCCCCCGGCAGTTATTTCGGTTGCATCAGCATCAAACTTTCGGACGGTGATATGCCGCAAACCATGGTATCCATTGAGAATGCTTATCGTGCCAACAACCCTTCCGTTCCGTTTCGCTACTATTTTCTCGACGACCAGTTAAACTTGCTTTACGCCAAGGAAAGCCTTCAGGTAAAACTGATCACTTCATTCAGCCTGCTTTCGGTCGTCGTTTCCGTACTGGGGCTTTTGGGACTTTCCACTTTCATGTGCCAGTACAGGATCAAAGAAATAGGCATCCGCAAGGTCAACGGGGCCAGAATATCGGAAATCATGGTCATGTTGAACGGGAATTTCGTCAAATGGGTCGCCATTGCCTTTGTGGTGGCCGTGCCGCTGTCTTGGTTGGCCATGCGGCACTGGCTTGAGGGATTTGTTTACAAAACCCCGATCTCATGGTGGATTTTTGCCCTATCGGGGCTGTCGGCCTTGGCAATAGCCCTGTTGACCGTAAGCTGGCAAAGCTGGCATGCGGCGGTTCGTAACCCTGTGGAAACGCTAAGGCACGAGTAAAAGAAAAAAACGGCAAAAGGAAGACGTACAAAAAACGTTTTTTGGATGACGGAAAGACAACACGCTTGATTTCCTGAATGCAAAAGGGCGTGAGTACAGAAAGTGATCGGACACGGCGAACGATTATTAAACGACCAACCATATACAGAATCATGAATTTCATTATCCGTTCAAGTCTGCGAAAAATACATAAACATGCCATCAATTTCGCGATCCAGCTTATTGGATTGACCATTGGCATCGTATCGTTGCTTTTCATCCATTTTTGGATCGTGTCCGAAAAAAGCTACGACACGGCATGGAAAGGATCCGAACAAGTTTACAGGGTGGCTTTGGATAGGTCGGCAAACGGGAACAAAACCTTCCGTACAGCCATGAATTTCAGGGGGACTGCTTCCGTGTTGAAAGACGGTATTCCTGAAATAGAAACGGCTACCACACTTAATAAAGACATTATCACCGTATTTACGCCACAGGCAAGCGTACAGAATATCGACATGTTCTTTACCGACTCGACGTTTTTTGGTGTGTTTCCGCTTACGTTTGTGAAGAGGACCGAGGCTTATCCGCTCAGTGGCATGCACGATGCCGTAATGAGCCGGTCGTTGGCTGCCAGGTTGTTCGGAGGTGCAGACCCCATCAACCGATCGTTTAAGCTAAACGAAGGATGGGAATTCACCGTAGTAGCCGTGTTCGATGATGTGGCGGAAAACTCCCACATCCGTTTCGATCTGCTTCTGCACCAGCGGGCATTGCGCTATTATATGCGCAACTTCAATTATGCGACGGGCATGCTCAATCTCGATAACCTGTCGGCCTACAGCGATCCCGACCCCTATTCCCAATCGCAATGGAGCAGCAACCGCACGTATACCTACATCAGGTTAAGGCCAGGGAGTAGCATTGGGCAAGTGGCCGCAAAATATGGTAAAACCATAGAACCCTGTGTGGCACACCTGACGGCGAAAAACGAGCAAGTGGCGTTCGATTTTCAATCCATTTCGCAAATACACCTCCATTCGGACAGAAACAATGAATTAGGAAACAATGGCAGCCATTTCAAACTATTGGCTTTCCGGTTGATTGCCATTCTTATCCTTGTTTCGTCGTATCTCAACTATATCAACATCTCTGCCGCCGATTACCATCACAACAGACAAACACACACGCTGCATCGCATACTAGGTGCAGGTAAGTTACGTCTGTTTGCCGTGTTTACGGCCGACGCGTTCGTGGTTAACTGTTTGGCCGTCGCCATCGCCTTTGTGCTGGGGGCAATATTTCTGACAAAAGGCGTCACCATCAGTGGGTTCCATATCTTTCCCGTGGACATGGGCGCGTTGTGTGGGGTTTGTGCGGTGCTGATGGTTGCAGGGACGCTTATGCCGGCTGTTTATCTATATTATCGTGCACGGTCGCGCCGTTCGGACGACAAAACCCCCAACCGCTCGACGAAAGGATTGGTTGTGTTCCAATTTGCGGCGTCGGTATTCCTGATCATCGGCACCATGCTTATATTTAAACAAATGCGGTATATGCAACAGGCCGATACGGGCATGGACATAGAGCAGACCATGGCGTCGTTTAGCCCCATGACCATGATCAAAAAGCCTGATGAACAGCAACGGTTGCAAACTTTTCGGCAAGAAGTGCAAAAGATACCCGGTGTGGCGGCCTTTACCACTGCCGAAATAATGGCAGGCAAGCCATATGACCGTTTCAGCAGCGAAGTACGCCTTGCCGATAGCGACAATGCCCCCTCCACATTTGCACTGGCCAACGTCGACTTCGATTATGTTTCTTTTTTTGGCATTGGATTGTTAAGTGGCGACATGTTTGCGGAAACCACTCCGTACGACAGGGACGAGATCATGGTCAATACCGCCGCATGCAGGGCATTAGGATTAACGCCCGTTGACGCGGTGGACAAACAGGTACATGTAGGCAACAACAGTTACCGTATTAAGGGAGTCATTGCCGATCATCATCATTTATCGCTGAAGGATGGAATAGATCCCGTGATCTATTTCAACAGCCTGAAATGGTTCAGGACCGTAGGCCATTATTTTGTGAAGATATCGCCACGGCAAATGCCCGCTACCGTCGATGCGGTAACTGCACTTTGGAACCGTATCTATCCGTTAGAGGAATACCATTTTTCGTTTTTGGACGAACGCTTCAATCAAGCGTATCAGGCCGACACCAATTTTGGTCACGTCTTCATGGCCTTATCCGGCTTGGCCATTTTCATTGCCTGCATGGGATTATGGGCAAT
Organism: Breznakibacter sp.; assembly: GCA_047600785.1. Classification (GTDB taxonomy): domain Bacteria; phylum Bacteroidota; class Bacteroidia; order Bacteroidales; family Marinilabiliaceae; genus Breznakibacter. The sequence continues at coordinate 647,158 of JASGKH010000001.1, forward strand.
GGCGCGTTTCCTCACACTGGCCAAGACCAAAGAAATAGGTATCCGTAAAATCAACGGAGCTACGATACCCGAAATATTGGTGCTGCTCAATCGCAGCTTTATTAAATGGGTGGTTCTGGCCTTTGTCTTTGCCGCGCCCTTGTCTTGGTACGCCATGCACTGCTGGCAGCAGAATTTTGCCTACAAGACCGAACTGAGCTGGTGGGTATTTATCCTGTCAGGGGTAACAGCCGTAACCATTGCAGCGATAACGGTAAGTTGGCAAAGCTGGCGGGCGGCGGTTCGTAATCCGGTAGAGGCGTTGAAGCATGAATAGGCGGGCGGGCGTTCAGACAAGGCACGGTTTTATCCATCCATATTTAGGGTACGAAAAAACATGCAAGGGCGTCGTTCGCCGTTTGGCCTGCATTACTGCCCGTTGAACAACAATTATTACTTTTCGCCAAATTTATAACGATGACAATTGACCATTTGTCAAATACCTAAAATAGAATAACCATCATGAAACAACTCACGATCATTTTTTTTGTAATCTTTAGCATTGCGGCTTCTTATTCACAAGATTCGGTTCGGATTTACGGGCATGTAACGGATTTCGGAAACCGTCCGCTGGACAGTGTTTCGGTAAGATTGAAAAACAAGAAATTCGAAAATCTATATGAAACCATTACAGATAAAAACGGATTTTATTCATTGACGGTCTTAAAGGGCTCGTATTACTGTTTATATGTAATAAAACTGCCTGATTACGGGAAAACCAAACTTGAGTACTGGGCGTGGAATATCCCCGCTTACAATGATCTGGAAATAAACCCGCAATATGAACGGATGGAGATTTATGGCATCAATGCATTTGAGCCCCAGGCAGGTCCATGGGATACGTACATGATATACTTTCGCCCGATGAGTTTGACCAAGTCCTTGGCTTTAGAAGGAAACAAAGGGAAGAAGGAAGTGGAAAAGAAAGCAATCGCCAATCGTGATACCATCGACATTGCCCCATCCATAATTACAAAAGAAGAATTGGAAATCAGCATTAATGGGAGAAAGAGTGAAATCGTGAATATCACAAAGACCCCTGAATATGCCAGAGGAGCATATCTCTATGGTTACATGGTACAAGTAAAAAAGCCGGAAGAAACCTCTCAGGACCAAGGTAAATATGATAAGGTTACCGTTGTTTTAAGGTCAAAGGAAACAAAAGAATATGGGAAAGGAGAATATTTCATTGAAAAGATAAAATAACAACGTCTGCTTATCGGGAAAACGCTCCCCGTCAGCAATCGCTGGCGGGGAGCATTTTTTATTTTCGGCATCAAAAAGTGCACCTGCCTTATGGCAAAAAAGGATCAACGATTCCTGTAGAAACGAAATGCAGGCAACGTGTCGTCATTTACAGGAGTGGGACATAGATAACCTTAATCCCGGAACCAGAAACCCAAACCCTTTAACGTAGTCCTCATTGCATCCGCTGAAAACGGCTCGTGTCCACCTTCACCTTTTTCTCCTTCAGTGGTTTCCCGAAGTTGTATCTAAAGTCGACCGTCAGCATGCGCGAATCGAGATACGATTTATAAACGCTCTGCTGGTTGTTGAAATTAATAGAGGAAACGGGCGAGTTGGAGTCGAAGATATCTTTCACTTTCACTGCAAAAGTAGCTTGGTCCTTAAACAATGAGCAAGAAAGGCCCAGTGACACATCGTAAAGCCCATCGACATCATAAATGGATTGAAGTACCCCGTCGTACCAATACCCCGACAGGTTGAACTTGACGTTATGCTTTTTGCTCAGCAATACGGCACTTTCCAGTTCCGCGAAAAAAGTGTTTCCCGCCCGGTTAAACGATTCCGCACCCACATCCTCGCGTTTCATCTTCCGGCGGAAAAAGCCCAGTGTGGGATTGAACTCCACGCTGCTCCCCAGGCTGAACGGCAGTACCAATGCCGACGACATCACACTCTCGTAGTCGAGGTTTTCGTTGCGTGCCACGGTATTGAATGTCTCTTCCGATGCCATGGGGATTTGATCGATCATCCTCGAGGTATGCCGGTACGACAACACCAGTACGTACTTCCGGCGGAAAATATAGTTCAGCGAGCTTTCGTACGTTTGCGAAGGCTTCAGCTCGGGATTGCCTTTGCCGAGCATATACTGGTTGGTGTACCATGTGGCAGGGCTTACCTGCCAATAAGTGGGATAAGTGGCGTACGATTGCAGTGCCAGCTGGAACATGTGGTTTGAACTGCTGTCGGCCACAAACGTCATGTTCAAACTGGGATAAAACCGGAAGTCATTCCACAACGTGCGGTCAGAATCCAGTGTATCCTTCACCATCTTGTCCAGTTCGCCCTTCAGCGATACGTTGAAGCTCAGTTTGGGAGACAAGTTGCCAGATAACCCTGCGAAAGCCGATGTGGCTGATTCTGTGTAAGTATTGGCCGACGATTGGCCGGCATCCTGCACATATCCGCCCCCGTCGTGGTCATAGTAGCGATAATAGTTGTCGTTGCCGATCGATGAATAATTGGCGCCATAATTTACCGACCACGCCTCGTCCCATTTCACGGTGTGGTCGAAGTACCCCATCCACTTATTCACCGTTTGCCCCGATTCGGTTTTGTAAAGTATGGACGTACCGTCGACGTCGCTGTCGTAATCAGTGGTCGACGGGTCCTTGAAATACGTGTAGTCCACCCCCACGTTCAGTGACGTACCGAGCGAATAGTCCAGTTTCACATTGTGCATGCGTTCCTTCCCGTCGATATTGCTGTGGTTTGTTTCGACCCATGCGTCCTTGACCGAGTTGAAGAGGGCATAAGTATCGTGATCACCGTCCGTATCCTCAAAATTGCCCGTGTAGAAAAGCGACAATCGATGCTGTTCGGATGGACTGAATGACGTATTAAACTGTATATCGTGCACAAATGTCTCGCTGGGAAAATACATATTCTGTTTGATGGCATAAAGCGTGTCGTGGTACATATGGTCAATGTCGATGTCGTATCCGCGTGCCGGATGCCCATAGTTCCCGTTGTACAATAGTCCCGTTTCCCATTTCCCTTTGGCATACTGAAGGTTGAAACCACCGTTTCCCCCCGCATATTTTCGCTGTTTGTAGCCCCCCATGACCGATCCGTTCAATTGGTCGGAAGCCGCCTGCTTCAATACAATGTTGATAAGCGATCCTTTCACGTGGAACTTTGCCGGGGGAGCGTACATCACCTGCACCTCCTTCACGCTGCTGTTGGGCATCGATTCCAGCATCTTCACCACCTGGTCGAGGCTCAGCGTGGTCGGTTTTCCGTTGATGGCAATGGTCAGTTGTCCGGCACCGACCAGTTGCACGCTGCCGTCTTTGAGCAATACGCCCGGTACGTCGCCCAGCACTTCAAGGGCATTGCTGCGGACGAACTTTTCGCTCACCGCCGCCGCGTCGTACGACAGCACGTTATCTTTCATCTTTACGACCGGGCGCACTGCCTTCACGCTGATCTCGCCCAGCTCGTTTTCCTTTTCCATCAGCACAATGCGCCCCAGGTTCACCGTCCCCTGTACTGCAATCGGTATCGATTGCCTTTCATAAAGCATGTGTTGCACAAATACAAGGTAGTTGCCCTGTGCCACGCCGCTGAACGAAAAAGCACCGTCCATGTCCGAAACAACGCCCTTTACAAACGACGTGTCGGTTCGGTGCATCAGCATGACAGAAGCAGCGGGCACAATGGAATCGTGGACGTCGACCAGTTTCCCGGTCACGACATGCGCCTGCGAAAATGCCGCAAGGGGGACCATCTCAAAAAAAACAGCCCAAAGTAAGAGTTTCATGGTTGACAGATAAGGCTTCATTCGATTGATATTTATGGTTTTAGTAGTCAAGATCCGAAAAGGTTCCGTGCAAAGAGTCTTGCCTTTGCGGCTTTACGGGAACTCATCACTTTACGCAAAGGCGCAAAAACCGCAAAGGGGTTTTTTCTGCGTTCCCCGCGACTCCTTTGCCCCTGTGTCTCTGCGGGAATCAATTATTGCTCGCAAATAACGCGTTCATGCGTGCGTTTTTGGGTTATCGGCAACTTACTTAGTCTTAAATAGTCTTAACACCCACCGTTACTTTGCTACATTTGGGTATTTTTGGGTAATTGAATACCACGGCAAGGCATGAAACTATCGTTCCGTACCATCGCACTGGGCGTCATCGCCATCATGGGATGCGTGTTCGCCTATCAACTTTACTGGCTTAACGGGTTGTACAAAACATCGAACCTCGAACTCGAGAAGAGCATTTACGAAGCCATGGGAGTAGCCGACCAAAATGAGCTGTTCATCCGCGTCACCGACATCGGCAACAACGACAGCCTCAACGTCAAACTGCAATTGGGTGCCCATGTCGAAGAAGATTCGTTGGGACAACAAATCTATTACTCTGAGAAAAAGGTCGACGGAAATGGGAGCTATGGTTACAACACGGACGAAGTATGGTTCAACAGGTTTAAGGAAAACGCCCGCACCACCGAAAAACTTGCCGCGTTTATACAAAAAGCCCTCCATGCGAGCATGGACACGATAGTGGCCATTAATATGGAGCGGTACGACAGCCTATTGACCGTAGAGCTGAAAAAGTTGGGCATCGACGATACCTTTCGCATTTACAACGTAAAGGCGGCCAACGATTCGGTATGCGGCACTCCGCCGAGGCACGATGCATCCATGGTGCCTGGCATCGAACGGTTCGATTACCATTATGACATCGAAGGCCTGCATATGTACCGCCTGCTCATTGACAACCCAAACCAGAAGGTGCTGTGGCAAATGGGCGGTATCGTGGCCACATCGTTCGTCATCTTCGGATTGCTTATCTACGTGTTTGTGTACCTGTTGCGCACCATTCGCAAGCTGCAGACCGAAGAGGAGCTGAAGGCCAACTTCACCAACAACATGACCCATGAACTGAAGACGCCCATTGCAGTGTCGTATGCCGCAGTGGACGCGTTGCTGGTGGCCGACAAACCCGCCGACCGCGAACGGCAGCAACGCTACCTGCAAATAGCCAAAGATCAGATGAACCACCTGTCGGGCCTAGTGGAACAGATACTCTCCATGTCGCGAAGGAACAACAACCGAATAGATCTGCGCCATGAAGTGGTTGATCTGCAGGAGGTTACCACGGGGCTGACCGAAAAGTTGTCGTTACTGTCGGACAAACCGATCGAGGTCGAGACCCGTTTCGACACGCCCACCGTCACGGCCGACAAACTGCATCTGACCAACATCCTGAACAACCTGATGGAGAACGGCATCAAATATTCGGCCGATAAAATACGGCTTACCATATCGGCAACGTACCAGAACGGCTTTACCGTCCTGTCGGTGGCCGACAACGGCATCGGTATTGACCCGCGCCACCACCATAAACTGTTCGACAAGTTTTACCGTGTTCCTACCGGCAACCGCCATAACGTAAAAGGGTTCGGGTTGGGGTTGTTTTACGTGAAACAGATGGCCGAACGGCACGGCGGCGCCGTGGAGGTAAAAAGCCAGTTGGGCAAAGGGTCGGTGTTTACCATTAAAATTCCCCAGTAGAGATGGATAAAATAACGGTACTTTTGGTCGAAGACGAGCCAACACTGTCGATGATCATTCGCGAAACGCTGGAAGAGAAGGGCGAATTTACCGTATATACAGCACCAAACGGCCAACAGGGGCTGCAACGGTTCCATGCGTTGCACCCAGACATTGTGGTGGCCGACGTGATGATGCCCGAGGTAGACGGCTTCGATATGGTGCGGCAAATCAGACAAACCGACCTCCGTACCCCCGTGTTGTTCCTCACCTCACGTTCGGCTGTCGACGACGTGGTGAGAGGCTTCAGGCTGGGCGGCAACGATTATCTGAAGAAACCTTTTGGAATGAACGAACTGATCATTCGTATCAAGGCATTGCTCGACCGCGCCTTTGTCAAGGCCGAACAGTGCGACCGTTACCAGGTGGGCCGCTTCTCCTTCGACCCCGTGGCGCAATACCTGTTGCTCGACAGCAAGAAGACCCCGCTGTCCAATCGCGAGTCGGAACTGCTCAGGCGTCTGTGCGAAAACAAGAGCCAAATTATCCACACCAGGAACCTGCTGCTCGACCTGTGGGGCGACGACGGTTACTTTACCGCCAAAAGCCTGCACGTATTCATCACCAAGCTGCGCCAGAAGCTATCCAAAGACCCCTCGGTCTGCATTATCAATGTGCGCGGCACCGGCTATAAGCTTATTGAAGATCACGGATAAGGGGAGCGGAGAGCCGGGCGGGCATAGTGTATATTGTTTTTGCACCCCCTCGGCATGGGACCTGACCGGTAATGCCTAAAATGCACAGTATCTCTTTCCGGGTTCCACGCCAGGAAATGACTAAAAGCACATATGGAACCAAAAGAATAATGTGCACTGTTTTTTATTTTAATGCGCATTATTTCTTAATCTAATGCGCATTAAAATAAAAAAAGAAAAGTAGGTTTTTCCGATTCTATTTCGATGTTTTTGGGAAAAAGGCATTTGGTTTTGGAAAGAATGACTTCTCCCTAATGGCCTGTCCCTGCATAAGGCTTCGGTTTTTTAGCTTATGCGCCGGCAATCATGAATGTTTTGGGGACTTTTGAGGCGGCCGCTTGCTGATGTAAAGATTGTGGGACAAAAAAGCAATCTCCTTTGCCCCAGACGAGGGGTATATGTGCAAACACTCAACAACGATGGCAATAAAAAGAAAATTGCCTGCCTTGTTCAATGGAGTTTCGACCCGATGATATTGAAAAACTCTTCACGGGTGGCCATATTCTTCAAAAACGCACCGGTGAAATCCGATGTAGTAGTAACCGAATGCTGTTTTTGTACGCCACGCATTTGCATGCACATGTGCTGGGCCTCGATGACCACTGCCACGCCAAGGGGGTTCAATGTTTTCTGGATACATTCCTTGATCTGTGTGGTCAGCCGTTCTTGTACCTGCAGCCTGCGCGCGTAGGCTTCTACCACTCTGGCAATCTTGCTAAGTCCGGTAATATGGTGGCGAGGGATATAAGCCACATGCGCCTTGCCGAAGAATGGCAACATGTGATGCTCGCACATCGAGTACAATTCAATGTCTTTTACCACTACCATCTGCTGGTAATCCTCACGGAACATGGCCGACCGCACAATTTCCTCCGGGTCGGTGTGGTAGCCCTGTGTGAGAAACTGCATGGCCTTGGCCACCCTTAAGGGTGTTTTTTCCAAACCTTCACGTGTGGTATCTTCGCCCAAAAGCGTTAAAACCCCATGGTAGTGGGCCGAAAGTGCCTCGGTGGTTTTTTCATCGTATTCTTCGATTTTCGAATAACCGTTGCCGCCGTTTGATGTGTGCTTCATAAATATGTGTGATCTGGGATTTTCAGGCAAACATGTGGAACGCATTTGGCCGCATCCTTTTTTATGGCCCTTGATTGGTATTACTATTGGTTGATGATTAAATCGTCAAGTTTTCGTTTGGGAACATGGTGGCGTTGTTCCTTGTCACGCCAATATTTCACGTCCCCATCACGGATTTCCTCCAGAATTACAACCTCTTTGGGCTTTCCAAGTGCAATGATATGTACGATATGGTATTGTTCCGGGATCTCAAGTGCCAGTTGGAGGCTTCGACGGTTGATGGATGCCACGATACATCCCCCCAGTTCTTTTTCCACTGCCCCCAGCAGGATGCTCTGCGATGCAATGCCGTCGTCGCAAAAATAGTTGGCCGACAGGGTGGTGTCGTTTAGTAAAATAATGTATGCCGACGGGCGTTCTCCTTTTTCGGGGCCGTTCCAGTCGGTCAGATAGCCTGCCCATGAAAGGTGCGGAAAAATAATGTCGTTTGTTTCGGACGATGCCGACAGATAGTACTTCAACGATTGGGCATTGCGTGCCGAAGGCGACAAACGGGCCAGATCAACCAGCTCGACCAGCGTGTCGCGGCTTATTTTTTCTTTTTCGAAAAAGCGCCGGTAACTTCTGTTCTTTAATATCAGATCACGTATCATAAAAATGGAATTTGGTTTCAAAGTACGGAAAAAATATGGCAAGTGGCCAGCTAATGCGACAAAAAATCCCGGTCATGCACGGTGACGACCAGGATTTTTAAAACGTTACAATGCATTAAATGTTTAGAAACGCGCTTCGATTGCATCCCAATCCAAAATATCCCAAAACGCGCTGATATGGTCGGGACGTCGGTTTTGGTAATCGAGGTAATAGGCATGTTCCCACACGTCGATGGTAAGAACCGGAACAAGGCCGTTTTTCAATGGGCATCCAGCATTGCTTTCTTTTACAATGTCCAGGCTTCCGTCCGCTTTTTTTACCAGCCAGGCCCATCCGCTGCCAAAAAGGGTGGTGCCCGCTTTGGCAAACTCTTCTTTGAATTTTTCGAAAGAACCATAGGCGCCGTCAATGGCTTTGGCCAGTTTTCCTTTAGGGGCACCCCCTCCGTTCGGTTTGAACGAATTGAAATAGAATGTGTGATTCCATACTTGTGCGGCGTTATTAAAAATAGCCCCATCTGATTCCTTGACGATTGTTTCCAAATCGGCGTTTTCGAATTTGGTGCCGATGATCAGATTGTTGAGGTTGTTCACATAAGCCTGATGGTGTTTTCCATAGTGGAATTCAATGGTTTTTTGCGAGATAACGGGTTCTAGAGCATTGGGCGCATAAGGCAATTTAGGTAGCTCAAATTTCATGGTTTTACGTTTTTAAGTTTAGTAATGTTATTAACCGCTTTCGGGTGGTTTTGTTTCAAATATGGGCAAAAAAGATGGACAAAATATAGGGCAATGTTTTTGTCCCATGCCCTTTTGTTATTGTATGATTTATGTCATAAACCCTTGAATTTATTGGGATTGGTGAGTTATATCATTCTTTTGGGATGGCACGATGGTGAATTTTACCACCCAAAATTTTCAATACTCAAAGATATGCTACATCGTACAATAGCCAGTCTGCTACCATATATGCCGAAAAAACTGGTGTGGGTTTTTTCGAAACGTTACATCGCTGGGCCCAACATCGGGGATGCTGTCCGCGTGTCACGAATGCTGAACGGTGAGGGGTGCATGGTGACCATCGATTTGCTGGGAGAATTCATTACCAACCTTGACGAGGCCAGAGAGAATTGCGAGGCCTATCTGGATATTGTGGACCGTTTTACCGCCGAGGGGATACAGGGTAATTTCTCTGTAAAGCCTACCAGTTTCGGTCTTCTGATTGACAGAGAGGCATGTTACGGTTATATCCGGCAAATAGTGGAAAGGGCAAGCCGAAAGGATAATTTTGTCCGTATCGACATGGAAGATTCCAAATGTGTGGATATGGAGATAGAATTGTATCTTAAGTTAAAGGCTGAATTCCCGCACAATGTAGGACTGGTGCTCCAGGCATATCTGCGTCGTACATTGGCCGATGTGGATGCCATGATGAAAGCGCATTCGGAAAGCAAACCATTGAATTTCAGGTTGTGCAAAGGTATTTACGTGGAACCCGAATCCATTGCGTTTAAAGATAAGCAAGAAATCAGCCGTCAGTATCTCAATGTGTTGGAGGCAATGTTGTCGCGGGGCATATATGTAGGCATTGCTACCCACGATAAGTTCGTGGTTCGCAAAGCCTTCGAGTTGATTGAGAAGTACAAAATATCAGCTGATAAGTATGAATTCCAGATGCTATACGGCGTCACACCCGAACTGAGGAAAGAAGTTGTTTCGAAGGGGCACCGCATGAGGGTGTACATACCTTATGGCCAGCAATGGTTTGGTTATTCGACCCGCAGGTTAAAGGAAAACCCCAACATGGTTAGGGATATTATTAAAGCGTTGTTTGTGCGCGGATAAGAGAATATTAACGCATGATTTTAAAGTATTTTTCTTAGTGTTTGTAAATCTTGTGTTGTTTTTAGAGTACTTTAAGATGCAGAGAGGCCTCTCCTAAACGGAAAGGCCTCTTTGGGTTATATGGCATATCTCCAGAAGCTTACTTCGACATGGCGATTAACTTGTCGCTAACCTTGAGCTGTTTGGCTTTCAGGTTCTGTGGGTTGACATGGAACGCAAGTTTTGAATCAACAACCAAAAAATTGATTGACGACTCTGCGGGGTTCCAATCTTGCTCTTCGGTTAATACCAATACCGGTTGCGATCCAAATTTGGCATGGATGTTTTTCAGATTGGCCGATTTTGAGTCCGGAACAAATAATACCTGGCAGTTGTCGACCTGATCTGCCGATTGGAATTCTACAATTTTAACGGTTGCACTTCCTACGCTGCGCTGGCTCGCCGTTGCGTTAAGTTCTGCAGTTACCGGGTGGTTCTTGCCCAAAATGCCGATCACGAATTCCGTGCGTTGGGCCATGTTGGGCCACTCGATGAAACGTGTAAAATTGTAAATGTAGTTTGCCTGGGCCTTGTGCAGCTGCTGGGCCTTTACTCCCGTTGACAGGCACAAAACAGCAGTAAAAAAAATTAAGTTGCGTTTTAAGTTCATTTTCAGGTAGTTTAGTTGAGTGTTCTGTCGCTTCTGTTTTTAACGGGAAGGTTTTCGTTAGGTTCTTTATTTTGACAAATTTTAACTATAACGCCCTGATTCTAAATATCTAGAGGTTGATGTCGGTAGTGCTTGTCATGGAATCAGCATGTCGAGCCGCTTAAATCGTTCAATTTTGAAACGCAGGGCAACCAATGCGATCACAAAAAACACAACGGTCAAAATAGATAACATTTTGATTTGGGGCATCAATTCGTCCAATGAGGCATTGTACATCATCATGTTCCTGAAAGCTTGCAGGTAATGTGTCAGTGGGATTGATTTAGAAAGCCACTGTACGGCCGTGGGCATGGCTTCCAGAGGCCAGGTTTGTCCGCTGATGATAAAACTTGGAGTGGCTATAACCATGAGTATTTCAGTGGCCTTTAATTGATTTTTCATGATAATGCTCACCGCAATGCCCATAAATGTGACCGATAACATAAACAGCGCGGAGATCAGGTAAAAAGCACCTTCATGTATGGGCATCTCGACATTGAACAAATAAAAGAAAGTTTTGATCATTGGGAACCAAATGGCCAGACCCATCACAAAATACGGAAATGCTTTGTAAAAAAGCAGATAAATAGGCCTCCGTGCATACCTTACCAAATCGCGGAAGGTATTGTCCTCGTATTCTTTGGCAAAGCTTAGTGCCAGCACGATCAAAAATACTTGCTGCATGATGGTGCCCAACATGCCGGGCCATAAAAACACCAAATAATTGGACGACGGATTGAAATACCGGGTCATTGAGATCCCGAACGATTCGAATCGTTCACTGGCGATGGCGGCCGGAGCACCACTCTTTTTCAATGCCTCTATCTCGATGCCGGCATTGAGGGTTGCCAATGTGGTTTGCAGGCCGGTGGACGCATAGTTGGCCGTGACCATGTTGCTTCCGTTGATTTCAATATTGACCTCGGGATGCCGTTTCTGGTTCACGTCGGCTTCGAACCGGTCGGGAATGGTAATGGCTGCTACGATACCATCGATAATCATCTGGTGGCGGAGTGAATTGCAATGGTGCTGCACTTTGACCACTTTTACGTATTGGTTGTCATCAATGGCATCGGTTATTTTCTGGCTCAGCGGAGTATCGTCCAAATCGACCACGATCACGGGTAAATCGTGCAAGGTTGCATTTTTGTATACCAGTCCTATCAATAACGCGTATGCAATGGGTGCGCCCAAAAAAATGAGCATGGCCACCTGGTTACTTGTAAAGTGGCGCCATTCGCGGCGTATAAGGGTGACAAATCTTTTCATGGCAAAATTTTAATTGGAATCAGGGATTATTTCTTTAGCTCCACTGAAAAATTGGTAAAAAGATCCCCGACTTCGGCCGCGTTGATGGGCACGAGTTTTAATTCGTACACGGTTTCGCTGGGCTGGTGGTTGGGGTACGACGACGTACGCGTCCCATATCGGGCCAGCTCGTTGACAGCCGTTAACTTTGCTTGGATGGTAAGGTTGCCAAAGGTGCTTACCACGGTATAGGTTTCACCCTTTTTGAATTGGTTGACAACGCTTTCGCCTACCGTAAAACGGAACCATGTAGTGGTCGGGTCATATCCGATAATGAGGTTGTAGCCCGGTAAAGCCAGCTCCCCTTCATGCAGGGCAATGGTCTCGATGCTCATTTGTTTTGGGGCAATGACAAAACGTTCGGCCATAACCACCGAGGCTTCCTGGACTGCCCCTTCTGCCTGGTGCTTTTGCCCTAAAGCCATCTGGATCTGTTCGTGGCGCACGCCGCCCAGCACTTCCTGGCGCTTGGCCTGGGCCGCGTCATATTGTGCCCGTGCCAACTGGAATTTGGTCAGCACCTCGTCGTACGCCTGTGGCGAAACCAGACTATCGTTGTATAGATTTCTCACGCGGGCCAGGCTTTTTTCAGCCAGAACATATTGTTCCTGTGCTGCTTGGTATGCCGCTTCAACTTGTTCCTTTTGTTCTTTGGTGGCACCTTTGGCAGCCATGTTGTACTGCCATGTTGCCGCCTGAAGGGCCCCTTCTGCCTGTTGTTTTTTTGCCTCAACCTCAGGGATATCCAAAATGGCCAGCGTGTCGCCTTGGTTTGCCACGTCGCCTTCCTTTATCAAGATTTTAGTGATACGTCCGGCATATTTGGGGGCAAGGGAGATAGTTTCACGTTTTACCTTTCCGTCGAAAGTTTGTTCTGCCCGGTGGTTGCACGATGCTAAAAATGCAATGGCGGCAATGGCTATGGTTGAAATTATTCGAGTCATGATATGGGTAATTTATTTATTGCGTGGATGGAAGGAGAATTAGTTTTGTAAGCTTTCAATGGTCAACTGCCCTGTTGATTGCAGGTATTCGGCCGACGCCATGCGTTGCCTGGCAATTTGTTGGATGAGTTCAAGTTCTGCTTTCTCGACATCGCTCAGTGTGGGCAAATGATCGTTAAAGGTGATAAGTCCTTCCTCGAACTGCCTTTGGCTGAGTTTATTGACGTTTTTGGTCAGTTCGGCCTGCCGTTGGGCTGTGGCAACCAATTGGTTGCATTTTTGTACTTCCAGCCAGTCGCGTTGGAGTTTGATGTTCGATAACTCCGATGCTTCGTCGCGTTTATGGGCCAGTATCTGCTGGTCTATTTTTGTCTGTGAGGCATTTTGTTTGGCGGCCAAACCATCAAAAAGCGTCCACTTAAGGCCTACCCCCACATACCATTCCGGGTCGAGCATGGTCAGGTTATCTTTGATCAGCTCCTTTTTGCCAAAAGCGACCACTTTGGGGACATACTCGGTTAAATCCGATTTTTGTTTGAATTTCGTGGCCATGATGGCTTCGTCCAGCGCTTTTATTTCGGGGCGGTTGTCCGATATGTTGGTTTCGGGCAATAGCGGCCACATACCCATTTCGGGGACGATCATGGAAACGCTGTCGTAAGGAAGCCCCGTGAGATCCGATAGCCGGAGCGAAACCAGTTTATGTGCGTTGTCGAGTTCAATGCGTTTCCCGTTGAGCTGTTCGATGGCGATATCGATTCTTTGCTGGTTGAGGCTGATGGTAAGGCCGTTTGCAAGCGATTTGTCCACTAATTTCTTTTGCGACAACAACGCCGTCTCGGTACGGTCAAGAACTTGCTGTGATTGGCGGATAATCGCCAATTGGTCGTAAGTGGTCAGCACGGTCAGCAACAAATTGTTTTTTTCGCTTTCGGTCAGCAGTTCATTGGCCGCTATTTGGTGTTTGGCGGCCGTAATGGAATAAGGAACTTTTAAGCCGCTGAAAAGAAGTATTTGGGCATTTACGTTGGCCTTGAAGAAATCTTGTTCCTGTATGGGCGGGATTGCTTTTACGTTTTGGGCTGCCAGGGTGCCCAACGGCGTAAGGGAGGTGGAGCCGTCGGAGGCCGTGATTTCGTAGGGCGTACCCAGTTCAACTTTCGAGCTGTTGCCCGAGGGCAACGCATAAGTTTGTATGGCCGCCTGCTCTTTTATCAGTAACCGTTGCGTGCTGAGCAGCAGTTTTTGCATGTCGTCCGAATATTCCAATGGTGCGTTCAGGTAGGTATAAGATGCCTCCATGTTTACCTTTGGAAGATATGCGTTCCAGGCTTTAGCCCTGTCGATTCGTGCTTTTTGGGTCGTGGCTTCCTGGATTTGCACCTTATGGCTTTTTTCGATGGCACGTTGGGCCAGCTCGCTCAACGAAAATGCATTGTTTTGTGCTCCAATCACCGTTGGGAGAGCAAACAATAAAATCGTGGTGTGTGAGAGTGTTCTCATGGGCAGATTATCGAGTGAAAACATAGAATGAGTGGTTTTTAGATCAAAAAACGGGATTCGTTGATATTACTGGTTCACCAATCCATAAAATAAAAGTTGCATTAAATTGTCGATGCGTTGGTCAATATTATCGGGGCCTGCACCATTCGAGAAGTGTAATTCCAATCCCTTTAGGGCCGTTTCAATGGCCATTGACGCCAGTTGGGCATCCATTTCTTTGAACGAGCCGTTTTCCATCCCTTCTTCCAAAATCCGTTGGAGCTTATCCTGCCGTGCTTTATCGAACTGAAGCATCACGGAACTGACCACCGGTAAATGTTTGGTGGCATCGTTGGTGGATGCGTCGAAAAGGACAGGTGCCGAACCGATCGAAACCATCCGTGTAGCCACGTAAGCTTTTACTTTTTCGGTGGATGCGTGGAACGTATCAATATTTTGGTTGATGGCGCCGAGCGATATGCCCATCTCGCGTTCCAATACTGCACGGTAAACTTCGTCTTTACCCTGGAAATAGTAATAAATGGAAGTTTTCCCTTTGCCAAAAAGTTTGGCAATGTCATCAAGTGTGGTCTTTTTATACCCGAACTGGGCAAATGTCTTTTGTGCCGCATCGAGCAATTGCTCTCTGTTTTCGTTCATGATGAAGAATAAATGAACAAATGAATCAATGGTTCAAAATTACAACCTTCAAATCGACTGTCAATAGGATTAACAATAATTAACCATGTGGCGGCGTAATTGTTTTTATTCCAGTGTATTGTATATGCTTGTTTTGCGTGGGGCCAAAAGCCGCACCGGACTAATGAGAGAAAAAGATAAAAAAATCCGGATATTATTTGGAATGGATTTAAACAAGGATTATATTCGCATCTGTAAGTCTTAATATAAGTAACCTTTAAAACTTAAGATCATGGCATTCGAATTACCCAAGTTAGATTATGCGTATACTGCATTGGAACCACATATCGATGCACGTACCATGGAGATACACCATACCAAGCATCATGCTGCTTATACTACCAACCTGAACGCGGCCGTTGAAGGTACCGATCTGGCGGGAAAGAGCATTGATGAGCTTTTGGCCAGCATATCAAAAGTGCCTGTGGCAGTACGCAACAACGGTGGTGGTTTTTACAACCATAACCTGTTTTGGAAAGTACTCTCGCCCAACGGGGGAGGACGTCCCGGCGGTGAGCTTCTTGCAGCTATCGACAAGGCCTTTGGTTCGTTCGACCAGTTCAAAGAGCAGTTCAACAAGGCCGCAGCTACCCGTTTTGGTTCCGGTTGGGCCTGGCTGGTGAAGTTGCCGAACGGTAGTTTGGCCGTTTCGTCTACGCCCAATCAGGATAACCCGTTGATGGACGTGGCCGATGTGAAAGGAAATCCGATCCTTGGTCTGGATGTGTGGGAACACGCGTATTATCTGCATTACCAAAATAGACGTCCCGATTATATCAATGCGTTTTGGAACGTGGTGAATTGGGATGAAGTAGCAAAGCGTTTTAAAGTTTAGTGAGTTTTTTTTGAGTAGGGAAAGCACGTCGTGAGGCGTGCTTTTTTTATAAAAAAATAGACTAAAAAGTTTTTTTAAATATACCTTTTAGTACATTTGCATCGTAAATGAAGAAGTCATGTTGACAAAAGCAGAACGTACCAAACAGTTTATATTAGAAACAGCAGCGCCGATATACAATGAAAAAGGTATTTCGGGTGTTAATATCGATGATGTACTTGCGGCTACAAAATTGACCAAAGGATGCCTTTACAACCATTTTGAGAACAAAGAAGATCTTACGGAACAGGTAGTGGACTTATTGCTGAAAAAGATTTCGGACAAGATAAGGTTCGAGGTTTCAAAAGGTAAAACCGTCAAGGCCAAAGTGTTCAATTTTCTGGACTTTTATAAAGATCCCATCCAGACCTTTATACCGGGGGGATGCCCCATCATCAATACAGCGGTCGATGCCGATGGCAATTATCCTTCTATCAAGGAGAAGGTTGCCAACGTATTCAGGGCCGGTCAGCAAGACCTGTCCAACCTGCTTAAACAGGGTATTGAAAACGGTGAGTTTTCCAAAGAGCTTGACCCCGTAGGCTTTGCGTTTAAAATTGTGGCGGCTGTTGAAGGGGGCATCGTGATGTGCAGGGTGCTGGATTCTACCAAGCCCATGTTCTCACTGATTAAAAGCCTTAAAGCAGAACTGGAACATTACACGACTTAAATTTTTTTCATATAAAATAGACTAAAAAGTATATTCTATAACAAATGAAATCATTGATACTATGATTATCAAGGAAACAACAATTAAAACAAACATCATCAACATTTTAAGATACATACAATGAAAACAACAGGAAATACCGTATTTATCAGTGGCGGAAGTGCCGGAATCGGACTGGCGATAGCCAAAAAGCTAAATGCCGCCGGCAACAGGGTCATTATAAACGGACGCAGTAAGGAACGCCTTGAAAGCGCCCTAAAGGAACTTGACAACGCGGCAGCTATCCAGGGCGACCTCTCCGTGGAAGCCGACAGGCTCCGTATTGCCGAAGAACTGAAAGCAAACTATCCCGAAGTGAATGTCATCGTCAACAACGCGGGGGCTGCGTTCGGCTATTTGTTGAGCGAAACGGCCAATGCGCATGAAAAGGCCCTTATTGAGATGAACACCAACTACATTTCCGTTATCCATTTCACGGAACTGATGCTGCCCCTTTTGTTGAAAAAAGAGGAAGCTGCCGTAGTGAACGTTTCTTCCATTGCGGTTTACGGAAGCCACAAATTCGTTCCGACCTACGGGGCGACAAAGGCGGCATTGCACAGTTACACGGTTGCCCTTAGGATGACTTATGAAGAACACAAGAACATACAGGTTTACGAGGTGTACCCGCCGTTGGTGAACACGGAGTTTTCAGCCTCCATCGGAGGGGAAAACGGTATCCCGCCTTCGGAAGTTGCGGACGAACTGTTCATAGCCCTTGCAAACGACCAGTACGATGTGCCGGTCGGTGAAACGAAAAAGTATGCGGCGGCCGTACAGGAGGCGATGTCAAAACTGGGCAGCTAAACGGTATTAAGAACCAACAACCAAACAGTCAACAATGGAACTAAAAGGAAAAACAGTCCTGATCACCGGCGGTGGTTCGGGCATAGGGCTGGAAGCGGCAAGACAATTCCTGCAAATCGGCGCCAAGGTCATCATCACCGGAAGAAACCCCGGGAAGCTTGACAAGGCGAAACAGATGTATCCGGGGCTGGTTGCCATACAGAGCGATGCAGGGAGCGAGTCAGATGCAAATGAGCTTTACAGACAGGTGGAAGCACTGGGAGGCATCGACATCCTATACAACAACGCGGGGGTCGGTGTACCCCCGGCCAACCTCGGCATTGCAGCCGACAGGCATCCGGAAGGTGCCGCCTACGAGATGGAAGTCAACTACCTTGGAACGGTACGTCTGAACAACCTCTTCCTGGACATGCTGAAATCAAGAAAGGAGAGTGCTATTGTCAACACGACCTCAATACTGAGCATTGTACCGTCAATATTGGAAGCTACCTACTCGGCATCAAAAACAGCGCTCGCTTTTTACACCAGGTCGCTCCGTGAGCATTTGCGTATCATTGGAAGCAACGTAAAAGTATTTGAGCTCCTGCCGCCGTTGGTGGCAACGGAAATGACCGTCGGGCGGAGCGAAAAAAAGCTTAGTCCCGAGCAGTTGGTCAAAGGTCTGATAAAAGGAATGGAAAAGGACCGGTACACGATCCGTGTGGGCGACACTAAAATAGTGTACCTGCTCAACCGCTTTTTTCCGAAGTTCACTTTTGGGCTGATAAATCCTAAAAAAGACAGGCAACTCCTGAAGTCGTAACCATTAAAAAACAACAGAGAACATGAGAGCATACAGCATTTCAAAATACAGCAAGGCGGACAGGATGAAACTTGTCGAACTACCGATACCAGGTATCAAAGACAACGAGGTGCTGGTCGAAATATACGCGGCAGGTGTCAACCAGCTCGACTCCAGGATAAAAGAGGGAGCGTTCAAATTGATACTGCCCTATAAACTCCCGCTGGTACTCGGACACGACGTTGCGGGCGTTGTTACAAAAGTCGGAAGCCGGGTCACAAAGTTCAAGGTCGACGATGAGGTCTATTCCCGTCCTGCGGATTTCCACATAGGGGCTTTCGCCCAGTACATTGCAATAAACGAAAAAGACGTTGCACTGAAACCGAAGAACATCGGTTTTGAAGAGGCGGCATCGCTTCCCCTGGTGGCGTTGACGGCATGGCAGGCGTTAGTAGAAAGGGCAAACCTGCAAAAAGATCAAAAAGTCTTTATACAGGCAGGTTCCGGCGGTGTGGGTACAATAGCTATCCAGCTTGCCAGACACCTCGGTGCAAAAATCGCGACTACTGCCGGTACCGCAAATTTGGGCCTGGTAAAAAACCTGGGGGCAGAGGTTGTGGTGGACTACAAAAAAGAAGACTTTGAAGCCGTCCTGGAAGGCTATGACCTTGTGCTGAACAGCCAGGACCAGAAGACGCTTGAAAAGTCACTGAACGTATTAAGACCGGGCGGAAAGGTGGTTTCAATTTCCGGCCCTCCGACACCTGCATTCGCACACGAGTTTAACCTGCCGTGGTATTTAAAGATCGCTACAAGGCTGTTGAGCAGCAAGATCAGGGCAAAGGCCAAAAAGCTTGATGTTGACTTTTCTTTTTTGTTCATGACCGCCAGCGGAAACCAACTGGAAAAAATAACGAAGTTGGTAGAAAACGGAACCATACGTCCTGTAGTGGACAAGGTATTCCCGTTTGACCAGACGAACGAGGCATTGGACTATGTGGGAAGCGGTAGGGCTAAGGGAAAAGCCGTGATCGGCATAAAATAAATTTATTTATTCCCGGCTTTGTGGTAAAAACCCTGACGGAACTCATCGGACTGGTATTGAGGGGAAAAATCAAGTTACAGACTTACAAACAACTTCGGGTTTACCTTAAAGATCAACTTTTCAAACTACATTAGAATAGCTTATTGCAAACTTCCAGCCCATTAGATTTGGACTGGAAGTAAAATTGCTTTGAAAATACGTTTAACATAGACTTGGAGGATTTTTCCATACTTATCCGGAGATACGGAATAGGAAATCAACCGTACTAAATTCCTTGATTCCTTACGCAACGAACTAATCCGTAAAATGAATGCAATGAGCACCATTACCAAATTGTTACCTCACTCGATAGACTGCCTCATAAACTATTCTATATAAGCTGGTTTAGCTTTTCCTGGTGTTTTTTTGTAAAGAAAAACCGGAAAAAAGAAAGCAGACTATCAAGGCGGTCAAGAGGAAAAGCCAAAAGGAAACGGAATAATTGGAGGGTACCTTTAGGGAGGAAACCGTTTATGCCGTAGTCTTTTGGCTGGGATTGAGCGTGGGGTGACCGCCGTACTTTGGCTGCCTTTTTACCGGTTGATTATGGAAATATTCTGTTCTAAATTTTAGGGGATAAATGACCAGGCTTGAAAGCCTGTGATAGAGATTTGAAAAATATAAAGGGAGGAAATTGCAGAGGCGTGTTTTTCAATTTTCTATTTCAAGAAATAACGCTATGTATCAAATAAGTACTAAATGCACATACTTAGTTATCTAAACTTTTTAATTATTTCATTAAACAAGATTTGACAATCAACTTGTCGTTATCTAGATTGCGTTTGAATTTCTTATTTTTGTATAATGAAAGAAAAGAAGGAACGTAGTATTAAGGATTTTAAATCTGCTCTTAAATTAAATGGTTTTACTGTTTATCAAATTGGTGAAAAGTTTAACCCCGTTAAGGTTTATAGTCGAAAAGACTTTTTTAAAATATGTTTAATTACTGGCGAAAATATTATTTCATATGCGGATAAATCAATTCATTTAGATGGTATTTCTCTTTTCTTTGGATCTTCCTTAGTGCCTTATTCTTGGGAAGTAATAACAAAAAATCAAGTAGGATATACTTGTTTTTTTACTCAAGAATTCTTTAAGCCGAATCTAAACTCCGATAATCTTCAACATTTACCATTATTTAAGATTGGCGGAACCCCAGTGTTTTCATTAAATGAAGAACAGCGAGATTATTTAAATGTCCTTTTTAAAAAGATGTTAAATGAATATGTTTCTGAATATCAACACAGAGACGATATCATAAGAAATGCTATTGAGCTCATTTTTCATGAAGTTCTTAAAATGCAACCATCTGAAAAATTCATAGAATATAAAAATGCAGCATCTCGTATTACCTCAGTATTTCTAGACCTACTGGAGAAACAATTTCCGGTTCTATCTCCTGAAGAGCCTTTAAAGTTACTCACTGCACAGAATTATGCCACAGCATTAAATCTACATGTTAATCACTTGAATAGATCTGTCAAGTCTGTTACTGCAAAAACTACAACAGAGCACATCACTGAGCGCATTATTACAGAAGCAAAGGCATTGCTTCAATATACAGATTGGACGGTTAGTGAAATAGCCTATAGTCTCGGGTTTGAATATCCTACCTATTTTCATAATTATTTCAAAAAAGTAACAGGAGATACGCCTAGCTCTTTCCGAAAATAAATTGTTTGAATTTCATACATTTTGGTTTGATTGTCTTTATCATCAAAACGATTAAGACCAGTAATTTTGTATCATGTTAACAGTAAAACTGGTAAATGAAATGGATGCTCTAATTTGATGTGGAGTATTCTGAAATTTAAAACAGTTATCTATTGACACATCATAATTGTTAATAGAAATGATGCTGTTAGGTTAAATCAAAATAAGATGGAAAATAAGATTAAAGACAAAGTAATTGTTATTACAGGAGCCAGTAGTGGTCTTGGTGAAGCTGCCGCGAGATTATTGAGTAATGAAGGGGCGATTGTCGTTTTAGCAGCTAGACGAAAAGATAAGTTGGAATCTTTAGTCAATGAAATCAAAAACAACGGGCAAAGAGCTACTGCTATAGAAACAGATGTTACTGATGCAAAGCAGGTACAGGATTTGGTAGATGCTGCAGTAAAAGAATATGGAAAAATTGATGTGATGATCAATAATGCTGGACTTATGCAGCAATCATTGTTGGAAGATGCAAAAATCACAGAATGGAATAATATGATAGACATCAATATTAAAGGTGTTCTATATGGAATAGCAGCAGCACTTAAACATATGAAAGTTCAGAAATTTGGTCATATTATTAATGTTGCTTCTGTATCTGGTCACAAAACAGGTATTGGTGATGCTATTTATGCAGCAACAAAACATTCAGTTCGAGTGATAAGCGAGGTTTTAAGGCAAGAAGTAAAACCGTACAACTTACGAACAACTATTGTTTCCCCCGGAGCTGTGGATTCAGAGTTAGCTCAACATATTACAGCAGAAGGATTTGGAGATAATGTTCGTAAATTTTATGAAACAACAGCTATTCCTTCTTCTTCGTTTGCTGAGGTTGTTGGTTTTGCTATTAGTCAACCCGAATCGGTTGATATCAATGAAATCTTATTCCGCCCAACAGTTCAACAACTATAACCGAAGACAGATAATATTGTCTTCATGAAAACGAATTGGATCAAGTGTAAAATTAAAATATATGAGAAATTTAATAATTATCACAGCATTTAACATCTTGCTTTCTACTACTGTTTTCGCACAAGAAAACAGAATATCATCTAAAGGTTTTGCAGTAGCAAGTAAAGGCGCTGAATTTGAAACTTTTGAATTTAGCCGACATGCGGTTGGAGAAAATGATGTATTAATAGATATACTTTATTCTTCCATCTGCCATAGCGACTTGCATCAGACTCGTGATGATTGGAGACCTGGAATTTATCCGATGGTACCAGGACATGAAATGGTAGGAGTTGTATCAAAAGTAGGTTCGAAGGTGACTAAATTTAAAGTAGGAGACTATGCAGGAGTAGGGACTATGATAAACTCTACTGACGAAACTGAAGCTTATAAAGAAAAAAATGGAGGGTATTGGAACCCAGCGAAAACCATTTGGACCTATAATTCTCACGATCATGTACACGATGAACCGACAAGAGGTGGGTACGCAAATAATATTGTTGTTAACCAGAACTTTGCGCTAAAAGTACCTAAAAATGCTGATCTTAAAAAGGTGGCACCGCTTTTTTGTGCCGGTATTACTGTTTATTCTCCTATACAATTCAGCGAGGTTAAGAAAGGTCAGAAAGTTGCTGTAGCTGGATTTGGTGGATTGGGGAATATGGCTGTCAAATTCTTACAACATATCGGTGCAGATATTACAGTGATTGATGTAAACGAAAGTAAGAGAGAAATTGCAAAAAAAATGGGACTGAAATATATCGATGGAAATAACCAAGCAGAACTAGCAAAAGCGAGAGGATCTTTCGATTTCTTATTGAGTACTGTGCCTACAAGCTATGATCCTTTTAGTTATCTTGACTTAGTAAAAGTGAAAGGACAAATGGCAGTAGTAGGTCAGCCTGCAGCTGATGCTAACGCATCAATAAGTATGACTGCTTTTCCATTTCATCAGCACAAATTTATATATGGATCTGTAATTGGATCACTGGAAATGGAGCAAAGGATGATTAATTTTTGTGTTGAAAACAATATATATCCTGATGTTGAAATCATAGAGCCAAATGCCAAAGCAATCACTAATGTATACAAATTGCTTGATAAACATGAGGCTCAGTTTAGATACGTTATCGATATGACAAAATTAAAATAAGTTTTTATGGATACAGATAATCTAAAATATGTTGTTATCACTGGCGCAAGCTCTGGCATAGGCTACGAAGTGGCCAAAGCCTTTGCCAAAGAGGGCAAAAATATAATTATAGTTGCTCGTAGGACGCAACAATTAGAAAAGCTCAAAAGTGTAATTCTGGAAATATCATCTCAAGTCTCTGTAATATCAAAGACAGCAGATCTATCAAAAATCGAAGAGGTATATAAACTGTATGAAGACTTGAAACTTTACAATATTGATACATGGATCAATAATGCAGGTTTTGGGTTTGATGATTCTCTATCAAACCAGAATACAAGTAATTTATCTGAAATGATTCGGTTGAATGTTGAAGCAGTAGCATTGTTATCTAAGCTCTTTATGCAAGATTATAAGGATGTTGAAGATACACAGCTAATAAATGTGGCATCTGTAGTAGGGTATTACCTTCTGCCTAAAACCGTTAGCTATGCAGCGACAAAATTCTTCGTTACAGCTTTTACAGAAGGTTTGGATCAGGAATTGAAAATCAATCAGAATAAGATGAGGGCTAAAGTACTTGCTCCTGCTGCAACGAAAACTGAGTTTACCGCAATTGCATGTAACGATAAAGGACTAGACTATGATAAAAGCTTTGATCGCTACCATACGGCAGAGCAAATGGCTGAATTTACCATGCAGTTGTTTTATAGTGACATGGGCGTAGGTATTGTAGATTTGGAATCCTACGAATTTAAGTTAAGGAATGCTATTCATCAATATTTATAAATAGAATATTAATTAAGTAGGAACCAAATATGGGATATGTTTTTCTGATACTTCCGCCATTGTTGATAGCAGGCATAGTCTGGTATATTTCAATAAGGCTCCGATTGTTTTTTGCTTCCATCTCTATTAGAATCTGGTTGTGGGTATTGGGAAGTATAACGTTGTCAACGTTTCTCAGTAATCAGTTTTTAGCAGTCACGTCCAATCCTATTGGACGGCTTGCAAGCGTTATCAGTGCCTATTGGCTAATAGCCCTGCTATATGCTTTCTTCACTTTTCTGATAGTAGATTTGTTATATATCATTTTTAAGTTGAAGACTTTGCAGAGGCGATATCTTTCATTGGTACTCTTAGCAGTTGTAATGGTTTATGGCGTAGTGAACGCCTATACGCTACAGGTAAAAGAAGTAACGATACCAGTTTTTGGGTTGTCAAAGCCTATCAGAGCCGTCCATCTTACAGATATTCATCTCGGTAACTTTCGAGGAAAAAAATATTTGGAAAAAGTTGTAGATAAAACAATTTCGTTAAAACCGGATGTCGTTTTCAATACAGGAGATTTATTTGACAGCAAGGCTCATTTCTATACAGGCACGGATGTATTAGATCCTTTTAAAAAGATAGAAGTGCCTCATTATTTTGTAGATGGCAATCATGATGAATATGTTGGTGCCGATCAGGTTTTTGAACTGACCCGAAAAGCAGGGTTAATCAATCTGCAAAATAAGCTCGGAAATTATGGAGAGTTACAACTAGTGGGACTAAATAATATGGCTCAGGACAGTATTTCATTTGACCTACATACACCTCCTGGTTCGAAAACTATAAAAGACGTATTGGACAAGCTTTTGATTGATAAAAATAAACCTACGCTTGTGATGCACCATCGTCCTGTAGGTGAAAAATATATGCAAAAGAAAGGCATAGATGTTTTGTTAGCAGGACATACACATGCTGGACAAATGTTCCCTTTTACACTCATTGCTAGAGCACTATTTCCCTACTTGAAAGGTTTATACCATTATCAAGATATGAGCATTTATGTCTCGCAGGGACAAGGCACTATTTTTGTTCCCTTCAGAATTGGTACTGTCAGCGAAATTACAGTGGTAAACCTAGTTCCCAAAAATGATTAATTCAATTATAAAAACAACTAATAAAATGAGCACACTATTAACTAAAGCCTACGGTACAGAAGCGTCCGATGCGCCTCTGACACCCTTGACTATTGAACGTAGAAATTTATTGGCCAATGATATTAAAATTGATATTTTGTATTGTGGAATCTGCCATTCCGATTTGCATGCAATTCGTAATGATTGGGGAGGCACAACCTATCCTATGGTACCAGGGCATGAAATTATTGGACGTGTTGTAGCAGTAGGTGATTCTGTGAGCAAATTTAAAGTTGGAGACTTGGCTGGTGTAGGCTGTATTGTTGACAGTTGCAGGAAATGTGAATGTTGTAATTCTGGCGAGGAACAATACTGCGAAAATGGATGGACTGTAGTTTTTGACAGTCCTGATAAATATTCTGGCGGCCGTACTTATGGTGGTTTTTCAGAAAGCCTGGTTGTCAACGAAGAGTACAGCGTACTTGTTCCTGAGAAATTAGATCCTGCCGGAGCCGCACCTATACTATGCGCCGGTATTACTGTTTACTCTCCTTTAAAACATTGGAATGCGGGGCCAGGCAAAAAGGTTGGGATTGTAGGAATTGGTGGCTTAGGCCACATGGCCATTAAAATTGCTAAAGCGATGGGAGCCCATGTAACTGTATTTACCACATCTGCTTCAAAAATCGATGATGCAAAAAGATTAGGAGCAGACGAGGTTGTTGTTTCTACCGATGCAGAACAGATGGCAACACAGTCTAAATTTCATTTGATACTTGATACAGTTTCAGCCAAACACGATGTCAATGCGTATCTGAGCATTTTAAGAACAGACGGTTCTTTAGTAGTTGTAGGTTTGCCTGTTGAACCCTTTCCTGTTAGCGTATTTAATGTGGTCAATGGTAGAAAGAGCTTCTCTGGTTCTAATATTGGAGGTATACGGGAAACACAGGAAGCCCTTGATTTTTGTGCTGAGCATAATATTACTGCTGATATTGAACTCATCAATATTGATGAAGTAAACACAGCCTTTGACAGATTGGAACGTGGTGATATAAAATATCGGTTTGTTATCGATATGGCATCAATAAAAAATAACTAAGGTATAAAAGCAGGAATTTTAAATCCTGCTTTTGTACGTAATACATATTAAAAAATACGTTCTAGATTTTTGAATTTATGTGAAACCAAATCCATATCCTTACTTATTTTTTGGCTTGTAATTTTGGCATAAATCTGTGTGGTGGAAATATTTTTGTGTCCCATCATTTTACTAAGGCTTTCAAGTGGCACGCCCTCCGTTAAGAACATTGTTGCAAATGTATGGCGTGCAGTATGAAAGGTTACTTTATGTTCCGTAATGATTTCTGTTTCTTCTATCAGCTTTTTCACGTGGCTGTTACAGGTAGCGTTGGAAGGAACTGGAAAAACATAATCATCACGGGTAATACCTCTGTACTTCTCAATGATACGTTTCGGAATTTCTAAAAGGCGGACATTCGAAGCAACGTCTGATTTTTTTCTTCTGCTAATAATCCACTGGTGGCCGTCAAAGAAGGACTGTATATTGCTCCATTTCAGTTTTTGGATATCGATATAAGAAAGTCCTGTGAAGCAACTAAAAATAAAGAGATCTTTTACAAGCTCGTATTTAGGCTTAGAAGGTTTTAGAAGCATCAGCTTTTCCACATCTTCTTTTAAAAGGTAGCTACGATCAGTTTCCTGCATACTGATTTCATAGTCTTCAAAAGGATTTTGACGGATTAGACCTTTTTTGATAGCCAGATCTGCCAAAGCGATGACAGGCATGGTATAAACCCAAACAGTGTTATGTGTACATTCTTTATCAATGCGGAGAAAGAAATCAAACTCCCGAATGAAGTCGGCAGTGAGTTCCCTGAAAGCCATATCTTCTCTGTAATAGCGTTCCTTAATAAACTCACAAAGATGCCTATAAACTGTTTTATATTTATTATAGGTGTTTTGAGAGCGTTTGCCTTTGCTTACCATTCTTTCAAATTCCTCATTTTGGTCCTTGAAAACTTTAAGTATAGCATCATCCATGACACCAACACCTAAAAATGATAGTTTTACTTTTTGTGATGTAGCAAAACCTTCATCTTTAAGCATATCATCGTAAATTTTGTTGACACGCACCCTGATATTATCCAACTTCAGATTAGTACTTAATGCCGGAGCACTCTTTCCCAAAACTCTTCCGTGCTTTAAATCCCAACTATCAGGGTTAATTTCTAATTTAGCCGCAAATGTTTTTGGGGTTCCGTCAATAGTAATTCGCCCCATGATGGGAACATTACCGTTCTTTTTTGGCTCATTTTTCTTCAAGTAAAATAACAACTTGAAAGTGGATCTTTTCACTGTCTCCATAACTCAATTGTTTAATGTTTAAAATTAACTATCAATGAGTTATAAGGAATGATGAAAACATAAGCAAACAATTGAATTATAATCACTTAATGATTAGTTTAGCTATTCTAATCAGTAATGATTTAGTAACCTAACTCTGTCTTTTTTAGTCTAAAACCTAACGTACACCAACTTCCAACTTTGTACTGCTCTTTTATAAACTGCTGTATAGTAACGGTCTTAACCGTTTTGCTTATTTTTGTCTTTATCTAATATTTTTTAGAAAAAGACAATAAAAAAAGCCGCCCGGTCGGGCGGCTTCGTTGAAACAGACGAATAATCCAAAAACTATCAGAAACCTAATAACCGGTAACCCAAAGCAAAGGTGAGCATATTGCTCTTGCGCTCAAACTCTACGTCCGATAAGCCATTGGATACATTGCTCAGGCCCCATTCGTAACGTACATCGAGATTGAATTTCCATACTTCCAAACCGCCGCCGAGCTGGTACGCCCATGTGGCTTTCTTGACGTCATCCTTTCCATAGCCCGACAATGAAGTCCCGTTTTTTGCATTGAACGACACCACAGGGCCGGTCAATCCATAAAGTTTGGCCACCTTCAAATCGATGAGGTTAAAATGAACCAGGATAGGAATATCCCATGTATGGATGTCAATGTCTTGCGACAACGTTCCATCCCCGGTGTCGTATTTAGCCTGTCCGCTTTTCTTGGCATAGTACAATTCGGGTTGCAGTGAGATATTGCCGATTACTTTGGCTCGTGCGTAAGCGCCGAAGAGATACCCTGCTTTGGCATCTTCCTTTATACCCTCGTAATTGGGCCATTCGGGACTTTTCAAATTGTCTGTGGTGTACTGGGTCGAAGTGAATCCGCCCTTCACGCCCAGCTGAAATCGGTCCTGGGCCGACATGGCCAGGCCGAAACCCAAGACCGCTGTCGCAATTATTAATACTTTCTTCATTTTCTTGCTTGTTTAGTTTTAGAATTATGGTTTTTATCACAAATCGTGCCATAAATAGGCATGTCAGTTTACCGGGTTGAAAACGATTCGCAACCGCTTGTGGCTTGTGACAGGTTTGCCGTTCATTGAAGCAGCCTGCCAACCGCCAGCATTGTTGATGGCGCGGATGGCTTCTCGCGAAAAGTCATCGTTGGGCGATTTTACGATGTCAATGTATGTGATCCTGCCATTGGCATCAATGGTAAGCTTGGCCACGACAACTTCTTTCTGTCCCGATCCGGAAACTGGATAAACAAGCGTTGATTCCAGTTTTTTCATGTATTTATCCATGCCGGCCTCGGGAACGGGAGCAATGAAACCTGTCTGTGCTCCATGATCATCCACCGTTATCTTTGTTGCGGCACCTGTCAACACCGATTTTTTTTGTACGCCGTAGCCCGTGACCACAACTTCGTCCAACGCCATTAAATCAGGTTGTATAACAATGTCGGCCTTTGTTTTGTTTTTAAGGTCTTTAAGGGCGATTTCAGAGGTTTTGTAGCCAACGAATGATGTGTAAAGAGTTGCCATGCTGTCAGATACGGAAATGGAATACTCTCCGTCGATGTTGGTGGTCGTGCCCGTGATGGCTCCTTTCACGCCTACCGTGGCACCCATGATGGGTTCTCCCAGTTCGTCCAGCACACGCCCGTGAATGGTGTGTGAAGCTTGCGGGACCGATATCGATTGGGTTTGAACGCCAGCTACTTTTCCGCTTAATGCGTTGTGGATGCGGGGAGTGGAGGACGGCTCATCTGTTTTTACACTTTCGGCAACCACTGTCTCGGTCTCTGATCGGGATAGCCTGGACGGTACGGGGATAGTTTCGTTTGGTGTTTCATCTGTTTTGGAAGGGACATCCGGCAATGGTTCTTTCGATACTTGTTTTTTCGTGAGGGATGTTTGTGGAGGTCCCATGGGGGTGCTGGTCTCCATTTGCGGCGGTTCGGTTGCTCTTTGTGCCGCCAATGGTGCGACCGAATCGAGAACGGAATGTGCGTCGGTCTTGTGGGCCAGTGTGTTTTTCCTCTGTTGGGTGGTCTGCATTATTATCCAGATCAACGTGCCGGGGATCAGCAATAGCAAGACGGCTGAGGCAATTTTCCACAACATGGGCCATAGTTGGCGCTTTTTCCGGTAAGGCAACGATTCGTCCAGCGAAGCCAGGTCCGATCCGATACCCGCCGCATCAAATCTGCTCAATCCATCCAATGCATCGGCAAGAAAGGGGTCCGACATGGCATCGCGCTCCATACGGTGTTGTTCGTTCGCATCAAGTTTGCCTGCCAGGTAATCGAGGACCCGCTGCCTGTCATGTGGTTTGTTGCTATTTGTATTCGGCCGCTTCATGTTGGTTTTCTAAGCAAATTTTAAGGTTGCGCTTGCCGTTTTGGATATAGCTTTTCACTTTTTTCACATCAATGCCCTGCATTGCGGCAATATCGTTATAACAACGGTTGTCGAAGTAAAACAGTTCGATGCATCGTCGCTGGTCGTCCCTGAGTTTGGCAATGCATTGCTGGAGGGCATCGGCCAGTTCCTGCCCGTCGTCGTTGTCCAAAGGATGCAGATCAGGTTCGTTTTCCACAAACGAAGTGAGGTTTTCCATGAATAAAAGTTCGTGCCCGGGCCCTGTCTTTTGCTTACGTAATTCCATCAGGCAAAAATTTTTTGTCACCACATAAAGCCAGGGTTTAAAGTTGGCAACTTGTTGCTTGGGCACTTCAACCATCAGTTTTTCGAACATTTGTATGACAGCTTCTTTGGCCGCATCCCGGTTCTTGAAATATTTGAGGCACACCCCGTACACCAGGTGCATATATCGCTGGTAAAGTATTCCCAACACCTCGGGGTTCCCCGATGCCGTAAATTCGGCTGCCAAATCAAGGTCGCTTTTTAGGTTGGTAGGTTGGGACATGAAGAGGAGTGTCTTGGTGGTGGTGTGTATTCATTTGCATGGTAAATATAGCAAAGAAGTCGAACCGCTAAAATTAAGCAGGGGACCGTATCGATGTTGCGTCGTCGCATTGATCCGGTTTGGCCGTGAAGGGGTGTTTTACGGGATGGTAAAAATATCGTGTCGGGTTATGGAATTTTTGATGTGCTTGCATCCTATGGTTAAATGTTCCATATATAACACATTTAGCCATGAAAAAACTACGTTTTTATTTAACGGTGTTGGCGCTTGCCATTGTTTGCAATATATCGGCGCAATATGCCCGTGTAATCGTGTCGGGCACCGTACGGGACGACCAAAGCGACGTGCTCCCTGGCGTGTCGGTGACGGTGAAAGGTACGTTGCGTGGCACGGTGACCGATGTAAACGGACAATATACCATTGAATCTGTGCAAACCGGCGAAGTACTGGTGTTTTCGTTTATCGGGTTTGTACCGAAAGAAGAAAAGGTGGGTACCCGTACCCGGATTGACATCACGTTGGTTCCCGATGTCAGTTCTCTTGACGAAGTGGTTGTCATAGGCTACGGCGTACAAAAGAAACGATTGCTGACAAGTGCTGTTTCATCCATCGTCCCGACGGCACGAACAGGCCGCCGCGAAACCGAAGCCCTTTCTATCGTTTATGACCGGCATGGGGATTTCAATACCGAAGGTTATTCCAAAATCAACGAGAACGATTTTCGTGAGGCGGCAAAAGAACCGCTGTCGACCTTTTCGGTGGATATAGATCGTGCGTCGTATGCCAATGTACGCCGTTTTTTGAACGCGGGGCAACTGCCTCCTGCCGATGCGGTACGCATTGAAGAAATGGTGAACTATTTCAGTTACGATTATCCTCAACCCAAAGGTGAAGATCCTTTCTCTGTGAACACCGAGATGGCCGTTTGCCCCTGGAACCCCTTCGCACTACATACTCAAAGTGGGCCTGAAAGGAAAGGATGTCGACAAAAGCCAGCTTCCTCCGTCCAGTCTTGTGTTTTTGATCGATGTGTCGGGGTCGATGAACACGCCCGACAAATTACCGCTCCTGAAATCGGCATTTTCCATGCTGGTGAACCAGCTCCGCCCGAACGACCGGGTGGCCATTGTGGTGTATGCGGGCGCGGCGGGATTGGTATTGCCATCGACCCCCGGCAACCAAAAGCAGCGTATCCTCGACGCGATTGACCGCTTAAGTGCGGGTGGGTCGACTGCGGGCGGCGAGGGGCTAAAGCTGGCCTATAAAGTGGCAGCCGAAAACTTCATTGAGGGTGGAAACAATCGGATCGTGCTGGCCACCGACGGCGATTTTAACGTGGGGGTGAGCTCCAACGCCGAGATGGAACGTTTGGTAGAGGCCGAACGTGGGCACGGCGTGTTCATGACCGTGCTGGGTTTTGGAATGGGCAACTACAAGGACGACAAAATGGAAATCATTGCCGACAAAGGCAACGGCAATTACGCGTATATCGACAACCTGCAGGAAGCGCAAAAGACATTGGTCCGTGAATTTGGCGGAACACTTTTTACCATTGCCAAGGACGTGAAGCTACAATTGGAATTCAATCCTTCCAAAATTGCCGCTTACCGGCTGATCGGTTACGAAAACCGCCTGCTGGCCAATGAAGATTTTAACAATGATAAAAAGGATGCGGGCGACATTGGTGCCGGGCATACGGTGACAGCTCTCTACGAATTGGTGCCTGCTGGGGCGAAAGATACCCCGCAATACACAGGCAAGGTGGATGCGCTGAGGTACCAAGCAACGAAAATTTTGGGGCACGACGATTATCCCGACGAATGGCTCACCCTCAAATTACGCTATAAGCAGCCCGATGGCAATCTATCAAAGCTGTTGATCACGGTCGTTTCGGGACAGGTGCCCGGGTTTGGAAATGCCAGTACGGATATGCAGTTTGCCTGTGGCGTGGCATCGCTGGGCATGTTGTTGCGAAATTCCGGATACAAAAATGATCTGACGTACGATCAGGCCATCCACATGATTCGAAACGGCAAAGGCACCGACGGGGAGGGTGACCGTGGCGAGCTGCTCAAGTTGGCAAGACTTGCCGCGTTGCTGAGCGGATCGGTTCAGGCGGAAGAAGAAACCGGCTGGCTTGGCGAATGAACACCGGGGTATGGGATTCGTTGCATGGGCGATCCCCATAGATTAATGTATGGAAAAAGTTGTCGTTCCATAGTTGTGTGTGCAATGGTGGGCATAGAATAAGTGCCAGCTTGTTTGTCAGTAGAACAGGTCCGGAGGATTACCGATAAACGTTGTGCAGTGATAAAGCTTTCGTATCGACAGGATGCTGCTGTCATAGTCGGCGGCACCACTATTTCTTTGAATTAGTGAATAGAGATTGATTGTCAGTATATTTATGAATCAGGTAGCGGCCGCTACCTGATATTAGTAGCGACTGCTACTTACTATTGGTAGCAGACGCTACCTTCTGTTAGTAGCAATCGCTACCTGTTATAGGTAGCGTCCGCTACCAATATTGGGTAGCGATCGCTACCGGTTATATGAGTCGGTGATTTGTGACCACGTATCCACCGGTGTTTGGCAATTTTTCCTGCATCTGGTTCCGATAGGAGGAAATGTTTTTCCGGATTGGATGTTAAAAGATGTTATGTCGTGCAACCCTATGGTATCCATGGTTGTCATTTATCCGTCTATTGAATGATTTTACAAACAATCCAACAGTCAAACCAATGCAAAGATTACTTGTTGCCTTAACCTTTTTGTGGGTGGCCATAAATGCAACGGCCAAAGACCCGCTGCCTGTCCTTGCCGAACGCAACCCGTTTGTGAGTGGTTATGTGAAAGATGCCGAAACAGGCGAATTGCTTATCGGTGCTACAGTTTACGTAAAAGAGACAAAAACGGGAGGGACCGCCAACTCGTACGGATTCTTTTCTGTGACCATGCCCAAGGGCGATTACACGTTGGTGTTTGCTTTTTTGGGGTATCAAAGCCAGGAACACCGGATCTCACTGTTCGAGGACAAGTCCATGACCATACAGCTAAAACCCGATAATGCCCAACTGGCCGAAATACAAGTGGTGGGCGACCGTGCCGAAAAGCATGTGGAAACCCCGCAAATGGGCGTGGAGAAGCTCCAGGCGAAAACCATTAAGGAGGTCCCTGCGCTGATGGGAGAGGTCGATCCCATCAAAGTCATCCAATTGCTGCCGGGGGTGCAGGCAGCCAGCGAGGGGTCGAGCGGATTTAGCGTACGCGGGGGCAATCCCGACCAAAACCTGATCCTTCTCGATGAGGCCATCGTGTACAATGCCGGCCATATGATGGGGTTCTTTTCGGTATTCAACAACGATGCGGTGAAGGATTTGAAGATTTATAAAGGTGATATTCCCGCACGCAGTGGCGGACGTTTGGCTTCGTTGCTCGACATACGGATGAAAGATGGCAATAGCCAGAAATTTTCAGGCGCGGGAGGTATCGGGACCATCTCGTCGCGATTAACGCTTGAAGGACCGATAGGGAATGAGCGAACGACGTTCCTGGCTGCCGGCCGCCGGACCTATGCCGATATATTTCTGCCGCTTGCCAATGATGAGGCGGTGCGCGACAACAAACTTTATTTTTACGATCTCAACGCCAAAGTGAGCCACACGTTCAGTGATAAAGACCGGGTGTTCGTAAGTGGTTATTTTGGAAGGGACGTGTTCAAGAACAACTACTCGAAAATGGATTTTGGCAACCAAACCGTTACCGCCAGGTGGAACCACGTATTTTCGCCACGGTTGTTTGCCAATTTTACCGTGTTGCGTAGCAATTATGACTACTCGCTTGGTACCGAAGGGTCGGGCACGGATGCCTTTTTGTGGGAATCGAAACTGACCGATTACAGTGTCAAGGCCGACTTTAACTATTACCTCAACGAGGCGCACAACGTAAGTTTTGGGATACAAAGTATTTATCACGACATTATGCCGGGATATGCACGTGGCATCGGTGAGGGGGCCATGCTCGACACCATTAAAATGGCGCACAGCTACACCTTTGAACATGCCCTGTACGCCGAAGATGTTTACAAAATTTCGCCACGGATCAATTTTAGGTACGGCCTTCGGTATGCCGTGTTCCAGAATATGGGCAAAGCCACTGTTTACGAGTTTGGCGAGAACGATGAGGTAACAGGGGAGAAGACCTACGGCAAGGGCGATATCTACAAGACTTACCATGCTCTGGAACCACGATTGGGATTGACCTATTTGCTGACGCCCACGGCATCGCTAAAGGCCAGTTACTCGCGCACGGCGCAGTTCCTCCATTTGGCTTCCAACAGCACATCGGGGACTCCGCTTGATGTATGGTTCCCCTCGTCGCCCAACGTCAAGCCCCAGTTGTCCGATCAAATATCGGCCGGGTGGTTCAAGAACCTGGACGGTAACAAAATCGAGTTGAGTGCCGAGTTGTTCTATAAAAAGATGCAAAACTCCATTGACTTTAAAGATTATCCCGATCTGTTGCTCAACGAACATTTGGAAGGGGAGTTGCGGTTTGGCAAATCCTATGCTTACGGAGCCGAAATGTTGGTGCGTTTCAACCTCGATAAGTGGAACGGGTGGGTTGGTTACACGTATTCAAGATCCGAGCGGAAGATCAACGGCATCAACGACAACGAATGGTACCTTTCGCCGTACGACCATCCGCATGATTGCAGTGTGGTGCTCAACCACCGTCTCAGCAAACGGGTAATGCTTTCGGGGAACTGGGTGTATTTTACCGGATCGCCCACGACGTTCCCCGTGGGGCGTTTCGAAAGCGGCGGTACGGTAGTTCCTATTTATTCGAAGCGCAACGCCGAACGCATGCCCGATTACCATCGTCTGGATCTCGGCTGTACCATTGCCGGAAAGGAAAAGCCGGGACGCCGCTGGCAGGGCGAATGGGTCATTTCGTTGTATAACGCCTATGCGCGTCACAATGCATGGTCCATCAGTTTTGTGGCCGACGAGGATGACCCGTATATGACCAAGGCACAAAAGACATACCTCTTTTCCATGATTCCGTCCGTTACCTATAACTTTAAATTCTAACGCAATGAAACCTGTATATTCATATCTCGGCCAACTCGTAATTGCCGCTCTTGCCTTTGCTGCATGGGGATGCACCGAAGACATCGACCTTAAACTGAATACCACTTACAAACGGTTGGTCGTCGATGGCGTTATCACTTCCGATACCGTGGTGCAATCGGTTAAACTAACTTTTTCGGGCGATTACTACGATAACAAGCCCTCGCAAGGCGTGAGCGGGGCCATGGTGACCATTCGGGGCAACGGGGAATCGGTGCTGTTTGGCGAATCGAACGAAACGCCAGGCTTGTATCTTACTCCCGACAAGTTTTATGGCATTCCCGGCGTCACCTATTCGCTGACGATAGAAAACGTAGACGTGGACGGTGACGGGCAGCCCGAAACATATGAAGCGTCAAGCACGATGCCCCAGATTGTGCCGATTGACAGCGTGGGCATTGGATACCATAAAATATGGAAGCTTTGGCAGGTATTGCTGTATGCCCGTGATCCGGGCGACATGGAGAACTATTACATGTTTAGGGTATTCCGCAACGATTCGTTGATCAGCGATTCGTTTTCAGAAGTCAGTTTGGGTGACGATTCGTTTTTTGACGGCAACTATGCCAACGGCACATGGGTATACGCACTTGATGCCGAAGAGTCCGCCGAAGATCTGGCCGTGGGCGATGAGGTGAAGCTGGAAATGTACAACATTGACAAAACGTTTTATGAGTTTTTGACCGCATTGCAAGAGGAGACCAGTCCGAAAAACCCGCTTTTCTCGGGGGCGCCGGCCAACGTGCCTGGCAATATAAGCAATGGGGCACTGGGAATCTTCGCCGTTTGTGGCATCAGCAGGGAAAAGACCACATTGACCGAAGACCTGAAAAAATAGGCGGTTTCGCGTACATTTTTTATTTCCACACATATCTCCCCAGCCCCTAACGCCGTAAATTGCGGTTTTGGGGGCTGATTTCTTTCATGGAATTAGTTTTGTCTAATTGTTATTCTTGTGCCCAACAAAAAGGAGTTATGCGATCAACGAATTGGTTTGCCGAGTTTCAGTCGTACTTTTTCATTACTGCAGGGTTGGCCGTCAGTGCGGTAGGCTGGACGGCTTTTCTGATCCCTTCCAAGATTGTGGGCGGTGGCATTACCGGGGTGGCCACATTGTTGTATTTGTCGTTCGGCATTGATGTGGGCGTCATGTCATTGGCGATGAATGCCATTTTGATATTGTTGGCCGTCAGGATTATAGGCACTTCGTTCGGGGCCAAGACCATTTACGGCGTGGTAATGATAGCCATTTTGCTGACGGTAGGCCAACGACTGTTCCACGCCCCCATTGTAAGCGATTTGTTCATGGCTACGGTCATTGGCGGTATTCTTGCCGGCATTGGCGGCGGTATTGTGTTCAGCAACGGCGGCAGCACGGGAGGTACCGATATTGTGGCCATGATCATCAACAAATACCGCAATGTCAGTCTTGGTAAACTGTTGTTGCTGATCGATGCGGTGATTATCTCCACTTCTTTTGTGGTGTTGCAGTCCATCGAAAAAGTGGTGTACGGTTTTATGGCAATGGCTATTTTGGCTTACACGGTCGACATGGTGATCACCGGCACCAAACAAACGGTGCAGATATTTATTATTTCGCGCAAGCACCAGGAACTCACGGAGGCGATTATTACCCAGGCCAACCGCGGCGTGACCATCTTGGACGGGCGTGGCGGCTTTACCGGCGAAGAGGTAAAAGTATTAATGGTACTGGCCCGCAAGCGCGATTCAATCCATGTGTTCCGCATCATCAAACACATCGATCCGAATGCCTTCATTACGATGGGCAACGTGATGGGTGTGTACGGAAAAGGGTTTGACACGATGAGGTTTTAACGCGAGGCAAGTGCAGGTAAAACTACTTTGGGGATATCCGCCGGCCGTTGGTCTTAGTGGACGGTTGCAAGGGCTTTGCTCCAAAAGAAAAATCGCCAAAACAATTGTTGCCTTGGCGATTTTTTTATTTGTTAAAGATGCTTTTACCCAATCAAGTCGGCATACTGATCGGCCGAAAGCAACGATTTCAATTCGTCGGCATTTTCTACTTCAATCTTGATCATCCAGCCTTCGCCGTAAGGATCTTTGTTCACCAATTCAGGTTGGTTGTCGAGGGCAGGGTTCATTTCCAACACCTTACCGGTAACGGGCATGTAAAGGTCCGACACGGTTTTCACGGCCTCGATGGTCCCGAATACTTCTTCTTTGGCCACGGCCTCGCCCACGGTTTCGATCTCCACAAACACAATATCACCAAGCTCGCCTTGCGCAAAGTCGGTAATTCCCACGACGGCGATATTGCCTTCTACGCGGATCCACTCGTGGTCCTTGGTGTACTTCAGGTCTTTAGGTATGCTCATGATTTATGGCGTTTTGTATTTTTTATTGAGCTTCAAAGATATGAAAAATTGGAATGGGGGAGTTGATGCTTGTCATGGAGATGATTTATTTGATGGGGATAATGCTGTGTGATTTCATCACTAGCTTGCCCGTGGGTCGTGTATCCTCAAATTTTTATTGCTTTAGTGTTCCACCACAATTTGGTGCATTTCCAGTCTGTTGCCGGAACCATCGTGAACGTGCAGGTAGTAGATGCCGTTGGGCAGGCCGGACACGTTGAGCTGTACGCGACCCCCTTTGGCCTTTGCGCTGCGTAACAGGTACCCGTATGGGTTGTACAGCCGCAGGTCGAAAGTTGGGTCACCGTTTTGTGCCCTGGTACCGGTGGCCGCCAGATAGGAAGCACTGGCCGATTCGTATGCCGCCCCGTCTATTTCCACATAAAGGACGTCAGCAACAGGGTTGGGGTAAGGCAGGCTATAGGTTGTCCCACCTCCGTCTTCGCAGGATTCCACCGGCACACTGGTGCCATTGGATAGTATGTTCCCGCACAAGCCGTGCACTTGCAGGTAGATACCTACGGAGGAAGAGTTTATTGGCGGTGTGAGGATATCTGCTTTAAAAGACAGTTGCCCGGTACCCTGCCCCGATAGGATGGTCCCTCCCGCAACTTCCCAGTAATGGTACCCGTCGGCCGAAGAAGAAGCGGTAACGGTAGCCGCTTGCCCCGAACACAGGAACAAAGGGAGCCCGTTCGATCTGAGGTTCATCTCCTCCTACCAGTATTGCCTTGCTGATATTAAAGCTGCCACAATCGGTGGTAATGGTGTAGGTGATTGTTCCTGTCCCCATTGACATGTTGTCGGCAGGACTTATGACGGCTGTGGTTCCCGTACCATTGCGAGTATTAGGATGTATTAGAGGTGTAGGGGTGGCCGTCCAGATAACAGAGGAATTGGCTGGAGCATTGTTGAGGGTAAACGTACTGCCGCTACTGTTGCAAACAATGGAAGGGCCGGTAATTGGGCCGGCAGTTGCTGCAAGATTTGGTTCTCCAACTGCCGTGTATGCCACATAAGTTGCAGATGGTGTAGCCGGAAACCATTTATTGAGGGTTTGTCCCAGCGTATTATAGCGGACATAATAAGCGGCATACTCAATGTCAAATCCTGTATTGGAAATATTGGTTATTGAGCAAAAAGAACGCCCGTTGTTGGGGTTGCTGAAGCTCACGCTTTTACTTTCTCTCTCCCGCATCCAAACCTTGGGTGTCGAACAAAAAGGCACATCGAAGGTAATATGTTTGGAAACCTTATATTGGTCGACACTTAAATACGTACCTGCAGCAAGTCCCCACCGCCCACTTGCCAGTATCCATTTATCGATGGTTTGTACTTTTACCGAAGTTCCCCCGGTTGAAGTATAATGGTACAGCCCATTCGGCTCATCAAGTAACTGTAATGCTTTATGGGCATTGACAATCCCGTGCCCGGTTTCATTGTCAAAGCCTACATCTGCAACATCTGTTGCAGTTAATTCCAAAATATGCCTTACATCATCATTGGTAAGGTTAAAATTTCGATCCTTGCCCTGTGAAATAACAAGTCCGGCAACACCGGCCACCATTGGGGCAGAAAATGAAGTGCCGCTGGGGTTATGTACCCCTCCTCCCCGTTCAGTGGTCCAGATGCCGGAGCCTGGTGCGCTCAGGTCAATATGCGGGCCGGTATTGGAAAAGCTACTTCTTGCTCCGTTTGCATTGGTGGCCCCTACGGCTATTACCTGTTCACTGAATCCTGCGGGGTAGCGCACGCTATTATTTTCGTTAAATTCATTTCCCATAGATGCCGTAATAACGACATTGTTCTGGTATGCATTTTTGATGGCATCATAGACCAACGGCACACGCAGAGCTACGTCGTTAATAGGCCAGCCCATGTCGGGAAAGCT
Organism: Breznakibacter sp.; assembly: GCA_047600785.1. Taxonomy (GTDB): domain Bacteria; phylum Bacteroidota; class Bacteroidia; order Bacteroidales; family Marinilabiliaceae; genus Breznakibacter. The sequence continues at coordinate 686,845 of JASGKH010000001.1, forward strand.
ATAGCTCAGGTTGATCACGTGCGCGCCATGGCTGACAGCGTAGTCAATGGCGTCGGCCACATCCGAAGGAAAAGCGGATGTGCTCCAGTCCCAGTCAAGAATATGCGGGATACGGATGCCGCCGCTGCGCACCATTTTCACCGGCATAATCTTGCAGTTCCACATCACCCCCGCCACCTGCTGGCCGTTATTTGTCCGAGCCCCGATTACGCCTGCTACCCAGGTACCGTGCCCGGCAAAGCCGTCACCGCTGAGATTATCCATCGGGTCGTTGTCGCCATCGCCTGTATCTCTTCCCTGTATTACCCGGCTCCTGTCTCCCGGGTCCAGATCAGGATGGGTATAATCCACGCCTCCGTCAAGCACGGCGATAATCACATCATTTCTTCCGCGGTTTATGTCCCAGGCTGCTTCGGCATCAATATCAAAGTTGGGGTTGGCTGGGTTGTTCAGGTGCCACTGAGACCCGTAATTTACATCGTTCGGGGCAATATCGGGCTTCAAAGATAACGGCACATCCACAACAGCATCAATAACACTATTCTGTTGTTTAAGCATGGTTATAAATTCACCGGTATCAAATGCGCTGCTGAGGCTTAATTCGAACCATCCCGATAAAAGACTTTTGCCCGATGAGGTAACTTCTTCCTTCAGCCTGCCTTGTTCGTTATACCGGTTCCTAAAAACCGAGCGCAGGGTTGTTATTCCAAATTTGCTTAACCTCTTTTGCAGGCACTTGTCTCCAATTTCTTTTACGGGATGTTCGTAATTTTCTTCGGAAAGAATCCCTGGAGGAAGCTTCACCAGAACGGTGTTTTCTCCGGAAACAACCTGGATCTTGTCTTTATCAGTTAGCACTGATAGTGCTGCAAGCAACACAGCAACAAAAGAAATGGTAAGTATTAATCTTTTCATAAACGTAATGGTTTTATAGGTTGAAATGTTATCAGAAATTTAGGGATGGCAGGTTTATTCTACAGTATAACCCAAATAAAAATTAATCTGGATTCTTTCATTTTTATTGATTCTCACATTCTTTGCTTCTTCAATTAGTTGCGGCCAGTGATTGTATTCTTTTTGGCATTTTAGAGTATAAGTTCCAGGTAGCGTTTTGATGTAATAGTAACCCAAGGCATTTGATGCAGTACTCAAATCAGGGTTATCAATCCATATTTGAGCATTCTGGATTGGAAAGTTATTTTGATAATAATCAGGATGCTCATAAACATAACCTGCAAATATCGAAGAGTCGTTTAATGTGGTATCCAATACCGAAATTATTTCGGCTTTTCCTTTAATGAACTGCCTATCCAGGCAGGATGCTAACAGTAAAACAAAGGTTAAGCAAAATACCATGCGTGGTAAAAAGATTGGTCTTTCCATAATTAACAGTGATTTATAGTTAAAAAGTAATTTGTTTTTTATCCGAGCCATCGGGGAGTATGGTATATAACACCTCTTTGCTGTAACCTGCGTTGGCATGGCTAAACACGATCTCGTTGTTGACCGACCATGAAGGGTATTGTCCATATACCAGGAATTTCTGGCTGCTTCCATCGGCGTTCATGGTGTGTACCCGTACATTGCTGCTCCAGGCTATCTGTTGGCCGTTGGGTGACCAGGTAGGACCAAGATCATCCGCATCATTATTAGTTAATCTTAAGTCGGTAGAACCTGTGGAATCCATTACAAATATTTCCCAATGTGGCCATTTCCGGGAACCTTTCATATAAATTAAATAATTCCCATCAGGAGAATATTCCGGATCTCTACCAGTTGTGATGTCAATTGAGAAAATTTGTGGTGGGTCAATAAAATTTGCATCAACAATCAATAAACTGCCCTCTTCGGTAACCATTCTGTCAAATATTATTTTTTTACCATCTGGAGTGTAGTCCGGAAAAAAACAATTCTCATTATCCATATTAAGCCGACTCAGACTATCACCATTAATTTTGCATTTTTGGATAACGCCTTGTGTTGAGAAGACAAGCCATTGCCCGTCAGGCGACCAGGCCGGATTGTAATGATGCCCTTCCAGCACCAGTTGCCGGTTATTCCCATTTTTATCTATAATGTACAGGCCCGAAGGGTAATCAGCCGGCTCGGGCCACTGGCTGCTGTAATGGTAATAAGCAATGTGTTCTCCATCGGGAGAAAAGGCCGGGTATTTATCCTGCTCTTTAACAAAGTCTTCGTAGTTAAAGGGATTGGGGTCACCGTATTCCGGGGTGCAGGAAACCGGCAATAGTATCCAGCCGAGAATGCCAATACAAATGTTTGTTTTGTTTAAAACCTTCACATTTCAGCATTTTTAAGTTATAATCAAAACCAGCGCCAGTATTTTCCATTAGCGGAAATTGATATGGGCTTTCCCATTTTTTGCTTTTTGATGTAATGATAACTTCAACCATTTATGCAGTACCCAACCCTGAATTGTTAACCCATATTTGGGCATTTTAGATTGGAAAGTTGTATTGATGGTGATCGGGATGCCCATAAACATAGCCTATGAATATTGAAGAGTCGTTTAACGAGGTATCCGATACAGAAATTATTTTGGTTCTTCCTTTAATGAAGTACTTATCTTAGGATACGAAAATGAAACAAAAGCTGGACAAAATAGCTGGATAAGGGAATGGGATCGGTTTTTCATGGCAATGGTATTTTAAGTTTAATTGCTTTTGGGTTTGCTGTATTATGTAATATAGGCCAATTATAGCTATCCTTTTTGAAGGGGCATATAATTCTTTGTGTCGTTTTTTTAGGGAAAGGGCTGAATTATAAAGTGCATCAGTAAAGATTAGGTCATTGAACATTGGATGATGATGCTAAATTTAACAAAAAGTTGCGTGATAGTTTTATGTTTTTTGGGTAGGTTATATAATGCGGAGCTATCTTCTACTCTTGAACTTCCGCTGTTTTTTCCTGAATAAATTATCCATTTTAATCTTCTTAAAAACCAACAAGCATATAAAAGATTCATCCTGATAGTATAAAAATGCCGGATTCCTGCTAACCGTGAAATACCACATATATGGCATATTTGGTACCGTATATGTGGTATGTTCGGTAAGTACCATTCTTTTTTCCAACTTCTGATGCCTTCAATATTAAGATATAATAAGTCCGTACTTTGTCATTTACGGAACATCGGCTATACCAGGTAAAAAAGAAGTGCTGTTTTCAGACAACCTCTAAAAGAGCGCTTATAGTTCTTTTTCGGAATGTTTCATCGCCGCGAAGTTGGGAAATTAGCGAATCGATTCACCCAAAACATATATAAATTGGTGAATTTCATATTGTTAATTTGCGAGAACACAATATCTGTTTGTTGATAATCAGATGTTTGATTATTCTTCCCAACTTCCCCGTACCACACTCCCCGATTCTTCGCTGTTGGTGATACGAAGGTAGGTCTGTATCTCCTGTTGCATCTCGTCCACGTGTGAGATGACGCCCACGATACGGTTTTCGTGGCGCAGGCCCGTGAGGGTGCCGAAGCCTTCGTCCAGAAAAAAGAAATTTTCGGCACCCGACGAGAGATGGCGTACGAATCCAAAAATTTGAGGCCTGTCAATGTAGTAAATGGAATTAGTGAATTAGTATAAATCCAGATTTACCGTATTTTATCCCAGCCCGACCGATTAGACAGTTTTCAGGCACAAACCCCCACCCACGACTATCTATGCTTTGGTAGCGGTTGTCCCCCAGCATGAAATAGTAGTTTTGTTGAAACTCATAAACCAATATATCAGATGGCCTATCGCTTTTCCCGGAAGTAAAAAATTTAGTTCCATCGGGTTCATGCTTTGCAATGGTATTTCTGTAAAGCATAAGTCCCATGGAGTCTAATTTGATTTTCATACCTACTTTGGGAACCACGATAGGGCCATAGTCATCGTAAGCCCAATTCATATCTTCTGGGAATAGTATTTGTGTTTTGCTTAACAGAAGGGCACGCGTGATGCTGTCACAACAGTCCATGCTCAATAGTGTTACTTTTTGATAGTTGTTCAAAAATAGTCCTACTTTGCGCTTGCCGCGTAGAGCAGGCGTGCCATACAAGTTTTTTATTCCCGTTGCCGCTTTTGTTATTGAATCGGTATTTCCAAAAACCATGTATCTGTGAATGGCATTTCTAGCATCGGGGAACTTTTTGCTATTCACATATAGCACGCCGGCTCTGATGTTGATCGTGTCGCCGGGTAGAGCTACACACCTTTTTACGTAAACCGTAAGAGGGTGTAGGTTATGCTGCTTTCCATACTCAAAGTCCGAATCAATGGTGTTACAACCGGACTGCTCAAATAATAATACATCGCCACGATTCACCGATGTATAGCCGGGCAATCTCCATGTGTGTTCTTTCCATTGCAGCCGAGGACCTATAGCCAATTTATTAGCAATTATATAATCACCGGCTGAAATAGTTTGTTCCATACTGCTTGTAGGCACAAAATAAATTCTGCACACAAATTGCCTTATAAAAAGAAAACACCCAATAATGGAAAAGAATGCAATGATTGTGCGATACAAAACTAAGGAAACTGTCTTTTTGTTTTTTTTCATGGAAAACAGAGCGAGGTACGTCAGTTCGTTTGCCGATGCACGTTACAAATTAGTGCAATGGACTAACAGTTATGGTTCATTAATTAATTTGTCAAAGATTTGAAGCTCTTCACCTTTTTCGAAATCATAAAGTGTAAGGCTTCGCAGTGAAAAGTAGCTGTACCAAAATGAAGCCATTGCTGAGATATATTTGTAACGTGCATTGTCTTTGGCTTGTTGGGAAGAAGTGAGCTTTAGCACATCTGCTTTTCCGGTTCGGAAACGTTGTACTGTTAACTGATAGCTTTCGGTGGCCAACGAGTCTGACAACAATGCAGCATCAACTTTGTCTTTTTGGATGTTAAACGAAAAGGTTGCCGATATGGTTTTTTGTTCAAACTGTTGCAAGGCTTGTTTGGCGGCAAGTTGCGTTACTTCTTGCTGCGATTGTGCCATTTGCACGTTACCTTTACCGCTGCCCCAATCAAGTAATGGGACGCTAAACCCTATTTTTGCTGTTTGGTAATTGTCGAAAGCAGGCTCGTAAACATTCTGGGGTTTACCATTAACATCTGTTTGGGTGGTATAATCGAAATAACCATCATTTTTGCTTATTCCATAGGATAGTGACAGACTGGCCTGAAAGCTTGCGGCTGATTTTGCTTTACTCACATTGCGGGCCGATTCAACAATATATTGTTGTTGCTGTAAAGGCAACGGGTTGTTTTGCAATGCTTTTTCCAGTGCCTTCGCAGCATCAACGGTCAGTGTAGGTATTGATTGGGGTAATATAAGAGTGACATTGGTGTGTGCGGGCAACATGAAAAATAACTTAAAAGCTTCGGTAGCATCGCGTAATACCAACTCAGCCTCGCGAACTGAGATGGAAATGTTGTTGAGCGAAAGGCGAAGATCTATTAGCTCGTCACGGGTTATAGATCCCAACGCAAATCTTTTTTGTGCCACAACCACAAGTGTGTCGGTATGGGCATAATTGAGTAAAGCCATTTGGTACTGCATATGTGCGATGGCCAGTGCGTAAAAATGTTGCACTGATTGTAAGTTCATCTCTTCTATCTCTTTGGCATATTCGCGTTTTGCTTTTTCCAGTTTCATAGGTTCCAGTTTTTTTTCCCATTTAAAAGGGTTGTACCCGAACAAATCTTGGCTGTAACCTACCCGGAAAGGAGTAGATGCATATTGCAAAAAACCTTTGTCTCCATAGTTTTGAATACGCCCTAAATCAGAAATTGTGTAGATCGACCCTCCAGTCTTTCCGATACGCTGGGTGGCAACGATTTCTGCATCCGAACTAAGATTTTGTGTACGCACGTATTCATCTGATTGGGTTAAGGAATTGTATCGTAACCGTGATGAATTGTTGTACGAAGCCAAAGTCGAACTGAGTTTTACCAATGGTAGATAATTCGCTTTGTAGCTGCGGTATTGCCAATAGCTGGCCCAATAGTTATGTTTTAATATCAATGATTGCAGGCTTTGCGTTTGGCCAAGCATCAATGCATCAGAGAGGGTTATTTCCATTGCCGGAGGTTGTGCATTGGCAACTGTTATATAAGCCATGAACAAAACGAAGAGGCATATTCTTTTCATAGGACATATTGAATGGTTATTGGTTCAATTGGCTTTTGCGATACAAATAGTAATAGCATATGGGAATAAAATATAAGCTAACCAAGGTACCTAAAACCATCCCCGTAATGACGGTTATGGCCAATGGGCGTTGCAATATGCTACCTATGTCGGTTCCCCATAGCACGGGAACCAAAGCTAAAATGGAGGTAAGGCTGGTCATGATGATGGAGTTTAAACGCATTCGCCCTCCTTCTTCAATGGCCTGCATTAACGGCATACCAGTTCGACGAAGTTGGTTGATAGTGTCAATTTTCAAGATGGAATCGTTTACGATAACACCACTCATTACCACTAATCCAATCATGGACATTATATTGAGTGTTCCTCCGCAGAAGTAAAGTAAAATTAAAGCCCCTGCGATATCAATCGGTACTTCGATGAGCAAAATGAGTGGTTGGCTAAGTGATTCGAATTGCGCGGCCAAAATGAAATAAAGTAGTAAGATAGAGATTAGCAATACAATAAATAATTCTTTAATAAGGATTCGCGAGGAAAACCATGACCCGGAAAACGAAGCATCGAGACCGTATTTCTGAAATAGCTGTTGTTGTAGAGGAGCCATTAATTCATTCACATTGCCGTTAAATGCAGTGATGTTAATCGGTAGATAAACACCTTCTTTACCAGCATGTAAGTTTTTGTAATCAATGTTGTTCCTAATTTCCAACACGGCATTAGCTGGGATGTACGCTCCTGTTTTGCTGGGTATTTTTAATTCGGCAAGCAATGTGTCCAATTGATCGGGAGTATTACTCAATACTATAGGTAAGTATTGCGATCCGGTGTGGAGTATTCCTATCTGCCAGGAGTTTAACGAAGCTTTAAGTTTGGCATAAAGGGTATTGTAGTCCACTTCGTAAAGTGAAAGTAATTCGGGTTTGATTTTCAGATCTAAATAATGCTCGGTGGGAGGCCCCGATATTCCGTCAATACCGTTGATTGAGGCAATATCTGCCGAAGCTGACAATGCGGTTCCCAATTCGGGCAGGCCGTTTATTCCGGATAGTTTAACGGTAAGAAAAGGCTCGTTGTTGCTGAATAACCGTTCGAAAACGGTTTCAGTAGCGCAGAATGAAATGATTGCATTGGGGTATTTGTCTGTAAACCATTTTTTTATGTGCTGAATGAGGATGTTGAGTTGCTCAGGATCGGAAGTGGAAAAGAAGGCCAATGCTTCCGATAGTGTTTGATCCATTCCTTTGTGTAAAACAAACTGTTGGGTTCCTACATAGAAATTGGCTTGTAGGCATTGCTCTTTTGTTGAATTAAATAATTGAGCTAGGCGGGTTTCATTGGCAGATAAATTCACCTTTTCATTCCAATCTATGTGCAGAGTCAATTCGGTTTGCGGCATTTCGGGGAATCGCGATTTTGGAATGATCCATCCGATTATGCCTCCGGCTACAACTATGAATACAAAAGCGGCCATTACTTTTTTGCGATGTGCAAAAACCCGTCTGAACCCGCGTTCATATAGATTTTCAGCTCGAAATAAATTGATTTTTTCAAGCAATAACGTTACGTGCCCTGTTTTCGGCCTTCCCTTGGCTTTATCCTCGTTACGTAACCAAAACAACCGGTATAAAACCGGGATAAGGGTTATTGATACGATCAATGATGTAAACAATCCAACTGTAACTGCAAGAGCCTGATCATAAAATAAAGCCCCGGATATGCCACTGATAAAAATTAATGGCACAAAAACAGCACACGAGGTAAAAACCGACGAAATCAGTGGACGTATCACTTCTTGAGTACCTTTGGTGCACGATTCGACCAGCGACCGACCTCTTTGCATGTGCTGGGTGATGTTATCGATAACGATGATAGAGCTGTCTATGATATTACCTACGGCCAGAATTAAACCGGAGAGCGAAATAATATTGAGCGACATGCCTATTAAGTGAAAGCACAGTAAGCTTATAACTATGGATATAGGTACCGATAGGCCAATGATCCAAGGTGAACGAGCGTCTTTTAGAAAGAAAAAAAGGATGATAAAACCCAACAGTCCTCCATATATAAGATTTTGCTTAAGGTTGTTGATTGAGAAGTCCAGAATAGTTGTTTGGTCGCGGACGACCTCGTGCCCTACATCGGGATAATCACGCGCAAAAGAGTTGAGTAAACCGTCGACCTCGTTTTTCAGATCATCCATTTGTGCGTCGGCCTGTTTTATGACCGCCAGAGATAAAGCCTTTTCGTCTCCCCGCAAAAATGATCCCTTGGGTTCGCGCACGCGCATTCCGATATTTGTCAATTCGCCCAATGTCATTAAACGGTTTCCTGTTTTTATATAAATACCTTTGACATCATCGACTGTTCGGACCGAGTTCAAAAAACGTACATTGTAACAAAACTGTCCATCCATCACCTGAAGAGAGCCAAGCATGATGTTATTTTGGTCAAGTGCTGTCAGTATGTTTTGGTGCGTAAGTCCCAACGACTGTAAAAGCGGTTCGTTGGGTTCGATAAAGAGTTCGGGGTCCACAAAACCGGTCACATCAACCATTGCCACCTGGGGCAATTGCTCCAAACGTTTGCACAAAACTGAACGTGCTAAATTGCTCAATTCCAAGAAACGTTGGTTGTCGGGTGTTTTAAGCCAAAGGCTGATGTAAAACACGGGTAGATCCGACGCACTGGCTTTGATAATGACAGGGCGCTCCATGTCGGAAGGTAATGCACGCATGGCTACATCCACCTTTTCGTTCACATCGATGAACGCATAATTGATATCGGCTCCATAGTTGAATTTTAAGCGGATAATGGCCGTTCCCTCCCGGCTTTCGCTCTCCAAGTCGGCCAAGTGCGGTACCTGCATAAGTTGTCTGCGGAGCACGGAAACAACCGATTGTTCCACCTCACGTACACTGGTGCCCGGACGGCTTATTTGCACGGTTATTTCGGGGATGTCAATGTCGGGCAACAGCGACACAGGAAGCATGCCTGATGCAAAAAGGCCAAGTACCATGACAGCGATAAAAACCGTAATGACGGCGATAGGGCGATGGATGAGGAATTTGACCATTTTTATTGATTGCTTGTCGGTAAACTGTCTTTTTGCTTATTAAGTAAGTATACCGGGAGTTTTTTCTTTAATATTATCAATGGTAGCCATATCACCACGCCCAAAATCGAGAACAGCAAACCTCCGATTGTACCAAAGGCCAACGTAAACCAGAAGCCTTCTTTGGCGCCATCGGTTAAAAAAGGGATCAACCCCAGGATGGTCGAAAATACGGTTAGTAGAATGGGTATTATTTTGTGGTGAAAAGCTTTCAGGTAGTTTGCAATGGCTTGCTTATCGGGATAAAGTCTCCGATTTTGGTTATAATCGTTGATAATGAACAATGCAGAGTTGACCGTAATGCCGCACAACAAGACCATGGCTGCATATCCGCCCTGATCGAAATTGATTTTGAACATGGCGAAGGACAGGAACAACCCGATAAACGAAAAGGGGATCATGGCGATGACAGCAATCGGTTGCCATAACGATTCGAGCAAAACGGCACAAAGCATAAATACCACGGCTACCACCAAAAGCAAAAACAGATACTGGCTTTTTTCTTTTTTGTCCCAACGGCCCTTGTAGGTATCATTCCATGCCGAAAAGCCCAATGGCAATTCTTTGTTGAGTGTTTCGAGCTGCTGTTTCAAAACCAGTTGGCTCAATTCGTACGGACCGATAAAATCATACTCTACTGTGATTTGATACTGCTGGTTGCGTTTCCTGATTACACCGCCTACGCGTTCTTTTCGCAACGTGCCTATTTGGTTCAGCCGATAAGCTGTATTGTGGCCGGTTAGCATGGCATTATCCATCTCCCAGACCGAAATGTTTCCTTTGTTTTTGGGCCGAAGCATGATGGCAGTGTTTCCGTTGGGGCTACTTGTGTTGCCTGCATATGTATCTTGTGGCGATTGGTGTGCCAAATTGCCGTAAAGGTTCTGGAGAGAACCACCTGACTGGGATAGTAGGGCATTATTAACGCCCATTACATACTCGTAACGCGGTTTCCCACGTTGTGATACACCGGTTTGTATCACTACTTCTTGTATGCGTTGCACCGAAAGCAGTGAATCGCGAAACCGCGATGCCAGATCGAGCAACATGTCGTAATTGTAACCCCGTATTTGTACCTTGCAGTTTTTGTGCCCCTCGAACAGCGCATTGTTAAATCCTTTCCCTACGCCATAAATGGCGAAATCGGCACTACCGTTCTCCATTGCCTTTGTTTCGAGCTCCTGTTTTAGCTCGTAAGGAAAACTGCCCCTCTCGTGCTCCCTTTTAAACGATATTTCGATGGTGCTGTTGTCGATGCTTGTAATCGACGAAGTAAACCGCTCTATTTGATCGAATTGAGATAAATAGTTCTCAAATTCCCACACCAAATCGTTCATTTGTCTAAGAGTGGCACCATCGGGCATGCTTATGTTGACCCAAAGACGCGTTTGTGCATCGTCCCAATCGAGCTGGTGGCCGAAATAATTGCAAAAATAGTACCAACTGCCGCCCAATATGCGGTTTACCCATGGCTTTATGTCCGATTGGTACATATGGTCACCTATTGTGGAGTTGTAATATTTAACAAAAAGAGACGGTTTTTTATTGGGTTTTACCTCAATCTTATCGGGCAGTAAAAAAACAGGAAAGCCAAATCCCCATACCGCTAACAACAACCAGATCCATCTGCGGCGTTCCATGCGGTGCAATGCCCGGCCGTAAAAATTGCCCCATCGGTATGCGCGGCGTTTGCGTATAAAGTATGCAGAATTTTTTTTAGTGATTAAAGGAAATTGGTGCATTAGTGAAGGCACAAGAAAAAGTGCCACTCCCAACGATATCCCGAGGTTGACAAGCAATACCACAACAAAGTCGGTGAGATTGAGCCGTTGCTCCTCCTTTAAAAGATAAACGACCGTTAATGCACCAATGGAGGTAAGGGTGGCCGCCAGTATTGCCAGAAAAGCTTTCCGGTTACCGCTGTGGCGTAAATGGTCGGCCATCACAATGGTATTGTCGATAATCATGCTCAGCGACACTGTGATACCGGCCAAACTGTATAGATGGATTTCGACATCCAAAACGTAAAAAAATATGCAACCAATGGCAATGTTAGCAACCAAACTGAGTGTAACGATAAATAAATAGCGCCAACTACGACTTGTAAACAACAAGAAAATCAGTAGAATAACAATGACCAACAATGCCCTTTGGGTAATTTTTGCCACTTCGGTTTCTATGTGCTCCGATGCATTGTAAGTAACCGACATGGAAAAGTTGGTTGGGAATGAAAGGCTAAGTCGGTTAACTGCTTCTTGCACCCGGCGGGCCGCCTGTACCTGATTGGTTCCTTGGGTAGCGTATACATTTAGGTACACCGTGTTGAGTCCATTGACCCGAAAATACGATGCAGGCTCGGCTTCGGTTTGGATCATGGAAGCGACATCATGCAATGAGATCATGCGATTGCCGTTTCTCCCCACAATCAACCGGCTGGCATCAATGCGGCTGGTCGCCGGGCTACTTAATGAGGCGTATATGGTTTGTTTGGCTTCACCGCTACCTATCGTGACAGCACCAAGTTCGCAGCGCGAATTGTTGGTTACAATCGATGATCTTAAATTGCCGGGTGTTAGACCGACCGTATTTAGTTGCTCCCGTTGGTATGCCACTTCCCATTCGATGGAAGGCGTACCGTTGAGCACCACATTGCTCACTTGTTGCAAAACGGCCAATCGGGGTACAATGCTTTGGGCCACATAAGTTTGTAAAACAGAACTGCTTCCTTCGCCCCTGATCGTGTAAACCAACAACAACGGGTCGTTGTTATTGCTGCCGCTGTTGTAACCCACGGTAGGCAAGGGAATCCCTTCCGGCAGTTTTTTGTGCAAACTTCGTATGAGTGACGATACCTCGAAACGTGCTGCATCCATGTCGGTCCCTTTTTTGAAAGTGATTGTGACCCGTCCCGACCCTTTTCGCGATTCGGATGTGATTTCGCGTACTCCGCGCAACGACGACAATGCACCTTCAATAGGCGATGTCACTTCTTTTTCCAATACCTCGGCACCCATGTTCGGCCATTCAAAATTCACAAACACAGTTTGTCCTTTTGCGGAGGGGTATAGCTGCACCGTAAGACGCGGAATGATGGCCAATCCCATAATGGAAAGCACCAGGAAACCAATATTTATGGAGAAAGAATTGCGCACTGTTTCAGTTGTCGGTTATCAGTTATCGGTTGCCTTTGTCCACTAATAACTGTTTATTTATTCTGGTTTTTTTGATAATGGGGAAAAGGATGCAACTGCCCGGCCATTTCAAACTCATGTTTTTTTCCGCAGCCATTTACGAAAGCCAGCAATTTTTATAGCCAATTCAAAAGCCTTTCGATAAACGATACTTTCCTTCATTTTCATCCCGTGTTTCTTTCAAAATATACCTCTAACCATCCATCAACAATTAAGTACTGTTCACTGATAATTGTCCACTGATAATTGTTCACTGTCCCCGACAACCGTTACCGGACTTTCATGTGCCAAATTCAAATTATTGCTCACAATCACTTCGTCACCGGCCTTTAAGCCTTCGATAATGGTTACATCGGTGGAATTCTCGAGCCCTGTTTGAACGTAATGCCACATGGCTTTACCATTTTGGTGTACAAATACCACTTTGCGGTTTTGGCGGTACAGCACGGCTTGCTTGGGCACAATCAGGCAACCGGGCACTTGGTTGCGAAGCCATACCTTGGCGTTCATCCCGTCTATCAGTTCACGGCTGGGGTTGGATATTAAAGCGGTGACTTTCACCATTCCTTTCTCGTCAACGCTGGGGTTGACGCTTAAAACTTTGCCGCCAAACTGCTTGCCGGGCAACGCAAAGGCTTCTACCGATAATTGTTGCCCGGACTGGGCAAAACCCGTTTCGCTTTCCAAAATGGGGAATTCCAAACGCAAGGCGCTCAGGTCGAGTATTTCGCAACAGTATTTGTACGACGACGAAGGGTTGTTCGCCAACACCTGTAAATTGGCCACCACACCTGCAATTGGGGCTGTCACATGTGTGCGGGCGTGGTTGCGGGTGGCTTCGGCAAGGGTGTTGACCGCCTGGGCATACCCGCTCCGTATTTTGCACATGTTGAGTATATTGGCGGGTATCTTTGCGGTATCGGTCAATGCATGGCCATGGCCGAGCAACAAGTCTTCCAGATCGATCAGTGCCTTTTGGTAACCATTGCGGGCGTCGGCCAACCGCAAGGCATACCCAAACCCATCCACACGGGCCAGTAGTTGCCCCTGCACTACGGCTTGCCCTTCGGTTACCGCCACTTCGGTGATTTGCTCCTGTACGGCAAAAGGCACCACCGCCCGTTGTACGGCAGCCAGCTTGCCGTTGCTGATAAGTTCGCGCGAAAAGTTGCTCCTGCGGGCCGTTGCGACCGTGACGTTGGTTTGTGACGGTTCGGTGTAGGAGCGTTTGGCGGTGTCTGCATAATTTACCACTGATGGGGTGCAAGATACAGAAATGAGAGTAAGAATTATGACGATTGTTAGTTTAGTGAAATCACAATTAGTATGCATGATGTGTGTTATATTTGAATTTTCTGTGATTATCGAAGGTATCGTCAAGTTTGGTTGTTTGAATTATTGAACACGACTTTGCTCAAAAAAGCGTTTTTTGACAATTTTCAAATATTCATCCGTTAAAGTAGGCATCGATTTTTCTGGTACAAAAAATAAATCTGCCTTCATGTCTTTTGTTAAAAGAAAAAAGAAAGGATTGTTTTTTTGCTCCATAGGAAGTCCAAGCACTTGACGATTTTGAGATAGATAGGTGTTGGCTTTGGGTGTAATATTGGGCTGCTTTAATCGTTCTTCGTCGTAAATGTAAATTATTCTGTTTGTTCCTTCATAGCCAGATAAATGCTCCTTGATCTTATCTAATGCAAAAATCACGCATACAGAACAATTAAAAATCGAATATCTAAATACTAAGACTGGTTCTTCAACAATTAATTTTTTCAACTTAAATGATTGTCCAGAATTATACAAGTAATCGTCTGCAACTATGTGTGATTCATTTTGAAAAATATTAGAGAGAGTATTCTTTTTAATTGAATCGATGGTCTTTTGTCGTGTTTGTACACATTCTTCTGTACAAGATAGTTTCTTCTTGGAGCTGAAAATGAAAAAGACTATAAAGATTAGAATTAGACAATTGGCAATTAATGTCATCAAATGCCGGTATTGATTTGTTTTAATTATGTTTGTATCCATCATTCTTGATTGAGAATTTCAAAACAACGGGATTGTCCATAACATCAATGTTGTCTATTGTTGATTTTACTTCTTCTGAGAACCAATTCTGCGGTAAGTATTTGAGTGTTCTCGGATCCACTATCGTAAAAATTTGGTTGTTTTTGTCAAGATAGACATTTGATGAAAACAACATAGAAAGATTCCCTTTAATAATTACGCTTTTAGTTGTTTTTTTGTTAAATAATATTGTTAATTGAGATCCTTCACTCATGCAATTTGTAATGATCCAAGTTTCATTCTCACAGTTATAGTTAAATCCCAAAACGTAGTTTTTTAAATAAAAAGAAATTTGATCTTCAATTTTATTGATGGAAGAAATGGATTCAATTTGTGATTTTAAAATATCATAGTTAAAGTTTTTACCCGGAAAGTCCCATTCGTATTTTAGGTTACAACCATTCTCATCAATCTTGTAGATTTTATTCGAAAATCCTTCGATATAGACGATATCCCCGGAATTGTTAAAAAATGGGTTTAAAGAGTTAAATGGAATTTTATTGCGAGTCCATTTTGGGACAATATGTTTTGTTTCTAATATCTTTTTTTGATTTCTGGAGTATAGGACAAGGCCTTCATCTTCATGGTACCTCAAGAAAGCCATAAGATCGTCATTAATAATCTCAAACCTATTTAATGCCTTAATTCCTTTTTCGTTAATATGAAATTGCTCCAATAATCTGCCATCTAGCCCATAAGTTTTAAGAGTGCACCAATTTAGAAGTATTAAGTTACCCTTTCTTGAATCAAAAGTAAAATCCTCAATTCCAACGTATTCATCCGGACCTCGACCTATTTTACGTAACCTCGAAACGAATTTACCAAAAGAGTCAAATGTCACAACGGATAACTGACGTTTATCTAAAATAAAAATCTGGCCATCCGAAAAAATCACTTTATCTATTTCGGTAATTAAACTACTATCGTTAGTTTCTAAAGGATAAATAGTTAATGAATCAAAAATGTCTGAAAAAACATAAGCTTTCGCCTCTTCAATTTTGACGGTACGTTTTTTGACGTCTTTATTTTTTCGATTTGTACATGAAAATAGTAAAACTAGTGCAAAAATGATACTTAAATATTTCATGTTAAATATTACTAAATTGAAGTTATTAGTTGTGTTTGTACTGTATTTTTAGTGTTGATTGTGCTTATCTTTCTGAATGTTTGATGAAAATTACGTTTAATTTTATTGGTGATGTTATGTTGTTATTGTAAACAAAGATGAATAGTTAATAAATAGGGGGAATTCTTGTCTATTTAGATAAGAATTCCCCCTATTTGTAATTAAAATGTATTGCATATCAATTGATAACTGGGCATGCAAGAATCTTGAGGATTTCCGCTAGCGTCACAATAAATATTTGTTTCAATGCACATTAATAACCAGCGAGTTACAAGCCTTTCTTGATAACATGTGCCCTGTCCTCCCGAGTCACAGCTTATTTCAACTGGTGGTAACTCATTGTCTTGTGCAAAAGCTATGGCACCAAGTTTCTCGATTGAAAGTTCAGTGATAGAAGTTTCTTTTAGTAGTAAAGAATAGCCAACACTTAATATTGAAATACAGAATAAGAAACTGGTTAGAAAAAATTTAATTTTCATAATGATGTGATTTTTAATGATAAATATAAAATATCTAAAACATTAACTTATGATTTCATAAGCTTAAGGATTATTCTTCTTCCATATTTGCCTTACACCTCCCCTCATTTGTATATGGTTTGAGGCAAGCTCGTATTTTGAAATACATAACTCAATTTTTCATAATTTATTTATAAACTCAATTTATCTTATCTCTCCCTTTATAACTGATTCTGTATGATCGAAGTTTCCAATAATTATGATCAAATTCGTAAACCGCCCCTCATGTTTTGCATTATAGATAACTTTAATGGTATCTGACATACCAGATAATATCAGTTTTTTCGGCCAGATGACTTCTGTGCAGCCACACGAGGTGATTATTTCCGATATTACCAATGGATTGTTCCCTACGTTTCGAAAGGGAATGGAAATCATTACTGGGACATTCTTGGTTATTTGACCTAGATCGATTTTCACTTTCTCTAATTCGATAAATGTTTGGGCAGGCGAAAGGTTTGTATTGCTACATTGCTCGTTGATCCAAATAACAGATATCCCAATTGTGATGATTGTTGTTATTGCTGTTATGGCCAAGCTTGCTATTATTGTCCGTTTCTGTTTCAATTTGATCAGTTATCTAATTTTTTAAGCCACGTTGGATTTGTCTCAGTGTCGTTTTTTGCTTATAGGAACGAACCATACGTACTTGTTTTCTGTAAAAACAAGAGCGCCATAGACTGTCAAACCGTGTTAGTAAACCAAATGTAGCTTGGTTCGTGGACATATAGTGTCTGCGAATAATTTAAAATGTATATAAATAAGCTGTGTGAAATGCAGACTTGCCAAAATGAATTTCAAATATATTTTTTAGGTTATTAGTCTTATGCTATTAAAATACTGAAAGATTTCGGAAGTATTTTTTCGGAGGATTCCAATAGAATAATTTATCGCTAGCCAATAGTAGATTGTGTAAAGGGTCGAGGATAGTCACAAAGCTTTGTTGTGCTTGCCCCAGCTCAAAAGGTATTACCGACCGATATTCGGGCAGGCGGAACCACCTGCCGTCCTGTACCATGAACAACGATTTGTACAAATGCCCTTTGTAACCCGCCACACGTGCCACTCCGCCCAAATCGAGCAGTGCGGCCAGGCGGCTGCCGGCCCAAATCTGCTGCCGAAAAACAATGTGTTGGTCGTAAGGGGTAAACGAGAGGTTATCGGGCATGTACTTGCGGTACTGCTTTAGTACACCCCCAAGGTCAATATGCCGTGGCCAAGGTTCCAAAGTGTACGGGACTCGTATCAAGCCCTTTGCATCGGCAACGATGGCTTTAGCCAATTTGCAGTGTCCCCAGGCCGGCACCCTTACCTCCACCGAGTCAACCCCCATCCAAATACTGTCGGGTATCGGCATATGACCATTGGAGGTATTGTGCCAAAAGTTGTTGAAACCGATCAAGTGTACTTCCGCAAATTGAGCGGGTTGGTTTTTAGAACCGATAAGTACCAGTTCTGTCGATTTGACGGATGCATTGCCCGCAGTGGCTTGGGTGCTACCCTCCCCTTTCCTGAGGCTGGCCGTAAGTGATGTCGGCAATGCGTTGTCCGACATGCCGTTGAGGCAAATGGCAATACCTTGGTCCAGGAGTTTCTGGGACAGATAAAGTTCGGTATGTCCCGTAGAATCGATGGTTAAGCCAGGATTCCAATAGAGGGTGCCCTCATTTGTTCCTCTTTTGTGCCCGATACGGCTACCTAATGGGATATAGAACTCTTTAGCTGCAGAAAAGCCTATTAACTTTGTATTTAGTAGTGCCTGTTCGTCATTGGCGCCGAAAAGTCCCTAACATCCAAGGCATTCAAGGAATCCCCACTTAAGAAGTCTTTCAACGTGATACGCAAATGCTCTGCGGTTCTCAGGGCCTCGGTAGATACTATTTCAAAATTAAATTGGTCTTTTATGTTCGTGAAAGTGTTGGTGACAATCATTTTCTTGTGTGCGGATATTGTTTTGCCATATTCGTCAAATAACTCCACAGCAATTATTTTATTCTTTCCATCAGTAAATTGATTGTCGAACTGGAAATGATACGCTTGGCCTTTTAAAGTAAGTACATTTACCAAGGCCAATGCTATTGTTAATATGCTTGGAATACTGCGCGAGAGTCTTGACATGATTTTATATATTAATTAACCACATCAGGATTTTCGATCACTTTATATCTTGTCACTACAAATTTATTGATTTCATCTACTTGTTTTATTAGCCCTAACAATTTCTCTTTAATGTATTTGTGATCCTTGGCCCACTTCATTTCAAGTATTTTAGGAATCTGAACCTCCATCATATCGGTGATGTTTATGTAAGTTTCTTTATATATTTTAGAACCATTAAATAATAAAACTGCAAGATCATAAGGACTATACGATTGAAATCTAATCCCATCCTTCAACTTTTCTTTGGGAAAATAATAAGTAATGACATCAAAATATGGCTGCCCTTTTACTGGAAATGCTTCTTTTAAGAAATGAAATCCAAGTCCATAAGTATAATCACCTATGTAGCTTCCTGTATAAGTCTCCAAATATAAAGACACCCGATCTTTTTCCAGATTATAAATTTGATTACATGCTGTTATAGAAAATAAAGTTTCATCACCCTCTCCTTTAAAAAATTTCGGTCTTAATTCTGTCACATTTTGTCTATCTGTCACAAAATACAATTTCAATAAATCGAGAGAAAAGTCGAACAGGCCAATCCGTACCCCTTTCTCTTTTTTTTCGTCCAAATGCTTACTGATAAAAAATATACCTTGTTTATTAATATTAAAATCCTCGAAATTAAATGTCAATGTTTCTTTTGCAATTAAATCGCCGACACTAGAGAATTTGAATAAAAACAGGGACTCATTGTCTACCAAATAAAGCGTATCATTATAAATCTCACTATCCGTTATTTTAAAATGTTTATCAAATTTACTTAGGTCAATTTTACGAATAGGATTTCCGTTGATGTCAAAGAGATATAGATTTACACCTTTAGAATCTTTAGTATATATCATATTACCATTTACAGCGATCAATCGTAAATTATCATTACGCCATGACTTTTCGGGTTTTAAAAGGGTAAGGGACTCTATTTTGAAATTTATTGTGTCTGTATTATAGATGTTTGAATTTTTAAGATCAATTTCATATCTGGCCTTCGCTTTAGTAGGTATCTTGAAATAATATCGTTCCTGCCCTACAGCGGTAACGATTCCTCCGAAAAAAACAATAATTAGAACAATTGTCTTCATGGTTTTTCAGTTAATATTTAGGGAATCTAACAATTCCCTGAATTGATCCGGTGGATAGCCAATATGTTATTTTGCGAACAATTATATATAATAACATGACTTAGGCCGTCTCAATTTGATCCGATATTTACATATCTCTTCCTTCTATCAAAATTTGACCATAAAATGGCATCATCGTGCGCTTATAGGCAATTAATTTTCTATCATCAAAGTTTCTTAAAACCAATACCATCCGTTCTTTAGGGATTTTATCAATCATAACATATGCCATTCTCTCAACGGTTTCCGTACATAACACACAATCATTGCTATCCAATAAAACAATTGCAAGACTATGGCCTAAATTACAGTTGCAATTCAAACATTCAACACAAATATCTTTTGCTTTTTCTCCTTATCATCCGTCGATAATTTGCACTGACATAAAAACAAAAATGAAAATATGAGTATAAATTTTAAATCACTATTTAAACGCATATCTAAATATTATTGGATTATCATTTTCGTTAAGATTGTATTTTATACTAGTATCTTTCACTTCAAATTTATTCTCTTTTAAATATTCAAATTTGGTTAAAACATTATTAGATGGCTCCATAATTGATATGACGCCATTATATAATCCATCGTGGGGAAAGATGTTATTAAAAATTGTGTGTTTGCATCTTTTATCCCTTGGAAAACGGTAGTACTTTTCGATGCTTTACAATATAATACGTACGCACAAGGTTCAAATCTAAAAATGATAAATTTTTCATTTTCTCTAAATGCGACTATCTGAGATTTATAATTATTGTCAATTCAAAATGCAATCAAATTAAAATCCTGTAACCGATATTTAATATCAGAAGGCAGGTTGTTATACCAAAATCAATTGAATACTTGGAAAAATTAACACTATCATCTATAGAATAAATCTCCCCACTAATTGGTTGATTGTAAAAAGCACTACTACTCTTTACCAAGTTAGGAAAATGGCTGTCAATTTGTGGATAATTATAGCTATTAATACACTTCTCCATGCTACTTTTAATAAACTTACCTGTATTTTTATTGTATTCATGTAATACAAAATCATACTCTTTGTTTACACTCGCTAAAACTATTTTGTTTCCCACTTCGGAAATACGTGCACCATAGCAATTATTTACTTTGAACCTCGTAATGAAATTACCTGTTAAATCATATTTAAATACTGCTTTGGGAATTTCCGCACTAATTAAAATTTCGTTTTTATTTTCATCAATAGTAAAATCAGATATTTGCATATACTCACCCGGTCCCTTGCCTATATGACAAATTTTTCTTATAAACATACCATTTAGGAGCAAAGACGAAAATTGATTTCTGTTTTTAATAAAAATATACAAAGAGTCCTTATGAAAATACAAGCAATTAATTCCAAAAATTAATGACTTTTTTGAAGTCTCTAATTGGATTACTTCCACATTTTCAAAATATTCACTTGCATTTATATTTTCCATTGAATTGCAATTGACACTTATTCGTAATGTACTATTACTTGTAATACGACTTTCTTGGCAAGAAAGTAAACATGTAACGAAAATTGAAAAAATAAATATTTTCATAGTTTAATTTTTGAAATTTACATTAAAATATCACGACTGAAATGGTTAAACTATACTGCATTTATTATTCATTATATCACTACGACCCTATGCAAGGGCCTGTCTGAACATTGCAATATGCTGTACAATCAAGAGTTCCTTCACCTATACATTCCTTTTCACTATAGGTAATTGTTTTCGTTCCTGTTTTGCCACTTGGCAAGCTACATTCTTCGGATTTCGTCCAATTACTATGCTTCGATTCGGAATATCCACTAGGAGTAGTTTCACCATCACTAGCATAACTGAGTTCAATTAGATTACTTAAAGAAATATCACTATTTCTATTGTCATATTTCCCCATTAAAATCGCACTTGCAAATATCAATATTGCAAATACACTTATTTTTCCATTTTTTGATTTCGTTTTAATTTATTTTCAGTCATGATATTCTATTTCAATAGTTTAATCTGTCTTTTGCAAAATCATAGATTGTTCTAGTATTTATTTAATGTGATTATAATTTGATTTTTTCTCGCCAATAATCATCCTTCTGTTTGAGTTAGGATTACTCATTGCTCGTTTCATGTGTATTGTTAATTATCAGACTTTCTAATTATCCTACAATCCATCCATGGCGTTAATTATGAGTATCCTACCTCTTTATTCATTGGTACTCCTTTACTCACCACCACACCTGCCCATTTTCTCCATAGGTGAATGGCCGCTCCTCTTTGCCGCCATCGTGGCAATGGAGCCAGTAAACGGTGTTCGATGGCACTTTAGAATAAACCAACCGATAGCCGTTGGCCGTTTGCTTACCCACCGATACCCATTGCTTGTCCCAATAAAAGAGATCGTAGGTATTGCCGGGTAATATGTTGTTTGTATCGCTGCACGGGGCAAAATCGACACGCGATAGTTGTACCGGTTGCCCAAAATCCATTCCCAACCCACCACCGGCCGCATAGGTGTTGTAATCGCCATCAAAGGCTCTGTCCACCCGTACTGTGGGCATGTGATAGCCAAAGGGTTTGCCCGTCAACTTTGTTTCAGTGCCATTTAATGATCCGAAAAATGCCAGCTCGGCCACACGTGGCGTATGCCTTTGGTCAGCGACCATCCGTGCATATCTGTATTTTTTAGCTGTTGCTATGGGGATCTGATTTATGTAAAACGGATAGTTGTTGACAGTATAAAGTGTGTCGGCATCGCTAAAGTCGGCTTTATTAGCCGCTTCTATACGGCAACCCTTAAACGGGATGGCATGGGCGGCTGTGTAGGAGAAGAAGGGAAACTTACGAATGAGCTTCATCTCAATAAGCGTGTCTTTGCTAACTTTCAGCTCTTTGGTGGTGCCATTGGGCATCAGTATAAACGGGTTTCCAAACGGGTGCATTTGACCGTTTTGTGCAATCAAAGGCATGTAAAGTATGTTTTTTCCCAGTTTTTCGAAGGTGGCTTTGCCAAACCACCCCGCTTGGGCGAATGCCACGGGGTACCATCCGTTCAAATCGAAAACACCTAAATAGGCTATTTTTCTGTTTCTAAATGTGGAGGGTAGGGTAATAGTTACGTCTTTTGTTTCAAGGTATTGATCGGATACATCGACCATATTGGGTTTCACCAAGGGAGTATAGAGGTCGCTTTCAGGGATGGTATTATAAAGTCTGGTCATGTTGGGCTGGAGGCTCCATGTTTGGCGGTAAACCTTTGGGATTGTTTTGACATATTGCACATACAGTCCGTGGGGCATCTCGTGCGGTTCGAACACGTACGACAGTTTATGCATATAAGCACTGGTGAGGTTGCTGGCTGTATCGTTAGGATTGTTGAGGTTGTTAATGGTTTTTTCGACCTGTATGGTTCGGTTGGCCAACCCCACATGGGCATGCAAGGCAAACGGACGGTTGCCCCAGTTGGGCAAATAGTCGTATGTAGCAGGGATGCCTGCTGCTCGCAAATGGTATATCACATACCGGCAGCGGTCCTGGCACTCTCCCTCCTTGGTCAGCCTTAACCATGAATAGTTCATGTCGAGCGGATAAATCTTTTTCCATTCTTCACCGGCTCTGGGATAATAGTAGCTATGGGCCATGTGGTATTTATACAAGCTGTCTATGTGATTGAGACGGGGATATTCGGCTATTAGTTTTAAGTAGGCTTTGTACAAAGTATCGCGCCAGTTGTCGGGAGACTCGTGCCCCACCCGGAAGGGGAGGATGTATTCGCAGAAATCGGACAACGACACCGAATCGGCCCATGGGGCAGAACGAAGGGTGTTGATGGTGCAGGTGAGGTTTTGTACGAAATAGGCTTCCGGTAAAATGTCGGTTGACAAAAGGATGTTTTGGCGCAAAGCTTCGTAATGTACGCCATACAATTTTAGCAGCGAATCGAGCATCGCAATGGCCTTTGTCTTAGACAGGTTTTGAAGGGCAAGCATCAACAAATCATTCCCAAAAAGAAACGCAGGACCGGTAATTGTTGTGTCGGTCACCCATTGATAGGCATTGGTTCGGGATTGAAATTCGTTTGCTAGGGATTCGAAATGCGGATGGTCAATACGCATTTCTTTAGATCCAGGGGTACAACCTGCCAAACTAAGAAAAACAGTAAGTGCTAAACTCCACTTGTAGAAATGCAAAGACATGTTAATGGGTTGTCATGTATTGTAAAAATAAAAATATTTTATCTCGCAGACAGATGGTGTCTGTGAGTAATTTGCAATCATTCTAAATAGACTGGCTGTTTTCGATGTAGTAGGTTTCCCGTCTTCGGCAATAGTTCACGGTTACACATTCAGTGACCTCAATACATTTGATGTAGCGGTTCAGGGTTCGGGTTGTTACCCCCAGTCTTTTTGCCAATTGGTTAGGAGAGCCCGTTCGGGATCGTTCAAGTTCCTTTTTGAGCCTTTCTATTTTTTCAAGGCATTTGATTTCAATCATAAGATTTGGTTTAGAAGATAAATACTAGGAAGGTGTTTAAAGATGTTACTCTATTGGGATATATTCCGGAGTGTTTACCAACAGTTGCATGGCTTTGTGTATTTCGTCTACGGCCGTCGATTTTACTTTTATCGGTAAGTTGAGTACTTCTTGAGCCGTTGCAACAGCCAATGCATGTTCACCAATGTGCTGATAGTGCATGGCCAGTTTGTATCCGGGAAACAGTCGCGATGGGATCATGTTCCACGCTTTTTGGTAAGCATTTGCAGCTTCCTGGTTTTGCTCCAAAGCGGCATAACAGTCGCCCAAAGTCAATTGTATAATGGTGCCACTGTTGGTTAACTGAGCAATTCTGAGGAGTTCAAGTGATTCTTTGTTAAATCCTTGCATTTGTAGGCATTTGGCATACATTTGCAAAAACAACCCGTCATGACTCAATTGTGCCATCGCATTGGCATACTGCTCAGAAGCCGCGTCGAAGGCGTTGAGTTGGTAGAATTGATTGGCCTCGTGCCATTGACCTAAAGCTTTGTAATGGGCGTAACGGGAGGGGAGTAAGGTTAACACGACGGCAAAGGCCAGCAGATTTACAGTATTTCCAAACCAACGTGTAATTGGGTATGGCTTTGGAATCTGCTTTGTAAAAAACTTTAAAGTTGTTTGCCTATTGTTCCGTAAAGTCTTTGGTTGTTTTAACTGGATAGCCATTCCTGCCAAAGTTGCTGTCAAAACCAATAGTTGTGCCATGTGGGGGCTATATCCATTGGGTACGAGAAAAGGCTAAACGCAATGATGGATACAATGGCACCCCCAATACCGCGTGCACTTGTGCTAAGTGCGGGATTTGCTTTTATGCTTTTCCGTTTTGAGGGGATGTAGGCAATAAGAACGGTAAAAAACACACCTATCAGGAAAAGCCCGCTCCATCCAAATTCAACAAGCAACCTGATTGGTTCGTTAAAGGGAGCTTCGGGTTCACCTGCTACTGCTTTTAGAGCCTCACTCCCCTTTCCGCTGGCAAACCACTTGGCCTGTTCGTTCATGTATTTTGCGCCAAAGGCGTTCCATCCATGCCCAATCAACGGTTCTTCTTTTATCAGTTGCCACGAAACCTGCCACATGAGCCAACGCCCGTTGGCCGAATCTTTTTTTAAAAAGTACAATCCTGTGGCACAGGCCAGGCCAACGACGACCAGCAAACCCCACAATGTTTGGCGGTTCCTCAAAAAGTTGAACTTTCGTAATCTCCTTTTCCACATATAGTAGTAAAGTCGTTGTATGTATGGCCAATAGACAAACAGGCTGCCTGCAAGCGCACCGACCCAGGCTGCTCGCGAACGCGTAGCGGGTAACACAAGTAAAAGGAGAATGACGGCTATTTGGCCTATAATTCCCAATGCTTGTTTGTGAGGCAGGGAGAACAGCAAATGTTTGGAACGAAAAGCAAACCGGAGCATATGGTTTGATGAACATTCTGTTGTCGTCACATTAGGTTTTTGTATCTTGTGTTTTGTCCTTTTGGTCAGTATGACGCTTAAAGATAAAGGTATGGCACTGGCCAGACAACCTGCATAAGGCCCTGGGTTGTGAAAAGTTCCCGTTAGTGTGAACAAGGCATGGTGAGAGTCATAAAAGCCATATATTTGCATTAGGCCTATTGCTGCCTGCCCAATGGCAGCTAAGAGGTAAAGAGCGAATGCCACAGTCAGTAATTGCTCTTGCACTGCATTTTTCATGTAACCCCAAACGCACACTGTTCCTGCCAGATAAAAAGATGAAGATCGGAGCGCTTCCACATGATTGGTGTTCGTCCTGGTAAACGTGTAGACAACAAACAGCAGAAATATAAGGTCTGTCACGCCAAACGTTTGTTTGGGGAATTGTTGGGTAAGTGATATAATGCAAATTGCAAATGAAGCCGTCAGAAAAGCAATTTCAAACCCCAACCACTTGCCGGTAAATAGTCCGTTGAACAAATCAACGTTGTCGATAAATGTAATGCTGAACAATATTATTAAGGGAAAAGCAGTAACTATAAGGCGAATCCAGTAATTTGCAGTGAATAAAACTAAGCTCCCGTTTGCACAACATGGCTCGTGAGTGTAAATGGATGATTGTTTGGATTGCGAGGCGAGGTTCATGGGGTAAAGATTAGGTTATATCACTTTGATACCCGTTTTGTGATATTTAATGTGGTTAAAATGAAATATTTGTCGTGAGATTTCTTCGTGTATATCTTGTTGTTTTTACAAATTTATACAGTTATTATTAAAGTGCAACACATTTTCATTGTACAATTTGGCATTTTATTTAAACTTTTTGATACAAATATATCCTTGGCTATTTGAGAAATGCCAGACCAAAAGGAGATGGTCGATGACAACTAATATCGGTACCGTCAACAATAATATCAAGCCACATCGGATTAACATTTCGTAATTTAAAATCGAACATAAATATTAGTATAGATATCGGGAGGTGGACAGAAATATGACTCTGTTGGTTTGAATGCCTGACTGGCAACAAATGAAGGTTCCCTCATGCAAACCGAGCAGGTGAGCATTTAACCAATAAATCATTCGAATCAAAATGTCACAATGAAAGTCCTCCGTTAGGGGATTCAGGGGCTGCTTCACCCCTCCCAACTTCCCCGTACCACACTCCCCGATTCTTCGCTGTTGGTGATACGAAGGTAGGTCTGTATCTCCTGTTGCATCTCGTCCACGTGCGAGATGACGCCCACGATACGGTTTTCGTGGCGCAGGCCCGTGAGGGTGTCGAACACGGTGCCCAGCGACTCGCGGTCAAGGGTGCCGAAGCCTTCGTCCAGAAAAAAGAAATTTTCGGCACCCGACGAGAGATGGCGTACGCTGTCGGCTAGTGCCAGTGCCAGCGACAGCGATGCCTGGAAGGTTTGTCCACCGGACAATGTCTTCACGCTGCGGGTTTTACCTTCATTCATGAAATCCCGTATTTGAAAGGTATTGTCGTCGGCCAGCTCCAGTGACAGGTGTTGCCGCGTGAGGCGATAGAAGCGTTCGTTGGCGGCGGCGCAAAGGTTTTGCAGGTACACAGTGGACACATAATTGACAAAGCCGCTGCTACGGAACATATTTTTCAGTTCGGTGAGATTGGCAGCACGGAGTTGCAGTTTGTCCAGTGCGACATTCAATTGGGCCTGTCTGGCCAGATCGTTCTCCAGGCGTTTGATCTGGTTGACAATGTCGCCGATGGATTGGTTCATCCGGTTTCCTGTATCGATGGCATCGGCCAGGTGGATGGATGCTTGTTTGTGCGCTGCCTCGTTGTACGTGCTGCCTTGAAGATCGGCACGAAGGGTGGCCAGCAGCTCGCGGGTCGCAGCGGTATCGCGGTGCCATTGGTCGATGCGCTGGCGGCCTGCGGCCACATCGGGCTTTTGTTGCAACACGGCCTCTACGTGTTGGCGCGATGGAAGTTGGGCATCTTTCAGCTTTTGGTCGATACGTTGGGTGAGCGCGGCTATCTCCAGGACCAGCAGGTCAAATGATTTTTGATTGGCATCGATCTTTCCTTTAAGTAAATGAATAGCTTGAGTTAATGTTTGGAGTTGTTTGTCGGTGGTGTTGAAGCGGTATCCGGTTTCTTCATGCTGTTTGCGAAGGATGGAAGCTTTGCCTGCAATGTCGGCAGCGGATAGAGAGGAGTAGTCCTCCGGTTTCAACACAATGATTTGCGATGACAACGTATTGATTTGTGTGGTCAACGCCAACCGGTCACGGTCGATTAGTTCCAGTGCTTTGGCGTATTTTTCCTTTTCGGCTTCTTCTTTGGCAATTGTTCTCTCCAGTTCGTCCACTTGTTTGGTTTGCAGTTCAAGTTGTTTGGCCGTTTGCTGGGCATAGGTAAAGTGTTCGTCGACCAGTTGCGGATTGGAAGGTGCATAAGCAGACCAGACAAATGCGGCCGTATGCTGTGCCAGTAGGGCTTGCGTGTCGATCAGTTGTTGTTTGGCATCGGTCAATAGCTTTTCATGCGAATGGAACAAAGTAGCCCATTGTACCAGTTGTTTTTGGGTACTTTCCAGTTGTGACAGGCGTGTGTCGGCATGTGCAAGCTGTACGTTGAGCTGCGCCATCTCACCGGCCGCATGGGTGGTGCTGTACACTTGCGGGTGGTGAGTGGAGCCGCACAACGGGCATGGCATGCCGTCGGCCAAATCATTGGCAAAGGTTTGCAGGCGGAGGTTCACTTCGACTTGTGTGTTTTTTTGTTGCAGTTGGGCAAGTTGCTTTTTCACCTCTTCCTTTTGTCCTGCCAATAAGTCTTGGCATTGGTCGATGCGGGCATCACTGCTTAAATTGGGAGAAAAGGTTTTTGTCAATGCCAGTGCTTCGCTTTGCAACGAAGCCAAAGATGCCTGGTATTGGTCGATCCGCTGTTGAATATCGTTCTGTGACTTAATGAAGCTGCTTTGGACGGTGAACCATTGTTTGACTTGGGTCAGGACGACGATGTCGGGCATGGTCTGGCGTGTTTGGGCAATGGTTTCCTTTAATTGCAGGATGTTGAGTTTGACGGCAGCAAGGTATTCGGTCTTTTCAATCAGTAACTTAGTGCCGTTTTTATTGCGTACGGCAAGTTCCTTGCACTTGGTGTCGAACCCGGTTATCTGTGCCAGCTTTTCTAATTCGTCGGCCTGTTTAAGCCATTGTTCTCTTTGGTCAAAGTCGGTTTTTAGCTTTTCGAATACCGCTTGTACATCGGTTCGTTTGGCATTATCGATAGCAAATTTTTCATGGTCGGCCTTCAGTTGCGCATCGGCCTCGTTCCTTTTGGATACCAATGTCCTTAATAGTTCCAGGTCGGACTGAAAGGTCATTACCGTCTGCTCGTATTCGCTCAGCCCGCGCTCCAGCTTTTGTATTTCCTTCTCTTGCATTTCCAACGCTTCGGCCCGTTGTTGCTGGATTTGCAGTTTGTGCTGCAGTTCTTTGGCTTTTTCAAATTGCACTACCTCTTTTTGCATTCGTCCGACATCCTCGCCCAATTGCTTTAATTCGGCCGCTAAAGCGATCTGTTGATGGTGTAATTGTTCTATTTGCGACGGTTCGATGTTTCCCAGTGTGGCCAACTGCCCTTTCAGATGTTGCATCTGTTCGTTATTGTGGATTTCCAGGTTGCCGACTTTGCCAGACAGTTCGAACCGTTCCAGTCCAAACAGTTCCATCAGCATGGACGTGCGTTCTTTGGGGTTCAGTTGCAAAAATTCCTGGAATTTCCCCTGAGGGATAATGATGGTACGGCGGAAATTATCGTAACTCAGCCCCGTGACCTTTTCGGCCGTGGTGTCGGGCAACGGTAGCCATTGGCCGCCATCACAGCGATAGGCGGCCCGCTCAAAGGTTTTCACGTCATCGAACCGTTTGCCGTTGCGTCGTCCCGATACCGTAAAGCGATATCTGTCGGCTGTTCCCGTTTTGAACTCAAAATCGATAAATAGTTCGTTCGACTTGAGGTTCATCATGTTGTAATTACGGTTGTCGTTACGGTTCAGCCGTTCACTTTCGCCGTACAGGGCAAATGAAATAGCCTCCAATATGGTGCTTTTGCCGCTTCCCACACCGCCGAACAGCCCGAACAGTTTGGCCGAGGTCAGGTTGTCGAACTCAATGGTTTGCCGTTGGCGGTAGGAATAAAGGCCTTGTATGGTGAGACGGACCGGAATCATGATGGGGATTATTAGAGGAGATAAACAGATAGATTCAGATTAAGCCGGTGATAGGGCATATAAAAAGCTCAAAAGTCTTATCTGTCTGTCTCATGCCTTATCATCTTTTTATTTTCTTTGTCTTCCCCGCTTTCCCCCAATACTTCCCTAAACAAATTAAGCAGTTCCACACCGGGTTCTTGCCCCTGGTGCTTGTGGCGGAAGTAGTCGGTGAAAAGTGCCTCCATCGATTGGCTGAGATCGATCGGGTTATGTGCCGGCCCCGATGCATGAGCGTTGATCACTTCGGGGATAAGGGTGACGATGTGTTGATGTGCGCCAAACAGTCTTTGACGTTCTTCGGCGGTCAGGTAACCGTCGGTGGCCATGGTTAATTCCACGTATAGGTCGGGATTGGCGGATAACCATGCCGTCGCATCGTCCACATCGGTGAATCGCTTGCGTACCAATTTCATGCCCTGCCGGAGAGGGATGGGGGTAACGGTTGCTTGCCGGTTTGGCTCTGCGTCGACCAGCACGACAAATTTCTCCTGATCGGCTTCACTGAAGCTATAGGCCAACGGACTGCCGGCATAGACCAACGGACAGGGTTGTCCATCGACGGTTTGCAGTCGGTGCAAGTGCCCCAATGCGGCATATTGCATGGCAACGGGCACATCGGACGAGAACACGGGTGATGCACCGCCTACGTAGAGAATGGGTTTTTCATCATCGGGTTCTTCGGGACGTTCGGCCCCTTCCTTAACCATAAAAAGATGCGTCGTTAAAATATTCACGCCTTGGGTGTCGCAATACTTGTCGGCCAAAACCTGCCAGTGCAGGCGCAGGACGTTACGCAGGGCTTCGTCGCTGTTTTCGACGCCCAGATAAGTGCGCAGACGTATTTCATTGGCGTAAGGCGTGGCGATGATGCGCAACGGGGCTTTGCAGTGGGGAAGTTTGATCTCCGCGAAACCGTGGTCGGTACGCAGGGTTTGGACACCTCCGTCGGTTTTTACCGGATGGGTTTGCGAATGAGGATATCCCGTAAAGAAAATGCCGCACTCGCGGGCCAATGGATCGGGTGCCTCAATACGATCGGGCGAATCGTGGTTGCCCGCAATCGCGATGACGGCCCGTTGCCCGTTACAAGCCAGTCGTTTCAGGGTTTTGTACAGCAGTTCGGTGGCCTCGATGGGCGGGTTGATGGTATCGAACAGATCGCCTGCCACCAACACTGCATCCACGGCGTATGCATCGGCAAGGGCGCATATTTCGTCCATCACGGCGCGCTGCTCATCGATGCGCGAAAACGCATCGAGCCGTTTGCCCAAATGCCAGTCGGAGGTGTGGAGGATTTTCATAAGGGCGAAGATACGAAAAGGAAAAGGTAACGAAGGGATGCGGAGACGCCGAGTTTTTAGGTCCCGTGTCTCCGCATTTTTCTGTCTCTTAAGTTGTCTTCAACATCAGTGTTTTTTTGAGATCAGCCAGAGCATTAATCGCTTGCCCGGGCTTTTTGCGGCCGTTCTTTAGGAATGCCCTTCATACAATGGTAACCTGTTGCCGATCAGCCCATGGTTGGAAATGAAGGCACAGCTTATTGCATTGTTTGCGGTTTTCCATGCTCATCGGCAGGAGATCGGTCTGATGGCCATCTGGAACCAAAAATCCTATTGTGCAATAATAGCCTCTCAACACGTTAAGTGGAACGGGCAACATGTGCGTTCCTGCATCGAAGAGAGCCGGCTATTCAATAAGATCATTACCGACCGATTCCCGTAACTTATAGAATTTAGTAAACCTTTACCACCCGAATGGCATTCAATACCGGTTCGCCTTTTACTGCCTCGAAACGAACGTCGATACCTTGTCCGTTTCGAACCTGCACATCAAAGCGCTTAATGATGGCAGTAGCCACGCCCGCTTCGCGTGTAATGTCGAAATCCCTTAAGCGGTAATTGCCGTTAATGTTTACATGGAAGCTGCGTTCGCTACTCTGGTCATAGACGGCATTGTTGCCTAAGTTATAAGCCAGTTCGGTGGGCTTGCTGGTGGGTACCAGCTCTGCCCAGTATAGGTATACGGCATATTTTCCGTCCGGTACGTCCAGTTTAAATGACTCAATGCCCATGCGTTGCGTTTGGAATATGGGGTCATGGTCGGTGCCTTTGATGTTGAGTGCCGATGCGGGCAATGTTCCCGATCCGGATTTTGGCAAAAACCGTTCACCGCCTACGAAACCCCAACTTCCTTTTTCATAAACTTTTTCCGGAATCCAACACATGGCACCTTCTTCGTCGTGAAAATACCGGTCGGAACCCAGCATGACATTTAGGTCAATAAAGTCCGTTGATGGGGAAAACTGGTCTGGTACCGTGCGGAACTGGACCCGAATGGCATCTTCTGCCATCGTATCGCTTCCTTTTGCAGAGGCGGTCAATAAATTCTCTCCGTTAATGAACGGAATGGTCACGTTGGCCACACCATCCTTGGTGTCATACTTGCCAAGAAGTGTTCCGTTTAGCGAAATTTCGACGTTTGGTTGGTTCGAATAAACTTTCATGGGCTGTTCGCACACTCCGTTAACGTTGCCTATGCCGCTGCGTGTGGTCCATCCACGGCTGCCCAAATACACCATTGGCTTTGTGTTGAAATGTGTTTTGTAGAGCAGATAGGTGTCTTTGGGACGACGATCAATCCCGTTGATGCCTTTCCCGTTTTTGTGGGGAATGGCGTCACCACGCGCCTCGGAATAAAAGTCGTTGAGATTCCATATGTTGGCACCTGCAATGAAAGGGCGTTCCATGATGGCCTTTAAATAATGTTCATGATAGGCGTTGGCATATTGGGCAGTATAGTCGAACCTGGCGGGGAGGAAGCTGAAGAGCCTGTCGTCCACGTCAGCCCCATATTCGGTGATAATAGTCGGGGTGTGGGGATATTTTTTGTGGAAATCGTCCATGAATTTGCCGAAACCGTCAAAAGTCCCTCCATACCATCCTTGGTAAAGGTTCCATCCTACAATGTGGGGGACATCAACGAGACCCGCATCTTCGTACATCGACAATGCACCGTGAAAAGGGATCATTGTGAGGCGGGCAGGGTCTTCTTGCCGCAAGAGGGTTTCAATGGCTTGGGCCTGGCGGTTGACTTCGGCACAGTAAAGCCTGTGTTTCTCGGCATCGTTACGAAAAGGGGGGCGGAGCATCACTTCGTTCATGTAGGCCCAGATAATAACTGACGGGTGGTTGTATGCCTGGCGCACCATTTCGGAAGCCATTAGAAGGGAGTTTTGCAAAAAGGATTCGCCGGGCGTGACGGCATTTACGACAGGAATCTCAACCGAAGCCACAATGCCTAGCTTGTCGCACATCTCCAGCACAAGCGGGTCTTGTGGGTAGTGTGACACTCTCAGAAAGTTGCCGCCCATCTCTTTCAGTAACATCAGGTCACGGATGTGTATTTCGTCGGCCAGGGCCCATCCTTTGTCCTCAAAACACTGATGACGGTTGGTCCCGATAAGTTTCAACGGATTGCCGTTGATGGCAAAACCTTTGTCGGCAGAGAAATCGAACGTGCGGATGCCGAAGTTCGTCCATGTTTCGGAGGGGATGTCGTGGGGCGACGCAGGGATAATACGGGTGCGCAGGGAATAGAGCTTTGGCGTGGCGGGCGACCAACGCATTGGGGATATGACCTTAAGCTTGTCGGTAAAACCTTCAGCCTGTGATGCCGGGGCAATCCGCAATGATTGTTTGGCCTGTGCCACTTGTTGCCCGCCAGGAGCAAACACGGTTTGTTCCACCACTACCTTTTGTGGTTGTGCCGATGCGTTGCGTACCAAGGTTTTGACGGATACGGACGCCTGTTGGTTACTGATGGCAAAAGGAGCGATGTAAATACCTGACGAGCCATGATCGAGGGGCGACACGCCAACCGGTTCGCGGAAGCTGAGCGAGACATTTCGGTAAATACCGCCGAAAAAGGTGAAGTCGGCCGACAAAGGGGGGATTTGTTCATCGTGGCTATTGTCAACTTTTACGGCCAGGAGGTTTTGTTCCCCGATCTTCACAAATGGCGTGATATCGAACACAAAGCCGCTGTAACCACCTATGTGCGTGCCTGCAAGTTGGTCGTTCACATACAGTTTAGTGACTTGGTTGGCACCTCCAAAATAGATATACACCACTTTTTGGTTGGCTTCGTTGCCGATAAAAAGGGTTTTACGGTACCAACCTACGCCACGGTAGTAGCCGGGCTTATCGTCGGTGGCGTCGTCGGCGTTCCATGTGTGGGGCAGGGAAATGCATTCCCAGTCCTTGTCGGAAAAATTGATCGTTTGGGCGTTGGCGTGATCGCCTTGTTTGAATTTCCACGCTTCGTTGATGGTATAGCCGCTTTGGGCAAACGCATGGGAGGTGAGGACGCCGATAATGACGGCGGCGATAAGTTTACACATAATGATTTGTTGATGGTTTGTGATTGTGAACTCATAAATCTGTGTATGTGTATGCGTTTGTTTGTGCGGAAACACAAGGAAACGAAAATAGGGAAAAAACGGAAATCTTCATGCCCGGATCCCTACAAATCGTTGAATATGGTCTGGATTTTCCTTGCTGATGCCGGTTCCCAACGGGAAAGCCAAACAAGTTCCAGGAAAGTTTATCGGTTAGCTTAACGATCTAAGATACCTGCTGCTGTGACCATGGGGAATTTATACCACGGCCCTCTGGTTTACCCCCTTCCCATCACCGCAAGGGCGAAACGGATGTCGCCATAGCTTATTTGGTCGCCGAGCGCTTGTTTGGCTTCGGTGATGGATTGCGGTATGCGTTTGGCATAAAATTGTTTGATGGTTTCTAGTTTTTGTGGGGTGATGAGACGATGCGGATCCAATATTCCTTTTTGGACGAAGTGGGCCAAATGCCCTTCGATGGTGCCTGTCGTCAGATTGCGTTGTTCTGCGATCTCGGCTATCGACAGCCCCTGTTCGAAAAGATCGAAGCTCGCTTGTTTGGTGTCGACCTTCTCCTTTTTAAGCTCGGGCGCATCCATATCGCGTTGTATCTCCAGAGGACTGGGCATGGTGGTGTCGATACCCTTCGATTGACGGTAGGCTGCGATTATCTCCACGATCTCCAGCCCGTAGAGTTCCATCTTCTTTTTTCCGAACCCTTTTATTTCCCGCAATTCGCGGGCAGTAACGGGTAACAGGTTCGAGAGTTGTGCGATGCTTTCGGTGGGCAACACCATGTACACGGGCCAGTTATGTTCGGCAGCTTTGGAAGTGCGCCATTTTTTTAACTGATCGTATAACTCTTCATGCCGGATGGTGAGCGCTTGTGCCTCCGACATGGCTGACGAAGGTTGTTTCTTTTCGCGCTTATCGGCCGGAGGTGCGGCAATGGTTGCTTTGGCCCGGGCCGAGAGATAAGCATTGATATCAAACCCGTGTCGGCAGCTATCGAAACAGGCATGCTTGATGTTGGCTTCTTCACGCAGGCGGGTAAGGGCGTCGGTCACCGTTTTCTTCACCGCTTTGTTGTCCGATATTACCACCGATCGGTTGAGCACCGACACGAGGAACGAACCCGTTTTTTCGGCAAACCAGTTGGCTGCTTTGGCCACTCGTTCCTGTAAAAGTTGGTTCTTTTCAATGTCCGGTTCGGCGGTAATGAACTGCGACAGTTGCCTGACGAATTTATCGGCCACCTCTCCAAGTTCCGTGTTCAGGTGGCGGTGCAAGTGGTCAATGTCGTCTGTCTGTGAACCGTGCAACGCATTGGCGTGCTCGGCCGTTTGGCGGTAGCAATAGGCCAGGCGCGACTTTAAGGTGCTCAGGTCAAACATCTCGAAGAGCAGGCTTTGCAGGTAATGGTGTTTCCACTGACGGAGCTGTTCCATGGTCGGCGGATTCTCTTCGACGGTTTGCGAAAAACTGCGGACGGACAGGTCGTTGTGCAAACTTTGAGGGGTGATGGGGCTGCTGAGGACCAGTCCCTCCAGCGTTTTGCAACGGCTCAGGGCCACGTACACCTGGCCGTGTGCGAAAGAGGCACCTGCGTCGATGACCGCCTTCTCGAACGTCAATCCCTGACTTTTATGAATGGTAATGGCCCATGCCAGTTTGAGCGGATATTGCACGAACTTGCCGATTTCGGTCTCGGTGATCTCCTTGGTCGTTTCGTCGATGGCGTATTTCATGTTTTGCCATGTTTGAGGCGTTACCTCTATGGGCGGTTCGTTGGCACAGCGTACCGTTACTTTGCGGTCGGCTATTTTCTCGACGGTACCTATCTTGCCGTTATAATACAGCTTGTCGGTCGATGCATCGTTTTTCACGAACATGACCTGCGCCCCTTCCTTGAGGAGGAGATTGGGTTCGGTGGGGTAAGCATAATCAGGGAATTCGCCCGATATGCCGGCGCCGAAAGCATGGCTGCGTCCAGGCAAGGCGATCAATCTACGGTCGTTGATTTGCTTGGCTTGGTTCACGTGGGTGGTCAGGATGATGTAACCGTCTTCGGCACGGTCGGCAAAGCCGGGGATGTAACGTTTGTTGAGTTGTGCCAGGGTATCGGCATCCAGTTGGTTGTGCCTTATTTTGTTGAGAATACCGATGAACGTGTCGTCGTTTTGACGGTAAATGTGTTTGAGCTCTATGTTGATGGTCTCTGTCTGTTTCAACGCATTGCTGCTAAAAAAGAAGGGAGTGTCGTAATAGGTCTTCAGCAGTTGCCAATCATCTTCCTTTACTACGGGTGCCAACTGCTGAAGATCGCCGATCATCAGTAACTGCACGCCGCCAAAAGGCGTGTCTCGTCTGCGGTAGGTGCGCAACACGTTGTCAATGCCGTCCAGCACATCGGCACGTACCATGCTTATCTCGTCTATCACCAGCAGATCGATGCTTTTGATGACATTGATCTTCTCCTTCGAAAAACGGTGTTGCTGTTGTGACGATTGTGCCATGCCCGGCAGGATGGGGCCAAAGGGTAGCTGGAACATGGAATGCACTGTGACGCCGCCTGCGTTGATGGCCGCAACACCCGTAGGTGCCACCACGACCATGCGTTTGGGCGATGTGCGCCGTAGGTTGTGCAGAAACGTCGTTTTGCCCGTACCGGCCTTGCCGGTCAGGAACACGTGGCGATCGGTGTGTTGTACAAAATCGTGGGCCAGGGCTAGTTGCGGGTTAGGTTGCGATGACATGGCAGTAGTTTTTAAGACCCTAAAAATAGGAAGTATCGGGCAAAGGGGCAAGAATATGGTTAGGACGGACAGTGCTTGTTGGCAGACTGGCGAGATATATAGCGCTTCCTCTCCGGGGCCGCAAGGGCTTCAGGTACCCCCGGAGTACGTAAGCAGTTCACTTCCGTACGATGATTTTGGTAGTTTGACGGCCTGACGACTTGATGATCTCCAAAACGTAAATACCGTTGGCTATGTGTAACAGATCGATGTCATTCGATATCTCCTTCAGCTCCTGCACCACCATCGCTTGTCCAAAGGCGTTGTACAGGGTGGCATGGCCCGTTTCTCCCTGTGGCATCACTATGCTTAGCTTGTCGGAAGCCGGGTTGGGAAATACAATGGCTGCGAGTAGGGGGCGTGTCCCGGATTCTGGCGTTTGCGTGGGGCCCTGAGTCAAGCCGAATGCTCCATCCAGATAGTTCAAACGGTTTGTTGTCCATTGGGATAGATAGTCCAAGTGGTCCAAGTCGAAATTATAATCGGTCCAAGCCATATGCTCTCTTTCGTAAATGCCGTTTTCGATCAGGATATCGAGGTTGGACGAAAACATTCCCATGATGTTTTCATGGGTGATGATGTCTTGACGTAGCTCGTTCCATCGATTTGTCAGCCGTTCCTTGAATCCATCGGGCGAATAGTCGTTCAGCAAACGCAAATAGAACCCGTTGGTCAACAGGTCGTCGGTGATGTTTTCCCGCAAACCGGTCCATATGGTGCCGAAAGTGCCGTCCAAATCCCAAGGCACGTAGAAATAAGGATCGCCCGTATTGTACTTGGCGATATAAACATTTTTGCCGGCATTGTCGGTGGCCCTTAACAGATTGAGAAAGATGAAATAATCGACGGCATTGCCCAAATGGAATTTCGATCGGTATTGGGCATAAAAATCTTCGTCGGGCGAGTTGACCACAAAGTCGACAAAGGCATATATCGGAGACCAATCAAGGACTTCATCGGGATATTTTAGCTCAAAGCCGCCCCACAGATCAGTGTTGTAAACCATTGCCGGGAGTGACGTAAAAGTACTGGCGCCCCATCCAATGCCTTTGTAAAGTTCGCCCCTGATGTTGCCGTTGTATTTTTTTAGTTTCAGTTGTTTTCTCTTTACTTTTTCGCCTATGCAATATACCCCTTGGTAGTCGCCGTTGAGGAACAGCTCGGCGTATTCCATGCCTATGCCGTTGACGGCGTCGGGTTCCGATTCTTGATAGTAGATGGTATGTATCTTTCGCCACAGTTCGTTGTTGGTCTTACTCCTGATCCTCATGGGTTCGTTGTACATGGCCTGAAGGTTCCAATCGTCTTTGGCAGTCATGCCGAGTAAGCTGTATTCCAGCGTTTCGTTGCCGGTCCCGTCTTGCCAAAATTCTATTTCCAACGACTTTTTTGGCAATGTTTGTGACCATCCCCCACGGTATTCGATGCCAATGGGCGATACCACTTCATTTTGGTCTGTTTCGACCAGCCTGAAATTTGCGGGAACTTTGGGCGTATCCTGAATGGTATGTTCTGTGGTAATCGTTACAATGGGTAACCGGGTGAAGAATAGCGTATATTTTTCGTCGTTCGTTGTATTTAGGATTTTATAAGGTATCCCGATGCCGACCAGTTTTTCGTCGTCGATCCACCGATACTCGGCATCGAATCGGAACAATTCGTTTTGGGAGGCCAATTGTTGGGAAACAAGGTTGACGTTGGCATTGCAAACGACCAGTTTTTTCGGATGATCTACGCAATATTGATTGTCAGGGATCTGTGCCGCTGAATGGGCAACCAAAATGAACAGGGAAATAAAGGACAATATGACTCTTCTCATGTGAACCGGTATATATAATGCGGCGCTGTAAAAACCAACAGGCACGGGGTTTACGGTTATAATCGTGGAACAAAGATATGTATTGTTCTGAATTATGTCCCTGTTTGTGGATCGTAGTTTTGGGATGGCTTTAGGGGAAAGGCACGTACATCCTTTTCAAAATCATTCTTCGCCATCGGGTTGCAATGCGCATGGATGCTCGTTACTTGATGCTGGTTTCCGGACTGGTATCCCGTTAGGGCATTGGCAAATTTTCTCATCTATCTGTAATTTAGCAGTCAATGGGGCACACACTCGCCCACTTCGACAGGGATTATGCCGGTGGCTGTGCGAAAACAAGGATTACCAATTGTCGTCAATGCCATCGGGCCGGCCAAAATCGAATGTAACGCCAAATGCTTCATCCAACGGTTGGCTGTTTTTGGTGAACGATGGGGTAAATTCGTTTTTTCCACTTTTTAATGCGATCGATTTAAGAAACGAGATCGGTTCGTATTTGGAGGTATCAATACTTTTGGAAATGAGTGTGATCCTTTTCAAGGTTACCCTGTATCTTCCTTCCTTGCTTTCGATGACCACAAAACCGCTGAACACGTTTTGGGTAATATAAAGTGTGCCCAGCGAAAACGGAATATTGTTGAGAGGATCGGCATCCAAAAGCTTTAGCTCACCGGTGATTTTATTTTCTTCCTTTTCAAGTTTGTCAAATAATCCGGAGTATTTTGCTTTGGCACAGAGTTGCTCTGGCCCCATCGATGTGACGTACACTTTTTGCCAAATAACGTCGTTGCCGACAATGCGGAAATTATTCGCTGTTTCTTGGCACAGCACGTTCATGACGGCAAGCGCGGCAAAGAATGTCAGTAGGATTGTTCTTTTCATGGCGATAATGCTTTTGGATAGGGGTTGCTTGGGTTATCCCGGATTTATCCAAACTTACTAAATCTTTAATTGACTGATTCCATGCATCTCGGTATTTTGCATTGGGTCGCTTTAGCCGTGGATGAATTTCGGGTTTAAGGGAAGGGAAGTGCCTGGCAAAATCGTCCGGCATTGTTTAAAAATCATACAATTAATTGGTATACATGGTTTTGGTTTTATTTCTGTGTATGGCGAAAAGGACAAAATTGAAACAATTGTGAACGAAGTTGTAAGCCGTTCAGGCTCCCTGACGCTAGTTTTGTCTATAAGTTTTTAATTAACAAATCATGCAGTCATGAAGAAAAGCAAACTAATCTTGCTGCTAATAATGGTGACCTTTTTTACAGGTATCCAGGCGCAAACAAACAGGGTTCGGGTGACAGGTACCGTCACCGATCCCAAAGGAGAAGTGTTAATTGGGGTATCGGTGTTTGAAACCGGCACCACTACCGGAACAATCACTGATGTGAACGGTGTTTATGCCATTGACGTAAGTTCACCCCAGGCTTCGTTGACTTATTCGTTCATCGGTTTTGTCAACCAGGTGATTGTGGTGGGGACCCAAAGCCATATCAACGTCAAGCTCGGGGAAGACAATAAAATATTGGATGAGATTGTGGCCGTGGGATACGGGGTCCAACGTCGCAAGGACGTGACCGGTGCGGTCGTATCGATGAAGCCGGACGACTTGTCGCAAATGCCGCAAACCAATGTGGTGCAATCGTTGCAAGGGAAGGTGGCGGGGATGTCGGTCATCAACCAGGGGTCCAGTGCCGAGGGCGATCAGTTGAAACTTCGTATCAGGGCCCAGAAGTCGATCAGTGCCGATGCGCAGCCGTTGATCATCCTTGACGGGATCCCATATTCCGGCTTCCTGTCGGAGATTAGTCCCAACGACATCGAATCGATCGAGATCCTGAAAGATGCCTCATCGGCTGCCGTATACGGGGCCCGGGCTGCCAACGGCGTATTGCTCATCACCACCAAAAAAGGGAAAACGGGCAAAGTTTCGGTGTCGTTTAACGGGTACACGGGCATTGACCGCTATACGAACATCCCTGATATGATGTCGGGAGAAGAATTCTACAACTTTAAAAACGAACGTTTGGGTTACACCAGTTCGTTCGAGACCCAGCAACACGAAGCGGGGGTGGATACCGACTGGATTGATTTGGCATCACGCACCGGTCGCCGTCAGGATTACAATTTGTCCGTGTCGGGCGGCAAAGAAGGCACCAGTTATTTTATTTCGGGTAACGTGTCGAACATCAAAGGTGTTGCCATCAACGACGATTATAACCGCTATACCATCCGTCAGAATATTGAAACCCAGTTGGCCGACTGGCTTAAGTTGGGAACCAATACCCAGTTGGGGTACTATCGTCGCGACGGCGAAAAAGCTAATTTCTCTAGTGCCATGCGCATGAGCCCGCTGACAGATCCCTATGAAACCGATGGCTCCATCAACTATCATCCATGGCCCGACGACCTGAACGTGACCAACCCGTTGGAGCCGTTGAATTATCAGAACGAAGATGTGGCCCGCTCGGTCGTGACGTCGAACTTCCTCCAAATCGACTTTCCGTTCATTCCCGGTCTGTCATACCGGTTGAACGGGGGATATAACTATCGTTTCCGATTGCTCGAAAGTTACAAAGCCATGTCGAATACATTGGAGGGAGAACAAAAAGGCGGGGTGGCCAACGTCCAAAACCAAGGGAAAGAAGATTGGACCGTAGAGAACATCCTGACCTATACGCGCAGCATTAAGAAACACAATTTTACGTTGACGGGAATGTACAGCACCCAGCAATTCACCCAAAAATTCCACAACAACGAAGGAGTGGGCTTCCCCGGGGACTACATGACTTACTATCAGTTTAAACTGGCTACAACCCTGACGCCAGGCGACGATTATCTCCGGACGTCGAACCTTTCGCAAATGCTGCGCCTGAACTATGGTTTTGACAGTCGTTACCTGTTGACCCTGACCGCACGCCGTGACGGATATTCAGCTTTTGGAGCCGACTCGAAGTTTGGTATTTTCCCGTCGGCCGCACTGGGCTGGAACGTGGAGCAAGAACCGTTCATGCAAGTGACCGAGAATTGGCTTGATCGGTTGAAGCTTCGTTTGTCATACGGCGAAAACGGGAACCAAGCCATTGATGCTTACACCGCGTTGCCGACCATGACCAACGAATATTATCTGGATAACGACAAAAACACGTTGATCGGCTTTTATTCCAATAAACTGGCTGACCCGACCTTAAGCTGGGAAACCACGCGCCAGTTTAACGCCGGCATCGACTACTCATTCCTTAAAGGCCGCATCTCGGGCTCTATCG
Source organism: Breznakibacter sp. (assembly GCA_047600785.1). Taxonomy (GTDB): domain Bacteria; phylum Bacteroidota; class Bacteroidia; order Bacteroidales; family Marinilabiliaceae; genus Breznakibacter. The sequence goes on from JASGKH010000001.1 coordinate 728,811, forward strand.
AAGCTTACACGGCAAATACCTACGATTTGTTGCTGAACAAGCAAATCCCCCAAATCAACGGGGTGAGTTCGATCCGGCAAAATGTGGGCGAAACCAAAAGTTCCGGTTTTGAATTCCAGGTATCTACGATAAACCTGAAACGTGGCGACTTTACGTGGTCGACCGACTTTAACATTGCGTTCAACAAAAACGAAATAGTGAACGTGGGCTTGTTCGACGAAAACGGCAAACCCCAAGACAACCTTGGCAACCGTTGGTTTATCGGCAAACCCATTAACGTGGTCTATTCTTATGTGTTTGACGGCATCTGGCAGGAAAATGATGACATCCTGAATTCTCACATGCCCACGGCCAAACCCGGCGACGTGAAGGTAAGGGATATTAGCGGCCCCGATGGCGTGCCCGATAACCAGATCACGGCCGATGACATGAAGATCATTGGGCATGGCGACCCCGATTATGTGGCGGGCATGATGAATACGTTTACCTATAAAGGGCTGTCGTTAAGTATTTTCATCAATGCGGTGCATGGAGTGACCCGCTATACCGAATACATGAATACCTACTTCGATGGCAAAACCAACATCCGTAAACGTGAGTGGTGGACGTCCGAAAACCCGATTAACACCTATCCTGCCAATCGCGACGATTCCAACCCATTTGGATTGAACTACTTCGGCAAAGAAAACGATGCATCGTACATCCGCTTGTCAGACATCACACTGGCTTACCAGTTTCCTAAACCATTGCTTGCAAAAATCGGCGTGAGCAACTTGGAGGTGTTTGCCAATGCCAAAAACCTTTACACGATCACCAATTACATTGGCCTTGATCCGGAATATACGAGCGACTATTCGGTTCCTCAGACCCAATCGTTCATTTTTGGCGTGAAGTTCAGTTTGTAACCAATCCCACATTCAAAAATTAAAATCATGAGAACATACATATATTTCCTGTTCGCCCTTTTCTTGCTGGTTCCGGCGGTGGGGTGCAACGAAGACGAATTCCTGAAGGAAGAGCCGAAGGACAACACCTTTGCCGAAAACCTGTTCAATGACTACAACGGGTTTAAAATGGCGAAATATGCGCTGTTGAATTTCCCAAGGCAGGAACGCCGCGAAATGATCCAGTCGGCCGAACTTGGCGTGATCTGGAAAATAGGTACCGACATCGGTTGGGCCAATACCGAATTGTCGTGGACACGCGGTCTGAACCGCTACAACGTGGACCTGAACCCCACCATGCAGTTCTTGAACGGCGATGTAAGCGACAGCAACAAGCAAGGTATTTTTCTGATTCTTTACCGTGCCATTTCGGCCTGCAACATGGTTATCAACCGTGCCGCAAGCCCCGAGGTGGATTGGTTGGGGAAATCGGACGAAGAGAACGAGCAAAACAAAAATGAGATCATTGCACATGCCAAACTCATCCGAGCATGGGCATACCGCCATTTGGTAATGACCTTTGGTCCTGTGCCTTTGAGTACCGAAGAGATCAACGGCGGCAATTACCGCGACGATTGGGAGCGTAATCCGGTGGAAGATATCCAGACCGTGATAGAAGAAGATTTGCTGTTTGCCGAACAATGGCTGCCCGATAACGCACAAGATGTAACCCGTTTGACCAAAGCCATCGCACAACACTTTTTGGCCGAGCTTTATCTGTGGCAAGGGAAGCCGGAACTGGCCGAACAGAAAGCCAATGCAGTGTTCGAAAACCCCAATTTCAAACTCATTGCCCAACGTTACGGCGTAAAAAGTTCTCAGCCGGGCGTGCCTTTCATGGACCAGTTTTACAACGGCAACATTTTGCCTAGCCAGGGCAATACCGAAGCCTTGTGGGTATTCCCCAATTCCGATCTTGATAACATGCTGGGGCAATACACCAACTGCCTTCGTCGCACGTGGGTGTCGGCCTACAACAACCTGAACGTGGCCTATAGCCCCGAATACGGCGGACGCGGCATTGGCCGTGCGGGCATCACGGCATGGGCGTTGTCTATTTATGAAGCAAAAGACCACCGTTACGGCGATTATGCGCTGCGCCGCAAATATGTGACCAGAACCGGCACGACCATTATGTGCGATTCTACCAAAGCCAGTATGACCACCAACAACAACCGTTGGATGAGTACCCGTAAATGGGATTGGACATTTGACGACCCGGCACGTTACGGCGAATCGTACTCCTATGCCGATCAAGTCTACTTACGCGTGGCCGATACCTATTTGTTGCTGGCCGAGGCTCTTCATCTTCAGGGGAAAAACAGCGAAGCAGATGGGGCTGCCTATTACATCAACCTGATCCGTACGCGATCCAATGCCACTCCCATTACCGCAGCCGACGTGACGCTTGATTTTATCCTCGACGAGCGCGCCCGTGAGCTGGTGACCGAAGAAAACCGTCGCGAAACCCTTGTGCGGACAGGCAAGTTGATTGAACGTGTGCGTAAATACAACCACATCGCTTCGGGCGAACGCGACGGATTACCGGGCATTCAGGACTATCATGTGCTGTTGCCCTTTCCCCAACGAGTGATCGATGCCAATGTCGGACATGTTTTAGAGCAGAACGATGGATATTAAGAAAGCATTTTTAAAAATGGCCATATGGTTGCTCCCGGTACTGGTGCCGGGGGTGGCTATTTCTTGTGGAAAGGATGATGGCGGGAACGAGATCGAAAACCCCGGAGGCGAAGATAATGAACCTCCCACGGTCAATTATCTGAAAGATGCGCCTTATCCGGTGGGAGGGGCACTGAACATATCCAGCCTCAAGAATAACGAGACCTACCGTAACACGGTATTGCGCGAATACAGCACCATTACGGCCGAGAATGCCATGAAAATGGGGGCCATCAGCCGTGGGCGAGGTGTCTATTATTGGGACGATGTTCGATTACCTGGTGAATTTTGCGCAATCGTACGGGAAGCGCCTTCATGGGCACGCGCTCATTTGGTATAAACAGTCCACTTACTCCATGCCTACATGGGTACAAAACTTTCAGGGCACCAAAGAGGAATGGAAGCAAATCATGAAGGAATACATCACCGATGTGGTGACCCGTTACAAAGGTAAAGTCGCTTCGTGGGACGTGGTCAACGAAGCCGTTAAAGACGACGGTACCTTTCGCCCTGCCAGCGAATGCGTGTGGACGAAAAACATCGGCGTGCCCGAGTACATCGATTGGGCGTTTCAGTGTGCGCATGAGGCTGATCCCAATGCATTGCTGTTCTACAACGATTACGGCCATGAATACAGTTCTGCAAAACGGGTGGCCATCAATAACCTGATCAAGGGAATGAAAGAACGGGGCGTACCCATCCACGGCTACGGGTTGCAGATGCACACCAATGTCGAAAGGGCGGTGGGCGACCTGCGCAATGCCATCCTCACGGCAGCTCAAACAGGTTTGAAGGTGCATGTGTCGGAATTGGACATTGCGGTAAACAAAAACAATGTGGCCAGTTTGGTTTATTCCGATGAATTGAAGCAAAAGCAGTACCTCAGCTACAAGGCAGTGGCCGAAGCCATGGCCGATGTGCCCGAAGGGCAGCAATACGGCATTACGACCTGGGGCGTGGCCGATCCGAACTCTTGGCTTTACGCAAACCCCGATTGGCCTTTGCCATTCGATGGCAACTACCAGCGCAAACCGGCCTACCAGGGCTTGGTGGACGGGTTTTACTGATCCGACCGCCCGGCTCACCATGTTTGGGCGCGGATCGTAAATGCCTGCGTTGAGTTTTCGCGTCCTTGCATGGAGGCGGGTTTGCATGCCCACAATTTTTGGACTGCGGGAAACGCTTTTGCCTGTCAGGGCTGAAGCATCGCAGTGCCATTCCCTCATTAACCGAATAGAAACATGAAGTTGTCAGTTATTTTTTCAATCGTTCTTGTCATAGCCATGGGGTGTACTTCCAGGCCAAAGGAGTTCCATGTGGTAAAGGCGCGTAAAAACGCGTTAGACACCGTTTGGGTGGAATATACCGCCAAAACGGTCGATCGTCTGCCCGGTTACCATCCCGTTCACGAACCCGAAAAATCGGAATTCGGTGGGTGGAAAATCTGGCAAAAACAAGCCACAGGCTTTTTCCGGACCGAAAAATCGGATGGACGTTGGTGGATCATTGACCCGCAAGGCTATCCCTTCATCCACAAAGGCGTGGTAGCGTTCAACCCCGGTTCGTCGGAGAAGCAAAAGGAAGCTTTCTGCCGGCTGTTCCAAACGAACCGGCGGTGGGCCGATTCCGAGGGCCGGATGTTACGCAGTTACGGGTTCAACGGCACAGGAGCCTGGTCGGCAGTGGACGTGATCCGGGAAATGGAAAATCCCTTGGTGTACACCATCATCGTCAACCCTATGGGGGCATATAAACACGAACATGTCAAACGTTTTGGCGGAAAATACGAAAAGGCGGGTTGGCAGGGTTACCAGTTCGATTTGGCCATGGTATTCGATCCCGAGTTTGACGACTATGTGGAGAAAGCTATTGCCCCGCTTGAAAAATACAAGGATGACAAATATTTACTGGGCTACTTTACCGACAACGAATTGCCCTGGTTGAACGATGCGCTGGACCGTCATCTTTTGTTTCTTGGGGTAAAAGAGCCCGGCTACATTGCCGCGCAAAAATGGCTTGACGAACGCAAAGGCTTTAAAGCAACCAACAACGATATTACCGACGAGGACAGGATGGCGTTTACGGCCTTTTACTTCGAAACGTACATGAAAAAAGTGACCGGTGCGTTGCGCAGGGCCGATCCCAACCACATGTACCTCGGGTGTCGTTTCAATCAGGAAAAGAAGCAGGAACTGACCAATCCCGAAATTTTCAAAGTTGCCGGTAAATATATGGACATCATATCCATCAACCATTACCGGCGCTGGGAACCCGATTCGGCGTTGGTGTCCAACTGGGAAATATGGTCGGGAAAACCCTTTCTCGTTACCGAATGGTATACCAAAGGCGAAGACAGTGGCCTGCCCAACAACACAGGGGCGGGCTGGAACGTCCCTTCGCAGCGCGACCGCGGTTATTTCTACCAGAATTTTGCCATTGAACTGATCAAAAGCCAAAATTGCGTGGGCTGGCATTGGTTCAAGTACATGGACAACGATCCGGAGAATCTGGCCACCGACCCATCGAACCGCGACTCAAACAAAGGCACGGTTACCAGTCGGTATGAGCCTTACATGCCTATGCTTGAAGAGATGAAGGAATTGAACGACAACGTGTTTGGACTGATCCGGTACTTCGATGGGAAGTAAGGCCCCATCCTCTTTCGGCTTCATGCCGTCCAATGCCAAATTAAAACCAGAAAGACAATGATCAGGCATATTTTTCCCATTGCCCTATTGTTCGTTTGCACATCGTGGTCGGCGGCTCAATCCCCTGACGTGGAACAGCGTATCGATTTGCTGTTGTCTAAAATGACGTTGCGCCAAAAAATCGGCCAAATGCACCAGGTGAACGGCCGCAAAGTGGACGAGCGTTTTCTCAACGATGTACGCAAGGGAGATGTGGGCTCTATTCTCAATGTTGAGGACGCTGCGTTGGTCAATAAGCTGCAGAAAATCGCCATGGAGGAATCTCCTGCGGGCATCCCGTTGCTGATAGCCCGTGACGTCATCCATGGATACAAAACCCTGTTTCCCATTCCCTTGGGGCAGGCAGCCACGTTTAATCCCGAAGTGGCCAGAACCGGAGGGCGGATAGCTGCCGTCGAAGCCACCGAAAAAGGCATCCGCTGGACGTTTGCCCCCATGATGGATATTTCGCGCGATGCCCGTTGGGGCCGTATTGCCGAAAGTTTTGGCGAAGATGTTTACCTGACAGAGATGATGTCGGTAGCCATGATAAAAGGGTTTCAGGGGGACGAGTTGTCCGATGCCACTTCCATGGCCGCATGCGCCAAACATTTTGTGGGATATGGAGCTGCCGAAGGCGGGCGCGATTATAACTCGACATTTATCCCCGAACGTCAGTTACGGAATGTTTACCTTCCTCCGTTCGAAGCCGCCATTAAAGCGGGATGCGCATCGGTCATGACCTCGTTCAACGACAACGATGGCATTCCTGCGTCGGGCAATGATTTTATTCTAAAGAGAATTCTTCGTGACGAATGGGCATTTGATGGGGTCGTGGTGTCCGATTGGGCATCGGTAAAAGAAGATGGTGGTGCACGGCTTTTGCGCCGACAACAAAGAAGCTGCCATGAAAGCCGCCAATGCGGGTCTTGATATGGAAATGGTATCGGGTTGTTACCTGAACAACATGGAAGCGCTAGTGGCCGAAGGCAAAGTTTCGGAACATGCCATTGACAACGCAGTGCGCCATGTTCTTCGGTTGAAATTCCGGCTTGGGTTATTCGAAAATCCTTACATCAACCTTGATGCGCCGTCGCAAGCCTATGCCGAAAACCATTTGGCCGCAGCCAAGGAAGCCGCCGAACAGTCGTTCGTGCTGCTCAAAAACCGGAATCAAACGTTGCCTTTGGGCCCGAACGTGAAAACGTTGGCAGTCATCGGTCCCATGGCCCATGCACCGCACGATCAAATGGGCACGTGGAGTTTCGACGGTGAAAAATCCATGACACAAACCCCTTTAATGGCCCTGCGAAAAATGGTGGGAGATCAGGTCAAAATCGTTTACGAACAAGGTCTGGCCTATAGCCGCGACTCGGATAAGCGCCATTTTCCCAAAGTCTTGGCCGCGGCCAAAAAGGCCGACGCAGTGGTGGTCATTGTGGGTGAGGAAGCCATTCTGTCGGGCGAGGCACACTGTCTGGCCGGGCTGCATCTTCAAGGTGCCCAAAGCGAGTTGATCCGTGAGCTCAGGAAGTCTGGAAAACCGTTGGTGACCGTGGTGATGGCGGGCCGTCCGCTGACCATTGCCGATGAGGTGGAGTGGTCCGATGCCGTGCTTTATGTCTGGCATCCCGGCACCATGGGCGGGCCCGCATTGGTCGATATCCTTTGGGGTAAAACGGTGCCCGGGGGAAAACTTCCCGTGACGTTTCCAAAATTCGTCGGTCAAATACCTATTTACTATAATCATAACAAAACAGGCCGGCCCGCACTGCGCAACGAAACGTTGCTGGCCGACATTCCATTGGAGGCCAGGCAATCGTCGTTGGGCTGCACCTCGTTTTACCTCGATGCAGGTTTCGATCCACTGTTTCATTTCGGCTATGGATTGTCTTATACCACGTTTGCATACAGCCAGATCCAATTGTCGGGAAGCCGATTTTCGGAGAAGGATACGGTGACGGTGACGATCGATCTGGCCAATACGGGAGCGTACGATGCCACTGAAGTGGTGCAGCTTTACGTGTGCGACGTGGCCGCATCGGTTACACGCCCTGTCAAGGAGTTGAAAGCTTTCCGGCGTGTACCGGTCAAAGCAGGTCAAACCTTAAACGTCGCGTTTCGTTTGCCAATCAGCAATTTGGCATTCTATGGCATCGACATGCAGAGAAAAGTTGAACCTGGCAGGTTTCTCTTGATGGTGGGCGGTGACAGCCAGCAGGTACTCACAACTGAATTTTGGGTCGAATGATGTATGAATCAGTAATTAATCAATTAAATCAATCATTATGAGAAAAATTACACTGTTTTTGGGTGCAATGGGATTAATGGCTTCGGCCGGACATTCGCAAAACCTTGTGCTTGACAATTTCGAAGACGGTGCCCTTTCGTCGCGTTACCGTGCGGGAAGTGGCAATTCAGCGTTGTTCTCGGTGGTCGACAACCCGTTGAAAAGCGGCATCAATACCAGCAACAAAGCGTTCCGATTGACGAACAACTCGGGCAGCGCCTATTTTATGCTTGACCTGAACCAAAACGAACAGGCCATATCGACCGATGGGTACAACCGCTTTCGGTTCAAATATTATGCGGCTCCCAATGCCGATGGTGTTCAGATCGGCGACATCACTGCGGTCAGATTGCAACTTTACGGATCATCGTCGACCGAGAATATTCGTGACATAAAGCCCAAACTGCAAGGTGTATGGGAAACCATTACCTATGAAATTCCCGTTGTGGCGGCATATAACGTGTTCCAGATCCGCTTGAACTACAACCGTGTGTCGCCGGCTTCATTGGTCACTGACAATTATTACATCGATGATGTGGAGTTCTTTTACACCGACGGCACCACCACTTCGGTGGGTGAAAACGCACAAGCACGACCTGTATCCTGTTACATCAACTCTGCTACAGGGCAAGCTTTTCTGAATCTGGCCGGTTACCATGCCGACAATGCCCGGGCCATTCTTTACCACATCACAGGCCAGGAGATAAAGACCATATTTCACGGAAGCTTGTCGGGACAAAACGGCCCCATTCCCTTCACTGTCGAAAAACCGGGCATTTACATCGTGAAAGTGGTGGCCGGCAACAAGATTTTGACAACGGCTAAGTTGATTGCCGATTAAGCAGTTGTGTCTTAGTTTAATATAGAGGGGTTTCCAATGGAGTTCCGTAAATTAGGATATGGTTTCCGGCAGGAAATCCCTTTCTAAAAAATCAAAATGATGAAGAATCTTCTGGCTATTTTATCGTTATGTGGTGTATTGGCCCTAAATGCCCAAACACCGCTGCTCAACAATGTGGATGCGCGCCAAACACAAACCCTTTGCGGCAAGTGGCGTTACATTGTCGATCCGTTGGACAACGGTTATTACGACTATCGTTTGATGCCGTTGAAAAATGGTTTTTTTGAAAACCGGGAACAAAAACACCCGTCGGAATTGATAGAGTATAATTTCCGTACGTCTCCCGTTATGGACATTCCGTCCGATTGGAACACCGCCAATCCGCAGCTGTTCTTTTACGAAGGATCGGTATGGTTCCAAAAAGATTTCCAACTGACAAAAGTACCCGGACACCGCACGCTGATCTATTTTGGTGCGGTGAACTACAGTGCCATGGTGTGGATCAACGGACAATGGGCCGGGGAACACGCGGGCGGCTATACGTCGTTCAATTTCGATGTGACCGATTTGCTGAAAGACGGCGACAATTTTGTAGTGGTAAGGGTCAACAATACCCGTCAGCGCGACAATGTGCCTACCGTGAACATGGATTGGTGGAACTATGGGGGCATTACCCGTGAAGTAAAGTTGGTGGGTGTCCCTGATACATATATACAAGATTATTCGGTGCAGTTGCAGAAGGGGAAAAAAGATGTGATTGCTGGCTGGGTACAGTTAAATAACGCCAAGGCAAACGAACCCCTTACACTGGAAATTCCCGAATTGAAGGTCAAAAGGCAGTTGGTGACCGATGCCAATGGGATGGCCGGTTTTGAATTTTCGGCCAAGCCCCAGTTGTGGTCGCCCGAAAAGCCAAAACTTTACGACGTGGTAGTGGGCAAGGCCGGTGAAAGGATTGTGGACCACATCGGTTTTCGTACCATCGAAACAAAAGACAAAAGCGTATTGCTCAACGGGCAAAAAGTATTTCTGCGTGGCATCAGCATCCACGAAGAGGCCGCTTACCGCAACGGTCGTGCGTGGTCGAAAGACGACGCACTGGCCCTTTTGGGATGGGCCAAAGAACTGGGGTGTAACTTTGTGCGTCTGGCGCATTATCCCCACAACGAAACCATGGTGCGCGAGGCCGAAAGACTTGGGTTGATGGTATGGAGCGAAATTCCCGTGTATTGGACCATCTCGTGGGAAAACCAAGACACGTACCAAAACGCCCGGAACCAGCTGACCGAAATGATTGCCCGCGACAAGAACCGTGCGGCCATCGTCATTTGGTCCATTGCCAACGAAACGCCCCATGGACAAGCGCGCGACCTGTTTTTGGGTAATCTGGCCAAACATGCCAAGTCTTTGGACGATACGCGTCTTATTAGCATGGCCATGGAAGTAACCCGTGCGGAAAACGGATTGAACCGTTTGGATGATAACATGAACCAATACGTCGATATCGTGAGCTTCAACCAATATTTGGGTTGGTACCGTGGAACTCCCGACGATTGCAGGATTGCCAAATGGGAGATTCCGTACAATAAACCCGTATTCATCAGCGAATTTGGGGGAAGTGCCTTACAAGGAATGCATGGCGACGTGAACCAGCGGTTCACCGAAGAGTACCAGGAAGAATTATACATCCGTACGCTTGAGATGCTTGACAAAATCGATGGCTTCTCGGGCGTGTCGCCATGGATTCTGAAAGATTTCCGTTCAGCACGGCGCCAGTTGCCCGATGTGCAGGATTTCTTTAACCGCAAAGGCGTTATTTCCGATCAGGGGATCAAGAAAAAAGCATTTTACGTCCTGCAGGATTTTTATCGTCAAAAAGAGTTGCAGTACAAAGCCAAGTAAACATAACAGTGTTCACCTCAGGGAAATGGTCATGGCTGCGCAATTTTCCCTGTGGTGATGCTTGCTTTGTTCGGATAGGGCGTGCAAAAAACAAAGATATATCGTGATGGTTACCAAAGGCATTTTGTCCGTATTGTTGCTTGTGTCGTTTTTTACCGGACCAAGAACCAGGTTTTTTCCCGGTGAGGAGATTAAACCGACACATATCCCCCAAAAAGAAAATGTATGGGTGTTTCTGCTGGCGGGGCAATCGAACATGGCGGGCCGTGGTTGGGTTGAACCCCGGGATACGATACCGAGCGACCGGATCTTGACGATCAATAAAGACGGCGACGTTATTTTGGCAAAAGAGCCGCTCCATTTTTACGAGCCGTCAATGATGGGACTGGGATGTGGCTTGTCTTTTGGCCGGGCGTTGGTGGGACAGATCCCCGACAGCATTTCAATCCTGCTGATCCCGGTAGCGGTCGGGGGAAGTTCGGTTTCCCAGTGGCTGGGTGATTCGATCCATAAAAACGTCCAACTCCTCACCAATTTTAAAGCAAAGGTTGAAATTGGTTTAGGGTACGGACAACTCAAAGGTATTCTTTGGCACCAGGGGGAAAGCGATGCAAACCCCGATAACTGTTCATTGTACCAAAGCCGGTTGTCGGAACTGTTTGGCCGCTTCAGGCAAATTGCCGGCAACGGACAATTGCCCATTCTGATCGGGGAACTTGGGGATTTCTCAAACAACGATCTATGGCAAAGCATCAATGGCCAGATTCACGCTTATGTCGTGGATGATTGTTGTGCACGGGTTATCGGCACATCCGGTTTTTCGCACAACGGCGATGGCGTACATTTCGATTCAAAGGCACAACGAATGATGGGGGAACGGTTTGCCAATGAATTCGTGAAAATGGGATGTCCGTAATGTGCACGCGCACGTTGGCCTGTTCCATTCGTTTTTATCTGTGTATGTAATCGATGCAGCTGCGTTGGACCTGCATTGTGTGTACGGTTGGCTTTATTGGTGGGTAACTGCCGGTAAGGCCAACTTGTATTTTCCGGAACGCATTGGTATTTGGCATTTTATTGAAGGGTGTCAATCCTTGTGCTTGATCAGTGGAATTTCCTTGGGCTTTTGTTATATTCGATCCGATTTATCGCTTTAAAAATGAAGTATTTGTTGGCTTTTTTTTTCTGGTGGGCGTGTGTGGTTGGGATATACGCCCAGAACATCCGTTATCTGGGTGTGGACGATGGCTTGAACGGACGAAATGCGTTCAATTTTCAACAGGACCGCAAAGGGTTCATCTGGATATCGACCCGTTTTGGGGTAGACCGGTATGACGGCCGAAAAGTAAAGAATTACCCGTTGCCCATCGTCGATGAAAAAAAATACCCTTTCCGTGTGGTAAAAGTGGTGGCCGACAACGATTCCTCCATTTGGGCCTTTACCGATCGCGGTGCCATTTATCGTTACAACGAAAAGTCCGATCAGTTCGAATGCCGCACGAACCTGAAACGTTTTTTGCGTGCCATGATCTTTGACGGACAAAACCGCTTATGGGTCGCATCCAAAGCGTTCCTGGGCTATATGGAAGGCGATTCCCTGTACACGATCGGGAATCCAATGCTGGCGACCGTCGATATAAAAATGTTGGGTGTATACGACGACCAGAATCTTTGGGCAATGGCCGACAATGCGGTTTTGACCATCAACCGCCGGAACGGCAATCCGTCTTTGTTGGCTGATGCCGGTGCCGCATCCGTAAAAGCGGTATTCGAATCGGCTTACTTCGATCCTGAAAATTCAATCTTATGGCTGGGGACGATCGATTCGGGACTTTTCATGCTACACACCCGCACGGGCGGATTGACACACGTAACGTCCACACGCGATTTGCATAGCCCTATCCTTAAAATTTACCCCATTGATGAAACAAGCCTCTTTATCGGTACGGACGGGCAAGGGGCATTGATGCTGGACCGTCGTACGTTGACGGTGCGCCAATCGTACCGCCAGCACGAAGGGATTGGCATGACGCTGAGCGACGACGGGGTGTACGACATTTTTCGCGATCGCGAAGGGCGCTTTTGGCTGTCGACCTACTACAACGGTGTTAATATTTTCGATTTTGGTCAGGTCGGGTTCTATGTGATCCGCCACGAAGCGAACAAAACCAATTCACTGTCGAAAGATAATGTGGGCGGCTTCCTTGAAACGGCCGACGGCTCTTTGTGGATTGGTACCACCGACGGGATTAGTGTGTTAAACAGGACTACAGGCCAATGGCAGCAGCTTATGCAGTCAAAAAACGTGATGGTGCTTTATCAGGATTCACGTGGCAACATTTGGGCTGGGACTTATGCCGATGGGCTTTATATGCTTAACCCAAACGGGACGGTCATCGGCCATTTTGTGAACCAGCCAGGGAATCCGCAAAGTTTGGGGACTAATTTTATTTACACCATTTCCGAAGACTCGCGTGGCGACATTTGGGTGGGAGGGAAAAAGGGCAAGATTAGCCGGTATAATCCCAAGATCAACACGTTCACGCGGATCGATCAAAGCCAGACCAACTATATTTTACAGAAAGATGCCAATACCGTGCTCTTTGCTTGCGAGACAGGCATGTTCGAATATTCGCTGGAAACGGAACGCTATCGCCGGTGCACGTTTACCGACTCCATTGCCAGCAATTATGTATGCGATGCGGTGGTCGAATCAGATTCTATCATTTGGTTGGCGCTGTATGGAGGCGGCATTAACCGTTGCAACTACTATACCGGCGAAGTCAGGCAATTCGGCACGCAATCGGGCCTGCCCTCCGATTTTGTATATGCATTGCTGGTCGACGACCGGCAACACATCTGGTTCAGTACCGAAAACGGCATTGGAAAACTAAACACCCAAACCTATCAGATCAACAATTTTTCGGTGGGCGATGGCATTTCCGATCAACGGTTCAGGCAATTGTCACGGCTAAAGACTAAAGACGGGTTCTTTTTTTTCGGGTCCTTTGGCGGCGTTACCTATTTTCATCCTAACGAGATCAGGCAACAGCGCGGACAGGCCCATGTCGTGTTGTTGGATCTTAGTTTGTTCAACCAAATTGTCCACGCCGGCGACAAGGGTTCTCCGCTGGCCAGTGCTTTGGACGATACGGAGAAAATCATCCTTTCCCACAAACAGCACTCTTTTTCGATGAGCTTTACATCCATCGATTTTTCGCCCGCCGCCGAACGGCGCTTCATGTGGATGCTTGAGGGACTTGACGAAAAATGGGTAGGGCCGACCTCCGAAACAGTGCTGAATTACACCAACCTGGAACCCCGTAATTATGTGTTGCGGCTTAAATCCATCGGTAACAACAACGAAGTGGTTAGTGAACGACAAATTGCCATCGTGGTGTCACCACCCTTTTGGAAAACCACATGGGCCAAGGTGATCGGAGTGTTTCTATGGATTATTCTGGTCTACCTGGTGATCCGGTACATCCGTTACACCAGCGAAAAGCGCCAATCCGAGGCTAAAGTCCGCTTCTTCATCAATACGGCCCACGACATACGTACGCCGTTAACTCTTATCAGTGCGCCTATTTATGAACTTAAGGAGAAAATACCGACGAATTCGCACGATGGGTACCTGCTCAATCTGGTCACTTCGAACCTCGAAAAACTTAATAAAATGTTTGCCCAGCTTCTTGACTTCCAAAAAGTGTTCGAAGATAAGGAGCGTTTAGAGGTCAAACCGCACCACGTCAATGATTATTTTCGCACAAAGAAGGAATATTGGCTTCCATTGGCTTCCAATAAGCACGTTGGCTTGTCGGTGCAAATGCCTTCCGGGCCATTGGACGAATGGTTCGATGCGGAGAAAATGGACAAAATACTCGATAACCTGGTATTCAACTCATTAAAATACACTCCCGAAGGAGGCCGTATCGATGTGGTGCTGACATCAAGCCATGGACACTGGCAAGTGGACGTGTCCGACACTGGTATCGGCATTCCCAAAGTGGACATGAAAAAGCTTTTCCATCGGTTCTATCGGGCGCAAAATGCCATAAACTCACAGGAAACGGGCTCTGGTCTTGGGTTGATGCTGGTGAAAAGTTACGTGGAATTGCACGGAGGCACTATTTCCGTACAAAGTGCCGAAGGCGTGGGGACCTCCTTTGTGCTTAAATTCAAACATGGCAATGGGCATTTTAAAAATATTCCGTTCGTCCACGATGTATCCATTGTAACTTTGGAGGACGGGACAACGGAAGAATCGATATCGGAGGCCGGTAATACGGGCATCAGACTCTTGATCGTGGAGGATAACAAAGACTTGCGCGAATACATGAAAATGTCATTGGGACATTACTACAAGACCTATGTGGCCGAAAACGGCCAGGTTGCATGGAACATGATCCCGACCATCAACCCTGATTTGGTGGTGTCGGATCTGCAGATGCCCGAAATGGACGGGATGGAGCTTTGCAGGAAGATCAAAGGAAATTTCGAATCGTCGCACATTCCCGTGATCTTGTTGACTGTGATGACGGACAAAGTCAACATGGAGCAAGGTCTTTTGTCGGGAGCCGAGGACTATATTCCCAAACCCTTTGACGTTAAATATTTGAGGGTAAAGATCGATAACATCATCCAAAATCGTAAATTGCTGAGGGCAAAATTTCTTGACGTCGATAGGGCTAATACTTCTGTGCCGGATCACGAAAATGGTTTGAACCAGCAATTTATTTCCCGTGTGGATGCCATTATTCAGGAAAATATGGCCAACTCGGATTTCTCGGTCAACGATCTTTCCAAAGAAATGGGGTTGAGCCGTACGCTTTTATATGCCAAATTTAACTCTATAACTGGATGTACACCAAATGATTATATAAAAATTGTACGGATGAAAAAGGCCATCCGGCTTTTTCGTGAAAAGCGTTACACGATCAATGAAGTGGCACATATGACCGGTTTTTCTGAACCAAGTTACTTTGCCACTTGTTTTAAGAAGACCTATGGGAAATCTCCGTCGCAATTTATCGGACAGGAAATAGGTTAGTAAGTTTTACTTCTGTTGAATATTAAATCTTCCCCAATGGAGTTGAGAAAATTTGTGGCACCCGAATTTGTATTTGGCGTCAATGCCATTGACCTTGCGGGAAGGTATGCGAAAAATTTTGGGGCCACGCGTGCATTGCTGGTTTCTGATCCCGGCGTGTGGCAAGCGGGTTGGGCGAAACGAGTGGTCGATTCATTGGCCTTAGAAGGAGTGGAATATGTGGCGTTTTCGCATGTATCGCCGAACCCGCGATCGGCCGAAGTGATGGAAGGTGCCGATGTGTTTGCCGAAAACCGTTGTAACGTCATCGTAGCTGTGGGCGGGGGAAGCGTGATCGATTGTGCAAAAGGCATCGGCATCGTATCCGCCAATGGAGGGCATGTGCTTCAGTACGAGGGGGTGGATAAAGTCCCTTACCCAATGCCGCCGATCATTTGCATTCCCACTACGGGAGGCACGTCGGCCGATGTATCGCAGTTTGCCATTATAAACCACGAAGCCGAAAGGGTAAAAATTGCCATTATCAGTAAATCGCTGGTCCCCGATGTGGCGCTTATCGATCCGGCCACGCTGGTCACCATGGACAATTATCTTACGGCTTGCACCGGTATCGATGCGTTGGTGCATGCCATCGAGGCATATGTGTCCAATGCCAGTTCATCGTTCTCTGATTTACATGCCCGCGAAGCTATTGGGTTAATTACCTCTTATTTACCTTTGTGTTTGGCCGAACCCAACAATCTGGAAGCACGGGAAAAGGTTATGCTGGGCAGTTTATATGCGGGTTTGGCATTCTCGAACGCCAGTCTGGGTGCCGTGCACGCCATGGCACATAGTTTGGGAGGCTATCTCGATTTGCCGCACGGCGAGTGTAATGCATTGCTGCTCCCGCATGTGGTCGGGTATAACTTCGACAGTGCAGGGCAACGTTACTCCGAAGTGGCACGATTCATGCAACTGGACATGGAAGGTGTGCCGTCCGGTGCGTTTAGAACGAAGTTGGTGGACCATCTGATGAAATTTCGTGAAAATGCAGGGGTATCTAAGTCACTTTCGATGTGTGGGGTGACGCATTCCGATATAGCCCAACTGGCACGTAAAGCAATGCTCGACCCCTGCCGTATCACAAACCCGAGGAAAACGACCAGATCCGACATTGAAGTCATTTATCGCGAAGCGCTTTAAATTATGATCGAAAATAACGAGTTAGATAATCTCCGGAACAAGATCATTGGTCTTGGCGAAAATTCGGCCAGGAAAAGTTTTTTCCCCGAACTTCAGCGAAAGATCAAGGAGCTGGAAGAGAGTGAGTCCAATTTGTTGGCACTTTTCAATAATACCTTTGATGCCGCGTTTGTGGTGGATTTAAATGGGATGTTGCTTAACGTGAATTCCAGCATGTTGCAAATGTTTGCAATGCCCAATAAAGACACGGCCCTTGCATATTCCCTGTCACATTACCTTCTCGATTTGAATTGCTGCCCGTCGAAATTGTTGGAAGAACAGAGCACAAACGAAAAGCCGAAAGTATTTGAATGTAAGTCCATAAAGCCGTTGACAAAAGAGGTGTTTGATGCCGAAGTCGCAATCAATCCGACGCCTTGGTATGGACAAAATGCCGTGTTGGTGCTGGTACGCGATATTTCTTTCCGTAAGAGGAGCGAAGCAGCCCTGCTTGAACGTGAATATATGCTCAAGCAGCAAAATGAAGAGCTGATGGCATTGAACGAAGAGTTGGCCGAAAGCAACCGCCAGATCATCGAGATGAACGAGAAGCTGAAAAAATCGAACCAGCGCGCCATTGAAAGCGATAAACTGAAAACGGCCTTTTTGGCAAACATGAGCCACGAAATCCGTACGCCCATGAACGGGATTGTGGGATTTGCCACACTAATGACAATGCCCGGCAACGATCCGGAAGCAATGACGGAGTATGCAGGTGTTATCAACAGTTGTTCGCAGCAGCTCCTGACCATCATCAACGATATTCTTGACATTGCTAAAATCGAGGCAGGTCAAATTACGGTGGTTCCGGTCGAAACCAATCTTAACAATTTACTGAAAGAGCTTTATGCCTTTTTCCAGAATAAACCGTTGCATGGGGTTGGATTTGCACTGGAACTGCCCCCCCTCAGCGATGGGGTTATGCTTCGCATCGATCCTGATCGCCTAAAGCAAATCCTTTCAAATTTATTGAGCAATGCATTTAAATTCACACATCAGGGCCGTGTAGTTCTGGGGTATACCATCCATGCACACCGGGTCACGATTTTTGTAACGGATACGGGAATTGGCATTGAAACCAAAAAGCTGCAAAAGATATTTAAACGTTTCCATCAGGTCAATTCCGAAGGTTCCAAAAACTACGGCGGTACCGGATTGGGATTGGCAATCAGTAAGGCGTTGGTCGGATTAATGGGCGGACGTATCAAAGTTGAATCAAAACTAGGGATAGGCTCCAGATTTAAAGTGGAATTGCCCTTATGATGTATGGTCGTCCTTGTGCAACAAAGCGTCGTGAGCTTATTCATTTAATGTGCGCCTGATCCAAAAAACAAACAGACAACCATGTGGCTGCCTGTTTAGTGTCCGATCTCCTTGTTTTATCTGAACATTGATTTGGCGATACCCAACTCCAGTCCACGGAGTTCGGCCAGTCCACGCAAGCGCCCGATGCATGAATATCCCGGATTGGTTTTCTTTTTCAGGTCGTCGATCATTTGGTGGCCGTGATCTGGTCTCATGGGGATGGAAACCTTACGCCGGTTTTGCAGTTCAAGGAAAGTTTTCATCACGCCGTACATGTCCACGTCGCCTTCCAGATGGTTATCTTCATAAAAGTTCCCTTCGGCGTCGCGTTTGGTACTACGGAAATGCACAAAGTTCACGCGGTCACCAAACTCGCGCATAATGCCGGCTAGATCGTTATCGCTGCGTACGCCGAACGATCCGGTGCAAAGGCATAATCCGTTCGATGGGTTTGGCACATCGGCGATCAATCTCCTAAAATCGTTGGCCGTGCTTAAAATGCGGGGCAGGCCCAAGATTGCGTACGGAGGATCGTCGGGGTGAATGACCAGTTTTATACCTGTTTCGTCGGCCACCGGCACTATTTCGCGAAGGAAGTGGATGAGGTGGCTACGGAGTTTTTCTGCGTCGATATCATTGTAACGGTCCAATGCCTGCTGGAACTGCTCTACCGTAAAACTTTCCTCCGAACCGGGCAGGCCGGCTATCATGTTGCGTGTAAGCACATGCTTTTCTTCGTCGCCCATTTGTTCGAAACGGGCTTTAGCCTTGGCTTTCTCTTCCTCCGGGTACTCTTTTTCTGCTCCCGGACGCTTTAAGATAAATAAGTCAAATGCCAAGAACGCCGCTCTTTCGAAACGCAGTGCTTTTGAGCCGTCAGGCATGGTATAGGCCAAATCGGTGCGCGTCCAGTCAAGCACGGGCATAAAGTTGTAAGTGACAATGGTTATCCCACATTGGGCCAGATTACGAAGGCTTTTTTTGTAATTGTCGATATACACCTGAAAATTCCCGGTTTGGGTTTTTATATGCTCGTGCACGGGCACGCTTTCCACAACCGACCATTTCAAGCCAACCGATTCCACTTCGTCTTTGCGTTTCATGATTTCCTCCACGGTCCATATTTCACCGTTGGGAATGTGGTGTAACGCTGTTACCACGCCTGTGGCGCCGGCCTGTTTCACGTCCCATAAGCTAACGGGATCGTTGGGGCCGTACCAGCGCCATGTTTGCTCACATAAATACATATTGTGGTGTTTGTTGTTTATGTATCAAGTATCAAGATTTATTAAAAATCTTATGTCTTTTTAAATGCTAAACGAGTCAAATCCACCGTCGATCACTGTCAATGTCCCGGTTACAAATTTCGATGCATCGCTGGCCAGCCAATGAAGGGTGCCCAACAGTTCGCCGGGTTCGCCAAATCGGCCAAAAGGAGTATGTGCAATAATGGTCCTGGCCCTGTCGGTGTAGCTACCGTCGGGATTGGTGAGCAGGGTGCGGTTTTGCTCTGTCAGGAAAAATCCCGGAGCAATGGCGTTTACGCGGAGGCCTTCCCCAAATTTAATGGCAAATTCGTTGGCCGTGTATTTGGTAAAGTTGGTGACAGCAGCTTTGGCCGATCCGTATCCGACCACACGCGTCAGCGGACGTAGTGCACTTTCAGATGAAATATTGATGATGCTTCCCGCCTTTTGCTCAACCATGGCCTTTGAAAATACTTGGGTGGGCAATACAGTTCCCAATAAGTTTAGTTCCATAACCTTTTTAAAGGCATCGATATCGAGATCGAAGAATGTTTTGTCAGGCGCAATGGTTGCCCCTGGCATGTTGCCGCCCGCACCGTTTATCAGCACATCAATGCGGCCATACCGGTCCAGAATACCGGCCAGGTTTTGTTCGAGCACATTCTTATCGAGCACATCAGTTTTGAAAAATGTGGCGTCGCTGCCGTTTTTGCAAACTTCGGCCGCCAATTGTTCCCCGGCCTCCTCGTTTCGGTCAAGGACAGCCACTTTCACACCTTCTGCGGCGAAATACCTGGCCATGCAGCTGCCTAAAATTCCTGCACCTCCGGTAATGACCATTGTTTTGCCACCCAAATCAAAAAGTTTGTTTGTTGCCATTTGTAAAAAATCGGTTTGAGTTTGTGTATTTGCCAGCAATTTTATGCCCACATGCACTGAAGCTGCCGCACGTTTGTTGGCCGATGGTAAATCTACTTGCTAATGGCATTGCGGGCAAATGAAATCTTTGCCGAAGGTGTCAGAATATTTGCATATGGATCTTGCCTGATATTACTACCGTCATCTGTCAGGGTAAAGTGTGGCTATAAGATCGAGGGTTTGCCGGCAGAAACGGCTATAACCAAAATGTTTTTTAACGGTGTGGAAACCATTGATGCCTGTTTGGGCCAGTATATCCCTGTTTGTAATCAGATATTCGAGTTTTGCTTTCACGGCGGCTACGTTACGGTCGGTAAAGAATCCATTTTCATCGTCGACCATCACTTCGGCAATTCCTCCGCTGTTGGTGGTTAACACGGGAATGCCCAGCGTCATGGCTTCCAGTATTCCGTTCGATATTCCTTCGCGTTCCGACAGCAACACGTACAAATCGGCTCCGGAAAGTTCCTTTTCCGGATGCGGTAAGTAGCCGGTGAAATTTACAACGCTTTCAAGCCCCTTACTCTTTGTCATCTGTTCAAACTCGCTTTTATTTTTCCCGTCGCCGATCAGTTTCAGTTCTATGCAGTCTCTCAGGATGGGCGGTAATTGGGCAATGGCTTCTATGAGCAAATGGTACCCTTTCTGGCGGGTCATGCGCCCGCTGCCTGCAATCACGAACTTATTTGAAGGCATAAGGCGTGGCGTGGGCAAGAGGGCCTCGTCGAGGCGGGGCACGCCGTTGTAAACCACATGGATGGGATGGTGCTTGAAAAAAGGGTATTTCCGCAATCCTTGTTCAATAAACCGGGCGTTAACGATCAGCCCATCGTTTAACGTGCAATAATTAAGATGGTGCCAGAACGGTATATTCATTTTGCGCGTGACACCCAGCCTTATCAGGTGTTTAATGCCTGATCGGCGCGAAAGAATGCCACATAAAAAATATTCGACCTTTTTTGTGCTGACAATCAGATCGATGTGGTGTTGTTTTACAAAGTGTTTTAATTTTCCATACGTCGCCATGTCTGCGTAAGAGGCGAAAGGAAGCACGATGTGTCCTGCATAAGAGCCGAATTTGGGTAGTAACGCAGCAGTTTTACAGGCAAAAAATACCTGATGTTTGCCTGATAACGCCTGCATGGCCATCGATGTCCATTTTTCGTTACCGCCCCAACTTTGGGCCGAGCATACAAACAAGATGTTCATGATATATAATCAAGACCTTTGCCGCAACGCACTTTTTTGGTGCTCAGGGTGTGTTGATAAATGCCGCTGACATGCTCGTAGTTGGTCCGTAACCCGTTTTCGCCATGGTGCAGGTGGTAAGCGTTGGCGTAAAACTTCAGGTTGTAGCCTTTCACGCCCGCGTGGACCAAACGGGCACAAAACTCTTTGTCATTGGGCCCTTTACTGGTCATCTCTTCATCATACCCGTTTACACGGTATGCATCTTCTTTCCAAAACGCCACATTGCAGCCCCTTACCCCTTTTACCGACGATGGGCCATATAGCAAATGGTGGTGCCATACGGCAATGGTTTTGTTTCTGAATTGCCGGGGTAACCGGTAACGGAGTTTTTCACAAAATTCTTCGGTCTGTTCCTTGGATATATTTTTTCGACGACCAATTACAAAACGACCAAGGCTGGCAAATTCCAAATGGTCGGCCACAAAATCCTTATCAAGTATCAGATCGCCGTCCAATTGGATAATATAAGGATGATTTGCATGACGGATTGCCATGTTTCTTACCGCATTAATACGGTAACCGCTGTGTTCGTGCCGACAATGTACAATAGGCACGGGAAATGACTGTTTGAAATGTTCCACAACCTCGCGAGTGGCATCATCCGAACCGTCATCGGCCACGATCACTTCATCCGGCATTACGGTTTGTTCCCTGATGCTTTGCAGGCATAAGCCCAGTGCGTCCGGCCAATTGTAAGTCGTTAAAAAAAGGGAGACTTTGGTTTTGTCCATTATAGAAACTTGAGAAAGCAAACAAAAATAGTCAAAATCTTCCTGCCGGGGATAGGGGCGTATGAAATCGGGAACCTGATCGGCCACAGACACTTTTCTGGGACACGTTAAGGTTTTAACCTACTTGGAAGAAGGAAAATATGCGTGTCGGAAAATAGGTTCATAATAATTGTATGCTTAAAATAGTCCCACTGGCCGAAGTCAACATGGTGAACCGGGTGAGGTGGGTATCCCTGAAAATTATTTCGTAACCGTCCAACCCAGATTCCTTATAGATGGCAATGGCGTTCATTATTTCGCCGTGCTTTTGCGCCGAGTGTCTTACATTGTCAGGGAGCGTGTGAATGTCGAGGTTTATTTTGTAATCGATCAGATCAGCTTTTTTGTCGAATCTTGCAATGAATTCTTGCTCGTTTTGGTAAAAAATGGCCTCATCCGATTCGGGGCCAATAGCCCATTCCACATTAATGGCATTAGGAAAAAGACGTTTAAATTCTTTTTCGATTGTCTTAATCGGCTTTTTCTCGAAGCTTGGAAAAACCTTTCTGAATGGATTGAACATTGAAGGGTGAATTTTTACTATATTGACGGACAAAGGGTTGCAAAGTCACATAAAATCCAGATTATTCTGCATATTTTTCTTTATACAAATACAAAACCCTTGCTTTTGCACGTTTTAGACGCATTTTTGCAGCGCTTTCGCTAACCCTTAGGGCAATAGAGATATCTTTTATCGAAAGGTTATCGTGGTATTTCATCTGTAGCATGGCCTTCTCTTCGGGGTGTATTTGCTCCATGATGGCCATCAGGTTGGCATAGTTGAGTTCGGTTAGGTCTTCTTCCGTTTCGTCAATGATTTCCGGGATTACATTGGCCTGGTTCCATTCGGGGTAGTGCAGTTTTTTCTTGTAGCGCAAATAATCGATGCAATGGTTGTAGGTAATGGAAAAAAGCCATGATGAAAAAGAGGATGTCTCCTTAAAGCTAGGGAGCTTCTCGTAAGTCTTCGATAAAATATCGGTGGCTGACTCTTCGGCCAGTTGGCGGTTCTTTAAAAACGAATAGCTTTTGTCCAAAACCTTTTTGAAGTACCTTGTGTAAAGCTCTTCATAAAGGTAATGACGTCCGTTTTGAACGATCTCGTAAATAATCTCCTCGTCAGAAAGCGTTGATTTGTTGTGGTTTGCCATACGTACTCAAGGGAGATCAAATTTTTTTTTCGTTTTTTGTGTTACTTTTCCAAACTGCGCCGTCTTAATCATGAAGTTTGTAATGAAATTGCGGCTTTGTCCGAAATTTTGTGCAAATTTAGAAAATTATGAATCATTAATTAATTTCAGGAGATTTAAAAAATGAAGAAGAATGTAGTTTTAAGCATGTTGACCATGGCAATGGTCGTGTTGTTCGCAAGCTGTGCTAAAGTTCCCCAGGCTGAAGTCGATGCTGCCAATGTAGCTATCGACTCTGCAAAAGTTGCCGAAGCTGCTGTGTATGTACCCGAGCAATTGGCTCAAGTTGAAGATTCTTTGAAATCTGCTCTTGCTGAAGTAGAAACTCAAAAATCTAAATTCTTCTCTAACTACGACAACGCTACCAAAACTTTGGTTTATGTTGCCGAAACTGCTAAACAGGTTGGTGTTAACGCCCAAGCCCGCAAAGCTCAGTTGAAAGAAGAAATCGTTGCTCTTATTGCTGAAGTAACCAATTTGGTTGCCGAAAACAAAGAGTTGACCAAAAAAGCTCCTAAAGGTAAAGAAGGCAAAGCTGCTTTGGAAGCTATCAACGCTGAATTGGCCGTAGTAGAAACTACCGTTACCGAAAGCCAAGCTGCTTACGACAATGGTCAATATGTTGGTACCATTGACAAAATCAAAGCTGCGAAAGACAAAGCCGTTTCTATCAAAGACGAATTGACCGCAGCCATCGAAAAAGTAGGTAAAAAGTAATTTGCTTGCCTGCTAAATAAATAAAAGTCCCCGGTTTTTGCCGGGGATTTTTTTTAGGGACCAAATTGCGAATCACCCCTATGGGTATTAACTTTGCAGCGATCCTCTTGAAAAAGGTATCACAAAGTTGGTTCACAAATATTTGTGTTGTCGTATAAAGAAGTATTTGGATGCGTGCTGAAAGGAAAAGATCCTGGATTGTTTTTTTTGTTGTGGTAGCCGTAGTGGGCGGAATGGTAATTTGGTTTTTTAATTTGCCGGATCCCCCTGTTAAACAGATGGATAAAGCGAGAGTGGCCATTGCTGAAGCCCAAAAATCGCACTCGGGCAAATACTCATCGACACTGTTCAATGAGGCTGTGTCCGGTTACGATCAGGCTATGCAGCTTTGGGCAAAAGAGAACGACCGGATTTTTTTTCGTCGTGATTACAAAAAGATCAGCGACCTGGCCGTTAAATCCGAGCAGAAAGCCCGGTTGGCCCGTGAGAGGTCATTGAACAACATTGCAAGTTTTGAAAAACGGTTAAAAAAGCGAATTGCCGAGATCGAGAAAATCATTTTGTTGTACGACAGGAACTTCAATCGTATTCCCATTGACAATTACCTGACAAAAAAAGAGGCAAAGGCCAGAATATTGTTTTCCGAAGGTAAGCTCGCATTCAACAAAAAAGACTATGTGGTCGGTGCCCCTAAAATCGATAAAGCCGGCGAGGATATCGAACTGGTGTACAATTTGTCGTTAAAGCGCATAAAAGAATATTTTGGAAAACACGAAGAGTGGATGAAAATGGCCGAAAAGGCCATTGAAGAATCCAAGCGCAAAAGTACCCAAGCTATCTTGGTCGATAAGTTTGCAGGAAAGTGTTACCTGTACGATTCGGGAAAATTGAGACACACATGGGACGCCGAACTCGGAAAAAATTGGGTTGGCGAGAAAAAAATGAAAGGGGATAAAGCGACCCCCGAAGGCCATTACCGGGTTATTGACAAGAAAGCCGGACGTGAAACTATTTATTATAAAGCTCTTTTGATAAACTATCCTAACGACGAGGACAAGCAACGTTTTTCGATTTCAAAAAAAAATGGCTTGATTCCCAGGTCGGCAGGTATAGGTAACAATATAGAAATCCATGGAGGAGGGGGGCGGGGAGCCAATTGGACCGATGGTTGTGTAGCCTTGGCCAACAACGACATGGACAAGATTTATTATGCAGTTCAGGTTGGCACTCCCGTAACCATTGTGGGGTCATTACGCCCCTTCCACGAAGTGTTTAAGCTGGATTGAGCGCCAAACGTGGTTTGCCCTGCATTGGCCACGTCCGTCGTATGTTGCGGAACAATTTATGCAGGCAAGTACAGTTACAACTCAAATGTTCATGCAAATGGATGCAAACAATATTCAAACAAGTGCCGATCACGTTGACGAGAGAGGGCAACAGCGATCAGGAATGGCCAAAGTTTTTGTGCTCTTGGCCAAGGTAATTGGTTTTGTCCTGTTTTTGGGCATAGTGCCCTTGTTCCTTGTTTTTTGGATACAGCCCGTACAGAATTTGGGTGTGAAATTGTTCTCTCCGGGTTATCATCTGGTCAACGATTCTGTGCCGGTTGATTATGAAAAAGTAGCTGTGCAGGCAGAGAAAGAGTTGGTGAGAAACCGGACAAAGCTCAACGCTTTCGTGCCAAAGCAATCTTATATCGTCATCAACATCACCGAAAATAAATTTTGGCTTTACGATGCAAAAAACAATCTGG
Organism: Breznakibacter sp.; assembly: GCA_047600785.1. GTDB lineage: Bacteria > Bacteroidota > Bacteroidia > Bacteroidales > Marinilabiliaceae > Breznakibacter. The sequence continues at coordinate 754,580 of JASGKH010000001.1, forward strand.
TCCGTGAAGGGGTCTGTTCAACCGGTAGTCAGGTTATACTCGACAATGGCGTGAGGAAATGGACGTTTAAGACTCCCAAAGGAGTCCATAAGATTATCAGCAAAGTTAAGAATCCCGTTTGGACAAAGCCCGACTGGGCATTTATCGAGGAAGGGCTTCCCGTGCCGGGGCCTCGACATCCATCGCGCTATGAGCCCGGTGTGCTGGGCGATTTTGCGTTACACATGGGTGACGGGTACATGATACACGGAACCATTTACCAACGTTTTCTGGGAATGCCTGTTACCCATGGTTGTGTGAGGTTGGGCGACAAGGAACTTGAAGATGTGTTCAAAACATTGGTGGTAGGTTCCAAAGTGTTCGTTTATTGATGGTGGGTTGATTAAAAAATTACAATATGGCTCGTTTCTTTAAAGCTTTTTTTGGTTTTGTATCAAAATACCGTATTGCTCAAATAGTTATTGGCTTGTGTTTGGCGGTAATGATCGTGTATACGGTGGTGGGGGTGTTGGCTGCCCGTAAAAGAATTGCCGAGATGAACGGACTTTACATGCCCGAAAAGCGGATGGAAGGCAATGATGATCAGCAGGTTTTTGAAACCCGCAAACAAAATTCGTTCGATTTGGCGCGGTTGACCTTGGCCAAGAGTGATTCCGTATCGATGCTGATCGATCTGGTCGATAGCCTTGTCACGCTGAATCTTAAAGGTGTAACGGTGCACAAAGCCAAAATCGTTAATTATTCGAAAAGTGCATTGTTTGATGCGCTTCACCCCGATGCGTTGGTGAACATGATGTCAAAGCCGATGCAGGTGAAAACTTATTACAGCTCCATTGTAAAGGAGCCGCGCATATACAAAAAGGCACCCAAGGATACTATTGAAGCTGCTACGCAGGAATTGGAGCAAGACACCATGGTGGCCCACCTCCCTTCGTTCTATTTTCTGGGTCTTGACAATGACATCCAAATATCATTCATGCATGAGTTCGAAAAAGAACATTCCTACTTCCCATTGGTCAAGAACCAAAAGATCGGCCAGTTTAAGGCTGCTACCGATTCGTTGAAAAAGTTTGCGTTGCCTGAGTATTTGCCATACATCAATATTGAAATGGCCAAATCGGATGCGACGACGGTATTTCGGGCGATTCCCCAGCATGCTTACGTGGCTATACGGTTCTGAGGAGCTGGTGTCCGGGAATTCAGGAGCTTGGAAAGGTAGATGCGGCGATAAAATTTTGAATGCCGATCGTTGGGTCAACGGTCGGCATTTTTATTTGTACCCCTGAATATGGAAAACCAAATTCCTAAAACACATAAGGTTCCCAGTGTGATAAATCCATAATTGACAGCCTTTAGAAAGAGTGTATTATCGACTTCGTTGACGGGAGTATTGCCAAAAATGATCGAAAAAAGAAGTGCGGTAATCGTCATGCTCACCATTTGTCCGATAATGCGCATGGTGGCTGCCGTACCCGATGCCACTCCCAACAGCTGTGGTGTTACCGACCCCATTATGGTATTGATATTGGGCGATGAAAAAAGACCGAAACCGATACCCATTACCACAAGTAATCCAATAATAAGGTAATTGCTGGTGTAGGGGGTTAGCGTGGAAAAAACGAATAATCCTATTGAAATCAGCAGCATACCCGCCGATGCCAACCCGCGGGCACCCATTTTATCGGACAATATTCCGGCAACCGGAGAAACCAGTACCTGAACAATCGGTTGGACCACCAACAAAGTACCAGCTTGCGATGGGGACATTAATTTAATCTTTTGCAGGTATAAGCTGACCAGAAATACAACCGCGAAAGTGGCCGAGTAATTTATCAAAGCCGCAAGGTTCGAAAAGGCAAACAGTTTGTTCTGTGTAAAAAGTTCAATCTTGAATAGAGGATTGGCGCTGTTTTTCTGCGAAATGACAAACAGTGGGAAAAGAATGAACGATAGGCCCAAAACCAGCCAAGAAAAAAGATTGGGCAAGTGGGACGCCCCATATACAAATGCAATTAGAAAACCTCCATAAAGCAACGAGCCAATATAATCGAACCCATTGGAACTTTGGGCCATTGTATTATTCTTCATCCACCTGAAAGCTAAAAACGCGGCCACCGCGCCCAATGGGGCCGATACAAAGAAAATGCTGTGCCATCCCCATTGCTGTGTTAGGATGCCTCCGATAAAGGGACCCATCGACAAGCCCAGATAAACCGATGCCACGTTGATACCCAATACCCTTCCCCGTAGGTTGGGTGGAAAAAGACTTACCAGAATGGCTGCCCCGGTAGTGGTCGTCATAGCCGCACCTACGCCCTGCAGCACCCTAAATACAATCAGGGCGATGCCGCTTGTGGCCAATCCGCACAAAAGGCTTGACACCGCAAAAACGACAATGCCGGTTCGGTAAGTGCGCACCTGGCCCCAATTGTCGGCAATTTTGCCTGCTGGAAGCAAAAAGACCGCTGACGAAAGTAAAAATGCGTTAATGATCCATCCCAACTCAGAAGAAGACAATTGCATTGCCTTTTCAATGGTTGGTAATGCCACGTTCACCGATGAGATCAGGAACGGCCCCATAAACGAGGTCGTGATCGCAATGAACAATGCCGAGCGTTGTGTGGAAGTCATTTTCATACAACAACGATAACTAAAATATGGTTGTCATTCTTTCAAACAAGTAGGGCCTGTACGGTGACAGGCCCTTGTGTAGTGGTTTTTCTTATCGGCGTTTAAATGAGCGCGAAGATTTCTTGTCCGAATGGCGCGCTTCGCTTCTGCGGCCGAAGTCACCTTTGGGGCTGCTTCCCCTGTCCCTTCTGAAGCTTCCGCCCCCGTGGTGGTCTTTTTTTGATTCGCTGCGTGCTTCAGCTACTTCTACCGAAACCCTTTCGCCCCTAAACCTTGTGTTGGTAAGGGATTCGATCATTAAGCTTTCGTTCTCTGTTTCAACCTCGAAAAACGAAAAGTTTCTGAGTATCTCGATTTTGCCCAACTCAATACCACGTTGGCCTGTGGCTTGTTCAATAAGCGAAAACAAAGCCGGAGGGGTAAAATTGTTCGCTTTCCCCAAATTGATGAACAGCCTGCTGAAACCGGCACGTCCTACACCTGGTTTATCCTTTTTTCGACCGTCCTCATGGATGTTCAAATCGGGAGAATTTTCATAATATTTCAAAAACGTCGTAAATTCTGCCGATACGAACCGTTTAATCAATTCTTCGCGGTCGATGCTTTCCAGTTTCTTGTAAATTTCCTCCATTAGTGGTTCTACCTGCTCTTGGTTCACCTCCGTCTGTTCGACCTTGTCAATGAAATGAAGCAATTGTTTTTGGCAGATCTCAGGGCCGTTGGGAACCATTTTACGCTCAAATGTAATTTTGGCCATGCGTTCGACATCTTTTAGCTTGCCTTTTTCCTTTGAGTGAACAATGGCGATCGATTCTCCCGACCGGCCGGCCCTTCCGGTACGACCGCTTCGGTGGATATACACCTCGGGGTCGTCAGGCAGGTTATAGTTGATCACGTGTGTCAATTCGTTGACATCGATACCGCGTGCGGCCACATCGGTAGCCACGAGCAGCTGGAGGTGGCGGTTACGGAAACGTCCCATTACCTGGTCACGTTGTACCTGCGATAAGTCACCGTGTAACGCTTCGGCATTATAGCCGTCGGCGATTAGCTTGTCCGATACTTCTTTGCATTCCTGACGGGTACGGCAAAACACGATCCCGTAAACCCCGGGATAGATATCGGCCACTCTTTTCAGTGCATCGTAACGGTCGCGGGCATGGACCAAATAGTACATATGCTTCACGTTTTTGGCACCTTCGTTGCGCGAACCAACACTGATCTCATCGCGTTCGCGCATATACCGGTTGGCCATTGCCGAAATCTCTTTGGGCATGGTGGCCGAAAAAAGCAACGTTTGCCGTTCGCTAGGCGTTTGGCCGATAATGGCATCCAGCTCGTCTTTGAAGCCCATGTTGAGCATTTCGTCGGCTTCGTCTAGGATCAGCCATTTAATACCTTCGAGTTTAAGCACATGACGGTTGATAAGGTCGTTGACTCGTCCCGGAGTCCCCACTACAATTTGTGAACCTTGTTTCAGGGCCCGGATCTGTGTCCTGATTTCGGCACCCCCGTAAACGGCCGTGACTTCAAGCCCTTTACGGTACTTCGAAAACCTGCGCAGGTCTTCGGTAATCTGGAGGCACAATTCTCGTGTAGGGCAGAGTACGAGTGCCTGGACGCTGGGATCGCCGATTTGGATCTGATCCACCACAGGGAGACCGAAAGCCGCTGTTTTACCTGTTCCTGTTTGCGCCAAAGCCACCAAATCCTGTTCGGACTTAAGTAGGGTGGGAATCGTTTGGACCTGAATGGGGGTTGGCGTAGTAAAACCTAGTTCATCAATGGCTTTTAAAACTTCCGGACTCAGCCCTGTTTCTTTAAATGTTGTCATAAAATTTTGTATAGATGAAAACCTGCCCCACATTCAGTTTTTCTCCCTCTGCGGTGCATGTCCACCGTGCTTTCGCGGTGTTGTTAATTTGGGCGCAAAGATAGCTGAATTTTCGGTAAAAAAACTGGTTCTATTGTTTTTTTGCGACAATTAACACGATGAAACATTTTGAGATTCAAAAGTTTGACGGAAGATGAGGCTCCAAATGCAATGCAATGTGATGTAGAAGATGTTTTGTTTAGTCGGAGGTACACCGTCGTAGAAGATCTTTTACTTGATGGACGACTTTAGCTCCGTTTCACATTTAACAAAAATGAAAAAAACAAACCGCCGGCTTCGTTAAGCACGGCGGTTATTGCCTGGTTATACTTTGAGTCTTTGCTCTAGTTTAGATTAATACGTCCACATTGGTTTTCGGATTGTTTTTTTACACTAACGGTGTCATGTTATTGACGAAAGGTGGATGTGCTATCTTCGGTATATGTCCGATCCGCCTGATTCGGTTAACTCCTTTATTGCCGGATTGCCGATATAACCGATGTTGCTTCCGTCGTTGGCATTGGCTTCCAGATTTATTGCAACATTGACAATGGCATCGGAACCGCCGTTGGCCGTAATTTCGCAATGGTCGGCTTTAAGCTCTCCCGCGTTTAAGTCACTGCCGCTGCCCACGATCGCTTTTAAAGAACGGGCCTTTCCGGAAACTTTCACTCCGCTACCCTCCCGTGCGTTGATTCTAAGTGTTTGGCATTCGAGGGTGATGTATATATCGGCACCACTATGGGCTACGATAGAAAGATTGCCAAGACCGAAAACACCGGTGCCGTACACATCGGCACCACTTATGGCGATTAACGATTTTAGCTGGTTGAATGCCACATACACTTTGGGTGATTTCTCATAGCCCCAGCGCATGGGTTGTACGGCCTTTATAATCAATACACTGTCCGATATTTTTGTTTGGATCCGGTCGATGTATTCGACCGGACTTTCCACCTCAATGCTTAACGTATCACTTTGTTTCAGGTGCAAATCGATGCCCGAGCCTACTTCGATGGTGTGGAATGGTTTTGCCGGTCGTATTGATTTTTCCTGGGCTTTAACACAAAATGTGGCCAACGAAAGAGAAAAGGCTGTAATAGAAAGATATTTGCACATCATGCTGAAAGTTCATCGGTATGTGAAAGTTATGTGATTTATTTCTATTGCACCACTTTTTTTGACGGGTCATTGGCAATATGTTTGTGATTAAAAGACAAAAGCCGCAAGGAAATTCCGTTGCGGCTTTATGGGATCAATGAGATGGAGGCGTTTATTCAACTTCCAGCCCTGCTTTCTTTAAATCATCGTAATAACCGGGATATGATTTGGTGATGACCATGGGATCGTCAATGCTCAGTTTCCCGATCTTAAGTGCGGCAGGCGCAAAAGCCATGGCCATACGGTGGTCTTTGTAGGTGTTGATCACTATTTCGTTGTCCGTATCAATACCGATCTTGCCGCCATCCCAGTGCAATGTATCAATACCGTTGGTGCCCAACACGAACCCCAGCTTCCTGAGCTCATCGATCAAGGCGTATATCCGGTCCGATTCTTTGATTCGGAGGGTTTGCAATCCCTTGAAATCGAATGGGATGTTCAACATACAACAAGTTACCGCAAAGGTTTGGGCCAGATCAGGTTGGTCCGAAAAGTCGTAATCAAACTTATCCACCGTTACGGGAACCCGCGAAAGCAAGGTTTTTCCGTTTACAAACTGCGTTGCTACGCCCAACGGTTCAAAAAGAAGAGCCGTTTCTGAATCCCCCTGGTAACTGTTGGGGAGCAAGCCTTCCAGTTCGATTCGTCCGTTCTCCGACAGTGCGACCAATTCGTACCAGTATGATGCGGCGCTCCAATCCCCTTCAACCTTAAACCGCACGGCTTTATAGACGGCTTCGGGAACTACGATGGTATTGCCGTTCCATTGACAGGTAATGCCAAACTCTTCCATTAGTTTAAGTGTCAGGTGGATGTAGGGCTTTGACACCACTTCACCGGTCAGTTTTACAGTGAGCCCGCCCGATACGGTCGGGGCGATCATCAATATAGCCGAGATGTATTGGCTGCTGATATGGCCTGCAAGCTCAAGTTCTCCGCCGGTCAGGGCGCAGCCCGTGATTTTAAGCGGAGGGAACCCTTCGTTTTCCATGTAATCGATTTGGGCCCCCAGCTTCCTTAACGCATCAACGAGTACCCCGATGGGACGTTGCTTCATTCGGCTCGATCCGGTCAATTCCCATGCCCCAACGATCTTTGACAGATAGGCCGTCAGAAAGCGCATGGAAGTCCCCGCCGCGCCGATGTCGAAACGGTTGCCGCTGGAATTGAAAACCTCGAGCATGACTTTGGTGTCGTCGCTTTCGCTAAGGTTTTCGATGTCGTATGGGCTATATGCCAATGCGTTGATGATGAGCGCACGATTGCTGATGCTTTTTGATGTGGGGAGCACGATTTGGCAAGGGGCCAATTGTCCGTTCGATAGAATGGTGTATTTCATTTTTCGTGGATGAATTTGGTTAGTCGCCTTGTTGCATCGAGCGGTAAAAGTTCAATGCACTCTCTATTTCGGATTGTGAGCAGTTGATGTCGATTTTTACCTTGCCGGGAGCTTCCAACAGTGTGAAATTGATTCGGTCGCCATCGTTCTTTTTGTCGTGCTGTGTCAGTTGGTATAATGTGCGGTTATGTACTGCGTCGATCGGGTAGCTGCCGTAAATGCCCATAATGGTCTTGCCGATACGCTGGGCTTCCTCCAACGGAAAGCCTAGTTTGACGTGTGATAGGTATAATTCAGCAACCATTCCGTAAGCCACGGCATATCCGTGTAGCAATGGCTTGCCCGATTTAAGGGCAAAGCTTTCAATGGCATGCCCCAGCGTGTGCCCAAAATTCAGTGCCTTCCGGATCCCTTTTTCGGTCGGATCGGCATCCACAAAGTATTCTTTGATGCGGATGGAGTCGGCGACCAACGGTTTGAGATCGTGGAGGTTGATCTGTTTGAGGTTGAATTGTTTGAGCTCGGTCCATGCTTCGGCCGAATAGATCAGTGTATGTTTGATCATTTCGGCGAATCCCGAAAGAATGTTGGGCTTGTCAAGTGTGTCGAGGAATGAAGTGTCTACCAATACGGCATGGGCCTGGTTGAACACGCCGATCTCGTTTTTGAACCCTTCAAAGTTGATCCCTGTTTTTCCGCCTACCGACGCATCTACTTGCGACAGCAGGGTGGTGGGAATGTTGATGAACCGCATCCCGCGCTTGAACGTCGAGGCGGCGAATCCGCCCATGTCGGTCGGCATGCCGCCGCCCAGGTTAATCAGGAGCGATTTCCTGTCGGCACCCATATGGCTTAGTTTTTTCCATATTTCTACAGTGGTAAAAATATGCTTGTGGTCGTCGCCCGGTTCGATTACAATGGTCCGGTCTTCGCTAATGCCATCTACCTGGTTTATTTTAGGGAAACAGTTTTTATATGCGTTCTTATCGGTAAGGACAAAGATCTTTTCTTTGTGGTAACCCTTTAGGAGTTCCGAAAGGTCAGCACGCAAATTTTCGGCAATATATACATCGGAGACTTGAAAATTCAAGCGGATCATTCAATCTTGTATTTGAGTTGAAGGCACAAAAATAACCTTTTTTACCAAAAGGCGATGGGGCCGGGAGATTCCTGCACGTAGCAGGCTTGGAGATCCGGATGTTTACATGGGAACGGATCGGTCATGGGAAGAGGTGGTCAGCGTGGGGAAGGCATTGCAAAGCTGCATCTTTTTTTGTCCGTCCTAATTGTGTCGGTATCTTTCCCAATTCTCCCGCGGTTGATGTGGGCGGGAATTTCCCGAAACAGTATCGGAGCAAGTATGCTTTCCTCTTCTTTTGTGAGGTTGGGAGTTGTTTTTCCCGAACGGGCAATTGCCGACAAAGAGATTTTTACCTAGTCATGAATGCTCCGTCCGTGAAATTTTAAAAACCGGAAACGTGACCTGTTTTAGTAACTTAGTTAACGCATCGAAAATTTAATTAAAAAGAATACGAATACAGGTGTTCGATAGGATTTTTTTGTAAATTTAACCCTATCTAGCGTGAATCATTGGTTTCCGAAAAATTAAAATATCGAATCGCACTAACCCAGATTAAAGGTGTCGGGCCTGTGTTGGCGCGTAATCTGGTGGCTTATTTGGGGAGCGAGGAAGCTGTTTTTAAGGAGAAAGCGACGGCATTGCAAAAAATTCCCGGCATTGGACCTGTTTTGGCAAACGATATTGCGTCGGCAGAAGTGATGGAAAGGACCGAGCGCGAACTGAAGTTCATTGTGGGAAAGAACATTAAGCCTGTTTATTTTACCGATCCTGAATATCCGCAACGGCTGAACAATTGCGACGATGCCCCTGTTGTTCTTTACACGTTGGGGGAGCATGACCTGAATGCCCGGCGCATATTAAGTATCGTAGGCACCCGCAAAATTACCGAAGAAGGTAAGCTTAACTGCGAAAAACTCATAGATGGATTGTCGCAGATGTTTCCTAATCTTCTTGTCGTGAGTGGATTGGCTTATGGTGTAGATATATGGGCGCACCGGCAATCGTTAAAACATGGGTTACCCACTATTGGCGTGTTGGCCCATGGGCTTGATCGCATCTATCCGCCCATGCATCGGCAAACGGCGGTCGAAATGTTGGCAAACGGCGGTTTGGTTACTGAATTCATGAGCGAAACCGGCCCTGATAAGCCTAACTTTGTCAGGCGGAACAGGATTATTGCCGGTATGGCCGACGCAGTGATCGTCGTTGAGTCGGGAGTGAAGGGAGGGGCACTTATTACGGCTACATTGGCATCGTCGTACAACCGCGATGTGCTGGCGTTTCCCGGAAGGGTAGGCGATCCCATGTCGGCCGGTTGCCACTGGCTGGTCAAGCACAACGTAGCGGCATTGGTCGAAAACCACGAAGACGTGGCTAATGCGTTGGGGTGGGAGTCGGAACGGAAAGGCGAAAGCACCGTGCAGGCGAAACTGTTCGTCGAGTTTGGTTCCGACGAAGAGCAGCGTATTTACCAGTTTATGTTGCAAGAGCGAGAAACGGATATTAACTGGCTTTGTATCAGGTGTAACTTGCCGGTAAGCAAAGTGTCGTCGGTGCTGTTGGGATTTGAATTCGATGGGTTGGTGAAAAGTTTGCCGGGCAATAAGTTCCGGCTTATTTGAAATATTTTGCACGTTGTGGTGTTTATTTAATTGAACTTTTTGCGTTTTTTGGCGTAAAAATGATTTTATTTGACGAATGTTTGTGTTTTTTACACGAAGGGTGTTTTGCTTGTCCTAATATTGTAAGGAATGAGAAAAGCTTTACTGCTACAATTTGTGGAGAGATGGTTGAATGTTCGGTTGTGGAGCATCGTATTTGCCTTATGGATGCTTGGTACCGGTTGGGCGAATGCACAAGTGACCGCTTGTGCCAATGGCGTCATCACGGGCAGTTCGGTGCTCGGTGCAGCCAGTGTACCCACTGGCCATCGGAATGACGGTTACTGGTCGCAAACATCAGGACTTGTTTTTTCCAGCCTTACCGATCCCAATGCAACCATCAGTGGTTTTGTGGCCGGACAGACTTACACCATTGAGTGGACTTATAAAAATTCCATCCAGAAGTACGTTTATACATTCACTGCCTCATCCGCCTCTGTGCCGGCAGCTGGGTTGACCGTAAACGGAAGTGCCAATGATGTGCTGCTTTGTTTCGATTCGAACGTGTCGCTTGAGCCATCTCCCTCCGGGCAGAGTGCTTACGAATATTTTGTGGCAAACAGTACTTCCGGAACATTGACGAGTGTTGCGACCAGTGGCAGTAGCAGTGCATATAATTTAACAACGGGCAATTACGAACCTCTCGACAATGTATTTGTAGTCGTGACGGCAGCAAACGGGTGTAAGCAGAAATCAAACGAAATTACTGTTTCCACGGTTGACGATGTCAAGGTGCAAGTGGTAGGGGACGGATCGGTTTGTCCGTTGGCCCCAACACCTCCTTACCAGAAACTGGAGGTGGTACCGTTTTCCTCGGGAGGCGATTTTACTTATGTATGGCACATGCCTTTGGGAATGATGGCAACCAATGTGCAATCGGTCGATATTACCGTCGCAGGGCAATATTATGTTGAAGTTACCAGTACCAACAGTTCTTGTCCTGGTGTTACTGTGTCCAATACGGTCAATGTGACAACGGCTTCGTTGCCGACTATCACCATTGACGCATCGGATTTTTGTGCTTCCGGCTCATCGACAGCAACCATTTCGAGCAGCGTATCGGGTGGGACCCTGCTGTCCTATCGGTGGGAATGGTTAAGGAACGGCACCCTGGATGCAAGTTTGGGAACCGGTTCGACAGTCGCCACCGATGTGTCGGGCAGTTATCAGGCCCGGCTTATATCGACAACTGACGAACAGTGCTTTGAAGAATCGAACATCGAGACCGTTGAAACGGTCCAGATATCTGCCACCTTGGCCGCGCTGAACGGTCCTTTTTGCGGGTCGGGCATTCCTTCGGCCGTGATGAATTTCACCGGGGGAACGGGCCCTTATACAGTGGTGTTGTCTGCCAACGGGGTTAATCAGGCATCCCGTCAGGTCATCAGTGGCACTGCGTTTTCATTGGGCACCATTACGTCCACCACCACTTATGCAGTGGTGAGTGTGACCGATGCTACAGGGTGTGCCATGAACACATCGGCTTTGCCATCGGCCATTACCTATACGGTTTCTGTATCCCCATCAACCTACAATATGACAGGGACGTCGGTGTGCGAGGGTACCACGGCCACCATTGGATTGTCCAACAGTCAGGCAGGGGTCACATATGTATTGAGGAGAAATTTGAACGGAGTGATAACCAATGTGGAGACCGTGACGCGGTCGGCTTCAGGTTCGTTTACGTTTTCAACCCACCCTTCAGTCGCAGGGACATATTATGTGGTGGCCTATACGACTGATTGTCCGACCGAAATAACGATGAGCGGTACTGTTGCCATAACCGCTGTTCCTCAAGCACAAACCATGACTGGTCCTTCAGGGACGCTTTGTTCGGGCACAGCGGTAATATTTGGGTTGGGTGCATCTGAGTCGGATGTCACTTATAGTTTATACAGGGGAAGTACTTTGGTCGAGACAATCTCCGGCGATGTACTGGGAGGCCCTATTTATTTCTCCGGACAAACCCAAGTGGGCAATTATACGGTGAGGGCTACCCGAGGAGCTTGTTCGTCGGTGGTGATGAGTGGTTCTTTTACTATTGTTAAATCGCCAACGGTTTATTCTGTTTCCGGTGGCACTGCATGTGAAGATGTGGGCATTACCATTGGTCTGTCGGGCTCCGAAAGCGGGGTGACTTATTCCCTTTATCGCGACGGAACGTTGGTGACCACACGGGTGAACGATGGCAACTTTGGCCTTCAGTCAACGCCAGGTGTGTACACAATCAGGGCCATGGTCAATGGCTGTGCGGCCGATATGACCGGAAGTGCCCGTGTCAATGCGTTGCCCAACGATGTGCCCTTTGCCCAAACAGGTATTGTTTGTCCCTACGGCACCATTAGTTTGCCTTCGCCTACGCAATCGGGCGTGCGTTACATACTGTACCGTGGTTCTTCGCCCACGGGATTAGCCATTACCAGTACGGGAGGCGCTGTGAATTTTGGAACACAAACGACACCCGGCGAATACTGGGTTGAGGCGGTTAATCTGACAACGGGCTGCCGTCGTGAGCTTTCCGATCGGTTGACCATCCAAGCCGAGCCGTCCATTCTGACATTGCAAGCATCGGGCACTACTTATTGCAACGCTGCATCGTTGAGTGGTATAAATTTAACAGTAAACAGCAGCCAAGAAAACGTTAATTACCAACTGTTGCGTAATGGTGTTAGCTACGGCGGCGTGATGGTGGGTAACGGGGGTACCCTGACATGGCCCAACGTAGTGGATGGCAGCTATACTCTGGTCGCATACAACGATGGCGGATGTTCCGTGACGATGAACGGTAACCCCATCATTGTGGCGGCATCGGCACCTACGGCCACCATCTCGGCACAGATACCCAACCGGCGTTGTGCCAATTCGTCCGAAACGTTTAAAATAACGGTGACTCTCACGGGTATACCTCCTTTTAACTTCCAAATCAACGATAACAAGGGAAGCGCGCCCATTCAAGTGACCGGCCATCCAACCACCACTTACACATTGGATGTCAACCCGTCGAGTTCTACCATCTACACGTTAAGCAACCTGACCGATGCAGCTAACTGCTCGGCAGTCAACGGGACGGGATCGGCACAGTTTTATGTCGATGAATTGCCCGATATTACTTTTAGTCCGGCATCGCCACAGGTCTGCGCAGGATCGTCCATTTCAGTCACTGCAAGTGGAGCTGGAACAGGCGGGAGCTACACATGGAGCAACAATCTGGGCACCAACCCAACCATCACGGTTTCCCCTGCTGTGACGACTATTTACACGGTTATGGCAACGACACAGTATGGCTGTACGGCCAGCAAGTCGATAACGGTAACTGTGAATCCGTTGCCTACTGTCGACTTTACAACGCCTGGCAATGATTATGTATTTTGTTCGAATGATGCGCAAGTGGTGCTGACCGGCAACCCCTCCGGTGGGACGTTCTCAAACCTTACCGGATCGTCGGGAATTATTTTGGGTTCTAATATTTTTGACCCGTCACAGGCCCAGATCGGTAACAATTATGTGGTTTATTCTTATGCCGATGTGAACGGATGTACCAATACAGTTGTCAAAAATTTAGTTGTAAATCGTACGCCGACAGTCAATTTATACGGGTTGAATGCCAGTTATTGTGGTGATGTCGGTTCTGTGACCCTTTATGGTAATCCACAAAACAGCAACGGCGATTTTACGTTGATAGGTTATGGCGAACCGACTTCGTTTTATACAGACAACCATAACGGCACTGCCACTTTTAGTCCTTCGGGGGCTCTGAATGCCACCGGTTCCGGAGCTTATCAGTTTAGATACACCTATACCGACCCGACCACTGGGTGTTCCGCTTATGTGGAGGCGAGCACCGTCGTTTACCCGGATTTAAATATTACACTGTCGTTCTCTGGCTTACCTTCCAATCCGTGTCAGGACGACACCAATGTGTATATGCTCACGGGGAGTGAGGCCCCCGCCGGAACGTTTTCAGGACCAGGTATTACTGATAACGGAAATGGGACTGCGACGTTCAACCCTTCGGTGGCCGGTAATGGTACACACACAATTACCTATTCTTACACTGATCCTGTCACACAATGTAGCGGATCCACATCGCAAACCATTACGGTAGGGACCAACCTGACCGCCAATATTAACGGTTTGTATTGCAAAAGCGATGTGGCGGTGACGTTGCAAGGTAATCCCTCGGGAGGTATTTTCACGATCAAAAACTCGTCGGGCACAATCTTGTCGAGCGGTGCGGATGGCACGGTGGTGTTCAACCCGCAAGTATTGCCCAATGACACTTACTCCATTGAATACTCACTGACCATCAATGGGTGTGATAACGTACGTGTCTGGCCGGTAATTTTGACTGCATTGCCCGATGCCGGTTTTGCGACAGATAGCCCAAATCCGGGATACACCCAATTCTGTCGATCCGTGACGTCGGTTACGTTAAAACCGAACGGACCTCAAGGAGTTTTTTCAGGACCGGGCGTGTCCGGCAATCTTTTCAGTCCTGCGGTGGCGGGACCCGGTAACCATACCATTAGGCATACCGTTTCCACCGGCTCATGTACCGAATGGGATGAGTTGACGTTGTCCGTCATTGATTACGACAATATTTGGATCGACAACCTGGCGGATTCCTATTGTGACAACCAAACGGCCCCCATTTTGATTGAAGCCAACAACAAAGGGGTATCGGGCGGTAAATATACGTTTAGGAGCACAACCAATGCGGTAAATCGTTCCCCGCTCTATTATTTGGATGTGGACGGGGTCACGAAGGTGTATGACACTGAGATTGTGGATAAACCTGTCTATTTCGACCCGACCAGAGTGGGCGACGGTTACTATAGTGTCACGTACGAGTTTGACAATACGGCAAACAACGGCTGCGTGTCTTCCTATTCGAAAACCGTGCGGGTATATCCTGCAGTGGGAGTCAATTTTGGAGGATTGGCCGACCCCATTCAGTATTGCCACGACGATATGGCGGTAACCTTAGAGGGTAGCTTTCTTGGTTCTGGAGTGTTTACCGGATCCGGTTCGTTTGCCGGTAACGGTATTACCGATTCCAATCCTAATGATGGTATCGCCATCTTCGATCCAGGTTCCGTGTCCGTTGGATTGCACCCGATTACCTATACATACACGGCACCGGTTGCACAAGGAGGTTGTGTATCGATACGTACAAAAAACATTGAGGTGCTTGATGCCCCCAATGTCTACAACATCACTCCGTTGTCATCGGTTCCCTATGCCGGGCATTATTGCCATGATGGGACAGGAGTGACTATTGGTGTCGATTTTTCACAGGTTGGAGTAACTTATGAACTTATTTTAAACGGAAATACCGGAACTCCTGTACAAACCCAATCGGGAGACGGGGATGCCATTGAGTTCCCTGCTCCAGTGAAAGTATCCGGCATTTACACGGTACTGGCCCGTCATAACGGATCTAGTTGTACCGTACAGATGAATGGTTCTGTCGAGGTGGCGATGAACCAAGTGGCCGTATCGGTAGTGGTACAGGATGTCTCTTGCAAATCGGGCAGCGACGGTAAAATAACTATCAATGCCTCTTCGGCTCCGGGCGAAAGCCTTCCTTACCTTTATTCAATAGATGGTGGCGCGAATTGGTCTGCCTCTAATGAGTTTGCAGGTTTGTTGATCGGTAGTTATCAAGTAACCGTAAAAAATGCCATTGGCTGCACGATTCCCTCAGCTGTTTCTGTGAATATAGGTGAACCGGCCAATGCACTGAACGTGACACTGGTCGATACCAAACCGGTGGGTTGCCTTACTTGTACGACCGGAGGAACCTGTGAAGGACAAATTTTGGTAAGTATCACGGGCGGTACTCCATTTACCGATCCGGTTATTTATCCCGAAGGCTATGATATTCAGTGGCAAAACAGTGTTTCAGCCCCGGTCGGCAATGATAGTGCATTGCTTACACTGCAGCCGCCCGGCAACTATACTGTCACGGTAACCGATGCCAAAGGATGTACCGTTTCGTTAGTTGCCACGATTGGCATGCTTACGCCATTGTCTATCACCAAAGATCCGGATGTTGCCAAACACATCGACAACAAGTGCCACGGAGGATTGGAAGGCAGTTTCAAGGTATTGGCTACCGGCGGTTCGGGTAAATACCAATTCTCCATTGACAATGCCAACTGGTTCGATGAAGTGAATGACACCGATAATTTTTACGAGTTTGAGAATTTGCCGGCCGACACTTACAAGGTGTACGTGCGTGATAAACTGTATCCCCGCTGTGTAGCACAATTGGGCAATGATGTGGAAATTCTTCAGCCAGCAGCCATTGTCACCACTTTGATTGACAAGCAAGACATCAGTTGCCACGACGAGGAAGATGGTTGGTTTCAGGTAGCGGCGTCAGGAGGTGGTTCGGGTGTGTATTATTATTCGATTGACGGGATTGATTTTACAAATACATCAGGGTTGTTCAACAGCTTGAAAGTAGGCACTTATCAAGTATTGGTAAAAGATGGCAGCGATTGTCTTGTGGCCGACTTGGCCCCGGTCGTGATTGCCAATCCGACCCAAATCGCTATTGCCCTGAAAATAGACAAGCACGTTGGTTGCAGGAGCGGTAATGATGGCGAAGTGTCGTCGACGGTGACGGGTGGCACCGGCACTTATTCGTATGCATGGAAAAAAGCTCCTGCCTATTCGACGGTTATTGGGAATACAGCCACTATTACAGGGGTATCTGCAGGAACATATTGGCTGGTGGTGACCGATGCGCGCGGATGTACGGACAGTACCTCCATCACAGTTACCGAACCCTCTTCGGCTTTGGATTTCAGTGTGGTGGATATTGTGCCCGTTCCGTGTGAGTGCACCGCATCTCCATGCGAAGGCTCGGCCTCTGTGCAATTGCTTAGCGGGACACCGCCGTACACCATTACCTGGAGTACGGGATCTACGGGAGTTATGGCCACTGGATTGGATGCAGGTAGTTATTCTGTGACCGTAAAAGACCACAACGGTTGCGAACTGACTAAAGCATTTACCGTGGGGACCAATTCTGTAATCTCGTTGGCTGAAATCGGAGCCTCGCACAAAGACGTGACCTGCCACGGTGGCAATGATGGCCGATTTGCCGTGCAGGCTACGGGTGGCGGTGGTAATTACGAATACTCCATTGACAATACAAACTGGTTTGCTTCGGGCACGTTCGAGAATCTGTCGGCTGGTTCCTACGAGGTGTGGGCGCGTGACAAAGAGGCGCCGCGTTGCTCTGTAAAAATAGCCAATAACGTAGTGATTGACGAGTTTACGGCATTGTGGTTGCACGAGGTGATCACCTCGCACGTGAACGTGGGTTGCAACAGCGGAAACACCGGTCAGTTGGAGGTGGTGGCCACCGGAGGTTCGGGTAATTATGAGTACTCCATCAATGCAGGAGCTAGTTGGGTTACTTCGCCTTTGTTCAGCACACTTACGGCCGGTACCTATTTTGTATGGGTGCGCGATAGAGACGTGCCTGCGTGTATCTATAACGGTCTCCCGGCGATTGTGATTATCCAGCCATTGCCTGTTGATTTTACCTCGGCAGTGACGAATGTAACCTGCAAAGGAGCCAACGACGGGACAATTGTCGTGACGGCCTCAGGAGGCAATACCTCCAGCGTGTGGGCCTATTCCAAAGATGATGGGGTGACCTGGCAATATTCCAACGTGTTTTCGGGACTTTTGCCCGATACTTATAAGATAAGAGTACGGGACGAACAGCTGGTGATTACTTGTGTGTCGACAGCCAAAGACGTGGTAGTGTCGGAACCCGTATCGTCCATTGGTGCAAGTTTAGTCACGAGTTCCAGAGTAAACGTGGATTGTTACGGAGAAAGTACCGGTCGTTTCTCAGTTGCAGCCGTTCCCGTGGGGGCTGCATTGGAATACAAAGTGACCGGAGCCAAAGCGATTGATTGGCAGGCGAGTCGCGATTTTACCGATTTGCCTGCCGGAACTTACTATGTGTCGGTCAGGAACCAAGACCAAAGCTGTGAAGCGGTAAATGTCCTTGTCGTGGAGATAACCGGGCCAGACAGCCCGTTGGCCATTGTGAAATCGACGGTGACAAACGTGACGTGTGCCACAGGTTCCACTGTGGGAAATACGGGTAATGGAGTGGTTGAAATAGAGGTGACTGGCGGAACGGTTGTCGCTGTTGGTGCATACGAATACCAATGGCTTAACGACGAGACAGGAAATCCGGTACCGTCTTCGAAAGGTGGGGATACGAACAGGATTTATGACCTTTCCGCAGGTCATTACACGGTATATGTGACCGACGACAATGATTGCGTCTTGAGCCGGACATTTGTGATATCTCAGCCCGACGTATGGAACGTCGTCTATTCTGTGACCAATGTAGCGGTAGTGGGCGGCGGCGATGGCAGCATCCAGATCGGCACCATTGCCGGAGGCACGGCTCCCTACACCATTACATGGGCCGATGGGGGTGGAGCATATACAGGGTTGGCCACACGCACCAATCTTGTTGCTGGCGATTATACATTTACCATTGCCGATGCTTTGGGGTGCGAATACTCGCGTACTATTTCTGTCTATGATAATAATGGTTTGATAATGAGTTTGACCGCTGTGGATGTAAAATGCCATGGCGAGGCATCGGGGTATATTGACTTGTTGGTGACCAACGGGGTCGCTGATTATGAAATTGAATGGAGCGGTATAGCCTACGATGGGACGAATGTGTCGGGTACCCATACGATGACCGGCACAGGAGCCTATACCATTGGCTCACTCAAAGCAGGCAATTATACCGTAACCGTGACCGACGACAATGGTTCTACGGTTACCCGCATGTTGACCATTGCCCAGCCTGCGACGGCCTTGTCTGTGCTGGCCACCAAAACCGATGTCGTTTGCAATGGAGAAAACAACGGCAAGATTTCGGTAAGCGTAAGCGGTGGAACTCCTTATCAGTCCACCGGATCAAATACGTACACCATCTCTCTGATCCCGGAAAGCAATGTGAGTGAGGGATCTCATGAATTTAATAACCTGGCTCCAGGTTCATATGCATTGGTTGTGGCCGATTCGTTGGGATGCCGTTACGAGCAGGCTTTTGTGGTGACGGAACCGTTGCCGCTGACCGTGACCGTTCAGACAACGGACGTAACGTGCCACGGCGATTCCGACGGGAAGCTCTTAGCCACTGTAAGCGGACGTGCGGGTGGGTACGCGTTTAGGTATGATTGGGAACAATCTCTGGATGAAGGAGCCACATGGTCGAGCTATATTCTTGATGCTGCCGCGATGCTGCAAAATGTCCCTGTAGGCCTTTACCGTGTTAAAGTTACCTGTTTGAATGACGGATGTACCGTCACTTCTTCTGGGGTGAAGGTTTTACAAAAGAGCGAGCTGATCATACGGGTGACCAAAACGGACATTATTACCTGTGCCGGTGATTTGTCAGGACAGTTGTATGTCGAAACCAGCGGAGGATTGGCGCCTTACACGCTTAGCTATTCGGGGCCCAAGGCGGGAACGCTGTCGGGTGACGGACCGTTTACCATAACCAACCTGCCTGCGGGCAATTACACCTTGTGGCTGAAAGACGTGCACCAATGCGAGACAGCTGACAGTGAAATCCTCAGCGAATCCGCAGCCATGATGGTTACCGATATGGTTGCCGACATCGATTGTGAGACGCCCAACACGGGGACCCTTTCGTTCAACGTGTCGGGAGGTGCGCTCAGTACGGCCAACCAACACCAATACTCAGTGTTACTGCAAGGCCCGTTGGGATATGCCCAAGCGTACACAATCCCTAATGGTGCTGTGCAAGCTGTGTCGTTTTCCAATTTGCCACAAGGCAGTTACACGTTGCAGGTGCTGGATCTTAATTCGTCCAACCCAGGCCTGTGCGGTTACAACCAAACCATTGATCTTTGGAACATCAGAATTTCGGGCGATGTGACCCAACCCACCTGTCAGGGCATTAACAGCGGAGCCATTGCCAATGTATCTATCAGCGGGGCGCAGCCAGGTTACACATGGGCTTGGAGTACGGGCGACGGACTTGGACTGAATCTTTCCACGCTCAACCAAACCGGGTTGTCCGATGGCGAATATACGCTCACGGTGACAGATCCGGTCAGAGGAAATTGCACCGTATCGAGAACCTTTAAACTGGCCAACCAATCAGCGCTATCCATCCAAGCCATGGTGGGCAATGTAACCTGCCACGGTGGCAATGACGGAACGGTTATTGTCAACAGTGTTACGGGGGGCCAGGGGGATATTGCTTATTTCTGGAACGGCAGCATGGCCGGTAACCAACCTGGTTATCTTTCCGGGTTATCTGCGGGTACCGTGCAATTGCTTGTGCGTGACGTACAGGGCTGTACGGCATCGGATAACTTTACTGTGGTGCAACCCGAAGAACTAACCTTCGAATTGGATTCCGTGCTTACCGCTTGCAATCCTTTCGGCATTGACATTAAGCTTTCCAAGCTGAAAGGCGGAACAGGTACATTGGCCGAGTTCACTTATACATTCAACGGGCCGGGCCAACCTGCGGGCAAAGCCGCTTCGTTGACGGGAATGGGGGTGGATGATCCCACTGATCCCCTGTTGGAAGGGCTGACTGTAGCGGGGACTTATTATGTGACCGTGTACGACCGTAACCGATGCTCGGCCACACAATCTATTACCATTGGTGGGCAAATCGTACTCACCCCTGTGATCAACCATTTGTCGTGTCACGGCAATAACAATGGTGCTGTTTCTTTGGGCGTATCCAACGGTAGCGGACACTACACGTACCAATGGACCAAAGATGGAGATGCGACATTTGCAGAAACCACCAAAGATCTGAGCGGCTTAACGGCAGGTCGTTACAATGTGGTGGTAACCGACAATGTATTGGGTTGTAGGGCATCGGCATCAATCAATGTGAACGAACCCGACCCGATCGTCATCAGCGCGTCGTTGATGCACATCCGTTGTGCGGGCGAGTCGAACGGTGCCATTACCCTGTCGGTACTTGGCGGTGCGGGTGGGTATCAATACCAATGGGCACCTGCCGATGGGATGGCTGCTCCAACGGCCCAAAGCCAAAGCGGGCTTAAGGCGGGGACTTATTCGGTGACGGTCACCGACAACAACCAGTGCGTGGCCACTAAATCGTTTACTCTTACCCAGCCTGATGCCTTGTCATTCGATTTGAGTATGGAGGACCGAAGTTGTGATGGTACTGCCGATCTGAGAATAGACAATGTAACTGGTGGTTCTGGAACCTATCAGATCGTTTGGGCCGGCCCGGGCATTACTATAGCAATGCAAAACCAGTATACGTTATCGGATATTCCTGCCGGGACTTACACTGCCACATTGTTCGATCTGGACGGGAGTGTGCCCACAGGGTGCAGCTTGACCAAAACAGTAGAGATAAAACCGGCATTGGAAGCAACCTATGTGACGACTCCTGTGTCGTGCGGTTCGGCACCCGATGGAAAAATAGAGGTTACCGTCTCAGGTGGTGTACTTCCTTATACATATGCATGGACAACTTCCGATGGGGGCAATCTTGTCGATGGATTGGAAGATCAGGCCGGGCTATCGGCCGGGACTTACCAACTTACGGTGACCGATGCGGTCAGTTGCACGTTCACCATTTCCTCGATCGTGGTTGCCAGCCAGCCGGACATAGAGGTGCTTGGCACCGTCATTCCTGTTTATTGTTATGGCGAGAAAACGGGCAGTATTTCGTTGAACGTTTCCGGGGGTTCGGGCGATTATTCTTTTACGTGGGTGGGCAACGATGTGGTAACCGGTTCAAAAGACCAAAGTAACCTTGGCCGTGGGTTTTATACGGTTACGGTGCGCGACAATGTGTCGGGTTGTGAAGAGACCACCCAGTTTGAGGTTCCTGGACCCGATACTTCAGTGAACCTGTCGTTGGCGGATGTGGTACACGTGAAATGTAAGGGCGATTATTCTGGGTCCATCGAAGTAGTGGCTTCGGGCGGGAAGCCTGCTTACGATTATTTGTGGACAGGCCCTGCCTCGTTTGTGGTTGGCCCGTCACAGACTAATCTGCCTGCAGGGAATTATAGTGTGGTGGCTAAAGATGCGAACAGTTGCCTCTCCACTGCATTGACCGTGACCATTACCGAACCAGCCAGCCAGTTAGCCGTGACATTGGTGAGCGTAACCGACGTGTCGGCCTATGGGGAATCGACGGGGGCCATTGGCGTGTCGGTGGCGGGCGGCAGCGGGGCTTACGAGCTTGCGTGGTCCGGGACGGATTATGAAAACAATACGGTAACCATTGCCAACAATATTTACAGCCCAGTCAATCTGAAGGCAGGAATCTACAACGTGACCGTGACCGATGGCAATGGCTGTACTGCTTCTTTATCGGGCATCGTGGTGCGCCAACCGGGATCTGCGCTGGAATTAGTTCTTACGGGTTATGACGTGCGTCCTTGCGAGGGCCATGCCAATGGGGCCATCTATGCTGTGGGGACGGGCGGTGATTCGCCTTACACGCTGCGTTTGTATAACGGGGCTGGCACCTTGTTGAAAACCCAGAATACGGGGGCTTATCGGTTTGAAGGGCTTGCTCCGGGCTGGTACAGGGTGGAACTGGAAGATAACAATCATCAAATTCGTAGCAAAACCATTGAAATAAAACAACCCAATGAGATGGTGCTGACGGCCACGGTCGTGGACCATGTTGAATGCTACGGCGAATCGACGGGCAGCCTGTCGGTCACGGTGAGCGGAGGTAAGCCCGATTCAGGTAATCAATATAGAATTTTCATCTGGTCGAATACATATAGCCATGAGGGGGAAGTGACAAAGGATGTTCCTGTAACTTATTCTAATTTGGCAAGCGGAGAGTATACCATTCGTGTGATAGATGATGCGGATGGCAATGCCGCTTTCGACCTAAACCACGACTGTTGGCGTGAAACCACGCTGACCATTACCCAACCTGAGGTAATGGTCACCTTGTCGGGTAATCAGGAGTTGTGCTCAGGAGACAATGCGACACTGGAGTTTGTCACGGACAATTGGAATTTTGCCAACGGTTCATTGACGGTGAAATTGAGTAGCGGCGATGAGATTATTGTTGACAAGTCTCCATATTTCCACAGCTACACGCCTTCGGCCTCCGAAATACTGACCATTGTCAGCGTGTCGAACTCGGCATCGTGCCTCAAAGGCTATGGTACGGGCAACGCTACCGTGGTGGTCAGGAACAGGCCGACGGCCCAATTGGCAGAGGATGCCACGATCTGTCGGGGCGAATCTGCCACGCTCAGGGTGTACCTGACGGGCGTGGCCCCATGGACGGTGGTCTACTCTGATGGGATAAGCCAGATTACGAAAGCGGGTATCACGGCATCGCCTTATTCGATACCTGTGTCGCCGACCCAAACGACCACCTATACGTTGGTATCGGTAAGCGACAAATATTGTTCGCAGGCAATCTTTGCCACCAACAACAGAGCGACGATTACGGTGAACGCCTTACCTACGGTTACGCTTACGGGAAATGCCACCATTTGTGCGGGAGAGGAGGCCAAACTGACTTTCCGCTTTGTTGGAGCATCGCCTTATCAAGTTGTGTTTAAGGCCAATGAAACTGAATATACACTTACGGATATTGTCACGGCCGTATACGAATATGGCGTCTCTCCATCGGTGACCACTACCTATACTTTGGTGAGTGCGAAAGACGCCAATGGGTGCGGACAATTGGTGTCGGGCAGCGTATTGGTGAGTGTCAATCCATTACCAGATAACCCTGGTGCCATTAACGGAGATCTGTTTGTTTGCCAAGGACAGCAAGGGGTGGTATATTCCATCGGTGCTGTGGGTAATGCCACTGCATATGAATGGACAATGCCTAACGGGTTTACCATCGTATCTGGCGGAAATAACAGTGTGGTGGTTAACGTGGGCAGTAACGCGCAAAGCGGCACAATAAGAGTTAAAGCCATAAATGCCTGCGGCCAGAGCTCGGAGGCGGTCAAATACATTACCGTGAATGCGTTGCCCCAAAAGCCGGGCACGATCATGGGCAGTGAAGGCCATGATATTTGTCAGGCGACCAAAGGGATTTTGTTCAGTGTAGAAGCTGTGGGCGGTGCCACATCGTACCAATGGATGGTGCCGGCAGGCTTCAATATTGTGGCAGGGCAAGGTACTCGGTATCTGCAAGTGGATTTAGATCCTGAGCAGAGTGATATTTCGGGTAATGTGACCGTGGTGGCCATAAACGATTGTGGAAACGGACCTGTATCTGATCCATACGAGGTGGCCATTGATCCGTTACCTGCTGTATTTGCAGGCTACGATCAGGAAGTATGCGGATCTACGGCAACATTGAACGCGACTGGCCTGAATGCAGGATTTAGTGGCCAATGGGCTGTCAAGTCAGGCGCGGCAATCGTGACCAGTCCAACTCAATATAATTCGCAGATTACTAATTTGGCCCAAGGTGCCACTACGTTGGTGTGGACGGTGACGAACACCGCGACCGGATGTGTTAATTCCGATGAAGTGGTCATCACTAACCGCAAAGTCAACGTCACTGCGTCGGTCAACAAACACATCACGTGCGATGGACAAGTGGTGGTGTCGGGAACCACTGTTCCTTCGGGATACACGGGACAATGGAGCTTTGTGAATGGTTCGGGCGCCATTGCCAATGCGAATAGTGCCTCTACCACCTTGACCGGTTTAAGTGCAGACGTTATTCGTTTACGTTGGACATTGACCCATGTCAATGGGTGTGAAAGTTATGCGGAAGTGGAGGTTATCAACAACGAGCCTTCCGATGCAGTGATTTTGGACAAATTGACGGTTGCCAACTTATGCGGAAACATAGTGACGCTAACGGCAATGTCCCCTGTGGAAGGTACAGGTACATGGAGCTTGATGAGTGGGGCAGGAAACATTGTTTCATATAACCAAAGCGGAACCCAGGTGAACAACCTCTCAAAAGGAGATAACATATTCCGCTGGACAGTGGTGAAAAACGGCTGTTCGAAATACGACGAGGTGACTGTTCGTAACAACCAGTTGGACGTGTCGGCCGGAGAGGACCAAACTATTTGCGAGGATGAAATTGCGGCCCTGCAAGGGTCTGCGGTTCCTTCGGGAGTGACCGCACATTGGTACGTGGCAAGCAAGGATGGAATGTACACAGGAGCAGGATCGTTTGCCAATCCGTCGTCGCCGACTACCAAAGTCTCGAACATTGCTCAGGGCGAGAACCTTTATGTGTGGGAAATGAACCAGAACGGGTGCATCAGCCGTGATACGGTTAAAATTATCAGTAATAAACCGTCGGTAGCGGTCACCGGGTCCTCTTTCTCTATTTGTGCCGACACGGCGCAGTTGACGGCCAATGTTCCTTCGTTTGGAGAAGGTTATTGGACGGTGGTGAGCGGTTCCGGCCAGTTTGATGACCTCAAAGATCCCTATACCGTGGTTCGGGGCTTGCAGGAAGGAGCGAACACGTTCAGGTGGAACGTGACCAGGAACGGGTGCTTTTCAACGGCAGAGATGACCGTGACCAGTAAGAAAGTGAGCGTGGATGCGGGCAAGGATTTTACGGTCTGTGGAAGCACCACGTCGCTCAGTGCGACTGCCCCGTCGAAAGGAACGGGCGAATGGACGGTTGTCCAGGGACAAGGAGCTGCGACATTTGTTCCGGGCAACAAAGTGAACAATCCGACCGTGGGAGGTTTAGTGAGAGGTAGCAACGCGTTTGTGTGGACAGTGACGTACGATGGTTGTAAATCGTCCGATACGGTTGTGGTGGTCAATAATGCGGCGAGTGAAGCAGATGCAGGGAATGACGCTTATACCGATCAGCCGTCTTATCAAATGACCGCAAGCCCTGTGGGGACAAATGAGACAGGGATCTGGTCTGTGGTGGCCGGAAGCGGAACTTTTACTGATCCTAAAAGCCACAATGCTACGGTAACCGGTTTGCAGCAAGGTGCCAATATATTCCGTTGGACGGTGACTCATTTGGGTTGTACGAGTGAGGATGAGGTGACCATTACCAACGGAGAGGTGACTGATGCCAATGCGGGATTGGATCAAGAGGTGTGTGAATTTGAAGCGACTTTGCACGCCAACAATGCCGGCGTCGGTGTGGGTGAGTGGTCCATCGTGAAGGGGTTTGGCCGATTTGACAATAACCACGACCCCCGAACGACGGTAAGAGATTTGGGCGTAGGAGAAAACATTTTCCGTTGGACTATTTATTACACCAATGATTCATCGTCTGACGAAGTGATCGTTTTCAATAATACACCTACGACGGCGAATGCCGGTCCCGACAGGACGATCTGTTCCGATACACATGTGTTGGAGGGCAATGCACCTGCAGTGGGGGTAGCCACATGGTCCATTATATCCGGAGGCGGTTCTTTGGGAAATGCCAATCTTCCAAATACCACTATCTCTGGATTGGCCAAAGGAAGCAACATTATTAAATACGAGATCATCAATGAAGGATGTTCGAGCGTTGACACGGTATTTATAACCAATGGTCTTCCCACAACTGCTGAGGCCGGTGATGATAAGGTCTTGTGTACCGATTCGCTTCAGCTGATGCCCAACACTCCCACATTCGGTACAGGCGAATGGAAAGTGGTTGAGGGATCGGCCGAAATATCTGGTAACTGGGCCCGATACCTAGCGGCAGGAACCAGCAAACTGGTTTGGAAAATCAGTACGGAATATTGTGAGTCGACAGATACGATTACTGTGGTCAATAACCAACCGACCACGGCGTTTGCCGGGCATGATCGTCCTATTTGTGTGGACGAGGTGACCTTGATGGCCAACCAACCTGAAAGGGGCGTCGGTAAATGGGAGCTGATCACGGGATCGGGCACCATTCAGAACGTAAACAGCAACCAAACGTTGGTGACCGGGTTGGCCCATGGTAGTAACCGTTTTCGCTGGACAATCGATAATAACGGCTGTAAATCGTCCGATGATGTGGAGGTGTCCAATAACCTGATCGCAGCATTTGCGGGATACGATATTACCCATTGTGCAGATACCGCTTATTTGGTGGCCAACAATGCTTATCCGGGGACGGGTACATGGGGTATACTGACCGGTTCGGGGAGTGGAAATGCCCAGTTTGACAATCCCGACAGTCCGTTTACGACGGTACGAAGTCTGGACCGAGGGGAGAATACACTGACATGGACCATTGTCAATAAAGGATGTACATCGGTGTCGCAAATCGTCGTGACGAACAACAATCCCACGTTTGCTGATGCCGGTCCTGATCAAAGTCAATGCCTCGACCATGTCGTGCTGGCAGCGAACGTACCCGAAGTGGGCGATGGAAAATGGACTATCCGGAACGGGGGCGGTGTGTTCGATAGCATGGAAAAAGCCAACGCCAGCGTCACAAGTTTGAAATTTGGGTCAAGTATCTTCCGGTGGACGATTGAGCATGAGGGATGTATATCGTTCGATGACGTGGTGATCGAATCGAATACCGTGCATGCAACCGTTGGTTCTGACCAAACAAACGTATGCTCCAGTTCGACGACGTTGGAAGCCAACAGCGCGCTTCCCGGCATTGGGACGTGGAGCGTGGTGGGGGGCACGAGCCAAGCTACTTTTGCCGATGTTAACAACCCGAATACATCGGTGTCGAACTTGGGCAAAGGAAAAAACACACTTCGTTGGACCACGCTCTATAAAGGATGCCCGTCGTCGGCCGAAGTGGTCATTACCAACAATTCTCCCAGTGAAGCCTATGCGGGCAGCAACCGAGAAATCTGTACCGATGTGGCAACCTTGGATGCAACCAGTGTGACCATCGGCCAGGGAAGCTGGGTGGTGTTGACGGGTTCGGCGACCATTGCCGATATGAACAATCCGAAATCAAGTGTGACCGGATTGTCGAAGGGCGACAACGTGTTCCGCTGGAGGGTACAGAACGGAACTTGTATCGATGATGATGAGGTATTGATCGTCAATAATTTGCCATCTGTGCCGTATGCGGGATCAGACGAAGAACTTTGTTATTCCACTTACACGCTCAAGGCCGAGCCTCCGACGTACGGTGATGGTTTATGGTCTATCGTAACGGGTTCTGCTACCATTCAAAACCCTGCTACGTACCAAACTGCAATTACGTCTATCGGTTATGGCAGGAACGTGTTCAAATGGACGGTAACCAAGGGGCAATGCGAATTGTCCGATTTGGTAGAAATTGTAAATAATACGGCATCGACGGCCAATGCCGGTCCCGATATTGAGGATTGTAAGGATTACTCGTATCTCGATGCCAATACCCCCGTATACGGAACGGGCACATGGAGCCTTGTGTCGGGCAAAGCGGTGTTTGAAAATGTCAATGACGGAAAAACCCGTGTCAACGGGCTTGGGTTTGGAGAGAACATCCTCCAATGGGCCATTCAGAACGGCAAATGTTTTTCAACCGATTTGGTTACTGTTTTCAATAAAGTGCCCGATCAAAGCAACGCGGGGGATGACCGTGTGATATGCGAGAATTATGTGGTGCTTAATGCCAACAATCCGACGTCGGGATTGGGGCAATGGACTGTTGTGCGTGGAGCCGGAGCCTTTGAAAATCCGACCCGGTACAATACCAAGGTAAACAACGTTGGTTTTGGTGAAAATATTTATCAATGGACCATTGCTTACGGGCAATGTACCACACAAGACGTGATGACGGTGGTCAGCAACAAGGCTTATCCGTATGCAGGGGAAGACGATGTGACTTATACGTCGGAATACACGTTAATGGCCGCAAATCCGGGAGCACTTAGCGGTGTTTGGTCTGTAATTGGAGGATCGGGTAATGTCGTTGATCTGAATTTTTTCAATACCAATGCCACAGGGTTAAGCGAAGGGGTCAATACTTTCCGTTGGACCATTGATGTGGATGGTTGTGTGGCTTACGATGAGGTTAGCATTACGTACAAAACGGTGCCCAATGCCGGGTTTATCACCGATGTGTCAAACGGTTGTTTCCCGCTAATCGTCCAGTTTACCAACTATTCGGTGGGTGGGACACAATATTATTGGGATTTTGGTGACGGACAAACATCAACGTTGCGTAACCCCAAACATGTGTATACCGAAGCAGGCACTTATGTGGCGATGCTTACCGTACCCGGACCCGATGACAAAGACGCGGTGTCCACGGCCATAATTTCGGTTTATCCGCATCCCACGGCCAACTTTAGTTATGCTCCCAATAAAGTGTACGTGCCGGGCGATCCGTTAAGATGTTACAACATGTCGGAAGGAGGAAGAACTTATCTTTGGAATTTTGGAGACGACCAAACATCCGAATATGAGAACCCGGAGCATTCTTATTCGACCGAAGGGCTTTACGACCTTTCGTTAACGGTGACCAACCAGTACGGTTGCAAGGATTCATTGACCATTCCTTCGGCCGTGGAAGTGGTGATGCAAGGTTACGTTGTATTCCCGAATGCTTTTAAACCACGGCCCGACGGGGTTAGCGGATCTGATTTGTCAAGCAACGTGGGCAATGAAGTGTTTGTCCCTAAATATAAAGATGTGGACGAGTATCATTTGCAGATCTTTGACCGTTGGGGACAATTGATTTTTGAAAGCAACGATATCCAAACCGGTTGGGATGGATTGTTTAAAGGAAAGTTGTCGCCGCAGGACGTTTATGTGTATAAATCTTGGGGACGCTTTATCAGCGGGAAGGAATTTAGGAAAACAGGCAATGTCCTGTTGGTACGATGATCGTTTGTGAAACGAATTACATGTGGTGGTAATGTGAGCCATGCGGCTCTGTATGATATATGGAAATGAAGCATATTCGGAATTTGATAATGATGGTAATCCTGGGGGGTGTTTGTCTGGAGGCAAGCCCCCAGGATGTGTCCTTTTCCCAATCCTATGCATCGCCTTTGTATCTGAGCCCTTCATTTACGGGCCTCACAAATGGTTCACGTATGGCGTTGTCGTACAGGAACCAGTGGCCGGGGATCGGGAACGCTTATCGGTCGTACTCCTTGTCGTACGATCAGTATATCGAAGAATATAAAAGTGGTGTGGGGGTTTTACTGATGCGCGACGATCGTGGCGCCGGCATGTTGGTGACCCAAGATGCGGGTTTGTTGTATTCGTACGAGATTGAAGTGACCCACGAAATTTTTGTCCGGCCAGGCATCCAGTTCAAGTATGCCGAGCGGAAAATCGATCCTTCAAAAATCATTTACGGCAACCAGATAGGTGAAGACGGATCGGTGCTGCCGGGCCAGATCCCCACGTTCGACCGTTTGAGCTATCAGAAATTTGATGCATCTGTATCGGCCATGGTTTACAGCGATTATTTCTGGGTTGGTTTTACGCTCGACCATTTGGTGAAAGGGAATGTGGGGTTTACCGATCTGGAAACAAACGTGCCCATCCGGACAGCTGTATTTGGCGGTTACAAATACGTTTACAAAGATGGGTACCGCGATCGTGACGAACAAAGCATTACGCTGGCCGTCAATTATTATAAACAGGATTCTTTTAACCAAATGGATGCAGGAGTGTATTGGTATATCAACCCATTGGAGTTAGGGCTTTTGTACCGTGGCCTGCCCGTAGCGAATGCCGAAGGCTTTACAAACCACGACGCACTTATCATGATGTTGGGTTTAAACTATGGCCCCATGCGTATTGCTTATAGCTACGATTTTACAATGAGCGACCTGGCGGGGTATAGCAACGGGGCCAACGAAGTCTCCCTTATCTACCGGTTTAACCAAACGTTCAAGAAGCGTTCAAATCGCGGGGCAATCCCTTGCGGGGCTCCCGGTGTAACCAGTGGCAATCCGGTCAGATCCAGAAGCACGCCGCGAAAACTGTTTTAATTGCGACAAATCTTGGTTTTTCGTCCATTAACGCTGTTTGTACATGTAAAATTTGAGGATGAAAGTTTTTATATATGGGCTATTCCTATATATTTGTTGTCCGTTAAGAAAAAGGTAAATTCACAAACAACAATATGGAAAAATCAACAAAAATTGGCCTGTCCATTTTATCTGTCGCGGTAATTGTATTGTTTATATTGCAATTTGCTTCGTGCCCTAAAAAAGCAGCTGCTTCAGACGAAGCTAAAGAGTCTGGGGGTACAGGCGTGGTATTTATCAATACCGATTCGCTTTTATTGAACTATGATTTTGCCAAAGATTTGAACGAAGAGCTGATAAGGAAAGAAGAAAAGTCGCGTGCCGATTTCAACGAACAAGCGAAAGTATTTCAGCAAGATTTGAACGAGTTCCAACGTAAAGTACAAAATAACGGTTTCCTATCGCTCGACAGGGCAAAACAGGAAGAACAACGTTTGGGGATGAAAGAGCGTGAATTGCAGGAGCTCAATGCAAAGCTTTCGAACCAGCTGATGCAAGAGCAAAATGCCATGAACAAACAGTTGCGCGATACGCTGGTGAATTTTATCAAAGAAATCCAGCCCCAAATGGGCTTCGAAATGGTTTTGAGCAATACTTTGGGTGACAATGTGCTTTATGGCGAGAAGAAAAATGACATTACGAAGCATGTCATCGAGTCATTGAACGCCCGCTATACAAAATGGAAGAAAAAATAAGATCAGATTATCCATAAATGGGCAGAGGGGCCATCCCTTCTGCCTTTTTTGTTTTATATGGACCCAGCTGTCAGGAAATATATTCAACGTCAATCCATTGGTCTCAGGCCTGAAATGGAACGGGCGGGTTCCGATGCGTTGTTCGTGGTGGTTCCGGCGTACAACGAGGCGGAGACTTTGCCCCATTGTATCGATTCCCTGTTGGCGGCCTGTAGAGAAGGGATCTGCGTAAACGTGGTGGTTGTGCTCAATTATGGCTCGAACGACAGCGACATGGTGAAGCGTGACACGTGGGCGCTCAAACAATGGTGCGACCGGAAAAGCGAAGCCATCGACGATATGACTTTCAGGCTCATGGCGCTCACTGTTTACGATCTGGATCCGAAGCTAAAAGGTGCTGGTCTGGCGCGTAAGATTGGGATGGACCAGGCATTGGCATTTCTTGCCGTGCGCGGGAGCGAGGACTCGGTGATTGTATCGCTTGATGCGGATACCGTGGTGGCTCCAAATTATTTTGAAGCGATTTCCCGATTCTTTTGCGATAAAACAATGTTGTCCTGTTCCATCTATTTTGAGCATCCGTTGGATGGGGAAAGTCTGTTGAGGAACAACGCGATCGCACTTTATGAATTGCACCTGAGATATTATCGTCAGGCTTTGCGGTCGTCGGGTTTCCCACATGCCATACATACGGTCGGGTCGGCCATGGCTTTTCGCGGTACGGCATATGCCAAGGCCGGAGGCATGACACAGAAACAGGCGGGCGAGGATTTTTATTTCCTTCATAAGATCATAACGCAAGGGGGCTTTGGGGAGTTGAACGATACCGCGGTCTACCCGTCGGCACGCGCTTCGCAACGAGTTATTTTTGGTACCGGGGCCACCATCCACAAAATGGAGGCCGAGGTGCTGGGATCATACCAGACCTATAATCTGCAATCGTTTACCGACTTGGAGAAGTTGTTCCGTGCAATACCTGTTTTATACCAAGCGGGTTCCGATGGTTATCCCAAAACTATATTGGAGTTGCCGGGACGGGTGCGCAGTTTTTTGATAAATAATGGATTCGAGGGGATGATTGTGTCCTTAATGAACAACTGTGCATCGGCAGGTACTTTCTCGAAACGCTTTTTTGAAATATTTAATGCCTTTACGATTATCAAATATTTAAACTTTACCCATGAGCATTTTTTAGAAAAACCCGATGTGTGCGATGCGTCCTCCTTTTTATTGGAACAAAACGGATTGCTCGACGATCCGTTTGCCGATGCGTTTGGGTTGTTACGGCATTACCGTGAAATCGATAAAAAAGGGATGGTCTTGAAACTATTGGAATGATGGCATTACGCAATGTGCCGGAAGCTGGAATAGCCGTCGAGTACGGCTGCCGTAAACATGCAGACAATCCAGTATGGCTGTTTCATGAAAAAAGCGATAACCCCGCAAACCAACACAAGGCTGCTCATTAGTAGGATGCTGTTGATGCGCTGATGTTCCTGCATGGCCGTCGCGCGATTGTATGCCCGTGTGCCGACGATAGGGGCGACACCAATGGCCATCAGATAACCGCCCCAGGGTATTTGTACCAGTGAAGCAACGGTGCCGAGCAACACCAAAACCATGCCTGTGTAATACAGACCGTTGAGCAATTTCGAATAATTCATCGGAAAATTTAGGAATTAAGATCAGTCCCCGACCACCGCAAAAATCACTTCGTCTTTCTTTTTCATCAGGTATTCTTCGCGGGCAAACTTTTCAAGGTTCTCTTTGCTGCTTTTTAGCTCCTTGAGCTTGCGTTGGGTCTGCTCGATTTCTTCGAGGTAATGCTCTTTTTGCATTTTGGCTGTTTTTATGCGGGATGCCAAACGGTAACGTTCAATGAGGTTGTTCTCATCGAAGATACCCACCCAAACCATAAATGCCAATGCCGTTACAAAATACTTGTTCCTGAACAACGGCTTGATTACCTGCCAGATTCTTGCCCACATACCACTCAAGGTTTCCCACAAAATTAAGAAATAAACCAATCGCGATGTTCTTTCGGGAATATTTAAGTGTTCAAATATTGACTGGCATACCCTGGATGTTTACAATGAGTGTTGAGAAAGCCTGTGGTTGTCAATTCTCGGATGACCCCGAAATGAAATTGTTTTGTCAAAATAATTGGTATTTAGCCTTTGGAGTACTATAAACACCTTAGGTTACCTGCTTTTTTAAGTGTCGATAATCCTTTAATGGACGAAAGTTAGGAAAATGAAAAAGAGCTGTCCAAAAAGCAATGTTTTCCACAAATATGCAAAGATGTGTGTTGATTGTGTTTTTTTGCGGCCCCGCCTTTATCATTCAGGACGAAGACATTTCATCGTTATTGGCTTTACCCAATGACCAGCCAGTTGGGGTGATTCAACGATCAACTTTTCGGACAGCTTCTCCTCTTTCTGGTTATCCCATGAACGGATATTTAAAATCCGTGGGAGGGACAAATGTTTCCTTAATGGTCCGGGGGGTTACCCATCGCATTAAGTTCAGCACCGATCCTGCTTTATCGTTGGTACCTGAGGCTCTTGCCCCTCCAAATGGCTGTTGGCCAACAACGGCACCGGTTGGTTTGTCGTTGATGTAAAAGTTCCCGGCTGAGTTTGATAAGCGTTTGGTTGTTGTCTCTATCACATATCTGTCTTGGGAAAAGATAGCACCGGTTAGTCCGTATGGCGATGTATTGTCAAGAACGTCAATTGTTTCCTCGTATTTTTCGTCAGCATATACAAAAATGGTCAGTACTGGGCCGAAAAGTTCTTCCTGCATGGTGCGATAGTACGGATCGGTTGTGAGGATAATGGTCGGTTCAATAAAATAGCCAACGGATTTATCATATCCTCCGCCTGCGATCACTTTTGCGTTTGGATGGACTTTGGCTTCGTCAATCGCCTGAGCCAATTTGTCGAACGAAGCTTCGTCGATGACTGCGTTGAAAAAATTGGAAAAGTCTTCGGGAGGGCCCATTTTGATCTCTTTCAGTTGGGCTAGTACCAATTCCCTGATTTCGTCCCAACGACTTTGTGGAATATAAGCGCGTGAGGCGGCCGAACATTTTTGCCCCTGGTATTCAAACGCCCCACGGGTAATGGCGGTGGCCACGGCCCTGACGTCGCAACTTGGGTGTGCCAGAATGTAATCTTTTCCGCCTGTTTCGCCTACAATCCGGGGATATGACTTATACTTAGAGATATTGTTCCCGATGGTTTGCCATATGGAGTTGAACACATCGGTTGAGCCGGTAAAATGGAACCCGGCAAATAAAGGATGCGCCAATACGACATCGGCGGCTGCAGGTCCAGAGGCGTATATAAGATTGATGACGCCGTCGGGCAGGCCGGCCTCTTTAAATAACTGCATAATGAAATAAGCACTGTAAACGGCGGTCTTGGCAGGTTTCCAGACAACGGTGTTGCCCATTAACGCAGGGGCCGAGGGTAAATTACCTGCAATGGACGTGAAATTGAACGGGGTGAGGGCAAATACAAAACCTTCCAACGGACGGTATTCCAATCTGTTCCACATACCAGGCGACGAAATGGGTTGGTTGCTGTATATTTCGGTCATATACTGCACGTTGAACCGGAAAAAATCTGCCAATTCACAAGCCGAATCAATTTCGGCCTGAAACGGATTTTTTGATTGCCCCAGCATGGTGGCCGCGTTCAATATCTGACGGTATGGGCCTGCCAGCAGGTCGGCCGCTTTTAAAAAGATGGAAGCCCTCTGTTCCCATGGCATCCGGGCCCAGCTTGGGCCTGCAGCCAATGCTGCGTCGATGGCTTGCTGCACGTGGGCTTTATCGCCCATGTGATAATGTCCCAATGTATGGGCAATGTCGTGTGGGGGGTGGATTGCGATTTTCTTGTCGGTTCTAACTTCTTTTTCGCCAATGAACATGGGAATGTCCAGTTGCACGGCCCTGAAATCGGACAGTTGTCCTTGTAATGCCAAACGTTCAGGTGATCCGGGGGCATAATTCTGGATAGGCTCGTTCTTTGGGGTAGGTACCCTGAAAATTCCTTGAGACATAATTGGTTTGTGTATATTGTTTTTGCAAGATAGGCACCCACTCAACAGGGGGATATTTGCAAAATTATCGTAAAACCCATCCTGTGTCCATGAAAATTGTCAGGATAAATGGCCCGAAACTTATGAATTATATCATTTGTTCCTTATTTTATTCCGTTTTTTGAGTTGAACGTCGTGTAGCCTATCAACCGGTCATAATAATCCGATGGTCCCCTGAAATATACAAACACATGGTAATCGTTGTCCGTCACTGAGTGGTTTCCTTCCGTGATCGATAAATCTGCTTTCCTTCCGTCGCGGGGCATGAATGCATATAAGTAATTGTAAAAACCTTGTTTCAGCAGCAAGGTTAGCTCGTAGCTTTTGGTTTCTATATTGTAATGCATTTTGTTGGTCTTATCGAAACGCCAATCAGTCAGTTCTCCCATTACATAAATATCCCCATCCGGAAGCGGTGCCTCCAAAGGCAAAGTGAAATGAACGAAAAGGTAATCTGCGTCGGTTTCGGCGTTGTCATATTCCCGCACCGATACCACATATTTGCCGTTAGTGTCGTCTTTTCTGAAATAAGGCAGGTTCCATCTGATGAAATCATTCTTTAACAGCACCTGATAGTAAGGATCGGCAAAAAATATCTTCTGTATGTGTTCGGCAATGAAACGGGTACTGCGGATATCAAGCCAGCGGAACTCGTTTCCTCCCTCAAAG
Source organism: Breznakibacter sp. (assembly GCA_047600785.1). Classification (GTDB taxonomy): domain Bacteria; phylum Bacteroidota; class Bacteroidia; order Bacteroidales; family Marinilabiliaceae; genus Breznakibacter. Next base: position 790,748 of record JASGKH010000001.1, read on the forward strand.
AGCAACACGTCCTGATATTCATAAACCAGTTCGCCACTCCTGACAAAGTCTGGTTTTATATTGTCGACAAGGTTGTCAGTTCGGCCATTTTGTGTGACGATAACCTTCACTTCCTGTTGGGGATTTCGGATGGTCAACTCGGGATGTGAGATTCTTAAATTGATTTGCTGGCGAGTGTCGCGAAATTGACCTTTCATCGGAAACCTTAGCTCAGGGGAAATACTGACTTTTTGTTCCGTCACTTTAAAGTGCCTGACAAAAATTGGGTCATCCACCTCATAATCTTTGTAAACTATTATAGCATAATTGCCTGATTTTAATATTTTTAAATCATCGTTGGGGAAAGTGGCCTTATAATGGGTATAGTTTCTTGTCGTATTGAACGAATACGAGTAGTCGTCGATTGGGGTATGCGGAAACCCCGCAAGATATTCAGACGGGGCAAGGCGTGACACGTTGTTTTGGGCGTCGAGATGCACAATCGAATAATAGTATTGTTTGGCATCGGGGCCGAACTCATCGAAAGATAGGGTAAGTTGTTCGTCACTGGCAAGCATTATGACGGGTTCCGACATCTCCCACCCGGATCTGAAGAGTTGGACGGTTTTCACATTGGGTTCGGTTGTTTGTTCGGGCAGGGATTGTGCGCTTATTGAATATGAAAGCACCATTGACATAATGAAGATCGATAAGTTTCTGGGGTATATCAGAGGCGTTGTTTTACGGGATGTCATTCCGAAAAGATTTAATCGTTATGTGTCTGTCTGTACTTTATGGGATTTTATTAAGAGAAATGTGGATTCGATGCGAAAATGCATTGACTTTGTCGTGAAAAACGTGATGCTTTCAACATGGTTATATTTTTGCTGAAAAATGTTTAAACTAAGCACAATCCCATTGCCTGTTGGTAAATTTACCGAAATTCCAGCATAGATTGATGTTTTTCACATTAGACTTCAGCGCCGGCAAACCATTATTGAGAAATAATATTACATTGTGCGGTCCGCCGATGACAAATGCAGCCGTGATAAAATGTTCTGTGACATGGGTGTAGCTGGCGAAATAGTTACGTTTGACGGTTTTGAACCATGATCGGTTCCCCCAATAATAAAAAGAAGAGATTAAGTTTTGTTTTTTCGTGCTCTTGAAAAGAAAATGGGCCGAGATTGCCCATGGTCCGATTTGATCAGGAATAAGTTTAAAATCTGTTAAAAACCCGGATTTTTCGCACCAATGTTTTCTAAAAAAAATGAATATATTTGCGCGATTGTATCGAAACGAGAAAAAAACAATATCAACAAAAACAGTTTAACAAATGCAGAACAAAGGAGCAATCAGGCTATTTGCCATTCTATTGGCCGTAGTTAGTTTGTACCAGCTGCTTTTTACCTTTGCCACTAAACGGGTCGAGAAGAAAGCAGCCGAATACGCCCTTTCGGTATCGAAAGGCGATTTGGACCTGGCACAACTGAAAGAGGCCGCTTACCTCGATTCAATGAACAGCCAAACGGCTTTGAACCTATTGGTAACAAAATTCACGTATAAGGAATGTAAAGAAAAAGAGATCAACCTTGGTTTGGACTTGAAAGGTGGTATGAACCTTACTTTAGAGGTAAAGGTTGGCGACATCCTGAAAGCCCTGTCAAACTATAATACGGATCCGTCTTTCTTACAAGCGTTAAAACAGGCTGAGGTACGGGAAAAGAAAAGTACGTCGGATTTCATCACCCTTTTTGGCGAAGAATTTGCAAAAATTGATCCCAATGGCCAGCTAGCGGCCATTTTCAGTACGCCCGAATTGAAGGACAAGGTTGATTATAAAATGACCAATGATCAGGTCCTGAAGGTAATCCGCGTCGAGTCTGCAAACGGCATCGATAACGCATTCAATATTATCCGTACCCGTATCGACCGCTTTGGGGTTACACAGCCCAATATTCAAAAATTGGAACAGGCAGGTCGGGTGCTGGTTGAGTTGCCCGGGATCAAAGAACCACAACGTGTTCGAAAACTATTGCAGGGCACCGCGAGCCTTGAGTTTTGGGAGACATACGACAATCAGGAGGTTTATCAGTATATTGCCCAGGCTGACGCATTGATCCGCCAGACGGGTTTGGCTACTTCTGCCGTAGATACAACGGTAACTCCGACCTCCGCAAAAACTGCCGCTGACGATGATGACCTTTTGTCGGTTTTGGATAAAGGAACGTCAACAACAGCGGATAGTGCAGGGACCACTAACGTGGAATCGCTTTTTTCATATTTGATGCCAAGCCAGTTTCCCAATGGCCCGGTGGTTGGCGCTGCACATGCCAGGGACACGGCCAAGGTGAACCATTTCTTGAACTTGGATCAGGTAAAAAATATTCTTCCCGCCAATTTGAGATTATTATGGGCGGTTAAATCCCACGATGCCGATAATGTAAAAGAAAGCGAGGCCGCGTTCCAGCTTTATGCAATCAAGGTGACTACCCATGATGGACGTGCGCCGTTGGAGGGTGATGTGATTACCCGTGCCACGGCCGATGCGAGCCATACGGGAGGGGGTTTTGAAGTGGGTATGAGCATGAACTCGGAAGGAGCTAAAGCTTGGGCGCGATTGACCCGTGCAAATATCGGAAAAAGCATTGCGATTGTATTGGATGGATATGTTTACAGCTACCCGGTCGTGAGGGATGAGATTTCAGGAGGACGAAGCTCTATTAGCGGTGACTTTACCGTTGAGGAGGCCCAGGACTTGGCCAACATCTTGAAATCAGGTAAGCTTCCGGCTCCTGCCCGCATTGTGGAAGATACCGTGGTCGGTCCGTCGTTGGGAAAAGAAGCGATCAGCTCCGGATTGGTTTCGTTCGTGGCCGCATTTATCTTGGTATTGGCGTACATGGTATTTTATTACAACCGTGCCGGTTGGATTGCAAACGCGGCATTGTTGGTCAACGTATTTTTTCTGTTTGGAGTAATGGCCTCGTTCGGTGCGGTGTTGACACTGCCCGGCTTGGCAGGTATCACGCTTTCGATAGGCATGGCGATCGATGCCAATGTGATCATTTATGAACGTATCAGGGAAGAGCTGAAGGCAGGTAAAGGGATCCGTCTGGCGGTGGCCGATGGCTTTAAGCATGCCTATTCCGCAATTTTGGACGGTAACATCACTACACTTCTGGTTGCGATAATTCTGTATGTTTTTGGTACCGGGCCGATTCAAGGTTTTGCGACCACATTGATCATTGGTCTTTTAACTTCCATGTTCTGTGGGATTTTCATCACGCGCCTTATCCTGGAACGTTTACTTGATAAAAACAAACCGATCTCGTTTTCTACCAAGATGTCCGAAAATATATTGCGGGATCCCAAGATCGATTTTATCGGGATGCGTAAAAAGCTTTATGTCTTATCGGGTACTGTGATATTGATAGGCTTGGTGTCCTCTTTTGTATACGGGTTTAATTACGGTATCGATTTTGAAGGAGGCCGTGCTTTTGTGATCCGTTACGACGGGCCAGTGAATACCGTAGAGTTGCAGGAAAGGTTTGTGAAAGAATTTGATGGTACGAATACGGAGGTAAAAGTATTTGGAGGGGCTAACCAAATTAAAGCGACGACCAAATATTTGATCGATGCCGATGAGACCAATTCCCACGCCGATAGTTTGATCGTGAAAAAACTGTACCACGCTTCTCAGGGAATCATTCCTGCGGACGTAACCCCGGAAAAGTTCAGTACCAGCTATATAATGAGCTCACAAAAGGTCGGACCTTCGATCTCGGACGATATCAAGATGAAGGCCATATCTGCGATTTTGTTCTCGTTACTGGTCACCTTCCTTTACATTTTCGTAAGGTTCCGTGACTGGCGTTTCGGCTTGGGGGCGGTTATTTCGCTGGCGCATGACTCGTTGATCGTTATTGGGATGTTCTCGTTACTAAAAGACGTGATGCCGTTTTCGATGGAGATTGACTCTTCTTTCATTGCAGCCATTTTGACGGTTATTGGTTATTCGCTCAATGATACGATAATCATTTACGACCGTATCCGCGAGTATCGTCGCGAACATGTCAAATGGGACGCCGGACATATGTTCAACGGTGCGATGAACAGCACGTTGAGGCGTACCATGAATACCTCGTTGAGTACTTTGTTCGTGCTATTGGTCATCTTCCTGTTTGGGGGAGAAGTGCTGCGGGGATTTGTATTCGCATTGTTGGTAGGTATCGGTGTTGGTACTTATTCTTCAATATTTAACGCGGCGCCGATTGTCTATGACTTATTGAAAATAAAAAAGAAGAAGTGAGATTCTTCCTGATTTATTGAATAATGGAAAAGTGGGGAACGACGGATCGTTTATTCCCCACTTTTCGTTTTATTTGTATCTGCTATAAATTTTGGCAGCATGGACAAATCGACATTGGAAGACTTATACGATCTGTTTTTGGCACAAGGCCATGTGACTACCGATTCACGTAATTGCAAACGAGGAAGCATATTCTTTGCGCTAAGAGGCGACCGGTTTGATGGAAACCAATATGTCGATCAGGCTTTGGCCGGAGGATGCCATGTGGCTGTGGCCGACGATCCCGTATTAAAAGGGAGAGACGGTGTGTTTTTTGTTGATAATGCATTGGTTGCGCTCCAGCAATTGGCCCGTTACCATCGCTATCAACTCGATATCCCGATTGTCGGGATAACCGGTACAAACGGGAAGACAACGACCAAGGAGTTGGTTTCAAAAGTGCTTGCCGAGAAATTCAATGTCTATTGCACGCAAGGAAATCTGAATAACCACATCGGCGTGCCGTTGACGCTTTTATCCATGAACAATTCGACCGAAATCGGCGTGGTTGAAATGGGGGCGAACCATGTGGGTGAAATAGAACTGCTGAGTGCCATTTGTAAGCCAAACTACGGCCTTATTACGAACATTGGTTATGCCCATCTCGAAGGTTTTGGTTCGTATGAGGGTGTTAAAACAGGCAAAAGTGAGTTGTACCGCCACATTAAATCAAATGACGGGATTTTGTTTGTGAATTCGGACGATGAGGTGCTGATGGAATTAAGCCGTGAGATGCCGAGGATTCTTTATGGGAAAAACGATGACGGCAAATGTGCGGTCGTGGGTAAAAATGTATCGGTGAATCCTTTTCTTGCCTTTGAAATGGATAATCAGCAGACCGGCGAACATCTGTCCGTACAGACAAATTTGATTGGGAAGTATAATATTGACAATGTATTGGCCGCTGCATGCATTGGGGTGTATTTTGGACTGGAGACGTCCTTGATCGTTCGGGCCCTTGAGAACTACAATCCTACCAATAACCGTTCTCAACTGATCGATACGCAAAGAAACAAGGTGCTGATGGACGCATACAATGCCAATCCCTCGAGCATGCAAGTAGCTATTGAGAATTTTGCCGGCATCGACCATTCCCGAAAGATCCTTATCCTTGGAGGAATGAAAGAACTGGGTGGGACAACCGTCTGCGAACACCAAAAGCTATTGGAACAAATTGTACAAAAGGAATTTAATGAGGTCTTTTTGGTTGGAGATGAATTCAGGGCACTCGATATTCCTCCGGCTTATCAATGGTTTGCCGATGTACATGCATTGATTGTCCACTTAAGCGAAAACCCTATCAGCGGGGCGTTTGTATTGATTAAAGGTTCGCGTGGCAATAAGATGGAGCTTATTCAGCCAATCCTGTGAACGGAAGTTGTGAGAATTTTTTGAACCTTTTCGCGTAATAACACCATGCGATGCTTCCCGCAAATATTTGAGGATGGAAGTTCCATAGCCTATTCGGGCCTAATTTTCTTCGTTTAGAGATCAATCTGGGCAAGTGGGCGTAGAACGAAAGATGAGCCTTGAGAACGGCAAAAAAGAAACCGAACTTGAATGCCGAAAGAAATTGCAATGCGGCTGCTCCATCCAATATCATCCGCGAGAAAAGGGTCGTAAAAAGGTGTGCGGAAGGAAGGTTTTTGTAAAGCATGTATAAATTGTTCCGAAAATTCAGATAAGTTTTGCGGGGGTGTGATTGATGCAACGATGCCCCTCCGACATGATAAACAATACTTTGGGGTATATACCAGATTTTACCTCCTTTGTTTTTTATCCGCCAGCAAAGATCGATTTCTTCCATGTGGGCAAAAAAGTCTTCATCCAATCCGCCTAATTCTTTATAAAGATTCGAGTTGATGAGCAGGGCAGCTCCGCTTGCCCAAAAAATTTCGGTCGGACGGTCATATTGCCCGAGATCTTCCTCTATTGTGTCCAGAATCCGGCCTCGACAGAACGGAAAACCGTATTGATCGATAAACCCGCCGGCTGCACCTGCATATTCGAAACAAGAAGGTTGTTTGTAGCTCTTGATCTTGGGCATGGCCGCATCAATGTGCCCATGCCCGGCAATAAATTCGAACATCCCGGCCAACCATTCTTTTTCGGGAACCGCATCGGAATTCAGCAGGATAAAATAATCGTCATCCAATGCTGCCAATGCCTTATTGTATCCTCCTGCAAAGCCGTAGTTCCGGTCGAGTACAATGGTGTGGACGGCAGGGAATTTCTCGTTTAAAAACTCTCTGCTTCCATCGGTTGATGCATTATCGGCCACGATCACCCTAACATTTGGATATAACGAGTTGGCCAATACTTCGGGAAGGAACTGTTCGAGCAACGGCTTGCCGTTCCAGTTGAGGATAACGACAGCAAGTGATGGATTATTCATGGGCTACCTGTAATGAAGCGGCATCGATGGCCAGCCGGTTAGGGCTGTACTTCCATCGTTTGTGCGACCAAAGCCAATATTCCGGTTTTTCGACAATCTGCTTTTCCAGCATGCGTACATGCTGTTCGGTGATTTCATAGTCGGCAGTAGCCTTTGGAGTATCTGTGACGGGAATTATGGTGGCTTTGTAGCGGCTACGGCCTGTTTTTTCTACCCTTAAAAATACGACAGGGTCACCTGTGGCTTTGGCAATTTTTTCGGCACCCAGATGGATGGGGGTATTCTGGTTAAGAAATACCGTGCGATACTGGATTTTGACACGTGCGGGTGACTGGTCGGAGATAAGCCCGATTATGAAACGTTGGTTCTTACGTTTCAACATCAGGATCTCCCGCATGGTGGACTTCATCGTAAAATTGGATGTTCCGAATTTTGATCTCAATTTTAGCATGAACCGATCCATGTATTTGTTTTTCAACGGATGGTATACTTCAACTCCAAGGGGCGTCACGTGAAGGTTTATGGCCGGTATCCACTCCCAATTGCCATAATGCGCCAAAACTGCAATGACATCTTTGTTTTGTTTGGCGTAACTTTCGACGAGTTCGGTATTTTCAAATACCATCCGCCTTTTTATTTCGTTCTCCGAGATGGATTGCAGCTTTAATGTCTCGACAAAAAGATCACAAAAGTGGTGGTAATATCTATTTCTGATGGAAACAATCTCTTTGGTGTTAAGGTTTGGAAAAGAGTGGGTTAGGTTTTTCTCGATGATCGTCTTTCTGTATCCGGCAAGTCTTACCAATAAATACATTGCATCGGACAAGCGGTGCAATAACCAAAACGGAAGCAGGGATACTACCCAGAAAAAAGGTTGTATAATATAATATCCAACGGCCTGGAAGTTCATAAATAAAGGAAAATTTGATGGCCAAATGTTACCGGGACAAAATGGTTTTTGTGCAATTAAAATATTTCATTCACTTAATAATTGCTTGACATCATCCATGAATTCATCAAAAACATGATGGTTGGTCGCCACCAGTTCCTTGCCAAAAATATAATTGTTGCCCCCCTTAAAGTCCGACATTTTGCCTCCGGCTTCGAGTACCAGCAATGCGCCTGCGGCTACATCCCATGGATTCAGGTTGTATTCATAAAACGCTTCGAACCTGCCGCATGCCACATAGGCCAAATCCGTTGCCGCTGAGCCAAGCCTGCGGATCCCATGGCTTTTGCGCATAAAGAAATCGAGCGATCTCAGAAACATGTTCATTTGGGCGAACATGGTATACGGAAATCCGGTAGCGACCAAACTGTCGGACACGGTTTTACGATCCGATACTTTTATGGGCTGGCCGTTGAGCCACGCTTTACCCCCTTTCCATGCATAGAAGCACTCGTCAAGTCCTATTTCGTAAACGATGCCAACTACCACCTGATCGTGCTCCATCAATGCGATGCTTATGGCAAACGGGGTAAGGCCATGAATGAAATTGGTCGTGCCGTCAATGGGGTCGATAACCCAATTGTACACGTCGCCTTTGGCAGTTTCTGTATTTTCTTCGGCAATAAATCCTGCTTCGGGAAGAATTTGTTTTAGTCCGCTTACCAAACGTTGCTCCGATCCTTTGTCAACATGCGTTACAAAATCATTTATCCCTTTACTTTCAATAGAGAGTTTGTTTTTTTGGCGTTCCGATTTCACAAAAGCTCCCGTTTCGCGGGCAAGTGCAACCACATCGTAACAAATTTTCTCAAAATAGCTATTCATTGTTCGTTGTTTTTTGATAACAGGGACAGCGGGATTGATCAACCCCATACAGGTTTTCCAATACGGCTTTGTCTTGATGGCGCTGATTGGGCAACGAGATGACCGGGATACCATTTAAAGCAAGTTTGTTCTACGCTCCAGCGGTTTTTCCCTGAATAATCATATATCCCTGTCCTGCAAATGTGCAGCAAAGATAACAAACATCGGGTAGGTTAGGCCATGCGGATTCGTGTTTACCAGCTACCGCCTGCTCCGCCACCGCCAAAGCTACCGCCACCAAAACCCCCAAAGCCTCCCGATCCGGACGAAAAACCACCCCAGCTTCCCGAATGTTTTGAACTGGAGGCCATGCTGCCCATCAGTAACCAAAATGGGATATCGCTGCCACGGCGACTCATGTTCCGGGTTCCGGATCCGAATATTTTACTGAGAATGACGATAATAACGATAATGATGAAAATAGCGATCACTCCGACACTCCCATTGCCTTGTTCTGCATATTGTTCGGCGGTGTACTCGCCACGGGTGAGTTCCATAATCACTTGGACGGCTGCTGACACGCCGCCTTGGTAATCACCTTGTTTGAACCGCGGAATCATCTCTTTATCCACAATCCGTTTGGCATAAGCATCGGGTACGGCACCTTCCAATCCATATCCGGTGGCAATAAATACCTGGCCGCGTTCATTGCCGGTCTTTGGTTTCAAAAGGATCAAAATCCCGTTGTTCTTGCCCTTTTGTCCGATACCCCATTTCTCCCCCAGTTTAAAGGCGTAGTCACCCGCATCGGTTCCATCAAGTGATTGTACCGTTATTACGGCTACTTGAGTGGATGTTTCCTTTGCGAATGTGACAAGTGTGTTCTCCAGATTTTGAACGAACGCCGGGTCGAACATCCCGGCAAAGTCGTTTACTAATTTTGGTGGCGTTGGTTTGTCCGGAATATTTTGTCCTTGCAGGTTGAACGAGAAAAGTATAGCGAGTAGAAATAGGATTGTATTTTTCATTTTATTGGGAATTATTTTGTACCATTTACTTTGGGTGGATTGTTCGAGTTACGACTTTCCGAACGATATTTCGTTGGGTAATTCGTTCACATCGTTGCTTTGGTACGGGAAATGGACTTTTAATTGTTGTCCGCATAGTTTGATTCCTTCGACCAATCCATTGGCATAAAGTCCTTGTTTGAAATGTGATATGATCAGTTCTTTGGTTTCGTCCCAAAAATCGGAGGATACTTTTGTGTTTATGCCTGCGTCGCCAATGATGGCAAATTTCCGGTCGGACGTGGACAAATAGAACAGGACGCCGTTTCGAAGCTCGGTTTTGTGCATCTCCAGTTTTCCAAACCAATAAGAGGCACGGTCCAATACATCTTCGTGGCATGTTTTGTCAATATGCACACGAATTTCTCCCGATGTCTCTTCTTCTGCCAATCGAATGGCTTCAACGATTGATTGTTGTTCGTGCTTATCGAAAAATTCACTTGGCATTTTCTAGGTCTTTAGAGTGGTAAATTTCTTGTCGGATAAATTTGGTTAGGTGTAAAAAATGGATCTCGATCGGTGTTTTCCGATCGAGACCATTTTAATATATTTTTCCTGTAATAAGTTAAAACTCCACTTTGGGGGCCTTGTCGGCACCAGCTTCGGCTTTAAAGAACGGTTTTTTCTCGAAACCAAACCAACCTGAATAGATCAGTTGGGGAAAGCTTTTTATTTTGGTGTTATAGATCCTTACCGCATCGTTGAATTTTTGGCGCTCGACGGTAATACGGTTCTCCGTGCCTTCCAGTTGGGCTTGAAGCTCTAAGAAATTTTGGTTGGCTTTTAGATCGGGATAGTTTTCCATCACCATCATTAGACGGCCCAATGCGCCCGATAAACCTTGTTGCGATTCCTGGAATTGTGTCAGCGTTTGCTCATTTAACTGATCGGCCGAAATGTTTACGCTGGTAGCTTTGGCCCTTGCCTCCATGACAGCATCGAGGGTTTCTTTTTCGTGGGCGGCATAACCTTTCACCGTGTTGACAAGGTTGGGTATAAGATCGGCCCGACGTTGGTAAACGTTTTCAACCTGGGCCCATTGCGCATCAACGGCCTCGCTCATTTGAACCATGGTGTTATAGCCGCAGCTGGTCATAAATGGCAACAATAAAATGGCGAAAAGTATTTTCTTCATCTGTTTCATGTTTGTGTTGTTTTTACTGACTTTAAATATACGCACACGATTCCAACAAACGTACTGCCAAATTGGTTTTTTTGCAAACAGACTGACATTATTTCGGATGAAGCGTCAATCTGGCATGTGAAATAAATGCCTGATTTTTAACTAATTTCTTTCCCCAATCAATTGACAATGCTGCATAACTTCTATAACTTTAAGGAGTTTCAATGTTTAACCTTAATTTCTAGCCATGAAACGACTTTTACCCATGCTCATTGTAGGGACTGCCTTCATTTTTGACGGGACTGCCCAGACAACTGTTAATTTTGATAATGACGCTAAGTGGACCAAGGATGGAAATTCTTCTTTAAATAGTTATGCCAATGCCCATTCTTACGTCGATGGTGTTTTCTCTGCTTCCGGAGGACCGGCATTGCGTAATTCTACAGGAATGCAGGATAAATTTGTCGGGGCGTTGGGCACGTATTCGTGGCGATTAAAAGATGTTGGGACTGTTGAATGGACGATTAATATTGCAAGCGGAGGTGTTGGGGATTTTGAGATCAAGATCCGGCGTTGGGATGGAAGTCCATCACCGAATCTGACATTGGATTATTCTGTGGATGGGACAGACTGGACAAACGTGGTAACAATCAATAATGCAAGCCTTGGTGATACGAGCGATTGGAAAGTTTTCTGCGGCGTAATCAATAATGTATCGGACAATATCAAGATCCGGTTAAAGACGGCTGCCGGAGTTACGTCGTTCGAGCGCATAATGGTTGATGACTTTTCGTGGTATGGTTATTCCGGGACTCCTGATGGAACTTTGAATTTGACATCCCCAACCGCAGGTTCTTACGAAACGAACCGATCCATTGATTTCTCTTGGACTTCGGAAAATGTCAAAAAGATACAATTTCAGATCCGTCCCAATGGCAATGCTCTTTGGGAAAATTTGGAGATTGATCCCGTAGATGCATCATTGGGACAATTGAGCGGGGAATCTTTCTCTGTTACCGATGGAGATTACGATCTAAGAATTGTGGATGCAGATAATATCGCTGTATATAGTAACATCGTGAAGGTAACTATGATCGATAAACATTTTGCAGGTTTGGCAGCTGGGGGGCTTTATCCGGATAGTGGGGAAGTGAATGTCCCCATCGATTTAATATCAAATTACATGACGATTGGGTTCAAAGAGCCCGTGAGGTTTGGGAATGGTTGCATTTATTTAAAAAGAAGCGATGATAACGGTGTAGTGTGTACCTACACTGCGTCGAGCGATAATTGGATGTCCCATCCAGCACAGAAAAAGATGCTAATGTTGCGCATTTCAGACGATCTGGATAGAAATACCCAATATTATGTGGAGATTGAACCTGACGCGATTGTTGATTTGGCTAATGAGCCTCATTATTTTGAAGGTTTTTCAAATCCCGAACAATGGACCTTTAAAACAGGGACTGAAAACTCTATTCTCCCGATATCTTTTTTACAATCTCCGGATGCCAATGGAAATTCTATTTTTGCAAATACAGAGGTCCCATATAAGACCGAGGGGATTGTAACGTACGTAACCGTACGGAGCGATCCGGAATTGGGAGGGATGGTTAATTCCGGTTATTTTTTGCAGGATGGTACCGAAAGTTATTCGGGAATTTATGTGCGTCAAAATGGACACTCAGTTGAAGTTGGCGACCACGTGCAGGTTATTGGCACAATTACCGAATCCAATAAACTTACAGAACTGACTAACATTGAGTACACCAAAGTACTATCAAAGGATAATGAACTTTACGCTCCCCTGGAATTGACTTCCGGTTTGGCAGAATCCGACGAATCCATGTTGGTGAAAGTGGAAAATGTCAACGTGGCAAGTACATTGTTCGGAGGGGAACTCGTGGTAAATAACAACAGCGTTACTTGTTCTATAAATGAATGTTTTTGTGCTATGCCCGTATCTTTCGGAGATGGTCAACTTATTAGCATTGTTGGAATAGTGCACGATGACAATGGTCTCAGGCTTGCGCCGCGTAATGCGAACGATATACAGGCAATCCCAACATCTGTAGATGAGACGACAGCGACCGGGGACCCCGTATTCGTGCAGTTAAGTGAAGGTGAATTACGCATTGTTTCTCAAGAATCTGTAGCATCTGTAAATTTGTATGATATAGATGGAACATTATTGGCTCAGGCCACTAATGAATCGGATTCGAAAGACAAAGGAAAGGAAATAACAATTCCCATGAAAAGTGCCTCTACGGATATGCTCAATGTTCTTTCGAACACGGTATTGTACGCCAACGAGGCAGATGCAGATGACAAAGGGAAGGAGATTACCATCCCGATCAAAAAAATTGCGAGTACGGGTATTTATCTGGTGCAAATTACTTACTCGAACGGCACAACAGAGGTTGTCAAAATAATAAACCAATAAAATTGTCTTGTGTTTTTCCTGACAAAGCCATCCGAAAAGATGGCTTTGCTTGTTGTTACGCAACAAAGCGCGGTCTATGCGGAAGCTATTTTTGTCTGCAAATTGGGGTGGTGGTTTGCAAAAAATAAAAATACCTTTATATTTGCACCGCATTCGTGGAAACGAGCACCAATGCGGAAGTAGCTCAGTTGGTAGAGCACGACCTTGCCAAGGTCGGGGTCGCGGGTTCGAGTCCCGTTTTCCGCTCGTTTGGTTGATCTCTCTGAAGAAAATGGGTATAATTATTTTATTGCCCCTTTGTCATTAGAACGATTTTGGTTTTGCCCGGATGGTGGAATCGGTAGACACGCAGGACTTAAAATCCTGTGGCCATTGCGGCTGTGCGGGTTCAAGTCCCGCTCCGGGTACAATATAAAAGGAAGGCAAAGCCTTCCTTTTGTCTTTTCGACCATCAGTTTAAAATAAACCTTTCTACGACTTCGGCTACTCCATGGTGATTGTTTGAACCGACAATCACATCGGCAAAATGGCGGATGTCTGGTGCCACATTATCAACCCAGATCCCAAGTCCTGCATATTGTATCATGCTGAGATCATTGTGGGCGTTGCCAACGGCGATAATTTCTTTTGGAATGATCCCCAATCGCTTTGCCAGACGATCAATGCTGGCCGCTTTATCGATTCCTTTAGACATTACCTCAAGAAAAAAAGGTTTTGAAATGGCGATGCTCAAACTTGGGTTGTCTTCTTTCAATTTTGTTTCCATCTTTTTCAATAGTTCCGGATGCTCGAGCAGGATACATTTGACGGCCGGTTGGGCAACGGCATCTTTAAAGCAGCCAACTTTTTGATGGGGCATGCCGGTAAGGTGTTTTTCGATGTCAATGTATTCCGATTCGGTCTCGCTGACAATACTACCGTTTTGGTAAGTCAGGATATGGAGGCGGTTTGCCAAACTGAAATCGTGTAAGTCGTGGATTTGTTCGGCCGTCAATGACTGTTCAAATATGGCTTTCCCATTTGATAAATCTGTGATAATGGCCCCATTGTATGAAATGATGAACGAACCAAATCGTTGCAACTCCAGTTCTTTTGCGAATTGCATCATGGCTTGTGTAGGCCTGCCGGAGGCCAAGACCACGTAAATGCCCTTTTCCTGGGCCTTTATTAGTAAATCTTTATTACGTGGTGATATTTTATGGTCATCGGTTAATAGAGTGTCATCAAGGTCGAGGACCAACATTTTATAAGTCATGCAGAATCGTTTTTGTTGGTGCCAAAACTATTTCATTTACAGATGAGTCCCAATTCCGGAAGGTTAAAAATGCCTAATTGGGTCCTTGTATTTCCTTTACGGAAATACAAGGTTATCTGCCAATCATGAATATGAGACCGATGATTTGACCAGGGCCACAAGGAAAAAAGTACAAACGGTAGATACTAAAAGATCTCCATTCTTGGTCCGCTGTCCTCTTTTGGTCAAATAAACGAGGTTATTTCAGTCCGATTAAACGTTTAATATCATTTAGCTTGTTGAGCGCTTCCAATGGGGTGAGCATATTAACGTCGAGGGTGGCTATTTCATCACGTATTTGTTTCAACACAGGATCGTCAAGTTGGAAAAAACTCAATTGGAGCCCCTCGCGATGATTTGCCAAATCCCCAACAGGCTTGGACAATTGCCCTTTCCGGTGTGTGTCCTCCAGTTCTTTCAGGATTTCATCGGCACGTTTAACGACGCTTTTGGGCATTCCGGCCATTCGTGCCACATGGATGCCAAAACTGTGGTTACTACCTCCACGAACCAATTTGCGAAGGAAGATCACCTTGTTGTCGACTTCTTTGACCGATACGTTGTAGTTTTTGCATCTCGCAAAGGACTTTTCCATTTCGTTCAGTTCGTGGTAGTGTGTGGCAAATAACGTTTTGGCCCGTCCGCGCTTGTTTTCGTGGATATACTCCACAATGCTCCATGCAATGGAAATACCGTCGTAAGTGCTGGTTCCGCGTCCTAACTCATCGAACAATACCAAGCTTTGGTCACTCAGGTTATTTAGGATACTTGAAGCTTCGTTCATTTCGACCATAAAAGTCGACTCGCCTTGCGAAATGTTATCGGATGCACCCACTCGGGTGAACACTTTGTCAACAACCCCCACAACGGCACTCTCTGCCGGCACAAAGCTCCCCATCTGGGCCATTAATACAATCAGTGCGGTTTGACGTAATAACGCCGACTTACCTGCCATATTAGGTCCTGTAATGATGATGATTTGTTGCTCGTTGGGATCAAGGAACACATCGTTGGGTACGTACGGTTCGCCCAATGGCAATTGGCACTCGATAACCGGGTGGCGGCCGTTTCTGATGTCGAGCACATTGCTGTCGGTGACTACCGGGCGCGAATATTTGTTGAGACTGGCCAAGCGGTTTAGTCCAATCAGACAGTCAAGTCGTGCCAATAGATTGGCATTAAGTTGGATAACGGGAATGTAGTCGGCCAATGCCGCCAATAGGTCATTGTAAAGCTTGGTTTCAAGACTTAGTATCTTTTCTTCTGCACCCAGAATTTTTGTTTCGTACTCTTTTAGTTCTTCGGTGATATAGCGTTCGGCATTCACCAATGTCTGTTTTCTGATCCATTCATCGGGGACTTTTTCCTTGTGGGTGTTCCGTACCTCTATATAATAGCCGAACACATTGTTGTAGTGTATTTTTAGACTTGGGATGCCCGATTCCTGGCTGAGCCTGTCTTGCAGATTGTTCAGGTAATCTTTGCCGCTAAAGGCTAAATTGCGTAATTCATCAAGTTCGGGTGATACACCAAAACGTACCACGCCTCCCTTTACCAGAAAGTTGGGTGGGTCGACTTCTATTTCGCGTTCGATGCGTTCCCTTATCACCGGACAGAAATTCAATTGCTCGCCAATGCCCTTTAGCACGTCGTTGTCGGCATCCAAGCATGCTTTTTTTATGGGTTCAATGCCAAATAGTGCCTTTTTCACCTGTACCATTTCGCGAGGGGTAAGCCGTCCGGCCGCAATCTTCGATACCAAACGTTCCAGGTCACCGATGGTCCTTAATTCTTCTTCTATCAACTCGGTTGTCGATGGGGCTTTAAAGAAGTATTCCACCACATCCAAACGGTCATTGATTTGTTTGACATCTTTCAAGGGTAAAGCCAGCCAACGCTTAAGCAAACGGCTACCCATCGGGCTTACGGTTTTGTCCATGATGTCGATGAGCGAACGTGCCCCTTCGTTCCCGGACCCAAAAAGCTCAAGGTTACGAATGGTAAATTTATCGAGCCAAACGTATTTATCCTCCTCGATGCGCGAAAGAGTATTGATATGGGCCAACTGATGGTGTTGGGTCAGATCGAGATAATGGAGGATGGCGCCGGCTGCCACGACAGCGGCATTTAAGGTGTTGACACCAAATCCTTTCAGTGATTTTGTTTCAAAATGCTTGAGCAAACGTTCACGTGTCGAATCGGGTGAAAAAGCCCAATCGTCAAACCCGTACGTATAGAATTTTGATCCAAATTTTTCTTCGAACACATTGCGTTTTGTTTTTTCAAACAACACTTCCTTGGGTTTAAAGCCTGAGAGAAGCTTCTCCACATAATCGAAAGGTCCTTCGGCTACCAGAAACTCACCAGTGGAAATATCAAGAAAAGCCACGCCTGCCAACGTTTTTTCAAGGTGCACGCTGGCCAAAAAATTGTTCTCTTTGTGATCGAGAATATTGTCGTTGATTGACACACCGGGAGTTACCAGTTCCGTGACTCCCCGTTTCACGATGGTTTTGGTCATTTTGGGATCTTCGAGCTGGTCGCATACGGCAACGCGTTGCCCTGCCCTTACCAGTTTCGGCAGATAGGTGTCGAGCGCGTGGTAAGGAAAACCGGCCAGTTCAACAAACGATGCAGACCCATTGGCCCTTCGTGTAAGGGTAATTCCTAATATTTCGGCAGTCTTTATTGCGTCTTCCGAGAATGTTTCGTAAAAATCACCTACTCGGAACAGCAGAATGGCATCGGGGTATTTGGCCTTAATCTGGTAGTATTGTTTCATCAGGGGCGTTTCAACCACCCCGTTCTTATTTTGTATCAAAATGTTGTGTTTTTTTATTTCGAGTCCTAAAGATAGTCACTTGATTGGTTTTCAAAAATATGGAAGGTGATTTTGTCACAAGCCGTATGCTAACTTTTAACTGTAAAATTGCTCTGTAAGGAAATAATCCCGTTTTTCCATACGGGTACCAAGTCGAATCTATCGGGACTGAAACAATAATCCAAATCGGCCTCAAAGCCCTTTCCCTTTAGCAACTGATAGTGGTTACCTTGTGCCGCAAGCGGCTTAAGGTCATCTTTATAAGCAAAATACAGATTGACCATTGAAGTGACGAAATCGGATAGCTTGGTTTGGGGTATTGTGTTTTTGAGTAGCCAGGCAATATAGCCTGCACAAAGGGAATCTTCGAGAGTGAACGTATTGTTCGACCCAGAGCAAACCAGCACCACTTTTTCGTCGTTTCTCACCTGCTTGGCAACTGCGGTGGCGTTCAAAAAGCTTCCTATCACCAACTTATGTGCATTGAGTGATCCGTTGATGGCTCTTGTTCCGTTGGATGTGCTCATTACCAGTGTTTTGCCGCCTATGCGTTGTGTGGTGTAATTGAAAGGGGAATTATCCAGATCGAAACCGGGAACGTAAACAGCGTCTCTCTCGCCCCCCAACAAATATGAAGGGTTCGAATCGCGTAGCGAAAATGCCTCTTCGGGCGATGAGACGGTAATTAATTTACCCAGTCCATTTGCAAATGCAGTAACCATTACGCTGGTTGCCCTCAGCACATCGATTACCACAGCCGTTGCACCTTGAAGCTTTTTGGGGTCAATGGCATTGGCCGATGGCATCAAATCAATCTCCATATATTTCCGGTTTTAAATAGTGACGTGTACCGTATTATTAGAATGTCAAATAAAACTCTTTAGTCAATTGCTTATATTCGTCGGAATACCCATGCCGTCCCGTCGATTCCACGATTAGCGTATCACGGAGACAATCTTGTCCCGAACGGTCAAAAGCAGCTAAAATCCTTTTAGGGGCTTTCCCTTGCATGGGGATGATTTCCAGCAATTGTCGTGTTCCAAATCCTAAGTTTCGCATTAATTGTTCGAAAACGTAAAATGTCTCAGGAGGCAAAACGATCGCAATAGTTCCGCCTTGTTGCAATAAACGTATTGCATTTTTGACCAGTTCATCCAATGGCAATGATACATCATGACGTGCCAGGTTGCGCGGGGCATGTGGTGATTTTAGCGAATTTGCAAAAAAAGGAGGGTTGCACACGATTAAGTCGTAACCCGGTCGCTTTTGTTTTGCAAAGTCTTGCAATGAGCAATGCATAATGTTTATTCGATCTGGCCACGGGGAGTTGATTATGTTATATTTGGCTTGGGCAGCAGCGTTTGCATCGATCTCGATGGCATCGATTATGGCCAAAGGATCGCGTTGGGCTATCATTAATGCCAAAAGTCCGGTACCTGTTCCCACATCGAGCACGTACCGGCAACCATTTACGGGAGCCCAAGCCCCAAGCAAAACACCATCGGTCCCGACTTTCATGGCAGCACTACTTTGCTCGACCTTAAATTGTTTAAATTGGAAATGGGTGTTGGCCATTGCTAAAACTTTTCATAAACACCTAAACCAAACAGGGCGAAATCGTATTTTATCGGATCATTCGGATCGAATTGACGTAAACGGGAGGTCACTTCTTCCACTGACCGCCAATCGTTTTGGGATCGGCCAAGCAAACCCAGTTTGCGAGCCACGTTGCCTGTGTGAACATCGAGTGGTAAACAAAGGCTCGCACTGTCCAGATGTTTCCAAACGCCAAAATCAACCCCGTTTTTGTCATCTCTCACCATCCAGCGTAAAAACATGTTGAGACGTTTGGCCGAAGCCCCTTTGTTCACATCGGCCACATGTTTGGACGCATGGACGGGCATGGGACTATGCAGGAAAAAGGTTTCGCGGAAATGGATCAGGGTCGATGCAATGCCTTTTTCCCATCGTGAGCTAAAGACCTCTTTCAATCCACCGTGATTCATGTAAATGTTTCGAAGCGAATTTATAAAAAGGATGGCATCGTTTCCGTTAAATGTCCGATATACAAAGACAGACAATCGGTTTATCTCACCAGGTGATGCATTCATCACGAACTCGTAAGGAGTGTCATGCATTAATGCCATTAATTGCCGTGCCGATTTGATAATGGCTTTACGACCGCCCCATGAAAGTATGGCAGTCATCAACGCAGCTATTTCAATGTCTTCGGATCGACTAAATAAATGGGGAATACTGATCGGGTCTTCGTCGATGAACGCCGGGCAATTGTATTGGTTTGTTTTGTATTCCAAAAAATCCCGTAGCTCGTCAAATTGCAACATCCTCGATAATTAATCCATCCTTCATGTGAATCATTCTATCGCTCATTTTAGCTAAGTGTACATCATGGGTCACAATCACAAAGGTTTGATTGAAATTTTGCCGTAAGCGGCTGAACAAGCTCAGAAGCTCCTCCTGGTTGCGCGAATCAAGGTTGCCCGAGGGCTCATCGGCGAATACGACCGAAGGTTCGTTTATCAAGGCCCTTGCTACTGCTACCCGTTGCTTTTCGCCGCCACTTAGTTGTGATGGCTTATGCTCCATGCGGTTCTCAAGATTCAGAAACGATAGTAATTCCTTTGCCTTGGCCAATGATCTTGTTTTGGATTCACCAGCGATCAATGCCGGGATAATCACGTTTTCTTCAGCGGTAAATTCAGGCAACAATTGGTGAAACTGAAATACAAACCCGATGTGCTTGTTCCTAAATTTGGCCAGCTGGGCATCGTTAAGTACGCCTATTGGCTTTTCGTCGAACATAACCTCTCCCGACGAGGGCTTGTCTAGTGAACCCAAAATTTGCAAAAGTGTGGTTTTTCCTGCTCCGCTAGCCCCTACAATACTCAATATCTCACCCTTATGAATATCTAAATCGATGCCTTTCAATACCTGCAGATCGCCGAACCAGCGTGTGATATTTTTAGCTTTAATCATTTCTTAAATCGGTTATGGCAAATCTTTTTTCCCAAAGAAGATTAATGTTTGAATTACACCTGGCCTGTTTTCTTTCGGCTTATACGTTCTTGTGTTGTAGTTTGGGGGGCTTCGGATTGTGCCGTCGTATTGTCGTACCCATCTTCTTGCCCCGAACCGTATACTTCTTCGTATGGCACAAAATCGGTTGCCGTTTGTTTTATTTCGCTGCTTGCCGAATTTATCTCGTTTTGAACATCACGGGTTAGTTCCAATGCATCCTGCTTGATGTCGTTTGCGCTTTCTACCAGTTCACGTTTAATCTCATCAGCGGCTTTTTTAAATTCATTCATTCCCTTACCAAACGACCTTACCAGCTCAGGTATCTTGTCTGCACCGAAAAGTACCAAAATCACCACGATTATTAATAAAATCTCACCGCCGGATACGCCAAATAATAAGATACCCATAAGACGCCATTTTGTTTGGATAAAGATAAGAAATATCTTCCCTTCATGTGTTAAAAAAGGAAGGGACGTAGTACATACGTCCCTTCCTTTATAAAAATTTCCCTAATATTCTTTTTATTTTTTTCTGGCTTTTTCTGTTTGTACCGGGCTACCCACACGGATCATTGCACAACGGAAACCTAAATCATCACGACTTTCGCGTTCATCAAGGAATCTGCGTGTGCCTGGAGATAACCAGTAAGCCCTATCCCTCCAAGAACCGCCTTTGTAGACACGGGTCCTGTCGCTGATGCCACTGTTTATGTTTGAATTGGCCGCACCACCGTACATGTTTTTTGTATCTGCCGGATTATCCAACCAACCTTCGCCTGCAACAATATTCGATTCTCTGTCGCCATCCTGGATATTGATGTTATCGGCCTTACGATAGTTATGGCGGTCAAGGATGTCTTTGTCTGTTTCCGTACGGTAACGAACTCTCCCTAAACTATCTTTCTCTACAGGAAAGCCTTCTTCGTCAAGAACTTTGGTTTTAAATACATTGCCACGGTATGGACTAAATTCATCAACATCATCGAACGATAAAGGACGGTATACATCGGCTACCCATTCGTTGACATTGCCAGCCATGCAATACAAACCATAGTCGTTGGGATAATATGATTTTACGGGTACCGTAATGTCGCCGCCATCGTTCAGTGCGCCGGCAGTACCCATCATGTCACCGCTTCCTCTGACAAAGTTGGCCATCATTTTGCCACGTTCTTTATTGTCGGCGTTGCGAACAATGTGGCCATCCCAAGGATATATTCTCCTGTTCGTCATGCGTTCGTCCATGGTATTTCCAATCAACGCACTGGCTGCATATTCCCATTCTGCTTCGGTCGGGAGGCGATATTTGGGCAACAATATACCATCTTCCCAACGAACCTTACGAGTATCTTTGGTGGGGTCCAGATCTTTCATTGGGCGCTTGCCGTCTTGACCATCGTACTGCCCCAAAAGATATGCCTCGGTGTTGAAGTTGTTTTCTCCTACCTGGTTGATGTCAAGTAACAAAATTCCGTTGTCCACTAAAATTTTTTCGTTTACCCTGTCGGTACGCCAGGCGCAATAATCATTTGCTTGCAGCCAGTTGACACCCACAACGGGATATTCGCTATAGGCAGGGTGGCGCAGGTAATTTTCAACCAATGGTTCGTTGTATGCCAGCGGACGGCGCCACACCAATGTGTCGGGGAGGGCTTTTCGGTAAACTTCAGGGTATTCGCTAAAAACCCTTCTGATCCAGAACAGGTATTCACGATAGTCGGCATTGCGTACCTCCGTTTGATCCATATAAAACGAAGGCACAGTGACACGACGTGGCTTGTTATTCCAATCCGACATAACATCTTGTTCCACACGTCCCATGATGAAAGTACCACCTTCAACGAATACCAAGCCTGGGCCTGTTGATTGCTCGTAACCATTGATGTACTCAAATCCGCCATTGTCGGGATCATTATATTCCCATCCAGTTGTAGATGAGGAATTCTGCCCTCCTTTAGAACAAGAGGACATAATACCAATTGCTATTAAAGCAGTGAAAACTAGGGAAAAAAACTTCATAGCTTTATTTTCTTTTGTCTTTCTTTAATTTTCAGATCAGGGATAGGCTGTGCATACAACCCAAGCTTGTTATACTACAAAAATATAAAAAGGTTATAGCCTTTTGCCATCTCCTCAAAACTTTTTTCGAAGGTACATGCGAGATACTTCAAGTTGCAAATTAAACGATAAAAATGTAATATTCTTGTGTCCAGCAAATTTTAAATCTCCGGTTCAGAAATTTGTTTTCCGGAATTCTTTACGTAATTGCCCGAAACACTTCAGTAGTATTTACGTATTGATTCCAAGAATCAAAGGTATTGATGTTGTGTTCATGTAAATCAAGGTATTTGTCTGCTGTGGAAATCAAACAATTTTTGGGAGAACATGGTTCAAGTATGGCAATAAATAAAGGACATGGGCGTTGTTTGGTAGGTTCATTTTATGTTCTAATTAAAGTAATCTTATTTTGAGGTTATATACATTCGGTAATTGCAGTAAGGATAATGATGGTATGGCTAAGCAATTGAATTGGTTGGTGTGCGCGTTCTTTTTCATATGTGTGCCTGTAGGCCTAATGTCGCAAATTAAAATCACAAAAACGCTTCATTGGGATGTCCCTACTCTTGCAGATGTTGAAGGAAGGCAGGTGGTACGTTTGAATTTATTGGACGGATCGGCTTACGACTCAACAATGACAATTCCTTTGGTTTGCGTCGATGCGTTGTTGTCCGATTGGGACCAAAACGAGGAAAGCATCACCGTGTCGATCGTAGATTCGAAATGGGGTGTGGTGGCAAAAGATGAGGACGAATTTTTGCAAACAAAAACATTCCATGAACAAGTAAGGTACCATATCCAATTCGAGAATAAGAGGCCAGTTATAAAGATCGGAATTCTCCCCATAAGGCACAACGACACTTTAGATGTGTTTGAGAAGGCCTTGGAGATCTCGGTCCAGATTAAATACGAAAAGGGGCAAATCAATCCAATGAAGAATACTGCCGTTTCCTTTGTGCCCCAATCGGTTTTGGCCGAGGGCAAATGGGTAAAGGTTAGTATTGATAACAGCGGGATATATAAAATTCCCTATTCAAAACTTAGTTCATGGGGCTTTTCAAATCCTGAAAATGTAAAAGTGTATGGGTCTGGAGGTAAAATGTTACCGCGAAAAAACTCGGAAAATACAGTTGATGATTTGGTCGAGAATGCGGTTTGGCACCAGAACAGCGCTATTTATTTTTACGGGCAAGGAGTGGTTGAATGGGCTTATAATTCAACCAAAGGAATGTTCACCCATAAGCTTCACGATTACACGGACAAGACTTATTATTTTTTAACTGAAGGAGGTAGCGGACTTAAGGTTCAGACTGTCCAAACAAGTGATTTAACAAGCAATTACGAGACTTCTGAATTTGACGATTTTGCTTTTTATGAAGAAGAGAAAAACAATTTGTTAAAATCAGGAAGTCGATGGCTGGGAGAACGCCTGGGGACATCGGCCGCATCCATTTATAACATGGAATTTGAATTTCCCAATGTTGTAACCTCAAAAAGCGGTCGCATTTCAACAGAGATCGTCGCCCGGTCCGGCAATGCCAGTAGCTTTGGCGTGTTTGTAAACGGGGGGACAAGTCCCTTACAGACGATATCTGTATCATCGGTCAGTTTGTCAGCTTCAGAAGGTGCAGCGGCAAGAGAAGGCCGGGCAACGACAAATTTTGTTCCTACAGATGACAGAACCCGGCTGACCGTGCAATATGCTTATAGCAACAGTAGCTCCTCCGGATATATAGATAAGGTCGACATACAGGTTCGCAGACAATTAAAAGTTGTAAGCCCCCAGATGTCATTCAGAGATAGGCAGTCGGTTGGAAGCGGAAACGTGACAAAGTTCAACTTGGAGCTGGCCAGCGAATCAATGAGCGTGTGGGACGTGACAAGTACAAGCGTTCCACAGGTGATAACACTTCAGGGGACCGGCAACAGCAAATGGTTTAATTCCGAAACAACGGTATTGAAGGAATTTATAGCCTTTGATCCATCGGGCAGCATACCAACCCCTGAATTTGTGGAAAATGTGGCCAATCAGAACCTTCATGGATTGCCCCAAACGGATTATTTGATCGTCACCGTGCCAAAATTTTTGCCTTATGCGAAGGAATTAGCAGCTATCCATGAGACATATAGCGGATTGACGACTGCTGTGGTCACGCAAAACCAAGTATTTAATGAATTTTCATCGGGGAATCCGGATGTTACGGCCATTAGGAGTTTTGTACGGATGTTTTACGAGAGGGCAGGAAGCAATACCTCTCTGATGCCCCGGTACCTGTTGTTGTTTGGAGATGGGAGCTATAATAACCGGGATGCAATGAAGAATGATAAGGTTCTGACATTCCAATCCGATAACTCCATTGACCATACCGGGACTTATGTGTCCGACGATTATTTTGGTTTTTTGGATGTGGCGGAAGGTGGCTCGATATTGAATGAATCTGTCGATATTGGAATTGGACGATTGCCTGCGGCAACCGAAAAAGAGGCAAGTGTTTTGGTTGCCAAGTCATTATCTTACATCAAAAGCCAAAGTTCAAGCAATTGGAGGAATAAAGTCACGTTTGTGGCCGATGATGGGGATAGCAACGAGCATATGAGACAAGCTGATGTGTTGGCGAAGAAAGTGGCATTTAACCACCCTGAGTTTAATCTGGATAAAATTTATTTCGATGCATATCCATTGGTGATAACATCCAGCGGGTCGCGTTATCCCGATGTGAACCTGTTGGTCGAGAAAACATTTGCCAACGGATCGGCAATATTTAATTACACAGGGCACGGAGGGTGGAATGGATTATCGGCCGAAAGGATTATAACCAATGAAACGATTGTAAAACAAACCAATTACGACCGTTTGCCCTTATGGGTGACGGCAACGTGCGAGTTTAGTTGTTACGATCAGGATGAAACATCGGCAGGAGAGCTGGTCCTGTTGAATTCAAAAGGAGGAGGGATTGGCCTGCTGACAACGACAAGAGTGGTATACAGCAACCAGAACTTTGAAATAAACAACCAGTTTTTCAATTACGCTTTACAAAAGGATGAAAGCGGGTTGCCATTGCGCTTTGGAGATATTGTCAAATTGACCAAGCGTTCCACTTCCGGTAGTGTAAATAAGTTGAATTTCACATTGTTGGGAGATCCGGCCCTGCGGTTGGCCTCCCCGTCATTGGGCGTTGAGGTTACATCGATAAATAATAAAGCAGTGACAGAAGCGGATAGTGATACATTAAAAGCACTCTCCGTTTGTGAGGTAGAGGGAATGGTTGTGGGGATAGATGGGGAAAAGCGTATTGATTTCAATGGTTCTGCAACGATTACCGTCTATGATAAAGCAAGCGACGTTACGACTTTAGGTAACAATGGCGCATCAAAATTTGAATATTCGGCTTATGAGAATGTTTTGTTTAGCGGAAAGGTTAAAGTCGTTAATGGTGAATTTACGGCTCTGTTCAAGTTGCCCCAAGACCTGAGGTATGATATCGGGAATGGCCGGATTAGTGTTTTTGCAACCAACGATACAGTACACGCGGCGGGTTTTTACGACAAAGTCCTTATCGGTGGTATTGCGGACGCTGAAGCCGACAGTGAGGGCCCACGAATCTCGTTGTGGTTAAATTCGACCGATTTTGTAAACGGCGCAAAGGTTGGAACAACCCCGTTGTTACTGGCGGATATTTTTGATGAAAACGGCATTAACACTTCCAATACGGGCATTGGCCATGACATTGTACTGACAATCGATGAGGGCAATACGGCACGGTATACCATTAATAATTATTTTGAGGCAAAACTGGATAGTTACAAGGAAGGCACCATACAGTACCAATTACCAGAATTAACATCCGGAGAACATACGTTGACGCTTCGGGTGTGGGACACATACAACAATTCGTCGTCAGCAACGATTACATTTGTGGTGGAAAACTCATCGAAATTAGGTGTAAGGAAATACAATATTTATCCAGTGCCGGTGAAGTCGGGAGGGACCATCCGTTTCAGTGCCGAGCACGATGATCCCAATTCAGCCATTGAAGCTAGGTGCAGATTGGTAACCATCGGCGGGGTAACGGTGCGGAATCAACAGCAAACCCTTTACTCTTCGGGAACGATAACGAATGAGATGGAAATTAAAGCCGTTGCTGATAATGGAAGGCCATTGGAACGGGGAATATATCTGTTGGACGTTGATTTGCTGAGCGAAACGGGCAAAAAAAGTCGGCTTAGTCAAAAAATTATGGTGGCAGAATAATAATTGACAAAATTTGCGTTTTTTTGGAACACGAATTAAAGAATTAATACAACAAGATAATATGAGGGTATCTAAAGTAAAACCGGTTTTGGCGGTTTTGGCGGTTTTGGCTGGTGGCGCGGTATTTGGACAAACGGAGGTGAATTTGAGCGGACAAATGAACGTGATTAGCACAGCTGTTCCGTTTTTGAACATTTCTCCCGACAGCAGGGCCGGAGCCATGGGGGATGCCGGTGTTGCATCACTCCCTGACTTCAATTCCCAGGCGTGGAACCCATCTAAATACGCGTTTTTGGACGAGAAATTTGGCGTGGGGGTATCCTTTACGCCTTGGTTGAGGCATTTGGTCAACGACATAAACATGTATTATCTGACCGGATTTTACCGATTGGATGATTTGCAATCGGTAAGTGCCTCGTTAAGGTACTTTTCGGTGGGTAGCATTTTGATCCGTGAAACGATTGACGACAATGGTTATGAGGTACAACCTAACGAATTTGCTTTTGATGTCGCCTATCACCGTAAGTTGTCGAATAAATTTGCCGGATCGGTGGCTTTCAGGTACATCCGTTCCGATCTTTCTGCCAGCAAAATAGAAGGGATGGAGGCTGGTAATTCATTTGCGTCGGATGTTTCGTTTTTCTTTAAGCAGCCCTTAAAGAAGGGAAAGCTAAAATCAGATATTACCGCAGGGGTTAACATCTCTAATATTGGGACAAAGATATCGTACGATGGCGTAAACAAGGAGTTTATCCCTACGAACCTGAAAATTGGTGCCGGATATCACACTGAGATCGATGAATATAACGCATTAAGTTTTGTGGTTGATTTCAATAAGTTGTTGGTGCCAACACCGAGCTTGGTGGCTAATAATGAAGCTGATTATGCCGACGAAAATAAAGATGTGTCGGTGATTTCGGGCATGTTCAAATCATTTGGCGATGCTCCCGGCGGTTTTAAAGAAGAATTGCACGAAATATCAGTATCGGCAGGTGCGGAATATTGGTATGCCAAACAATTTGCGTTACGTGCCGGATATTTCCATGAACACGAAACCAAAGGGAACCGCAAGTACGTGACTGCAGGTGCCGGGTTGAAGTTCAATATTTTCAACATCGATGCATCGTACATCATCCCGATGGAATCGAATAATCCGTTGGCCAACACGATCCGGTTTAGCTTGGCGTTCAATTTGTCCGATTTGTAATCGGTAAAATATCAATCAAAGCGCATCTGGAAGGGTGCGCTTTTTTTATTCTGTTTGAATCATGAAAATACGTACTGGTTTTGGTTATGATGTTCACCGTTTAGGGGCCGGGTACGATCTTTGGCTTGGAGGCATAAAGATTGAGCACGAAAAAGGAAGCATTGGCCATTCCGATGGTGATGTGCTGGTCCACGCCGTTTGTGATGCCCTGTTAGGGGCGGCCAATTTGAGGGATATTGGTGTGCATTTCCCCGACAATGACCCTTCGCTAAAAGGAATCGACAGTAAAATCTTGCTTGGGAAAACCATGGAGATACTTAGGGAAAAAGGCTACAGGGTGGGGAATATCGATTCGACCATTTGCCTGCAACGCCCCAAAATCAAGGACCTGATCCCCCAAATGCAATTGACTTTGGCCGAAGTGATGGGGATTGACGTGGAAGATGTGTCCATCAAAGCCACCACAACCGAAAAACTTGGTTTCGTGGGAACCGAAGATGGTGTTGCTGCTTATGCGAGTGTCTTGATTGAAAAGTAATCGGAAAAAGATTGAACCGGGGGGTATCGGGGCAAAAGCACCCTGATACCCGGGTCCATTTTTGTCATGAGAATTTTATGGTTCCGCGGTTTTCTTCTGTGGAGGCATAAGAATAAATTTCGCGTAGAGTATGTGCATATTTTTTGTAAAGTACTCGCCGGCGAAGCTTTAGCGTAGGCGATAATTCCCCTGTATTGGCATTCCATGCTTCACAGACCAACCGGAATCGGTTTATTTCTTCGTGCTTGCCGGTTTGCTTGTTGACCTTGCCCACTTCTTTCTGGTATTGTGCGATCACCTTGGGGTTTTGCATAAGCTCTATGTTGTCGCGGAAATGTATTTTTTGTTCGTGCGCCCATATGTGCAGGTGGTCAAAATTGGGCGCGATCAATGCGCTGGCAAACTTTTCGTTGTCGCCCACGACCATCGACTGTTCGATGAAGATCGATTCCTTGAGCATGTTTTCAATGGCTTGTGGTGCAATATATTTGCCGTTCGACAATTTGAACATCTCTTTTTTACGATCGGTTATTTTCAAGAATCGATCATCGACCAAGGTTCCGATATCTCCGGTATGGAACCAGCCTTGGCGGTCAATCACATCGTGGGTGGTGGCATTGTCTTTATAATACCCCAGCATAATACATGGGCCTTTGGTTAAAATTTCACCATCTTCGTCAATCATTACCTGCACGTTTTTTAAACAAGGGCCAACCGTACCGATCATTAAACTGTCTGGTTGACTTAGATGGTTAACTGCAATGACCGGTGACGTTTCGGTGAGGCCGTAACCTTCCATTAACGGAATTCCGGCGGCAAAGAATAGTCGGCTTAAACGGGGTTGTAACGCTGCCCCGCCCGAAATTACAAATCCCAGCGAGCCTCCGAATGCCTTTTGCCATTTTGAGAAAACCAACTTGCGGGCCAAGGCCAACTTGAATTTATAGAAAATGCGGTGTTTGCCGGTCGCGGGATAATTCTCTCCCAGACGAAG
Organism: Breznakibacter sp.; assembly: GCA_047600785.1. Classification (GTDB taxonomy): domain Bacteria; phylum Bacteroidota; class Bacteroidia; order Bacteroidales; family Marinilabiliaceae; genus Breznakibacter. The sequence continues at coordinate 820,061 of JASGKH010000001.1, forward strand.
GGCCCAGAAAAAAATGGTCTTTTTCAGTCCCGACATGTCGTCGCCTTTGGATACGATTTTATCGTAGATACGTTCGATCACCCTGGGAACTGTAGCGAAAACAGTTGCTTGTACCTCGATCATGTTTTGGGGAATGGTCCCAAGGTTTTCTGCGTAATAAATGCTACATCCGTGGCTTTGGAACAAATAGTTTGCAATCCGCTCGAATACATGGCAGAGAGGTAAAAAGCTCAATGCCCTGTCATTGGGGTCCAGAGGGAAAAGATCGAACACGCCGGCCAGGTTTTCCATAATGTTCCTGTGGCTTAACATTACTCCCTTGGGGTGGCCTGTAGTACCTGATGTATAAATCATGGAGGCCACATCGTCGGGAAGGATGCTCTGTTTGCGTTCAACCAGTTCGTTATAAAGAAGTACTTTTTTGCTTACGCCCAACTGAGCAATTTCTTCCCAATTCTTTGCATTTTCTACGATGTTGAACGTATACACATCCGTAATCACCCCAATTGTGTCGGCAATGGGTTTTAGCCTTGCGTATAACGAAGAATCCCCGACAATCAGAAGTTTGGCGTCGGAGTGGCTTAATATGTAACGATATTCATCATCGCCAATGGTCGGGTAAATGGGCACGTGAACCACACCAGCCATGGCCATGCCCATATCTACAAAATTCCATTCGGGACGGTTGTTGCTTACTGTGGCAATTTTATCGCCTTTTTGCAGTCCCATGGCCATAAGTCCCATGGCAAAGTGCCGAGCGTATTCAAGGTACTCGTCTACGCTGAATTTTACCCAAATGCCGTCCTTCTTGGTAACTAATATATCCGGTTTGTCGTAATTACTTTTTAGGTTGTGCAGTAGTTCAAAAGTTCTTTTCAAATCCATGTGATGCATATAAAAGATTGCTCGGTCAACGCGCGCAAAGCTATACTTTTTATAAAAAGCATTTGCCTGCAAATCTCAATAAAACAACGTCAATGTGACACATTCCGGCGAACAGCCTGTTTTGCCTTGCCTATAATAATGGCTCCCGGTTTGGCTTTGGCACAAGACTCGTCCGGTTGTTCCCTTAGCTTGGTGTTTGTAGGAGACATTATGGGACATGATACGCAAGTTGCCGCTGCTTATAACAAGAACACTCAAACGTATGATTTCGCGGAAAGTTTCAGCTTGGTAAAGACATTTATTTTGCAGGCTGATTTGGCTTTTGCCAATCTTGAAACTCCTTTGGCCGGTCCCCCATACACAAGCTATCCTGTATTTTCCGCTCCTGACCAGTTAGTTGTTGGGGCAAAGGATGCCGGGTTCGATGTATTGTTTACGGCGAACAACCATTCTTGCGATAAATGGCGCAAAGGGATCGAAAGAACCGTGCGTGTACTGGACAGTTTGGGCATTGCGCATACTGGGGTTTTTGCCGATTCGGCCCGTTGGTTGTCAGGTTACCCGTTGCTGGTAGAGAAAAACGGTTTTCGTCTATCTTTATTAAATTATACTTATGGAACCAATGGCGTCCGTATCCCTAAAGGAGCCATTGTGAACCTGACGGACACCGTGCAAATGCGCAAGGATATCGCCAAAGCAAAACAGATGGAACCCGATGCCATTATCGCATTCATGCATTGGGGCGATGAATATGCGCAGGTTCCCAACAATGAACAGATCAAATTGACTCACTTTTTGGTGGAAGAAGGAGTTAAGATTGTGGTGGGAGCCCATCCGCATGTGTTGCAACGAATGGAGTTTTATCCCGATAAGGGCTATTTGGTGGCCTATTCGCTGGGCAATTTCGTGTCGGGACAACGCACTAAGCCACGTGACGGCGCGGCATTGCTCCATGTGTCATTGTTAAAGAAAGATGGCAAAACGGTAATTGACAGCGCATCGTATTTGCTGACTTATGTCCACTACCCTAAAATAAGCAATTTACGCCGTTTTATGGTCGTGCCGGTCATAAAAGCCTCCTTGATAGACGACCGACAGGCGCCGGGCAATATGGGTTGGGGACGAATGGCCGAATATGCCAAGGATGCACGTATTTTAATGGGGACGAACATGAACGTCCCCGAAATTATGTCGATTGAATGAATAAAGCCCCGCTTTGGGGGCGGGGCTTGTCGATTATTGAAAAAGTTTTGATTTTATGAATTCGGCCCCTTTGTCCAGAGCACTTTCCAATCCCTGGGGATTTTTTCCGCCGGCCGATGCAAAGAAGGGTTGACCGCCTCCGCCTCCTTGTATTTCTTTCGCCAGATTCTTTATCGTATCGGTGGCTGTAATCCCTTTAGCTACCAAGTCATCGCTGAGAATGACTGCTACCTGGGGATTTCCGTTGACGTGGGCGCCCAACACGGCAGCAAATCCATGTTTGTCACCGCGTAGCTGAAAGGCAAAATCTTTCAGCAATCCGGACAGTAAAGGTTTTACCGTTGCCACGACCAATTTTATGCCGCCAACTTCAGTTGCGTCACCCAATAACGCATCCTTTTCAATGGCGATAAACGAGCGCTGGAGCTGTTCGATCTGTTTGGTCAATAAACTGTTCTCGGCAATTAAACTTTCGAGGCTTTTGGCGATGTTCGCCGGATTTTTCATCATCCCCGATAATTCCCTAAGCGTATTTTGCTGATTATAAACGAAGTTTTCTGCATTTTCGGCGGTTACGGCCTCTATGCGCCTAACCCCGGCAGAAATGCTTGATTCCGAGAGAATTTTAAAAAACCCGATCTGCCCCGTGTTATCCACATGGGTACCGCCGCAAAGTTCAATGCTATCGCCAAATCTGATGGTACGGACCACTTCGCCGTATTTTTCGCCGAAAAGAGCCATGGCTCCAAGTTCACGGGCAAGGGACAACGGCATTTCACGATCCTCTTCACGCATGCTGTTTTGGCGTATCAGATGGTTGACAATTTGTTCGACGGTCACCAGTTCTTCGTCGGTCATTTTTTGGAAATGCGAAAAGTCGAACCTAAGTAAATTGGGTTGTACCAACGAACCTTTTTGTTCCACATGGGTGCCAAGGACTTTACGGAGCGCTTTGTGCAACAAATGTGTGGCGGTATGGTTACATGTTGTTTGGCGACGCCGGACCGTGTTGACCGATGCTTTGAACGTTTTTTGCACATCTTTGGGAAGCCTGTCGGCAATGTGCACAATAAGGTTGTTTTCCTTTTTTGTATCGATGATTTCTACCACGTCGCCGTCGTATTCGATGGAGCCTGAATCACCCACTTGTCCACCACTTTCGGGATAAAACGGGGAGATGTTGAATACCAGCTGGAACTGCTCTTTGTTTTTGGTTTTTATTTTCCGGTAGCGTGTAATTTCTATATTGGTTTCCAAATGGTCATAACCCACAAACTCCTCTTTTTCTATTTCACGGAGTACCACCCAATCGTCAGTCTGGATGGATGTCGCGTTACGGGCACGCTCTTTTTGGGCTTCCATTTCGGTTTCAAATTCGGTTTTGTTTACCTCCATGTGGTTTTCCTTCAGGATGAGCTCTGTCAGATCAAGCGGAAAACCGAATGTGTCATAAAGCTCGAAAGCGGCTTTGCCGCTTACTGTATTCTTATTTGCCTTTTGGGCTTCGGCGATAATCTTGTCCAGCAAGGCAATGCCTGTTTCCAGTGTTCTTAGGAAGCTTTCCTCTTCCTCCTTCATGACTTTCGAAATAAGGTCGTCTTGCATTGCCAATTCGGGATAGGCATCACCCATCGATCCAATGAGGGCTGGTAGCAGACGGTACATGTAAGCTTCGCGACGCCCAAGGAATGTATATGTGTACCTGACGGCACGGCGTAAAATACGGCGGATCACATAACCGGCCTTGTTATTTGATGGCAATTGTCCATCGGCAATGGCAAACGCAATTGTGCGGATATGGTCGCATACCACGCGCATGGCTATATCCGTATCATTGGATGCGCCATAGCCAATACCTGTGATTTTTTCCTGCTCCCTGATAATGGGAGTGAAAATATCAGTGTCATAATTCGACTTTTTTCCCTGCAAGACCCGCACCAATCGTTCGAAGCCCATGCCTGTGTCGACATGTTTTTGGGGGAGAAGCTCCAGTTCACCGGAAGCTTTGCGGTTGTATTGGATGAACACAAGGTTCCATATCTCGATGACCTGGGGATGGTCTTTGTTGACAAGTTCCCTGCCCGGAATCGTTGCACGTTCGTTGTTATCGCGCAAGTCGATATGTATTTCGGAGCAAGGACCGCAAGGGCCACTGTCTCCCATTTCCCAAAAGTTATCTTTTTTGTTGCCGTTGATAATCCTTTCGGAAGGCACATACTTATTCCAGAACCTGAAAGCTTCATCGTCACGCTCCAGCCCGTCACCTGCGTAGCCTTCAAACACGGTCGCGTACAGTCTGTCTTTATCGATCTTAAGCACCTCAGTCAGGTATTCCCAAGCCCATTTGATCGCATCTTCTTTAAAATAGTCGCCAAACGACCAGTTGCCCAACATCTCGAACATTGTATGGTGGTAGGTGTCGTGGCCGACCTCTTCCAGATCGTTATGTTTACCCGACACGCGAAGGCATTTTTGGGAATTGGCCACGCGCTTGTCCGTAATGGGACTGTTTCCCAGAAAGATCTCCTTGAATTGGTTCATCCCCGCGTTGGTGAACATTAACGTGGGATCGTTTTTGACCACCATAGGGGCCGATGGTACGATGCGGTGTTTTTGACTGGCAAAATAGTCCAAGAAACTTTTTCTAACCTCAGATGCTTTCATTTATTTGAAAATAAAATCTTTGAAAAAACAACAGCCGTTTGGTCGGCCGTCTCCGTATTGAGCATAAAAAACGATTTGCAGAAGCTTCTATGGTTTTAAGCCCCAGGCAAATGCCTCATCCTTAATTTGCTGCACGCGGAAAAAACCTTGCAAAGTTAGATTATTTCACTAATTTTGAGCCGCTCACCACAAAAAATTGCAGTTTCACAGCAAAAACCAACGTGCATGTCAAAGGTTAAATATCGGTACAATCCTGAAACACTTAGCTATGACCGGATAAAAACCGGCGTCAAATACTATTTGTCCAGGGTATTTTTCCTAGGACTTTCGGGCAATGTGATGGGCTTTTTGTTTTTTTTGGGGTATAACGAATTCTTTGACAGCCCCAAGGAGAAGAGGCTCATCAGGGAAAATTCACAAATGATTGCCCAAATAGAGGTAATGACCAAGAACATGGAACAAGTGCAAGCAGTGCTTGAAGATATACAGCAACGTGACGAAAACATCTATCGTGTGATTTTTCAGGCGGACAGCATTCCCAATTCCATTCGTAAGGCTGGCTTTGGTGGCGTGACCCGTTATTCACAGTTAGAGAATTTAAGCAATTCGCAACTGGTTATCAACACAGCCATGAAGCTTGACCAAATCATGAAACAGCTGTATGTGCAGTCGAAATCGTTCGATGAGATTGTCGAATTGGCCAAGAACAAGGACGAAATGTTGAAGTGTACTCCTTCCATCATGCCGATAAAGAACAAAGACCTGACTCGCACGGCTTCGGGCTGGGGATATCGCATCCACCCCATCTATAAAATAAAGAAATTTCACGAAGGGATGGATTTTACCGCCCCTACAGGTACCGATGTGTACGTGACGGGGGACGGAATTGTGGAAGATGTTGTGAAAGCGAATTCCGGCTATGGAAACCATATTTTGGTGAGCCACGGATTTGGGTACAAAACCCTTTACGCTCATTTGAACGGTTTTAATGTGAGACCCGGACAAAAGCTGAAACGTGGCGATGTGATTGGTTTTGTGGGCAATACGGGTACATCGACAGCGCCGCACCTTCACTATGAAGTGCATGTGAGAGGAGTGAAGCAAAATCCGCAGCACTATTATTTCCAAGAAGATTTGACTTCGGATGAGTACGAACGTATGATTCAAATTTCTGCCAATTCGAACCAGACATTTGACTAAATTGTGGACGGTTTGATTTGAAAAAATTCCTGTGGCCGGATGAAATGTAAAGGCGTATCGTTTGTCTATTGCGTCAATTGCACTAATTTAGAAAGGAGTTAGTTAAATCTTTTTGCCATGCCTTACAAAGAAGCAAAAATCGAAAAGTTGTATTATACAATTGGTGAGGTGTCGAAAATGTTCGATGTGAACACATCGTTGATACGTTTTTGGGAAAAGGAATTTGATATCATTAAGCCGCATAAAAACAAAAAAGGAAACAGGCTGTTTACCCAGCAAGACATTGAGAACTTTCACCTGATCTACCATTTGGTCAAACAAAAGGGTATGACCCTGAAAGGTGCCGCCAAGAAATTGAAAGAAAACCGCCAGGATGCCGTTAACAATTTTGAGGTGGTGAGAAATCTGGAACAGATTAAAGGAATGCTGCTCGAACTAAAAGAAAACCTTTAACGAATTAAGGGTCTTTTCCAAAATTACGCCATGCCTCAACTTAAAGACATCATAAAGGTTTTCGAGGATTTTGCTCCCCCCATGTTGCAAGAAGGGTACGATAATTCGGGATTGTTCGTGGGCGATCCGTCCGACGAAATCATTCAGGTGCTTGTAACCCTTGACGTTACTGAGGATGTTATGCATGAGGCCATTGCCGCAGGTGCCAATCTTGTGGTGTCGCACCATCCGTTGACTCTTGGCGGATTCAAAAAAATTACCGGGCGTACCGAAGCTGAGCGATGTGTCCTATTGGCCATCAGGCACCAAATAGCCATATATAGTTGTCACACCAATGCCGATGCGGTAATGGATGGTGTGAGCGGAAAAATGGCCCAGCGGCTGGGATTGACCGGTTGTCGTGTGCTTGAGCCGAAATCGGGGGGCCTTTTGAAATTGGTCTTTTTTGTTCCCCAAAGCCATGCAGCACAGCTGCGTGATGTTATCTTTGCCGCAGGGGCCGGTCATATCGGCCATTATGACAGTTGCAGTTTTAACACTGAAGGGACCGGGACTTTCAGGGGTGATGAACATATAAATCCATTTGTGGGTGAGCCTGGGAAGTTGCATTTTGAGGTTGAAACAAAGATAGAAACCATTGTCCCCGTACATTTGAAGGGACGCGTTTTGAAAGCGATGTTTGAAGCTCATCCATATGAGGAAGTGGCCTACGATTTATATCCTTTGGCCAACGAATGGCCTACTGTGGGTTTTGGTATGGTGGGAGAATTGCCCCGGTCCATGGACGCCATGCATTTCTTGAAAATGGTAAAGGAAACGTTTCATTGTGAAAATGTAAGGTACACCGGTCCACATACACGATCGGTAAGGCGGGTGGCGCTTTGCGGCGGTGCGGGAAGTTCGTTGTTGGGGAATGCCATGGCCGCAGGGGCCGATGTGTTTATAACGGCTGATTTCAAGTACCATCAGTTTTTTGATGCCGATAAACGGATAATGATCGCGGATATTGGTCACTATGAAAGTGAACAATTCACTAAGGAACTTTTTTTTGAATTACTTACAAAAAAATTCCCTAATTTTGCGATCCGTTTATCACAAGTAAATAGCAATCCAATAAAATATTTGTAGCCAATGGCAGCAATCGACAGCAAAGCAAATGCGAACGACATGTCGGTAGAAGAGCGTTTGCGCGCCTTGTACGACTTGCAGATGGTCGCTTCGGAAATCGATAAATTCCGTACCCTCCGGGGAGAACTTCCTTTGGAGGTGCAGGATTTGGAGGACGAAATCGCAGGACTGGTGACAAGGGTATCGAACCTGGAAGCCGACACCAAGCGAATCAACGAACAAATCCAAACCAAAAAGAACGAAATAAAGGAAGCTGGGGTTCTCATTAAGAAATACGAAGCACAACAGTCCAACGTGCGTAACAACCGCGAGTTTGACTCTCTGAACAAGGAAATTGAGTTCCAGCGTTTGGAAATTGAGTTGTGTGAGAAACGTATCAAAGAATTCACCGCCGAACTCAAAAACAAAAAGGATTTGGCCGACACCTCTGCTGCATTGTTGGGGGAACGTCAAGCCGATTTGGCCGCTAAAAAAGCCGAGCTGGAGGAAATTGTAGGCGAAACCCAGGCAGAAGAGCAAAGATTGGCCTCTAAGGCAAAAGATATAGAAACGCATATCGACGAGCGTTTGCTCACTGCGTTTAAACGTATCCGGAAAAATGCGCGCAATGGCCTGGCGGTGGTAACCGTTCAGCGTGATGCGTGCGGTGGATGTTTCAACAAAATACCGCCACAACGCCAACTGGATATCCGCAGCCGCAAGAAAATTATTGTTTGCGAGTATTGTGGACGTATCTTGGTCGACAACGAGATTATGCAATAACACAAACCCTCCCCAAGGGACGTTTTAACAACACCCCGTTCGACATGAGCAGCAATAAGTGGCATCCTTTGCTTCGAGCTGTTTTGGGCCGAACGGGGTGTTTGGTTTTTATAGGATGCTGCTTTGGGGCATTGCCCGCGTGTCCGCAAAAAAGCATTGCATCCCAGGTGGCAGTTCCCGTTTACGAAAATGCCCATCAGGTACTGATGCAGGCAATACTTGAAATATCGCCCGATGCAGCCTGCAAGTTTGGTGAGGTGAAACACAAATACCCGAACCATCCTGCCACGTTGTATCTGGAAAATTACCAGGCTTTCGTGGATTTGCTGGCACGCGAACGTTCGGTGGACATGGCTATATTTACTTCCAATACCATTGCAAGGATCGGAAAGATCGACGCAATGTCATCTCCCAATGCATCGGTGTATAAATGCAATATGTATTTGCATGTGGTCATGTCGGAAGCATTGAAGGGTAATAATTTTACCGCCGTAAAGTATCTGTGGAAAGCATACCGTGAATTTGGTGCCATTCCGTCATCTTCGTTTTGTGTACAGGAAAGGCGGAAATTGAATGCCTTGTTCTCTATAATGGCAGCATCTGTCCCGGATCAATATCAATGGGCAGTGGGGCTTTTGGCATCCCACAAGGGACTGGTAAACGCGATGAAAGACTTAGATTGTTACGTGGAGTCCCAAAAATTGCAAACAGGTCTGGGCGACGAAGCCGTATTGATAAAAGCGTTGGTTGATTTAAAACTATCGGAGAATGCGTCCGATAGAATGCCTGATGTTGCAAGGACCGACTATTCCCATAAACCGTTATTGGCTTATATCGATGGATTGATGATCCTGAAACTGAAAATGTCCAGTAACTGCATTGCAGGGGTGTCCGATGACGTGTGCGAACGGTTTCCTCCGCTGCATTACATAAAGGGGCGAATGATGTGGAATAATCTGGATGGAGGAGCTGCCGGAGAATTTGCAACGTATCTGGATGCTTTTAAGGGCGAGTCGTTTAAGACAGATGTCAGGTTGAGGCTGGCGTGGATACATTTGTTGGGCGGGAAACGTGCTTTGGCTTACCAAATGGCCGACGATGTGGTGGAAAATCCGTCCCCAACCCCTACTTATGCAGACAGGCAGGCTTTGTCGGAACTAAAATCTATCCGGCAAGTGGTCCCCCTGTTGTTAAAGGCAAGGCTGCTGTACGATGGAGGAAATGCTCAGAAGACATTGTCGTTGTTGATAAACAATCCGTCACTGGCAATCTCCCATCCGTTCGAATACAATTACCGTATTGCCAGAGCTTATCACGATTTACAAGATTATCAGAAAGCATTGGTGCATTATCGTCTGGTTCTGTCGTGCAATGCTGACCCGAAAAGTTATTTTGCCCCATTTTCAGCATTAATGGCGGCAAAGATCGAATTTGAATCGGGGGAAAAGAGCAAAGGGCGCGAGATGGTTTTGCTCTGCCAATCGCTTAACAAAGGCGAATATAAAGCCGACATCGATCAGGAAGCGGGTAAATTGTTAAAACAATACTGTCCCTGACAGGTCTGGCGTGGAACAACAACGCTATTCCCAAAGCAATGCTTCCCACAGATTAATTTGCCGCTTGGCCATACATAACCTGATTGTCAAAAAAACACCCTTCCTGATGAGTGAAAGATACAAAGCTGCCAAGCACTGATAGCCAATGCCTGTTTGGCAGCTCTGTATCTTTGTGTGGGATTATTCTTCCAGGCAGCTTTATGGATTTGCCGTCATATTATTACAATAGATCTGACGCCAATTCGGCCAAATAGCTCCGTTCACCTTTTATCAGGTTAACATGTGCAAAAATATCCTGGCCTTTCATGCGGTCGGTCAGATAAGCCAGTCCATTTGACTGGTCATCAAGATAAGGCGTATCGATCTGCTGGATGTCGCCGGTGAACACCATTTTGGTACCTTCGCCCGCACGGGTAATGATGGTTTTTACTTCGTGGGGAGTGAGGTTTTGCGCTTCGTCCACGATAAAGAACGCATCCGAAAGGCTTCTGCCGCGGATGTAGGCCAACGGAGTAATGATAAGCTGTTCCGTTCTCAGCATCTCATCGATCAATAGGTTTTCTTTCGATTGCTGGCCGAATTTATTCTTTATTACGCCAAGATTGTCGAAAAGAGGCTGCATGTAGGGCCCGATTTTTTCTTTAATATCTCCCGGTAAAAATCCAATGTCGCGGTTCGACAAAGGAACAATGGGCCTTGCAAGGAGTATTTGGTTGTACTGTTTGTGCTGGTGAAGCGCAGCGGCCAGGGCCAGCAGGGTTTTTCCCGTACCTGCCTTGCCAGTGAGCGAGACCAGCTTTATTTCGGGCCTGAGCAGCGCATGCAACGAAAAAGTTTGTTCTGCATTACGGGGCTCGATGCCGAACGATCCATGTTTTTCCACCCGCATGATCAATTCGTCAAACGGATCAAAGTAGGCAAGAATGCTGTGGTTGCCGTTTTTTAAGATAAAATATTGATTGGCTGGCAATTCATCCTGAAGGGGGAACTCTTTTCTCGGGATGGCCTTGCGTTCGTAAAGCGTTTCAATGACCGTGACCGGAAAGTTGTCGTACACCTGAACTCCTTTATCAAGAATATCGATGTTTTTTACTTTGTCGGTTTCATAATCCTCGGCCTGTATTCCCAACGATTTTGCCTTCATACGAAGATTGATGTCCTTGGTGACGAGCGCACAAGATCGTTTGGGGAATTCGTTCTTCACGTGCAACGCGATGGCCAGAATACGGTGGTCGGGTGTTTTTTCCGAAAACGATTCCAACATTTCGCTAGGAAAGGGTTTGCCAGTGGCCACATATAGTTTTCCGTGGCCTTTGCCCAACGAAACGCCGTCTTTAAGAAATCCGTTGCCCGCCAGTCTGTCGAGTTCGCGGGCAAACTCGCGCGCCTGGAAGTTAATCTGGTCATTGCCTTTTTTAAATTGGTCCAGTTCTTCCAGTACCACAATCGGCACGATGATGTCGTTGTCCTGAAAATTGTAGATGCACTTGTGGTCGTGTAATAACACATTTGTATCAAGGATGAATATTTTTTTGGTCGCCATAAAATGTGGAATTAGGAGATTTATTTCTTTTAAATATATCCAATTTTGACGGTATTTTTGCGGTATGATGGGAAAAATAGATACTTATGACAAAGCCATCCGCTTCCTTTATGATCAGCTACCAATGTTCCAGCGTGTAGGGCAGTCAGCCTACAAGGCCAATTTGGATAATACCCACACATTGGACAAATATTTCGGATTTCCGCACCGCCGGTTTGCCTCTATACACGTGGCCGGCACCAATGGGAAGGGGTCCGTGTCGCATTTGTTGGCAAGTATATTGGCCGAAGCTGGTTATAAAACGGGGTTGTACACTTCGCCTCATCTAAAAGACTTTCGGGAGCGGATAAAAATCAATGGTCAGTCGATCCCGCAAACCGAAGTGGTCGGTTTTGTAAACCAGCACCGGCCAATCGTTGAAGATGTCAAGCCGTCATTCTTTGAAATGACGGTGGCCATGGCGTTTGATTATTTTGCACGTCAGCAAGTGGCCGTGGCCGTGATAGAGGTCGGGTTGGGAGGTCGTTTGGATTCCACGAACATTATTATGCCCCGGCTGTCCGTGATCACGAATATCGGGTTTGACCATGTGGCCATATTGGGAGATACTCTTTCGAAAATTGCCTTTGAAAAAGCGGGGGTGATAAAGCCCAATGTGCCGGTTGTGGTAGGAGAGGTGCATGCGGAGACATTGCCTATATTTTTGGCAATGGCCAACGAAAGAAACAGCGATTTGTATAAGGCCGAAGAGCTGTTCCAGGTTCCGTTTTCCACCCAATCCGTCGATCAAAATCAGTTGTTGCAGGTTTATAGGGGCAATGTCTTGCTTTTTAGGGATTTAAAAACTCCATTGTTGGGATTTTATCAGCGAAAGAACACACAAACCGTGCTTGGTGCGCTGGAAATATTAAAAATGGATGGCTGGGGCGTCACTTCCGAACATATCTATAGAGGATTTGCGAACGTGATCGCAAACACCGGACTGATGGGGCGTTGGCAGGTGTTGGAACATAATCCTTTAGTGGTATGCGACACGGGGCATAACGAAGATGGGATTAAGGAGGTGGTCAACCAGATTAATCAGACACCCCACGAGCATTTGCACGTGGTACTGGGCATGGTTAGCGACAAAGACATTGACCATGTGTTGCGGTTGCTACCCCGTGAGGCCGATTATTATTTTACCCAGGCTCAGTTGCCCCGCGCATTGGATGCTGAAATACTTTGCAGAAAAGCCCAAAAACAGGGGCTTAGGGGAGTGGTGGTCCGCAGTGTGGTAGAAGCAAAGGAAACCGCAAAAAAAAATGCAGGTATCAACGATCTGATATTCATCGGGGGTAGTACGTTTGTGGTCGCAGAAGCGTTGTGATTTTTTTACGGCTCGCTTGCAAATCAAAAAATGCTTTCTATCTTTGCAGCGCTTTTGGAGAGGGCCGAGAAGTTTTTTAAAGACAAAAGGAGTATCAAAAGCGGTAATTTATTGGGGCGCTTAGCTCAGCTGGTTCAGAGCATCTGCCTTACAAGCAGAGGGTCGGGGGTTCGAATCCCTCAGCGCCCACCTCAATAAAAATATCCCGAAAGGGCGCTTAGCTCAGCTGGTTCAGAGCATCTGCCTTACAAGCAGAGGGTCGGGGGTTCGAATCCCTCAGCGCCCACATTAGTAAAGCCCCACGAATGTGGGGTTTTTTTTATTTATGGAAACCTCTTCCGTAATGCAGATGAAAAACCCCGATTGAAAAACCTTGTTAGCGAACAATTTCTTTAATTGAAAAGTTAGTTACATTTACAATATCAAACGAGGGTTAAAACAGAATTCCAAAAATGGAAGATAAAAAGAAAGACAAACTGGTGCCTGAACCTGCATTAAGGCGGATGCCTTGTTATTTGGCATATCTTAAGCTTGCCAAAAACGAGGGATTGAAATACATTTCTTCGACACAAATTGCGCGTGATATGGGCGTCGATCCCACGCAGGTGACCAAAGATTTGTCGTACACCAGTATTGTGGGCCGTACCAGGGTGGGGTATGAAGTAGAGCCATTGATTGACGTATTGGAAGATTTTCTTGGGTTTAAGGTCATGGATGAAGCCTTTTTGTTTGGTGCAGGTAGTTTGGGATCGGCGTTGTTGCACGATTTTGGTTTGCGCCAATTCGGTTTGAAAATCGTGGCCGCGTTTGATACAAATCCTAAAGTGATAGGCCAGGAAGTGGAAGGGGTGAAAATTCACCATGTAGACGATTTCCCCACGTTGAAGACGGACAATGTATTGGTTGGTATATTGACGGTTCCTGTAGAAGCAGCCCAGTCTACGGCCGAACTGATGGTCCGGGGAGGGATAAAAGCGATATGGAACTTTACTCCCGTAAGGATCCGGTTGGGCGATGAGGTCGTGGTACAGAACACATCGTTGTATGCACACTTGGCCGTAATGTTCAACCGTTTGCACAGTAAGGCTTGAGAGGGCACGGTTTCTATAGGGATTCGAACATGGGAAGGACGTTAAGTAACCTGTAGGTCCCATTCTGGTGGTCGAGTTTTGCGCAATAATGGACCAGGCCGTTGGTAATCATTAAATAATCGACTTTTAATTTTAGGTTGTAACGTGCCGCCTGGTCGAATATGTGGTTCGTGACGGGTACGTTGGGGGCTTTACATTCTACGATTACCATAGGTTGGCCGTTTCTGTTGTACACCACAATATCGGCACGCTGTTTTAGTCCGTTTATTTCCACCGGCATTTCAATGGCCATCAACGAAGGTGGAAATTTGTACCCGATCTGCAAGAATTTCACGAAATGCTGGCGTACCCATTCTTCGGGAGTCAGTGCCACAAATTTTTTTCTGGTGTCGTCAAATATTTGTGGTTTACCCGCGCTGGTGCGTGTACGAAAAGGGAATCGAGGTAGATTTAATGGCTGCATAGTCATTTATTGCCGGTACTGTTGTTGCTTACTACAACGGGCCAACCTTTTTCCCATTTTAATCTTTCAATGATCAACGTGCTGCGTCCGTTTAGGGTTTTGCTATATCCATGTGCGATAATGTAGTGTACATTATTGAACGTAACCGTTGCATTGTGCCCTATTGCGCTGTAATTTTTATCTCCCTGACGAATGATGGTCCCTCCTCCACGGTTCATAGGTACCCCACTCTTGTCGATGTAAGGACCTTCTATGTTTTTGCTCCGGCCAACCGCTATTTTGTAATTGCTGTCCAGTCCTTTGCAACAATAATCTATCGAAATGAACAAATAATAGTATTTTCCTTTTTTGAAAAGAAACGGCGCTTCAATGGCGTTGCCTCCTGCGTCGGGAGGATTATTGCCCACGGCAGGAAGATTGCCTTCGATTAAAGGATTGGACTTGCGTGTGGCAATGGTTGTGATCTCTTTGTTCGGTTCCACCGCAAAGCCGTCTTTGGATAATTTAGCCAATTGGATGCCGTCCCAGAACGATCCAAAAAACATCCAAAGGTCCCCTTTTTTATCGGCAACTACGCTGGGATCTATGGCATTCCAGTTGGTTATGCCGGGGACGGAGTGAATGACAGGTCCATGGTCGATCCATTCGAAAGAAGGACTGCTGGGATGTAATGTTTTGTTGGTAGCTACACCTATGGCCGATGTGTTTTTGCCAAAAGCCGAGACAGAATAGAACAGGTAATACAGACCGTTGTGAAAAAGTATATCAGGTGCCCAAATGTGGCCTTTGAAATTAGGGATGGTATCCATTGCCCATTGTGGCGCTTGGGGAAATACCGATTTTTCGCGTCGCCACATCGTCATATCATCCGATGAGAACACATCGATTCCCCATCCCGTGGCGAATAGATAATACACACTGTCTTGCCGTATAAGGACGGGATCGTGCACGATGGTGGTGTCAATGTGGGTAACGGTGCCGTAACGGCGGTTTTGGAACCGCGGATCGTGACTTTGTGCGATAAGGGACACGGAGATTAACGCAAATGCGGTAAAAATGGACGCTATCGTAAATTGTTTTAACATGGATGTGGCAGATTATCAGACTTTCAGTGTAAAGATAGTGACTTCTGGCAAGGCACATGGGGATTTTGGGGGATAAGTTGGGGACGATTGAACAAACAATATCTGTTTGAAGAGAACGTTGCACCGTTAGGTATGTGGATTGGTCCCGTTGTGCTGAAATTCGATCTTGTTTAGGGCGAATGTATTGATTGTCACATTTCTTATGGTGTGCGTCTCACATAATTTGTAATGTTAGAATTTGGATGCCTGATTGAAATCACTTCGCAGCCTAGTCCGCGTAACATGTCAATGAGGGGAGCGGGTAAGAAAGGGGAGGTGAAAATGAAATATTGTGCCCCGTCGAGCTGTTTTGCCAAGTTGATGATATCGGCCATGGGGCTTCCTCCGCTTTCTATGACTGGTGTCGCATCATAGGTATCGACCAAAAAATCGGTAGTGGTCCAATGTGGAACCACGTTTAACAATAACCCTTCATCTTTTTCGGCCCATGTGGCGTCATCCTGTCCTACAGCCTGCCGGAGCTTTCCTACCAAATCGTTAACCTTTAAGTTGCCAATGGCAGCTGCCTGCTGTAGGGTTGCTATTTTCGCCACGGTTTTACGCAAAACGGGGTTCTTGAGTTTTATGAACGATGGCGAAAGTTCCAGCAGCAAGTCTTCGAGCTGCGGATATGTGTCGAGCAGCTCGCCGATTTTAGTTTTGGGAGTAATAGGGAGCATTTTTTTGCTTTTAATAGTTAAATGTCCGAAAGCAAAAGGGCTGAAAAAACACGAAAAGAAGTTTCAGAGAACCAACGGTGAAGGGGCGGATTGGAGAAAATTGCTTGGTTAAGAAGTTACTAGCGCCGTGCCAATGCAAAATAGGCAGACCGAAGGAACCAGGGAGAGGTTTTCCTTGCAGGAAAAATAGAGCTTCTACCTGTTTATTGTCGGCCGGGTCCGGCTGCGGAGACTTCTCTTAAAAGCTTAACGGCATTTTCCCATAATTCCCCGTCCTTTCATTTATTGGCCGAGTACGACAGCAGCCGTTGTTCCCCTTCCAACTGGCGAAGCTTGGTAAGATCCTGTGTAAATTCGACGGTGCCCAAATATTCACCATCTTTGCTACGCACGGCAAAATATTCGATGTAAATGAACCGTCCGCCAAAATTGATCCAAAACGCCGCGCTGTTTTGTTCGCCGCTTTTGAAATCGGTCAATATCTGGTCTACCACGTGTACGCTTCCGGGAGGGTGGCACATGCGCACGTCACGCCCCAATATGGCACGGTTGCGTGCAAATATCCGGTTGGGGCCGTGCGAAAAGAATTTTACCTTATCGTCTTTGTCCACGAAGGTTAAATCGACGGGAAGGGATGACAACATGGCCGCCAGCTCTTCTGGATTGAAACTGCCCGTTGGCAGGCGGATGCTTTTGTCTCCATATTCGATGTCGGTTGTTGTGATATTGGCAGGTTTCCATTCTTCTTGCGGATCATACAGGCAAAAACCGTACTCGGGCGTTTGCTGGTAAATCTGGTACCAATCACTGTCGGTCAGCGTGTCCATGCACATGGGGAGCAAAATTTGCTCTTCTTTCAAGATCATGTCGAGTACGCCTTGCACGGCAGGTTTCAGCCCCAAATCCACCAATATTGCCAACTCGTCGGGCGTCATGGGTTCGCGCGACGACACGGCTTCAATGGCAGACTTTAGTAATGCCCGTATTTCGTCGTGTTTCCCCCACATGACCTTCGGCGGGCCGGTAATATGGTTTTTTTCCAAAAATGGGAACAGCAGATACTCTTTACGCAGGTAATGTTTGTCCACGTCCATCAACGCATTGAATTTTGCATGTGCCGCAATAAACCAGCCGACGGTACTTTCGGCGGAGAGTGTTTGGGCATTGCCGAAAAGCGTCATTAAATCGGCGGCTACCTTTCCCAGTTCGCGGTTCTCTTTTCTGAAGGTATCGACGGGGTGTGCGGCCGGAACTTCTTTAGCCCCCGTTTGGTCGATGTGCCCATCGAGAACCATGTGGTGGATATCACAGAATTTCAGGACTTCTTCTTCGGGAAGCCCTTCGGCAATCAGTTGCTGTTCTACTTCGACGACTTCGTTATAAGGAATTTCGCGCAAGATTTCCACCAAACGCTTGCGGACCAGGCCGGGTGCTTCGCCTTGGTGGAGTTGCAAAATCATGTGCTTGAGCAGCTCTTTGCGTTGCTGCGGGTTGTTGATGAATTCGCTCATGGGAGAATGTGTTTGGAGTGTGGTTGTTAACCTATCAATCGGTTTAATGCCAGTTTGTGGTCGTGGGTTCTCTTTGCCAGGCTTTGGATGGTTTCGCCCTGCACAAGCTGGCGGATATGGTTCCGGATGACCATAAATTGGTCGTGGATGGGACAGGGATTGTTCTCGTCGCAGTTTTTCAGACCCAGGCCGCATCCGCAGAACAGTTTGCTGCCTTCGGTCGATTCGATGACCTGCATCAGTGTTACAGGTTCTTTCTGCGCATCGAAAAAAAATCCACCCCCTTTGCCTTTGAGTGAGTTGAGCAAGCCAAGCTTTACCAATCGTTGCAATATTTTGGCAATGTAAAAAGGTGGGGCTTCGATCTCTTGGGCGATTTCGAGTATACTCGGTTTTTCATTCTCTGAATTGCGTATTTGGATGTAAACCAATGCTCTTAGAGCATATTCAGTTTCTTTATTAAACATATATGACGATGTCTTTTTTGATAAGGTAACAAAGATATGAAATAAAAATAAAAACACCAAAAGACCTTTTTGTCTTTTAAAAAGAAATTACATAGCTTTGTCTGTCGAACCAAATTATTTCAACATGGATACATTGCAATACGCCAATCCCAATATAATTGGGAGAATTGTGGCTGCCGATTTCCGTAAGGCCGAGGTCTTTAAAAGAGCAGGTATTGATTTTTGTTGTGGCGGAAACAAAACCGTGCAACAGGCTTGTGACGAAAAAGGCATTGATGCCGGTTGGTTATTGGCCCAACTGGTGAAAGTCGACGGAGAACCATTGTTGCCGTCGCTTGACTATCGTAGTTGGGGTTTATCGTTTTTGTGCGATTACATTGTGAACACACACCACCGGTATGTGCTGGACACATTGCCCGATCTGCTTGGCTACACGGCCAAAATTGCAGTTGTACACGGCCAGCATCACCCTGAACTCCCTGAAGTGGCGCACCTTTTTGCGGCAGTCGATAAAGAGTTGCGCCAACACCTGGCGAAAGAGGAAAGTGTGTTGTTCCCCGCCATAAAAGCATTGGAGGAAGGCGATAAAGCGGTGGCGGTAATTATCGGGACGGAGATTGCCAGGATAAACGAGGAACATGAGTTTGCGGGTAGCACATTGAACCAAATCAACCATTTGACCGGTGGTTACCAGGTACCCGATGATGCGTGTAACACCTACCGGGTAGCCTTGCAACTGCTAAAACAATTTGAGGACGATTTGCATTTGCACGTTCATCTTGAGAATAACATTTTGTTTCCCGCTGCTGTGGCGAAAGCACAATCTGGACAAATACTAAGGAGTGAGGTATCATAAAATATAAAATCATACTTGAAGGATACATTATTATCTACTAAACGCTTGAACTTATGAACGCAAAGAAACTATGGATTGGATTTACATTGGTGATGGTCCTGTCGTTTTCGGTGCTACTCTATTATGGTGTCGAAATTTACCGTCAGGCGCCGCCCATTCCCGACCGGGTACTGACCGAAGATGGCATTGTATTGTTTACAGACCAGGATATTAAAGACGGCCAAAATGTGTGGCAATCGCTGGGTGGCCAGCAACTGGGTACGGTATGGGGACATGGGGCCTATCAAGCCCCTGATTGGAGTGCCGATTGGCTCCACCGTGAAGCCGTGTTTATGCTCGATGCACTGGCCATGAGGGGCGATAACATGCCTTATGCGCAGTTGGATGAAGAAAAACAGGCATTTTACAGGGTGTTGTTGCAAAAAGATTTACGGGCTAACCGCTACAATGCCCAAAACGGCGATTTGAAAGTGTCGGACTTACGTGCGAAAGCCATAGCGGCCAATGGTGCGCATTTTGGCGGTCTGTTCACCGACAATGTTGAATTGGCCCATCTGCGCGAAGCGTACAGCATTCCCGTTAATTCGTTGAAAGATCCTGAACGTGTGCGCTTGCTCAATGCTTTTTTCTTTTGGGCATCGTGGGCATGCATTACCGAAAGGCCAAATTCGGATGTAACGTACACCAACAACTGGCCTGCCGATGAGCTGGTGGGCAACACTCCCACGGGATCACTTATTTTATGGACAGGTTTTAGCGTGATCGTGCTATTGGCAGGCATCGGGTTAATGGCATGGTATTATGCCCGTCAACGCGAAGAACACAGTGAGGTTCCCGCATCACACCCGTTGGGAAACGTGGCACAAACACCATCGCAAAAAGCCACGTTGAAATATTTTTGGATCGTGTCGTTATTGCTGGGTATTCAGGTGGTGATGGGGGTCATTACCGCACATTATGGGGTTGAAGGGCACGGTTTCTACGGTATTCAGCTTGACCGATGGTTGCCTTACAGCATTACACGGACCTGGCACGTGCAGATTGCTATTTTTTGGATTGCCACATCGTGGCTGGCCACTGGCTTGTATTATGCACCGGCCATATCGGGACACGAACCTAAGTATCAGCGGCTGGGCGTGAACGTGCTGTTTGGGGCACTTATCGTTGTGGTAGGCGGATCGTTGACCGGTCAATGGTTTGGTGTGATGCAAAAGTTGGGCCTGGTCGAAAACTTTTGGTTTGGCCACCAAGGCTATGAGTATGTCGATTTGGGACGATTCTGGCAAGTGCTTCTCCTGACCGGCCTGGTCATCTGGTTGTTCCTGATGGGGCGTGCCATATGGCCTGCATTGAAACAGCGCAACGAAAACAAACATTTGTTGGCATTGTTTCTGATCGCATCCATTGCCATTGCCGTATTTTATGCTGCAGGGTTAATGTGGGGACGGCAAACACATTTGGCCATGGCTGAATATTGGCGCTGGTGGGTGGTGCATCTTTGGGTGGAAGGTTTCTTCGAAGTGTTTGCGTCGGTGGTAATGGCCTTTTTGTTTGTGCGGATGCAGTTGGTGCGCACAAGCACCGCTACCACAACGGTGTTGTTTACCACCATTGTGTTCCTCACGGGTGGTATTTTGGGCACGTTCCATCATCTTTACTTTACGGGTACTCCAACTGCGGTAATGGCACTGGGGGCTACGTTTAGCGCACTGGAAGTGGTGCCGTTGGTATTCATGGGGTATGAGGCCTACCATAACCTCAGGTTAAGTAAAAGTACCGAATGGATAAAGGCATACAAATGGGCAATTTACAGTTTTATAGCTGTGGCATTCTGGAACCTGGTGGGGGCTGGCATTTTCGGGTTTCTTATTAATCCGCCCATTGCGTTGTATTACATGCAAGGGCTCAATACAACCCCTGTGCATGGCCACACTGCGTTGTTCGGTGTTTATGGCATGTTGGGCATCGGTCTGATGCTGTTTGTGCTGCGCGATTTAGACCGGAACCTGGTTTGGAACGAACGATGGGTGAGATTTGCATTCTGGTCCATCAATGTTGGATTGGCGGCCATGGTGCTCATCAGCGTGCTGCCCATTGGATTGGCGCAAACGGTAGCCAGTGTGCAAGAGGGGTTATGGTATGCCCGTTCGGCTGAATTTTTACAGCAGCCCTACATGGTCACGCTCAAGTGGCTTCGCTCCGTTGGCGATACGCTGTTTGCAGCAGGTGTGCTGGCGCTCATCTGGTTTGTGTTCGGGCTAAAGGGTGGTTGGAGCATCAAAAAATAACCACTCTGTTCTTATTGAATTGTAAAGAAAGAGCATCTGCCTTGCATTGGCGGGTGCTCTTTTGGCATTATTCACAGCCCGTAGGCAATATCGATACAATTATCCCACGTTTTTACATTTACCTGACCAC
Source organism: Breznakibacter sp. (assembly GCA_047600785.1). GTDB lineage: Bacteria > Bacteroidota > Bacteroidia > Bacteroidales > Marinilabiliaceae > Breznakibacter. The sequence goes on from JASGKH010000001.1 coordinate 841,434, forward strand.
TCATCCATATCCAGTCGGATAATGAGAGTGTGCGCAAGCGATTTTTCAGCGTATTTGGTACCGTTCTCTTTGTGGTGCGGCGAATATTTGTCGACCAGCAACAAAAGAGCCTGCATCCGCTCTTGTTCGGCCAGGTGGGTATGCGCAGTGCCTTGTAGCACAATGCTTTCATAACCTGTAGTGAATTTTTCAGGTATAACTTTCGTATGCCCTACGATGCAAAACGACACTCGGTTATCCCTTTCCAGACAACGCAACTTCCGGCCTTCGGGCGCGCAATGGAGGTAAATGGCGTTGTGCCCGTTCCACACATAATTAATGGGAACGCCGTAACCGCCGCCTTCTTCTGCTTGCATGGACAATATGCCATATTCGCCGTGTCGTAGAAGTTTCGATGCATTGTCTTCTGATAGAAGCCGGTCCTGCCTGCGAATGGAGCAGTTGGTGTAGTTCATATGGTAATGATTGAAGTTCTGAGTTCAGAGTCCGGAGTTGAGAGGAAGTTGTTGTACCCACAAAGATGCAAAATATACACAGCGGATTGTTCGGCCCAATGTAGCTAAATTATGTCTTCCGCTATTTCTCCTCCGCCATTGAGACTGTACCCGTTTTTCAGCTTTGTCATTTTTGCCTTTTGCCCCTGTACATCTTCCGCCACAGCAGGTAGCCGCTGATGGATACTATCACGCCTGCTAAGCCTGCCAAAGGAACGATAAGGATGTAAAACACGCCAAAGATAAAATTGAAAAAGCGTCCCGTATGTATTTCCAGCATTAAATTCCAAAGCGACATGCCCGAAGCATCGGCAATCGTTTGTGGCATGGGAGGAATGGGATGATTGTGCCGTAACGCCAGGGCGCCTAAGGAATGGTCTGTTGCGTAGCGGTTCCCCTGCATGTCGGTCATGAGTCCCGATACTTTAAGATCTCCTACGGGACGTCCACTGCGAGCATCCATGTAAGGTTTACCCGTGGCGTAATTATAAATATCGGGGCAATCGGGATGCCATAAAAAAATCCCGCTGAACGATCCGATAAGGTAAGCCCCACCTCCGTATGGTTCAAACACGTTGATGCCCATAACGCTGACGGGCGGCTGATGCTGGAAACGTACCGGGACCGAATGGCTGTGATCCATGAAATACATTCCTTCTGTGGTCGACAATAATAATAAGCCCCGTTCGGGATCGTACACAATGTCGCGAAGCTTGTCGTACCAAGGGTTGGGCTGGTCAAGATGCGAGTATTTGAGCGGTTTGACATGAATTCCCGCAATGGGAATGAGTAATGGCGGACGTAAGAACATGCCGGTGAAGTAAAGCACCACCAGAAAGAACACGAACCATGCACCAGTACGGTTATGCCACTTGAGAGACCATCGGTTCACGGCGGCCCAGCGGGCCACAGGAAGATTTTGCTTCTGCCGTCGTTTGATGATGCCGGGAAAAAAGAAATAGATGATTCCCGTAACCGACAGCACAATCGTGACAAACCCTAAAAGATCGACAACCAATTTGCCTGGCAAACCGAATATTTCGCCCGAGTGGAGCTGCCACATGGTTTCGAAAAGTGACACTTTGGGGCTATGGCCTAAAGGAGCGGACAGGGGAATTCTTTCAAAAGTTGTATGCGTGCCTGCCGATATGCCCTTGAACAGATAGGAACGATTAAGGGCAAACAATGTGTCACCGACACTTTCAAGGCCCACAAAACGTTCAATGTCCACATCGATGGAGAACTTTTTCCATTGTGATCCCTGCCGGTCGTATGCATAAAGACCCAAAAGTGTGGCGGCGTACAAATTCCCGTCGGGTGATAAGTGGACGTCAAATATTTTGCGGTTATCGATGCCCTTGGGAAATCCTGCATTAAAATCAAGATGGTGGGTCAGTGCACTGTCGCACAGCCAAATACCGATGTTGCCGTACACCAGGATGCTATCGGTCCCCACGATCAGGCTTCCTTTTACCGCCGAATTGTTCCAGTTGACGTATTTGTAATCCGACGGCAAATATTTGCGGTCGATATCGAAGCTTGAAAATGTGCCCCGGTGGTTCATAACGATACCCGTGACCGCAAAATACAGCATAACAAACGAGATGATCAGACCGGGCCAGCGATGGAGTTTCTTGTACAGTTTAACGATGTTCATAAAAAGATGGTTGGTGCCGAAATGCCGGCGCGGATAGTTATGCATTGGAGAGACATTCGGTCACAATGGCATCGACATGGATCTGCGTGGTGTTAAGGAACGGAATGCCCAAATATGATGTGTCGGTGAACATGATCGGAAATTCGGTGCAACCCAATATCAGTGCATCTATAGCTTGGTTGTCAATCATGGTTTGAACGATCGCAAGCAATTCTTGCTTGGTTTCTTCACGAAAAATGCCAAGTTCCAGTTCTGAAAACAATAATTCGTGGATACGTTCGATTTGGCTTTGCTGTGGCACTACCACATCGATGTTGGCTTTGGCAAACGCATCGCGGTAAAAGGGATGCTGCATGGTAAAGCGTGTTCCGATAAGACCGCATCGCTTCAGGTTTAGCTTCTCTGCCTGCTGTTTGCAACTTTCCACAATGCTGATGAGCGGCAGATTGGTTTGCTGCGCTATTTGGTCAAAAAGCAAGTGGGGTGTGTTGGCACTGATGGCGGCAAACTCTGCACCTGCCTGTTGCAGTTTATTGATAGCTGTGGCAATGTAGTGTGCGGCTGCATCCAAATCCTTTTTGTCAAGGAGGCCAATGAAATGAGACAAATTCACACTATAAATTACCGCTTCGGGATAATTGAGCGCACCGTGCCGGAGTTGTTTGAACGCATTGATTAATTTCTGGTAGTAATCTACGGTTGCTTCCGGGCCTAATCCGCCGATAATTCCGATTGTTTTCATGGCAAAAGTATTTGTGCGGTTTGTAATTGCATGTATTGCCCTGTAATTACGTGCCATGCACACAGATTTTGTGTTCTTTGGGCATAGTTGCATGGATGCCCAAAGATAGTAAAAAGATAAAAAGGTATTTTGGTGTTTTTATTAAAAATACCGGAACATGATGAAATATCTCAATAATGGTTGAGGATCACTGATTTTTTGTGTTCCCCAAAGAGAATGGCGAATGGAAGCCTTTGGGACGATCGATCACGTTCCGTTTCAATCGAAATACCCCAATGCGACTTTGTATTTGGAAACAGATTTGCCTGAGAGGCCGCTACTGAGAAGGTAATTGTAAATGGCCACTTCCTGCGGTGTATGCTGGTTTTGCACTATTGACAAAGATAATTGGCTTTGGAATGTTTTGTCGGGAAAAGAGGCCTTACGGTTAAGCTCCAGGAGACATGACAGGATGGAAAGATTGTTCACTTCCGTTGTTTTTGCATTCCACTGCCGTGCCGTTTCGGGTGCCACCTTGCTTTGCGACAGAAGGTCGGCCAATTGGCGGATTGGCGTGGAAGGAGCAAATGTATGTAACGATTCATTGGTCATTTGGCGGATACGACAGGGAACCGAATCGTTTACAATGTGCCAAAGCGTATAACATGTTTTCACAGCTCCTTTTACCGATTCGTAACCAGCGTTGAGGACGGTGGCCGATGATACGGCATCAACGTTGTAATACGCGTGTTCTGACTCTTTTTCGGTTAAATCGTCTAATTTATAATGTTTGAGGTTGCAATTGGGGTTGGACAATAACTTGTGCAATGTCGTGTAGTCTTTGTCAGAAAAGGGTTGGTGGTTTATTTTGGTCAGTTGTTGGTTCCCTTCGGTGGCTATTTTCAGGAAATTTCCCCATATGTCCCAATAAACCCTTAACTGCATACGCTCGCAAACGCTGTCGGTACATGGGTATTGATCAATGTCCTGATAGTAATAGAGTGGTAAGCCGTCGGTTTCTTTCACCATATAAAACGTTTTGGTTTCGCTTCCAATGGCATACGCACAGATTTCGGTTTGGTACGGTTTCGGCCCTGTATCTTTAAAGCCGTTTGCAGTGATCAAAAGCATGATGGGGATGATGAACGGCAATAACGCCGTTTTGGTAGAGAAGAAATATTGGTTACGCACCATGGCAGTATAATAATTGGGTCTTACTTCAGATATTTCGATTTACATCATTGTGGTTTGTGCCGGTTTCCAATGAGCACTTGCATATTAAAGCCTATCCGCAACTCTTTGGGCGCGAATCCGGTGTGGTTATTCAGATAATCTTTTCCCGGGGAGATGTGGTAGCCATTGCCCACAAAAAACTGAAAATTATGCGAAGGGGTACGAAGTATGGTGCCCATCATGACAATGGGCTTTGTGCTTTCCGGTTGTTGTCCCGATGCCGATGCAATGCCTAGTGGAAAATCGAACGTGGCGAACAGTGCCGTTTTGCGGTTCAGCTTGTACGATACAGACGGTGAGGCGGCAAGGAAAGTGGAATAAAAATTTTCCGGTACAATGTTGAAATGCACCACCGTCAGGTTGGCCATGAGCGATGTACGGTAATTCATCTGGCGCGACACCGACAGTTGCGTGGTGTAAAAGAAACGATCGAAAAACCGGTAATTGTCACCAAAATACTTTTCGTTCCGTGCATCGATCGACACCGAAAATGCTGCGGCCGCACTGATGGGGCGATCGTTGTCCATGTCTTGTCGCAAAAAGCGGTAACGGATACCAAGTTCCTGTGTTTTGTTTATTTTTTCGGACGAAAGAAACGCGGAGGTATTGGTGCCCAATCCGTGCTCCAGTCCCATTTGGATATTGGCCGTGCCATAAATGCCGAATAGGTCACTGACGCCGTTTTCTGAAATCTTTCCAAAATAGTGCACCATGTTCACGGCCGTTTGTCCCGGCCGAAGCATCCCTGTGGTGGAATGGTTGCCTAGTCGGACACCCGCTATTTCTTCGGCATAAACCGTTGCAGTCTGTTGCGCCTGCACGCCAATGGTCAATGACCACCCTATTAACGTAGCCCAGAATACTTTTGCCATTGCCGTTTTGTTAATTGTTTTGACACCCTTCTTTCATCCATTGGACAATGGTTTGGATTTCTTTTGCGGTCAATGCCCCTTGGTATGGGTGGCCTTGGTTAAGTTTGACGATCAGTCTGCTCGATTCGGGTGATTCCGTCGACACGTAGTTCCCGTTTATCAGTGCCTGGTAAGCATAACCCGCCATTAGATTCGGCGTGGTCGTTTTTCCATCGTGGCAAACGGTACAGCTGTTTTCGAAAATAGGCTCCAAATCGGTCGAAAAGCTGACGGATCCTATTTCGTCAACATTTTCCTCTATCACGTCGAAATAACATCCGTGGCACGCCATGGACATGAAACTCCATAAGGCCACGGTCCTGATGCGCCGTGTGTATGCGATCAGTCTGGAATGCAGTGGATCGGATGCCATTCTTTATCTCTTTGGTCGTTCGTTACTCGTTGCTTTTTCTTTTCGGCAATGTATGGTCGGGCCAATTGATTTGCAGAGATGGTTATACGTAAACTAGAAGGAAATGTACTGTGGGGCATTGATTTTTTTGATGGCGATACCTTCTATTTCGATGAGCCAACCCGGACGGCAAACAGGAGCCCATACTATTGCATACGGGACGTGCGCGTAATTTGACCGAAGGTAGTTTTTGACCGTTTGGTAATCGGCCGTGTCGCGCAAATAAACAACCATGGCGACCAAATCATCCGGTCGGGCTTCTGCTTTGGCCAGCAATGCGCCAATGTTTTCGAATGTGCGGCGTATCTGGCCTTCAATGTTGCCTACGTGCACAATGTCTCCTTTATGGTCAATACTGGCCGTACCTGAAATAAAAATGTGCCGCCTGTCGCCGTAATCGACAGCGGTAGCGCGTTCAAAGGCCACACCATATTCATGGGTGGGGTTCAGATGGGAAGTTGCTTCCAAAAAGCTTACCTGCCCTGCCTGCAACCCCTGTACGGCATAAGCGTCCATTATCAATTTGACTTTGGGATCGGCGTGCCGCCCTTCAATTCCCGTACTTGCAATAAAATGGGTCTCTTTGGTCAGTCCTTGTGTGTCAAATATTTGATTGCGCGCTGTTACCACATCCGCGTAGTTGTTGTCCACATCCCTCACGAACAACCAGGTACGGATACAATGCTCGTACAGATTCAGTCCGTGTTCTTTGAGTAGTCCAATGTATTTTGCGAATACATTGGACGTTTGTGTGAGCGGATCTTCAGTGCGGATGCCGTCCGTCAATTGATGATGGAACCGATGGGTATAACCGTTGTGCGTCCATGAACATTCGTTGGCGGAAACCTTCCTGGGGATCGGGGAGGCCGATGCTTTTACCGCATACATCCAAAGCCCTACTTTTTTGCCGTTCAGCAAAGGTTGCTGCACGATTGACAGTGAACCATGGCCTGAAAACGGGTAGTCCCGGTCGATGATATCCGATTGGTTCGAATAATCACTTACAAACAAACGCTGGAACATAATGTCATCGGCCGTCAACCTGTTTTGTCCGAAAAAAGAGTCAACGCCCCCTATTAATGAATTGAGTTGGTCTTTTAGGGTCTCCCCGATAGTTGGTTCGGCAAACAGGTGAAACTCCGTCACCTGTTCGCCATCAAAACGAGAGACACGGACTTGCGCCGTTTGTAAGGCAGTGTGGTTGCTGTGCATTTCCTTATAAATTGGTTCCCAGTCTCATTATCCTGTTAAAGTGATTCGAGGAATTTGACCAACGCGTCGCGATCTTTTTTGGATAGGGTACGGAAATTGCTCCTTGTTTGGGCCGCATCACCACCATGCCACATAATGGCCTCCACATAATTGCGGGCGCGCATATCGTGCAAGTGTTCGCTGGCGCCGGTACACAACTGGGATAGCCCGCGTCCCCAAAGTGGAGTGGTACGGCACCATCCGGTACGGATATCGTTGACCATGTCGAGTTTGTGTTGCAGCATATCTGTATAAGGCCAGATTTTTTGGTAAGGATAGCGGGGCAGTTTCCCAACGACAAGTGTATCGCCAGTGTAATCGTCGGGGCCGGTGGTCCATGAAGGGCGGTGGCAGCTTGTGCAACCGATGCTGTTGAATATCTTTTTGCCTCGTTGCACATCGGCATCACCTAAATTCCGTGCAGCGGGAACGGCCAATCCACGGTGCCAGATCATAAAATTGATATAATCTTCGGTCGAAAGTTCCGGCGTCAGATCTGTTGCCATCAATTCATTGTAGATGGTGGCTTCGTTTTTTCCCAGTACAGCTTGCACGTTCGTATTTTTCGACATGGCCGTGGCGTAGGCCGTGGTGATGTAGTTGGACCGGCGGTTCGTACGGGTGACGTTTGTAATGTTCCAGATCGCATTTGCGCCGGGGCCGTTTTGTATTGTGGCGCGCGACAGGCCATAGGTGAATTTGCGAAGACGTTTCGAACCATCGTTTTCCGTGATTAGCTTAGTCTCATCGGTGTACAAAGCATCATTCAACGTCATTCCCAACGCTTTTTGTTTGTTATATTCTGCAATGATCGAGTCGTCGGGGATGGCGTCCAGCAACCCTGTCCCGTAAATGCCGATGGTTGCTTCGAGACGCACTGTGTAATTGGTCGGTTTGGGATCGGTGTTGATATATGCAGGGTCGATGGTTACTTCCGGATAGATAAGGCTATATGTTTCGCCATCGGGAAATGTGTTACCGAACTCATCGGTATAATCTACCCAAGTAATCTTAATTCCCTGCTCGTCAACGGGAGGAAGGAAGGGGTAGGTAGCGCGGGTTTGCGGCATGCCTGTCAATTCGGGCACATAGGCATGCGTGCCTTGGTCGATTACAACCAGAAGGTAACCATTGCCGAAATCGCTTGCACTGTAACGATCCATCCGTTTACCATGTCCGTATCCCGGGTGACAGCTGATGCACGAGCTACGTACGTAGGCAGGTCCCAATCCGTGACGTACGCCGGAGGTATTGGACGTAAACTCTTTTTCGAAAAAGGCTTCGCCTAACAGGAAATCGAGGGACATATTGGCATTGGCCGATACGACCGGAGTGGGTTGTTCGTAGGCGGAAGAGATGTCGTTGACGAATGTGGTACCGAGTTTCCCCCCGGTGTAATATTCTTCCGACAATGTTTCTTCGCCGGGATCTGTATTGTCGTTGTCTTTGCAGGAACCAAAGGTTAATACGGATAAAATGGCTGTGGCTATAATGTATGGTTTCATCTTGTAGGACTTTGTAACGGATTAAAAAACCAACAACCCCATTGTGCCGGTTATCCCTTTGTTGGGGATTTCCGGCACAAGGAGGCTTGATGGGGAATTTCTGATATTAGAGAGCCATCAATTGCTCGTCAGTACTGTTTTTGCGGCATTTAAAACTTCGGTCAGCTCATCGCAGGCATCAATGGCGTCGCCGACTGCCGATGTTGCGTAATTTTTTTCGAAGGGATAGGTGATTGCTTCTATCTTTTCGATGGCATTGGCAATTGCCTCTTTCACTTTAGTGTCTGCGGTGGCATTTACCGATTTGATGTAGTCGCTCACCGATGCTCCTCTTGAATTTTCGTCAGCCCCGCCTAAATATGCGTTTTCGATGCTGATGATGTTGTTTTTGAAATCGACCAGCGAGTTCCAGCTATAAGGCGATTCCAGATAGTTCACGTCATCTCCTCTGTGGGCGTTTCCTAATTTGACATTACCAACTTCGTCCGAAATAACCGTGCAACCATCCAATATGGCGTTGGCGGCAGAGGTGATGCTACGGTAAGAGCTACCGGCCTGGCCTGCTTTCGTCATTATTTCGCCATAAGTGAATTCGCTGTTCGATAAAGAGACTTCCAGTTCTTTGTCTTCAATGATTTGCTGTTTCGCGTTCGACACGGCATCTACACCGGCCCATGCAGCCTCAAGCCGAATACACTGGTTGCGCAGGTCTCCCGCTACGGCCAGGGCATATATTAATTCGTTGGTAGTTACGTTATTGGCCGATTTTACGTTCGAATCTTTGAACAGGATATATTCAATGCCATGAAAGCCAAGCAATGCTGCGCCCAAATGTTCGGAAACCCAGATATCGCCATCTTCATCGGCCATGCTGTTGATATAGCCTGTGTTGTTGATGGTGTAATTGAATGCGGTCTCGTCCAAAGGCCATGTGTCGATATGTGGGTCGATGCCAAAATCTGCAACCGCGCCGTAGAGAAAGGCTTCGCTCAACTCCCAGCTTGCACGGGCCGACACCCATTGATCAGCAGCAATTTGCATGTTGGCATCGGTGGGGTCAGCCTTTAGTGCTGCAATTGCATTGTAAAGACCAATGCTTGCATCCGCAAGGTCTTTGTAGGTCGCAATGACGGTGTTGTCGACATATTGTTCTATTGCTTCGGACAACATGGTTTCTTTTTCCGATTCGTCCGAATCGTCCCCGTTGTCGGAACAAGCAACGAACGTACCTGCCAATAAAGCTATTGCAAAAAGGCAATAGGTGGTTTTAACCAATCTGTTCATGGGTGTATGTGTTAATGTGAATAATTGATGAATTCCCAACGCTTATTTTGTGAATAGTCCAGCATAGCCAATCCCAATAGAAAGGGAATTTTCATTGGAGAAAGGATTTTTCAATAAACCGGCCGAATATTGGGCCTTGATTACCAGTTCCTTCATCGGAAAATAATTGATGCCTCCCGTGATGATCTGTCTGGAGCACCACTCTTCTTTCAATATTCCTTCTGGTGTTTTGTGCATCGAATCATAAAACTCATAACGTCCAAACAGGTAGAGCTTTTGGTTGTCTTTCGCCAGTGAGGGAAAGTGTGCGAAAAGGTCGTACCCTGCTTCGGCACCGTAGCAAATGGCGTCGGAAGCCACATAGGTACTGGGCGAAGGCGATTTGTTCGGAAGACTGCGGTTGTAAACAGAAATGGTCTTTGCATCGTTCAAGTGCCCGTAGTCGAAATATCCCCGCGCGATGAGGTGATGTCTGTTGTACGAGAAATCGAAGGAGCCTATCGTCACTTCTCCTTTTACATCTTTGTATTTATCGGCATAGGACGGCATCAAGCCGTTTTTGAAACTGTATCCATAATATGCACTTAATGCCATTCTCAACCCCGGAATGCTGTAATTGTCGATTCGGAATGCCCCCGCATATGTGTTTGCGACTTTAAATTCGTATGAGGATGCGGAGCCTTTTTGTATCCAATTTTGGCGGTTGAACATTTCGGAGTCCAAACCTGGGAGCAACATGGCTTCGTAGCGCCATTTACTCCCAACAAAACCCCACAGGCTTAACCCTGTTTCATGCCATGTGCAGGGCAGTATCGTGTTCTCTCCTTCGGGGCGGTATACCGTGAAAAACTCGGTGGGAAGGTGGTAGGCGTTTGTCAAACCGATGGGGACAATGATATGCCCGGCCCGTATGTTCAGGCTTCTGGAGATTGTCTTTTCAATCCAAAACTGCTCCAAAACAACTTCTCCGCCCCGTTCGATCTCTTGTTCGTATTCACCACCTTCTTCAGGTTCTACCTCCATGGCAGCTTCCGTTCCCCCGTGTTCAAATTCGATTTCCGAACTTACGCGCCATCCTTTTCCGAATTCATAACCGACAAAAAAGACGACGTGCGGTAAGTCTACACGGCCATGGCTGGGATCGTTTTTGTAAGAGGCAGGGTACATGTACCTGAAAGGGTTACCGCTGTAGAAATTGCGGCTGGCAACTGCTTCCCCGTAACCGCCAAGCTGAAAACGACCCTTGGTCGCATTACTGGTCTGTTTTGTTGTGTCGGAAGCCGGCAGATTGTTGGTTTCCTGTGCAAATAGGCCTACATGTGGAGAGCACAATAAAATCAACGTACATAAAAGAAGGAGTACGGATTGTTTTTTCATCTTGTTTTGTGTTTAAAAAGAAGCCAATGAATCATTAAAAACAGGAGATCGGGGCATGTGGCGGTATAATTAAGAAGATGCCCCATTTTTTGCGATATAGGGAATTTATGTCACGCCAATCAAGCTTTTTGAAATGTAGCAGTTTACCCTTGTCAAAAAACAAACGGTAGGGGCATATACCATTATGCCGGGAAGCTGATCTCCATTAAATGAATTATTGTTTATGGCATTCGCGCTGATGCTTGCCATGCCTGGGATGTGGGTGTTGGGGCATGACAAAGCAGGAAAATCTGGGTCCATAGGCTGCTGAAAATTACTGTTCGGGTTAGGAACAGTACAAAGCAATCCATAATAACCTGTAGGAACAATCCCAAATGGTGGGGATATTTTTAGTTAAATTCACGAACCTGTAAATAAAACATAAAAAACAATCCCTAAAAATGGTTATTTTTCAAGAGTTGGAATTGGATCCGATATAGAGACAGACTGATATAATGAACGAACTTAAAGCATTTTTGTTCTTTTGGGGATGAAAAAATTACACAATATAGCATTGGATAATGTGAGATAATCGGAAGAATTTATGACCGTTGCAATTAATTAAGATAAGGATAATGAGATTTAAATATCCTTATTTGTAGGATGGGTATTGCTGATTGCATACGAGATTTGTATGTTATTCTGCAATTTAACGTTCGCTTCTGCTACACTTGAGGACAGTGCCGGTCTGTTAAATAGATGTGAAGAATGTATAATTAAGGATGCTGCAACATTTGTAATTGTAACTTTAGCTCCGCTTAAACCAAATACAGTTGATCATGTGTCGTTTTTCAATGATCGTCGCGTTGGCATTCATTGCAATGTCATGTAGTGAAAATGGAAAAGAAAAGGGAAGGGGTTCACAACGTGCGACTCCTGAAGTAGACTACCATGTGGTCGGTTTTTCAGATGTTGAGGTGGCTGAAAATTATGCGGGCATATTGCTTCCGTTTGAAGAAGTGGTGTTACGTCCTGAAACATCGGGGCGGGTGGTACAATTGAATTTTTTGGAAGGTACGGCGGTCACAAAAGGACAATTGCTGGTGAAAGTGAACGATGACGATTTACGCGCCCAGCTTGAGAAGAATGAAGCACAATTGGATTTGGCCAAAGAGGATGAAGAACGGAAACGGGCATTGTTGGCCATTAACGGTATCAGCAAAGAAGAGTATGACAATGCTGCGACTACGGTAAAATCACTCTCTGCGGATGTTGACCATATTAAAGCCTCTATTGCAAAAACGGAAATACGTGCCCCTTTTGATGGCACGGTTGGTCTTCGGCAAATCAGCTTGGGGGCGTTTGTGAACAATGCCACCGAAATAGGTGTATTACGGCAAACCAATTCGTTGAAACTTGAATTTGCAGTGCCTGAGAAAATGGCGTCCATCGTCCACAAAGGGATGGTGGTTTCGTTTTCCTGTGCAGGAACAGAGCCACGGCAAGCTGAAATTTACGCGCTGGAATCGGGAATCGATCTGGTCACGAGGACTTTAAAAGTAAGGGGCAAAATAGATAATGCCGACCATCGTTTATTGGCAGGAGCTTTTGCCACGGTACAGGTCTCTGCAGGTCAAACGGGAAAAACGATTATGGTGCCAGCGCAAGCTATTGTGCCCATAATGGAAGGTGAATCGGTGTGGCTGGTCCGTCAGGGAAAAGCAATCGTTCAACCGATAAAAACGGGGTACAGAACCTCTACCCATGTATTGGTCAACAACGGACTGGCGGTTGGGGATACGGTAATACTGACAGGGTTCATGCAGCTAAAACAAGACCAGCCGGTAAGGGCCCGAAAGCTTAACTGATGATGTTGGCTCTATTTTGTGTTCGGCCGAATACTTAAATCCAGAACAATTAATCTTTCATGAACATTGCGTCGTTTTTCATTAACCGTCCCGTGTTTGCATCGGTAGTTTCAATTATTATCGGGCTGTTTGGGATCGTTGGGTTTACTTATTTGGGGTTGCGTGAGTATCCAAGCGTCGATCCGCCGATAGTGACCGTGACGACGACCTACACAGGTGCCAACGCCGATGTCATAGAAACCCAGATAACCGAGCCGTTGGAAGAAAGCATCAACGGCATTGCGGGCATTCGGTCACTTACATCGGTGAGTGCTGACGGACGAAGTTCCATTACCGTGGAATTTGAGATCGAAGTAGACATGGAGGCCGCAGCCAACGACGTGCGCGACCGTGTATCCCGTGCACAAAACCGCTTGCCGAGTGACTGTGACCCTCCGGTGGTCGTGAAGTCGGATGCCGACAGTGATGCTATCCTGATCATGTCGGTGGAAAGCGACCGGCGTAACTTGCTGGAACTTTCCGATATTGCGGCCAACGTGCTTAAGGAGCGGCTGCAAACTATCTCTGGCGTGAGCGAGATCCGCATTTTTGGCGAAAAACGTTATGCAATGAAATTGTTGCTGAATCCTTATCTCATGGCATCGTACGGAATCACACCTGTTGATGTGCGTAACGCCTTAAACCGTGAGAATGTGGAATTGCCATCGGGACGCATCGAAGGGTACCAGACGGATTTGACCGTGCGCACCCAGGGGCGTTTGACCACGGTCAATCAGTTTAACGATTTGATAGTGAAAGAGACGGGCAGCATGTTGGTGCGACTGAAAGACATCGGGCAGGCGCTTCTGTTGCCCGAAAACGAGCGCAATGTGCTTAAGGGTAATGGTTTGGTGCCCATGGTGGCCGTGGCGGTAATTCCGCAACCGGGGTCGAACCATATTGCCATTGCCGATGAGTTTAACAAACGGACGGAGCAGTTGCAGCGTGAATTGCCTTCTGATATCAAATTGCAGATGACTCTTGACACAACGGTGAATATCCGTAAAGCGATTTTGGAGGTGGAGGAGACCATTGTCATCGCATTTCTTTTGGTCGTTGTGGTCATTTTTTTGTTTTTACGCCATTGGCGTACCACGCTTATTCCCGTATTGGCGATCCCCATATCGTTGATCGGGACGTTTTTTGTCATGTATGTGTCGGGTTTTACCATCAATCTTCTCACCTTGCTGGGAATTGTGCTGGCGACGGGGCTGGTGGTCGATGATGCCATTGTGGTGATGGAAAACATTTACAAAAAAATAGAAGATGGTATGGACCCCATTGAAGCGGGGCACAAGGGATCGAAGGAAATTATCTTTGCCATCATCTCCACGACCATCACGTTGGTCGCAGTGTTCATGCCTATTGTGTTTTTGCAGGGAATCACGGGACGTCTGTTCCGGGAATTTGGTGTGGTCCTGGCCGGGTCGGTGGTCATTTCAGCGGTGGTATCACTCACGCTTACGCCCATGATGAGTGCACGTTTGTTGCACAAAACCAGTAATCCCGGTCGCTTGTACCAATGGAGCGAACGTATTTTTGAACGTTTGGTAACACGTTACGGGACATCGTTGAAATGGTTTTTAAAACGGCGAAGTTTGGCTTTTGTGGTGGTGGCCGCATCAGTGGCTGTTATTTTCGGATTGGGGATATTATTACCCAGTGAGCTGGCGCCTATGGAAGATAAAAGCCGTTTTCGGATTAACATGACCGCACCCGAAGGAACCGCTTACGAAGCCATGAGCGCGTACATGGATACGGTAACCGCACTCGTCGATACATTGCCCGAAAAGGAGGTAATGATTGCCATTACGGGATGGGGGGGGAACGCCAACAGTGGGTTCATACGTCTTGGTTTGTACGATCCTACAAAGCGGAACCGTTCGCAACAGGAGGTTGCAGATTGGTTGAACGGACAGTTGCAACGGCATAACTTTGCCAGAGCTTATGCCTTACAGGAGCAGACGATTTCCACATCGCGCCAGGGAGGGTTGCCTATACAAATGGTGGTGCTGGCCCCCAATTTCGAAAAGTTGCGCGAATATCTGCCCTCCCTTGTCGAAAAGGCCCAAAGCAGCAACGATTTTCAGGTGGTGGATGTGAACCTGAAATTCAACAAACCCGAACTTCGTGTGGATATTGACAGGGAGAAGGCCCAAACGTTAGGGATCTCGGTCCGAGATGTGGCTGAGAACCTCCAGCTTTATTATTCGGGACAGCGTTATGGTTACTTTGTAATGAACGACAAACAATATCAGGTGTTTGGATTGGCCGAACGCCAATTCCGTGACACACCTTCCGATTTGGGAAACTTGTACGTGCGCAGTGGTACCGGCGATTTGGTGCCCATGTCCAATGTGCTTTCCATGTCGGAACAAAGTAGTCCGCCTCAAAAGTACCGTTACAACCGCTATGTGTCGGCCACCATATCGGCGCAACCTGCGTCGGGTGTCTCGTTGGGGGAGGGCATCGGGCAATTGCAAGCTTTGGCAAAAGAGGTATTACCTGATGATTTTGCCACCACATTGACCGGCACGTCGCGCGATTTTACCGAAAGCAGCAGCAGTTTGCTCTACGCGTTTGTGTTTGCATTGGTGCTCATCTTTTTGATTCTGGCCGCGCAGTTCGAAAGCTACCGCGATCCGTTCATTATCATGTTCACCGTGCCGCTGGCCATTGCGGGTGCAGTACTTTCACTTTGGATGTTTGGCCAATCCATCAATATTTTCAGCCAAATAGGCATTATCGTATTGATCGGCATTGTCACGAAGAATGGAATCCTGATCGTGGAATTT
The DNA here is from genome assembly GCA_047600785.1 of Breznakibacter sp. Lineage (GTDB taxonomy): Bacteria > Bacteroidota > Bacteroidia > Bacteroidales > Marinilabiliaceae > Breznakibacter. The sequence goes on from JASGKH010000001.1 coordinate 856,960, forward strand.
GCCAATCAGCGTAAGCATGCGGGATTATCGGTGGCTGAGGCGGTGGTTGATGCATCGGTCGAACGGCTGCGTCCCATTTTGATGACGAGCATGGCCACTGTTTTGGGGGCGCTGCCCATTGCACTGGCGTTGGGCGCTGCGGCCAAGAGCCGTGTACCCATGGGGATTTCTGTAATTGGAGGGTTGATGTTTTCACTGGTGCTGACATTGTACGTCATTCCCGCACTGTATACTTATCTGTCGAAGGAAAAACGCAACGGAGTGCCGGAAACACCAAATATCCCAATGTCCCAACATTAAGTTTCTGTGATGTAATTTCGGATGGATAGTCTGGAAAGAAAATTGTTCAAGTCATGAAGTCAAATTACCGGGTTGTTGTGTTTTTGATCTGTTTGGGCTTGTCGTTAATAACGGAAGCACAGAAGCCTATGGGCTTGTCCGAAGCCATAAGCCTGGGAATGGCGAACAATTATCAGGTAAAAGTGGCCGTCAACGAAGCCGATATGGCCCAAAATAACAAAGCGCTTGGGGTCGGTGGCTTTTTACCGGGCGTGAGCGCTAATGCATCATACACCGAAAACCGTAATACCACGAGGCAGGAAAGGTACGACGGGACAGTCAATGAAAAGGACAACGCGTTGTCGACGACCAAGACAGCCAACCTGACTGTGGCCTGGGTACTGTTCGACGGCATGAAGATGTTTTTGGACAACCAGCGTTACCGGTTATTGGGAGAGTTTGGACAATTACAATTGCGTGAAACCATCGAAAATACGGTGGCCGAAATTATTACAGGTTATTTTGCTTTGGTGCAACAGCAAAAAGGCATTGACGTAGCCAGGGAAGCATTGGGGTATTCGACGCAGCGTTTGCATTTGGCCCAAACGCGGTTTAGACTGGGATCTGCATCCGAAACGGAGGTGTTGCAGGCCAGGATCGATGCCAATTCCGACAGTGCCACGGTGGTGGAGCTGCAGAATGCATTAGCCAATGCCAAAGCCGATTTGTGCTTGCTAATCGGCCCTGGTACGGATACTGATTTTGTTCCGTCCGATACGGTCATTGTTACGCAATCACTGTTGCTGGCCGATTTGCTGGAGAAATCATTGCAGAGCAACAGCATCCTGCGGATGGGGGACATCGACCAGCAAGTGGCTGCCGTACAGCGCAGGTTGGCCAATTCTCCCAAATATCCCAAATTGACGTTCAATGCGGTATATGCGGGATCGCTGGCTGAGGCCGAGGTAGGACTTCTCAAAAGTAACAGAAACTATGGGCCATCGGTCGGTGTATCGTTATCCTATCCTGTATTCGATGGATTTAAAACATCCACCCAAGCTAAGAATACCAGACTTCAGTTCCAAAATGCACAATTGAAACAGGCCCACGCGTTGGAGCAAATCAAGACCGAATTGCTCAAACTTTACAATGATTACCAAAATCAAAAACTTCAATTGGATGTGGCCGGGGCAAACTTAAAGCTTTCCGAACGCAATACTCGCTTAGCATGGGAGCGTTATCGTTTGGGACAAATCAGCGACCTTGATTTCAGACAGGTACAGTACATTCAATCTCAAACCGAGAGCCGTTATCTTACAACACAATGGAAATGCAAGCAAATAGAAACGGAGTTGCTTAGATTGAGTGGCGGGTTGGTACAGCCATAAGCAAAAGGTACGCACTGCCGATTTTAGATTGCTGGCCCTGGCATGCGCAAGTTGTTATGGATGCATGCAGGATTGATCAATGGGCCTTTGGCGCATTCTCTTTGTTTGTTTTTGGTGCCCCTTGAAAACTTCAATGTGTTTTTGTGTACACGTAGTGTCTCTATGTCACACCATGCACTGTACGATAGGGCTTATCCTTACCTGGCGGAAGGATTTTGGGCTTTATGTAAGGATGTATTTCTTCCTCTTTGCTTTCATATAACATGTATTGGACACATTTTTCATGTTGCCGGTAAAAAATACGGTACATGTCTTAATAAATACGGATAATTTTCGAAAACTCATTTATTTGTGAGGGGCATGGATAAATTACAATCTATGGGTTGTTTTTTATTGGAATCTATCACTATATTTGCTGAATAATTTTAAAATCGAAACACAAACCTGAGTATTTGTTAATAATTAAACAATGCCAGTTTGTTTGTCAGCTTTTTTGATGACTGTATTCGATTTATTTCAAACACAGAAAATTTTTCACCGACAATCGTACGACTATGGTGCATTTGCTTTCCAAAAGATACCTTGAGGTAAGGTTCAACGAGTCTCTGTGGATTAAAACGACAATGGTGTTTGCGTGGTTGTTTTGTGCGTCCGCCATATTGGGGAACCCTAAATTATCCGGTTTGCAAAGTGCGGGGCAGGATGGCATAAAAATTACGGGAAAGGTGAGCGATAACGAAGGGGCTCCTTTGCCCGGTGCCACCATAAAAGTAGATGGATCGGCTTTGGGTACTGCAACCAATGTTGACGGGGAGTTCGAGTTAATGGTTCCCGACACCCAGAGCGTGCTGGTGGTTTCGTTTATCGGATACAAACCTGAATACATAACAGTGGGTAGCCGTACTTTTTTCAATGTGAGGCTGACCTCCGATGCCACCTCGTTGCAAGAGACCGTGGTGGTGGGCTATTCTTCCCAAAAGAAATCCCTGTTAACCGGATCGGTTGGGGTGGTTAAGGCCGATGATTTTAAAGATACACCTCTTCCTTCGCTCGATGGGGTGATGCAGGGACAGGTCAGCGGCGTTCAGGTATTGCAAAACTCGGGAACACCGGGCGGTGGGATGTCGGTCCGTATCCGTGGCATTAGCTCCATCAGCGGCTCAAGCCAGCCGTTGTATGTCATTGATGGTATTCCGGTGATTACCGGCGATTATGCACAAGTGGGCTATGAAGGGCAGGGGACCAATGCGTTGAATGATGTTAACCCTTCCGATATTGAGTCGATTACTGTATTGAAAGATGCGGCAGCCGCAGCCATTTACGGGGCCCGTGCCACCAACGGAGTGGTGTTGATTACAACCAAACGTGGAGCCAGCAACCAAAAGACGCAGTTCAGTTTTAATGCATATTACGGCAAACAGTCAGTTGCCCGGCGGTTGGATATGCTTAGTGCCAAAGATTGGAAACTGTATCGGAACGATTTGTACGACAGGGAGGTATACTCGCCCGAGGAGATTGCCGATAACAGCATCGATACCGATTGGCAAAACGTCATCTTTAGGACAGCACCCATTCAGAGTTATGAATTTTCTGCCATGGGAGGTGGTGACCAAACCCGGTTTTTAACTAGTGTCGACTATTTTGACCAAACGGGGATTCTCATCGGGTCCGACTATAAACGTTTCAACGGGCGTTTGAATTTGGACCACACTGCCACCTCAAAGTTGACATTTGGGACCAGTATTGGGCTAAGTTATTCCAAAACGAACCGGATAGAAGGAGACCAATCTTTGCACGGTGTTTTGCCCAATGGCATTTCAACGCCTGCCGTGTACCCCGTTTACAATGAGGACGGTTCCTATAACCAGGAGGGACCATATTCGAATCCGGTTTCCATTGCCAATGAGGCTACCAACGAAAATTTTACCTACAGGGTTCTGGCTAACGGTTATGCCAATTACCAGATTTTGGAACATCTTTCGTTTTCCACCAAATGGGGTATCGACTTTATGACAATGAGAGAGCATGCGTTCGAGTACAATACGGTTCAGGGACAGAAGTACAATGGACTGGGTTTTGAAGCATATACGAATGTGATGAACCTTGTTTCGAACAATTTCCTGAGATACAACAGAACCATTGAAAAGCACGAGCTTGAGGTGATGGGAGGCTATAGCTTCGAGAAATACGAACGTCGTTCGTCGTACATGCGGGGGCAGGATTATGCGAGCGAAGACCTCGAGTATATCAATACGGCGTCGACCATCGCTTCGGCTACTTCCGGAGCACTTGATTCAGGACTGGAATCATTCATCGGACGGGCCAATTACAATTATGCCGACAAATATTTATTGACCTTTTCGTGTCGTGCCGATGCTTCAACGAAGTTTGGCGAAAACAACAGGACTGGTTACTTCCCTTCGGCTTCGCTTGCATGGCGGCTCAGCAAAGAAACGTTCTTCCCGTTGCCCGATGTGGTTAATGAATTAAAAATAAGATCAAGTTATGGGGTGACGGGCAACGACAATATTGAGCCGTTCCTTTATTCCGAACTTTATGGCGTTTCCAAATACAATGGAGCTTCGGCCATTTACCCCAGCAATATACCCAATCCTGATCTGAAATGGGAAACGACTGCCCAGTTCAACTTGGGACTGGATCTTAGTCTGTTGGATAACCGCATTAATCTGACGGCCGATTATTACAATAAACAGACCAAGGATTTGTTGCTCGATCGTCCGTTGCCCGGCAGTTCGGGATACACTTACATTACCGAGAATATTGGGCGTTTGGAGAACAAAGGTGTTGAACTGAATTTGTCGACCAGCAATTTGGTAGGCGAATTTAAATGGGGTACTCAAATCAATGTCTCGGCCAACCGCAATAAAGTACTTGAACTTTATAACCATGAACCCATTGACGACATTGGCCGCGGAGGTAACCGTGTCATGGAAGGGCAACCGATCAGCGTGTTTTACAGCTACAACTGGTTGGGCGTCGACCCGTCAACGGGTGACTGTGTGTATACCGATTTGAATAAGGACGGCGAAATAACCACTGACGACAGAATGGTGGTCGGCAACCCACATCCTGATTTTATAGGCGGCATTACCAACACGTTTTCATACAAAGGTTTCGATTTGAATGTATTCTTCCAATTCTCGTACGGCAACGATGTGTTCAATGGGTCGCGCTTATATCTGGAGTCGTTGCAAGGAGGTGATAACCAGTTGGCTGCCGTGAAGCGCCGCTGGCAAAATCCCGGAGACATTACCGATATCCCCAGGGCAACTACGGACGCCACGGCTGCAGCGAACAACAAACTCGTGTCGTCACGGTTTATTGAGGACGGATCATATTTGAAGCTGAAGAACGTAACGTTGGGCTATACGTTCAACAAGGACATTTTGCAGAAAGCACGGATCAGTTCTCTGAGGCTTTATGTCACTGCGCAAAATCTTTACACCTGGACATATTATTCAGGTTTCGACCCGGAGGTGAATTATTTAGGGAACGACAATACCGTAATGGGTACCGACTTTTTCACTTACCCGCAAGCCAGAAGCTTCTGTGTGGGATTAAACCTTAAGTTCTAACCAAATGATTCAGATTATCGTGAAAACCACTATGTCATATAATAAACGTGGGCTGGATGCCCACATTAAAAGATTCAAATCCGTTTTGTTGGGTGTCTTGATCATTGTACCATGGTTTCATGGGTGTGATGTCCTCGATGTTGAGTCGGAAGATTCCATCCCTGCCTCCGAAGCCTTTAAGGACAAAAAGGGTATTGAAAAGGGTATTTTGGGCAGTTACGATGCCATGCAGTCGTTGAGCTATTATGGTCGTTCTTTTTCCATCTTGCCGGATCTTTCATCGGACGATCTGTTGCATCCCGACGAGGCAACCTCCACTGACTATGCGGAAGTGGCCAATAATGCCATCTTGCCCGAGAACAGTTCGGTAGAGGGAATCTGGAACGCGATTTACAACACGGTCAACACTGCCAACAGTGTGGTGGTAAAGGTCCCTGAAATGTCGGACATGACCGACGACGAAAAAAGCAAGGCATTGGGCGAGCTTTATTTTATTCGGGCTTTGTGCCACTTCAATTTGGTTAACCTGTTTGGGGCGGTTCCCATTAAAACGGAGCCTACTGTGGGAACATCCCAATTGGACGTTGCCCGTGATTCGGTCGCAGATGTGTACGAACAAATCATCGATGACCTTACCTTTGCAGAGCAACATCTGTCGGTAAGCGCATCGACCAAAACGCGTGCCACCGTCTATGCTGCCACTGCTCTGTTGGCCCGGGTATATTTGTACAATAAACAATACGATTTGGCTTACGAAAAAGCCAATGAGGTTATTGTCCTTGGCGGTTATACCTTATTGCCCAGCGTAGCGGCTGTTTTTGCTGACGACGGCAGCGCCGAGACAATCTTTGAAATAGATTTTACCAGCGATGATCGTAACCGCGTGGCCGAATACAATTTGCCCAAAACACTTAACGGTCGTTACGAAGTGGCACCTACCGAATCGCTTGCCGGGGTATTTGAAAACGGAGACACACGCAGTGAAGCCTCCGTTGCCATGGATGGAGCCAATGTATATGCGAACAAGTACATCGATTTAAAGACGGGAGCCGACAACGTGGTCGTATTAAGGTTGTCCGAAATGTACCTGATCCGTGCCGAGGCACTGGCTCGTTCCGAGAATCCGGTGGTGAAGGACATCCAAGATGATGTAAACGCGGTGAGGAACCGAAGCGGATTAGGGGATACGCCTGCGTCCACGGTGGCCGGCTTGATCGATGCCATTGCAAGGGAACGGCGAGTGGAACTGGCATTTGAAGGGCATCGTTGGTTCGATTTGGTTCGTACCGGAAAAGCAGTGGGCACTATCAGCGGATTAACTGACAAACGAATGACTCTTTATCCCATTCCTTCGAGCGAAGTACTCACCAACAAATTAATGAAACAAAATCCGGGTTATTAATACACACCTTTTATAAATCTTACGCTTATGAAAACCTTCAAACTCCTTTTTGTTTTTTCAGCATTTGTGTTGGGATTGTTTACGTCATGTTCCGACGATGACAAAAGTAGTACCCCAAAAGATTACGAAGACGTTTATTACATGGACACCTACGATGCCCAGCTTTACAAGTTGTCCATCGGGACGTTGACCACCACGGCGGTAAAAGACCTTACCGGTATGACGGGGCCTGGTATTGCCTATGATTCGAAAAACGACATGATCATTTTCAGTGATTACGAAGACGAGGATACCCCAAACGGAAAAATCTGGCGCATGAAGCCCGACGGAACCGGTGCCGAAGAGCTGGTTACGGGATTGCTCAACCCTTTTGGCATATCCATCGACAGCAAGAACGGCAAGATCTATTGGGGAGATGAAGAAGGAAACGTGTCTCGTTGCAACCTTGACGGAACAAATATAGAAACAGGCGTCGTCAATATCGATGGTGGATATATCCGTGCCGTTGCCATTGACGGGACCAACAAAAAGATCTATTTCTATGAAGTAAACAATAATAGCCTTTACCGGGCCAATTTAGACGGGACAAGTGCTTCTGTCATCCTTGAAGGTTATTATGGTTATGCCATTGCGGTAGATGCCACCAACGGGAAAATCTATTTCGATGCCCAAACGGACGACGAGTCGGTAAGTGCTCTTTATCGCGCCAACCTGGACGGATCCAGTCCGACGTTGGTGGACGATACCCAATCGCGTATCTATGGTATTGCCGTTGATAACGAAAAAGGCAAGGTATATTGGTCGGCGCGCGACACCTACGAGATTTACAAAGCAAATCTCAATGGCACCGAAAAAGAGATAATTGCAACTGATTTGGGGGAACCACGCGGAATCTGTTTAAGATAATCTGCGTTGGTGCAAAGATCGTTTGGACGAACAGTCCAAACGGTTCTCTGTTGCCAACTGTTTTTGCATCCTATCCTGTAGAAATACAAAAGTTAAAAAAATGAGAGTCGTTTCACACGTTATTGCCTTCGCTGCCCTGGTATCGGTGTTTCTTGGCTGCAAGAAGGACGGTTATCCGGTACCTCCCGCCAGCACGGTGCCAAAGTTTTCGTATACGCTCGACAACAACGGATATGCACCGGCCACGGCGGTGTTCGCCAATGAATCCATTGTTCCGGACAATGTGGGCGATGCGTATTATAGCTGGCAGTTTGGGGATGGGGGTACATCGGCCGAGGCTGATCCGACCCATTTATATTCTGCCCCGGGTACTTATACGGTGAAATTGACCATTAAAACTTCCGTGTCGCAGGAGATAGTCAGTAAAACTCAGGAGATACAGATACTTAGCACTGATGTGTCGGGTATTGAAGTGTACTTTACCGATGGCAGTATCGTTTACAAAGGATACTTAAACGATGCCACGCCCGTATTCTCTGCTCTTCCCATCGGACCGTTCGATGATTCGTACGGAATGGCCATCGATACGACCAATTCAAAACTTTATATCAGCGATGCGGGTGCAGGGAAAATCTATCGTTACGATTTGGCGACGGGCGCGTTGATCGAATTTCGCACCGGGCTTGCGGGTCCTGACGGCCTTGCCATTGATTTCAACACAGGCAAACTATACTGGGATACCGACAACGGAATCCAACGCACCGATTTGACGACTTTGACGGTAAGCGACAAAGAAGATTTTGTCACGGGCGAAAGCAACGATCCCGAAGGTGTTTCCATTGATGCAGTTAACAACAAGCTCTATTGGATCAACTATGACGGAGGCCTTTATTCGATAAGCCTGTCGGGAGGGAGCAAAACCGAACTTGTGGCCGATGCAGAGGGAGGATCCACGTTGGTAGTGGGTGGCAAAGTGTATTTCGATTACTATGTGGCATCGGGAGACATATACATCAAATCGGCTAATCTCGATGGCTCGGGCGTTGGCACCATATCCACGGGCAACAGTCGGGTCGTATTTGGTATCGGGTATGAGTCATGGAGCAATAAGATTTACTGGGGCGATCGGGGTGCAGGAAAAATCAAACGGGCAAACCTTGACGGATCTGGTGTGGAAACATGGTACAGCAAGGATGGTTCAAGTCCCCGCGCCATCGTGTTCGGGAAAAAGAAAGAATAGAGGGGTGTATCGGTTATTATGCCGACAGATCATCAATAATTACAAATAAATGAGAAATCAATGCATACTGGGGGTCTTGGCATTAATGGCTTTTGTTCCGGGATTAAATGCCAAGCCCAAACAGGGAACCCTGTTCATTATTGGGGGAGGCCATGTCAACGAGTCGATGCGCGACCAAATGGTCAAAGCATCGGGGCTCGATAAAGGTGGTTACATGGTCATCCTTCCTATGTCGAGTGAAGAACCGGAAGTGAACATCGAAGAAACACAACGTATTTTTAAGGATACGCCGGGATTGAAAATCCATCCGTTCAATATCCAAAAGGGGGAGATAGTTACTGCGTCGCGTCTCGATTCTATCCGTAATGCCTGTTTGGTTTTCATATCGGGTGGTGACCAATGCCGCTTTCTGAATGTGATAAAGGGAACCGGCATCAAAGAGGCTATCTGGGACGCCTACCGCAAAGGTGCTCTCATTGCGGGAACAAGTGCGGGCGCTTCGCTCATGAGCAAGATAATGGTGACAGGCAATGAACTGAAACATCCCGAAGAATCTAGTTTTACCACCATCGAACCCGATAACGTTGAAACCATCGAAGGATTGGGTTTTTTGGAGAAGGTGACCATCGACCAACATTTTGTGGTGCGGAAGCGTTATAATCGGCTGTTGTCGTACGGTGTTGAGAACAAGAATCATATGGGAATCGGGATCGATGAGGCTACCGCTATTTTTGTGGATAGGGGCAATGCCACTGTTTTCGGAGTCAGCCAAGTCATCGTGCTGCGAAACAAGGGTGCCAGAAATACGTCCACCGGCAAGCATATCGGGGCCCATGGCCTTCGTTTGGATATTTATACGCCCGGCGAAAGCTTCAATATTTATAAATAGACCGTCAAGATATATTAATAATACTGCGTTGTGCAGCTGTTTCCGGTAAACAACAGTCGTTCCATGGCAACCACAAGAAAGTTTCCCCATACATTTGTCATTATTTTCGCCCTAATCGTAATTGCGGCAGTGTCTTCATGGCTTGTCGACGGAGGGGAGTATAGCAGAACCCAAAAAACGTTATCGGATGGGACGACCAAAACCGTCATTGTTCCCGATTCGTTCCATCAAGTAGAGAGCGAGCCTCAAACCTGGCAGATATTTTCTGCTTTGTTCGACGGTTTTGTCGGCAAAGCGGATATCATTGTCTTCATCCTATTGATAGGGGGCGCGTTTTGGGTAATGAACGAAAGCAAGGCAATCGATGTGTCCATTATCTCGTTGCTCCGGTTTACCAAAAAACTGGAGAGCAATTCATTGATCCGTAAAATCGGGGTCAATAATATTGTCATTTCATTGATCATGACGGTATTTAGTATCTTCGGGTCTGTCTTTGGGATGAGCGAAGAAACCATTGCCTTTATTATCATTTTTGTTCCGATGTCGATTAGTATGGGCTATGATTCCATTGTTGGGGTTTGCCTCTGTTTTTTTGCGGCGGGGCTTGGTTTTGCCGGGGCTACCTTCAACCCTTTTACCATTGGGCTGGCGCAGGGACTTTCCGATCTGCCGCTTTTTTCGGGGATCGAATACCGTATTTTCTGCTGGTTCGTCATCACGGCCGTCGGAATCGTTTTTATTCTTCGGTATGCCGCAAGAATAAAGAAAGATCCGACAAAATCCCCGGTTTACGAAGTGGACCAATACTGGCGTGACCGAACAGCCAACGAGAGTCTTGAGATAAAATATGAAACGCCGTTGTCCGCATGGATCACGTACGGAATAGTGTTGGCAACGATGGTAATTTTTGCATGGCATTATCCCGAATCTGACCTGAAAGTGGGGCAATCGGTCATTACTCTTCCCATTGTGCCGGTCCTTGTCGGGATATTTGGACTGACAAGCATTCCTGCATTGAGAAAATCGGTGCATTTTTTTATCCTGAACCTTTTTCTTTTTACAATTTTGTTCCTGATCGTCGGCGTGATGGGCTATCAATGGTACATCATGGAAATATCGACGCTCTTTTTTGCGATGGGTATTGCCAGTGGCATGGCAATGAGCTATTCGGCCAATAAGATCACCGAACTGTTTATGGCAGGGATCAAAGATATTCTGTCTGCGGCGTTGGTGGTGGGGCTGGCCGGCGGAATTATCGTGATCCTTCAAAACGGCAAAGTCATTGACCCCATGTTGCACGGCATTGCGGATTCGATGCAAAATTTCGGAAAATTTGCATCGTTGAGTATTATGTACGGCATCCAGACGGTCATCAACGTGGTGATCCCATCTGGGTCGGCCAAGGCCGCGTTGACAATGCCGATCATGGCCCCGTTTTCCGATCTTATCGGCGTTTCGAGACAGGCGACGGTCATGGCCTACCAGTTGGGCGAAGGGTTTACGAACATGTTGACCCCGACGTCCGGGGTGCTGATGGGCGTGTTGGGCGTGGCAAAAATACCCTACCAAAAATGGTTGAAATGGGCTTGGCCCATTACGCTCATCTTCGTGGTATTGGGACTTATCCTATTGATACCTACTGTTGTGTTTGAACTAAACGGTTTTTGATAATGATACTGATCGAAAACATATCGGTTTATGCCCCCGATTATTTGGGTATTAAAGACGTGCTGGTGGGCGGTGGGAAAATTATCGCCATTGAAAACGACATCGACGTTCGGTCGTTGGGGAATCTTTATATCGAGATCATCGATGGGACGGATAAACGGCTCATTCCCGGCTTGATCGATGCCCATGCGCACATCGCGGGTGCAGGGGGAGAGGGAGGACCCGCCACCCGGACTCCCGAGATGCAGTTGTCCCACATGATCGACGGAGGGATCACCTCCATCGTGGGGTGCCTGGGCACCGACGGGTTTACCCGTTCGCTCGAATCGGTGTTGATGAAGGTAAAAGGACTGAGGGCCGAAGGGGTATCGGCATACATGTACACCGGTTCTTACCAAGTTCCCACTCCGACCATTCTGGGCGATGTGGCCCGTGATCTTGCCCTCATCGACGAAGTGATCGGCATTGGCGAAATAGCCCTGTCGGACCATCGTAGTTCTTGTCCTACCACGCCCGAATTGATCAGGTTGGTGGAACATGCCCGTGTGGGCGGCATGTTGGGCGGTAAGGCCGGCATTGCCAACATCCATCTGGGCGATGCAAAAGATCCTTTCAGACCTATTTACGATGCCGTGAACCAAAGCGAATTGAAGCTTACCCAGTTTTATCCGACGCATTGTACACGGAATCCCTATATTTTTGAAGATGCCAAAACGTATGGTAAAAGCGGTTACGTGGACTTGACGGCCAGTTCGTATCCCTACGACATGGAGAACGAGATAAAACCCTCCAAAGCCATCGGCGAGTTGCTGAAGGCAGGCGTGCCGGTCGAGCATATTACCATCACGTCGGATGGCAACGGGTCGTTGCCAAGTTTCGACGCCCAAGGCAGGTTGGTAAAGATAGACATGGGATATCCCAAATCGATTTTTACCGAGCTGGGCGATGCCGTCCTGCATGAAAAAATGCCGCTGGAAGTAGCCGTGAGGGTGGTAACATCGAACGTGGCCACTATCCTCAAATTAAAAGGAAAAGGGTTCGTACGTACGGGGTACGACGCCGATTTGGTAGTGATAGATGCCGATTTTGGTATTTCGGAGGTGATTGCGCACGGCCAACTGATGACACACCGTTACAATCGCCTCCGGAAAGGAACTTACGAGTGATCTGCCATGTTTTCGATGGAGCAGGCTTGTACGCTCCGCTTTTGGTGGTGTATCAATGAATCTATGAAGTATTGGATATGCAAAGAATTTTAATCTGCCTGGTCCTGCTTGGAGGGACAATGGCTTGGGGGCAAGGCCCGGTTTCGCCCTTCGAACGGAATGGTTTCGACCGGCCGTCAAATTACGATGAGCTGTCGGATTATGTGAAAAAGCTTGACGAAGCTAGCCCGCAGCTTGACGTGGAGATCATTGGGCAGAGCCTTGAAAACCGCCATATTTATGCGTTGAAGTACTCCTCGTCCGAATTTGGTAAGGACCCGAACAAGTTAAGGGTAATTGTGTTTGCGCAACAACACGGCAACGAGCAATCGGGTAAAGAAGGGGCCCTGTTGTTGGCGGGCGAACTGATAAAGCCCGAAAACCAATATTTGTTGAAGCATATCGATTTGGCAATCATCCCGCAAGTAAACCCTGACGGTTCGGAACAGAACAAACGCCGTAACAGTAAAGGCGTCGATCTCAACCGTAACCATTTGGTTCTTGAACAGCCTGAAGTGGTGGCGCTCCACCGCTTTTTTGACAAATACCTTTTCCATGCCAACATGGATGTGCACGAGTACGCTCCGTACGGTGAAACATGGAAAGCCTACGGTTATCGCAACAATTCCGATGTTTTGATAGGCTGCGGCTCCAACATTAATATTGCCAAAGAGATTCGCGATTTGTCGAGCAACGGGTTCATCCCCTTTTATTTGAATTATCTGACCGAGCGGAAATTTTCCACATCGCTTTATGCGCCCGGTGGTCCTCCCGAAATAGAGTATATCCGGTTGAGCACGTTCGACATCAACGACGGGCGACAAAGTTTCGGTATCCAAAACTCCTTTTCGTTCATTCAGGAAGGCTTGAACGGGATCGATAACTTTTCCGATAATATCAAACACCGCGCCGATGGGCAAAAGACAGGTATACGTGCTTTACTTGAATATTGCCATGCAAACCATGCCCAAATAAAGACATTGGTGGAGACGGAGCGTGCTGTCCTTTTGGATGGAAAGCCAGCCAGGGTGGCCATCCAAATGGAGCATGTGGCCAATGGACAACGGCATGCGCTTCATGTTTATTCCTATGCAACGGGCAACGATAGCACTATCATGGTGAGGGATTACCGTCCGGCTGTGAGGTCGGTCACCGACGTGTCGAAGCCACAGGGTTATTTGGTGCCAAAAAGTTGCCGTGAGTTGATCGATTGGGCCGCACGTTACAATTTAACCACTTCAAAATTGAAAAAGAGCCCGAAGTTTAAAATAGAACAGTATGCCGTGGGCTCCCTCGATTCGATAGATTTCGAAGGGGATGTGATCGTTGATCCCAACGTTGTGGCGACCGATGTGACGCAAGCCACGCAGACCCGCGACTACATCTACATTCCGACCGGCCAGATCAAAGGCAACTTGATCGTGACCGCACTTGAACCAAAGTCGGAACTGGGGTTGGTCACCTATCCTTCGTACAGCCATTTGTTAAAAGCCGATAGTCCATTCCCTGTATTAAGGGTCGTCAAAAAATAGACTGGAAAGTTATGCATGTTGGATGGAATTGAAGCAATACAGGGAGCCTTTCCTTATGATCCTGATGAAGGGGTGTTTTGATAAAGGGAGTGAAAACCATTAAGCAAAGGATTGGCACATGCCCTTTGTCTAAGAACGGGCATTGCTTCTAGTTGTCCGCGTTGTTGGGATTTTTCTGTCGGTTTTTGTCGAAAGTAAAACCGTGTCTCCTGACGATGCATTGTTGAAATAATATTAGGAAATATCTTAACGCATTATGTACGAAAGAAGTAAAGTGTATTTGGATGAGTTTGCCAAATACGTCATCATGCAGCCGTACCCGTTTGTGGTTGACCTAAAGAACTCGCGGGGAATGTATATCCATACGGTCGACGGCGACTCGTTGTTCGATTGGGCCGGTTACTACGGTTCGCGGCTTATTGGCCATAACCATCCCCGGATGTTCGAGCCGGCATATGTCGAAAAGCTTCTTTATGCTGCCAACAACAAGATGGCAAACCCGGATTTTCTCACACCAGAATGTGTCGCGTATTACCGTAAATTATACCAATTGGCACCCCGTTGCATGAAAAATCCAAAGCTGGAAATATATGCCGTCAATTCAGGGGCCGAAGCCATTGAAAATTTGTTGAAGTATTTCATCAATCTTTACGATACCAAGTGCATTGAGCAGAACAGGCCTATCGGGGCCAAGAGGGTCATTTATTTCGACCAGGCATTCCACGGCCGAACCATTTTTACGCTCAATATCACCAAACTGTCGCATGTGCCTGTCATTAACCGTAATTTTGAGCACATGACGGTAGACAACATCAAAGTTCCTTTTCCGGCCATTGACAATGATAAAAGCGAGGAGGAGAACATGGCAGCCGTCAGGCATTGTTTGTCGGTATTGAGGCAGCAAATTGATCTGGCGCCCCATGAGATCGTGGGCATCATTGTGGAGCCTATCCAAGGAGCTGGCGGGCACAGGGCCACGTATCCATACTTTTTCAGGGAACTCAGCAAAATCGCGCACGAATACGATATCGCACTGGGCTTTGACGAGGTACAAACAGCCGGTGGCCAGACAGGTTCGTTTTTTATGGTCGATAGCTTCGACTTGCCGCATCCGCCGCAAGGCATTGCTACGGGAAAGAAGTTGGCCAACGGGGTGGTTTACATGTTGCATCCGATGAAAGACTTGGGTATTCTGGATTCAACATGGGGGGGCAATTTGGCCGATATGGTACGTTTTTGCCAGGAAATGGATATTGTGGAAAACGAAAAGCTCGTCGAACAAGTCCCCGAAAAGACAGCTGTGTTGTTGGATGGATTGGTGAGGTTGCAGAAGAAATTTCCGTCAAAAATGAGCAATATCAGGGGAGCTGGGCTTTACCAAGGGTTTACCTTACGTAATCCTGCATGTTTGCCTACGTTGATAGAGTATGCCCAGAATGTGGAGAAAATGATCTTGCTCGAAGCTGGTACCGATAGTGTGCGCTTTCGTCCTCCGTTGGATGTGACGGTCGGGGAAATAGAGCACATGCTGGTGCTTTTGGACAGATGCCTTTCTGTCGTTGATTGATGGATATTCATCATCGACCAAGTTCCAGTCGCTGTCCGATACATCGTGGCAGGACGTCGGTTCTATGGGTGATGTAGACCAAGGTTGATCGATTGCTACAGCACACCGCATCGACCAGGTTGTTGATGAGGTGAGTGTGGTGGTCGTCCATGGCTTGTGTCGGTTCGTCGAGGATAAGCAGGGGGGCGTTTTTTACTATGGCACGCATTATCAGAGCCAAGCGTACTTGTGCAAACGATAGTCTGGACAGATATTCGTGCCCCAACGATCGCATTCCAACATGGTCCAACAGTGATTCTATTTGATCCGTCTGCCACTGCTCCATTGTTCGTTTTGGGGTGAAATGATCTGAAAATCCTGTTTGTATAGCCTGTTTAACAGTTAATCCTTTGGGGAAGAACTGTTGTAGCTCCGACGAGAAGAAGCCGATTTTCCGTTTCACGTCCCAAATTGATTCGCCGGTACCCCGGCGTCGGCCGAACACTTCAATATGTTGGGCGTAGGCTTTGGGATTATCGGCATAAATAAGGCTCATCAACGTTGATTTTCCCGATCCGTTAGGACCCGTTACCAACCATTTTTCGCCTTTGGCAACAGTCCAGTCCATTCCGTCGAATAAAACCTGTTGGTTGAGCTTGATGGAAATGTTTCTCATTTTTATGGCCACGTCAAAGTCATAATCTGCCTGGTGGTACAGGAACGACGACAACTGTAGCGTAGCCATCTTTTTTGCATCGGTATGGAGTAGTTGTCCCGGCATGGGCCAGCGGGCTTTTATTCCCGTGTATGCCAATGTTCCATTGGCGATTTCAAGTACATGCGAGGTCTCTGGGGGTAAGTCCTCGGGCATTCCCGTCATTACTACCGTACAGCCTTCTTGCTTTAATCGCGATACCATTTCGCAAATCAAATTCTTGCCTTGGGCATCTATACCCGCAAACGGGTTATCGATACAAACCAAGCGGCGGTGCTGCAATGCAAAAATTAATAACAATACACGTTTGCCTTCTCCTGTCGACAATGATATGACGTGTTTGCCCATTAATGCGTCCAGTCCCCACTCTTTGGCCTTTAGTGTCACGGTGTCTATGCTGCATTTTGCATTCTGTGCCACAAAACGGCACGTCAGCGGTGTATCGTCCGCACCTTGAGAAAAGTAACGTTGCTGATAGAATGTGGCTGTTTTTCGGAACTCTTTGACCGACGACAAATCTTGGGGCATGTAACCAATATCAATGCCATCTTGATATGTCAACTGGTCGGACGGCATGAAACGTTTTTTTGCCAGTGTTTCCAGTAATAACGTTTTTCCGCACCCCGAAGGGCCCGTAATCCACCAGATTTCGGAGCTACCGATGCTCCAGTCGATATTTGCAATGATAGGGTGACCGTTTAGGCTGATATGAGCTTGGGTGAATTTTGTAAGATAAAGGAGTTGTGCCATGGTAACGATGTGTTTGCCCACCCAAAGGAAAGTTAATTTTACCAGATTATATCAGCAAGGCGGGTTCGATGTATGATTATTGTACTTTTTGCCGTGTTTTTTATACGTCCATTAATTCCAATTGCGGATGTTTCCTAATTTTAACACTTAATCGATTTTCATTTGCACAAGCAATAAGCAAACGCCGACAATCAGTTGGCATGGGGTACTCTAAAGATTCCAAGAACATGAAGAACATAATCCGGTTGATGATCTTTTTATTCATGATGGTAGTAGGGCATGGAGCCCATGGGCAAATCCCCAATACGAAGATGGTATACGGAAAACCATCGGCAGCTACCGTGAAATATTTTAATCCGATATTGCCCGATTTTGTGGCTGATCCTTCGGTTGCCATGTTCAACGATACCTTTTATCTTTATGGCACTACCGATATAAACCAAGGTTTGGAAAAGATGGGGCCGCCGGTGGTTTGGAAATCGACCGACTTTGCGAACTGGAGTTTTAGCGGGACCCTCATCGAAGACATTGATTGGAACACACCTTACGGATACACCGATGCCAAAGGCGTAGAGAAAAAAGGATATTTTCGCTACTGGGCGCCGGGCAAAGCGTTGTTCCGCGACGGCAAATATTATTTGTTCCCTACCATTGTAAAGCCCGACGAAAGTATGGGGACGTACGTGATGGTGGCCGAAAGTCCCGAAGGTCCCTTTAGATTCACCAATGGACAAGGTATATTCTTCAACCGGCCTGAAATGATATCGGTGGAGACAAAACCTTTGATCGACGACATAGACGGAGAACCGTTTGTGGATGACGATGGACAAGCTTATGTCTTCTGGCGTCGACGGAACGCAGCCAGGCTAAGTGCCGACTGGTTGTCGCTTGGAGATAAAGCCATCGGTATTCCAACCAGTTTTGGGGGGTATTCCGAAGGTCCGGTCATGTTTAAACGTAACGGGTTGTATTATTATGTGTATACACTTTCTGGAAATGCCAATTATTGCAACGGGTACATGATTAGTCGTCAATCGCCCCTTGGCCCTTTTGAAAAACCAGCGGGCAAAGGCATTTTTATTTACTCCGACCTGGAACGCGGCATTTGGGGGCCAGGCCATGGCAATGTATTCCAGATGCCCGGGACCGACGATTTCTATTTTCTTTATCTGGAATATGGTGAAGGTGGCACTACGCGTCAAGTGTTTGTCAATAAAATGGAGTTTGATGCCAATGGAGCCATTGAGCCGATGAAAGTGGACTTTAACGGAGTGGGACATCTTAAAAATGGGATGGATTTCAAACAAAATCTTGCGTTTACGGCCAAAGCATCGGCCTCGTCCCACATGGATGGAAAAAAAGTAACGGCGATTATCGCTCCCGATCCCAATGTGTTGAAGACGATCAAAGTGAATGCCGAGAATGGGAAGACGGTGGAACGCTGGAAGGACTATGTGCCTGAAAATGCACTGGATGGACGGAACGGTACCTGTTGGCGTGCGGCCCCCAATGATTCATTACGTCAATTCACCGTCGATTTGGGCGTTCCCGTCGCCGTATCGCAATGTGAAATGGCGTTTACTTTGCCTACTTACGGCCACACATGGATGATTGAAAAATCAAATGATGGGAAACGATGGAAAGTTTGTGCCCGTCAGGACGATATGAAAATATGTTCTCCCCATGTCGCAAACGGCATCGGGAAAGCCCGTTATTTAAAGTTAACCATCATGCAGGGCGAACCGGGGCTGTGGGAGTTTAAGATCTACAAGTAAGCGAGAAGAGGAACGGAATTTTGATGTAGATTTCTAGCTTTATTTTTCGAGTTCCAGTTCGTTGGACAGATCGGTGTACAAAAAAATATTATCATCGGTATTCTCGTCATAAAAGGCATTAACGGAGGGGGAGGTTGTTATTTCGATCACCACGCCGTGCGGAGTAGAACTAATTTCTGCAGAAGCATTTTTACTTATTTGATCGATTACACTGGCAGGAAGGATTATTCCATACGAATTACCGATTTTCACGATTTTGGATTTCATAGGATTTCGATTTTGGATTTTTACCATCCAAATTTATAGTTGAACCGAAATAAAGTACAATATTTTCTTGTGTTTTTTTATGCTGCCTGTTTAATGTGTTCTCTATTTGATTGTTATGGGTTGGTTGGCTCATTCCTGCAATGTTAATTCCTAACGGAAGCCGTCAAAACGTTCCGTATAGTGCATATTCGGCCGTGTTGCAAAATACCTGGCTGTAAATATAAAAACCATGGCGGCTGGTTTCAATTTTTCGGTTCAGTTGCACCACCGGGTGCCCTGCCTCTACGCCGAAAGATTTCTGTAATCTCAGGTCGGCCTTGATGGCTAATATTTTCTGTTCTCCTCCTTTCACTTCTATTTGATAATTTCGCCGGAGAATATCGAATAATGACTTATCCTCAAACGAACGGTGGGTAAAGCGCGGAAGATTGATGTTGGGAATCATGGTAATATCGAAAAAAACAGGCTTGTTGTTTACCAGCCGTAATCTTTCAAAATAAATACATCCCACTTCCTTTTCGGTTTCGGTGAGGGCGAAAGTAAATGCTTCCTGCCAGGGACGCACCTCGGGGCTTACCACAATGTGGGTATGCAGATTATCTTGTCCCACTGCCGAGGTGGTGCCTGTAAGCGATAAAATACCCACCCCTTTGGGTTCCCCTTTTACAATGCTCCCTTTTCCCTGTTGTTTGGTGATGTACCCCTCATTAACCAAACGATCCAATGCTTTTCGGATAGTTGGGCGCGTTACGTGGTGCGTCCTGCAAAGGTCGTTTTCCGAAGGTAATATGTCTCCTTCGTTGTATATGCCTTCGGCAATATGCCTTCGCAGTATCTCGTAAACTTGCTTGTGCGGGGGAAGTCCTGGCTCGTATTCCATGTGGGGATGATTAATGGGCGATTAGTTTGGTTGGGGGATTGATGCAAAATTACGAAAAGTTTGAAATCGAAAATGTATATATATGCTTTATGTATATATAAATACAAGTGATGGGATATTGTTGTTAATATGTTTTATATCAGACATTAGTTTGGTTTGTGAAATATTCTATGTTAAAACTTGTATTTACAAGTTGTTTTTATAAATTTGTAGGAAATCCACGTTTAAGTTATGGCAACAGTTGTGATCATGCCCAAACAAGGGCAATCGGTGGAGAGTTGCATCATCACCGAATTCAATAAAAATAAAGGCGATACGGTCGCAAAGGGCGACATTCTTTTTGCTTATGAAACCGACAAAGCATCGTTCGAAGAAGTTTCGACAGTGGAAGGCACGGTTTTGGAACTTTTTTTTGGTACGGGCGATGAGGTACCTGTGTTGACCAATGTGATGGTGATCGGCCTGTCCGGCGAATCGGTTGAGGAGTTCCGTCCCGGGGGCGCTGCCTCTGTACAGCTCCCTGCAACCGGGGATAAGCCCGAAGCGGCCGTTTCCCCGGCACTGGTTGTCGCAGCGCCCAAACCTGAAATTGGGAAAGGGGAAGAGGGTGCCGGCGTTTCTCCACGTGCCCGTCAATTGGCAGAAAAGGAAGGCATTGCGGTACAACTGTTGGCCGGTTCGGGTCCTAAAGGGCGTGTGATCGAGCGTGACGTACAAGCTGCCGTTGCCGAACGTCCCAAAATGACACCTTTGGCCAAACAAGTGGCCAGTATCGAAAATATTGTACCTGCGACGACTGGTTCTGGGTTGGCCGGTCTGGTCACTTCTAAAGATTTGGTTGCCGAAAACCCTGTTTACGGTACCGACTCTGAAGTAAAACCGTTGACCAACATTCGTAAGCTTATTGCAAAGGCCATGCATGCTTCGTTGCAAAATTCGGCCCAACTTACGCACCATCTGGGTGCCGATGCACGCAGGTTGATGGAACTTCGTAAAAAAATAAAAGCAGCCGTCGACAAAGGTTACCCGACCAACATCACTCTTAACGATATGGTGTGCTTTGCCATCATCAAGGCATTGAAAAAATTCCCGCAGGTGAATTCGCACTTTCTGGGCGATAGCATGCGTCTGTTCAGTAAAGTGCATCTCGGCTTGGCCGTCGATACTGACCGTGGACTAATGGTGCCTGTCGTTAAGAATGCCGATGATCTTTCTGTTCCGGGACTCGCGAATCAACTTAAGGAGATGGCCAATGCCTGCCGTAAAGGAAACATCAGTCCCGAGTTGCTGGCTTCCGACGCAGCATCGTTCACGGTGTCGAATCTCGGTAACTATGGTGTAGAAATGTTCACCCCCGTCATTAACCTGCCTCAATCTGCCATTTTAGGGGTAAACGCTATTGTTCCCAGACCGAAGGATTTGGGCGACGGGGTGTACGGTTTTGTTCCCTATATGGGCCTGAGCCTTACATACGACCACCGGGCCCTCGACGGTGGCGAAGCCACACGCTTTGTAAAACAAGTGGCCGTTGAGATTGAAAATCTGGAGTTTGAGATTTAAGAAAAGACAATGTGATGGTTCGATGCAAGACAGATAGATGAAGATATAGAAAATGCAAAACATTCTCTTCGGCCTTAATTTAAATCTGTCTACAGCTAAAAAATTAAAAATCCAATAAGACAATGTACGATTTAGCTATTATAGGAGGGGGTCCGGCCGGCTATGTAGCGGCCGAGCGGGCTGGCGCCAAAGGATTGAAAGTTGTGTTGTTTGAGAAAAAAGAGCTTGGCGGGGTGTGCCTCAACGAAGGTTGCATTCCCACCAAAACTCTTTTGTACAGTGCCAAAATATACGATACTGCCATGTCTGGCGAAAAATATGGCGTATTTGCCGATGGCGTGAAGTTCGATTTTGCCAAGATGATGGACCGTAAGAACAAGGTGGTCAGGAAACTGGTTGGTGGCGTAGGCATGAAAATGAAGTCGCACCATGTAGAAATCGTGAACAGTACGGCCACGATCAAAGGGCGATCGGCCAATGGTGTGGAAATCGAGGCCGCTGGTAACGTTTATCTGGCTAAAAACCTGCTTGTTTGCACCGGATCGGAAGCATTTGTTCCACCCATTCCGGGTATTATGGAGGCGGGTAATACTATTTTGACCAACCGGGAAATTCTTGCCCTTGATCAACAGCCTAGGTCATTGGTGGTTGTGGGCGGTGGTGTGATTGGGATGGAGTTTGCCAGCTTTTTCAGCAGTTTGGGTACGCAAGTCACTGTGATTGAAATGGCCGATGAAATACTCACGGGCATGGACCGTGAGATGAGCGCGATGTTACGTGCCATATATGCCAAAAAGGGCGTGACGTTCCATTTATCATCGAAAGTGACCGGGATCAGAGGCAACGAAGTTGTGTTCGAAGCAAATGGAAAAGAACAGTCGATCAGTGGGGAGAAAATATTGATAAGTGTGGGGCGTCGTCCTGTTATCCAGGGCTTTGGCCTGGAAAACCTGGGTGTGGAGATCTTCCGGGGCGGCGTCAAGGTCGATGGGCAAATGCGCACGAATATTCCCAATGTATATGCAGCGGGCGACGTGACCGGTTTTTCATTGTTGGCCCACACGGCCAGCCGGGAGGGCGAGGTCGTGGTGAACAACCTGACCGGACGCAAGGATGTGATGCGTTATAATGCCATCCCCGGTGTTGTGTACACCAATCCCGAGATTTCGGGCGTGGGACTCACCGAAGAAGCCGCCAAAGCTAAGGGCATCGGCTACAAGATTGCCTCGTTGCCCATGGCATATGCCGGGCGCTTTGTGGCCGAAAACGAAGGCGGCAGCGGCTTGTGCAAAGTGTTGCTGGGCGCTAAGTACGGTGAAGTATTGGGCGTGCATATGCTGGGTAATCCGTCGAGTGAAATGATTTATGGAGCATGCATGGCCATTGAGGCCGAAATGACCCTTAAAGAACTGGAAGAGGTGGTATTTCCGCATCCTACCGTATCGGAGATATTCAGGGAGACGGTGTTTGCGTTTTAGGAAAGTGCCGGATTGTCTAAGTGTAGAACTAAATCTGTGAATAGCTTCTTCACCCTTGAACTTTGAATATTAAACTACAAAAACATTCAATACAATGCCCAAAGTACAATTTCTCGACCCGGAAAAGGCTCGCAAACCGGATGAGCTAAAACTGAAGCCCATTCCCGTAAACGCTTATAAGAAAGCGGTGAAGGATGAGCTTAGAAACTTTACCAAAGAAGAATTCATCCGTATTTATCACGATATGGTGGTGATCCGGGAATTCGAAACCATGCTTAACCTCATCAAAACGACCAACGAGTACAATGGGGTGTCGTACAACCATCCGGGGCCTGCTCACTTATCCATCGGGCAGGAAGCTGCGGCGGTAGGGATGGCCTATACGCTAACGGTTGACGATTTCATTTTCGGCTCACACCGGAGCCATGGTGAGATTCTGGCTAAAGGACTTAGTGCCATTGCCAAATTGGACGATGTCCGGTTGGCTGAAGTGATGGACAAATTTTTCGATGGGGCCACTGTCAATGTGGTGAAAAGAGGATTCAACGGCTCCGTGAAGGAACTGGGCCGTCGTTTTTTGGTCTATGGCACGCTGGCAGAGATATTTGCCCGGGAAACAGGCTTTAACAAAGGTCTTGGCGGAAGCATGCACGCCTTTTTTACACCGTTTGGTGTGTATCCCAACAACGCCATTGTAGGCGGTAGCGGCGACATTGCCGTGGGGGCCGCCTTATTCAAAAAGGTTAATCGCCAACCGGGGTTGGTGGTGGCCAACATCGGTGATGCATCAATGGCTTGTGGGCCGGTATGGGAAGGTATTTCGTTCGCCGCCATGGACCAGTTCTCCCAATTGTGGGAGGGAGACATGAAAGGAGGTTTGCCTGTCATCTTTAACGTGATGAACAACCAATACGGAATGGGCGGCCAAACCTGTGGCGAGACCATGGGATATGGGCTGGCGGCCCGTATTGGTGCAGGTGTGAATCCTGACCAGATGCACGCCGAACGCGTGGATGGTTACAACCCGTTGGCCGTGATTGATGCGTACCGCCGCAAACGCAAGATCATTGAAGAAAAAAGAGGCCCCGTGTTACTCGAAGTGCTCACTTACCGCTATTCGGGGCACTCGCCTTCCGATGCGTCATCATACCGTTCCAAGGAGGAAGTCGAAGCTTGGCAGGAACACGATAGTATTTTGGGTTATGGCAGGCAACTGACCGAGGCCGGAGTGGTTGAGCAGACAGATCTGGAAAACGTATGGACCGACGTGAAAACATTGATGCTCGACATGCTGAAGCTTGCTATCGATCCGGCCATGTCGCCGTTGATGGATCTGAAAAAACATCCCGAACTGATCGGTGAGATGATGTTTGCAAGCAAGGGCCAGGAAGCCATGTTGCCAGGCCAATGTGATGTAAACCATGCAAAGGAGGAGAACCCGCGCGTGAGGCAGATTGCGGGCAAAGAACGTTTTGCTTTCGATAGAGACGGCAAGCCGTTTTCAAAAATGAAGCAGTACCAGCTTCGTGACGGTATTTTCGAAGCCATCCTTGATCGTTACTACAAAGATCCCACATTGGTAGCCTATGGTGAGGAAAACCGGGATTGGGGCGGTGCGTTTGCCGTATATCGCGGATTGACCGAAGCATTGCCTTATCACCGTTTGTTCAACTCGCCCATCGCCGAAGCAGCTATAATTGGTACGGCGATTGGCTATGCCATGTGTGGTGGCCGGGTAATTCCCGAAATCATGTATTGTGACTTTCTGGGCCGCTGTGGCGATGAAGTGTTCAACCAGTTGCCCAAATGGCAGGCCATGAGCGGTAACGTGTTAAAGATGCCAGTGGTGATACGAGTATCGGTAGGATCGAAATATGGGGCACAACATTCACAGGATTGGACCTCATTGGTGGCCCATATTCCAGGACTGAAAGTGGTGTTCCCCGTCACCCCGTACGATGCCAAAGGATTGATGAACTCGGCACTTCAGGGAACTGACCCAGTCGTGTTTTTCGAAAGCCAGCGCATTTACGAGATCGGAGAGATGTTTCACGAGGGCGGGGTTCCCGAAGGCTATTATGAAATACCCATAGGCGAGCCTGATATCAAACGTGAGGGCAAGGATATCACGATCTTTACCATCGGGGCTACTCTATACCGAGCATTGGATGCGGCCAAAATTCTGGAAGAAAAATATGGGATGAGTGCCGAAGTAATAGATGCCCGATCGTTGGTCCCGTTTAACTATGAAAAGGTAATCGCATCGGTCAAAAAGACGGGACGCATTATTCTCTCGAGCGACGCCAATAGTCGCGGTTCGTTCCTTAACGACCTGGCACGTAACATTGGCGAACTTGCGTTCGATTATCTTGATGCACCTCCTGTAGTCGTGGGTTCACGTAACTGGATCACGCCGGCTTACGAGCTTGAAGAACACTTCTTCCCGCAACCGGGTTGGTTCCTCAATGCCATCCACGAAAAAATCGTGCCTCTCGGGGGCCACATTTGCGGAGAAAACTTTACCGATGCCGAGCAGGTACGCCGTGCAAAATTGGGTGTCTGAAAAGATACCGGACAGAGAGACAAAATTGGACAGATAGATGAGCGCGGAAAAGAAACCTGCACGGTCTCATCCATCTGTCCCAAAATCTAAATTTCTAAAGGTCTTCCCCATGAGCTTTTATTCCAAATTTCCCGATAAATCAACGTTGTTGGCCAAAGCCGAAAGGTTGCAATGGGCACAAACGGTCAACGTGAATGCGCATTTGCACACACCTTTCTCTTTTAGTGCGTTCGGTCATATTGACCAAGCCCTTGACATGGCGGCGACTGAAGATGTGAAGGTCGTAGGCGTGAACGATTTTTACAGTACCGACGGTTATGCCGATTGGGCTGACGGATGTGCCAAACGCCACCTGTTTCCGTTGTTCAATATCGAGTTTATTAGTTTGAACCGGGACGATCAAGCCAATGGCATCCGTGTGAACGATCCCAGTAATCCCGGACGTACTTATTTGAGTGGTAAGGGTTTGTCGTTTCCGGTCGTGCTGAAAGATCCTTACTTGTCGCAATTGCACGATGTACGGGAGGAGTCAAACAACCATGTGGCCCGCATGTGCGCCAAACTTAACTCATTGTTGCTGTCGTGTGGGGCAGGATTTTCCTTATCGTATAGCGAGATTAAAGATGCCCTGACCCGGGGCAACGTACGTGAACGGCATTTGGCAAAAGCGTTGCGCATTAATGTGGAGGAGGCTTTTAAAAAGCCCGAGCTACAATTGGGTTTTTATGAAAAGCTGTTTGGCGGAAAAGCATTGAAGTCCGATATCCACGATTTTGCAGCCGTGGAAAACGAAATACGGGGCAACCTTCTTAAATCCGGGGGCGGTGCTTTTGTCCCGGAAGATCCCAAGGCGTTCCTTGAGATGGAAGCGGTACGCCAGATCATTCTCAATGCGGGAGGTATCCCCACCTATCCGTTTCTGGCCGACGATGCCAAAGGCGAGTTTACCGATTTTGAGGGCGACAAGGTAAAAGTGGCACAAATACTCAAAGAACGAGGTATCTATTCCATCGAATTCATCACAACCCGGAACAGTGTGGAGGTTTTGGAAGATTATGCCGGTTACTTTTACGACCAGGGTTTTGTGGTCTCTTTTGGCAGTGAGCACAACACGCCTGCCATGGAGCCGATTGAACTATTTGCCCGGAAAAGCACTCCGCTCACATCTAAATTGATGGATATAAACCTGAGAGGTGCCTGCGTGATTGCTGCACACCAGTATTTGGTCGCTACTGAAGGCAAGGGGTATCTGGATGCATCAGGCAGGGCCGACATTTTCAACCGCGCCATGTACGAAAAACTTGGACATGCATTGATTGATGAAGCCTGAGAAAGGAAAAGGAAAGAAAGTCCGGGAAGCTAGACAAGATAGGAATGTGGGGATTTGTGGCTAATCTGCCAATAAATACATCGCATTGTCTTTGTGTTCTATTTGCTTAATGTCTAAATATCTATTAGTCTGTAAAACAATGGAAGGGCTCAGAAACTTAATCAGTATATCGCAATTCTACGGTTGCCAAAAGCAATACGTAATTGCAGGGGGCGGGAACACATCGTTCAAAACCGTTGACCATATTTGGGTGAAGGCGAGTGGTTCGGCATTGGCTACCATCGCAGAAGACGGTTTTGCAAAACTTGATCGCCACAAATTGGCAAAAATGTCGGAGAAAACTTATAGTGCCGATCCGTTTGAACGCGAACGTCAGGTGAAGGACGATCTTACCGATGCCAATCTCACCAAAGAGAGAAGGCCGTCGGTAGAAACATCGTTACACGATCTGATCGGCTACAGCTACGTCGTACATTTGCATCCGACGGCCGTGAACGGCGTAATGTGCAGTAATGATGTCGAGAACCTGATTTTGCCATTGTTCGGCAATGATGCACTTTATGTCCCTTACACCGATCCCGGTTATATCCTGTTCAAAGAGGTAGAAGGACGTGTGCGGGCTTACCGTCAGGCAAAAAGTTGCGACCCCAAAGTGATCGTGTTACAGAATCACGGCATCTTTGTCGGTGCCGATTCGATAGACGAAATCAAAAACATTTATGCAAGCGTGCTGGCGAAGATCGATAACGTTGTGGACCAACCGTTGCCGGCCGGAGAAATGGTTATTCCCGAGATAGCTTCGGAAATCATTCCGGCCATTCGCATGCTTGCTTCCTCAAACGAACTAAAAACATTGAAGGTCCGCCGCAACAAACTTGTTGACCATTTTACATCGAGCCGCGAGGCATTCTTGAAGATCGCAAAGCCTTTTACCCCCGACGCCATTGTTTACTGCAAAAGTGAGTGCATCTATATTGATGAGGTGGCTGCCCCAATGGCTGTTATTGCCAGATTTAAGGCTGATTTCGACGCCTTTGTGTCCAAAAATGGCTATCAGCCCAAAGTGGTACTCATCAAGGATATCGGTGTGGTGGCCATTGGAGACAATGCCGCACAGACCGATATCATTCTCGATGTATTCGAAGACACGATGAAGATTTCGTGGTTAAGCGAGTCGTTTGGCGGGCCACATTTCATGACGGCCGGGCAAATCCGTTTCATCGACACCTGGGAGGTGGAGAATTATCGTCGCAATGTGGCCGCAGGAGCATCGAAGGGGCGGATGGAAAACCGGACCATCATTGTGACCGGTGCCGCACAAGGTTTTGGCGAAGGCATTGCCCGTGGCCTCAAGGAACAGGGGGCCAATATTGTAGTGGCCGACCTGAATGCCGGGGTGGGCATGGAAACCGTGTCGGCATTCAACGCCATGAAAGGCAGCAATAAAGCTATTTTTGTTCAAACCGATGTATCCAGGATCGAGCAGATAGAAAAACTGGTGAACCAAACGGTGAACTATTTTGGAGGGGTGGACGTTTTTATCAGCAATGCGGGTATTTTACGCGCGGGCGGATTGGACGAGATGACCGTGGAGAGTTTCGATCTGGTGACCAAAATTAACTACAATGCCTATTTTTACTGCACCAAGGCAGTATCGAAGGTAATGAAACTGCAAACGGCTCATAGAGCAGGTTACTATGCCAACGTGATCCAAATCAACTCAAAAAGCGGCTTGAATGGGAGTAAGAAAAATTTTGCTTATGCCGGAGGTAAATTTGGCGGCATAGGCCTTACCCAATCATTTGCATTGGAACTGGCCCCCGATCGCATTAAAGTAAACAGCGTGTGCCCGGGCAATTTTTACGACGGTCCGTTGTGGAGCGATCCCGTAAACGGCCTGTTTGTGCAGTATCTTAAAGCGGGTAAAGTTCCCGGTGCCAAAACGATCGATGACGTCAAGCGCCATTATTTAAGCCAAACGCCCATCCAGCGCGGTTGCACGACCGATGACGTACTTAAGGCCGTGATGTATCTTATCGATCAGGAATTCGAGACAGGACAAGCCTTGCCGGTAACCGGTGGGCAGATTATGTTGAGTTGATAAAAAGGAGAGATGTTTTGGCGCGAAACGGATTGAAGGGTCAGTGAAAGAGAATAAGACATTCGTCCTATCGTCCAAATTAATCTATCTGTTTTATAAAAAACCTATTTTAAAGATGAAAACCAAAGCAGTCCGTTTATACGGTAAAAAAGACCTCCGGTTGGAGGAATTTGAGTTGCCCGTCATTAATGATGATGAAATATTGGCCAAAGTGGTGTGCGACAGTATCTGCATGTCATCGTACAAAGCTGCCGGTCAAGGTTCCGATCATAAGCGCATTCCGGATGATGTTGCCCAAAATCCCATTATCATCGGGCACGAGTTTGCCGGTGAATTGGTCGAGATAGGAGCCAAATGGCAACACAAATTCAAACCCGGGCAGAAATTCTCCATCCAACCGGCCATCTATTACGAAGATGGCCCTGTGGGAGTGTTGAGTGCGCCAGGCTATTCGTACAAATACATCGGTGGAGATGCCACATACGTTATCATTCCCAAAGATGTGCTGGTACAGGATTGTTTGTTGGCCTATAACGGTCCCGGATATTACCCTGCGTCATTGGCCGAGCCGTTAAGTTGTGTGGTGGGGGCCATGCATGCGAACTACCACACCACGCCGGGATCGTATGTGCACAAAATGGAGATTGTGGACGGCGGTAAAATGGCCGTTCTGGCGGGGGTAGGCCCTATGGGATTGGCTGCCATTAACTATGCGATCCATCGTGAAGATCGTAAACCGTCGTTACTGGTAGTCACCGACATCGACCAGGCCCGATTGGACCGCGCAGCCGAGATCTATCCTGTCCAGCTGGCCAAAGAAAAGGGCATCGAACTAATTTATTTAAATACCAAAGCATTGGAAAATCCCGTGGAATACATGCGCGGGTTGACCAATGGCAACGGCTACGACGATGTGTTCGTGTTTGCACCCGTGGCCCCTGTCATCGAGCAGGGTGACGCATTATTGGCCTTCGATGGTTGCTTAAACTTTTTTGCCGGTCCCAGCGACCAGAATTTACAAGCTAAAATGAATTTTTACAACGTGCATTATGCTTATACACATATTGTAGGAACCTCGGGCGGCAATACTGACGACATGAAAGAGTCGCTTGACATTATGAACAAAGGGCTCGATCCGGCCGGGCTGGTGACGCATATCGGTGGTTTGAACGCCGTACCCGAGACCACGTTGCACTTGCCCGAGATCCCCGGAGGCAAAAAATTGATATATACGCACATTACCATGCCTTTGACACCTATTGCAGAATTTTCTGAAAAAGGTAAGTCAAGTAAACTCTTTGCCATGTTGGCTGAAGTATGCACCCGCCATAAAGGCTTGTGGAATGTGGAAGCAGAAGAGGTTTTGCTGAAAAATATCCATCTCCTTTAATTGGAGACCGACACGGGCAAGTCCCATACTTTTTAGGATTTTTACATTGGGTTATGTTCATACAACGCCGGATCCGTTAGGATCCGGCGTTGTATTTTAGGAACATTATTTTGTTATTTTTGTCAGCGCAATCGTTGCCCCTATAAATGGATTGCTTTTTGTCAATTTTTTATCATTTTGAAAGACAAGGATATTTCGTTGGCAGGTTTTGCGACCGGTGTGGAGCGGTTTAAAAAAGGTATTATAAAACCGATTCCCACTGGAACGCAACGGGGGGCTTTTACGGTTACCGGAATTTGGGTGAAAAATTGAAAACAATACTGCCCCAGATGCGATTGCTTGAAAATTCCGATTTTAAAAAAGAGAGTAAACTGTATACGGAAGGAGGAATTGCGAAGATGATTGCAAAGTACTTGCCCGAACCCGATACGATTTACACGCTTGTCAATTCATCTACTGCAATTCAGTTGCCGTATGTATTCGAAAACGAAGAGGATAATCTGTTGGTTGCCAAATACGGCACACGACATTACAAAAGTCAGGCAAATGGCCTTAAAGTGTTGATATTTAGGGATTCATTTTGTTCTGCATTGGTGCCGTACCTGTCCGAAAGCTTTGGCGAGACCTTTTTCTTTTGGACTTATGAAATGGATTGGAGTATAATAAATAAGATCAAGCCCGATTTGGTTGTTTTTCAGTTTGTTGAAAGACATTCGGAAGCGTTGCTTGGACTTTAATCTTTATTGTTTATGCGTTCATTTATACCAGTTGCCCTTGTTACGGGTTCCTCGCGTGGAATCGGGAAAGCCATTGCGCTACAATTGGCCAAAGACGGTTATTGTGTGGCAGTGACCGGTACCAACGAAGAATTGTTGGCAGACGTAGTTGATGCCATAAAATCGGAAAATGGGCAAGCAGAGGCTTTTGCGTGCGATTTGGCTTCGTATCAATTATCGCCACAAATGTTGATAGATGATGTAGTGGGGCATTTGGGCCGTTTGGATGTGCTTGTCAATAATGCAGGATTGGCATGGGCCGATTCGTTTGAAAATATTATGCCATTTGATTATGAGCGGATTATGTGCCTCAATCTTAAAGTGCCTCTGTTTCTAACCCAGGCAGCTTTACCGTATTTGTTCAAGTCCGACGAAAAGGCCATTGTCAATATTTCATCGGTAGTAGGGCATAAAGCCTATGCCAACCAAACACTTTATGCCGCATCGAAACATGCGCTGAACGGATTGATGAGTGCGTTGGCCAAAGAGTATCGCCATAAAGGGTTGGTTGTTCATAACGTTTCGCCGGGCGGCGTAGCCACCGAAATGATCAAAACAGCCCGTCCCGATTTGGACCCGGCCACACTGATCGACCCTGCCGACGTAGCACGAACAGTATCGTTTTTGCTTTCGCTGAAAGGTACCGCGCAAATAGATGAGATTAAAATTCGGCGCAAAGACAATGTGCCGTTTGAGTAACGGTTTGGGAAAATGGT
Source organism: Breznakibacter sp. (assembly GCA_047600785.1). GTDB lineage: Bacteria > Bacteroidota > Bacteroidia > Bacteroidales > Marinilabiliaceae > Breznakibacter. The sequence continues at coordinate 888,912 of JASGKH010000001.1, forward strand.
TATGCGATTGATCGTCGAAATTTGAGCAACATTACTTAAGATTCAAAATCCACAGGTTTCAATACGCTATTCCTCAGTTCGGAAGGTGTTTTGCCAAGTTTTTCCTTAAAAATACGGCTGAAATAATAGACCGATTCAAATCCCGTTTCATAAGCAATATCCTTTACGCTGGTTTCTGTCGTGATTAAAAGATCCTTGGCGCGCGATACCCTTAATTGCAGAAGGTACTGACCTGGCGATATCCCGGTAAATTTCTTGAACATTTTGCGGAAATAGCTGTATCCAATGTTGTTTTGCTCGGCCAGTTCGTAGAAATCTATTTCCTGGTTCAAATGGTCGTGCATGTGCTGACGTATCTTCTCAATGATGGTCTCGATGGGTTTGCCGGAGAAGTCCTTGTTCTTAATGTGGGAGAGGATGGTGCCGATCAGTTTTATTACATCGCCCGATGCCACTTGCTGATAGCCGGGTTTCTCTTTTTGGGTCGCATCAAAAACACGGTAATAAAGTTCTATTATTTCTTCCTTCATGCCGCACTGGATAACGGGGAGGTTATCTTTTATTTGTTCGGTCGATAAGATATGGCGGGCGAATTTGCCATCGAAGCCAATGAAATTTTCTACCCAACCGGTTTTCTTGTGCGGACGATAACGGTGCCATTTGCCAGGTACGATAATCATCACAGAGCCTGGGTTGAGGTTGTAATGCGCCTCACGTGTTTCTAACGTACCTCCGCCTTCGGTGATATAGAGCATTTGGTATTCATGCAGGACACGTCCTTTCTCCCATGAAAAATAATATCCTGATGGGTGGGCTTTTAAGGGGTACGGGACATTGGATTCTACCCGTGAAGTTCCGGTTACATTAATGTATAACCCCCATGTTTTATCTTCCTCACTTGGAGTAAGATACTTAAAATAGTCTTTCATTTAATTACTGCCAAAAAGTGTAAATCAAATGTCAAATTGTGTATTGTCGGTAAATGCGGATAGGCTTACTTTTGAATGCAGGACAATTACGCAATTGTTCAAAAGTACCAAATTATTGCAATATTTTAATTAACCGGATTCAACTATGCAAGCAATTTTAGGTGTTATTTACCATTCCATTGGCGGGTTTGCCTCTGGAAGTTTTTACATGCCCTATAACAAGGTCCGTAACTGGTCGTGGGAGAGCATGTGGATTGTCGGAGGTCTGTTCTCGTGGCTTATTGTGCCGCCGTTGGCCGCCTTTTTGACAATCCCCGATTTTATGGAGATCATAAGTTCTGCGTCTGGCCATGTATTGTTGATTACTTACCTGATGGGAGTACTTTGGGGGGTCGGCGGATTGACTTATGGCCTGGGCGTACGCTATTTGGGAATGTCGCTGGGCAATTCCGTGCTCTTGGGCATTACGGCCGTGTTCGGCGCGTTGGTTCCACCCATTTACTACAACATTGCGGGAACAGAAGGGCGTATTACGTTTACGGATATGCTGGCAAGTTCCGGCGGTCAGGTCGTGTTGTTGGGAACATTGGTTTGCATCGTGGGCATAGCCGTGTGCGGATGGGCCGGCATGCGGAAAGACAAAGAGCTTTCGGCCAATTCCAAGGATGGGACCAAAGGGGAATTCAAGATAATGACCGGGTTGATCATCTGTGTCATATCGGGTATCATGAGCGCATTTTTCAATTACGCCATTGAGGCCGGAAAGCCGATGGCCGAGGTCGCCAAAGCCAAACACGATATTTTGTTTGAGGGATCTAGCGTGTTGTTCCAAAATAACGTCATTTTCGTGGTGATTTTATGGGGCGGGTTGACAACCAATTTGTTGTGGTGCATGTATTTGAATTTCAAGAACAAGTCGTTTGGCGATTACGGGAACCTGAAGGCACCGTTGGTCCGCAATTATCTTTTTGCCGCCATGGCAGGGACCACCTGGTTTTTGCAGTTTTTCTTTTACGGCATGGGCGAAAGCAAACTTGGGAACGGTGCCAGTTCATGGATTTTGCACATGTCAACCATTATCCTTACATCCAATATGTGGGGCTTTTACCGAAAAGAATGGAAAGGGGTTTCTAAAAAAACGCTGACGACCATTATTGTAGGGGTAGGAATAATCCTGTTGTCTGTGTTTGTCGTGGCCATAGGAAACTCGTTGTCGGATGGGGCTACGCACTGATTTTGAATAAAACGCAAATAGTTGAAAATATACAGAGAAATGAAAAAAGAATTGATCGAAAAAGCCTATTTGTTGGCTAAAGAGCAATACGCGGAGTTAGGCGTGGATACCGATGCGGTGATCAAACGCATGGACGAGTTGACGATAAGCCTCCATTGCTGGCAAACCGATGACGTGGGCGGATTTGAAAAACCCGATGCGATATTGGGAGGAGGTGGCATTCAAGTGACCGGCAACTATCCGGGCAAGGCCAGAAATATTGCCCAAATGCGGCAGGATTTAGATAAAGTAATGTTGTTGTTGCCCGGAAAGCAACGTCTAAATCTCCATGCCATATATGGTGAATTTGGTGGCAAACTGGTCGATCGGGACCAAATTACCGTTGAACATTTCCAGGGATGGATCGATTGGGCCAAAGAACGTAAGATGGGCCTTGACTTCAATCCCACTTGTTTTTCGCATCCCAAAGCTGACGACGGGTTTACTCTGTCAAGCAAAAATGAAGGAAACCGTAAGTTCTGGGTAGAGCACGTCAAGCGTTGCCGTGCCATCGCGGCCGAAATGGGCAAACAGCTCGGTACTCCTTGTGTGCACAATACATGGATTCCCGATGGATCGAAAGATATTCCCGTCGACCGCAACGGATATCGTGCCCTGTTGAAAAAATCACTTGATGAGGCATTTGAAGTGGAATACCCCAAAGAACACATGAAAGATGCCGTAGAGAGCAAAGTGTTTGGGATTGGGGCCGAAGCAATGACCGTAGGTTCGCACGATTTTTATTTGGGCTATGCGGTGAAAAACAACAAATTGATTTGCTTGGACAACGGCCATTTCCATCCCACCGAACAGATCGGCGACAAAATCTCGTCATGTTTACAATTTGTCGATGAGGTATTGTTGCATGTAACCCGCCCCATTCGTTGGGATTCGGACCACGTGGTGACGTTGAACGACGAAATCCAGTTGATTGCTTCCGAAATCGTGCGTAACGATTTCCTGGGCCGGGTGAATGTAGGGCTTGACTTTTTCGATGCTTCCATTAACCGCATCGGCGCCTACGTAGTCGGTACACGTGCAGCCCAGCAAGCATTCCTCATTGCCATGTTAGAGCCGACCGCTACCATAAAAAAGTATGAGGAGACAGGCAAGAACTTTGAACGTTTGGCCATGCTAGAGCTTACCAAAACCCGTGCTTTTGGTGCTGTTTGGGATTATTATTGCTTGTTGAACAACGTTCCCGTAGGCGGCGATTTTATTGCCGAAATACAAAAGTATGAAACCGACGTATTGTTGAAACGATAAGTAATAAGAAGTGACACAGAGCCGCCAAGGCCAGGGAAAACGCTGTGCCTTTGCGTCTTTGTGTTGAATTTTTGAAGATATGGAAAGAGTCATTGCCGTGTTCGATATCGGCAAAACCAATAAAAAGCTTCTGCTTTTTAACGAAAAGCTCGACGTGGTTTTCCAGCACGAAGAGAAATTTCCCACCACTGTGGACGAAGACGGTTTTGAATGCGATGATATTGAATTGATTGAACGTTGGATGAAGGCCGTGATCGACGAAATGGCGAGTGACGACAAGTTCATTCTCATGGGTATTAATTTCTCGACCTATGGAGCTTCACTGGCGTATGTCGATGCCGATAACCGTCGCCTGACGCCCATTTACAATTATCTGAAGCCGATCGACGGAAAGTACGCCCAAGCCCTGTACGCCCAATATGGCGGAGAAGCCGAATTCTGCCGGAAAACGGCAAGCCCGGCTTTGGGGGCGATGCTCAATGCTGGCGTGCAATTGGCCTGGATGAAGGGCGAACATCCCGATGTGTTGAATAATGCCAGGTATATTTTACACTTCCCGCAATACCTTTCGTTCTTTCTTACCCGAAAGGCGACGGCCGAATATACGTCAATAGGCTGCCATACATACATGTGGGATTTTGATAAGATGGGGTACCACCCATGGTTGGCCGATAATGGTTTTTCATTGCCCGGGCCACAACCAAATACCAAAATTTACTATGCGAATATCGCCAGCCGGAATATCCCGGTCGGCATTGGCATTCATGACAGTTCGTCGTCATTGGTGCCTTATATCCATGGATGTCACGATAAATTTCTGCTCATTTCGACCGGAACCTGGTGCATCAACATGAATCCCTTTAACCATCAGCCGTTGACAGCCGACGAACTAAAGCACGATTGTCTTTGCTACATGAGCGTGAACCAAAAGCCGGTGAAGTCGTCGCGGTTGTTCATGGGGCATATCCATGATGTAAACGTGAAACGACTGGTCGATCATTTTGGTGCAGAGCCCAATGCCTACAAAAAGGTAAAAGTGGATGAGGGTGAGATTCGATCAATGTTGTCAAAAGGGGCATCGGCAAAGATTTTCTTTGCCAATGGGATTTCCGGCGAATATGTTGACAATGATGCCGATTTGTCGCAATTTTCGTCGTTCGATGTGGCGTATCGCCGTTTAATGTACGATTTGACGTTGGAGTGTGCATCGTCCATCGATTTAGTAAACACTTCGGACGTGAAAAAGCTTTTTGTATCGGGAGGATTTGCCCGTAATGAAATATTTGTCAGGCTACTGGCCGACTTTTTCCCCGACAAGCAGGTATTTACTTCCGAAGTGGACAATTCTAGCGCATTGGGTGCCGCACTGGTAATATTGGAACAAGCCATGCCCAACGCCCATCCGCACATTGATCTGGGATTAACGGAATGGAAGGGATTTTAATCTGAAAAGAAGAAGATCGTTAGATAAACAATCATAGACTGTGAAAGAATCAGGATAAATCCAATGGGATTGCCTGAAAAATCTTTCGTTGTCTTTCGGGACAATGTCTCATGGTCTTCTTTTTGTCTCTATATTCATTTATCTTGATACAACAATCATCAAACATCATGGAAAGATTGGACATTCACTTGATGCATCCCCGCGATCAGATCGTGATGATCATCAGTAGAATTTATCGGCGTGGGTTAACTACCACATCGGGCGGGAACATTTCGATTATCGACGAAAACGGGGACATTTGGATTACTCCTTCGGGTGTAGACAAAGGATCGTTACGTGCCGAGGATATTATGCGCGTGAAAAAGGACGGCACCATCATTGGGCCCCATAAACCATCGTCGGAATACCCCTTTCACAGGGCTATCTTCGAAATACGTCCCGATTTGAAAGCGGTGATCCATGCCCACCCGCCCGCATTGGTATCGTTCAGTATTGCACGCACCATTCCCGACACCAACGTCATTCCCCAGGCTAAATACGTTTGTGGCCCCATTGGTTACGCCCCTTATGCGCTGCCCGGCAGCGAAGAGTTGGGGGAAAGTATCGCTAAGGAGTTTGCCAAAGGCTACAAGGCGGTGATAATGGAAAATCATGGAACCGTTGTTGGCGGCTCTGACATGAAAGATGCATTCCAACGCTTTGAAACTTTGGAGTTTGTAGGACGGACTATAATCAATGCCAAGACCATTGGCCGTGCACGCCGGTTGAACGATGCCGACATCGACGCCTTTGAGGATCAGATTCCCCGTTTGCTGCCCGAAATGGCCGATGTTGAACACCCGTCCGATGAAAGGGCAATCCGTCAGGAAATCACAAACATTGTGCATCGTGCCTGTAAGCAAGGATTGATGATAAGTTCTTATGGAACCGTATCGTGCCGTTGGCGCGGCAATGATTTTTTGATTACGCCCACCGATAAGATCCGTTGGGACATCGGTCCTGAAGACATTGTGCAAATCAAGGGAGGCAAGCGTGAAGCAGGCAAATTGCCCAGCCGACTTACTTGGTTGCACCAGGAGATTTACAAACGCAATCCCCATATTAATTCTGTTATTCTGACGCAGTCGCCTTATCTGATGGCATTTGGTGTAACTGGCGAGAAGTTTGACGTGCGTACCATTCCCGAAAGTTGGATCTTCCTGCAAGATGTACCCAATGTTCCGTTCGGATCGCATTTTAAAGACAGGGAGACGATCTTGGATATTATCGCCGAAGGAACTCCGGCAGTGATTGTCGAAAACGATTCGGTGATTGTGACCGGCGATAAGTTGCTTCAAACCTTCGACCGTCTGGAAGTAGCCGAATTCTCTGCCATGTCGCTCACCATGGGAGTGCCTGTTGGTGAGCTGCAACCTATTGGTGACAAGGAGGTTGAGGATTTGAGAAAGAAATTTTTGGCTTAAGAAGCTTTATGGCAATTAAGATGACAAGCTGCGGGTGGGGGCTTTAGCTCCTGCCTGCCTTGTTTGGAAAAAGTTGTTATGGACAGACGCGAATTTCTTTCGAACGTATTGTGGAGTGGTTGTGCCGTAAGTTTGGGCTTGCCTTTATTTGCAGGCAAGAAAAAGGAGCATGGTTACCTCAAGGAATCTGTTTCCAAATTCAGTCAAAGGCTGGTACCGGTTGGTCGTGTGCTGGAAGAGGAAGGGTACTATGTATGGTGCAATAGCCCCATTTACGGGCCCGACGGACAAGTGCATCTGTTTTATTCCCGTTGGCCCTCGAAATACGGGATGGGTGGATGGATACATAAATGTGAGATTGCCAGGGCCGTTGCCACTTCGCCTGAAGGGCCATTTGTATTCCAGGAAACGGTATTGGAGCCCCGTGAAGGATTCTTTGATGCCACTACCTGCCATAATCCGACCATTCATTTTATAGACGGGATGTATTATCTGTTTTATATGGGGAACAGCAATGGAAAAACCAATACCAAGCGAATTGGCCTGGCTACCTCATTGTCATTGCAGGGACCGTGGGCCAGACGCAGTGCCCCTTTGTTGGAGGCCGGACATTTAGGGGCCTGGGATGACCACTGTACCACTAATCCTGCGTTTGTCCGGCATCCCGATGGACGTTGTTTACTCTACTACAAATCGTGGAATACGGCCGACTACGAAAATGCACCTAAAGATGCTACCATAAGGGGGAACAGGAAATATGGCCTGGCCGTTGCCGGTCGCCCCGAAGGTCCGTACGTAAAATACGAAGGGAATCCCGTAATTGATTTTCGAACGGAGGTCAAAACCAGCAGTTGGAAGACGCTTATGTATGGCATCAACACGGACGGTTTAACCTTATAGCCCGCGACATGGGTTTTTTTGACCATTCGGTGGGGTTGTTGCTTGAGGCAAAAAATGGTATAGACTGGCATCTTCCACAAATAGCCTATTATCCTTTGGCCCATTATCTGGATGAATTACCTGCTCCCGGACATTTAAAGCGCTATGGAAGATTGGAACGGCCTCAGTTGCTCATGAAAGATGGCCGGCCAAAATATTTGTTTGGCGCAGCCCAGGGAGGTAGATACATGACTTCGACCGTATTTGCATTTCGGATAAATTGATGGAAGGGTCGAAACTCTATCAATGATTTTTAAGATTGTAGCATGTAAAGATTTCTTTGAGGCTTATTTTTGATAAGAATCAATACTAATTGTACCGCTATGAAATTAAACCCAAAACAAATCCTGCTTTGGCCATGCATGGTCGCCACTGTTTTCTGTGCAGTGGCACAACGCGAGGTTACTGCCGGGTTGCAGGCAGACAAACCGTTGTACGATGTGAGTCCCCACATGTGGGGACTGTTTTTCGAGGACATTAACTTTGCTGCCGACGGAGGCTTGAGCGCCCAGTTGTTAAAGAACCGTTCGTTTGAATTTATCAAGCCCATGATGGGATGGCGTGAAATCAAGACCGACGGAGGGAATGGCCGCTTTTTGGTGATTAACCGGGGAGAAGGTTTTGAAAAAAATCCCCGTGTTTTGAGGTTAATCACCACTTCCAACAAGGGGAGGTACGGTATCTCGAACGACGGTTTCCGTGGCATGGGCGTGAAGGAAGGCATAACCTATCATTTTTCGGTCATGGCGGCCCTGCATGCGGGCGACGTGTCGATGAGGATCGAGTTGGTGGCTGCCGACGGCAAATTGTTGGGGCAGGCAACCGTTCCGTCCATCGGTGGCGACTGGAAAAAGTACGAGGTATCGTTTACCTCTTCGGGTACCGATGCCAAGGCAAAACTCAACATATGGCTGGAGGGGGACGGAGAACTGGATATTGACCTTGTGTCGCTTTATCCTTCCGACACATGGAAAAACCGCCCCAACGGCTTTCGTTCCGACTTGGTGCAAAGGTTGGCCGATATCAATCCCGGTTTTTTGCGTTTCCCGGGAGGCTGCATCGTCGAAGGGCATGAACTGGCCACACGTTACCAGTGGAAGAAAACGGTAGGACCTGTGGAGGAGCGTCCGTTGGCCATTAACCGTTGGAATACCGAATTTCCGCGCCGTTCGGCTCCCGATTACTTTCAATCGTTTGAAGTGGGCTTTTACGAATATTTCTTGCTGAGCGAAGATATCGGGGCCGAGCCCCTCCCCATCCTCAATTGCGGCATGGCTTGCCAATATAATACGGGAGAAGTGGTTCCCATGTCCGATTTGGAACCTTACATTCAAGACATGCTTGACCTGATTGAGTTTGCAAACGGCCCGGCCAACAGTCAATGGGGAAAGGTACGGGCCGATATGGGCCATCCCGCTCCGTTCGATTTGAAATATTTGGGCATTGGCAACGAACAGTGGGGCCCGCAGTATATTGAACGGTACGAATACATCGCCGGACGCATCCGCGAGAAATACCCCGAAATAAAGTTGATAGGCAGTTCGGGACCATCGCCCGATGGCACACAGTTCGATTATCTGTGGCACGAGAACAGGCGCATGGGAACGGAATTGGTTGATTTTGTGGATGAACATTATTACAAAGATCCCGATTGGTTTTTGCGGAACGCCTCACGTTACGATAGCTATGACCGTAATGCCCCCAAAGTGTTTGCGGGCGAATATGCCTGCCATGGTAAGGAGGGCGATGCACCTGAAAGCCGGAACCATTGGTGGAGTGCTTTGTGTGAAGCCGCGTTTATGACGGGCTTGGAACGTAATGCCGATGTGGTTCGTCTGGCTTCGTACGCACCTTTGTTTGCACATGTAGAAGCTTGGCAGTGGCGGCCCGACATGATTTGGTTCGATAACCTTACATCGGTGGCGACTCCCAACTACCATGTGCAAAAGATGTACGGCACGCATCGGGGAACCCATGTGGTCCCATTGCTGGGACAAGGAAAACCATTGGCCGGTAATGACAGTATTTACGCATCGGCCGTGATTGACAAGCAAGAGAAATGTATTTACGTGAAAGTGGCGAATGTGGCATTGAGTCCTGTTAAATTTTCGGTCAACATCAAAGGGGCAAGTTGCAAAAGTCCGGCAAGTTACCAGAAAATGGAGTCGCCCGACCGTGAAGTTTTTAACGGTATTGGCCATCCAACCGACATTGTGCCGCAACAAGGCCAAATAAAACTGAAAGGTTCAAAACTGCTTTTAGAGATGGAACCTCAATCGTTTTATGTGGTGAAGATAAATTGTGGTCGTTTATGAGGCTTATGGGTTGTTAACTCCGCGTTAAAAAACATTTTTTCATGTCCCGGCGGGATGATTTTCCTGTCGGGACATGCTTTTATTGGGCATCTTTGGAAAAGCAAGGGAATGTAAAAAAATGTAAAATACCCGACAGGTCGTTTTTGTTTCAACCGTTAAAAATTCTTTGGAAACAGAGGATTGGTTAAAGAATTGAGGCAGATCGTTCCTGTGCCGTGTTGCAGAACATTAAAAATCAAAATATAAAATTATGGCTCGTTTTGCTTTTAAAATGTATTTGAAGTCAGGATGCAGAAGTGAGTACAAAAAACGTCACGATGAAATTTGGCCCGAGCTAAAAGAGTTGATCCGATCGACAGGTGTGGGAGATTATTCCATTTTCCTTGATGAAGAGACCAACACGTTGTTTGCGGTACAAAAACAATTGGGCAGCCAATCGTCACAGGATTTAGGACTGAATCCCATTGTGCAAAAATGGTGGGCTTATATGTCTGACATCATGGTAACGAACCCCGACAATTCACCCGTGACCGTACCGTTGGACGAAGTGTTTTATATGGAGTGAAAAAAGATGCTTTATGAGAAAGCACACAAGGTAGCAGGGAACCAAAGACAAGAATATAGTTGGTTTTTAGAGGATGGTGATGTGACATTGAGAGAAAAACCTGGAATTTAATTGTTTAAACCTGCCTTTACATCCTGGATCATTGAACTCAGAACATCAAACAACATAGCTTTGAAATGAGAAATACCATCATTTTTTTATCCATCCTGTTGTCAACAGGCTTAAGTGCCCAAAAGAAAGTTTATTTGTTCAGCTATTTCATTAACAATGGGCAGGATGGGCTGCATTTGGCCTATAGTACCGATGGACTGAAATGGGACGCATTGAACGACGGTAAATCCTATCTCGTACCAGAAATCGGTCCCAACAAGCTGATGCGCGACCCTTGCATCATCCGTGGTGCCGATGGACTTTTCCATATGGTGTGGACATCGGGCTGGACCGATCGGGTGATTGGCTATGCCAATTCCAAAGATCTGAAAAACTGGTCGCCACAAGTAGAGATACCTGTGATGGAACATGAGCCTGAGGCCATGAATTCATGGGCGCCCGAGGTATTTTACGACAAAGGGAACAAGCAATATCTCATTTTTTGGGCTACCACCATTCCCAATCGTCATTCCCCCATTGCCATGAGCGAGCGCGAAAACAAGTATAACCATCGCATGTATTATGTCACCACGCGCGATTTCAAAACGTTCAGCGAAACCAAAATGTTCTATAACCCCGATTTCAGCGTGATTGACTGTACCATTTTAGAGCGTGACAAGAAGTTTTACATGTTCCTGAAAAACGAAAACCCCAATCCGCCCGAAAAAAACATCCGCATTGCCGTGGGCGATAAGGCCGTGGGGCCTTATCCCGTCAACGTGTCGGAGCCCATTACCGGCAATTATTGGGCCGAAGGACCTACCACCGCAGTGGTGGGCGATGAAGTGTACGTCTATTTCGACAAGTACCGCGATCACAAGTACGGAGCTGTTCGTTCCAAGGATATGGTCAATTGGGAAGAGGTGAGTGATTTGTTGCAATTCCCCCAAGGTGTGCGTCACGGTACGGTCGTCGAGATCTCAAGGAAAGAGCTTAAAAAGCTGTTGGAATTAGGACAGCAAAAAAATATTAAGAGGGACGAAAAATGAGTTTTAGCAAGAAATTTGGTATTGCATGGGTGTTTTGCTTTGGCCTGTTAGTGGTGGAAGCGCAAAACACCACCACCATTAGTCTCGAAGGGCAATGGGCCTTTCAAATGGACCCGGCCGATGTGGGCGTGGCAGAACGTTGGTTCGACAAAACCTTGCCGGGCACCATCCGTTTACCGGGAAGCATGCCCGAACAAAACCTTGGCGATGACATTACCTTAACCACCAGGTGGACGGGCAGCATATATGATAGTTCATACTATTTCAATCCAAAGCTGGAAAAGTTCCGCCGGTCCGATAATATCCATATTCCTTTTTGGTTGACGCCCAAAAAACATTACGTGGCGCCTGCGTGGTACCAAAAAACAGTCTCAGTGCCCGGTGTGTGGAAGAACAAACGTGTGCTCATCGAATTGGAACGTCCCCACTGGGAAACGCGCATTTGGGTGGACGGCAAAGAAATACCTGGCCTTAGGAACAGTCTGTCGGTGCCGCACCGTTTTGAGTTGACGGACTTCCTGACCCCGGGCGAACATATTATTTCCGTCCGCATTGACAACCGGTTAAAGGAGATCAACGTGGGGCAAAATTCCCACAGTGTCACCGACCACACGCAAGGCAACTGGAACGGGATGGTGGGCGTACTCAGGCTCGAGGCCAAACCACAGGTCTTCATCAACCATGTGAAATTATACCCCAACATCCACTCTAAACGGGTGAAAGCCGTGGTGGTCTTGGACCAGCCTAAGGTGGCGCAACCGGTCAAGGTTATCCTGACGCCTGCATTGCAAAATGGAGGAGAGCAATTTAAGCCGCTTGCCACAAAATGGCAAACCTCCGATACCATTGAAGTGGAATACGCCATGGGCAGCCAGGTGGCATTGTGGGACGAGTTTACCCCCAATCTTTACAACATGGAGGTAACCGTGCAAAGTAAAAGCGGAGGCGAAGACAAACGTCAGGAAACTTTTGGTTTTCGCGAGTTGAAAGCTTTGGGGCAACAATTCGTAATTAACGGAAGGCCCACTGTGATGCGTGGCACCGTAGAGAATTGCCAGTTCCCGCTCACGGGCTATCCCGCTATGGATACGGCCCGGTGGGGACGCATCTTCCGCATCTGCCGGAGTTTTGGCCTTAACCATATGCGTTTCCATTCATATTGCCCGCCGCGTGCCGCTTTTGTGGCCGCCGATAAAATCGGGTTTTACCTTCAGGTGGAAGGCCCTGCCTGGGCCAACCATAGTACCACGTTGGGCGACGGAAAACCGGTGGATAACTATTTGATGGATGAGTACGAACGTATCGTGGCTGAATATGGTAACCACCCGTCGTTCACCATGCTGGCCTATGGTAACGAGCCGCGCGGGCGGGGTTCATTGCCGTGGCTGGCCAATTTTGTGACCCATTGGCAGAAAAAGGACAATCGTTTTTTGGTGACCAGTGCCTCCATTGGCATGAGTGCCTGGAAAGTCACTCCGGAGAGTGATTTCATTGTCCGTTCGGGGCCGCGTGGCCTCAATTGGGATCGGAATACAGAAACGCTTTTCGATTACAGCAAAAGCGACATTGCCAATTGGTGGCAGCCATACATTGCCCACGAAATGGGACAATATTGCGTGTTCCCCAATTTCGATGAGATAGAGAAATACACCGGTGTGATGCGTGCCAAGAACTTTGAGATGTTTCGCGAAATATTGGACGACAGCCATATGGGGGACCAGTGGCACGATTTTATGATGGCGTCGGGCAAACTGCAAACCCTGTGTTACAAGGCCGAAATTGAAGCATCGTTGCGTACGCCCAATGCGGCCGGGTTTCAGCTTTTAGGGCTGAACGATTTCTCGGGGCAAGGAAGTGCCATTGTGGGGATGGTCGATTCGTTCTGGGATGAGAAAGGGTACGTGACCGCCAGCGAATTCAGGCGTTTTTGTGCCGAAACCGTGCCGTTGGCCCGCATTCCCAAATTTGTGTACACAAACGCCGAAACCTTCGATGCCGATATTTTGGTGTCGAATAATGGTCCCGGCATTATGGAAAATCAGGAGATACTTTGGACCATAAAAGACGATCACGGGAATTTACAGGGTAAGGGGCGATTTGTAAAGTACATCGGGTACGGCAACGGATTGCCTGTTGGCTTGGTACGCTTCCCGTTAACGGGCATAAAGCAGCCTTGCCGGCTCAATTTGGAAGTTTCTGTGGGCAGGTATACAAACGATTGGAATTTTTGGGTCTATCCCATTATCGAAAAATTTCCCGACTCCAATGACGTGTACGTTTGCGACTATCCGGACGCTAAAATGTTCGAAGTGCTTGACAAAGGTGGAAAAGTACTCCTTTTATCAGGTGAAAAAGTCGTGAGTGGCAAGGATGTGGTCCAGTACTTTAAACCGGCGTTTTGGAATACATCATGGTTTAAGATGCGTCCGCCCCATACCACAGGTATTTTAATACAAAACCAGCATCCTGCTTTGGCCGGTTTCCCCACCGATTATTACAGCGACATGCAATGGTTTGATATTTCTAACCGTCAGCGGGTGATGGATCTGGAAAATTTCCCGCCATCGTTTCGTCCCATCATCCAGCCCATCGATACATGGTTTTTGAGCCGTCGGTTGTCGATGTTGTTTGAGGCCAAAGTGGGTAACGGAAAACTGATGGTGTGCAGCATCGATCTCACGAATGGGCTGGATAACCGGTTGGCCGCACGCCAACTTATGCTGAGCCTTTCCGATTACATGCAATCGGATAAGTTCGTGCCCGCGCAGCAATTAGAGCCTGTCCACATTTTGGCCTTGTTCGAAGAAGCCGCCAGGCAAAAAATCGAAATGGGCACCAAAGATGCGCCAGATGAAATAAAATTCAATGTAGGACAATAAGCACAAACCGGAAGATGTTTAGGCCCCGGACAAATAGAGAAAGTTTAAAAGAAGAGGCGGTGTTTCGTTATCTGCATGGCCCCATTCTATGTCTAAAAGTCTTCTTCTCCTTAAAAAAGAGTTTATGAAAAAACTATTTATCCTCATCCCCCTTGCTTTGGCCACGTTGGTGCAAGCCCAACCCGGCACCGAAACACTTTACCTGTCGGGCAAGGATAACCGAAGCACTGTAGAATGGGATTTTTACTGTACCGCAGGCCGGAATAGCGGCAAATGGGACAAAATAATCGTGCCGTCGTGTTGGGAACAACAAGGCTACGGCACGTACGATTACGGTCGGGATTACCACACTTATGGTAAGAAATTTCAATTTGCCGATGAACAGGGATTTTACAAAACGAAATTCAGTGTTCCAAAAAAATGGGATAAGAAACGGGTGGTGATTGTGTTTGAAGGCGTGATGACCGATGCCGAAGTAAAAGTAAACGGCCAATTGGCGGGCGATGCGCACCAGGGGGCGTTTTACCGCTTTTCGTACGACATTACCGACAAAATAAAAGTGGGTGCCGAAAACCTGCTGGAAGTAAACGTGAAAAAGATGTCGGATAATAAAATGGTGAACCGTGCCGAGCGCTATGCCGACTACTGGGTGTTTGGCGGAATTTTTCGTCCGGTATACCTTCAGGCATATCCGCAGGAGTACATTGAACGGACTGCCATTGCCGCCGAGGCCGATGGCGCCTATTATGCCAAAGTGTATACCAACCATGTGGGAGGCGTTAGACAGTTGACCTTAAAAATAAAAGATGTCCAAGGCCACGTGGTATCCCAGGCGTCATCACAGATCAACAACGGCGATGCTGTGGCCGACGTAAAAGGGACACTGGCCAATCCGTTGCGTTGGACGGCCGAAACGCCCCATCTTTATACGGTAGAGCTTACCCTGTGGAACAAAGGTAAGGCCATACATACCATTACTGAAAAGATTGGTTTCCGTACCATTGAAGTGCGCAAGAAAGACGGCATTTACTTAAATGGTACCAAAATAAAGATGAAGGGCATTAACCGTCACGTGTTCTGGCCCGAAAGCGGTCGGACGGTCAATGCGGACATCGACATGATGGACGTGCGCTTGGTGAAGGAAATGAACATGAATTCCATTCGCTGTTCGCATTATCCGCCCGATAAGGATTTTTTGAATATTTGCGATTCATTGGGTATTTATGTGATTGACGAATTAGCCGGTTGGCAAAACGCCTACGATACCGGGGTGGGCCGAAAACTGGTAAAGGAGATGGTTGCCCGGGATGTGAACCATCCGTCCATTATTTTTTGGAGCAACGGGAACGAAGGAGGGCATAATCGTGAACTGGAACCCGATTACAAGCTTTGGGACCATTCCAGCCGCGTGCTCATTCGTGCCCACCACAAGCCCGGTAACCACTTGAACGGTATCGACTGCAACCATTACGAAGATTATTACAGTAGCCGTTCCATTATGGACGCAGGCGATAATATATACATGCCCACCGAATTCAACCATTGCCAGGATGATGGCGGCGGTGGGGCCGGATTGTCCGATTTTTGGGAGCAGATGTGGGCACATCCCCTGAGCGGTGGCGGTTACCTTTGGGTATTATTCGATGAGGCCATTGCACGCACCGATATGTACAACGCGCTGGATGCCAACCGGGTCAATGCCAACGACGGCGTGCTGGGCCCCCATCGCGAAAAGGAAGGGAGCTACTATGCCATCCGTGATATTTTTACGCCCGTAAAAATCTCTTTGTCCCAATTGCCAAATTCTTTCAGCGGACAGGTGGAGGTCGAGAACCGCTTTTTCTTTACCAACCTGAAAGAATGTCGTTTTAAAGTCGAACTGATCGACTTTCGCAATCCAACAGAACGCCTTCACGGAAGCGTGGTGAAAAAATCCTACACATTGCCATCGCCCGATGTGCGGCCGGGGAACAAAGGAAACCTGTCATTGGCGTTGCCCACCGATTGGACGCAATACGATGCGGTTCGCCTGTACGCGTTCGACAATCACGATAACGAAGTGGCGCAATGGACATGGAAAACAAAATCAAACCTGCAATTGGTCTCCCTCATCGGACAACAAGGATCGGGTAACGTGGAGATCGGCGATTCGTTGACCTATTACAGTCTGAAAGCTGCAGGAATCGCTTTGGTCATCGACAAGAACACCGGGTTGCTGGATAAAATCAATACTGATCTGGGGTACAATCTGTCGTTCGGCAATGGTCCCGTATTGGTGAAGGGCGAGGCCAAGGTTGTTTCGGTACATCCGACAGACAATGGAGTAGAAGCCCTTTTCGAAGGGAATTTGAAATATGCACGTTGGACCATGATGCCCGGTGGTTGGGTGAAATTCGATTATGAATATACCCTCAACGATACGGTACCGTTTGCCGGAATCAGTTTCAGCTATCCCGAAAGCAACGTTATTGGTGCCAAATGGCTGGGGCGTGGACCTGCCAGGGTTTGGAAGAACCGGGAATTTGGCGGTACGTTGGACGTATGGGAAAATCTATATAACAATACCCGTACCGGACAGACTTCATGGATCTACCCTGAGTTTAAAGGTTATTTCTCCGATATGGTTTGGGCCGAGCTAAACACTGCCGAAGGCCGGATATTGGTTGTCAGCGAGCAGGATGATCTCTATTTACGGTTGTTCGATTTTCATGCACTCTCCGGCAAAGTGCCTCACCCCGAATTGCCTGTGGGCGATGTGTCGTTCCTTGATGCCATTCCGCCTACCGGTACCAAAATGGCCACTAATTTGTCGACAAATACGGCCCAGCTTGGTCCCAATAGCGAACTCAACGTAATGAACCGGACCGTGAAACGGACACTCTATTTCTATTTTGGCTGGCTCGGTCCTGATATGTATGTCAAATGACCCACAAGATGAAGATACGAAGATTGGAATACCTTCTTGTACATGTTTTGGCCTTGGGAACGTTGGCTTTTGCCGGTTGTCAGAAAGCATCCGGCAGGCAAGGATGTATTGATCGCAGAGAGGTTGTTACCCGCCACAATGTACATGTGACGGCGTTCGACACCCTTGCCTCGTTAAGTGTGGGCAACGGGTCGTTTGCCTTTACCGTTGATGCCACCGGGTTACAAACCTTTCCCGGGGTATACGAAAAAGGGGTGTCGTTAGGCACCCAAAGCGATTGGGGGTGGCACAGTTTTTTGAACGAAGGCAATTTTCATCGCGATGAAGCTGTCCGTCTTTACGATATAAACGGGAAGAAAGTTGGTTATGCCGTGCAGTGGAACAGTGGTGACCGTCATGAAATGGCCGCAAATTATTTCCGCATCAATCCACACCGGTTGCATTTGGGCATGATAGGCTTGGAGATGGTGCACAAAAACGGTGATCCCGTGAAGATGGACGAAATCACGCACATTGATCAAACTCTGGATTTGTGGCAGGGAATCATTTCCAGTAAATTTAGGATAGACGGGCAAAAGGTTGAGGTCACCACGGTTTGTCACCCCACTTCCGATGTGGTGGCGGTCAAGATCAATTCGCCATTGGTGAAAGAAGGCCGTTTAGGGGTAAACCTTAAATTCCCATACCCAACCGGAGGCCATACCGACGGGGCCAGCGATTGGTCACAGGCGCTAAAGCATCAATCCAGGTTGGCCCAAATCTCAGAAAAACAAGTGCAGATCGAACGAACGCTTGATACAACCCATTACATGGTGGATATGGTTTGGGATGGAAAGGCATTGGTCTGTGAAAAGGAATTGCACCATTTTGTGGTGAAAGGGCAAGGAAAGAGTGACCAGTTGACTTTGTCGGTTCGTTTCCGTGTCGGTCAATGCGATGGAAATATACCGTCTTATAAAGAAACCCGTAAAGAAAGTATCGAAGCGTGGAGAACATTCTGGCATAGCGGAGGGGCCGTTGATTTTGGCGGAAGCACCGATGCCCGGGCCAATGAACTGGAACGACGAGTGGTTCTGTCGCAATACCTTACCCGTATCCAGTGCGCGGGTATTTATCCCCCGCAGGAAACAGGATTGACTTTTAATAGTTGGTTTGGCAAATTCCATTTGGAAATGGATTGGTGGCACGGCGTACATTTTGCACTTTGGGGCCGGACCGAATTGCTGGAGAAACGGCTGGGCTGGTGTAGATCAGTATTTGATAAAGCTGGGCAGAAAGCCGAACGTCAGGGATATAAGGGGGTGCGTTGGGCTAAAATGACCAGTCCCGGTGGATCAGACAGTCCCTCGTCCATCGGTGAGTTTCTGATATGGCAGCAGCCGCACATCATCTATTTTGCCGAGTTGTGTTACCGTAAGTGCCGTGATACGAATATATTGTCCAATTATGCCGATTTGGTTTTTGCCACAGCCGATTTTATGGCATCGTACGCCCACTTCGATCCGGCCACGCAACGTTATGTGTTGGGGCCGGGCTTGATTCCGGCCCAAGAGTGCTTTAATCCTGAAACCACCATCAACCCTCCGTTCGAACTGGCTTATTGGCGATGGGGGTTGCAAACTGCGATAGAGTGGAAAATACGTTTGGGGCAAACCCCTAATGCCGACTGGGTAAAAGTACTGGACGGACTTTCACCGTTGGCATATGACGGCGACAAATATCTGGTGGCCGAAAGTGCACCAGATACCTATACCAACCCGCACTGGCTTAACGATCACCCTATGGTGCTGGGAGCCTATGGCATGTTGCCGCTCACCAAAGGGATCGATACGCTAAAGATGGGGCGTACGTTGGATTTTATTATGAAGAACTGGCATTGGGACAGTACGTGGGGATGGGATTATCCCATGGTGGCCATGAACGCCACCCGTTTGGGACAGCCCGCCATTGCACTTGATGCTTTGCTGATGGATGTGCGAAAAAACACTTATTTGAAAAACGGCCATAACTTTCAGGATGAGCGATTGCGGATATACCTTCCCGGAAATGGCGGCCTTCTTACCGCCGTGGCCATGATGTGCGCCGGTTACGATGGTCATACGCAACCGGTTCCTGGCTTCCCCGCCGATGGTTCATGGAACGTAAAATGGGAAGGACTGGAGCCGATGCCATGAGCATTGGTTCGTTGTATCGTCTCCCAGTCTGGTATTTATAAGGTCTTCTTCTTTGGAAAAGACAAGAAAATGTGTTCAGGCACAAGATAGAGGGGAAAATATGGAAGAGGCGATGAGATGTCTGACACCGACGGGATCTTAGTTGTCTGGTCAGTCACTAAATATCATTTTTTCAAAAAGAGAAAGAAACCGCAAGTTTTATATAAAATGAAAAAAATTCTGACATACTTCATTCCCCTGATGGCAATCGTTTGTCTGTCGTCATGTGGCGGAGGATTTACCCGGAATGGTAATACGGTAGCTTTTACGGTAGATGGGGCTAAGTACCGTATCGAACTCTGTAACGAATCGATGTTTCGTGTGCGCATGGCCGTGTCTGGCAAGGATTTTAAGCCCGATGACCATTGGATGGTAAACAAATACGATTGGGGTAAAGTGGATTATTCAGTGAAAGAGAGCAACGGCAAGCTTGCGATTTCCACCTCCGATCTCAATATCGTAGTGCAAAAGTCCCCTTTTCACGTAGCAGTGTACGATAAGCAAAATCAATTGATCAACCAGGATGCACCCGTTGAAAATGCGGTTGGGTACCACGGCGAAAAACCTTACGTGACCAAAACATTGCAACAGGGTGAGCACTTTTTCGGTTTTGGCGAGCGAATGGACTTTATGGATCAATTGGGCAAAGAAATTGAGTTGAATGTAGGGCGCGGAACCGGAATGCCCCATGAGGTTGGGGCCTACAATACATTAAAGGCCAACTATTCGCCTGTGCCATTTTTCATGAGCACCAAAGGATATGCCATCTTTTTCCACAATGCTTATCCCAGTGTGTGGGACATGGGGAAGAACCATGCCGAAACCTACTGTTTTTCGGCCGTGTCGGGTGAATTGGATTATTACTTTATACATGGCCCGGCTTTTACCAAACTGGTTGGCCTTTATACGGAATTGAGCGGTCGCACGCCCCTTATGCCACGTTCGGCCATGGGGTTGCATGTAGGTACTTACAGCGGTGGCACGTGGGGCCATGAGCACCTGACCTCTCAAACGTATGTCGTGCAGTTGGCACGGAAATTTCGCCAGATGGGCATTCCGGTCGATATCTTGCACCTGGACAGTACCTGGCGTATTTTTGGAAAGGTAAACGGAAAAGGGGGCACATCGTTTGACTGGCGACAGCCCGGTTTCCCTGATCCCAAGGCCATGTTCGATGAGCTTTATGGCTTGAACTATGCCATGGTAGGCCTTCACATTCGCCCACGCATCGACAATGGCGATACCAAAGATCTCCTTACCCGGGGCCAACGGGCGGGGATCACTTATCCGGAAGGCGATTATCCGGGTGATTTTCCCAATTATTTCGATCAAAAAGCATCGGATTGGTGGTGGGAAAATTGCATGAAGCCATTGGCCGATTTGGGGTGTATGTTTGTAAAAACCGACGAGGGCAGCGCCTTTGGCCATCAAGGCAACGAACTGGTGGATAAAACTGGGCCGCAAGGCCCCGAGATCCGTGAACTGCACAACCTGTTTCCTGTGGCGTATGCCAAAACAACTTACAGCCAGTTTGCCGACCACAACGGGACCCGTGGCATGAACCATACCCGGGAAGGGTACGCCGGGATCCAGCGTTATCCGTTTATCTTTGCGGGCGATTGGCCATCGGAATGGCAATATTTTCAGCCTGTTATCCGTGCCGGGCTTAACATCGGCATGTCAGGTATCGGCGCCTGGAGCCATTGCATGGGGGGATTTGAGCATGTGGCCGACCCTGAATTGTACATCCGCTGGTGCCAGTTCGGTATGTTTAGCCCTGTGGCCATGTTGTTTGGGATGGAACACCCCAATTACAAGGAACCATGGAGCTACGGGGCCCAGGCACAAGCCATCTTTACCCAATACGACAAGTTACGTTATAGCCTGCAACCCTACATTTATTCGGCATATTACCAAATGTACGCCCAGGGTTTGCCCGTTATGCGGGCCATGGTAATGATGTACCCCAACGATGTGAACACCTATTCCATCGACGATCAATATATGTTTGGCGATTACATCATGGTCTGCCCCGTCACGGTAAAAGGGGCCAAAACTCGTGTGATCTACCTCCCCGAAGGCCGGTGGGTCGATTACTGGACAGGCCAGCAGATTGAAGGAAGCCAACATATCCAGATTACCACGCCCATTGAAAAATTGCCTTTGTTTATCAAAGTGGGGGCCGTTATCCCATATCAGCCCGACATGCAATACATGGCCGAAAAACGGACCGATCCGCTTACCATTGAATGTTATCCGGGACAGGATGCGGTATATGAACTTTATGAAGACGATGGTATAAGCATGAAATATCAACAAGGCGAGTTTGCCGTTAGCAAAATAGTTTTGTCGTCAGCCAATGACGAAACCACAGTGACGATCGGCGCGCCGCAAGGCAGTTTCCAAGTGGATGAGCGTACTGTGGTGGTAAAAGTCCGTAACATCGGTGCCCCTTCACAGGTGGCGGTGGGAGGGATCGCTGCTACATCCGTGACCAATGTGGCGGTGCCGGGCCAATGGTCCTACAATGTCGGGCAACGCACTGCCACCGTGATGCTCAAAAGCAATGGAAGCGAACAGAAAGTGGTGTTGAGATAAAAATGTTGAGACAGGAAAGGTTGGGTGAGAAAAAACCAAAGGGCAAAAGAACAGGAAACCGTAGTTTCGTTTTGCCCCAGGGGTAACCCTTAAAAAACGGAATTACAAGAATGGTTTGTGGCTTCCGTATTTTGTGGAAAAGTAAAGCAATTATTGAAAAAAGCAGAACAATGGTATTTCAAAAGGATCATCGTTTTTTAATTCTTTGGCTGGCGCTGGTGCTAAGCATTGGTGCCCAGGCGGGCATTAAACTTCCGGCCATCATTGGGTCGGGCATGGTATTGCAGCAACAAAGCCAGACAAAACTTTGGGGCTGGACAGATAGCGGACAAACGATCGCTGTTCATTCATCGTGGAACGGCCAGTCGGTATCCGCCGTTGCCAACGATAAGGGATACTGGGAAGTGAACCTTTCAACCCCCGGTGCCGGTGGTCCTTATTGGGTGGAAATCAATGCCGGGCCGGAAAAAGTATTGCTCGAAGATGTCATGATTGGCGAGGTGTGGTTTTGTTCCGGGCAATCGAACATGGAATTTCCTGTGGGCAAAACGTCCAAATACTGGCATGTAGGGGTCGATAATTTCGAAAACGAAGTGGCGACGGCCAACTATCCTCAAATAAGGCTTTTCACGGTGGCCCAACGTACTTCCGAAACACCCCTGGATACACTTAGTGGCCAATGGCTCGGGTGCAATCCTGCCAATGTGAATGACTTTTCGGCCGTGGCCTATTTCTTTGGACGGATGCTCCACCAGAACCTCCATGTGCCCATCGGCTTGATCCATGCATCGTGGGGTGGCACTCCGGCCGAAGCATGGACACGTCGCGGTGTGCTGGAAGGTGATGCATCCTTCAAATCTATACTGGAGAATGAAGCGGAAATTTTGCGCGGATATCCCGAAGCCAATGCCCAGTATCAAGCCAGGTTGGCCAAATGGAAAGAGGGCGTTGCCAACGGCACCATTACCGGGAGGGCTGCCGAACGTGGTCCTTCGGCCCCAATGGGCCCCGGCCACTCTAAAATGCCGTCGGTGCTTTACAACGGCATGGTAGCCCCGGTTATTCCTTACACCATTAAAGGAGCCATTTGGTACCAAGGTGAATCGAATAATGACGATACTGAATTGTACACCAAACTATTCCCCGCCATGGTACAGAACTGGCGTGACGATTGGCAACTGGGCGATTTTCCGTTCTATTTTGTGCAAATCGCGTCGCATTACCGCATGAAGCCCGAGCTGAGAGAAGCACAGGCCAAAGCATTGTCGCTGTTGCCCCATATGGGCATGGCCGTTACGCTGGATGTGGGTGACAGCACCGACATCCACCCCATTTACAAACGTCCTGTGGGTGAACGTTTGGCCCTTTGTGCATTGGCGCAGACATATGGCAAACAAGATTTGGTGTATTCCGGGCCCGTGTTTCGCTCGGCCGTGGCCCGGGGAAGCAAGATGACGGTGGCGTTTGATCATGTAGGCAGCGGATTGAAAGCCAAAGATGGTCGTTTGGATCATTTTGAAGTGGCCGGTGCTGACGGAGTGTTTGTGGCGGCACAAGCTAAAATAAAGGGGGCAACGGTCGAAGTATCATCCCCAACAGTCAGGCAGCCCAAATATGTGCGTTATGCGTGGAAAAACTATTTGGTGCCCGACCTTTTTAACAAGGAAGGATTGCCCGCTGCCCCGTTCAGAAATAAATAAAAAGCCCCTGTATTTTTCAATCACAGCGTTAAAACAACAAAACATGAGAAGAGTATTCCTCCTTTGTCTGTTTCCATTGATGGTTGCGGCTTGCAAGCCTGATCAGTCCGTATGGCCCGAAGTCAAAAAAGAAATGCGTCCATGGGCGCGTTGGTGGTGGATGGGAAGTGCGGTGGACAAACCCAACTTGAATGCCGAAATGAGCAATTATGCGGCCAAAGGCTTTGGCGGGCTGGAAATCACTCCCATATATGGAGCCAAGGGCTTCGAAGACAAATACATTCCGTTTCTGTCGCCCCAATGGATGGAAATGCTGGATTACACGTTGCAGAAAGCCGATTCGCTGGACATGGGCATCGACATGAATACAGGTACGGGCTGGCCTTTTGGTGGTCCGCATATTACGATGGACCATGCCGCGTCGAGGCTGATCGTACAGCCATATACGCTTTCTGCCGGCCAAAAGATCGATAAGCCTTTGGCAGTCGAAAATACCAAACAAAGCTTAGGCGCAAAATTAGAAGCCGTGGTGGCTTATGGCGAAAACGGCCAGGTGGAAGATCTTACCCGTTTGGTCGACACCACCGGGATGCTCAATTGGTCGCCTGCCGGCGGAAAATGGACAGTATATGCGGCTTTTTGCGGAAAAACGCTTCAAAAGGTAAAGCGTTCGGCTCCGGGCGGTGAAGGCTACACATTCGACCACCTCTCGACCGAGGCGTTGAAAACCTACCTGTCGCGGTTCGATGAGGCCTTTGCAGGGAAACGATACCCGGTCCGATGTTTTTTCAACGACAGCTACGAAGTGTTCGGAGCCAGCTGGTCACCCGTATTCTTCGATGAATTCAAGGCTCGTCGGGGATACGACCTTCGCCTGCATTTGCGCGAACTGAACGGCGACGGTGATTCGCTGGATGTGGCACGTATTAAGTGCGACTACCGCCAAACCATGAGCGATTTGGTGCACGACCATTTTACGGTAGGATGGACCAACTGGGCCCATTCGCGGCAATCGCTTACCCGTAACCAGTCGCACGGCAGTCCGGCCAATTTGCTCGATTTGTACACTACCGTTGATATTCCCGAAATCGAGACGTTTGGCGCGGGCGAGTTCCCCATTCCCGGCTTCCGACGTGACAGTGCCGATGTCAAATACTCCGATACCGACCCTTTATTCCAGAAATTTGCCTCGTCGGGTGCACATACAAGTGGCCGGAATCTGGTGAGTTGTGAAACGTTTACATGGTTACGCGAGCATTTCAAGGAAGCATGGTCACATGCCAAGCCCGAGTTGGACCAGTTATTTGTATCGGGCGTCAACCACGTGTTTTTTCACGGTACGACCTATTCGCCCCAGGAAGCTGCCTGGCCTGGCTGGCTTTTTTATGCCTCTACCCATTTCGGTACCACCAATTCGGCATGGGACCATCTGGACGGGATGACAAGCTACATTACCCGATGCCAAAGTGTGCTGCAATCCGGAAGCCATGACAATGAGGTTTTGGTATATTGGCCCGTATTCGACATCTGGCAAAATGCCAAAGGCATGGAAACCCAGTTTACCGTGCACAACGCGCACAAATGGTTACACATGCAGCCTATCCGCCAGTTAATGGCCCAGGGCTATTTGTTCGATTTTGTGAGCGATGCCCAGATCCTGGCCACCCAATTTAACGGACAGGGATTGGTCACCAACCCCAATGTGAAACCCTATCGAACACTTATTGTCCCCGAATGTGCATTAATGCCTTTGGAGACATTGGAAAAACTAATTGCCTTGGCCGGTTCGGGTGCCCGTGTCGTGTTCGAGAAACTACCCGACGATGTGCCCGGCTACGGCAGTTTGTCCGAACGTCGCCAACGGTTCCGTTCACTTTTGGCACCATTGTCGTTCCATGAAACAACTAATGGTTCGGTGGCCAAAACAGGAACGGGCGAGATCATTGTATCGAAAGATTTGGCATCTGCTTTGAAATCGGTGGGAGTATCGCGTGAAACCTTGACCGATACAGGGTTGTCATTTGCCCGTCGCCGTATCGACAATGGATATTATTATTTCGTAACCAACCTCACTGCCACTGCCATTGATGCTTATGTGCCTTTGGAGCGCCATGCATCGCAAGTGGTGATAATGGACCCGATGAACGGGCGGTTTGGTTTGGCGGCCGTCGAATCCGGTGCAGGCGGGATGAAAGTGCGCCTGCAGCTGAAATCGGGCGAGTCGACCATCTTGAAACTAACGGACAAGACATCTGAAATCAGCGCATGGGACTATCTGCCCCCCGTTTTGGCAACAACCGAAATCAGTGGTCCGTGGAAACTTGAGTTTATAAAAGGCGGCCCTGTATTGCCTAAGCCGCTCGAATTGCCCCAAGCGACTTATTGGACAATGCTGGGGGATGCCGACATGGACAATTTTTCGGGCACAGCTGCTTATTCAGCCAAGTTCAACATTGACACACCGTTGGCCAAACGTTACCGGCTTAGGTTTGATAACCTGCGCGAAAGTGCACGTGTGTTTGTGAACGGCCATGAAGCCGGTGTCGTGTGGGCATTGCCTTTCATTGCTGAA
Organism: Breznakibacter sp.; assembly: GCA_047600785.1. Lineage (GTDB taxonomy): Bacteria > Bacteroidota > Bacteroidia > Bacteroidales > Marinilabiliaceae > Breznakibacter. The sequence goes on from JASGKH010000001.1 coordinate 915,133, forward strand.
GTGGGCGATTACGTTCGGGTAGGTGAGAACCACATCCGCATCGAAGTGGCCAACCTTATGGCCAACCGTATCCGTTACATGGATCGGAACGGGATCGAATGGCGCAAGTTCCACGAAATAAACTTTGTCAACATTGCTTACAAACCGTTCGATGCCACAAACTGGGAGATTCAACCTTCCGGATTGGCAGGGCCGGTGATGTTGGAAAGTTTAGGGTTCTGAGGGCCGATGGCAAAAAGCTGGCGGCTCTTTGATGTCAGAAAGAAAAAAGAGCGCCGGTAAAGGAAGTTCTGAGTTTTGTTTTTCGGGTTTTTATTGCGAACCACAGAAAACGAAAAATTGACTACTAAAATGAAAAAAATACTCCTCACCATCTTTATTGTTGCAGCGACAGTGTGTGGACAGGCACAACGGCAAATGGAATACCTTTCACGCGGATTGGTTGCCGTGCCTGCTGGTTCCGATTCGGTTCTTGTTGGTTGGCGTTTGCTGGCGACCGACGATACCCATGTCGCCTTTAACCTTTACCGTAGCCAAAACGGACTGGAACGAGTAAAACTTAACAACCATCCGCTTGCGTCGGCCACATCGTTCCTTGACACGGGGCTGGATACAGTGTCGGTATACACCTATACGGTTTGCGCTGTGGCAGGCGGAACAGATGCAGAGCTGGCGTCTACCTCTTTATGCCTGAAAGACAGTGGCAAGCCCTATTGGGAAATACCCCTTCGGACCCCCGATAAATACACGCCCGGGGATTGCTCGGTAGGTGATTTGAATGGTGACGGCGATTATGAGATTGTGGTGCACATGACCGGGCAAGGACATGACAATGGCCACAACGGTTTTACCGATCCGCCCATTTTCCATGCTTATAAACTTGATGGCACTTTGCTTTGGAGTATCAACCTGGGAAAAAACATCCGCGAAGGTGCCCACTATACCCAGTTTCTGGTGTATGATTTTGATGGAGACGGACGTGCCGAAGTGGTGATGAAAACATCTGACGGTACCATTGACGGCAAAGGCCATGTGATTGGTGATGCAACGGCAGATCATCGGAACTCTCAGGGACACATTTCGAAAGGAGCAGAATATCTTACCGTGTTCGACGGCTTAACCGGTCAGGCTTTGCAAACCGTCGCTTTCCGTCCTCAACGTCATCCGTTGGGAGACAATCCTTCGTCTCTCGATATGAAAAAAGTGTGGGGCGACGATCACTACAACCGTTCCGAACGTTATTTGGCCTGTGTGGCCTATCTCGACGGTGTGCACCCTTCGCTGGTGATGTGCCGCGGCTATTATACACGTGTCACCATTTCGGCTTTCGACTGGCGCAACGGTATGCTTGCCAGCCGATGGGACTTCGATAGCGATATGCCAGGGAATGAGTCTTATCGTGGTCAGGGGAACCATAATCTGAGCGTGGGCGATGTGGATGGCGATGGCTGTGATGAAATAATCTACGGTTCGGCCGTTATCGACCATGACGGAAAAGGATTGTATTCCACCCGTTTGGGGCATGCCGATGCCATGCATTTTTCTGACCTCGATCCGGATCGCCCCGGATTGGAAGTGTTTAACATCCAGGAACGTTTCGACGATGCAGGATTGAATTTCCGTGATGCGCGTTCGGGCGAAATCCTGTGGAAAGTGGCCTCGGTAAAGGCAGCGGAAGACGGAGGAGACAAAGGAGAAGGCCCTGGACGCGGCGCATCATTCAATATTGACCCCCGTTTCAAGGGTAACGAATGTTGGGCCTTTGGTGCGGGAGTTTCTGGTATGTGGGATTGCAAAGGTAACAAAGTCTGCGATAAAACCCCGCGTTCGTGCAATTTTGCAGTGTGGTGGGACGGCGATTTGCTTCGTGAGCTGCTTGACCGTAATACGGTTTATAAATGGAACTGGGAAACGGAATCGCTCGACCCCATTATGGTGGCGCAAGGATGTTGGAGCAACAACGGTACCAAAAGCACACCGGCCCTTAGTGCCGATTTGTTTGGCGACTGGCGTGAGGAAATCGTGTTGCGTACCACGGACAACAAGGCATTACGTATTTACTCCACAACCATTCCCACCAGTCACCGGTTTGTCACGCTTATGCACGATCCCATTTACCGTTTGGGCGTTGCGTGGCAAAATGTGGCCTATAACCAACCGCCGCATGTCAGTTATTACATTGGCGACGACATGAACGAACCGCCGGAATACGATTTGAAAATCATCCGGACAAAATAAAACCAGTCCCATAATCACATTTTGTATGAAAACAATCATCCCTTCACTGGCTATCGTCGCGTTGTGCGCCATGTGCGTGCCTCCGCAGCCATCCAACGAAACGGTCAATGACGTGACATCGCCGCTTCACCTTATGAAACCCGATTATCCTACGGTTTATGGTACTACCTCACCTGCCGATATTGCCAAAGTATTGACGAAAGTGCATGGATACCTTGATGCGGTGACTCCTGCAATGATCGTCGATAAAACCACTGGTGCCGAGGTATCTGATTTCTCACAGCTTCCCGATAGCGCCATCTTTAAAAAAGGCGATTTTAGGCTGATCAGTTATGAATGGGGCGTGACCTATGCCGGGATGATGAATGCGGCCGAAGCCACCGGCGATATAAAATACAACGACTACGTGCAGGTTCGGCTGGCGTTGCTATCAAGCCTTTATCCTGTTTGTAAGCAACGGTTCCAGCAGAACCGTGATGCCCAAAACCCGATGCGTTCGGTGGTATTGCCCCATGCGCTGGACGATGCAGGGGCCATGTGTGCAGCCATGATAAAGGCTGGCGCACAAGGGATCGGTGGCGAAACCCGCCCCATGATCGATAATTTTATCCGTTACATTTCCCATGTGGAGTATCGCTTGGCCGATGGCACTCTGGCGCGTAACCGTCCGTTGGTCAATACCCTTTGGCTCGATGATTTGTTCATGAGCGTGCCTGCATTGGCCCAAATGGGCAAACTTACCGGCGACAACCGTTATTTCGACGATGCGGTGAAACAAGTCCTGCAATTTTCGCAACGCATGTTCGTGCCCGAAAAAGGGTTGTTTATGCACGGATGGGTACAGGATATGGAACCTCACCCTGCTTTCCATTGGGCAAGGGCCAATGGATGGGCGTTTATGACCATGGCCGAACTGCTCGATGTGTTGCCCGAAAACCATCCCGGTTACCAGGTGGTGTTGGCGCAGTTTAGGGCGCATGCGCAGGGGCTGGCCAAATACCAGTCGGGTGAAGGGTTATGGCACCAGCTGATCGATCGTAACGATACATATCTTGAAACCTCGGCCACGGCCATTTACGTGTACGCTTACGCCAAAGGCATTAACCGCGGATGGCTCGATGAGCATGCCTATGGTCCGGCTGCGTTGCTGGGATGGAATGCCGTGGCACAAAAGGTGAACGATCAAGGACAGGTGGAAGGGACGTGTGTGGGCACGGGCATGGGGTTTGATCCTGCGTTTTATTACTATCGTCCGGTAAACGTGTATGCGGCCCATGGTTATGGTCCCGTATTGCTGGCCGGTTCCGAAATGATAAAATTGCTGAACCAGCATCCGTTCAACATCAACGACAGTTCTGTCCAATTTGGCGACAAAGTGATCCTTCCTCATCAAAAATGATTTCAAGACTGTTTAATATGAAACATCCTATCATCTGTCTGTTTTTTATCGTTTTCTTTTTTGTGGCTGCGTTCACCAACGGAAAACCAAAGGTCTTGATCCGGGAGGTTAAAGTGGAAACACCATTTGACATGCCTGCGATCAAGATTCCCGATTTTTCGAAATGTAAAAGTTTTTCGATCGTTGAATTTGGTGCCGCGCAGGGCGACAAAGAAAAAACTACCCAAGCCATTGCCAGGGCATTCGAAAAGGCAAGCGAAATGGGCGGCGGCGTAGTGGTCGTTCCCCAAGGGGAATGGCAGACCGGAAAGATCCATTTCAAAAGTTGTGTCAATCTCCATCTCGAACGGGGAGCCGTATTGCTTTTTTCCGAAAATCCCGAAGATTATCTGCCGGCCGTGCATACCACCTGGGAGGGATTGGAATGTTACAACTATTCTCCTTTGGTATATGCTTACAAATGCCAAAATGTGGCCATTACGGGCCAGGGCGAACTGAGGGCCGGAATGGATGTATGGAGGACCTGGTTTAAACGTCCGCAGCCCCATATGGATGGACTTAAGCAACTGTACAACTGGGCGTACGGAAATGTGCCGGTGCAGGAACGCCGGATGGAGAACGGAGACGCTAATTTTCGTCCTCAGTTTATCCAGTTTAACCGTTGTGAAAACGTATTGCTCGAAGGCGTGACCATTACCAACAGTCCTTTTTGGGTCATTCATCCATATTTGTGCAATAACGTAACGATCAGGAAAGTGAATGTGTTTGCGCACGGCCATAACAATGACGGGGTTGATCCTGAAATGAGCCAGAACATGCTGATTGAAGACTGCGTGTTTGACCAGGGAGACGATGCCATAGCCGTCAAGTCGGGGCGAAATTGGGATGCATGGGCGCTGCAAACCCCGTCGAAAAACATTGTGGTACGCAATTGTACCGTAAAAAACGGCCATCAGCTACTGGCAATCGGAAGCGAGTTGTCGGGAGGCATCGAAAACATATTGATGGAGAACTGTGCCGTGATCGATGGGGCTAAGCTGAACCACTTGGTATTTATCAAGACCAACGAACGTCAGGGCGGGTACGTCAACAATATTTTTGTAAGGAATGTCCGGTCTGGAAAAATAGACAAAGGAATACTTGGCATTGAAACCGATGTGCTTTACCAGTGGCGCACGTTGGTGCCTACTTATGAACGGCGGTTGACCCCTATTAAGAATGTATTTCTCGAAAACATCCGGGCAACGGATGTGGAGTTCGTGTCAAGGATATTGGGACAACAGGAGTTACCGGTGGAAAACATCGTGTTGAAAAACGTATTGGCGGACACCTTACGTGCCGAAAAGCACGCTCATGAAAATGTATCAGGTTTTGTTGAATTGTAGATTTGTTAGGCAATGAGGAGAATATTAAATGTTTTCATTTTGTTTGTGGCGGCGGCATATACGCTCCATGCCCAGAAAACCCTGAAGTTTGATTTTGGCCAAGGGAAGGTCAAAAAGGGATATATCGGGGTCACTCCCGAAACGATATATACCCCTGGGCGGGGATATGGGTTTGATTACGGAACCTGTCCGGCGTCGGAAGCCGTTAGGTGCAAAGGTGCCCTGACAGGCGACTATTGTACATCAACACATCCATTCTACTTTTCGGTGGACTTGCCCGAAGGAAATTACGACGTGACCGTCACCCTGGGGCAAAGGAACGGGTCTTCGCTTACCACGGTCAAAGCAGAATCGCGACGGTTGATGCTTGAAAAAGTTAGGACTCCCAAGGGCAAAATGGTCACACGTACGTTTACCGTCAATGTCCGTACGCCACGCATCAACGACTCCGTATCGATACGTATTAAGCCACGTGAAAAAGCGTACCTGAATTGGGACAAAAAGCTCACCATCGAGTTTTGTGATTCGTTGCCCGGTATCGCTGCCATGGAAATTGTCCCGAACCAAGCTGCCGTTACCGTTTTTTTGGCAGGTAACTCCACCGTGGTCGATCAGGATAAGGAGCCTTGGGCCGCTTGGGGGCAAATGATCACACGCTTTTTTGAGCCTGGAAGGGTGGTTGTGGCCAATTATGCCGAATCGGGCGAATCGCTAAGCTCGTTTGTGTCGTCCAAACGATTGGATAAAATCATGAGCGTGGTTAAGCCCGGCGATTATCTGTTTATTGAATTCGGCCACAACGACCAGAAACAAAAAGGAGAAGGGATCGGGCCGTGGGAGTCGTACAGCAACTATTTGCGAAACTTTGTGCTTGAGGCCCGGAACCTTGGAGTGATCCCGGTGATAGTGACATCAATGCACCGGCGCAATTTTGATGCGGAAGGAAAAGTGGTGAATACGCTGGGCGATTACCCGGCGGCGGCACGTAAAGTGGCCGGGGAACTAAAAGTGCCCCTCATTGACCTGAACCAGATGAGCCAAACGCTTTATGAAGCATGGGGCCCAGAAAAGTCCGTTAAAGGATTTGTGCACTATCCTGCCGGAACCTGGCCCGGGCAGACCGAAAAGTTGGAAGACAATACCCATTTCAGTCCTTACGGGGCATATCAAATTGCACAATGCATCGTGAAAGGGATACGTGACCTGAATCTTGATCTGGCCCAATTTATCATATCGGGGTTACCTCCGTTCGATCCGGCACATCCCCAAGATCCTGACAGCTGGGATTTGCCGCTTAGTCCGATGGCGGCCAATGAAAAGCCCGATGGGAATTGATAAATCTTATCTGGAGTTGCCTTTTCTGTCGTGTTGTGTCAAAAAATGCAGGCCTTAAATCAATTTATACATTGGCGAAAGTGTTAAGAAGTGTTTGTTTGTATTGTTTTTCGTTGCTAATCGCGAATGAAAAAGCAGCCGGCTTTGATGGAGGGAAGGTCAGATTCCTCCGGAGCGGATCTTTTTTGAGCACATATTAACCATTTTTTATCGCTTTAATTAAATACCAATGTCTATGAAAAAATTTACAAATGTGGCTTTGTCCGTATTTCTGCTGATAGCGGCATTACCGGATGTAAAAGGCCAGCAACTAGCCTTCCCCGGGGCCGAAGGATTTGGAAAATATGCCGTGGGAGGACGTTACGGATCGGTTTACCGGGTTACGAACCTTAACGATTCGGGAACAGGATCGTTGCGCGATGCGGTTAGTCAATCGAATCGCATTGTGGTTTTCGATGTGGCAGGTGTCATCAAGATCAACTCTGTGTTGGTTTTTTCTGCCAATCTCTACATCGCGGGACAAACGGCTCCCGGTGAGGGAATTACCGTGTACGGCAACCGTGTGTCATTTTCGGGAGCCAACAATACCATTTGCCGTTACATGAAATTCCGTATGGGCTCTGTTTACGGCGATAGCGGCAAGGATGCGTGCGGCATTTCAAATGGGAAGGATATAATTTTCGATCATGTGTCGGTATCGTGGGGTCGCGACGAGACTTTTTCTGTCAGTTGGGACAGTAAAGGGACGGAACCTTCCAATATCACGATCCAAAACTCCATTATTGCCCAGGGCCTTATGAGCCATTCGGCCGGAGGATTGATACAAACTAACGGCGGGGTTACGCTTTACCGTAACCTATATGTCGATAACGATACCCGTAACAACAAAATAAAAGGGGTGAACCAGTATGTCAACAACATTGTCTACAACTGGAAGAGTGCGGCCTATATCATGGGAGGCGATTCCGAAGGAACTTCGTATGCCAACTGCGAAGGGAATCTTTTCATTAAAGGGCCGGCTAACGGCGACACCCCCTTGAGCGGCGCCAACAGCAACTTTAATATATATGCTCAGGACAACTGGTACGATAACAATAAAAACGGAACATTAGACCCCTATCTGGTACCTTACAGCGAGTATAGCGGGGGGCCAACCTTTGTTGGGCAATCGTACAATTATCCAACCCTGCCGACTGTTCCGGCAACCGCATTGACGGAAGCTTTGTTGCCTACCGTGGGAGCCTCGTTGCCTTGTCGCGATTATGTGGATTATTATGTGGTAAACGAAGTGGAAAGTTTTGGGGTATCAGGCTTTATTATTACCAGTGAGGATGAATTGCCCTTTGGCATTCCGTTGAGTTGGTCGTTATGGTCGGGCGTGAAACGGACCGATACCGACGGCGATGGCATGCCCGACGAATGGGAGGATGCCAATGGGTTGGACAAAAATTCGGCAACCGATGCCATGCAAATTGCGGCTAATGGTTATGCCAATATCGAAAACTATATCAACGGCATCGATGCGTCTTTTACCCAGGACTATTTACGCACCCCACTCAATTTTAGGTTGGCCGAGGCAACGCCCAACAGCGTTACTTTGGCCTGGTACGATTATACCGAAAAAGAAGATGGTTACCTCATTGAACGTCTGGTTGACGGTGTGTACGCCGAAATCGGCCGTGTAGGCGTCAATGTTTCTTCCTTTAAAGTCGAAGGGCTTCAGCCCGAAGAGCAAGGGTCATACCGGGTGAAAGCATATAGCGCTTCGTTGCAATCGGATTATTCGAATGTTCTTGTATGTAAGTCCAAACCCATTCCTGTCGATGTGATAGACCCTGCCACCTATGTTCCCGATGTCGTTTGGTCAGGGGCCGTGAATGGCAACTGGGATTTGTTTTCCGAAAATTGGTTGAACCCCAATGTGGTCGCCTTTGCCGATGACGATAAAGTCATGTTTGGAAATCAGGCTTCATCCCAAATTATTAACATCGCCGAAACGGTGTCTCCATTGGTCACTTTTGTGATGGCAGACAACGATTACACTTTTTCCGGTACAGGGGCCATTGCAGGAACTGGTTCGGTAAACAAAACAGGCAACGGGAAATTGTTGTTGCTGACCGACAATGTTTATACCGGTGCCACGGTGGTTCATTCCGGAACGCTTGAGGTCAATAAACTGGCCAATGGCGGTGCCGCAAGTTCTGTTGGGGCATCGCAAAACTACGATTTCAACTGGGTATGGAAAGGTGGAAAAATCAGCTATACAGGAAGCTCGGTGTCTACCGACCGCAATGTGGCATTGGAAGAGACCTCGGAATTTGCGGTGGTTAACAGTGCGTCTGTCGTCTCTTTTACGGGACATATCGGAGGAGAGGGAGGTTTGATTAAGAATGGCCCCGGCAAGTTGGTGTTGCCCACACAAAACCCGTTTGCAGGCCCGTTGACCGTGAGCGAAGGTATTGTGGATGTGAGTGTGAGCGGTGAGAATGGTTCTGTCGCAGTGTCCGGCTTTGGAACTTCGGGCAAGGTAAACCTTAATGGAGGTACATTGAAAACATCCAATGGATCCACATCCAATTATGAAACATACACGTTTGATATCTATGTGGAAGACGGTACTACCAGTGGTTTTGAACCTTACCGAAACTGCTACATCAAAAGTAAGGTAAGCGGAAGTGGCAATTTGAATTTCAATATTTATTATGTGCGTGAATACCTGCAGGGCGACTGGTCGCAGTTTAGTGGTACGCTGTATGCCAATGGATTGGGTACGACTTCCGATGGTAACCAGTTGCTTATCAACAATACCAATGGTATCCCCAACGGACGGATAGTGACTAGCGGCACGACCAAAATCGTAAGTTGGGTCAATGCCAAAACCCTTTATCTGGGAGGTCTTTCGGGACCATCGGGCACTTATTTGGCCGGTGGCGACAAGCAAAACAATTCAGCTACCTGTACATGGATTGTAGGTGGTGCCGGAACCGACGAAACTTTTAACGGCATCATCAACAACGAGTGTTCAAACAAAAATTATGGTGGGACCACCACCATTGTTAAAGAAGGGGCGGGGGTTTGGCGTTTGGCCGGAAACAATATCTACAAAGGTACGACTACCGTGACCGGTGGCACTTTGATTGTGAACGGCACGCATACAGGCACTGGTGCGGTTACCGTGCGGGATGAAGCTGTTTTGGGCGGCAAAGGGACCATGCCCGGTGCTGTCACCATGCAGTCGGGCTCGACCCTGCAGCCCGGTGATTTCGGCATTGGTACGTTCAAGGTGGCATCTGTTACTTTCCAGAGCGGTAGCACGCTGGAGATGGACATCAATAAAACGCTAAATACGTTTGACAAGCTAGCCGTGACCAATGCTGCGGTTTTAGGGGGTACACTAAAAGTCAATGTAACAGGGACTCTGGTTGCAGGCAACTCGTTTGCCATTATTACGGCCGGAAATTTTAGCGGCTCGTTTGCGGCCATCGAACCTGCAATTCCCGGTGAAGGACTGGCCTGGAGCTTTACGGACGGTGTGTTGAATGTCATTGGGGCCACTACCCCTGTGACGGATAAGTTGGGAGAGGCAGTGATTCGCGTTGGGCCCAATCCGGTAAAAACGCAGTTAACGATGTGGGTGCCCCAGATGTATAAGAACTTGGATTTAAAAGTAAGCGATTTGACGGGACGTCATGTCATCGTTCAAACAAGTACCAATACCGGTAGCGGGATCGATATCGATTTTACGACATTGCCCAAAGGCATCTATTTGGTGTCGGTGGTGGGCGATGGGATCCAGTTGCCGATTCAGAAAGCAGTGAAAGAATAATTGGGTGCAACATGAAGAAAGTAACCAAAGTAGGGGGTAATACAAGACAAAAATGTTTGGTACGGGCTTTGGTGCTTTCTTATTTTTGCGGTACAAAACCAAAATAATGTAAATCATGAAACGATTGCTGTTATTCGGTGTGATTGCAATGCTTTGTTTGGCTGCAAATGCACAAAGAGTATTTTTCGGGAACAACCATCTCCACTCGGTAGGTGTGTATTACTACCCTGAACACTGGGACGAAAAGGAATGGGACCGTGACCTGAAAAAAATTGCCGACATGGGCTTCGAGTTTACCCATTTTGCAGAGTTTGCGTGGGCCCAGCTCGAACCCGAAGAAGGGAGGTACGACTTTGCCTGGCTCGACCGTGCCGTGGCAATTGCGGCCAAATATAAGCTGGGCGTGATCATGTGTACCTCTACGGCCACGCCACCGGTATGGTTGGTGCGCAAGTACCCCGAAGTGCTCAGCACAAACGAAGACGGAACCACTTACGATCACGGCTCGCGCCAGCACGCCACGTTTTCGAGCAATTTCTACCGTCAGTATTCGCTTAAAATGGTGGAGGCCCTGGCCAAACACTATGGCAACGACCGGCGGATCATTGGATGGCAAATAGACAACGAGCCGCGCGTATTCGACGATTTCGGCAAAGACGCACATATCCGCTTCCGCCAATGGCTGCAGGCAAAATACAAAACCATCGGTGCACTCAACATAGCCTGGGGAAATGCCTTTTGGAGCGGAGACTATAGCAGTTTCGACCAAATAAATATCCCCAAGCGGAAGCAATGGGGCATGAACCTCCACCAGGTTCTCGACCACACGAGGTTTATGGCGTCGGAAACAGCTTCGTTTCTTGACGAACAGACAAGGACGATTCGTCGCAACGTGGAAAAAGACCAATGGATCACCTCCAATTATATCCCGTCTATCGATGCCGGGCAGATTGGCATGAGCCATGAGCTCGACTTTGTGACGTATACCAAGTATCTGGTAAGTGGCACCGCCATGGGAGTCGGCCGCAAAGGTTACCGTGTGGGAGATCCGCTAAGCATCGCGTTGTCCAATGACTTCTTTCGTCCTCTTTCGTCCATTTACGGGGTGATGGAGCTTCAGCCCGGGCAGGTGAACTGGGGCCGGATCAATCCCCAGCCATTGCCAGGGGCCGTCAGGCTTTGGCTATGGCACCAGTTTGCAGGGGGAAGTGCCTTTGTGTGCACCTATCGTTTCCGTGCGCCCATTTATGGCTATGAGGCCCATCATTACGGTATCGTGGGTACCGACGGCATAACCCCTACAACGGGAGGCCTCGAATACCAGAAGTTTGCGGAAGAGATCAACGTGTTACGCAAGAATTTCGACCCCAAGGCAAAACAGCCGACCGACTATTTGAAACGAAGGACCGGCCTCCTGTTCAACCACGAGAATATTTGGGGGATGGAGCAAAACAGACAAACCTCGGAATGGAACTCGTTTGCCCATATCGAAAAATATTACAAGACGCTCAAATCGTTTGGAGCACCGGTCGATGTCATCCGCGATTCGGTCGACTATTCTGCCTATCCGGTTATCGTAGCCCCTGCTTACCAGCAAGTGGATAAACAGTGGGTGGATAAGCTGGTAAAATACGTACAAAACGGAGGCAATCTGGTCTTGAGCGTCCGCACGGGCAGCAAAGACCGGGAGGCGCATCTTTGGGCCGATAAATATGCGGCTCCCGTTTATCCGTTGATAGGTGCCGAAATCGAGTTCTATGATTTGCTGATGCCCCAGGTGCCTGATACCGTGAAGATGGATGGAAAGCCTTATGCATGGACCAGTTGGGGTGATATACTGAAACCCTATGACGGAACCGAAGCCTGGGCGACGTTCCATGGTGATTTTTATGCCGGAAAACCGGCCGTGATACACCGTAAATTGGGCAAAGGAACCGTAACATACGTCGGGGCCGACAGCCGTAACGGCTTGTTGGAACGTGATGTGCTGACAAAGTTATACGGCAAGTTGGGCATTGCGGTCGAAAATTACCCCGAAGGGGTATTGGTCGAGTATCGTAACGGATTCGGCGTGGCGGTCAATTACGGTGACAAGCCTTACGAAATGTCGCTTCCTGCAAAAGCACAGGTGTTGGTGGGCAACAAAACCATTGTCACCGCTGGTGTGCTGGTGTGGAAACAATGATATTATCCGGCCGGTGGAGAGGTTATGTGGCCTCTCCACCGGCCTTGAATAAAAGCTGACGGAGCGATGGTCGTGATGGACGTATGAGCTGAAAACCAATGACTGTCGGCTTCTTGATTTGAACATTAATTGTTATAGCTATTTCTCATTATGACAAACCACTTCTTATTTCGACGACTGTTGACAATTGTTTTTTTAACCGTGGCTTTTGCGGGATATGCGCAAGCATGGTTGAAGGAAGTGGGTGCAAAAAAGTTTCCGTCTTCGGACAAAATTTATAAAGTAAACGACTATAAAGCCTACAAAAACAGTTTTGTGGCATCTACCCCGGCCATTCAAAAAGCCATTGACGAGTGCGCACGGAACGGAGGAGGGAAAGTTGTTTTCGAGCCGGGTGTGTACCATACTGGTGCATTGTTCCTGAAAAGCAACGTCAATTTAGAGATAGGGGAAGAGGTTGAGCTAAGGGCGCTTATTGGGTTGGAATATTATCCCGAGATAAAGACCCGTGTGGCGGGCATCGAAATGATGTGGCCCTGTGGCATCATCAATATTCTCAATCAGGAAAACGTAGCCGTGACCGGCAAAGGGATCCTGCATGCACAAGGAAAAATTCACTGGGAACGTTATTGGAACCTTCGCCATGCTTACGAACCCCAAGGGTTACGATGGGCATCGGATTACGACTGTAAACGGGTGCGCACCCTTGAGGTAGCCGATAGCAAACATGTGACCATTAGTGGAATCACCATTAAGCAATCGGGCTTCTGGACCGTTCATGTGATGTACTGTGCCAACGTCACCGTGGACGGGGTGACCGTACTCAACAACATCGATGGGAAAGGGCCAAGTACCGACGGCATCGATATCGACTCGTCAAGCTACGTAGAAGTAATGAACTGCGATACCGATTGTAACGACGATAACTATTGCGTGAAGTCGGGCCGCGATGCCGATGGGTTACGCGTAGGGGTTCCCTCGGAATACATCTATTTTCACGACAACATTGCCCGTGCGGGAGGCGGGATATTGGTGTTGGGGTCCGAAACATCGGGGTGGATCAGACACGTAAAGGCCGAGCGAATGAGAGGATATGGGTCGCACCACATCTTACATTTAAAATCGGCATTGACGCGTGGCGGCGGTATTGAGTTTATCGAGGTTGATAACTGTGTCGGCGAGGGTGTAAGGCAGGTGCTGAACGTTAGCTTAAACTGGAACCCCAATTATAGTTACATTATGTTGCCCCAGGGGGACATCGAAATACCCGAACATTGGAAAGTAATGTCCGAACTTGTTCCCAAAGACAAAGGTATTGCACGCTTTCGCCATGTGTCGCTCACCAATTGTAAGGCCATCGATGTGCCAAGAGCTGCACTGGACGTAACGGGTATGGAAGAATCGTATATCGAGGACTTTAAGTTGGAGAACCTCGACATCACGGCCGCACGTGCCGGATCGCTGAAATTCATAAACCGCTGGGAGATGAAAAACATCACCATCACCACCCCCGGCGGTGAACCATTGCAAATAGAGAATGCAAAGAGGTTGACGCAACAAAACGTGATGGTGCTGAAAAAATAAAAAGAAGCGGGATACCCAACGGGGTTGGTAAAGACGTTCGTGTGGCCCGAACAGAGCTTGGGCCACATGACGCGGTGTTTGGGAAGCTGGAAGCAGGTTCTGTGTAACGCGAACGGGATTTGGAACCCGAATATTTCCTCGCCGATAGTCAACATTTTCCTCCATACAGAAACATTTTTAATTCTATATTACCATGACAGCAAAGCGTTTATTTACAGCAATTTTGGCTGCCATTTTATTGGTGCCGTCGTTTGCGCAGGAACTGCCCAAACGCGAAGAGGTCCTTAAGGCCATGGTAACGGCCAACGACTACTTTATGAAAAAATGGCCTGATGTGGGCAAGACCATCATCACCAACCGTGAACGTCCAAGCAATATTTGGACCCGCGGAGTGTATTACGAAGGCTTGATGGAATTATACCGCATCTATCCCAAAAAAGAGTATTACGACTATACCTATTCGTGGGCCGAATTCCACAAATGGGGCATGCGTAACGGCAATACCACCCGTAATGCCGACGATCATTGTTGCGGGCAGGCCTACATCGAATTGTACAAGATGTCGCCCGATCCCGAAAAAATCCGACACATCAGAACGTCCATTGACATGATGGTAAATACGCCCCAAAACGATGATTGGTGGTGGATCGATGCCCTCCATATGGCCATGCCCATCTTTGCTGAACTGGGCAAGATGACCGGAGACAACCGTTACTATGAGAAAATGTTCCAAATATACAACTACACCAAGACCAAGCATGGTTCCGTGGGATTGTTCAACCCCAAGGATGGCCTTTGGTGGCGCGATAGGGATTTTGTGCCCCCTTACAAAGAGCCCAACGGTGAGGATTGCTACTGGTCGCGCGGCAACGGATGGGTCATTTCGGCATTGGCCCGCATCATGACCATCATGCCCCAGGATGCGCCCCATTATAAAGAATACCTTACCATGTTTAAGACCATGGCCAAAGCATTGGTACCCATTCAGCGTACGGATGGTTTCTGGAATGCCAGTCTGCACGATCCCGGTAATTATGGGGGGAAAGAAGCTACCGGAACCGCATTGTTCGTCTATTCAATGGCGTGGGGTATCAACAACGGCGTACTTGACCGCAAGGTCTATCTTCCCGTGGTGTTGAAGGGATGGAAAGCTTTGGCCGCCGAGAGCATTCATGCCGATGGCTTTTTGGGATATGTGCAGGGCACGGGCAAAGAACCCAAGGACGGCCAGCCTGTGACTTTCGAATCGGTGCCTGATTTTGAAGATTACGGTTTAGGTTGCTTTTTGCTGGCAGGTGCCGAAGTGTACCGTTTGCAGTAATCATCCTACTTTTTATGCCATCCCCGGCAGAGGTCCAAAATCCTGTCGGGGATAACCGATAATTGTTTGTGCGTCCCGTATGGAACGGCAATGACCTGCATGGTGCAAGGGGACTGGTTTTGTGCCAACAGTATGTAACCATGTGCCGTATCTCCATGCATAGATCCGGCATTTAACGGCAGCGACGACCCTTGTCCTGCCCGGCATATCCATTGGTCCGGCATTCATATTCTTCTTTTGCTTACCGGTCGGACACCTTTATCCGGCATCGAAATGAAATATTGGTTAAACACCCATTCAATTAACTTTTATCATGCATATTTTCCAGTTAGCATGTGCATTGTGGGCACTCGGTTGTTTGCTCCCTTCGCATGCATTATCGCAATCGGCCGAAAACCATTGGAGCAATACAGAACGTCAATTGCGTTATGAACCCAGCGGCACTGATTTTGTCATTGTTAACGGAACCAAACGTTTTAACCGGGCCTTGTACGGCACCCATACCGCATTTCGTATCGAAACGGGCGATCTGCCCGAGTTCGCCATGTACATGCCCGGCTTCGGAGGGAACATACGTTTGGGAATCATACGGAACGGCCAAAGCATTTGGTTGACGCAGGCCCGGCGCATCGAAGCCCGGTACAAAGGGGCGGCCATGGATTACCTGATTACCGACCCGTTGCTGGGTGATGCGGTATTGACCGTTCATGTACTTGCCCTGTCCGATGCCGAAGGCATGGTGGTAAAAGTATTGTCCGACGAACCATTGCCCGATGTGTCGCTGGTATGTGTCTATGGTGGTGGGACCGGAAAGAAGTTTCGCCGTGACGGGGATATGAACACTGATCCGGAATCGATATTTTATCTCACGCCCCAGAATTGTAATGGGACGGTAGTTGAAGTGGCGGACAACCGTTTTGTCTTGCAGTACGGGAACGGTCGGGAATTTTCCGACACCCAGGTGTTTTCGGGTGATGACACGCTACGCTTCGGTGGACAGAAAGAAATGAAGAAACTGGTGGGAGGATTTTTCCCGTCCAACGCCCAATTGCAGGTGGGCGATGCGGCCAGTGCGTTGAAATCGCCAATTGATGCGGTGTCCGGAACCATGTCCGATGCCCCTGTCCTGGTCGGTAAGATTGATGGCATCGACAAGAACGGACATTGCCTGCTTTGGAAAGTTCCCCAAACGTCACGCGACCTGAGTTTCTCGTCTTCGGCGGCAACAATCGCATTCCGGAAGGCCGAAGATGCCCGCCGGGCCCTGGTTGGTCGCGTTGTCGTCCAAACCCCCGATGCATATATCAACACTTTAGGCCCGACCTTGGCTGCGGCGGCCGATGGCATTTGGGAACACCCCACGTATCTGCACGGTGCCATTGGCTGGCGCATGAGGCTCAATGGCTGGCGCGGCCCTTACACGGCCGACCCGCTTGGCTGGCATGACCGTGCCCAGGCCCACATTGCGGCCTATGCCAAATCGCAAGTCACTTCGCCCGACAGCGGCCCCAGTGTACCCGACCCTGAAACCAACTGGGCGCGCCAGGAAGAAAAAATGGGGAATGCACTTTTTACCAGCGGGTACATCTGTCGAAATCCCAATGGCGACTTTCGTCCGCACCATTATGACATGAATCTTGTGTTTATCGACAACATGCTTCGCCATTTCCGCTGGACAGGAGACAAGGCGTTTATGCGCGACATGTGGCCCGTGCTCACACGTCATTTGGCTTGGGAAAAACGGAATTTTGACGGCGATGGCGACGGTTTGTACGATGCCTACTGCTGCATTTGGGCCAGCGATGCCTTGCAGTACGGCGGCGGTGGCGTGGCGCATTCGTCGGCCTACAACTATCTTGCCAATAAAATGGCGGCACAAATCGCCACGGTCTTAAACTTCGATCCGGCACCTTACCAGGCCGAAGCCGGGAAAATTTTAAAGGCCATCCGTTCCCGGTTGTGGTTGCCAGGAAAGGGATGGTTTGCCGAATATGTCGATTGGACGGGATTAAAGCGCACCCATGATGCATCGGCTTTGTGGACCATTTACCATGTGCTTGATTCCGAAGTGGCCGATCCCTTTCAGGCATGGCAATCGAGCCGGTATGTAGAAACGAACCTCCCCAAACTTCCGGTGAAAGGGACAGGTCTTGAAGATGGAGGTTATTACGTGCATTCCACCACCAGCTGGCAACCCTACGACTGGAGCATCAACAACGTGGTAATGGCCGAAAACCTGCACATGGCCCTGGCCCATTGGCAAGCGGGACGTGGCGATGAAGCTTTCCTCTTGTGGAAAAGCACCTTGCTTGATGCCATGTACTTGGGCGGGAGTCCAGGGAATTTTGTCCAGTTGTCGTTCCTTGATGCGGCCCGGGGCGAAATGTACCGTGACTTTGCCGATGAGGTGGGAATGACCGCCCGTTCGTTGGTCGAAGGTTTGTTCGGCATCATGCCTGACGGGCTTGAAGGAAAATTGTCCATCAAACCGGGCTTTCCTGCCCAATGGGACTTTGCCAACCTAAAGACGCCCTACATCGATTACCGTTTCCAGAGGAAAGGCTTGGTCGACCGCTATCAGTTTGTGGCCTCCTTCCCTAATCCGCTTGCATTGACGTTAAAAATAGAGGCCAAAACCGATGGTATTGCATGGGTGAAGGTAAACGGGAAAAAAGCTGTATGGAAAATGGATCCTTCGGCCATTGGCTTGCCGGTGGTCGTGATCGATGGCGGCAAATCGGCCAGATTGGATATCGAGATAAAATGGATAGGTGCCCCTTTGCAAAAAGTACCCGGCGAAATGACGGTTGCCAAAGGGCAGACAGCAGTGTTTCCGTTCGAAAATTGTTCGGTCATGGATGTGTATGACCCGCAAACCGTTCTTTCCGCACCCAAAACCGACCGCAACCGGATAACCGGATTGGTGGGCGGGGAACTGGGCACACGGACCATCTTTGCCCGTGTCAAACAAGGACAAATGGAGTGGTGGATGCCGGTTGCGGTAAAAGTGGCGCCTCCTGTTGAAGTATTGGCCGAATCCGGACAACCTGCCAATACAGTGGCGTTTTCGGTGAAGAACAACCTTCAGGATGATTTTTCGGCTTCTGTCATCGTCAACCACCACGATACCGGGATAAAGATGAAAGTGACGCGTCAATCGCAGGGTAATCCCTTACAGGTCGATGCAAAATGGCTGATGGTCGGTTCCAATTTGGTACAGCTGGTGGCCGATGGCCGTGTGTTGGTTTCGGAGACCATTGAAAATTGGGGATTGGACGCGTTGGCCGATGGGAAGGTACAACGCACCATTGGCCTGGAAAACCTCTTTAACGACAAGGTCACACGAATATTCCAAAACGAATATCTGTCGCCACGATGGCCGTTCCCAACGCTCCAGTTGCCTAAACATGGCGTGGGCAACTGGTGTTATCACAGCATCCATCCGGTCATTGATGACAGCGGGTTGCGAAAGCAGGCTACGGCCGGTGACGGAAAAATACGCTTGCCATTGGGCGTAACATTTGAATCTCCGGCGATGGACGATGCCCCTAACATAGCTTTTGCATCGTTGTACGACAATTTCCCCGATTCGGTGGTTGTTCCGCTTAACGGAAACGGCCGCCGTCTGTACCTGTTGATGGCCGGCAGCACCAATCCTATGCAAAGCCAGATTGCCAATGGGGTACTTGCCGTGACCTATGCCGACGGCAGTCGCGATACGTTGGAATTAAAGAACCCTGACAATTGGAGTCCCATTGAGCAGGATTATTTCCATGATGGGTTTGCATTTCACATCGCGACGCCACCCCAGCCACGGTTGCACCTCAAAACAGGATTGCTGACCAACCGTGAAACGTTTACTGGCTATATGTCCATCAACGGTTATTCGAACCGCGTGATCGACGGCGGTGCGGCCAATATTGTCGATTTGCCCGTTGATCCCAATAAGCAGTTGGCATCGTTGACGTTGCGGGTGCTTTCCAACGAAGTGGTAATGGGAATAATGGCCGTGACGGTGGTGGAGTAATGATGGAAATATGATATTTGAGGATTGAAGTCCTTAAAAATTATAATATTTGAGGAATGGAATCCTCGGCTGGAAAAATCGTTCGTGGTGTTTCGTTTGTCCTCGTTCAGTCGTAACCTGCGCAACGAGATCAAGCAGAAAAAGAAGATGTTTTTTGCGACAACGGGGTGCGGAATGCCGTAATTAGTCAGTTGCAACCGCTAGCTGCACGTAACGATGTGGGGCAACTTTGGGAGAATTTCCTGGTGTCGGAACGTTTCAAGGTTGTCTCGAACAACCATTGGATGGGCAATAGCTATTTTTGGCGAACCGCCCAACAGCAGGAAATCGATTATGTGGAAGAGATCGACGGAACGTTGAAAGCGTTTAAGTTTAAATGGAGCGAAAAGAAAAAGGCATCCTTCGCCAAAATATTTACAGGAACCTATAACGCTGAAACTTTTTTGGTCAATAAGGTAAACTTCAGGGATTTTCTTGCCTTTTGACAAGGAATCGAACATTTATCGGAGTATAGTTATCGTTCAATTAAAATATATCAACCAATGAAACAGTTCTTATTAATCGTTTCCGCTTGTTTGGGGTCATCGCTGGCTATGGCCCAAAACAAAACCGACGTTTCTCTTTTGTGGAAAGATACGTTGAAACAGGTCTCTTCCGTCTCGTCCGGGACAGGCGATCTTTACCGGAAATTGCATCACCACGGTCCTGCCGTGGAGAACGAATGGGTGGCGTACCGTTTTTATTTCGACAAAAAGGTGTCCATCGACGTGTACAACAAACAAAGGAAACAACTGGAATTGAAGGCTGCCACCTGGTACCCCACGCCCGAACAACAAAAAAAGGGCTGGGGCTCTGATCAATACAAAGTGGCACAGACCGTGGGGCTTGGCGGTGTGCGTTTGTGGGACGGCGAAAAAGAAGTGTTGTTGAACCCGGTGGAGATGCGGACGGCCAAAGTAAGCAAAGAAGGTTCGGTATCATACATGGAAATGTGGAACGAAGGCGTACCCTATAAAGGCGGAAAAGTGGATATTTTGGTTCGTGTGACCGTGTATTCGGGCATCCGTGAGGCCAAAGTCGAAGCTTTTGCATTGACCGGTGAACCGGTGCAGTTTTTTACCGGCATCAACTATTTCGATAAAACGCCCACAAAACAGGGCAATAACTACATCCTTACATGGGGCCTTCATCCCGAGGATGTGGCCGCGTTCCCGCTGAACATCGGTGCTGCCCTGAAATACAACCCTTCCGATTTCGAGAAAGTAGTAAAAGGTCCCGCACAATACGAAATGGTATCGAAACCGACCAAATATCTGGAGTTATGGATCACATCGGCCTGCGAGAAAGAAAAGGCATTCCCCAACATGGCCAAATTTGAGGAATATGTGGCCGATTGGGCCAGATAATTGATCGTTTAAATTTGAAGGGGATTGGTCACGGATGCTTGCATTTGGACAATCCCTTTTTATTCTCCGTTAATCCTTTATCCGATTCATGAAATGCGAAAAATCTTTCTGTTTTTATCCGTGTGGGGTGCCGTCCTTGCCTCCGCCCAAACCAACCTTTATACATTCGACATCCGTCACGACCAGCACCGGCTCCGGTCGGGGCATATTTCGATGGGGACAGCTTTGTCACCTGCCGGTGCCAGGTTTGATTTGAACAATCATTACCTTATCCGGAACGGACAACCCTGGTTCCCCATTATGGGTGAAATCCATTATGCCCGTATCCCAAAGCAAAAATGGGATGAATCGTTGCTGAAGATGAAGGCTAACGGCATCGACATCATTGCCACGTATGTGTTCTGGAACCACCACGAAGAGGAAGAAGGACGGTTCGATTGGAGTGATGGCCGGGACTTAAAGGCTTTTGTGGAGGCTTGTGCCAGGCATGGCCTTTACGTGTGGTTGCGCATTGGGCCCTGGTGCCATGGAGAGGCCCGTAACGGAGGGTTTCCCGATTGGTTGCTGCGAAAAACCAATGTGCGCGGCAACCATCCGTTGTTCATGCAACATGTTGGGCGGTTGTTCGGCGAAATTGGGGAACAGGTCAACCTGCAGCTGTTCAAAAACGGCGGCCCGATCATTGGTTGCCAGATCGAAAACGAATTCAACTTCAAATCCCAAACGGGTTTGGATTATATGCTGGCACTTAAGGGAATGGCCGTCGGTGCGGGCATCGATGTCCCTTATTATTCGGTCACGTCATGGCCGGGTACCAATCCCGGCCAACGCGACTTTTTGCTGATGTACGGCGCCTATCCCGATGCACCCTGGAGCAAAGGGACCCGGCAATTGCCGCCACGTCCCGATTATTTGTTCCGCAAGCTGGCCAACGATGCCTCTATAGGTGCCGACCTGACGGGTACATCGAAGATTGAAGCCAACGATCTGTTTCCTTATTTATCGGCCGAGCTGGGCGGAGGAAACCAGGTGACTTACCACCGCCGTCCTTTTATCGATTCGCTCGACTGCGTGGCCCTTGCATATGCCATGATGGGATCGGGGGCCAACGGACTGGGCTATTACATGTTTTCGGGGGGCGTAAACCCCCGTGGCAAATTGACCACGCTGGAAGAGAACAAACACACCAATTACCCCAACGATTACAGTTTAATCGATTACGATTTCCAATCGCCGATGGGGCAGGCAGGGCAGCTCCGCCGTTCGTACCATCACATGAAACTGCTTCATTACTTTGCCAACGATTTTGGGAAAGAATTGGCCGTTACTTATCCTTTTTTTCCCGATTCAATGCCTGACGGGGTTGACGATGGACAAACTTTACGTTGTGCCATGAGGGCCGGTAACGGTAGTGGGTATGTATTTGTAAGCCAGTTTCAGCGTTACGGGCAAATGCAAGATGTCCCGAATGTCCGGTTTTGTGTACAGACAAAGAACGGAACCGAAGTTTTTCCCCACCGGCCCGTTACCGTCAAGGCTAATACGCAAGCCATATTCCCCTTTCACATGCCAATGGGCGATGCGGTACTTAAATATGCCACGGCCCAACCAGTTTGCATTATCAACGGAAAAATACCTACGTATGTGTTTACCGCAGTAGATGGGATAATGCCCGAGTTGGCGTTTGTGGCATCGACGGTCAGGAGAATCAAAGGAACCGTGTGGCAACCAGAAGGTGACAATACGTTGTTGTTGAGTGATATCCGCCCGGATACCGACTGTTTGTATGAAGTGACCGATTCCAAAGGAAAGGCTTTTCACGTCATGGTGCTGAAACGTTCGCAAGCATTATCGGCCATCAAAGCCAATGTGTCTGGACGGGAACATTTGATAATCGGCAATGCCGATATGGTGGCGACAGATCAGGAAATCAAGTTGTTACGAAAAGGCGAAGCCAGTTTCGATGTGTCCGTTTACCCTGCCGTTGGCAGAAAGCTGTTCAACCAACATGGTGGAGCTATAAAATATGGGCGCAATGGAGTGTTTGGACGGATCCAAATCGATTATCCGCTGCTTGCGGCCGAACTGGCAATTGATTCGGTGGCAGGCCAGAACACCCCGTCCCTGGCCAGCGATCCCGCGTTTAACCGTCTCATGGACCAAATTGAGAAGCCGTTGGCTGGTGCCCTACCTATTTGGTGTCCCGAGGCTGCTGATACATGTTGGTTCCGGACCCAGTTTACCATTCCCATGGGTGCATCCGCGAAAGCTTACCTTGCGTTTGTGGCTGATGACGAGGCTACGGTGGAATTGAACGGCAACCGGATCGCCATTGGCGGGAAAAACAACAACGTGGTTACGTTGCCGTTGTCCAATGGATTGCAGGCGACACACAACCGTTTGGATATAATGGTGAAAAATACACATGCCTCCGCGGGGTTATTGGCCCGGGTTTTTATTGTGCTGCCCAATTCCATCCTGTGCGTACCTTCCAATACCGGTTGGCTTTGCAAGGCCGACCCAAAGGCCGGTACCCAATGGAAAAATGCAGTGGAAAGCGATTTCCTTAAAGGAAAGGAACCTTTACCATGGTTTAGTGAACAACCGGGTGCTTTGTACGGCGAAAGTTTTGTGGCATGGCCCGGCATGAAGACGTTGGATGTATCGACCCGTTTCCCTTATAAGGCAGATTATGTGAACGATATCTTTGTCGAGACCACCTATCGGGCCGATGCGCTGGCAATTTATAATGATGGACGATTAATGAACGATGAGTTCTGGAACGGTCGCCCGTGGATGTTCAGTTTAGGACGCATTGTGCCGTCGTACAATGCCAAGCTGAGGTTCCAATTCACGCCCCAGATGCCAGCCAGTCGTTTTTTTGTGGAGGAGCCGTACCGGAAATCATTGGACGAAGCCAATGGTTTTAAAGTGGATTCCATTCGGTTGGTTCCCGAATACAAAGCCGTGCTTCGCGTCAAATAAACGCGGGGCACGGCTTCGTTGTTATTGAAGTACGAGATCCGATTCGGGTACACAGCAACAGGGAAGGATTTCGTCGGGACGTAACCGCTGTTCGTGTTTCATTAAATAGCTTACTTTGCCCTCAACCAGGTTGCATTTGCATAACCCGCAACTGCCCGACTGGCAATGACCGTCGACGGGAACCGAAGAATCCTCTAGCGATTGGAATAATGTGAGGTGGTTGTCGAACTCGATGGCATGGCCCTGATATGTGACGGAAAATTTCCTGCCGGAACCCGGTTGTGCGGCAACCCCATAATTCTCGGTGATGATTTGGGACGGTTCAACACCGTGGTCTGTAAGATTGTGACGGAGGTTATCCATCATTGCGGCACCTGTACAAAGGTAATATGTGGCCATGCGTAAATCGGGCACATGTTTTTGTATGGCCTCCACCCCAATACGACCACGCGTACCGGTCCATATATCCGCATTGCCCGTCACTACCGGAACATAAACGAAGAACGGGTGTTTTGCCTGCATCTCTTTAAACTCAGCATGGTAGCACAACTGGTCGGGGTGCCGGCAGGAATAGAACAACAATACTTGCGTGTATGTTTGATCGGCAGAATCCCGTTGGATTAACGCTTGCAGCATGGCCCTGAAGGGAGTAATGCCGATACCTGCCGCCACAAATACCAGTGTTCCCGACACGCTGTGCGGCAAATGGAAACTGCCCCGGGGCTTGTGTACCTTAATGGTCGATCCGGGCCTTAAATGCTTGTGTAGCCAGGTAGAGCCTTTTCCGAGTTCTTCCTGCTTTATTCCCAGTTGATAGGAAATAGGGGTTGTTTCCCAATTGGCAATCGAATAGGCGCGTTTGATGGTTTGTTTGTCGTTAATCGGGATCTCGAGCGTGAGATATTGTCCGGGATAAAAAGATGGTAAAATCTTAAATGAGAGATGGGCCAATGTCAGCGTGAACAATTTATCGGTCACGTCTTGACGGTTCACGACCGTTAAGTGCAAAGCCGGTTGACGGGACGATTGCCACCACGATGCAGCCAGTTTCCAGTTCGTTACTACAAATGTGGTTGATAGGGCCAGAAACAATATACCCACAAGGCCAATAAGCCAGTAAGATTCAAATATGGTCGCTGCTTCCATGGATCATTCAGATTGTTTTTTTCTTTTTTGGCGTCCCCACCAGATCAGAACGCCGGTAACCGGCAGGCTGGCTGTGATTAGGCCAATGGAAAACACCAATAACTTGCCCGCAAATCCGCCAATGGCGCCTACGTGGATGTCGTAGTTCATCCGCAACACTTTGTCGGCAAATTTGGCGTCGTCGAGTTTGCCGTAAATATGGCCTACCGTCAATTCTTCGTAAGTGTACTGGTCGAAATACCGGTAGTCGGTTTGCCAATAGGTTCCCGAAACATTGTTTGCGTTGGCGCTGATTGCCGATGAGTCGGTTTCGGGCGGATGCACCTCGATGCTTTTTGCCAGCGGGTAGTCGCGCTGCATGATGGCCCATACGCTGTCTATTGGCGATAACTGTTGCGTTATACCCTTTTCCGTAGGTGTTTTGCTGACAGGTTCGGCGTAAACCAGCGACTTTTTGCCGCCCAGCCCTTTGTACATCCCAAAGGCAAACCATTGAAACCCCCATATCAGACCGGTTAGTGCCAAGATGAGCGCAAAAAAGCTGGCATAGTAACCCAGCACATTGTGTAAATCGTAGTTTTTACGTTTCCATTGCGTGTTCCTGTTCCACACAAATCCGACCGATTGTTTTAATAACCGCCAGTTACGGGGAAACCATAACACGATTCCTGTAATCAGCATTGCCACGAATACCAATGTGGCCGTTGCCACCACAGGTTGGCCAATGTGAGGTGGCAACCAGAGGTAATAGTGCCCGTTGAGTACAATGCGGAAAAAGCCTTTGTCGTTGTCATTGACTTTTAATACCCCGCCAGTGTACGGATTCAGGAAAACAGTGTAATAATATGCCGGTTCATAATCGTAAAAAATAGCTTCGGCAGCTTTGTGAGGTTCATTGTATTTGACTGAGTGGAGATGTTTGTCGGGCAACTGCGATTGTGCAATGGCCTGTAGTTTCGACGGAAGCATATAAGGTCTGTCCTGTACCTGCACAAACCTGAAAGGTTGCGTCGCGTTTTGTATCTCTTCCTGAAAGGCGTACAGGCAACCGGTAACGGCAATGATAAACACCAAAAGCCCGGACACAAGTCCGAGCCAAAGGTGTATCTGACGAACGAGTTTCCTCACGGTTGGAAATTAAAATTTGTAATTGATGGCCAAACGGAAATTGCGGTAAGCTTCAGCTTGCCAATAATAGTAATTGCCCCATGTGTAATAAGCTCCCGAGTACAGATAAGCATCGAACAGGTTATTTATATTCAACGCGATGCCAAATTTGTCGCGTTGGTACGAAATGGCGCCATCAAAGCGGGTGTAGTCGGGCATTGCCGGTGAAGTGTTGCTATAGGCACCGTACCAGTTGGTGCGGTCACCGATATACTGTACGCCCAGTGCCAGTCCTAAGCCGTCCAACGAAGGCATCGTGAAACGGTAGCTCAGCCAGGCGTTTGCGATGTGGGTGGATGTACCCGGTATTTGATCGCCTTCACGGCCGGTATCGGTATCTTTGGTGATTTTACCGTCGGTATAGGCGTAGTTCACGGTGGCGTCAAGCCCATGGAGAATTTGTCCGCGCAAATCGAACTCAATGCCACAGGTCTTGGTTTGTCCCAGCTGTATCGAGAAATATTGATGGTCCGGATCGGCTGTCAATACATTGTTCTTTGTGATTTGGTAAGTGGCCAACGTGGCTGTCCAAAGCCCATCGAGCCACTCTTTTTTCAGGCCTATCTCCACATTCGACCCGGTGATGGGATCGAAGCCTTTGCCTTCGGCATCTGATCCTAATTGTGGGACAAATGCCTGGTCGTACACTGCATATCCGCTGGCTGAAGGGGTAATGGAATAACTTATGCCGGCGCGTGGCGTAAATTTACTGGCCTCCCCGTTGCCCGAATAAGGGTCGATGTCACTGGCCGTAGTGTAACGACCGGCCAACGTAACACGTAGCGCATCGTTAAGCAAGCGGATTTCATCTTGTCCGTAAAAAGCAATGTAATTGTTGGCATAATGTACGCCACGCTCCCTTATGCTCAGGCTCCGGTCGTATTGGGGATAGCTCGATGCAGGAACAAGGCCGTACACAGGGTTGTAAACGTTGAACCCGCTGGTTCCTATGATCTCACCGCCTTGCGACCAGTCGTGGTAGAAGTCTTTGTCGCCCATGTCAATGCCTGCCAGTATCCGGTGCCCGATAACACCGGTATTGACATCTCCGTTCACAAAAAACTGCCCTACTTTTGTTATCCCTAAAATGTCCCAGTTCGATAGGTTTCTGTAAAGCGTATCCCCGTTGGCCGAAAAAGCTGGACCGGCCGATGGCGGTCGTGGCCACAACGACTGGCCTTCCTGTCCAAAATTCATGAAGGCCAGCTGGCCGGTAAATTTCCAGTTGTTGTTGATCGTGTGCGCAAAGGTCAGGAAGACAGAGTGGTCATGAATGTTGGTCGGATCCATGTTTGATTCGGCAGTGGAAAATTCAACCGGTAATTCCCCCATCTTGCGCGAGGAAAATGCATAGTTCGATCCTAGTGGCGACATTTGCACATATTGGTAAGTATATTCGGCAGTTAACGAAGTCGTGGGGGCAAATTGGAATTTTACGACAGGGGCAATCGTCACCCGGTTATTGTATTCGTTTTCAAGGTGTGAATTTTTACTTTGCCCCATGACGTTCAGCCGGTATAATACTTTCCCGTTTTGGCTCAATTTGCCGTCGAAATCCAATGCGGTGCGGTAAGTGTCGAAACTCCCCATCGTCATGGTGGCTTCGCCCTTGGTGATGCCCGTCGGCTTTTTGGTCACCACATTGTAAAAGCCGCTTGGCTCACCGTTTGCCAGCATAAACCCGGCAGGGCCTTTTACAAACTCAATACGTTCCACGACGCTCATGTCTTCGGTCAAAGGCCCCCACGTCGATTGCACGTTCATGCCGTTTCTAAATCCCGCAATTTGCGAACCGCGCATGTTTATCTGTGCATAGCTGTCCCAGTGGTCCATGCGGGTGGCACCACTCACGTTGCGGGTCACACCCTCCAGCATGTCAAATATCTGTTGGTCCTGTATCACTTGTGCGGTCACGACTTGTACGTTCTGGGGAACTTCGAGGATAGGGGTTTTCAACCTTAGTGTAACCGATGGATAATCGGTCACGTATTTGTTTGGGTTGGCCCGTACAACGATCTCTTTCAAGCCTTCACTGTTTTGGTCAAGCACAAAATCAACGTTCGTGATCTGGTTGGCCATTATGCTGATCTGCTTTGTCTGGGGGCTAAGTCCTATGAAGCTGGCCCTCAATGTGTGTATCCCTTCTTTGATCCCATTGATCTCATAATTGCCGTTGGCATCTACAATCGTGCCTTTCCCTTCACCGACCAGTACCATATTTACAAATTCGGCCGGATTGCCTTCGTTGGTGGTCACTTTCCCTTTTACGGTGCCTGTCTGCGCCCAAAGCCACATTGGCAATGTGCACAGGTACAGTGCTGATATAAGTCTTTTTTTGCCCATTTTGATGTGATAATTGTTTGGCTGCAAAATTATTTGCCAAAATAAAGTACCGCAATACCTAAATATGGTGATTTTTAAAGATTCAGGGGGGTGTAGCATGTCTGATCCCCGATAATTGGGTGGGATTGATCTTCCAGGGGGTACATACACATCATAAAAACTGTTTTGTTATTTGTCGCCAGCGTTCTTGGAAAATGACCACAATGCCTCTCGTCACCCGAATCCCCATTCCAAAATCCATAGTGCCATTGCTTCGATACTTATGGCATATATTTTCGATTGTCACGTTGCAGGGACGCAAGGATGCGAAATAATGATATCGCGGATGACTAAAATTCCTCTGGCTTAAAATAGATTTACAGCTTAATGTTGTTGTTTTTTAGATAATTAGATAATTTCATGCATGCCTGGCGTTTGTGCACAGAACTTGTTGCCCGGTATGCCCACGGCACGTTTTTCATGGTTTTTAGGGATGATTTTGCAGATGGTTGCGGATTGGAATTATCATATTTGTTTTGTTTTATCTCTTCGTGTGTTTTAGAACGGTTGATATGCGGACATGCCTCATCGTATCGAAGATGGGGATCCCTTTTAAGGACGGATAAGATCAGTAGGAAACTTAACATACATGAGATGTATATGACAATTGTAGTTTTAGGATTAAGAAATGAGAAAGGTATTTGTTGCCATTATTGGGTTGTTAGGTAGCTTGGCCTCTATGGGCCAGGTCGAAAGACAGGAGTTTTTTCTCGAAAAGAACTGGAAATTTGCCAAAGGTGATTATCCAAAGGCAGTAACTGCCGATTACGATGATACAAAATGGCAGACGGTTACCATCCCGCACGATTGGGCAATCTATGGCCCTTTTGATGAAAGCAATGATTTGCAGGAGGTGGCCGTAATCCAGAACAATGAAAAAGTAGCGACCCGAAAAACAGGTCGTACCGGCGGATTGCCTTACATGGGTATAGGTTGGTACCGTACGAAGTTTTCGGTCCCGGGGTTCGACAAACATACGCAGCGTGTTAGCTTGATATTCGACGGGGCCATGAGTGAGGCTCGCGTATATGTCAATGGAAAGGAGGCCATTTTTTGGCCAAACGGATACAATTCGTTCCATTTCGATGCCACTGGCTTTTTGAACGACAGTGGAATCGATAATGTATTGACGGTAAGGCTAGAGAATAAAGAACAGTCGTCACGTTGGTATCCCGGTGCGGGATTGTACCGTCACGTTCGTGTGGTCGTTGCCAACAAGACGCATGTGCCCGTTTGGGGGACTTATCTTACCACGCCTTTCGTGTCGGACGAGTATGCGTCGGTCCGTTTGCAAACAACCATTGCCAATGTCGATGTGGGTACCGACGTGAAAATGGTGACAGAGGTCGAGGATGCTTCCGGTAACGTAGTGGCCCAAAAAATTACAGTGCAGAAAATCTTTCGCGATTTGCCGTATGAGCAGAATTTTTTGATGGAAAGACCGTTGTTGTGGTCTCCCGAAACGCCCCACCTTTACCGTGCAGTATCAAAAATATACGCGAACAATGTCTTGCTCGATGAGTACGTCACCCGTTTTGGCGTCCGCGACATCAAGGTTATAGCTGAAAAAGGATTCTTCCTTAACGGGGAATTACGGAAATTCCAAGGAGTATGTAACCATCACGATTTAGGGCCGCTGGGGGCCGCCGTCAATACGGCAGCTTTACGCAGGCAGTTGACCATATTGAAAGACATGGGGTGCGATGCCATTCGTACCGCACATAACATGCCTGCGCCCGAATTGGTACAGTTGTGTGACGAAATGGGATTTATGGTAATGCTGGAACCGTTCGACGAATGGGACCGGGCTAAATGTAAAAACGGTTACCATCGTTTTTTTAACGAGTGGGCTGAAAAAGACATGGTTAACATGTTGCACCAGTACCGTAACAACCCGTCGGTGGTAATGTGGAGCATCGGGAATGAGGTGCCCACGCAATGTAGCAACGAAGGGTACCGCGTGGCCAGATTTTTACAGGACATTTGCCATCGTGAAGATCCTACACGGCCTGTTACCTGTGGCATGGACCAGGTGACTTGTGTGCTCAGCAACGGTTTTGCCGCACTTGTCGATGTGCCAGGACTTAATTACCGCACGTATCGTTACCAGGAGGCATACAACAAGCTGCCGCAAGGACTGATCCTCGGCTCCGAGACGGCTTCCACAGTCAGTTCCCGTGGCGTATATAAATTTCCGGTAGCTAAAAGAGGCGATGTCAAATATTCCGATCACCAATCATCGTCGTACGATGTTGAGCATTGCAGTTGGAGCAATTTGCCTGACGAAGATTTTGCGTTGGCCGAGGACCATCCCTGGACAATGGGGCAGTTTGTGTGGACCGGGTTCGATTATTTGGGCGAACCAAGTCCTTATGACACCGATGCATGGCCCAGCCATAGTTCACTGTTCGGTATCGTGGATCTGGCCAGCTTGCCCAAAGACCGTTATTACTTGTACCGCAGCATTTGGAACAAACAAAGTCCCACGCTTCACGTGTTGCCCCATTGGACATGGCCCGGCCGTGAAGGACAGATCACCCCTGTATTTGCCTACTCCAGTTTCCCTTCGGTCGAATTATTCGTCAATGGCAAGAGCTACGGGACACGATGTAAAAACGATTCGTCGCTCCAAAACCGCTATCGATTGATGTGGATGGACGTGGAGTACGAACCTGGAGAACTGAAAGCGGTGGCTTACGATAACGACGGAAAGCCCGTTGCCGAACAAATTGTGCGTACGGCGGGAAAACCCCATCATATCGAATTGGTTCCCGACCGGAGGATACTGGCTGCTGATGGCAAGGATTTGGCCTATTTGACCGTTCGCATAGTGGATATCGACGGCAACCATTGTCCGCATGACCAACGTTTGGTGTCGTTTTCCTGTAAGGGGCAGGGGCATTACCGTGCATCGGCCAATGGCGATCCTACATCGCTCGACCTGTTCCATTTACCGCAAATGCACCTGTTTAACGGACAATTAACGGCTATTGTGCAGGCCGACAGCTCAGAGGGGACCATCCGTTTTGAGGCAAAAGCAAAAGGGGTGATGTCGGGTGTGGTTGAATTGAAGGTAGGACAATCAAACTAATACGCTAAAATTGAAAGCATCGGAAGAGTATAAAATCATTTCAGGACTGATATGTATAAATCATTGTTATTCATTGTATTGTTTTGTTCGATCACGGGCATCCATGCACGTGAGTTTGTAATAACCAAGCATGGTGTAGGGCTCGATAGCACCAGGCTGAGTACCAGGGCTATACAAAAAGTCATTGACAAGGCTCACGCCAAGGGCGGAGGTACGGTAGTGGTTCCTAAAGGGATATTTTTAACCGGGGCACTCTTTTTCAAGCCCAACACCCATTTAAAACTGATGGAAGGTGCGGTATTGAAGGGCTCTGATAATATTGCCGATTACCCGTTGGTCCCATCGCGCATGGAAGGTAAAAAGCTTGATTATTATGCGGCGTTGATCAATGCCTATAAGGTAGACGGATTCACTATCTCCGGTCCGGGAATGATCAATGGCAACGGGGAAAAATTCTGGAAAACCTTTTGGGCTTATCGCGATTCATTGAGGAAAATCGACCAGGAAGCTACCAATCTGGATGTGCATCGGCCGAGGCTGGTGTTTGTTTGGGGTTGCAACAATGTATCTATCCAGGATGTAAAACTTTATAATTCGGGTTTTTGGACAACCCACTTGTACCAATGCAACGATGTGGTCATTGAAAATTGCGACATCCGTTCGCCGTACAAGCCCATTCCGGCACCAAGTACCGATGGTATCGATATTGATGTGTGCAAGGGGGTAACTGTTCGGAATTGTTACATTGCCGTGAATGACGATGCCGTGTGCATCAAGGGAGGAAAAGGGCCGTTTGCCCACCGGCTTCCCGAAAACGGTGTCGTGGAAGATGTGTTGGTCGAGGGTTGCACGTTTGGCCCTTCTCACGGTACCTTAACCCTTGGGAGTGAATGCATCCATGCCCGCAACATTACCGTGCGTAATTGCAAAGTGGAGAACAATTGTCCCATCCTCAGATTGAAGATGCGCCCCGATACCTACCAGACATATGAAAATATTACCATCGAAAACATAGTGGGAGCCTGTGGCTCCATTATCGAGATGAAGCCATGGCGACAGTTTTTCGATCTGGAAGGGAGCAGCGAACAACCCTATGCTGTGGTACGCCACATTTCCATGTCAAATATCCATGTCAAATGCGATCGGTTTGGTGTCATGGAAGGCAATGGGAATGATTCGGTTTATGCCGTAATGTTTAGGGACATCCAGGCCCAAACGGATCAGGAACAATTTGATGTTGAATACGAAAATGTCGTTTTCGACAACGTATTTGTGAATAGGCAAAAATTGGGAAGTAGGTGGTAATTCCTTTTGTGTTGCAGATACTTCTGTGTTTCTGATGGATAGTTTTTATATGGAAGGAGCATTGGGAAATATTTTTGTTCACATGTTATAAATGATGACGTATTTGCCTTCTTTTCGTCATGTGTTTTCTCTGTTGGGTTGTGTTTGGATAGTGCTGGATAGCTTTGCACAAACAAATCGATTGCATTTTGAACATCTGACGGTTAGGGAAGGATTGTCTCAGAATACCATTCATGGGATCGCCAAAGACCGGTATGGTTTTATGTGGTTTGGTACTTATGAAGGGGTGTGCAGATATGATGGTTACTCTTTTAAAGTGTATAGGGCCGGTGATAGTCGCGGGTATTCAGGGTTGGAAAACAACCGGATCAGCAATCTCTATACGGATGAAAGATTGGGTTTATGGGTGCAAAATGGGGACAACCATGTATCGCGTTACGATTATGGAAATGAAATATTTCGTCGTGTACCTGTCGATTCGATACCATTGGACGTATCGAAAGGTCTGGACCGGGGAAACTCCAAACGTTTTCGGGCGGCAGGCAACGAAATGGTCTGGTCGGTTGATGAAACAGGTAACGTTTTAAGACAAGCCGGCAAAGATGGCCAAATCATTTTGTATGCAAAGAATCATTTGGCGTACGATGAATTGAGCGATTACAATCTTAGTGAATTATATTTCGATAACAACGACATCCTTTGGGTCGGGACTGAATTTGGCGGAATAAACAAAGCTGATACCCGCCACAAACCTTTTTCTAATTTCTACCATCAGTCGGGAAATTCCAATTCGTTGGTCGGCCATGTTGTTAGGGCTGTTGCAGAAGATCTTAACGGAAACATATGGGTAGGAACGGTTAACAGCGGCATCACTGTTGTACAGCCCTCCGGCCAATATCGGCATATTGTAAAAAGCGATGAAGGGAATGGGTTGGTGAGCAATGAAATACGTTGTTTGTACTGCGATAAGGCCGGTGACATATGGATTGGGACCAAAAAGGGCTTAAATCGTTACCTGGTTAAGCAAGGCCGTTTCGAAACTTACTCCAGGTCAAGTAATGCGCCTATTCCCGACAATGCCGTGTTCTGTGTGATGGAAGATCACTTGGGCACTTTGTGGATTGGTACGTTTGACGGGATCGCACGTTTTGACAGGCTCAATAATCGGTTTGACGCATTTCCATCAAAAAGTCTTTTGGGCAATGCCCGTATTCGTTCCATTATGGAAGATCGTCACCATCGATTGTGGGTTGCTACCGAAGGAGGAGGGATAACGATACTGGAACGGGAGGCAGGATCTGGGGTGAACGGGAAATTGAAGAAAGTGCAGGAATTCTGGGCTGATCCGGAAAATAAGAATTCATTGCCTAGCAACATTGTCCTAACCATGTTGGAGGATCGTAATGGTGCAATGTGGTTGGGTACCAACAACGGGCTGTGCCGGTACAATCCTTCCAATGGTCAATTTCTTCGCTTGACCGCGGAGACAGGTTTTCCCGATGCGTTGATCATGGGGCTTTTAGAGGATGGGATCGGAAGAGTCTGGGCCAGCCACAAAAAGGGGCTCACCAGGATCGCCGATAACGACGGCAGATTGGAATTCAGGACCTATACCCAAAATGACGGCCTGCCAGGTAATGAATTTAGCCAAAACGCGTTTGCCGCCAGTTCCCGTTCCGGGATGTTGATGTTTGGAGGAACCGGTGGGTTGGCCGTGTTTCACCCCGACAGCCTGCACGATAATCCTTTCTTGCCCAAGGTAGTTTTGACCGCGTTGCGTATCCAGGATCATTGGATTGGCGTGGGCGACCGCATACGTGGCCGTGTTGTGCTGTCACAATCGATGGTTATGGCCAAACAGATTACACTTGATTACGAAGACAGGCATTTTGCCATTGAATTTGCCGGGTTGCATTTTTCAAATCCATTGGGCAATCGTTACCAATACATGCTTGAAGGATATGACGAACAATGGATGGCAACAGATGCAAGCCATCGCATTGCCGCTTATGCAAATTTGCCACATGGCCGTTACCTCTTTAAGGTGAAAGCTTCGAATTGTGACGGCATATGGAACCCCGAGCCTGCCGTTTTGGAAGTGGTGGTTAATCCGCCATGGTGGCGTACATGGTGGACTTATCTTGGGTACATCGTTTTTCTGGGTGCTTTGCTATTGGTACTGATAAAACTTTTGCTTTGGCGCGAAAGGTTGAAGCGGCAGCTGGCGGTCGAAAAAATGCAGAAAGAAAAGGAGCTGGAGCTTCATGCCGCTAAAATGGAGTTTTTCACGCATGTATCGCACGAGCTTCGTACGCCTCTGTCGCTTATTATCGATCCGCTTGAGCAGTTGGTGCAGGGAGGGATGGAGCCCGGAGAACACGGGCGTTATCTGGAGATAGTGGTGCAAAATGCCCACAGATTGCAGGGCCTGGTTGATCAATTGCTCGATTTCCGGAAAATAGACGAAGGTAAAATGCGACCGGAACTGACCAGGGGTGACATGCTTGCGTTCATCAGGCAGATAACCGATAGCTTTATGCCAATGGCACAGAGGCGCGGTATCAGTTTAGGGGTTGATGCAAAAGTGGATTGTATTCGATACGTGGTTTGACGAAGACAAACTTGGGAAGATCCTGTTCAATCTTTTATCCAATGCGTTTAAGTATACTTCTGGTCAGGGGAGTGTATCCGTGCAGGTGGAAAAGGGTATTCAGCGCGAAAAACCAGTGTGGCGTATCACCATTCGTGACACGGGCATTGGTATCGCCGACGGGGACAAAGAGAATGTGTTCGACGAGTTTTTCCGGGCCAAAAATACCAGACCCTTTGAAGGACAGAGCAGTGGCATTGGGTTGGCTTTTACCCGCAAGTTGGTGGATTTGCTTAACGGAACCATTGAGATTGGCGACAACCAGCCTCAGGGAACTAAGTTCACGGTAGCAATCCCGTTTCTTCCGGTCGCTGGTGCCGGTGCAGATGACAATATGCACCAGGCTGTTTCGGACGATAACGAAAGACCCGTGGTGTTGGTCGTGGATGACAATGCCGATTTGCGCAACTACCTGGCCGGAGCCTTGGGATATCATTATTCTGTATTGCCGGCTTCAAACGGGAAGGATGGCCTGGCAATGGCTACTGCCGAAATCCCCGATGTGGTGGTGAGCGACGTGATGATGCCGGTAATGGATGGTTTTGAACTTTGTAGCCGGGTGAAAAGCGATGAACGTACCTGCCACATTCCGGTTATCCTATTAACGGCCATGGTTGATGACGAAGCAAAAATCACCGGTTATGAAAAGGGTGCCGATATTTACCATGCCAAACCTTTTAATGTAAGGCTGCTCCTGTCACAGATCAAAAGCCTTATTGACAACCGGCAAAAACTCAGGCGCGCCTTTGCGGGCGATGCTTCTGCCGGGACAGCCGATATGGCTGTTCGCTGTATTGACGATGCATTTGTAAAGAAAGCGCTGGCTTTTGTCGAGGCCAATCTGGAAAGGACCGACTTTAGCCAGGAGGAGTTAGCAGATCATTTGTCTGTGAGCAAACGCCAATTGTACCGGAAAATCGATGCCCTGACCGGGCAAACACTGCACGAATTTATCACTTCCATACGCATGGACCGTGCAAAAACATTGCTGACGCAAGGTAACCTGAACGTATCGGAAGTGGCTTACAGGGTCGGTTTTACGGAGCCTTCCAATTTCTCCCGCACCTTCTCGAAGCATTTTGGTAAAAACCCCAGCCACTTTTTGAAGAATTGAGATGGCACATTAGCCATTTACAATTATTGTCAATAGGTTGCTCGGGGTAGTTCACACAAAAAGCGGAAAGAACGCATATGCAGACCAAAAGCCTTTTGTTTCTTTGCACCTTATTTTATTGCTTCATACCTGAAGTCCTTAAATTTTACACTTCCTTCGCCAATGGCAACCAGCCCAATCCGTAGCCCCATGAAACCGCCCAGCACGTTATGGTGAAAGCCCGACATTTCCAGCGAGTTTTCGGTTTTTGTCCAGATCTCACCGTCGGTGCTGTAGTATAAATCGACCAGATGGTCAACTTTTTTGAGGCGGAGAAACACGTGACGGTTTATTTTGCTCTTTTCGGTAATGAACTGCCATCCCCTTATATTGGTCAGTATATTATGGCTGTCGGCCAAGATGCCCGAAAAGGCTTGTTGGTTATAGAATAGCACCAATCCGCCCACGCTATTGCCCGCAAGTTCCATCTTTATCTGGGCCGTGTATGAGTGGTCGGTTGGCATGCACAACAGGGGCGAACAGTTGGCCACCGAGGTTCCCCTGGCCTGAATAGACAGACTGTTGTCGCACAAATTGAAACGCGCAGGGTCATATTCACCAAAAAATCTCCAGTGGAGACTCAGTGAACTACCTGTAAAACTGTCGTTTAATGTGAATCTTTCGATAGGGGCCTTGCCGGCCATCGGAATGGGTTTGCCAAGAGAGGCATTTTCGGGGATCTTGTACCATTCGTCTTTTGTCCACTCAACTGGCAGTAGCAAAGTTTGGCGTCCCATGTTATAATGGTCTTTTTCGTAACCGTGCAAAACCATCCACCAATTGCCCGAAGCATCATCGAATACCGTGCCGTGGCCTACCGAGCACCATTTCTCCGAACTGTTTTGGGTGCGGATAATAGGGTTGTAGGGTGAGTTCTCCCAAGGGCCAAGAGGTGACCTGGAGCGTGCCGATATAACCATGTGTCCCGTAGCCGGCCCTGCGGTACCTCCTTGAGCCACCGTTAAATAGTAATAATCGCCGCGTTTAACGAGCTTGGGACCTTCCATGCAAAAACATTCGATTTGCCAATCTCGGGGGATGGGCCAGCCGTCGTAAACATGTTTCAGATCGCCGGTTACTGACAGTCCGTCGGCCGATAAGGGTACGTAGCCGCCATTACTGAAATAGAGATAGCGGTTTCCCTGTTCATCGGCAACGTGGCCGGGGTCGATGTTGCCCACTTTTAGGTCGACGGGATCACTCCACGGACCTTCGATTCTGTCGGCGGCCACTACGTAGTTGGTCTGGTTGGCAGGGAAATAAATGAAATACTTGCCGTTGTGCTTCACTAAATCGGGTGCCCATACGGGGCCCACGTATTGGGACAATGCATTGGCTACCGGTTTCCAGTTGGCAAGATCTCTCGAATGCCAGATGGTCAGCCCTGGATAGTATTCGAATGATGAATGAACGATGTAATAATCGTCGCCGTCACGCAAAATGCTAGGGTCGGGGTAATCGCCAGGAAAGAGGGGGTTGGTGAAGGCATGATGGGGAGTGCCATCCGTTGCATCCTTTGGGCGGGTGCATCCTGTTATACCCGATAATGCCAGCCCGAAGGCCAATAAAGTGATCGTGGTTTTCATTAGGGATTGTTTGGATAGAAGGTTCATAATTTTGGTATTGACACTGAGCAAGGTTAAATTGTTGGACAAAAGATAATCGAAATAAAGAAGTCCTTCCTCATGACGATTGTTGGATATATGCAGTTTAAGCAATGATCTTTTATTCAAAGATCCATATCTCCATTCTTTTTGTGTGACATGAAGTTTCGTTGACATCATCTCAATGTTTTAGACAAAAGCATTCATGTGAAGAACTGATCTGCCACCCCCTCCTTCCGAGCGATAATGGAATACCAGGTGCATTCATCTTTGGATTTTCCCTTTTCGGAAGAGTCAGGGGATATCAATGCAAAGCAATATCGGTTTTGGTGAACAGGACACGTGGCTCGGTTGTCTTACTCCATTTTAATAACCAAACATCTTCTCGTCGGCCATTCTTTTTCACAGTTTCTTCAATGCAATCAAAAACACATCGTTCTCGTTTAATAAAAGTTCTCGTTTGAAATTGCCATCGTTGGTTATCCTTATCAACTCTGAACTGAAAGGTAGTCCATTGCTTTGGCTTTTCAGGAATCCAACCTGTCTCTGGGTCAGCTGGGCGGGCTTGTTCAACCTGTGGTACAGTGTGTATGGATCGTTATGGCCGTAACCAGTTTTAAAAAGCTCAAGTTGGTAATTGCCCGGCGCCAATCCGTGCAGATCGATGATGGCTTTGCCTTTGCTTTTGGCCGGTAAATCCTGGTTATAGTAATCCTGGTTGTTGATGTTGTCGGGCAGAGTGTATGTGAAGTCCCACAGCAACACCTGGATGTCGCCGTTATCGTTTTTACATGCCCAGGAAGAACTGTCGGCATTGACCAATTCTGTTTTGCCCAGTTTATTCATAAATGCGTAGGCATGATAAGCCGGTTTTTTAATACCCTGTGTGTTCAGTAATCCAAATCCGCCATGAAAAGGCGTAAACCTTGGCCCTGCCTCTTCGAATATATCGGTAAATACCCAGTATGACATAGAGTTGGCAGTGTTGCCTGTCTGCTTTAGCTTTTCTAGAATGTATGCGGCCTGATGGTAACTGTCGTGCATGGGATCGGCAGGGGTGTACGATGAACTCCACTCGGTGTAGTGAAGCTCAAGGTCTGGTTTTGCAGAGGCGGCGATCTCTTTCCTGGAGTTAATGACATCCCCGCTGACGCTCCACTTGCTTTTGCTCAATCTGGTACCCGCATGGCCGTATTCGTCCAGATACCCTACGTCCACACCATAGGCATGCGTACTGATGAAATCGATAGGGACCGAATTGGTCTCGCAGAACTCGATCATTTCGGGTTCCCAAGCTGCACCCGCGGTGGCCGGCCCTCCCACTTTATAAGCAAGGTTCACGTTTTTAACGGCTTGGGCAGCATGCTTGTACAGCCTGAAATATTCTTCCTGCGTTCCAGTCCAAAAGCCGGGCGAGAGGTTCGGTTCGTTCCACACCTCGAAATACCAGTTTTTTACTTCTTCGGAACCATATCGCTCCGTAAAATGGGTTACCAGATTTTTTATCAATTCCTCCCATTTCTGATAATCCTTTGGGGGCGTCACGTTTCCCCGCCACCAAAAAATAGTTTGTTGGCCGCTGGCCATGGCCGAAGGCATAAATCCAAGTTCAACAAAAGGCCGGATGCCGGTGTCGAGAAGGAAATCGAACAAAGCATCGACGTACATGTAATTGTATTCGGGGTTTCCGTTACGGTCTTCGCGATAAATCGCCATGTCGTCGGTCAACAGGCCGTGCATACGGATGTATTTGAAACCGCACTCCTGTTTCGTTATTTTTAGCTGTTGCTGCCAATCGGCTCTTAAGCCTTCGTTGGCACGTCCGGCTCCGATGCACTCTTTGAACATGGTGTTCAATGGTCCTTTTTCTTTTTGGAGGTCAACGGAAATAATGCGATTGGGTATTTTCCCGTTCCCTTTGCTTTGTCCCAGTACGGTAACGTGTGTGGCAAGTATAACGGTCAAACCAACAAAAAAGAGAGTGGATTTCATATGTAATGTAAAATTTGAAGTTGTATCTTCTGCTTCCCTTTTAGAGAGGCAAGGGGTTATTCGTTCGCCCCTTCTATAATTGCATTCAATGCCTGTGGGTCGTACGCGGTGTTGTTCTTCCGGTCGAAAAGCGCTGAAGCATTGTTGCCCATATTGCCCGCATCCCAGTAAAAAGGCAATATGCCGTGGGCTTTGGCCTGTTTGGTGAGGTATTTCAGATAATGGGCCCTCGATGCCAAATGGAGACTAAGCGCATCCCCCGTTAGCGATGTACGTCGGATAACGGCATATTCGCCCATGATGACGGGAATTCCTTTGTCAACAAATTTGGTTTTCATGAGGGCCATCAACTCATTGAGTTGCGTTTCTTCCCCCCACGTGGCATTGCGATTGGTCTGCGTAGTGGAATGGTAATCTTTTCCCCAGTAGTAGAACATTTTCCCCCAGCTGGCATCTTCGGTCATCAGGCAAAACTGGTAGGGAGTGTAATAGTGTATTTCGACCATCATGCGGTTAGGGACGACATTGGTCGGCAAAGTGCCCATCAGCTTGTCGGTCTTCTCGATGTCGGTAGATGGACCTTGTACGGCCAGTACGCGGTAGCTGTTTCTTCCCCCGGTCGAACGTACCGCATCGACAAACGTTTGAAGGTACGATTGCAGCACGGCCATCTGGGAGGCGTTCTCGACGTTTGGCTCGTTGGTGCCCGCAAATATCAGCCGTTCGTCAAAATCCCTCAGATGCGTGGCTATTTGTTCCCAAAACGCTCTTTGCTTGTCGTTGTTTTCATCCTTTTTTTCGGGGGTGCAATTGTTTTCGAGCCAACCGCCGTCCCAGTGGATGTTTAAAATGACATACATGTCGTTATCCACACAATACTGCACGACTTGCTTTACCCTGTTGAGCCAGCTGGCCCGTATTTTGGCAGTCGTATTGTTTTCCATGTACTGGTTCCATGCGCAAGGTATACGGATGGCGTTGAATCCGTTTTGTTTCACCAGTTTTATTAATTCGTCGGTCACCATAGGGTTCCCCCAGGCCGTTTCGCCACCTATGGCTTCAAGCGTGTTGCCGATGTTCCAGCCAACCTTTATTTTGGAAGCCAGTTCGGTGGCTGTGCCGGTCATTCCCGTGGCGTCGGGCTCAACGGGCGAAGTATTGTAGTTAGGGTAGCGATTGCCGTCCTGGCTGATTTTGATTTCGATGGATGGTGCGTGTTCGGCTGTAATGGTCAATATGGCGGTCCTTTTTGCATCACTGTTTTCCGGTGCCGTTACGTTCACGGTTGATGTGCCTTTTTCGCCAGTGGTACTGCTCGTTTGGATCCAGTCGGCACTGGCATGGAGCGCCCATCCGGGGGCATCGGTGCTTATCTGGAGCAAAGTCTCGTTGCCCGACTTCGCAAAGTCTAATTTGTCGGTATTGGCGGTAATGGAATACAGATAGGCAGATGCGGCCTGGGTTACGGTAATTTGCAAGGGTTTTGCGTTTCCGGCCTTGATGGTGAGCGTGGCGGTGCGAGGTTCAAGGGTTTTGGAGGTTACGTTCAATGAGATGGTGATCTCTTGTTTTATGCCCGCAACTGCAGGCAATGTCAACCATTCGGGGGCCGGATTGTCTATTTCCCACGATGCCGCGTTGGTGGCAATGGAAAACACGGCATTTCCGCCTTCTTCCGGAATGGCAATTTGGTGGGTGGATACGGTAAGTGTGTTGGTTTTATCTTCTTTTTCGCAACAGGTAAGCGAAAAGAGCAACAGAATGGTAACTGCGAAAATTGTTTTTTTCATGATGATGGCCGATTAAGGGAGAAATGGATCGATGATCCGGTGCAAATCCTGATGCAATAATACTTTGCCGGGAAACAATTCTTTTTGCAAAAACTGTAATTCTTTTTGCAAAAACTGCATTGCATCATTAAAAGGTTTGATAAAAAGCCATGAATGTTTTTGCAAAAACGTTCATGGCTTGTAGGCATCCCTGTATTCTGAGGGGCTGATGCTGAACTCGCTTTTAAATACCCTGTTGAAATGGCTTTGGTTGTTGAACCCTACTTTATAGGCGATTTCACCAATGTTCAAATCGGTTTGTTCGAGCAACCGTTTTGATTCGTTGATCCGGATACGGTTTAGGTGGGTTTTGAAGTTGCAGTTGAACCGGTCGTGAATGGTTTGGGTAATGCGCCGGGGCATTGTGCCCGTTTTTTCCGAGATTTTTTCCAAGGTAAGGTTACTGTCGTGATAGTGAATGTGAATGTATTCCAGACATTTATCTTCGGGTTTGGGGAGGTGCTCAATTTCCAATGGTTTGTACGACACGGTTATTTCCGCTTTTTCGTTGTGCCACATCCGCACCAACAAATGGATTCCCAGCAACAGCGACACAATGAAAACATAAATGGTTCCCAACCACCAGTATAGCACCCGGTTGTTTCGGGAGAACGCAATGGAATAAATCTCCAAAGTTTTTTGCTTATCGGCGATCGATGTAAAGGCCGATCCGATGTTGACATGAAGGATTTGGCCCAGATCGGGCTCGTTTTTTTTGTTCTTACTGATGTGGTGCAAATCTTCCCACCATTCGGGATGCTGGAATTGCCGGATGGGAATATGGTAGATCTCCTTCCGGTTCGAAATGTTCAGGTAGGAATGGTAAAGAGCTTCATCTTGTTTGCCGTTGCTGTCATCGGGGGGCCCTGGCGTAAAAATGGAAATACCTACCCTGTCGATATGGCGACCCATTATTTGAATGCTCAGCTGATTATACTTTGTCGCATCGATGGTCTTGCTCCCTGTGGGGGTGATGCTCAATCCTGCATAGGGACTATAGAAGCTGTCGCCCAGCTTAAACCCGAACGTTATGGCGGAATCGGTGGCCGAATACGTTGTAACTTGTGTGTTGCCGCCATTTGCCGCATCGGTGTAATGGTCACATCTGTAGTTTTCTGGGTTTGGAAATATCACCTTCTCCCTTATGCCGGCAAAATAAACCGCGATACCCGCGACCATTGCGGTAACAATAATAACGGGCCAAACAAAGTAGTTCGAGTGCAATATCTTTGAGGTCAATCGCTCCATGATTGTTGTTCTGTTGCCGTTCCTTTTTTACATCGATAAAGATAGCTAAATATGTTTGTTGCAAACCGCCTTGCAATGCCCCGGCCGATAGGACACAGAGCGGGAATGTGTGTCGTAGGGAGTTCCTTTATAAAAATCCCCAAGGAACCTGATGGACTGTTGGCACGGATCGTAATCCGGTATGTTTATGTAGGAGGTGTGCGGACTTGTGAAGGATTGCGGGGAGAGGTTTTGTCAAAAATTGATACGTTTTGTTTGGAATTGATAAGCTTAAAGAAAGCGATTGTCGTCATTTTTGTGTGGGACCAATGTGGGTTTTGGCTTTGATTGCAAATTGTTTTGGTCATGAGGGAAATAGATTTCTCTTTTTTGTTTTGTTGGTCGTATATGCTTTTTTCCGGAAGTCCAGAGCAATTGTTCGGTCCCGCCATGGCGTGGAAGAACCCGGGTGCATCTCCGATCCGGGTTGGGGCGAAAAGTTTAAAGAAATGCACACCATGTTGATAGTGGATGGAGCATCAAAAGCTTTATGGCCGAAAATGTTGGCAGGCAGTGCTTGACAGTATCCGTTCTAGTGGTTTTGTGGTGATCAAATTGACCACAAGCCGCTACATACCGATGCGCGTAACTTACAAAGAATTATTTCAAAGATAGATGACGTACGGTTTATACAATATTGGATTAAATCAAAAACGATGATGAATTTGAGACGTTTAAAGAGGGTGTTATGTGTGGTGACAGGATTGCTGGCGTATGGGTTGTCTTCGGTATGTGCGCAGCCGGTCCCGGAGGGGAAATACAATTTCAATTCCCAATGGAAAGTCTGGGTTGGCGATGATCAAAAAGCCAAAGAAACATCATTCGACGATTCCAGCTGGAAATCGGTCACTCTTCCTTATGCGTGGAATCAGGAAGAGGCTTTTAAAAAATCGATTCACGAACT
Source organism: Breznakibacter sp. (assembly GCA_047600785.1). Lineage (GTDB taxonomy): Bacteria > Bacteroidota > Bacteroidia > Bacteroidales > Marinilabiliaceae > Breznakibacter. The sequence goes on from JASGKH010000001.1 coordinate 959,334, forward strand.
TTCTACCGGCATAGCCTGGTATCGTAAAACGTTCAAATTGCCTAAGTCGGCAAAGGGCAAAAAGGTCTTTCTCGAGTTTGAGGGAGTCCGTCACGGAGCCGAGTTTTATGTAAACGGGAAAAGCATCGGTGTCCACGAAAACGGAGTGATGGCCGTGGGCTTCGATATTTCGGAGCACGTCAACTACGGCAAGTCCAACGTGGTGGCTGTCCGTACCGATAACGACTGGAAATACCGCGAACGTTCCACCAACAGCACTTACCAGTGGAACAATGATAACTTTAACGCCAACTACGGAGGCATCCCCAAAAACGTCAACCTCTATATCAAGGAGAATATTTACCAAACGTTGCCCCTTTACTCCAATTTGGGGACTACCGGGGTGTACGTATATGCTTCTCAGATCGATGTGTCCGGCAAAACGGCTCTGGTTAATGTCGAGTCCGAAGTGCGCAACGAAACCCAAGTGCCATACACTGCCCATTTGCAGGTCGAGGTGTTCGACATGAACGGCGACAGGGTGGCACTGTTCGATGGTTCCCGGGTGGATGTGCCTGCCGGACAGACTGTGACGGCCACGGCATCACGTCAGATTGGCAATCTCGAATTCTGGAGCTGGGGATACGGCTATTTGTACAACGTGGTGTCACGCCTGATGGTCGGCAATAAACCAACCGATCAGGCAGTGGTGCGTACCGGTTTCCGCAAAACAGCCTTCAAGGACGGAATGGTCTACCTCAACGACCGTGTGATACAAATTAAGGGCTATGCCCAACGCACCAGCAATGAATGGCCCGCTGTTGGCATGAGCTGTCCGCCGTGGATGAGTGACTTTTCCAACCGGCTGATGGTGGAAAGCAATGGCAACACGGTGCGCTGGATGCACGTGACGCCCTGGAAACAGGATGTAGAGAGCTGTGACCGTGTGGGACTTATCCAGGCCATGCCTGCCGGAGATGCCGAAAAAGACGTGGAAGGCCGCCGATGGGAACACCGTGTGGAACTTATGCGCGATGCCATTATTTACAACCGCAACAACCCAAGCATCATTTTTTACGAAGGCGGCAATGAAAGCATCAGCGAAGAACATATGCAGGAACTCAAGGCCGTTCGTGACCAATACGACCCACACGGCGGCCGCGCCATTGGTTCGCGCGAAATGCTCGACAGCAAAGTGGCCGAATACGGTGGCGAAATGCTCTACATCAACAAAAGCGCCCGCATCCCCATGTGGGCCATGGAGTACTCGCGCGACGAAGGGCTGCGCAAATATTGGGACGAATACACCTACCCGTACCATAAGGACGGCGACGGTCCGCTTTACCGCAATGCGCCAGCCACCGATTATAACCGCAACCAGGACTCCCATGCCATTGAAAACGTGCGGCGCTGGTTCGATTACTGGGAGCAGCGTCCGGGGACGGGCGACCGGGTATCCTCGGGTGGCGTGAACATTGTTTTTTCCGATACCAATACCCATTTCCGTGGTGCCGAGAATTATCGTCGCAGTGGTGAGGTGGATGCAATGCGGTTGCCCAAGGACGGGTTTTATGCCCATCAGGTCATGTGGGACGGATGGGTGGATACTGAAAAAGACCGTACACATATCATCGGCCACTGGAATTATGCCGATACGGTGGTGAAGCCTGTTTACGTGGTGTCGAACGCCGATAAAGTGGAATTGTTCCTGAACGGCCGTTCTGTTGGTTTTGGTACGAAGAGCGCTGGTTTTCTTTATGCCTTTGACAACGTGCATTTTGAGCCGGGAAAACTAAAGGCTGTTGGTTATGACGTTTCCGGAAGTGTGCTGTCCAGCGATACAAAGGAAACGGCGGGCGAGCCTGTTGCCATCAAACTTACCCCGATCATATCGCCCAATGGCTGGTTGGCCGATGGGGCCGATATAGCCATGTTCGATGTGGAAGTAGTTGACCGGCAGGGAAGACGATGCCCTGTGGCTTTTAACGAGATCAATTTTCAGCTTGAAGGGCCTGCGTATTGGCTGGGCGGAATTGCCCAAGGCCCCGATAACTACATTATGGCTCACACATTACCCGTGGAGTGTGGCGTAAACCGGGTAATGGTGCGATCGCTCACCAAGACGGGCAAGGTAAGCCTCTCCGCGAGTGCCGGAGGCTTAACCGGTGCGTCGGTGTCGTTGCAAACCAAACCGGTAGACGCGAAAGGCGGTTTATCCAAACATTTTGCATCGTCACATCTTCCATCGTTTCTGGGGCGTGGTCCCGCTCCTCAGGGGGTATCGTTTGTCCCGTCACGTTTTTCGGTTCCCATTGTATCGGCTACAGCGGCCTCCAATAGCGAAGATGCCTGTTTGTCATTCGACGACAATGAGTTGAGCGAATGGGTCAACGACGGCACCATGCGCAATGCCTCTGTGACATACCAGTTACAGCGTCCGGCTGTAATCACGCAATGCGTGGTGAAATTTACGGGATGGCGTATGCGTAGTTATCCCATCCGTATTTTGGTGGACGGACAGTTGGTCTACGAAGGCGAAACGGCCCGGAGCCTGGGGTATGTCACGCTGCCGTTAAAGCCGGTCAAAGGGCAAACGGTGACCATGCAGCTGGTTGGTGCCAGCGCCGACAACGATGCCTTTGGGCAGATTGTGGAAATCACCGGTACCAAAGAACTTGATCTGTACAAAGATCCCGACGCCTTAAATGCGAAGGGACAGTTGCGGATTGTGGAGATTGAATTTTACGGAGAATCATATCAGTAAATTCGAGCCGGGGAAACTCCTTTACGATAGAATGTTCAATTCGGGTTAATATTGTCATGCCTTGCAAAACGATGACAATGATCGACAACATGCTAATGTGGCAATAAGTTAATCTTTTTTATGTCAATTATGTATGCTGGTACATTTTTAAAGACGATTCCCTAACAATCGACGTGCTGATTTGCAGCGAAAAGTGGTTGTCCTAGTGGCCGTCTTTGGGGAAACATACCGGGCATTACTTATTGGCTCATCCCCGTTAACGTGTGTCATACCCAAGGGTATTCAACCGAAGTTTTTAAAAGGTGCCAACCACCAAGAGATAATGTTTGATCGGTTTGGTTCTTTGGGATTGGAACTGCTTTGGTACTGCATCTAATGGTAATAACAAAGGTGAGATACCTGACTTTATGCTCATACAAGGTATATCGCCAGATTGGGCGTACCTAAAGCTTTGATATCTTTCTCATGAATTTACTGTCGGGCTAGTTATTACATGCCCTTTTCCCTAAAAGTCATTGATTTTGTGTTTAATATATTAATAATAAGTGTGTTGGTGAGTGTTTAGAGGTCAAATTCCTGTCATTTACTGATCCGCATTAATACGATATAAATACCATGAATGCGGTATTTGAGCATGTGTGTTTGGAAAACATCTTTGTATCAATATGGTGCAAAAAATGCAAAATGTAAAAAATGAAAGAGAGTATTTCTTTGTTTTTGTGGTGTTTGCACCGACTAGTTTGTCAATCATATTAATCTCAAATTTTCTGGTATGAAAAACTATTACTTGACTAAAGAGGAAGAAGTAACTGCGAAAAGATTGTATACATTGAAATGTTTGCGATGTTTTTTTGGGGCTATTGCATTATTTACTTTTAGTTTTGCCGCCGTTTCGCAGTTAACTTGGACTGGGGCAACAAACTCCAATTTTTTACTAGACCAAAATTGGTCTCCAGTAGGTGATCCTTCTGGAAAAAACCTTACTATTCCACTAAGAACTAATTATACTAATACGCCAATTTTAACTGGCTCCACTGATGTGTCGGTCAATTGGCTAGACGTGGACTTCAACGCGGACACCTCGTTAGTCGGTAAATTGATTGTTGAATTCGACAACGATGCGACTTCGTTGGTTGTAGCAACAGGAAACGTTGGAGCAGGGAATAATTATAATACTATAGGCTTAATTGTCAACAGAGGTTCTGTGTATCTCCGTGGTGGCGAGAGATTAGAGTCTGAGGGATGCTACGTGACTGTCAACGGTGGTTATGTTGAATTTAACAAAACGGTGCAGATGGGGAATGCCAATACACCAACACAGGGGGGCGTTTTTTTTATCAATGGTGGAACAGTAAGGTTTAACAACGGTTTTGGCCGTAATTATTATAATAAGGTAGGTGGGCAATTCCTGATTAAAAATAGTGGCATACTTGAATATGTTGGTAATTGGGATTGCCAATCATTGATAGATAATGGTTATATAAACGGTGGAGATGAGTATAGTATTTTAAGAAACTATAATGTAGTAACCAATATCACCACTTTACAGGCAGTACCCAGTTCTTCTTTCATGATCTCAAACCCGAATCGTCAGGTGCTGATCGTGGGAGAGGCGGGTTCGACAATCGGTATGTTGGCAACAAAACGAGTGACAGAGGCCCAAAGCCTTACTTGGAAATACCGAAAACAAGGGGAAACTTCCTACAGTGAATTTGCCCCATCACAGACCGGGACAAGCTGTGTACCTGTATTTGTACAATCGGGGGTATATTACGTGCTTTGCGAAGGAGTGGATGCCGAAAATGCAACTGTTTATTCCGATGAAGTGGAAATTTTTGTGGGTTCTGACAAAATAGCCATTTCTCCCTATTTTGAATCTCAATATATCCGGGTAAACCAACCACTGTACGATTTGACCGCTACGTTTGCCGGAGAGACTACTGGTATTGAGTGGAAATATAGCACGATCCCCAGTGGTCCTTATGTGTCGTTCGATCCTGCCGCGACTACGGCAGTTTATTCGCCTGTTTTCGGAGACACGGGTTCGTATTATATAGTAGTTGAGGCCACCATAGATGGGGCAATGCAGCGCAGTTCCGAGTTGATGTACATCGTGGAAGGGGGATCCACCACCGGTAAATGGTTAGACTGGACGGCGGCTTATGGTACCGATTTCCATTACGGCGCCAACTACAGTCCAGCCGCGGTACATTTCAAGAACAGCATCAACATCCCTGCCGGGGTGACCCCTCCCGTCATCGACCAGGCAGGCAATGACTCCATCGCAGCCTTGACCATTGCCGACGGGCAAACCCTTACCCTGGAAAAACCCGATGGCGACGTGCTGAACATACGCGGCGAAGTATTGGTTTATGGCACGCTTTATTTAAAAAGCGGCACCGTGGACCACACCACATCCTACTTTAGGATCCCCAATAACGGAGATCTAATGGTAATGAGCGGCAACTCCGAGCTAAAAACGGTTAGCCTTCTGATCGGCAATAAAGCAGAGAACCCCAACGAAGGCGGCATCCTGGAACTAAGGGACAACGCCAGGTTTTATAACACGGCAGGCTTGCCGCTCCGGTTCTCGATAGACGAAGGCGTCGATGAAAGCCTGATCCGGATTTATGACAAAGCACAGTTCCTCATAAAAGGCGACGTGCGTGAGACCGTAAAAGACCTGGCCGAGTCCAAGTTTAAGATCCAGGCGCCCGCTGAGAACCATGTACCCTATTATTTTTATGACAAAGCAACAGATTATACGATAGTCAAAGCACGCAACACGACTACTTTCTCAATCCAAAACGATGCGGTTCAATATACCGGCGTGGACGTGCCCGTGGGCGATGGGTTGATGGTTGAGAACGTTGACGGGGTAAACACCCTGGCCTGGTACTGGGGCACAAGCCCGCTTGGCCCATGGTCCAAATTCGAAGGTTCGGACGACGTTGTCCCTTTTGCGCCCCAATTCAGCGAGAGCGGCACTTATTATGTGGTTGCCATTGCCGACGGGAACATTGAATCATCGAACACCGCACGTATAGAAGTAGTCGGCTTGGCCATCTCCCCTGCTTCGCAGTATGTATTGCCCAATACCGACGGTACCCCGTTAACTTACACGTTGTCGGACGGAGTAACCATGAGCGAAAGCCCCGGGGCTTGGTATGACGTGACCAATGGCACAGAAATTGTGTTATCCAATGCAAGCAGCTATACCCCAAACTTCTCCGCGTTGGGCACTTACCAAATAGTTTTCGCGGCCGAAGTAAAAGACGAATACAGCAACACCTACATGGTGGTTAGTAACGTGGCCACGGTTGATGTCGTAAGCGAATTGCCCACCTCGGTCAATAAGCCGAAAGCCGGTGGGCTGGTCATTTATCCGAATCCATCCAGCGGTACGTTCTATGTGTCCGGAACCTCCGACGCAACCGTGGAGGTAGTTGATGCGAAAGGCGCATTGGTGTTGAAAAAGGCAATCACTTCCTCAGGACAAACCATCTCAGTATCGGCCAAAGGCGTTTATTTGGTGAGAGTGGTGGATGGATCTTCCGTGAAAGTGGGGCGCATAATTGTAAAATAAATTAAAGAAAGAATCCAACGTGCTGTGGTTCCAATAGCACGTTGGTCTTTTTTGGTAAAAAAGCAAGTGGCTCATGTCGATAAGTTTGCAAATAGTTGTCTTTGGAGCTGTGAGCCTTTATTTTATGGACTGTGTTGCGGATGATAGACGAAGAGAAGCCCATCTCTCAATGAATTCTTCGTACTGTATTTGCTTATGTCCGTTAGCTTATGCTTTTGGGACATGGGGAAATGTTGTTCAAATCTTTGTCTATTGGGAAGGTCAGGATTGCAACAACAAAAGGCCTCTAAGGAAATTGTTAAGATTTTTTATATGTGGGATTTAAATAAAAGGCTTTATCGTTCACTTTCATTCGCATGTGTTGCAGGGGCATAATATTGCAAAGAACTTGGAATCGGGCAAGATCAGCAAACCCCAACTTTTAGGGCAGTAAATTTACCGATGCCCATTGCAAACGCAAGCTACACTACAATATAGTCAACCGAAATATTCTCCGATAAGGTTGGACGACAAGACAAATATCATGAAGCTTTTTTCTAGATTCTTTCGGCAAATTTATGTGCTTGGAAATTTTGTGATTTCTTCTGTTGGGCCTCTTTTTATTTCACTCTCATTGAATTAATAATGTGTCTCGTGAAAATGACTCTAAAAAGACAATCATAGTATTTAATGTTTTTTTACAGAGTAAAAAATGAGGAAATTCCCGATTGTGATCTGAACCCCTTAAAAATTAACTAAAACAACCAGATTTTCCCTGTTTGTCGGGATGATTTTATAGATGCCTTAGATGTAAAAACTTCATATTTGTTTACATTTTTTGACATAATTGATTGAGTAATCTTTTGCTTGAAGTAAAAAATTAAAAAATTTTGGCATAGGTAAACTTAAGTCAATTGTAAAAAAATAATTTGAAATAATAAATTATATAGTTATGATGAGAAAGTTTACTCTGAGCCAGTTTTTATTGGTGGTGGTGTTGGGAGGGCTTGCATCAAGCTGCCGTGACGATAGTTATTACGATAGGCCAACATCGTTGGAACCACCTATCTACGAGCAGTTGGCAAAAAGAAGCAATTTCACCAATTATTTGGCATGTATTGATGCCGCCGGATACCAGAAAACATTATCCGGAGCTGGTTATTACACAGTATTTGCTCCCAATGATGCTGCATTCCAAACGTTTTTTGCTGAAAAAGGTATTTCTTCAGTGGAAGATTTAAGTGCGGAAGCGAAAAAAATGATCGTTGCTTATTCTTTAGCCGTAGTGCCAGCTTCTAAAGATTCTATTGATGACTACTTGGCATCACCAACTGCAAAGTTGGTTAAAGACAAGGCCTTTAAAAAAATGACTTATTATTATAAATGGGTTTATGAAGATTCAGCTTGGGTTGCAGAAAATGGGATAAGGGTACGAAAAAAACTGGACTTGGTGGATATGAATGCAGTAGAGGCTGAACCGGCAACTTCCGGTGGCTTCGAAACAGAGGATTACAACCGCAAGCATATTCCTTTTTTTACTGATAATTTTATGAGTGCCCAGGACCTTTCGGCTTCCGATTACAATTATTTCTTTCCAAATTCCCAATTGTCTGAATTTAACGTGGCCGACGCAAAGGTGGTTAATAAGAACATGTGGGCCGAAAACGGGATTATCCATGAAGTAGATCGTGTGATTTTGCCATTGGACAATTTGGACGAGATACTGGCGGAAACCGATCAATGCAAAATTTTTCGTTCTATCCTTGACAAATACCAAACTTCTTATGCATTGGCTTCTGACGATTATTTGCTAAAATATGAACAAGCCTCGGGAGGCAATCGAAAAGATATCTATATCAAAGATTATCCTTATTTGAATTATGCGCTTAATTGTGAAAACTATTTGAGATATGGAGGTGGTGCTTTAATGGATGCCACACAAGAAGGATGGACATTGTTTGCACCTACGGATGTTGCAATGAATGAGTTTTTTACTAACAAGCTTTTCAAATTTGGCTATACCAAGCTTGATGAACTTCCATCATTTGTGTTGGTCGAATTCGTTAATGCACACCTTTTTCGTAAAACAGTGTGGCCTAGTAAGTTTGCGGTAACAACCAACTATTATGGTGAAGAGGCCCGTTTCAATGCAGGTACAACACCTGGCGACGGAACTGATGTGGTAAAGGCACAGATGGGTAGCAACGGCTTTTTTTACGCGGTCAGCAAAATCCAAGATACGGATGCTTTTCGCACGGTGTTGGGTGATGTGATCTTGAATCCTCAATACTCAATGATGTATCAGGCTTTAAAAGATAATGAACCGTTGGTGGTGTTATTGAAAAATCCTAAAAGCAAGTTTCGTTTATTTCTTATCTCCAATGACCAATTTACCTCGGCTGGATTCAAGTATAACTCTGCATCGTCAGCGTGGGAATTTACTTCCGATGCAAGCCGTCCTGATTTGGGGACAAAACCCGCAGAGGCATTGCAACGATTCCTTTATCTGCATATTGTGCTTATGACTGACGAGATGGAAAAAGAGGGAATAGACTTCGTGAAGAACTCCGGAGTGGTTAAAACATATGGCGAAGAATATATCCGTTATATCAATGGTGATGTTTATGCGTCGGGAAATCCAACAGCTACACGTCCTAAAATCAACAAATCAATTGAAAGTGATGCTATTAACGGACACTCTTATTCATTGACCCGTCCAATTCTCTTTTCAGTAGGCAATGTGGGTAACTGGTTGTCAGTATCATCGCTTACCGCTGCTAATAAAGCAACTTCATTGATGAACTATCTCACCAAGGCAGCTAACGCAACTTATTCTGTTGATGGAGTTGCGTACACGCTGTCGGCGTCGGCTGTGGCATATAACACTTCTACCAAAGCCATAAAGGATATTGCCAATACCGATGTTATTACAGTATTCTTGCCCAACGATCCAGCTATGACAAAGGCTGTCAGTGAAGGCCGTTTGCCCGCAATCTCCAGTTTTGCACCAAGCGGGGGCGAATCCATGGTGACTACCATTACAGAGCATAATCTGCTTATTGAGAAATTCACCAAATATCACATTATAAAAGGAAATGTGCCTGTAGGGGAAACTGCCTATGGTAATTATACCACTTTCTACAAGTTGGAAGATGGTTCATATGCCACGTTGAAAGTTGAAGCTGTAAAAGGTAGTCCGGGTACCATTACCGTTACCGATGCGAAGGGACGTACTGCTAAAGTTCTTACGAGTGCGACTACCACGTACAACATATTAGGAAATCGTTGTATTGTACATTTGATTGATAATTACTTGACTTACTGATAAAAGTAGCAAAATGAAATATTCATGTCTTGGGAATGCGACCACAGTCGTATGCTGCAGACTTGGATGTTCCATGTGGACAATAGAATATCAAATTTTAGACACATGAAGAAGTTGTTAAAATATACGATTATAATCTGGACTGTCATTTCATGTTTTGAGCTTGTGGCCCAGCAGCGCATAGTTGTTCGGGGTAAGGTGACTACTCCTGACGACCCGGCCGGTTTGCCAGGCGTTACCGTGGCAGAGCTCGATAAAAACAACCGCATCACTATTGGTACAGTTACCAACCTTGATGGTGAATATGCACTTGAAGTGTTGAACGATCAAGACAAGTTGCAATTCTCTTTTATTGGCTTTAAGGAGCAGGTAATCGAAATTAAGGGTCGCACAGTTATTAATGTTAGGTTGGAGGAGAGTGTTAGAACCCTTGAGGGAGTGGAAGTGCGTGCGGCTAAACGTACCAATACCGGGGTAATGAGTATTGCAGACCGCGATTTGGCCATCCCCATTGCGAAAATTTCTGCAGAAGATTTTGAAGATGTACAAGCATCCTCAATAGATGAAGCATTGCAAGGCCGTTTGGCAGGTGTAGACATTGCTTCAAATGCAGGCGATCCCGGTTCTGGAATGTCCATCCGTATCAGGGGCGTCAATAGCCTTTCTGCAAACAGTACTCCGCTTATCGTGGTCAATAATATCCCATATGAGGTAAATGTGTCGTCTGACTTTAACTTTGGTACAGCCAATGAAGAAGGGTATTCGCAAATGCTGAATATCCCTGTCGACGACATTAAGGAAATTACCGTATTGAAAGATGCTGCCGCTACCGCCATGTGGGGAACTAAAGCAGCCAACGGCGTACTGTTGATTACCACTAAACGTGGAACCAAGTCGAGGAAACCCATGTTAACCTATACTTATCGGGGGACTTATACCTTTAATCCCGACCACATTCCGTTACTCAATGGGGATGAGTATTCCACCATGATCCAAGAGGCTTATTACAATTCGTTTGGGGTCCCTTTAAATACCAATGTTTACCGCGAGTTTTTTAATTCACCCGACGATCCGTATTACTATTATAACTACAGGGCAAATACCGATTGGATGAAGGCGGTAACACGTGATGGGTATATTAATAACCATGATTTTTCAATTTCAGGTGGTGGTAGTAAAGCATTTTACCGTTTTTCAATTAATTATCAAGATCAAAAGGGAACGACTTTAGGAACAGGCATGAACCGTTTGTCTACTCGGTTGAATCTGGACTATTTTATTTCGGATAAACTGAAGATGCGTGCCGATTTTTCGTTAGCCCATGGTGTGACCGAAGGGAATTTTACAGATGACAACTTGGTACGTAGTGCCAAAGGAACGGATGTGAGGAGCGTGGCTTATAAGAAAATGCCGAACATGTCGATATATGAGTATGATGCTTACGGAAATCGTACCGGTGAATTTTTTTCTCCCGAAACGACGGCACAAGGTACCTTCCCTTCTACTTACAACCCGGTGGCAATGGCTACTGATGGTAAAAACACTACTACCAATGATCGTATTACGACTAAATACTCGTTGTATTATGATATTATACCGGGGCTCCGTTACACGTTAGACCTGTCGTTCGATGTGGTGACCAATAAAATAAACCGATTCCTCCCCCAAACCGCAACAGGGAAACTGTGGACCGACCAGTGGGTGAACAAAGCTTACGATAAAGATGATGACTCGTATTACATCTATACCAATAACCTTATAAATTTTAACCGATCGTTTAACGAGATCCATCAACTGTATGCCAATATCAATTTTACCACCTATGAAAACATGGGCGATTATTACAAGATTTGGACATCTAACTCTGTGTCATCAGAACAACAGGATCCATCCAATGCGTCAAAAGTCAACGAATCGGGCCTTGGCCCGGAATCAGGGCCATGGCATGGGCGCAGCATCGGTTCAACTGCATCGTTCAACTACATCTTGATGGACAAATACATCATGGCGTTCAGTTATCGTTATGAAGGCAATTCAAAATTTGACCAGGACAACCGTTTTGGATTGTTTCCCGGCGTATCTGCCGCATGGCGTATCAGCAAGGAAAATTTCATGAGCCGATTTAAGAATCTTACCGATTTAAGATTGAGGTTTAGTTATGGTGAAAATGGCAATGCCCCAAAATACGAGGGTATGTTTTTCAGCAACATTGGTTCGTTTAGCTGGGGGTATCTGGGTAATAGCGCCGTGTATCCAACCAATCTTCAGTTAAAAAGCCTCAAATGGGAAACGCTTAAAGAAACTAACATAGGTATCACTGCCGATATATGGGACGGACGTGTGAACATGGATTTTGATTATTATAAAAAGCGTACTGAGGACATGTTTGGAGAAAACACCTCCATTCAATCCACATCCGGTTTTCTACTCTTAAATATATCAACTTGGGTACCATGGATAACTTAGGATGGGACTTTTCAGTCCGGACCATGCCGATTAAAACCAACAACTGGAAGGTAACTTTCGATTTTAATGTGGCGCGTAACTACAATGTCCTGAGGGAGGTGGCCGATAATTTTCCACTAGAGCGTAATGCGACTATTGGTAATGGGCAATATAAAAATATCATCCAAATAGATAACCCCGCAGGGTCCTTCTATGGATACCGTTACAAAGGGGTATACACTTCGGAAGACCAATTGCTGGCACGCGATGCGCAAGGCAACGTTATTTCCGATCCTAATGGCAATACGGTGAATATGGTTTACGATTATGATAATACTCGTTACTATTTCGAGTTGGGGGATGCCATGTATGAAGATGTTAACCACGATGGAAACATTAATGCCAGTGATATTGTGTATTTAGGGAATGCAAATCCCGATTTCTTTGGCGGTTTTGGATCGATGATAACTTACAAAAATTTCTCTTTCAATTACTTTTTTCACTTTAGGGTAGGCAATGATGTAATTAATATGACCAAGATGAATGGCGAAGCCATGTACGGGTTTGATAACCAGTTGAAATCAACTCTGAAGCGTTGGCGGAAACCGGGTGATCAGACAGATGTTCCGCGTGCATTGATGTCATCGGGCTATAATTATCTTGGTTCCGATAGGTTTGTGGAAGATGGATCGTTTTTAAGATTAAAATACATCACTTTGGTGTACCGCTTCCCGAAAGAACTTGTGTCGAAGGTGGGTTTGGAGTCGGCACGTATCTCTTCCACGTTCAACAATTTGCTCACATTTACCAGATATAGCGGACAAGATCCCGAAATTGGCATTAATTCGAAAGACGGTACCATTTACACTGTAGGGTATGATTATTCGAATACACCGAGAGCCCCGGAGATTACATTTAACTTGTCCGTGACATTTTAACGAATACATTGATTTGTTGGTAATATGAAGACAAAAATGATATATAAATTGAAATTGGCTTTGGTCTCGCTGGTGGCGGGATTGGCCATTTGGTCGTGCAGCGATTGGTTATACCTTGAGCCCGAAAGTGGTATTATTTCTGATGAATACTGGAAATCAGAACAAGATTTAAAGGCAGGCACTATGGGTATCTATGCCTCCATGTTGGGCAATAACGTAAGCGGTAGTTACAGTGTGCCCGAGTTGCTGCTATTATGGGGTGAGGTTAGGGCAGATATGTTGACCTATTTCCGAACGCAGGTTTCCGATTACATGCTTATTTACAATGGCGACTTAAAACCGACAAATGGTTTTGCCAAATGGAATTCTGTTTACCGCACCATAAACTACTGTAACAATATACTTGAAAAAGCTCCTGAAATTTTGGAGACAGATGCGTCAATGACCAAGCAAAAGATGAACCAATACAGGGCCGAAGCATTGACTATCCGGGCAATGATGTATCTTTTGCTGAACAAGGTATACCGTGAGGCACCGTTGCTTTTGACCGCAACCACCAGTGATAACCAAACCATTCGTGTGGCGAAGGTCGAAAACCAATCGGAACTATGGGATCAAATAGAAGCCGATCTTTTGGAGGCAGAGGGTTATGCAGCTGAAAGTTATGGTTCAACATTGGCCGAAGATAAAGGCAGGGTAACCAAATACACAGTTTGGAGCATTATGGCAGATTTTTACTTGTGGCGAAGTCTCGATGGAGACGCGGACAAGGCAGTTCAGGCATGTGATAAAATCATTTCTTCGGGTAAGTTCAGTTTGGTGCGTGGCGATGATAACTGGTTGTACAATCTTTATTATGTGGGAAATAGTATAGAAGGGATCTTTGAACTTCAGTTTGCTGAGGACATCCTTAACCCATATTATAATTTATTCATGACCACAGGTTCATACCACGCAAATCCTGATGTGGTTGAAAGCTTTTTCCCTGTCGACGAATTGGCCGATCCTGACAGTGCTGATGTGAGAGGGGACAGAGGTTCGTATCGGTCATCCTTGAATTATGCATTATGGAAATACATCGGAATCAATAGGATCGCTTCCAAATCAGCTTCGGAATCATATTCCAATTTTATCGTGTATCGCTATGCCGACGTTCTTTTGATGAAAGCAGAAGCTTTATCCCTTTTGGTGACCGATGATTCGGAAGCAAGTATACAAAAAGCATCCTCCTCATTGGCATTAATACAGCAAGTGCGAACGCGAGCGCGTGCATCAAAACTTACCGATAGGGGAACACCGACCACGAAAGAAGGGTTGATCGATTACATTTTGGAAGAACGAGCACGGGAGTTTGCCTTTGAAGGTAAGCGGTGGTTTGATCTATTGCGAATTGCCAAACGCGATAATTATGCTTTGAAAAACTATTTGATCGACATGTTGCAGATGAGTGCTCCGGCCACTCGTTTGGTATCGATACAAGCAAAGATGCAGAATCCCGACTACCATTATATGCCGATCCCTCAGTCCGACATAGATGCAGGTTATCCTTTGCTGAAGCAAAATCCGTTTTACGAAGAGTAATTAGTGGCCATTAATACAAAACCATTATGAAAAGATTTAAATACTATTTGTGGATCCTGACCATTGCAGTGGCCGTACTTATTGGCTTTACCAAATGCCAAGATCCGACTTGGGAAGAGCGCACTAATTATGAGCTATTGATTGGTGAGTACTTTGAGCAAGATCTCGAAACATTTTCTATGTTTTTGGATGCATTAAAAAAATCGAAAACCATTTCTTTCCTAAAGGCATATGGCCATTACACTTGCTTTGCCCCAACCAATGAGGCTTTTCAAGTGTATCTCACAAAAAAAGGGAAAGCAAGCCTTAATGATTTTACCGAAGACGAATTGAAGCAGTTGGTCCGTTTTTGTGTGCTGTCCGACACTGTGCCTTCTGAGTCGTTTGTGGACGGACGCTTGGAATATCCTACTTTGTATGGGCAATACCTTACAACAGGCACCTATTACGAAGACGGAGAAGCAGTGACCAAAGTGAACAAGACTGCGCCAATCCATAAAAAGGATATAAGAGTCACAAACGGGATCATTCATGTGGTCGGTGAGGTTTTAGAACCTGATACCCGTTCATTGGTCGAATTTTTTGAACAGCTTGACGATTACAATATTTTTAACAGGGCGATAAGAGAAACCGGTTTTGATACGATATTGAATAAGGTTCCCGATGCGCTTACAAAAGATACTGTTTGGTATACCGTGTTTGCCGTATCGGATGCGGTTTACGCCGAAAGTGGGATTAAGGATTTTGACGCACTTAAGGAAAAATATGGGAGTCCGGTGGATACATCCGGACGAGACAGTCTTTACTACTATATGGCTTATCACATTTTGAGCGATCAAGCGAAGTATGTTTCTGACCTTATTTACGACAAAGTGGTTAAAACTACAGCTCCATCGGAGGTATTGACCATAAAGGCTTCTGGAACCAAGGTGCTGGTAAACGATGACCTGTTTGCCGGTATTTATGAACCTGGTTTTGAAATCAACCGTGAAATATCTGATGTAACCGTAGGGAACGGGGTGGTGCATTTTATGAAATCGAACTTTGCGATTAAGAAGCGTTACCCGTTTGCAGTGTATTGGGAAGTAACGGATCAGCTGGAGATTCGCAAAATGCCTGGTGTATATCTTAAAAATTATCAAACACTGACTTATGGGCAATTAGCCAATGTTACATGGGATCCTTCTACTACTTCCATTGGCTATGCACCGGGAGGAGGAAATGCTTACGGGTACACTGTACTAAACGATATCTTTGAAATTTACTTACGTCCAGAGGTGGTTAAGTCAATTACTTTTACCACACCTACACTGGTGAAGGGGTCTTATAAAGTATGGGTGGCGTCGCGAAATGTACCCACATCGGCAAGGATGCCCAAATTCTACGTCTACTTTAACGGAGAGCAGACTACCCGTATCGTTGACTGTGCCAAAGCCCCGGGTATGTCGGGAGGGGTGGCGCCAACCGATGCCGAATTGAACATTTCGGGATTTAAAGTCTACTCATACAGACCACAGGATTTTTACTCTGCCGATTCTGCTACCGTTCAGAATAACATTGTTAATGGTCAAAAAATAAACTGGATGGGAGGAAACGGATGGGGACGTATGTCGTGCCAATTGGCCGGAGTTGTCAATGTAACCGAGACGGGTTCGCAAACCCTTCAATTTGTGGCTATTAGTGGTGGTGCAAGCAGTTATCTATGGCTCGATCAAATCCACTTTATTCCCGTGGAAGAAGATCAAAACTGGCCGCGTATTAATGTCGACGATGGTTCGCTTGTTTACAAGGAGGATTTGTTGGCGGGCAAGTTTCCTAAACCATTGTAAGTGTGTAGTAATTCAAATTGACTGAGATTACAATAATCAGATAGATATGAACAAAAAATATTTAAGCATGCTTGCGGTATTTGTGTGTTTGGCTGCAGCCTGCTCCGATGCATGGGATGATCATGTAAAGATCAACGATAACGTGTCGCAGCAAAATATCACCCAATACATGGCAAGCGAGGATGGTTTTTCAAAGTTTTGGGCTTTGGTAATTCAAACACAAGTCGACAAAAAACTCGATTCTACTACCATCTACACTATTTGGGCACCGACCAATGCGGCGATGGATGTACTAGGTGTGCTGAACTTCGAGAGTGATGCTGATAAGATGAAGTTTGTGCTGAACCACATCTCTTTCGGAAAGCATTCTGCCTTTGCCCCCTCTTCTGGTGATTCTATTTATATGCTGAGCGGAAAGAAGTTGGTTTATTTCCCATCAATGGATTTGATTGACGGAGTCCAAATTGCGAAAGAGCAAGAGATGGTTGTAAAAAACGGGGTTATCCAGGTCGTGAACAGTGCATTGGTACCCCGGATGACAATTTGGGATTGGGTAATGGAAAAGGCACCGGACAATATGTTTGTTCGGTATGTTAAATCGTTGAATTACTATTATTTTGATCCGGAGGCTTCTGGGTATTTAGGTACCGATGACAAAGGAAATGCCATATACCGCGATTCAGTGGTTGTGCTTAAAAACAAATTCATTCAACAAGTTGCTGATATGAGTAGCGAAGATTCTTTGTTGACGTTGCTTGTGCCTTCTGATGAGGCATTTGTTGCTGAATTCAACAAATTCCAAAAATATTACCGCGTAGAAGATCGTTCTTCAAATGTGATCCCTACGGTTAAGGATAGTGCAAATATCTGGATCAATGTGGCCAAGGACTTTCTTTTCCGTGGGGTATACTCGTTGGCCGATGCCCCCGATACTCTGGTGTCTTTTTTTAATGTAAAAGTACCTTTTATAAAAGGTGCTGTTGCTTCCTCCTTTAGTTGTAGCAATGGTTTTGTCCATATGGTCAGTGAGTGTCCGATCAAAGTTGGGCATAAAATCCTTCCCATAATAATAAATGCGGAGCAATGTCTGTATTCGCCAAGTAGTTCCACGATCGGTTCTAGCGGGTTGTACCGACGCGAACGTAAAGATGCCTATATGGGTTACGATGTGATATTGGACAACCATGCCAGTAGTGGTATTTTAAGTGGATTGGTGCTGGTTGGGCCGAAAGTGTGCTCCATTAAATACCGGGTGAAAATCCGCGCAATCAACGATTTTGAGAAGTCTACCTATTGGCCCGATGCTGGTGTGGCTTTACGTCAAATGGTTGGCACGGTAACAGTGATCCGTAACAAAACCACTGATTTACTAGAAGGGGTGTCGTCAAGTACCAACTATCTTAACTCATCAAGTACATACGGTCAGGCAGATGTCACTTACGATCCCAATGATCTGAGTACTTATTATGTGCCGGTCACCCATAAGGCTTATAGTCCCATTGAATTGGCCATTTCTGATGAAGTGGATCTCGGATATTATGAATATCGGTACATGGAGAACGCGTTTTTCCGAATCATCCCATACGAATCGCGGATGGCTGTGACATTGGACTACATTCGTCTGGTACCTATTATTGAATAACACTAAAAATGAGAAGGATGAATCTAAATAGAATACTGCTTGCAGCCATGGCGTTGCTGTTCGCATGCTCATCATTGGTGGCGCAAAACGAGGTAACAACCGAGAAGTTGGTATCGGGCAGAGTGTTTGATGCCACGACGCTAAAACCGGTTGAAATAGCCTCGGTTACCTGCGGGACTTACTCTTCTACTTTCACCGATATGGATGGCTCTTTTGATATAAAAGTACCTAATTCAATGGGTATTGTTTCAGTGAATGCACTTGGATACCATTCAAAAGAAGTGGTGGTATCCGGACGGGATTCCATAAAAATTTACCTTAAGGAAATAGCTACAGCCTCGTTGCAACAAAAGGCGAATATTGGGTATTTCGATGTGAAACAAATTTATACACCGCAGTCGGTTGCATTTGTCCAAAATTTGGATGACAAGACCAAAACAGATATTGGTTCGGCCGATAAAGCGTTTGATGGACGTATTGCCGGTTTGGAAGTGGTCGCTCGGAATGGGATAAAAGGAATGGGCTCCGATATGTTTCTGCGTGGGTTTACATCACTTAATGCAACCAACCAACCGTTGGTCGTGGTCGATGGAATGATTTATGACATAAATAATTACGGATCTTCATTGATTCCCGGTAACCGCTTCAATCCTTTGGCGGGCATCGATCTGCAGGATATTGAAAGCGTATCGGTTATCCGTGATGCTGCATCCATTTATGGGGCGAAAGCTGCTAATGGTGTTATTTTAATTCGGACTAAACATGCCGTCGAACAAGCCACTTCCATCGATTTTGTGATGAACGGGGCTATTGAAATTGCTCCCGAAAACATTCCATTGCTAGGGGCCGAAGACTTTCGCTTATTGGCTAACGAGATGTTGCTATCCCAAGGATTGTCGGCCGGCCAAATTGAATCGTTGCCTTATATGAACAATGATCCCGGTTCGAATGGTTATTATACCTATCGCAATAACACTGATTGGCAAAAAAAGGTATTTGCCAACAATTATTCCAGCAACTTAGGCTTGTCAATTAAAGGTGGCGATGATGTGGCCCTTTATGCATTGAGTGTTGGTTATTTAAATCAGGGAGGTACGGTAAAGGAATCTGGATTATCAAGGTTTAACCTTCGTTTTAATTCAGATATCAACATCTCGAAACGAGTGACGCTTAACTCAAACATCGGATTTTATTATTTGGAAAAAAATATCACAGGAGTTGGTATCGAAAGCATTGGTGATCCACTGGCACAGGCACGTATCAAAGCCCCATTCTTACAGCCTTATGTGCAAAACGACCAGGGTATTGCTAGTCCTGATTTAGCGGATTATGACTTGTTCAATGTTAGTAATCCAGTAGCACTGGTGGAAGCTATGAAGCAAAAAGACTCGAACTATCGGTTCTCCGGGTCATTTAATTTTAACGTAAAGGCCAATGAGAAACTGACGTTTAGCAACTTGGTGGGAATTGTGTTCAATAAGAACCGTGAGAACATCTTTATTCCAGGCAATGGAGTTCCCCCCGATACTCTCATCAACGGTGTGGTTGAGAATCAGTTAAAAGAACGGGTTTTTCGTTATCTGTCTATAAATAATGATTCTAGGGTCTCTTACGATAATACATTCTGCTATTTACACAGCTTGTCCGGTGTGGTAGGTGCCCGTCTGAACATAAACAATATGGAGGACGATTGGGGAGCCGATTTCAACTCTGCAAACGATCAAATACTCACTTTAGGAGGAGGTAATTACCTGCTACGTCAAAAAGGAGGTTCTATTGGGGAGTGGTCTAGCTTGACCTATTATGCAAATATAAACTATGATTATGCAAAAAAATATTTTTTAGGTATAAGTGCGGCATTGGATGGGTCATCCCGTTTTGGGGAAAAAGCCAATGGCTTAGAGATGTTTGATACTCGTTTTGGATTTTTTCCCTCTGTGGCAGGCGCCTGGTTACTTACTTCCGAACCATTCATGGCCAACCAAAACTTGTTTGAAACATTGAAACTGAGGGCAAGTTATGGCTTGACAGGGAATGATGATATTGGAAACTACACAAGTCGAAGATATTACACCGAGGTGAATTATTTGGTTTTTCAAGGTATCCGTTTGGGTAATATTTGGAACCCTAAGCTGAGTTATGAAAAAAATTACAAACTTAATTTTGGAGCTGACATTGCCCTAGCCAAAGAACGGTTAAATCTTTCGGTTGATGTTTTCAATAATAAAACGACTGATATGTTCGACTTGGTCGTTGCCAACGTTCTTTCGGGAATGGATGGTTATTATGCCAACGTGGGTGGTTTTACCACTACGGGTGTTGATTTGCACGTCAATACTCGTTTGTTGAATAGACCGGTGCGTTGGGATATGGGCATCGTATTGCAAAAATATGTCACAAAGGTTGACGAATTGTGGGACCAACGTCGCGAGCAAACGATATACGGGGCCAACATACTAACTCAGGAAGGTGAGCCTCTGGGCTTGTTCTATGGATATAAAACCAAAGGTGTGTTTGCGACCTCTGCCGATGCTGCCAATTCTGGGTTGAAAGACGAGTATTCGAAAGCCTTTGGTGCGGGCGATGTTATTTTTGAGGATTTTTACGGGGATGGCATCATCGATGAAAAAGATAAGCAGGTAATTGGTGATCCAACGCCCGATTTTTCAGGCGAGTTTTATACTCGGTTGAAATGTAAATCATTTACGCTAGATGCTTCATTGGGGTTTTCTGTGGGTGGGGATGTATTCAATTATATGAGGTACAGCCTTGAGAAGATGGATAACCTTGAAAACCAAACCCAGGCAGTGTTAAATCGTTGGCAGTATGAGGGTCAGGTTACCGATATGCCTAAAGCAACTTATGGAGATCCAATGGGAAATGCGCGTTTTTCGGATCGATGGATCGAAGATGGATCCTATGCCCGTTTGAAGAACGTGACCTTAAGCTATCTAATTCCGATCAAATTTGGCTTTTTTAAGCGAGCCGAGATATACGCTTCAGCCATTAATTTGGTGACTTTTACAAAATACAAAGGTCTGGATCCGGAGTTTAGCATGAACGGTTATAGTTTGTCGCGAGGTATAGACCTTGGGTTGGTACCGCAAAACAAAGCATTTCTTGTAGGGATTAAAATTGGTTTGTAGCACGACTGTAATGTTTAAATTGAAAATCCAGAAAAATGAAGATCAATAAATATTTACTAGGAATAAGCGCCGTATTGATGATCATGGCAGTCACAATAGGCTTTTCGGCATGTAGCGACATTTTGAAAGTAGAGGACGACGATGTGTTGTCCCCTGACCAAGTGTACCGCAATTCCGACGATGCCAATGCTGCCATTCGTGGTATTTACGGCAAGCTAATGGATGTGGCTTCTCAATACGTGGTGCTAAATGAGCTCAGGGCTGATCTTATGGATGTAACAGCTAATGCCGATCTTGCATTGGTTGAGTTGTCACGCCATATGGAGATATCGTCCGATAACGAGTGGGCAAGTCCCAAAAAATTCTTTGAACTGATAAACAACTGTAACGATGTGATCAAAAATTTCAAGATCATGTATGATAAAAAAATTATTTCTCGCGAAGAATTTAATCCGCGGTATTCCGATGTGGTTGCAGTTCGTTGTTGGGCTTATCTGCAAGTGGCATTACATTTTGCAGATCCAGAGAAAGGTGGGGTTCCATACATTACAGAGCCTCTCGATAATGTAGATGCGGTATCGGAAAAAGCATTGGCCCAATACAGTTACCTTGATTTGTCTACGATGGTTGATACGTTGTTGAACACCATGGAAGCCATCCCCTACAAGAAAAAATATACCGATTCCGATTTGTTGCAACCTATTGCCGGATATAGCGCAGACCAAATGTATATCGACAAAGAATATTTACTGGGCGAGTTGAACCTCTGGCAGGGGAACTACCATCGTGCTGCCGAATACTTTAAAACTATTATGGAACGCGGTACCTCCGGCAACGATTTATATGATTTATATAAATTGCCTTTCGATGCATCGGCTACGTTAGATCAATCCTCATGCCGATACAACAGTGGCTATATCCGTTATTATCAGAACGACCGCTTAAGTGCTAAAAATATGTGGCCTTTGATGTTCTTTGAAATCCAAAGCAACAACTACAATAATGAATGGATATGGACGCTCTTCTACGATGGGCAGTCTGAGATCAATCCTTTTGTGGAATTGTTCTCAAAGTCAGGAGGCAAATACTTGTTGCAACCTTCGCAATTGGCCATCGACAACTGGAACAACGAAGCACAACGCAATGGTTTTATGGGCGATTTCCGGGGGTATTATCAGAATTATTTTGGTCTGACCGGTTCGTACGACATGGTGAGTGGAGAACCAGTGATCGCTAAGTTTATTTCAAACCATATGTATTCATCAACATTGCCCAACCAAGGACGTTGGTTTCTATGGCGTGCGGGAGGTTTACATTTGCACTACTGCGAAGCAGCCAACCGTGATGGCCAGCATAAAGTGGCCTATGCCTTAATGAACAATGGTATAAGTGCGACATTCCTGAGTAAATACCCCGATGCGACAAACAACTACACTGATTCTACCTTGCGCGGGCAAACCGGCTTGCCATTCCCCTATAATTTTGATGCGCGTTCGACGGGTGTGTCAGATTTGCCCCCCAACTTACGTCAACCCTGGTTTAGGAACACGGGATTACGGAATAGGGTATATCTTCCCAATCGCAATATTGTGTACGATATTACAGAAACCGATCCGGCCCAAAAAGAACTTGCAGAGCAAACGTTGACCCGCACCATGGAAGATTCACTTATCTATGAAAGCGGTTTGGAATTGGCCTTTGAAGGGCAACGTTGGGCTGATTTGGTTCGTATTTCGTTGCGAAGAGGAAGAGAGAGCGGAGATTACTCCTATTTGTCGCAGCAAGTAGCGAAGAAACTTGAAAAAGCAGGTGTCAGTGCCCCTGCCCGTGATTTGACGGACCCAAAAAATTGGTTTTTGCCATTGAAATACTAAGATAGGAAAACGCCACTTGGACACTTCTATAAACTGTTCAAGTGGCGTTTGAATGATTGGGACAATTTGTGCTGTCTTTTTGAATTATTCAGGCTCAACTTTGTAATATCGGATGTTGTACTCCGCGTTTGTCATTCTTTATAATGGTGGTGACGATTTCTTGTTTGTGTCCCCTGTTTTTTAACTATTTCGGAACATTTTTCCTTGGTTGGCGGGATGATTTTACAGATGCTCTGAAGATAAAAACACCATATTTGTTAAGACATATTGACAAATATTAACATCGCGTGTGTTGGTTTTGACAGGAAAGAACCTCAAAATATTTGTCGCAAATAAATTAAAAATCATTTCGGTGTCATTTGTTTCGATGGCCGCAAATCCGTTAAATATTAATTAAGGATATCTGGAAACAGAGAAATATGTTGATAAACGCTTTTGTTTAATTTCAAATTTTGTGATTATGAAAAACTTTTATGCTAGAATTACAAGATGGGCAAATACTACAAGGGGTATTGGTCTATCATTGTGTTTGTCGTTCTGTGCAGGAGCTATTAATGCTCAGATTGTACCAGTGAAATGGACAGGTACGACAAATAACAACTTTAGGTTAGAGGACAACTGGAACCCTGCTGGGGCTCCTGATGGAAAACAATTGCTTATTCCAAATTTAGATGAAACCGCAGCAACGGATGATCCTGTCAACAGATTGCCGATTCTTACTGGGTCAACTGATATTACCGTAAATTTTATAGAGATCAGTTATAATACAAATCCGGCGTTGATTCGTACGTTTACAGTGAATCTTGAAAATGATGCTACTTTGACAGTCCAAAACGGATGGGATGGTAATACTGGTAACATTGACTACGGTAGTTGTGGAATTGTCTTGAATAGTGGGCGTATGATTATGGATGGTTACTTTCGGTTAGACCAAGATTACGGTATTATTACCATTAACGGGGGCTATTTTCAGGTGGCTCGTTCGAGTAGAGCAATGCAAATGGGGGATGCCAACACCCCAACAAAAGGAGGCCAGTTTATTGTTAACGGAGGCACTCTCCGAATTGGCTCTGGCGGAATGGGGCGTAACTTTTGGACTCGTCCGGGCGGGCAATTTGTGATCAAGAACGATGGAAAAGTTGAGATTGTAGGTAACTATACATCTTGGCAGCAGTACATAAACAGTGGGTATTTGAACGGAGGTGACGATTTTAGCGTGATTTTAAGTTATGACGCTTTGGACAATCTAACCACTTTTAGCGCCCTTCCCAGTTCGTCCTTTTTACTGTCAAATCCCGATCGCCAGGTGATAACGGCTGGAACGTCAGGTTCTCAGGTCAATCTGTTGGCGACTAAGCGTGTGGCTAATTCCAAAAGCTTAACTTGGAAATACCGTAAGCAAGGCGAAGTCACTTACAACGAATTCGACCCTGCCCAAACCGGGACAAGCTGTGTACCTGCGTTTAACCAGTCAGGTGTTTATTATGTGGCTTGCGAAGGGGTGGATGAGAATGATGTAACCGTATTGTCCGACGAAGTGGAAATCTTCGTAGGTTCCGATAAAATAGCCATTGCCCCTTATTTTGTGTCTCAATACATCCGTGCCAACCAACCTTTGTTTGACTTGGCCGCCACATTCACCGGCGAG
This sequence comes from Breznakibacter sp., assembly GCA_047600785.1. Classification (GTDB taxonomy): domain Bacteria; phylum Bacteroidota; class Bacteroidia; order Bacteroidales; family Marinilabiliaceae; genus Breznakibacter. The sequence continues at coordinate 984,070 of JASGKH010000001.1, forward strand.
GCATCAGATATTGAGTGGAAATACAGCACAACTCCCAGCGGTCCTTACATGTCGTTCGATCCCGCGGGCACAACCGCCATCTTCTCACCTTTGTTTGGCAGTACCGGGCTACACTATGTGGTAGTTGAGGCCACCATAGATGGGGCAATGCAGCGCAGTTCCGAGTTGATGTACATCGTGGAAGGGGGGTCCACCACCGGTAAATGGTTAGACTGGACGGCGGCTTATGGTACCGATTTCCATTACGGCGCCAACTACAGTCCAGCCGCGGTACATTTCAAGAACAGCATCAACATCCCTGCCGGGGTGACCCCTCCCGTCATCGACCAGGCAGGCAATGACTCCATCGCAGCCTTGACCATTGCCGACGGGCAAACCCTTACCCTGGAAAAACCCGATGGCGACGTGCTGAACATACGCGGCGAAGTATTGGTTTATGGCACGCTTTATTTAAAAAGCGGCACCGTGGACCACACCACATCCTACTTTAGGATCCCCAATAACGGAGATCTAATGGTAATGAGTGGCAACTCCGAGCTAAAAACGGTTAGCCTTCTGATCGGCAATAAAGCAGAGAACCCCAACGAAGGCGGCATCCTGGAACTAAGGGACAACGCCAGGTTTTATAACACGGCAGGCTTGCCGCTCCGGTTCTCGATAGACGAAGGCGTCGATGAAAGCCTGATCCGGATTTATGACAAAGCACAGTTCCTCATAAAAGGCGACGTGCGTGAGACCGTAAAAGACCTGGCCGAGTCCAAGTTTAAGATCCAGGCGCCCGCTGAGAACCATGTACCCTATTATTTTTATGACAAAGCAACAGATTATACGATAGTCAAAGCACGCAACACGACTACTTTCTCAATCCAAAACGATGCGGTTCAATATACCGGCGTGGACGTGCCCGTGGGCGATGGGTTGATGGTTGAGAACGTTGACGGGGTAAACACCCTGGCCTGGTACTGGGGCACAAGCCCGCTTGGCCCATGGTCCAAATTCGAAGGTTCGGACAACGTTGTCCCTTTTGCGCCCCAATTCAGCGAGAGCGGCACTTATTATGTGGTTGCCATTGCCGACGGGAACATTGAATCATCGAACACCGCACGTATAGAAGTAGTCGGCTTGGCCATCTCCCCTGCTTCGCAGTATGTATTGCCCAATACCGACGGTACCCCGTTAACTTACACGTTGTCGGACGGAGTAACCATGAGCGAAAGCCCCGGGGCTTGGTATGACGTGACCAACGGCACAGAAATAGTGTTGTCCAATGCAAGCAGCTATACCCCAAACTTCTCCGCGTTGGGCACTTACCAAATAGTTTTCGCGGCCGAAGTAAAAGACGAATACAGCAACACCTACATGGTGGTTAGTAACGTGGCCACGGTTGATGTCGTAAGCGAATTGCCCACCTCGGTCAATAAGCCGAAAGCCGGTGGGCTGGTCATTTATCCGAATCCATCCAGCGGTACGTTCTATGTGTCCGGAACCTCCGACGCAACCGTGGAGGTAGTTGATGCGAAAGGCGCATTGGTGTTGAAAAAGGCAATCACTTCCTCAGGACAAACCATCTCAGTATCGGCCAAAGGCGTTTATTTGGTGAGAGTGGTGGATGGATCTTCCGTGAAAGTGGGGCGCATAATTGTAAAATAAATTAAGAAGATAAACTAAAGTGCCATTTGTAATGGCACTTTAGTTCTTTCCCTAAAAAACAAAAGGCTCATGGTGACAGAGTTTATAAATTGTCTCTGCAGCTATGGGCCTTTTGATTTCAAAGCCATTGGAAAGTAGAGCTTTTATTGATGTAAGATAGACCTTTCTTGGTCGGCTTTCGTACGGAACATGCCCACGACCGTTAGTGTTATGTTCGGTTATGGGGATGAGTTGTACATTTGGTAAGTGATCCTGAAAGATTCTTCTTCGAGCCTGATGCATCAAAAAAACAACTCACAGATGGCTGGTGTTTTGCATCTTTTTAATGTTGTAAATTTTTGTATATGAAAAAAACTATACGAGTATTTTTACTTGCCATTATGATATTGCTCTCGGTATCGATGAGCTACTCCCAACGAAAAATGGAAGTGCTTGACAGGGGGTTGGTAGCAGTAAAAGTTACGAACGGAGTGTTTTTAAGTTGGCGTACCCCGGGGTCTGAGTGGTACAACACCGCCTATAACGTGTATCGGAACGGTGTAAAGCTGAATACTGAACCACTTGATGTATCAAACTATTCCGACTTGGGTGGTACAATTAACTCCAATTATGCGGTGAGTGCGGTGGTGAAAGGAATTGAACAACCACTGTCGGACATCAGGCAACCGTTGGCCCAGCAATATCTCGAGGTGGTGCTGAAATCTCGCGATACAAACGTTTACGAGATTAACGATGCTACAGCTGCCGATCTGGATGGCGACGGCGAATATGAAATCATTGTCAAACGCATTGCAAAAGGATGGAACGAAGACAATACCAACTATTCGTTTTTTGAAGCCTATAAGCTGGACGGGACTTTTCTGTGGGAAATCAATGTGGGTCCCAATATTTTACCCGATGTGGAAATAAATATTGCCGCTTTTGATTTTGATGAGGATGGAAAAGCTGAGGTGTTTATGCGTACGTCGGAAGGGACGATATTTGGTGACGGAAAACAAATTGGCGATACTGATGGTGACGGACGTACCAATTATCGTTACTCTGTAGGAACCACCGCCAACATGCAGTATATGAACGCAGGACCTGAGTTCCTGTCGCTTATTGATGGGGTTACGGGAGCAGAGTTGGATCGAGTGGATTTTATTCCCCGTGGGCAATCGTCTGACTGGGGTGATAGTTATGGCCACCGTGCGTCAAAATATTTTTTTGGTGCACCTTACCTTGATGGCAAAAAGCCCAGTTTGTTCATTGGCCGCGGTATTTATACCAAAACTACTATGCGTACTTACGATGTGGTGAACAAGAAGTTGGTGTTTCGCTGGGAGTTTAATTCGGGAACCAGTGGTCCGTATTTTGGGCAGGGAAACCACAATTATACCATTGCCGATACCGATGGAGACGGATGCGATGAAATTGTCTGGGGATCAATGGTGGTCGACAATGATGGGAAAGGATTGTTTTCGACCCAACTGGGCCATGGCGATGCACTCCACGTAGGCGATTTGGATCCGTATCGTAAAGGAACCGAAATATTCAAATGTTTGGAGGATTCACCCAATTGGGGAACTGTACTTTTTGATGGGAAGACTGGCGAATTGTTGATCCACCACATTACCACTTATGATTGTGGACGCTGTTGCGCGGCCAATGTATCGGATGATTTTAAGGGAAAAGCACTCTGGGGCGGATCCAAAATGTTTTCTGCCACCACGCACAAGCAGATCGGAACGGGTTCCGTTGCGGAAAATTTCCGTATATATTGGGATGGTGATTTATTGGAAGAACAAACTGACCATGTGGGTTTTTCAACAACGACAGGATATGGTACCGGAGCCATCATGAAACATGGGGTAGGAACCATTCTTACATCAACTGGCTTATCGTGTAATTACACCAAAGGGACTCCCTCGTTGCAGGCCGATTTGTTTGGCGATTGGCGTGAAGAGGTTATCTGGAGGCGTGCCGATAACCAGGCAGTACGTATTTACACCACGGTCGATCCTACCATTTACCGTAATTACACATTGATGCATGATCACCAGTACCGCCAGGCCATTTGCTGGCAGATGTGCGGTTATAATCAACCTCCCCATGTGAGTTATTTCCTGGGAAAAGCCGAAAATATACTTCTTCCGCCTCCACCGGTTATTAGCAACAATAGGTTGGTTTATCAGGGACCGGGGGCGTGGAACACGTCTTCTTCTATTTGGAATAAAGATGGTGAAAACACAGTATACGTTGATGGCCAGCAAGTGCTTTTTGATGTAAGCAGTGGACTGGACGTTTCGCTTGCATTGACTGAGACCGTGGTCCCTGAAGCAGTAACCGTTAATTCAAGAGGAGATTATACAATTGAAGCCTCTTCCGGAAAACTTTCCGGAAGCATGTTGTTGGTAAAACAAGGTGAAGGAACGTTCAGCTTAAACGGTATCCATGACTATACCGGTGCGACCAATGTGTGGAATGGAAAATTTGTATTTAATGGCGAATTGGAACAAAGTCCGGTTTGGTTAAATCTTCATGCCGAAATGGTAGCCACGGGCAAGTTACAGAAAGGTGTGACTCTTCGCTATAATTCTTCTTTGTCCGTGGGGGGAATTGGGTCAAAAGGAAGTCTGACCATCGGGGATAACCTCACAATGGAGGAGAAAGCTATTTTGGTTATTGATCTTGCTGCACCTGGCAGTACAAACAACGATGAAATTACGTTGAACGGAAACCTGGTGGTGGACGACAATGCAATAATCAAAATAAATCCATTACTCTCCAATGGTGCAACTAAACTGGGTGTGGGCGAATATACGTTGATGTCCGTTACGGGAAATGTGGTTGGCAATTTGTCGAAGATAACAGTCGAAGGAGTGGATGCCAATTGGGTGGAATTGGTTTACAAAAATGATTCTATAGTGTTGGTTGTAAATGAGATGAGATCGATGGCGACGCTTGTGTGGAAAGGAGATATGAACAATGGCGTTTGGGATTTCGGAGACACAAAAAATTTTTTGAATAACGGTGCCGCCGATGCATTTTTAAACGGTGACAACGTTTCGATAGGTGATGATGCGGTATCGAAAACGATTGTGGTTGACGGAAGGGTAATTCCTGGATCTGTGACCGTAAACAGCAGTGCGGATCTGGTGGTTGCGGGGAATGGCAGGATAAGCGGAGAATCAACCATTACTAAGCAGGGAGCAGGAAAATTGACCATCCAAAATGAAAATGATTTTACAGGGAAGGTACTTATATCGGAAGGGATTCTTGAGTTGCCTTCATTGCCAAATCTATCCGATTTAAGCGCCATTGGTCCAGTAAGCAGCGACGGAACTAAACTTGTGATAGATGGAGGTACCCTGCGGATAACCAATGAGGTACATACAACACGTGCGGCTTCTGTTGGCAGTAATGGCGGTACCATTGAATGCACGGAGAAACTTTACTGGAAAGGAAACCTGAGTGGAGGGGTCCTTTCTAAAACGGGAAATGGCAACTTGCTTTTGGGAGGGGCCAATTCTTTGGCATCCGTTAAACTCATGGAAGGAACATTAACCCGGCTTAACGATAATACAAGTGCAGGTTCAAAAATTGTATTCCAAGGAGGTCTTTTTCAGGACAACGACGATATGTACTCATATACCACCAATGGTGTGGCATTTGAAGTCCCGGAAGGAAAAATAGGATCAGCGAATCTTGATTCCCGTTGCTATTACACCGGTACGTTGACGGGGGCCGGAACATTCAATGTCAATATCCCATACGTGCGAACCGATTTGAATGGAAACTGGTCTGCGTTTACCGGAACCATTAGCGTAAATTCGATATCGTCTTCCACCGCCGATTGCCGCTTTGGCAACAGTAACGGATGGCCCAATGCCACGGTCAATATTGGGTCCAATATTTATGCATATAGTATTCTTTCAGGAGTGGCCCTTAAGTTGGGTGCGTTAACAGGTACAGGTACGCTTTCTGGCGACCATAACTGGGAGATTGGTAGTAAGAATATTGATAGCCAGTTTTCTGGACTCATTTCGGCGGGCAGTTTATCCAAAGTAGGAACTGGGACTTTAATCCTTTCGGGAGCTAATACTTACACCAGTTACACTCAAATAAAAAATGGTCGTTTAACAGTCACTAACACAACGGGGAGTGCTACGGGAACAGGCACCGTGACCGTCTTCTCAGGAGGGGAACTCAGTGGCAATGGCATCATTGGCGGTGCGGTAAACGTTGAAAGCGGAGGGACGCTTTGGGGCGGGTACACATCGGTGGGGTCCAAGTTGACCGTGAATAAACTGGTAACCTTAAAATCAGGCTCTATCTACTATGTAAAAGTGAATGCACTATTCCAATTGGCCGATAGGATTGTGGCCTCAGCCGGTTTTGTAGCCAATGGTCAACTAATGTTGGCCTTGTCAGGAGGAACCTATGCTGCCGGTAAAAGCTTTAAAGTTATAGAGGCATCGTCGATTTCTGGGGCATTTACGTCAATTTCGCCCTCTAGCCCAGGTGCTGGTCTTACTTGGGATACGTCGGAACTTTATACGAGTGGCATTATAAAAGTTGTATCGCAAGCCACTGCAATTGACAATGTGGTGGTTGAAAGCCTTGTGACTTATCCAAATCCGACCACGGGCATTGTGAGATTCAAAATGCCTGTGATGACTAATCCGATCAAGGTAACGGTTGAGGCATTAAATGGACGTTTGGTGAAGGAAGAGGTACTTGCAAATGGATTAGAGCAGCAAATTGACATCTCTGATCGGGAAAAAGGTATTTATCTGATTAAGGTAATCGTCGATGATCGGATGTTTATAGGAAAAGTAGTTTTGAAATAATCATAAAGATGGTACATTAACCCAAGTGGTGTTCCATTTGTTTTATACTGTGTCAAATGAGTTCGTTTGTTAAAACCCAAAGCCTATTATTGACTGTCGCGTTAAGCTTTGTCTGCATGTATGCAGTGGGGCAGCGACAAATAGAAACCTTAGGTCGCGGCACATTTGCCATGCGTACCTCTACCTCGGCGGTATTGGTGAGCTGGCGATGGCTGGCTACTGATCCCGATGATGTGTCGTTCAATGTGTACCGTGACGGAGTAAAGCTGAATGCGACTCCTTTGGCATCGGCAACTAACTATGTCGATAATACATCGGAGAACGGTTCCTATTTGGTAAAGGCAATAATAAACGATGTCGAAGTTGGAAATTCGGAGGATGTCTCGGTGGTCACAACCACCTATTTTGATGTGCCATTGCAAATTCCAACCGGAGGGACAACCCCTTCGGGCGAAACCTATACCTACAGTGCCAACGATGCCAGTGTGGGCGATGTGGATGGTGACGGCGTGTACGAGATTATCCTTAAATGGGACCCCTCAAATTCCAAAGACAATTCACAAAGTGGCTACACGGGCAACGTGTATGTCGATTGTTACAAATTGAACGGGACGCTGTTGTGGCGTATCGACCTGGGTCGTAATATACGTGCCGGTGCCCATTATACCCAGTTTATGGTGTACGACCTCGATGGCGATGGCAAAGCGGAACTGGCATGTAAGACCGCCCCGAACACCAAAGACGGATTAGGTAATTTTTTGTCGAAAGGGCCTGCTGTCGTTGATAATGATGCGGCCGATTATCGTAATTCAAGCGGATATATACTGGATGGCCCCGAATATCTTACGATTTTCAGTGGAATGACGGGAGCCGAAATGGCCACGGTTAGCTACAATCCTTCCCGTGGCACAGTGAGTAGTTGGGGCGATAGCTACGGAAATCGTGTGGACCGTTTTTTGGCCTGCGTGGCTTATCTCGACGGCGAACGTCCCAGTCTGGTCATGTGCCGCGGTTATTATACCCGAGCCACGTTGGCTGCGTGGGACTGGCGTGATGGAAATCTTACACAACGTTGGTTCTTTGATTCAAACACGTCAGGCAATTCAGGCTATGCCGGTCAGGGGAACCACAACTTGTCGGTGGCCGATGTGGATGGCGACGGGAAAGATGAAATAATCTACGGATCATGTACCATCGACCATGATGGGAAAGGTTTATATAGCACCGGATTGGGACATGGCGATGCCTTGCACGTAGCCGACCATGCACCGGAACGGACCGGGTTGGAAGTGTTTGCACCTCATGAAGAAAGCGGTCGGGGTATTTCGTTTCGTGATGCAAAAACGGGAACCATCATTTGGCAAAAAAAGGCATTGGGTGATATTGGCCGTGGGGTTGCTGCCGATATTTCGGCCGATTATCCAGGATCTGAGTTTTGGGCTGCAGGAATGGGAATGTACAACCTGAACGGAGAACAAATCGCCACCTCTACACCTTCTATTAATCACATTGTTTGGTGGGATGGAGATTTAACCCGGGAACTTTTGGACGGAACTTCTGTCACAAAATATGGAGTGGGCACACTATTGAGTGCATCGGGTTGCAGTTCGAACAACAGTACAAAATCAAACCCTGCCTTGCAGGTAGATCTTTGGGGTGATTGGCGAGAAGAGATTATTTGGCGTACTTCCGATAACAGCAAATTGAGGATTTATTCTACTCCCTATGCATCGAATTATCGGTTTAGGACATTAATGCATGACCCTGTTTATCGTCTTGGTATCGTTTGGCAAAATGTGGCATACAACCAACCTCCCCACGTGGGTTTTTATCTGGGTAACGGCATGGATCGGCCTCCTTTGGCTCCCGTGATGCAGGCATTGCTTAAATGGGACGGGGCTTCAGACAGTACATGGGATTTGTCCTCAACCAATTTTAAAAACAATCAGTTTCAATCGGTGGCGTTTGCCAATGGGAATGATGTGATGTTCTCTATATCGGGCAACAATGTCTCTTCAATCCACCTGTCAGGGGATCTTTGGCCTTCTGCCGTTTATGTGGTCTCCGCAAGCGACTATGAATTCTCTGGCGGCGGTTCGTTATCGGGAAATATGTTTTTGACAAAAGCCCAATCAGGAAAGTTAACCATTGACGGAACACATGTATACACTGGAATTACAAAAGTCTCCGAAGGTCATTTGCAGCTTAATGGTAGCTTGTCGGCAAGTAAAGTGTTGGTTAATGCCAAAGGTGAATTGTCGGGAACAGGTATATTTGGCAACGATGTCGAGCTTCAGGGGGCTGCTAAATTGTACGTAGGCAATGCCAATGTCGCCGGAAATACTACAATTGAGGGATTGTTGGTTTTAGGTGCAAATTCTTCTGTCGAATTCGATTTAAGTTCCGATACAAATGGAAACACGTTGCCCAATGATAAAATTTTGGTTTCGGGCGATTTAATCATCGATGGTCATGCGAAATTAATTGTGAAAAAGTTAAACGATCAATTGGGAGAGGGGAATTATGTTTTGGCCACATTTGACGGGTTGTTTAAAGGCAATTTGTCCGATTTGGTGGTCGATGGAATTATGGAGGCAAAATATTCTTTGGAAGTCGCCGAAGGCATGTTGATATTGAAAGTTGAATCTACCAGAACTTCTACATCGTTGGTTTGGAACGGGGGCACAAATAGTGCAATGGATTTGTTAACTTCTAAAAACTGGCTAAACCAATCAGTTGCTGATTGGTTTGTGGCAGGAGATGTTGCTCTGTTCGATGATGCGGGAAGCGCAACGGTAATGGTAAGCGGAAAAATACCCGCTTCTGGAGTCAAATTTGATGCGTCCCAAAACTATACATTATCAGGAAGCGGTGCCATATCGGGTCCGGGAGGATTAGAAAAGGAAAATGTAGGGTCACTAGTGTTGAACAAGTATAATGAATACACAGGACCGACTATTGTTAATGGAGGAACATTGGAGGTCACTTTCTTGAATAACGCGGGAATGCCCAGTTCGATCGGTGCTGCATCGGCAGATGCTTCAAACTGGATTATCGATGGGGGGAAACTGCGGTATGCCGGCAATTTTACTACCACTAACCGAGGTTTAACAGTGGGGGGCAATGGTGGAGAAATCGAAGCTGTATCGGGTGCGACAATTATGCTTGAAGGGGCTATTGAAGGAGGAACGATCACGAAAACTGGTACTGGAACTTTGGTGCTTGAGGGAACAGGTAAGAATAATGATCAACTTGTTATTGCTTCAGGGATAGTTAAGTTGTATAGTGATAACGCTGCACCGGCAAAAACGGTGGTGTTTAATGGAGGAACATTGAACTGCCACGACAATGACGGCTCATCAAACACCATATCATGGAATATCAGTGTTCCGGAGGGAGCTAGTGGCACTATCAATCTCGACTCACGCGCTTATTATACAGGAACTTTAACCGGGATTGGAACCTTGAATGTCAACATTCCTTATACACGAAGCGATTTGACCGGTAACTGGTCATCCTTTACCGGCACGCTAAACTTTGCTTCTACCAACAGTTCTTCATCTATTGCCGATTTAAGGTTTGGCAATTCCAATGGACTGCCAAATGCGACCGTGAATGTAGGGGCAAATGTAACGGCTTATCATTTATCAGGTGTTAGCACTAAGATTGGTGCGCTGACAGGAACCGGGATTCTTTCGGGATCACATAACTGGGAGCTTGGGGCCAAGAATATCAATACAACGTTTTCCGGAACTATTGCAGCTGGTAGCCTGACTAAGGTAGGTAGTGGTACGTTAACATTGTCGGGTGCAAATACCTATACGGGTTATACCCAGGTTAATGGAGGAGCTTTATCTGCAACCAATACATCTGGCAGTGCGACAGGAACTGGAGTCGTAACCATCATGTCGGGCGGAGCACTTTCTGGTAATGGGATCCTTGGTGGAATTGTGAACGTTGAATCTGGTGGTGTATTGTACGGAGGACACACTTCAGTTGGAACAACCTTGACCATACAGAAACAAGTGACGTTGAAAACAGGATCGATATATCGGGTAAAAGTGAATGCATTGTTCCAATTGGCAGATCGGATTACAGCACCTGTTGGATTTAAAGCAGGAGGAACGCTTGATATAGTGTTGAGCGGCGGGGTATATTCTAAAGGTAGAAATTTTAAGGTAATCGATTCCCCTATTATTTCTGGTACTTTTGATGCCATTACGCCCGCCGTGCCTGCCGAAGGTCTTTACTGGGACACCAGCGAGCTTTATACGGCTGGTGTGCTGAAAATTACCGATATTGCGACTGCCGTAAAACCGTTGTCGGTGCTTTCCGACGTAACTGTATACCCCAATCCGGTCCGCAGTAATCTTATGATTAAACTCCCCAACAATCTGGTGGATGCCATTATTGATATTGTTGATTTGGTTGGACGTGAGATAGAAAAAGTAGATGCTTCCGGTCATGGGGAAGTGGATGTGGATACAAGCGGTTGGAGGAACGGTATCTATTTGGTAAGAATCGTATCGGGAAAAGATGTGCTGGTGAAAAAGATCGTTAAAGAGTGAGTTTGTAAATGTTTGATTCGTCGAGTGGTGTGGATGGGCTTCGGCCAATCCCGCCACTCTTTTTTTGTTGCATGGCTATGGATAATTAATTTATTCAAAATCGCGTTAATTCTTAAAAAGGGCCGTGAGATTACAGTACAATTCCAACGTTTTTCCAATTCCGGGAGAAATTTTTTAATTAGAATCTACGATCGGTTGTGGGGCAATCGATTATCTTTGGATTTGTACGAATGATCAGCAAAATCTCAAATCTATGACCGAAAAACACAAAATTGTTAACAGGGAACTAATTGTCCCGTTTCTCTTGGTGACAGCATTGTTCTTTTTGTGGGCGATGCCCAATAATCTGAATGATATTTTGATCCCCCAGTTTATGAAATCGTTTGAATTGAACCGTCTGCAGGCGGGTCTGGTCCAATCGGCTTTTTACATGGGATACTTTTTGTTGGCTTTGCCTGCGGCGTTTGTAATGGATCGATACAATTATAAAACAGGGCTTATTACGGGCTTGTTGTTGTTTGCGGCGGGATGTTTCTTGTTTTATCCGGCCACCCATGTGGGGCAATATTGGTTGTTTCTGTTAGCATTGTTTGTGATTGCCAGTGGTCTAGCCTTTCTCGAAACCGGGGCCAACTCGTTTATTGCTGTAATGGGCGATGCCTCGACCTCCGAGCGCCGGTTGAATTTTGCACAGGCGTTTAACCCGCTTGGCGCCATGGCCGGGGCATTGATCGGTACTTTCTTTATCTTTTCGGGTACCGAACATAGCATCGAAAACATAGAGGCGATGAAAGACGCAGGTACCTATCAGGATTATCTGCATTCCGAAGTCGTGCGTATTTCTCCTCCTTATCTGGTGATGGGAATTTTGTTGCTTATTTGGGCTTTCCTGCTTTGGCGAACTAAGTTCCCAGCCGATAAAAATCTTGAAACGGAGCAGGGGAGCAGCGACCATGGTAAATTATCGGCGTTGTTCAAGTATCCGCATTTCATGAAAGGTGTATTGGCCCAGTTCTTTTATGTCGGAGCGCAAGTGGGCACGTGGAGCTTTTTGATCCAGTATATAAAAGATTACATGCTGAAACCTGAAAGAGAAGCCGGAATGTACCTGACCGTATCGTTGTTTGCGTTTGGGGCTGGCCGTTTTATAGCGACCGCGTTAATGAAACGGTTTGATCCGAAAGCTCTGATGGGCATATTTGGCATTGCGAACATTGTGCTGGTCGCAAATTCGATCCTCAATCCTGGAGTTTTGGGCGGGTATACGCTCGTATTGTCCAGTTTTTTTATGTCACTGATGTTCCCCACTGTATTTGCGCTGAGCATTAAAGGATTGGGACCCAATACCAAGTTGGGTGGGTCCATGATTATCATGGCCATCATTGGTGGTGCCGTTTGGCCCCCGTTTATGGGCCTGATATCCGATAAAACGGGGAGCATGGCTTTGGCCATGATTATTCCCTTGATCAGCTACATATACATCGTGTATTATTCCTATGTCGGATCAAAACCGGCAGGCCCGCTTTACCAAAGCCATCATGAATGTGTGGTTGCTTCGCATTGATGGAGCGTGTCCCGGGAAACCGGATGTACGGATCTTAATGTTTCTTGGTGAAAGCTGTTGCGAATAGCCAGAGACCGGCTATTATCAACTTAATAACAAATGGCAAATAACGGTCAGTGATTTCAAAAAAGAATATTTGTTGATATGGCATACATCGAAAAACAAAACTATACAGAGTTTAAGCGTTACTGCAAATCGATGGAGCTGCGGAATGACCCGCAGCTGATCGAAGCTTACAAACAAGCACATGCAAAGGGGAGCGTTTGGCCTGAGATTGGTGAGGGGCTGCGTCGGATTGGGGTATTGGACATGGAAATCTATCTCGTCGGCACGCGCTTGTTTATGATCATGGATACAGTACCCGATTTTGACCATGACAGTGCTTTTGCCCGTTTGGCAACGATGCCACGCCAATCGGAGTGGGAAACGCACATGTCGCGTTTTCAGGACACGTTGGCCGAAGCGTCGGCCGATGAAAAATGGCAACTGATCGAAAGGATTTATAAAATGGACAAAACATCAGGCAGTCTTTAAATTTAATCTCAATGTCCCTAAAAATATCTGATTAAGATATCGAATGAAGCTATGGACTCTTAATTATTCAGCTTTCATTTAGCCAATTCAGGGAAATTTGATTTAAGTACAACCCTGTCCTGTGGTGATGCAAAGACAGGGTGTTTGGATATTAGAGGATTGGGGCAATAAAGCTGGTTGGGAATTTTTCTTTCCTTTTGTCCGTGCTGGGTTGGGTAAATGTCCCATAGTCTTTTTTCAATAGCAAGGTCATGCTTGTTTATGTTGAGCTGATGTAAAGTCAGGATAAAACGGCACTTCATCTCTCGAAAAGCCAAAAGTCAGAAATGATTTTTGGCTTTTTTGCTTCTGATATATCATGTATTTGGAGGCATCGTGTGTTAACTTTTGAAAAAAATATTTAAGAATATAATTATTTTATATTCAGGTGGTTGCGTGTTTGTTTTCTTTTGTTTTGATGTTTTTGATGATAAATAGAATAATTGCTTGAAATAAATGATGGAGAGATGGGTGTTTTTGTCTGCTTTCTTATCTTTTTCAGTGGAATCAGGTTTTTTTAGTATTTGTTGAACGATTTTTCATGTGTATTTGGGATGATTTTCCTATTAAAAAGTGTAAAAAATGATGAATTTGCGTCAACGTTTTTGCTAGGTATAAATTAAACTTTTTGACACATGAGAAAATGTTGGATGCTTCTATTGCTCTTGATTCCTTCGTTGCTTTTTGCGCAAGGGAAAAGAGTATCGGGAACGGTTAATGATCCTACGGGCCAACCGCTGCCAGGGGTTAGTATTGTTATTCAAGGAACCACCCAGGGAACGGTTACCGATATTAATGGTAGTTTCATGCTTGACAATGTACCAGAAACGGCCTCGTTACAATTCTCTTTTATTGGGTTTGAAAACCAATCGATTGCAGTTGCGGGAAAAGCGAATGTGAATGTGGTTCTGAGAGAATCATCGATTGGTTTGGATGAGGTTGTGGCGGTTGGCTATGGCACAGCTAAAAAATCGGATGTTACGGGATCGCTCACTAGTGTGGGGGAGGCGCAATTGAAAGCTATGCCGGTAAAAGATGCTATACAGGGGATGCAGGGCAAAGCCGCGGGTGTTGACATCACTTCGAGCCAGCGCCCTGGAGAGACTGGAAGTATCAAAATCCGTGGAATCAGGTCGCTTAATGCTGACCAGAACCCGCTTTACGTGGTGGATGGCATGGTGATACAAAGTGGTGGTATCGAAAACATCAATCCCAGTGATATCCAATCAGTGGATATATTAAAAGATGCATCAGCCACGGCGATTTACGGTTCGCGTGGTGCCAATGGTGTTATTTTGGTAACGACCAAGAACGGAAAAGAAGGTAAGGTGGCCCTGAACTATTCAGGTTCTGTAACCATTGAAAAGATGAAAGATGTTACTAAATACATGAGTGCTCAAGAATGGCTTGATTATGCCCGATTGGCAAAGTACAATATGGGTACGTACGCTTCTGCTACGCCCGATTACGCTGCCGACTATTCGACATGGGGATCGGTGAGTGCCTCGTTTGCTAACATTGCCAAGGGATGGTCCGACAGCAATACGGTTTGGGACGGGGGTAATGCAGGTTCTTATGATTGGGGTAAACATGGAAAGCAAACTGGTATTACTACGGAGCATACTCTTAGTGCCTCGGGAGGATCGGAGAAATTCAAAGGGTATGGATCGTTTGGCTACTTTAGCCAAAAAGGGACGATTAAGGATCAGACTTTTGACCGTTACACTGTGAAAACATCATTTGAGGCTAATCCTAACAAATTCATTAAACTGGGAACCTCTATTAATGTATCGTATAGCGATCAGGATTATGGGTATAGCTTTACGAAGTCCACTACCGGAGCTGGTGATTATTACAGTGCATTGAAAGCAATGCTACCATGGACCACTCCTTATGATGAGAACGGTGATTACATACGTAACCCTGCTGCTGGAGACATCAATATTATCAACCCCATCAATGAGACTAGTAATAATACCAATGAGAGATTGACCGTTAGAGCGAACGGAGCTTTCTTTACTGAGGTTGGGGTGGGCGAGCTTTGGCAGCCGCTCAAAGGGTTGAAATATCGCATTCAATTTGGGCCTGAGTTCAAATATTATCGTGTGGGCTCGTTTAATGATGCAGATGGTATTAACGGTGACGGTAGCAACAAAGCATCGTACAATAATTACCAAACTACTGCATGGACATTGGACAATTTGATCTATTACGACAAAACGATTGGAAATGACCATAAGATTGGAGCTACCTTGATGCAATCAGCATCAGCTTACCATTACGAATACAGCGCATTGTCGGCTAATGTGGCTACCTCTTCCGAGCTATGGTACAACTTGTATTCGAGTGCCGGTATCACTTCCTATGGATCCGGTTTGACAGAAAAGCAGATGGAATCATATATGGCAAGGGGTAATTATAGTTTCAAAGACAAGTATTTAGTGACAGGTTCTATTCGGTGGGATGGTGCTTCCCAGTTGGCCTTAGGTCACAAATGGGCCACCTTCCCTTCTCTTGCCTTGGGATGGCGGATGGATCAAGAAGCTTTTATGTCCAACGTTACTTGGGTCGATGGACTTAAACTTCGTATTGGTTATGGTGTAACGGGCAACGCGGCTATTGACCCTTACGGTACCAAAGGGGCTATTACATCCCTTTATTACAACTGGGGATCAACATCTTCGTCATTGGGGTATGTCGCATCGGATCCATCGGCAAAAAGTCCCTCGAAAATGGCTAACGAAGAACTTGGATGGGAAAAAACTGCTCAAACAAACATTGGTGTTGATTATAGCTTTATTGGAGGACGAATTGGCGGGAGTGTCGATGTTTATTCCACGCACACCACCGATTTGCTCATGGAGATGTCGATCCCATCTATCAATGGTTACACATCTACTTATGCAAACGTGGGTGAGACCAAAGGTTGGGGCATTGATCTGCAGTTAAACACCATTAATGTGAAAACTGACAATTTTAGATGGTCGACCAACTTGACATGGTCGAAAGACGAAAATGAAATCGCAGCTTTAGCTAATGGCAACAAGCAAAACCTTAGTAATGCATGGTTTGTAGGAGAAGAGATCAATGTATATTATGATTATGTATATGACGGCATCTGGAAAACTTCAGAGGCGGAAGAAGCTGCCAAATATGGTAGGAAACCAGGACAAATAAAGGTCAAGGATTTGGATGGTGATGGAGCAATAGATGCTAACAACGACAGGAAGATTGTTGGTTATGCACGTCCCGATTGGACTGGAGGTATGACTAACACGTTTAATTACAAAAATTTGGAGTTTTCCTTCTTCGTATTTGCTCGATGGGGATCGACCTTCACCAATGGTGCACTAACGCTCGATGGTAGGTACCAAATGCGTAAAATAGATTATTGGGTTGCAGGTACCAACGAAGATGCTAAGTATTATTCACCTGGTTCGAACGGTCAAAGTGCTGATACTTACAGTTCAGCAATGAACTATCAGGATGGCACTTTCATAAAATTGAGAAATCTTAATCTGGGATATAATTTTAATGAAAAGACGCTGAGGAACACGGGAATAAGCTCATTGAAGGTATATGCTCAGTGCATGAACCCATGGATGATCTATTCAAAATGTGATTATTTGGATACTGATTTGTTGAATTACGACAACAACACCAGAACAACAGGATCGACAACCACGTCGACAAGTTTTGTATTTGGCGTTAATATTGGGTTCTAATATTTTTAAGAATTATAAATATGAAACTAAATAGAGTATTTGTTCCAATTGCATTGACTGGTTTGGCTTTGTGGTCGCTGAACGCTTGCAAAGAGTCGTTTTTGGACGAAGAATTGACCACCACCTATTCGACTGACCGCTTTAAAAGCGAAGAAGGATTGGACGAACTGGTGACAGGTGCTTATCAAAAATTAAAATTTAAGTTTAATTATATTTGGGGGATTGAATTGTTCAACTTAGGTGTTGACGAATTCTCTGATGCAAACAACTCTATACCTAGCTATAACGGTTACAGCTCTGATTTGAATTCGACGGAAACCGGAGCAAACCAACCACTTTGGGACAATATGTACGGAGGCATTGAGTCTGCAAATACAATTATCCAAAACATGCCTTTGTATTACAGCAAGAGTAGTGACAATTATAATACACGTTTGGGCGAAGGTTATTTCTTAAGAGGTTTTTTTTACTTTCAATTGATAACGCAATACGGAGGTGTTCCTCTAAAACTCAAGCCTTCGACATCGGCAGAAACATACTTCCCAAGGAACAGTGAAGAGGAGTGTTTTGCGCAAGTTATTTCAGATTTGAAAGAGGCATACGATTTGCTTCCTTCTACAACATCTCAAACGGGGCGCGTTACCAAATGGGCTGCAGCCCATTTCTTGGCCAAGGCTTATTTGGCTAGAGCTAGCGAACTTTACGAGAGTTGGAATAGTTCGTACATTGAAAGTGATCTTGTTGCGGTTATAAAGTTTGGAGAGGAAGTGGTGAACGCACATCCGTTATCTTCGGATTATGTTGATTTGTGGGATTATACTAAGGCGAATAGTGCCAATGAGACTGAATCGGAAGTGGTTTTAGCAGCTCAATTTTCTGATGATCAAACCACTTGGGGGCGGTATGGTAACCAGATGCATCTTTATTATCCTGCCGTATACCAAGATATTGCAGGTACAATGCGCGACATCTCGGGAGGCAGGGAGTTTTCGTATGCCAGAGCTACCAATTATTCGTTGGATGTTTTCGATAGAGTAAACGACTCGCGTTTTTGGAAATCGTTTGTTACCACCTATGGCTGTAACTACACCACTGGAGCTCCTGTATGGAATTCGACGAATATACAATATGCCCCGGAGGGAGCAGTGGTTGGAGGAAAAAGGTTTTCTGGGGGACAATTGGCTATTAAATATATTGTGAATAATGCTGGAGATAGTAGGTATATTGCTGTGTCTAATGATGTTACCGGTGTTTTGAAAAACGGTGTTATGGAAAATACCCATACGTTTGTTCGTTATTTTGATGGTGAGGATGCAGCATGGGTGGGTGTGCATGGCAACTATGGTTACTATGGTAAACAAAGCCGATCGGTGGCATTATCGAAATATCGAGATGGTTATCGAGTGGCTATTGCTTCACAGTTTGGTACTCGCGATGCCATATTAGCCCGTTCAGCCGAAGATGTATTGATGGTTGCTGAAGCCTATATTCGTCAAGGGGAAAATCAGTATTCCAAAGCCATAGAATGGATGAATAAACTGAGGGAACGTGCCGCTTACACAGATGGTGAAGATAGAAGCAAGCATGTTGACGGAGGGCAAGCGTACAAAAATAACTCGTATTGTTCGGGTAAAGGAGGTGGATATTCTTCTGATGGGGCTATCTACTGGGAAACAAATACGTATTACGAATCGAATGATATATCTACGACTGCAACTGTTTCAACATTGTCGTCCATGCTTATCAATTCGGTTGACGATATTTATAATTCATCGGTAGATGCACCTATTTATCAGACTTTAGGTTTGGTCAGTAACGTAGATAAAATGATGTGCTTTTTATTGAACGAAAGAACAAGGGAATTGTGTGGTGAGACACTGCGTTGGGAAGACCTTGCGCGCACAAAGACGCTAGAGTCAAGATGGAAAGCCTTTAACGATGGATGGGTCAGGGGAAACTCTGCATTTAATGCCAATATACATTATCGAAGGCCAATACCTCAAGCTTTCTTGGATGCCATAACGGATGCTAGTGGCAGAGCATTAACGGCGGAAGAAAAAGAAGCTTACCAGAACCCAGGTTATTAAGATTATACAACAAGAAAAAGAGCTGCCCGTTTGGGGCAGCTCTTTTTCTTGTCATCAAAAGCCGAAAATTCATACCCCCACATGGAGTGTCATTCATGTATTCGCACGACCTTAGCCATACCTGCAGACAGCCCTTAACTACAGATGGGCATACTCCTTGGCCATACAAGGTATTAATCTTTAGTTGGGGAAGGATTCATATTACCACCGACTCACAAATGTACGTCGGTATAATCCCTGTGGAGGCAATTCTGAGTTCGGCCTGTGTGGGCAAAATATTACCGGTCAGCACCAGCACTGTATCGAGACCAAATTTGTTGCCGCCGATGATGTCTGTTTTCAGTGTGTCGCCCACCATAAGTATTTGGTCTTTACGGATAGAGCCTTTGGCCAGCACTTTTTCATAGGCGAACATAAACATTTGTGCATCGGGCTTTCCAAAACGGATAAACGTCTTACCTACAATATCTTCAACCATGTCGGCAAGTCCGCCAATGGCAATGGCGATTTCAGTTTTACTGGCCGGGTATGAGATATCGGTATTGGCCACGATCACCGGGATGTTTCGTTTTCGTAATATATTGAGAACCTTGTTGATATCACGGTTCCAGGAAAACCCTTCATCATCCAGGAATACCAACGCGTTCACATCCTGCATCTGTTCTAAATCTACCTCGGCCACAGGAATGGTTTTTAGTCCGGTAGCCTCAAGGTAATGGGCCGAATTTTTTGTGCCCAGATACGTTACGATACCCTCCTTTACCTTATACTGCAAGTATTCACGTGCCAGCATGCCCGACGAAATCATGCGGTCGGGAGTAATCGCGTTCACCCCTTTTGATCGGTAAGCATCCGCCAGCTGCTCGGGACTGCGCGATGCATCGTTGGTCAGAATGTAATAGTCGATGTTGTGATCGATAAGAAACTCAAACATGTCCTCAATACCGGGAAGCAATCCCTTATGGTTTTTCAGTACGCCGTATGCGTCGAAGAACACAGCTTTATAATTGGTCACGACATCTTTAAACGAATGGATTTCCATGGATGGTGCGTTTATTTTAGGTTGTAAAAATGTTAAAGTTCCAGGGCATCAAGCAACCGGTTGCCGTCAAATTTTTGGTCGAGTGTGGGTAGGTAGATCTCAAACGCTTCATGTTGGAGTTTCTGTGCGTACACGTCGTGGAAAAAGTAGCGACCATCTTTCAGCACGTAGTTGAGGATGAAAAAACGATACGCCTCTTTTAAAAACAGCACTTCGTTGCGGGTGAGCGGAAACACATGGTGGTAAGCTTTCAGGAAGATGATGAAGCGGTCTTCCATCAACGTGTCGGCCCAATAGCTAAACACGGTGCGATCGCCGATGTCGCTCGACACACGGCTGAAGAAATAGAAATCCAACATACGTGACGATACCCTGAACCAATCGTAATCCCAACGCGAATAAAAACCGTAGTTTGATGACACGGAATAATTGCCGATGTTCCAGTCGACAAACACCGGAATACGGGAGAATGATTTAAAGTTGAGTGTTTCGATGTTCGTCATGAACTTGTCGCACTGGTCAAGAACAAAATCCTTGTGGTCCTGTAATTCCTTACGTTTGCCCGTCTCCAGCAACCTTCGAAGCACACCGATATCCAACGGCAATGTCTTTGACGACAATGGCAACGTTCGCCTCACGTTCATGCATGCTTTGTGGAACAAAGCCAACTGTTCGCCCATTTTGGCAATCATCTTTTCGTCCAATCGCCGCGGCATCTTTTGGCGGATATGGATAGGGTTATAGAAAATCACCCATGCGTCCACGCAGTTTTCTTTGTAACGGTAAATAAATACGTCGTTATTTTTGACCAGGCTGCGTGCCAGAAAGTTTTCATAAGGATTTTCCAGATTATTGGTCAAGTTGTTGATAATGATATGGTCCTCGCGAAAGTGGTCGTAGAAGCCGTAATACGATAGCTTGGCGAATACAGGTTTTCGTTCTGCAAACGACACCCGGAACACATGGTTGGTCGATACCTTGGCGCTCACATCCTCAATGCCCGCAATGTGCATGGAGTCGTCGTACTCCGACCAGGCAGTTCTAATAATTTTATCGTGATCGATTGGTTGCATGGGGGTTAAATAATCTCGAAATAACGTTTTAGTTCCCAGTCAGTGACTTGTGCCGAAAAGCTCCGCCATTCCCAGAGACGGGTGGCAGTGAAATGGTCGACAAAGGCATTGCCGAACAATTCGTTGACAATGGGCGACTGAGACATGGCCAATGTGGCCTCGTGCAGGTTTACGGGCAGATGCGGATGTCCTGTTTCTTTGTAGCCGTTGCCTGTAATCGGTTGGTCGGTCAGTTCCATTTTGTGTTTTATGCCGTAGAGTCCCGATGCCAGTGCCGCGGCCATGGCCAGATAAGGATTGATGTCGGCACCGGGCACGCGCAGCTCCAAACGGGTTGCTTTTGGGCTGTTGGGAATGGCGCGGATGGCCACTGTACGGTTGTCGATTCCCCAGGTAGCTTTGGTGGGCGCCCAGGCCCCTTCGACCAGCCGTTTGTAGCTGTTTACCGTAGGGGCGTACATGGGTAGCACGTGCGGAAGGCAATGAAGCTGGCCGGCAATAAAACTTTTCATCGTTGCGCTCATCCTGTTTTTGTCCGACAGGTCGAAAAAACGGTTTTCATGACCCGACAAATCCCAAAGGCTTTGGTGGATGTGCGCACCGCAACCCGGTAGTTTATGGTTCCATTTAGCCATAAAGGAAGGCACAATACCGTACCGGTAAGCAATTTGTTTTACGGCGGTTTTGAACAGCGTGGCTTTGTCGGCAGCCTTCAGTGCCCCGTCGTAGCGGATGGCGGCTTCGTAAACGCCTGGTCCCGTTTCTGTGTGCATCCCTTCCAGTTTAACGTCGAACTTTTCCAGTAAGTCGAACAGATCGGTGTAATAATCGTGGTACATCGACGGCCGCAGTAACGAATACCCAAACATGCCCGGGGTAAGCGGTGTGGGATGCTGGTACTGTTTCTGGTGCAATGTGTCCGGCGTTTCTTTAAAATTAAACCATTCATATTCCACCGAATACATGGGGGTAAAACCCATTTCACGGCTTTGTGACTCAATGTGGGCCATTAGGCTTCGCGGGCATGCACCATGATGGTTGGCTTCGGGGGTCAGTCGGGCCAGAAAAAATGGCTGTCCGTCCTCCCATGGAATGGTGCGGTAAGTTGATAGATCAATGGCCACTTCGGCATCGGGATAAGCGGTGTGCCATCCGGTAAACTCCACGTTGTCGTAACACACGTCGCTCGAGTCCCATCCAAAAATTACGTCGCAAAAACCCACACTCTTTTCGGCAACCTCCAAGAACTTGTCTTTGTGGATGATTTTACCGCGCAGCACACCGTCGATGTCGGGTACTGCAAATTTTATCTTATTGTGCGGACCTGTTTTTAGTTGATCCAAAATTTGTTTGTAGGTCATGTTTCAAGGGAGGTAAAAGGGTAATCGGGGTGTAATATATGAAATTGCTTCGTTAGGTTGTCTCCCGATGACAAAAAAATGGCATGCGCGATTATTGTTTTTGAAAGGCCCGGCGCATGAACGATCGCCGGATTCGGTTATATTTGCCCGGATGCGATATGGATTCCTTGACATTATCTGAATTGGGACGGGATATGCACCATGATACCGAGGTACGACTTCCATAAAAAAAAGTATGGCGATGAGCTGCTGATCGATGTAATCCGGTTGGAGGATCTACAGCCGTACGTTGCCAGGCATCCCACCCATCAATTGACATATTTCGATATTACGTTGATCACCCATGGAGAGGGCGCTTTTTACATCGATGGCCGGCAAGTAATGCTCGGGCGGGGATTGGTCTTGTTTTCGTCGCCCGGTCAGGTGCGTAGTTGGGATTTTCGGGAGATGCCGCGGGGTTTGGTGCTGATATTCGAAAATGATTTCCTTAGCTCTTTTTTTAACGATGCGCTGTTTGTCCAGAAGCTCTGCTTCTTTGGGTATTTCTCAGCACCGCCCTGCATGGAGTTGACAGCTTCCGAGCTTGGACATATCGAATTGTTGATGGTTCAGATAAGTGCCGAGATCGGCGTGCGGGGTGCCAAAGACCAACATCTTCTCCGGGCACTGCTGTATCAGGTATTAATGCTTTTGAACCGCATGTACTTGTCACGGTACGCGGTTTCCTGCGGTGAATGGCAAAACCGTTACATCCGTGAGTTTGTGGTGCTCGTAAATATCCATGGGCACCGCGATCGTTGTGTGGGGTTTTACGCCCGGCGGCTCAGTGTGACGGCGGGGCATTTGAACGATCTGTCGAAACGGTATCTGGGAGTTAGCGCCAAACGCTATATCATTGGCCGTACGTTGTTGGAAGCTAAGCGACTGCTGGCTTATACCGGGATGTCGGTCGATGAGGTGGCATCGCATTTAAATTATGAAACGACCTCTTATTTCATAAGGGCCTTTCGTGCGGATACGGGGCAGACACCTTTGGCATTCCGAAACCAAATGAAATAACCTTGAAAAGTGACATTTTAGCCTCCTTTTCTATGGGAGGTCGTGCCAAAGGTCTCGTAGCTTTGCTTGCATAATATTTAAACGCAATGAACAAATTACATCTCTCAATCCTCATTTTTATGGCCTCAACCGCATTATTGGCACAAAACGCCCCTGGACTATCCGAAAAAATAATTGCCATGGAAAAAAGGGCACTTGAACAGTGGAACAATGGTAACCCTAGTGGTTTTCTCGACATATCGGCCAACGATGTCGTCTATTTTGATCCTTTCACTGCCCAACGCCTTGATGGACATGGCAAGCTTACCGAACTTTACGAGGGCATTAGGGGACAGGTAAAGATTGACAGGTACGAAATGGTGAATCCCCTGGTGCATGCGGTCGAAAATATGGCGGTGCTCACCTTCAACTTAAATTCTTACATGGGAACGGACATCCATAAGTGGAACTGTACCGAAGTATACCGTCGTGAAGCCGATGGCTCATGGAAGATTATCCAGACGCACTGGTCGTTGACCCAGCCGTCGCTACGGTAATTGCAATGAACGTAAAATCGTAAAAAAAGCCGGCTGTGAAAAGCCGGCTTTTGGTGCATCAACGGAAAAACAGCAGTTCTCTGTATTTCGGTAAAGGCCACATCTCGTTGTCCACGATCAATTCAAGTTTATCCACATGGTAACGGATCTTGTCCAGGTATGGAAATATGTTACGCTCGTAGGCAAACGCCTTTTCGGTGGCATCTTCTATTTTGTTGGCCACTTTGCGGGCTTCAACCATTTCGGATACCATTTGTTTTATGGTCGAGACCCGGGTTGAAATCTCACGGATGAGGTTTTTGCGGTCGCCGGCCAGTGTTTCGGCCTCTTCTTCGCCAAACACCTCTTTCAGGCCCCTTACGTTATCGATGAGTTTATTTTGGTAATCTACCGCAGTGGGAATAATGTGGTTCATGACAATGTCACCCAACACGCGGGCTTCTATCTGTACCTTTTTTGTGAATTTTTCAAGCTCCACTTCCACGCGGGCTTCTATCTCGCGTTCGTTCATCACGCCGTTTTCCACCAATACTTTTTTCGATTCGGGTGCCAGATACTTAAGAATTGATTCGGGCGCACTGGTAATGTTGGTCAACCCGCGACGGGCCGCTTCTTCTTTCCACGCTTCAGAGTAACCGTCGCCATCAAAGTGGATGGGTTTGGATTCGATGATGAGTTTGCGGATGATTTGGAAAATAGCCTCATCTTTCTTCACGCCTTTGTCGATCAATAAATCCACTTCGTCTTTGAAGTCGCGTAGCTGTTGCGCCATAGCGGCATTAAGCACTGTCATGGGGGCGGCACAGTTGGCCGATGATCCGACAGCCCTGAATTCAAACCTGTTGCCGGTAAAAGCAAATGGGGACGTGCGGTTGCGGTCGGTGTTGTCCAATAGTATTTCAGGAATACGGCCTATGCCCAATTTGAGGTTGGTTTTTTCCTCGGGGGTCATCTTCTGATCGGTCACCTTTTCCACAATATTGTCAAGCATCGCGGTCAGCTGTGAACCCAGGAATACAGACATAATGGCCGGTGGCGCTTCGTTGGCTCCCAGACGGTGGATGTTGGATGCAGTGAGGATGGAAGCACGCAAAAGATCCTGATGCTTGTAAACAGCCCTCATGGCATTGACCAGGAACGTGAGGAACTGCAGATTACCTTTGGGGTTCCTGCCCGGCGACAAAAGGTTTACCCCCGTATCGGTGGTCAATGACCAGTTGTTGTGTTTGCCGGACCCATTGACGCCCGCAAACGGTTTTTCGTGCAGCAATACGGCAAAGCCGTGCCTGCGGGCAACACGCTTCATGGTGTCCATGACCAGTTGGTTATGGTCATTGGCCAGATTGGCCTCTTCGTAGATGGGAGCCAGCTCAAATTGGTTGGGTGCCACTTCGTTGTGGCGGGTTTTGATGGGGATGCCCAGCTTGTGCGATTCGATCTCCAATTCGATCATGAATTTCCACACACGCTCGGGAATTGAACCAAAATAATGGTCTTCGAGCTGCTGGTTTTTGGCCGACGCATGTCCCAACAAGGTACGACCGGTCAGGACCAAATCAGGACGTGCCATGTACAATCCTTCGTCCACAAGGAAGTATTCTTGTTCCCAACCCAGGTTGGTGGTAACCTTGGTGACGTCTTTGTCAAAATATTGCGCCACATCAACGGCAGCCCGATCCACGGATTGGATGGCCCTTAACAGGGGCGTTTTGTAATCAAGGGCTTCGCCGGTATACGAAATGAATACCGTGGGAATACATAACGTGGTGCCAACGATGAACGCAGGCGATGAGACGTCCCAGGCCGTGTAGCCCCGAGCTTCGAACGTTTGGCGGATACCTCCCGACGGAAACGATGACGCGTCAGGCTCTTGCTGGGCCAGCAATTTACCCGAAAAATCCTCCACGATTTCCCCACTTTCTCCATAATCGATGAACCCGTCGTGTTTCTCGGCGGTTCCGTCGGTAAGGGGCTGGAACCAGTGGGTGTAGTGGGTGGCACCGTTGGCTAGTGCCCATGCTTTCATACCCGTGGCCACGCTTTCGGCAATTTTTCGGTCAATGGGTTCTCCTGCTTTGGCGGCATCGGTCACTGCCCGGAAGATATCTTTGGAAAGGTAGTTGCGCATTACATCTTCGCTGAAAACCAGTTGGCCATAGTAATCCGATACCTTTGTGGATGGAAGCTTAATATCTACGGTTTTTTTTTCCAGTAGATCCTTCAATGCTTGAAATCGTAATGTTGACATAGAAGAAATTTTAGTTTTTTCGAAACAGTATGGCAAATTAAAGGATTATTTCTCTAAAAAGATATTTCGAGGTGGTTGTACCCCCTGTTTTTTCTTCTCTATAAACCCAAAAATGTAATAAAAGTTCTGAGGATGAGTAAGTGGCGGGATTGGATTGAGGGTTTTGATCCGGATCCGGGCACTTGGTGTTTTTATCCTTTGTAATGGGCATAAAAACGGGTAATGGCCTCTATGCCTTTGTGGAATTGCTCAACGGGGAAGTTTTCGTTGGGTGAATGGATGGCGTCCGATTCCAACCCAAAGCCCATCAATACCGTTTTCACGCCCAGGATCTGTTCAAACGACGTAATAACGGGAATGGAACCTCCGCTACGTACGGGTACTGGTTTCTTGCCGTACACATCGAAACATGCCTGCTCGGCCGCTTTGTATGCGTTGGAGCCGGTAGGGCACACGTAGGGCAAGCCGCCGTGAAGGGATGTCACCGTTACCTTTACGCTATCGGGCGCAATGGACTTAAAGTGTTCCTCAAACATGGTGGCAATTTTGTGATAATCCTGGTTGGGAACCAGGCGCGACGATATCTTGGCAAACGCTTTTGACGGTAACACGGTTTTGGCACCTTCGCCGGTGTAGCCGCCCCATATCCCGCAAACGTCGAAACTGGGACGGACGCCGGTACGTTCGATGGCCGAGTAACCTTTTTCGCCTTGCAGGGCATTTATGCCCAATGCCGCTTTATAGGCGCTTTCATTGTGAGGCGCAAGGGCCATCATGGCACGTTCTTCGTTCGATAAATCCAGCACATCGTGGTAAAATCCGGGAATGGTGATTCGTCCGTTATCGTCGACCATTTGGGCAATCATTTTTGACAACACGTTGATGGGGTTGGCCACTGCACCGCCAAACATCCCGGAATGCAGGTCACGGTTGGGCCCGGTCACTTCTACCTGCCAATAGGCCAATCCCCTTAATCCCGTGGTGATGGCCGGTATGCCCGGTGCAATCATTCCGGTGTCCGATACCAAAATCACATCGCACTTGAGCATGTTTATATGGGCCCGGCAGAAATCGGGCAGGCTGGGAGAGCCCACTTCTTCTTCCCCTTCGATCAGGAATTTTACGTTACAGGTAAGAAGGTTGCTGGACACCAGATATTCGAAAGCTTTGGCGTGCATGAACGATTGGCCCTTGTCATCATCGGCACCGCGGGCGTAAATTTTTCCGTCTTTCACGATCGGTTCAAACGGATCGGAGTCCCAAAGGTTGACGGGATCCACGGGCATGACGTCCATGTGTCCGTAAACCATTACCGTTGGTAATTTGGGATCAATGATCCGTTCTGCATATACGACAGGATTACCGGATGTTTCGAACACATCGGCCTTTTTTGCCCCTATTTTTAAGAGATGTGCCTTCCACCATTCGGCAGCTTTGTACATTTGGGGTTTGTTGGCCGCAATACTGCTTATGGAAGGGATGCGGATGAGCTCGAACAACTCGGATAAAAAACGTTCGCTGTTCGCGGAAATGTATGTCTTAATGTGTTCCATGACAAATGTGTTTTGAGTCAGATATGCCCATATCTGGGCGTTTCCACAAGAAACGAAAAAAAAGGGTAACCATCTATGATTTGCGTCAACGGGTGGTGGATTGACGAAGGAAACATTTGGTGTATTTTCCGGGATAATGGTATGTGGTCGGATGTAAAATGCGGAAAGATTCAGGCAGACGGCCGATCTCTATGGGCTCGGGATTGGATATGGGCATCCCTTCATAATCCGGATCAACATCGGTTCAATGTAATCCAGAACTGGTAATATGGGGATCCAAAACGGGAAAAAGGGGAAAAGATGCTTCGGCATGAGACTGGGTAGAGACACAGGTGTTTCCCGATTTTATTTTGTTATCTGTTCGGATGCTTACAAATCTGTTATCTATCTTACTGTTTCTAAATGTATAGTACCCCAGTGGTGACTGGTACCTGCAAGGATGGTCGGGTTACTTGATGTGCCCTTCATTCCTCAGTTCTTTTTCAATAATTTCCATTTGGGTAAAGAATTCACCGCCATATTTGCGTGTAATGGGGCCTTTCAGGAATTGATAAACAGGGACATTGGCTTTATGCCCCAAAACAAGGGCCGGCTGGCAAATTGGCCATTTGTGATAATTCAAGGCATCCATCCGGTTCACTTTGGAAATACGGATAGGGTACAAGTGGCAAGAAACAGGCTTTTTAAAATCCAATACACCGTCGTTGTGGGCTTGTTCAATGGCACATTTACAGGTGCCGTCTTCATCAAAAACTGCATATACGCATTCGCGGTCCTTGATGATGGGCGTAACCTTATCTCCGTCCACATCAATCACCCATTTGCCCTGGTTTGCGATCTCTTCTCTTGCTTTGGCGGTCAGGTATGGTTCTAATTTTGGGTATATGGCTTCTAAAATCAGTTCTTCGCCGTCCTCAAGCGGGGCGCCCGACTCTCCTTCTACGCAACAGGCCCCCTTGCATTTTCCCAAATCGCAAATGAATTTTTTTTCAAACAAATCAAGACTGATCAAAACGTCATCTATTTGTACCATATTGTATTGTGTGCAGAAAACCAATCATTTGTCTTGTGGTGCGAAATTACACATTTATTTGGACGTGCAATAAGCTAGACTTCCTTCCATGTAAAAAACATTGCTGTTTGGAACGTCCTATGAGGCCTTTGTCAAATCCATCGAACAAAAAAATAGGATTAGGGTATGATTCCTTTTGGGGAGGTATGATTTTTTTAAGAAATTTAAGGCCGCGACTGGTATTTTAACCTTGCCAAAAATGAACCACAAAATTCGTATCCAATACATCTTATTGCTAAATCTGTTAATCGTACTGGTAGTGCTGGTGGTCTTCGTTTGGGCCATCCAATGGTTTGGGGCCAAACACAGGGGGCATTTGATCGACCAGAATGTTGAACTGGCCAACCGGCGTATCAAAACCATTGTGGACATGCAATCGGATTACAAATACAAGATCGTGAACGACTATTCGTATTGGGACGAAATGGTCAATTTCATCCTTCGGAAGCGTGACGCCTGGGGGCAAAAGAACATTGTCCCCCTTTTGGAAACCTATGGGTTCGATTTTGCAATGGTCTACGATGCAACAGGTACGTTAATGGGCGTTTATACCAAACGGAACGAATTGGAGGTGATCAATCTGGTCCCTGATGTCCTTTGCGCAAAACTAATTTTTAAAACGGGGAATTTCCATTGGTATACCAACTACGGAGGCAATACATACGAAATGTTCGGGGCTACCGTGCACCCAACTTTCGATGCCGATAAATTGACGCCCCCAAAAGGATTGTTGATCGGTGGGAATATCATGGACAAAGGTTACCTCGATACGTTGGCTTATTTAACCGATGCCAAAGTGAGCCTTTCGGATCGCGCGGATCCTGAAATTGATGAAGCTTCATCGGAAAAACAATTGGCCATGTGGCAACTGAATAACATTGATGGCCATGCCATCAGGTACCTCCATTTTACCAAAAAACCCGAATTTCTGGGAATCATCAATCTTTGGGCAAAAAGCTATTGGGCTGTGTTGGTCGTTTGCGTGGCAGCAGGACTCTTCATCTATTTTTTTGCATTGGCCAAATGGGTAGGTAAACCACTTAATTTGATCAGGCAAGCCCTTGATGGGAAAATGGACAGTCGTGGCAAGTTGGCAGATTTGTCGAAATACGGGACAGAGTTTGCCTCTATCGGGCAGCTTATCCAGTTGCATTCCGAACAGCAACATCAGTTGGCTGTTCTTAAAGATAAAGCTGAAGAATCCGACCGGCTCAAATCAATGTTTTTGGCCAATATGAGCCATGAAATCCGGACACCGATAAACGGGATTGTAGGGTTTAGCGAATTGATTTGCCAGGAAGAGGCCTCGGAGGAAGCCAAACAGGAGTACCGTAAAGTAATTGATTCATGCTCGCACGACTTAATGCATATCATTGATGATATCATTGAGATCTCGAAGATCGAAGCAGGAGTGGTTAATCTAGTGCCCCGTGAATTTTCGTTGTCTCAAATGCTTTTTGAATTAGAGGCTTTGTACGCACGCCAGATAACTTTGAAGGAGAAAAATATACGGCTGATCGTTCAGAAACCTGTAAACGATGTGATACTTTGGGCCGACGGACATCGTTTGAGACAAATGTTGGGCATTTTGCTCGATAACTCGGTCAAATTTACCAATCAGGGACACGTGGAGCTGACGTATAAAATGGCCGACAACTGGATTCAGTTTAAAGTAAAGGACTCAGGTATTGGAATTAAACGTGAAAAACGCGACGTGATTTTTGATCTGTTCCGTCAAGCGGATGAACAGATGGCCCGCGCCCATGGTGGAAATGGCCTTGGCCTTGCCATTTTTAAAAAGTTGGCTGACATGATGCAGGGAAAAGTGATCGTTGAGTCGGAAGAGGCAAAAGGTACTTCGTTTAAACTGAGGATTCCTGTCGTTATTCCGGAGAACGTGGACCACGACGTACTGGAGACCGCAAAAACCAGTTGATACTATATTTTCATGCAAAAAGGGCGGGTTTTCCCCGCCCTTTTGTTTTTATATATGGGTTTACGCGAAGGTAATCAGTGATTTCCCTGTCATCTCTTGGGGTTGTTCGATACCCATCAATGTAAGGATGGAAGGTGCCACATCGGCCAAAATGCCGTCGCGTACGGAACCTTTGCGGTCGGTAATCCAAATGAACGGAACAGGATTAAGCGAGTGGGCCGTGTTGGGCGATCCGTCTTCGTTTAATGCGTAATCGGCGTTGCCGTGATCGGCAATGACAATGGCCTCGTAACCGTTGGCCTTGGCGGTTTCCACAACCTCTTTCAAGCAGTCGTCCACGGTTTTCACAGCTTTCAGGATGGCATCGTACACCCCTGTATGGCCTACCATGTCGCCGTTGGCAAAATTCAGTGCAACAAAATCGTATTTCTGCTTTTTCAATTCGGCCACAATGGCATCTTTCACTTCGTGGGCGCTCATTTCGGGCTGAAGATCATAAGTGGCTACTTTGGGGGAATTGACCAAAATACGGTCTTCATGGGTAAACACCGCTTCGCGTCCGCCCGAAAAAAAGAAAGTGACGTGGGCGTATTTTTCGGTTTCGGCAATGCGTAACTGGCTGAACCCTTTGGATGCGATCACTTCGCCAATGGTGTTATTGACATTGTCTTTGTCAAAAAGGATATGCATGTCCTTGAAGGTGGCGTCGTATGGCGTCATGGTACAATAATACAAAGGAATGGTCTTCATGCCGAATTCCGGCATATCCTTTTGTGTCAGTACATGGGTAATTTCGCGTGCACGGTCGTTGCGGAAGTTGAAAAAAATCACGACATCACCTTCTTTGAGGGTCCCTACAGGCTTGCCCTGGGCATCGACAGACACAATCGGTTTGATGAACTCGTCGGTCACGCCGTTGTCATATGAAGCCTGAATGGCATCCACCACGTTTTGGGTGGCAGTACCTACGCCGTTCACGATCAGATCATATGCTTCTTTTACCCGTTCCCAGCGTTTGTCACGGTCCATGGCGTAGTAACGGCCGATTACCGAAGCCACTTGGCCTTTGGTGCCGTCCATGTGACTGACCAGCTCGGACATGAAACCTTTACCGCTTTTGGGATCGGTGTCGCGGCCGTCCATAAAAGCATGTACGTAAATGCCGTTGATTTTGTAGCTGTCGGCGATTTGCACCAATTTATATAAATGCTCCTGGCTGCTGTGGACGCCGCCTTTTGATACAAGCCCAAAAAAATGCACTTGTTTGTCGTTTGCTTTCGCATATTCAAGTGCTTTGACCAATTCAGGATTTTGGCTGATGGAATTGTCACGGATGGCAATGTTGATTTTTACCAAATCCTGGTATACCACACGTCCGGCGCCAATGTTCAGGTGCCCTACTTCTGAGTTGCCCATTTGGCCGTCGGGTAAACCCACGTTCTCTCCCGATGCCTGGAGTCTGGAGTGGGGATAAGCTTTCTCTAGGCTGTGAAAATAAGGGGTTTCACCTATTTCAATACAGTCGGATTTTGATTTGTTGCCGTATCCCCAACCGTCAAGAATGATAAGGATCGTTTTTTTCATTTGTGTTATGTTTATGTTGTCAATGTCAGCAAAGTTCAATGCGCCAAACAACGGATCATATGGGCTTGCCATGTTGAAATGTTGCGGAACGCTATTTAAAACCGTTCTACTTAGAAGGCGTGCAAAAATAAGCTATTTACCCGTCAAATAAAAGTGAACCACCCAATTCTAACATCTTTTAAGTCCTGATTGTTTTGATGGATTTAGAGAGGAGCCGGAAAAGAGTAATTTGTAATTGGATGTCTTGATCCATTTGGGCAACAGCCATTTGCGTGCACGCGATTGAGTGGGCATATCTGTTTGCCAAAAAAAGAACGTGTAAACAATGAAAAGGTTTTGCCGTAAAGAAATCTTTCCTATATTTGCACCGCAATTGCGGGAAGGTGCCATAGCTCAGTAGGTAGAGCAACGGACTGAAAATCCGTGTGTCCCCGGTTCGATTCCTGGTGGCACCACTTTCTAGAAACCATCTCTATAAGATGGTTTTCCTTTTCAATAATTCCCGTATGCAAGGTGCCATAGCTCAGTAGGTAGAGCAACGGACTGAAAATCCGTGTGTCCCCGGTTCGATTCCTGGTGGCACCACTTTTAAAAGACTTCGAATTTTGTAAATCCATGGAATTTAAACGTTTCATGGATTTTTCTTTCCAAGAAAACCTCACATTGTTTATCAAAATCGGACAATGCTAGGCGGTGGTACTATGGTCCTGCTGAATTACTTCGTTTTTATTTTGTTGTACAACAAAATAAAACAAGATATATCCTCCAAAGGCAAACAAACCAGTTTTATCCGATGTTTAGACAAGCTTATGCCTAAGATGTCTCGCTTTTACTGCCAATAATTCCATGTTGAAATTTTTTCTGCCGTTTCACTTCTGCAACGACTGCTTGGCTTTTCTCCAATTTCAGAGCAACAATGTCAATTTTATTTCGGCCTCCGTTAGATTCCCTCCACAGATCAATAGCATTTGCCCTGAAGATTTTCGGCAATTTGTTGTTTGAAATGAACCTCTAACATTTTGGATCATGGAGAAGGCTCAATGTATTATGGTATTGGGTTTTCTTTTTTATTCTCTTAATATCCGTCACGTTTTGTATTTTTGCAGCCTATTTTGACGCATGGAAATTTTTACCGCCACGTTGGCCAACGGCATCAAGGTCATACATTCGCCCCAACCCGGGGATGTAGGCTACTGTGGCCTGATCATCAATACCGGTTCACGCGATGAACAGGAACACGAGCACGGGCTGGCCCATTTTATCGAACATGTTATTTTTAAGGGGACGCGCAAGCGCAAAGCTTACCATATTTTAAGTCGTCTCGACGATGTAGGTGGCGAACTGAACGCCTATACCACCAAGGAAGAGACGTGTATCTACGCATCGTTCCTGTCGCGGGATTTTGAGCGTGCGTTGGAACTTATCCACGACATCACGTTTAATTCTGTTTTTCCCGATAAAGAGCTGGAAAAGGAAAAAGAGGTGATCATCGATGAAATCAACTCGTACAAAGACAGTCCCTCGGAACAGATTTATGATGATTTTGAAGAAATGCTCTTCAAAAACGATCCGATGGGGCGTAATATTCTGGGCACGCCCGAAGCATTAAAGCGTTTTGCCAAAGACGACATTATCCGTTTTATCAAAAACAATTACCACACCAATGAAATGGTGATTTGTTCCGTAGGGGCGATGCCAGGTAAACGGGTACACCAACTGTGCCTGAAATATTTTGGGGACATTGAACCTAATATCCGTCAAACCTCCCGCCCGGAAGTGGTCGGTTACATGCCCGAATACCGATTGGATGACAAAGACACCTACCAAAACCATGTGATCATCGGTAATGTGGCCTACGACCTGAACCATGACAAACGCCTGGCGCTGCACCTTTTGAATAACATTTTGGGCGGACCGGGGAGCAACTCGCGCCTCAACATGTCGTTACGTGAAAAGAACGGCATTGCCTATAACGTGGAAAGTTCGTACAACCCGTACTCCAACACCGGAGTGTTTTGCATATATTTTGGCACCGACGCCGAGAACCTGAACCGTAGCATGAAGATTATTGACCGTGAACTGGCCCTGTTGCGCGATAAAAAAATGGGCGCCCTCCAGCTCCATAAAGCCTGTCGGCAGTTGAAAGGCCAGATGACCATTGCCAATGAAAACAAAGAAAGCCTGATGTTGTCGTTGGGAAAGAGTTATTTGTTGTACCAGAAAATCGATTCGCTTGAGACCATCTACCAACGTATCGATGCCATCACTGCTCTTGATTTGTTGGAGATTGCCAATGAAATATTTGCCAAAGACCGGTTGTCGACGTTGATATTTAAGTAGAAAGAAAAAACCAACAGTGGCCGGCTTTCGGTGACCAGCCCTGTGCCCTCCGGAACCCAGAATACAAATCCCAATGAACCAGTTAGAGCAGTATATCCTTGACCATATTACGCCCGAAGACGATTTGTTGAAAGAGCTCAACCGTCAAACGCATGTAAAAGTGTTGCGCCCCCGGATGTTGAGCGGGCATTTGCAGGGACAGTTCCTTTATTTGCTCTGCAAAATGATCAATCCATCGCGCATCCTTGAAATCGGTACCTATACGGGATATTCGGCCATTTGCATGGCCAAAGGATTGGCTGACGGAGGACATGTCGATACTATCGAGGTCAATGATGAGCTGCTGCCGTTCATTGCTGGATTTATCCAAAAGGCCGGATTGGAAAATATCGTCCGCTTGCACGTGGGCAGTGCGGTCGATATTGTGCCGCGGCTGGAAGGACTTTATGATTTGGCGTTTATTGATGGCGACAAACGTGAGTACCCTGTTTATTACCCGTTGGTATTGGACAAGGTCAGACCGGGCGGCTTCATCTTGGCCGATAACGTATTATGGGATGGTAAAGTGATAAAGCCCCTTGAGCCCAACGACAATTATACCAGAGGCATATTGGATTTCAATACAATGGTCGCCGAAGATGATCGGGTGGAGACGGTCATTCTTCCCATTCGCGACGGCATTACGGTGATCCGAAAAAAATAGGGTACCCACACTGGTTTTGTACGGATCGATGGGAGAATGGGCTTTGTCGATTTATCACTTTGTGTCAGTGCTTGTGAAATTCGTGGTTTAAAACAATTAATACCTGGCATCATGAGGATTTGCATCGTTCAGACAAGACCCGTCAAAGGAGATATTGGGCAGAATTTACTTGCACATGGAAAATTTGTACAGCAGGCTGCGGAAAAGGGTGTTGATCTGATTGTCTTTCCTGAACTTTCATTGACGGGGTATGAGCCCCTGTTGGCAACACAGTTGGCGACCACCCAGGATGACGATCGTTTTGATGGTTTGCAGGAATTAAGCAGTACAAACGATATAACGATAGCCGCAGGACTTCCGACAAGAGTGGGTAGCGACCTGTTTATCAGTTTAATTGTTTTCCAGCCCGGGAAGGAACGGTTTACTTACTCGAAACAATACTTGTATCCGACGGAAAGGGAAATATTCACTCCGGGAAAGAAGAAATTCTACCTCGATTTTGATGGGAAAAACAAAGTGGCCTTTGCAATTTGCTATGAACTATCGAATGCCCGGCATTCGGAAGATGCCCATGGTTGCAATGTCAATATTTACATTGCAAGCGTGCTGAATTCTGTCGGTGGGATTGACGGGGACATCCAAAAGTTGTCGGAGATCGCGTGCAAATACCGCATGTTTACGTTTATGGCCAATTATGTTGGCCAATCAGGGGGGTACGAATGTGCCGGAAAGTCTTCCGTATGGGACCAGGACGGGGTCCTCCTTGCGCAACTTGATGATTCTCATGAAGGGTTCCTGATCTTTGATACAGATACCCGGATCGTGGATAAAGTTGTTTGTTAATTTTTTTGTTTTCAGTTGTTTGATTGTTTTGGGGCTTTGTTCGATACTGTTTCGATTCTTCTTCGGTATTGTTTCGGTGCTAAGGATCCGAAGACGGACCGGAGCAAATGGGTCCCGGAACCGGAGTGCAAACCTTTCCCGGACAAAACACTTTGCCCCTTCCGTCTGTTTCTTTTCAAAATATCAGGATGGGGAAAATAGGAGTGTTTTATGGATCGACAGTGGGGAATACCCGCTTTGTGGCTGAGAAAATAGCGAAATTGTTGCCGGAAGCTGAGGTGCGGAGCGTAAAAGAACTGGATGGAACGGACATTGCGTCGTACTCGGTAATGGTTATTGGGACCTCCACCTGGGGCATTGGGAGTTTTCAAGACGATTTCTTCCAATTTGTAGCCCGCTTGTCTAATGTCGATTTGTCAGGGATCACCGTTGCGCTTTTTGGATTGGGCGATCAGTTCAATTATCCCGATTCGTTTTGTGACGGCATGGGGTTGGTATATGAAATACTTTCCGGGAAAGGGTGCAAAATAGTGGGAGAGTGGCCTGCCGGCGATTACAATTTTAGTGAATCGCGGGCCTTAAAGAACGGAACAATGGTCGGTTTGGCTTTGGATGAAGATAATGAGCCTGATTTGACGGACTACCGTATCAAAACATGGGTAAAAAGCATAAAGGCGGAACTAACCCAACCATAGATGCGTTGTGAGTTTTAAATCTTCAACTTGTCCAAATCCTGTTTGTCAAAAAGTGTGGGGTAATCATTCAAAAAATGGTCCATTACAAAGCGCATCACCGTTTCGCGCATGAATTTGGACTTGCTCTCCACTTTGTATTTTTTGCAATAGGCTTCAATAGCCTCCAGTTCTTTGTCGTTTAGGATGATGCCGATTCGGTGTTGCCGTTTTAAAACCGACTTGCGCTTAAGGTAGTCGATAGATTGTTTGCCTGTTGTCTTTCTGGGCGATGGCTTTCCTTTTGTCATGGAATAGAATCAGCATGTTGATGCCCCAAAAGTAACACTTTTTGTATAAAAACATTTTAGGATGGACGATTGTCGCGCGTTTATAGTACAAGCACGTGTCACAAACGTTAAAGATTGTTGGGTTTTTTTATAGATTTGTGGACATACACAAACTCATCGGGCCATCAATCATGAAAAAAATCTTGACAACCATTGCCATGGTATGGGGACTATTGGCATTAAACCAAGCCCAGCAACGGTTTCAACACTTTGGTATCGACAACGGATTGTCGAACAATTCGGTAAGGGTCATGTTTCAGGACCAACAAGGTTTTTTGTGGATTGGGACCTTGAACGGTTTCAATCGTTTTGATGGATATAATTTTAAAGAATTTCTTTATCGTCCCAACGACACAACCAGTATCCACAACAACCGCATTACCCATATTATGCAGGACAGCCGTGGAATGTTTTACCTGACCACGTTCGATGGCGGGATGCACCAGTTTAACCATGGCACCGAAGTCTTCAAGGCTATCATTCCCA
This sequence comes from Breznakibacter sp., assembly GCA_047600785.1. GTDB lineage: Bacteria > Bacteroidota > Bacteroidia > Bacteroidales > Marinilabiliaceae > Breznakibacter. The sequence goes on from JASGKH010000001.1 coordinate 1,021,926, forward strand.
ATTCACTGCTGAGTGGGCAGAGTTTCAATTGCCTTTATGTATACCAATCGTCGCCCGATGTATTTTGGTTTTTATCATCGAACAATGGCTGTGCACGTATTGTGTCGTCTCCGAAATATAAAAATGGATTCCATCTTGACCATTTTAACAGGGCCGGCGGCACGTTGCCCGGCGATACCGTAAACTTTGTGTACAAGGCTTCTGATAACAGCGTGTGGATTGGGACTTCCCAGGGGATGGTAAGAATCGATAACGACACGGTAGAGATTCCCAAAAATACGTTCATCTCGAAAGGGAAAGATTTTACATATGTGCACGAAACCAATGCCCAACTTTGGTTTGGTACCCGACGGCACGGCGTGGCGTACGCCAATTTGGCCGATAAGCAGCTCCGCACGCCAAACCTTACGCCTATTATGAACGATCAGATACTGGTGATTAACTCTGATAATACGGGGCATGTAGCCATTGGTACGGGCAACAACGGGTTGGTTTGGATAGATACGCACACATTGGACGCACAATATTTTAACAGAAATAATTCGCGGTTCAATTCCAACAGGGTCAATAATATTTTTCGCGATAGCAAGGGATTATTTTGGCTGGTGACCAACGACCGTGGGGTAACTGCGTTTCGCAGTTCCGATTTCAGTTTTAAATACCATGGGCTAAATGCCCGGGAGAGGGCCTCGCTGGCCGAAAACGACCAACAGCTTTTCTTCGAGGATTCGAATGGCGATTTATGGATTGGTATTTACGGTGGAGGTCTATGTAAATATGTCAGGGACAAGGAAACATTTGAGCAATATACAAACGATTCCAAAAATCCTTTCAGCATCGCATCCGATTATGTTTTGTCGTTGTACGAAGACCGCTCGCGCAATTTGTGGATTGGCCATTACAACGGCGGGTTGAGCAAAATAAACCTTAAACCGACACATTTTAAGCATGTGGCCATTACCAATGATTTCCGGCAATCGTTCCAAAATGAGGTGCGCAGTTTGTTGCAAGATAACTCGGGCAATATACTCGTAGGGACCAAGGGGGGCGAAGTGCTGAAAAACAGCAACCAGCTGAAGCTGGAAAACAATGTGCAGACCACCGCCGATTTTGCGTTAAAAGGGTTTGATAAAGCTGTTTATTGTCTTTTTGAGGATGCTGAATCGAATCTGTGGATAGGGACAAAGGGAAACGGCCTGTTCGTGGTACGCCATGCCGATCGCAACAAACCAAATCCTCCCTACTTCCACCTTAAACAAAGTACGGCCACCGAATTTTCTGCTGATGGCAACAAGGTGTATGACATAAAGCAGGACATTTACGGGCAATATTGGATCGCAACGTATGCAGGTGGCTTGTACTTGTTGAAGGATCCGTTTGGCAATCCCGAGTTTACAAACTTCCATTTTGAACCCGGTAGCCCCTGGTCATTATCCGATAACCGTTTGCGGCAACTTCTTTTCGACCATGAGAATAATTTGTGGATTGCAACTTCGGGAGGATTGAACCTATTGCCATTCAAATATTTAAATTCCAAAGAGAAAAAGTTTACCCGAATTGTTAACGTTCCCGGTGCCAACGAGAATATTTCGAACAATGACGTAAATTACATGGCGTTGCACCCCAACGGAAAACTTTATTTAGGGACATTTGGCGGCGGGCTTAATATTCTGGACAAAGCAGATGTGGATAAAGGTATTTTCGAATGGAGGCATGTGATGAAGCGCAATGGTTTGTCTAGTAATGTTATCCATAGTATCCAGGTGGATAATACGGGCATGATGTGGCTGGCCACCGACAATGGATTAAACCGTTTCAACCCAGAAGACGAAACCGTCGAGCTTTTTTATGAGCATGATGGATTGGGAGCCAACCTCTTTTCTGAAGCAGCATGTTTAAAGACGCGTAACGGCGACTTGATTTTTGGGCATACCAAGGGGTTGGTGGCGTTCAACCCTCTCCAAATCCGGAAAGACAGCACCCAGTACAAAATCTGCATAACGAATTTGAGCGTCAATAATCAGGACTTCGCGGCCGGGGGCATGTTAGACAAGACCTTCGACTATTTACACAACAACATTACGTTCGAATTTGCGACACTCGATCTCAAATCGCCCGAAAAACACAACTATTCGTTCATTCTTGAAGAATTTGATCCGGAATGGTCAAAGCCAAATTCATTGAATCGGGTGAGCTACCGGGGATTGCCTCCGGGAAAATATACGTTTAAGGTGAAAGGGACCAATAGCGATGGTATTTGGATGGGCGAGATGGCCTCTTTTTCGTTCACCATTAAACCTCCGTTCTGGAATTCGCCATGGGGCTATTTCCTGATGTCGGCATCCATCGTCGGGCTAATTGTTGCGTTCTATTATCTGAAGCTGCAACAAGTGAAATTGCAACATGAACTGAAATACAACGATCAGTTGAACGAGCAGAAAATACGTTATTATACAAACATTTCCCACGAGTTTAAGACCCCGTTGACATTGATCCTTAATCCCACCCTGGAGATAATGGAAAGCCGGACGGCTTCTGAGCCTGTTAAGGAAAAAGCACGCGAGATCCAACGGAATGCCAACTATCTGTTACACTTGATTGAGCAAATATTGGATTTCCGCCGGATTCGTGAAGATAAAGCGCAGTTGCAGGTTTGCAAGGTCAATTTGGTCGAGTTCATGAGGGAAATGCACATGGTATTTGTGCCGTTGGCCAAGAAAAAGGAGATCGATCTCAATTTCTCGTCCAATATCGAAGATTATGAAGGGTATGCAGATGTAAGATATCTGGAAAAAATCTGTTATAACCTTATTTCCAATGCAATAAAACACACGCCGCGCAAAAAGAAAATCCACATCGAGGTTTGTATCGATGAGGCAAAAAAAATCTTCTCGTTTACGGTCTGTGATGAAGGTGTCGGAATTGAGCAAAAAGAGCTTTCGCGGATTTTTGAGCGTTTCTATAGGAGTACCGATAGTTCAGGCATCGGTCTGTTTTTTACACGGGAACTTGTGGCCCAGCATGGCGGTGAAATAAAAGCAACGAGCGAAGCTGGCAAGGGGGCGTCGTTTGCGGTGTCCATTCCTGTGGCCGAAAACAACTATACGGCCGAGCAAGTTAGAGACCAGAAGGGTAACCGCAGTTTTGACCTCAAACCCTCGGAAGAGGTAGAGATGGCTTACAACATTTATCCGGAAGAGGTTAACATGCCGGCAAAAAAGACTTCAAGCCAAAAAGAATCGGTACTGGTTATTGAAGATAATCCCAGTTTGTTGTCGTTCCTGATGGAAAAATTGGGCGAAAAGTTCAATGTGGGCGGTGCCATTAACGGCAAAGAAGGCTTGAAAGCAGTAAAGGAGGGAAATTTTGACCTTGTGGTATGCGATTACATGATGCCCGAAATGGACGGAATGGAGACCCTTAAGCGTCTAAAAACCGATATGGGTACTTCAACGATCCCAGTTATTGTGCTTACCGCAATTTCGAACGAAGAAAAAGTGGCCGAGGCTTTTGAACTTGGTGCCGATGACTATATTACCAAGCCGTTCAATATCAACCATCTGTCCATTCGCATCGAAAATCTTATCACCCAGCGTAAGCGGCTAAAACAATCGTTTACCCACGAACCTGAGTTTTCGAAAGATGATTTGCCGGGTGCCAATACCGACAAAGAATTTATCGATCAGGTCACAAAAATCGTGGACGAAAACATTGGGAACATTGATTTCAGCGTCGATTACATTGCCGACAAAATGGGATTGAGCCGGACGGTCTTCTACAAAAAAATGAAACAGATCAGCGGGTACTCGCCCAATGAGTTTATCCAGTTGATCCGGATGAAAAAAGCAGCTTTTCTCATCAAAAACAGCAATATCCCCATTGCCGATATTGCGTTGAGGGTTGGGTTCAACGATTCGAATTATTTTAGTAAGTGTTTTAAAAGCCATTACGGGGTACCCCCGAGTACGTATCAGAAGCAATCGTAATAAAATAGGTTGGATGGATGTCACGAAACTCACATGGTGTTTGTTTGTGGCCCTTCAAATTCCATTGATTGCAAGGGAGCGTTGGGCGTTTAAATCTCTTTTCTCTTTTGACGCGGATACAGACAAAATAAAGATAAGACCGAAGGTTATCTATCTCCTTGAATGTTGATTACAACCACAACAAAAAGGGGCTGCAATTTTTGCAGCCCCTTTTTGTTGTTATCAAGTGTCGGAAATGATTATTTAACGCCATGAACGGTTTTGATGATACGTGCGGCCACTTTGTACGGATCGGCAGCCGAGTTTGGACGGCGGTCTTCCAGCCAGCCTTTCCAGCCACGTTCGACTGTTGCGATAGGAATACGGATAGATGCGCCACGGTCAGACACACCAAAGCTAAACTTATCGATCGATTGGGTTTCGTGCTTACCGGTCAGACGCAAATGGTTGTCGGCACCGTACACGTCGATATGTGCTTTGATGATATCGGCAGGAGCAAATGCACTACAGATTTTCTCGTAAACATCTTTAGAACCACAAGTTCTCAATACGCCGTTCGAGAAATTGGCGTGCATCCCGGAACCGTTCCAGTCGGTATCGCCAAGAGGCTTGCAATGCCAGTTTACATATACTCCGTATTTTTCGGCGGTTCTTTCAAGTAGATAACGGGCAACCCAAATCTGGTCACCAGCCTCGCGCGCACCTTTGGCAAAAATCTGGAATTCCCATTGACCTGCTGCAACTTCTGCGTTGATGCCTTCAATGTTCAAACCGGCTTCGATGCTGAGATCCAGGTGCTCTTCCACTATTTCGCGGCCAAAAGCATGGTTGGCGCCAACAGAGCAATAGTATGGACCCTGTGGGGCAGGGTATCCGTTTCTGGGGAAACCAAGGGGTAAATTGGTTTCGTAGTCATAAAGGAAATATTCTTGTTCAAAGCCGAACCAGAAATCGGCATCTTCATCTTCGATCAATGCACGACCATTCGTAGGGTGAGGTGTCCCGTTAGGGTTCAAAACTTCAGTCATTACCAAATAGCCGTTTTTACGGGCAGGGTCTGGGAAAATGGCAACCGGCTTCAAAATCAAATCCGATGAGCCGCCAGTGGCTTGATTGGTCGATGAACCGTCGAATGACCAATTTTCGCAATCTTCCAATTTACCGCCGAAGTTGCTAACAATTTTGGTCTTGCTTCTTAGTTGTTGTGTTGGTTGTGTGCCATCGAGCCAAATGTACTCAAGTTTTGCTTTCATGGGTGTAAATTTTTTTTGTCGTGTAATAACGAAAAAGTTTGTTTATGGGGCAAAAATAGGATAAGTTTTTAAAAATTGAAAATGTATGCCGAAAAAACAGGGGTGTTTCGTGTTAAAATGTATAAAATTGACTAGTGGGTGTTTGTTTTGCATGGTTTTATTGGAGATATTTATGTATTGGATGAATTTTTTGCATTTGCGTATTTTGAATCTTGAGTGGCCGGAATTAGACATAGCTTGAAGAGTATATTGTGACTTTTTGAAAAGGATGCTCTTTTCATGGGGGATTCCGCGCTTTGGATGATTGAGGCTGGTGCAATTTGCCCAAGGTGGAATCATGGTGCATTGTGGTATGGGTTGTTTAGTTAGGAAATCATTATGTTCTGATGATGACAACGGGCTTGGTTCCGATGCGGTTGAACCTGCTTCCGGAATGGCGAGGTCCCTTTGGCTGATACGGTAAACACGACAGAAAATAAGCAAGTTGGGGCATTGGGTTTTGTTGTCGAAGTGGTTGTCCAACCCGAAAGATTGTGTTACTTTTGCGGCCGAAAACCATAGAGTATACAGCTACGTGAGCTCTGAATCAAGATATAACCAGAGAGGTGTTTCGGCATCCAAAGAAGATGTGCACAACGCCATAAAACACATTGACAAGGGATTGTACCCCAAGGCCTTTTGTAAAATTGTGCCCGATATTTTGGGTGGCGATCCCGATTATTGCAACATCGTGCATGCCGACGGTGCTGGAACCAAATCATCCCTGGCATACCTTTATTGGAAAGAGACCGGCGACATGTCGGTTTGGAAAGGCATTGCCCAGGACGCCATTGTGATGAATCTTGACGATTTGCTGTGTGTGGGAGCTGTCGATAACATTTTATTGTCATCGACCATCGGGCGGAACAAGAATCTGATTCCGGGCGAAGTAGTATCGGCCGTGATCAACGGGACCGAAGAATTGTTGGCCCAGTTGCGCGGATTGGGTATTTCGATCTATTCTACCGGCGGTGAAACGGCCGATGTGGGCGATTTGGTGCGTACCATCATTGTGGACAGTACCGTAACCTGCCGTATGAAACGCGCCGATGTGGTGTCGAACCACACCATTCAGGCCGGTGACGTCATCGTAGGGCTTTCGTCGGCCGGGCAAGCTACTTATGAGGCGTCTTATAACGGCGGCATGGGTTCTAATGGACTTACTTCGGCACGCCACGACGTGTTTGCCAGATACTTGGCTTCAAAGTATCCTGAAAGTTTTGATCCGCAAGTGCCGTTCGATTTGGTTTACTCCGGAGGATGCAAGCTTACCGATGAGGTTGAAGGCGTTTCCGTTGATGCGGGAAAACTGGTGCTTTCACCTACACGCACCTATGCACCGGTAATTAAAAAGGTACTTGATACAATGCGTTCCCAAATCCATGGTATGGTGCATTGTTCGGGAGGGGCCCAAACCAAGGTACTCCATTTTGTGGATAACGTGCATGTCATAAAAGACAATTTATTCCCTGTCCCCCCTCTTTTTGGCTTGATACAGAGACAATCAGGAACCCCATGGGCCGAAATGTACAAAGTGTTCAATATGGGGCACCGGTTCGAAATATATGTAAATCCTGAAAATGCACCACGTATCATCGAAATTTCAGAATCATTTGGCATCAATGCACAAATAATCGGACGTGTGGAGGCTTATAACGGAAAAAAACTGACCATTGGATCGGAATTTGGGACGTTCGAATATTAGGTGGGCCGGTAATAATTGTTGGTTTTATCTTTACCTGTCTTACTACAAATTTTTGTTCCATGTCACAATACAACTCATTGATAGATAAATTGGAGGCCATTCGTCTGCGGTTCGAGGAGGTCTCTACACAAATAACCGATCCCGGTGTCATTGCCGACCAAAAACGATTTGTAAGGCTCAACAAAGAATATCGTGAGCTTGAGCGCTTGGTGGATGCGTACCATGAATACAAGAACCTGCTCGGTAACATTGCATCGGCCAAGCAAATGCTCAAAGATGAGAGCGATGCCGAATTGCGGGAAATGGCCAAGACCGAGCTGGAAGAATCGGAAGCCCGCCAGCCGGAATTGGAAGAGCAAATCAAATTGTTGCTCATTCCTGCAGACCCGGAGGATGGTAAGAATGCCGTGGTCGAAGTCCGTGCGGGTACCGGTGGCGATGAGGCAAGCATTTTTGCTGGCGATTTGTTCCGCATGTACACCAAGTATTGCGAAAAGCGAAACTGGCGGGTGGAAGTGACCAATGTGAGCGAGGGCACGGCGGGCGGCTACAAGGAAGTGGTCTTCAATGTCACGGGCGATGGTGTGTACGGTATTCTTAAATATGAATCAGGAGTGCATCGGGTACAACGGGTTCCACAAACCGAGACGCAAGGTCGTGTGCATACGTCGGCCGCGTCGGTGGCCGTGCTGCCCGAAGCCGAAGAATTTGATGTGGTGCTGAAAATGGAGGATATCCGTAAGGATACTTACTGTTCGTCGGGGCCTGGCGGCCAAAGTGTGAACACAACCTATTCGGCCATCCGGCTTACGCACATCCCGACGGGCATTGTGGTAACTTGCCAGGATCAGAAATCGCAACTGAAAAACCTTGACAAGGCTATGGCCGAGCTTCGCACGCGTATTTACAATTTGGAATACCAAAAGTACATCGATGAAATAGCATCGAAGCGTAAGACCATGGTATCGACCGGTGACCGATCGGCCAAGATCCGTACCTATAATTACCCGCAAGGCAGGGTTACCGACCACCGGGTGAATTTTACCTTATATAATCTTCCGGTGGTGATGGATGGTGAGTTACAACCCATCATCGATAAGTTGATCATTGAAGAAAACGCCGAGCGTTTGAAGGCAAGCGAAATGTAATCCTCCAAAAAAATAGCATTATGACCCATCAGGAATTATTTGACAACATTTGCAAAAAGCAAAGTTTTTTGTGTGTGGGCCTTGATACCGACATTGCCAAAATCCCGCGGTTTTTGCTCGATACGTCTGACCCTATCTTTGCATTCAACCAGCAAATTATCGATGCCACACACGATTTGGCCGTGGCTTACAAACCGAACCTTGCCTTTTATGAAAGTTTGGGCGTAAATGGGTGGAACAGTCTCGAAAAAACGGTTAACTACATTAAGTACAATTATCCCGACATCTTTATCATTGCCGATGCCAAGCGTGGCGATATTGGCAATACATCGAGCATGTATGCCAAAGCGTTTTTCGATGCCATGGAATTTGACGCTGTGACCGTGGCCCCTTATATGGGCGAAGATTCGGTAAAACCGTTTCTTACCTATGTCGATAAATGGGTGGTTTTGTTGGCATTGACGTCAAACAAAGGTGCATTTGACTTTCAGTTTGTGGATGAAGGCGGGGAGCGCCTGTTTGAAAAAGTTATCAAAAAATCGATGGAATGGGGCACGGATGAGAATCTGATGTATGTGGTGGGTGCCACAAAAGCAGATATGTTGGCAGACATCCGCAAAATCATTCCCAACCATTTTTTATTGGTGCCGGGAGTCGGTGCCCAGGGAGGAAGTTTGTCCGAAGTTGCCGAAAAAGGAATGAACAACCGTTGTGGCTTACTGATAAATTCTTCGCGTCAAATCATTTATGCATCCGATGGCGAGGATTTTCCAGAGAAGGCACGGGTTGCGGCCAGGGAAGTACAAACCGAGATGGCCCGATTGTTAAAGTCTAAAGGGTTGTTATGACAGGTTGTTTTGATAATACAATACAGAAGGGGCGCGCAACAGCGACCTTTTTTGTTTTTGAAAAGGGTTTGAAGATTACGGTAGATTAACTACTTTCGGTAAACCCAAATGTCATTAACAACCTAACCCGATGATAAACGAAGAGTTACTCCACTTTGTCTGGAAATATCGCTTGTTCGATCCCTCCACGCTAATTACATCTGACGGCCAGGCTGTCGAGGTGATCCATCCCGGAACACATAACCACGATGCGGGACCTGATTTCTTTAATGCCAAAATGAAAATAGGGGAAACCCTTTGGGCCGGAAATGTAGAAATGCACGTGAAGGCCTCTGATTGGAACCGGCACGGGCATCACCAAAACGGGGCATACAACAATGTTGTCCTCCATGTGGTAAGGGAGAACGATGTGCCCGTTACCACACAGAACAGACGGATTGTGCCGGCAATGGTACTGGAGGTATCCCCTAAATTGCTTGAGAAATACAAAGAGTTGGTAGCCAGTGAAAAATGGTTGGTTTGCCAGGATGTGATCGGTCAGGTCAATCCTTTGGAAATATCGGGTTGGCTGGAATGTTGCATGGTGTCTCGTATGGAAGAGCGTTCTCTCAAAATAGGGGCATTACTTGCAGAATTCAACGGAGATTGGGACCAGGTATTTTTCATTTTATTGGCCCGTAGCTATGGGTTTGGCACTAATTCGGAGCCATTTGAGCTGATGGGGCGCCAAACTCCTTTTAAAGTGTTGATGCACCATGCCGACAGTCCAACACAGGTGGAAGCTGTTTTGTTGGGGCAAGCGGGTTTACTCAATTCACTCCCCCAGGACGATTACCAAAAACAATTGCAACGTGAATACCGTTTTTTATCCAATAAATTTGGATTGAACCCAATTGAGGGTCATTTGTGGAAATTCCTGCGACTGAGGCCTATGAATTTTCCAACCGTCCGTTTGGCACAATTGGCCGCTTTTGTTATCCGGTCTCGGGGAACGTGGGACAATATTATCAAACAGGAAAACCACCAAAGGGTTATGGCAGAGCTTGCCGCACCTCTTTCCGGTTATTGGGAAAGCCATTATTTATTGGGAGAGGCATCCGAAATGCGCCCCAAGACCATTGGTCCGGCATCTAGGCAACTCATACTGGTGAATGCCATTGTTCCGTTTTTGTTTGCATATGGGGCACACCGCGGCAATGAGAATATGAAAAGCCGTGCGCTGGAATGGTTGGAGGCATTGCCCGCCGAGAAGAATAGAGTGTTGGAAAACTGGAAGGTTTACGGAGGCTTTAGTCCTGCCAATGCGTTTGAAGCACAGGCATTGATTTATTTGCATCGTCATTTTTGCACCCATAAAAAATGTCTGCATTGCCGGATAGGGCTTACATATTTGGCAAAAAAGGAACTTAGTTGAATTATTTCCGTATGAATTGGTTTGTTCGGGCATTGGTTTATTGATAAAAAACGGAGACCGGGGGCAGCATTCTGTTTTTTGGTTCGGTTTTTGTTTTGCTCGTTGTAGATATGTTTTTATTTCAATAACCGTAATTAGAAATTCTATGAAAGCAGTTAGACTATTTGGTGTATTATTGGTTTCGTTGGCAATGGCAGGAGGGTTTGCCGCATGTAAATCGAAGCATAAAACCGTGAGCAGCAAAAGTGAGGTAGGGAAAATCCTTGAGGATGTACCCTGTGAAGATGCAGGACGTTCGGATAAGAAATTTTTCAGGGCCAGTTCCATGGCAACAAGCTCCGATTTGCAACTTGCAAAAGAAAAAGCATTGTTGCTGGCCAAGCAAAGACTGGTTACCCTCATAAACTCCAATACCAAAAGCGTAACCGACAGGTACGTTAACGAACGGGAGTTCGGTGATGCCTCGGAATTCGAGCAAAAGTTTGAGAACCTTACGCGCGAAGTGGCCGACGAGAACCTGAACAACATTGTGGTGGCCTGTGAAAAAGCAAGTGTACTTGACGATAAAAAGTACCGTGCGTTTGTGGCTATTGAAGTGTCTAAAGAAGACATTATCAATGGTATTGAAAAGAAATTGACCAGTGACCAAAAGTTACAGGTTGATTATGACAAGAAGAAATTCGAAGAGATCTTCAACCAGGAGATGGAAAAGATGGCTGCCGAACGCGGCTATTGAAAAATAATATGGTGACGGATTGCGTGGGTGTCAGAAATAGTTATACCTTTGTGGCTCAAATTTTTTAGACATATATCATTATGTATTTGAACCAAGAGATTAAAAAGGAAATCTTCGCAAAGCACGGGAAGTCTAACACTGATACTGGTTCTCCAGAGAGCCAGATTGCATTGTTTTCTCACCGTATATTGCATTTGACTGAGCACCTCAAGTCGAATAAAAAAGATTATAGTACTGAGCATGCGCTCAAGAAACTTGTCGGTAAGCGTCGCCGTTTGCTCGATTATTTGAAAGATCGTGACATTGCACGTTACCGTAGCATCATCAAAGAACTTAATATCCGTAAGTAATTCCGGTAAAAAGTTTTCGAAAGGGGCAATCCGTAAGGAGTGCCCCTTTGTTTTTTACGAACCGGTACATGTCCGGTGAATATAAAATTATCCAATATTTTGACCTTCCGTCTGTTGATAATTCAATATCTTTGGTGCGATTTAAAGAAAAAGTGAAATATGATTAAACCAATTGAGAAAGTAATCGAGTTGGGTGATGGAAGGTCCATCATCATTGAGACAGGAAAACTCGCAAAGCAAGCCGATGGAGCCGTGGTGGTCAGGGAAGGTAACACTTACATTCTTGCCACCGTCGTATCAGCTCCCGAAGCGAAGCCCGATGTGGATTTTATGCCATTGACCGTTGAGTATAAGGAAAAGTTTGCTTCTAACGGACGAATTCCCGGTAGTTTTACACGTCGAGAAGCACGTGCGTCCGACTATGAAATTTTGGTGTCGCGTTTGGTTGACCGCGCGCTCCGCCCTTTGTTTCCAGATGATTATCATGCCGATACGTTTGTGACCATTAATCTTATTTCGGCCGATAAGGAAAGTACCCCCGATGCGTTGGTCGGTTTGGCCGCTTCCGCGGCTTTGGCAGTTTCCGATATCCCGTTTAACGGCCCTATTTCCGAAGTACGGGTGGCAAGGGTTAACGGTGTCCTGAAAATTAATCCTCCTCTTTCCGAAGTGGAAGTGGCTGACATGGATATTATCGTCGGAGCTACTTACGACAATATTTTGATGGTGGAAGGCGAGATGGATGAAGTATCCGAAGCTGAATTGCTTGAAGCCATGAAATTTGCCCATGATGCCATTAAGGTACAGTGCAAAGCCCAATTGGAACTGGCCGAGCTGGTTGGTAAAACCAAAAAACGCGAATATTGCCACGAAGAAAACGACGAGGATTTGCGCAAAAAGGTGTGGGATGAGACTTACCCCAAAGTTTATGCTGCAGCAAAATCGTCAACTGCCGATAAACACAAACGTATCGAAACGTTTGAATCCATCATGAAGGAATTTGTGGCAGTAAATTATGAAGGTGTAGAGGAAGCTGGGATTCCTGTGGGTTTGATCAAGAAGTATTACCATGATGTGGAAAAAGAGGCCATGCGTCGCATGATCCTTGACGATACCGTGCGTTTGGACGGCCGTAAAACCCATGAGATCCGTCCCATTTGGTGTGAGGTTGGTTACTTGCCCGGTCCCCACGGATCGTCTGTTTTTACCCGTGGTGAGACCCAGTCACTGACAACCGTGACGTTGGGGACCAAATTGTCGGAACGTTTGGTCGATGAAGTCCTGAAGCAGGGCACCGACCGTTTCATGCTACATTATAACTTTCCGCCGTTCTCTACCAACGAGGCCAAGCCTTATCGAGGTGTCGGCCGTCGCGAGGTCGGTCACGGAAATTTGGCGTTGCGTGCCCTGAAACGTATGGTTCCACAAGATTTTCCCTACGTGGTTCGTATTGTAAGCGATATCCTGGAGTCAAACGGCTCATCGTCCATGGCTACCGTTTGTGCGGGAACTTTGGCGCTGATGGATGCGGGTGTGCAGATTAAGAAACCCGTATCGGGCATTGCCATGGGGCTGATTACCGACAAAGATGGCAAGTATGCCGTATTGAGCGATATTCTTGGAGATGAAGACCACCTCGGTGATATGGACTTTAAAGTGACAGGTACCGCAGATGGGATCACTGCCACACAAATGGACATTAAAATCGACGGACTTTCGTACGAAGTGTTGGAAAAAGCGTTGGCTCAGGCCCGTGAAGGACGTTTGCACATTCTTGGCAAGATAACCGAGACAATGCCGGCCCCGCGAGGAGATTATAAACCTCATGCACCTCGCATCGTAACAATCAAGATTCCGAAAGAAATGATTGGTGCGGTAATTGGCCCCGGCGGTAAGATCATCCAGGAAATCCAAAGCACCACGGGTACCGTTATCGTGATCCAGGAAGAAGGAAATTTTGGAATCGTCGATATTTCTGCCAGCAACAAGGAGTCCATCGACAAAGCCCTGGCCCGCGTGCGCGCCATTGTGGCCGTGCCAGAAGTGGGCGAAGTGTATACCGGTAAGGTTAAATCGATCGTGCCCTTCGGTGCGTTTGTGGAAATCTTGCCCGGAAAAGAAGGGTTGCTCCACATTTCTGAAATTGAATGGCGTCGTCTTGAAAAGGTAGAGGATGCTTTGAAAGAAGGTCAGGAGATCGACGTGAAATTGTTGGATATTGATGCCAAATCGGGCAAATTCAAATTGTCGCGTAAGGTGTTGCTGGAAAAACCTGCAAAATAATTCCATCCGATATGGTTTCGGAAGGGCTGTTCTGAATAGAACGGCCCTTTTTTATGATACTTGCCCTTTTTTTATGATGGCTACTTTGTAAATTTGTCAGAATAATAAGGATCGAATGGTGGATCTTATATAGGAAACATCCCGATAGCTTGGATGCGACGATTGAAAACTGCTATGATACCGTAGCCGGTAAAAATGTGTCGTTAGGCAAAACGCTCGGGCAACAGAACGAAGGGATGTTTTTACACTTCACGGAAGTTCATGAGATGGTATCCAAAGGTACGCGTCTTTCGTTTATTTCTGTGTGGTCAATGCCGATTGGCATGGCTAGGCGTATTGTTTTGGATGGCCCATGCGGGTTGAATCGTGGAGCGCGGTGTTTATCGTTGTCTGGACGGCAGGCATGATGGCCGGGAATATATATTGTTGAAGGCCGAAAGAGGAAAAAAATACCAACTTTTTTAAACAAGACCATAATGAAGTATTCATCGAAACTGATTGTCGGGATAACATTTCTGGCAACAGCAGGTTTTTACGCATGTACAATGACGAACGAACGAAAGCTGATTTATCCCGTGACGGCAAAGGTCGATACGGTTGATGTGTATTTTGGCACACAGGTGGCTGATCCCTACCGTTGGCTTGAGGATGATCAATCGAACGAAACCAAAGCATGGGTAGTGGCGCAAAACAAACTTACCGACAGCGTATTGTCTGCTATTCCGTATCGTGTGGCCATCAATGAGCGGTTGACAAAGATTTGGAATTTTGAACGTATGGGGATACCGTTCAAGAAGGGAGGGTATTATTTCTTCTCAAAAAACAATGGACTTCAAAACCAAAGTGTAGTTTACATCCAAAAAGATTTGTCCGCTACGCCTGAAGTAATACTGGATCCTAATACGTTGTCGGAAAAAGGCACAGTGGCCCTTTCGGGATTCTCGGTCTCGAAAGACGGCAAATATTTTGGTTATTCGCTGGCTTCAGCCGGCAGTGACTGGAACGAATTCTTTGTGAAAGAAATCTCAACTGATAAAATGTTGGATGACCACATCAAATGGGTGAAATTTTCGGGCATGGAATGGCATAAGGATGGGTTTTTCTATAGCCGTTTCCCCGCTCCGGAAAAAGGTGATCAGCTAAAAGGCGAGAACAAGCACAATAAAGTGTACTATCATCGTTTGGGCACTTCGCAGGAGGAGGATGTATTGGTGTACGAAGACCCTTCGCATCCAGATTGGATGTATAACGTTTCTTTGACTGACGACGAAAAATATCTGGTTATTACGGTGGTGGAATCAACAACCGGAAATGCAGTCTATTTTAAAGATTTGTCCAAACCAAACTCTCCGGTGGTAAAAGCAGTTGAGAGTTTTGACAATGATTTTGAATTGGTTACCCACCATAATGGGATGTTGGTGTTTCTAACCAACCACAATGCACCCAATTACCGGTTGATCGGCATTGATCCCAAGAACCCGGCATTGACGGATGCCGTCGAGATCATTCCCGCCCACGAAAAAGATGTACTGAAAAGTGTATCATATGTGGGAGGGAAAGTGCTGGCCAATTATACCAAAGATGCACGCTCTGAGATAAAAGTGTTTGATCCTGCAGGGAAGTATCTAAATGATCTTGAGTTGCCTTCCATTGGTACGGCGGCCGGTCTTTACGGCGGCATGGACGATCAAACCACCTTCTATTCTTTTTCCTCTTACACTTATCCTTCGGTGATTTACCAATACGATGTGGCCGGCAACAAATCAGAGGTGTTTTATCAAACCCAAATCGATTTTGATCTAAGCGCCTACGAAACGGACCAAGTGTTTTACACAAGCAGCGATGGGACAAAAGTGCCAATGTTTGTGGTCCATAAAAAAGGGATCAAGTTAGATGGCAGTCATCCCGTATGGCTATACGGCTATGGCGGTTTTAATATTAGCCTGAACCCGTCTTTTGATGTGCGCAGGTTGGTTTGGCTCGAGAACGGGGGCGTTTATGCCGTTGCCAACTTACGTGGCGGCGGTGAATACGGCGAGACATGGCACCAGGCTGGAACAAAGCTTAATAAAAAGAATGTGTTCAATGATTTTGTATCGGCAGCCGAATACCTGATCGACAATGGCTATACATCGCCCGGCAGGATTGTGGCGCAGGGGGGCAGCAATGGAGGATTGCTTATCGGTGCGTCCATCAACCAGGCGCCTGAACTTTTTGGGGTTGCGTTTCCCCAGGTCGGTGTACTGGATATGTTGCGCTACCATAAATTCACCATTGGCCGTTTGTGGGCTACCGATTATGGAACCAGTGAAGAATCGCAAGAAATGTTCGAGTATTTGTTGTCGTATTCGCCATTGCACAATATCTCGGCCGATAAAAACTATCCTGCGGTGATGGTGACCACCGGTGACCATGACGACCGTGTGGTGCCTGCCCATTCGTTCAAATATGCTGCTACGTTGCAAAATGTATATAAAGGGAATAATCCAATGCTGATACGGATCGAAACCGAGGCAGGTCATGGTGCAGGTAAACCAACTTCCAAGATTATCGAAGAATTGGCGGATATTTATGCTTTCGCATTCTACCGACTGGGAATTGAACCACTGGCTTCGGAAAGCAAATAATGCGGGTATAACGTATAATAATCAGGGAAATTAGGGGAAGGCGGTCTGTAAATCACTGTTTTTCAGATCGCCTCTTCTTTCATTGTGGAAGAGAGGCAATGCCCTATCTGATGTAGCTCCGGTTCGATGTACGCAATACGACTTTGTCCGGTTTGGTGAATGGAGAGAAGAAGGTGGTTGAAAAATGATTCGGGCATCTTTCGTCCTCTTGTCTTTATTTTGTTGCAGATCGAGAGACGTTTGTAATCCGATCATTCGTAAAGGGTAAGAGGATTTCTCGTTTCTTGAGGAACATCCGATATTTTCTGGTTGTTTGTGCAAATGCGGGACATAAGGTTCTTGAATTTGATAAACGAAAAAAGAAGAATAGGCATCGTTGTAAATCCCATAAGACTACAAACGGTATTTATATTTATTGTAGACTGTTGTTTTTGTTTTTAAATTACCGTGCAAATTCTTGCATTATTTGCAGATTGCCTATATTTGCAGTTAATGATTGAATTGTTTTTTTGTGTTTCCTGTTTGCAAAAGATTATTAAATTTGTATAGAATCGTTTGAAACTAGTTTAAAACAATAATTGGGAAAATTATGAAAAAAATGAGGATTAATCTTTTTATGTCTGTTGCATTGGCAGGTCTTTTGGCAAGCTGTGCAGGGTTGGACAAAATGAAAAAAGCCGCTGAGAACGTGAAGTATACAGTTACTCCACAGGTGCTTGAAGCCCATGCCGGAAAGGTAGATGTGGCTGTCAAGGTTCAGATACCCGAAAAATATTTCGACAAGAAAGTTGTTTTGGAAGCGACCCCTGTGCTGGTATATGAAGGAGGCGAAACAGCTTTTGCTCCTGTGCGTTTGCAGGGAGAATCGATTAAAGGCAACGATCAGACTATTTCTTACACAAACGGCGGAACCGTTAATTATACAGGTTCAGTACCTTACAACCCGAATATGAGGGTTTCTGATTTGGTGGTTCGTATCAAAGGAACCAAAGGCTCTACCACTGCTGATTTTGATCCAGTGAAAATTGCCGACGGTGTGATCGCAACTTCTACTTTGGTTGCAGACAATGGTGCATACGTGGCTAACGGTGCCGATTTGTTCCAACGTAGTGTTCCCGAACAACAATTGGCCGATATCTTTTTCTTGATCCAACAAGCCCAGGTGCGTGATTCTGAGTTGAAGAAAACTGAAGTGAAAAACCTTAAAGATTATGTGGTCGCTGCTAACGCTGATCCTAAAAAACAACTTAAAGGTATTGAAGTATCTTCTTATGCTTCTCCTGACGGTGCATTGGATTTGAACACGAAATTATCTGGCGATCGCGAAAAAGCGACCAAAGGGTATTTGGATAAGGAATTTAAAAAAGCGAAAGTTTCAACTGAAGCCGAAGGTTTCTATTCTTTGAAAACCACACCTGAAGACTGGGATGGTTTCAAAAAATTGATGGAAGCTTCCACTATTCAGGATAAAGATTTGATTTTGCGTGTGCTGAATATGTACTCTGATCCGGAAGTTCGTGAGAAAGAGATCAAAAACATGTCTGCAACTTTCAAAGTTATTGCTGAAGAAATTCTTCCAAAACTTCGTCGTTCTAAACTGACCGTTAATTCAGAGTTGGTGGGAAAAACCGATGATGAGTTGAAAGCTGCTTTGGCTAGCAATCCCCAAAGTTTGAGTTTAGAAGAGTTGTTGTTCGTGGCTACTTTAACCAATAGCGCCGACGATCAATTGAAAGCTTATAATGCTGCTGTAGCTAAATATCCTAGTGATTGGAGAGCTCAAAACAACATTGGTATTGTCCTTTTCAATAAAGGAGACTTGGCCGGTGCAAAAGCTGCATTCGAAAAAGCTGCAACCATCAAATCAAATGTACCTGAAGTACAGAACAACCTTGGTGTCATTGCATTGAACAATGGTGATTTGGCTAAAGCAGAGCAATATTTCGGCGCTGCTGCAGGTGCAGGTGCTGGATTGGATAATAACTTAGGTATCGTGGCGATTCATAAAGGTGATTATGAAGCTGCTGTTCGTTACTTTGGCAACAGTACCAGCAACAATGCGGCACTGGCTAAAATTCTTGCAGGCAAATACGATTCAGCCCTTTCTACATTGAACGCTAATACATTGGAAGTTGGGTTGAAGTATTACTTGAAAGCCATTGTGGGTGCACGTACCGCACAAACCGATTTGACGCTTGAAAGTCTCCGTCAGGCAGTTGCACTTGATGCTAAATATAAAGATTACGCTAAGAAAGATCTGGAATTTGGCAAATTGTTCGAAAATGCGACATTCAAATCAATTGTTCAGTAATTAAATTGAGTTTGATATAATAAAGGGACGACCAAACGGTCGTCCCTTTTGTATTTTGGGTATTTATTTCATTAGAATGCGATCTGTTTGGCCGATTCCCAAAGCACAATGCCGGCACTTACCGACACATTGAAGGAATGCTTGGTCCCGAATTGCGGGATTTCTATGCAACAGTCGCTCATATCGATGACCGATTGCCTGACTCCCTTGACTTCGTTGCCGAAAATGAACGCGTATTTTTTTGATGCGTCTATTTTTAAAAGTTGGAGAGGGGTACTTTTTTCTGCCTGTTCCACGCTGCATATGGTATAGCCTTGCGATTTTAAATCTTCGACGGCATTTTCGGTTTGTTCAAAATATCGCCAATCCACACTTTCTTCGGCTCCCAGTGCCGTTTTGTGAATTTCATTATGTGGGGGCGTGGCTGTAATGCCGCATAAAATCACTTGTTGTAAACATAAAGCATCGCTTGTCCTGAATATGCTCCCTACATTATTGAGACTGCGTACATTATCGAGTACCACGACGATAGGGAATTTTTTCGATTTTTTTGAACTCTTCGACAGATAATCTGTTCAATTCATTAAGACTAAGTTTTTTCATCCAATAAATTTTTGTAAAAATAACATTGATTCATTCTTTGGCATCTGTGCAGAAAGCATCTTAAACAAGTAACCAAATCGCAAAACTATGAATATACATGAATATCAGGGGAAAGCATTGCTTCAAAAATTTGGTGTAAAGGTACCGGAAAGCATTGTGGCCGTAACCAGTCACGAGGCGGTTGAAGCAGCCAGGAAGCTACAGGAAGCCACCGGCACCGGATGGTGGGTGGTAAAGGCTCAGATTCATGCCGGGGGCCGGGGTAAAGGAGGTGGGGTAAAACTTGCCAGGAATCTACAGGAAGTCAGTGAAAAGTCAGGACAAATACTTGGTATGAATTTGGTGACCCACCAAACTGGTCCGGAAGGAAAGCTTGTAAATAAGGTATTAATTGCCCAAGATGTATATTACCCGGGAGAGTCACCCACCAAGGAGTTTTATATGAGCGTATTGCTTAACCGTGGGACGGGACGGGACATCGTGATGTATTCAACCGAAGGAGGAATGGACATTGAAGAAGTGGCAGCCAAGACGCCCCATTTGATTTTCAAAGAGGAAATTGATCCGGGTATTGGGATACAGGATTTTCAAGCACGGAAAATCGCGTTCCGCTTAGGGTTGTCGGGAAAATCGCTGAAAGAGATGGCGGTATTTGTCAAAGCACTCTATCGGGCATATATTTCGTCCGATGCATCGATGATCGAGATCAATCCGGTACTAAAAACGTCGGACGATTTGATACTGGCTGTGGATGCGAAGGTGATTCTGGACGACAATGCGCTGTTCCGCCATCCTGAATATGTCGAACTACGCGACTTGACGGAAGAGGATCCTGCCGAAGTGGCGGCGGCCGAGCATCACCTGAACTTTGTGAAACTGTCGGGCAACGTGGGCTGTATGGTGAACGGTGCCGGTTTGGCAATGGCTACGATGGATATTATAAAGCTGTCGGGCGGAGAGCCTGCGAACTTCTTGGATGTGGGTGGAGGCGCCAATGCACAAACAGTGGAGGCCGGTTTGAAAATTATTCTTGCCGATAAGAATGTGAAAGCTATACTGATAAATATTTTTGGGGGCATTGTACGATGCGACAGGGTTGCGAACGGAGTGGTGGAAGCTTATAAAAAGATTGGCGAAATAAAAGTGCCGATCATTGTACGGTTACAAGGGACAAATGCCGAGGGAGGTAAGGAAATTATTGATCAATCGGGATTGAAAGTTTACTCGGCCATTACACTTAAGGAAGCAGCCGATTTGGTGCACAAGCTTGTGGGTTGATGAATTTTCCGGAAATGAGATATGATATGGGGGCGATCGCACATCGCCCCTTTTAGTTTACAATGGTAATTTTGAGCGGATTTCATCGATTGTCCAGCTGTTCCAAACTGCCTCCTGGTAGGTTTTGGCACGAGCTTTGTCATTGACCATCAATATGGCTTTAATCCGGCCGTTGTCGAGGTATAATTCTCTGTATATTTGATTGTTTCTTTCGGTCCGTTTCTGCATGTCTGCATTCACGTTTTCGTAATTGTGCGAATAAAAGAACTGGTTGAAAAGTTCGGTTTTGAGCCGAAAAGGTTTAGACTGATATGTGCATTGGCGACCGATCAGATTCAGCCCGGCACAAAAGCCTTGGGCTTCTGCATGGTGCCATAAACGGCAATGTGAGTTTTGGGGCAATTGGGCCACGTTCCCGGCCGCATATACATTGGCGTTGGACGTATTAAAACAGTTGTCTGCCAAGATACCTTTGTCAGTTGCCAAGCCAGCTTGTTGCGCCAGTTCTGTTCGTGGCTCAGAGCCAATGCACGATACAATGGCATCTGCGTAATAGATTTTCTCTGCATGGGACAATGAAACGTAAGCACCATCAGACTGAAATCCAGTTTCTTCGAGGTCGTGTTCCAGACATTCGATACCGTTGCGTTCGAGAGTTGCTTTTATCATTTCCGAAATAACCGGCGAGAACTCATTGTGGAGCAATCCTTTTGAACGATGGACCAAATAGACTTTTTTATCCATCTTCGCCAGTTGCTCGGCGATTTCGACTCCTTCAACACCGCTTCCCAGTACGAAATAGGTACGATGGGTCAGGGTATGCCGGCGTAATTTTTCCGATTGTTCGGCCGTATAGACGGTAAATATCTTGTCATCGGAAATTTGTGGGTTTGTGTATGTTCGATGCCGATGGCCAAGGGCCAGCAGGCATTTATGGTAACGGATGGCCGATCCGTCGGCTAAAACGAGTGTTTGGTCTGCGACGTCCATGCGAACAACATGGCCGTAACGGAGCTCAACTTTTTCCGATTGGTAATACTCCGATGGATGTATTGCGAATTCGTCGGTCATAAAGCCTTTCGCCAAAAATTTGTTTACCTGCGTACGTTTGTAAGGAAGTCGGTCTTCGTTTGATATGAGGACGATGGGGGTTTGCCGGTCGTGTTCACGTATGGCTTTGATGGCCGAAAGTGATGCGATACCCGCACCAACGATTACAATGGGAATTGTATGTTGCATCTTTAAATTTTCAACATTAAACAGTATGGGACAAGGATTGTTTTGATGGTATTACGGGATAAAAAGAAGCGTTTCTAAACGACGAATTGCTAAATTGCAGCTTCTTTCTGTTCGCAGAAGATTTTTAACCTGATAACGTGAAGTGCGTTTGTCCCAAAATTATGTGAACGATGGAGTCAAGAAAATATATCGGTGCTCATGTCAGTGCCTCGGGAGGTGTGGAAAATGCACCGTTGAACGCCAACGCAATCGGTGCGAATGCCTTTGCGTTGTTCACCAAAAACCAGCGCCAGTGGTTGGCAAAACCATTGGAAAAGGAGAGTATTGAACGTTTTAAGTCCAATTGTACGGAGGCAGGCATTAAGTTCGAACACATATTGCCCCACGATAGTTATTTGATAAACCTGGGACATCATGAGGCAGGGGCCCTTAAAAAATCGCGAGATTCGTTTCTGGATGAAATGAAACGGTGCGAACAACTGGGACTTAGAATGCTGAATTTCCATCCTGGCAGCCATTTGAACGAGACAACCGAAGAGGCATGCCTTGCAGTGATTGCCGACTCGATCAATCTGGCCCTGGAGGCTACCAGCGATGTAATTGCCGTGATTGAAAACACGGCAGGGCAAGGCAGTAATGTGGGGTATCGGTTTGAACATCTGGCTGCCATCATTGACCAGGTGAAGGATAAAAGCCGTGTAGGCGTTTGCATCGATACCGCACATACTTATGCCGCCGGTTACGATTTGCCGGAGGCTTACGACGAAGTGTGGAATGCGTTTGATAATGTGGTGGGGAAGAAATACCTAATGGCCGTTCACTTAAACGATTCGAAAAAAGGACTTGGTACGCGTGTGGACAGGCATGACAGCCTGGGACAAGGTGTAATAGGACTTGGCTTGTTTAAACGGATGATGGAGGATGATCGGTTCGACCATATCCCCATTATACTCGAAACGCCTGACGAAAGCCTATGGGCCCGGGAGATTGAAATGCTGCGTGGTTTTGAGAAGGGGTGAAAGCCGCTGAAGGGTGGTCGCATTTTTGTGCGGAAGGACAATTGCGCTTTTAATACGTATGTTGAAATGGCAAAATGGTTATTGACGGTTCTGTTGTTTGCGATGGTTGGTTCATTGCCCGTGGTTGCTCAGCAGCCCGGCAATGAAGAGCCTCTACCTCATTTGGTGCGCGCAAAAATAGAGGGGAACGATACCATTCCGGAAGTATATTTACAAGAAGTTTTGGTCTATGGCAAGGATAAGCGGAAGAATAAACGTGACCGGGCCCGGTATGACCGGTTGGTGTACAATGTCAAAAAAACATTGCCTTATGCCCGTGTCGCCGCAAAACGGCTGAACGAGATCAATGCGCACCTGGCAACCCTGGAGACCGAAAAGGAACAAAAGAAGTATTTGAAGGATGCGGAAAAGCAGTTGTTTGCCGAGTTTGAGACACCTTTGCGTAAGCTTACTTTCTCACAAGGCCGTCTGTTGATAAAATTAATAGACAGGGAGACCGGAGACACCAGTTTTAGTTTGGTGAAAGAGTACAGGGGAAGTGTATCGGCATTTTTCTGGCAATCGGTGGCAAGACTGTTTGGCGCAAATTTAAAGTCCGAGTACGAAACAGATGGGGAAGATCAGCAGATAGAGCAAATAATAAACCAGATTGACCGCGGATTGCTTTAAACCACTAAATTTTTCCGGCAGAACGTTCGGTATTCGTACGACCAGATAAATTCTGCATCGGGAATTCAAATTTCGTATCTTCGTAAATCTCATTCGCGAACAAGACTATGAAGTATTTGTGGATAACGTTTTTAATGTTCGTTTTTGCCATCGGCAGCCATGCCCGGGTTAGCGTTGTTAAGCTGGAGCCATCGTCGTGGTATGTGGATTTGAAAAACGACACGGTATTGGTTTTGGCTTATGGGAAAGATTTGACGCTGGCACAGATCACCACCAATTATCCGGAAGTGTCCGTTGGGAAAGTGACACCGACAATGAGTTCGGGATTTATCGCATTTGAGCTGGTGATTTCCCCAACTGCCAAGGCAGGTAAAATGCGTATTGACTTTTGGGAAATGGGGAAAGTGGCGGCCACGATGGGTTTCGATTTGCTAGACCTGCCTATTCGCCAGCAATCGCCGTTGACGCCGGCCGATATCATTTACCAGGTGTTGCCCGATCGTTTTTACAACGGTAATGTGTTGAACGACAGCCCCAAGGAATTGGCAGAGAAAGCCGATCTGCTCAATCCGTCGGGTGTACATGGCGGAGACATTGCGGGGTTGGGACAAAAGATCCCTTACCTGTCAAAATTAGGAATTACGGCGGTTGAACTCACCCCGTTGTTTGAAAGCGACCAGTTGATGGGCAGCTATGACAAATGGTCCATCACCGATCATTATAACATTGACCGACGTTTGGGAACCACAGACGAATTGGTTGACTTTGTGAATAAAAGCAAGGTGGCTGGCATCAAGACCATTGTCACTTTTGTATTGAACCAAATGGGACGACGGCATCCGTTGGTGGTTCAGCAACCATTCGGAAAATGGATGTACCCCGATCAGGGACGATATGGCAATGTGGTGTTCAATGCCACCGTGCTTGATCCATATGCCAGTTATGTGGATCGAGCAGGCAATGTTTCTATTTGGCCCGACATTGCCACCGTGTCGTTGAACCTTGAGGAGCCATTACTCCAGAAGTATCTGGTACAGCATTGTCTTTGGTGGATTGCAACCACTGGTGTCGATGGAATTAAAATTGATCAGGCCCACATCCTGGGAGTGTCGTTCGTACAACATTTGACCAGGCTTGTCAGTGCGGAGTTTCCTTCGGTCACCGTCATTGCCGATGTGGAAACCGAAGATAAACCGGCTCAGGGGCATTGGTTAAGGGAGGTGGGGGCAGAAGGGATCAGGAATTGTGACTATGCGTTGGCCGGTGCGTTGGAGAATGCGTTTTCTGATTTCCAAAATCCTACCGATGGGTTGAAAATGATATATGAATCGCTGTCCAAAGACTATTGCCTACCCAATATTTACGCCAATGTGGTGTTTGCCGACAACCATCGGATGAACAGGGCATTTAGCAATGCGGACAAGGACATACAGCAAATGAAGATGTTACTGGCTACGGTGTTTGCCATGAGGGGTATCCCACAAATTACTTATGGTACCGAAACGTTGACAGAAGGATTGGCCACCGATGGGTATGGGTTTGTACGAAAAGACTTTCCTGGAATAAAGGATTCAGATGTGCCCAATGGATTTACCGGGAAAGGGTTGTCTGCCCAGCAGAACCATGTAGCCGGTTATTTAAAACAACTGATCGATTGGCGAAAAAACTGTCCGGCGGCCCAATGGGGCAAATTGGTCCATTATGTCCCTGAAGACGGACTTTACTTATTTTTCCGGCACACCGAAAAACAACATGTGATGGTTGTGGTCAATAATAATCCGCAAGAAAAGAAGAAACTAAGCCCGTTGAGATATTCACTTGACATCGGAAATGCCAACAGGGCGGTTGACATGTTGACCAAGCAGGTGTACGATGCCATCGATAACATCATTGTCCTGCCCAAATCGGTGTTGATCCTCGAATTGGTTTATTTGGATGCGGAATCGGGCAATGGGAATCTGCCCTGACATGCGTGGCGCACTTCTTTTGTAATGAGGCTCCCTGTGTTGTCGTTTCTTTTTTACCTTTTTATTATAAAACGAAAGAAGGACAACGTCAATTTTTCCTGTTACGCTGGTCTGCAGGAATAATGGACGCGGTGGAAAAACCATTGTGCCCGGAGCATTGTTATTAATCAGTAAGCCTTGAATCACTTTTAAAAACCAATAAATATGCCTCACAGAAAACAAATAGCCGTGATCCTTGCCGGAAGCGGGGTTTATGATGGATCGGAAATACACGAAGCTGTTTTCGCCCTATGGGCCATTGAAAAAGCAGGGGCGGTATATCGTGCTTTTGCACCCGATATTGATCAGTATCATGTGATTAACCATCTTTCGGGCGAACCTGTCACCGGAAAACGTAACGTGCTGATGGAAGCGGCGCGTATTACGCGCGGCAAAATAGCACCTTTGTCGTTGTTGGATCCCGGTGTATTCGATGCGGTAATTATTCCCGGTGGATATGGCGTTGCGAAGAACTTATGCTCTTTTGCCTTTGACGGCGCAAATTGTAAAGTGGACGAGCAGGTGGCCAAAATCATCAAAGGATTCCATAAGCAGCGTAAACCCATTGGTGCACTTTGTATTAGTCCAGTGTTGGTGGCCAAAGTACTGGGGAAAGTGGACGTAACGATCGGGAGCGATAAGGATACGGCCAATGCACTGACCGAAATGGGGGCACGGCATACTGCAGCGACCCATGGCGAAGTGGTGGTCGATAAAGAGAACAATGTTTACACCACACCTTGCTACATGCTTGATGCGTCCATTACCCAAATAGCGTCGGATGTGGAGAAATTGGTCAATGTGCTGGTGAGGTCATTGGAGTGAATGCCGCGGAAATAGGGAAATAAATTGACGGCCGTCTATTAATGGATGGCTGTTGTTTTTTAGTATTTGTCCGTCAATAAGATGCTTTTTTCACCTTGACTTTCTGCCACCTTCCTCCCTTGGGGCTGGGGTATTCGGCGTTTTCAATGATCTTCACTTTGAGTGAAGTAAGCGTGCGATCTCCTTTAAGTTGGGTGATTGCCAGCTTTAATCTGCTCCTGACCAGTCTGGCCTCGAACTGGATGAGGGCAAAATCGTCTTTCTCATAACCAAAACCATCTCCCTCGTCCACGTAAAGTTGTCCCAATGCAGTCCCCTGGTCGTTAAGGCTTATGAAGAGCTGCAGTGAATCGATGTCATAATGGGTAGTTGATTGGATCGGTTTGCCAATCACAATGATGCTTCCGTTCCGCTGGAACAACCGCGGTTGGTACTTGTCATCAGCTTGTTCGCCCAGTAACGACACAAAACGGTTGAAGCCTTTGGGCAGCGCAGGATCCTTAGCCCATTGGGGGACCACCAACAAATCGTTGCCAAGCAGAAAGGCTTGTTCTTCGGCACGGAGCGAGAGGTCTTTTGCATCAGCAAAGAAAACCGGGCGCATCACGGGCATATTCGTCTGTGATGCTTCATGGAAACACGTGTACAGATAAGGCATCAACAGGTAGCGACGGGTAATGGCCACGCGTGCCACTTGTTCTATCTCGGGGCCGAACGCCCACGGTTCCTTGTCGACGGTTCCCTGCATCGCATGGCCGCGTGAAAACGGATAAAATGCACCCAATGCCATCCAGTGGCCAAACAGCTCTGGCGATGGGTTTTCACTAAAACCTCCAATATCCGGACCGTTGAATGGTTGTCCCGAAAGCCCCAATGTTAAGGACATGGGAACGGACAGTTTCAGGTGTTCCCATGTAGACGCATTGTCGCCTGTCCACGTGGCCGCATAGCGTTGTCCTCCCAGAAAATTCGACCGTGAAAGAATGAATGGTCGTTTGTCGGGATTGACGGCCAATATTCCCTGACGTGACGAACGGACCATGAGCAATCCGTACAGGTTATGATAGCGCGCATGCAAGCCTTCGGGCAATGAGTCGCCGCCACGGTGGTGATTGCCGGCAGGCATGGTAAGCCCGGGCGTATCAAACACGGCGGGTTCGTTCATGTCGTTCCACACGCCGTCAATGCCTGTTGCCATGTAATCGTGGTAAAGCGCAGCCCACCATTCTTGTGTTTCGGGACGGGTAAAATCGGGGAACCGGCAGGACCCCGGCCATACGTTGCCTTCGTAAGGGTTGCCCAGCGAATCGGTCACCCAATGCTTCCCTTGCGTGCCGCTTTTGTAAATATGGTAAGCCGTATCGGCTTTCACGCCCGGATCGATCATCCACACTGATTTAAAGTCCTTTTTATGGAGAAAATTGTTCAGCCTTTTAGGATCGGGAAACCTGACACTATCGAATGTGAACACCCGAAAGCCGTCCATGTAGTCGATGTCCATCCAGATTACATCGCAAGGGATTTGCCGTGAACGGAATTCGTTGGCAATTTCACGCACGCGGGCGTCGGAAGCATAACTCCACCTGCATTGTTGGTAACCCAACGCCCAAAGTGGAGGAAGAGGCATGTTTCCGGTCAATTGTCCCAAAGCTTTTATTAGTTCCGACGGCGTACTCTTTTCGATGACGAACATCCGAAAGGCCGGTCCGTCGGATTCAAAACGAATGGTGTCGCGGCACACGATGCGTTGTTTGTATGTGTGGTCGGCCATAATACCGAACGCAGTCCCGTCAGGGCGTACCCCCATCACCCAGGGGTGCGATTGGTACAGCCTGAGCGAATCTGTTTTATAGTTGAAATTGTCGGTGTTCCATAGCACGGTTTCCCTGCCGTTCCGCAAGAGCGGGCCTGTGACTTCACCGGTGCCGTACAAGCTTACGTTCCGGCCTGCGTAAAACTCGGCGATCTGTTTGCCGTTTGTTTGTCGGAACACCGGTTTCAAGGTCCAGGAGGATGGGATTTCGCCGATTTTGGACGGTTCGGTTTTCAGTGCCAATGAAGGGAGCGTGTGTCCGGCCACAAATCCTTGGGGGTAAAACACGGCCACGCCATCGCCGACCAAATGGCTTGGAGGTGTTTGGGCAGAAAGTGTCGGGGCGGACATGATGCTCATAAGGCAAATGTATAAAAAGATATGTGCGATGGATGGCCGGCTCGCGGCACAGTTTGATGCGGAGATGCTTGATTTTTCCATATTCCTCGAATTTGCAGAGGGTTACGACAATGCAAGTTGTGCCCCTGTGAGAACCGTCTCACACCAAGACTCAAAGAAAACCACGCAGGGCACGCGGAGAAAAAACTTTGCGTCTTTTCCCTTTGTGCCCTTTGCGTAAAAAACGGGTTTATTGCTTCACAAATACTTTAAACTCCCACGGTGATAGGGTGAGTGTGGATGGAATGGAAGTGGTTTGCCCGGCAAAATAATCGGTAAAATATCCATTCACGGCAACATTAAGTGCCACGCTGACACTGTCGGCCGATAAGTTGAACACCGAAATCACATTGTTACGGCCGACTGTTCGCTCAAACGCCACGATTCTCGATGGTTGGTCGGTAGTCAGCAAATTGGTTTTTCCTCCCCAGCTACCGTTGGCCAGTGCCGCGTTTTGATGTTTCAGGCCGGTAAGTTGCTTATAAAACCGGGCCATGGACAGATCGTCCCAGGCAATAGTGTCTTTGTCGAAAAAGCGGAGCCGTTTTTTAAGGCCCGCTTCCTGGCCGCTATACACCAAAGGCATGCCGGGGGCAACAAATGCCAACGTCGCATAAGTTTTTACGGCATTGCCCAGACGTTCGTATTCAGTGCCGTTCCACGAGTTTTCGTCATGGTTCGATGTGAATTGCATGGCGAACGCACCTGCGGGGTAAACCGTGTCTGCTTTGGCGATCCAGTCGGCAATAAGGAAAGCCGAGTCTTTAGGATGGGCGGTTTTGTTCATTAAATGATGGAATGCCCATGCGTAGTTGGCGTTAAATGCCTTGTGGAGGAGTGTGGTTTTATCCTCGTCCTCGGCCAACATGAACACGGGCTTAACCTTTTCCAGTTCGGCACGGGCATCTTCCCAAAAGTCAACAGGCACCATTCCCGCCACGTCGCAACGGAATCCGTCAATGTCAGCCTCACGCACCCAAAACGCAAGGGCGTTGGTCATTTCTTTGCGAAGTGCAATATTGGAATAGTCCAATTGGGCCACATCGCTCCAGTCGAACGGCCCGTACATTTGGTTGGCCGAGTCTTTGGCGTAGAAATCGGGATATCTGCCCACCCAGGCATGGTCCCATGCAGTGTGGTTGGCTACCCAATCGATGATGAGTTTCATGCCGTGTTCGTGCACTTTACTGACCAGATGCCTGAAATCATCCATGGTGCCGTATTCGGGGTTGACGGCTGTGTAATCTTTTACGGAATAGTAGCTTCCCAATGAGCCTTTGCGGTTTTTTTCGCCAATTGGATGGATTGGCATCAACCAAAGAATGTCGACGCCCATTTCCTTTAATCTTGGTAAATGGCTTTCGAAGGCGGCAAAGGTACCTTCGGGCGTGTATTGACGAATATTTACTTCGTAAATGACTGAGTTTTTGGCCCACTCGGGGATAGGGGCCAGGCTTTTGTGAATGTGGGCGGCAGGTTCGTGCTTGCACGAAAGAGTAAAAAATGCAATGGCCAGCCCAAGAAGGCAAAATGGTTTTAAGTGTGTCATGGCTGAGAAGTCAATTCTAAGATTAACGGACTTTTGGGTTGAACCTTTATGGCGTTTTCAAGTGAAACCGTTTTTCCCGAAAGGATATCGGTCCCATGTTTGGCTTGCCCGATGCCTTCGGCAAAACGGTTTGTGTTAATGTCTTGCTCTTTCCCTGAATTGTTGAGTACGACCATCACGCGTTCTGTGTCGTTATAACGGAAATAGACGTACACGTTATCTTCGGGAACGTAATGAAGGGTCTTTCCGTTGTGGATGACTTCCTTGTTTTTCCGCCAATTCAATAGTTTTTTGGCGAAATCGAAATAACGGTTCTGGAGTTCGGTACGCCCCGACGCCACGAATGCATTCTGTGTATCGTTGGGCCATCCGCCGGGAAAATCGCGGCGAATGTCACCATCGCCTTTGCTTTTGTCGCCTTCCATGCCAATTTCATCGCCGTAATAAAGTTGGGGGGTTCCGCGAACGGTCGCGATAAGGGCCATGGCAAGCTTGTACTTGTCGAAATCGTTGCCAAAAACCGTTTGAAGCCGTTGCGTGTCGTGGTTGGCCGCAAACACAAGAATGTTATTGATGTCGGGGTACAGGAAATCATTGGCAAAATTGTCGTACACACGGATCATCCCTCTGTCCCAGCCTTGGTCGGTTTCGTTAAAGCACTGCATGATGGCGTCATGCAGCGTAAAATCCATGACCGACGGCAAATAGGAGTTGAAGCTTTGGATGGCCGCGATCTTGCTGTCCTTTTGCCAGTAGGAGATTTGTGCCTGGTCGTGCATCCAAATCTTGCCCACGATGTTCAGGTTCGGATATTCGTCCATCACCCGTTTGGTCCATTCGGCAATGCCGTGCTTGTCATTGTAGGAATAGGTATCCACCCGAAGTCCATCCAATCCGGCATATTCGATCCACCAGATTGCGTTTTGGACCATGTAGTTGATCACCATTGGATTGCGTTGGTTCATGTCGGGCATGGTGGTATCGAACCAGCCATCCATGCAACCGTCGGCATCGGCTTTAGAGGCATTGTCGTCAAATTGTGACGTCATCCTGTAGTTGCTCCGTTGGAAGCCATTTTCTCCCTTTTCCCAATAATGGATCCAGTCCCTCGAGGGTAAATCCTGTATCAGCCAATGGGCGGCTCCCCAGTGGTTGGTCACGTAATCCATTATCAGCTTCATGTGGCGGCGGTGCAGTTCATTGCCCAACTTGGCATAGTCATCGTTGGTCCCATAGCGGGGATCGATGTTGTACTGATCACTCGATGCGTATCCGTGGTACGAATAGCTTTTTTCGTTATCCACAGTCAGCGGCGTGCACCATATGGCTGTGGCACCCAATTCTTTTATATAATCCAGATGGTTGATGATGCCTTGTATGTCGCCTCCGTGACGGCCTCCGGAACTGGTACGGTCCGCTTTCTCGAATACATCGGGGTGGTTGTCATTTGCCGGGTTTCCATTGGCAAAACGGTCGGGCATGATGAGATAGATGACGTCGCTGCTGTTAAATCCTTTGCGTTCGGCCGAACCGGGCTGGCGTTCCTTTAACTCATAAGCATATGTGGCCACCGTCTTTTTCCCTGAGGTGAACACGATGTCCATTTTTCCTGCTTTGGCAGTTGGGGCAATGGATAAGTCGAGAAACAAATAATTGGGGTTGGGTACTTTTACGATGTGTTTCAATGTCACCCCGTCATAGTTGACCGAAACATTGCAACTGGCAATCTGCGGACCGTACACCATCATCTGCAGGTCGGGGTTCGACATTCCCACCCACCAGTTGAGCGGTTCTACGCGCGTGACGGCCGTTTTTTGCGCCATCGCGGCCGTGGCGCACAGCATCACGGCCAGAGCGGCAATCGTTCTTAATTGTTTCATCTGTATTTGGTTTTTGTGAGTCATTGGGCAAATGGTCCCGTTTTGGAAAGCATTTTAAGCGGCATGTGTATGATGTTTGTATTTACACAGGTCCTGATACTTTATCTATCGGCAAAATAAGGTCGAAAGGTAAAGGGTATCTCCATCGAAGCGTCAACAATGTCTTTACCGTAGCGCAGAACAATGTCGTGACATTATTGCTTCGACAATCCATGCCTGATGCTCCTCTATTTTCGGTCTTCTGCAGCTCAGAGGCTTATCTTGCAATTGCGACAGGGTTGTTTGGTTTGACGTGCACCTCTTTTCCGTACACGAACAATGAGAGAGCATTTTTGCAATGCGGGATAATTTCAACCTGGGTGTGCGACACGCGTATCTCAATGTCATTCCCCATGAACGTAATCCTGAATGCGTATTCTTTCCATTGTGGCGGAATGGAAGGATTGAGGTACAATGTTTGGTCGTACACACGTTTTCCGCCAAACCCTTCCACCACGGCTACCCAGGTGCCTGCCATGCTGGTGATGTGGAGGCCTTTCGTGTACTTCATGGTTATAGTCGTCAAGGTCGAGACGCGAGGTCCTCAGATACATTTCGTATGCTTTGTCTATATGCCCGGTTTTGGCTGCCAGGACTGCATGCACACAGGGCGACAGCGACGATTCGTGTACCGTGCGTGGCTCGTAAAACTCAAAGTTGCGACGGATGGTGTCAAGGTCAAACTCATCTTCGAACACGTAAATGCCTTGCAACGTGTCGGCCTGTTTTATAAAGCACGAACGTAAGATCCTGTCCCACGACCAATGCTGGTTGATGGGGCGCTGTGCCGGATCAAGGTCGCGTGCCATCAATTGTTCCTTGTCCATGTAGTTATCTTGTTGCATAAACACGTTCATATGGTCGTTGAACGGGAAATGCATGTTTGCCACGATATTGGCCCAATGTGTTGTTTCTGCATCAAGGTCGAAGTCAATGGATCTCAGGATGGTGTTGAGCCGTGCGGGGTTTGATTGGCGTACCGCGTCGATGCATTGTGCCGCATAGCGAAGGCACCACACGGCAAATTTGTTGGTATACCAGTTGTTGTTGACGTTGTTTTCGTATTCATTGGGACCTGTAACGCCCAGGATCACGTATTTTTTACGCTGCTCCGACCAGGTCGCGCGTTGGCTCCAAAAGCGGGCAATGCCAATGAGCACTTCCAGTCCGTATTCTTCCAGATATTGGTAATCGCCCGTATGACGGATATAGTTATGTATGGCAAATGCGATAGCGCCATTGCGGTGGATCTCCTCAAACGTAATTTCCCATTCGTTGTGGCACTCTTCACCGTTCATGGTCACCATTGGGTAAAGGGCGGCACCACTGGTGAACCCTAGTTTTCGGGCATTCTCGATGGCTTTCTGCAAATGTTTGTATCGGTATACCAACAATTGGCGCGTGACTTCTTTGGGAGCCGTTGATACGTAAAAGGGAATGCAATATGCTTCGGTGTCCCAGTACGTACTTCCGCCGTATTTCTCGCCCGTAAAACCTTTGGGACCTATGTTCAGGCGGGCGTCTTCGCCCGTGTAGGTTTGGTTAAGATGAAAAATATTGAAACGGATGCCTTGTTGGGCAGCCACGTCGCCATCGATGCGTATATCGCTGTGCGTCCATTTTTCGGCCCATTTCTGCTTATGCTGCCCCAACATGGTTTCGAAGCCCTTTGTCAGGGCATGGCGTGCACCGGCCTTGGCGGCGTCGGTCAAAGTATCGGGCGCATGGTTCAGGTTGCTGCAGACGGCCACGTATTTGTAGATTGTAGCTGTTTGCCCTGCATTGACGGGCAAAGAGGTTTTGTTTGCCGCCAGATGTGCCGTCTGTACCAAGTCGGCTTTGGCAGTGGCATTGGCCGAGTCGATTTGCAAATGATAGGCCATGGCAAATGCCACGCGAAAGTCGAGCTTTTTGGTTTGCCCCAGTAAGCAGGCCCCGCCTTGCGAGGCTTCGGTCGATAGGATATGCCAGAATTTCTCGTCGTAATTGGCATCCTCGTTTTCCACATCACCGTCGATGTATGGCTCAAAAGTAATCTTGCCCGAAAAATTCACGGGAGTCACGGCGTAGCGGATGGCCGCGTTCTCGGTATCCACCATGCTCAAAAAGCGGAGTGTTTCAACCTTTAGCGTCTTTCCCGAAGGCAAAATGGCTTCGAAGGAGCGTGTCAACGTGCCTTCCTGCATGTTCAGCACACGGCGGAACTTTTTGGTACGGCAAGTATAAAGATCAAGCATTTCACCGTCGGCCCATATATTGATCCCGATGTAGTTGGGGGAATTAAGCACTTTGGCGAAATATTCGGGATAACCGTTCTTCCACCACCCCACACGGGTTTTGTCGGGGTAATAGATGCCGGCCACATAACTGCCGCGAAGGGTCGGACCGGAATAATGCTCTTCAAAATTGGCCCGTTGGCCCATTTTCCCGTTGCCCAAACTGAAAATGCTTTCGGATGATTTGTGCATTTCGGGTTTAAAGCCTTCTTCGATGATGCACCATTCGTCGTGTACCAAATAGGGTTTCATACGTAAGTGATTTGTTTTTTAAGGTTGCATGGGACTCGCATGATGAATTCTCTCCTGTATTTATATTTGACGGATCATGCTCGTTTCACCTAGCCTATGTTTTAAGAAACAGAGAATTTTATATCCCAAATAGCCCAAAGACAAATGTGTTAGATGTCAGGGTATTGTCTTTTGGCTGGATGTCTTTTTCTCTATTTACAATGTTTTTAGTTTGTCTAAATTCATGCAGTGCAGCCCGTCCACCACTAAATTGGCTTTACCCAACGTGGCTGTAGAGCCGATGCCCACACAGCGCATATTGGCGGCGATGGCAGCTTCGATGCCGGCCTCGGCATCTTCGAACACCACGCACTGGTTTGGATGGCATGCCAATACTTGTGCGCCCATCAAGAACACCTGGGGATCAGGCTTTGCCTTTGTCGCCTTGTTGCCGTCGATAATGGCATCGAACAAATCTGATAATTCCAGACGGTCCAATATGGTCATGGCATTTTTACTGGCCGATCCCAAAGCTGTCAGAATGCCGTGGTGGCGTAGTTCCCATAAAAATTCTCTGGCACCCGGAAGTATTTCGTCGGGCTTCATTTGTGTGATATAGCTGACGTAACGTTCGTTCTTTCGTGCGGCAAGTTCGTTTTTTTTGTCTTCAGGAAGCGAAATACCCCCAATCCCCAGTAGTATTTCCAACGATGCCATTCGGCTTACACCTTTGAGACGTTCGTTGTCGGTTTCGGTGAAATCGAACCCCAATTCCTTGGCCAATTCTTTCCACGCAATATAGTGGTACTTGGCAGTGTCCACAATCACCCCATCCAAATCGAAGAGGCAGGCTTTGATTTCCATGTCTGTTTTAGTTTACCAGGCAGAAGATATTGGAGAACTTCTGTCTTAAATTTTTGGTTTGTCATCCACGAAGTAAACGGCTATGGCGCCCAAAAGCATTGAAATGCCGGCCAGCATAAGTATGTAAATGGCCTGTCCGTGGAAGAATATCTTCAAAATGCTTCCCCCCAGTAAGCCGCTCAGGATTTGGGGCCCGGCAATGGTAAAATTGAAAATACCCATGTACACGCCCATCTTTTTTGCCGGCAATGCGCTCGAAAGTATGGCGAACGGCAATGAAAGGATTGCGGCCCATGCAATGCCCACGCCCACCATCGATAAAATGAGCATGTGGGGATTGTTGAACAGATACATCGAAATGTAACCGAGTGCACCTGCAGCCAGGGCCAGTGCATAAACCGTTTTTCGGCTGGTGAGTTTGGCCAGCCACGGCATGGCAATTGAAAAAAGTGCGGCAAAAAGACTATAGGCGCCAAAAATGATGCCTACCCAGTTACCCGCTTCATTGTAGGCCGGCGAAGTGGCATCGCCCACCGGTGTGCTCCAGTAATGCTGGGCGACTGCCGGTGTGGTATAAACCCACATCAGGTAAAGCGAGAACCAAGCAAAGAGTTGGACAACGGCCAATTGCCACATGGTTTTGGGCATTGAAACGATCAGTTGTTTAAAACCGGTTTTCTCTGTTGTCTCTTCCTCTGAAATGTTTTTGTATTCGGCAAATGCGGTGGGAGGGTATTCTTTTGTTTTGAACACGGTAACCAATACGCTGGCAATTAGTACGGCTCCTCCGATGTAGAACGACCATATGACCGATTGGGGGACCTGACCGTCGGGAGCTTCGTTTGCGACGCCCAGCATGTTGGTAAGAACATAAGGAAGGATTGATCCGATGACGGCTCCTACATTAATGAGGAAACTTTGGATAGAATACCCTAAATTACGTTGTTCTTCGGGCACCATGTCGGCAACCAATGCCCTAAAGGGTTGGAAGGTGACGTTGAATGAGCCGTCCATTAACGCAAAGATCACGGCCCCGAAAATCACGGGAGCCATTACGGCCACTACCATTGCTGCGTTAGGCATGAGGAACATGGCCAACATGGATACCAATGCACCCCCCAGAATATAGGGTAACCTCCGTCCCAGGCGATTCCATGTTTTGTCGGATGCGTATCCCACTATTGGCTGCACGATCAGTCCCATCAGCGGGGCAGCCAACCAAAATAATGAAAGGTGGTGTAAATCAGCGCCAAGATTTGACAGGATGCGGCTTACGTTGGCGTTTTGCAACGCAAATCCGAATTGTACGCCCAAAAATCCGAAACTGATATTCCAGATTTGCCAAAACGAGAGTTTGGGTAGTTGTTTCATTGTTAATTCATTTGTTTTTGGGTTGACAAAGAATCGCTTTTGAATTGCTGCAACGGCGATGCGTTGCCGAAAAGCACTCAAATATACATTACATTGCCAATGAATCAACAAGGAACCGTGCGCGGAAAGTTTGCGCAATAATTACTTGTTGTTGCATCCTTTTGATAGGACCAACAAGTTAATCAGGAAAGGTACGAAAAGTCGTTAAATCAGGAGTGGGTTCTAAATCCACATGCAAAGTTATACATTTTTAACAATCCGATTCAGTTTTTTTGCTTGCAAGGACCTGCGGGATTGGTGGTTGTGTGCGAAATTCCTTTTTGCAAACGTTTGCGACCGGATTAAAATATTTTTTGGGATTTTTAGTTTTTTTCATTGGATGTTTCCGAAAACGTTTGCGGAAAATGGATTATTAAATGGCTGTCGAACCACGTTCTCTGAGTTCGGGAGTGAGGACGATGGTCCTGAACGGTTCATGCTTTTCGGGATTATCGATACGGCCGAGCAACAGTTTTACCGCTTCTTTTCCTATTTCATAGCCTTTTTGTTCGACTGTCGATAAGGTGGGAGTGGTGATGGTGGTATTAGGTCCGTCGCCAAAGCCCATAATTTTGATTTGCTGGGGTATTTTAATTCCTTCTTTTTGAAGAACCTGCATCGCCGTAATGGCTGTGGAGTCGTTTACGCCAAAAATACCGTCGGCCGTTTTGGCTAGCTCGATTATTTTTGACTGGTTTTTCCATACCTCTTCACGTGTATCACATCGCAGAACCAACCTGTCGTCGTAACTGATCCCATGTTCGGCCAATGCTTTTTTATACCCTTCCAATCTTAGTTTGCCAATGAGAAGATGCTGTGGGCCCGCAAGATGGATGATCTGCCTGCATCCACGTTCAATTAAATGGGTTACGGCAATTTTAGCGCCCTCTGTATCGTCGATAATCACCCTGTCGGTTTCTATTTCATCGCAAATCCTGTCAAAAAAAACCAGCGGGGTGTGGTTATCCACAATATTCTCGAGATGGTCGAACGTGCGTGTGGTTTTGCTCATTGATACCAAAATTCCGTCCACCCGGTTGTCCAGCAGGGCTTGTGTGTCGATGGCTTCACGGGCATCGCTTTCGTTGCTTTGGCATATCATTATTTTATAACCTTTGGCGTAGGCTATGTCTTCGATACCACTGATGACCGAAGAGAAAAAATGATGGACGATTTTCGGGAATGACAATGCCTATCGTAAATGTTTTTGCACTTTTCAGACTTAAGGCAAGGGCATTAGGGCGATACTTTACTTTTTCTGCAAAAGTTTGCACAAGCTTCTTGGTTTCGGGGCTGATATCGGGATGGTCCTTCAAGGCGCGACTTACCGTGGAGGCTGAAATCTGAAGGATTTTGGCAATGTCTTTAATGGTGATTGGGTGCGATTTCATAAAGTGATGACATGTTTTAAGGGGCGACCACATAAATATAGTGATAATCCGCATGGGGATCACCTGGACTGTGAAGGATGCATTGTTAGGATGTCCTTCAGCTACATAATTCATGTGGATCGGGTTACTTGTTCCAGTCCTTTGTAAAGGTAGTTGAAAATGGTAAAACTGCTGGAATGTAAATGAGTTGCACGTGATAAAGATCATGGTTTTGACCGTTTCCATACATCGGACACCCACATTTGCCAATCGATTAAAAATGATTTTTATCATGAAATTTTTCTGCAAACGAAACCGCAAACGAAACCGCAAACGTTTGCAGTATTTTTTCTGTAAAAGTCTGTCTATTAGAGTTAAAAATTGTTTACAAATCGATTTTTGTGCCTTAGATTTGTAGTGTCCTTTACAGGATGACAGGTTATCAGGAAAAGGTGTTTTCGAAAAGTCTTCTCAATCTTCCGTAGGTTCTAAATGTCCATTTAAGAATCGAGATCGCTATTGTTAAATTTTAATTCAAGCTTTATGAGAAAATCAGTTGATTTGTTGAAAGTCATGTTTTTCTTATTGGGGTGGACGTTTATGTTGAGCGTTAACGCCCAAGAAAGAACTGTGACCGGAACTGTGACCGACGCATCTACCGGGGAGCCTATGCCTGGCGTCACTGTAGTGGTGAAAGGCACAACCAACGGAACGATTACGACTCCGATGGGGACATATTCGTTGAAAGCGTCTGCCGGAAATGTGTTAACCTTTTCTTTTATAGGATTTAAAACCCAAGAGGTCACATTGGTAAGCCAGACTGCGGTAAATGTAGCCTTAGAACCCGAGGTTGTCGGGGTGGACGAGGTGGTTGTGATTGGCTATGGCGTTTCCAAAAAGAAAGATCTAACCGGTTCTGTGCAAACTGTTTCTGCCAAAGACTTTAATCAGGGAGCCATTACTTCACCGCAACAATTGATGAATGGGAAGGTCGCAGGTGTTCAGATTACCGATGGAGGTGGTGCTCCGGGCAGTAAGTCAACCATTCGCGTTCGAGGCGGCTCATCGCTTAAGGCAAGCAATGATCCGTTGATCATTGTGGACGGGGTACCGATGGACAACAGTGATATTTCTGGGATGTCGAACCCGCTAAGTGTTGTTAATCCAAATGATATAGAGACTTTTACTGTATTGAAAGATGCTTCGGCTGCGGCAATTTATGGTAGTCGTGCATCCAATGGCGTAATCCTTATTACGACCAAAAAAGGAAAAGAGACCGCAATGCGGGTCGAATATACGGGCACTGCTTCTGTGAACACCCCAACTAAAATGGTTGACGTATTATCGGCCGATGAATACCGTACTTTGTTGGCCGAGAAATTCCCCGGTAACGTTGGTTTGATGGGAAATGCATCTACCGATTGGCAAAAAGAGATTTACCGTACCAGTATGAGTACCGATCATTCGTTGGCATTATCCGGAAACGTGAAAAATGTGTTGCCTTTTCGTGCCTCTGTCGGCTACAATAATTCCAACGGTATTTTGGATGAATCCCAATTGCAGCGGACTACCGGTTCGTTGAACCTGAGTCCTGCATTGTTCCAGGATCATCTTCGTATCAACGCGTCGTTGAAAGGGATGTTGATGAAAAACGATTTTTCAAATACCGATGCGGTAGGAGATGCCTTGAACATCGATCCGACCCAGGCCGTGACAGGGGATGACTATTCTGCTTTTGGCGGATATTTTGCATGGGCAGGTTCGGATGGCAACCCTATCTCCATTGCTCCCACGAACCCCCGTGCCAAGATAGACCAAAAACGTAACAAATCTACTGTGGATCGTTTTATCGGAAACCTTCAGATGGATTATAAATTCCATTTTTTACCCGATTTGAGGGCGAACCTCAACATTGGTACTGATATTTCAACCGGTAAAGACGATGGTGGTGTCCAAAATTACGCGGGTGCGGCATGGGATGTGGCGGCTTACGCCAGGGGCGGTGCCTACAACA
The DNA here is from genome assembly GCA_047600785.1 of Breznakibacter sp. Taxonomy (GTDB): domain Bacteria; phylum Bacteroidota; class Bacteroidia; order Bacteroidales; family Marinilabiliaceae; genus Breznakibacter. Next base: position 1,062,110 of record JASGKH010000001.1, read on the forward strand.
CGTACAATCAGAAGAAAAAGAATGAATTGCTGGATTTCTATTTGCAATACACCAAAGATCTTGCTGATATTAAATCCCGCTTTGATGTAATGGGTGGTTATTCATGGCAACATTTCTGGAAGCAGGAAGAGACAGCTGCTTTTTACAACGATCCTTTGGATCCGGACGCCGACCATGTTCGTGATCCTTATAAAATGACAAAATCGGAGAATTATCTGGTATCATTCTTTGGTCGTGCCAATTATGTGTACGATGATCGTTACTTCCTGACATTCACTTTGCGTAATGATGGATCTTCGCGTTTTGCAGAAGAAAACCGTTGGGGCTTGTTCCCGTCATTGGCTTTGGCATGGAATGTCACACAGGAAAATTTCCTGAAAAACAGCAATGCCGTTTCGAATTTGAAATTACGTTTGGGGTATGGTGTCACCGGCCAGCAGGATATCGGTAGCGATTACGGATATTTCGGAATTTATACAGCTGGTGAAACCACTGCTGCATATGTATATTATAAAGAGGAGAACGGTAATTATACCCGTTACATGGTCAATACGCTTCGTCCCGAGGGCTATGATGCCAATTTAAAATGGGAAGAAACTACTACTTATAATGTCGGTTTGGATTATGGATTCCTAAATGACCGCATTTATGGCAACGTCGATGTGTACTTACGCAAAACCAATGATCTGTTGAATGAGATTCCAGTACCTGCCGGCGCCAACCTCGAAAATGTGTTGACCACAAACGTTGGTAATCTCGAAAACAAGGGGATTGAGTTCTCGGTAAACGGCGTAATTGCAAAACGCAAAGACCTGACCTGGGAAGTTGGAGCCAATGTCACTTACAACAAAAATGAGATCACCAAATTAACCACTGTCGATGATCCGGATTATGTGGGTGTTGCAACCGGTGATATCAGTGGCGGTACGGGCAACATGATTAAATTGCATCAGGTGGGACAACCTGCCGGCTCTTTCTTCGTGTACGAACAAGTGTATGGTCAGGACGGCAAACCCATTGAGGGTCTTTATGTGGATCGGGATGAAGATGGCGAGATCACGACCTCGGATATGTATATCGCCGGGAACCCTGCTCCTAAAGTCATGTTGGGCATCAACACATCTTTGAACTACAAAAATTGGGATTTCAATATGTCGGGACGTGCCAATCTTGGGATGAAAGTCTATAACAACATTGCCTCCAATAATGGTTATTTCAACAGAATGCAAACCAATGGCCAGTTTTTGAACAACATCAATAGCGATGTGTTCAATACCGGATTTTATACTGCCCAGTATTTTTCTGATTATTATGTGCAGGATGCTTCATTCTTCCGAATGGATAATATCACACTGGGGTATCGCATTAAAGGGTTGATGAACAATAAAATAAACATGCGTGTGTGTGCAACCGTCAACAATGTGTTCGTCATTACCAAATATGACGGCATTGATCCCGAAGTTGCAGATGGTATTGACAGGAACATCTATCCTCGTCCCCGCACATTTATGCTGGGTGTAAATGTTTCATTCTAAAAAATTGAATCACGATGAAAAAATCAATTATAAAGCACTTTGGAGCAGCACTGATGTCGGTGTTTGTGTTCGGTTCATGTGTGAATGACCTGGATGTGCTCCCCATCGATCCCAATCTGAATTCATCAGATAAAGTATATAATTCACAGGAAGCATTCGAAGAGGGCTTGGCCAAAATATATGCAGGTTTCGCTGCGTCAGGTCAAAAAGGACCTGCTGGTAATGCCGATTTGGGTGGTTTTGATGAAGGTCATAGCCAATATTGGCGTGGCTACTTCGTGTGCCAGGAACTGCCAACCGATGAGTGTGTGAACGGCTGGTCTGACGGAACGTTGCCTACGGTTAGTCAAATGACCTGGACTGCGAGCCAGGAACATATCCGTCAATTTTATTACAGGGCATTATACCAGGTATCATTGGTGAACGAATTCATTCGTCAGGCCAATACATACGGAAAATCTGAATATACATTGTTGCCTCGGTATGTGGCGGAAGCCCGTTTCTTGCGTGCGCTTTCATATTGGCATGCCCTCGACTTGTTCGGAAACGGGATTCCGTTTGTGACAGAGGATGATGGTATTGGCTCTGCATTGCCCCAACCGGCAGGAACCAGCGAAAGAGGACCTGAATTGTTTAACTACATCGAATCCGAATTGCTGGCCATTGTTGGCGACACGGATAATGATACATATGTGCTTCTCGATCCTCGTGAAGGGATGATCGGAGAAGCAGATAAGGGCGCTGCCTGGATGTTACTTGCCAAATTGTATTTGAACCATGCTGTATATCTGGGAGAAGAAAGCAATTCTTATTACGAAAAAGCCCGTACTTACCTGAACAAAGTGATCAACGAAGGCGGTTATCGTCTGATCGACGACACCGACAAGGCTGATGGCGATGTGTACAATATATACGAATACCTATTCTTGGCGGACAACCATCGTTGCAATGACGAAATTATTTATTCAATCAACTTTGATGGATTAAACACCCAATCTTATGGGGGCACATCCTATATCCTGAATGCCGCTGTGGGAGGAAAGATGGTTGGATCTGACTATGGTACCAGTGGCAACTGGGGCGGCAACCGTACGACCAAAATGTTGGTGAACAAATTTGATAATGGCGACATCCGGGCATTGTGGTTTACCGATGGACAATCGTTGGAGATTACCCAGCAAGACCAGTTCTCAAACGGATATGCCGTGATCAAATATAAGAACATGACCCGCGATGGTCAGCCTGGTTCCAATACGGCAGGAGGGTTTGCAGACATTGATGCCCCTGTTTTCCGCTTGGCCGATGCTTATTTAATGGCTGCAGAGATCGATTTGCGTTTGGATGGTTCTGTATCGTCTGCCAATTTGAATAACCTGAAGAAAATTACCGACCGTGCCGGTATATCGTTTCCTTCAACGGTTAATTTGAATTACATTCTCGATGAGCGTGCGCGCGAGTTGTATTGGGAATGCCATCGTCGAACCGACCTTATCCGTTTTGGCAGGTTTACTACGGGAGACTATGTATGGCCATTAAAAGGTGGTGATTTAAATGGTAGGGCCGTGGATAAAAAATATAACCTGATGCCCATCCCAACTACCGATATCATGGCCAATCCCAACCTGAAACAGAATACCGACTATTAATCAATTAAAGAGATCATTATGAAGTTTCTAAAAATATTTTCTGTGTTGTCGTTTCTGGCGGCAATGTGGACATCGTGCGAAAACGATATTGATCCCAAAGTTCCTTCCGATGCTGTGGCCCCTGCATTGACTGCACCAACCGAAGGCGGAACGTATGTGTTTGAAAAAGTGGATGAAAGTAATGTTTTTCAAACATTCCAATGGACCAATGCCGACTTTAAAATGGATGTGGTCGCGACTTATGCACTTCAGGTTGATGAAGCCGGTGGCGATTTCTCAAACCATAAGTTTATTACTCAGAATGTCACATCGCCCCTTGCAATTACAATTGCTGACTTTAACAAGGGATTGCTTGGAGCCGGGTTTGAAGATGGAGTGGCCCATCACATTAAGGTGAGGATTCTGGCTGGTAATTATTTGGCATCCGAAGCCATTGAGATGACCGTTACGCCCTATTTTGATGCAGAGCCATGGAGCATCATTGGTAGTGCCGTAGGAGGTTGGAATACCGAAAACGACCAGTACATGAACTACGATAAGAATACTGCGGCTTATTCGTTGACACTCGATTTAAAAGCCGGGGAATATAAATTCCGTGCCCCTAAGAAAAATTCTGATCCATGGAAATACAATTATGGCTTGGACGGTGGTTCGGTCGTTTATGAAAATGCCACCAATGTGTCATTGAAATCTGGTGGTGATAACATTAAAACGTTGGGCGGCAATTACACCATTACCTTTGATGTGGTGAACGAGCGTTTCTCTATCGTACAAAATTCAGCGTCGTCGATGACGAACTGGACAGGTGTGGCTTTGGATGCTGTAGGAACAGGAATCAGTGCAGATAATGCCAATGCGACCGATGATGCCAGTTCATGGAATTGGGGAAATGTGTTGGTGGCCGACAATAATGGGGAACCATCAATGGATGCCGCTGTATATACATGGACATGGAAAGGCGTAGTCCTGGAAGCCGATGAAGGATTTAAAATCAGAACGTTGAACGGTGTTGCCCCTTCCAATGGAAACGGTGTTCAGTTTGATGCCGGTTATTCTGCATTGGATGCCGCCAACAGTTCTTCAAAAGTGGCTGACCTTGGCGGTAACCTTTCCGTGACAGAAAAGGGTACCTATGACATAACCATAACCATTGATGCCAATAATGGCGATACCAAAACCATTACGATCAAAGATCCGTACCCCTCACAATTGTATATGATTGGCGATGCGGTTGGAACCTGGAATTGGCCCGAAACAGACATGCCCATGGTACCGGTCCACAGCCAGCCACATCAGTTCTGGAAAATCGTTTGGCTCAACGGAGCAGGCGGGTTCAAGTTTTCTCCGGAGAAAGCCTGGGGCAACGATTTTGGTGCTGTCAGCGATAGTGCCGGCGAGGGAGAATTTGGTTTCGGTTCAAGCAATGTCGGGGCACCTGCCACGGCCGGATATTACATGGTAGTGGTCGATTACAATAAAAAGCAAATAGCCGTTTCTCCGGTAAAAGTTTATCTGATGGGCGATTGTGTAGGAGGTTGGACGGCCGGAGTGGCCGGTAACTTATTTACTGTCGATAATGCCAATTCTGTGGTGACCATCACCAAAGCCCTGAGTCCCGGAAATTTACGCATGTATGCATGGCATGACTGGTTTAGCGACTGGTGGCAATCGGAATTCAATGTGATGAACAGTCAGATTGTTCTTCGTGGAACCGGGGGAGATCAGGATGCAGTGCCACTTACTGCCGCCACTTATAAAATTGACTTGAACTTTAAAACAATGGACGGTGCTATTGCCGCCCAGTAAGAATTCTCAGATCAAAGGAAAGTGCAGGGTATCCCTCGCACTTTCCTCTTTTTTGCTGTGTAGTATTGAAAGACAGGATTAGAGGTGTATGAAGAAGTTAGTTGTTGGATTGTTTTTTTGTATTGCTATTGGGAGTATTCATTCTCAGGTAGTCACGACCAACCCTTCGATGGTTGTTGAAGGGACTGCGATTTCATTAACGTTTAATGCTGCCTATGGCTCAATGGGGCTGAAGGATTATACCGGTGATATTTATGCCCACACCGGTGTTATTACCGATAAAAGCAGTTCGGATAGTGATTGGAAGTATGTGGTTGCCGATTGGAGTGTAAATTTGCCAAAAGTGAAGATGGTTCGTTCCGGGTCCAACACTTATCAACTAATGGTTTCTCCTGACATTCGTACTTTTTACGGCGTTCCAGAAGGGGAGACCATCAAAAAACTCGCTTTTGTGTTTCGCAATTCCGACGGTTCCAAAGAAGGAAAAGATACAGGAAGCAAGGACATTTTTATCAATGTGTACGAGGAAGGAGTGAACGTGTCGTTCTCACAGCCGGTTTCGAATTATTCGGTGTTGCAGCCTGGTAGCAAATTAAGCGTGAACGTCAATGCAGTCAATAGCCAAACCATTGAGTTGTATTTGGATCAAAATCTGCTTGCATCGTCACTTACAAGCCCTTTGGCATACGATCTGACAGTTCCGGCCGAAGGCAAACATATGTTACGCGCGGTGGCTACGGGTACATCAGGCTCGGCAGCCGACACAGTTTGGTTTGTGGCACATACCGACCCTGTCGAAGAGATTATGCCTGTCGGTTTAAAGCGTGGGGCGACACGGATCGACGACCAGTCAGTTTACCTGAAATTGTTTGCACCTCAAAAGCAATTCATATACGTAGCCGGTGATTTTAACGATTGGATGCCCGATGCCGTCCATCAAATGAAAAAGGATGGCGATTATTTTTGGCTGAGAATTGATGGTTTGCAGCCGGATACAGAATACGGGTATCAATATTGGATCGATAATTCCGTCAAAATTCCCGATCCTTATACCAACAAAGTGCTTGATCCTTACAACGACCAGTATATTTCCAGCGAAATTTATCCAAACCTAAAGGAATACCCTGCGGATAAAACCGAAGAGCTTGTATCGGTTTTTCAAACCAATCCGAAAGTTTATAGCTGGCAGATAACCAATTTTGCTCCGCCGTCGCCCGATACGTTGGTTGTGTATGAATTGTTGATTCGCGACTTTACGGTTAACCGTGACATAAAAACAGTGGCCGATACCCTTTCGTATCTGAAACGCTTGGGTGTAAATGCCGTTGAGCTAATGCCTTTCAATGAGTTTGAAGGTAACGACAGTTGGGGGTACAATCCATCTCTGTATTTTGCTCCCGATAAGGCGTATGGCACGGCCGACGATTACAAGCGCTTCATTGATGCGTGCCACCAGAATGGAATTGCGGTGATTCAGGATATGGTGCTGAACCACTCGTTCGGACAATCGCCTTTGGTGCGGATGTATTTTGAGAACGGTAAACCTGCCGCCAACAATCCGTGGTACAACGTCAACCACAACATGCAAAACCCCGATGCGCAATGGGGGTATGATTTTAACCACCAAAGTATCGAGACACAAGCACTGGTCGATAGTGTGTGTGCGTTTTGGATGGAAGAATACAAGGTCGAACGGTTTCCGTTTCGACTTTACCAAAGGATTTACCAATACGGTCTATGGCCCCACTGATTGGGCCAGTGCTTACGATGCGCAGCGCATAGGCATTTTAAAACGTATGGTAAACGAAATATGGAAGCGAAAACATGATGCGTTGGTCATATTCGAGCATTTGAGCGACAACAGCGAAGAAAAAGAATTGGCCGAGCATGGCATTTTGTTGTGGGGAAACCACAATCACAATTTTAACGAGGCCACCATGGGGTACAATGAGAGCGGGAAATCCGATTTGTCGTGGGCCAATTATAAAAACAGGGGATGGAGCAAGCCACATGTGGTCAATTACATGGAAAGCCACGACGAGGAACGGTTGATAGTGAAAAATCTTTTGTACGGCAATGCAACATCCACTTATAACGTAAAAAATCTATCGGTGTCTCTGTCGCGTATGGAACTGGCAGGAGCTTTCTTGTTTTCCGTTCCAGGTCCTAAAATGGTTTGGCAGTTTGGCGAGTTGGGGTACGATGTGAGCATCGACACCAACGGACGCACCGGAATAAAACCTCTGCATTGGGAGTACCAGAACGATACTAGCCGCATGAAGGTTTTTGACACGTGGGCCAATTTCATTAATTTAAAAAAGAAAGAATCCATATTCTCAACTACCGACTTTGTGACCGACCTCGCAGGGGCCGTTAAGCGTATCGAGCTAAAAACGACAGGGAACAATGTAGTGCTGATAGGCAATTTTGATGTCAAAAACCAAACCGTCACCTTCACTTTGCCCGAGGTGGGCATGTGGTACGATTATTTTAACGGAGACAGTATTAACGTGGCATCATCGAATTATACAGTTACGCTAAAGCCAGGTAAATTTAAGCTGCTTTCACAAAAGAAACTTTATGGTTTTGAAACCTATGTACAACCCCCAGTGGACGAAAAGTCGGTAAAGGCATTTGCGTTGCCTAATCCCTGCATCGAAAATTTGATCATTGTCAATCCATTCGATAAAAAGGCGACAGTGGAATTTTACAATTTGTACGGTCGCAAAATGTACCATCTTGCCGAACTCGATGAAAGGATCGACATTCCTGTCAATTACTGGAACCAGGGGCTGTATTTGTTAAAGCTCACAGATGCCGATGGAAATGTGGCCTTTCAAAAGCTGATAAAAAAATGACCTGTTTTTCTTTATACGCTTAGCTTCAAAAGTAACAGAACAGGGACGGACGCTTGTTGGATCGCTGCAAAAGATTTAATTTTTCGGCGTTGGGCGTTACAGCCGATTGGCCAGTTTTTTCACCATTATGCTTTTCCAGTTGTCAAACGTCCCGGCAACGATTTGTTTGCGGGCTTCCTTCACCAGCCATAGGTAGAATGCCAGATTGTGTATCGACGCGATTTGCGATGCCAGCATCTCGCCCGATACCACCAGATGGCGAAGATATGCTTTGCTGTACTGGCGGTCGACGAACGATGTCCCGTTCGGATCGAGCGGAGAGAAGTCGTTCTTCCACTTCTCGTTTCGCAAATTGATGGTCCCTTCGCCGGTGAACACCATGCCGTTGCGCCCGTTGCGGGTCGGCATTACGCAATCGAACATATCAACCCCGCGCGAAATGGCTTCAAGGATATTGACCGGTGTGCCCACACCCATCAGGTAGCGGGGCCTGTCTTTGGGAAGGATGTCGTTGACCACCTCTATCATCTCGTACATCACTTCTGCCGGTTCTCCCACTGCCAATCCGCCAATGGCATTACCTTCGCGGTTAAATGACGCCACGTAATCGGCCGATTCCTTGCGCAAATCACGATAACCCGCCCCCTGTACAATGGGAAACAGGCTTTGGTGGTGCCCGTAAATGGGATCGGTACCGTCAAAACGGTCCACGCAACGTTTTAGCCATCGATGGGTCAAGTCCATTGCTTTCTTCGCATAGGCATGGTCGGCCGTGCCTGGCGCACATTCGTCGAACGCCATCACTATGTCGGCACCTATTACCCGTTGGATATCCATTACGTTCTCGGGTGTAAAGATATGTTTGGAGCCGTCGATGTGGCTTCGGAAAATAGCACCTTCTTCGGTCAGCTTACGATTGTTGCTCAGTGAAAATACTTGATAACCACCGCTATCGGTCAAGATGGGACGTTCCCAGCCGTTGAACTTATGCAGTCCGCCGGCCGCTTTCAGAACTTCCGTGCCGGGACGAAGGTAAAGATGGTATGTATTGCCCAGTATGATTTGTGCATGGATGTCGTGGCGTAACTCATCGAAATGCACCCCTTTTACTGATCCTAAAGTGCCCACGGGCATAAAAATAGGAGTTTCTATCGGACCATGATCTGTGGTAATGAGGCCTGCACGGGCCGATGTATGAGAGTCGGTATGTTGGAGTTCGAATTTCATCATTTGTACGAATGCGGTTTATGCGGCAAATTGTCCGTATCCCGGTTTTGGTTTGTGAATGGCATTTTTTCGGCGGATGCCAAAGATACAAATGTGCCGTGGAAAAATGGTGTGTTTTGCGTTAAGACCAAAAAAATAGGCACATCAAATGACAGTACACAAAAAAAAGTTGCACATTTGGAAAAAAATATACCCTTGGAGACGAATCTGTTAATGCCCTTAAGTATTGAGGATTGGGTGGTTGCATCGGTTTTGGCGGCAACGTTTTTAATTCAGCTTGTGTATTACCTTATGGTAATGAACCGTGTAGGGCGTTATAAAGTCCCGGAGGCGAACACCCCTAACTTACCTCCGGTATCGGTAGTTGTGTGTGCAAAAAACGAAGCCGATAATTTAGTCCAATATTTACCATTGTTGGTGTCCCAGGATTATCCGTTGTACGAAATAATCGTGGTGAACGATAGCAGTACCGACAACACGGAAATGGTACTGGCAACGTTTAAAACAAAATACTCCAATCTGTATTATACCTCAATTCCGAAAGACAACCGCTTCCTCCATTCAAAAAAGCTTGCGGTCACCATCGGTATTAAAGCTGCCAAACACGAGCACATTTTATTCACCGATGCCGATTGTTGCCCCGTGTCCAAAACATGGATACGCGAAATGGTTCAGGGTTTTGGTACCGGAGAGAAAGAGTTGGTCATAGGCTATTCTCCTTATGGATACAGAAAAGGGATGTTGAACCGATTGATCCGGTACGACTCGTTTTGGAACGGAGTGCAGTATTTAGGTTACGCTATTGGTGGAAATGCATACATGGCGGTGGGACGGAATATGGCTTATCTCAAGTCTCTTTATAACAAGATTGGCGGTTTTAACAAACATATTTACATCGAATCGGGTGATGACGATTTGTTTGTACAGCAGGCAGCAACAAAAAGCAACACATCGGTGGTGTTTCAACCATCGGCACAGATGCGTACCTCTGCACGCAACACCTATGCCGAATGGATTGCCCAAAAGTCACGTCACCTAACCACTGCCCCGCTTTATAAATTTTCGCACAAAGCAGGGTTGGCCATTGAGCCTTTTAGCCGGTTGCTGTTTTGGGGCACGGCAATTTATGCGTTGGCATTTCAGCGTTTTTGGGCCGTAGCTGCAGCAATGTTCTTGCTTCGGTGGATTGTGCAGTTTTTTGTACTTAAAAAAGCGGCAAAGAAACTGGGCGAAAACAAAATTTACTTGGCAATGTTCTTGTATGACTTGGTGCATCCTTTTATATTGGGTTATATTTACATTGGAAATCTTTTCAGGACAAAACAAATTAAATGGAAGTAAATCCTAATCTTTCCGATAAGGCCAGACACGATTTGGTTTTGGTTGCCAGGGCAGTTGATGGCGATCAGAAAGCCTATGCCGAATTGATGGCCCGTTATCGCGACGCCATATTTTTCATGCTTTTAAAAATGGTGAACAATAAAAGCGATGCAGAGGATTTAACCATCGAGGCATTCGGGAAGGCGTTTAAAAATCTTCAGCAATATTCTCCCAATTTTGCATTTAGTACATGGTTGTTCAAAATTGCATCCAACAATTGCATCGATTACCTTCGGAAAAAGCGGACCAACTTTGTCTCCATTGATGGCGGGAATGGTGAGGATAAGGACAATGAGCCGACCATTCATTTGAAGGATGATTTGCCCGATCCTGAAGAAAACTTGATCAAGGATCAAAAAGCAACACTAATGCGCACCGTGGTTACCAAATTAAAGCCACGTTACCGTACGCTTATTGAATTGAGATATTTTAAAGAATATAGTTACGAGGAGATTGCAGAAGAACTAGATCTGCCTATTGGTACCGTAAAGGCGCAGTTGTTCAGGGCCAGGGAATTGTTGTTCCAAACCCTGAAGAATACGGGAATTAAACTGGATTGAGTTTGTTACGTTAAGCATGCCTGTCTCATGTTCGGTCATTGTTTTTTGATTTTTATCGGGCGGTACTTTTGCTTGTAGCTCAAGTTTTTTGTTCGTATTTTCGCGCCCTGTTTGACCCAAGATAATGGAATTGATTCAGAAATATTTTCCCAACCTTTCCTCCGTGCAACATGCCCAGTTCGACCAACTATGGACATTGTACAACGATTGGAACCAAAGGATAAACGTCATTTCGCGAAAGGACATTGGCGAATTATATCTAAAGCACGTATTGCATTCATTGGGAATTGCCAAATTCGTGACATTCAGGCCTGGCAGTTTGGTGTTGGATGTAGGTACAGGCGGAGGTTTTCCAGGCATTCCGCTGGCTATTATGTTTCCCCAGGTACAGTTTCATCTGGTTGACAGCATTGCAAAAAAAATAATGGTGGTGAACGAAGTGTCCCATGCGTTGGGATTAACCAACGTGACCGCTTGGCAGACGCGTGCCGAGGCCATACAGAACGATTACGATTTTGTGGTGAGCCGTGCAGTGACGGCTTTCCCCGATTTTGTGAAATTATGCCGTCATTTGATATCGTTGAAAAGGCAGCAGAACCCTATTCCCAATGGCATTCTATACCTGAAAGGCGGTGATTTTGCCGAAGAGTTAAAGCCTTTTGGTAGAAGGGTTTATTCGGTTGGGTTGTCTGATTATTTCGATGAACCCTTTTTTGAAACCAAAAAATTGGTCCATTTACCATTGTAGCAGAGAGTTTTTTCGAAAAAGAAAAGTCAATTGTTTGAACGTTATAAAAAAAACTATAATTTTGCAGTCCAAATTGGAATAAGATATAATCGACGATAAAAATAAAGCACGATGAAAAGGACATTTCAACCATCAAACAGGAAGCGTAAAAACAAACACGGCTTTAGGGAAAGAATGAGTACCCCTAACGGTCGTAGGGTATTGGCTTCGCGCAGGGCCAAAGGCCGTCAAAAGCTTACTGTATCCGACGAGCCTAAACACAAAGCTTAATCATTGATTTTAATGATATAAAAAAAGAATCCATAGGGGTTCTTTTTTTGTTTGTGGTTATCCAGATAAGATTTTTGCCTGCGGGGCGGTTTGTCGGAGATCTGCTTTTTTTCTTGCTTAATTTGGTTTATTTTTGGCTGCCTGACTTGAATTAACACGCAAAACCTGCTTGGTGTTTTTTATGTTTTGCCGGAATCTCGATTGTGCCGATTTTGTGTGTGGTATTTTTTATTTATAAATGAATCGCATGAAGGGTTTTTTTAAGTTCATTTTCAGTAAACTGTTTTTAAAACATGTTGGTCTGGCTGTGCTTATTGGCATTGTACTGTTGTTTGCGGTGTTTTTTTCATTGGGACTGTACACTGGTCATGGACGTTCGCGGGAGGTCCCGAATTTTCATGGACTGCTTGAATCGCAAATAGCCAACATGGTCGAAGATTTGGACCTGAAGTACCAGATCTTTGATTCTGTCCACATAAGCAATGTGACTCCCGGTGCGGTAGTGGAACAATCGCCCAAACCAGGTTCAAGGGTCAAGAAAAACAGGACCATCTTTTTGACCATCAATGCGCTAAGCCCCGAAATGATCTTGACCCCGCGTGTGGTGGATTATTCGTTGCGAAACGCGGTCAATATTTTAGAATCTTATGGATTAAGGGTCGGAAAGTTGGTTTATGTCCCCTCTGAATACACCAATTTGGTGGTGGGGCAGATGTACAACGGAAAACCGATAGAACCCGGTACACAAATAGAAAAAGGAACAGCCATCGATTTGATGATCGGCAAGGGGTTAGGAGAAGAAAGTACCAAGTTGCCCGATTTACTCGGGTTGACTCTTGAAGAGGCTCACGGCTATTTGAATGGAGTTTCATTGAACATGGGTACTGTGGCTGCGGATGAGACAGTGGTCAGTGCTAGCGATTCGGCAGGGGCGGTCATATGGAAGCAATCCCCTTCGCCCGAAGAAGCTAAAACCATGCAATTGGGTGCCAGCATAGACGTATGGATCACTCGTGACTCGGTACGGATTGCAAACATGGGTATGTAACGGTTTAACCTCCCCTAATTACGTTCAATGCTTATCGAAGAGAAAGACGATTATCTTGAGGAAGATATTGATGGCGGCGATGAAGGTGAAGAGAGTGGTGAAGCGCAAATGTACGAGCATCACCGTTTTGTGGCCGACCAGGGGCAAGGATTGTTGAGGATCGATAAATTCCTTGTTAACCGCATCGAACATTCCTCACGGACCAAAATACAGGAAGCGGCCGACCAGGGCAATGTATTGGTCAATGGAGTCCCCATTAAATCGAATTACAAAGTAAAACCACGTGATGTGGTGACCATTGTCATGGCCCATCCGCGCCGTGAACTTGAAATTATTCCCGAGAGCATTCCCCTTGATATTGTGTACGAAGATGACCAACTGATGGTCATCAACAAACAACCGGGACTGGTGGTGCATCCCGGCCATGGCAACTATACCGGCACGTTGGTGAACGGTTTGGCATATTACCTGAAAGACTTGCCGTTGTTCCATTCTTCCGATCCGCGACCGGGATTGGTGCACCGTATCGATAAAGATACATCGGGGCTTATCGTGGTTGCCAAGACCGAGAGTGCAAAAATGTCGTTGGCGCGGCAATTTTTCGAAAAGACCACCATGCGGACTTATCAGGCCATTGTATGGGGGACGCCGTTGCCCGGGAATGGGACGGTGGTCGGGAACATTGGCCGTAGCCTGCGCGACCGTAAACAAATGGCCGTTTTCCCCGAAGGAGATCAGGGCAAGCATGCCGTAACGCATTATTCCGTGTTGGAAGACCTTGGTTACGTGTCGCTGGTGGAATGCCGGCTCGAAACGGGCCGCACGCACCAGATACGGGTGCATATGAAATACATTGGCCATCCGTTATTCAACGACGCACGTTACGGCGGTGATCAGATACTGAAGGGTACTACGTTTAGCAAGTACAAACAATTCGTTCAGAATTGCTTTGATATATTGCCCCGTCAGGCGTTACACGCCAAAACATTGGGATTTAAACATCCGGGGACGGGCAATTTCATGAGCTTTACCAGCGAGCTACCGGACGACATAGTGGCAGCCGTTGAAAAATGGCGTAACTACATTTCGGGACGACAATTGGAGGATTAACCGATAAATATTGGCATTCCCAATATGATGCGGTATTTAATGTAGAATAGTGGGATGCGGAAGGAAGGGGAATGTGCCCGGGCGCCCCAAAACCATTGACCGTTGCTTTGGTGGAGGCTTATCGTTTTACCTGCTACTTTTTCGTGGAAAGTGTAAAAGTGGAGGATGCTCAAAGTTATCTGATGCAATTGGAGGATAAGATACGAACGAAAATATAAAGTATATGAAAAAGAATATAGCTATTGTGTATGGTGGATACAGTTCGGAAGAAGTTCGTGTCGCGTAAAAGCGTAGAAGGCCTTTTGACGTTTATCGATACGCAGTTGTACGATTTATATCCGGTATTGATCAACAAAACGGAATGGGCCGTGGTGCTTGGGGAGAAAAAATATGCCCTTGATAAAAACGATTTTTCGGCGGTGGTGGACGGAACATCCGTGACGTTCGATTGTGCATATGTCACGATTCATGGTACACCGGGCGAAAACGGGCTATTGCAAGGGTACTTCCATATGCTCGGCATCCCGCATACCACGTGCGATGTGTTAACGTCAGCTATGACCTTTAATAAATTTACCTGTAACACCTATTTAAAAGGGTTTGGTATTTTGGTTGCCGATTCGGTAATGTTGCGCAAAGGCAATAGCTACAATAAATTCGAAATAATAGAAAAAACAGGATTGCCTTGCTTCGTGAAGCCCAATGCCGGCGGTTCGAGCTTTGGCGTGACCAAAGTGGTACAAGCATCGGAATTGGATGCAGCCATTGAAAAAGCTTTTACCGAAGGCGACGAGGTTATTGTCGAGAAATTCGTAAAAGGTACCGAGATTACGTGCGGTTTGTTCAAATACAAAGGTGAATTTACCGTATTGCCCATTACGGAAGTCGTGAGCAAAAACGAATTTTTCGACTTTGAGGCCAAATACACTGCGCACATGGCCGATGAGATTACCCCTGCCCGTATTCCCGAAGAGACTGCCGGGCGTGTCCGCAAAATAGTGATGGCCATTTACGATATTTTGGGATGCAAGGGTATTGTACGTATCGACTTTATTTTGAGCGATAACCGTATTTTTCTGCTTGAAGTGAACACCACGCCGGGCATGACTGCCACCAGCTTCATCCCGCAGCAAATACGTGCTGCCGGTTTTGATATCAAAGAGGTGTTTACCAAAGTAATCGAAGAAGCCTGTGCAACAACACACGTGTGATGGGACTCGAATGTAATTTTGAAGGAGTGGTGCGGGCCGCTCCTTTTTTGTTTGCCAATGTTGTTTGTACTGTGTCGTGGTTACATTCTGCGGAGCATATGTTCCAGTGACAAAAAAGGAGTGATGGCACTTGTGGACACCCATATAAGGCACATAAGGTTGCCTGTATGATGTTTTGCCCGCAGGTCCACGTACGGTATCAATCCGGCAACTATGTTCCCGGCGGGTTCTCAAATGCCCATGCCATTTGTCTGCACCTTCTTAACCTTTGGGGAATGTGACTTCTCAGAAGACTTTGGTCCGGGCTAATTGAATGATTACCGGAACTATGCGCCCCAGACCAGTGGTGGCTCTGGAATTAAAAGGGACAACAGGCGCTGGGCGACTTTTTATGGATCCCATAAGAGTAAATATGCCGATCCGTTGCATGTTTGTGATTGACAATGTATTTGTTAACTTTAACAGGCGGTCGATACCGGTCTTTGTTGTTGCGCTGATTGCCTTTCCCAAACGAAACACTGTTGCTTTTGCAGTAACCAAGACCTTTTGCCTTTTGTTAAACCGTGAACGAATTAGACATGGCAAAAATGAATATGGATGACTGGATGCGGAAATTAAGTCCCCGGATATTGATGGCCGTTATGTTGATCAGCCTGATATTGATCGGTTTTTTTTATGTCCGGATCGAAAAGCGAAAGCGTATCGATGAAAAACAGCGTGAATTGACTGCAGTTACCGCCCATAAAATCACCCGGATAGAATCATGGATGAAAGAACGGATGGCCGATGCCAGCCATTTTTCCGTCAGTCCGTTGTATGCCGATGCGTTGTTTAACTGGCTTCAAACCGGCGATACGTTAATAGGGCGGCAATTGGAGCAGCGCAACCAGTTGATAATCAATCTTCGTGGGTTTAAGGATGTAATGATGGTGGTCGATGAAAACCCTGTTATGTTTACCGCAGATAAGCCCCATGCCCCGCTCAACGATAAGCTGAAAAGATTGACAAGGACTACCTTGTCGCAGAAAGGCATTTACTTTACCAGTTTTTTGTCAGGTCGTTCAACCACCGAACCCTATATTGCCATCAGTGCCCCAATCTGCAAAGGCAACCAGGGACCCTTTGCTGTGTTGATATTCCTTATAGACCCCAATGTCAACTTATTTCCCATTATAAGTGGGCCGTCAGGGTTATCCGCCAACGGGATAACAGCATGGCTTGTTGAGCGCATGGATGGGGCTGCTTATAAAGAGGGCAGTGGTGGTGGACAATCGATATATTTTTCTGGAAATGGAGGTTTGGAAACTTCGATTGACGATTCTTCCAAAATTCCCCTTGAGGATGTCTACCAATCCGATATGGGGCCAAATGGTGAGCCATTGACTGCAGGGATGCTAGGGCGCAAGGATCATACACTTGACATTGGTTCCCAAAAAATGTTGTTTTCTGCCATTCCCATCGACGGAACGCCATGGATGCTTATGTCGATGGAGGAAAAGCGATCGGTGGTCAATCCTGTATATTGGATGGCTTTTCTAATGGGTACAATGGTTGTGGGCGTTTTATTTACGTTGGGTTTGGGGCTTTCTCTTGTGGAAAAGCACAAAACCCAGTCACGTTTGGAGAATCTGTTGGAAAACGAGAAACAAGCGTTGCAACGTGCAATAACCGCTGAAGCAAGGATCCGTAACATGGTAGACAATAGCTTTGATGCAGTTCTGTTTTTTGACGACAACGGTTCCATTGCATATGCCAGCGACAAAGTAAAAGCCTATTTGGGACTGGACGGGGGAGATGGTTTTTCGTGTAATGTATGGGATTTATTTGGGAAAGAGGATAGTGACCATTTCCGGAGAATATTGAAGGATGAGGCCAGGTGTCCTAAAAAGGATACTTACCCGGTCCGGATGCGGATTGCCAGCAACCAATGGCATTGGGTCGAGGCTTCCTTCCACACGATGGATGAATCGTCGCTACAAGGTCAATGGGTACTCAACATCATGGATGTACACGAGCGAAAAAGCATTCAGGAGAAGCTTGATGATTTGCGCTTGTTCCAGACCTACATTGTCGATAATGCGGGTTATGCCATTATAGCCACCGATCAAAAGGGGGTTATTACATTGTTCAATCATGCGGCCGAGAAAATGTTTGGTTACGCCAGTGACGAAGTGATCGGGAAACAAACCCCTACTGCCATCCATTTGCCATCTGAAATTGCGGAACGCGCCCATGCATTGACCCAGAAACTTGGGTACGAAGTAAAGCCCGATTTCGAAGTATTTGTTGTCGAGCTCCAACATTACCCTTCCGATGAAAGGGAGTGGACCTTTGTGCGCAAAGATGGTTCGCAGATGGCCGGTACGTTGAAGGTGACGTGGCTGAAAGATAGCCAGGACAATGTAACCGGTTATATTGGAGTGGTGGTTGACCTTACCCAGTACAAAGCCCAGGAAGAACGTATGAGAGAACAAGATGTTCTGTTGCGCGACTACCATAAAATGGCAAAGCTTGGGGCCTATCGGTTGAATACCCAAACAGGCCAATGGGTGTGTACCGATGTATTGGATGAGATTTTTGGTTTGTCGCACAATGCGGTGAAGAACATTGATTCGTGGGTTGATCTGCTATTTGAAGACGACCGGACGATGATGCTCGATTATTTTAATAATGATGTACTGACCGGGTACCGTACTTTCGATAAGCGGTATCGCATCTGCCGGAAGAGCGATTCCCTCGTCCGGTGGGTGCATGGCAGGGGTGAGCTTGAATTTGGGCCCGGCGGTGACCTTTGTTACATGATCGGGACTATCCGTGACATAACCGATCAGGTGGCCATTGAACAATCCATTAAGCTTTCCGAACAACGTTACAAACAGTTGTTTGCAAACATGTCGGGCGGATTTGCACTTCACGAATGTGTGACCGATGAAGCGGGCGATGTGGTCGAGTTTCGTTTTCTGGATGCCAATCCCACATTTGAGACAATGGTAAAAGTACCCAAACGTAATGTGTTTGGGAAAAAAGTTTCGGAAGTGATGCGTGATGCGGAATTTTGGGTCGAAAAATTCAAAGCCGTGGTACGTTCGGGACGTAGCGATAAGTTCGTCAAATATTTGTCATCGCTCCGGATTTATGTCGAAGCCATCATCTACCAGCCCATTCCGAATCAAGTGGCTACTATTCTTTACGATGTCACAGAACGCATAATTACCGATGGGAAGCTCCGTGAGTCGGAACAGAAATTCTCGATCTTTTATAACCTGAATCCCGATGGCGCCGGCATTACCAGATTCTCCGACGGGATATTGCTCGATGTAAATCCTGCATTTACGCAATTGTTGGAGTATACGCCGGAAGAATGTCTTGGGAAATCCACGCAGGAACTTGGGTTATGGTACGCTCCCGATGACAGGATTTTGATGGCTAAGGTATTGGGGGATTTGGGAATGGTCGATAATTATGAATTTAGGGCCAGGGCAAAAAGCGGCAAAGTGGTGGATACGCTGTTCTCCAGCAAACGGATCACTTATAGGGGCGAGGACTGCATGTTATTCATTGTGCGCGACATCACCGAACGAAAAAAACATGAGAACCAGATAAGAATCCTCAATGAGCAACTCGAACGAAAAGTAGAGGAACGCACCTTGCAGCTGGCCCAAGCCAACAAAGATCTTGAGGCATTTTCGTACAGCGTATCTCACGATTTGCGTGCCCCCCTTCGACATGTGGATGGATTTATGCGGCTTATGTATGCCCAAATACAAAATCCTTCCGATGCCGTTAAAGCATACTACGAAAAAATCAATTCGGCATCACATCGCATGTCGGCCATGATTGATGATTTATTACAATTCTCGCGCCTTGGCCGCAAAGAGATCACCTATTTGAAAGTCGATATGCAACAAGTAGTCGATGAGATTATCGAGCAAATATCCCCAGATGTGGCCAACCGCCGCATTGAATGGATCGTTGGCCAGTTGCCGATGGTGGAAGGCGATAAAAGCCTGTTACGTATAGCTTTCGAAAACCTTATCGATAATGCTGTCAAATACACATCAAAGCGGTCCGGTGCAACGATCGAGATTGGATCGGTGCCAATTGATAATGCACATGTCGATATCTATATAAAAGATAATGGTGTCGGGTTCAACATGGCATATGTCGATAAGTTGTTTGGTGTATTCCAACGCTTGCACTCTTCCGACGAATTTGAGGGGTCAGGGATCGGGTTGGCCAACGTTAAGCGCATCATCCAGCGCCATGGGGGCAATATAAAAGTTGATGCGGCAGTTGACCAGGGAGCCACATTTTTTGTTACCTTAAAAGCCTTAATCTAACTCTATGGCTAAACTTCCAAGAATACTCTATGCCGAGGACAATTCAAACGACGTGGAACTCACGTTGGCCGGATTTGCCGAAATTAACCTGGTCAACCACATCGATGTGGTACATGATGGCGAAGAAGTGTTGGATTATCTGTTTTACCGGGGAAAATATTCCGATCGGCAAAGCGGGATGCCGGCCTTTTTGCTACTCGATTTAAAAATGCCCAAACTGGATGGCATTGAAGTGCTCCGAACGCTACGCCAAAGTGAGGAGTATGCTTCCCTGCCGGTGGTAATGCTCACTTCGTCACAGCTCGAGAACGATGTGTGCGAAAGTTACAAGATTGGGGTCAACGGATATGTGGTGAAACCCATCGATTTTGCCGATTTCATGAAAGCCATAAAAGGCATTGGTTATTATTGGGCCATTTTGAATACACCCCCTTTCCAATGAAAATGGGCGATAAAGCAGATCTTTACGTGTTAATGCTCGAGGACGATCCGCTTGATGCCGAACTTAACAAGGCACAATTGAGATTGCTCGATGACTATAACTGCCATATCACTTTAGTAACGGACAAAGCGTCGTACCTGCATGCGCTTGGCGCCCGGGTACCCGACATTGTGCTTAGCGATTACGATCTGCCTCAATACAGCGGGTTGGACGCCCTTCGCGATTTAAGGGAAAGGGAGCTCTTAGTGCCTTTTATTTTTGTGACCGGTGCCATGAACGAAGAAACGGCGGCCGAGACCATCAAGGCCGGGGCTTGGGATTATGTGGTAAAAGACAGGTTGCTGCGTTTGCCGCTGGCTATCAGAGGGGCATTGCAACTGAAAGGAGAGAAGCTTAATACGCAATATTCCGAGGAGAAAAACCTTATACTGTCGAGTGCGCTGGCCCAAAGCCCCGTGCACGTCATAATTAGCAATACCAATGGGCAGATCGAGTACGTCAACCAAAGTTTTTGCGACGTAACCGGTTTCTCCGGAGAAGAAGTATTGGGCCGTGACCCGCAAACACTGGCGGCCAGCTCATATGGCGATGCGTTTTGGACGGCTTTGTGGCAACAGCTTCAAAGCGGCCAAACTTGGCGCGGCGAGATGGAAAGTTTGAAGAAGGATGGCACATTGTTTTGGGAATCTGTCAATATTTCGCCGCTGAAAAATCCTGCCGGTAAAATCACGCATTTTATTTCTATCAGGGAGGATATTACCCATCGAAAAAAAATCGAGCAGCAATTGGCCGAAGCCAGGGATCGTGCCGAACGCTCCGATAAGCTTAAGGAAGCCTTCCTCCAAAACCTTTCGCACGAAATACGAACGCCGATGAACGCCATTGTGGGGTTTTCGGGGTTGTTGACCGAACCCGGGCTTGATAATGTGACCAAATCAGAATACGCCAAGATCGTCCAAAATAGTTGTTCTCAGTTATTGGCCATTGTAACCGACATTTTGACCATCGCGCGTATCCAAACAGGGCAGGAACGGATCATTTCCCGTCCGGTGTTCGTCAACGAGATGCTGGATAATCTGGTGGCAATGCTCAAACCCAAGGCTAGGGAGAAAAAGCTCGACCTGATTTTACACCGGATACCGGACAATCCGATGCCGGTGATTATTACCGACGAGACAAAGCTTTCGCAGGTATTGACCAATCTGTTGCAAAATGCACTTAAGTTTACAATACAAGGTAGTGTGGAGATCGGGTATAAAATAGAAGATGGCCGTATTGAGTTTTTTGTGAAAGATTCAGGTATCGGAATTTCCAAAGAAGCCCTGTGTGTGATTTTTGAACGGTTTCGTCAGGCCGATCCCAGTGTGAGTGTTGAATTTGGAGGAACAGGGTTGGGACTCTCCATTTCCAAATCATACGCCACCATGCTGGGGGGCGATATTCGGGTGGAATCGGAACCAGGCAAAGGATCGGTTTTCTACGTCAGCATTCCCAGCCAGATTTGATTTTAGTGGAGGCATATAAAAGCAACAGCCGAAACATACGTATGTATGCCTCGGCTGTTGGCGCATAACTATGTGACAATTTTTGCTATTGTTTCATATATGCTTCGGTAGGAGGACATGTGCAAACCAGATTTCTATCGCCGTAAGCATCATCAATGCGGCCTACGGTAAGCCAAAACTTGTTTTCGCGTATCCATTCGAGCGGAAACGCTGCTTTTTCACGTCCATAAGCATATTCCCATTGGTCCGACACCACTTTGTAATCGGGATGGGGCGCATTTTTCAGTACGTTATCGTTTCTGTCGGCGATGCCGCTTTCCACTTCTTTTATTTCATGAAAGATTGATTTCATGGTCGCGACAAAACGATCCAATTCATGCAACGATTCACTTTCGGTGGGTTCCACCATTAAAGTGCCGTGTACGGGGAACGACAGGGTAGGAGCATGATAGCCGTAATCCATCAGCCGTTTGGCAATATCCGTTTCGGTAATACCGGCCGATGCTTTAAAATGGCGGCATTCCAGGATCATTTCATGGGCTACACGGCCATTCTCGCCCGTATATACGATGCCGTACTCATTTTTTAACGAAGCTGCCAGGTAGTTTGCGTTAAGGATGGCGATTTTAGTGGCGCGCGTCAACCCTTCGCCCCCCAACATTTTTATATAACCATAAGTGATGGGCAATACACTGGCACTGCCCCAGGGAGCTGCCGCTACGGCACTGATGCCGTGGCGGTTATTGTCGACCACCGGATGGGTAGGCAGGAACGGGACCAAATGACGGGCCACCGCAATAGGGCCAACGCCCGGTCCGCCGCCGCCGTGAGGGATTGCAAAGGTCTTGTGAAGGTTTAAATGGCATACATCGGCTCCGATAATACCGGGATTGGTTAACCCAACCTGGGCGTTCATGTTGGCACCATCCATGTAAACTTGTCCACCGTTCAGATGGATGATGTGGCATATCTCTTTGATGGACGATTCAAACACCCCGTGTGTCGACGGATAGGTCACCATCAGGCACGAAAGCGTATCCTTGTATGTTTCGGCTTTTTCCTTTAGATCAAGCACATCGATATTGCCACGTTCGTCGCATTTTATTACCACAATCTCCATTCCTGCCATGGCCGCCGTAGCAGGGTTGGTCCCGTGTGCCGACGAAGGAATGAGCACCACGTTACGCTGCTGTTGCTTGTGATGCGCATGGTAAGCCCTTATGACCATCAATCCCGCATATTCACCGGCGGCACCGCTATTGGGCTGAAGGCTTACATCGGCAAAACCGGTGATCTCGGCCAGGTCACGGCGCAACTCATGGAACATTTCGTGGTATCCGGCTGCTTGGTCTTTGGGCACAAACGGGTGGATGCCGCCGAATTCGATCCAGCTCAACGGCAACATTTCGGTGGCCGCATTGAGTTTCATCGTACACGACCCCAGCGAGATCATCGAGTGGGTCAACGATATGTCGCGACGCTCCAACATTTTGATGTAGCGCACCATTTCCGTTTCGGAGCGGTATTTTTTGAAAACCTCTTGCGTGAGGAAATCCGACTGCCGGGCAAAAAGCTGCGGGACCCGCTTGGCTTCGGGAATGTTGGTGATGGCTGGTACCGGCAGGTGGGCCGCTTTGGCAAACACCTCCACAATCCAGTTGATGTCTTCCAGATTAGTGGTTTCGTCGATACTGAGGCCTACTTCGCCATTCTTGAAATAGCGGAAGTTCATCTCCAGCTCCAAGGATAACCGTTCTATATCAAACAAGTCCACTCCTGTGGGCATTTGGAAGCGAATGGTGTCAAAAAAGGTACTGTTGAGCTGCTTGTAGCCCAGTTTCTCTATCTCATGGGCCAATAGAGCCGCAATACTGTGTACGCGGGTTGCGATGCCCGTAATACCTTCGGAGCCGTGGTACACGGCATAAAATCCGGCCATGGTGGCCAGTAGTGCCTGGGCTGTGCATATGTTTGACGTGGCCTTTTCGCGCTTAATGTGCTGCTCACGTGTTTGGAGGGCCATACGCAAGGCACGCTTGCCGTTCACGTCGCGCGAAACACCAATGATGCGTCCCGGCATGTTTCGTTTTTGGGTGTCGCGGGCAGCAAAGAATGCAGCATGTGGACCTCCATAGCCCATTGGGATACCGAAACGCTGTGACGAACCGAACACGATGTCGGCACCCCATTCGCCCGGAGGTGTGAGCAGCGACAGCGCCAGGAGATCGGTAGCCACTGCCACCTGGCTACCTTGCCGGTGCGCGTCGTCAACCACTGTTTGGTACGAAATGATTTCTCCGTCGGAGTTGGGGTATTGCACCACACAACCAAAATGCCTGTCGGTAAACCTGAACTCATGGTGCCCGGCATATTCCACCACAATGCCCAATGGTGCCGACCGGGTTTCGATCACCGCTTTGGTTTGCGGCCACACATTTTCGTCAACCAATAAAATATTGGCTCCGGCTTTCTCTTTCTCACGACTGCGCGAATTGAACATCATGATCATAGCCTCGGCACCCGCAGTGGCCTCATCGAGCAATGATGCGTTGGCTATTTCCATGCCGGTGAGTTCCAGTACCATGGTTTGATAGTTGAGCAACGCTTCGAGCCGTCCTTGCGAAATTTCGGCCTGGTATGGTGTGTAAGACGTGTACCAAACCGGGTTTTCAAGTACGTTGCGCAAAATCACGGCCGGGGTGATGGTGTCGTAATAACCCATGCCGATATAAGTGTTGAACACCTTGTTCTTCGATGCGATCTTTAGTATTTTGCGATAATATTGGCGTTCGGTCAGGCCACCGTCTACGTGTAATGTTTTCGGCAAACGGATGGAAGCGGGAACGGTTTGGTCGATGAGTTCGTCGAGCGACGATACGCCGACCACTTTCAGCATTTCGTCTATTTCATGGTCCCGCGGACCAATGTGACGGGAGACAAACATGTCAGTTGTCATGGGCACTTTGTTATAGGTTTTGAAGTACGGTTTAATTGTTTGGCCAAAGATGGGGGTAGCCGTAAAGTGCAGTAAAAGTATGCCGAACCGTTGGGGCCATGAATGACAATTGTCAAACGTGACGAAGAAACGTCATGATAAAAATGGATTTTGCCAACGCTCTTGCCCAATGGTAGTTGAAGGGCCATGGCCAGGGAAAACCTGTACATCGTCGGGCAATGCCAGCAATTTACCTTTAATATTTTCAATAAGTTGTTCGTGCGAACCTCCGGCCAGATCGGTACGGCCTACACTGGAATAGAACAGGACATCGCCGGCTACCAGTATCTTTTCATCCTTTGCATAAAAACAAATTCCGCCGGGCGAATGTCCGGGTACATGGATGACATCTACCTCAGAGTTCCCAAATCCAACGGTGTCCCCTTCCTTCAGGTGGCCGGTAAGCGGAGCCGGGGTTTCATCAAACTGAATGCCAAACCTGGCAGAACTAGCCTGGGCAAGGCCGATAAAAAACTCATCGTCCGCATGGGCCAACACGGGCAAGTGCCACTGATCGGCCACGAATTTGCTACCGAACACATGGTCCAGATGCAAATGTGTAAAAATAAGCTTTACCGGTTTTAAGCCCATTTTTTCGATGGTGCTTTTCATGTGGATCCGTTCGGCCTGCGACAAGCAACCCGGGTCGATGACGACACATTCGCCGGTCTCGTCGTACAGCAGGTAAGTGTTCTCCTGAAACGGGTTGAAAGTTAATTTCTCTAATTTTATCATGGCTCAATTGTTTTTTTCAATGCCGGCAAGCATAGGCACAAAAGCGCAGTTCCCGAATTCCTCTTTTTCAAATTCAGTATCAGTCAGGCGACGGACTTTCGTCATCACCTGGCTTTTTTCGCCCACGGGAATGACCAGCACCCCGCCAACCTTCATTTGTTGGAGCAGATCGGTGGGGATAAATGGTGCGCCTGCCGTGACAATAATCCGGTCGAACGGAGCAAACGTGGGTAATCCCTTATAGCCGTCGCCCAAAAAATGCCGAAGGTCAAAACCTAACAACGGAAGTAGCTTTGATGTTTTGTCGTATAGCTCTTTTTGTCGTTCAACGGAATAAAGTTTTACGCCCAGAGCGGCCAGTATAGCGGCTTGATAGCCCGAACCGGTACCGATTTCCAGTACCTTATCGCCCGCTTTGGCCTCAAGGAGCTGCGTTTGGAAAGCAACCGTGTAAGGTTGCGAAATTGTTTGCCCGGCCGCAATGGGAAGTGCTTTATCCAGATAGGCCATGGTACCTAAACTGGGATCTATGAACAAGTGGCGTGGCACTTTGCCGATGGCATCGAGCACACCGGCATTGTGTATACCTTTTGTCGAGAGATCGGCCACCAATCTGGCCCTTAGTCCTTTGTGTCGCAGCGAATCGTGAGGTTGCTTCATAACGACGCAAAGTTAACGATTAGCCCCAATTGCCATACGTTCCGGTAAAATAAGTCATGAAGCCGACAACTCATTTGGTTCCTGAAAGATAGGGCGATTGGAGGATGTTTGCCCGATCGGGTGAACCGAGGCGTGGGATACCAAGGTTGGCAAATTCCATAAATTTTATATTTTGGCTTTATAATTTTTGAGGCAATAACACGTTGCTTTTATTGTATTACACACGTTATGCATTGCCCCCAAAGACTGGATCGTCCGTTGAGTTTAACAATATTGGTGATAGCTGATCTGCTGATCGGTGCATTGTTATACCAGGTTATTACATGGCTGCATCCGCAGGTCCATGTGATTTTTCCGCAGGCCATTATGTCGCAGCTACTCCCTTTTTGGGGCGAACTGGTTTTCTTTTCGGCATATTGGGTTACGGTATTCGGACTCTCGGGCATGTATCGGCAGGTGGGGCGAAAAGGTATCGGGCGTTATACCACCATGCATTTAAGCGTATCGTTTATCGGGGTGATGCTTTTTACTTTCTTCTTTTTCGTGAAAAATGATTTTCTTTTTGAATACGGTTTTTTCCATTTCTTTTTTGAGTTGACGTTTGCCATCGTGGTGATGTTTTGGTTGCCCAAGGCCATCCACCATTTGGTGGTTTGGTATATGATGAAACATGGAAAGTTGGCCGTTCATGCCCTCTTGATTGGCAATACGGCCAAAGCAGAGCATGTATATACCGAATTGTTGGCCTTTTCGGGATGGATACGCTACTTTTTTATTGGATTTGTGGAGACCGGGGAAAGAGACCGTACGTCGTTTGGCGGGAAGCTGGAATGTGTGGGCAGTCTTGACAACCTTCCCGAAATAATTAATTCGCTGGAATTGGACGAGATTGTGGTGGCCATCGATAGCCACGATTTCCGTAAAATTGAGCTGGTATTGGCTATTACAAGGCAAAAGAATTTGACGGTGAGGCTTTTGCCCGACATGAATGCAATACTGGAAGGAACCGTTAGGACCGAAGACATCAAAGGACTACCTCTCATTACCGTTCATGGACGGTTAATGCCGGTATGGCAGAATTTAATGAAATGGGTGTTCGATAAATTGGTTTCCATTGTGGCCCTATTGCTGTTTTTGCCTTTTCTTCCGTTTGTCGCGTTGGCCGTCAGGCTGGGTTCGCCTGGTCCTGTGTTTTATTCCCAGGTGCGGGTGGGAAAGGGGCGTGAGCCTTTCCGGATCTTAAAAATAAGGTCGATGTACATCGATGCAGAGAACGGAGGCCCGGCTCTTTCATCGGATAATGATCCGCGCATTACGCCATTTGGCAAATTTATGCGCAAGTGGCACATCGACGAGATACCACAATTCCTCAATGTGCTGAAAGGTGACATGTCGATTGTGGGGCCGCGGCCCGAAAGGGAGTTTTTTATCGGCCAGCTTGTGAAAATAGCACCACATTACAGCCATTTGTTTTCGGTGAAACCGGGCATCACTTCATGGGGGATGGTAAAGTTCGGCTATGCCGAGAACATAGACCAAATGGTCGAACGGCTCCGGTATGATATACTCTATCTCGAGAATGTTTCTTTTTGGGTTGATATAAAGATAATTGCCTATACCGTGAAGGCCGTTTTTACGGGCAAGGGTAAATAATACACGGTTTTTGGGCACAAAGGCGGGAACAATAATTGTTTTGTCACGCACGGGACGTTCAACGTATGCCTTTTTTTCTTTTTTTTGTAAGCATTTTATCAAATACTGCTGAACGTTGAAAAAGCTAGACCAATACATTCTCCGAAAATTTCTTGGCACCTTTTTTTTCTCCCTGTTGCTTATTTTGAGCATTGCGGTGGTGTTTGATTTTACCGAGAAAATCGATGATTTTTTGGAAAAAGGCGCACCGGCCAAAGCCATTGTGTTCGATTACTACCTGAATTTTATCCCCTATTTTGCCAACCTGTTCACCCCGCTGTTCGTGTTTATTTCGGTCATATTCTTTACGTCGAAAATGGCGTACCAGTCCGAGATCATCGCCATTCTTTCCAGTGGGGTCAGTTTCCGTCGCATGATGTTCCCTTATTTCATGGGAGCGCTGGTCATTGGTGTTTTTTCGTTTGCGCTGGGGGCGTACATTATTCCCCATGCCAATAGGACGCGGCTTGATTTTGAAGGGAAATACATTAAAGTCCGTAAAGAGCAGGGACTTGACCGGATACACATGCAAATCGAGTCCGGCACGTTTGTGTACATGCACAAATTCTATTCACTGACGCAAAAAGGCGAATCCTTCACCATCGAAAAGTTCGAAGATAAAAAGCTTTTGTCGAAGCTTAGCGCACAATCCATAAATTACGATACGGCCACGGGAAAATGGATATTGGGCGATTACATCGTACGCGATTTCATGCCCGACGGAACCATGCGCATCAGCCAGGGGACGCGGGTCGATTCCACGCTGAAGATGAAGCCCGGCGACTTCAAAGCCGAGCGGAAATACTACGAAACGATGAATAGTTCCGAACTTCGGCAATACCTTGTCGAACAAAGAATGCGGGGTGTGGGTAATGTCGAAGAATTCGAGATCGAACAACACCGACGGATCGCCTCTCCCTTTTCAGCTTTCATACTGACCCTCATTGGCGTGTCGTTGTCATCGCGCAAGGTGCGAGGAGGTATGGGATTGCACATTGGGGTCGGCATCGCCATGAGTTTTGCTTACATTTTGTTTATGACCATATCGACCACCTTTGCCATTAACGGCAACATGGATCCATGGGTGGCGGTCTGGATACCCAACTTTGTGTTCTCGGTGATTGCAGCGGTGCTGTATGTAAGGGCACCGAAATAGGTTGCATGCAGGAAATGGAGCAACGGTCTGCTTCCTTATTGGTTTAGGTTAGTGTTCCTCACTCGTCGGCAAACCGGTCTTCGCAAGCACATCGAGAACTCGCCTTAATAACCAGTTCCAAAATATGCAAAATGCCACAAAAGGCTGTGTCGAACCGATGTCGAACCTACGTCGAACCTGTGTCGAAGGCAGAAAATCGTCTCAATAAGTATCAAAAAGTGCAAATCAAACAAGCATCCCTTTACGACTGCCGCACACTCCGCCATGGGCAACCGCCATTTCCCATGGACCAGGGGGGGCGGGCGCTCTGCCTTTTCTTCGTAAACGGCATCAGGGGAAAGAGGGCATTGCAGGCTACATGCCGCTGCAACGGCAATGCGGCTTTATCTATGGCAGCCCCGGCCTAAACCTTCAAGGTTTATATGCTTTTGTAACATGACCATTAACTTTCCTTGTCGGATCTCATTCCTGGTAGTACACCCTTGGTACCCTACGCCCGATGCCGGTGAGTACTTCATATGGAATGGTGCCGATGGCGTTCGAAAGTTCCCATACCGGATAGTTATCGCCAAACACGATCACTTCGTCCCCTTCCGACGCGTCGATGTGCGAAATATCCAACATGCACATGTCCATGCAAATGTTTCCCACAATGAATGCGAACTGTCCGTTCACCCACATCTTGCCCACGCGGTTGCTCAACCGTCTGTCCAGTCCGTCGGCATACCCAATGGGCACAACGGCAATGCGCCCGCCCGTCCGGATGCTGCCCCTCCGCCCGTAGCCGATCGACTCTTCCGGATGGACTTCTTTTATTTGCGAAATATACGATTTGAGCGTGGCCACGTTTCGTAATTGGTTGCCGGGATGGGAACTGATGCCGTACAATCCGATGCCAAGCCGCACCATTTCGAATTGGGATTGGGGAAAACGTTCAATTCCGGCCGAGTTGAGGATATGACGGATGAAACGATAACCAACGGTTGTTTCGATCTGTTGGCATGCTTGTGTAAATGCAAGGATCTGCTGGCCGGTGAACGCGTCGTGTTTTGGGTCTTCGCTGCCGGCAAGGTGCGAAAAGACACTCTGCACTTTAAGACACTTGTGTTTGGCGAAATGTTGGCAGAGCATTTCCGTTTCCGAAGGACGAAATCCAAGCCGCATCATGCCCGTGTCTATTTTTATGTGCACAAGGGCTTCGCTCACACCCTCGGCCACCACCGTTTCGGAAAACCCTTCCAATATTGCCAGGCTGTAAATTTCTGGTTCCAACCCGTATTGGAGCATGACGGGGAAACTACGCTTTTCGGGGTTCATGACAATGATGGGAAGTGCAATCCCTGCTTTTCGTAGTTCGACACCCTCATCGGCAAAGGCTACGCCCAAATAATCGACTTTTTGATGTTGCAACAAGCTGGCGATTTCGAACGATCCGCTGCCGTACGAAAAAGCCTTGACCATGGCCAATAGTTTGGTTTCCGGCTTAAGTTGCGACCTGAATTTATTGACGTTGTGGGCCAGTGCATCGAGGTTGATCTCCAATACCGTTTGGTGGCGCTTTTGTTCAATGCACTCCACAATGTGTTCGAAACCGAAATCACGCGATCCTTTTACAAGCACCACCTGACGGTTAAGCGTCGACAACAGTCCCGATTCGAGCAAGCGCTGCGTGCGGTCGAAAAAGCGGGAAGGAATGGAAAAACATTCTTTCTGGGCCGATATTTCGGAACCTACGCCGATTAACTGCGACACGCTGTTTTGCTCCAACAACTGGTTGACTTGCTGGTATAAACGTTTTGGGGGTAATCCGCTCTGTAGGATGTCGCTCAAAATAACAGTTCTTGCGATCCCTTGTTGCCGTGATTGTTGGTTCATGAAATCAAGGGCCACTTCCAGCGACGTAATGTCCGAATTATAGGTATCGTTAATCACCAGGCTGCCGTTAATGCCTTCTTTTTGTTCCAACCGCATGGCAACCGGTTTGAGCAACGGAAACCTTGCGGTGACCTGATGGGCCGGAACCCCCATTGTCACCAGCAGTGTGAGGGCATGCATGGCGTTTTCGAACGAGGCATGGTCGGAATAAGGGATGGTAAACCGGTGCGTTTGCCCTTCAATGGACGTAGTTACCAGAGTAGAGGTCCCTGTGATTTGGAAATGCTGTACGGTGACCCGGTTTTGAGGGCCACTGCCCCAGGTTTCCAGCCGTTTATCGGGGAAACGCTGGCGTATCTCACTGTCGATGGATTTATGGTCAGTGCAATATACAATGGTGTGGCAATCTTTGAAAAGAATGATCTTCTCGGATAATTTGTGGGCCACCGACGTAAAATTCTCCTGATGTGCCTGACCTATGTTGGTGATAAGGCCTATTTGCGGAGCAATGATTTGTTGCAGACGCGACATTTCCCCTGGCTTGGAAATACCGGCTTCCACAATGCCGAGCTGGGCCTTTTCGTCGAGCAGCAGAAGTGACAATGGCACCCCAACCTGGCTGTTGAAGCTTTTGGGCGATCGGCTGATGGTTAAGTTGTCGCCTGCCAATTGGGCAATCCATTCTTTCACAATAGTCTTGCCGTTACTCCCGGTAATGGCGGCAATGGGATAGCCGAGACTTTGGCGGTGGTGGGCGGCCAGTGCCTGCAACGCATCCAGTGTGTTGTCAACACATACCGCGTTGGCCCCGTGCGGAAGGGCATCGATATCAAACGAACCGGAAACGATGAATCCGCTGAGGCCCCGTTCCCATAATTCACTGATATATTTGTGCCCATCGTGGTTTTCACCCTTCAGGGCGATGAAGATCGATTCGGAAGCGGAAATCACTTTGCGGCTGTCGGTCACTATTTTTTTGTAAATGGCATCGGCATTTCCAATAGGCCTGCCGTTAACGATCTGTGCGATTTGTCGGAGTTGCATGACAGGGTTTCGAAATAGTAATGGGGGGTTATGCTTTTGTTGCGTTTTGGTAACAGTGGCGGCAAAGAGGTTCATATTCGGCCTTCTCGCCCAGCAAGACCAATTTGTTGCTATCGGAAAGGCGGTGCGAGAACTGGGCCAGATCGCCACAACGCATGCAAATGGCGTGTACTTTGGTCACGTATTCCGAAATGGCCAGCAGTTGGGGCATGGGGCCAAATGGCTTTCCTTTAAAATCCATGTCGAGGCCGGCCACGACCACACGGGTTCCCTGATTGGCCAAAATCTGGCAGACCTCTGTCAAACCCATGTCGAAGAATTGGGCTTCGTCGATACCGACCACATCCACGTCACCGCTCAGCAGCACAATGTTGCCTGATGACTCTACGGGTGTCGACGCAATGCTGTTTTGGTCGTGCGATACGACTTCGTTGAAGTGGTAGCGCGTGTCGATGCTGGGCTTGAATATTTCCACCTTTTGGCCCGCAATACGGGCCCGGCGCAACCGGCGCAGCAATTCTTCCGTTTTGCCCGAGAACATAGACCCGGCAATGACTTCGATCCATCCCTTCCGCTTTTCGCGGTTTGCTTTATTTTCGAGAAACATGTAGGGTTAACCTTTTTTTATGTGGCTTTCGTTAACTTTGCAAAAGTACGCAAAATGCAATCCGTTTAACCGACCATGGAAAAAGAAGCTTTGCTCAGTATTATCCTTCACGACTTGAAAGAAATTGAGGTGCTGGTACAAACCTTCAGCGGCAAGTCGCAAATATTGCCTCCCTTTGTCAAGTTGGCCATTCAAAAAATCGACAACATCAGGCAAGAGCTTGAACTCTTGGAAGCATTGCCCAATGAAACCGTAACCTCTGCCCAACCCAGGATCGAGGTTTCTCCTTCCATTGAAAAGGCCCAGATCCAACCATTGCCAAACAAACGGGATGGACTTGAAGCGCTACAAACGTCCAATGTTACGTTCCCCGTTGAACCGGAGATTCCCAAAGTGGATGAGGCCACCAAACCTGTCGGGACGACGTTGCCGGATAAATTCGAGATAGAAGCTGATATCCCTGTAACATCCCCGATTGCGGAACGTCCGGCTCCCGTGGTCGTTCCGGAAATAAAAGAAGAGCCTGTTCTTACGCCTCCCCAACCGGTAGCAAAAGCAGAGGAACCTTCGGTATTGCCCGAACCTGCACCAAAACCGGAGAACCCTTCGCCGTCAGCGCCCCAAGAGCCTAAGGTGCAGAAGCAGGCTACTACGTTAGGCGAAACGCTGGCGACCGACAAAGGATCAGTTCTCGAACAGAATCCATGCGGTAAAGGATGTTTCGAACCCGGTGCTGATAGGTAAGCCCATTGACGATATCAAAAAAGCGATAGGTATCAATGACCGCTTTTTGTTCCAACGAGAGCTTTTTTCGAACAATGCAGGGTTGATGGACCAAACCATCGATGAAATTAACCGGTTGTCATCGTTTACCGATGCGCAACGTTTTATCCAGTCTAACTTTGATTGGGATTATAACGTTGCGACCACCGAAACGTTTATGAATTTGGTGCGTCGGCGTTTTAAATAAACCGTTCGTCATTTGCCGACGGATTTACCCACCAACTATCCAAGATGGCTCATTCAAAAACACAGTTGTATTTGGTTCCTACCCCCATCGGGAATCTTGAGGACATGACCATAAGGGCTGTTCGCATCCTTAAGGAGGTAGATTTCATTATGGCCGAAGATACCCGTACCAGCGGGGTGTTGCTCAAGCATTTCGGTATCGAAACCCGGATGGTGTCGCATCATAAGTTCAACGAGCACGCGTCCATCGAAAAAACCGTGATGCGCCTTAAAGGAGGTGAAACGGCCGCGCTGATCAGCGATGCGGGGACACCCGGCATTTCCGATCCCGGTTATTTGATTGCCAAGGCATGCGTCGAGCAGGGCCTGAAAGTTGAATGCCTGCCGGGAGCTACGGCGTTTGTACCTGCCCTGGTCGTATCGGGGTTGCCGTCCGATAAGTTTTGTTTTGAGGGTTTCTTACCCCAAAAAAAGGGACGTCATACACGATTGGAGCAAATAAAAGATGAGGTACGCACAACAATTTTATATGAATCTCCGTTTAGGTTAGTGAAAACACTTAACCAGTTGGCCGAATATTGTGGTGCCGGTCGGAAGGTGTCGGTGTCACGTGAGATTTCTAAATTGCACGAAGAGAACAAACAAGGCACGTTGGCCGAGGTGGCGCAGTATTTTGCCGAAAAAGGAGTAAAAGGAGAAATTGTCATTGTATTGGAAGGAAAACCATCTCAACACTTAAAAAACGAAGAAAAATGAAAAATGTATTTTTTGCGGCGGCCTTAGTTTTGGCCACCATGGCCTCTTGTACGGGGCCGAGCTCAACCGAGCTGAAACAGAAAAACGACTCTCTTTATTTGGCTTTGGCCGAAAAAGACAGATTGTACAACGATTTGACCAATGGCGTGATCGAGATCAACGAAAACCTTTCGCGTATCAAGGAAAAGGAAAACATTGTTGCGTTGAATGCCGCTGAGGCTGGAAACAATGCAAGCATGAAGGACCAGATCAACCAAGACATCAAGATGATTTACGATCTGATGGTTCAAAACCAGGAAAAAATTGCTCAACTTGAAAAGCAACTTCGCGGGGCCAACCGTGAAAACGCCAACATGAAGAAACTGATCGAGAGCCTGAACCAGCAATTGAAAGAAAAAACAGAAGAAATTGCGAGGTTGACACAGGAGCTTATGAACAAGAACATCCAGATCGACGAGCTTAATTCGTTGTTGGGCAGTTTAAAGATATCGATGGATTCGTTGAGGCACGAGCATACCACCACCACCGAAAAGCTGAGCGAAACCACCATTGAATTAAATAAAGCCTATTACGTGATCGGCACGTCCAAAGAGCTGAAGGAGAAGAATATCATTAACCCGGAAGGCTTTCTGAACCTGAAAAAGAAAGTGCTGAACGAAGATTTTGACTCCAGCTATTTCACCGAAATAGATATTCGTACCACCAACGAAATTTCCGTGAACAAGAAAAAGGCTAAAGTGAAGGTGCTGACCAGCCATCCGGAAAGCAGCTACAAACTTCAAACCAATTCCGATGGTACGGTGACGGTCGTTATTTCGGATCAAAAACAGTTCTGGAGCGTATCGAAATTCTTGGTGCTTCAAGTAAGCTGACATTTTATCAATATTTCCCAAAGAAGAAGCGCCCCGCATTTTATGTCGGGGCGTTTTTTATGGGATGACGGGCCAAAATGGGACGGATAAACAATCATCGTGGTTAAAATCAATTCAATGCGAACGATGATGCAACTTGCAATTACCGGCCACCGTCCAAATTGGAGAATCAAATTAACCCTCTGGCCTTTATCTCAAGATATTTGTTGATGGAGTTGATGGAAAGCAGGCCAGGTTCCGTTAGCACCGGGTGGATACCAAAATGCTCCAATTCTTTGGCAATGAGTTTTTTGTCATAAATGAATTTTTCGGCAATCGTTTGGGTGTAAATGTTTTCCACCGTGAGGGTCGGTTGCATGGTCATCGATTTTATTTCTGTGTTTTCAAAAAACACAACTACCAGCAAATGGTCTTTTGCAATTTTGGTCAGTAACGGTATTTGACGTTGTGCCGATTGAAGACTCTCAAAATTGGTGTACAAAAACATAAGGCTACGTTGGTGTACATGCCTCCGAATAGTGGCATAAAGGGCGTGAAGGTTGTGCTCGCCAAATCCGGAACTTTGATTGTAAAGTGTCTCCATAATCGATTGGAGATGGAGCTCGTTCCTGCGGGCCTGCAGCACGGTACGGACTTTGTCGTTAAACGTCACCAGACCGGCTTTGTCGTGCTTGACCATGGCAATGTCCGAAACGACCAACGACGTGTTGATGGCATAATCCAGCAACGTCATCCCGTCGAAAGGCATTTTCATGCTTCTGCCCATGTCAACGAGCGAATAAACCTGTTGCGATTTTTCGTCCTGGTATTGGTTCACCATCAAATGGCTTTTTCGTGCCGTGGCTTTCCAGTTAATGGTGCGGTAATCGTCGCCGAAGGTATAGTCGCGGATCTGGTCGAATTCCATTTGATGTCCAATTCGTCGTACCTTTTTTATCCCTACTTCTGTCAACCGGTTCGAAATGGCCATCATCTCAAATTTTCTCATTTGCAGGAACGATGGGTACACTTTTACCGACAGAGGTAGGTTGGCTTGTTCCCTTTTGATGATGAAGCCAATAGGTGATTGCACCAGTACCTGTGTGTGCCCAAACTGGTATTCACCCCTAAAGGTGGGACGAAGATGGTAACTGAACCGATGGGGAAGGCCTGGAACCAGCTTCAGGGAATGTCCAAAGTCCCGTATCTGGAACTGGGGGGGCAGTTCTTCCAAGATTTTGGCCTTTACGGGAAATCGAAACTGGTTGGTCAATGTTAGCACGATCATGTTTTCATCGCCGTTCGAAAATCTATCGCCCATTTCACGGGTACCCAAGATTCCGTTTTTTTGCCGGTAAAGCATCAATATGTCAAGCAATACCAATAACAGTGCCGTTCCCAGTGCCACTGTCGCTACGGTTAGCACAACGTCAAAAAAATGTCCCGTCACCATTGCAAACAAAATGGTGAGCATGATGGCATAAAACCGGTTCGACACATAAAACGAACGATAGAACTTGATCATCGGAAAAGTTTTGATGGAGTTGGCTATCTGGGAACTTCCACCGAGTCCACGACTTGTTTGATGACCGCTTCCGGTTTCACCCCTTCCATCTCTTTTTCGGGGGTTAAAATGATACGGTGGCGCAACACCGGGGTGAGTACGTAACGGATATCGTCGGGGGTTACAAAATCGCGTCCTTCAAGGGCAGCCCACGCTTTTGAGGCGTTGAGTACCGCAATGGAGGCTCTTGGGCTTGCCCCGAGGTACAACGCATTTGAGTGCCGTGTTTTCTCGATTATTTTGGCGATGTAATGGATTAAATGTTCTTCGACCACTATTTGTGATACGACTTTTTGGTAACGCATAATATCTTGGGCCGATACTACAGCCCGGATTGATTCCAATGGGTTGTGGTATTGCCTGGTGTGGGTGTGGGACAATATTTTTATCTCTTGTTCTAGGCTGGGGTAACCCACTTCTATTTTAAACAAAAAGCGGTCAAGTTGGGCTTCGGGCAAACGGTAAGTGCCTTCGTGCTCCACCGGGTTTTGGGTGGCAATGACCAAAAAAGGCGGCTCCATTTGGTAAGTGTGTCCGTCCACGGTGACCTGACGTTCTTCCATGGCCTCGAACAAAGCCGCCTGTGTTTTGGCCGGCGAACGGTTTATTTCGTCAATGAGGACCAGGTTCGAAAACAATGGGCCTGGCTTAAATTCAAACTCTGAACGTCCGGCGTGGAATACCGTGGTCCCGATCACATCGGAAGGCATGAGGTCGGGAGTGAATTGGATACGCGAAAAGTCGGTATGGATGGTTTTTGCCAGTAGCTTTGCCATCATTGTTTTGGCAATGCCCGGCACGCCCTCGAGCAACACGTGGCCGTTTGACAAAAGAGCCGTGAGCAAGAGGTCGAGCACTTGCTCCTGTCCCACGATGACCTTGCTTATTTCCTGACGGATGTTCTGGGCCATTCCGTTCAGATCGGCCACATTAAGCCGGTTTTCGAAAAGAGGCTGGTTCTCCATGACGCGGTTATTTACGATGGTGATAAAAGAATTCGATTATTTGGTTGAAGGCGATCAGGTCGCTTTCGTTGATTCGGTTGGTTTGATCGAGTGCTTTGCCTGTTTTTATGATTTGGTCGATGGCAGAAATGGGGATGTGCGCTTTGGCCGAAAGTTCGGCAATGCCGTCTTTATCGATTTCGTTTAGGTTAATGTAATAAGTCGATCTGACGAAGTCGGTAAAATAGGTGTATTTTTTTCTGGCAATATCCCAATGGTTTTTGCGAGAATAATATAAACGGCCAATGGTATCGATGAATTGGAGCGATGTGTTGGCAGGAGGGGCTACTACAGGGATCGCGCGTTGGCGGCGCTTGGCCTCGAATGCCAAATATATAGTCAGGATACCCAGAAAAAGCAACCAGGCTCTATGCAATGCTTCGCTTTGCAAAATAATCCCCAAAAACGAACCTTTCGGTCTGGGCTTTGCTTTGAAGTATTCGTCCCAAACCGTTTTCCGGACGGGTAGGTAACTAAGGCATTTGAACGCATATTCCGAGTGGTTTCCAGTGACCATGTGGTAATTGGTAAATGCCATTGGACTGGTGTGGATTAAAAGTTCGCCTTCCCCGATTTTTATGGAAATGAAGTTGGGCCGTCCTTTTTGGTCCGTTCCCAGTATAGTGGTTTGGGCTGTATCGATTTTCGAAAAATAGACGTTGTCGTAGGCCGATCGGAACACATATCCCTGAGATGTTTTTAGCTGGGGATTTGTAAAATTGAGCGTTAAAGAATCGCTTCGGTTTAAAGGGATATTTATATTAAACTTTTCACTGACCTCGATGTGGAGTGTATCGGCCAATATCGACGAGAACGTGCGTGCAGCCACAAATGCACGGCATCCGGCATTGATGTTGGAAAGGAGGTAAGCTGTTTCCAACGAATCGGGCAGGTACTGGTTGTTGATGATTAGGTAATTGTTGTTCGCCAAACCATATTCTGTATCCGATTGATAAAGGGTTTTGCGGTATACGGCGATTTCCTGCTCGGGAAAAGCCACGGGCATTAGTTCGTACAAGATTTTGTTGCCCAGGGGGATCTTGTCCTCCAAAGAATAGCTATGGCTCCAATCAATAGGTTTGCCCGTGTTGGAGATGATTGCAAAAAGCAACAACACTCCGGCCAGAACGGCCAACAGCCACATTTGTTTATGCGTTGGGGGCATCATGGCTCAACTTGGTTTAGGTTGGCGGAGTGCAACCGGGCAAATTGCTTTTGTATTTCGGCAAACTGGTCGTTGTTCGGAGGGAATTCTCCATACCACACATATTCGTAGGCCAGGACCAGCTTTTTGAACTCAAGTTTCAGATTTTGGTCGGGCAGTTCGTAATAATAGTCGAAATTGGTTTTGCCCGGTTGCCATTTTATCAGCTTTAACCTGTCAAGATTTTGTAACACCATCAGGTACATGATGCGGGTCGCTTCGCGTAACCTTCCCGCCTGGGTGTGTTTGTGCAATGCGTCGGCCAGATTTGAAACGTGGATGTTGTCATCGGCCATGTCGTTGGTAGCCAGTGTATATGTGTGTCGAGTGGGGATAAACAGCCCTTTTATGCCTATTCCCAGCAATTTAAGGGTGATAAGCACGAAAACCACAGCGGCCATGAAAATAAAGATGTATTTGACCATTGC
Organism: Breznakibacter sp.; assembly: GCA_047600785.1. GTDB lineage: Bacteria > Bacteroidota > Bacteroidia > Bacteroidales > Marinilabiliaceae > Breznakibacter. The sequence continues at coordinate 1,101,336 of JASGKH010000001.1, forward strand.
GACCGGGATAAAACCAATCCTGAAATTTTGGAATAGCCATCGTAGGAACATGTCCCATAACGATTCGTTATTTCTGTAGCGGTCATATTCGTAATCACGGTTGTTTTTGTACGATTCAACCACCCCGGGTTCAGGCTTTCGGACCTCAACCTGTCGTGCATCGTAACGGACAACATTGCCGGGAACCTTTTCTTGCCCTAACAATGGTTGCCCCGATATCAGGGCAACTATTGCAAAATATTTCGTTATATGGCGAACGCTATGTGGCATTTCTACAGATCTGCAAATGGGAGTTATACCTGGTCGCTGCTGGAAATGGTGTTGATTTTATCGAGCAATGATACTTTGTCTTTTTGCTCAACCAAATTGTAGTATTGGATGCCGATGGTCACGAACAGTATAACGTAAAGCAACAATTTGACGAACGTGGCCACGATGAACGAAATACTTAGAAAGGTGGTGTTCATTTCGGCCGGATTGCTCTCAGCTCCTTTGGTGATGCCGTACACAACCGTGTAAATGGTGGCAGGGAGCGATGCAATTGACGACAATACGCTCAGAATAATACTTATCACAATGATAATCCCGAACGTGGCCCACCAGTTGTCGCGGATCAAATAAAAACAACGCTTCCAGTTGTCTCCAAACGTCACGTCTTCCTCCATGGCAACCATCATCACCAAGCTCATGGGCACGGCCACATAAATGCCCGGAATGATCAGCAGGAGAAAAAAGCCGAAGATAATGAACGAGGCCAATATCTGGTGCCCCAACAGTTTTCCCGATTTTGACACAAAAAGGTCCCATGCGTCCGATGTGGTGAAATTCCCGAAGCCTTTTTCCCTGTAGAGCCTTAGGTAGGCAAATGTGATCCCCGACATGATAAAATAGGCGATGAATGTGCCCAATAAGGTCAGAAAATACCACGGACCCACAACGCCTGTGTTCGAGATGGCCTCCAGGATACTGTTGGCAGGCTTTCCGATATTCTCGAACGATTGTTTGGTGTACATGGCCGTGGCAATGCCGGCAAGCAACATGGGAATACTGCCGTATACCAGCATGGCCTTGAACAGTGGTTTAAACTCTTGTCCGATAAATCCGAATACGGCATTGATTACGCCGCTGAAATTTCTCTCCTCTCTTAATACAATCTTAGGTTTATCCATGATTAGCTTGATATTTTAGGTTGCATTCTTTTTTCGACTTGAAACGGATAGATCACAAAATACCATATGATGAACGCCAGTGATAGGCCGATGATCATCAGGTTGATTCCCATGGGTATGGTTTGGTAGTAACGTGTCACGAAACTTTCGAGAAACCCGGCCATTACAAACACGGGAACTAACGACAGAATGATTTTCGCACCTTGCGATACGCTATGCTTAAACCTGTACAGACGGGGATACGTTCCGGGGAATAACATCCCGTTGGCGATTAAGAATCCGGCGCCTCCGGCAATCGATATGGCCGAAAGTTCCAATGTGCCGTGTATCATTATGGCCAGCACGGAAGTGGACAATAAATTCTTTTGGAAGAAAAAGGTAAGGAACGAACCGACCATGATGCCGTTTTGGAATAAAACCATCCCCGTTCCAAAATGGGTCAACAGACCAAACAAGAAAGCAATGAACGATACACGGATATTATTGAACGTGATGCCTACAAACATAGAAGATCGATCGGTTTTTCCGTACACGGCCATCGGGTCGCCGTTTTCGATGTTCTCAAGGGTTTGGTCCACGTATGCATCACCCAGTATTACCCTTACGAACGACTCGTCGGTAAGGGCCGAGATACAGCCAATGGCCGCTGCGGCCAAAAATACCGTCAGGGCAATAAGCAACGGCTTACGCGCAGACGCAAAAACCAAAGGGATTTCCTCGACGAACAATTTTTTTATCCGTCCTGTTTTTTCACGTTTGTTACGGTAAATTTCCAAATGGGTCTTTAACGCTATTTTGTTAAGATAGGCAACGACCTGCGAATTAGGATAAAACGTTCGTGCATAAGAAAGATCATCGGTTATTTGTATAAACTGATCGGCCAAGCTATCGGGCGATTGCTGGCTTTGGGCCCCTTTCTCAAAGGCTTCCCAACGCTTTTTGTTCCTGTTTATAAACGTGATCTCTTTCACAGAGTTAGCAAGTTAAAGCTATCGGTAAAAAATGAATGCTAATAAATAAAATTTTTATCTAAAAAGGAACTAATTTTGCCACTTATTGCCGTATGCCTGCAAACTTACGTCCATCGCTATCGTTTGGTGGGCGTGTGGAGGAAGTTCTGTTTTACTTAAACCTTATCCCTAAATGGACCGGTATTCAATTCAAACAACCCAGAACGTGGAGATCAGTTACCAGATCGCCAGTGTGGGCGACCGTATGGTTGCTTTGCTGATCGATTGGCTGGTGATGTTTTTTTATGCGTTTGTGGCAATGATACTGTTGGGATCGCTGGATTTATTGGACAAATTCCCGTGGGTGCTCTTTCTGGCCATGCTTCCTGTGGTGTTCTATTCGCTGCTGTGCGAAACTTTTTTGAAAGGGCAATCCGTTGGGAAAATGGCCATGAAAATAAAAGTGGCCCGGGTGGATGGTAGTGAGCTTACGTTTGGAAATATTCTTATCCGCTGGATTTTCCGATTGGTCGATTTTCAATTGACATGGGGAGTGTGCGCATTGCTTACGGTCATCATTGGGGGGAAAGGCCAACGACTGGGTGATTTGGTGGCCGGAACCACTGTGTTGAAGCTCGATGCAAAAGGTACGATTGCGGAGACGGTTTTTTTTGAGCTTCCCCGGGACTATGTCCCAAAATATCCTGAAATAGAGAAGTTGAGCGACGAAGATGTCCGGATCATAAAAGAAGTGCTGGTTTCGGTAGAAAAATCGGGCTTCAATAAGGAAATGGATCATTACTTGGATAAGACAAGCGAATTGGTGTGTGAAAAAATGGGTGTCGTGCATAATTTATCTCCTTATAAATTTTTGCAAACGGTTTTGTACGATTACAATTATTACCTCCGGTAATTGTAGGGAAGTCGCATTTCGATCATTAACTATACACAAATCACATTTAAACTTTAATTTGATGAGGAAAATCTACCTGGCATTGATTTGTTTTATATTTATGTTTGGACACGTGAGCTGGTCTCAGGACAGTCAGCCTCAACTATCTCCTGCAAAATTGCCCGGAGGTTTTTTGGGAGGGGGGATCGTGACCAACGAATTGGGGCTGTTTGGGATTTCGTTGGAACAGCACATCACTTCCCGTTTTGCGTTTTATGGGAATGCGGGTGTAGGCACATGGGGATGGAAATTGGGAGGCGGTATCCAATGTTATTTGGATGAACCTTGTTATCGATCTGCCATAAGCATTGGCTATTCCCATGCATCGGGAATGGCAGGTATGGAAACAGACATGGAAGTTGAACCGTATGGAGACGAAGAAACTGTGGATCTTAACCTAAAAAGTACAGGATCTATCAACATGGTTTATTCATATAATATTAGGGTGGGACGGATGAATAAATTTGTCATCAACGCAGGCTATGCGATTCCGTTGGAAAATGAACCATATGAAATAAAAACACCCGGCGTGGAACTAAACGATCAATCGAAAGAGGTCATGAGAATCATGCAGCCAGGGGGAATTGTATTGGGGGTTAAGTTCATGTTTGCACTTCGATAGTCGATACTTAATTATGTGTGGTCAGGGGATTTGCGTTTGTACCCTGATCCACGTGTTTTTGTATATCTTGAGATAGATCCGGAAAATCAACCTGAAATCCGTGATTGTGCAGTGATCGAATCGGGGTTTGAAACTCTGTGTCCTTGTTATGATACAAACCGTTCCTCTTTGAAGCCGTTGTCGTTGTTTATGTGACGTTTGATTTTTTGCAATATAATCCCTTTGCATATATTTGATTATTTCATGCGTAAATACAAGCACCTCTTTTTCGATCTCGACCATACCCTATGGGATTTTGAAACCAATGCACGCCTCACGCTGGTCGAGCTTTACGGGAAATATGGACTGGGTAATTATTTCGAGGGGTTCGAACAATTCTTTGCATCCTACGAACCGGTCAATGAAGAGTTATGGGCACAATATCGCGAGGGGGAGATCACCAGGGATTTTTTAAATACCGAACGGTTCTACCGTCCGATGAAAGCGGCAGGAGCCGATGATTACGTCATGGCACAAGCTTTTGCCGAAGACTTTATTGCAGTGAGCCCCCAGAAAACGACGTTGTTGCCACATGCCATAGAGGTACTTGATTATCTGTACCATCGATACCAGATGCACATTATCACAAACGGATTTCTCCGAACACAGGTTTTAAAGCTTCAACACAGCGGGTTAAAAAATTATTTCCAACATGTGTTTATTTCCGAGCAGATCGGAGCCAGCAAGCCGCACAAGGCCTTTTTTGAACATGCGGTAAAGAGTGTCAATGCCCGTAAACGTGAAAGTCTGGTGATTGGTGACAGTCTTGAGGCCGATGTGGCGGGGGCCCGCAATTTTGGGCTTGACCAGGTGTATTTCAATCCCTCGAAAGCCTTGCACCACGAGAAAGTGACGATGGAAATCTCGTCGCTGAAGGAGCTGATGGATTTTTTATGATGTGAATGAAGGGCGACGTTTGAAAATATTTTGTCGGTTATTTTTCTTTGGGTGTAAATTACGTGGCCATGCATGTTGCGTGCAACGGTTCTATAAATTTCATCAAGGTTTTTCTATCACGCATAAAGCCGCTAGGATCTCAAAGACAGAAAAATAAAGGGATTCAGCGTTGTGCCCCCTAGGCCTTTGTGGGCCAAATGCGATCCCGCTATCCCACAAAGGAAAGATCTTACGCATAGAGAAATTCTGCCTTGTGTTAGATGACTCGTCTATTTGGGGTACGTTTGTTCCCTATGAATCCCAAATACCCTTTTTAAGGCTAACGAATCGGTCAGAAGTTATCTTCTAAAACTCTGCATCCCTTTCAAAACCGGCCTTAAAAGCAAAATCGGAAGTGGGGGCCGGAGAGGATGCCGGTTCCATTAGCGGTGTCGGGTTGCTGTTCATGCGTGACCCCAATGTGATGGGAGTTGCGGAAAAATCGTCAAACGACGAAGCGTGGTAATCTTCGAATCGGGCCAGTTCCTGACGGAAGCGCAAGCGCACGTCGCCGGTGGCCCCGTTACGGTGTTTGGCCACGATTAGTTCGGCCACGCCGATCAGAGAGTTGCCCTGTTCGTCCTCGGTAATCTTGTAATACTCAGGACGGTGGATGAACAACACCATGTCGGCATCCTGCTCGATGGCACCTGATTCGCGAAGGTCGCTCAACTGGGGCCGTTTGCCTTCGGCGCCGGCACGGTTCTCCACGCCACGGTTCAACTGGGAAAGCGCTATGATGGGGATGTTCAGTTCCTTGGCCAATCCTTTCAGCGACCGCGAAATCATGCTCACCTCCTGTTCCCGGCTGCCGGGATTCATGCCGCTGGCATTCATCAACTGGAGGTAGTCAATGATGATCATCTGTATGTCGTGTTGCTTTTTTAAGCGGCGGCATTTGGCCCGCAGTTCAAAAATGGAAAGGCCGGGCGTATCGTCTACAAAAATGGGCGCGTCGATCAACCGTTTAATTTTAGCGTCAAGTTGTTCCCATTCTTGGGTCGATAAGTTCCCATTTTTGATTTTTTCCGCGGGAAGTTCTGTCTCCGAGACAATCAGACGGGTCACCAGCTGAAGGTTTGACATCTCCAGCGAAAACAGGGCAACAGGCTTCTTATGGTCGAGGGACATTTGCTTGGTCATTGAAAGCACGAAGGCCGTTTTGCCCATTGCGGGACGTGCTGCAATGATAATGAGGTCCGATGGCTGCCAACCCGATGTCATGCGGTCCAGATCGGTATAGCCCGATGGCACGCCGCTTAAGCCATCGGAACGTTTGCTGGCCTCTTTGATCTTGTCGATGGCCTCTTTGATCACAGGGTTGATTTGTACCGAATCTTTTTTCATGTTCCCCTGCGATAACAGGAAGAACGCGTTTTCAGCTTCGTCCAACAGGTCGTCCACGTCCACTGATTCATCGTAAGCTTTGGTTTGTAAACCGCTCGAAATGGAGATCATTTGGCGTTGCAAATACTTTTGCCAAATGATGCGCGCATGGTATTCGATGTGTGCGGCCGAGGCCACGCGCCCCGTTAACTGGGTGATGACAAACGCACCGCCCACCTCTTCGAGCTTGCCCATTTTTCTTAGCTCTTCGGTCACCGTCAGCATATCCACCGGCTGTTCACGTGCAAAAAGGTTGACAACTGCCTGGTAAATATGCTGATGAACCTCTTTATAAAAAGATTCGGGCTTGAGGATTTCCGAAACGGCCACAAATGCATCCTTCTCAAGCAACAATGCACCCAGCACGGCCTCTTCCAAGTCGAGGGCCTGGGGTGGCATTTTCCCTAACGACATATCCATTACCGGTGTGGCCGGCGCCTTTCTTCCACGTGGTTTGTTTTCAGCCATGGCTCTGCATTGTTTGGTGGATGCGGGGATCCTTTAACCTTGTATTTTCAGCGTTTTTTAACGGGACAGCAAAGGTATAAAACATCTCCATGTGCAAAAGCGGTTGCGGGAACCTAAATTTTTGAACCTGTAATGAACAGGTGTGAAAAACTTTTTTACTTTGCAAGGCACAATTTTGAAAACATTCGGTATATGATTTGCTTCCCCAACGCCAAAATCAATTTGGGCCTCAACGTGGTTGAGAAACGCCCCGATGGTTACCACAACATCGAAACGGTTTTTTTGCCTGTCGATATCAAAGATGCGTTGGAATTTGTACCTGCCCCCGATTTGGATGCACCTTACGAATGGCACAGCTCAGGACTAGAGATCGACGCACCTGCCGAAGGGAATATTTGTATCAAAGCACTAATGGCCATGCGCCAACGTTATCCGCAAATCCCCAATCTGCGGATACACCTGCATAAACACATCCCTTTCGGTGCCGGGTTGGGCGGAGGGTCGGCCGATGGCGCATTTATGCTGGTCAGGCTCAACGATTATTTTAACCTGGGTGCCACTCCCTGCGAACTGAAAATAATAGCGGCCGCTTTAGGCGCCGACTGTGCGTTCTTTATCGATAATCGTCCCAGTTTTGCCACTGGCATTGGCAATGTGTTGGAACCCATCGATTTGGATTTGAAGGGTCATTCCATTGTCGTGGTTGTTCCCCCTGTGCACATATCTACGCCCGAAGCTTACCGGCAGATAAAGCCCGCCTATCCGTCCGTCCGTCTTAAAGATGCGTTGCGGGGCCCCATCCACACATGGCGCCACACTGTGGCCAATGACTTTGAAGGTCCCGTATTCCAAATGTATCCTATCATCCAACAGGCAAAAGAGGATATGTATGCGCAAGGTGCGGTGTATGCCGGTATGAGCGGAAGTGGGTCATCGGTATTTGGCATTTTCGCTCACAAACCATTGCCGGATTTTTTGGGGATGTTTTGTTTTGCAGGGGAACTTTGAACAGGTATTTTGCACGTTGGCCGTGTTTATAAGACCTTCTTCGATTCTCCTTCGGTACGGTCTCGGCGCTAAGGACCGAACAATGACCGATAAAAGAATGCTGGAATTTAGTTCGGGAAAACATTAATTTGCATTGTGGTTTCAGTATAAAGGATGGGAGTGGGGCTTTCTTTTTAGCTTTGGTGTAATTGGGGTCATAAATTTGGGCATTTATATGGTCCTGCTATCGGTTTTGCCACGGCAGGTTTTCCGGAATCGACCACCATAAACAAACAATGAAACCGAAACTCTCTCTATATATGGGCACTTGCCCGATATCCCAAACGCCACTTTTATTTATGGTTGTGTTGTCACATGCAAAAGTATCCTCTCAAGGTTTAATTGTCCCGGAAAGGAGTGTTTATAAGAATGTGGTGGATTCATTGTTTTGCAATTTGGAGCTGCAAATAAAGTTTGATCTGGCAATATGCTTTTTAAGCAAACCCCTGATGAGGTTGGATTTGATGGATATATAATATTGGTCGAATTATCTATAACATCAAAAGAATCGTTTATCCTTGCATTGGTTACAGGGAAAAACAGTCCAATGTTAAAGAGATATAGTCTCAATTCAGTGGATTTTATTTTCGAAAACAGTATCGCTATCGAGCTTTTATAGGCTATGTTGAGGAAAACAGAAAGATTCCAAGTAAATACATTACTTACAGGTTTATTGCAAAATATCATGACTCCCCTCCTAACCATTTTATGTATGGAGAGTATGTGTTCAAAATGGACGAAGGGGTGAAGTATGGAATTAGTGAAAGGAAGATCGATGTATTGCAAAATGAAAAAGAGTTTAGGCTTAAGTACCATGCAAATTTTTGATTATACCGTAGCATCACGCTATGTCGCTTTTTTCCAGCCTCCGGCTGACTTTTTTTATGACACCAAGTAAATTTTAATGAGAGTTTTTCTGTTAATTAAATCTTTTTTTACTGCGGCCACCACTCCAATGCCTCCGAAAATCCACTAGATTAGTGTCGGCAATGGCCTGGCAGCCACTATCATCCAGAACGGAGGCAAAGACACACTCTATTTCCTGTAACACCGACAGCCTGCTGATTGTGTCCAACGAGGCTAAAAGCGTGGTTGAATGCTTTGCTTACAACCCGTTGGGAGATATGTTCTCTTATTCCTGTATAACGTTCATGCTCTAAATGAGTGGAGTTATTTTGGCAGATAATAGGTATTGTATAAACACCCGTTAATTATGCATATCAATCTTTCAAGAGGGAATCACTTCAATTCAAGCATTGTGGACAAGTGGGTCAAAAAAAACTTAGCATATTCACCGTCTAACAAAAAAGGGTGCCATCGGCACCCTTTTTTTATTGTTCAATCTCTATCATGAGATCGTTTTTCTTGACTCTGTGGCCCGCTTCCACAAAAATCTCTTTGATTTTCCCGGAAAAGGGCATCTTAATCTGGTTCATCATTTTCATGGCCTCTAGGATCATGATCGTTTCACCCGCTTTCACCTTTTGCCCTTTCTTCACCTTAATCTTGATCACAGTTCCCGGTATGTGGGAATGGATGATATTGGGATTGGGAGCTTCGTAAAATTTGCGGTCAATGAACTTTTGGGTAAGTAAGGTCTTGTATTTGCGCGCGGTGACGGCAAAATCGACCAATTCCGATTTGTTGATTTCCATAAGTCCTGCAATTAAAATGGAGGAATTCCATGTTTTTTGGCCGGGCGTGAGTCGATTTTGTGGGCCGACACTTCAATGGCATGCAACAGCAACTGACGGGTTTCCGAAGGCTCAATCACCGAATCGATGTATCCTTTGGCCGCAGCCACGAACGGGTTGGCAAATTTCTCAATATACTCCTGTACCTTGATCTGGCGCATTGCATCGGGATCTTCAGCTTCGTCAATCTCTTTCTTAAAAATAATGTTGGCAGCACCTTCAGGGCCCATGACCGCAATTTCTGCAGTTGGCCACGCAAACATAAAGTCGGCACCCAAATGGCGCGAGTTCATGGCAATGTAGCCGCCACCGTAAGCTTTGCGAAGGATGACCGTGATTTTGGGCACATTGGCTTCCGAATAAGCATAAAGCACTTTTGCACCGTGGCGGATAACACCGGCATGTTCCTGATCCACACCGGGCAAATATCCGGGCATGTCCTCAAGGGTCACGATAGGGATGTTGAATGCGTTGCAAAAGCGGATAAACCTGGCAGCCTTGTCGGAACTGTCGCAATCGAGCACACCGGCAAGCACTAACGGTTGGTTGGCAACAAACCCTACGGTTTGGCCGTTCATACGACCAAAGCCGATGACAATGTTGGCCGCGAAAAGTTCCTGGATCTCAAAGAAATCGGAATCGTCCACAATGGCACGGACCACGTCGCGTACATCATAAGGTTGTTTCGGGTCGGAAGGAATGATATCCTCGATGTTTCCTTTGAACTTAGGTTCTTTGGGAGGGAATGATTTCGCCTTCTGGGTGTTGCTCCATGGAATGTAAGTGATCAGTTTCTTGATCTGGTCAAAACACTCTTTTTCACTTTTTGAAAAGAAGTGCGCATTGCCGGTAATTTCGGCATGAACGCGGGCACCACCCAGGTCCTCCATCGAAATTTCCTCGCCCAATACGGTTTTGATCACGTTTGGACCGGTAATGAACATTTTGGAGATGTTTTCGACCACAAATACGAAATCGGTCAGTGCAGGCGAATACACAGCACCTCCGGCGCAAGGGCCAAGGATCACCGAGATCTGGGGAATAACACCCGAAGCCAGTGTGTTACGATAGAAAATCTCACCATAACCGGCCAAAGAGTTCACCCCTTCCTGAATACGGGCACCTCCCGAATCGTTGATCCCGATCAAGGGCACACGCATCTTAAGGGCATGATCCATAATTTTGGTGATTTTGCGGGCGTGCATCAACCCCAGCGAACCACCGGCAACAGTAAAGTCTTGAGCAAAAATACAAATGGGAGCGCCAAAAATAGTACCGGTACCAATGATCACACCGTCACCATGGAGCTCTTTTTTTTCCATGCCAAAATCACGGCCTTCGTGTTCCACGAAAAGGTCGTACTCGGTAAAAGAATCGTTGTCCAAAAGTGCCAGGATACGGTCGCGGGCAGTCATTTTACCCATTGCCACCTGCTTCTCGATGGCTGCTTCGCCGCCACCCATCTGCACTTTTTCCTTTCTTCTACGAAGATCGAGGATGTGTTTTTTTAATGACATAATCCATTTTTTAATTTAAACTATTGTCAAACAGGTTGTTGTAAACATCCTGTTGCGTCAAATCCGGCACAACGTTACGAATTTTTGACCAAAAAAAAAACGTGCCAAATTTTTGGGCTAGCCTAAAAGTCGTGTACCAAAGAACAAGAGTTACCTGTTATGGCAATAGGGGTTTTTAAAAGGGCTTAATATACAATGCTCTAGGTGTGGTTCATTGCATATCGGGAACTAAAATGGCCGTTTGGGGCGGGGGAGGGGATATGTGGAAAAATTTCCGGAAACTGTAAAAAAATGTATTGGTTCGATGGGGTCGGTAATTTTTTTTAAAGAGCTTCGCCAACAGAATTTTGCTAACCCAGCTTGGATATGCGCTCAAGTTTCTTTTCGTCCAGAATGCGGATGATACGCCCGTCCACGGTAATCACTTTTTCGTTCACAAATGTGCTCAATGTGCGGATGGCGTTGGAAGTGGTCATGTTCGAAAAGTTGGCCAGATCCTCGCGCGACAAGTAAATGCTCAGCGTACAGCCATCTTCTTCATAGCCGTAAATATCGCGCAAAAACACTAAACTTTCGGCTAAACGTCCCCTGATGTGCTTTTGGGTAAGGGTGACGATGCGGTAGCGCGTGAACCCCAACTCGGTAGCGAACGATTTGATAATGTTCATGCACAGTCTGTTGTTTTCCGATAACAGCTTGTTGATAACCTCGCGGGGAATGTGAAAAATGGTGCAAGGTTCCATAACCACGGCAGAGGCAATGTGGTTTTCATCGGCGAACAGGGCACGGTAGCCAATAAATCCGGGCCCACTGGCCATGCGTACAATCTGGTCGCGCCCTCCAACGCCTTCTTTAAATATCTTTGCTTTCCCCTGGGCCAGGCACATCAGTCCCGTCGGACGTTCACCTTCATGATAAATGATTTCGCCTTTTTTAAACCTCATGACGGAATGGTTTTGAAGAAGAAAATCCTGTTCTTCAGTAGTCAAGGCGCTGAATACTTGTGGGATGTCCCTTATGGTCGGTTCGTTTTCGGAATTCTTTTTTTTACTAGCCATGATGATGTGTTCTAAAACTATGTTCTAAAACATGCCAAAATTAGTAATTCGTACTGTTATGGCAAAAAAACTGTTCTTTTTCATCAAAAAAGCTTGCATCCATCAGTTTTTCCTCTTTTATAGAATACAGGAAAATAAAAATCCGTGATATGGAAGGGATGCATCAAATCACGGATGGGATTTTTATAGGTAGAATCTAGAATATCACCCCGATCTGGAACACCAAACGGTTCAGTACACTTTTATCGCCATAGCCCGATGCTTTGGTCACATCGGTCAATCCGTTGTGGTAAAGCAATCCGAACATCATGGACGTACTGCCGCCAAGCCCGTATTCGATGCCACCGCCAATATGGTAACCAAAACTCATGAACCTGACATCGTCGTTCAGCTTGTGTCCATCAGCATCGGTGGCCTTTACGTTAAACTGGTTGCTTACGCCAAATTGACCGTTGAATACCAGACGGTTGGCATCGTTCGATTTTAATTTGACGGCCAACGGTACCTCGATATATTTGAGCCGGTATTCAATCTTACCGGGGGTTGGATCGGCATATTTCAAAACCCCACCGGTCGTGTTGATGGTCAGTCCTGTGGTAATGGCGTAGTTTGGGGCGAAAAAGCGATCGATGACCAAACCGAAGTTATAGCCGAATTGACTGCCCGATGAAGATACATTTTGATGGTCCGAACTGAGCCATGATATTTGCGGGCTTAGCACAAACGCCATGCGGGTATACTTTTCATTATTGCCTTGTGCGTATGTACTGGCGGCGGCAACAATAATCGTTGACAGCAGGAATAGTGTTTTCTTCATTTTCAGGTGTGTTTGAGTTTCAAAAATAGGCATCATTCCAAAATTATGCCAAAAAAACGTGCCAATGTTGGCTTGCGGTATATTTTATGCTGTTGGGTTACCCTCTGTAAAAAACTCCTTGTACCTTTGTGCTGTTTTATACATTTTAACCGTCGAAATTCAATAGGTATTGAACTTATGCATTTAATCACGAAAATATCGCTGGCGATTGTTGCGGTATGGGGGATCTCGTCATGCGCCACCAAAGGTCCCGATGTATCGAACGTGCAGGCCGATTTTGAACTGGTTCCCTTTTTTATGGAACTCCATTCCATTGCGCCCGACAGCATTGCGGCCAAAGTACCCTATTTGCGGCAGAAATACGGCCATTATCTGGAAGGGTACAGCACAAGGGTCATTAAGATCGGACCCTCCGATGCCCCCGAATATCCCGAATACCTACGCAGTTTTATTGAATATGACGCAAATCGCGATGTGTTTGCCAAATGCAAAGAGCAATATGCCGACCTATCACTTTTGAAACAACAAATTACCGGTGCTTACAGGCATTACCTGCATTATTTCCCCACGTACCGATTGCCCGACGTGTACCTGCACATTTCCGGATTTAATCAATCGATGGTGGCTGATTCGGGACTGATTGCCGTTAGCGTGGAGAAATACCTCGGGGCCGATTGCCCGTTTTACGAATGGTTGGCTTACCCAAACTATCTGCGGCGGAAAATGGTGCCCCAGAAAATGGTGCCCGATTTGATGAAGGCCATTGCCTACACCGAGTTTCCGTATAACGATTCCATTGATGATGTCGCCAATAACATCATTTATCAAGGCAAAGTATTGTATTTTGTCAAGGCCATGATCCCCGCCCTGCACGATTCGCTTTTGTTTGATTACACAGAACGGGAACTGGAATGGTGCGATACGTATGAAACGAAAATGTGGGAAACCATGGTCGAAAAAAAATATTTGTTCGACAACAACCGCATGGCCATCCAGAAATTTATCGGCGATGCGCCCTTCACTACCTATTTTGGACAGGACTCGCCGGGACGGGCGGGCACCTACGTGGGGTATCGCATCGTGGAAGCCTATTTAAAAAGGAACCCGGCAGTCGGTTTGCCCAAGCTGATGGAAATTTCCGACGGGCATGAGATTCTCCGGGGATCAGGATATCGGCCATGACCCTGGATAAATTAATTGTATGGTTTTTGGAATATTATTTTGTGTACTCCGGTGAAAATATCCATTGTTCAGTTTGCCCCTGTGCTGGGCGATATAAACGGTAATATATCCTTGCTTTCTGAAAATTTCAGGGATGCGTGGGAAAGTGATTTGGTGGTATTGCCCGAATTGGCCTCCAGCGGCTATCGGTTCAACGGCCGCGATGAAGCTCTGGCTTCTGCCGAACAGGTAGATGACAGCCGTTACATCGATTTTTTGGAATCGATGGCCGGTACGTACGATTGCCACATTGTGTCGGGGTTTAACGAGAAGGATGGAGACAAGCTTTATAATTCATCCGTGTTGGTAGGACCGCAGGGATTATTGGGGATTTACCGGAAGCTGCATCTGTTCCGGGACGAGAAGAATATATTTGCCCCGGGCAACTTGGGCGCCGAAGTATTCGATACCCCATTGGGGAAAATAGGTATGCTGGTGTGTTTCGACTGGATGTTTCCCGAAGTATGGCGAAAAATGGCTTTGGCGGGCGCGCAGCTTGTTTGTCATCCTTCCAATTTGGTATTGCCTTATTGTCAAACGGCGGTGCAGGCCCATTCTTTATTAAACCGTATGTTCGTGGCCACGGCCAACCGTATAGGCAAAGAGCGGGACTTGGCGTTTACCGGTCAATCGGTGCTTTATAGTCCCAAAGGTGAGGTGTTGGGCAAAGGCAGCATTGACAAAAGCGAATTAATTACGGTTGAGATAGACCTGAAAGATGCCGACGATAAATGGATAACCTCAGAGAACCATATTTTTTACGACCGTCGGGTGGATGTATACAACGATTTGTCCGATTGACCAATGGAGGGGACCATTGACCAAAAGAATGCGCTTCGCGCCATGGTGAAAGAACGTTTGGCAGAAGTACCTCCTGTGCAGTTGGCGGCGCAGTCACAGTCGATTTTCCAGAAAGTCGAGCAGCTTCCTGCCTTTCATCAGGCCAGCCATATTTTGGCTTATTGGTCAATGCTGAAGGAAGTTGATACCCATTTTTTTGTGGAGAAATGGACGGCAGAAAAACACGTTTACCTGCCTGTGGTTCAAGGTGAGGATTTACAGTTGGTGCGTTTTTCGGGACGCGGACAAATGGCACGGCATCCCCGTTTTTTTATTTATGAGCCTCTTGGAGATGTGTTTGTGGAGCTTAGTAAGATTTCGCTGGCCATTGTTCCGGGTTTGGCTTTCGACAGGCACGGCCGTCGTCTGGGGAAAGGAGGGGGATTCTATGATCGTTTTTTGCCAAAATTAACCAACGCACAAAAAATAGGCGTAGCCTTTGCCGAACAAATGGTCGATGAAATTCCCGTAGAACCCCATGATCGTTCGGTTGACTTGGTGATATCGGCACGATAGGAAAAGGCCATCCATCAACGGGATTGCCCAAATTGTTGGATAAATCCCGCAAAGACACAAAGGAATAATTGTTTTTCAAACCTCATAGCTCTCTGCATCTTTGCGGGAAATCTTTTCACCTCGTTGGAGGTTCGGGGCTGGTATGGAACATATCAACTGGGCCTCAGTGTCTCCATGATTTTTCTTTCCAACTCTTCGGCAAGTTCTGGATTGTCTCGAATAACGTCCTTCACCGCATCACGGCCTTGTCCCAGTCTGGTATCGCCATAACTAAACCACGAACCGCTTTTTTTGATAATGTTGAGTTCTACACCCATATCCAGGATTTCACCGACTTTAGAAATACCTTCACCGTAAAGGATTTCAAATTCGGCTTTCTTGAACGGAGGGGCCACTTTGTTCTTCACTACTTTTACCCGGGTTTGACTGCCAATCACATCTTCGCCGTCCTTAATCTGCGTTACCTTGCGGATGTCCAAACGCACAGATGCGTAAAATTTTAGAGCGTTGCCGCCGGTAGTCGTTTCGGGGTTACCGAACATGACGCCGATTTTCTCCCTCAATTGGTTGATGAAAACACAGGTGGTGTTGGTTTTACTGATGTTTGACGTCAATTTCCTTAATGCCTGTGACATCAGGCGAGCTTGGAGCCCCACTTTGTTTTCTCCCATTTCTCCTTCAATTTCGGCTTTGGGAGTTAAGGCGGCCACAGAGTCGATCACGATAATGTCGATGGCCGAGGAACGGATCAATTGATCGGCAATTTCAAGGGCCTGTTCTCCGTTATCGGGCTGCGAAATCAAAAGATTCTCCACGTCCACGCCCAGTTTTTCGGCATAAAAGCGGTCGAAAGCATGCTCGGCGTCGATAATCGCGGCCACCCCTCCCAGTTTTTGGGTCTCGGCGATGGCATGGATGGCCAAAGTGGTTTTGCCCGACGATTCGGGACCGTAAATTTCGATGATCCGCCCCCTTGGATAGCCTCCCACGCCCAACGCGTTGTTAAGGGTGATGGAACCTGAAGGGATCACGTCTATTTTTTCGACCGACGAGTCGCCCATCCGCATGATCGTTCCCTTACCATAGGTCTTGTCTATCTTTTCCATGGTAAGCTGTAGCGCTTTCAGTTTTTCTTTCAGTACATTGCTTTCTTGTGCTTCTGCCATTTTTTTGCCGTTTAATTCCGTGGTTGCGGTTTTGTTATTGCATGTTTAATTCTTTCAGTACTTGTGCCGTCGAAGCTTTGGTATCCACTTTTTTTATGATTTTCACGATCAAGCCGTTTTCGTCGATCACGTAAGTGGTCCTAAGCACGCCCATCACCGTTTTACCGTACATGTTTTTTTCGCCGTACGCATTGTAGGCCTCAAGGATTTTTTTCTCGGCGTCGGCGATAAGGTTGAACTTCAACCCAAACTTGTCCATGAATTTCTGGTGTGATGTTTGGCTGTCCGGGCTTACGCCGACCACTTCAAACCCGTTGTTTGTCAGTGCACTGTAATTGTCGTTAAAATTACAGGCCTCGGCGGTGCAACCGGGAGTGTTGTCCTTGGGGTAAAAATAAAGGATCACCTTTTTTCCTTTGAAATCCGACAACCGAATTTGTTTTCCATGTTGGTTTATGCCTGAAAATGCAGGCGCCAAATCGCCTTCTTTCAATTCTTTCATGACGGTAGGGTATTGTTTACAAATATATTCCAATTAAAAACATTGTGCCCCCAACCGATGTTCAAAAAGTTTTGAACAATTCGTAAACGGCTGTACAGATGTAGAAATAGCCTATTTTTTGCGGGATTCCAAGATTTATGGGATCGATTTTTTATTTTTGGGTTTTAGAAAAAACAGATTTGACATGAACAGAATAAAACGTCCATCCCTAATATTCATTGTGTGGTTGTTTGCATCGGTTGTATATGGTCAAGCTTTCAAACCCAATGCCGAAGTGGCGCTGCAACATTTCAAAGCCAAGGAATTCGATAAGGCGTTGGAGCATTATGCAAGGTTGATCGATCAGTTCGGCAAAGACCCCAAATACAATTTCTACTTGGGCGTTTGTTTGGTCGAGACCAACCGGCAGATTCCATTGGCTACGCGGAGCCTCCGGTTTGCGGCACTCCGAAATTTTAATAAAGAGACATTTTTTTACCTTGGCCGTGCATACCAATTGGGGTACGAGTTTGAGGAAGCTTTGGCCAATTATGCGAAATTCGTCAAATTTCCGGCCGTTGACGAAACCCTTAAAGACAGAGCTGATGGATACATGGCTGAGTGCAGGACGGGTATGGGCATGACGCCCAAGATTTTTTCAATCAATGTCATCGCAGCCGACACGGCGGATGCACCCAGCATTCTGGAATATTACAGTTTCTCGCCCGAGATGGGAAAACTGATGCGCAATTCCGATTTTTTTGAATCGGGGATCGATCCCAACGGCATCCTGTTTGTGACAGAACGGGGCGACCGGGTGTTTTACGTGTCCAATACGAATGGATCGTCCGACATTTTCAAGATGGAGAAGCTTATTGACGGATGGAGCAAGTCCTCATCAATAGGCAGTGCGATCAATACCGTTTCCGAAGAGAGATATCCAGTGATACTGACCGATGGGGCGACTCTTTATTTTAGTTCCAATCGTCCTGGAGGGTTGGGCGGATACGATATTTACAAAGCAACCTACAACCCCGACACCAAGGAGTTCGGAGAGGTGGTGAACATGGGTATTCCGTTTAATTCGCCCATGGACGACTTTTTCTTTGTCCCCGATGAGTTTGCCAGAAAAGCTAAATTTACGTCTAACCGGGCCACTACGGGCGATAAATTGGTGGTTTACTCGCTTCAGTGGGACGAGACGGTGGTGAAGAACAATGTGACCGACATCAATCAGGTAAAGGAAGCGGCTCAATTGCCGGTAAATGTTGATTTGGCGACACAAGTACCCGACAATGTGGCCGTAGGGAAAAAGAACGGGATAAAAAAAGCGGCCAATAGTTTCTCTTTCCCGGTGGCGGATACACTGGAATACACCAGCTACGAGCATTTTAGATCCAATGATGCCCTGGCTGAATTTAAGAAAGGGCGTATGCTGGAGTTGAAAAAAGACAGTTTGGGATTATTGATGAGGGAAAAGCGTTCGCGTTACGCCACCACCAATTCCGATACGGAACGGAATGCCATGGTGAACGAAATATTGAGGCTTGAAAAGGAGACATACAGTATAGACAACGCTGTTGGTAATTACTATTTCAACGCACAACGTCTCGAGCAGGATAAGATTACGCTGTTGGTTCGTTCCGGACAGTATGCGGTGCAGGACGGTACAAAGGTGGTGCCCAACAACAGTTTCACGTTCGATGTGTCCGAAGTCCCCCATGATATCACGTTGTACTCTCCTGATGAATTTGGCCGTCAGTTGCAGGCCCTGCAGGGCATTTATCCCCAACTCTTCGGCGAAAGCAAAATCTATCAGCTCCGGCAGGCCGACTCTCTTTACGTTTGGGGAAATATTTTGAACATCGAATCGGCAAGGTTGCTTGAGCGGGCCTCAAAGACCGGTACCACCCCCGAAGTGGCCATTCCCAATCCGTTTAGCAAGCACCAAACAGAAGAGCAACCGGGTAGCGATCAGTTGGTTAAGCAATCCAGAGAGGTGAAAGCGAAAGCATTGGGGTTATATCACAAGTCACTGGACATCAAATATTCGATTTATAAGACGAAATATGACGAAATACGCCAACTGAGCGATCTCTACCCTGCCATTCAAAAATACAATAACGAATCGTATGCATTTAGCAAGGAGGCCGGTGATATTGAAGAGAATGCCCAGCTTTCGCTAAATCCCGAAGCGTACGAGAAGGCCGGTACATTGAAACGAAAAGCTGTTGAGACACAGGAGAAAGGTCTTTTTACTTATTTGGAATTGTTGGAAAAAGGCGAAAAGCCTGTCGGCAACAAGAAAATATCGGATGGGTATGCCTTGCCTTCATATTCCGAAATGCATAAATCCGATGCCCCGGTTGCTCCCGTAGTTCCTGTAGGGCAATCTAAAAAACAGGCAGAACAAATACCCCAGAGTCCACTTCAGGAAACAAAGACGCCGGTAGCCACGGCAGGGGAACCGGCTAAAGGCACCGCGAAAGTGGTTTACAAGATCCAGATCGGGGCATTTAAAAATAAACCCAACGATGCCGCGTTGCGACTATTGCCCGACATCACTACGGAGACGTTGCCCGAAAGCGGGGTGACCAAATATTTCAGCGGATTGTATGGTACGTATGATCAGGCCGCGGCTAATTTGCAGGCCGTGCGCGATGGTGGTTTTCCCGGAGCTTTTGTGGTGGCGTTTATGAATGGGAAGCAAGTTTCGCTGCAGCAAGCAAGGGATGCCGGGAAAAAGTAATGATTCTTCGGGAAAAAACACTATCTTCAACAAAAATATAGTGCCATGGTATCATTTGGGAAGAGACAGGAGAAGGAAGGGGCCTGGGGGGCGCAACATGATATGAGGTTTTTGATATTGCATAACGACGATGTCAATACGTTCGACCATGTAATCAATACATTGAAAGAGGTGTGCCGCCATAACGATGAACAGGCCGAACAGTGTGCAATTATCACTCATTACAAAGGAAAATGCGATATAAAAAAGGGGCACATCGATGAGCTTTTACCGATGCACGAACGGCTTGTCGAACGGGAATTGTCTGTTACAATCGATTAAATTGGGATAAAATGTCAGCAATGGTTATTGTTTTATTGATTTTGGTGGGAATTATCCTGCTCATCATCGAATGGTTCATGATTCCTGGCATCACCATTGCCGGTATAGCAGGTGCATTGTTCGTGATCGGAGGGGTTGTGGTGACGTACCAATCGTATGGTGCATCGGCAGGCCATTGGGCGCTGTTTGGCACGTTGGTGTCGTTGGGGCTTATGTTGTACATCTCCTTTCGTACCAAAACATGGGATCGGTTGGCTTTAAAATCCAGTATCGACTCGGCCGTGGAAACCGTGGAAGAGGAAAAGATCGCTGCCGGAGACAAAGGAATGGCCGTTAGCCGTCTGAATCCCGTTGGAAAATGTGTGGTGAACGGGACTATTGTAGAAGCCCAATGTCCCGGACAATTTATAAATGAAAACGAAGAAGTCGAGGTCGTGAAAGTATTTAAGACCCATATTATAGTTAAACCAATAAATTAACAAAAGATGGACGGATTGCCAACGATTGGCCTGATAGTGGCCGGCATAGTTGTTTTGTTCATAATCCTTTACTATGTCCCGATAGGATTATGGTTTTCTGCCCTTGTGACCGGGGTAAGGATCTCATTGCTTCAATTGGTGATGATGCGGATCAGGAAAGTGCCTCCCAGCATCATTGTACGCACCATGATCGAGGCTCATAAAGCAGGTCTGAACGAAATTAAGCGCGATGAGCTGGAAGCGCACTATCTGGCTGGCGGGCATGTGGAAAAAGTGGTGCATGCATTGGTATCGGCCGCAAAAGCAAACATTGACCTGACCTTTAAGATGGCCACTGCCATTGATTTGGCCGGTCGCGATGTATTTCAGGCCGTGCAAATGTCGGTAAATCCTAAGGTCATCGATACGCCTCCTGTAGCTGCTGTGGCCAAGGACGGTATCCAGCTGATTGCCAAGGCAAGAGTAACCGTAAGGGCCAACATCAAGCAATTGGTGGGTGGTGCAGGGGAAGAAACCGTGTTGGCGCGTGTCGGCGAGGGGATTGTGTCATCAATCGGTTCGTCGGCGTCGCACAAGTCAGTATTGGAGAATCCTGATTCAATTTCAAAACTGGTGCTCCAAAAAGGACTTGATGCGGGTACTGCCTTCGAGATCTTGTCCATTGACATTGCAGACATGGATATCGGGAAGAATATTGGTGCCGTACTGCAAATGGATCAAGCAGAGGCCGATAAGAATATTGCCCAGGCACGTGCCGAGGAACGTAGGGCCATGGCGGTTGCATTGGAACAAGAGATGAAAGCCAAAGCACAGGAGGCGAGGGCCAAGGTTATCGAAGCCGAAGCCGAAGTTCCTAAAGCCATGGCTGAAGCTTTCCGCAACGGAAACCTTGGTATTATGGATTATGTGAAATATCGTAACATCGAAGCAGATACATCCATGAGGGAATCGTTGGCCAAGCCATCGCAAAAACCGAATAAAAACGATAAGTAAAGAAAGGGCCCTCAGGGGCCTTTCTTGTTTGTGAAAAATCGGGGAATGCGGTTTTGAAAATCAATGAACAGGACCGATATTTTTAATTAAAAGTTTTGGATATAACCCGAGTATTTTTACCTTTGCCGTCGCATTCACGGAGAGATGGGTGAGTGGCTGAAACCAACAGTTTGCTAAACTGTCGTACGGGATTACTGTACCGGGGGTTCGAATCCCCCTCTCTCCGCTCAATGTAAAATCGGGGTGTAGCGCAGCCCGGCTAGCGCACCTGCTTTGGGAGCAGGGGGTCCCAGGTTCGAATCCTGGTACCCCGACTAACTAAAAAGACGGTTTCCGTCAAAAATGATCAAAACCCGCTAAAACACTAATGTTTTAGCGGGTTTTTTGTTTCTATTCCGTCATTACCGAAAGGTCGAAAAAGGGTTATTAAGGAGAAAATGTGATACATTTGTTGAATGCGTAACACACTTTTGTGGTACGTGTGATACACATTTTCGACATGAAGAAGCAAGCACAGGCAAAATACAAATTAATTTTCAATCGCCGCAACAAGGAATTAAATAAAGGAGACAAGGCTCCAGTCGAACTGGAAGTATACTTCAATCGCCATGAGCGGAAATACATTATCACCAAAATTCTGATAGAGGAAGACCAGTGGGGTACTTCCGGACGGTACAAAGACTTGGTGAAATCAAATCATCCGAATTACCTTGCCTTTAACCAATATCTGCAAGGATTGATTTCCAGCATCCAGAATCTCGAATATTCGCTCATCAATAATGGACGTCCTTTTACAAAGCAAATCCTTGAGGATTTTTTGAACGACAAGCATACAGCTACCGATTTCATCACATTCCTCGAAGAAGAGGCAGAAAAGGACAAATCCGTAGCAAATGGAACGCTTAAAGAGTGGAATTACACGATTCATGTCTTCAAAGAGTTTTGCGGCACAGAAGGGTGTCAATTTTCGCAGTTTACCTACACCAAGATTGTTGACTTTGACAATTTCTTGCGAGGGAAAAAACTGAAGCAAAATACCATCCACAAACACCATAAGAACCTGTTGCGGTTTGTCAATATTGCGGTAAAGAAGAAATTTCTCAAATCGGACGATAATCCGTACAATGACTTTTCATCTAAGAAGGTTGCTGGGACACGTGAGAATATTTCGATGGAAGAGTTATTGCGCATCGAGGCGTTGGTTTTTCCACCTGCCGGATTTGAACAGATAAGCAATGTTCGTGATATGTTTCTGTTTGCAGCTTACACAGGAATGAGGTATTCGGACGTAATTGACCTTGCTCCACGAGATATTGAAGAAACGGAAGAAGGATTGACCGTTCGCTTTAAGCAGAAAAAAGTTGAGTATAGTAAAACGATTGAGGTAGTTTTGCCGCTTTATCTGCTTTTTGATGGCAAACCACAACAAATAGCCTATAAGTTCCTTGAACGCAAAAAGTCGAGTGTATTCCCGAATATTGTCAATCAGCTTGTCAACCGTCATTTGAAAAGTATTGCGATCATGGCAAGGATCGACACACCGATAAGTTTCCATGTGGCCAGACATACTTTTGGCACTCTTTTGGCCGATATAACAGGCAATCCCTATCTGATTATGCAATTAATGGGGCACAGCGATATTAAAACGAGTATGATCTACATTCACCAAAGTGAGGAACGTTTGAGAAGGCAATTGAAGAGTGTAAATTGGGTGATTGGCTAAAAAACAGTAGCGAATACTCCATTCCTACGTGTTCAAGCGCAGTCATTAAATGTAATTATACGAATTTCGGGCAAACATGAGTGGTTGCAAATTAACAACAAAGAAGTTCGGAAGGAGATAATTGCAGATTTCAGGGTAAAAGCAGGTTTTTCTTGCACTTTAGTTAGTGAAAACCTCACGAAAGCTGGTGGAAAGCTGGTAAAACCTCGCGTAATCTCATTTTATCAGTCAAAAAACACCCTTTCTTCTACATAATAAAGCAACTGATAATAAGAATGTTGTTTTTTGACCGTCTGCCATTGGTCAAAAAAGACGCTCATATCAGTGTTTTCAAGCCATTGGGGATTGTTGAGCAAATAGCATATCCCTATTTTCGCGGCCTCCAAGTAAACTCTCTACCTTGCTCTAGATATACCCTATCAACTGTCAAATGGCTTTACGTGGCTGTTCGGGAGTGTTTAACTGACGCTGGTATGACTCCACCAAATCACGGAGGGTTTGTATTTCACGCAGATAGGATTCAACTTCCTTCTCCTTTCCTTCTATTTGCCTGTTTAGTGTGGATATTTCCCGCTCCTGCGATGCAATAAGCTTGTCTTTTGAATCTAAAAGTTGTTTCAACATATCCAGCTCTATCTGGTGATTCATAGGGTCGTAAGCGGGTTGCTTTTGCGATGGGTCAGAAGCATTGGGGTCATGAATCATTTCGCCGTCACCGGTTAAGAGCCATACAATGTTCAGATCAGGATAATGTGATTTGATGCTTTCGATTTTATCGGGCTGCATCGATTTTCTCATAGCGCTGATAAACGTCGGCGATACACCAATCGTGGCACAGAAAGATCTTTCACTGATGCCTTTGAATTTGGTAAATTCTTTTAACCTCTCTTTAGTAGACATATACGAGATATTTGATTCATGCGATTAAAAAAAATCATACAAATTTTTTGGAGTTGCAATTACATTCGCTATACTTGTGCTATACATTGCTACTCACAAAACCGAGATGCAAACAAAAAAACTATTTGCAAATCAAACTATGGCAAAATGAGAACAGATAGATTCAGCGACGGACTGCAATTTGAAGTCCTAACAGTTCCAGTGAAGGAATTTAGGCAGTACAAATACAGACTTCATGAGATTTTCAAAGAAAAGCTCACGGCTAGCGAAATCTCATTTTACCGCAAGCGACTGAAAGAAAATGGCGTCAACCTATCCAGCTTACAGTCGTGGGCAAACATTCCGAGCGATTCACCCAAGTCGATACCGGGTGATTGGCTCGAAAAAATTTCCGATGCATTAAACATCGCTATGCGCGATCTTAAATATAGGGAATAAAGAAACTAAAAAACTAAGAAACTAAAAAATAACTGCTAGGCAATTCGATTTTCGCAAAATGGCAAGTAGGGCAGATTGGTGGCGACTGATCTGCTCTACACAAAACATCAACCAATTATGAGTACTACTACCACTTATCCTGCAATTCCCAATCCGTATGAGGCAATGCTTTCAACCATGTTGGGAGAATTTCGCAAACTGGAGGCCAAAATCAACTCAATGGAGGCCAATTTGAACCAGATAGCCTTACAAACATCCAAAGAACCACAGTCGGAGACATTGAGTGTCACCGAAACAGCAAAAATCTTGTCTATCCACCGCGAGACGGTGCTTTCGCTGTTGCAAAAAGGTGAGTTGAAAGCGGCTAAAAGCACGGGCAAAAAGTATCTCATCACTCGTCTGTCGATCAACGAGTACATCAATCAATCTTTTACCGAGAGCCGCCCCAGCTATAAGGGGCACTAAATAGAAAGGGGGACGTAAGTC
This sequence comes from Breznakibacter sp., assembly GCA_047600785.1. GTDB lineage: Bacteria > Bacteroidota > Bacteroidia > Bacteroidales > Marinilabiliaceae > Breznakibacter. Next base: position 1,126,304 of record JASGKH010000001.1, read on the forward strand.
CCCCCTCTTTTGAACGCTAATTGGCGATTAACATTCGATTTTTCGCAAAATGACAACAACGGGGTGGCGACCCCTATGTTGCACTACACCTATAACCTTGGCGAGATTATGGATGCACCACAAAAGTACGGAACGCGGTCGAAAAAATCAATAGGACGACCGTTCATCCGTCGAGATAGTTTCCAATTGCATCAGCGCATTCTGGACAACTTCATTCACATTGAGAACAAAAAGACTGACGCGCACAATGCGGCCAATCCTTCAGAAAAGCGCCAAAAGCTTACTGAAGCGCATCGTTCGTTGCTTCAGGCACTCTATTTTGAGGCCGTGAGCCAATACGAGATGCGGCTGGAGCTTTTTTCGAATACCGAATTAGCCCCTCAGCCTATAAGATTGGGCGATCCGGTTTGCATCAACACCAACAACAAGGATTTGGCCTATCGTTTAAGCCGAAGCAATCCGCGTGCTGCATCGACCATCTATCGTCGTCTGGAGCGCATTCGTGAATGCGGGGGCATCACTAGCAAGATCAACCATGGAACACAAGCCAATTACGACTTGTATATCAATCCCAATTTGTTCCTGTTGTGGGATGCCGAGGATGAAAACTACCATCCGTCCTCGAAATTTCTAAATGGCAATAATTCAGAATCATACCTCCCCCAACGAGCAAAATGCAAACCATCTAAAGAATCTATTTCCTACGGAAAAAATAAAAAAACAATAGCTGTTGATTCATCCGAAGCTGTTGATAAATCGGTTGAGCCCAATAAATCAGCAGCTCAGGGAAAAATGCGGGATTTGCATGACACAGGAAAGACAGAAGGAAGAAAGACACCGAGAGCGGGTGAATGCGCCTCAACCGGGGACAGTGAGGAAGGAAAAACCGAAGAGCGCCCCGAAGGGAAAGACACTCAAGCCGGGGGGGCGCGGCGCGGGGGTGTTGATTTGGGTGTTGAAAACGCGCATAAACGGGCTTTTGTGGCTGCCGAATTCCTCTACAAGTATGCTGTCTGGATGCTTTGGAATGGCGATGTTGAGGCCGACAATGCCACCCTCCCGCCTCATTTACGCACCCGATACGGCGGTAAGCTGTGGGCTGGCCGAACCATTCACATGCCTGAAGAACAACAGGCCATCCGGTATTTGGCCGCTCACTATTTTGCCAACGATACGTCACCGGTTGGACTGGAGCGGCAAATCCAGAACATGCAGAACCGCATCCGAATGGCATCGGAATACCTTGGTCGTCAGGATTATTACAGAAATGGGAAATGGTTTGTAACACCGACCATGTTCTTCGACCAGAACAACCGTAATGGATTCATCGGCACCTACAAATGGCTGTCGATGGCTAAAGAGTGGAAGGAACGCAAGGCGAAACAGACCGATCATCGCAAACGGATGCTCAAACATCTGGAACGTTACCTGTCGGAACCAAGCTTTGAGAACTACAATCGACAACTTAATGCTGTGCGTAGGGCTGTTCCTCAACTGGAGGCTGATTTTATCCAACGTGCTACTGCAACCTCGTTAGGAAAAACAACCAACAGAAGCAAGTCAAATAATGGTTTTCAAGAGCTGTTGAACCAAGTGCGGGAGTGTAGATTGAATCATCAGCCGTTTATCATCACCAATCCTTAAACAACCAAGTCATGGGGAAATTCTTTTCACCTCAAAGCGCCTTAAGTTATGCCTACGTGGTATTCAACAATGGGCAAACCACCAATCGGGCATCGGTAGAGAAATGGGACAAATACTCACTTCGCTTTGGTGCGATGAAGCTCAAGCGATACATCATGCGCTCTTTCCCTGAGAAAGATGTGAAGTTGGTGGTGATTTACAACAACAGTACTCGTAAAGAGATTGACCGAATGGTGCCATTTACCGGATCGTGGAACGACAATTACCCTCCAATCATTTAATAACCAATAAAACCAATCGAATATGGATGTTAAAATTAAAGGCTGTGTGCCCAAATCAATCTTTGCCCGTATGTATATGAGACCGGACATTTACTCGCGTCCGGTTGATGCTTTTGCACGTATGTTACGTGACAACAAAAAGGTGATGGCAGAATTAAAAGAGGCCGGTTATGAACCGACCTGTAAGACGTTGACGCCTAAACAGGCGCAAATTGTGATTGATAATTTTGGGTTGCCGGATGTGAATAGTGCGGAAACGAAGAAATACTTTTAATGATGTTCTTTTTTTGTAACGGTAGCAAAGAACTGAAAAGAAACCTGATTTTTTTTTCAATTTTGATAAAGAGCTTATCAGCGAAGTTAAAATGCAACCCATTCTTTTGCACTAGAGGTCAACAATGTTTGGCTAAAGCTCCCCTTAAAATTATTTAAAAGACTGCTAAAAAGATGGTTTAATATTAAGTCGCTTCTTTCGGGAATTTATACGGTTGCAATCCCAACGGTTGGTTCTGCAGACCAAGTGGCAACGTTGCCGATGGCGAGCTGACAGATTTGAATATTCAACTCAAAAAATCAGAAAAAAACCTCGCGTAAGCGGGACTTGTTGTTTGTATCTCAAGCTCTATTTAAGAGTTTATCAAATTTCTCTATTTCGGTACTAACAATAGAATATGAAGAATTAACATTTTTAAGTGATTTATTGATTATTATACGAACCCCAACAACATATTCTCAGGTATCAGAATTTATTATTTAAAGCTACAACAAAAATAAAAAGGGGTTTCTTGTGGCTATAGAGTGTGTGATGGAAAAAAACAAGTATTTGACGCTAAATAATTTGCCGATGAGTAGAGCTGACAAACTGTTGCTTTGTGGGTTGGGGCTGAAATATTTTTCTTTCGGTGGTTAGTGAGTAATGCTCAATGGTTTTACACCACAAACTATAACACTATTCTATTTTCAATTCTTAAATCATAACCAGTATCGTTCAAAAATTTGTCCATTCTTGCTTGATAACTTGGTCTAAGTATTCTAAAATTACTATTCGCTATATATGCTTTTTTAGTTTCATATTGCGAAGATTCTTTTGTCTTTTCAAAATGACTAATAGTAATACGTAATTGTTCATCTTTGTCTGATTTCCAATTTTTATGGGTGGCAGTTGTCAATTCCACAAAAATAATTGTGGTATCGTACTCTAAAAGTCCATCGCTGCATCTGTCTTCCTTTTTCCCATCAGGCTTTAACAGCTTAACGCAGTGGTCTAAAGCAACAAATTTCACTTCAATTTGAGTGTCGTTAGACACAATAGCAATCCATTTACTTCCATCATTCTCATCGAGATATGCAGGTTTGTGTGGAGGTGGCTCGTCATCACAAAGACCAAAAGTTCTTTTCGTGGAGACATATTGATTTTTTGAATCAAAAAAGCTCATGTTTTTTGTTTTGCTCTTTTGATTTTTTGATTTTTTCGCTTTCTTTTTTTTTAACTCATTCTTCCTTTTCTTTGTACTCATAGCTGCTTCTGAATTTCTAATAATCTAGCAAACAACTCATTGCTTTCATCCAATTTTTCATTCAATTTATTTTCATCAGAAGGCAATCCATTATAAGTATCAAGAGAGCGAATAGTACCATTCTCCTCATCCAACTCATAAATTGACAAATCATCAGAATTTATAGTCGAATTTAACGAAATGATTTTTTCCAATTCCGTTTTTAAGTTTTCTGTTTGAATTTCTAAATTTAACAACCCCGCTTTTACAGATAAAGTCAAATAACTAATCAAGTAAGGACTATGAGTAGTCAAAATTAATTTATTTTTAACATTCAGATTATTGAACTCCAATAGAGATTGTAACATTTCCCACTGAGATGAAGGGAATAGATTTTGCTCAGGTTCTTCAACTATATTCACAAAGGAAGATTTATTGAATTTTGATGATAAAGCAGAAAGGGCTATGGTTCGCTGCTCGTCCGTTAAGTTTGTATTATTCCATATATCCTGTACTCCCTTTTCAAAACGAAGTTTTTCTTTACTACTCATAGATTCTTTACTTGCACTTATCATTACTGATTTGGCCAAAAAATTGGACACTAAATATAGTGGCACGAACGATTGAAAACCACTTGCAGCCTCGCCTATTTCAATTTTATAATCCTTTCCTTGTAAATACAAATTATTATACTGTTTATTATACTCAATTTCAACATCATTGATTGGCAAAGAGAAATTTTTTAAATTATTTTTTGCCTTTTCATATTCTGTATTGAAGTCCCGCAAAGCACCAGATAAACGTAATTCACCAGCGTCTTTTATGTATGTTAAAAAATTCCTTTCAGCTGGCACATAAATGACTTGAGGCAACGAGTAGATCCCATTCGAGTTTTCCGTGATTAACATTGTTCCCTTTTCATATTTAATATGATAGGCATCTCCCTGATATTCAACTATGGAGTTTGGCTTAAGATATGTATCATCTTTCTTACTATCAGCAAGTCCTAGCCGATGATAAGGCAAAAATTGACTTTTGAAACGATTTACATCTTTCCTTTCAAACCACTTCTTATCATAGTCCCCTCTTATCAATGCCTTTTCTATCCACACGAAGGTAGAAATCAATTTGGCAATTGTGCTTTTGCCAGAACCTTGATTGCCAACAAATACGGTGACTTTATTTATTTCAAGCCACCCGTCGTTATCCTCAAAACCGTTCTTGATAGGTCCAAAATTTTTGACTCTTATTTTACTCATGAGGCAATGAATATTAAATTATGAATCTATATGTTTTTTTTGGCAATTTATCTGTCCTTTAATAGATGACAAAAAATACTTAAAACAAGCACTAACATTCCCATTGCAAACAAAGATATTGAATGCAAGAGAAGTTAAATCGACATAACAGAGTGATATATTCAATAATCAGATTCACCTTGTCCCCAACAAATCAAATACAAAACACTTCAATTGTCGCCTAACATTACTCTGTACCGCCAAACTTACAAAATAAATCCTAATTCTCCTCAATCCCTAACTAAACCCACATCTCCTCTTTCGCCCATCCTACTTTCGTGTCATGAACCGAAAGAAAGCACTTGTTTTTGGGTTAACCGCACTAGGGACAGGCTTAGTGGTAAGGAAGCTTTGGACGCTGATGGATATTGGCGACAAAGTTTCCTTTGTCATTTCATCGCTCAAGGTTCAAAAGGTCATTGCACCTAAAAACGTTTTGGACGTAGCGGGTTATAAAGCGCAAATACGCGTGGGCATCCGCATCTACAACCCGTCTAAGCAAACCATCAACTTACAAATTCCATCAGTAAAGGTATTGTACAGGGGCAATGAGATTGCCTACTCAATGCCCGATGCCGTTGTCACAACCATTTCACCACTCTCGGCCTCCGAAAAGACATTATCCATCGACGTGCCTTTGCACGCGCTGACCAACATCGGCATTATGAATGACCTGTTGGCCAATACGGATAAGCTGTCGGAAGTGCTGGCTAAGAATCTAACGTTTGCCATTATCGCCACCGTTAACGGTGTGACGATGACAACCCAACAGTCGCTAGCCGGAACAGGATTGGCACTCTCTGCCGGTCCACGTACCGTTAAAGATGGCAGCCGCTTCAACAAGTATTTTCCACAAACCGACAATTCACGAAAAACAGTGAAGCGTAACGGGGAAGTAAATGACGTGGTGGAGATGGCCATCCGGATTGTGCGCGACCATCACCAAGAGACAGCCCAGATTGCACAAGTATTGAAAGGTAAGACCATTCGGGAGACCGCATCAAACTTGTTCAATTTTGCCTACGACTACTTGCAATACAGGCGCGACACCGTGGGGCGTGAAGAACTCAGAACACCCGCACGAAGCTGGCACGACGGTCAGGTTCGCCACAAACAGATGGGCATTGACAGTTCGGGCATTGATTGTGACGACTATTCGATCTTTTGCGGATCGGTGCTTAAATGTTTGGGCATCCCTTTCAGGTTCCGCATCACCAAATACAACGGACGCGACTACTACCAGCATATCTACGTGTACATCCCGGGCAGCGACGGAAAGCCGGATATTATCATCGATCCTGTATTGGACAGGTTCGACTACGAAAAACCCTATTCAGAACAAAAAGACAATTTTAATATGGCTTCACTCTATGCAGTAGAAGGACTCAATGGTATGCCCATTGAGATGCTGAGCGGTATCGAAGGCTTTGACGGTCTGGGCGAAATGACCAACGACCAATTGCTGGACAAAACCTACAATTACATCCTTCAAACACGAAATGCCGTGGCGGCCAATCCGGCGGTGATGAAGAACTTCACGGGTGACGTGAACAGCCTTATCGCCATGTTTGATGATGCCATCAAATACTGGCACACCCCATTGCGCGATCAGGTCCTAGACAGGCTTGCCATGTACGAAGATGCGTTGGAACGGACAGGCGTCTTTAAACCAGTGCAAGGATTGAACGGAGAGCTTCAGGGCGGCTTCTTCAAGAAGGTTGGAAAATTAGCCAAATCGGTTGCTAAGCAAGCTATTTCAGTAGCGAAGGTTGCCGCTCCGGCAGTGGCAGCACTCACAGCCAGTAACCCGTTTACAGCAGCTATTGCACCCATTGCCATCAAAGCAGCATCGACACTGACCAAAGTTAAGTCGGCACCTAAAGTTGCAAAAGTGGTCGATACAGTACAAGCCAAAGCATCATCCGTTACCAATTTCAGCAACGAACTGCCGGTAAGCCCCTTGCCATTGGTCAACAATGCCATCAAGAGCATCACCAGCAAGGCATCAGCTGCGCCATCGATTCCTTTCACCAAATCGGCAACGGTAGCCCAGTATACTGCGCCAACGGTTCCGGCGAAGTCATCTGCAATAGTCACACAGGCATTGCCCCCAACACCTGCAGAAGAGTACTATCAGAATTTGGTACCAACAACGACATCATCCCTCACACCAGCAAACAATGTAACCATGTCAGATACAACCAACACCACAGAACAGAGAGGCAGCTTTTTGTCCCGCAACAAGAAACCCTTGCTCATTGTAGGGGGCGCCTTGTTGCTGGGCACGGCTGCGGTGGTTCTGCTAAGACCATCGAAAAAGGATGCAGCACGACCGATGGTAGCTGCCAGAACCGAACAAAAGGCACTGGGAGCCCTTCCCGGACATCGCAGACGCAAAAAGGCGAAGCCTAAAAAGGACAAACCCGCCAAAAGGCATAACCCTAAAAACACAAAAAGCAAAACCCGCAGGGGGGTGCGAAAAGTAACCCTTCGATAAGTTTTACCAATCAATTTCGCAAAATGGCAAGAAAAAAAAGCAACAAGAAACGGGTCGATAAAGCTCCGGCAAGAAGGACTTATCCATCCCGCCTGTCGGGCAACAGAATGTTCGACGACCTCAAAGACATGGCACTGGTAGCCGGTGGCGTGCTTTTGGGCAAACAAGTGGCCAATCTGGTCGCCAAAGGTACCACTACCGTTAGCGGTATGTTCGGTATTGAAGGCGTGGACGGGGCAACAGTCGAAAACATGGTCAGACCGTTGGCGACGGTGGGGATCGGTTTGGCTGCCCATCAGTTGGTCAAGAACCCAATGGGCAAAAAGGTTGCCATTGGGGTTTGTACCTATGGCGTGATCGACGGCATCCAGCGCATTACCGGCAAAACCTACATCAATGGATTGGGCAATGCAGAAACGGTAGTGCCGATGGCTTACCAAGCATTGCCACAATATCAATTCCCTACCATGGGTATTGAGGACGTGACGCCCGAATCCATCACAGCCGGGGCAAGCGATGAACCATCCCAGACCATTACCGCTGGTATTGGAGAAACCGTGATCGACATCACTGCCGGCTTTGAAAACTATGACACCGAAAGCGTCATGGAGGGTCTGGGTGGCGACGACGAAGATCTGGCCATCACTGCCTAACCATTAGGTACGGCTCAATAAAACGTGTGCTTTCTATTCGGCAATTAACCACACTAAAAAATTGATGCCAACATGGAAGGTTTAGAGAATTCAGGCTCTTTGATCGAAGAGCAAATCGAGGGTGTATTGGGAGAGATCGGCGTACCCGCTCCTATCCGCAAACCCGCTGCGAAGAAAATCGCACAAAAAGCGGTAAAACCCGCAGCCCGTCAGGCGCACAGCGCAGGACAAAAGAAAGGGCGCAACGGGATCATGGCTGCTGCCGCTTTCCGCTACGACATTACCTCAAAAGGGTATTTCGAGATGAAAAAGGCAGAGTTGCCCGAGGAGATCCGAGCCAAGCTGGAGAGTCGTGACTTGCAGGTGGTAGATGCCAACATCTACGGTGTGAAAGCCATCGACGGCAAAAGCGTGGTCGATCTGTTGACCAGCTCCGACGACAAGGCGGTGGGAAAAAGCAACCTGAACGGCGCCAAGCTGGACATCGGCGAACACTTCTTGGTGACAGCTGTGGCATTGGACTTTGGCACGTTTGCCGACAACACCGATGTGACCACCAGCGACTTCTCATCCGATCTTCCGGCGAAGATCAAAAACGGTGAGTTTGAGCTGAAGGTAGGTGCTGAAACCTTGTTGCCCGAGAACATCTCGTGCGAGGTGTTCAACAACGAGACATCGGACGGGGGACGCAAGCACATGTTCAAACTGGATCATCCCAAGTGGATTGAACCACAAAAGGAGATCAAAGCCCGTTTGACCATGACCGTGGCAGGCACAGCCCATGAGGCCGTGAAGATCACTTTGATCGGTTGCAAGGTGCATAAGAAGTAAACGCGCAAGCGAATAGTGGATAGACATCTTTGGTTGAAAAAGGCGGCGTGGATCGTCGCCTTTTTTTTCGGAACTAAAAAACTTAAAAACAAAAAAACAATGTATCCCGAATCCGACGAACTGGGTGCCGTCAAAGGCAAAACGCCCACATCTACGCCACCTTCACAGGGCAAAGGACGCCAGAAATATCAGGTGTTGCGGTTTCAGGTGACAGAGGCCGGACAGGTCAAAACACTCAATACCAACACCAAACAGGAGCATGATCGCATCACGGGTGCGTTCGTAAACATCGAGCAACAGGCCGCTCTGGTGGGATCGCTACTGGATTTGAGTATCGACGACACTGAGATTATTCCCGAAGAGTTTGAGGCAACATTGATTAATCGCACAGTTGGTGTGAGCATCAACCAGATGCCTTACGAATTCGATGTGAGGGCACGTAACTCCAAGATCAAACTCAATTATAGGGACGGATCGGCGCCGGGTGTCAAATACCCCTACACCGTGAGTGTTTACCTGAGAGCGATTGATTATTAACCCACTGCACCATGGCTAAGAAGATCCTGATCCACACACAGAAAGCATTGCCCGACGAGGATTTTGTGACGGACATCCAAATCCCGCTCAACGCAAAGGTTGTCAACGGCCTTATCGTGAACGCTTACGACCGCGAGAAGGGCGTGACCGTCTCGTGGGGTTATGACATGTTGCAACCAACATTTACGGTAGCGCAGTTCCTTGCGGAGAATAAAGGGTTGCCAGAGTTCTTGGGGCGTGATGTGTTGGTAAACGGAGGTAGCGACATGACGGCGGTGGAAGCGCTGCGGGATGCTTTTGTGAATGCCATCATCAACGAATACATCACAGCTGCATTGGCCAAAGAGGAGAATGCTGAAAACCAATCCGTCTTCACGCAAGCCTATTACGATGCCAAGTTGGCCACTTTAAAGCAACACGTCAACACCGGCTTCTTTGGCACCGGCTTGCGCCAACGCTGGTATCTGATGCTGGGTGTGAACCTAAAAACGACCCTGAGTGGACAAAAGATCTATGGCACCGCTGAACCGTTGCATGTGGTATCGCAAAAGAAAGCATGGAATCCGGAAGATTTAAAAGCTTGGTACCGAAAATTCAAAACCGACATCGCCTCCAATGCCACGGCCACAACGGCCAATTATTGGGAGACTTTCTTTAACGAACCGTCAAACTTCGATCCTGCGACCTACGAAAAGGCAGAAATCTATGTGAAGGTTGCTGATCGTGAAGGAGGTAAATCGACGGCAACCACCTTGGTGAACGCCTACACCTACTTTGGCAACAAATATGGTTATCCCGATGCCACATGGTTTAAGTATGTCCCCATCACCAGCAACGAATACGCTTTTGATGCTTACCGCACGGCGGAGATGGCTTTGGGATGGTTCTACGACTACGTGACCTATGTGAAGTCGCAAGCCTACTGGAAAAACATCAACTGGGACAAGAGCAACGTGGGTGAGATGAGCGTGCTGTTCAACAGCGGCCGCGACATTGCCATCCGTGACATGCCGTTGGATCTGAATAACAACACCAAGAGCATCCACTTCAATTTGATCCCCTTAGACCAGAAGGAACAGGTCAATTCGTTTGTGCGGCTGGTGTTCAAAAACAACGGCAAGGCCAACAACCCCTTTTATGTGAAGACCTATTTTTTCTACGAAACTTAAATCCACTGACACATGGACGTTATCCTGCAAGAACGAATCAAACAGAAGATCTACGAACTGGAGAACATCAAATCGCATGTGACGGTGCCTCATGTGTTGATGGTCGAATCGCCCAAGTCGGTGATCGACATCGGCAATGCCTTCTTTTTCTTGGTCAACAAGAACCTGAACGACATTGACCAGACGGCGCGGCTGACCATCCGCAGCAGCGACAACACCTTTCGGACATCGCCATTGGATTATGCCAACCTAGAGCTGGCGCGATACGAGAGTTTTCGCGACTACATCGATATCCAACTGGAGAATTACACAGACTTCAGGCCGTTCAAACTCGAATTCCTGAAAGTCCAGCCTATCTATCACGACCAAGACTAAACGACACGGAAAATGGAAAAGAATTACATGAAAGAGATTGAAGCGATCGCCAAAAAGTTCGACTACTGGGACGAATCGAAAAGTCCCTACGCCTTTTTGGTGAGCTACGAAAATGACAACAACGCGGGCGTGACCAGCAAGTTCATCACCAAGCGCATGAAGGGCGGCAATGCCTTTCGGGAGTGCATCCAAAAGATGATCCACAACTTCACACCCGACGTCATCATCATTGAAGAGTTTACGGGCGTCAAAGGAAACGCCCTGAGCCAATACCCCACACGCATCCGTACACGCGAAGTCAACACCAATGCGGTGCCAGTCCACTCAATGGAGCAACCCCGCATCCAACAGCAAAGCATCGAATCTATGTTCGAAGGGCTGAGCGGACTGGAAGGTTTTGAAGGCGTCAAAAACGGATTGGGCGCCATACTGGCCTTTGAGCGCGAACGCCATACAAAAGACATGATGATCGACCGTCTCACCTACGACCAGAAGTTTAGGGAGATGGAGATGAAAAACGAGATGTCCAAGCTTCAGGAAAGGGTTGAGCAACTCTCACGACAGAACGATGAATTATCATCATCTCTTAGACATAGCAAGGAACAGATCGGCTCTTTGGAAGAGGAGAACGACGAGCTGCGCGAAGAGAACGAACGCTACAAACCCCACAAGATGTTCAAAGAGGTGGGCATCAACGCACTCACCAATGTGGCGATGCAACTGGCCACCAAGAGCCCGTCATTACGAGGCATCTTGGGATTGGACGATGAACCAACTGGAAACCAGACACCAACAGCTCCACCCAATGTGGCCAACCTGATCGACGTGGACGAATCCACTTTGTCAGAGGGTCAGAAAAAGACGATGGCCGCTATCAAAGACATCGCGCAAGCTCTCACTACTTGGCCGGTTCCGCATCTGGAGAGGTTCATCAAAATCATGGCCTTTATAGAGGACAACGAAGAACGGCAACTGGATTTAGTGGACTATATCAAAGAACAAATTGAACAACAAGCATAAACCATGGCACACAAAGCACAAATCACCATCCACAACGACAGCATGTTAAAGGCACAAAAGCTGGAGACATTGCTGCAAAGCACCATTAACAAAGTGGATCACGACGACTTCATTAAGCTGCTCCAGAAGGTGAACGAAAAGCCTTCGGTGGTAAAGACAGCGTTGAAGTACATCCACCTTGCATAACCAACACTTACAGACATTACGATGAATCCCTTAATAGCCGCTGCGGCCGTTGATGCAGCACCCAAAATCATGGATCGCGTGATACCCGTTTATAAAACGGTGTTCTTCACTGCCTTGGCGGTGGGCGGCGGCTATTTCATCTACCGACAGATCAAAGGCAGCACCAAAGACCCGTCGGGTAACAACATCGGCAACCTTCAGATCAACACCGCCAAATTGAGCTATAGCCCCAGTGAATATAGCCTGATGGCACAAAAGCTCTACTTGGCCATGGATCAGATAGGCTACAACGGAACCGATATTTTTTCGGTACTCAACACCATGCGTAACCGCGACGATGTGTTGATGCTGGTCAAAGCCTTTGGCATCAAACGGTACGGCATTGTCACCAGCCTCTTTTTTGGGACTGATTTGAACCTGATTGGATGGTTGAGTGAAGAGCTCAACACCAGTGACAAAGAACGTGCAGGAGCCATCTTCCGTGCCATGGGTGTCCCCTTTTAAAACAACGCAAATGAGAAAAACAGTAGGTTATACCATCCTTGGTGCCGGTGCCTTATTGGTGTTGATCGGCATCCTATCGAAGAAACAAGGAGCTGCAAATAACAATGCCCAGGACAATGGATCTGAGGACGGCAATGTGTCGTTCACAGCTATGGAATTTGTGGCCATGGCCGATGCCGTTTACAATGCCAAAGGAATGGTGAACGACGATGAAGAGGCCATCTACCGTGTGTTCGACAGCTTACAGAGCCGTGCCGACCTGTTGCAGCTCATCCTTGTGTTTGGCGAAAGAAGGTTCTTCAAATATGGCAGCGATATGAACCTGACGGCATGGATCAAAGACACCCTGAGCACCACGGAGCAGGTGCGGGTGAAAGCGGTTTACGACAAATTCAACGTTCCCTTTTAATGAAACAATCAACCAAATACCTAGTAGGTGGAACATTAGCCATCGTAGGACTGGCGTTGGCTGTGACGGCCATCCGCCAAAGACAAAGCAATTCTTTTCCGTTAGATAGTCGAGGTCAGGCCGGTGACCCGATTGTCCGAAACTATTTCGGGCAGTCGGGTTCACTGGCTTCTACCTTTCCGCGTGGTATTCGCAACAACAATCCCGGCAACATCAAAATGACCGGCTCCACATGGGGCGGCGAGATACCCCAAGAACAAAACACGGATGGGACGTTTGAGCAGTTCACCACCTTCGAGTATGGCGTAAGAGCCATGATAAAGCTGGTGTCGAACCATATCAAAAACGGTTACAACACCATTGAGAAGCTTCTGCATAAATACGCTCCATCGAGCGAAAACCCGACATCCAACTACATCGCGTTTGTAGTCAAAGAGACGGGTTATCCCAAAGATGCCGGATTGTTGCCGACCAAAGCGACATTGAAGAAGCTGGTGCAGGCCATGGCCAAGTTCGAGAACGGCCAGAGCTATCCGATATACGATTCGCATTTTGAAGACGGGTACAATCTCCTATAATCCACGGCCATGATACAGTTGACATCGACAGCCGGATTGACGGTCAAATTCCCCGATTACATCTTCACCACCAATCGCATCCGTTACGTGGATGCCGACTATGTGGTGATCGACAACGTGCAGTTTGTACGTTCTTCGCTCAAAAGGCTCACCGATGAATCGGGCGAAACCGCCGGTTCTGGAGATGCGGCAACGACCACCGTGACCGATTTACCTTTTGACGGGAACCGTCCCGTGAAGCGTTCCGGGTTGCCACTCATCAATCCTGCTGCCATCTCGGTAAAAGGGTTCTTGGAAAACTATTTCTATCCGTTCGTGCCGGCGTCACTTGCTTTTTCGGGTAGCGACGCCAACTATGAATACGGCACCCAGCAAAGCGTGACGCTTTCGGCAGTGGTGACTCCCAACGATGAGACAGCCATTGCCAACCGTCGCATCGTTGAAACCACCAACGGCAACAATATCGTGACGGTAGGCAGTGCCAACAGCTTTGGGGTGACACTCAATGTATCAGGAAATTCTGCTTCCCTACTAGCCAACAAGCAGCGCACTTTTCGGGCTTTGGCCGATGTGGGTGGTAACGGCAATCCGGAGACGATTCAATCTGCCTTGCGGAATATCAACTTCTATATGCCAACCTTTTATGGCATGTCGGTAGCCCTACTTACAGGTGCGCAACTATTCAGCACATTGACAAAGGTGATTCAAAACGAATCGACCAAGCAATTTGCGGTTGTCTATAACGGCACTGACAGATACCTCTACTTTGCCACCCCATATTTTGGATCAATGCCAATCATCAGAGACAACAATGGGTTTGATGTCACGGCATCATTTGCGCGTGAGATACTGTTGGTTGAAACAAATAACAAATACCCCAGATGGGAAGCCAACTATTTCGTATGGCGCACCACGGTTCCAACCAGTGTGTCGGGCAAAACATTTACCATCACCTTTCCTTAAATCTAACTCATGGCCATAGAAATCATAGACGGCTTCAAAGTCAACAAGGCCGTACCCATAGATACACAACGCACGGTGGTTGCCACCCTTGCTGACCGCAATGCGATCCCTGCAACTATTCGATATGAAGGGATGGAAACCCGTGTGGTTGCTACCAGAACCAAATACGTATTGGAGGGTGGCATCGCCAATACCAACTGGAAACCGATGGTCAATAGCTCCATCCCCGATTATGCCTTCAGCTCAATCGAAAGAAATCCGCACGTTGGATTTATCCTACTTGGACAGTGCAGTGGATGTGTGGCTCTATCCTTCACGGGTGTATGAATGGGATCTGTTTTCGCTTCTTCTCGACAATGGTGACACTGTTATCAAACCCGATGGCATTGGCAACGATCAGGCGGGACGTTTTGTGTTGAGGGCTGAATTGGCAGTTAAGAACCACACCCATCTACCGGAACCGTCGCACTACGATAACGGCATCGTCTGCGAAAACGGTAAGGTTCGTTTGGGTGGTCGCATCTCGCAAAAGCGGGAATTCGTCTTTGACAATATCTTTGATCTGTCACAAACGGTTTTCAATTCCAGCATCCGGGCTTTTGTCAAACTTAACAACGGGAAGTATCTGGTGGGTGGCCAATTTACCATGTGTAACGGCACCAGCGCAAGCTACATTGCAAGGCTCAACGCAGATGGTTCCTTTGATACCACCTTCGATCTTTATGTCGATGGCATTGTCAGGGGATTCAGAAAGCTCTCTGACGGTTCTATATTGGTTTTCGGAGAGTTCTTCACCGTCAACTATTACAGCGATGAAGATGGTAGCAGATCAGTGATGACGGGACAGCTACTGAAGCTCACGCCCGAATGTGAATACGATGCGTCCTTTGTTCCCACTGTTTTTAACACCTCAATTTATGCACTCGGCATCCAGTCGGATGGCAAACTTATTGTTGGAGGTGCATTTACGGGCATCTATAACAGTGAGTATGTGGTAACGTTGACAGTTGGCCGCATTGCACGGCTAATGCCTAATGGCGGAATTGATCAGTCGTTTATAACCGGAACGCAGTTTAGCTCTGCCAATGCGTCGGTCTATGCCATCTGTCTGAACAGCGACGACGGGATGATGATCGGTGGACGGTTTACGACTTATAACAGTGTGTCCACTCCCAGTATTATCATGCTGGACAAAGACGGCAACCGAAATCCATCCTTTGTGGCCAAAACGCTGAGCACGGGAACTGTTTACGACATCAAACAAACCGATAGCGGTGACTATCTGGTGGCTGGTAGTTTTGGTTCCTATGCCGGCAATTACGATGCGGCAAGAATCATCCGTGTATTGGCAAACGGCGATTTGGACACCGCTTTCAACCGGATTGATTTTGATGGTATCTCCACAGATCAAACCGTGATGGGACTTATCGACGTTGATGGTAGTGGCGCTCAGTTTTATGCCTATGGGTCGTTCAACACCATCAATGGCACGGCATCCAGTAAGATTGCCATTATTGATGCCACAACCGGCATGGTGAACCAAGATGGGTTTATCAGCCCCTTTGCCGGTTATACCTCCAATATGCTTTCGGCTTATGATACCGGTGAGTTTCTTTTTGTGGCGATGACCACCGGTGCGTCATTTATTGGTGCCATCAGGTACAATGGCAGCTTCTATTCTGAGATGGCCAACCTTCTGTTTGACGGCTACTTGGAATATAAACGAGACTTATCTGATCGCTATTCTGATTTAGCTCTTATCCACAAAGCCTATCTGCATGATAAAATAAGGGACTTCATTGTCGATGCCCCCGGAGATGGTGGTCTCTATGTCCGTCAAAACCTGTTGTGGTCGATATTGAAGTTATTAAACGGTCTGTCGTACAACAATGGAAAGGTCACGTTGGGCGGCGACATCATCCAAACAACCACCCTTACCAATACCAAAACAAGGCTTTGTTTTGAAAACGGATTTGTGATCAGCACGTCATCGGTAACACTGCTTTGCATTGCGTTATTGCCAAGTGGCGATTACGTGATCAGTGGCCGCAACCTTGTCTACAATGGGATTTCAAAAAATACGAATGACCATCTGATGAAGATCAATAAGTTCGGGGAGTACAACCAAGCGTTTATCCAGAATTTGGGTAGCGGCACTTCTACTGACGTCTACTTCATCTTGCCATTGGCAGATGGGAAAATGCTTGTACATGGTGGCCAATTTCTGAATGGTATCAACAAGAATTTCCTCTTTAAGCTGAATAGTGACGGAACCTTAGATACTTCTTTTAATGCACAGATCTCAGTATCACCAACAACTGTTTTTCGTGATACTGCGATTCAGCTCAGTACCGGTGATTTTGTAGTTACCTACTATCAAACCTCCCATAATATCTGCAAGATCAATGGCGCAACAGGTGCAGTCGTTACGGACTATATCGCCAACGGCAGGGCATTCAATGGGATAATCAACGGATTGGTTAAATTACCGAACGATGGCGTCTTGGTGTTTGGAATGTTCACCACCTATTACGGTGAAACGATGAACCGAATTGCCAAATTCAACGCATTGGGCAATATAGACCGAAGCTTTAATGTTGGGACGGGATTCGACAGTTCGGTTGAGGCAGCTTCGGTGCAACCGGATGGAAAGATATTGGTATTGGGATCATTCAAAACCTATAATGGCACTGCGGTGCAACACATCGTGCGCCTTAATGCCGATGGTACTTTGGACGCGACGTTTAATCCGTCATTCCAAAACCTGAACGGTGGCACATTGGCTTTTGCCAAAACCCTTCCCGATGGCAGGATCATCATTGGCGGTAACTTCAGATGTGCCGACAACATCAATTATCTGCGCATGTTAAAGAGCGATGGTTCTTGGGATATGTCCTTTTGTGGCGGCAAAACACCCTCGTCAGGCATGGTCACTGGCATTTGCATTCAAGCTGATAAGATGACCATCATTGGACAGTTTTCATCCTACTTGGAAAACTCCGCATGGGTGACGGTCAACGGCATTGCTAACATCGACTTTAACGGTCAGTTGGTACGCGATTACAGCAAGTTCTCTATTTCAGGGTTTCCCATTGAATACGGCGAAGATCAATTCCAAAACTACACAGACCGTTCATTGGTGGATAAAGGTTTTGTGGCAACACAGCTTGCCGATAAGGTTCGACGAAAAGAGTTCAAAGGGATTGCCATTGTGAAAGATACTCCCTTTACCATCACCCACAATTTAGGGGTACGAACTGTTCGGGCAACGGTTTACGATGAGTCCACTTGGGCAATCGTCGCTTGCGACACCACCTGTATCGACATCAACAAAGTCAGCATCAAC
This sequence comes from Breznakibacter sp., assembly GCA_047600785.1. Lineage (GTDB taxonomy): Bacteria > Bacteroidota > Bacteroidia > Bacteroidales > Marinilabiliaceae > Breznakibacter. The sequence continues at coordinate 1,144,091 of JASGKH010000001.1, forward strand.
GTCTCCAAAAGCAATATTGCATCATCAACTATCATCATCGAAGGATAATCATTAAAACACATACCCATGATTGAGTATTTAAAACTCTTTGCCAAGCGGAACTTGGTTCCCAAGAAGATCGTGAACGCGATCATCATCGTCAGCTTTGCTTATGCACTGCTTTCCAATATTTGGTCGGTAGGCCGAAAAGTTGACCATACGCTTGCGTATCTGAAAGAGATTCCAAAGCTTCGTCAGGAAGTGGCTTTGCTACGCACCGAAAAGGAAGCCGTCCGTGATAGTCTTCTTCTGTTCAGGATGGAGACGGTGGGGCATTTTTCAGCCTTGGAAGCCGACATATCGCAACTGGACAATCGGGTTACGGGCACCAACCAAAACGTAAAAAATGAATTTAAGCGCATGAACGACTACCTTCTGGTCATCGGATCGGGTAATGCGGAGATCAAACGCCTGTTGATGCTAAAAAAAGAGAGCGACAACGTGCTTTTAGACCGGCTCTTCACTTGGGGCGAGCCAATAAAATTTTAATTTTGGAATCCCTTTGCCGGCGCGGAATTTGGCGATAATGCGACGGCAGGGTTTTGGCAACTTTTAATTTTTCGCAAAATGGCAAGAGAACACGACTTTGTGGATGAGATCATCCGCATTGAGGGGGATTTCGTGCACGACCCCGACGACCAAGGCAACGAGACCCGCTTCGGGATCACCGTCGCCACCGCACGGCGCAACGGCTACATGGGTGACATGAGAGAGCTGCCCATCGAGAAAGCCAAAGAGATTTATATCCGAGAATACTACTACGAACCCGGATTCGACAAAATCAAAGACGACAAACTGGCTTTTGAGCTGTTTGACACAGCCGTCAACATGGGGCCGGAAACAGCCATCGAATTTCTGCAAAAGGCTTGGAACCTGCTCAACGTCAACCATCAATTTGGTAGTGATTTAGAAGTTGACGGGAAATTGGGCATCGTCACCTTAGCACGTGTCAACGGTTATCTGTTTCCACGTCGCATCCACATGCTGGTCAATTCCGTCCAGTGCTTTCACTACATCGAAATCGCACAAAAGAAGGTGTCGCAACGAAAATTCATCTACGGATGGGTGAATGGGCGTGTCTTTAGTCAGGTAGGATAAGTAAGAAAGCCACAACCCATGCAGGTTGCGGCTTTCGCATTTATAGTAGATTCCCTTTACCTACCTATAAATCAAACCTAAGAAAAAATATCATTATGGCAAAAAAAACTTTCAAAGAGTTCTGTCAGGGATTGGTACATAAAGTCCCCTCCATCGCTGCCGACGTGATGGAAGTGGTCGTCTCTCCAAACCCACTGGGAACAGCAGTCCTTAAAGTCGGTGAATTGCTCAAAAGTAAGGCTGACAAGGACGACGCAGCAAAACAAGCCTTACAGGAATTCGAACAATACCAGATGGAATGGCAAAAAGAGATGTATCAACTGGAGATCGAAGCCTATAAAGTTGAAGTGGATGATCGTCGCACGGCACGTGAAAAATACATCCAAGCCGACCGCACCACTGCCGACGAGATCGGCCGCTCCATCATCCAACGAAACCTGATCTACATCTTCATCCTGCTCATGGTGCAGGTGCTTGTCACGCTGGTCTCTGTCTTCTTGGCAGACAACTTTATTGCCGACAAACAGACGGCCGTCACCATTGGCAGCTCCATGGGATCGGTAGTTGGTGCAGCCATCGGAACGGTGATCGGTTCCCTGTTGCAAGAGCGCAACCAAGTCGTCGGCTTTCATTTCGGCAGTTCCATGGGCAGCCGTCAAAAAGACCTTCTCCGATGAAAGGGGTTCATGCCCCGGTCTCCAAACACGAGATGTTCCAAGCCCTCTTTGAGTACCGCACCATCAAAGCTTGGAAATACGGGCAGGTATTTGAGATAGACGTGTGGTGCTTCAACGAACAGATGGCCAACGGCATCGTGCTGGACGCTTTGCCTCGCAGCGGGATGAAAGGCAAATTCATTGAAGTAGAGATCGAAAACATTATCAGCGCTTACGACAGATGGGAAAAACCGACAAAGAGCCAATGGCTCCTGACGATGCTAAAGGGTTGGTTCACGGCGATAAAAACCAAACTAAAAAACTTAAAAACAAAAAAACAGAAAAAGGCAATGCGCTGGCATTGGCCATGGCGCTGGAACTGGAGATGGAAATCGCCTTCGAGTTCAATCAGGGGCAAACGTCCAACGAAGAGGCGTTTGTTGCCAAGATGCGACAAGAGATCGCTGCCAAATCAACCCACAACAAAACAACGGTCGAGAAACTGGCCAAGTCCTTTGGGATAGACAACCAGAACCTGACCAAAGAGCTCACCGAACTGGCCATTGTATTGGAGGCACGGCAAATCGCGTTCAGCACACAATTGACAATCCGCGAGCGGTACGAATCCATTGTGGAGCTTTATCGTTCACAGGTCAATCTGTCGCACCGAACATCGCTCAGCATCCTAATGCAACAATACTCTACGGCTGCCCCCATCTCTTATCTGGCCGGCATGTGGGTGAAGAGCGTTGAGCCTGAGGCACTCTATTTCGAGCCCAGTGCCGGAAACGGTCTGTTGTGTCATGCCTTGCCATGTGGCCAGACGCATGTGAACGAACTGGACGACATTCGGTTGGCTAACCTCCAACGTCAACCCTTTAAGACAATCACCCAACGCGATGCCTCATTGCCCTTAGGCTTTGGTCGTATTTTCAATGGTGTGGTCACCAATCCCCCGTTTGGCGATTTAGAAAAGGTAGAGATTGTTGATGGTTTCCACCTTAAAAAGCTGGAGCATCTAATGGCTATCTGGGCATTGGAAAGTATGAAGAATAACGGACGTGCGGCCATCATCATCGGAGGCCACACCCGTTACGACGATGTGGCGGGCACCATTTCCAACAAGGGAGACCGTTACTTTCTCAACTATCTCTACAACCATTACCATGTGGCCGACATCATCCCCATTGACGGGCACAACCTCTATTCACGTCAGGGAACTGCCTTTGACACACGACTGATATTGATCGAAGGTCGTAAATCGTTTCCCTCCGGCATTGCGGAGTTCGCACCCAAAGAAGGTACCAAAAACAGACATCTGCGCGAGGTGGTCACCACCTTCGATGCCTTGTTCGAAAGGGTGTTGAATGACGGGCTGGAGCATTTCATGAAGCTTGCCAAGGTCAAAGAGAGCGCACCCAATCGCTTCAATCCCCACGACAAGATTTCATTTATCGGCCACGGCTCTTCTGTCTGTTTTGGCACGGTGGTCAAATACACAGGTGAATCAACCGTCGAGGTCCTTTACAACCGGAACACCATTGTGCTGCCCGAAAGGAATCTGGTGCCGGCACTCTTTGCCTGTTCGACCGAAAAGCCGGAGCAAGGTTATAAAGCGTTCAAAAATCTGAAGAAGGAGACCCGTAAGGCTTGGATTGCCAAGTTTGTCGATGGTGAATCCATCCGCATTACCAATGCTTATACCAACAAAGAGGCCAAAGAAATGGCTGTCAGGGAACGGCTTCGCAACCAAAACTAAAAAACTAAAAAACAAAGAAACTTAAAAACTAAAAAACCAATCAAAGCATGAGATACCAAGTCAATACCACTCCCAATAAGCGCCATCCGCAGCGGTCGAAGGTCGAAATCACTTTTATCAAACGTCCCATTCCTCCGTTGGTCGAGACGCTGGTGTTTTGGGGATTCCAGCCCGATAAAGCCTACAAGAAATACACAGCCTTTGTGGCTGATCTGTCGGTGAAAGAGCCTCAAACATGGGAAAACTTCTTCAAACATTACGGTTATAAACCCTCAAAAGGCGGATTGGGGATGCCTTACATACCAGTTTCTGAAGAGGGTTTCATCTTGGAGACCCATGTGCCCGATTCCATGAGCGAAGAAACACATATTGCCGCCCGTAAAATCAAAAAGCATCTGGGAGGTAACGTGTTCGGATTTGTGCAAAAGAAACTGGGCTACAAAACGAGCGATGAACTGGAGAAAGCTCTTTCTGCCGAACAGATCGACGCGGTGGCCTTGGCCATCTACAACATCGAGTTCCGTCGTCAGTCGCTCATCGTGGGCGACCAGACGGGTATCGGCAAAGGACGTGTGGCGGCTGCCATGATACGTTATGCCAACCAACAGGGCAAAATCCCCATCTTCATCTCCGAAAAGCCGAACCTGTTCTCCGATATCTACCGCGATTTGGCAGATATTGGTTCCTCCCATCTGGTGCCGTTTATCGTCAATGCCAACGAGGCAAAGACCAAAGTGAAAGATGCCGAAGGTGTGGTAATGTACGAACCCGATCCCGTGGGCGTTCAGACCGAGATCTTCAAATCGCAAAAACTCCCCAAGCGATACGACGTGGTATTGGCCACCTACTCCCAATTCAACCAACCCGAAAAGAAACCGATCAAACCGCTCTTCCTCTCCGAGATAGCCAGAGACAACATCATCATTATGGACGAAGCCCACAATGCGTCGGGCGACAGCCAGACGGGCGGCTTTTTAATGGGGACGTTGAAGAATGCTTCTGGCGTGGTGTTCCTATCGGCCACCTTTGCCAAGACACCCAAGAACATGCCCATCTATGCCATCAAAACTTGTATGGTGGAGGCCAACATGACCAACGAAGAACTCATTAACTCCATCGACCGTGGCGGCGTGGCTTTGCAGGAGATCCTGTCGGCACAGCTGGTGGCCGAAGGGCAGATGATACGCCGTGAACGTACCTTCGAAGGTATTGAGGTGGATTATGTCACATTGGAAGAACACGCCCGTGAACATGCTGCCATTGCCGATAAAGTCACGGGCATTGTACGGGACATCATCGCCTTCCAAAATGATCACGTGAAAGAGGCCGTGAAAGAGATGGATGCATCCGTAAAGATGGCCGGTGGCGAAGTTTCAACCACCAAAGGCACCAGTCAGGCAGGGATTGACAACCAACCCTACTTTTCCAAAGTGTTCAATGTGGTCAACCAGCTCTTGCTGAGTATTAAAGCCGAAGACGTGGCGCGTGATGCCATCCGCAGTCTAAAAGCCGGACGCAAACCGGTCATTGCTTTTGCCAATACCATGGGGGCTTTCTTGGATGAGCTGGCCGAAGTGTCGGGTGGCGAGATCATCAGTACTGACTTTAAATACGTGCTCTACAAAGGATTAAAATCGGTGTTGAAGATCACCAAGACCAACTTTAAGGGCGAAAAAGCTTACGAATATCTGGAGCCTGCCCTGTTGGGTGATGATGCGGTGGCGGAGTATTCGCGTATCCTTCGGGAAATCGACAAAGTTTCAACGGGCATCACCATTTCACCCATCGACCGCATTGTGCAAATCATCGAGGATGCCGGTTTTAGGGTCGCCGAGGTTACTGGTCGTAATATCATGGTGCAGTTTTCGGGCAAAGAGACGGGCACCATCGTGGCACGCAAAAAGGTGGCCACCAACGATGCCTTTCGCAAGTTCAACGACAACGAGGTCGATTGCCTTCTCATCAACCAGAGCGGATCGACGGGAGCTTCGGCTCATGCCATCGTCACGCGCAAGGTGCCCAAACACCAAGTAAAGCAACGCGAAATGATTGTTTTGCAGGCTGAATTGGACATCAACACAGAAGTGCAGAAACGTGGTCGCATCAACCGTACTGGACAAATTTTGAAGCCGCGTTATCGTTACATAGCATCGGCCATCCCTGCCGAAAAGCGTCTGCAGATGATGCTTCAGCGCAAGCTCCGCAGCTTGGATGCCAACACCACTTCGAACCAGAAAGCCAACCAGAACCAAATCGGCGAACAAACCGACTGGCTCAACAAATATGGCGACAAGATCGTTGCCGACTATTTGTTGGAAAACTACGATATCAACGAAATACTGGGTAAGCCCTTGGGCGACATCCCTGAAATACGCGAAGGCGGGGCTCAAAAGGTGTCTGGTCGTGTGGCCATCCTTTCTATCGAAGACCAGGAGAAATTCTATACCGAAATGGCCGTGCGCTATAAGGATTATGAAACCTACCTGAAGCAGTGCGATGAGTACGATTTGGAGGTGGAAGCCATGCCGTTGGATGCAATTGTGGTCTCGGAAAAGGTATTGAAAGCCGGCAAAGGTGGCAAAAGCGCCTTTGGCAAGGATTCGATTCTTCGTACATGCGATTGCGCCAACCTGAAAAAGCCTTTTTCCCAAAGCCAGATCGAAGAGTTGGTGGCTGGTGTGTTGGAAGGTAAAACCGGCTCCGAATACACCGAACATATCATGGAAGGGATGCGCTCCCACTTGGACGGGATGCTGGAGGATGAACTGGAGCATATCGACGAAAAGATTGAATTGCTAAAGTCGCGCATCACCGACGAGAAGAAATACAAGAAACTCCTTGCTCCCTCTGAGAAAGAAGCCTATTACCATGATCGTGTGAAGGAGATCGAACAATCGCGCGATGAGATGATCAAAACCGAACGCGAAAAGACCTCACGGCTCAAACAAGCTCTTGCCCACCGCATGAAGATGTTCTATCCCGGACGCGGATTATGGATGCCGTCGTTGATCCCTAACGAACCGTCGGCGGCCGTCTTCATTGGCTTTACCATCAACCACAAAGATGCAAACCCTTACACGTTGTCGAAGGTCAAACTTCGCTTTGCAGTGGGCGATGGCCGTAAGTATATGCAGTTGGCTTTGTCGGGTGACCAAGGGGCGATCGTTGAAAGGGCGATCGGCAATAGCCATTCGATGAGCCACTACGACCAGCAGATCATCCTTCGCACATGGGACGAAAAGATGAAACAACGTCAATCCGACCGCGTGACGCGTTACATCGTTTCGGGCAATATCCTCCAAGCGGCATCCGACTACAAAGGCAAGCTGATCGAATACACCCTGCGTGATGGAGGTAAGGCTAAAGGCATCCTGATGCCCGAAGGTTGGGAGGCCGACAAAGGCACATCGGTGGTGAAAGTCCCCATCGCCAAACTCTCCCGCTACATCAAAAACATCAGCGGCAACACCATGATCCTGCTCACCAACGGCGTGGTGTTACAGAACGACCGTGGCCGGTTCAAACTCATCGCTCCCAACGGATCGAAAAACAAACCGCTCTATACCGACACTGACTTGGTTGAATTGGCTATTGGTTCCGATGGGTTCAACAAGGTCAGCTCCAACATGGTGGCTTACTTTCAACCCGACAACTTGGATCGCCTGATCCATATCCTTCAGGACAAGTTCTCCATGTCGGTGGAGATGCCGCGTACCATGTACGAACTCATCTTTGAAGATGAAGACACCAAAGAAGCGATGGACGTAACCGATCCCGATGAACTATGGGCACGTGAACAATACGAAAAGGACAAGAAGCGGTATTACGAGCGTGTTGGCCGCAAAAGTCCTTCACCTACCAAGAAAAGCGAAGGTGTGGCTTTGTCGCTGGCCATGGCCTTGCAATTAGAGATGGAAATGGAATTCGAATTTTAACAGAAAATACTTCGCAAAATGAAACTCACAATTGGCAATTACATCGAGAAATCGAATGGCATCGACTTCTCAAAACTAGACAAAGGGGACTTCTTCAAAATGAAGCACCCCGAGATAAAGACTATCATCAAAAACATGGATGACGCCGAAAATGAAGCCGACCGGCAACGGATCGAAGAATATCCTGAACAGTTACCTCAAAAGGCTCAACGACGATATTGCGGCCAATCCGGCTGCCTTTCATGAAGGGGCAGAATCGGACAAGCGCAAAACCAAACAAAAAAACTTAAAAACAAAAAAACTAAATACCCCCAAACGTGAGCGAAAGGACAAAGCTCCCAGACCGGCTAAGGCACCCAAAGAGCGTAAAAAGCGATTACCCAAAATAAAAAACAAAAAGCCCAAGTTTAAGCAGGGGCAGATGTTTTATGAGTACAAGGGAGATAACATCATCCGCATGGCAAAGATCGTCTCCGTTGAACACGGCGAAACCGGAGAGCCTATGTACATCACCGACGACAACCTCCGCACCAAGGAAAGCATCATGACGGCTTTGATTAAGTCAAAAACGGCCTCAGTGGATAAACAGTTACCATTCCATTCTGAGAAAGTACCCATTGAGCTTGGTTTTCTGCGACGCTTTACGGCATTGGATGGTAAAACGAAAACGCATGATGAGATACTCACCCTGCTCAAATCGCTACAAACGGCCATTGTGGAACGTCGGATCAGAAAGACATCATCCTATGCGTCATATATCGAAGACATGCAGAATTCGTTGCTTCGTTTGGAGGAAGCCTCCAGAAGTGGCGGCATCTTGGTAGAATTCCCCAAGCAAAAGCTGGAGGAATTAAAAGCTGTTACCAGTGGCGTATCGACCATGCCGGCAGTACAAGCCATCAAAGCCTTTTTGAAGATTCAGGGAAAAACAGGTGTGAAGGAAGAAGCGAAAAAACTGTTTGAGAAAATTTCATCGGCAAAACCTTATCTGAATGCGTCCAATTCCCTCCACGCCCAATTAAAGGTCATTGCCAAATCGTTGGATGATTATATCAGTGGCAATAGCGATAAAGTCAGGGTGACTTCAGCTGAACTGAACGGTTTGATGGGTTTAGCTGGCATTGATGAGATTGGGACGCCAAGTGCAGCCAAATTAAAGTCCGGCACCGCCATGCGGTCAACCGACTTTGCCCAAAACGACTTTTACCCAATGGGTATTACCGGAAAATGGAAGCAGCTGTTGGGAAGTATTTGTGAACCATTCCGGTTGATGGTTTATGGTAAAGGTGGCAGTGGTAAATCAACACTTTGCTTGGAATTTGCGCATTACTTGGCCGATCAAATGGGTAAAACCGTCCTTTTTGTGGCCAACGAAGAGGGCTTTGGTGCAACCCTGAAGGAAAAGCTCAAACGCCTTAAAGCCTCTCACCCCGATTTGTATGTCGTTGATGATTTGCCATCTGATCTGTCAAAATACGACATTGTGTTTTTGGATAGTGCAGACAGTTTGCGACTTTCACCGCAAGAGGCAGAGCAGCTTTGCAAAAAGCACCCAAAGCTTAGCTTGGTGACAATTCATAAGGTTACTAAAACTGGCAGCTTCCGTGGTAGCGCAGAGTGGGAACATGATTGCGATACTTCGGTGGTTGTGACCAATGGGACTGCGAAGGCTGAGAAGAATAGGTTTGGTGGAAATGGGGAGATAGGGGTGTTTTAGAGAATTCAATCGCCACTTCGATAAACACAACAAAACCGGCAATAGATAGCAAATATTGCCAGTTTTGTTGTGTTTTTATTTATGCCTCAAATTGTGATTTCTCGGTAAAGAGCATTTGCCATTCCATGGATAAAGATTAGGCAGAGAGCAAAAAATGTCCAGTTTTTTGAACGGAATATTTGACTGTGAACAATTCATTAAGGCCGACAAAGACGGCATTGTGTAGCGCAACGAAAGTTATTAGCCGAAAAGGCAAAGGCCCCCTTCTGCACAACTCCAGTAAACCTTCCATTGCAGACCATGAGCCAAACAGCTCCAATACTGTATGTGTTTAAGTTCTTTTTGCGGTTGAAACGTGCCGCCATGAGCACTCAAAAAACAGGAGCAGATTTACAGGCGAGTTCAATCTGACCTTTAAAAACAAATAACAACCAGATGAAATTGAGTTTTACCATACAAAACTGGTTACGTTAATTACTTTATCGAGTGATATTGATTGAATACTATGAAATTAGAAGGCATTTGCCATTAAATGACGTAATTTTAGTTACTTTAAAAACCAATTAATGACGATTAGGGTACTTTAATTGAGGCTAAGGTACTTCAAGAACTTTGTAAGCGTTAAGCCTACAAATCTATATGACAACAATTTAATCCCATTGAAGTAACTAAAGTTTGGATAATGTAGGTTATCCCATTAAAATCAACCTATTTCATACACTTCCATTCAGTCAAAAACTGGTTGTTTGGCATTTATATCTCATATATTGTGATATATTTGTGAATCTATTTTGAAAAATTAAATACAAAATGAACAGAATCAAGGAGGTTCTTGAAGATAAAGGAATTAAACAAACTTGGCTAGCGGAAAAGCTAGGCAAAAGCTTCAATATGGTTAACTCCTACGTGCAGAATAGAAGACAACCTACTCTGGAAGTACTTTATAAAATTGCCGAACTCTTACATGTTGAAGCAAAAGAGCTTTTGGTTAATAATAATGAGATTGAAAAGGGAGGGGAATCGTGAAAAAGAGATACCAAACAGGATATAGCACACGGTCGTTAATGTTAAAAGAGTTTGATGCTATTTTAAGTTCTGTTGATGATTTTGAGGCTTTTATTAGTGGCAATGAAAAAATCGACATTGATATTATTCCCGTTAATTCCGAACGGTCAAAAAAAATAGTACTCACTGAAGTTAATAAAAGAGTGCGTAGTCTTGCAAAACCCGTATTTCTTGAGCTGTTTATTAATGGTAGTCCTAAAGACAGAGCACTTGTGCTTTTTTATTCGGTTTGTAAAGCTTACCAATTAATTCCTGATTTTGTAATTGATACAGTTTTGCCAAAGTGGTATAATATGGACAAGGAATTAACCTCATACGACTTTAAGGCATTTATTTTTAGGATTTCAGAGAGCCATCCTGAGTTTGAATGTTTTACTGAGAAAAATCTAAGTAACATATCCAGTGCTACAATAAAGATTTTAAGAGAAGCTGGCATGCTAAACAAAAACACCCTTGTTAAGATGGATTACAATGAGCGAATTTTGAAAGAAATAGTATGCAATGGCGATAGTTGGTTTTTAGAGGTGCTACTGTTAAACGAAAGTGAACGACAAGAAATTATTGGACAATGATATATATAGATAAGATATATGATTTAATGGCTGACCGTGGTTTCCAAGAACCCATGACCGGGAACTTGTTTTTCCCAGCCTATATCTACACCTATCCTCCTGAGCAGGAATATGAAATTCGAGAGCAAATAGGTTTATTAATCGAAAAACTTAAAAGACCTAATCATTACTTAGATTGTCTGGTTTTGAATATTTATCATGAATTAATTGAATTCTTAAAGTCAGAATCCTTTGCTGGAAAATCAATTTTTGATTCGGTTCTGGAGAAAGAAAAGGAAGACCCAGAAAGAGCTTTCTTATGGGTAAGAAATAAGCTTCAATCCGATAAGTTTATTAAATATTTCACTCAAAAAGTTCAAAGTCATTTTGAATCAAAAACTGAAAAAAAAGTATATCTGATTCTTTATGGTTTTGGAAGTTCATTTCCATATTTAAGAGCTTCTGAATTACTAAAGAAAACAGAACAGCTTATTAAGGATTTTAAAGTGATTATTTTTTATCCCGGTGAATATAAAGATGCCAAGTATAGCTTGTTCGGCATTTTAGATGATGATAACATGTACCGGGCAAACTATTTGAATAGACAATTAGGCGAATTAACCAAGTAAAGTCAGTAAACAATTACATAAATGAAGATTCAAGAATTATACGACAGAGATATTGCAAGGAGAATTAATCCTGCCGTTGTGGTTAGTGAAATGGAAGAATACTTCATCAATCAGGAAATTGATGAGTATGTATTTACCCAAGGAATCACTAAAAACATTTATAAGTTTTTAAATGCTGTAGCCAATAAAAAAGAAGGTAAAACAGGTGTCTGGATTAGCGGTTATTACGGTAGTGGTAAATCTCACTTTATTAAGTATTTGTTCTACTGTTTAAATCAGAAGTTTAGAGAAAAAGCATTTCATAGTTTTAAAGATTCTGTCAAAGATGTAGATCCTTTGGATGAGCCAAATATTGGACTTGTAACTAATCTTCAGAATAAGCTAAACAACTTATCAATTGCGGAAATAATATTTAACATTGATGCTGTTTCGGATAACAATGGAGAAAAAGACCGCATTACTCGTGTTTTGCTCAATCAATTAAATGCTTTCAGGGGTTATAATGATTCGAATATTGCCTTGGCTCTTTATTTGGAAAAGCCGCTTGATAAAAAATGTAAGTTTGATGAATTTAAGAAAGAGATTAAAGCCACTTTAAAAGAAGATTGGGATGGCAACCAGATTGATTTTGTTGAAATGTACCTCAATGAAGTAATTGACATTGCCAAGAAGTTTGACCCCTTATTGGATAAGGAATCTCTAAGGTCTGGAATTCTTAATCAAAACAAGGATTTTACCATTAAATTCCTGATTGAGGAACTAAAAGACTTTTTACTGACTAAAGATGAGAATTACAAGCTCCTGTTCCTAATTGATGAAGTATCTCAATATATTGGCTCTAACACTTCTTTATTGCTGAATCTACAAACTATTGTAGAAGAAATTGGTTCGCAAATTGGCACTCAGGTATGGATTGTATGTACTGCACAACAAGATTTATCGAACCTGATTGATAATACAGACAGCAAGACAGAAGATTTTGGAAAGATTTTAGGCCGCTTTGAAACCATGATTTCATTAGAAAGTCAAGATGCTGCCTTTATTACCAAGAAAAGGGTTTTGGATAAAAACTCAAATGGCATTGGTTCATTAAATGATTTCTACAAGGACAATAAAGGTGCTATTGAGAACCAATTTGTTTTTGACCATGACCTTTATGAAAATTATGGAGATAGAAATGATTTCACGTTGACATATCCTTTTATTCCATACCAGTTCAGGTTAATTTCTGATGTGTTTGAATCATTCAGCAATGTCGGCTATGTGGGTGAAGGAGTTAAAAATACAGAAAGAGCAATTCTGGGTATTACTCATTACACCGCTAATTTATGTAAAGACAATGAGGTGGGATATTTTGTTCCATTCGACCTGTTTTTTAATGAACAACTGGAAAAGAACCTAACCCATCATGCCAGAGGAATTCTGGATAGAGCTTATCACATTGAACAAGTTAAAACCGAGGTGTTTTCTCGCAGAGTGGTAAATGCTTTGTTTATGATTTCAAATTTAGGTGAATCGCAAAGTGTAAACTTCCCTGCAAATATTGAAAACCTTTCACTTTTATTAATGGATTCTGTTGATACCGCAAAGCTGGAGATGCAGAATAAAGTACAAAAGGTTTTAGATGTATTGGTATCTAAAAATATTATTCAGGTTTCTGAAGGAAAATATCGTTTCCTAAAAGAAGACGAAATTGAAGTTGCTCACCTAATTAAGAGTACCCCGGTAACCAATCAGGACAGATTGGATTATATATATACTGACCTTATAAGTAAAACAATAAAACCTAACCCATCAATAACTTCTTTTGGCAACCGAAACTTTAAGTTTTCGCTAAACATTGATGATAAGGAGGAATTAAGAACGGGTGATTTCAATGTTAAATTCTCAATTTATGATACAACTCCAATTGAAAATTTAGCACATGCCACCCCATCAAACAATTTGGTTGTTGGAATTAGCGAATGGTTGAAGAATGACAATGATTTAAAAGCTCAAATACTTGAGTATGTAAGAACTCAAAAGTATATACGCTTAAATTCATCATCTGCCACGGGCACAAGAACCGAGACATTAAATAATTTCAGGGAAACGAATAAGCTACTCCTAAAAGAGATTTTGCTTCGATTTGAAAAGGCATTTTTGAAGACACCTATTATTTCGAATAATCAGGTAATTGAATCGGAGGAGTTAAATGGTAATAATCCGGCTGCCCGTTTTGACGAGATGGTAAAACGGCACATGGAAAGTGTGTACCGAAAACATAGTTTGAGCAATGGTTATGCTAAAACCAATGCCGATTTAATTGCAAATGCAAAATCAACACAAAAGCAAACCTACACCGACTTAAATCCGGCTGAAGAAGAGCTGAATTCAAAAATCGCTTTAATGGGTGAAGCTCCTGTGGTAGGCGATATTGTTAAGAACTTTGAAAAAGCTCCTTATGGGTGGAAAGATATTAGCACAATGGATATTCTGCTTGGGATAGCCAAAAAAGGACATCGACGCTTTGAGTGGAGAAATGAAGAAATTGATTTTGCTACTTATGCAGATAAAGCCTTGAACTCCCGTGAACGTGATGCTATTACCATTCATAAAGAAAAAGTTCATTCTCAAGACGAGATAAACAACTTTATTCATGTAGTTAACAATGAGATTTTTGCCGAAACATTAATCCCATCCAATACCTCTGATTTTAAAGAAGCTATTGAAGTTTTTAGAAAGAAATTATCGCCAAAAATTACATCGTTGAATCACTTAAAGGATGAATATGAAGCATATCCCTTTGCAACGCATCTGAAAAGCTTTCACCGTTCGTTAAGTGAAATATACAACGCCCGTAATCCTGAGCAAATTGCCGAACAAACAATTGCTCAAAAAGACCAGCTAAAGCAAGCTCGTGATACATACATGTATGTGGAAGAATTCATTGAACACAACTTTAAAAGTTATGAGCAAATTGCTGGTTTTGTTGATTCTAACAAAAACAATTTTGCATCGTTGGACGAAACATTAATTGTTAAGGCCGATGATTTAGCGGATTATTTAAAACGTGACCATGAGCCTTGGGATAAGTTTCCGCAAATGAAAAAGGCTTTCAAAGAATTAAATGATGCCATTAAGGAACGTCTTAATTCGTTAAAAACAGAGGTCGTAAAAACCTACGAAACCATTTTTGAAGAAATTACTGCCCGACAAAAAGAATTGGGTATTGATGCAGCCAATCTTACTACAAGTGCCGACTTTTATTTGCAAAAAATAAATAAGGAAACTCAAATAACGCAATTAGAGATATATGAACTAAAAGCGAATGAGTTTAGGGCTGAGAATTTAAAAAAGTTAGAGGATTATAAAGCACAGGAAGAAGCCAAAAAATCGGGTAAGACCTACGTTAGTAGTATCGATGTTTCTATTGCTGCCGAAATGCCCCCTACTACCATTGAGAATGAAGAACAGTTGGATGAGTATCTCAAAAAACTGAAAGCCAAACTCATGGTAAAACTATCTAAGAATCAAAAACTTTGGTTGAGTTAATATGGATACAAATAAAATAAAGTCCTTTGCAAAGGAAGCCCGATTATTGTTGCTAGATGGTGTTTTACAACGACTAAAATATTGGGGTTTTAACCATGATGGTTCTAATTCCGAAAGTTTGCAAACCACACAAGGAGGTTACATTTTCCGTGGACAGGTATTTACCGACACTACGGTTCCTAAAAAATGGAACAAGTTAATGAAACGGCTTAATAATAAGCAAGATGTAAAAGATGTTATTGAGGAAGCCGCTTATACTTGGTTTAACCGCTTGATGGCCATAAAAATATTAGAGGTAAATGGTTATCTGCCTTCCACATTGGAATTTGCTCAGGAAATACAAATTCCAATGTTGGTACAGAATGCAAAAAAAGGACACCACAACCTTACCAAACAAGCCGATAAAGACTTGTTGACTGAATATTTACAGGAAGATAAAGAAGAACAAGCCTTTGGCATATTAGTGGCCGACCTTTGTAATACCAATATTACTTTACACGATGTTTTTGGTAAAATTGACGATTACACGGAGCTTCTGTTGCCTCAAAACCTGATGCAACCCAATGGTTTGCTTGAGCTGATTAACGGAAATGCAATCAGCAAAAACGATTTTAAAGAAGTAGAGCTAATTGGTTGGCTCTACCAGTTTTATATTTCCGATAAAAAAGACGAAGTATTTGCCGGCTTTAAAAAGAACCAAAAAGCCAGAGCCGAAGATATTCCGGCAGCGACCCAGATTTTTACACCAAAATGGATTGTAAAATACATGGTTGAAAACACCGTTGGTAAAATTTATTTGGATTACGAACCGAATTCGAACCTTAAAAAGGACTTAAAATACCTTGTTGAGAATGAAAGCGACAAGGATAGTAAATCCATAATATCGGACATTACCGAATTGAGTTTGATTGACCCGGCATGTGGTAGCGGACACATTTTGGTGACTGGATTTGAGCTGCTGTTTAAAATGTATCGTGAAGAAGGGTACACAGCCAAACAAGCCGTTGATAGCATTCTTAAAAACAACATTTTCGGTTTGGATATTGACGACCGCGCCATGCAGTTGGCTCGTTTTGCCGTATTGCTAAAAGCTGCACAGTTTGATGCCGATGTGTTAAACCGGGGCATTATTCCCAATATTTATAGTTTCCCCGAAGCTACATTAGCGGACAGTTTTAAAGAGGAATATTACAGTAAAGAACAATCGGACTGGCATGAGTTAAAAGGCATGAAGCTCAAAAAAATGATTGTCTTGAACTGGACTGAAACGGTTGTTGACCCCAAAACAAAAAACGAGAAGGAAGTTGCTAAATCAGTTGTTTATAAAGAAGGAACTGTCTTATACAACGATGTGATTAACCAGTTGGTGCAACATGGTGAAGAATCTATTCTGGTTGATTATTCTGCCGACCTTGAAAACTTTTGGGGTAACGACAAAATGGATTATGCTTACAGCGAGTTTTTTTATGCGATGGAGCTTTTACAACAAGGTAAAAACTTGGGTTCTGCTACAAAGTTAAAGCTAAGTGAAGAAGCGTTAGAGCATATAAAACAAAAGTATAATGAATGGAACGACCGTAATGCCAAACTGCAACTAGGTGCTTTTGATAAAGTACTTTGGGAGTATTTAAAACCGCATTTGGAAGTTTTATTTGTTTTGTCTAAACGATACACTTCTGTTGTGGCAAATCCGCCATACATGGGTAAAAGAAGTATGAACGATAAGTTGAAAGATTATTTGTTTGAAGAGTATCCTGATTCCAAGATTGATTTGATGACAGTATTTATGGAATCATGCCCCAACATAGCAAAACAGGCTGGATTAATTGGCATGATTAATTTGCCTTCTTGGATGTACATTTCATCATATTCTCAGCTTAGAATAAAACTAATAAAAAATAATACAATTAGAAGTTTATTAGAAAACGGTAGAGGTATATTTGGTTCTGATTTCGGTTCAGTTGCGTTTATTCTTGAGAAAAAGGAATCAAACAATCAGTTTAAAGGAAATTATAAGAGGTTATTTGACATCAACAATAAGGGTAAAGTTGAAAGTGTTAGTACAAAAGAGAAACATTTTTTCAAAAACTATAACTCATTTAATTTTTCTCAAAATAATTTTCAAAAATTACCGGGAACTCCTATTGCATATTGGGTTTCGGATAGAACAATTGAAATATTTCAATCAGAAAAATTAGAAGATTATTCAACATTATTTCAGGGTATTATAACTGGAGATAATAAAAAGTTTTTAAGAGATTGGTTTGAAGTTTCTAAAAATAATCTTGGTTTGGATTATGAAGATATAGAAAACACAGATTTAGAAAATAAATTCTGGGTTCCTTATAATAAAGGAGGAGATAGCAGAAAATGGTATGGAAACCAAGAATATGTTGTGAATTTCTCTAATTCCGGAATGGACTTCACAAGGGGCAAGCATCAATTTTCTAAATATTTTTTTAAACCTTGTTTTTCTTGGACTTACTTGAGTATTTCTTCACTTGATTCAAGATTTTTCCCTAAAGGATTTATTTGGGATGTAAGTGGTTCAAGTGCATTCCCAAATAATGAGGATGATATTTTTTATTTTATGCCACTTGTGTCATCAAAGGTGGGTTACTATTTACTGAATATTGTGAATCCAACAATCAATTTTCAAGTTGAAAATCTTTGTATTCTGCCAATAATATTCCCAAATGACAATGTAAAAATGCAAATTTCAAATCTTGCAAAACAGTGCATTGATATATCAAAAACCGATTGGAATACTTTTGAAACATCTTGGGACTTTGAAATATCACCCCTAATAAATGACAACATTTCATTACAAGAAGCCTATTATTACTGGAATAAAAAGATTACTGATGATTTTATCCAACTTCACAAAAATGAGGAAGAGCTAAACCGCATTTTTATTGATATTTACGGTTTGCAAAATGAATTATTCCCAGAAGTATCTTTAAAGGACATTACCATCTTACAAGATGAGCTGGATAGAAATGCTTTAGATGCACTTGAGCCTGTATTTAGGATAAAAGGCAAAGACTCTATTGAGATACCTATAAATAAAGCTGAAATATTAAGCCAGTTTGTTTCGTATGCTATGGGTGTATACTTAGGCCGCTATCGCTTAGATAAACCGGGTTTAAATATTGCACACTCAACCCCCACAGAGATAGAATTAGCTACGTATAAATACAACGGTCATAAAATCGAGATAGATGAAGATGGCATTCTTCCGTTAATGGGCGAAGATTGTGCTTTCCCTGATGATGCCTTGGTGCGTACCAAAGATTTAATCCTAGTCATCTGGGGCGAAGACACCCTTACCGATAATATCAACTTTTTACACGATTGCTTGGGAATGGATTTGAATAAATGGCTCACAGAAAAATTCTGGGACTACCATACCAGCATGTATAAAAAGAAACCTATTTACTGGCTGTTCAGCAGTGATGTAAACAAGCCACAAAATGCTGCCTTTAAAGTACTGGTTTATATGCACCGCATGGACAAATACACCGTTCAAAAAATACAACGGAACTACCTGCATCCTCACCAAGAATACATTAAGCGTGAAATAGGAAAGTTAGAAGAAAATGAGCTTACCTTATCTCGTGAGGAATTAAAGAAACTGGAAAAGCTGCGTAATTGGGAAATTGAATGCCGAGATTATAACGAGGTATTGAAGGAATTATCCAACCAGCAAATTGAATTCGATTTGGATGATGGAGTGGACGTGAACTATGCAAAATTTGAGGGTGCAGTAGCTAAAATTTAATTTGAACATGGTAGTAGATAAAATACGAAACATAATAGACCAAAGTAAAAAGAACCTTGTTTTTTACTTTGACATGGATGGCACTTTTAAAGATGAGTTAGAAGAAATTGCTAACTCAGGCATTAAGGTGGTTGAAGTGGCACAAAACTACTTTGAGCTTAAATACCAGCTCGAAATGGAATGGCAAAACCAAGAGATATTTATCTATCATCCATTCCCAAAACCCAACGATAAGGATATTAAGAAATATCCCCTGCTTGATTTGTTGAAGGCTAATTCAGAATTAAGGTTAGATGATGCTTCAGAATTCCTGTCGGAATATAAGCTAAAGGAACATCAACTGCCATTGGTCAAGCATTACATCAAGCAATTAAAGACCAAAACTAATCAAAAAAAGCTTGCTAAAATATTAGACCCGGTTCACTTCAATGAATCGAATCTTAAACTAGGGCTTATTTCTTTAGCATTGGATTTCAGTACTGTTGCCGACAGAAATAGTTGCATAGCAAAGTGCCTGTCGTTAGCCAACGATGAAAAGGAATTTTCGAAGGCAGAAAAAATGCTCAAGCAACTGGAACTGGAGCAGGAATTACTGAATTGGTTTAATATGCTTTTAGATTCCAACGAAAAAGAGTTGACCAAGGAAACAGTTGTTGGATTTGCCCGAAAACTCAAATATAATATACTTACAGCCTATATTGATAAACCTGTAAAAGCAGACAACTACACCAAATTAAAAATTACCAGAGCTTCTGAAATTAATAAGCTTCAGGCATTCTTTCAAGATTGGGAAAGCCATCCAACACTGAAAGGGACTATTGATGTAGTTTTTTCTAATGTGGCTCATGATATTAATACAGAAAACTTAATTGTATGGTACGGAAGTGACCAAGTGTTTGGATATTATTCAGAAGAAATGCTTTCTACCATGATTAAAGATTTGTATCAGGGAGTAGTAAGCAATCCGGAACAAACCAAGGATGAATGTATCAAGTGGCTTCGTTCTAAATCGCTCTCTGATGAGCTAACGGAACAAATCAAATTTATTTATCATAC
This sequence comes from Breznakibacter sp., assembly GCA_047600785.1. GTDB lineage: Bacteria > Bacteroidota > Bacteroidia > Bacteroidales > Marinilabiliaceae > Breznakibacter. The sequence continues at coordinate 1,163,911 of JASGKH010000001.1, forward strand.
AGGTGGAGTATATTCTATATTAAACGGATATCGTTCATTCAAATTCAATAAGGCCGAGGAATTTATTGAAAAGTACACCAAAGAGCTGCATGGAGTTGATTACAATTACCGGAAAGCGATTATCTCTTTCGATAAGGTACAAGACCGCCTTTATGAATTTGAAGATGCTGCAACCCCGGTATTTGAAGCTCTTAATCAGAAATACGACCGCTTTTTAATTGAATTAAACGTTGAGTGGCAACGAATCTTGAATGATAATAAATTCGATTACAAAGCAATTAAGGTCAATAAACAATACGATTTCTTTAGGAATAATCTAAAGGATTTTGATTTTAAAATTGTCGTTATTATTTCTGATGCCTTGCGATATGAATTAGGTCATGAGCTATTTAATGATTTGCTTGCCGACAGTAAAAACAATTTGACTATTGAACCAAGTCTGGCTTCTATCCCTTCTTACACAAACATTGGAATGGCTAATCTTTTACCCAATACAGGAATAAGTATTGAAAAGGGAGAAACCGATTTAGTCTTTAAAATAAACGACAAAACTACTGTTAGCACTAACCGACAGGCTATTTTACAAGCAACTGAAAAAGAAAGCACTACCATTGATTATTCTGAAGTAAGAAAAATGAGTAAGCAAAAGAAAAGGGCTTTCTTTAAAGAAAACAAAATCACATACATCTATCACGATTGGATTGATGCCATTGGAGATAAAAAACGGACAGAACATCAAACATTTGAAGCAACTGAAAAGGCTATTGATGATTTAAAATGGTTAATCCGGAATATAACCGGAGAGGTTGGTATTGCGCACGTTCTGGTTACATCCGACCACGGATTTCTATATAATTACAATGAATTGCCCGAATCGAGCCGAGAAGCTTTACCAAAAATTAAAGGTTATGGCAGAGACCATGTTCGGTTTATAGTTGCTGATGACTTTGAAGGCGAAGTGGATGGCTACCAATTCAATTTAAAAGAAACCTCTAATATTGATACCGATTTAAAGGTGGCCGTGCCAAGAGCCATTAACCGATATAGAAAACAAGGGAATGTTGGTGTTCAGTTTGTACACGGTGGTGCAAGTTTGCAAGAGTTGATTACGCCTGTAATTAAGTTCTACAAGCATAAAAAAGAAACGCTGCAAACCGTTTCGTTCAAAAGAATTGACAGCACTGATAAAATATCCTCTGGCAGCACGAAGGTGATGGTTATTCAAGACCAACCTGTTTCTAATGATTTTAAAAGTGCAGAACTGGTGTTTGGTCTGTTTTCAGATACAGGTGAATTGCTATCAAATGAAGCCGAACTGCACTTAAACTCAGTATCAAATAATCCTAAGGAAAGATTATACGAAGTTATTCTTACGCTTAATGCCGCAGGTTCAAAAGCAAGTTTTGGGTACTTAAAGGCATTCAATAAAAATGACAAAACCCGGCTAAATCCGGTGGTTGTTAACGACCTGATAAAAATTAGTTCACTCATGGAAAAAGATGAATTTTAACTATGGAACTAAAGACAAAAATATTGCAACATTTCGATGGTAAGGTCGTTCGTAAAGACCTTACTAAACTGGTAAAAGGCAATGCCGTTGTGCCAACCTATGTACTTGAATATTTATTGGGACAACATTGTGCTTCGTCCGATGATGAAATAGTAAAGCAAGGTGTTGAAACTGTCAAAGACATAATTAAGAAACACTTTGTTCATCGTGATGAAGCGGAAAGTGTTAAACACGACATTGTTACCAAAGGTAACCACCGTATTATTGACAAAGTATCGGCCAAACTGAACGATAAGAAAGGTACATACGAAGCTGAATTTTCGAATTTGGGACTAAAGAGAGTTACCATTGGTAATGAAATAGTGTCGAACCATAAGAAACTACTCACATCCGGAGTTTGGTGTATTATTAACATGGGGTATGTTGGCGGTGATGACAATACTGGTTCTCCGTGGATTATAGAATCACTGAAACCGATTCAAATTTCCCAAGTTGATTTGGAGGAATTTAAATCGTTGCGTTCCAATTTCACCAAAGATGAATGGATTGACCTCCTAATGCAGAGTATTGGACTTGATCCTGAGCAATTCACATTTCGGGGAAAATTAATTCAATTAACCCGGATGGTTGCTTTTTGCGAAAACAATTATAACCTGATTGAATTAGGCCCTAAAGGAACTGGAAAGAGTCATATTTTCTCTGAAATGTCCCCTCATGGGATGTTAATCTCTGGAGGGGAAGTAACTCAAGCAAAGCTATTCGTCAATAATGGGAATGGTCAAATTGGTTTAGTTGGTTATTGGGATAATGTTGCATTCGATGAGTTTGCTGGAATATCCAAGCGAGTGGATAAAAACTTAGTTGATACCATGAAGAACTACATGGCTAATAAGTCATTTTCTCGTGGAAGTACACCTTATGGGGCAACTGCATCATTTTCATTTGTAGGCAACACCATGCATTCGGTTTCCTTTATGATGAAGCATTCCGATTTATTTGAAGCTCTGCCAAAAGCATACTATGACACCGCTTTCCTTGATAGAATACATTGTTATTTGCCGGGTTGGGAAGTTCAAAAACTACGTAACGAATTGTTTACTGATGGACATGGATTCATTGTAGATTATCTGGCAGAAATATTAAAAGAGCTAAGGAAAGACGACTTCTCCCATATTTATAATAAATACTTTGAACTTTCTGAAAGTATTACTACCAGAGACCGCACAGGAGTATTAAAAACGTTCTCAGGTCTTTGTAAAATAATTTTTCCACATGGAGAATGTTCAAAAGAAGATGCTAAACAGATTCTTGACTTTGCGCTAGAAGGAAGACGCAGAGTAAAGAACCAACTGGTTATAATGGATGAGACTTTTAATGAAGTTGATTTTTCATACAACTCATTAGATGATGGGAAATCTGCATCCATTTTAACTTTAGAGGAAAAACAATACCCGTCTTTAAGCACGGCTGGAGTTTTAAAAGACGCTCTAATTGATAATATTGCCACTGAACAAGAGTTTAGCAACAAAGAAAAGAAAACTGAAGAACTGTTATCAGGGAAGCATTTGGTTATCGAAGAAAACTCAAAAGGTATCAGTTACCAAAAGCTTTTTGCTTCTTATATGAACGGCGCAACTAAAATAAAGGTATTAGACCCCTATGTTCGCCAATTCTATCAGGTTAAAAACTTTATGGAATTTATTCAGATGCTCCTAAAAAACAAACAGGAAGGTGAAGATATTGAACTAAAACTGGTTACTAAATATGATGAATTCAGAGAATCAGAAACAGAAGAAAGACTGGAGCAATTAAAAGAGAGCATTGATGGTTCCGGAATTATCTTTGAATATGAATTCGACCAATCACATAGCTTCCATGCCCGAAGCATTGAAACCGATACTGGCTGGAAAATAAGTATGGATAGAGGGTTAGATATTTTTCAACCTTATGACTTTAAAAACCCGTTCAACCTTGCCAATAATATTCAGGAAGAAAGGCTTTGCAAGGCTTTTGAGGTAACATATTTGAAGGATGTGAAATAAGCAAAATCAGATAAAATAACATGACTAAATCTCATTTACTTTTTAGAAATCCATCAGAAGGTGTTGTAACATACAAGCCAAGACTTGGAGGAGGTAATGGAAACAACGAAAACGAGGATGACAATGAAGCGCCTGACTATGAACCTATGGCTAATGAATTTAGGGAATGTGTCAATAATTTCAATTGGAATATTCAACTGAGGCATGATAACAGGATTCTTGAATTGGATAGTCATTTCGATTTAATTGAAATAACTTTTCAAGGCAGCTTTAATCAAGAAAAATTCCAGTCACATTATATAGCCGAATTTGGCATAGAACCCATTAGGTTTTCTTTATTTAATAAAAAGGGGCTATTTGCGATTGAAGACGAAGAAAAATTCAGACATTTTTTAAATCAGATAAATAATTTCATTGCTCGTCATATTGATGATGCCCAAGTCAATTATGATGGAAAAATTAGATTTATCAGAAACTTCAAGTTGCTTACTACTAATGATATGATTGGTAATATTGACAACTACGATGTCGTTCATTTATCTTTTTTAAATGGGCAATCATTCATTGAGGAAAGCCATATTGTACCTCAAAAACGTGCGTTAGTTGAATATTTAGAATCTAATAATATTGAATATTCATTTAATCGAAATGATGGAGAGGTTTACCATATTGATAATAATATACTGAGAGTATTGTTGAATAACTTTGACTTCATTTATGCTTCTTGTTCTGGTTCAGGAGCTATTATTCAACCATCAACTCATAATACACCTCATAGAGATTATGGTTTTGAAATTACTAATATCGAAGATGATTTGCCAATTATTGGAGTAATTGATTCAGGAATCTCTAAACAAACACCTTTAGCACCAATAATAGTAGGAGAAGAAAATGAATTTAATACAACCAGTACTAGTTCATTTATTGATAATGCTGATCATGGAACAGGAGTTGCTGCATTTGCAGCATTTGGTACAAAATTAATTCCCGATTATAGAGGCGAAGTTGAAGCTGATGCAAAGGTTTTACCCATAAAAATTATTGACGATTCGACAGGTTCAATCTCTCAGCAAAAAACAATAGAACTCATCCGAAGAGCTCATAACGATTATGGAGTTAGAATTTTTACATTGACAATAGGATACACAAATTTTCCATTAAAAGACAACGAAGAATATTCATCATATGCTAGAATGCTTGATGAAATAACGTCAGAATTAGATATTCTCATTTTCATTTCCACTACCAATAATAATTTGAATATTAATAATCGAACGGATTATCCTGACAAGTTTCTACATCAATCTGCCAATATAGCTCCTCCAGCAGAGAGTATGAATAACATTACTATTGGAGCTTCGGCAAACAATTATGAACTTGATAATCATAGAGGATTAGCTTACGATAAAGATTTCCCTGCAATTTATTCAAGAAAATTTCATTACAACTTTGATGATACAGACGCTTTTAATCAAAGCACCAGTAATAAACACTTAAAAAAACCAGATATTCTAATTGGAGGTGGAGATTTTTCAGAATATAACATTCATGGAATAAACATGTATGTTGATGATGGAAGTTCATGTTTAGAGGTTTTATCATCTGACTTAAGTGAGCGTACAATTCGCAAGTTGGGGACTAGTTATTCTACTCCTTTGGCGGCAAATCTAGCTGCTAGATTACTTAAAATGTACCCTAATTTGAACATGCAAACGATTAAAGCGATGTTAATAAATTCTTCTAATGAATTGAAGTTAGGAGATACTTTTAATAATTTCAGTAATTTTTGTAAAAATAGAATTTTGGGTCATGGGACACCTTTTTTAAATACATTATACAACTCAAATGATGACGTTGTTACGTTAATAATAGAAGATACTATCCTACCAAACCATATAAAGACTTTTCCAATTCATCTTCCAGACTATTTGAGACAAGCTAAAAGGATGAATAGCTTACTTAAAATATCATCAACATTAGCATTTAAATTTAACCCCAAACCAGACAATCAGTTACTATATTGCCCTTTACACTTGACATTTGCGATTGGAAAAAATTTAAATTTAGAAGAATCTGAAATTATTGAACTTGTTGATGAAGAAACGGGTGAAATAAAATCAAAAAACGTTGAAATAGGCTATAATGGCAATTCATCTAAAATGCTAAAAATTAGTGCATCAAGTACTGGATGGGTGCAAGATTTCTACTATCGAAATAAGATTGTTAGTAATGTGCAGAAATCAATAATTAATGTATCCAAACAAAATATAATTGATGAAAATGGTTCTTTAAAAATTGCAATAAACTCTGCATTTCATAAGCAACTTACTGAAGCTGAAAGAAGACCATACCAAGATACTCCAATATCATATAGTTTGGTCATTACTATTGAGCAAAATCCGGTTAAAAAGGAAACGCTTAATTCTTTATACGAAGGATTAGTTGCTATAAATACCCTCGAGGCTATTGCAGTTATTGAATTGGAGGCAGAACTAAATGGTTAGTATTGCGTTTAGTAAGTACCAATATTCATCAGAAATTCGTATGCATTTATACATCATGAAATAATATACCTATTTTTGCACTATAATGAGCCAGTATAATTTCATAAAAGATATAGCAAAATATGGTCTTGAAAATGACCAAGAAAACCTTTTGGAAGTCTTAAATAAGTTAATTGCTTATTCAAGGCAGACAAAAAAGGTCAATTTTGCTCTTCAATTGCAATCAATCTTAAAAGAAGGTCTTCGTGCACAAGAAGCTAAAGGTCTTTCAAAGGTAGGTTCGCAGAAGTATTTCTTACAAGAAGATAATCGTGAAATCAACGACCTTATTATAGAAAAACTTACCTCTGACTACACTTTTAATAATTTAGTGTGTTCAAAAGAAGTCAAGGAAGATTTGGAGTTTTTTGTTGATGAACACAAAGGCATTGATATTCTTAATGCATTTGATTTATCAGTCTCAAATAAAATTTTATTTCATGGCCCCTCCGGTTGTGGGAAAACATTAGCCTCTTATGTGTTAGCCGGAGAACTAGAAAAAATGATGTATGTAGTTAATTTAGGTGCTATTGTTTCATCAAAATTGGGAGAAACAAGCAAAAATTTAACAAAGATTTTCAAGCGTGCATCGGGTGAAGATTGCATCATCTTTTTAGATGAATTTGATTCTTTGGGGAAAATTAGAGATTATAATCAAGACCATGGAGAGATGAAGAGGGTAGTCAATACAATCTTACAACTATTCGACTATTTGCCTCAGAATTCAATTGTCATTGCTGCAACTAATCAATTACAAATTATTGACGATGCATTATTACGGCGTTTTGACCTTAAAGTAAATTTAGAATTGCCTAATAAAACTCAAATCCGAGAATTAATAACAAAAACTCTTCAAAAGTCTCCATTTAAATTTACAACGAATCAAGAATTGACTGAAATTGTTAATCTATCTCAAGGGTTATCTTTTTATATAATTCAAAAATCAATTGTCACCTCAATAAAGAAAACCTTATTTAGTAATAATCGACTAAAAACAGAAAACTACAATATTGATATTGAGGTTCTAAAGAGAATTCTTGAAAAAGAAAAGAAGAGCCAATCTTAAACAAATAAGAATATGTTTTCTCTATCTTAGCTCCGCTGTTCGTAAAGGTATAATTGAAAAACTATGCACAACATACTCGATTAATAGCTGCAAGCAAGTCCCAATTCGAGACTTTTTGTTGTTTGTAACTGTCATTATCACCGAATACTTTCGTTTTTAGTGCCAACTCTAGCAAAGTCAATCCAAAGTATCTTAATTTTTCTGAAAAGAAGAAGGATATTTCAGCTGGTTATACCCTTCAAAATTGAGTATGTCCTAAAAGCATTTGAATAATTCTCTGGAAGCACTCAAAAGCATATCGAACATCGTAAGCATTCACTGAGCCCCGTCTTTTAAACCTCCGTGCAGGCCTTTAGTTTTGGTGTTTTAATCTAATGACCGACATGTTGAACGAGAAAAAGTTCCGGGACATATATACCGGTTTTCTAGAGTCCGGATTGACCGTCCGTGATTATTGTGCCAACCAGTAAATGAACGAGGCCAAGTTCTACTATTGGCAAAATATAAGGAGAAGTGTTTTAGTCTTCCAGAAATTTATCGGGATTTTTCATCTTTAAGGTAAATTCACCAATGTTATAAGTATAAACGGATGCAGGTAAAAAAGTAAAATCAATGTTCTCAAACGACTTGTTTCCCAATAGATCTATGGATGTTACCAATGCCTTTTCGAAATTGTTGGATTTACAAAAATAGATGAGGCTTTTCAACTCTTGTGGTTTATCGAAGTAACGGTTGCTCCATTTGATTTCAACTCCCCAAACGGGTTTGAATTTTTTATCGTCAACCAAAACCAAATCAACCTCACCCTCTTTTCGGCCATCTTTCCATCGGGCATAAGTTAAATTGAGGTTTTCACGGTGCATCCATTGCGACAGAACAGCTGTCTCTACCATATTGCCCATTTCGTTATCTGTTTCAATAACAGGCGAAAACAGTGCCGTACGCAATGATGGATTGGTTAAATAGACTTTAAAACTGGTGACACGTTTCAGGCGTTTGGCATTCAAATCGACTTTGTTAAGCACCTTTATTAAAAAAGCAGCTTCTAGATACTCGAGGTATTTTTTTATAGTTTCCTTTTGTATACCACTTTCTATCGACATGGTTTCGTAAGAAAACTCATTGCCTGTGTTGTAGGCGATGTAGGTGAAAAAGCGGTTTAGTTCCTGCACATCCTTAATGCCGTAAAGACTGGGCAAGTCGCGTAAAAGAACTTTGTCGACGATGTCATTTTTGACGTAACGCCCCATATCGCTTTGAATTTTCTCGGATAGTACCACCTCAGGATAGCCGCCAAAGTTTAAGTAACTGACAAACTCTCGGTTTAACGTTTTAATATCGTGGGTTAGTTTATAACTGAGAACTGTACTGCCATAATTGATAGTACCCTGATACATCAGATGATTCATCTGTTTTAAATGAATGTACTCCTGAAAAGTGAGCGGAGGCAGCATGAAATCTGTAAAACGCCCGGCACCGCTTTCGGTACTGTGCCATTTTAGTGCAGCGGCAGCCGAACCAGACACAATAAATTTGGTTTCGGGATACGAATCGACCAATACTTTAAGGTGACGCTCCCAATCTTTGAGGTACTGTATTTCGTCGAAAAAAATGTAACAACCATTTAGGTTGGCCAAATTAAGTGTTTGCTTGCAAAGCCCTAGAATATCTTCTAAGCTCAGATGCACATAGATGGGATTGTCGATGCCGATAAAAAAGATCTGTTGTGCATTTACCTTTTCCTCTATGAGTTGCTGAATGCAATGATACAGCATAACAGTTTTACCCACTCGTCGAGGTCCCATCAGCACCAAGGCACGCCGTATACTGCGCTCGGTAACAAATGGATAAAACAATTCGAAATACAAACGTTTCGACATGGTACTGTAAGCTTCCGGTATTTGTTGGCTTATCCACCATGGGTTTTCGTAACGCAAGCGTTCAGTGATTTTCTCTGTTGGAATAAGATTTAGTCTACTCATAACACTACTTGTTTATACAAAAATAGCATAATAAACAAGTCAAATAATGCTTATCCTTACATTTTTTGTCTTTTTAGATATTTTATTTAAACACGACAAGCCTAAATAAATTATCCTTTACACCCCACCAATAGATGCAAAAATGTCCAGACAATGTCTGGACAAACGATTATGCACTTCAGTTCAACATTTTTAAAATTGTCGCGATTAAGGTAGTCACACTACTCTAATCGGGGATAAAATAATAAGCTCAGAAACTAATCGAGAGTAATTAATTGAATACCTAGGTAGTGTTCCAACTCAACAATTGTATCTAAATCAAAGTTGAAGGTTCCACTCAGCCACTCCCGAATAAGCTCAGGTCTCTTGCCAGTAGAATTTGCAAAGTTATCAATTGACCAACCTTTGTTCTTAATCACTTGGTCAATTTTCGCAGCTAAAACCATTCGTTTATCGATTTTTGTTTGTTCCACTAATGAAATCCCATTAAGAAGCTCATCTAATTCTTTCATGTTGCTGAAATTTAACTAAGACGGGGAGCCCTGAGACTCCCCGAATCGGGGAAATTGGCACGAATGCCGTTCGCCATTGTAAATTTACTCAATTAACAATCCGATCGTTCTTTTCTGCCATAATTGTTAGTGCGCAAATCAGATGATCAATTGATTCCCGTATCAAATCACGGTCTTTTAAGTGTACAGCCCAATTGAGCGAGCTCATTCGGGTACTCACACCATCGAATGCCTGTTCAATGGTGTTGGGTGTTATTTCATTTGCCATTTTGCGAAAAATAGAAGGTTAATATTGTCATTCAAATAGTAATGATTGTTGAGTTTCCCTAAATAGTATATTCACAAAGCCGTTATCCTCTGATGGTTTTAGCTCATTGCAAGCTTTGGTGGCTAAAGTGTCTGCAATCCTGTTGCCTTCAGAAAGGGAGTGGCTTTTGACCCACGAAAATGTCACATCATGAAATTCGGTTAACGAATGCAGATCTCGCCAAATGTCTTCATTCTTGCGGTTCATAAAATATGAATCTCCGAGCCATAGCTTCAACCAACCTTTATTTATCGAATCGCAGAGATAGCGGGAGTCAGAAAATAGTTCAACACAACAAGGAGTTATTAGCTTGCTTAAAGCTTCTTTAGCAGCCAAAAGCTCCATTCTGTCGCTGGAGGTATTGATATATCCTTTTGATCCCGATAACCGCTTACCACTTAGGTTGTCGATGATTAAATAGCCAATGCCTCCTTGTTTGGTTTTAGGCTTAAAAGCCCCATCTGTGTATATGGTTACTTTGCGCATAACTATCAATTTAATCCAATCCCAAATACTGAATAATTGCCTCTGCCACCATCAGTTTCACAGGCTTGCCAGTTTCTATTTTCCTGATGTTAAGTGCCCTTTTTAGCTCCTTTGAAATCTGAACGACATCGTTGTCCCCGGCATCCCCGTAATACTTCTCCAGTGATGGATCGAGTTCCGGCTTTTTACGACCGGAACCTCTGCGTGAAGACTTTTGAACGTTTTGAATATGAGCAATGGATTGAGCTTGGATTTTGGCCACTTCATCCTCTTGCGTCAGCCGATTGAATAATGAAATTTTTGCCATGTTACACCAGTTTTGCAATGGCATCGACAAAGAGCCTTGTTTCATTTTGAACTTTAGCCGAAACCGAAGGGGCAGAGATAAGACTTTCGGAGCTTCGCGTTGCCCTTTCGTAGTAAACCGATCGAGAAATATTTCTTCCCAGCAACGGGAGTTGGCGTTGTTCCATGAACCGCTCCAAATCGCGAGCTTCCGATTTGCTGTGTAGATCGTTGATGAAATATGCCAGCTGGGTCGGAACATCATACATTTGCGTTCGCTTATTCACCACCTCTTCAACAACGGAAATAAAATCAACCAGATTTAGTGCATCGAAGTCATGCGCCTTGAGTGGCATCAACATCACATCGACAAAAAACAGGAATTCGGTAATGTGCTGTCGGCTTCCATCCGGTGTGTGTAATATACCGGGCATGTCGATTAGTATCACATCCTGCTCTGCATGAATAGACATTACCTTGTTGTAAATTCCAGAGAGAGATGATGGATGCACAACGAATGGAAGGTTATCGAGAAGAGATGCCGTTTTAAAAAGGCTCATTTGTGTGTCGGCATCAATTATAGCCACGTTTTTGCCATAATTGTGCGCCAAGGCACATGCAGCAATCCATGTAAGGGTACTCTTACCAACTCCACCTTTTGTGGAAACAAAGCTTAATGTTGTCATTTTTTCTTGTTTTTAAGTTAATCGCCAAGTCCAAACTTAGAAACTAAGAAACTTAAAAACAAAAAATAATGTGATACAATATTGATACGCTATATTTTTAAAAGCCTTTATATTAGATGAATATAGATTATATATTCGTTCTGGTACCCCGACTAAGTAAAAAGACGGTTTCCGTCAAAAAGATCAAAACCCGCTAAAACATTAATGTTTTAGCGGGTTTTCTGTTTCTGTTCCGTCATTACCGGAAGGTCAAAAAAGGTTATTTAAGGAGAAAATATGACACATCTGTTGAATGCGAAACAGCCTCTTGTGGGTACACGTTTTGTCATGAAAAAAACATTGGTAAAAGTCTCTCGGGTTACCCGGATCCCAACCTGTCGTCTGTCGGTCACCGCATCGATGGAGTCAGGTGCGAAACCCATTACGGCTGGCATAAGATATGTTTCGTAATGGAATGTTGTAAAAATACAATATGCTGATTGTTAGTTTTTTGCATGATGATGGCGATTGTGGTCCATAAATGGCGCAATGAGATGTTTGTTGCGGATGTAAAAATTAAGCTGTCTATGACAATAATTTTTGTTTAAACCGCGAATTCCCATTACTTTGGAAGCCGATGAATTATCGGGAATAAACGTTAAGTGTCCATCCCCGTGTTCTTTATTATGACATTAAAAATGATTTGATTATGGTAAGCATAAAAAACCGGCTCATCGCCATGAGTTTCTTGCAGTTCTTTGTGTGGGGCTCCTGGCTACTCACCATTGGTGCCTATTGGTTTCAAACCAAACAGTGGTCGAGTACCGAGTTTGGGGCGGTTTTTGCGACCATGGGACTGGCCTCGTTGTTTATGCCGGCCATTGCAGGTATTATTGCCGACCGTTGGGTAAATGCCGAAAAGCTTTACGGGATATTCCACATTCTGGGAGCGGTCATGTTGTTCATCGTGCCGATGGTCGATGATCCCACCACGTTTTTCTGGGTAATGTTCGTTAATATGATGTTTTACATGCCAACCATAGCCTTGTCTATCACGGTGTCTTATTCTTCGTTGAAAAGCCAGGGGTTTGATGTGATAAAAGACTATCCCCCCATTCGGGTGTGGGGGACCGTCGGTTTTGTGGTGGCGCTATGGGTGGTAAGCTTGTTACATTTCGAGACCACGTCGGCCCAGTTTTATGTGGCATCGTTAGCGTCGTTGTTATTGGGTGTTTATGCTTTTACTTTACCCAAATGTCCGCCCCAGTCTGTTGATAGTGGAAAAAAAGGTTTGGCGAGTGCTTTCGGGTTCGAGGCCTTTGCGCTGTTCAGGAACGGCAAAATGGCCCTCTTTTTCATTTTTGCGATGTTGTTGGGTGCTGCGCTTCAATTAACAAATGCCTATGGCGACAATTTTCTCCACGACTTTAAAAACATCCCCGAATTTAGCGATGCCATTGCGGTGAAATACCCGGCCATTATCATGTCTATTTCACAAATTTCAGAAACGCTTTTCATTCTTACCATTCCCTTCTTTTTGAAACGTTTCGGCATCAAACAGGTTATGCTTTTCAGCATGATCGCATGGGTGCTGCGTTTTGGCTTGTTTGCCTACGGTAATCCAACAGACGGGTTATGGATGATTGTGTTGTCTTGCATTATCTATGGTATGGCCTTCGACTTTTTCAATATTTCGGGATCGCTTTTTGTCGAGTTGCAATGCGACAAAAGCATACGTGCGAGCGCACAGGGTGTCTTCATGACAATGACCAACGGTTTTGGCGCATTTTTGGGCAGTTCCATCAGCGGTGTGGTCATTGAGCGTTTTTATACGCTGCCCGATGGTGGTAAAGACTGGAAGGGCATTTGGATTGCATTTGCCGGTTATGCGTTGGTGTTGGCCATTGCGTTTGCCGTGTTGTTTAAGCACAAGCACGAACGTCAGAACGTGAATTGACTGCACTGGGATACAACAAAGTGTCAACCTGCTTGTGATTGGCCATTGCGGTTATGGATGCCGTAGCCAATCCCATGCAATATCGCAAGTATATTTGACCGATCAATGTTCGCCCATTGTTAATCTTTTTTGCTGTTTTATTGCGGACATTCTTTCAACTTGTTGGGAAATATTTTTCAACGTAGCTCACGGCCCAGTCTATTCGCCTGTTGGTTGTCAATTTCATGACTTATTTTTTTGCTGGTTATCATTTGCCTTTATTGAGGTTATTTCGATCTCAGTTGCAGCGGTACATGTTTAACAGACTAGGAATCTTTTGCCGTTCAAATCCCCAAAAATATCCCCGATAGACAGAATTTCACTAAATTTCAAAAACTCGTTTAGGGGTTATATGGTTACATAGTAAAGTGACAGTGTTTTTGTATTGGTTCGGATCGCTGTCCGCTTCTTTTTTTGAGTCCCTTAATTTTGACCGTCAAATGTTTGCCAACCGACACGCCAATAAAAACAAGACTTTCATGGTATTCGGTCTGGCTGTGCTTTGTGGTTTCGTTCCGATCGTTATATCGGCCCAGAAAAATTACGAAATACGAAAAATATACTTCAAGGGCAACAAAACGTTCGATAAACCCATGTTGCTCGAAAAAGTCTCGGCCTACGAATCCAACCGGTTTACACGCATGGTTCTGAAAAAAGAGCCGGCGCTTTTCAATCCGGAATTTGCGGAAGCGGATGCCGAACGAATCAGGCGCTTTTATCAAAGCGAAGGTTTTCTACATGCCGTTGTCAAGCTGGATTCGGTACAGGCCAACGAAAAGAAGCAATGGGTGGATCTCTATTTTTCCGTTCGGGAAAGTGAGGCCGTGATTGTGGATAAATTATTGTTCCGGATTGATGGCGGCAACGTGCTGACATTGAAGGATTCCGTTGTCCGGCGTATTTTGCGTCGTCCCCAACTTGCTTCAGGCAGCCGTTTTATCGACCAGCATTTGCGCAACGATGTGGATCAGATCAACAACCGTTTTCGGAATCGCGGTTACATGTACGTGGACACGCAATTCGACCTGGAGCTGGATGCCGATTCCAATAAAGTTGATGTGTGGTACCGTATATTGCCGGGTCGTGTTTGCCAGTTTGGTGCGACGGACGTGTCGGGCAATCGTTATGTCCGTGAGAACATCATCCGCCGCCAGTTGAATTACATAGAAGGGGAACGATTCAACAAAAAAAAGCTCGAAGATACCCGTCAGCAGATGTATGACCTTCAGTTATTCAGGATTGTTTCGCTTAACCCGCAAACCAACAAGGAAACAAAGCAGGATCCCATTCCCATCCATGCGTACATTCAGGAATTGCCCCGATGGAGCTCAAAGTTCGGGTTGGGGTATGGAACCGAGGATCAGGTCCGCGCGTTCGGTGACTTTACTTACCGAGGATTGTGGAGGGGAGCGAGCCGGTTGAATTTATACCTGAAATATTCGGCGTTGACTCCTTACTATGTAAGCTTGTCATGGGTCGAGCCGCAGTTCCTGACCCCAAGGCTGTCGCTGACCATTAATCCGTATATGAGGAAGGAAAATGAACCGGGGTATACCACACACGCTTACGGAATCAACTTTCCTGTGTCGTATTCCTTTAACGAAAGGGTGCGCGGCACGCTGACGTATTATACCGAAAACGTCACGCAGGCGGTGGAGAGCAATGATGCAGAGGTCCCTAATCCAGAAGATGACGACTTTCTGTACAACAAATCGGGCTTGTCGGGGACGTTGGCCTTTCGTAACGCACGACCGGTCATGTCGCCCGTCAGGGGATGGTCGATCAACCTGGGAGCAAAGGTGAACGGTTATCTTTTTGGTTCCGATTTTGATTACACCCGTTTTTGGGCGGATGTGAGGACGTATCAAAAAGCCAGTCGGTTTTCGCTGGCAGAACGTGTGATGCTTGGGGCGATTCGTTCATCGGATGCGTCGGGATTTATTCCGGTGGAAGATCGCTGGTATTCGGGCGGAAGCAACTCAAACCGTGGATGGGCACGGTCCGGGATAGGGCCCAGGCGCGAAAGCGGAACACCTATGGGAGGGAAAAGCATTCTGGAGGCCAACGTCGAAGTGCGGCACCCGTTGTTCTGGAAAGTGGAACTGGCCGTCTTTGCCGACGCGTCGAATGTGTGGCCGGAGACATACCGTTACCGGCCGCAAGATTTGAACACCGCGATAGGTGGAGGGATTCGCGTCAATACGCCCATTGGTCCTATACGATTGGATGTGGGAGTGCCCGTCTGGAACGAAAAGCGCAAGGCCCAGTTCTTTTTGAGCGTGGGGCAGGCGTTTTGAATCGGGACATGGCAGGGCGAGGACGTTTTTGTGAATCTTTTGGTCAGCGGGTTGTAGGGGTAGCCATTTAAACAGCTAAAAGCCGGCAGCTAATAGCGTATCCGTTACTGTTGGCAGGTTTAAACGCGATTATAAGATGAAGAAAGTAATTAAATACACGGTTCGTACATTGCTGATCACATTGGCAAGCGTGCTACTGTTGGTATTGGTTATGCTCATTGCCGTTCAGACGCCGTTTGGCAAACGCCAGATTGCCGCGATCGTAGAGAAACAGCTGAATACGATGATGGATGCCCGGCTTGCGATAGGGAAGCTGGAAGGCAATTTTGTTTCGCACATCGAACTGAAAAATATCGTATTGCTTGTGGGAAGCGACACGTTGGCTCGCGTCGGAGAGGTACGGTTGCGATACGGCTTATGGGCATTGAGACAAAAAGAAATAAGGATCGATGAATTAACGCTTGTGCATCCTTACGTGCATTTGGAGCAACTGCCGGATTCGACATGGAACCTGCAGCATTTAATAAAACCTGCACCAGAAGCCCGGGACTCTACACCAGCTTCGCCTTTCTCCATGTCAGTGCAGGTTCATCAATTTAAACTGCTTGGGGGCACGGCCGATATAATGGCCCTTGATTCGCTGTTGCCCCGTCGGGTCAAGGATCTGCACATCGAATTGTCGGCAAGTTACGAGACCCATCGGCAGCGGGTCGATCTGACGGAATTTCGGGTAGCCACCATTCGTCCCGATTGGGAGGTGAAAAAGCTCAATGCACGTATTGAAGCCGATGACGAGCAGCTCCGCTTAACCGACTTTGGGCTTCAAACGGAGAGGAACGCGCTTCGGCTGGAAGGGAATTATTATTTCGACGGCATTCGTCCGTCCGTGTTGAACTTACAGACATCTCCCGTGGTGTTGGATGAATTTGCGGCTTTCCTTCCGCAGGGCTTTCGTTTGAAAATGAAACCTGTAATCACCCTGAATGCGGTTTTGGAAGATAAAAACCTGACCGTTGGATTGCTGGTGGAAGATTCTGTTCAGAGTATCCACATCGATGTGTCGTCAAAATACCTGATCGACTATTTTTCCGATACCACCTTTTCAGCTTCTCCTTCTTACGATTTGGCGGTGGATTTGAACAACGTTGATTTGCGCGGCTGGACGAACGACCCTGCCATGCATTATGTGTTAAACGGAGTTCTTGGCGTAAAAGGCGAAGGTTTCGATCCCCACACGTTGAATGCGGTGCTGGAGGGACGGTTGAATGACGTGGTGGCAAACGGGACACACATCGGACAAATGAGCGTCAGGCTGGATTACACGGCAGGCGATGCGAACGGAAGAATTGATTTGCACGGAGCTTTTGGATCTCTTTATATTGAGCCATGGGTACGTCAGGTTTTGGGCAATCATCCGTCGTACCGGTTGAATTTGGTGACGAAAAACCTGAACCTCGAAACACTTCTGGGGGAAACCTACACGTCCGGAGTTAATCTGGTGGCCTCTGTGGAAGGTGCAGGCTTCGAGCCGAAAACACTTCAGGCAAAAGCACGGGTGGCGGTGGGACCATCAACCGTAATGGCATTTGGCATTGACACCGTTCATGCGGAAATGGACTATGTCTGGCAAAATGTAGCAATCAAATCGTTTCTGATCGAAACACTGTCGGCAAAGGTACTTGTGTCAGGAAATTATGATTTGGCAGGATACACGGATGTAAATCTGAGTGCCAACATTGATAATGCGAAGGAAATTGCCGCTTTTGCAAAACTGGACAGCCTGAACACCAAGCTAAACATGAACGCGCACTTGTCCGGCATGCCCGGTGACCTGATGGCCAACCTGTCCCTCCGGCTTGATAGCACGGTTTACCAAACCGTGCACCTCCGTTCGTTGACAATGGACGCCGATGCGACCATGACGGGACGCGATATCCGGATCAATGCCAATGCGGTGGCCAGGAACGTTGGAATGGACGGGTTTGCGCTCGATTCCGTCACTTTGCAAGCCAGCAGCGATACCAAAAACTATGATATACGATTGGAAGCCGCTAATCCGGATGTTTGGGCCCGCCTTGCCACGTCGCTGAAACTGGATGAGACTATCGAGGTGGCGTTGACCCAATTGGTGGCTGATTACAAGGGTTATACGTGGAACCTGCAACCCGATACGGCGCACATCACCATTGACGGGGACACTTATGCCGTCAGGAATTTCGTGTTACAGTCCGCAGGAACCGACAGTATGCAGACCGTTACCGCCAATGGCACATTTAGCCTGGATGGCGAAGAGAACTTTCTGTTGGACATCCGCAACTTTTCCCTGCCTAAACTGGCAGATGTGTTTATGCCCGGCCAAAAGCTGGGGGGGATGTTCTCGTTCCGGTTGCAAATGGACGGCACGGCACGGCACCCCGTATTGACGGGCAAATTTGGCCTTACCGGTGGCACGTACCAGGATTTTCGTTTTTCGGTTTTTGAGGGGAATTTCGGTTACGACAATGGTTTTGCGGCGGTTAACGTGGATCTGGTGCCGTTGGACAACGGTTCTGCAAGCCTGAGCGCCAAATTGCCTGCCGAGATCCGTATTGACAGCGCCAAATTTGATATGACGGGCAACAGGCATGCACCTGTAGAAGGCAAGTTGCTTATCCGGCAAATTCCTTTGTCGATGGCCAACGTCTTTTTCCCGACCGATGGGATAGAGGGCATCCTCCAAAGCGACATCGTCCTGAAGGGCACCATTTCCAGGCCGGATTTCAATGGAAATATCGAACTGGCCGGCGGCAAGCTGAAAGTAGACCGGTATGGCATCGACTACCGGCAAATACAGGCCGGATTGATATTCAACAATAACCGGATTGCCGTCGACACGTTTAATATCCGTAGCCGTAGGGGAAATATGTTTGCCCGGGGCGATATCCGCTTTGAATCAGACCTGTATGAAGGAAAAATGGATGCGGCGGGCTTACGGGTTTGGTTCGATAAGTTCAATCCGGTCGACCATAAGCAGTTCAATATGGAAGTGTCGGGCAATGTGGATTTGAAGGCCAACAGGGACAGCACCCGCTTTTCGGGCGACCTGACGATTCCCGAAGCAATGGTCTTCATCCCCGCTGTCCTCAACCTGATGGGACAATCGATGGAGACGGATCTCCCGTTGCCGTTACTGGCGGCCCAACTGCAAAAGGATAGTCTTGTCCGCGATTCAATGGTCTACCACCTTCGTCCCGACACCGTGGCACAGTTGCCGGAAAAGGGGATGTCGCTGGCGTTTCTGGATAATCTGCAAGGAAAGCTGAACCTGAAGATTCCCCGTAACACATGGGTAAAGAGCGATGACATGCGGTTTGAGCTGGGCGGTGACCTCCAGCTGATCAAACATGAAGATTTTTTCGAACTCTTCGGGACTATCAATGTGTTGCGCGGCCAATACAGTTTGCTGGGGAAAGTGTTTGTGATCAAAAGCGGGGAAATCACCTTTGAAGGCGGAGAGGAGATGAATCCCCAACTGGCCGTTGAAGCCACTTATTCGTTCCGCGATGCGGAACGGGTACGGCGCGAACTGGTGCTGAAGGTCGGGGGCAATCTGTCGGTGCCCGAAATCAGTTTCTACTATCAGGATGGACAGATCAGCGAAGGCGATGCACTATCGTACATTCTTTTCGGGACCAGTCTTGAATTGCTGGGAGCCAGCCAGCAAGAGAGTTTGAGTTCCAGCGGGGTAGATGCCACGGGCATTGCCAAAATGGCCGCTGCTTCGCTCATATCGTCCCAATTGACCAAATTGCTGGGCCACACGATGAACATGGACTACATCGAGTTCAAAAGCAGCGGTTCGTTCGACAATGCGTCGTTCGTGGTCGGCAAATACATCACCAATAAACTGTTTGTAAGCTACGAACAGAACATTGGCAAGGTGGAGGACAAAGATGCCTCCCGTTATGAAATGCGGATGGAATATGAATTGTTCAGATTCCTTTTCTTTCAGCTTACCAGTTCGTCGTTGAGCAACGGTTTTGACTTTATTTTCAAGTTCGATGAAAAGCAGGAATAAGTATAACTGCCCGTTTCCCTCCTTGAAAGGTCAACAAAGGGCCCGGGCAAATTTTTTCTTTGTACGTGGGGCCACATTAAAACAATTAGTGTCCGATTTGCATTGCTTTTGCTTGGTTACATGCACTATTTCGATCAGTTTCACGCAGGGAAAAGGGAAAAAGGGACGGTGGTTTACATCCATCTACCCATTGTAACGGAATGTAACGTGCGCAAAAGGTGTATCTTGCTACGTGGGCTGGAAGTGTCTCGCAGAGGTGGGCAGGCCCGGCATGTTCCCTGTTGCCAGCGTTAGTAATTCTTGTTGTTTTATTCAGGGTTTTAGAGATTTCAGGACATTGAAAATATTTTTTAAATATATTTTTCATTTTGGCTTTCTTTTTGTGATTTATCGATAGCTTTGACAAATTATTTTATAATCGACATTATGAACGTTGGAATTGTAAAGTTCTTTAATGAGGAAAAGGGTTTTGGATTCATTAAGGACAAAAACTCGTCAACCGAGTATTTCGTGCATTCTACAGGATTGAAAGAACGCATCAAAGAGAATGATGAAGTGACCTTTGACCTTCAGGAAGGCCGTAAAGGACTCAACGCGGTAAATGTGAAGATAGCTTGATATCCATCATCACCCACACTGCTTAAAGCCCTGCATTTTGCAGGGCTTTTTTTATGCTCTTAAAGATATCTGCTTTGTTATTGGGTGTAAACCCCATGCCGGACCAACCGGTGATTTCCATCGGACCACATGGATCATATCAATCATGTGCCTGCGGTATTTTAGCCGTGTAATGGTAACCTGCCGATGTGTTTTTCAGGAATTTGATCCGGACTTGCTTTCATGCGCAAATAAATGGGAAAATTCCGGTTCCGTGGCTTTACAGGATTCACCTTGCCTGAGCTTTTTACCGTACTGGCCATAAGTTCCCATGATATTTATCGATTTTTAGGTGCCCTGCAATTTATTGGATCGATAGGGCCTTACCAGTCAATATTCTTCTCGATAAACCCGATCAAACTATCGGCCATTATCTGTTGCTCTTCCACATTGGGGTGGCCGCCGGTATTTTTAAATTCGAAAAAGTGGACGTAGGTTTTCGGGTCATTCATCTGGGCCAACGCCTGACGGATATAATCTGGCCATGGGGAACCCTGGCGGGTGGCGTCCATGCTGCCGAGGGCACAGATAATGGAGGCATCGGGGTATTTGTGGCGTATCGACGACACAAAATCTTTGTAGGCCGCTACGATGTATGCGTCGTTGGGGGCTTGTGCACCAAACCTGCTTTTAAATTCGGCGTGATCGGGTTTTTGCACCAACCACGAGTCGTTCTGGAACAGATTGATGACCACCACGTCGGGGGTGTAAACCGAAAAATCCCATTTCGAACCGGGATCGGTCGGGTCACAACGGTCGTACATCTCGGGCATAATCAGCGGAAACCAGCTTAACATGATCCCAATACCGCTTTTGGCGATGCAATGGTATTGGGCGTTGAAATGCCGGGCCGTGATGGCGGCATACGTCAGGTAATTGTTTTGGAAATAGCCGAACCACGAATCCTTGCCGCTGCTGTCTTCATTGGCGTATCCGCACGTAATGGAATTGCCGTAAAACTCGATCTTTCGTTTTTTGAGGGCAGGAGGGGGCAGCACTTTGGCTTTTCCGGGAAACTCAAAACCGTAAAACCATGTTTTCCCTTTGTCCCATTCGGTGCGTTTAAACAATTGCACGGTATGTTTCCCTCTTTTCAAGCCCGTGGCCAACACATAGCTTTTCTTTACCGTGTCGGTATGGAATTTTGAGATCACCCGGCCATCGACAATCACGTTGTAGTAATTGGCCGTATCGAGATCTTTCATTACGGCCGACAGTTGGGTTCCCCTGAATGTAATGGTGGCCGATGTCCCGGACCATGAAAATTCTGCGGCATCGGCGTGTTCAAGGATTCGTCCTTCGTAACGGATATGTGCGTCGTGGAATGGGACCGTTGGGATTTGCGCATGGCACAGTATGCCAAGTGTCAGAAAGCAGGTGCTGGAGATGGTCTTAAGCATGGTTTTGCAATTGGATGGTTGAACTTGTCGCATGGTACGGGAAATGGCCGGGTCCGTTTTTCCATGTCAAATGTATAATTATTTGCAGCAATTCCTCCGATACAGAGTCGTGAAGGCGCAGCGAAAAAGGCTCTGTACCCTTTTCTTTTAACTTTCTTTGTTGATTTTTCCGTTCACCATCTCCAGAATCTCCCTCTCCATGGCAATGGCCTTTTGCTCAAGGGCTGCCACTTCCGATAAGATTTGTGCCACAAATACTGTGTCTGTGCAACTGCCAGCGTTGATGCGTACGTTCAATGCCGCGCCCAGCACCGCCGATCGGGCAGCTAAAGCGCCTACGCCAGCGTCAGACACCGAATTGGGATTCCCTGTTTCTGCCATTTTTCTGATCACCTCCATCGAGTTGGCACTTAATCGCATCACATTGAGCGGTACTTCCATGGCATGCCGCACGGCCAGTTGTAAGGCATCTTTCTGTAACCGTTTCTCTTCGTCATTGCCTTTGGGCATTTGGTAGGCCGCCATGATGCCATTGAAGGCGCGTGTGTCTTCGTCCACCAGACGAACGAGCTGGTCGTGGCACATCTTTCCTTTCTCTGCCCAATTCGCAAATTCTGCCCAACGGTCGTCCCAGCCTTTTTTGTGGGCCGACAAATTGGCGACCATGGTACCCAATGCCGCGCCCAATACGCCCATATAGGCAGAGACGGAACCGCCGCCGGGGGCTGGTGATTCGGAAGCCGTTTCGTCGGCAAACTGTTTGACGGTCAAGGCTGCTAACTGCTTTGTCTCTTGATCGTCGATCAGGTATTCGATGATCTTTTTTTGGGGATCGAACGGTGCCAGTTCGTCCAACCCCATCGATTTAATGGCGATTTTCAGTATCTCTTCGTCGGAAACGCCGGCCGACCGTTTTTGCTTGTGGAGGAAATAACGTCCCGCATCAAGCAAGACCTGCAACGGGACTACGCCCACCAGTTCAGAGCCCGTCACCCTGATGCCGCGTGCCTGGGCACGTTGGCAAGCTGTTTCGAACACCTGGTGGATGGAAGTAACGGTGATGTCGGTAATATTGAACGACAATTGGGCAATGCCATATTCTTCAATGTACCAGCCTATTCCTTTGACCCCTTTCAATAGCCCGGGTTCGTAAACGGGATGTCCGTTTTCGTCTTTCACCGGTTTACCGGTGAGGGAACTGCCTTCACGTTTGATGCGGCCCTTTTCGCGGATGTCGAACGCAATAGAGTTGGCAAAGCGTGTCGAAGTGGTGTTGAGGTTCACATTATACGCGATCAGAAAATTGCGGGCACCCACTGCCATGGCGCCGGTTTTGGCCACGTGCGCATTGAATTCGGCAGGGCCATAGTCTGGTTTCCATGTTGGGTCGGTGAGCTTTTGCGGGAGGCCTTCGTATTCACCTGCACGGCAACTGGCCAGATTACGGCGTTTCCCTTCCGTTGCGGCAAATTCATAGCCATACACGGGGATATTTAATTCTTTGCCGATACGTTCGCCCAGTTTACGGGCATACGCCGCCGTTTCCTCCATGGTGATGCCCCGTACGGGAACTAAAGGCAACACATCGGTGGCCCCGAAGCGTGGGTGTTCGCCCTTGTGCTTGCGCATGTCTATGAGCTCTGCTGCTTTTCCGGCCGCGCGGAACGCCGCTTCACACACCTCATCGGGAGGGCCAACAAATGTCACGACGGTCCGGTTGGTCGCTTTTCCTGCATCTACGTCGATGAGTTTGATGCCTTCGACCGATTGGATGGCGCGCGTTATTTGATGGATAATGTCGAGGTTGTTGCCTTCGCTGAAATTGGGGACGCATTCGATAAGCTGGTTCATGGCTGAAGAGGTTAAAGAAAGCTACTAGCTTTTTTGGTGAGTTTAATTTGGTTTGATGTCATTGAAAATGGGCAATCATGGGAATTTCCGGGGTATGGATCAAGAACTGACAGCTTTTCTCCCCTTTTTCCACACCCTCCCGGGCTTTAACCCTCCCTGCTGGTAAAGGATTTCCTGATAGTTGTCTGTCGGGAAAGCGATAAAATCGGCCAGACATCCGTTTTTTAAGATGCCCCGGTCGGGGAGGTTCAGTGCAAGAGCGGCCCTGACGGTCAGCGCAGCCAGTGTTTCGGCAATAGAGAGCCTCTGTACGGCGCCTAGGACGGCGGCTTGCGTCAGCAAATTTCCCATGGGGGCTGAGCCCGGGTTCCAGTCCGAAGCAATGACCAGAGATGTGCCTGCATCAAGTAACCGTCGGGCAGGGGCGAAGGGCTCGCCCAATCCCAATGATGCACCCGGCAGTACTACGGGAATGGTGTGTCCTTTGGCCAGCAACTCTATGTCATGGTCGTCGGCGGCTTCCAGATGGTCAATGGAAAGCGCTCCCACCTGGTTGGCCAACGCCGCTGCTCCCGGTGTAAACTGGTCGCCGTGGACCACCACGCTAAAGCCAAGTTCTTTGGCCTTTTGCAAATAGGCGGTGGCCGCGCGTACTCCAAATGCCGATTTTTCCACAAAAATATCGACCCGTTTGGCCAGACCTTGTTGCATCACCACTGGTAAAAGATCGTTGGCGATATACGCGAGGTAATGCTCTTCGCTTCCCTCAAAATCTTTGGGCTTAATGTGGGCCGCCAAGCAAGTGGCAACCAAATCGGCTTGCGTTTGTGTGTTGGCTTGGGCAATGGCCTTTAGCATTTTCAGTTCATGTTCTGTCGATAAACCGTATCCGCTTTTTATCTCAATGGTTGTAATCCCTTGATCCAGCAGTTTATTGGCCCGTTGGACTGTCAGTTCCGTCAATTGCGATAAGGAAGCCAGGCGCGTTTTCTGTACCGTGTCCCATATGCCGCCGCCTGATGCGGCAATCTCCAAATAACTTTTGCCCGCCACGCGCATGGCATAATCGTTGGCGCGCGACCCGGCCCAGCAGATGTGGGTGTGTACGTCGATCATGCCCGGCAAGGCCACGTAATCGCCGTTGATATGTTCGATTTCGGCGGGGTTGTATTGGGCCTTCAGTTGTTGAAAATCGCCAATGGCTTGGACGAAGCCGTTGTGTACAAGTATGCCGCCATGGCATATGACGGGAAGCATGTCATCGCGGATGGGGCCTTTTGCGGGAAGCCCGTCCATGGGGAGAAGTTGTGTGAAGGGGCCGATTAGCTGCATAGGTTGTATGATTGGTTCGTGCAACGACGTAAAGTGAAGAATCACATAGCACGCAAAGAATTGCTTTCCTTGTTTTTGTGATCTTTGTGTTTCCTTCCTTTGCGTGGACGATTTCAAAAATTCAAATCAAATCTCTCTCTGTTTTCAACGGCTGTTGGGTAGCCAGCATCGGCATGCCGGTAAATGCCCATGGCAGGATCGTTGTGGAGCACGCGACGTAGGCATTCGGCGGCTTGTTCCGTTCCGTCGGCTACCACCACCATGCCTGCGTGTTGTGAGTAACCGATACCTACTCCTCCTCCATGGTGGAACGACACCCATGTGGCGCCGCCGCCGGTATTGGCCATAAGGTTGAGCAACGGCCAGTCCGACACGGCATCGGTACCATCGGCCATCGCTTCTGTTTCCCGGTTGGGCGAGGCTACCGAGCCACAGTCCAAATGGTCACGGCCAATGACGATGGGTGCTTTTACTTTGCCCTCTTTTACCAATTGGTTGAAAAGAAGCCCCGCTTTTTCGCGTTCGCCCATACCAAGCCAGCAGATGCGGCTGGGAAGCCCCTGGAAAGCGACCTTTTTTTGCGCTTCGGTAAGCCACTTGATAAGATGGCCGTTCCCGGGAAACGCTTCCATAATGGCACGGTCGGTGGTGTAAATATCTTCGGGATCGCCCGACAGCGCCACCCAGCGGAACGGCCCCTTGCCGTCGCAGAATAGGGGCCGAATAAATTCGGGGATAAACCCTTTGTAGTTGAATGCATTGGATTCACCGCCCTGACGGGCGAACTCACGCAGGTTGTTCCCGTAATCGAAGGTAATACTTCCCCGCTTTTGCATCTCTAGCATGAAGCTGACGTGACGTGCCATGCTTTTGAGAGAACGTTGTTTATACGCAACGGGGTTGCTTTTACGGAGTTCCAGTGCTTCATAAAGCGTCAAACCATGTGGGACATAGCCGTTCACAGGATCGTGGGCCGAGGTTTGGTCGGTCAGCACGTCGGGAATAAGGTCGTCGGCCAACAGTTTTTCCAATACGTCGCCGATATTACCCACTAACCCTACCGAAACGGCTTCACCGCGGGCTTTGGCTTCCAATGCCCATTGCTTGGCCTCCTGGTAGTTGAACGTCATTCTGTCGATATAACGTGTGTGCAGCCTTTTTTTGATGCGTTCGGGATCGACATCCACGCCCAGAAATACTGCACCGGCCATGGTGGCGGCCAAAGGCTGTGCGCCGCCCATGCCGCCGATACCGCCCGACACGATGAGTTTGTGGCGGAGGTTGCCGTTAAAATATTTACGGCCGCATTCGGCGAAAGTCTCGTAGGTGCCCTGTAAAATGCCTTGTGTGCCAATGTATATCCAGCTTCCTGCCGTCATTTGGCCGTACATCATCAACCCACGGGCACGCAGCTCTTCGAAATGCTCCCATGTGGCCCACGCGGGCACCAGGTTGCTGTTGGCAATGAGCACACGTGGCGATTGCGGATGGGAGCGTACCAGCCCTATAGGTTTGCCCGACTGGATGAGCAGCGAATGGTGATCGTCCATCTGCAACAATATCCGGATAATTTCTTTCAACGCACCGGTGTTGCGGGCGGCTTGTCCCGTGCCGCCGTAGACCACAAGATTGGCGGGGTCTTCGGCCACGTCGGCGTTGAGGTTGTTGAGCAACATGCGCAGAGGGGCTTCGGTTTGCCACGACCGGGCGTGGAGCCGGTTGCCTATGGGCGCCACGTAATGTGGGTGTGAGGCGTATCGGTCAATAAATTCCAAATAGTTCATGGATCTCGTTTTGAAATGGTAACTGGTGTTGTTGGGCAATGAGGTTCAGGTGGGCAACCAATGCTTTGGAACGGACAAGTCCAATGGCCGTGTCGATATCGTCGGAAAAGAGGCGGTCGGTGTCGGCAAAGGGGATGTGCCGGCGGATGAGGTCGTGCGCTGCGTCAATAAGGATTCCTGATGGATGGGGCTTACGGAAATCGAAGCCTTGTGCGGCCGTCACCATCTCAATGGCCAGTATCTTTTCGAGGTTCCCGACGATCTGCAATGTTTTCCGTGCCCCGATGGAGCCCATGCTCACGTGGTCTTCTTGCCCCAACGAGGTGGGGATACTGTCGGCGCTGGCAGGAAAACAAAGGCTTTTGTTCTCGCTCACCAGCGAAGCCGTGGTATACTGGAAGATCATGAAGCCGGAATTGAGTCCGGTGTGTTCCATCAATAGCTTGGGTAGTCCCGGTACGCTCTCCGTCATCGATAAATATACGCGCCGGTCGGCAATGTTGCCCAGTTCTGCGGCTGCCAGTCCCGCATAGTCGATGGGCAACGCAATGGGTTGTCCGTGAAAATGCCCGCCGCTGATGGTTTTCTCTTCCGAGAAGACAATGGGGTTATCGGTCACCGAGTTGATTTCGGTCAGCATAATCTCTTTCAGGTGTAGCCACGCGTTGCGTGAGGCCCCGTGTACCTGGGGGATGCAACGCAACGAATAGGGGTCCTGTACACGTGTGCAGTTGCGGTGTGAATCCACAATGCCCGAATGGTCCAGTAACGTGCGCATGCGCCGGGCCACGTATTGTGAACCCGCGTAGGGACGGAGTGTGTGCAGCTGTTCGTCAAAGGCTTTGACGGATCCCATCATGGCTTCGAGGTTCATGGCGGCCACGATGTCGGCGTGGTCAAGGCAATTTTGCAATCTTTCAAGGATCAGTACTGCATGAGCGGCCATGAACTGTGTGCCGTTAATTAATGCCAAACCCTCTTTGGGGCCAAGTTCGACAGGCAGCATGCCGTGCTGCTGCAACACGTCGCGGGTAAGGCGGATTTCACCGTTAAACCACACCTTTCCCAAACCAATGAGCGGCAAAAAGAGATGGGAAAGGGGCGCCAGATCGCCCGATGCGCCCACCGAGCCCTGCTCGGGCACGCATGGAACCACGTCGTGTTCCACATGCCACAGTATGCGCTTCAATGTATCGATGGCAATACCCGAGTACCCCATGGCCAGCGAATGCACTTTGAGGATGAGCATCAGCTTGGCAATCTCTTTGTCCACGGGATTGCCCACACCTACACTGTGGCTCATCAGCAGGTTGTATTGTAGTTTTTTCGTGTCTTCTTCGTCAATCAGCGTGGTGCACAGCGGGCCAAACCCGGTGTTGATGCCGTACACCACTTTTTGTTTATGGACGATTTGTCCGACCACTTCACGGTTTTGTTGTACCTTTTTCAGCACTTGGTCGGTCAAGATTCCTTTTTGTTTGCCACGGGCAATGTCGAGGGCAATGCCGATGGTCAGGATGCTTTCGCCATAGTGAAATGGAGGGTGGGATGGTTGAATGTGTTGGTTCATAGTAGGTTCGGAAAATGAGGTTGGGTGGCTGTTGACGATTGGACGGATGAAACATCCGGGTGCCGTTGGGCATGGTTCACAATTTTCACGCAGCCACATGCAAATTACACATTGGCAAAAGCACACACAATGACATTATTCAACGTGGAGGAACAGAATCACCACACAAATTGCACTTACAAATGGGCTGATAATCATGGCTCGCGCAAGCAGAAAAGAAAAGCCCGGGATGAAAATAATTCCATATTCCGGGCATTTCTGTCTGCATGGCGCTTTTGACGCGGCAATGCATTACTTGATCTTAATACTAATCCCCTTGACCGTGTTCCATCCTTCGTGGTCGGTGAGGCTGATCATTAAATGATAGTCGCCTGTATCTACGTTTTCCGGAATGGCAATGGAAATCTCTGCCGCGTATTCTTTCTGTCCCGGTTCTATGTCGTATTCCTGGATGAAGACGAATGGGGTAACGGCTGTTTTTTTCTCATCAAAGTCGCATTCTCCTGCATCGGTGCTGTGCGAATGGTGGTCGAAATTGTGGTGTACGTCGATGTTGAACGATCCCAGTTCGGTGTTGTCGGTGAACCGTGCTTTGAAAACAAAGGTTTCGCCACGGTTTACCTGCTGGCAGTTTTGAGGGAACGCACCGGCAAAGGACATGTCAATGACAGGGGCTACATCATCGACATCGGACGATTGGCAGCCGCCCATTGCCAATAACGATAGCGATATGAAAAGCAGTTGTTTGGTCATGGAATGGATATGAAATGTTGGTAATATTAAAAAAATGAAGATGGGGAGCCCCGGCGGGACAAATGCCAGGGAGCTCCCGTTGCAATGGTCATTCGGCCGTGGTGACCGTAAATTCGCCTTCGGCCGTAGCTTCGTATCCCTCCATGTCGGTCACGGTGATGTGGATATGGTAGCTACCAGGCTCGGCATCGGCAGGTACATCGATGTGTTTATGGAATTCGGCATTCTTTTTCCCCGTAAACTCGGTGTAAACGATTTCCTCTTCCCACTCCTGCGTGCTTTTGAGCGAAGTGACATGGTCGGCTCCTTCTTCATGGTGAATGGTGACCACCACGGTGTTGATTTTACCGTCGGCTGTTATTTCGGCCTCTATATGCAATTCGGTACCGGCTACCACGGTTTGGCCATTGTCGGCACCCAGCTCGGTAATGGTGACGGAGGGTTTTGCCGGATCGTCGTCTTTGCTGCATCCAGTGGCGATAAACATCGAAACGGCAGATAGTACTAATATGTATTTAATGAATGTGTTCATTGGTAAAATTATTTTAGGGAATCGGATGTTTCCGGGGTTCACGCAGCGAACGCAAAATCGCAAAGGAATACAGGGGATATCCTTTGGAAGATAACTGCATCTTTGTGAACCATGGATTTTATTTAAAAACATCTGATTCAAATTATTTCATTTGTGAAGTAAGGACTTATACGACCGTGCGGATAATGCGTCCCTGCGCGGCATCGTCCGATCTTATTGGGGCATGGTCTGTGCCGTGCATATTAATAATATGGAGGTCCGCGGGCCGTTCGCGCAATTGCCATGCTGCCGTGAACGGGCGAGACATATGTGTGCGGGAGAAAAAAGGCATAGGTCTGTGGTTCGGGGACAAGAACGATTTCTTGTTTGTCGTAAGTTTTGTAAAACTGGAAATCGCAAACGGGACATTCCTTTTCAGTGTGGTTTATGCCATGCTCGTGGTGCCGGCACATGTGGTGCCCGTGGTGTACCAATGACAAATGTAATACCGTCAGTGCCGATGGGGATAACTGCAGGCACAGCAATGCCCATGCGTGGAAGATGTGGCGGTATGCAGATCGGTTAATTGGCATTGGACGAAATGGGAATGTGTATGTTGACGAGAATGCTACGGCCGGCTTCGGGCAGGTCGATGAGCCTGTAGAAGCTGGTGTGGTTGTAGTACGTGGCGTTGAGCAGATTGGTCAGTTTCACGTTGATGGAGACCTGTTGCCTGCCGATTCTGAGAAGACCGCCCGTAGACAAGTTGAGGGTGGTATAGCCGTCGGTCTTCTTTTCGGGCGGGACGATGTGGTTTTGGGCACCGGCCAATTTGGTGTCGATGGCGAGATAAGGGGATTCTAATTGCCATGCTTTGTGTCCTTCGGCGCGTATGGTGGCCGTCATGGATGGGGGAGGACTGAACGGCAGTGTGAAGTTCTTTTTCTCCCCGCTTTTTTGCACCGAGTAGACCCATTCGCCCGTCAGTTCCGTTTTCAGCCACGATGTCCATGTATAGCCCGCTTCGAATTCTCCCCCATACCGGACCACTTTAGCCTGGGTGTACTCATAAACCTGATTGCCCGCACCGTAACTGTAATCGTGCCGGTAAGTGGGATTGAGGTAAATGTAGTTGGGGAAATAATTGTAAAATGGACTGACTTGCATGTAAAATCGGGGCAAGGTGGCTTTGGCAAACAAGTCGGCCTGGTACGATATTTCGGGATCAAGATCAATGTTGCCCTTTTCGTAGCTAAAGTTGTGATAGTTTACGCCATTGGCGGCCAACTCTTTGGCAATAGGCATCCGGAAACTTTTCCCGATGTTGCCTTTCAAACCGAGCCAACGATGGTTATAGGCTGTCCCCAACGACCACACAATGCTGCCGAAGCGGCGTTGGGCGTTGGGTGCCCGTTCAAGATATTCCATGACGGTGGTCCCGTTGTTGTCGGTCACGGGCGTCTGGAACCAATCAGTATAGCGTTTTGCGTCAATCTGTCCCCAATCGGCCCTTAATGCACTGTGCAGCAGCCAGCCGGGACGTAATTCCCATTTGTCGTAAACGTATGCGCCTGCTGACATTTGCGTGAAAGCGGGAATGATAAAGCTCCAGCCGTTTATCCGGTTGTCCTGCAGCTCGGCTTGGGCCCCTGTGCTTATCTGGTGCACGGGCGTGGCTTGCCATTGCAATTTCAGGTTGGCCGAATAGGTGTGTTTGTCAAATTGGCGTTCAAGATTTTGTGAAATACCGGCTATCGTATGTCCGTCCGAAGGCATGTAGCCATGCGGAATGTAAGGGCTCCATTCCTGTCTGAGATTATGTTGGTAACCCATTTCGGCCTCGGCACGAAACCTTTCACGGATGAACAAGGTTTGGTGGATGGCTTTCCAATGCACCACGTTTTGTTGCGGGTCCAGTATGTCGCGGTCCGAACGGTCGTGGAGCGTTTGGTCCACGTTACGCGGTTCGCGTCCGTGCGCATTGGCGAAAAAGCCCGCGGTTTGGTCGATGCGCCCTACCGTGGTTTTATGTATCCATTGCGGGGTTGCCCAGCCTGCAGTAACCATGAAATTGCGTTCCTTTCCTGCAGTGTTGCGTAACTGATGGTTGTGGAGCCCCACACGGTATGAGTAGATGGTGACGCTATCGGCCGGGATCCTGTAATCGCCATAATCGGTAATGGTTGCCCTTGCTTTAAAGAATAACCTTTGTCCCCTGGCTTGTGCGGCCAGCGAAGCCCCCCACAACCGGTTGACGCTTTGGGCGGTCAGGTCAACACTTGCTGCCGTGGTATGGGGACCGGGGATCCGGTCGTTCGAAAGGTTTACCACGCCGCCAATGGCATCGGGGCCATAAAGAATGGACGCAGGCCCTTTGATGACTTCCACCGACTCAACCCCGTACTGGTCAATTTCCAGTCCATGGTCGGCGCCCCATTGCTGGGCTTCGTGTTTAATGCCGTTATCTACCACTACCACGCGGTTAAAACCAAGGCCCCTGATCATGGGTTTCGACTGGCCAGATCCGATGGTCAAAGCCCCGACACCCGGCAAATGTGCCAGGGTCGTCATTAAACTGCCGGAGAGGTTGGCACGAAGATCTGCATCGGTGGCCATTTCAGAGGCCTGGGCTTGCTCGCGTTGCCGCTGTGCCGTGCGGTTGTCACGAACGGTAACTTCGCCCAGAAACTCAACGGCGGTCGTCAATGCGATTTCTCTGGGGAGTGGAGAGGCTTTCGATACCTGCATTTTGAACGTGTTATACCCCAGAAACTGTATTTCGATCGTGTAATCCGACCACGAATTCCTTTCGATGGTAAAGATGCCCTTTGTGTTGGTCAGGGTGTGTTGCTTGCCCCCATCTACCATCACTACGGCTCCGACCAGAGGATTTTTTTCATGGTCGGTGACTTTGGCTTGTATCTGGTTACGCGGCTGTGCCAGGGTACACAGTATCCCGGTCCAAAAGAAAAGCGCAAACACGATGTTCCTCATGGTACTTAAATGATGTATCGGTATGGATTTTTCCTTTTGAAATAATTATCCGACCGGTGTGTGGCGGAAATGCATACAAAGTGGGCGGTACGGCCTTGGCCACCCGACCCTTCATGGTGTGCAGAATGCATATCCTTATAAAATATAGGATGAGAACCGGATTAGGTAGTTTGTGCCGTCTATTCGGTATGATAATTAAATGGCATTGCCAGACAATTGCCAAATACAGATACAACAAACGAACAACCGGAAGATGCAAGGATGGCGCATCCTTATCCCTAATCCAAAATGATAAATCCCAATGCACAGACGTCCCAATTGAAAACGGGGACTGTACGGATCATCTGGGAAAATAAATTACGCCAACGGAGGAGCCCTTAACGACTTGGCATGTCCCGCATACGACAGTTCAACAACGTCGTAGAGGGTTACAAGGAGTGTTGTGTGATGGATTACCGATTGTAAGTGCGTAATTGTTTGCGGAGTGGTAAAAACTGCAAACTCATATGCACATACGTTGCATTGCTCGTGCGATCTTTCGATGCCGTTGCCCTGGTCGTCGTCGCAACTGCAGTGGTGATGGCAGTTCGGAACGTCATCGTGTTGATGGGCCAATGCCATGTGCAACGACTGGTATGCGATAGGAAACGCAAACAGTGTAAGGAATGCAATGGCGATATATGGTTTTATGGCACGCATCAATTATTGCTTATGCTTTGCAAAAGTATTGGTTTTTCGGAAAAATTGCACAATGATGTGTTAAAATGAGATAAAAAGGTCTGCTTTGGAGGAGATGGGACGATGTTATCCTTCCCCATTGTTATGGGACGGTCGACCTTTGCCCTGTGTAAAATGAAAAACGACCCGTAAAGGTCGTTTTTCATATATGGAGCTATCTTTTCAAAATGAGGCAAATGCGATAAAGCTTATTCTTCGGCTTTGAAGTAGCCAATTGCCTGGAGCATCGAATTAGCCTGGCCGGACAGTTCCTCTGCCGACGAGGCAAGTTCTTCGGCCGATGCGGCATTGTGCTGTGTGACATAATTGAGCTGTTGTACTGCGTTGTTGATTTGCGATGCACCGCTGTTTTGTTCCATGCTGGCCGTATTGATTTCCATGGCCAGGTGTGACGATTGTTTGACATCGGGCAACAGGGCCGCCAATTGGTTTCCGGTTTCGAAGGCCAGTTCCTGGTTTTGCCGGGTAAGGGTTATTATCTCGTTGGCAGCCGCTTTGCTGCGTTCGGCCAACTTGCGCACTTCGATTGCCACTACCGAAAAACCACGTCCGTGTTCGCCTGCACGGGCTGCCTCCACGGCAGCGTTGAGTGCAAGGATGTTGGTTTGTATGGCAATGTCGTTGATGACTTTTATCTTTTCGGCGACCACACGGCTAATGTCGGTTGTCTTTTGGGCATTGGTGACCATTTCTTCCAACCCGTGTTGGGCGTCTGCCGATATACGTTCCATTTGTTTGGCATTGTGGTTGTTTTGCTGGATGCTACCGGCAATCTCTTCCATGGTCGACGATACTTCCTCGACGCTCGATGCCTGTTCGGTGGCTCCTTGCGACAGTTGCATGGACGCACCGCTCATCTGGTCGCTTGCGCTGGCCACGTTTTGGGCCGCCACGGTCACTTCTGCGATCACCTGTTTCATTTTGTTCCGCATGGCTTCCATGGCACGCAGCAATGCGCCCATCTCATCTTTTACATCAAGATCGGCGTCCGACCCTTTGACCAGTAAATTACCCGAAGAAATGGTTTCTGCGACCTTAACTGATTTTTGTACCATCTGGACGATGTAGCGGGTAATGAAATAGGAGATGGTTATCCCGAGCACGAGCACGATTAAGGCAGTAATGATACTGCCGCTATAGACACTGGTTTTTATGTTGTTTGAATGTTCGGTGATGTTGTCGGTGACTGTCTGGCTCTGTTCACGGATCAGGATTCCCAATTGGTCTTGAGAATCGGTCATTGCCCATAGTTTTTTGTGGTTGTCGTGTATATGGTTCAATGTGGACAGGTACTCCGTGCAGTTGTTTTTCAGGTCGCCGCCAGATTGTACCACCGGCATTTGGGCTAGCTTGGAAATGTTTTGTTTCGCACTGTTCAATGCCTCTTCGCTGCCATAAGTTTTGAAATAGAAATAGTTGAACCTGGTTGTGGTGATCTGGTTGAAAGGGGCCGAGCCTTCTGAGTATCCTGCATTCCTTAGCAACGCCATTATCCGGTCGCCCGTTTGCTTGATGGAGGCATTCAAATGTTGTTCACGAAGAATGAAATGGTTAAGGGTATCGAATCTGGCCCTGAACAAGTCAAGATTGGCCATCAGTTTTTCGTATGTTGCAATGTTTTTGGAATTGAATATGTTGCCCAATTCAAGGTGTGACATCAACATACTGGCGCTATCGACCCTTCGTACACCCTTTATGTAATCAATCGAATCTTTGACCAGGCAAAGTTTATAGAGGCTTAGCCTGGACATCATGAATTTTTCATGGGCCTCGTTGATTTTGTTTTTCGTGTCGTTGGCATGGCTGTATGACCAAAAGCCCCAGTAGTTTAGTGCGGCCAGGATCATTGCCAGTGCCACGACAATGCCAAAACCGATCCTTAGCTTTGCACCGATGCGTAAGTCTTTGAAATTAAATGCTGTTTTCATGTGGTTGTGTGTGAGTGGTCTATGGGGGGATTGCGTTGGTTACAAACGGAATCCTTTTATTGAGTAGAATGCTTTTTCGATTAACGTTAAATTCAGTTTGTCCTTTACAATAAAAGAGTATGCGCCTGCGGAAAACATTTTTGTGAATACCTCCAGTTCTTCGTGCCAGGATACGGCCACGATTTTGACGTAAGGATAGTGGCGGTTAATGTACCGGGCCACCTCATAGCCGTTTTTCCCGGGCATATCGATGTCGAGAAACACAATGTCGTAAGCATGCTTGCTCTCGATAAGATCAATGGCTTCGGAACCATTATATGCTTCGTCGATGACGGATATGCGTTCGCTGAAAACAGAAAGAATGAGGTGTTTAAAGGCTTTGATGAAATTTTTGTTGTCATCGACCAATAGTACCTTTACGTTCATTGTTAACTGGTTGGTTTAAGTTGTTCAATATTTTCCAATACCCAAAAGTATTGGACGGAGCAAACAAAAAGGTTGTATTGCCAGCATGGATCACGTGGGGATGTTTGCAAAAAACATTGCGGGTTCCCGCACAACCCGTGTGGGGAAACCGAATCCTATGGTTTCAGAGAGTGATCAGTTTGTGACGTAATGCAAACAATATTAGGCTGATGGAATTGTTTGTGCCGGTTTTGAACAGTAAATCCGATCGGGTTTTTTCGACGGTTCTTAAACTCATATGCATGCGTTTGGCAATCTCGGTCGATACCATGCCGTCGGACATTAGTTTCAATATTTCAGCTTCACGTTTCGAAAAGGCAATTTCGGGAGCCGTGGTTTTCTTTTTCAGCAGGGACAGCAGAAGGGCCTGCGAAAAATACGGGCGGTCGTTCAGTACGGAAAGGATGGCTTGCTCCAGCTCCATGTGATCGGTCTCTTTCAACACAAAACCTTTGACGCCCGCGTTGATCATGGTGTTGTAATATTCCTCCTCGTCATGCATCGAAAGAACTAGGATTTTCAAATCGGGAATTTTCTTCAATGCTTGCCGTGTGGCCTCGATACCGTCCATGACGGGCATGTTGATATCCATTAATACCACATCGGGTACGATCGATGACAATAAATTAACGAACTCCCATCCATTCGATGCTTCGGCCACGACCTGGAAATGGGGCGACTGGTTGAGCAGGAGCGCCAAACCGCTCCGCAGTACCTTATGGTCATCCACAATAACAACTTTTGCTTTCATCGATCGTAAATTAGCAGGAACCTTTTGTTTTGAAACAGAGACACATTAAATGAGTTAAGATATGTGTTCGTATTTTACCTGGTCGAACGCAACGGGGATCAATAACTCGAACAACAGCCCTTTTCCAAAGGGATTGTCGGAGAAGCCGCTTTTGCCGTTGAGCGATTTAACCCTCATGTCGATGTTGGTGAGGCCCATCCCCGTGTTTGGCGCGTTGATGATGCTTTTGTAATCGAAACCTTTGCCGTTGTCGATGTAGATCAATGACAGCGAATCGTTGGAATAATCCAGATTCAGGATGACATTGGTGGCCCCGGCATATTTTTTGGTATTGTTCAAGAGTTCCTTGACAATGCGGTAAATCATCGCTTCGATTTTTTGATGAAACCGCAATTGTTGGATATTGTTCTTGAAATCGACCGAAAATAGCACCCTTGCGTGGTCGCATTCGGCGTTGATGGCCGCCGCCAATCCAAATTTTTGGAGCAGGGCGGGACTAAGGTTTGCCGAAATGGCCCGGACACTGGCGATGGTTTGGTCGAGCAGATCGATGACGGTCTGGTAAAGCTCTTGCTGACGATCGGTCAGTCCCATTCTCTGCAGCGTGATCAGGTACATTCGCATGGAAACCAGCTGGGGGCCAATATCGTCATGAAGATCGCATGCCAATTGGCGCCGTTCCCGTTCTTCGACTTCCACGATGGTGTCGATGATCTGCTGTTCGGTATTTTTCAGCTCGGTGATGTCGTCGAACAGGGTGGCAAAGTAATGTTCCGATTGCTTAAAAACGTTGACTTTAAAATGTCGTTTCATCTCAATGGAATATTTCTCGATGGTGACGGGTTTGCCGGTTGTGAATACCTTTTCATAAATGTCTAGCCAGCTACGGTCAAAATCATCCAGCAACTGACTGATTCTTTTTCCACGTACCCGTTCGGCCGGAATGCCCGATTGGGTCTCAAATGCATTGTTCACTTCCACGTATTCGCAATCGACCATTTTTCCGCAATCGTCGAAGTACGGAAGGTTGATGGTGCAGGCACTGTGCATGTTGTCGAACAACATCTGGTATTTCTTTTGGTTGTCGTGGATGATGTTCTCTGCCAGTACATGCTGGGATATGTCATCGAACATCACCGCAAAGCAATCGTCGGACGGTTTAAATACTTTTATGCGCAAGTGCTTGTGGAATGTGGGGTGATAGTCTTGGAACGAAACCGAACTGCCGGTGTTGAACGCCGTTTCGTATTGGTTCAGCCAAACGGGATTGGAACCCGTTATGTCGGAAATGGTCCGGCCGATGATCTTTTCGTAAGGCTTGTTGACCAGTTTGATGTAAAAAGGATTGACGTCCAGATATCTTGCATTGACCATTTTACCCGTGGCATCAAAAACCGGAGACATCACGATAAGCCCATTGAACATGGTGTCAAACAGGTTGCGGTAACGAGCTTCGCTTGATTGTAAATCCTTTTCCATCGATTTACGGACACTCACATCACGTACAATGGCAAGGATAATCTTTTTGCTGGGCATTTCGAGCATCGACAGGCTGACTTCGGTATCGAAAACCGTGTTGTCGGGCCGGTAAAATTGCCATTCGTAGAAGCACGATTCACCCGTTTCCACGCGATCGAGGATCTGGAGGATGCGGTCGTAGTTGCTCATCCCGTCAGCCTGTGTTTCGCACGAATAGGTCAGGGCATATTTACCTACCAATTCCGTTTTTTTGCGGCCGAACACGCTGATGGCTTTTGAATTACAGTCCACCACATATTTGTTCTCGATCACAAAAATGGCATCGTTGGCCGTTTCGAACAGCTTACGGTACCAGAATTCACTTTCCTTAATTCGGTCTTCGGCCTGTTTGCGGGTTGTAATATCGCGTTTGCAACCAATGATTTTGACGGGTTCCCCTTGTTCGTCGCAAAACACGTAGCTCGTTTCTTCCACTTCGATGTAATCGCCGTTCCTTTTCAGGTAGCGAAACCGGTTTTTAATCGGGACACGGGTTTGTATCGCCCTTTTAAAAGCGGCGACCACCGCATCCCTATCACCGGGGTGTATTAGTTGGATGTGCCGTTCGTGGTCGTAACTATTGAACTCTTCGCGCGGGTAACCGGTCATCTCTTCGATGGGTCCCTGCCAGTTGATTTCATTCCGTGCAATGACGAATTCATAAATTAGGCTGCCCGGGAGTTCTGTCATTGTTTGGTAAGGGCTTTCGATTCCATGCAACGATTTTTTGATGGATTTTAAACGGTTCGGATCAATGTTCGGCCCATTGTCCTCAGTCATTTTGTCCACGGTACCGGGGAGGTCGGTCGGGCGGACGTTGCTGATGACAAAAATGCAGAACAACTGTCCTCCCGCGTTGATGTGGTCGATCGACATCCTTGCCTCAAAATGGCTTTGCGTATCAAAATCGAACAGGTAATTTTCCGGAAGGATTGCATTGCGTTGTAAACAGGCCCATTGCGCTTGCATGTCGTTGCGGGGCAAATGTGCAAAACCGTTACAAAGTGCGGCCGGTATATTGGTTTGTAAAAAGCCCGTTTGACGGGCAAAAAGTTTCTGTGCGGCCTTGTTGTGCCGGTGCAGCCCCGATTGGCTGTATATCAGTACAGCATCGGTAACCAAATCGAACACATTAAAAAACAACGAGCTGCAATTACTCTCCTCAATAACTGTCATTTCGAATAATCCTTAGTTTGCAAAAACAATCGGAAAATATTCCGTCACCCCCCTTTATTCGAATAAATGACCTAAGGGTTATGCAATAATGCAGACGCTGGTTGTTAAGATATGGATAAAGATCTTATAATCTGCAATTAACAAATGGTTTTCCATGCAAATGTTTTTGATGAACGGAGAAAAGAGAACGCTTTTTGGGGACGCAATGGCATTAATGGCCGTTGAATCCTTTTTTGTTTTCTATTTCGACATAAGAAACTTCCGAATTGCGGTTGGAACCGGAAACTTGTGGGGAAATTGTCTGTCGGGGTGGTTGTCTTTTATTCAAAAGAGATGGGTCTGTCGGCTCAGTTCCCGTTTTTCAGCCATGCTTTTAGCCCCGGCAGTGTCGTCTTTTGCATCTGCCGACGCGACAAATCGTAGACTCTCCGGAGATTCGCAGGGTTGTTTTCAAGACGCGATACAATGATGGCATCATCGGGCCGGATAATGAACGCACGGCCCTCTTTTTCCATTTTTTCCAGATCGTCGATGGTGCGGTTGTAGCAATGGGCACGGTCTTTCATTAGCTGCACCAGTTTGGGGAACTTACGATATGCGAGCCGGAGGATCAGGTGGTTCTTCAATGGTTTTTTGCGGTATCCCCGGGGGCGTGTCAGCACCACCACGGCACGTTGGTTGCCGTCTGCCAGTGCCTTGTGCACGGGAATCGAATCACTCAGGCCGCCGTCCATGTAAAGCTTACCATCAATGGCCTTGGGCTTTGAAATAAACGGTAACGACGAAGTGGCCGTCAACCAGTCACGGAACATCCTTGGGTTGTCGGTTTTCAGGTGCTTGTATTCGGGCTCTCCGGTCACGATATTGGTTACCACCACGTGCAGGTTCGACGGCGAATGGAGAAACGCATCGTAGTCGAAAGGCACCATTTGGGTCGGCATCGTTTGGTACACAAATTCCCAATCGAAATAATTCCCTTTTTTGAACAGGTTGCCCCAACTGCAATAGCGTGGGTCGTTGACGTACGCATTGACGGCCAGATTGCGTTCGTATTGTCCCGACACGTACGACACTCCATAGGCCGCACCTGCCGACACGCCGATGAGATAATCGAAAACCAGCCGCTCGTCAAGAAAAGCATCGAGGACACCTGCCGTGTAAATACCACGAAAGCCGCCTCCCTCAAGGACCAGTGCAACGTTGGGGATGGGAGATGGGACCGTATTTATATGTGTTGAGCCAAAAGTTGTCATTTTGTTTTTGTTAAGCGACAATGAAGAGTGTGTTTGTTCTTATCCTAAGGGCAGGCTGTTCCTGATGCCCAATGGTGCGCCTAAAGTTAGTAAACACGTTGATTATAGCCGTGTCATTTAAGGAATAATTAAACAGTTGCTTCAATTATCGGAATCGATGTTGTTTGATTTTGCTTCGGTATCTGTTTGAAGAACATTCAAATCATACAAAAAGACAGTTCGCTAAAGTTGTACCGGGATTCCTTGCTTTGAGCCGGAATCGCAGAACATAGTCTCCGACACCTTGAGGTTACGTTCTCAAGGTATCGGAGAGCATAACCTCAAGGTGTCGGAGAACGTAGTCTCAAGGTGTGTGAGACTATGGCCTCCGATTGCATGAGGATATAGTCTTTCTATTTTGCTTATCTTTTATCGTTAATCTCATTCTGTCAACAAAAAATTAATCGCAACTTTCCTTAACAGACGGATAATTTTTTGGTGGGGTGTGAAGACTTTCCTTAACAGTAACTAACGCCGGGGTAATATTTTTAAGCGGGTTCTTAATTGCCGGCCGGATAAAGAACTACTTTTTATGAAAGATTTTTACTTGCGGTTTTATGGTTTAACTCAATCTTTCAAATTCTATCACTACCTGTTGAATATGAGTATGTTTAGAATGAATCCAAATTTCTTAGCAATCATTGTTTATCTGAAATAATTACATATTTTAGTTTTACATGCGCCGCTTGTTACAACCATCAACTTGAACCTAACCAACCCAAATTGACCTATGTGACTGAGCAGGCGAAGCATTAAATTCATTATGAAAGAATAAAAAACAGTAATGATTACAGGAACACATTAGTTTTGGCCAAGTATAAAAGAAAAATATCCAATGAAGAGCATCATATTAGAGAAAGTTCTGGTTATTTCTCTCTTGATTGTTTCTTGCCTTAAGTAAGTGTCAACATTCCAGTGCGCAAAGTTAAGTTCTTCATATTCAGAATTTAGATCTGTTACAAATTGCCCATGCGGTATATATGTTTATAAAGTTTTGTAAATTGGATCTCGTCACCTTAACCTAGTATATAATGCCCGAACAAAAGAACATTAAACTCAGTCATGCCATTCATAAGCATCAGGCAGTCGTAAGACTTGATTTCAGATACGACCCACAATTGGTTGACCATGTAAAACGATTGCAAGGAACACGTTGGAGTCAAACAATGGGTTGTTGGTATATTTCAAAAGAGCAATTTAACTTACAGGAGTTTTTTCGATGCTTTCAAAGGTTTGGCATGGTTGGATTATAATGGATTAAAAAAAGGAAGTAATCATGATATCGTTACCAGGCCTGAGGTTGCCAATAAGGACGGCTATAACCTAAAAGACATTAAATCGCGGGTACCTTCCGAAACAACCTTGTTAATTCATCAGTTCAAGGTTTGGATGGAACAAAAACGCTTTGCCGAAAATACAATCAAAACCTATATCCACCAATTGGAGATTTTTTTTGGTTATTATTCGGATAAGACTCCCGCCGAGATCAAAGTTTCAGATATCGTTGCGTTTAATCACGACTTCATTGTGGGAAACCGACTAAGTTCCACCTTTCAGAACCAAACCCTCAGTGCCTTGAAGAAATTTTATGTCATTCAGTTCCAAAGAGACCTGGACACTGAAGGCATTGAGCGCCCGGGGAGATCCAGATCGCTGCCAAAGGTGATGGATAAAAAAGATTTGCAAAAGTTTTTCGAAAGCATCAAAAATCCAAAACACAGGATGGCTTTCGAAACGATTTACGCACATGGTTTAAGGCGCAGCGAATTGCTCAATCTGAAGTTGCAACATATTGACAGAATGCGAGGATTAATATCGGTGATTAATTCCAAAGGTAAAAAAGACCG
The DNA here is from genome assembly GCA_047600785.1 of Breznakibacter sp. Taxonomy (GTDB): domain Bacteria; phylum Bacteroidota; class Bacteroidia; order Bacteroidales; family Marinilabiliaceae; genus Breznakibacter. The sequence continues at coordinate 1,206,226 of JASGKH010000001.1, forward strand.
GGTAATCCCCATCAGCAAGCGGTGGCTCGAAAATGCCAAATCGTACTACCAGAGTTATCGCCCACAAGTGTTTTTTATCGAAGGACAGTATCCCGGTAAAAGTTTAACCGCATCAAGTTTGCAAAAAGTATTCGACCAGGTACTTACACAAAGCAAGATAGGCAAGCCATTTACGATTCACTGTTTGCGGCACAGTTATGCAACCCATCTGCTCGAAAACGGTACCGACCTTCGGTACATACAAGAGCTGTTGGGCCACAAGTCGTCAAAGACAACAGAAATCTACACCCACGTCAGTAACGAAAGCTTACAGAACATTAAAAATCCATTTGATGACCTATAATTATAATCCACAAAAGGTTGACAATATTACCCCATTATGGAAATATTGTATAGTTTTAGTGAACAGACAAACAAGTTGGCAACAAGTGTAAGAGTCGACACAGCAGACAGATACGATAAAATTAAAATAAGAAAGGATTTAGCTTTTGACAGGACAGTGCAAATTTGATGGAAATTTATTTTGTTTTTTTCTTCCCACCCACAAAAAGAAGAAATAAACCCCACCCACATTGCACACATTGGCAAAGCCCCACAAGCCAACGCTAAAACCAAAACTTTGCCAAAGAGTGCAATCTTGCCGACACACCCGTACTAATTTGTTACATTTGAGCTTTAATTGATATTTGATAGAAATTAGTAAATGAAAAACGAAAAACTGACAAGGAAAGAAATCATTGACAACCGTCTAAAGCAAGCGGATTGGAATGTTACTGACCGAACTCAGGTAATTGAGGAATTTGATATTCATTTGACAGTTGTTGAAGAACCGACGACACCTTACACAGGACATCAATACAGCGATTATGTTTTATTGGGCAAGGACGGCAAACCGCTTGCAGTGGTTGAAGCCAAAAAGACTTCTGTTGATGCAGCACTTGGACGAGAACAAGCCAAACAATATTGCTACAACATTCAATCAACGCAAGGCGGAGAATTACCCTTTTGCTTTTACTCTAACGGACACGATATTTACTTTTGGGACTTAGATAATTATCCACCAAAAAAAGTTTACGGTTTTCCGACCCGAGGCGACCTTGAACGCTATGCTTACATACGCAGAGTAAGAAAAACATTAGCCGGAGAACTTATCAATACCAAAATAGCAGGACGAAATTATCAGATTGCTTCTATTCGTGCCGTAATGGAAGCTATTGAAAAACGAAAACGCAAATTCTTATTGGTGATGGCAACCGGAACGGGCAAAACAAGAACCTGTATTGCTCTGGTGGATACTCTAATGAGAGCAGGTTGGGCAGAGCGGGTTTTATTTCTTGTTGACAGAATTGCCCTGCGTGACCAATCTTTGGAAGCTTTTAAGGAGCATTTGCCCAACGAACCACGCTGGCCAAGGCAAAGCGAGAAAGAAATTGCCACAGACAGACGGATTTATGTTTCAACTTACCCGACCATGTTGAACGTAATTCGCAATGAAGAAAAATCTTTAAGTCCGCATTTTTTTGACCTGATTGTGGTGGACGAAAGCCACCGCAGCATTTACAACACCTATCAGGAAATCCTTGATTACTTCAATACGATTACACTTGGCTTGACAGCAACACCAACAGATGTTATCGACCACAACACTTTTCAATTGTTTGAGTGCGAAGATGGCGTTCCGACTTTTGCATATTCCTATGATGAAGCGGTAAATCATATTCCGCCATTCCTGAGCAATTTTCAGGTAATGAAAATCAAAACAAAGTTTCAGGATGAAGGAATAAACAAGCGGACAATTTCACTGGAAGACCAACAGAAATTGATGTTGGAAGGAAAGGAAATTGAAGAAATCAATTATGAAGGAACAGAGATTGAAAAAAAGGTAATCAACAGGGGTACAAACGCTTTGATAGTCCGTGAATTCATGGAAGAAAGTATCAAAGATGCCAACGGAGTATTGCCAGGAAAAACGATTTTCTTTTGCATCAGCAAAGCACATGCAAGACGTGTTGAAGAAATATTCGATTCACTTTATCCCGAATACAAAGGCGAATTAGCCAAAGTATTGGTGAGTGAAGACCCAAGAGTTTACGGCAAAGGCGGGCTGCTTGACCAGTTTGTAAGCAACGACATGCCTCGAATTGCCATTAGTGTGGACATGCTCGACACGGGCATTGATGTCCGTGAATTGGTGAATTTAGTTTTTGCAAAACCCGTTTACAGTTACACCAAGTTTTGGCAGATGATAGGCAGAGGAACCCGACTGCTTGAACCTGAAAAAATAAAACCATGGTGCACGCAAAAAGACAATTTCTTAATCCTTGATTGTTGGGACAATTTTGAATATTTCAAACTAAATCCGAGAGGAAAAGAATTAAAATCACAAATTCCATTACCTGTTCGCTTGTTTGGCATTCGGTTAGAAAAAATTGAAGAAGCACAAACACAGAACATTTCGGATATTGTTGCCAAAGAAGTTCAGAAAATTAGAAAACAGGTTGAAGCACTTCCGAAAAATTCGGTTGTCATCATGGAAGCTAAAAATGAGTTGCAACGATTGGGAGATGAGAACTTTTGGAACAACCTGACTTATGAAAAGATGGAATTTTTGGAAGCCGTTGTAAAACCGTTACTTCGCACGGTTTCGGATGTGGATTTCAAAGCCATGCGATTTGAAAAAGACATAGTGGAAGTTTCGTTGGCTCACTTAGCAGGAGAAACTGAAAAATTTGAAACACTAAAAGAAAGCATTATTGAAGAAATTGGCGAACTGCCTTTAAGCATCAACATTGTGGCAAGAGAACAAGAATTGATTCGACAGGCACAAAGTAATCATTACTGGGCAACTATCAATGAAGACAAGTTTGAAGAACTGATTCAGAAACTTTCGCCTTTGATGAAATTCCGTGAAGCAGTAATTCCTTTAGCTCCTGCCAAATTCAATTTGAAAGACATTGTTGCCGAAAAAGAATTTATTGAGTTTGGTCCACAATACGAAGCTTTGAGTGTAGCCAAATACCGTGAATTGGTAGAAAAGAAAATTAACGAACTGGTTTCAAGCAGTCCGATTTTACAAAAAATGAAACAAGGTTTGGAAGTTACACCCGAAGAAGCGGAGCAATTAGCCGAAGAACTGTACAACGAGCATCCGCATATTACCATTGATTTGCTTCGCAAGGTTTACAATCACCGCAAAGCTGCATTGGTGCAATTCATCAAACACATTTTAGGCATTGAACAATTGGAAACTTTTGCTGAAACCGTTACTAAAGCATTTGATGATTTTATTGCCAGGCATAGTTATCTCACAAGCCGACAACTTCAATTTCTCGACTTGCTTAAGAATTTTGTTTTGGAAAAAGGTGATGTGAGCAAACGCAACCTGATTGAATCGCCTTTTACTATGCTTCACCCCGAAGGTATCAGAGGAATATTTAATCAAAAAGAGATTGATGAAATTTTAAGTTTAACCGAACAAGTATTAGCAGCATAAAAATGAAACCGTTACAAATTGTAACATTTTGAATAAGGTATTGAAAAAATAAAATGAGATGAAAAAGCAAAATGAAATAAAGATATTTGAGGAACAAAAAGTTAGAACAGTTTGGGATGCAGAACAGGAAAAATGGTATTTCTCGATTATTGATGTAATTGAAATTTTAACAGGCAGTCCGAGACCCAGAAAATACTGGAACGCTTTAAAAACGAAGCTAAATGCAGAAGGAAGTAAGTTGTCCCATAAATTGGGACAACTGAAAATGCAATCGGCTGATGGCAAATTTTACCTTACCGATGTAGCAGATACCGAACAGCTTTTTCGCTTAATACAATCAATCCCTTCACCAAAGGCTGAACCATTTAAACTTTGGTTGGCACAGGTAGCCACAGAAAGATTGGATGAAATGCAAGACCCTGAACTTAGTATTGACAGAGCACTTGAACAATATATGAAACTGGGGTATTCTGAAAATTGGATTAATCAGAGACTGAAAAGTATTGAAATCAGAAAAGAGCTGACAGACGAATGGAAAAAGCATGGATTAAAAGAAGGAGTTCAGTTTGCTACGCTTACTGATATTATTACCAAAGCCTGGAGCGATAAAACCACCAAAGAATACAAAATTCTGAAAGGTCTGAAAAAGGAAAACCTACGGGATAACATGACCAATACGGAACTCATTCTGAACATGCTTGCCGAAGCATCTACAAAGGACATCTCAGCCGCAACCAATCCGAAAGATTTTGAAGAAAGCAAGAAAGTAGCCAAACAGGGCGGTAATGTAGCAAAGGTCGCACGCAAAGAACTGGAAGCCAAAACAGGTAAAAATGTAGTTACTTCTCTAAATGCCAAAACAGCATTGCAATTGAATGAGGGGGACAAGAAAAAACCGAAAAACAAAAAGAAGTAGATGTTACAAAACAATGCACAATTAAAATCGCTTATTGATAAGCTCTGGCAGAACTTTTGGGAAGGTGGCATTGCCAACCCGTTAACCGCTATTGAGCAAATTACCTATCTTATTTTTATGAAGCGTTTGGACGATTTGGAAGCCAAACGTGAACGGGATGCAGAATTTACAGGCGAAAAATATACTTCCCGATTTAAGGGAAAATTTACCATTCCCGGAAGTAAGGAAAGCATTGATAAAAGCGAATTGCGTTGGAGTGTGTTCAAGCACAGGCCTGCCGATGAAATGCTGCTGCATGTACAAATGAAAGTGTTTCCGTTTCTGAAAGAACTGAATGGAGAAACATCCCCTTTTACTAAACACATGGTAAATGCCGTGTTCATTATGCCTAAAGCCAGTTTGCTGGTTTCGGCCATCAACATTGTGGAAGACATTTTCAGGGAAATTGAAAAAGATGCTACCGAAGGTGGCCATGCCTTTCAGGACATACAAGGCGATGTGTATGAAATGCTGTTAAGCGAAATTGCCACAGCAGGCAAAAACGGACAATTCCGCACCCCACGCCACATAATAAAACTCATGGCTGAACTGGTTGCCCCGCAATTGGGACAACGCATTGCCGACCCTGCCTGTGGAACAGGCGGTTTCTTATTAGGCTCATACCAATACATTCTCACAGATTTGGTAAGGAAAGCCAATGCGAAGAACGGGATTTCTCCCCTCTCCTTGGGAGAGGGGTCGGGGGTGAGGCTTGACGAAGACGGTTTTGAACGTGCCGCTATTAGTGCGGTGTTAACGCAAAAAGTAAAAACCATTCTCGACCAAAGTTTTACTGGTTATGATATTGACACTACAATGGTGCGTTTAGGCTTGATGAACCTGATGATGCACGGCATTGACGAACCTAAAATTGACTACAAAGACACGTTGAGCAAAAGCTACAACGAAGACAGCCGGTTCGATGTAATCATGGCAAACCCTCCATTTACGGGCAATATTGACAAAGGAGATATAAATGAAGGGCTAAAACTGCCCACCACCAAAACCGAACTACTGTTTGTAGAACGTATTTTTAATATGCTGAAAATGGGCGGAACGGCTGCTGTAATTGTGCCCAGCGGAGTAATACAAAATAGTGGTAAAGCATTTGAAACATTGCGGAAACTGATAATTGAAAAAGCCGAACTGAAAGCCGTGATTGCCGTGCCAAGCGGTGCATTTAAACCTTATGCAGGGGTAAGTACTGCTATTTTGTTATTTACCAAAGGCGGAGAAACCAACCATGTTTGGTTTTACGATATGCATTCAGACGGCTATAGCTTAGACGATAAGCGAAACAAAATAGCTGAAAGCGACCTGCCCGACATTGTGCAACGATACAAAAACAGAGATGTAAAAAAAGACACCGACAGAAAGCTGAAATACTTTATGGTGCCGAAAAGGGAAATTGTAGAAAACAACTACGACCTGAACTTAAGCACTTACAAAGAAGAAGTGTATGAAGAGGTAAGCTATGAAAAACCAAATGTGATTTTAAAAAAGTTGTCTGAAATTGAAAAATCAATCAATAACGGCATCAATGAATTGACAGAATTGGCTAAATGAAGAAGTTAAAACTAACAGATATTGCTCCATACTCTGGAAAGAGAGTACAACCATTTGATGGTGTGAAGCGGTATATGTCAACCGGTGATTTGCAGGGAGATAATCTAAGTTTTGAAGATGTTACCTACGAAACCAAACCATCAAGAGCAGATATTTTAGTTAGCGAAGGAGATATTTTATTCGCTAAAATGACCAATACAAACAAGGCTTTACAAATAGATAAAGAGCATGATGGAATAATTGTTTCAACAGGATTTTCGGTTCATAGACCTCTTGAAAATGAAATGTTTGGAGAATATTTTCTTCAATTTTTAAAGCATGACAGTTTTCAAAGACAAAAAAATAAACTTTGCACTGGGGCAATTCAATCAGCAATATCAAATAGTGGCATTGAAAAAATACTTGTTCCTGTTCCTGATTTTGACGACCAACTCCACATCGCCAACCTCTTAAGCAAAGCTGAAAACCTCATAGCCCAACGCAAAGAAAGCATTCGCCTGTTGGATGAATTTTTAAAAAGCACATTTTCTGACATTTTTGATAATCCGGTCAAAAATAGGAAGGGATTTGAAATAGTCCGATTCAAAGAACTTATCACTTTTTTAACAAGCGGAGGTCGAGGATGGGGAGAATATTACTGTGCGATTGGAGAAAGATTTATTAGGTCACTTGATGTTCAAATGAATTATATATCTAACGTAGATGCCGCTTTCGTGAATCCACCTAATAACCAAGAGGCAAATAGAACAAAAGTGAGAGATTTGGATATTCTATTAACTATTACTGGCTCTAAAATTGGAAGAGTGGCGATGGTACCAATCAATTTTGGCACAGCATACGTAAGTCAGCATGTCGCCATCATACGAACTCAAAATGTAAATCCACTCTACTTATCCTACTATTTGAGCGATATAAATTGTGGACAATACTTAATTCAAAAAAGTTTCTATGGACAAACGAAACCAGGCTTGAATTTTAAACAAATTGAAAATTTTGAAATAGTTCTCCCCCCAATCGAACTCCAAATCCAATTTGCCCAAATCGTAGAAAAAACAGAAGTCCTCAAAACACAATACCAACAAAGCCTGCAGGAATTGGAGAATTTGTATGGCAGTTTGAGCCAAAAGGCGTTTAGAGGGGAGTTGATACAAAATAAAGAAGAAGTTAGAGTTATTGCCTTAAAGCCTGAAATAAATCTTATTCAACATGAACTTACGAAGCAACAAGCTTTTTTAAGAAAGCTGATGTTGGCATCGCATATTATTTATGAACTGTGCGATGAACCTACATTTGGGCATACCAAATTAATGAAGCTGCTTTATTTATCTGAACAAGCAGGTGGTATGGCATTACAAACCAATTATAAAAAATTTGCAGCAGGCCCTTTTGATGGAAAAACACTTACACTAATTGATTTGGAATATGAAAAAAACGATTGGTTTGCGATAGAGAAAAGAAGTTATACAATTAGCGGCCAACAAAGAGAAGCCACTATTTACAAGAAAACGGGAAAATCATTGCTATACAAAAAGCATTATGACAATTATTTTGAACAGGAGTCCGAAACTATAAACAGGATAATTTCCCTGTTCAAGAAAGAAAAGACACAGACGGCAGAAATAGTGGCAACCCTGTATTTTGCATGGAAAGAATTGATGGCTGCTAATACAATTATTTCCGAAGATTCCTTAGTGAAAGCCTTTTATCAGTTTCATAAGGAGAAAAAGAAATTTACAGAAGAACAAATTTTGCAAGGCCATAAATACATGCTGACAAACGAACTCTATCCTCACTCTGCATGACAATAATATTTTAAAATGGATTTTAAACCGAGCATAAGCGATAAATTCTTAGACCTCTTTTACAAAGAGATTGAATGTGATGTGCCTGATACCAATTCAAAACTCAACCTGCATATTCTTAAAATTGAGAACAATCAGTTTTGTTATGAAGAGCTGATAAAGCAATTGGGAAACCACATGATTCCTTTTGCTTTGTCGAAGAAGGAAATCAAAGAATTTGAAAAAGACCGACGATATTTTGAACTCGTAGAAAAAGCAGCATCGAAGTTCAGGGATTATAACATCAATGACGGGGAAGCAGGAGAATTACTTCTTTTTTGCTTTTTAGAGGCGCATTTAAAAGCACCTAAAATTCTAACGAAATTAGAAATTAAACTTTCATCAAACGATTATGCCAAAGGCTCAGATGGTATTCATTTGCTTGAATTGGCTCCTAAAGACTACCAACTGATTTTTGGCGAATCAAAGCTTTATCAAGACCTGACAACTTCCTTATCGAAAGCGTTTGAATCAATCCATGATTTTCGGACAAGGAAAAAGAACAACATTTATGATGAAATTGGTTTAATCAATTCGCAATTGTGTAAAGAGGCGTTTGATGAAGATTTATACCAGTTCTTAAAGTCTGTTATCATGCCCAAGGCAAGCGACACCGACCCAATTGTGAAAAACAATGCCTTTGCCATTTTCGCAGGTTTTGAGATTGAGCCAACCGAAGAAGAAAAGCGTTTGAGCAACGATAAATTTTTGGCTTTGGTTAAAGCACAAATCAAAGCCGAAGTAGAAGGCAAAATGAACCACATTAAAAAGAAGATTGAAGAATACAAGCTTTACAGTTATACATTTTACGTTTATGTTTTCCCTTTTATGAAACTGGATGAAACAAGAAAAGACATCATTAAAAAAATAACACGAGCAGAAGAATGATAGAACGCTTAGCCAATGATGTTTTGCAAGATGAATACTTTATTAAACTAAATAATAAAGCGGCTAAACTATTGGCTAATAATTTGTTTTCGGAAAATGGCAGAAGCATAAAGCTGACCGAAAAGGAATTGAATGACACGCTTCGATTTGCCGACATACTTTCCAACTCCAAAAGTCCGAAAGCAAGAAATAAAGCATATCAACTCATTACACTACTCAATGAAGATTATAAAAACAATCCATACTATCAAACATTCTCACATTCCGTTTTAGCAAAATTGGGGAACTTCCCCGGAATTGATTTTTTAAAAAATGAAAACAACAGTTCAGAATTACCTTTTGACAGAGAACTTGAAAAGAAAGTAAAGGAATTTATTCAGGCAGTTCCCGATACTGAAGACTTGATTTTTACCGATTCTCAATTTGAACTTTACAAAAAAATAAGCGGTTCTAAGCATTTCAGTTTTTCAGGCCCAACATCTATGGGCAAATCGTTTATCATTAAATCATTCATCAGAAAGGTTGTTGGAAATAAGCCGCCTGAGAATATTGTTATCATGGTTCCTACAAGGGCATTGATTAACCAGTTTTCCATTGACCTGAACAAAGAACTCAAAGATGTTTTGGAGCATTACAATTACACGGTAATAACCAATTCCAATGTTTCAGAATTGCCATCAACCGAAAACCATTACATTTTTGTGCTGACACCCGAAAGGTTTTTAAGCTATTTATCACAGAAGAATAACCCTTCTATTGCTTACTTATTTATAGATGAAGCACATAAATTGGCAGCGGAAAAGGATAGCCGAGCTGTAACGGCGTATTCTGCTATTTCTAAAGCATTGCGAAAAAACCCAAACCTGAATTTATACTTTTCGTCGCCAAACGTATCAAATCCAGAGGTCTTTCTGAAACTATTCAGAAAAGACGAAAAGATGTTTTTTAGAACGATAGAAACACCTGTTTCTCAAAATCTGTTCTTCGTTGATTTGATAGAAAAGCGAGTAACTCACTATTTGGACAATGGGAATTATGAATTTGAACCCAAAATCGTAACAAAATCAGAATCCATTTATGATGTGCTTTCTGCTATTGGTAATGAAGAAAGCAACATAGTGTATTGCAGTTCAAGATTTGACGCGGTTGATAAAGCAGCTAAACTATTTGAGCAGAATCTGAATAAACAGGTTGAAGTATCAAAAAATGTAAAGAGGGTAATTCGGCAAATCAAAGCCTATATTCATAAAGACTACTATTTAGGTGAGTTTTTGAACAGAGGAATTGGCTATCACTTTGGAAATTTGCCTCAAATCATTAGAAACAAGGTTGAAGGGCTTTTTAAAGAAAGAGAAATCAACTATGTTTTCTGCACATCAACGCTTTTGGAAGGTGTGAACTTACCAGCCAAAAATGTTTTCATTCTAAATAATAAAAACGGTAGAAATGCTTTTCAGCCAATTGACTTTTGGAATCTTGCAGGTAGAGCAGGACGATTAAAACATGAATTGTCTGGTAATATCATTTGCCTTAAAGAAACCGATAAAGACTGGAAGAAACATGAAACGCTATTGGAAGGAGAAGCAGAAATAAAACTCAATCCAACAGTTGAAAGCTACATTGACAAAAAGTTAAAGAAAATTGAACAAGTTCTAAATGAAAATCCTGACATAAAAGGCGAAACGGAAACTATGAAAGAGATATTGGAATATATTGCCAATATCATAAGCATTGACACACTTGAAATTGAGCGAGCCAATTATAACAGTGAGATTATTAAAAAGCTAATTGCCGATAACAAAGAGGAAATAATTGAATTAGCAAAAAAGAAAAACGGTAAAGTCGAAGTTCCTTCGAGTGTTCTGAACACAAATAATTCTATCAAACTTAAAATTCAGAATGAGGTTTTTATTGCTTTAAAAAAACAAGCAAAAAACTCAGCAGCAATCAAGTTATCCAATAGGGTTACTTATGAAGTCTGCAAAGAATGGCTTCATAAATTCTATACTATGTTTCATTGGGTAACAGAGGAAAAGCGTTTAAAATCCGAAAATCAACTTGACTATTTCGCAGTCCTGATGAATCAATGGATAAATGGAATTCCTTTGAGCCAAATAATCAATGAATCCATCGCGTACTATATCCGTACGGGCAGCACTTTAATGGTCGGTTACAAAAATGGGGAACCAACTTTTGAAGTTTTTAATAATAGCAAGCATCATATTAATATCCTCATTGGAAATATCATTGATGACATAGAAAGTGTTTTACGATTTCTCTTTGAAAAGTACTTCAATAATTACTACGCCATGCTTGTGGAAATTTTGGGTGAAGAAAATACAGGTGTAAATTGGGCGACATTTTTAGAGTATGGAACACAGAATTCCATCGTAATCGCTTTACAAAATTATGGACTATCAAGACATTCGGCAGACTATTTATTTAAGAATTTTAAAGATTGTTTGAAAATTGAAGGAGATAAACTAATTGAAATAATTATACCAAAACTCAAGGGTAGATTGAATAAAGAAGAAATAGAATATGATGAAATCAGTTCAATATTGTTCTAATAAAAAAAGCCAACCCACAGTCGTAAGCACATTTGCAAGCCCACACGAGCCAACGCTAAAACCAAAGGCTTGCAAAAGAGCTTCCGCCTCTCCAGCCCGAGTAACCGCCTTTCAGGACGGTTTTAGGATTGCCCACGCTCAAAAAAACAAAATAAATTTGTGCTTCGTGGACAGGTTGGTGCAGATTGAAAATGATAGGAAAACAAAAGCTAAATAATTGATAAACAAACAGAAATGAATGAACACCAGTTGCCAACAAGCGGTATAGTTAATTGCCGGTGCAGTGCGTATTCGAGCGGCACAGCTCGTATCAAAAGTAGTTGTAACTTGACAGGGAAGTGCTTCGAAATCGGCAACTAACCATACCGCCAAACGTTAGGCACAAGCGAAAAAAACAGTACACAACTGATAATTTTGCTACAAAAGGACATAAATAAAGATGAATTAATGAACAGCCGACGCTCAAAACAACACATTTGCAAACCGCTCAAACCGACACGAAACCAAAGTTTGCAAAAGAGTTGTTTTCTTGCCGACGCACCCAGGCCCACCCGCCACCCTGAACTTTTTTGATAGATTTACTTGATTTTGTAAAAATATCTTATTAAATTTGCGAATTATAGGTCAAGTTGAAAATATGCAGATATAAAAATGGCAAGTTTTGGACATTTTATAAAGGAAGAAAGAGAAAAACACGGTTGGACACAAACCGAGTTTGGTGCTAAAATTGGTATCAACGCTTTTGCTATAAGTAAAATAGAAAACGGCTCTCAAAAGTTCAGCAAGACAAAACTGAAAGAACTTGCGAAACTATTAGAAATGGAATTTCAGAAAGTAAATGACCTATTTTATGCAGACAAATTTGCTGTTGAAGCATATAAGAATCATTGTTCTGACAATGTTTTTGTAGTTGCCGATGACAATGTAAAATATTTAAAAAGCACAAATGCCAAACAAGCCAAAATAAGTTTTGACCAATGAGCGAGGAATTATTACAAAGAGATTTGATTAACAACTGCCAAAAGCTTGGCAAGTGGGATTTCTATAATATTGGTGCAACTTCTGTAAAGGCATTAAAAGAACACGGCATTATTCGTAACGTCAACTACGGAGCTGAAGAAAAAAAGAAAGTTGATGGCTTAATTGTTCAGAAGAAAAATGTAATTGCTGTTATCGAATATAAAAAACCGTCTGAATTTAAAACAAAAGCACAAAAAAATAAGGCAATAAAACAAGAATTAGAAGTTGCCCGAAAACTTGATGCTCATATAATTATTGCAACAGATACTAAAGAAACTGTTTGGGTAAATGTCTTGACAGGCAATAATATTAAGGACGAAATCGGAAAAGAAATAAAAACAAACTTTGACTTAAAAGACGAGAAACTGCCCGAACTTATAGAAAAAATTATCTTTTCTATAAATGAACTAAACGATCAAATCAAGCCGAAACAATTGGTAAATCCAACGGACTTGGCAAAACAGATTTGGCAAGACATTTGGTCGGTAAGTGGAGCAACACCCGAAAATTGTCTTTATACATTTGTTGAACTTTTCATTTTTAAATATCTAAGTGATTTAGGTGTATTGCAAGGAATGTACAACTTCAATACTCTTTATGATAGTTTTAGCGGAAACACAGAAGACGAAGTTTTAGAAACGTATGCAAGTATTGTACGTCCTAAAATCAAAACGCTGTTCCCTGAAAATCCAGCAGACAAAACAACAATTATTAACGGAACTATTTTTGTCAGCAAAGACCAAAAAGCAGTAAAAGGATATAGTACCGTTTTTAAAAAAGTATTGACAAAGTTTAAAGACTACGGAAAACTTGAACATATTGATTACGATTTCAAAAGTCAACTTTTTGAAAGTTTTCTAAAAGAAAGTATCAGCAAAAAAAATTGGGGACAATTTTTTACACCTCTAAAAGTAGTTAGAGCCGTTGTAGAAATGGCAAAGGACGACATAAAAGTAGGTACAACAATTTGTGACCCAGCTTGTGGCGTTGGAAAATTCTTATTAGAACCTGTAATTACAAAACTTGACCAGTTCTACGAAATCAAGAAAGGAAAATTAATTCCTAAAATTACTATACATGGTTACGACAAGGGGTTTGACAAAGACGAGCAAAAAACAATCATCTTGGCAAAAGCCAATATGTTGATTTACTTTTCTGACATTATCAAAGAAAACCCAGGAATAACAACTGAATTTGCTAAACTTTTTAATGACAGCTTTTTACTCAAAACAAACTCAATTTTAGGTACACTTTCTGAACCTGTTGAAAACGAGTACGACCTTATCGTAACAAATCCGCCTTATGTAACAAGCGGAAGTAGTAACTTAAAAGAAGAAATCAAAAAAGACGGAACACTTGTAAACTATTACAAAATCAATGCAATTGGTGTTGAAGGCTTGTTTATGGAGTGGATTATCAGAGCATTAAAACCGAACGGAAAGGCTTTTATAATTGTTCCCGATGGTATTTTCAATCGTCAAAATGATAAAAATTTAAGACAGTTTATAATAGACGAATGTTATATTGATGGTATTGTATCTTTACCATTAAACACATTTTTTACCACAAACAAAAAAACATACATTCTTTGCTTAACAAAAAAAGCAAATAAAAAAGACGTTCAGATTGACCCTGTATTTACTTATTTAGTAAGTGAAATGGGAGAAACAAGAGACGTTTACAGATTTGACATAGACCAAGATGATTTAAGTGAAGCAGTTACTTTATATTCTTTTTTCAAAGGGAATAAGGCAAGTTATGCTAAAATCAATACAGATAAAAGATGTAAAGTATTTCCATTCTCTGACTTCGTAAACTCATTAGAAAATTCTTGGATAATAGACAAATGGTGGAGTGAAGAAGAAAAAATTGAACTTAGAATAAGTGAGAAAAAAGACAAGTTAGGATTGCTTGACTTTTCTTCATTAGTAGAAGATATGTCAATTTCTCTAAAGACTTTTCAAGAAGGTATAAAGGAATTGTCTGAAAAAAAAAAGTCTGAACTAAATAAGAAATCCTATAAACTCAAAGACCTTTTTGATATTGAAAAAGGCAAATCTCTATACACCAAAAATTACGGTAACCTAAACAAAGGAGACAATCCTGTTTATTCTGCATCTAACAATGCACCTTTAACCTATATCAACACAAATGATTATGATGGTCAATATCTGACTTGGGCAACAAATGGATTTGCAGGATATATGATGTTGATTGATGGTAAGTTCTCAATAAATGGCGATAGAGGATTATTAAAGCCTAAAAATACAAACATTAATTTGCTTTATGTAAAAAATATCGTTGAACCTAAATTAAGAGAATTAGCAAAAGGGAGAAAAGGAGAAAACGGCTCTGATGAGTTTACCAAAGTTTATCCCAATATGATTGAAGAGGTGGAAATCGTTATGCCTGTTGACGATGATGGTAACTTTGATTTAGAAACACAAAAAGATGTTGTAGATAAAATCTTATATGTCGATGACATAAAAAAAACAATTGAAGAATATAAATCTCAAATCAAAAACTTATTAATTGAAATAGAAACTGAAAATCTAAGTAAAGAATTTCTTTTAAGTGATATTTTTGACTTCCCTTCAATAAAAGGTCTAACGGCAAGTTTCATTCAAAAAAACCAAGGTAATGTTCCTGTCTATGGTGGCCGTAAAGAAGAAACTCCAATTGGGTATATAAAGGATAACCTTTCTAACGTGAAATATTTTGACAATTGTCTTGCTTGGAATAGAGAGGGTTCAGTTGGTTATGTTTTTTGGCATAAGCACCGATTTACAACAAATGACCACCATCGCCCATTAAAAGTTAAACCACAATTTGAAAAATTGATAAACTTGGACTATATGAGATATACTTTAGAAGAAGTATTATTAAGCCAAGGATTTGAATGGAGCAAAACAGCCAGTAAAGAAAAAGTTGAAAAATTCAAGGTAACAATCCCAGTTCTAAAAAGCGGAATAATGGATTTGAATACCCAAAAAGAAATTGCAGCAAAATATCTGAAAATTGACATTATAAAAAAAGGAATTTTAGATGAACTAGACAGGATTTCAAAAATAGACATAGACTTTGAATAGTCAACGCTTCACAGCCACACACATTGTCAAGCCACACGAGCCAACGCTACAACCAAAGCTTGTCAAAGAGTGTGTCTGTCCCAACGCACGGCAGACAAGACATTGCAGCAAAATTAATTGATAATGAGATAAAAAGACAAAAATCGCCAGTGCCTAACATATGGTATAGTGCATGCGGGTTTCAGAGGTTTGCAAACGTTTGTGGCTCGTAAAAAAAGTAGGTGTAAACTGATAAGTTATCGCTTCGTAATCACACACGACACCATACCATCACCCGTTGGCAACAAGTGTAAAAAGACAGACCACCAGACAGATACGATAGTAATAAATATTAACTAAGAAAGGATTTAGCTTTTTGACAGGACAGTGCAAATTTGATGGAAATTTATTTTGTTTTTTCTTCCCACCCACAAAAAGAAGAAGGAAACCCCGCCCACATTGCAGCACATTTGCAAACCCACACGAGCCAACGCTCGAACCAAAGGTTTGCAAAAGAGCTGCAATTTGCTTGCACACCCTACCTATTTATTACCTTTAGTTCAAAGCAAGAGCTTATGCAAACCAATTAATGATTAAGGAAATTATTAAGATATGAACAAACTTAAACTCAGTTTAACCAAAAAGATTTTTGAAAGTCCTAAATACAAACCTGTATTTGATTCTATCAATAAACTTTCTATTGAGATTGTGTTTGTAAATTTTGGTGTTGACCCGAATAGCTCAGGCAATATATACGGATTCTATTTTCAATTTCCTACAGATTCAAGAGTTATTGAAGTTAAGTGTGGTACATCTGAAAATAATAACAGTTTAAAAATTTTCTTTGTTAAAGAGACAGATACTGAATCCATCCCGACAATAGTTGAAAAATTTTTCAAGGAAACTCTTGAAATTGAAGTTGCACCACCATTCGACAAATCAAGACCAGATAGATATTTTTTTACTTTACTTGATATCTTAGATGCGTTACCTATTACACAATCAATAACTAAAGCAGAGAAAGATAAAGAGGTAATGCTTTGGGAAAAATATATCAAAGCAGTAAAAGCTATTTTCAAAAATCAAGAAGAAGTTTTTAAAATTTCAAAGGTTGGAGAACTACATAAAGATTCAATTGAGTTTATAATCCAAAGAGAAAATTGGAGAACAATTATGATTGAAGAACTTGAGGAAAAATTTCCTCAATACCCAATACTCAATGACGGAATAAACCTACTTGAATTTGCAATTGACAATACGATTAACAGCATTGTTGAGAACCACGATACAGAAGTTTTGAACATTGAAAGATTGCAAGAGGAACTAACGGAAATTATCAATGACAACTTTTTCAAGGTTGATTCTAAACCAATTTTCACAGCAAAGAGCCATTTGAAACTCAATTTCTTTAATTCTGGAGAAAGAAAAATTGTTGCAGAAGAAATTGAAAAGGAGCTTGAAGAAAAGTTTACAGTCAGTGCAAAGTTCAATGAGAATTGGATTGCGAAAATGAAGTTGGAAGATGTCCCATGTTTGAAATCAATTTTGGAAAAGGATTATCAAACGGTAGAACTTTCTCCTATTGAAGCAATAATTGAATTAAAAAATAACTCACCAAAAGTTACAGAGTACGAAAAATCAAAACAACTTTTAAAAGAAATCAAAGCTAAATTTACTAATGCAAATTGCAGCTTGATTGAGAATAATTCTGTTTTAGAAATAAACATTATGAATAGGTTTGATGTCTTTCAATTTCAGGAAGATTACAGCCTTACATTAAAATCAGTAAAGCAAATTTTTACTGTTATCAATTCAGGTAAGTTAGAAACAATTGAAGGAGCTATCTTAAATGGGAACAGTTATTCAATAGAGGGTAGGAACATGAAATCAATTCTGCCAGTCGTTGGCAAGATTAGAGAAAAGTATAACGACACAAGAAAAACTTCATTCAAAACTTCCTACTACTTCGAAATTCCTTTTCAGGTTGATACAAAATTTATTGACAAGGAAAGGCAAGTAAAACTTTATCAAAACAATATTGACTTTAATTCGGAACATACACAGTTAAAAATTTCTTTTTTAAGCAAAGAAGATTACAAACAAAAGATTGACCTGATAAAATCAATTTTGTCTGGACTAAATGTAACTTTGACAGAACCTGAAACTTTCAATATTCAATTTAGACAATCGCTTGAAAACCCTGACCAGCTAAACGCATTAATTGATAAAGCTGTTAGAAAGCCGCTCTTAAATTATTTTGGTTCAACTGTAAAAGTAGTGTATGAAATTGAAAGGCAGATAATAAATATTGAATGGAGTGGTAATAACAAACCTTCTGACATCATTCATTCACTACAGAACATTTTAATAAACAACGATTTCAAACACTTTTTTCAATCAGACTTTAAGCCAGAAATAGCCCAAGTTTTAAGCATTCAGATTTCAGAGGACACAAGTAAACTGAATAACTTTTATTCCAAGCGAGAAAAGACATTTAGCGATAAAGGTAGCATTTACCTTTTAAATCTTGAACAAGTTTCAAGATTTGAAGAAACAAGAAAATTATTTTCTGATGAGGACATTGGGGTAAACATTGGTTTAATAGAATCATGGAAAGGGAATCGGATAACAGTGAGTTTAAATACAAAGGCACTTGCAAAAATCAAGTCTTCCGAAAATCCTTTCAATATGTTAAGGGGCGACTTTGAACAAAACAATAATCCCGAGGATTGGGTCGGAATGTTTTTGAAACCAACCTTATCAGGTGACTTAACACAATACAGGCGACTTTCTTATGCTATAGAAAGAATTATTTTCCCAACTCAACATTGGAGAAGAAGCAG
This sequence comes from Breznakibacter sp., assembly GCA_047600785.1. GTDB lineage: Bacteria > Bacteroidota > Bacteroidia > Bacteroidales > Marinilabiliaceae > Breznakibacter. The sequence continues at coordinate 1,224,470 of JASGKH010000001.1, forward strand.
AAAAAACAAATTGCCTTTGTTCAATGAACGATTGCCTAATTTTATTTTTGATTCTTCAACAGCAAGACCAATTACAATTCCAGATGAACCGCTTACTCCGTTGAATAAGTTAAATGATAAACAATTGGAAGCGGTTAGGAAAGCAATCAACACGAAAGATTTGTTTATTCTTCAAGGGCCCCCAGGAACTGGAAAGACAACAGTAATTTCGGAAATCATTTTCCAAATTCTAAAGCGTGAACCTAAAAGCAAAATCCTTTTAACATCTCAAACCCACTTGGCAGTAGACAATGCATTAGAAAGGTTAGCAAATCAAAGCATAGTAAAGCCACTTCGTTTAGGAACTAACCCCGACAGTTTTGAAGAAGAAGGTCAAAAGTATTTTGAGGGCTATATAAGTATTTGGGCTGATGCAGAACCCGAAAGTGCCACAGAAAAAAAGTATGAAAAGAATCCAGTGAAGGTTTGGATAAAAAATATCATCGAAAATGTTCCAGCAACAGATGAAAAATTTAAGCCTGTGCTCGACAAATGGAAAAGTGGGTTGCTTAAACTTGACAAAATTGAAAAATCATTATTTGCAAAGAGATACACAAGCAGCTTCAATGTAGTAGGTGCAACTTGCAGTTTGACAGGTAGTGATTTTGGATTTCTCAATAAATATGATTTTTTGAAAAACGGTTTTGACTATGTGATTTTTGACGAAGCTAGCAAAGCCACTCCACCCGAGTTATTGATTCCATTACTTTCAGGTAAAAGCATTATCATTATTGGCGACCACAAGCAGTTGCCTCCAATGATTGATGAAAATGATTTTGAAGAAAAATTAAAAGAAATTGGAGAAAATGCCTTAGCAGAGGAAATCCATGAAATAGAATTAGGTAAATCACACTTTGAAAAACTATTCCGAAATTCATTTCAAGCTAACCCAACCATAATTACAACTCTAGATACACAGTACCGGATGCATAAAAATATTATGGAAGTGATTGACCAATTTTACCAAGAGGAAGGCGGTTTGAAGTGTGGGTTATCAGATGATAAAATTGACATTCCTAATCTATCTGAAAAAGCATCCCGCTGGCATGGGCTTAAATATAAAGACGGAACTTTTTTATCTGAAGATAATCATGTTCTTTGGGTAAATGTTGATTCACTTGAAAAAAATCATTATCCCGGTTTTTCTAATAGTGGTGAGGTCTCGGCAGTGAATAAAATCTTAAAACTAATTAAAAATTCAAACGGCTTCAAAAATCTTTCAACGTATTCAACAAAAGAGGAAGATAAAGAAATAGGGTTGATTACTTTTTATGCTGAACAGAAAAAACTGTTGAGGAAAATGGCAAAGGACAATCATTCTGATATTCCAATCAGGATAAATACAGTTGATAAATTTCAGGGAATGGAAAGGAATATCGTTATTGTATCAACCGTTCGGAACAATAAAGAAGGCAACATCGGATTTGCAGAAAAATTACAGCGTATCAATGTTGCGTTTTCCAGGCCAAGACGTTTGCTGATTATTGTTGGAAACATTGACCATTTTGCCTTTAACAAAAAGAATGTTCCATTCTACTCCCGAATTAAGTCAATAGTTGAAAATCAAAACGGCAAGAGAGATAAAACACAATTAGACATTATTTGAAATGAAAGAGGAAATAAAGGAACAACTAACGCTGCAAAATATTTCTAAGGAACTTCGTATTCCTTCCGAAATAATTGTGTCTTTTCTCAATGATAAAGGAACAACAATTGAAAACCTACCCTACGAAAAAGTAAACATAGAAGATTACAATTTATTGAAGCAAGAAGTAAAATCACTTCCTGCAAATACACCATTGATTTATATTTCAGATGAAGAAATAAAAAACTTCAAACCAGTTACAAAGCCTATTGAGTTTTGGGCAGACTCGCCACTCTCTAATTTTGAAAAACTCATTTACAGACAACTTTCTTTTGAGAAACCAAAAAACGAAAGAGTTGTTGGCATTACTCCATTCAATTGGAAATTTTGCAAAGCAAAATACACCGGAAAATTTTCTACAGGACAACGGTTTACACTCTTTGATGATACGGTAACTGAATTGCTTTCAATCAAGCCGAATCAAACATTGTCAGACCTTGCTGAATTGTTGGGTTTTGGAACAGACTTAAGTATTGCAAACGAAATTGTAAATGACCTTAAACTTAATGGTGTTATTACTGGAAAAGGAACTCCCGAACAATTTTCATTGACGGAAAAAGGTAAAACTGACCATCAATATCGCACCAAGTCAAAGCCTCCAACTACAGCACATTTTGAATTGTTTATTGACTACTTTAATCCTGCAAATAAGTTTGCAAAATCACTATTCAACCGTGAGGCAAAAGTTTCAAGTAAAGAATTGAGACCTACATTTGATTTTTCTGATATTGAAAAGGTAAAATCACTTGCAGAAGAACAAGCATCAAATATTCATTTACCGAAAGCAGGTTTCTTTTTGCAAGAAGCTACCTTGATTGAAAACTCCATTGAGTACTTTCAGTTAAGATATATTGCAATAATTACTGAAATTTTAGATACCAACTCAAACAATATATGGATTTTTGACCCTTATAAGAAGGATATATCAAGACCGCTTACTGCAATTGCAAGAGCAAGTGAAGAACTTCAAAAAAGTATTAAAGATTCATTCCTTACAGAAGCAAAAGCGTCAGGCGAATTATTAGAATCGGTTCAGAAAGATGTTGAACAAATTGAGTTTGATAAAGCAATTGTTTCATCATTAAATATTGATGACTCTCAAAAATCAGTTCCTGAATCTTTCAAGTCATTTCTTTCCTACGACAGTCTGAATACGGTTGAATTTGAGTTGGAAATGGAAAAATTGTTTGATACAGTTAAATATCAACTTTGGTTAATTTTTCCTTGGGTTAAAGACGGAGCATTTGCTCAGCGATTAACATTAATAAGAAAAGCTATTCGGAACAAGACTAATATTTTTATTGCTTTTTCTGAAAATGAAGGTATGGTTCGGAAACCAAATGAAAAAATGGTTGGCGAAAGAGCAATGGAAATTTTGGAGCAACTTTCATTAGACCACACGAATTTTTACTTTGCAGAACTTTCAAAATTTCATGAGAAGCGAGTATTCGCTTTTTTAGATGATAAATTCAAGTGCGAATATTCAGGCAGTCAAAACTATCTTTCGTTTTATGTTGACAAATCCGAGAAAGGATTTCGGAGAGAGAACATGAAGAGAATTGTTTGGTCAGACAAGACAGACGAGGAATTTGAACTTCGTAAAGACGAGTTTATAAACTCATACTTGAAACGCCTTAACCAACAACTTCAAAAAGACGAAGCACAATTATCTATTGCCACTTTCAAATTTGAGTCACTGGTAAAAGTTAAAAAGAAAATGTTCTATGATAAGACGAAGGAAAAAATAGAATCCCTGAAAAACTATTTTGGTGGCGATGATGCAGACATTGAAAAAAGTTTAACAGAAATTCAAACACGAATTACAAATGTTCAACAAAAAATCAAATAGCCAACCCACAGTTGTAAGCACATTTGCAAGCCCACACGAGCCAGCGCTCAAACCAATGGCTAGCAAAAGAGCTTCCGCCTCTCCAGCCCGAGTAACCGCCTTTCAGGACGGTTTTAGGGTTGCCCACGCTCAAAAAAACAAAATAAATTTGTGCTTCGTGGATAGGTTCGTGCAGATTGATAATGACAAGAAAATAAAAGCTAAATAGATAACAAACAGACGGATATGAATGAACACCAGTTGCCAACACGCGGTATAGTTAATTGCCGGTGCAGTGCGTATTCGAGCGGCACAGCTCGTATCAAAAGTAGTTGTAACTTGATAGAAAAGTGCTTCGAAATCGGCAACTAACCATACCGCCAACCGTTAGTGGCAATTAAACCGAAACCGAGAATGCATTAACAAAGTGAAACAAATACAATTATAAAATTTAAATATAACAAAATGAGAGTTGCAATAGCACAAATAGAGGCAATAAAAGGAAATATTGAGAAAAATATAGAAAATCATTTAAAATGGATAAAACAAGCAATTCAGAATAATGCGGATATGGTGGTTTTTCCTGAGTTGTCATTAACTGGTTACGAACCTGATTTAGCAGAGAGTCTTGCTACCAATCAAGATGATACAAGATTAGATGAGATGCAAAGCCTAAGCGATAAGAACAGAATCACAATTGGAGTTGGATTGCCAACAAGAAAAGAGAGGGATGTATTTGTTAGTATGATTATTTTTCAACCTCATAAGGAGCGAATAACCTATTCAAAACAGTATTTATATCCACCAGAAAAATCGATTTTTACAGCAGGCAAAAATCCATTGGTTCTTAATTTAGAAACAGAAGTTGTATCCCCTGCAATTTGCTATGAAGCGTCTAATAAGGCACATTGCGAGTATGCAAGCCAAAATAATGCAACAATTTATATAGCAAGTGTATTAAGTTCTATTGGAGGAATTGATGCTGAACTAAAAAAACTATCTGACATAGCTAAGAATAAAAATATGGTAACATTTATGGCAAACTATGTTGGAAAATCAGGAGGATATGAATGTGCAGGAAAATCATCGGTTTGGAATGAGAAAGGAGAATTAATTGGGCAACTTGGAGACAAAGAAGAAGGCATAATTATTTTCGATACAAAATCCAAAGAAATAATAACTGCCACTAACAATGTGTAAAAATAATAGCCGGGATAGTGGGTATGCGAGCTGTTTTAGCCCGCTTCAACTTTGTAACGGTTTGATAGGTGATTCGCCCGCAATCGGCTACTATTCTTACTAACCGTTAGTGGTAGTGGCAAGTATAAAATACCACGGCGATAAAATCTTAACGACTAGGCTATATACAAAAACTTAGATTATAACATAATAAGAAAAAAATGAAAAAAATTGTCAATTTATTTCTGATTCAAATCCTATTATTGGGTTGTGCTAAAGAAAAGATAAATGTAAATGTATTTGTAAGTTCTAAATTTTTAAATGATAATGCTGTCAAAATTGATGATACCTTAACTTTAAAACAAAATCGATGTGAAGAAGGGTACTGTAAGTTTGTTTTAAAGTCAGGAGAACATTTGCTTTCGATAAATAATAAGAAAACTAAATTTGAAATCGGGGAATATGGAGGTATTTTAAATGTTGAGAAACGTGATTTTGTAATTTTTCCAATAAAATATACTTCGAATGATGAAATTACAAATGCCTCAATTAATTCTGATTTTCCGATAATAATAGATAGCTTAATTATTTACGAGAAGAGTATTGCTTCCAATCAAGCTGATTTAATCAAATTGTTAAAAAATTCTGCTGCAAAAGAAATATTTAGTTATAATATTGAGAAAATGGATAAAAGTCAACTTTTTATTAATAAAAATTGGGATTATGAAATTAATGACACAATTTCAGAATACATTACAGTGAAAACAACAGCAAAAAAGGGTATTATTGAGCACAAAAGAAAAATCGTTAGTGCTGAATTGTTTGTGTTATATGCTAAGAATTCTAACAATTGGAATGTTGAATTGATTGAAAATAAAGATTTAATTGAATTAGTTAAGAATTTTAAGAAAGAATAAATAACTGCCACTAACATGCGGTCATAAAACATAGCAGTCTCGGTGCAATTTGCAAAGTTAGTTCCCGCTGGCAAGGTCGTCACGGGGGATAAGTTCGTAGCCACGCAATCCGCTACGTTTCATACCGCCAACCGTTAGGTGCAAGTGAGGAACGATAATTACTATAATTAATTGAAACAAAAATAAAAAGAAGCAGATAAGAATCAAGTTAATTGAAATAAAGATAGTCATATATATTTAATATATAAAACATATAACGTTATTAAAGTAATAAATAATCTAAAATTTATAATTATGAGTAATTCAAAAGACAACACAGAGACTTATCAAAATGAGGACGGTAGTAGTCTTAAAGTAACATCTTATACTAACCAAGAAGGTTCTCATGCAATCGTAGTTCATGAGTATGACGCAGACGGGGAACACACAGGCCATGTTACGGACCCATCCGATAATACAGGGGTCCATGTTCATGAAGATGAAGGGAACAGTGAGCATTGGGAAGGAGGTAATAATCCAGAAACAGGTGAATCTAATCCGAGTCCAGTTAATGGAATAAATGAGGATGGAGAAGTTGAGACATATTACTGAAAGAAAGAGTAATCTCGTTAATTTATCTGATTGAGTAGTAATTGTAGGGTGAAAGAAAAATCTTACACTTACACTTTTTAGCAGATTAAAGAAAATACCAGCACCTAACACACGCTATAATTAATTGCCGTTTCTGTGTGGACGGGAACGTTCACAGCCCGCAACAACGGCGGTGCGGTTTGACAGAGACGAAGCCCGCAATCGGCAACTAATGCACCTGGAGATACAGCAAAATTTTCAGAACCAAGAGAATTATTTTATAAAATTTTCATTAATCCATCAGATACTTTAGTTGGTTCAAGCTCGGCAACTTTTTCCGTTGAAGATACAACAAAAATGACTGATTTTTACAATGGAACAGTAAGAGGCAAAGTAAATTGGGAAGAACAATACGTTAAAATTGATAGTTTCAAACATCATCCATATCCTTTCAGACTGGTTTGTTATCCATTTTACACAAAAATTAATGAAATTATTAAATATACTCTATTTTGTATAAATAATGGCAGGCAATGTGGTAAATATCAAGCTTTGTAGTCCGCTCAAACGGCATAGCGGTTTGACAGGAAACTACCACGCAATCTGCCACTACTCATACCGCCACCGTTGGCAACCATTATAAAAAACAAAATAACCCATGATTTCTGCATTTAAAGAACTGATTGAAATTATAACTGACAGAACTAAATCATTTGGAATAAGAGCATCGCTTTTCATTTCAATTATAGCAGGAGTCATTATTGCAGATTTAATCCTTGGACTTAGTTATAATATTCAACTGAATAATAAGTTAAATCAATTAGAAAAAATACAATTTCTCAAAAAAGAATATTGTAATGACCAACAAAAACTAAGTACTGTTTTAAGAATTGAAAATGAAATAATAAGCAGAGAACATTATTCAGATTTTCTATTTAAGTATTTTCGGATTACATCGGAAAAACCTATAATAATTGACCAAATAAAAAGTCCTATAAAAACACCAAGTATTACGATCAAGAATCCCATGCTTTCTATTTTTTGGATGGTTGTTACTTCAAACTATTTTTTAATAATACTTTTCCCATTCTTCTTTTTCTTTCCATTATACGGGAAACAAAAGATTAATTCAGACACCATGATAATATGGTCATCAATGATTGTTGTATTTTCAGTTTTCATATTCACAACAACATGGATAGCTTATCAGATACCTGTAATTTTGGGAAAACCATATTTAAACTATGTATTGAATGCATTGATTCACACATCATTTTGGATTTTGATTTATTATATACAAACGAAGAATAAGAAGAAATAACGGTTGCCAACAAGCGGTAATATTTCAGGCGGCATGAAGCTCAACTTGAAAGGCTTGCAGTTTCTATTAAATTCGTAACGGCAGAAAATGAAGCGATTTCTAATGCCGCCCGAAAATATACTGCCGCCCCCCCGAACGATGTTTTGCTTGGATAGACTCCTTTAGATCCCTGCTAATACGATTTGACACTTTGGATAAATCGTGGATAAATTGGCATTATTTAGCTTTTGCCCTAATACTTCTAAAAGTTTAAACCAGTTCAATAATATGCGAAATATTCTTCTGTATTTATTACTTGTACTATCGTTTACCAATTGTAACCTTTCAAAATATGAGACAAAAGATCGATACTTCTCAAATTCGAAAAAGGAGTCTCAGAAAAACGGTTTATTTATATGTGCTTACAAGAGTAAGGTAATTTCCTTATCAGACTCATTATGTTTAATAATTAAAGATTCATGGTTAGAATTTGGAGCGATTTACAAGCAAGATACCTTAGCCGAGATCAATATGTCTTCAAAGAAAATCCTTTGGGAATATAACGATCAATTGTCACAATTTTATAAATACAGCAATTATAGTTGCAACTGGATAATGATGGCTGCAGATAGTTCCTATGTAAATTTATATAGAAACTTGTATGGTATTGAAGTTTCCGATTGTACGAATAGTCCTGATTCGATCAAATTTTTTATTTACAGATTAAAATTTGAAAACAATGTAAAAAATGGTCTTGATAAAATTGGCGAAGTGTTATTTTATCGAATTAAATAAGACACAATATAGACTTGGGCAACCCCCTTTCTTATTTTAACCGCTCCAATATGACATAAAAAATACAAAATATCACAAAAAACAGAAGTAAAACATAACACAAAAACCACTGAAATACAAGAGTATAATGCAGTTGTTTTTTTGTGTTATTGCAAGGATGTTTTGTAATAGTCATTTCCCGATACAGAAATTCTTGAAAATATTCCAAAGCACCTCGTTGCTGGTAAACGCCCCGGTGATCTCTCCCAAAAATTGTAATACCTCTCGGATGTCCTGCGACAGCAAATCGCCGGGGATATTGTCTCGTAACCCTTGTTCTACCCTTTGGAGCGAGAAGAGTGACTGCTGCAATGCTTCGTAATGCCGGGCGTTGGTCACAATTACCTCGTCGTTGTCGATCGCTTTTAGGTTAACGGTATTGATGAGTTCTGTGGTTAGAGTGCTGAGATTGATCTTTGTTTTGGCTGAAATGGGAACGATGGCATCGGTCCCTGCCAGTTCCGAGAATATGCCCGGCGAGAAGCGTTGGGCAATTGACCCAGTGTCAAACAAATCCGTTTTGTTGACCACCACGATCAGCTTTTGGTACGGTTCCATGCGGCTTTTTACGGCGGTAACGGCATCGTGTATCTTGCCGTCGGTATCGTTGGCATCGATCAACAGCAGCACAATGGCCGCTTGTCCGATTTTGGCAAAGGTGCGGTTGATGCCGATAGATTCGATTTCATCGGTGGTTTTACGGATACCTGCCGTGTCGATGAACCGGAACGTAATGCCTTCGATGTTGAGCGTATCCTCTATCACGTCGCGGGTCGTTCCGTGTATGTCGCTCACAATGGCACGCTCTTCGTTAAGAATGGCATTGAGCAGTGTTGATTTGCCCGCATTGGTGTGCCCCACGATGGCCACGGGGATACCGTTTTTTATGGCATTTCCCAACGAAAATGAGTTGACCAGACGGGTTATGTGTGCCGTCAGTTCTTCGATCAATGCGGTCAGCTCCTTGCGGTCGGCAAATTCCACATCTTCTTCGCTAAAGTCAAGCTCCAGTTCCACCAGTGTGGTGAACCACAACAAACGCTGGCGCAGGTGGGCTAGTTCGTTCGAGAATCCGCCCCGCATTTGTTGCAAAGCCACGCGCCGCGCTGCCTCGCTTCGCGAAGCAATAAGATCGGCCACCGCTTCGGCCTGGCTCAGGTCCATTTTTCCGTTCATAAAAGCACGTTGGGTAAATTCGCCTGGTTTAGCCAGTTGTGCCCCGTGGCGGATGAACAGTTGCAGCAATTGTTGCTGGATATAAGTGGCCCCGTGGCACGACACTTCCACTACATCTTCGCCCGTAAACGAGTGCGGTGCGTGGAAAATGGCCACCAATACCTCGTCAATGTCTTTTTCCTCGTCCACAAGAGTACCAAAATGGATCGTGTTGGCCTTTTGCGCCATCAGTGTTTTTCCCTGCCTGGACGACCGGAACACATTGTCGGTAATTCTAATGGCATTGGGCCCGCTCAGGCGTATGACGGCAATGGCTCCCATGCCCTGGGCGGTAGAGATGGCACAAATGGTGTCGGTGCTTAATGCCGGATTGGACGGAGAAACTTCTTGATGGCTCATGCTTCGCAATGTTTCCGCAAAAATAGGGTATTTATTGCGAAGTCGGGACAAAGGGCTGCACGCCATGATATCTGTCTACGGACCGATTACACCGACGCATCTCCCGCGATAACGTTATCGCGGGAGACCTTATGCCGATGGGAGAATGTTGGCCATTTGCTCCACCGGCATCCAGAAACAACGATGGGGTTGTACGGTAAAATGTTTCTCTGTGCGGCACAGGCAATGTATCAGTCGGAACGTGCATAATATTTTTACTAAAAGAACTGGTTCATGGCCAGTGATATCGACATCGACATGACAGAGAGTGAACAATATGTGTCCGAAAATTATTAAATATTTTTTCGTTGAATGGAATTTATTTGTTTTGATGATATTTCAATATATAAAATTTCGTGTATTCTGTTGATTTTTCAGAAGTAAAAATAATCAGTGGATTTTTTTCGATAAACCAATTAAATTTGGTAATTGTGTATATGTGATATTGTATCTTTCTTAAAAATATTTACTTAGACATACCGGTAATCGGTTTTCCAAATATTGATTTTGCCTGTTTCTGTTGTACTTAAAGCATTTGTCACTCTGTAAGATTCCCATTTCATTTTGGTCGGGGGATACACGTTGTGTGTTGGAGACGTGAAAACGTGAAATGGGGGACTAATACAAGTTGATCCTGTTGGTAGTTGTTGGGGGATGTTTTTGGAAATGATAAACATATAGCGGCGAACCTGTGTGTGGGTTTGGCTATTAATCGGTATAGAGAAGTAAAAGAGGTGTGGTTGTGTTGCTTCCGGTTTGATGGGATTTCTGAAAAAAGAAGATTTGGATGAGGGGGTGGGCTAGCGTGAAGAAAAGATGTGGGTGCCTGAAGTGGGAATGAAGTGACCGGACGTTGCATAGGGGTAAGCAGGGATCGGAAAGGCTCTTTTGCTTAAAAATATATGATGTCATTAATTTATTGGTAATCATAGATCAAAGGCAATGCATCAGTTTGGGAAAATATTGATAGTTGACGATCAAGTGGAAAATCTGAGGATAATGGCCGGCTTTTTACGAAGCTCCGTAAATCATTATGATCTGCTGGAAGTAAGTTCTGGCATAAGGGCATTGAAAATAGCCCATGAAGCAAAGCCAGACTTGATTATTACGGATTGGGACATGCCCCAGATGAACGGTATTGAGTTGATAATGGCATTAAAATCGGACCCGGCTACTCGTGGCATTCCCGTGATTATGGCTACAGGGGTGATGCTCACTTCCGACAACCTGATGCTGGCTTTGGATGCGGGGGCTGTTGATTATATTCGTAAGCCTATTGATCGCTTGGAATTTCAGGCACGGATCAGTTCGGCATTAACCGTTGCGGCCCACCACAAAAAAGTTCTCGACGATAAAAACCGCCAATTGACCGAATATGCATTGATGATGGTTAAAAACCATGAATTTGTCCAGTTGTTGCATGAACAGTTATGGCGATTATTGAATGCTGATTTTGACGGAAGGGAGAGTTTCGTTCGGATAAAATTGGTTACCAGGTTGCTGGACGAGCACTTGCGGACAGGTAGTTTCGAAAAGTTTGAAGTTGCGTTCTCGGAGCTACATCCTTTGTTCTATAAAAATCTATTGGCCCGCTTCCCAAGTTTAACGGCCGGAGAAATGAAACTATGTGCCTTCATCCGTTTGGGGTTGAACATCAAAGATGTGGCAACATTATTATGTGTAACGCCCGAAGGTGTAAAGGTATCCAGGTCAAGGCTGAGAAAAAAGCTGTACCTGAAGCCGTCCGAAAATATCGAATCGTTTTTGATGGGGGTTTAGAATTGATGTTTTTCATCGCATAGTGGAGAATTGGTCAAAAAATATTTGGTTGTTAACCTTTTGCTAACCTTGGCGATAGAACAATCGGTCGGTGCAAATGTATAATAATACAAAATAATTCCACTATGCATGACTCTACAATCAGATCAAAGAAAACGTGGCTCTTGTCGCTTTTCTTCTTATTGAACGGTGTTTATCTAATGTCCCAAACGCCGGGGATGATATTTGAAAACACGGGGATTAGCGTACTTGATCCCAATGGTGATGGATATGTGTCGAAAAGTCCCAATGGGTTTGCGGGTAACGATCAATCGGGTAGCGAAATTCCCTATGTGCCTATTGTGTTTCCCTCTAACGAGCCCAACAGTGATCTGGGTCCCGGGCCTGATTGCGGGTTTACCGACTTTGTACAGCAATCGGTCGGCATTCAGGATGCAGGGCAACAATACTTTGATTTGGCGGGTAATAACTGGTTGTTCCGTATTCGTTTAGGGGGGACATCCCCAAATTCGAAAAGTTACAGCATTTTAATAGATACTGATCAGCGGTTTGGGGACACAAGTCCCAATGCTGACCCCAATTACGTGAGCGGCAATCCGGGTTTTGAGATAGAGATTGTGTTGGCAACGAATTTTGGAGTGTTGGTGTATGATGTGGACGGAAAGACATCTCCGGTGCTCAAACGCACCTATAATATTGCTACACATCACCATAAAGCCATTGCATTGTCTACGGAATGCGGTACGCCCGATTATTTTTACGATTTCTACGTGCCATTTGCCAATTTGACCACTGATTTTGGTATCACGTCAAGTACGCCCGTACGTATTGTGTTATTGGATAATATGGCTGCTAACACGTCAAGTATTTCCAAGCCTAATTCCATATCCGACATCGGAGGTATTGATGATGCCATATATGGAGGAAACCTGCAGTCTGCGTTTAATGATATTATCAATAATTATACGCCTACGTGCAGCACATGTCCTGCAGGGTTGGATAGAAGTGCTTGTCCTGTCATTACAGGTAATTATACCTCGTCGTCCACGTCGATATTAGGAACATCCTCTGAGGCGAATGGAACGATTATTCAGGTTTATATCAATGGGGTGGCTGCTGGCGCTGCGGTTTCCGTGAGTGGGGGTACATGGATAAAATCAGGTGTTGCCCTCGGTGTGGGAAATGTAATAACTGCCACTGCCGCTGCCCCGGGAAAAGGAACCTCGATCGGTAACTGTAGCTCAAGAACGGTCACGGATTGCGTAGGTACAGTGAATGCTCCGGTATTCTCTCAGGTACGAACGGGTGGCAAAGAAGTTGAGTTTAAGGTTGATGCCCCTTCTGGAGCAGTGGTAGGGGTGTACACGGCATCAACCAATGTTTTGGCTACGGGCTCAAATGGGGCTTTGACGAATAACCCTTTAACAATAAGTACTTACAACTCCAGCCTGCTGCGAGTGATCGGACAAAGCTCGGGCAATAACACATTGCCCAGCGGAAGCTATTATTTGAAAACCACTTACAATGGATGTGAGTCGACTTATACTTACTTTTGTCATAATCTTACTGCATCGACAGTTCCGACTGTTGCTACAAATCCCATTACTCCCAATACGACTCAGATTGCCGGGAATGGCACAAGCGCAAGTTCCACTATACTGATCTTTAAAAATGAGAAGCAAATAGCTTCGGGTACATCGGCTGCTTCATCGCCCTATGCGTTCAACATTGGCGTGTCAGGACTGGCCTTATGTGACCAGATTACCGTTCGGCAGATATCTGCCGGAATGTGCGTGTCTAATCCCACAACATCGGTTACTGTCACTTCGGCCGCTGCAACACCCGGTCTTCTACAGGAATCATGTATCAGTGCATCGCTTTCAACAGTCAAAGGTGTTACCTCCGAATCACCGGCCAATGCCATGGTGAAACTTTATTCATATACAGCGCCCTCGACTTACACTGCGATTGCAGGGGCCAGTTCGGTTGCTGCCAATGGGGTGTGGACGTTTACACCTACTATTGCCATTTCTGCCGGGACTACTATTGTCGCCACGGTTACTAATACGTCGGGCTGTAAGACTGAAAGCGCCTACTCTTCGGCAGTCACTTTGGTCTCAGCGCCAACCATTGGAGGAAGTACCGCAATCAACAACCCTGTCACGGAAGACGATGTGACGATATCGGGCACAGGCGTCGATGGACAGTGGATACAATTGTATGTCGATGATGCTATTCCCTATAAAATGATTAGTGGAAATCTTACGGCAATTGGGCGCGTCCAAGTGGTTGGTGGGGTTTGGGTTGTCTCTGTCGACAATTATTCCATTTATGCAGGTGCCAAATTAAGGGTATCGGTAGCAAATGCATCAATGGGCGGCTGTGAAAGTGCACTTTCTTTAAACTCTGTCACTGTACTCTGTGTGGCCCCTTCTGTTCCGACATATGTAGGGGGCGACAAAAGTTATTGCAACGGAGGGGAAGGTTCTGTCGTACTTGCGGGCAGCGAACAAGGAGTTGTTTATCAGTTGGTGAATGGAGCCGGAGTCGCCGTGGGTGCAACCAAGGCTGGTAATGGAGGTAGCATTACGTTGCATACCTATCCCTTGACCGCAAATTTGACAAGTGTGTATGTAAAGGCGTTCGGTTTGTTAAATACAAACTGTGCGGTTGTTTCAAGTACCCCGATCGATTTCGACATAAGTTTGCCATCGCCTGACATTGTATTGTCAAACAATAATGTCGCAGTGCTAAAAGGCAGTACCTCGGTTCCGTTTGTCTATTCGTCCCCGACGAACGGACCGACCCATTACAATGTAGTGTTTTCGATCGCGGCTAAAAACCAGGGATTTGTCGATGTGCCATTGACGACTTTGCCTGCCAGCCCTATTCCCATTACAGTTCCTGCAGGCGCGGCAGTAGGAAGTTATTCCGCTGTGATGAACATCTCCAATGCCACTTCGTGTAGTGTAGCCAAAAGTATTACCATCACGATATATGAGTCCGGAAGTGCACCTATCGTAACTCAACATCCTTCCGATAAAACCGTTTGTGCGGGAAATGGGACGTCGTTTTCCGTCACTGCCACGGGAACTCCAACTTTCTATCAATGGCAGTATAGCACCAATGGTGGATATAGCTGGAGCAATGTGTTGGGCAGTACGTATTCGGGCGCTACTTCGGCCACGCTCACTATTGTAAACGTGGCAGGATTGAACGGGTATAAATACAACTGTGTGGTAGGCAATGCCGGCGGCAATACGACTTCGGATTATACATTGTTAACGGTTCTGCCGTATCCATCGTTTACGGTGAATCCAACAAACCAAACCGTTTGTTCTCCCAATAATTCTGGCTTCTCAGTCTCTCAGGAAGGGGCTACGGCATTGAAATGGCAGGTAGATGCAGGCAGTGGTTTTACGGATATAGCCGATGGTGGAATTTATAACGGAGTTACTACGTCCATCCTCTCCATTGCAAATACGTCTGGGCTGAATGGGTACAAATATCGGGCCGTGGCCATGACCAATTGCGCGAGTGTAAATAGTTCTGCAGCCACCCTCAATGTAAACAATTGTCTTTCGCCTGTGGTCTCACTTAGCGCCGGAACATTGTCCATTGGTGAAGGTGACGGCTCTATTGCCATCACGGCCACTTTGAGTAGCGTGGCGGCACTTGATGTAACGGTCACGTTGGGGTATTCCGGCACTGCCGATGCAGAGGATTACAACGCCAGCCATACGATCGTTATCCCTGCGGGACAACTGTCGGCAAGCATTCTGCTTACCGTAACCAATGATGCAATTTACGAAAGCAATGAAACGGTCAGTGTAGAAATAACGAATGTGGATAACGCAACCGAGAACGGAGAGCAATCGTTAACGATTTCCATTGTCGACGACGAAGCTGTTCCTATCATTGCAATAGCCGATGCATCGGCCATTGAGGGAAATGACCTTGAGTTTGTGATAACGCTGAGTAATGGATCTGTCCAGCCCATTACGATCAATTATACGACGGTGGACGGTACTGCGGCGGCTGGTGTGGATTATGTTGGCCGGTCAGGTGCACTGGAGTTTGTGCCGGGGGACATATCACAAAATCTTGTTGTACCGACCATCCAAGATGGATTGGTTGAAGGTAGTGAGGCTTTTTTTGTATCGTTGAGTGGTGCTTCTAATGCTGTTATTGGGAATGCGACCGGTATCGGGACCATTATTGATGACGATTCGTATCCTGTTGCTGTGGCGGATAGTTATGTAGTTCTTGAAGGTGGAGTTTTATCGATCGATGCACCTGGAGTACTGATCAACGATCATGATGCAGATGGCGATGCACTATCGGCTATTTTGGTTCGTGATGTCGCTTATGGTTCATTGACACTGAGTGCGAATGGCTCATTTGTGTATATACAAGATGGCGATGACAGCGATAGTGACAGTTTTACTTATCTCGTGAATGACGGGGTAAATAATGGTAATTCTGTAACAGTAACAATCAGTATTACACCTGTCAACGACATGCCCTCTTTCACCAAAGGTCCTGATCAAACAGTTAATGAAGATGCGGGTGCACAGACCATCACCAATTGGGCGACCAATCTCAGTACGGGAGCGGCCAATGAGAGTAACCAAACACTGACGTTCGTCGTAACCAACGACTATAACACGCTATTCAGTGCCCAACCCGCTATTGATGCTTCCGGGACATTGACATACACTCCGGCACTCAATGCTTACGGCGTGGCTACGGTGAGCGTGCTGTTGAAAGATGACGGAGGCACTGCCAATGGGGGTGTAGATACTTATACAGTACAAACTTTTTCCATTACGGTGGTCCCGGTAAACGACAGCCCGGTAGGGGAGGCCGACGAGTACGACGTGGCGATGGGCGCGACGCTAAACGTGGGCGTCGGGGAAGGAGTGCTGGCGAATGACGCCGACGCGGAAGGCAACACACTGTCCTCCCTTTTGGTCAGCGGGCCTGCCCACGGGACCCTGGCGTTCAATTCCGACGGCTCCTTTACCTATACGCACGATGGTTCGGCGACTTACGTCGACACGTTTACCTACCGGGCAACCGACGGTTCCTCCCAGAGCGACGCCGTGACGGTGACGATCAACGTTACCGGAGTGAACAACAAGCCCGTTGCTTCGGCCGATGCCTATTCTGTGGGCGAAGGCGGCACGTTGGGCGTGGACGCCCCCGGAGTGTTGGGCAACGACACCGACGCCGACGGAGATGCGCTGTCCGCCGTCCTGGTGTCCCCCCCGTCCCACGGCACCCTCACGCTGGGCCCGGATGGCTCGTTCGTGTATGTGCACGACGGTAGCGAGACCCTGTCCGACACGTTTAGCTACCGCGCGTTCGACGGCAAGCAGAACGGCAACGTGATGGCGGTGTCCATTTCCATCGAGCCGCGCAATGATGCCCCCGTCGCGAATCCCGACAGTTATGCGGTTGGCGAGGGAGGCACGTTGTCGGTGGCGCCGCCGGGGGTTCTTGGCAACGACTCCGATGCGGAGGGAGATGCGCTGTCGGCCGTCTGGGTCAGCGGCCCGGGCTATGGCACGTTGGCGTTGAACGCCGACGGCTCGTTCACCTACATTCATGACGGCTCGGAAACTACCAATGACAGCTTCGCATACAAAGTGAATGACGGTACAGAAGACAGCAATACGGTGGTCGTCTCTATTACCGTGACCTCAGTAAACGATGTTCCTGTGGCGATGGACGATGAATACAGTGCCGTAGCAGGAGGGACTTTGAATGTTGATGCCGCGAACGGAGTGTTGAGAAATGATACCGACGCGGACAATGTCGCACTGGTGGCAGTTCTGGTCTCCACTGTTTCCAATGGCACGTTGATGTTTAATGCGGATGGCTCGTTCCGATATACGCACAACGGTAGCATCACCTATGCCGATTCGTTTACTTATCGGGCAAGCGATGGTGATGCACAAAGCAACTTGGTTACTGTGAACATTACCATTACAGGGGTCAATAATCAGCCCGTGGCCAACGGCGATCACTATTTCGTGGTTGAAGGAGGTGTTTTGAATATTGTTTCACCTGGTATTCTGAACAATGACACGGATGCAGATGGGGATGCATTGACTGCAATCCTTGTATCTAATACCGCAAACGGGGTGCTGATGTTGAATCCCGATGGTTCGTTTACCTACACCCACAACGGTAACGAAACCACATTCGATAGTTTTGCTTATCAAGCTTACGACGGTAAGTTAGCTGGCAATGTGGCAACCGTCTCCATCAGCGTAACCCCGGTAAACGATACTCCCGTCGCTGTTGCTGATAGTTACACGGTATATGAAGGAGGTCAGTTGAGTGTCGATTCGTCCAATGGGTTATTGGCAAACGATACTGATGCCGAAAATGACGCATTGACTGCCATTTTGGTCGATGGTCCAACCCACGGCACGTTGGTGTTGGCTGCTGACGGTTCGTTCACATACACTCATGACGGGTCAGAAACTACCAGTGACAATTTCACCTATAAAGTAAACGATGGAATAGAAAATGGCAATACGGTAATTGTTTCCATTACGGTGGTCCCGGTAAACGACAGCCCGGTAGGGGAGGCCGACGAGTACGACGTGGCGATGGGCGCGACGCTAAACGTGGGCGTCGGGGAAGGAGTGCTGGCGAATGACGCCGACGCGGAAGGCAACACACTGTCCTCCCTTTTGGTCAGTGGGCCTGCCCACGGGATCCTGGCGTTCAATTCCGACGGCTCCTTTACCTATACGCACGATGGTTCGGCGACTTACGTCGACACGTTTACCTACCGGGCAACCGACGGTTCCTCCCAGAGCGACGCCGTGACGGTGACGATCAACGTTACCGGAGTGAACAACAAGCCCGTTGCTTCGGCCGATGCCTATTCTGTGGGCGAAGGCGGCACGTTGGGCGTGGACGCCCCCGGAGTGTTGGGCAACGACACCGACGCCGACGGAGATGCGCTGTCCGCCGTCCTGGTGTCCCCCCCGTCCCACGGCACCCTCACGCTGGGCCCGGATGGCTCGTTCGTGTATGTGCACGACGGTAGCGAGACCCTGTCCGACACGTTTAGCTACCGCGCGTTCGACGGCAAGCAGAACGGCAACGTGATGGCGGTGTCCATTTCCATCGAGCCGCGCAATGATGCCCCCGTCGCGAATCCCGACAGTTATGCGGTTGGCGAGGGAGGCACGTTGTCGGTGGCGCCGCCGGGGGTTCTTGGCAACGACTCCGATGCGGAGGGAGATGCGCTGTCGGCCGTCTGGGTCAGCGGCCCGGGCTATGGCACGTTGGCGTTGAACGCCGACGGCTCGTTCACCTACATCCATGACGGCTCGGAAACTACCAATGACAGCTTTATTTACAAGGTTACTGATGGTGCAACAGAAAGTAATGCTGTAACGGTTGCTATTGTTATCAATCCCGTTAATGACGTACCGGTAGCCACTGCTGTCACAGTAAATGTGAACGCAAATTCCAATGTTTCAGGAAATCTGATGGCCAATGTGACCGATGCGGAAAACGATGCATTATTTTTTTATGTTACACCAGTGTCGGGTCCATCGAACGGACAAATTACCTTGGGACCGGATGGCTCATATACTTATGTGCCCAACAATGGATTTGTGGGAACAGACACAGTGGAAATCCGGGTGTGTGATTTGTATCATGCATGTACAGTGTTGATTGTCAGTTTAAATGTGTCCGAAGGAAACTTGTCTCCTGTGGTTAACAATACCGTAATCAGCGTGGAAGAAGATGGGCAAATCAATGAAAGCTTGTTGCCGTTGGTCTCCGATCCGGATAACGATCCGATAACAGTGAACATTGCTCCTGTAGTTGCTCCATTGCACGGTGAATTGACCATTTATCCCGACGGAACTTACACTTATACGCCCGATGCCAATTACTATGGCACTGATGGTTTTGTGTTCGGGGCGTGCGACAGCCGCGGAGTATGTGCCCAAGGTACGGTTTCCATTACTGTAGTTTCGGTAAATGATGCACCTGTCTCTGCAGGGAACACGTATGAGGTGCTAGAGGATGGATTGGTGTCGGATAACTTAAGTCTTTACGTGACAGATGCAGATGGAGACCCGTTGACGATAAGCACCAATCCTGTGGTTGGGCCCCAGCATGGCACATTGACTATTTATTCTGACGGTACTTTTGTTTATACTCCAGATGTCGACTACCATGGTGCCGATAATTTTGTATACGAAGTGTGCGATAGCCACGGTTCTTGTACGCAATCGGTGGTGCATATTACTGTTGTAAGTGTAAATGATGTGCCTGTGGCAATAAATGATACGGTGTTCATTTCTGAAAATCAATATATTGAAATAGAAGTGCTTCTGAATGATTTAAATCTGGGTGATGGAGGGTTGGTGGTGAGCATTATCCGGCAACCCCAACATGGTTCGGCAACCGTATTGGTCAATGGGGCGATTGGTTATCAACCGCATAATGGATTTAAAGGCGTTGACTTTTTCACCTACCGTGTTTGCGATGAGAATGGTGACTGTGCCGAGACTGAAGTGCTGGTCAATGCAACAGGTGAAGAGCTCATCATCCCTCACGGATTTTCTCCCAATGGCGATGGCGTAAATGACTTTTTTGTAATACCTGATTTGTCCAAGTTTACCAAGGTTGGTATCGAAATCATTAACCGCTGGGGGAATGTGGTGTACAAAAAGTCCACATATGAAAATAATTGGGATGGCCAGTCGAACATTGGGTTTTCTATCGGAAAAGAGTTGCCTGCCGGGACGTACTTTTATATTATCACCATACATGATATAGACAAGGCTTATTCTGGATACGTTTATTTGAATCGTTAAAAAATTCCCGGGACTTCGGTCCCGGGGTTAAAAAAAATACTATGAACACAATTATATATATTGGGACTTCTAAGCTTCAAAAGCTTGTCGCAAAATCTTCCGGATTAATTGTTGTGTTAGGGCTGGCCTGTACAGCCCTAAGTGCTTCGGCGCAACAGGAACCTATGTACACACAATACATGTTCAATACAGTGTCGGTAAATCCTGCTTATGCGGGTACTCGAAATGCCATGAACCTGTTGTTGTTGTCGCGCATGCAATGGGTGGGGCTGGAAGGCGCGCCACGTACCTACACTTTTTCGATGCACACCCCTATCAACAATTATAAAATGGGTATAGGCTTTTCCATTGTCAGTGATCACATAGGACCTGTTGACAATAGTTATTTCAATATCAATTACGCCTATCGTGTGCAATTAACCGAAAAGGCCACTTTGTCAATGGGCATTAAAGGAGGTATTTATAATTATTATGCGGGGCTTAAAGATGTGTTCTTGGGTAACGATAATTATGACGAAGCTTTTAGCGGTAATTTGGAACAGAAGCTGCAACCCAACGCCGGTGTCGGTTTTTATTTGTACAATCAACGGTATTATGTTGGTTTTTCGATCCCCAAATTAATCGAAAGCAAATTGAGTGATTCCCAGACTGAAGGCACAGTATTAAATGAGTTGAAACGTCATTATTTTTTAATGGCAGGTTATGTGTTTGATGCAGGAAGTGATTGGAAAATAAAGCCGGCATTTATAGAAAAAGTCGTTGAAGGTGCACCGCCATCTACTGATTTAACGTTGCAAACACTTTATAAAAATACTGTTTGGATGGGGGCTACGTATCGATTGGGCGATGCGATAGCGTTTCTTGCCGGCGTGCAAATAAACCGTCAATTGTTTGTAGGCTATTCATATGATCATACGACGTCGTCGTTGGCATCGTACAACCGGGGAAGCCATGAGATTGTGCTGAGTTTTGATTTTGATGGGTTTATAACCGATAAGGTTAAGTCGCCACGGTATTTTTAATCGGTCGAATAGGTGAAAGAATGAATGTCTGGTAATGGATTTAAAAGCTATGCTTATGAAAAAGATAGTAATACTGATAGTCGTCTTGCTCGCGGTTTGTAATGGTGTATCGGCGCAGGGATACAAAAATAGAATGGATTCACTATGGATAGCGCACCAAATCAAGCGGGGTGAACGCTTGTTCGATAATATGCGTTATTTAAAAACATCGGACATATATGGATCTATTTTTGAAAAAGGAGTGCTGAATGACA
The DNA here is from genome assembly GCA_047600785.1 of Breznakibacter sp. Taxonomy (GTDB): domain Bacteria; phylum Bacteroidota; class Bacteroidia; order Bacteroidales; family Marinilabiliaceae; genus Breznakibacter. The sequence continues at coordinate 1,246,312 of JASGKH010000001.1, forward strand.
AAGGAAAAAGTATCCTGTCCCGGTCGTACCTTTATGTCGCGTCGTACAAAAATGCGCTAGAAGTGTTACGTTCCATGGATAGTGTCGTCATGCAGCCTTCCGATGTGTACAACATGGCTCAATGTTTGAAATTTAATGAGGTGTACGATGAGAGTGATAAATGGATGAGGCGCTTCGAACAAATGAAATCGGACGATACACGTTCCACGTGGCAACGCAACAGCGCCTCCGAAATCACCAAAATTATTGGGACGGAACGCTACAAAATAGTTAACGTACCGTTCAATTCATCACAGTCTGATTTCGGAGCATTTGTTCAAGGTGATGGTGTAATATTTGCTTCTGCGCGAAAAGTTGATGAGTTATTAACCCGGCAATACGGTTGGAACGAGACACCTTATCTCAATATATTTGAAGTATCGGTTAAGGACGAAAGTTATTCACAACCCAAAATCTATTCGTCGAAACTAAAGACCATCTATCACGATGGACCTGTTGCTTTCAATGCCGATGGGACTGAAATTTATGTTACTCAAAACCCCAATAAGTCCTCTGTTAAAGGAAAAAATAAGATAATCAAGCAGTTCCAGTTGTTGGTTGCAAAAAAACAGATTGATGGCACATGGGGGAAGTTGGCAAAGTTACCATTTAACGGAGATGGCTTCTCAACAGGGCATGCTGTGCTATCCCCGGATGGGCAAACGTTATGGTTTGCCAGTGACAGGCCGGGAGGAATGGGGAGATCCGATATTTATTTTGTAAAGCGACAAGGCGATTCATGGAGCGATCCTGTCAATGCGGGCCATGATATCAATACCGAAGGCGATGAAATGTTTCCATTTGAGGCGAGTGATGGTAAACTCTATTTCTCTTCCAACGGACATTTGACGCTGGGAGGGCTTGATGTATGTGTGGCCTTCAAAACTGCTTCGGGTTATGCCGTGCGTAATATGGGAAATCCGATTAATGGCCCGAGCGATGATTTTGCGTTGTTCATGTTGTCCGATAATGGGAGTGGTTTTTTTGCATCGAATCGTTCTGGGGGCGTTGGTGACGACGACATTTATCACTTCGATGTAATAGATCCCGTTGTATTGAACCGTCAACTTGAAATTCGTTTGTTGGACAAGGTCACTTTAAAACCTATTGAAAACGTTGAATTGACATTTTCCTCCGCCAGTCAAAAGCAGTTCTTAAAAACAGATGCGTCCGGAATGGCGGTTATAATGGTTGATGTAGATGACGAGGTCACTGTATCCTCCAATGCGCCGGGATATAAACCCAATTCTCTCGTGGTCCCTATTTCGTCAGCCATCAATACTGGTGAATTGCGGTTGGAACCTATTCCTGTATGGGGAGTATATGGTACCGTCACCGATTTGGCTACCGGTCTGGGTGTCGATAGTGTTCAAGTTTTTATCCAGCCTGTAGGGCAACGTGGTTCGATAGGCAATATGACGCTCGATGGCGGATCGTTCCGAAATGAGATCCAACCAGAGACCGATTATGTACTAATTTTCAATAAACCGGGTTATTTTACCAAAAGAGGAAATTTCACTACAAAAGGCCGTGTTCCGGGGTGGATAAACGTCGACGAATTTATGGGGTCGACCGTCGAAAAAATTGAAGTAAATAAAGTAATCGAAATTCCTAATATTTATTACGATTTGGGCAAATGGACTATTCGTAAGGATGCGGCAGTTGAGCTTGATAAGGTGATCGCTTTTATGACTGATAACCCGTCCATTGTGATTGAACTGGGATCGCATACCGATAGCCGTGGAAGTGCAGTATCAAACCAAGCTTTGTCTCAAAAGCGTGCCCAGAGCGCAGTCGACTATATAGTGAAAAAAGGCGGGATCGCAGCAAACCATATTTTCGCTAAAGGTTATGGCGAATCGCAATTGAAAAATCATTGTGCAGACGGAGTGGCATGTTCGGAGCAAGAACACCAGCAAAACCGGCGCACGGAGATTCGGGTGGTTGGAGTAAAATGATTAATTAATTGACATTTCCAAATAACCAAAAAGGTTACCGGTATTACCGGTAACCTTTTTGGTGTTTCATCTCAATGGGATTGTTATTTCAATGTACCTGCCTCAGCTTCCTGGATCATTGTCTCGTTGGCCGAGATATAAATTTCCACGCGGCGGTTTTGTGCACGTCCTTCGGCAGTTGAATTGTCGGCCACTGGTTGGTCGTATGCCAGGCCTTTGGTGGTCAGACGTGTGCTGGAAATGCCGTTTTGTGTCAAAAAGTTAGATACCGATTGGGCACGCTCCAACGATACTCTTTCATTGGCTTCGCGTGAACCGGTGTTGTCGGTGTGGCCGTAAATGGCGACATCGGTTTCGGGAGTTGCTTTTAGCGAATTGGCAAAGTTGGTCAATGCGGTTTTCGATTCGGTGCTGAGGTTTGATTTGCCGGTCGCAAACAAAATGCCGCTATCGAAAGTCACCTTGATGGCATCTAGGTTGTTGACATCTTTCACTGTTTCCACTTTGGCCCCTTCTATTTTTTCAAGTTCGGCCTTTTGTTTATCCATTTTTTTGCCGATCAAAACACCGGCGGTTGTGCCCACTGCCCCTCCTACGGCTGCACCAATGACTGCACCTTTGCCCTTTCCTGCAAGGGCTCCGATCCCTGCCCCGATGGCTGCACCCGATGCCCCGCCAATGATTCCTCCTTTTGCTGTGTTGCTCATGCTTTTACAGCCGGCAAGCACTATCATGCTGCTCAACAATACTGATACAATTGCTTTTCTCATAACGTATGGTTTTTGTATAAAATATAGAGTTAATATGTAATATCCGTGCTGGCAAAAATAGATCAATGAAACGATTATGGGTGTTAAATATGTATAAAGTATCTTTGTTATTGGACCGTCGGTTACATTAACAACTCTTGGGTAAGATTGTTTTGGACGTGTTTTTATTTTGCGTTTTTAAGACGCATTGGGGCTTATTGCAAAATAAGCCGAAATGGTTTTCCCTCTTTTCATTTATGGGAGTTATGTTACCACGTCTGACAAGAGAAATACATCAGATTTTGTTGGAATGTGGTAATTAAGGCCAATTTTAACTGTTTGTTGGGCACCATCACCTTTTCACTAATATCTTTTCCATGGTCACAATGCCTTTGAACGTGAAACGTAACAAGTAGATTCCCTGGGCCAGATGTGCCACGTCAATGGATTCCCCGTTACCGTAGCTAAAGCCGAAAGGCTTCACCATTGCCGTTTGTCCGTTTAGCGATATCACTTCAACCTTTTCCAAATAGTCGATTCCCCATTTAAGATAAATTTTGGTCGAGGCAGGATTGGGGTATACACTGATCCGCTTTATGGGATCTTCGGTCGAATCGGTCGTGTCGGTTGCCACCACCAACGATGCCACCAAATCGATATATGACGAGGTTTTTGCACCATCGGGATGTACCTGGCTGAACGGGTACCATAGGCCATCTTTGCGTAAATAGGCACTGTTGGCGGTTCGGTTTGCATTATGCTGGAAATAAGATGCGAACTGGTTCGACGGCAATTCAACACTGACGCTGATGGGATGGACGAGCGAGAGGCTGTTTTTTAACAGGACAAGGTTTTCCGATGCCGCCTTTAGACCCGAAAGACTGATCAACGTATCCAGTACCGGCGATTGGTTTTCCGTGAACAACACTTCGCTCCATACCTTTAGCCGCAAAGATCCGCTTGTCGATGATTTTCCTGCCATTAAATAAAGTCCGTGCAACGAGCAGCTTCCCAGTGTCTCGTAACGTTCGGCAAATGCATCGATGCCCCATGTGTTGCTACCCATCCATTGTACCTCAGGGGTGGTGGTCTTATCGATGTAAATGGCGCTGTCGCCTGTGACCCGGTTCGACACCCTTACCCATGGCGATTCGCTGTAAATGTCAATGCCGTTGAGTTGTGCCGTCCCCACATTGTCAGGGTCGAGCCATGCTTTCAATTGCATGCCTGGGTCTGTTTGGTATTCCCATGCCTTGGCCAAACGGTAATAATAGTCTTTGATCGGGTTTTGACAAGTGGCATATCCACCCGAAAGGGAACCGACCAAATGCCCGTTGCCGGTAAACAGTCCGCATCCCGACGAGCCTCCTTCCGTGGTTCCGGTAGACCATTTTGGTACCTGAAAGTGCGACAAGGCATCGAACGTGAGATCTCCCGACGAAAAAGAAGCAATTTCCACACTGGTGGTTGACCGGGCAAATTTTTTCACATCGCCTTGCGGGTGGTGGATCGAATGATAGGGAGGGGCAGGGAGTGTTGCCAGATCCCATCCGGCATAATAAGGAAAATAACTTTGGGGCGGTGTTTGGTTTAACTGTATCAACAGGCAATCGATATTGGACATATTTGCCAGAACACTTGCTCCGGACAGCGATTGAAGCTTGTATCCTTCGATGGTGGTATTACAGTCGGGCACCTGGTAATTGAACAACGCAACGAACGAGTGATTGGTCACGCTTTTTTTCAAACAATGCGAAGCTGTAATAACATATGGTGTCCCGTCCTGACGGGTATTGTTGACCAATGTGCCCGTACACAGCTCGGTCCCGTCGATGATAAGCCTGCAAACGGCATTCTTTTCTGGGAAATTACCTGACATGCAACTCATGTCGGGTTGGCAGCTTTCATCGGAATCGCCAAAATACCCGGCCTTGAGTGATGTTATGCCGAATATGTTCTTGTAATCGTGGTTGACCGCCGATAGCAAAATGGTTGGTTTCCCGTGTGTATTGGGTTTTTGTGAATATTCCATTATCAGTTCGTCGCCGGGTACGGGCGATGTGGCAAATACGCTTTGTGAATCATGGCTTTGGTAAGTAAAGGCACCCAATACGGTGGATAGCTGCGGATCGAAAATGAAAAGTTGCCCGCCTTCGGGCAATGCGAATTTGTCGAATATTAAATTGATGGAAAATGCACCGGTCGATCGGATCCCGAGACGCCATATTAAAGTGCCGTCGGGCAACGAGGTCCATTTCCCCGAATTGTCGGGATTTAAACTGACGAAAAACGGATGGGCAAAACGCAATGCCTTGATGGGAGGCAGGCCGGGAGCCGTGTCTTCACTGATTTCAGCCGTATTCATTTCCACAAAGGGAATCTCTTGATCTGCACTGATCAGCGTAGAGAAATAAGGTTCTCCGCCAAACGACAATTGGGCTTGTGCCGAAAATCGGATCAGAGAGGCGAATGTCACAAATAGCAATATATGGCGCATGGCAATGCATTTATTGTTTGTCAACTAGGTGTCGGGCCAAACCGTTGTCCCTTTTCATGTTCTTGCGAGGCCGTCGCAAAACTTTACTTAAAGCGAAGTTTCCGTGCGACTTCACCATGACGGTTCTGCGATTGCTAAAATATGAAAAATGTACGTCCATTTTTAAATTGTGCTATCTTCGTGGCGCGATCCAATACAGTTGGACAATAATATTATCATTGAAATGAGCAAAGTAGTCATTACCAGTTTCGAAGATCTTGAAAAATTGATCGGCCAAGAATTGGGGGTATCGGAATACCATGAATTTACCCAGGCACAAATCAACCTGTTTGCCGATGCGACCATCGACCATCAGTGGATACATGTGGACGAGCAAAAGGCCAAAGCCGAGTCGCCGTTTGGCAATACCATCGCCCATGGTTATCTAACTTTATCAATGTTGCCATACCTTTGGGATCAGATCGTGGAAGTAAGCAACATCAAACTTCAGGTGAACTACGGTATCGAGAAATTGAGATTCAACCAAGCCGTATTGGTCAACAGCCGCGTGCGTTTGGTCGCCAAAGTGGTCAGTGCCGTTAACCTAAGGGGTGTAACCCGTGCGAATATCGGCGTAAAGCTTGAGATTGAGGGGAATAAAAAGCCTGCATACGAAGGCGAGATCGTGTTCCTGTACCACTTTAACGCATAATTGTTCAACGAATTTCCGCAACAACGTTGTGTCGTTTTATTTGTCTGGTGATATATATGGCGAATAGTGTTTTGCGGATTTTCCATTAAAAATCCATCCGCAGCGAAAGGACATGTGCATTATTTTGTTTTCCATAACTTAACACCGGCTTGTTCGCCCGGTGTTTTTTTCCGGATAAATAAGCGATCCCGATGCCCACTGCGGCACCACCCAAAATATCCCAATAGTCATGTTTGTCGGCATATATCCGGGTTCATCCGGTGTACCCGGCCGGCAGATAGGCGGGCACACCCACTTTCCATCCAAAACGGCGGTCGAGAAATGCCGCTCCAGTGAATGCAACCGACGCATGGCCCGATGGAAAGCTATACTTTTCCCCATTTGGACGCTCCTTGTCGATGATATGTTTTAGCGAATAGGTTAGCACCACAGAGGTTCCCATGGCTGCTGCAAACCTTAGCGTCGATTTATTCTGGTCGCGCCAGATAAGCGTGGATCCGAATGCAGATGCGGGAAGTGCCAGACGTAAAATGTTGCCCGACGTTTCGATGCCGGATGCATGTTGCCCCTGGGCCAATGTTTTTTGCATGGATGCAGCCAGCATGGCCACTGTTGACACGAAAACTAAAGCGCACTTTTTTAGATGATGGAGTATGCCGGTGCCCATGAGCATGTTCAGTCCACAATTTTCAGGTTGTCGAGGCAGAAATAGCCTGGAGTGGCCATGCCGTTTTCGTCAGTGTCGGACGATGTGAGCACGAATTCGATTCTATTGACGGCACCAAGATCCCCAAGGTCTAATTTGGTCCATGCCTCTACCATGTAACGCTTGGTCTTCACATTGTCGCGGTAGTCGGCCAGATAGAATGCAGTCTCACCGGTTTTTAGGCCGTCGGCATCGTAGCCAATGGCGGTGAGCAAATACCAATCCGCTTTGCCCTCGCCAAATTTGGCGCTTACGTCCAATCCGTTTTTGATGACGTAGTAGAGGTATGATGTATTGGTCACATCCACACTTTTCAACGTACGGGCTACCCCTTCTTCAAACCGAATCTGCATTGGTGTGCCGTCTGTGGGCTGGTGGTATACCATAAACAGGGAACTCTTGTCCGATCCGTAACCGGGATAGGCGCTATAGCGTATTTTTGAGTTTGATGATGTTTTTATGGTGCCCGTGCTCAACGCATACCCATTCCACGAAATTCCAGACCCTTCATATGCGACCGGAAAAGTCACCCCTTTTGAGGTAAAAGATTGTGTGCCCCCTTGTCCGTAATCGGCCGTGTCTGCTTCCAGTTCAAACTCTTCAAAATCCAGGATATACAATGCCTGCACGGTAATGTCACAAGTGTCGGATCCGTTGGGCGTGGCAACTACGAACTGAAGGTTCAATGTCTGGGGTGTTTTGGGGATGATCGTCAGGTCTTTCTCTGTCGATAGTATCTCTCCGTCCAACAGCCATTGATAAGACGAATGTTGGTCGTACGTGATTTTGGGCGATAGCGTCAATGTGTCCGTGACGTCTATTTCATACTCTGTGGCTGTTAAATAGATGGTTGGGCCCGGCGTTTCTTGCTCGCCTTCGCACGAAACGGCAAAATAAATCAGGCAGGAGAAGACCATATATGCGACAATGTGTTTCAATCGTGTCATTGCATCGGTATAAGCAAGTTTGGAATGCCGGATTAAAGTTATTAAAGCCGTCCGTTCTTTATTTCGTGGTCAAAGAACCCGGGGATGTCGGCCACCCCGATCCGTTTGGCCACAATCTTTTTTTGCCTGTCGAGTATGTAAATCACCGGAGTGGAGTAAATGTCGTAATAATTCCGGAAACCTGATTGCTGGTATTGATCGTACACGTTGATCCAGTCCGCTAGGTTGTGTTCCTCGATAAACTTGGTCCACTCTTCAGTGTCTACCTGTGTATATACGGCAAATACTTTTACGCCTTTACTCCTATACACGTTGTATACCTTTTCGTGGAGCTCGGGGATTTCTTTTTTGCAATGTCCGCACGACGGTTCCCAAAAGGCAAGGACGGTATATGGTGCGTTGACTTCGCTAAGCCTGAAAAATTCGCCGCTGGGAGATTGGAGCTTTAGATCGTGTGCCTTAATGCCCAGTAGGTTGGGTTTTATTTTGGCAATCCTTTCGCGGAGGTTTTTCAGAAATTCCTCATCGGCCCATTGGGCTTCGCCCGATAAATAATATTTTTCGCCCAGAGCGACCACCATGGCATCCATGCCCATCATTTTACTTTCTGCACCCATGTTGAACAGATATTGAACCATGAATTTGAACATTTCTGGGTTGGGTCGGCATTTTTCGATGAACTTAATGGCTTCGTTGGCAATGGTATCCGGGACTTGAAAAATGGTTTTTGTAAAATAGTTGTCGACTTTCTGTACAAAGAAAGGAGTTCGCAGTAACCGGTCGTCAGTGAGGTCCATGTGGTCGAAATAGTGGTCCTTAAAATAATAGTATTTGCGCGTTTGTACCACCGAATCGTGCTTGGCTACATCTGGGGCCACATTGGGTTCAGGGATATCGATATCTTGCACGGCCCTTAAAAACGTAGCCAAAAAGGTTTTTGGGTTTTCCAGTATGGTTTTGTTCCATTGCTGCTTTACTTTCATCGCCAATGGCGCTAAGCTGTTTCTGTAAAATGGCGGTAGAATCAGAGCTGCCTTTGTTTTTTTCCAAACGGGCAGACAGGTTTTGTGCTAGTGCCTGCTGGTGTGCCATGAACTTTTGGTTGGCAAGGAATTTCTGGCTTTCGTCACTTCCAACAATCACGAGGTCTTTTAAATAATCGGGAGCTTTGGTTTTGATGGAGAATTCCTGGTCGTGTGTGACCAGGAAATCGAAATAGGTTTTATCGGGCAAATAGACAATATAAATACCTTGGGGCAATGGTTTTTCACCGGAAAAGAGGCCATGGCCCTTAGCGTCAACCTTAGTGGTGTCGTGCACCAACATTTTGTTGTTAAAGTAGTAGCCTAAAATGACCGATGTATCCTTTATTCCTTGTACTTCCAATGATATTTTGTAACCTTGGGCAAAGGCATGGGTTACCAATGCGGCAATGATGAAGGCAAGTAAAATGAATCGCTTCATTTCGATAGTTGTTTATTGGGATTAACAGTGGATTGGGTTCATCAAATTTTGTGCCTTTTATGGACTGTGCCAACCTTCACCGTTCCAACGGACGGCACTTATTGGCTAAAAATGTTTTCAGTTGGCCGGTTAATAAGGGCTCCAGCTTTTTGTAAACAGTTTGGTGGTATGTATTTAACCATTCCAACTCGTCGTCGGTAAGCAATGCGGCCTCGATGGGACGGGTATCGATGGGGCAAAGCGTGATGGTGCTAAATTTTAGGAACGCCCCAAATTCAGTTTTGCAATGGTTTTCCACGAGCAAAAGGTTTTCGATACGGATGCCATATTGGTTGGTACGATAAAGTCCGGGTTCGTTGGAGGTGATCATTCCGGCGTCGATGGAAACCATGTTGGGTTGCGGGCCTATACCGTGCGGTCCTTCGTGCACGTTGAGAAAACAGCCTATACCGTGCCCGGTTCCATGGCCGTAATTCAATCCGTTGTTCCATAGAAACTGGCGTGCAAAACCGTCCAGCTGGTATCCTTTGGTCCCGGTGGGAAAACAGGCGTTGGCCAAGGCAATGTGGCCTTTCAGTACCAGAGTGTAATCGTGTTTAGCGGTTGCATCCACATGGCCGAGGGCAAATGTCCGTGTCAAATCGGTGGTGCCTTCGGCAAATTGGGCTCCCGAATCGAAAAGGAAAAGTCCCTCCGGTTTTAGTACGGCATCGTTTCCTTCGGTCGGCTTGTAATGCACAATGGCCCCGTTGGCCGCGTAACCTGCAATGGTGGCAAACGATTCGCCCCAGAAACCGTCATGCCTGGCTCTGAATGCTTTTGCTTTTTTTACGGTCGAGGTTTCGGTGATCGGTTCGTTTTCCAATGAGCTTTCCAACCAATGCCAAAATTCGACCATTGCCACGCCGTCTTTTACCATGGCTTTGTCAATAGCCGCCTTTTCTGCTTCATTTTTGATGGCCTTAAGGTTGGCGATAAAGCTGGCCCCCTCCGTTTTTGCCACTGTGGCGGGAAGAGCTGATAGAATGGCGCCATTGGTGCGTTTCGGATCATAATAAACGTGGCTCTCCTGGGCGAAAAGATCTTTCAGGTGGTCGTAAAAGTCGTCATAAAGCGATGTCTTGACATCGTCTTCGGCCAACCCTTTCCCAATGGAAGCTTTGATTTTATGGGGATTTGTGAAAAGGTGCGCCGTTTCTTCGTCAATGACCAGATATGCGTAAAATACGGGATTGTAATCCACGTCGTTGCCACGCAGGTTAAGCGTCCATGCAATTTCGTCGAGTGCGGCGGTCACATAATGTGTTGCCCCTGCCTTTTCCATTTCGCCACGAATGATGTCGAATTTTTGCCTCCGGCCGTAACCGGCAATTCTTTTCGAATGCTCGAAAACAGTATTATCGGGAATAGGCGGACGAGTGGGCCAGGCCTCGTCAATGAGGGTTTTGTTGGAATCGACCAATATTTGGTGTTTCTTCAAATCACGCATGGTTTGCCTGATTTCTTCGACAGTAAACAACCGGCCATCGAAACCCACTGTTTGTGCGGGCAACAATTCCTGCGCGAGCCATTGCACGTAAGTCGGGGTGTCTGGTAAACCGGCTTTGAACAAGTCGATGCCGCTGTCCTTCAATTGCTCTTCGGCCTGAAGATAGTAACGCGAATCGGTCCACAATGCGGCTACCTCTTCGGTGACCACCAGCGTGCCTGCCGATCCGGTGAACCCCGATAACCATTCGCGGAATTTCCAATGGTCGGCTACATATTCGCTCAAATGGGGATCGGCCGAGGAAACGATATAGGCATCAAGGCCAAATGCACCCATGGCCGAACGGAGGGCAAACAATCTATCTTGTATGTTCATACATCGATGTTAAGTTTTGTTTGAAGGCCGAATTTACTTAAAAAATATGGCGAAAAGGGAGAGGGGGAAAGGAAAAGGTTGGTTTGGGGCGGTGAATTGCTGCTGACAATTGACGAAATTCCTATCCAATCCCATTTTACCCCAATGTGAAAATGATAATTTTGCATCATCTTTTTAGTAAAATATTAAAGTGATGCAGCGAAAAATCATGTTGCTGGGTTCCGGAGAACTGGGAAAAGAATTTGTGATTGCCGCCCAACGTTACGGTCAAACGGTAATTGCCATAGATAGCTACGCGGGAGCCCCTGCCATGCAGGTGGCCGATGGGTTTGAGGTAATCAACATGCTTGACGGCGGCGAGTTGGATCGGGTGGTGGCCAAGCATCAGCCCGATTTAATCGTGCCCGAGATCGAGGCCATTCGCACCGAACGTTTTTACGATTACGAAAAGGCTGGAATTCAAATTGTGCCCTCTGCCAAAGCTGCCAATTATACCATGAACCGTAAGGCCATTCGTGATTTAGCGGCCAAAGAATTGGGTCTGCGTACGGCCAATTACCGTTATGCCAGGTCGTACGACGAATTAAAGACCGCGGTAGCCGAAGTGGGTATTCCCTGTGTGGTGAAACCGTTGATGTCGTCATCAGGCAAGGGCCAGTCGACCGTAAAGAGTGAGGCCGATATCGAAAAGGCTTGGAACGATGCAGCCGATAAAGGACGTGGGGATGTGGCCGAGGTAATTGTGGAAGCGTTTGTCCCGTTCCTGAGCGAAATAACTTTGCTTACCGTTACCCAAAAGGACGGTGACACTTTGTTTTGTGCGCCCATTGGACACCGCCAGGAGCGCGGCGATTATCAGGAAAGCTGGCAACCGGTGGCATTGCCGCAGGGGTTTGAAGAGGATGCCCGCCAAATGGCCGCCAAGGTGACCAAGGCGCTGCAAGGGGCCGGTATTTGGGGGGTCGAGTTTTTCATTACGGCCGACGGGGTGGTGTTTTCGGAACTTTCGCCTCGTCCGCACGACACGGGAATGGTAACGCTTGCAGGGACCCAAAACTTTAACGAATTTGAGTTGCACTGCCGGGCCATCCTTGGGTTGCCTATCCCTGGAATATGGCAGGAGAAAGCCGGTGCCAGCGCCGTGATATTATCTCCCGTCGAAACATTGAAGCCTGCTTACCAAGGGTTCGAAAAAATTTGCCAGCATCCACGTGCCGATTACCGTTTGTTTGGCAAGGAAACGGCCCGTGTGCATCGTCGGATGGGGGTAGTGGTATTAAATGCAGAATTGGGTTCCGATGTAATGGGGCTTCAACAAGAGGTCCGTAGGTTGGCCGACTTGGTAGAAATAAAGATCATGGAGTAGACGGTATCGGTTTGTATGAAAGCATTCGCCAAAACGGGTCTGGGCGGTATTTACCGCCCAAACCCGTTTTGGGATCAATGTATGCGTTGCCAATAAACCTCTATCACGGCCTCCCTTCTGTCAACCAACGTCGGAAGGGTCCATATTCTAAGCGTATCGCCGTGAATATCGACGTACCTTATCTCTTTTTTCCCTATCCATGTCGGATTGGTGCAACCGATCACTTCGTGGATGACCTTACCGGGAGCTTCTTCGTAATAAGTGCCATAGTAAGCCATGTAACTGTCGAATATTTTGGATTTTGCAGTGGGATCGGCCAGATCGTCCGCACGAAAAATTTCTTGCCGGAGGTTGTCCCCTAGCTGGGCGTTCATGAAGCCATTTTCATCGTACATAAGTATTCCAATGGGCTTCTTGCCATATAAATCCATTTTTGTCCCGTCATCGAACAGGTAGTAGATAGAGATGAGGTTCCAGCTTCCGACAATTTTCTCGATTTGTGTTTCAGGAATCATTGAAGAATTTTTCATATGCAATGGTGGTTGTTGGTGTATTTGTAAAGGCTGTCCAGTAAGCAATGGAATGGTTTCTTGTCAGGATACAGGCGGATAAGATTGTTGGTCTTCGTTTTTCGGCTTTGTATTTTGGCAAGACGATCATTTACGGCCAACCCCATGGACAGCTTCTTTTGGATCATTGTTTTTCAACAGTATTGTATTTCAATATGGACGCGTTAACGATTTGTGCGGCCGCTTTGGCATCGGTGTGGACAAAATTGTGCCCTCCTTCTGCCAAAAAATATGCAAAGGCACCGGTTGTTTGTGCCTGCCATTGTTTTACGTCATCCAAATTAACCCTGTCGTCGTGCTGTGCGTGAATGGCCGTGACCCTGCAATTGAGTTTGGGCATTTCCCGGTATCGATAAGCATGGATCAGTTCAAAATCGCTACGAAGTATTTTAACCAATCCCTTGACCGCGTCGTTCCCCGGATCAAACTGGTTGTTTTCCGGTCCGGTAATGAGAGAGAGTAATTGCAGATCGCTGTAGCTTTGGTCAAAAATGCGGTCGACAAAATGGTTGACATATCCTTTCAGGCTGGGGGTCCCCGAAACGACGAGCTCTCTGGCCTGTTTGCCAAATTCGTTTTGCAACCTCCGCACGGCTTCGAACGCCATTAGCCCACCCATGCTGTGTCCGTAAACAAAAAATGGCTTGTCGATCTTTTTAGACATAATTGGCAACAGTTCCGTCAGAATGTCATCCAAATTGTTCGACAAAGGTTCGTCGGTACGATCGTCGCGTCCCGGCAATTGTACCGTAACCATTTCGATCGACGCGTCGATGAACATGCCCCAGTTTTCGAACAACCGTATGCTACCGCCTGCATCGTGAAAAAGAAACAGTATTGCTGAAGCTTCGGGATTGGGTCTTTGGACCGATAGCCATTTGTTCGATGGATTGTTTTCGGTAAATGACGCATCGGACAACTGCTCCTTCACCAATTTAACCAATATGTTGGCAAATCCCTCGATGGAAGGATATTGGTAAAATAGCTTAATGGACAATTTGACTTTGAACTGTTTCTCGATAAGGTTGCGCAGCTGCACCGTGGTCAATGAATCGATTCCCATGTTTTTGAATGTCATGGTCGTGTCTAATTGATCGGGCGATGCCTTCGATGCCTCGGCCACCAGATCGATCAGGTAATTTTCAACGATTCTTTTCCGTTTTGCATCATCGTGCTCGTCCATTACCAGATCGAGGATATTCATCGTGCTTGTGTCGACGGTTTCGGTTCGTTCCGTAAGGGTGTCGATGATTTTGGCATGTGCTCCCGTCAACTCCATGACCAGTTTATAATCATGGTCGTATACCGAAATATCGCCCATGACACTGATGGTGTGCCTGCTTTCGTCGGTTTGCAGCGGGTAAAGCTTGGTTTTTGTGTAATACAATTGGCTGTCGGAAGTGATGTTCCCGATTTTGATTTGTTTGATTTCCTGCACAAAAGTGATCTTGACCGTTTTGTCGTCCACTTCGGCAAAAGCTTTCCCAAAAAGCGGGTGAAGGCAGTTATCCAGAAGCATTGGCGGTATGGTGTACTGATCGGGTTTGTGGGCCTCGTTTTCGCTTAAATTGATCATGGCGTACACTACATCCTCATGGATATCGAATTTCTCGATATTTTGGAATGTTTCCCTAAACGTCACGCCAAGTTTTCGGAATGAATTGTAAATGTCTGTTTTGTCGAATTTTATCGGTATGCTGTTGGGTAGTGCATAACGATGGCTCATTTGGACTTGTGCCTGTTGCAAATTACCGTTGCAGACCATTTCCCACTGATCGCCGTCCAATTGCTTGAACATTTTGAAGTTGGCCAGCTTGCCGTTCAATGAGTCTATTTTCATTTGCATTTGAACGGCTTCGTGTTCGGTCAATTCGACAGATTGCACAAATTCGAGGTTTTGGATCACATATTGACCTTGGGGATCGACTTGTTTGGTGGCCGCATGGATCATTTCGATATAAAAACCACCCGGGAACACCGCGGTGCCGTTCACCTGATGATGGGCTAAATAAGGGAGGTTATACAAGCTTATTTTCGATTCCCAGTAATAACTATCGGCATCGGCCAGTTTTATTCGATTGCCGATCAAAGGATGGGCGGACGATGAGGATTTGCCATTTTCGAAATGTGCCGACAGATCTTTGATTTCGTAATTTTCTTTTTGTAGAGGATAGGAAGGGAGGTCAATGTGCTTGATACGCGAAGTTTGGTAAAGTTTGTCCCAGTCGATGGGGTAACCCGACTCGTATGCCAACCCGATATTCTTGGCCAATTCGTCGCTCGATGGATAATCGCGGTGCAGCGATGCCACTATCGATACATTGGAATGCTGGAGATGCTCGGCACATTCGTGCATGGCGGTCCCCAAAACCGGATGGGGGCTTACTTCGATAAAAATATGGTGCCCGTCGGCCAAAAGTTGTTGCGTCACTGACGAAAACAATACCGTATTCCGGAGATTGCTCCTCCAATAGTCGGCATCCATTTCGTCGCCGTTAAGTTTTTGGTTCCTTACGGTCGAATAAATCGCTAAATAGGCCTTGCCAGGCGTTATATTTTGGACCTTTTCGTACAATTGGTCTTTGATCAGGTCCATTTGTGGACTGTGCGATGCCACGTCGACTTTCACCTGACGGCAGAAGAGGTTACGTTCGGTTAGGTCGGCCAATATTGACTCAATGATTTGGGTATCCCCTGCAAGTACTGTCGATTTTGGGCTGTTGAGTACAGCCAGTGATATTTTTCCGTGATGCTTGGCAACCAGTTCTTCGGCTTGTTGTTTATCCAATTCCGTCACTGCCATGGCACCTCCTTGTCCGCTCAACGTGTTCATGAGGATGCTGCGCGTACAAATGATGTTGGCTGCATCATCCATCGAAAGGGCTCCTGCAGTATATGCGGCCGCCACTTCGCCCATGCTGTGCCCGGCTACCGACGCGGGCATGATTCCTTTGGCCATCCATAATCTGGCCAGGGCGATTTGCATGGCAAACAAGTAGGGTTGGATAACGTTAATGCGATGAAGCTGGCTGTTCTCTTTTGCAGCATTGATCTCATCGATCAGTGACCAATCGACATATTTGGCGAACGCGGTTTCGCATTCGTCGATGGCCGATTTGAACGCAGGTTCCTTTTCGTACAGTTCTTTGCCCATTCCCAGCCACTGTGCTCCCTGACCGGGAAATACAAATACGACTTTGGCGTTTTCCCCTGTCTTTTGGGGTTTTACTTGGGAAGAAGAAAGGTTTTGTAAATCGTTCAATTGTCCGGTGATTTCGTCGGCATTCTTCCCAAAGAACATTTTTTTGTATTCAAAATCGGCTTTTTGTACGGCAGTGGTTGCACAAATATCAAGCAGGCTTGATGATTGTGTGGCATTTTTTAAGAAACGGGCATATTTGGCTGCGTATTCTTGCAATGCTTTTGGGGTACGGGCAGATAACGGCAGGAAAAGGAACCCGTGTTCCCCGTTTGGAGCTGGATCAGTTTGTCCTTTGGGGCGGTATTCTTCCAAAACCACGTGGACGTTGGTACCTCCCCAGCCGTATGAACTAACACCGGCCACCAATTTTTTCCCCGTATCATTGGTGCATACGATGTTTTCGGTCGGGACCTTGAGGTTCCAGCCTTTAAAATCGATTTCAGGGTTAGGGGTGTTGAAGTTTATGTTTTTGGGGAATGTACGATGCCTGAATGCCAAAATTGTTTTGAGAACGCCCGCAATGCCCGATGACGACTCGCAATGTCCTAAATTGGTTTTTACCGACCCCACAAGCAGCGGGGTATCGCTTTTTCGTTCGCCGGCAAAGAATTCGCCCAATGCACTTGTCTCGACCGGATCCCCCAAACGTGTGCCGGTTCCGTGTGCTTCGACAAAATCGACATCGGCAGGGGAAACGCCGGCATCGCAATATGCTTGCGCCAAAACGTCGATTTGTCCTTCTTTGCTTGTGGCTGGCATGTTCACGTTAAAACCGTTATTCGTGATTGCTCCCCCTCTAATGACTGCGTAAATTTTATCGCCGTCCCTTTCTGCGTCTTCCAGTCTTTTTAATAGCACGGCTCCGGCACCTTCGCCTCTGACAAACCCGTCAGCCTCGGCATCGAAAGCACTGCATTTGCCTTTTGACGATAAACCTCCGAATTTAGCCAAGTACACATATTCTTCAGGATCGAGCATGTGGTTGACCCCCCCTGCAATACATAAGTCCGATGAATGGTCACGCAGGCTTTGTATAGACAACATCAGCGCAACCAGAGATGATGAGCAACCCGTGTCTATTACCAGGCTGGGACCGGTTAGTCCAAAATGGTATGAGATGCGGTTTGCAATGATGTTCGATGATTGCCCGATTGCTGAAAAATTATTGATCTCGGTTTTGCGCATTTTTCGCAGATGCTCAAAATCGGCCCAAATGTTCCCAATGTAAACACCTGTTTTCGATCCATAAAACTGTTCTTTCTTCAGTGACGAGCTTTCGTAAAGTTCCCATGCCAGTTCCATCATCACTTTTTGCGATGGATTCATTTCAATGGCCTCCTTGGGCGATACATTAAAAAAATATGGATCAAAATGGTGGATGTTTTCCAGAAAAGCTCCCATGTTTTGGTTGGTCTTTCCTGGTGCGTTGGGGTCGGGATCGTAGTAATCCTGTATATTCCACCTGTCTGAAGGGATTTTGTCGATGACACTTTTGCCCTCGAAAAGGAGTTGCCAAAGTTCTTCCGGGGTATTGGCTTGGGGAAAGCGACATGAAATGCCGATGACGGCAACAGCTTGATAGCTTGCATTTTTTTTCATAAGTAAAGCTAAAGTGTTGGTTTGTTGATGTTTGTTACAATATCGGTTGAGATGGTTATGAACCTCAACGGCCAAACAATCAATGGTATGCGAGAATAGACTGTGTTAAGGAGTGTGCAAGCTGTGTCCTAACTAAAAATTATCACACACTGGCAACGCAGGGTATTGGGGCAGTAAATTGTTTCGGCTTAGGTTCGAGGGGGATTTTGCCAATTGCACGCTAAACTGGCAAAATACATTTACCTACGAGCAAAAAGGTTCTTGGGAGGACGGATTTTACTGCAGGATGGTGCGGTAAACGAGAGAAGGAGGGGAAAACCCCTCCTCGATGGCAATGTTTATTGTTTTTTGAGCCAGGCAAGCCCTTCGTCCAGGCTTTTAAAGTTTTTGGTCGTAAAACCACCAACTTTTTGGTCCCAATCTTCGACTGCTAAACTTGCAAACACGTTTGCGGGAAGAACAACCGCGTTGTCTTTCAAACCCAAATCGATCATTTTGGGCATAAAGATATTGGCCAACCAGTCGTTGACCATCGAAAAGCTACCGGTCATTTGTGAGTTATTGATAAGCATTTTTTTGCAAGGACTCTTCGAGTAGATATCGAAAAAGTGGCCATCAAGAACCTCTTTGATCTGTTCGCCCGACCGAAATCCTACCCAGCCGTGAAGGATGATTCCATCGCTCAAATAGCTCAAATCCATGAAATGGAACTCTTGTCCCATCCGGTTGTAGGATTTAATGATTTTTCCGTCCTGAACGACTTTAAATCCGCTTTTTGTTTGCTCGTAACTTTTAATAACTGTTTCCATTTGATTTAAAATATTGGTTTGTATGGAGATGACGTAATAGACTGAATTTTTGTTTAAGCTTCTGGTTTATTTATACCAGGTCTTGTGCAATGTTATTCTTTTTTTTCAATAGTTTGGACCAAAACGTTTGTTGTTGGTTGCTATGGATAGAATCTTGCATGTTTTTTTCTTTCGATGGATCGGATCCCTTTTGCGATGAGGTACGTGACGGTACGACTTTGAAAAAGTTTATCGATTCTTTTAGTGCAAGTGCCTGCGAGGCCATTTCTTCAGAGTTTGCGGCTAGTTCTTCGCTGGCCGATGCATTCTGTTGCGTGACGATGTTCAATGTCTGGATCGCATTGTTTATCTGCATTACACCGTTAGCCTGTTCGCTGCTGGCCGCCGAAATTTCCTGCAACAAAACGGAAGTCTTTTCTATCTCGGGTAACATCAGGGATAACTTGTCGTTCGATTCCTGGGTGATCGACAATCCGTTGGAAGTCAATCCGGATATCTCTCCCGATGCCCTTTTGCTGTTATCGGCCAGTTTCCTTACTTCGGCCGCCACCACGGCAAATCCTCTCCCCAATTCCCCTATCCGGGCTGCTTCTACGGCCGCATTCAATGCCAATATGTTGGTTTGGAACGAAATGTCGTTGATGACGGTAACCTTTTTTGATATTTCTTC
The DNA here is from genome assembly GCA_047600785.1 of Breznakibacter sp. GTDB lineage: Bacteria > Bacteroidota > Bacteroidia > Bacteroidales > Marinilabiliaceae > Breznakibacter. The sequence goes on from JASGKH010000001.1 coordinate 1,265,442, forward strand.
GTTGGCCTCTACCGCTTTTCGGGATTGTTCATTGACTTCGTAAATGCCTTTTAACGCATTTTGGGCTATTTGTTCGGTCAAAAAGGTATTTTCCCTGCTTTGTTCCACGTTAATCGTCATTTCCTCTACTGTGGTACTTATTTCCTCGACCGATACCGATTGCTCGCTGGCCCCTTGTGACAGTTGCTGCGAAGTAGTGCTTATCTGCTGGCTGGCCGTGGCAATGTTGTTCGATATCCGTACGGCCTTTATGATGATCTCACGAAGCCGCTTGGTCATATCGTTCAACACGACAATAAGTTTTCCGGTTTCGTCTTTATGGTCTGTGGTAAGTTCCTGTGTTAAATCCCCATTGGCGATAAACTTTGCCAGTTGTGTGATTTGTTTCAATGGAGCAGTAATGATGCGGGATAAATAAAATGTCCATCCTGCGATAAATAAGATCGATATAAAAAAGAAGATTAGCATTAAGGTAACAACCGAGGATTGGGCACGATTGAATTCCTTTAGCTGCTCATTTTCTACTTGGGATACCACCCCGAGCATATCCTTGCTTAATGTGTTCAAATCCCGATGGAGGCTGGAGTCTTGGTGCGTTGCAAGATCTTTTGCGATCTGTTTTTTGTGGGCCGTTAGTTGGGTTAAGGCTTCGAACGTTTTTTGATTCTTATTTGAGTTGGTGGTGAGTTCCAATTTTGCGATACCATCAAACAATTTGTCTATTTCTTGGGTTACGGCTGTGCGGGCTTGGTCGGTGCCTTCCGACTCCCAGAGGTCGATCGATTTTTGCACGGCACCTATTTGGGAAATCAAATTACTGGTTGTACTGGTAAGATGGTTCAATCGCTTTAGTTTCGAGAAACCCCCTAATGAAATTGACCCAAAAGCGATGAAAACAAGAAGGACAGAACCAAAGGCCAAAAGAAGTTTTGCCCGGATACTAAAATTTTTCAGTTTCATAATTGGTTGAGCTTAATTCACAAACACTCTTTATTGTGGTTATACTTGAATGGTTTTTAGCAAATTTGTTTGTTGATTTTCTTGTATCAAATTATTTACTTTGTTCATTTTTGATTGTTTGTTTTCTTTTTTGCTCTTAACGTATTGGTGTTTGTGCCAAGTGCAGGTAAGGTCAATGTTTATAGTGCTTATAGGTGAATAAAGTTTCAAATTGATAGTTAAAATTTGTTAATAGGCATTGTGGTGATAGAAAATATATTTAATATAATAATTATTTTATGATGTCATAATTGACGCATTTATGACCCCTTCTTGTTGATCCCTAACTGATTGATCCGGATTTGCAAAATGCATTGCAACAAAGGTGGCTTTCTGAATAATAATGCGTCAATGTGTATTTGTTGTAAATTTCTTGTTTATAGATTTTTGTGTGAATAATTGGAGATGATCTCCTATCGATTTTATTTTCTATGTACGGATTTATTCGAAGTTAACCCCTATTTTTGCGGCTTAATTTAGAATTGTTACAAATAAATGGGCTGTATGGGACATAAACGAGTCGTATTTGGATTGGGGATGGTTTGTGCGGCAATGATGACAACCAATGCACAATTGGCATTATTGACCGATAGCAGCAATATAGAACTTTCGGAAATTGAAGTTTCTGCCAGTCGGACAGCTACTTCGTATGGAAAAACAGGGCGGGTGATTTCGGTTCTTGATCGTAAACAGTTGGAACAATTGAATGTACAATCGGTGACCGATGTGCTCGATTACCTTACGGGAGTAGATGTCCGTCAACGAGGACCCGAAGGCATTCAGGCCGATGTAAGCATACGCGGCGGTTCGTTCGATCAGGTGTTGATTTTGCTTAATGGAGTGAATGTGACAGATCCACAAACTGGCCATTTTAGTTTTAATTTACCCATTGATCTGGCTTCCGTTGACCGTATTGAGGTATTGGAAGGGCCCGGAGCCCGGTCGTTTGGTCCCAATGCCTACAGTGGTGCTATTAATTTTATTACAGGCATCGGTGACGATAGCCACGTGATGGCGCAGCTTCAGGGTGGATCGTTCGGGTATGGCAAAGGAGCGGTAACGGCTAACATCAAAACAGGCCATTATAAATCATTTGCGTCGATAAATTATTCACGGAGCGACGGCCATCATGCCAACACCGATTTCAACCAGAAAGGTGTGTTTTATCAAGGCCAACTTGATTTTGATAATGAGAAACTGGAATTCCAGATAGGGTATCTCGATAAATCATTTGGAGCATTTGCGTTTTACACTCCAAAGTATCCCAACCAATATGAACAAAACCGTACCATTAATGCCAGCATTAAATTCACTACATCGGGACAACGCATCAAAGTCACACCGGTGGTTTACTGGCGTCGTAACCACGATCGGTTTGAATTGTTCCGGAGCAATCGTCCTGTTTGGTACACCGGGCATAATTACCATATGACGGATGTATTTGGGGCATCGCTGAACGGTAACATCAAATGGGAAGCAGGAACGACGGCCGTAGGAGGCGAAGTGAGGGGCGAGTCAGTCTGGAGTACCACACTTGGCAATACTCTCCAAAACCCGTTGGATGTGCCCGGTGAAGATGGCGTGCAGTTTACCAAAGGATATTCACGACAAAACGCATCCGTGTTTATCGAACATACTTATACAATTAAACGTTTTACCGTGACCGGTGGTGTGGTGGCGGCCAGCAATTCGAGCCTTGATTATAAAATACACCTTTTTCCTGGCATCGATATGAGTTACCAGGTGTTTCCAAATACCAAACTTTATGCTGGAATCAACAGTTCGTTGCGCATGCCCACGTTTACCGATCTGTTGTATGTATCGGCCACTGCCGATGGAAACATTCTTCTTCGTCCTGAGAAAGTTACCGCCTATGAAGCCGGTGTGAAAGTATATGGGGGGCCGTGGAGAACCAATCTTGGTATGTTTATTAACGATGCCACTGACGTGATCGATTGGGTACGGCCATCCGTCACCGAGAAATTTGTAACCACCAACATTCCCAATTTACGTTCTACGGGGATTCAGGCCGGAGTGGGCTATTTCCCTGTGGATAGAGGATTTTGGAGACGAACATTGCGTTCGGTCACTGTCGACTACTTGTACCTTGATCAGGATAAAGATTTGCTGGAGGGATATGACTCGCGTTATGTGATGGATTATCTGAAACATAAACTGGTGGTACGATTGGAACATGGAATTGCCGGGAGCCTGACCGCTTCGTGGAGCTATAACTATCAAAACCGGACAGGGACTTATTTTAATGCCGCAGACGAAAACGTGGGCTATGAGCCAACCCAATTGGTCGACGTGCAATTGAACTATGCCCGTCGCAACTACAAAGTGTTTGCCGGGGCAACGAACCTTTTCGATACCGGCTACGAGGACATAGGCAATGTACCTCAGCCCGGTCGATGGATTAAGGGTGGGATCGTACTGAAAGTCGGGATGTAACGGCCGTGTGATTATTATTGGGAGGATATGGAATCAAGAATTCTTGGCCAATTGCTTGTGCCTCTCCAAAACCACTTTCATTTCACAGGCTTTGCAGTCAAACTCCAGGCGATATTCGTCTTTGGGGTTGATCAGCTTGAGGGGTAGCAACCTGCGTGCATCAGGATCGGTTCGAAGGCATTTGCCAATCGAAAAAAGAATGCAATGCTTGGTGGTCATTACCTGTGTATGCCGTGGCGAATGGGCCAACAGCTCGAAGCCTTCGTGTATTTCGGTTACCCCGTGCCGTTGGTAAAACTGTCTTGCCAAACGGTTGGTCACGTTTCCACGATATGTCAGTACCTGTTCGGGAAAAAGGTGCGATGTGGGGTGGAACTCTCTTTGCTCGGATGGGTACAGCGCTTCACGGTTTTCCTCATGATGTGCCATCAGTGTACGCCGCATTTCGTTGAGTTCTTTGGCTGGGATGAACATAACGGCCTCGGGAGCAATGTCGATAATGGTGGCGGTAAAAACAGTGCCGCCCATTTTACCGAGCTGCGATCTTATTTGTTCAAGGCCGGCTTCCGGATTCCGTGCCGGCGATGCAGTCAGTGTATTTTCCTGCTTGGTTGTTACTCCGTCTTCGTCAATGCAGGTAAGGGAAAATTGGCCGTTGCCCAATGCATCGAAATGGAGATGGATCGCAATTTTTCGATTATCCCCCGACCGTTCGAGTAGGTCATTGAATGTTTTATCGTGGTTGCGGAATACCAAAGCTCCGGCATACACTTGTTTCATGTTGGCGGGATAGACTTTGAGACCTTCACTGCGGTTGACCCGCAATCCGACCATCTCCATTTTCTTGTCAAAAAAGCAAAGCCCATCGCCGTTACTTAAGGGAAGCGAACCTTGGGCCAGCAGAAAATGGTCTTTTTCGATGCGTGCAATACGTCCTATCTTTTCGCCCAATGATTTGGGACTGTCGGGCGACCATACCGGTTCATGCCTTTCGTGGATAAAATAATTGGTAAATCCGCGCGAGAAGCTTTTTTCCGGATTCGCATTGAATATATACGTGCAACGGCCAGATGAACTTTTTGCAAAGCGATGATCGGTCTCAAGAAACGTATCGATTTTTTGCCGGTACCACGACGTGATGTTTTTCACGTATTCCATATCTTTCAATCGTCCTTCTATCTTAAAGGAATTGATACCTGCTTCGGCCAGTTCCTGAAGGTAATTGGATAGATTTAAATCTTTTAGTGATAATAAATGGCGATCCTTTTCAATGGTGTTGCCCTTACCGTCGACCAACGAGTAGGTCAAGCGGCATGGTTGGCCACATTCGCCGCGGTTTGCGCTACGTCCGTTAATAGCCTGGCTCATGTAACATTGACCGCTGTAACTCACGCAAAGGGCTCCATGCACGAAAAACTCAAGGTTAACGTTGGTTTTTGATCTGATTTCGGTAATTTGCTTAAGCGACAACTCACGTGCAAGGACAACTTGTCCGAATCCTGCTTTTTCAAGGAATTCAACCTTTTGCCATGTACGGTTGTCTGTTTGCGTGCTGGCATGAAGGGCAATGGGAGGAAGATCCATTTCTAAAATGCCCATGTCCTGAACAATCAATGCATCGGCCCCTGCGTTGTGAAGCTGGTGGATGAGCTTTTGTACTTCATCCAGCTCGTTGTCGAATAAAATGGTGTTTAACGCCACGTAAACTTTGGCCCTAAAGCGATGTGCATAAGTCACCAATGAGGCTATGTCGCCAAGTGGGTTGCCTGCTTGTTTGCGGGCACCAAACTTTGGCCCGCCGATATACACGGCATCGGCACCATGGTTAATGGCAGCAAGGCCACAGTCTAAGTTTTTGGCAGGAGCAAGTAGTTCCAGTTTGTTCATATAAAACAATCTCGGGAATAATTTCCCCACAAAGATTGATCCATTGCAGGGGAATTGCTCCCGAAAAACGATGTGTCAGAGAACCTTGTAACATTTCACCCAATCCACTTCAATGCTTGAGGGCAATTGATGGTCGGGCATGGTGTCAGTAATATGGCTGCTGAAAATCAGGTACATGGGTTCATTGGGGATGTTGCTGGTTTGTTCGCCCAACTTCACTCCGTTAATGTACCAGGTGATTTTTCCGGGAAGCCATTCGAGGGTTAAGATATGAAAGTCGTCGGCCAGCGATGGACCGTTGAGCTTTTGCAGTTTCGCCTCGGGTTTCTGTATTGATCCGGCAATGGTCCCGGCTTCGAAAGCCTTTACGCTTTTGCCATTTGATTTCAATACCGTGATTTGGGGTATCATTCGTTCGCCCAGCAACCATATGGAGTGGTTAAGGTGCTGGCCTGGTTGCAACCGGAATTTAACGTCGTACTTTCCGTATTGTTGTCTGAACGAATGGCCGGTGCTTATCAATCCTGAAGTATATTCGAATTTAGCGGGCAAAAAGCCCATTTCAGGATCCCATACTTTGCCTTGGTACGCTTCCTTTTTACTGGTTATTTTCAAGAGCGAATCCCTTAGTTCTATGTTTTTATCGGTGAAAAACTGTTTTTCGTTTTTCAGCACGTAATTGTCGTTCAGTAAAGCTTTGCCCCAGTAATAGCCCGTCATCCAATTGTTGGCATCGAGTTTGGAGTGGTCAAAATCATCTTCAAAAACCAGCTCCCATTTGTCGATTTCGGTAAATGGGTAGTTGGCTTTGGTTTTTATAAACCATTTGTATTCATGGCTGGCTTTCAGTTCGTTGTATTCGTGCAGCAGTTTGTATTCTTCGCTTTTTTTAAACCGGTCTTTGTCGTTGTAAAATTCTTTGGTTGCGACAAATTCCGATGAATTGACGTAATCGTCCAATTCCATGAATTCCTGAAGCCTTGGCGACTTTCTGACTGCGTCGTAAATGCGGTAATCGGACGAGTTGAGGGTTTTGATGGCGAATTTGATATCGCTTTGCTTGTATAATTTTTTTAGTGATTGGAATTCCTGATACTCATCGGTTTTTTTAAAGTCTTTTTGCTTCATCTTTTTTTGGAAATCGTTGGAATGGACCACCGACTCCAATTCTCTCATTTCGATGTATACGGGGGAAAGCAAAATGGCATCAAGTTTCTTCTCATGTCCTGACTGTACAAAATTGAGAAAGGTTCTGATATCTTTAGACTTTTTGAGTGTGCGGTGTTTTTTCTGTTTTTGGAAAGCTTTCGGTCTGCTCAAACTTTTCGTGTTTGAGTTTATTGGCTTTTTTCTCGAAATCGCCGGAGTTGATTATTTCGTCGAGCTGGAGAAATTTGATATAAATAGGTGATTCCTCGAATTCGAGGTATCGTTTGCGGTCGGCGTAGAGTTGTTGTAAATCAGCCTCATACTTGTTAGTTGAAGGGTATTTGCTTCCGAACAGAAAACTGAAAAAATTGGCCATTGTGTTAGATTTATTAGGGCTTGATACGCAATTTGCAATAGAAGGTTAAAGATATTAATAGAAACCAATTGAAAAAAATGGGGACGGGAAAATTTTTGGTTGAAGAAAAGTGTTTAGGATCAGAACGTAAGCGCATGAGGAATATGGGATTTTGATACACTTGTTTGTGAATTGCAGGGGAAATGTCATATACGCCGGATTGAGGTTGGGATGTGTGAATTTTTCATGTCAAAAAGTCGGTGTTTTTTTAGGAAGGAAGAAATAATTGGCTAAATTTGCAACCGCTTTCAAAAAGCAATGGTCTTTTTATTATGCGGAAGTAGCTCAGTTGGTAGAGCACGACCTTGCCAAGGTCGGGGTCGCGGGTTCGAGTCCCGTTTTCCGCTCTTTGTTGCTAAGAAAGCCCAGGTGGTGGAATTGGTAGACACGCTACTTTGAGGGGGTAGTGGGGGTTACCCCGTGTGAGTTCGAGTCTCGTCCTGGGCACATAGAAAATCCGTATCGTATTTATAGTACGTTACGGATTTTTTGCTTTTTTAGATCTTTAAGGCTTACTGACCACAAAATATCCATTTTTAGATCCATCTAGCCCTTTGGGGATTTGCGATTTCTGCGAAAAAGGATCGTGTGCCATGAACCAAATCAATATCTGAGCGATGTAAAAATGCCGATTATGAAAACTATTTTTTCATGTCGTTAAAAATGATACTGAAGGTGGCTTTGGGAAAATTCTGTTCAATTGCCGAACGATAAAAAAGGGAGATCCCAAAAGGTAAAAATTTCTTGTCAAAACGTTAAGACATGAAAGAACAGATGTTTTTTATCACATCTTTGCGACTCTTCATCTTGACAAAAGATTCAATAACCAGTTTTGGGACGTCCCTTTTTGTTATCCGACAGAGCTCGTTATTTCAACAATCCCCTGTTTTTTAGCAATGGTTTGATGTCAGGTTCTTTTCCCCGGAAATCAACATAAAGTTTGTGCAGATCGTCGGAATTGCCACGTGAGAGGACCATATCCCTGAAACGCTGGCCATTGGCGCGTGACAAGCCGCCGTTTTCTTCAAACCAGGCAAAAGCATCGTTGTCGAGTACCGAAGCCCAGGTGTAGGCATAATAACCTGCCGCATAACCGTTGCTCCAAATATGTTTAAAGTAGGGTGAACGGTAACGGGGAGGTATCTGGCTCATGTCCAGTCCTAAACGTTTCAGTGCGCCAGCTTCGAACTGGTCGGCATCGGCAATCTTCATGTCGGTTCCGATGGTGTGCCATTGCAGGTCCAGGCCCGAAGCAGCTAAAATTTCGGTGAAAGCAAACCCTTCGTTAAATGTCTTTGCGTTGCGGATTTTTTCAACCAGTTCTTTGGGCATTGGCTGTTTGGTTTCATAGTGAACCGCGTAATTGTTGAACACCTTGGGGTATAAGGCCCAGTGTTCGTTAATTTGCGAAGGTAGTTCTACAAAGTCGCGCGAAACGTTGGTCCCCGATAAGCTGGGGTACTGTTGGTTGGCAAAGAAGCCATGCAACGCGTGCCCGAACTCGTGGAACAAAGTGGTCACGTCGTCGTAGCTGATCAGCGCAGGCTGCCCGGCTGCCGGTTTGGTGTAATTGCATACGTTGTAGATGACCGGTTTGTGGCCCAAAAGTTTCGACTGTTCCACAATGTTGCTCATCCATGCACCGCCGGCCTTGTTGTCGCGCTTGAAAAAGTCGCAGTAAAACAGGCCGATAGCCGTGCTGTCTGCTTCGAAAAGTTCAAATACGCGAACATCTTCATGGTAGACCGGAATGTCGTGGCGCTCTTTAAAGTTAATACCGTAAAGCTCATGGGCGGCAAAGAATACGCCGTTTTCAAGTACATTGTACAATTCAAAATAAGGTTTGATCTGGCTTTCGTCCAGATCGTACTTTTCTTTACGCACTTTTTCCGAATATAGCGCCCAGTCCCATGCTTCAAGTTTGAACCCTCCTTTTTCCTTGTCGATTTGTTTTTGCAGTTCGGCTGCTTCTTCTAAGGCTTTTGCTTTAGCGGCGGGTACCAGTTTATCCAGAAGGGCTATGGCGTTGGCAGGTGTTTTGGCCATTTGGTCTTGAAGTTTCCATTCCGCAAAGTTGTTAAAACCAAGCAAATGGGCCTGCTGGGCCCTTATTTCGGATAAACGTACGATCAGTTGGCGCGTATCGTTGCTGTCGTTTTGCGAAGTACGGTAAATAGAGTGTTCGAACAGTTGTTTGCGCACATCCCTGTCCAATAATGACTGAAGGGCCGGGTGTTGCGTGGTGTTTTGGAGGGGGATCAAATATTTCCCTTTTTGATTGCTGGCCTCGGCTGCTTGTGCCGCAATCTGGATCTCAGTATCCGATAGCCCTGCGAGTTTGGCTTTGTCGTCTAGTATCAGTGCACCGGCTTTGGTGGCTGCCAGCAAACGGTTGTTGAACTGTGCTTCCAGTGACGCAGCCTCTTCGTTAAGCTTTTTCATGACGGCTTTGTCGGTATCGGCAAGGTTTGCTCCCGCCATTTCGAATTTTTGGTAGTAAAATTCGACCAGCTTGTTGCTTTCCGGATCCAGTCCAAGTTCGGCACGTTGGTTATGCAACGTTTTTACACGCTGAAACAATTTGTCATTAAGGAAAATGGCATCGCGGTGGGCAGCCAGTTTCGGGGCAATCTCTTCTTCTGTTTTTTGGATATCGGGATTGGTGTTTGCGCCCGAAAGCAAATCAAACACGCCACGGACCCGGTTCAGCGTAGAGCCGCTTTTCTCGAGTGCCACCAATGTGTTTTCGAACGTAGGGGCTTCACTGTTGTTGACAATGGCATCTATTTCGTTGAGGTGTTCCTCCATCCCTTGTGCAAAGGCCGGAGCAAAATGTTCGTTGCCAATGGCTTTGAAATCAGGTGCTCCGTACGGAAGGGAGCTAGGTTCTAAAAGAGGGTTGTTTCCTTTCACGGTACGATCTTTTTTGTTAGCGTTTTGTCCACAGGCGGCGAGTAAAAGCACTGCAGAAACAAAAGTCAGAAAATGCAATTTGCTCATATTTTGTTTGTTTTAGGATAAAAAAGGCATATAAATTAAACCTCCTTCTTATTCTTATGACATGACAAGTGCCATGTTTTTTTCTTTTTGCAACAATTTAACGCAAACGATTTCTTCATGATATGGTTAATGCTTACCCCACAAACACGTCCCATCCGTATTTTACGATCATGATCGACACCACTGCCAAAAAGAACATCCGAATGAACGCATTGCCCTTTTTCAACGCCATTCGGCTCCCTATTAAGCTTCCGGTCACATTGCTGATCGCCATTAGAATGGCCAATTCAAGGATGTAATCACCGTGGACGAAGAAAACGATCAAAGCCGATAGGTTGGTCACGCAGTTCACGATTTTGGTGTAAGCGGTAGCTGTCAAAAAGTCAAAACCGAGCAATGTGACAAAACCCAATACAAAAAAACTTCCGGTGCCCGGGCCAAAGAATCCGTCGTAAATACCCACGACGATAGCCATTAGCGAGCCAAACACAAGTTGCCTGGAAAAGCTTTGCCGCTGGGCCTGCAATGATCCAAGATCCTTGCGGGCGAAAGTGAAAAGGGCGATCAATATTAGGATAACAAGGATGACGGGCTTTAACGTGGAGGCATCGACGTAGTAAAGCATTTTTGCCCCGACCCGTGAGGCCGCAAATGCAAAAAGTGAAACCACGACCAACAACAAGTAGTTGTATCTGATTTTTCGCGAATATTGCCAGGCGGCCACCATGGTTCCCGACAGTGCTGCTATTTTATTGGTGCCGAACACCATGGGTAACGGACTATTGGGCAAATTGATGAGCAACGCGGGAACTTGTACCAGGCCGCCTCCACCGACCACGGAATCTATAAAGCCGGCGGTAAATGCCATAACCGTCAGAACCAACATGTTCAGTAACGAATAATCACCAAAGAAGGTCAAAAAATCCATCGTCATTTAATTATGCAGATATCGGGAGCAAGTGCGGGCAAGCCAACGCCATGCTTTTCCCCTACAATTGCAAAACAACAAAAAAGCCCGGTTATTCCGGGCTTTTTAAATCTTTTGGATTAATTTATGCTGGGTGGATTGCCTCAGTAGGACAAACATCCGCACAGCTGCCGCAATCGGTGCAAGCTTCTGGATCGATTTTGTAGATATCGCCCTCAGAGATAGCCTCAACAGGACATTCATCAATGCAGGTACCGCACGCAATGCAATCTTCAGAAATTACGTATGCCATTTTTTGAAAATTTTGGTTTTACTACGAGCAAAAATATCGGCTTTTTTAGAAAAAAAAAACTCATCCGTGGCGTTTGGGTTAATTTGTAAACGGTATAAATAAGATGCCGGACTCCGCTAATTAAATAGGCTCCTGGTTATTCCGACAAAAACGATACGGCCAACCATGCCATTAGGCCCATTGAGGTTTCGAGCGATGCATCGTTAAGGTTGAAGACCGGGGTGTGGAGCGCGCCTGTTTCGCCCAAAGCTTGTTTGACGCCAAACCGATAAAACGTGCATGGATACTTCTGTGTATAATAGCCAAAATCCTCAGCTGTCATGCGGATGTCCATCCGTTCCACGCTTGTACTGCCCAGATAGTCGTTTGCAAACTCAATGGCCTTTTGTGTTACACCTTCGTGGTTGTGGACCATTGGGTAGCCATCGTTAATGGTCACTTCACAGCTAGCGCCCATCGTCGAGGCCGTCGCTTGGGCAATCTCCCTGATTTTTTGCTTTATTTTGGCACGCCACTCTTCGTTCATGGTGCGCAAAGTACCCGCTATTTCCACTTTTTCGGGAATGATGTTGGTGGCGCCGTTGGCCACGAATTTACCGAACGACAGGACCGTGGGGATATTGGCGGGTACAAAGCGGCTTACGATTTGTTGCAGGGCCACCACGATGTGTGAAGCTGCCAAAACCGTGTCGGTGAGCGTGTGTGGCATGGCCGCATGCCCGCCTTTTCCTTTAACGGTCAGATAGACTTCGTCGCCCGATGCCATGTAAATGCCCTCTTTAAATCCCACATGTCCGGCGGCCATGTCGGGGAGTACGTGCTGTCCAAGTATTAGCACTGGTTTTGGGTTGTCCAATGCCCCCTCTTCCATCATAAGTTTGGCACCGCCCGGAAATGTCTCTTCTCCAGGTTGAAAAATCAGCAATACGGTACCTTCCCATTGATCTTTCAATTGCACGAGTATGTTAGCCGTTCCCAGCAGCGATGCCGAATGTGCATCATGGCCGCAAGCATGCATCACCCCTTTGTTTATCGATTTGAACGCCACTTGCGTGTTCTCCTCGATCGGTAACGCATCCATATCGGCACGTAACGCAATGGCCATACGCCCCGGATTTTTTCCTTCGAGCCGTGCCACAATGCCTGTACCTGCATATCCACTTTGGTACGGAATGCCCAGCCGGTCGAGTTGTGACCGGATGTAGAGCGAGGTCTGGTTTTCGCTGAACGACAACTCGGGGTATTGGTGCAAATGATGTCTTATGGAAGTGACCTCCTCCAATAGATTGTTGCTCATTTGCCGTATGGCATCTTTCAATATCATTGTGCCTGTTTTCGGCAAAGATAGTCTTTCGACGGGAATGATGCTTTAGTTCATTTGCATTTGGTAGGCTTCATTGCCACAGTAGTGATGGATGTGCGGACTTTTATAATCGGAAACTGGAGATTCATTTTAGTGGTCGGTATTTTTCAGGTCTGACGGCCAAAGCCAACAACCGGGAGTTTCTTTTAGCTTTTTTTAAAATAACGATGTCAAATAATTCTTAGTTTTGTATGGTTTTTGAACGGAGATTATAAAAAAATAGACGTGAGCCATGAAAAAAATTGCATTTGTGTTAAGCTTGGTAATGTCTGTGGCGTTGGTTGGATATGCACAGCATTCAAAGCCCAATATTAATTTCAAAACAACCACTTACGATTTTGGTGATGTAAACGAAGAAAAAGGGAAAGTGACCTACACGTTCGAGTTTACCAATAACGGCGGGCAACCGTTGGTGGTGCACAATGTCACTGCGTCGTGCGGTTGTACCACTCCCGAATGGACAAAAATGCCCATTGCGCCAGGAGGAAAAGGAACTGTAAAAGCTACTTTTGACCCTGCCAATCGTCCGGGGCCGTTCAATAAAACCATTACGGTGAGTTCCAACTCTGCCGAGCCAACCGCTATTCTCCGTATTATAGGCAAGGTTGTTCCTAAGCCGTTGACCACGGAGGATTCTTACCCCCGTCAAATGGGCGACATCCGTTTGAAAGCGGGCCATATTGCTTTTACACGTATTGCTCCGGGGACTACAAAAAGCGAAAGTTTGGAAATTATCAACACCTCCAATAACCCGGTAAAGATCGATTTCGAGAACGTGCCCGCACATTTGAGCGTGAAGGTGGTGCCCGAGGTGGTGCAACCGGGTAAGACCGCATCCATTGTGGCCGATTTCGATGCCAGCAAAAAGGATGACTGGGGTTTTGTGGTTGATCAGATCTTTTTGACCGTGAACGGGAAGAAGGATTATAACAACAACCGCCTGAGTGTGAGCGGTACCATCGAAGAAGATTTTTCTGCATTGACGCCCGACCAGATTGCCAAGGCGGCCAAGGCGGAATACTCCGAAAAATCGTTTGACTTTGGTACCATCAAAGAAGGCGAAGTGGCGAAACATGCATTTGTCGTGAAAAATACGGGCCAGTCAAATCTGGTTCTCCGTAAAGTGAAGGCATCGTGCGGTTGTACGGCCGTTCAGCCCGACAAGACCATGCTTGCCCCCGGTGAGTCGACCAATATTGCCGCGGTGTTCGATTCTAAGGGCCGTCCCGGTCGTCAAAATAAATCCATTACGGTGATTACCAATGATCCTGCCGCATCGACGGTATTGTTGCAGATTACGGGCGAAGTAGTGGCGAAATGACCGGGAAGGATTATTTGTGACACGACTGATGAAGTTTTGTTCTTTAGCCAAGTTAGCCGATAACTTGGCTTTTGGTTTATTTTTAATACCCAATTGTTTGAGGTTTGAAACACCATCACGACCATATCGAAAACGATCCCAAATTTCAGGGGTTGACTGTAAATAAGGGTGTGGAACAACCGCCTTCGGTATCGGAAGATGCGGCCAACCGTTTTTTACATCGACGGAAAACGCACCTGTCGGTTCCGCAATATGTCGAAGGGATTCTCAATGGGGACATCACGATATTAAGTCGTGCCGTTACGTTGGTTGAGAGTTCACGTGGCGACCATCAGGAGTTGGCCCGTCAGATTATTGAACAATGTTTGCCCCATGCGGGTAAGTCCATCCGTTTAGGAATTACCGGTGTTCCTGGTGCAGGAAAAAGTACGTTCATCGAATCGTTGGGGATGCATGTGATAGGCAAAGGCCATAAACTGGCGGTGCTGGCCATCGATCCCAGCAGCGAACGCTCAAAAGGCAGCATTTTGGGCGATAAGACGCGTATGGAACAGCTGTCGGGCGAGAAAAACGCATATATTCGTCCTTCTCCGTCGGCAGGTTCGTTGGGAGGGGTAGCACGCAAAACGCGTGAAACCATTGTGTTGTGCGAAGCGGCAGGGTTCGATACTATTTTTATTGAAACGGTAGGGGTGGGGCAGTCAGAGACGGCAGTCCATTCAATGGTCGATTTCTTTTTGCTGATTATGCTGGCCGGTGCCGGAGATGAATTGCAAGGCATTAAACGGGGTATCATGGAAATGGCCGATGCCATTGCCATCAACAAAGCCGACGGCAGTAACATCGACAAAGCAAGGATGGCACAAGCCGAGTACAAAAGTGCGCTGCATCTGTTTCCTCCATCCGCATCGGGATGGGAGCCGCAGGTGAAAACTTGTTCGGCGCTCCATCACAAAGGGATCGGCGAACTTTGGGAAATGGTGCACGACTATGTTGTCCATACCAGTGCCAATGGGCATTTTTCAAAGAACAGGCTTAACCAGTCGTCGTACTGGATGTTCGAATCCATCAACGATACGTTGAAGAATCATTTTTATCAGCATCCGCTCGTTAAAAAGCAACTGGACAATTACCTGGTCCAAGTGTCCAACGAAACCAAAAGTTCGTTTTTGGCCGCTCAGGAGCTTTTGCATCTGTACTTTCAGAACATAGATAAATACAATTACTTAAAAACGGACGAATGAATAAATTATTAATCGGAGCGTTGGCATTGCTGACGATGGGCGCCTGCTCGAAATCGAATATCGAGGTGTCGGGCGAACTAAAGGGACTTGGCAATACCAAAGCTATTCTGAACAAAATTTCGGGTGGGATGCCCGTGGCATTGGATACAGTGGAAGCGAAAGACGGAAAGTTTCTGTTCGAATTGCCGAAAACGGATGCACAGCTTTTATTGGTATTTTTTGAGGGCAATCAAGAACCGGTCGTGTTTTTCGGGGGCGATGACGATATCAGGATATCCGGCGATATGGCCAACTTGTCAAAGGTGGATGTGAAAGGTTCGGCCAATACCGCTCTTTTCAAAAAGTTCAATGACGAAATCCCTGGTCTGGAACGTTCGAAAACCATTCGGGAAGAGTATGTGAAAGCCCAGATGAGCGGCGACAATGCCGCGATGGAACAGTTGCGTACCGAGTTTGATAACTTAATGGGCGAACAACGTGCTTATTTCGAGAAGTTTGTGGAAAACAACACGACGAACCCGGTGGGAGCCTTCATGGCCCTTAATATGGCCAGTGCCTATGATGCCGAGAAATTGAAAGAGATGACTTCCAAGTTCGAGGCGTCGTTAAAAGATCACCCATACGTAAAGGATCTTAAAGACATGATCTCCCAAATGGAACAAATGGAAAAGGCTATGGCCGATCGTGCCAAAGCGGTGGAGAACATCCAGGTGGGCAAGCCGGCTCCAGATTTTACCTTGGCTTCGATCGATGGCAAAAGTGTGTCGTTATCGTCGTTGAAAGGTAAATATGTGCTGGTCGATTTCTGGGCATCGTGGTGTCAGCCATGTCGCCAGGAGATGCCTAACGTGGTTAAACTGTATGACAAATACAAGTCGAAAGGCTTTGAAGTATTGGGCGTATCGACCGACCATGAAGAGCCTAAGTGGAAAGAGGCTGTGGCCCAGGATAAATTATCGTGGATACAGGTGCGCGATTCGGTAGGCGAAGTGGCAAACGTTTACGGTATTGAGGTCATTCCCACGACGTTTTTATTGGACAAAGAGGGTGTGATCATCGCACGTGATTTGCGCGGCGAAGAACTGGCGAAGAAATTGGCCGAAATCCTGAAATAAATTCCAACTTAATATAGTTAAGCGAGGGTATTCCAAACGTGTGGGATACCCTCTTTTTTGTCCCTAAAGCATTTCTTTGAACAAAGGAACAATGTGGTCGTTTGATTGTTATTTGCATATTACAACATTTGAATTTTGTCTAAATAAGCATCGTTATGAATTTTGATTTGATAGTGATAGGTAGTGGCCCCGGAGGTTACGTGGCTGCCATTAGGGCATCCCAATTGGGAATGAAGGTGGGAGTGGTCGAAAAAGCCGAATTGGGCGGCGTTTGTTTGAACTGGGGGTGCATCCCGACCAAATCGCTGCTGAAAAGTGCGTCGGTGTTCGAGTACCTGAACCATGCCGCCGATTACGGGATCAATATTAAAGGACAAATTGAGGCAGATTTCACGGGTATGGTGAAACGCAGCCGCGATGTGGCCGCAGGTATGAGCAAAGGGATTCAGTTCCTGTTCAAGAAAAACAAGATCGAGGTGGTGCAAGGGACCGGGAAAATAGTCCGCAAAGGGGTTGTGGAAGTGACCAAAGATGATGGCACAAAATCGGAAGTGGCTGCTACCCATATTTTGCTGGCCACAGGAGCGCGTAGCCGCCAGTTACCTAGTTTGCCCCAGGACGGACAGCGTATTATCGGTTACCGCCAGGCATTGACATTGCCTAAACAACCGAAATCGATGGTGATTGTAGGGTCCGGTGCCATTGGAAGTGAATTTGCGTATTTCTATAGTACCATCGGGACCAAAGTGACGCTGGTGGAATTCCTTGATAATATTGTGCCCCTCGAGGATGAGGAAGTTTCAAAGCAATTGGCGAAGTCGTTCAAGAAAATAGGAATTGATGTGTACACATCGACTGAGGTGACCGACGTGGATACGAGCGGCAAGTTGCTTAAAGTGTCTATGAAAGATAGCAAGGGCGGTGTCCAACAACTAGAAGCAGAGGTTGTGCTGTCGGCCGTGGGCATCACTCCAAATATTGAGGGTATTGGACTGGAAGAGATGGGGATTGCGGTGGAAAAGGGCCGCGTGAAGGTTGACCAATTTTACCGCACCAACGTAGAAGGTATTTATGCCATTGGCGATATTGTGGCCGGACAGGCTTTGGCCCATGTGGCGTCGGCCGAAGGCATTATTTGTGTCGAAAAGATTGCCGGGCATCATCCGGAACCGCTTAATTATGGCAATATTCCCGGTTGTACGTACGCTGTTCCCGAGGTGGCGTCGGTGGGGTTGACGGAAAAGGCGGCGAAAGAGCAGGGCCACGAGATCAAAGTGGGCAAGTTTCCGTTTACCGCCAGCGGGAAGGCGAGTGCGGCCGGAAACAAGGATGGGTTCGTGAAGCTGATTTTTGACGCCAAGTATGGCGAATTGCTGGGGGCCCATCTGATTGGCCTGAACGTGACCGAAATGATTGCCGAACTGGTTGCGGCACGTAAACTGGAAACGACCGGCCATGAATTGATCAAAACCGTGCACCCGCATCCTACTATGAGCGAGGCTATTATGGAAGCGGCGGCGGCGGCATACGGTGAGGTGATCCATATTTGATCAAAAGTGTGAACGCGCAACGGGCGTCTTGTTTGGATGGCAAAAAGGAATGAGCTCGTTTAAGTATGAGGAATATTTTTATATCATATCTTGAGTTTTTGCAAAAAAAGAAGGGCCGGAAGTTAAAATTTCCGGCCTTTTTTTCAGAATAAAAACGTAAGCCTGGGCAGGAAGGATATCCTGAGTATCCAGGTGGATTATTCCGGTCCGATAGTTACGTACTGGTGCTTGATAGAGCCAACGTCCGACGGGCTTTTCTTAAATGAACATTGCAGCTTCCCTTGCCACTTTTTGGTTGTATTCGAGCGCCAATGTTTTGTAGTTCACCAAATCGACGATGGTGCCGATGAGGCAAAGTCCTCCTGTAAAGAAATAGAGCACGCCCATACCCATTTGGTTCACCAAAAAGCGTTGGATACCGGCAAAACCGAAAAATCCGATCAGGGTGGTTACCAGAATAATCACGGGGTCACGGCGACGGCTGCGGTAAATAACCGAAAAGTTACGCAACTGTTCGTCACTTTTGTCTTTCATCATTACGTCGATGGTCATGGCTTCGTCGAGCTCAAGCTCGGGCATGTGAGTTAAAATTCTGTTCATGGTATTGGTTTATGGGTTATTGGAGATTTGAATTAACTGGTTGTTCTTTGCCTGCAGCCCCCGACGGGCTGGCAATTAAAAGACGATAACTGCGGTGCAATAAAATGATGACGGCTGGAATGCCCATGGGATGCATGGCCAATGAATCGGCAATGCGCCCGCGGAACAGCAGGGCAATGGCATGCCCCAAACCACATCCCGGACAAAAGCCGAGGCCCAGGTTTTTAAACACGCATAATGAGAAATGGCCACAGGCATCGGGGTTTGACATGGCGAGCAAAGCAATGGCCATCAGCCAAAACCAACCTTCAGGCTTTCCGCTTCGCCACACTGTTTTTATCTGTTGCCACATGAGGTCAAAATTACGCGATTAATGTCGCTTTTTCATGTTTTTCATTTTTTCTTTTTTCATGCATTGTGGCCCTTTCGTGTTTTTATCGTTACTGTTCCTGTGTGAACCTTGTATGGTTTTTAATAACTGAAGCTGCTTCCTCCCAAAAATTCTCTTACGATGGATGTAGGCGGAATTTCACGCGGAAGTATTGGTTTCAGGTAATTAAAAAACTTGAGCAGGCGGGTGGCT
Organism: Breznakibacter sp.; assembly: GCA_047600785.1. Classification (GTDB taxonomy): domain Bacteria; phylum Bacteroidota; class Bacteroidia; order Bacteroidales; family Marinilabiliaceae; genus Breznakibacter. Next base: position 1,284,342 of record JASGKH010000001.1, read on the forward strand.
TCGGCATATTCGGGCTGGTTTGGCTGTACTTCACGAAGTATGGGTTCGGCAAAGGGTTTGAATACGGCCAGTTCGTAGTTTAGCGCGCTATTGAACATGGCATCGGCTTCTTCCTGAAAAGGAAAAATGTGCCGGTCCTCGCCGCGACGTACGCTCTGCCAACGCGAAATGGTGTCACGGGCCGAATAATGGCGGTATTTGTAGTCGCGAACGATACGGCGTATCAACCGGTTGTCGGTGGTAGGGATACGGTTGTGGTTGTCCATGTTGACAGATGTGAGCGCGGACACGTAGACTTTGAACTTGGCTTCGTTGGGTATGAGGTGTGTTAGTTGCGGGTTCAATCCGTGGATGCCTTCGATGATCAATATGTTTTCGTTATCCATTTGTAGTACCTCGCCGTCGTACACGCGCTCTCCTTTTTCGAACGAGAATTTTGGTATTTCGACGGATTTGCCACCGAGCAATGCGATCAGTTGTTGGTTGAACAGTTCTATGTCGAGGGCTTCAAGGGCTTCGAAATCGTATTCGCCGTTTTCGTCTTTGGGGGTGTCTACGCGGTTCACGAAATAGTTGTCGAGTGAAAGGTTCAACGGCTTTAGCCCGGCGACCAACAGTTGGATGGCCAGACGCTTGCCAAAAGTCGTTTTGCCGCTGGATGAGGGGCCGCTGATGAGGACGATGCGCACTTTACCTCGCCGTGCCGCGATTTGGTCGGCTATCTGGGCTATTTTTTTCTCGTGCAGTGCTTCGGCTACTTTGATCAGGGTTTCCGATTTACCGTTGTTGGCGGCTTTGTTGAGGTCACCGACGTTACGTACGTTCAGGATCCGGTTCCATGCCGCATGTTCGCGGAATATCTCAAACATTTTGTTTTGGATCACCATTTCTTCGACTTCGTTGGGATTGCCTTGTTTGGGAAGTTGCAGCAACATACCGTTGTAGTATTTGTTGAGATCGAACACGTTGATGGAGCTGGTGGATGGGGCCAGAAATCCATAAAAGTAGGCAGCCAACCCGTTGAGTGTATAGTATGATGTATAGACTTTGCCACGGTGGCTTATTACGTCGAGCTTATCATGCAATCCTTGTTGGCCGAAAATTTTGAGCACTTCTTCGGTTTCGTCCTGGTGTTTTTTTAACGGGATATCGTCGGCCACTATCTCGCGCATGCGTTCGCCGATGGCCAGTACGTCCATTACCGATAGCTCACCCCGGGTACCGTGAAGTTCGCAATAGATACCTTTTGATACGGAGTGTTCGATGTTGAGTGTGGCTCCGGGGTGCAGTTCGCTCACTGCCTTATACAGGATGAATTGCAGGCTGCGGATGTACATGCGCATTCCTTCGGGATGGGTGACGTCGATAAATTGTACGTTTTTGGGATGGTATACCTCGAAACTCAGTTCGGTAAGTTTGTTGTTGACCAGTGCCCCGAGGATGGGGGCTTTGAGCTTGATTTGTTGATCTTTGGCGATGTCGTCCAAGGTAGTTGCCTTGGGATATTCTTTGATGGTATTATTGTTAAGGCATTTGATACGGATGTTTTTTGGGGTCATAGTCTATCTTGTTTTATATGATTAAACCATAAATATAGCGTTTTTTTAAGGTGAGGAGTGAGGAGAATGAATGGGAAAGGGCTCTTTTCCCACCGGCAAAGACGAAAGGTTGCATGGGCAGGGTAGGACTCATTCTTGTTTAGGCATCGGCTTGATGATTAAATTTTGGTTGGCCCATTGCTGCTAAAACTATGCCACCTCTTTCGTTCCATCTCTAATTCACCAATCTTTCCCTTTACGCCCAAATTTTATTACTTTTGCAACTTAATTTTTGCTGACGCATCCACATGCAAGAACCTTTTGTCCATTTGGTTTATTCGCGCAACGTCATTGAATTTGTGACGGTAGGCCGTGAGTTTTGCCAGTTTCTTGAGCACACCGGGGAGTATGAAAAGAGAAAGTTCATTGATGTATCTCTTAAAATGCTGCCGTTGTTATATCTCAAAGCTGTATCGCTCCCCAAGGCAGAGCTTGAGCTCGATGATGCAACGGACCGCTTTGTGACCGAAATGGATTACATGGCCATTAAAATTGCCATTGAAAGTAAGTTGGGGCCCCATAATGATTATCTCGAGGTATTTACCCCCGACATTGACCGTAGCGAAACTGCTGTGGCCGCGAATATCGCCGAGGATTTGGCCGATATTTATCAGGATATTAAAGATTTTCTGGGCAATTACCGCACCGGGGCCACTGAGTTGATGAACGATGCCTTGGCTGAGCTGGTCAGTAATTTTGAGATTTTTTGGGGTCAAAAAACAGTGAATTGCCTTAGGGCTTTGCATAATGTGTTTTTCGGGGGCGACGACCTTTCTGAAGAGGGGCCCAAGCATGATATTGACAGCGAGCCCGGACGAAATGCTGACGATTGGATCTTTAGCCGGCGGCAACGTGAGTGGCAATCTGATGAGGACAATTCGTTGTTGCTTTAACCGACCTGTTGCATGGAAAGATCAATTACCGAAGAAGAGATGAGCCAATTGCCCCTCAGGCAATTCGAGGGGAAAATCACTGTGGTCGAAAATCCCAAACATGTGCCTTTCGTTGTGGAGTTTCTTCAGAAATTTGCGGTAATTGGTTTCGACACTGAAACAAAGCCGGCTTTTAGGAAGGGTACTTCCAATAAGGTAGCTCTCTTGCAGTTATCTACCAACGAGACAGCTTTTTTGTTTCGGATCAACAAATTGGGCATGCACCAGGGTATCATCGATCTGTTGCAGGACCCGAAAATAACCAAAGTGGGGGTCGCGGTGCGCGATGACCTGCGTGCCCTTAGACGCTTAAAACCGTTTGACCCGCAAGGTTTTGTCGAACTTCAATCGTTGGCCAAACAAAAGGGCTACCAGGATGCGAGCCTTAAAAAACTGGCGGCGGTGGTCTGTGAGTTCCGCATATCCAAACGGCAACGGCTTACCAACTGGGAGTCGCGCGAACTTACCCCAAGCCAAATGGCATACGCGGCTACCGATGCCTGGGTGTCGCTCCAGATTTTTCACCGACTTGTTGGGAATGGCCAGGTGGCCGAACATATTTATTTCGAATTGTAATCCCCTTAACGGAATGGGCCAAGCTATCAGAATTGTTTTAAAACCGGGAAAGGATCAAAGCCTTCGGCGTTTTCACCCTTGGGTGTTTTCGGGCGCCATCAAAAATATCCATGGCCAACCAGCCGAAGGTGACTGGGTGGAGGTTACCGGCCACGATGGAGAGTTTCTTGGTAAAGGGCATTACCAAATAGGTTCCATTGCGGTACGCTTGTTGTCGTTTACGGACGAACCCGTAGACCATGCATTCTGGGTGCGAAAGATAGAGAGTGCTTTCCGTTTACGTTTGGCTATTGGGCTGGCCCACAATGATCAGACCAATGCTTATCGGTTGGTGCACGGCGAAGGAGATGGGCTGCCGGGCCTTATTGTTGACTTTTACGCGGGCACGGCAGTAGTCCAGACCCATTCAGTGGGCATGTACCTTCAGCGCCATGCCATTGTGGAGGCTCTCAAGGAGGTGTTGGGTGACGCGCTTATCGCGGTGTACGAAAAATCAGAAGGTACTTTGCCTTTTAAGGCAGGCCTGAATGCTGAAAACGGTTATGTGTGGGGTAAAAGCACCACTCGCGTGGCTTTGGAAAATGGCCTTCGGTTCAATGTGGACTGGGAGAAGGGGCAGAAGACGGGTTTTTTTGTTGACCAACGTGAAAACCGTGCCCTGGTCGAGCATTATGCCCATGGCCGTTCGGTGCTTAACATGTTCTGTTACACGGGCGGGTTTTCGTTTTATGCCATGCGGGGAGGTGCCGCGTTGGTGCATTCGGTCGATAGTTCGGAACGTGCCGTGGAGCTGACCAAAGACAATGTTGGGATCAATTTCCCCAACGATCCTCGCCATCAGGCTTATGCCGAGGATGCGTTTAAGTACCTTGACAGGATAAAGGACGCGTACGATCTTATCATCCTTGATCCCCCTGCGTTTGCCAAACACCAGAATGTGCTGAACAATGCGTTGCAAGGATATCGGCGTTTAAATGCCAAGGCTTTTGAGCAGATCAAATCCGGAGGTATTTTGTTTACTTTTTCGTGTTCGCAGGTCGTTAGCAAGGAGGTATTCCGTACCACGGTGTTTTCTGCGGCAGCCAAGGCCGGTCGCAAAGTGCGTATCCTTAATCAGCTGACGCAGCCTGCCGATCATCCGGTGAATATTTACCATCCCGAAGGCGAGTATCTGAAGGGATTGGTGCTTTACGTTGAATAGCAACGGAATTTTTTATCCTTTGCCATTCCATTATTTGAATTGATTAAATTAAACGGAACATTTGTGAAGTTCTCCGAATTCAATTTTACCACCGAAGTGCTTGAAGGCTTGGATGCCATGCGCTTCGAAAACGCGACTCCCGTACAGGAAAAAACCATTCCCATCATTACCTCGGGCAAGGATCTGATTGCGTGTGCCCAAACAGGTACCGGAAAGACAGCTGCTTATGTGTTGCCCATTCTGGACCGCTTGGTGCGTGACGGGAACGAGGGGACGAAAGCCATTATTCTGGTTCCCACGCGAGAAGCTGGCTTTGCAGATCGACCAGCAAATTGAAGGATTCAGTTACTTTTTGCAGGTATCGTCTACTCCCATTTACGGGGGGAATGACAGCGGTGAGTGGGAGCGTCAAAAACGGTCGTTGGTCACGGGTGCCAATGTGGTGGTGTCGACCCCCGGCCGCTTGTTGCAGCATCTTTCGATGGGTTATGTGGTGTTCGACCAGGTGGAAACCCTTATTCTTGACGAAGCGGATAGAATGCTCGACATGGGCTTTCATGAGGATATCATGCAGGTGGTGAGTATGCTGCCCCAAAAACGCCAAAACCTGATGTTTTCGGCGACCATGCCACCCAAAATCCGTGAGTTGGCAAAGAATATCCTTGTGGATCCGGAAGAGGTGTCGCTTTCTATCTCCAAGCCGGCCGAGGGCATCCTGCAGGCTGCTTACGTGGTGTACGACAGCCAAAAGATTCCTTTGGTCAACAGGCTGCTCAAGGGAAAGAACCTGGCCAGTATCATTGTGTTCTCCAGTACCAAGCAGAAGGTGAAAGAGATTGCCAGGTCGTTGCAGACCAATGGCTTCAATGCGACTGCCATCCACAGCGATCTGGAGCAGGCCGAACGGGAAGAGACGTTGCTGAATTTCAAAAACCGCAAAACGCAGATCCTTGTGGCTACCGATATCATTGCCCGTGGCATTGACATCGAAAAGATCGATCTGGTGATTAATTTCGATGTGCCGCGCGATGCCGAGGATTACGTGCACCGGGTAGGACGTACAGCCAGGGCTGCATCGCAGGGAGTTGCGCTTACTTTTGTCAATGAAAAGGAGCAGCGGGAGTTTCGTAACATCGAACGGCTCATAGAAACCGATGTGTTCAAGATCCCTTTGCCTCCGGAATTGGGCGAAGGTCCGGCATATGCACCAGACCAGCGTCCGGCCGGTGAGGGCGGCCAAAGGCCGTTTAAGCGTAAGAAACGCTGGGGTAAGGACAAGGGAGGTCGATCACAGCAGCCCAAACAATAATGTAAGTACGAATTCTTTTCCAAATCTTTTTAGCGCGAATCCATGACGGATATCTTTTCGAAGCTCATTGCCACTGAACTGCAATTAACCGCCAAACAGGTTGGCAATACGATTATGCTCCTCGGCGAAGGGGCGACCATCCCGTTCATCAGCCGTTACCGGAAGGAGATGACCGGAAGCCTTGATGAGGTGGCCATCGGAGCCATTAAGGAGCGTTACGATAAATTGTTGGAAACGGAGAAAAGAAAGGAGACCGTCCTTAAGACCATTGAGGAGCAAGGAGCGCTTACCGATGAGCTTAGGAACAAAATAGTGAATTGTTATAATGCCACTGAACTTGAGGATATTTACCTTCCCTACAAGCCTAAACGGAAGACCCGTGCGACCAAAGCGAAGGAGAGGGGGTTGGAACCGTTGGCAAAGATTATCATGAAGCAGATGGAGCGCGACATTGATATGCAGGCCCAGATGTTCGTGAACGATGAGGTGCCCAATGTCGAAGAAGCGATTCAAGGCGCCAGCGACATCATTGCCGAGTGGGTGAGCGAACATGCCGTTGCGCGCGACACGGTACGCAACGGTTTCCAGCGTACAGCCATCATTTCGTCGAAGGTGGCGAAGGGCAAGGAAGAGGAGGGAACGAAGTTTAAGGATTATTTTGACTTTGAAGAGCCTCTGCGACGTTGCCCGTCGCACCGTATTTTGGCTATGTTACGGGGCGAGAACGAAGGCGTGCTGAAGGTGACGATTACTCCTGAAGAGGGGCCTGTCATTGACCGTTTGTCGCGTTTGTTTGTCAAAGGCAATTCCCATGCATCACAAATTGTTGACGGAGCGGTGAAAGATGCTTACAAACGTTTGATCGAACCGAGTATTGAGACCGAATTCCTCAATGCTTCCAAAGAAAAGGCGGATACTGAGGCCATCCGTGTGTTTGTTGAAAATCTCCGGCAGTTGCTGTTGTCGGCCCCATTGGGACAAAAACGGGTATTGGCCATCGATCCTGGCTTTCGTACCGGTTGCAAGGTGGTTTGCCTTGATGCGCAGGGACAACTTTTGCACAATGAAACCATTTATCCGCACCCGCCCCAAAACGAGTGGGGCAAAGCAGCAAAGAAGATCGACAGTCTGGTCGATGCTTATAAGGTTGAGGCCATTGCCATCGGAAATGGTACGGCCTCGCGCGAAACAGAGTCGTTTATCCGCAGCGTTAAGTTTGGTGTAGCTTTACAGGTGTTTGTGGTGAGCGAGGATGGTGCGTCGGTGTACAGTGCCAGTAAAACGGCCCGCGACGAGTTTCCCGAGTACGATGTGACCGTCCGTGGGGCGGTTTCCATTGGACGCCGATTAATGGATCCGTTGGCGGAATTGGTAAAGATCGATCCTAAAAGTATTGGTGTAGGGCAGTATCAGCACGATGTGGACCAAACACGGCTCAAAAGTTCGCTGGACCAAACGGTGGAGTCGTGCGTGAATGTGGTCGGGGTCAATGTCAATACTGCCAGCAAACATTTGCTTACGTACGTGTCGGGGCTCGGTCCTACATTGGCCCAGAATATTGTTGATTTCCGTACGGCTAACGGCCCGTTCTCCGGTCGTGCCCAACTGAAAAAGGTGCCTCGCTTGGGCGATAAGGCTTTTGAGCAGTGTGCAGGTTTTTTGCGTGTGGATATTGCTGACAACCCTCTGGATAATTCGGCCGTGCACCCTGAATCGTACCCAATTGTCGAGAAGATGGCAAAAGATTTGGATGTGACGGTGAAAGAGCTCATTGGCAACAAAGAGCTTTGCGGAAAAATAAAGTTACAGGCCTATGTCACCGACAAGGTGGGATTGCCTACGCTGACTGATATTGTAAAGGAACTCGAAAAGCCTGGTCGCGATCCGCGTAAAGCGATCAAAGTATTTGAGTTCGATCCCGGTGTGAAAACGCCTGGGGACTTAAAGGTGGGCATGATCCTTCCCGGCATCGTGACCAACATTACCAATTTTGGTGCATTTGTGGATGTCGGTGTCAAGCAGGACGGTTTGGTGCATATTTCACAAATGGCCGATAAGTTTATTTCCGATCCCAACCAGGTGGTGAAGCTTCATCAGCATGTGCAAGTGCGCGTTTTGGAGGTTGATATGTCGCGTAAGCGCATCCAGCTATCTATGAAGGGTTTGGTCTGATGATAAATAACGACACCGGTCGGAATGTCCCGATCGGCGTTGTTTTGTATATTTTGACGTCAATTCAGAGGTTGGACGCTTTGGGCAGTACCAATATAAATTTGCTACCCTGGCCTTTTGTGCTTACCGCTTCTATTCTGCCCATGTTCTTTTCGGCCAGCTCTTTGCATAGTATCAGACCTAAACCGGTACCCGGCTCATTTTCTGTCCCTGGGGTGGAATGCGAATTCTGCATCGAAAACAACGATTTCATCTGTTCCTGGCCAATCCCCACACCTTGGTCGATCACTTCAAAATGGATGTATCCTTCGTCCTCATAACAATTAAGCGTAATCTCTCCGCTGATATAGCTGTATTTAATGGCATTTGACAGCAAATTGCGGAATATGGTCTTAACCATGTTCTCATCGGCGTTGATGGTTATGCCGGAGGGAATGTTGTTAATGATTTTAATGTGCTTGTTGCTGATGTTGTTGGCCAGTACGTCAAGGGCCTCTTCGATCAATGGTTCTGCCTGTACGGAACTGTTGTTCAGTCCTTCTATTGAATTATTCTGTGTTTTGGCCCAATCGAGAAGGTTTGAAAGCAAATCCATCCCGTTCTTGGCCGATTTGTTGATGGCTTTGAGTGAATCAATGATTTCCTTTTTTGAAAAATTGTCGTATTCGGTAATCAAAAGTTCTGACAGTGAGCATTGCGCTGAAAACGGGGATCTCAGGTCGTGCCCGATGATCGAAAATAACTTGTCTTTGGTGGCGTTCAGGTCCTGAAGGGTATCTTTTTGCTCTTCGATAAGCTGTTTTTGGTCGGCCAGCTGCTTGTTCAACCTTTTTTCCATTTGGAGCTTTTGGATGGCCAGATCTCTCTTTTGTTGTTCGAGGGCCAGCTTTAGCTCCATGTTCTTGCGTTCGTCGGTGATCATGCTTTGTTTCTTCACCAATCGGTCGATCATTTTGGGGATGCTGAACAAAAAGAGCCCCATAAGAATGAAATAAACCGATTTGTAAATCTGTCCGTCCCAATCGGCCGAAGGTACCTGTTCCATTAACGATATATCGATGTAGGGCCTGCGGATAATGTAAATGGCGTTGTAACAAATTACCACGTACAGTGAAGAGAAAATCACCAGCTTTCCGTCATACCTCAACACCGAAAGCATGATAAGGATTGAGTAGAGGAACGTGGACGCCGCGGTAACGACGGCGATGGGGGCAAAAAAATAGGAATAATTGAAGATGTGCAATGACAATACTGTGATATCGATGGTGGCCGATAGATATTTAAGCCACGATGCATTGTCGGTTTTCCGAAGGAGGATGTTTAAAACGGAGTTGTAGAAAATATAGAAACTTGCCAGCGTAAGTGATATGAAGCCCCTATGATATTCCCCGGTTGCAAAAATGTAAGCGATCAACGTAAGTATCGCCACGATCAAAACCCATCTGAACCGAATAACTTCCTGTTCGCCCCATGTGGCGTCATCTTTAAAGAAGTAAGAGAAATCTTTGATTGGCATTACAGGTTATGATTATTGAAAGTAAAAGTACACAAAGTTGAACGATTTGTTTCACAAGTCGAAAAAAATTGCCCGGGCATCTATCCAGATCTGTAGGATAAAGAAGCCATTTATGGATTATACGGGTATTGATTTTCAGTGTGAAATGAATGTGTGGACGTTGAGGAATGCCATCTGGGGATCCGGGTGTTTAAAAACATACAGACTTTCGTCCTTTTTTTTATTGTTTTATGGCTTTACAACGATTGGGCACATGATTTTGTGCTGGGTGTTATGATACGGGTTTGTTTCTTAAAGTCGGGCCAATGGAAAATTGAAACATAGGTTGGTGGCCGAAACGAACATTTTGTGTGGGTTTACAATGTTTTTGGATCAAAACGGGAATCGTAAATTCGGGTAATTCTGAAAATTTACCATCTTTGGTCCGTTTTCCTAACGGAGAATCGCTAAGCCATAAAAAATCGGAAACTCTTTTCTTTCTTACATTATTCCATCGTCTTTCATGTCCAGTTTATTATCTGCCATTGCGGTGTTGTCGGTATTCGCCTTTGGGGGAACAGTGGGTTTGGTTTTGCGTAAAAATCCGTCATTTATGGTATGGATTGGAAGGTTGACGGTTTGGCTGGTGTACCTGCTTCTGTTTTTATTGGGCTATTCGGTAGGGGAGGATCCGGTCGTGGTCCGGCATATAGGGGAAATCGGGCTCCAAGCATTGGGTCTTGCTTTTGGGGCAGTGGCAGGAAGTTTGGCTTTGGTTTATTTTTATGGCAAATATTTTCTTGCAATAGAAGGGCGGGAATTTGTCTTATCGGGCCAGACACGTGTAAAGCTGTGGAAAAGCATGATGGGAAGTTTGGTTTTGCTGGTGTTTTTTGTGGGGGGACTTGCTTTGGGCTATTGGGGGATTGATAATGGAATGATTGCAGGGCGGCCATTGGCCGAATATGCGCTCTATGCCCTCATGTGGCTGGTCGGAGTAGGGATAGGAGGCGATAAAAATGCCTGGTCTGCAATGAAAAAGATGAGATTATCGCTTTTGGGCATTCCGGCGGCCATTGCCCTGGGGAGTTTGGTAGGGGCCTGGGGCTGTTCATTATTGCAACGTGATGTGTTTGCGCACGAAGGAATGGCTGTCGGGGCCGGTATGGGGTATTATTCGTTGTCGTCGGTATTCATTTCGGAACTGGCCGGCGAGCGTTTGGGAACAATTGCATTGCTGGCAAATATTTTTCGTGAAATATTTACTTTGGTGGCAACGCCTTTATTGTGCCGTTTGTTTGGACCTTTGGCGGGAGTGGCCTCGGCCGGGGCTACGGCAATGGATACATCGTTACCTGTCATTATGCGTGTTGCCGGAGCCGAAGTTGGTTCAATTGCGGTGTTGAGCGGGTTTGTATTAACGGTATTGGTCCCGGTGTTGGTGCCGTTAGCCTTTGTGCTTTAGGTTATTATCCACTATCGCAATTACGCGTGCGGGGGCACTGTCGGCTTCTATTTTTAGGGGAAGGGCAATTATGTCGATTTGTCGATAGCCTGCCAACAGGCTTAAATTGGTAAGGTTTTCGATGATTGGTATGCCTTGCGCAAATAATTTTGGATGGACGGCATAAGGGGCTCTGTCGGGAGACGGGAAGTCAATTCCCAGCATTTTAATGCCTTGCAATACCAGATAGTCTGCCAATTCTTCGCTTAAGACCGGATGGTCGGTGTAGTATCCGGGCTGATAATAGCGGTTCGAAAAGTCGGAACGTAACAACACGATTTTATTTGCAATATGGGCCGAACGTATCTCGGCCGAGAGTATTAGTTCAGTCTGTTCTGTTACATTAAATACAATTGCTTCGCCCGTTAATTTAGCCAAAGGTAATTTGTCGATGGTATCGGCATGTTCCAGCATGTGCAAAGGGCCATCGATGTGGGTTCCCACATGCATGCCTGTCCTTATTTCGCTGTTGTTATACCCGTGGGCCGTGTAATCTGCGATTTTCGACAGGAGCATCGGTGCATCGCCGGGGTAAACAGGGGACGTGGACGTCAGTGTGTGCGTCAGGTCGATGATATTCATGGGAAAGTACTTTTTATTTATTTGTGGAAGGCCCTAGCATGGAGCCATCCGGCCCAACCAACGGGAAATAGAGCGTGACGCGTGTGCCCGACGGGTTGCCGTTATCGTCATGCAAGTCCTCTACCTCATAACGGTATTCGTTGTTGGTCTGATAGAATTGATTAAGTAGCTGAAAGCGCTGGCTGGTGATTGATTGTCCTTTCGCCCTGTGTGTTTTTTTGTGTAACAGGGTCTGTTTCCGTCCCACCCCGTTATCTTCCACCATGCAAATGAGCTTGTCATGGATTTTCGAAAACGAGATGATGATGTACCCGATCGATGTTGAAAAGGCATACTTGATGGCATTTTCAACGTGCGGTTGTATGATCATGGGAGGCACGTAGGTCGACTCCGGGTCCAAACCATCGGCCAGGCTGACTGAGTAATAGAACTGCTTTGAATAGCGCATCTGCTCCACTTTCATGTAGTTTTCGATGTAAAGCAGTTCTTCTTTTAGTGAAATAAAGTGCTGCGATGCGTTGTCGAGGGTCGAACGGATCAACTTTGAAAACTCGCCCAAAAACTCTAACGAATAATCGGTATTGTGTTCCAGTATATTGTATTGGAGGGTATTTAGTGCGTTGAAGATAAAATGGGGGTTCATTTGTGCCTGCAACGCTTCCATTTTTAGCAAGGCCACTTTTTCGGTCGTCGTACGCCGGTAGGCTTCTTGCTTTTTTATACGTTTTAACTTGATGTCGAAAAGCAGGATCAACGACAGGATGATGGCACATGCATAGATCACGTAAGCATATACCGTAAAATACCAGGGTTGGCCGATCGAAAAATCGTACGTGATAATGGCCGGGTTATGTGGTGCGTGCTGGAACCAGGTCTTCACGGTTAATGAGTATTTTCCTGGCTGCAGATCGGACAGATAGACAAACGATTGCTTTGACGGTGCGCTCCATGCAGTGTTGCCCGGTACCAGCCGGAACTGGTACAGTACCCTATCTTTGTTGAGAAGGTTGGCCACATCGAACGAGAACACCAACGAGTTGTGTTTGTGCTTAAATGTTTTAGGGGTTGAACTGTTGTTGAGGGTTTTGGTATCATTGGTATTGCCCATGACAGAAATGGACGAAAGTTTCAATATCGGCGTACGGACGATTTTTTTAATCTCCGAAGGATTAAAACGCATGACTTTGTTTTCCGACAATACCCAAATATCCCCGTTCTTGACTTGAATGGCCTTGAACGATTCATTGCTGGCGTAACCTTCTCCTTTTCCCCAGTTGCTGGTGTGCGCTTTTCCTGTCCTGTAAAACGCATTAAGATCGATCATGGACAACCCCATATCGGTACCTAACCACAGGTTGTTCTGCTGGTCGCACAACATCCACAGCAGGTTGTTGCCTACCAATTCGCTGTTGGAAATATAACTTCGTTTTGGGATCGGTGCCGGAGTGTTGAAGTTGTAAATGCAAATGTTGCCTAGTTCGTCTTCGACAATCAGGTTTTCCTGCAGGTCTTTGGTTATTTTATTGACAGTGGGTGATGTGATTGATTTGACCGTTTCCGTTTCAATAGGTTTAAAATATTTTTTGTCAAAGCAATACAGTCTCTTTTCTTTGTCCAATATCCAAATTCTCTCGCCGATTTCAACGACAGAATGTATTTCTTTGAAAAACGGATACGAGCTCACTGCACGGAGGGACGTGGCATTGTACAATGTGATCCGGTTCCTGTTGTTCGCCACGATATGGCTATCCAGCACAAACATTGATACAATGGAATCCCCCAATTGGGAAAGCGAGCCTGTTGCGAATAGTTTGCCATCTTTCGTTTCCCAGATCTTGTTTTTGGACCCGATGTACAATTTAGTGCCTTTCGATGCGATGAATTTCGAATCGCCTATGATTGGGGGACCTTTCTCTTCCAGTGCATCTTCAAGGTTTTTTGACGAAAAGGTATTTAAACCGGGAAGGGATAGTTTCATCAACCTGTTTCCCAAAATCCAGATGTGCCCGTTTGCGTCTTCGCATATGTCGTGCAAGGTGCCACATTCATCGTTGGTTTCAAGGCGCTCGAACGTGAATCCCGGCCATATCAGCATTCCTCTGTGCTTGGTTCCAATAATCAGGGCTCCGTCGGTTTCGTCGACCAATAAGCTGTTGATTTGGTTGTTTACGTTCGATAAATGCGCGCCAAAAGGAGCCAGTTTGTCGTTTTTCAAAAGATACAGATCAATGTTGGAAGGCTTGCCGGAAGGATGGGCCAATGCCCAGCAAACCCCGTTGGGGGTAGATGCAAATGCCGTAATCCTTTTGTTTAGCTGGATGTTGGCCATGCTTTTGGATGATAATACCTTGAGGCGGTTGGTGCCGCAAGATATCAACGTGTCGCCGGTATATGTGACATGGATGGAATGGGTGGAGTCTTCGTAGCAACGGAATTTTCGGGGGAGTGGGAGGATTGATCCCCTGTGGAAACTGTAACAAAGCCATCCGTTGCCCAATGTCGATATCCAAAGCGACGTATCGTTTTCCAAGAAGCCGGTCACTTGCCATGTATCCTTCCCTATGTTCCCGAAATTGCTGAACTTTTTTCCATTTAATACCGATAACCCCTTGTTGGTTCCCACAAACAGCAGTTTTTGCCGGGATGAATAATAGAGGTTTGTCACCTGGTTGCTTGCCAAACCATCGTTGGTCGAAAAGTTCTCAAAGATCCCGTTTTGGAATAAGCTGATCCCATTGTCGCTGGTGCCTATCCAAAGATCTTTGTTGTCCGCAACATGCAATGCCGATATTTTGTTCGAGGGCAAACCATGGTCGGTCGTGCAGACCGTTATCTCTTGCCCCAGTTTTACCAGCCCCTTATCGGTCCCTACCCACAAAAACTCTTTGGGGCTTTTGGCCAGACAAGTAATACGGTTCGACGGGAGCCCGTCCTGTGCGGTGATGTTACTTGTAAAATAGGTTTGGCCCCAGCACGAAGGGGAAGCCCCAACGGCAATGAATATTATAAGTTTGTGTTTAATTGAATTCCACATCCATTATTGATTTCAATTTTTCGATCAACGGCTTTATACTGTTTGATGCCAAAGGAATCTTAATTGTTCCGTTGATGAGTATGGTTAGGGTTTCACGGTTGATTTCGGTGACAAATTTGGCATTTATGATGGCACTTCGGTGGATACGGAAGAAATAGGCGGCAGGCAAATATTCTTCAAATTCGCCTAACCCTTTGTAGACTATTATTTTATCTCCGTTGGTCCTGTAAATGACCGAACTGTGTTTTTCGGCTTCGATGGCCAGTATTTCCGAATGTGAAATTACCAAAAATCCCTGCGGGCAAGGAAGCAGAAGTTTGCCTGTTTCTGATTTTCCTTGTTCGGCCTGTATTTGTTCCTGGTCCCGTTTTTCGATAATCCGGTTTATTGCCTGCTTGAGCTCGTTGACGTTTACCGGTTTCAATAAATAATCGGAGGCGCCGTTCCGCAACGCTTCGATGGCATAATCCTTATATGCGGAGATGACCACGACATCGAAATTCACGTCAATGTAGTCGAAAAGCTCCAATCCGCTCTGCATCGGCATTTCAATATCAAGGAATACGATATCGGGTTTGAACTTATGGATGAGCTGGATGCCTGCTTTCAAGTTATCGGCACTACCCTCTACTTTCATTGTGCTGTCAAGATACATTTCGATGATCTTTTCCAAACTTTTTCTCGCAGCAATTTCATCGTCGATAATAACGGATTTGAGCATGACTATGGTTGTGGATTCCGGTTTGAAAATTAAAAAAAAGGATTTTAATGTGTACGGTTTTGTGAAAGAAAATTCTGGGGATTTCCCCTGAAAATTATTATCATAATGTAGTCTCGTGCGCGAAAAGGGGGTCTTCGTGCGCGAAAATGGCATTTGGTGCAAAACTCATCGATGTATGGAAATTGTTGCTTATACTTGAACCGCGTAACGGATCATTTGCCCGAAAGCGAGACTTTTTTTAATGAAATATTACCAAAGTAATGGCAGAATTCAGTTCATGTAATTGGTGCGGTAAAGTGTACCGTTTGAAACACGGGTTTATTACCGGATTGGTCCAAAACCGGAAATATTGTTCGAAAAAGTGCAAGCTGGAAGCAGAAGGACAAATGCGGTTTTCGTTTTTGAACCATTTGTATGAAATGCTGGGAATGTACCCAAAAACAAAATTGGGCAGGAGGCAGGTGGAAATACGTGAGAAAAAACTTAGGTCCGTACTGGACTGAAGCGATATAGTTCAAATAGAGCATTTTTAAGTAGATTCCCTTGAAAAGACCCGTTGAAAAAGGTTTCGCGGGTCTTTTTAAACCAAACAAGAAAAGAGATGAATTGGAAGAAAATTGAGGTACCCTATCGGTTTTTATTTTTTCAAGTATTGATCGTCCTTACGGTCTTGCTGTTTTGGGCCTTTAAAGTTTAAATTGGAACCTACCTATTTATTATATGGCACTGGGTGTTGGTGCTGTTCATTTATAAATTGGAAAAGCCGGGTAAACCGGCTTTTTCCTTGTTGTGCCGTTTGGTTTTCAATCTCGTTTTGTTGGTACGGTGTACGGGCTTTGGAACAGGCCTGTGGAGGTTTCTCCGGATACAATCTGCCGGTAAACGTTTTGCATGCTTAATAGATCCCGGCAAGGCCTTCATCTATTTGCTCAAACCGACGAACGGCAAACAATTTGTCGCTGTCGTTTACGCCATCGGGATAATTGCCCTGCAGTATGTCGTTGAATATACCTAGTTCGTCGGCGTACAGTTGCATTTCGGGAGTGGCGTCGGCCCATTCGACAAATAATTTTTTCCCGTTTCCCATTGCCAGTTCGGTTTTGTTGGCGTGATGCGGATCGGTTTCCGAGATGCGTATGTCGATGTATTTTACTTTCGGTCCATGTGATACGAACATGGGTACTAACGATGGTTTCAAATGGATTTTCAATGCGCGTGCGTCAACATGGCAATCATTTTGCACCGAGAGGGGCATATTGCCCAGTGCTTGTTCCGATTCTCCGGTAAGGGGCACCCATAGGTCGCGGATGTAACCGTTGGCGGTAACTTCCTGGTATGGGAAGGCAACCAGGGGGGCCAGCTTCTTTCTTAATCCCGACTTCTGGAAGCGATTTTTGTACACGAACGAGCAGTAATTTACGGGAAGGTCAATGCCGTTTTCTTTTGTGTACCTGATGATTTCCAATGCTGCAAGTTCCGATTCGGGCACAATGACGCGTACGCCATGTGACAACGCATAGCCTTTGGCCTGGATTTTCGGCAAATTGTGGGGCGTTAACCTAAGCTGGTGCAGGTTTAGGTACGACAAACCTACTTCGGCAAGCTCTTTTACGCAATGCTTAATGGTCTCCAACTCGTCGGGTACGGCAGGTATTTCCACCGTGACTGTTGGAACAATGCCAATGGCTTGTTTGACGGGCTTTAGGTTATAATCGGTGGCGCCGATGTCGTAGCGTATCTCGTTAAGCCCTATCTCGGCAAGCTCTTTTAGCTGTTCCGCGGTTACGCGTGTGCCGTTGGTGTACATCCAGATATAAAGATCCGGTGGCAATTCGCGCCGGAGGGTCTGCAAAAAAAGCTTCACCCTGTCGTAGGTCAAAAATGGTTCCCCGCCGCTGAAACTAACTCCCTTGAAGTTGAATTTTCGTATATACTCCACATAAGCCATTGGGTCGTCGAACGTGAGGGTTTGTGTCACGGGCTGACCGATGTCGGTTTGTGGGGCAGGGCAATAGAAACAGTTGCAGTTGCATTTGCCGTTGATGAACAGGCAGCTCCACTGGCCCTGGCCGCAAAGCCTGCAGCCCGGCGACATGCGTGTGGCATCGGTTTTGGTTTGTTGGAAGTCCCAGGTGATTTTCCCTTCGAGCTGGTTGAGCAGCTCTTCGCGCATACCTTCCATTTCGAGGCCCTGGTAGTAATTCACGAAGTTCAGTGAATCGTATGCCTGTCCGTACTCTTTCCGGTTTGCTTCGACCAGGGCGTTCTGATGCTTGATAAGTGCTTTCAATTTGTAATGCAATGGATTAACAGATGCTTGTGACAAAGGGACAGGCCAAAGGCAGGTGCAAATATAATTTTTTGTCACAGACCTTTTTCTTCCGTACCAAAAAACAACTTATCCAAACCATAGGTCTATGATACCAGAATAAATACGGGGTAACCATTGCGAAATCCGGACGCTTGATCTGGCGCGGAAAATGGGGCTGCCCCGTCGGGGTTTCCAATAACCTCCCAACGATCCATTTCTGTCCGTCCCCCCAAATAAATTTGCCCTGTCGGACCTGCGTTTACCCTCCGCCACGCAAAAGTTTGCAGCTCTGTATTCCGATTGAACGATGGGGGAATGAGATGTTTCTTCTTGTCCCACAGTCTTCCGTTGCCCGTCTTTTTCGGACGGGGAAGCCATGGTTGCCTATACCGGGGTTTCCCTATACGGACGGATACAAGAAACGCCCGATGGGCGACCGGGCGTTTCTTGCGTACAGGTTTGGCTTATTTCAATGGAATGTGAGCCAATGTATCGACCAAAAATTCCCAAAACCGCTGGACCGATTGGATGTTCACCTTTTCATCGGGAGAATGCGGGTACCGGATGGTAGGCCCAAACGAAATCATGTCCCAGTGGGGATAGACACCGCCAAGTATGCCGCATTCCAATCCTGCATGGATGGCCTTTATTTCGGGAGTTTTGCCGAATTTGTTTTTATAAACGTTTTGCATGGTCTTTAAAATGGCCGAGTCCATGTTGGGCTGCCAGCCGGGGTACTGTCCGTGGAAACGCACTTCGGCGCCCGCCAGACGGAAAATGCTCTCAATGGTCGATTCCACGTCCTCTTTGGCCGAATCGACCGAGCTACGGATAAGGCTCAGTACTTGTATCGTCCGTTCGTCCGATTTGACAACGGCCAGATTGGTGGATGTTTCCACAAGGCCCGGCATGCTGTCGCTCATGCGGATAACCCCATTGGGGCAAGCCTGTACGGCGTTGATGAGGTCATCTTGCGTAATTTCGTCGAAAATAGAAACGGGCAATTGGGTAGGGACGGCTTCGAACTTTAAACCGGGCTCTACATGGTGAAGCTCGTCCTTGAACGTATGTTCAAAATCGGCCACGGCCTCCTTAAAATCGTCGATGGACCGTGAAGGAACCACCACGGTGGCAAATGCTTCGCGGGGAATGGCGTTGCGAAGGCTGCCGCCGTCAATCGAAGCCAATCGGACGCCCAGATGTGCCACCGCATATTTCAGGAAACGGAAAACGAGTTTGTTGGCATTGCCACGCCCCAGAATAATATCGATGCCCGAATGGCCGCCCTTCAACCCGCCCAGCGACACGACGAACGCTTCGGTGCCCACGGGCGTTTTTTCGGGTTGGAAATAGAACGTGCAACTGGCATTGGAACCACCGGCACACCCCACGTAAAGTTCTCCCTCGTCCTCCGAGTCGGTGTTGATGAGGATATGGCCTTGCAACATACCTGCCCTGAGGTTGTTGGCCCCGGTCATGCCGGTTTCTTCATCGATGGTCAGCAAAGCCTCGATGGGGCCGTGTACGATATTATCGGAGGCCAGAACGGCAAAGATCGATGCGGCGCCGATTCCGTTGTCGGCGCCCAACGTAGTCTGGTTGGCCATCACCCAGCTGTCAACCACGCGGGTTTCGATGGGGTCTTTTTCAAAATCGTGTACCTTGTCGCTGTTCTTTTGCGGTACCATGTCCAGGTGTGCCTGTAAAATCACGCCTTTGCGGTTTTCCATACCCTTGGTGGCGGGCTTGCGGACAATGACGTTGCCTACGTCGTCTTTGGTAAACTCAAGTTTGTGTTTTTTTGCGAAATCCACCGCAAAGTCCACCGCTTTCTGTTCTTTTTTCGATGGACGGGGAATTTGTGTCAGCTCATGAAAGTAAGCCCATACCAGTTTGGGTTCAAGGCCAAGTATTTCTTTTGTCATGGTATTTATGGTTTAATGTAATATTCTGATCGATGCGGAAGGGCCTAAATGCTGTGCCCGTCAGTTTTAGGTGTCCAATGGGCAGCTTAACCAGCTCCTTCACCCCAACTCATATCCCTCTTTCTTCCGTTAGCCCGGCCCTTTGTCGTGCCCTTGCTTCCATAGGCAGGATGCAGTGGTACACAAACCGGTTGATGGGGGTAGGAAAGTGGTACCGTTCGCCCAGTTTAACCACTGTGCCGTTCTGGTATTCGATTTCCGACGGTTTACCGTCCCACACGTCGCGGGCCAGCGACGAGGTGGCGTCGAAAGGAAAACCGTCGATGTACGCCACTGTTTTGTCCACGAAATCGGCTTCGATGGGAATACCAATGGTTTGGGAGAGCCCGTAAATTTCATTGAACAGGCCGATCATCATAGCTCGTGTTTCCGGCATTTGCCGTATTTCCCCGTAAGTCGATCCGGTGATACCCAACAGCCCGCTGACGCAAATGGCAATGAATTTCTTCCACAGTTCCGATTCGATGTTATCGACCGCCCGTGCGTTGATCCCGGCGGCAATGAACACGTCCTGGAGCATCCTTGCCCTGTCTGTGATTTGATGGTGCAGCTCTCCAAAGACAATCAGCGGGTCCACCCCAAAGTGCTTAATGACCCCGGGCGCTTCGATTTTACTGATAATACGGCATAACCCGCCTAATACATGCTGTACGCCCAGCACCCCGGATAGTTCTTTCGACGCCATGACGCCATTTTGCAAAGGAAGCACCATGGTGCGGGCATCTACAATGTGCTTCAGCTGTGTGGCCATTTCTTTTACCTGCCAGGCTTTAACGGAAACAATTGCCAGATCGGCTTTTCCTATTGACTGTAAGTTATCGGAGGCTTTCACTTTGTCCACGTGGAAGTCACCTTTTAAGCTTTTTACACTGATGCCGCTGGTAACCATGGCCTTGAGATGCCCGCCCCGGGCCAGGAAATGCACATCATGGCCAGCCAGTGCCAGCTTGGCACCAAAATAACCTCCCACACCGCCTGTCCCAATAATTGCAATTTTCATGTGCTTATAATTTGTCATTTAAGGCCACACACACATGGCCGTTTTGTTCAGACGGATAACCCGCCAATAACCACGTCCATGTGTACGGAGCGGCTCCTGGCTCGTTTCGTCCATGTTTGTGATTAACGGTCCAGGTTCGTTACGTAATCGGATAAGTCTTATTTGTTTGAAATGGAAAGGATTGAGCCGGTGACCGATGACATCTCTATTTTCAGGTTTGGTTGCAGCATGGTTTCCACCGGGAGCGACATCAATTGCCCGAATTGGGCCAATTCGAATTCTTGCTCGAAAACCGGTACGTTCCGGTCCAGGATCCTCACTTTGGCCAGTCCAGGCGAATTATAGAACAGTCCGTTGGGAACATTTCCCTTTTTGGGTTGCGCCAAAGGGGTGTCGGGCAATGTGCGGGCCTTTAGATCTTTTACTTCGGCGTACACCGGGGTGCCACTGAGGTCCATTCGGTCCACGAACCCTTTTTTCGATGAGAAACGGAACA
Source organism: Breznakibacter sp. (assembly GCA_047600785.1). Taxonomy (GTDB): domain Bacteria; phylum Bacteroidota; class Bacteroidia; order Bacteroidales; family Marinilabiliaceae; genus Breznakibacter. Next base: position 1,305,258 of record JASGKH010000001.1, read on the forward strand.
GTACGTTGTTGTCGACACTCTCGCGTGCCGGAATGTATTCAAAGCTTTTGACGATTTCAACTTGCACAATTTTCCCGGCAAACAACTCCATGAAATCGTGTTCCAGCGTGGCAACTTCGTCTTTAACCGTCTGGTATGCCTGTCCATCGGGCGGAAGGTTTGGGTAGTCGGAGGTAAAGATCCGCGACCGGCGTTTTCTTATCTTATAAATGTATTGGGCCGTTTCATCGGCCATGGTGGCGGTCGATGTGGTGACCAATTGCTTTTCGAGCATGGGCACGGCGTCAAAGTTTACAGTCTCTAGGGTCGGTTCCCCTGCCATTTGGACGGTGGGATACGGTTCGGGGCAAAGGCAGGGAGCCTGGATGTTGATACCGCATAAAACGCCCAAGTTGTTTACACTGATGTTTTGGGCCACTCCGGGACCTTTTTGCAGGATGGCAAATACTTTGTTGGGATCGGGTTTTCCGTATGGGGTTACCTTTACCGATCTGATGGTCCATTCTTCCGAGTCTTCGGTCACGACGTTGCTAATGTTGAAATACTTTTGTGCGTAACGGTAAAACGGGCCGACTTTTTTTACCGTTTTCACGGCCGTGACCTCTACCCGCAAAGCGGTTGCCGGGAGGCTGTAAACGACCGAATGGTTTGTGGCGTTGGTCAGGCTGCTGGCCTTGACCACGTCCACGTTACTTTCTATTTTGCGGGCCGTGCAGCCCATCATGAATCCTGCAATTGCAATGGCCGACAAGACCTTGGTTGTGCGTGTGTCCATATACCGAATGTGTTTGTTATTTTCTTAATGATTTAAATGCCAATCCTAAATAAGAAGTAAGGTCGATGGCGGTCAGCGATTCTTCCGATTCATGGGCCGCATAAATATCGCCCGCGCTTCCATGAAGATAGGTGCCCAAAATAGCCGCATCGGCCGGGCAAATGCCTTGCGACAAAAGCCCAAGAATGATACCTGTCAATACATCTCCGCTTCCGGCCGATGCCATGCCCGGATTTCCGGTCGAATTGAAAAAACATCTCCCATCGGGTAACGCAACGGTTGTATGCGCACCCTTTAGAACAACAACTATGCCGTATTGTTGGGCAAAGGCGGAAAGTTTGTGCAGCCTGTCGAAATCATTTTTCCATGGTCCCGCTAATCGCTGGAATTCCTTCGGGTGAGGGGTAAGGATGGTGTTGGCGGGCAATTTCGAAAGCAGTTGTGGGTTTGCCGCCATAATGTTCAGTGCATCGGCGTCCAGTACCATTGGTTTATCTCCGATCTTATCGATCAGTTGTGCAATGGCGTGGGCCGTGTTCGCCGTTTGCCCGATACCGGGGCCGGCCCCTACCGCATCAAAAGGTTCCAGGTCGGGGAACCCGGAAATGAGTATGTCCGAACGGTCAATGCTGGCCATTGCTTCGGGAACGGCCGTTTGCATGATATTGTAACCGTAATTCGGCACGTGTGTGGTCAATAGCCCCACGCCGGCTTTAAGACATGCCTTTGATGCCAGTACGGCGGCGCCCATCTTTCCATAGCTTCCCGAAAGGAGCAACGCGTGGCCGAACTTCCCTTTGTGCGCGAACTTATCGCGAATGGGAAGCAGTCTTTTGGCCCACGTCTTGTCCACATAATACCAGTTGGTGTGTGTCTCTTCAATTTTCCGGGGGTGAAGGCCGATGGGAATAACCGTCCATTCGCCGACATATGCCTCGTTCTCCGAAAAAAGGAAAGAGAGCTTGGGAAACTGAAAACTGATGGTGTAGGTGGCTTTGACAATGGCCGAATGGTCATTTCGTGAATTATCCTCGCCCAGCAACCCGGAAGGCAGATCAATGCTGAGGATTTTTGCCCCGGTGGCGGTAAGATACCTGGCCACTTTGGCCGCAAACCCGGAAAGAGGTCTGTTCAGGCCCGCTCCGAAAAGACCGTCGACCACCAGATGCGTAGGGTCAATTTCGGGGAGGTCACCACTTTGGGAAAGATCGGTGACGGTTATTTTGGGCAAATGGCGCAACCGGCCAAGATTGATCTCCGTGTCGGGCGAAAGCCCTTTGGAATTGAGCAGGAAAACTTTCACATCCCAGCCTTCGAGGTGCAACAACCGGGCAAGTGCCAGTGCATCGCCGCCATTGTTGCCTGTCCCTGCAAAAACGGACGTCGGCACAGGCGCAAGATTCTCCTTTATCCATCCCAGTAAGGTCCTGGATGCGCGTTCCATCAGGTTTACCGAAAGGATTGGCTCCTGTTCGATGGTGTACGCATCGATTTGTTTTATTTCGTAAATTGGAAAAATTTTCATGTTTTGATGAGAAATTGCACATTGTACTTTATCCCCAATTCATATTTTTGTGGTGTTACGCGAATTTACGACCCCCAAAAACATTTGCCAAACAATACGCGCCTAAAACGGTGGGCACGTGAAAAAATAAGAGACCACACTTTCTCCGATCCACAATATTATTTTGGTGTGAAAATTGTGGCATTTTGGCCCCTATCGATCTGTAATTACCTAAAACAAAAACCATAAATAAATTTAAAACGAATGACGACAAACCGAAAACACCCCAAGGGCCTATGGGTGCTCTTTTTCACCGAAATGTGGGAGCGTTTTGGCTATTACCTGATGTTAGGTATCTTTTCGCTGTACATGCTCGATAGTTGGCAAAATGGAGGCATGGGCTTTGCTCCCCAGAAAAAATCGGATATTTACGGGACTTATCTGGGCCTTGTTTATCTGACTCCGTTTATCGGTGGCCTGTTGGCCGATAGGATATTGGGCTATCGAAAATCGATTGTGATCGGCGGTTTGCTTATGGCATCGGGCTACCTGGGGCTTTGGGTCCAGAACGAAACGATGTTTTACGTGTCGTTGTTGTTGATCATTTTAGGAAACGGATTTTTCAAACCAAATATTTCCACGTTGCTTGGTAACCTTTATAACAAAGACCAATATCGCGATAACAAAGATGCGGGATACAATATTTTTTACGCGGGTATCAACATCGGGGCCTTTATATGCAACTTTGTGGCTGCCTATATGCGCATCAATTATGGCTGGGGCTGGGCTTTTGCCGCTGCCGGCGTGGGCATGCTGGTCGGGATTGCCATTTTCCTTTTAGGTACGAGGCACGTGAAAGAAGCAGATGTGCGTAAGCCGCTGCAAGAAGGGGATATGCCCACTGGCCGCATTCTGTTGAGCGTGTTGGTGCCGATGCTGGTATTTGGTGTGGTGGGTTATCTATTGCCCGGCAATATTTTTGGTTCGGACACGAACGATGCATTTTTGATTGGCTGTATCCCTGTGGTCGGTTTCTTTATTTCCCTTTACGTAAAGGCCAATAATGAAGACAAGCGTCCGATCGGTGCCTTGTTGGCAGTTTATGCATGTCTTGTGGTGTTTTGGGCCGTGTTCCATCAAAACGGGGATGCGTTGACCGTGTGGGCCGAAGAGTACACCGATCGTGCGTTGCCTACTGCCATTGCCGATCCCGTAAGCACATTGGGAATGGCGCAGGTGTTGGAGAACGATAGTACCAAAGAAACTTATGCAGGCTATCTTAAATATGCACACAATTTGGGCGCAGAAGAGCAAGTTCCCTATGGTTCGAACCTGAAATTGGTATCGGCCGAATTGTTCCAGTCTATCAACCCCTTTTGGGTAATTGTATTGACCCCCATTGTGGTTGGGTTGTTCGGTTTCTTGCGCAGCCGCGGCAGGGAGCCCGGAACGCCGGCAAAGATTGCGATCGGTCTTTTGATTACTGCCCTGTCGGCATTCGTAATGGTTATGGCCGTAAAATCGACCAATATTGGAAATGAAAAGGCCAGCAGTTTATGGCTCTTTGCATCGTATGGGGTTATTACCATCGGTGAATTGTGCCTATCGCCCATGGGACTTTCGTTGGTCTCTAAATTGTCGCCTCCTCGTATCACTGCGCTGATGATGGGAGGCTTTTTCTTGTCCACCTCGGTAGGGAATAAACTATCGGGTATGTTGTCGGGCATGTGGGAAGGTTATACCGATAAGGCAAACTTTTTCATCGTAAACTTTTTGCTGGTGTTGCCGGCCGCAATCCTGATGTTTGTACTTTTGCGCTGGCTGAATAAAGTGATGAGCGAAAAAGGCATTCGCTAACAAGTCATCGTTATCAGATATAAAATGATAGTTAATCAGCCTTGTGCCCTCTTGTGTTACACAGAGGGCCAGGGCTTAAATAATTTCTGGCGGAACATTCATGTCGGTAATTCCTGCTTTGCGTAGAAATTGCAATGTGGACGTTGTATATGACCATTCGTTAAACAAATTATTGTAGAGTGAAAACATTAGAGGAAGTACAGACATTTGAAGGCAAATACCCGAAACAACTGTGGTATTTGTTTTTTTCTGAAATGTGGGAGCGGTTCTCGTTTTACGGCATGCGCGGGATGCTTACCTACTTTATGGTGCACCAGTTGTTCATGAAAGAAGATGTGGCGAACCTGCAATATGGCGCTACCCAGGCTTTTGTATATGCATTTACGTTTATCGGTGGTTTGTTTGCCGATAAAATATTGGGGTTTCGTAAATCGTTGTTCTGGGGTGGCATATTAATGATTGTGGGAAGTGTTATTTTGTCCATAAACCCGCAGCAATTCTTCTTTTTGGGTATCAGTTTTACCGTTATCGGGACAGGTTTTTTCAAACCCAATATATCGACCATGGTGGGTGCGTTATATAAAAGCAACGACACCCGGCGCGACGCAGGTTTCTCGCTGTTCTATTCGGGCATTAATGTGGGGGCACTGTTGGGCGGATATGCATGCATTGCCATCGGAAAGAGCTATTCATGGCATTTGGCCTTTGGCCTGGCGGCAGTTGTGATGACAATCAGTTTGTTTACGTTTGTATTTACCCAACGTAGTCTGGGACCCATCGGTTTGTCGCCTTTTGCCGAAAAAGATGCGGATGGCAATGTGTCGCAGGACAATAAGGTGGGCAAAAAGCACAAATGGTACGAATATCTGGTTTACATTGGTTCGTTGGCCATTATTCCAATAATAATGACCATGGTGGCCAAAACCCAATACACCGATTGGTTCATGTACATAATAGGCCCCGCCACGCTTGTTTATGTGTTTTACGAAATGACCAGGTACGGGACCTCGGAACGTAAAAAACTGGCGGCGGCATTGGTGTTTATTTTATTTTCCGTGCTGTTTTGGGCTTTTTTCGAGCAAAGCGGCGGATCGTTGAGCCTGTTCGCTGCCACTAACCTGGATACTTCGTTGTTGGGCTTTACCGTTGATCCCAATGGGGTGAATAATGCCGCCAATTCGCTGTTTGTTATTCTATTCGCAGCCTTGGTCGGATTGGTGTGGATATGGTTGGCCAAACGAAAATTGGAACCCAATACCGTGGTGAAATTCGGGTTAGGCTTTTTGTTCTTAAGCCTGGCATTTTATGTTTTTTACTACACCCGTTTCTTTGCCAATGAGCAAGGTATTACTTCGTTGGACGTGTTTACCATTGCTTATCTGGTAATTACATTTGGCGAACTTTGCTTGTCCCCTATAGGATTGAGCATCATGACCAAGCTGGCCCCCAAACGCTTGCAGGGAGTGATGATGGGCATGTGGTTTTTGGCCAGTGCCTATGGACAATACGTGGCGGGCATTTTGGGTGCGGGAATGACTGTGCCCGGTGAAAATGCCACTGCCGTCGAGAAACTTGTTTCATATACCGATGGATACAAACAATTGGCCATATACGCATTGATTACAGGTTTAGTGCTGATAGCCATATCGCCGGTTGTAAAAAAACTGATGCAGGACGTGAAGTAATAGATGACAGTCGCATGTTTTACTTTTGTGTCCAATGGATAAAGAAAAGGGCCCTAATTGAACTGGGGCCCTTTTCTTTTTTAGTCATCCGACGATCGAAAGAACAATAATCTAAATCACGGGACGCTAAATAAATTACATGAGTCATCAGCCATCGTGAAGAATCAACATGGGGCGTTCGGGGCGGAGAACCATTTGTTTGGTCACGCTGGGGTGGAACAGTCGATCGATCATCCCCATGCGGTGACGGACCATGGCTACCATTTCAATTTCGTTATCTTCCATAAAGCTGTTGATTCCCTGGACCACATCGTCGTCTTCGATGAAATTGAAGCTGATGTTGATGCCGGGAAAATGTTCGGAGATCTGTTCTTCTGCCTCTATGCGGTTGATGTATTCGTCTTCCATGACATTGACGAACAACAGTGGGGCATGGAACATGTGGGCCATGTCGCGTAACGGTTCCACCATTTTGTCAGAGGGGATGTCTTTAAGATCGGTGGCAAAAGCAATTTTGTCGGGGTGCCTGAACTTAGTATGGCGTGGGACCAAGAGGATTGGCGCACTTACGTTCTTGATGACCTCGTAGGCACGACTGCCCAAAAGGAAAATTCTCGAGGGCTGTTTCGCCACGGCAACCCATTACCACTAAGTTGTATTGGTTTTTGCCCAGTTCTTTTTGAACCACATCAATGAGGGTGCCAAAAAGTGAGAGACTTTCCACATTTGCATGTGGAAAACGGCGGTGGATGACGTCCAGTTCTTTTTTGAGGCTTTTTTGGCTTTCGTCGTCCAGTTCTTCTTTTACCTGAACAATGTACGGACTACCACTAAATTCGAGATCGAAGGCATTGATCAGAACAAATTCCACCTTTTCTTTTTCGTACATTTTGAGTGCGTACGTGGTGGCATTCCTTGCGGTATCCGAGAAATCGGTGAGAAGCATGATCCTTTTCATAACCAAGCATTTTGAGTATTTTGCTTTAAGCTTACATACCGGTGTGCCGAAAGGACAATCCGTGGGTGAGCGCTATTTTCCCGACCGTTGTGGGAAATTAAAGGGGCTTCTTTGGGGTTTATACGTAGGATGGGGTTTATTGGTTACGCGATTGCAATGAATTTTAATTAATTGATTGTGTGTCAGTGGTTTTTTATCATTACAAAATGACCTTCGATGCCATCGGTATCCATGCTTAAGCCTTCAATGCGGTTTTCATCGATGAACCGGCCCTGGCGGTCTTCGAGGTTAAAGAGCATGTCGGGTAAAGTATCGTCGAAGATCTCGTAATTGATGCCTTTGAACCTGATTTGATCATCGACTATCATACCCTCAATATCAACGCATACCACGAATGGCTGGTCACCTTCAATGGTTTCTTCATAGACCATTGAACCTGTGAATTTTGTCCCGTTTTGGTTGATGGTCATGTCGCCTTCATCGACGCCATAGCCAAAATCTTCCCTGAAATGCCAAGAGCCGGAAATATCCATGGTTGCATGTTTTGATGATTGGTATCTCTAATTTAAAAAAATATTGGAATTAATTGCAAGAAATTTAAGTCGTGGGAAAGAGGGCCGACGTTGAAAGGAAAGGGCAAACAGTGCGACATGGACGAAAAATATGGGACTGTTCTACCTATTTGGTTGGGGCGAAAATGGGGCAATTGGCCGAATAAGAAAGGGGCATTGTTCGGAATAACATGACAAATTACTGTCGGGACTGCGTTATTAAGGGTAATGTAACATTTCGTCCTTTTATTAACTTTGCAATTGTTAAGAAATAATTTCAGGCTTTGTTAACGGGTAACCTGTTTATAGATTGGTAATAACCGATAATGGGCCTGATCGGGTTAAGTTTTATAATTAGGAAATAATAGGAGGATTCATGCCGATTCATGTTGTTAACGAAGCCAAAAGGTGTTTGAACTGTAAAAAACCCCAATGCCGGGAAGGATGCCCTATTCATACGCCGATTCCTCAAATGCTTGGACTTTTTCTCCAGGGAGAGATGATGGAGGCCGGAAAGATGGTTTTTAAGAACAATCCTTTGTCTTTGATCTGTTCTTTGATCTGTGATCACGATAAGCAATGTGAGGGGCACTGCATTCTGAATAAAAAAGGATCGCCGGTCCATATCAGTAGTATTGAGAATTATATTTCGGACGCGTATTTTGATCGTATGAAGATCGAAGCCCCGAAGAAGAATGGAATTAGGGCCGCCATTATCGGTTCGGGCCCTGCGGGGATCACCATTGCCGTTTTGTTGGCAGAGAAAGGTTATGACGTCACGATATTTGAATCCAAAGATAAGATCGGAGGGGTTCTGCGGTACGGTATTCCTGATTTTCGTTTGCCCAAAACCATTCTGGAAAAATATAAGGACAAGTTGAATGAGATGGGCATAAAAATTCGTCCGAATACTGTTATTGGGTTAACCATTTGTGTGGATGACCTCATTAAGGACGGGTATAAATCTATATTTATCGGCACCGGTGTGTGGAAGCCGAATAATTTAAGAATAAAAGGTGAAACTTTGGGACATGTCCATTTTGCCATCAATTATCTGTCCAATCCGGATGTTTACGATTTGGGTAAGAATGTGATCATTATTGGTGCCGGTAATTCGGCCATGGACGTGGCCCGGACCGTTATCCGAAAGGGTACCCCCAACGTGACGGTATATTCCAGGCCAGCTGTTGCATCGGCAAGTCCCAGGGAGGTTGAGTATGCAAAAATAGACGGGGTACAATTCGAATACGAGACGGCACCTGTTGAAATTGTGGATGAGGGGGTCATTTTCCGTAGGATAAAAGTCGATGAAAACGAAAACGTGATATGGGAAGATAGCGAAACCTTTTTCAGGAAGGCAGATTCGGTAATCATTTCCATCAGCCAGGGGCCCAGGAACCGTATTACATCCACAACAACGGGAATCGAGGTCAGCGAGAGAGGGCTTGTTGTTACCAACGAGAAAGGGGAAACGACGAGGGCTGGCATATTTGCATCCGGGGATGTGGTGCAAGGGGCAAAAACCGTGGTTGAAGCGGTTAAGTATTCAAAAATGGTAGCCGATGAGATGGATCGATACATGCGGACGGCTGTAACGGGTGAATAATGGCTGCGGCAAAGCCTGTTTTTATCCGCTTGGGGAATGCCGATCAGGGAGGTTTTTTCTCTATTTATGGATGGGTTACGAATAATCTTTTGGAAAAGGTCGCGAAAAAGCCAAGTTTAGAGGGGTGCAGCCTGCCCGGATTGCCACGATGTCCGATCCTCTCTTGGGGCGGCGTCAGGCTGGGTTTGTTGTCCGACAAAGGGTTTTAGAAGAAGACCGGAGTTGATTCATATTCCTTATCTCTATGCTGGATATTTATAAAACGCATCTTAATAGGGCGGCTTATATATCGTCGCCCATTATTGCATTGTTCCTTATTTCGCCGACTTTTTTCTTAACGCCGGTCCCAAAGTCGCTTGTGACTGTAGGGTTAGGTTTTGTGATAGCCACGACTATGGTTTTTTCTATTTGGAAGGCCAATATTTATATTGCCATATTGTATGGCAAATACAAAAAAGGGTCTCGTGTCCTGTTTTTGGTCAAAAGTTTTTTGTTTGTAGGCCTGTTTGTTTTTGCCATGATTGTGGTTTTCCATTTTTTACGATTGGAACGAGAGCCCTCGCAGCTGATCTTTATGGGGATTAATGTTGCAGGGGTCAACGCGGTCATTCTGTCAATTCTCGGGCTTGTTATTTTTCAGACCAATGAGGTGCGGGTAAGGGAAGAACTGGCCGACTTGAAAGTGAAGAATCTAGAAGCAGAACAAAAACATCTGATCGACCAGTTGCAGCCCCATTTCCTGTTCAATGCCCTTAGTGTTTTGAAATCGTTGATCCGTACCGATGCGGAACTTGCGGAGGAATATCTGGTGAGGTTGTCGGATTTTTTAAGAGTCACCGTTTCGAGACATCGCAATGCCCTTATCCCGTTAAAGGATGAATTGGCATTTACCGACGATTATGTCGAATTACAGGCGATCCGGTTTGGAGGGTCGTTCACTTGCTCGATGCAAATTCCCCAAGAGGTCGTTTCCGCTTTTCGGATCCCTGTGTATGCACTTCAGACATTGGTGGAAAACACGATCAAACATAATGCTTTTACCCAGGAGAGGCCTTTGAAAGTGGAAGTGGTTTTTGAGGATGGGTATCTGACCATCACGAACAACAAAGTTCCGAAGCTGGTTACGGCGACGGCGGGATTGGGACTGGAGAACCTGAGCAAACGTTATTTATTGATTTGCCATGAAGACATAAAAGTGCACGATACATCCGACTATTTTAGCGTGACCATAAAACTCATCGCCAATTAAAGAGTGGTTTGTTTTAAGTGGCTTCCAGTTTTTTTGGAAGCTGCTTAACAGCTAACTTGAATGATTAAGGCATAATTAATAAATGTTTCTGAATACTTAAAAGACATGTTGCGTGTTGCGATTGTAGAAGATGAACGGCTGACCGCCGACGATTTGGCCGATACCTTGCGCCGTGTGGATAGTGACATTGAAATAGTGGCCATTTTATCTACTGTTGAGCAGGCCGGGGCCTTTTTTAAGGGCGGTACGTCCGTTGATTTGGTTTTTTCCGACATCCAGCTGCCCGATGGTTTGAGTTTCGATATTTACAGAAATATCCCTCCGCCTGCACCCATTATTTTTTGTACGGCATATGATAATTATGCATTGGAGGCATTTGAGGCCAACGGCATTGATTATTTGTTGAAACCCTTCAGCAAGACCTCTGTGGCCAAAGCGTTGGATAAATACCAATCGCTCAAAAGCAAGTTTGCCCGGCCCGACAATAATTTTAACCAGTTGGTGCAGTTGTTGGGACGGCAGATGAGTCCATACGGGCAAGCCATTATTGTGCAAAAAGGCGATAAGATCATTCCCGTAGAATCGAAGGATGTTGCTTTGTTCTATGTGGAAGATGATATGGTCATGGCATTGACTTTGGACGGAAGGAAATACCCTGTTTCGCAAAATCTGGAAGAGATTGAGGCCATTTGCGGGCTTGCTTTCTTCAGGGCCAACCGCCAGCAATTGGTCAACCGTAAAGCTGTGAAAGAGGCTTCGCGTTATCTCAACCGCAAGCTGCTTATCCACATGACAGTGCCATTTTCCGATCAGATTTTAGTGGGTAAGCTGAAAACGACAGCATTTTTGGAATGGCTGACGGGAAGAGGGTAAAAGGTTTGGGATTCCCAATGCTGAAAAATACCATAGGTGTTCGGACGAAAAGCGTTCCGTCGTTTGGGATCCACGGATTTACCCTAATCGCACTTTCATGAGAAGATAAAAGAAAGGTGTCGGTTTTTAGAGGTTGGTGAATTATATGGCCAAAGGCTTATCTCGTATTCCTTTCAGCCCCTTTTGTACTTTTTCGGGTATTCTGATACAATCCTGTCCCTGTCCATTTCACTCTTTAATTTGTCCATTTTAGGAACAATCCTATTTTATAGATCGTTGTTGACCAGCAACTTTGTCGTATCATTTTTAACTGATGCACAATGGTTGCAATGGATTACAATATTCGACAGGCAGGAAACACCAGGCCTGGCTGCCCTAAAAAACAAAGGGGTTCATTTTTGTTTCGAAAGGGAAATGCGGTCGCGGCGGTTGTTTTTACCATGTGGCTTGTTGCGCCCAATGTGGCGGGGCAATCGGAGTTGACAAAACTGATCTCTTATGCCCTTGAGCACAGCCATGATGTAAAAAAATCGCAATTGCAAATCGAAGAGGCAGACTATCTCCGCCGCGAAGCCCGTAGCCAGGGATTGCCCCAGATAGAAGGCACGGCCAGTTACAGCAAAATGATGCTCGAACTGGATCTTCCCGCGTCGGTTTATTCCATGGTTTCGGAAGAGTATGCCCCCATCATCGATCAGATAGCCAACATTGATGCGCTCTATACGGCATCGATGGGTGTGCAGGTTACGCAACTGATCTACAGCCAGGCTTATTGGATAGGGTTGAAAACGGCCCGAAAGAATCAGGAGCTACAAACAATCCTGAAGTCGAAAACGGATGAGGAGGTCATTGGCGAAGTTGCAAATGCTTATTACCAAACCGGATCCCTGATGCTGCAAGAGCAGACCATTGAGGGGTCGCTCAACAGTTTAAGGGAACTGTACAAAATTACCGAGCTCAATTATAGGAGCGATCTGATCAAAGAGACCGATTTGAACCGATTGAAAGTGACATTGACCAACATGGAGGTGTCAAGACAGACCATTGTGACCGGTATTGACATTCAGCTCAACTATTTGAAAGCTTTGGCAGGGATGCCTGCCGACTCGGTCATCCGCATCGATGCCAGTTACTACGTGGAAAATTTCAGGAATACAGTGGTTTCTCCCCTGGACCTGCAAAATGTTCCGGCATACCAGGTGCTGGTCAAGCAGGACGAGATCGCGGCACAGCAGGTGAAAGCGGCCAGGGCCAATTACTATCCTACGCTGGCGGCATATGGGCAGTTCGATTTCTCGTCGTACAATACGTCATCGAAAGTCGATGAACTCACCAACATGAATACCATTGGGTTGAACCTGAAGGTGCCCATTTTCACTTCGGGGCAAACCCATGCGAAGGTAAAACAAGCTATGCTTCAGAAATCTCAACTGAACGAAGAGATGCTGAAATACCAAAAGCTCCTTTCCATTGACTACAAAAATGCGTTGTCGGAGTTGCAAACTGCCAGTGGCTTGGTTACGGTGCAAAAAGAGAATCGTGAACTGGCCCAGAAGGTTTACCATCAGACCCTTTTGCAATACCGTGAAGGAATGGCCTCGATGGCCGATGTGCTTAACGTGAACTTTGATTTGTTGCAGGCCGACAACACTTACAACCAACAGGTATTGAAATGCCGGATGGCGGAAGTGAAAATGCTGAAAGCCACTGGAACATTGTTGCAGTTGGGATCAGGAGACTGATAAGCACCAGGATTAAGAAAAACAATTTCGAAGGATTGTGAACGTGTGAACCGGGCGTGGTTTGATACATCACGGAGTGAGATCGACTAATAAGAGTAAAAATAAAAAGAGATATAAATGAAAACAGCAACATCGCGCATTGTCATCGCAGCCATTGTGGTGGTTGCAGCCGGGCTGATGGTGTTCCAGCTTATCAGTAACAAAAAGGAGATTTTAAAGAATATTGAATTTGCCCAGCGGAAAATCGAAAAAGTGCCCGTATCCGTTGAGATGGCCCAAAAAGGCCGCCTGTCCCAAAAAGTAGTATCCACCGGGGTGCTTGAAGCTTCCGAGGTACTGAATCTGGTGTCGGAAACCCAGGGGAAAATCGTAAAGATTTACAAGCGCAAAGGCGATCGGGTGAATGCAGGGGATGCAATCGTCAAAGTGGACGATGAGGTGATATCGGCCAATGTGTTGACGGCCGAAGCCAATTACGCGCAATTCCAGCGTGACGTGGAGCGTTTTCGAAAAGCTGTCCCAGGAAAACGCCATTGCCAAACGCGATCTGGAGCAGGCCCTCATCGGACTAAAGAAAGCCAAGGCCGATTTGATAAATGCGCAAAAGGCCCTCAGCAACACATCTATAAAAGCACCTATTTCGGGGACCATTAACAGCGAAACCCTTACGGTTGGGCAATTTCTCGGTGCCGGGTCTTCTGTCTGCGAAATCGTGAACAACAATACATTAAAGATCAATATCAAAGTTTCCGAAAATGAAATCTACAAGTTGCGGAACGGGCAAACCGTGTCGTTGAGGTTGAGCGCTTTTCCCGACAAGCAGTTTGCGGGGCAAATCACCTCCATGGCCGTGAAGGCCGATGCCGCAATGAAGTTCAACGTGGAAATCTCACTGTTGAACCCCCAGGAGTTAAGCCTCAGGAGCGGGTTGTTTGCCGAAGTGGAACTGCCCATCGAAAACCAGGAGAAGGTCATCATCAATAAAAGCAGCATTGTGGGGAGCCTGAAAAATCCTTACGTGTATGTGGTGGCCAATGGAAAATCGATGAAACGTGAGATTACCACCGGTCAGGAGAGTAACGGCCGGATGGAGGTGTTGTCGGGACTGACCGAAGGTGAAGCGGTGGTGGTGAGCGGCCAGTTGAATCTGCAAGATGGGGCGGAAGTAAACGTGGTGCAGTAAAATCCGGGGTGTCCGGACGTTCATCTGTCCGGCATGCAGAAGCTGCAAACAGCGGCGATTGGTAAACATTAATAAAAAGCATTTACGATGAAGATTGCGGAAATTTCGATAAAACGCACGACCATCCCCGTCGTTATTTTTGTCCTGCTGGGACTTGCCGGGGTATTTTGCTATACACTGCTCAACAAGGAACTGACACCGAGCATGGCTATCCCGGTCAATGCCATCATCACGGTTTACCCTGGTGCGGCCCCGTCGGAGGTAGAGAGTTCGGTGACCAAAAAGATAGAAGATGCCGTTTCTGCGTTGGAAGGGATCGATAAAATATCGTCCAATTCATACGAAAGCTTATCGATGATTACCATCCAATACAAGGACGGGACCAATGCTGATTTGTCGCTGCAGGAGTGCGAAAGGAGGGTCAACGCCATCAAGGCCGACTTGCCGGCGGTGATCAAAGATATCCAGTTCAAAAAGTTCGATCTGAACCAATTGCCCATCATTAATCTGGCCCTCAACTCCAGTATCCCCGACAAGGAGTTTTTCGACATCGTGGATAAAGAGATCAAACCACGGTTGGCGCAGATAAAGGGAGTGGCCCAGATTGATGTGGTAGGGGGCAACCAACGGGAGATCGAGATAAAGGCCGACGTGCAAAAGCTGGAACAGTACGGCGTGACCCTTCCGCAGATCCAGCAGGTTGTGGCCGCATCGAACATTGATTTTCCTACAGGAAAGGTCAAGGATGACCAATCAAAATTCATCGTTCGTTTGTCGGGGAAGATCAAGAACCTTGAGGAAATACGAAATCTCACCATTGGCACTACCCGTGAAGGGACAGCCATCAAGATTGGCGATGTGGCCACGGTGAACGACGGGGTACGCGAAAGTTCCAAATTGGCCCGTATCAATGGTCAACCGGCAATCGGACTGACTATCCAGAAACAGGCCGACGGCAACGCCGTGGAAATAAGCGATGCCGTGAAAGCCATGATTGCCGATTTCGAGGCACAGTATGCCGGTGAGAACCTTCAATTCATTATTGCCAGCGATACATCGGATTTTACCCGCGAAGCGGTGAACAGCGTGATGGTGGACTTGCTGATTGCCATCATTTTGGTGTCGGTAGCCATGTTGTTGTTCCTGCATACGTTCCGTAACCTGATATTTATTGTGGTATCGATCCCGACGTCGGTCATATCGACGTTTGCGTTCTTTTACCTGTTCGGATTCTCGCTCAACCTGCTTACGTTGCTGGCCCTGTCCATTGTGATAGGGGCTATTGTGGATGATGCCATTGTGGTGCTTGAAAATATTTACCGCCATATGGAGATGGGGAAAGGCCGTGTACAGGCATCGTTGGATGCCTGCAAGGAATTGGGGCTAACGGTCACTTCCATTACCGTGGTGCTGATTGCCGTGTTCCTTCCCATTGGATTGACCGGAGGTGTTACCGGCCAACTATTGAAATCGTTTTCGCTTACTATCGTGGTCTCCATTTTGCTGAGCCTTCTGGTATCGTTTACGCTGGTGCCGTTGCTCACGTCACGCTACGGGCAGTTGAAGTTGTACAACCGCCAGAAGTGGCTTGACCGTTTCCTTTTGGCGTTTGAGCATTCCATCTCAAAAATCCGGATTGGCGTTTTAAGAATGTTGAAATGGTGTTTGGCCCATAAGAAGCTTACGTTGGGGGCGGCGACCGTTTTACTGGTATTATCGATGTCTTTGGTGTCGGGCGGTTTTATCCAAACCGAGTTTATGGATGCCGGGGATAACGGAGAATTCATTGTGATGATGGAACTTGAGAAGACGGCCACCTTGACGCAAAACAACAATTTGTGCATTGAAATTGAAAAAATGATGCTCCGGTACCCCGAGATCAAGAACATATATACCAAGGTCGGATCGCAAAGCGGGGGTATGTCGGTGATCGAAGCCCCTTATGCCACTGAATTTGTGGTCAAACTGGTTCCGAAGAAAAAGCGCAGGCTCAGCTCCAAGCTGTTTTCGAGCCAATTGCATTACGATTTGAGCAAAACCTTCGCCGGGGCGTCATTTAAGGTCAAAGAGGTTAGCATTGTCGGAATGTCGAGTTCTCCCATTGAATTTTATGTCAGGGGGAACGACTTTGAAGAGACCGAACGTTACAGTGAAATAGTGGCCGACCAGTTGCGGCAGATCAGTGGGACTAAGTACATCGAAACGTCGGTCCAGAACGGGGCCAAAGAGATTGTGGTGCAATTTGACCGCGAAAAGCTTGCCAAGCTGGGATTATCCATCGGCGAAATAGGTTCCCAAATGTACATGGCTTATGAGGGGAACCGTGATTTGAAATACAGCGAGGGCAATTATGAATACGATATTTTTATCTCGTTGGATGAATTTGACCGTGAGAACAAATCTGACATCGAGAACATCTCGTTCCACAACCACTCCGGCCAATTGATCAAGCTTTCCCAGGTAGCGACCATTAACGAAAGCGAAAGTCCTTCCACGTTGTTGCGCTACAACAAAATGCCGGCTATCCAGATAACCGGTAACCTGGTCGGAAAAACCATTGGCACGGTCGGCGAAGAGATCAAACAGCGTCTTGCCGGTATTGAAAAGCCTGCTGGTGTCGATGTGGTATATGCCGGTGACATGGAGCAGCAGGGCGATTCGTTCTCCAACCTTTTGATTGCGTTGATGGCCTCCGTCATTTTTATGTACTTGATTATGGTGGCGTTGTATAACAGCTATATCTATCCGCTGGTGGTGATGCTTTCTGTGCCTTTGGCCATTATCGGGGCATTGTTGGCCCTGGCTTTGGCCGGAAAATCGTTAAGCCTTTTCTCCATTATGGGTATCATCATGTTGATGGGGTTGGTGGCCAAAAATGCCATTCTTGTGGTCGATTTTGCAAACAACCTGCAAGCTGAAGGCAAAAATCCGGTCATTGCAGTGATCCATGCGACCAACGAACGTTTTCGCCCCATCGTGATGACCAATCTGGCATTGATCATTGGTTTATTGCCCATTGCGTTGGCCACAGGCGCCGGTGCCGAATGGAAAAGCGGGTTGGGCTGGGTCCTTATCGGTGGGTTGACAAGCTCCATGTTCCTTTCTTTCATCGTGGTGCCTGTGCTGTACGTCATCCTGGATCGTCTGGTCGTTAAAAAACAGGCGGTATTATAGGGCATATTCATTTCGGTCCCGGCAATGCGCGAAATAAAATGCTGATTTAGTTAATGATTGCTTGATTCAGGATTCCCTTCCCACGTCGTGACAGGCGTGGGAAGGTTTGATCCATGCATCACCGGAGCAATTATTTCTTTTTCCCAAATAAAGCTTTCCGATGAAAAGACATTTTGAGATCCATCCCGACTACTCGGCATTGTCCTCAGAATTGCTGGAGGTGTTCGCCGGTTTCGGGTCCCGGGGGCGTCAGCTCCAGAGGTCAAGGAACCACGTAAGGGCCCTGCACGTGGAAGGCGGGGATATAGTCGTTAAATCGTACGAACGGCTCACCCAGGCCAATCGTATCATATATAGTCTGTTCCGGAAAACAAAAGCCCAACGGGCCTATGAGAATGCCCTCCTGCTTCTGGGACACGGCGTGGCGACTCCGTTTCCGCTGGCTTATGCCGACTGGTTCCGGGGCCCCATATTGCGGAAAAGTTTCTTTGTCAGCCGGTATGAAGGCCACCCTTCCTGCCGTGAGCTGTTTGACCGTCCTCTTCCCGAATGCCGTGATGCCTTGGTCCAGTTCGGGCGTTTCCTGTACCGGTTGCACCGTCATGGTCTCTACCATGGCGATCTCAACCTGAGTAACGTCCTCTGTTCGCGCGATGGGGAAAACTACATCTTTTGGCTGATAGACAACAACCGCCTCCGTGTCAGAAAACACAGCAAGCGACGCGGATTACGAAACCTGCGCCGCATCAAACTCCCCCTCGACAAACTGGCAATCGTGGCCATGGAGTATGCCGCCGCCGATCGGTCCGACGAGTACGAGACTGCGTTGGGCATCCTTTGGCATCGCCACATTGCCCAGGCATTTGCCACGATCAAACGGGCCCTGAAGAAGACATTCTGCGGCCCAAAAGAAAAAAACAATTAGTGCGATGAGAAAATATACCGCAATCATCCTGTGGGTGTTTGGCCTGTTGGTCACAGATCTCAATGCCCAGATCCCTTCGCAGTTCAACGTGGACCCGGCACGTACGTTTGCCATGTTCCGCGACCCAAGTTACATTACCTTTGCCGGAGGCGTGGGTAACATCGAAAGATTGGTGTTCGAGGCCGACATCATTCCCTATTATCAAGTAAGTTTGAGCAACACCGATGATTGGGGCGTGGAGCTGTCGCCGCAGGTCATTTTGCGGATGTACAACCAGGAGTCTTACCCCGTCCGCACCCCGTCGTTCATGCCTCGTGCCACCTTTTTTTACCACCTGAGGAAAGCCTCGCACCGCACATATGACCTGTTTGGTTACATGTCGTGGTGCCACCACTCCAATGGGCAGGAAAATTCGTTTTACATGCCCGACAGCGTTACCGTCAATACCACCTCGGGCAATTTTTCCACGAACATGGTCGAACTCGGCATGTTCCTGTCCAAGCCCGACAGGCGCAACCCCTTTGCCACCAATTATTCAAAACTGTCGGCGGTGTACCATTACTATCACAATGAGGAACTGGATAACCGTTACGGAGATCTGCGTTTTTATCTGGATATGCAAACCACGGTAGATGTTACCAATACATTGCGCTATTTTGGACGGACACAACGTGCGCTCCCTCCGAAAAGCTCCGTTTTGCAACTCTCTACCAAATTAGGTTGGATTGCCGGGGCGATGGGCAATGTGCAATCGTTCGGCATCGATCGGCTCATCGCCAAGGTTACTGTGTCCTATAAACCCTCGTTTTTTAAAGACGTGACGTTTTTCTCGCAATATTATTACGGGCAAGACTATTACAACATCCATTTCGGGCGGACATTGCACCTCCTCCGGTTCGGATTGATGGCCAGGCCCAACTTCTTCTATTGACGGCCTTGACCGGCAAAGCAACCAAAGTTTTGGAAAACTGTCGTTGGGGAAGAAAAGATCTTTGTGCACGGCCGGACCGATTATATAAATATCAAACATATATATCATGAAAACGAAAATACATATCAATCCTAATTTTGAGCACCTGAGGGGCGACGTAGAAAGTTACCTTTCGACCATTGGATATGGACAGCCTGGTAACCCTTCCCCGGAAGGACGGGGCGCTGGTCCCGTTAAGATGCAAGACATCGAGGTCGATGTTTTCTGGAGCACGGGCTCATTGTGGTCCGGGACTTTAGGGGCACGGGCCAAGCGGCAATACAACGAGTCGTTGTGGTTGGATGCCAATGGCATCGATGTGCCCAAGGCCATTGGCCATGTAGGGATCGTGGTGGGCGGCATGGTGCGCAAAAGCCTCTTTCTGAGCCAGCATCGCCGGCTGGAAACCCCTCTTTCCACGCTTCGGGGCAGTTTCCCCCAAAGCCAGCAGGCTGTTGGACGATTTGCCCGGACCATGCACCAATTGCATCGATTGGGTGTTTTTGGGGATGGAATGTTTCTGCATAACCTGAAGTTTGAAAGCCATACCCAAAAGGTTGTATGGACGGTCGATGGCCGATTGTCCGTACGACACGAGTCCGTTCCTTCCGGAAAAGCAGTAAAGGATCTGGAAGTATTGGAGCTCCCTGCCCCAAACCATCGGCAGTTGATAAAAAGTTATTTGGAAAGCGCCATGGAAAGTGCCTACGATTCGTTTGGGCACTGGGCGTTCTACCAGGACATCCAGAAATGGGCAGACAAACAACTGCAAGGCACCGTATGGCATTAAAGCGCACCATTGGAAAGCTCCCGGCACTGTTCGCAGGCGTCCTGGCCATGGTGTCGCTACCCGGTTGCGAAGGGCTGTTCGAGTACAGCCCCTACCAGGTGCGCACCGCCGTGACGGGCACCGCCCGGAACGGGAAAACATTGGAGCTACTGGCACAACAAAGCAGCGAGACGTTCAAGCCCTTCAAGATCGCGCTGATCAGCGACAGCCATACCTTTTACGACGATTTTGAGGACCAGGTAGCCGCGTTGAACCGCATGGACAGCATCGATTTCGTGATCCACCTGGGCGATATCACCCTGAGCGGTATTTACCGCGAATTCGTGTGGTACGCGGAGATCATCGACAAATTGCGGAAACCCATCCTCACCGTCATCGGTAACCACGACTGCCTGTCCAACGGCGAGATCATGTACCGGGAAATGTTTGGCCCGTCCAACCTCACCGTCGTTTACAACAACTGTAAGCTGGTCCTCTTCGACGATATCATCTGGGAACGCAACGTCACCGACCCCAACTTCCAGTGGCTTTACGACCAATTGGGCGAAAGCCGGGCATATACCCACCAGCTTGTGTTCGCCCATATCCATCCGTGGGACGCACAGTTCAGTGTCGGCAACAAACTGCTGTACAACCAGCTTATGGAAATGCATGGCGTCAGCATGTCCGTGCACGGGCACGCGCACAAATACCAATATTCGGAATACTTTGGGAAAATACCGTACCTGCTGGTCGGCGACAGCGAAGACCGTGAGATCGTGGTGTTGGAGATAAAAGAAACGGAAATAACCGTAAACCGGAAGAAAATATGAGACATCCCGCCCCCACTTCGCCCTTCCGTCGGTTACAATACACCGTGCTGTTCCTTGTGGCCGCGGCCGCAGGCCTCCAAGGACAAGAAAACCTGCCCTCCGGCAGGCTCTACCAGCCCCGTAAGCTCCCTTTCCGCCACGACACTGTCACCGTTACCCCCCGTTGGTTCCTGCCCGATTTCTACCGGATCCAGTTTGCCGGGCAAATCGGGTTCGTGTCGCTGGGCGCCGGCTACCAGGTGGGCAAACGTTACGAACCCGCCCTTTACCTGGGTTTTTTGAACTATACGTTTGGCGGGAGTGAGTACACGGTGACCACCCTGTCGCTGAAGAATACCTTCAAGTTGTCCAAACAGCCCCTTTGGGGCGGCCTTTACCCCGTGGCCGGGCTGTCCGTCAACTGGGGCTACACCGAAAATACCTTCAACAAGCTACCTCCCCATTACGACGACAAATACTACTTCCAGAACAAGATCCACCTGGCCCCGTTCGTGGGCGGCCAATGGGTGTTTCCGCTGAAGGGCAGGAAGCTTAAGGCCGTGGGCGCTGCCGTCGAGTTCCACACCCTCGACGCCTACCTGCTCGAAGCCATCCGGACCCGGTACGTGGGGTGGGACGACATATGGAACCTTTCTCTGGGGGTGACGGTGTTTATCCATTGATATAAAAAGCAAACGAACCGTCCTTTCAGGCCAGCGCCGGATACATTATTGGGTTTTTGGATCAGGCGTTTAACCATAAGATGTTGTCAGGTCTATTTTGGAGTGGTTGACCTCCCCTATCCCCTCCGAAGGAGGGGAACCGGAAACCGCACTGTACGTCACGTCACCCCTCCTTTGGAGGGGCCGGGGGAGGTCTGCTATTCTTGCTCTCTCGTTGCGTTTTGTTTTGTAGACCGGTCAATCATCCCCAAATATAAATAGGGGGTTTTTGAGGTTTGGGTAGGGCCAATCTGTAAGGATTGTTTATTTTTACATCGTTTCGTGAAATTTGAAGTTATTCAAAAGATGTTTCCTCCCAACTTTTCGATGAAGGTAACTTTTCCGGCCCGCTTTGCCCTGATGGGGTTGTTGGTGTTGTCGCAAAGTCTGGGTGCCCAATTGTTTAAGAGGTTGACGGTTGAGAATGGGCTGTCGGGCAATTTTGTCAAATCGATCCATAAGGACCCTAAAGGTTTTGTGTGGCTTGGAACCCTGGAAGGGATCGATCGTTTTGACGGGGCGGAGATCCGGAACTTTTCGTGGTGGTTTACGGGAAACGGACAGAGCGTCAATTGTTTTGCCGATGATTCCAATTCGCGGTTATGGCTGGGCACCGACAAGGGGGTATATCGTGTATTGCCAGACTTAACCGGAGTTGCCCGCTTTGATTTGGGGGTCGGGGATGTTCAGGTTTTGTCGTTGATGTCCGGAGGAGAAAAACTCTGGGCCGGCACCAACAGAGGCCTGTTCGAACTGGATCCTGAAAGGAATGTGGTACGGCACTATTCGTTGGGTGATAGGGATATCGGTGTGACATCGATGGTTGGCGCATCGAATGGGATCTTGTGGCTTTCGACGTCTTTGGGGTTGTGCGCTTTTGATACAGAGCTCCATATACCTGCCTTTTATGATCTGGAACATACTGCATTGCCCCAGGCCAACGCGTTATCGAGCCTGGCCATTGCCGGAGAGAAGATCTATGCCGGTACGGTCTCCCACGGCGTTTACGAATTTGATATTTCCACAAAGCGTATTGCAAAACTGACAGATATCGGGGATGACTACATATTGACCCTTTATGCAGGGACGGACCATTTGTTGTACATAGGTACCGATGCCGGAGGGGTAAAGGTTTTTGATCCCGCCGCTAAACGGGTTGTGGCCGCATTGGTCCACGATCCCAATAACGTCACGTCGATTAGCTCGAATTCGGTTTATTCCTTTCTGAAAGATGAGAGTGGCCGGTACTGGGTTGGGACCTACTCGGGGGGGGTGAATTATTCCGCGGCCGCCAATTCGATGTTTAAAGTCGTTCAAAACGTCGGCACCCATTCGTTCGTGAACAAAAGTGTCCGCTCGCTTTATTTCCACCGCACGGGGCACCGTTTTATCGGTACCCGGAACGGATTTTATGTAGAGGATGCCCGGGGGCATACCACGTTGTACGACAAAGGTAATTCGCCCCGGTTGAGAGGTGACATTGTTTTAACCTTTTATCCCTTTGGCGATGATATTTTAATAGGGACCTATGGGGGCGGAGCTTGCCGGTTTAATCTGCGGACGGGTAAAATAGAGGCACTGCAGGGACATCCCGAATTTGAGAACGGGTGTATCTACGCATTTGAGACAGACGGAGACGGGAATTTGTGGGCTTGTACGCTAAATGGAATCATCCGGATTGAAAAAAACACCCAACGCGCTACGTTGTACAACACAGGGAACACCGCCATAAAAAGCGATCTGGTGTATGCCATCAGGTTCGACAGGGAGAACCGTTTGTGGGTTGGGACCATGTCTGGAACCAGTTGCTTCCGGTTGGCGGGGGGATTGCTCGAGCCGGTTAAAACGGCCATTGAACTACCCCGGTTCAAGACGGTCGGATTTTATTTGGATTCCGAAAACAGCATGTGGATTGCGACCGAGAAAGGCGGAGCCTACGTGGTCGATTCCGGCATGTCGCACATTCGGCTGATCTCGGAGAAGGAAGGCCTGTCCAATAACTCGGTGTCGGGGATTATCCAAACCGGAAAGAACCATTACTGGTTGACCACATTAAAGGGGTTGGCCCGGTATGACAATGCCAGCGGCACGATTCGTCACTTTGGCGTTTCATCGGGTTTGCCGGGCCTTGTGTTCAGTCCCAATGCCATTGTCCGGGACGAATGGGGCAAAGTGTGGCTGGGGAACGAAAAGGGCTTGGTTGTTTTTGACCCAAAAACAACAACGGATACCGAAGTGTCGTTTAAACCGGTACTGACCGATGTGTACGTAGGCGGCAAAAGTTATTTGACCCCTACGGGGGACCAGAAAGGTTCCGGTTTTCCGAAAATTGATTTTGAAGGGACGCAACGTGACATCGGGTTCCGGTTTGTGGCGTTGAATTACAATGACCCGGTAGATAACCGTTATGCATACCGGCTGGTTGGGGAGAAAAAGGAATGGAGCCAGTTGGACGGGAAAAACGCCATCTATTTTCAGGAATTAAAAGCAGGTAGCTACCGGTTCGAAGTGGCTTTGCTTGACGAGAGTGGGGGCATCAATGCCCGGGATATCACGGCCGTTGATTTCCAGATACATCCGATGTGGTACGAGAACAAGCTGCTACTGGTGGTGTTGTTTCTGTTGCTTATCGTTCTCTTCTTTGCTATCCGGTTCAAACTGAGCCGGATGAAGCAAAAGCTGTTGGCGATCGAAGAAGAAATGCGGCACCATCAGCCCGAAGAGCCCAAGGAGAGATATGAGTCTTCCCGTTTATCGGAAGAGAGGGGGCAGGAATTGGTCGATGCCTTATTGGGCCACATCAATCAGGACCATGCTTTTTTAAATCCCGATTTGAAGATCGGGGATTTGGCCGATAGGCTTGATTGTTCGGTTCATGAGCTATCGCAGGTCATCAACCAGCATTTGGGCCAGAGTTTCTCCGAGTTTATCAACCACTACCGTATTGAAGAGGTAAAGCGGCGCTTGCAGAGCGATGAATACTCAAGGTTCACCTTGCTGGCCATTGCCGAGAGTTGCGGTTTTAATTCAAAAACATCGTTTTACAGGGTGTTCAAGAAAGAAACGGGAATGACGCCGGCCGAGTATTTGCTGGGGTTGCAAAGGAAGAGAGAAAACGGGGAGGAAGAGGAATCTTAGAGGATTATTACTGCACTTGTGTTATTCAAATTCCGGTCGATCTTTTGGAAGTGTTTGGGGGCGTTTGCCGTTTGGCGGAACGGCTCGAAGGGTACGCCCATTTGTTGTGCAACACCTTCCATGCAGAAACCTGTTTGTTTGACCCAATACTGCGTCGCCCGTTATGCCTTGGGTGAAAATCCATGGAACCCGTAAATAGTCTCCTGGCAGGCTAGTTTATATCTTCTATGCGTTAACATACAAGAAAAATGAGCAAAAAAAACGCTATAAAATATTTGAACAAAAACAAGTTCGTGCCCATTGGGACGAGGAGCAGGAATAATGGTATTTTTCTGTTGTGGACGTGATTGAAATACTGACAGGAAGCAGTATTCCCCCAAGGCATTGGTCTAACCTGAAAAAGAAGCTAACCGCAAAAGGAAGTGAAGCAATCGTACCGGTTGAAAATGTAAGCCGAAGACGGTAAAATGCGGGAAACAGACACTACTGATACAGAACACTCAATCGCCCCCTTCACCCAAAGTAGAGCCGTTTAAACAATGGTTGGCAAAAGTAGGCTTAGGCTACGAAAGAATGCAGAAAATAGCAACGTTTGGACAGAGCGGATACGGCAATGTAGCGCTTAATCGTAAGAAAACCAGTACGCAGGAAAACTGACAGATTTGTTTTAAATTTGTGAAAAAGCGATTCATGGAAAGCAAAATAAAATACTGGATGGATTTGTCTGACTATGACCTGGAAACAGCGGAAGCGATGTTGAGTAGTAAGAGGTATCTGTATGTAGGTTTTATGTGTCACCAAACAATTGAGAAAGCCTTTAAAGCCTATTTTGTAAAGCTCAATCCGGAAACAGCTCCATTTACACATAGCCTTTCATACTTAGCGAAAAAAGGAGAATTCTATGAATTGCTTTCAGAATTGCAAAAAGAATTTATCGACCAAGTTGAACCTCTTAATATAGAAGCAAGGTATCCCTCTCATAAAGAAAGACTTTTACGAAGTCTGACCGACTCAAAATGTATTGAACTGATTCAAAAAACTAAAGAATTGCAGAAATGGATAAAGGAGAAGCTATAAGCAAAGTCAAACAATATAGTTCCTTGCTGAAGCAATACTTACAATTCGAGAAAGTTTACCTTTTCGGTTCATATGCCAGGGACACGAACAGAGAAGATAGCGATATTGACGTTGCGATTGTGGTAAGCAAGATTGAAGGTGATTATTTCTCAATAAACCCATTGCTTTGGAAAATCCGCCGGCAAGTTGACGACCGAATTGAACCAATTCTTATAGAAAGAGAATTTGATGATGCCGGTTTCATTGGTGAAATTCAGAAACATGGAATCGAAATCGCTTAGAAAGAACAACTAAGCGCAAGTGCGGTATATTTCGGGCGGTAGGAAAGCGCAACATTTTCGTCCATCTGCCTGTCCGAAAAATCATGCAAGCTATTCGCGTTCTGTTATACGTCCAAAAGAGTTGCGGGGCTGTCGGCCCGGCAACTTTAGATAAGCATACCGATACCCATAAAAACGATACGAACCCCGATACCCGGTCCGACAAACCTTCGTGATTTCTAAAACCCCGAAAGTTTAGCCAACCGTCAGGCCGCCTGACGGGGTCGCTACAAACCGATTGGGCCCGGCAGGCGGCCTGACGGCATCAATCCGTTTGTTTTGGAGCCGTCACGTGGCCTGACAGGGTTACTTTTTTTGTTTTAGAGCTGTCAGGCGGCCTGACGACGTTACTTTTTTTCGGTTGGCCCCGTCAGGCGGCCTGACGGCCCGCTCTGTTTCTCTTATCCCGTCACATGTAAAAATCCAAACCTTCGGGGTTTTTAAAACCCGAAGGTTCAGCCAACTGTTCCAAATATAGACCTGACGACATCTTATCGGTTAAACGTCTGATTTAAAAGAGAAATTATCCTGTTGGCAGGTTGTTATGCGGTGTTTGAAATAATGAACGACAACCTGGTGATTGCTGCCATGGCTGGACATAAAATCTCGTGAAAAGGAATACTTCCCGGCAACGGACTTCCAGATTCGTGGGTGTACGTTTGTTGCCAAATGCCTGGAGGGCGTCTTATCCGGTTTTAGCACCTGTCTGCATTGATTGATGGTCGTTATGGAAAGTTCTGTTTTATAAGTTGACACCATCGAAAGGAAAGGATGGGTGTTAACAAGCGTATCGTGCATGGATGGGGGTTTGTTGGGTAAGGCATTGTATGTTAGGTTGGTTGTGCTTTTGTGTTGTCCCATATCATGATATGGGACTTTGTTTTTTTACTTTTTTTAAGAAACACGTCTATTTTTGGTCGGATATTTTAACATTGGATTGGATCATTGTGTTTGTCGTGCCATTCTGCGGTGTCCATCCACACAGCCCATAATCGTCTTTGTTTTTCATTTGTCTTTATATAGAGTGGGTTAGCCGGTTGAAAATGAAAAGGACATAGTGTATATATGAAAAAAAGTGTATTCTTTCTTTTGGTTTTCTTTGTGGATTTGATTGCATTTTCACAGCAATACCCCAAAGCCATCCTTGCAGGGGACTATCCCGATCCTTCAATCGTGCGCGATGACCAGGATTATTACATGACACACTCTCCTTTCTATTACATGCCCGGCTTCCTGATCTGGCACTCCCGGGATCTGATGGACTGGGAACCAGTTGCCCGTGTCATTCCGCAGTACAAAGGCTCGGCCATGGCTCCCGATCTGATTAAGCACAACGGCAGGTTTTACCTGTATTATCCCGCAGCCGGCACCAATTGGGTCGTTTGGGCGGATGATATCAAAGGGCCATGGAGCAAGCCGGTCGACTTGAAGGTGTCCGGCATTGACCCCGGCCATGTCGTCGGTGAAGACGGCAAACGCTATTTGTATGTCGATAAGGGTTATGTCATCCGCCTTACAGATGACGGCCTGGGCACGGTTGGCGAACGCAAAAAGGTTTACGATGGATGGGAGTACCCGAAAGGATGGGAGACGGAAGGCGATGACATGTACCTGGAATCCCCGAAGCTGACCCATAAGGACGGCTACTACTACATGACTTCGGCAGAAGGTGGTACTGCCGGGCCGGCTACCAGCCATATGGCAGTGGTGGCGCGTTCTAAAAGCGTACTTGGGCCATGGGAGAATTCGCCTTATAACCCGGTGGTACACACCTATAGCGATACCGACAACTGGTGGTCCAAAGGCCACGGGACTTTGGTCGATGATGTGAACGGCAACTGGTGGATCGTGTACCACGCTTATGCCAAAGGCTATCACACCCTGGGACGGCAGACCCTCATTGAACCCGTCGAATGGACGTCCGATGGCTGGTACCACACCAAGAAAGAAGGACATCCCGTTGTCCCGGCAGGAGGCGCCGGGCATGGCCTGGAACTTTCGGACAATTTTCGGGGCAAAGGAGCTCGGCCTGCAATGGACATTCTGGAAAGAATATGTGCCCGAAGCCCTGACGATAAAAGACAATGCACTTTCCGTACAGGCAAAGGGGCAAAGCCCTGCGGATGGACGCAAGCTGCTGGTGACCCCGACGGACAAAACCTATGAGGTGCAGGTGGAAATACAGGTCGCAAAAGGCAATCGGGGCGGGCTGATCCTGTATTATAACGAAAAAGCGTATGCCGGAATTGTTTCCGATGGCAAGGATTTCACGATTTATAAAGATGCAGCGAACCCGTTTACCATACCCAACAAATTGGGTAAACGTTTCTTTCTGAAGATCCTGAATCAGGGGAACAACTGCACTTTTTCAGCAAGCAAGGAGGGCAGTAACTGGACGGTATTGGCAGAAAAAGTGGACGTATCCGGCATGCACCACAACAATTTCTTCGGCTTTTATGCCCTGCGGCCCACATTGATTTCCGCAGGGAAAGGCAACGTGCAGTTCAGGGATTTCCGCTACAGGAACGCAGTGCCGGCCGAAAAAGACATGAGCGCCTACCTGATGGTGTTTCACAAAGACGACACACACGGGCTCCATATGGCGTTGAGCGCCGACGGGTACACCTTCACTGCACTGAACGACGGCAGACCGGTGATTGCAGGCGACACCATCGCATCGCAGAAAGGCATCCGCGACCCGCACATCTGTCGCGGCCCGGATGGTGCTTTCTATCTGGCCATGACCGATCTGCATGTGTTTGCAAAACGCGATGGGTTCCGGGATACAGAATGGGAGAGGGACGGAAAGCAATATGGCTGGGGCAACAACAAAGGCCTGGTATTGATGAAATCATGGGATCTTGTAAACTGGAAGCGGGCAAACATTTATTTTGACCAGTTATCGGCGGCATACAGCGAAATAGGATGCGCCTGGGCCCCGGAAACCATTTATGACGAAAAAAAGGGAAAGCTCATGGTTTACTTTACCATGCGTTTTAAAAACGAGGCCAACAAGTTGTATTATGTATATGTAAACGATGGTTTCGACCGTTTGGAATCCGTTCCACAGCTCTTATTCGAGTACCCGGATGAAAAAGTGTCAGCTATAGATGCCGATATTACAAAAGCAGGTGGCCAATACCGTATGTTTTATGTCTCCCACGACGGCCAGGCCGGCATCAAACAAGCCGTTTCCGATGAGATCGACCGGAATTATTATTATGACCCGCGCTGGTACGACCCCGAGTCCAAAGCCTGTGAAGCGCCCAACGTCTGGAAACGGATCGGGGAAGAAAAATGGGTGCTGATGTACGACTGCTATGGGCAGGATGTGCATAATTTCGGATTCAACGAGACATCCGATTTCGTGAATTTCACAAACCTCGGGCAGTTCAATGGCGGTGTGATGAAAACCACCAATTTCACTTCGCCGAAACACGGAGCCGTTATACATCTGACACGTGAAGAGGCCGAAAAACTTGCCCGGCATTGGGGGCTTTCGTTCCAATCCCTGGCAGATAAGGCTGACATTAACAAACCCAACAAGAACAATCCGGTACTGAAAGGTCTGTACGCCGATCCCGAAGTGTTGTACTCGGGAAAAACAGGGAAGTATTACATCTATCCTACAAGCGATGGATTCAAAGGTTGGAGCGGCGATTATTTCAAATGTTTTTCTTCCAAAGATCTAAAAACATGGAAGGACGAAGGCGTGATACTCGATTTGAAAAAGGATGTTTCGTGGGCGAAAGAAAATGCCTGGGCGCCGTGTATTATCGAGAAAAAGGATAAGGACGGCAAATACAGGTATTACTATTACTTCACGGCAGGTAAAAAGATAGGAGTGGCTGTTGCCGACTATCCTGCCGGACCTTTCAAAGACTCCGGCAAACCATTGATAGAAAACTTTCCTGAAGGAACGACACGCGGGCAGAATATTGACCCGGATGTGTTTACCGACCCGAAATCAGGCAAGTCATACCTCTATTGGGGCAATTATTTTATGGCGGTAGCGGAGCTTAATGAGGACATGGTTTCCATTAAGCCCAATACCACAAAGGTTCTCATTCCCGGTGATGCAACTTACAGCGAAGGCACTTACGTGTTTTACCGCAACGGCAGTTATTACTTTACCTGGTCGCAGAACGACACCCGAAGCCCGGATTATCAAGTTCGCTACGTTAAATCCGATTCGCCGGCAGGCCCGGTCGATCTTTCTAAAAGCGAGGTGGTTCTAAGCAAAGATCCCGAAAAAGAAATTTATGCCACGGGGCACCATTCCATCCTGCAAATTCCCGGCAAGGACGAATGGTATATTGTCTATCACCGTTTTAAACGCCCGGAAGGGATAAAAATGGGCTGGGATGCCGGATACAACAGGGAAGTCTGCATCGACAAATTGGAATTCAATGAAGACGGGACGATCAAAAAGGTAGTGCCCACGCTTTGACAACCTGATAAAATAGATCAAATACAACATGAATATCAGAAACAAATTATTCGTTTCAGCGACATTGCTCAGCCTTTTTTTTGCAATCAACTCCATTCTACTTGCCCAGGCCCCTTTTCCCGACTGGGAAAACCCGGAAGTATTCGCCATCAACAAGGAAGACACGCGTGCTACCGCATTGCCTTATCCAAGCGAAGCGCTGGCTTTAAAAGACGATTATGCCGCCTCGCCTTATTACCGCTTGCTCGACGGTAATTGGAAATTTCACTGGGTACCCAAAATTGCTGAGGTCCCTGCGGGATTCTGGAACGAAAACTACGACGTGAGCCAATGGAAAGAAATTCCTGTTCCGGGTACCTGGGAAATGAACGGATATGGGATTCCGATGTATGTTGGCGTTAAATATGGGATTCCGATTAACCCGCCGTACATCGACAAAGAAGATTCACCGGCAGGCGCATACCGCCATACGTTCGATATACCGGAAAGCTGGGACGGGCGAAGGGTTTTCATCCACTTCGAAGCAGGCACAAACTCCATGTATGTATGGGTGAACGGGCAGAAAGTCGGTTATACCGAAAATTCGAAAAGCCCATCCGAGTTTGACATCACAAAATATATCCGCAAAGGAAAAAATACGCTGGCCTGCCAGGTGCATAAGTACAGCGACGGCTATTATCTCGAAGACCAGGATATGTGGCGTTTGGGAGGTATAAACCGGAGTGTTTACCTGTACAGTACCGCGCAGACACGCATCCTCGATTTTTTTGCCCATCCCGATTTGGACAAAGACTATAAGAACGGAATATTCAGCGCGGATATTAAACTGAAGAACTATTCACCGGCAGAAAAGGTGCAGCAGATAGAAGTTGCTGTTCTGGACAAGAATGAAAAGAAAGTCTTCGGCAAATCCCAAAAGATTGCGGTTCCGGCATCCGGCATCCGGGACGTGACTTTTTCGGGTACGATTTCCAATCCTCTGAAGTGGACGGCCGAAACCCCGAATCTCTACACATTGCTGATTACACTAAAGGAAGATGACAAAGTCATCGAATCCACCTCTCACAAAATAGGATTTCGTAAGATCGAGATTAAAGACGGACAGGTGTTCGTCAACGGGAAAAAGATATACATCAAAGGGGCAAATGTACACGAGTTTAACGCGTTTACCGGCAATGTGGTGACCCGCAGGGAAATGATGCGCAACATCCAGCTGATGAAGGAACTGAACGTGAATGCTGTCCGTACATCGCATTACCAACAACAACCGCTTTGGTATAAGCTGTGCGACGAGTACGGCATTTACCTGGTGGATGAAAACAACCTGGAATCGCACGGACTGGGATTCGGAAAAGACAATGTCTCCAATTTCCCGGAATGGCATGCGGCGCACATGGACCGGATTTACCGTTTGGTCGAACGCGATAAAAACCATGCTTCGGTTATTTTCTGGTCATTGGGCAACGAGGCGAGCAACGGCAAGGCGTTTTTTGACATGTACGACTGGGTGAAAGAACGCGACAAGAGCCGTCCTGTCCAGTATGAACAAGGTTTTAAATATAGCGGCAAGGCGGAAGAAACAGCATCAAACACGGATATCATTGCACCGATGTATCCCGCCTATTACCGCATGAAAGAAGAAGCGGCGAGAGATTTGGGACGTCCCTACATCATGTGCGAATATGCCCACGCCATGGGAAACAGCATGGGTAATTTTCAGGAGTATTGGGATGTGATCCGCAGCAGCAAAAACATGCAGGGCGGTTTCATTTGGGAATGGTACAACCAGGGCTATCCGGAATATGACGAACAGGGCAATTTTTTCTGGGCGTATGGCGGCGATTTGAACGGATATAAAAACCTGTACCACGACAATTTCTGCATGGATGGGCTTATCACCCCAGATCAAAACTACATGCCGCACACCTACATTGTGAAAAAAGTGTATCAGAACATTCTTTTCAAGGCTAAAGATTTAAATAAGGGTATCGTTACGGTCATTAATGATTTTAAGTTTACGGACCTGACGCCCGATAATTACACATTCAAATGGGTATTGCTGAAAAACGGAAAGCCCGAAAACGAAGGCAGTTTTAACCAGCATATTAAAGCCGACTCCCCCCAAGACATCAAACTGGATATCCCTGCCGTGCAAAGCAAAGAGGGGGATGAATATTTTCTTCAGGTCTATGCTTTCAGCAAGGAGGCAACGCCATTCTTGCCTGTGGGATTTGAAATCGCAAAGGAGGAATTTGCTTATCCGGTAAATAATTATTTTGTCGCCAAAGAGAGGTCGGGTGGTTCCGTCGAAGTAAAGCAAATGCTGGCCGATCGTAGTGAGCGCATCATGGTAACGGCAGATTCCATGACCTATGAATTTGATACCAAAAATCCCGACGGCGGACTGCTCAGGATGACTAACAACGGGAAACGCATTTTCTATGATCTTCCGGAACTGAACTTCTGGCGAGCTCCCACGGACAATGATATGGGCGTAAAGATTCAGACCAAGCTCGCTGCCTGGAAAGATGCAGGGAAAAAGGTTAAATATAAATATATTGGCAGGGAAGATGTCAACGGCAATGTTTCCGTAAAATACGAATGCAGCCTGAGGGAAATTCAGGCCAAACTGAATTTGACCTACACTGTAAACAAAGACGGAAGCCTGACCGTGGATGCGGATTACAAACCGCTTGCGGACACGGTTCCGGAAATGGTTCGCTTTGGAATGATAATGACTCTCCCGAAAGAATACAACGATTTTACCTGGTACGGACGCGGACCTTATGAAAATTACATCGACCGCAACCGCGATGCATTTATGGGAATTTACAACGGAAAAGTGGAAGACCAGGCATATCCATATTATCGTCCGCAGGAAACCGGGAATAAAACAGACGTACGCTGGCTCACGTTGAAACAAAAGAACGGACACGGAATCCTTATTGAAGGAGCCCAACCATTATCGGTGACCGCCACCAATAACCGTCCGGAAGATATGGATGCAGGTCCCGTAAAAAAACAATGGCATCCCACGGATGTTCCTAAACGCAATGAGACCGTTCTGTGTGTGGATATCTTCCAACGTGGAGTAGCCGGCACGGATTCATGGAGCATCAATCCGCTGGACCAATACCGTTTCTGGGGGAATAAGGAGCATAGATACAGCTATACGATAAGGGTCGTGGAATGAAATGATTAGGGGGATGAAACGGGTTACCGTTGCAGTATTGGTTTTGTTTGCCGGGCTATACCAGAAACACCATGGACAATCTTGGTAAAACAAACTCCATATACAAAAGTACTGCAGGTTTCCCATTCCTTTGATGTATACCACAAATTCGGGATTGTGCTTCGGGAAATGGATATTGGATTTTGAGGGTTAAATTTACCAATCCCTATAAATTAAAGATATAGACAGATGGAGCAAGGAAATTATCAAAGAAAGTTTGGCTACCTGTGGATGCTGGCGTTCGCCATGTTGAACATGACGGCCATGCGTGCCGAACAACCCCCCCTGGCATTGTGGTACGACAGACCTGCTACGGAATGGATGACTTCGGCCCTTCCGATCGGTAACGGTGAATTGGGAGGCATGTTCTTTGGCGGGGTAGAACGGGAGCAGATGCAGTTCAACGAAAAAACACTGTGGACGGGAAGCACCACGTTAAGAGGGGCTTATCAAAGCTTTGGAGATTTGTACCTTGATTTTCCGGGGCATGACGCTTACACAAACTACCGCCGCGAACTGAACCTCGACGAAGCAATGGGGAAAGTT
The DNA here is from genome assembly GCA_047600785.1 of Breznakibacter sp. Lineage (GTDB taxonomy): Bacteria > Bacteroidota > Bacteroidia > Bacteroidales > Marinilabiliaceae > Breznakibacter. Next base: position 1,339,376 of record JASGKH010000001.1, read on the forward strand.
TTGTACACCGTGGGGGGCGTACGGTACCTCCGGGAATATTTCGCCAGTTATCCGGACGGAGTTGTCGTCATGCGCATCAGCACCCCCGGACATACAGGCAAAGTGACGTTTTCGGTGGATTTGAAAGACGCACATGCGGGGAGTAAAGCGATCTCAAAAAATACCATTACAATATTGGGTAACCTGAACCTTATTTCGTACGAGGCACAAGTGCTGGTAAAAAACGAAGGAGGGACTCTTGCCATCGAAGGAAGTAAAATAACCGTAAAGGATGCCGATGCGGTGACCCTGTTGCTCGCGGCCGGCACCACCTACCATGTTTCTTCCGATACATATGTAGGCTCTTCGGCCGGCCAGTTGCACCAAAGGCTATCAAAACGCATTGCCAGAGCCGGAGCTGGGAGCTATGAGAGCCTGAAAAAGTCCCATTTGGACGACTACCGGTCAAAATTCAACAGAGTGAAACTGGATTTGGGTGTTCCAATGTCCAATGTCCGGACCGACGAGTTGGTCCGTTCGCACAAAGAGAGTATTTACCTCGACATTTTGTACTTTCAGTATGGACGCTATTTGATGCTGAGCTCATCGAGGGGCATGGATTTGCCGAACAACCTGCAGGGAATCTGGAACAACGACAATAACCCAGCCTGGCAGTGCGATATCCACAGCAACATCAACATTCAGATGAACTACTGGCCGGCTGAAAACACCAACCTGCCGGAATGCCACCGTCCGTTTCTTCGCTATGTGGCCAAAGAAGCTCTGCGCGAAGGCGGTTCGTGGCAGCGGCTGGCCCGCAGCGAAGGTCTCAGGGGATGGGCCGTTAAGACCCAAAGCAACATTTTTGCATATACGGACTGGAACATAAACCGTCCGGCGAATGCCTGGTATTGCATGCATTTATGGCAGCATTTTGTGTATACCAACGATATGGCGTATTTGAAGGGGACCGCTTTCCCGGTGATGAGGAGCGCTTGCGAGTATTGGTTCGACCGGTTGGAGGAAGATGCCGGCGGAAAGCTGGTTGCCCCCGGTGAATGGTCGCCCGAACAAGGTCCCTGGCAAGATGGGGTGGCCTATGCCCAGCAATTGGTTTGGGAACTGTTTGACCAAACGTTGAAGGCTTCAAAAATTCTTGGAGTTGATGACGCGTTTGTTTCCGAATTGGCCCGGAAATTTGAAAAATTAGACAACGGGCTGGAAATCGGTTCATGGGGACAGATAAAAGAATGGAAAGAGCCTGCGGTGCAACAAGGCAGAGAGCTGGATGTATATGGCAACGACCATCGCCATTTGTCGCAGTTGATCGCGTTGTATCCGGGCAATCAGATATCATATCATTTGGATAAAGAGTTGGCCGATGCCGCCAGAAAGACATTGCAGTCAAGAGGCGATGAAGGTACCGGGTGGAGCCGGGCTTGGAAAATTGCCTGCTGGGCCCGTTTGGGCGATGGAGACCATGCCTACAAATTGCTAAAAGCCGCCTTGAACATGGCTTCCCTTACAAAAATCAGCATGAACAATTCCGATGGGGGAGTGTATGCAAACCTGCTGGACGCCCATCCTCCCTTTCAGATTGATGGGAACTTCGGGGCCACGGCCGGTATTGCCGAGATGCTGGTCCAGAGTAATTTAGGATTTATACAGCTGTTGCCTGCCCTGCCCGGGGCTTGGCCCGACGGGGAATTCAGGGGGCTGAGGACTGAAGGCAATTTTACGCTGGGGCTTATTTGGAAGAACGGGCAGCCGGTGGGGTGCCGTGTACATTCCGGCTCAGGAAACGATTGTAAAATCTATTGTCCCAACAGATGGACGGCCAAAGTAACCGACAGGTCGGGCCGGGTAGTCGCGTTGGACAGGTCGGGCGAGAACATCCTTTCTTTCCCCACGAAGAAAGGAAGGGAATACGTCATTGCATTTTCTTTTTAAATGCAATGGGAACAAAATTATGAAAGGAAGTTATTGTTGTAAGTCCACGCAGAACGGAATTTTTATGGCGAGTTTACGAATTGTTTGGTTAATAAGCATGATCGGGTGTTTTGGAGGATTGGATGCCACCGCCCAGAATATCAGGATAAAACAAAATATCAACAGGGATTGGGCTTTTACGCTTGGCGACATCAAAGGGGCCGAAATTGAGGCTTTTGATGATGCCGGCTGGGCAAATGTGTCATTGCCCCACTCATTTTCCATCCCGTATTTTATGTGGGGCAAGGTGTACCAGGGGTATGGCTGGTACCGGAAAGTGATTGATGTCCCTGACATATGGAACGGTAAAAACGTGACCCTGGAATTTGAAGGAGCCTTCATCGAAACGGAAGCTTATGTGAATGGAAAATACCTTGGCAAACACGTGGGCGGATATACGGGTTTCGTGTTCGACCTCACGGCACACCTTGTCACAGGTAAAAACGTGGTGGCCGTCCGGATCAATAATCTTTGGAACCCCCGTGTGGCACCCCGGGCAGGCGACCATCAGTTCAGCGGGGGTATTTACCGCGATGTTTACCTGAACGTCACCGATAAGTTGCATGTCGACTGGTGCGGAACCTTTATTTATACCCCCCGGGCCAGTAAAACTTCTGCTGCATGCGAGGCGGCCATCGAGGTCCGTAACAATTACAATGCAGACAGGCCTTGCACCGTAAAAACCGATATTCTTTCGCCCGAAGGGAAGGTTGTGGCCTCCGGACAATCGACCGGGACGGTGCGAAAGAACGGGACGGAGATTTTCAGGCAGGTTTTTCCTGCCATTGCCGGTCCGCAGCTGTGGAGCCCCGAGTCGCCTAAGCTATACAGCGCCGTGACCACCGTCTCGGTCAACGGAAGCCCGGTAGACCAATATGAAACCACGTTTGGTATCCGGCATTTTGAGTGGACTGCCGATCGTGGTTTTTTTCTTAACGGTGAGCACTATTACCTGCTGGGGGCCAATGTCCACCAGGATCAGGCTGGCTGGGGCGATGCAGTGACCAATGCCGCCATGAGGCGTGATGTGCAGATGATCAAAGATGCCGGGTTCAATTGCATACGGGGCTCGCACTATCCGCACGATCCGGCCTTTTCCCAGGCCTGCGACGAAATAGGCATCATTCTTTTTCAGGAAAATGCCTTTTGGGGAATGGGGGGGAGCTCCGGCGATAAAGGCTGGGGCACGCCCTCGTCAGGGTGTTATCCGCCTAAAGCAGAAGATCAGTCCTTTTTTGACCAAAGTGTATTGGCCCAGCTGGGGGAGATGATTAAAATACATCGTAACCACGCATCCATTGCTGCCTGGAGCATGAGCAACGAACCGTTTTTTACCGATGCCCCGACCGATGGGCCGATGAAGAGACTTTTGAACGTGGCCACCGACAGCGCCAGAAGCTGGGACCCGACGCGGGAAGTGGCCATTGGCGGTGCCCAGCGTAAAGGAGTGGACCGTTTAGGTAAGGGGGCCATTGCCTTTTATAATGGGGACGGCGCCTCGCGCGAAGAGTTCCAGAATCCGGGCGTCCCTAACCTGGTGTCGGAGTACGGCAGCACCACCTCCCATCGTCCCGGACGTTTTTTTGCCGGTTGGGGCGATGTGAAAGATGGATGGAACAGACCGGAATGGCGGAGCGGCTACGTGATATGGTGCGGTTTCGACCATGGAACGGTTGGCGGCGTGGGGTTGGCCACCATGGGCCTGATCGATTACTTCCGTCTTCCCAAGCGCCAGTATTACTGGTATGCCGAAGCGTATGGAAAAGGGATCCGCAACCCCGTGGAGCCCCAATGGCCTCAGGATGGCACGCCCGCAAAACTGAGGTTGGAAGCCGGCAACTATACCATTGCCGCAACCGATGGTACCGACGATGTCCAGGTTGTTGTCACGGTACTCGATGCATCGGGCACGCATGTTAGCCGTAATATCCCTGTGGAATTGAGCGTGGTTTCGGGGCCGGGAGAATTTCCGACAGGCCGCAACATCCGGTTTGCGCCACCATCGAACCGGGAAGAATCGGATATTGCCATCCGCGACGGACGGGCGGCCATTGCTTTTCGTTCATATTATGCAGGTAAAACGATCATCCGCGCAACGGCCGAAGGCGTGGAGCCCGCCATCGTCGAAATCGTGACCCATGGGACACCTGTCTGGCAGGAAGGGGTGACGAAGGCGGTAGAGGATAGGCCTTATAAGCGTTACGTGGAACAAACAGAAAAGGTATCCGTCACGCAGGAGATGTTGCTGGCGGCCAACAGGCCTGCGTGGGCAAGCTCGGAGCTGAAAGGCACCAACAAGGCCAACGCCAACGATGGGCATGGCGCTACTGTCTGGAAACCGGCGGGAAAAGATAAAGAGCTTTGGTGGAAAGTGGCGCTCGAAGCTTCTTATTGCATTGATCGCATCCAGCTTGAATTCCCGGAAGAAGCTCCCTATCAATATCTCATTGAAGTATCGGGCGATGATGTGAACTGGACCACGGTGGCCGACCGGTCGGCCGTGGCGATCAATGCCAGGGTACGTACGGAATCGGGGAATTTAGGCTGCGGCATCGCATTTGTTCGTATCCGCTTCGTATCGGAACAGGCAGGTTTATCCGAAATTAAGATAGGAGGCGTGCCAACATCGGAAAATAACGGGAACTGACGGCCCCGGCGCATACGTTATCAATAGAAATGAAGGACCCGAATAGGTTGCGTTTGCCGTAGAACTTGATTTTGACCGGATAAACAAGAAGAATGGGGTTAAATAGATCTGTATCTTCAATCGTGTTGGTTGCCCATGAGGGGAAACTCCGTAATCTGCCGGAGTATATTTTGTTGGATGATTTTTATGTGTCGACGGTACAGGACGAGCGATCGGCATGGGATGCCCTTTTAAGCCACCAACCCGGAATTATTGTGGTAGATGATGAAATGTGCGGATTTGATGTTTACTCCTTTTGTCGCAGGATAAAGCGTCACATGAACACGTCACACATAATGGTTGGGTTGTTGCTTGACCGCGGGGCGGATATTCCGAAAGGATATAAGGCCGGTGCCGATTTCTGTTTCCCGAAGCCGATTGATCAGGGTGCAATGGTATGGCATTTGAGAAACCTTAACCAAACCCGGAAGAATCTTGTCCGGTTTGCCAGTACGGAGTCCTTGTTGCAGCCGCCCGGGATCGAGTTGGTCTCGGATAATGAAATATTCCTAAAGAATGCGGTTGAGGTCATCAACCGTTATTTGCACGATCCATGTTTCAACGTTTATCAATTTAGCCGGGAAATGGGGTTTAGCCCTAACTTATTATATAGGAAGATTAAATTGCTTACCGGGGAAACGGTGACAGAGTTTATCCGCAACCGGCGTATAAAAGCAAGTGCGGCTTTGCTGGCCCAGAAAAAGCGTACCGTGTCCGAGATAAGCTATATGCTGGGCTTTACAAGCCCATCTTACTTTTCGCGCCGGTTCAGGGAAAAGTATGGTTGTACGCCAAGCGAATACGTGGAGAAGCATTCGTAAAAAAAAAAGAAGAAGGGGAGAAGAAGAAACGGGGCGGATATACCATATCCGCCCCGTTTTTTATGGCCGGTCTTGCGCATGTTACTAAAATTAGCAAAACACGCCCCATATGGGTATAGGCATACTGCCGATGCTTTATCCTTCCGTATTCCATGGGCAGACACGGATTAAACTCAAAACGGGAACACATCTTCTAGTCTCTATATTAACGGTAAAACCTGCACCCTGGCCAGTGCATGGTTTACCCGGTTAAGCGTACATTCTTGGACCTGGACGGGCTGGAACCTGGTTTTCTCTTTGCCGCACCGAAAATGTCCTGTCGTGCCCGTTTTTAGTTCCATAAAAAACAATGGCCCGGAATTCCCTGTCCAAATTCTGCTTTAAAACGTTAGGTCGGCTTCTCCTTGTCCCCGGGGATTGTAAATAACGTATTGCATGTGGTGGCGTGCTGTTTACGGACTTCCCATCTGATCTCTTTTCCCAGTCCCAAATTATGTTTTGGTACTCGGTTGGACCGGCAATAACGGCAGTTCGTGTATGCCGATGGGGTTGTTGTAATTTGCATTTAATCAGGTGGATATTTGAATTTGGCATGGGGAAGTATGTCCCATTTCATACTTTGGGACTCCATCTTCCTGGAAGGAACGGAAATATCTGTATAGGTTTGTCATGAAATGTTAATTCCGTTGGGGTTTGAGGGAAAAAGAAAAGGCGACAATTGCAGTGCCGCCTTTTCGACCGAATACATTAATGGATAAACAATTAATTTAATTCATGTCAAATTTATGGAAAAAAGTTACGAAAGGAAGAATTCTTCATCCCGGCGCATTGTTTCGGAATGGAGAAGAAAGACTTTTGCCACATTGGGCGTAGCACTCTGTTTGTTACCCGTTGGGGCGTATGGAAACAACGGGGCCAATACCCCGGACTCCGGGAATGTGGCGATGCAGCAACCACAAGGGATTGCCGTGTCGGGTAAGGTCACCGATGAAAAGGGAGAGGCCATACCGGGCGCATCGGTGTTTATAAAAGGCACGCAAACCGGTACGATTTCCGATATTAACGGCCAATACTCAATTACCGCACCCAAGGGGGCCACATTGGTCATTACGTTTATCGGCATGAGGAATGTGGAAGTCATTGTCAGGGACGAGAGAACCATTAACGTGACGTTGGTGAGTGAATCCATTGATCTGGACGATGTGGTGGTGGTGGGGTACGGCGTGCAGAAAAAGGCATCGCTGACCAGTGCCATTTCACAGATAAAAGCGGAAGAAGCCCTTAAAAACAAAGGCGTCAACAACATCTCGGTAGCCCTTCAGGGGGAAGTTCCCGGGCTTGTCGTAACCCGTACCTCAACCCGTCCGGGTAGTGAAGGTGCAGAAATGAAAATTCGCGGCGACATTTCGGTAAACGGAAATTCAAGCCCATTGGTACTGATTGACGGTATCGCAGGCTCACTCGATGAGCTTAATCAGATGGAACCCAGTGATATCGAAAATATCTCGGTGTTGAAAGACGCTTCGGCGGCCATTTATGGGGCGCGTTCCGCTTCCGGCGTTCTGTTGGTAACCACCAAGCGCGGGAAAAAAGGAGCGGCACGTGTCACCTACAACGGTTCCTTAAGCACGACCATCGACGGTATAAGAATGCCGATTACGAGCAATGCCCAATGGCTTGACATGTTTTACGACGCGCAATATCGCGACGCCATGGCAAACAATCCCACTTTAACCGATCCGGAAGATATTAAAGCGAGGATGAACTGGTGGATATTGGCTACCAACAGCGTATTGTCGGGGACTCTCGTCGATACCGGCGAAGCCATTGGCGATGAAAAACTCTGGCAGGCCCTGCGCGACGGTAAAACCATGAGTGTGAAAAGAAGCAACGGATGGATTCACCGCTACGAACCCGGTAACTACATCATGGACGAACTCTACGGGCAGGCAATCTCTCACAAACATTCGGTCAACATTTCGGGCGCCGACGATAAGTTCGGTTATATGGCCTCACTGGGTTATGCCGACAACCAATCCCAACTGAAAGTGGCCGAAGACGGCGAGAAGAAATACAGCGGGCGTTTGAATATGGATTATCAGGCCACCGAAATCCTGAAGTTCGAGACAGGCATGTCATACGAAATGCGGGACATCACCACGCCCAGTACCGATGTCGGAGCCGGATGGGCCGACCCCTGGCTATGGGCATTTTACAGCAAAACAGGCAATTTTTACGACACGTTCGACGGCAAGCGCAGCCCGCTTGGCGGATTGATTGGCGGCGGACAAGTCAAAACCGGGTTTACCACTTTCCGCGGTAACCTTAAAGCCACGCTCAACCTTTCTGCCGTCACGAAAGGTCTGTCACTGTCGGCAACGGGCGGTTATAAATCGGTAGGAAAGGATATCCAGACCTTGAAGAACAAAGTACAGTATTACGACTGGGAGGATAACCCGACAGGCAACAAGCAGGGACCCGGCTCGCTGTCCGAGGAACTGAACAAATGGACAAGCACAACCCTCGGCGGTTTTGCCGACTACAACCGTACATTCGGCCAGGTGCACAATGTCAGTGCCATGCTGGGTATCACGGCCGAAGAAGAAAACTGGAAAAAGGTAACCGCCTCACGTAACAACGGTCCCTTATACGAAGGCTCCGGTCTGGTTGATCTGGAAACGATGACGAGCGGTACCAACAATGGTGCGGGCGGCGGACAAAGTTCATGGGCGTTTTTGTCGTACGTCACTCGTTTGAATTACAATTACGACAACAGATACATTGTCGAATTTTTAGGACGTCGCGACGGCTCGTCCAAACTGGCAGTCAGCCAGCGGTGGAAGAATTTCTACTCTGTGTCCGGCGGATGGGTTATCTCCAATGAGAGCTTTATGCAAGACTTTGATTGGTTAAGCAATCTGAAAGTTCGCTACAACTACGGGAAAACGGGCAGCGTGACGGGAATCGACAATTACGAACGCTATGCGACCATCTCAACCGGTTCGGCCTATTTCGGACAAGGCTCAACGCTGACCAGCCAGCCATCCTTGTGGCTTAGCGGAATGACTTCGGATGCGCGCACCTGGGAAACCATTAACAGCCACAACGCGGGCGTGGATTTTGCTTTCCTGAAAAACCGCCTGTCGGGTTCGTTCGATTACTTCAGTAAAACGAATGACGGCATGTTTATCCAGATAACTTATCCTTCAGTATTGGGAGCAAGCGCCCCGCTGACCAATAACGGTAAGTTTGGCGCCAAAGGCTGGGAGTTTGCGCTCAACTGGCGTGATAAGATCGGCGGGCTGACCTACAATGTAGGTGGGTTCATCGGCGATGCCACGAATGAAGTGCTAAGGCTGGCAAACAATGAAAACGTGCCTACCCCCGGTAAAAACTCAAACCGTCTGGTCGGGAAGCCCCGCGAATCGTTCTATGTGTACGAAACGGCAGGTATATTCTCAACACAGGCAGAAGCTGATGCCTACTACGAACAGTACTACTGGAACGAGGCCCATACCGGTCCCAAATCCGGAAACATACTTCCGGCGCCTGCGGCCACAGGTACCAACCGCCTTCGTCCCGGCGCGCGCATACTTGTCGACCGTGACGGTGACGGAGCCATTACCACCAAGGATACATATTATGCAGGCGACGCTGCGCCGCACTACAACTTCGGGTTCAAACTCGGCGCGGAATACAAAGGATTCGATTTCCAGGCTTTCTTCCAGGGCGTGGGTAAGCAGATTGTGTTGCGGAGCGGACACTTCCGTGCTCCCTTTGCCACAAACTGGACATTGCAAAACAGCACCTTTATTGGCAAAACATGGACGGAAGACAATACCGATACGGACTATACCGTGATTTCCCGCGACGGGTCGTTCAACGCGTTTAACTACGACAACAAGGACATAAGCATACAGCATTCAAGCTACGTGCGCCTCAAGTCGCTGGTAATCGGTTACACCATCCCAAAACATCTGATCACCAAGGCAGGGTTAAGCTCGGTGAGGATATATGTATCGGGCGACGACCTTTGGGAATCGACAAAGATAAAAGACGGCTACGATCCCGAATACGGCGAACAGTCAAACAATACGTTCCCGTTCTGCCGGTTGCTGTCAACGGGTGTAAATATTTCGTTTTAACAACCTGTACAATTTTTCGATATGAAAAAAATAAACATAAAAGCATTCATCATGCTGTCGGCGATCGCATTTGCCGGCTGCAGCGATTTTCTCGACAAGGAGCCTTTATCGTCGGGCACGGAAGCCATTTTCTACAAAACGCCCGAGCAATTCGTACAAGCCGCCAACGCCCTTTACAATATTGAAGGATGGAGAAATTACGATGACAAGGAATCCTTCAGGATGGATCAGGGGATGGATATTTCGGGAATGGGCAGCAACGGCGGCGCTTCGGCCGTTGAAACCGACTACCGTTGGGACAAACCCTACACCTATATCCGCAATTGCAATATTTTGATACAAAAAGCCGCAGAATATACGGGCAACAAAGAGGATTTGAACGCATCGGTCGGCACGGCCTATTTCTTCCGCGCCTGGCAGCACTTTTACCTGTTGCAGCTCTTCGGGGGAGTACCGGTTGTAGACCATGTGCCTGACGTAAACGACGCAGTGGTAAAAGGTTCGCGCAACAGCCGCTATGAAGTGGCGAATTTCATCATCGGCGATCTGAGGACGGCAATTTCCCTGCTGCCGAAAGAAAGCGAAATATCAGCGTCCGACAAGGGAAAAGTCTCATTGGAAGCGGCAAAGGCATTTCTTGCCCGCGTGCTGCTGTACGAAGCCACCTGGGAAAAGTACGTGCCTGGTATTAGCTATAATTTAGATGGGAACGGAACCGCGGAAGGAGCTGGAACAAAAAAGCCCAGTGGCTACCCTTCTGTTGAAGAGATGCTGACCGAGGCAAAAAAATGGGCGGGCGAAGTGATTACGGAAGCCGAAACGGGCACGTTCCAACTCTGGAACGAGTGCGACACGCTTTCATATTACTATCTGTTCGGTATCGACGACAAGGGCGGCAACATTTCCAACTTCAAGAGCAAGGGAAAAGCCACCAACAAGGAGTTTATCTTCAGCGTAAAATACGATCCCGACCTGAAGAGGCCGAATGTGGCTTTGACGACCGCCATATCCCGCTGGAACGGCAGTAATATCAGTACATATCTGGGCAAGATGTTCCTTTGCCGTAACGGGTTGCCTATTTTTATCAGCAACGATGGCGTAACGCGCGAGAAAAACCCGGAGTTTTTAGGATTTGAACACTTTATGGACGAGTTCCGCAACCGGGACGATCGCTTTATCAGTAGTACCCATTTGCCCGACCGTAAGTCGTGGGTGGGCGCCGGCGCCGCAGAAAACCAACTTCCGTGCACCGTGGCCGGGAAACCATATCCCGACCCCGTTTACCCTCAGGCTACTTACAACCCGAGCGACCCGGCGTTTGGCAACCTGGCCACGATCTACACGCCGACCCTCCTGACGGCGAACTTCACGCACAACGCATACGGCAGCCGTAAGTTTATGCCCGAAGGGACACGGAATACAGGCTACGAATCGCCTGACTATCCGCTCATCCGCCTTGCCGAGGTGCACCTGATATATGCCGAAGCGGCCGTGGAACTGGGTAACGGGACCATTTCCGACAACGATCTGAATTTCTCGGTCAACAAGAACCGCGCCCGTGCAAGGGTGGCCCCGCTTACCAATGCGTTGATTGCAGGCGTATGGGATGCAGGTTACTGGGACCATGCGCAGAACAAAACCATCATCAAACAGATGAACATGCTTGACGAGATACGCCGCGAACGTGCCTGCGAGCTCTTTGGCAAAGGTTTCCGCGAAAACGACCTCAAACGCTGGGGAATAGCGCATATCAACCTGCGTGGCCAAAAGCTGGGCCGTTACGTGTATGGCACCGAATTCATGACCGCCACGGCCAATGATGCCTCCCATTACGGCGAACCGGTTTACCAACCCGACAGATACCCGTCGTTTTACGGGATTGTCGAAGACGCTACCAGTTTTGACTACGGCCGCACCATTGCAAACCTTTCCGGGAACCTGCTGTACTCGCAAAGGGACTACCTTACGCCCATCCCACTCACGCAAATCCGACTGAATAAGTCGTTGACGCAAAACCCGGGCTGGTAACCTGAACTGAAAAGCGGGGCATAAGCCCCGCTTTTTCATCCAAAAATGTTCCATGTTGCATATCCGTTGTCCGATAATGGAATTTTATCTTGAAATTGCCTCGGCAGGCAACAATAGAAAAACAAATACAAAGATTTCATGAGAAAGCCCCTTGTCGTCGTTATTTCATTTTTAATGGTTCGTACGTTAATGGTGGCGCAACCCCTGATCCCTCTTCCATCTCATTTGCCGCAGGGGCATCCGCGTTTGCTGGCCACGGACGCGTACAAGCCCGTGCTCGAAAAGCAGATCGCAGAAGAGGCCTGGGCCCGCGAAGTGCTCGACGGCATTTTAAGCCGCATCGACCCTTATGTGGCCAAAACCCAAACACAACCCGATTGGTTGCTGTCGCGCCTGATGATGTATTGGACGAGCAAGGCGGCCAACGTGTACATTAAGGGGGGCGTTTATTCCCATGCCGATGGGGAAGCCCCTGTGCCCACCGTACGTTTTGGAAGCACACGAGGGGTCGCCTCTGTCTATAAGCGGCCCAGGCTGGAGGATATTATACCCTACATGGACGACACCAAAGGCGTTTACTTCCACAACTCAGGCAAGGAAGGGAACCCGCTGGAATGGACAGAGCAGGCCAACGTGTCCGGCTCAAACATCGAGAGCGTGAACGAAGAGATCATCAAGCTGGCCAAAGATGCATCGTTTGTTTATTGGCTGACCGGTGACGAAAAATATGCCCGCTTTGCCTTCAACCTGTTCGATACCTACATGATGGGGATGTACTACCGGCACGAACCCATCGATCTGGGTAACGGCCATGCCCAAACTTTGGTGGGACTTTCGACCTTTGAGGTCATACAGGAGAGGATACTGGCCGAGCTGGCCTATCTGTACGACTTTTTGCACGGGTACGTCCGTCGTGACCATCCTGAAAAGATGGAAACGTACGCCGCCATATTAAAAAAATGGGTTGACATTACCATCAAAAACGGAGTGCCGCAGAACAACTGGAACCTGCACCAGGCAAAAATTATCCTGAAAGTGGCCATGGTGCTTGAAGATAACCATACCTATCCCGATGGGAAAGGGCGGGAATATTACATCGATTGTATTTTAAACAAAACATCGCCGCGTCAATGGCCACTCCCTGAATTCATGCAATACGGCTATGATCCCCAAACCGGCGTATGGGCCGAATGCCCGGGTTATGCCCTGGGGGTTACCAAAGACTTGACCAACTTCATCCGCGATTACGGCAATACGTTCGGACAAAACCTTTTGCCATATTTCCCGGTGATGCACAAAGCCGTGGCCGTACTGCCGCAGTACCTTTTTCCCAACAATGCCGTTACCGCCTGGGGCGACACGTATTACAGCGGGCTTAGCACCGAAGCGGTCAGCGACATGGTACGCATGGCCCAAAAATATGGCAACCGTGAAGATGAAGAATACTTTACCAGGCTATACCGGCTTCTTGATCCGGATATTCAGGCCGAAAACGGAAAAAACCAACGTTTGGCGCCACAAATCAGTTCTTTCTTTACCGATAAACCACTGGTGTTGGATACTGCCATCCCCAAAGGGCAACCGGCCGATTACCTTACCCCGACCTTTTATGCGCCCAACGTGAGTTGGTTTGTGCAGCGTAACGGCTTCGGGAGCAGGGAGCACGGGTTGATGGTCTCGCAGGTGGCATCGTACGGCAACCATGCCCATTCCAACGGCATTTCCATGGAGCTGTACGGAAAAGGGTTTGTTTTGGGGCCCGAATCGGGCATTGGGTCCAGTTATTTCGAAAAACCTTATCTGGAATACTATTCCCAGTTTCCGGCACACAACACGGTGATGGTCGACGGCATCTCCAAATACCCCGAGATGTTGAGCAACCATCCGTTCGACCTGGTGGCATGCTACCCACGACCTGGGCAAGAAAGCGGGTATTATCCCGGCATCACCTTTTCCGATGTGGCATTTGTGGAACCAGAGAGCCGCAGCGACCAGACCCGCCTGCTCGGCATCGTGCGTACCGGGCCCACGTCGGGCTATTACATCGACATCTTCCGTTCCCGCAGGCAGCGCAAAGGAGACAAGTTCCACGATTATTTTTACCACAACCTGGGACAAGAGCTGGTGGTGGCCGATGCCGGCAACCAGCCGCTCGACCTGAAGCCCAGTGACGAAATGGCCTTTGCGGGCGGCCATTTGTTTGCCCTTGACTACATGTGGGACAAAAAGTCGGTACCTGTCGACCGCGACTACAAAGCCCGCTGGAAGATGGCCATGCCCGACGGCAACCACGTGTACATGAACCTGTGGATGAAAGGGTATCCCGACCGGGAAGTGTTCTCGATAAAAGCCCCACCCTGCAAGGCATTCCGGAACAACAACGACTTTCCCTATGAAGTAAACAAAGAACCGTTCCTCACCATTGCTGCCCGCCAGCATGGCGAGGCTTGGGACAGGCCATTTGTGTCGGTGTTCGAGCCTGCCACCGAAAAGGAGCCCTCTTCCGTGACAAGCATCAGATCGTTTGACGCGCAAGGGGCATCGGCCTCGTTTGTCGGGCTGAGGATTGAAAGCGAAAACGGCCGTACCGACCATGTGTTTTCTTCTGACGATGCCAGGGCCGTCCGGTACGGCAACATGGCTTTTGCGGGAACCTATGCCGTGGTGTCGGAGACGGGCCACGAAACCACGTTGTTTCTGGGCCACGGTCAACAGCTGTCGGCCCGCGGTATCTCTGTCCAACACGTTCAACCCAACGGCAATGCGGTGGTCAAAGTTAGCGGGCATACCCTTGGGCTGACCGCCAACGGCAGTTTCACGCTCACAATACCCGACGATTTAGCCGGGGGCACGGTACAGTTGCGTACCGGCCAGGGCCAATGGACAGGCAAGCGCATCAGGTCGAAAAACGGAAAGATCGTGGAGTTCGAACTCCCTGCCATGGATTGGACGCAGGCAGAAGTGGTTGTGCGATAGTTATCCCGGACCCTGTCAGGGATGATGGAATGATAATAAAGTAAAAAACATGGAACAGAAATATGACACCATGCCAAACACCGGCGCGACACAACGTGATGTCGTGTCCCTGCACAACGTTATGCACCAACGGTGCATAACGTTATGTACCGGCTATGCACAGCATTGTACCCCGATGGGTACAACCTTGCATTAACCAGGGGATAAAAAACAACACGATGAAGATATTCAGCAAAACAGGTCCGGTTAACATGTATCCACACCCCAGCCAATGGCCGATCTTGGTTGTGGGGATAATGGCATGTTCATCGCCCAAAGCGCCCCAACGCATGGAGGCCGATTATTCGTTTACCGATTCCACCATCCAACGATGGGACCACCCCGTGTTGGTCCTCACGGGCGAGGCCGGCGCCGGGCGCCCCGATAAGCTGATGGGATGCGTGCCGTCGGCCCGCCAGGTGATTATCCCCGATACAGGCCATGTGGCCAACCTGGAACAACCGGAAGCATTTACCGGACAGGTGCAAAAATTCATATCGTCCGTAAAGCCCGTGGCGATGACCCGGTAACCCATTAATAAAAGATAATTGAACCAGGCGTATGGCCGATATGAAGAAAGTGCCAAAGTTCCTGAGTTCCTGAGTGCAAAAGTGCAAGAGGAGGAGAGCAGGAAAGTCAGAAAAGCCAGAGAGGTTTTAAAGCTAATGGCTAACAGTTGGGGGCTTTAAACAACGGAGCTCCCCCGTCCCTTCCCAAGGAGGGGTGCCGTGACGTACGGTGCAGCTCTTGGTTCCCCTCCTTCGGAGGGGCTAGGGGAGGTCAACCACTCCGGAACAGACCTGACGAAGTCTTACCGGTTAAATGCTTAATTCAAAAAAATAAAAGAAATGAGAAACTTAACGATACACCTTAAATGGACGTTTTTGCTTACGGCATTACTGGCCGCCGTACAAGTTGTACACTCCCGGAACAACCTGGTCACTTATCCTGTTCCCGACGGTGCGCTGCTGAACACCGGTTTTACGGTAAAAGTACGGATCCCGGGAAAAGAGTGGCGTACCATACCCACCTATTTGGTAAAAGTGGATGAGGTGAGGGAGACCAGGCACGTGACAGAAAGTGCGTCTATGGCCTACTTCGACTTTGAGGGCGAAGTAGAGGTCGCCGTCACTTACAATGAGGGCAGAATACAAACGGCCAGGGTCCGCCCCCTCTCGTACGGCATCTCTCCCGTGGCCAAAGGCAAAACCCTTACCTTTCGGTTGACGCAGCCGCGGAACCTCTCGGTCGAGGTCAACGGCGACATATTCCATAACCTGCATCTTTTTGCCAATCCCTTAATGGCCGACGTGCCCGATAAGGACGACCCCAACGTCATTTATTTCGGGCCGGGGATACATAATTTCGCGAACGGTCAATTGCTGGTTCCTTCGGGAAAGACGGTTTACGTGTCGGGAGGAGCCGTGTTGAGGGGACAAATATTGGTGCACGATGCCCGTGATGTGAAAGTCATTGGGCGCGGGATGGTTGAGCATACCGTGAAAATGGGGGTGCACATCGCCAATTCCCGGAACGTGCTGATCGAAGGGATATTTACCACCCAATGCGCCACCGGAGGTTCCGATTCGGTCACTATCCGTAACGTCAAAAGCATCAGCTACTATGGATGGGGCGATGGCATGAACGTGTTTGCAAGCAACAATGTGTTGTTTGACGGGGTGTTCTGCCGCAATTCCGATGACTGCACCACCGTGTACGGGACACGCAAGGAGTTTGAAGGGGGATGCAGGAACATCACCATGCAAAATTCCACGTTATGGGCCGATGTGGCCCATCCCATCCTGATCGGCACCCATGGCAACACCCCCAACCCAGAAGTACTGGAAAACCTGAATTACATCAATATTGACATCCTTGACCACAAAGAAACCCAACTCGATTATCAGGGGTGCCTCAGCCTGAACGCAGGAGACAACAACCTGATCCGTCACGTACGTTTCGAAAACATCCGTATTGAAAATTTCCGCCAGGGGCAACTGGTCAACATCCGTGTGTTTTATAACAGCAAATATTGCACGTCGCCCGGAAGGGGCATCGAGAACGTGCTGTTCAAAAACATCGTTTACAACGGGACCAATGCCGAAGTATCGGTCATCGCGGGCTACAACGAAGAGCGGAAGGTCAGGGACATTGTGTTCGAGGATCTGGTTATTAACGGGACTTTGATTACCGACGACATGCCCAACAAACCCAAATGGTTCAAAACATCCGACATGGCAAGGATTTTTGTGGGCGAGCATGTGGAAGGGATCGTATTTCGCAAATCCGCACAATGAAAAATCCAAATACCGGCCTGATGAGCAAAAAATATCCGTGGGCCATTCTGGCATGGACCTTTCTCCTGCCTTTCGTGGCCCAATCGCAGGGAATACAAGATTCGACAAGGGTGCGGGTGCAGTCGCCCGACGGCCATCTCGTATTTGAATTTTACCAGAAGCAATTGGCTCCGGAAAAGAAGCAGATGTATTATACCGTTAGTTACCGGCAGCAACCCGTCATATTGGAATCGGAGTTGGGGTTATTGGTCGAAAACCGCTTGTTCGAATCGGCCCTTGGCATTGAGAACGACCCAAGCGGGTTATGGTGCGAAAACCTTGCCTTTATGGGCGTGGAACGGAAATCCGCCAATGAAACATGGACCCCCCTGTATGGCGAGAGGAGCCAGGTGTCCGACACCTACAACGAAGTCGTGATCCGGTTCCAAAAATACGGCGATGGGAACAACCATACCGAAGGACACGCGGGCACCAGCTACGATAAACGCCGGAGCTACAGGTTTGATCTGGTCGTCAGGGCCTATGACCAGGGAGTGGCGTTCCGTTACCACATTCCCGAAAACAGCAACGGCCTGTTCATGCACATTGTGGGCGAACAGACCAGCTTCACCATGCCCGCCGGGACCATGGCCTGGTACGAACGATGGGCACAGGGACCCTACCAATACCTGCCGCTTAAGGACTGGCCCGACGAATGCGAACGTCCGCTGACCATGAAACTGCCCAACGGTACCTATGTGTCGCTCACCGAGGCGCAAATGGTGGATTACTGCCGTTCGAAATTCAGACTGGACACGGTTAAGGCCAATACCCTGCAAACGGCCATGTACGACAACGTGGACGCCATTACCCCCTATTCCACGCCGTGGCGGGTGATAATGGCTGCTTCGTCGGCAGGCCAGTTGCTGCAGAACAACGACCTTATCCTGAACCTGAACCCTGCCTGCCAAATCGCCAACACGTCGTGGATTAAGCCCGGCAAAGCCATGCGTTCGGGACTGAAAATGGCCGAGGCCATGGCCACGATCGATTTCGCCGCGGCAAGAAACATCCAGTACGTCCACCTGGATGCCGGTTGGTACGGACCCGAAATGAAGGTGGCATCGGACGCGGCGAAAGTGGCCGAAAACCGCGATCTGGACTTGCAGGCGCTCATTAACTATGCCGCCTCCAAAAACGTGGGCATCTTTGTGTACGTCAACCAACGGGCTTTGTACAACCAGTTGGACGAATTACTTCCTTTATATCAAAGCTGGGGCTTGAAAGGCATTAAGTTCGGATTCGTTCAGATCGGTTCGAACCGGTGGACTGCATGGATGCACGACGCCATCAGAAAAGCGGCCGACCACCAGTTGATGGTCGACGTGCACGACGAATATCGTCCCACAGGGTTCAGCCGTACCTACCCCAATTTACTGACCCAGGAGGGTATCCGCGGCAACGAAGAGATGCCCGATGCCACCCACAACACCATCCTGCCATTTACCCGGTACATTGCAGGGGCAGGCGATTACACCATCTGCTATTACAACAACCGCATCAAAACCACCCGGGCCCATCAGCTGGCCCTGTCAGTGGTCTGTTACAGCCCGTTGCAGTTCCTGTTTTGGTACGATGGTCCCCAACACTACGGCGGGGAGCCCGAAATAGAGTTCTTCGGGCAGGTGAAAACCGTGTGGGACGACACCAAAGTGATCAGCGGCGAAATAGGCGAACACGCGGTGGTGGCCCGCCGGAGCGGAAACGAATGGTTTGTGGGCGCCATTACCAACAACGAGGCCCGCCCGTTGTCCGTCCCGCTTGCTTTTCTGGATAGCGGTACCACCTACGTGGCCCATTTGTACGAGGACGACGACAAGGTAAAGACCAAGACCAGGGTCGGCATCAGCCGCTTTTTGGTTACCTCAGGGCAAACCCTCAACCTGCCGCTCAAAGCCAGCGGCGGAGCGGCGTTGCATTTGGTGCCCGCATCGGCCGCCGATTTAAAGAGATATAAGAAACAGTAATCCCCGCACAAACCTTCGGGGCTTAAAAACGCAACTGATGAGATTTTTGTATTTGATTATAGTAGTGAGTTTGTTAACGGGATGCCAACAGTCCACAGTCGATAAAAAGGCTGCGGCTTGGCAATCCAATTATGTGTCGCAGGTGTGGCGGCCCGACAACGGCGACGGGACTTACCGTAATCCCATCATCCATGCCGACTATTCCGACCCCGACGTGGTGCGCGTGGGCGATGATTTTTACATGACGGCGTCAAGTTTTAACTGTTCGCCCGCACTGCCCATCCTCCACTCCAAAGATTTGGTGAACTGGCAATTGGTCAGCCATGCCCTGCGCCGTAACACCCCTGCCGACGTGTTTGCCAAGCCGCAGCATGGCAAAGGCGTATGGGCCCCCTGTATCCGCTACCGCCAGGATGAATTCTATATCTATTGGGGCGACCCCGACTTTGGGGTGTACATGATCAAAGCGAAAGACCCGCTTGGCCGGTGGAGCGATCCCGTGTTGGTCCTTCCCGGAAAAGGAATTATCGACCCCTGCCCGTTGTGGGACGAGGACGGGAACACCTATTTGGTGACCGCCTGGGCGGGCAGCCGTGCGGGGTTTAACAGCATACTCACCGTGTGGCGCATGAACGCCGGGGGCACGGAGGTTATCGATCACGGCAAGCATGTGTTCGACGGCCACGACCGCCATCATACCGTCGAAGGCCCCAAATTCTACAAACGCCAAGGTTACTACTATATTTTTGCCCCTGCCGGGGGAGTGGCGGAAGGGTGGCAACTGGCACTCCGCTCAAAGGACATCTATGGCCCGTACGAAGAAAAAGTTGTGATGGCCCAGGGCCGTACCGATATCAACGGCCCCCATCAGGGAGGGTACGTCGAGACGCAAACGGGCGAACCCTGGTTTCTCCATTTTCAGGACAAAGGCGCTTACGGGCGCATCATCCACCTTAACCCCGTCAGCTGGGTGGATGGATGGCCCGTGATAGGGATGGATGGCGACGGTGATTTATGCGGTGAGCCTGTGCACGCACATGCCAAGCCCAATGTGGGAAGAGCGTGGCCAGCGGCCAATCCTGCCGAAAGCGACGGGTTCGATACCGATACACTTGGCCTGCAATGGCAGTGGGCCGCCAATGAACGCCCCAACTGGAGCGTGTTGTTACGCGGCAAAGGCTACCTGCGCCTGTTTGCCTGGCCCGGGCCCGAAGCGGGCATGCGCCTGTGGGATTTGCCCAATGTGCTGATGCAGAAGTTTCCCGCCCCCGGATTTACGGCCACGGCTAAAATCAAGTTCACTGTCGAATGGGATGTGTGGCAGGGCAAGCAAACAGGGTTAGTGGTCATGGGAAACGACTATGCATACCTGTCGCTGGGCAAGGACGAAAGAGGCTATAAAGTCCGGCAGGTGGTATGCAAGGACGCCAATACGGGAGGTACGGAATCGGTGGTGGCCGAAGCGCGGGTATCGACCAATGAATTGTACCTGCGTGTGGACGTAACCGCACCCGATGCCGGGTGCCGCTTCAGCTTTAGCGAGGACGGCACCGCGTTCACTCCCATTGGTGGGGAGCACATGGCCCGTCCCGAATTGTGGATCGGTGCAAAAATAGGGCTTTTCGCCACGGCCGAGCCCGGCTTCAGGAACGGGGGCTACGCCGATGTGGATTGGGTAAGGATCGAAAGACAAACCGGGAAATAAATCAATTGACTATAAACAAAAGAGGCTGTCTGATGAGCCAAACCCCGGAAAGGGATCAGCGCCGGTGGTCGGTATGTTCACCCTTTTGCTCTCTGTTTTAGAGAACCGGACGACACTGCCGGCAAGTGGCTTTTTTGATGCCGCCAAACGATTTTACCGGTTGGTGGGGCGTCAGGCTTATGGACACCCTCGATGACGAAGTATTTATGAAAAAGATAATCGCAAATTTAGGAATGGCCGCCTTTTTGGTGGCGGGCGGTTGTGCTGCCGACAATGCCGCATTCGACGTGGACAGGCAGCTGGCATACTGTATGGCCCAGGTAAAGCGGGAATTGGCATCGTTGCCGAACGATAGCCTGATGCCGCGCACGATCGAAAGGGATAGCGTAGACTGGCGCATGGTACCCATCGACGATTGGACGAGTGGCTTTTGGCCAGGTACCCTGTGGTATGCCTACGAGTATAGCAAAGACCCGTCGTTAAAAGAAGCGGCCGATCGGTACACCCGCCTGCTCACACCGTTGTCGGTACAGACTGCCTATGATCATGATATTGGTTTTCAGGTGTTTTGCAGTTTTGGCAATGGCGAGCGCATTGCACATTTGCCCGGTTACAGGGAGGTCATCGTTCGGTCGGCCGACACACTGGCCACCTTGTTCAACCCCAGGGTCGGCACCATCCTTTCCTGGCCGCGTGAAGTGGAACGGTTTGGTGGTAACCACAACACCATTATCGACAACATGATAAACCTGGAAATGCTCTTCTGGGCTTCAAAGAACGGGGGCGATTCCGTGCTGTACCACATTGCCGATTCGCATGCCAGGACGACCATGGCCAACCACTTCAGGGCCGATGGCAGCACCTATCACGTGGTGCTTTACGACATGGGCAATGGCGAACGGACCAAAGGCATTACCCACCAGGGCTATGCCGACGGAAGTATGTGGGCGCGGGGCCAGGCCTGGGCCATTTACGGATACACGATGGTGTACCGTGAAACCCGCGATACGGCTTATTTGCGCATGGCACAAAAGGCTGCCGACGTTTACTTGTCGCGTTTGCCTGCCGACATGGTACCTTACTGGGATTTCGACGCGCCCAACATCCCCGATGCCCCCCGCGACGCATCGGCGGCTGCGGTGACGGCTTCCGCATTGCTGGAACTCTCGTCCCTTGTGCCCGACTTTGACAAGGCCGAACTTTATTTCGACAAAGCCAAAGCCATGCTGGCCGCACTTTCCACGCCCGCTTACCAAAGCGGTGGCACCAAAAGTTCTTTCCTCTTGCACAGCACGGGGCATTACCCCAACGGCACGGAGATCGATGCCTCGATCAATTACGCCGATTACTATTATATCGAGGCCCTGTTGCGCTATAAAAAGCTAAAGGAAGGACGTGACCTGTGGGCCGTGCTATGAGTTGCAAAAGGGGAAGTGCAAAAGTGCAGGAGGAAGGGAGCAGGAAAGGCAGAAGTGGTTTAGCCGCAGACCTCCCTGTCACCTCCCAGGGAGAGGTGATGTTGCGTACGGTGGGATTTCGGTTCCCCTTCTCCGGAGAGATTAGGGAGGTCATTCCCATTTTGAAGCGGGCAAGAGAAGCAGAAGAAGCGCTTGGCGGCCTCTCCATCAGGAGGCTAAAGAAACTGTGGCCTTTGCGTTTCTTGTCGTTGCGGTCTCTGCGTGAAAGATGGTTCCTGAGTGCCTAAGAAAAGTGCAAAAGTGCGGGAAGTGCAAGAGGTAGGATGTTCTTTGGCTATTGCAAAAGCTAACCGAAAAATTTCACGCTCATCGACGCAAGTCGCTTGGTTTACCAAAAAAGACGCAGAGATTAAAATACGCAAAGACCGCAAAGGTTTTTTTCTTCCCTGCGCTTCCTGCCTCTGCGATCTCTGCGTGAAGATAATGTCTGGGGAAAGTACAAAAGAACAAGAGCATAAAAGGAAGAAAGCCTTCTGCCTTCCACCACTAAAAACAAGCTTAAACACATGAAACATTTAGCAGCAATATTTTTGGGCATTTTCCCATTTGCGGCAATCCAGCCCCAGACGTTAATTACCTACGATGCCCCGGGCGGACTGAAATATTCGGCCCATAACGATGATTTTACCGTACAGGTACGCCTTTCCGGAGGGGAATGGAAGGATTTGTTCGAGTACAATGTACAGGTCGACATGGACAATGTCCAAAATGCATCGATGGTGTCGTTTGATTTTCAGGGGAAGGTTGACGTCCGGGTTCGGAAAAACAACGCAACCATCCATTCGGCCCGGATCAGGCCGTTCTCTGCCGGTATTGTGCCCAGGGTGGACGGACAGGTCATGACCTTTTCGCTGGACCGGCCCGCAAAGCTTTCGCTCGAGATCAACGGCGACAAGTTGCGGAACCTTCATGTGTTTGCCAATGCCGTGTTGACGGAAAAACCCGATCCGCAAGATCCCGACGTGATCTATTTCGGGCCCGGCATCCACCAGCCCAAAGATCTGCCCGGCAATGTGTTCCATATACCTTCGGGAAAGACGGTTTTTATCGACGGGGGAGCGGTGGTACGGGCCAAGCTGGTGGTCGATCGGGCGCGCGATGTGAAGATTATAGGGCATGGCATCGTGTACCAGCCCGAACGTGGCGTGGAAATCCGCCATTCACAGAACGTGACGGTGGATGGTCCCATCTTCATCAACCCCGCCCATTACACCATCTACGGAGGGCAAACCACAGGGCTGGCCATTCGCAACATCAAGTCTTTCAGTTGCAAAGGCTGGAGCGATGGCATCGATCTCATGTCCTGTTCCGATGTGGTCATTGACGGGGTGTTCATGCGCAATTCCGATGATTGCATCGCCATCTATGGGCACCGTTGGGATTTTTACGGCAATGCCCGCAACTACGAGATCAGGAATTCGGTGCTGTGGGCCGATATCGCACACCCCATCAACATCGGGCTGCACGGCAATTCCGCCGCAGGGGGAGACACCATTGAAAACATTTCATTCAGGAACATCGATATTTTGGAACACGATGAGGATGACCGCAATTATCAAGGGTGCATGGCCATTACGTGCAGCGACAATAACCTGGTCCGGGACATTGCTTTCGAAGACATTCGCGTGGACGATTTCGAGGAAGGCCAGCTATTTAATTTCAGGGTGTTGTACAACGAAAAATACAGTGGTGCGCCCGGCCGGGGAATCGAGAACGTGCTGCTGAAAGACATCCGGTATAATGGGAACTCGGCCAATCCGTCCGTTATTCAAGGATACGATGGGGAGAGAGGGGTAAGGGGCATCCGGTTTGAGAAGGTAACCATTCACGGAAGGCCGGTGGAGAGAGCTTCGGATGGCGATATATTGATCGGTGACCATGTAAAAGAGGTAAAATTTAAGTGATATGGGAAAAAATCTTTTGCTGTTGATGGTACTGTCCGTTTTTATGCAAGGGGGGACAGTTGCCCAAAACGTGCAGGTGGCAAGCTTGCAGGAGTTGGCCGTATATGCCGCGAAAAGCGGGAATCACGTCACGCTTAGGCCCGGTCATTATAAGCTTACCGACTATTTGAACGCGGACTCGGTTGCGGCCCGTTTAGAACGTAAATCTTACCAATACATCGATTTTAGCGGAAGTCATAACACATTCGTGATGACCGGCGTCACGCTGGAGGTTGATACAGAGTTGCGCCGTGCGTTAAGGCATCCCATCCATACCAGTGAAATCGTGGTGTCTGGCACCGGTAACCGGCTCGAAGGCCTGGAGGTAAAGCATATTGGCAATGGGACATCGCCGGGGGGTGCAGTTTTTGAAGTAAGTGGGGGCGGCAACACGGTGCGCAATTTTACCTTTTATGTGCAGGGGAGTTTTCCTTACGGGTATGGCGATTTGTTTGGAAAGGGAGGGCCCGATGTCATCCGGCACCAAAAGAAGAGCGGATTCCTCATCACGGGAAGCAATACCACGTTGCAGGGAGTAAGATTATACATGCGGTCGTTCGGGCACGGGTTCTACATCCAGAAAAACGCAGGGGACATCCGATTTGAAGATTGTTATGTGGAAGGAGAGGTGCGGTCGACCGACGATATTCTGGCGGAAACCTCCGGTCCTGCCTACGATGTGGGCTTTCGTACCTGGACCCCCAACAGGGAAGGGAAATATGTGGTGACCCCCGGTTACATGAAGTCCTTGTGCGAGGATGGCTACCGTACCTACGGGCAGAACAGAAACATCACGTTCATCAACTGTACCGCAAAAAATACGCGTGGGGGCTTCGAATTGCGCACCAACGGAGGCGTTTGTCTGGAAAACTGTACCACCATTGGTACCGAGCGTGCCTATTGGGTGGGAAACGGTGCGCAGGTCATTAATTGCAGGGGCGATGCCGGTTACGGGCCCTTGCTGTTTGTGGAGGGAAGCAATGTCTATGTGGAAATGGAGGTGATGCCGGCCGAATCGGACCGGGTTGTGCATGCGCTGGCCACCGTCCAGGGGAAAGATAACAGGGTAATATTGAAACCCTGTCATCGGAAGGACCGGAAGCAGGCATTGCCCATCCTGATCGGCTATACCCATCCCGAACACGGTGAGGCCATGTCCCCCTACGGTGAAGGGAGTACATTGGGATTGGTGCTGTGCAATTTTACGTCCATGCCGGTCATTGTCGGCGAAAAAGCCATTGACTGCACCATTGCGACCAATGGCGTGGTAACCGGTAACAAAGGGACCCGGATTGAAGTGGAAAAAGCCAAACGGTGCAAAAAGTATTGAACATGGGAAGCAAGAGCTCAATGATCCGGTCAGGCCAAACCGGACCAGTTATGGTGGAGAATACCCGACGTCGTTTCGTCGGCCCTGTCACGTCACTAATAGCCGCCATCCTCGTTCTTGTTGCCGGGCAGGAGCTTATGGCCGCCGAATGGCAATGGTGCGTGCCGGTGCCCCTGGTGGTGTCGGGCGAGACCAGCGACCATCCGCAGGCTTTTTTATGGATTCCCCCGCAATGCAAACAGGTGCGTGGTGTGGTGGTGGGGCAACATAACATGTCGGAAGAGGGCATTTTGGAACATCCCGGGTTCCGCCGCACATTGTCCAAACTTGATTTTGCCGAAGTATGGGTTACGCCGGGTTTTAACATGGTGTTCGATTTTAACCAGGGGGCTGGCGGGCAGTTCAACCGGATGATGGAAGCTTTGGCCACGGAATCGGGATACGGTGAACTGGCGTTTGCGCCCGTGGTGCCCATCGGCCATTCGGCATATGCCAGTTATCCGTGGAACTTTGCGGCGTGGAATCCGCAACGCACACTGGCTGTCATCTCCGTGCACGGCGATGCCCCGCTCACCAACCTCACGGGAAGCGGGCGCCCCAATCCCGATTGGGAGGACCGGCGCATCGACGGTGTGCCCGGCTTAATGGTGATGGGCGAGTACGAATGGCGGGACGACCGTTTGGCTCCCACCATGGCTTTCCGGCAGAAATTCCCCCGATCGACAGTGTCGTTGCTGGCCGATGCCGACCATGGACATTTCGATGTCTCGGACCAGCTGGTGGCATACCTGTGCCTGTTTCTCGAAAAGGCCGCGCATTACCGTTTGCCAAAACAAATGCCCGTCGACAGACCGTCGGAACTGGTTCCGTTGGACGTGTGCCGTGGCTGGCTGGCCGACAGATGGCAAAAGGATAAATTGCCGCGTTGGCCGTCGGCCCCGTATGACCGGTTCACAGGCCAGCGGGGCGAGGCGTTTTGGTACATCGACAAACAGATGGCCCGGGCAACCGAGGCTTACTACGCCAAATCGAGGGGGAAAGCGGAACGGTATATCGGGTTTAAGCAAAACGGAACGTTACTGCCGTTCAATCCCAAATCACATGCACGCATCGTGGCCGATTTTTTACCGGAAGACGACGGGTTGACCTTCACCCTGAAACCCGTGCTGACCGATTCGTCCCGCACCAAAGTATGTCCGTTGCCCGCGGGAACGCATATCCGTGTGGATCGTATATGCGGGCCCGTCCAAAAAATAAACGACACCACGTTCACGGTCCGCTTTTACCGCATGGGGCTGAACAATCCCAAACGCACCGCCGATATTTGGCTGATGGCGTCGATGGAAGGTGACAAGGAGCACAAAACCAGCGTCCAACAGGTCACGCTCCGCATACCTTATCGATTTGCCCAGGGGCAAACGCAGCAGATCCGCTTCGATTCGCTGCCCGATGTGAACGGGAAATGCAGGGCGATGGACCTTCATGCCAGTTCGTCCGGCGGATTGCCCGTACATTTTTACGTGAAACAAGGGCCTGCCGAAATAGTGGGTGACCGGTTGACGTTGACGCGCATCCCGCCAAAGGCTCAATACCCGGTTAAGGTTACCGTGGTGGCGTGGCAGCATGGCCAAAGCCATCCTTCCATGGTGAAAACAGCCGGGCCCGTGGAACAAAACTTTTTAATATTCAAATAGGACAATTAAACTCAATCCAATAAGGAAATGAACTCTAATTCCAATCTTTCGAAGGTATTGCCGGTATTGTTCGGCTTTTTCATCATGGGTTTTTGCGACGTGGTGGGCATCAGTGCCGCCCATGTCAAAGACGATCTGCTGGGCGGATACAGCCTTGAATTCAGGGACACGCTGTCGAACCTCATTCCTGTGGCCTTGTTTTCGATGTTTTTAATCTTTTCGGTGCCTACGGGCATCCTGATGAACAAAATAGGCCGCAAAAAGACGGTGTTGCTCAGCAATGCTATAACCATTGTGGCCATGTTCATTCCGCTTATCGAATATTCATTTGCCATGTCGTTGCTGGCCTTTGCATTGCTGGGCATTGCGAACACCATTTTGCAGGTGTCGGTCAATCCGCTGTTGGCAAATGTGGTCAAGGGCGATAAACTGACCAGTAGCCTTACGGCGGGACAATTCGTCAAAGCCGTTTCTTCGTTCGTGGGGCCTTTCATTGCGGCGTTTGCTGCGGTACAATTGGGCAATTGGCAGTATATTTTCCCCATCTATGCGGTGGTGACGCTGGTGTCGACCCTATGGCTCATGTTCACCCATATCGGGGAAGAGCCCAACGAAGGGCAGGCGTCATCGTTTACCCAGGTGTTGGGCATTTTGAAAGATCGTACCATCTTGTCGTTGTTTTTGGGCATTGTGTTCGTGGTAGGCGTCGATGTGGGCCTCAACACCGCGGCGCCCAAAATTTTGATGGAACGTGTGGGACTGGATACAAATACTGCAGGGTATGGCCCCAGTGTTTATTTTGCGTTGCGGACGTTGGGGGCATTTCTGGGTGCCGTTATCTTGGCAAAATTCCCGTCCGGAAAGTTCTTTCGGATCAATATCGTGGCGGCGGTGGCGGCCTTGGCGGGGCTGATATTTGCCAATGACCTCTATGTTATCTTTGCACTTTACGGAGTGGTCGGGTTTACGATCGCCAACGTGTTCCCCATCATCTTTGGTATGGCCATGCAGGCGCGGCCCGACAAAGCAAACGAGATCTCGGGATTGATGATTACCGGTGTGTTTGGGGGCGCCGTTGTCCCGTTTGCCATGGGGTTGCTTTCCGATGGGTTGGGGGCGCAGGTCGGTGCCGTGCTGGTCATTTTGGTTGGTGCGCTCTATTTGGCGTATTGCGCCTTTGCCGTGAAGCCCAAACCCTGATTTTTCCACAAAGACACAAGGTTCACAAAGGATATCCAGGCATGTCAAATCCCATGCTTTTTCTTTGTGGGCTTTGTGGTTTTACGGGATAAGACTCTGGCGAAAGGGAAGAGTCCCATAAGTCCCAAAATTCTTTGTTCGGATTCACGTTATTTCAGGTTGCGCTGATACGACGTAGGCGGAATGCCAAAATCCTTTTTGAAGGCATATCCAAAGTAACTTACATCGCTGAATCCGCAACTATAAGCAATCTCGGAAATGCTCATCTCGGAACTTTCAAGAAGTTCGGTGGCCTTCATTAATCTTATTTTTTTGATAAAAGCATTGGGATTCAGTTGGATGCTATCGGATAGTTTTCTGTAAAGCATTGAATTGCTAATGTTTAGCTCTGACGCAAGTTGCTTGACGTTGAAACTGGGATCTGCGAGGTTTTTTTCTACAACTTCTTTGACTTCGTTCAGAAACTTATCATCGGATGGGATTTGGTGTGCTTTTTCGAATGTTGCCTTGCCCTGCATCAAGGGGACTGGGGTTGGTTGCTTTTTTTCGATCAGGTTTTGTATTCTGGAAAGCAGGGTGTTTATGTTGAATGGTTTGGGGATATAACTGTCGGCTCCGAATTTATAACTCATGGTACGTTCGTTTTCAGAGGCCTGGCCGGACAACAGGATTAAGGGAATATGCATTTTTTGCGGGGTGGATCTCAATTTCTTGCATATGTCTATCCCCGATAAACCTGGCATTTCCGCATCGACAATTACCAGATCTATCGAATGGTTCAATAGGTAGGTGAAGCCCGCTTGTCCGTTTTGTGCCTCTTTTATGTTGAAAAATTGGGATAAGTTGTTTTTCAGTACTTTCCTTAGATCGGTGTCCTGTTCGATAATAATGATGGTGGGTAGTTCCGATAAATCTTTAGTGAAATTTTTCAGGCTGGTCAAAATGTCCTCTTCAATGGTTAACTGATTCTTCAGATAGTCTATGTTCTTGTTTTTTAGTTTGTTTGCCGGTGTGATGCAAGCCGGCGGGTATGCGCTCTTTGATACGGGGATACTGAAGGAATAAGTGGTGTCCTGGGCCGGTTGTCTCGTAATTTGTAGCTCTCCGTGATGCAATTCAATCATTTGCTTGGTGATGGCAAACCCAATGCCAAAATAGTCCAATAAGTTGTTTTTCCCATCGGAAGAAGGAGCGTCTGGTGGGACATCCTTTAAATCGATATGGGAATGGTGGATATGGAATTGCATGAAATCCGACGAATTGACCTGCAAGCTTTTGATATCCAGTTCGATGGTGCCGTGGTCGGGGCAGGATTTGATGCTGTGGGCCAGTAGGTTGTAAAGTATAATGTCGAGTTTCTCAATGTCGAACCACGCATTGGGCATTGCAATATTCACATGTTTAATGAATTGGATGTCCTTTTTCTCCATTAACGGATCGAAATTCCCGCATACATCGTTGATAAATTCGTTGAAGTTGTGTGCGGAAATGGAGAGTGAAATACGGTCGAATTCGGCCGAACTGTAATACATAAATTGCTGGTTGTACCGGATAAGCCGGTTGATATTCCGCTGTGCAAGCACTAAATCCTGGGATGAAGGTGTCGTTTTGGCCTGGCGCCATTTTTCGATGTACACATGCAGAATGTTTAAAGGCGTAATAAATTCGTTGGAGACATTTGCGAACAGTTGTTTTTTGAAATCGAGCAATTTCTCTGATTTTTCGTGTTCGATATGTTCTATCTCCAATGCCTGTTTTATTTTGTTGGTTTTTCTTTCCTTGTAGGTGATGTAGCCCAGGGTGGACGATATTAGCACAAAATAAAGTGTAAAGGCCCACCATGTTTCGTAAACGGCCGGATGGATGACGATTGTCAATTGCCTGGGCCGTGCGTTCCATAGTCCGTTGCTGTTGGCCGCGGTGTAATATAGCGTGTAGGTGCCGGGCTTCAAATTGGCGTATGTGACGGTACGCATCGTCGCGTCGGTATAACGCCATTCGTTGTCCACCCCTTCAAGTCTGGTGGCATACTTGTTGCCCGACGCTTGGGAATAGGACAAAGCCGAGAATGTGACCGAAAAGCTGTTTTCGGAACGCTGCAATTCCAACGGTTGTCCGTTTTCCGGGGTAGGGAACAACTGGTTCGAGATCTTGATTTCCGTGATGGCCACTGGAGGAACGTATGGGTTGGGCTTTATGTTTTTGGGAGAGAAGTAATTGAACCCTTTGTTGCCCCCGAAATATATGTTTCCTTCTTTATCCCTGTAGACCGCGTTTTTGACGAAATTGTTGCTCTGTAATCCGTTTGTTTGTTTAAATGTGGAATAAACGGGTTTTTGCGCCTCAAAACCTATTCTCACCAAGCCTTTGTTGGTGGCAATCCACAGGTTTGAGTCCGCATCCTCGGTAATACTGAATATGGCGTCCTCTATTGTGTTGTTCGCATCTTCGATCGGTTCAAAGCTATCTGATTGGTACGAATACTTCAATAATCCTCCTCCTGCAGTACCAATCCACAAGGTCCCGTTGTTGTCTTTGTAAAACGTGACGATTTGGTTGGATGTTATTTCGCTTTCTTCCCTGCTTTGGAATCCATAATGTTTAAACAATGCGGGAATATGGGTGTTTGTGCCCGACGTGAGCCGATTCAGGCCTTTGTCGAATGTCCCGACCCAGATATTGAGGTTTGCATCTTCAATTATCTTCGAAACATGGTCGCTGCTGATAGATGTTTGGGTTAGCGTATCGTTTTGATATTTGACGATGCTAAAGTTTGACAGCCCGACCGGGCTGTAATGGATAATCTTGTAAAGCCCCTTGTCGGTGCCTACCCATACGTAGCCTGCATGGTCCTGCACGATATCGTAGACCTGTTCGCCCTCAAAATCGAATTGTTTGTTCGTTTTGTTAATTTCAACGGATTGCCCCGTTCGGAGGTCTAGTTTTATGACCCCTAAATACCGAGTGCCCAGCCACAGGTATCCATCCTTATCCCATAAAAAACAGTTGATGGTGTTTAGTTCTGGATTAAGCTTTTTATAGGGTTCCAATTGGTTGAAAGGGACAAACTGCTTTGTCTGGAGGTTGTAACTGCCAAATCCGTAACTTCGGACCCCCACAAGCAGTCGGCCCCATGGATCGTAGGTAAAAGCAGTAACCGTTTGGCTGATGATTGATTCGGAAACCGTGGGGATGCTGTAAGGGGTAAATATTTTTGAAAACGGGTCCAGTATGTTTACGCCTACCAATGTTCCTGCCCATATCAGTCCCGAGTTGTCGCAAAGTACCGAAAAAGCCTCGTATTGAGGAGTATGGCCTGAATCCCTGCTGCTGAATTTAAAAAAATGGGGAGAATTGGAATTGGCCCCTAGTATATGTACGACGCCGTTGGGAGTCCCCAGCCAAATATCGTTTTGGGAATCGATATCGATATCGTAAATAATGTTTTCGGCTTCAATGCGTTGGTTGCTGATTTGCTGGTTATAGTGTTTTTCTTCTTTTAGTTGGAAATCGTCCGTCAGGGAGAATTTTATCACTCCTTTGCCCCAAAGCCCTACCCAATATTTTCTATCCAGAGATTCATGGAATGAAAAGGGGGAATTTTCGAAGAAGTTTATGGATGCACCGATCTGTTTCCATGATTTGAAAATCTGTTGTTCCTTGTTTATAAGCGTCAGCGTTCCTTCCCATGTGCATGCCCAGATATTGTTTTGCGAATCGCAATATAACTTCGTGATCCAATCGGAGGTCATGCCCAGATTGGGCATGCTCTTATTGTATCCCATAATCGTATTGCCGTCGGAAGCCAGGCAAATGATGCCGTTCCCGCCGGTTCCGATCCATATGTCATCGTTTTTATCGACGACGACAGAGTTGATGAGATCGTATGATTGTGAATGCCAGTTCAGTCTGATTGAATTAAAAAAAGAAAATCATCCGTGTTGGGATTTAATTTAGCAACTCCATGATCGGTTGCGCACCATAAGTTCCCTTTGGAGTCTTGTGATATGTCAAAGAAAAGGTTTGTAATCAGTCCTTTGGATAAATACCTGGCCGTTGAATACACTTTGAAATTGTACCCATCGTACCTGATCAGGCCTTCTGGGGTTGCCATCCAGATAAACCCTTGTTTGTCCTGGAATACTTTTTTGACCTCATCGGTTGGCAATCCTTCATTGCTCGATAGCGAAACAACGGTATAGTTTGGCTGTGCCCGGATGTTATCCGGAGATGATAATATCAGGATCGTAAAAAGTAAAACCGGATAAAGCAGATCTTTTTTCATTCCCTTGCATTTATGATCGTTCATTCGGACTGTACACTGTCTGTTCTTGGAACGCAGTTACAAAACTATTTGGAAAATTAAATGATTTTAACTTTTCAGAAGAATTTTGTCTCGAAAATAATTCAATACTCTGATTTTTGTGTGCGCTATTTTTAGAATATTGATTTTAATATCTGACTCACAAATTCTTATTGCATAGAAATATTTTTCTCTTTCTCGTCTTGGTGAATGAAAAACATTAATAATTGATTGATTTTCTATAATTTATCATTCCATAAAGCACTTTATTTGCTCTGTGTAATTTGAAAAATAATCGCATAAATGTTAATAAAAATTAAATCAGTTTTTATGGGAAGGAAATTGTATTTAGGATTTTTTACACTACTGTTAATGGCCTTAGCCATAACTGTAGCATGTGAAGACGATGGAGGGAAAAAGTGGACAGTGACCTCAGGACCTGGACTAACCCTCACTTCGGATGAAATACATAGCAAACAAGGTCGCACTTTTGTCATTCAGGGAGTGGTGACCGATGAAGTGGGTGTTGATAAAGTAAATCTAAACATTGATGAGTGGTATCTCGACCGGGATATACAAGTCATGAAAAAAGATTCGTTGGTTAAATCGTACAACTTATATTACAGCTTTGCGATACCTGACGATGCCACGGACAAAGAATATATTGTGACCGTGACCGTAACCAATGTGGGAGGTTTAACCATGACGAAACAACTGACCGTGTCAATGAATGGTGATTTTGACAGTCCTACATTATCTGTTTCGGAACCGGCGAGCGGATTAACGGTCACGCCGTCGACCGAGGTCGATCTGGCCATTAAATGTACCTTGAGCGATGCCCGTCAATTAGGATATTTTGTCGTAAAAGAATCTTCGTTGGACCTGTACGACAGTATTTCATTTATGGGAACAGGCGCCCAAACGTATACGTATTCTAAAACGGTGACATTGCCTGCGGTAGTGGCCGATTACACCTTCAATTTTACGTTGGCCGACAGTGCAGGCCTTGTGGTTACGAATAGCAGGACGGTAAAGGCATCGTTCGTGTATGAAAAAATGTATTTGGCGGATGTGGCGACGGATGCAGAACTTGTGTCCGATTTGTTTGGCGTACCTATGCTGATCACCACATCGGGAACCAACAAGTTTGTGGCCCAATATTATTCGGAGAAAACCAACAGCGAAGTTCGTTTCCTTCCGCAAACCACCAGTTTCTCGCCACATTGCTATGGCATAGACCCTGATAACAACAATAAGCTTGTCGATTCGCAGGATGCATTGCCGATTGTGCTGCCCGAAATCGGTTATTATAGAATTACCATTGATGTGGATGCATTGACCTATTCGGTAGAAAAATACACCCCGACAGACACGCCATATGCAAGCAACACCAGTACGACGGACGACAATCTTTACCTCGGCGAATTGGGCATCATAGGAAAAGGTTTTCCTGGATATACAGATCAGAACTGGAGTCCAAAGACCGCGATCATTTTCGATCGTGACGCCAGCAACTCGTACCGCTTTACCAAAACATTGGACATGGAAGGGGACGTTGAGTTCATTTTTGGTCCTCAGCATCAATCCGGATGGTGGCCGGAACCATTCTGGCGGTTTGATAGAAAAGTTGATCCCGAAGCTACCATTTTAAAAGGAGGCGATAACGTGGACATGGACGTTTCTTCACGCACGACCTACAAAGTGGTATTTGACAGCCATTTGAACAGGGCCAAGGTGGTGAAGGTAAACTAGCCTGTTGCAGTGAAGCGAAAGTGGGACAATAGAATGGATAGGTGAATTTTAAACAAATGTAACACCGGATGTTGCAACCGCCGGCACGGGCAAGTGGCCAGATATATGCGGGTTTGCAAGGATGGGGGTTCGTCCGGCCAAATTAATTACAAATTTTTAGACACATGAAAGAGTTACTAGAT
The DNA here is from genome assembly GCA_047600785.1 of Breznakibacter sp. GTDB lineage: Bacteria > Bacteroidota > Bacteroidia > Bacteroidales > Marinilabiliaceae > Breznakibacter. The sequence goes on from JASGKH010000001.1 coordinate 1,373,929, forward strand.
AAAAGCCTGTGGATGTGTGTCCTGATATTTTGCATTGGGACGACAGTTTACGGGCAGGAAACAAAAAGGGTCACCGGGAAAGTGACATCGGAAGCAGGAGAGACCTTGCCGGGTGTTTCCGTCCTTATAAAAGGAACAACCGCAGGAACCATTACGGATATAGAAGGAGTGTACTCAATCTCTGCAAAAGCAGGTGATGTGCTGGCCATAAGTTATTTGGGATACGACAATGTGGAGGAACGGATCGGCGATAAATCGACCATTAACTTTGTACTGAAAGAATCCAACATTTCGTTGAACGAAGTGGTCGCCATCGGCTATGGCAAGGCCAAGCGGAGCGATTTGACCAGTGCGATTTCATCGGTGCAGGGCGATGAAGTGAAAGCAATGAGCGTGGGGAATCCGGTGGAAGCATTGCAGGGCAAAGCACCTGGGATACAGGTTATTTCGGGAAGTGGTGCCCCCGGCAACTCACCCAAGGTATTGGTGCGCGGGTTCACGTCCATCAACTTGTCAACCGATCCGTTGTACGTTGTAGATGGCGTGCCCATGGGAACCAATCTTAACTTTTTGAATGCAAATGAAATTGAAAGCATCGATGTGCTGAAAGATGCTTCGGCTTCGGCCATATACGGCAGCAGGGCGTCAAATGGGGTGGTGCTCATTACCACCAAACGAGGTACGACGGGAAAAGCCAAATTCTCGGCAGATTTGTCGTATGGGTTACAATCGTTTAAAAAGCCATATGAAATGGCCGATGCATCGGAATATGCCGAAATCATGAACCAATCGTTGAACAATGCAGGGCTGGGCGATCGGTTTGATGATCCTTCGGCATTGGGAAAAGGAACCGATTGGTGGGGAGCGGGCATCAACCGTTATTCACCCCAGCGCAATTTTGCATTTCAAGTATCCGGCGGGACCGAAAAATACAGATATGCGGCCAGCGTTAATTACTATGACCAAGAGTCGTTCTATAATTCGGGCAATTGGAAACGAATCACGGGACGTTTGTCGGTCGATTGGGATTTTTCGGAAAAGATATCAGCTGGCGTAATGGTCAATCCCCGGAGGGAAGTGTGGGACAATACCCCCAGCTGGTATCAGGACTATCTGCTGATCGATCCGATTACCCCCATTTACCGTCCCGAGGCCGAGCAGGAAGGGTTGAACGAATATAGCATTTACCAACGTTCGTATTACACCTATGTATGGAACCCCGTTGCCCGTGATGCCCGTAATTTTGGGAACGGTGGTTACTATGCGGCTACGACCAATGCATATGCCTTGTACAAACCAATAAAAGGGTTGGAACTTAAAACCCAGATCAGTGGGGATTACCGGTTCAACCATAGCGACGATTTTGTCCCTGATTTCGAGATCGATGGCGCCCATGAGTTCAATGAACTCAACTATGTGTTCCGTGACCATGAATTCAACAGCTACTGGAACTGGACCAATACGGCCACCTGGGAGAAGGAGTTTAAAGACCATAAAATTGTGGCGATGGGCGGTGCTACAATGGAAAAATGGTATGGACGCAACATCGAAGGAACCAAAGACGGTATTCCCAACAATTCAGAACTGTTGCGTGAATTGGACGCGGCCACGACCAATGATAAAATCTATGGCACCGAATGGGAATCGTCGATCGAATCGTTTATGGGGCGGCTGTCTTACAATTACCGTAGCAAGTACTATTTGACCGCCACTTATCGTGTGGATGGATCGTCAAAGTTCATGGCCAACAACAAGTGGGCGTCTTTTCCTTCCGCGTCGGTAGCTTGGCGTATTTCCGACGAACCGTTTATGGAGTCGTATAGCTTTATCGACGATTTAAAGTTGAGGGCAGGCTGGGGACGCCTTGGGAACCAGAATCTGCCATCGGACGCTTATGCCTCAAAACTCAGCCAAAACTATTATGTGTTTGGAAGCGGGGAGGGCATCATTGTCAATACCACGCAACCGTCACAAGTGAAAAACGAGGACTTGAAATGGGAAACGGTTGAAGACATCAACATTGGTACCGACTTTACTCTTTTGAACAACAAAATTACGGGTTCGGTAGAGTATTACCGTAAAAATACCAAAGATATGTTGTTCCAAATGCCGTACCCTTATTACAGCGGGTATCCCAATGGGGCTACCATCTGGTCGAACATTGGGTCGATGAGATCGCAGGGATGGGAATTTGCGTTGGGCTATCATAACCAAAAGGGGGGGGTAAAATATGATGTTACCTTCACCCTGATGACGGGATCGGTAGAGGCGACCAAACTACCGTCAACGACCCCTGTGGTATACGGCAACAGTGAAAAAACAAGAACTGTGGTCGGCGATGAACCCGGCTATTTCTACGGATACAAAACCGACGGGCTCTTCCAAAACTCTTTTGAGGTCAATTCACATGCGAGCGAGACCGGAGAATTGATGCAGCCATATGCACAGCCCGGCGATATCCGCTTTGTAGATGTGAACGGTGATGGCGAATTAACAGGCGATGATCGGACCAAAATCGGCAGCCCGTGGCCCGATTTCACCACAGGCCTTAATTTAAGCCTTGCGTACAAAGGGTTTGATTTCAGGGCCGATCTGTATGCCAGCGTGGGGAACGATGTGGTTGATCAAACCAAAGATGATCGTTACAGTACGACAGCCTCGGAACACAATGTGGTATCCGGCCTGCTGAACAAAGCATGGCATGGTGAAGGAACCAGCAACAGCATCCCTCGTGTTTCCCATGTGGATAATAACCAGAATTATACCAAGTTCAGCGACTTTTATGTGGAAGACGGTTCGTTCTTGAGATTGAAAAACATTCAACTGGGATACACCTTGCCGGCCAAAGCTTCCGGTGTGCTGGGGTTAAGCCGCTGCAGGATTTATGTGGCCGGCCAGAATCTTCTGACCTTTACGAAAGTATTCCGGTATGGAACCCGAGGTTTCCGGTGATGTATTGAGCTTTGGGTTTGGCGATTGGAACTATCCCGTTTTGCCAACTTATTTGCTGGGTGTGAACATCAACTTTTAACGAGAGACGATGGTTTGTGCTTGATTATGTAAGTATTAAAAACGAAAGCAATGAAAAAAATATATGCGAGATTATTGTTGGGTTTGTCTTTTATCGGAACAACTGCCTGCAATGATTTTATTGAGATAGAGTCCAAAGGGACTCAAACATTGGACAATTACTTTCAGACCGAGGCTGAATGCGAGACCTTTGTGAACGGCATTTACCGCAGTTTTGCACTGTATAGCGATTGGTGGCCCCAATACCTTTTCGTGACCAACAACATGGCTACCGACGATGCCTGGATGGGCAATCTGAGCCAGGATCCCGGTGACGCTTACCCGTTTGCCCATTACACCATTGAGGCGGCCAATGCGCCGACAAAACTGACCGAGCAATACCAGTACGATTATGTGAACATCAACCAGTGCAACATTGCAATAAACCGTATTCCCGAAGCGCCGGTCGCAGAATCGGTCAAACAGCAACTTGTGGCACAGGCCAAGTTTTTCAGGGCATTTACCTACTGGGAACTCATTCAGAACTTTGGCGATGTTGTACTGATTACCGAACCGGAAGGCACCGAAGGGCTAAACAAGGGACGTTCCCCAAAATCGGAGGTATACGCCCAGGTCGTGAAAGACCTGCAGGAGGCATCATCGGTGTTGCCCGAATCGTATACCGGCGATGACATCGGCCGTGTGACCAAATATGCCTGCCATGCGTTGCTGTCGCGTACCTATCTTTACATGAAAGATTATGAAAAGGCCTATGCACATGCCGATACCGTCATAAGGTTTGGTTCTTATTCGCTCGAACCCGAGTTTGTGGATATTTGGAGTGTGTACAACCATAACGGCATGGAGTCGATCTTTGAAGTACAGGCCAGCAGCGACCAAAATTATAGCGTGGGCAATATATTGTCTATTATTATGTGCGCACGCGGTGAAATCTGGTCCACTGATCAATCAGACCGGATCATGGACGGATGGGGCTGGTGCGTGCCGTCTTCCCACCTTGAACAGGCTTACATTTCCGAAAACGACGAGGTCAGGCGTAAAAGTACCATCATCAAATATGGCGAAGCCGTTTATGGTGACGAGACTTTAAACCCGGCTTACAATTTCAATATTGATATTAACAAATCGGGACGTATCTGGCGCAAATTTTACGTTCCCATTGCCATGCGCCAGGCCCTCATCAAAAAAGACGGGCACATTCCTTTACCTCTGGTACTGATCCGTCTCGGAGAGATTTACTTGAACAGGGCCGAGGCTGCGTACTTTCTAAACAATGTGGATCAGGCGCATAAAGACATTGAAACCATTCGTGCCCGGGTCGGGCTGGGCGACAAAAACAGTCTGACCGGCAACGAATTACTTTATGCCATATGGAAGGAGCGGCGGTTGGAGCTGGCTTCGGAAGGCCAACGATTGTATGACCTTCGCCGTCAAACAGATCCGGAAACCAACAAGCCGATGATTGATCTGGCCATGGGCCCCAATGGTTATTTTGTCAAATATAACCTTGAGGAAAGCACCGACCCGTACGAGACCATCCATCCCAAAGAAAGCCAGGACAAAGGCACCAACTTTGTGGAAGGGCGTCACGAATTATGGCCGATCCCCCAGGCTGAGATCGACCGGAGCAACGGCGTCGTATCGCAAAACCCAAATTATTGATCTTGTTTGGAGTTGGACACCCGTCCAACTCCAATCTTATTTCTCAGGGGACGTATTGGAATGAGGATAAATTGATTGTATTAATAAAAGCTGTTCCGGAAGTTTGTTTTCCCGGCAAACGACAAAAAGCAAAGACAAGGTACATGAAGAAATCGATGTGCCAAGTCTTTGGGTTTTGCGGGGTTGCTTCGGAAAGATCCTTTTGCGCCAGCTTCATGTGAAAATTATGGATTCAGTTATGAAAAAAGGATTGTTTATCGGTATGTGGATAATTATGGCATTGTGGGGCCTGTCCGTGCATGCCCAGGTGTCGTTTGGAAAATCAGAGAAGTTCAATGACGATTGGAAATTCCAGTTAGGAGATCCGAAAGGGGCCGGGGATGTTGGCTTTGACGATTCTCGTTGGCGTGTGTTGGACCTGCCCCACGACTGGAGCGTGGAAGGGGCATACAGTCCCGGTCTGGCTAGCGCGACGGGCTATTTGCCGGGCGGAATTGCCTGGTACCGTAAAACGTTCGATTTGCCCCAACGGAAAGATGAGCTCCTTTTTGTGTATTTTGAAGGCATCTACAGAAACGGAGAGGTATATGTCAACGGGAAATTGGTCGGAAAGCGCCCCAATGGGTATATCTCCTACATGTACGAAATTACCCCTTATGTGGACTTTGGCCGGCAGAATGAGATTGCGGTAAGGGTGGACCATAGCCAGTCGACCGATTCCAGATGGTACACCGGTTCTGGTATTTACCGCGATGTATATCTAATTTTTGCCAATCCCGTCCACATCGACCAGTGGGGGGTTAACTACCACGCTTCGGTTGGAAAAGACGGTTCGGCCAAAGTACAGGTGGAGACTTCGCTGAAAAACACAATCTCGAAAGCAACCACTGTCAATGTGGTACAGCAGATCATCAACAAAGAAGGAAACGTCATCGGTACGCAAAAGGGATCTGTCAACCTGGCCCCCAATACAGTGGGTACCTTGGCTCAACAGTTAACCGTTTTCCGGCCACAATTGTGGTCGATCGACTCACCGTATCTCTATCGGTTAAAAACCGTTGTGTACCACAAAGGAAAACAGATAGACCAGACAATTACCAGTCTGGGGATACGTACCCTGGCGTTTGATCCCGACAAAGGTTTTGCCCTCAACGGCCAATCCATGAAAATAAAGGGGGTATGCCTGCACCACGATGCCGGATGTCTGGGAGGAGCCGTGCCGAAAGAGGTTTGGCGCCGTCGTTTGGAAGCGCTCAAAACCCTCGGGTGCAACGCCATCAGGACCAGCCACAATCCCCAGGCCCCCGTGTTGTACCATCTGTGTGATGAGATGGGCTTCCTGGTACTGAACGAAGCTTTTGACGAATGGGAATTCCCCAAGAAAAAGTGGGTTGAGGGATGGAACGTGGGAACCCCCGTATTCCAAGGGCCTTATGAGTTTTTTGAAGAATGGGGTGAAACGGATTTGAAGGACATGGTGCTGCGCGACCGGAACCATCCGTCGGTGTTTATGTGGAGTATTGGTAACGAGGTCGATTACCCCAATGATCCCTATTCCCACCCGATACTCGATACCGAAGGGATTGCGCAGTACCACGTGAAAGGTTACCAGCGAACCCAGCCCGATGCCATGCGGCTGGGAGGGATTGCCAAAAAGCTGGCAGCCGTAGTGCGTAAATATGATTTGTCGAGGCCGGTGACCGCTGGGTTGGCAGGGGCCGTCATGTCGAACGAAACCGAATACCCTGCCGCATTGGACGTGGTTGGGTATAACTACACCGAATACCGTTATGCCCAGGACCATGCCAAATATCCCCACCGGGTGTTTTACGGAAGTGAAACCGTCCATTCATTGGATGCATGGAAAGCCGTGAAAGACAACGATTATATTTTTGGACAGTTTATCTGGACCGGCATAGACTATTTGGGCGAATCGTTCGCCTGGCCTTCCCGCGGTTTTACTTCGGGCATGGTCGATCTGGCGGGATTCATGAAACCACGGGGGTATTACCGTCAGAGTCTTTGGACGACTTCTCCCATGGTATATCTGGGAAGTTATTTGAAAACGGGCAATTCGACAACGGCTTCTATCGATGCCCTGCCGGTTTGGAATTATGCCGCCGGTGATACGGTAAGGGTGGTATGCTACACCAATTGTGACGATGTGACATTGCATCTGAACGGGACGGCTATAACGGGCTCTAAACATTTTGATGCAAAGAACGGGATCGTTTATTGGGACTTGCCATACCAAAAAGGTGTGTTGACGGCCAAAGGAACCGTGAAAGGCAAGGAGGAAGCATTGTACGAACTGAAAACAACGGGGCGTCCCCATGCGATCCGCACAAACGTGTATCAAGGCAATGTGGTGGGTAAAGATAAAGGAGTGGCGCAGATTGAAGTGACCATTGTGGATGAAAACGGTCTTCCTGTTCCGCTTGCTGACGACATGATTACCTGTCGGGTGAAAGGGGCCGGTAAGTTGCTCGGGCTTGAAGCGAGCGATCCGGCCGACATGGGCAATTATTCCGATCACGAACAAAGGGTCTTTCATGGTAAGTTGGTGGCCTATGTCCAGGCCACCGGACAGGGGGGGCACATTGAAGTGACGCTGACGTCACCCTGGTTGCAGGGAACTTCGGTCCGGCTGGAAGCCAAATAACCCGGCACCCTTTTAGATCTTACAAAGAACTGTCCAAAGAAACCTGTGTGCGATGTTTAAAGGTCTTATCTGTTTGGAACCAACATATTGGTACCAGCCATGGTTCTGGTTCGCTGGCCGGTATTTTTGGACAGTTTTTTATTTCCTTCCTCGATAATACCATGCATATATGAATGGCAAACTAATTGGCATTGCCCTGTTTTTAAGTGGGTTGTCGTCATGTACCCTACATCGTCCCGGTGCGGGAGACTATGTAACCAGGGCCATCGTCGATCCTTCGGAAGAGTATCAGACGGTGGAAAGTTTTGGGGCGTCCGATTGTTGGTCCGTCCAGTTTGTGGGCGAAAACTGGCCGGTCTGTAAACGTGATTCCATCGCCGACTTGCTTTTTAGTCTCGATTTTGATGGCAACGGTAATCCCAAAGGCATCGGATTGTCGCTTTGGCGTTTCAATATTGGCGGAGGTACGGCTGAACAAGGTGCGGAAAGTGGCATCCCTAATGCTTGGCGACGGGCAGAATGTTTTTTGACGGGCAAAGGTTCCTATGACTGGAATAAACAAGCCGGCCAACAATGGTTCATCAAAGCGGCCAAACAACGGGGCGTCGGCAAACTGCTGGCGTTTACCAACACGGCACCGGTTTTTTTTACGAAAAACGGGAAAGGCTGGTCCCCGGGAGGATCTGCATATAACATCAAGCCCGAAAAGATGGACGATTATGCTGATTTTTTGGCCGATGTGTGCGGACATTTCAACGGTGAAGGCATTGTCTTCGACTACATCAGCCCGTTTAACGAGCCTCAGTGGAATTGGGCCGCACCGGCCACCCAGGAGGGATCGCCGGCCCGAAACGGTGAAATTGCCCGTGTGGTGCGTTCTCTATCTCCAAAGTTGACGGCACGCGGATTGAAAACCGAGATTGCGATCCCGGAAACCGCGCAACTTCAATACTTGTATGCCCATAGGGATACAGCAGGTCGGGACAATCAACTGTATGCTTTTTTTAATCCCGCATCCCCGCACTATGTGGGAGACATTGCCAATGCGAAAAAAGCGGTCATGGGACACAGTTATTTTACGACCAGTGAATTGAATACGTTGATCAGTGTCCGGAAGACATTGAAAGATAGTTTGGATAATTACAAAGGGATGATAAGTTATTGGCAAAGTGAATTTTGCATTCTGGAAGACCATCCCGACTTAGGGGGAGGCGGCAACCGACGTGATCTGGGGATGGCCACGGCCTTGTATGTGGCACGTGTCATCCATTACGATTTATCGGTGGCCAATGCCGCTTCGTGGAGTTGGTGGACCGCTTTGTCGGCAGTGGATTATAAAGACGGGTTGGTATACCTTGACCGGGGCGATAATGGTTTACGTGGAGCCGGTGACCCTGGCTCCGGATTGTTACAGCAGGACGGATTTTTCAGGGACTCGAAACTGTTGTGGGCCATGGGAAACTATTCGAGGTTCATCAGGCCGGGGATGGTACGCATCGATGTCCGGTTGGATCGTACGTCGTCTGTAGAGGCCCGGGCCACCGATCTGATGCTGACAGGGTATAAAACAGAGGACAACACCATGTTTGTGTTTGTCGGGATAAACTATTCCGACAATGAACAAATTCTCTCGTTTGCAGATTTCTGTGGAGAGCAACACATCCATGACGGAACGTTTGAATGTTACACGACTTCCGAAAGCCAGAACCTGCAGCGGAGCCATGTCGATGGAACCCGTGTGGCGGTAGGTCCCAAATCAGTAGTCACGTTGGTTGGGCGTAAAGCAGTCGAATAAATATTTGCATGATATTCTGTAACAAAAAGCACACACATGAAAAAGATCTTTTTTCTTATATGGATCGGGGCATTACTGGTCAGTGGTTGTAAAAACGATGGAGATGATTCGTCGGATCCGGACACGGAAGAGCCCGAGACCCCCGGTTCTGCCATTGACTTCACAGCTCCCATCAGGGGCGTGAACTGGGCGGACAAACGCGATAATTTTGTGGACGACTATTTGGTGCCGAGCGGATTGACGAGCGGCGATAGCTATTACATGGTACAAGCCGATGCGCAATACGTCATCAAAGGATTTAAAGAAAACATGTCGGCAAATACCGTTCGGTTGCCGATAAATTATCCGACCGTTTCCGGCACATGGTGGAACGGGTACAAAGGGGCCATCGACATGGCGGTTGATAAAGGAATGAGGGTGATCCTTGCCTATTGGGAAGGAGCTTCGTCACGCGACGGAAAAGTGGACAACGACAATGAATTTTGGGCTATGTGGACCAAAGTGGTAGGTGCGTATGCCGATAACCCCGGTGTATATTTCGAAGTGATGAACGAGCCCCACGGTTATGCCCTGGAGGCCCTGATGGCCTTGTACGAAAAGTGGCTGTCCAAATACCCGTCTATCCCGCATGGTCGCATCCTGCTTGGCGGAACAGGTTATTCGGAAGACGTGACCAAGGTCGGCGCCGATAGCCGGTTTACAAATTGTCTGCTCTCGTTGCACAACTATGCTTTTTGGGCTACCCGATCGGCTGAGGAATGGCGCTCAGACTGGCTGAAACGCATCGGCGATTACGCCTCGCGCACCGTGGTGACCGAGTTTGGAGCCACGATGACCCAGGGCAAAGACTATAACAGTACCGAAGCCGGAGACAACGAGATCGATTATATCCAAACATCTACCTCGCTTTTCCGGGAATACGGTATTGCCAGCGTCTACTGGCCCGGTTTAAGGGACGATGATTGGTACACGATCCAACAGTTGGACTATTCGACTTATAAGATGAGTACGACCAATGCATCGGGCTTATACCGCATACAATACGGATGGGGTTTAAACCCTTAACTGAAACAAAAAACAAAGAGGTGATGAGTGTTGATTTAAAACGTATATCGGCCATTTTGGCAATGGCCGTTTTAATGTTTTTTGGGGTTCGGTCACAATCCCATGGGCCACAAAACGGACAAAAAAATCAGATCGGGGAACCGTATTCGGCCTATTTGTTTGCCTATTTTACCGGTAATAAAATGGATGAGGAGCAAATCCGTTTTGCCATCAGTGCAGATGGTTACCGTTTCATAGCATTAAATGGCAATCGCCCTGTTGTCGAATCGGCTGCGATCAGCTCAACGGGGGGTGTGCGCGATCCCCATATCTTACGGGCCGAAGACGGTAAAACATTTTACATGGTTGCTACGGACATGGTTAGTGCAAACGGATGGAACTCGAACAGGGCCATGGTATTGATGAAATCCCGTGATTTGATCACATGGACCTCCAGTGTGGTCAACATCCAGAAACGGTTTAGCGGCAACGAAAATCTGCAGAGGGTTTGGGCCCCCCAGACCATTTTCGATAAAGAGGTTGGGAAATATCTGGTGTATTGGTCGATGCAATATTCAGGGGGAACGGACATCATTTACTACGCATATGCCAATGCGTCGTTTACCGATCTGGCAAGCGAACCAAAGCAACTTTTTTTCCCCCGCGAAGGGAAATCGTGTATCGATGCCGATATTGTCTATAAAGACGGCCTGTACCACCTGTTCTACAAAACAGAAGGGCATGGCAATGGGATCCGTAAGGCCACGTCCAAATCATTGACTTCGGGCAATTGGGCCGAAGATGACCGTTACCTGCAGCAAACGACCGAGGCAGTAGAGGGATCTTCCGTATTCAAGCTGACGGGCAAGAATGAATATATATTCATGTACGATGTGTATGGCCGGGGAAAGTACCAGTTTTGCTCGACCAATGACCTGCAGACGTTTATGGTGATCGATGACAAAATGCAACTGGACTTCCATCCCCGCCATGGGACCGTCATTCCTGTCACTTCACGGGAATTGAAGCGGTTGGTCCGTAAATGGGGCGATCCCGATAGTACCATCAACCTGCCGCCCAATCCGGTTCTAAAAGGCTATTACGCCGATCCGGACGTGCTTTATTCTGGCAAAACAGAGAAATACTATATCTATCCGACAAGCGATGGGTTTGACGGATGGTCAGGAACATATTTCAAGGCCTTTTCTTCCGCCAACCTATCCGATTGGCAAGACGAGGGAGTGATATTGGACCTGACGAGAGATGTGGCATGGGCAAACAGAAACGCCTGGGCTCCTTGTATTATCGAAAAAAAGAAAGGAAAGGATTACCTCTATTATTACTACTTTACGGCGGCCCAGAAAATTGGGGTTGCCGTATCGTCTAACCCGACCGGCCCTTTTGTCGATTCTGGAAAAGCATTGGTCGATCGACGTCCCGAAGGGGTCACGGATGGACAGGAAATAGACCCTGACGTATTTACCGATCCGAGATCGAAAAAAACTTATCTATACTGGGGAAACGGTTACATGGCCGTGGCCGAATTGGGGAAAGACATGGTATCGGTAAAGCCCAACACCACCAAGGTAATCACTCCCGATAATACATACCGCGAAGGAACCTGTGTGTTTTTCCGGAACGGGAAGTATTACTTTTTGTGGTCGGAAGATGACACCCGTAGCGAAAATTACCGGGTACGGTACGGGATCGCGGATTCTCCGACGGGTCCGATCCATGTTCCCCAAGACAATCTGATATTGGCGAAAGATCCGTCAAAAGGAATTTACGGAACCGGACATAACTCCGTTTTGCAAATTCCCGGCAAAGATGAGTGGTACATTGTCTACCATCGTTTTTGCAGGCCTGACGGAATCAAAATGGGAGATGCCGCGGGTTTCCATCGCGAGGTCTGCATGGATAAGCTGGAATTCGAAGGAGATAAAATCTTGAAAGTAAAGGTACGCGAGTAGAAAATTCTGTACGATATGGTACCGGGACTGCCGCAGGATATCGTGTTCTGTGGCAGTTTTGTTTTTTGACCTGATGGAAAGAAGAACGCCCGGCCATAAGAACTATGGACTGAGCCTAAGCCGCCTGTAGTAAGGATTTAGGCTTTACGATCGATAAAAAGCCAGGAAAGACATAAAACTTTTAAGCACCCGTCCGTCCCGACGGGCGGAGATAGCCGGGTGAAAAAAGGATGATCACCTTTCCCGTCCAACTTGCCGGTTCTGTATCTGTGTTTTTTTTCCTTTTTTTATGTTTTAATAGGTTCAACCACAGCAGCCAGGTATCAGGCTCACGTTAAGTCGTCACATTGGGTGTTGTCAGTGGCAATGTAAAAAAGAACGTCGTTCCCTTCTGCGGGATTGACTCGACCCATATGTGCCCGCCAAGGCTTTCCACCAAATTGCGCGATATGGTCAATCCAAGGCCAAAGCCGCCGTAAATGGTACGCTTATTCCCGTCTACCTTTCTGAAACGTTCAAAAATGCGTGGTTGGTTTTCGGGTGCAATGCCAATGCCCGAATCTATGATGCTGAAACGTACGGAATCCGCTAAAACCGTACACTCTATCTCCACCTTCCCTCGGTCGGTAAACTTGATGGCGTTGCTGATAAGATTGTAAAGTATCTGTTTAAACCTGAGCGGATCGGTAAAAAGGACCAGCGATGGAGGTAGCGGATGGAGGATCAGGTCCACATTGCCCTTTTTGATCTTCAGCATCCTGTGGTTCTTGAAACTGAGCCAAACGTCAGAAAGCAGTTCGTTCACGTCCACGCGTTTGGTATGGAGCGTAAGCTGCCCGGCCTCGATCATTGACACGTCAATGATGTCGTTGAGCAAATGCAACAGGTGATCGCCATTGGTGGTGATGATTTCGGCAAACGATTCCTTTTCTTTCTGTTCAAAATCCTGGTGCAGCAACAGCTTCTGAAAAGCCAATGATGGCGTTTAGGGGCGTTCGGATTTCATGGGACATGTTGGACAAAAATGCCGATTTAAGCCTGTCGGATTCTTCGGCTTTGGTTTTTGCCAACTCCAGCTCTTTGGTCCGCTCCTTCACCTTTTCCTCCAAATTGAGCATAAGCAGTTCAAGTTCGTCACGCTGTTGGGCGATTTTATCGCGCTGATGGTTGGCAATATTGCGCTGGATCTCGATTTGCCGCTTCTGTACCTCGATTTTTTTTGTGCGTTCCAATACCTGGCTTTCGAGAACAAGGTTGTTTTGCTTGAGTTTTACAAACCGGAAACGGATAAACACGACGACAAAAAACGTTGACAAAACTGTCCCGATGGAGATAAACCACCATGTGCGCCAAACCGGGGGCTTGATGAACAGTTCCAATGAACGGGTATTCTCCACTTCTACGCCATCGGAATTGGTACTGCGTACCTGTATCTCGTAATGGCCCGGCTGAAGGTTCACAAAAGTGACATAGTTTTGGTTTTTGAGCGGCACCCACTCTTTCGATTCGGGCAATATACGGTAGTAATAACTTATTTTTTGGGGCAAAGTATACTCAAGGGCGGTGAATCCCAGTGAGAGCAGCTTTTCATCGTAATCGAGAACCAAACGCCTGGCAAATTCTATTTGTTTGAATATTTTGTGGTTAGGCACCTCCTTGCCTGTTTCTATCAGGTCGTAATCAATGTTCAGTTTGGTAAAATAGAGAGGGGGAGCATATGTTTTATCAATTTTTATCTGATTGGGATAGAATGCGGTGACGCCATTGATCCCGCCGAACATAAGGTACCCGTCGGGCAGCAACAATGCGGGCGGATTGAACTCATTGCCCTGTATGCCATCGTCTTCCGAGAAAAAATTGACCGTTTGGGAAGCCAGTTCTATTTTTGCCAGTCCCTTGTTGGTTGATACCCACAGGTTCCCGTCGACTTCATATGCAGAATAGCTGAAGACGTTGGAAAATTCGGGTGCGGAGATCCTTTCAAAGCTATCACTTGCTTCGTTGTACCTGCATACTCCCGCACGAGTTGCGATCCACAGCGCGCCGTTGTGGCTTTCCCGGATGCTGGTCACATCGTTGTTTATAAGGCTCTTGTTGTTTTTAGGATCAAGCCTGTAGCTCTTAAATGTATCGTTTTCGGGATCATAAAGGTTTAGTCCATCCTCGGTGGCTATCCAAAGACGTTTTTTCGAATCGGACAAAACATGCCATATAACGTTGAAAATAAGACTGTTGTTGTCGTTTCTGAAATAATTTCTGAATTTTCCGGTTTGGTTGTCGTATCGGGACAAACCTTTGGAAGTCCCGACCCAAAGCTGGCCCTTATGGTCTATTTCAATGTTGAGGATGGTATTGCTGCATAATGAACTGGAATCACCTTCTATGTGGTAAAAAGATCTTACGATCCCCTTCTTGTGCAGGAACAAGTGAAGCCCTTCACTGCTGGCCAGCCACAGCGAATCGTTTCCTTGGCATTGCAGGTTCCATATCTGTAACGAAGGTATTTTTGAATTATACGGTGTAAAGGTTTGGTATTTGTTGGCCGCACGGTTCCATCTGGCAATACCGCTCATTGTGCCAAACCAGATATTGCCTTCGGGATCCATATCAATGGCATAGACCTCGTTGCCCGGAATACAATTCCCCGTTCCATCATGGAACAGGTGCGCGAAAGGCTTTCGGGACATGTTGGCCACCGCAATCCCGTTGGTTTTCAATCCAAACCACAAATCACCCTTGTGGTCTTGGTAAATCGTTTCCACATATGCATCGGGAAAGCTTTTCGGGTTAAGAATATTTTTCTCTACCGTGCAGACGGACTGGTCCGGAGCAATGACCATTAACGGTTTGTCCATGCTGCCGATCCAAATATTCTTGAGCGAGTCGACAAACACTGTGGTGATGCTGTGTTTGATATTGGCAAACAAATGATAAGAATTGGAATCCGGGTTGTAACGGAAAACCCCTCCTTGGGTGCCAACCAATATCCCTCCCTGGGGATGGAGTGACAACCGTCTGATATTGTTTATTTTGTGCTTGTCTTCCGGTGCGTCGTTGTTAAATAGTTGGATGAATTTACCGGTAGGGGCGTCAAATCTGCAAAGCCCTCCGCCATTGGTCCCCACCCATACTTGTTGGTTCTCGTCAAATAAAATGTCATTGGCCGAATAAGGCGGGAAACATTTGTTGGAGCTTAAGTAATGGGTGAACGATTTTGTTTTGGGATTGTAAACACTGATTCCCGCACGGGTTGCAATCCATATATGTCCGTTTGCATCTTTACGCATGGCATTGATGTAACTCGACGGAATGGTACCCCTCAAAATAGAATCGCCTGCGAGCCCTTGTTGCGGTACTTCATGAGGCGCCCTGTAATGTTCAAACAGAGCCGTTTTGGGGTCAAATACGCTTAATCCTTGCCCATAAGTCCCGAAATAGAGGAGCCCGTCATCGTCTTCGGCAATGGCATAGATCGTTCCCCCCATAATTGCCCTGTTGCTGTTTGGGGAAGGCATAAATTTGATAAAATAACGGCCATCGTAGCGATTAAGCCCATCGTAGGTCCCAATCCAAATGAACCCGCTTTTGTCTTGATGGATCGACAACGCGCTGCTCTGTGACAATCCGTCTTTGATATTTAGGTTACGAAACGTATGGGGAATACTTGCTTGTCCCCATTGCATCGTCCCCGATAACCCCGCGCACAACAAACCCACGCGGATTGTTTTCATAAAATCCGAATAACATTTGGATATAGCTGTTTTTGCCTGGTTGCTCATTCTTTGCTTTGTCCGGTTTCTTTTCGTCTGCCCCGAAGAAACGTTCCGCAAAGCATACGTAGAGGATATATCCCAGTCTCAGATAGGGTTATGGGTGCCATAAACGTGCCCATGTGCGACATTTGTCTGTAAATAAACATCTTGGTGGCGTGCTTGCATAATGTCACTGTAACTTTTGCCGTCAAGACCAATATTTACGGTTTATTGATCGTTCTCTTCCCCATTTGGAGGACTGTGATAGCCCCAATACAATGGTAGCGAAAGGATTGTGGTTTGGAGGCACAAATTTAAGAATTGTTGCTAACTGTGCATGGCCCCTTAAGCAGATTTGTGTAAGAATTAACGGTCAGGTAAAGTTGAGGAGTGGAATAAGCCCCGAAGCAGGAGGCTAAACACGAAACGGTGGGAACGTAAATTCCCGGAATGGGAATAAACATCACCCATAATTTCATTGGCCAAAATCTGAAAATTGCAATAAAGAGGCATGAACGGAGGATAAGCGGAACATGAACGAACCTGATTGCATAAACACACAAGTAATATTAAAAAACGTAAAGACAACCAATATGGCATACCGTACAGTTTTTTTCGAAAAAGAATTGGGGGGATCATTCGTTTATTCATGAAAAATAAGTAATCGGATCAGGACAAACGTATGAGAAAGCCCTATTCTGCCTATCTTTGGTTCCCTTTTGTGGCAAAAGCAGGAAACACCGCAGTGCAAGTTCTTTATACCAAACAGAAGCACACACTTTCCGGCAAGGAAGCAAATGGAGCAAAAAATGCAACATATCAGGTGCATGATCGATCGCATGGATGTCCCGTATGCCCGATCAGGTGATGAATGATAGACACATGAAAGCAACAAAACTATTTAAAGACTTTTTTGACAGTGAAAAAGCAGGCGGACTGACATTGATCGGTTGCACCATATTATCGTTGGCCCTCTCCAACTCTGGCTTTGGGGCCGGCTACCATCATTTTTGGGGCGCAAACCTTTTGGGCCACAGCATTGAATATTGGATAAATGATGGCCTCATGGCCATTTTCTTTTTGTTGATTGGGCTGGAATTGGTACGGGAAATTTACCAGGGAGAGCTTTCCGATATAAAAAATGCGTTGTTGCCGATTTTCGGGGCATTTGGCGGCATGTTAGTGCCCGCAGGGTTGTTTCTGTTATTCAATTTTGGAACAGCAACCCGGTCGGGAGCCGGAATACCAATGGCTACGGACATTGCTTTTGCCCTTGGCATTTTATCGCTACTGGGGAACAAAGTACCGGTCTCGTTAAAAATATTTTTAACGGCATTGGCTGTAATCGATGATTTGGGGGCAATCATTGTCATCGCCGTTTTTTACACAAAAACATTGCTTTGGACAAATCTCCTTATCGCATTGGGCATTTGGGGACTATTGCTGATCCTTAACAAACTTAAAGTCCGAAACCTGATTCCGTATTTGGTCGGCGGGATTTTGATGTGGTATTTTATGTTGCATTCAGGAGTCCATGCCACCATTACGGGAGTGTTGCTGGCATTTGCCATCCCATTTGGCAACGGAGACAAAAAATCACCTTCATATATCCTGCAGCATTTTTTGCACAAGCCTGTGGCATTTATTATCCTGCCAATTTTTGCACTTGCCAATACAGGCATACACCTTAGCGGTAATATAGGACAGGTGCTGACGGAAAATTACAGTCTGGGGATTATGCTGGGACTAGTTGCAGGAAAACCTATAGGCATTTTTTTGTTGACATTCTTGGCCGTAACGTTTGGGTTTTGCAAGCTTCCGGCAGACTTAAACTGGAAATCGATCTTCGGGGCCGGGTTGCTGGGCGGAATTGGATTTACCATGTCGATATTCATAACCTTACTCGCCTTCGACAACGAAACAATAATCAATAATGCCAAATTGGCCATTTTACTGTCGTCATTGATGGCAGGAATATTGGGTTTCTTAACATTGAAAATAATATTGAGGCCCCGGTGAAGGTGACCGGACGAATCAGAATATTTAAAGATTCCCTTTGTCCATGACTCTTTGCCCGTCCGAAAGGTTTACATTGGATTATCGGAGCTGAATGGCAAGGTTGGGGCGATCAACAATTGGAAAACTGCCCCGGAAGATTCTGCCGGGAGCTAATTTTTAAGGGCAGGAACACCGTAAATTGATGTTATTCGCATCATCTTGTTGTGTTCTTGCGGGAGATCTGATGTTTTGGACAACCTCACAGATTTGTATGAAAAACGGGCAAATCCCGGGCAAATTGTCCGTTTCATGATAGATACGGGAGAGAAAAAGATACCCTTTGCGCAAAGACTCTTGAAATTTGATGATCCGTTTTTGAAAAGGTATTTTTGTTGCCATGCAATTCCTCAAAATAAAATGTGCTCTCTTATTGGCCACGTTGGGGTGGTTTTCGGATTTGCATGCCCAACCCCGGGGTTATCTGGAACTTTACGCCGATGAGCACGGGTTGTCCCAAACAGCCAATCGGGTGATGCAAGACAGCAAAGGGTTCATCTGGCTGGCCTCGTATGACGGTTTGATCCGCTACGACGGATACGAGTTTTTACCTGTCAGTCCACGTGCCTCCGATTCGTTGCAACTGCAATCCATCAGGGTCAATGACCTCATGGAAGATGGCCATGGGCGCATTTGGCAGAAGTCGAACGAAAACGAAGCATTCTGTTACATCCCGCGTTGCCACGGCTTTTGGTCCTTACGCTCGGTGCCCGGCTACAAAAATAAACCGTTCCGCCTTACCACATTCAAACAAACACCGCTTGGCCGCGTATGGCTGCTTTCCGACAGGGATGGCTGTGTATGCGTGACCGACTCCCAATTTCAAACGGCCACGTTTGCATTGCCCGATAAAATTCCCCACATGCGGCGGGTTTACGATGTGCACGAAGACAAAAACGGGCACACGTGGTTGCTGACCGACGTTGGGTTGATACGGATAAACGATGACCATTTGCATTTGCCTCGGGCGCAGAACATAAATGACATGGAAGTCGTAATGGCAGGCCAGCCCATTTTTACTGCCATTGAAGTTGGCGACGACGAGGTTTGGTTCGGCGGGATCAAAGGCAAGGTTTGGCGTTACTCACAAACAGGCGGGCGGTTTACCTCCATGGAATTGAACGTTCCGTCGGATGTGACTGCTTTTTACCGGAAGTCCGGGAACGAAATACTGGTCATGACCCGCCATGATGGTTTCTTCATCTGCCATTTGACCACGGGCAAGCTAACGGTGTACAATTCTTTCACTGTCAAAGGCCTCGATACCAGGAATCTGGCCGCTATCTGTTTCGATGCGCCCGAACGGCTTTGGTTGGTCAACGATCGTAAAGGAATTAGCCAGTACGATTTTTCAACCGGCGAATTGCTGTATTACCCATCGCTGATCGATGACGAAACATTTGGTAAGTTTACGCCGCGCGCGTTTGTGCTGAAAGATCTCGACGGCAATACCTGGGTACAGCCCAAAGGAGGCGGTTTTTCGTTTTACGAAGCCAGGCACAAACGCCTCCTGCCCATGAAGGACCTGTCATCCGATCCTTCGCATCCCGAAGTGCCGGTCCTGCACGCAGCCTGTTTCGATAAGCAAAATAACCTGTGGTTTTACGCCAACAGGGTTAGGGGCATTGGCAAGTTCACCTTCCGCCAAAATTGGTTCGACCGGTTGGCGGTGGCCGATGGAGACCAGTGGTCGCTGGCTAACAACGTGCGGGCCATTATGGAGGATGACGGGGGATCTATTTGGATTGCCACCAAGGAAGAAAGTACATTGGCCATATTCGATGCGCACAGAAAGCGGTTGGGATACCTGTCGGAGAAGGGGACATTGGGGCAGATGACCAATTGGAAAAGCCCGGTTTATTGTATGATGCAGGATAGGAAGCGTCGTATTTGGATCGGAACAAAAGGAAACGGCATTTTCCGGTTAACGCCCACCCGGCGGCCGATGGAATTTGAGGTCGAGCATTTTTTGCACCATCCCGACAACCCACAGGGATTGAATAACGATGGCGTTTACGCCATCTGCGAAGACGATCGTCAGCGTGTTTGGATCGGTACATGGGGTGGCGGACTGAACCTCGTCGACGAAAGCAATGGAACCACACGGTTTATCCATCACGGTAACGGTCTGTCCAACTACCCCATCGGCCAATTTAACCGCATCCGGTGCATTGCCGTAGACAGCAGTGGCATGTTCCATGTGGGGACCACCAACGGATTGCTGTCGTTCAAAACCAATGGAACGGCATGGGACGCCATCAGCTACAAGTGGTTTGCCGGTTTCGCGAACCACGATGTATTGGGCATTGTGGCACATCGTTCGGGAGACCTGTACCTTACTACTTACGACGGGAGGTTATATCGTGCCGAAGAACGGGACGGAGATCGTTTCCCCATCAAATTCAGAAATTATTCCTCGTATGAAACCCATTTGTCGGGAGCGCTACTGGCTGTGGGAGAAGACAAGCTGGGACAGATCTGGATGTGCTCGGAAGCGAAAATCACGCGTTTCGATCCCCAAAACCAATCGTTCGAAACCTATCCCGATGTCAAGCGGATGCTGTCGGACAACGTGTTTTCCGAAGCGGCCATGCACACGTTGCGGAACGGCGAACTGTGGGTGGGCTATTCCAACGGCGTCATCTGTTTCAATCCGGCCAGCCTCCCCGTCAATAATTTTAAGCCGTACCTTGCACTTACCGGATTTCAGCTGTTAAACCAGGCACTGGACGATACGGATGGAGATCCGCGGTTCTCTTCGGTGGATGCGCTGTCGGAAATCGTGCTATCGCACAAACAGAACTTTTTTAAAATACGGTTTGCCGCACTTGATTTTGCGGGAAAAAACAATATCCGTTACAAGTACCGGCTGGACGGGCTGGAGGACGAATGGAACATGGCCGATGACCAGCGTACGGCCACTTATACCAACGTCTCGAAAGGCGAATATGTGTTCCGTGTGGCGTCGACCAACAGTAACGGGGTATGGATCTATAATGAACGGAAGCTGAGAATCGTCGTTAAACCTGCCGTTTGGGAAACCTACTGGGCCTATGCGTTCTATATACTACTGGTTTTTGGGTTGGGGGCGCTTATTTTCCGTACACGCCTTACTATTTTCCGGTTGCGGCACGAAGCAAAAATGGAACACGAGTTGGCCGAAATGAAGTTGGACCTTTTTACCGACGTATCGCACGAAATCCGTACGCCGCTGACAATGGTTACGGCTCCGGTCGAATATCTGGTCGGGCATCCGGAAACGCCGGGTTTTGTAAAACAACAGCTCGATATGGTCATCCAGAGCACGCAACGGTTGTTGGCATTGGTCAACCAGATATTGGACATCCGGAAACTGGAGCAAAAGCGATTGAGGATTGAAGAGATCGATTTGACGGATTTTGCTTGTCGGGTTTGTGCCGATTTTAAAGATACGGCAATCCGTACGCACATAGAACTGGAAGTGGTTTGCGACAGCGAACGGGTAATGGTGTGGGCCGATAGCGATTGTTTGGACAAAATACTGGTGAACTTGCTTGCCAACGCACTGAAATATTGTCCCCAAGGCAGTAAGGTAATCGTAAGGGCTGCCGAAGATGGGCATTATTGCTTTCTTAGCGTTGAAGACAACGGTCCCGGCATCCCTGCGGAAAAACAGGAAAGACTGTTTGAACGATTTGTCGGGTTTAGCCACGATAACCGCAAGCCCAGTTCGGGTATTGGCCTGTCGCTGGTGAAGGAGTTGGCACAGCGGCATGGGGCACAGGTGAGGTTACAAAGCCAATCCGGTGCGGGATCGGTCTTTACGGTCGTGTTCCGGAAAGGGCACGGCCATTTCGGCAATGAGGTGGAATGGGCCATAAAACCCGTTTGTGACGATGGTGGTGACCAGGTGTTGAGCACGTGGGGTATTTTTGAAGAACGTGGCAACCCGGGCATCGACAAACCGATAGGGTTAATTGTGGAGGATGACGCCAAGCTTCGTGGATTCATGAGGAGTATTCTTGAAACGTCCTACCAGATCCACGAGGCAGAAGATGGGGTACAAGGATTCCAAAAGGCTTTGGTGCTGAACCCCGATTTTATTATCAGTGACATCATGATGCCAAACAGCGACGGCATTGAACTGCTTAAACGCCTGCGACAGGAGGCGGGTACCAGCCACATTCCCCTTGTCTTGCTCACCGCCAAAGCCGATGTGGAAAGCAAAATCGACGGACTGGCCCATGGAGCCGATGACTATTTGACAAAACCCTTCAGTGTGAGCTACTTCAAGGCTCGTATCGATAACCTGGTCGTGCAACGGAAGCGCTTGCACGAATTTTATAAACTGGGACTGGCCCCCATGGCATTGGGCGACGAACAAAGTACCCCGCTTATTACCGGACAGGACAAAGAGATGATGGAAAAGGCCATCGCTTTTGTCCGGTCAAATATCGAAAACGAACAATTATCGGTCGATGAACTGGGAAAAGCTGTCGGGTTGTCGCGTACTACCTTTTTCAATAAACTGAAAAGCCTTACCGGGATGTCGCCTGTCGAGTTTATCCGCGATGGTCGCTTAAAGCATGCTGCCCGTTTGATTGCCATCGATAAAATGTTGGTGAAAGAAGCTTGTTACTCATCGGGTTTTTCAGACTTGAAATATTTTGGCAGCTGCTTTAAGTCCAAATTTGGGATAACCCCTGCCGAATACCGTAAAAAATATCTGAATAATCCGGATGTAAAGGTTTAGCTGTTGTTTTTTAGCTGTTTGTGGGTGTGTTGGGCCAACGTTGTTTTCCGTTTGCCCGGCAATTTCCCCCCTGCTTTTTGGCGATTTCGCCTGGCCTTTTGGCGATGGATCGATCTACTTTTGAATATCCATTGGGCGGAATGTCAAACACTCAATTATATTACATCAAATTCATCTGTATGAAGAAAAGACAGCTTTTGTTGGGGCTTGGTCTTCTGCTCTTGAACGGAGCTATGGCCCAGTTGTCCCAAGGCCATTACATGAAATTGTGGTACAACCGTCCTGCCGAGCGCTGGGAAGAGGCACTTCCCATTGGCAATGGCCGTTTGGGCGCCATGGTGTATGGTGGGCCGGAACGTGAGCATTTGCAACTGAACGAAGAAACTGTATGGGCCGGGGAACCGGGGAACAATCTGCCCCAAGGATTTAAAGAGGTCCTCCCCACGGTACGCCAACTTATTGCCGAAGGGAAATACAAAGAAGCCGAAGATCTGACCATGAGCCGTGTACCACGTCAGGCTGCGGCCGGTAACAATTACGGCATGCCTTACCAAACGGTTGGCGATTTATATCTTGACTTTGCCCACGGCGCGGATGTGAAAAACTATTACCGTGAATTGGATATTCAAAATGCGGTCAGTTCGGTAACCTATGAGGCCAAAGGAGTGACGTACCGCAGGGAGTTTTTAGCCACTCCTGTCGATCAGGTCATTGCCGTTCGTTTAACGGCCAGCAAGAAAGGGAAAATAAGCTTTACCCTCTCCTCCGGGTCTATCCAGAAGCAACATAGCGTGTCTGTCGATGGCAACACATTGGTATTGGCCGGTACAAGCGGGTCGGTAGACAACAAGCAAGGCAAAGTGGAATTTAATGCCCGTTTCTGTCCCATCATCAGTGGCGGAAAAGTCGTTAGGACCGACTCTTCATTGGTGGTAGAGAAAGCCAATTCGGCTACGGTGTACATCTCCATAGGGACCAATTTTATCAATTACCATGATTTGGGCGGAAATGCCGTGACGGCGGCAGAAAAATACCTGTCATCCGCAGTCGGCAAGACGTACGACGACGTGAGAAAAATACACGTGGCCGCCTACCGTCGCTATTTCGACCGTGTGTCGTTGGATCTTGGCACCACTGAATCGGTGAACAAGCCCACCGACCAGCGGGTACGTGGGTTTGCCACGGCAAACGACCCCCAATTGGTCGTGCTTTATTTCCAGTTTGGACGTTATTTGTTGATTTCATCGTCGCAACCCGGTAACCAGCCCGCCAATCTGCAAGGTATTTGGAACAACATGGTATCACCGCCGTGGGACAGCAAATACACCGTCAATATTAACACCGAAATGAACTATTGGCCTGCCGAAGTAACCAATTTGCCCGAAATGCACCAACCGCTTTTTGCCATGATCCGGGATTTGGCTGAAACAGGGCAACAGGCGGCACGCGAAATGTACGGTGCCCGCGGATGGATGTTGCACCACAATACCGATTTGTGGCGGATTACCGGGCCCGTTGATGGGGCTTACTATGGCATGTGGCCCATGGGGGGTGCCTGGCTGAGCCAGCACTTGTGGCAACACTACCTCTATTCGGGCGATAAAGGCTTTTTGGCCGATGTATATCCCATTCTCAAAGGCATTGCCGTTTTCTATGTCGACGTGCTGCAAACCGAACCCACACACGATTGGTTGGTGGTAAGTCCGTCCATGTCGCCCGAAAACAGGCATCCCAAAGGTACTTCAATGGCCGCGGGTACTACCATGGACAACCAGCTGGTGTTTGATGTGTTTTCAAACCTGATCGATGCATCGTCCATTCTGGATACCGACAAAGCGTTTGCCGACACCGTGCAGTCCATGAAGCTGAGGTTACCGCCCATGCAGGTAGGACAGCATGCCCAGTTGCAGGAGTGGATGGAGGATTGGGACCGCACCAATGACAAACACCGTCACATATCGCACCTGTATGGGTTGTACCCGAGCAACCAAATATCTCCTTTTACATCACCCGAGCTGTTCCAGGCGGCCCGAAATACGTTGGAGTACCGTGGCGATCAGTCGACCGGATGGTCCATGGGGTGGAAGGTAAATTTTTGGGCCCGTCTGTTGGACGGAGACAGAGCCTACAAACTCATTGCAGACCAGTTGACGCCATCACCGTTGGAGAAAAAGGGAGAAAAGGGAGGAACCTACCCTAATTTGTTCGATGCCCATCCTCCGTTCCAGATCGACGGGAACTTTGGATGTACAGCGGGTATTGCCGAGATGTTGGTACAGAGTCACGACGGCGATATCTTTTTACTGCCCGCGCTTCCTGCTAACTGGCCATCGGGTGAGGTGAAGGGATTGCGTGCCCGCGGCGGTTTTACGATTGACATGAAATGGCAGCACGGCAAGGTGGCCGAACTCATTGTGTATTCGTCATTAGGCGGAAATTGCAGGTTAAGGGTCGCCAATGATCTGACGGGGCAGGCCACGTTGACGCAGGTCCCGCAAGGGATGGCCAATCCCAATCCTTTCTATGGAAAAGCCGGTATAAAAGTGCCGTTGGTCAGCGAAAAGGCCAATCTCAAAACCGTTGGACCGGTCCGGTCCCGGCTGTTTGATTTCGAGACGAAGGCGGGCGGGCAATACCGCTTTACCGCAGAGTAATCTCTGTTGGCATAAACGCCCCCGACCCCTATTGCCACATGAACCATCCACCGTTTGGGGATGGAAGGCGCCATGCATGGCGTTTTCCATCCTCCCAAATGTTGCATGTCTATAAATAACTATTGATCGATAAGATATGAATTCCATTCGAAATCTATTGGCCTTGTGCATTGCATGTTGGTGCACATGGGCCTCATCAGGGGCTTTAGCCCAAACAAAGGTTATCGTCGCGGCCGACGGCACGGGCGATTACACGACCCTTCAGGAAGCTATTGGCCATTGCAAGGCATTCCAACCGACCGAGACGGTCATTTTTATCAAAAATGGTATTTACAGGGAAAAAGTCCTGATAGATACCTTTTACACCAACCTGCGATTAGTGGGGGAGAGCGCCGAACAGACCATTATCACTTACGATGACCATGCTGGTATGCCGGACATCGGCACGTTTAACAGTTACACCATGAAAGTGACAGGCAATGGCATTGTATTAGAGAACCTCACTATTGAGAATGCGTCGGGCGAAAAAGGTCAGGCCGTGGCATTGCACATTGAAGGAGATCGTTGCATTATCCGCAACTGTCGTTTGCTTGGCAATCAGGATACATTGTATGCGGCAGGCCAGAAAAGCCGCCAATACTATTCGAATTGCTACATCGATGGCACTACCGATTTTATTTTCGGGGCTGCCACGGCCGTCTTTGATCGTTGCACGTTGCATAGCAAGCGTAATTCGTTCATTACGGCGGCCAGTACGCCCAAAGGCAACGCTTATGGATACGTATTCCTGGATTGTAAGCTTACCGCCAATTCCGGTGTCAACAAAGTGTATCTGGGGCGCCCTTGGCGCGACGATGCCAATGTGGTCTTTGTCAACTGTACGATGGATGAACATATTGTGCCCGAAGGATGGCATAACTGGGGCAAGCCCGAACGTGAGAAAACGGCCTTCTATGCGGAATACCGCAGCAGCGGAAATGGTGCCAATCCAAACGGACGGGTGGCCTGGTCGCATCAGTTGACCAAAAAGGAGATCAAAAAATACACGGTCAAAAACATTTTTAAACAGACTTCCAATTGGGACATCAGGCTTGATTGAGGTTCATAACAACACATTCCCATGAACAAATACCTATTCGTGATCATCTCCGTTTTGTTGCCGCTGGTGGGCAGCGCCAAAGTTTACGACATCCGTAAGATGGGGGCCGATGCCAAAGGAGGGGCCAAATGCACGCACATTATCCGGAAAGCTATTGAAAGAGCCTCGGCCGACGGGGGAGGTACCGTTTATTTTCCCGCGGGAAAATACCTCACGGGTCCGATCCATATGAAAAGCAACATCACTCTTTATCTCGAATCGGGGGCATTGGTGAAGTTTTCCGATGACTTTGACGATTACCTTCCTTACGTCAACGTGCGCTACGAAGGCATTTTCATGAACACCTTTTCGCCGCTTATTTATGCCAAGGGCGCCGAAAACATTGCCATAAAGGGAGAAGGCGAAATAGACGGCAACGGTTTCAAGTGGTGGGAGGCAGGTAAGAGCGTTACCGCCGAGGTACGCCAGAACGGATCGGTCGCCCGTCCCGACAAATACCAACGGTTGTGGATCGAGGAAAATCCTGGTCTGGCGGGACAGGCTTATTTTCGAAACCTTTATTTCCGTCCGCCTTTTATCCAGTTCCAGGAGTGCAATCGTGTGGTGATCGAAGGTATTACCATTCGTAATTCACCGTTTTGGACCATCAATCCCGAAGGGTGCAACGATTTAAAGGTGCATGGGGTCAGTATTTTTAATCCATCGTCAAACCCCAAAGGGCCTAACACCGATGGCATCAACCCGTCGTCGTGCAGCAACGTGCGTATTTCCGATTGCCTTATCAGCGTGGGCGACGATTGTATCACCATCAAATCAGGGCGCGATCATTACGGGCGCGAGTATGGCCGTCCGTGCGAAAACATCACCATCACCAACTGTGTGATGCAGAGTGGGCACGGTGGGGTGGTCATCGGTAGCGAAATGTCGGGCGGTGTGAAAGATATCACCATCTCCAATTGCGTGTTCAATGGCACCGACAATGGTATCCGTCTAAAGTCGGCACGCGGGCGTGGCGGCGTAGTTGAAAATATCCGCGTGGACAATATCGTGATGCGCGACATTGGACGTGATGCCTTCATCTTCGACCTTTTTTACGACAAGGGCTCAAAGGAAGAGCCCGTAACGGAACGTACTCCCATATTTCGCAACATTCACGTAAGCAATGTCACAGGTATCGGGATCAACAAAATCGGTTACATCTCGGGAATCGAAGAGATGCCCGTTGAGGAGTTGTCGTTCTCTCACGTTAACATGGTTGGCAAGCAAGGATTTTCCGCCAACCTGGCAAAGAATCTCCATTTCGTCAACGTCGATTTTGCCGTGGAACAGGGTCCATCGTTTACTTTCTCGGATTGCGACGGGGTGGTGCTGCGCGATGTGCGCTCCAAAGCACCGCTTGCAGATCAGCCTGTGCTGAAAATAGACCGGTCCGTCAATATCTTGGTTGATGGTTGTTTCCCCAAAGTGTTTACGCCTGTTTTTTCAGAAACCAGTGGCAGTACGGTTGTTTGGGGACAGAACTATTTTGGGTTGGTTGGTGAAAACGGCATTGCCCATAAGGAATAGATGTTATGAAATCAATCTGCACGCTGTATTGGGCCATCCTCTTTTTTTCATCCATGACCACCGTATCGGCCCAAGATTACATTCCCTTATGGCCCGAAGGTCAAATGCCAAATTCCAGGGGATTGGGGTTGGAGCGAATAGAAGAGCGCGAACGGGTTTCCCAAGTCGGTATGCCCGGTCTGTATGCCTTTTTTCCATCAAAGGAAGAAAACAAACGGAGCGCGGTATTGATCTGCCCGCCAGGCGGGTATCAAAAACTGACATACGTCGTTGCAGGTACCCAATTGGCTAAATGGTTCAATACGATGGGCGTAAATGCATTTGTGCTCATGTACCGTTTACCGACGTCGCCCGATTTGCTGGAGCCATCCATAGCTCCGCTGCAAGATGCGCAACGGGGCATGAAGTTTATTCGTGCACATGCTGCCGGGTGGGGCATCGATGTGGATAAAATCGGAGTGTTCGGTAGTTCGGCCGGAGGACACGTGGCCTCTTCGCTCAGTACTGTGTCAGCCGACTGTTCGTCCATTGCTGACAGCCTGGACAGATTTCCGTTTACCCCTGATTTTCAAATCCTGGTTTCGCCGGTTATCAGCATGGTCGATCATTTCCATCGGGGAAGCCATGATGCGTTGTTGGGAAAAGACGCATCTGCGGCATTGGCACAGCGTTTCTCGAACGAAAGGAATGTAACGGTCCGGACTCCGCCCTGCCTGATGGTGCATGCCCATAATGATCCCGTGGTAGATCCGCTCAACAGCATAAACTATTATGTGGCATTGAGGGAGAATGGTGTCAGGGCAAGCCTGCACATCTTTCCTGAAGGAGGACATTCAATTGCACTGCGGAACAACCCCGGATCAACGGCATGGTGGGCGGCCCTGTGTGAAGCTTGGCTGACGGAGATGGGTTTTTTGTAACGCGAAAGTCGAGCTAACCGCTTGTATACATGGAAAATTACAATAGATAAAAATGTTCCGGGCGGAGCATATCGATCAAATTTAATCAGCTTTAAACCTTTCACTCAATGGCAACCCGGCTTGTTGATGGTTTCAATGCAGTGTACGCCGAATATTATCCTAAGTCTTACGCGTTTGTCAAATCATACGTGCACGATGCGATGGCGACAGAAGATATTGTATCCGATACGCTGGTGAGGCTTTGGGAAAGGATGGGGATAGAAACGATCGATCCGATTGCCCCGTTTTTGTTCACAATGTTGAAAAACAAGTGTTTGGATTATCTGAAACACCAATCCATACGGCAAGATGTCCACCAGGATTTAAAGTGTACGCTGGAGAGGGAACTTCAGGTGCGGATTCTGTCGCTTGAATCGACCGATCCGCTGGAAATCTTTTCGCACGAAATACAACATATTGTCGATGAAACCCTGCAGGCCTTACCTTCCAAAACCAGGGATGTGTTTGTGATGAGCCGTTACGGAAACAAGCCCCATAAAGAAATTGCCGAAAAGCAGGGAATTAGCGTTAAAGGGGTCGACTATCATATTTCGTTGTCAGTAAAGGCATTGAGGTCTGCATTGAAAGATTATCTGCTGTAAATGTTTGAATTTTTAAATAAAAGTTAAATAAAGTTTCGGAATCGGCTAGGGAACCGCTTAGGTCAATCGTATTCCAAATAAGGCGGAGATTTTTTCGTCCTGAAAATGTAGGGGGCTAGGGAACGTGGAAGAGTTGCTGTGGAAATACATCATGGGGAATTGTTCATGCGATGAAAAGGCGAAAGTCGTCAAATGGCTGGATGCCGATGCGTCTAACATGAAAGAATATGACAGGCTTCGCAAACTGCATGATATTTCACTTTGGGCGCCTCACATACCTTCTGATAAAGAGCAATTGCTGCCACAAAACCCATCCGGTGCTCCAAAATGGAAAAAATACATGATCGGTGTCGCGAAGGTGGCGGCCGTTTTTACCGGAGCCATCCTCATTGTCCATTATCTGGATCACCGGGGGGAACCTCTACCAACCACCATGCAAACGTTATGTGTCCCGGTCGGCCAGCAAGCCGAAATTACGCTGGGTGATGGGACCCATGTGTGGCTCAACTCAAAAAGCACATTGACTTTCCCCGATCGGTTCGAAGGCAAGAACCGAGAAGTAGAGCTTGACGGAGAGGCATTTTTTGAAGTGGCCTCCGATGGCGGAAAACCGTTTGTGGTCAAATCGGCACACTACAGTGTAAAGGTGTTGGGGACCAGGTTCAACGTAATGGCCTATTCCCGGAACGGAAGCTTTGAGACCCTGCTGGTCGAAGGAGCGGTTGAGATCACCTCTGCCGACGGAGCAAGTAATACGACGTTGGGACCCAATGAAAAAGTGTCGTTGCAAAATGGAAAATTAGTCAAAGGGCTGTTTGCCGAACACGAACGGCTTCTGTGGAAAAAAGGGATCGTCAGTTTCGACAACGTTACCCTTGGTGCACTGCTCGAGCGGTTAGCTCCCTATTACGATGTGCATGTACGTGTAATTGACAGGCAAATATTGGACTGTCGTTATTCGGGGAAATTCAGGATCGATGATGGCATTGGGCATATTGTGAAAATGCTGGGGGTTGGTGGCCGTTTTCAATATTCATTCGATGAGGAGCACAATACCATTATAATCAGTAAGTCCAAAAACAAATAGAAGAACCATGACGTGAGAAAATCTAAAACGAATGTATCGGGAAGGGCGGTCCGGAGAGTGCCAAAATCCTGAAAAACACAAGTGTGCTTAAAGAATCAATATTAACACCAAAGCTTAATTTATGAAATGCTGTTTGTCAAATGAAAACTTTGACTTAAGAAGTTTATGGCTTAGGGTAAAAAGTATGTTTATCCTTCTGCTTTTATTTGCCCCGACCCTGTCGGCGGCCAATGTCCAGAATGCCACGGTAAAGTTCTCTTTGCGGAATGCCACCGTGATGAAAGTATTACAGGCCATCGAATCGCAAACCGATTTTCTTTTTGTGTACGACAAAAACGAAGTGGATGTGGACCGAACGGTGGATATGACGGCCGGAAACAAAACGGTCGAGAACATGCTTACCGAAATGTTTGCGGGAACCAACGTGGTTTACCATGTAAAAGGAGTAAGCATCGTATTGGCCGTACAAGGCCAAAGCCAGCAAACTAAAGGGATTCCTGTGTCGGGGACGGTTACCGATGATCAGGGAATGGGATTGCCGGGGGTTACGATCATTATCAAAGGCACCTCAATCGGTGTAATAACCGACATGAACGGCAATTACAAAGTAGCCGATGCTCCGTCGAACGGGACGTTGGTGTTCTCATCGATCGGTTTTGCTTCGCAGGAAATTCCCATTTCCGGAAAATCGGTCATCAACGTTGGCATGAAGGAAGAGTCAATCGGCCTGAACGAAGTGGTAGCCATTGGCTATGGCACCGCTAAACGAAAGGATCTGACAGGTTCCGTATCGACGGTCGATTTGGAGCAGTTGAAGGATATTCCCGCAACCTCGGCTTTGCAGTCCATTGCAGGGCGTATGGCTGGCGTCAACGTCACCGTCACCGAAGGATCGCCCGATGCCGAAATAAAAATCAGGGTCCGTGGTGGCAGCTCCATCACGCAAGACAACTCTCCGCTGTATATTGTGGATGGTTTTCAGGTAAAAAGCATCAACGACATACCTCCTGGCGACATCGAGTCCATCGATGTGTTGAAAGATGCATCTTCTACGGCTATTTACGGGTCGCAAGGTGCCAACGGGGTTATTTTGGTCACGACCAAAAGTGGACGGGAAGGCAAAAGCGAGATTTCGTTTAATTCTTACATCGGGTTCAAAAAAGTTTACAACCTGACGGATGTACTGTCGCCATACGAATTTGTTTATTATCAAAGAGAACTCGATCCGGGTGCATCGGTAACCGGTACCGCTTTTTTCGGGAACTACGGCACGTGGGAAGATCTGGACATATACAAGTCGAAAAAAGGTACCGATTGGCAGGATGAGCTCTTCGGCCATACCGGCTTGCAGCAAAATTATAACATCAGCCTGTCGGGAGGCGACAAATCGTTGCGTTACAATTTGAGCTACACCCGCGACGACGAGGATTTCATAATGCTGAACTCAGAATACAAGCGTGATAACGTAAACCTGCGGTTGACCAAAGAATTCGGGAAAAAACTGACCATCGATTTTTCGTCCAGAACCACGAACACCAACGTGTCGGGACCAAGCGTGTCGAGCGGCAAAAAATTGCGCGATGCCATTAAATATGCACCGGTTTTCAGTTTGTCTTATGTGCCCCTCGATGCAATCGGGAGCGATGAGGATGTGACTTCGGCCGAAACGTTGAGCGCGTTGAACGATCCCATATACAACACCGTTAATGAATACAAGGAACAGTACCAGTTCAGCAGTGTGTTCAATGTGGGCCTGACATGGAAAATCATGAAAGGCTTGTCTTACTCATCAAAAGGCAGTTACGGTTACCGGAAAGACCAAACCGACAATATCTGGTTAAAGAACACAGGCCAGGCCAGTTCCAACGGCGGCCAACCAGTTGCCGAAAGGACATTTTATTTAGGGGACAGCTGGTCGTTCCAAAATACGCTGAACTACAATTTCAACGTGGACGATGTCCACGATTTCAAGTTGCTGGCCGGTCAGGAAATT
This sequence comes from Breznakibacter sp., assembly GCA_047600785.1. Taxonomy (GTDB): domain Bacteria; phylum Bacteroidota; class Bacteroidia; order Bacteroidales; family Marinilabiliaceae; genus Breznakibacter. The sequence continues at coordinate 1,406,591 of JASGKH010000001.1, forward strand.
TACCATTCCCAGGTTGATCAGACATATCTGCAGTCGAAGTTTTTCCCCGAGGATTTTACGGCCAATGATGTGCTGGCCATGTGGAATTACGGAACCGCTCAGCCGACATACACAACCATTGGTGAACCGTCGAGGACCTCTTCGTTTTTTGGCCGTGTGAATTACTCATTGTTGGATCGTTACATTTTGACGGTAACGACCCGGGCCGACGGTAAAAACGTGTTTGCACCTGGCAACCAGTGGGGGATATTCCCTGGTGCGGCGTTTGCATGGCGACTTTCCGACGAGCCGTTTATGGCCGGCTTCAGCCATTGGTTGTCAAATGCCAAACTTCGTTTGAGCTACGGAGAGGTGGGCAATGCCCGTGTGTCGTCTTACTGGCGTCAGGAATACAGTTTCCAGACGGCCTCAAACAAATTGATCTATTTGGGCGAGGCGGCCCAGAGCTCGCTACAGACTTCGTCGGTGCTGAAAAACGAGAACCTGACCTGGGAATCGAAAATATCGACCAACCTTGGCTTGGACCTTGGCTTTTTTAACCAACGGTTGTCTTTGACCATTGATGCCTACAACGATATTACCAACAACTTGATCTTGGCTGTTGCGCTTCCCTCAAATTCGGGTTACACCACGCAATACCAGAACATGGGACAAACATCGAACCGGGGATTGGAAATTTCGGCCACGGGTTATATCATCGATAAGCCCGGTTTCAAACTGTCGACCAATTTCAACATTGCCTTTAACCGCAACAAAATAGAAGAGCTTGACGGCTCCGACCAGCTCATAGCCTCGTCGGGATGGGGGATTGGGGTTGGTTCCGACGATTATCGTGCCATTGTAGGGCAGCCTGTTGGTCTTATTTACGGTTATAAATCGGACGGAATGTACACGTTTGACGATTTTACATTTAACCCGACTTCCAAAAAATGGGATTTGAACGAAGGCGTCGTTGATGCGTCGTCGGTCATTACCACTTCGGGCAGCTATTTTGGGCCCGGCCACATGAAATTGAAAAAACTCAAAGGAGACGGAACCCTGATCTCGCCCGATGAGGATCGTACCGTCATCGGTAACGCCCAGCCAAAGCACACGGGTGGTTTCTCTGTGAATGCTGTTTACAAGGGATTTGACCTCTCGGCCATGTTCAACTGGTCGTACGGCAACGATATTTATAACGCCAACAAAATAGATAACACCACTTACGTTGGCTCTAAAAAGTATCAGAATCTGAGTACGGAGATGAGTCTTGCCAACCGTTTCACCACCATCGACCCCACGACTGGTTACAACATCATGTACGGTGATTATGCCAACCCCGAATTGTTGCAACAGATCAACCAGGATGCGCAGATTTGGCACCCGTTGAACAACTCCTCCATTTTGACCGATTGGGCCGTTGAGGATGGTTCGTTCCTGAGATTGAGTAATATATCGTTGGGCTATACATTGCCGTCCAATCTGTCGAAAAAGATATTGATGCAGAAACTTCGGTTCTATGTCAATGCCAACAATGTTTGGATCTGGACCAAATACACGGGCCAGGACCCTGAGGTGGATACCCGCCGTTCAACCCCGCTGACGCCGGGTGTCGACTATTCGGCATACCCCAAGGCCAAAGCTTTATTGTTTGGTGTCAACGTAACATTTTAATTTAAAGCAATGATGAAGCGATTAATATATTTTTTCCCGGTTATTGCCCTGGCATTCTCTTCGTGCGATGATTTCCTCGAAACGGAATCTCCGTCGAAATTGAGTTCCGAAACGGTTTATAAAACAGCATCGATGACCAAAGCGGCCGTTATGGGCGTTTATTCAAAAATGACCGATACCTACATTTATGGCCAGAAACTATCGGTCAACTGGCAAGGGGTGTCGGACATTGAGTGCAACGGTTCGTTCAGTGTGACCACTTACAACCAAACGACCAGCGACTACGGTGCCGGTAATTTTTACGACAACATTTACAATACCACGACCAAATGGGATCGTCTGTTCGAGTTTGCCGAGTTGGCCACGACGGCCGTGGAGGGAATTCGGAATTCCCCCATCCTGGAAAGTTCTGCCTCGGTGATGAAGCCTTATTTGGGTGAGGCACTTACGTTAAGAGCTTTGGCCTATTTTGAGCTGGTCCGCAATTGGGGCGATGTGCCGTTTAAAACAACCACCTCCAAATCAGATCTGTCAAACGTGTATATGGAGAAGGTTGACCGGGATACCATTTACAAATACCTAGTACAGGATTTACAGGAAGCCATTGGGTATCTGCCATGGTTGGACGAAAAGACTGAATATGCCACCAGCGAACGCATAACCAAAGGCTTTGCAAAAGGGGTGCTGGCCCGTGTGGCTTTGTTCGCGGGCGGCTGGTCCATTCGCGATGCCAATGCGTTTTCCGATTCTGCCGTAGAGCATCATCCCACCATTCCCGAAGCCAATGGCTATTTTGTGGGACGTACGCCAAACTGGCGCGATTATTATGCCATTGCTGCCGAACAGTGCGCCGGAATCATTGGTAGTGGCGACAATCCGCATCAACTTGATCCCAGTTACGAGGACATCTGGAAAACCGTTTGCCAGTTAGACGAAAACGGTTACAACGAAAACTTGTTCGAAGTGGCTTTTGGACTGGGTAACAACGGCGACATCGGCTCGTTGATGGGATATGGGGTCGACGGTAATACCAAATACGGTAGCCGTGGCTTTGGCGGAAGCTACGTGACGTCCACCGCGTATTATTTCTATTCGTTCGATAAAGAGGATTTACGCCGCGATGTGGCCGTGACCTGGCTCAAATATTCATCCGATAATAAAGAGGCTGTTAGCAGCAACCCGTTGGATGTAAAGTTCGGCAAATGGCGTATCTATTGGATGGCCGATTCATATCTGGCTTTGCATAAAACGGCTGTATCGCGGGTATCGACCGGTGTTAACTGGATTTTGATGCGTTATGCCGATGTTCTGTTGATGTACGCCGAGGCCATGAATGCGCTGGAAGGGCCCGATGCTGCCCATGCCTTGGCCGGAATGACCGCGCGCCAGGCGTTGGAAAAAGTGCGCGAACGTGCTTTTGGCGAAGGGGCTGCGAAAATACAGCAATACGACAGTGATTTCTTCGAGGCCATCGTCAACGAGCGTGCATGGGAATTTGGTTGTGAAGGTATCCGCAAACAGGATTTGATTCGTTGGGGATTGTTGTACGACAAAATCGAAAAAATGAAAGAGACTTTGTGCCTGATGTTCGATAACAAAGAACCGGTGACCATTTTCGATAAAACCTACCAACCAACCGATTTCCCCCAAACGGTATACTACAAATTCAAGGACAGCGAATACATCGATCCGGCATCACTGAATTATTACGAAGACCTGGTTGATGCGCCCGGTACCGATTATCTCTCGACAAGCTGGTTCCCGAAAAGCGCGGTCAAGCCCGAAGATGCAACCAACACAAGCACCAATTATGTCGATTGGCCTGTGCGTACCTTGTTGGTTGCCACCGGATTGTATCCGTCATACGACTATTCTCCGCTCCTGGGGCGAATGACCAACGGAACCGAAATCGGCAACCAGTTGGTCCAATATACCAAAGGCAACGGCGTATGCTATTACAGGCATTTGTTCTCTATTTATTACGAGGATATTTATGAGTCGAAGGGGAAACTGGCAAACTCATACGGGTATTAACAACTTGTAACCATTTAATGAATTGTTATGAAAAAAATGAGATATATAGCCCTGTTCTTGATGCTGACCGGGATTTTTCAGTCGGGGTGCGAAAAAGCCAACGATTGGGGCGTACAGCCGGAATACGAGGGGCTTTTCAGACCGTTGGTTTTCGAAAAGCTGGCCACAGGGGCGACCAATATTACCGTTAAGCATACCAAAGTGGTCGATGCCGACAAATATATTTTCGAATTCAGCGACGATAGCCTTGTATTCGGGAACATCGTACGCAGGGTTGAGGTATTGGCCGATACGCTGACCCCTTTTTCGGAATCGTCGACCGTTACCAAAACAGAATATCGTACGCTTTTCGAAGATTTCGATGCATCATCGAAAATACTCCGTTCGCATACAGGCCGTTGATACTGTCTCCGGACTGGTTTCCGGGTTTCGTTCGTTTTACTTCGAGACATCGTCGGAACAAATTATCACCAGTGTCGGGGCATTTACCGATATGGCACAGGTTACCTGGACACAGACCGATCGTGTTACCCATCTGACCGTCGAGGATGTCTCGACCGGTGAGGCGGTGGCAACGCATACGCTCACAACCGAAGAGGTTGACGATGCAACCGCTTTGATCGACGGACTTAACACGGGGACCTCTTATTGGGTGAAAATATACAACGATACCAAAATACGCGGCAGCAAAGCCTTTAAAACGCTTGGATTGCTTAACAGTGTCGTTATCGACTTAGCGCCAGCCGATGTGGTGGCCGATGTATTGGCTGCGAGCGTGGCTGCCGGAAATACCAGCATCACTCTGTCGCTGTCAGGAGGCTCGACATATGATTTTGGAACATTGACCGTTCCGGCCGGTGTTGACAACCTTAGCTTCACGGGCATTACCGATGCCGAGGGACAGTTGCCCATTGTCAATCTGCCCCAGTTCCGTCTCACCGATTTGATTTTCGGGACATTGGCTTTCGAGAATATCAAAATTGGCGGGCTTATCGGACAACACTGTGTTTATTTGGCCACAGCAGGCACTGAGGTTGGTGAGATTTCCGTGGTAGGATGCCAGATCGATTCGTTCAACAGCTTTGTCCGGATTGCAAATGCCGCCATTAAATTGGGAAGCCTCAACATCGACGATTGCATCATCAACAATATCGGGGGATATGGGCTTATCAATATCGGTGGCAGCACGCCGACCGTGGGCACTATCAGCATCAGCAACAGCACGCTTACCGAATTGACGACCCAAATGATGGACGTAAGGGCCAAAGTGTCTGATATCAGTATCACGAACTGCACTTTCTGTAACCTGAAAAGCGCCATGGCCCAGATGTTTCGTTTCGATTCCGGCAATTTACCGTTGGTGCTGACTACCGAGAACTTAATTATTGCAGGGACTAATAACGGAGCCAAGCTCAACTCGTTGAGCATCGACGCCAGCACCACTGCGTTGAGTGTATCGTTCGTCAGCAGTTACCGTACCAACGATGTCACCATCAATAAGTACGAGTTTTCAGGTATCACGGTTTTCAGCGGCACCACTTACGATTTGTTCGTCGATCCCGACAACAAAGATTTCACGGTCAAATCCAATTCCGGTTTCGCCGGTAGAGGTACCGCAGGCGATCCCCGTTGGTTTTAACGGATGGCTTGACAAGAGGGCTGTCCCTGGCTTTAGGGACGCTCCCTTGTCTTGTTCCGGATTGTTATAGCGGGCAGCTTTCGGACATCCGGTCCATTTATGCCTTGTCTGGTTTGGGAGCGGTCTTGTTCTGGCTCCGGTTCAATCAGTTGCTTGTTTTTGAGAAGATGTATTTGCTTGATCAATAACAAGGAAATATTTAGTGGGGCGGTGACGGACAGTTCGGCTGCCACTGGAGGTATATGGGTGATTTAATTGACCACCGGCTATCGGCACCATTGCAATCATCCGGTTGGCTTTGAAACAGCTGGATTTATTGTTTGAGAGAATAAAAATGGATTGCGGTTGCAGATAGCCGGTTTTTTTATTGCATTGTGTACTTTTATCGCCGTTGGCACAGCAAAATGGACGAGCGTTGTCTGATGGAAGTCAGGACCGGTGTTGATCACTTTCCGGCGCAGAACCCGGTAGTTGCCATGTTAAATGTTGGTTAATTTGGGCATTCTGAAACGTGTTTGAAAGAGCGTTCGATTAAATTTGGATACATCGCTGGCAGCCGTATCCGTCGCGTTACCTGTTTTAGTACTTTATCATCCCGCATTTTTACCGAATCATGATGCGAACAGCATACATTCTCCTTTTGTCCTTTCTATCCCTGTCCGTGTATGGCATTGAAGTCCATAACCTTCGGGCAGAATCGCAGGTAAACCCGATTGCGCTGCCTGTTGCGCAGCCACGTTTCGGTTGGGAATTGTCAGGCGGTGGACGTGGCATCTGGCAAACGGGCTACCGTATATTGGTCGCATCGTCGCCCGAAAAATTAGTTGCCAATGTCGGCGATCTTTGGGATTCGGGACAAACCAATGACAACGCGTCGATAAATGTCATATATGCAGGCAAGCCGCTCCGGAGCCGGACACGTGCCTGGTGGAAAGTAAAAGTATGGGCCAACGGACAGGAAAGTCCCTGGAGCCAAACTTCAGAATTTGGTATCGGTTTGCTCAACTACAACGACTGGAATGGTCGCTGGATAGGCCTTGATAAAACCATGCCGTGGGACGAGGAGAGCCAGTACTCTAAATTATCGGCTCGTTATTTCCGCAAAGAGTTTACACCCAAAAGCGCCATAAAACGTGCCGTCGTACATCTCATCGGGTTGGGAATGTACCAGTTGCGGATCAACGGTCAAAAAGTGGGGAACGATGTGTTGGCACCGTTACCCACGGATTACCACAAGTCGGTGCTGGCAAATACTTACGATGTGACCTCGCTGTTGGGCACAGGGAACAATGCTTTGGGCGTCGTGCTGGGCAACGGCCGTTATTATACCATGCGACAACGTTATAAGCAATACAAGATCAAATCGTTCGGTTATCCCAAACTGTTATTCCAGATGGAAGTCGAGTACACAGATGGGACACACGAGAAGGTGGTGAGCAACGACACATGGAAGGTTTGTGCCGATGGCCCAATCCGTTCAAACAACGAATACGACGGAGAGATTTATGACGCGACCAAGGAACTTTCCGGCTGGGACAAACCCATGTATGACGACGCGCATTGGATGGCCCCCCAACTGGTACAGGCACCGGAGGGAATGCCCGTACCCCAGCCATCCCCCAACATGAAAGTGATGGAGTTGGTCAAGCCTCAGAATATCAAGTGTCTGAATGATAGTGTGTGGATGGTTGACATGGGACAGAACATGGCGGGGTGGTTACGAATTAATATTCAGGGCAACCGGGGAGACACCGTGACGCTTCGTTTTGCCGAACGTCTCAATGGCGATGGATCGCTCTATCTCGAACCCCTGCGCGAAGCCAAAGCAACCGATACCTACATTTGCAAAGGAGAAGGCGCCGAGATCTGGGAACCAGCTTTTGTGTATCATGGGTTTCGTTACGTCGAGGTAACGGGAGTAAGATCTCCCAAAGCAGAACAGTTCACAGGATGCGTGGTATACGACGAAATGGCGGTAACCGGCCATATTCAGACATCGGACGATCTGCTCAATCAAATTTACCGTAATAGTTACTGGGGGATTCGTTCCAACTATAAAGGCATGCCCATCGATTGCCCGCAACGGGACGAACGGCAGCCATGGATGGGCGATCGTGCCATGGTAACCTTGGGCGAGACTTTTATGTTCGATAACCAACTGCTCTATGCCAAATGGATGGATGACATTGCCCAAAGCCAAAAAATGGATGGTGCTTTGCCCGACATGGCACCAGCATATTACCGTTACTATTCCGACAACATGACATGGCCCGGTGCTTACCTTATCACGGCCGATATTTTGTACAGTCAGTTTGGCGATGCCTGTCCCATCAAAAAGTATTATGCATCGATGAAGAAGTGGCTCAGCTACATGCAGGATAGGTACATGGTAGATTACATTCTGTCGCGGGACGGTTACGGGGATTGGTGCGTACCGCCCGAGGCCAGTGAGCTTATCCATACGCAAGACCCGTTGCGGCGTACCGATGGCAAGCTCATTTCCACGGCCTATTTTTTCCATTTTATGGGCCTGATGCAGAAGTTCGCCAAAGTAAGCGGCAACGATGCCGATGTACCCGGTTACCGGCAACTGGCAGACAGTGTGTGCATGGCGTTTAACCGTAAGTATTACGATGCAAAAGAATCGCTGTACGATAACAATACCGTCACGGCCAATTTGTTGCCGTTGGTGTTTGGGATGGTGCCGCAGGGCGGCAGCGAAAAAGTATTCGCCAATATCATCGAAAAGATTGTTCGCCAGAATAATTCCCATGTGACCACCGGTTTGGTCGGAACCCAGTGGCTGATGCGCGGACTAACGAAGTATGGCCGTTCCGACGTGGCTTACCGTTTGGCTACCAATGACGGTTTCCCTGGTTGGGGATACATGGTCGCCAATGGAGCCACCACCATCTGGGAGCTTTGGAACAGTGATACGGCCAACCCTAAAATGAACTCGCATAACCATGTAATGATGCTGGGCGATTTAATAAGTTGGATGTATGAGGATTTGGCCGGCATCAAGTCAGCTTCGCCCGGGTTTAAAACATTGGAGATGAAGCCTGAATACGTCGATGGCCTGGAGCATGTAAAAGCCTCATTCCGATCGGGACATGGGCTCGTGGAAAGCGAATGGGAACAAACGTTCGACCATTTTAGCTGGAAAATTGCCATTCCCGCCAATACAAAGGCTACGGTGTATATCCCCGTACGGTCTGGGGCCGTAATTACCGAAAACGGCAGGCCGGTAGAACAGGTTACGGACGTGGCCTATCTCCGTCGTGAAGGCCTTTATGCCGTCTACGGGATCGGTTCGGGTACTTACTGTTTTGAAAGCCGTTATCAGTGGAAAGAAGGGATCATGAAAGATGAATTTATCAGCCTTCGTCCCGGTTATCCGGAAAGCCATGCCGCCACCATTGTCGAAACGCCCCAGGGATTGGTGGCCTCGTGGTTCGGGGGGACCAAAGAGCGTAACCCTGATGTATGCATCTTTGTAAGCCGTTTGGAGAACGGAAAATGGACGCACCCTGAAAATGTGGCCGGGGGGATTGTTAGCGATACGTTGCGTTATCCGACCTGGAACCCGGTGCTGTACCAGGTTCCCAAGGGGCCATTGTGGCTGTTTTACAAGGTGGGCCCTAACGTACCGGGATGGAAAGGATATTATCTTACGTCGGTGGACCACGGCAAAACATGGAGCGCCCCAACTGCCTTGCCCGACGGCTTTTTAGGACCGATTAAAAATAAGCCCGTCCTCGTTGGTAAAAATACGCTGATATGCCCGTCGAGCACCGAGGGAAATGGTTGGCGGGTGCATTTCGAAGTAACCCGCGATTGGGGAAAGACCTGGGAAATAATAGGCCCGATAAATAATCCTGAGTCGGCCAACGTGATACAACCCAGTGTGTTGACCTATAAAGACGGACGTATGCAGGTTGTTTGCCGCAGTCGCAACCGTGCCGTGATGGAATCGTGGTCGGCTGATGGCGGGAAAACCTGGAGCGAGATGGTGCCCACCAGCCTGCCCAACAACAATTCAGGTACTGATGCCGTTACCCTGCGGGATGGACGCCAGTTATTGGTGTACAATCACGTGCTGCCGCCGGAAGGGCAGTCCAAAGGTTCACGTACGCCGCTTAACGTAGCCGTAAGTGGCGACGGCAAAACGTGGGATGCTTGTTTGGTGCTTGAGGATTCGCCCATCGGCCAGTATTCATACCCATCGGTCATCCAAACCCGTGATGGCTTGGTGCATGTGGTGTACACATGGCGTCGCGAGCGGATAAAGCATGTGGTCATCGACCCCCGGAAGCTGAAGCCAGTGGCAATGGCTGGCGTCGACTGGCCCATGGCAACGACGGATAAGCAATAAAATGGCCCGTTCAAAGCCGGTCACTCAATTTTAATGCTGGTGCATGCCGAGTTGGCGGCCGTCTCTTCAACGAGTTTCCTGACCAAAAGATCACGCGTCAGCTGGCGCGAAAGATTCACCACGTCGATTTTGGCGCAGAGCGTTTGGGTACCCTGCCCGGTATTGGTCAAATGGATGGCGGTACCTGCTTGTCCGTTGGCATCGCTCAATTTGGTGTCGGTACGCAGAAAACCGCCCGAATACGAAAAAGCCACGGGAACATTGGTCTGTGGCACCCCATTGGCCGTACTCACGGCAAACGTCAGTTGATCCTCGGGGATTACTTGGTTTGTTCTGGCATTGACCTGCGGGGTAATGGCAATGATCCGTAAATCCGCAATAAGCGCCTTGAGCTGTTTCAGGCTTTGGATGGCCACATCAATGGTTCCCTGGGGCGTCTCTGTGATGTTGCTTTCGCCCAGATAATCCCTTAATGCCTCCAGCGACGACGCATAAAGCTTCATTGCGTTGATGCACTGGTTGGCCTGGTTTTGCTGGTCGGCTTCGGCAAACCGGGCCTGCGCGTTCACCATGGCTGTCTGGCGACGTTGCTCCTTAAGGCTGGCAAATTTCTGTTTTGACAGTTTATAGTACACACAAAAAGTCGTTTCATCCTGCCATTCGCCCACCTGTTCGTATCCTTCCAAAAACTCCTTCGAAGAAGCTTTTGTTTGGCTGGTAAGCATTTCCGAAACACCCTGCTTGTTCTCTATCTGGTGCAGGACCGAAGTGGTCGAGATGTGGGTGTTGATTTGTGCGGCCATATCGGCCAACGCTTTTTCGCGTGCTTCGGATTGGTAATTGGCGGGGCTTCCCCATTTGCGCACAATGCCGATCCCCGAATAATTGGCGGGATCGTACGGACGGCCATCGACCCAGCCCGGGCGCGGTACTTCGGGGACTTTTGTGTTTTTCGATGAGCCGCAACCGGCCATCAGCAACACCATTATCGTCACGGTAACGATTGTTCTCATCATTTTTCTGGATTGTAATTTTCAATGGACGATGCCACGCGGCGCGACGTTTCGGTGAACAATTCGGAAGTGAGTGTTTGTGCCGTTTTTATTTCGCGGGTCGCATTCAATAGCGACTGAAGGGCCGAGATCTTATCATTGTTATCGTTCACCACGTCCTCGGGCGAATCTTTGTCCGATTGTTTCCAGTAGCCGGGGATCAAACGCTTCGTATCTCCTTTGTACGATGCGTAATTCACCGTCGATTCGTTGGATAACGTCACCACATCGGTCACCAGGATACCTCCGGTTTTTACGTCAAGCAGTGTATATTCGAATGAGACCGATGATTGGTTGCGCTGATAATATTCGTGGTACAACACCTTGTCGTAATAAGTTACTTTTTTCTTTTCTCCGGTCGTCTTGTCGGTGATCTCTTCCACACGTTTCAGGTAACCTCTTTTTTCGGTGGTCTTTGTGGGCTCGTTGCGTTCGTTGATGCCGAGGATGCGCCCCGTGAGCACGGCATGCGCAGATATGCTTTGCGAATAAGTCGAAAGAAAGGGAAGAAGCTCTTTCGGCAAGCTCTTTCGGCCGTCGGCAGGCAATGAATTTAGGGCTTCATCGGTTACCACTTTGTAAAACGGCGATTTCAACTGGTTAAGTTCGTTGATGGTTTTTGTGCGAAGTATTTGTGCATAACCAGATGCACTATAGCCCGATTGGTAAAAAGGGACTACGGCAACGGTAATGATGGCGTTGTCCAATGCTTCCGCCCTGCGGGCAATGGCATCTTTGTAATTTCCGGTTCCGCCTATGATGTGGTGAAAGCCCCAGTAGGCGGTACGATAAAGACCTGTCTCGAATTCTTCCACCGCTTTGCGGTAAAGAGGTTCATATTTGGCCGTGGTGAAATGGGTCTTCGAATCTTTGTAGGCGGGGTCGATGGACAGGATCTCGGAAAAAGTTTTTTCCGATGAGGCGAAATCTTCGGCATCGAGGGTTTGAAGGCCTTGGGAGTAGATCGATTGCAGGTATTTGTCCTTCACATCGTTGAAATACACGTTCTGTTCAGAAGGGAAAAGCAGCATCACGCCCACGTTTTTTATCTGATTGAAATAGTTCTGTGCGTCAATGAACGCATATACTGCTTCCTTGGTGGCATTGTTGTCGTAATGGGTTTTAAAAGCATCGAGCTTTTCCTGCAAAAGCAGCTGTCCGGTACGTTGGAGGCCCATTTTTGCATCAATGTTCTTTGGGTTTGCCGCTACCGATTGGTAATACATTTGGGCTGCATCCCTGAAAAGGCCTGCTTCGGCATACTTTTGGGCTTGTTTTGCGTACTTTTTCGACGCACAGGCGGTTATGGATAAAATAGCGATGGCGACCAGCAACTTGGGTAGATGTTTCAGCATGGTTGAAAATTTGGGTTATATACCGAAAAACGCAAAATATAGTTTCAATGCGAAAGTATAGATTTATGCGATGATCACAATTTTGGGACCGAAAAAAGGGATTGCCGATTTTTTGTTTGCACATTTAATCTTTTGATGAAGAAAGTTTCAGAGTGCAAAAGTGCAAAAGGAAGAGAGCAGGAAAAGCAGAAGTGGTTTAACACAGACCTCCCCCGTCCCGTCCGAAGGAGGGGTGACATTACGTACGGTGCGGTTTCCGGTTCCCCTCCTTCGGAGGGGTTAGGGGAGGTTCATCCCAACGCACCATGTAGCTTCCGAAAAAAGTTTGCGGACCGGCGCAACGAAAAGCCGGTTTTCCACATCCAAGGCGAGAAGGCCGCCGAAGGGTCGGGAAAAGAGAAAATCTTGAGAAAACACCGGTTGTTCGCATTTACAGGTAGCCCGTTCGGCGAACCTTCAAAAAAATACAGAATTTGGCAAAATAGGAAGGATAAGGCTTGTTTTTTGTCCGAAACCGACCTATTTTGTTTGACATATTATATTCATCAAACCAAAGGAACCATGACGTTTCCCCATAAACTTGCTTTCATATTGCTGGCAGTGTGCCTGTGCGTACAAGGTAGTCATCTGCTTGCGCAAAAAACGACCCCCGAAGACAAATGGTACGCCGGCCAATGGGCCAGCGTCGAAGCGTTCGAAAAAAAGGATCTGCCGCGTTCGGCCGATTCGGTTGCCACGCTTATCCATCAAAAGGCAGTTAAAGCACGTCACACAGGCGAGGCGGCCAAATCGTTCGTCCATTTGCAAAAATTCGAAAAGCAGTTCAGCGAAAACCAATGGAACCAGCTTTACGAAGCCATGCAGCAAGAGCAGGAGCGTGCGTGGGAACCGTACGTTCAGGTGTTGCATTCCATGATGGCCGAAACCCTGGGGCAGTATTTTTCAGAAGAGCGCTGGCGCATTGCCGAACGTCAATCGCAGGGTGACAGTACCGAATTGGAGTCGATGGGGATGCGCCAGCTGCTGGGGACAATGGTATGGCACATCGACCGGTCGTTGGAGAACCAACCGTTATTGGCCGGCATATCGGCAACAGCATTTCCGCAAATTGTGGAAGCAGGTAACAAGCCATCTCACTTACGGCCTTCGTTATGGGATTTTTTGGTGTATCGCGGCATTGGGTCCATCGAACCGTTTGTCAATGAGGTCGATTTGTCGGGTTCGCCCTTCGAAATCACCGAAGAACTGCTCCAACCTTACGATAAGTTTGTGTCCCTAGTCCTGAAAGCCGGCGATGTACTCGACCCCAACTACCAGATTGCATTACGGTGGCAACAGATCATGAAGTTCCGCATGTCGTTCCCGAAAGAAAAAGAAGCGTTGTGGGCTGCCGAACTGGACCGGATGCTTTGGTTCGGAGGAAGATTGGCAGAGTCAGGCAGGGAGGTTGCTTTAGCGGAACGGTTGACCACATTGGCCGCACAGGCCAAAGGATTTCCCATTTACTCGTTGATATTGTACCACAAGGCACAAGCCGTTCGCAACAGTGTCGATAGGGCAGGGAAAGCCGATTTAAAAGCAGTGGCGCAACTGTTGCAGGAGGGAGCCAAAGCCTGGCCAAAGTCCGAAGGTGGCTTATTGTGCCAACAGGCGTTGGATGACATTAAAGCACCCCGGATCGATTTGACTGTCGAACAGGTCTATTTGCCGGATCAACCAGGCTTGTTCCATTTTGGTTTTACCAACTGTAAACAAGTGCATGCCTTTGTGTTCAGTGTGGAAAAACGGAATCCGGGCCAATCCGTTTATGGCGATTTTTCGGTCGATTCGCTTGTCGAATGGCAGGCCAGGGCTTTGTGGTGCCACGATTGGCCCATTGCCCTCCCTGGCTATGGCGATTATTTGCGCCACACCGCCGAAGCCGAATTGCCCCGGTTACCGGCCGGGAGCTATGTGCTGGCGTTGTCCGATAAATCCAAAATCCAACGTACACAAAGTGCGGTGTCATATGTCGAAATCGAGGTGTCGCAGTTGGGGGTCATAACCACCAACCTGCACGGCAAAGGGTTGGAGGTGACCGTACTCAGCCGTCGTAGCGGGACGCCCGTCGAAGGGGCCGAAGTAGTTCCTTATCTACGGAAACGTTGGGGGGATGAGGTGCCCGTGCGTTGGCAGGGCAGTTCCAGATTTGTCACAAATGCCATGGGGCAGGTCGTGTTGCCGTTCGGGGGAGAGGAAGGGATCGTTGAACTCAGTGTCCGTCACGGTAACGATTCACTCTTCCATCAGGCGGGTTACATACGCGGGACGGAAACAAGCGTTGGGCGTGCATCCCGTGCCTCGTTGTTCATCTATACCGACCGGAAAATATACCGGCCCGGGCAATCCGTTCATTTTAAGGCGGTATTGATGGAGGGCGATGGCCGGTCGGCCAAAGCCCTTCAGGGCAAGGACGTGAAATTGTCGTTGCGCGATGTCAATGGCAATGAGGTGCGTCAATTGCAACTCGTGACCAACGAGTTTGGCAGTTGCTCGGGCATGTTCCAGCTTCCTGCCGATGTGCTGACGGGCAATTGGAGCATCGTGTCGGCACAAGGGGCAACCGATTTCAGCGTCGAAGCCTATAAACGGCAAAAATTCACTGTCGAGCTCACTCCCCCCGTCAACCGTTATAAACAAGGCGATACGCTGGAGGTGACGGGCAAAGCGTTTTCATACAGCGGAGTGGCCTTGTCGGGCGCCACCGTAAAATATTCGGTGGGTGAACGGTCGGGTTTTTACTGGCGTTCTCGCCGGACAACCCAATCCGAAGTGGCGTTGGGCACGGTCAACGTCAATGAAAAAGGTGAATTTGTCATTCGGTTCGCCTCATCGCCTACCATTTGTGACCGCCTCAATCTGCCATTTTACGAAGTGGAGGTCGATGTGACCGACCTTAACGGCGAAACACAATCGGCTACGTTACGGGTTCCTGTTGACAAACGCACATTGGATCTGTCCATTGACACCGATGGCGTTGTGTGGTTGCCGGCGACCGACTCTTTAAAAGTAAACATCACATTGTCCAACAAAGCAGGCAGGCCGCAAAAAGGAAGTGGTTCATACAAGGTGTACCATATGAGGCCGTTGCCGCTCAAGCCCCAATTGTTTTGGGACAAACCTGACGTTAAATTGGCAACAGATGAGGTGGCGTCGGGATATCGTTACCAAAGCGATACGACGTACCAGCCCGTGTTGGTCGATTCAGGCCGTTGGGACAATTACCGGGCCGATTTTGTCCGTCTTTCCAATACCGGATGGATGAAACGCGGCATGGTCAGGCTGGTTTTCGGAATGGATGGCGATACCATTTTTGCGTCGCAAACCATCACGTTGCACATGCCCGAAAACGGAAAGGTCGAACTGGCCGAACCGTTGGTGCTCGGATTGGTCAAGGATCAGAAAAACAATAAAATAGATGTGGTTTTGGGTAGTGCCTTTCCCCATTTTTATGCCAATCTGGAGGTGATGGCCGATGGACGCCTGCTGGTCGGTAAACGCATTGAACTGGATGGGAACCAGCTGGTGGTTAATTTACCCGATGGCGACTACAAGGGGCAAATCATCAAAGCCCGTGCATGGGGCATTGATAAGAACCGTTTTTACCAACTGAACGATCAATTGTATTTGCCCGACACAACCCGTCAATTGAACGTCGTGCTGGAGACCTTTCGCGAGAAACTGACCCCCGCCGCATCGGAGACCGTGAAACTGAAAATCGGTGCGGCTTCCGCTTTGCCTGCCGAAATGATGGCCGCCATGTACGATGCCTCGTTGGACGTATGGGCCTCCAACCTGTGGACAATGAACCTGTTTTATCCGGAATATTTCGAGATGCCGGTTCTGAACCATGGACGTTTTGGGATGGAGTATGGGGATTGGCTTGCATTGCCCGTCTCGTCCGGAGGTGTGGGCTCTTTTGGCTATCCGGTAATCAATTGGTACGGGTTGTTTGATGGTGCAAGGTTTGGCTCCCGGATAATGATTCGCGGATTGAGCTCTGTGGCATCGCAGGTGAAGTTTACGCCACCGGTTGTAGTTGCTGATGAAGAGGTGGTCAATGATGATATTGCCACTGTGGCGCAAAAAGAACTTGTCCCTTCGCCCCCGGTGACGACCGAAGCCCCCATTCGCCGTAACCTTTCTGAAACCGCCTTTTTCTATCCCCATCTGGTGACCGATGGGAATGGCGATGTATCGGTTACCTATACCGTACCCGAAAGCCTTACCCAATGGCGTTTCATGACATTGGCGCACAACAAACAGGGCTTCTCGGGGCAGTTGACCCGTTACGCTCAAACCGTAAAAGAATTGATGGTGGTTCCCGAAATACCACGCTTCTTTCGTGAAGGCGATGAACTGGCCATTGCGGCCAAAGTGGTCAACCTGACCGATGGGGATTTGGAGGTACGGACCTCCATCGAACTGATCGACATGGCCACCCAACAGCCTGTAGCCATGGTCCGTGGCAATGTCTCGCAAACTATTGGGATAAAGGCCAATGCCAATGGCGTGGCGCAATGGTGGGTAAAAGTCCCTGCGGGCATCGAGGCCGTTGCCGTACGCATCAGGGCCGTGGGCAACCAACACAGCGATGGTGAGGAAAACGTGGTGCCTGTGTTGCCCGACCGCGTCATGGTCAGCGAATCATTGCCCGTTTTGTTGGCCCGGAAGGGCAAGTCGGTCCACCATTTAAAATCGTTGGAGCAATCCCGGGGGGCAGAGCATTACAAACTTACTTTCCGTTACACCCAGCAACCGGCATGGGAGGTGTTCAAAGCATTACCATATCTGATGGAGTATCCGCACGAATGCAGCGAACAAACCTTCTCCCGTCTGTTTGGGTACATGGTGGGGCAGCACATCGTGGCCGCCAATTCCCACATAAAAGACGCGCTTCGTTACTGGGAGCAGCAACAAAAAACAGGAGGTAAACCGTTAGAGTCACCTTTGATGCAAAACGAAGCGTTAAAGTCCATCCTGCTTCAGGAAACCCCATGGGCGCAGGCCGGTGAAAACGAGACGGCCAACCGCGTGCGCCTGCTCAAGTTGCTGGACGGGAATTACACCAACGACCAAATACGCATGGCATTGGACAAATTGCAGGAGATGCAGGCGGGCGACGGTGCTTTCGAATGGTTCAAAGGCATGGGCACCAATGACTACATGACACGCCATATCATGATTGGTTTTGGGCAGATGCAACGCATGGGCATCGATGCAAGTGGCAATGCCAATTATCAGAAATTGGTCGGCAATGGGATCCGTTACCTCCATCAGCAACTAAACAAGCGTTGGGGCGAACTTTCGCGCGACACCTTGGTCCGCATGCCGGGGAGCGATGAGGTGCATTTGCTGTATGCCCTTAGCTTCTTTCCCCAATACCCGATGAATGTGCCCACGGCTGCTGCACGCGATTCCGTTCTGGCACGGCTTGCATCGCAAAAAACATGGCAGACCGTTATGGAACAAGCCATGGCGGCATTGGTGTTCCATCGTCACGGCATGGCCCCACAGGCATCGGAACTGCTGGCTTCCATCGACGAGAAAGCCATTGGCCGCGGCACCGGCATGGTGTATTTCCGCGGTGGGAACAGTTGGCGATGGACCGACAACGGGATCGAGACCCAGGCCCTGGTGTTGGAAGCAGTGGCCGAGTTATCGCCCCAAAGCCCCATGATACAAGCCATGCAGAGCCATTTGGTGGCGCAAAAACGGGCGCAGGCATGGCCAACCACAAAAAACACGGTCGTGGCCGTCAGTGCCATGTGCTCGTCACCTGCGTGGATAGCCGCAGGCGTGCCCGACCAAATATCGGTGGGGAACATCAAACTTAACAATCTGGCCAATGTGAAGCACGATGTGCAGAGCGGCAGTTATTCCGTGGTGTGGGATGCCGCACAGGTAAAACCGTCCATGGGCAGGGTCGAAATAAAAAAGCAAGCCGACGGCGTGTCGTGGGGATCACTTCACTGGCAGTATTTCCAACCGTTGTCTGAGGTTAAAGCGGCCGGTGGCGTTGTCACCGTCCAAAAGCAGCTTTTTGTGGAAAAACAAACACCGCAAGGCACGCAGATATTACCGCTTGAAAGTACCAGTGCACAGGTGGGCGATAAGATCGTGGTGCGTTTGTCCGTGTCGTCGTCAGAGGCCATGGACTTTGTCCACATCAAAGATCTGCGTTCGGCACAGCTGGAGCCTGTGGACGTGATGTCGTCATACCGTCGTCAGGGAGGGTTGGGCTATTACCAAGCCGTGTCCGATGCGTCGGTGAACTTCTTTATAGACCGCCTGCCCAAAGGCAACTTTGTGATGGAATATGCGCTGCGTGTTCGGGGACAAGGTGTGACTTCCAACGGTTTTGCCACCTTGCAATGCATGTACGCTCCCGAATTCGGGAGCCGTTCGGACGGGATGACGATAAGGACGGAGTGAGCATATTTGGACCATTCGTGCCGTAGGAATGTGCAAAAAGTGCGGGAGGCAAAAGAAGCTGTTGCCTTTGGGATCAATCGCCTGTTCCTAAAAGCGAAGTTCCCTTTTGCCTTCCGTCTGAATCTGCGCAGGAGAATGGGGGTTGTGTTTTTTATAGGAAATTAATACGGACTTTTCCTTGCCCTGTTTATTATAAAAGTAACTTTGTGCTTTGAACCTGGAAATGTTTGGTACAATGAAGTTGTTGTTGACGTCTGTCCTGTGGGGCATTCTTTTCATGGTGAGCGCACAGACTCCGTTGGTTGAAAAACTAATGGAAGAGGGCATCGAATTGTACGACCTGGGCAAATACGACGAAGCCATTGCCCGTTACGAAAAGGCACTGTCGTTGCACCCGCGCAACATGGCCGCCCGTTACGAATTGGCATACACGTGGTACACCAAGGGCAATTACGACAAGGCCATTGAGCACAGCCGTATTGTGGTGCAAGCCGATGATGATTACTGGATCGACGGGGTGGTGATTTACGGGGCATCATTGGAAAACAAAGGGTTGAGCAAGCGTGCCGTAAAGGTGTTCGAACAAGGTATTGCCAAACGCCCCGACCATCCGCAGCTTCGTTACAACGCCGCACTCAGTTATTTTAGCTTGAAGCAATACGCTTTGGCCGAACAATATTTGTCGGTTTCCATCGAAAACGACCGGGCCAACCCGTCGGCTCACCTGCTGATGGCCAACACAGCCCTGGCCCAGGGAGATAAAAACAAATGCCTGATGGCCCTATACTATTTCCTTTTGCTGGAGGCCGATTCGGAGCGCAGTGCCCAGGCGCTTGTTTTATTGCAGAGCGTGGCCGGGCATGTGATGAAAAGCGGGCAGGTAGAGGTCGCGTTGCCGGACGGAGACGGAGGAACGACGGCCAGTGAGGTAGACGTCCATGTAAAATTTACCCTTGGTTTTTTAAAATACCTTGAAGCCGATAAATCCAAATATTCCGGCTTCTGGAGAGGGAAATATGTTGATTTTTTTAGCGAGTTGTACCAAAAGGGCTACGGTGCGCCATTGGCCTATTTTACGATACAAAGCAGGCACAAGCAGGAAATGATTGATTGGTCCGCGGCCAATTATAAGAGCTTTGGAGCCTTTGTCGATTGGATGTCGCAACAATAATGTCCGGAATGCCTGTTAATGTCCCGATGTGGTTGCAATGCCTTTGTTTTTTTGTAGGTTTGTCAAATTTTTACAACCTAACCCGGTTCGAGAATGTTGAATTGGGTAGTTTCACAAATTAAATATATAACGTCATGGAGAAGATCAAAACCAAGCATTTCCAGTATACTGGAACCGACGACTATGACATGTCGCTCGATGAACAAATCAATCGGTTTATCAACGATGCCGGTATTAGTGCCGACACCGTCATTGATGTGAAATATGCCGGCCATTCGGCCAACGGCGTGAACGTGTATTCGGCACTCGTTGTATATGTGGTAGAGGAATAAACTAAATAACAGGGTATTCGTAAAAAACGCCCGGGCCTATGCTCCGGGCGTTTTATTTTGGTAACGGTCATGGGTTATTGCAACGACTTGGCGTATTCGAGCCCCATTTCTCGAAGTTTGTACTTTTGTATTTTCCCCGATGCGGTTTTGGGAAAATCGTCTACGAATATGACGTGTTTTGGGATCTTGTAACGTGCGATCTTGCCCCTGCAAAATCCCTGGATCTCCTCTTGGGTGAGGGATTGCCCCTTTTTCAGCTTGATGAACGCACCCACGATCTCTCCGTATTTCTCATCGGGGATACCGGCTACTTCCACCATTTCGATTTGTGGTAACTGATACAGGAAATTCTTGATCTCACGCGGATAAATGTTCTCGCCGCCACGGATAATCATATCCTTGATCCTCCCCGTAATGCGGTAAAACCCTTCGGAGGTCTTCACTGCCAGGTCGCCCGAATGGAGCCAGCCGTCTTTGTCAATGGCCTTGGAGGTAGCCTCGGGGTTGTTGTAATATCCCTTCATGACGTTATAGCCACGGCAGCATATCTCCCCCTGTACGTTTGGCTGGCATTCCTCGCCCGTTTCGGGATCAAAGATCTTCACCTCGACGCCGGGATAATTGCTGCCTACGGTAGTGGCACGTACTTCGGCCGAATCGGTGACCCGGGTAGCCGTCATGCCCGGCGACGATTCGGTAAGGCCATATACAATAATGATGTCACGACAGTTCATCTTCTCCATCACCTGGTTCATGGTTTCGATGGGGCACAAGGCGCCCGCCATGATGCCGGTGCGCAGGCTGCTTAGGTCGAACATGTCGAACATGGGATGGTTGAGCTCGGCGATGAACATCGTAGGGACACCGTAAATGGCCGTGCATTTTTCTTTTTGTACCGAAGCCAGCACCATCAGAGGGTCAAAATCTTCGACAAACACCATGGTGCCGCCGTGGGTAACAATGGCACACGTGGCCAGTACGCAACCAAAGCAATGGAAAAGCGGGACGCAGACAAGCAAACGGTCGGACGGCGTGTAGTTCATGCACTCGCCGGTGGCAAATCCGTTGTTGAGGATGTTGTGGTGGCTCAGCATCACTCCTTTGGGAAAACCCGTGGTGCCCGAAGTATATTGCATGTTTACCACATCGTGGCACGAAATGGTCTTACGGGCATCGTCAATGATCGAGCCGGGCTGGTACGACCCCAAAAGCAACAGCTCATGGGTACTGTACATCCCTTTGTGTTTTTGCGGCCCGATAAAAACCACGTTACGGAGCACGGGAAATTTCTCGCTCACCAAATGTCCGCGTTCATGGGTCCTCAGTTCGGGGACCAGTTCGAATACCATGTTCACGTAATCGCTGTCACGGTAGCCGTCGATAATGCAAAGCGTGTGAAGGTCGGCGTCGCGGATCAGGAACTCCAGTTCCGAAAGTTTATAATTCGTGTTGACCGTCACCAGTACGGCCCCTATTTTGGCACAGGCAAACATGAACGTCAGCCAGTCGGGCACATTGTTGGCCCAAATGCCTACTTTATCGCCGCTGCGCACGCCGGTAGCCCAGAGCCCTTTGGCCAACTGGTCGGCCCGCTGGTTGAATTCGGCATAAGTGAATCGAAGGTTACGGTCGGGGTAGACGATAAATTCATTGGACGGCAGCTCGTTGGCCCACTTTTCGAGCATCTGCCCCAGGGTATAATCCAATAGTTCCATGTCACATACTGATTAAACAGGTACATATACGACGGCCAGGACTTTTGCATCGGTACCCGCGGCCGTGATCAGGTGGTCGACAATGGAGTCGAGATAAATACTGTCGCCCTGGCTTAGTGTATAATTGTCGTTGCCATAGGCAACCTTTATCTGGCCGTTGAGCACGAAAATGAACTCTTCGCCTTCGTGCGACGATTTGTGCAACGTGATATTCTCGGAAGGACGGATGTCGATAATGAACGGTTCCATGTGGCGGCCGGCTTTGTTGTGGGCCAGCGAAAAGAAGTCCATGTGCTCGCGAACCGATTCGTCGCTGGTCGAAAAGCTGGCCGATGCCACGCGCTCGCCTGCCCGTACCACTGCGGGACCTGTTTTGTCGCTGTCGTCGAGCAACGTGCCCAGCCTGATGCCCAGGGCACGCGAGATGTGGATGAGCGTTCCCAGTGAGGGAATAGACTGTGCCGTTTCAATCTGATCGATCTGATGGAGCGATAACCCGCTTCGCTGGGCCAGATCGGCGGGCTCTATTTTTTTTAACGTACGTAAACCGGCAATGCGCTTGCCGATGGATGTGTCGCCTTTCATAAATACTGTCGTTTGGGTTACAAATAGGAAGTGAAATTAGGAAAAGCAACCGTTTTTCGAAATGTTTGGCCCGTGTTTTTGAAAGTTTTGTCATCGATAAGCATTTGTGGGGGGAAAGAGATACTAATTTGTATTTTTAGGAGTTTTATTTAAATGTTTGAAAACAGGGAGGATGGGGTGTTTATGAGGTTTTTGTTGGTGTTGGCAGGTTGGGTATGGGGATCGGCAATTTTGTTTGGACAGGCAAAGTCCGATTCTGCCGTTGTGGCGTTGCTGGTGAAAGAGCCCGCGGTATCCCTGGTGAAATACGGAAACGAGTTGTTTGCGATTGGAGGAAGCGATTCATCATCGGTTTATCGGGTGAAAGGAAACAAAATCCAAAAGATCATGGGCGGAGAAAACTTTCCGGCGGTAAAGTTTTCGTCGCTAATGGTTTCGGGGAAAGGCAAACTTTTGGCCTGTACACCGCGCCACTATGTTTACGGCTGGCACAGGGGCAAAGTAACCCGCTTCGATTTCAATAAAGGGTTGACCGACAGCCTGGTGGTTGGCTTTGAAGGGATGGATGCCAGGGAACGGCCTATATTAAAAACACAACGGCGGAATTTTGTGTTTGAAGAGGGGCGCGACCTTGTAAGATCACGCTTTAAATATACCAAGTCGGGCGGAGAGGCCCCACCGCCCATCGGTTCCGCACAGATCATCCGCCAGTCGGTTCAGGAACCCATCAACAAAGCCATTTGTTTCCTGTTCGCCGACATCGACTATAGCTTTAAAAGGCACAAAGCCATTCGCGGCCGGGAGATAAAAGAGATCGAAAAAATGCTGGCGCCAGGCGACATTCTGGTAAAGCGCAACGATTACCAGTTGAGCAACCTCGGCATTTCCGGCTTTTGGAGCCATTGCGGCATCTATTTGGGCGATTTCGATCGGTTGGATGAGTTCTTTAAGGATGTGCCGATGCTTCAGGGTAAAAAAGCTTCGGAATACATCAAATCATATAATTTCGGGGTCTACCACCGGTTGTCGAACAAACGCAACATGATCATAGAGGCGGTGGGCGAAGGCGTATGTATCAACCCGCTGGAAAACATTGCCAAAGTCGATTACCTTGCCGCCATGAGGCCACAACTGTCGCGCGAAGACATATTCAAATCGTTACTGGTCGCTTTCGATTACCTCGGTTTCCCTTACGACTATCTTTTTGACTTTTCGAACGACGATGAGTTGGTGTGCAGCGAACTGGTCTACAGGGCATTCTCTTCCGGCGGCGATAAAAAAGGGATGCTTTTTCAGATGAAAGACCGTTACGGAAAGAATTTCCTGTTCCCCAACGATCTGGGCGTACAGTGTTGTGCAGAGGCCGGGATCGAAGAAAAGAACCTTGGGTTCGTGTTGTTTTGCGGGATCGATGCCACCGGGAAAAAGGTTGAGTTCAAAACCATTGACCAGTTTGCCCGGACTGTGGGCAATTGACGTCATTCCGATATAAGCAAACATGACCTTGCCTTTAAGAAAAGGCAAAGAGACGAAAGACATCGAGATACCCGTCCATATGTTTAGTATCCCGGTTTTGTCAGGATACATAGTGGATCCACACTCACCGGATTCTAATAACGATTTTCCGTGCGGAGCTTTGAGGAAGCTTTTATTTCTGACAGGGTCTCGTTGGGGAAGCACCCTCGCCCTGTGGTCCGTCCGACGAACTCAATGAGTCATGAACACTACCTTTGGGCCTTACAGGCTGCTCATATTCCTAAATATGTTTTGGGGACAGGCAATTTTTATTCATTGTTCAGTTTAAGGATTTCCTCAACGACATTATCAGCAATTCGAAAGTCAGTCATTAATAATTTGTCAATCAGAGGTCTTACCTTTTCAATGATTGACATTTGTTTTGCTTTATGGATCACTCCAAGGGCACCTGTTATTTTAAATTTTAATCTTGCCGCTAATTTTCGGGCTTTTAAGTCATCTAATAACAAAATTACCTCATCAAATTCTGAGGCTAACGCAATTGCACTTGCTTCTCCCAAGTCTACCTGCGTTTCAAGAAATTTCTGATATTTTTTATCGGCGACTGACTGTATTTTAATCCAGCTCGGTAATTCCTCTCCAAATTCTTTAGCGATTTCAGGTGTTGTGATTAATTCTGTATATACTTTCTCCAATAGATGGAATTCATCAATTTTTTGAAAAAGTATCAATGTACTTGTATCGGAAATTACAACTTTAGGCATTTGCTATATCAGAGTGTAAATCAGGAATCGAAGTGCTAAAAACAGACACGCCATATTTTCCAAGTATTTCTATGAATGCCCTCTTTGATAATCCGACAATTTCTGCTGCTTGCCCTGCAGATAATTTTGCATCCTCATATAGTTTTGCTGCGATTATCATTGAGAAATCATAATCTCTCAAATCCACATTGTCTGGTATCTTTAATTGGATTGTTCTCATAATCATTTACTTTTTTCAAAAATACAAAATCAATAAACCAAATTTCAATTTAGCTCCATGTTTTTCTTTGTGTTTGCCCCTGGCGGGTGTCAGTATGAAATATGCCGGACTGTGAATTGCATTCGTGTGGTTCGACACCAACCTTTAAGTAGGATAAATTGCTTACAAACCCACCAAAACCGATATGCTTTATGGCCCTGTGTGCTTTTATTATGACGCAAGCCGAAAAATACAAATGAACTTTACATGACCTTGCCATTGAGAAAATACAAAGAGACGAAATTTATAATTGGGGAGGTCCGTTTGCGTTAAAATCGATCCATGCCCCGAACAATCTGGCGTTTTGGGGTACCAAAGGCATGGATTTGCCCATGGCCGGGCCGCCGTTGAACTTTTCACGATAGGTTTTTTCCCAGCCGTTTTCCTCAAATTGCCCTATTTGCCACGTAGCTTCTGCGGCGGAATTTAGCTTCTTGCGCATCATCAGGTTCACCAATCCCATGGTGTACCTCAGATTGGCCTCAATGGCAGGCTGGAGCTTTAATGCCCCGCTTTCGTCGAGGTACCATAGCGCATCCACGCCCACCGGGCCCGAATAAAGATTTTCCATCCGGAGTTTTGGGAGGGCACTCAGCAACAGCCCTTTTGCTTCTTTAATGGTATCGGCTAATATATGGCCGGCGTTGGTTTTTATCCCTAACGGCATCTCGTTAAGGAAACACCCCTGGAACTTTCCCCCATGGTCGGTGGTAAAAAAATTGTGTCCCAGATAATCGAATTGACCGTTGGGATGAAGCCAAAAGTGGAACGACATGTCAAAGACCTTTTGGTACAACGGTTCGGCCATCAAAAACGATTGCTGCCTGATGGCGCCGGCCAGCCATCGCTCATCGGCCATGCGGCCCGAAAGCCTGTCCACCATCATCACCCCGCGCCCCGACGAACTCCACGGAGTCTTGAAAACAGCTTTGTGCCCAAAGCATTCGAGAGCCTTGCGTGCCTGATCCACCGAACGGACCGCCAACGGCAGGTCCTTAACAGCAATGCGGGGATGGGCAGCAGTTACTGCGGCAATTTCTTCGACAAGGGACTGGTTGGTCTGCCGGCTGAAAAAATTCAAATGGCCAGGTTGCCATGTGGCAACGGGCAGCGATTGAAACACCGGGTTGCATTTGGCTTTTAATGCCTTTGTGCGGTGGTGCATTTCCGGGCTCCATCCCCAGGGCCGGATCTCGCCAAAGGTGTGGCC
Organism: Breznakibacter sp.; assembly: GCA_047600785.1. Taxonomy (GTDB): domain Bacteria; phylum Bacteroidota; class Bacteroidia; order Bacteroidales; family Marinilabiliaceae; genus Breznakibacter. The sequence continues at coordinate 1,432,685 of JASGKH010000001.1, forward strand.
ATACTTTCTCAGTTGCTCCCATGTAATAAAAATGGGCAGTTCGGCCCCAGAGTTTTTCAATGCTTGCAAAAAGCTTCCGTCCGGTAGCGACGGTACAACAACCATATCGGAAGGCGATGCCAGCCAGAGCATAATCGTAGCCAAATCATGTTCGAAGGCCCGCAGGCGGGCAGGCGGCATATAGCTCACCGACCGGTTCAGCACGGCCATGTCGCACGTAGGGTTGAAAATGTAAACGTTGGGCTTTTCCATTGCACGCGTTGCGGCGCTAAAGGTACGAAAGTCACGGGAAAATGACTGCCGGCTTTTATTCTGCGTTTAAAGATTGTACGGTCATCAATAAGAAATCGAGGCTCTTTTTCCAGCAATCACATATTTCCTTAATTGAATCAGGTGCTTCACAGATACTCCCATGAAAAGATTCCCGATTTTTTCATCGGTTTGACCTCCCCCAACCCCTCCGAAGACGAGGAACCAGAAGCCACACTGCACGTCACGGCACCCCTCCTTTGGAGGGGACGGGGTTAAACCTCTTCTACCTTTCCTGCTCTCTTCCTTTTGCACTTTTACAATGCATTTACTTTACAAAAATGTATTATACTTGTGTTGACAATAACCCAACCTTATCCATGCAAGCATTGCCTCATCGCAAAACAACACCATTTCCCCTTTTGGCATACAAACACAAGGTATTTCCGTCATACTGCGCCATGACAGGTGCCACCGGCTGCCATGGCAGAACCGAAACTGCTTATAGACCATGAATCTTTCGATCAACCATATGTCCAATCTAAATCTTATCTTATGGCAAAAGTAGGAGACAACATCGTCACCACAGGTCTCAGGGGCAAGCTGGGCAATCTTATCGTATTTCGCAATTATGGTGGGAAAACCATTGTGTCGATGGCGCCAAAAAGAAAGAAAACCCAACGGACCGAAACACAGGAAAAATATTTGCAGAGGTTTAAGGAAGCAGTGCTTTACGCCCAAAACGCCATTGCCGACAAAGTAACAAAAGACGCCTACCAAAATTCGGCACAGGAAGGCCGAAGCGCTTACAACGTAGCAGTGGCCGACTTCCTGAACGCCCCCCGCATCAATGAAATCGATGTAAGCCATTACAACGGCCGGCCCGGGAGTTACCTCCAGATACATGCTATTGACGACTTTATGGTAAAGGACGTGTCGGTCACCATCCGAAACGCCGACGGAACCGAAATTGAAAACGGAATGGCCATCCAACAGCCCGGAGCCATATGGTGGCGCTATACCGCCACAACCGTCAATCCATCGTTGAACGGAAGCATAATCATCGTCCGCGTCTCCGATCTTCCCGGAAACCTCACCGGAAAGATCACCGAACTCTGACGGATTCCTCCCTTGACAAAAAACAGGCTCTTCCCATTCAGGAAGAGCCTGTTTTTTTGTTCTTGATCGGTCATTCCCCACCATTACAAACCAGGCCCAAAACAGACAAAATCAGATACGAAGCTTCGACGGAGACATAACGGACTCACGACGGAGACACAACGGACCCAGAAAAAGACGATTATTAATGTCAAAAAGTGCAAATCGAAACAAAACGATAACCCTCGCGCCAACTTTCCGTTCCGCATCTTTTCCCTTCCCTTGCAAAGACAGGGAAGACCTTGCCAGACAAAATAAAAAGGGGCGCTGAAAAGCGCCCCTTTCCCGGCGGTAAGCCTCCGTTTATGCAATGTGGATGGTTTTCGGGGGCTTGGGTTTTACCTCCTCGCGTTTCGGCAACGTAATATGCAAAATACCATTGTCGTATTTGGCCGCGATCTTATCGCCGTCCACAAGGTTTTGGGGAATGTGGAAGCTACGTTGGAACGACTGGTAACTAAACTCTTTACGCGAAAAAGAACCTTTCTTTTCCTCTTTCTTCTCCGTTCTCTTTTCCGAAGAAATGGTCAACAGGTCACGGTCAAGGCTAACGTTAAAGTCGCCTTTTTCCATGCCCGGCACGGCCACCTCAATCTGGAATTCGTTGTCGGTTTCGTGGATGTTGGCCGCCGGTACCGTGGTGTAGGTATCGGAAAAGTTCCGGTCCATCCAATCCATCAAATCCCTGTTGAACCAATTGTCGAACACGCCGGGAAACGACGGGACATTGCTTTCTGACCTTCTTAACAATGACATGGCTAAGTCCTCCGATTAAATATTAAAACATTTTTTTAAGAAGTCGTTAGCTCTTAGCTTTTGGAACCAACCACTAAAAACTAACCACCTCTGTGCATTTGCACACCACATCACAAATGGGATGCCAGGATCGGAAATTGGAATATAACTGTCATAATTTCAGTGGATTGGTTGGTTTTGGGCAGTGTCTCGGGAAAAAATGTCGTATTCTTTCCCCATGTGCAGAAAAAATGTCATTCAAACGTCGCCGACGTTGTGCGGTGTCCGGGCCTGGACCCCTTTGGGCGACCGCACCGCAATCACCGTAATCAGTTTATTGCATGCCGGACAGACATATACTTCGCACCCGGTACAGCAAAAGCAGTTTGAACAATGTTTCTCCAGGTCGCCGACCGTCCATTTTGATCCGCAGTGCGGACAGGTATGGGTAATAATGCTGTTTTCCATGGTGTTCGGGTCTCTTTTGGGCCGAAGGCTTAAAGTTAAGACAAATGGATTTTTTTGGCTAATTTTGGACGGAAATACACAAAACAAAGGCCGATGAACCGTTTGTTCCTTCTCGTTTTTACATTGATCAGCCTAAATACCTTATCCCAGCCGCAATCATCCATCCAGCATTATTCGCCCGACGACGGTCTGTCACAGAACACGGTGATGAGCATCTTGCAAGACCGTAAAGGTTATCTTTGGTTTGCCACATGGGACGGGCTCAACCGCTTTGACGGCTATGGGTTCACCTCCTTCAAAACCCGCCAGGGCGATTTGGTAAGCTTGTCGAACAGCCGCATCGACCAGATCGTGGAAGACCATCAGGGGTATATCTGGGCCCTGACCTATGACAGGCACGTACACCGGTTCAACCCGCAAACCGGACAATTTTCGCACATTACCGATGAACGGTCCCCGATAAAATATTTCCCCACCATCTTTTCGCGCATCGAAGTTTTGCCCACGGGCGTCATTTGGCTGTTGACGCCGTCGGAAGGAGCCGTGCGCGTCGTTGTCAATCCGGATGATTCTTTTGATCTGAAAGTCTATTGCACCGAAAATGGATTGATCGAAGGCAATGTGGTGAACCGGGTGTTCGCCGACAGCAAAAAGAACGAATGGCTTTTGACCGATAACGGACTGGCATTGGTAAAGCCCAACGATCCGAAAACCAATGTGTTTTTTTTTGAAAGCCGTGAAGCACGGGCAAATAAAGGACAATCGTTTTTCTCGGCGTGCGAGATGGGCGCCGGGGTCTGGTTCGGGTCCATCAAGGGACGGGTGTGGCGGTACGAATTCCAGGGCGACAAGTTCCAATTGCTCGATCTGGGCTGCCCGTCGGATATCGTGGACATTAAACGCATCAACGACCGTAAAGCCGTTCTGGCCACGTCAAACGATGGGTTCTTCGTGTACGACCTGGCCACCGGGCAGAAGGTGCAATACAGCACCCAAACGAACCAAGAGCTGAAGAGCAACATCATGATGTCGGCCTATGTCGACAAATACGGCGAAGTATGGTTGCAGCAGAATTTGCCGGGCATCACCCACTTTGTGCCGCGTACAGGCAAGCTTCGGTTCCATCCGACACAGACCGAACACAGCAATCTGCCGTTGTTCCACCCCGCGTTTTTCATCCTTGAGGATGCCAACGATTACCTTTGGATCCACCCGCTCGGAGGAGGCTTTTCGTTTTACGACCGCAAAGCCGACCACCTGGAACATTTCCATAACGATCCCAACGACCCCAACCGCCGTTTTTCCAACATGCTGCACGCGGTGTATTCCGATAACCAGGGAAACCTTTGGATGTGTACCCGGTCGAAAGGACTTGAAAAAGTATCGTTCCTCGATAAACAATTTGATCTGTTTAAACCCGTCCCCGAAAAAAAGGAGCCCTTTGCCAACGATGTGCGCGCAGTGATGCAGGACAGTAAAAAACACTACTGGGTAGCGACCAAGGATGGCTTTTTAAGGGTATTCGACCCGGCGATGAACTATCTGGGATACCTTACCGAAAGCGGGACCCTGGCCAAATCAGGGGCGCCGCTCAGTGGCGTTTGCTATACCATGGTAGAGGATTCGCAGGGAACCTTATGGATCGGGACCAAAGGGTTGGGGTTGGTAAAGGCCGTTCGCCAATCGCCTGGGGCGTACAATTTTAAACTGACCCGGTACATGTCGGACCCCGATGACATTTACAGCCTGAGCAACGACAACATTTATTACCTGCACGAAGATGCAAGGAGCCGGATCTGGGTTGCCACCTACGGTGGCGGGCTAAACTACTTTGAGGCAGGCAGGTCGGACCGCATCCAGTTCATCAACCATCGGAACAACCTGAAAGGATATCCGATAAATACATGCTACAAAGTCCGCTATGTAGCTTCGGGCCCGAACGACAACCTGCTGGTCGGAACGACCAACGGATTGGTAGAGTTTGGCAACGACTTTGTCGACCCCGAGAACATTGCATTCCGGCAATACATGTTTGAGCCGGGCGATTCCACCTGTTTGAGCAACAACGACGTGCATTGCGTCTGGGTAAGCAGGGACAGACAGGTGTACATTGCCACCTTCGGTGGCGGGTTAAACAAAATGGTCGCCGGGAAAGGCACCGGAAAAGCCTGGTTTAAGCCGTACACCAAACAGGAAGGGTTGCCCTCCGACGTCTTGTTGTCCATACTGGAAGATGGAGAAGGCAAGCTATGGATAAGCACCGAAAACGGGTTGTCGAAATTCGATCCGCACAAAGAACGCTTCGAGAACTACGACGAACGCAACTTTGGCAACAAAGTGCTTTTTTCGGAATCAACGGCCATGGCCGACGCCAACGGAAAGCTTTGGTTCGGGTCCGACGCCGGCATGGTCACTTTTTTGCCTTCCTCCATCCATAAAAGCACGTTTGTGCCCAACATCGTGTTCACCGAATTGTTCTTGTTCAACAAAAAAGAAGAGCCGGGCGAAAAAGGATCGGTGCTTACCAAGCACATCGACAACACCGGGGAATTGGTGCTTACCCACCGGCAGAACATTTTTTCGATAGGCTATGCGGCGTTGGACATGAAATATTCCGACAAAGTCATGTACGCCGTTAAACTGGATGGGTTTCGAGAAAGAATGGAAATACGTGCAGAAGCAGCGCTTTGCCACCTATACCAACCTGCCCCACGGCGAATATGTGCTGCGCGTAAAATCGACCAACAGCGACGGCGTGTGGGTGAACAACGAGCGGATGCTTAAGATTAAGATCCTTCCTTCGTTCTGGGTCACCGGGTGGGCTTACCTGATCTATTTTGTGGTGATCGTGCTGATCGTGGCCATCGGCGCTTACATCCTGTTCGTGATTTACCACCTGAAAAACCGCGTCACCATGGAGCATCAGCTGACGGAGCTGAAGCTTCGTTTCTTTACCGACATCTCGCACGAGTTGCGTACGCCGCTTACGCTGATCGCCGCGCCGGTCGAGCATATGATCAACGACGAATCGTTGCCCGGGAAATTCAAGGACGAGATGCGACTGGTAAGCCGTAACACCGACAGGATGTTAAGGCTCATCAACCAGATACTCGATTTCGTAAAGATCCAGAACCGGAAAATGGACATGAGGGTCGAGGAAGTGCCCATCGGGGCTACGGTGGCCAAAATAATGGGCAACTTCAGATCACTGGCTTCCGACCATCACATCGACTTTACCCTCAATGACCAGACCAATGGCGAAACCGTTTACCTCGATATCGACAAATTCGAAAAGATCGTGTTCAACCTGCTGTCGAATGCGTTCAAGTTCACAAACTCGGGCAAAACGATTCAGGTGATCCTCGAGAACCACAAAGATTCGGTGGCGATGAAGGTCAAAGATAGCGGGGTCGGAATGTCCGAAAACAAACGCAAAGCCCTTTTCGAACGGTTCGAAAGCTTTATTGACCGTAACCTGTTCAACCAGCCCAGCACAGGCATCGGCCTGTCGTTGGTAAAGCAACTGGCGGATATGCACAAGGCCCGTATCGAAGTGGACAGCAAGGAAGGCGAAGGCACCACGTTTACCCTCGAATTCATGAAAGGCATTGGCCATTTTGACAACGATGCCGACATCATCGTTCCCGAAAACGTGGAATCGTTGCAGGGCGATACCGAAAACACAAGTGCCGGCGATGGGGCGGAAGAATTTGCCGATACCACGGTGCTGGTGGTGGAAGACAATGCCGAAATGCGCCTGTTCCTCCGCGGTATTCTCGGAAAAAGCTACCGGGTCCTTGAGGCGACCAACGGACGGGAAGGGCTTGATGTTGCCACCAGCGAAGTCCCCGACTTGATCATCAGCGACATAATGATGGAAGGAATGGACGGCTTGGAACTTTGCCGGAAGCTGCGAAATGGATTGCAAACCAGTCATATCCCATTGATCCTGCTCACGGCCAAAACGTCGATCGAAAGCAAACTGGAAGGATTGGAAACCGGGGCTGACGACTATATTACCAAACCGTTCAGCACCACCTGGCTGCTGGCACGTGTCGAAAATTTGCTCGACCAGCGGCGCAAGCTTCAGGAAGTATACCGCTCAAAACTGGGATTGAAGCAGGTTGAAGTACATCCGTCCCCCCCGCAAATCCATTCGTTCGACCAAAAATTCCTGGACGACTTGACCGCTTTGATGGAGAAGAACATGGATAACGGGAGTTTGGTGGTCGACGATCTGGTAGCCGAAATGGGCGTGAGCCGTTCGGTATTCTTCAAAAAGCTGAAAACACTGACCGGTCTGGCCCCCATCGAATTCATCAAGGAGATGCGGGTGAAGCGCGCCGCCCAGCTCATGGAATCAGGCCAGTTCAACATGACGCAGATCTCGTACATGGTAGGCATCAACGATCCAAGGTACTTCAGTAAATGTTTTAAGCAACATTTTGGCGTGACCCCCACCGAATACAAGGACCGCTTGGCGGGAAAGAGACCCGAGTAACGGGGATTTGCCCCAGGTATGGCTTTGCCCGGTGGGCCAGCGGAGCAGGAGAAGAAAATGTTTAGGCATTCAGGTGCCCGTCCGTACCGGCACAAGTACCTGGATATCGTGTAAAATAAGTTCCGTACGGACGAGGGGCACGCCCCGGAATGGTATCTTTCGTCCGTACGGGTGTCAAAAAATACGCTATTTCCTTTGTGGACGAACCAATTTGTCCATTATTGTGGTCAGATATTGCACAGTAACCTATTGCCAATGGGGTAAATTTGATATTGTCATCATATTTTATCCACGAATGAACAAAAATCTAAAGATTGGCGGAATAGGCGCGTTGGTGCTTGCCGCAGCAGTTTTATTGCTCGTGTTTGGCGCAGGTGCCGGAAAAGCAAAACAAAAGCCATGGTCGGTACGCATGGCCGAATCGGAAATAAAGCGTAATCCCGAAGGCTGGATGCTCGACTTTTCACAAAAACTGAAATGGAATTACTGCCATGGGCTGGTTTGCCAGTCATTTCTGGATGTGTACGACCGTTACGGCGACGAGAAACTGTTTGCGTACGTCAACCAATTCGCCGATACCATGATTTACGACAACGGCGGGATCATTGCCTACAATCCCGAAGAATACAGCCTTGACCGGATTAATTCAGGGAAAATCCTTTACCGCCTGTACAACCGTACCAAAACAGAAAAGTACAAGGCCGCCCTGGCATTGCAGCGCCATCAGCTGGTGGACCACCCTCGTACCCAGGAAGGCGTTTTCTGGCATAAAAAAGTTTACCCTTGCCAGGTTTGGCTCGACGGCCAGTACATGGGGCTGCCGTTTTATGCCCAGTATGGGCGAGACTTTAACGAACCGGCCATTTTCGACGATGTCGTGTCACAAATAAAATTGGTACGCAAACATTTGTACGATCCCAAAACCGGACTTTACCGCCATGCCTGGGACGAGTGCCGCGAACAACAATGGGCCGATTCCATTACCGGACAAGCCCCCAACGTATGGGGACGTGCGGTGGGCTGGTGGGCCATGGCATTGGTCGATGTATTGGATTATCTGCCACAGGACCATTCCGGCCGCGATTCGGTGATACTCATTTTGAACGACCTGGCCAGGGCCGTTGTAAATTTCCAGGACAGCAAAACAGGTGTTTGGTATCAGGTGGCCGATCAGGGAGAGCGTAAAGGCAACTATCTTGAATCGTCGTGCTCGACCATGTTCGTGTACTCGTTGCTTAAAGGAGTAAGGAACGGTTACCTCGATAAGTCATACCTTAAGCCTGCGCGGAAGGGTTATCAAGGCATCCTGGCGCAGTTTATCAAAGAAAACGGCGACGGGACCATTTCCATCACCCAGGCCTGTTCGGTGGCCGGCTTGGGTGGGAAGCCCTATCGGTCGGGGACGTTCGATTATTACATCAGCGAGCCTGTTCGCGATAACGATCCCAAGGCCGTTGGGCCGTTCATTATGGCCTCGCTCGAAATGGAGGCGTTGAAGTAGAGGCTTCCCCATCCCCTCCCGGAGAGGGAATAAGGGAGGTCATTGGAAGGCGCATTACAACCAGGAAACCACCCCTGAACCGGTCGGGATACGTTGCACAAACAGCTGGATTGTTATAAATTCCGAATCAAATAATAAAGATGAAAAAGACGTGTTTGCTTCTTTGGGCCGTCATGGGCACCTTGCCTGTCTGGTCACAAAATTATGTATCGAAGGTATGGGTTGCCGACAAGGGCAACGGCACTTACCAAAACCCCATTATTTATGCCGATTATTCCGATCCCGACGTGTGCCGTGCCGGTGACGATTACTACATGGTATCATCAAGCTTCAACTGTGTGCCGGGGTTACAGATCCTCCATTCGAAGGACATGGTGAACTGGACCATCGTTGGTGCGGCTTTGCCCGACGGGTTGTTATACGATCAGGGGTTTGATAAGCCGCAACACGGAAACGGCGTTTGGGCCCCCAGTATCCGGTACCACCAGGGAGAATTCTATATTTATTATGGCGATCCGGACTTTGGTGTTTTCATGACCAAAGCCCAAAAAGCCGAAGGCCCGTGGGCACCGCTCACATTGGTCAAGGCCGGCAAAGGATTGATCGATGCCTGCCCCCTTTGGGACGAGGACGGACGCGCATATGTGGCCCATGCCTTTGCAGGGAGCCGTGCAGGACTTAAAAGCGTATTGGCCGTGTTTGAAATGACGCCCGACGGGACCAGGGCCATTGGCGAAAGCCGCATTGTATTCGATGGCCACGAAAAGCACGAGACCGTTGAAGGGGCAAAATTCCACAAGCGCGACGGATATTACTATATTTTGGCTCCGGCAGGTGGGGTAAAACCAGGTTGGCAATTGGCCATGCGTTCGAAAAACGTATACGGCCCCTATGAAGAACGTATCGTGCTGGCCCAGGGCAAAACGGCCATCAACGGGCCGCACCAGGGAGCCTGGGTACAAACCCAGACCGGTGAGGATTGGTTTTTCCATTTTCAGGACGTTTATGCGTACGGACGCATTGTGCACCTTCAACCCATGAAATGGGTCGATGGCTGGCCGGTAATGGGCATAGACAAAGATGGCGACGGGACCGGAGAGCCTGTGTTGACATACAAAAAACCCAACGTGGGAGGGACCTATCCCGTTTGCACGCCACAGGAAAGCGATGAGTTTGACGGCCTGACCCTCGGGGCGCAGTGGCAGTGGCATGCCAATCCACAGTCTACATGGGCTTTTTATGCCGGACATAAAGGATATGCAAGGCTGTTCTCTGTGCCCGTGCCAAAAGGGTACAAGAACCTGTGGGATGTCCCAAACCTTTTGCTTCAAAAATTTCCCGCGCCCGAATTTTCGGCCACGGCCAAACTTACGTTTACGCCAAACCCCAAGATGGTAGGGGAACGTGCTGGACTGGTCGCGATGGGGATGGATTATGCCGGGTTGTTCATCGAAAACACCGGAAAAGGATTGGTGCTGTCACAAACTGAATGCTTAAAAGCCGACAAAGGTGCGGCAGAAAAGATCAATGCATCGCAACCGCTCACCGACGGCAATGTGTGGTTACGGGTGAAAGTGGTAAAAGGTGGCGTTTGTTCGTACAGCTATTCGACCGATGGCAAAAAATTCACCGACTTGGGCGCTTCGTTCACAGCACGGGAGGGACGTTGGATCGGTGCAAAAGTAGGCGTATTCATTACTCGTCCCGAATGGTCCAACGATGGCGGATGGCTTGATGTGGACTGGTTCAGGATCGATAGATAGTTTGTGTTTAGTTTGATTGTTTGGAAAAAGGGGCGGCTTATCGGGCTGCCCCTTTTCTGATGCCAGGAATGTCCCCCGGCAGAATACAATGCCCCATTTTGCTTGGGTTTAACGAGACTGTCCGGCAAACCCGCCCCAATAGGGATTGCAATGCGTTGGGCACGGATGTTCAGATCGCTTTGCCTTTGTGGGGGGGTGGCTTAGCGGGATTTTGCCCATAAAGACACGAAGAGAAACCGTTTTCAGTACCCCTGCGTCGTTTTTGGGCACCCTCACTACACACTGCTTGGGTATCATGTTGCACGATGCCCCATGGCACAACTCGTTGTGGTGTTTTTGCATAACCGTATGTTTGGCCGGACGACCCCGGGTTTGTCTGCGGCAGATTGTCCGTTTACACAGAAGAAGGACCAATTTTCCCCACTTATTATCCCAATTTTTCCCATCCGTTCCAAAGCGCTATTTATAGTTTTGTAACAATTCATATACATTCCAAACCTGAATCAAATGAGAAAGTTCTTATTGATATGGCCATTGGCGGCAATCCTTATGTCCGCGACCCAAACGAAAAAGCTGACGGTTTTTATGGTCGGCGATTCGACCATGGCCAACAAATCGGCGGCCGCTTTTCCCGAAACAGGTTGGGGGCAGGCCTTGGCCGCATTTATCGATACGACGCGTTTAAGCATCGACAACCATGCAAAAAATGGACGGAGCACCAAAAGCTTTATCAGCGAAGGACTATGGTCGGCGGTGGAGAACAAGATCACGCCGGGCGACTATGTGTTCATCCAGTTTGGCCATAACGATGAAAAAAAGGACAAGCCCAACGTGTACGCACGTGCGGAGACGCTATACAAAGCCAACCTGAAACGGATGATCGACGAAACAAGGGCAAAAGGAGGGATCCCCGTGCTGTTTACGTCCATTGTGCGCCGCGACTTTGCCCCTAACAGGAAACTAAACGATACACACGGTGCGTACATTGTGGCAGCTAAAGAAGTGGCGGCCGAAGCCAGCGTCGTGCTTATCGACCTTGAGGCCGAAACCCACTTATTGGTCGAGCGGGTAGGGCCTGAATTGTCGGCCCGGTTCTACATGCACTCAAACCCCGCCGAATATGCCAGCCATCCCAACGGAGTGGCCGACAATACGCACCTGAGCCGTTATGGAGCCATGGAAGTGGCCGCGCTTGCCGTAGAATGCATAAAAAAACAGATTCCGGAACTGGCCGGTTGCTTTTAATTTAAATGTTGGGCATGGATGTTCCGTCTGGCCGGTTGGACACGAAATATTAGACAGATGAAAAGATTGATATTGATTTTCAGCGCAATGCTGGGTGCAATTGGTGCAAATGCCGAAATGGCATGGAACGGCAACCAGTTGCTTGCGCCAGATGGATATGGGCATACATGGAGCCTTGACGGCGAAATATTGGACGGCTGCGATTCCCGCATGTTGGTTGCGATGGCCGACGGGATTTATAGAGTGTGTTACACCAATGCCGATGGGCAAACACAAACACGGACAAAAAAGGTTAAACGCGGGAATGGCAGGCAACCGGTCCGGATGTTTCTGATCGGTGATAGCACGGTGGCCGATTACACCCTGGAGAAAGACTACGATGAAAAACGTTATCCTTTGGCCGGATGGGGCCAGGTGTTCCAATCGTTCATGGTCGCCGATAGTCTTAAAAAGCTTGCCGGCCAGATTAAAGCCGACAGTGTGGTTGTGTATGACAAAGCCAGGGGAGGACGCAGTACGCGTACCTTTTTTCAGGAAGGACGCTGGCGCGAGGTATATGACCAGCTTCGTCCGGGCGATTGGGTGTTGGTGCAGTTTGGCCATAACGATGCTGCGGTGGACAAAACCGAACGTTACGTGCCCATTGAAGGTTATAAAGAGTTTTTGCGTTTGTTTGTGTCGCAGACCGTAGAGAAAGGAGGCTTTCCTGTTTTGGTCACGCCTGTGGCGCGCAATTATCCATGGAAAGAGGGACGTCTGTTGAACGTTCACGGCGACTATCCTGATGCGGTGAAAGCAGTTGCCGAAGAAATGAATGTCCCCCTGATCGATCTGAACAAGTTATCAATGGATTTTTTCTCAATGCAAGGGCAGGAAGTGGTGGCCGAAAAGTATTTCATGAATTTCGGACCGGGAATATATGCGGCCTATCCCGAAGGGCAAAAAGACAATACCCATTTTAACGGTACGGGCGCAAACGCAGTGGCACAATTGGTCTTTGATGCTTTGCAAAAGATCAAACCGGAGCTAGGTAAGGGGCATCGGTAAATTACTGTTCACGCCAGGACGCGGAGAAAACCACGCAAGGGGCACGCGGAGAAAAGTCTCTTTGCTCTCTTTGCGTTTCTCCCCTTTGCGTCCCTGCGAGAACCATTTTAGCAGATCAGGCGACTGCGTCGATGATTATTTTCGTAGAAAATTTCTATTTCTTTTCGAACAGCTCCCAGCCGTCAAACACTAACTTCTGAGTATAAAGCTTGGCTTCCTTTTGGGTCAGTTCATGGCTCCAGGCCACCCGTTTCGACCGGTCGGCTCCCGGGCCTGTATTTTTGTATTCGGCATAACGGGCCGTTTTCTCGTTCTCGGGATTTCGCCAGTTTTCCCATCCTTCGGGCAAAATGTGGCTTCCCAGTTCACAATTCATAAACACCGTGGCGGCATAGGCCCGCCACGGGCGTCCCAAATAGACTTTTGTGACATCGTTGCCGGCAGTAAGCTTGCAGTTATTGAACACATAGCCGTATTTCTTGGTAGCGGGAGTCGATGCGGCGGTAATGTACGAATCACGTTTGCTGTGTATCTCACAACGTTCGAACCAACACGTGGCCGGGCCAAAGATAAAATCGGTAGTCCCTTCAATATAGCAGTTTTCGTAGTATTGAAAACTGTAGTCGTTACCGGTAAACAATGTGTCCTGATTGCCCAGCAGGCGGCAGTTCCTCACCACGACCTTATGCCCCTCTACGTGCAACGCCACTGCTTGCCCCAATTGCGGCGCATTGTTTTCGACACTAAGGTTTTCGATCAAAATATTGTTGCCCTCTACTTTTAACGTATATGTTTTAAACGTACCCATTTTGTTGATATTGGCATGGTCGTCCCACGTGATAATGGTGCCTTCCTTGCTTTCGCCGATAAGCGATATGTCGCATTTGTTGGCCGGGATGACCACCTTTTCGTTATAAGTACCGTTCTTTATGAAGATGGTTTTGGGGACCGGCGTGTAATCACGCACCGATAGGATCGCTTCTTGCACGGTGGTGAAATTTCCGCTCCCATCCTTGGCCACTACAATGTCGTAGGCCTTAATGGGCAGGATAGCGGTGAACAGGAGCCAGCTTAAGAGTATTGTTTTCATTTTTGTTTACTTTAAATGGTCTTCGAAATTTATGCTTTACGGCGTGGGGATGTTCCGGGTTTATTATTCACACGGCTCTTCCTGCCTATTTGAGCACAATTTTCAGGGGGGTTAATCTTTGCATATCGGAAGTACCGCCGACAAGGAGTATGTATTCCCCCGGCGTGAACATGACTTTTTGCGAATCGCTGTTCCACCATTCCATGTTTTTGCCTGTCAGTTCAAATTTTACGTCAATTGTGGCCCCTACGGGTATCGTCACTCTTTCGAATGCGCGTAGGGTTAGGTTTGGTCCATCAACATCGCCTTCTTTTTTCAAGTATACCTGTACCACCTCTTCGCCGTTGTATTTGCCGGTATTGGTGACCGGTACCGTCAATGTGGCGGCTTCCCCGTTGGCAATGCTGGTTTTGTCAAGGCTGGGGGCCCCGTATTCAAAAACGGTATAACTTAGGCCGTGCCCAAAACGGAAAAGCGGTTCGTCGCGGAAGTAGCGGTAAGTTCGGTTCGCCATCTGGTAGTCTTCAAAGTCGGGCAACTGGTCGGTGCTTTTGTAAAACGTCACAGGCAAACGACCGGCAGGGTTGAAATCGCCAAACAAGACTTCGGCGACGGCTTTGCCTCCCGATTGGCCCGGATACCAGGCCTGAAGGATGGATTCACAGATAAGGGTTTCTGGTTCGATGGCAATAGCCGATCCGGAGCAATTGACCAACACGATCTTTTTGCCTGCCCGGCCCAGGGCCGAGATCAATTCGCGCTGCACATCCGGCAGCTCGATGGTGGTCCGATCGCCTCTTTTGAAACCTGGTTGGTTCACGCCCATTTCTTCCCCTTCGAGGAACGGTGAAATACCGCTGACAAATACCACGACATCGGCATCTTTTACTTTTTCGACCGACCTGGCGATATCGATATCTTCTTTATACCCCAAATTGAAGTTTAATTCCGCATCGTTTCTTGTAAAAGCAAAGTCAATGTCGATATTGTATGTCTGGCCCGCTTGTACCACCATTTTGTATTCCTGCCTGCGACTCCCGTGTTTGTTGACAAAACCGGCCACTTCATTGCCGTTTATCTTCAGTTGTGTGCTGCCACAACTGTAAAACTGGAATACGACTTCTCCTGACCGGGTGGGATTGAACACGCTTTGGTACGATGCGGAAAAGTCCGTGAGGTTCACTCCGGGGGCAAACACGGTTGCTCCCGAAGTACAAAAACGGAATGGGGTTGAAACAAGGGTACTGGCATCCGGATTTCCGCTCCGGTCCAGATTGTTCCAGTAGCGGGCCGTAAAACCAGGCCCGGCTGCGGATGTGCATTGGTTGAACGCACTTGTGACCAAGGTCTTTTCGACCCATTCGCACCCTTGTTCGTATATCAGTTTGTCGGTTGGCCCAAGGGCCGAACGAATGCCCTCAAGAATCGTGATGGTCTGTTGGGGCGTTCCGTTGTAATTGCCCCATTGCATCAACGAGTCGTTGGCATTTGGGCCCATTACGGCCACTGTCAGCCCCCCACGTTTTAAAGGCAAAAAGCTGTCTTTGTTTTGCAGTAACGTCATCGATTTGCGGGCAATGCCAAGAGCGATGGAGTCATGCGCGGACGAACATACCACCGAATAAGGTATTTTTGTCCAGCCCACCTCGTTGTGCGTATCCATTTCCCCAAGTTCGAAACGGGCTTTCATCAATCGTTTGACCGACACGTCAATGTCTTTTTCCGAGATGTATCCGTTTTTGACGCTTTCGGTCAGTGATTTGTAACTGGACCCACAATCAAGATCCGTCCCGCTTAGTACGGCAGCTGCTGATGCAGTGGCGGCATCGGCATGGGTGGCATGTGCGTTGGGTTTGTAAAAATCGGCAATGGCGCCACAATCGGCCACCACGATCCCGTCGAAGTTCCATTGGTTGCGCAAAATATGGATCAGCAACTGGTTACTTCCGCAACAGGGTTCACCCTCAAAGCGGTTGTAGGCGCACATAACCTCTTTCACATTGGCATCTTTTACCAATGCTTCAAAGGCCGGAAGGTAAGTTTCGTACAAATCACGCGGCTTTATCGCCTTTGCGTCGAACGAATGCCTGTTCCATTCAGGGCCGGAGTGGACGGCAAAATGTTTGGCACAGGCGTGTATCTTGTCGTATTTATTGTTCGGCGGACCTTGTAGGCCTTTTACGACGGCTACGCCGAGAATGCTGGTGAGGTAAGGATCTTCGCCGTACGACTCCATGCCGCGTCCCCATCGCGGATCGCGGAAGATATTGATGGTTGGTGTCCACATGGTCAGGCCCTGGTAGCGTTCATAGGTTCCTTGCGACGAAAAAAAAGTGTGTTTGGCACGGGCCTCGTCCGATACCGCATTGAAAACATGAAGCACGGCATCTCTATCGAATGTGGCTGCCATGCCAATGGGCTGTGGAAATACGGTGGCGTTTCCGGCACGGGCAACTCCGTGCAACGCCTCGTTCCACCAGTTGTAGGTCTTGATGCCCAGACGTTCTACCGGTTTCGATGCATCTTGCATGAGCATTACTTTCTCTTCCAGCGTTAAACGGCTTACCAGATCTTCGGCCCGTTTACCTGCCGGCAATGAACTGTTTTTATAAATCTCTTTGGAACAGGCAAAAAACAACGCAGCCAGTAACAGAGGGTAGATTAATTGTTTCCTTTTATATTTTGGCATGGTGATAATTCTGTGGATTGATCGTTGTTTCAAAAGTTATTTTATGGAGACGGCCCCGGCTGGCACATCGTCATTCTCAACCAAGTTCTTTTTCACATTGACGAAATTGTTGTTTTGGAAATAGACCGCGCTGGTTTTATCGCCGGATACCCGGGCAAATATGTCGGCAGGATAGATCTGGAAGCAATTATATATGTATGTATTGCCAACGTTATCCAATACAATGACGGGAACATTTTCGAGCGGATTGTTGCTTTTGATGTTCTCAAAAACCAAATCCTGTGCATTTTTTACCACAAACGACGGTCCTTTCCGGGTGCTGATCTCTACATCGTGGAATTCGATGTTTTTGGCTGTTTGGACATCGAAGCCCGTTTCGGCCTGGATGTTGATATGGTTGAACGTCAGGTTCTGGATGGGCATTTCGGGGATTCCAAGTATCATTCCTGCCTGTTTTACATCCGAAGCGGTGACATTGCTGATATGGATGTTCCTGAAGCACGGCGTTTTTTCGGTCACAGGGCCCTCTGGCAAACTTTTGTCATAAAACAGGTCGAAGGTGAATGCCTGACGCTGGATGTCTTTCATGACGATATTATCCACCCTGATTTCTTCCACTACGCCACCGCGTTCGCGCGATGCTTTTAACCGGATGCCGCGATCGGTGCCATCGAACACACAATTCGATATGGTAATTTTTCTTACACTGCCGCTCATTTCACTGCCAATGACCACCCCACCGTGCCCACTGAGCATGGTGCAGTTGGTTATGGTGATGTTTTCGCACGGGGTGGCCCATTTCCGCCCGTCGGCATCGCGTCCGCTTTTGATGGTAATGCAGTCGTCGCCCACGCTGATGTGACAGTTGGAAATGTGCACGTTCCGGCACGATTCAGGGTTAATGCCGTCGGTGTTGGGCGAATCGGGGTTGATGACCGTGATGCCATCGATGGTAATATTGTCGCAAAACTCGGGATTGATGGTCCAAAACGGAGAATTGGTGAACTTTACCCCGGATATCCGGATGTTCGACGATTTAAAGGCCTGAAAGAACGGAGGACGAAAGAAACGACGTTTGATCGTGTTTTTATAATAATCGGATACATCGATGTTCGGATTTGCGTCCACCCACATCTTCTGGTATTCGTTGAGGCTGGAAAGGTCGCCGTTTTTTCTTATCGTCGCAATGTTGCCCAACGTGGTGTCCCACCACTTTTTGCCTTGTCCGTCAAGCACGCCACGTCCTTCAATGGTGATATTCTCAACTTCATAAGCATAAATCAACGGACAGAAACTGTTCATGACCACACCTTCCCAGCGCATCTGGACAAATGGCAGGTAATGGTCGGGGTTATCGGAGAATTTAATGGTCGCACCGGCATCGATGTGAAGGGTGATGTTGCTTTTTAACTTAATCGCGCCGGTGAGGTATTCGCCCGCCGGAAAGTAAACCACGCCGCCTCCTTGGGCCGAAGCCTTATCGATGCATTTTTGGATAACGGTCGTTGAAAGGGTTTTCCCCGCATTGCTCGCTCCTTCTTTGTTCACGTTGATCCACTCGTTTTTCTGTGAATGTGTGTGTAAGCTGATCCCTGCGATCAGCCATAGAACTGTGAATGCTTTTTTCATTCTTAAGAGGTGTATTATTTGATTTGACTTGTTTTATACTGCCCTTTGTTTTCTCCCGCACAAAAGATGGTTGGTACAATTATTCGCATTTTACAATATTACAAATGCTACTGTTAAAGCATGTGAATAAATTGGGTAAAAAGGGGGGGCATTCCGTAATTTTTTTTAATAAACCCAATGGCTGTTCATAAACTCATCGGAAAAATACGGAGGTAGATATTGTTTTTTAATTCGTTTGTAATGAGTGTTTTATTTGGTAGGTGGATAAATTGACCGATTTTTCAACATCAATTTTTGCGCTTCATAGATCAGAAATTACACAATGCCGCTTTAACAAATTTTTAGTTTTACGTCGTTGAAAAACTTACGCGAAGTATGGATTTATGAGGGTGTTGGATCATTTCAGATCGAGTTAAATGAAGATTATGAATCTCAAACAATAATTATGCAATTATGATCAAAGTTCTAAAAGCAAGCAACAGAACATCGTCAAATACATTGCAAAAAGGATTATTCCTTTTGTTGTGTCTGATGTGTATGAGTGTTTTGCCTCTATGGGCGCAAAACATTCAGGTAACAGGTGCAGTTACCGAAGGTGATACCGGTGAACCTATCCCTGGTGTAAACGTTACTATCGAGGGAACCACGCAAGGTGTTATTACTGATTTTGACGGGAAATACACAATTAACACGCCTCCTAATGGCACATTGTTATTTTCGTTTATCGGCTTTTTACCTCAAAAAGTGGCCGTTAATAGTCAAAAAAGCATCAATGTGAAATTGCAACCCGATAATAGGCAGCTCGACGAGGTAGTGGCCATTGGTTATGGTACTACCAAGAAAAAGGATTTAACGGGTGCTGTTTCATCTATTTCAGCCAAGGACATTGCCAATATACCTGTAACAAGTGCGGCTCAAGCATTGACTGGGCGGATGGCCGGCGTACAGATTACTACGGCTGATGGTTCTCCCGATGCCGAAATTATTGTTCGTGTGCGTGGTGGAAACTCAATTACAGGTGACAATTCTCCATTATACATTGTCGATGGATTTCCTGTGAATAGTATTAGTGATATTGCCCCCAATGACATCCAAACCATCGATGTGCTGAAAGATGCTTCTTCAACAGCTATTTATGGTTCCAAAGGTGCTAATGGCGTGGTAATCATTACCACCAAGCAGGCGCAAGGAGGTAAAACCGAGATTAACTATAATGGTTTCTTGCAATCCAAACGATTGGCCAAACGTTTGGAAGTACTTGACCCGTATGAGTTTGTGATGTTAAACTACGAATTGGCTGCTCTAAACAGTACATCGGCGTTAAGTAGTTTTACTAATAGATATGGTGTTTATGAAGATCTTGAATTGTATAAGTATGAAAAGGCGTATGATGGACAGGAGGATATGTTTGGTTCTGATGTGATATCCACGCAACATAACCTTTCGATCAATGGAGGTTCGGAAAAGACCAGATTTGCGTTCAGCAACACTTATAATAAAGATGGAGGTTTGATGCCGAACAACGATTATACACGTTTTATCAGTAATTTCAAGTTGAGTCACGAGATTTCAAAGAGTTTGAAATTCAATTTAAATGCGCGTGTGTCGGATGTTGTGATCAATGGTAGTGGTACAGCTGGAGGTACCTATAAGATACGTACCAGTCAGGCATTGACGGCCAGTCCAGTTAAAGGGTTCGACGAATACAAGGTTATTGACGTGGCAAATATGGATGAGGAAGAATATGAGCAATATTTAAGGGACCAAATGTCATTGACGGAACAGGCCCAGCGCTATTGGAAAAAGCAATATCGGAAGGCCTACAACTTTACAGGTAGCATTGACTGGGAAATAGTGAAAGGCCTTGTTTACCGTATCGAAGGTGGTTATGAATATGGATTTAATGAGGTGCAAAATTATTGGGGATCTACTACCACCCAAGCATCGGACAATGGAGGTCTGCCGTTGGTGGATTGGACAAAATCTAATCTGGACAAATACAGAGAGGCAATGACACTTTCTTATAGAAGAACGTTCAGTGACTTGCATAGGGTAGATGTCATGTTGGGGCAGGAAGTTCAGTCTGCCGGTTCAAATAATAACTATATAAAAGCCGTTAAATTTGCTAAGGACTTGACGCCAGAAAAAATCTTTGCCAATTTGGGATTAAGCGGCGGTACACCAACCATTTCAAGCTATGTGGCTCCTGATGCTCGTTTGTTATCATTTTTTGGCAGAGCTGGCTATACCTTTAAAGAACGTTATATGGCTACGGCTACAATGCGTGCTGATGGTTCTTCCAAATTTGCCGAGGGCAACCAATGGGGGTATTTTCCTTCAGTTGCTTTGGCATGGCGTCTTTCTGACGAACCTTTCATGCAAAGCGTATCGCATATTATTTCCAATATGAAGCTTCGTGTGAGTTATGGAGTGGCTGGTAGTGACAATATTTCATCGTTGCAGTACAAATTGCAATATGCCATCCAAAATTCGAAAACTTATGCACTGGGGGATTCTCCTACGAACTATTATGCTACATCCAATACCCAATTGGCTAATCCTAACCTGCAGTGGGAGACCTCAATTACCCGTAACTTGGGTCTTGACTTTGGATTCTTTAGAGAGCGTTTATCCGGTACCCTTGAAACATTTTGGAATTCGGCCAACGACTTGTTGATCGAGCGTACCATTGTAGCTCCGGGATATACCAAAGTTTTTGAGAACGTGGGTGCTACCTCCAATAAGGGCATCGAGTTGTCTCTTAATGGTTATATCATTGAAAAACCAAAATTCTCGCTTTCTGCCAACTTTAATATTGGTATGGTACGATCTAATGTCGATCGTTTGGCCAATGGTATTGACCAGCAAGAGTATGCTTCAGGATGGGCAGGTACTGACAATAAAGGACAGTACGATTAT
Source organism: Breznakibacter sp. (assembly GCA_047600785.1). GTDB lineage: Bacteria > Bacteroidota > Bacteroidia > Bacteroidales > Marinilabiliaceae > Breznakibacter. The sequence goes on from JASGKH010000001.1 coordinate 1,453,679, forward strand.
ATCGTAAAAGTTGGTGAGCCTGTCGGATTGATCCGTGGCTGGGTAACCGATGGTTACTATACCACCGACGATTTTGTCGAATACAACGCAGCCACAAAGAAATATATATTGAAAGATGGAGTACCTACCACGGGACTTTTGGGTGGAAGTATTGGTATTCGTCCCGGGACTATTAAGTTGAAAGACCTTGACAAAAATGGTGTGATCGACGAAAAAGACCGTACCGTTATTGGAAATACCAACCCTGATTTCTTTGGCGGCTTTGGTTTTGATGGCAAATACAAAGGGTTTGATTTTCAGGTTATGTTCAGCTATGTGGTTGGACAGGATGTATACAATGCCGATAAAATTGCGTCTACGCAGCAATATCGTACAAGCTATCCTAACATGAGGGCCATGATGAACGGTGATAACCGCTATACCTACCTGAATAGGGAAACAGGTCAGATTGTTACCGATTTGGAAACTTTGGCTGCTATGAACGAAGGCGCTAACGCCAAAGAACTTTGGTCTCCGTTTTCGTTTGGTAATGCTACGGTATTGCCTCACTCATGGGCTATTGAAGATGGTTCTTATTTGCGGTTGCAAAACATAACGTTGGGGTATACTTTACCTTCTGAATTGTCACAAAAAGCCCTCATTAAACGACTCAGGGTATATTGTACTTTGGGCAATGTGTGGTTGTTGACCAACTATTCGGGTTATGATCCCGAGGTAAGCTCACCTGTTCGTTCAAGTTCTACATCGGGCTTGACCCCGGGGGTTGATTATTCAACCTATCCAAAAAGTTTTACAATGACTTTTGGAGCCAATCTTACTTTTTAATGAATAATTGAAACGATTATGAATATGAAGAAAATAATATATTCGATGGTTGGTCTCTCGTTGCTTACAGCATCGTGTGAAGATTACCTGAACGTAGAGGCGCCATCGGCTTTTGAAACGGATTATGTGTTTGCCAATGCAAACGAATCCAAAAAGGCGGTGATGGCGGTGTATGCTCTGTTTACCCAGGACCCTTATACCTCTCGTATGTCGAATGCATGGATGCAAAACACTGACGTGGAGGCAATCGCTCCGGGTGCAGCGCCCGACGGTACCCGCCGCGATGTTTGGTCGTTGCAAGCTGGCTTGTTGACCGGATTTGGTGATATTTATAGTGCTTGGAATAATAATTATTTGGCTATCGATCGTGCAAGCCAATGCATTGAAGGAATTCTGAATAGTCCTGAGGCCCAAACAGCCGACATGAAAATGTTATTGGGAGAGGCTTATTGCTTACGTGCATACCGTTATTTCTTGCTTTGTAATTTCTGGGGTGACGTTCCCTATTTCACTGAAGCGGCTAAATCCGGGATGCAATTAGATGTTCCTAAGACCGATAAAAACTACATTTATTCCGGCAGTATTCAAGATCTGGTAACGTGTGAGGGTGACATGTATTTTGCTGACCAATTTTCTGATGGTATTGAACGTATGAACCGCGAGTTTGCTATAGGAATGATTGCCCGCTTAGCACTTTTTCGCGCCGGTTACGGCATGACGGAAAGCGGTACCATGAAAATTGCCGATGAATATTTGGACGTAGCCAATGACGACAAGTTAGCAGTAACTTATACTGACGTGAACGGAGCTACTAAAGTGGCCCGCACTTCGTCTGAGTATTACGAATTGGCAAAAAATTACTGCCAAAAACTGATTAGCTTGAGAGGGCGAGAGTTGAACCCAGATTATCGTCTTGTGTTTGAAAACGAGAGCAAGTGGGTGAAACCTACCAATGACGATGTGTTGTACGAGATTGCTTTTGGCGATGCCAATAGCGGAGGTGATGTAGGTTGGTGTATCGGGATTGCCGTAACAGGAGGTACCAGAGGAACTACGACCATTCAAGTTAACATGTGTCCCGCTTATTATTATTCGTTTGATGACGAAGATGTGCGTCGGGATGTTTGTGTGAGTCGCGTTTCATATACTAGTAATTCGGCCCAGGCGGCATCTGGTTTTACTGGTCTGGCTACAGGCAAATGGAATCGCTTGTTATTGCCCAGTGCTGCCGTTTCCGGAGAAACATCATCGAAGGGAACAGGTATCAACTGGCCGCTTATGCGTTATTCCGATGTGTTGCTGATGTTGGCGGAAGCTGAAAACGAGTTAAACGGACCATCTGCTTTGGCCCAGGAAAACCTTGCCAAGGTACGTCGTCGTGCTTTCCCGTCGTCGGTACATGCCGAAAAGGTCGATGCTTATATTGGTAATGTATCGGCATCAAAAGAAGATTTTCGTGAGGCCATTGTTGCTGAAAGGGCTTGGGAATTTGGTGGCGAGTGCATACGTCGTTTTGATTTGGTTCGCTGGAATAAGTACGGCGAGCGCATTGTTAAAACCAAGAACATGCTTGATAATATAGGGAAGGCTGCATGGGGCATTGATATTGAAAACCCGGAAGTGGCCCAATATGGGAATTATGCTCCCATATTGTACTATCAGCGAACGGATGGAGTTATTACGTTTTTGAATGTTAAGTACAAACCTGTAACTGTGCCTGATAATGTAGTCGCTGCAGATAAATTGGATGAAGCTGGTAATGAAGATGCTTACGCATCAGTTAATTATGGCAAAGCCCTGTATCAGGAAATTAAAAATGCCACAACAGGAGAAGTAACTCATGCTTCGGCCAACTACACTACCTACTGTTGGCGAGGATATACTGACCCTACTGGTGTAGCACCGGTCCCTTATTTGCTGCCTATTTCAAGTACGACTGTCGGAGCCAGTGAATACTTGACAAACGAAGGCTATGGTCATGTTTTTAGTGCTAATTAATTTAATGGCGAGAATTTATGAAAAGCATATTGAAATTTGGACTGGTAATGACCTTCGTACTTTTGGGGGCAATTACCTTCAATGCCTGCGAGGATGATGATGACTTGGGCAAAGCCCCTCGTTTGTTCCGACCCATAGCAGAAGGCGAAAGTGGAGGCCAGTGGATTAATATTGAGTGGGATGTCATGGACTACGCGAAATATTATCAGGTTGAATTGAGCGTTGATTCGTTTAAAACAATTGACACAACTATTGTAACCTCGACATCGCCGTTGTTGATTGAAAGTGGGATTGAATGGGATACTCAATATCAAATTCGGATTAAAGTAGTCGGCGAAAATTTAGAATCGGCTTATTATGTGCTGGAAGATGTGAAAGTGCCTGATTATCCTACTTTACTTCAGGATGTGACCTCGGACGACATTATTGATGTGGCCGCTATTGTTCGTTGGACCAACGATGAAACAACTCCGTTTACATCGCTTGAGTTTATTACGGGTGAGACTGTTACTTCTATTCCCTTGACAGAGGATGATTTGGCCAGCGGCTATAAAGAGGTTTATGGTCTTGAGCCTGATACTGCATACATTGTTAAGATTTACTCCGAAGATGTGTATCGTGGCAAGAAGAGATTTAATACTCGCGCTTCTCAAGAGTTTGAGAATCCTGTTGATTTAAGAGAATTATCGGATGAAGTGTCTCAAGATTACTTGACACAGTCGTTCCTTGACGGTTTGGTCGAAAACAGTACTATTGTGCTAAAAGGTGGTCAATCGTATGTGTTGACATCCACGCTTAAGCTTTCAATGAATGTGAAGTTTGTAACTGGTTATAGTTTCTATGGGAAAGCCAAAATTGTTATGGGAGATGCATCAACCAGCGGAGGCTTTAGTTTGGCAGATGCCGCATCGTTTGGTAAAGTAGAGTTTGATGGTATTGATTTTATAACAGGTAACGATAAGACCAGTGCGAATTTTGGCGGACGATACATATTTAATATCAGCCCAAGTTCTTTGGCTAGTGTCAATGAAATTATTTCATTCGAAAACTGTAATATTCGGTACTTGCGTGGAGTGGTTCGTGCACAAGGCAATGTTGCGCTTGAACATGTAAAAATCAACAACTGTATACTAGACAGCATTGGTGGTTATGGCGTCATCAACTGTGACAACGCGAATAGTGTTATTCGTAATATGACGCTAACTAATTCTACCGTAACGCATGCTGAAAAAATTCTTGTTAATAGCAAGAGTGCCACATCTGGTAGCATTATTGTAGATAACTGTACATTTAACTGGACTCCAACTGGATCAGGGAACTATTATCTCGACTTTGGTTCCATGACCATCGCAGGCGATGTCTTGTTCACCGATTGTATTTTGGCAGCAGTGTACACAACATCAACGGCTCAAACTTGCAATGGATTTCGCAGTGCAACAAATGCGATCACTGCTTCAGGTAATTATCGTACTTCTGATTTCACTTGGACATTGAAAGCCGATGGTGTTTCTTATAATGGTACGCCAATTGAGGCGACTGTTTACAGTAAATCGTATACCGAATTATGGAATAATCCGACGCTGATCGATTATTACTTTAAAGATAGCAAATTTGAAGGAAAAGGAATTGCCGGCGATCCTCGCTGGTGGTAACTTCTGATCGAACAAAGTGATATAAAAGCGCCTTTGCCTTATTTATTTGGTAAAGGCGCTTTTATTAATATAACCCGTATGAATCATTTAATGCAATGCCTTCCTTTGTTCTCTGATATTAGTTGGGTCCTAGTGCCCCAAGTCTATTTTCTTTTCACGGCCATCAAAGAGGTATTGCAAGAAGTTAGCGATTTATTTTGTGGAACCTGTAATAAATATCACCCATCCACCGTGTGGCATCGATGGAAATACAGATGATTTGATTATTCATTGTAAATGCTGTTCGACATAAGGAAAAAGGGTGGCGATTGGTATGATTATTTACTTTTCCCCCTCCATTCAAAAGCAATGACTTTTTTATGGAGCGTGGGGATGATCAGAAGTTTCTCCTGGGGAATGAACTCGATGTCCGCAGTTATCGTTTTGTCGGCACCCAATTCAAGCACCAACTGTTTTTGACCTTTTGCATTCAGATGAAAAATCTCTCCCTGCCATGCCCCGGAAACAAAAAATCCGCCGTTGCCATCGCTCACAATTCCATCGCAGTTTTTGATTCCCTCACAAAAAACGGTCATTTTTTTTGTCTGTTTGTTGACTTTGAATATAGTACCTGTTTGCATGTTCAAAACAAACAGGCTGTTGTTTTGGCAATACAAACCATTGGGGCCCGAAAGCAACGAATTTTCAAGCCAAATAAAAGCGCTATCTCCTGCTAGTCCATAGATTCTGTTTTTCCGGCAATCGGATATGAACACGTTGCCTTTCCGGTCAATGGCCACATCGTTTAAAAACTCAGCATCACTTACCGGAATTACCTTATCTCGTTTTCCTGATAATAAATCAAAGATGGCCACCCTGTCAATGTCGGCCACATAAAGTTTGTTGTTCCAAAGCCCCATGCCTTGCGGGTTGTCCATTCCTACGGCCCATTTCAGTGAATCAACTTTTCCATCTGTCGTTATTCTGGAAATAAATCCGTTGTTGTCTTTCGCGAGATATTCTCCATTGATGTTCGATATGTAAACGAATTTGGATGCAGGGTCATACAATGCAGATTCGGGCTTTAGGAACACTGAGTCTGTCTCCCATTTACGAATTAGGTCCTGGCCAAAGGCATAGCCAAGCGAACCCAGGATCATGGCCAAACTTATTGTGGCGTGTTTCATCTTATTATGTGTTAGTTGTTTTGAGGATGATCTTGTATTGTTTTAAATCGTTTTAGAGGTTTAATTGCAATTGGTTTCGCAATCCGAAACCTCCGTCCCGAATTCCACCTGGATCGTGGCATGTTCAATTCCAAATTTCCCATGCAATTCGTGCTGCATCGATTTGATAAAAGACATGTCGGTTTGCTGCCGTGTGACAAGGTGTACGGTAAGTGCCGCATCGGTGGTGCTTAATGCCCAGATATGTAGATCGTGGATGCTTGTGACTTCGGGCAATCCCAGAAAATATCCACGGACTTCCGTTATATCCACATTTTCGGGGACCGCGTCAAGTGCCAGGTTCACCGAATCGATGAGCAGTTGGTACGAGCTGTAAAGGATGACGGCAATGATGATGAACGATACCACGGAATCGACCCATGTAATGCCCGTCAATGCCATAATGATACCAGCTATCACAACGCCCAGCGACACTAGGGCATCTGCTATAAAATGGATAAATGCGCTGCGGATGTTTAAATCGTGCTTTTGGCCTTTTACGAAAAGCCAGGCTGTAATGCCGTTTATAAAAATCCCTATGGAAGCTACCGTAATGACGCTTGTCGAGTCGATGTTGATGGGTTTTCCGATCCGGAAAATCGTTTCCCATGCGATAAATGCCACTGCAACCAACAATAATAACGTATTGAGCAAGGCAATAAGGATGGTGGATCGACGGAATCCGTAGGTGAATTTCATTGTTGGTTTGCGTTGTGCAAGCATAACACCCATCCAGGCAAATGCAAGCGCAAACACATCGCTCAGGTTATGGCCGGCATCGGAGACCAACGCCATTGAATTCGATGCGAAGCCGTACAGGACTTCGACAATGATGAATACAACGTTTAAAGCAATGCCCGTTTTAAAGGCGTTGCCTAAGTTTGTGTCATGGCCGTGCGAATGGTTGTGGTCCATGGTTTTGGTGATTTTGTAAAAATATATTGGGTTTTTCCATCGGTTTCGACAAGATCCGCTCTACATTAAGCTGTTTGCTCATGCTTTTAATGCAACGACAGATTAAAACGGCATTTGTCTCGATAAATCACCGATGTCGTTCGGTAAAGTTAGCGATTTAGCGTACTGTATCTTCGTTTGGCAGAGATCAAGTACCATGTCTTTTCGTGGTTATTCCATGAATATCTTTCTGTTTCAAAGCTGAGATTCGGGAAAACGCGAATCAACCTTTTTTATAGAAGCATTGGAGATTGGGCGGACAGCTCGATACGATTAAGCTTCCGACTGAGCGTAAAGCCGTCTTCTCAGCCTGTTCAATATATGCCCTGATGTAGAATTAATAGGTGCAATTATCCAATTCTTAAAATCATATATCTAAAATTGGAACTCCCTGTTCACCGTCAGCTTTACTTTTAATTTCCAAAAGCAGTTAATTAAAGCCATACGGAATATCCAATCATTAGTAAGCTGTTTATGTTTTTTATTTTCAGGTTAGTGAGTGTCTGTAAGTCTTTCCGTCCACATCTGGAGATGTAGGATTAATCTCGGATTGACCATATTGAAGCAATGTTTGCTGAGCGTTAATTACCAATGTCTATGAATTTGAAACTTGTAATCCGGCAATGGATTTCTAAAAAATCGTTGTGCCAAATCTACAGCCTCCTGTTAGTGTTGCAACCCTTTGCCCTTTGGGCTACCGGGGAACCGTCCTATGTATCCATGAAGAGAGGGGAGAATATGCTGACGTTGGCCTCACCCTTCCAAGTTGCAACTTTGGTTATCGGTAACGATGAGTGGCCGGGCGTAACCAGGGCTTTAAATGATCTAAGAACAGATATTGCAAAGGTTACTGGCCGCGAACCCGTTATTGCAAAGGGCGAGGTCCCGTTGGAAGGCGAGGCCGTCATTGTCGGAACCATTGGCAAAAGTTCCGTTATAGACCAGTTGGTGAAGGATAAAAAAATTGATGTGAAAGATATTGCCGGGAAATGGGAGGCCTTTGTCGTTCAGACCGTCGATTTTCCGTTCCCCGGCATTGATAAGGCCATGGTCATTGCCGGAAGCGACAAACGCGGCACCATTTACGGCATTTACAGTGTATCCGGGCAAATAGGTGTGTCTCCATGGTACTATTGGGCTGATGTACCGGTCGAAAGGCATGACGAACTGTACGTGAAAAACGGACGCTACGTGTTTGACAGTCCCAGAATCAAATACCGGGGGATTTTTTTGAATGACGAAGAACCTGCTTTGGGAGGATGGGCCCGCAAGACCTTTGGTGGTTTCAATGCCGGGTTTTACGAGAAAGTATTCGAACTGATACTTCGCCTGAAAGGTAATTTTATTTGGCCTGCCATGTGGGGCAAATCCTTGTTTGACGACGACAAAATGAACGCTCCGTTGGCCGATGAAATGGGGATTGTGGTCGGGACTTCGCACCACGAACCAATGTGCCGCGCTCAGGTCGAATGGCATCGGTACGGTTCGGGATCTTGGGATTATGTGAAGAATGAGAAGGTTCTTTCCGATTTTTGGCGAAAAGGGCTGGAGAACAGTAAGGGCTATGAGCAATTGGTGACCATCGGTATGCGAGGCGATGGCGACGAGGCGATGGGCGAAGATACCAATATTGCCTTACTGGAAAGGATTGTGAAAGACCAACGCAACATGATTAAGGGGGTGACCGGCCAAAAGCCGGAAGCCACTCCGCAGGTCTGGGCTCTATACAAAGAAGTACAAGATTATTATGACAAAGGGATGCGTGTGCCCGACGATGTGACGTTGCTTTTTTGTGACGATAACTGGGGCAACGTACGTAAACTTCCTGACATAAATGCAAAAAAACGTTCCGGAGGTTATGGCATGTATTATCATTTCGATTACGTAGGTGGGCCAAGGAGTTACAAGTGGTTAAACGTAAGTCAGATACAACGTGTTTGGGAGCAGATGAACCTGGCGTGGAGCCATGGCGTGGATCGGATATGGATTGTCAATGTGGGAGATTTGAAGCCGATGGAATACCCTATCAGTTTTTTCCTCGATATGGCTTGGGACCCGACCATGTTTAATTCCAAAAACTTGTTACAACATACCGAGAGGTGGTGTGCACGGCAATTTGGCGAAAAGCACGCAAAAGAGGCCGCACGCATCATCAATCTATATACCAAATACAACCACAGGGTAACGCCAGAGTTGTTAGATGCCAATACCTTCAGTTTGGATGGCTACGACGAATTTGAAAAGGTCCGGAACGATTATCGCGATCTGGTCCTCGATGCCATGCGCTTGTATAATCAAATACCCCATGTTTATAAGGATGCTTTCGACCAATTGGTGCTGTTTCCCGTAAATGGCTGCTCCAACTTGTATGATATGTATTTTGCAGTGGCTAAAAACAGACGATTGGCCGCCGAGAAAAATCCCGAAGCCAATTATTGGGCCGATGTGGCGAAACGATGCTTTGATCGGGATTCGTTGCTGACGATCCATTACAATCAAGAGATTGCGAATGGTAAATGGGCACATATGATGGATCAGGTACGCATTGGGTACCGATCGTGGAACGAACCGGAGCAACGCACCATGCCGCATGTGGGGACGGTCGAAATTGCCCAAATTTCCAATGCGGAGGTAATGTTTCTCGAAGCGGACGGTTATGTGTCCATCGAAGCTGAAAATTACCAGCGTACCAGGGGAACGGATAAAATCAATTGGGAGGTAATTCCAGATCTGGGAAAAACTGTTTCGGCGGTCACTACATTCCCACCAAACCAATATCCTTCGGCTGCAGATTCCGTCTATCTGGAATATGACATCAATTTTACATCCACCGGAGAATTTGATGTGAATGTTTTGATCTCAACAACGCTTAATTTCAATGCAAACAAAGGATTGCGTTATGCGGTATCGTTCAATGGGGGAAAAGAACAAATTGTCAATGTCAACCAAGCATATTCTTACCAGAATATCGACGGATGGCAGGCAAATCGCATTAATGCCACGAAAACAAGACATTGCATAAGCACTGCCGGGTTACACCGCTTTCGTATTCGGGTTCTGGAGCCGGGCATTGTCCTGCAAAAAATCCTGATCGATACGGGAGGATTAAAGCCAAGTTATTTAGGGGCTCCTCAAAGTAGACTTTCAGAGAAAGGAGGGAAACCATGAACGGAGTGAAAGGAATATTAAGGGTATTTGCACTGGGTACCGCATTGATCGCCTTTTCGGCCGGTGCAACGGTGAAACTGCCCAGGCTTATCGGCAACGGAATGGTGTTGCAGCGTAATGTCACTCTTAAAATATGGGGTTGGGCCGATGCAGGCGAAAAGATAAAGGTCGGGTTTGACGGAAAAATTTTCCGGACTAAAACCGACAAACAAGGCAATTGGCAGATAGCGTTGCCCGCAATGGCCGCAGGCGGGCCTTACACAATGACGGTCAATGAAATTGAAATCCGTGATGTTTTAATTGGCGATGTGTGGCTGTGTTCCGGACAATCGAATATGGAATTGCCGATCCGTAGGGTACTGGATTTGTACCACGATGAGGTAGACCAGGTCAACAATCCGGATATCCGCCAGTTTCGATCGTCAAGCCGGAATGATTTTGACCTTCCACAGTCCGATTACAAAGATGGCTCATGGTTGCCGGCCACATCTGAAAATATCATGGATTTCTCGGCAGTGGCGTATTTTTTTGCCGATGAATTGTACCAACGGACCAAAATACCTATTGGATTGATCAATACAGCCATTGGGGGTTCACCTGCCGAATCGTGGCTCAGTGAGACCTGTGCGAAGCCGTACAAAGATGAATGGACGAAAGCGCAAGCCCGTATCGATTCCATGCGGTTGAAAAGCAAAGAGAGAGGAGAGCAATTTAACTGGCTTGAAGAGGTGAACCGCAATGATCCGGGGGTCGGACGTTGGTCAAAAGCCGATGTCGACGTCACGGATTGGCCTGTTATTTCGCTTCCGGGTTATTGGTCTAATAAAGGAGTCGGGCAAAAAACGGGTTCGTTTTGGTTTTGCAAAGAGTTTGAAATTGCTGATTCGTTGGCAGGGAAGAAGGCCATCCTTCGCCTGGGACGGATCATCGACAGTGACTCTGCTTTTGTGAACGGGATCTTTGTGGGAACCATATCCTATCAATATCCTCCCCGGATTTATGACATCCCTGTCGGCTTGCTGAAGCCAGGACGAAATAAGCTGATGGTACGTGTGGTATGTCAAGGCGGAAAGGGCGGTTTTGTGGAAGAAAAACCGTATGAAATCCGTATCGGATCGCAAGTTGTTGATCTGACCGGTGATTGGAACTATCATTTGGGAGCCGGTATTCAAGCCCCTGCCGGGTTAGGCGATTTGCAGTTCAGGCCCGGAGGTTTGTTCAATGGGTTGGTTAGCCCGATGGTCGGCTATCAGTTTAAAGGTACCATATGGTATCAAGGAGAATCGAATACCGGTAAAGCTAGTGGATATGAGCAGCTTTTAAAAACGTTAATAAGCGATTGGAGAACAATGTTTTCGATGCCGGAAATGCCGTTCTTGTACGTGCAGTTGGCCAATCTGGGCAAACACAACAGACAACCGGTTGAGAGCGGCTGGGCCCAGTTACGCGATGCCCAGCGCCGGGTGTTGGAGCTTCCCAATACCGGCATGGCCGTCACGTTCGATGTCGGTGAATGGAACGATATCCATCCGTTGAATAAAAAAGAGGTTGGGCACCGTTTGGCCCTGGAAGCATTACGGATTGCCTATGGCGACAGCATGCTGGTGAGCACGGGGCCGTTATATGAATCGATGCAGATGGATGGCGGCAGCATTGTTTTAACCTTTAAATCGGTCGGTTCCGGGTTGTTCGCCAACAACTTGCTCGACGGTTTTCAGATAGCCGGAGCCGATGGCAGGTTTGCCTGGGCCAATGCGGTTGTATTGTCGAAAAATACCGTACGCGTATGGAGTGAAAGGATTTCCGAACCGGTCGTTGTCCGTTATGCGTGGGAAGATAATCCCGTTGGCGCCAATTTAAAGAACAAAGAAGGTTTCCCAGCTTCACCTTTTACGACAAAACAATAAAATAAACCATAAATCAATGAATTCAAAAACTCAAAAAGTCTCCGTCGTTGAAAAGATAGGATACAGTTTGGGAGATTTGGCTGCCAACCTGATTTTCCAAACGTTGATGACATTTCTTGCATTTTTCTATACCGATGTGTACAAAATCCCCCCCGGAACGGCATCTGTCATCATTTTTACAGGAGGGATGATCGGTGCGTTTTTCAATCCGGTCATGGGTATTATTGCCGATCGTACGACGACACGCTGGGGAAAATTCCGTCCATGGATTTTATGGACGGCCGTTCCTTTCGGAGCCATTGCCATGTTGGCCTTCAGTACCCCGAATTTTGGAGAAGGGGGAAAGGGTATTTATGCGTTGGCCACATATATCCTGTTGGTCGTTGTCTATTCGGCCAATAATTTGCCTTACGCATCATTGAGCGGTGTGCTTACCGGCGATATGGCCGAGCGGAACAGCATCTCGTCTTATCGGTTCGTGGCAGTGATGATCGCGCAGTTTATCGTACAGGGGTTGCTGCTTCCATTGGTACTTATACTGGGCGACGGAGACAAAACCAAGGGGTTTGAGAACACATTGACATTCTTTGCGGTCATTGGGGTAATTTTCTTTGTGATTACCTTTTTGACAACCAGAGAACGCATCATTCCTAAACCGGAGCAAAAATCGAGCGTGAAAGAAGATTTGGGCGATTTGTTCAAAAACAGGCCATGGATTGCCATGCTCGTTCTTACGGTTTTTATTTTCATCACCCTTTCGTTGAAAGGAGGCATGTACGTGTATTATTTCGAGAATTACCTTAGTGAGGCCGATTTGGCCCAATTTCTTGAAAATGTAGGATTCAACCGTTTTATTGCCGGGCTTAACAATCTACTTGCCGGAATGGGGCTACACGGATTTGTATGGCCCGAAGATGCCCCGACTTCCGGCTTTAGCCTGTTCAATGCAGGGGGCATTATAATGATGATGACCGGCATTGCGTTTTCGAAACGCTTGGCCGACAGATACGGTAAGCGTGATGTATTCGGGATTAGTCTCTTCCTATCCGCGTTGTGCTTGTTGATGTTTTATTTTTATGCACCCGGTTCCATCGCGTTGGTGTTTGTGACACAGTTGGCCCACGGGCTTTTCTACGGCATTTCCACACCATTGCTGTGGGCGATGATTGCCGATGTGGCCGACTATTCTGAATGGAAAAACAACCGAAGGGCAACTGCCATCATTTTTTCGGCCATGATTTTTGGGCTAAAAGCAGGCCTGAGTATCGGAGGGGCGTTGGTGGCCGGGATATTGGCCTTTTACGGCTACGACAAACAACTTGCGGTTCAATCGCCGGAAACCCTCAATGGAATCAAGCTCTCTTTAAGCGTGTACCCTACATTGACCTTTTGTGTGAGTGTGGCATGCCTGTTCTTTTACGAGATCGATAAGAAGAAAGAGGTACAAATACAGAAAGCACTGGAGGCACGTCGGAATAGCAATACTTAATTAAGATAGAAAATGAAGAAGACCACGTTGGGATTTTGGGCGTTGACCGTTGCCGCAGGAACGTTTGCCGGCGCATGTGGCCAGATGGGAAGCGGGAAAAAAACAATGGCGTTGAAAAATGCTTTTGCGGGAAAGTTTTACATCGGCACGGCTTTAAATACTGATCAGATCGGAGGGTTTGACACAGCTTCAATTCGGATTGTTAAGGTGCAGTTCAACGCCATTGTCGCGGAGAATTGTATGAAAAGTGAAAACATTCAACCTCGCGAAGGAGAATTTGATTTTGCGATGCCGGACCGGTTCGTGGAATTTGGCGAACGGAACAATATGTGGATCACCGGCCATACTTTGATTTGGCACTCACAGGCACCACGCTGGTTTTTTAGTGACAGTCTGGGGAATGATGTGTCGCGCGAAGTACTTATCCAGCGAATGGAGAAGCATATCCGCACTGTGGTTGGCAGGTACAAAGGGAGGGTAAAAGGTTGGGATGTGGTAAACGAAGCTATCGACGATCGTGATGGCTCATTACGAAACAGCAAGTTTTATCAAATTATCGGCGAAGATTACATCCGGCTGGCGTTCCAATTTGCCCATGAAGCCGATCCGAATGCAGAGTTATACTATAACGACTACTCGTTGCACAACCCTATTAAACGCAATGGTGCGGTAGCCATGTTGAAAAAACTTATCGACGAAGGAGTAAGGGTTGATGCGGTGGGCGAGCAATGTCACATTGGTTTGGATGATCCCTCTATAGAGGAGTACGAGCGTACCATCAACGATTTTGCCGCACTTGGACTGAAAGTGATGGTTACCGAAATGGATATTTCGGTATTGCCCATGGATTGGAGCATTGGTGCCGATGTGTCGGCCAAAAGTGAATATCGGGAGAAGTCGGACCTTTATGCCAATGGTTTGCCCGATTCGGTAAATAATGCGTTTGGGAAACGCTATTCGGATTTTTTTAAACTCTTTTTAAAGCATCAGGATGTGGTTACGCGCGTGACCCTTTGGGGCGTGACCGATGCACAGTCGTGGAAAAACGGGTGGCCTATTCCCGGTAGGACAGACTATCCGCTTTTGTTCGACCGGAACTACCAGGCCAAGCCGGTGGTACAACAAATCATCAACGACGCATTGAAACAACAATAACGAATTTTGGCCATCGCCATTAATCCATTTCATCAATGAAAAAAGCCAGATATTTAATCGATCATTTATACACGGCCGATCCAGCCGTACATGTGTTTAACGGCAAACTGTATATTTACCCGTCGCACGATGTTGAGTCGGGCATCCCCGAAAACGACAACGGCGATCATTTCGATATGCGCGATTATCATGTTTTTTCAATGGAAAACATTGATGGAGATGTAACCGATCACGGCGTGGCCCTTGACGTAACGGATATTCCATGGGCCGGACGCCAGTTATGGGATTGTGACTGCGCTTACAAAAACGGTAAATATTATCTTTATTTCCCATTGAAGGACAAGACGGATATTTTTCGCATAGGGGTTGCCGTTGCCGATAAGCCGGAAGGTCCGTTTACCCCCTTGACAGCTCCCATCAGAGGAAGCTATTCAATTGACCCTTGCGTGTTTTGTGACGATGACGGATCGCATTACATGTATTTTGGAGGTTTGTGGGGGGGACAGCTTCAGCGGTATCGCCACAACAAAGCCATTGAATGTGGGCATGAGCCTCAAGATCACGAACCGGCGCTTTCTCCACGGGTCGTAAAGTTGGGGGCGGATATGCTGGAGTTTGACGAGGAGCCCCGTGAAGTCATTCTGTTGGATGAAAAGGGAGGCGTATTGACGGCCGGTGACCATGATCGTCGGTTCTTCGAGGCATCCTGGTTGCACAAATACAAAGGAACGTATTATTTCTCTTATTCTACCGGTAATACACACAAGCTCTGTTATGCCGTGGGAAACAATCCTTATGGGCCATTTACTTATCAGGGCGTTATTTTAACGCCAGTGGTGGGGTGGACTACGCACCATTCGATCGTGGAATTTCAAGGGAAGTGGTACCTTTTTTATCATGATAGCGTTCCTTCGGGAGGAAAGACATGGTTACGCAGCATGAAGGTAGTCGAATTGGAGTACAACAGCGATGGGACGATCAAAACAGTTGACGGGAAATAGGGTAAGCCAGCCGGTTTTTTTGCATGGCTGAAAAACTATTGCTGAAAAATAGTTTGTGTGTTTAGTTAGATCTGTTTTGCCGGGTGTAGCTTCGATAAAACAATGAAAAGTTGTCGAAAATGATTTAAA
Source organism: Breznakibacter sp. (assembly GCA_047600785.1). Taxonomy (GTDB): domain Bacteria; phylum Bacteroidota; class Bacteroidia; order Bacteroidales; family Marinilabiliaceae; genus Breznakibacter. The sequence goes on from JASGKH010000001.1 coordinate 1,469,162, forward strand.
AGCATTAAACTTGTGTGCATGGTTTTGAGACACAGCCCAAGAAGATTTGCATTGAAAAGATTTGGATATGACTGTGAAATTTAAGCTCTTGCTTTTGATCGTTGTTGATTTGTTGTTTTGTTATGAAGCTGCACCGGCAAAATTCTACAGTGTTAACCAATTGTACGGCATATCTTTAAGAGAGGTCAATTCAGTATGCAGCGACGCTCATGGTTTTGTGTGGGCATCGTCAAAAACAGGCATTTTGAGGTTGACCGAGGATGATTATCGAATTTACCATCTTCCTTATGCAAACACCAACGTTATTACCGTGAAGCTGGTGGTTGAGGGAGCCAACTTGGTTGCATACACAAATAACGGGCAGATTTTTTTATATGATCCCGTATCCGACAAGTTTATTTTGATCGTTGATGCAGGCAAAGTACAGGATCTGGAATATTTATTGGTCAATAATCTTGTGCTTGACAAAAATGGGGCGTATTGGATTTCGACGACCCAAGGAGTGTTCAGGCTTCAGGCAGGCCAGTTTTCGTTGGTGTATCGATCTAATGGTTGCAGAATTGCGTGGTATGATGAAAACCAATTGATAATAGTCCGGGATGAAGGGATTTGGATGTGTGATATCCGTACGTTGAATTATTGGTGCGTTTATGAGGATAAGAGCTCTATGCCCGATCCGGTTTCGTCTCTCTATTTCGATAAACAGGACAATAAGCTGTGGTTAGGTACCTTATCGAAGGGATTATTTTCTTTCGATTTCCATACAAATGCGTTGAAAGGGATTCTCAAAGAAACATTCCCCAAAAAGCCAATTCTGGATATTGAGAAAAATTCGGAATCAACACTTTTGATTGGGATTGATGGTCAGGGCATTTTGGAATTGGATAAAAACGACGATAGGATTTTGGGTGTTTACAAAGAGTCGGTTGATGATCCTTCGTCGTTAAAGGGAAATGGGGTTTATGATGTATTTTGCGACCACAATAAGCGCGTATGGGTATGTACATATAGCGGCGGGTTATCATTCTATGACCAGACTGCTCCATTGGTGAGCCATATTGTCCACCAAGTCAATAATAAAAACTCATTGGTCAACAATGACGTCAACAGCATCATTGAAGATCGGTTTGGGAAGCTGTGGTTTGCCACAAATAATGGAATAAGTTGCTGGGATGTATCTGCGAACCAATGGACGCGGTTTTACTATGAGGAACATGGGGATGTCCAGGTTTTTTTGGCATTGTGCGAAGATGATCATGGACGTATATGGGCCGGAAGTTATTCTTCGGGAGTCTATGTCCTTGATGCCGAGACGGGGAAAGAACTGGCCCATTATATCAATGAGGATGAAAATTCCCCGTTGATCAATAATTTCATTTTTGATATTTTTAAAGATAGTCAGGGGGATATCTGGGTTGGAGGCGTAAACGGTGTATTTGCATGTTATCATACAAGAGGGAACCGTTTCAGAACGTACGCAAGAGAGCCGATCAGCACGTTCGCAGAGATGTCTCCGGATAGTATTTTGTTAGGTTGTAGCTATGGCCTGGTGTTGTTGAATAAACAGACAGGGAACAAGGATATTTTAGCATTTGGGATCTCGGTTAGGAGTATATTTATAACAGGAGACGAAATTTGGATTGGTACCGGAGGGGATGGCCTGATAAAATATAATTATAGGGATAAGACAACGGAAAGGTTTGTAACCCAGTCGGGATTGACCTCGGCCTTTGTGAATAGTGTTACCTTTGCCGACAATTGTTTGTGGTTAGGAACCGAAAACGGTCTTTGCCGTTTTAATCCGGGCGATAGAAGCTTTGTAACTTATTCCTCGATCTATCCGTTGGCCCGTACGTCCTTCAACGACGATTCGCAATTTAAACTGAAGAATGGCCAACTGGCCTGGGGAACCAATAATGGAGCTGTGGTTTTTGAGCCTGGGGCGCTAAGAGAAATGCCATCGGAAGGGAAAATCTTTTTCCAGGAACTGTCGGTGTCCGGACGTTCGGTCCACGACGAGCAAACTTATGACCTAAAGATGCCGTTGGATAGTTTGGAGTCGATCAGTTTGGGCTACCATCAAAACACCATCAGTTTAGAATTATTGCCCTTGAGGATAACGACCGGAGCCAAATTTTCGTGGATGTTGGAAGGGTTTGATAAAGATTGGTCTTTACCGACCGAAAACCGGATACTGACTTATACGAATATCCCAAGCGGAAATTTCGTGCTGAGGATTAGGCTCTACGACAGTTCATTGTCGCACGTGGTTGCCGAGCGGGTTATTGCCATCACGGTGGTGCCGCCCTTTTGGAAGTCACTTTGGTTTTGGGGGTTGGTTTACGCCGTACTTATAGGGCTTGTCTTGTTGGTCCTGCAGTATTATATAAAAACACTGAACCAGAAGCACACGGAAGAGAAAGTGCGCTTTTTTACCAATACGGCCCACGATATACGCACATCTTTAACGTTGATAAAAGCGCCGGTCGAAGAGTTGAGCCGGGAAACAAATCTATCCGAGTCCGGCAGGCATTATTTGAACATCGCGATCGAGCAGGCACGACGGCTTTCGACCGTTGTGACGCAACTGATGGATTTTCAAAAGGTCGATATTGGCAAAGAACAAATGTTGTTTGCCAATATCGATATCGTAGAGTTCGTTTCCATGCGTATTGCCATGTTCGAATCATTGGCAAAAAGCAAACACATTAAACTTGTATTTAATTCGGACGTGAAGGATCTCGAATCGGCCATCGATGAATCGAAGATGGAAAAGGTCATCGACAACCTCATTTCGAATGCCATTAAATATTCGCATCCGGAGGGCAGTGTTGTTGTCGATCTGAAAAGTGACGAGAATGGATGGACTTTAGTGATAAAGGATCATGGGATCGGGATTGGCAAGAACGTACAACGTCGGTTGTTTAATGAGTTTTATAGAGGCGATAATGCGATCAACTCAAAGGTTGTGGGGTCGGGTATCGGGCTTTTGTTGGTTAAAAATTATGTTGATATGCATAAAGGCACTGTCAGTTGCCAAAGTCAGGAAAACATTGGGTCGACGTTCCAGATTGTTATCCCGTACAAAGAGATTGAAGCCAGGAGTGCTCCTGACGGCCATTTTTCTGTTGATGAAGTTGGCCACGATCACTTTTCCGTGGATGTGTCTTTGCATATCCCAACCGATGAAAGGGAGGCCACGGAACCGGTAATGAAAGTGCTGGTGGTGGAGGACAACGATGATTTGTTGTCGTTTATGAAAAATACATTGTCCCGTGAATTTAAAGTTTTCACTGCGGCAAACGGAACCGTGGCCTGGGAGGTGTTAAACAGGCAAATGCCCGATTTGATCGTGTCGGACATCATGATGCCCGGTATGGATGGTTTTGAACTTTGCCAAAAGGTTAAATCAACGTATGAGACATCGCACATCCCCATCGTACTGCTTACCGCATTGTCGGAAAAAACGGAACAATTGCGTGGCCTGGGATTGGGGGCCGATGATTATTTGACCAAACCTTTCGACATGAACCTTTTGGTCCACCGGATTAAAAGCATTATCCGTAACCGTGGTATATTGCGGGAGAGGGCACTAAAACTGATAAAAGGCGACTCTTCAGAGCCAATCTTGTCCAATGAATTGAATGACAAATTTATGAAGAAGATGTTAGACGTGGCAAGGGCCAACATTGCAAATGCCGAGTTCAATAAAGAGGAATATGCTTCGGCAATGAATGTGAGTTCCTCTCTTTTGTATAAAAAAATCAAATCATTGACAAACCTTTCCCCAACCGATTTTATAAAGACCGTTAGGCTGGACCACGCTTTGGAGTTGCTTCAGTCGCGCCAGCATACCGTCACCGAGGTCAGTGAACTTTGTGGGTTTACCAGTGTAGGATATTTCAGTACCGTATTTAGAAAACATTTTGGCAAATCACCTACGGAAGTGCTCGATTGAGTAGATACATTGTTGGCTTTGGATTCCAATGTGATTGAAAGTATCCTTGTTGGTGTTGTTTGTGTCCCGGAAGGTTGGGCCTGGCGTGCTTCTTGAAGGATAACTTCCGGCGAATCTTTAGGTTGCAAGTAAGTATCCTTGTTGATGCTATTTTGTTTTTTTGATAATCAATTGCTCGGTTGTCGTTTCTGTTCGTTGGCCGTGAATGTTTTATTCAAATTTGGAAGTTGAATGTCTATAATTGAAAGCCGTCCAACAGGCTCTCGTTTAAATTTACACTTAAAAAGTAGTTCAATATACCGATAGGAAAATGCATTCGAGAAATTTACCCAAGTTACTGTTAGCAGGGAGTGTTTTGTTGGCCTCCAGTAGTTTTAAACCGGGAAAAACGACTTCTGTCGCTAAGTTTGATTATTTTAGTTATAAAGGAGAGGACGATTATTATACACAAAACCCGTTGCCGGGCAACGATTACTTTTATAATCCTATTTTGCCGGGATGGTATTCAGATCCAAGTATTTGTGCCAATGGAGAGGATTATTTTATGGTAACATCCACATTCTCTTATTTCCCCGGAGTGCCGTTGTTCCATAGCAAAGACTTGGTGAATTGGAAGCAGGTGAACTATGTGTTGGATAGGGAGTCGCAGCTTTCGCTTGATGGTCAAAGGACCAGCGGTGGTATTTTTGCGCCTGCCATTGAATATAACCCGGCCAACCAAACCTATTACATGATAACTACTAATGTGGGTAGGGGTAATTTCTTCGTCAAAACAAAAAATCCGTTTGGGGCATGGTCCGAACCCATTTGGCTCCCTAGTGTGAACGGCATCGACCCTTCGTTTTTTTTCGATGACAACGGTCGGGGCTATATTGTTAATAACGATGCGCCGGAAGGAGAGCCTTTGTATGATGGGCATAGGGCCATTGGGGTTCAGGAATTTGATGTCAAAACAGACAAAGCCATTGGTCCCAGGAAAGTGTTGGTCAATGGGGGTGTTCGTCTGGAAGATAATCCTATATGGATTGAAGGCCCACACATGTACAAAATCAACGGCAAGTATTATTTGATGGCTGCCGAAGGCGGGACGGGTTCCAACCACTCTGAAGTTATCTTGACAGGCAATAGCCCCATGGGCGAATTCAGGCCTTGGGACAAAAACCCCATTCTTACCCAAAGGCACCTTGATCCCAAAAGAGACAATCCGGTTACCTGTGCCGGACATGCTGATTTGATACAAGCCAAAGACGGAAGCTGGTGGGGCGTGTTTCTTGCTTGCCGGCCAATTGATGGACAGTTCGAGAATCTGGGGCGCGAAACATTCATGATGCCGGTGGGGTGGAGCGAAGATGGTTATCCGTTCATGACACAGAATGATGACGTGGTCCCGATGATTGTTCGGCGAAAAGGAGCAGAACGTGGTCCTGATGCAATGTTCGGGAATTTTGGATACAAAGAGACGTTTGACACCAAATCTCTGGGGCTGGAATGGCTAACATTAAGGACTTCTGCCAAAGATCTTTATTCTTTGACCGAAAAAACCGGATATCTTTTGCTAAAATGTGCCGAAACCAATGCGTCGGAAACTAAAACACCTGCTTATGTGTGCCGTCGTATGCAACACCACAAATTTGAATGCTCGACTGCGATGGATTTTAATCCGGCAAATGAGAATGAAGCAGCCGGCATGTTGCTTTATAAAGACGAACATCACCAATATTTTCTTTCGGTAAGCAAGAATGGTCCAGGTAGAAAAGTCAGTTTGGCCAAAATATCCCAATCGGGCTCAGAAGTCATTGCCAGTCATGATATAATGAAAAGTAAAACCATACAGCTAAAAGTGGTTTCCAATGGGGTTCATTATGATTTTTATTATCGTTTTGGAAAGAAGAATTGGGAATTATTGGCCAATAAAGTGGATGCCCGTTATCTTTCGACGGCCAATGCCGGAGGGTTCACAGGCACTACAATAGGCTTATATGCCACTCAGAATCCGAAATAATTAAGTCTGTTAATTTAGTATGATGTCTGGCCAGACCTATGGAAGCATGTTCTTAAGAACGGGGGACCTGTGAGCACGGACGGAAAATTCTAAGATTTAAAGTATTCACAAGGCTCATGAAGATGGGTATTGTGAATACAAACATTGCCAAGGCTTAACATATGGACGTTAGGAAATGCGAATACAACCATAAGGGTCGGCGCTGTTTTCCCTAAAGACCAAAAGTTGATTGGTGGGGTTGAAAACAATTATAGAAGGAGTCCATTCTAAAGACAAGGGTATATCCTTTTTCAAATGAATGGGAATGGGCAAGCAACTGGTGTTAATTGTCTGAAATATAATTATAAACATATGATTCGATGAAAAAAGCTCAATTTAAGTTTTGTTTGCCGGAAATGCGGTATGTCATTTCTTTATCTGTTTTAATATTGCTGGTCTCAGTTGTGGAATTAAGTGGTAGTAACAAGCCGAAAAAGAGTTTGGTCGAAAAATCTCCTGTGTTTTCCCATATGGTGTACCAGGGAGATGATCAAGTGTACAAGGACCATCCGCTAAAGCAGGATGAGTTTTACAACCCGATTTTGCAAGGTTGCTATCCCGACCCTAGTATTACCCGTAAGGGCAGTGACTACTATCTGGTATGTTCATCTTTTGCCATGTTTCCGGGCGTTCCTATTTTCCATTCGAAAGATCTGGTCAATTGGACGCAGATCGGACATGTGCTGGATCGCCCTTCGCAGCTGAAAGTGCATGATACCGGAATTAGCGCCGGCGTATACGCACCTGTGATAAGATACAATCCCAACAACGATACTTTTTATATGATTACGACTCAGTTTGCAGGAGGTTTTGGGAATATGGTGGTAAAAACGCAGGACCCTTTTAAAGGATGGGGCGAACCGGTTAAACTAAAATTTAACGGCATTGACCCGTCCCTGTTCTTTGATGATAACGGAAAAGCATATGTGGTACACAATGATGCCCCCGATAACGGGAAAGAGTTGTATAACGGACACCGCGTGATCAAGATTTGGGACTATGATGTCGAAAACGATGAAGTTATTCCCGGCTCTGATAAAATTATTGTGGATGGAGGTGTCGATCTTTCGAAGAAGCCGATTTGGATCGAAGCGCCCCATATTTACAAGAAAAACGGAGGCTACTATCTCATGTGTGCGGAAGGGGGCACGGGAGGATGGCACAGTGAAGTTATCTTTGTCAGTGACAACCCCAAAGGGCCATACAAGCCGGCTCCCGGTAATCCTATTTTGAGCCAACGGCATTTGTCCCAGAATAGGGCGAACAAAGTGGACTGGGCAGGGCATGCCGACTTGGTAGAAGGCCCGGATGGCAAATATTATGGTGTGTTTCTTGCCATTCGCCCAAATAACAAGGATAGGGTCAACATTGGCCGTGAAACCTTCATTTTACCTGTCGATTGGTCGGGCGAATTTCCTGTGTTTGAAAACGGTCTTGTCCCGATGGAACCTAAATTGAGAATGCCCTGGGGAGTAGAAAACAAAACCGTAAATGGTTCTTTTTTCCCCAACGGGAATTTTACTTATACCGAAGGCTTTACATCAACAAACCTGGATGATAGATGGATTGGGGTGCGAGGCCCCCGCGAGGAATTCATCGCGACGGACAAAAAGGGATTGCAGATAAGGCCGTTTCATGTGAATATCAAAGAGAGTAAACCCACATCGACCCTCTTTTACCGGCAACAGCACAATAATTTCTCGTTTACCACAACGATCGATTATACCCCCTCGTCAGAAAAAGACCTGGCCGGAATTGTGTGCTATCAGAGCGAGAGGTTCAATTACGTGTTTGGAATTACAAAAAAGGACAATACCTACTGTTTGTTGTTGGAAAGGACCGAGAACGGAAAGTCCATTGTTTTGGCAAGCACCCTGATAGATGTCAGGAAGCCTGTACGGTTGCAGGTGAAGGCAATGGGCGATAGTTATGGGTTTAATTATTCGGTAAATGGAGTCGACTTCATCAATCTGGGAGGGATCGTTTCCGGGGATATTCTTTCGACCAATGTTGCACAAGGCTTCACTGGCAACTTGATCGGTTTGTACGCCACCACGGCCAATGATGCTCTGGTCAAGTGAATAGAGGTTCTGCAGGGCTTTGGGGAAAAGGAGGATTTCTTTTCAGGAAACGACCGGGGCAATTCTATTGTTTGCAAAGGAGGATGTCCGAAATTCGTGGACATCCTCATCTTGTTCGGCTCTTTTTCGAAACTGTCTTTAAATATTCAATTCCCCCTGCGTTTCGGAAGGCTCTTGGTGTAACATTCCGAAGGATGTCGAAGGTTTATTATCTAAACTTTAAAGTCATATGTCTAAAATTGAAACCCGGCGCAAGGCTGATTCCCTATTTTTACCTTTGCTAAGGTATTGGGATATTTTTTATCTATCGGTATCTTAACTGTTGAAACATCGATGAGTTTATTCCCTTATGATGCTATCGCCTGTACATCCAATGCCAAAATGAAAAAAATATGACGATGAAACGAATAACCCTTTCGGTGCTGGCCTCTTTTATGATCAGCTTAACCTGCCATTCGCAAGGCGTGGTAAAACCTGCATCTCCGGGTTTTGATCTGGTGCGTTCCAGTATCGTGCACGGAAATATTGATACGGTTACTTACCAATCGAAAACGGTTGGGCAACAACGCAAAGCGCTTGTATATACGCCACCCGGCTATACAAAAAACAGAAAGTACCCCGTTCTCTATTTGCTTCATGGTATAGGAGGGGACGAATTGGAATGGTTTCGTTACGGTCAGCCCCATGTGATATTGGACAACCTTTATGCCGACCGGAAACTGGAACCCATGATCGTGGTATTGCCCAACGGGCGTGCCATGAAGGACGACAGGGCCGTAGGGAATATTTTTGATAGCATAAAGGTCCAGGCTTTTGCAACGTTCGAAGAAGACTTGGTTAACGATTTGATCCCGTTTGTGGAAAAGAAGTATTCTGTGGTAAAGGATCGTGAACACCGGGCCATTGCCGGTTTATCGATGGGGGGCGGGCAGTCGTTGAACTTCGGATTGGGCAATTTGGACCGGTTTGCATGGGTCGGCGGTTTTTCATCGGCTCCCAACACGAAAAAACCGGAAGAATTGGTCCCCAATCCATCAGAGGCGGCAAAAAAGCTGAAACTGTTATGGATCTCGTGCGGGGATAAAGACAACTTGATTTCGTTCAGTCAGCGAACCCACAGATATCTCGGGGCGAATGAGGTCCCTCATATTTATTTTGTGGAGCCCGGCTACCATGATTTTAAAGTCTGGAAGAACGACTTGTACATGTTCTCCCAACTTCTGTTTAAAACTGTCGATCCAAGCACTTTTAGCCAGTATGCCCAAGTGGGGAACCGGCTCGAAACCAATGTCTGCTCAGCACAATATCCTCAGGTTTTGCCGGATGGCCGGGTTTTGTTTCAAATAAAAGCACCAGAGGCACAGAAAGTGCAAATCGATTTGGGTAAAAAATATGACATGGTGAAAAACGAAGAGGGAGTGTGGGCTGTTACGACCGATTCTGTAAGCGAGGGATTCCATTATTACTCGCTGATCATTGACGGGGTGGCGGTGGTCGATCCTTCAGGCGAAGCGTTTTATGGCATGGGGAGGATGACCAGCGGTATCGAGATCCCTTTTGGGGGAGACGGTTATTATGCCGTTCGGGATGTTCCACACGGCGAAGTTCGAATGAAACGCTACTATTCATCGGTCACAAATAGCTGGCGCCGTTTCTTTATTTACACACCGCCGGGATATGATAAAAACATAAATGAAAAATATCCCGTTTTGTACCTTCTCCATGGAGGAGGCGAGGATGAGCGCGGCTGGGCCGGCCAAGGGAAAACCGATTTGATACTGGACAACCTGATTGCCGAAAAAAAAGCAACTCCCATGCTTGTGGTAATGATGGATGGGAATATGCCATTGCCTTCGTTTGGCGAGGATGCGTTAAAGCTATTCGACGCAGAATTAACGCAAAGCGTGATCCCTTTCGTGGAACAGAATTACCGCGTGGGGACTGATGCCGGCAATCGTGCGTTGGCAGGATTGTCGATGGGAGGTATCCAAACTTTGTATGCCGGCATCAATAACATTTCACAATTTGCATATTTGGGTGTGTTCAGTTCTGGCTGGATACAGCCGGTGCATCATGGAATTGCAGAGAAACAGTATGCTTTTATGCAGATGAATGCCGAAAACATCAACGCCAATTTAAAGCAATTATGGATTGGCATGGGCGGTGAAGAGGATATTGCCTACAATAATTGCAAAAATATGCTTGCCAAATTTGACGAACTGAGGATTAATTATTCCTATAACGAGTATCCAGGGGGGCACACTTGGCCCGTATGGCGGAATAATCTATATCGTTTTGCGCAATTGTTGTTTAAATAATATTTGTTGTAGGGAAAGGGGAGTGGGTCCAAAACGATCAAAGGTGAATTTTGGGCCTCGGGAGTTCGGGGATTGGACAATCCCCGAAGGTTGGTTCCGATTATCAGGTATGGTTATTGGCAGTTTATGCCATATTGCTTTAGTCATGGCAAACTGTTACGTGTACTTCATATTGGCAGGAAACCGGCTATAGAAAAATATATAGGCAGGTTTTGATGTTGCCGATCGACAGTCGGGCAAGCGTGCGGCTTGTCGAGTCGTTCTTGACACGAAAGTTTTGTTTTATCAGATAAATTACGGCAAGCAATTGATCGATTGGGTTTTGTGCGTGGAGCATGTCATGTTTTGATAGAACTGATGTTGGTTATTTTTTTGAGAGATCCAATATATCAATAAACGATAAGATCTTAAATTAGAGATGAAAAAGCAGATAAAGAATCCTTCTTTTGTATTGGTTTTGGTTGTTATTCAGGCATATATAGGTGTGTCTGCGCAAAATCCAGTTATCCGGAATCAGTTTACGGCCGATCCGACGGCAAGGGTTTTCAATGGCAAGGTATATGTATTTCCCTCGCACGATATATCGGCTTCTGATGGTAAGGGGCGTCCCGGATGGTTTTGCATGGAAGATTATCACGTGTTTTCGTCCGAAAACCTCACTAACTGGACCGACCACGGTATCATTGTCAGCCAGAACAAGGTAAACTGGGTCGATTCTGCTTCGTACAGCATGTGGGCTCCCGATTGTATTGAGCGCGACGGTAAATATTACTTCTATTTTCCTGCCAGGGGAAAACAGGCCGAAGCGTCGGGAGAGAAGGGATTTTCCATCGGCGTTGCGATTGCCTATAACCCGGAAGGACCTTATGTGCCCCAACCTGAACCCATCGGGGGTGTGTGCGGCATCGATCCCAATGTATTTATTGACAAAGATGGGCAAGCATATTTGTATTGGTCCCAGCATCAAATTTTTGTGGCCAAACTAAAGGACAATATGCTTGAGTTGGATTCGGAGCCGAAAGCCATTGCCAATTTGCCCGAAGAAGGATTGAAAGAGGGACCTTTCATGTTCGAGCGCAACGGAATTTATTACCTGACGTTTCCGCATGTCGAGAACAAAATCGAACGGCTCGAATATGCCACCGGACGGCATCCGTTGGGACCGTTCGAAATGGCCGGCGTCATAATGGATGAGTCGCCAATGAACTGCTGGACCAATCACCATTCGCTTTTTAAATACAACAATCAGTGGTATCTGTTTTACCACCAGAACGAATACTCGCCTGCCTTCGACAAATGTCGTTCCACATGCATCGACAGCGTTTTCTTTAATGTCGATGGAACGATCCAGAAAGTTACGCCGTCGCGTCGTGGAGTTGGACTGACCAATGCAAAAGACAGCATTGAAATTGATCGTTATAGTGCCATCAGTAGTGTCGGTGCAAGAATTGATTTCATCGATTCCTTAAATACGTTCAACGGGTGGAAAACCGTCTTTAGCAAGACAGGTGCCTGGGTTCGGTACAATGCGGTTGATTTTGGCAATAAAAAATTGAAAAACATCCGGGTAAGGGCCATCGCGGAAAAAGGAAGCACCTTGCAAATCAGGTTGAATAACGAGAGTGGCCCGTTGCTTTGTGACGTGAAGGTTCCTGAGAGCAACAGCTGGATAACCGTTGAGGGTAAACTAACAAGTTTTCAAAAAGGCATTCAGAATTTGGTTGTCGTCTCGACCGATAACTGCCTGGTCGAGATTGACTGGGTAAAGTTCAGGTAAGCAAGTCCCCGGTAATTGTCATGATAATTAAACAAAAAAGACGAATGAAAAAGAAAGTTTCCGCACTATTGTTGTTCAACCTCATTTGTTGGTGTGGTTTGGCGCAAAATGCTGAGCAAAAAAACAGTACGACGTGCACCAATCCTGTTATGTGGGCCGATGTTCCCGATATGTCGGTGACCCGGTCGGGGACTGACTTTTTTCTCATCAGCACCACCATGCATCTGATGCCGGGCGCACCTGTCATGAAATCGAAGGATTTGGTAAATTGGGAAATTGTCAGTTATGTATTTGATAGTATCTCCGACAATTCAAAATATGATCTGATAGACGGAACCGTTTATGGCCGTGGACAGTGGGCTTCGTCTATCCGTTACCACAACGGGCAGTATTATGTGTTGTTTTCACCCAACGACCAACCGTATCGCGCATTTATATACAAGACCGCCGATCCGGTAAATGCAAAATGGGAACTGATAACCCGGACACAACATTTTCATGATGCCTCGCTTTTTTTTGACGACGATGGCCGTGTATATGTATTTTCGGGGACAGGTTCATTGACCGAATTACAGGGCGATTTGTCGGATGTGAAGCCGGGTGGTACCAACATCCGCGTTTTTGAACGCGATGCCGAAGAAGACGGGCTTCTGGAGGGGAGTCAGGTAATCAAGCATAACGGCAGATATTATCTGCTGATGATCTCGTGGCCAAAGAACAAGCCACGCCGACAGGTTTGTTACCGTGCCGACAACATTACCGGTCCTTACGAAAAGAAAGTGGTTTTGCAGGATGATTTTGCTGGTTTCCCTTATTGCGGGCAGGGATGCATTGTTGACGATGAGAAAGATAACTGGTACGGGTTGATATTTCAGGACCGTAACGGTGTAGGACGTGTCCCTCTTTTAATGCCCGTGCGTTGGGAAGATGATTGGCCGATGCTGGGCGATGAAAACGGAAAAGTGCCCCAGACATGGGAAATACCCTTAAAAAAGCACGATACCGGCAACCGAATCGTGGAAAGCGATGATTTTTCGAGTGACAAATTGAAGATCCAATGGCAATGGAACCACAATCCGGAGAACAGCGCATGGTCATTGACCGAGCGGAAAGGGTACATGAGGCTGAAAACAAGCCGGGTGGCGGATAATTTGTATCTGGCCCCAAACTCGTTGACCCAACGTATGGAAGGTCCCAGGTGCAGCGGCGTAATTGCCTTGGATGTTTCGAAGATGAAAGATGGTGATGTGGCCGGTATCAGTGCGTTTAACGGGCATTCGGGCATTTTGGCCGTGAACATGATCGGCAAAAGGAAATATGTCATCATGGCCACAAATATTGTTGATTTACATGAGGATACAAAAGAAGTCCTGGGTGTTGGGAAAGAAGAGAAGGCCCGTATCAAGTTGAAAAAGAATAGGATTTATTTGCGTATTGACGGTGATTTTAACCTGAATAAAGACATCGCTACTTTTTACTACAGCCTTGATAATAAAAAATGGATGCCTATCGGCCCTGAATACAGGATGATTTTCGATTATCGGAAACTCTTCATGGGCAGCAAATTTGCCATTTTCAATTATGCCACAAAAGAGACAGGGGGCCAGGTCGATGTGGATTTCTTTCGTTATAACCGAATTCAATAAATATTCTGTGGCGGATAAATTAAAAGCAGTTGGCTGTTGGGGCATTGCCGGTCTGTTTAATGTTTTGTTTTGTGTTCCGGTTGGTGCACAATATATTACGGGACTTGTATCTGAAATTGTTACAGAAAGACCAGTTCGGGAAGACGACTTCCCGGTTGTCGGTTTAAACCAATCTGCCGCTTCAATACGTTACGATGCGAATGACCACAAAGGGGTAGTCCGTGCCATCGGTGATTTGCAAAACGATATAGCCAGCGTAACGGGCATAAAACCTAATATAATCACATTTCAGACATCGTCTGAGTACGAGATCGTGATCGGAACATTGGGCAAGAGTAAGCAGCTCGACAAATTGGTTGCATCAAAAAGGCTCGACACGAAAGACCTGAAAGGAAAATGGGAAAGCTTTGTCATAACCACCATCGATAATCCAGAACCAAATGTTAGAAAGTGTCTGGTGATTGCTGGGAGCGATAAGCGGGGGACAATCTATGGGATTTACGAGTTGTCACGTCAACTGGGAGTCTCACCTTGGTATTGGTGGGCCGATGTGCCGGCAAAGCATCGTGCTTCTGCTTATGTGGTTTCGGGGCGTTTTGCTTCGGGTGAGCCCAAAGTACGTTACCGGGGCATTTTCATCAATGACGAGGCGCCATGTTTCACCGGATGGGCAAATGAGAAGTTTGGCGGGTTAAATAGCCAAATGTACACTCGCATGTTTGAACTGTTGCTCCGTTTGCGTGCCAACTACTTGTGGCCGGCCATGTGGGGCAGTGCCTTTAACGAGGACGATCCTGAAAATCCCCGGCTGGCGGATGAGTATGGCATTGTAATGGGCACCTCGCACCACGAACCGATGATGCGCTCGCAAAAGGAGTGGGGTATGCATCGTAAGTCGTACGGTAACGGAGAATGGGACTACAAAACCAACGAGGGCGGGCTCAAGAGATTTTGGGAAGATGGACTTGATCGTAATAATAATTATGAACATGTTATCACCATGGCCATGCGAGGCGACGGTGATTTGCCGATGGACGGTTCGGGAAGTACCGGGGAGAATTTTAAACTACTTGGGAAAATTATAGAAGACCAACGTGGCATCATTGCCAAAGTCACTAAAAAGCCAGCCAAAGAAACGCCGCAAATATGGGCGTTGTACAGTGAAGTGCTTGAGTTTTATGATCAGGGAATGAAAGTGCCCGACGATATGATTGTTTTGCTATGCGACGACAATTGGGGCAATGTGCGTCGTTTGCCCGAACCTGGAGGAAAGAAGCATCCTGGAGGATACGGTGCTTATTATCACGTGGATCTGCACGGTGCGCCCAGAGCTTATAAATGGCTTAACATGACCCAGATACCCCATATGTGGGAGCAGCTTCAGCTGGCTTATGGTTATGGGGTCGACAAAATGTGGATATTGAATGTGGGGGACCTAAAACCCAACGAATACCCAATGGACTTTTTCCTGAACATGGCATGGAACCCTACTTCTTTCAATGAGAATAACCTGGACGAATATGCAAGAAAATTCTGCGAGGAACAATTTGGGGCCTTGGAGGCCGACGAAGCCTCGGAAATACTGGGTACTTATTGCAAATATAATAGCCGTGTCACGGCCGAAATGCTCGACCATCGGACATACAGCCTCGAAAGCGGCGAATTCCTGCAAGTGAAAGATGCCTATCTGGCATTGGAAGCCAGGGCAATGAGACAATATTCGAAACTGGCGGCCTCTTACAAGGATACATACATGCAGCTGGTCCTGCATCCCGTGCGTGCCATGGCAAACCTTTACGACATGTATTTTGCCGTTGCCATGAACAAAAAACTGGCTGCAGAAAAAGACTTAGCGGCCAACTATTGGGCCGATAGGGTTGAAAAGTGCTTTAAAGTGGATGCCGAATTTTCGAGGGATTACAATCTGGACATGTCGGAAGGAAAATGGAACCACATGATGGATCAAACGCATATCGGTTACACATCGTGGGATGACCCTAAGGATGGAAACCTCATGCCTCACGTAACGCGGATAACTGCTGATGAAGCGATGTTAGGCGGTTATGTGTTTTCCGAAAAGAGCGGTGTCGTGGTGATGGAAGGCGAACATTATTTTGAAGCCAAAGCCGGCAGCAATACACGTTGGGCCGTGATTCCCGATTTGGGACGGACCCTTTCGGGCATTGCCTTGATGCCTTATACCCAATCCACGGACGGCGCATCGATATCGTATAAAATGACATTGGACCGGCAATCCGACAACATAAAAGTACGTGTTTATTTCGATAGTACGCTCCCGTTTAACGGAGGAGGACATTGGGTGGCAGCTTCATTTAACGGCAACGCCGAAACCATTTGGAACATCAACGGAGAGCTGACGTGGAAGAACAATTACTCCAAAATGTACCCGGCCGGTGCGGCAAGAATGATTGAAACGGTAACAGTGATGGAGTTGCCCCAATCGGATGATGATACCTATGTGTTGACTATCCGTCCGTTGGATCCGGGAGTGGTCGTTTATAAAGTGGTTGTGGATAATGGCGGGTACGAACCAACCCATTTGAAAATGCCGGAGAGCCCTTACACAAGATGAGTTCCGGTATGATTGGGAATAGTCGGGGATGCAACTTAATGCGGGTACTGGTATTGATGGGTCGGAAAGCAGGAATACCCCGCTTTCCGCAGATGCGTTCTTGTAAAGAAATCATTAATAGAGATAAATATGAAGACTCGTTGTTTTGTCTTTCCGATGGTCTTTCTTTTGGTCTTCTTTTCTGTGAACGCTCAAAAGGGAGGAAAGCTAAAGATGTGGTACGACAAACCGGCCTCTGTTTGGAACGAGGCCCTTCCGGTTGGAAATGGACGTATTGCGGCCATGGTTTATGGTGACCCCGTAAACGAAAAGATACAGTTAAACGAGGGCACATTCTGGTCCGGAGGCCCCTCGCGGAACGATAACCCAAACGCATTGGGAGCATTGCCTGAAGTGCGGCGACTCATTTTTAGCGGAGAGTACAACGACGCAGAACGGATGATCAACCAAAACATGACCGCACAACAGCTACATGGATCCATGTACCAGGTGATCGGAAACCTAAATCTGGTATTTGACGGGCATGAAGGCTATACCGGTTATTATCGCGAGCTTGACTTGGAGAGGGCAGTTTTTACTACCACATATAATGTTGATGGCGTAGCTTACAAGCGGGAGATCTTCGCATCACAGCCCGACCAGGTTATTGTGGTGAGGCTGACCGTCAGCAAACGGGGAAAGCTTTCGTTCACGGCCACAATGGACAGTCCCCTGCAAAAAACGGCAAAGACGTTGGATGCCGGGATGCTTGAGATGACCGGACTGTCAAGCACACATGAAGGGGTGCCCGGGCAGGTGAGATTCATGTCCTGTGCAAAGGTAATCAATAAAGGGGGGACAATATCGGTCGATTCTAATACGGTAAGGGTAAGTAAGGCCAATGAAGCGGTCATATTTATTTCGATGGCCACCAATTTTGTCGATTACAAAACATTAACGGCCAATGAGGCTGGGCGGTGTACCAATTATATCGCTGCCGCTGAGAAGAAAGCATATCCCGAACTTTTAAACAGCCATGTGGCAGCTTTCCAAAACTATTTTAACCGGGTTGGCCTGGATCTGGGCACTTCGTCCGCAGCCAAATTGCCGACCGATGTCCGGATCCGGGATTTTTCCAGGTCGTATGATCCGGAATTGGTATCCATGTACTTTCAGTTTGGGCGTTATTTGTTGATATCAAGTTCGCAACCCGGAGGACAACCAGCCAATCTGCAAGGCCTGTGGAACGAAAGTGTGCGTCCGGCATGGGATAGCAAATACACTATCAACATCAATACCGAAATGAACTATTGGCCCGCCGAGAAATGTAATCTTCCCGAAATGCACGAGCCGTTGGTCCAGATGGTCAGGGAACTTTCGGAAACCGGTCGGAAAACGGCCCGTGACATGTATGGATGCAATGGCTGGGTGGCACACCACAATACCGATATCTGGCGGGTAACAGGTGTCGTTGACGGCGCTTTTTGGGGCATGTGGCCCATGGGGGGTGCATGGCTTTCGCAACATCTATGGGAGAAATATTTGTATAATGGTGATTTGGGATACCTTGAATCGGTCTATCCGGTGTTAAAATCGGCATGCGAATTTTATAAAGACTTTTTGGTCGAAGAGCCCACCCGCGGATGGTTGGTGGTCAGCCCTTCCATTTCCCCGGAGAATGCGCCCGTGGGACGCCCTTCGGTATGCGCGGGGACCACAATGGACTGCCAAATCCTTTTCGATCTGTTCTCCAAAACCATCAAAGCGGCAAACTTGCTGGAAAAGGATCATGAATTGGCAGACGATTTCCGGAAAATCCTCGATCGTTTGCCTCCTATGCAAATTGGTTGGTACGGGCAAATACAGGAGTGGATGGAAGACTTGGATAACCCCAATGACACACATCGTCATATATCACATTTGTATGGATTATATCCTGGCAACCAGATTTCTCCGTATTCCTCGCCTGCATTGTTCGATGCCGCCCGCACGACGCTCGTCCACAGGGGCGATGTGTCAACCGGTTGGTCTATGGGATGGAAAGTGAACTTTTGGGCCCGGTTGCTTGATGGCAACCATGCATTTAAGCTGATCAAAGACCAATTGTCGTTGGTCGATCCGGTGCAACCGGGTGATGCCGGGGGAACTTATCCCAACTTTTTTGATGCACACCCGCCTTTCCAGATCGATGGGAATTTTGGATGTACCGCCGGTATCGCCGAAATGCTCGTGCAAAGCCATGATGGCGCCATTCATTTTTTGCCTGCGTTGCCGGATGATTGGGGAAAGGGGAAGATAAACGGCCTGCGGATGCCCGGCGGATTTCAAGTGGATTTTAAATGGGACAAGGGAGTCGTTAGCGAAATTCATGTTACGTCGGTTTTAGGAGGCAATTGCCGTATCCGTGTGTCCAATGAAATTGCTTTGGCCGGGGGAGGGAAGTTGGGTGCGGCATCGGGAGCCAATCCGAATCCGTTCTTCGAAATAGCCAATGTAAAAAGCCCGCTGATTTCGGCATCGGCCAAACAAAATACCTCGACCCTCGCCCCTACCCATTTGTATGATCTGCCGACAGAGGCTGGCAAAACGTATATCATTGTTGCCAAAAAATGACCATAGGTTCCGATAGTTGATTCGATGGGAGGCGGCTTTCTATCGGTATGTTTCCGATGACCATCAGTCAGAAAAATGGAAAGAAAAAATGAAAAGAAACAGTAGAAAAACAATTATCATCCTGGGTATGGCCAGGATGGCATTAGGGATCGCTTTGGCTCAGAACCCAATTATACAAACCGCATATACGGCTGATCCGGCACCTTTGGTACACAACGGCAAGGTGTACCTGTACACCGGCCATGACGAGGACGGGTCGACCTGGTTTACAATGAACGATTGGAAGCTTTATTCCAGCAGCGATATGGTGAACTGGACAGAACACCCTTCTCCTTTATCATATGGTGCTTTTGAATGGGCAAAGGCAGATGCCTGGGCGGCTCAGTGCATAGAGCGAAATGGCAAGTTCTATATATATTGCCCTGTCATCAGCAAAGCGACCAACTCTCCAGCCGTAGGTGTGGCGGTTGCGGATAGTCCCTACGGGCCGTTTCGTGATCCCCTTGGTAAGCCTTTGGTCCAAAGCGGGCATGGGGATATTGATCCCTCTGTGTTTATCGACGATGATGATCAGGCTTATCTTTACTGGGGCAATCCGAATTGTTATTATGTGAGGCTGGACGAAGACATGATTTCGTATCGTGGCGAAATCGTCGAAGTATCTTTGACCCCAGAAGCCTTTGGCAAGCGGGATAATGATCCGGAGAGGGCTACTTTGTACGAAGAAGCTCCCTGGATATATAAGCATAAGGGGATATATTATATGTTTTGGGCTGGAGGGCCTTTGCCCGAGCATTTGGCGTACTCTACAAGCAGTGGGGCTGCTGGCCCCTGGAAATACGGAGGTACATTGATGGCACCCGGGGGCGGAAGCTTCACCAACCATCCCGGCGTGGTGGATTACAAAGGCAAAACATACCTGTTCTATCACGATGGAGGCCTACCAGGCGGGGGAGGGTTTACACGTTCTGTATGCGTAAAAGAACTTCGCTTTAACAAGGACGGAACCATCCCTATCCATAAGATGGCGCCCGAAGCAATCACGGAAGCAGTGGGTACATTAAATCCTTTCCTTAAAAACGAAGGAGAGACCATTGCCTGGTCCGAGGGAATGAAATCTGCTCAGAATGAACGGGTGGGCGTATTTGTAACAGCTGCCAAGAATGGTAGCTACACCAAGGTGAGGGAGGTGGATTTTGGGCAGCAGGGTGTTTCTAGGTTGACGGCGAGAGTGGGAACAATCCACAATGACGTGATCATGGAAGTGCGTATAGGCAGCATTGACGGCAAATTGCTGGGCACGGTGAAGATTCCTAGAACCGGAGGAAGTGACCGGTGGGCTTTGGAAACCATCGACGTACAAAAAGTGACCGGTGTGCAGGACATATACTTTATCTTTAATGGAAAAGGGGTCGGCGAACTGGCTTATTTTGATTACTGGATATTTAGTAAATAGATGTTTTTGTAATAAATCCGATAATTATGAATTTTGATAATGCCATGAAAATGATGGATTTGGTAAAATGGAGATGGTGCCTTGTAATGTCTCTCGTTCTGGCTAACCTACCCGCATGGGCAGGTTCCCCTATCTCTGCACGCCACTCTGCGCCTCATTGTGGCAAACGAGTTGTTGACGGGGGGGCATATTCCCACGACGGTGGACTGGCTGAGGGGAGAAAGATAGATCTTACATTCCCAATGTTGCCATCGCAGTGGATTCTTCATTTGGCGTCAATACCAATGCAGGGGATGAAGACGACCGTTACGTGGATGGGATCGGCAATGGTGACTGGATCCATATCAAAAACGTGAATTTCGGCAAATTGGGAGCAAAGCGCTTCATGGCCCTTGTGGCTGGCGGCGGAAAAGGAGGTAAGATTGAAGTTCATTTGGGAAGTCCTGATGGTTTGCTTGTCGGCACGATAGAAATCCATCCTACCGGAGGAAAGCAACACTGGAAAGAATACTCGGCATTTGTGGACAATGCCGTTGGTGTTCATGATATATAAGAGTTTGGTGATGCAAAATAGTTATTGTTAATAATAGGGTCATGCATAAAGTTTTTATCACAATCGTAAGTTTATTTTTTGTGTTGCAATTGCAGGCACAGGAATACCGGAAAACCGCAAATGGAATAAAAACAATTGTCAACGGTGTGGACGTGGAAATACAGTTTTTTAATCCGTATACGGTTCGTGTGGTCAAGTCGCCATCGGGCAATGGCTATGCCAAGGAAAGCCTTTCGGTGGTCGCAAAGCCAGGGGATGCCAAATATACCGTTTCCCGGAAAGATAATAACCTTCAATTGAAAAGCGACGGGGTTACGGTGAGCCTGGATCTGGGATCCGGGAGCATTTCGTTTGCCGATGCCATAGGGAAAGTGTTGTTATCTGAAAAAGGGATGCCATCCTTTACCGGTTTCACCGATTCCGGAAATTCTACTTACCGGATCAGGCAACGGTTCCAATTGGACAAGGAGGAAACAATTTACGGATTGGGGATCCTCCAAAATGGCAAAATGTCGCAACGGAACCAAACCATGCATATGGTGCAGGGAAATGTAGAAGATGTGGTGACCTTCATCCAATCCGTAAAAGGTTATGGGCTTTTTTGGGATAACTATTCCCCCACGAATTTTGCGGACAGTCCGGATGAAACTTCCTTTGAATCGGAGGTAGGCGACTGCATCGACTATTATTTCATGTACGGCGGCAATGCCGATGGTGTAGTCGCGCAAATGCGGTATCTGACCGGCCAGGTGCCGATGTTGCCTTTGTGGACCTACGGGTTTTGGCAAAGCCGCGAACGGTACAAAAGCCAAGCCGAATTGTTGGAAGTTGTCGGTAAATACCGTGAACTGAAGGTTCCGTTGGATGGCATTATACAAGATTGGCAATACTGGGGCAATAACTATCTATGGAATGCGATGGAGTTCCTGAATCCCGAGTTCCCGGATCCAAAACAAATGATAGACGAAGTACATGCCAGGAATGCAAACATCATTATTTCGATCTGGTCGTCCTTTGGCCCGCAGACCAAGCCCTATCGGGAGTTGAACGAAAAGGGCCTGATGTTCGATTTCAAAACCTGGCCGGAATCCGGGCTGGAAACCTGGCCGCCCAATCTTGAATATCCATCCGGTGTACGGGTTTATGATGCCTATAGTCCTATCGCCCGCGATATCTACTGGAAAAACCTGACCCGTCTCCATAACCTGGGTATTGACGGCTGGTGGATGGATTCCACCGAACCGGATCACCTGCAATTCAAACCTGAAGATATGGATACCAAAACATCCATGGGATCGTTCCGCAAGGTACGTAACGCCTATCCATTGATGACTGTCGGCGGGGTTCACGACAATCAGCGCAAAACATCTTCCGGTAAACGAGTCTTTATCCTAACCCGTTCGGGGTTTGCAGGGCAACAACGTTACGGTGCCAACGTCTGGTCGGGCGACATTGGCTCATCATGGGAGTCATTCCGCAACCAAATTCCGGCCGGATTGAATTTTACGCTGACAGGAAATCCGAATTTCAATGCGGACATCGGTGGCTTTTTCGCAGGAAGTTATAACAAAAGCTGGAACGATGGCACTGCAACAAAAAATCCGTTGTTTCAGGAACTTTATGTGCGTTGGCTCCAACAGGGTGCTTTTACCCCCATGATGCGTTCACATGGCACGGACACGCCAAGAGAAATATACTATTTTGGAGAGAAAGGCGAACCAATCTACGATGCCATCGAAAAGGCCATCAACCTTCGCTATAGTTTTCTGCCGTATATCTATGCCATGTCCTGGGAAGTGACCAATCAACAGTCCAGTTTTATGCGTGCATTGGTGATGGATTTTGTTGGCGACAAGAAAACGTGGGATATGAATGACGAATATATGTTTGGCAGATCCATTCTTGTGGCGCCGATCGTGAGGGCACAGTACACGCCGGAAGCAATAGTAAAAGTAAATGAAGAAGATGGGTGGAACAAAAAAGAGTCTGTAAATGAGAACGGAGACATGATCGTTGATTTCACCCAGTCCCGATCCACCAATGTCTATCTGCCTGCAGGCACGGTATGGTATGATTTCTGGACCAATAAGAAGCATGAAGGAGGTCAGGAAATCACCAGGGAGACAACCATCGATATGATTCCTTTGTATGTGAAGGCTGGCAGTATCGTCCCCATTGGACCGCAGGTGCAATACGCCACGGAAAAACCTTGGGATAACCTGGAACTAAAGGTGTTTGCAGGGACAAACGGTTTCTTTACGTTATATGAAGATGAGTTTGACAATTATAACTATGAAAAGGGTGCATACACTGAAATTCCAATAACATGGAATGAAGCATCTCAAAAACTGACTATTGGCGCACGCAAGGGCAGTTATGAGGGAATGCTGACAAAGCGGAAGTTCACCGTAACACTTCAGGATGGGGCAACGAAAACCGTGGATTACAACGGCAGACAAGTGGTTGTGGCATTTAATAAATAAGGGCGGCATTCAAAGAATTATGAACAAAAAGCAGTGTATGAATAGAACGAAATTATGTGCGGTATTGGTGCTTATCTCTTTGGGGAACATAGAGGCAATTGTAGCCCAGAGCGATACCTCTTCATTGGCCAATGGCTATTTAGGGCAGGTGCCGGGAGGCGTACATATACAATATGCAAAAAATCCCATTATATGGGCCGATGTGCCAGATATGTCAATGTTGCGTGTAGGGGACACCTATTACATGAGCAGTACCACCATGCACATGAACCCTGGCGTGCCCATCATGAAATCGAAAGATCTGGTCAATTGGGAAAATCTGGGGTATTGCTACGACATACTGGATGACGTGGACGAACTTAATCTGGCTAATGGCAAAAGCACTTATGGCCGGGGGTCATGGGCCAGTTGCATCCGCTATCACAATGGGACATACTATGTGACCACTTTTGCCCAAACGACAGGAAAAACGTATGTCTACGCCACAAGAAATATAGAAAAGGGACCGTGGAAAGTCACTTCTTTTAAACCCGCCTATCATGACCACTCCGTTTTTTTCGATGACGATGGCCGTGTGTACATGATCTGGGGCGGCGGTAAATTGCAAATGGCAGAGATGGAAGAGGATCTTTCCGGAATAAAGGAAGGCACTGAACGGGTTCTGATCGAAAACGCCAGTGCACCTTCAGGCAGCAACATCGGCTTACCCGCCGAAGGTTCGCAATTATTCAAGGTCAACGGCAAATATTATCTGTTCAATATTACTTGGCCACGTGGTGGCATGCGTACCGTAGTTGTTCACCGCGCCGATAATATTGCCGGACCTTACGAAGGACGTGTGGGATTGCAGGACAAAGGCGTGGCACAAGGAGGGCTTATTGATACGCCCGGTGGCAATTGGTATGCATACCTGTTCCGTGACAACGGAGCCGTAGGACGTATACCTTATTTGGTTCCTGTTACATGGGAAGATGACTGGCCCGTATTGGGCATTGTTGGAAAAGTACCCGACGAACTTGATCTCCCGGTTAGTAAAGGATTGATTCCGGGCATCGTGGCACCCGATGAGTTTGACAGGAAAAAAGGGGATGCTCAGCTTCCCTTGGCCTGGCAATGGAACCATAACCCGGATAATGCGCTTTGGTCGGTTAGCAAGCGAAAAGGCTACTTACGTCTCACGACCGGGCATTCCGACGGCGATTTTTTAATGGCCCGAAACACGTTGACCCAACGTACCATTGGCCCTGAATGCACCGGATCAACGGCCGTTGAAGTGTCGAAAATGAAAGATGGCGATTTTGCAGGACTTGCATTGTTGCAGCAAAAGTATGGTCTGGTTGGGGTGAAACGCGAAAGAAATGCCAGATCAATAGTCATGGTCAGCGCTGAATCTGGCTCTGCGGTCGAAGTGGAACGTGTTCCCCTGACGCAGAAAAGAGTTTATTTAAAGGCCGAATGCAATTTTAACGATCGTGCCGACACTGCCTGTTTCTACTACAGCCTTGACGGAAAAGCATGGAGGCAAATCGGAGCTCCCCTGAATATGGCATATACCATTCCCCATTTTATGGGGTACCGTTTTGGCCTATTTAATTACGCAACCCAAAGCCCTGGAGGATATGTGGATTTCGATTATTTCCATATCAGCGATAAAATTTCGAAGTGACTTTGGGTTGTATTAAAAAACATATTTGTTGCAATGAAAAGAATAAACCTGATCGCCTTAGTTGTTTTTGTATCCGCTCATTTGATTAATGCCGAAACAAGGCAGATTGACGGCCCCGACGGAAAATTGGTCGTGTCGGTGTCGGACGATCATGGCACTCCAACTTACTCCATTTCGTACAATGGGACACCATTTCTGGTCCAATCCCCTCTTGGGCTGAAAACCGATGTGGGCGACTTTTCGCGGGAGATGGCAATGGGCGGAGAAGCCGAGCTGCGAATGGTCGATGAAGCCTATTCACTTCCCAATATCAAACAAAGCCGGGTCCATTACGTGGCTAAGGAAGCAGTGTTTACTTTTTCAAAAGCCAATAAGCCGGCGTTTGATGTGGTCTTTCGGATTGGCAACAATGATGTGGCCTTCCGCTATAGGCTTTATCCGCAAAGCGATAGGCTGAGTTGTGCGATCGATGAAGAGATAACCGGCTTTGTGTTTCCTCAGGGAACCACCACGTTTCTTTGTCCGCAAAGTAAGCCCATGGGCGGTTTCGCCCGTACTTCGCCAAGTTACGAGACCCCATATGCTGTGGATGCTCCCATGGGCGAAAATGGTTGGGGCAATGGCTATACGTTTCCGTGTTTGTTTCGGGTAAACGATCATGGCTGGGTGTTGGTTTCCGAGACCGGGGTCGACGGCCGTTATTGTGCCAGCAGGCTTATCGGCCATGCCGGGGGCCTTTATTCCATCGGGTTTCCGCAGGAAGGTGAGAACAACGGCCATGGAACGGTGACCCCTGGCATCCCGCTTCCCGGGTATACGCCGTGGCGTACCGTCACGGTGGGTGAAACACTGAAACCCATTGTCGAAACAACGGTTCCTTTCGATGTGGTAGAACCGCTTTACAAAGCCTCACGGGAATATCAATATACACGGGGAAGTTGGAGTTGGATCATTGGCATGGACAACAGCACCAATTATCAAGAGCAAAAGCGATACATCGATTTTAGCGCCGCCATGGGATACGAGACGGTTTTGGTCGATGCTCTTTGGGACACGCAAATCGACCGTGACAAGACTGCGGAACTTGCTCGATACGGTGCCGGTAAAAATGTCGGCCTTTATTTGTGGTACAACTCTAACGGCTACTGGAACGATGCCCCGCAAGGCCCGCGTGGTTTCATGGACAATACCGTTGCCCGTCGCAAAGAAATGGCTTGGATGCAACGTATCGGAATAAAAGGGATAAAAGTGGATTTTTTTGGTGGCGATAAGCAAGTTACCATGAAACTTTATGAGGATATCTTGTGCGATGCCAACGATTTCGGTCTTATGGTTATTTTTCACGGATGTACCCTTCCGCGCGGGTGGGAGCGGATGTTTCCCAATTTTGCATCAAGTGAAGCCGTTCTGGCCAGCGAGAACCTTCATTTTTCGCAGAATAGCTGTGACAACGAAGCATTCAATGCCTGCCTTCATCCTTTTATCCGTAACACGGTAGGGAGTATGGATTTTGGGGGCAGTGCTTTGAATAAGTTTTACAACGCCCGGAATATTCCCGGCAAAAGCTCCAGGCGGATAACATCCGATGTGTTTGCATTGGCGACGGCAGTTTTGTTCCAAAGTGGTGTGCAGCATTTTGCACTGGCACCCAATAATCTAACAGACGCTCCCGAATGGGCAATTGGTTTCATGAAAGATGTGCCCACGTTGTGGGACGAGACCCGCTTTGTGGGCGGATATCCAGGCAAGTATGTGGTTTTGGCCCGCCGTAGCGCCAATAAGTGGTATGTGGCGGGAGTCAATGCCCAAAAAGAGACGGTGAAGCAAAACGTGAAGCTGGACATGTTTCAGCCTGGTGTCGAATTTAAGCGATATGGTGACGATGTGCGGTTGAACGGAAAAATGACATCGGCCAAACTGCCTGAAAGCCAAATGGTCGAACTTGTCATTCCAGCTAATGGGGGCATAGTAATTGTGAATTGATTAAATCGGAATCTATGAAAAGTATCTGTTTTTTTGTCGTTTTATCGTTATCCTTTCTGTACTTACGGGCAGAGAACGGCCACCAACTCTGGTTGCGGAACATTGTGGGTAAGCCGGTAACGGTTGTTTGCAAAAAAACTCGAGCACACTTGATATTGCCCAAAATGAATTGGTTCAGGGCTGGCAAGGTACGGCCAATGCAACGGTAACACTCACCTTGAAGCCGGATAAGGCCATAACAGGTGATGGCTTTAGGCTTGGCACAAATGAGATACGGGCGAATACAGAAGCAGGCATTTTGTATGGAGTTTATGAATTATTGCGGCGTCAGCAAACAGGTCAGGCTATTGGCGACGAAGTCTGCAATCCATCGTACGGGCGGCGCATTTTAAACCACTGGGATAACCCCGACGGGACCATTGAGCGTGGTTATGCCGGCCTTTCCATCTTTTGGCGGGAAGGAAAAGATGCATTTGTGGTGACGGAGGACGATAAGCGTTTGTGGCAGGAGTATGCGCGTGCAAACGCTTCCATCGGCATCAACGGATCTGTGCTGAACAATGTCAATGCATCGTCCGATATGCTGAAACAAGAAACGCTTTTCCGGGTTAAAGCCATTGCCGACGAGTTACGTCCTTATGGTATCAAAACTTATCTTTCAATAAAATTTTCGTCTCCTTCAATGATCGGGGGATTGAAGAACTCTGATCCGTTAAACCCTGAAGTAATAAAATGGTGGAACGACAAAGCAATGGAAATTTATAAACTGATTCCCGATTTTGGCGGTTTTTTGGTGAAAGCCAACAGCGAAGGCCAGCCTGGCCCTCAGGATTACGGGCGTACGCATGCCGACGGTGCCAACATGTTGGCCGATGCGTTGAAGCCCTATGGGGGAATTGTCATGTGGCGCGCTTTCGTTTACCAGACTTCCGGGGAGGATCGGACAAAGCAGGCATACAATGAGTTCATGCCTTTTGATGGGCAATTTCGGGACAATGTGATTGTTCAGGTGAAAAACGGCCCCATCGATTTTCAACCTCGCGAACCATTTAGCCCGCTGTTCGGGGCGATGAAAAAAACATCGGTCATGTCCGAATTGCAAATAACCCAGGAATACCTCGGACATTCCATTCATCTGGCTTATCTGGCACCCATGTGGGAAGAGTTTTTGCAGAGCGACACATACCGTCAAGGAAAAGGAACCACCGTTGCCCACTGCACTGACGGGAGTATTTTCCCTCAACAGCACACTGCCATCGCAGGGGTTGCCAACATTGGACTGGATACCAATTGGTGCGGTCATCATTTTGCCCAGTCCAATTGGTATGCGTTTGGCCGCATGGCATGGAACAATGCATTTCGTAGCGAACAGATAGCCGATGAATGGATCAGGCTTACTTTTGGCGGAATCACGGAAAGTAAGGAGCATGCAACAGAAAGCATTTTGGCCGAATGGAATTTGGATTTTTTAAATCCGGTCAAACAGATGATGCTTGAAAGCCACGAAGCGGTGGTTAACTATATGATGCCTTTGGGGTTGCACCACATCTTTGCGGCCGATCATCACTATGGTCCCGGTCCCTGGTGGGCTCCGGAAGGAATGCGTAAAGATTGGACACCGCCGTATTACCATCGGGCGGATAGTGTCGGCATTGGTTTTGACCGGACCCTGACCGGAAGTAATGCCGTAAGCCAGTATCACGAACCGCTTAAAACGCTGTTCTCTGACCCCCAAACATGCCCGGAGATTTTTCTGTTGTGGTTCCACCATCTCCCATGGGATCATCGGTTGAAAAACGGACACACTTTGTGGAACGAATTGTGCTTCCGTTACGATGCCGGTATGCGGCAAGTTCGCCAATTCCAGAAAAATTGGGACAAGGCCCGGCCGTATGTCGATCGGGAACGGTTCACCGATGTACAAAAAAAGCTCAGGGAGCAGAGCCGTAATGCGCAAGTATGGAAGGACGCATGCCTGCTCTATTTCCAGCAATTTAGTAAACGGCCGATACCTTATGAGCTGGAACGACCAGTGAATGACCTGGATGATTTGATTCGGGAGGATACAAAACGGTTCCAATAAACAGAACGGAGAGATTATTAATGGTGGATTAGTGGGAAGGTGGCCAATGGCCACCTTTTTGTTTTGGCGTTATCTTTTAGAAAAAACGGGGGAATTACATTGTTCCAAAATGGAACTAGACACAATAGGTGAGATTTAGTGGAAAGTTTTAGTAAAGCGAGGGCCGATTAAAAACCCCAAATAATATGTGGTCTGCTTAGAGATCAACATTAACATCCCCACGGTAATCCAATCAAATCGAACGGCCAAATCCGCGTTTCGTTTTTCAGACAATGGGTTTTCAATTTCAGACATTTTAAATCGATCACCGGTCTTCCGAAAATGGGGCAGAATGGGTTGATCTGTTTTCAACCGATCGTTCAAGGGAGGCTTTCAATGGGGATTAGCCATTTCCCATATCTGCCCCTGTGAAGTACAAACATCTTCTTTTTTTCACTCCAACGTTGTCAAACTTGCTCTGGATGTGGGATAGGATTTGTTTGTGAAATTTTACAATAATTCACAAATATCTAAAATCAAATATTGAATATCTAAAACCTAAACATTCCAGCTTTACTGTCTTCTACTTTTGGTATGGATAAGATTCACAATCTATGATGTTGTTAAAATACTTTAATCGAAACTACTATGAAAAGGATCAGGGACGAAAGCCCGAATTTATGTGCCAGCACAGATGTTTGTCTTGCACCTTTTGTTGAACAAAGGCGCATGGCCGCATGCTGATAGCAGAAAACATCAAAGTACTAATTGCCATAGGCAAAAAACAAATTCAAAGAAAAGAATATGAAGAAAGTTGAAGAATGTTTTGGTCTCCATTTTGTCAAATGGTTCAGCCCAAAACTATTGGTTTCCCTGATGCTTTTCTTGAATGGGCTCAATCTGTTGGCCCAGGGAAAGCGAGTAGAGGGAACAGTCGTTGATTCGAGCGATGAGCCAATGTACGGTGTCACCGTGGTGGTGAAGGACAAGCCCGGGGTCGGGGTTATCACCGGGGCAGATGGTAAATTTGTAATCACAGTCGATAATGCCAATACGATGTTGGTGGTATCTTTTTTAGGGATGGAAACCCAAACCGTCGATGTAAAGGACAAAACCCAGCTCCGCATCGTCATGAAGGAGGATGCCAAGATATTCGAAGAAGTGGTCATCGTGGGCTATGGCCAGCAGAAGAAAGAAAGCGTGGTTGCCGCCATTACCCAAACCACGGGCCAGGTACTTGAACGGGCGGGCGGTGTTTCCAATATTGGGGCGGCGTTAACGGGCAATGTCCCTGGAGTGATCACTTCATCCAGTACAGGGATGCCCGGCGAAGAAGACCCTAAGATTGTTATACGTGCTGCCAGTACATGGAATAGCTCGGATCCGCTTGTGCTTGTGGACGGGGTTGAGCGTCCCATGAGCAGTGTCGATATCAGTTCGGTAGAATCCATTACGGTATTGAAAGATGCTTCGGCCACTGCGGTTTACGGAGTGAGGGGGGCAAACGGCGTGATTCTTATTACCACCAAACGGGGCAAGGAAGGAAAAGCATCGATTCGGGCAGCCGTCAATGCAACGATGAAGGTACCTTCAAAATTACCCAATAAATATGATTCTTATGATGCTTTGAAGATAAGGAACGAAGCGATTGAGTACGAGCTTTCGCTGGAACCCGATGCGTGGGAAGATTACATCTCGCAGAAAATTCTTGAAAAGTACCGTAATCCGGCAAATCAGGAAGAAGCAGAGCGTTACCCGAACGTAGATTGGGTTGACTGGTTGTTCAAGGACTACACCATGTCGTATAATGCAAACCTGAACATAAGCGGGGGAACGAAATCGGTCAAGTACTTTGCGAGTGCAGATTTTCTTCATGAAGGAGATCTTTTCAAAGAATATAATAACAACAGGGGTTATGACGGAGGTTACGGTTTTAACCGGTTGAATGTGCGCAGCAATTTGGATTTCCAGTTGACGCCGACCACCGTATTTAAAACAAACCTTTCGGGTTCATATGGGGCAAAAAAGAGTCCGTGGGGTGCATCCAGCAACAGCTATTCGTATTGGATTGCAGCTTATGGAAGCGCACCGGACGCTTACATGCCTTTGTATTCCGATGGCACCTGGGGGTATTATGCTCCCGATGAGCAGTCGGCGTTGAACTCGGTTCGGATTTTGTCTATGAACGGCACGGAATACACGACAACGACACGCATTACCACAGATTTTACCCTTGAACAGGACTTGGGGATGTTGATGAAGGGTTTAAATTTCAGAGGGACTATCTCGTTGGACAACGTATTTGTGGAAGCCGACAGGGGGATCAATGATTTGAACAACGGTGCGCAGGCCAAATACATAAACCCCGAAACCGGCGAGGTGACTTACCAGCAGAGCATCGATTCGTCGACCCGGTTTGATTTTCAGGAAAATATAAATTGGAGCACGGAAGAAGGAGCTGTGGATGATTATGCGACCCAACGTAACCTGTTCTATCAGCTTCAGCTCAATTATGCCACGACGATCGGGGAAAAGCACGATATCTCGGGCATGGGGCTTTTTAGCCGGACCGAGAATGCGACCGGTAAAGAAATCCCCCATTATCGCGAAGACTGGGTATTCCGGGCCACATACGGCTATGCCAGCAAATATAATATTGAATACAACGGTGCTTATAACGGTTCTGAAAAATTCAGTAAAGATAACCGGTTTGCATTTTTTCAATCCGGAGGTATTGGGTGGATGGTGTCGAAAGAAAGATTTATGCAACCGTTTTCTTCTTTTTTGGATATGATGAAGTTCCGTGCTTCTTATGGGGAAATAGGAGATGACAATATAAGCGACCGGTGGCTGTATATGACACAATGGTCCTATGGGGGCCAGACCCCATTGGGAACTACTGGGGTCGATCCGGAAGACAGCCCGTATGTCTGGTATAAGGAGTCCTCGTTAGGAAATGAAAACGTGCATTGGGAAAAAGTAAAAAAAGCCAACGTGGGGGCCGACTTCGCTTTCTTTAACGGCTTTGTGGCAGGTAGCTTCGATTATTTTCGGGATAAACGTACCGACATTCTCATCAGTGGTTCGGATAGGGCCATTCCGTCGTATTTTGGAACAGACGCCCCTGTGGCGAATTTGGGAAAAGTCGAGGTCAAAGGCTATGAACTGGAACTCCGGTTTAACCGCAGGATCGGGAATAACCTGAGGCTATGGGCCAATTTCAACATCACGCATGCACAGAATAAAGTGCTGGAAGCTGATGATCCGGAGCTGACGCCCGATTACCAAAAAAGTGCGGGAAAGGCGATAAACCAGACTTATTCGTATGTCAGCAGCGGATATTACAATACATGGGATGATCTTTATTCCAGTACCGAGTTTAGCACAAACGACGAAGCAAAATTACCGGGTGGCTATTACATTGTCGATTACAACGGTGACGGGGTAATCGATTCCAATGACAATATTCCCTACGGCTATTCTTCGACCCCACAGAATACCTACAATACGACCGTGGGATTTGAATGGAAAGGATTTAGCGGTTTTGTACAGTTTTATGGGGTCAACAATGTAAGCAGGCAGGTCGTATTCTCCAGCTTGTCCGGATCAAGCCATACTGTATATGACGAAGGCAGTTATTGGTCAAAGGATAACACCGGTGCCGATGTGCCGATGCTCCGCTGGCTGTCGACCGAGAGCGGTTACAGTAGCGGTACCCGTTACATGTTTGACGGTTCTTACCTGAGGTTAAAAAATGCCGAGATCGCTTATACGTTCAATAAAAAATGGCCATGGGTACAAAGGGCCGGGCTTGAGAACGTAAGGCTCTTTTTGAACGGGAACAACATATGGGTTTGGACCAAAATGCCCGATGACCGGGAATCCAATTTTGCAGGTACGGGCTGGGCCTCGCAGGGAGCTTACCCGACCGTGAAACGTTTCAATTTGGGCATTAACGTGACTTTTTAAATTGATCGATCATGAGAAAGCATATAAAAACAATATTTCTGTTGGGAGTGGTTGCTGCGATGGTAGGACTGGCTTCCTGTGAAGATTATCTGGATAAATCTACCGAATCCACCGTTTCGGAAGAAGATGCCTTTAAGAATTTTACAAATTTCCAGGGGTTTACCGAAGAACTTTACAATTGCATTGTCAATTTCTCAAACAATTACTGGACAAACTCATGGAACTGGGGCGAGGACGAGATAACCTCTACATCTGTCGATTACCATTTTGTGAACAAAATCGATTTGGGGAATTTCTGGGGGTGGCAATCCAAATACGACGGCTGGGGCTCCGGATGGATGGACCAAGCCGATTTTACGACAGGAGAGATCTCTACATCAAGGGCATACCGTGATTTGTGGAATGCCGCATGGTACGGTATCCGTAAGGCCAATATCGGGTTGGCCAACGTCGACAAAATGACCGATGCGACCGACGAAGAGCGTAGTCTGGTTAAAGGACAGCTGTTGTTTTTCAGGGGGTGGTTCCACCATCGGTTGATGGAATATTTCGGAGGACTTCCGTACATCGACGAAGTGTTGCCATCGGACGAGAAATTGACCTTGCCACGTCTCAGCTACCATGAATGCGCCGATAGGGCGGCAGCCGATTTCAGGGCGGCGGCCGATTTATTGCCGATCGACTGGGATAACACAACGGCAGGTAAGAACACGTTGGGCAAAAATGCGTTGCGTATTAACAAGATCATGGCTTTAGGCTATCTGGGCAAAAATTATCTGTGGGCCGGTAGTCCGCTGATGAACCAGGAGTCGACCGGAAGCGCAAGCTACAATACAGAATACTGCATAAAAGCGGCAGCAGCTTTTGCCGAACTACTGGGGTTATGCGAAAGTGGCGAGGCATCTTATTCTTTAATGGACTTCTCAGTGTATTCCACCAATTTCTACACAACCAACCAGAATTGGAAAATGCCGGGCGGTACCGAGGCCATTTTCCGGGGACCGGTTATCTCTGCAAACAATACGAACTGGAATACCAGTAAGCAATACATGCCGATAGTGGTTGGGGAAAGTTCTGCATTGTTCTTGCCTACGGCAAACTATGTCGATTATTACGGCATGGCAAACGGATTGCCGATCAACGATGGCTATAGTGCGGCAAAGGCCGATGCCGAATCGGGATATGATCCCGAATATCCCTGGCGAGACCGCGATCCGCGTTTCTATCATGACATTATCTACGATGGGGTGAAAGTCGTTCAGGGGAGTATTACCGAAGAATCCAACCGGTATGCCAATCTGTATACGGGAGGTAGCTATCGGAGCGTGAGCAACGGCAGTCGTACCGGATATGTTCTTCACAAGTTTACCCCGATAACCTGTAACACGTACGACAAAGGATGGGATTATGGGAACACCCTCCATATTTATGTCCCTTACATGCGGCTGGCCGATGTTTACCTAATGTATGCCGAAGCAGCCGCAATGGGGTACAATTCCCCTACGGGGGCAGCTCCCGGATATGGCAAAACGGCTGTTGGTGCCGTAAACTTTGTGCGTGATCGTGCCGGAGTAGGGCCTGTGGCTGCTAAATTCCAGGGGTCTGCAGATGCGTTCATCGTTGAGTTAAGGCGTGAACGTGCCGTAGAGCTGGCTTTTGAAGGGCACCGTTTCAACGATCTCCGCCGTTGGTTGTTGTTGGCGCAGAACCCGTACACGCTTAAAAAGTCCGTCGAATTTACCCGGTCTGGCAGCTTCAATGCAGACGATCCCTCTCAAAACAAGGTGGCCGGTTTGCGTGAAGAAGTAATCTTGGAACGCAACCTGGGCAGTAAACACTACTGGTTGCCGCTTAAAGAAGCCGATACTTATCTATATCTGGAGTTTTCTCAAAATCCGGGTTGGTAACGAAGATTATTGAATGACTTATAATCTAAATGTGAGAATGATGAAATGTATAAAAACAGCAATGGCGTTGTGCCTGATGTATATCTTGGTTCCTTTGGTACTTCACGCACAGACCGCCATGAAAATCGATATAAAAGCCATTGTCTATGGCTCCAACGGACAACCTCTCAAGGGGGCCGTTGTGAGGGGAGAAAAAGATAACGTCCAGGCAGTGACCGACACTTTGGGCGTCTTTTCCCTCAATGCATCCATGAACTCTGTTTTGTCGGTAAGTGCGACAGGGCATATCACTGAATTTGTCGTGGCGGTTCCCGATCTGAAAAGCATGTCCCTCTTATCGGATTCGGGACCCGAATCGGTCCGGATTGCCTATCGTCAGGTCGATAAATCCGATCTGCCGGGAGGGGTATCGTACGTCAATCTGCCCGAAATCATGGAGAAAAACTATACAACATATAGCCTTGACGGAATGGAAACCTACGTGGGCGGCTTCCCCGGCAATCTCTGGGGGATGGACAGTTATTTGGTCTTAGTGGACGGTATTCCCCGTAGTGCAGGGAACGTTATGCCTTCGGAAATTGAGCAGGTCTCTTTTCTCAAAGGAGTTTCGGCCGTGGCCCTTTACGGAAGCCGTGCTGCCAAAGGAGTGGTTTACATTACTACCAAAAGAGGAAGGGATGCGAAACAGAAAATCGACGTGCGGGCTAACGCCGGTGTATATGTGCCAAAGAGTTATCCCAAATATCTGGGTTCAGCCGAATACATGACCTTATACAATGAAGCCCGGGAAAACGATGGATTAGCCCAGCTGTACAGTGACGAAACCATTTACCATCATGCGTCGGGCGAAAATCCTTATCGCTACCCGGATGTGGATTACTACTCATCGGAGTATTTGAAAGATGCATACAACCGGTACGACGTGACCACTGAGATTTCGGGGGGAAACGAGCGTGCACGTTATTACACTAACCTTGGCTTTTGGACGGCCGGTTCGCTTCTTGATTTTGGAGAAGGCGTGAACAGCAACACAAAACGCTTTAATGTCCGGGGAAATGTGGACGTGAACCTGAACGATTATATTTCATGCTTTGTCGACGCATCCGTGATCTTTTATACAACAAGAGGGGTCAATGCCGATTATTGGGGCGAGGCGGCCACGCTACGTCCGCATCGCTTCTCGCCCCTTGTGCCTGTTGGCATGATCGAAGGCAACGACGAGGCCTCTTTGTTGCAGGTCACAAACAGCAATCATGTGATTGGCGGCAAATATCTGCTGGGAGGTACCCAGCTGGATCAAACGAACCCCATTGCCGACATCTATGCCGGAGGGTATAACAAGTACAACAGCCGCCAGTTCCAGTTTGGTACCGGTGTCGACATCGATTTGAGGAACTTGCTCCGCGGGTTGACTTTCCGCACCATGTTCGGGGTCGATTACTCAACTTCGTACAGTACTTCGTACGATAACGCCTATGCCGTTTATGAAGCAGCATGGAACAATTATGCCGGATATGACCAGATTAGCAGTCTCACAAAGTATGGGGAAGATTCGATGACCGGGATTCAAAATGTCAGTGGGAGCTATTATGAACAGACCGTTGCCTTTTCCGGGCAATTCAATTACAATACCACGCTGAACGATGATCACCATGTCTCGGCAATGTTGATAGCTGCCGGGTACCAGGAATCCCAATCGGCGGTTTATCACAAAACCAGCAATGCCAACCTGGGACTGCAACTTGGATATAACTATTTGGGCAAATATTATTTTGACTTTAGCGGGGCCATGGTGCATTCGGCCAAATTGCCGGAAGGAAACCGGGACGCTTTTTCCCCTACGGTTTCACTAGGCTGGCGTATCGGCAAAGAAAGTTTCATGGACAATGTTTCCGCCGTTGATGACCTTAAGCTGACCGTATCTGCAGGGATTTTGCACACCGACTTGGATATTTCCGACTACTACCTTTACAAAAGTGTGTACACAAACAGCGATGGGGCCTGGTACAGCTGGAAAGACGGAGCCCTCAAGCAAACATACGATTCTCGTCGGGGAGAAAACAAGAATCTTTCGTTCCCAAAAAGGAAAGAAATAAACCTGGGTGTTGAAGCGTCTTTCTTCAAACGGTTGCTCACGCTGAACGGATCGCTTTATGCCAACCGCATGACCGGCAACCTTGTCCAGTCGTCCATTTTGTACCCCAGTTATTTTACGACTTACTGGCCGGTATCTTCGTTTGTCCCTTATGTAAATTACAATGAAGATAAACGATGGGGATTTGATCTTTATGCAAGCCTGAACAAACGTATCGGCGATATCGACTGGTCGCTCGGGGTGTCGGCTACTTATTACGACACGGAAGCAGTCAAACGGGCCGAGAATTATGAATATGCCTATCAAAATAGGGCGGGCAAACCGTTGGATGCTTTGTGGGGTTTGGAAAATGAAGGATTCTTTACCGACCAGGATGATATCAACAACTCGCCGACCCAGTCCTTTGGAGAGGTGCAACCAGGAGACATCAAGTACAAAGACCAAAACAACGACAACATAATCGATAGCAAGGACGAGGTTTTCCTTGGGAAAGGCGGCTGGTACGGCGCACCGTTTACATTGGGCGTCAACCTGACGGCCAAATGGAAAAACCTGACGTTTTTTGCGCTGGGTACCGGACGCTTTGGTGCTTATGCAATGAAAAACAGTTCTTATTATTGGGTCGACGGCGATGATAAATACTCCGAAAGTCGTCCGTGGCCGTTGGACGGAAGAGACC
Source organism: Breznakibacter sp. (assembly GCA_047600785.1). Lineage (GTDB taxonomy): Bacteria > Bacteroidota > Bacteroidia > Bacteroidales > Marinilabiliaceae > Breznakibacter. The sequence goes on from JASGKH010000001.1 coordinate 1,507,021, forward strand.
AAAAATACGGCGAAATACCCACGCCTGACGACCTATGAAAGCGACAACAATTTCCGCTCTTCTGATTTTTGGATGTATAGCACGAATCGTTTTAACCTGTCAAAAATCCAGGTCTCGTATAGTTTCCCCGCAACCATCGTTCGGAAATCGTTTTTTCACGATCTGAATATTTATGTCAGCGGTGCGAACCTATTGACCATATCGCCCGAGCGTGAAACATTGGACCTGAATGTGGGAACCGCTCCGCAAACGCGGTTCTATAACCTGGGGGTTAAGGCTGTATTCTGATGGATATGTTGAAAAACAAATAAAACAATAAGTGATGAATAGACTTATAATAGCGCTCTTATTTGTAAGCGTTGCCATGTCCGGTTGCGACGATTTGTTCTCCCCTGCCATCGAGAACAATCTGGGGATAGACAATGCCACCGATAACGCAAATTACGCACATGGGCTTTTGCTCAACGGGTATGCGCGCATCCCAACCAATTCGTGGTCGTTCAACGATGTGGCTACTGACGACGCCGTAAGCAACGACAATTCGAGCAGCTACCTTAAAATGGCGACCGGACAATGGACATCGGACAATAACCCTTTGTCGCAATGGACCAATTCAAAAGCTGCGATCCAATACCTGAACCTGTTCCTGTCCGTCACCGACACGGTGACGTATACAAGCGATGAAGTCGTGAACGAAATGTTCAATGACCGGTTGAAGGGCGAAGCATACGGCCTAAGGGCACTCTTCATGTATTACCTGCTCCAGAACCACGCCGGCTGGACAGAAGGGGGAGAGCTTCTTGGGGTGCCGATCTTGCTGGAACCGGAAGTGACGGAATCGGATTTCAATAAAGCGAGGGATTCCTTTGAGGATTGCATGCAGCAGATTTATGATGATCTGGATAAAGCGGCAGATCTGTTGCCTTTGGACTTCGAGGATATTACCAACGTTTCCCAGATACCTGCCAAATACAGTGGCGTTACCGTAAGTAACTATAACCGTGTTTTCGGGGCCTATTTCCGGTTAAGGGTGACCGCCCGCATTGCAGGGGCCATTCGTGCACAGGCCGCATTGCTGGCAGCAAGTCCGGCCTATCGGGATGGAAATACCACCACATGGGAAAATGCGGCCGGTTACGCCGCAGATGTCCTGGACCGCATTGGAGGTACCAGTGGGCTGTCGTCCACCGGTTTAACCTGGTATTCCAATGCCTCTGAGATCAGCGGTTTATCTGCCGGTTCCAACCCTTCGGAAATCCTTTGGAGAAGCGACAATGGCGAGAGCAATGATCTGGAAGAACAGAATTTTCCTCCCACGCTTTACGGCGATGGCGAGATCAATCCTACCCAGAACCTGGTGGATGCGTTTCCCATGAGCAATGGGTACCCGATTACGGATGCTTCCAGCGGGTATAACGCATCAGACCCGTATACCGGCCGCGATCCCCGGCTGAAGCTTTATGTGCTGGTAAACGGTAGCACGGCAGGCGTCAGCAGCACCGCCATCTATACGTCGGTCGACGGTGGAACGAACGACGGGCTCAACAAAGTGGAATCATCGACCCGGACAGGGTATTACTTGCGCAAGCTGCTCAGACAGGACGTGAACCTTAATCCGTCCACAACAACAGAGCAATTGCATTACAAAGCCCGTATCCGTTATACCGAAATCTACCTGATTTACGCAGAAGCCGCCAATGAAGCATGGGGCCCTACGGGAACCGGAGGGAACGGCTATTCGGCTTACGATGTGGTCAAGGCCATCCGCCAGCGGGCGGGAGTCGGTACTGCCAACAACGACGCTTACCTTGAGTCCGTCAAAGGAGACCAGGATAAAATGCGCGAGCTGATCCGTAATGAACGCCGTTTGGAGCTTTGTTTCGAAGGATTCCGCTTCTGGGACCTTCGCCGTTGGGAAAGCGGGTTGAACGAAACCGCAAGGGGCATTAGTATATCGGGCGGAAGCTACCAGACGATCTCCGTAGAGAACAGGGTGTATCAGAGTTACATGAACCATGGTCCAGTCCCTTACAGCGAGGTGCTGAAATTCAGTGCGCTGGAACAAAACAAGGGATGGTGAGCCATGGCATCCATGGTTGGCTTTTTTTATAGAATTAAACAATGAAGAAAAAATGAAAAAGACACTATTCATATTGCCGTTCTTGCTCATGGCCTTCGCTTCCTGCCAAAACCAGGACTGGGAATTCTCGGATTACGATTACCAAACGGTTTATTTCGCTTACCAGTACCCGGTAAGGACCATCACATTGGGCGAAGATATTTACGACACGTCCCTTGACAATGAGCACAAGTGCAAGATCATGGCGACAACGGGAGGTGTTCGTGAAAACAACCGTAACATCGTCATTGACATACAGGTCGACAATTCCCTTTGCGACGGGTTACTTTTCGAGGCAGGGGGCGATAATGTTGTTGCAATGCCCGGTAATTACTACACACTGGCCTCGAACCAGATCACTATTTCGAAAGGCAGTCTGTCGGGAGGGGTCGAGGTGCAACTGTCCGATGCCTTTTTTGCCGATCCCCTGGCGTTAAGGAACACGTATGTGATACCGTTGGTGATGACCAATGTGGTCAATGCCGATTCGATCCTGTCCGGGACCCCTGCGATTGACAACCCCGTACGTACCGTTGCCGGCGGCTGGAACGTCGTGCCCAAAGATTACATTCTTTATGCGATAAAGTACATAAATCCCTGGCATGGCTATTACCTGCGGCGTGGCAAAGACATTGTGACCGGAAAGAATGGGAATACCTCGCTGGACCAAACGATCGTCCGCCACGAAGAATACGTTGAGTTGGATGAGGTTTGCGAGCTTACCACCCGTTCGTTGACCGGAGTGGAATTTCCCGTCACGTTGAACAATAGCGCGGGGACGGCAACCGTTGTCACGATGCTGCTTACGTTCGATGACAGTGGGAACTGTACCATATCTTCCGGGTCAGAAGGCTATGCCATTAGCGGTAGCGGCAAATTCGTGACCGATGGCGAGAAGAACAGTTGGGGAAATGTCGACCGGGATGGAATGTACCTGCAATACACCGTCGATTTTGGCGACATGACCGTCACGACCCAGGATACACTGGTGGTACGGAACCGGGGCGTTGTCATGGAAGTATTTTCACCTGTTCAGGAATAGTTTTTCACTACTTAAAATTGAAATGACATGAAACATCAATTTATAAAATGGACATGCATGGCGGCCCTGTTGGTGACGGTTTCGTGCGTGGACGACGACCCTCTCCGGTTTAGCGTGGATAAACCGGAAAGCCTTGCCGTATCGGAATACCTGAATAGCTACGATGTGTTGAAATCATACGTGGACCGTACCGAAAATCCCGGCTTTAAGCTGGGAGTGGGCGCAACGGTCAGTACTTTCAACGCCAAAGGAGTCGAATACAGGCTTATTTGTGCCAATTTCGATGAGATGACCGCCGGTTATGCCATGAAACATGGAGCCGTTGTCCAGTCGGACGGGAGCCTGGGCCTGGGCAGCGTAACCTCTTTCCTGCAGAATGCCGAAGCGGCAGGCATATCGGTCTTCGGGCACACGCTATGCTGGCATGCCAACCAGAACGCAACCTATCTCAATAGTCTGATAGAGACGGAAATAATCCCAGGAACTTCCGAGCCAACATGGGACCTGGTGACGGGGGCCGATTTCGAAACCGACGCGGCTTCGAACTACCAGTACAGCACCAACGCAATAGCTGCATTCACCGAAGAAGGTGAAGGGGCGAACGGGGAAGGAAGGGCGTTGAAAATAACCAACGGGGAAGTGCGCACCAATGATTATGATGTTCAGTTCTTTTTGACGTTCTCCCCTGCAATGGTGGCAGGCGAACAGTACGAGCTCAGCATGGACGTACGTGCGGATGCGGCGGCTTCTTTCGGTACCCAGGCCCATGTGGTGCCCTACACTTACAAGTATTGGGATTTCTTCGGTTCCATTTCCGCAACCACGGAATGGACGACCTTCACCAAGCAAATTACGGTTACGGACGATATGGCAACGGCCGGGGCCATTGCGTTTAATCTCGGGAAGAATGCCACCACCTACTACTTTGATAACGTAACTTTAAAGAAATACAACGCATCGGGTAGTGGGAGTGCGGGCTATGCATATACGTTCACCAATCCCTCGGTCACAAATTACTGGTCGGCGCAGATCGCCTACGACATGGCGGCACTCGACAACAATACGGAATACACCCTGAAGTTTGTGGTGAAAGCAAACACAACGGGGTCCATTCGTGCGGAACTGCAATCTACTTCGGACTATTCTTCCAACAGCTTTGGTTCGTTTGCCGTTACCAAAGAATGGAAGGAGTATGAGTTGACGACGACTACGACCAAGGCAGACCGCAACCGTTTCGTGATCAGTTTCGGCGATTTTGCAGGAACGGTGTACATCGATAATGTATCATTGATCCCCTCGGGAGGCTCGACCAGCATAATTACCAACGGGGACTTTGAAAGCGGAACCGACGGCTGGGGAGGCTGGGGCAATGACTCCTCCCGTGGACGTTCGGCCGAAGGGGAAGGGTACGGAGGTACCGGAGACCAGGTCATCGAGAAAACGGACGAAGAAAAACGTGAGATAATCGGCAATGCCCTTGAAGCATGGATTGCCGGGATGCTTGAGGCCTGTAAGGGGTACGTGAAAGCATGGGACGTGGTGAACGAGCCGATGTCCGACTGGCCCGATCCTTCGCAGCTCAAATCAGGGGCAGGCGATTCCGAAATAGCTTCCGATGAGTTTTACTGGCAGGATTATCTGGGCAAGGATTATGCGGTATATGCGATCCGGTACGCCCGTCAGTACGGAAACCCCGGCGATATGCTCTTCATCAACGATTACGGCTTGGAAAGCAGTGACCAGAAAAAATGTGAAGGCCTTATCAAGTACGTCGAATACGTGGAAAGCCAGGGAGTGGTTGTCGACGGCATTGGTACCCAGATGCACGTGACGTTGGGTGAAACCACCATGGAAGGCATCAGGGCCATGTTGACAAACCTGGCGGCTACCGGTAAACTCGTCAAAATATCGGAGCTGGATATGGGAATAAAGCCGGAAGGAAGTTCGGAGAACCTCACAACCTCCGAACTGACCGACGAGCAGCACCGGGAAATGGCCCGGTTCTATAGTGAGATCATCGAAGCATATTTCGAACTGGTGCCTGCCGCGCAGCGTTACGGCATTACCCAGTGGGCCGTGACCGACAGCCCTGAAAATTCATCATGGCGTGCCGGGCAACCTATCGGGTTGTGGACCGAGAGCTATAGCCGGAAACATGCTTACGCCGGTTTTGCCAACGGTTTTGCCGGTAAAGAAGTGGTAGAAGGCCTTTGATCGGTTTTCCGTACTCCCGGTAGTTTTTCCAGAGAAGAACTGCCGGGAGTATTTGTTTTAACCTCACGCCGGTACCGGCAAACATGGTTATACCCGGGATTTGTTACCGGGAAAAGCCGAAGGGACGAAAGGCTTTGGGACAAGAAGAATATAAATAAACAAATCCCTGGACCATATTTTTCAGACAGATCTGTCCATCCAATATCTAAATACCTTCTCCTTTTCTATAACCGGTCCATCTGCCCGGTGGCGTTATCGATAGCCCTGCCCAATGACAGGGAACAGAGGGGCCACCGTCGTTACCTGCAATTAAGTTGTTGGAAAAGGGTATATTGTGTCATAAAATCCAAATCAAATGAGCACTCGCAGTTTTAATCGGTTGGTCGTACTAAGCATTTTGGCTTTTGTGGGCCATGGCCTCCTTGTGTCCTGCCAAAAGGAGGAGGAGGCCGGACGCGTGGACCGTCAACGGGTTTCGATCAACGATGGTTGGCACTTTTATAAATACGGGACGGATGAAGAAGCAGACCGTTTGGTGTACGATGTACGTCCCGAAGTGACGGACGGCAGGGACGACAAACCGGCCGACTCAAAGCCCACCGAGGCCGAGAAAACGGAGGCCGGGCAGGACGTCCTTAAGCCCTGGGTGATGCCCACGGGCAATCCGTTCGTGAAAGATCCGGAGAACCGCTACCAACGGCCCGGGGGCGATCCGGGAAGCGACTTCCCGTTTGTACGGAACAATTTTGACGACAGTGCGTGGGCATTGGTCGATTTGCCGCACGACTGGGCCGTTGCAGGCCCGTTCTACGAAGGGTGGGACGTCCCCATCGGCGGCGGAATGGGGCGTTTGCCCAGCCATGGAGTGGCCTGGTACCGCAAAAAACTTGATATTCCCGCCGGAGACAAAGGAAAATCGATATTCCTCGACATCGACGGGGCCATGTCCTATGCCATGGTGTGGATGAACGGCCATCTGGTGGGAGGCTGGCCTTACGGTTACGCATCGTTCCGTCTCGATTTGACGCCCTACGTCGTTCCCGGGGGTGAAAACCAGCTGGCCGTCCGGTTGGATAACCCTCCTGGTTCCTCGCGCTGGTACACCGGGGGCGGGCTATACCGCAACGTGTGGCTAACCAGGACCAATCCCGTGCACGTGGGGCAGTGGGGTACCTTTGTCCGGGCAAGGGACGTGTCCGCCGCTACAGCTACCATTGAAATAGACATTGAGGTGGACAACGCATCGCCGCACGACGTGAACATCGAAACCGTGACCGGTTTCTTTTTGCTGGACAAAGACGGTCGGAAAAACGGCCATGCCGTGGCCATGCTCAAAACAAAGGCGACCCGGGTAGCCGCAGGGCAAAGCGTGTCGGTCGGCGGCAGGGTGGTGGTGAAAGACCCTCAGCTATGGGGCCCCCCGCCCGCACAAACCCCCAACTTCTACGCGGCCGTGACCACGGTTTCGGCCAGCGGGAAAACGGTCGACCGTTATGAAACCCGGTTTGGCATCCGCTCCCTTCGCTTCGACCCGGTAGAAGGACTATCGGTCAACGGCCGGAACATCAGGATCCAAGGCGTTAACCAGCACCATGACCTGGGTGCCCTTGGGGCGGCGTTCAACACAAGGGCCGCCGAACGGCAACTGGAGATTTTGCGCGAAATGGGGTGCAATGCCATCCGCCTGGCCCATAACCCCCCGGCACCGGAACTGCTGGAGTTGGCCGACCGGATGGGGTTTCTTGTCATCGATGAGATATTCGATTCGTGGGAACGGAAGAAAACGCCACTCGATTTCCACCTTATCTTTCCCGACTGGCACGAGCAGGATACCCGTGCGTTTGTCCGTCGAGACCGCAACCACCCTTCGGTCATTGCCTGGAGTTTCGGCAACGAAGTGGGCGAACAATATACCGGCGGGGACGGTGCCCGTATTGCAGCAAAGCTGCATGGGATCGTGAAAGAAGAAGACCCTACCCGTCCCACCACCGCGTCCATGAACTTTGCCAAGCCCGATATGCCGTTTCCTCCGATGATGGACATTATCGGCCTCAACTACCAGGGCGAGGGCATCCGCAACGCCCCTGCCTATGCCGGTCTGAAGGGCATTACCACGCCTCCCCTGTACCCGGCGTTCCACGATAAATTTCCCGGGAAGCTTATCTTCAGCAGCGAAACGGCATCGGCCCTGAGCACACGGGGCACCTACCTGTTCCCGGTTTACGGCGGCAACAGCGCCCCCGTGGCCGACGGTGCGGGCGGCGACCCCCAAACCCGGTTTGTCAGTGCCTATGAACTGTACACGGCCGCATTCGGCTCATCGCCCGACAAGGTATTTGAATCGCAGGACAGGAACCCATACGTGGCCGGGGAATTCGTTTGGTCGGGATGGGACTATCTGGGCGAGCCGACGCCTTACTACCTGGCCCGGAGTTCCTATTCGGGCATTATTGACCTGGCCGGGTTCAAAAAAGACCGCTTTTATCTCTACCAATCACGTTGGAGGCCCGAACTCCCCCTTGTCCATATACTTCCCCACTGGAACTGGCCCGGGTGCGAGGGGCAAGTCACGCCCGTCCATGTGTTCACGTCGGGCGATGAGGTCGAATTGTTCCTTAACGGCCGCACCCTTGGCCGGAAAGCAAAAGGCCGGTACGAATACCGGCTCCGGTGGGACGATGCCGTTTACATGCCGGGCGAGCTAACGGCCGTTGCCTACAAGGACGGCAGGGAATGGGCGCGCCAAACCGTCAGGACGACCGGAAGCGCTCAACGGTTGGAAGCCGTTGCCGACAGGACGGAGATACGTGCCGATGGCAAAGATCTGGTCTTCGTCACGGTAAGGATCACCGACAAAGACGGCCTGACGGTGCCCGGAGCGGACAACCTGATCCGTTTCTGCGTAGAAGGGCCGGGCGAAATTGTGGCCACCGACAACGGTGACCCGTCCGATCTGACGGCGTTCCCGTCGCCCCGCCGGAAAGCGCTCAGCGGCCTGTGCCTGGTCGTGGTAAAAGGAAAGCCGGGGCAAAGCGGCACCCTTCGTATCCACGCCGCATCCGATGGGCTGGAACCAGTTGCCCTGACGGTAAAATCGGACAACTGACCGGTTTCCTTATACGCAGGGAGCGCAGAGGGCCCGAAGACCCCCTTTGTACCCCTGCGCCATTTGCCATCCCTATTCCGATGTAACCCTGCACGAACAGAACAACCCTGTACATGAGAACCCCGAAACACAATACCGGCAAGCCCCCGCACATCCCCGACGTTCGGTTATCCGATCCCCGTACTTATTCCCCGTGGTGGTATGCCATCGCCTTTTTGTTCGTGGCAATGCACCTGACGGCCGTGCGTAACGGCTTCTTTCTTAAATGGGCCGAAGGACTCTCGTTGTTCGTGCCCACGGCCGCCTATTTTGCCGGATGCATGGCCGCGCCCGGGGGCCTGCTCGTTTATGCGGGCACCTTTCTGATACAATTGTTCCACTTTCCGGTGTGGGGAAGCGTGGCATTTGCCGGCCTTCTGTTTGTGGTGCAACAGCTTTCTGTGTCGGCGTTCCGTATCCCCAGGGCATACTACCCGTTGTCGTTCGTGCCCGGGATGATGCTCCTGTTGTCCGTCACCCAACTGGGGTATGTGTGGGCCACGCTGAAATCGCCGGGATATTTCTTCTCGAATACGCTGGGGGTCATCGCCGCGTTGCTCGGCCTGGCCATATACCGGCAACTCGCCAGCCGCCCGTTCCGTGCCGCGGCCCTGTGCGCCGTTGTGGCGGCGGGCTACCCCCTGTTCGGCTTTTACGCGTTGTTTTCGGGCTTCTTGTGCCTGGGTGTTGAATTGGCCGCCTATGCGGCCGACAAACACGCCCGTCGCTTTGTGCCCGTCGCGGTGGCCGCCCTGCTCATAGGCCTTGTGCCGCAACTCTTCTACCGCCATGTGTATAGCCATCTGCAACACGTCCTGTTGTACGTTTCGGGCCTGCCCCGTTTCGAATTCACCGTAAAAGAACTCGTCCTATGGCTCCCGTTCATTGTCCTGTTCGCATCGTTGCCGCTGTTTGTCCTGCTGCGGCAAACCGGCAACGGGCGTAACAGAACGGCCGCCGCCTCCTCGTCCGGCGTGTTTGCCGCCACCGTCATCCTGGCCTATTCACTGACGTACGACAACGAAAATTTCAGGGCCGAGATAAAGATGAACGATGCCATGGAGCACAACGACTGGGGCAGGGTCGCGGCCATTGCCCGGAACCTGAGGGGAGAACCCACGCGCAGCATTGTACTGAACCAAAGCCTGGCCCTGACGGCACTGGGACGGACAGGGGGCCAAAGGGCCGAACCTGCCCGTACGGTGCGCCCCGACTGTGTGCGCCCGCCCACGCCCCTTACGATCGAAATGGGCGGACGTCCGTTCTATTACCATACCGGGAGGATAAACGATTGCTACCACTGGTGCATGGAAGACATGGTGGAATATGGCATGAGGGTGTCTTACCTGAAGTACATGGTCAAATGTGCCATCGTGGGCGAAGAATATGCCCTTGCGCGGAAGTACAACGCCGTACTGGCCGGCACGCTCTTTCATAAGGACTGGGCGAGGAGGTACCAAGCCTATATCGACCGCCCCCGACTGGCCGCTGCCGACGATGAGATAAGGCGCATCCGTGCGTTGTTGGCCCGCGACGCATCCGTGGCGGAACCATGATTCGGCCCGCGCCCGTGGGCAGTCTCCGCAGGGGATTGCGCGCATGCTCCTGCCGGGCCGGCGAGGAGGCAATAAAGGACAGTCCGAAAAGGGTTAATGGTTTTACCCAAAAGGGTTACTGGTTTTGATAAAAAGGGATAACCCTTTTAAGGAAAAGGGTTATCCCTTTTGGGATAGGGCCGGGCTACGACCTAGGTCACCCCTTACATCTTTTCAAATTTCAGGTTGTTCAGCATCTCTTTCAGGTCAGGGCCCGGGCGAAAAGTCACCTTTTTGGTCTTGATCATGGACCCGTGGAACTTGTCCTCACTTTCGGCCCCTTCGCTGCCTACCGATACCTGGAACGACCCAAAATCGCCGAATCGCACGATCTGCCCCTCGGCAAGGCGTGAGGTAAGCACCTGCGTCAATGCCTCGAGCACCGCCAGCGTGTCTGCATGGTTCACCGTACTCCGCTGGGTAATGTCCTTGCCCAACGCCTTGAGCTCGATGCTGCCCGTACTTTTGGAGCTGGCGTACCATTTCTTTGGCTCGGCTGGTTTTAGGGGATTCCCCTTTTCCGATAGAATGTACTTGACTGCCATAAAAAATAAGAATTTAAGGGTGAATAATAAAATACCCCCGCCTTGTGGCAATAAAACCGGCAAGGGCAGGTAATGCTAATAGATGGCCTGGTTAATGTACGAATTGATAAAATAGTGGCTTTTGATAAGCAATGTAATGGGATACCTTATGGTAAGATGCAGATAAAAAGAGGATAAAGGCAGTGTGCCCATAGGGAAATAAGGATAGGTCATGTCGGTGGTTTTATTTATTGTCAAATACAATATTAGCTAAAATTATTGGTTTAACTAATAGTATGAAAGGAAAAAATATAAATATGCATTTTGTAATGCACGGCTTTACCTCCCAGTCCCAAAAAAAACGACGGGACGGAACGGCCGTCGGCGAAACCGGCGGCAAGCCGAGATAAGGCCGCCGTTCCGGCACAACGGTGTGGGTAATGCCCGGTGCCGGGAGCACCATGCCCCTATTCGTAAAAGTTGCCCGTTGCTGCCTTTTCTAAAGCTCCGTCGGAGGCTGCGCCGACATAAGTGACCCTTTCCGGTTGCCGGTCCACAGCACGTACCAACCGATTTAGCGGCACATCGACGGGTGCCGCCATAAATTCCGGCACATTGAACGACTTGAACAATCCAGCGTACGAACGCGGGTCCTCCCGGGGGAGAATGAACGGCCTGAAAGCCTTACCGTCCCTGAAGTAAGCAATGTAAAGGCGAGTGTAAGAGCCATCGTCCCTGCGCGAGCTGAAGATGATCCAACGGCCGTTGGACGACCACGAGTGGTAACTGTCCGCATCCGGGCTGTTGGCCTCTGCCAGTGCAAACGCCGCGCCCGTCCTGAGGTCGACCGCCCACAGGTCACTGCTCTTGTGCCAAATATGGAAATTGCCGTAATCGCCAAGCGTGAACAGCAGGAAATTGCCGTCCGGCGATATTCTTGGCAACGTAGCGCTCCGTTGGCGTGCGGCCGCATCGAAAACCGTTTCGGCAGGGCCAAACCCCATCGTCTGCGGATCGAACGCCTTTCGGCAAATGTTGTAACGGAACTCTTTGTAACGAAGGATCAGGCTGTCGCGGGGACCTGTTCCCGCGGGGTACCCCGCCGAAGCAAAGTACAGAGAACTGCCGTCGGGGCTCCATGCCGGGAACGTTTCCAGTTGGTCGGGGGTACAGGCAACGGCACGAAGCTGGTTCGTGCCCACATCGTAAAGCACCAAATCCGACCTGGAGTCTATCACCTCCACCTTTTCCTTTCCCCGTTGGTGGAAATGTTGTTCGGTATTGTTGACCGAATAAGCAATAAGGTCCCTTGTCGGATGCCAGGCCGGGTACACCCCCGCCGAAATAGTGCGGTCCGTCCGCAGGTCTACCTTTTTCGTCCCCTCGGGCGTCACGATCACCGTTCCCCCCTTATGCTGCCGGACGTGGAACTGCATCCTCCCCGTCCGGTTATAATCCTGATAAGCATGGCAGTTGATACATTGCCCGTCCTCGCGGTCCGACAGCGGCACACTGCTATAGATCACCTTTTCCTCAAAATTGGTCAGGTTACGTTGGTGAATGGCCATTTGTTCGTAAACCACATAGGAAGGCTCTATCAACCGGTAAGAGATATAAGGATCGATCCCCTCCGGGGCAATATAATTCTTTATCGCGGGATGGCTGTACCATTGGCCGTCCTTTTGGACGTACACCACTGTGTAAAGCGTGTCGCCCCTGTTGGTGTCGAGCAGTTGGCGCCAGCCTTTCCGGTCCCATCGCACGTCGCGTCCGGTTGCCCACAATTTTTCCCCTTTCCGGGAATAAGCGGCTGCAGCGAAACCATCGCCCTCGTCGCGGATGGAGAAGTTTAAAGGCGCAATGTTCCATGGGATCGGGGAATTGGCATAATCGGGATACACTTCCGCACAATGGCCGAAGCTGCTGGCATTGCCGGGATGCCCCGGGACGCAGGAAACGGCGCAGAAGAGAACCGCACCCCATAATAGAAATAACTTATCCATGATATCAGTTCACCGGTATTTGGCAAAAGGCCGTCCGAAAAGAGGGCGGCAGGTAAGGGTTCGCAATACCCCAAAAGTTTTGCAGCAGGGTTGGGCAACTGACGGGAAATCCGTCGTTTTCGGACAGCCTTAGGTCCCGTAGCGGGGCGGGATAATTGTGTCGTTTGTTTTTTGTGCGGCCGCAACGGCCTTACGCTCAGTGGTTGCAATACTCGATCAATTGCACGAGCCCGTCTTCCGACCGCAGCCTCAACGTCTTTGAATATTGGTCCACATCGGGTTTTCCCGCTTTCAGCCTTTCGATCAGCTCTTTCGTTTTGCCGATGGGTTCGGGCATGCCGTCGCCTACAGCTACCATGTACTCGTCATCGAGCCTGACAAACCTGTTGGGTTCCGCAGGCTTAAACCCCATTTCCCTAGTCGCGGGCCTAAATTCCACCCCATACCTTTTATACAACCGGGTATGCCCGTCGACAAGCAGTTGCAGGATGCCGCGCTTGTGTTCACTGCGTAACAGATAATCTTGCACGGTAAACACGAATCCGCCGTAGCTGAACCGGTACGCTTTCTTGGCGATACCTATCTCGAGGATCTCCTGCTTTGGGTTCATGAACTCCATCCGGTCAGTATAAATATTGTAACGCAAAGGGATTCTTTTCGATGCGCGCGCTGTCGTTCACCACCACCTCGCCCGCAATGAACGCATCGTTCAGGTACGGCGAACCCGTTACGTTCCGGTAGCTGGAACCATCGAACGTAACGTTTTTGCTCCTTTCGAAATTGAATTGGTCTGACAGGGTGTGGATATCGCTGATCACCATGGTTTGGGAAAAGCCCATATATACCACGACCCAGCAGGTTAGAAAAAAGAATACCCGTTTCATAGATTTGTGATTGTAATGAATATCTGGCCCTAAAATTAAGAGATCGGAAAATCGCCGGTTTTCGGTTTTAGATATTCGGTTTTCGATTCTGGATATTCTGTAAGCTTTGTTGGAGAACTCACCAAGGGCCGGTACTTTCCCGTTAAAGACCGGCGAGGTGATTGGAAAACGGCAAACCCTTTGTTCCGAAGCAGCGGGAGGGGAGGACTGTACGTCCCGGTCCGGAAACAAAAAAGGCCAGCAAACAAGTGCTGACCTTTGTGTTGGTCGGGATGGCGCGATTCGAACGCGCGGCCACACGCCCCCCAGACGTGTACTCTAACCTGGCTGAGCTACATCCCGGTTCCCGTGTCGTTTTCGGTGGTGCAAAAATAAAGAAAATAGGATTGCAACCAAATCAAATCCTTAAAAAATGCTGAAAAATGTCAGGCTTTGGCAAGTCCGAGGTTTAAATAGTTGTAAACGTGTATATTGCCTGGAAATGAAGAAGGAAAACAACCCATTAAAAGATGCATCCTTTTTCGGTGCACTAAATATTGGCCCTTTTTTTTAGCTTTATCAAAAATTTCGGAATGGTCGGGACTGACACGTCGGAGCAATTGTGGAAAGGTGGAGATGCAGCTTTCGAAGAGCTTTTTTCCAACTATTACACCCGGCTGGTGGTGTTTGCGGTTAAATATGTGAACGATGAGGACACTGCGCGCGAGATGGTGCAGGACGTATTTGTGGCATTGTACGAAAAGCGCGACAGCCTACAGATCCATACCTCCGTCAAATCGCACCTGTACCAGTCGGTACGTAACAGGTGTCTTAACCATATCAAGCGCGAAAAACTGGTGAAGGGGCACCACGACCAGATCCAGATATCCCAAAAGAACGACGAGGCTTTCTTCGATCAAAACGTCGAAACCACCGAATTTGAGAATTCAGTGTTCGGATTGATCAGATCACTGCCCGAAAAGTGCCGGCAGATATTCGAGATGAGTCGTTTTGAGGGGATAAAAAACGACGACATCGCCAACCAGCTCAACATTTCGAAGCGTACGGTAGAGACACAGATCAGCAAAGCACTCAGGTTCTTGCGCGACAATTGGCCGGAGACCTTGGTTCCCATATTATGGGTGGTGTTGTATCATGTGGTACCGGGAATTGTTTAGACACAATCTAAAGTGAAAAAGAAAGAAATCTAATGTACGTGTTCCGGTTCGTTGGATTGTCATATACACGATTAAACAAATGAAACCATGGAATTCATATTTCAATTGATCGCGGATCTGTTTCTTGGCGAAAAAGACGAAGCCCTTCGTGGAAACGAAGGGGCAACGGACGATAAAGCCAATTATGACGCGGTGGCCGAGGCCCCGCTGGCTGTGGAAGAAACCCCCGGCGAAGCAAATATTTTTACGATGATGGAATTTCATTGAAATATATGGATCAACTGCATTTTGACACACTATTGGCAAAAGCCCTCGGCGGTTCGCTGGATAACAACGAAAAAGTTGAGTTCGAACGGTTGATGTCCGACTTCCCCCGTTTGAAAGAACAATACGCCAAAGAGCTATTGGTTTGGGAAAAAAGCCGTGCGATAAAACTTTTCCATCGGATCGAATCATTTAAAAAATGCGATTTCGATAAGGTAAAGGCATGTATCAAATCGCACAAGCCCTCTTCTACACCGGTCCGGAGGCTGTTCGCTTTCAGGATGGCCGCTGCGTCCGTTACCTTGTTCTTGCTGGCATCATCTTATTATGCATTGTATAATTATGTGCCAGGCTTTGGAAAATGGGATGCGGTGACGGCCAGAAATTCCATTGAGGTGGTCGAATTGCCCGATAATTCGATGGTATCCCTCAACAAAGACAGTCGTATCGTTTACCAGCATGGTACAAACGCCTCGCAACGTTTGGTAAAACTGAGCGGTGAAGCGTTTTTCGATGTCCAAAGAAACCCACACAAGCCATTTGTCGTGAAGTCCGGCGAAACCGAAGTACGCGTGCTGGGAACTTCTTTCAACGTCAAGGCCCGTGATGAGAGGATCGAAGTGTCCGTGACCAGCGGGAAGGTAAGTTTTGGAAACGGGTCAACGGAAATTACCCTGCAGGCAAACGAAAAAGGAATCTACGACAATGGAGAGTTTACGAAAGAGGTAATTATCAGCGCAAACGACATTGTATGGAAAACGGGCGAAATCGTTTTTACGAACAACACTCTGGAGGAAGTGGCCAAGACATTAAACGATTCCTTCGGCGAGATTAAAGCCGTCCAAATAAAATCATCTGACTCCAAGACCCGTATTACGACAAAGTTCCAAACACAATCGCTTCCTGCGATTTTTGAGGAATTGTCGGTTCATTTTAACAAAAAATTCACCCTGCACGAAGGTACTTTGGTAATCTCTGATTAATTTCGCCTCCTACAACGATATAGAGGAGAAGGCGGATGCCAAAACTGTCGGCCCTGATCGGCCTCATTGCCACATGTTCGGTTTTCTTTGCAGAACCAGTGTTTGCCCAATCCACACTCGATAAAGAGGTGGAATTGACAGAGCAAAAAGGGTCTGCTGCTGAGTTGCTTTTCCATATTGAGCAACGCTCAGGGATTATTTTTAGCTATTCGAACAAGGTTTGTTTGCCGCAACGTGTTGTTTTCCAGCAAAAGAAGGCGTCCGTCAAATATTTCCTCGATCATATTTTTGAAACTTGTCAGGTCGATTATAAAGTTATCGACAACAAGATAATGATCGTACCCATTCCCAAAAACGAACAGCGTTTCAGGGTAAGGGGGTTTGTCCGCGACTCGTTGAATGGCGAGGCATTGATCGGGGCCAATGTATTTGACGTGTACGGGAGCCAGGGCGTGGCCACCAACGACAGAGGTTTCTTTTCCATTACCCTTACCGGGGGCGAAGTTGTCGTGGGCAGCTCGTACATTGGATTCAATACCCGGTTTCATCGTTTCGATTTGGGAAGTGACACGACCTTGGTGTTTAATTTGGAACCGCAGCCCGAGTTGCAGGAGATCCCGATTATAGGGATGAGGCGCGTATCGGGCGTATACAGCACGCAAACCAGTACGATCGAAGTTCCTTTGACCCAGATACAAAACGTACCATCGTTTATGGGCGAAGTCGATTTGATAAAATCCCTTCAGCAATTTCCCGGCGTACAGAGCGGTAATGAAGGGTTCAGCGGCTTATATGTGAGGGGAGGGGGGGCCGACCAGAACCTGATCCTGATTGACGGTGTACCAGTTTACAACGTAGAGCACTTGTTGGGTTTCTTTTCGATCTTCAATGCCGATGCCGTCAATAAAGTATCGCTCATAAAAGGAGGATTTCCTGCGCAATACGGAGGTCGTTTATCGTCGGTGCTCGATATCCACACCTTCGATGGCAGTTCGTCCAAACAAAATGGATCGGTGAGCTTGGGGTTATTGTCTTCAAAAGTGTCGCTAAACGGTCCCGTGGTAAAGGATAAATCAAAATATTTCCTGTCATTCCGGCGTACCTATTACGATATATTGGCAGCCCCGTTATTGATCAATCGCGAAGACAAATCGTTTTATTATTTTTTTGATCTCAACGGCAAGTTTACCCATCGCTTTTCGCCCCGTAGCGAGCTTACCTTGAGCAGTTACTGGGGACGTGACGATTTGTTGTCGAAATATAACTTTAAGAACGTGGCCCGTTCCATAGTGGAAGGAGATGAAGATAACATAAAGTTGAACGATGAGGTCGGTACAGGCTGGGGCAATATTGTGGGATCGCTAAAATGGCGTTACGTCATCAATAACAGGATGTTTGCCAGCCTCTCGGGAGCCTACAGCAATTACCACTACGTGTCGAAACAAACAGAGAGCACCGACAGTGAAGATGACTGGATTACTTATACACGGAAATACTCAAGCGGTATACGTGACGCGAGCCTGAAATTGGATATCGATTACATGCCGTCGAACAACCATTCGATCAAATTTGGGGTGAGCGGCGTGTTGCACCGTTTTTATCCCGGCATCGATGTGTTGCAATCCACGCTATCATCCGACGAAAAAAACGATACCACTTTGGGCGGTAAAATGATGTCGGGGACCGAGATCCGGGGGTATTTTCAGGAAGAGTTCAATGTGTCACCATCGTTAAAATTAAATGCAGGGGTTCATTTTTCAACTTACAACACCGAAGGGAGAAGCTATTCGTCATTGGAGCCGCGCTTGAACTTACGGTATTTGTTAACGCCCACGGTATCGGTAAAAGGGTCATATTCGGTAATGAGGCAGTACCTGCATGTGTTAAATGCCACGAACCTGTCGTTGCCTTCCGACCTGTGGTTGCCCGTGACCGATAAAATCAAACCCCTTGAAGCATGGCAAGTGGATTTTGGTCCCGAATGGGAAATCTCCGAAGGTTTCATGCTTACGTTGGACGCTTATTACAAGGAGATTAAAAACGTGTTGGACTATAGTGAAAACCAAAGTTTTTTCGATTTCAGCCAGGGATGGGAGAGTAAGTTAACATCCGGATCTGGACGGTCATATGGTCTTGAATTATTATTGCATCGTAAGATCGGGGCCCTTTCAGGATGGTTTGGCTACACATGGTCCAAAAGCATCAGCCGGTTTGATGAGTTGAACAATGGCAAATCGTTCCGTTCAAATAACGACCGTCGTCACGATGTGTCGGCATTTGTTTCGTACCGGTTCAGTGATCGTTTCGATGCAGGGATCACTTGGGCTTACGGCAGCGGAAAGCCGGTGAACTTGCCTAACGAAATGTACTATGTGCCGGACATGCCTACATCGTTGCAACAATATTCAGGGTATCAGGAAAGTTATAGTTCGAAAAACGGCTATTCGATGCCTGATTTCCACAGGATGGATATCGGTGTGAACTTTTATAGGGATGTCAAGATGGGGCGTCGTATTTGGAGTGTCGGGGTAATGAACGTTTATGGCCGGCAGAATCCCTTTTTCCTCTATTTCTCCGAAAGCGAAAAGGATGGAGCCACGGTACGGTCGCTCAAACAATTCAGTTTGTTTCCGATTCCTTTCCCGTATGTGCGTTATACCATTAAGTTTTAAATGTTTCGTTATATGGCGCAGGTAAATCGACATAGATACCGGAACTTGATAATGGCTTTGACATTGTCCGTGGTGTTCGTTTTTGGGGCGTGTGAAAGGGACTTGGATATCGATTTAGGCGATGCGGGAGGAAAGCCCGTGCTGTATGCTTTTTTGCAACCGGATACGGGATTGGTGTTGAGCCTGTCGAAAAGCGTCTCTATTTTGAACGAAACACATTACGATCTGTATCAAAACGCGTCGGTCTTGATCTATAAAAATGGTGCGCCTCTCCAAACGTTAAGCTATCCAAACGGCGAAGCGTCGTATAGCTGGCCGCAGATAAAGTTTAACGCAGGCGATTCCGTGACGTTTTCGGTTTTTGTTGACGGTGCCGAGCTGGCCTCGGGACAAACCCAGATTCCCAATCCTGTTCCCATCGAGTCGGTTGACACACTGAGGGTATTGAAGAAGGGGCCCAGCGGACTTTTTGAGATGATGATGAGGGTGCGTGTTTATTTCACCGATCCGTTGGACGAGGCAAATTTTTACCAGCTTATATTGTTGCAGAAAAGAGTCGTGGAACAATCCGACGGATCATCCGCCACGGTGGTAGATACCATTTCAATACCCAAAGATGATGCGTTGTTCTATAATTCAAATCAAGGGTCATCGTCGTTTGAGACAATCGATTTCCAGGGGCTCTTCAACGATCAAACCATTTCGCACCGGCCTTATGGCATTGTACTTTATTTGCCTGTCGCTACGTTTGATGACGGAGAGGATGTATTGGCAAACCAATTAATATTCAGACTGTACCATTTGAATTCGTTATATTATTCATTTTTAAGGGCACAAATCATTGCGGCATCGTACGAAGGGTTACCCATTTTTAACCCGGTTCAGGCACCATCGAATGTTAGCAACGGTTTTGGCGTGGTCACCTCATTGACTTGTTCGGTCGATACATTGGATGTCCTGTAAGGAATTGGCAAGGATGATCGCCGTTCCGTGTGGAACATTTCAATCTGAAATGATGTTTATGGTATGGCTTCTTAAAGGCAGAAAGGGTATTCTAGATGGATGCATTGTGGTTGGTGGTGCCTTTTTCCCTTTCGGAAATTTTGTCAGATGGTTACGATTGGTGCGATATATGCATATGTCGACATGTTTGAATCTTTTAAAAATTTATATATATGTCTTTATTCGGAAAAATGACAGATCTGGGAGGGACCTCCGATAACAAAGGTGATATCCGGGATGCAGAAAAGGTAAAGGTACTCATTATTGGTTCCGGACCTGCCGGGTATACTGCCGCCATTTATGCAGCCAGGGCCAATCTTCACCCCGTGCTTTATGAAGGTTTGCAGCCGGGCGGGCAATTGACCACCACCACCGAAGTGGAAAATTTTCCCGGATATCCCGATGGGGTTACCGGTCCCGAAATGATGGAACAGCTAAAACATCAGGCACAACGTTTCGGTACCGACATCCGTTTTGGTTTGGCCACAAAGGTCGACTTGTCCTCACGTCCCTTTAAAGTTACTGTTGACGACAGCAAAGTCATCGAAGCCGAGGCCTTGATCATTGCGACAGGTGCCACGGCAAAATATCTGGGATTACCCGATGAAGCGAAATATGCCGGTTCGGGGGTGTCGGCCTGCGCCACTTGCGATGGCTTCTTTTATCGTGGCAAGGACGTTGCTGTGGTTGGCGGCGGGGATACGGCTTGCGAGGAGGCTCTTTATTTGTCTGGACTGACCAATAAGGTATATCTGATTGTGCGCCGTAACGAGCTGCGCGCTTCGAAAGTGATGCAAGAGCGTGTATTGCGTGCTCCTAACATCGAAGTGCTGTGGGAACACCAAACAAAGGCACTTACCGGGAACAATGTCGTGGAAGGCGCAGTACTTTACAAAAAGAAAGGCACGTCCAGTGAGGAAATTGTCGAAATCAAAATTGACGGTTTCTTTTTGGCAATTGGGCATAAACCCAATTCCGATATCTTTAAGCCATGGATATCAACCGATGGGGTAGGTTACATCATAACCAAGCCCGGGACGTCAAAAACCAATGTGGAAGGGGTATTTGCATGCGGCGACGTACAGGATCCCAATTACCGTCAGGCGGTTACAGCAGCCGGATCGGGCTGTATGGCTGCTATTGATGCCGAACGCTGGTTGATAGAACAACATTGACATCGGATTTGAAGAACGATAAAAACAAAAAAATGCTTCCGATTTGGAAGCATTTTTTGTTCTTATAAAGAAGCTCAATCTTAAAGGATACTGGCGATTTTGTCCGATTTATATTTGCCTGCCTTCAATTTCTCGGAAACCTCAGAGAACGCCTTGATGGTGTAGTCCACGTCTTCGAGTGAGTGGGCGGCGGTTGGGATAATGCGCAACATGATCTGTCCTTTTGGGATAACGGGATAGATCACGATCGAACAGAAAATATTGTAATTCTCACGCAAGTCCATGGTCATTTGGGTCGCTTCCGGAACTGTACCTGAAAGGAATACAGGGGTCACGGGCGATTCGGTTTTACCCAGATCGAAGCCCTTTTCACGCAAACCCGATTGAAGCTTGTCCACAATGGCCCAAAGTTTATCTTTCAATTCGGGGCGGGTACGCAGCAATTCCAAACGTTTCAACGCGCCGATTACCATCGGCATTGGCAACGATTTGGCAAAAATCTGCGAGCGCATATTGTAACGCAGATAATTCACGACCTCTTCGGTTGAAGCCACAAAGCCTCCGATACCGGCCATCGATTTGGCAAAGGTACCGAACATTATGTCCACACCGTCGGACACACCAAAATGCTCGGCCACACCGGCACCTGTTTTGCCCATGGTGCCAAAACCGTGCGCATCGTCAACCAAAAGCCTGAAACTGAATTTCTTTTTCAATTTTACGATCTCATCCAATTTCCCCAAATCACCGGCCATGCCGAATACACCTTCGGTGATCACCAGAATGCCGCCATTTTGTTTTTCGGCCAACTTGGTGGCACGTTCCAATTGCTTCTCTAGGTTTTCGATGTTGTTGTGGGGAAACACGAAACGTTTTCCCATGTGCAACCTTAAACCGTCCAAAATGCATGCATGCGCCTCGGAATCGTATACGATTACATCGTTACGGCCACAAAGGGTATCGATGATCGACACCATTCCCTGGTAGCCGAAATTCAGTAAATAAGCATCTTCCTTGCCGACAAACTCAGCCAGCTTGGCCTCCAGTTCTTCGTGTTTGCTGGTTTGTCCCAACATCATCCGTGCCCCCATGGGGTAAGCCAAGCCATATTCGGCCGAGGCATCGGCATCGGCTTTGCGCACTTCGGGATGGTTTGCCAAGCCTAAATAGTTGTTCAGGCTCCAGGTCAGCACCTCTTTGCCACGGAACTTCATTTTTGGGCCTATCTCGCCTTCAAGTTTTGGAAATGTAAAATAACCATGGGCCTCTTTGTTATATTGGCCAAGCGGCCCCATGCTTGCTTTGATTTTATCAAATATATCCACAGTGATGCATTTTAAAAATTCCGAGCAAATGTAATCTTTTTGCCTAACATGGTGTACTGTAAAAGGTCTTTTTTCCGTTATGCTTTTGTCCTCTTTTAAGGACGGAAGGGCTATTGGTGTTTTTTGTGTGGAGTGGTTGGTGCGTAGATGTAGAAAATCAATTATCTTTGCACCTTGGTTTGAAAAGAGAGGCGTTTGTTGGTTTGAGATCACAAAATCCTTTAAATCATTGAATGAATGAGATTATCATTTCTTACATTGCTTGTTTCCTTGTTGGTGTTGGCCTCTTGCAGCGATTACCAAAAGTTGCTTAAAAGCACCGATTATGAGCTAAAATATAACAAAGCCATGGCCTATTATAAAGCCGAGGATTTTGTGAAAGCCACTACTTTGTTCGAGGAGCTGACATCTATCTACAGGGGTAGCGACAAGGCCGAAAATCTCACTTATTGTTATGCCGATGCGCTTTTCAAGATGAAGGATTATTTAATGGCGGCACACTATTACGGCCAGTTTGTAAAAACCTACCCATCGAGCGATTTGGTGGAAGAATGCCAGTTCCAGCTGGCCTATTGCAAGTATAAACAATCACCCAAGCCAAGATTGGACCAGACGTTGACATATGAGGCCCTTAACGAATTCCAGTTGTTCATCAATATGTTTCCCGCCAGTCCAAGGGTAAATGAGGCCACGCGTTTCATGGATGAGCTTCGGGACAAATTGGTGTATAAGTCATACTTGAACGCAAGATTGTATTTCGATCTGGGGAACTACAGGGGTAACAATTATCGATCGTCCGTTATCGCGGCGCAAAACAGCTTAAGGGAATTTCCCGATACCAAATATCGTGAAGAGCTCTCGTTCCTCATCCTTGAGGCGAAATATATCCAGGCCGTAAAAAGTGTGGAAGAAAAGAAGGACGAGCGTGCCCGTGAAACAATCGATGAGTACTATTCGTTCATCAACGAGTTTCCCGATAGCAAATATTTGAAAAAGGCAGAATCCATTTACAAGGTTTCTTCTTCGTTAGTAAAAAAATAATCGTTTAAAAGCCATAATTTCATACAGATGGACTATAAAAAATCCAACGCACCTTTGTCGACCATTACCTGGGACACCAAAGGGTTGTCGAAAGACACCAAAAATATTTACGAAACGGTAGTGGTGTGTGCCAAACGAGCCAACCAGATCAGTGCCGAACTGAAGGAAGAGCTTAATAAGAAACTGCAGGAATTTGCTTCGTACACCGATAATTTGGAAGAGGTTTTCGAAAACCGCGAGCAAATCGAGATCTCACGTTACTACGAAAGGTTCCCAAAACCGGTTGGTTTGTCCGTTCAGGAATTTTCGGAAGGGAAGGTATATTACCGTAATCCGGAAAAAGACGGCAACAATTAAGGTTTTCGGGTTTTAAAAACCATAAAAGATAAAAGGGATTTGCATGAATTTCTTTTATCTTTTTTTTTAACTTTTTGCCATGTTAAAAGGTAAAAAAATCATTTTGGGGGTAACGGGCAGCATTGCGGCATACAAAGCCGCCTATTTGTTGCGTTTACTCATGAAAGAAGGTGCAGAGGTGCAAGTATTGATGACGCCTGCCGGAAAGGAGTTCGTCACCCCCGTCACCATGTCGGCTTTATCGAACAAGCCCGTACTTGGCGAATTTTTCCAGACCAAGGACGGCACGTGGAACAGCCATGTCGATTTAGGGCTTTGGGCCGATTTGATGCTCATTGCGCCCGCATCGGCCAATACTTTGGGGAAAATGGTGGCCGGTATTTGTGACAACCTCTTGCTTACCACTTATCTGTCGGCCAAATGTCCGGTAATGATTGCCCCTGCCATGGACCTCGACATGTATGCCCATCCTGCCACGCAAGCAAACCTCCAACGTCTGGCCGGGCTTGGTTGCGTGATTTTAGAGCCGGGAACCGGCGAGTTGGCCAGCGGCCTTTTTGGAAAGGGGCGTATGGAGGAACCCGAAGCCATCGTCAGGCGCGTCAGAACATTTTTTGCCGGCGGTGACAGCTCACCTCTGGCGGGACGAAAAGTGATGGTTACTGCCGGGCCCACGTACGAAAAACTCGATCCCGTTCGTTTTATAGGTAATTATTCATCCGGAAAAATGGGATACGCATTGGCCTCTCAGCTGGCATTGCACGGGGCGCAGGTCACGTTGGTTACCGGTCCCACATCGTTAACGGTAGAGAACGGTGCCATTGACGTCGTGAAGGTCGAGTCGGCACAGCAAATGTACGACCAATGCACGGCCCTGTTTCCCCACATGGATGCGGCCGTAATGGCCGCTGCCGTGGCAGACTATACCCCGGTGACACAGGCAGATGAAAAAATAAAACGCAAAAGCGATACGTTGTCCATTGAGATGAAAGCCACCAAGGACATAGCGGCCGAATTGGGTGCAAAAAAGAAGCCGGGGCAACTGTTGGTCGGTTTTGCCTTGGAGTCACATGATTTAGAGCAAAACGCCCAAAAAAAGCTTAAAGCCAAGAACCTCGACTTTATTGTGCTCAACCAGGCGGGAAAAGAAGGGGTGGGGTTCAACGTCGATACCAACCAAATTACCATTATCCATTGCAACGGGCAACGTAGAGAATTTGGATTGAAGCGGAAAGACGAAGTCGCGTTGGACATTGTAAAAGAGATGGAATCGCTCATCGGATCATAAATAAAATTGTCCAAATAATCGCCATGGCTACATTCAGATTCTTGTGTACAGGGTTGCTCCAAAAAATCGGACTTGTGGGGATGTGCGTTGCAATGGCATTGGTCGATGCACATGCGCAAGAGCTCCGCTGCAACGTATCGGTGGTAGCGCCAAGCATACAGGGCACTAACCGCAAAGTATTCGAGACCTTGCAAACCGCCCTTAACGAATTTATGAACAACCAACGGTGGACCGATAAGGTGTATGCGTCGGAAGAGCGGATTGAATGTAACTTTATGTTGAACATCAAAGAGATGATCTCCATAGACGAATTTAAGGGTACGTTGCAGATACAGGCACGCAGGCCGGTGTACAATTCATCGTACAACACGGTGCTGTTCAATTATCAGGATCAAAACCTTCACTTCAAGTACGTCGAGTTCGAGCCTCTGGTATTCAATCCCAGTAATTTTGATTCAAACCTGATCGGCATGATGGCTTTCTATGCTTATATGATCATTGGCCTCGACGAAGATTCGTTTGCCCCAATGGGAGGTACCTCGAGTTTCCAAAAAGCCGAACAAATTGTGAACCGTGCCCAGAATGCCAGCCAAACAGGATGGAAATCGTTCGAGAACCAACGCAACCGCTACTGGATGGTTGAAAATATGTTGGACGAATACCATAAGCCTTTGCGTGAGTGTGTGTACCGTTACCATCGCTTGGGACTTGACCGGTTGGCCGAAAAGGTAGAAACCGGCCGCGAAGAGTCGGCCAATGCCTTGGAGCTGCTCCGAAAGGTGTACCGCCAGAAACCCGGAGCGTTTCTGTTGCAGATATTTTTCAATGCAAAGGCCGACGAAGTGGTGAACCTCTTTTCCGAATCGTTTGGGGTGGAAAAAAGCAACATGTACAACTTGCTTACAGAAATTGATCCCAGTAATTTGGATAAATACAAAGCCTTAAAGTCAAACTAATTTTCTATCCTGCTGGAACATGCTTAAATCGTTGTCGGTTTCGAATTATGCACTGATCGAGAAAGTCGATATTGCATTTTATCAGGGATTTTCGGTGATCACCGGAGAAACGGGAGCCGGAAAATCGATTCTTCTGGGGGCGCTGGGACTTATTTTGGGACAACGTGCCGACGCGTCGGTACTTAAAGATGCCGGGCAGAAATGCGTGGTTGAGGCCACTTTCGACATATCGGGCTACCAAATGGAAGATATTCTGGCAGGGAACGATCTTGATTACGAACCGCTTACCCTCGTCCGCCGTGAGATACTTCCTGCCGGAAAATCACGGGCCTTCGTGAACGACACTCCCGTGAACCTTGCCGTACTGAAAGACTTTACGTCGAGGCTCATCGACATCCATTCGCAGCACCAAACCCTTTTGCTCGGAGAGAACCATTTCCAGCTGATGGTGGTCGACGCCGTGGCCGATACCGCCGTGCAGAAAAACGAGTACCTGCAGTTTTATCAACAATACCGGCAGTTGCTGGCATCGTTGGCCAAATTGAAAGACGAGAACGAAAAACAAAAAGGCGAATTCGATTATCTTCAGTTCCAGTACCAACAGCTGGCCGAGGCCAAACTGGAAGCGGGCGAACAAACCCGGTTGGAGCAACAATTGCAGGAAATGACCCATGCGGCCGATATCAAATCGGCCCTGTTGTTTGTGGTAAACCAACTCGATGGCGAAAACTTTCCCGTGCTCGCCGGTTTAAAAGAGGCACAATCGCAGCTGTCGAAAGTGGCTGGTTTTTTGCACGATGGGCAAGAGATCATCAACCGCATCGAAACATCGTACCTCGATCTGAAGGATCTGGCCATCGACCTGTCGAACCGTAGCGGGCACATTGACCACGATGCCGGCGAAATTGCCCGTGTACAAGCCCGTTTGGGCCTTTTGTACGAATTGCAGCAGAAACACCGCGTGGCTTCGGAGCAAGAACTGGTTATCTTGATGGAGGAATACGGCGACAAGCTTAAGCGCATCTCGAATTTCGACGAGGAGGTGGAGAATCTCCAAAAGAGAATCGATCGGTTGAAGGCCGAATTATCGGCAAAGGCTGATGTCCTCAGCCAAAAACGTTCACAGGTATTTCCGCACATTGAAAAAAGCTTATTGGCCATGTTGGCCGATCTGGGGATGCCCAATGCCAAATTTCAGGTAAGCAACCATCCGAAGCCCGATTTTAGTCCCGACGGGATCGACGATATCGTGTTCCTGTTCACGGCCAATAAAGCAGGTCAGTTGGCCGAGCTTGAAAGAGTGGCGTCGGGCGGCGAAATGTCGCGGCTTATGTTGTGCATCAAGGCATTATTGTCGACAGCTAAAGGTTTGCCCACGTTATTGCTTGATGAGATCGACACCGGCGTATCGGGCGAGATAGCTGATAAAATGGGCGACATCATGCAGTCGATGGCTGCGCACATGCAGGTCATCAGTATCACCCATCTGCCGCAGATTGCAGCCAAAGGGCACATACATTATATGGTCAGCAAAAAAGATTTGGGGCATAAGCAGGCCACCCACATCGAACAGCTCGGCAACGACCAGCGTGTGGTTGAAATAGCCAAAATGCTTAGCGGAAGCGTCCTTTCCGAAGCGGCCCTGAGCAACGCCCGCGAATTGTTGAAGTTTTGAACATGACCAGCCTTTTGTCGATAGATTAATCCGAAAAAATGGCGATTATATATAGGGCAATCGAGGAAAAGGACAACAAACCAATTGCCGACCTTATCCGAACCGTATTCCGGGAATTTAAGATCGATAAACCGGGAACGGTCTATACCGATCCCACAACCGACAATTTGTTCGAATTGTTTAAAACCTTCCGTTCCGCATATTGGATTTGCGAGGAAGATGGGCAGATACTTGGAGGGTGTGGGGTGTACCCGACAAATGGATTGCCTGACGGATGTGCTGAATTGGTAAAGCTATACCTGGCAAAAGAATCACGGGGGAAAGGGATTGGCAAGGCATTGATACAGAAAAGTATAAAATCGGCCAGGGATTTTGGCTTCAGACAGCTTTATTTGGAAAGCTTTCCCGAATTGGGGAAAGCGGTCGCGATTTATGAAAAAATAGGATTCAAGAGGCTCGGTAACCCATTGGGCAACTCAGGGCACCATGCATGTACGCTCTGGGCGATAATGGATCTGTAGGGAATTGTCCAGTAACTGGACCCCGAAATATAAATACGGGATTTACGTCGCAATATAGGGCCAATCTCGTTGATCCACCTTTCTGACCACATAGAGAACAAGCCGGAAATCGTTCTTTACAGTTAATCGATTTTCCCTGCTATTGGAATCCCCGCCAAACTATCGGTATGCTCTGCCGCAAAAACATTCCGTCTCCGGCCGTCCAGCAAATTATACCGCTTTATGAACCAAACCTTCCAATTGTTGTTAGCCTATCTGTGAACGACCGGGGGCAACAGATAAACGGGTTTATGAATTATTCGCTTATATTTGCACCCTCTAAACAAAATCTGGATATGGGACATAATTTGTTAAAAGGAAAGAAAGGGATCATCTTTGGTGCGCTCAACGAAATGTCAATTGCCTGGAAAGTGGCTGAATTGGCAGTTGAGGAA
The DNA here is from genome assembly GCA_047600785.1 of Breznakibacter sp. GTDB lineage: Bacteria > Bacteroidota > Bacteroidia > Bacteroidales > Marinilabiliaceae > Breznakibacter. The sequence continues at coordinate 1,535,397 of JASGKH010000001.1, forward strand.
GGCGCCCAGATAACCCTGTCGAACACGCCTGTAGCTTGCCGTATGGGCGAAGTCGTGGAATTGGGCAAACGCCTGAACGCCCAAATCATTCCAGCCGATGCAACCAGCGTGGCCGATCTTGAGAACGTGTTTCAGACCTCCATGGACGTGCTGGGCGGAAAAGTCGACTTCGTGCTCCACTCCATCGGCATGTCGCTCAACGTACGCAAGCACAGGGTCTACCATGACCTGGACTACAACTATCTGGACAAAACCTTGGACATCTCGGCTATCTCGTTCCACAAAATGTTGCAAGTTGCTTTTAAACTGGACGCGATCAACGAGTGGGGTTCTGTATTGGCATTGACCTATGTGGCGGCCCAACGTACGTTCTACGGCTATAACGACATGGCCGATGCCAAGGCAATGCTCGAATCCATTGCCCGCAGCTTTGGGTACATTTATGGCCGCGAACGCCATGTACGGGTCAATACCATTTCCCAATCGCCCACGGTTACCACGGCCGGCAGTGGCGTAAAAGGATTCGATGGACTGGTCGATTTTTCAGACCGCATGTCTCCTCTGGGAAATGCCGATGCGGTGGATTGCGCCAACTATTGCGTGACTATGTTCTCAGACTTCACCAAAAAAGTCACCATGCAAAACCTTTTCCACGATGGAGGTTTTTCCAATATTGGCATGAGCATGCGCGCCATGGAGCAGTACAACAAAAGTTTTGCCCAGGATCAGGATATCAGCATGAAAGACTGATCCATGCAGTCGGGTTCCGACAAAACGCTTGGAACAAATAAAGACAATAAAGAAGAGCTGGGTTTTAAACCCGGCTCTTTTTGTATGAATAACACCTTTTGCATACCTTTTTAGTTAAAGGTAAATAGTTAACTTTGTGCAAGTTTTTTAAATACGGAGGGTTTGGGAGTATGTTTGGAAAATGCAAAATCCTTCTATTATAGAGGGATTTTTATGCAACATCTTTTCCGGCTTTTATAAAGAAAAATCCACTATTTTAGCGACTCTTTTACCGGCAAGGGTAAAATCAACATTATTTTATCCGCCAAGGGTATCCTATGTGTTAAATGAAAGATGTCATAGGGCCAGAGGAATGGATGGGTGCAATGGAACGAACATGTTTGCGGATATATGGAAATGACGGACAGGGAGTTCTATCCGACAATAAATTTTAAAATTTTCACGGATGGAGCGGGCATGGTTCGTTAAGATAACAAACATGGATGAAAATTCATCATGCGAGTTCCGCCCGGCCTTAAGAAATAAATTATTTACGGATGAATAAATACCAAATCAATCACCTTAGGGAATTAGAAGCCGAATCGATTTTTGTCATCAGGGAAGTTGCCGCTCAGTTCGAAAGACCGGTCATGCTTTTCTCCGGCGGAAAAGACAGCATCGTCATGTATCACTTGGCGTTAAAAGCGTTCTATCCGGCCAAAGTGCCGTTCGCATTGCTGCACATCGATACCGGCCACAATTTCCAGGAAACGCTCGATTTCCGTGATTGGTTGATGGAAACTACTGGTGGCAAGTGCATCGTCCGCTATGTACAGGACTCCATCGACAAAGGCCGTGTGGTAGAGGAAAAAGGATACAATGCCAGCCGTAACAAGCTGCAGACCGTGACTCTGCTCGACGCCCTCGAAGAGCTGAAATGTGATGCGGCCATGGGTGGCGGCCGTCGCGATGAAGAAAAGGCACGTGCCAAAGAGCGCTTCTTTTCGCACCGCGATGAGTTTGGCCAATGGGATCCCAAAAACCAACGCCCCGAGCTTTGGAACCTCTTTAACGGTCGTAAACACATGGGTGAACACTTTCGGGTATTTCCCATCAGTAACTGGACTGAGATGGATGTGTGGCAATACATCTATATGGAAAATATCGCATTGCCCAATCTGTATTTCACCCACAAGCGCGAAGTATTCAACCGCGACGGCGCATGGCTCGCCAACGCCCCCTACATGAAGCTGAAGGACAGTGAAAAGATAGAAACCCTCGATGTACGCTGCCGAACCATTGGCGACGTTACTTGCACAGGTCTGACCTTGTCGACGGCCAACACCATTGAAGACATTATCCATGAGGTGGCCTCTTCGCGGGTGACCGAACGTGGCGGACGTGCCGACGACAAGCGTTCCGAGTCGGCCATGGAAGATCGTAAGCGCGAGGGATATTTTTAAATTATAAAAAGAGGCAGAGGGGTAGGAAGTGGTTTATGTTAGGGATAGAAGACTAAACATTAAACCCGGCAATCAGAACTCTGGACTCTCGAAAATCGAAAACTATGAGCGGAAAAAGTTCAGGATACCTGGATATGGAGTTGTTGCGGTTTACCACCGCAGGTAGTGTCGACGACGGTAAAAGTACCTTGATCGGCCGTTTGTTGTACGATTCAAAAGCCATTTTCGAAGATCAAATGGAAGCCATTGAGCGCGCCAGCGAGCGCATTGGTAACGAAGAAGTCAACCTTGCTTTGCTCACCGATGGCCTGCGTGCCGAACGGGAGCAAGGTATTACCATCGACGTCGCATACCGTTATTTTGCCACCCCAAAACGTAAATTCATCATTGCCGATACACCGGGCCACATCCAGTACACACGCAACATGGTTACGGGCGCAAGTACGGCCAATGTGGCCCTTATCCTTGTCGATGCCCGTCAGGGAGTATTGGAACAAACCCGCCGCCACGCATACATTGCTTCTTTGTTGCAGATTCCGCATGTCATTGTATGTGTCAATAAAATGGACTTGGTCGGCTTTGCCGAAGAAACCTTCGAACACATCAAGACGGATTTGGAGGCCATCGCCTCCAAACTATCGGTAAAGGATGTACGTTACGTGCCCATCAGCGCCCTGCTGGGCGATAATGTCGTGGACCGTTCCGGCAACATGGACTGGTACAAAGGTCCTACGTTGATGTACCTGCTCGAAGAATATCCACATCGGAAGTGACGTTAACCATCAGGATTTCCGCTTCCCCGTACAATACGTGGTTCGTCCGCAAGCCAAAGACTGGCACGATTACCGTGGTTATGCGGGCCGTGTGGCCAGTGGTGCCGTAAAAGTGGGTGATGAACTGACCGTGTTGCCGTCAGGCTTCACATCGAAGGTCAAAACCATCGACATGTACAAAGATAGCCTCGGGGAAGCTTTTGCCCCACAATCGGTGGTCATTACCCTGGAAGACGACATCGACATCAGCCGTGGTGACATGTTGGTCAAAAACGATGATAAGCCGTCCGTCACGCAAGATATTGATATGATGATTTGCTGGTTCAACGAACACAAATTAGCCCCGCGCGGCAAATATATCATTCGGCACACCTCTTCCGAAGCCCGGTGCATGGTGAAGGAGGTTGAATACAAAATGAACATCAATACGTTGGAGGAAAATAAAGGCGACAAAGAAGTAGGCATGAACGATATTGCACGTATCTCGGTGCGTAGCACCAAGCCGCTTTTCGTCGATTCATACCATCAAAACCGTATTACGGGCAGCGTCATTTTAATCGATGAGGGGACCAACGAAACCGTCGCTGCCGGAATGATTCTGTGAAAACAAAAGGCATGTTCCTGCCAATCTCATAATAAAATCGAAAAGGCCATGGTTCAACAGGGAACCATGGCCTTTTCTCTACGAATCAGGAGATATAAAAATTTTGAATCAGAAGTTTTTAAAATTTCCAACCAAGCGTCAACACTATGTTGCTGGTATTGCTTTCAATTTTAGCAGGCTGGGCAAGGGCATCGAATTCGGCATCCCCGGTGTTCCAGCTGTATGGGTAATAATCTTCGTTTTGAGCAACCAGCATGTAGGCCAAATCCAGATAGAACGATTGGGCGCGGTATCCAAGACCTAACGAATAAGTCTGTAATTTCATTTTTTCAGACAAATATTCCTCTTTGTAAGGGCTTCCGTAAAAACCGTATCCACCCCTTAGCGCTATGTTGTCGGTGGCCCGGTATTCCCCACCAACTCTGAAACTGTGCGTTTTATCGAAAACCGTCTTGATATTTTGGTTCATGCTCCATATATAGTCGGAATATTCCCAATCATTGCCAGAAAGCTTAAATTTGGCTTTGCTGTAATCCTGATACTCGTAATCGGCACTCACAAATCCTCTTTCGCCGATGATAAAGCCCAAGCTACCGACCAGTTTCATTGGCGTGATGATTTTGTATTCAAACTCACCCGGGTACTCCGGTATTACCGATTCATTGTATCCATCTTTGTAATAGGCTTTGATTGATGAATCATATTCTTCCCTCATCTCGAAATAGTTTGGACTGTGGAACGCAAACCCGATACGGATGTTGTTGGTTGGTTTGACAATGGCCCCTATCTTAAAGTTAATGGAAGTGCCGTATCTGTTCCATGTCTCGTAATAGTTGAAATAATCAATGTCATCGTCGTAAGCGGGACTCAAGCCAAAGGCGTCACGTTCCTGGTACATCGAGCTCTGTTCGGCACGAATATTCTGGAAATTCAATGAAGCGCCCAATAGTAGTTTATTGTCAATATTTATCCCTCCGGCAAAGGAGTATTCACCCCCGTAACCGTTGCGATCGATCAGTTGCTTCTGGCGGATGCCGTTTTGGGGACGCCAAATAATGGCCCCAGAGCCGTCGTACCCTTCAAATGCATGTATATATTGGGAACTTCCAGCACTGGTTTCGTCGATTAAATAAGCCCCGTAAGCCAAATTTGCACCAAAGTAGTTTGGATTACCCGGTGTGTTAAGCGCTTCGGGGGTATAGCCATTGGCATTTATCACCCACATGTCCAACATCGACGAGCTCACGTTATCTCCCTGCAACCACACGTTCTGGTTGAAATTGTTGACACGGTTGTACGAAAACGAAAAGTGCGAACTGACAATTCCTTTGCTCTGGCGCATAGGCATAAATGTGCTTACAAAACCAATTTGGTTCAACGGAATATTCGTTTTTGTATCGTTTGTGGTCTGTCCCCAGTAGGAGGCATCGGTGCTATTGATCTGCAAGCCTGAACTTAGACTGAATTCACTGGTTCTGTATACCGCAATGCCTGCAGGGTTAATGCCGATAGCTGTCAAATCCCCTCCAATGGCCCCCATGGCGTTGCCCAGCGACAGCGAACGAGCACTGCCTGTCGGCAACGATCGCGAAGTCAAAAGGACTTCGGCCTCACTTTGGGCCATGGCCACCGTTCCGCATAACATTAGCAATGCAAATATAATATGTCTCTTCATGATCGTAATTTATTTAGGTATTCGATTAGCTACGATGTTGATTTCTCTTTTCATAACCATATTATGTGTGTTCTTAGCATAGGAAATACCCATGTGACATTACCTTCTGGATGATCTTGAACTACCTCCTCCGCCACTTGAACTACCTCCACTGCTCGACCCACCGCTGGTTGCTGCGCTGCCCCCTGAATAAGAGCGTGACGATCCATTGGAATACGACCCGCTGGAAGAAGGGGTATTACTTGACGACGAACTTCTTGGTGCGCTATAGGTAGACGATGGCGATGAAGAGGATTGTCGTGTGCTGCTTCCACTCGACGACGATGGCGTAGTGGTAGATTTATAGTTGCTGTTTCCCGAAGGTCTGTAAGTTGACCCGTTGTAGCTGCTTGACCTTTGCGGCGTTGCCGATTGCGTCGAAGAAGGAGTTGTCGCTTGCGACGAAGATCGTGTGGTTCCGGTCGATACGTTACCACTTTGCCTTGGCGTAGCCGACCTGTTGTAAGTAGGCCTGCTGGTACTCTCGGTCTGGCTGTAGGTGGGGGTATAACTTTGCCTTGTGGTCCGCTGGTCGGTACCTGTGGTGGTATTCTTCATATCTCCCGAGCCTGGTTGCTGGGTACGGCTGCTATATGAGCTCACGTTGGTCCCGCCGTTTCTGTATGCCGACCTCGAAGTGGTATTATACTGTGACGTGGCACGTGAAGACACACTTCCGCCCGAACCCTGGCTACGTCCGGTTGCGTGTCCATAACGCGGGGCATACACCCTGTCTGAGGACCCTCCGGCCCAACCGCCCCCGTGGTGGTGCCATGGATAACCCCAGCTGTAATAAGGTGAATACCATCCGTACCATGGGTTGTACCAAGGATCATAATACCCATATCCCCAATAGTTGTATCCCCAGCCATAATTCCAACCAAAACCAAACGACCAGCCGGGAGAGGTGTAATAGTTGAAGTAATATGGATTGCTCCATGTGGGGGACACATAGGCATAGTTTCCGTCTACGTACACGTTCCAGTAAGGATTATAGCCATAAACCAAATCGTTGTACAGCGGCGACCAGTAGGGAATCCCATTGAACGGACCATGGAATTTGGCCAAACGTTCGGCATAATCACGATCCATATCCGAGCCTTGGAAGTCATTTACCCAATAACCTGTTTCGTCGTTGTAATACAGCAACGTATCTGTCTCTTCAATCGAATCGTTGCCGAGGATCTGTGCATATTGTTGTTGGATTTCATCCAGATTGGCATTGGGATTTTGCGTTTGTTGGCTGTTTTCGTATTGGCTGCGCAAACGGTTAAAATCGTCGTTGTATGCCTGTTGCTGCTCCTTATTTAAAGAGGGGGATTTACTGAATTGGTCTGTTGCCACATTGTTGGCATGGGTGGCGGGATTGTAATACACATCATCCACGTAACCATATTGCGTGCCCAATGAGCCGCAAGCGGTTAACGCCAAGAGTGCAGACGCCGTTGATATGATCGATAATGTTTTCATGGCAGTTCCTCCCATTACTTTTTTCAAAAAACTATGAACGAATACATGCAAATACTATGCCGATAGTAAACATGTGCGTTCGTAATTTTTACACTTTTTAAAGAATGTGGTCATTGTTCGTACGTGTCTGATGGATGGGACGGAGGATGTTGGCCGTCATTTTGCGGATGTTTGATAAGGGCTTCGGTTCATCGTCGTCAATGCGTTAAATCCACAAAAAATGTAAGCCCGCCGGGTATTTTGGCTCAAAATTTGTAAATTCGGCCGATTTTTGTGTTAAAGAACCGATTATATGGCAAAAGAACTAACCTCGCGTAGCGAAAATTATTCGCAATGGTATAACGATTTGGTGTTGAAGGCCGACTTGGCCGAAAATTCGGCAGTAAGAGGATGCATGGTCATTAAACCCTATGGCTATGCCATTTGGGAAAAGATGCAAAGCGTGCTCGATCGCATGTTTAAGGATACAGGCCATGTGAACGCATATTTCCCGTTGTTTATCCCCAAGTCGTTTTTCAGCAAAGAAGCCAGTCACGTGGAAGGTTTCGCCAAGGAATGTGCTGTGGTTACCCATTACAGGCTGAAAAACAGTCCTGACGGGAAAGGCGTGGTGGTCGATCCCGAAGCCAAACTTGAAGAGGAACTGATTGTGAGGCCAACATCTGAAACCATTATTTGGAACACTTATAAAAATTGGATACAAAGTTACCGTGACCTGCCTATTTTGTGTAACCAATGGGCTAACGTGGTAAGGTGGGAAATGCGTACCCGTTTGTTCCTGCGTACCGCCGAATTTTTGTGGCAAGAAGGTCACACCGCCCATGCCACAAAAGAAGAGGCCGTGGCCGAGGCCATGACCATGTTGAAGGTTTACGCCGCGTTTGCCGAAGAATTTATGGCCGTTCCGGTCCTTCAGGGGGTAAAAACGCCCAACGAACGTTTTGCCGGTGCTTTGGATACCTATACCATTGAAGCGTTGATGCAGGATGGGAAAGCATTGCAAAGCGGGACCAGCCATTTTTTGGGACAGAATTTTGCCAAAGCCTTCGATGTGACGTTTACCAATCAGGACGGAAAAATCGATTACGTGTGGGCAACCTCATGGGGCGTATCCACACGTCTGATGGGCGCGCTCATTATGGCACACTCCGACGACAACGGTTTGGTGTTGCCTCCTAAACTGGCACCGATCCAAGTAGTGATCGTTCCTATTTATAAAAGTATCGAAGAGCTTGGGCGCATTTCGGTGGTGGCAAAAGAACTCACCGCAAAACTCAAAGCCCGTGGCCTGGATGTGAAGTTCGACGACAATGACAAGAAAAAGCCCGGTTGGAAATTTGCCGAATATGAATTGAAGGGAGTACCTGTGCGTTTGGCCATGGGGCCGCGTGATTTGGAGAACGGTACAGTGGAGATTGCCCGCCGCGATACCTTGACAAAAGAGATCGTACCTTTGGTCGACGCGGAGAACCATGTGGTGGAGTTGCTTGACAAGATCCAACAGAACATTTTCCAAAAAGCGTTGGATTTTCGTACGGTCAATACCACCAAGGTGGACAGCTATGATGAATTCAAACGCGTCCTTGACGAAAAGGGCGGTTTTGTGCTGGCACACTGGGATGGAACCAGCGAGACCGAGCAGCAAATAAAGGAGGAAACCAAAGCGACCATCCGTTGCATCCCCCTCGACAATCCCAAGGAAGAAGGGAAATGCATCCTAACCGGCAAACCCTCGGAGCAACGTGTCGTGTTTGCCCGTGCTTACTGATTTTGGAAACAAAGCGAGAACCATAAGGCCGTCCGGAAAACCGGACGGTTTTTTTATGTGCAGGATGAAGTTGTTTGCCTCTTTGTTTTGAATAATGGATGCGTAGCGCTATTTTTAGATGAAGCATCCATGCCGCCGATAGTATATTTGGAGCATGACCGGTGATGTGGATGTGCCATTTGGCCAATGGAATACAAATTTTCAAACAAATGAGATTATTATGCCCAAATCAAAAAAGAGTGATCCGATATTGACATTGTTGACCGGAAAAGCCGGGCTAAAGCAACATGTCTTTGACAATACATTTGAAGTGTTCAAGTCATTAAAACAGGTTTTGTCCGAAATAGCCGACCGTTACAACAAACTTCTCGAAGGCTCCGATCCGCGTATAAGGCTAGAGTATCATGACAAAGGAGAGTTTGTGGCATTGTTAAGGGTGGCCGGTGATACATTGGTTTTCTATATGCACTCCAATACGTTTGAGTTCGATCGCGACCACAAAGTATGGCAAATTCCTTATGTGCAGCAAAACCTGGTTAATTCGTATGTGGGGCAGATACACATTTTCAATTTCCTGAGCGATTCGTTCCGTTACAACCGTAATACCGACGTAGGGTATTTGGTGGCGCGTTTGTTCGTGAACCAGGAAAACCATTTTTTTGTGGAGGGAAAGCGCCAGAAGGGGATGTCATTGGCCAATTTTGGCCAATCGGTGATCGACGGGGCAAAACTGGTCCGGATTGTAGAAACGGCCATTCTTTATTCGTTGCAATTCGATTTACTGGTACCTCCATACGAGAATGTGAGCATCATTACATTGGAACAGGTGAACGAAGAGATAATGAACTCGCGAATGAAAACCGGTAAGCGATTGGGATTCCAGTACAATAGCGACGATGTAAAAGGTTAGGTATTTAATCCTTTAATCGTGGAATATTCATTGCAGAACACATAATATATAAATAAAATAGATATAACGATGAAACGGGTATTGGAGAAATTCCTTAGATATGTAGCCATTGATACCAAGGCAGATACCGAAAGCCTCGTGACACCCAGTTCACCCGGTCAGCTGGAGTTTGGGAATTTGTTGTTTCGCGAACTCACCCAGTTGGGATTGAGTGATGTAAGCATGGATTCAAACGGCTATTTGACAGCTACTTTACCGTCCAATGTCAAACATCATGTACCCGTGGTCGGTTTTGTAGCACACATGGATACAAGTCCTGATTTCTCGGGCAAAGATGTCAAACCGCAGATAGTAGAGAAATACAAGGGAGGCAACATAGTGTTGAACCATGCGCTTAACATTATTCTGAGGCCCGACGAATTCCCCGAACTGAACCAGTACATTGGTTGTGATATTGTAACCACCGATGGCACTACGTTGCTGGGGGCTGACGATAAGGCCGGAGTGGCTGAAATAATGACGGCATTGGCCTATTTGGTCGACCATCCCGAAATAGAACATGGCAGAATACGTATCTGTTTTACGCCCGATGAAGAGATTGGACAGGGTGCCGATCATTTCGACGTGCCCGGATTCGGTGCCGATTTTGCCTATACCATTGATGGTGGACAAATTGGCGAACTTGAATTCGAAAATTTCAACGCAGCCATGGCAAAGATCATCATTAACGGACGGAACGTGCATCCCGGCTATGCAAAAAATAAAATGCGAAACGCATTGCTTATGGCCAATAGGCTGATAGGCATGTTGCCTAAAACCCAGGTGCCTGAATTAACGGAAGGATATGAAGGGTTCTTTCATCTCAATTCGATGAAAGGTGATGTGGAACGTGCCGAATTGTTCTATCTGATCCGCGATTTTGATCCCGGAAACTTTGAAGAACGTAAGAAGCTTATGGTGGGCCTGATAGAGGAATTGAACAAGGAGTTTGGGTCAGGTGCCATCGAATTGGAGTTGAAAGACCAGTACGCCAATATGCGCGAAAAAATAGAACCGGTCATGCATGTGGTCGATTTTGCCAAACAAGCCATGGTCGAGGCCGGGGTCATTCCTATCGTGAGGCCCATACGTGGGGGCACCGATGGAGCAAGGTTATCGTACATGGGATTGCCCACGCCCAATATTTTTGCGGGAGGCCATAATTTTCACGGAAGGTACGAGTTTGTGCCGGTCCAAAGTATGGAAAAGGCCGTAGAGGTAATTGTAAACATAGCAAAGCAGGTGGCGGGCAGCAATTGATGTTTTGGATGTACTTGGGGATTTTGATTGTTTCCCGCAAAACCATGCAGAACGCCAGGCTCTTTGCATACCCCGTGTCTTTGCGGAAAACAGCCACACTAGCTTTTCTGCTTCCATATGGCCCTTGTTGGCATGTCCGTTTTACAGAGACAGTCAAAAACATTTTTTTTCTGCTGCTGTTATAAATTCGGCATAGAAATGGAAAAACAATAACTTAAATAAATTGAACTATGGCAGTACTCGTAGGAAAAAAAGCACCTTCGTTTTCGGCAAAGGCAGTAGTTAATGGAACGGAGATCGTTGAAAACTTTTCATTGGACCAGTATGTGGGCAAAAAGTATGTGGTATTCTTCTTTTACCCGGCCGATTTTACATTTGTTTGCCCCACTGAGATCATTGCATTCCAGGATAAAATTGCCGAGTTTGAAAAAAAGAACGTACAGGTGGTCGGCGCTTCCACTGACTCCGAATTTTCGCACTGGAAATGGCTTCAGACAGAGAAAAAGCAAGGTGGTATTGCCGGTGTCAGGTTTCCGTTAGTGGCCGACAGCAGTATGACCATTTCCGAGAATTATGACGTGTTGGCCGGGTCGTATGATTACAGCGACGAAGGGCACATCGTGTTTACGGGCGAGCCCAAAGCTTATCGCGGGCTTTTTCTGATCGATAAAGATGGGATTGTGCGTCATCAGCTGGTGAACGACATGCCTCTTGGACGTAGCGTAGACGAGGTATTGCGTATGGTTGACGCCCTTCAGTTTTTCGAAGAAAACGGAGAGGTTTGTCCCGCCGACTGGCACAAGGGGCAAGTTGGGCTAAAGCCTACCCAGGAAGGGATTGCCGACTATTTGTCGAAAAACTGACGAACTATAATTTAGAGGTCTCTAACCAAGCATCTAAATACCATTTGCCCCAAATATGGGCAATATACTAAATCAATAGAAAATGCCGTTGTATGGAAAATACGATGGCATTTTTTGTTTGGGCAAGGGATACCCGGATTGTCTGATGAAGCGCATAAAATCAGTATGTTATGGTTTTTCCAAAAGCGACGGATCCGGAACTTTGGATGGCAGGTCATCCATCCATGTTTTTTTGCCTACCTTTGCGGCCGAAAATTCAAACCAGTGGGAAGATCAAGAAAAAACGCTCCTTTGCTTGTGGGGCTTGAAATTACCGATTTGGCAGCCGAAGGAAAGGCCATTGGACGGTACAACGACAAAGTAGTATTCGTTCAGCGTGCCGTGCCGGGCGACGTGGTGGACGTTCAGGTCAACAGAAAGCGGAACAACTATTACGAAGGTTTCCCCGTGCGTTACCAAAAACTGAGTCCTTTGCGTGTAGAGCCGGCTTGCAGCCATTTCGGGGTTTGCGGCGGTTGTAAATGGCAAAATATCCCTTATGACCATCAACTGGCATACAAAACACGCGAAGTGCAAAATAACCTGTTGCGCATCGGGAAAGTAGAATTGCCCCCGGTGTCGCCAATAATCGGGTCGGCGAAAAATCTCTTTTACCGTAATAAACTGGAGTTTACCTTTTCGAACAAACGATGGTTGTCGGACGAAGAGCGTAATTCCGATAAGCAAATCGACGACAAGGACGGACTTGGTTTTCACGTTCCGTCGATGTTCGACAAGGTCGTCGACATTGAGCAATGTTACCTGCAAGCATCGCCGAGCAATGAAATACGATTGGCCGTGAAAAGTTACGCCAAACGCCAGGGACTCACTTTTTTTGATTTACGGAACCAAAATGGATTTTTACGTACATTGCTTATCCGCACATCTTCAACGGGAGAGGTAATGGTGGTGGTTGTGCTCCATTACGACGACCCGTCGGCACGAAAAGATTTGTTGGACCACCTGCAGGCTAGTTTTCCCGAAATCACATCGTTAATGTATGTGATCAACCCCAAGGCAAACGATACGATTACCGATTTGGAAGTGTTGGTCCATGCGGGGAAAGACCATATCATGGAGGAAATGGAAGGACTGAAGTTTAAGATCGGCCCCAAATCGTTTTACCAGACCAACTCGCAACAAGCTTACGAGTTGTACAAGGTGGCCCGTGAGTTTGCAGGACTGACGGGAAATGAGATTGTGTATGATCTTTATACCGGCACCGGTACCATTGCTATTTTTGTTTCCCATATGGCTCAAAAAGTCGTAGGGATTGAATATGTGCCCGAAGCCATTGAGGATGCCCGGGTGAACGCTTCGATCAACCATATCGGCAACACGGTGTTTTATGCCGGCGACATGAAAGATGTGCTCACCCACGGATTGGTAGAGCGTGAAGGGATTCCGGATGTCGTGATCGTCGATCCGCCGAGGGCTGGGATGCACGACGATGTGGTGCAGACACTGCTGACCATCGCTCCTGACAGGATTGTGTACGTGAGCTGCAATTCGGCCACCCAGGCACGTGATTTAAACTTACTCGACATTCGCTACAGGGTTGTGAAAGTTCAGCCGGTGGATATGTTTCCCCATACCCACCATGTGGAAAACGTGGTTTTGCTGCAGCGGCGTTAACAGGCATTGATAAATACCGGAATCAGTCCGGCGATCTGTTGGAGGGACTTCAAAAAAGTCGAAGATTTAATTCTGGAGTAGTATTTATAATAGGACCAACATTTATATTTACAGAAAAAAAGAGGATGGTATCACACGTTTTTAAGCTCGGTTTGCTGTGGTTGGGCTTCATCGGTGCTCCGTTATATGCCCAGGTGATCGACACCGGTAAGCCTGCGTACATAAAGGTGGCCGACGAAAGGCCCGTGCCGGAGCTAGAAGCATTTATCAGGCCTTACCGGGATTCGATCGAGTCGCAAATGAACCGTGTAATTGGGAAAGCGGGCCAATTGATGGTGGCCAAAAAGCCCGAAAGTCCGTTGTCAAACCTTGTGGCCGATGTGCTGTTATGGGCCGTGAACGAAAAACCCCGGACTTCGTCCGGACTTCCCAGGGTCGATTTGGCTATTACCAACATAAAGGGTATCCGATCGGCCATTAATGCCGGTGACATTGCCCTAAGAAACATATTCGAGATACTTCCGTTTGAAAATACGGTCGTGGTGTTAGGGCTTACCGGGGAGCAAGTCCTGAAGCTTTTTGACTTTATTGCGTCGCAAAACGGGGATGGCATCTCCGGTGCATCATTCACCATGGTTAACGGAAAGGCGGTTAATGGGACCATTGGCGGCAAAAAAGTGAAGGCAAAAAAAATATACTATATTGCGGTACCTGATTATGTGGCCAACGGGGGGGATAGTTATACCATTCTGACTCAATACCGGTCGCGCATCGATACAGAATTGAAAATGCGCGATGTGATGGTTGAATACATCGAAGGACAAACACGTGAGGGAAAAGAGATAGTGCCAAATGTAAACCGGAGGATTATCAATGCAAACGAATAATGGTCGACGAGATTTTATAAAGAAAGTGGCGTTGGGAAGCCTGGCATTGGGAGCGACCGTTTCTTTAAATGCAGCCCCCGAAGACAAGTTGGTGCTGACCATCCTTCACACCAACGATGTGCACAGCCAAATAGACCCATTGCCCGGCAACCATAGCCGTTTTCCAGGACAGGGGGGATTTGCCCAGCGTGCATCACTCATTGCCCGGGTTCGGGCCGAAAACCCCAATACGTTGTTATTCGACAGTGGCGATATTTTCCAAGGTACGCCCTATTTCAACTACTTTAAGGGGAAGCTTGAAATCTCGTTGATGAATAAAATGGGATACGATGCGGGCACCATTGGCAACCACGAGTTTGACAACGGGGTTGAGGAGCTGGCCAGGCGGGTGTCGGAAGCCAATTTCCCATTTCTTTCAGCCAACTATGACTTTTCGGGAACGCCGATGCAGGGCAAGACCAGACCATATCAACTATTCGATGTGGAAGGGCTGAGAATTGGTGTCTTTGGCTTGGGGATTGAATTGACCGGTTTGGTCGATCCGTCGCGAAGCAGCGGTACGGTATACTTAGACCCTATAAAAAAGGCCAATGAAGTTGCCGGCCATTTGAAAGAAGAGTTAGGTTGCAGGTATGTTATTTGTTTAAGCCATTTGGGCCTTGAATTTGACGAAGAAAAAGTGTGCGATAAGACATTGGCAAAAAATTGCCCGCATATCGATTTGATTTTGGGAGGCCATACCCATACGTTCCTTCCCCAACCCATTGAAGTCGTGAACGGAGCCAAAACCATTGTCATCAACCAGGTAGGATGGGCGGGGGTTTGGCTTGGACGTTTGGATATCGAATTTGATAAGAATACTCTCTCTGCCGGAAGGTGCCGTTTCAGTCATTACGACGTCGTTGGATAATCTTCATCTAGAATACCACTTATGTGAAAATTCACGGGGCAAGTCTATGGAACAACAGGCTAACGGATTTCTTTGTCCGTTTCGATATTATCGTACGGGAATTGTTCCTTTGGTGATTATTATTCTACCGGTAACTGTCTTTTGAACGATTCATCGAGGGATATGATTGTTTCTGTCGACGAGATTCCTTCTATCGGTTGAAGTTTGTCGTGCAATATCCGTTTCAGGTGTTCGTTGCTTTTTGCGTAAATCTTTATAAAAATGGCATATTGCCCGGTGGTGTAATGGCATTCCACAATTTGGGGTATCTGTTCCAATATTTTTACCACTTCATCGAACAAGCTGGCCTTTTTCAGGAAAATTCCGATGAATGCACAGGTATGATAACCGATCATTGCCGGGTTTAAAATAAATTCCGACCCTTTAATGATGCCTATGTTTTGGAGTTTTTGGATGCGTTGGTGGATGGCAGCGCCCGACACATTGCATTCACGCGCTACTTCCAAAAAGGGGATACGGGCGTTTTGCGTAATGAGTTGAAGGATCTTTCGGTCCAGATTGTCCAATTGGGAATTGTTATCTTGATTCACTGCGCGGTTGTTTTTGTGGGTTGAAAAAATCCACGTCGAATTTACGCAAAATTTTCATTCCTCACGGCCTTCGTCGTACAAACACTCCATAACCGACACGAAAGGCGTTATTTTATTTGTCAGATCCTCAATGATTTGCTTGGTGTCGGCGGATAGCAGCTCCCAAAGAGGTTGGGGGACTTTGTCGATCTGCAGAATAGCTAAGGAAATCATTTCGTCCCACAATGGGGAAAAGGTTTTGAGGTCGTCGGGAAAAACCGTTTTTCGTGCATGCCCTTCGTCCAAAGGGGTAAATGGCTCGATAATGTTTAACGTCCCATAATCGTTGGTCAATTCGCCGCCTTTTGGAATATCGCGAATTGCTATTTCAAAGCCATAAGGCGTAGTCATGCAATTGGGGAAAAAACTATGGTTGATGTATTTGGCGTTGTCCCAGCAAAAAATGTAGTTTCCTTTTCGGTTCCGGTACGAATAGGTCAATAATTTTTCCAATAATATGGGTGGATGGGCGTAAAAATCGGCGGGAAGGAATTCGCGGTCCAACGCATCTTTAACCCATACAATGGACCCTTTGGGAATAAATGTGGCGGTAAATATGCCGTTGCCGACAATCGGGTCGACAAAACGGAGCTCAGTGGCAGGATGTAACATTGGTTGTCGCTAACTATAAATATCAATCTTCTTTTCCCCATTTCCACTCATAGTTCAGCTCGCTCTTTTTGAGCAGGAACGGCAAACGGTGGACAAACCCTTCGTCTACATAATTATCAGTGCTGAGGCAGACTGTTTTCGAAAACTCTTTGCCATACGCAATAATCTGCGTCCATGTATCAATGGAAAGTTCATCGAGGGATGATGGGGTAATGCCCATGTCGATGATGGCGTTGATGATGCCGGCATTAAAATTGTCACCGGCCCCAATGGTACTCAATGGCGAAATCGTGTCGACATTGAAATGGCCGTTCGCGTTCGGTGCGATCAAATCAATGCCGTTGGCTCCGTTAGTCACCACGATGTTTGGGCAAAAACCACTTACGTTGGCCTTGATTTCCTGCACGTTTTTCGCGCCGAACAAGTTGACGAAATCCTCGTTGCTTCCTCTCACAATGCTTGAAAACATCATGTTCTCTTTGGCCATCCCGTCCAATTTGCCCTCCTTGGCATGTGAGTGCCTGAAATTGGGGTCATAAATAACGAGCGAGCCGGCGTTCTTGGCCATTTGCAGAAGGCTGGTCGTAAACTCCCTTATCTCATGGTTGATGGCGTGGAACGAACCGAACATTATCACGTCGTTGGGGGTAAGACTGTTGGGGAGGTTGATGGCCCTTTGGGACGGATAGGGCTTATAAAATTCGTAGGACGCATCATTTTGTGCATTTAAAAAAGCTAATGCCAAAGGGGTTTGTCCGTTGGCATACCGGGTCACGTAACGTTGCCCTACCTTATTGGCCTGAAGGAATTCGATAACGAGATCGCCAATGGCATCGTCACCGATCTCGGAAATAAAATGAACGTCATGGCCAGTACGTGCCAATGAGACCATGGTGTTAAGGACACTCCCACCGGCCTTTGCCGTAATGGGTTGCGTGCCCTTAAAGGTAATGTCGAGCACCGTTTCGCCAATTCCAAAAATTCTCCTGTCCATTCTGATTTTGTGTTTTAAGATTCTGATACCGGTATCCCAACCCAATCTCTTTTTAACAGTTGTTCCACCAGTGCGGGGTAGCTATCCAACGACCTCTCTTTTGTAAGGGATCGGTACCAGCGCTTGCCTCCGTCAATCTGGCCACAAACATAAAACCAAAAGGCATGGAACAAATTTCGCCGGATATTGACATCGTTCACGTTTTCCGTAACCAAAATATGGAATTTTTGATGAAATTCTTTTAGTTGGGACATATTTCCTTGATTGACCGGTATGTTTTTCAACATATTGGGAAGCCAGGGATTCCCGAGCCATCCGCGTCCTACCATCACGCAGCTTATGTTCGGGACGTGAGCCTTTAAATGGGCCAGATGCGCCGCCGACTCTATATTGCCGTTGGCCACCATCCGATGGGTTAACGTATTGGCAATGCGCGCAAATTCGTCCCAATCGGGAACACCTTTATATTGTTGTCTGGCCGTGCGGGGATGTACGATGACCTCGAGGAGCGGGTGATCGTTCAATACAGGTGCCAACTTTTCCCATTCATGGGCATCTTCAACACCAAGCCGCATTTTTACCGACAAAAGGCAGTCGGGCATTTGGTTAAAAAAAGAGGTCAGCATTTTGTCAAGCATCTTGGGCGACTGAATAAGACCGCTGCCCAACCCTTTTCGCCATATGGGGGGATGCGGACATCCCATGTTCAGATTTATTTCACGGAAACCCAAATCATTGGCCGTTTTTGCAAAACGGACCAAGTGCAAAGATTCGTTGGTGAGTATCTGGGGAACCACGTACATGCTCCTGTTCAGATGCAGGTCCAGCTCTGGAAATAGTTTTGGGACAAATTCTTCTGTTTTGGCAAGTTCGAAAAAAGGGGTAAAATATTTGTCGAACCTGCCAATGCATTCATGAAAAGCAGCACGGTAAAATACTGTGGTGTAGCTCTGGAGGGGGGCCGAATAAAGTTGCATTGGTGGATGGTTTTTACATTCCGTTGGAATGGGACGGTATCATGGCTCGCAATTGCACGTGGCCTGGCAAATATACAGTAACTTTCTGTCCACAAAGAATCCAGAAAATAAGATGTTGATTAGTCCCCAAGGTTAAATAGTTAATAGCTTTGGGGACATTCGGGTACTTTCCCCTTGCTCTTTTTTATTTTTGTGTACTTTTGCAAACAAAAAATGAAAAACCTCCACGACGACATCATGGGTTTGGCTTGTGCCGACTATTTGGCCGGACAGCGAAACGCCAAAATCAAGGTGGTGTCCAACATTGTCGAGGATGATTATATTCCGGCATCATACCTTTTTAGGGATTATGCCCAAATGCCTGCCATTGAGCAGACTGCATTAAAATTGTGCAAAGGACAAACCCTCGACGTGGGCGCCGGGGCGGGCAGTCATGCTCTTTGGCTGCAACTGAACGATGTGGGGGTTACCGCTTTGGAGGTCAGTCCCGGGTTATGTGCAGTGATGCGCCAGCGTGGCGTAAGCCATGTGGTAAATGACGATTTTTTTCAATACCAACCGAACCAGTTATTCGATACCGTTTTAATGATGATGAACGGCATTGGCATTGCCGGGAACCTGGAGGGGGTGTCACGTTTGCTGGCCAAATCGAAAAGGTTGTTGGCCCCCGAAGGCCAATTGCTGGTGGATAGTTGCGACATTGCTTATTTATTCGATGACCCACAAACGGAACATTTGCCCGAAACGCTCGATCACTACTATGGAGAGATCCGTTACCAAATGTGTTACAAACAATACCGGGGCAAACGGTTCGGGTGGCTGTTCGTCGATGCCAAAATGTTGTCGGCCCAAGCTAATATGCATGGTTTGAAGTGTGACGTGCTGGAAGAAGGAACCAACGGTGAATTCCTAGCAAAATTGTATTAGTCAATAATCGGGCGGTGTTAGTCAATTAGATAGATAGTTTATTGGAATATTAGCACGTGAGGGATATTTTTGCGGCAACCTTAATTTAATATTAAGCGTTAAAGGGAACAAAGATTTAAAAACTAGGGTTATGAAGAAGCAATACTGTATCGGTATTCTGGTATTTCTTATGCAATTTTTTTCGTTTGTAGGGTGGGGACAGGCTCCTATTTTGCTTAACACCTCACCTGGAGATGATGTAATTGACGTGGCTGTGAACACCTCCTTGGTTTTTACATTTGATAAGCCTGTTCGGATCAATAATACGGCTCCTTCTTCTGCCAATCAATTTATAAGATTGTATGATGCGGATGGTAATTCGATCGCATATGTAAGACTTGCAAGAACAACAGGTATAATTACCACTGTGGGCTGTTCTATTAATATTTCTAAGACAGTCTCATCGACCACTGTGATCATTACGTTAGAAAATACACTTGACGAATATGCCGATTATTATGTGACAGTAATGGAAGGCATGCTAGAAGCAACAACAGGAGAAGACTTTGCAGGATTTATAGATACCGACACATGGAATTTCACTACAGGTTCTGCAGTGCCCACACCATCCATTTCAACGTATTCACCTACGCAAGGAGCCACTGGAGTTGCCCTGACAGGTTCCCTTCAGCTTACATTCAACCAAAATATTTCAAAAGGATCCGGCTACTTAAACATTATGAATAGCTCTGGTGACGTGTTTCAAACGCTATCAGTATCCAGTCCGAATGTTACAGTCAGTGGGCAAACCTTGACAATTAACCATAATGCCTTTGCCGAGGATATGGAGTATTACGTGTTGATAGATGCAGGATTCGTGAAATCTTCCTCAACTTCTGCAAATTTTGGAGGAATTCTTGGCACGTCGGGATGGCGTTTCAAAACCCTTGATCTGGCACCGACTGTTTCGTTCAGCCCGGTCAGCGGTACCAATGGCCTGTCGTTGTATCCGTCTATTACAGTGACGTTTTCAAAGGCGGCTTATCTCAATGGTACAATCTTGGGCACAAGCAATGTGAAAAACTTGATAAAGTCAATTGTGGCATCCGACGGAACTTCGTTAGGCTCGAACGATTATGATGTGTCAGTCAATTCATCAGCCACAAGTGTGGGTATTTTTGTCCGTAATAGACTAAATTCAAACGTAACTTATACAATTACCCTCAATAAAGTACAAAGTGTGAACGGCACAGAGCAAAGCAGTGGATCGCAAATGTCGTTTTCAACCGCCACATACAATGTGTGGGCCGGGAGCAGTGCCCATTATAACGATTGGACCAATAGCGCAAACTGGGTCAATGGTTACAATGCCGCTGCCAATGTGTTGATTACCGATGGAACTACTTATTATCCTGTCATTACAGGAAGCGTTTCTGCGAATACGCTTATTATGGAGCCAGGGGCACAATTGACCATCAATTCAGGAGCCACGCTAACCGTGACCAATTTTGAGATGGTTGCCGATAACGGAGAATATGGACAGCCGTCGTTTATCAATAACGGGACCTTGAATGCAAGTAATATAAGAATAAGGCAAAGGGTATCGGATTACGCCCTCGATTACTTTTTTGCGAGTCCGCTGCAGCAAACAGCTATTGTGTCAGCAGAAGGACTTTTGAAAAGAGTATACGATCCTTACAAATGGCAGCAAATTGATCTTTCCTCTGGATTAGTGCCAGGACAAGGGTATTTGAGTTATAATACTACAGGAACCGAGCTAATAGTGGAAGGTACCGCGTTTAATTCTTCGAATGTAGGAATACAAACCATTCGATCGGCGACGAGTTATGGATGGCATTTGGCTGGGAACCCATTTCCATCGGCCATTCGGTGGGGCGATTTACAAAAGACTAATTTGAAAAATCACTTTTACATTCGTTTAAATGAGAGACTGAGTTATGGTATTTTTAATGGAGAAACTGGGGTTGGTGCGAATCTTCTTGACGATCAGGATGAGTTGATCCCTCCTTTTCATGCGTTTTATGTACAAACAGCTCTAGAGCAATCAACAGGGGCGCTTATCATACCTACTGCTTCACGGGTGCATGCGACAGGGAATTATTTAAAATCTACAACAATCGATCCAAGCGTAGTGGTGAAATTGGTTGCCAAAGCAGGAAATTATAAAGACGAAACAGCATTAGTTTTTAAAGAAACAGGTTCTTTAGCTTCACTCGATAGCGATTCTGAGAAGTTATTAAGTACTAGTAATTCGGTTATTGACTTGTTTACATTGGCAAGCAATGGGACTCGGGTAGGGATTAAGTTATTGCCTGAGCTTAGTGGTGAATCTTTGGTCGTGCCTCTTGGGTTCGATGCTCCTTATGTGGGAACGTTCTCAATTGGAATATCTTCAGAGAAAAATTTTCCTTCAAATTATCAGGTAATGTTAGATGACAATGGTACTTTGATCGATTTGACAAATGGCGACTATGAGTTTTCTGTGATTGCAAAAGGAGTAAACTCTACGAGATTTAAATTGCGTTTGGTTCCACAGCAGGCCACAGCAGTGGAAAATACGTCAGGCGAAAAAATACGGGTTTATCCTATAGGAGATAAGATATTCGCTAAAGGTAGTAGTTTAGAAAAAAGTACTTATCAATTATTTGATATTTCTGGTAAGTTATTGGAGAATGGGAGAGCTATCATTTTGTCTTCTGATGGAGCTTCCGTTCCGTTTCCTGGGGTTTATTTACTGAAAATTGATTTGGAAGGAAATGCAACGACATATAAAGTACTTCGGCAGAATTGAAGATTTAGTATTCAGATGGAGTAAAGAAGAGAATTAACAAGATTTTATTAAAGCCCAAAGGTCTCAAATATGTTGCCTTTGGGCTTTTTAATTGTTCTTCATTTGTGGGTAGTTATTTCATGTTTCTTGTCTTTAAATTATAGAAGATTCTATGAATGTAGTATGTCCTTGTGCATAGCTAATTGAAGTTAGGGATGTTTCATATGGTCTTGTGGAATAGTTAATTCGTTTCTCTATATGGTAACCTATCTAAATTTCTTACGTTAAAAAAATCAACATTCAACCTTAAAAATTATGAAAAAGAAATTGCTTGCTATTTTGTGCTTTATTTTTACACAATCATTGATTAGCCTTAGTTGGACACAAACTCCTACCGTAGTTACAATTAATCCTTTCAAGAGTGAAACAAATGTTGTTGTAAACAAGATCTTGAGCATAACTTTTGATCGAAAAGTGACTCCAAGAACATTGGGATTTTCTCCCTTTGGGTACATTCGAATATTTGAAAATGGTCAAACAACCCCTATTAAGGAATTTTGGAGTCATGATTCTTTGTTTTGGCAAGTGAACGCAAATACAGAAGAAAAGATTATTTCGACAGAGGTGGTATTGACTAACGATTCTACGACATTATCAATTGACTTAGCTGACAATTTTGAAGAAGGTAGGCAATATACAGTTACAATAGGTAATCGTACAATTTATTCCTCTGAAGGAATTACTACTGAATATGCTTTTGGGGGAATTGATGATTGGGGTTTCACTACTGTATCGTCTGTTATTTCACCTTATGTTTTAGCTTATTTTCCGGCTTTGGATGCTGCTGCTACGTCGCTTAACCCTTTATGCTATTTAGTGTTTAACGAAAAGATTGAGATGGTTGGAAGTGGCTCAGTGCGAATTGTCTCTGAATTAGGAGTGACGCATACCACTCTGTCAATTGACCAAATAACTCGTTCGGTGAGTAAGGATTCCATTAGTTTTAAGCCAGTAACGGCCCTGAGTGAAAATACTCAATATTATGTGATTATTCCTAACGATATGATCCGTTCAATTACGACGAGAGCTTATTATAATGGCATTTTGGATACAAATCAATGGCATTTCAAAACACTGGATTTAGCGCCAGAGGTTTCTTTTAATCCCCTTGCTGGAACTCATGGTATGTCATTATACCCATCCATAGACATAACTTTTTCAAAAGCTGCTTATTTTTCTGATGGTCGCATATTGGAGGTGAGCAATGCTAAAGAATTGGTGAAGTCGTTTGTAGCTTCTAATGGAGTGGCTTTGGACACGAGTGATTATGATGTATCAATTAATTCATCTGCGACGAATATGAATGTTTTTGTACGAAATAGATTGCAGTCTAATGTGTCGTATACGTTAACCTTAAGTAAAGTAAAGAGTGCGAATGGAACCTTGCAAGTGAATGAATCTCAACTGACTTTTACTACGGCTACCTATAATGTATGGCAAGGAGGTATTAGTAGTGAATGGAGGAACAGTGTTAATTGGCAAAGTGGCTACAATGCAACCGCTAATGCCATGATTACAGATGGTGCAATTAACTACCCGGTGATATTAGATAGTGTTAATATCAATTCATTGCTTATGGAACCTGGGGCACGACTAACTGTTGATTCGGGGGCTATGCTTACGGTTACTAATTTCGAAATGATTGCAAACAATAATGATCGTGGACAACCATCGTTTATTAACAGAGGGATTTTAAATGTGGGTAGTGTTAGAATAAGGCAAAGAATATCAGATAATAGGCTTGATTATTTTTTTTCTAGTCCATTGCAACAGACCACTATTGTGTCAGCAACCTCCCTATGGCAGAGAATCTACGATCCTTATAATTGGTTACGAATGGATTTATCATCAGAGCTAATTTCAGGAGAAGGTTATGTATTTCGTAATATTACAGGGACAGACTTGGTGTTACAAGGTTCTTCTTTGAATTCAGAAAATGTCGAAGTGCGGGCTATACGGACTGCTACAAATTACGGGTGGCATTTGGCGGGCAATCCATTTCCCTCTGCGATACAGTGGTTTGATCTACAAAAGAGTAATCTGAAAAATAGTTTTCAAATTCGTTTGAACCAAAAGTTGAATTATGGAATCTATGATGGGGATACAGGTGTCGGGATAAATCTTATTGAAGGTGAAGAATCGTTAATTCCTCCGATGCATGCTTTTTATGTGCAGGTAGCAACGGATCATGTTGAAGGTTCTTTGTTGATACCAACAACCTCGCGATTACATGCTACGGTTAACTATTTAAAAACAGCTGCTACTAATCCAAATACATTGCTGAAATTGGTAGCTAAGGCTGGAGATTATAGGGATGAAACAGCGATGGTGTTTAATGAGAAAGGGGCTTTGTCGTTTCTTGGTAATGATTCCGAAAAGTTGTTGAGTTCGAGTAGTTTAGTTCTGGATTTGTTTTCCTTGACAAATAATGGGACAAAAGTGGGGATCAAAATATTACCAAAGTTAGATGGAACATCGTTCGAAATCCCGCTAGGATTCGTCGCTCCGTATTCAGGAAATTTTTCCATTGGAATAACTTCTATGAAGAATTTACCTCCAATGTATCAAGTAATGTTGGATGATAACGGAACTTTGGTCGATTTAAGAGCTGGAGATTATGAATTTGTAGTTTCTATCAAGGGAATAAATACTACAAGATTTAAGTTGCGTTTGATCCCTCAACCACAGACAAATCAAGAAGATAATATGTCGGATAATAATATTCGGATATACCTCACAGGTGGTAAGATATTTGCTCAAGGTGACGATTTGGAGAAATGTGCATATAAGTTATTTGATATTTCAGGTAAATTATTGAAGAGTGGGCAGGCCGATATCCTGTTTTCCGAAGGGATTTTTCTTCCATTACCAGGGGCCTATTTGTTAAAAATTGATTGTGCAGGAAATATGACGACTTATAAAGTACTTCAACGAAGTTTTTGATAGAACTAGAAAGATTGCTTTTTATATGGGTTTTCTTTGTCTGTTTTTAAGTGATTTTTGTAGGTAAGGAAAACTTTTCGTTTATTTGTATTTTATCATGTTTGCAAAAGATGACTCAAATTATACGGAAGAGATACATTGCTCCTGCTTTAGATGCAGTTCCCATTGATAAAAGCATTACGCTGGTTATGGCTTCGGAAGGAGGTCCAGGAGGTGGACGTGATGAAGTTCAGGCTGCAACTCAAGAGGAAAACAAAGCATCAACAAGTAGCTTTACCCAAAGTCCATTTTCTGAAAAAGAATAATGAGGGATGGCTTTTGTCATTGAACCAATGCATTGGAGATGGTTTTGGGTGGTACATCTTAGTTTTTGGGTTATGTGATCGTAAGGGAGGTATTCGATTTTTTCTCGTTATTTCTCTCCAAACACTATTTTTGCCGCATGAGGCGGTTTATTTCAATACTCCATCATAGAGGCCTGGATGTGCGCATGCAGCTGGTTTTATCCCGTAGCGATTATGCGGTATGGTTGCATACGGCCCGTGAGCATTGGTCATCAGGAGTCGGTGCTGTACTAGGAGAGTTTCGGCATGTGGGTGGCTTTGGTTGCATTGAAATGGTTTTAAACAATTGGGATAATTGTACCAGGCAGCCCGATTGGTGGTTCGGTTGTATTTCCTACGATTACAAGAACGAGCTGGAACCGCTGCTTTCGACCCATTTTGATGGAATTGGATGGCCGGATTCGTTTTTTTTT
Source organism: Breznakibacter sp. (assembly GCA_047600785.1). Lineage (GTDB taxonomy): Bacteria > Bacteroidota > Bacteroidia > Bacteroidales > Marinilabiliaceae > Breznakibacter. The sequence goes on from JASGKH010000001.1 coordinate 1,561,130, forward strand.
CGCCCCAGATATGTGGTGATACATGATCGTAGGGGATGGAGAGTCGGGTATTTGTCCGAGTATGACGATGAAGTATCGGTAAGGACGTGGCTGGAAGGAATGAGGGAAAGCCCAATTGCCGACCCCGACTGCTCATCCGTTATTGAAATGAAACCTCGGGTGCCGTACAATGACTATTGTCGTAATGTCTTCCGGATACAAGAACACATACAGCGCGGTGATATTTATGAGATGAACTATTGCATGGAGTTTTATAACGACCATGCGGAGATTGATCCGGCAAGCGTGCATCGTCGATTGGCCGACGTAAGTCCTGTCCCTTTCGGAGCTTTTGCCAAGTTCGACGACAAATACCTGATGTGCGCATCGCCGGAACGTTACCTGTGCAAACGGGGTCACCGTTTGGTAAGCCAGCCCATAAAAGGAACTGCGCCCCGTTCAGAAGATGCGGTGATGGATTTGCAGAACCGGGATCGGTTGGCTGGTAGCCTTAAAGAGCGTGCCGAAAACACCATGATCGTCGATTTGGTGCGCAACGACTTGGCACGCGTGGCCAGGCGTGCCACGGTGAAGGTCGACGAGCTGTGCGGCATATATGGTTACCGTCAGGTGTACCAAATGATATCGACCGTTTCTGCACAACTGGGAGACGGTTTGGATTGGGTCGATGCCATAAAGGCCACTTTCCCTATGGGCTCGATGACGGGGGCGCCGAAGCGTCGGGCCATGGAATTGATCGAGATGTACGAGGTAACCAAACGTGGGTTGTATTCCGGTGCGGTAGGATACATTGCCCCCAATGGCGATTTTGATTTCAATGTGGTAATACGTAGTTTGTTATACAACCAATCGGCACGTTACTTGTCTTACATGGTGGGCAGTGCCATCACGTCATTGTCCGATGCCGACGAAGAGTATCGCGAATGTCTGCTGAAAGGCAAAGCCATTATGCAGGTATTGGGTGGAAAATGATTATTTTTCCATTTTAGTTTATTCCGGCTTTTTATGCTTACCATTGAACGGATTCGTGTTTTTCTGATGTCGGGGTGCCAGGTGGCACCTACAGATAAGTTGTTGGTGGGCGTAAGCGGTGGTGCCGATTCCATGGCGTTGCTCCATGCCTTGTTGGAGATGGGGATGACGGTCGAGGCAGCCCACGTAAACTATCGGCTAAGAGGTGTGGAATCGGATGGCGATGAAACGCTGGTGGTCGATTATTGCCGTCAAAAAGGAGTGAGGCTTCACCAAATAGGTTTTGATACACATGAAGTTGCACGTTCCCAAAAGAAATCCATCGAGATGGCAGCCCGGGAATTACGATATGGTTGGTTTTCGAAACTAATGGATGACAGAGGCTTATCGGCCGTGGCTGTGGGGCATCATTTGAACGACAGCATCGAGACATTTTTTATAAACCTGATCCGGGGCACGGGCATCCATGGGGTGACAGGTATCAAGCCACGCCATGGTCGCGTGGTCCGGCCGTTTTTGCGTTTCACTCGCGGAGAGGTGCAGGATTACTGCCATCGGCATCACATCCCCTGGCGTACCGATTCGTCGAACCTGGGGGACGATTATTTACGTAACCGCATTCGGCATCATCTTATTCCCGTTTTCGAAAGCCTTCATCCAGCGTTTCTCCAAACCATGGGGCAAAATATGGGACGATTGGCGCAGGCAGAGTCGTTTCTTGCCGATACCATTGCCCAATTGAAGCCTGACATAATGGCGGAGGTCGATGGGACAACGCTGATCCCGGTTAAATTGTTAAAAGACCATCCGTACAAAGAGTTGATGTTGTTTGAATTGCTGAACGGCAAAGGATTTAGTCCGGCCCAGATAAACGATATTGTCGAGGCTTTGGATGGTATTGCGGGAAAACAATTCTTCTCGCCCGCCTACAGGTTGGTACGCGACCGAGACAACCTGGTGCTCCTGCCCATTGAAGGAGAGAGCCGGATCGATGAGGTTGGTTACGTGGAGAATGGGCAGCAACTGTTTGACGGGGGGGTGAAATTGGCTTTCCGGCAACTGACAGTGACAGATGGTTTTGAGTTTAGCCGTGACCCGTTCTGTGTCCACATAGATGCCGATAAAATCGATTTTCCATTGGCCGTGCGCAAATGGCGGCAAGGTGATGTGTTTGTCCCTTTGGGGATGACCGGATTTAAAAAACTGAGCGATTTTTTTATCGACAATAAACTAAATTTGGTGGAAAAAGAGCGTGTCTGGCTGCTGTTTTCAGGCGAAGAAGTGGTATGGGTGATCGGACGCCGCCTCGACAACCGGTTTAAGATTACCTCCAAAACCAAAAAGATCCTTGAGGTCCGGTGGGAAGTTTGTTAGTTTTTCCCACGAAAGCCAATAGAGGATGGGAGTTCTCTTGGGTTCTTTGTACACTTCGTGGGATAAAAAAACGTTACATTGTGGATTCGGGCAATGTTCTTAGGGCTATTGAGCAGTACTCCCCATTGGAGATGAAATTATATCAATGGGGTGTCGCTAACTGCCAGCTCAAATATTGTTTCCTCGTTTAATAAACACTTTTCTTCTCGGCAAATTGGAGTACCTCTTTGGGTCTGTCTTGAATAGGACCGGGCAAAAGGGACAAATTCTTGTTTCCAGCCCTTTGTTCTTGTCCCTTGCATTACATTCGTGGGGGAACATCAATGCCCAGCAGGTACATGGCGTTTTGGATGGTGTTGCCCACTGCTTCCGAAAGCACCAGACGGAGATCGCGCCGCAGGGTGTCTTCTTCGCCCAATATCGGGCTATCGTGGTAAAATTGGTTGTACTCTTTGGCCAAATCGTACACGAAGTTGGCAATTAAGGCCGGACTGTAAGCCGATCCTGCTTCGGCCACCACGTTCCCAAAATTGCCCAACATGCGTACCAGATTGTTTTCTTTCGGGTTCAGTTCAAGTGTTACGGGGGCTTGCGCAGGCAATGGGATGCCCTTGTCGGCCGCCTTGCGTTTGATCGACTGCACGCGCGCGTATGTATATTGGATGAACGGGCCTGTATTACCGTTGAAATCGATGGATTCACGCGGGTTGAAAGTCATGGTCTTTTTAGGATCGACTTTCAGGATAAAATATTTGAGCGCGCCAAGGGCAATGGTGCGGTAGATCTCTTCGGCCTCCTGGTCGGAATAGCCATCGAGTTTGCCAAGTTCTTTTGACATGTCGCGGGCCGTGCTGATCATCTCGGCCACCAAATCGTCGGCATCCACAACGGTCCCTTCGCGCGATTTCATTTTGCCTTCGGGCAGCTCCACCATGCCGTACGAGAAATGCACCAGGTCTTTTCCCCATTTGAATCCAAGCTTATCGAGCACAATGGCCAATACCTGGAAATGGTAATTCTGTTCGTTGCCCACCACATACACCATTTTGTCGATGGGGTAATCGTCGAAACGGAGTTTGGCGGTGCCGATGTCCTGGGTCATGTACACGCTGGTGCCATCGCTACGCAAGAGTACTTTCTCGTCGAGGCCGTCAGCCGTCAGGTCGGCCCATACACTGCCGTCGTCCTTACGGTACAAAATACCTTTTGAGACACCTTCGAGCACCATGTCACGGCCTACGGTGTAAGTCCCCGATTCGTAGTATATTTTGTCGAAATCGACGCCAAGGGTTTTGTATGTTTCATCAAACCCTTTGTAAACCCATTGGTTCATCGTTTTCCAAAGGTTTACGGTGTCTGTGTCGTTGGCTTCCCATTGGCGGAGCATTTCACGTGCTTCGGCCATTAGCGTGCTTTGTGCTTCAGCTTCTTCTTTGGTCAAACCTTCAGCGGCCAAACTTGCCAGTTCGCTTTTGTATGCCCGATCGAATTTCACATAAAAATCGCCCACCAAGTGATCGCCTTTTTTGCCCGTCGATTCGGGTGTTTGGCCTTCGCCCCATTTCTTCCATGCCAACATCGACTTGCAAATATGGATGCCACGATCGTTCACAATATTGGTTTTCACCACCTTGTAGTTGTTAGCGGCAGCAATGCGAGAAAGTGAAAATCCTAAAAAATTATTGCGTATGTGCCCCAAATGGAGGGGTTTATTTGTGTTGGGCGATGAGTACTCGATCATCATGAGTGGTGACGATTCGTTGGCCGGCTTAAATCCATGCTGCCTGTCTTGCACAATTTGGTTCAGTTGTCCGATCCAGAAACCGTGCGACAGAATGAGGTTCAAAAAGCCCTTGATGACATTGAACCCGGCAATCTCGGATAGATGGGCCTTCAAATAATTGCCCAAATCATCGGCCGTTTGCTCCGGACCTTTTTTTGATACTTTCAGCAAAGGGAACACCACGACGGTAAAATCGCCGGTCTGGTCTTTGCGGGTAATCTGGACCTGAATGGATTCGGGTGCAATTGCCACGTTATAAAGGTCTTGTACGGCTTGGCAAACGGTTGACAGGATTCGGGTTTCGATATTCATCGCTCAATACAATTTTGATCGTGTTTTAGGGCTGCAAATATAAACACTTTCGATGAGGAATGGGCTTCGCCATATGGCTAAACACTACGTTTAATGCATCCTTTTTCAGATTTTTCAGATGGCCTACAGCTCAAATTCGATGGATACACTGTATTCGCCGTCAACGGGTTCGCCCAATCGGGTAGCCGGAAGCCATTGCCAACCGGATGGAAACCCGCGGGCCACCCGCATAACCTCGGCATCGAGCACGGGATGTAGTTTTTTGGAAAGGTACATGGCCCACACTTCACCTTCTTTGTTGATCTTCAGGGCCAGGACCACTTCGCCCGAGAGGTTTTGTCTTAACGCTTCTTCGGGGTAGCCTACTTTCTGTACAATGTAAAGATATGGTACTAACGGGCTCCCTTTGAACAAACAGGGGGTTTCCGTTTTGGGATCACGGTTGCCCGAAAGACGTGTGACTGTTTGTGCGTCGTGGTTATACTCAAACTCAAAGATCCCTTTTAGGTTGTAGTATTGCCACAGCCCGACCGGGGAGTTCATATTGTATTGTCCTTTTTCGATGAGTTTGTCTTTGTAGTAATGGTGATAATAACCGTTTTTTACCGATGTGTCGTTTCTCAGTGCCTCAAACTCGGTTTTGTTATTGCCATACACTCTTACCACACGTGTATTGGAGGGGTTTGGGGAGGTGGGGGTGGTTTGCTGGGATTGGGTGGTCCAGACAAACAAAGAGGCCGCCAGAATAGACACAAAGGTTTTCAAACGTATAGTTTTTAACAAATATAACGATGTTCCATGTTGGAGGTTTTCTTTTTTGGTATCTTTTGCTTACTTCTTTATGAAATGGACGGGGATGGTGACAAATTGCCGTTAAATTCTGAAAAGATAAAATAATTGGTAAGCATCTTAATCTTCTCATTAATTCCGGTCGAAAGCCGGAAAAGGATCAGGGGTAAGTCAAAAATGTAACGAAATAGCTCCGGTTCGTGTATAAATCGGCATTGCTCCGATGTGTCCATTGCGTTAAGTGTTTTGTCGAATATCTTGTTCGAAAGATGATGCTGGATTGATATGATTTTCTTGTTGGTCTTTTTTGAGGCCTTTGTTATCGGGGATACTTCTGTGTTGTTTGTTTTGAATCCGCCGGGTGTGCGGGATAATGATATTAAATAACCATGAATGGGCCGACTGTTTGCCATACAACAACTCGTAATGATAGTGGAAGCCAGAATCCACTCAAAAAAACGGGGCGTAGCCGAAAAGCCAAATGAGTAGGGAACTTAAACAAAAAAACTTATGGAACTTATTATTCTGATCTATTTTGCGATCGTTGTTTTAATGATTGCTTCGATGTGGGTGATCTTCTCAAAAGCAGGGAAGCCAGGCTGGGCGTCCATTATTCCCATTTATAACGTGATTGTGTTGTTGGAAATTGTTGGTAAGCCTTGGTGGTGGCTTTTGCTGATGCTGGTGCCTGTCGTGAACCTTATCATTTTGATTGTGGTTTACCACAATTTGTCGCTCTCTTTCGGTAAAGGAGCTGGTTTTACCGTGGGATTATTGTTGTTGGGGATCGTGTTTCTGCCGATATTGGCTTTTGGAGACGCGCAATATGTAGGCCCCGGCGGCAATAATCAGTAACGTTTGCAAATGTACGGCCCAGTTGCGGTATGCAGGGCGAAGGCGGAAGGATCTGCTTTCGCCCTTTTTACTGTTATGCGCTCGAAGATGGAAAACCAGAGGTTGGCTATCGGGGCAAAAACATTGTATTTTTACACAACCTGTTCGGTTTGGGATAACCAAACGAAAAAACACGGAAAATGGATTGGGAATAGCTCTTCCCAAAGTAAACGGGAATGTTCCGGAGACCGGCTATATTAGGTGTTGTATGGATATGATTTTAATCGATACATTGCCGGTTGTGTACGATTGGATGTTCAGGCTGTGGGAAGGCTGTTGGTTGTCGGAGATTTTATACCATCCGGCCAAAACGGACGTTGATATTTCAAATTTATGGTTATATGATTATCCGGAAAGCTGTGAGAAGTGACGCGAACGACGTGGCCAGGCATTTGCTGTTGGCCATGGAAGAGATCGTGTTTGGATTTATTGGTGAAAGGAGCAGTGACAAAGCCAAAGCGTTTATGTGCCATTTTGCCGCACAAACGCAAAACCAGTATTCTTATCAGAACTGCTGGGTCGGTGAAGAGGGGAATGAAGTGGTCGCTGCGATCAACGTGTACGATGGGGCCGATTTGCACCGTTTGCGTGCTCCGGTTATTGCTTACCTAAAAAAACAGTTTGGGCGTGACGTGCAACCGGAAGACGAAACCCAAGCCGGTGAGTTTTACATCGACACGTTGGGGGTAGACCCACGCATGCAGGGAAAAGGTATTGGTTCGCAAATGCTTTGGTTTGTGATCGATGAGTTTGTGCACAGGCGAAAATTGTCGTTGGGTTTACTCGTGGAAAAAGCAAATCCCCGGGCCAAAGAGCTTTACGTGCGGCTTGGCTTCAGTTATGCAGGAGAAAAGACTCTGATTGGAAAGCCAATGGAGCATTTGCAGATGAAAAATGAATAGGCATGTAAAAGAGAGAGGTGCTTAACCTCCCTCTTTGCCTTTGTATATTATGGGTTCAATACATTTCAAAGTCCCGGTCAATGGTTTCTTTTTCGGGGCTCAAACTGATCTTGACATCATGGGGCATTTTCTTTTCTTGTGCATTGGGCTTGGAAGCAGAGTGTTTGACGTGTATCTTGCGTTCTTGGCCGGTTTTGAAAAATGAGATGGCGTCGAGCAATGCTTCTGCCTGACTGGCCAGTTCTTCGGAGGTGGAACTCATCTCTTCGGCCGACGCGGAATTTTGTTGGGTAACGGTCGATAGTTGTTCGATTGCAATATTTATTTGGTTGGCCCCCGTACTTTGTTCGGCACTGGCAGCTGCGATTTCACGTATCAGTGTGGCGGTTTTTTGGATGTCAGGGATAATCTGTGCCATCATGCTGCCGGCCTCTTCAGTGACTTTTAGGCTGGTGGTCGATAATTCGTTGATCTCGACGGCTGCCTTTTGGCTTGTTTCGGCCAGTTTACGCACCTCGGCGGCAACCACGGCAAAACCTTTACCGTGTTCGCCGGCACGGGCAGCTTCAATGGCTGCGTTGATGGCCAGGATATCGGTTTTTTCGGCAATGGCGTTGATGATTTTGATCTTTTCTGCAATTTGACGCGTAGCGTTAAGTGTTTTTTGTGCCGCAGTATTTACATCTAGGCTGCGTTGTGCAGAGGAGGAGGCTATCTGTTCCGTTTCCCTGGCATTTTCAGCATTTTGTTGGATGGTGGCGTTCATCTCTTCGACCGATGACGATACCTCTTCGGCCGAAGCGGCTTGTTCGTTGGCACCTTGCGATATCTGGATGGCAGCATTGCTCAATTGTCCGCTGCCTGATGATACGTTTTGTGCCGATTCGAGTATTTGTGCCACAATGCTTTTCAGTTGAACCACCATGTTGTTCAATGCTTCCATTAAAATGTCCTTGTCCGATCGTTTGGCTAACGTTACCGTCAGGTCACCTTGGGCAATCAGCTGTGCTTTGTCGCTGATTTGGTTAAATGCGTTGCGCATCGATTGGAACGAAGACGCCAAAGAACCGATCTCGTCTTTGCTGTCGATCTGGAGGTCTACGTCCAAGTTTCCGACAGCTATTTGTTGTGCGGCGTTTTCCATCTTGCGAATGCCTTTTGCAATGTTGTTGGCAATGTAGTTGGCCAAAAGCAGGCTAATGGCCACGGCAATGGCTAAAATGGTGTAAATGGTTGTACGTACGCTGGCATAGATATTATTGGCCGCAGTGTTTTCTTCGGCAGCCCTGAGTTCATTAAGTTGCATCAATTCCTGTAACGCATCGGAGAGCTTGTAAAATGCATCCCTGCTCGAATTCAATATAAGGGTTTTTGCTTGGGCTTGATGGTTGGCGTCCGACAATTCCATGACCGTTGTAAGTTCTGCGGAGTAGGCGTCGGATAGGGCCTGGATCCTGTTTGTGATCTGCCGTTCCTGATCTTCGCTGACCAAATTTTCGGAGTAATTTTTGTGTAAATCCATGAATCTCTTTTGCGACTGTTTGATCAAGTCACGGGTCACGTTTTTGTCGGCTAAAGTACTGTCCGTATAATGCCTGTACTCGCGTGTCCTTATCTTTTCGTTTTCCTGGATCATCGCCGACGCTGTTTTAATGCTGGGGATTCTGTCTTTGGTGATTGTGGCTGTTATGTCATTGATTTGGCTTGCCTGGAACGCTCCGGTAATTCCAACGGCCAAAAGGGCTGCGATCACGATTCCGAACCCAATCATGATCCGGACTTTTATTTTTAAATTTTTCATTGTTGGTGTGTATTTAAGTTGTTATTGCATGAGATTTTCAGGTTGCGATTGTAGGACTGTCGCATCGGAAACGGAGAATACTTTGAGAGGATTGACCAAAAGGATAAATTGTTCGTGCTTTCTTATTACGCCATCAATGTAGTTGGCGTCGAATTGTAACCCCATTTCCGGAACAGGATTGATTTCGTCCTCCGTAATTTCAATCACGTCTTTTACGCCGTCCACCGTGGCCGAAACACATATGCGGGCATCGTTCTTCTCGAGATCGAAGACAATAATGTACCTTTTGGAGAGTTCATGTGTGTCGGGGAGGTTGAATTTGCAGTGTGTATTGACCACCGGAAGTATTTCCCCCCTGAAATTAATGATCCCCTGGATATGGACAGGAGCTTGGGGGACTCGTGTTATTTGCTGTTGTTCAAGTACTTCTAGTACGTTTTGGACATTGACGGCAAACAACTCGTTGCCCAGAAAAAATGTGAGATAAGTTGATTTTTCCATATGGCATATGTTGTTTTAGGATTTTATCGATGGAACGTTGATTGCATGGGACCACAACTTGTCGGTGTCGATGAAAAGAGCAATGCTGCCGTCGCCCAAAATACTGGCACCTGCAAGGTATTTGGTGGGGCCCAAATCATTGCCCAAGGGTTTAATAACGGTTTGGTGCTCGCCGATAATCTGATCGACCACCAATGCAAACACCTTGTCGTGTTTTCGAATGACGACCAGTTTCTGGGCATCGTCTATTGCTGCTGCTGTTTTGGAGGTATTGTTTTCAATATGTACAAATGGAATGAGCAGGCCGTTGTATGCAAACAGGTTGTTTTGTTTGTCAACCAGGTTTCTAACTGGTTCCAGGATGCAGGCCTCTATGTTTTCGATGGGCAATGCGTAAATAACATCGGTTACCTGTATCAATAGTGTGTTGGTGATGGAAATGGATTGCTGTAATTTTAGTGTAAACTCCGTGCCGGCGTTTAGACTTGAGTTCACGGTGATTTCGCCGCGTATCCCTTCAATACGTTTGCGCACAATGTCCATGCCCATTCCCCTTCCTGATATGTCAGTAAGGCTTTCGGCCGTCGAAAAACCAGGTAGGAAAATAAGGTTATAGGTGCTTTTCTCGTCCAGCAGGATCCCCGGTTGTACATATCCCTTTTCAACAGCTTTGCGCATTAAATAATCGCAATCGATGCCTTTCCCGTCGTCTCCAATGATGATATGGACGTAATTGCCCGCTTGGTGTGCCTTGAAGTAAAGGTTTCCTGTGGGCGATTTGCCTTTCTGGCGGCGTTTGTCGGGTGTCTCTATACCATGGTCAATGCAATTGCGTATCAGGTGCATAATGGGTTCTCCGATGGTGTCGATAATGTTTTTGTCGAGTTCGGTATCGGTCCCTGACACTACAAAATCGATTTGTTTTCCCAATTGTTTTGAAAGATCTCGTACGAGCCTGTTGAATTTGCTGGTCATTTCATGGAGTGGGACAAGCCTCATGCTTAGGGTGCTTTCGCCAAACTGGACGGACAGTTTGTCTATCTTCTCGGCGGCATCCATGGCCGTAAGCACATTGCCTTTTTTTAGGGCGAGGAGTAGTTCCGACTTAGTGGTAACCAATTCACTGACCAGATACATCAGATTGTCCAGCTTTGTGGCGTCGACCATGACGTGAAGACTGTCCCGTTTATCGATTCCCGGATTGTTTGCGGGTTTTATGGTTTGCAAATTTTCGAGCAATTCTTGCGGTGGAGTTCCGTAATCCATTGGTTTTGTGTCGATGACGGTAGTTTCATGGCCGGGGACGGTATCTGTCTTCCTGTTATGGAGACTGTGTTCGTCAAAAATGTCAAAATCGGCTATTTTGCTTATTTTGCAATAATCGAGAACGAACATTAACGCGTTCTCGATCTCTTCGTAAGATTGTCCGGTAACCAAAATAATGTTCCAGCTTTCTCCTTCGTTTGGCGAGGTTTGCTGGTTTAGTATCTGGTGCTTTCCCAGGGCAAACAGGTCCTGCAACGTGTAGTACATGTTGATACACCTTTTTATCAGATCATCGCTGGGAGTAAGCTGGATTTGCCATGTATGCGGAGATTGGGGCGGAGCAGGGGCAGGGATGTTTGTGTTGTTCGGTACAGGGATAATTTGGGGCTCGCTTTTTATCAATGCCATGCCATTGAGCAACAATACATGCCGTTCAATGTTGTCGGTGTCGGAAAAATGCTCGTCGATGAGCAGCTGACGGATGTGGTCGGCGGCCGCAAAAGCAAGATCGATAAACAATGGGGTAGCGGAAATTTTCCTTTCCCGTAACTTGTCGAATATGCTTTCCAGCTCGTGGGCAATTTCAACCACTTTGTTGAACCCAAACATGCTGCCGGTGCCTTTCACTGTATGAATGAGCCGAAAGCACTCGTCAACGGAATCGGGATCGTCGTTTTTTTCAATATTGATGAGGTTGTTGTCGAAATTGGACAACAGCAACTCGGCTTCGTCGGCAAATTTTTGTTTCAGAATTCCAAGATCCATCGTTTCTGTAAGTTATTGTTTTGAATCGGGGTCCATGGGTATATTTTTGTAGAAATAAGGTTTCTTGCATCCGATATTACGGATGGCATGTCCTATCTGGTCATATATTCTGGCTTTCTGAACACATCCTTTAAAGCCAGCAAACACAAGTGAAAAGAGACATAGGCGAGGAGGATGCCCTTCCATGGCGATAAACGTCAATGAGGATCTTTGCCAAAGCATGCTTTTAACCTGTATCGTAATTTCCGAACCGGGAAGCTTTGTGTCGATCAATATCAGGTCTGGGTCGTTGGAGAAAGCCAGGGTATTTAATTCGGCGGTACAGGAAGCTTCGCCTATGATAATTGCGTCATGGTTGGCCTTTAAATACTCTATTAACGAAGACCTGAAATTGTCATCTGCATCTGCCACTAGGATTTTCAATTGTTTCATGGGAAAAGGGTTCTTCAAAGCCATCGTCTTGGGAAACACTTCTACCTGGTGGGTATTCCCTGGTGCGTATCTTGGGCATATGGTTGATAGCTTGTTTTGTGAACGACGTATTTTTACAATGTTTTTTATGTTTGGCTTATATCGCCGCCGGCACTAGGGATGGTTATACCAGATGGATGGTCTTGTGCGTTGCGACATAGGTCAAGGTACGGACCTTGTTTGTTCTAAAGACCACCGTTACAGACGGTTTTGGTTACCGTCAGGGAAGGGTTTTTTATTGATGCATGGGGGTAGGGGGATACCCATGTGCAAGGGTAGGGGCAAAAAAAGGCATGTGGGTTAACACATGCCGGATTCGAAAATACAAGGTGGGGTTTTATATGCTGATGATATTGTTTTTTAGAGCATAAAGCAATAAACCGATGGCATTTTTGCAGCCTGTTTTTGCAAGCAAGTTCGATCTGTGCCATTTCACTGTATCCACACTGATGTGGATTCTCTCTCCGATTTGTTCATTGGTGAGGTTTTCGCAAATCAGTTTCAATACCTCCAATTCGCGCGAAGACAGTTCGATACTTTTTTCTTCTTTGTTTTTTTTACTGATATTGATAATGACTTTTTGTAATAGTTCGGAGGAAAACCAACTACCTCCGTTGGCCACTTCTTTAACTGCCGTTTCCAGTTCGCTCAGTGCGGCATTTTTCAGTACAAAACCCTTGGCCCCTGCGTTTAGCATGCTGAAGTAGTGTTGTTCGTCGCCAAATGAAGATAACGTCAGTACTTTAAGATCGGGGCGTTTGGCCAATGCTTTACGTGTCGCTTCCACACCTCCCATGCCCGGCATGGCAATATCCATTAAAATAAGATTTGGCTCACAATTATCCAAAAGCTGCAGAAGTTCTTCGCCGTTAGAAGCTTCACCAATTACTTCGGCTACTTTTTTTATGGATAACATCTTTCCGATGCTTTCCCTGAACATTGCATGGTCGTCTACAACAATTAACTTGAACATAGGTGGCTTTGTTATTTTTACCCCGGTTTAAGGTAGTTGTTCAACGGGAGTTTGATGGTAAATGTTACCCCTTGCCCTAACTTACTTTCAAACAAAATTAGGCCTTTTAACGATTTTATCCTGCTTTGCATATTTAAAATACCCATCCCTTTTTTATCCGCTATGATTTTTTCTACGTCAAAACCCTTGCCGTTGTCTTTATAGATAATGACCATTGACCCGGATTGGGGGTGCAGGTTTATGCTTATGTGCGAGGCATTGCCGTACTTTATTGTGTTATGTATGCATTCGCATAATATTCGGTACACAATGGTTTCTGCAGTCTCATTGAGCCTTGTACGGGAACTGTTATGTATGCTTATCCGGATCGGCAAAGCTTTTTCAATATACGATGCATAAGCTTTTAGTGCTTCTTCGAGACCATATTGTTGCAAAATGTATGGACTAAGTTTGAATGAAATATCCCGCAATGTTTGTGTGGCTTCGTTCAAAAGCTTTATCACATCTTGTGCCATTGCTTTGATACTGGTATTGCCGTCTGATTGCGCAATCAATTCGGCATGCAATTTTGCGGCCGCGATCAAAGGGCTTAGCCCATCATGTAATTCCTGTGAAAACAAAAGACGCTCCTTCTCTTCGGCATGGATCGCACAGTTTAGAAGTTCCGATTCCAATTTTTTTCTATCAGAAATGTCGCGCACCGTCATTAGCCAAAAAGGATGCTTGTCGATCTCAATGGCCGTGGCACTGATCTCAATCGGTAATGGGATGTTATTTTTTAACATGATCTCTGTTTCGAAATTGGTGGCAGTACCGGTGCTTATCAACGATTCGATGCGTTGTTTGGCATGGTGGTTGCCGTAATCGCTAAGCATTTCGATGACATTACGTCCCAGGAGTTCGTTTTTCGTATAGCCCGATTTGATAAGTATGGACGGGTTGAGGTCGATAATGTCGAATTTTTTATTGAGAATGGCAATTCCGTCTTTACTGGCGTTGTAGATGGTGCTAAACTTTTTTGCATTGGTTGTTGCCGATTTTCCTTTTCTTTTCCATTGGGTGATGTTTACACTGATGCCCAGTATGCCCACTATCCCCTCCACGGTTTGTATAGGTTGGAAGCTCCAGTGGAAAAATGCAGGGGCATTGTCCACGTTGGCAACCGATTCGATATTCATTTTTTGGCCCGATAGGACCTTGGCAAAAATCGTTCCGATCTTCTTTTTTATATGGCCGTTTGCATGGATGGTGCTGGGTGTTTGGCCTATGAAATTACCCCATTGTTTTTGGGATGCCGGATTCTGGTACCAAAAACGGCCTTGTCTATCTGTCATCCATATATCGTCGGGCCAGCATTCTAAAGCTAAATGAAGATAGTGGGGGAAGTTGAACGGCTTGCCTTCCGCATCACTGCTTTTGAAGGGGAATTCCTTTGGGGAGGCATGGCCGGAGTAGCTGTTTTCGCGGAAGAAGTTCAATTGCATACGAGGAGGTGCGGCAATGATTGCTTTTTGCAATTGCAAGGCAGGTATCAATACCACTGCAATGTGCCCTTTCTTTTTTTTCAAAGGAAATAACTGTAGGTATACGTGTATCAGTTGCCGGTTACTGGTTTCGAAACTCCAAAAAAGACACACGGTTTGCTTGGGGATTTTTGCTTGCATGATGTTTTTCAGCAAGGTGTGTGATAGTGTCCCGTCGGGCTGAAATTTTGGGGACAGATCATCAAGCGATTTCCCTTTGAGGAAACAGGACGGAGTTTGCAATATGTTGAGGGCACCGGGACTACAGTCCACTATCTTTTCGTTGTGCAATATGAGTAGGGCCTGTAGCCCGGAATCGAACATCTGTTGGTAGGTGCGGTTGCGTAATCGATGAGTTCCGTAACAACAGATTTTCATGAACTGTGCCAAAATTTTTTGGAATATTTGTCGGCAAAATGCGCTCGATACTTTTTTGATTACATTGGGAATGGCGCGCAACATGGCAAAACTGTTAGCAAAAATCGATCGGAAACTTTCTTCTTGCGGCAAGAATTAATATTGTTTTCTCATTTCTTCGAGTGGCTATTAGCAGGCAATTGACCTAATTTGATATTAAACTTTTGAATTTGCAACGGATTTACAGATTCAATTTTGTTACCAGGCTGATAGAACGGTTGAATTTTGGGTCAGTGGGTTCTGGAAGCAATAATCCGGTTTTGTTGTTACAAGTCGCTTCTAAATAAGTCTTTGTGAGGCGAGGAAGCGCTTTCGAAAATTCTCTGAGACTGAAAATTAATTTATGGGAAATTTTCGCTAAAAATAAGAAACATAAAGGGTATGGTTTCGTTTATGGCTATTTTATTTATTGGGATAAGCCTGCTTGCCGATAATCTTCTTTACACTTATTGAAAAGATCTTCCGCTTTGCCAAAAAAGCGGAATGCAGAAGAACCCGAACTTTTTTACAGGAAGGCAGAACAAGAATTTACTTTGCCCAAACAGGGGGGGATCTTAGAAACTATCAATGAAGGGTAAGCCTAGCAATAGAAAGGGGGCAATTGGCATTGTATTCTCCGTAAAAAAATGCCGCTATCATTCAAATAGATAGCGGCATTTGTGTGCCCAAAACAGGACTCGAACCTGCACAGCCTTACGACCACTAGTCCCTGAAACTAGCGCGTCTACCAATTCCGCCATTTGGGCGTTATCGGGCGCAAATATAGAAATAATTGACATATTGCATTGCAATGTGCATACATTTTCCGTCTTCTTCACAGGTTTTTCTTTACGTAGTTAGCCATCATGTTGTAAATGTGTGTATTGGTTTTGCCGCCGTAAATGCTGTGGTTACGGTTCGGATACACAAACATGTCGAACTGCTTGCCTTCCTGTACCAACCGGTCTACGTATTCCATCGAGTTTTGAAAATGCACGTTGTCATCGGCCGTACCATGCACCAGTAGCAATTTTCCATTGAGGTTCTTGGCTGTGTTGATGGGCGAATTGTCATCATAACCCGCTGTGTTTTCCTGCGGACGGCGCATGAAACGCTCGGTGTAGACAGTGTCGTAAAAACGCCAGTTGGTCACGGGAGCCACGGAAATGCCCATCTTGAATACGTCGCTTTTGCTAAGGCATTGCAATGTCATGTACCCGCCAAAACTCCATCCCCAAATGCCAAGGCGCCCGGCGTCCACATAGGGTAGCGAGCCAAGGTACCTGGCGGCTTCTATCATATCATCGCTCTCTATCTTGCCAAGTTTCATGTAAGTGCACTTACGGAAAACCTCTCCACGTGCCCCGGTGCCCCGCGGGTCGATGGATACCACGATGTATCCCTGCGTGGCCAAATATTGCTCCCATCCAATCTTCCAATTGTCCACTACCTGTTGGGAATTTGGGCCGCTGTATTGGATGACCAGTACCGGATATTTTTTCGATGCGTCAAAATCGGTCGGTTTAACCATCCAACCATTGAGTGTGGCGCTGGTCAACGGTATCTTGATAAATTCTTTGGGAGCGATTAGAAAGTCGTTGCAACGGTTCTTCAATGCAGCATTGTCCTCCAGTATTCTCAGTTGCTTTCCTTTTGCATCGTTAACCGTAATAAAGGACGGGGTTTGCGTAGAGCTAAACGTATTGACGTAATATTTACAAGTGGTTGAAAACACGGCGTTATGTGTACCTTCGTCTTTTGATAGGCGAAGGGTGTTCTTCCCTCCGGTGCCGGTCACATAAATTTCACGTTGCATTGGTGATACGCTAGCTGCTTGGTAATAAAATAGTTTGAAGGAAGGATCGTAGCCTAAGAATGCCGTGACATCGAAATCCCCTTTGGTGAGCTGCAACAGTTTCCGGCCGGCCATCGAAAAGTGGTAAAGATGGCTGTAACCGTCCATCTCACCCAGATAAACAAAGCCGGTGCCATCAGGTAAAAACTGGAAATTATTGAGTACGTCTTCCGAAATATAGGATTCGTTCCGGTCGGTGAACACTGAATTACTCAATGTGGTGGCCGTGTTGGCAATGATGAGGTCGAACTGGTTCTGCCGACGGTTTAGCTTCATGATGCCCAATTGGCCCGGCTGGGGCGTCCATTTTATCCGGGGAAGATAAATGTCGTCGTCGGTGCCTGTTTGCATGGTTTTCGTTGTTCTGCTGTCAATGTTGAACACCTGCACGCTGACTTTTGAGTTTGCTTCGCCTGATTTGGGGTACTTGTAAGTGTACTGGCCGGGGTAAAGCAAATAATCGTCATAGCTGGGGAATGAAGCCCTGTAAAGAGGAAAGCTGTATTCTTTTACTGCCGATTCGTCGAAACGGATATAAGCAATTTCTTTGCTGTCCGGCGACCATTCCAATGCTTTATCCATTGAAAATTCCTCTTCGTATACCCAGTCGGGCACACCGTTGAGTATTGCGTTGGTTTTTCCGTCAGAGGTCACGGCACTTTCGGTGTTAAAACGCAATTTTGCCAGATAAATGTTGTTGTTGTGCACATAAGCTACATGGTCCCCATCGGGCGAAAAGCAGGCTACACGCTGTTTCCCTTTGTCTGACAGGGGTTTCAGCTCTTTGTAACGGATGTCGTACAGATAATAGTCGGCTTTGAACGAATGACGGTAAATTTTCTCACTGTTCGTATATAGAAGGATGCGGGTTTCGGTGCTGTTGATCTCGTATCCTTCAATGGTTTCGATTTTGCAGTTTTCGATTTTGGACAGGTCAACGAGGTCGGCCACTTTTTTTCCTGTGGCGTACTCAATTTTCTCAATGGCACGCCCATTGTTCCCAATCACCGTGTAATGCATGCCGTCGGCCATGCTCACAATGCCGTTTATACGTTTGGGAGTGAAAGACCAAAGTTGGTCGAGGGTGATAGGTTTCTTTTGGGCCGTTAAAATACTTGCCGTCAAAAGCAGCAGGAAAGATAATTTGATACGGTTCATTGGTGTGGATTCCTTATGGTTTGATATGGATGTCGTTGCTTGCAAAACATGTTGCACCAAGGTACTTTTGTGATCCAACATCAAAATTAACAAATTTATGGCGTACGCAATCGGTTGGCTTTGTGTGCAAATTGTAGATGAATGAGTTAAATTAATTGATTTATAAGTTATTAATTGGTATTTGTGCAGATTGTTTTTTCTTTGTTTTTTTGGAACAGTCATCAAGGATTTTTGTCGGGCCAACCCATGGTATTGTTTTACCCGGTGAGGTTTGTTTTCGATTTGTTCATGACCCCTATTCCATGTATCCTTTTTACCATCTTAAGAATACTGCATAAAAATCATCTTTCCCCGAAAAAATCGATTGAGGATCAATCCAAATGCTCAAATCTCATTATCTTTGCAAACTTTAAAAACAAAGCCCTTTCGATGATAAGAATAACTTTTCCCGATAAGACCGTGCGCGAATACCCCAAAGGGACTACGGGTCTTGAAATTGCACAGAACCTTAGCCATCAATTGGCCAAAGAAGTATTATCGATAACTGTCAACGATCAGCTTTGGGATTTAACGCGTCCCATTGATGGCGACGCGTCCATAAAACTCCATAAATGGGACGATGCCGATGGCAAGCACGCGTTTTGGCATTCGTCGGCACACTTGATGGCCGAAGCATTGGAGGCCCTGTATCCGGGAATGAAGTTTGGAATTGGGCCCGCCATTGAAAACGGCTTTTATTATGACGTTGATCCGGGTGATGGTATCTCCATCAAAGAGACAGACTTGGCCGCCATCGAAAACAAAATGTTAGACCTGGCCCGCCAAAAGAACGAATATAAACGTCAGGAAATATCAAAAGCCGATGCACTGAAGTTGTTCGGTCAGAAGAACGATGAATATAAGCTGGAGCTGATCAGCGATTTGGTAGACGGTACCATCTCGCTTTACCATCAGGGCAATTTTACCGATTTGTGCCGTGGCCCGCATTTGCCCAGCACCGAACCTATCAAGGCAGTGAAACTGTTGAGCGTGGCGGGTGCCTATTGGCGTGGTGATGAAAAGCGCAAACAGCTTACCCGTATTTATGGAATTACTTTTCCCAAACAAAAAATGCTCGACGAGTATTTGGTGTTGTTGGAAGAGGCCAAAAGGCGCGACCATCGTAAAATCGGAAAAGAACTGGAATTGTTCATGTTCTCGCCCAGTGTGGGACAAGGCTTGCCCATGTGGTTGCCCAAGGGAGCCGCGTTGCGGGAACGTTTGGAGAATTTCCTCAAGAAAGTACAGCGAGAGCATGAATATTTGCAGGTGATCACCCCGCACATCGGTCAAAAAGAACTGTATGTCACATCGGGTCACTATGCCAAATATGGCAAAGATTCGTTCCAGCCCATCCATACACCCGTCGAAGGTGAGGAATTTTTGCTGAAACCCATGAACTGTCCCCATCATTGTGAGATATATAAATCGAAACCCCGTTCATACAAAGATTTACCGTTGCGCTTGGCCGAGTTTGGTACGGTTTATCGTTACGAACAAAGCGGCGAATTGCATGGCTTGACCAGGGTGAGGGGCTTTACCCAGGACGATGCACACTTGTTCTGTCGTGCCGACCAGTTGAAGGATGAGTTCAAGAAGGTGATCGATATCGTGCTGTATATATTTAAAACGTTGGATTTTAAAGATTTTACCAGCCAAGTGTCATTGCGCGACCCCAGTAACCACGAAAAATACATTGGTTCGGAAGAGAACTGGGAAAAGGCCGAGCGCGCCATTATCGAGGCGTGTGCCGAAAAAGGATTGGAAACCATTGTGGAAACCGGTGAAGCTGCGTTTTACGGTCCCAAACTTGATTTTATGGTGCGTGATGCCATTGGCCGTAAGTGGCAGCTGGGGACTATCCAGGTGGATTACAATTTGCCCGAGCGTTTCGATCTGGAATATATTGGCAGTGACAACCAGCGTCACCGTCCTGTGATGATCCACCGTGCCCCGTTTGGCAGCATGGAACGTTTTGTTGCCGTGCTTATTGAACATACTGCAGGCAAGTTTCCGCTGTGGCTAACTCCCGAACAGGCAGTGGTGTTGCCTATCAGCGAAAAATTCAACGATTACGCAAAAAATGTTTTAAAATTGCTGAATAATTCCGATATTCGCACCGTTCTTGACGAGCGTAACGAGAAGATCGGTAAAAAGATCAGGGACAATGAGTTAAAGCGTATCCCTTATCTTATTGTTGTGGGCGAAAAGGAAATGGAACAAGGTTTGGTTTCGGTTCGCAAGCAAGGAGAAGGTGATAAAGGAAGTATGAAAATAGAAGAGTTTGTACAAATGGTGAATTCCGAAGTGGAAACACTTTTGAGTGCCAATGTCTAAATAAGATCAACAAGTAGTATTAACCAAACACAAGTAGCATTTGGCAATTTTAAAACCAATCCGTAAACCGGTAACCCCGCAGAAGGAAGATTCCAAGTTCAGGATCAATGAACAGATCCGGGTTCCTCAAGTAAGGGTTGTTGGCGATAACATTGAAACCCCTGGGGTGTATCCGACAGCGGAGGCATTAAAAATGGCACGGGAACTGGAACTCGATTTGGTCGAGATCTCTCCGCAAGCCGATCCTCCGGTGTGCCGCATCATTGATTTGCAGAAGTTTTTGTACCAGCAGAAGCGGAAGTTGAAGGAAATGAAGGCCAATTCGGTAAAAGTGGTGGTAAAGGAAATAAGATTTGGTCCACAGACCGATGACCATGACTACCAGTTTAAGCTGAAGCACGCTGAAAAATTCCTTCAGGAAGGGGCTAAAGTAAAAGCGTTTGTGTTTTTCAAAGGCCGTTCTATCTTGTTCAAAGAGCAAGGAGAGATATTGTTGCTGAGGTTGGCAAATGATTTGGAAGAAGTGGGCAAAGTGGAGCAGATGCCGCAGTTGGAAGGTAAGCGGATGATCATTACCATAACGCCAAAATCGGCCAAGAAAAAATAAGGCTTTTTAAACCTATAAATATTTTGAAGTAATGCCTAAGATGAAAACTAATTCCGGTGCCAAAAAGCGTTTTGACATCACCGGAAGCGGAAAAATCAAGCGCAAGCACGCCTTCAAACGTCACATTCTGACCAAGAAGTCGAACAAGCGTAAAAGAGAGCTCGGATACTTTGGCTTGGTAGCTAAAGCCGACGAGAAAAACATCAAGCTTCTGTTGAACATCTGAGAGTTTGTTTGTTTTAAGAGTTTAATTGTTTAACCTGGATGGTTTAGCTTTAAGATCCCGTAAAGGGGCGCTAACATTCGAAAAACTAAAAAAATGCCTAGATCGGTAAATCATGTGGCGTCACGGAACAGACGCCGTAAGTTGTTGAAAATGACCCGCGGTTACTATGGAAGCAGAAGTAACGTGTGGACGGTTGCAAAAAACACCTGGGAAAAAGGTCAGCAATATGCATACCGTGATCGCAAGACCAAAAAACGTCATTTCAGGGCGTTATGGATTATGCGTATCAATGCAGCTGCCCGTTTGGAAGGTATCTCATACAGCAAGTTGATGGGGCTTATTACCAAAGAGAATATCGAGATCAACCGTAAAGTGTTGGCCGATTTGGCGGTAAATCATCCCGAAGCGTTCAAAGCTGTTGTGAAGAAAGCAATGGGTGCTTAATTTTTTATGCTCCAAATACAAAAGGCCGGTTTTATCCGGCCTTTTTCGTTTTAATTCAATATGGTTTTACCAGAACTGGCCTTTTTTACCTGGGAGCAACAAAATATTCTTTAGGGTGGACTGAAATGTACAGCACGATGATTTGTGTATGATATTATTATCAGGGAGAAGTATATCTCTTTTTTATTTTAAGAAAGTACCCTTCGTAATGTCGATATGAAAAGTGTGATAGGGCAATTGTAAACACAAACACCAAGATATTGAACAGCAAAAAGGAAAATGTATTGGGCAATGCCTTATATATGCCTGTTTTAAGGAAAATGAACCCGACAACGTGCATCATGATCGCATGAAACATGTATATGCCATAAGAAATCCGACCTAAATAATTGAAAGGTTTCTCATTGAACAGTTTTATTGGTTTGATTGCCAGTAAACTGATGGTGATTCCAAAAAGAACCATGCTGAGAATGTGGTAACTGAAATCGGATAATGAGCTGCTAAATACGGATGTCCCAAAGTATACGACCACAAGAGTAAGTACGATAGGTGTGGCAATCCTTCGAATTATTTCCGGTATGTTATGTTTAAGAAGTAGCAATGAGCAAAACCCACTGAACGAAAAGTAGAAAAACAACATGTTATATTTAGAGAGAAAGGGAATGATATCCGAAAAGAAAAGGACAATGTATCCAAGGGTGAATATGGCCAAAGATACAGAAATTCGTTTGGCGGGAACCAAAGCAAGAAATGGGGCAATTAACATGTAAAATTGCTCTTCAATACCAATGGACCAAAGAGTTTCGATTATTCCTCCCGGTTTATCGGCACTAAAGATATTAGGAAAGAAAGAGTACGATAGTAAAAGACCTTTGCCTAAATTATAATTACTTTCTAGGATATCCCAATGATGGAAGTAGAACCCTGTAATAAAGCAGCCCGAATGTCAGTCCGAGGTAGTAAAGGGGGAAAATCCGTAATGCACGTCTTGTGTAAAATGCCTTTAAGTCTATTTTGTCCGTGCTTTTTTTTCTATGAACAGTAATCGGATAATTAGGAACCCGCTCAGAGCGAAGAACATATAAACAGCTTCACTGCCTTTGTGGAAGATTGGTGAAGCGCTGAAAGCGGGCAGGCCCAGGTTATAACAAAACTGCGGGGTATGGAAGATAATTACGAGAGAGACTAAGATGAAGCGTATTGATGTAATATTTGGAAGGTGTTTTTGCATGGGCGTTTTTTAGTAATGGCTGGGTTTAATTATAGCTTATTGTAGCAAAATAAGGAAATTAATGTGCATGAACGGCGAACCGTAATGGGGATGTGTCGTTGGTCAAAAAAATCTATGTTGTTTATTTGTCGGCGATCAAACGTGCAAAATCATAGCCGCTCGGAGTTTGGAATATCCTGAGGTCAAATTTCTCCACTACCGCAAACACATGATTGAAAATGCCCGCTTGAACGCTTTCGAACAATGGCAATGCTATATCGGTACTGTAGGCATAAATTTCTACAGGAATACCATTTTCAGTGGGTTGCAGTTGGCGTACCACCAATGTCAAATCTTGGCGTACTTTGGGATGTACATTTAGATAGGCTTCGAGGTAACGCATAAACAATCCCAAATTGGTGGGGCGATGGTCCAAGGCATTGATTTGATGCGTATCGATATTACCAATGTTTTCAAGTACGTTTTCCATGTGGGGGAGATCTTTTACGTTATCGAGCATCTGGTCGTCGCAAAACCGGACAGTGTTCACATCGATGTTAATGAACCGTTTGATACGGCGTGCCCCGGTTTCCTCAAGTCCCTTGAAGTTAAGGAACGATCCCGATACCAGATTATATGTGGGGATGGATGCGATGGTCTTGTCTCCGTTGAGTACTTTTACGGTGTTGAGGGTAATTTCGATCACCGTTCCGTCGGCATTGTGCGAAGGCATGGATATCCAGTCACCGATCTTTACCAGTTTATTGGCTGAAAGCTGAATGCCGGCTACCAATCCCAGAATGGTATCCTTAAATATCAACAACAACACGGCCGCAACGGCACCCAAACTGGCAAAGACCGCCGTCAGTTCTACTTCGAACAGAATGGAGATGGCTATCAACACCCCGATAAACCAAACAATGATATGGGCAACCTGTATATAACCCTTTATTGGGCGCTCTTTTGCATTGGGGAACGCGTTATAAATATCTTCCAACACATTGATGGCGGCTGCAATGGTCCATAAAAATACGAACAAGATATAGAGCTGTGATATATTCATGATGGTGTCACGCAACCACTCGTAACCGAAAAACACGTCGTCGCCAAAGGCATAGATCACGAGTGCCGGAACCATATGGGCCGCACGTTGGAATACTTTTCTTTCAATAATATAGTCATCGTAAGGATTGTCGGATTTGCGGATCAATTTTTCGATGGCGGCAATGACAATACGCTGGGTGAGGAATTTCACGAGCCATCCAAGAATAATGATGGCCACGCTTAAAAATATTACGTTAAGGATATCGGACATGGTGTTGTTGAGCCCCGACGCTTCCATCTGATGCTTCAGGTAGTCACGGACCAAAAGAAATGTTTCGTTTTTTACTGTTAGGGTATCCTGCATAGCGATATTTTTAAATTTTTTCGCAAATTTAAAACGATTTAAAGCCCGACAAAATGCAATCTCTCTTTTTATGGACAGGCCTCCTGGCATGGGGGGTACAAGTGTTTGCGCAACCCAGGTTCGATGAGTGGTTCGAGCCGTCGGTCTTGCGCATCGATTGGACATTGTGCGGAACCGATACGACTACCCATGCCTATTTGGCTGGACTTAAAAAACAACCGGGTTGGGGAGGGGCAAGGCTCCAATTGTTGGATACATTGGACTACGGCAGTTATAAGGTCGTCGTGAAGGACAAATCATCAGGGCAGCCTGTTTACACGCGTGGGTTCAGTACACTATTCGAAGAATGGCAGACCACGGCCGAAGCTGAACGGTTTCCGAAGGCATTTCCTCAGGTCATAGAGGTTCCCTATCCCAAAGCTCCGTGTTCGGTGACAATTTATTTTAGGTCCAAGTCGCAACGATGGGGCACGTTGTTATCGTTTGAGGTTGATCCCCGGTCGGTTGGCATAGAGCAGGTTTCCGGTACGATCCACGAAGTGAAGCGTATATCGGGCAACGGAAATCCGGAACGTAGCGTCGACTTGGCTTTTGTGGCAGAAGGATATACCAATGACCAATTGGGCAAGTTTTATTCGGATGTGGAACGGCTCTCTGCGTTTTTGTTAAAGCAGGAACCATTTAACCGCTATGCTGATCGTTTTAACGTATGGGCTATAGGCGTGCCTTCGCAAGAGTCAGGTACCGATGACCCTAACCGTGGAATTTGGAAAAACACTGCATTTAATTCGGGTTTTAACACCTTTGGGACCGACCGTTATCTTGAAACGTTCGACCTGCCTGCTATCCATAATGCAACACGGGGCGTTCCCCATGATCATATTATTGTGGTTGTGAATACGGACAAATATGGAGGAGGGGGAGTATATAACCATTTTAGTCTTTCCAGTGCCGATAATAAATTATCGCCCATTGTGTTGGTGCACGAGCTTGGGCATGGATTCGGCGGCCTTGGCGATGAATATTACAGTTCGGAAGTGGCTTATACCGATTACATAGATCTGTCGGCAGAGCCTTGGGAACCTAACCTAACCACCTTGGTGGCTTTTGATAAGAAATGGAAAAGGCTTGTTGACGGTAACACTCCTGTTCCTACGCCCGACCAACGCAGTTTTGAAGACGTTGTCGGCGTATTTGAAGGAGGAGGCTACACCGCAAAAGGAGTTTACCGCCCCGCGTTGGATTGCCGCATGAAATCGAACGTGGCTCCACGGTTTTGCAAGGTCTGCCAGCTGAGCATCGAAAACGTTATCAAATCATTAACGGAATAGAATATGATCCACAAACCATCTGAATATCGTTACGACACGATGCAATATAATCGTTGCGGGCGTAGCGGCATTAAACTTCCTGCTATTTCTTTGGGACTTTGGCATAATTTCGGTTCGGTCGATGTGTTCGAGAACGGGAAAAGTACCATCCTCGAAGCGTTTGACCGCGGAATCACACATTTCGATCTGGCCAACAATTACGGTCCCGATCCCGGTACTGCCGAAGAAAATTATGGCAAGATACTCCGTCAAAACCTGCGCGCTTATCGTGATGAACTCATCATCAGCACAAAAGCGGGTTACTACATGTGGCAAGGCCCTTATGGGGATTGGGGGTCAAAGAAGTATTTGGTATCCAGTCTTGATCAGAGCCTGAAACGCATGGGGGTAGAATATGTGGATGTTTTTTATCACCACCGTCCCGATCCCGAAACACCTCTCGAAGAAACAATGACTGCTCTTGATTTGATTGTCCGCCAAGGAAAGGCGTTATATGTAGGATTGTCAAACTATCCGGCCGAATTGACCTTAAAGGCGTCACAAATACTCAAGCGGTTAGGGACGCCTTGTTTGATCCATCAGCCCAAATACAGCATGTTTGAACGATGGGTGGAAGGCGGTTTGCTCGATGTATTGGAACAGGAGGGCATTGGTTGCATTGCCTTCTCTCCATTGGCCCAGGGGTTGCTGACCGACCGCTATCTGAACTCCATTCCTGCCGATTCGCGTATGGCCAGAGGACATTTTCTGAAAAAAGAAAATCTTACCGAAGGGCGTTTGTCTGTTATCCAAAAACTAAATGATTTTGCTCAAGGACGTGGCCAATCACTTGCCCAAATGGCCCTTGCTTGGTTGCTGAAGGATAAGCGGGTAACATCGGTGCTGATCGGTGCCAGCAGTGTGGGGCAGTTGAAAACGAATTTGGCATGTATGGACAATTCTTTGTTCAGTGCAGATGAGATTGCTGCCATTGAAACTATATTGTTGAATTAGGCATTCTCTTGCAACGGTTAACTTAAGAAAGAAAGTGGAAAGTCCCTGTTCTATCTCTATTTTCGGATAAATAGACCGACTTTCCTGTCCGCATAATCCAAAATTGTACCAATGAGAAAGCTGTAAAGTATAACTTAATTACGTGATATTTAAAATGAATAAAAAAGTATTGGCCGGTACCGCGTTTGTCTCATCCATTCTCGTCTTCATTGGTGCAGGAAACATGCTTAGTGTCAGCGCGCGCACTTTACTTCCCAATAATGGCATAGGAATTGACACGCTAGAAAACGATACTGTTTATTCTGTTGTGGACCAGATGCCGAACTTCCCCGGAGGGAAAGATGGAATGCTCCGCTTTATTGCAAGTAATATTCGTTATCCCGTTGATGCGATAAAACGTAAAGAGCAGGGAATCGTGTTGGTCGGGTTTATTGTTGGGAAGGAAGGTCTGTTGGAAGAGGTTACGGTTGCAGAGTCATCACGGTATAAGTCGTTGGACAACGAGGCTGTCCGGATGGTGAAACGCATGCCCAAATGGATACCTGGTTTGCAAAATGGGAGTCCTGTTCGTGTCAAATACACGGTTCCGGTAAGGTTTAGGATACGGTAATCCTAAAAAGGGGGGATCCAACGCGGGAGGGAGAAAATGAAGGTGCAGACTTTTCAGTGGATTCATTTGTAGACGTGCTGACAGTTATCAGCACAGTGTGGTTGTCAAAGAGCTACTTTTGGATGTTGAATTTATAATATGGCTCCTTTTATGACAACAGAGGAACAATTGGCCATCATCGAATTGGTAAAACACGAAGTAGTCCCGGCCATTGGGTGTACCGAACCGGCCGCAGTGGCCCTGGCGGTGGCCAAAGCGCGCGAAGTATTGGGCAAAATGCCCGATAGGATTGAAGTGCAGCTAAGCCGTAATATGCTCAAAAATGCCATGGGCGTTGGTATTCCGGGGACCGGTATGGTGGGATTGCCTATTGCGGTCGCATTGGGAGCATTGATCGGTAAATCGACTTATGGGCTTGAAGTGTTGCGCGACGTCACCCCAAAAGCAGTGGAAGAAGGGAAAGATCTCATTGGCCGCGATATCATGAGCTTTGAGGTGCAAGAGCCCGAAACCGAAAAAGTGTTTGTGCAGGTGACCTGTGTGGCCGATGGGCATAAGAGTCTGGTGCGCATTACGGGTGAACATAACCACTTTAGCTACGTGGCGATAGATGGTGTCGTGCTAAGCCATGACGAGTGTGGGCAAGTCGAGAAGACGCCGTTATGCCATACTCCGCTTTCGTTCCAAAAAGTATGCGACGTGGCCCTTGAAGCCCCTGTCGGACAGTTGAAGTTTATATTGGATGCCGCTAAAATGAACGGCGAAGCTGCCGACCAATCGCGTCACGGAAATTATGGCCATGCAGTGGCCAATGTGGTTGGAGCGTCGGCACATTCTTTCATTATGGGTGATAGCATCCATACCCGCATGATGGCCGTGACATCGGCTGCATGCGATGTACGAATGGCTGGAGCCATGGTACCGGTCATGAGCAATTCTGGCAGTGGCAACCAGGGGATCGCGGCCACATTGCCGGTGGCCGTGTTCGCGCGGGAAACGGGCAAATCGGACGATGAACTGGCACGCGCTCTTTTTCTCAGTCATTTGATGCTCATCTACATAAAACAGAACCTTGGTCGTTTGTCGCCATTGTGCGGTGCCGTGATGGCCACAACGGGTGCCGCGTGCGGCATTACTTACCTGATGGGTGGCAGTTGCGAACAAATATCCTTTGCCATCAAAAATATGATCGGAAACGTAACGGGCGTCATTTGTGACGGGGCCAAGCCCAGTTGCGCTCTCAAAGTGTCCACTGGGGTTAGTACCGCAACCATATCGGCTATGATGGCCATGGAGAACAAAGTCGTGTCATCCATCGAGGGCATCGCAGACGAAGACGTGGACAAGACCATTCAGAACCTCGCATCTATAGGAACAGAAGGGATGGTCGAAACCGACAAGCTGATATTAAAGATCATGCAGGCCAAATAGTTTTGCTGGCGTAAAGTGTGCCAGGCTTCGTCGCCTCTTTCCCGGGCTGAAGGGCGTGTGGCGACGTGAAGTGCGCTGCGTGGGCTGGTATTTCCTACTTATAGAGACGTAAGTCTCCACAGGTAAGAATGCAAAAATGCTTCACATGCTAATTTTTGCAGGTTATACATCCAAAGATCTTCCCTGTTCCTTCCTTTCCCCAAAGAGCATTGTGTCCCGCAAAGGCTAAATCTTTGAGTCTGAATTTGCTTGCTGTCTTTCACTTCCGGAGGGATTGAGACGCTGTTGAAACTGCGGAACCCTCTCCAGATACCGTTTTTTCCCTATTTTTGTCAGCCCGTCCATACACGGGCATTTAATAAAGTACACAAATGATCAATTATCTGTCGGTCGAAAACCTGACCTATCATTATGGCGATATCACCCTGTTCGATAATATTTCCTTTGGCGTTTCCGAAGGCCAGAAAGTGGCGCTCATTGCCAAAAATGGTGCAGGAAAACCACCCTTTTTAACATACTGACGGGAAAGATACCCCCCTTTTCGGGTGAGGTGACTGTCCGAAAGAACATACGTGTGGGCTATCTGTCGCAAGATCCCGAATTGTTGGTCTCCAATACGGTTACCCAGGAACTTTTCAGTGCCGAGGGCGAGCTTATGGGCACTATTCGTGAGTACGAACATGCATTGGCCTTGCACGACATGGACGAACTTAGCCGCTTGTCGGCGCGCATGGACGAACTGAACGCCTGGGATTATGAAAATCGTATCAAGCAAATTTTGGCCCAACTGAAAATTACCCGCTTTGACCAAAAAGTATCGGAGTTGTCGGGAGGACAGCGAAAGCGCGTGGCACTGGCCAAAGTGCTGATCAGTGAACCCGACTTCCTGTTCCTCGACGAGCCCACCAACCATCTGGATCTGGATATGATCGAATGGCTCGAACAGTATTTGGGCAAGTCGAGGGCTACGTTGCTAATGATAACGCACGACCGTTATTTTCTGGATCGTGTGTGCAACCAAATCTTTGAGCTGGATAGTAATGCGCTTTTCCAGTACCAGGGCAACTACCATTACTATTTAGAAAAGCGGGATGAGCGCATTGCCCAAAAGACTGCGGAAGTTGAGAAAGCACGTAACCTGCTTCGGCGTGAACAGGAATGGATGGACCGGATGCCGCAGGCGCGTGCCACCAAGGCCAAATACCGTATTGATGCTTATTACGAGTTGAAGGACGTAGCGAGCCAGCGTCTGGGGGGCAAAGAACTTGACATTGAACTGAAGGGGGCGCGATTGGGATCCAAGATCATCGATATGGAAGGCGTCTCCAAAGCCTACGGTAACCAAAGATTATTTGAGGGGTTTACCTATAAATTTGCCAAAAATGAAAAGGTCGGCATTATCGGGCATAATGGCACCGGGAAAACCACCTTCCTCAATCTGTTGACCGGGGACATAAAGCCAGATGGCGGAACCATAGAGGTCGGGGAGACCGTGGTCTTTGGATACTACCGCCAGCAAGGTATCCAAATCGACAATGAAAAAAAGGTAATTGACGTGATTGCGGAAATTTCAGAGAAGATCTCCTTTGGGGAGACCCAAAGTATGTCGCCGTCACAGTTTTTGCGCTACTTCTTGTTCCCTAACGAGATGCACTACATACAGGTTAACAAACTGAGCGGCGGTGAGCGCAAGCGCCTCCACTTGATGACGGTACTCATGCGCAATCCCAACTTCCTGATACTGGATGAGCCGACCAACGATCTGGATATTTTCACGCTCAATGTGCTGGAAGATTTCCTCAAAGGTTTTGGCGGCTGCGTGCTTATTGTCTCACATGACCGTTATTTTATGGACAAAGTGGTTGATCATGTGTTCGTGTTCGAGGGGAACGGGACAATAAGGGATTTTCCAGGTAATTATACTGACCTTCAGGATTTCCGTAAGCAGTCAGGGAAGGGGATTGTCAAAGAGCCCAAGACGGTAGAAAAGAAGACAGCCGAACGTCCAGAAAAAGACCCGGCCCGAAAACTGACGTTTAAGGAAAAGAAAGAACTGGAACAATTGGAAACTGACATTGCCCGATTGGAAGACGAAAAGCGTCAGTTGGAAACCGCATTATCGTCAGGCAGCCTTCGTGTTGACGAATTGGACACGAAAGCGAAACGCATTGGTGTGGTCATTGAATTGCTAGAGGAGAAAGAGATGCGTTGGCTCGAATTGAATGATGTTTGAAGCCTCCGTTTTTTGCTTTTAGGGCTGTAAATTATGGCGTTTCTTTTTGCCTTTTTGAAGTTATGAAACCAGAAATCGACTTTTATCGACAGATTGAAAGGAAAAATGCGAAAAAAATCATCTTTTCCCTCAAAAAAAAGTTTAAAACGGTACCGCCAAGTAAAAAACCATTATATTTGTGCCTTGTAAAACAACAGCAAATGCTTCACCAATCGTTTTTTTATGGCTTTTATTTTTACTTTTTTGGTTATCAAAAGAGCAAGGTGGGCATTGTTAAAATTTGAACGACGTTTTGTTAAAATAACAAGGACCCGCCCCGGATGAGGCGGGTCTTTTTTTTAATCATACCTATATGAAAACAGGTTTACGCAAGGTCGCTATCCAGGGCGGATACGGGGCCAACCATGAAATAGCGGCAAGGAACTTTTTCGAGGGCGAAGAAATAGAGATCGTTCCTTGTCTCACATTTCCCGATCTGTTCCAAACGATCAAAAATGACCCGTCGATTTATGGCATTGTAGCCATCGAGAATACGTTGGTCGGTAGTTTGCTGCCTAACTACACCATGCTGAAAGATTCGGGCCTTGTGATCATCGGCGAGTACAAACTCCGTATTAGCCATCAATTAATGGCGTTGCCTGGACAAAAAATAGAAGACATCAAGGAAGTAAGGTCCCACCCCATGGCATTGGCTCAATGTGAGGGATTTTTTCGGCCTTATCCGCATATAAAGCTTATCGAACACGAAGATACCGCGTTAAGTGCCAAAGAGGTACGTGATCACGGAGAATACGGCGTGGCCGCCATTGCCAGCGAATTGGCCGCAAACCTTTACGAAATGGAGATTCTTGCCCGAAGCATCGAAACGAATAAGCGGAATTTTACCCGTTTTCTCATCGTGAGCGATAAGGGAAAGATGGAAGTGGAACAACTACAGGTCCAGAACCGGGTGAATAAAGCGTCATTGGTATTTTCGTTGCCGCACGAAGAGGGTAGTCTTTCCAAAGTCCTTACCATATTGGCCTTTTACGGTATTAACCTGTCAAAAATACAATCGTTGCCCATTGTGGGGCATGAGTGGGAGTACCTTTTCTACGTCGACGTCATTTTCCACGATTATGCAAAATATCACCAGTCACTCGATGCGGTCAGACCGCTGATCAATAAACTGAAGATATTGGGCGAATATGAGAACGGCAGGCAGTCCTTCCCCATTAACGGCAACGGGGAACAAATAAAAACATCGGAAACAATCTGAAACCAAAGAAAGTATGGATATCCAACCGGCACAGCGAATCAGCCAAGTAGAGGAATACTACTTTTCGGTCAAACTGAAAGAGATCGACAAAATGAACCAAGAGGGGAAACAAGTGCTCAATCTGGGCATCGGTAACCCCGATCTGCCTCCGGCACCGGAAGTGCTCGAAGAGCTCAATCGGGCCGCACAATTGACTAACAGCCATGGTTATCAGAGTTATATAGGCATCCCGGAACTTCGCAAGGCATATGCCGATTGGTATAAAACACATTTCTCGGTCAATTTGGATCCTGCCAATGAGATATTGCCGTTGATCGGATCAAAAGAGGGCGTTATGCACATTTGCATGGCATTTTTGAACCCCGGTGATGAAGTGTTGCTTCCCGATCCCGGTTATCCCACGTACATGAGCGTGTGCAAACTGGTCGGGGCCACACCTCGTACGTATCTGCTCGATCCGGCAAACGGCTATTATCCCGATTTGGATGCGTTGGGGATGCAGGATCTGGGCAAGGTTAAGATGATGTGGGTTAACTACCCGAACATGCCTACGGGAGCAAAGGCCAGCGTCGAACTATTCAAAAAACTGGTGGCATTTGGAAGGAAGCACAACATTCTGATCTGTAACGACAATCCATATAGTTTTGTGCTCAATCCGGAGCAACTAAGTATCCTACAGATCGATGGGGCCAGGGAAGTATGCGTGGAGTTGAATTCGATGAGCAAATCGCACAACATGGCCGGATGGCGAATGGGGATGGTCGCATCCAACCCCACCTTTATCCAATACATTTTGAGGGTAAAGAGCAATATGGATTCGGGCATGTTCCGCCCATTACAAATGGCGGCGGTGAAAGCGCTGGGACTTTCCCAGGCGTGGTACGACGATGTCAATAAAATATATGCCGAGCGCAGACAGGTTGTGTTTGAGATCATGGACATGCTTGGCTGTAACTACGACAAAAACCAGGTGGGCATGTTTGTATGGGCTGCCATCCCGTCGGGAGAAATAAGTGCCCGTGTGTTGAGTGATAAGGTGTTGTATGGTGCTAACGTGTTCATCACGCCCGGTTACATTTTCGGTGAACGATGG
Source organism: Breznakibacter sp. (assembly GCA_047600785.1). Lineage (GTDB taxonomy): Bacteria > Bacteroidota > Bacteroidia > Bacteroidales > Marinilabiliaceae > Breznakibacter. The sequence continues at coordinate 1,594,085 of JASGKH010000001.1, forward strand.
GATTCGCATATCCGCATATCGTTATGTACCAAATTGGATGATTTGAAAAAAGCAAAAGAACGAATCGAAAAAATAATTTAATAACCACGTTATGGTAAATCTTGATCTTGAACCGTTATCGCTTCCCGGGTTGGAATTGAAGCGCCCGATTGTAATAGCTGGCCCCTGTAGTGCCGAAACCGAGGAGCAAACCCTCGAAACCGCCCGCCAATTGTCGGCCCAGGGAATAAAATTGTTCCGTGCCGGTATTTGGAAACCCCGTACCCGTCCCGGAGCCTTTGAAGGCGTGGGAACGCTTGGGTTACCCTGGTTGAAGAGGGTTAAAGAAGAAACCGGTATGTTCGTGGGAACCGAAGTGGCCACAGGCCACCATGTGTACGAAGCGTTGAAGCACGGCATCGACATACTCTGGATCGGAGCGCGTACATCGGCCAATCCATTTGCCGTGCAGGAAGTTGCCGATGCACTTCAAGGCGTGAACATTCCCGTATTGGTAAAAAACCCGGTGAACCCCGATTTGGAATTGTGGATCGGCGCTGTTGAGCGCGTGAACCGTGCCGGCGTAAAGAAAATTGCGGCCATCCACCGTGGTTTTTCGTCCATCGACAAAAGTGAGTACCGTAACCACCCCCAATGGCAAATCCCCATTGAACTACGTCGCCGCATCCCCAATCTGCCCATCATTACCGATCCCAGCCATATTACCGGCAAGCGAGACATGCTGTTCGACGTGATGCAGGAGGCCATGGATCTTAATTTTGACGGTTTGCTGATCGAATCCCATATGTGCCCGGAAAAGGCATGGAGCGATGCGGCCCAACAATGTACGCCCGTCGATTTAAAGGCAATGCTCGATAAAATGGTCCTCCGTTCGGCGTCCATTGGTGATAAGCCTCGTAACCAGTTGGATGAGTTGCGAAAAGAAATCGATAAACTGGACGTGAAACTTCTTGATCTGTTAAAAGAAAGGATGAAAATCTCCGATGCCATTGGCAAGTACAAACTTGAAAACAACATTACCATCCTTCAAACCCGTCGTTACGATGAAGTGATGAACGACCGTCGTGCCAAAGCTGCTAAATACAATCTGGATGAGGATTTCGTAAACAAGATGTTCGAAACCATCCATGAAGAATCGATCCACCGGCAAAGTGCGGTCATGAACAAAGGATTAACTAACAAATAAACAAAAAACTGGGTGCCAAACGTCGGCGACAACTGCCGACGGGGCCCCGAAACTCAACCCAATGAAGATTTGTATCCTTGGTGCCGGAAAAATGGGTACATGGCTGACCGATGCCCTGTGCCTGCAACACGATGTGGCCATATACGACCGTGACATGAGCCGGCTGAAATATGTGTTCAACACGCAGCGATTGACCAAACCGGAAGAGATCAAAGAGTTTGAACCTGAGTTGTTGATCAATGCTGCGGTGCTTAAATTTACCTTACAAGCCTTTGAGGATGTGCTGCCCTATTTGCCCCAGACATGCATCCTCTCTGACATTGCCTCTGTAAAGACCGGTTTTGAAGAGTTCTACAAGAAATCGGGTTTCCGTTATGTCTCTACGCATCCCATGTTTGGTCCAACGTTTGCCAATTTAAAAGACCTTGGGCACCAACATGCCGTTATTATCTCTGAGTCCGATTTTTTAGGCAAGGCATTTTTCAAAGATTTTTATTCATCATTGGGCATCAACATTCATGAGTATTCATTTGATCAACATGATCAAACCATTGCTTATTCTTTGTCGATCCCGTTCTCGTCGACGCTTGTGTTCGCGGCCTGCATGAAAAAACAGGAAGCGCCTGGCACAACGTTCAAGAAGCATTTCGATATCGCTAAAGGCTTGTTGTCGGAAGATGATTATCTTCTGACCGAGATTCTTTTGAATCCATACACTTATGAACAGGTTGAAAAGATCAGTCAGGAACTGAGGATTCTTTTGGCCTTGGTTAAGGAAAAGGATTCGGATGGATTAAAAAGCTTTCTGGCCAATGTGAGGAAAAATATACACGATTGATTCTTTGGATATGATGAAAATAGGCCCCTTTACCTTAATGGTAAGGGGTTTTTTGTGCATGGTTGATTAAATTCATGTGTTTTTATGAAGGTGTTGACATAAATTTATGGATAATGTTTTACCCCCGTAAACGGTTGTGACGGAATTTACTAACTCAAAATTTACTCGGCCATGAAGAGCATTGTTGATAAGCCAATCGATTACATACATCGTGAGGAACAGTTTGGAGCCCATAATTACCATCCGTTACCGGTTGTGCTGGAGCGTGGACAGGGGGTGTTTGTATGGGACGTTGAAGGAACGCGCTATTTCGATTTCTTGTCGGCCTATTCCGCCGTTAACCAGGGCCATTGCCACCCCAAAATCATATCGGCGTTGGTCGAACAGGCCTCAAAATTGACGTTGACCTCGAGGGCTTTTTTCAACAATGTATTGGGCGAGTTCGAGGAATACGTTGCCCGCTATTTTGGGTACGATAAAGTGTTGCCGATGAATACGGGGGCCGAGGCCGTGGAAACGGCATTGAAACTTTGCCGTAAATGGGCCTATGAGAAGAAAGGTATTCCGGAAAACCATGCCAAGATTATTGTGTGCGACGGCAATTTTCATGGGCGGACCATTACCGTGGTATCCATGTCGACCGACATGGATTCATATGGGGGATTTGGTCCCTTTACCCCTGGTTTTGTCAAAATTCCTTACAGCGATGCCCGTGCGTTGGAAGAAGCAATAAAAGATCCCCTTGTCGCCGGTTTTTTGGTAGAACCCATCCAGGGAGAAGCAGGCGTGCATGTGCCCCATGACGGTTATTTAAAGGCAGCGTTTGATTTGTGTAAAAAGCATGATGTGCTGTTTATGGCCGATGAGGTACAAACGGGTGTGGCGCGTACAGGTAGGCTGCTGGCTTGTGACCATGAAAGTGTTCGTTCCGATGTGCTCATTTTGGGCAAAGCCATTTCAGGAGGGGTATTCCCTGTTTCTGCCGTATTGGCTGATGACGATATAATGCTGGTCATTAAGCCTGGCGAACACGGATCCACCTATGGCGGCAATCCGTTGGCCTGCAAAGTGTCGATTGCGGCCCTACAAGTGGTGCGTGACGAGGAATTGGCGGAAAAAGCCGATCGTCTGGGGCAGATTTTCCGCCAACATCTTTCAGAATTGAGATCACCAATGATCGAAGGCGTGCGTGGGAAAGGATTACTCAATGCCGTGCTGATCAGGTCCGTAAATGGAAGAACGGCATGGGACGTTTGTTTGGCATTGAAAGAAAACGGACTCCTGGCCAAGCCTACGCACGGGCACATTATTCAATTTGCTCCGCCTTTGGTCATTACCGACGCACAGTTGATGGAGGCTATCAGGATCATTGAAAAAACATTTCACGAGTTTTAACCGTCACACACCGATCGAAAGGATGACCGATTTAACCGCAGTGACATTGAGGCCCTGGCAGAAGCATGATATTTTGGCTTTGGCCCAATTGGCCGATAATTATAAAATAGCACAAAATCTACGTGACAGTTTTCCATCGCCTTATACCATTGCAGATGCCCAGAAATGGGTGGCCTGCAATTTGGAGTATCCCGAACCCAATCCCATTAGGGCCATCGATTACAATGGCAATTTGGTAGGATGTGCGGCAGCTTTCCTAAAAGACGATGTGCTTCGGAAAAACGCAGAAATTGGTTATTGGCTTGGCGAACAGTATTGGGGTAAAGGCATTGCCACGGTGGCCGTAGGGCTGCTGGTCGATTATCTGTTCAACAATTTCGATGTTCATCGTGTTTATGCTGAAGTGTTCGGTTACAACCAGGCGTCGTGCCGGGTGTTGGTGAAAAACCGTTTTGTGCAGGAAGCCGTTTTAAGGGAATGTATTTACAAAAACGGTAAGTTCCATGATAATTTGGTGTTTGCTTTGCGTCGTGGTGATTGGACATTGAAATAACGTTCGTGGCTTCGTTTTCAAGAGTGCCAACTATAGGGCCAAAAACAAATGGGATGGCTTTCGGCGAAGTGTTCATGTTGTCTGACTTTGTCATGGATTGAACGGTACCAACGGTAACATAGGGCAATTTTTCTTATTAAAGAAAAAAAGTGTTAATAATTCGAAAAATGGCGGAAAACCTATTTTATAACATGTCACTTTATTTTTTAATGGCGTGAAATAAAGGCATTTTTGCAATAGAAAATCGTATTTAAACCATAATATTATGAGCCGTCGGTTATTGATAAGGGATGTGACATTGAGGGATGGTCAACAATCTCTTTTTGCCACTCGCATGAAGCAGATTCAAGTTGAAAGAGTATTGCCGATCTATAAGGAAGCTAATTTCTATGCCATGGAAGTGTGGGGAGGTGCAGTTCCCGACTCTATCATGCGTTATCTGAACGAAGATCCATGGGAACGTTTGGAAAAAATCAAGGCTGAAATCGGCAATATCTCCCATTTAACGGCATTGTCCCGTGGACGTAACTTGTTTGGTTACAATCCTTATCCGGAAGAGGTAATTGAGGGTTTTAACCGTAATGCCGTAGAGAGTGGAATTTCCATCATGCGTATTTTCGATGCGCTGAACGATACCAGCAACATTAAAAGTACCATTAAATATGTGAAACAGCACGGTGGACTGGCCGATTGTGTGGTATGTTATACGGTTGACCCTAAGTTTACGAAAAAAGAGCGGTTTATGTCGCTTTTGAAAGGTAAACGTTTGCCCAAAGACATCTTTACCATTGATTATTTTGTAAACATGGCTAAAGAACTTGAGCGTTTGGGGGCTGATATGATTACATTGAAAGATATGGCAGGGTTGATTCCTCCTGCCAAGGCCGGTCAGATCATTAAAGCGTTTAAGCAAAACGTGAAAGTCCCCATCGATTTTCATACCCACTGTACGCCAGGTTATGGCTTGGGCGCAGGTTTGATGGCGATTATAAACGGAGTAGATATTCTGGATACCGCCATCTTGAATTTTGCGGGTGGTCCTGCAGCTCCGGCATTCGAGCTTGTCCAGATATTCTGTAACAAATTGGGCATCGAAACAGGGGTGAACGTTGATGCGGTTGTGCGAATCAATAAGATTCTGAAAGAAATTCGTTTGGAAATGGCTGATATTGACAGCTATAAAATTTACCCCATCGAATTTGATATTACCAAGGATAAATTGCCTGCCGACATTGACAAGTTGTTTGATTTGGCCATCGACGCAGCGAAAGCTAACGACGAGGCTAAGGTTTTGGAATATTGTGGCAAGATCGAGAAGTATTTCAATTTCCCCGACCCTGACGAGAAAGTGAAATTCGCGGAAGTTCCGGGCGGTATGTATACCAACATGTTGGCCCAGCTTAAACAGTTAAAGCAGGAGCATTTGTTGCCAAGGGTATTGGAAGTGATTCCTACCGTACGTTTGGCTGCGGGGTGCCCTCCGTTGGTAACCCCAACAAGTCAGATTGTAGGTGCACAGGCCGTGAATTGTGTGATCGACGAGAAGAATGGTAAGCCTTTTTATTCCAATAACTCCATACAATTTGTGAATTTGGTGAGAGGGGCGTATGGAAAAACACCCATTGCCATTGATCCAGAATTCCGGTTGAAGATTGCCGGTACACGCGAGGAAATTCCTTATGATACCAGTGCGTATAAAAAACAGCCCAACCCGTCGTTTCCACAATATGGGGAAGACGTGAAACTAGCCAGCAACGAAAAAGAAGAATTGCTACTGGAACTTTTCCCTAACGTGGCCTCAAAGTTCTTGCAAGATAAAGTTGAAAGAATATATGGTGAGCGATTGAGGGCCATAGAGATGGAGGAACAAAAGCAGCGTGACGCCGAGAGGAATAAATATTTGGCGTTGAGTAAAGAAGAGAAACAAGAGCGTCTGTTGAAAGGCCTTTATGAATATTGGAGTTGAAAATTTGAATTTTTGTAAAAAATTAAAGAGAGGGGTTTGCCCCTCTCTTTTTTTGCTAGTTATAATACTTAATTAGTGTGATTATATTTATAGATGTAATTGTTTGTTTGTTAGTTTGTTGAATAGAATATTTCCGTTTGTATAGTCTTTATGTAGGAATAAAGCATTGTTTTTAAATGGGGTATTTGGGGGCGGTGGTTACATTTGCAATACCTTTAAAATTAAAGAAAATAGTCATGAAATCGATTGTTTGCCCCATATCCTCCGAACGTGTGCCTTCTGCATTGCCACGCATCACTGCTTTTTATGTGGTAGCTGTTTTGTTGGCAGCGATAATTACCGGATCTTACTTGTTAATAGTGCTCCTGTCTGTCGACTTTTATTTAAGAGGATTCAATCTGGAGAACTATAGCCCATTGACTTTTTTATCAAAGAAAACAAGTGGGTTGTTGGATGCAACGGGTCGGCCGATTGATAAAGCGCCTAAACTATTTGCGGCCCGATTGGGTTTTGTATTTACATTAGCTATTGTGTCGGCGGGTTTCTCCGGACTGTCAAATTTTGCGTTGATTCTGTCGATTGGATTAATGGGCTTTGCGTTGCTCGAAGGTGTATTTGGTCTTTGCGTGGGATGCGTTATTTATAGTTGGCTGGTATTGCCGTTTGTGAAAGCTAACTGATATCGGAACGGGGGAGAATCCCGGACTTCTTGTTGGTTGTTTGGTTTACTGTAAATCGGAACTTTTATATTCTCCGGTTTCTATCAGTTCTTTTGCGTAATTGTCTTTGGTGATGGTTACCGACCGGACTTTTACCGTGGGGATTTGGGCGTAACCATTGAATGTTTTATAAGTGGTAAATTCCCGGGCTTTGGTCCCCTCTATTAACGATTTTGCAAGATCGGCAACCGCATAGCCTAATTTTTTATGGGGGTGATAAATGGTGACATGCTGATAGCCGTTCTTTATGTTTGTCACACCTTCCTTTGTGGCGTCTTGTCCTGTGGTGATCACTTTTCCCGCCATTCCATTGCGTTTTAAGATGTCTATGACCGAAGTTGCCATCCGGTCGTGGCACGTGATTACGGCATCAATATTGGACCCCCACGTTTGAACGATTTGTTCAAATTCATAAGCAGTGCTTTCGGCACCGTATGCCTCAACAAATGTTTCGTAGATAATGTTAACGTTGCCTTGTGCCACGTGAGGGGCCAGTATGGAATCGATGGATTGTTTCAATTCCACGCCGTTACGGTCAAACCGATCACCGCCGAGGACAACATAATTTCCTGTCGGACAAAGTGAAAGCGTCGTGTTACAGAGTATTTCTCCATTATTGATGTTATCACCCGTAAAAAATACATCGTAATCGGTATTGTTGATCAAACGGTTGTAGGCAATAACCACAACTCCTTTGTCTTTTGCGTAGCGAATCATCGGGGCAATGGTATTGCCGTTTACCGGCGTAACGATCAGTACGTCTACACCCTCATCGATCAGTTTGATACCTTTTTCTATCTGGAGCGATTCGTTGTCATCGGCATCTACCATGGAAGCATCATAGCCCAATTGTTTGAGCCTTTCCATCATAAAAGAACCGTCTTTGACAAAACGGGCACGGCTAAGGGATGGGTGCAGATAAACGACCTTTTTGTTTGCTGTATCGCCGCATGATAATAACACCGTCGCCAACAGAAATATTAGCAAATAACGGATTTTGATAGCTATTGGAAGTTCTTTTGCCATCATAACGATAGATCATTTTTTTATTTGTGACCAGTTGTACTCTCCCGTGGCAATTAGTTCCTGCTCAATATTGTCTTTGGTGATGCCTATGGATTTAACCTGGAACGTGGGGATTTGTACGAGCCCGTTAAAAGTGCTTGAATTGGCCAGGTCTTTTGCCTGTTTGCCTTTTAGTATTTCAAATACCAACTCTGCGGCTTTCACGCCGAGGGTTTTGTGCGGGTGGTAAATGGTGACATGTTGGTCGCCTGCGTATATGCTTTGTACAGCTTCCAGTTCCGCATCCTGGCCTGTTACGAATACTTTACCGTTGAGACCATATTTTTTCAGTACCCCGATTACGCCCTGGGCCATGGGATCACTTCCGGCAATCACCACATCAATGTTTTTGCCATGTGATTGGATGACTTGCTCCAATTCGAAAGCAGCAACCTCTTTGTGCCAGTTTTCAATATAGGTCTCATAAATTATGTTTATCCGTCCATCGTCAACATGCTTTTTTAGCATTGAATCGATAGCCTGCTTTTGTTCCACCCCGTTGCGGTCGAATCTGTCGCCTGCCAGAATTACGTAGTTTCCGGATGGGTGGTCAATAAGAGCGCGTTCACAAAATATTCGTCCATTATCGGTATTGTGACCGGTAAAAAACAGATCGTAATCGACGTTGCTTATCAAACGGTTGTAGGCAATTACAGGGACTCCTCTGCTTTTTGCTTCCCGTAGGAGCGGGGCAATGGTATTTCCGTTTACTGCACTGATGATAAGGATATCGACACCTTCATCTAGTGCTTTGAGACCCTGTTCAAGCTGGGTGGCATCGTTGTCGTCGGCACTTACGGTATTTGCATCAACGCCAAATTTTGCAAGGTGTTCGGCCATGTACTTCCCTTCGGTTTCGAAACGTTGAAAATGATTACTCGGATACAGATACAACGCTTTGTATTTGGTGGAAGAATTGCATCCGATTAAAAAGCTACCCAACAATGCCAATAGGGTAATGTTATTTAAGATTTTCATGATGAGAAGTTAATGTGTTTAAGATGTTTGATTTATGGTTTGTGCCATGCTTTACAAACAATTAGTACCAGCACGTTATCGGGGCGCGTCACTTAACCATCTCTGAAAAGTAGATAAAAGTTGTAAAAAAACAAAAATAGAAGGCGCGTAAATCGCCATCCGAGCAAATTATCATCGCGTAAAAGTAAAAAATGCGTAATAATTGTTTATTTTCACAAAACGAATCCCAAACATTTTAAATAAACGCAATGAACTGGAAAGATTTAAACATCCGGAGTAAGATAGGCTTTGGCTTTGCCATAGTGATAGGAGCGATGGTCATTGCCGGAATTATTTTATTCATTAATTTCCAAAGAGTAACCAGCGAGATCAAATCGCTGTCCGATACGTATATCCCATCGGTCAACGAAGCGAGCAAAGTGTTGCGATTTTGGGAAGAAGCAAGCGAATATGCACGGTCGTATGATTTTACCAACGATGCATATTTTATCGAAAAGCAACGTACGGCATTCTCCAAAATGAGCGCAGCGTTGAAAAATCTTGAAATATATACCAAGGCGCGGGAAAAGGAGCTGGATGCCAAAGGCGTCAATCTTGTGTTGTTGAGGGCGTACGCTTCTGAATACGAAAAATCGCGCTCGGAATACGAAGCCAAAACTGCTGGCTTTTTGATGCATTACAAAGAGTTTGAATCGTTGTATGCACAAATCGCCGAGTCAGGTTCCGCTTCCTCAAAAGTGTTGGGTGTGGGCGGATTGGTGTTCATGCACCACAAGAACCGGAATGGTATCGGTGTGGTTTCGTTGTTGCCCGCATTGCGGCAAATTGCAGGAGAATCGGGAAAGACCAGTTTAGCCGGAAGGTTAGGGGCCACGGGAGCGGATATGATCGATGCCTATAAGGCGATGCGTTTTGCCGAACTCAAGAATTACGAAATTGGAAAGAAAGTGATGTGGGAGGTTCGTGCATCGTCGGATATTGGACTGGACCAGATTATGGTGATGGGTGACCAGAGCAACGAGATTGTCAATTCGCAGAAAAACATATTATTGTCAACCATTGCTCTCATTATAGTTTTTGGAGGTATTTTGATTGTTGTGCTTGCCAATTCGATAAGCAAGCCAATCGCAACGGGTATCGTGCTTGCCGAGCAGGTGGCTGCCGGTGACCTTTCCGTACATTTGCACATTGACCGTAAAGATGAAATGGGGCGATTGGCAAATGCATTGAACCAAATGGTGAATAATTTGCGCAGGATTGTGAACGATATCGCCCAAAGTGCCAAGCTGATCGTGGAAGCCAGCAGCAAGCTGAACCAGGAGGCTACCGAACTTTCGGAGGGGGCAACGGAACAGGCGTCTGCGGCCGAAGAAGTATCGTCGTCAATGGAAGAGATGCATGCCAATATCCAACAGAACACCGATAACGCCCGTGAAACAGAGGTGATGGCCTCAAAAGCTGCAGAGGGTATGAGGGTGAGCAATGAAAGTTCAAAAGTGGCCGCCCGGCACTTATCTGAGATTACCAGCAAGATTTCGATTATCAAAGACATTGCGTTCCAGACCAACATACTGGCGTTGAACGCAGCGGTGGAGGCGGCACGTGCGGGGCATGAAGGCCGCGGTTTTGCCGTAGTGGCAGCTGAAGTGCGCCGTCTGGCCGAACGCAGCCAGGAGGCTGCCGTGGAGATCAATAAAACTTCGTCGCTGACATTGGAGTCATCGGCCGAGGCAACTTCACTGCTGGATGCCATTACGCCCCAAATACAGAAAACCGCAGGTTTGGTCCAGGAAATTACCGTTGCCTCATTGGAGCAAGTGTCGGGCGTGGAGCAAATCAACAATGCATTGCAACAGCTCAACCATGTTACCCAGCGTAACGCTGCCAATGCCGAAGAGATCAGCAGTGCCGCGCGGGATTTGGATATTTTGTCGAAACGGCTGATCGAAGCAATTTCTGTATTCCATACGTCCGATGGCCATTCGGAAATAGTAGGCAATGCCGTAAAGTCACCATCCAACGCATCGAATGGCAGCGATACTTCCTCTCAAGCTGCATCCATGAACGACGGAAATCAGCCGGCAGAGACATCCAAACAGGGGAAAGTGAGGATTGATTTGGGCAAAGAATATGACGATGGATCTTACGAGTCGTTTTAACGGCAAAATATGTAGCCGGCACAATAAAATAAGGGCATGGGATCCAGATCCCATGCCCCTTATTTTGATATGGGATTCATGATAATTTGTGTTTTTGTGGGGCAATTTCCGGGTAGCTTATCCGCGAATGGTAGATAATCTTTAACCTGCGTTTGAACACCTCTTTTACTTCAGTGATCTCTTTCAGCGTAATCGGGGCATTCAAAAACTGTCCTTGCTCCATTTGGTCGTTGATGATGTTCTCTACCAGTTTGTCTATTTCATCGTCCGAATAACTTTTCAGGCTGCGCGAAGCTGCCTCCGTGGCGTCGGCCATCATTAGCACTGCTGTTTCTTTGGTAAAAGGGGTAGGGCCTGGATAGGTAAATAAGCTGATGTCCGGGATTTCTTGTGGATGTTTGTTGACAAACGTGTTATAAAAATACTTGGTTTTGGTCGTGCCCTGATGAGTGACGATAAAGTCGATGATCTGTTGTGGAAGTTTATGCTTTTTTGCCAACCTTACGCCTGTTTCAATGTGGGCAATGACAAGTTGGGCGGCTCTGTCCAGCTCCAGGTTTTCCAACGGGTTAATGCCCGATATCTGGTTTTCGGTAAATAGGGACGGTGCTTCCATTTTCCCTATATCATGATACATGGCCCCGGCATAAACCAGTATGGGGTTGCCCCCGATTCGTTTTACGGCCGCCACGGCAAGGTTTCCGACTTGTATGGAATGATGGAATGTGCCGGGCGATGTTTCTGCCAGCTGGAGGAGCAGCGGGTGGTTGGTGTTGGATAGTTCGGCCAATGACACATCGGACACGAAACCGAATATTTTTTCGAAAATGTAAATGGCCAGATAAGTGAGCAACAGCAATGCGCCGTTGATGCCGAATTTTGCATAAATGGCCGGTTCTATTTTCATGATGTCGCCCTCTTGCCACAGGAACAGCGCTGTGTATAACACCGAATATACCAACACGATAAAAATAGACACCTTTAGCAACTGGCTGCGGCGCTCTATCCGTACCAGACCAAAAATAGAGGTAATGCCGGCCGGTATCTGGAGGAATACAAACTGGTAGCTGTTTTCGGCAAAAAACGATGCCAGCAAAATGGTCATGATATGGATGAACAACGCCAACCTGGAGTCAAAAAACGTACGGACCGTAATGGGCAGTATGGCGAAAGGAATGACAAAAATGGACAAATAACTAAGCGATACTTTGGCCATCAATATCATCGATACCATGAGTATGAGAATAAACGCCACGCTCTTGTTGCTGTTGAACACATCGGGCCTGAAAAAATAGAGGAACAGGTAAACACTGGTGAAGAAGGCCAACGCAATCAACAATTGTCCCACCATGATTTGTGCGTAACCGCTGGTCGTTCCCAGCCTGCTTTCAAAAGCAGCTTTGTATGACGTCAGGGTTTGGAATGCCCTATCGTCCACCATTTCTCCGGTCGCAATGATTCGTTGGCCTGCTTTTATGGCCCCCGAAGTCAACATTGCGTTCTTAATGAGGTTGTGTCTTTCCGACTCGTTGCGTAACCTGTTGAACGCGATGTTCGGTTTGATGTACTTGTTCAACTGCAGTTGCGAAATAAAAGAGCTGATATCGTCGGAATAAGGTTCGGAGGCGGGTTTTAGCGAGTCGATGATCCAGGCCGCGAGATCATGCTGCAATTTCTGGTAAGCGCTTACCGGTGTGCAGACCTCCTCGAAGCCATAAGGTTCGGCATAATTTCCTTTGATGACCCTGAACTCGAAATTTTTGTTGGCCGCGTATTCGTCGGGCAGTTCGATGATTCCCGCACGATAGACCGCACTCAATTCCCGTTCGATAAAATGTTGAAGTTGTTGCGAAAGGGTTTGGCTTTTCGAAAAAGTGACCCCCCTCAAAAAGTGATAATCCTTTCTGATTTCCGGGAAATTAACGGGGAAATCATTCGCAAAGCGTTCCAGCTGCTCAATGTGTAACGTGCTGTCAAGTTCAAAGTAAGGCTTAAAATGCTTCAGCATACTGTCTCGCTCGCTTTTGATCTGCTCGTCCGTCTTTAAAATGGGGAAGTCGAAATCGCTGATTAATATACCATGTTTCCAAAACCGGCCTTTGGCAAATTCGTATTTAAACTTACCTTCGCGGGGAAACAGGTAAAATACCGTGGCCGCCGCCGATACGAACATCAGTATCTTGAAGATCAGCTTCGAATAATTTCTTATGTAATGCAATAGTGATTCCACTTGGTTTTGGTTTATGGCTGCAAAATACAAAATATTTAGGCGTAGTGCAGTGGGTTAACTGTTTGTCCGCATAGATTATTGCCCGCTTACTTGGGAGGTAAACGTGCGGTGTTGCAAAAAATAATTAAATTGAATGCAAATGGAACACAATATGAGCGGATCGATATGCATGATGGGATTTATTCCCGTAAGGGTTGGGCCATCGGAAACTTTTCGAAATGGCCACACAAATCCTGTTTGGCGAAACGTATGAAATTCAGTTGGTAGAAGGAGCATGGGCCAAGGTGAAACTTGATTTTGACGGTTATGAAGGTTGGATAGACAGCAAACTGACCGAGCCGATCCCCGATTATGAGCTGAAAAAATGGCGTGATTCGGAAGGTTGGACCGTGCCGGTGCCGCAACTAAAAGTGGTTACCGAACCCGACAAACATTCCCGCATTTTGAGCGGTGGCAGCAAGATCGTGTTCAATGGTTCCGATCTTAACAGTTTCGTAATCGATAACCGGGAGTTTTACGCATCGGGCACCATTCATCCGCAGAAAAAGCAAACCAACGTGCGGGATTTGGCCATGAACTATCTCCACACCCCCTATTTGTGGGGCGGTCGGACGTTTTACGGGATCGACTGTTCGGGATTGGTGCAAACCGTTTACAAAATGATGGGCGTAAAAGTTCCGCGCGATGCGTCGCAACAAGTTGAGCTTGGCGAGACCGTCAGTTTTGTGGAAGAAGCCAGGCCCGGCGATTTGGCGTTTTTTGATAATGAAGAAGGGCGTATCGTGCACGTGGGTATTTGCATGGGACGTGGCGATATTGTACATGCTTCGGGCGAAGTGCGCCTGGACAAGCTTGATCATCAGGGTGTTTTTAGCCAGGAAAAGAAGAAGTACACCCACAAGCTAAGGGTGATTAAACGGATATTGACAAAAGATGAGTTACACGTATGAGTATCCAAGGCCCGCGCTAACGGCCGACGCGGTGGTGGTTGCCCGCAGCGGGGAAGTACCCAGTGTGTTGTTGGTCCAGCGTGCCCGCCCGCCTTATGAAGGCATGTGGGCTTTGCCCGGCGGATTTGTCGATATGGACGAAGATGTTGATGAGGCGGTGAAACGTGAATTGAAGGAAGAGACCGGCTTGGAACTTGATGGATTTGAACAGCTGCACGTATTTGGCAAGGTAAACCGCGACCCGCGCCACCGCACGGTCACGGTGGCGTACTATTGCCTTGTGGAAGAACCCAAACCCGTAACCGGCATGGACGATGCGGCGGATGCCCTGTGGTTCAGGCTTGATTGTTTACCTCCGCTGGCTTTTGACCACGCCGAGATCATTGGCCTTGCCGTCCAAAAACTGAGATTGTTGCCTTAGCGGTCATCGAATCGACTTTCTCAGCACTTCAATGGATTCGGGACCCATGCAAAACAAGAGGTCTACAATGCTCAGGTTGGGCGTGAACCCGAACTTCTCCTTAAACACCTGCCAATAAGGTTGGGGCACGTAATCACCGTGGCCATCCGTTTGGCAACCAACCCTGGGCGAAACCGAACGACGCAAGTCAAGCACATCGGCAGGAGAAGTGGCGTATGTGTCGGATAAATATATGCCGCAGGATAATCCTATATTCCCACATACGGTTTGCATCAGTTGCAAATTGTAATCCATCAGATATTTAAATCGTTGGGTGTAAAACGGTTCAAAATCATCGGCATAATACTCGAAAAAAGGCGACGATTGATACGCCGACACCAAAGTTCGCCAATGATTGGCCTGCCAGGGCGTATCGTACGACAGGAGAATGTCTTTGTCGCACGTTTTTGTTCCGGCTGGTTTTTCCACGGGGACCGATAGGGCCATGGGGCCGTTGGCGGCCATGACGACCGCACGGTTCCGGTATGTTTTCTTCTCGTAGTGGCCGTGTTGTTCCACAAATACGTGCGGCGAGCGGTACATATGTGCGTACTGGAAAACGGGACCCAGATAGGTAGGGGAAACAAGTAACGAATCCATGAGTCGCAGAATTAGAATCCGATGTTGAAATGGGTTCGTGAAACGCCGATAATATGGTTCTCGGGCAGAAATCCCCAGTATCGGCTATCGAACGAATGGGGCTGGTTGTCGCCCATCACCCAATAGTAATTCAGTTTAAAGGTGTACGATCGGGCTTTGGCACCGTTAATAAAGATGTCTGTCTTTTTAATATCCAGCATATTCCCTTCATAATCCTTAATGATACGTTTGTACAAATCAATGTTTTTGTGGTCGATGGACACGGTGGCTCCTTTTTGCGGAATGACGACCGGGCCAATATGGTCGGAGTTCCAGAAAAACGTGTGGGGAAAAATATTTGGGTCGGGCATATCCTTCTCGAGCGAGAACAGGGCGATGCATTGCAGGTGAAGCGAATCGGCCGTCAATGTGCTCAGTTCCACAAGTGTATCCTTCTTGTACGTGCAACTGTTGTAAATATGCGCATGGGAGGCCTTTAACAGCGGGCCGGCATTTGGGCCAATGGTCTTGTAACGTGCAATCTGGTTGAACCGTCCTTTTATTGATAGATTGTTCACAAACGCCTGCCCCGAACGGATTTCGAACGTATCGCCGGGCAAAGCCACAATACGCTTTATATAACGGGGGCGTATGGAAATATAACGGTCGAGCACCGTTGCAATGAAGTTGCTCTTTGAGGCCGTGTCAACGGCAACGGCGTGCAAGGGCAACGAGTCGGAAATAGGGAAGTTGAACACCGCAATGTCAAACCGTTTAATGGATGAGAAGCCGTTTGCCCTGGTGTATCGGTCAATGTGGTGGGCATCCAGCCTTGGCCCGATACTCAATTTGTTGATGACCACAATTTGTCCGCTCCGGAAGTTTGGCGCCATTGAGTTGGACGGGAGCCTTAGCAGATCGAGCAGGTACGTTTTCACAAATACCACCATGGTTACGGAAACAGATACCATTGCCAGCCAATAGACCGTTTTGCCCAATGCACGGGGGATACGGTTCCATATTTCCCTTAATTTGGCACGAGCCGAAAGGATGCTCCACGATGTACCGGCAATGGCAGCCGCCCCCAACAGGGCAAACTCTTTTATCCAGAGCATGGCAACGCAAATAAACGCGGTGCCCAACAGCGAACCATATGATATCTTCCTCATTGGGGATTGAATTTTCCGAGCACAAATTTACACCGAAAAAAATCCCCGAAAGCGTTTCCTGCTCCGGGGACCCTTTTATTTATACGGTACCGTTTCTTTTTACTGTTCGTTGGCTACCCACTTGAACAACCGGCTCCAGCGGACACTGGCAGGGAACGATTTGTCTTTGTCCAGCGACAGCCATACAAGTAGCGGTTTTCCTACCACGTGGTCTTCGGGCACAAAGCCCCAATACCTTGAATCGGCCGACTTATGGCGGTTATCCCCCATCATAAAATAGTAATCCATTTTGAACGTATAACTGGTGGCAGGTGTCCCGTTGATGTAAACGGTATTGTCTTTTACCTGCAGCTTGTTGCCTTCATATGAGGTAATTATGCGGTCATACAGCACAATGTTCTTGGCATCGATATTCACCGTAACCCCTTTCCCGGGTATGCAAAGGGGGCCAAAGTTATCGCGGCTCCATGGATAATCGGGACTATAGGGAAATACGGACATTCCCAAGCTATCGGGTTGCATCTCGTCCATGACCAGTTGTTTGACGGTGCCGATGGATCTTAACTGGGCCGCCTTTTCTTCGGTCAGGGGCAAGTAATAGTGCGGTGCCGAGCCACCTTCCCTTTTATCGTCGTTCGAGATGCCGAACTTCTCAAAAAAATTGTCGCTCAGCAAGGTTCCATCGGTTTTGATGTGGTAGATGTGCTGGATACCTTTGGGGTTTTCGACCGCCTTACCGTTGATGAAGATCTGGTTGTGCCTGATCTCGAACGTATCGCCGGGCAATGCCACGCACCGTTTCACGTAATTTTCCCTTCTGTCCACGGGACGGGTCATTATTTCGCCGAATTCATTTGATCGTTGCGCAACCTCTTGTTTGCCCAACGACATAAAGAACTGGTTGCGCGAATAGGCGTTTTCGAATTTGCGGCCGCTTACCAGCGACGGGTCCTGTGCCGCTTTCGCAATGCCTATGTCCTTTGTGAGGTTATAATAATCCGGGTTTTGTACCAGAAATGCGATTGTGTCGCCGGCAGGGAAGTTGAACACCACAATGTCGTCGCGCTTCACGTTCCCAAATCCTTTGATACGTTTGTAATCCCATTGGGGCCATTCAAAATACGATTTGGAATTGGTAACCGGAAAAGTGTTCTGCACCAACGGAAAGGCCAGTGGAGTGTTGGGCATCCGCGGGCCGTAGCTGAGCTTGCTCACGAACAGGTAGTCCCCCACAAGCAGTGATTTTTCCAGCGAGGACGTCGGGATCTTGTAGTTTTGGAAAAAAAAGAGATTGATAAGGTATACCGCGCCCAGTGCAAACAGCAACGCATCGGCCCATTCGACCACGCACCCCGGGCGTTTCCCGTCCTTTGTCCGCTTCCAAAAGTCCCAGGGCACTTTTTTTGTCACGTAAATGTCAAACACGATGGGCAAGCCCAGCAGCAACCAATAGTTGCCGATCCATATTACCCAAAGTAAATAAACGATGACGGCGATAGCGCCCTTGATCCATCTTTTTCTTGGTATATCCTTCATGTGGTTTGAGTTATTGCCGTTCGCGGGAACCGTTCCCGGCGTTAATCGTTATGAAATAATTCAGGTTGTTACAGGTTTAACAAATCGTTCATGCCCAGAAAGCCTTTGCGCTCCCTGACAAATTCGGCGGCAAGCACCGCCCCCAGCGCAAAACCTTTACGGCTTTTGGCGTTGTGGCGGATAGAGATCTCGTCCACTTCCGATTCGTACGTGATGGTGTGGATGCCGGGGAACTGCCCTTCACGAACGGCAGCGATCTGCAGATCGGTAGGTTGGGCATTATCGTTGGCCAGCACCCAGGCCTTTTTTGTATCAAGGTTCTCCAGTATCCCCTCGGCCAGCGTAATCGCAGTGCCGCTGGGCGCATCAAGTTTTTGGGTGTGGTGCACCTCGGTCATCTTCACGTCGTAGCCATCGGCACGGGCCATTAGTTTTGCCAGCTGCTTGTTGATGGCAAAAAAGACGTTGACCCCAAGGCTAAAGTTCGATGCATAAAAGAACGTTTGTCCCTGGGTTTGGCACATCTCTTTGATTTGGGGAAGCTTGTCGAGCCAACCTGTTGTGCCCGAAACCACGGGAATGTGGTGTCTGAAGCATTTCAGGTAGTTGCCAAAAGCAGCTTCGGGCATGGTAAATTCGATTGCAGCTTCGGACGAACGGAACGCATCGGAATCAAACGCATCCGTGCCGTTTACATCGATCCTGCAAACAATCTCATGGCCCCGTTCAGTGGCAATCTTTTCGATCTCTTTGCCCATTTTCCCGTATCCGATCAGTGCTATCTTCATTTTCTCTTGCGTATGGCTTTTGTATAAATTAAAAACAGACAAATATATGAATTTGGATTTTAGGATAGGGGCCTCCCCATATTACAAAAAGCAGTGCGCCTGCCAAAAATATTGCAGGTCGGAACGGACGGGCGGCCCATTTCATACACAGATTGCCCGGAAACAATACCGCGCCCGGAAATTATGTTTGGGGTATAAAGCGGATAAACACTATATTTTAGTAGCATTGTGTTCCGTTGTATGACACTGTTGGGTACGAAAGACGGAACGAAAAGCACCTTGCGGTGATCGACGGATATGATAAACTCCCTAAAATACATTAACCCACTATGCCAAACGTATTGCACACGATTAAAGCGTGGTTGTACGACAACCCTTTGACCAAAAAGAACCCCCGCGATTTCATGGCACGTGCCAGCATCGAAAAATCGCTCGACATCACCCAGATATGCAATTCCGCGGTCACGCGCGGAGGGGCGCCCACTACCGTGGCGGCCATGGAGATGAACACCATGCTGTTCCTTAAAGAAATGGCCTATCTTCTGTCCGACGGGTATTCGGTGAACACCGGTTATTTTACGGCAAATGCCGATATCCAGGGCGTGTTCGACAATGCGGCCGAACCGTTCAGTCCCGGAAAGCACAGCGTGGTGTTCCGGTTCAGGCAAGGGGCGCTCCTGCGCAGGGAATTGGAGGATATAAAAGTAGAAATACTGGGGGTTGCCCAAAGCGGACTATTTGTTTCCCAGGTGACCGATATAAAAACCGGCACGGTAAACGATGCCATTACCCCCAATAGGAACCTGAGGATTAGTGGCCGCAAAATAAGGTTGGCCGGCGACAGGCCCGAGGTAGGCGTTTATTTTGTTGGCCAGGCCACGCAGGAATGGGTAAAAGTCGATGCATCGGACATTATCGTCAATAACCCTTCCGAACTGGTCATCGTGGTGCCCCAATTGGCCGCCGGCGGGTACAAATTGCAAATAACGAGCCAGTTCGGCGGCAATACGAGGAGGATGCTCAGGGAACCGCAAACCACCGTGTTCGACAAAATACTGACCGTGGGGTAAAGAATACACTTGTTGTGACCATCGTAACAGTACGGTTACGATCATCATAACAACACTGTTGTGACCATCGTTACAATACTGTTACGATCGTCGTTACAATGCTGTTACGATCATCGTTACAACGTTGTTACGATTACCATCACAGAGCTGTTATGATGTATGGAACAGCGTTGTGACGAATACCGCATCAGTCCGTGAGGACTGTTAAACCCAACTAAATAGCGAGTGGAAGGACCTGTTTCTGCAACTTCTGTGTTTGACAAGGTCGAAATCGATGGCGATGAGTTTGGGATGGATAAAAGCAACTGTGTCCTTTAGGTTCCTTTGGGCGCAAAAACGGCGTATGAAGCTTATCGGAAGAACAATGAAGAAGGTTCCGGATGGAGGGGGCTGAGGTGATGGAGGAATACGCCTTTCCTACCTCCGTACAACACGGTGCGATTGCCAGGCCTGACGTCCATGCGGTATATAAATGGTTGCATGTAAGATGATTACCCGCTGGCGGCAGTGTCGGGGTCTATAGCCTGCCGGGCTCATTTCCATGCCGGATTGTCGGGTACCTAAAAGAAATGTCCATAATTCTCCCGGGGCACTTAACGTTCCGGGAAGATTTTTGTATGCCCCGGGACGTCATAATTGACTTTGATTATTTTTTCACCGATCAATCGCACTTAATTTTACCTTTGTGGCAACCAAACAGAACAAACAACAAACCAACGATTGCAATGAAATTAGAGGCAGCAGAAATTATCCGTAAAGAAGCCGATGCCATATTGAACATTCCCGTGAATGATTCGTTTGAGAAAGCGGTAAGATTGATTCACATGCACGTGCACCAAAAAGGCGGGAAGCTGATTACGAGCGGAATGGGGAAGGCCGGGCAGATTGCGCTCAACATGGCCACCACGTTCAGCAGCACGGGAACCCCGTCGGTTTATCTGCACCCCAGCGAAGCACAGCACGGCGATTTGGGGGTGATACAACCCAACGATGTAATGTTGGTGATCTCAAATTCGGGTAAGACCCGCGAAATCTGCGAATTATTGGAACTGTCGCGCCGGTTGAACGAGAACATACCCATCATTGTCATCACCGGCAATCCGGAATCGCCATTGGCCAAAGACGGAACCCTGTGCCTGTTCACCGGCAATCCTCCCGAAGTATGTGCCCTCGGCCTTACACCAACCACGTCCACGACCGTCATGACGGTAATTGGCGATGTATTGGTGGTACTGCTGATGAAATTCATCAATTTCTCCAACGCCGACTATGCCAAACGCCACCATGGAGGTTATTTAGGGCATAAATCGCGCACGCAGGCAGGCTTGGAATAACATTATATCTTGGTTATGAGAATACAAAAAGAACAAGCCCTGGGATTGGTCATCGATATCCAGGAACGGTTATTCCCCGTGATCCATGAAAAAGAAACACTGGAAAAAAACGTCGGAATTTTGGTAGAGGGCTTAAAAGCCCTGGAAATCCCGATATTCGTGACCGAACAATATAAAAAAGGGCTGGGGGATACCATTGGGTCGTTGAAGCCGGTGCTTGGGGATTATCTACACATTGAAAAACTGGCCTTTAGTTGCTGCGACGAACCTTCGTTTGCCGAAGCGTTGGAATTATCGAAAAAACGCACGGTTATTATTGCAGGCATCGAATCGCATATCTGCGTGCTCCAAACAGCCATTGATCTGAGAGAGCGGGGATTTTATCCCGTGGTGGTAGAAGATTGCGTGTCGTCCCGCACGGCCGATAGCAAGCGTATTGCCATGGAACGGTTGCGGCAGGAAGGTGTGGTAGTTACCAGTTACGAGTCCGTTCTTTTTGAATTGTGCCGCTTTGCGGGGACCGATGCCTTCAAGGCTGTTTCAAAACTGGTTAAATAACAAAAAAGGAAAACATTTTCTCCATTGGTTGTGAATTGTTGGCAGTCAATGGCGAATAGCTTTACTGATAATATGGTTCACCCCCGGTATTGGATAAAAGCATTTCGGTTAAGGACACTGCCACTGGCGTTTTCCACCGTGTGGATGGGGTCGGCGGCAGCTTATGTCTCCCAGTCGTTTAAATTTAACGTGGCGTTGCTGGCCACTACGACCACGCTGTTCCTCCAAATATTGTCGAATTTGGCCAATGATTACGGCGATGCAGTATCAGGAGCCGATAAAATAAGGACAGGTCCGGCCCGGATGGTGCAGGGCGGCTTCATTTCCAGGGCCCAGATGCTGGCCATGATAGGCGTGTTCGTATTCTTATCGCTGTTATCGGGCATTGCCCTGTTGTGGATTGCCATGCCATCGATCTTTTCCGCTAAAGGATTTGCATTTTTCATATTGGGCATACTGGCCATTGCGGCCGCCATCAACTATACGGTAGGCCGTAACCCCTATGGGTACAAAGGATGGGGCGATTTTTTCGTGTTCGTGTTTTTTGGGTTACTGGGCGTGTTCGGAACCTTTTACCTCCATATGGGCGCATTTGATCCCTTGGTGGTCTTACCGGCTTCGGCCATTGGGTTCTTGAGCGTAGGAGTGTTAAACGTCAATAATCTACGCGACAGGGAGAACGATGCCCGAAGCGGAAAGAACAGTTTGGTGGTGATCTTTGGAAAACGATTTGGGGTCGTTTACCAGTTTTGTTTGGTAATCGGCGCACTGGGATTCATGGCCGCCTTTATCCGTTTGGCAACCGGAGGAAAGTGGATCTGGCTGGTATTATTAATGTTGCCGGCATTTGCAATCCATCTGCACCGGATTAACCAGGCTGCTTCGCCCCAGGATATCGATCCCGAACTGAAGCGCCTGTCTGTCACCACTTTTTTAACGGTGTTGCTGTTCGTGGCAGGGCTATTCTTAAATGCATTTTAAAATGTGGGGCGCGACCTGTTCATATGTCCAATTGCACTTCAAACAACCTGCGGGCACTTCGCGGGGAATATTGGTGCAAAAAGACAGCTGGTTCCTTAAGCTGTTCAATGTTGATAAACCCCATGAGGCAGTTGGCGTAGGTGAAATATCCATTATCCCCGGATTGAGCTATGACGATCGGCCGGATTTTTCGCAAAGACTTGACGAACAGGTTAAACGTGTGAATGACACAGGGAAAATCGATTTCGGGTTGTTTGCCGGTTGGCCGTCGATCCGCTTTGGTTTCGAAACCGCCCTGCTTGATTTGGAGAACGGGGGAACACGGGTAATATTTCCCTCTGCATTTATCGAAGGACACGACGGGATTCCGATAAACGGGTTAATATGGATGGGCGACGTTGATTTTATGTCGTCGCAAATCGAGAAAAAACTAAATGAGGGGTATAGGTGCCTGAAAATGAAAATCGGCGCCATTGGGTTCGATGACGAACTAACCTTGCTTAAACATATACGGAAACGCTTTTCGAAAGAAGTACTGGAATTACGGGTTGATGCCAACGGAGCCTTTAATGCCGCTGACGTCTGGATGCGCCTTGATGCATTGGCCAAACTGCACCTCCATTCCATCGAACAACCCGTAAAGGCGGGGCAATGGGAGTTAATGCGCGATGTGTGCCGCTTGTCCCCCCTGCCCGTTGCCCTTGACGAGGAACTGATCGGAATCGCGGACAAACAGGAGATGCGACAACTACTTTCTTCCGTTCAACCCCAGTATGTCATTTTAAAACCGGGGCTGCTCGGAGGATTTGCACTTTGCGATGACTGGATCGGCATCGCTTCGGAACATGGCATTGGCTGGTGGGCTACCTCGGCACTCGAAGCAAATGTGGGCCTGAATGCCATTGCGCAATGGACCTATACCAAAAACGTATCCATGCCCCAGGGGTTGGGTACCGGTTTGTTGTATACGAACAACGTCCCGTCCCCATTACAAATCGAAGCAGGAAAGCTTTATTCCAATCCTGCAAGAACTTGGGGCATCTGAGAGTTATTATTCATTTCTGGCACAATGGATCCTTTGACGCAAAAATATACTATCAACGGTAAGCAGTTCGACAATAATGGGGCGATGGGGCTTTGCTGTGAAAAAAGCTTGAATGGACAACCATGGGAGGTCGAACTGTATCGGTTCATTCAATTTTGGTTAAGCGGCGCGTCTGCTATTCCCATGTACAGTTCTGGTTCCACAGGTAGCCCCAAGGAGATGGATTTCCCGCGTGAAGCTGTCATTGCGTCAGCCAGAGCAACCATCGAATTTTTCGAGTTGAATCCCGGCGATAAAATATTGCTTTGCCTGCCTATCCGTTACGTGGCCGCACGTTTGATGGTGGTACGTGCCTTAGAGGGTAACCTGGACCTGCAAATTACGGCCCCGTCGGGAAATCCGCTGGTAGACCTCCGTGAAAGTATTTCCTTTGCGGCTATGGTACCTTTGCAGGTAATAGATGCATTGGACCAATGCCCCCAACAATTTGGGTTAATAAAAAAGCTGATTGTCGGAGGAAGCGCTATTGCTCCCCAACTGAAAGACAAGTTGCAGCAAATCCCCACACAAGTCTGGGAGACTTACGGCATGACCGAAACGTTGACACATGTGGCGGTCCGGCAGGTCAATGGCCATTCTCCGTCGAATTATTTTGAAGCATTGCCGGGCGTTGGCTTCTCGGTGGACGAAAACGAATGCTTGGTCATCGATATCCCCAGAGTTTCTCCAAAACCATTGTTGACGCGTGATGTGGTACAGTTAATAGATCCTGTCCGGTTTATCCTGTTGGGGCGTTTGGACAATGTGATAAACAGCGGAGGTATCAAGCTTCAGCCTGAATCGATCGAAGCCAGGTTGCGTCCATACGTTGGCCTGCCTTTTGTAATTGTTGGGCTGCCAGATGTTCGCCTGGGACAAAAGGTGGTATTGGTTGTCGAGGGGCATCGCCGTTCATTGGATCAAATCTTGGGTATAAATATCTCAGATATTGGGAAGTATGAAAAGCCAAAAGAAATTATCTTTGTGGATAAAATTCCCGTGGGAGAAAATGGGAAGGTTTTACGCAAACAATTGATGGATTTTCTTCTTAACAATTCAAACCTATAATATTTCTGAAAATGGGAAAAATATCGATGTTGGTGGCGTTATTGTGTGCCATTTGGGTTATTTACGATGTTTGGGAAAAACAAAAAGAGATGGACAATCTTAAAAAATTATTGTGGACCGCGAGTGCAGTGATATTTAGTGTACTGACCGCCATTGCATATTACTTGGTTGTTAAACGCAAAGCAATTAAGTTTTAGTTCTTGCTTCAAGCTTAAAGCAATGCAAAAATGTTAAAAATCTGTTAATTTCAAATATATGACATTTGTCATATTGGAGGATAATGGAAATGCGTTATCTTTGTTGCATAAGATTTCTTCTTAGAATAAGGGTTAAGGTTAGGTTGAAGGGGCGCAGTGATGCGCCCCTTTTTTTATATCAAATATTGTGTGCAACATGGGGTGTTAAACTTTGTTAATGCATTGGCTGTTGTTGAAACATTTGTAACGCTTGTGCGTTTAAGCAGTAAAGATTTCTTCTTTAAATAAGGGTTAAGGTTAGGTTAGGAAAAGGGGACGATGCAAATCGGCCCCTTTTCTGTTTTTCTTAGTTTCTAAACCAGTCGGCTGGTTATCTTGTCTTTGTCGAGTTCGCACCATTCTGGTGCATGTTTTGCTTTAATTCATCGGCAGGCTATTTTTTATAGTGCTTTCTCCGTAAGCTAGTACGCCGGTGCCGTTTTATTCCTTATGCCTTGGTCGCGAAAATGAGTGGATGTGAGTGCATTAAATGAAGTTATAGGCGTTAACTGGCCGAGGACACGTGACTGGAATTGGAAAGCGGCTGTTGGAGGAAATAAGAGTTGGTCGTGCAAAGTGATATCCCAGGGAGCTTATTGGAAATTGATTGTTTTTACATCGTTGATAATCTGTGTGTTTATGTGTTCCAATGAAAAAAAATAGTAGAATCCGAACATTTTAGGGAATGTGTTGTTCCACTACCGTAGAACTTTTCATAGATTGATTTGGGTTAGGGTTAGATGAAGAGAGGGTGCGTGAGCTCCCTCTCTTACTTTAAGTCTTTTAGAAGCTGTTCATATAGATGAAGGTTTTCTTCATCGAATACCACAAAAATTATTTTTTCGGGCAATGTATGGTCTGAAATGAACGCCGTAATGGTATTAACGGCAATTTTGGCCGCCTCGTGCTTCGGGTATCCGTATATTCCGGTGCTGATGTTGGGGAATGCGACGGTTTTTAGCCCGTATTTCAGGGCTAGGTGCAACGAGTTTTCGTAACAGCTTTTCAATAAATCGGCTTCTTTGTGGAGTCCGCCCCTCCAACGTGGTCCTGCAGTATGTATCACATGCTTGGCCTTTAGCTTATATCCTTTGGTGATCTTGGCTTGCCCGGTAGAACAGCCGTTCAGGCTTTCGCACTCTTTTAGCAGTTCCTGGCCTGCGGCACGATGTATGGCGCCGTCAACGCCCCCTCCTCCCAGCAGCGATGTGTTAGCCGCATTCACAATCGCATCTGCCTCACATCTGGTGATATCACCATAAACAAGTTGTATTCTTGGATGCATCTTCGTGTTTTTATACCGCTGAAAATTTACAATGAATTGAAATTGGAGACAAGAAGTTTTTGACGTAGAAAAACCTTTGCATAATTGTATTTTACCCGGCTATCCTGCATAATATTCGCAAGAAACGGATTGTGAGGAGGCAGGTTCATCATTAAGTTTGCGAAAGATTAAAATTCATTATTCTTATGGCTAGAGATATCGGTGATGATTTTAACAGAATAGCAACCGCCATTGCTTATATAGGGCAAAATGCGATTGATCAGCCTGATTTGAAAGAAATCGCGTCGACGGTGAACATGAGCCCTTTTCATTTTCAACGTGTGTTTTCGGAATGGGCAGGTGTCAGTCCTAAAAAATTTTTGCAGGGCATCAGCCTTAATCAGGCGAAGCAAATTCTTGCCCAAGACCATTTGCCGTTGGAAGAGGTGGCCGACCGTGTAGGGTTGTCGGGGATTGGGCGGTTGCATGACTTATTTGTCAGCATAGAAGGGATGACACCAGGGGAATATAAAAACGGAGGTGTTAATCTGAAAATCGAGTATGCCTTTTTGTCGTCATGCTTTGGACGGATGTTATGTGCCAGTACTTCCAAGGGGATTTGCCACTTGGCTTTTG
The DNA here is from genome assembly GCA_047600785.1 of Breznakibacter sp. GTDB lineage: Bacteria > Bacteroidota > Bacteroidia > Bacteroidales > Marinilabiliaceae > Breznakibacter. Next base: position 1,620,887 of record JASGKH010000001.1, read on the forward strand.
TGGATGGAAATGACACCGACGCCGTGAAGGAATTGGTAACGAGATTTCCCAACGCCGTAATGGTTGAAGGCCATTCTTCGTTCCATGCCCGGTTAAACTTTTATCTGGGACGCATGGAGACAGGTCCGGCCCACTTGCACCTTCATTTAAAGGGAACACCCTTCCAGTTAAAGGTTTGGGAAGCGTTGTTGCAAATTCCAGAAGGCCAACTTACAACCTATGGCAAATTGGCCCGGCAGATCGGGGCCCCCAATGCAAGTCGTGCCGTAGGGTCAGCTGTGGGCGACAATCCCATTGCCTGGATTATTCCATGCCATCGTGTCATTTTGTCGACCGGACATTTTGGCCAATACCATTGGGGTGTTGGTCGTAAGTCCGCAATGATTGGTATTGAGAAGCTTGAAAGAATGGGTGGGCATGGGCTTTAGAGTTTGTTTCATGGGGTGGTACACTTGATTTAATCATTTGATTAAAATGTTGTTTTAAATATTGCAGATTGAATAAATCTGTTTATTTTTGCCCGAAATAAATTCAAATGGCTGGCGATTCGCAAAGTACGGAATTGAAAATCAAGGAAGCAGCTGTCAAAGTCTTTTTATCGAAGGGTTTTGATGGGGCAACAACCCGTGCGATAGCCCAGGAAGTAGGAATGAACCTTGCATTGGTGAATTATTATTTCCGCAGCAAGGAAAAACTCTTTACCGCTATCTTCGAAGAGATGATCCAGCTGTTTATGGAAGGGATGGTGGAGGTGTTCAATCGTCCCATGGGATTGAAAGAGAAAATCTGTGCGCTGATAGATCATGACTTCGAGATGTTCAAAAACCATCCTGATCTGGTGATATTTGTGTTGAGTGAGGTGCACCGGAATCCGGAGCGTTTTTTCAAATTGATACAAGTAGGGGCAATGAAATCAGTTTTCGAGAAGAACTCGTTGTTGGATCAGCAATTTCGACAGGCCATCGATTTGGGGTTAATTCGTCCGATAAACCCGGATAACGCAGTTTTTATGATTACTTCGTCGATGCATATGTTGTTTACGGGTAAAAAATTGATTATGCAGATGAATGAGATGGACGAATCTCAGTATGAGGAATTTGCCAATCAGCAAAAAGAGATCACAAAAGACATGATTCTTCGGTATTTATTTGTCTGATATTTTTTTGCCCTGAAATTAAACAATTGTTTAAATCATTTGTATTTAATAAGTGTATTAAGAAAGTGATTGCAGAAATAGAAATTAACAATGAATAAAAATTAACAATGAATAAAAATTAACAATGAATAAAAATCAACCATGGTACTAAAAAACATTCTGATTGCAGGCGTGTCGGTGTTTCTGCTTGCATCGTGCCAGAGACCCTCAATGACAAAAGAGGTGGCACAGAAAGCCATTAAAGTGGAGACCACAGTCGTGAAAGCATCCCAAGGCGAAAAAGTGCTTTCTTATAGCGGAAGCATAGTGCCATTTCAATCCATTCCGGTCGCATTTAGGACCAGCGGTACTGTTCAAACGGTACTGGTAGAAGAAGGAATGCCCGTCCGAAAGGGGCAAGCGTTGGCCGTTTTGGACAAAACGGATTTGCAAAACCTTTACAATGCGTCAGAGGCCCAGTATGAACAGGCATTGGATGCTTATAACCGGTTGAAAGAGGTATACCAAAAAGGAAGTTTGGCCGAAATAAAATGGGTAGAGATGGAATCGAACCTGAAGCAGGCCGAATCGTCCATGAACCTGGCCAAAAGTAACCTTGAAAAGGCGGTGTTGACATCACCGGAAAATGGTGTGGTGGGAAAACGGAACATCGAGCCGGGTATGTCGTCATTGGGAATCAACACGCCTTTCGAAGTGGTGAAAATAGACAAGATATACGTGCGGATATCAGTGCCGGAAAGCGAGATATCGAGCATCAGGAAGGGGATGGAAGCCAACTTTACGGTGTCTGCCGTCGGAGGTAAGAAATACAAGGGAAATGTATCGGTCGTGGGGGTCGTGGCCGACCGTATATCGCGTACTTACGAAGTAAAAGTGCTGGCCGATAACCCATCGCAGGAAATAAAGCCGGGTATGGTATGTGATGTGACCGTTGCGTGTGATCCACGACAAGTACTGGCTGTTGATTACAGTGCCGTAACCCATGGGGTGGACGGGGCATTTGTATTCAAAGTGTCGCCAGACAACACCTCGGTGGTGAAGCAACCCATTACGGTAGGGCAGATGACCCGCGACGGCATTGAAATATTGGCCGGACTGAACGAAGGCGATGTGGTGGTAAGCCAGGGAAAAGACAAACTGAAAGAAAACAGCCAAATTACCTTGTAAGATGCGACACAAGAAACAAGGCCTGATAGAGATGGCCATGCGCAACCGTACCATTGTGGTAATACTTGCTTTGGTGGTGATGGCTATTGGGATGATTGCGCTGCAAAAGATGCCCCGTAACGAATTCCCGCAATTTACCATCCGTCAGGGCGTGGTGGTAGGTGTCTATCCCGGTGCTACGTCGGAAGAGGTTGAGGAACAACTGACACAAAAGGTTGAGAACTATATTTTCAGTTACCAGGAAGTGAAAAAGGCCAAAACCTATTCCTATTCGCGTGAAGGGATGATGTACATTTTTGTGGAATTGAATGATTACGTGAAGAATGCCGATCAATTTTGGTCGAAGTTCAAGCACGGGCTCAGCGAACTAAAAATGACGTTGCCATCGGGCGTACTGGCGTTGGTCGCCAACTCGGATTTTGGGGACACATCGGCCCTGCTAATCACTTTGTCTTCCGATACGCACAGCTACAAAGAACTTGAGAAACAGTTGGAAAAGCTGGAGAGCGAATGCCGTAAGATTCCCGCCACATCGAAAATCAAACACTTCGGGCTTCAAAAGGAGAAAATTTTTGTGACCGTGAAACCTGAAATGCTGAACGAATACAACATCAAAACATTATCGTTGTTGGGAACCTACCAGCTTAACGGCATGGTAAACTATTCGGGAATATTGGACGATGGACGTTACAACCTGTCGGTAAATCTTCCCCAGAACTTTGAGTCGGAAAAAGATCTTGCGGAGCAGATCATCTACTCCGATCCTACAGGTAACGTGGTACGTTTAAGGAATATTGCCACGATCGAGCGCCGTTACGACGATCCGGACGATTACATCAAGCAGAACGGCCGTAAAACCATCCTCCTGTCGCTCGAAATGCAAACAGGCCACAACATTGTGGAGTTTGGGGAGGATGTGGACAAGGCATTGGCCAGGTTTAAGGAACAATGTCCCGAAGGCATTGAGGTTGCCAAAATTTCGGAATTGCCGAAATATGTCGACGATTCGGTGAGCAATTTTATGCATGAATTTTTGATTGCCATTGTGGCCGTCGTATTGGTTACCATGGTGCTATTGCCCTTCCGTGTGGCTACGGTGGCCGGGATCACGGTACCCATTTCGGTGCTTATAACATTGGCCTTTATGTATTTCTTTGGCATTGAGCTTCATACTGTTTCTTTGGCTGCTCTTATATTGGTGCTGGGGATGATTGTGGACAACTCCATTGTGGTGATCGACAACCACGTGGAAAAAATAGACCATGGCATTTCACCCTGGCATGCAGCCATAAAAAGCGCCAAGGAACTGGTGGCGCCCATTATCACGGCTACATTGGCCATTATGGCGTCGTATATCCCGTTGGGCTTTATGGTGCCCGGGACGGCTGGCGAATTTATGGCAACCATACCCATTGTGGTCTCCATCGCTTTGATTGTATCGGTGGTAGTGGCCTTGTTGCTGGTGCCTTATCTCAATTTTGTGTTTATCAAAAAGGGATTGAATGCCAACAAAGTTTCCGATAAAAAGAAAGGCAAGTCGTTTCTCGACCGGATGCAAGGGTGGTACGACGCTTCCATTGACTGGGCGTTTAATTTTCCCAAAACGGTAATCGCCATTGGCCTTGCCATGATAGTAGGGGCGGTTTTGCTGTTCAAGACCATTGAGCAGCAGTTGTTTCCGGAGATGGAGCGTAACCAGTTTGCCGTGGAGGTGTATTTGCCATCGGGCGCATCGCTCCATAGCACGGCACAGGTGGTAGACAGCTTGGAAAGGTTGTTGTTGCAGGATGAACGGGTGACCAACGTGACCAGTTTTGTGGGTACCAGTTCTCCCCGTTTCCATACGGTGTATGCACCTAACATGCCTGCGTCGAATTATGGGCAGTTGTTGGTGAATACCATATCGGACAAGGCGACTCGTGCCGTGGTGAACGATTACGATGCAAAATATGCCGATCATTTTGTGAATGCCCATATCAAGTGGAAAATACTTGCGATGCAACTCACAAAATCCCCCATCGAGATCCGTATTTCTTCCGATTCGATAAAGGATATCCGTCAAATAGAACAAGACGTTTACGGGATATTGAAAGGTACGGATGGCGTTGGATGGGTGCGTACCGATTGGGATCAGCCAGCACAGAGCATTCGTGTGGAACTGGATAAGGATAAGGCTATCCGCCTGGGGTTGTCGAAAGGTTTGGTCGCCACCTCGCTGATGGCAGGTTTGGATGGCTTGCCACTGACGACCATTTGGGAGAAGGATTACCCGGTAGAAGTCCGCTTGGCCTACGACAATAAAGGACGCAGTGGTATTGGCGAGATCGAAGATCAATACATCACGTCACCGCTGGGATTTGAACCCGTGCCGTTGCGCAGCATTGCCACGCTACATCCCGAATGGCACCAGGGAACCATTGCGCATAGGAACGGAACGCGCACGTTGACCATTTCCGTTGACAGTGAAAAGGGTGTGGTCCCCAATCGTGTATTTAATGAAATAAAGCCCCGGATAGATCAATTGTCATTGCCACAGGGTGCCGACATAGGATACGGCGGTGATTATGAAGGCCAGATCGAAGTATTTGTTCCGATGGGCATTGCATTGGGCGTAAGCATTGCTTTGATATTCTTTATCCTGTTGTTCCAATTCCGGAAAGTGAAGTTGTCGTTGCTTATTATGTCCGCCATGTTGTTGACGTTGCCCGGTGCAGCCATCGGCCTGAAATTGATGGGGTATGAATTTAGCATCACCGCGTTTATTGGTATCACCAGCTTATGTGGCATGGTGGTCCGTAACGGTATTATTCTGATTGATTATGCCCGTGAACTTCGTGAAGGGGAACGGATGTCGGTTCATGAAGCGGCCATTGCGGCCGGAAAACGACGCATGCGGCCCATCTTTTTAACAGCAGCCGCGGCCTCGGTGGGCGTGATCCCTATGATATTGAGCCGTTCGCCGTTATGGGGCCCGCTGGGTACGGTTATCTGCTTCGGTTTGTTGGTGTCAATGGTGCTGACACTTTACGTTCTTCCGTTGCTTTACGCAATGGTGTATCGCGACAGAACCCAAAAGCAAGGCTTCTGGTCGGTGCCCAACGGTGCCGCCGTGATATTGGCATGTCTGATGTTGTCTGCTGTGTCGCACAATACGTCGGCGCAACAAACCTTTACGCTGGATTCGTGCAAACAAATGGCCCTGCAGAACAACAAAAAAGTAAAAGAGGCCAGATTTGAGATTGAAGCGGCCAGGCAACAGAAAAAGGAGGCCTTTACCAATTATTTTCCTAAAGTGAGTGCTATGGCATTGGCCATGCGGTCGGCTGACTACTTAATTGAAGGGACGACCCCGGAGATGGATTTGCCCGTTTACGATGGGAACCCGGCCAATCTGGAATCGACCACTCAGTTTGCTTATGTACCGTCGTTGAGCATTCAGGCATTGGATTACATGAACACCGTGAGCGTCATGGCAATGCAGCCCGTGTTTGCGGGCGGGCAGATTGTGAACGGAAATAAAATGGCCTCGGCTGCCGTGGATATCCGCCAAAAACAGCTGGCCATGACCGAAAGCGATGTATTGGTGCGTACGGAAGAGTTGTATTGGAACACAGTTGCTCTGTACGAAAAGCGTAAGACCGTGTTGGCGTACCAGCAAATGCTCGAGACATTGGCCAGAGACGTAAAAGTGTCGACCGATGCAGGACTTGTGCATCGTAGCGATCTGCTGAGGGTGCAGCTGGAGCAAACCAATTTGCGCAATAACCTGCTAAAGCTTAATAACGGCATTTATCTTTCCAAATTGGCATTGATCCAGCACGCGGGTATGGGAGGCGTAACTCCCGACGAATTAGTGTTGGATACAATGTCGGTTGCAGTGCAACCCGTCACGTTGCCCGAACTGCAATCGGGCAACGTGCAAAACCGCCGCGAGTACCAAATGCTTGACAAAGCAGTTGAGATCAGTAAATTGGAGAAACACATGGCTTTCGGGGAGCATCTTCCTCAGCTGGCGGTCGGCGCCACCGGTTTTACGTATGATGCGATGGATAACACCGCGAGCAATGCGCTGGTATTTGCTACCGTTTCAATTCCCATTTCCGATTGGTGGGGTGGTTCGCACAAGGTGAAGCAAAAGCAGATAAGGATACAGGCCGCACAGGAAAAATTAGGCGAGACCGCCGAGCTGCTGGCCTTGCAAATGCAACAAACCCGGCAACAGGTCGAAGAGGCTTATTGGGAAACAGAGTTGGCAAAAGAGGGCGTAGCGCAAGCCGACGAGCACTTTAAGGTGGTGAAGGACAACCATGATGTGGGGGTTGCTACTACATCTGATTTGTTGGAGGCGCAGGCCATGCACCAGCAAGCGCTCGACAGACTGACCGATGCCCGTTGCAAATACCACGTTTCGTTGGCCAAATACAAACAGGCGATGGGCGAATAAAGATGCTGATTTAGTTAATGATTGTGTCGGATTGCCTTCCCGCGTCCTACCGGCGCGGGAAGGTTTAATCCATGTATCCCGGATTGGGCGTCATTTTTTGAGGAAAGTGCCATAGTGCAAAAGAAAAATGCCAGAGTTCCTGAGTGCCAAAGAGAAGTGCAAAAGGAAGAGAGCAGGAAAGGCAGACCTCCCCCGTCCCTTCCCAAGGAGGGGTGCTGTGACGTGCAGTGCGGTTCTTGGTTCCCCTCCTTGGAGGGGGTTAGGGGAGGTCAAACCGGAGAAAAGAATTGGGAATCTTTTCAAGGGAGTATCTGTGAAGCGTTTAATTCAAAAAATAAATCTTTCCTGATGAGAAGACACTTAGAGGTTCATCCCGCTTACAAAGCGAAGCGGCCGTATCTTGAGAATGCCATCGGGGATTTCGATCATCAGGGGCAGTTTCTGCAACGGTCGCGCAACCATGTAAAAGTTGTGGCCGTTGGGGACGAGTGTGTGGTCATCAAATCGTTTGTACGGATTACGTGGGCTAATCGCATTATTTACGGTCTGTTCCGGAAATCAAAAGCACAACGGGCCTACGAGAATGCACTTTTGCTTATTGGGCACGGCATCGACACCCCGTTTCCGCTGGCTTATGCCGACTGGCGGCGGGGTCCTTTGCTTTACAGGAGCTTTTTTGTGAGCAAATATGTGGAATACAAATCATGCAAAGAATTATTTGAGCACCCCCTCCCTGAATGTGCAGACGCGTTGGGACAGTTCGGGCGGTTTCTGAACCGCTTGCACCGCTCCGGTATTTTCCATGGCGACCTGAATCTGAACAACGTCCTGTATTCGGTGAACAACACAAATTACTCGTTCTGGTTGATTGATAACAACCGTCTGCGCCTGAAAAGTTACACCAGGCGGCGTGGGTTGAGAAATCTGCGCCGTATCCGGTTGCCGCTCGACAAATTGGCGATAGTGGCCATGGAGTATGCAGCGGCCGGTCGGACCGACGAGTATGATACGGCGTTAGGAATCTTGTTTTATCGGCATCTTGGCAAAATGTTGGGAACGGGAAAGCGGGCATTAAAACAATGGCGGCACAGTTTAGCGGAACAGGTTGGGAATGTCATTGCCAGGGCGCGGTCGTAACTGAATTGCACGGCTGTCCAAACCGGATACCTGTGTGCAACCCTTGTTTTTGAAATAGATGAAGCAACTTATCTGTTGGAGGACTGTCATTGTAGAACGGTTGGTCCCGTAATGACCGTTGCGGCATGATGTCAATATTGAATATGTAGGACAAAAAATAGTAGATATGAAAAAGATGGTATACGTTGATCCAGGGTTTAAACATCTTCGGGATGACATTGAAACATACTTTTCGGCCGCAGGGGATGGTAGATCCGGCATATTGTCCCAAAGAGGGGAAATGTCGGAGACCGTTAAGATTGGTGATGTCGAAGTGGATGTTCGTTGGTGCGGGGGAGGATCGTGGCTCGATGCCGTGGCGTTACGGTCGGGACTGAACTCACAGGCCAAGCGGATGTATAACGAGTCTTTGTGGCTGGACGCCCACGGTGTTGAGGTCCCGAAGGCTATTGGCTACATAGAGATTATAGGCGGGGGCGTGGTGGGCAGAAGCGCTTTCCTGAGCCGGCATCGGAAGTTGGAGGCATTCTTGCCAATGCTTCGCGAAGGGATGCAAGAAAGTAAACAAGCCATGGCGCTATTTGCCGAAATGTTGCACCGGTTGCACGATTTGGGCATTTTTGGACACGATGTGCTGATGCGCAACATACAGTTTGAAAGCTTTACCCATAAGCCTGTTTGGATGGTCGACGGAAAATTGTCCATTCAGCATAAAGCCATCCCGTCACGCGGAACGATCAGGGATCTGGAATCGATGGGATTGTCTGCCCAAGGCTTTAAACTATTGGTGGAGGGTTATTTGGAAAGTACCATGGAAAGCGCTTACGATTCGTTCGAGCATTGGGCGTTCTATCAGGACATCCAAAAATGGGCGGACAAACAGCAGCAAGAGACCGTATGGCAATAAGCAATATAGAACCAAGCCTATGGAAATCCCCGCTGAGGGGCAAGACGCTGAAAGCCGTGGGCGCTGCCTTCGAGCTCCACACCTGCCTGCTCGACACCGTCCGGGCCCGGTTGTGGGCAGGGATAATATATGGTTTTCTACGAGGGTGACTTTTTTATCCACTGACGTGAAAAAACGAAAGCACCATTCCCCGATTATAACGGGAATGGTGCTTTTATGCATGTACAATGAGTGGTGACGTATCGACCGCGTCCGGACACCTTTGGATCTGTTACCTTAATTGTGCACCCAGTTCTTTGGTGAAGGTGTTGATAAGGTTTTGCATAATACGGTCGATTTCCACGTCGGCCAATGTTTTGCTCTCATCCTGAAGGGTAAACGATACGGCGTACGATTTTTTATCGGCGCCCAATTTCTCGCCTTCGTACACGTCGAACAACGATACTTTTTTCAATAATTTTCTGCCTGTTCTTACCGCCAAATCATGTATTTGGGCAAAGGTAACCTGCTTGTCGACCAATAAGGCCAGGTCGCGGCGTACTTCGGGGAATTTGGGCAACTCGGCAAACAATGTGCTGGTTTTGGCCGATTTGTTGGCCAGCACGTCCCAATTCAGTTGGGCGTAGTACACAGGCCTGTCAATGTCAAACTGCTTTAAAAGCACGGGACTGACTTTGCCCAAAATAGCCAATGGTTTCTTGTTGCCATCGGTCAAGGTAATGGCCTCGGCAAATAGATCACTGTCCGATGCATTTTCGTGATAGTCGGTAATGCCCAAACGGGCAAATATATTCTCAACCTGCGTTTTAATCCAGTAGAAACTGATTTCACGTGTCGGGGTGTGCCAACTTTCAGATTGTTCGTTGCCAGTAACGGCCAGTGCCAGTTGCTGCGTTTCGCTGTATCCCTTTAACTCCCCTTTGGGTGATTGCCCGTCGTAGAAATAGCAGTTGCCGAACTCAAACAACTTTAAGTCAGTTTGGCGACGGTTGCGGTTGTGTTGTGCGGATTCCAGCACACCGAACAACAACGTCTGGCGCATACCATTGAGGTCATTGCTCAATGGGTTGGCCAGCAGAACGGTATGGGTGGCAGGGAACGACGTCAGGTTATCGTAATATGCCGCTTTGGTCAACGAGTTGCACATGATTTCCTGAAATCCCGCACCCACCAGCTGTTCGGCCACCAAATTGCGTAGCTTGTGGTGGTTGGGTTTTTGCGAATAAACCAAGGTAGAATGCACTGTATCTGGCATTTCCACCTGGTTATAACCATAAATTCGAAGGATCTCTTCGATCACATCCACTTCGCGGGTCACGTCCACGCGATAAGGGGGGACCTGTACGATGAGTCTTTCGTTGGTTTCGGCTTTTATTTTAATTTCCAGCGATGTCAGTATCCGTTTAATGGTTTCGGCTCCCAGGTCTTTGCCAATCAGGCGTTCCACCTGTGCGTATGACACCCCGATCTCCGCATCGGCCACGGGATTGGGGTAAATATCCACCACTTCGCTGGAGATGGTACCGCCTGCCACCTCCTTGATCAGCAATGCAGCCCGTTTTAACGCATAAAGGGTAATGTTGGGATCGGTGCCGCGTTCAAAGCGAAAACTGGCATCGGTACTGAGGATATGGCGTTTGGCCGTTTTACGGATATACACGGGGTTGAAGCATGCACTTTCGAGGAATACTTTGGTGGTGGTTTCGCCCACACCGCTGTCCAGCCCGCCGAATACGCCTGCAATACACATACCCTCGTGGGCGTTGCAGATCATCAGGTCCTGGTGGTGCAGTTCTCTGGTTTTCCCGTCGAGCGTCATGAACGGGGTTTTGTCGGCAAGGTTTTTTACCACCACCCTGTGTCCCGTAATTTTGTCGCCGTCAAATGCATGGAGTGGTTGCCCCAGTTCGTGCAGCACAAAATTCGTCACGTCCACCACGTTGTTGATGGGCGACAGGCCAATGGCTTTGAGGCGCGCCTTAAGCCAGTCGGGCGATTCCCCGACGGTGATGCCCGATATGGTAACCCCACTGTACCGGGGACAGGCTTCAGTATTTTCGACCGATATATGGATGGGGAAATCGTTGTTATCCTGTTTGAATGCATCGACCGACGGACGGGTAAGGACAATGCCATGGCGCGATTGAGAAAGGCTGGCGGCCAAATCCCGGGCCACGCCGAAATGCGAGGCGCTGTCGATACGGTTTGGGGTGATGTCCACCTCGATCACCGCATTGTTCTCTATTTTAAAATAGTCCTTAGCCGGTAACCCCACGGGTATGTCGGCTGGCAATACCATGATACCGTCGTGGCTGGTACCAAGACCGATTTCGTCTTCGGCACAAATCATCCCTTCCGATACTTCACCACGGATTTTTGCTTTTTTAATCGTAAAACTCCCGTCTCCACCGTAAAGAACGGTTCCCACGGTAGCGACCACCACCTTTTGCCCGGCAGCTACGTTAGGGGCACCGCACACAATGGGCAACGGCTCGCCGCTGCCCACGTCCACCGTGGTTACGCTCAGCTTATCGGCATTTGGGTGGCGCTGGCAGGTAAGCACATGTCCGACCACCAATCCTTCGAGGCCGCCTTTTACTGATTGCACTTCTTCCACGCTACCCACTTCGAGGCCGATGGAAGTTAGTATTTCGGCTGCTTTGGCTGGTTCGATGTCGAGGTTGATGTAGTTTTTTAGCCAGTTGTACGAGATGTTCATGTGAGTATCTGTTTAGCCCTCAGGGCGTATGGGGTGAATAACGTGAGTTTTTCCAATAAGGCCGTAAAATTACAATTTATGTGGCAAGTTTGGTGGCGGAGGCGGCGAAAAGTTTGGTGAATGAGAAAAAGGGGAAGGGTGTGCTGTTGCGCCACCCACACCCGTATTGTTGCGTCACCCACACCCGTATTGTTGCGTCACCCACACCCGTATTGTTGCGTCACCCACACCCGTACTGTTGTGTCACCCACATCCGCCCGGGTGCGTCACCCGCATCAAGGGGACGGACCATTTTCACCGGATGGGTGGAAACGGGTTTGAAGGGAGCGGGTGAAAAGGTTCGATCCCTTCATGGTTGTTTCTACCACCGGGGAATGATCCGGGGAAACATACCAAACCGAAACGCATAGTGTTTGGAGCACATCCGGTTTTGTTTTCCGCCCCAAACTTCTTATTTTGTGCCAACTGATTAACCTGTTAAAAACCAGACCCAATGGCAGAACCAAGAAAACGGCAGGCTGTAATCCTCATCCACGGCATAGGAGAGCAAAGACCCATCGACACCTTGCGAAGTTTTGTCGAATCGGTAACGGGCTACCTCAAAGAACGCCACCATTTCGGCGAAGACGAGGTGATTTTCTGGGAGAAGCCCGATCCCGAGTCGGGTAACTTCGAAACCCGAAAGATGACCGTGCGCAAGGGGCTAAAGCATCCTACCACCGACTTTTATGAATTCTACTGGGCCCATCATTTCCGCGATACCAATTTTGGACATGTAAAGGATTGGCTGAGGCGTGTGGTGTTCCGTAGGCCGGGCAGCGTGTCGCCACGGCTAAAAACTGTGTTTGTTGTGGTCTGGGCCATTTTTTTGCTCATTTTGGCATTGATGGTTTATTATGCCTGTACCCATGGATTGATGCAGTTGTGGGGAAGTTTGGTGGCATTGGCGTCGGGGGTGGCGCTGACGGTATTGTTGAAACTGGTAGCAGGTCCTCTGTTCGGCTATCTGGGCGATGCGGCCCGTTACCTTGACCCGGCCCCGGGCAATATTGGCGAACGTAAAAGCATCCGCTCCGAAGGCATCACTCTGCTTACCAGGCTACATGAGTCGGGAAAATACGACCGCATCGTGATCGTGGGGCACAGCCTTGGCAGCGTCATTGCGTACGATCTTGTAAAATTCCTTTGGAACGAATATTACAAGACTTTTGATCCCGAAAAGTTTAAAGCATTGGTACAAAACGACGACAAGTCCTATTTTGCCCATTTGCAGCATTTCGAAGCTTTGTCGCATCAAATGGGCAAAGGCGAAACCACCGAAGATGAACTGTGCGAGGCCCAGCGCAAATGCCATCTTTATTATAAAGCCATCGGAAATAAGTGGCTGGTCTCTGATTTGCTTACCATTGGATCGCCATTGGCGCATGCCGGTCATTTGTTCGTGTACAAAAAAGACCTGTTCGAGAAGCTGAAAGAACAACGGGAATATCCCACCTGTCCACCGCGCTTTCAGCGTCCCGACGTGACCAACATTGTCCGTTCCGATAAATTCTTTATCCCAGGTATCGACCACCCGTTGATTCTTAAGCGTTTTAACCATTCATCGCCTTTTGCGGTGGTCAACTGGACCAACATCTATTACAAAGGCGACTATATCGGTGGTCCCTTGAAAGAGGTATTCGGCCAGGGGATCAGGGACATTGAAACGGAACGTCGTAAGGGCATCCCGGCTATTCCCCAGGGGCATACGTCGTATTGGGATTTGGCGGATAAACACCATGTGCTGAAAGAGATTTGGAAGGTCCTGGAAGGATGAAAGAGCCGGTGCGCCGGTTGCTCATCATGGATTAAAGTCTCAAAAGCAGTTTTTTCGCAGCCGTCCGGAGGGAATTGGGTCCGAACGGTGGCGGGATTTCCCTATATTTGGTTCATCTTAAACATGGGCAAATGGACACTGATCCCCAAAGGATAAAACTAACCGTGCAAAAGCGCATCGTCATATTTTCGGTGTTGCTTTTTGCAGGCAAAGTCGTCGCTTATTTCCTTACCAATTCAATAGGTATTTTAACCGATGCATTGGAGAGCACCGTTAACGTGCTTACCGGGTTCATCAGCGTGTACAGCATTGGTCTGGCCTTAAAGCCCCGCGATGCCGACCATCCGTTCGGGCATGGGAAAATAGAGTCCCTTTCGGCTTCCATCGAAGGCATTTTAATTATTATTGCCGGTCTTGTCATTGTATTTGAAGCCGTCAAGAGGGTGTTCGACCCTGCTGAGATACAGCAGCTCGACATCGGGATTGTGATTGTAGCCGTGGCGGGACTTGTCAACTACATTCTTGGCTATTACAGCATCAGGGTGGGAAAAAAGCACAACTCCATTGCCTTGGTGGCAGGAGGAAAGCATTTGCAGTCCGACACCTATTCTTCCATTGGGTTGGTCATCGGATTGATCCTGTTATGGGTAACCAAATTTGCCTGGCTTGACAGCCTGATCGCCGTTGTTTTTGGGGTGGTAATTATTTATACCGGTTACAAAATATTGCAGGAAACGGCTTCGAACCTCATGGACAAAGCCGATTTTTTGTTGATGGAAAAAATCAACAATGCGCTTTGGGAAAACCGATCGGAATGTTGGGTCGATGTACACCATATCAAAATGGTCAAATACGGCAATGCATACCATGTGGACTGTGACCTGACCATTCCATGGTACTACAACGTGAACCAGGCCCATGCCGAGACCCGTAAACTAAAAGAGGTTGTTTGGGCAAAAATCCCCGCCGAGATCGATTTTACCATCCACACCGATGCATGCAACGATACAATGTGCCACAAGTGTACCGTTAACCCTTGCCCATACAGGGGGCCGGCGTTTGCAGGGGAAGAGAAGTGGACGTTGGTCCGGAAACTTCCATGATACGCGGGATGTTCGTCCTTGATGTGTGACAAGTACTTAATTGAATATAAGGTTTAAATGAAAATTGCAATTTTCTTTACATTGTTTTTGGCATTGCAGGCCAGTGGTCATTGTCAAACAAATTTGATTTTGAAACAAACTATTGACAGTTTGTACGATATCGATCAATCGGTTCAGTGGGAATTAAAGCGGCTTATCGAGAATAACGCGGGTAAAGACAGCATCCGTATTCAAGACAGCATAAAAAAGGAAACCTATAAGAGACATATTCCCATATTGAAAAACATATATCAGGAAAATGGATATCCGGCCAATGAACTTGTAGGAAGTGAAACCTCATCCCATTTTTTCGTATTAATCCAGCATGCTGATAATGATCTGGAATTCCAGTCTTCTATGCTTCCGGTTTTAAGAGATCTTTCGACGAAAGGAAAGATATCGAAAAAGGATTATGCATATCTGTATGACCGGGTCCAAAGAAATTCAGGAGGAAAACAACGGTATGGTACGCAATTGTCATTTGATAACCGGGGTAATCTCTTTGATGCCGATGATAATATAATTTATCCCAAAGATTTGGAAAATCCTGAAAAGGTTGACAAAAGACGGAAAAAGATGGGATTGGAACCAATTGTGGAGTATTATGAAAATGTTCTAAAAGCACTGGGAAGGCCCAGGCGTGGGAAGCCGCATGTGGCTTCCCGGTAACAGCCAATGCTGTCGCCTGTGTTGTCCGTGGTTATTGCTAATCCTGTAATTATGCCCCGTTGCTAAGTCTTGATGGAATTTTTTGCAACACGCCTAAATGCTTTTTCCGCACGAAGGACAACAACCCGATGGCGGGCTTTTTTATATTGAGACCCATGGTTGTTGTTCCGGCAATGTTCCTTGCCGTGCCGCATCCAACCCCTTTCCCAAATATGATATGAATTTGTGCAGATAATTGGGGTGGTGTTCGGATTTGAGGATGGCGGCGTAGTGGCTTCTGAATAATCCTTTTCGATTGATTTTCTTTATGCATACGGTTCCCGAGGCAACGTAAGGGGCTATCGACCATTTGGGCATGACTGCTATGCCATAGTTGGACCTGATCAGCTCGATCGTGGCTTCGGTAAGCGGAAGTTCCGATATCTTGCGCGGTTCTATTGCATGTGGTTTTAGTATCTTTTCATAAAATACGACCGTGCTCAGGGGACGCGAATGGATGATCAAATGTTCGTTCTCGAAATCTTGGGCGATCAGGTACTGTTTGTGGTTGAACCGGTGTGCTTTCGAAAAAACGACGACCATCTCGTCTTCGAAAAGAAGGCGGTAGTCGATGTGCGGGCTGCTGATGGGCGTAATCATGACAGAAAGATCTATTTTGCCCTTAATGATTTCTTGTACCGGATTGGTCGAGTTCTCGATGACGATGTCAACATCTACATTGGGAAAATCTTCCCTGAAACTCTTCAATACATAAGGAAGCCAATGGTAACTGGTAGAGCAAGCGGCGCTGACCCTGATCGTACCACTGTGTAATGCATGGATGTGTTTTAGGTTGGACTCAAGTTTGTCCAGTTCCGGCAATATTTTTTGCGAAGCCTCGTATACCAGTCGCCCCGCAGGTGTTAGGTTCAGTTTCCGGTTGGACCGGGTGAAGAATTTTGTACCATGCTGGGTTTCCGCTTCTTTCAGTTGGTGGCTCAGTGCCGATTGGGTCAAATTCAATACGCCGGCAGCTTTCGAAAAGACTCCCGTGATCAACAATGGACGCAATGAGTTTAATGTGTTTTAGTTCCATCATGTAAATATATTTAATGTGTCGGATTAATATCCATGAATTTTCATCATGTTTCTGATGCCATAATTTCGTTTTTTTAGTGTTGGTAAAGCCTCTAGTTTTGACTTGATAAAACATTATTGCAATGGAAGAATTATTAAAGGTCAAAGACGCATCCCGGCGTATCGAAAACATGGTGGCGGGATGGGAAAATGTGTTGCTGGGTTTGGACGAGGAGCGGATTACCCGTTACAGAAACAAGCAGCACCGTAACATAAAGCAAATATTAGGGCATCTGATCGATTCGTCGGCGAATAACCATCATCGAATTGTCCGGCTGCAATATGGCAAACGTTTGGTTTTTCCGGACTATCAGGCCGATAACGATACGTGGATCGGAATCCAAAAGTATGAGGATAAGGACTGGTATGAGTTGGTGCAACTTTGGAAGCTATACGGGTTGCATATTGCTTTCATTATTCGCCGGATCGAAGCGAAGGATCTCTGCAATTTATGGACTGACGGGTTTATAACACCAATTACATTGGAAGAGATCGCCAGTGGGTTTCCTAACCATTTTGAACTACATTTGAACGAGATAAAAGAATTAATGGAATCAAAATAAGGATTTCGCAAATTCGTATGGGTTAAGATATTTATGGAAAATTTGATAATCGAAATCAGAGAAGAGCTTAAGCTCAATACCGATGAAAAAACACAGGCTTCGGGCCAAAACTACTTCAAAGAGAAAATCAATTCTTACGGGGTAAAGGTTCCCACTGTCCACAAAATCAGCAAGGACTTTTACAAACGCCTTGAAGGACATGATAAGGAGGAAGTGTTCGCACTGTGCGAAATATTATGGCAATCGGGGTATATCGAGGAATCGTTCGTGGCGTGCAATTGGTCCTATTGGGTCCATGCGCAATATGTGGCTGAGGATATTCGGGTATTTGAGAGATGGATCGACCGGTATGTCGGCAACTGGGCCTCGTGCGATACTCTTTGCAACCATACGGTGGGGACATTTGTGGAGATGTACCCCGAACATCTGGCCAAGCTAAAACACTTTGCTAAATCGGACAACCGATGGATGCGGCGGGCGGCGGCTGTCACGCTGATCATCCCGGCCCGTAGGGGAAAATTCCTGGACGACATATTAGAGATCGCCGATATTTTGCTCCTGGATGGAGATGATCTGGTGCAAAAAGGGTACGGTTGGATGTTGAAAGCAGCCAGCGAGTCGAACCAGCCTGCCATATTTGAATATGTTATGAAAAATAAAAGTACAATGCCCCGTACTGCCTTGAGGTACGCCATTGAAAAGATGCCAAAAGAGATGAAAATGGCTGCCATGGCAAAATAACCGGATCGGGCCGTGGAGTTGCCGAAAAGCAAAAAATCTTGCCATACGAATAATGCACAACAACCGCATACATATCCGGAGTTATAACCGCACCGATAAGCCAAGGGTAATGGGATTACTGAGGCTGAATACCCCAATGTACTTTTCACCCCATGAAGAAAGGGACTTGGTTTATTACCTCGACCATGAAATTGAAGAGTATTATGTGCTTGAAGTTGACGATGAAGTGGTGGGATGTGGAGGCATAAACTATAAGGAAAACCATACGGTGGCATACATCAGTTGGGATTTCCTTCATCCGGATTGGCAGCGGCAAGGATATGGGCGTATGTTATTGGGGTTTCGTCTCGACAAACTGAATGACGATAAAACAGTTGCACAAATCATTGTCCGGACAAGCCAGTTTGTCTATCGTTTTTATGAAAAATCGGGTTTTCGTTTGGTCAGACGACTCGACGATTATTGGGCAAAGGGCTACGACTTGTACCAAATGGAATATGTGAAAGAATATGGTTGAAAGATTGTCGGAACAGGAGATGGTCTTCTATTGACGGCAAATAGCCGGTCAAAGGGAAAACCTGGCAGGCTGTCTTTATCAATTCTTAACCACCGCCACGTTTTGCATTTGGAGGCAAAAAGGTATCTTTGGGACAAACTAATAATTATGGAACAAGGCATCCCAAAGCCCCTTATACTGGTTACCAACGATGACGGCGTGCATGCCAAAGGCATCTGTTCGCTTATTGATATGGTACGCCCCTATGGCGATGTGGTGGTGGTGGCACCGGACACGGCCCAATCGGCCATGGGGCATGCCATTACGGTAAAAACGCCGCTTCACTTTTCCTGCATTGAGAAGGAGGAGGGATTGACCGTTTACAAAAGCAACGGTACACCGGCCGATTGCGTGAAGTTGGCCCTCAACGTGATTTTGCCCCGTAAGCCCGATCTGTGTGTGTCGGGCATCAACCACGGAACCAATAGTTCTGTGAGCGTACATTACAGCGGGACATTGGCAGGTGCGCGCGAAGCAGCGTTTTATGGTATCCCGTCCATTGGGTTTTCGTTGTTGTCGTACGATTCCCATGCCGATTTTTCAATGGCCGTCAAACATTTTTTACAGGTGCTGGCACATGTGCTGAACCATGGGATGCCCGACAAGACTTATCTGAACGTGAATGCCCCTTACCCTGTCGATCCCAAAGGTATCAGGGTGGTTCGTCAGGCCCGGGGACGTTGGGTCGAGGAATTCATGCAGGGACAAGATCCCCGGGGCAATAAATACTACTGGCTTACAGGGCATTTACAAAATGATGAACCCCATGCGCCCGATACCGACGAGTATGTGCTGGCCCACGGTTATGTGTCAGTGGTGCCGTGTACCATTGATATTACGGAACCCCATGCCATCGATCATTTCAAACAGTTGGAATATGCCGTGCAAATGCAATAAGCTTTATATCGGCCTTGCTGCAGGCCTGGTGTTGCCCGTACTGACTTCGTACATCATTTACCTGACCAAATACGAAGGACAGTACAGTTATTGGGAGTTCATGAAAGGACTCCTGGCCCTTCGTACTATGGGCAAAATGATTAGCATCAGTGTGATCGCCAATCTTATCGTATTTATCATCGCCATCACTTACGAAAAATATATCCTGTCGAAAGGTTTGGTCATTGCCACTTTTGTATGGGTGGTGGTTGTGCTTGGCGTGAAATTTCTGCTATAGAAAAATACACAGAGACACAAGGCATGGGGTTCTTGTTCTATGCCCTATCTTGCTTCCGTGTTTAAATAAAAACTAAGCTTCTGTCTCCAGCAGGGTTTTAAACCTTATCGGGGTGTAAAATTAAGGGTACATGAAATACTACATCGTTGCCGGCGAACCTTCAGGCGATCTGCATGGATCGAACCTGATGCGTGAATTGAAGACACTGGATGCCAATGCCGACTTTCGCTTTTTTGGCGGAGACCTGATGGCGGCACAAGGTGGCACACTGGTTAAGCATTACCGCGAGTTGGCCTTTATGGGAGTGTTTGAAGTGGTAATGAACTTTCGTACCATCAAACGTAATATGGCACAGTGCCAACGCGATTTGATGGCTTACCGGCCCGATGTCCTGATATTGATCGACTATCCGGGCTTTAACCTACGCATTGCCGAGTTTGCAAAAAAGAATGGCGTAAAGGTGTTTTATTATATTTCGCCAAAGCTTTGGGCATGGAACACCGGACGGGTAAAGAAAATAAAAAAATACGTCGACAGGCTTTTCACCATCCTGCCGTTCGAAACGCAGTTTTATGCCAGGTATGGTATTGAAGTCGATTATTCAGGTAACCCGGTACTTGATGCCATCGATGCCCGTCCTAACAAGCACGAAGATATGGCTGTATTCAAATTGCGCAATGGGCTGGATCACCGTCCCATTGTGGCCGTGCTGGCCGGTAGTCGAAAACAGGAGCTTTCGTGGGTATTGCCCGATATGCTGAAGATGATCCCCAAATTTCCCGGTTACCAGTTTGTGATTGCCGGAGCACCATCGTTCAGTATGGCCGATTATCGTGCTTACATTGATGGTTATGATATAAAAGTGCTCTTCGACCAAACTTATCAGCTTGTACAGCATGCCCGTGCCGCCATGGTCACTTCGGGTACGGCTACGCTGGAAACGGCTCTCCTCAATTGCCCTCAGGTGGTATGTTACCGCATGTGGGGCGGTAATTTTAGCGATTATATCGCCAAACGGTTCATCATCAAGGTCAGGTTCATTTCATTGGTCAACTTGATCCTGGATCGCGAGGGGGTACGCGAATTGTTCCAGAAAAATTTTACGGTAGGGGCGCTGGAACATGAGTTGGGTGCTTTGTTGGAGAACGATGGCCGCCGCAAACAGATATTTGCCGATTACGAAGAACTGCACCGTTTGATGGGACAGCCCGGTTCAAGCCGTAAGACCGCCGGGCTGATGTGGAAAAGATTGGAGGACGGGAGGAAATAAAAGCCACCAACAAAAACTAAAATAATGATCGCATTATTGAAGAAAGAGATCGCCATGTTTTTCAGTTCGCTCACCGGGTATCTGGTGGTGACGGTGTTTCTGCTGGTATCAGGGCTGTTACTGTGGGTAATGCCGGGCGACCTGAATATTCTATTTGGGGGATATGCGTCGTTGGATGCGCTGTTCTTTTTGGCTCCCTGGATTTACCTGTTTTTGGTACCGGCGGTTACCATGCGCTTGTTTGCCGAAGAAAAACGTGCGGGCACTATGGAATTGCTGCTTACCCGTCCATTGGGCGAGCTGCAGATTGTCACGGCCAAATACCTGGCCGGAGTAGCACTGGTGTTCATCAGCCTGTTGCCCACGTTATTCTATTACTGGAGCGTGGGCCAGTTGGCCAATCCGGTGGGCAACATCGACACCGGAGCCACGTGGGGATCGTACATCGGTCTGTTTTTTTTGGCGTCGGTATATGTCGCGATTGGCGTGTTTGCATCGTCGCTGACCGACAACCAAATTGTGGCGTTTGTGCTGGCAGTATTGCTCTGTTTCCTGTTCTTTTACGGTTTTGAGGCTATTTCTCAGATTCCCGGGCTCAAAAACGGGCGTGATGCGTTTGTATTCCTTGGCATTAACGAACATTACAAGTCGGTGAGCCGGGGGGTGGTCGATTCGCGCGACGTGGTCTATTTTCTGTCAGTCGTCGTTTTGTTTATCTGGGGGACCAAAACAGTCATCAGTAGCCGTAAATGGTGAGCAGGACATTAAATGAATGTTTTTTAGAAATAGTTTGGCATAAAATTACGTTGGAAGGCTAACGGTTTTATAAATAGGCGTATGCGTAAAGATATCCTTAGTTTCATATTGTTGCTGGTATTGTTGTTAATACTTAATTGGCTGGCTACCGGATGGTTTTTCCGCCTAGACCTGACTTCGGAGAAACGTTACACCCTTTCGTCGAATTCCAAGGAGTTTTTGAAGAAGCTGGACAAGGATCTGGCAGTGACTGTTTATCTGGATGGCGACCTCAATCCGGGGTTTAAAAAACTGGCCCGTTCGACCCGTGAAATGCTCGATGAGTTCCGGATACATGCGGGTGACAGGTTGATTTATTCGTTTGTCGACCCCAACGAAGGCTCTATGTCGGAGAAGAAAGCACTTTATGAACGGCTTCAGCACCTGGGGTGCGAACCGGTACCGGTATTCGAATCCGGCGAGGATGGCCGCAAATCGCGCAGCATGGTGTTTCCATATGCCTTGGTGGCCGTGGGCGATAAAGTCAGTACCGTGAATTTACTGGACAATATCTCGGGATACTCGGGAGCCGAAAACCTGAATAAATCGGCCGAAGGGTTGGAGTATAAATTGATGGAGGCATTCCGTAAAATGTCGATTGCCGAAAAGCCACGTATTGCCTTTTTGGAAGGGCATGGGGAATTGGACGAGATCGACGTGGTGGATGTCACCGGTGCTTTATCTGAGTTTTATCAGGTGGAGCGTGGCCAGATTGCCGATAATGCCGCGATTCTTGATCCATATAAAGTGGTCATCGTCGCCAAACCCCAAAGCCTTTTTTCCGAGAAAGAAAAATTTGTGCTTGACCAATACGCAATGAACGGCGGCCGTATCTTATGGATGGTCGACGCCGTCACCATTACTCTCGACAGCCTGACCCGTGCCACGAATACCGTGGGCCTGATGAATGATTTCAACATCGGCGATCAGTTGTTTAAATATGGCATCCGCATTAACCCAAACTTATTGGAGGACGTGCAGGCTGCCCAGATTCCCATTAATGTATCACCGGCAGGACAGGCACCCAAGTTTGTGCCGGTACCTTGGCTGTTTTCGCCGTTGCTTCAACCAAACGATGTACATCCCGTCAGCCGAAACATCAATCTGGTAAAAGGTGAGTTTGTCAGCAGCATCGATACCGTAGGCGAGGGGCTGAAACTGGGACGCCACGTATTGTTGACCACGTCACGATTTACCAAAGTCAACCCAGTGCCCGTGTTTGTGTCATTGGCCATGGTAAACGAACAGCCCAGGCAAGCCGAGTTCAACAAGCAATTTATCCCTGTGGCATATGCTCAGGAGGGGATTTTTCCTTCGGTGTTCGAAAACAGGCCCACGCCAGTGGGCCTGACCCAAGTGAAAAAACGTTTGGCCGAAAGTGTGCCTACCCGAATGGTATTTGTAGCCGATGGCGATTTGGCCAAGAATCAGGTCAGGCAACGTTTTACCAATCCGCAAATAATCCCGCTCGGATACGATGAGCTAAGCGGACAGACCTTTGGCAACAAAGATTTTATGCTCAACGCCGTCAATTATCTGGCTGACGATGAAGGCTGGATGGCCCTACGGGCGCGTAATTATACGTTGCGCTTGCTGGATAAAGAAAAACTCGGAGCCGATGTATGGCTCTGGAAAGTTCTGAATGTGGCTGTGCCCGTTGCGTTAGTGGTGGTCACGGGAGTCGTGTTCGTGTGGTTGAGGCGGAAAACATATGCCTCCCGGAAAGATTGAGACGGGGGATATGGCACAAAAACAGTTATAACCCAATTTTATCAGGAGCTTTCGCCCGTTTTATAAAGTTATCAACACCCCTGTGGATTATTGATTGATAACTCGTGGCGGGTGCGTTTGATTGCGACGATGTTTTTTTAATATCTTTGGTCTCCTAATAAAAAAATACAGACAAAATGAGATTTGTTGTTTCAAGTTCCGAGCTGCTGTCGCACTTGCAAGCCATCAGCAGGGTAATAAGCAGTAAAAATTCATTGCCGATACTCGATAACTTTTTGTTCGACCTCAAAGGCAACAAGTTAACGTTGACTGCTTCCGATTTGGAAGTGACCATGGTGACTTCGGTCGATCTGGAGTCGACCGATGGTGAAGGCATCATTGCCATGCCTTCTAAGATCTTGCTCGAAGCGATGAAAAAATTTCCCGAGCAGCCACTGAACTTCGAAATAAACATGGAAACCTATGCGGTGGACATTGTAACCGA
This sequence comes from Breznakibacter sp., assembly GCA_047600785.1. Taxonomy (GTDB): domain Bacteria; phylum Bacteroidota; class Bacteroidia; order Bacteroidales; family Marinilabiliaceae; genus Breznakibacter. The sequence continues at coordinate 1,644,474 of JASGKH010000001.1, forward strand.
AAAAGGTAAGTTTAGCGTAGTGGGCCAGAATGGTGAGGATTTCCCCCCTATCCCGGCCGTTGAAGCCAACGATGCCCAATCGTTCCAAATTCCCGCAGAATTGTTGCAAACCGGTATCGTAAAAACCATTTTTGCCACTGCCAACGACGACCTTCGCCCTGTAATGAACGGCATTTTGTTGGAAATGGCGCAAGATTCATTGACTTTTGTGGCTTCCGACTCGCACAAATTGGTGCGCTATCGTAGGTTGGACGCCAAAGTAGGTTTTGAGTCGTCGTTCATTCTTCCCCAAAAGCCTGCCGGCCTGTTGAAAAACGTGTTGGTACGTCAGGAAGGTGATGTGGCTATCCAGTTCGACAAAAAGAATGCCCATTTTACCCTGCCCAACTATAAACTGGTGTGCCGTTTGGTTGAAGGTAACTATCCTGCTTACAGCGCAGTAATTCCCCAGGATAACCCCAATAAAGTCACGATTGATCGTGTGGAACTTTACAACACTCTGGGACGTGTATCGTTGTTCTCGAACCAGGCCAGCAATTTGGTGAAACTGCAACTCACCGGTAACGAAATGGTGGTATCGGCGCAAGACATCGATTTTTCAATCTCAGCTTACGAGAAATTGGGCTGCACTTACGAAGGCGACGAAATGGAGATCGGTTTCAAATCGAGTTTCTTGGCTGAGATCATTGACAATCTATCTTCATCCGACGTGGTGGTCGAATTGTCCAACCCCGCACGTGCCGGTTTGTTCTTCCCCCTTGAAAACAAGGAGAACGAAGACGAACTGATGTTGTTGATGCCGATGATGATCAACGTGTGAGAATGGGATTCTTTCTGGCCGCTAGTTGCCATATAATATAATGGCCATTGTGCCAAAGACGCAGAAAGCGGGGTTTTGCCCCGCTTTTCTGCGTTAAATAAGATAGGGTTGTCGTTCTATTCTTCCAACAGGACATATTCAAATCCCACGTAGCCTTCTTCGCCGCTCTGATTGTAAAAGCTGGTGAAACGGAATTTGTATTGACGGCCTTCATTGTCCTGGACAAAATACATGTTTGTATTGTCAATCACATAAGAGGTTGATCCACTGGTTACATCTCCTGTGGTCTTTTTCCAGTTATAGCCCAATGCATCGGCTTTTAGCGAAAGACTCTCTGAAACAATATCGCTGTTGTTTAGGCTATTAAATAAGTCATTGTAATATTCGGCGGTCTGTCCGTCAGCGGCCTGGTACCGGTAGCTTAGAGTATTGGCCACACGGTTTGTCCGCACGCCTTTTACATTGTAAAAATAGACTGAAGGGCCTGCGGCCACGATCGTGGTATAAGGTGAAAAGACAATATCCCAGCTGTTTTGTATTGGCGGTTGTGCCAATGCCTTCCCTTCCAACGTAAAATTGAACCAGGTAAACGGTCTGTCAGACGATGTAACGGGCAGTAACACTTCTTTCACTGTGGTGGTCTCTAAAGTAATATCGGCCCATTTCACCGTTATTCCTGATGACGATTGGGTGAACGCCACTTTGTATTTGGCGGTTACAGGTTGCAATGCAGGGTTGGGATTGCCTAAGTCCTTTATGCCAACGATATATACTTCACCGTTTTTCCAGTGTGCAAATACACCGGTTATCGGATCGCCCGATGATGGGTCGATGGCCCAGCTTGGCGATGCATCGACTTCGGTTTGGTCGTCAATATCGGTCGAATTGGTTTTGTATACCATCAATGGCAGCCCGGAATTAAGTACAATCACCGAATCGGTACCATAGGTTTGCACGGCCAAATCCCATGCATTGTTGTCCACCGTAGCGACCACTTTATTGGCGGCCAGGCTGTAATAGATCTGGTGTGTATAAAGCGATGTTTCAAGCGTGACGGCATTGGATTCACCGGGATCGACAATAAAACTGGTGTTGTCGTCTTCACAGGAAGATAGCGAAATGGCGACTACGGCCATTGATACGAATATGAATTTGTTTTTCATCTTGTTTTGGTTTATAATTTATTGATATGGATGTTTAATTGTAAGAAATAGCTTCGCCCGTAACCAATGGGGGCCAGGCTGCCAAAAGCTCCTTTGTGGATGCCGATGGACGGAGCCTTGCCGCTTTGTTTCACATTGGTGACGTTGAGGAGGTTTTTAGCTCCCAGGGACAGCGTCATGCGTTGTTGCCAAAAGGTTTTGGCGGCCGACACGTCGAGCAATTGATAACTATACAGCACGTTCTCCTGTACCTGGTCGTCAATGAGCACATAAGTCCGTTGCTTGCCCACGTATTTGTAAACCATATTGGCCGACGCCCCTATTTTTGAGAATTTTTGGGTAAAAGCGGCCATGATGTCGTGGCTATAATGGAACTCGTTGTATTTGTCGGATTGTTCCAGCAGATTGTCCCAACGCCCCGTGACGGTCCATCCCACAGTAAATTCATATTTGGGATGGTGGTAAATTCGTGCGTCGGCACCCATGCCTTGCGTCACAACTTTGTTGATATTATAATAGGTATAAGGACCATCAAGCGCGCCAACAGGCAACAATTCGATCATGTTGTTCAGGTAGTTGTAAAAGACTTTGGCGACAAGCTCATAACCGATCGTCCCCTTTTGCGAGGTGACAAGGGTATTGAGGTTCACGCCGGTAGCCTTTTCTGCTTTTAGATCGGGATTGCCCGTTACGTCGTGGTTCGAATCCTTGAAATATAAAAACAACTCCTTGAGTGATGGGGACCTAAAGCTTTGTGCCACCGACAACCTCCATTGCATCCATTGTGTGGGCGAATATTTGGCATTGGCCGACCAAGTGACGGGAGCATTGAAGCGTGTGTTGTAAATGACGCGTACGCCCGGTTGTAGCATCAACTTGTTATTGGGCCGCAGATTGAGGTTTATGAACCATGCGTAGTCGCCCGCCTGTTGGCGGTTATCTTCAATACGGTCGCCTTTGGCCATCTCCCATAACATGTCAAAACCAGTGGTATAGTTTACAGTTTGCAGCTTGTCGTTGGCAAAAATGAGCCTTGACGTGACCTGTTGGAACTGCGTGGTATCGGACTCTGTGACGTGTTGGGTACCGGACCTGAAGTTGTGAAACACCTCTTCCGAAGCCCGGTTGTAATAATTGTAAGCCACAAAGGCATCGGCACGGTATTTTCCTGCAATGCGGTTACCTACCTCCACACGGCTGTCGAGGCGCGTGGTGTAAAATAGCGTGTCAAAAGCTTGGTCTCGGTAAGTGCCCATGGGTTCGCCTTTGGCGTCGAGCCGTTCACGAAAAAACGATTGACTGGCTTTCAGGCGCGTCTCCCCTTTGGAAAACAAATAATAAGCCGATGTTCCCACATTGCGTTTAGGTTTCCATATGTGTGCCCTGAACAACGTATCGGTATCGGACCATCCGTTAAAAAAATACCCATTGGCACTGGCACCCACGGTGTGGTTTCCCTGTTTTTTGTCGAAACCCAGGTTTCCTCTGGCAATGCCTGCCGATTCTCCATACACCGAGGCATTGGCATTGGTGCCGTCGTTCCTGCGCTCTTTTGTGATGATGTGGATGGTGCCGGCCGTGGCCCCGCTTCCATAAACCACGGACAATGGTCCGTCGACGGTTTCGATGTGCGATACGTTTGCAAGGTCAAACTGGGACAAATCGATGTTTCCGTCGTTACGTCCCGTGGCGGGAACACCGTCGACCAATACCTTGACGTATTGGCCAGGCAGTCCCTGCATCATGGTTTTTGATCCCAGCAACATGTCGGATGTTAATCGAAGGCCCGGTTCCATCTGTAGCATTTGTTGCACGTTGGTTGCACCCCGTAGTTGGGCATCTTCTGCCCGGTGGACTTTGATCTTGTATATCGATTGGTCCGATTTAATGGGTGATGCCTGCGCCGTGACCACCACATCTTGCAACGAGAACATGCGTGGTTTTAGTTTTACTTCCACATTGTTGGCGACAGCAATGGTGTCGGAATATGTAAGATAGCCAAATAAATATACCGATAGCAAGGCCGGCAATTGCGCCGGTAACGTGCAATCTCCATTCTTGTCCGTGACGGCTTGCAAAGAATTGTGCGGAACAATTGAGGTCAGGGATATTTGTGCAAATTCCAGTTTAAAATTGGTCTCAGCATCCACCACTGTGATGTGAAGGTGCTGCTGTGCCGCCAATTCCGACCAGAAAAGGCATAATATCCCCATCGTCCCAATACATATTGGTTTCATAAAAAAGGGATACCAAGTGGGAATTAAGGGTGATTGGGTCGCCATAGGACGTGGCAACCAGATCTGAAATGTCAGTAAACAGGAGGGCCCCGCAATCCCGATGCCCCGATGTAGAACAATGTTCGGAGCAGTACATGTAAATAAGGAGGTTTTATTACGGGCGGGTGGGATTCTGTTTTTGGGACCTCGACACGTTGTGAAACAATGCAATAAGTAAAATGTACGTGCAGTGTTGGCTCTATGGTCGTTTTATGCGGTTGACCAATGGCCGGAAAAGACTGACCTGTCGTACAGGCCAATGGCTCTTCTTCTCCCTTGTTGGCTTTGCCGGCCAATAAAATGGTCAGCACCACAAACAAAAGGTATGGAAGAAGACTCGCCGATTGACCAACCAAAAACATTGTTGCTTATTTGGTAGATTAACAACAGAATGAGGGAATGGTTTAATGAGACCAACAATACTTGCGAAAAGAACATTTCGTGGTGATGAGGGAAGTACAGGCCCGGTTGGCCGTGGTTTTTTACACAGGAACAGAGCAGTAAGGTCAAGCCGGAACTCTTACGGAAATAGTTGCAGGATAAAAGAATGTGGCCTCCTGTAAAAGTTAAAGATTCGGAAATGATAACAGTGTTGCAAACAAACACTTAAATTTGCATCGATAATCACAACCCAATTGTCTTATGCCTTCTGTAATAATCAAAGAATCAACCAAGACAACTCCGCATCTGCATTTAAATGCAGAGCTTGGATTGATTGAGATTAAGGGGAAGTTTATTCATGAGAACAGCTATGAGGTATTTGAGCCTATTATCAGGTGGGTAAACGAATATATCCAGAAACCGCTTGACAATACCACGGTCAATGTGTATTTGGAGTATCTTAACACGTCTTCTTCTGTGTTGTTGCTGGATATGTTCCGGAAGTTTGAAGCTAATCTGTACAAAAAAGGGTATGCGGTGTTGGTAAATTGGTATTGTGACGGTGATGATCTGGACATGATTGAAGTTGGTGAAGATTACCAGTCGATCGTCGATCTACCGATCCGGATTATCGAAGTGGCTTAATACCTGCCCTTCGGTGCATCAGCCTTACAGGATGTTCCATCCCTCATTGTTTTAGAGGAGGGATAACAGAACGGGCACGTCACCGTTTTTCCGGTCGTTACATTTCCTTTTTATTTGGCCGGTTCAAAAATACTTTTTCAGGAAATTGATGCCGTTGCGGAAAAACAGGTCATCCAGAAAGAGATCGATGTCGGGGGCAATATCCGGTGTAAACTGAAATATCTGCGTTTTCAATTCCATCCTTAAATCGTCGAGCTGGGTCACGTTCACACAGTTGTCGACAGGGTTGATAAGCCCGTCAAAATCAGAACCCAGCGACACATGCTTGCGGGGATCGATACCGTGTCCCATTTTGTCGCCTATCAGGATGATGTGCCATAGGTTGTTGAGTAAATAGCGGGTTTGCAGCTTTGCGGTTTTGGTGCATGTGGGAAGGTCGTTTTTCAGGATGCAATCCTCTTCTTTGTCCACCATATCCTCATCGTCATCGTCGAGTTCGTCTTCCAGGTCTTCCAGGTCTTCCATCTCCTTTATCCTGGCCAGTTCGCGGGATGAAACAAACCGGTCCCATTCTTTTGCGCTAATGTATTCTTTATGGGCGTGGTCGCTTTTTTGGTATCCTAAAACCCGCTCGTCGAGGATCAGCCCGATTAGTCCGCCGCTTTTTAGGATTTCCATAATGTCTTCGTCGTACAAATTGATACTATCGGGTTTAAAATGGGTGTCGGGCAAATGTCCCTTTAGTTTTTTGTATTTTACTTTGTACACATTGTGCTCGTGTTTTTTGCGCACTTTACAGATCGGTTTCTCCATGTAGCTGCAACCGGTTACCGCTACGTGTGAGGCAATGATAGGGTGTTGGACATGGTTTCGGTAAAATTCGATGCGCGAAACCAAACTGAGGTGTTTCACATCGATGAGAATGGGCGGTTGGTCAATGTCGGGAGTTTGGCATATCTCGATCACTTTTTTTCCCAACGGTGAAATACCGTTTCCCTGGGGAAAAAATATATTTTCCGTAGCCCTTTTATTCCAAAGGCGTGGTTGGCAATGGCGTTGGGACCAATGTGGGTAAGGGTGATGTAGAGCAAACGTACGGGGTGTTGTCTCCTCAGCCCGGTTATGCGTTGGAGGATGGCTGAATCGTTGGCCACAACTTCGTTGGCAGATTGCCTTTGGTTTTGCGGGCTATACAATCCATGGCCCCCCTCAAGAGAGGCGATAAGATGCAACGTATGGCTGTCGTGTTCGTCATATTGGGCCATACTCGAAATAAATTTTACACGGTCGGAGGGATCATGTGGATTGTTCGGTGTTTTCAGTATCGACTCCACCTCCTGATCGAACAAATCGTGGTATGTGGCTCCCTCTTTTACTTGCGCAATATGCCTGACCTGTTGCCGGTCGATGTGCTTCACCGGTCCGGCCAACAGTTTCACAATGGTTCGGTCCACCATCTCGGTCTCAATGGACATAAGCCCCACACAGGCAATGTTGCAGCCGGCATCTATCAATTGTTCGCAGTTGCATTGTGAATCGTAAATGTTTTTTAGTGCCTCCACGGCTGGTTCTTTGATTGCATCCCATGGGGTAGGGCGGTTTTGAGGTCGTAACAGCAATGGTTTTAACGTGGGGTGACAGTGCAGATCGAAAATTTTGGGCATACGGATTGACATTTTGGGTTAGGTAAAAATAGCTGTTCATGTGGAAAGGTCAAAGAGATAGCGAAAAGAATGAGGTAGAGGATACTCCGATTGAAAAATCTGTACTTAGTATTGTTTTTTGTTCCCTAATGCCATGCCTTTATCTTGCTACACCCCTTGGGACGATTCTATTTCATGGGAGTTTACATTATTTGTGGATTATAAAATAAAAATATCGGCATTGACGTTTCTATACCATAAAAGCAACCAAACTCCAAACCACTAAAAGTGTTATTTTCGCGTAACGTTAAAGAGCTATGCCCCAAATCAGCATCGTTATTGTTAATTACAATGTGAAGCATTTTCTTGAGCTTTGCCTCCATTCTGTGAGGGAAGCATCGCGCCAGTTTGAAGTAGAGGTACTGGTCGTCGATAATAATTCCCACGATGGGTCGTGCGATATGCTCCGCAAGTTTTTCCCGGAAGTAAAGCTGGTTGCCAATGCCGATAATTTAGGATTTGGAAAGGCCAATAACCAAGCTATACGCATGGCCGAGGGGCAGTTCGTGTTGCTATTGAATCCCGATACCATTATTACCGAACGTACGTTGGCCGATTGCAGCGAATTCATGCGGTTGCATCCCGATGCCGGGGCCTTGGGTGTTCACATGGTCAGCGGCGATGGCAATTACCTTCGCGAATCGAAACGTGCTCTGCCGACCCCTAAAGTGGCTTTTTTTAAAATGTCCGGAATGGCCAACCTTTTTCCCCGTTCGAAGATCTTTGCCAAATACCATTTGGGATATCTGTCAAAAGACAGTACCCATGCAGTGGAGATCCTTTCCGGTGCTTTTATGTTCATACGCAAAAAGGTTCTTGACGAAATAGGTTTGTTCGATGAGCAGTTTTTTATGTACGGCGAAGATATTGATCTTTCGTACCGCATAATTTTAGGCGGATATGGAAATTACTATTTGGGAGGTACCCGTATCATCCATTTCAAGGGCGAAAGCACCAAAAAAGGAAGCTTGAACTACGTGGTGGTATTTTATAAAGCCATGGAGATATTTGCCCGGAAACATTTTACCGGCAAAAGAGTTTCGCCTATGCGTTTGCTGATCGAAATGGCCATATGGTTAAGGGCGTTTTTGTCGGCTTCGAAATTGTTAAAGCCCCTGTCGGTATCGAAACGCGACCAATATTTTACACGTGTTATGCCCTGTACTGTTTACGTGGTATCGGATGATGAGGGTTTTGGCAGGTTTGTCCATTGCCAACCGGACATTAACAGTGAATATGTGCAGATAAAGCCCGGGCATTTTTATGCAGATGCAATATTGGCCGGGAAACGAAAAAGGAGTTCCCGGTTTTTGGTGCTGAACATGAAAGATGTGCCGTTGTCGGCTGTTGTGGACATTGTTAGAAGTTTCGAAAATACAGATGTCCGGATAAAATTCATTACCCCGCACAGCAACATGTTGGTTTGGGGAGGTATTGGCCAAAAATAGAGATCCATAAAGTATTATTTCTGCCATTGATAATCTATTTTGATAAAACCATTCCGCAAATTTTTGGTATTTTTACACGCCCAACATCGCATCCTGCCTGTTTTACTAATGGCGATGTGATTTGTGGAGGCGTCCGTCGACAATAAAATACCCCGGAAGCAATGTCGCAAAAAACCGACCAACAATTCGAACATGTCATTGGCGTTTGCCGCGAAATATTTGAAAAAAAAATGCACGATTACGGTACTGCGTGGCGTATTTTGCGAGCCAGATCAATGACCGACCAGATCTTTATCAAGGCGCAGCGCATCCGTAGCCTCGAAACAAAGGGAATGGCACGTGTGGACGAAGGCATCCGTAGCGAATTCATCGGCATTGTAAACTATGCGGCCATGGCCTTGATACAGCTAGAGCTTGGTGTGGCCGACAATGCGGAGATGGATAAAGACAGGGCGTTGGAACTATATTTGGCCAAACTTTATCAGGCCAAAAACCTGATGGGCGACAAAAACCACGACTATGACGAGGCATGGCGGCACATGCGTATCAGCTCGTTTACCGATCTTATCCTGATGAAGCTCCACCGCACCAAACAGATCGAGGATAACCTCGGCAAAACGCTCATCAGCGAGGGCATCGACGCCAATTATCTGGACATGATCAATTATGCGGTGTTTGCCCTCATTAAACTTGATTTTCCTGAGTGAACCGTGTGTTAAAAACATCTTAAACCGGATATTGCCTTTGCCAAAACCGATGATGGAATTGTTGAACACAAAAAATAAGCTATGATGAAGATTGTAAGAACGATTTTTTTGGTTATAGTCGGACTTGTTTTTGTGTTTTCGGGCTTTGTCAAAGCCGTTGACCCGATTGGCGGTGCCATAAAGTTCACCGACTACTTTAATGTATTGGGACTGGGGTTTCTTAACCCACTCGCCCTGTTTTTTTCTATTGCGTTGGCTGCCTTTGAATTTCTGTTGGGCATTCATCTGGTGATGAGGCTGAAGGTGAACGTCGTGATGTGGGCGGTACTGGTGCTGTCATCGTTTTTTTTGGTGTTGACCTTATATATTGCATTATTTGAACCCGTAACCGATTGTGGGTGCTTTGGCGATGCCATAAAGATGACCAATTGGCAAACCTTTTATAAGAACCTGGTGTTGATGCCGATGGTGGTGTATCTTTTTGTACAGCGTAAAAAAATCATATCCCCGCTTGCATGCTGGAAACAATGGGTCCTGAGCGGGATTTACGCGGCCATGGTTGTGGGTGTTTCGTGGTATTCTATTCTTTATGAGCCACTTATTGATTTTAGACCATATAAGGTAGGTACTAATATTCCACGAGCCATGAGCGTTCCCCAAGGGGCCGTACAGCCCGAATACGATACCCGTTTTATTTTGGAAAAAGATGGGATCCGCAAGGAATTTGGAGTGTCGGACTACCCGTATACCGATTCCACATGGGTGTTTATCGATAGTCGTACCGTGTTGCTGAAAGAGGGGTATCAGCCCCCCATCCAACATTTCACGTTGAATAACCTTGCCGGCGAAGATCTGACCCAAACGATACTTAACGATGCACGCCCGGTTTTTTTGCTGGTAGTGCCGAAAGTGGAAAAGATCGCTGACCCCGATGCAATGAAAGTGATGAGCGCGCTGCATATCTTATCCATCGAAAAGGGATTTGGGTTTTATTGTGCCACGTCGTCCTTACAGCCCCAAATCCAGGAATTCGACATGAAACTGAAAGTGGGACTGGACTATTTGACTGCCGACGAAACTGTGCTGAAAACCATCTCGCGCTCGAAGATGGGATTATTGCTGCTGCAACAGGGAACCATTGCGGGCAAATGGAACGCTGCCAGCATTGCAAATGCCCATGTGTTCGATGTGCCTTTGGCCGGCGCGGTGGAATTGTTGCACCATACACGTACTTCTTTGGGCGTGGGGTTGTTTGTAGCACTATTGGTCATTGTGCCGTTATTGTTCTTCAAAAAAATAAACCGTTAAATAAACAATACAACATGAGACAAAACATTGTAGCAGGTAACTGGAAAATGAACAAAACCCTTCAGGAAGGTGTGGAGTTGGCCAAAGAAGTAAATACTTTGGTGGCAGGCATCGCCCCTAAATGCCAGGTGGTATTGGGCACGCCTTTTACCCATGTTACCGAGGTCGTAAAAAACGTTGACAACAAAAAGGTATGCGTGGCCGCACAAAACTGTGCCGACAAAGTGTCGGGAGCTTATACCGGTGAGGTGTCGGCTGCCATGGTGCAATCGACCGGAGCCAAATACGTTATTCTGGGCCATTCGGAACGTCGTACCTACTATGGCGAGACCAATGCCATTTTGAAAGAGAAAACCGATCTGGCTTTGGCCAATAACCTTGTCCCCATTTTTTGCATTGGCGAAGTGTTGGCCGAGCGCGAAAAAGGGATTCATTTCGACGTGGTGAAATCACAAATCGAAGAGGCGTTGTTCCATCTTTCGGCCGATGTGTTTGGAAAAATCGTGTTGGCTTACGAGCCTGTTTGGGCCATTGGTACCGGTGTCACCGCTACTTCCGCACAAGCCCAGGAAATGCATGCGTTTATCCGTGGTGTTTTGACCGCCAAATATGGTGCCGCAACGGCCAATGGCACGTCGATCCTTTACGGTGGCAGCTGTAATGCAGGTAATGCCAAAGAATTGTTTGCCAACCCCGATGTGGATGGTGGCCTGATTGGTGGTGCATCGTTGAAGGCGGCCGATTTCCTGGCCATCATCACTGCGTTCTGATTTCGTTGACCGAGACACAATATCAAGGCGCCCGAGAGGGCGCTTTTTTTGTTCCGTTGTGCAAACGTTTGTGATTTTTAATTCAATGGGGTATTGTTCGTTAGGCCGATTCGGTTACTTTTGCGCCCTGAAAATCATAAACTACTTAAAAAAACAATGAAAAACGGAAATCCTGCGGTGGTTGGCCTGGCTGGTTTCGGTATGACCACGCTTCTTCTTCAGTTACATAACCTGGGTTTGCTGGGGTTTGGTCCGGTAATGGCAATGGGATTGGTTTTTGGCGGAGCGGCCCAATTGATTGCCGGTTTTCAGGAGCAAAAAATGGGCAACAATTTTGGTTACAGTGCATTTGTGTCCTACGGTGCATTCTGGATCGGGTTGTGTATCATTAAACTGTTGGCCCACTACGGGATTTACGAATCGACCGGTACCGACGTAGGATATTACTTGATTGGCTGGACGTTTTATACCGCCATTATGTTCGTGGCATCGTTCCGTGTGCATACCGCCATGGTGGTTACTTTCGGGACATTGTTACTTGGTTTTATTTTGCTTGATTTGGAACATTTTGGTTTCCCCGCATTGAAAACCGCCGCTGCTGTTGATTTGATCATTTGTGCCGGTGCCGCCTGGTACATGATGGCCGGGATTATTATCAACGATTTGGCAGGCAAAACAGTATTGCCGATGGGCAAAAAGTGGATCGTCTGATCTTAAGGCACGATTTTGCAAAGGTCGCCCCGTCCGGACGGCCTTTTGTTTTTTTCGCACAGGGTTGTCCCGTCCGTTCAGCCTGCTTATCTTTGCACAATTGCTTGCCTTCCCGGGCTTACCGATATATACCATTTGACTATGCCATACACAAAAGTAGGTGTTGAATTGCATCCCTATCACGGCGATGCGGCCGATGTAATGATTGCCATCATGGGCGAACTGGGATTTGAAAGTTTTGAAGAAAACGAAACCGGATTTGATGCTTATGTGCCGACCGCCGATTTTGATTTTGGGGCGGTAAAGCAGATCGATCTTCCTTTCGATGACATCTCCTTTTCGTTATCGGTGGAAGAAATCCCCGACCAAAACTGGAATGAAGTATGGGAGAAGAACTATTTCCAACCCATTGTTATCGGTAACCAATGTGTGGTACGTGGCCCGTTCCATCCGCAATTCCCCGAAATACCTTACCAGATTGTCATTGAGCCCAAAATGGCATTCGGGACCGGTCACCATGAGACCACGGGCATGATGCTCCAACACATTCTTGAGCACGACTTCAACGGTCTCGATGTGCTCGATATGGGGTGCGGGACAGGTATCCTGGGGATATTGGCATCGATGCGCGGGGCACGGAAAGTATTGGGCATCGACATTGACAAATGGTGTACCGATAATACGGAAGAGAATTGTCATCTTAACCGGATCGGCAACATGGAAGTTGTACTTGGTGGTGCGGAAAAGTTGCCGCAGGCCGGTACTTTCGATGTTGTGCTGGCCAACATTAACCGAAACATCCTGTTGGCCGATATGCAATATTATGCTTCCAGCTTGAAAAACAACGGATTATTGCTTTTAAGCGGGTTTTACGTGTCCGATCTGGATGCCATTAATGCCGGAACCGACAAAAGCGGCATGGCTTTTTTAGGGTATAAAGAACAGAACCAATGGGTGGCGGCCGCGTATAAGAAAACTGTTTAAAACAGATCACGGCTGCTTATGAATAGAGGTTTACTGGTATTGTGCGTTCTTTTTTCTGTGTTTGCAAGGGGAAATGCACAAACATTTAAGTTTAGCGAGAAACACGAGGAATTCGTTCTCCAGCTGAAAGAACGTTTTGAGACACTGGCCGATAAAGCCACTGCGAAAGAGTTTCTTGAACAGTTTAACGCGTTTTGGATGTCGTCGTCGCTTACCCCGGCACACAAAGACGAGATCATTGCCACCTTAAATCTCATCAACCAGAAAAAAGGGGTTCCCACGCCCGACTATGTGGCTTATTTGAACGCGTATCGCAGTTTTGTGATGGGTTCGCACCCCGCCGAAAGCTTTCGGAATTGGCACGCCGCCATTGTTGATCTCATCAAGAAACCACGTTTGGCGCTGCGTTCGGTCAATAGCTTGCTGGATGCCAGTCGTAACCAAGTGGACAAGGGCGTTGTGTGGTCAACGCCGTCGGTGTCGTGGGTAAGTACCCGAAAGGATTTCAAATATATTTATGACGATAATGTGCTTAAACTGGTTCTAGGCCAGACAAACCTTAATTGCTATTCGGCCAACGACAGTATTTCCATCTTTGACACCGATGGGTATTTTGTACCGGCCGAGGAGACCTGGTACGGAACCAAAGGACGGCTTACGTGGGAAAGGAGCGGTTTCAGCGCCGACGAGGTCTATGCTACTTTTGGCGCATACCGGGTAAAAATGGACAAGCCGTATTTTACGGCCGACAGCGCAATGTTTTACAACAAGCAGTTTTTTAATTACCCTCTGGTGGGCGGTATCGACCACAAAGTAAATACCATCACTTCTCCCGAATCGACAATTTACCCCAAGTTTACGTCGTACGAACAGCGGTTTAAAATCAACAACATCCATCCCAGCATGTTTTATGAAGGCGGATTTGCCCAACATGGTTCAAAATTCTTAGGGGCCGGTACCAACGAAAATCCCGCCACCATTACCGTGTGGCGCAACGATACGCTGTTTGTCTCGGCCAGATCGCTCTATTTTGCATTGCGTAAGGACCAGATCGTGAGCATGGATACCGAAGTGAAACTGCACCTTGATTCGGGATTCATTTACCATCCCGGGCTGATGTTCAAATTTATGGTCAAGGAAAATGAGCTGCACCTGATCCGCAACGGCGAAGGGTTGGCAAAAAGCCCCTACTTTGATACTTACCACAACGTGAGCCTCGACGTGGAGTTGATAAAGTGGAAGATGGGCGACTGGACCATCGATTTTAAAATGTTGGCCGGGGCGGCCGAAAATTATGCGTTTTTTGAATCGCTGAGCTATTACCGCGAAGAGTTTTACAACCAGCTGCAAGGTCTTGACGCCGTCCATCCGCTTCAGGGACTAAAGGATTGCGAGCGTTTCTACAAAGGAAAACCCTTTACGGCCAAGGATTATGCAACTTTTCTCCGGATGCCCGAAGGGCAGGTACGACAGCAAATCATGGCGTTGTCGTTTTCTGGGTTCGTGGGGTATAACGTCAATACCGACTATATCGAGATCAGGGAAAAGCTTTACGATTATCTTTTATTCCGGATGGGAAAGAAAGATTACGACGTTATCCGCTTCAATTCCAACACTCCGGGGCAAGTGCCCAACGCACAGCTTGATCTGCATAACTATGACCTGAGATTGAACGGGGTTGAGAACATTTCCGTTTGCGACCACCAAAATATCATATTTTATCCGCGTAACAAATCCATCACCCTTAAACAGAACCGCAACTTCTCGTTCGATGGGGCGGTGAATGCGGGCATGTTAAACCTTTATGGCGACGGGTTTGTGTTTTCGTACAAAGATTTCCGCATCGACATCAAAACCATCGACTCCATGCGCATGCAGGTACAGACCGGTGAGTTCGATTATTTTGGCAAGCCCAAGCTGGCTTTTGTAAACAGCACTATTTCACAGTTGTCTGGTTATCTGCAAATTGATGATCCACTTAATAAATCGGGCGTCAAGGTAAATCCCCATTATCCTGTGCTGACCAGCACCAAGGAATCGTTTGTGTATTACGATCGTAACGATATCCAGGGTGGAGCCTACAACCGCAACAATTTTTATTTTCAGCTCGATACTTTTAGCCTTGATGGCATCAATTCGCTGGCAAAGCAAAACTTCAATTTTACGGGGAGCTTCAAGTCGGGCATTTTCCCCGATTTCAGGGATAAGCTGACGGTGCGTGAGGACTATTCGCTGGGCTTTAAACGAAATACGCCCGAGGCCGGCTATAACATTTATGGCGGCAATGCCAAGTTTTCCAATGTCATAGATTTGAGCAACAGGGGCTTGTACGGCAACGGAACGCTTAAATACGTCACGTCGACCAGCCTGTCGGAAAACTTTTTATTCCTGCCCGACAAGACAACCGGCATTGCGCACAATTTTACCATCGACAAGCAGGGCAAGGGTGCGGTTTTCCCGGATGTAAAGGGCAGGTACGTGAAAATCGATTATGAACCTTACTCCGACCAGCTAATGGCCAAAAGCCAGGAGGAATATTTTGCGATGTACAACGAAGAAGCGCAACTGAACGGCGAATTGACCTTGAAGCCGGGCGGCCTCAACGGCAACGGAACGTTTTATATGCGCAACGGTAGTTTGGTATCAAAAGATTATGCTTTTTCCGACCGTTCGCTCATTGCCGACAATTCCGACTTTAGCCTGAACGCAAAAGACGTGGAGGGAGTGTCGTTTGCTACGAACAATCTGATCTCGACCATCGATTTCGACAAACGGATGGGGACTTTTGTATCGAAGAGCGGCGGGAGCAAGGTCGATTTTACCGAGAACCGATATGTGTCGTTCGTGAAGGAATTTTCATGGGATATAGATCGCAACTACATCTTTATGGGTAAAAAAGGGTCGGAAGGAAACCGGTTCGTGTCGGTACACAAAAAGCAGGATTCGCTCGACTTTATGGTGCCGCTGGCGCGTTACGACGTGGCGTTGAAACTCATTGAGGCCGAGGAGGTGAAGAGCATCAACGTAGGCGATGCGGTGGTAAAACTGAAAAACGGCCGGGTGAACATCCGCGAGAATGCCGTCATCGATCCGCTGGATAGCGTGACCATTGTGATGAACAACGGATTGCACACGTTTTACGATGGCCATGTCGTGATTGAAGGCAAATATGCTTACAACGGTTCCGCGAAATATGATTTTGTCAATGCCGAGCAAAAAAAGCAGACCGTCCAAATGGATAAATTCGAAATGAACGGCAAGCATGTAACCGTGGCCCAGGGAACGGTGCAAGAGAAAGATTACTTTACTTTCAATAAACATTTTGCTTACCGGGGCAAGGTCATGCTAAACGCATCGGATACGTTGCTGACGTTCGATGGCGGGGCCCAATTGCTCCACCGTTGCCTCAACGGGCCACAGGCATACATCCGTTTTACCGCGCCCGTTAATCCGAATAAGGTCATGATCCCGATCGGGACGGAACTGTTGGATGATAGCCGCCAAGCCTTGTACCGCGATTTCTTCCTGAAAAAGGACTCTACGCACGTGTACAGTTCGTTTATTGAAGGAAGAAAGAACTACAGCGATGTTCCGATCATTTCGGGAGGCGGATTTTTAACGTACAACGAAGGGTTCAAAGCATTTGAGATCGCATCGGCCCTTAAGCACCAATATCCCGATACGGTGGGGACAAAACTGAGCTATTCGGAAATCGACTGCAACGTGTACGGTGAAGGAAACCTTGATATGGGCATAGAGCTGGAACAGGTGAAATACCGTGCATCAGGAAGTATTACGCACCAACGGGACAAAGACGTCATCAACCTGTCGACCATGTTTGGGCTTAATTTCTTCTTTACCGATAAATTGGTCGAGGTAATGGTGGCCGATTTAAAGGCATCGGAAGCCAAACCCGCGGAGATTTCGGCATCAACTTTCCGGAAACGGTCCGCCGAATGGATCGGTCCGCAAGACGCAAGGAAGCTTCAGGAGTTGCGTACGTCGGCCGAACCGCGTGAATTGCCCAAAGGGGCCGAGTTCCTGTTCAATTTTGGGAATCTGGATTGGACATGGAATACAGCCACCTCATCATACCGGGCCAACGGAACGGCCGACCTGGTTTTTGTAGGAAAAAACGCTATCAATAAGCAAGTTAATGTCAAAGCCGAAATTGTCCGTAAACGTAGTGGCAATTCCATTGATCTGTATATCGAGGCCGGTCCTGAGACATGGTTTTATTTCGGTTATAAGGCCACGTTGATGCAAATCTTGTCGTCGAACGCCGAGTTCAATTCCACCGTCCAGCTTCTGAAACCCGAGGAACGCAAACAAAAGACCAAAATAGGCGAAAAAACTTTCTCCTTTATTATGGCCCCCGAAAGCAAGAAAAACCGTTTTATCAAGCGCATCGATGCGGGGGCCAATGCCGATCCGGCCGATGAGGAAGACGCAGAGTACGACGCGGCCGACAAGCCTGCAGCGGAAGAGAACAAATAGTGATATGATGACATAAAGCGGCCCGGGGATTTTTCTTGGGCCGTTTGCCTGGTTGTCGATTCGCTGTTTGAGGTTGATGAACTATTCGGGTATGCCGTTCATATTCGAAATCAGGTGTTTATTGATAGTCGCGCGGTGACACGCCAAACTGTTTTTTAAAACAGCGGCTAAAATAGAGCGGATCGGCAAAGCCAACCAAATAAGCCACTTCCGATACGTTATAATCTTTCACTTTTAGTAGTTCCGATGCCTTTTTCAACCGGATGGTGCGGATAAACTCATTGGGCGACAAATCAGTCAGTTCCTTTATTTTGCGGTATAGGTTCGACGAGCTCACGTTCAGCAACGAGCAAAGTTTGTTGACGTTCAATTCTTGGTCGATGAGGTGCTCGTCCAAAATGGTGTTGATTTTCTCCAAGAATTTGTCATCGGCAGGCGAGTGGCTGATCTCCGCCACATCAAAATTGGCCTCGTTCGAGAATTTTTGCTTCAGCGCCTTTCGGTTGGCCACAATGCTCTCGATTTGGACCTTTAACATGCCCAGGTCGAACGGCTTGCCCAAATACCCATCGGCACCGGCCTTGTAGCCTTTTATTTTGTTTTCGTCTTCTGTTAGGGCCGTGAGCAAGATAACGGGAATGTGGCTAATCTCTTCGTCGTTCTTTAGCGTCGAACAAAATTCGTAACCATCCATTACGGGCATCATCACATCCACCACGCAAATTATGGGCATAACGGATTTGCAAAGATCAATTCCCTCTCTGCCGTTTTCGGCTTCCACCACCTCGTAAAACTGCGACAGATAATCGGCTTCGAATTTTCTTAGCTCCGTGTTGTCTTCTACAATCAGAATCTTCTCTTTTTCATCTGCCATGTCAACAGCTTTGGGTTCAGGAAGGATTGCATCATTGCTTTCGCCCTTGCTGCTTGGCACCAAATCAAAAATTTCGGTGATGGGATAAGCCTCTTTGTCGATGGGTATCGTCACCGAAAACTTGCTGCCTTTGCCCGGTTCGCTTTTCATCTCTATTTTGCCCCGATGCACCTTTGTGAGCGATTCCGCCAACGATAACCCGATTCCCGATCCGGTATTGAACGACGGGCTGTTGGTGGCCTGGAAAAAGCGCGAGAATATCTTCTCCTGATCCTGAATCGGAATGCCAATGCCGTTGTCTTTCACCTCTATACGACAATGGCGTCCGTTTTCGTTTAAAACTGACATGTGCAGAGTGATGCGTCCTTGCCGGTTGGTGAATTTAAACGCGTTCGAAAGCAGGTTGTACAACACTTTGTCGTATTTGTCGGTGTCAATCCAGCCGTGAATTGTTTTTTCGTCGCATTTAAACTCGAATGCAATCTCCTTTTCGGCGGCAAACGGTTTGAACGAGTTGAAAATGTTCAACGTGTATGACACAATTTCGGCGTGGGTTACCTTTAGTTGAAGGCTTCCCTCTTGCGATTTCCGAAAGTCGAGTATTTGGTTGACAAGGTTTAGCAACCGTGTGGTGTTGTTGACGATTAGCTGCGAATGGTTCACAACGGTTTTGTCTTTGGTGTGCGCCAGCATCTGTTTGGCGGGTCCAAGTATCAACGTGAGCGGCGTTCGCAATTCGTGCGAGATGTTGGTGAAAAAGCGGAGCTTCTCGTCGTTCAGTTTTTCGTCCTTTTCCCTTTTTACCCGCTCAAGGGCAAGTTGGTGCTTCAGTTTTATTTGTCGGCGCGTTACTTGTCTGAACATCAGGTATGTGACGATAAGTAGGATGAGGTAAGCCAAATAGGCCTTCCACGTGAGCCAAACGGGTGGTAAAATCCGAATGTCGTACGTGGCCTCTTCGCTCCAATAGCCGTGGCTGTTTTGGGCTTTCAGCTTAAATGTGTAGTCGCCAAAAAACAGGTTGGTGTACTGAATGTTGCGTTGGTTTACGTCCGCGGTAATCCACTCTTTGTCAAAGCCTTCGAGTTTGTACATAAAGTGGTTGAAGTTCTCTTTTACATACGATGGGCACGAGAACGTAAACGAAAAGTTTCGGTTCCAATAATACAGCTCAACGGATTTTGTGGTGTTAATATCTTGTGTAAGGATGATTTGTCCGTTAATATTTTGTCCCACTTCCACCTCTTTGTTTTGAATCCTAAAGTCGGTAATGAACGGTTTGAACGATTCGGTGTTGTTTTGTAACTCTTTGGGTGAGAAGAAGATGATTCCGTTTTCGCCGCCAAGGTACAAATGGTGGTCATCGAAATACGAAAACCCGCTTAAGCTGAACACATCCAGTCGGTTACCATTTTTTACGTGGTACATCGATAGTTCGTTGGTGGTGGTGTTGTATTTGGCAATGCGGTTGTTGTTGAAGTTCAACCAAAGTGAGTTGTTGTTGTCGGCCACCAAGTTGGTAATCCAGTTTGAATGGAGCTCTTCGGGCTCTAAAACGGGGATGAAATCGTCCGAAACAGGGTCGTAATAGTTCAGTCCAACCCTTGTTACGGCCCAAACTTTACCTTTGGGGTCGATGTAGATGTCGCTCACGTTGTTGCTCGACAGTCCAAGCGTGTCGTTGTCGTGGTGGGTGTATGTGTTTAGCTTGCCCAACGATTGGTCGTAACTGAAAATCCCTTTTTCGGTAGCTATCCACAAAAGGCCGTGAGGATTGGAAATGATTCGGTTGATCTCTTGGTCGGACAGTATTTTTTTTGACGATGACTGGACGGACTGTGTGCCGGGATTGAACTCGATGATGCCTTGTCCGAACGACCCTATTAAAATGTTCCCCGACGGGAGTTGGTGGAACGCAAAAATGGGAATGCCCTTAAACCCGACGTCCAGGGTTTTCCATGAATTTTTCAGGTAGTTGAATATGAGTATTTTGCCGTTCCATAGGCCGCAATAAAACGTTTTGCCGTCGAAGGAGTAAATGCTCGCTATATCTTTTTGGTCGTTGTAAAGTTTTTCAAAGCGGTTGTTGTGTTCCCAAAAAAGGCCGTGGGCATGGGTGGCGACGATCAACTTGTTGTCGAACGTTTTTGCAAAACCGCTGATTCGTGGCACTTTACCGCCAATAAGCGCCGAAATGTCTTTTTTGACGATGAACTGGTTGGCAAACGGGTCGTATTTGTCGAGCCCGTTTTCGGTGCCAATCCACAAAACGCCCGATTTGTCGAACAACAGGGCAAATACCATATTGTCGACCAACGAGTTGGTTTCGGACAACACCGAATAGTGCCAGTCGAAATTGCCTTGCGAAATATCTTCGAGATGGTTGCACGACAGCAACCCGCCCAACGTGCCAACCCAGTAGCGACCTTGTGGCGAACGTGCCACGCTGTTGTAATGCAGGCCTATTTCCTTTTGCATCGACTTGTCGCGGAACGGTAACTCTTCGAACGTGTCCTTTAGCTTGTCCCATTTGTACAACCCTTCGCGGGTGCCGATAAAAAGATCCGACTTGTCGTCTTCGTAAATGAAATTGATATAGGGGTTGAGGTCTTTTGAATAAGGGCTTTCGATGGTGTAGGTTTTGATGTGCCCCACCTCGCCCGATTTGGTAAGGGTAATTTGCGCCACGCCGCCGGTTATGTAGCTGCCCACCCAAATACGTCCGCGGCTGTCGCCATAAATCACTTTCACGTAGTCAAAGCCATCGATGTTTATCTTTTGGAATTGCCCGGTTTCCACGTCAAACAGGCCCAATCCCTTGGTTTTTGTGCCTACCCAAAGGCGTTTGAACGGGTCGAGGTACAACGATCGGATTTCGGCATCGGGAATTGGGTGTTGGTTTTCTTTTTGGGGCAAGAAGCTGGTGAACAAGTTTTTATCCATTTGGTAGCGAACCAATCCACCGCTTGTGCCAATCCACAAATCGTTTCGCGAATCGTCCAACAGCAACGCAGTAATATCGTTGTTCCCAATTTTATTCGATCCTCGCGATAAGTTAAGGTACGGTTTGAACTGGTATCCGTCGAAACGGTTTACGCCGCCAAAAGTGCCGATCCAAAGAAACCCCTGCGGGTCCTGAACAATGTGCCTCACCGAATTGTGCGTCAACCCATCGCCGTCGTTGTAATGTTCGAATTGGATGTTATTGATGTTCGACGCAAAAGTTGAGTAGTAAATGAACAGAAACAAAGAGAGAAGGCGCCATTGCATTGTGCGGGGAGGGATTTGGTGTTTTGTCGTTGTTTCCCAAAAATAGCGAAATTAAAGAGTGATGTAAACCAACGGCGTAGTTATTCTTAGATGAAACCTTTGGTGTGGTAGGTTATTTTATATCAACTACTTCGCCTGTTTTTGTATTGACGGTGAAGTGGTTGGCCGGTTCCCCGTTTGTCAAATGGTCGAAGACCGAAGCAAATTCCTTGAGATTGATGCCCATTACGGTCACGTTGTCTTTTTGCTTTAGCCCTTCCATAATCGCTTTATATTGCTGCAATCTTACGGTGCCAATGTCGTCGAAAGCCAGTTGATCGGCACTTTGTATCCGGTAAAAATCGTACACCAGATCAAAGCCTGTCCACTCGTCGAATTTGCTGATATTCAGGCCGGAGTTGGCCAATGAGTCGATTTGGGCAGAAGCGTAAACAAATTTCAAAAGTTGGATGCCCGATGTGTGTAAAAGAATGTCGCTAAGGCCCGATGGCCATTCGGTGGGGATATACCGCATACGGACCAGTTCTTTTAAATGCCACATGGTGTATTCGCGGTAACTGCGTGCCGATAAAATGCTTTTGTCCCAAATTTGCTTTTCGCCTTTGCCTTCCAGGTAGTTATGCTCCATTTCGTACAATGGGAAAAGTTCTTTGAAGCGTGGTACCGAATCCAACACGATTGTTTGGATATCCATTAAGTCGTTGCTTTTGACAGTCAGTAGTTTGTAGGCCGGTACGTATGCGGCCAACGAAGGGATTTGAACGTTGACCAGGGTGTTTCCGTTTTCGCCGGTAAATATTCCGGTGTCGTTCATGTGCATGTGTCCACCAAAATGAAGCCTTATTCCGGCATCGGCAAATACTGTAGATACATTTACACCGGGTTCTCTTCCCCGTATGGCGTTGCCGTTACCCATAATTTTACGGATGCTTTCGGAGGCTCCGTCGTTGAATTCCACCATGGGGAAGTGGCTGAACACAATGAGCGTTTTGCTACGTTGGGCGGCTTGGCTGGTGACGCGTTTGACCCAGTCGATCAAATGCTTTTTGTGGCTTAGCACTTGGTGGTAGCCCACACTTGCTCCGTCGAAATTCGTTGGGTTCAACGGGGCGTTGGCCGCGGCTTCGTTGGGGATATACACGTTGGCATCGATGGCCAAAAACCACACGTTGGGAATGGGCTCCACCAAGTAACTCACGTCGGGAACTTTTACGTTGGGCGGGGCAATAAGGTAGGTGCGCTGATCGAGGCTCGATTGCGCAGAGGCTTTCGAATAGCTGTAATCGTTGTACCCGTATGTGGTAAAGGGCGTTTCCCAATAGAGGTCGCTTTTTTGCGGAAAGAAGCCAAAGTCGGCCAACTCGGTCACGATTTCGTGGTAGCCCATTTTGCGGACGTCGCGGGTAATGACCACCGGCAAGGCATCGGCGCTTACGGGCTTGTAAAGTCCCTCTTTGCTCATTAGCGCTTGTGCTTGTCCGTTTTCGCCCAGGTAATCGATCTTTCCGGCATCCATGGTAAACGGACGGACGGGGTCGTGGTTGCCCGTGGTTGCCAAGAATTTTATCCCGTATTTCGCCGAATAGTCATCGAGAATCGTCCTTAACCCATGGACGTTCAAGGGTTGGCCATCGTCGCTAAAATCGCCCGGCAACACCACATATTTCACGCCCCGGCGGACAATGTCGTCCAATGCCGCCAGAAAGGCGAAGTAATTTTCGTTGAAAAGACGGGTGGAGTGCAACTGCGCATTCATGGTGCGTGCCAACACGTGTTGGCCGTTGTTGGGGTTGAGTACGCCTTTGTAACTGTTGTCGGTGAGTTGTCCATACAGGTTTTGCAGATGCACATCGGCCAAAAATGCCACTTGCAGCTTGTTGTTTTGTGTAGCCTGTGGTGGTTTACAGGTTGCAAGCGCAAGGCCAATGGCCGCAACAATAAAAAGATGGATTGCTTTCATCATTCAACGTGGTTAAAATCAATGTGTGGCGATGGTCTCCTTGGGGAATGCGTAACTGCCTTTCCATCCGCCCAAGTCAATCAATATTTGGTCCAGCATCACGCCCGGATCAACCATCCAAACCGTTAACGTGTGTTTTCCTGGTTCCGAAATCAACTGTTTGCCCGATTTTACCGCGGCGTTTTTCAACACGTTTTGTTTCCACTCGTCGCTGCGCCCAACGGTTTGGAAATCGATGATGACAGGATCGGCATTGTCGATGGCTACGGCGCACCGAACGCCACGCCCGTCGTAAAACGGATGGGTGGGCACGGCTTGCACCACCACGTTGGCTTCGCCCGGGTTGAAGGTGTAAAAGTCGTACTCCAGTTTGGGGCTGTGTTGCAAAATGGACTCCACGGTGGCGTTTGCCGGTGCGGAGTAGGGGAGTGCGGTCACCACTTTTCCGGTGTAGCCAATGCCTTCGACCGTTTGCCAAGCGGCTTGTGTCCCCTTTTGTTGACGGCTGGCGTTTTCGGCATTGATGGAGATGTAGCCTTTGTCTTCGATAAAGCCCTGATAGTTGCTGAGTTCGGCAAACCTGGGGTTGTACACCGATATGCCGATGGTGACCACCGAGTCGCCTGACACGAAATCGATGGACGAATTCACCTTGTAACTGGGCGGAATAAGCTGGTAGTCGTGCCCCAGAGGTGCTTCTTTTTTATCGATGCCGACAGGTACCTTGCTGCGGTCGATGCTCACCCAAATGCGTTGCTCTTGCATGCCCGGCTTGTTGGACAAATGTCCTTCGACGGCCGAAATCTTAATCCAGTTGTCTTTGGCGACGGCTTTCCAGTTCAAATCGCCATTGCCTTTCAAAAACAGGTCGATGTAAAAACGATTGTCCAAATAGGCGTTGAACACGGGCAGCACGTCCGCATAATCGTTCTCTATTTGGTGGTTCACTTCCATGTCGTACCCTTCGAGCGCCAATCCCAATTCGGTTTTTAACGATGTGGGCGGCACCGACGATGGCGGTTGCGAAAAGACCGGCATGTGGCGCGGCGACATGCTCATGATATACTTCCATTTGCCGTTGCACAGTTGGTTGTTGAAATAGTCGGTCTCTTCCACTATTTGCCTATAGGCATCGGCCGATTTTTGGGCGAACCAGGCGGCGCTGTTACGTCCTTGGGCGGCGGCCCGTTCGTTTTTATAATGGTAAAGCCACTTCTGGTTCATTAGCGACGCGCCCGTGACCGGATAGTACACCAGTTCGTAAAAGGCGTCTTTTTGACTGGCAGGAATAGCGGCGAACATTTGTTTTACCTGTGCGCCCAGTGTTTCCCACGCTTCAATCCGCCGGGTGAGTTCGTCGCCGTACAATCTTTGGTTAAGCTCCGTTTTTCCCGGCTTGTTGGTCGGTTCGGTTTGGCTCCAGGCCATAAACTCGGGACGGCGTTGGTAACAAAGTTGATAGTAATTCTGCATCAGGTTGGCTAAATCGGCCGAAATGGCGTTGCCGAATTTTGCGGCCAGCCAGCTTTGCTGATGGGTTTTCACGCGTTGGCTCGATGGGAATTGGCTCATGTCCCAAGCCATGTCGGTAAACAGTTCGATGTTGTATTCAAGTGGTTTGATGTCACCACAGTTCAAAATCCACATGTCGCGGGCATTGAGTTGGAAGGCCTTCGACATCTCTTCCCAAATAAGTGCCGGACTGGTGGTGCTCAGCCACAAATAATCGTGTGGACGGCCCCAGTACGAGGCGTGGTAGTAAATGCCTGCGCCGCCACTACGTTTTTGTTCGTCTGGCGTGCTCAGCTGGCGGATGTAGCCGTAATTGTCGTCGGTCCACATCAAGGTGATGTCGTCGGGCACCTTCAATCCCTGCTGGTAATAATCGAGCACCTCTTTGTAGGGTATGAAGGCTTGCGGCACTTGGTCTGCCCGTTTGCCGGTCTCTTTGTGCAAGATATCACGCTGGTCGGTAATTACTTTTTCCAGCAATCGAATTCTGTCGTCTTGCGTGAGGTCGCGGGCGTTCATGGGCGAATCGTGCTCACCGCGCATGCCCATGGTGTAAATGCTTTCGAACGTGGCGCTCTCCTTGGTCCGTTTCTCAAACAGGAGGCGTATGGTTTCAGCGTTGTTGTCGTATCGCCATTCGCCCATGGTTTTGTTGTTCCATTCGGCGTTGATGTTGCAAAGCATTGGTTCGCAGTGCGACGTGCCGACCACCATAGCGTAGTCGTCGGCCACTTGCTTGTTTTGCGGAAACGAGTAAAACGGCTTGGTGCAATTGTGCATGGCCGGCCAAATGGTGTTGGCGCGAAGGCGTAGCATCAGTTCAAACACTTTGGCGTAGGTTTTGGGGCCAATGTCGCCGGTTTCGGGCTCAAAGGTCTTGGCAGCCCACGGTTGAAGTCCCCAGTCTTCATCGTTCAGAAACAGGCCGCGGTATTTAACTGACGGTGACTGATAGGTTTTGTTTTGGATATTAAGTGTGATTTCGGAACGCTTTTCGGGGTGCACATCGGCCCACCATTCCCAGGCTGAGACGCCCATCATCCGTGACAGTTCCAAAATGCCGTAGGCCGTGGCCCGCCGGTCGCTGCCTACAATCACCAATGCCTTTTTTATGCCTTTAAACGGTTTGTCGATCACTTGCACCGACCAGCTTTCCCACTTGCCTTGAATGGCAGACGCATCCACCTTTTTTTCGGCGATGAGTTGGTCTATCCACTGGTTCTGTCCAATTGTCCCGGCCACAATCAGTTGGTTGGCGAGGGATGGCTTTTCGGTTTCAACATGTGGCTTTTGACCCGATACATTAAGCACATCGCCCGCAAAAAGATTGGCGGCAATGGTTACCACCTTGGCATCGGCGAGGTCGATGAGGATGGGCGTCGCCACGTTTTTATTGACTAACAGAAAGGGGTGGTTGTCCAATGCTTTTGCCGATTGGGCGCAGAGCTTTGTATTGGCTACACCAACCAGCAAAATAAATAGGGAGATTAGCGAATGGTATCGGTTCATGAAAGTATAGTTCTTGGATTGGTGTTGCTTACTAATTTGGGTGTTATATTTTGATATAAATCCTCTTCTTATCGAGCCACCAGCCTAGCGACCAACAGAGCGTTGCAAAAGCCAGCGCCGTGGCCAATGCCCCAAACGGACCTGGAAACACGCTTTGGAAAATGCGCTCGCTCACCCACTCAAACGCATCTAATCCCGAACCGGTAGGAACCATGCGGAGCACCACGTAAAACAGCTCGGAAAAAAGGTAGATGAACAGCGGGTTTTTTCCCACAATGTCGAAAAACCTGACCCCTAAGTTGTTTTTTTTTATTTCGATGGCGTATAGCAGCACGGCCATAATCGACAGGTCGAGCCCCACGGTATAAAGAACGAACGAACTGGTCCAAAGTTTTTTTGAAATGGGGAAGATAAGGTCCCACCAAAGGGCCAGTGAGGTGAGCAGAAATCCGACAATGAGCAGTTTGGCAATCCCTTCGAACGATTTGCCATTTTTTTGGATGAACATGCCGGCAATATAGCCTAGCAAAACATTCACAATGGCCGGTAATGTGCTCAATATGCCTTCGGGATCGAACGGAATGCTGTCCTTTTTGTAAATGTGGCCATTGCCCAATATCGACAGGTCGAAGCGCGACACGGCATTGGTGGCCATGTCGAGTTCGCCGGCCGGTTGGCCAAACAGGTACAGAATGGCCCAGTAAGCCAGCAATATTGCACCGGAGATAATGAGCGCCACTTTTTCGGACAGGTAGTAAAACATCACCGCAGCAAAGAAATAGCACAATGCAATGCGTTGCAGCACGCCCATCACGCGGGTTTCGGCAAATGGCTTAAGTAAAAAGCTTCCGTCATCGCCCAGTTTGAAAAACGGAAACCAGTACATCAAATATCCCAGCAAAAAGATGATGACTGTACGTTTGATGATTTTTGCCCAAACAATGCCCGACGTGTATGTTTTGAACTTGCCCATCGAAAAGCTCATGGCGTTGCCCATGGCAAACAGAAAGGAGGGGAAAACCAAGTCGGCCAACGTAAAGCCAAACCATTGTGCATGTGTTAAGTAGGGGTATATTTTGGCACCAGTTCCCGGAGTGTTTACCACAATCATTAATATAATGGTCAATCCCCTAAAAACATCGAGTGAGAGAAAGCGTTCCGGCTTTGGTTTATTGACTTTTTCCATGTCAGTAATTGTAGTTTATTTGGGGTAGCTGAAGGGTTGCCGGGATGATTCGATCGCGGTATTTTTTGTGGAGCTCAACCGCTACGTCGTTGGGATTTCCTTGCACGTTGACCGGGAAATCTTTGTGTGCTGTGACCCAACTCCATTCCCATTGCTTTATCTGTTCGTCGAACCTTTCTTGGTCGAACTTGCCCCAGTTGGCTTTTACATCGGCAAAAAACTGCTGCCAGCGGGGTTTGTAAAAGTCGGAAAGCAGGCCGCTCCATTGACGGTTGCTGTATTCGTGCAGGCGGTTGCTGGCATCGCCCCAAAGGGTGATGAGGTTGCGTGCGTTCTGTTCGTACAGCGCTTTTTCGGCATCGGTTTGGCCGCAGTTGCGGGCATCGGCAATCCATGGGCCGAGCATAAAATCGGTGCGGGTGGCAAGCAGGCGGTCCATGTCGTCGATCAACTCAATGAATCCGGCGCTCAGCTTGTCAAATGCCGCTTTGTCGTTGTTGCGGTAAGCTTTTGCTATTTCCTGTTGCACGGGCAGCGCGTAATTGGCCAAAACCTGACGGGTGATGTCCACCAAGTCGTACCGAAAGCCGTCATAATTGCCGCATTGTGGCACCGCCTCCACAAAAAGGTCCCACGCCGGAAGCAACTCTGTGGGCTTGTAGTTGAGTTTGGTGCGCGCCCAACGGCGGTATCCCTCAAACGTGGGACGCGACACGATGATGGACTCGGCGCCGTCGCGAATGGCTTGTCCGTTGTAAACGGTTTTCACCAATATGTCCCAAGCTTTTAATAGGTTCTCGTTCGATTTGCCGTAGCGGTTCTGCGTGTATTTTTTTAGCCAGCTGTTTAGGTCGATGGGCGTGTTGCGCCAAGTGTTTTCCGTCATCAACTCATACAAAGCCGGGTTTTGTTCAATGGCTTCCATGGTGAGGCCAATGCCTTTTAGCCGGCCCGATGTGGAATCGTTGAGCGCAGCGGCAGGCTGCGTGGCCACGGTTTCGATGCGGCCAAACAAGCTGATGTTACCGCCAAAGTTATGCAGCATGTTCCAAATCCATTGCTTGCCGTAAAAGGCTTCAGTGCGTTTCCACACCGGCTCAATTTCGGCGGCCAAATCGAGGATGATCATGCGGTCGTTGGGCACGGCATCCAAAAGGCCCTTTATTTGAGGGGCTTTCCAAAAGTCGCGGTGGCTGAAGAACAGCCATCCCTGCATCACCCATGCGGCGTTGGGATCGGCGGCTTTCATCCCCTCGAACACTTTGCTGCTCAACTCCGACAAGTACTGTGGATCGTCCGATGGGGGCTGGTTTTCGTTAAACGTGTCGGCCGAATAGAGGTGGTCGGTGCCATAGATCTCCGACTGCATTTCGAGGAATTTCTTGCCAATTTCGGCGAACAACGAGTCGTTGGCATCCAGAATGTAGGTGTCGCCAAAGTCGTTGCCCCAGTTGGTTTGCTTAAGTTTGGCATTGGGGAAGAACTTTTTGAACGACGCCGGCACGTGCCCGGTAAAGGCAGGCAACACGGGTTTCATGCCCAGGGCGCGTTCGCGTTCCAAAATCTTTAGTTGCAAATCGCGGTGGCTCTCTTTCCAGCTCATGGGCAACGGGCCGCCCCAGCCATCGAGGTTGCCCATCCAAAACCATGAGAAATAAGCGGGCCCACTGAAAAATCCGTCAAGATCTTCATCGGTGAAACCGTACGATCTGTAAACCTTGTCCCACACGTACTCTTCGCCGGTAATGGCCAGTGGCATGTTAATACCGTGTAAAGCCATCCAGTCAATCTCTTTTTCCCAGCGGTTCCAGTCCCACCAGCTCATGGTGTAATTAAACGTGCAGTAATTCAGGTAATAGCGGTATTGGTACGGGCTGTCCTTGTGCACGGGCTGCGGTAGCACCGGTAATTGCCCTGGCAAATTCAGGTTGGTGCCGTTCCAGGTGATTTGGCAATGGCAATACTCGGTCAGATAATAGTAAAGGGCCGATGCCACCGACACACCGTTGTTGCCCCGCAGCACTATTTTGCCGTCCAACGATGAAATCTCGAACCAATCGGCAGTGTCCGCCGGAACGGTTTCGACGATGAATTGCGAGGCTCTTTCGGGGATGATGCGCTTCACAAGTTCCGAACCTGCATCGATCAGTTGCGGTTGGTCGCTGGTTTGTTTGCATCCGGTTGTACAAACAATGGCTCCGAGCAAGAGGATGGATGATCGTATTCGTTTCATGGTGGACAATGCAAGGTGTTAATTGGGATTATCCGACTTTGACGGCGGCGGGGTGGTGCCCCAGGTGGCCGATGGTTTGCCGGCCATTTCGAGGATGAGCGTGCCGCCCTGCTCAATGTCCTGATGCGTTATCCAAGCCTTTTCGAAAGGCACGCCGTTCAAGATGGCCGATTTGATGTGCTTATTTTTGTCATTCAGGTTGTTGGCAATAATCGAAAAGTCTTTGCCGTTCTCTTGATGGATAACCGTTTTTTTGAAGTACGGCGTGTTGATGAGGTAGTACGGCATGCCTGCGTTGGGGTAGAGGCCCATCATGTGGAACGCCAGCCACGACGACATGGCTCCCGAGTCGTCGTTGCCAGGAATGCCGCTCCGGCTGGTGTTGTAGTGCTTGTCGATGATTAGGCGGATGCGGTTGCTGCTCAAATCGGGCCTGCCTATCCAATGGTACAGGTTGGGGCTGAGGAACGACGGTTCGTTGGTGACGTTGTAAAAACCGCGGTCGAAAAAGGTGTCTAACCGTTTCAGGAAAGCTTCTTTGCCGCCCGACTTTCGGATGAGCATGGCCACGTCGTGCGGCACCGACAGCGAATATTCCCACGAACTGGCTTCGTAGAAAAAGCCGCACCACCAGCACACGCAGATGGGCCAATCCTGGGCCAACGGCGTGTAGCGGACGTAGCTGATGCGTCCGTTGCTCTCGTTGCACTGTATGCTGTCCACCCAATTGCCGTTGGCATCCCTTGGCATGATGAAGCCGCGGGAACCGTTGTCCTCGATGTCACGCCACAGGTTTTGCCAGTTGTCGGCCTTGTCGATGAACCGCCAATATTCGCCTCTGCGCTTAATTCCTTTGGCCACAATGGCCAGACAGTAGTCGTTGAAGGCGTATTCAATGGTTCTGTTGCCTGAGCGTACAAAGCTGGTCGATACATACCCCAAGCGGTTGTAGTCGGTCAGCCCGCCGCGGCCCTCTTTTTCTTCGTTTCCGCCGGGAGGTATGGTGGCATCTTTCAGCATGGCATCCAAGCCAAGGCGGTAATTAACGCCCTGAAGGCCTTTGGTGAACGCATCGGCAATCACCACGGCGCCGTTCGACCCGCCCTGGGTACGTCCGTTGCTGTTGCCGCTGCGGGCTTCGGGCAGATAGCCGTCGCGTTTGTAAATTTGCAGCATGGCGTTCACGATGTCCACCTGTCGCGATGGCGAAATCAACGTAATCAGCGGGCTCGAAGAGCGGTAGGTGTCCCAAATGGCATAAAAATCGTCGTAGTAGGGCGAGTCGTTCTCCCACAACGGGTTTTCGCCCGTGCGGTCCACCGGCATCAGCATGGTGTGGTACAAACCGGTGTAAAACATGGTTTTATATTCGCACGGGGCATCGGCATCTACCTCAATGCGTTTGAGTAGTTCTTCCCATTTGTTCTGGGTCTCGGCCAATGTTTGGCCAAAACTCCAGTGGGGCACCTCGTCGACTATGTTTTGCCGGGCCTTTAAGCTGCTCAGGAACGAAATGCCGATTTTCATCTGCAACGTTTGTGCCGGTTGCCCAAACCGCAACAACGCACCGGTTTTATCGCCCGCATCCACCTGTATTTTTTGCCCGGGGCAAAGGCGGTTTTTTTTCCACGTGGTAAACTCGATAAAGGGCGCATCGAACACGGCCGAGAAATAGACGGTGTAAGCGCTGCCGTTGTTCCATCCGCCACGGATCCGGGTATGGCCTTTTATTTCGGTGTCGGACACGATTTCTATTTCGGAGCTCACGAATTGCTGGGCTTCGCGGCCATCGGGCACGGGCGTTTCGCCCAAAAACTTGCCCAAATCAATCTTTATGGCCTTGGCCGCATTGGGCGCGTAGGTGAATTTGTAAAACGCGACCTTGTGCGATGCGGTTATTTCGGTTTTGATACCCCATTTGCGCAGCACCACGCTGTAATAGCCCGGTCCGGCCGTTTCGTTCCCGCGCAACGATTGCTGGTCGATGGATTCGAAATCGCCCGAAAAGGGCATTACCGACACGTTACCGTACTTGGGGCCGCCGCCTGTACCGCTCACATGCACCTGGCTGAAACCGAACACGGTTATGTCCATATTGGGCGAGTACCCGCTGTTGGCATTCAGTTCGCAATCGGGGCCGGGTTTTACCATGCCGTAAGGGCGCGATGGCCCTATAAACACGTTGCCAAGGCCTTCGGAACCAATCATTGGGTCGATGTATTGGTGCAATTGGGCCACAGATGAAAGGCTTGTCAGTTGCAGCAGGGCAATGACGGTGATGAGTAATTTGTTTTTTGGGCTCATGGTGCATCTTTATTTATTCTTGGGTTGCAGATAGGTTAACTTTTCATCATCGTTCTTGATGAACTGCGGATGGCTTCCTGCATTTTTTAAGGTGATGTCTGCCAATGACAATCGGTTCACATCGTCAAATACAAACGCCGGGCGATGGTCGGTGTCCGATAGCTTAAAGCAGATGTTCTTTAGCCGGATGTTATGTGCATGGCGCACATACAACCCCCAGGCGGGAAGTTCGCCAAACATCGAAAACTCGGGATAGTCTTTGATTTTTTCCGGTACCCTTTTCAAATCCCAGAGCGGGATGTAAGCCATGCCTTTGGTGGCGCGACCGGGATAGGTTACCGTGATGTTTTCCATTTCCACATCTTCGATGCAATGGCCCGGAATACCCGCAATGGTGGCAGGGAAGGGGTTGTGGAAGAAATCGACCTCGGGGCCGCGTAAATCGTAGGCCTCGTCGGGGCGGCCAAACGGCACCTCCACCTCCATATGGCTGATGTGGATGTGGCGGACAATTCCCGGCTGCGCGCCGTCACGGTGACCAAGCCTGATAAACAGCGCATTGCCGGTGTTTTTGGCCACTATATTGCTCACGCGGATGTTTTTCGATCACTGCCCCGTCGACCGATTCGATGGCGATGGCCGACCGGAAGGTGTCGAAAACCCTGATGTGTTCGATGGTGACATTGCGGAAGCCACCATACGAACCGGTTCCGAATTTCACGGCACTGGCACTGCTGCGGATTTCGCAGTTGGCAATGTAAATGGAGTCGTTGGTACTGTTGGGATGGTACGATTTTAGGCAAATGCCGTCGTCGGCCGCGTTCACGTGGCAGTTGGTAATGCGCACACAGCGGCAGTCGGTCACATCTATGCCGTCGTTGTTCCAATAGGCGCGGTTGATGATCTTTAAGCCGTCGAGCTCCAACTGTTCGCACAGATCGAACGACAAACCCCAGTTGGCGCTGTTGGTCAATGTAAGCCCTGTGACGCGAATGTGTTTGCAGTTGAGGAAGCGGAACAGTTTGGGGCGGACCAGTTCGCTGGGCCTCATGCGACGGGCGTTGTAGTTTTTGTCGATAAGTTCGCCGGTGTGGTGCAGGCTGTCGCCGTTCAACGCCAGCTGCAGCCCTTGCCCGTCGATGGTGCCCGGGCCGCTGAGCGTAATGTGTTCGGCACCGATTGCCAATATCAACCCAAGTTCGGAGTTGTCGTCGGTTTTTGGGCTTTGGGGTGAATTGGGTGTTGGAGGCTTAATGTAATCGTACGGATTGGTGCTTCCCAGCAACACGGCGTCTTTTGCGAGGTACAGACCCACATTCGACTTCATTTCCAAGCTCCCCGTCAGGAATCTTCCTTGGGGAAAAACAATGGTTCCGCCCCCCTGCTCCGATGTGTGGTCTATCAATGCTTGAATGGCCTTGGTGTTCAGTGTTTTTCCGTCGGAAACCACCCCGTGTTGGGTAACAATGAACTCTTTCTTTTCGGTGGCCAATGCGCTGTTCCCAAACAGTACCAAGAGGATCATTAAACCGTTACGGATTTCCAACATTCCATTTTTTCCCATCTGTTTAATTTTTCTTTGGTAAACTGTCTGTCCGGTACATATTGAAGGTAAATAAATCCAACTTAATTGTCGCCTGCGGTCGACAGCGAAAAAGGGCGTGACGTTTTCGCGGTTCCCCATTTCTCGTTGGGTTGGTTGCCCATCACAAACTCGAGTGTTGCCCCGTGTGTAATGTCGAAATGGTTCAAAAAGGTTTTGTCGGTTACTATGCCGTTTACCTTTAGCGACTGTATATAATTTGCCCCTGTTGAAGCGCCTTTGGCTTTGATGACAATCTTTTTCCCGTTTTCAAGGTTGATGGTGACTTTGTCGAAGTGTGGGCCGCAAATCACATATTCGGGCACCGACGGGCATACCGGGTAGAACCCCAAGGCCGCAAACACGTACCAGGCCGACATTTGTCCGGCGTCGTCGTTGCCGCTCAGCCCGCCCACCGTGGCGTCGTATTCGTTTTGCATGATGTCGGACACCAGTTTTTGGGTTTTCCATGGCTGGCCACTGTAGTTGTAAAGGAACGGAATTTGGTGCCCGGGTTCGTTGCCGTGCCAGTATTGGCCTGCGGCATGAAAACGGTCCAAATTGCTGTTGAAGCCCTCATCGCCGCCCATCAATGCAATCAACCCGGCCACATCGTGCGGCACGTACCATGTGTATTGGTAAGGCGTGCCTTCGGTGATGTAGGGTTGGCGCACAAACTTGTTGAAATGCGCGATGAACGTGCCATTGGCGTGCCTGCCCGTCACGCATGAGTCGGACTTGCTGTAAACGTTCCTGTAATTTTGGGCGCGTGTCTTTAGCAATGCCGCATTCTTGGTATCGCCTTTCTTTGCGGCAATTTGGTACAGGGCAAAATCGTCGAACGCGTACTCCAACGTCCTCGATACCTGTTCTTCTTTGTGGAACGATTCCAATACTTTATCTTCCAATGGGATGTAGCCATAGGCCAAATACGATTTCAACGCCCTTCGCCCTTTTCCGTTGAGATAGTCGTTGTAGTTGGGCGATTCAAAGGCGTTTTTGAGCAGATAAGCATATTTGTCGTCCGGAATGTCAATCACACCCTTCATGTATGCGTCGGCTACGGCGGCAATGCCATGGTCGCCGATCATGGCCGACGTGTACGAATTCCAGCAAGGGAAAATGGGCATCCAACCGCCTTGTTCGGCATTCAGGAACAAGCTATTGGCCATGTCGGCGTTGGTGTCCGGCATAATAATGTTCAGCAACGGATGCAGGGCGCGATAGGTGTCCCACATCGAAAAATCGGTGTAGTAGTCGTGCGTTCCCGAATTCAGCACCTGTTTTCCGCCGTCAAAACTTACGTACGACCCGTCCACATCGTTAAACGTGCGTGGTTGAAGCAAACAATGGTAAAGCGCAGTGTAGAACTTTACCTTGTCTTCGTCACGATTCCCTTCCACCTCTATCTTGCTTAACACGGTTTCCCACGTGTGGCGTAAATCCGACTTGGCTTTTTCAAAATCGATGCCTTTGGTTTCGGCATCCAGATTTTTTCGGGCCTGTTCGATGCTGGTGAATGACGTGCCCACATACACGTCGATACTCTGTTTTTTCGTTACGTTGAACGACACAAAACCGCCCAAGTTGCCCAAGTCCGAAACCTGACGGTCCTGCGCGTAGATGTTGGTTCCCTGGT
The DNA here is from genome assembly GCA_047600785.1 of Breznakibacter sp. Lineage (GTDB taxonomy): Bacteria > Bacteroidota > Bacteroidia > Bacteroidales > Marinilabiliaceae > Breznakibacter. Next base: position 1,679,956 of record JASGKH010000001.1, read on the forward strand.
AAACGCCGAAATCGAAAAAGTCGTGGCTGAAACGTACCACAAAATAGCCGCTGAAACCGGCACTTTCGCCGTTGCCTTGGTAAATGCGGTGTACCGGGTTGTAGCCGATAATCTCGTTGCTTTCGGGGATGATGCGGATAAATCCTTGTCCTTCGTCGCTGTTGGGGTTCACCACAATGTGGGCAATTCCTTCCCTGTCGAACGTAAAACGCAACAGGCCGCACCGTTTGGTGGCGGTTAGCTCTGCGTTTATGAGATGGTCCTTCAAATAAGCCTGGTAGTAGTAGGGTGATGCCTTTTCGTTGGTGTGGCTAAAGACTGACCCCCGTTGCCCGGGTTGGCATTTTAAGTCGCCAAAAACGGGCATAATGGAGAGGCTGCCATAGTCTTGCACGCACGATCCGCTAAGCCAGTGGCTACCCCTAAATCCTGTAATTACGGAATCGGCATAGTAATAAGGCGCTTCGCATTTGGTTTCGGTCCATTGGGTTTGCGGGGTCCAGTTGGTCATGCCAAACGGAGTGGATACGCAGGGTATTACCTGTGCGTTGTTCTCTTTGTGTTCGCCGTATTTCAACGCACTTTGGGTGGTCGATGGCGCCGTGCCGATTAGCGGATTGACAAAATCAACCAATTGGGGATTCTCATGTTTGACGGCACATGATGTGAGTAATAAAATGCTAATTATAAATGGGTTGATAAATTTCATTTTGAGATACTTTCTATGTGCCTCTCCAAAATCGAAGGTTATGAACCGTGTTATGCAGAGTGGTGGTGATGGGAACGTGTAAGCTTGCAGCATTGAAAACGTACCTGGGATTACACGTTGGTTGTTTGAAAAGAATCGAATATGATTATTCCGATTGATGGTTGTACCAAGGTTTTTTCAGACGATATTTTAACGTGGTTGATAGCGTTTGGGGGCTTGGAAAATTGGAATCATAGAACTCATGCGATTATTCTACATGAGTCCCTGATTTTTAATGTCACAAAATTGTCGGAACAATTTTGGGTGATTGTTGTGTAAGTTTAATTTGTGCCGTGAAAGCATTCTTTTGTCCCAGGCATACCGGTTGAATAAACGCAAAAGGGGATGTCTTGGGGGACACCCCCTTTTTTTGTTTAATAACCAGTATTCTGGGACCAGTTGGTGTTTTCGTTCAAAATACCTGTTGGCACAGGGAATATACGCTTGGTGTAATCGGTCTTGGCGCTTGTGTTGATCGTATTTTTAAAGCCCCAGTCATTCTCGAAATGCCCGAAACGGATCAAGTCGTTACGACGCCAGTTTTCATCGAAAAACTCACGGCCACGTTCATCAAGCAGTTCATTCAATGTAGGAGTTGAACCGATAGTGGGTGCATTCACATAAGCACGTACCTGATTAAACAGCCCCATGGGGGTATCGCCATTGGTCGTTGTGGCACCGCGAAGGATCGCCTCGCACTTGGTGAGTAGGATATCGGCATAACGGAAAATCGGGATGTCGTTGTCCTGGCAACGATTGTATAATCCAAAAGCGGTAGGGTTCATCATGAACTTATTGAAACGATAGCCTTGCGACCAGCCGGATACCGTGTTGCCCACATTCAGGTTCTCATCTTCGGTTTTTAGTGTAATATCCTGCGTCAATACGACCTGTACGTCTTTGTATTTGTACGGAGTTGTCGTTACGGCGTAAGTGGACGGATCGTACTGGTACAATGAGTTTTTAAATATGGCATCGTTGCGGCGATCGCCGCTTAAATCGAATAGTGCGGCAAATTCCGGGGTGACGGCTAAATTACCGCCAACTGACAACGTGACGACCATTCCATACAGGCCGGCGCCACCGTTCCCATTGGTATCCCCCTTGCGCCATGTACGAAAACGGCCATAAGTCATTCCATCCTGATTGGCCGCCGTGTAAGGCATGGCATATATAAAATCTTTAATGCCGGAACCATTGGTCGGATAAAACTTCTCCAGGTAATCGTCAGTCAAATCAAAAAGGCCGGATTGTATGATGTCATCACATACCGACACACAATCATCCAGTTTTTCGTTTGCCGCAGTGGCCGACCAGCCTGAACTTGTTACATCACTTGTGTAAACATTCCAGTTGATATATAGCTTAGCCAGAAGTGCATCCACCATCCAGCGGGTAGGCCTGCCATACGTTGACGCATCCACCTTGGTGGTCATATTGTCGCGGACAGCCAGCAGTTCGGATTCGATCCATTTCGCGACATCGGCACGAGGGCTACGCTCCAATGCCTCATCTGTATCCAGCACATGGTCCAAAACAGGCACATCGCCATAGCTATCCATCAATATAAAATGATAGAATGCCCGTACTGCCCGAACCGGCGCGGTCACTGCAGCTTCGTCGCCACCAAGGTCCACAATGACCCGGTTGCACTTGGTGATCCCACTTGACAAATCGGACCAGTACCCCATGCATGCATCATCGGCCTTGAAGTTGTGCAAGCTTGCATGTGCATAGTTTCCGGAGTCGTAATAATCCCCGTCGAAACTTACGCCCATACATTCATCGGAAGAGAGGGTCATGGCTTCATTGTAACGGCGGCCCAAAATGCCGCGAAATGCATAATAGACATCGGACGTTTTGGCCTCGGCGGCTATTTCCGAATTCGGATAGGTGGTGTATTGTGATTTTATATCCACATCCAGGTCAGTGCAACTGCCGGTGGTCAAAGCCATTAATGCAGCCGGTATAAGGAGTTTGATATTTATTTTTTTCATGGGATTTTAATATTAGAAGTTGATATTAAGCCCAAGCATAAAAGTTCGGGTACGTGGATAATATGATTCACGGTTGTCGATGCCTGGAGTGAGGCCGCCTAGATTTATTTCGGGATCAAGTCCTTTATAGCCAGTGATGGTCATTGCGTTGTTGCATGTCGCATAAACACTTAATCCTTTGATATAGTCGCGAATCTTGCCAAAGTCATAGCTCAACGTCAATGTGGACAGACGCAGATAATCGCCTTTTTCAAGATATCGGTCCGATGGGGCCTGTGCATTGACGTCGGTAAATTTTTGGTTGGTCGCCACCTCGCTCAACACATTCTTGCCTGTTGAAACCAACGCAATGTAATTGTACTGGGCGCGGGTTGAATTCAGGATTTTGTTACCCGATACCCCCTGTAAGAATGCCGTAAGAGACCAGTTTTTATATGTCAGGGTATTGTTCCAGCCATAAGTCAGCTTGGGCTGTGCACTGCCTACCTTGGTGCGGTCCGTTTCCTGCGGACTGGTCGTAAACTCACCTGTGCGTTTACCGGTTACGGGATCATGTACGTAGAATTGCGACACACCGCTGTCGTTGTAACCGGCCCACTCCCACATGTAAAAAGTCCCTATCGCCTCGCCTTCCATAATGCGTTGGACATTGGCCGTAGCGTACCCGCCGATGTTCGGGTTGCCGGCATTGATGTAATCCACCGAATAAGTCTGGTTGGAGAGACTTATTACCTCGTTTTTGTTGTGGGAAAGATTCAACGATGTTTCCCAGCGAAATTTTTCTGATTGGACGGGAATTACATTTAAAGAGAATTCGATGCCCTTGTTGCTAATCTCACCCACATTGGCAAGCATGCTGCCATATGGGTAACGGTTGGTGGACACAGCATAACTGTAAATCAAGTCCTCTGTTCTTTTGTCGTACGATTCCAACGTACCGGTTATACGGTTTTTTAAGAACCCGAAATCCACGCCAATGTTGAGCATGCTTGTCCGTTCCCACTTCAAATCGGGGTTTGCGTTGCTTGTGGCAGCCAGGGTACGATAATCTGCAGTGTTTCCGTTTTCATCTGTATAGGTGAACCAACCGGAAGCGCCATAAGTCTGGATGGCCGTAAATGCGTTAAATCCTAACGAGTTGCCGCTGACGCCATAGCCGACACGGAATTTCAGATCGTCAAATACATTCAGGTCTTTTATGAAATTTTCTTCGCTCAAGCGCCATGATGCAGATGCCGAAGGGAAAGTAGCCCAGCGATTGTTTTTACCGAAAGCTGAACTGCCGTCACGGCGTATTGTTGCCTGAAACAAGTATTTGCTGTTGTAACTGTAGTTAACACGGCCATAAAAAGAGATCATGCGCAATGTCGAAAGGGTATAACCGCTATTAATGCCGGAAATATCCATGCTGTTGGCATATCCCAGATTGTAGTATTTTAATGCGTCGTCGTAAAAGTTGTACACCGTAAGCCCAAAACCATCGTTGTTGTCGCTTTGCTCCCACGAATAACCTGCCATGAGCCCAAGCTTGTGCAGATCGTTGATTGTTTTGTCATAGTTCAGGTAAGTTTCCAGCACTTTTTTCTTATTCTCGACGGATGTACGACTTGCCTGACCATGCTGCGACGAATAAATCTGGGAAGCCGTGGTGTTGTAATTGCTGAAAATGTATTGCTCGTTTTGGTAAGAAAGGCCCAAATTGTAAACCAAACCATCGATAATCTTTAGCGAAAGTTTGGTCGTGCCCTGCAGGCGTTTGCTCTCTGTATTGTACTCATCCTCGTTGATCATCGACATGGGGTTGTAATTCTGGGAGATGCCGGAGCTTTTATACCAACTGCCATCTTCGTTTTTTACCGGAACCAATGGCGAATAATAGTTCATTGCGTCAAGAACGCTGGTGCCCCCGCTACCCATTGGGACATTGTGGTTGTTGGTAATGCTTCCGTTAAGGCTGATTGACAGCGTCAGACGGTCGTTGAGCGATGAGGTTTGTAAGAAAGATCGTGCCACAAGGCGGTTCTTGTCAGTTGCTTTGACAATGCCCTGCTGGTCCATATAGTTAACACTTGCATTGTAACTGGTCTTCTCGGTACCCCCGTTAATGGAGACATTGTGGTTCTGGCTGAAACCGGTACGTTGAACCTCCTTCTGCCAGTCGGTGCTGCCACCTTCGTCATTTGGAAGGGTTACTCCGTTTGCCGTGGCATAAGCGCGAAGTTCATCCGCCGTCATCATGTCCAGGTTCTTTAACACATTGTCAACAGCCACGTAAGTACTGTAGCTTATGTTGGTCTGCCCCTTGTTATTGCCTTTCTTGGTCGTAACAATGATAACTCCGTTGGCTGCTTTTGAACCATAGATTGCGGTTGCAGATGCATCGCGCAGCACATCGATGCTCTCAATATCCTCAGGTGCAACCAGTGATAACGACATTCCCGGAATGCCATCAATTACGTAATATGGTTCCTGCGCTTCGCCGGTACGCAATGTCGAGGCGCCGCGCAAAGTAATGGATGAGCTGCCATTGGGGTCGGAAGTCTGGGTAATCGTTAAACCCGGAACTTTCCCCTGCAGCAACTGGGAAGGATCACTATATACGCCACTATTCATGTCCTTGGCCTTAATTGTGGTAATTGAGCTGGTCACATCCTTGCGTGTCAATTTCCCATAACCGATCGCAACGACTTCATCCAGACCAATACTCTCTTCCTCCATGGCAACATTTATAGTGGTTTGGCTGCCAACCTGAAACTCCTGGTTCTTAAACCCGATTATCGAAAACACGATCAAGCTTTCCGGCGATGGCACAATAATAGAGTAATTACCGTCTACATCGGTAACGGTTCCGTTTGTAGTAGTCCCTTTTTGGACTACGTTGACGCCGGGCAGTGGAAGTTGCTTGGAATCGACCACTCTACCGGTAACTTTTTGCTGGGCCACTATGGTAAATGTGCATAACACATTTATCAGCAGTAGCACAAGTAATGATTTTCGTTTCATAGATGCGGTTTGACAATTATTAAATAGATTTCACAATAAATGTAAAAACAGCGAAAAACCCCGGCATGGATTTTTTTGTGTTTTATATGGATAAATCGATCGTTGTTTATTAATGTGTTGTTTGTGAGGTTGATGAATGTTTGTCTGTCTTCGTTTTGCGGATGGGTGTGAATGATTTTTCCATTTTGTGATGGAATATTCCATGTCCAGATGGGTTGGATATGGTTCCGGCAGACGGTTTTTAGTTCCTGCAATTATCGAAAAACCCACATTTTGCTCTTTGGGGACGATCGAACATTGTTATTGATCGATAAAAATTGAAGGATTTACTTAAGGACGCTGTTGGGGATAATCCTCTATCGAATGTGGAGTTGCCTGGCAATGTGTTGATTGGTAGTTGTTTGTTTGTGTTGGCCGATTTTGTCGATCCAAGGGCAACGTGATGCGTTCGTTTACCCCACTTGTTGTTCGATTTGACGTGCCGTTAGCCCCTTGCGATTTTTTTGTATTTTTGTGGCCGAAGTGTCTTTGGCAACTCATTTGGACAACGAGCCGATTCTGCCAAAGCACCTACCGGCCACCGACAGTTCGAAACCATCCTGTCGTTAAACAAAACTATGGAAACTGCACTCTTTCACTCCGTCCCATTTGTGGTGGAGTGTCTGTATTGACTGGCGTTCGCCGTGTTTCCCCAATTTTGTTTTTCCGTAGGTTTTGTACTGTCCAAACCGGTGTGTTTGAATTGAAAAAAATTGGGATATGAAAAAAGCTGTGGTTTTACTTTCTGGCGGATTGGATTCGGCCGTTGCCCTCCATCTTGCCAAATCGCAAGGTTTTGAGCTCCATGCGTTGTCGTTCGACTATGGACAGCGCCATAACCGCGAGCTCCAATCGGCCAGGCAAGTGGCCGGGCAAGCCGGCGTGGCATCGCATCAGGTGGTGTCGCTGTTATTGAGCAACTGGGGCGGTTCGGCGTTGACCGACAGCCATATTGAGGTCGAAAATGGCGATGTGGACCGCACCGATATTCCGGCCACGTACGTGCCTGCACGCAACATGGTGTTTTTGTCGGTGGCGGCGTCGTTGGCCGAAGCCCTTGGTGCACAAGATATTTTTATCGGGGTGAGCCAGGTCGATTATTCGGGGTATGTCGATTGCCGCGAGGAGTTTATCCGGTCGATGCAGGAAACCATAAACAAAGGCACCGTGATGGGGGCTGCCAAAGGATTGCCCATTGCCGTACATGCGCCTTTTGTGCACAAGACCAAAGCCGACGAAATTAAGCTTGGCATGCAGTTGGGCGTCGATTTTTCGTTGACGTGGTCGTGCTACCGTGGCGGCGAAAAGCCTTGTGGCACCTGTGACAGCTGCCTGTTGCGCGCCAAGGCGTTCGCCGGGGCCGGTTATCCAGATCCCGCACTTTAATTGAGTTTTAGCAAATAGCATGGAAAAGTTAGTTTTGGTCGAAGAGGGGGTTTTTCCGATCACAGTCGATAAACAGGGCAATCCATTGTCCGAAGCCCCAAAAACCGGCTGGCCGTTTTCGGGCACGGTTCAGGGCGAAGGAAAACTGGCGGGCGTGCCGTCCCTGTTCGTACGGATGGCCTCGTGCAACCTCCGCTGCATGTGGTTGTTGCCCGATGGGAACGTGTCGAAGTGCGACACCGGGTATGCATCTTTCAACGTTGGCAGAACCCTCGAGTATACGGTCGATGACATGGTACGCATCATTGCCCGTAACCTTGGCGACATGCACCACGTGGTGATCTCGGGCGGCGAGCCTATGTTGCAGAAACGGCCGTTGGCCGCATTGTGCCACCGCATCAAAGAGTTGACCGGGGCCCACATTACCATTGAGAGCAATGCGACCATTTTTGACGCCGACGTGGCCGCCCATGTTGATTTGGTCAGTCTGTCGCCCAAACTATCTAATTCGGAGCCCAACGGGCAAAAACTTGAAACGTTGGGGCTGGCCGGTTCAGGGCCGTTTGTGTACCATGCCGAGCGCCGTCGCCAAATTGAGGTCATCCAAAAGTGGATAGATGCCATGAATTGGAAAGCCGGTGAGTTCCAGTTAAAGTTTGTGATGGCCAACCCTGATGAGGAGACAGAGATCAAAGAGCAATTCCTTGCTTTTCTGGCAGGATTTAAGGCATCGGACATATTGGCCATGCCGTTGGGTGCCAGCATGGACGAACTGGCCCAAACCACTTCCTTTGCATTGCAGGCAGCCGTGCGCAACGGATGGCGTTTTTCGCCCCGTATCCATATCGAGCTGTTTGGTTGCCGGGAGGGGGTGTGAGGGGAAAAGATCACTGGTTTTACAACCTTTGCACATAAAACCGAACATTGTCCTTTTGGGAGTAGGATGCCGCAGTTAAAAGGTTCGATGCCGGAGCTCAGAGGTTCGACGCCGGAGTAAAAAGACAGGACGCCGCACCTTTTTGGTCGGATGGCGCGGTTAAAAGGTTCGATGCCGGAGCTCAGAGGTTCGATGTCGGAGTAAAAAGACAGGATGCCGCACCTTTTTGGTCGGATGCCGCGGTTAAAAGGTTCGATGCCGGAGCTCTGAAGTGCAATATTGGGATTAAAGGGTGGAAGATTCTACCTTTCGGTTAGGAACGTTGTAAGGAATGGCTTGTTTTTTAGTGATCGGTTTAATAGGCTGGAGGCCAATGGCTAAAATCTGACAGCCTTTTCATAAAATTTACAAAAATGGAACCCATTGAAGGTAAAGTGTTAGGCAAACAGGTCAGCTATCCGTCGGTTTATTCGCCCGATGTGCTGGTAGCCGTTCCGCGCCGCCTCAACCGTGAACAATATCAATTGGACGATGCGGATTTGCCCTTTATTGGCATGGACGTGTGGCATGCATACGAAACAGGCTTCATCACCCAAAAAGGACTGCCCGTCACTGGGTTGCTAAAGTTGGTTTATCCTGCCGGCAGCTCTTGTTTGGTCGAAAGCAAGTCGTTAAAACTTTACCTCAATTCGTTCAATATGGAACGGTTGGGAGAAACGGCCGACGATGGGATCCAGCTCTTTCTCAAAACTGTGGGAAAGGATTTGGAAAAGCTGCTGGGTGTCAACGTAGAGGTCAATTTCTTCGCTACAAAACCGTCACATACGCCTTCCGATTTTTACGGGTACAAAGTGCTGGAACAATTGCCCGGCGCCGGGGATCTTGTGTTCGACCGTTTTACCGACGCGCCCGAACTGCTGGAGATTGCCCATGACCGTCCATCGGAGTACCGTGTTGCCACCCATCTGTTGCGCAGCAATTGCAAAATTACCCATCAGCCCGACTGGGGCAGTGCGTTTATCCATCTCAAGGCGGCTTGCAGCCCCGATGTGCTTTCGGTATTGAAATACGTGGTGTCGTTGCGCAACGAAAACCATTTTCACGAGGAAATATGCGAGATGCTGTTCAAGCGCCTCTCCGATGCCTACCAACCTGACCAACTAATGGTAGCCTGTGTGTACACCCGTCGCGGCGGTATTGATATTTGCCCCGTCAGGGCCAGCCATCCGCATTTGTTGCCTCCGGCGTTGGCTTCGATCGGGGTGTTGTCGGATAAGTTGTTACGGCAATAAAAGGTTGCACGTAACGAACGTTAAGAAGACAACAGAGTTAAAAGGTTTTCTCTCTGCGTCTTTGCGTGAAATCGTTCTCGCAGGGACGCAAAGGAAGGAAACGCAGAGTGCGCAAAGGGTTTTTTCTCTGCGTGCCCTGCGTCTTTGCGTGAAATACTTATTTCTTGTTATTCCACTCGGGAGCCTCGGCGTTCAGCAAGTGTTTGACGAAAAAATCGCGCCGTTTGCGTTCGCCGTACTTTCCGCCCAACGAATGGCCTACGCCCGGAAGCACCACCAGTTCGAATTCTTTGTTGGCCTTAATCAAGGCATCGGCCACCTGATAGGTCGATGACGGGTCCACATTGTCGTCCAGTTCCCCCAGTATAAGCATCAGCCTGCCTTGTAACCGGAAGGCGTTGTCCACGTTGGAACACTCGGCATAGTGGGGGCCAATGGGGTATCCCATCCATTGTTCGTTCCACCAGATCTTATCCATACGGTTGTCGTGGCAGCCACACGATGCCACGGCCGCTTTGTAAAATTCGGGATGGAACAGCACGGCGCCCATGGCGTTTTGCCCTCCGGCCGATCCCCCAAAGATCCCCACACGGGTTGTGTCGATGTAGGGATATTCTTCGGCAGCCGCCTTTATCCACCGGATGCGGTCCGGAAAACCCGCATCCTTCAGGTTCTTCCAGCATACGTCGTGGAAAGCCTTTGAACGGCACGATGTACCCATACCGTCGATTTGCACGACGATGAACCCCAGCTCCGCCAAACCCGAAAAAGGCCAGTTATGGACAAGGAACGGTTTGGTGACGTGCGCCGAATGTGGGCCCGCGTAGATGTATTCGATGACGGGGTATTTCCTGCGGGGATTGAAGTTGGTGGGGCGGTAAATATTCCCCCAAATGTCGGTGGTTCCGTCACGTCCTTTGGTGCAAAACGGTTCGGGCATTTGCCAACCCCTGGCCAGCAGATCGCTGATGTCGGCCTTTTCAAGCGTCATGAGCACTTGTCCGTTGCCGGCGTTACGTAACACCGTGACGGGTGGTTGGTCAACGGTCGAATAGCTGTCGGTGAAAAAGCGCTTGTCCGCCGAAAAACGGGCGTCGTGCTGGGCCCGTTCGGGCGTCAGGTCCACAAAGCCCGATCCGTCGAAGTTCACTTTGCAATAATGTACCAGATAGGGGTCTTCGTACGTATGCATGCCGCTTGCCTTAATGATAAGATAGCGTTCCTTTTCGTTGACCGTTTCCACCCCCCTTACCACCCATTGGCCACGGGTGATTTGGTTATTTATTTTTCCCGATGCCCCGTCAACCAGATAGAGGTGGTTCCATCCGTCGCGTTCCGACGCCCAGATGATTTCTGCCCCGTCGTTCACATCGTAACGGTAATGTTTGCCGCTATAATCGATAAACGTACGGCTTTGTTCGTCGATAACGATCCTGGTGCTGCCCGTTTGCGCGTCCACCTCAACCACCTGGTAAACCTGATGCCCGCGTTGGTTGAATTCGAAAGAGAACGACCGTCCGTGGTTGCGCCATGCCGGATCGGACAAATCGTACTGGTTTTCGAAGGCCGACGCGTCCACGGCGATCTGGTGCTGGCCGGCCACGTCGAACAATGAAGGCGATTTGACGGGCAATGCATCGCCTGGCTTCACGTATCCGCGTTTTTGCAGCACCGGTTGGAATTGGTTTTTGGGCGACGATTCCACGAAATAGATGTCACGCACCGGGGCGTACCTGATTTTGTTGACGGCTATCAGGCGTGAATCGGGCGACCAATAGATCCGTGCCGAGTAATATGAGCCTTCCGACCCGTCGAAACTCAATTGCGTGCGGACTTTCGATTCTTTGTGCCGTACGAACAGGTTATGTTCCCGGATATAGGCTTCCCATTTCCCGTCGGGCGAGACCACCGGTGTGCCTTTCCGTTCATCGTCCTGTTCGGCCCAATATCCTTCTTTGGCGCGTGGGGGTACCTTATCTGACTTGGCCAGTTTGTAGCTGCCCAACGAGCAGTTCCACTTAAAACTGTCCACCACGAAAGACATCGATTTTAAGTCTTTGGCGAATGCAAGGTCGTTCAGCTTAAAACCAAACGGCTTTTCGCTTTTCCCCAATACCGCGTTGTAGGCGCTGGTGAACCTTACCGGGTCGAAAGCGGCTTTCTTTGTCTGTTTCTCGGCATCCACCAAAAAGTATTCGGTGCCGCGGCGCGTTTGCACCATGTACCAGCATACCGGAACGTCTTCGATCCAGTTGGGCGATACGAACGCATGATAAGCCAGGTTGTTGAACCGGTCCATGGTATCGGCACGCTGGTAGTCGGCCACTGTCGGCTGGGCCACGCCGTGGGTACACGGGGAAAGTAGCGCAATGAGGCAAAAGAGTGTGTATCTTCTCATAAGATTCAAATGTTTCCGTGGACGGTTCGTAAAATGATCTCGTTCTGGAGGTCGGAGCCAAGGTCGTTGAAGTAATCGCTGTAGCCGGCCACGCGTACGATCAGGTCGCGGTAGTTCTCGGGATACTTTTGGGCGTCGCGGAGCGTGTCGGCCGACACCACGTTGAACTGGATGTGGTGCCCGTTGAGCTTAAAGTAGCTGCGTACCAGCTTGGTCAGGTTACGGATGGATTGGCCGTCTTCGAAAAAATCGGGGGCGAATTTCTGGTTCAACAACGTGCCGCCGGTGTGCAGGTGGTCTATTTTTGCCGCCGAGCGGATCACGGCCGTGGGACCGCAATGGTCGGCCCCCTGCACGGGCGAAATGCCTTCGGACAACGGGACATGGGCCTTGCGTCCGTCGGGCAGTGCGCCCGTTACTTTCCCGAAATACACATGGCAGGTGGTGGGCAACAGATTGATGCGGTGTACCCCGCCACGTTGGTTGGGCTTGCCGTTGACGGCACCGTAATATATCCCGAACACCTCGCACAGACGGTCGTCGGCCCTGTCGTCGTCGTTGCCGTATTTGGGCGTGTTGTACCACAGTTCGGCGCGCATTTGCTCAAAACCTGCGAAATCGGCGCGGAGGGCGGCCAACATTTCGGCCATCGAAATGGTTTGCTGGTCGAACACATGATGTTTCAGCGATGAGAGGCAATCGGTTACCGAGCCCATCCCCACGCCTTGTATGTATGATGTGTTGTAACGCGCCCCTCCGGCCACATAGTCGGTGCCGTTTTTAATGCAATCGTCGATCAGTATCGATAAAAACGGGACGGGCAGGTTTTGTCCGAAAATCCGTTCGATGGCATTGTTGCCTTTTATTTTAATTTCAGTAAAGTGGTCGACCTGTGCGTTGAATGCCTGCAGCAATTCCTGGTACGTTTTGAACCCAAGCGGGTTTCCGGTCTGGATCCCGATCTGTTTGCCCGTTTGCGGGTCGGTACCGTTATGGAGCGTGACCTCAAGTATCTTCGGCAGGTTGAAGTATCCCGTCAGGATGTATGCTTCGGTGCCGAACGCGCCTGCTTCCACGCACCCGCTGGCCCCGCCGCGGCGTGCGTCCACAATGTCCTTGCCCTGGTTGAGGAGCTCCTGTACAATGGCATCGGTGTTGAAGATGGAGGGTTGCCCAAATCCCGTTTTCAGGATCTGCAACGTGCGTTCGATCATTTTGTCGGGATTCTGGTGCGACACCTGTACCATTGAGCTGGGTTGCAGCAAACGCATCTCTTCGATCACGTCGAGCAACACAAAGGTCATTTCGTTGCAGGCGTCGGAACCGTCGTCGTGCACGCCGCCAAGGTTTATCAGGCAGAAGTCGGTATAAGTGTTGCTCTCTTCGGCCGTTACGCCCACTTTGGGGGGAGACGGATGGTTGTTGAACTTTATCCAGAACGCCTGCAGGAGTTCATACACCTGTTCCCTGGTGAGGGTTCCGTCCAGAATATCGCGCAGGTAGAACGGCAACAAGTGTTGGTCCAAACGGCCCGGGTTGAACGAATCCCAGGGGTTCAGCTCCGTGACCACGCCCAGGTGGACAAACCAGTAATATTGCAGCGCTTCGTGCAACGTGCGCGGGGCATGGGCAGGCACGCGCCCGCATATTTGCGCCATCCGTTCCAGTTCCCTCTTCCTGTTGGCATCAGGTTCCGTCAATGCCAGTTCTTTAAGCTTCTCTGCGTGCCGGTTGGCCCACATGATGAGGGCCTGTGCCGAAATCTCCATCGCTTTCAGTTCCTCCTGCTTGTCGCCGGCTTTGGGATCGTTGCCAAAATCAAGCTGGGATATGCTGTGCCGGATGTCGGCAATGAAATCGGACATGCCTTTGTGGTAAATGTTTCTACCGCATACCGTATGCCCGGGGGCGCGTTGCTCCTGAAATTCGGTAAATATGCCTGCCGCATAAGCCTGGTGCCATTCGGGCGCCATGGCATCCATGATCCGTTCGCGGTTGGTTTTACCGGTCCAAAAAGGGATGATGGTTTGTGCGAATGCCATACGGGTTTCGTCGTCCACATGGAATGATACTTTGGGCCTATGGTGCAAAATGTCCAGATCGGCCAGCGAGTGGACGCATATCTCGGGATAGGTGGGAGTGGCTTTGGGCGCGGGGCCACGTTCGCCAACAATCAGTTCGCCCTCTCCGATGTAAATGTGCTTGTGTTTCAATATGTATTCGAATGCTTTGGCGCGGGTTACAGGCACGGAAAATCCTTTCGATCCGTCGCTTTTGTAAAATTCGGTGATCAGGAGCGCACGTTCGGCCGAAATCCGGTTGACGGCATTCAGGCTTTGGCTCCGGAGGGCTTCAATTCTGGAGTTCATTGGTTTTTGTTTTTTGATACGGCGGTATCGTTATCCGCCAATGATCGTGTTAAATCCTTTCGATTCAAATAATTCCTTGTAAGAGACCAGGTCGCTTTTGGTCAAGCTTGGGATGTCGGATAGCGGGGCGGGTAGTCCCAATCGTTCGAACTTGTTTTTTGCCATGTGGTGGAAAGGAAGCAAATCGACACGTTCGGCCTTTTGGGGCATTGAAAGCAATAGGTCGGCAATCCCGGCCATTTCTGCATTGGAATGGTTAAACGTGGGAATGACCGGGATGCGTACCCACACATGGGCATCAAGCTTTAAAAGATTGGCCAGATTTGCTATCGTTTTGTCGTTCGATGCCCCGGTTCCCCACAGGTGCGTTGCGGCATTGGCATGCTTCAGGTCAACGAGGAACAGATCGGTGAACGGGAGGATGGCCGTATAGGTCCTTTCATGGGCCGATCCGTTGGTGTCGACCGTGGTGTGTATCCCCTTTGTTTTGCAAGCCCTTAACAATTCTTGCAGGAATTGTGGTTGCAACGTGGGTTCGCCGCCCGAAAAGGTAACGCCGCCGCCCGATTCGTCCATAAAAATGCGTTCGCGCTCCAGGACAGCCATCACATCGTTCACCGTCATCTGCTTCCCGATGGTTTCGGAGCAGGCGTGGCACATACCGTCCAGCATCCGTTTTTTTGTGACGGATACAGGTTGGGTATCGATACTTTCCGGGTTGTGGCACCAAAAACAGCGCATGTTACAACCCTTAAAAAAGATGGTGGTACGGATGCCGGGACCATCGTGGACGGCAAAACGCTTCACGTCGAATACAATGCCTTGCATGACGGTCGTTAAAGGTTTATAAAATAAAAAGCGGAAATGGAAAAACGGGAAGGAGGGACAGGATCATTCGATCCAGCATTCATAAAGGCCTTTGCCGAATTGGTGGTAAAGCCTGTTGGGATATGTGGTGGTTTTTACCATAGCCCAAATTTATCGATTGGTTTGGAATATTGGTGTCCGGAATATGAGAAAAGTGGATGGGTGATGACAAATAAGTTACCTTCCCGTTCTAACGGGAGAGGGCTTTTCCTTTCGTCCATACCCAGAGTGGCATTTTCGATTGATGGCCATCGTTGTTTTTCCGGATCGTACAGACACTATCGGGTAAATCTGCCATTCGATTCGTTTATCTCCGGATTCCGTCTCTGAACCTGCCTGTTGGCATCCGTTCTTCAGGCGTGAGGATATTTTGCAGGACACTGGGCGAATCCGGGATTTGGCCATAAGCGGATGCCGGGTAATATTCCCGGTAGAACCTTGCATCTTTTATGGAAAAGAAAACGATCGATGTGCCAGGAAGACGTATAACACGGACTTTTCGGCTAATGGGCGCGCGGGCCTTATGTTATCTTCAACCATTTTATAAGCAACGGCAGGCCTAATCCTTGTATAAGCAACATCAACACCACTGTGACCACCGTCAGTGCAACTATAATGTCCCGGTTGGGGAATTCCATCCCGTTTTCCTGCACAAATGGCAACGACATGGCAGCCGCCAGTGAAACAATCCCCCGCATCCCCGACCAACCGATAATCACGCATTCTTTCAACCCTAGAGGTTTGTATTCCTGCATATATTCCAACCGTTGCAACAGCCGTTCGTGGGTACGCAGCATGGCTTCTTTCTTTTGGCTGGCTTTCGGGGTATCTTCTTGTTGCAAGGCAATGATCCGCTCATTGTGGCGAATGCGTTCGGTGATAGCTGCCTCGCGTTTCTGTATCTGTTTGATGCGCATGGCCACACCATACCTGTTCCAAAAGACAAACAGTACACGTACCGCCAACGCCACAAGGAAAATAAGAAAGGCGCTCGCGATTAACGGTCCGATGTATTCAACCGGGATTTGCTTCAGGATGTGGGGGAATTCCAACCCTATCAGAATGAAGATCAGTCCGCCCAACATGAAGATGGCCGTATCCCAAATGGATTTGGACTGTACACGCACCTGTCGGGAAAATTTGTCTTTATGTCCGGAGATAAGCAGTCCGACGGAAACTACGGCGATAACGCCCGACACATGGATCTCCTCCGCCACCAGATAGGCGACGAAAGGAACCATGAGATTCAGGCTGACCGTTACATTTTCGTGCAGCCGGTATTTCTTTGCAGCGAAAGCAAAGACCGCCCACAATGCATAGCCTACCAGCAAACCTCCCACGAGGGAAACCACAAACATCAGCCCGGCTTTCCAAAGCACGAACGAACTCCCGGCTACCGCTGCCACGGCAAAACGTAAAGCGACCAGCGCCGAAGCATCGTTGACCAGGCTTTCCCCCTCAAGTACGGTATTTGTACGATGTGGCAGATGCAAGCCTTTGGTAACTCCCGACGCGGCAATGGCATCGGGTGGCGAAAGGATGGCCCCTAATACGAAGGCCAATGGCCACGTCATTTCCGGAAGACTGTAGTACACGACTGCGGCAATTCCCGCCACGGTCACAAAAATCAACGAGATGGCCAGTGCGGAGATGGTTGACAGATTGGCTTTGAATTCTTTATAGTCGATGTTGTAAGCGGCATCATACAACATCGGTGGCAGGAAAATAAGAAACACCACATCGGGATTAATGGATATGCCGTTGAAGCCCGGGATGAACCCGGCAGCGATGCCAACGGCCAGCAATAAGATGGGGTGGGGTAGTTTTATTTTGGATGCTATTGGGGACACTCCGATGGCGATTGCCAGTAAAACAATGACAATGGTATATAGTTCCATGGATGATATGCTTGAGGTTGTTTTGTGTATGATTATCTTGTACGCGCCAAACCAAAGGGACGTAGTTCTTTAAGCCTTTTTTGCGCCCAGTTCGATCACCTCCATTTGTTGTATTTTGTCGCCGTCAATGGCAAACCTTAATGCCGTGCGTACCGCATGGAACCCGTACAGCCCTGCGGCTCCGGGATTCAGGTGGAGGAGATCCAGTTTTTTATCGTAAATCACTTTCAAAATGTGGCTGTGCCCCGCAATGAAGAGTTTGGGCGGATCGGCCATTAGCCGGGTTTTGACTTGCGGCGCATATTTGCCGGGATAACCGCCGATGTGTGTCACCCACACGTCTATGCCTTCGCACATAAAACGTTCGTGTTCTTTAAGTTGTCGGCGAAGCGGGGTGCCGTCGATGTTGCCCCACACTGCCCTGACGGGCTTGAATGCCATCATGGCATCCAGCACATCGGGCGAGCCGATGTCGCCGGCGTGCCATATTTGGTCCACCTCTTTGAACAATTCGTAAAAACGGGGATCGAAAAATGCGTGGGTATCGGAAAGAAGGCCTATTCGGGTCATTTAAAGTTATTTACATATTTTGGCATAAATATAAACGTATTTTTCTACCTTTTCATGCTACCTTTGCGCCGATTCAAAAATGAAAATTAATTATCCAGCAGATGAAGCGTCTTGTACTATGCCGTCACGCCAAAACAGAAACTATTTATCTCGGAATTACCGACGAACAGCGTGAGCTGATGCCCCGGGGCAGGACCGATGCCCAATTGGTGGCTGCCGATCTGGAGGAAAAAGGCTACAAACCCCAGCTGATGATTTCGAGCGATGCGGCCCGGGCCGTGCAGACGGCCCAAATCGTGGCCCAAACCGTTGGGTATCCCGTTGAAGCGATCCGGTACGAACATTTCATTTACCATGGGTACACCACGCAGGACTTTTTGGATTTTTTGGCTACGCTTGACGATGCCGTGGACAACGTTTGGGTCGTTGGCCATAATCCCGATATCGCCATGCTGGCCATGCGGTTGGCCCCGGGTGATTTTTCGCGTTATCCCACATCGGCCGTATCGGTGATTGCTTTCGATACGCTAAGTTGGAGGGACATTGAACCTAAGTCGGGCGTGCTGGAGTACTTTATGGTGCCCAAGCTGTTAAAGGGCTAGTTGGCCACGGGACGGTTTAACTTAAAACGAATCCTTAACGCACCATCTTCGAACGAGGTCGAAATGATCCTGAACTCGCCCACTTCGCGTGTATTTGACACATGGTTGCCGATACATGCGCACGCATCAAAATCTCCCACGTGCACAATGCGTATTTCATCGCCGCTCTCTTCGGGCAGTTTTTCCAACGTGACCAATTTCTCGGCTTCTTCACGGCCTACTGTTTGGTCATAAACGGGTAAGTTTTGTTTCAGAACCTGATTAACTTCATTTTCGATCAGTTGCTCATCGGTTTCGGATAATGGCCGGTCAAAAAGGAAATCGCACTTCGATTTTTTCTTTTCCAGATGCATGGTAAAGCATCGTTTGGTCCCGAAGTTCCTTATCATGACCTGGTTTAGTACATGTTCGGCCGTGTGCATTTGCGGATCGTACAGTTTCATTTGCAAAGAGGTTATGACATTAAATCGGAAATCAGTTGGGTTTGTTTAAAACGGGCAAACACGATCTTCAACAGGACGGTAATGGGAATGGACAAAACCATGCCCGGAATGCCCCAGATATATCCCCAGAACATAAGCATGATGAGGATGGTAATGGTGTTGATGCTAAATGATTTGCCCATTAGTATGGGTTCGATGACAGAACCGAACAGTAACTGGATGCCAACGGCAATCCCCACGAACGCGGCCCAGCTTCCAGGCTGGGCTATCTCGGCCAGCGCAAACAAGGCCAGTGCGGTTGTGGCCACCACTGCCCCGATGAGTTGGATGTAATTGAGCGTAAAGGCCAGCAAACCCCAGAATAACGGGAAACTGACCCCAAACAGGTAGCAGGCCAGCGTAAAACCGACACCCGTAAAAAGGCTCATCAAAAATTTTACCTCAATGAACTTGACAATGCTCCGTTCGATTTGCATAAACGTTTTCACCGACGAGTATTGGTTGTGGAAGAGAGTGGTTTGCATGATTTTGGGCACATTGACGGTATCGATGAGCAACAGCACCAGAAAGAATACGGTGATCAGCCCCATTGATATTGTGTCCTTAAGGAATTTCAACGCGGTGCCCGAAAACTGCAAAACGTTTTCCATCAGCTTTCCCCCTTCGATGTATTGGTGCAGGTAACCATCGTCCACGCCCAGGAAATGTTTGGCCAAATAGAGGTAAGTATCCAGTTTGGCTTCAATGCGGTCCAGTACTTCGGCCTTTTGTTCGACGATTTCCTGTCCGGACAGCCGCACCAATTCCCATCCCAATTTTATTAGTGTAGCGACCAGTAAAATGACAATGGTCGCCGATACATATTTGCCGACACGGTGCCGGTACAGCCAACGCATCAAAGGCATGAACAGAAGCGCCAAAAACAATGCCCCCACCAGCGGGACAAAAATGAAATCGAGTGTTTTGAACAAAAAAATGACCAATGCGACCACGATGACCATTAATAGACGTTTGATGGTTTGCAAATCTTGTCTCATGGTGTTGGTACTTGTTAGTGGGTTTATGAGATGACGCCCGATCCTACCAATTCGTCCTGAAGGTACCATGCGGCAAACTGCCCGGCCGTAATGCCACGTTGTGGTTGGTCGAACACAATGTACATGCCCGCTTCTCTGCGGTGGATCGTGGCTTTCTGCAACGGCTGGCGGTACCGGATGCGGAGGTCGAACAGGCATGATTCGCCAATAGGCATTTCCATATCGGGACGCACCCAATGTATCTCGTCATTGCGGATGAACAGCACTTTTCGGAACAGGCCGCGGTGTTCCTGTCCCATGCCCACGTACACCTGGTTGTATTCCACGTTAATGCCGATGATGAACAACGGTTCGGGAAATCCGCCGATGTTCAGCCCTTTACGTTGGCCAATGGTGTAAAAATGTGCCCCGTTGTGGTCACCTATCTTTCTCCCGTCGCGCGGATGGAACGGATAAGGGCGTGAGAGCATTTCCAGATCTTCATCGGAGGGATTGCCGTCGGCCAGTTGCCATGGGTAATCGAACAGGCCGGCATCAGGTTCCACCAAAAAGACTTTGCCCTTGCGTGGTTCTAGCTTTTGTTGGAGAAAGGTGGGCAAATCGACCTTGCCGATAAAACAAATGCCTTGCGAATCTTTTTTGTGGGCCGTTATCAATTTCAGTTCCGATGCAATGCGGCGTACTTCGGGTTTTAGCACGTCGCCCACGGGAAACAGCGCTTTGGACAATTGGGCCTGCGACAATTGGCAAAGAAAATAGCTTTGGTCTTTGTTGCCGTCTGTTCCTGCCAGCAAACGGTGCACGGGCGCACCGTCCACCTCAATGGTATCTTTTCGGCAATAATGGCCTGTAGCCACAAAGTCGGCACCCAGTTCCAATGCTTTTTCCAAAAATGCATCGAACTTTATTTCGCGGTTGCACAGTACGTCGGGATTCGGGGTACGGCCTTTTTCGTATTCGGCAAACATGTAATCGGCCACGCGGGCCATGTATTGTTCGCTCAGATCGACAAAGTGGAAAGGGATACCCAGCTTGCGCGCCACGGCTTCGGCATCGAATTTGTCTTCCAGCCAGGGACAATCGGATGCAAGCACGCCCGTTTGGTCGTGCCAGTTCTTCATGAACATCCCGATTACTTCATGCCCTTGTTCTTTAAGCACATAAGCCGCCACGCTGGAGTCGACCCCTCCCGACAGACCTACCACTACTTTTGCCATGCTATTGTATCCAACTGTATTAAACCGTTGCAAAGATAGTTTCCTGTGCCGGATTTTTAGTTAATACACGGTTAAAAAGGGAAGTGGAAGGATGGGCTTTCTGTTAAAACGGATGCGATGCGTTTAATATTCTTGCAGCCGCCTCTTTGTCTTACAAAAACGATGGCCGTCACTTCAACCCGCATCGTGTCAGCAACGGTTCAACGGACGGTTCCTGTCCTCTAAAAGCCAGATAGAGATCCATCGGATGGGCCGATCCGCCTTTTTCGAGAATGTGGCGGCGGAACCTGCTTGCAGTGTCGCGGTTGTAAGTTCCCGTTTGCTTGAACAGCTCAAATGCGTCGGCGTCTAGCACCTCGGCCCATTTGTAACCATAATAGCCGGCGGCGTATCCCCCGTTAAAAATGTGGCCGAAGGCCGTGCTGGTACATGTCCCCTCTACCGGCGGAAAGAGTTCAGTGGGGGCCATGGCTTGTTGCTCAAATGCCAGTATGTCGGTATGTATCGGCTCTTGCCAGGTGTGGTAGGCCATGTCCAGCAACCCGAAACCCAGCTGCCTTACGGTGGCATAACCGCTTTGGAAGTTATCGCTGGCAACCAGCTTGTCGATCAGCCCGTCGGGAATCGGTCGGCCTGTTTGGTAGTGGATGGCCGTTTGCCGCAGCCATTCCTTATCGGTCGCCCAGTTCTCGAGCCATTGCGAGGGCAGTTCCACAAAGTCGCGGTATACGTTGGTTCCCGATTGCGACAGATACCGCACGCGGCTCAGCATCCCATGCAAGGCGTGGCCAAATTCGTGCAGGAACGTGCGCACTTCGTTAAATGTCAGCAGGGAAGGGGTCGTGTCCGTTGGGGCCGTAAAATTCATTGCCAGCGATACGATGGGGCGCACGTCTTTCCCGTTTTCGACGTACTGTTCACGGAACGATGTCATCCATGCCCCGTTCTGTTTCGATGGCCGGGGGAAATAGTCGATGTAAAGCACGGAAAGGAATGATCCGTCCGCGTCGTACACCTCGAATGCTTTTACGTCGGGGTGGTAAACGGAGATGTGCGGTGCCGGGACAAATGTGAGCCCGAACAATCTATTGGCCAATCCAAACACCCCTGTTTCGACGTTCTCCAACTTGAAGTATGGCTTCGATAGCTCATCGTCCACACTGTATTTCTCTGATTTCAGCAATTCGGAATAGAACGCAAAATCCCAGCGTTCGATGGGGCCTTCCAATCCTTTTGCGTGTGCAAGTTGTGCCACTTCTTCCACGTCGCGTTGGGCAAAGGGGAGTGATGCGTCGAGCAGTTCGTTCAGGAATGTGTCGACCTTCGATACCGATTGGGCCATGCGTTCCTCTAACACGTAACCGGCATGGGTCGCGAATCCCAAAAGTTTGGCCTTTTCAAGCCGCAGCGCAACAATCCTTGCAACGGTCCCTTTGTTGTTGTGCGCGTTGGCGGCATTTCCCCTTGATGAGTACGCCGAAAACATTTTTTTTCGCAATTCCCTGTTCTTTGCGTATTTCATAAACGGCAAATAGCTTGGGAAATGCAATGTAAAGAGCCATCCTTCAAGGTTCTCCTGCCTGGCGGCGGCCTTTGCGG
>JASGKH010000002.1:0-3550158 GCA_047600785.1 Breznakibacter sp.
TAATAGGGAAACACGATAGAATCCGAACAGCACCTGCAAGTTTTTCATCGGTGTATGGGTTGTCGAAGAGGCCTAAGCGGAACTTGATGCGGAGGATGCGTGCCACGGCATCGTCGATCCATTCCATTTTTACCTGCCCTTCGTCGAGCAATGCTTTCAGGTTGTCGATATAGGTACGGCTGGCCATTTCCATGTCCACGCCTGCACGCAGGCCTTTTTGTGCCGCTTCTTTGCTGTCGGCCACATAGCCGTGCTCGATCATTTCGTATATCGATGCCCAGTCGCTCACAACAAAACCGTCAAACCCATAGCTTTCTTTCAGTGTTTTGCGTATGGTGTATTCGTTGCCCGATGCGGGGATGCCGTTTATGTCGTTAAAGGCCGACATAAAGGTGGCTGCGCCTGCTTTCACCCCTTCTTTGAAAGGTGGCAGGTAGACGTTGTGCAGGTAAATCTTGGGGATAATGGTGGTGTTGTAGTCGCGCCCGCCTTCGGCCGCGCCATAGCCCACGTAATGCTTCACACAGGCCGCGATACGGTCGGGACTGCTCATGTCGGGGCCTTGAAAGCCTTGTACCATGGCACGTGCCACCATGGCGTTGAGCAACGGGTCTTCGCCCGCGCTTTCGGCAATACGTCCCCAACGCGGGTCGCGCGACACGTCGACCATGGGGGCAAATGTCCAGCGAATACCCACCGATGCGGCTTCTTTGGCGGCAATGGCGGCCGACTCGCGTACCAGATCTTCGTTCCACGAAGCGGCCATGCCCAACGGGATGGGAAAGATGGTGCGGAAACCGTGGATCACGTTGCGCCCGATGATCAATGGAATGCCCAGGCGGCTTTCTTCAACGGCTACCTTCTGGAGTTCGTTGACCTGTGCGGCACCGATCACGTTGAGCACCGACCCTATTTCACCTTTCCGGATGGCTTCTTTGAGGGCGTCTTGCGGGCCCCCCGGGGAAACCTGCATCATTTGTCCGATCTTTTCCTCTAACGTCATCCTGCCCACCAGGGCCTGTACCTTGGTCTCTATCCCGTCGGACGCTTTTGGCGAAGGCGCCTGGCTGCACCCTTGCAACAGGGCAAATGCCAGCGCAGTGCCCAGCAATGTGTTCTTGATCATGGATTGTGGAATTGTGTTATTGATATGCTCTGGTTATTTTAGAAGTTGCCGGACGCAAAGTTGTTTGCTTTTGGCCTTTTGAGGGGGCCGCCAGGCACTTCTTTGCCTTTTGCACTCTCTTGCACTCAGGCGTTTCTAGCGCTCCCGTTTTTTTAGTTCTTTTGGAAAACCCTTACATAGTCGATTTCATAGGTGGCCGGGAGGGCGGATTCATCCACGCCCTGGGCGCCGCCCCAGTCACCGCCCCATGCAAGGTTCAGCTTCAGGTAGAAGGCTGCATTGAAAGGCCAGGTGTTCTTGTCTCCCTTTTTGTCGTTCGCAAAATAGAAGAGCTCTTTGCCGTCCACATAGGTTTGGATGAAATCTTCCGTCCACTCCAAAGCGTATACGTGGAATTCTGTCTGGGCCGTAGAGATAAGTGTTTCCTTGGTCTTCTGTGTGCCGATGGTGTGGTTGTAGGCCTTGCAGTGGATGGATGAAGACACATAGTTGGGATTGTATCCCACTTCTTCCATGATGTCTATCTCCCCGCAATCGGGCCATGTACCTTCCTGTTTTGGCATCATCCAGAACGCCGGCCACGTTCCTTTGCCTTTCGGCAACTTCAGGCGGGCCTCAAAATAGCCGTATTTCCAGCTTGCTATTGTATTGACACGAGCGGATATAACTTCGTTGCCTGCTTTTTTGGCATGTATCTTCAAGGTTCCGTTTGACACCTCGGCCGTCACGTCGTTGCCTTGTTTCCCTTTCACGTAACGCTGAAGTTCGTTGTTTACGTAACCGGGGCCCCATACTTCGTACCACCACAGGCTCTCGTCGGGCATGGAAAGAGATGCATCGGTAAATTCATCCTGCCAAACCAGCTTATAGCCATCGGGCACCGGGATATTTGGGTCAACCGGGGTTTCCGGCTTTCCGGCTTGCTTCACGGGGACGGACACACGGGTGCTGCCCGATTTTATGACGACGGTACCTGTACGTTCCGACGTTGAGGTGTTGGCGGCAATGGTGATTGTTGCATTTCCTGAATAATCGGTCGAGGAAGACGACGGATGTTTTTCACAGGTAATCCAGGAATCATTGCTGTAGAGCGTCCACTCACGTTCGCTCGTCACGTTAAGAAGCGAAGCAGTGTTCTCATACTCTGCCGAGATCTCAGTGGGAGTGTAAGTGATGTCCACCACATTTTCAGGTTCTTCATCGCTGCTGCTGCAACCGATAAACCCAAGCATGAAAAGCAAAGCAGGCAGGAAATTCTTCATGTCGATCATTGTTTTGTTAGAAAGCATGTGCAGTACACACATAATACTATGTCCATACTGCACATGTTTGGTTTTGCATGTTTTAGTTGTTACAGCCCGATTCTTTCAGGATGATCTTGCTGACGGTCACTTCCGTATTTGCGGGATTGCCCCCGAAATCGAAGATGAGGTTTACTTTTTCCATGTCAATGCCCGGCATGGCGACTTTCTCTAATTCAAAGTCTTCATAAGCCGTCAAGTTGACCCGGTCTTCAAAAAAGAATGTTCCGTCTTCGCCGTTCTTTACCAGTTTCACCGTCACGCCGGTAAGGTTTTGACTGGAATTGAGGATGCAATGGAAATCGTAGTTTGTGGCCGCATTGGTGGTCATCGTCGTTTTAAAGCCAACTTGCGCCTGCCATCGCTCGGTTGTCGCCGCCGGCAAAGTAACTGTATAGGAATTGCCGTTGGCAGTAATGGAGGGATCGGTAATCTGGGTCCATCCCGGCGCATAATAGAAGAACTGGGTGTAGCTCATCGATTTCCAGAAGTTGCAATCCGAATCCGCATTCCATTCCACTTTGCCAGCACCATGCTCCTGCAGGACAATGCCGCTGATGGTCACCTCTGTGTTTGCAGGGTTGCCTCCAAAATCGAAAATGAGGTTCACTTTGTCCATGTCAATGCCTGGCATATTAACCATTTTGAGAGTGTAGTCTTCATAGGCGTTGAGGTCAACACGCTCAGTAAAGTAGAATGTGTCGTCATCTCCATCTTTTGCCAGTTTCACGGTAACGCCTTTCACATTCTGGGTCGAGTTCAATATGCAACGGAAATCGTAAGAGGTAGTGCTGCTGGTGGCCATGGTCGTTTTGAAAAAGACTTGTGCCTGCCATTGCTCTGTGGTTGCGGTAGGCAATGTAACCTTATACTTGTAATTATCCGTTACCAGTTCGGGATCTGTAACCTGTGTCCATCCCGGAGCATAGTAGAAGGAGTTTGTAAAGGTTGCTTGTCTCCATATGTTGCTTACCGCATCCTCCAACCAGGTTACGTCTTCTTCCGGCTCTTCAACAGGGATAACAGTGCCGTCATCGCAGGAGTGCTCTTTCAGTACAATGTTCTTGATCGTCACTTCGGTTCCGGCTTCGTTGCCGCCAAAATCGAGCACAAGCTGCACTGCATTGATATCGAGTCCCGGCATGTCGGACATGTAGAACACGTAATCATCGTAAGCGGTCAGTTTTACTGCTTTTTCAAAGTAATAGTTTCCATTATTGGTGTTGTCCACCAGTTTCACCGTCACGGAATTGTGGTTCTTGCTTGCATTCAGTATGACAGAAAAATCGTAGTTGGTGGCGGCATTGGTTGCTATATCCGAATCGATCTTCATTTGTGCCTGCCATGTTTCAGCAGTGGCTTCGGGCAGTGTCACCTTATAGGTACTGCCACTGAAGGTGTATACGGGATCTGTGGCCAGCACCCATCCCGGAGCATAGTAGAAGGTCGGTGCGGACACCGTCGCGGTTTTCCACATGTTGCAATCACTGTCGTACTTAAATCCGGTAAATGTATTGCCGGAACCGGAGCTAAGTGTATAGTGCCATGCTATCTCGCCGTTATCGGACAGCAGTTCCATTTTTTTGGTATTCATGGAAAGCACTTTATAGCGCGGATTCTCATAGATCTGGTCGTTGGCGATATAGGGGAAGAGTGTTTTGGTCGGAAAAACGATGTAAAGATCGTCCCCTTCCACCTCAAATTCGAAATTCGCATTCTGCAGACTGACGGTCGCCATGAAATCTTTGCCGTCGTTCGTATTGAATTCGCTGAAATAGGATGAGCCCGTGTTGACAAATACCGTTCCGCCGTCGCCGGGATTATAGATATAGTTTTTCTCTTTGTCGAAGGTCAGGACATCATTGTACAGACCCATGGCGGCTTTTTCGTTCGGAGTTGCCGAATACCATTCCAATCCGTCAGAACCGCTTGGACCGCATCCCAGGTGGCCGGCTTCGTCTTTGGCGATTTTCCATTCTTTCGAACTGGTACCGGCCATAAAGGTGATGTATTGGTCGAAATTCACAAGTGTGTTGTCCACGTGGAAAGTCTTGGTGAAAGATCCGTCGCTGACGCCATTTGCATTGGCAATCTTCACTTCCACGGTATAGTCACCGGCAACGGTATAGATTTTTTTCATTCCGTTGACGGTCGAGTAGTTCTTCCCGTCAATGATCCAAACCGGCATGCTCTTTTTGCTTTTCAGATTGAAGGTCACCTGGTTAGTTGTTTGATCGACAACTATCTCGACATCATTCTCGTAAGCCGAAGCGATAGGTATGCCAGCTTCGGAAAGCGAAGGAAAATCATCAGGGGAGCAGGCCGTAAAAGCCAGAGCTGACAGCATCAGCAAACCTCCGATATAACTATATATTTTTTTCATAACCTTTCTCTTCTTACTGATTAATAATTGTTTTGAACCAATGTGCCTTGTGCGGCATCAATTTCACTTTGGGGAATAGGCAGATACTTTTTGCTGGCCGACCATGCATTTGTACGGTAGCCATACTGATCGGGAACAAGGACTGAACTGGCCTTGTCGGTACGTACCAAGTCCCAGTAGCGTTTACCTTCGCCCACAAACTCAAGGCGACGTTCTTCGATAATGTTGTCGACCGTGGCCTCTATTTCGTCGGTCAGGCCGGCACGCGAGTGTACCCGGTTCAGGTATTCCTTGGCATCGCCGGTCCCGGCGCCACGCACGATCAGTTCGGCCGCATTGAGCAGTGTTTCGGCGAAACGGTAGATGCGGAGGTTGTTGTTGTAGTTCAGGTCGCCATCGGCCACTTGGTCGGCATTGTCGCCGGTGTGGGCGGTGTATTTTTCAAGGAAGAAACCGGTATCCTGATAACGGGCATTATAAGATCCTGCTGCGGCTGCATTCCAACAGGTCGCACCGCGGCGGTCATCATTATCCGCGTAAAGCTCATAAGTCTCCAAACGAAGCGGACAGAATCCCCAGCCATTGTCATGGCCATCGACGCCGCCGGTCCATCCGTTGGGACCGATCAAACGGGGAAGTACGGTTCCGCCTGCATACAAAGGACTGTTCCATGAACGGGCCGCGTTATCGTCTTTGTAGTTTATCTCGAAAATGGATTCGCTGCTCCATTCGCCCGCTTCTTTGAAAATACCGGTATAATCATCAACCAACGAATAGTCACTGCCGATGATCTCTTGCATGTATTGCAAAGCTTTGCCGTAGCGGGCCTCGTCTTTCTGGTACATCACAATTTCTGCATAGAGCATGTAAGCCATGGCTTTGGTGACACGGCCATAATTGGAAGAGGTTTCCTTCATCGGAAGTGCGTCCAGTTCAATGGCACCTTCCAGATCGGTAATGATATTCTGGTAAACCTGGTCTGCCTGTACCTGTTCGGCCAAATAAGGTGCCGACAAGTTTGTTTCATAGTAAGGGATGTTCCCCCAGAATTTCCAAAGCCAGTTATAATAGAATACACGAAGCACACGAACCTGTGCCGTGTATTTGTTCCGGTTTGTCTCGGTTACGTTATCGCCGGCCCATTCCAGATATTTGATCACATCGTTGCAACGTTTTACACCGGAGTAAGCCACCGTCCATAAACCGGTCATACAGTTGGTGGGTTGTGCTTCATAATTCATCATCAGATGCCAGTACTGGTTGTCGGTTTTATCGGCGCCACCTACCCAGATACCATCGGCCATGATGTCGCTCATGATGTTGACGGGATTGTACTGTCCCATTGCCCAGTCGGGCCAGTGGAGCGGATCATAAGCGGCTACCACAGCCTCCTGGATATGTGCATCGGTGGTAAAGTAGGTGTCGATAAAATCTTGCGTGGGAGATTCTACCTCCAAAAAGGAGTCGGAGCATCCCGTGATCAGCAAAGCAGATGTCAATAACCCGGCTGCTATATATTTATATTTTTTCATAATTGCTTGTTTTTTGATTGTTGGGGAATTAGAACGCTACGTTCACGCCTGCAGTCCATGTTTTAGACTGTGGGTAAACACCATAGTCGATACCCAAAGAAGTACCTCCTGAAGAAATTTCAGGTTCGAAACCATGATACTTCGTAAACGTAAGCAGGTTTTCGGCTGCGACATAAAAACGGACCGTCGAAATCAGCGCCTTTTTCGTTAAGCTGCTTGGTAAGGTATAGCCCAACTGTATATTCTTCATACGGAGGTAACTGCCGTCATAGACATAAAGGTCGGATGACTGCCAGTTGTAGCTATCGCCAAGAACAAAGCGGGGAACGCGGTTGGAAGTTCCTTCGCCCGTCCAGCGGTTCAGCATCCATGAAGGAAGGTTCGACACCGAGATATCGGTACGGCGGGTAGCATCGAACACACTGTTGCCTGCAGTTCCCTGCCACATCATGCTTAAATCGAAATTCTTGTAAGACACGTTCAGGTTCAATCCATAGGCCCAGTCTGGCATACCTTTGCCAATGTCGGTTTTATCATAGTCGTTAATTACACCGTCGGGGGTGCCGTTGGGGCCACTGATATCTACGTAACGGACATTGCCAGGAACGGGAGAGGTTCCATCCCAATAGGTCGGTGCATCAACCAGTTCTGCCTGATTCTGATAAACCCCGGCTGTTTTATACCCATAGAAGTACGGGAAAGGTTTTCCGTTCTGTGCACGGCTAATGGTTCCTGTACCTTGGAAAGAGTCAAGGTTCGCCCATCCGGTTTCGTTACCATATTCTATCAGCTCATTCTGCAAATAACTCAGGTTACCACTGATACGGAAATTCCAACCACTGCCGACACGGAATTTATAGCTTGCATCGAACTCGATGCCTCTGTTCTCCATATCACCAACATTACCAAGCGGTTTAGATTCACCCACATAGGAAGGAATGTTCATTTCCATCAACATACCGTTGGTTTTCTTCTTATAGTAATCAGCTGTGAATGTCAGCGCATTACCAAAGAGGCCAAAGTCAATACCGAAGTCAAGCTGTTCCGATTCTTCCCATTTCAGGTCAGGATTGGCAAGCCCGCTGGCTTTCACCCCGTTTACCATGTTCTCCCCACTCCCGAAAATATAGTTATTGCCGGTAGAGGTCATCACAGTATATTTGAAGTTGCCGATATTCTCGTTCCCGTTCTTACCCCAAGACAGACGTACTTTTGTTGTTGTCAACCATTGGGGACGATCTTCCATAAACGCCTCGCTCGTTAAATTCCAACCCAATGAAAAAGAGGGGAATACGGCATAGTGGTTATTCCATCCGAAACGGGAAGAGCCATCGCGGCGTACAGTTGCCTGAAACATATATCGTTCGTCATAGTTATAACTTACACGGCCAAATAGAGAGGCCAGTGTTGAATATGGTTGTTTACCTCCGTAAATGTACATATCCCCATCTTCTTGTAAACCATTGGAATAATCAATGTAAGGTTTAGAACCCTCGGGATCAATCATTCCATTGCGATAGCCTCCCAGATAGTATCCTCTGGTCTGCTTGGCAGACTGCCCTGCAATAAGTGAAAATGAATGTCTATTGATGGTTTTGTCGTACATCAACACATTTTCAAGTTGCCAGACGGTACCTCTCTCACTGGAAGAGTTGACACGTGTTTCTTTTGCATAGTTGTTACCTGAAAGATAGAAGAGTTTTCTGTAGCTGTCACTGCCCCAGAAAGATAGATCAGCCCCATAAGAACTTCTGAACTTTAAGCCGTCCCATAATTGCAGTTCTGCTGAGAAATTGGTCACAAACTTGTGCGACCATCCTTTTGCCCCGGGCAAAGACAACGAAGCCAATGGATTGACCATTTCGTTATAATCGGTACCCGGCACCATGAAGAGTTTGCCGTTGTTGGGGTCGTAAACCGGTGTATAGTCTTCATTGTCTGCATACTTATCGAGCTGTGCCTGGGCGGCATCTCCTTCGTCATACACGGAAAGGATGGGCGACAATGTCAATGCACTGCCCAGAGGAGATCCCCATGTGGAGTTTACGTCAATACCGGTACTTTTTACGCGGGCATAAGAAACATTGGACGTGATCTTCGCACTATTCAACCAGTTCCGTTTCGCTGTTTCGTCAAAGAGAGTGTAAGTCGTATTGCTGCGCAAAGTAAAACGTTCGTAATTGGAACGATTGTAGTTACCGCCAACGATACCTTCCTGGGTGTAGTAGCCTGCCGAAAACAGGTAATTTACTTTTTCGCTGGCACCGCTCATGCTTAACTGGTGGTTAATTACCGGTGCATCATTGTTAAATACGGCGTTTTGCCAGTCTGTACCTTTTCCATAGGAATAAGGATCATTGTACTTGAAAGCCATGCCTGAGTTCATGGCGCCTTCATTCATCATGACGGCATATTCCGAAGCGTTCAATACGTCGCGATGTGTCCATGGACGTTGCCAGCCGGATGAAAAGTCGTAAGTGACTTTTGTTTTGCCTTCCTTACCGGTTTTGGTCGTCACCAGGATAACGCCGTTGGCGGCACGGGCGCCATATACTGCACCCGAAGCAGCATCTTTCAACACTTCGATGGAAGCAATGTCATTCGGGTTCAAATAATCCAAACCACCTTCAATCGGCATACCATCTACGATGTAAAGCGGATCGGAATTATTGATGGTGCCCACGCCGCGTATCCGGACTCGTGCGGCGGCACCCGGCTGACCTGAAGAGGAAGTGACCATGACGCCAGAGGCCAAACCTTTCAGCGCGTTATCCATACGCACGGGAGCTGTGGCAGTCAGATCATCAGCTGCAACTCTTGCGATAGATGCGGTCACCACACTTTTCTTCTGAACTCCGTAACCGATCACAATTACCTCGCTCAAGTCGGTAATGTCTTCTTCAATCACCACATTAACGGTGCTACTGGTTACCTGTACTTCAACGGTTTTGTTGCCGATAAGTGAAAAGACCAAAGTTTTGCCTTGGCCTACTTTAATTGAATACTGGCCGTCAAAATTGGTAACAGTACCATTTGTAGTGCCTTTTTCAACTACGTTCACCCCGGGAACAGGCGAACCATCGTTTTTTGATGTTACCAAACCGGTAACTGTTATCTCTTGTGCACTTAAAAGAGTAGCCCACAAAAGAAGGAATAACAATCCAAAAGTTTTTTTCATAATTAAACAGATTTGGAAATTCATGTTCATGTTTGATGCGGCAAACATACCCTCATCTGTTAAATTTAGCTAATTAATGGCTACGTAAAAAACTCATCTTGGTACATTTTATAGCTCATCAAAAACTCATCGATTGTTGTTTAAATTGTTGGTATTTAATTATTTTATCCTGTATTGATAAGTACA
Organism: Breznakibacter sp.; assembly: GCA_047600785.1. Taxonomy (GTDB): domain Bacteria; phylum Bacteroidota; class Bacteroidia; order Bacteroidales; family Marinilabiliaceae; genus Breznakibacter. The sequence continues at coordinate 9,707 of JASGKH010000002.1, forward strand.
TTTTAAACAACATTTAACAAATTTGAAAATGCATGTGTTTGTAAACAGAAATTAACAACGAAAGCATGTTACAATCCCATGATGTATTCGATCAGATTGTCGCCTTGGTCCAAACCAAGCTTTTTTCTGAGCTTATAGCGGTTGTTTTCAACGGCCCTGGCTCCTATGTTCATCAACGACGATATCTCTTTTGATGACATTCCCATGCGTAGGTAGGCACAAAGCTTCAGCTCACGGGGCAACAGGTCCGAATGTTTTTCCTGAAGACGCTTTAGGAAATCTGCGTGCACCTGTTCCAGATGGGTCTCGAAGACTTCCCAGTGCGATTCGTTTTCAATGTCGTTGTCGATGTGTTTGACCACATAACCGATCCGTTTGGTGATGGAACTTAAATCCCGGCCGCCCATGGCTTTGAGGAGCTCTTCTTTGACTTTTATCAGGAACTCGTTTTTCTGTACGACGTGGATGGCCGAGTTTGCCAGCTCTTTTTCTTTATGTAGCATTTCGTTGTGTAGTTTTTCGTTGCGCAACCGGATCATTTCTTTCTCTTTCACCAACGCTTCATGGTTTAATTGTTCTTCTTTAAGCCTGAATTGTTCCTGTTGTTTCAGCACCTCGCGTTTGCGGCTTTTTTCCATTATCCGGCGGGCTATTGCAAACCATAGGGCCAGTATGGCGAGCACCAGGCCTGTGTATCCTGTTTTGGCCCAGGCCGATCGGTACCATGGCGGCAATACCGTGAACCTGAAACCCTCCTGTTCTGTTTCAACCCCATGTATGTTGCGGGCTTTGACCCAAAATACATAACTGCCCTCGGGCAATCGGGTAAATTGGCGCTTTTTTGATAATCCCCAATCTCCCCACTTCTCATCGAATCCTTGCAGATAAGTGGCATATTCCACATTCCCGCTTCCAAACCATGTGGCTGAATATGACACGTCGAATGCATTGCCGGCAAAAGGGTATTCGGGTATGGTGGTTTGCCTGTCTATGTTCATCCTGTCTGATCCGGAATAAAATATCGGATTACTGGTATTTGTCCCGGAAAAACCGCGTATATGAATGGAGAAAGGGGTCAAATAATTCGTCCGTTCGCTGACCTGATAATGCGCGAAACCGTCTTCTACCCCAAAAAGGACGCTTTTTTCGTCCCACACAAATGTCGATTCAAAGCCGTTGACGGTTTTACCTGCTATCGCAGCAAACGGGTTGGTGACTTTGCGGTAACTGCCATCGTCCAGATGCCTTAACACGCCAACGTTCCCCCCTTCAAAATACCATATGTTGCCAAAACGATCCTGTGTCATGAAGTTTGGAAAGGAGACTTTGCCCGGATCGAAATAGTTTTCCAATGTATGCCGTGTGAAGGCGTGTGTGGCTGCGGAGTATGTAAACAATCCGTGCGGGGATGCAAAGACGGGGTGCCCATCAATGATCGACAATGTCATTTCTTTATCGTTGTCGAGTCCTTTAAGGTCGCTTCCACGTTCAATTTTTTCCAAACGCCTGTAATCGGGCGAGAAGGTTAACCTGAAAATGCCTTTTAAGCCATGCGTGATCCATAGTTTGCCTTCTGCATCCCATTCCATAAAACGTGATGACTCTTCAAAACCTTCTACATGCGAAAGGTAATCCCATGTCCCGTTTTTCTTTTGCATGATAACCAGTCCCTTGTAGGTTCCTACCAGCAACAGATCGTTACGGTTGGGAATGTGCCTGAAAGTCCATGCACCGACCACAGAGGTTGGTGTAATGTAATGGGCGGTAGTTCCGTCAATCCGGTAAACCCCATGGTCGTGGCCACATAATATGGTGCCGTCCGTATCGGTAAAAATGGTCCATACCTGACCGTTGGTACCGGTGATTCGCTTGAAATCGGTACGTTCCTTGCGTGGATCCCCAAAGCGTTGTTCATCAATGATGTATAAGCCTTGGTTGGTCCCGAAATAAACTTTGCCTTTTTGGCGTGCCATGCAATAGCCTGTACCCAGATCGAAATAACCCTGGATAAACGTGATGGGCGAATTGTAATCGATCCGTGCGATGCCGTTGTCAAGACCGGCCCAAATGTGGTTGTCCCTATCTACGAATACCCCTAGCACGGTGTTGTTCCCCAGTCCTTTGTCTTTGTTTGCAATGGTTTTGATGGTGCCGTTGGGCGTAACCACGACAATGCCCGACTGGATGGTGCCGAACACCAGGTCATCGCCGCTTTTGGTGCCGCAAAAAATGTTGTGTTGGGTGAGGTAATCGTTGGCCGAAACGTTCCATTTTTCAACTCCTTGGCTACTTATTCTGTACAATCCGTTGGTCATGGTACCGACCAAAAGCTCGTCGTTGGGCAATGGAAGTATGGCACATACGCGTATTCCGGCAAACTTTTCGCCGCCCAGCATTTTGAACAGCTTTCCCTGCCGAAGTTCCAGCAGGCCTTCAAGCTCATCGTGCACCAACATTAACCCGTTAACCAGAAAGGCATTGGGAATGCGCGATCGGGCTTTTACCACCTCTATGCCCGAGTCGGGTTTATAGAGGCAAAGGGCCTTCTCCGATTGGAAGATGATTTGATCGTTGTATTGGAAAATACCCCAAAAATCGCCGATTTCATCGATCCCGTATTTTTTGTTGAGCGAAAAATACTCAAAGTCGATGCCGTTGACGCGTTCGTAATATCCAAATTCGTCGTTGGCGCCGACATAAACTCTGTCGTTTACGGCCAGTACGGTGCGGGAGACACTTTGTGAGACAAAAGGCAGTACCCGGAATTCGGTCCCGTCATATTCCATGACGCCAAAGTTGTTCGCAATATACACCAACCCGTTATTGGCTTGCGAGATACACCAGTTTTGTGTTCCCGCGTTGTAATCGCTACGGTTGAAATATTTAATTTGGGGAATTCCAAATACCGATGTTTGGGCTTTGGAGCTGGCGACGGACACGAAAAGGAACACCACCGTCAGAAACAGGCGGTAAATTATGCGGAAAGGAAGCATGGGACGATTTACTAAGTTGATTAATGCTGAATTGACAATAAAAAGGTTTAAACCAAGATAGTTTGCTTTGGGAAATAAACAAAACCGACGGAAAGCAACAAAAATGTAAGATGCTTTTCCGGAATGTGCACATAAATGTAGGAAAAATCATCTTGGTTGTTGTACGAATAGATTGTAGTACAGTGTAATGTGTTGGACGGCAGGCATTTTGATAATGTAACGCAAAACCGAAACATTATGCAAGTCATTTTTCCCGTTATCAATAACAGTGATAAGCGAATGGTACTGGCCAAAGGCTTTCATAACACCAACTGGATTTGTGTATATGATTCTGAAAACCACAAGTGCAACTGGTTTGATGCCGATTCGCTAAAGGTACACAGCGGCAATTTGGCCAACGAACTAAAGGCGCAGGGCATTGAGGCCGTGGTTACCGCCGACATATCTTTTATGGCATTGGCCTTGTTTCTCGATAGCGGTTTTGCAGTTTACAAAGCCGCCAGCGATGACATTGCCCAAAATATCAAAATGCTGGAAGAGGAAAAATTACCTTTTTTTGGCCTTCACACAGCAATTAAAAATACTTGTTCCTCAAACAGTTGCCATAAATGTGAGGGAATGTGCAAAAACTAAATATTTTATGGATTAGGGGAAAATTAAAACAAACAAAAAATGGCAACACGGGAATTGGAAAAAGTTAGGAACATCATCCTTGAGTCAACCGGTTTGGATTTGGCTTATGCTTACGATGATCTGGTTTTCGCTGAACATGGTATTTTCATTGTGCAGTTCGATGCTGCCAATCCCAAATACCTGCATGTTTTTTTCAACCACGAATGCTGGGAGGAGGAGCGGAAGGCCATGCAGAAGTCTTTTTCGGAGATTGCTTCCATAAAAGGATTTGTGGCCGATTTCAAAGGGTTGTTTAAAATGCAGCAAAAACATGCAACCGAAGAAATAGAACTGAAGTTCATTCGCTAAAAAGCAAAAAAGGGTTGCCGTATGCAACCCTTTTTTGCTTTTTCTTTAGACCCGTGTTAGTTCTTTTTCCACAGGTATTCCATTTCTTCCAATGTTTTTCCTTTGGTTTCGGGAACCATCTTCCACATGAAAATGGCCGAAAGGATACCCATTATCCCATAAATCCAATAGGCAAATCCATGGTTAAATTGTTGCGTTAGCCAAACATTGTCGTTCATCATGGGGAAAGTTAATGAAACCACCCAATTGGCAATCCATTGTGCGGCAACGGCAATTGACATCGCGCCACGAATGGAGTTGGGAAACATTTCTGCTAACAATACCCAGCATACGGGACCCCAGCTCATTGCAAAGGATGCAGTGTACAATAACATGAAAATCAGGGCTAACAGGCCGGCATTGCCCATATAGAACACAAAGCCCAATGCAATCATGCTCACTGCCATCCCGATCGATCCAATGATCATCAATGGCTTACGGCCAAATTTGTCAACTGTCATAATTGCGACTACGGTGAACGTCAGGTTCACAATGCCGACGATAATGGTTTGCAACAACGATGAATCGGTGGATGCCCCCATGTTCCGGAAAATATTGCCGGCATAGTACAACACCACGTTAATACCCACAAATTGCTGGAATACAGACAACATGATGCCCACAAAAATAACCAGAAAGCCGTAAGACAACCATGGGGCGTGGATTTCGTGCAACGTACTTTTGATGTCCTTTAATATTTGGGACGCATTATCCTTACCTGCAATACGTTCAAGGACTTTGATCGCCTTTTCGTCCTGGCCTTTCATTGCCAGGTAACGGGGAGTTTCGGGGACAAAGAACAGAAGAACCAAGAAGATAGCTGCAGGAATGGCCCCGGAAAAGAACATCCAGCGCCAACCGGTTTCTATCAGCCATTGCTCATCCCCCTGGCTTGCAATGATATAATTCACAAAGTAAATCACCAACATCCCGAAAATGATCGCAAACTGGTTAAAAGCAACCAGTTTACCACGAACGTTTGCCGGGGCAATTTCCGCAATGTACATGGGCGATACCATCGACGCAATGCCGACCCCAATCCCTCCAATGATGCGGTAAATGACGAAGGAATAAACGTCATGGACGCCAAAAAAGTTGAACGTTTCGGGTTTCCATGCACCAACTGCTGATATAAAAAAGGCAATCGCCGCAATGATCAACCCGTTTTTACGGCCCAACGATTTTGAAATAAAACCGGCCGAAGCACCTCCTATGACACATCCGATCAATGCACTGGCGACGACAAAACCTTTAACTGCATCGGCGGTATCTTTCATTCCCGATACATCGGTTGAAGACCCTTTGCTTAGAAATAGAATTGCCCAAATGGTCAGACACACCATGATGGCAGCAGTGATGATCCCTCCTTTTTTGGTTCCCAATAATTTGATGATCTGCCCGCAAACAATGGCAAATACCAAGTAAAGAACGGCGGCCATCATCATTTTATATTGACTGAAAACAGCTAAAACATCTTGTACATAGGTATAAGTTCCGCCTTTTTCCGAATAGATGTAAAACTCCACCAACGATTTTTCTGCCCCGTTCACGACGGCGGTATCATAGCCAAATAACAAGCCACCTAACGTGGCTACCAGCGTGAGCATAAAGATGTATACTTTGCTGCCTTGCTGGAACGACGCAGAAGATCTATTGTCTCCCGTACTTATAAATGCCATGTATAGTTTTTTTTAGATTTGAGTCGACAAATAATGGAAAAGGCAGATGTCTCGAAGGACATCTGCCACATCATGTTACGCTTCAATTAGATATATAAATTGATCAATTGCTCGTACAACTCTTGTTTACCACTGATTTGTTTTGGTTCGCCGACTTCTTTGGCAATTTTGTACAAATCTTCCAGTTTCAATTTGCCTTGTTCGAAATCCAGGCCTTTGCCACTGTCGAACGATGCATAACGTTGCTTGCGCAATTCAAGGTAGTTCGACTCGGTCAAAATACGGTCGGCAACCACTAATGCACGTGCAAAGGTATCCATCCCGCTGATGTGGGCGATGAAAATGTCCTCCAGATCAGTGGAGTTACGACGGGTTTTTGCATCGAAGTTAATACCGCCGTGGGTAAAACCGCCAGCTTGAAGGATTTCCAACATGGCCAGCGTGGTTTCGGTAATTGAAGTGGGGAACTCATCTGTGTCCCAACCGTTTTGGTAATCACCCTTGTTGGCATCGATTGAGCCCAGCAGGCCTGCGTCGGAAGCCATACGAAGTTCGTGTTCCATGGTATGCTGTGCCAACGTGGCGTGGTTTACTTCCACGTTCAATTTGAAATCTTTTTCCAGGCCGTGTTGCCTCAGGAAACCGATAACGGTTTGCACATCCTGGTCGTACTGGTGTTTTGTGGGTTCCATGGGTTTAGGTTCGATAAAGAATGTACCCTTGAAACCTTGTGCGCGGCCGTAATCGCGGGCCATGGCCAGAAAACGGCCCATGTGTTCAAGTTCTTTTTTGGTGTTGGTGTTGTGAAGGCTCATGTAACCTTCGCGACCGCCCCAGAATACATAACCAGTACCGCCCAGTTTTATGGTGGCGTCGATGGCATTTTTCACCTGTACGGCTGCGTTGGCCACTGCGTTGAAATCAGGGTTGGTGGACGCACCGTTCATATAACGGGGATTCGAGAACACGTTGGCAGTGCCCCAAAGCAATTTCACCCCCGATGCGTCTTGCTTTTGTTTTGCAAGATCGGTAATGACGGCCAACCGTTTTTCGATCTCGAACACCGAACCTTCGCCTACCAGGTCGGTATCGTGGAAACAGTAGAAAGGAACTCCTAATTTTGTAATGAATTCAAATGCAGCGTCAAGTTTGTCTTTTGCCAATTGCACCGGATCACCGGCCTGGTTCCATTGGTAATGGATGGTGCCAGGACCAAAAGGGTCGCTGCCTTCGGCACAGAATGTATGCCAGTAGGCTACCGCAAAGCGCAAGTGCTCTTTCATGGTTTTGCCGGCTACCACGCGGTTTTCATCGTACCATTTGAATGCCAGGGGATTTGTTGATTTTGTACCTTCAAAACCAATTTTTCCAATCCCTTTGAAATACTCTTTTTCTCCAATTAAAATACCCATGATCTTGTAGTTTAAAATTATGCCTTAATTATTATTTGTTGCATTGTAGGGAATTGATCCCCCGGGCGTTGGTTCAATTCAGCATCTTCTCCAATTCCTCTTTCCAGCTACCATACACATCGGTGAGCTGGTCGGTCATTTGCTGGACAGGCTCCGCCTCCAGGTTCTTCTCAAAGCCCACAAACGCATCTTTGATATTGTTGTAGTATTTGGCACCCACACCAGCTCCACGTGCAGCACCAATAGCTCCGTCGGTATTGTAAAGTTCAATGGTTGCCCCTGTGACCGATGCCAATGTTTTGCGGAACAGAGGACTTAGGAATAGGTTAGCCGATCCGGCTCGGATCAGTTTTGTATCGATACCCATGCCGTTCATCACTTCCATGCCGTATTTAAATGCAAACGCAATGCCTTCCTGGGCTGCCCGGAATAAATGGGCTTCATTGTGCCGGTTGAAATTGATGCCTGAAATGTGTGCACCTGGATTTTGGTTCTTCAACACTCTCTCTGCACCGTTTCCGAAAGGGAATACTTTAATTCCTTCGGCGCCGGGAGGTACCATTGCTGCTTTCTCGTTAAGTTCGGGGTAAGAATATTGGTTTTTGCCTACCTCTCGCCTCATCCATGAATATTGGATGCCGGTGCCGTTAATACACAGCAACACCCCCAGACGTTTGGAATCTTGTTGGTGGTTTACGTGCGCAAAAGCGTTTACACGTGAGTATGGGTCGTAAACGACCTGGTCCGATATGGCATATACCACACCCGACGTGCCGGCAGTAGCTGCTACCTCACCCGGATTGAGAACGTTAAGCGAGAACGCATTGTTGGGTTGGTCACCCGCACGGTAAGTCACCGGAATATTGACCGGTAATCCGAGTTCTGCGGCTGCTTGTGCCGATAAACGGCCTTGTTCGCCAAACGTGGGTACCAATCGAGGTACTTTATTGGTATCCAATCCGTAATGCGATATCAATTCGCTGGAGAGAGTATCGTTTTTGAAATCCCAAAAAATTCCTTCCGACAGACCGGATACGGTTGTGGTGATGTCGCCGGTAAGTTTTAAGGCAATATAATCACCGGGCAGCATAAATTTCACGGCCTTGTCGTAAACGGCGCGTTCATGGTCGAGCACCCATTTTAATTTTGATGCGGTAAAATTTCCCGGAGAGTTCAACAGATGGCTCAGACACCAGTCGTTGCCCATGGTTTCGAAAGCCTTTGCGCCGATATTGGTGGCACGGCTGTCGCACCAGATAATTGCCGGACGGATAGGGTGGTTGTCTTTGTCCACGATCACCAGCCCGTGCATTTGGTATGATATGCCAATGGCACCAATTTCTTTGGCATTTACTTCAGGCTTTGCAAGCAAGCGTTGCAATGCCTGTTTTAAGTGTGAATACCACTTGTCGGGGTGTTGCTCTGCCCAACCCGATTGAGGTGCCTCAATCTCCATTTCTACGTCGGGATGCTGGGCACTCGCCAAACAGCGTCCCGTGTCGCCGTCAATGACAGCTGCCTTGACCGATGAACTTCCAATGTCGAATCCTAATAATTGCATAACCTATCCGTTCTGTACTGTTCTGTTTATGACAAAATTATAACACTTTTTTAAGTTTGCAAAACATTTTTTAAAAAGTTTACTGCCATTGGGCGTGCATGAAACTAAAAAAGGGAGCCTTGGCTCCCTTTTTTAGTTTCTCTCTGATCAATTATTGTTCGGTAGGTGGTGTGTACGAAAGATCGACACTTTGAACCACAGAATAATAGTCTTTGAATTTGAATTTGATTTTGTGCGGAGGTGTACCGGTCCAATCAAACGAATTAAGGTCAAAGCTTACCAAGCCCCAATATCCATTTACTTCAGCATCGTCGTTGTCCTTGTGTTTAAGTTCAAGCACCACAGCACCCGGCTCTGTTTGGCTCTCTTCGTCATACACTAAATTGAAATAGTGTGTTTTGCTGTATCCCCAATAAGTCAAATCAACGTTGAGGTAATTTTTTGCTAACCACACATTGTTTACACGCACCGCGTCCGAACCAATGGTATCACGGCTTACTTCATTTATAACAAAGATGTTTTTGGTGAGCACCTTATAAACATCGTCCCATTTTACGTGATAATCGAAATTGTCGGTTTCTGCGCCTTCTTTGACTATTGAATAAAGAAAATAGACCCGGCTCCCGGCTTCGATAGTGCTAGCCCCGGACGCACCATAAAGGACATGGTTGTCGTCGGTAAGTATCCAAAGCCCACTGGTACTGGGTTGTACAATGCCAAATCCATAATATTGGGTCGTGTCGTCATCTTTCAAACATCCCGTCAAGCTTAATCCTAAGCCCAATAACATGATAAACAAAATCTTTTTCATACGTCGGAAAATTTCATTTTATCCATTGACGCCAAAGGTTGCTTTATGGTTGCGTACCAAAAAGGCCCGAAAACCTTTTTATTTTTCCAGATAGGTTATTTCAAAATCAAATATCAACGTGTAATAACTTGAATAGCCATAATATCCTGAGCTACTCCAATAGGCAGTGGGAAGGATGACAAGCCCTTTACCGCCCAGGCTCATTTGTTGGACGGCAATGTCCAGTCCGCGAATGCTTCCGCTTCCTGCTGTAAACGTGAAAGGATCCAAAGATGCAAGGTTATCGGCATCTGTGTTTTCCATGATCGCCGTTTGGGTACTGTCGCGGGTAATGACATATTGGGTATACCTAACCCCGACACGCTTGCCCAAGGTTATTTTATCTCCAGCACCTTCTTGTTTTCTCACGAAAAACATACCGGTAGAATCTTCGCCGCTTAAATCAAAAATGCTATCGTTGGGCAGAGTCTTGATGCTATCAAATGTGGTGGTTTTGTAAAATTCCTTTAACAGCCTGATTTCAGCCTCCTGTTGGGCTTTGTAGTCGATGTATTCGTACTTTTCGCAACCGGCCAAAAGGGCCAATGTGGTGGCAATTGCCACAAATAATAAAAATGGTCTGGTCATAGTGGTGGTAATTTCTCTCTTCTTAACTCTCAGTTCCAGCGACAAGCATTGTTGTTGCCTGAAAATGGATTACAAAGAAAACGATTTTATCCAAGATGTCAAATTATTGCGCAGCCTTCACCACTTCGAGCTTAAAGACCAATGGCGAGTTAGGGGGTATTTTTCCAACAGCACGGTCACCGTAGCCTAAATGTGAAGGGATGACCAGTACTGCAGTCTCCCCTTCACGGAGCATTGGGACGCCTTGTTCCCATCCGGCAATTACACGCCCCTCTCCCAAACGGAATGTAATGGGCATGCCACGCTCGTACGAAGAATCAAATACCCGGAGGTTCAATAATTTTCCTTCGTAATGCACCGTGACGTCCTTGTCCGGTTTGACTTCCGGGCCTTGGGAGATCTTTGTTTTAATGACGTATAAACCATTCTTTAGCGGTAGCGCGCCGGGATGGTACTTATTAATGTATTGCTTTATCCTTACCTCTTCGGGAATGTGCTGTGCCGATGAGCAGATTGATGAAATTAGCAAGGTAATGAGGGCCATGGCACGTAATGGCATAAAAGGATTCTGGATTAGCTTCAACAGTTGGGCCATGCAATGATTGTGAATAATATGTTTATAGCCAATACGCGATTGCTTTATTCCAAATCTACCACTTCCACATCGTATATCAGCGTGGCCCTGGCCGGAACTTGGTCATTGTCGCCGATCAATCCGTAAGCCAGATGGGGGGGAAGAATAAATTTTGCTTTGGCTTTTTTTCGGAGCATGAGGACAGCTTCTTCAAGTCCCGATTCAACGCCTCCTTGCCCGATCAGGAATTTTTTTGGTCCTGTTTTTTTTGATGAATAGCAAGGTGTTCCGTCCAGCAAGGTAACGGTGTATTTAAGCGTAATAACTTGTCCTTTCTTTGCATAATTGCCCACGCCCTGATCGGAGATGGAATACCACAATCCGGTCTGCGTTTCTGTATAACGCAGTTTATGCTCCGCCAGATAAGCCTTAATGGCGTTGGCATCGCGCCCGACCAGGTTCCGGTTCGCTTCGATCAAATCCTCCTGGGTTACTGTTCTGCGCGGCTGCTCAGGTTGCTGGCAACCGACCATTAATGGTAGACAGAGCAGCGATATGGTCCATGCCAGGCGGCCTAAATGGTTTTTTAATGGGGGATGTATGGGAGTAATGTGGTTTGCCATGATGAGGATGATGTTGGGAATTATTGCACAAAATTAATATGGTTTGGTTATGAATTGAAAAACATTGGCAATGCTTTAATGAATTTGTCCAATGCGTCGTTCAATGGCAAATCCGATTCGCCACCTGCGGCATTGAGGTGCCCTCCGCCGTTGAAATTTATCTCTGAAAGTTTGTTAACTGCATAATTGCCCCTCGACCGGAGCGACACTTTTACTTTGCCGTCGCGTTCCATAAAGAAACCGGAAATGTCAATGCCTTCAATGCTTAGCGGGTAGTTGACAAAGCCTTCCGTATCACCTGGTTGAAAATTGAAGCGGACAAGCTCGGCAGCATTCAGGGTTATGTAGGCGGCGCGGAATTCGGGTAACAGTTTCATTTTTTCGCATAGCACATACCCCAGTAGACGCATCCGATCGTACGAATTGCTGTGGAACAACAATTGGTGGACCAGATCTTTGTTGATACCATATTTCATTAGTTCGGCTACTGTTTGGTAAGTCTCGGGACGCGATGAATTATGGCTCAATACGCCGGTGTCGGTTATAATTCCTGTATAAAAACACGTTGCCGCGTTTATGTCGGTATATGGTAATAACCCGCTTTGGGCGATCACGTTGAATGCCAGTTCGCAGGTTGAGGATACAGACGTGTCGGATATCATCAGTTGGGCAGTATCGGGCTCGGGGTATGGATGGTGGTCGATCATCACTTTAAATGCGTTGCAACCGGACAGGATAGGTTCCATGTCGCGTACGCGTTTATTGGCATTGAAATCGACGATGATCATTAAATCGCAACGATCAAAAAGCATTTTCACCTTTACCGGATCTTTGCCGAAGTCGGTCACGGCATCGGAACCGGGCATCCATGCCAAAAATGAAGGGAATTCGTTTGGCACCGCCACATCGACCTGTTTCCCCATTCGGGTAAGTATGTGCCACAGCCCCAGTGACGAACCGATGGCATCTCCGTCGGGATTGTGGTGGGGGACAATGACGATGGAATTGCTAACGGCAATCCTATCTTTAAAAATATCGATGGAAATGCGTTGGGGCATGGCGATTTTGTTTGTCCAAAATTAACAAAAAAAGGACAGCGGGGTGAAACCCGACCGTCCTTTGTAATGTCATATAAAATGCGGGGCGAATCAGTGCCCGCAGCCACAACCGCCACTTCCGCAGCCGCCGGACCCGCACGAATCGCCGCAGCAATCAGCCAACTCTTCGTCGGTCGCTTCACGGACGGCAACCACTTTTCCGTTAAAATAAAGTGATTCGCCGGCCAAAGGATGGTTGAAGTCCATTTTCACAATTTCTTCGTTCACTTCAAGGACCACGCCGTTCAAGCGGTGGCCGTGTGAGTCCTGCATCGGTACCGAGTTTCCTTCAACCAGCAGATTCTCATCGATTTTACCGTTGACCTGAAATATGTGTTTGGGGATTTCGACTATGGCGTTTGGATTCATTTCTCCATAGGCTTGTTCGGGCTCTAAGCCAAAAGCAAACGAGTCGCCTGCCTGCAGGCCTTCAAGGTGGTGCTCGAACATTTCGAGCATCTTGCCTGCGCCATACACAAATTCAAGTGGGGTATCGTTGCCGGTTTCTTCGATCAACTCGCCGTTTTGATTGTCGTACCTCAATTGGTAAATGAGTGTTACGTACGAATTTCTGTCAATTTTCATATCAAAAAAGTTTATCGTTTCCGTTTAGAAATAAAGCAGTTGTTGTTTGTATGGCGATAAGTGTAGGCATCGCATGAAGACAACTACATATTTGGATGCAAAATAAACGATTATTCCCCAATTTACAAAAAGGAGCGCCGTTAAAAAAAGACAAATTTATCCTAAATAAAAGGGCGATATATTCTGTAATAATGTGCTCAAAAAATCGTTACATTCGCCGTCGTCCATTGAAATGGCCCAATTCCCATCGCCAATCTTTAATTGTGGCGATCGGAAGTTGTGTCCGGCATTGTAATGGATACGTCATTTGGTTTTAATTTATTGTGATGAAGAATAAAGTTGTTGTCATTACGGGAGCCTCATCGGGGATCGGTTTGGCGTGTGCCCGCGAATTTGCCGGCCGTGGTGCCTGTTTGTGCCTTGCGGCACGTAGTATCGATAAGCTGGAGGAAATAAAAGAGGAGCTGGAAGCGAAGGGCTCCAGGGTGCTGGTTGTAAAAACCGACGTAAGCGAAGAGCTCGATTGCAAGAATTTGGTGGCGGGTTGTGTACAAGAATTTGGACGGATTGATATATTGGTGAACAATGCGGGAATTTCGATGCGTGCTTTGTTCAAGGATTTGGATCTGAAGGTGATGAAGCAGGTGATGGATATTAATTTCTGGGGCACGGTTTATTGTACCAAGTATGCATTGCCTTACCTGCTTGTATCCAGGGGGTCGGTAGTGGGCATTTCATCAATTGCCGGATTTGTGGGACTGCCCGGCAGAACTGGTTATTCGGCTTCTAAATTTGCCATGCACGGCTTTTTGGAGACGTTGCGTTGCGAAAATCTGAAGACCGGACTCCATGTATTGATCGCCGCACCCGGTTTTACGGCATCAAATATCCGTAAAACGGCTCTCACTGCCGACGGATCGCAGCAGGGTGAGACTCCCCGGAAGGAGAGTAAGATGATGACGGCGGAAGAAGTGGCCTTACATCTGTACAAAGCCATTGCGAAGCGAAAACGGACATTGGTGTTGACGTTTGTGGAAGGCAAATTGACGGTTTTTTTGAAAAAATTATTCCCTTCACTGCTTGAAAGGATGGCATATAACCATATGGCCAAAGAGCCGGATTCGCCGTTTAAGTGAATCGCTTATGTTTCGTGGTTATTTTGGTATGTGAGGTAAAAGCCGGGTTTGTGGGGCTTTGGGGACGCGTAGCGGGAGAGTGATGGACTTTTAAATGGATCTGTTTAGTGTCCGATAACTTACTTGCCCGATTGCCCTATCTTTTCTAACAAGGCTGCAATGTGTTCGTCACCTTCCATCCCCAAACTTTTCTTTAGTCTGTACCTGGCTGTTTCGACCCCGCGTACCGATATGTTTAATATGCTGGCAATTTCCTTGTTCGTTAATTCCATTTTTATGAAAGCACATAACTGAAGTTCCTTTTGGGAGATTTGCGGGAACCTGTTCTTCAATTCGTTGAAGAAGTGTTGGTGTACCCGTTCAAAATTGGTCTCGAACAATTGCAGATATTGTTCGTCGTTAAGGTTTACCTCAATGCGCCGCGATAAGCTTTGCAGGCGCGAGCGGACCACGTCGTTGCGTGCTTTAAGTTTCAGTTCGGCCAGTTCGTCCTGCATTTCGATCAACAGTTCCCTTTTTTTTGCCAGGAGCATGGTATAGTTAACCAGTTCTTTGCTTTTGTGTATGACGTCTTCTTCCAATTTGTCCTTGTCTTGCAGTATCAACTGTTTTTCGCGTTCAAGTCTGAGCTGTTCAAGTTCAAGTTCAAGCACTTTTTGCAGTTTTTTCTCTTCCTGCCGGGTTTTTTCTTTTTCGTGGGCAATGGTTTTTTGGACCCGTCTTACCAACCACCAAACAAGAAAAACCGCAATGCCCAGCCATGCAATCAACGCCAGCGTGGTACGATACCAAACCGGCTGCACCTCGAATTTGTACATGGCTTCAGTGGCTTGCTCGCCGGATAGGCTTCGGGCTTTCACCCGGATGGTGTACTTTCCGCTTTGCAGATGGGTAAAGCTTTTGTAGGCATCGGTCTGCCAATCGCTCCATTGGTTGCCGTCGCCATCCAACAGATAACTGTACTGCACGTTAGCCTTGTCGCGGAATGTAGGTGCCGAAAAGTTTAACTTTATATTGTATGTATTGTGTGGGATTTCGGCCGTGTGCCCGGACTGGTCGACGGGAAGGGCAACAACCAGGCTCTTGTAAGTATATGTAACCGACGAAAAAAGGAGCTGGGGCAATTGTTTTTGGTTTTGTGGCTGTAACTGATAGGCAAATAACGCGGAAGTGGTGCCGATGAGCGCATTGCTGTCGTTAACGGGCACAATGCATTCCATACCCCGGTTCAGGGTGCTTTTGATGCCCAGGAAGGGGGCGTGGACCAATACCGGATTTTGCGTGTCGTTGCGGAAATACGCAACTTCGTCGTCGATCACAACCCAGGTCGTACGTCCTCGGGTGAGGATTTTACGGACATTCTTCCCCGTTCCCAGTAACTGGTTCAGGAAACTGTTGGGAATGAACGTTTCCGTACGCTCATCGAAATTGAAAATGCCGTGGTTGGACGTAAATACCTGCTGGTTTGCCCAATTGTGCACGTTGATGTTGAATGCCGAAGGAAGTCCGTTTTGGTCGGTAAAATGCTCCAGGCTTACCACTCGGGAGAACTCATTGTCTAGCTTGATGCGAAATACCCCTTTGTAGCCATGGCAAACCCAATAGACGTTCTTCTGCCCCGAAGACATTATGTCGCGCCCCGATTCGTCAAAACCCTCTACCTTGTGCCGTAACCTGAAACCAGAACCTTTGGTGTGTTCCAGTAAAAACAGGCCGTTATAAGTGCATGCAAAGTAGTACCCTGCTTTTTCTTTTACCGGGTAAAGCTTCCACACGCCTGTAATTCCGTGTATGGTTTCATGCCCGTGCCCTGAGATGATAAACAAGCCCCTGTCGTGGCTACACACTATCTCGTCGCCGATTTGTTGCAAAGACCAGGTTTGCCCCTCCAACCCGTTTATTTTGGCGAAGTCGTTTTGGGCGTAACGGTTGTCTCCTGAGGTGTTTTCAGAAGTGAACACCCCTTGGTTGGTGGCTATATACAATTTATTGCCAACGGGCAGCACATCAAATACCGAAGCATCTTTAAACAAGGTGGTGACGGGCGAGAAACTGTCGAAACAATCAAGTCCTTTATTGAGCAGCACCCATATGTTGCCTTCCCGGCCTTCAAAAAGATTCAGGACTGTTTGGTCCTGTAAATCGGGAAATGTGCCGGCCAATGTCCATTTGAGGCCATCGGCGTTCCACTTTCGCATTTTGTCACTGAGCGAGCCCGTATATATTTCACCGTTGGATGCCTGTATGGCGCACGTAACAAGGTTGCTTGAGCCTGTAGGGAGTATCCGTTGCAGCAATTGGGCTTTGGCTTTGCCCAGTTCCCATTGGTACACACTGCCTTGTTTGGTCAGCAGATAGTACAGGTGCTTTGTTTTGGTCGGGATGAGTGTGAGAAAGTCTTCATGGGCATAGGTTGACTTATCCAGCATGGGCGTTATCGCCATGTCTTCCACATTTAGCGATTGTATTCCGTTAGCATCCAGAAAATAAAGCAGCCCATTGTGCACTTCGCTATATAAAAATGACGATGATGTTTTGATGATGCTGGCTTTCTGGTTTTGTATGGCAATAAGCATGTGAAAGCTTCGAAGCACCACGGTACCGTTTACGTCGTGTATTTGCCATATATTCTCGAAATTTCGGTCTTCGATGCGCAACAGGTGGGTCAGCGACACATAGTGGTATTGTCCCACTGCGTTGCGCTCAATGCGTCCAAATTCGTTGAACCCGCCTGCGTATATTTCCCCTGTTGCTGTGCACAGCAAGCTTCTCACCGAACTGTTGTTGGGTAAAAATACTTTGTTCCATTGTTCCCCGTCAAAAGCCAGTGCACCATCGTTGTTGCCAAAATACATGATGCCCGAAGGACCCTGACAAACGGCCCAAAACTGCGAATCGCCGTTGTAATCGGCGTGGGTGTAATGCATAATCGGAGGGGTTCCGGTGACAGGTCCGTTACACCGCCCGTCTGTGGCAGATTTAAATAGGGCCATGGTTATGAATGCCACTTTCAGGAGTATGCCCAATGACGTACGAGACCGTTGCACGTGCAGTGACGCCGTCGTCGGTTCCATATTTTTTATGATATGCCCAAAATCGGTTTTAAAAAGGAGGGCAGCCATAATTGATTTGCAAATTAATGTTAATATATGGGTCTTTGCTTTTACGTGTTACAAACATACAATATATGGCGGTCTCTACGGCTTTCGAAATCCTGTTTTTTTAATTTTTTTACTAAAGTTAACTATGTGTATTTATTTTATTATAAGATTATTGAATTAAAATGGCGTATAAATGAAGTAGACGATCGTGTTTCTGGTGTAATTAAGATGTAAGCAAATCTTTTGAAGACGTTGTCGAAGGTTTTTCCTTTGAATTGCAATTTTTTGTTGCAGTTCTGACTTTAAGTGTTAATAAAAGTAAACGAATCAAATCGTCGCTCTATGGAAAAACGTAAAAGCAATTCAAAAGGTGCAAAGCTCAGGTTTGTCTTGATGTTTTGCCTTTCTATGCTGTGGGTTGGTGCATGGGCCCAACAGAAAAACGTGCAGGGATCGGTGACCGATGCACAAACGGGCGAAAGTATGCCCGGCGTTAGTGTGTTGCAAAAAGGCACAACCAACGGAACCGTAACCGATATCAATGGTAAGTACGAATTGACAGTGACCAGCGACAACGCAACGCTGATATTTTCGTTCATTGGTTATCAGACCGTTGAGAGGGTCGTGGAAGGTGCGGGCGTGATAAGCGTGGCAATGGTTGAAGAAACTACCGCACTTGATGCAGTCGTGGTGATTGGCTACGGGACTACTAAGAAAAAAGATTTGACCACGGCAGTGGTTTCTGTTTCAGACGAAGATATCAAAAATCGTCCCATCATGTCGGCGGCGCAGGCCATTCAGGGCAAAGCGGCCGGGGTAATGGTGGTACAACCGTCAGGTAAGCCCGGTGTGGGAATGACGTTACGCGTGCGCGGTTCAACATCGATCAATGCCAGCAACGAGCCCCTTTACGTGGTGGATGGGTTTCCGACATCGGATATTTCGAACATCAACCCCACGGACATCGAATCGATGCAGATTCTTAAAGACGCTTCTTCTTCTGCCATATATGGGGCCAGGGCTTCCAACGGGGTGGTGCTCATTACCACAAAGCGGGGCAAGACGGGCGAAGCCAAAGTGACCTTCGAGATGCAACAAGGCATTACCCAAATCGGTAAAACCATCGATGTGCTTAATACCGCGCAGTATCGTGATTTGATGGACGAAGTTTTGGGCGTGGGCACTGTGCCCGATGACATTACCAACAATACCGACTGGAACAAAGAGGTATTCAAGACCGGAACATTGCAGAACTACCAATTGTCCATCAGCGGCGGAAACGAAAAAGTGAACTATTTCGTTTCCGGTGGATATCAGAACGAAAAAGGAATCGTCCAGCCGGCAGAGTTTGACCGTTATTCGTTTCGGGTAAACGTGGACAACCAAGTGAAAAGTTGGTTGAAAATGACCACGAGCCTAAACTATTCGAATACCCATCGTCGTGATGCGGCCGACAATGTGGGATCGGGACGGGGAGGCGTGATATTGAGCGTATTGAATACCCCTCCGTTCCTCGAAATATGGGATCCCGACAATCCGGGCCAATATGCCACGAACCCTTATAACCCATCGTGGGAAAACCCGCTGGCACAGGCTTCGACTTATGACATGAACCACGACAACCGCATTATGGGGAATGTTGCGCTTGAAGCGCAACTAACCAGAGAGTTGAAGTTTAAATCCAGTTTGGGCGTTGATTATACCGGCCATCAGTGGGACAGATTTGTTGATCCCGTTAAAACGAATTACGGACGTGTAAACAACGGGATTGCAGAGGCGGACCGGAGTTCCCATTTCACGTGGCTCAATGAAAACATACTGACATTCGACAAGAGTTTCGGGGGCCATAATTTGTCGTTGCTGGGCGGTTTTACCATGGAAGAATACAGATACGACAACTCTTACATTTACGGAACAGACTTTCCTAAAGGTGTGACATTAAAAACTCTGAATTTTGCGAACAACATAGGGAATGCATCCACTTCTGCGGCCGAAAGGGCATTGGTATCTTATGTGGGGCGTGCAGCCTATAATTTTGAAAGCAAGTACTTGCTGACATTCAATTTCAGAGCCGATGGCTCTTCCAAATTTGCACCCGATTACAGGTGGGGCTATTTCCCATCGGTCTCTGCCGGATGGCGTATGTCATCGGAACCATTCTTCGAAGGTTTAAGGAACACTATCAACGACCTTAAATTGCGTGGTGGTTGGGGTATCAACGGAAACCAGGAAGGCATCGGCAATTACGACTATTACGGCAGGTATTCCACGTCGAGGGTTGAGACAACAGGAAACGGTCCTGCTTTGAACAGAAGTGCACTGGCCATTCGGGACCTGACATGGGAAACAACGGAACAAATCAATTTGGGTGTCGACGTCAGTATGTATAATTCGCGTTTGACGGCGGCATTGGATGTGTATTACAAGCATACCCAAGATTTGCTGCTGGAAACTAAAATTCCAGAATCGACAGGGTTGCCAAGCCCTACGCTCAACAACGGCGAAATGGAGAACAAAGGCATTGAGCTGGAGTTGACGGGACGCATTATCAGAGGCGGTGATTTTACTTGGGACATGGATCTGAATGTGTCGCACAACAAAAATGAAGTGACAAGACTGGGCCTGACAAGCAATTATTATTACGGTAGTATTGAAAGCAACGGACAAAACATTGTGCTTGTCCGTGAAGATCTGGCCCTGGGCTCTTTTTACGGGTATAAATCACAGGGGGTGGATCCTGAAACAGGCAACATGATTTATGCCGACTTGAACAATAATGGCTATACCGATCCCGAAGACCGTACGATAATCGGGAACGGACAACCCGACTTTATTTATGGTTTCACCAACCGCCTATCATATAAGAACTGGGATTTGAGCTTTTTCTTCCAGGGCAGCCAGGGGAACGATATATTCAACGCCACACGTGTGGACACCGAAGGCATGTTTGATGCGAAGAACCAGTCGACAAACGTGCTGCGTCGATGGAAGCGCCCGGGTATGGAAACCGATGTGCCACGTTCCGGTAGCATCTTTAACGCCTATAATTCATCGCGGTTTGTCGAAGACGGTTCATACCTGCGGTTGAAAAACGTTACGATAGCTTATCGTGTCCCTAAAAGCGTATTACAAAAAGCCAGGATCGAGAGCCTGTCGGTTTACGTTACGGCCAATAACTTGTTGACGATCACCGATTACAGTGGCTATGATCCTGAGGTTAACTCCGGAGGTACCAGTTCAACGCTATTGGGCGTCGATTATGGAACTTATCCGCAAAACAAATCCGTTGTCCTTGGATTAAACCTCACTTTTTAAACGAATTGCCATGAAAAAATTGACATATATATCAATGGGATTGCTGGCCGGCACATTATGCGTGAATACGGCCTGCGAGGGATTTTTGGATCGGGAACCGCTTTCTGAGATTACCGAAGAGATGTTGGGCATTGATCCCAATGCGTCCGATTCGGTCAAATATACGACCGCCGATCAGGCGGAAGCACTGCTAAAGGCTGCTTATCAGGATTATACCGGCGAGTATTACCAGCTTGATATTTATATATACAACGAGAACCAATCGGACAATTCATATGCCGGGGAATCAAAAGCCCAGTCGACCAGCATTGATAATTACACGCTCGATGCAAGCAACGGCAATGTAAGCCGCGACTGGCGATATCTTTACAACCAGATTGCCAAATGCAACTCGGTCATCCAATGGGTGCCTATGATCACCGATGTGGCGTTGACAAGCCAGCGTAAAAACGAGATAGTGGGAGAGGCGTTGACCATCCGGGCCAAATGTTATTTCGATTTGGTTCGTATATACGGTGACGTTCCTTTGGTGTTGGAAGAAGTTCCGTCCATCACACGTGAAAACATCGAAGAGGTTTATCCATTGCTTTATCCGGAAAGGAGATCTCAGGAAGAAGTGATGGACACGGTTGTGTCGGATCTGACAAAAGCACTCGCCATGGTCAGGGAATATTCAAGCAACAAATTCATGGTGTCGGGCGCCGTGGTAAATGCTTATCTGGCCGAAGTGTATGCCACGCTGAAACCGGTAAACTGGGAAAAAGTGAGAGATCATGCCCAAGCTGTGGTTGATGATAACCGTTACGGGCTTTATGACAACTTTGACGACAATTTTGCGGCGGCTGAAGATGGTTCCGGACTTAAAAACGAGCACGGCAAAGAATCTCTTTTCGAAATAGATCTTAACTCCTGGTCTACCGGGGGCAACTGGGGCTATCAAATGTTTATGGGAACCGATTGGAAGAAATTCAATACGCCCAGTATCGATCTGGTTAAAGCTTTTGAGGCCGAAGGGGATACCGAAAGGATGAATGCCTCGATTTTCTGGAGCGATGTGACCGGCAAATGGACAGATGTTTACTGGTCGGCCAGCAACTATCCGTTCTGTTACAAAATGCGGGTGGAAGAAAAGGGCAACATCGTGTTGCTGCGCCTGCCGGCAGTGATACTTCTGCTGGCCGAAGCCGAAAATGAGCTTGGCAACCTTGAAACGGCCCGCGGGTTGGTCGATCGTGTAAGGAACCGCGTGAGCCTGGGCAATACACCAGCTGCCGGCAAAGATGCCATGCGTTTGGCCATCGAAAAGGAACGCCGGTTGGAATTGTGTTTCGAGGGGTACCGTTGGTGGGACCTGAAACGTACAGACAGGGCCATTGAAGTGATGAAAGCGGCCAAAGACGGCCAATCGGCCTATTCGCTTCCCGAGTACCGTTTGTTGTGGCCCATTCCCCAAGGCGAACGTGACACGAACGAGAAGCTGACCCAAAATTCAGGTTATTGATCCAACAACCCATTAATCAAAAAAGCAAATTATGAATCCAATATTGAAAACAGCGTTGGGGCTCGTGGTCTGTGCCGCATTTTTCGCCGGCTGCAGCGACGATGAAAAGGAACGTAGCTCCATTCCCGAAATTATAAGTTCGGCCATTACACCGTTGTCGGTGACGTATGGCGACTCCATTACGCTTTCTGCGTCGGTGAGCGATGCGGTGACCCCTTTGTCGACGTTGGAAGTGCAACTGGTATTAAACGACGAATTGTTGGAACGAGCGTCGATACGTACCAAAGGCAATGCGGTAGAGGTGTCGAAAAAGTTCCATGTGCCGTTTACGGCCAATGCCGAAGACAACGTGCCGCTCGAATGCAGCCTTACGCTTATTAATGTCGATGGGTACGAGGCATCCGAAGAAATTACCAACATCGTGGTGAAGCGCCCTGTATTTCCCATGCTTTACTTGGTAATGGAAGACGGGACTGTTTTGGAAATGGCTCCCACGACGGCTGATAAGGACATTTTTGAAGCCGATTATGTGACCACCGACAATTCGTTCAAAGTAAAAGTTGCCCAGACAATGAACGGGAGCGAAATTGATGGCAGCGGGTTCATTTGGGCCAACGTGGGCAACGAGTTGGTGTTGGCGACCGAGCTGGACGGCTTTTTCGAAGTGGGCGACGTGACCCTGACATCGTTGGAGAAGTTTGTCTTTAACGCAAAAACATTCACGTTGTCGCTTGAAGGCAGCCGCGAAACGCCCATCACCGTCAAAGGCAGCACGCTGGTGGCCGGGGCCGGGGGTTACCTGACTGCCGAAGTGGCCTTCACGCAGGGGGAAACCGTAGAGGTGACGGGGCTGGAAGATCTGACAACGACGTTGAATCCCGACTTTTTCGAAGTGGACGGAAGCACTGTCAGGTTTTTGGGATTAAGCGGCACCTACAAACTGCTATACAAAAAGGATGCGGCGTATATGTACGTCGAACAGCCATCGGCAATTTATCCCAATGCAATGTGGATCTGCGGCGTTGGCATCGGTCGTCCGTTTGAGCCGTATGTGAAGACAACCAGCTGGAACTGGAACTACCCGGTCGATTATGTATTCTGTCGCAAAATATCCGACGGCGTGTTCCAGGCCACCGTTTACCTCAAGCACGAGGCAGGCAAGAACTGGGACGATGAGGTAGGCTTTAAATATTTCCACCAACGCAGTTGGGGCGATGAAGAGGCGTCGACCAACTACACCATGCCCGCTGGCTTTGTGGCCAAAAGCGGTGGTGATTGGGCCGGATCTACCGATTTGGCCGAAGGGGTGTACCGTTTGACTTTGGATAAAAACAACGGGACCTATACCGCCGAAAAACTCAGATAATCCAATTCTTTTTGAGGATCCTGCCTTGTTTTGCGACGGGCAGGATCCTTCTCTCTAAAGCAATTCTTATGAAATTTTCCCTGTTAGGTTTGTCGATGGCCACACTGTTGGTTGCGGCCATGGCTTGCAGTTCTGATGACGGCGGGTCGGATACACCCGTTGATCCTACGCCCGACGATACCAATCCTGTAAAGGTTTGGTTGACCACGCGCAACGGGCTCAATACCCTTAAAAAGCAAAACTCGGTGGCCTTTTCATCGGATATCGGCGACTTTACGCTCCGTATCGATACCACCGTTTCCTACCAGTCGATGGATGGTTTTGGGGCGGCGCTGACAGGCTCATCGGCTTATCTGATACAAAACATGGACGAGGCATCGCGTTCCATATTGCTCAACGATTTGTTCGATCCGGATAAGGGCATTGGCCTGAACTATTTACGTGTGACCATAGGGAGTTCCGATTTTTCGCTGGGCAACTATACCTATTGCGACGAAGCCGACATCAGCACGTTCTCCATTCCCGCCATCGATAAGCGCGATTTGCTGCCGGTGCTCAAACAAATCATACAAATAAACCCTTCCATCAAGCTATTGGCAAGCCCATGGAGTGCGCCCGCCTGGATGAAGGGAAACAAAAACCTTTATGGGGGCAGCTTGTCGGGAAGTGCCGTGTACGACGATTTTGCCACCTATTTCATTGAATACATCAAGGCATTTGCCGCTGAAGGTATCCATATTGATGCCGTTACGTTGCAAAATGAGCCAAGGCACCAGATCGGCAGTTATCCTACCATGTACATGGAGTGGGATGAGCAGAACACGATAATCCGTGACTATCTGGGCCCTAAGATGGTGACCGAAGGCCTCACTACCAAGATCATTATCTGGGACCACAATTACGATGGCTATGATTATCCCATACATATATTGGACGACCAGGAAACACGCGTCTATGTGGCCGGGACGGGATTCCACGGATATGGCGGCAATGCGGGACAAATTACCAACGTTACGGCCGCACATCCCGATAAGGACATCTATTTTACCGAGTTGTCGGGAGGCGGATGGAATACCGAAGATCCCATCGGCAATATGCTTTATTACATGCGTGACCATCTGATGGCCACCGTCAATTATGGATCGAAGAACTTTTTGATGTGGAATTTGGCGCTGGATGCCAACAACGGGCCGGTCACCACGTCCAGCGGGGGATGTCAGGATTGCAGGGGGGTGGTGACCATTAAGAGCACATCTTCTTACTCGGTAAACGAAGAATATTACCTGTTGGGACATTTCTCCAAACTGGTCAGGTTGGGGGCGAAACGGGTCGCCAACACGTTAAGCGGCAGTGTGCCGTCGGGTGTCCATGTGTGCACCTTCATGAACGCCGATGGCTCCAAAGTGGCCGTGGTGATGAACCGTAGCGGAAGCAACCAGCGTTTTACGGTGCGTTGCGGGTCCCGGAAATTTACCTATTCAATGGCTACCGAAGCGGTGGCATCGTTCTACTTTAAATAAATCGAACCGAAATGATGTCGTTTAAATATAAAATCGGAGGGGTACTATGGGGCCTGGCCCTCGGCACCATGGTGCAGGCACAGTCCGTCGGTGTTTGGCAGACTACCGTAAACGGGCAGAAGCTGCTGGAAAGACAAACGTTTCCCGCATGGCAACAGCAACCTGCCGTTCCCGATCGGACCATACGGGTGGACACGTCGGTCCGGTTTCAGGAGATCGAGGGGTTTGGTGCGTCCATGACGGGTTCTTCGGCATACCTTATCAAAGGACTGCCGTCCAAAGCCCGTCAGGCGTTGATGGATGAGCTTTTCGATGTGTCGAAGGGCATTGGGTTAAGTTATCTGCGGATGTCGATGGGAGCATCGGATTTTTCGTTGGAGGCATATACTTACAACGACCTGAAGCACGGCGAAACTGATGCCGGAATGAAACGGTTTGGTCTGGGCATCGATGCGCGCGATGTCGTACCGGTACTTCGGCAAGCTGTAAAGGTCAATCCGGAAATCCGGCTTATGGGAAGCCCGTGGAGTGCGCCGGCGTGGATGAAAGACTCCGGGAAACTGGAAGGCGGACAGCTCAACCCTTCGGCGTACGATGCGTATGCCCGCTATTTCGTTAAATACGTGAAAGCGATGGAGAAGAAAGGACTTGCCGTGGATGCCGTGACCATTCAGAACGAACCTCTCTATGAATCGAAATACCCGTCCATGGGTATGTCGGCCGCTTCGCAGGCGGAATTTATCAAAAAACATCTGGGGCCCTTGTTCCAAGCGAACAAGCTTCAAACCAAAATTGTGGTGTACGACCACAACTGGGACAGGCCCGATTACCCCATCGAAATATTGAACGATCCCGAAGCCCGGAAATATGTGCACGGGTCAGCGTTCCATTGTTATGGCGGCGATGTGTCGGCCATGGGCGAAGTGCATCGGGCGCACCCCGACAAGGCGTTGTATTTCACCGAATGTTCGGGAGGAAGTTGGGCCCCCAACTGGGGAGACAACCTGATGTGGTACACCAGACATTTGCTGATCGGTACGCTCAACAACTGGTCGCGCAACGTATTGATGTGGAACCTGGCCCTTGACGGGCAGAACGGGCCCACCACCAATAAACCCCGTGCGGAAGGCGAGGGGAATTACGGCTGCATGACCTGCCGGGGCATCGTGACCATCGATTCCCAGACCCATCAGGTCACGCGAAATGTCGAATATTACGCATTTGCGCAGTTTTCGAAGTTTGTCAGGCCCGGGGCGTTCAGGGTGTCATCGACCCAATTGGACGAAGGGTTGCAGAACGTTGCGTTTGTCAATACCGACGGGAGTCGTGTACTGGTGGTGTTGAACGACACCCCGGATGACGAAAAATTCTGGATGGAGGAAGGTAGCCGGGCATTTGGCTATCAGGTACCTGCCATGTCGGTCAGCACGTTTGTGTGGGAATAGGATTTGATGGTAATACTTTAATGTCGTGGCACTTTTTAATAGATGGGTTATGAGATATTTGACAATAGGGCTGGCCGTTTACCTGGCATCCTGCGCCCAAAAACCGTCCGATTTGCGGGAGAGTATCGGTTTTCCGCCCAAGGGAAAATAGTATCGGTTTACACCACTGCCGACAGCACAAACCTGAGGCTTGCGCTGACCGAAAAACAGAGTTTCGGGGAGACGGTGCAACCGCTCGAAACGGAAACCTCCGTTTTTATCTATCCGGCCCGTCGTTTCCAAACGTTCCTGGGTATTGGTGGCGCCGTTACCGACGCATCGGCCGAGGTATTTGCAAAGTTAACGCCCGGGAACCAGGAGGCTTTCCTGACGGCTTATTTCGACGGGCAAAAAGGCATTGGCTATTCGCTGTTGCGGACCACCATCCACAGTTGCGATTTTAGTCCGGGCAGTTATACCTACGTCGAAGAAGATGACGGCGAGCTGGAAACGTTCAGCATCGGCCATGACAGGCAATACCGTATTCCCCTGATCAAACGTGCCATTGAAACGGCAGGGGGCCAGATGGTGCTCTATGCAAGTCCCTGGTCGCCTCCTGCATTTATGAAAGACAACAACCATATGCTTCGTGGCGGTAAGCTATTGCCCGAATACAACCAGACGTGGGCGGACTATTACGTGAAATTCATCAAGGCGTACGAAGCCGAAGGGATTCCCGTGTGGGGCATTTCCATCCAGAATGAGCCCATGGCGGTGCAGCGTTGGGAATCGTGTATCTTCACGGCCGAGGATGAGCGTGATTTCCTGAAAAATTACCTTGGCCCTACCATGCATAAAACCGGGCTGGGCGATAGGAAGATTATTGTGTGGGACCATAACCGCGACCTGATGGTGCAGCGCGCCCACGTCATCTTTGACGATCCCGATGCATCGAAATATGCATGGGGCATTGGGTACCACTGGTATGAAACGTGGTCCGGAGGGAACGATATGTCGGCCAACGTGGCCGAGGTATCAAGGTCGTTCCCCGATAAGAATATCTTGTTCACCGAAGGGTGCGTGGAGAAATTTGACAGCGCAAGGTACCAATACTGGCCCAATGCCGAAAAGTACGGGCGCAGCATGATTACCGACTTTAACAATGGCACCGTGGGGTGGACCGATTGGAACATCCTGCTTGACCAGCATGGCGGCCCCAACCACGTGGGCAATTACTGTTTCGCCCCCGTACATGGCCATACCCAAACGGGGCAGTTGGTGTTTACGCCGGTCTATTATTACATCGGGCATTTTTCGAAATTCATCAGGCCCGGAGCGGTCAGGGTATCCGCATCGACCAGCCATAGTAACCTGATGGCCACCAGTTTCCTGAACACCGACGGGAAGATGGCCACCGTGGTGATGAACCCCACTTCCAAACAAATTAAGTACAAATTGATTGTGGATCAGTCGGAGGTCGAGGTCAATATCCTTCCCCATGCTATCCAAACGTTGGTATACTGACCGGCTTTAGTGCGATGGAGGCACCGATACTGTTACGTGTTTGATCTTTTCGCGGTTATAGGTGTACACAATGTGCACCTTGCCGTGTTTGGTTTGGATGATGGCGGGGTAGCTGAATTCGCCTTTCCCTTCGTGCTCCAGGTCAAGCAGCTTGCGCCATGCAATGCCGTCGGGCGAATATTCAAGATCGAGCACGTGGCGGCCGTAGAACCAATCGGGGCCTTTGGGCAACGGGTTGTTCACCAGTAAAAAACCGCCCGTTTGCAGGGCCGTTCCGTCGATGCCCGAATTGGAATTGGGCACGTTCAGGCTATCAAGCTTTCCCCAGGTAAGGCCCCCATCGTCGGACCATGCGCCGATGACCTTGTCGTGGCGGCTTCGGCAAAGCATTTGGATGCGCTGTGCCGAATGGGCCAGTAACGTAGGTTGTATAACGTCAAAACCCGAAGCATGGTCCACATCGACTTTATGCCACGTATTTGTTGCTTCGTCGAAAATTTCAACATGCGCACGCCACAAATCATCTACTATGCTTTCGGTACTCGAGGGGCACAGGATGGTGCCGCGGCATACCTCTATGGGTTTGTTCTTTATCGGGCCTAGTATGCCGTCGGGTAATTCAATGGGCTTGCTCCAGCTTTTCCCTTTGTTGTGCGAACAGATGTAAGCTCCCGTCCATTCCCTCGGGTTCTTTCCCGTTTTGTAAAAAAGATACAGCGTGCCGCGTTGGCTTTTAAACAACACAGGGTTCCAGCACGGTAACGTGTCGTTGCCTGAAATTTTTGGTTCGACGGTGCGCACGGGATTTCCCCAACGGCCGTGGCGAAATCCGGCGGTATAAATGCCGACATCTTTTGCCCCTTCGTAGCTGCCGCCGAACCATGCGGCCATCAGGCGGCCGGGCGCTGTTTCGGCCAGAGTGGCCGCATGGCAGGCAGGTGTGGACTTCACTTCGAAAACAAAGCCGCTTCCCTCGATTACTGCGTGTGGCGTTTGTGCCCGGAATCCGGTTGGCAGGGCCGCAATGGCCAGGGTAAGAAAAAGGTGTTTCTTCATTTTGCTTTTGTTTAGGGAGGAAGTTACCAGCCTCTTAAAGAAGCTGGCTTCCGGAGGAATTCTTGTACTCTTGCACTCTTGCACTTTTCTCAGGCACTCAGGCACTTTCCTGGATATGACCTCCCCTAACCCCTCCGAAGGAGGGGAACCGGAGATCGCACTGCACACAACGGCACCCCTCCTTCGGAGGGGCCGGGGAAGGTCTGCTTTCCTGCTCTCCTCCTTTTGCACTCTGGCACTCTTTCCAGTCACTCTCTTCATTTCACATGCATCGATGACGATGGACGGTCGTTCTTCCCACTGCCGAAAGTGGTGTTGGGCGCCGGCCCCATTTCCAGTTCCAGCGTGCCGCCCGCCATCAGCTCATCGTACGTAATGTACGAACGGGTAATGGGCGTACCGTTCAGCGTGGCCCGTTGGATGTACTTGTTTCCGGGTTTGTTTTGCAATGCTGTGATCGAGAAGCTCTTTTGCCCCGGCAGCTTGACGGTGGCTTTGTCGAACAACGGCGACCCCAGTATCAGTACCCCGTTTGCGGGGTTGACCTGGTAAAATCCCAACGCCGACATCACATACCACGCCGACATCTGCCCGCAGTCTTCGTTGCCGCACAAGCCGTCGGGCTTGTCGGTGTACATCTGGGTGAGGATTTGCCGGACCAGTCCGGCCGTTTTCCATTGTTGTCCGATGTAGGCGTACAGATAAGGAACATGATGGCTGGGTTCGTTGCCCTGGGCGTACATGCCGATCAACCCGCTGATGTCGGGCGATGCCTCGTGCCCCATGTGTCCCGATACCACGAACAAGCTGTCGAGCTTTGTGGCGAACCTCTCTTCCGAACCGAACAATCCTACCAGGCCCTCCACGTCATGTGGCACCAGCCATGTGTATTGCCAGGCATTGCCTTCGGTGTAATCGCCCCATTCGTGCGTCGATTGGAACGGATCGAAGGGCGTACGGAAATTGCCGGTTGACAGTTTGGCCCTCATAAACAAAGTTTCCTTGTCGAAATAATTGGTATAGGCTTTGGCACGTTGGCCGTAATACACGGCATCGCCGGCCTGTCCTAGGTCGTGGGCCATTTGGGCAATGCACCAATCCGACAATGCATATTCCATTGCCTTCGACACCGATTCTTTTTCCTTGTCGCACGGGATGTAACCCAGCTCTTTCAGATAATTCATGCCGTAATCGTCGCGCGTCGATGAGGCTTTCATCGCGTCGAAGGCCAATTGTTTGTCAAAGCCCGAAAAACCCTTGAAATAAGCGTCGGCCACCACGGGCACGGCGCTGTAGCCGACCATACAATCGGTTTCGTTGCCATGCAACGCCCAAATGGGGAGTTTACCCTGTTGCCGGTAAATGGCCAGCATCGAATTGACCATGTCGCTGACCCTTTCGGGCTGCACGATGGTGAACAGCGGGTGCGCCGCCCGGTAAGTGTCCCACAGCGAGAACACCGAGTAATTGGTGAACGGAGCTTTGGGGTACACCTGTTTGTCGGTCCCCCGGTAGTCGCCGTTATGGTCGTTGAAAATCACGGGCGCCGTGAAAGCATGGTAAAGGGCGGTATAGAATGTCTTTGTCGTCGCCAGGTCGCCGGTCGACACATCGATCTTCGACAATTCCCTGTTCCATTTTTGTTTGGCCTGCGCTACTGTGCCGTCAAAGTCCCAGTGTGGAAGTTCCTTGTCGATGTTGGCGAGTGCATTCTCGCTGCTTACGGGCGAGACCCCTATTTTCAGCATCACTGTTTCGTCCGCTTGGGTCGGGAAGGTCAATATGCCCGTCAGGCTATCCGATTCGGCACTGTTACCCGCGAGAGGCTTGTCATACCTGTAAAGCACCACGTCCTTAACCGGTTTTGACAGCCTGATGGCGAAAAACAGACGTTGGTCTTTGGCCCATCCCGTCGAGAAGCGAAAGCCCGTCAGTGTGGTGTCGTTGGCCACTGCCAGTTTCAGTTTCGACGGCTGGTCCCACCCGATACCAAGATCGAGGTTTACGGCAATGCGCGACTGGTCATGCGCGGGGAAAGTGTATTTGTGCAATGCGGTGCGTTCGGTGGCGGTCAGTTCGGCCTTGATGCCGTAGTCAAGCAGATCGACGGCGTAGTACCCTGCTTCGGCCGTTTCATGTGCATGGCTGTAACGCGATGCATAGCCCGACATAGGTGCGTTGATGGTGCCCGGCGACAATTTGAGGTTGCCGGTGTAAGGGGTCACCAGGATATCGCCCAAGTCGCCGATGCCGGTACCGCTCAAATGGGTTTGCGAAAAGCCCGTCATCACCGAGTCGGAATAGTGGTAGCCCGAACACCAGTCCCATCCCCTGATGTAATTGGTCGGGCCCACCTGTACCGCACCGAACGGCACGTGTGCGCCGATGAATACGTGGCCATGGCCGTCGGTCCCGATGTACGGGTCGACGAATTTGGTATAATCGATGCGTGGCGCTTGTGGCGACGAGCAGGCTGCCAATGCGAGGGCCAGCGCCCAGGCGGAATGTGTTTTTGAATGGTTCAGGTTCATTGTCGGGAGACTAAAAGGTTTGCTTTAAAAGATCGGGATAACGGTGGCTGACGTGGATAATGAGTTCGCCGAACAGCGTGTTGGCCCAGGCGAACCATTCGCGGGTGAATACCGTTGCATCGTCCTTGTGGAACGTTTCGTGCATGAAGCCGGTGCCCGCATGCGTTTTCTTCAATATGGAAAGACATTGCGCGATTTCGGTTTTCGACGACGAAGTCAGCGCCTGCACAATAATACTCAACGGCCACACCATGTCTTCGCCCACATGGGGCCCGCCAATGCCTTTGCCCGCTTTGCCTTCGAAATACCACGGGTTGGCGTCCGAAAGGGCAAAACGGCGCGTATTCTGGTACGTTTTGTCCGATGCCGGTAGGCTGCCCAGATAAGGCATTGCCAGAAGGCTTGGCACGTTGGCATCGTCCATGAGCAGATGGTTGCTGATGCCGTCGGTTTCAAAGGCATAGATCTTGCCGAATTTAGGATGGTTGAACGTGGCATGTTCGGCCAACGCGTCGCCCACTTCTTTGGCCAGTGACTCACATCGTTGGGCCGACGCACGGTCGTTGCCCAGTTTCATGTGCATTTCGGCCATTTGGTTAAGTGTTTCTACCGCGAAAAAATTCGACGGGATGAGAAATGAATAGACCGTGGCATCGTCCGACGGGCGGAAACTGGAACAAATCAAGCCATTAGGCCTTACCGGATAGCCGTACCCTTTCATGGGCACCGTGTCGGTGGCTTTTTCGGTCACGCGCATGAACGAATAGGGGCCTTTCCCGTTTTTGCGCTGTTGCTCTGTAAACGTTTGGTAGATAAGGTCCAGTGCCTGCTTAAACTTTGGGGTGAAGAACGACGTGTCGCCGGTGGTTTTCCAATACCCATGGGCCAATCGCACAGGGTAGCACAACGAATCGATTTCCCATTTCCGTTCGTGCAGGTAGGGGTTCATGGCGGTCAGGTCGTTTTCCCATTCGCTGCCCGTGCCTTCCTTGTTGAACGCGTTGGCGTAGGGATCGATGTGGATGCACCACGTCTGGCGGTTGATGACGCCCAGTATCAGCAACCGAAGGTCGTTATCGTTGGCCGTCAGCGGCAGATAGGGCCATACCTGGGCGGTAGAGTCGCGCAGCCACATGGCGTGGATATCGCCGGTAATCACGAAGGTATCGGGCATGCCGTTGCGCATGTCGAACTCCACGGTGGTATCGAGTGTGTTGGGATAACAATTCTCGAACATCCAGGCCAGCTCGGGATCGGCAATAAGCGATTTGACACGGGCTATTTCGGCCTCTACAGCTTTACTGGTAAACTTTCGGGCCGAAAGGGGAGGCCGTTTCGATAAGAACTTAGCAGGACGCTGCCCCTTTAGCAACAAAGGCGACGCCATGAGAGTAGCCGTGGCCAGTCCTGTTTTGGTAATGAATTCGCGTCGTTTCATATGGTTGTGTTTTTTAGAAGCTATTTGGCATTAAATTATGACTTTTCCCATTTCGGGTGTTTCATGCCGAAAAAAACCCTTTACGGTCTTTGCGTTTCCTCTCTTTGCGCCCCTGCGAGAACTATTTCACGCAAAGACGCGGAGAAAACCACGCAGGGCACGCTGAGAAAAATCTCTTTGCGGCCTTTGCGCTTCCTCCCTTTGCGCTCTCTGCGAGAAACATTTCACGCCAAGACGCTGAGAAAATCCCACGCAGGGCACGCGAGGAAAGCCTCTTTGCGGCCTTTGCGTTTCGTCCCTTTGCGCTCTCTGCGAGAAATTATCCACGCAAAGACAAAAAACACAGGGAGCCAGTGTGTGGTCTGCCCAAAGCACTATCGATTGCCGGGATTCCGGAACTCATGCTCTTTTGCACTCTTGCCCTTTTGCACTTCTTTTCACTTCTCCTTCGAAAACGAATAAGGCGCATCGTTCAACGAGGTTCCCCGTTGGTCGTTTGGTTGGGGCGACAACTCAAAATCCAAACGCGCCCCTTTGTTCAGGACCGGGATGTCGAGGTAGTTGTGCGGCCAGTTCTTTCCGTTCTGCGTAAGTTTTTGGATGTACACGTTTTCGGGCGAATTGGCCGGGGCATTGACTTCTATCGTTTTCCCGTTTTCCATATAAATGGTTGCTTTTTTAAACAACGGCGAGCCCAATACAAACTGGTCGGAGACGGGCGTCACCGGGTAAAAGCCCAGTGCAGAGAACACGTACCATGCCGAGGTTTGCCCATTGTCTTCGTCGCCGCAGTACCCGTCGGGCCCGGGTGAATAGAGTCTGTCCATGATTTGCCTGACGTGGAACTGGCTTTTCCAGGGCTGCCCCGCATAGTTGTACAGATAGGGCATGTGCTGGATCGGTTGGTTGCCGTGGGCGTAGTTTCCCATGCCCATGATCTGCATTTCCCTAATCTCATGGATGGTGAAGCCGTAATAGCTGTCGTCGAAAACGGGAGGAAGGGCGAACACTGTGTCGAGCATGGCCGTAAATTGGCGGCGGCCGCCCATCAGCCCGATTAGTCCCTCGATGTCATGGAACACCGACCACGAGTAGTGCAGGCTGTTGCCTTCGGTAAACGCGTCGCCCCATTTGAACGGATTGAAAGGTGCCTGGAAAGAACCATCCGCGTTTTTTCCGCGCATGAGGTTATGCGTGGGGTCGAACAGGTTTTTGTAATTCAGGCAGCGCCGGGCAAAGGTGTCTATTTCTGCTTGCGGACGGCCCAGTGCCTTTGCCAGTTGCATAATGGCAAAATCGGCATAGGCGTATTCCAACGTGCGGGCGGCATTTTCACGTATGCCCACGTCGTATGGCACATAGCCCAACCGGTTGTACCATTCGGCTCCCAATCTGCCCACCGAGTTGAGCGGGCCCACGCTGCGCGTGTTTTTGAGCATGGCCTGGTAAAGTGCGTCGATGTCGTAGCCCCTGCAACCTTTTAACCAGGCTTCGGCCACGATGGAGGCCGAATTGGAACCGATCATGCAGTCACGGTGCCCGGGACTGGCCCATTCGGGCAACCATCCGCTCTCTTTGTAAGTGTTGGCCAGCCCTTCCTGTATCTCTTGGTTGAGCGAGGGGGCAATCAGGTTGATAAGCGGGAACTGGGCCCTGAAAGTGTCCCAGAAGCCGTTGTCGGTGTAAAGGACGCCCTGCTCGACACGTCCGTTGTAAGGACTGTAATGGTATTTCTGCCCGTCGGCGCCTATTTCGTAAAACTTGCGGGGGAAGAGCATCGTGCGGTAAAGGCAGGAGTAGAACGTGGCCTTTTGTGCATCGGTGCCGCCTTCTATCTGGATTCGTCCCAGCCATTTGTCCCATTCGTGCTGGGCATCCCGCAACACCTGCGAAAACGGTTTTTTGTCTACCTCCAAAAGGTTGCGCTGTGCCTGTGCCTGGTCGATGAACGACGAGGCCACCCAAAGTTGCAGCGGCCTGTCCTTTTGTCCCCTGAACCGGAGCAAGGCCTGGACGTGGTTGCCCGTGCCTCCGTGGCCGTCGGCCGGTTTGCCGTCAATGTACAATCGGATGTCGGTGGCGGAATCGCTGAGTTTGATGGTAAAATGGTTTTTAAAATTGGCGGGTACGCCGCCGCTGTTTTTCGTCGAATAACCGACAAGGGTTTGCCGGTCGGGAAGCAATTCAATGGACGAGCCGCCGTCGAAGCCGTCCACCACCAGGTAGGCACTGTCTGTGTCGGGATAATGGATCAGGAACGATGCGCACCTTTCCGACGGTGCCATCTCGACGGTGGTATGGTAATCGGCCAGATAGACGCTGTAAAGGTACGGTTTGGCCGTTTCTGTTTTGTGCGAGAACCAGCTGGCACGTGCCGTTTCGTCTACTGTGGGCTTTCCGGTAAGCGGGAAAATGGAAAACTGCCCGTAGTCGTTTATCCACGGGCTGGGCTGGTGGGTTTGTTTGAAGCCCCTTATTTTGTTGGCCGTATAGGTGTACACCCAGCCGTCGCCCATCTTGCCCGTTTGGGGCGTCCAGCTGTTCATGCCCCAAGGGTACGATACGGCCGGGTAGGTGTTGCCGTGGGACAGTTCGTAGGTCGATTGGGTGCCCATCAACGTGTTGGCCCAGTGCGTGGGGGACATGTCCGTGATCTGTTTTTGTGCCGGTGCACAGCCAATGGCAAAAAGCACGATTGCCCCGATGACGGGTAACTGTTTCATGTGGTTACGTTTTTATCCACGCATTACACAAATTCAAAAAAAGGTGTTCGTGTAATTTGCGGATGGTTCACTCTTTGCCGGGTCGGCTTCTTTGCTTCAACCCGTCGGGCTTTTTACTCCGACCCGTTGGGGGTTTATCTTCGACCCGTCGAAGTTTTTGATCCGACGGGTCGACGTTTTGATCTCGACGGGACGGAGTTTCCATTCCGCCACGTTGCGTGTATTCCGGGTTCCGAAAGCTGGCGGCATGGTCCATGTGGTGACAGGATATCACTGGATGGTAAGCTTCTGCTCGAGCAGCGGCTCCTGCGAGTTTTTTGAGACTTGCAGGGTATAGGTGCCCTTGTACAATTTCCACTGATGGGCGGACAAATCCCATTTTTGCAGATCGTTGGCGGCAATGCGAAACTTTACGGTCTTTGTTTCGCCTGCTTTGATACGAACCCTCTCGAACGCTTTTAATTCCTGGATGGGCATACGTTCCAGCGCCGGATATCTGATGTAGGCCTGCACCACTTCGTCGGCCTCCATTGGCCCGTTATTGGTCACCGTTACCTCAAACTCGATGGCTTGTCCCGCCTTGCATTTGGCTGCGGGACGTTTGGCCCATTGGTAGTCGAACGTGGCGTAGCCCAGCCCGTAGCCGAACGGATAGGACACTTTGCCATGGAAATAGCGGTAGGTGCGGTTTTGCATGCGATAATCTTCATAGTCGGGGAGGTCGTTGGCCGATTGGTAAAAGGTAACGGGCAAACGTCCCGACGGCGATACGCTGCCAAATAAAATGTTGGCCAAAGCGGTACCGCCTTGTTCTCCCGGGTACCAGGCCAGGATTACGGCATCGGCGTAAGGTTCCACTGCGGCCACATCGATGGCGCTGCCGCTGGTGAGGACCACAATGATCGGTTTTTTGTGTGCACGGCGCATTTTTTTCAGATACGCCAGATGTGAATACGGAATGCTCAAATCCGGTTTATCACCGTTCCACGGCGAAAGGAAAGCATCGCCTTCTTCGCCTTCGAGCAACGGGGTCAGTCCCAATACAAGGATGGTGGCATCGGCCGATTCGGCGGCCCAGATTCCCCCGAAGTGTACCGTGTCGGTCAGGCTGCAACCCAGATCGTATTGCACCGCTACGCCCGGTCCTGCTTCGTGGACGATACCTTCGGCAAACGTTACCATGTTGCCCGACAGTCCGTGGTAATTGCCCACCAACGCACTGATGGAGGCGGCATTCTCACCTGCCACCATCAATGAACCTGTTTTGGCTCTGTCGAACGGGAGCACGCCCTCGTTTTTCAGAAGGACCATGCTTTGTTCGGCCGCACGCAATGCCAGTTGCACGTGGTAGGTGTTGTGGATGCTGTCGGGACCGAAAGTGGCATACGGCGATTCGCAAGGATCGTCGTAGAAACCGAGCCTCAATTGTGTCCGTAATGTGGGTAAAATAGCTTTGTCGATGTCGCTCGGCGTAATCAGTTGGTCTTCGATGGCTTTCATCGCATCTTGCTGGATGATGGGCGAACAATCCATATTCACGCCTGCTTTTATGGCTGCGGCAGCCACTTCTACCCGTGTGGGGATCGATTTATGGCGCAGCCAGATGTCGTCCAGTGCCCAGCAATCGGTCGTGATCTGGCCCCTGAATCCCCATTCGTTGGTGAGGATACGGCGTAACAACGTCTCGCTGGTGCAGCAGGGTTCGTCGTTTAACCGGTTGTAACCGCACATAACGGCCGACACTCCGTTGTCGACCAGTGCTTTGAAGGCGGGAAGATATGTTTCGCGCAAATCCTTCTCGTCGACTTTGGCGTTGAAGCTGTGGCGCACGGCCTCAGGGCCGCTGTGCACGGCAAAATGTTTGGCGCAGGCCGCTATTTTGTAGCGTACGGGATCGGAACCTTGCAGCCCTTTGACGAATGCGGCACCCATGGTGGCGGTCAGGTATGGATCCTCGCCGTATGTTTCCTGTCCGCGTCCCCAGCGGGGATCCCTGAATATGTTGATATTGGGTGTCCAGAAATTAATGCCGAGGTATTGCAGTCTGCGGTTCTTCCCTATCGCTAAATTATGTTTGGCCCTTGCTTCGGTCGATATGGCATCGGCCACTGTTTTGGCCAGTTCTTTGTCAAATGTGGCCGCCAGCCCAATGGCTTGTGGAAACACGGTGGCCTGGCCGGCACGGGCCACACCGTGCAGTCCTTCGTTCCACCAGTTGTAGGCGGGTATTTGCAGCCGCTCTACGGCAGGCGAGTTATAACCGAGCAGCGATATTTTCTCCCCGGTCGTGAGCGATTTCAATAAATCCTGTGCACGCTCCTCGATGGGAAGCGAAGTGTCCCTGAAAATTGGGGTTTGGCCTTTGGCCGTGAAACCAAAGGCCAGCCCCATGGTCACAGATATTAGAAAAGATTGGTTAAAAAAAGCCTTTTGCATGGAATAATGATTTATCGGGGTTAACGGATATCGGTTTTTGTCAGGGGCATGTTCCACGCATCGATGGTCACGTGGTGTCCTGCCAGATCGGTTCCTTTCGGGTATTCCAATGTGACGTGCCGGGTTTCCCCGGGAAGTACCGAGAAATAGTTGTCGCTGTAAAACACCGGAAGTATGCGCAGGTTTGTCCTTCCATCGACCAACGACAACCTGTTGAAAAACGCCACAGGTGCGTTTTCTGGGTTCTGTACGGTGACTTCGATGGTGCCGTTCCCTTTGCTGACGGCCGTGGCTACGGCATTCGACCGTGGCATTCGTTCCAACCCCGAGTATAGCCCTTGTGCATCGGGCAGCCAGTAAAAGTTGCTGCTTACGGTTTGCCCGTCAAGGCTCACCAGCCTGAGCGATACGAACAACCCGTTGCGGGCCGCCAGCTTCGAGACCAATTGGTCGATGGCGTAATATTTCTGGTTGAGCGATGCTCCCACTTCGATCAGCAGATCTGATTTAGCGACGCGTTTGCCTTCCATGTCAAAGCAACGCATCTCCAGCATCAGGTCGCGGTGAGTGTCGAACGTGTTGTTCATTACCGATATCATCCACGTTGAGGGGTTTAACATGACGTGGATGGGTTCGGCGCCAGACCTCAATCCGTACAGACAGGCGTTCGGGTCCAGGTAATAATCGTACATCTGACCACGCAGACAGGTCCATGGGTTCTGTGTTTTCCAGATCATAAAACCAGTGTACCAGTCCCATACGTAGTTGCTGAACCCTTCGGCCAGCGCACGGTACTGGTTGTAATTGACCAGCTGGGCTTTCATGCCAAAGTCACGGATGCTGGCGGCCTTCCCGTATTGGTCGATGTATTTGTCGTAGCCGATGTCCTTATGGTATTGCCACACGCTGTCTATTTGGTTGGACTGGTAATCGGGTATCGTAAGGTTCCCCTCGGGGATGAAACGTTTCAGCGATTCGTCGTCGCCGGTACCTACCGACCCAACTTCGGAATTGAACGGAAAGGTGCGTTCTGTCCAAAACGTGCGAAAATCCTGAATGGTGTACGGGCCATCCCCGTTGCCGCCTAAATGGTTGAAAGACATTTGGTCCGAATTGGAATAGGGATAGAACGTGCGTGTGCCATCAAGAATGGGCAGGATGGAATCTTCCAATGCACGGAGGATGCCCTGCGGAGGGGCAATTTCGTTGCCGCCGCACCAAAAAGCCAGTGACGGATGGTTGCGTACCATCTTTACCTGATCGGCGGCCGATCGGATGAACAATGCATGGTCGTTGGGGTATTGGCGCCGCGTCCATTGATCCTCCTTTTTCAGTTTGTCGGTCCATTTGCCGTTGCAGTCGGCCGAAATCCAGAAATCCTGCATCACCAACAGGCCATATCGGTCGCATGCATCATAAAATTCGGGCCTTTCGAGCAATGCGCCGCCCCACACGCGTATCAGGTTCAGGTTCATGTCCCGGTGGAAACGGACCTCGCCGTCGTAGCGAAGATCCGAGAGCCTTAGCAGTGCATCGGACACGATCCAGTTTCCCCCTTTGATGAATATCTTTTGCCCGTTCACCATTACTTGTGAGCTTTGGGTGTGGCTGTTCCACACTGTCGAAACATCCCTGATGCCGAAACAGAAGCGTTCGTGGTCGAGTGTGTCGTTCCTCGCGGTTACAAAGCTGAACTTCCCGTCATACAGGCGTGGTTCACCATAGCCGTTGGGCCACCATAGCTGCGGGTTGGCAATGGTTAAATCGGGCAATGCGATTTCCGTATCTGAATTGGCCGCAAGGGTGGTTTTGATGGATGTCTTTTGTCCGTTGGTCTCAAATACGGCAAACCCCGTAATCGGTTTGCCGGTCGGGTTTTGTATTTCGATGCTCGTTTTGAGGGTTGCGGGCTGCTGTCTGCCGTAAGGCTTGCGCACACCGTCGACCACGGTCACCACGTGGGGATTGGCAATGTTTACGGAACCGGTGGTTTCAATGAACACTTTGTCCCAGATGCCGGTATTGCGATCCCGGATAGGTTGTATCCAATCCCATCCGGCCACGTATTGGTGTGCCACGTTTCTGGCTATTTCCCCGTCTCCGCCTTGCCCGCCGTTGGGTTCGCCCACCGGGTCGGGCGGGTACACCACCACGGCCAGCCTGTTTTTGCCATTGGGGTTTATATATGGGGTAATACGGTACGTTTGTCTCAGGAACATGCCATGGTGGCGTTGGCCGTTGAGTTGGTGCCCGTTCAGAAACAGGTCGCAGCTATAGTTGACGCCCCTCATGATCAGCCATATCTGTCCGTCTTTGGAAACGGCCGGTGCGTCGAAAGTATTGACAAACCAGTAGGTGTAATGTGCGGGGCCGGTGTGGTAAATGTCGGCGATCTTCTCGTTGTTCATGCCCCAAAACGGATCGGGCACCAGGTGGTTATCGATGAGGGTGGTGAGCACCGTTCCCGGTACCGTGGCCTTCAACCATCCGTCGAGGGAAGAGTCGGGTTTTGACAACTGCCGGCCGTTTAACGAAACTTCATCGATCTGCTTACAAACCCAACCAGTGTTGAGTTCCGTGCGTTGTTGCGCAATGGCTTCCCCGCATGCGGCAAATATCAGGATGGCAAGGGCTGTGGAAATATATCTCATCTGTTTTTTACTGAAAGTTAGTCAATTGTCAGGTAATCGCCACGGTGGCATAGCGGTTGGCAATGGCACGCATTTGCTCAATGTGGTGCGTGTTGCATGAATATATATTGCCGAATCCGAATTTTTCGGCGGTGGCGTCGCGCAATACGGTACGGGCCGATGAATGGTATTCGGGAGCACCTGTTTCTTTGATGAGGGTTTCCAGATTGTCGGGGGTAATGCCCGAGCCGGGCATCACGATAATTCGGTGCCTGGCGGCCAATGTCAATTCTTTTAACAGCGCAACGGCGTTTTCGGCTTTCAACGCCTGTCCCGACGTCAACACCCTTTTGCAGCCAATCTCTATCAGGTCCCTGAGTGCGGCCATGGGATCGGGTACCAGATCGAAGGCCCTGATAAACGTGACCTGCATTGGGTGGGCCAGTTTGACAAGGAACGAAGTGCGTTCGGTATCTATCGTTTCGTCCTTGTTCAGGATGCCTAACGCCACGCCCTTGCAGCCCAGGTGTTTGGCGGAAACAATGTCTTCGGCCATCATGTCGAATTCTTCAGCCGAATAGTAAAAGTCGCCGCCACGGGGCCTGATGATGGGAAACACAGGGATATGCAGCAGCTCACAGGCTTTTTGCATGGTACCGTAGCTGGGCGTGGTACCTCCTTCGGCCGGATTGGTGCATAATTCAATGCGGTCGGCCCCGGCTGCTTGCGCCTTTAGCGCGGCATCGACCGAAAAAGCACATATTTCTAACTTGATTGGCTCCATCGTATGCATTGATTATATAATAGGAAACGGGAGTCAGGGAAAGAGTTTCTTGTTCTTTTAAAGGAATGCAATACAAATATATGAAAATATTCATAAAATGAAAATACTTTTATAAAAATTTTAATGAAGTATTGCTTGTGATGCAAAAATTGATTTATTTTACGCTATTGTTTGATGAGATCAATACGAAAACCGCATGAGATTCTTCCATTTCGAAAATGCCTTTATCGACCAGTTGGCGGGTATAGAGCGTAAAAAATATGTGCAAGAGATAAAAGTGATCAAATACTTGTATGTAAACGGCCCCCGTTCGACCGCTGATTTGTGCAAAGTGTTGAAAATAAGTGTGCCCAATATGATTGCCATTCTGGGCGATTTGGGAGAGAAGAATCTGATCGAGAAAAGGGGACGGGGTGTGTCGATAGGCGGACGTAAGCCCGATTTGTACGGCATAACCCAAAACTGCTTTTTTGTGATGGGCGTTGAGATAGGTATCTATACCACGCGCATGGCAATTTTCAATAGCGCGAACGAACGGCTTACCCCCGTAAAGGAATACACGATTACCTTAAATAACGAAACTGTTGCACTGGAGTTACTGGTCCAGTCCATCCAACAATTTATTTCGGAATCAGATATTGATGCCACGCGGTTAATCGGTATCGGCGTAAGCATGCCGGGCCTGATCGATTCGGTCAAGGGAGTGAACCATACGTATTTGAACTTCGGGAAAAAAACGGTGGTGTCGTTGCTTGAGGAAAAGCTTAAACGGCCTGTCTTTATCGAAAACGATGCCAAGGCAATGGCTTTGGCCGAGTTCCGGCTGGGATTGGCCAAGACCAAAAGGGATGTGTTGGTGCTTTTTCTCGATTGGGGCTTGGGTTTGGGGATGATCCTTGACGGCAAGCTATACAAAGGCACCTCGGGGTTTGCGGGCGAGTTTAGCCACATTCCCATGGTGGAAGACGGCATACTTTGCCGTTGCGGCAAGTTGGGGTGCATCGAAACAGTTGCCTCGGGGACCTCCATTGTCCGGATGGCCGAAGAAGGCATTAAAGCAGGAAAAAGCTCCATGTTGCTCCATGCGGATTCGGGCAAAGTGGAAAAACTTGATGTGGCGCATGTGGTGAATGCGGCATTGGGGGGCGACCAGTATGCCATTAATGTATTAGCGGTAGCCGGAAAAAACCTGGGAAAAGGCATTTCGGTGCTTATACAATTGTTTAACCCTGAGTTAATTGTGTTGTGCGGAAAAATGTCGGAAGCAGGTGAGTATCTGACCATGCCGGTCCGGCAGGCCATTCAGACACACGCGATGAAACAGGTGAGCGAACATACCAAGATCGAAGTGTCGAAGTTAGGTGCCGACATAGGCATATTGGGGGCACTGGCCGTGGTGATGGAGAATATTTTCGAAAATTACATCAAACATACCGGGCGGTAAAAGTTGCCGTGCACTCATTTAAGAGATTAGAATTTTATAATCGTTTTATCATGAATGTCAATATGGCCAATTTCTCGAAAGTCGAGAATGCGTTTCTGAACGAATCGGTGATCAGGGATTTCACGACCCAAATACCTTATGTGGTCGTAAACAACTTCCCGAAACTGGGATTGTTTACCGCGCTGCGTTTTTTGGAATGGGTGGCCGAAAACCCCCAGGGCGTCATTAGCCTGCCTACGGGCAAAACCCCTGAGTTTTTCATTAAATGGACACAATACCTGTTGAAGAACTGGAACGATAAAAAAGTAGAAGCGCTAAAGGAACGCTATGGGCTGAAGGACGTAAAGAAACCTGTCTTGGGAGGTTTGCATTTTGTGCAGATCGACGAGTTTTATCCTATTTCGTCCAAGCAGCACAACAGTTTTTACAACTACGTGGTCAACTTTTACCTCAATG
The DNA here is from genome assembly GCA_047600785.1 of Breznakibacter sp. Taxonomy (GTDB): domain Bacteria; phylum Bacteroidota; class Bacteroidia; order Bacteroidales; family Marinilabiliaceae; genus Breznakibacter. The sequence goes on from JASGKH010000002.1 coordinate 53,074, forward strand.
GTTTTGGTCTTGACAAAAGCAAAGCTTTATTGATCAATTGCGATGAAATCCCATTGGCCGGTAACCGGCATTTTAACGATGTGTTTCCCGGTTGTGCGGTCGATTTATCGTTGCGTTACCGCGAATGCCGTACCCCGCAGGAGAAAATACAGCAGGAATCGATTTTCCTGATCGATCATTGGTGTAGCATTTATGAACAAAAAGTGAGGGAAAAAGGCGGTATCGGTTTTTTTCTGGGCGGTATCGGCCCCGACGGACACATTGCGTTCAACGTGCGTGGCTCGGACATATATTCCACCACCCGGTTGACGGCCACAAATTTCGAAACACAAGCCGTGGCTGCAGGTGATCTGGGCGGTATTGAGGTGTCGGCCAACCGTTTGGTCATTACCATCGGGTTGGAGACCATCACTTATGACCCTGATGTCACGGGCATCATTATCGCGGCCGGGGAAGCGAAGGCAGAACTGGTCAAACAATCGCTCGAAAGCCCAACGACCAATATTTATCCTGCCACGGTACTGGCCAAATCGAAAAACAGCCGTTTTTATGTGACCGAAGGGGCAGCATCACGCCTTACCGACATGGTAAACCTGACTTACAAAACAGGCCCATGGACCCATGCCAAAACCGAACGCTCTGTCATCAACCTTTGCAAACAGGTGAATAAATACGGGCACCGGTTGTTGCTGGAAGATTTAAAAGCCGACAAATATTGTTCGCAGATTCCCAAACTGTCCGAAGCGGTCCCTGCCACGGTGGTCAACTCGATCAAGGAGAAAATAGCCAAAGGGTTGCGCCACGAAAAAAATCAGGTGTTCCTGCACACAGGACCGCACCACGACGACATTATGCTGGGCATTTTGCCGTACATTTCCCACCACATACAGGAAGAGAGCAACAAATTCCATTTTGCGGTGCTCACATCGGGTTTCAACGCAGTGACCAACTCGTTTGTGATCCGGAACTTAAAGGAGACGAAAGCCCTTTTGGACAAAGGTGACATCCAGATGGTCAAATACCCTGATTTTTTTGAAACGGGCTTTAGATTCAAATGGGACAAAGATGTGTACCACTATCTGACCAATCTGGCGGCAGGCGATGAATACCAACTCAAGCGAGGTTTGTGCCACCGTATTGTCCGGGCGTTGGTCGATACCTATGAGATTAAGAATGAAGAAGGGTTGCGCGATACCATTAATGAGGTGCTGACCATTTTGAAGAACAGCTACGACGGAGAAAGAAACCCTCCGCGTGTCCAAAAGCTGAAAGGGATGATCAGGGAGTTTGAGGAAGAGTTGGTGTGGGCCCATTACGGTGTGCCGGTAAAGGACATTACCCACAACCGCCTGGGCTTTTACAAAGGCGACATATTTACCGAACAGCCCGAAAAAGGGCGTGATGTGGCCCCGCTTTTGGAGATGCTCCGGAGCATAGACCCAACGGTGATCAGCCTGGCGTTCGATCCCGAAGGAAGCGGCCCCGATACACATTACAAAGTATTGCAGGCCACGGCCGAAGCATTGAGGGAATGGAAGAAGGAAAAGGATTTGTCGAACCTCCGGATTTGGGGGTACCGTAACGTATGGTACCGTTTCATGCCCGATGAGGCCAATGTTATCATTCCCGTGTCACTCAACGAAATGGCATCGATGGACAGTTTGTTTGCCAACTGCTATCTGAGCCAGGTCGATGCGTCGTTCCCCAGCTATGAGCTTAACGGGAAATTCAGTTCACTGTCACAACGCATTTGGGTGCAACAATTGGGAAGCATCCAGCTGTTGCTGGGCAAAGATTTCTTTTACCAAAACCCGAATCCGAAACTAAGGGCGGCGCATGGGCTCATTTTCCTGAACGAGATGACCATTGACGAGTTTTTGGTCCATGCGCGCGAATTGGAAAAATCGACCGAAGGAGATATCAAACTTTAAATCGAGTGAAGGCTCATGGAGTCGGCACCAACACAATTGAAGCATATTTTTATGGCATTGGGGAGTTATATAGGAGTGGATGTGGGCGGCACGAAAATGCAGCTTGCCTATGTGTCGGACGGGATAATTTCCAAACAGCACCGCATCGAAACGGGAGCGTCGCGATCAAAAGATCAGATTGTGGACGAATTATTGGCTGGTATCCGAAAGCTAATAGATGATCGCGTTATCGGAATTGGCGTTGGCGTACCCGGATTGGTCGATTCCGCCAACGGAATTGTGCAAAACGTGCTTAATATACCGGCATGGAAAAACGTGCCGTTGCGTATGTTGTTGGAAAACAGTTTGAAATTGCCCGTATTCATAGGCAATGATGCCAATTGTTTTGCGCTGGGCGAAAAATTTTTTGGCATAGCTAAACCATATCGCGATGTGGTTTGCCTAACTTTGGGTACCGGCGTGGGAGCGGGTGTCATTGTCGGCAATACGTTACATGTCGGTAATTGTGCAATGGCCGGTGAGTTTGGCGGGATACGCTATCTTGATTCCGATTTCGAAAATTATTGCAGCGGCAAGTTTTTCAGATATAAGTTCAATGATGAAGCGTCGGTGTTCGCGGCATTGGCCAACGCGCACGATGCAAAGGCATTGGATGCTTTTTACCAGTTTGGGCGCCATGTGGGGCATTTGGTCGAAACAATCGTTTATTCGTACGGGCCTGAAGCCATTATTTTGGGAGGTTCCCTTTCAAGATCGTTCCGCCTTTTCGAAAAAGGCATGAACGAGGTGCTGGCCCGGTTTCCACACCAAAACGTTATCCCCGCCACGGTTATCGAACCTTCTGCCAATCCGATGATTGCAGTATTGGGTGCTGCTGCGCTCGTACCTTACCATGAGGTGAAACATTATTCAAATCCTAATTTCTCATGAAACAAATGCGACGGATCTTTAAAGGATGGCTTTCCCTGGCCATGTTCGCGGCATTGAGCGTCAATGCCCAAGTCAGTATTGTCCCGGCCCCCCAACATCTTAAAATGGGGAAAGGTGTTTTTATTCTGAAACCGGGAACTAAAATTGTGTACCAACCGGCCGACGGAGAAGCAGCTGGGTTGGCCCAATATCTTAAAAGCCAGCTCTCCCAATCGACCGGATTTGATTTGGCAACCCTACCTGCGTCCGGTGGCGCCGATCGTGTGGTGGCGCTTGCCGTCGACAAGAAACTGTCTGACAATGCGGAGGCCTACACGTTGGAGGTCCAAAAGAACAATGTGCTTATCAAAGGCGCTTCGCGTGCGGGATTGTTTTATGGCATCCAGTCGTTTATCCAGTTGGCCTACCCCGCCGTTGCAAAAAAAGGGGGTATCGAAATTCCTGCATTGCTTGTGCAGGATGCCCCCCAATTCAGGTGGAGAGGGATGCATCTGGATGTATCGAGGCACTTCTATTCGGTCGATTTTGTAAAGAAAATGCTTGACATGATGGCATTTCACAAGCTGAATACATTCCACTGGCATTTGACCGATGACCAGGGATGGCGTATCGAAATAAAAAAATATCCGGAATTGACCACTATCAGTTCCGTTCGCAAAGAAACCATGGTTGGCCATTATGTGGAAGTGAACCAGATATTTGACGGCAAACCTTACGGTGGTTTTTATACACAGGACCAAATTCGCGAGGTAGTGGAATATGCCAAGGAATTGTGCATTACCGTGGTCCCCGAAATCGAAATGCCAGGCCATGCCGTGGCTGCGTTAAGTGCTTATCCGCAATTGTCTTGCACCGGAGGCCCGTTTGACGTTTACACGAAATGGGGCGTGAGCGATGACGTGTTTTGTGCAGGCAAAGAGGCTACTTTCGAATTTTTGCAGAACGTGATCAGCGAGGTTGTGGATCTGTTTCCCGGCCCCTATATACACGTGGGAGGCGATGAATGTCCCAAAACCCGCTGGAAAGCTTGTCCGTCGTGCCAGGCCCGGATGAAGGAGAACAATCTTGGCGACGAGATGCAGCTGCAAAGCTATTTCATTAAACGGATGGAGGCTTTCATTGCATTGAAAGGCAAGAAGTTGATTGGATGGGACGAGATTCTGGAAGGAGGGTTGCCCGAACGTGCCGCCGTCATGTCCTGGCGGGGATACGCAGGAGGCGTTGAAGCGGCCGAGTCGGGCCATGACGTGGTAATGACCCCCACCGATTATTGCTATTTCGATTATTATCAGGGAAATCCCGATACGGAGCCGTTGGCTATCGGCGGGTATTTGCCGTTGGAAAAGGTTTATTCCTTTAAGCCTGTCCCGCCGCACCTGTCGGCCCACAATGCCAGACATGTGCTTGGAGCCCAGGCCAATGTGTGGACTGAATACATGACCACCGAAGATAAGGTGGAATACATGGTTTTTCCCCGTTTGTGTGCCATGGCCGAAATGCTTTGGACGCCAGAAGGAGAAAAAGATTACGGAAAATTCTCTGCTCGTTTGGGCAAGCACCTTGAAAGGCTGAAAGCCCGGAACATCAATTTTCGTCCTGTCGATGCACATTGACACAGGACGGTTACGCTGAAGATTGTTTTTAAGTTAATAGTTCGAGTGTGTTTTAGGAAGGGTGCCTCGGCATAAAGGATTTGAGTTGTTCCTCTTCATGATTTGGTATGCCGGTTCAAGGGAAAAGACCGGATAGTTAGGTTTGTAAAGGTCTTTTGTGAAGGGGCACCCGTTCTAATGAGTTTGACGGCCATGGGGATGACTTAGTCCCGGGAATGGCGATGCGAGGTTTTATTTTTCGATCACACGGAATAAGTTTTTGCCGATGAAACAGATTGTGGCCATCATTGGTTTGGCAACGTTAATGTTTGCAACGGATGTCCGGGCACAGCATGCGCACCCGCAATCCGAATCTTATCAATATCCCTCCGAGCCCGATGTGCTTGCGAAACTGGAACAGTGGCGCGACCTGAAGTTTGGCATTATCATCCATTGGGGACTTTATGCCGTGCCGGGCATCATTGAGTCGTGGTCAATTTGTTCCGAGGACTGGATAGAGCGTGACAGCACCGTGGCTTACGAGGACTACAAAAAATGGTACTTTGGGCTGAAAGACCGGTTTAACCCCGTCAAATTCAATCCCGGGCAATGGGCCAAAGTATCCAAAGACGCAGGGATGAAATATCTGGTGTTTACCACCAAGCACCACGACGGTTTTTGCCTGTTCGATACCAAGCAAACCGATTTCAGCATCATGAATTCGCCGTTTGGGTCCGACCCGAAAGCTAACGCGACCAAATATGTGCTTGAGGCATATCGCGGGCAAGGTTTTATGGTGGGGACCTATTTCTCGAAACCCGACTGGCATTGCCCTTACTATTGGTGGCCCAAATATGCCACGGCTAACCGCAACAACAACTACGATGCCGATAGATACCCTTGGCGTTGGAGCCAGTTTAAGAAATTTACTTACAATCAGATAGAAGAACTGATGACGGGTTATGGCCGTATAGACATTTTGTGGCTTGACGGAGGTTGGGTACGCCCGTTGGAAACCGTCAATGACGAAGTAAGGGCCTGGGGGGCACCAATCCCTTCGTGGAGCCAGGACATCGACATGCCAAGGATTGCATCCATGGCCCGCGGGAAACAGCCGGGCCTGCTGATGGTCGACAGGACCGTGGGCGGTGAGTACGAAAACTATCAAACGCCCGAACAGCGTATTCCCGATACGGTTATCGACCATCCCTGGGAAAGCTGCATCACCATGGGAACCGATTGGGGGTACGTGCCTTCGGAGAATTATAAGCCTGTGCCGCAAATCATTCGCACACTGGTAGAGGTCGTGGCCAAAGGTGGTTCGTTGCTGTTGGGCGTTGGCCCGCACCCCGATGGTATGTTCACTCCCAGGCAAGTGGCCCATCTGGAACAAATAGGCACATGGCTTCATGCCAACGGCCAGGCCATTTACGGCACGCGTACCCTGCCCGTTTGCCAAAGCGGCGATGTGTTTTTCACCGTATCCAAAGACCGGTCGGCCTGTTACGCCATTGCTTGCCTGAGGAATGATGATGTGCCCGTTACGGTCACCTGGCAAGACAATGTACCGGCCAAAGGCGCGAAGATGACGCTGTTGGCCACGGGACAAACTGTCAAATACAACGTGAAAGGTCGCGAAGTCACCGTGACACTGCCACGAGGAACTTCCATGCCTGTGGGCAATGCATTGGCCTTTGGTTATCAACTTAAATAGGTAGTGACAATGGCAAAAAGAGTGAATCTGCAAATGAAATTCCTGTGGGCCGCCATTCTGGTATTGTTGGCGGGATGCGGTAAGGTGGAGCCGCCCAAGCCTTGTTTGCCGGTACCGACGGAAGAACAGCTGGCTTGGCATGACATGGAAATGAACGCATTCATTCATTTTACCACCAATACGTTTACCGATTTGGAGTGGGGTTACGGCGATGAACCCGCCTCGGTCTTCAACCCCGACACTGTTAACGCACGCCAATGGATCGATGTGTTGAAAGCGGCCGGGTTTAAAGGCGTGATACTTACCTGCAAACACCACGACGGTTTCTGTTTGTGGCCATCGGCTTACACCGGCCATTCGGTAAAGAACAGTCCGTATTTGGACGGCGATGGCAATGTGGTCCGTCAAGTGTCCGACGCGTGCCGTGAAGCGGATTTGAAATTCGGGGTATACCTGTCGCCCTGGGACCGCAACCGTGCCGATTACGGCCAACCGTCGTATGTGGCTTATTACCGCGACCAGCTTAAAGAGCTGTTTACTGCTTATGGACCTGTTTTCGAGATGTGGTTCGATGGTGCCAACGGTGGGGACGGTTATTATGGCGGTGCCAGAGAACGCCGGACCATCGACAAAAAGAGCTATTACGATTGGCCGAACACCCTCGACCTGGTGCGGAGGATGCAACCCGGCGTGATTTTTTTCAGCGATGCGGGACCTGGCGTACGCTGGTGCGGAAATGAGTCGGGCTATGTCAACGAAACCAATTGGGCGACGATTACCCCCGATACGCTATATGCGGGGAAAGCAGGTATTGAGCATTTGTTGGGAACAGGATCGCCCGATGGGACTGCCTGGCTTCCGGCCGAAGTGGATGTGTCCATCCGGCCGGGCTGGTTTTACCATGCGCGGGAAGATTCGTTGGTCAGGAGCGGTGACGACTTGTTCAATATTTACCTGACGTCGGTAGGGAGAGGGGCGTTATTGTTGCTCAATGTACCGCCCGACCGTCGAGGTGTGTTGCACGAAAATGACGTGAGGGCATTGGGCGATTTCAGAAAAAAACTTGATGCCGAGTTTGGAAAGAACCTGGCTTTGGGCGCAAAGGCCACAGCTTCTTCGGTGAGGGGGAACGGCCAACGTTTTGTGGCCGGACAGTTGTTGGACGGGAACAGGGAGACATATTGGTGCACGGACGATTCCGTGACTTCTGCCACGATTGAAATCGAATGGGATGAAGCTGTTCCTGTCAAATACATCCAGTTGCAGGAATACATCCGTCTGGGACAAAGGGTCAAATCGTTTTCCGTCGATGCGGAAGATAACGGCCAGTGGAAAAACGTGGCCAAAGGCACGACCATCGGATACAAACGGATACTGACACTAAGCGGCGAAGAAACCAAACGGCTGCGTGTAACCATTGACGACGCGCGTGCTTGTCCCGTGCTTTCGGAACTGGCTGTCTATTAATTCAAAAAACAGTGCGGATGAGAAAATTACTTGTCATATGTATGGGCGTGGCGGCACAGGCAATGGTTTGGGCTCAACAAACGTTCGAGGTACGCGATGGCCATTTCCTGTTGGACGGCAAGCCGTTTACCATCCATTCGGGCGAGATGCATTATGCGCGGGTGCCCGAGCCATACTGGTCGCACCGTTTCAGGATGATGAAGGCCATGGGACTCAATACCGTGGCAACCTACGTGTTTTGGAACTATCATGAGGTGGCGCCCGGTGTCTGGGATTTCACTTCGGAAAACCGCAATCTGAGGAAATTTATTAAAGCGGCGCAATCCGAGGGACTTAAAGTCATTCTCCGGCCGGGACCTTATGCCTGTGCCGAATGGGAGTTTGGCGGTTTTCCCTGGTGGCTGCTCAAAAACCGTGAATTGGCCATTCGCGGGAACGGGGCGTTTGTCGATTCGTGCAGGACATACCTCAACCGTTTGGCCGATGAGGTGCGCGATTTGCAGATCACCCATGAAGGACCCATTATCATGGTACAGGTCGAAAACGAGTTTGGGTCATATGCCGACCAGCAAAAATCCGTTTCTGCCCGGGAGCACCAAGCTTACTACCATGCTGTTTGGAACTTGCTCAAGGAAGCTGGTTTCGATGTGCCCCTTTTTACTTCCGACGGCACATGGTTGTTCATGCACGGTGCGTTGCCGGGAGTGTTGCCAACGGCCAACGGCGAGGGAAGTCCCGAACAGCTCAGGCAAATGGTTAACCGGTACCACAACGGGCAGGGGCCTTACATGGTGGCCGAGTATTATCCCGGATGGTTGGACCATTGGGGGGAACCTTTTGTGAAAATAGGTACCAGTGAGGTGGTAGCCCAAGTAGAGACTTATCTGAAAAACGATGTCAGTTTTAACTTTTACATGGTTCATGGCGGCACCAACTTCGGGTTTACCTCCGGGGCCAATTTCACGGCACAAATACCCATACAGCCGCAGCTTACCAGTTACGATTACGATGCCCCCATCAGCGAAAACGGAACTGCCACGCCAAGATATATGGCCATCCGGCAATTGATGGAGAAATACGGGCAGGCCCAATTGCCCGCCATCCCATCGGCAATACCTGTCATTGATTTGGGCAGGATAAGCCTGTCTCCGTCGGCCACGGTATTCGATCTGGCCAATACCCTTGAACCTGTGGTCGGAGAGAAGCCCCTGACGTTCGAGGATCTGGACCAGGGCGCAGGGTATGTGCTTTATCGAAAACGTTTTACCCAGCCGCTCAAAGGTGTGTTGTCCGTAAACGGATTGCGCGATTATGCCAACGTATTTGTCAACGGTTTACCCGTCGGCACGCTCAACCGGATGTACAACCAATTTTCGTTGGAGGTGGATATCCCGTTTAACGGCATGCTCGATATCCTGGTCGAAAACCTGGGGCGTATCAATTATGGCGACCAATTGCCGCACAACCGCAAAGGCATTATCAGCCCCGTGTTCGTGGACGGATGGGAAATAACGGGTGGTTGGCAAATGTTCAAATTGCCGTTCGCGCAGGTTCCCCGATCGGTGGTGGCCGGTATGAAGCCCAAGCCGCGTATCCCTACGTTGTACAGCGGGCAGTTTAAAGTGAAAAAGCCTGGCAACGCGTTCCTTGATATGCGTGGCTGGGGAAAAGGGGCGGTGTTCGTCAACGGCCACCATTTGGGGCGTTACTGGCATGTGGGGCCGCAGCAAACGCTTTATCTGCCCGGATGCTGGTTGAAAAAGGGCATCAACGACATTGTGGTGTTCGATCAGGAAAACCCGGTTATCCAACAGTCGGTATCGACGTTGACCCATGCCATCCTGGAATCGCTTTATGAACCGTAATCTGTTATCTAACAATGCTAAACCTATTGATATGACCTCTCTTTTCAGTAAAACTCTCGTTATTTGCTCATTGGCCCTTTTATTGGCCGCCTGTCACCATCCAAGCCTTGTGGGCGATGCCGCAAAGCGGGATTTGATCCACCAACGCTTCCTTTCCCAAAAAGAACTGGCAAAAAACAGGAGCGGCCAGCTTTTTGGCGTGTTCGACGGCCCACTGACCGCTCAGGAGACCGAAGCCCTGGAATTCTTGTATGCTTACATGCCATTGAGCGATTTGGCCAATTACGATGGGTCTTTTTACCTGTCGCAGGTGCGTTATGCCTTAAAAACACGAGAGGTTTTTTCATGGGGAAAAACTGTCCCCAATGATGTTTTCCTCCACTTTGTATTGCCTTACAGAGTCAATAACGAAGATTTGGATACGGCCCGTATGGTGTTTTTCAACGAGTTGAAAGACCGTGTGGTCCATATGGGCATGCGTGAGGCCGCGCTGGAGGTGAACCACTGGTGTCACGAGAAAGTATCATACCAACCGACAGATGGGCGTACCAGTGCTCCGTTAAGCACGGTTCGGTCGGCATTTGGCCGTTGCGGCGAGGAGTCTACGTTCACTGTCACCGCCATGCGTGCGGTCGGCATTCCGGCAAGGCAGATTTACACGCCGCGCTGGGCCCATTCCGATGACAACCATGCCTGGGTTGAAGTATGGATCGATGGCAAATGGTATTTCCTTGGGGCCTGCGAACCCGAACCCGATTTGAACATGGGCTGGTTTGCCGGGCCGGCCACACGCGCCATGTTGCTCCATACGCGCGTATTCGGCCAGTATGACACAAAGGATGACGTGGTCACACGCGACGACCGGTACACCGAGCTGAACGTGATCCCCGATTACGCTCCTGCCAAACGCTTTTATGTAAAAGTGGTTGAAAACGGGGTTCCGGTCGCCGAGTCCGATGTGGAATTCCAACTTTACAACTATGCCGAATTTTATCCCATTGCCAGGGCAAAAACGGATGATGACGGCATTTGTTCGCTGCTGACGGGGTATGGCGATTTAATAGTTTGGGCATCGGCCAACGGGAAAGTTGCATACCACAGGGCACGCATTGCCCAAACCGATACGGTGGTGTTGGCCCTTGCCCCATATGGGCAGACAGTGTCCGACGAAGAGTTCGACATTGTGCCTCCGCCGCTTGGCCCGATTGCCGAGGCGTCGAAACAGGGGCGGGAGGAAAACACGCGCCGTTTACACCAGGAAGATTCGATCCGTAACGCTTATGAACGGACGTTCATCGATTCGGCGGGCATTGCCGCAGTGGCTGCCAGATTAGGGACCGGTTTCCCAAAACTGAAAACCATCTTCACCCAAAGTTGCGGGAACTGGGCCGTGGTAAAAGAATTTTTGCTCACCCAGGGAACCGTTGATTTGGATAAGGCATTGGCGCTGTTGTCGGTGATATCCGACAAAGACCGTCGCGATGTGCGTCCTGATGCGCTGCGTGACCACTTCCTTTATTCCGATGCATCGGTTGCCGCAGATGCCGGGTTGTTTAACGATTATGTGCTTAATCCGCGTATTGCCAACGAATTGGTAACTCCTTACAAACAGGAGATCCGGCTCTATTTTGGCGATGCTTTTGCTGCCGGGGCGCGCAAAGATGTTTCTAAACTGCTAACGTGGGTCAAAGACAGCATTTCTATCCAGGACAAAGCCAATACGTCGCGCAATCCCATACAACCGGCCCGCTTGCTTGAGCTGCGGGTGAGCGACAAAACCTCGCGGGATATTTTCCTTGTTGCGGCGTGCCGTAGTTTGGGCATTCCCGCCAGATTGGAGGAGTCGAGACGTGTTCCCCAGGTTTGGCGAAACGGGCAATGGGCCGATGTATCGCTCGAAACATTGGAGGCCGTACAGTCGCCCCAGGGAACATTGGTGCTGACATGGACACCTGATGGCCAACGTACGCCCCGCCCCGAATATTATAAACATTTCACCATTGCCAAATTCAACGGTGCCACTTTCCGGACCCTCGATTTTGAGTACAGTGCCCTGTTTGATAAGTTCTCTGCATCGTTGTCCCTTGATACCGGCAGATACATGATGGTTACCGGCATGCGCCAACCCGATGGCACGGTATGGGCGCGCCGCACGTATTTTTCGGTTGCCGAAGGAAAGGGGCTTCGGGTGCCCATCGAATTTGCGTCGGTCAAGCAACAAGGTGCAGAGTCCCGCGTTGCACTTGACTTAAAGCAATCGTTGACGATTTTTGGGTCTGAAGAAAAGATCGAAATTAACAAACTGGCAAGTTCCAGCGGGCTCGTGTTGGTATGGATCGATCCCGACAAGGAACCTACGAAGCATTTGTTAAATGATTTTGCGCGATTGAAAGAAGCCTTTGGGACCTGGCAGGGAACCATTCTGTTGTTGCTTGAGCCATCGAAGGTCACACCGGGATTCGATCCCCTGAAATATACCGCACTGCCTTCGAACGTACTTTTTGTGGTGGACGATGATGCTTTCCTGTCGAAAATAACAATGCAGCTAAAAAGTATCTCCGCAATGGCTTATCCTGCCTCGTTTGTAGTGACCGAGAAATCTGAAATGGTTTACCATGCCTCAGGTTACAAAATAGGGGCAGGCGACGAAATACTCTCCAATCTTAAAACATATTGTCAAATTAAACACTAACACCTAAAAGCCATGAAAAACAGTAGTTGATCAGTTTTTGATCTTAATGCTCTTCCTATTTCCCGTTTTATGGGAATAAACCTTACTAACACAGTAGTGAAAAAACAATTTTAATTTTCTAGCTATGAAAGAAACATTGGCCAAAAAGACAATCGGATGGTCTTGCAATTCTTTAAGACTATTGGTTGTTTGTGGCTTGTGCGTTATGGGTAGCGTGCAAGCAGTAGCTGCGGACGAAGTATCTCCGGCCGGAACGCAGCAGAAACAAGGTAAGACGATCACTGGTACCATCACCGATGCCAATGGGCAGGGTCTTGTGGGCGTGACGGTTGCCGTTGAAGGAACCTCTACGGGTGTCGTTACCGATGTAAATGGAAATTATACGATCACGGTGCCGTCTGAAAACAGTGTATTGGTCTTCTCTTTTATCGGGTACATCACTGAAAAAATGCCCGTTATCGGAAAAACCAATATCTCGTTTGTAATGGTCGAAGATGTAATGGAAATGTCCGAAGTGGTGGTAACTGCATTGGGGATTAAACGTCAGGCACGTTCGTTGGGGTATGCGATGAGTACCATATCGTCGGCCCAATTGACCGATGTGGGTGCGCCAAGTATTACGTCGGCGATGTACGGGAAAGCAGCTGGTGTAAAAATAACCACGGCACCTGGCGGCGCCACCAGTGCCAGTAACGTGCAAATCAGGGGGATTAACTCGTTGAACTATAACCAGCAGCCCTTGTATGTGGTCGACGGGGTCATCATCCGCAACGATGGGCAGTATGGAGCCACAGGTGCCAATAACAACAACTATTGGGACGATCAGCGCATTCGGGGCAACGGAGCGCTGGATATTAACCCCAATGACATTGAAAGCCTTAGTGTGTTGAAAGGTGCCAGTGCCACTGCATTGTACGGTTCCGATGCGGCAAGTGGAGTCATTGTCATCACTACCAAAAAAGGAACCAAAAAGACCAAGGGGTTGGGGGTTGATCTGACTTATAATCTTGCAGTGGAAAATGTGGCGTTTTTGCCGAAATTCCAAAATGTGTACGGTCCCGGTTACGATCGTGCTTCCAACATTGCTTTAGGGGCCACTGCCGAAGGATGGGTTACCGATGCCGATTCCCCGTCGGGAGTTCGTCCTCTTTTTTATGCTTGGGGTAGCTTTGGTCCGAAAATGGATGGCCGTGAGGTAAGGTGGTGGGATGGCTCTACCCGGTCATATTCTGCACGTGAGGACAACTACAAGGATATTTACAGGACCGGCTATTCATCTAACCTGAACGTGGCCTTGTCCGACCAAAGCGATAAATTGACTTACCGTTTCACTGCTGCACGGTTGGATTATACCGGTACACAAGAAGGCAGCAAACAGGAGCGAAATACGTATGGGTTTAACAGTAGCTTGAAAATGAGCGACAAGGTGAGTTTCGATTTGTTTGCCAATTACATCAATACGACAACAACAAACCGTCCTTACCAACTGGGACAAGTGTTGGGATCGTACGGCGGTTTCTTTAGCCGTACCGAAGACATGGGACTGATGAAGCAACGTTACAAAACCGGGGAAGGTTATAAATATGCCACTTACGGTAGCTCAAGAACGGAAGATGCTTTTATTTATGACATCAGGGCTACCAACCTTCTTGATTTCTTTTGGCAACAGATGCGGAACAAATATGTGGAAACCGAGAACCGCTTGATTTCCAGTGGAACCTTGAACTGGCAAATTGCACGCGACTTTAGTTTCAGGGGACGTGTAGGTAGCGACTATACCGGAGTCGGTACCGAAAACAAACAATATAACGAATACCCGACGGCTTATAACTCTTCGTCAAGTAGTTCTGGTGCATATAGCGTAACCACGGGGATTTACTCTATTTTGTACACAGACTTTTTGTTGAATTATTCGAGAAAGCTGGGTGATAGCTTTAACCTGTCTGCAAGTGGCGGTTTCCAATCCCGAAATGAAAAATACAAGGATGAAACTTCCGGCACTGCTAACGGATTGGTCACCGAAAACTGGTTTAGCCTTAGTAACTCTTACGGAACACTAAACACCACTTTTGTCCGTAAGGAACTTTTAAAATATGCTTATTTGGGCATATTGAGCCTGGGATATAAGGATGTTTTGTTCCTTGAGGCAACAGCCCGTCAGGAGTATGCGTCTTCGTTGCCTTCCAAAAACAATAGTTACTTTTATCCTTCGGTAAACGGTAGTTTCATTTTTAGCGATGCATTCGCATTGCCCGAATTCTTTAATTACGGCAAGTTTAGGATGTCTTATGGGGTGGTGGGTAATGCGCCTCCTGCTTATGTATCTAACGTCGCTTACACCCAAAAATCGCTCCAAACCGTAAACGGTTCTGTCCCTTCGTTGTCGCTGTCCAGCAGCTATGGGAACAACAACCTAAAGGCAGAAAAGAAGAAAGAGTTTGAGGTGGGTTTTGAAACCCAGTTTTTGAAAGGTCGCTTAGGAATTGACGCAAGTTATTATGAAAACAGGGTCGAAGACCAGATTTTGGACCTTTCGACTGCCGCTTCGGTTGGCGCCACAAGCCAGATCGTCAATGTGGGTGAAATCGGAAGCCACGGTTTTGAGCTGGCATTGAATGCTACACCGGTTATGACTCCGGATTTCAAATGGGATTTGCGCGTCAATTATGGTTCCAACGTCAGTAAAGTGTATTCGTTGATGCCCGGAATTGATGAATTGGTTTTCTATACGGCAGAGCAAAATGCCATAAAACTGGTTGCCGGGGTCGGCGAAAAACTTGGTAATATTTATGTTTACGGTCGTGCGAAAGATGCAAATGGCAACTTCCTGATCAGTGACGATGGGTATTACATCATCGACAAAACCAAATACGAAAAAGCAGGGAACATCATGCCCAAGGCTGTAGGTGGTATTTCGAACACGTTTTCGTACAAGGGTTTTTCGTTGGATTTCCTGATCGATTATCGTTTTGGGGGCAAAATGGTGTCGCCCAGTATGAAATACATGAAAGGAGCTGGTTTGCTGGAAAACTCCATGGAATACCGAGATGCCGAACATGGCGGGTTAACCTACACCGACGGCGGGGTTACTTACCATGACGGTGTGTTGCTTGATGGGGTTAACGAAAATACGGGTGCCAAAAACACAGTGGTGATCGATGCCGCCAATTATTACATCAACACCTTCTATTGGGGTGGCAATGCATGGAACGAAGAGGGTGCCGTTTTTGACAACAGTTATGTAAAAATGCGCGAGATCGCTTTGAGTTATAAGGTGCCTACCAGGGTGGCCGAAAAGCTAAGCCTTACCAACTTAAGGGTTTCGTTGGTCGGACGTAACCTGTTCTATATTTACCGCACGCTCGAAAACCTTGACCCGGAAGCACCTTTGGGCAACAAATGGTGGTCTCAGGGTATCGACGTGGGGTCTACTGCAGCCTCAAGAAGTTTTGGGGTGACGTTAAACGCCAGTTTCTAATTTAAACCATCGAAGCCATGAAAAATATAATTGTCATAACAGGTCTTTTGGTTGTGCTTTCGGGAGTTTTTACCGGGTGTTCCGACGAATTGGAGGATAAGTATATTGACCCCGAAAAATCGACTGATGCCAGCATCCCGGGCTTTTTTACCTCGATGTTGAACAACGACCGTGTTCGTCCAAACTATTGGAACGTACGCACGTTCTTGCTTCTACAACCTGCAATTTATTCGCAGACCGCTTATTTTTCGAATGAAAATTCCCGTTATCAGGAATCAACCAGCTACACACAGCAGTATTGGAATAATTTCTATGTGTATAGTAGTAACGGAAGTGGTGCTTTAAGCACTTATACCGCAATGAAAGTGGCGTACAATGCACTTTCGGAATCTGAAAAAGAGTCTATGGATTTGTTCATGAATGCGGGAAAAGTGGTGCTGATTGATGAGGCGTCGAAAATGGTGGACATGTGGGGAGATATACCTTACTCCGAGGCAGCCAGTTTGGTGACTGGGTCAATCATCAACAATCCTGCATTTGACGACCAGGAAGCATTGTATGAAACTTTCGTGTCGGAGCTTGCCGATGCGGCCACATTCTTTAGTACCGCCAGCACAAGCGCAACTTTTGCCAAATACGATATCCTTGCCAAAGGAAGCGTTGATAAATGGCAGCGTTACACCAACTCTCTCCGGTTGCGGTTGCTTATGCGCTTGTCAATGGCCAAAGAGTCGACAGTGGAACCCATCGTGGCGGAAATGTTGGCAAACAGCTCAGCTTATCCATTGGTGGATGGAGGTGGTGACGGCGATTATTCTCCAGGTTCGTCGGATATTTTGTTGCAGCCCCTTACCACTTATACCGACAATTTAAATTCTGCGCTGACAGAATTGCCAAGCCATTATGCCCCTGATTACATGCTGAACACAGTCATGAAACCGGCTGATGATCCAAGGATACCGGTGATATTTGACAAATATGGACGGACAGTCAGTGGGGTATTTGTGCAGAACGCCGATTATGCCGCAATGCCAATTACGTTTACGTCCGAGGAGCAGTCAACCAATTACATGTATTATGCGATTCTCGATTCGGCCACGTTTTTGCAAAATCCCGCTTTACCGGGCATTGTCATGACGGCTTCCGAGGTTAATTTCCTGAAAGCCGAGGCATTTGAACGCTGGGGAGGAGGAGACGCCCAAGATGTTTATGAGACTGCAGTGAAACAGTCGGTGTCTTTCTACTACTATCTGAACAACCTCAACGAAACCGGCCTGACTACTTTGGATAAACCCGTGAGTTCGGTGATCGACGATTTTGTGACAAATTCTACAATTTCATATTCCGGAACATCGACTGAGAAACTGGAGAAAATCTGGATACAAAAATGGCTCCATTTCGGGTTTTTGCAATCCATCCAGGCATGGTCGGAATATCGCCGGACAGGTTTCCCTGAACTTACCTTTCCGGCTGCAACGTTGGTCGGGTATGAAACTCCGCCCACAAGGCTGCTTTATCCTTCGGATGAGGCCGCCTACAACAGCGAAAACTATAAAGCGGTCCAGGCAGAAGATACCCGTACCACAAAAATTTTCTGGGACGTTGACTGATCTTTTTTGAGATAGTATATGATAAAGGCCGCTTCGACTTATTGAAGCGGCCTTTTTACGGGACAATTTTGCCGAAAGAGAAGTTATCTGTAGGATGGTTTTGTGCCAAAAAGTAAAGATTTGCATTCGTCGGTTCTTAGTGTGATTGAGGTAATGTCAATAAATGCCCATCTCATAAATAGTTAAAAAGAAAACGGATTTTGTCCAAAAATGTCAATTTTTTTATATCCATTAACATATCTTTGGGCTTTTATTTTTATCCGGAAACCCTTTGTCCCGGACCGTTCTGCTTTTCATGCAACCAACCTGTTAGCCTGGGCCGGTTTGTTTTATGAAACCTGATTAGGGATAAGGTGCCGGATTGATTTGATAAATTGACAGGTGGTAATGGTTTATTATGATGGCCATATTTTATCTATGTTCCGAAGGTTTATGCCCGCAAGGCGGACTTCAAGGGCAATTACGGGATGGTTTGTGGCCGAACCGCTTTCCCTGTTTCTACCAGAGGCAAAAGTCGAAATGAAAAGATATTGTAGTTGATTAAAATCTATGTTTCAATGAAAAAACTAGCTATTGGAATTGACATTGGAGGGACAAACTCCGCAATTGGTGTGGTAGATGCCGAAGGCAACGTGTTGGTAAAAGGGGGGATTGACACCCCAGGGCACGGCGACATCGACCTTTATGTGAAAGATCTGGCCGATGCCGTTCGCGAGATGTTGTCGTCGGTCATGAAATTGAATCCGCAAGCGGAAATCCTGGGAATTGGAATTGGCGCGCCCAACGGAAATTATTACAGCGGGACCATTGAATATGCGCCCAACCTTTCGTTTAAAGGGGTGGTTCATTTGGTCGATTTGTTAAAGAAGCAATTTCCTGAGTATACGCATATTGCATTGACCAACGATGCCAACGCCGCCGCCATTGGCGAAATGATTTACGGCGGTGCCAAGGGCATGAAGAATTTTGTGATGTACACATTGGGTACCGGTGTGGGAAGCGGTGTGGTGGTGAACGGCGACCTGGTTTACGGCCATGATGGCTTTGCGGGCGAATGCGGCCACACGACGTTGATCCCCGATGGCCGTTTGTGCGGTTGCGGAAGCAAAGGACACCTGGAAGCTTATTGTTCGGCACCGGGCATGAAACGTACCGCGTTCGAGCTTTTGGTCAAGTACAATGCCACCGACAGCTTGTTGGCCGAGAAATCGTTCCTGAAACTTGATTCGAGAACGATTTACGAGGCGGCGGTAAAAGGCGATAAAGTGGCGCTGGAAGTGTTTGAACTGACCGGAAAATATTTGGGGCAGGGATTGGCCAACACGGTCCACCACCTTAGCCCCGAGGCTATTTTTCTGTTTGGCGGCCCCACGGCAGCTGGCGATTTGATCTTCAAACCGACCAAAGAGAGCATGGAGCAGCATTTGTTGCCGATATTCAAGAACAAGATAAAGATCCTTCCGTCGCAACTGAGTGCAGGTGATGCGGCCATTGTGGGCGCCAGTGCATTGGTGTGGAAGGAATCTGAAAAATAAGGGATTTGAATCGGGCGAATAGCCGATGTTGAAGAAAGTGCCTGAGTGCCAGAGTTCCTGAGTGCCAGAGAAAAGTGCAAAAGGAGGGGAGCAGGAATCGCGGACCTTCCCCGGCCCCTCCACAGGAGGGGTGCCATTACGTACAGTGCGCTTTCCGGTCCCCCTCCTTTGAAGGGGTTAGGGGAGGTCGAACCGGAGAAAGAAGCGGGAATCTTTGTATGGGAGTATCTGTGAAGCGCTTGATTCGATAAACGTTTTATACCGAACAACGGTGGAGGCCATTCCGAAAGGGATGGCCTTTGCTTTTTCTGTCATTTGCATTTTTTGGCACTGTTTTTTTCCGTTTTATGAATCCGTTGTGTCTCCGTCGTGAATCCGTTATGTCTCCGTCGAAGCTTCGTATTCGATTTTGTCTGTTTTGATCATGGTTTATGGATGGAATTTTAATGGTCTGGTGAACGTTTTGTTTGCCTTCGGAACGGTAAAGTAATGTGAGTGGTGTTTTGGCGTGGATAATTTCTCGCAGGGGCGCAAAGGAAGGAAGCGCAGAGTGCGCAAAGGATTTTTTCTCGACGTGCCCTGCGTGATTTTCTCTGTGTCTTGGCGTGACGAATTTTTCGCAGGGGCGCAAAGGGAGGAAACGCAAAGGCCGCGAAATGGTTTTTCTTGGCGTGCCCTGCGTGGTTGTCCTGGTGCCTTTTGTTTAAAGGAACCCCGGTTTGTTCTTGCTAACGGTGTTGTATACCGGAAAGGTGGTTGCGGGGGAGTTACAGTCCAATTACAAAATCGGTCAGGTTTTGGTCGTTTTCAAGGGTTAAGCGTTTTCGCAACCTGTAACGGTGGTTTTCTACCCCGCGGACGGAAATGCCCAGCAACGGTGCGATTTCTTTCGACGAAAGGTTCATCCTCAGCAATGCGCACAGGCGAAGATCGCTGGGCGTAAGATCGGGATAGTTGTCCCGAAGCTTCTTCATAAATTGTTCATGCGCCTGTTCGAAGTTGGCCTCGAAGATTTTCCAGTTGTCCTGGCTCGACATGTTCTCGTCGATCTTTGCGACCAGGGTGTCGTGGTGTTTGTCCGGATAGCGTGTGCCCAGCACGGCTTTCTGATGGTTCAATGTGTCTTTCAGTTCAATCAGGAATTCGTTCTTTTTAATAATGAGCATGGTTGAACTGGCCAGTTCTTTTATTTTGTAAGCGAGGTCCGACTGCAGTTTTTCGTTACGCAGGATCATCAGTTCGTGTTCTTTTTCCTCTCTTTCGCGGCTTTCTTTGAGTTTTGTGCGGGCGATGATCTTTCGCCGGTACAGCAATAGCAACGAGGCCATTACGGCCAGATATCCAATATACGCGAAGGGTGTTTGGTACCAGGGGGGCAATATGGACAGTTGCATCGCAAACTGGTCGCTCGATTCGCCCCAGTTGTTCATGGCTTTTACTTTTATGGTGTATTTTCCGGCCGGGATACGGGTGATGTTGAATATGGGTTTTTCTTTCGGGCCCGACCAACTTTGGTCCAGCCCTTCGATAAAATAAAGATAAGCAACGGATTCGCGCCCGAAGACGGGAAACGAGAATTGCAATTGCAGGTTGTTTTGGGTGTAGGGCAATGTGATCGTTTGGCCGTCGATGGGTATGTCGTGCTCCGTTGCGTTGCGGCCGCTGGCGCGGATGTACCTGAGGATCGGTTTTTTATCGGCAATTGAATGGTTTTGGTTTGTGGAATCGGCGTTCAGGAGGGCAAACCCGTTTTCGAGGCACAGAGCTGCTTTGTGCGGTTGGCCGGGATATGGGATAATGTTCTCATAGCCTGTGATCAACTGGTTTTTGAACAGTGACGCCGGAAATTCTCTGATCTTGTTTATTTCGGTGTTCTCGATATGGAACAATCCGCATTCCTGTTTGGTAATGAGCCAGTAATAATGGCTCCCCGCGGGAACGATGCGCGTGGTTTTGCCAAACTTTCCCAGTTTCTGGTTGGCCGATGTGTAGTCCACGATGGTGTCGTGCAAATCATCGTAAGTGTATAGCTTTTCGCCGGTGGCAAACACAATCCTGTTTTCCATTTTGAAGACATGGATGTGGTGGTCTTTTCCGAAAGTCTCGTTGCCGTAATATTGTTTGAATACCAGCGAGTCGCCGTGGTTATACCTTAGTTTGAACACGCCGCGGTACATGTGGCTGGCCCAGAAATTTCCCAGATGGTCAATTTCCAGATAACGGATCAGGTCGTTGAACTGAAAATCAATGTGGTCGGTTACCCAGTCGTTGGCCGTTTTTTTGTAAAAGACCAGGTTTGAGTAGGTGCTTTGTACCAATGAATTTGCAGACAGGGGGTTTTCGGTAATGGAAAATCCTCCCGAGGCCGATGATAATTTGATGGTTTTACCGCCGGAGACCATAAACGTCCCGGTGTTATGGTTCACGAACAGCCGGCCGTCAATGGTTTTGCAGTCCCATACCTGCCCCTGGGTGCCCGGGACCAGGCCAAAGGGTTGCCCGAGGTGCTCCTGCGGGGTTTGGTAAAGCCCCTGGTTGGTTCCCAGGTAGAACTTATTGCCGTAAAACGCGCCCGAATAAACGGCCCCCAGCTCCTTGTGCTCAAAAACGGTATAGGCGGGATTGGGCGAAAACGATATGAAATCGATGCCTTTGTCCAACGCCAGCCAAACGTTTTGCCCGGCATCGGCAAAAATACCCAGCACGGTGTTGTTTTGCAACCCGTTGTCTTTCGATACCTTGTGTGCGGGTGTGCCGTTGGGGGCATAGACCGAGATGCCGTCGAGGATGGTGCCGATCACTATGTGTCCGTTGGGCAATACAATCCCCCGGTTCACGATGTTCTTTCTGAAGTATTCGTTTAACGAGGGTTGCCACAGGGATAGCTGCCGGCCGTTGTCAATGAACATCCCGTTGTTTGAGGTCCCTATCAGTTTTTCGTGGGCGTTGATGGGGAGTATGAACTGTATCTGCGATTGCCGCAGGGAAGAATCAGACAGATAGGGGATGAGTTGGTTGCCGTCGATGCGGAAAATACCACGGTCCATGATGCTTACATAAATGGCGTCGCCCCCGTCCGAGATGGATGTGATGAACCCCTGGTCTTTGATGATTTCAAATTTTTGGTTGCGGTAGATGATGATTTTAGAAAAGGAATGGAAATAAACCACTTGCGGCGTGGCGATGACCGTCCAGAATTCTTCGTTGTCCGTAAATTGTTGTTCCACCTGCTTTTTTAGCGACTGGTATTCGAGTTTGCCGTACGTGTTTCGTTCCCAATAGCCCAATTCCCGGTAACCGGCCGTGTACACACGGTCTTGCGGGCCGATTGCCACGGCGCGGATGTTGGAGCCTTCGTGCGCCGGGTACAAAACCCAGCTGTTTCCGTCGAATTCAAGCAGGCCGGTGTTGTTGGCAAAAAACATATTGCCGATGCCGTCTTGTGCGCACGACCAGTTCTGGCTGGCGGCATTGTATTCTTGTTTGGTGTAGTTTTTTATGTAAACATCGTTCAACGCTTTTAGATGGGCTGCTGGCATTAGTGCCGTGACGGCAAAAAAGCAGATTTGCAGAAAAGATGTTTTTGGCATACAACGTTTATTGGGACCGAAAGGGTGTTAAAAGTATTAAATCCGATAGGATTTTGTCTCGCAAAAAGGCCGGAAAAGGTTTTAAAGGGGACCTTTTCCATACTCAAAGAGGGTTTTTGTTAACATTTTTTTAAATTTCAATGGATGAATTTATGAAAAACGGATGATTTGTAAGTGTAAGGAATCCAAATAAATGATTGTTGGTTAATGGCAATTGGTGAATTAATCGTGAGGTGTGGTTTTAAGGTTTTTTTAGATGGTGAAATAGAAGTGTGGTTTTAAACTTTTTTAACACTCGGTGGAGGTCGTAGTTTTGGTTTTCGATTTACTAAAACAATCTGACTATGAAAAAATTATTGATTATTCTGAATCTCTTAATGTCAGTGTCGTTTCTTTATGCGCAGAACACCGTTCCCGTATCCGGAAGGGTGGTCGACGCCAAAGGCGAACCTGTTCCCGGAGTCAGTGTCTCTATTAAGGGCACCGCGCAGGGCACCATTACCGACATTAATGGTAATTACAACCTTCGGGTCGATCCCCAGGCGACATTGCTGTTCAGCTTTATTGGGTTTCAATCGCAGGAAATCCCTGTCAACGGGCAACCCCAGATAAATGTCTCCCTTAAAGAGTCGGTGCTCGATATCGAAGAAGTGGTGGTGGTGGGCTACGGCCAGACTACGGTCAAGGATTTGACGTCGTCTATCTCTACCGTCAAATCCGACGATATTGTCAAAACGCCTTCGGGACAAGTGATGCAAGCCATGCAGGGGCGCGTGCCCGGCATGCAGGTGGTGAGCAAAGGTGCGCCCGGCGATTCGCCGACCATCCGTGTCCGTGGTGTCGGTTCATACCCGGGAAAAAGCAATGAAGCCCCGCTTTACGTGGTCGATGGCATGTTTTTCGACAACATTGATTTCTTGAACCCTTCCGACATTGCCACCATTTCGGTGCTGAAGGATGCGTCGGCGGCTGCCATCTACGGTGTGCGTGCGGCCAACGGCGTGGTGTTGATCGAGACCAAATCGGGTAAGCCGAACCAGAAGGCGGAGATTGTGTATGATGGCTATGCGGGTGTACAGGTGGCCCAGAACGTGCTGAAGATGGCCAATGCCGAACAGTTTGTCACCATGGCCAACGAATCGGGTTCCCCGGCCGACCAGCAATACATTTTGAATGCCATGCAGCGTTACGGCCGTAGCCGTGTCAACCCCAACGTTCCCGACGTGAATACCGACTGGTATGACGAGATCCTTCGCACGGCTTCCATCCAAAACCACAGCCTGACCGTGAACGGGGGCGGCGAACAGGCTACCTATTCATTGGGGACGAGCTATTTTGAACAGGAAGGGATTCTGGACATGAAAAACGAATACGAGCGTTTCAACCTCCGTTCGAAAATCGATTACAAAGCCAATAAATGGTTGACGGTGGGCGGCAACATCATCCTTAGCAATGCCCAAAAATACAGCCAGGAGGAGTCGGCCTGGAACGTGGCTTATTTTGCCGTACCTATTTTACCTGTGTACGATGAGCAAAATACCAGTGCCTATCCCGTGAAATACGCCAGTGCGCAGAACATTGGCTACCGTAGCGGCCAAAACCCGTTCCCGACCATGAAATACAGCGACAAGAAATTGAAGATCATGAAGTCGCTGGCCAATTTTTACGTGGACCTGAACCTGATCCCCGACAAGTTGACTTTTAAATCGACATACAACCATAGTTACACCACGTTGGAAGAACGCAACGCGTATTTGCCGTTCTACGTGAGTTTGGGGTTTCAGCGTGCCGATGCTTCGCTGGTCAAAAAGAATTCCATCTACTCAAATAAAATATGGGACAATGTGTTGACGTTCAGGGAGGAATTTGGCATGCACAACTTGACGGTGATGCTTGGGAACTCGTACCGGGACGAGCAGTATTCCATGCTGACGGCCCAGGGGCTTAATTTCCCCACCGAGCAAGAGCAGGCCTGGTACATCCACCAGGCCGAGACCAAGCCGGTGGCGGGGGTTGATGACGACGGGCTTCGCGAGTACGGTTTGTCGTACTTTGGCCGTATATCTTACAGTTTTAACGACAGGTATTTGGTTTATGGGACCATGCGTGCCGACGGAAGCTCTAAGTACCAGGAGAAATGGGGTTATTTCCCCACGGTGGGCGCAGGGTGGATCATTTCGGAGGAGGGTTTCATGAGGGACAACGGGGTGGTCGATTTCCTGAAACTCCGCGCCAGCTGGGGCCAACTGGGCAACGACAAGATACAGGCAAGCGATGGGGCCTCCACCACATCGGTGATAACTACCGCTATAGACGGCGGACTGGTGTCGGGGACGGTGACGACCAACACATTCTCGTCGCTGAAATGGGAGGTGACCGAGGAGACCAACGTGGGGGTAACGGCCAGAATGTTCCGTAACCGTTTGTCATTGGATGCCGATTATTATATAAGGGACACGAAAAACGGTGTCATCAGCGTGACGATCCCTATTGTGGGCGGCACCATTCTGAAAAATGTGGGTGAATTCCGCAACTCGGGCCTCGAACTGGCCCTGAACTGGAACGATTCGTTTGCGAACGGGGTGGGTTACAACGTGGGCGTCAACATGGCTACGTTGAAGAACGAGGTGCGCGATTTGTACGGACAGCCTTATATTGACGGTGGTTCGGCCGAGTTCCGCCAACGTTCCATCGTGGGCGAACCGCTGCTTGCCTTTTATGGCCGCGAAGTGGTGGGCGTTTACCAGAACGAGGCCGAGATCCTGGCCGATCCGGTCGCAGTGGCCAACGGTCTTGAGCCCGGCGACTTTAAATACAAAGATCAGAACAATGACAACGAAATTGACGATGACGACCGTGTGGTCCTGGGGTCCTACCTGCCCAAATTTACTTATGGGGCCAATCTGGGGGTGTCTTATAAAAACCTTGAGCTGACGGCCAGCCTGATGGGGCAGACGGGTAACAAGATACTGAACCGCAAGCGTGGTGAGATTATCTGGACCGCTGACGGGAACCTTGATGCCGATTTGGCCAAAAACCGCTGGCACGGTGAAGGGACTTCCAACAAATATCCTTCGTCAAAAGGCCTTCGCAAAGGCTGGAACCAAAAAATGAGCGATTATTTTGTCGAGGACGGATCGTTCTTCCGCGTGCAAAACGTGCAGCTGGCTTACCATATCAGAAACAAGGAGCTGCTTGGCTACAAAATGCCCGATGCAAGGATATCCTTTACGGCCGACCGCCCGTTGACCGTGTTCAAATACAACGGTTTCAACCCCGAGGTCGAAAACGGCATCGATACCCAGACCTATCCCATTCCGGCCGTTTATACCGTTGGCCTGAATGTCAAATTTTAACCATTAAAAACGTACCGTCATGAAAATATTGCGATATATCGTCCCGTTCACGGCCATGGTGCTGCTTCTGCTGGTGTCTGCCTGTGAGGATAAATTGAACGAACCTGCCGAAAACAAGACTTTTACGGAGGAGACCGATTACACCCAGTCGGAGAACATGATCCTTCCTTTAATCGGCCTCTATGCCGAATTCCAGGACTTTGCGTGGGAAAACTTTCCGCTTATCGCCGTCAGGGGCGATGATGTGAACGCGGGGGGATTGGGCGACCAGCAGGACTTTACCGAAACCGATAAGTTCAGTTACAACAAGGATTACTGGATGTACAATTCGGTGTGGCAAAACTTTTACAAGGATGTGTTTACGGCCCATTCGGCCATTGATCAGATAAACCTTTACCTGAATGCGGGCGGTGATGCCGGTAAAGCGGCCCAGTATATTGCGGAGGCGCGTACCATCCGCGCCTGGGAATTGTTGCAACTGTCGCGGTTGTGGGGCAGCGTGTTCATTCCCGAAAACAGCGATCCGTCGTCCATGCTGGTGGCCACGCCCGCAACCAAGGATGCGGTAATGCAACACATTTCCGACCAGATGGATTTGGCCGTTCCCGACCTGCCCAACATGCATCCCGGCGAACGTACCGACATCAGGGGGGGAGTTACCAGATACACGGCATTGGCCATTAAAGCCCTGGCCAACCTTGAGCTGAAGGAGTACCAGAAGGTGGCCGATGCCACATCGCAAATTATTGCATCGGGCAAGTTTGACCTGGTGGACGATTATTACAACTTGTTTAAGGTTCCCGGCAAATTGAGCGAAGAGAACATTTTCGAAATGCAATATTCCGATTTCGGATCGGGGTCGGGCGACGTAAAGAATTTCCCATACTCCTTTTTCGGTCCACAGGGCTGGACGCCCCAGGTAACGGGGGCTGCCGATGGCTGGGGTTTCTACGAGCCCAGCCTCAAGTACATTAAGTTTATGTTGGATCGTGGCGAAACCATCCGTTTGGAGACCAGCGTGCTTTTTCACCAACCGTGGCATTGCCAAGATCAAGGAGGATCCGAATTATACGACCCTTCCTGCATGGATTTCCAACACCACCCGTTCCGGCGACCGCATTAACGATTATGCGAGGGCCATGTTTGCCAGCGGAAAACAGTACCTGCCTTCGGACCAGCTGACGACCGGGCGTACCGAGTACGGCACGAACAAGAACTTTACCTGCATCCGTTATGCCGAAATCCTGCTGATGCATGCCGAAGCGCTGACCCGTGGGGCTACCAGCACGGCCATGACGGCCCTGCAGGCAGTGAACGAAGTCCGGTTGCGTGCCGATCTGTCCGTTTTGCCCAGCGTGACCAGCGATGAGGTTATGGACGAAAAATATGCCGAACTGGGCATGGAGTGGGGCACGCGTTATTACGACATGGTGCGTCTTGGCCAATACGCCGAACTGAGCTACGATGGCCGCACGTTCGATGAGTCGAAAACCTTCCTCCCCTATCCGCAAAACCAGGTTGACCAGTTGCCCGTGCTAAAAGGGAAGTAATGTATCGAGTTGGTTTTTATTTGTTAACCAAAAAAATCATGTATATGAACATTGTCAGAAATATATGGGCGGGCCTGCTGATTTTTGCGTCCGTCACCGCTTGCGAACAGGGTATCGACTCTATTTCGCACGTTGCCCCGGGAAACGATGAATCGGTTCCCGTGATCACCGTCAGTGCCCCCACGGCGGGCTATGAGATTAAGGTGCCCAACCTGGAGGCTACCGTGAGCGTCAGCATGGAGGTCACTGACGATATTGAACTTCAGTCGGTAACCCTTTCGCTGGACGGAACGGTGGTGAAGACATACAGTGCGTTCAGGGATTACCGTCGCCTGGTGGTCGACACGGTTATCGGCGGCATCGTGAACGGCGACCATACGTTGACCATTAAGGCCACCGACCTGGACGGTAAGAGCACCACGTCGAACGTGGCGTTCTCCAAAGTGTCTCCTTACACCAAACAGTTCGACGGCGAAATGTTCTACATGCCGTTCGATGGTGATTTGATGGAGATGATCAGTTTCCAATATGCCACGAAGGTGGGATCGCCCACGTTTGCCGATGGCGGTATCCTGGGCAGTAAGGCCTATGCAGGTGCTACCGACGGTTATCTGACCTTCCCGCTCGACGGACTGGGCACTCCCGAATTTAGTGCGGCCTTCTGGTGCAAGATCAATGCATCGCCCGACCGGGCCGGTGTCCTGAACGTAAGTCCCGCAGGTGAGGATCGTACCAAGGGGTTCCGCATCTTCCGCGAAGGGGGTGCGTCGCTTCAGCGCTTTAAGCTGAACGTGGGAACGGGTACGGGCGAAACGTGGAACGATGGCGGCGAACTGGATGCCACTACGGGTGAATGGGTCCATCTGGCTTTTACCATATCGGGGACCAAATGTGCCATTTATTTTAATGGTGCATTGATCCGGGAGGTGGACAATACGGGCATTGACTGGACGGGCTGTACGTTGTTGTCCATCGGGTCGGGCATGCCGAACTTTGCCTATTGGGATCACAAGTCCGATTTGAGCCAGTACGATGAGCTGAGGCTTTTCGACAAGGCGTTGAGCGCGTCGGAGATCCAGGCCATCATCGCACATGACTCGCCTTATGTGCCCAAGTACACCGGCGAGGTGTTCTACATGCCGTTCGATGGCAATAATAAAGAGTTGGTCAGCAATACCGAGGCGTCGAAAGTGGGGTCACCTTCTTTTGCATCGGGCAAAAAGGGACAGGCTTACGTGGGCGCGGCCGATTCGTATCTCACATTTCCTGCCGATGGGTTGAAGGGCGGCGCATTCAGCGCCGTGTTCTGGACCAGGGTCAATGCGACGCCCGACCGTGCCGGCATATTGGTCATGGGGCCTCCCGATGTGGAAAATGCGGGCTATCCTGCCACCCAGAATCTGCGCACCAGTGGTTTCCGCTTTTTCCGCGAAAATGCTTCGGGCATGCAGCGGTTTAAACTGAACGTGGGCGACGGCACGGCCGATACATGGGTTGATGGCGGGGCGTCGGCCGATGTGGATCCGTCTGCGGGCGAGTGGGAGCATATGGCGTTCACCGTTTCGGGAACCCGGGCGGTGGTGTACATCAACGGGGAAATCGCCAAGGAGGTCTCGATCGCCGGGATTGACTGGACAGGCTGCGACCTGCTGAGCATCATGTCGGGCGCGCCGAGGTTCACCGAATGGAACCATCTGTCCGATCTGGGCATGATGGATGAGCTCCGCATATTCAATAAAGAGCTGAGCCAGGCCGAAGTACAGGCCATCATGGCCGATGAGCAATAGGGCGGCCTCCCGTTCCTTTTAAAGGAGGGGTGCCTATACAGTGGGCTTTCCTGTCCGTTCCTTATGGAGGGACAGGGGAGGCCATTGTTTGCGTGGCCGTGCAAAATCGATATATATAGCCTTTTTACCATGAGTAAGTTCCGTGCAATACGTCTTTTTTTGTTTGTTGTGTTGGTGGTTGCGGGGGCATCGTGCAAGGACGACGGTTCATCCCACGATCCCGGCCCGTTGCTGTTGGTGTCGGTAAGCGTAGGGTCCAAAACGTTGTCGCTTGACCAGGCCAGCACCGGTGTCGCCCTTGATAAACCTGTGGTGCTCTGGTTCGATGATGTGCTGGATACGGCCACCGTAAAGGCTAACATCGTATTGTCCGGCGCGTCGGGAAGCCCTGTCCCGGTATCCCTGTCCTATCTGGATGGAAACAAAGCGGTGTCGATGCTTCCGTACATCCCGCTGGACGAGGATGCGGACTACCGTTTGCATGTGGGTGCGGGATTGAGGGGGCAGCAGAAAGAGGTGTTCGATGGGGCAGAGGTGCTGTTCAGTACTTTGTTGATGCCGCTGGCGCTCCAATCGGTCACCATCGATGCGCAAACGTACCATGCGACGGTCAGGATGCAGAACGTGGCATTGAAACCGGCCATTGTCCTGGCGTTTTCGCACCAGGTGTCGCCAGTCCAGGCGTTGCAGCATGTCAGGCTATCTTCGGCACAGGGCGGTCAGGCGCTGGAAGTGTTGCAAGCGTCGGCCGACGGCGTGGTGACGTTGCAGCCGGTTGCCGGTTTGCAGGGATTGGTAAAACTGACGCTGACGGTCGACGATGGGTTGGTGTCGGTCGGCGGAAATGCTTTTCCGGGCTTTGAAGGGAGTTTTTATACCATGCCAAGTCCCGAACCGTTGTTCCCGGTTATCTCTGACGATGAACTGCTCACGTTGGTGCAACGCCAAACCTTCAAATATTTTTGGGATTTTGCGCACCCGGCGAGCGGTATGGCTCGAGAGCGTGATACGTCGGGCGATGTGGTCACCACTGGCGGCACGGGCTTTGGCCTTATGGCCATTGTGGTGGGCATGGAACGCGGCTTTATCACCCGGAGCGAAGGGGTGGCACGGCTTCGGAAGATTATCGGTTTCCTGTCTGCGGCCGACCGTTTTCACGGTGCCTGGCCGCATTGGCTGAATGGTTCCACGGGCAAGGTGCAGCCGTTCAGTACTTATGACGATGGCGGCGATTTGGTGGAAACGTCATTTTTGGTGGCGGGCATGTTGGCCGTCAGGCAGTACCTTGATCCGTCGTCGGTTGACGAACAAGCGATGATCGACGAGATCAACACGCTTTGGAACGGCGTGGAATGGGACTGGTACACACGCGGCGGCGAAAAGGTGCTTTACTGGCACTGGTCGCCCAACCATGCGTGGGCCATGAACCACAAAATACAGGGCTATAACGAGGCGCTGGTTACTTATGTCCTGGCGGCGGCGTCCGGCAGCTACGGCATCGGTGCCGACGTTTACAAGAGCGGCTGGGCGTCCGGCGGTGGTATTGTCAATGGTAAGCCGTTTTACGGGATTATCCTTCCGGTGGGATACGATTATGGCGGGCCGTTGTTCTTTGCCCACTATTCGTTCATGGGGCTCGACCCGCGCAACCTGTCCGATGCCTATGCCGATTACTGGACGCAAAACGTGGCCCATTCGCTGATAAACCGTGCGCATTGCGTCAACAACCCCAATGGGTATGTGGGCTATGGGGCATCGTGCTGGGGCCTGACGGCCAGTGACAACCACCAGGGCTATTCGGCCCATTCACCGACGAACGATTTGGGCGTGATCAGTCCCACGGCGGCCGTTTCGTCCATGCCTTACACACCGGTCGAATCGATGGAGGCGCTCCGTTTCTTTTACTATCGGCTGGGCGACCGGCTTTGGGGGGATTACGGCTTTTACGATGCGTTTCAACTGACCGAAGGGTGGACGGCCGGCTCGTACCTGGCCATTGACCAGGGCCCCATGGTGGTGATGGTCGAAAATTACCGTACTGGGCTGCTTTGGAACCTATTCATGACCTGTCCCGAAGTACTGGCAGGCTTAAACAAACTTGGATTTACACATTGAACCATGAACAGATCAATCATACTCGCGATCGCAGCCCTGTTGACGGGTGCGTACATGGCGTCGTGCAAAACGGGCGCAAAACCTAAGGCCGATACCTTCGCCGCTGAAACGATGACCGACGATTCGTTGTTGAATCTGGTGCAGTACCAAACCTTCCGGTATTTCTGGGATGGTGCCGAACCGACATCGGGCATGGCACGCGAACGTATCCACATGGACGGCGTTTATCCGCAGAACGACCAGAACGTGGTTACCTTGGGCGGATCGGGCTTTGGTGTCATGGCCATTCTGGTGGGCATTGAACGTGAGTTCATTTCGCGTGGCGAAGGCTTTGCCCGTTTGCGGAAAATTGTGGATTACCTGGCCAGGGCCGATCGTTTTCACGGCGCATGGCCGCACTGGCTGAACGGTCCTACGGGAAAGGTATGGCCGTTCGGCAAAAAGGATGATGGCGGTGATCTGGTGGAGACGGCTTTCATGGTTCAGGGATTGCTCACCGTGGCCGAATATTTTAAAGACGGCACCCCGCCCGAAAAGAAATTGTCGGCCGATATCGACAAGCTTTGGCGCGAGGTGGAGTGGGACTGGTATACCCAAGGGAAGGATGTGCTTTACTGGCACTGGTCGCCCAATTACGGCTGGGAGATGAACTTTCCCGTGGGCGGCTACAACGAATGCCTGGTGATGTACGTACTGGCGGCGGCATCGCCCACACATCCCATCATGCCAAGCGTGTACCACAAGGGTTGGGCATTGGACGGCTCCATTGCCAAAGACACCGTTTATTACGGCTTGCGTTCGGTGCTTAACTTTTTTGAGCACGATGACGAACCGACCGGGCCTCTTTTCTGGGCGCACTATTCCTATCTGGGCCTGAACCCCAAAGGGTTGTCCGATAAATATGCCGATTACTGGACGTTGAACCGCAACCATGCCCTGATGCATTACAATTATGCGGTGGACAATCCCAAGCACTACAAAGGCTATGGGCCCAAGCAGTGGGGCTTTACCTCAAGTTATTCGATGGATGGCTATGCGGGCCATATGCCGGGCCAAAGGGACCTGGGCGTTATTTCGCCCACGGCCGCGTTGTCGTCGTTTCCGTACACTCCTGCCGAGTCGATGCGTTTTTTGAGGTACCTCTATACCGAAGCCGATTCGCTGGTGGGGAAGTACGGCCCGTACGACGCCTACAGCCAGTCGCACAACTGGTATCTGCCGCGTTATCTGGCCATTGACCAGGGGCCCATCCCCGTAATGATCGAAAATTACCGTACGGGCTTGCTGTGGAATCTTTTCATGGCACGTCCCGATGTGCAGGAGGGCCTGAAAAAACTTGGGTTCACTTCAACGATGTGGAAGAAATGACGGAATGCGCGGTGGGAGGAAACTTCTTTGGCGTGAAAGAGACCTCCCCTGACCCCTCCAAAGGAGGGGAACAGGAAACCAATCTGGTCTGGAAACAATCATTTCAAACCATCTGGTATGACAAAACAGAGCCAACACGACGTCGAACAAACAATCTAACATCCATGAAACTATTTCTCTTGTCGGCCGTGGTATTCAGCATGTTTATATGGCCACCGGCCATATCTGCCCAACGCACGTTTTGCAATCCCATCAATATCGATTACGGATACAGCCCCATTCCCGACTTTAGCCAATGGGGCCGTCACCGTGCCACTGCCGATCCGGTGATCGTGAACTATAAAGGCGATTATTTCCTGTTCTGCACCAACCAGTGGGGGTATTGGTGGAGCGGCGACATGAACAGTTGGACGTTTGTGCCGCGCAAATTTCTCCGTCCGTGGAACAAAGGCGTGTACGACGAGCTTTGCGCACCTGCCGTCGGTATTGTCGGCGATACGATGCTGGTGTTCGGGTCTACCTATACCAGCCGTTTTTCCGTCTGGATGAGCACCAATCCCAGGGGCAACGAGTGGAAACCGTTGGTGGATGAGTTTGGGATTGGCGGTTGGGACCCTGCTTTTTTCACTGACGACGACGGCCGCTTTTACATGTATAACGGCAGTAGCAATAAGTTTCCGTTGTACGGCATCGAACTGGACCGCCAAACCATGTCGCCCGTGGGCACCCGGAAGGAGATGTACCTGCTGGAACCGTGGCGTTACGGCTGGCAACGGTTTGGCGAGCACATGGACAATACGTTCCTTGATCCGTTTATCGAAGGGGCATGGATGACCAAACATAACGGCAAATACTATCTGCAATATGGTGCGCCTGGCACTGAATTCAGCGGTTATGCCGATGGCGTGGTCGTGGGGGGTTCACCTCTTGGGCCGTTCGTCCCGCAGTCCGATCCGTTGAGCATGAAGCTGGGCGGTTTTGCGCGCGGGGCCGGGCATGGCGCCACGTTTACCGACAACGACGGCAATTACTGGCACGTCAGCACGGTGATGTTAAGCGTGAAAAACAACTTTGAGCGGCGCATCGGTATCTGGCCTGCCGGTTTCGATGCCGATGACGTCATGTGGTGTAACACTGCCTTTGGCGATTACCCGCTTTATTTGCCCGGAAAGTCGCCCGACGGCAAAAGGTTCCGCCCCGAATGGTCCCTGCTCAATTACAAGAAGCCCGTCGACGTATCGTCGACTTATGGCAGCTATACGGCTAACCATGCCAACGACGAGAACATGAAGACTTATTGGTGCGCGGCCTCCGGCAATAAGGGCGAATGGATACAATCCGACCTGGGGCAGATATCGTGGGTGCATGCCGTACAAATAAACTATGCTGACCAGGATGTGTCGTTTCCCGCCGAAATGGATACGGTGTTTCTGGGCAAAACGCTTGGCCTTTGCCACCGGTACAAGTTATATGCCTCGACGGACGGCAAGCGTTGGACGGTGATTGTCGATAAAAGCCGGAACAAGACCGATGTGCCGCACGAATACGTTGAACTGCCGGATGCCGTGAAAGCCCGTTACATCAAGCTTGAAAACATTACCATGCCTGCTGGTAAGTTTGCATTGAGCGGGTTGCGCGTGTTTGGGACCGCCAACGTGCCCAAACCCGGTATTCCCGGTCCGTTTGTGGTGTTACGCACCGAAAAAGATAAACGAAGCGCGTGGATCCGCTGGAAACCAGTGGACAATGCGTACGCTTACAATATTTACTACGGTACCCGTCCCGACAAGCTTTACAACTGCATCATGGTGCACGATGCCAACGAATATTGGTTCAAAGGCATGGATTTGCAAAAAACATACTATTTCAGCATCGAAGCCATTAACGAGGCAGGTGTATCCGATCGGTCGGAGGTGCTGAAGGTGGAGTGAGGGAAGGAGAAAAGTGCCAGAGAGGCAGAAGAAGTTTTTAGTGGTTAGTAGCCAGTATTTAGTAGCTTCTTCAAAAGGTTTACGGCTAAAAGCCAACAACTGGAAACTCCAAACAGCAGACCTCCCCCGGCCCCTCCGAAGGAGGGGTGCTGTTACGTACAGTGCGATTTCTGGTTCCCCTCCTGTGGAGGGGTTAGGGGAGGTCATTTCTAAGAAAGTGCCAGAGAGGAGTACAAGAGTGCAAAAGATCAAAAGGAAGAGAGTAGGAAAGCAGAAGCAGTGCTTGGCGGCTTCTGTAGCAGAAGGCTAAAAAACTGCGGTCTCTGTGTGAAACATCCTAAATGGAAAGGGTACAGAGTCGATCTTAATATTAACAGATGAAAGTTAATAGCTGACAGCTTTTTTAGTGCCGGAAGCCGGGCAATGTTTAAAATACAAATACCATATGTTATGAAACCAGTAAAATTTCTATCGGTCTGTTTGTGCGCCTTGTCGTTGGGTACGACGGCGCAAAACGTCATGACGTACCGTGATCTCAGAATGGACGTGTTCATCGACCAGCTGATGGACCGGATGACCCTGGACGAGAAGATCGGACAGTTGAACCTTCCGTCATCGGGCGACATTACCACGGGGCAGGCCCAAAGTTCTGACATTGCCCAGAAAATAAAAGAGGGCAAGGTCGGAGGCTTGTTCAACATCAAAACGGCGGAAAAGATCCGTGCCGTTCAGGAGATTGCCGTCACCGATAGCCGTCTCAAAATCCCGTTGATCTTTGGCATGGACGTTATCCACGGCTACAAGACCACATTCCCGATTCCCCTTGGGTTATCGTGTAGCTGGGACATGAAGCTGATCGAGAAGACGGCCCGTGTGGCGGCACAAGAGAGCAGTGCCGACGGTATCTGCTGGACGTTTTCGCCGATGGTCGACATTGCCCGCGACCCACGCTGGGGCCGCATGGCCGAAGGATCGGGCGAGGATCCTTACCTGGGGGCGGAAATTGCGAAAGCCATGGTACATGGCTATCAGGGCGACGATTTATCGAAGAACAATACCATTGTGGCTTGTGTCAAACACTTTGCCCTTTATGGTGCGGCCGAGGGAGGGCGTGACTACAACACCACCGACATGAGCCGTATCCGCATGTACAACGAATATCTGCCCCCATACAAAGCCGCTGTGGAGGCGGGTGTGGGCACGGTGATGTCGTCGTTCAACGAAATCGACGGCATCCCTGCCACTGGCAATCGCTGGCTGATGACCGACCTGTTACGCCGCCAATGGGGCTTTAACGGGTTTGTGGTGACCGATTACACGGCCATTTCCGAAATGATTGACCATGGCATGGGCGATCTGTCACAGGTGTCGGCTTTGGCGCTGCATGCGGGCATCGATATGGACATGGTGAGCGACGGCTTTCTGAACACCCTGAAGCAATCGCTCGGTGAAGGGAAAGTCAGTATGGACGAGATAGACACTGCCTGCCGCCGCATCCTTGAGATAAAGTACCGTCTGGGCCTGTTCGATGATCCATATCGTTACTGCGACCCCGAACGTGCAAAAAAAGAGGTGTTTACTCCCGAGAACCGCCGGTTTGCCCGTGAGGCTGCCGCACAAACCTTTGTGTTGCTGAAGAACGACAATCAGACGCTTCCCCTTAAAAGGGAGGCAAAAATCGCGTTGGTAGGCCCGTTGGCCAATACGCGCGAAAATATGCCCGGCACGTGGAGCGTGGCTGCTGATTTTGACCAATCGGTGTCGGTGTACGACGGGCTTAAAAGTTTTCTTGGCCCGCAGGCCAGGATCATGGTGGCCAAGGGCTCCAACGTGGTGGCCGATCCCGAACTGGACAAGCGCGTGAGCGTGTTCGGCAAGTCCACCAATTGGGACAACCGTTCGCCCAAAGCCCTGATTGCCGAAGCGGTGGCCATGGCCAAAAAGGCCGATGTCGTGGTTGCCGCCATGGGCGAATCGGCTGAAATGAGCGGTGAAAGTTCAAGTCGTACCGATATCGGGTTGCCCGACAACCAGCGCGATTTGCTGAAAGCCTTGCTGGCGACGGGAAAACCTGTGGTGCTGGTACTTTTTACGGGGCGTCCGCTGGCGTTGGCATGGGAAGACGGGAACATCCCTGCCATCCTGAACGTATGGTTCCCCGGTACCGAAGCGGGCCATGCCATCGCCGATGTGCTGTTCGGCGAGGTTAACCCCTCGGGCAAGCTGTCATCTACTTTTCCGCAGAACCTGGGACAGGTGCCCATTTTCTATAACCATAAAAACACGGGACGTCCGTTGCCCGACGGCCAGTGGTTCCAGAAGTTCCGTTCCAATTACCTGGATGTCTCCAATGATCCGCTCTATCCCTTTGGTTACGGGCTTAGTTACACCCAATTCACTTATGGTGACCTGAAGGTGGACAAAACACGGGCCAACGGCGATGATGTGGTCACGGCCAGCATCACCCTCACCAACAGCGGCAAGGTGGATGGGGCCGAAACGGTACAGCTTTACATCCGCGACCTGGTGGGCAGCGTCACCCGTCCCGTGAAGGAATTGAAAGGTTTCAGGAAGATATTTTTAAAGGCGGGCGAGACACAAACCGTGTCTTTTCACATTACCCCCAACGAGTTGAAGTTTTACAACAGCGAGCTGCAATACGACTGGGAGCCTGGCGGTTTTGACATCATGGTCGGTGGCAACTCCCGCGATGTGAAATCGGTGACGGTGGATTGGGAGAAATAATGTCCCGCCGGAGCTGAAAAGGACGCGATCGGCAAAACAAATTTAAAAGCCCAATGGGACGTCCGGGGATGGATAGCACCGGATGTCCCGGCGGGAAGAAAGCAATTGCATCGTTATGAACAATGAAGCTGGCACAATCCGGCTCATGCATGGTTGGGTAAGTTTGTAAATAGGAAGCCCTTTGGTTCTCAATTTTGGAAGGTCTCTTTTCTTCACCTATCCATTCCCCAAACCCGTCATAAGTCATCGGCTCAACATCATCATTTGCATGATGCCGCCACCGTTCCTGGAATTGGTAAACCCGTGTTGTGCCAATAGCCGTTGGGCATATGAGGAGCGTGCCCCCGATGCGCAATACACCACGATTTCCCTGTTGGGATTTCCCAGTTTATGCAGTTGTTTGGGCAGTTCGTCCAGCGGAATGTTCACTGCACCGGGGACGGCCCCTGTGGCAAATTCGCCCGGTGTGCGTACGTCGATCACGATAGGGCCGTCGTGGCCGGTGGGTTTGATCTCTTGTGCCGGAGACGGAGAGAGAGGTTCGTTCTCTGCCCTGCCTGCCTGTTTGTCTGCGTATGGCATTGGCTCTACGCTGATAATGCTAAAGCCCAGTGCACGTGCATGGCGTTGCAATGAAAGGTATCCGCCCGACAGGTTGACCACATGTTCGAAACCGTTGCCTTTAAGTACACGCAATGCTTGATGCCCTTTTTTACCGGTTTCGTCGTATACCATGATCAGCTTGTTTTTTGGCAGTTGCCCCATTTGTTCCTGTAGCAATTCCAGCGGAAAGTGGCCGGCCCCTTGGATATGGCTCTTTTCGTAGGCAAAGTAGTCCCTTACGTCGACCCACACGGGATTTTTCCCGGCCACAAAGTCGTCTGTTTCCGATGAGGTGACCGACGGGCTGAAACCGCTCATCCTGTTTTCGGCGGCATAGGCGGCCATGTTCACGGCGTCGTTGGCGGTGCCGATCGGAGGGGAGTAGGCAAAGTCTACATCGGCCAGCTGATGGACGGTCATTTTGGCGGCAGCAGCCATGGCAATCACGTCCAGCCGTTTGTCGGCCCCTTTGTATCCGGCCGTTTGCCCGCCCAATACCACTCCCGTCTTTTTGTCGTAGACCAACATTACCGATACGGTTTCCGCACCCGGATAATACGATGTGTGGTGCTCTTTGTGTACGACTACCGCATCGGCATCCATGCCGGCATCCCTGGCTTGTTTGAGCGACAGGCCGGTGGTTCCCGCCACGGCTTCGAACACTTTTACCACCGAAGTCCCGAGTGCGCCTTTGTACGGATGGCATCCGCCCAGGGCGTTCTCGGCAGCAATGCGTCCTTGCCGGTTGGCCGGGCCGGCCAGCGGAATGCGGACTTTTTTGTCCATTATGCGATGCCACACCTCTACCATGTCACCCGCGGCATAAATGTCGGCATCGCTGGTTTGCAGGTATTCATTTACCAGCAATCCGCCCGACTCGCCTGTATCGAGGCCTGTTTCCTTTGCCAGTTGTAAGGTTGGGCGCACCCCGACGGAGAGTAGCACCATGTCGGCATTTATGTGGGTGCCGTTGTTAAGGCAAACACTCCCGGGCATGATTTCCGATACACTTGCATTGGTGTGGATGCCGACACCGTACGACAGCATTTCGGTTTCGATGAAACCTGCCGTTTCAGCTTCCATTTGCGCCATTACATGCGGCATGGCTTCGACCACGTTTACTTTGATCCCGCGCTTTACCAGTGCTTCTACCATCTCAAGGCCAATGAAGCCTCCGCCGACAACGACTGCCGTTTTGGGATTTTGTCTGTGGATGTGGTGTGTAATCTTGTCCATGTCTTCAAGTGTCCATAACGTGAATACATGGCCGAGGCCGGCGCCGGGCAGCGTAGGGATAATGGGCCGTCCGCCCTGGGCCAGTATCAGCTTGGTGTATCCGAACGTTCTTTGCTCGCCGCTACGAATGTCGGTTGCGGTGACTTTTTTGCTGCTTCTGTCGATGGCCGTTACCAACGTATGGGTGTATACGTCCACATTGTACTGTTCCCTGAAACTTTCAGGGCTTTGGAGGATCAGTTTCGAACGGCTTTTGATATCGCCACCGATGTAATAGGGCAGTCCGCAGTTGGCAAATGAAATGTCGGGGCCTGCTTCAACCATTGTGATCTGCGCCGATGGGGATATGCGTCTGGCTTTTGCCGCAGCTGTGGCGCCTGCGGCCACGCCGCCGACAATCAATATCTTTTCTTTATCCGATGTATTGTCCATTGTGGTATGTGTTAATCGTCACAAAAATAAAACGGAACCTCTGCCGGATGAAGAAAACAGCTTTGGTATATTTCCGTTTTCCGGTTGAAATAGATCAATGGTTTTGTTGAGATAAAAATTGGGCGTGCCGTTTGATCCTAACAACCCGTTGTTTGTTTATAGGGAATACAAATCATTAAAACAGAGTCATTATGAAATGTCCGGTATGTAAAGATGTAAGCCTTGTGATGTCGGAACGGCAAGGCATCGAAATTGATTATTGCCCCGATTGCCGTGGTGTATGGCTTGACAGGGGCGAGCTTGACAAAATCATCGAAAGGGCCGCGAAACCAGGGCCGACATCGTCTCCGGAGGTCAGTCAACCGTCTGCCTACCGTGGGTCGACGCATTCGTACAAGTCCCATAAAAAACATTGGTTGGGCGAATTGTTCGATTGAGGCCTGATTGTGTTAAGCTTTATTAATCGCAACGTGTATCGACGATTGTTTTGTATGTTTGCATTGCAATGACGGAATTTAGGCAAATAATGTTGAACGGCATGATGTTGCTTTCCATAATCCTTTACGTGGGCATGGGGACGGGCATGCATCGCGATTGTGCGAAATCCGGCATTGAAAGCGTTTTGTATGATATTTCCGATTCGCATGGTTCTATTTCTGTAGAATCCCCGGCCGAGGAAATCGCCGTGGTCTGTTCATTGGCCCTTCCGCAAACCATCGATTTTGAGCATGAGGCCATCCGCATGCCGTCCTGCCTTTATCGCTACGATATCTACTTTCCGATCTGGAGTCCGCCCGACGTGGCATAACCGGTCTCCGTTTTCCCGCATAATTAAGCCATTGGGTGTTGCCGCATGTTCGTGCGGCGTTTGGTATGCCGTTTTTGCGGCACAACCGTTATTGATGTTTTATGTACAACCACAGAATTAAAATTTATAGCCATGATTTCTTATTTCCTTATTTTCGGAGTGTTTATGTTGGCCAGCTGGCTTATCAGCTACCAACTGAAGTCCAGGTTCAAAAAATATTCCCAAACCCCGCTGAACTATGGAATGACGGGACGCGATGTGGCCGAGAGGATGCTCCGCGACCACCATATTACCGATGTCAAGGTTATCTCTACGCCCGGACAACTTACCGATCATTATAACCCGTTGAACAAGACGGTGAACCTGAGCGAAGGGGTTTACCACGGCAACCACATTGCCGCAGGTGCGGTGGCGGCGCACGAATGCGGCCATGCCATCCAGCATGCCAATGCGTACAGCTGGCTTACCATGCGTTCGAAGCTGGTGCCGGTGGTGAGTTTTGCTTCCAATTGGGTGCAATGGGTGTTGCTGGCGGGAGTGTTGCTTATCAACGCGTTTCCGCAATTGTTGCTGTTCGGTATTTTTCTGTTCGCATTGACCACTCTTTTCAGTTTCATTACGCTCCCCGTCGAAATTGATGCCAGCAAACGTGCGGTGGCATGGTTGTCGGGATCGGGGGTGGCATCGACCGCAACATTGCCCAAGGCCAAGGATGCATTGAAATGGGCCGCTTATACTTATGTGGTAGCTGCATTGGGATCGCTGGCCACGCTCATGTATTACATTATGATCTATCTGGGACGTAGGGAATAGGCCGTAAGTAATCGCCGGCATCGCTTTCATGGGAAAAAGCATTTGCCACTTGGGGGATTTTTGTGAAATTTAGCCACGCCCCGGTGGAAACGTCCATATCCTGTGGGAAAGGTGGACGGAACGGGGAAATCGTCAATGGCCGTCCAGCAATGGGGTCTTCTTTAAGCCCGTTTTGAACTGCATCATTTATCGTCGTCTGTGCACATTGGTACGCCGTGGGGGCTGGGAACCGGGACCGTCATTTCCCGTGGATCCTGTCTTCCCGGTGTCTGTGGTTGCATGGATAGGTTGTTAAAACTCAAAATTCATGAACAACGAAAAAGTTTCAGAATCGTGGCATTCCATGGGGTACGATCAGGTACTCCAACAGATGGGATGCACCAAAGATGGTCTGTCGGCCGATGAGATAAAAAAACGATATGCGCGGTACGGCGCCAACCAGATAAAGCGCAAGAAGAAAGACGGTCCCCTGCAATTGCTGTGGCGCCAGATCAATAACCCGCTTATCTGGGTGCTGCTGGGTTCTTGTACATTGGCCATGGCTTTGGGTAAGGTCACCGATGGGTTGGTGGTGTTGTCGGTGGTGGTGGTCAATACCATTATCGGTTTTATCCAGGAATTTAAGGCGGGCAAGGCCATTGAAGCGTTGGGGGATATGGTGCCCGAGAATGCCACGGTACTGCGTAACAGGCTTCACGTGCTGGTCCCCGTGTCGGAAATCGTGCCCGGTGATATTGTGTTTTTGGCGGCGGGCGACC
Organism: Breznakibacter sp.; assembly: GCA_047600785.1. Taxonomy (GTDB): domain Bacteria; phylum Bacteroidota; class Bacteroidia; order Bacteroidales; family Marinilabiliaceae; genus Breznakibacter. The sequence goes on from JASGKH010000002.1 coordinate 94,980, forward strand.
GTGTCCCGGCCGACATGCGTATCATCCACCAAAAAAATCTGCTGGTCGAAGAGGCTGCGCTTACGGGTGAATCGCTGCCCGTGCAGAAGACCGATGCTCCCGTGAACGCGGAGTCTGTGTTGGGTGACAGGAAGTGCATGGTGTACGCGGGCACGTTGGTGACGTCGGGTACGGCTATGGCGGTGACGGTGGCTACGGGCATGGGAACCGAATTGGGAAAGATCTCCGACATGCTTAGCGAGGCCACTGATCTGGAGACTCCGCTGACCAAAAAACTGGCGACCATCGGCAACTGGCTCACTATTGGCATCGTGGCTATCACGGCCGTCATTTTGGCCATTGGCACTTTTCGTGCCACAGGCCAGGGAATTCCGTTGGACGTGGCGCTGAAAGACAGTCTCATCTTTGCCATTGCCCTGGCCGTGGGCGCCATTCCCGAAGGTTTGCCCGCCGTGGTCACCATTGCCCTGGCGATCGGGGTACAACGCATGGCCAAACGCAAAGCCATTATCCGCAAACTTCCTGCCGTGGAAACATTGGGGAGCACCACCGTGATCTGTTCCGACAAAACGGGTACGCTTACCCGTAACGAGATGACGGTGAATGAACTGTGGACTGCTAACCATTGTGTGCAAATTACAGGAGTGGGGTATAACGATCAGGGCGATTTCTTATCGGACGGGCAACAGTTGGGGACTTTGCCCTACGACATACAGGTGTTGCTCACCAACTCCGTGCTGTGCAACGATGCGGCCATAAAGGCACAAGGCCATGACTTTGAAGTGGTGGGCGATCCTACCGAGATTGCGCTGGTGGTGGCTGCGGCCAAAGCCAAATTTGAGGCCGCCCAGTTGCGTGTCCAGTTTCCGCGCAAAGATGAGATCCCTTTCGATTCCGATTTGCAATACATGGCCACGCTCAATGGCGAAGGGGATCAAAAGATCATTTTAAAGGGAGCGCCGGAGGTCGTGCTGAAATGGTGCGTGTCGCATTGGGGCGGACAGGCACTGGAACACGCACGGGTGATGGCGGAGATGGAAAAACTTGGAGCGAAGGGGATGAGGGTGCTGGCCGTGGCCGAAAAACCTTTGGATGAAGTGCATGCCCCTGAACTGGCTGAGGCCGATATGACGGACGGTTTTCAATTTGTGGGTCTGATTGGGATGATTGACCCGCCGCGCACCGAAGCCATCGAAGCCATTGAAGCTTGCCATCGGGCGGGTATTGAGGTGAAGATGATCACGGGCGACCACAAGGCTACGGCACGCTCCATCGGCATGGATCTTGGCTTGTCCGAAACGGGCGATGTGGTGACCGGGGTGGAACTTTCCAAAATGGACGACGACCAATTGATGGAGACCATCAGGCGGACCAATATTTTTGCCCGTGTGGCGCCCGAGCACAAATTACGTTTGGTAAAAGCGTTGCAACGTGACAACCATGTGGTAGCCATGACAGGCGACGGGGTCAACGATGCCCCCTCGCTCAAGCAGTCGAACATTGGAGTGGCCATGGGCATTACGGGGACATCGGTATCCAAAGAATCGGCCGACATTGTGCTGGCCGATGACAATTTTGCCAGTATCAGCGCAGCAGTGGAAGAGGGGCGGAGGGTGTACGACAACCTGTTGAAATCATTGGCGTTCCTGCTGCCCACCAACCTTGGACTGGCGTTCATCCTTGTCTATGGCATCATGTTCTTTCCGTTCAACCCAATTACCAAGGAGTTGCTGTTACCGATGTTGCCCACCCAGTTGTTATGGATCAATCTGGTGGCGGCTGTGGCGCTGGCATTGCCGTTGGCATTTGAGGTGATGGAGCCCAACGTGATGCGTCGCCCGCCCCGCAAACCCGATGAACCGTTGTTCAATGCTTTTGTGACGTTCCGTGTGGTATTTGTGTCGGTATTGATGACGCTGGGAACCATTTTGGTGTTCAACTGGCATTACGGGAATACGCTTTCGGAGGGCGTGGAGACGCATCTGGCGTTGGCCGAGGCTCAAACGATGGCAGTGACCTTTGTGATCGTGTTCCAGATATTTTACATGATCAACTGCCGGTCATTAAAAAAATCGGTGCTGAAAATCGGAGTGTTCAGTAATAAATTTGTGTTTATCGGCATCGGGGCCATTGTGCTGTTACAGGCTGTTTTCATTTACACGCCCATGATGCAGCGTGTGTTTGGCACCACGCCATTGGGCATCGGCGATCTGCTGGTGGCCGTTGTGGCAGGCTTTGCCATTTTCCCCCTCATTGCCATTGAAAAATGGGTCAATGGGATGCTGGAGCGTAAGTGAGTTTAAACGCAGGAGACTCGAAGAGTATATAGAAAAAATTTTTGCGTCACAAGGAGAGATTATCCACGCCAAACACGCGGAGAGAAAAACTTTGCGTGCTTTTGCACGAAATAGTTCTCGCAGTGACGCAAAGAGAAGAAACGCAGAGAACGCAAAGGAAAGAAATTTTGCGTTCTCTGCGTTTTCCTTCTCAGCGTTCTTTGCGTGAAATCATCATCCCAGTCCGCCAGAAGAAACTCTACTTTTTTCCCAGCCTTATCAGCACGGGCGTGAAAAAGGAAGCGATCCCCACTACGATGATGGCCGATCCCAGCAAGATAAACGTCAGATTGATGCCGATGACGTTGGCCACGAATCCCGTGCTCATCAACCCAATGATGGACGGGAAGATGGCCAGGCTGAAATACATCGAGAAAACGCGCCCCAGCTTATCCGACACAATCTCTTCCTGAAGGATGGTGGTGAACGACGCATTGTAAATGGAGGCGGCAAGTCCTCCGATGGCTGTCAGCACGACAAAAAACGCAAACATGCCCGGCGGGATGTAGCCCGATAGCGCCAATGTCACGCCCAGGATAATATGCATCAGGTTGATCATGGCGACTTTGCTCCACGATGGTTTTAATATCCCCAAAAAGGTTCCGCCGACCAGCATGCCCACGCCCCAGATGACCTCAATGAGCGTCATTTCCCATTCGCCGCCACCAAAATGGTTGATGGTGAGCAACGGGAACATTACGGCGATGGGCATGATGCAGAAGGTGGCTACAATGGAGTAAAAGAATAGCCATGATAACCCTCTGTTTTCCCATACGACCATCAATCCTTCGTGTATGTCCTCGAGATGGTGGCGTACCGACGTCAATTGACGATGGGAGCGGTCGGGTTTCGGGATATGGATGGGCAGAAGTGCGGAAATGGCCACCAATGCCCCGATGATATCCATCCACAACACCTGGCTGATGGGAAGCAAACTGATGGCCAGCGCACCCAACGCAGGGCCGGCAATGGTGGAGGCCGATTGGATGATTTGGTTGATGCCCGCAATACGGAGCAGTTGGTCTTGCGGGGCAAGCGTGGGCACGGCCGCCTGCATGGCCGGCATGTGGAACGCGGAGCCCACCGACCGCAGGGCGAGCAGGGTGTAAATGAGCCATAGGCTTTCGTTGCCCGCATACAGGTTGACCGACATCAATAACGTACATAACGCGATGAAGCCGTCAGCCACGATCATGATCGTTTTTCGGCTCCAGCGGTCCACGTAGATTCCTGCAAAGGGGCCTATCAGCGCCTGGGGCAACATGGCGGCAATGGCGCTCCAGGCGAGGACTTCGGCCGAGCCTGTTTTCATGCTCAACCAGATGATAATGGCAAAATTGACCGCCGAGCTGCTGACCAGGGACAAAAATTGCCCGATCCATATAAGGATAAATGTTCTTTTCCAGTGAAGGTTCATAAAAATGTGGGTTGCGTGCCAGTGGGCACATTTAAATAATCGATGGGGAATAACACGACATCCCCAACATGACAGTTAAGTACAAACTTGGGCGATAAAAAACACTTGTCGTAAAAGCAGTTCCGTTCAGCGAACTAAATGAAGTATAAAACAGTCCGATTGACCCACATAGCCTGAGACATTTTTTGCATGAGTCCGCAAAGGTAATATATTGTTTGGATTTGAAAAGGGAGAAAAGAAAAAGTAACAAGGTGCCTGAGCAGGGTGCAAGAGTGGCAGAAAACAAGAGAGACGGAAGCAGTTTGTGGCTTTCCAAAGAAGCTGAGGGCCAACAGCCATCAGCTTCTTCTCAATCCATTTCCCTAAACCCCAATCTCCCTTTCCACATGTATCTCTTCGAGGAAACGTGTGTCGTGCGATACGACGAGGAGAGTACCTGTGTAATCGTTGACTGCCGAGGTCAGTATCCCGATGCTTTGGATGTCCAGATTGTTGGTGGGCTCATCGAGTACCAGCAGGTCAGGGGCGTTGTTCCCGATCATGAGACAACAGAGTGTCAGACGCATTTTCTCGCCGCCGCTCAGCGTATGGCAAGGCTTGTTCCAGTAGCTTCTGTCAAACAGGTAACGGTTTAGTTCGGTTTTTAGCTCATGTTCAAACATGGCGTTTACGTTGAACTGTTGTGCCTGTTCGTACACGGCCAGTTCCGGGCGGATCAGCGAATAATCCTGGTCGATGTAAGCCGATTTGAAACCGGCCCTTTGCAACACGCCGGAAGTTGGGATGATATTCCCCAATAAGATCCGTATCAACGTGGTTTTCCCCGAGCCGTTCGCCCCGGTAACACAGATGCGTTCGCCACTCGTTATCTGGAAGTTCAGTGCGTTGTTCCACAATGGTTTATCGCGATAACCAAAATTGATCTGCTGCGCCGTTATCAGTATTTTACCGAAATGCAGTCCGGAACTGTCCATGCTCATTTTCAGGTCCCTGCGGGAAGATAACTTTTGTCGTGCCTGTGTCAGCTCGTCCGATATGGCGCCGATTTTTTCGGCGTGCACGTCCTTGAGTCTGGCGGAACTTGCCTCTGCCTTGTTTCTCAGGGTGTTCATCATGATGCGGGCGACCCCTTCTTTCTCGTGCTTTCCCTTGCCGCGTGTATCCTGCCGCTGTTTCCGTTCCATCGAGTCACGTTCTGCTTTCCTGGCTTTTCGCAATGCTTTTTCGTGCTCTTCAACCTGTTCGGACAGTGCATTTTCAGCACCTTCTTTTTGGGCCTTGTAAAAACTGTAGTTGCCGCCGTAGACGGTGATGCCGTGGCGGCTGAGTTCGTAGGTGGGACTGAGCAGTTCCAGCAACGTTCTGTCGTGGCTGACCACCACCAGCGTATTTGTACAGGTGTCAATAAAACGATACAGCGCATTTCTCCCCTGTGTGTCGAGATGATTGGTGGGCTCGTCGAGCAGCACGATCCCAGGGTGATGGATGGCGATGCCAGCCAAAAAGACCTTGGTTTTCTCGCCACCGCTCAGTTGCGACATTTTATGGTCCAATTGCACGTGCGACAGGTTCCATCCATCCAGTGCCACTGCACAACGTTCTTCGATGGACCAGTCGTCGTTGAGCAATTGCAGGTGGTGGTCCGATACATCGCCCTGCAAAATGGCGTGCAACGCATTGAGCTTATCTGTAACCTGCAGTGCTTCTGCCACAGTCAGTTGGTTGTACTGGCCAAAATGTTGGGGAACGTAATAGGGGGCCGACTCGCTTTTTATCACGCCCTGTCCGGGGGATAAAATGCCGCCGATGAGTTTTAACAATGTGGATTTTCCAGAACCATTATGGCCGATTAACGCGACTTTGTCTTGTTTTTGCAACGAAAAGTCAATGTGTTCGAACAACTGTTCTTTGTCGGGATGTGAATAGGAGATCCCTTGTGCGATGAGCATGGTAATTTCTTTCGTGAAAAAATGGATGACCGGAGGGTGTTGGAAAAGTGTGTCGAAAGAAATCTGAGGATCACATTGTCGCTAAGAAGTTTGATCGGATGGCAAATGTATTTGTTTTCTTGAGGATGGGCAAGAATTTTCGGTTTTGGCTTTGTTAAAAGATATCACAAGAAAAATAAGGAATACTTCATTATAGTTATTCCGGTTGGTGGATTTTGTACTGTGTGCTGATAGAGTATTCGGGTTACGTAGTTTTATTTGGTCGAAATCGGCGACATCGATTGTTGCTTCGGAGAAAGTTTGGTTGGTTATGGCTATTTTGTGTTTGATGAAAATATTTGTTGTGGGTGTCGTTTTGTGGGGTTATAATTGGATTTGTTTGTTTTTTTTACGAGAGTGGTTGTGTTTTTTATGGGGATTGATTGTGTTTTATATATGAAAAAATGATTGTATGATGAAAATCATGGTTGTTTGGAGCGAAGAATAATTCTTTGAGATTATATTTGTACTGTTATTGGAAGGATGGTCTTTGATATATGTCTATGTGATGCTTTGTGGAAATTTCGTTGTAAGGATAAATATATGGTTATTATTGTGTTGTGCTGTAATATGATTCTCTATCATGAGATGACAGTATAATTTGGAGATATAGATTCCAAACTTTAAAAATATTTTGCCTATGAGCCAAACATAAACACTATGGGAAAACAAAGTGGGATACTCCCCCAAATGATTTTAAACACCTGATTATTCACACAATATATTAACTAAAATCAATTATTTATGCGCAAATTAGCTTTAGTCTTGTCCCTGATAATGTGTATGGGGCTTGAAGCAGTTTTTGCCCAAACCAAGAGCATTTCCGGGACTGTTACCGGAAAGGATGATGGAGAGCCTATTCCTGGCGTATCGGTTTCGGTAAAAGGTACTACTGTAGGAACAATCACTAGAATGGATGGAAAGTACAATCTTTCTGTTCCCAGTGATGCAACAACATTAATATTCTCGTTTGTTGGTATGAGGATACAAGAGGTTTCTATTGCCGGACAAACGGTTGTTAATGCCATTTTGGAAACAGAATCTATCGATGTTGACGAAGTGGTGGTAACAGCTTTAGGTGTTAGTAAAGAGAAAAAGGCTTTGGGGTATGCCGTAGCCGACGTAAAAGGAGAGGAATTGATGAAAGCCAAAGGGGGAGTGTCAAACCCTATTAATTCTTTGGCAGGTAAGGTAGCTGGTATGCAAATTACAGGAGCTTCAGGTAACATGGGCGGCTCATCAAAGATTGTAATTCGCGGTGTCAAATCAATTTCGGGTAATAACCAACCATTGTTTGTCGTGGATGGAGTACCTATCGAAGGTACCGATTTTAATAGCACAGATGCGGCAAGGGGTGCTGGAGGCTATGATTATGGGAACTTGATACAAGATATCAATCCCGATGACATTGCATCCATATCTGTATTGAAGGGCCCTAATGCATCTGCCTTATATGGATCGCGAGCCAGTAATGGGGTCATTATGATTACTACCAAAAAGGGAACTAAAAACAAAGGCCTTGGCATTTCGGTAAACAGTTCTCTTGGGTTCGAAAAAGTAAACAAACTTCCTGTAATGCAAAATGAGTACGGGGGTGGGTATGGTTTGTATGACCAGCTTATTGACGGCAAACAAAGATATATCATGGATTATGGTATAGATGAGAGTTGGGGGCCTAAATACGATGGAAGTAAATACGTTTCTTGGTATGATTTAGCTAAATGGGAGGCTAATGGTAAACAACCCGGTACTTTGACTGAAAGCACTTGGCAAGCTCCCAAAAATGATATTGATTCGTTTTTTGAATTGGGGAAAAGCATTTCTAATAATATTACATTTTCACAAGCTACTGATTATGCGTCGGTAAGGGCATCATACTCAAATATGTCATTGAGTGGTTATATGCCTAATAGTAGCATGGATAAAAACAGTTTTAACATTAGTGCTTCGGCTAAAGACAATAAGTATTACGAGTTTTTTACAAATATTACTTATTTGAATCAAAAGGCGAAAGGGCGTGCTGAAACGGGTTATGGTGACAACAACGTAATGCAAAAATTCATTCAATGGGGCCAACGGCAATTGGATATGAAGGAATTGAAATCTCTTTACAAATTCCCCGACGGAACGCAAGCAGGATGGAACCGTAATGATTGGGACGACTCTTCGCTGGCATACTCAAACAACCCTTATTGGTCTCGTTATATGAATTACCAAAATGATACGCGCGATCGCATCTATGGTAATATTGGTGCAAAAGCCAACATTATTGAAGGGTTGACGTTTCAATACAAATTGAACTTGGATTATTTCAATGATAAGCAATTTGAGCGCAATGCCGTCTATTCTCAAGAATTGTCTAGGTATTATGTGGCTCAGCGTCAGCAGCATGAAGTAAACCATGAGTTTTTATTGTCTTATGCCCGTAGTATTGATGATTTCGGCATATCTGCGAATGTCGGATCCAATATAATGTATCAAAAATTTGAACGGTTGATTGGCGAGAGTAAAGGAGGGCTGATACTTCCCGAATTTTATAACTTGTCCAATTCCTTGTACACGCCAGAAGCAACTGATTATTTGCGGGAAAAATCGATAAACAGTGTTTTTGGAAACGTATCATTGTCATATAAAAACTTTGCCTACTTAGATGTTTCGTTCAGGAACGATTGGTCTTCCACATTGCCAAGTGACAACAATTCATATTTTTACCCTGCGATGACTGGTAGCATCGTTTTTTCTGAGCTATTGGAAAGCGATTTCATAAGTTTTGGAAAAGTTAGAGCTGGGTGGGCACAAGTAGGTAGTGATACGGATCCGTACAGAATAATCGATACCTACAGGCAGTATACCATAATGGGAGGAGAACATGGCTATCAATTGCCTACGCAAAAAAACAATTTTAATTTGAAGCCTGAAATAACTACGTCTATTGAGGCTGGTGTTGAAATGAGCTTCTTGAATAATCGTTTGGGTTTTGATTTAACGGTCTATTCATCTGAAACAAAAGATCAGATAATACCCCTGTCTTTATCAGGAACAACAGGATATACCTCACAAATAATTAATGCAGGTCTCATTTCGAACAAAGGTTTTGAACTGGGATTGAAGGCATCGCCAATTAAAAACAAAGATTTTGAGTGGAATATCTATGCTACAGCATCATCTAACAAAAATAAAGTAGAAAAATTGCTTGATGGTGTCGATTATTATCGTCTTGTAAACGCACCTTTTAAAGTTGAGGTTGGTGCATATGTCGGTGAGGAATATGGGGTTATCATGGGGACCGATTACGTGTATGATGAGAATGGAAATAAGTTAGTTGATGAAGATGGGTTGTATTTGTCAACTAATGGCAACGTATCGTTAGGTAGTGTATATCCTAAAGTCATGGGAGGTATTACCAATAGCTTTAGATATAAAAATTTAGATCTTAGCGTGTTGTTTGATGGGCAATTTGGAGGGAAATTCTTTTCTACGTCTTATATGTGGGGAATGTATTCAGGGATGTTGGATGAAACCGCAGGCAAGAATGAGTTAGGCAATCCCAAACGAGATGCTCCAGAAGATGGAGGGGGTATATTGGTAAAAGGCTATAATTCAGATGGAACTCCTAATTCAACACGAGTGGATGCAGAAACTTGGGCTGGGCATTTTTATTCAGGTCCGGCTGCCCAGAATGTATTTAAGAGTGATTTTGTGAAATTAAGAGAGATTACCCTTGGATATACTATTCCATTGAAATCAGAAGTGATCAAAAACCTCAAAGTGTCTGCCTATGGAAGAAATCTTGCCATTTGGGGGCCAGACACGAAACATTTCGATCCAGATATGGCAACAACTAGTTCCGGTAATATCCAGGGAATCGAAGGAGGTGCGTTGCCGTCAGTGGCTTCCTATGGCGTGAACATCGGTATTCAATTCTAATTAGGAAAACTATGAAAGCATTAATAAAAAACTTGTTGATTTTTACCTTGATTTTTGTGGTAAGTTCTTGCCACGATTTAGAGGAATTAAATGTGGATCCCAATAACCCAACGGATGTCTCTACTGCTGCTTTGATGACTGGTTCTCAGAAAAAAATGATGGATTATATTTATGATAACTGGTTTAGCGGGCGTCAGGCATTGCCTTATGCGCAATACTGGTCTCAACGTACTTATACAGAAGAAGATAGATATCAGATACGAGAGAGTGTGAATAACAATTACTTTAACTATCTCTATACGATTGCAGGGAACCTTGACAATATAGTCAAGCTTAACGAATCGGAAGAGACGCGGGGAACAATGGCTCTTTATGGCAACAATGACAATCAGATTGCTGCGGCAAAAATTTTGAAAGTATGGCTGATGCAGGTCATTGCGGACACTTGGGGTAGTGTGCCTTATTCAGAAGCGTTTAAGTTGGAAGATGGGGTCCAATATGCAAAATACGATGATCTTGCCAGTTTATATGCTACTTTATTAAGTGAGTTGGATGAAGCGATTGGCTTGATTGATACCGAGGAGGCTGTATTTTTTTCGGGGGATAAAATTTACAGCGGTGATGCTGAATTGTGGAAAAAATTTGGGAACTCATTGAAATGTCGTCTTGCAATCCGCTTGTCAAAGGTTGACGATACGTGGAAGGACAAAATTGCAGAAGCGATAAGTTCGGGCGTGTTTGAAAGCGGTGCGGATGATGCGATTTTTTCTTATTCTGATGTCAACCCCGATCAGTGTTACTTTTGGAGGGGATTTTACATTGATGCGCGGAATGACTTTTCCATCACAAAACCATTTGTCGATTTGTTGAAAGGACAGCGTGATACATTGAATAATAAACAACATCCATGGGAGAGCGTAATTGATCCTAGGTTGAAAGTTTACACATCTAAGTCAAATGCAGGGAGATATATTGGATTACCTTACGGATTGAAAAGTAGCAATATGACATCGACAATTCGGAGTGCTTCTCCCAATTTCTACAATACCCAACCACTCCCGTTGCAAGCTAAGTTTTCAGTTCCTTTTATGACCTATGCTGAGCTGTGTTTTATACTGTGTGAGTATAATGATTTTTCTGCGATAGATTATGAAAAAGGGGTTCGGGCTTCGATTGATTACTGGAATGATAACTACACCAAGGCGTATGATACTAAAGTGAATCCGATAACCAGTGATGAAATTGAAACGTACATTACCTCGGTGTCTGGAGTAGTGAATGCCGAAACCGTGGCGACACAGAAGTATATACATTTATATATGTGCGGAACGGAAGCGTGGGCTGAATATAGGCGTACTGGTTATCCCACAACGTTGTTGAAACCAGGGGAGATTTCATATTTTACAGGAGGAGCCAATCTGGTTTTTGAACCTCTTTCGGAAGTGAAGGGAGATTTACCTGCCCGGGTTAAATATCCGACAAATGAAAGCACTTTGAATGGTACAAATTTTAATGAGGCTGTTGCTAAGCTCGAAGATGGTACCAATAATTACTATTCTAAAATGTTTTGGGATGTAAGAACTGCTACAGTTCCCCATCCAGCAAATAAATAGTGTTCTTTGAACGATATTTTACGAAGCCTAGATTTAAGGTTTAGTTGTGTGAAGAGCGGTGCTGTGAAGCACCGCTCTTGTTGTTATGTAGAATCTTTATTTCTTTTGCGCAAACTACGTACGTCAGTTTTAGCGAGTTCTCTGTATCCTTACAATTCCTTTTGTAATTTGCCGCTGAAACCCGAACTTTGGAATTCGATATCAGATAACCTTGAGATATGCCCAAGAAGGAGATCATTTACAGCGTCGATCTGGAATACGGGAACCGCCCCGTTCCTTTTGTCATTAAAACCATGGAGGAGGTTGACGAAAGACTGGGCGGGATTGCCGACCATCCGCATCGCCACAATTACTACACGGTATTATGGCCGTTTACCGCCACCGGTGTGCATGTGATCGATTTCAAAGAGTATCCCATCCTGCCGCACCACGTTTTTTTCGTCAGCCCCGATCAGGTGCACCAGGTCATTACCGATCCCAGGCCTACCGGATACGTGATCCTTTTTACTTCCGAATTTCTGGGACGTAGCAGCATCCGCGAAGATTTTATTTCGAACCTGAAACTGTTCCGCAAAAGCGACGAAACCCCACCGTTACGGCTGTCCGATGGCATGGTGGCGACCCTGGAGGTATTTGCCGGTCAAATGATGAAAGCGTTCCACTCGGGCAGCGATCTCCGTTTCGAGACCATTGGGGCATACCTGAAATTGTTCCTCATCGAATGCAACGGCAGCTGCTCGTTGGTTCCCGAGGGCCACACGCAAAGTGTGGAAGTGGGCAAGGGCATTGTCAGGAACTTTAAATCGATCGCCGAAAAACATTATGCGTCATGGCACCAGGTGCAGGAGTATGCCGATGCCCTGAACGTATCGCCCAACTACCTGAACGAGGTTATTAAATCGGCCATGGGGATTTCGGCCAAGGATTACATCCAGAACCGTCTTGTGCTCGAAGCAAAAAGAATGGTCGTGTTTACCGACAAAAGCAGCAAAGAGATCGGGTTCGACCTTGGCTTTGACGATCCGTCGCATTTCAGCAAGTTCTTTAAGGCCAATACCGGGCTTTCGCTGACGCAATTCAAGGAAAGCGTGGTGGTGTAAGAGGAGGGTGCCTGGGAAAGTACAAAAGTGCAAGAGTGCAAAAGTGCAAAAGTACCGGAAAGTGGGAGGGGGGCAGAAGAGGTTGGTGTTTTGTGTTTGGCATTGGGAGGCGGTTAACCCGAAACACTGAATTTTTTTCCTTCTGGTTGCTGGCGGCAGGAAGTTTCTTCAAAAGATTGACAACTTTCCCAACAGGTAGCTAAAAAACTGCGTCCTCTGCGTTTCTTGTCTCTGCGATCTTTGCGTGAACTTGACATGGTCTTCTTGCCCCCTTTGCATGAAATCGATGATTTTTACCATCGATCCCGTCATTTCTCCATTTTCTGCCTTTGTACGGCGCCCTAACTTTGTGTCATTGAATAATTAATAATGACAACAATGGAAAACGCAACAAAAACCAAATGGGGCATCGACCCTACACACAGTGAAATCGCTTTTAAAGTAAAACACCTGATGATCACCAACGTGAAAGGTGTGTTCAAAGAGTTCGGCGCGACCGTGCTGACCCGGGGAAATGATTTCTCGACGGCAGAAATCGACGTGACCCTCAATGCCGTTTCCGTCGACACGGGAGTGGCTGATCGTGATGCACATTTGAAGAGTGCCGACTTTTTCGACGTGGAAAACCACAAAGAGATCAGATTCGTAGCCACGAAATTTGAGAAAGTGGACGATGAGGACTATAAACTCCATGGCAACCTGACCATTAAGGGCATCACCAAACCTGTGAAACTTGACGTGGAATATGCGGGAACCATGAAAGATCCCTGGGGCAACGAAAAAGCCGGATTTGTCGTCAACGGCAAAATTAACCGTAAGGATTGGGGCTTGAACTGGAATGCGGCCCTGGAAACCGGCGGTGTACTGGTCAGCGATGAGGTAAAGATCAGCAGCGAGATACAGCTGGTGAAACAAGTATGACATGGCAAAGACCATTCTCCATAAAGCCGCCACCCGTGGGCATGCAAACCATGGGTGGCTTGATTCGTACCACACCTTTAGCTTTGCCAATTATTACGATCCCGAACGGGTCCATTTTGGCGCGCTACGGGTGTTGAACGACGATACCGTGCAGGCGGGCATGGGATTTGCCAGGCATCCGCACGACAACATGGAGATCATCTCCATCCCCCTTGAGGGCGATCTGGAACACAAGGACAGCATGGGCAACGTGGCCGTGATAAAGGAGGGAGATGTGCAGGTGATGAGTGCCGGCACCGGTATTTTCCACAGCGAATACAACCGGAACAAGGACAAGGTGGTAAAGTTCCTTCAGATATGGGTCTTCCCCAACAAACGGAGCGTACAGCCGCGGTACGACCAGGTTTCTGTCCGTGACATCGAGAAAGAGAACGGTTTTTACCAGATATTGTCCCCCCACGAAGAGGACCAGGGCGTGTGGATCCATCAGGATGCATGGTTCCATCTGGGAAAATTCGATGCGGCCCGATCGGCGGCCTATCGCTTGAAGAATCCGGATAACGGGGTGTACGTGTTTGTGCTGGAGGGCGACGTGCAGGTGGACGGGCAAAAACTCTCCCCACGGGACGGATTGGGAATCTGGGAGACGGACGAGATCCTTGTGACGGCCGACACCGCCAGCCGCGTGCTGCTGATGGAAGTGCCGATGATAAAATAAAAACATGTGGTTCACATCATGCGCCGGGTCCGCAAAGCAGGAATCCTGCGTTATGGAATCTACTAACACAACATCAAAAAATGAAAATCCTCATTGTCAAATACCTGCCTTCGGGCGATACCTCCAACACGCTCAGGTTGTTGGACCATTTCAAATCACATGCCCAAGCACATACCGTCGAGGAACTTGATTTGCTGAAAAACCCGCCCCTGTTCCACAATGTATGGTCGATGGATGCGTACAAGCAGCGCAACTTCGGCGGGCAGGAGATCAGTCCCTCGTTAAGTGCGGCCATTAAGCCCATGGACAAGATGACCGAACAGTTTGCTGCAGCCGATATGGTTGTGTTGGCGACCCCGATGCACAACTTCTCGTTGCCGGGCATTGTGAAAGCCTATTTCGATGCGGTGATGCAGAGCGGCGTCACGTTCAAATACGTCGATGGGAAACCCGTGGGCCTTATGTCGGGCAAAAAGTTCCTCACCCTCTACACCAGCATGGGATCGTATGTGGGCAGCTATGGTTATCTGGACAACCTGAAGACCATTGTAAAGATCGAACTTGACTTTATGGGGTTCAAAATGTACGAATTCGTCCATGCCACTACGGGCAACAAAGCAGTGTACGACCTCCAGATGGATAAAGCCAGAGAGGCAATATCTGCCGTGTCGGAAAAGTGGTTGTAAATGCGGGTACGGTGACGGTATCCGGCCGTGCAGCCGGTATCGTACCCTGAACCGGAAGGAACAGGTCCCCCAATAACGGAAGGCGTCCCGCGGGACGCCCTCCTCTCCATACAACCGCCCCTCTGTGGCAGGGCGGACCTAACCTACTTATGCAGGACATATGCCTGTTGTCCCTGGCTCTGACGGGCAACGGCACCTGTGGCAATTGTTGCGCTTCATGAACTATCCCCATTGCCGGGATGGATTTATGGGCAGACAAAAGAAAATCTCTGTGGCACGCTTGCTTGTCGTTTATTTTTTAATTTTATTTCCGATTCGCACAACATATCAAAGTAAGCTGTTTGTTTGCAAAAAGATGGTGTGCTGTGTGTAATGTAAGCTGCAATAATTTAAGTTTTTAACAAGTGTCACATGGAAGATAACGAAAATGTCGTGCTGGAGAACAAAACGATTGGGCGGAATATATCGCAATATCGTAAGCTGCGGGGAATGAAGGCCATGGAAGTGGCCGAAGGACTGGGACTGAAAGAAGCCTCGTACACGCGGTACGAACGGGGCGAAGCGGCTATTACGGTGGATATTGTCCAGAAAGTCGCCGAAATACTGAAAATCGATCCGTTGATGTTGATGTCGGTGCCGCCAAGCTCATTCCTCGAAAGCGGGAACAACTCGCCGGGAGCCATTCTGGGCCGGGTAGGCGGGTCTTATAATTTTCAGACCTATGACGAAAGGCAATCCGAAATGATGCTGAAACTGATGGAGAACATGATGACCCTCAGCAGAAACCTGATTGAGCTGATGGACAAGAACAAGTGAAATGGCATGGCGATGGGTTGGGCCCCACAACAACTTTCTGTGATAGCGACAAAGTTCCTGAGTGCGGAAGAAGAGTGCAAGAGTACAAAAGGACCGGAAAGCAAAAGAGGCAGAAGTGGTTGGTGGCTTCCCCGCAAAGCTAATGGCTTTCTGCGGCAATCCTGCAAAAGAAGGAAGGAGGACATTTCGCGACATCCTCCTTCCCAAATTATTGCCCCGTGAGGAGGGCGGTACTTACCCATCTATGAGTGAGAGTATGGTAAGCTCTGCGTATCCCGTAAGAAGTTAACGCCTGGCAGCGTAACCATCAGGCTTACCGGGAAAAGCACAAAGAACCATCATTCTCCACGTGTGTTGTGATTTCTTTCCTCTGCATTTCCGCGAGGGATTCTATGTAACGATGGCTCTGACCGCCAAAGGAAAAGAGACGCCAAACACGCCGGTAAAAACAACTTCCTGTACCCTTTGCGTGGCCCCTTTTTGGCCTCAATACAAGGCTCCCATGTTGGCCTCGGTGGGCCATCTCGGGTTTTGGTAGACGGGCGATGCCGACACCGTTTCCCCGTCGGACGAGGTGATCAGGAAATGCTCCACGGCAATCGGTTCCAGATAATGCGCCAGTGCCCAGCGGTAACCGTCGAACACCAGTTCCTTGCCCGTCTTTTCATACGGCCTCAGGTACGAGCTCGTCATGGGTGCCGACACCGTGGCCGTGGCTGTGCCATAGGTCACCGTCAGGTTGCCGTCCGCATCCCGGTACCACTCCTGCATCGGTCCCCACAGTTTGAGCCCCTCAATATGGTAAGGTTCCGACACCAGCTGGTCCAGGGCGCGCCACCGTTTCAGATCCATGGCCCGCAACCCTTCGGCCATCAGCTCGCAACGGCGTTCGCGCCGGATGTTGTACAGCGTGGCGTCTACCAACGCTCCCCCCGAATAGGCACCCCAGTCGTTCAATGCCTCCCGCGCCATGTCGGTGGCTGCCACGGTCTTCCCGAAATCAGTGTCCACCCCGGCCCTCGTGCGGATGGCCTGCCAGTATTGCACCGCCCTGCCGTCGAGGTTCCCGTTCAGTTCGTAACACGCCTCCACGTAGTTCAGGTACGCCTCGGTGGCGCGGAACACCAGACAGCCCGTGTAGCCGCCCCCGTTCACGCACTGCTCCGCGTCGTAGTTCAACCCCTTACGGATGGCATAGCCGGTGGAATAAGTTTTCTCCCACGACGAGTTGGCGATGTCGGGCACCGGTTCCACCGGTGTGGCGTGGTCGCCCGCCTGTGATTCGTAAAGCACGTTGGTTTGTCCAGGTTCCTTGAGGAACAGCCACAAGCGCCCGTCCCGGTCCTGCCGCACGTCGGCAATCCGGTCGTCGCCCACATAGCCCGACCCTTCGGCATACACCGGCAGCCCATTGGCCATCAGAAAGCCGTCCACCATGCCGCGTGTCAGCCCCACGCCGTAATTGCCCAGTTGGGCGTACACCGGCACGTTGTGCGTGAGGCTTAGTCCCCGGCTGTAGCGTCTCCATAGCAGCACCTCGGAATAGCCCGACATGTCCACGGCACTGAACAGGTCAAAATAGGGGTTGGTCGCGTCGGCCGCTGACTGCTGCAAGATCCCGTTATTGGGCGTCAGCGTGCAGGCATCGGCCACCATTGCGGCCGCCTCCATGGCCTGCGCCAGCAGCCATTGCGTTTCCGCCTCAAGACTGCCGGTCCGGAACTGGTACCCCTGCTGGTAATCCTTGCCGGCTCCGGGCCAGCCTTCGCCGTTGGGCACGAAAGCCGTGTTGGCAAAGTACTTTAGCCACGTGGCCTCGAACAGCGCCACGCGCGACTTCAGCAGCCATGCACACGCTTTCGACAGCCGGTTACGGGCCCCGTCGGGCGAGTTCCCCTGCATCAGCAGGGCCGCCGAGTCGAGGTCCGACAAGATAAAGCGGGCCACCTCCGTGCGCGGCATCCGCTTGCTGGCGGCCGTCAGCTCCGCCCGGTCGTCCCTGGGTACGTGCGTCACGATAGGGAAATCGCCCAGCGTCTGCAGCTTCGAAAAATACTCGTACGCCCTCAGGAAATACCCTTCGCCGATGTAGTGCGCCACCGCGTCGGCGCTGCCCGTGATGCCGCCCTGTTGCCAGCGTGGCACCACCGTGTTCAGGAAATAGTTGCACTGGTAGATGTTGCCAAAGTCCCACGCGCCGCCTGTCTGCCCCACACGCCACTGGCCCGGCACGTACTTGTTGTCGTACGACGGCGTGGCCATGTTGTCCGTGCCCCCGTCAATGCCGAAAGTGCCGAACGACCAGTTGCCGTGCGAGGGGAGGATGTTGGGGTAGCGGTCGATGGTGTAGGCTGCCAGATGCGACACGTCCCACAGGTACGACTCGGGAGTGATGTCCGTCACCGGTGCCCGGTCCAGAAAATCGTTGCACGCGCCAAGGCACAATGCCGTGCCCATTGCCCATGCGTAAATACATTGGTTGATATATCGGTTCATGTGTTTGTGATTTAAAATTAAAAAAGTGCCTGAGTGCTGTTGGCCTTTGGGTTGCAGAAACCGTTTCCCGCTAAGCTCGCCAAGGGAAACCCCCTGCGTCTCTTCCTCCGCGATCCCTGCGAGAACACTTTCACACAAAGAGAAAACTTCTGCGCGAACCCTCTCCCCGCACGAAACTTCCGTTTCCACCCAACAGCTATCGGTTTTCTTTCAAAACCCCACGCTTATTCCTACCGCGAGGACTCTCGACAGGGGATAGACGTTGCCCCCGCTGCCACCCCCGATAGTCTCCGGGTCAAAAATGCCGCTCATGCGCGTCCATGTGTGCAGGTTCTCGCCCGACACGTATACCCGCAGGCTTTCGGCCTTCAGCCTCGCGCTCAGGTGCTTTGGCAGCGTGTAGCCCAGCTGCAGGTTCTTCAGCCGCAGGTAGGACGCGTCCTGAAGGTAGCGCGTCTGCGCTTGCTGGTTCTTGGCGTTGCCAAATAGCGGCCGGGGGTAGTAGGCGTCCAGGTTCTGTCCCAGCGGGTGCGACGCGTCGTCGCGGAAATAATCTTTGTGCTCCTCAAAGCCTGTGGACCACCAGATGCCCCCGCTGTAGGCGCCCCAGAAATAGTAGCTATTCTGGAAATAGTCGCGTTTGAGCACTCCCTGGAAGAACGCCCTCAGGTCGAACCCTTTGTAGTCGGCACCCAACTCTACCGAAAAGAGGTAGCGCGGCGTGGAGTTGCCGATGATCTTCAGGTCACCGTGGTCGGCTAACGTGTAGGCCCCGTTGTCGATGCACCCGTCGCCGTTCAGGTCGCGATACATGATGTCGCCCGCTTCCCATTGGCTTCCCAGCGCATTCTGTCCGCCGTTGGGCAACGACGCCAGGTGTGTATCCATGGCCGCCTGCGTGCGGGCGATGCCTGCCGTTTCGTAACCCCATATTTCGCCCAGCTTCTGTCCCTTGCGGTATGTGCCCAGGTTGCCCGTGGCATTGGGATAGCGGGTGATCTCGGTCTGTGAGTCCGACAGTTGTGCGCCCACGCGATAGCCCAACCCGTTGGCCAGCTTGTCGCGCCACTGCAGCGACAGCTCAAAGCCATAGGTTTTCAGGTCGGTGTTGTTGGTCTTGGGCACAGACGTGCCCAGCAGGGCCGGCAATTCGGGCGCGGGTCCAATCATGTCGTCGGTGTAGCGCACAAAGCGGTCCAGTGAACCCGTCAGACGGTTGCCAAAGGCGCCCACATCGAGCCCCACATTCCAGTTGCGTACCCTTTCCCACGACAGGCGCTGGCTCACCAGCCCCGGCGCACTTGAGGTGTTGGGCTTCACGCCGCCGGTCAGCCATGCGCCGTCGGCCGTGCCCACGGGCATGGTCGGGTAGGTGGGGTACCAGTTGTCGGTGTTCTGGTTGCCCAGCTGCCCGTACGAGGCCCGCAGCTTCAGGGTCGGCACCACATGTTGCCACGGTTCCCAAAATCCTTCGCGCGCCAGGTTCCATCCCGCCGAGGCCGACGGGAACCAGTTCCACCGCTTGTCCTCGCGGTAGCGCGATGTGCCGTCGTACCTCAGGTTGGCCTCGAACAGGTAACGCCCCATGTAATCATAGTTGAGACGCCCGAAGAAGCCCGCCGTTGCCCATTCCTGATACTGGCCCGACACTTCGGGCGCCACCGTGTTGCCGTTGGCATCGGTGCCCGAGGTGGCGTTGAGCGCCGTGATGCTTGCCACCACGATGCCGTCGCGGCGTGCCGACAGGTCACGGTAATGCAGCTCTTCGGACTGAAACCCCGCCAGCAGCTTAAAGGCGTGCCCCTTCACTTCTTTGCCGTACCCGGCGTACAGGTTGGGGTTCAGAAAGTTCTCCTTGTACCCGTATTCGTACACGTGGCTGTCGCTGCGGTATACGTAGGGGCTGCCGTCCACGTCGTGGTTGTAGGTTTGCAGCACGTCCCAATGGCGGAAACGCGTCATTGTGCGGTAGTTCAGCTCGCCCGTCAGCTTGAGGCCTTCGGCGGGCGTGAGCACCAGCTGCACCTGCTGGGTCAGCCAGTCCTTCTGGCTCTTGTCGCGGCCCCCGTCGCGCAGGTTCAGCGCGGGCGACGGCGACGAGTACAGGTGCCCGTTGGGGTCGTACAGCGGCAGCGTGGGCCATCCCTGCCGCGCCAGGTCCTGAAAGAACGAGTCGCTCAGCGATGACGGCCGCCCGAAATCCTCACGGACAAAGCGGGTGGACGTGGCGAATTCGGCCATGTTCCCCAGCCGCGCGTTGATCTTGCTCGTGAGCGTGTAACGGTCAAAGGCGTCCTGGTTGAACACCATCAGCCCGTTCTGGTCCAGGTAATTGCCCGAAAAATAGTAACGAACTCCTTCATTGCCGCCGCTCACCGACACGTTGTGTTCCTGCGCAAAGGCATGGTCGCGGTACAGCGCATCGTACCAGTCGGTGTTGGCGTTGCCGTAGGCATATCCGTCGGCCCAGTACTGCGGGTTGTTGGGGTTGACGGGGACAGATGCTTTCAGCGTCCCGTTCTGGTAATCGAGGATGCGCTGCAGGTGCCCGTCGCTGAAAAAAGGCCCCGAGCCGCCATTGGTATTGGCGTCGTTGAAATAGAGGGCAAAGGTGTACGAGTCCATCATGTGGGGCATGTTGATGGGTGCGTTCCAGCGGAAGCTGTTCTGATAGGTGGCGTGCGCCTTGCCGGCTTTGCCCTGCCGCGTGGTGACCAGGATGACCCCGAAGGGTGCCCGCGAGCCGTAGAGCGCCGACGAGGCTGCGTCTTTCAGCACCGAGATGGCCTCGATGTCCTGCGGGTTGATGGCGTTGAGGTCGCCCTCCACCCCGTCGATCAGCACCAGCGGCGACCCCGTGGAGCCCTCGCCGATGGTGCCCGTCCCGCGAATGCTGATACCCGGGCTACTCTCAAGGCTGCCTCCACTGCTCTGCGTCACAATCAGGCCGGGTACCAGCCCCTGTAGCATCTGGGCCGTCTGTCGCACGGGGCGTTGTTCCAGCGCCTCGCCCTCGAGCGACCCCACCGATCCGGTGAGGTTCACCTTCTTTTGGGTGCCGAAGCCTACGGCCACCACCTCGTCGAGGCCCACGGCAGCCTCGCGCAGGGCGACGTCGATGGCGGTGCGGATGCCCACTGCCTCACGGTGGGGCTCAAAACCGATAAACGAAAAGAGTAGCACGGCGCCTTCGGGCACGTTGGCCAACAGGTAGCGTCCCTGCATATCGGTCACGGTGCCGTGGGCGGGCGTCCCCTGCACCGATACGTTCACGCCCGGCACGGGCTGGCCCGCGGCGTCGGTCACCAGGCCGGTGACCGTGCACATGGCCGGTTGAGAATGGGTTGACAGGGCAAAGAGGCTCCACAGAAGCATGGGCAACAGCCTGCGTGCAATTGGCACCGCACACTTGCGGGGGACTGGCCCCCCGAACGGTTTTGTGTCTTTTTTCATTGTTCTTATTGGTTTTTGTAAAACATAAGTGATTGGTTGATTTGAGAATAAGGGTGCTGAGGAAAGGCATGGCAAGGCCAAGGCACGCTAAGACGTACTTTTAAAATGTTTTATTAAATTTGACTGGTTATAAAAAATGCCTTATCTAAATTTTTTTGGCATTTCAAAGAAACCGGGCTCAATGGTTGTATCCAAGTTGTGCCTGGTAGTATCCCACAATTTGGGCATTTGTAACTTACAACTGGCAGAATCTTCGTTCAATCATATCTTTGTAATCATGGAAAAAACCTTAATTAAACAAGGCAACGTGCATTTGGGAAGAAATATAGCACGAATACGCGAACTCAAGGGAATCAAACAGGAAGCCTTGGCTGTTCAATTAGGCGTGTCTCAACAAATGGTTTCCAAAATCGAACAAAGCGAGAACATGGAGGATGAGAAACTGGAGGAGATTGCAAAAGTATTAGGCGTAACGGTCAAAGCCATAAAGGAATTTAGCGAAGAAGCACTGGTTTTTCATATTCAGAACATGCACGACCAATCATCGGCATACAGTTATAACTACAACTATCAGTGCAGCTTTAACCCCATTGACAAAGTGGTGGAGTTGTACGAAAGACTTTTGGCTAGCGAACGGGAGAAAGTCGAGATTTTGAAGAGGTTGAGTAAATCTTAAACAAAAAGTGATTCTCACTTTTTGTGCATTTGATTTGCCTTCAGTGGTGCATTCTGCAAATGCAATACAAACAGGACAGAGAATGGCTTAATTTTGATTAGTGTTTAAATTAGTCTTGGGTTGGAGGAAAAATACTCTCTTGCTTTAGTCTCTTCGTTGCATTGTGCGGCTTGCAAGAGTGTATTTTTTCATCTCAATCAAATAACTTTTTCTTCAAAAAGTTGCTTCATGAACTGAGCACTTGTAAAGGCAGCAAACTTTTTCCAATTTATGCCTTCAACAGCATCAGCTTTATTGACTGTATTGTCCATTACTGCTTTAAAAATTAACGCTTTTGTATTCCCGTTGTTCGCAAACTGACAAGCTCTTGCAACACCATAGCTCTCCATTTCAACAGCGGCGGTCTTACGATGAACCAATTTAATTGTGTCTTCAAAATAACCTTCTTTGTTTATCACCATTGTGCTACAAGCCATCGGCTCTACCTCTATTTTGATTCTCTTTTCATCTTTTAAAAAACGTTCCTCTTTTATTGTTGTATTAATTTTTTCCCTTATAATTTCCATTTTAGGATTTAAGGAATCTTCAAAAAATGTATCAAGTGGAATTATAGCATCTTGTTCAATTTCAAATTTCTCAACACTGATGGCAATTTGATTTCCATCGTTATCAAATAATTTGTTGTAATCAATCGGAGCTTTATTGCCATCAAATAAATCAATCTTTACTGGCTTACCTGTTTCATCTTTTCGTTTAATGTCAGAGATTTTACCTTTTTGAAAAGTAAATACTTGTTTAGCAACAATGATGTCACCATAATTATAGTCACTACTTGCACCGCATACACCTGACATGAGTAAATAGTCTGGCTTGAAATACTCTAATAATAGAGTTGCAATAATTGAAGAATCTAGCATACCAGTAGAGTTTGGGACAGCTGCTACAACTTGTATGCTTTTATTACTTCTTAAATATCCTTTATAAAAAATCTTTTTGTTAGTTTTAAATTGTTCTTGCTCTGGAAACTCAAATACCTTTTTCAATTCTTCGAACTCATCTTTATATAGAGCTGTTATGATTGCGTATTTAATCTTTGGAAAAGGAGAAGACTCCAATATTAATTCC
Organism: Breznakibacter sp.; assembly: GCA_047600785.1. Lineage (GTDB taxonomy): Bacteria > Bacteroidota > Bacteroidia > Bacteroidales > Marinilabiliaceae > Breznakibacter. The sequence goes on from JASGKH010000002.1 coordinate 118,252, forward strand.
TTAATTTGAGAAGACTTAGCGAAATTAAGAATTTGCCCCTTTGTATAAACCTTAAATTTATCATCTCTCAAGTTGGAATAAACTTCATGATATTTAAATACTTGGCTATGGGGAATATTTTCTTCAACCATCAAATGCTTTATTTCCGACTCCACACCATCTGAAATATACATATCACCAATTTGAGGATATTTTTCAGGTATTCCAGAAGTTCGAAACTTCTTTATGCCTTTAATTTTATCGAAAGCAAAAACATGAATTGCTAGATAAACATATTCTTCTTCTCCAAGCAAATTTGACGTAAAATATTTATCTAATTCTGCTGTACTTTCAATGCATATAATATCCTTGAAAGAAGAACCTTTCTCACCTAAAAATTGTCTTGATTTTTCAAAGTTATCTTTTGAGTCATAAATAAATAGATTAATATTTTTTGTTTCCATCTTTGTGAATTTTAAAAGTTAATGTTTGAATGAAGTTTATCCCGTCTTTTTCCTTATTGTATTTAAAACCAAATAGGCTTGAATCTGATAATAAATTAAGACACTTAATACCTTCACCATTGCTATTCTTTTTTGCTTCCTCAGATTCTATATTTGTTATTTTCATTTCTAACTCAAATTCAGAATTCATTGAATAGTAAATTGTAACGGCTGAATCGACTCCTTTTTTTGAGTGATTTTTTATGTTAGTAATTAGTTCTTTTCTTATTAGTAACTCTGAATATACTTCTGGAAGATTTATTGTATAGCTATCATTTAATAAATCTTCTCCCGTACAATAAATGTTTTTGGGGATAGCTAACATTTCGCTATGAATTGAATTTAAGAGATGATTTAGGTTACTTTGACGCTTAGATATTAGATTGTAAAAGTCCGAATCAATTTTAAAATCATTTTGAATACGGAGAATATTTTTCTCAACAAGTTTTAGTTTTTCACTATCATTAAATGATTCAGTTAGTGAAAAAATTACATCTTCATTATAACCTACATTGGAAATAAGTTTCTCAACTATATTCTGTAAACGAAAGTATGGAAAGGGTAAAAGGTAATCTCTAAAATTTTTAGAAAAGCTAATAATCGGGTTTATAAAATTCAAAATCTCAAACCACATCTCTGAGATAGAATCAATTTTATCTTTATCTAAAGGATTTCCTTCTTCAATATTATTTATAAATCCTCGAAGTATTGCCAAGATGAAAGATATATTATGACTAAAGGATATTTTGTCAACATGGAATTCAGGCTCCTTGTGTTTATTGTAATTTTCAATTAATACTTCTAATTGACTATCAAAATCGTCTCTTGATGGTAAAGAATTTATGAAATAGTAAAATTGTTTTATTTCTTTATTAGAATTAGTTGTATCATTTTTCCATGACTTAATTATTTCTCTAATCTTGAAGTCATATTTTTTATCTTTAAATTCATCAATAGTGAGGGGAAGATATTTTAACAGATTGTAGAGTATATAGTTAATGTTTGAATCCCGTTTTTGGCTAAACTCAATAAGCCTTATGAATTTACTTTTATCATTGAGTATTTCAACTAATTTTTCGTTTGTGAATACAATAAAAAACAAATGTAAAAGGTCTTTCTCTCTCCAATTATAAGTAAGCAATGGATAGATTCTGTTTTTTGGCTCAAGAATTAATTTTGAAACAAAACTTTCAATCCTTTCGGTGACATCAGGAAGTATATGAATTAACTTTTCATATAAATAAGGTTCATAAACAAGAGCGGCGCATATCAATTCAATATCTTGATAATAATTAGCTATTTTGTTCGGCTGCTGATACTTTCTAATGAAGTAGTCAAAATAGGTAAAATTCTCTGTGTATAATCTGTAACCAATAACTTTTCCAAGTTCTTCTCTAATGATTAGTAGTTCCTTTTTAGGAATCTTATTTGTTCCCCTTATTCTTGGAAGGTATTTGTAATCCGTAAATTTACCATCCTCTTTCGGTTTTATTTCCTTTAAAATGCTTAATGCAATTTTCTTAATAATTCTAGGAGTGTTTTGTAGATTGTTTATTTGTTCAAGCCAATTTGTTTCACGGGTGTTAGGATTATCGTCTAGGTAATATGTAGGAATATGCCAATGACATACAAAGTAAATTGAAATTGGAATGTTCCTTCCTTTCTTAACCTTGATTTGTGAGAGTCTTGAAAAGAATTCTCTTTTATGGTCATTTACTCTTCCGATAAAACATAAAAGGACAATTTCCTTTGCATCATAAAACGAAATTTCGTCAATCATCTGAATTAAGGAATCACCTGAACAAGAACCGTCATCTAGGATAAAGCAGAAGCTATCTAAAATCTTGGAACTAAAATAATCTGTATTGTGTGGAAATCTCCAACCTTCTGTTGTCCCGAAGCGTTCAATTTCAATTTCTTCAATGTGCTGATTTTTCAAGACTTCTTTAAGAAGTTTGAAATTAAGCTCGTCTATGCCTGATTTTCTTGGAAAAAAAACTTTGATTTTTTCTGTATTGAATCCTGAGTTATTTATTTTTTCAAAAGTTCTCTTTAAAATTTTTTCATCAAGTTCTTTTAGAATTTGTTTTGTGTTAAAGAAATACGGGTGAATAACATTATTGAATCTATAAAACCCAATATGAATGGTGTTCTCATCTATACTATTTAGGAATTCATTTCTTACAGTGATTTTATTCTCTAATTTAGAATATTCAATCGAAGTATGAAGGGCAATAGATTCATTAAAATTAGTTTCTGATACACTTAACCTGATTGGGATATTTGTATGAGGGTTTACACGAACGATTTTCTTTTTGAAAAAATCAATACCGAGGTCGGTTCTTTCAAATTTTTGAATTGAGAACTCAAAAAGACTAAATAGTTTTGATTTAAACTCATCCAGAAATAGTTTTGTCTTTCTAAAATTTGGATCAAGTATTGAAGCTATAACTGCAACATATTCAATATTGGTATTGAATTTTTCAAGCCTTGAATTAAGCCGCTGAGTTAGATACCCTGTAGATATTACATCGCATATCAGAATATACTTTTTTGAATTGTCAATCTTTTCTTCTGTTAAATCTCTTTCAAATGAGTGATAGTTATCAAGAGAAGGGTCATATTGGTCACAGCTTATTAGTTTTTGTGTTTCAAGCGACTTTAAAATTTTTTGACTGGTAGTTGTAATCCCGATGAACTTATAATTGCTCAAGTTATCTAAGTTAAGTTTGAGCTTGTCGAATAACAATTTTGACACTGTATCGCAATCCGTTTTGTCATTAAGTAAATTACTTAATTCAACATATTCCTTTTGATAGTAGTTGCCATTGCAGAGATACAAACTATCGTCATCTTTTTTTATGCAATCATACTTTTTCAGCAGGGATTCAATTTGCTGTGAAGCAACTATATCATTTTCGTGTTTAAAAAAGCTGATGATGTCATCACGATTAGGAAAGTTTGAAATGAAATTACCATAAGTATCAAAATCATTTAATTGCCCAACAACATTTGCAGGGTCAATGAAATCACTTTGGGCAATAGAATACTGCTCAAATAAAAGGTCTTTAAGTTTCTTCTTATCCGAATCATCGTAGATACCAAGCCATTTTACTTTTAAATCTTTACCGTTCTCGTCAAAATCAATTATTGGAAGTGGATGGATCTTGTAGTTTTTCAGTGCATCATTTAAAGCAAGCACCTCATCAGAAATTTCATCGATAATATTTTCTGGTGGTGAATTAAGAACTACAACATTATTTCGATGATTAATTTCGTAATCCGACAACAAAAAGTAAATTACTTTCTTAATTATTCTTTTATCTATTTTACATCCTTTGAAACTTATGAAGACAAGTGAATGCTCTTTCCCTTCACAAATTTTCTTTTTTAACTCAGAGAGCAAAGTTGTGTAGAGTTCTTCTTTTTGAATATTTAAATTTCGGGAAATAGTATTTATACTTATATATTTTTTATTTTGAGGCTTAACAGTAGCAAATTCAATCTCTGGTTTGATTGATGAAACATTCAATTTCTTTACATCTTCAATCGCTGGTATGTAGAGACTGATAAGTGTTCCAGGGAAAAACAATTTGTTGTTACCGAAATAGGAGAATGATTTTCTAATTCTTTTTCATGACTAAAGTTGAAAAGGATTTTTCCGTAATTGCTTCTTACTATAAGCATTCCTCTATATCTTCTTACTATTGAAAGAGCGTCAAAAAGTCCTCTGGGTATGAACTGTGCAATCTTACTTTTCTCATAGTAAATTGGATGCCTTGATGAATTGTAATTAAAAGCAAATCGAAGAATTTCAGAATCAAGATTTTTAGATTCTTTATTTCCTTGTTTAAGAAATTGTTCTTTTAATGTGTTTGGTATTCCAGCACCAAAGTCTAAGAATGAGAATTGAATAAATGGTCTATTTATAAATTCATTAGTTGCTGTATTAAAATAGAAATCTCTCGTTTCATCAAGGTTTTCTGTTTGAAAGTTCCTCTTTTTTATTTTTTGAATTTCTTCTAGATGAATTTTATTTTCATCCAATTTTGATTGAAAAGAAATACTCATGAAAGCTGATGGCTCAAATCCACTAAACGAAGTATTTAAAGAATGATCAAGAAAATTTAAATAGAGCTCTTCGGTTATTATTGTGCTTAATGAATTACTTGTGAAAGGATGGTTGCATTTGTTTTTGTAAAGTAAATCAGTAATGACAGCGTTTAAACTATAAATTGGGTCAATTGATGCTTGAACATCTCTTTCGTTATAGTTATGAATGAAATCAAGATTTACAAACGGAGTAACACCATGCCTATTGTAGATTTCAGATAGTCTTGGAAAATAATTGAGCTGCTCTTGGATTCTTTGAACGGAATTACCATCAATACCAAAATAATCGTGGATTAAATCTTGTGGGACTATTCTGTATATTTTCCATACTTCCCAAAATTGTATAATTTGTCTCTTTACTCGTTCATTTATATCAGTTGTCGGTATTCCTTCTTTAAAAAAAATAACTTTAAACTTAACACCTGAATCGTAGAAGGATTTAAATAAGGATGAAAGAACCAGTAACTCTTGATTGCCAATAAATTCAACAGCAGTAAATTCAAAAATGTAACTGTCATTTGGGGTGGATGTGTAGTGTTTGTAAACACTGTTCATGAATTCATCTAACTCTTTTTCTGTGAATTTTTTAGATAATTCTATTTTAAACATAAATTTATGTTATAATTAATTTGAGTATAGGGTTAATTGTTATCGTTTTCTTTTGAGCGTAGCCGATTTATCTCTTTTAACTATAGGTTTGCTTGTGTAATTGAGTTAAAAGCAAATAAACCAAAAGTGTGGAGGCAAAGAATTTGAAAATTTTTTGTGCGGTGAAAACAATCAAATCACGAAGGTTTGCTCTCTATTCATGACAATGTCTATCCGCGGTGTTTTGTATTTCTTTAAGTTCATTAAAAGCAGTCAGGTTTCTAGTTAGCACTGGCCCCAAATGCGTTGCACGCAACTGATTGCGGGATTCGTCATTATCAACCGTTAAAACCTTGATGCAGGGCAGAAACTTCAAACTTCTACATACCCCGCCATTGGCTATATTGTGTGTTGTGTTTGGTTTTTATATCGATTAAACAGTTTCTTTTTCAACTTTCACTAATTCAGCTAATTTCAACGCAACTTTGCTCATCGATTCCTCATTTGTGTCAAGTCCACTTCTTGAACCGAGTAAAGGGCTTACTTCACGAAGTCTTTCAAATGTTGTGTTATGAACAATAGGAACAAGCAAATCACGTGCTAAAAGAGCAGAAAGTTCTTTTTCAGCGATTCCCTCATTTTTAACACGCTCTATAAAAGATGGCGTAACTAAAACTATTCCAACTCTTGAATTTGCCAATCCTTTATCAATCTCTCGAAGTAATGATGACCCTAATAAAACATCCTTTTCACTAAACCATACAGAAACTCCATTTACTTCAAGCAAATCGTGTAATTCCTTTGCTGCATTTTTTCGATCATCCCATGCGTGGCAAAGAAAAACATCGCGAAGGTCAGGAATTGTCGCACGTTTTTCGATATTCTCGCGAACTGGTGTAAGTGTTCGAATCTCCGTTGGTGTATAATAAATACCTGATGAAGGGCTAGACCATCTAGGTTTACTGCTTCGTGAACTTCCTCCTCCAGAGCTAATACTATTATAACTACCACTATACGAAGGATAAGACGAGTACGAACTATATCCTCGAGAACGACCTCCACATGCAGGACAAGCAGCTGCCGCACTTGCAGTTCGGTGTCCATTTACTGGTGCTGTACATCTTGCCATATTTTATTCAATTTAAAGTTTGCATATTATTCGTGTTAGTCTTGATCTAAAATAAACGGTGTGTGTAGCATTAGTGGCGGATTGCGGGCGAATCTCCTTTCAAATCGTTAGATGGCTGATACGGGAAACGAACCTTGCGGAACGTGCTTCCCCCGCCATTAATGCTACACAATGTTGGCAGCAGGTTTTTTATTTGATTCCAACTTGTCCTGCCATTAATTGATTATTATCAATTTTTAGGTATTTAATGTTGTTGCCATCAAATTCAACAAGACCTTCTCGGTGTATTTTATAGACAGTTTCAGTGATTTCTGTTCTCTTAAACCCTTTAACTTCATTGCAGAGCTCATCGATACTTATAGTTGCTTTGTCGGTAACGCATCCAATGACATAAAAGCGAAGATTATTTGGTTCGCTATTGTTCGTTTCACCTACAGATGAAGCAAAAATGTGTTTCTGCATTGCATCCAATTGCGTCTTTAAAGCACCAAAAGTATCAGTGTAAGTTCTATTATACAATTGTTCCAATTTTTCGATAGCATTTTTGATATCAGTTTGCATCAAAGCTGTTTCTTTATTTTGCTTGTTGCTTTCTCTATAAAACCAAATAGATAAAAGTATCGCCCCAACCGAAAGAATTGTTGAGATAGAAATCGTTGCTATATTTAAAATAATCTGAGAATCCATAATTTTAAAAATTTCGGTTTCTCATCCATTGATATTCTTCTTCTGTGTGTCCAGCTGCCCACCAGTTTTGTTGAACTCGGATTACAATAATTTTATCACCATTAATTAAATAGCGATTAAGATTTTCTAAAATCTCTTTTGAAGTCTGAGTAGTTTCAATAAACCAAGTAGATTCAGATTGATGCCACCAAAATCCATATGCCTTAATTGATTCAATCAAGGCAGAATAATTATCACTTTTCAAATCGTATGAAATACAATACACTGCCATTATTTATTGTTTTATGTTTCATCTTAAACTTACTGCAACATCTGAATATCTGTTAAAACTTATCACATTTTGCCCCTTCCTAACTTCGCAAAACAATGTACACACCATAGCGTTTTGCAACTCAGCTAAAGCATTGCGAATGCATATGTTCGGAAGAATGCGCAAAACACTGTTGGCTTTTGGCCAAGCCAGACAACCCCGAGATGGTTTTTTGCGGTGCGTCTCCCCTACGTGCAGTCAATGTGGCGTGTGCAAACCTTCAAACGGGATAGTCAAAAATGCAAATAAATGTAAAATAACGCAACGCCCTGCACAACAACTTAGTAGCGCTATTGATAGGTAAGAAAGCGGCATGTTGGCGGCAAACCCAATGGTCGCAAAGGCCGAAGGTGCTTTTACGCGGCAAAACGGTTTTTGACGAATGGCGGGGTTTGGGGGAGGAGAGGAAGCTGTTGGCTTTTTACTATTTATGATTGTCCCCATAACAATAGACACTGCGGATACTGGAGAAACAGCTTCTGGCTTGATTGACGCGAGTGATTGTGGATTTCAAAACAGCATCTGCAACTATCAACAATAAAGATAAAGAAACCCGAAAACTTTATCTGACATGAGGCTAACCCCGATATGACCGATCAATGGAACAGGACGCGCATTGGAGGCTGGGCAGTGGTCAGGAGTCTTATTTTAGGAATAACCGTTTCACCGCAAGGACTGGAGCCGTTTCCTACTACAAACAAGTGAGTCCCTCCAAATAAACCGGCCCTGCAGGCGTAAGTTTGTAACTCCTGCCTCGACTCGCCATGAACCGCCGTGTACGCGTATAATAGCATAGCTCGTGTACGCACGGTGGTGGGAGAGGCTCTTCCCGTTGGGGCAACTAACGGAGAGGATGCTTGATTGTGTGGCTGGCTATTTGAGTCTTAGGTGGATTTCCTCTTTCAAAGGGGGTAAGTGTCGCTTGATTATTGCCCAAACCATTGAAGTATCGACAGCATCATAAGCATGAATCAACCGATTTCTAAAACCAACAATCTTTCTTGAATTTTCAAGACCCAATTCTGGGTGAATAGACTCAAATTTGTTAACCGCCTCCCCAATAATCCCTAATTGTCTTTCAACAGCACTTTGGGTTTTCAAATCGCTGACATATTGGTTGTAATTTGAAATTGGCGCGATAAACTCTTCGATTAGATCAATCGCGCGAAGAATGTCATACAAATACTTGAGACCTTTTTCCGTCATAAATTAAAACCTTTGTAGAATCAATGCTTTTCCTTAAATATGGATTTTTAATCGACGACTCAGTAAGTAAATCAATCCTTCGATGAAAGAATCTTTCAAAAGTATCCCAAAGCGATATAAGTTTTTCTCCTCTTTCTAATGGGTCTGGCGAATCAATTTCGACCAATAAATCAATATCGCTTTTCTCTGAATCGAACCGGTCGGTAGTAGATGAACCAAAAGCGTATAGATATTTGACATTATGATTTTGACATAATGCCTTAAAGTCAGTTAAGTGCTTTTGTATTTCATCTTTTACTATCATAACTCAAAGATACAATTTTTCAGTCTCTATGTGGTGTTTTGATTTTAATACGAATTAAGAATAGAGATTGGTGTTGGGGTATTGTACATACAACCAATGTTCTAGCCCAATTGGGTATTGCTATTGCTTGACAAAACGGCTTTTGACGAATGGCGGGGTTTTGGGGGAGCTGTAAGCTTTTTACTATTTATGGCTTTTCAACTTAAAGTCTGCCCTGCGGATGTTAACGAAACGGTTTCTGGCCCGATTGAAACGAGTGAAAGCAAGTTCTCGAACACCATTGGGAAACGATCAACGATGTGGGTAAAGGAGCAAGAACAGAAATGGGAAAACTTTATCCGACATGAGGTGATCTATCAATGGAAGCAGGACGTGTATAGAGGCTGGGCAGTGCCAAAGCCCCATTTTAGGGACAATCATTACCATATCCAGGCTTATAAAGCGAGGATATGAGCCGATGCTTTCTTGCTGCAAACAGGTGAACCCCGCCTCACAGACTAACATTCGCTGGCGTGAGTTACAAACTCGTGCCTCAACTCACTACCAACCGCCTGTACGTGTATGAGAGCGAAATGTTTGTTGAACATTTTGATTGAAATGTGGAAGCGGAGCTTCCATGTGCAGATGGTGTGAGAGGCCCTCGTTGGGGATAACTGGCGAGGAGGGCTACTCGATTATTTGGCTGGCGTTGCCCATTGGCATCCTAAATATAATTTAGCTCAAACGCAAATTCATAACTGATGATGCTTTTGTCTTTTTCATTTTTCTTCCACGCTTCTTCCAAATGACTTATTTTAATAATGTCGTTGGTGCTTGTTTCTTTGAAAACCTTTACAACTTTTCCTAAGGTTTCCAATTCGTTTTCCGTAAACAAATCTGCGTTAAACGGCCTGTCCTTCCTTGCGGCAAATCGTTCACCGGTATATCCTTGCGGAAATTCAGTGGTGTATATCTCTATTTCGTCCTTGTTTGCCAGATACTCAAAAATGCTTTGAAAATTATTAGGTACAGGTCCCATATCAATGGCTTTGTAACGCACTCCGCTAATGGAAAAACAACTTTGTTTGAACATTAAAAAATCGGCATAGAACAATAACTTGTTCATCTTGGTTTTGAATGGCGAAGTTTTTTCAGAAAAATAAATGACCATTTCTGTAAATTTCTCAAAGTTTGGATTTCTATATCCAGAATAAATATCAGCCAAATGATTGCCTAGCAAATATTCCTTTAAGTTCAAATTGAAAATGTTGCGTTTCTTCTCTTCCGCTAATAATCGTGCTTTCTGGATATGCTTTGCTTTGGCTTTGTTGTCTAAGGTGGTGCATAACTCCACCATTTCAATAAAAATTTTCGGGTCGTCCACCATCTGAATCAGTTTGGCATTCGCTACGCTGGGCATTTCACCCGCTTCATACTGCCTGTAACTGTTTACACCCAAACCTAAAATTTCAGACATTTTGGCGGCAGACAATCCATATTTTTCCCGGATTCTGATGATTTCATCCGGAAACGGAATATTGAATTTATCACGGTATTGATTGTAAACCTGATTCATATTTACTTCATCCAATTCCGTGGTGGTAAATTGCTCTCCGCTATCCTCGCATCTGTAATTATGAAAAACAATTTCAAATGTTTCCTTTCTGAAATTCATTGACCTGCGTTCTCTTGTCAATGTCATTTCTTTACCTGTTATTGGACTTTTCATATTGTTCTATTTTAGAGGATAGTTCATTTTGTGCTGTGCCAGGTGAAAGGAAATGCATATAACACAGCTGTTCATGGCTCCCATTGTAATTTTGATGTACACTTCCTTTTTCTTTACAGTTTTGCCAAACACCCACATATCAGCACCTCCATAAAGTTTTTCGTCGAGCGGTCCCTCGCTGTAATCTTTGGTTTCTATGGCTTCCAGAATGGATTTTCGGTCTATGGGACGAAGTTCTAAATCTACTAATGCTTGGGCGTTTTTGCCTCGGTCGTCACGGAAAAGTACATCCCAAAACTTCAGTTTCTCTTTGAAGTCTTTTAAAAAGGTGGTTACTTCAACTTCTGTGCTCATACATTGGTTCGGAGAAACAAAGGTATGGATATTTCAATAAGCACAACTATAAAGTTGGTTAAATTCCATTTTGGCAACGTTTTACAACTCTAAGGTTGTGTGTTTTGAGTCTGTCTGCTGGATTAGGCGCTTGACGGACAACATGAAAGCCTGCTAGATAGTGGCCATCCAATTTGGATGGCACGACTACGATATGGTTGATTTTCAAATTATCCGTTGTGCACTTAATCCGATTTTCTCTTTATAAGAGAGTTAGTCCTATTTTCCGGCTCAATCCTTTCTCGAAAATCCGAATCAAGGTAGAAAGTTGTATGTTCCCTTTGGCATTTTCTATTCTCGGAATCCGGAAAAAAGAAACTATCCCCGGAAGCGGCGTTTTCTGCAACTGCACTACTTTTCTAGCACTGTTTCTAACTTGCCGATCTTCTCGTTCTGTTGTGCCACAATTCGTTTAAGCTCTTCGATTGCCTTATGCTGTTCGATCGTGTACAGGGTCAGTTCTTCAATCTTTTGCAAAAGTTTTGTGTTCAGTTTTCCTAAATCGGTCCCTTCAGCCTCCATTTTCGCTGCAGTCGGGATTTCGGGCAGGTGCTTTTGCTTATGGACAAATGTTTCAAGTTCGTCCAAAGGCATCAGTGGATAATTGTTTTCAAAAACAAAGTCGGCCCCATTTAAGTCGACCTTGATCTCCCGGGCGCGGATGGTGCCTTCAACATCCAATTTATAAACGGGATTACTGATTCCGATTCCTACGTTGCCGCTTTTAGTGATTCTGACTCGTTCAGTGGAATTTGTCATAATGTTAAAATCATGGTCGGAAGAAGTCCCTGTCGATCCGTTTACATATCCGTTGTCATACCTCGCTTCAAAAATTGCCCTTACAGAACCAGCTTCGGCCCAATAGGTGGCAAGATTAAAGGATGTAAGGCCATCTCCCGCTGTAGGGTTGGTGTTTCTTAACAGCATGGAGGTTCGATTGTACAAGTCGGAGGTGGATGTGTTGCCAACGATTGTAACATTTGAAATGGGCGAGATGGTGCCGATCCCCACATTTCCGTTCTTCAGGACAGTTAATAGATGCGATGCGGCTCCGTTGTATCCTTCCAGCGAAAACCGCTCATTGCGGCTGGTAAATTGCCATGCCGATTTTGAGACATTAAAAATTGTTCCGTCCGTAACATTTCGATTAAAACCCAACGCCATCGAATTTAGACTCATTGCCTCGGAGTCTTCATAAACAACCAGTTTGGAATCAGGGGTTTGTATTCCAATGCCCACATTGTTGTTATAATACCAAATTGGGCTTAGGCCATCGCTCGGAACCCTTACCTGGGCATCACTCCCTAGGGCTTTTCCTGACAGAATCAGGCAAAACACGATTATCTTTTTCATTTTTATGGAATTTATGTGTCAAATATAAAAATATGATCCATAACGGGCGTGATCCATCGGAAAGCAAAAATGGGTTATCCGATTATTGGGATAATCCCAATCGTAATAAATTCAAGGGAAATGTGATGGCTCTCCGAAAAAACACACTACAAACCAGAAATCCCATTTGTGCAGAGCGCGAAAATTCCTTCCATCAAGCCTGTTGACGGCTGGTGCCCTGTCGCCCCGTTAATTCCGTCGGTGTGTAACCGAACTGCTTTTTAAACGCATACGAGAAATGCGATAGATTTTCAAATCCAACTTCGTAGCACACATCCGTTGGTTTCTTTTTCTTTTCGGTGAATTCGCGGTGTGCCAGCTCCAGCCGTCTTTTTGTGAGCCATCTTTGTGGGGTGGTGTGGAACGCTTTTCCAAAGTCCCGTTTAAAAGTTGTCAGGCTGCGGCCTGTCAGGTAGCTGAATTTTTCCAAAGGCAGATTGAACATGAAGTTCTTTTCCATATAGCAGGCCAAATCAATCTTGCCGGGTTCTTCAACGTTTGCCAAAACATCATCGATCCCTTTGTCAATGGCCCTGAGGATGTGAATCGCTTCCGTGATCTTCAGCGAGGCGATATCTTCGGGAAGGTCGTTCATCTCAAAATACGGGATCAACGAAGAAAGGCAACTTTCCAATAACGGATGGTGGTTGTAGCAATGGATTTTGTGCGATGCCAACGCTTTGGGCTTTACATCCAGATTGGCGTAAAAATCCCTTAACCTCGTTGTGGATAAGTGCATCACCACCGTCTTATGCGGTTGGCCGTCTTTGGGGTAATTAATGATCGTTGCCAGTTGGTTTCTGGGAATCAGGAAGATATCGCCTTTCTTAAAAAAATAAGTGGCATCGGCCTGTACGATTTTTGTCTCGCCCGAAATGAACCATATCAGCATGTGGTGGTCGAACATAATGTCCGACTTGAAGAACTTGTCCTCGTAACAGGAAAGCTTTATGTCGTCCGTAATGTACCTTGCGTTGTATTCCATTGCTTTTTTGATGGCCCTTTAAAGAGGGATCGGCAATACAAAAATAGAAAGAATCTTATTGGTTGGGATTGAATGGGATGCCCGTTGTTTCTTCGCTCAGTTTCCACAATCGTCTGGCATTGGCCCCGTCCAGTGAATATGCTTTTACGCCATTGGTTATGGACGATTCGGTCGCCAATGGCGCCACATCGCCGTCTTCGCAATACACGCCCCCGATATCGTTAAGCAAAGGGGTAACGGCACACCAAACGGTGGTCGCTGCGCCCTGTGGGATGGTTTTTAACGATGCGGCTACTTCCGGCAACATGTTGCCTTCCGCATCACAGAATCCCATTTGTTGGAATAGTTCCGGAGAGGCCTCTCTTCCTAACTCCGTCCCCCCGATGGAACCCGGATGGACGGCGTATGTCCTAACATTGGATGCCTTGCCGCGATTGTCAAGTTCCAGAGAAAACAAATTAACCGCTGTTTTTGATTGCCCGTAACCCAACAACGTTTCATATTCTCTGTGTACAAAATTAGGGTCGTCAAAATCGAATGGGGCGAACTGATGCCCTTGGGAGGATACATTGATGACCCTTGCACCGTCGGCTTTTTTGAGGGCAGGCCATAGTCTTGCCGTCAGCTGGAACTGGGCCAGGTAATTTGTCGCGAATTGCGATTCAATGCCACGGCCGTCTCTGCGCAGCGGTACCCACATGATGCCCGCATTGTTGATAAGCAGATGGAGTGGCCTGCCCGATGCGAGGAATTTTTTGGCAAACGTATCGATGGAATCGGGGTTCATCAGGTCCATGGTTTCCAATTCGACATGGGCAATGCCTTGCAGGTTTTTCTTCGCCTTTTCGGTGTCCCTTGCCGGAACGATTACCGTTGCGCCTGCGGCAGCAAGTGTTTGGGTCGTTTCCAGCCCGATGCCCGTGTTCCCGCCTGTCACGATGGCGACTTTCCCCGTAAGGTCAATGCCTTTGATCACATCGCTTGTGGTGGATGTGGCGTTAAAGCCGGAACCTATCGGCTTTTGCAACGCACCCTGATAATTGTTTTGTCCCATTTTTTATAAATTTTTAATCTTATTGGGACAAAAGTAAGCAGGATGCTTCCTGGTGGCTTTGTTCAAACGTCCGAAGTTGCTTTGTTCAAACGTCCGGGTACTTTTACTTGGGATATATGGCCGGTTACGCTTGCTCCCGGCTCAAAGTTCCTGCATCTTGCACGACGGCCGATCTTGCCCTGTCCGGTAAAGGACGCTATCTCAAATATGTTGTCTCCCTTCTGTCACCTTTTGTTGAATTGGTTGCTTGTAGCCATCGATTTTGGTAAAACCAATTCATCTTGCGGAATGACAGTATCCAGAAGGGAGTGGCCATAATATCGAAGCTCGATTCAGAGGTCGGCCGTTGCTTTTTTTTAAGGATATGTCTCGTTATGAATGGAAGATGTTTATTTGCAATTGGTTGAAATATTGATCGATAAGTGTGTATTGTGACATTGGGATGTCACAAGGGGAGGCTAATAGACTGATTTCATCCAACATGGGACACTTTTTCTTAACCCGGTCCCTTCTAAAAGTGTTGTTGCTTGATCCTTGGGTATATTAAAAGCGGAAGGCATTCTATCTCCTTCCGCTGTGCCAATACAATAATGGGACCTGGCGTTGTTTGCCTTTACGCCTCTCTGCCTGTTTTAGACGGGCAACCCGGATGCTGGGTGGTTGTTTCTCTGTTTTCCGGGAGAACAATGGATTTCGATTTCCTATTTTCCCAGTTCAATCCTCACTGCGTTCAGTCCTTTTACGCCTTTCTCCAATTCAAAAGAAACTTCTGCGCCTTCGGCAATGCCTGTCGGTGCATTGCTGACATGGAAGAAATATACTTCTGCGCTTTCCGTATCCCTGATAAAGCCGTACCCCTTTTTCTCGTCAAAATACTGTACGCGGCCTGTCAATATGGGATCTACCGTCGCTTCTTGCTTGGGGGTTGAAATGACAATATCCTCTGTTGCGATCACTTGTTTGCTTGTGCTGTCGGGTGGCGTACTGGTGATGACCCCGTTTTCGTCCACATAGGCTATCATGTCCTCAAACGATCCGCTGCCTCCGTTGGTCTTGCGGTCTTCTTTGCGTTTTTGCTTTTCCTGTCTTTTCCGTTCCTTTTTTTTCTCTAATTCCCTTTTGTTAAATGTTGCCATCCATAATTGTTTTAGTGGATATTATTTTTGCTTGCACCGGAACAGACAGGGGATTGATGACCTTGCCTGTCAGCTTTTGGATGTCGCCAACGATCGTGCGTTCCTCCTGCGAACAAAAGCTAAACGCGGTCCCCGGGTGTCCTGCACGTCCGGTACGGCCGATCCGGTGCACATAGGTCTCCGCAACGTCGGGCAGATCATAGTTGATCACCACCTCCAGGTTGGCGATGTCTATTCCCCTTGCGGCGATGTCGGTGGCCACGATCACACGTGTTTTCCGCGACTTGAAGTTGGCAAGTGCCTGTTGCCTTGCCCCCTGGGTCTTGTTTCCGTGGATGGCCTCGCAGCCGATCCCTTTCTTTTTCAATGCACGGGCTATTTTGTCGGCCCCGTGTTTGGTGCGCGAAAAAACCAGTACCGATTTGTCCCGCTCTTTCTTCAGCAATGAAACCAGAAGTTCGCCCTTTTGTGCTTTTTCCACAAAAAACAGATGCTGTTCTATCGTGCTTGCTGCCGACGAAACGGGGGCGACTTCCACTTTGGTGGGGTTGCGTAGGATCGATTTCGACAACGTGGCGATGGCCAAAGGCATGGTCGCCGAAAAAAACAATGTTTGTTTGTGGGGGGGCAGCATCGGCAACAACCGTTTTATGTCATGCACGAAACCCATGTCCAGCATGCGGTCTGCCTCGTCGAGGACAAAATGGCGGATATGGCCCAGGGAAATGCACTTTTGGCTGATGAGATCGAGCAAGCGGCCCGGTGTCGCCACCAAAATATCCGTGCCCCGTCTTAGTTGGTCGATTTGCGGTTTTGCGTTCACCCCGCCGAAAATGACCGTATGCCGTACATTGGTATATTTGGCATAGTCGCCGAAACATTCTGCGATCTGTATCGCCAATTCACGTGTAGGGGTCAGGATCAATGCCCTTATTTCACGCGTTCTTTCTTTGGGCTGATAATTTGCGATTTGCTGAATGATGGGGATCGCAAAAGCCGCGGTTTTCCCGGTACCGGTTTGAGCGATGCCCAGCAGGTCACGGCCGGCAAAGGCCACCGGGATCGCTTTTTCTTGTATCGCGGTGGGCGTTTCATATTTTTTGTCGGCCAGAGCCCTTAATATGGGTTCCGAAATATTTAATTCTCTAAATACCATAAGTTGTTTGCTGTCTGTTGCAGCCTCATTTTAATGTCTGTAATAATATGTTGGGAATGGCACGGAATACGATCCGGCATTCCTGACCGGAATTGAAAGTCCTGTTGAAAATTGTTGGGCATGGTTGACGCAAAATTGTGCCACGATCACAGTGTAACACTCCTTCGCGACTGGTTTAATCCAAACAAGAAAGTTGATTTTGAAGTCGGTTCTGACGATGGGAAGACCCGCTAAACCAAAGCGGAGCAAAGCATGGCTTAAGACGATCCAATACAAACTTGATTGTCAAAGACACAAAGGTATGAAATTATTTGGGATTATTCCGTTTCGGAGAATTATTGCCCTCCCAATGCGTAATGTGACCAATGGGAAAAATGGAAAACCTTATTGCAGCAAACGCAGACAGGCGTAATCATGGCCGGCACGGGGAATTGGTGGATGGTGGTTTTGGGGAGTAGAGATAGCTTCCGTTCCTTGTATTTTTATAAGTTAACTTTCCTCGTCCCCTCCCAAAGAAGGATGCCGTCATGGGCAGTGCCGCCCGGAGACCCCATCCCATGGGTTTTGCTCTTTGCGGGTATTTTGCGTATGTCCGTGTTGACATCGGTAAAATGATGATCGGGTCTTTTTATGTCGGCATCGAACAACAGCGGTTCCAAAGGAACCGAAAACTTCACCGCGATTTTCGGGAACGTGTTCTGCCGGAACCAGTTTCAGAAGTTTGTCTTTGTAATCGTCGGGAGTTGTCTAACTCCTGTGGCCATGATAACATCTGCTCCATGAAACCACACCGGCCTTTACAGCCCGAAGAATGCCCCACTGCGGTAACGGCAGAGGTAACAATACAACGCCCTTCAGAAATACCTGATTTGCCTGACCGACTGTATCGGCGGGCTTAACGTCTCGAAAACCTCATCTTTCAACGGGTCAAGTCGGGTTAACTTGGCAAACGACACATTTGCCTTTTTTTCGATCAACCGTATCGGCGTTTGGTACGTCAAAAATTCACCGTAGACAAACTCCTCGTTCCTTAAGTAGTTCTCCTGTGACATGGTGTATCCCGTGGCGCATAACCGGTTGGTGTCGTCGTGCACAAAGGCGATCACTTTCCAAAACTCGACGGGGATTTTTACGCCATACCTCACCGGATCGGTCTCGCGCAGAAAGGGTCCGGTAAACACACAAATCTTTTGCTTGTCGTGCTTGGCATTCTCGAGAGCGTAGTTTTCCAGCGAAAGCCATATGCCGCCGTTAAAACCTTGCATCTGCGGGATGGCGTTGGTCACATGCATCGAGTCATCGTTGCCTTGCCCGGCAAGCTCGCCCCAGTTCGGGTCCTCGCGCCTCGTCATGTGTCCTCTCGAAAATCTGGGCGCATTCCCGTAACACTCGTCCATGATCTGGTATTCCCTGGGTATCCGGGGGTCGTATCGCCAACCGGTCCGTTTGATCCGTTTGTACTGCTGCCCGTCGATGTTCACGGCGCTGTAAAAACACATGCGCCGGCTCTTGCTCATCAGCACCGAAAAATGGGTGTATTTCAACACGCTTTGGTTTCCGTCAAAAGTCAAAATGTCGTTCCGGTTTTTTATGGTGGGCAGGCTTACTTTTACAAAACCGTTGTCGTCCTCTAAAAAGTTGGTTTGGAATCCTTTCCGCGAATTGTAGTCCGGCAGGTCGAAGGTCTTTTCCAGCACAAAATCGGGTTCGACCATCACCTTGTCGGTTTCTGCTTTGCTGAACGAAACCGTGTGGGCGATCTTCAGTTTCGTCGTCAAATCAAGCAGTTCGCTTCCCTTTACCGCATAGTTGGCTTCCAACAGAAGGCCCCCGAAATGAAGCCCGATGGCACAACCGCTTTGCATGTCCTGCACCAGGGAGCCCGAATTGCCTCCCAAAGTGGACGCATCGTGAAGAAAGAACCATTTGTTGGCCGGTATTTTCAGTACCTGCCCGGGCGAATACCGCTTTACCCCGAACACATTCCCGAAAATCCGTTTCTCCATGTCTTCGTCCGTCACCCCCCGCGGGTCTTGCAGCGGATAGCCAATCACGCCGATCTGCTGGTCCACGGCAAGTTTTCCTTTCATGAACGGCACCGGACCCGGAAGGTTGGCTGTTTTCTTAATTTTCAGCAAGGCGATGTCGGGCAGGTCCTTCGAGGCATCGGGGAGATAAACCACTTTCTCTATCTCTACCTCAAACTGATTGGCGGCGGAATGTTCCTGCACGTACTCCTCCTTGAAATCGATGATGGGTTCCAGTGCCTGCCCGATAAAATTTTTTCTGAAAAAACCTCCCTTTCCGGTATTTGAGGCACCAATGGCAAATATCTCGGCCACATGCCTGTTGGTCACGATAATATTTTCCGAGATGAGCCAACCCGTTCCGATGTTTTTAAGCTGATGGTTCTTTATCTCAATCCTGCCAACCGAGTTTAGGGGTGGCTCGATGATGGACTTGTACCTGATGATCCGCTCTTTTAGCTCGTTGGAGTCGGGGATCTCTATCTTCCCGTTTTTAATAAATAAAACCGGCCTCATAAAAGGAATGATCACGGCTTCCGTTTGGGGCATTTTCTCCGCCAATGAAAAGTCGTCCATCACGGCCTTTACCCATTGACGGTTGATGCCCCGTTGGGCGGCCAATGGCAGGTTATGGCCCGATTCGATTAATTCCCTGATCTCGCTCACAAGCTTTTCTTCTCCATTTGCGATGTCGCTCAATTTGCCCATAGGTCAGATTTATTGCATTGAAGTTGTGTTGTTTTGTTATACCCTGCATCATTGCAAAGATTGTACATGGTTGTGAACCTTGCATTTCCTGATATTGGTTATCCCGTTTTACCGTTTCCTAATTCGGTGCCGACACTGCTAAATACCTTTCGTTGCGTTCAGGAAAGCGATAAGTGCCGCATTCGTAGTTTGCCAAAACCGGTTTTCAGGAAGGTTGGCCTGTACAGCTGCCGGAGCCATCGAATGCAATGCTAAGTTCTTTCAAAAGCAATTGAATGTCAATGGGTATAAATAGTTAGTATACCATGCGTTATGGATATATGCAGGTTGTGGGTCCCATTGGGCAACCCAATAAAACCACATGGTACAAGATATAAAAGTCTGAAAATCCAGCATTGACGAACATGTCCTTTTCATTGACGAACGATCTGGCAGTGAGTGCAAGAAACACATGAAGCATCATTGCCCCGAAACCTACAGAAAGATACCCGATCTGCAACGCCCCGGCATCGGTGCCCAAAGTGACACCACCCCCGGACACATAAGCAGTAAGGTTTTGGTGCTCTCTGCGTTGTGTTGCTTTCCGGGGTATCATGAACCTGGACCTTGCTCTTTAGTCCCGGGCCAATCGTTCCGTTCGGGCTTTAAAGAGAAGGTGGGTACACATTGTCTTGGAAATTGTTCGTATACTTATCCGCTCGAACGAAGGCACGGCTTCGGCCCCTTTGCACGAAGCTTTTCTGGTTATATACTTCTTGACATGGAACGATTTGCGGTGGCGTCGGTATTGTTTTTCTTTTGGTTGGCTTGTCCCGTTTGGGGGGATGCGCAGGCGTACACGTCGTATTTTACCGGCAATGCCACCGATACGGTGACGGAGCCTTTCGGAGGCGTGTGCATGATGGGCGGGGCCGCCGAAGATGACAATGCCATGGCGTGGTTTCTGGGAAGGGCGAACGGGGGAGATGTCCTTGTGTTGCGCACCAGCGGCTCCAATGGCTATAACGATTATTTATATTCGGGACTGGGCGTGGCCGTGAACTCGGTCGAGACGATCGTGTTCAATGATCCCTCGGCGGACGGTGATGCATACATCCATCGAAAGATCGGGCAAGCCGAGGCCATTTGGTTTGCAGGGGGAGATCAATGGACTTACGTGTCGTATTGGCGCCATACGCCCATCGATAGCCTGATCAACCTTGCCGTTGCCCAACGGCACGTCGCCATTGGCGGCACAAGTGCCGGAATGGCCATCCTGGGCGGGTATTACTTCTCGGCACAAAACGGGACCGTCACGTCTTCATCGGCGCTGGCAACCCCGTACCGGGCCAACGTCACCGTCGATTCGACAGCTTTTTTGAAAACCCCGTTCCTTGCCGATGTGATTACCGATACCCATTACGACAACCCTAACCGTAAAGGCCGCCATGTGGTGTTCATGGCCCGTATCCTAACGGATTACGGGAAGCTGGCAAAGGGGATTGCCTGCGATGAGAATACTGCCGTTTGCATCGGCAGCGATGGCATTGCGCGTGTTTTTGGCGGTTACCCAGCCTACGATGACAACGCTTATTTCATCCAACCGAACTGTGGGATTGCCAACATGGCTCCCGAGATCTGTACCATGGGCAGTCCCCTGACATGGTATCTGGACGGCCGGGCACTGAAGGCGTACCGGGCAAAAGGGACTGCGGCCGGAACGAACACCTTCGATTTGAACGATTGGAGGACGGGGGAAGGGGGCATGTGGTTGCACTGGAGCGTGGACAGAGGCATGTTTGCCATGCAGGAGGGAAGCCCCATCGATTGTTCGCCGCCTGTCGACGATGATTCCACAACTGTTTTGCCCGTTATCGTGTACCCGAACCCGGTCGTGGATGTCGTGCGGATAGCGGGAACGGATATCGACGTGATGGCCAGGCAGGTTGAGGTGATCAGTGCGACCGGCCGTATCTGCCGTCTCCCTGCCGGCACGACCGGCGACGGTACAATGGACGTAAACGTGGTGCGTTTGGCCAGAGGCTTTTATTGTTTACGTGTGAAATTGAAGGATGGCGCGGTTTACAATGCTAAAATAATTAAGAACTGACCGGCAGATCCGGTGACAAGGTATTTCATCTCACCCTTGTGCCCGGATGGGTGCAGGCTGTTACAATTTTTTGCTTGTTCCTTCAACGTATGTCATGAATTCCACTCCGTCCCGCGACATTTCAAATTTCGTGAGGACCGTGCCATTGTCCTGCAACGTATATGTCAGCCTAAACAGAGGGACATGGGGGATGCTGTCGCTGGTCAATATGATTGCCCGGTCGGCGTAGTTGATCGTGTAATTGATGGTATGTCCTTCGTTATCAAAATATATGGCCTTCGGGGGATTGCCTGTGGCATTGGAATAGACGATCATTAAGTCATCGTGCACGATTTGGGGCTTATTCTCTGTGGCCGGGTATTCGGAATGGCTCTTCCTGACGATTATTTTGTTGTCAAGTCCAAACTCAAATGAGAATCTGCCACTGCCTTGTCCCGGTCGCCCGTTTCCTTCGCCCTGCCATTGTCCCAAAAGCCAGTCCCATTTCTCCCATCCGGGGCTTTGTTGGGCGAAACAGGGCAACGTCAATGTGAAAATTGTGGCCAGCGTCAATAAATACCTGTTCATTGTCAAACTGTTTTTAAAGTTTTCTGGTTGTTCCTCAGCATTAAAATAGCTTTTTCGGCCCGCGATTTTCTGGTTTGTTCTTGCTTTGCGGAACCGATCCAGTCACAATACCCTTGTTTGTACGATTTGCCCAGAGTGTCGAAAAATTCTTTGGCCTTTGCATCTTTGTCCAGCAATGCCTGCAGCTCATCTGGAATGCCTTCGGTGTGTTCTCCCTTTTTAAGCATGTTTCTTTCTTGTTGATATGTGGGGCAACTTTGCCGTCCATGCCAAATATACACACAAACCAGGATTCCACGTGTTTCAACTCAAATACATGTCGTTTGGGATAAGGTACCTATTTCGATTGAAAATAAACCATCGGTTCGGAAACAAAAGAGGAGTGAGCCGGAAAGACGCCGGAAAGGGAGGCATCGCAACCAAAAAAGCCATCCCTGTGAATGAGATGGCTTTGATATTGGGAACACAAAAGCCGTAAGGAGCAGGAAGGTCCTGTTCCGGCGGCCTCATGTTGGTGTTTTCTTTAATTCCTTCGTTTGTACAGGAAGAGAGACGCCGTCCCGGTGTACAATGGATTTACGTGTTCGTTATCCCTGCTATTCACGGTTCTGTGACAGAATGTCGAGTAAGGTATACCTTGTCTGGTAGGTATCCGCCAGGAATACTTTCTTGGCTTTTAGCCGGTATTCGTTCCCTTTTTCGTATACGAAGCCTTCGATTGCCAACAATGGTTTCCATTGGCTTTCGCCTTCCTCTTTGACAAAAAGGGCGTCGTAAACCACAGGTGCTTTTTGATCGTTTTCTCCGTTTTCGGCATCGGGCAACGTGTGGATGGGCGGAAAGCGGGGCATGAACCTGACCGTTTCGGCCGACACGATCATTTCAATCTCTTTTTCGCTGTCCGTGGCTAAAGCTTTTTCTTTGGAAAGCGTTTGGACATACACGTATTTAACGGCAGAGACATCCTGGGGCGGTTCCTTCATCCATATCTTTTTCACTTTTAAGATGTATTCATAGCCTCTTTCGTAATCCAGGGCATCGAATCCTTCGGTTAATGTATTGATAAATAGCTGTTTTCCATTGTCGTCACTATCCGAAAATACCAGTGGCTCGGTCCATATGTCGCTCATTACACCGGTACCATATCCGGTCTCTGCATAGATGGTCATTTGAACCGTTTTTGTCTTATCCCCGGTTTCCTCTTCTTGACAACCAAAGAACATAACGCTGAAGAACACGAAACTTGCCCATGCATGTCGTTTGCCCATTTTTGTGCGATTTTTTAGATGGTTAATATGTTCAGAAGACGGCAAATGGGGCAAAAACGTTGCGCGGAAGAATGGGATCCGTCCGGCGGGGCGTTCGTGCCGGAAGGTCTCCTTGGTTCATCCATTGAGGAAATCGCAAACCAGTTTGAACACCCTGTCAAAATCCCTGTCCACCCGAAGGGGATCTTTTTCCGGGGCAAATGGGCTTTCATGGGTGTAAGGGCGATCGAAATCCAGTTCCTCGACAGGAATATGGATGTCGCGGTAGGCACCTTGCAATGTGTGTATGATCTCAAACGAGGGAATGACATGGTCCTGTTTCAGGGAAATGGCGTAAAACTGATGTTCATACGTTTTGAACAACCCTTCCCTGAACTCCCGGAACCGTTGGTAATCGAGCATGGAATAAAAAACTTTTCCTTCCAGATGGCCTTCCCGGAGGTAATGGTCCAGGAGATGGTCCTTTTGCAGGATCTTATCAAGATGTTCGACCAGAAACGAGTACAGGGCAACGTTTGCCTCACTGTCCAAAATAAATTTCGAGACCGGCGACAACCGGTTAAACGTGGCGCCGCTACAGAAAAGGCACACCTTCGTGCGGTCAAAGTAATGACGGTGGTTGGCTAGCTTTAGGATCTGGGCAAGGAATCCCCCGATCGAATAGGCGAAAATATCAAATTCAAAATCTTTTTGTATATGTGGGTGTCTCCCGTCCTTGCATTCTTCGATAAGCTGGATGACATCATAATACGTCTGCAACCCCGACCAGATAAACCGTTGGGGCATTGAGTGCAGGCGCATACTGATTGCCACGTTCGATAATGTAGAATGCACCACGTTGGGGAACCGTTTGATCCTCGATGTGCTTAATTCGTACATTTCCCTTTTGCTGCTCCAGTGTTTGGGGGCACGCTGCATGTGAAAGGCAATGGGGAACAGCACCACTGAGCTGCCGGTTCCCTGGCAGATGGCTTTGGCCCATGGCAGGTACTTTTTCCAGTCTTTTTCGTTAAAGCCATGGAAAAGGAAGACGATCTTTTTTACTTTACCTCCCCCTTTGGGCTTTACCAAATGGTATTTAAATTCCCTGTTCTCTTGAACAAGGATATCTTTCATCTTGACGTTGTGGATGATCTTGCCGACTTCCGTGTAAAATGAAAAATCGTTCTTCAGGTCTGTATGGTGGGTTGTGCAATGGTAGTGGTCGGCGCCCGGGAGTATTTTGTGGGCAAACGACTCAAAACGGCACTCCGCAAAATCAATGACGGGGTTTTCCCTGCTCGCTTCCGGGGAAATTAATTGTTGCTGCAATTCAGCATAGTCCTTCGTGTAACTCATATCCAATCGTGTAAATCCTAGTTCGCGTTTGTTGGTCCCCAGTGGTTGCGACGATGGATGGCCGCCGTAGCGGCATGCATTTGCCCTGATCGTGGGGCAGAAGGCCCCCTGGCAAATAATATGGTTGTTCGGATGAGCGTGGCGCCATGCACATGCATGTCGACGGGTAAAGATACGCAAATTCCCCGGATTCTGATTGTCCGAAAACGGGAAATGAAATGTTTTGCGTCCCGGAACCTGCTTCCGGGCTTACATTAACGAGAGCTCGACCAAAGCAGGTAGCAACTTAGGCAAGAACCCCGCAAAAAAAAGAAAAGCATACGGATTTCAGGCACCCGTTCGTACCGGTACGGGCAGAGATGATCGGACAATAAGATGGAGAAAGAATTGTAACCCATCTGTGCAAAGCACTTTGGCACCCTTTCCCCCTTGCGGCCTATTGGCCTAATAGTCCCCGATCCGACCGGAACCCGAAGGAACCTTTGCCTGCACACGTGGGGAAGAAAATCTGCATACGTATACAAACTTATTGACACACGTGCACCAATATATTTCCACACGAGAGAAAATAAACCCCCTCACGCGAGCAAGCGGTCGCCCGTTGTTTCGGGGCGGCCCTGAAGTCCGGTCCGGGCGTCATCAACGAGAGCTTCCAGGCATCACCGTGTTTGATGCAAGAGAAAAAGATGTTTAGACGGTCAGATTGGTTAGCCGTCTTCCGCTTTTGGGGCGGATACCTCTTCATCTTTCCCCTCAAAGTCTTTTTCTGTTTGCTTGTATCGAACCCACGTCACATTACCTTTCATAACCGCTCCCAAAAAGAAAATACCATATTAGCGGTATGGCACGAAAGTATCCCTGCCCATACTTTTGGCAAGTCAATCCAACAATGGATTTGGCGGCTTTTTTCCAGACAGGTTTCAGGTTCATTGTCCGTTGATAGGCTGGTGAGGTCTATGCCACATGTCGTGTGCATGTGCAGGAACCGTATTGCCCATATACAATGAAAAAGATACCGGGCCGGTTGCCGGATAATTACCGGCTCTTGTGTTGGAAGATGTTGACAATCAATAAACCAATAAATCATGGCAAGTCTCGAGTGTTTGAAAAAAATAGTCCGGTCGTTATCTAGGCGTCGGAATGCCTTTCCCATTTTATTTTTTATTTCTTTCCTGGTGCAGGCCTTGCCTGCGTTGGCCGGGGAAATCAAAGGACGGGTGGCAGATAAAGAAACCGGCGAACCGGTGGTCGGGGCGACGGTGAGGATAAAATCGACGAACATTGGTACGTTAACCGATTTCGATGGAAATTTTGCCATTTCCACCAATGCCCGGTTGCCCGTTGTGCTTGAGATCAGTTTTCTGGGCTACGAACCGTACGATGCGGAAGTGCACGACGTGACTGTTCCTTTGTCCATATCGTTGGTGGTGAAACCAAGCGTATTGAACGAATTTGTGGTAGTGGGCTATGGCACGCAGAAAAGAGTTGAGCTTACCGGCGCGATCGCGTCCGTGCCCAAGGTCGCGTTAACGCAAAACGCAGTGGCGGTCGATGCCCTGTTGGGAGGAACGATTGCCGGGGTAACGGTTACGCAAAGTTCCGGGCAACCCGGCTCCCCGTCCTCCATCCGTATCCGCGGGGGCAACTCCGTGTATGCCAAAAACGATCCGCTTTACGTCATCGACGGCTTTATATTCTACAGCGACAACTCGTCGACCAAAGCTGGTCTTAACGCCATCGAAGGTAACCTGAACCCGCTAGCAGGCATCAACCCTAAGGACATTGAGTCGATAGAGATATTGAAAGATGTTTCGGCAACGGCAATTTACGGGTCACGGGGAGCCAACGGTGTCATTCTTGTCACGACCAAAAAAGGCAGGCGGGGAGGGAACGCCATTGGTTATCAATATACCGTCGGGTGGAACAAACCGGCAAAGAAGCTGGACTTGTTGGATGCATCAGAATGGGCGCGCATACAAAAGGATTATTTCAACAACAAAGGGGGGTATACTGACGAGGAGATTGCCCTGTTGGGCGATGGCTATGACTGGCAGGATGCCGTGCTGGAGCCAAGTTTTACGCAAACCCACGAAATATCGGCAAGTGGGGGAACGGACACCCGTTACCATTTGTCGGGCAGTTACACCGACCAGCCGGGCATCATCCTCAATTCGGGCTTTGAGCGTTTTAGCGGGAGATTGAACCTGGACCGTGATCTGTTTTCCAACCTGACCATTGGGGGCGTGGCCACGGCCGACAAAAGTACCCAAAACAGCCTGACCACTTTTGAGGAGGTGAACTATAACGATTCACCCTATTCGCACGGCATTGCCAATTCACTTACTTATGCGCTGTACATGCCGCCGGTGGTGCCCATATATAATGCCGACGGAAGTTACAACTACAGCAATCCTTACGAATACAGTTACCTTACGTATTACGGGAAGACGGCCAATCCGGTATCGGATCTTAAAAACAGCGTGGGGGAAACCGTTAAATCTTCGTTATTGGGGAGTTTGTACGTCAGGTACGCCATTTCCGACGGATTGGTGGCAAAGTTCAATGCGGGCACCAACGTGGGCTACGTCACGCAAAACTTTTATGCCCCGTCTTACACGGCCCTCGGGCTCGAAAAGGAAGGTATCGGAGGCATTGGCAACAAGCGTACGGCGGTGTCGCAATTGGAGTACACGTTGAATTACAGCAAAAAGATAAACGCAGCCAATTACATCGACCTGCTTGCCGGGTACACTTATCAGCGCACCGAGACCAATTACGCCATAAACCTTACATCGCATTTGCTGACTTTTAAAAACCTGGCGGCGGGTTCCAACCCTTATCCTCCCTATTCCAATGCTTCCGGGTCGAACATCCGGTCGTTGCTGGGACGGGTAAACTATACCCTGTTTGAACGGTATAACCTGACGGCGACCCTGAGGGGGGATAGATCGTCGCGTTTTGCCAAAGCAAACCGTTGGGGATATTTTCCGTCGATAGGGGTTTCGTGGAACGTGGACAAAGAACGTTTTGCCGCCAACCTGCGCCCCGTACTCAGTTCGCTGAAGCTGCGTGCGACCTATGGCACTGTCGGCAACACGGAAATCGGCGATTATGAATATTCTCAATTCTTTGCCGCCAGCATATATAACGGTGAAGTTGCTTACAGCATTGACAACCTTGGCAACGACAACCTGAAATGGGAGACGACCGTGCAATACAATGCAGGGCTTGATGCCGCACTGTTCAATGACCGGCTGACGTTTGTGGCCGATGCCTATTATAAGAAAACCTCCGATTTGTTGCTGAAGATTCCCGTCGATCCATGGAGCGGAACGAGCGAACAGCAATTGGTAAACCTTGGCAACGTCACGAACAAAGGGATTGAACTGGCCACAACGGTCAATGTGGTGGAACTGCCGTCGTTGACATGGTCCGTGTCAGCCAATATTGCCCGTAACATCAATACCATCACCGGCATGGGAGATTACACAGAATTGACATTGGGGACGGGTCAGGAAGAGATTTTGAGGGTTCACGAATCGCTCGGTTCGTTTTATGGCCTTGTTTTCGACGGGGTGGTGCAAAGCGGAGAGGACGTATCGGGGTTGCCCACCATCAATGGCAAAACTCCCGAGCCGGGCGACGCCAAGTTTGTGGACGTCAAAAAAGACGGCAAGATAGATGGTCAGGACCGTGTGGTGCTGGGTAGTATCCAACCCGATTTTACCTATGGTTTTTCAACATCGTTTACTTACCGTGGTTTCGATTTGTACATTGCTTTGCAGGGATCAAAGGGACACGATGTCTACAACCTTCTCCGCCGTTATCTGGAACGCCCCACCGACAGTTATAACATGTCGTCGGTGGTTCTGGACAGCTGGACGGAGGACAATCCGTCCGGTACCGTCCCGAAAATCGGCAGTCAGGTGCAGTCCTATCTCGATAGCCGCTATGTGGAAGACGCATCGTACCTGAAGCTGAAAAACATAACGCTTGGGTATACCTTGCCGGTAAAGATACAACAGGTCGCCTCTGATCTCAGAATATTCGCTTCTGCACAAAACCTTTACACGTTCACCGGTTACAAAGGGTACGATCCGGAAGTGGCACGCGGCATCGACTTAGGTATTTATCCGTCTTCAAAATTTTTTTTGTTAGGAATAGTAGTTAATTTCTGAAATGCATCCCGTAAACAGGGTATGGAAAATACCTCATTGGGGTTATTTAGTTAATGGCTTTGAATAACTTCCTTTGTACACATGGAAATTGTTCATGGGAAAAGATGGATTATTGAGTCAAAAGAAAATTATTAATAAAAAAATGAGAGGAATGAAGAAAATTTTTTACGTATTAAGTTTGGCCGTTGTGCTGTTCGCATGCGACGACGATTCGAACAATGACGTGCTTGGCGATGGGATTACGTCCGATTCCGAAGCGCTTGCACTGGCCAATGCCGTATACGGGCCGTTGCAAACCCTTAGCTCTTCCTATGGGTTTGTGCTGGAATCGGGCACTGAGAGTACGATTAGCTTTGAAGGTACCGAGGACGAACCAGGTCCTTTGGTTAGCCGTTTCGAAACGACGCCAAGCAACTGGTATCCCATTAAAATATTCAGCAGGTTGTACAAAAGCATTGGCGCCGCCAATCTGGCCATCGAACAAATTAGCGCTGCCGAGGTCGGTTCAAACCTTACCCAGGCCACCAAAGACCTTACCGTGGCGAGGGCAAAATTCATTCGGGGATACGATTATTTCAACCTGGTACAACTCTTTGGCGAGGTACCCTTGATATTAAGCTCCGGCACGACTGACAAGACCCGGGCATCTATTGACGATATTTATACGCAAATCGTGAAGGATTTGACGGAGGCCAAGAGCGGCCTTCCCGAGGTTGATGCCAATAAATCGAACCCGAGTAAGGGGGCTGCCAACGCCATTTTGGCAAAGGTGTACCTCACATGGGGACAAAACCCCCTCAGTCAGGCTCAGGTACAGGCCATTGTCTCCGGTACGACCGATCCGGCACATTCGGTTGACGATGCGAAGCTGGAAAAAGCCGTGGCATTTGCCGATTCTGTGATCAACAGCGGCAAATACCAATTATTGGCCGATTACAACGAAATCTTTGGGCGCGCGCAGGAAAACGGGGCAGAGCATATCTTTACCATCCAACATTACGGCGATGGAATAGATGCCCAGGGCAACCACCAAACGCATTGTGCCTTTACCAACAAATTTGACCTGGTGACCGACAACCACATCGGACCTGCCGATATTACCCTTATCGATCGGTTTGACGAGAACGATACCCGTAAGGCATATTCGTACACCACCGTATTGACCAATCCTTTGGATTTGGCGAATTATAACTTTACCTGGCCTGTAACAACGGCCCGTTATGGCAAATTTATCCACCGTGCCTCGGTGGGGAGCACTCTGGCCGTCGATGCCCAGCCCAACGACATAGACCACATCGATTTTCGTTATGCCGAAGTGCTGCTTATCAAGGCCGAGGCCTTGTTTTTCCAGAACAAAGCAAGCGAAGCCCTGCCTTTGGTCAATAAATTGCGCGAAAGGGCCTTTGGCGGGCATTATGAACATTATCGGTTGACGTCGTTGACCAAAGAAGCTCTGTTCAAAGAGTGGGATCTGGAATTTACCTATGAACAGAAACACTGGACAAACCTTGTGCGGTGGAAAACATTGATCGCAACGGTAAGAACAGTGAGCGGGTTTGAATATTTCGATGACAAGTATGCTTCGGCAACCAGCATCGTAAGCAATTTCTCCGACGAGAACGTCAATTCGGCTTTTTTTGCAAAAGTATATAAACACCTCCATGCCAAATATAATAATGTAACGGGCAAGTTTTACCGTTTTCCTATTCCGCAGGGAGAGTCCGGGGAGGATCTGGGCATATCGCCGCAAAACCCCGGTTATTAAAAAAGATTGATAGGTAAATTGTCGATTTATTGCTTTGTGAAAAGGCAGGCAAACCCGGTCCGTGAGGGAACCAGAGGGTTGTCTGCCTTTTTGTTTTTCAAAATGGGAAACGTGGCGGGAAATGTTTTGCCGACACGGCAATTGGCCCTGTATAAGGTTTTTCTTTTAAATTTATGGCGTCAAATTCTTGCTATATTATATATATGAACCAGCCCAAATCTTTAAAACGGAGGGACGAGATCAACGCCGCAGCCATGGAGCTTTTTGTCGAAAAAGGGTTTCAGGCTTCCATTAACGACCTGGTAAGGAAATTGGGCATTGCCAAAGGGACCTTTTACCATCATTTTCCCGAGAAGGAAGCGCTCATTGTAGACCTTTATAAAACGCTGATGTTCGAAGTGGAAGAGAAATGCGTGTATCCTTTCCGCGACTGTGGTCCCGTGGAATTTCAGCGCAAAGTGCTTGGTGAAATCGTGAAATGGTTTATCACCCATCCGACCAAATTCTACTATATTGCATTGTTCGAGAACAGTCCCTACATTAAAAAAACGTTCGGACGCATTGAAGAGACCCTTGAGAACCCGCGCCAAATCATCAGTCAAAAAGTAAACATGGGTGTATTCAAGCCTTTTCCTGCTGACATGATCGCTTTTTTCGACTTTTCGTTTACCCGTAGTGCCGCTTATTACTTTCTTTCGCTGCCCGATCCGTTGGCTGGTTTCGAAAAAGGGTTCGGTTCGGCTTTTGAACTCTATTGGACAGGAGTGGCGAAGAAGTAGGCCGGAAAAGTGCAAAAGTGCGAAAGAACCGGAAAGCACGACCGACAGAAGACAGAAAACGGTTGGCGGCTTTCCGCAAAACTAGCGGTTAAAAAGCCGACGGCCGGGACTACTGTTGCTTTCCGGCCAGGACTTATAATTCATACCCCAGGGGCCAGGATCGCAAACTTTTCCCATTCCTTGTTGAAAAGATGTTGGTAACTCTATTTTTATGTCATTGAAATTGTGTGGATTACTTCTTAGTTTTCCTGCGTTGAACGTGTGCTTTGCCGCAGGGAAACGTTCCGATGGCCATGCCGCATTTTTCTTGGGTTTTATATGGGGATGCATAAAACTTTAACAATTCTTTAATGAAGAATGAACCGACCATACGGTCGGTTTATGCATATTTGCACAAAATTTTAGATAATCTATTTAAAACAAGCAGGGGAGGGGATAAAAAAGTATGCAGTCAAGAATTTTACACTTAACTACACTATATGCCATGATGAAAAAAACATCTTTTCGCTTTTTTAACATTGCATTGTTCCTGTTACTGCCGTTGGGCATGTTTGCACAGGTAAATGTGACGGGTACCTTGGTCGACAAGGAGACCTCAGAGCCTTTGGTGGGTGCTGCCGTAGTAATTGACGGAACCACCACCGGGACCACCACCGGGGTGGACGGCAGTTTTAAGCTGCAGGTAGAAGGAAAAAGCACCACGCTTTTGTTCAAGTATGTGGGCTACAAAGACAGAAAACAAACGTTTGATGCGTCTTCGAAATCGGCACTGGGAGTTATCGAAATTGAGCCCGATGCCATTGGTTTGGGCGAAGTAGCGGTAACGGCCTCCATCGGTATTCAGCGTAAAACGCCCGTGGCCATGTCGACCCTGACCCCCCGTTTGATCGAGGAGAAATTGGGGACGCAGGAATTTCCGGAAGTGCTGAAAGCCACGCCGGGTGTATATGCCACCAAAAACGGCGGTGGTTATGGCGATTCAAAGATCAACATGCGCGGGTTCCAATCGGCCAACGTGGCAGTAATGATCAACGGCGTACCCATGAACGATATGGAATGGGGCGGTGTATATTGGTCAAACTGGGCCGGCTTGTCGGATGTAACCCGTTCCATGCAAACACAACGTGGTTTGGGCGCATCCAAAGTATCGGCACCTTCGGTGGGTGGTTCAATCAACATCGTCACCAACAGCCTTGAAGCAAAAAAAGGAGGTTCAATTTCTTATGCCATGGGCAACGACGGTTACAACAAATTGCTTTTTAACGTGTCGTCGGGTATGAACGAAAAAGGATGGGCCTTTACCATATTGGGTGGCAAAACCTGGGGTGATGGTTATATCCAGGGCACCGAGTTTGAAGGTTACAACTATTTTCTGAACGTGTCCAAAAAGATCAACGACGCGCACCAGATCTCATTCACCGCTTTTGGTGCCCCTCAATGGCATTACCAGCGCAGCCAGTACGACGGGTTGACCGTTGCTGGATGGCAACAAGTGAAAAATTACATGAAAGACGATAGCCCTTACAAATACAACCCCACATTTGGTTACGGTTTGAACGGCGAACGTAAAACCTCGGCTTTTAACGAATACCACAAACCTCAGATTTCATTGAACCACCAATGGCAAATCAATGACAAGTCGAGTCTCAACACTGCATTATACACTTCAATAGGAAGAGGAAGTGGTTACAGTGGGCAAGTTGCAAACTCTCTCTATTCAAGTTATTGGTATGGTGCTAACAATGGTGTGCTGAATACAATCACTACGACTGCCGAGGATGGTTCAGCCATTTACTTCCGGAACGCAGACGGGACTTATGCTTATGACCAAATTTACAAATTTAATGCAGCCAGTACCAGTGGATCACAAATGGCTATGTCTAAGTCTATAAACAACCACAACTGGATTGGGTTGTTGTCGACTTACACCTCCAATTTTGCACAATATTTCGATGTGTACGTAGGGGCAGATCTTCGTTATTACAAAGGGCAGCATACCAATGAGTTAATAGATCTTTATGGCGGTAGCTATTACATTGACCGTTATCGGAAAAATGTATCGGCAGGTAATAAGGCAGAGGCAGGAACAGATGCTTTTAACAACAAGAAACTTCAGGTGGGCGACGTTATTTATCGCGATTACGATGGTTATGTACTGCAAGAGGGCGGTTTTGGCCAGGTGGAATTTAATTACGATAACTTGAGCGCATTTGCCTCTGGTTCGTTGTCCAACACCTCTTATTGGCGATATGACCGTTTTTATTACGATAAAGACAATGCCAAATCGGAAACCCTCAATTTCTTGGGTTATACCGTAAAAGGCGGTGCCAACTACAACATTGACGATCATCACAATGTGTTTGCCAACGTGGGTTATATCAGCCGTGCACCTTTCTTCTCAGGTGGTGCTTTTCTTAATTCAACGGTAAGTAATGTCACCAACCCCAATGCCGTAAATGAGAAAATTTTCTCAGTAGAAGTGGGATATGGCTTTAAAGCTGACTGGTTGACGGCTAATGTCAACGCCTACCGCACTCTTTGGATGGATAAAACAATGACCCGTAGTTATGACATGTCCAACGGTGTCCGTGCTTCTATCAATATGGAGGGAGTTGATGCTCTTCACCAGGGAGTGGAACTGGAACTGGTGGCCACCCCATTGTCGTGGCTTGAACTGAACGGGATGTTTTCGTACGGCGACTGGATATGGAACAGCAACACTGTCGGGTATTTTTATGATGACGGCGGACAGCCGCTCAATGCTCAGGGAGGTATAGCTTCCGGCCCGGGAGCCTCCGATCATACATCTATGAAGCTTAATCTTAAGGATGTTAAGGTGGGGGGGTCAGCCCAAACCACCGCAGCGCTTGGCGCCAAGATTAAGATGAGCAGGGATCTGCGCGTTGGGCTTGACTATAATCTTTTTGCCAGGAACTATGCCGACTGGTCATTCAGTAGCAGCGACCTGATACCGGAAGGTGAAAAAACGTATGACAGCCCTTGGAGAATACCTTCTGCCGGTATCTTTGATTTATTTGCCAGCTATTCGTTTTCTTTAGGACATACAAGAGCCAACATTTCGACCAATGTCAACAACTTGTTCGACCAAATGTACATTGCCGATGCTTACGATGGCGGCAACCATGACTGGGGGACTGCTTATCGGGTATTTTACGGATTTGGACGCACATACAACGTCCGTTTAAAAATCAATTTCTAATCCATGGTTATTTTTTATACGATGAAGAAGAACATTTTCCTTTCGATATCTGCCCTGTTGGTTCTTTTTACTGCATGTGAGGATTACAACGATGCAAACTTTAAAGGACTTGATGATCAGGCAGCACCCAAAGTGGTGAAAACATTTGCCTACACGCTGACCGATGCCGATTATGCAACGGTGGGAAATAACTCGACAAACAAAGCATTGGCAGAGGCTGCAGGCAATGCATCCGAACTAGCCAACCTTAAAACGACCAAGGCATTCACGACGACATTGCCCGCATCCACATACCTTCCGGCTTTTATTGGAGCTAAATGGTTCACCTATGATGATGGTTCAGCAGTAAAGGTCACTTACAACCAAAATCAAGGCAGAGAAGAGTATATGAGCAGTTATGAAAGTCCCGTAAAAGTACTTTCGAGTGCTGATTACAAAAGTATCGATTCAAATGTGGGAATTGCCCAAACTTTCTATCCTTCAAAACCGGCGAGCACGTTATTGCCTGCTTTTTTGAAAACGGCTTATCCCTCGGCTGCAAGTGGTGATATTTGTTTGGCTTATTACAAAACTACTGATAATGAGCCCGTCGTAGGGCAAGCGGTGGTATTTGAAGAAAGTTTCAACAGCGGAATCACTAATTTTACGGCGTTTAGTGTGTCAGGAGACCAAGTTTGGGTTGGAGGTACTACGGGGTCCGATGTTTATGCGAAAATGTCGGGATATGCCAGTGGTAACAAAGAAAACGAGGATTGGCTGGTTTCTCCTCAAATTGATTTGACGGGACAGGCCAATGTGGTGTTGAAGGTGCGTCAGGTGGCACGATACATCAATGGGTTGTGGGATCAAATTACAATCAATGTGTCATCCGATTATAATGGAACTAACCTTTCAACAGCTACTTGGACGCCATTGACAATAAATACGATGCCTACCGGTGCCGATTGGAATTTTGTGGAATCGGAAGACGTAAGCCTGGCCGCTTACGAGGGCAAAAAAATATATGTGGCGTTTAAGTATCTTTCTACAACAACCAATGCCTCTACTTGGGAAATTGATTACGTGAAGGTTTTGGCAAAAGGCTTGAGTGCGGAAGGCGTAAGCGAAAAAGGAACTTACTATAAATATTCCGGTTCAGCATGGGTGGCCCAAACGAATGCCATTGCAGTAGGCGAGAGTGATTACACGACAATGGGGGTAACAAATAAATATTTTAGCAGCAGTGTGTTGCCTGCAAATTATTTACCTCTGTTTTTGCAGCAAAAGTATCCTTTTGCGCAAGAAGGAACTAAAATAATTGTGGGCTACAAATATTCGAATGCAACTACTTATGTAGCTGATGAATATGTTATCTCATCGGGCGAATGGGCAAAAGTGGCTGAAGTGGTTTCTGAAGTAGACCAGTTTGTTCGTGCCAACGGAGTGTGGGTGTGGGATCCCAGTGTGGTCATTAACCTTTCTCCAATTCGCAATGATGCGACCATTATGGCCTATTATCAGGCAGCTACCGATTGGGTTTGGGAAAACATTGACCAGGCGCAGTTGGGAATATCAACTAAAGGACAAGGTTATGTGACCAGCTACGGCAACAACGAATATTATACTGGTTCTTCTGCGTATTACAACAACGTGGATATGCGTCCTTCTGCGGCACGTGCCCAGTACGCGGCAGGATATGCCGATATGACGGACGATCAGGTTAAAGCTCTGATGTCCGAGCGATTGGCCGAGGTGATGGGCCATGTACTGGAAAAGTTACATCCCGATGCGAAAGCCATTGATGGTGTGGACGTAACCTATACTGTGAATGTTCCCATTTACACAGGTACGACTGTATCGGCAGTTACACATTCATTGGTTTACAGAGTTGTTGGAGACGGTCAATTCGAATATGTGAGCGGACCTACCGCTTTGTAAAAACATATTGTTTTAATTTCGAAAAGAGGTTGTCCGTTATGACAACCTCTTTTTTTTCAATAATTTGTCGTATGAGAAGTTTAGTTGTTCTTGCGTTGGGACTATTTAGCTTATGCTTAAAAGCCCAATCAAAAATCCAGCCCAATTACCTCATTGTCCTGTCGCTCGATGGTTTTCGTTGGGATTACCCGGTCCTTTACCACACCCCAAATCTTGATTCCATGGCCGGTGCCGGGGTTAAGGCAGAGGGGCTTATCCCTGGTTTTCCCTCGAAAACATTTCCCAACCATTACAGCATCATTACCGGGCTTTACCCCGATCACCACGGCATCATAAACAACACGTTCCACCACCGTGCAACAGATTCGGAGTATGCGGTAGGAAACCGCATGGCCGTGGAAAACCCCATTTATTACAGTGGCGAACCGGCTTGGGTAACGGCCCGGAAACAAGGGATAAAGACGGCTTCTTACTTTTTTGTGGGAAGCGAAACGCCAGTGCAGGGTATCCAACCTGACACTTGGAAGCGTTACGGCAACGATGTGCCTTTTCC
This sequence comes from Breznakibacter sp., assembly GCA_047600785.1. Classification (GTDB taxonomy): domain Bacteria; phylum Bacteroidota; class Bacteroidia; order Bacteroidales; family Marinilabiliaceae; genus Breznakibacter. The sequence continues at coordinate 155,304 of JASGKH010000002.1, forward strand.
TGCAAGGATAGACAGTGTGGTCGATTGGTTGAAAAAGCCATTGCCCCAACGGCCAAGGTTCATTACTTTTTATTCTGACCAACCCGATCATGTCGGGCATTCCCATGGCCCTGTCTCGTTGCAGACCGGACAGATGGTCGAGGAGTTGGATAGCCTGGTCGGGGTGCTGTTTGATAAATTGAGACAACTCCCTATTGCCGATTCCGTCAATGTCATTGTCCTTTCCGACCACGGCATGGCAACCGTCAGCAAAGAGCGCAGCGTCGTCATCGGATCGCTGGTCGAAGACTCCATGCTGGAATACTGTTTGGGCAGCAACCCCTTTTATCTGGTCCAGCCCAGGAAAGAATACGCGGACAGGGTTTACCATGTGCTTGCTTCGCAAGAAGGGTTGTGGGTGTGGAGAAAAAATGAAATTCCCCAAGAACTGAATTATGGAACGAACTCCAGCATCAGCGACTTGGTAGTGTGTGCCAAACCAACCTGGTCGGTCTATCAGAATGCAACTCAAGTGACCGATGGGGGCACCCATGGGTATACCCCCGACTGGATGGACATGCACGCCGTTTTTTATGCCACAGGCCCCGATTTTAAACAAGGATACGTGACGTCACGTTTTAGAAACATCGAGATATACAACCTCATTTGTCGGTTGCTGGGTTTAGATGCGGCTCCGAATGATGGAAATTTTGAAAACGTGAAAAATATGTTGCGGAACAAAAAATGACGAACGTGAAATTTGATGCAGACAATGCGTCTTTATTTTCCCTGAATTAGAGCTGCCGGATATTGGCCTTTCGACCATATCCGGCAGTTTTTTGCATCTGTCTCACCAATATCGCATAGAGCCCCGAGGTCTATCGGTAGACACCCTTTGTCTTTCTCTCCGCGTACCTGCGTGGTTTTCTTCGTGGATAGTCTCTGTATGCGTCCTTGTGGGAAAAACTCCTCGTGCCCACCATGAGGTTTCATAACAATTTGTTTATGCACAGGACACCTGCCACGCGCATTTTTGCATAGGAACTCTATTGATCGTTTACCAATGGGACGCCTATGAAACTGTTTGTCAATCAATTTTTTTTATTGTTTTTGCTGGGCATTTTCGGAACCAATGCGCAGGAACGGGCTTTGTTCGACCACCTGACCACTGACGATGGGTTGTCGAATAACACCATCAACTGCATCGGCCAGGATTCGTTGGGGAACATGTGGTTTGGCACTTACGACGGATTGAACTGCTACAACGGGGATGGCGTTGCGGTTTACAAGCACAATAAGCTTGATCCCGAAAGGTCGTTGCCCAGCAACAATATCGAAAAGCTGATAACCGATGGACAGGGAACGGTATGGATCGGTTTGTCGAACAATAAAGTAGCCAGACTGGTGTCGCGTGAACCGGCCCATTTTACCTGTTACGACCTTTCCGCGTTTCGGAAAGGGCCTTACGGGGACTTTCGCTTAAGCAGGGATGGCCATTTGGTCGTCGATTTTGCGGACATGTCCGTCATATACCAAGCCGATCGCGATGCATTCGTCCACCATGCCGGAACGCAACGCGAAGCGGACCGAACAGGCACGTTTAAGATGCTTTTCCCGGATGCAGGTATCGATAAGGTGGTGGAGCGACGCACCGGGGAATTTTGGATGTCGACACGCACCCGTGGAATCCTCGTGGCAGAACGAGACCTCTCCGGGGCCTTTCCGACCATGGCGATCAAACATAACCCGATCGATCCGTTGTCATTGTCGAATAACGAAGTGTATGATCTCTTTCTCGATAAGTACGGCGTGATGTGGGTGGGGACCAAAGATGGAGGAGTGAACCGGTACATCGAAGAATCGGCGGCATTGTGCCACATGATTCACGAACCCAATAACCCGCGTTCTCTGCCCAGGGGAACCATCAGGGCCATTGGAGAGGATGCCCGGGGCAACATATGGATCGGGACGTATGGAGATGGAGTGGCAATCTGCTCCGACCGGCATGAGGTAACGGCACGCATTGCGCATCCGGATAGCCAGGATGACGATTGGGACCGGGTGCGAAGCATTTGTCGTTCCAGTGACCACAGCATGTGGGTGGGCAGCTACAAAGGAGTGTACCGCGTGTACCCCAATGGACAGAGGAAATATTATTCGCCTTTTGGTACCGTAGGGACTATTCCTTATGGCCGCATTTATGCCATGTCGGAAGATAAGGAAGGTAAATTATGGGTTTGTGCATGGGACGGCCTTATGACCATTGATTTAAAGAGTGACGAGGTGCAAGTGCCCCATATTGAGGGCGTAGCGGGAAAACATTGCCGCGCGTTGTGTATCGCCTCGGACGGAAAGATATGGATCGGAACCGAGTATGACGGGATTTTTCTGCTGGACCCGTCGACCGGCCTTGTCGACCGGATAACCCAGCGGTCGGATACAAAAAACACGCTCTGCAACAACGGTATTTTCAGCATTGCCGAGGCCGAGGGCGGTGTTTTCTGGATCGGTACGTCCGATGGGATTAGCCGCTACGATTCCCAACGTCGTCAGTTCAAAAATTTCTCGGTGCAGGACGGGTTGTTGTCCAACCTGGTTCTCGGCGTCGGCATAGACCAACGGGGCAACGTCTGGGCTAGTACTTCGGCGGGGCTTTCCTGTATCGATCCGCTTACCCTTTTTGTGGGCAGTTACAACCACATGCAGGGATTGGTAAACGAAGAACTCACCGAAGGGGCTTTTTTCCTGGGCCGGGAAGATCGTCTTTATCTTGGCGGTACACAGGGGGTCGATATAGTGGATCTATCGAAATTGCCGAATAAACAGGCACTTCCCGATCTCTTTTTTGAGGTTTTCGGCCATGGAGCTGCCAATGGGGTGACGGATCGGTTGCGAATCGGCTACTTCGACAGGGCCGATAAAAAACTACTGGCCAAGGCGGTTTGTACCCCAATGTCCGGTCGGTGTGCCATTGCGTGGCGCATTCCTTCCGTCGATTCGGCCTGGCATTGCAATTGGCAGGGAAAGGCGGAAATCCCATTGGGCGATTTAGGTTCGGGGCATTACCGGATCGAATGCAAAGCGGCGAACAACCAGGGAATGTGGTCGCCCGTAAAATCATTGCAGGTCCAGATAACCCCTCCGTTCTGGCAGAAACGCTTGTTTGTGGTCTCTGCAGTTTGTGCGGTCGTCGGTTTTTTGTGGCTGTTTTACCACCTCAGGCTAAAGAGTGTCCGTCGGTATAACAAAACATTGGCCCTGCGCGTGGAGAGCCGGACGCGGGAAATTACCGCCCAAAAGGAGTTGCTCGACCGGCAGAACCAAATGCTTGTCGCCTCCAACAACGACATCCTGAAGCAGAAGGACCAGATATTGGCCCAACGTGACCATTTGGCCGAGTTGCATCAGAAACTGAAAGAGGAAACCGAGTCCCGTTTACAGTTTTACGCCGGTATCTCGCACGAATTCCGTACCCCGCTCTCGCTTATCAGGGGACACATGGAGCGGATAGCGGCCGCTTCTCCGGATTCACTAAAAGATATGGCCAAAACGTTGGAAACGGTAAAGGAGCAAACCGATTTCCTGATCGGGTTGGTCGACCAGACAATCGATTACAAGAAATTGCAATCGGGACAGATGTCCGTTGACCGCCAATACGGGGAACTGGAAAGTTTTTGCCGCGATGTGGTCGGGCTGTTTGCCGAAGAGGCGGCCAGGCTTGGCGTGGATTTGCAACTGAAGATGGATACGGACGACGGCACGTGGCTCTTGCTCGATTTCGAAAAAATAAGGATCATCCTGAATAACCTGATTTCGAACGCCATTAAGTTTACTCCCGCCAACGGGGAAATAACCGTCAGGATCGGTTACCTGCAACCGGTGCTCACATTGGAGGTAACCGATACTGGGATCGGCATACCCGATGATTGTTTGGATCTGATATTCGACAGGTATTACCAGATCGGAAAGGCCATCAACGCCTTCGTGAAAGGATCGGGCATCGGCCTGGCGCTGGTCAAGGAGGTGGTGGCGTTGCACAACGGCCATATCAACGTCAAAAGCCATCCCGACCAAGGGAGCAGTTTCTTCGTGACATTGCCCGTTGAAGAGCCATGTGTGCCGATCGGAAATGCCGCAGGAACGGAGCAGGAGCAAACAGCTTTGGGAAACAATGGTACAGTGCCCACGATCCTTCTGGTGGAAGACCACGGCAAAATGCGTGACTATCTTCGCGAGCTGCTCGTACGCAACGGTTACCACGTGGTCGCCGCCGCCCACGGTGCCGAGGCGCTCCATTTACTGAAAAGCCTTCGCGTCGATCTCATATTGTCCGATTGGATGATGCCGGTAATGGACGGAATGGGTATGTGCAGGAAAGTGAAATCGTCGCCACAAACGAAACACATTCCCTTTGTGTTGGTCACGGCCAAAAATTCACACGTCGACCAGGAACAGGCGTTGGACGCAGGCGTCACCGATTTTGTGGCAAAACCGTTCTCCGAAAAGATGCTGCTGGGCAAACTCGGGTCGCTTATTGCCCGCGACCAGGATCTGCGCGACGCTTACAAGCTGCAACAACAACTGGCGCCCGCCGATGTTGCCGAACCAACGGCCGACGACCGGTTGGTCGGCAAGCTTGTACAAACCATCCATGACCACATGGATGATCCCGATCTGTCGCCCGATAAACTATGCGAATTGCTGGGCATGAGCAAGATGAAGCTTTACCGCAAAAGCAAACAGCTCACAGGCTTTGCGCCCATTGAACTTATCCGGTCCATCCGCATCAAACGTGCTGCCCAGCTATTGCTGAACAAAGGGTTCACCATCAGCGAAGTCGGGTTCAAGGTGGGATTCAACGATCCCAAATATTTTAGCCGTTGTTTCCAAAAAGAATTCCACATGACGCCGTCACAATTTCAAGAGCAAAATAGCGTGCTTGCTTAACCCAATCGTTAAACCCCGATTACGTCAATGTTAGCGGTGTATTAATGCAAAAAATGTCGTCCTTTTTTGTAAAAAACGGAGAGGCCGTGAAAAAAATGTCCCCATAAACGATCCGAAACGTCTCCCGTCGCCTGATCCTGATGGAATAATTTGGTCCACTGGGAAACGGAACCGTGCCAATTCCCCCTCATGACCTTTTGAGGATCAATCAGGATATATCATTAAAAACATCAATTCAATGAGAAAGCTAATTTTATCGCTATCGTTGCTGATAGGCGGTATCTTAACGGCACAGTCACAAACGGTGCTGACGGGAACGGTAATTGATAAAAACGATGGCCAGCCGGTGGTCGGGGCCGCTTTTGCCGTAAAGGGAACCACGTCAGGAGCCATCACCGATTCTAACGGGAGGTTCAGGTACGAAAGTGCCATGGACACTGGTTCCATTGTATTCATGATGGTCGGCTACGAACCCTTTGAACAGCGATTTAACGGATCGATGGACGTCACCATCCGGCTGGTTCCCGACAATATCGGACTAAACGAAGTGGTGGTGATAGGGTACGGTGAGACACGCAAGAAAGACCTTTCCACTGCCGTGTCGTCCATCAACCTGACAAATCAGAAGAGTCGCCCGACCGACGCCATCGGGATGATCCAGGGAAATCTGGCCGGTGTGTCGGTAACCAGTGAAGGGGGCGATCCTCTGTCCGGATCGACCATTGTGGTAAGGGGAAAAGGGTCGCGTTACTCCGACGAGATTCTTTACATCGTCGACGGTGTCCCCGGTGCCCCGTTCAACACCGATGATGTGGAATCGATCACCGTCCTGAAAGATGCGGCGTCAGCTGCCATTTATGGTGCGCACGTGGGATCGGGCGGCGTGTTCATCGTCACCACCAAGAAGGCGCGTGCGGGCCAGACCAAAGTCAGCGCCAACATCTACCGGGGCTGGCAACAGGCCACGAACCTGCCGGCGGCACTTACCGCGCAGGAATACAACAAAGTGGCCACCGATGCCGCCAACAACGGCAACGGAGTTATCCCAGGGGTGGCCGATGCAGCCATTTACCCGTACGGACAAACCACGCGTACCGATTGGATCGACGAAATTTTCCGCACGGCATCCGTCCAAAACTATGCAGTCTCCATTTCGGGCGGATCCGAAAAACTAAATGCCTTCTCATCGTTCGAATACAAAAAGAAGGAAGGCGTGCTGCTGAACACCTTTGCCAAAAACCTGGGTGCAAAGCTCAACGTCGATTACAATATTGCCCCAAAGCTTACGCTTTCGGAAACGGTGAACTACGCCTATGCAAACGGACAGGGCGGCGTGAATACCTCATCGCACACGGGTATCATCACCGGTGCCATGTTTATGCCACGTTCGGCCCCCGTGTATGAGGCAGACGGGTCGTACAGCGGCACGGTACCCGAAGAATATGCCGATTTGGGCGTAGCAGGCGGATACGGTGAAGTACAAAACCCGGTTGCCTCGTTGAACAGGCTTGATCAGTACCGTCCATCGCACCACATATTCTCGACCACGGCCGTTTCGTACAAACCATGGCCATCGCTCACGCTAAAATCGTCGTTATCGGCCAACTATGTCAGCGACCGTTACGAAGACTTCGTGCCCAAAGTTCCCGAAATCGGCAAACCGAACCTTACCAACTCGCGATCGTTGAGTTCGGCCTCAACCAGCGGATGGTTCTGGGAGAACACTGCCACGTTTGCCAAAACATTTGCCGAAAAACACAATCTGAGCCTGATGGCCGGCTTTTCGGAGGGCGACAAAACATACAGGAGCTTTGGGTTGACCGTTTATGATATGGAAGACGAAAGCGAATCGACCCGGAGCGTTGTCAACGCTACCGATTGGTCCACCTCTAAGCCGTCCGAATCCTATTGGGAAGAGTCCCAGATATCGTCGTTCGGCCGATTGGCCTATTCGTTCCAGGATCGCTATTTCACCACGGCCAGTCTCCGGTACGACGCCACTTCCAAACTTCCCCAGGCCAACAACAGCGATATATTTCCTGCGGTATCGGGGGCATGGAAGCTTTCGTCCGAACCTTTCTTCGCCAACATTGCCCCATCTGTCGGATTGGTGAAATTCAGGGCCAGCTGGGGACAGATAGGCAATGTGGCCGCGGTGCCTTACTATGCGGGCAGTGTGTCGCTCAGCAGCGACAGCTATATTACCTATCTGGGCGATAATGCCCAAACGGCCATCAGTGGTGTGGCGCTGACCACGCTTGCCAACCCCAACCTGAAATGGGAGACCTCGGAGCAAACCGATTTGGGTATTGACCTTGGGCTGCTGGGCGGGAGACTGGCCTTGTCGGCCGACTATTTCATCAAGAAAACCAAAGATATGATTGACCTGATGCCGGTGGCATCGGTCGCCGGCGTGGCCAACGCGCCTTACGCGAATATCGGCGATACCAAGAACACGGGATTCGAACTGGAGGCAGGGTATTCGTCACGTATCGGGGAACTGGGGCTGGTGGTGAATGCAAATTTTACCTCGTTGAAAAGTGAAGTGACTTCGATCGGCGACCAGGAATACATCCAACACAGCAACCAGATAAGAGGCTTGCAAATGTTGCGTTCGACCGTCGGCCAGCCCTGGCATTCGTTCTGCCTTGTCCGGACCGATGGCATTTTCCAATCACAAGAGGAGATAGATGGTTACACTTTTGAAGGCAACCAGATACAGCCCAATGCCAGGCCGGGCGACTTAAAATTTAAGGATGTCAGCGGCGCAGATGGCAAGCCCGACGGTGTCATCAACGATTACGACCGCGTTTATTGCGGCAGCTACACACCTGATTTTTACTATGGTTTCAATTTTAGCTTCGACTACAAAGGGTTCGATCTGGGCCTGCTTTTTCAAGGGGTTTCGGGCAACAAAATATTCAACGGTTTCAAGCTCATGACCATGGAAGGTACCCAGGGCTGGAACATGTCGCGCGACATCCTGGATTCCTGGACTTACGATAGCAATTCAGGCATTCCCAGGGTAACCAACACCGATCCAAACAAAAATTATGGCACGTCATCCAACTATTTCCTGGAAGACGGTTCGTACCTGCGCTTCAAAAACATCACGCTAGGGTATACCGTTCCCAAAAGCTTATATGCCAAAGCGGGCATTGACCAGTGTACGCTGAGGCTTTACGGCAGCATCGAGAACGTGGCCATCTGGACAAACTACTCAGGCATGGACCCCGAAGTAGGCAACTACGGCGTAGACGGTGGCCGCTACCCGGTTGCACGTACCATAAGCGTGGGCCTAAATCTGAACTTTTGATTTCAAAATTCGTGCAGAGGTTACAGAAAGAGTTCCTGAGTGCAAAAGTGAAAAAGAAGGAGAGGTTTTAAAGCGAATGGCAACAGCCAACAGCTTTTTAAATAACAAATTAAAATCGAATAACGATAAAAACATAAACCAATGAGGAAAATACTATATCTCATAGCGATAATGGCGGCAACCATCACCGCTGTGTCGTGCGAAGACTTTTTGGAGAAAAACCCTGTTGGGGAACCGACTTCGCAGAACTTTTGGAAATCGGCCGGCGATGCCGAAAGAGCCGCTGACGGCCTTTACTTTTGGTCGGCCTACGAAGGCATTACCGGAAGGGGCGTCATGTGGTACATCAATGCGAGCGACGATATGATCACTGGACGTACCAAAGGTTATGCCGATAACATCAAAAACTTTATCGCCGATAACAACAGCGATGCAAAAGACAACTGGCCCACCATGTACCAGCTTATCAAACGTTGCAACGACATCATTGCCAATGTGCCGGGCATGGACATTGACGACGAAACTAAGGACCGAGTGCTTGGGCAGGCCTACTTCTTTCGCGGATGGGCTTATTTATGGCTGGCACCACACTATGGCGATAATGGTGACAACGGCGGCATTCCCATCGTCACCGAAAGCACGCCCGTCGAGGACATTGACCAGCCTAGGCCATCGACCGTATCGGCCAATTACGAATTTTGTATTTCCGATTTTGGTAGAGCTGCGTCAATGCTCTCTTATTTCGATGAATTAAACAACGACCAGTACGGACGTCCCCACAAGACAGCCTGCTGGGCCTATGCGGCCAAAGCCGCCTTGTATAATGCCCAATATAAACAGGACTACTACGACACTGTGATCGTGTACACCAATAAAATCATCGGTTCGGGCAAGCATAGGTTGCTGGATGATTTTGCCGACGTGTTCAAAATGACCAACAATTGGAGCAAAGAATATATTTGGTCATGGACCAGCAACGAAAGCGACGGTTCAAAGTTCCCGGGCGTGGTGCTCGATAACAAAGGTTGGGGACTGTACAACGGATGGGGTTACTTTATGCCAACGCTTGAGCTCGCCCAGGAGTTCGAAGAGGGTGACTCAAGGAGGGCGGCTACACTGTTTATGCCTGGTGATGAGATAGAGTACCTGGGCAATAAATGGATTTACGGCGTGGATAAAGCCAATGAATCGTTCTCGAACATGATGTTCAGGAAATATTTCGATCCGTTCGTATCGGCCGATGCCATCGGGAAATACGTGAACCCTAACGGCGACAACATGACCACCGATTTGAACATCCCGATGGTTCGCTACTCCGAAGTATTGTTATGGAAAGCCGAGGCCCAGATCTGGAAAGGCCTTAACGGTGATTCGGCGCTCAATGCGGTCAGGACCAGGGCGGGCTTGGGCGCATTGGCCAATGCCACCAAGTCCGATTTGAAACACGAGAGGCGTTGCGAATTGGCCGGCGAACATGCCAACCGCCATTTCGATCTGGTACGCTGGGGCGATGCACAGACAACCTATGCCAAACCATTGCACGGGTTAAAACGGGTGACCGATGGCAACGGCAATTACTTAAGGACCGATGCCGTTCAGGTGTGGCCGGCCAGAAGTTTTGATCCTTCTATCAACCACGTATGGCCCATTCCCGACAACGAAGTCGCCAACAGTAAAAACCTCAAACAGAACAAGGGGTACTAATCTCCGATTTTAAGCCTTCAGGGTTTTCAGAACCTTGAAGGTTTAAACCACCGAACATATCCAGAAATGACGAAGCACTTTATTCTATACCTTGCGTTACTGCTTTTTGCATGCCAGTTGTCGGCACAAAAAAACACCACGCTGGCCCATTCCCATAACGATTACCTCAATGAGATACCGTTCCTGATGGCCTACCACCATAAGTTCGAATCCATTGAAGTAGACATTTGGGAAAAGGACGGAAACCTGTACGTGGCCCACGAATACGGGGAAATCGTGCCAGGCCGCACCATCGACTCGCTATACCTGAACCCTGTTGTCCAGACGTTTTCCCGGAATAAAAACAAGGCATGGCCCGACCGTAGCGGAACCTATCAGCTGTTGGTGGACATAAAGGGCGATCCCGGATCGGCGTTGGCCTTGTTGTGCCGTAAAATAGAAAAACACCGCGAGGCATTTGACCCGTTGCTCAACGCCAATGCCATACGGATCGTCGTGACGGGCAACATGCCTGATCCCGGCCAATTTGGCCAATACCCGTTGTATATCGGTTTCGACGGGCGTACGGATATCCGTTATTCAGCGGAGCAGTTGCAGCGGGTGGCACTTTTCAGCGAGGATCTGAAACGGTTCACCCAATGGAACGGAAAAGGAAGTATCCCCGTCGACGACAAAAAGCGGTTGGTGCAACTGATCGATTCCATCCATGCATTGGGCAAAAAGGTAAGGTTTTGGAACACAGCCGATCATATCAATGCATGGAAGTCGCTCATGGACATTGGAACCGACTATCTGAACACCGATCGTATTTCGGCGCTGGCCAATTATCTGGGACACCGCAGCAGCAGCGTTTACAACGGTGGCGACCATCATTTGGCTTATCGCCCTACCTACAAGTCCGACAACAAAAAAGGAAAGATAGAAAACGTGATATTGATGATCGGCGACGGCATGGGCGTGTCCCAGCTTTACGCAGGTTATACGGGTAACCGTGCCGATCTGAGTATTTTTGCGATGCGCCGGATCGGATTCTCCAAAACGTCGTCGGTCGATTCGTACAACACCGACTCGGCTGCCGGGGGAACGGCCCTTGCTACGGGGCAGAAGACGTACAACCGCCACATTGGCTGCGATTCGACCAGGCAACCGATCCGCAATATCCCGGAAATAATAGACGGAAAGGGTATTTGGAGCGGCATTGTGACCGTAGGCGATGCCACCGATGCTACCCCGGCCGTGTTCTACGCCCATCAAAGTGACCGCAACATGTCGGAAAAAATAGCGCTTGATTTCCTCGACAGTCCCGTCAGGGTACTCATCGGCGGAAACAAAGATGCGTTCATCAACCGTAGCGACAACCGTAATCTGCTGGACGAACTGGGAAAAGATGGTTTTACGGCCTCGCTTGATCTGTATAGTGTCCCCGATGCCCCAACTTCAAAATTGGTGGTGCTTGACGATGTCAACACACGGTCGAAAATGGACGGGCGTGGAGACTTTTTGGCCGATGCGTCGGTAAAAGCCATCGACCTGCTCAAACGTTCCCCGAAAGGCTTTTTCCTGATGGTGGAAGGCACGCAAATCGATTGGGGCGGCCATTTCAACAGCATGCCATACGTGGTGCGCGAAGTCATCGATTTTGATAAAGCCGTGGGCGAAGCGTTGAAATTTGCCGATTCGAACGGCAAGACACTCGTCGTTGTCACGGCCGATCACGAGTGTGGCGGGTTGACGCTATTGGACGGCAACTACCGCGAAGGCACTGTTGATGGCCAGTTTAGCACGAACGACCACACGGGCATTATGGTGCCAGTATTTGCTTACGGTCCCCGTTCGTCGGAATTTTGCGGCGTGTACGAAAATGTCGACGTATTCGATAAAATTATCAAGCTATTAAAAGCCAACTTGTCAAAACAATGAGCACAATGAAAAATATCCTTCCCTGCCGGCATTTGACATGGCTGGTTGCCGTGGTTCTCCTGTTGTCCCCGAAAACCATTACCGCACAAATGGCCTTCAATGCACAGGGGAAATTGAAGATCATGCAGTTCACTGACTTGCACTACGATGCCGGACGCAGCGAAAGTGCCATGACCCGGTCGTTGATAATAAGCATGTTGGAGAAAGAGATGCCCGATCTGGCCGTGTTCACGGGCGATTTGGTATTGGGCGACGAAGTGGAAAAGGGATGGCGGGAGATCGGGCATATTATGGAACAAAAGAAAACACCATGGGTGGCCATTTTTGGGAACCATGACGGTGAATGCAATGTCCCTAGGGCTGAGATTTATCAAATCGTCAAAAAAATGCCGTACAACATTAGCCCTTCTTCGACGGAACAAGGAGTCACCGATTTCGTATTGGCGGTCAAATCGTCTGTTACCGGTCAAACTGCGGCGTTGCTCTATTTTTTTGATTCGAATGCTTATGCACCAACCTATTTACCAGGTGCCTATGGTTGGGTGACACACCAACAGGTCACATGGTACCGCCACGAAGCAACCAAATACCAAACCGGTAACGGCTCTCTTCCTGCCTTGGCCTTTCTGCATATCCCGCTGATGGAATTTGCCCGGCTTGACCGTGATGCCGTGACGGGCCATTGGGACGAAGACGTGTCATCGCCAGGGATAAACACCGGTTTGTTTGCGGCCATGGTCGAGAGCCGTGATGTGATGGGGATTTTCGCCGGGCACGACCATAACAACGATTACATCGGGGTATTATGTGACATTGCGTTGGCTTACGGACGCTGTTCCGGTTACGGAGGTTACGGCGATTTGCGGCAAGGGGCCCGTGTTATCGAAATGGTTGAAGGCAAGTTTGCCTTCGATACATGGATAGCCACCCCGTCGTGGGACGGGCAAATGTTCAGGTTCCGTAATGAGGGAACGTCGTCGGATCATTCCAACGGTGCTTTTCTTAAAGCAACAATCCCGGCCAAAATATTCAAACAAGGGTTACGTTACACGTACTACGAAGGTCATGCGGAGGCTGTCAGCGACATTGCCAATCTTAAAATAAAAAAAACGGGAACGGCCGCAAAGGTTGACCTTTCCATGGCATCGACTACCGATCACTTTGCCGTCGAGTTTGAAGGGTACATACAAGTCCCCGCTGATGATGTGTACCGTTTTTACGTCACCTCCGACGATGGTGCCCTGATAACCATTGATGGACGAGCAGTGGTAAACAACGACGGTTCGCACTCTGTGATGACCACACGCGGTACCATTGCGCTGGCCAAAGGGTATCACCATATCAACATACAGTATTTTGAGGATCATATGGGATCTCATCTGGAAGTTGGCATGGCATCGGCATCGGTAAGAGAGACCCAGCTGTTGCCAGATTGGCTCTATTGCGATTGATCAACGGCGATTTTGGGAACGCTCTGCATTGAAGGTGGTTATAAAGGGCAGGTAGCAATCAAGGTATATTGATTGGATTTGGGATTTTCTATAATGTTTCATCGGATATCAGATCAATCCGGAAGGCTAAATTTTATATAACAAAGACTTATGGGAGGGATTGTGAGGAATTTATATTACATGTTTTATGTAGGGTATTTCAACTAGGCAAAGCATGGGATTTGCCAAACCATTGTTGGATCTATCATAAATACATTGTTTATGTACAGGGAACCATGGAAAAAGGCCTTCCCAAAGATGATATGAAGTTGGATTAATTCACCTTTAGATATTTTTCTACCGTTTCTTTAAGTTTGGCAGGATTCAACGGCTTTTCTATGTATTCTTTAACGCCGAGAGCCGTACATGTTTTCTTTGTGTCGTTCGATACATCGCTTGAGATAATGACAATCGGGGTGTTGTAGTTTTCCTCGATCAATTCTTCAAGCACGTCCAGCCCGTCTTTCTCCGGCATGTTGATGTCGAGCAATACCAAATCTGGATGTTGTTTCATCATCATAGAGATAGCGTCGTTGCCGTTGGTTGATTCAAGAATGGTTAAACCGGAATTTCTGAAGATATCCTTGACAATGGTGCGGGTTGTTTGGCAATCATCCACCACCAGTAGTTTGTTTTTTGAATGCATTTGCGAGGAATAATTGATTTATGACTTTAAAATTCTGTACGTCACACGTTTCATGCTAAGTGACATTGGTAATTTAGGTGTACCGGCGGTAAAAGTCAATAGCTTGGGCGTATCAGGGAGGAATATTGCAGGAAAAGACAGCATAAATCTTTTTCAACGCAGTTTGGTTTTGTACGATGAACCTATTTCTTAATTTGTCCCAAAGAACCCCGGTCATTTTACGCTTGTTGTGTTTTCCGTTTTATTTCAAGGGGCCGTTATGGTGCAGGAGAGATTTCAAGTTGTAAATTGATCGTTCATCAGGTTGCGTAAAAAATAAAAAAAGCCTCCGTTTGCGGAGGCTTTTGGGTTTTATCCTTCCCCATCGGGGAGGCCGGAGGGATTCTTTTATTACTCGTGTGCCTTGATCAAAATGTCAAGGATGTTGCAAGCTGCTTTGGCTACCGATGTACCGGGACCAAAAATGGCTACGGCGCCCGCATCGTACAAATACTGATAATCCTGGGCGGGAATTACACCGCCGCAAATTACCATAATGTCGTCACGGTCCAATTTTTTCAGTTCTTCAATGACTTGAGGAACCAGTGTCTTGTGTCCGGCAGCCAACGATGACACGCCTAATACGTGCACGTCGTTTTCAACGGCTTGTTTGGCTGCTTCTGCCGGTGTTTGGAACAAAGGTCCCATGTCCACGTCGAAACCGATGTCGGCATAACCGGTAGCCACCACCTTGGCACCACGGTCGTGGCCGTCCTGTCCCATTTTGGCAATCATGATACGAGGTTGGCGCCCTTCAAGGTCGGCAAATTTCCTGCACAGTGCACGGGCCTGCTCAAAATCCTTGTCCTGCCCGGCTTCGGAGCTGTACACTCCGCTAATGCTACGAATCACGGCTTTATAGCGTCCTACTATTTTTTCACAAGCGTATGAGATTTCGCCCAACGATGCACGTAATTTAGCCGCTTCGACGGCCAGTTCCAATAAGTTGCCTTTACCGGTTTCCACAGCTTTGGTGATAGCTACCAAAGCGTTTTGTACGGCGGCTTCGTCGCGGTTGGCGCGAAGGGTCTTCAAACGTTCTATCTGGCTTAAGCGTACAGCAGTGTTATCGATCTCCAGGATGTCGATGGGATCTTCTTTCTCCAGGCGGAAGCGGTTTACGCCCACAATCACCTGGTTGCTGCTGTCAATTTTGGCTTGTGTGCGGGCAGCTGCTTCTTCGATACGCATTTTTGGCAATCCGCTCTCAATGGCTTTGGCCATGCCGCCAAGGCTTTCGATTTCCTGGATATGGGCCCAGGCCTTTTCGACCAATTCCTTGGTCAGCGACTCTACATAGTACGAACCGGCCCATGGGTCGATGGCCTTGCAGATTTGGGTCTCGTCCTGAATGAAAATCTGTGTGTTACGTGCAATACGTGCCGAGAAATCGGTTGGCAACGCAATGGCCTCGTCCAACGCGTTGGTATGTAGCGATTGGGTGTGTCCCAATGCGGCGCCCATGGCTTCGATGCAGGTACGTCCCACGTTGTTGAACGGATCTTGCTCGGTGAGCGACCAGCCCGAGGTTTGTGAGTGCGTCCGCAACGCCAGCGATTTTGGGTTTTTGGGATTGAACTGTTTCACGATTTTGGCCCACAGCATACGTGCGGCGCGCATTTTGGCAATTTCCATAAAATGGTTCATGCCAATGGCCCAGAAGAACGACAAACGGGGCGCAAACGCATCGATGTCCATGCCGGCGTTCACCCCTGCACGGAGGTACTCCAAGCCGTCGGCCAGCGTATAAGCCAGTTCGATGTCGGCAGTAGCGCCGGCTTCTTGCATGTGGTAACCCGAAATGGAAATGCTGTTGAATTTGGGCATGTTCTTCGACGTATATTCGAAGATATCGGCAATCACCTTCATCGAGAATTCCGGAGGATAAATGTAGGTGTTGCGCACCATGAACTCTTTCAGGATGTCGTTCTGGATGGTTCCGGCCATGTCCTCCAATTTGGCGCCTTGTTCCAGCCCGGCTACGATGTAAAATGCCAGCACGGGCAACACGGCACCGTTCATGGTCATCGATACCGACATCTTGTTCAGGGGTATCCCGTCGAAAAGTATCTTCATGTCAAGGATCGAGTCAATGGCCACACCGGCCTTGCCTACGTCGCCCACCACACGTTCGTGGTCAGAGTCGTAACCGCGGTGCGTGGCCAGGTCAAATGCCACCGACAACCCTTTTTGGCCGGAAGCCAGGTTGCGACGGTAAAATGCGTTCGATTCCTCGGCTGTCGAAAAACCCGCATACTGACGGATGGTCCAGGGCTGCGTGGCGTACATGCCCGAATATGGCCCACGAAGGAATGGCGCCAAACCGGCCGCATAATTCAAATGCTCCATGCCGGCAAGGTCTTCCTTGGTATATACTTTCTTCACGGGAATCATTTCGGGCGTCACCCAATCCTTTTTAATCCCGTTTTTTTGTGCCCAAGCCGCCGCATCGGTATGGCAAGGTGCACCTTTGTAAGTTATTTTTGAAAAATCTGGTTTCATTTTTATGGTCTCAAGTCTCGAGTATCAGGTATCAAAATTAAGCTACTTGATATTTCGATTTCAATGAAAAAATCATTCGTTGTATTTCACGAATAAGTACAAAAATTTCTTTTGCGTCCTCTTCGAGTATATAGTCTAAATCAACACACAAGTACAACTGAGTTTCAAGCTCAAATGCAGAACCATTGGCAATATCTAGAAACCGAAGGAAATCCTTGTCACTTCCTCTTCCCGCACCTTCGGCAATATTCGAAGGAATAGCATTTGACTTGTCAATCCATACGCTTCTGAAAGAGGCAGTTTGTTAAGTAATTGATAGATGACTTTTACAAGTTCACGTCCTTTCTGCCAAACAATCAATTCTTTGAAATTATGCATGTCTTGTGTCTTGATACTTGTATCTTGATACTTCTTATATCTTCAACAACCCGTTGAACCCTTTCAGCGTCTCGAGCACGTTGCTGCGCACGTTAATGAAGTGCTGAATGCCTTTGGCTTTCAGATCGTCCGTGCAAGCGGGAGCTCCGGCCACCACAAAAATGGCAGCGTTACCCAATGCTTCGAAAGCTTTGGGTGCGGCTTCTGCATATTCGTCGTCGGACGAGCAGAGGACGACCACGTCGGCTTTGGCGGCTTTGGCAGCTTCCACGCCCTCTTCCACAGTGGCAAAGCCAATGTTGTCGATAAGCTGGTAACCGGCACAACCAAAGAAGTTGGACGAGAACTGTGAGCGGGCCAAACGCATGGCCAGATTGCCGTAGGTTAGCATGAACACTTTGGGACGTTTGGCCGCTTTTTCAGTGGCTAAACGCAATGCTTCAAACTCTTCGGCACCACGGAACAATGCGATGGGTTCTACAATGGCACCGGTAGTGTCCGCTTTTTGCGCGTCGATTTGCGCAAAGTCGATCTGTAACTGCATCTGCTCGTTGAAGTTGGGGAACTGGTTGGTCCCCAGTAGGTTTTCGCGGCGAGATGCAACTGCTTTTCGGCGATCGTCGGCGCTTTTCTTCACCAGCTGCTGGATATAACCGGCTTGCAATGCGGCTACATACCCGCCTTTCGTTTCAATATCGAGGAACAATGTCCACGCTTCGCGGGCAATGTTGTCGGTAAGGTTCTCGATGTAATATGAGCCGGCAGCAGGGTCGACGATCTTGTTGAAATGGCTCTCTTCTTTCAGCAACAGTTGCTGGTTGCGTGCAACACGTTCGGAGAAAACATCCGATTTTTTGTAAGTCTTATCGAAGGGCAATACCGTAAGTGAGTTGGTGCCGCCCAATGTGGCCGACATGGCTTCGGTTTGCGTGCGCAACATGTTCACGTTCGGGTCGAAAATGGTTTTGTTCCATAACGATGTTTCGCTGTGGATGTGCATTTTGCAGACCTCACGGCCGGTGGGCTTGTATTGGTCTACGATCGTGGCCCATAACATGCGTGCGGCGCGTAGTTTGGCTATTTCCATAAAATAGTTGCCGCTAATGCCGAAATTGAATTTTAGTGCACCAGCCACTTCGTTGATGGTCAGGCCTTTTTCTGTCAGTCTGTTCAGATATTCGGCACCCATTGAAAGCGAAAATGCAAGTTCCTGTACGATGGAAGAACCTGCATTACCGAAATATTTGCCGTTAACGGCCAGTGTTTTGAAGCTGTCTAAATGTTTGCCCGCAGCTACCACCTCGGCCGCATATTCGAACATGCGTTCAATGGAGGTGCAGGTTTTTCCGGTAATGGTGAACTTGCCAAGCGGGTCGAAATTGAGCGATCCTTGTACTTTGGCCAGGTCGCGGTTGTTTTTTTTGAAATTCTCCAACACAAGCTCCAATAGTTTTTTGTTGCCGTGTTTGGTTTCAAAGTTCACTTCGGTCTCGTTCGAAATGATATTTTTCAGTACCGTATCAATTTGATTCTGTGTGATCTCCTCTTCGGTATGGAATTTGAACCCGATCGAATCGACACCTTTGGTCAACAAATCCAATGCCTTTGCGTTGGCTTCGGCAGCGTTACCGGTACATATATCCTGGCGGATAAGCCATTTATTGTCGGCACGGGTTCCGCGAACAAACGGGAATTCGCCCGGTAACGAGTCCAGATATTTCAGGTTCTCAAGATCTTCGGCGCGGTAAAAGGGACGAACGTTGAATCCTTCGTTGGTTTTCCAAACCATTTTCTTTTCAAAGTCGGCACCTTTCAAGTCCGCCGTGATTTTATCCGTCCATTCCTGCGTGGAAATGGGGGGGAACTCACTAAATAACGGTTGATTTTTTGTTTCTGCCATAATTTGGTTGTTTTTGAAGCCGCAAAAATAACCCATTTGCAGTACATTACGAACAAATACAGCCTATTTATACCTGTTTTAAAGCAGGGTTTCCCTGAGTTTATAGGTGGGAGGGGACGCAGAATATACTATTCGTGATGATAAACGTTGAGTTCGACGGAATATTTACCGGGTTGGGTGAATTGTTTTTTTTGAGCTTTCCTGCACGCTGATATTTGTGGCAATTTTAAAGAAGAACCTTTATGATGTTTGCTAGAGACAGGAATTGTGGAAAAACGATCAGGCTGGCAGTTTTGTGCGGAATGGTTTTGCCGGTGGGGATCACGGCATGGAGCGGTTGTGTGGAAAGGAATGGCCCGGATGCTTTTTTTACCGACAGCAAGGTCCATCGAATCGATATTGTGATAGACACAACCAGCTGGGGACAAGTGGTTGGCCAGTTGAAGAACCGTTTTGGATCGATGCCCAACGCTCCGGGAGGATTTATGCCGGGAAATATGCCCCGGCGTGTACCGGCCCAAGGTGATGGCTTCAATGAAATGCCCGGGTTTATGCCACCTCCCGGCGGCATGCCTCCAATGCCGCCTTTGGGGGCAGAAGGTGATTTGCAGAACCCGGGGCGTCCCATGCCCGGCGGGTTTGGAAATGGAAATGATGAATGGGAATATGTCCCCTGCGAAGTCAGGTTCAACGGAAAAGTGTGGGGTGATGCGGGGTTTCGGGTAAAGGGCAATTCAAGCCTTATGCACACGTGGATGGAGAAGAAGCAGAACTATCCTTTTCGTTTAAAGTTTGCCAAATTTCAAAAGGAGAGCAAAAAGTCGTCCCCAAACCTGTTTTATGGCATGGAAAAATTGTCATTCTCGAACGGGTTAAAAGACAGGACGAGGATTCGGGAAAAGCTGACGGCCGACATGTTTGCGATGGCCGGAGTGCCCGTGGCGCGTACCGTATTGTGCGAGGTGTATTTTGTGATAGGTACGGAATCCCGCTTTGCGGGGATTTACACCGCGGTCGAAATCGTGGAAGATACCATGTTGGAACACTGTTTTGGCAATAAAAAAGGAAATTGTTATAAACCGGATGGACGAGGGGCGACGTTTGCCAATGGGACTTTTGCCGAGTCGTCGTTTGAGAAAAAGAACAACAAAAAGTCGGATTACAACGATGTGGAACGGCTTTACCGGGTGGTCAACGATTCGCTGCGTTTTTCCAATCCTTCGGCATGGGAACAGGAACTTGAGTCGGTATTCGATGTCGGGGGATTCCTCAAGTGGATGGCGGTGAACAGTGTTATCCAAAACTGGGATACCTACGGACGTATGGCACATAATTATTATCTGTACGGCAACCCGGGTACCCACAAAATGACATGGATCCCCTGGGACAATAACGAAGCCTTTTCATACGCGGGAATGGGAGGCGGAGGGAATCTGGACCAGTCGAACGTAGGGCCCCAATGGCCGTTGATCAGTTATCTTTGGGAACGCCCCAGATACCAACAGATATATCGTGATGAAGTGGGACAATTTGGCAAATCGGTGTTTACCGTGGCGAAAATGGAAAAACTTATCGATAAATACCATGGAATGCTAAAATCGGTTGACGCCATAAAAAACGATACGTCGGCTATTTACGAATTGCAACAGGGCTTTGATGAATTAAAAACGTTTGTGGACCAACGCCGACAGGATATAGGGGGATTTCTGGGGACACAGGATCTGTCTATGCGCGTTGTGCCCCGTTAAGTTTGGATCTTGCGATGATCACCAGGCTGACGATAAAAAACAACGACAACAAAAGTGCGCTTACCCGCATGTTGCCCGTAATCTGTTCCATTGCGCCAAAGCCGAGCATACCCACCGTGATGGCCAGCTTTTCGGTACTGTCATAGAAACTGAAGAACGAGGCCGTATCATAACTGCCTGCGGGGATCAGTTTCGACCAAGTGGAACGTGCCTGCGATTGGATGCCGCCCAAAACCATGCCCACCAATGCCGCCAATGCGTAAAATTGGTATTCGTTATTCACGAAATAGGCCGACAAACAGACCACGATCCAGATTCCCAGCATCCAAACCAACGATGTTTTATTCCCGTAACGGGACGACATCCGTCCAAACCATACCGAACCGCCAATGGCAACCAGTTGGATGATAAGTATGGTGGCGATGAGCTTGGTTTTGCCAATGCCAAGCTCTACGCTGCCGAACAGCGTGGCTACAATAATGATGGTCTGCACGCCCATGCTGAAAAAGAAAAATGCCAGAAGGAAACGGTAGAGGTTCTTGTGTTGCCTAATATAACGGAACACCCTGACAACTTCCTTGAATCCCGACGTGAAAATAGAGGTGTTTATTTCAACTTTACTTTGTCGTTCCCTTAAATAATAGAAAGCTATTTGCGCGACGCCAAACCACCAGACGCCTACAAGGACAAACGAAAATTTAATGGCTTCCAGTTCGTTGGCGAAACCGAACAGTTCGAACTTTTGAATGGTGAAAATATTGAACACCAGTAACAGCATACTCCCTGCGTACCCGAACGAAAAACCCCGTGCGCTTATTTTATCGTGCCTGTCGGGCGTCGCGATAATGGGTAAAAACGAGTTGTAATACACCAGAGAACCTGCGAATCCAATAACCGCCAACATGGGAAAGAGAATGCCGGCCCCGATGTTGCTTCCGTGGAACATCGACAAAGCCATGCACGACAATGATCCCAATAGCGTGAATATCTGCATAAACCGTTTTCTGTAACCTCCCAGGTCGGCAATTCCCGAAAGTAAAATTGTCAATGCAATGATAAGCAGATACCCTATGGCAATGGCGCATTCGTAGAGAACGGTGTTACGTACGGCAAATCCCATGAACGTAACCATTTCCGATCCAAAGGCTTCTTGGGTAACAGATTCGTAATAAATGGGATACAGCACGGTGCCAATACTTAGGTTGTATGCCGAATTGGCGATGTCGTAAGAACACCATGCATTGATAACTTTGCGGTCGTTTACTTTTAGATGGCGGGTCTTGTCCATTTTTCGTCTTTTAACGGGGTAAATATAAACGATATTCGAAATTAAATAGATGTGTCGTTGCAACCACCATCTGTTTGTGGGGAAAGTAAACGCTTCTGTTGTTATATTTGGAAAACACTCTTTGGGGTATGGGACAACACACACTCATTCGGGTCTATCTGGCCAAAGTACTGGCGTTCTTTCTCCGGTTAGCTTTGTCGTTGCGCTACGACGTGAAAGTGGAAGGCACGGAGGTATTGATGGGAAATCGGCCCCATTTTCTTTTGCCAAACCATCAGGCACTGATCGATCCTGTCATCCTGCTGGCGCATTTGTATAAGCATACCACGGCAATTCCCGTTCTTACGTCCGACTTTTACGACATGCCTTTCCTTAAGCCGTTTTTCTCTGGTTGGGGGGCCGTAAGGGTGAGCAACCTTGAAGGAAAAAGCCGGAACACAAACGTGCTGAACGAGATTTCGTCGGCAGTAGTAGCTGGTTTCTCCCAAAACAGGAACATTCTGCTTTATCCCGGAGGTCAACTTGCAGCTCAAGGTTTTGAAAGGATCGTCAACAAAAAATCGGCGCACCTTATCGTGACCAATATGCCTTCTGACGTGCGGGTGATTGCGATCCGGATCAGCGGCCTTTGGGGGAGTATATGGTCGAAGGCATGGACGGGCAAAACCCCAGGCTTTGTATGGCAATTGTTTCGGGGAATGTTTTATGTGTGGGCAAATTTTGTGTTTTTTATGCCGCGTCGTAAGGTGTCCATCCACATTGAGGATGTGACCCTCCAGGCCATTGACCGGGCCCAATCGGGCAGGCCGCAGTTCAATGGTTTCCTTGAGCGTTTTTACAACCAGCATGGCGAAGAACCTGTGCTCTTTTTGAAACATTATTTCTATGGACGCAAACCACGCCGTACCCTTCCGCCCAATTTAAAAGGGGCCATTCCCCAGCATATGGCAGGGTCCGGTATGCATGTCTGAAAAAAGGATATATCCGGGATTTGCTTAAATACAAGGAACGGATATTTACGATACATGTGGGAGAATGCGGCCGTTAACTTTGCGTAGGGGGGCGGGAATATCTTACCACTTCAACATCTTCGGTGAACACAATACCGCCGCTGTGGGCCTTGTCCATCAACTTCGAGACAATCTGTGCAAAATCTTCGATCCGTTCGGGCACATCGACCAATTCAACGATCACGGGAGGTTCATCGGCCAGTGCAAAAACCTTTGAATTGTGGGCCATGCTGTCGGCACCGTACGATACAATACCCTTGTATGCGGTGGCTCCTGTCAGCTTATACTTTTTTGCGGCAAATATGATCGCTTCGTATAAAGGGCGTTGGTAGATGTGTTCGTTGATGCCCACAATCACTGTTAATTTTTTTGCGGTACCCGACAATTTCATGGTTTACAAGTTTAGGTATCACATACAATTTATGAATTTGCCCCATACCTGCCAAAATTCTTTTTTTGGAGGGATATGGACAAAATAAGGACCCGGTGACGTTTATGTGCCTTACAGGAGTGAACCATGCATTTGGCATCGGTTAAATATATTTTGTTGAAATGTTTGCGGTCTCCCGGAACCATTTGGTGACTGTAAACTTTGTGTGCGCAAAAATTGCGTGTTAATTAAAAAATGTTAATTTTACGGTCATGCACTTCTTACCTTTCTATTAAATAACTCTTAAATTTTAAGCGTATGAAAGTTTACGAAGCCGACCAAATAAAGAACATCTCTTTGCTTGGTAGTAGCGGCGCCGGAAAAACCACCCTCACGGAAGCGATGTTGTACGAGGGTGGGGTAATCGGCCGTCGCGGGGATATTGGTAGCCGTACCACAGTGTCGGACTACCACAAAGTAGAACATGAATATGGTTATTCTGTCTATTCATCGGTGTTGTTTACCGAGTGGATGGGCAAGAAGATCAATTTCATCGATTGTCCCGGATCCGATGATTTTATCGGGGGCGCCATTACATCGCTCAATGTCACTGATACTGCTTTAGTGCTTCTCAATGCCATCCAAGGGGTGGAAGTCGGAACAGAGAACCTTTTCAGATACACCGAACAATACCACAAGCCGGTCATTTTTGTGGTGAACCAACTCGATCACGAAAAAGCCAATTTCGACCAAACGTTCGAACAGGCACGTGAAGTTTTCGGACACAAGGTCGTTATCGTCCAGTACCCGGTCAATCCCGGTGAAGGTTACAATGCCATGGTCGACGTGCTGAAAATGAAATATTATAAGTGGAAGCCCGAGGGGGGCGCTCCTGACATATTGGAAATCCCAGCCTCCGAAGCCGTTAAGGCCGAAGAATTACATAATATATTGGTAGAGGCCGCCGCCGAGAACGACGAGAGCCTGATGGAACTGTTCTTTGCCGAGGGAACGCTCAACGAAGACCAGCTACGTGAAGGTATTCATAAAGGATTGGTTCACCGCGACATGTTTCCCGTATTTTGCGTGTCGGCTAAAAAAGATATGGGAGTGCGCCGTTTAATGGAATTCATCAACAACGTGGTGCCCAATGTGGCTGAAATGCCCGTGCCCAAAGATAAAAGCGGGGTGGAAGTGCCTTACGATACCCATGGGCCTACATCGTTGTTTGTATTTAAAACAAGCGTAGAACCTCATCTTGGCGAGGTATCGTTCTTTAAAGTCATGTCCGGTCGTGTGCAGGAGGGTATGGACCTTGTGAATATGAACCGTGATGCCAAAGAGCGCATCTCACAATTGTATTGCGTTGCGGGCAATACCCGCCATAAGGTCACGGAACTTGTGGCCGGAGACATCGGTGCAAGCGTTAAATTAAAAGAAACCCATATTGACCATACGCTCAATGCCAAAGGGTGCGAATTTATTTTCAATGCCATCCATTACCCAAACCCAAAATTCCGTACGGCAATTCGTGCCGCATCGGAAAGCGACGAGGAAAAGCTGAGCGAAATGATGCAACGCATGCACGAGGAGGATCCGACGTTCAACGTGGAATATTCCAAAGAGCTTAAGCAAACCATTGTGCACGGCATGGGAGAGTTTCATCTCAATACCGTGAAATGGAGCATTGAGAACATCGACAAAATCAAGGTCGAGTTTTTTGCGCCGCGTATTCCATACCGTGAAACCATTACCAAAATGGCACGTGCCGATTACCGCCACAAAAAGCAAAGCGGTGGAGCCGGACAATTCGGCGAAGTGCACCTGATCATCGAGCCTTATTCCGATGGTATCCCAGCCCAATCGGTTTACAAATTTGGCGGTCAGGAGTTCAAACTCAACGTTCGTGACCAGGAGGAGATAAAACTGGAATGGGGCGGAAAATTAGTATTTTGTAGCTGCATTGTGGGCGGTGCCATCGATGCACGTTTCATGCCGGCCATTTTAAAAGGAATAATGGAAAAAATGGAGGAAGGACCGTTGACCGGCTCGTATGCCCGTGACATTCGGGTATTGGTATATGATGGCAAGATGCACCCTGTGGACTCCAACGAAATCTCGTTCCGTTTGGCTGGTCGGAATGCATTTAGCCAGGCATTCCGCGAAGCATCGCCTAAAATCCTTGAGCCTATTTACGACGTCGAAGTGAAAGTCCCAAGCGAACGCATGGGCGATGTGATGAGCGACCTGCAAGGACGCCGTGCCGTGATAGAAGGCATGAGCAGTGAAAAGGGCTATGAGGTCATTAAGGCCAAAGTGCCTTTGAAGGAGCTGAATAAATACAGCACGTCGTTGAGTTCGATTACAGGAGGGCGTGCGTCTTACTCCATGGGCTTTTCGAAATACGAAAGGGTGCCACCTGAAGTACAGGAACAATTATTGGCCGCTTATGTGGTCGAAGTGGAAGAACGATAGACTTGCCATGGTTTAGGCCAAAGAGCCGGTGGGACTTTCTTCCTGCCGGCTCTCTGTATTTGAATGGCGATGGAACAGTGACAATGGTCGGGGATTTGTTTAAGATTGGACATTTTCCGATATTTTGGTTCCGTTCCATATTTGCCGGATTTCAGAAGAACCGGGAAGTATTTCTGTGTAGAAGCAAGATCAATAAGATCGTGTCTGTGTTTCCTTTTTATATGCCCGTGAAAAGAAAGGATTTTGGGCATGTGCCCGATTCAATTGTGTTGTTCAATTTAAGGATTTGAAAATGAAAAAAATCGTCATTGTGCTTTTGTCAGGTCTTTTGACAACGGGCCTGGCTCCTTCGCAAAAGAAAGCGGACAAACAGGCGTTGCGCGAAAAACAGTATCACGACCTCATTGAACTGATCCACACGAAACAGTACCGTTTTGAAGCCCAGCGGGCCATTCCTACCCAGTTTAGGCCGGTGCATACCATATCGGCCCCTAATACGCTTACGATCAATGATTCGGTGGCCATTGCCGAGCTGCCCTTTTTCGGACGGGCATATTATGCGGAATATGGATCGACCGAAGGAGGGATACGGTTCAACGGCGAGATATTGGAGTATAATGTCGTATTGAACGATAAACGCCGGAGCATCGATATATCGTTTAAGGTCAAAAGCACGAACGACCAGTTTCAGATCAGGATGGAGATGTTTGGGATGGACGATTGTAATGTGGGCGTGACGTCGAACAACCGGGCCTTCATCTCGTATCAGGGATCCATTGGACCGATTGGGAAAGATTGAATCGTTCATGAAACGGACGGTTTCACGAAACATGCATGGATGAAAAATTTATGCATGTGCGTTTCGTTTGTCCTTAGGAAACAAATTTTTTCATCATAAAAAGGTTATCGGATTTTTTGATTTTTCGTTGAGGGGTGGCAATTTTGCCATCCCTCGGTTTTTTTCGTTCAGGAACGATCAAATTGGGTTTTAATGTTTTTTGTACACTTGTAATTCACTCGATAATAAATTAGGACAATGCAGGACAAAATGGTGCGGATTGGGGTTTTTTACGACGGGAACTACTTTTACCACGTGAGCAATTTTTACAATTATGAGCATTGGCGGAAAAAACGGTTGAGCATTTCGGGCTTGCATGATTTTATCCGTCACCAGGTGGGCGTCGAAGAGGGAATGGATGTGCGTTTGTGCCAGATTGTGGACAGCCACTATTTCAGGGGACGGTTGAGCGCCCAGGAGGCCAGCCAGAAGGGCGATACGCTTTATTGGGACAGGGCGTTTGAAGATATATTGATGTCTGAGGGTATTACCACGCATTACCTTCCTATCAAATCGTATAACGGGTATAAGCAGGAGAAAGGTATCGACGTGTGGTTGGCCCTTGAGGCATTTGAGCAAGCTTTCTACAAACGTTTTAACGTGGTCGTGCTTATTGCTTCCGACGGTGATTATGCCCCACTGGTACGTAAACTCAACACGTTAGGGACCCGCGTAATGGTCTTGAGCTGGGATTTTGAATATACGACCGACAATGGCCAAACGTTTGTGACCCGTACATCGCAAGATTTACTCGAAGAGGTGTCGTACCCTCTGGCCATGCACGAGATTATCGACAATCGTTTGCGAAAAAGTGAACCGTTGGTGGCCAACCTGTTTGTACAAACCGAAAGCAAACGGTCGTGGAGGGCCATGTCCGATGAAACCGAGAGTGGCGCCCTCAAAACCAGCGAAATTTTGAGTATTAAAAATGGTTTCGGGTTCATAAAATACCCGCCCAATAATTTGTTTTTTCATTATACCAACGTGGTGGATATTGATTTTAACGAACTTAAGGCCGGTGATCAGGTGGAATTTACCATCGAAAAAAACCAGGACGGCGAATTTGTGGCCAAAAATGTAAGGATGTTGTAAGTAATGCAACTATCTCTTGTTGCAACACGGTAAAGTCCCTGTACAAAGCAAGGTTGTACGGGGACTTTGTCATTTCTACACCTGTACCGGGATCCTGTTTCCCGCTTGTTGCTATATGCCGTACAGGTTTTGCTACGCATTGCAGATCGTTTGTTTCCGGTTGCACGTTCGTTGCTTTGCATGTGGGTGCTTCCCGGGCTTTACGGAGAACCTGGAC
The DNA here is from genome assembly GCA_047600785.1 of Breznakibacter sp. Classification (GTDB taxonomy): domain Bacteria; phylum Bacteroidota; class Bacteroidia; order Bacteroidales; family Marinilabiliaceae; genus Breznakibacter. The sequence goes on from JASGKH010000002.1 coordinate 183,163, forward strand.
CATGGTTGTGCATGCACGCCTCTTGGAAAAAATCGCCATTTTTTGAATGATTTCACTGAAATGCACTTTATGTGCTGTAAATAACCGAGTCTTTGTCAATCCGGGCGGATGGCAGCCGATTCAATATGCACTTCCTCAGAATGGGACATCCACAAATTGTTTAATTCAATCGGTCTCTTCCAATACGACTTGTTGGTTGAATTTGGTAACAATGGAGTTGAATAATTTTTTTAGTTTGATGTAATCCTCTGCCTGATAAACCGATCTGGTAAATAAGTATGTGCTATTGATGCTGATTTTATCGTCTGTTTGGATCGTACTTAGGCTTATTTGCATCAGGGGATCGTCGATCTGGACAGGGGAAGGGAGTGAAACGATTTTGTAACCTTGGGGAATGGTAATTGTGGAGGTGTAAATGCGACGGTAGTTGTAGATTAAATCGATTTGGTAATCTCTTGTTTCCGACTTGAAAATGTTTTTTTGTTCACACAAATCTAAAAAAGGATTGATAAACAAGAGTTTCCCATTTTTTTCGGCAGCAAGGGAGAGGTTTGTGGAGACGATGAAACGTTTGTTGTTGTCCTCTAGGTTTTCAATTGCGAGTTTATCGGCTTCCATGCCGTTCAAAAGCGATTTTTTGAACTGGTCCTGATCGCTTACGTATTTTTTCCGGAGCTTTACTGCATCATGGTTACTGGCAGTTGCCCTGATGAAGGCTTTCATTTCGTCGTTCTCAGGGTCGTAATTCATTTCAATGTAGTACCCTATGTCCGATATTTTGGAGTTGTTAAGGGCCAGCCACGGCTCAGAAGACTTGGGGTCGACGACATACCCTTTTTCATTGATGCATTCGTTAGGGAGGATGTTGAACGGATAATACGGATCGGTTGCATCGGCCAAATAATATTTGCCGTTGATGCTGGCCATTATCAATACATGGTTGAACGCATTGATAAATGGGTAATCGGAAGTTATTTTCCCATGGTTGCGGGTACTTATCAATACCGGTTTCGCGTTTATACCCATGGCATTGAGCATCCCAATGGCATATAGGTTTATCTCGGCCGAGCTTCCGGTTTTTTGCGCCAGGAAGTTCTTCATCGATTTCGTGGCGACGATCTGGTAACGTTTGTCCCAGTTAAATTGATTTTTCACCTGGTCGATTGCCTCCTTGAAGTTGGACAATGTGTCAAGTTTTGGGTCGAACATTGCCGTTTGCTTGCACTCGCGTCTTGCAGCGGCAATGTATTTGCCAAAATCGTCATCGGTCATCATGTCTTTGGTCAAATCTTTCCATGTGGTCATGACCTTTGTTTTTGTCCCGTAAACATCCGTAACGTTGGCCAATTGGAAGTCGATCTTTTTGATGTAATCTTTGCGGGAGGTTATGAAATCTTCGTCCCTGAAAGCCTGTACATCGTGCAGCTCGTAGTCGTAAACCATCTCTTTGTAGGTGGCCGGGCCAAACTGTTGCTCATTGTTCCCGGCGGTGCTGGTTTGCCGGTTGAATTTCGTGGCGCCCTGAAACAGGAACACATATTCGTAGAACGGAACGATGGAGACCGTAAACTTGCTTAGCTTTACGGGAATATCCCATTGGAACTCCCAATCGCGCAGGTTGAATTTGAAAGGGGTAACAACGATATAGGAGTATTCGATAACAGATCCCGCCTTCACGTTGGGAAGGGCAAATTTCTTTACTTTCCAGTTATTGTTGATCTTCTCTTCGTAAACCTGCTTCGGATCGAACAGGGTGATTTTCACCTGCTCGTTTTCTTTATTGTAAACGATGGCTTTGATATTTTCTACTGTTTCCTGCCCGCCGGACGACGATATGTATAGCGGGACTTCGATGGTGCCGTACTTTATACCTGCATCGTTGATGATTTTGACTTTCGTGGTCCTGGAAAAATGTATCTCAAAGCCATAATCGTTGTCCTGGAGGAATTTGACGATTCCTTTGTCGTAAAGCACTCCCGCTTCGGCCTGTTTGTCGCCCGGCCACGACTCCATCCTTAATTCGTCCATAATCGATATCGCTTCGGGAGCCTGGGCCAGGACGAAATATACGTGCATTGCGGTACAAGCCAGGGTTAGTAAGATCTTTTTCATAGTGGTTGGAACTTTTATGGGATCAAAAGGATTCTTTCTTTGTCTGTTTTCCTTATGGATTGAAAAATGGCCGCGATTTTTTCGTAATCCCCGGACGGGTATTCTCCCTGGGGAACGGTGAGGTTTCGGATCACTTTGAGGGTGTTGCCGTCCAGTTCCAGTGTTCGCTTGTATCGTGCGATGCTGTCCGATGTTTCGATTACGGCATTTGTGCCCAGTTGTTTGTATCCTGTGGGGAAAACGACCACAGTGGTATCGGAATGGTTGATGGGATAAGCAAAGTAGACGGGGCTCACACGTTTTTCCGTTTTGCCCAGTTGTGGAATGGGCAATCCGGGGATATTGAAGTACAAGTTGCCCGTTGTGATCCTGCTGGCATAAGGATAGCCGCCGTTGACATTCAGGTTGATGGAGGGTGAGTTTTTATCGGACGACATGAATCTCCACCCATCGGCATCGAATGACGAAAATAGGTAGTTGTCGATAATACGTTCGTGCCAGCTTTCGGGAGCCAATGATTGTATTCCTTTGATTTCTTCGTAATGGGGGCCATTGAAGGCAATTTCTATTTGTGCGGAACCGGTTTCGGCGTCGAGCGTCACTTTTTTGGCCACAAGGCAGGCGTCTGTGCCAAGTTTTGGGGTTTTTACCAGTTCGCCGCCATCTTCGTTTATCAATAATGCGTAACGGTTTTGGGTGGCGGCGCCCAAATAGCCCGCAGGATAATAGGACGATGTACACTCTAACCAAACCGTGTCGGCCGGCATGGGTACGCATAGTAACACATGGTTGAACTGATTGCTCGGTATTGCAGGGTTTAAACGATAAGGGACATCATCGGCGTAGATCAGTACAATGTTCGACCTGATGCCGGCAGACGCCAACAGTACTTTCATATAGTTCGAGAGTGCTTTGCAATCGCCGTAGCCGTTGCTACATACGTATTCGGCAGGGTATGATTTGATGCCGCCAATATCCACTGATACGTTGACGTAACGTTTGGTTTGTTGCATAAAGCGATAAAGGCTGTCGATTTTTTCCCTGTCGTTTTTGCATCGGACTATTGTTTTGTCGGCTTTTTCTTTTTCTTCAAGGGTCAAAAATCCCATTTCTTTGTGTAGGTTGTTGTACCAGATCCCAAAGTCTTTCCACGACCGCAAACTACCTGCAACACCATAAAAGAATTTGGTCGGACTGGCAGTAACCGATGGGGCCAGATCGTGAACATGCAGCGAATAGTCCTCCTTGGGGAATGGCTTATATGTGGCCTCCCATTGGTACAGCGTTTTGCCGGAAATGACCTCTTTCGTATGGCTGCCAATGTTTTGTTCGTCGATGTATATGGTCGTGCCGGGGGAAACCAGCAGGCTCAAAGATGCTATCTCGGTTGGCAGGTCGGTATCGTATATAGGAGACCAATGGCACAGGTCGATGTATTTTGAATCCGTTGTCACATATTCGACATGAATGATGTAAGGGTACACGTTGTGACGCAAAACAAACTCGTGCAACAAGCCGTCTTCGTAAAGCGAAAAGTCGGAAATGTCACTTTTTTTGATTATCTCTTTGCTTTTCAATTCTCGGATGATACTACCCGAGGCAGTTGAAATATACGCTTTTAGCGATTTGGGCGGAGAGGTGGAGGAGAAGGGGATCTGGATTTTTGAATAGTAATCGCCCTTTCGGTCAGTCACCAATAAATCTATCGATTTGAAAGTTTTAAGGCTTGTCCCATCGTACTCGACGCGTGTTTGGTAATTTTTTACCGTACAGCCTGTGGCGTTTTGGGCAAATCCGCCGGTGACATGGCAAATGGTCAGCAGAAGGAATATAAACAAACGGTGCATGTGGGTTAATTTAAGTCTGAAGTATTTCAAAAATATGTTTTTCCGGTAATTTTTAAAATTGCTTTTGTCGCTGTTTTGTTAGAATAGAATCATTCAATTTAACAGGAATGAGTGGTGCGACATATTTTTCCCAATAAAATTCTGGTTTGCGCGTTTTATTTTGCACCCTGGTTGCCAATTTATTTTGTGGAAAGGACTTTTAAACAACGATGCGGGTGTGTCCCTTTTAATACATGTTGCTCATGTCCCTGGCGTTTTCGATTTTTCTTTTATGTTCAAAAATTCCCTTTGACCCCCAATCCATTTCCTTGCCTGTCTACCGTGAAGTTGAAAATGTAACTGTATGCGAGATTCGCGGAATAAAGAGTGGAATGCTTTTGTACACCGCGGCTATCGAGCATGGAGAGTGACAGGTTAAAGTTGTGTTTTTTCAGTAGTGTGTACGCCCCCGAGAGGCGCATGTTGGTGATGTTCGAGAGCGTGCCCCCGCGGTTTGCCGATTGGCTATAGGTGCCTGTCATCGACGTTTTGAAATGGTCCCAAAGTGTTTTTTGTAACGATAGGTTGTAACTGGTGACGGTGAGCCTTTGCTCCGGCGTGTCGTTAAGGTTGTGGCTAACCGTGGTCGAAATGTTCAGCTTACTTGGGATAAAGGCAATTTGGTAGGCTGCGGCCCCGTTGTAAATCCTGCTGCCGATAAAACGTTCGTCATCGTTCTGTTGTTCCGAAGCTTCCTGGTACGACAACATCAAGTTGAGGTTTTGCCGTTGCGTTTTGCTGCTGGCCAATACGTAGTTGATGTTCGACGAGGCAGAAAGGTTTAGCTGTGTAAAGTTTAACGTATCGAGGTTTTGGTATTCGTTGGTTTGGGTGATCTGATCGTACGCATCCCTGATGTGCACGAACGATTGCACGTTTGAGAACGCCAGTCCCAACGTCAGTTTTTTTGTAATGGGCGACGTGGTGTTGGCCGAAAATATGGCTCGTCGGCTGGTATTGACTTTTTGCTGCTCCAGATTGTCGCGCTGCGTGCCCGCACTTACCGAAAAGTGTAGCCATTTGATGAGTGTGGACGAAAAGTCGGCGGTGATGTTCTCGAAATCGTTGGTGAAATAATAAGCTCCCAAGGTCAAATAATTGGGGGCCACGCGTTCATAAGTGGCACCAATGCGCCCCCATGACGACGATTGCGACACGCTGGTTTTGAAGGCATGGTGTACGGCCACATCGCCTTCGCGGTAAAACAGCCTGTCGGCCAACGACAGGTGTGTGCTATCGAGATTTGCCATGTGGCGGTTCAGGGCGCTGATGCCGTATTCGGCCGCCACTGCAATACCGTACGGGAATTTCAGTTGCACATCCATGCTTCCCGCCAGATTATCCTGAGGGGAGATATAGGTGCTGTCCCCGTCATTAAAATGTACCGAGCCGGCATCGTCTTTTGCCTTGAACAGGTTGAAGCCTACTGTTGCGTTTTTGCCGGTGTAGGCTACTTTGAATCCGCCACCGGTACGCAGGTACGATGGTTCAAGCACTGCCGAATCGGGCCGGACCGCCTTTTTGAAACGCCCGTACATGGCGGCGAATTTCCACGGAATCTCTTCGGGCGAAAGTTCTACTCCTGCGCCAAAAAATTCATGTCCTGACAACGTGTAGGGCGAGAATTGCATCGACGCGTACCCCAAGTGGGTTTGTATCCATTTGTACGACGGCGATAACGCAAGGCGGTTGAAGGGCTGCGAGAGGTTGGCCGTGGCCTGGTTGTTGGTGTAGGCAAACGACACGGGCAGGTCGACCACCCCTTTTATCTTGAAGTTGATGTTGCCCGACAAGTAATAGGAATATGGGTCGTGCTTTGAGGCCGAATCGGGTGAATAGTTGCCGATGTGGCTCATGGAAAACCCTCCCGTGGTGACCAACGGCGGGGCCTTGATGACTTGTTCCACATCTTGCGGTCTGGCTGACAAAGAAATTAAGAGCAATGTACACGTTGCGGCGGCGGGTAATCTCATCTTTTGAACTTGGGTTGCATGAATTTGGGTTACATCCTGGCATTGACCGTTGGGCTGAGGCCGGAACTCGAACCGTCGCCGTACACGGCCTTCACCGCGTAGCGGTACGTTTTGCCTGGCGACAGTTTGGTGTCGGTATAGCCATTGGGGGTGCCGTGGTCGTAAAGCCGTAAAGGCTCATTTTCTGTTGCGCGGTAAATCAATACAGAAGTTACGGGCTTGTCCGACGTGATCTGCCATGTCAGTTCCACACGGTCGATAAGTGTTTTTCGTTTCAGTTTGATGGCCTCGGCTACTTTTCCCTGCATTTGGAAAAATACGCTGTTCGAGGGCTGTGAGTACAGCAACGCGTAATCTTCGGCGCGCATTTGATAGATGTACGCTTTTCCCGCCAAGGCCGTCAAATCGACATAGCGTGTATCTCCTTGCACCGAAAAAGGTACTTTGCCGATTGGGGCGAACAAAGTGTCGTTTTTCTCCTTGCGGTAAAAAAGATAGGCACCCACGTCGTCGCTGGGGCTGTACCCCCATTCGATGGCGGGTTTTCCCTTGGCGTCGGTAATGCCATTGATGCGTGGCGGGAGCGGAGGTACCACGTCGGGACGTGCCAGGGCCAGCATATCCGACATGTCCGATTGGTTTTGCCGCACGTCGACGGCCGTTACCTTGTAATAAATTTGTTTGGTCAACGTGCGCAACAGTACACTGTCCCTGAAGACCGTGTCACGCAGTACCGCGGGGCTGGCCAGCGTAAATTCATAGTCGGGATGGTTTGACTTGTACACACGGTACCCTTCCAGATCATCCTCGTGGTTACGCGTCCATGTGACGGTGACCTGTCCCGTGCTGTCTATACGGCCTGTCAATAGTTGCGGCGGGAGGGGAGGGAAACTGTCCACCCGTTCGGCATAGATTTGCGTGGATGAGAATTTCTCGCGCGTAGCGTTGTACGCCGATAGCAAATAGTAATTGGTGATGTACGGTACTGTGTCTGTGTAACTGCGCTGGGCAGGGGCGTTGCCTTGCCATATAAGCTGTTTGGCCCCGTTGGGCGATGCCGACCGGTATAGCCTGAACCCGAGCGTGTAGGGATTCATTTCCGGGGGATAGTCCCATTCCAGCAGCACGTGCCGGTTGTCGATTACTTGTTGTCTGGTCGGAACGGGCGCTTTGTCGAGCGGCAAAGTCCCACATCCGCTTATGGAGTCGGAGGGGGGGCCTTTTTCTCCAAACGAGTCGATACCTCTGACCCTGTAATGGTATGTGGCGAGATTACTATCGAGCGTGTCCGACTTGTATGCAAATCCCGGTGTCACGTTCTCATCGGCCAGCTGTATCATGGCGTTTTCTCCCAATGGAAAAAAGGTTCTACCGCCATCGGCCGATTTTTCCAGTACATAGCTGTTGTAAATGTGGGCCAAATGGGCTATGGGCCAGCGAAGCTGCACCTTTTGGTCGGTCCATTCGGCACGCAGGTCCAATGGTTTGGGCAACGGGAAGTGTGCGTCGAGTCCTGTGAAAGCAAAGGCTGTGTCGACGGCCAACGAGTCGGGACAGTTAATGTACACACGGTAAAGGTATTTCTCGTTGGGCAGGGCTGTTTTGTCGGCAAAATACAATCCCGACAACCGGGAAGCCAATCGCGATTGGTCGGCAGCATACAGCGCAAAGCTGTACCGCTGTTGCTCCACTTTGTACTTTTGATAAACGGCGGCGGGAGTACCTCCTTGCGGTTGGCCTTTGTCGTCTTCTGCAAAGATGCATTCGGCGGCCACAGCCGCATACTTATCGTCGGCATAGGCCTCCCATTCTGCGATTGGCCGTGGCCGTAACGGTTCAGAGGTAAGTAATATCTGGGGGATGTCTTTGGGAATTTTTTTGTTTTGGAGCACCGTGAAACGCACCACGCTGTAACCGTAACGGTTGCCCAGCCGCCACACGGCGGGATTGGTGGGTGCCCAGCGCAGCAGGATGGAATCGGCCCGCGGGCTACACAACAATTTGACTCCTTCGTTTTTGTTTTGTGCCGGTAGGCAAAGGGTGGCGGACAATACGCCGATGAACAATAGTATTCTGGGATAGCTTGTATACATAAATGGTTAAGGTTTGAAACAGGAGACGGATTTCTTGTCAGTGCGATGCGTTGTTGTGGATGGTTAAATGTTAGGTTACTGCTTTTAAGCAAACAAAAATAATAAAATGCATTGAATGCAGAAAAACCTTCAAGGTTTTGCCGTCTGCGAAAAAAGGTAGAGCGTCCCTTGTCCCAGGGGAAATAGCGGTTGCCCATGGTAGAGTGTGCGGCAGTCGTAAAGGGATGCTTATTTGATTTGCACTTTTTGATACTTATTGAGGCGATTTTCTGCCTTCGACACAGGTTCGACGTAGGTTCGACATCGGTTCGACACAGCCTTTTGTGGCATTTTGCATATTTTGAAACTGGTTATTAAGGCGAGTTTTCAATGTGCTTGCGAAGACCGGTTTGCCCGACGAGTGAGGGATACTTTTGATTGTTGACCGAAACAGGCTTATGCAATAATCATCACGATGTGCTGATGGGAAAATAGGAATTTATGTAAGTTTGATGGACTGGTTAGGATTCGGTGGGGATTTAAATTTCGTTGAGAGGGAGTGTTATAACTGTAGTCTCTAGGCTATTTCATTGTTGTTATCTATAATAAAGCTTCTTCTTGCCTTACGGCAATGGCAGTTGCAAACTGCCGAATGAAATTCGACGTAGACGAAGTCTACGCCGAGCAAGGGCGTGCGGGGCCGTTACTCCAGTCCAAAAAACTTTCGGCACCCCTCCGGGTACCTTTTGTAATCGGGGTGTTCTTCCAGAAACTCCCTGCACACACCAAACAGATGTTGATCGTTGGATTTCATCACATAATCAAACACACAATAAAAAGAATAATAGCCGACCAGACCAAACTGTTCCCGACCTTCACCTATCTGCCTTTCGTAAAAGAACTCTTCATGGGTCATTCCGAGTTCTTTTGCCTGGGTATCTATTGCCAAAAAGGAGTTCCACCGTCTCCAATACTCCTTGTCCTCGTCAGACCATTTCCACAGGTTCTGCAAATCCTCTTTGTTCCTTATTCTTTGTGGAACGCCTGTGCTGTCGTACAGCGCCGGATTGTATTTTTCCGCCTCTTTTTCGAAAAACTCTTGTCTGTAACGTTCCGGATATTTCGGATGGTTCTTCAATCTGTCTATTACGGTGTTGTAAACTTCATCGTTTATGCAATTTTCGATGAACAGTTTCCTGCAAAAACGATCATAACTTCCAAATTTCATAAGATAAATTGAAAGCTGCCGGTACAGTTCGAAATATTCAGCCTGCCTGTCATTCGGCACCTGGTTTTTTGCGAGCGGTATAAAGACCACATTGATAGCCCCACCAATTACCTCCTGCGGAACCAAGCGATTCCTGTAGCTTCCCTGGTTAAAACCTGGCAGGCAGGAGTCCACCAATTCTTTATAGATCCCAAACGGGAGTGCATTACTGAGGTTTATCACATAGTCCCCTTTTGTATAGGAGCGTTTGGTTGATTCAACACGGAGAATCTCCAGAATGGTATCTTTACTGGCAAGGTCCCATATCGAACAATCAATATCCAAGGAATAATCGTTCCTGCAAAGCGACTTAAGACTGTCGAGCATGGTGGCGGCCGTTTCAACGGTTGTTGCGACACCCACACTAAAAACCTCAACTCCCGTGTTTTCAGTAAATTTATGTTTGGCCTGTTGCTGTGGAAACAGCACGTGCAAGTTGAAAACGCACATAAAGGCTAATAGTCCTAATTTTTTCATATAGCTATGTCGTTTATTAATTACAATTTAAATCCATCGAAATCATATTCCTGATATATCATCGATTGTTACTGCTAATCCTTGATTTGACGGACTGCCTGATAACCGCAATCTGCGACAAAAAGAAGTCCAACTTAGGAGGATAATTACCTATTCCGTAGTATCCCATGACATTCGAGTTGTTTTTCTGGCCGTCGAAACCGTTCAGTTTTTTACGTTCGTAATCTGTTGTTGTAGTTAATCCAAAGTCGTAGGCAAACTCGTCGAGACCGTTGCAGTGGGCCAGCTCGTGCGGCACGATATGCAGAATCTCCGGCTTTCCCGAATACTCATAACGGTGGAAGAGCACGTTTGACCCGATTTGGGTGGCAAAACCGCCTACACCATTGGCAAAATCGCCTTTATCGTTATCTTCGGGAGCAACCACAATCATGTAGTATTCGTCTTCATTCTTGGGGCTGGACATTGTGCGTAAAATTTCTTCATCATCAAAACCCTTACCTTCCACATAATACCCTTCAGGAACCACCCTTTCTTCCCGGCCCGGTTGCCATTGGATGCCCATTGGCTCATAGTATCCATTTAGGGTGTTGACGACTTTACCCAATGTCATCCCACCGGGCAAATCATCCCCTAAATATAGTAAGTTCAGAACAGGGCGTAACACCTCCCCTGAATGTTGCTTAAATTCTATAGCCCCCTTCTTAAGCCCGTTTTCGTCCGTTATGTCCACTACTGCTCCATACTTGGGGGAAATAGTAAATGTATCGCCAATCTTGACTTTCTTCCCGTCAATGTAATAACAGCGCTCCTCTTTGTCATGGTCTTTCCGTTTTTCCCTATCCGTAGAAACCAGGGTTAACCGTACCTCGGACTTGTTACGGAAGTGGACTATCGGAACTTTATAATCGAAGCGGGACTGGTTGCCTAACGTAATTGTTTTCATTCCATCGTACCCGATAACGTTTTGGGAAAGCTCTTTTGTGGCCGTTGTATAATGATCCTCAATATAGTATCCCATATCTTTGTTCTTGTTATTCCTTATCACTGTTACAAAAGGGGAAGCGCTGGATTGTATTGTGGCCTTGTAACCCGATTTTTCCGAAACCACCTCAAATGTTAGTCCTTCCGGCCGGATTGCATATTTTGTCCAATCCGTTTTGAGGGGTGTCGAACCCTTTTCAAGGATTGTTTCATTGTTTACCTTAATCGTGTCGATGAGGTAATTACAATACGTGTTCCTCCTGAACAGGTTGCTGATTTCACCGGCTTTCGTACCCAGGTTGTATTCGGATGGCGTCAAAAATACAGGAAGGAGCTCGATGCTGTCTTTACTGGTTATCAATCGGGTCATTTCTCCGTCGAGTCCACCCGTTTTCAGTATATAATCATACCCGTCCCCGCTTTTAAATGCGATATTAGGCCTCACTTCCACTAATTCTATTTCATGGGTCGCCAACGGGTAAGAAGAATTGTTTTCGTTAAGGTAATTGGTATAATATAGATATCCTGATGTATTGCGACTTAATTCTATAGTTGGGTACTGCAAATCCACAAAACCTTAAGCATTGCACACATGACGACACGGACAAGTGGGAAGAGAGGATTTAAACTTATCCTATTCTTGAGGTGTTCCATAAAAAGCGTAGCAAACGTCACGCTTAGTGCTTTGTTTATTTGTTGTGCCAGTTATATTGACAAACTACGGCTAGCGGGGTTGTGGAATTTGTATTTGCGGCTCATCGGTTAGGTTTTATTGCTCAAACGTAAGCCTTTTCGAATTGAACAAATCGCTAAAAAAACGAAATGGATTGCGTGGTGATGGTTTTATGGTGATGGTTTTGATGTGGTTAACGTATCGCAGATTGCAAATCCGCGTTAGCAGGGATTTTTACATCCTTTTCCACCATTTATTGTTTATGTTTATTACTTTCTTGTCCTTTAGATCTAAAATGTCATTTTTAATTTTCTTATCTATTAGAAGTCTTTGACTAATTAAATCAATCGCTTCTTGTTCTATAATTATAAAGTATAGCTCAGATAGATCACTTTTTATCCATAACCCTTGAAATTTCCTTCTAATTGTGTGTTCATCATAGCAATAATAATGCCTTTTGCATATACTGTCAACTGAGAATTGCCGATCCATGTCATTGTTTTGTAAAGCTGAAAGGATTTGTCTGTTCCAACTAAACGTTTCCCAAATTTTGTTTTCATAAATTGTTTCGAGTCTCGGAGGTTTGTAGGTATAAACCGTATCTTTTGTAATCAAGAATGCCCTATTTTCCAATTGATTGATTAAAATAAGGTTCGTATCTAAACCAATAAAGGCAGGGTATATGCATAGTGTGTTGAATATTATATTAAACCTGTTGAAATCGATCGTGTCGTCATCATTAATAAATAAATCTAAGTGTTTGAATTCATAAAAATGTGTAAATCCCCTATTTTCTTGGTTGTTTCCACAACACACCGCAAAAGCCATCAAAATACACATGCTAATTATTTTCATATCTCTATAACTTATCAAATAAATAAAAATTAGGAGAAAATACATTCTTGTTAAATCCATACCAAGTGCTAAGCCAGTGGGCATAATTTTCCATAATTAAACAAAATTCAATTAACGTTTGATCGTCAACATGAGTTCTGTTCAGTTTTGACTCCATGAACTTGTGAATGATGTTGTATCTTTTTTTGAGATACTCTTCGTTATCAATATATCCAAATAATTTGCAAAATTCGTCAATATTTTGATAATTTCTAGGTGCATCTGAGGTAAACCGCCCAACTAGGGGTTTTATATCAATAGAGTTATCAGCTTGTTTTAAAAGTATTTTTTCCATTTTTTCTTGATCGGATCTTACATCCTTCGGTAATGTTTTATAAATGGAATAAAAGAGTATCATTCTTGTTTCTACTTCGCACAGCGCTTCCGAGTAGGAAATATCCTTGTTTGATTTTTCTAATATAAACTGTGCTGCATGGTTCATCTCATGGAAGATGGTTTTACAGTTAATCGTGTTCATATTAATTTTAATTGATCCAGTCCATTCTTCTGCTTCTGTATAATTCGAATCTAATAATTTAGAGATTGCATCGACTCCTTCAATTTTCTCTTGTGTCTTTTTATTTCTGAATGCAGAAAATGGAGGATAAGCCACATCTTGTATCAATGGGGTTGCTTGACCAAGATCGGTTGAATTTAGCAATTCTGTAAAACAATACGATGCTTTGGTATTCTCTTTTATAATAGATTTCACTTTCTCATAAACGTCATTATTGCTTTTATCCAAGGTATTATAATATCTCATGAAAGTATTGTAGTTTTTTATATCATCAAAACAATTTAAATCCAAGTATTCCCCCTCATTCTCCTCCTGTGCCCAGCTCAACCACACCCTTTGCGGGTCCTGCACCTGCATCCACTGATGCTTCCACAGTTCCGTCCCCCCCCCCTTGTAGTCCATCAGGTTGTCGGTGGTTTGTTCTTTGGCGATGTAATTCTCCGGGCTGAAGGTGTGGTACAGGTTGAAGGCCTCGTGGCCCAGCTCGTGTGCGACAATGTTGAGGTCGAGGCTGCCGTAAATAAAGCCGGCCATGTTGTTGATGTAAAAGATACAGCGCCCCATGTTCCGGAGTATCGTGATTAACTTGGTATAGCTTATAAAACCGCATTAGGAAAAAAGGGGAACAGTCGAGCCGAACGGTAGTTGAAAATGGCAACAAAGTCAAAGACTTATTGCTGAGCACAAAGACAGACTACGGTTATTTAAGCTTTTTACACAGTTATTCCGTTTCCATTACATAAATATACATTAAGATCGCTTCATCTGAGATGGCTGGAATAGTAATTATAAGATTATGTTTCATCCATTTTCTTGCTTTTTTTAAATAATCATTCTGACCTCTAATTTCCTTTTGTGAGTCAAACATATAGATCCCAGATTCCGCATTTAGAGATATTAAATATTCTTTTAATGTTTTTTCTAAATCACAACTAAAGAGATGTTCGTTTGGGAAGGCGTATTTTAATCCATAAATAGAGCAATACGAATAAGAATAGTGAAGATTGTAATCTCCTATAATTTCTTTTTTGCCAAAAGAATTGCATAAAGCTTTTAAACAATTCTCAGAAGCAATTTGACCTAGTTTCTTGGCACACAAAATTTTTGTATATTCTTCACTATTGCTATATTCTTCAATAATTAATTTCTCGGATGTTTGATCTCCCATTAAGGCTCTTTCAAAAGAAGTTATTTGATTGTTATTATACAATTCTTTTTTTTCTTCCTGCGTTAAGATTAGCCGAGCTGATAATTTAGGAAATTGGGAAATTCCAACTTTCTCTTTTATCTTTTCACTAGATTTTCTCAAAGTTTGAGGGTCACCGTAATCAAGTAGTCGCTCATAACAAAATAAGGCTACTTCAAAACAATTTGCACTATCTAACCCTTCAATAAGTAGTTTGTATATTTTTTCATCTCTGATGTAAGGTAAGTTGCAATAATTAATTTCATTATTAATTAATTTCCACAAATAGCAAGTTATGTCTTCTGTTTTAGTATGTTTTAATTTATTTTCTAATAAGTTGTCCAATTGATATTTAAAACTATGTGTCATGCTTCTACTCTTGTATTGAGAGTATAAATGAAAATGAATGTTTAATAAGATGATTGCAGTAATCAGTGTTTTAATATATTTCATAGACATTGTTTCTTAACGTGAAATTTTTTCCCATTGTGATTCTGTTCCTGTTTCAAATGCTTTTTGTTCCTGCCTATATTTTAGCTTTGAATCTAAACGTCCTCTGTTTTTATACATTATATTGTCTTGACTATTTAAATCTTTTAAAGCAAATGGATATTTATGTAAACGTTCATGTACCATCGTTTGAACAATTTCAGTAAGAGTTCCGGTAACCACTAGTTGGGGAACTTCTGATAGCCCTGTAATGTTTCTAAAAGCAATATCAGTAGGAGTATAGGAATTCTTTAGTGTATCTTGGAAAATTATCTTCAAACCTTCAGTTCTTTCTACAACAACACTTTCTGTATTTGATGACAACGAGCAATCTAATGTTAAAACTCTACCATGTATTATTTTACTATCTAATCCTTCCACTAGAATAAAATTACTCCCTACTTTGGCAGTATCTGTAATCCTGTAGGATTGTCGTATTTCGTTAAGACAGACTAAAGCATTACTATTTCCATTTAGACTTGGATGTGCTTTAATTTCTGCTAGTTCAGGATTGTTACTGCTACCTACGTAAATATCTAATGCTCCATTCTTATTTTTATCATAAGACAACTGTAATGTATTTACTTCAAAACTACCAATTTCTATGACACCTTGTTTTAAAATATCTCGAGCAATTGGCAACATTGATGCATTCGATTATTGTGTTGTTATATTTGCATTTGGACTAGATGAATCATCTAGATAATAAAGTTTGAAATCTGTAGTGAGTTCTGAATAAAGACTTACATTGATTTCTTTTTCTATTGCTCCCGTTATGCTATCTCTACAGATTTGAAGCTTATTTGCATCTTTAGAATTAGTACTTGATGCCCTTATTTTTATGATATTATTCTTATGTCGCATTGGGCCGCCGCTTGGGAGTAAACGGCATTAAGGGTGTTCTGCAGGTTGGTGGGGTAGGGGTAGTTGCCCGGGAACTTGTAACCGTTCACCTGCACAACGATTAACCGTTTGGGCGATGGTGCTGGTGACTAGCCCCACAAGGCGGCAGCCTCGGTGTGGGTTTGATTAATATGCCAAAGAACGTTGGGGCAGGGGGAAAGACTATGAGGTCAGGGACTGTCTTACATAGCACGAAAGCAAATCTGTGCCAGCGGGGCTGCCATCAATAAGTTTTAAACCACGCGATACAATCGCGCAGTAGTTGGGTACTGCAAATCCACAAAACCTTAAGCATTAAAGCCGTTTTCTGCACACATGACGACACGGACAAGTGGGAAGGGAGGATTTAAATTTATCCTATTCTTGAGGTGTTCCATAAAAAGCGTAGCAAACGCCACGCTTAGTGCTTTGTTTATTTGTTGTGCCAATTATATTGACAAACTACGGCTAGCGGGGTTGTGGAATTTGTATTTGCGGCTCATCGGTTAGGTTTTATTGCCCAAACGTAAGCCTTTTCGAATTGAACAAATCGCTAAAAAAACGAAATGGATTGCGTGGTGATGGTTTTGATGTGGTTAACGTAGTTTGGATTGCAAATCCGCACTAGCAGAGGGGACTGAAGATTAAGTTTTGACTATTACGCATACTGCAATATTTTTGTAAGTGAAATTTAACACTTGAGGATGTGGTCATTGAAAATGACTTTGAGCCCATAATTTCATTGTACTCTACGGTTAACGAGGGTAGTTATTGAAAATCATTCATTGGGTCATCTGTATTTTGATTAAACACTTTATATGCTGAAATGTCTTCTTTCAAGTATCGCTTTGGATATTTCTCAATCATCTCAATTTTTCCTGATTCATCAATTTTGTAGTCTTCAACAACCACGGTTGTCATAGCTTGTTTGTTATCTATTATGTGATAGATATTATTTAAAATCTCATAGTTCTCAAGATTCAGTGCATATCTAAACACCTTGAAATGATGTTCATCTAAAAAAACAGAACTAATCCAATCATCTTCTCGTGTAAATTGTTCTCCAATTAATTTTTTATCGATAAGTACCCCTTTTTTTGTAAATAGTCCTAGGTATACATAAACAGTATCGCTATCAATCCCTTGGGAGTGTCTATAAATAGTTGCAATATAATTTTTTGTAGCGAACATTAGGTGAGCTGCAGGCAAATTCTCTTCTTTTAAATATGATTTCTCAAAAGTCTCATAATCATACATAAGACGATTCGTGAATAAATCTTGATTACCCATACCCAAAAATGATTCTGCATCTTGAAATGAAATATATTTTAGTGTTTTTCCCTCTTTGGAAATTCTGCTCAATTCAATTTTATAATTAAACGGAAATCCAACAATTAAGAACTGGTTTAAAAACTGTGCAAAATCATTCTCTTTGTGACTTTTAGTATAGTTTACTTGTGCTATTGCGCTATATACTGAAATAAAACAGGATATAGCTAATAAAATAAATCGATTCATTTTAGTTTTTATTTGTCAAATTATAGGTTTTTTCAATGTTTTTTCTTACTTCAGTTACGGTATAATAACCATTTCTACTTACGTATTTTGTATTGCCAATTATTAGATTACCATCTTCAATATATAGTTTGTTATCTGCGCTTTTGCCGTTCGAGCTATGGCTTGTGCCGACTTCATAAAATATAAAATAATTCTTTTTAGTTGTTTCATCATAACCTTTCCCTACGATAACAACGTAGTGGTTTGTAATACTAGGTTTATTTCCTGAACAATAATGATACCACGCCTGTGTCGTTTGGTTTTTCTTAGGGTGATGCACCCCAACAACAATTGGTAATTTATGCTCGTCTAATGAAATGTTTATCAACTCTACTCCTTCCTTGAAAAGGTCTGTTGCCGTTAAGATATCACAGGTGGAGCTGGAACTTTGAGCAATAACAATCTGTTGAGACCGATTAGTAGATACACCACTATACGATAATATTTGATTTGATGCTACAAAGCAGCATGCGTCATCTGCATAACAACTACAAGAACTAAAGCTATTATCAAATTGACTAATCCACTGAACATCATTCAGCATCACATCTTCATATTCTTCAATGTCATTATTGTTCACATCAATACTACTTGTAAATAAATAATCTCTCCAAGAAGATATTGAAGACTCAATATCTTCATTTGTATCATCAATCTGAAGCAACACCAAAAGTTCTCCAATAGCATCAAAGAATGCGACGACACCATATTTTCGAGATTTTAGGTCAATTCCAATACCATCGTAGTATCCGACCTTTATGTATTTATTGGACGCAAATTCGCCAACAGAATGAAAAGTACTATCGCCTAATGTAACATTATCTTTAAATACATAAACAGCAATGCTTGTAAAACGTCCTGTCGGCACCGAAGTTTCGTACCACCCATATAAATTTTTGCTTTTATAATCTTTGAAAGTGGAAATGTTTTTGCTTCTGATGTCTTCAATTATAGATGAAGTTTCATTTGCAGTTGCGCTCCAGCTTAATGAATTTGTTGTTAAAGGAGATTTATCTGCCGTTGAAAACCTAATTATATAATCACCAATATTGTCATTAACTGGATTAATAATTGACGTAAGTGCTTCGACTTTGCCTTCCAGTTCTCCACTAGCAAACACCCCATTTTCACCATTTAACCAAGTGAAATTATTGAATATTGCTTCCCCCTCTTCCTCACTCTGTGCCCAGCTCAACCACACCCTTTGCGGGTCCTGCACCTGTTCCCACTGGAACTTCCACAGTTCCGTCCCCCCCTTGTAGTCCATCAGGTTGTCGGTGGTTTGTTCTTTGGCGATGTAATTCTTCGGGCTGAAGGTGTGGTACAGGTTGAAGGCCCCGTGGCCCAGCTCGTGTGCGACAATGTTGAGGTCGGGGCTGCCGTAAATAAAGCCGCACTGCCGCTGCAAGGGCATAAAGCCGGCCACACCAGCCACGTTATCGATAAAAAGAGGTAGAGGGCATCGTTGTCGAGGTGGCCGCCAAGCTGAGTCGGAGGCCAGGATGAGACGACGTAGCTGGACGCTACGCCGAACCACCAACATCATTGCAGGCTACGCTGAACGAGAGGGTTTCCCTTTAGCATTGACAGCAGGCTTCCTGTGTTCCGCAAATAAGCCCGAATAAAGGTCATGCCCCTTAACAACTACTGCCGCATAGCCAGTAAATCAGGTCTCCGCTATACTCTTCTCCGTGCCGCAGTTGCCCGGTTTTTGACAGTATGTACCGCTTTCTCGATGCTTCATCAGAAGGTTCTCTTGCGCTTATCTCTTTTATTCATACATGACTAACTTTTCTGTTAGCCTTTTCTGTTTTCGCTTCGCGCAAAGCGATTGCTCGCTTTGAACTAAAACAGTTGTTTAGAGCCGACTCTGGTGGGGCGGTTCCACCATCTTATTGGCAGTTAAGAAATAGCTTACGATATTTCTCACAGCACACTCTGAGCTAGCGGTGATTTAAATTTACACTCCCTATATATCATTCAAAAACTTTACCACCTTCAATTTTTTGAAATCGCCCATTTGGTGCAATATGGAATTTGTATTCATACTTAATTACTTTGTCTTCTTCTCCTTGAGGATCATATCTTTTTACGGATAAATCGATGTCATTCTCAAAAATTTCCCCATCAGCTAAAAGGTAAGTACCTTTTGTATAACTATTATCAGATGATTTTAAATGTGATCTACCAAAAATCCATAATTTATCTATTAGATTTCCATCGAAAGTATAAGTTAGTAGATACCATTTTTCATCACAGCCTGCTTCTGCATCATTAGTTGCAATAATTATTATACAGCTATCCTTATCAGGAAAACGACATAATGCCGAAAATCCCCAAAAATATTTTTCTGGGCAATATTCGGTATAACTCTCGACACCATAATTCACTATAAATTGCTGATATAAGTTTTTAGGGATTGACATTAGAGGTGTCGAAAAAGATGTTCTCTCATCAAAATCCCACAATGCGAAAAATGGAAATTCCTTTTTTGGAAAGAGTGAAAGGAATTCTTTAAAATCCTGATCTTTTTGAATGTTATTTTGTGCGTTCAAAGTCGCAGCGCAAACTAAAACGAACAATAAAAAAAGGACTATTAGTTTCTTCATGATTATCTAAATTTAATTAATGATCCATTTGGGTTGCTTGTGTGATTATAATATCCCCCACATTCTTCTTTATGTGTTTCATTCTTAAAATTATTTCGATCACAGGCACAATCATTCGGTTCGCATCTAATTACGGTTACAATAGGCTTATATTTTTTACTATTTACAGTTGGATTGATGCCTTCTAAATAACCACCAGATGTGAAATGAAATCTATTTCTATCAGTCGATATTCCAAGTTCTTTTGTTTGAGCCACTTCATAATAAGTATAATAAACTCCTTTTGGGTCACTTCCTCTTCCATTAATTATGACCCAATGATTTGTAACACTATCAAAATTACCTCCTACATCAAGATAGTTAATTCCTACAATTACTGGAATACCTTTTTCCAATAAATCATCTAATGCTTTTATTGCTTTTTCGTAACACTCTTTATGAATATAAAAACCATCGTTTGCCCCTGTTGTTGCTAATGCCCACATATTTGATTGCTCTTCATAATTTGCATCATAGTTTTTCATAATAGCCACACATGCTTTATAGCATTCTCCGGGCGCTTGTGTTTCAAAAGCATTTGCAGGAATTAATGGTAAAATGATTGTTTTATCTTCCAAGGTCTTTTTGTTATTCATATTGATTGAAAATAAATATTCAATCCATTTTTCCATAGATTCTTCAATCTTTTCATTTGTATCATCAATTTGAATTAACATTTGCAATTCTTCCTTCTCATCAAAAAACGCAACAATTCCATATTTATGAGAATTTAGATCTAAACCAACACCATCATAATACCCGACTCTTATTCTGTTGTTTTTAGCCAAACTATCAAGAGATGACACTTTATAGTTTTCTAACTGTACATTGTCTTTAAACACATATACAAGCAAACTAGTAAATCGCCCTGTTGGCTCAGATGTTTCATACCAACCATATATACTTCTGCTTTTAGAACTGCTAAAAGTAAATGTATTATTGCTTTTTATTTTTTCAATTATTGATTCTTTTCCATCAGAAATATTATTCCAAGTCCAATTATTATTTGTAAGTGATGATTTATCAGATGTTTCATATCTAAGAATATAATCACCACTTCTTGCATTAATCGAATTTAATAATTTACTTAAATCTTCAACTTTTGATTCCAATTCCCCATCAACAAAAATACCGTTATCTCCATTTATCCATTTGAAGTTATTCAAAAGTGCTTCCCCTTCACTCTCCTCCTGTGTCCAGCTCAACCACACCCTTTGCGGGTCCTGCACCTGTTCCCACTGGTATTTCCACAGTTCCATCCCCCCTTTGTAGTCCATCAGGTTGTCGGTGGTTTGTTCTTTGGCGATGTAATTCTCCGGGCTGAAGGTGTGGTACAGGTTGAAGGCCCCGTGGCCCAGCTCGTGTGCGACAATGTTGAGGTCGGGGCTGCCGTAGATAAAGCCGCACTGCCGCTGCAAGGGCATAAAGCCGGCCACACCGGCCCTGCCGGCCACGTTGTCGATAAAAAAGAGGTAGAGGGCATCGTTGTCGAGGCGGCCGCCAAGCAGGCCGGCGTAGGTGTTGATGACCAACCTTTGGTCATCGTTGTAGGCGGCAATGCCCGAGCTGCCGCCGTGGGACATCACCCCGCCGGGGAAGGTGACGGTGAGCGGTTCGCCCTGGTCTACGGCCCAGCGGGTCACGGCCTGGGCGTAGATGGTGTTGAGGGTGTGCTGCAGGGCGGCGGCACCGGGCAGGGTGGCCCCGTTTACCGGCACAATGTACACCTGCCTGGGCTGCTCGTCGAAGCTCATGATGTTGAGCTTGCCCACGATCTCCTCGGTGGTATCGTTCACTGCTTTGTAGGCATACAGGCCAACGGTAGAGCCGCCGGCGGCGCCGCGAACGGTAAGGTCTCCACCGGCGGCCACGGCGGGCATGCCCATTTCGTCCTTGAAGGTGATGCCCGTGGCGTTGCTTACGGCCACGCGGTCGGTGGCAAAGCTGGCCACGCTCTTGTAAGAGGGGCGGTAACCGTTGGCCAGTGCGGGGTATTGGCTTTGTATGGTTGTTTTGGTGTCGGTATAAGCGTCAAACCCATATTTTTGTCCTGCCGATGCCGTAAAATCCACCGGCGGGGCCGACGAGAGCTGGTTGGCCTCTTTCTCGTCGTTGTAGCAGTCCACCAGGCGTGCATTGCCGCCGGTGGCCTTGTATTCTTTGACGCCCATTACCTGGCCGTTATTGGCCACCACGTATTCCTGGCCGTCGGGACCGGCCACCAGCGTCTTGCCCAGCTGGCTGGCCGTGCCCACCACCACGGTGTCGGCGGGCAACCCGTCGGGCCCCGCTTTTACGGCCACTACGTTGCCGTTGGCATCCACGTACAAATAGTCGAACGGCAGGGCCACTTCCACGGTGTCCCTGATGGCGGTGTTTGTGGAAAGCAGGGCGGTGGCGTCGGCCAGCCGGTCGATATAGTTGGCCAGCGCGTCGGCATCGGCGAGGAACTGCGGGTCGTACACGCTCTCGAAGCCGATGTTCACGGCCACGTTGTCGGTGTTCACCTGGAGGTCCCAATAGTTGCAGAGCACCTTGGCACCCCATATCTCGGCCCAGTAGAGGAACACGCCGCGATAGGCACCGGTGCCGTCTAACTCGGCGGTTTTGATGATGAAGCGGGTGGTGCCGCTCTGCGAGGTGATGGTATCGCCGGGGGCGAGGTCGTCGCGTAGCTCGAAGTTGGTGATGCCGGGCAACGGCCCTGCGTCCTCACATCCGCAGGTGGGACAGCCAAGGGTGTCGACCGTGGGCTGCGGCACCGGCACGGTGACCGCCGCCCATGGGGTGAAGTCGCCGGTGTTGCCGGGGTCGGCATTGCACACGCCCTTGACGCGCAATTCATAGCGGGCGCCGGGTTCCAGGTCATAGAAAGCGGCACGGGCGTCGTAAGCTTCGCCCTGGGTGGACCATCCGGTGTCGGGCCTGCGCAACTCCACCAAAAAGGAGGTGTGGCCTGTGGCGGGTTCCCAGCAGAACTCAGCGTTGCGCCCTTTTACCGTGCCCGTCAGTCCGATTGCCGTGTCGCACAGTGCTTTGTACGTGAAGGTACGCACCTGGCTGCGGCCGTCCTGTTCAAAGGCCACGTTGCCGGCCATGTCCCGGGCCGTCACGCGCCACGCGTAGGCCATGCCGGGCTCAAGGCTCAGTTGGGCGGGGTATATGTTCAGAAGGGTGTTTTGGGTGGCCTCGGCGTAGAACACGGGCATGGAGGCTGCCACGGTGGCGGGGGCGATGCCCGGCACGCGCATTTCCCACATCTCGAACTGGTAGCTTACCTGCCCGGCCGCCGACGGGATGCCCACGTGGCTGGCCTGCCAGCTGAAGGTGAGGGGCATGCCGGGATACTGCCCGGTTTGGGCGCCGTCGGCGGGCGACAGGAGCACGGGCGGTTTGCCCACGGCCACCCATGCCATGGCGCTGCCGCTGTTCGATATGGCACGGTTGGTGTGGTAGTGCAGCACCTCGACCGTGAACTTGTAGAGGCCTTCGGGCAGCTGGCCGCTTTTGGTGTAGGCCTCTTTGGAGTAGCCTTTAAACACCAGGTTGTCGGGGTTGAAATAGTCGGCCAGGTCGTCGCCCCACAGCAGTTGGGTGGCCCCCCCTTGCAGGTAGATGGGCGGCGTTCGCAACGTGGGCGGCGTTTCTACCTCCACGCCCACGCTCTCGAGCTTTATGTGCAGCTTCACGGGCAGGTCGGAGATGTTGAGGTCGTTGGCGGTGACGGCGACCATCAGGCGCGGGGACCCGGGCGAACAATAGTCGGACAGCCGCGGCGAATAGGGCGGCGTAAGCGTGGGGACCACGTAGACAGGGTACGTGCGCTGGGCCGTGGCGGAGAATGCGGCCAGCCACATTAAACCGAGCATCAGCACCATGATGGTTTTGTGGCATCGGTTGTTGCGGGGCAGTGCACGATTGTACGTTTTGTCTGATTTGTTTGCGATATTATGGGGCAGGGTGGCCATATTAGTGTGTAAAGTTTAAAAAGTTAAGGGGGTCTGAGTTAATAGTTAAACCTTTGGGTCTCTCGATGAAAATGCTATCTCACCACCATTTTTGCCTGCCGGCGTTCGTTGCCGGCGGTGACTATTACCACGTACACACCTGTGTTCAGTTGCCCAAGCTGGTAGTTCAGATCGTACCTTTGTTGTTGGGTTCCTTGCCGGGTGTCCATTGCCAGTCCAAAGTCCACGCTGTAAACCACCACTTGTATGTCGTAGGTTTCGCGTAACTGGACGGTGAGCGTGAAATTGCCGTCGTTGGGATTGGGGGCGAGGGAAATTGATGTGACCAACGGATCTTTATACCCCACGAAACTGTCGTCGTCCTCATCCTCCTGCCCGTCGACGATTTCGACCTGTTTCACTGCTTTGGACGTACACCCGCCCGAATAGGCCCACATGCCTACATTGTAAATGCCGTTTTGGAGGGTGAGCAGTTCCAGTATATAGTCAACTGCATCGGTGGCGGTCACGTTGGTAAACACGTCGGGCGGATACTCCCATTTTAAGCTGTCGAGCGGTAGGTTTGACAGTTCATAGATCATCAGCGTGTCGCCCAACGAAGCTGCCGATGGCATCAGGAAATCGGCGATCAGAGCATCGTTGCCGATGGTCAGGCGGATGGTGTCATGGGCCAGACATCCGATGCTGTTGGCGACTTGAAGAAAGTAGTCGTCTTCCTGCCCAATGGTGAGAAACCGTTGGGCGGAGATGATTCCTGTGCCGTTGGACCACTGGTGTGTGGCGAAATCTTGTCCGTCCACGGTGATGCTGTTGCCGGGGCAGATGTGGATGTCGTCGCCCAAATTGACCGTTACTGCATCGGGTTCGTCAATATTGACCGTTTGCCGGTAGGTGCATCCGTTGGCGTCGGCCAGCAGCAATCCGTACTCTCCTTTACCCAATGTCGAAGCAAGGGATAATGTGTCGCCGTTGGACCACAGATATCGGTAGCCACCCACACCGCCCTGCGGTATTACTTCTATATAACCATCGATGTAACCGTAACAGTGGGCATCCTTGTAGGCTTTCACAGCGATCCACAACGGATCGGGTTCGGTGACCACAAAATATTTGGCGGAGGTGCATCCATTGGTGTCGGTCACCGCTACCCAATGTTGTCCCCGGACAAAACCGTCTGCATGGCTCCCCACACTGTCGTTGGACCATTTGAAGGTGTAGGGGGCGTAGGGCTCGGCGGCATTTACGCCCGTAACGGTGGCGGTACCGGTGGCGTCGCCGTAACAACGCACGGGTGAAGTTGCGACCTGTGTCACAGAAGGCACGGTCGACGGACGAATGGTTTGCGAGTATTCGTTGTGGCAAAGGTATTTGTCGTACACATCCAAATGGTAATCCCCGTTACGCACTAAGCCGGTTATTATGCTGTCGGTGCCAACCGTATTACCGCCGTAAGTCCATTTGTACGCATAAGGGCGGGTACCTCCCTGCATGGCCACGACAATGGCGCCGTTGTCGGTATTGCAGGTGGTATGGGTCACATTGGAAGCTGTGATCTGCAACGGTGCGGGTTGTTCTACTTTTACGTTCAGTGTGTCGTATCCCACGCATCCGTGGCTGTCGGTCACGGCAAAGCGGTAATTGCCCACGGTAAGGTTGCGGGCCACGGTGTCAGGGGTCCAATGGTCGGGGTACTCCAGCCATACGTGTTGGTAAGGGGCCGTTCCCCCGGTGATGGAGAAGTAGACCTTGCCGTCGGCAGCGTCGTAGCACCGCACGCTGTCAATTTGTGTTACCTGTGCCCTCAACGAGTCGGGTTCGGAGATGTCAAACTCTACGCTGGTTTGTGTACCAGCCTTGTCAACCACATAAAAACGGTGGGTACGCACTGCCAGATCTTTCCATAGATACGTGTTGGAGAACACCACCGTACTGTCGTGCCTGAATTGGTAATCGCCCCATCCTCCCGTGGCCTTGACTTGCACATAGGCGTCTTCCGCATGTTTACAGCTTTGGTTGGCATACTGGGCCACGGAAAGCTCCAACATCGCGCCGGGTTGGTTGACGGTGACGGAACAGGTTAATTGGTTTTGGTAACGGTCGGTCGCCGTCAGCAGATAATCGCCGGCACTCAATCCGTTTACCGAAGAGCTTTCGTCTGTATCTTTGCCCGACGGATAGTGGCCGTCGGTGAGGTTTTGCCACGTAAAACGGTAGGGCGTGACTCCTCCCTGAAGGGCGATCTTTATTGCCCCATCGTTACCTCCGAATCGTGATACGTGCTGGATGGCTGTTTCGGCCGTTTTGAATTTGGCATAGCCTTCAATGTTCAATTGTGCGTATGCTATGTTTCCATCCGCGTCCGAAACCAGTATCCAGTAAATTCCGCCTGCAAGGTTTGTCAGATCCAATGTGTTGTTCGCAATGGCGACGTTGGCAACGGGGGCGGAAGCCGAAAAAGTTTGCAGTTGTCCACTGGGATAGAGGATTTGTACCTGAGCAATGGTTCCATTGGGGGTGGTGTATGCGGCAAAGCCGTTTTGGGCGCCATACGAGGTCTCATGTCCCAACGAAGTGCAATGTAACAAGCTATCGGCCGATTGGGGCAGGTATTGCCATTTTTCGACAGAGCATCCCTGGGCATCGGTCACGGCTACCTTATACAGACCTGCGATCACTGCGTTTATTTTTGCCTGTGTCTGTGGGAGTGTTTGCCCGTCTGACTCCCATAAGAACGAGAGTGGTTGCGCTCCCCCCGATACCGTTACCTCGATGTACCCATCGGGAACGTTTGCCCCTGACGGATAGCCGACTTCTATTTTATCGATGCCGAGCAGGTCACTTTGGTCTATATGTGTCTCTAATTCGTAACGACAACCGTTGGAATCGTAGGTTTGCAGCACGTTGTGCGACGTACCGAGCTGCAGGTAGGTGTGGCTTTGGGCTGCCGCCAAACAGGTGGTGTCGGTCTTGTTGGCAAAAACCAGATGATAAGGAGCCGTACCGCCGTCCACCTTCACGGTCAGTTGCCCGTTGTCGGCACAGGTGGGCAACGCAAGATGAGTGGCTTGTACCCGGAGGCTGTTGGTGGGCTCCGATACGGTAACCGTGTCGGTATAAACAGCCCCCAGACGGTCTTTGACGCTCACCGCATATTGTCCTGCATACAGGTTGTCGAATGTGGCGAAGGGGTAATAGCCATTGTCCGATGCGCGTTTGTACAGGTAACTGCCCCATCCGCCCACTGCTTGCACGGTAAAGTTTCCTGTGTGTGACTTACACAGGGCGTTTTGACGGTGTATAACCATGAACGTAAGGGCTGTGTCGGGTTCAGCCACTTCAATGTCCATGATTGAATCTTCGCATCCTTTGGCATCGGCGGCGGTCAGTTGGTAAATACCTGCCCTCAGCTTGTCGAAATACGCGGGCGTTTGGTCTTTGCCCTGGTGCACCCATTCTTCCTGTGTGTCCGCGTTTGTAAGTTTAAGCTCTTTGAGTCCATTGTTGCCACCCGTGACGATGGCCGATACCCTCCCGTCGAGAGTTCCTTTTTGCACTACCGGGCGGATGGTGTCGATGGCGAGCGAGAGGGGAGCAGCAGGTTGTGCCACTTCCACCCAGCGGGGTTGGTCCGATTGGCACATCAACGAATCGTAGAGCGTGAGGTGGTAGTTTCCGCTGGCCAGGCTCAAGAAGGGGTCTTTCCAGCTGGCGATGGAATCAATGGTTTGGGTTCCCTGTCCGAGCACGGCCCAGAATACCGTATTGGTACCTGATGTGGCCGTGATGGCAATTTTGCCGTTCGCCTCGCCATAACAACGCGCCGGTGTCACGTCCATGCCGGTGATTTGTGGGTTGTGATAGATGTTGAGCGTCATCTCTTCGGTAGTTTGGCATTGGTTGGCGTCAGTAATGGTCAGCCAGTATGTGCCTGAGGCCAGCGTGTCGGCCAAGGTCACCCGACCGATGGATTCCAGGGAGTCGGTGTAGGCAATGATAGCGGCATCTTTAACCCATTGGTACATGTATGTGCCGGTCCCTCCTTCTATTTCGGCCGACAACGTCCCGTTGGCTTTTCCGCATGTGGGGTGCGTCAGGCTTTTGTTGATGATTTTCAATGAGTCGGGTTGGGTAATCGTGAGGTCGTCACGTAATTGTACTTCCGGACAGTTGTTCTGGCTGTCTTTTAAGTAAATTCCATAGATTCCCGGCGGCAAAGGTTTCGCTATTGTGGCCGTGTCGATCCAGCTGGTCACGTTGACAGCGGTTCCTTCGTCTGCATTCTTTCTTACCTGGTATCGGTATTTCCCGCTTCCTCCTTCCAACAAGCCTATTTCCACCGAACCATCGTTCCTGCCGTGGCAGCTCACGTCGCGTGCCATGGTTTTGTTGGCCCATACGGGACGCGGTTGCGAAATGGGCGTGGAGAAACGTTCTGTTAATGTGGTTTCCTCATGTATGGTGCTGCTGTTGTACACACTTGACGAGATTGTCTGAAAGTCTCTGATGTCGCATTGCAACGTGTCGAGCAGGGTATTGAACACGTTCGACGTACCGAAAGTGACCCCGTTGGTGCTATAGGAACGCTGGGCGTTGGCAATCCCTCCCGTGGCCGTGATAGTTACTTGCGAAGTATCTCCGGGGCAACGGGCAACTTTTGTTTGTACGACACTTGGGGTGAATGTCGCACCATTGCCAAGCGGCAGGGAGAAAGAATATATTTCTTGGCTGTTGCCATTGTAGCTGAGCGATAACGTGTAATTGCCGTTCGACAGGTTTTGGCTGACGATGGTGGTTCCGTTGGTGGCAATTTGCTGTTGCCCTTTCAGCAATGCCAATGAGACATTGGTCATATGGCTGGTTGTGCTGAGAGAGGCTGAGAACGAATTGTTGCCCTTGTCGGACTGGAGCGTCGTTGAGGCCTCGAACGAAGGCCGCTCAATGGTTAGGGACAGGGGAATGGTAATGGTGCGGTTGTATTCATCGTTTATCGAGGCAGTGAATTGATAACTGCCGGGTGACAGTTGTTCGATGTTTTTTGTGTCGGCCGGCATGCTGTTGATGCCCAAGGATGTGTTCCCCGAAAAGCTGATAGTACCGTGGCGGTTTTGTGCCGACAGAGTGAGGCTGCCATTGCCTTCCAGACTGACGGCGTTAGTCGTGTGGCAGGAAAGAGAAAAAATCTTGCTTTCAATTTCAATATTCTCCGACTCCAAAAAGCAGCTTGTGCCTGCATCGATAATCACTGTGGCTTTATAGGTCCCTGCTTCAAGATTTTCGAAGGTATGGTTTTGTGTTTTGGCCGTATGGGTGAGTATACTCTTTGTCGATAAGTTAGCCAGCTTGAATGTCACCGGATTTGATGGCACGCTACCCAATGAGACTTTAATTTCACCGTTAGCTTGCTGTGCCGTTTGTGCTTTGGGGGATACGGAGAGCCCCGATGTGGTTTCGATGTTGATTTCGTAAGTGTAGGTGTAGTTTCCCGGGACACACTCAAGATCAATGTAATTGATGCCCTTCTTCAGTCCGGTGACCGAAATCTGGTCTCCAGCAACGGTTGCGTTTTGGGAATCGTACTCGTAAGGTGGTGCGCCACCGCTAACGTATTCGAGCAATGCTTCCCCGTCGTCGGTGCAATCGCCGGTAGGAGTTTTCAATGAGTTTTCTGCAATTTTGAATACGGGGACAGGAGGAATTTTTACGTGTACGGAAAAGGAGTGTGCACAGCCTTGGTAATCGATGAGCGTTAAGGCATCGTCTTCGTTGGTTTTTACGCCGTACAGCTTATACCCGAAATTCTCGTTAAGCCATTGGGCGCGGTAATGTTCTTTGAATTCTGCCTTCCATGCCACATGGAGCGAGTTGGTTGGGGTGGAAAAAATGTTGTCGCTGGTAAGAAGGGTGAAAGGACGCTTGTACACTTTGCCGTCGTCGGCAAGGAAAAGACAGTAGGTGTTGGCATCGTCAATATAGAAGATGGAAGAAATGGTTTTGTTGGAGATTTTGGTTTGATCATCATTTAAATAGAGATTTTTTTTGTTAGTCTTTGTATATAAGCATATTAATCCATTTTTTGAGAATATGGGTAAGATTCCTTCATTTGTGATAAAGCGGCTATCAAAAGTGAAAGGATATAAAACATAGAGCGAATGTGGATTTGCCACGTCTGAGGTGTTGTGTACAATTAGTCCGTTTTGATTGTATGTCAATACGTCGAAATCTCCAACAGCATTGGTAATAAGATAAGGGAATGATACATAATCCACAGGGTAGATTCCGTTGCTTACTTCGGTCATTCTAACTGTATTATCTTGAAATACATATTGATGGTGATAATCATTGTTGCTTGTTATGGGATAATAGTTTGCTGTCGTTGAACTTCCTGGTGTTGGCTTAGTAATGTAATTTAGTTTGTTGTATGATATTGTCATGTGGTCAAAGTTCAAAATGTATAGTCTTTCTCTATTGGGCGAGAATACTTTTATTTCGTTATCTATGAATTGAAATGATGAATTGGTTATTGTTTTATACAGATTTGTGTATTGTGTGAAGTCAAAACTGAGGTCCATAAGGGGTAAACTCCCCTGATATAATTCTCCATCCTTCACCTCCTCGTACCAAACTTTATACTTTTTGTCCAAAAACTTCCCCCACAAACCATTCCTGTCATTGCATACGGCTTCAAATGCGGCATCGAAATCGGCATCAGCCTGGACTTTTTCCTCTTCGGTGAGATCATCGTACCCTTGTGGGGCTTGTTTGATGGAGGCCAGCAGTGTATTGTTGCGATAGATTTCGTAGGGGAATCTTAAATGGGGGATATCGGATTCGTCTTTAAAATTGATGACGGCATAGGGCTCGCCATTTGTCACAAGGTGGTAAACCGGGTTGTCGGCAGGATAAATGGGAGCACCTTGAGTTACCTCAATTCGTCCGGGCTTGCCGGGAACAGAGAATTCGCGCGTGCAGGCAAATGTTGTGGAGTCAAGCTTGTCCTGCAGTTGCAATTGCCAAGTCGCTGTCATTTCGGAATAAAATGGATCGAAAATGGCTCCGTCAATAATCGGAATGACTTTAAAGGTGTTGCTCGCTACGGCCTCCATTTTACAATAAAAATAGCCGACACCCCATCTGGGGTCAGTGGATTTTCTCACCGCCCAACGGTAACGGCTTATATCGCCGTTTCCTGAGGGATCGTTCAGTGTCCAGTAGCCTTGGTCAACCAAATCGTCCAACTTGACTTGTACGGTGACACTGGTATCGCAACTGCTGCGTGTGATATCCAAAATGGAAAACTGTGGCCCTTGTGAATAAAACACGATGGGACCTACCAGGTTACCGTATGTAGTTTTGCCGTCTATCAGGGTTTTCTTGACCCTGAAGTACATATTCTTTCCCATCCATTTGAAATAGTTGGTATTGCCTTTAGTGCCCGCGATTTTTGTATACCCCAGCGAATATGATGTGCCGGGGTCCAAGGAAATGTCTAGATCTTCCCATCCTTCGTTGTTTACATTGACTTGTAGATTAGGCTTTCCTTTGCTGTTTACGTAAAATGGTTCCGTAGAAATCGTCACGTTTTCTGTTCCCAGATTATATCTGTTTTTTTCAGTTTTTTTGAGGTATACCGGGTGGTCGATAATCACTGTGGTGGTCATGGTATAACCTTCGCGGTTGCCGCTCCAATTCCAATTGTTGGAACAAGGGTCGGAGGCTTCTTTGGAAACAGAAGCAATTCCCTGTTTCATGGCATCAACTGCTATGTCATAGGTGAGTTTTGTATCGTTTAAGATATTTCCTGCTTGTGTTGTTACCAAGATCTTGTCGATGGTATGGCCATTATTTGTTCGCAAATCTTTTGTGGTTCTTTGGTCGGCCGAATCCTGGAGCTCTATGCCGAATAGCTTTATGTTGTTCAGTTCCTTGGAATTGGCCACTGTTACGCTTATCGGGACCGGTCCTGCGTAAAGCTTGATCTCGGCACTGGTGAAAGTAGGTTTGTCATTGCTGCACTCGCCCCACGAATAGAACGATTGTTTGACTCCGATGCAATGTCGAAAATTATTCTTTGCATCGTCATCGGTTTGCGCGTACGATTGTAGCGAAAGGGCACAAGCCAAAAGTGCAGTGCCAATGCGGAATAGGGTATGGGAATAGGGTTTCATGGGATTTTCGTGTTTGTAAAAGGTGGGTTCTCAGTTTACATTGATCGTTTTTTCCACGCTCGAGGTCACCGTGCGTTTGCCTGGCAGCATGTACTCCAGTTTTACTGGGTATTGGCCACTGTTACGCTTATCGGGACCGGTCCTGCGTAAAGCTTGATCTCGGCACTGGTGAAAGTAGGTTTGTCATTGCTGCACTCGCCCCACGAATAGAACGATTGTTTGACTCCGATGCAATGTCGAAAATTATTCTTTGCATCGTCATCGGTTTGCGCGTACGATTGTAGCGAAAGGGCACAAGCCAAAAGTGCAGTGCCAATGCGGAATAGGGTATGGGAATAGGGTTTCATGGGATTTTCGTGTTTGTAAAAGGTGGGTTCTCAGTTTACATTGATCGTTTTTTCCACGCTCGAGGTCACCGTGCGTTTGCCTGGCAGCATGTACTCCAGTTTTACTGGGTATTGGCCTTTGTCGATTTCGGGCACATGGGTGAGCCATAAAAATTCGGCCAATTGGGCATTTCCCTCTGTAGAGGCCAGTTTGTTGGCCACTGCGTTTTGCAGGCGCACAAAATCGCGATCCACGTAGTAAGAGGCCCTGAAATTGTATGCGGCCAACGGCGATACATAGGGACGTGTGTTGGTTTTGACGTGGTCTTCGGTCAGCTCCACTGCATGGTCCACTGCAATGGGAATGACCTCGGCGTGTGCAGGTGGTTCGAATGAGCCTAAATGTGCCACGGCCAGTGCAGTGTTATGGCCATAAACCAAGGGAGCTATCGAGGTGTTATACCAATTGGTGCGGTTATACACGGGCACGGCCATTACCAAATTGTCTGCCGGATCGGGCTGGCTAACCTCATAGAGGTCGAACATCTCCGGCTTCGTGCGGTTTTCGTAGATGTTGGAGCCAACCAGGTGCACATGCGGGTATTCCTGCCATTTAATGCCCTGGCTATTGGACATGGAGGCTATTTTTTCTGCAAACGTATCGAACCAGCTGGTACGAAAATGCAGTCCGTAAATCTCTTTCTCCTCCAATAGGTTTAGCGTGCCATCGGCCTGAATCGTTTCCACCTGAACGGAGTCGTTGCCCGAAAGGTTACTGGTGGAAGAGTTGACGTTCGATGCCAACTCATTGGTTGATATGGGCACGTTGACAATGGCCAACCGGTATATCTCGTCGTGATCGAAATGCAGTCGGTCGGTAGGAAAATCGATTTCCATACGGACGGCTTCGTTTTGCGGATGGTTGCTGACGGTAAAGTTGGTCTCTTGCCGGCTGCCTTTGGTGTCGGTCAGTACCATGGTTTGGCGGTATCCTTCGGGCTTTTCGCTGTCAAACAGATAGCTGTAGTTTTTTGTGACTTGTATGTAGCCGTAATGGTATTCCTTAGGATAATAATTGTATTGGCGCAACAGGGGATAGCTACATTTCACGTGTTCGGGAAGGATGGTTTTGGGCCTTTCGCCCGACATGAAGGTCGCTTCTTTCACTTCGAACACGGGTTTGCCGTCTTCTCCCGGCACGTCTATCCATTTGCCGTTGAGTTTGCGTTTGAAACCGACTTTGGCATACACCACCATTTCTTTTTGGCTCTCGAAAGGTTCTGCCGGATCGAGCACGATCACTTTTCCGTCTTGGCTCACTTCTGTATTTCCTGTCACCGGCTTTCCGTTTTCTTTGTAGGTCACTTTAAATTCTTCCAGGGTTATTTTGTAAAGGCCTTTACTGCCGCTGTCTTCCTCCACTTCCATTTCGAGCCCCACGGGAATGTTGAGCAAAGCCTGGGGAGCGGCAAACACGTTGATGTCGCTGTCTCCGTCGATCGGCGTCAGCTGGGCAATCACGTCTTCACCGAACGGGCTTCCGCCCATGATCTTACATTCTTTGCCTATTTCAAAATCGAAATCGCATTTCCCTTTTACCAAGCCTCCCATTACACTAAAGCGGCCTCCCACCGTACCTGCGAAATAGAACGGGTTTGGACCGGCTCCTTGCAACAGTGCGGCAGCCGACAGGTCGAGGATACTGAACTTCCGCCTTTTAGTGAAAATTTTGGCTTCCATACCAATGTCCGCTTCCACCCATGCCCACGCCTGTGCCTGGGCATACCATTGGTTGATGCCCAACGACGTACTGCTGCCTGCACAGTAGGCGTTTTCGCTGTATTTTTTCAATAGGAATTCCGTTCCCATGCCAATCCCCAGGTGGGCATAAAATGGAGGCAGTTTGGCATCGAACTGTACGTCCAGTGACTGGCCAAAGGCAATGCCGCTTCCCGAGGACAAAAAACTGTTGTCACGTTTGTTTAGCTTGTCTTGTTTTTCTTTGCTGAAATTGCGTAGTACTTTGTCCGGGGGGGCAGGCAGTTCGGGAATATCGTCGCCCAGCATAAAATAACTTTGTGCTCTTGCAAGGCTTAATATCTCTATCCCTAGCTTGTCGGAAGGTGTGCCCATGTACATGTACCATTTGTCGGGCGAGAAAAAGGCAGATGCCCATCCCATGCGGTTGTTTTCCCCTACGCCCTTGATGAAACCTGCGTTTAGGTAGGAATTTATGTCTGCATTAAACGTGCTGTTGGCCAGGTCGTAACGAATATTGAGCGAGGCGGTAAGAAACCCATTGTTTATGTTTTCGGGTACGGATAGGTCGTTCTTGGCTACCGGTTGTATTTTTCCGCCCGTGTTTTCGAGTTTTTTCACCTGGGTATTGATGTTATCGGCCAGTTTGCCCCATTTGACCGGATCATCCATGATGGACGCATCGCCCCTGAACTGGATAAAGTTGAGGCCGCCATGGTCATTGAACTGCATCTCGAATCCCACTTTGGCATTAAATGCTGTTGAGGCCGCGGCCAACGAAAATTTGGTGGAAGCCATGAAGCCCATTCCCACCGTTTTGTCGGGAACATAATTGATGCCCGACAATGATTTGCCAAAGTCGGAATCTCCCGATGCCGACGAGGCTTGTTGCATCCGGCGATATATTCCGCCACCCACGCCGTAGAACGAAAGTGCGGGAGGGATGATGAGACCGCTGGTCGGGGGTACTTCAAAAAATACATCGGTGAGAAAGTAACGGTAATTCTCTTTTTTTCCGAACACGCCGACCGCATCAAACGAAAACTTATCGATGATTTTGAACGAGAGATCGCCCCTGAAACCTGTTCCGTAAGTCGCATCCCCGTTTTTGAACAGCACACCTCCATTGACGCTATAGGCGCTCGACCGGAAATCGACATGTATCTCGTTAATCTGCACTTGCTTGAATTTCCACTTCGAATAGTCGCCGTATAACCGTAAACTTGTGGTGCCCGCAAACACATCGCTCAGTTTGACTTCAGCATTTAAGGACAGGCCGGCTCCATTGGCGTCATCAAACGTCAGGATGTCGGTCAGTGACAATTCGAAGCCGGCCAATTGGGGCGATTGGATGTTGCTGGTCAGCGCAATGGTGCCGGGGCTGAAATAGGGGGCCTCACGGCTGATCCGCATGTGCTGGAAAGCAATGCCGGGAATGGATAATCGCTTGGAGTCGTCACTGCCAAGAGGTGCATCGATGGAAAGGGTCCCGCTCGCATCGACAGAGGGGTAGATGCCCCCATCTTTAAATGTCAGTTCGATGGTGCTTGCCTCGTTGAGTTTGAGTGTGCTGCAGAGTGTGGGGAATTCGTACTGGCCAGTTAGGCCAACTTTAAATTCGCACGCTTCCGTGGCTTTATTATAACTGGCCGAATAGGGGACCAACGAATTCTTCCCAAAAGGAGGAAGGTTGAGATCTCCGCCGAATCCCATACCAACCACTTGGTTTTTGAGCAGTTCAAGATGGAAATCGGTCACTGTCATGTCCCACTTGGTCTTATCGATTACTTCGCTCGAATAGATGTTTTGGGCATCGACACTGGCCGAAAAACCGTTTTCGTCCCACAATACATTTTGTAATTTTAGGGTGATGCGGCTATCGATTTCCGTTTGTGTGGTATCGTTGGCCATATCTGGTTTTTTAAATATGGCGGGCAACGACACGGAGGCTTCCGAAGTGGCGATACCTTTCCACAAATTCCGGGATTCAGTGGCTTGTTCCGTTGTAAAATAATTGCTTGGGAATTGGGCCGTGACCGGGGTGGCAGTGTCGCTTTGGTCGAGCGTGGCCCCATTTAGCGAGAATACCATGTCATCCAGTCCTTTGATGGCGAAAGATCGATTGAAGCCGAACGAGGCGGTGAAGTTGTCGAAATCGGTAAATGCAGTTTTGATGTCGGCGGTCAGCGAGCCTCCGGTCGGTTTACCTTTGGCATCGACGGGGGTTAAAAGAGAAGATGTAAGTACCACTTTGATATCGGCATAAAACGACTCAATGCCTTCGCATCCGAAATTGGCCGACGTCCCTGTGTTAAAAATCACGGTGGCTTGATCCCCCAGGTTTCTGGCGACCGGAGCTATCAGTCCCAACTGGCCCGACGTACCCAGTCCCTTTTGTCCTTCAATCGTGAAATTCCCTTCGAAAGCAATCGGTTGTCCCGATTCCTTAAACTTGAAAGCGCATGTCGCGTAAATGCGTGCACGCCCCGATTCTTTGTCGTGTTTTATTTGCTGTATGACTAACTCGTAATCGCCTTTTTTGATGCCTACGGGTAGCGTTACGATGCCATCTTCGAACAGGTCGCCGAGCGATTCGACGTAAGCGCCGGCTTTTTGGACTGCTTCCATGGCAGTAAACGCAGCGTCTATCTTGCGTTGGTATTGGGCTTGCAATGCATTGATCTTCTGTAGCAGCTGTTCTGCGGAATTGGTATCGTCGGTTTGTGCTTTAACGTGATAAGGGAGTGTCAATAGCCCACAGAGGATGAGGCCTAAAAAAAATCTTCTTAGCAACATGGAAAGGGTTTAAAATGTATAACGTTTCAATAATAGCGACAAGAAAAGAATCAATGTGCAGGAGGAGGGGCATTGCCCATTGAGATTTGGAAAGATGTGAGGTTTTTCATTATTTATTGGGTTACATACATTATTGTTCCGAAAGTTTTCGATCGTTCCTTCCGGAAAATTGCGTCGGTACCATGTCTTGGTACGCAGACTGATCGGAAAATGTTACTACTGTTTAGTATTTGTCGGAATGTAAAGAATAATTGGGATGTGAGACGAACCATTCGCGTACGTTTAGTAACGCTTCTTCGTAACTGCGTGCCACAAGTGACCCGCTTGCATCGGTTTTATAGGGGAAATCGGCCACCACGGGAGACAGGAATTCCATTATCCTGTAGCTGCACATGATTCTTACGCTTTTGTCTGGATCGGCTGACATACACAATGTACGCGGATCGTTCAGTATTTCTATGCAATAGTCGATACCTTTTTTTTGACGCATGTAAATAATATCAGGAATCAAACATTCCACCGTTTCATTGCCCAATGGTGCTTTTTTTATGACAGCGAGGCAGGCATCCAAGCTAGCCGTATTGCCCATTCTTGCTAAGGCCAGTTGCATTGCCCATCGTACGTCGGCAGGTATATCATCGGGTTGTAGCAATTTTTGTTGGAACAGTGACTTCCCTACCCCTATGTAGCCGGCCATCATTACCAGTTGTTTGTAATGAAACGCGTGAGGTTTATGGAGCAATTGCAGCAAGAATTGCATCGATTGGTCGTCGAACGTGCTAAGGCTAAAGTTTTTCAGATAGCTGATGTTTTGCCCTACCACAATGCTGCTGACATCGGCACACCCTTCGAGTAGTTTGCTTATGGCCAAGATTTGTTCGGCCAACGGTGCGGACATCGCTTTTCTGTATGTCAAATAATAGGCTTTGGACCGGACGGTTTGTGCGGAATCCGAATAAAACGGCGTCATTGCTTTCAGCAAAGTGCCTGTGGTGGCATTCGCCAGCAGTCCCGCTTCTTGTTCGGGATACTGTGCCCCCGATTGCTTGAATGTTTGCATGTAGTTGGCCAATTGGGCGTTGGCCGTGAGTGAAAAAGAGAGAGTAAGGAAAAGAACATAAACGAGCTTCATGTGGATGAGGGATAACGTAAAGGTGTTTGGCCAAATGTAAACCGCGATAAAAATAGTGAAAGTAATTAGTGTTTTAAAATGCTAAAGAAAGGCTTGGAGGATAATCTTTTGTTTTTTCAATACGTCATGTAGGGTTGGTTTTGCGCTATGGTCGTAAACTCTTATTTTTGGACACAACTAAAACAATACCATGAGTGCAAATTCCTTTGGTACCATTTATAAACTGACATCGTTCGGTGAATCGCACGGCAAAGCGGTAGGCGGCATCATTGAAGGTCTTTTGCCGGGCTTGGAAATGGACATGGATTTCATCCAAGCGGAGATGGCCCGGCGCCGTCCCGGGCAATCGGCCATTACCACCCCGCGTGACGAAAAAGACCAAGTGGAGATCCTTTCGGGCATTTTCGACGGCAAAGCCACCGGAACACCCATGGGGTTTGTGGTGTGGAATGCCGATCAGCGTTCCAATGATTACTCTAACATCCAGGATGTGTACCGTCCTTCGCATGCCGATTATACCTACCAATCGAAATACGGTATCCGCGACCACCGTGGGGGCGGACGTTCATCGGCGCGCGAGACCATTGCACGGGTATTTGCCGGTGCAGTGGCCAAACTCATCCTTCGTCGCGAAAAAGTACAGATACATGCCTATACATCATCGGTCGGGCACATCAAATGCCTTAAGCCGTATACCGAGCTTGACTTGGCGCAGACCGACAGCAACATTGTCCGTTGCCCCGACGGCGAAACTGCAGAAAAAATGATCGAATACATCGATCAAATACGCAGGGAAAAAGATTCGATCGGAGGAGTAATAACCTGTGTGCTTAAAAATGTGCCCGTGGGGTTGGGGGAACCGGTCTTCAATAAGCTTCATGCGTCATTGGCACATGCCATGATGGGCATTAATGCCGTAAAAGGTTTTGAGTATGGGACCGGTTTCGGGGCGACTTTGTTACGCGGGTCGCAGCACAACGATGAATTTTACATGGACGGCGATCACGTGCGTACCCGTACCAATCGTTCGGGAGGTATTCAAGGGGGGATCGCCAATGGCGAAGATATTTACTTCAATGTGGCGTTCAAGCCAATTGCCACCATCCTGAAAGAGCAAAAAACGGTAAATAGTCAGGGCGATGAGGTGAATACCACTGTAAAGGGGCGCCATGATCCTTGTGTATTACCCCGCGCGGTGCCTATTGTCGAGGCTATGGCTGCCATGGTACTGGTTGACCATCTTTACCTGAACAAAATGTATCGGTAAAGAAGCTGGTATAATTCAACACGAGGATGGTTGGCACCTAGTTCCATTGATGGTTTTGGATCATGTGTTTTGCACTCATCTTGATTTGGGGCAGCAGTACGATGAATTTGCTTCCTTTGCCTACTGTCGATTCGATTTTAATGTCGCCTTTCAATAATCTGGCCAATTCCTGGCTAATGGCAAGTCCGAGCCCTACGCCGCCGTAACGGCGCGTGTAATTATCATCGGCTTGGGTAAAACGATTGAAAATGTTGTTTATCCGTTCGCTGTCGATTCCAATGCCTGTGTCCATAACATAAAGATAAAGTCCGTGGGTGCGCCGGTCAAGTTCATATCCCATTTCGATCTTTCCTTTCGTGGTAAATTTGATGGCGTTTCCCAACAAGTTGCTCATAATTTGGTAAACCATCAGCTCATCGGTATAAAACAAGTGTGTGGATCCATTGTCGGGAATAATCAGCTTGAATCTTACCATTTCGCCTTTTTCATCCAAATCGGGCTTGTTGGAGATGTACACTTGTTCTAGGAGTTTAGATATGTCTACTCCCCTGAGATTTGGCTTTACGATTTTTGCGTCCAGTTTCGACATCTCCATGATGTTGTTGAGGAGTTGTAACAGGACTTTTCCATTGTCTTGGATAATTTCCAAAAAATATTGTTTGTCGTTTTCGTTCAATGCAGGGTCGCGCAACAACTCCGAAAAGCCAAGGATGGAATTCATTGGCGTACGGATTTCGTGGCTCATGTTGGCCAGGAACGATGTTTTTACGCGCTCCGACTCTTCAGCCTTTTTTTTGCCGGTTATGTAACTTCTTTGGATAAACAAAAAAACAGGGATGGTCGCCACAATGATAATGTAGAACATGGCCATGTGATCGATAAACCTCTGGGTCTCCGACGTGTATCCTTTCGGGATGAATTGCGGGGCAAATAAATGTATTGCAAATAAACCGGTAATATTAAGAATGTAAGTTGCGATGATGATTTTTTGAATTGGACCATAGGTAAGAAATAAGATGATGATTAAGAACATCATCGACATGATCAACCCTGTCCCGTCGATGCCTCCATTGGTGAGCCATAGGGCATTGAGTACCAATACGCAAAGGGCGATATATGTGTATTTGACCAATCGGATCTTTTTCCCTTGCTTGGATAAATACAAAAGTACGCCAAACACCGAACATGTGACAGCTCCGACCAACGTCAGTAAAAACGAAAGGTCGATAAATAAATTGATGACGCTGCCGAAAAACGCTATCCCAATAGTGATTTGTAAGACTTTGGTTAACAGTGTGTGTTGGAATTCAGAAATAGGAGAGTCTGAAATTGTTTTTATTTTTTCGACCAGACGATGGATTGTATTTTGGCGCATACCCAAAAAATATGTGTTGGAGTGATGGGTAAAAGTATAAAAAAATTATTTTTGTGGCGACAAATGATCGGGGTGTAGCGCAGTTGGTAGCGCGCTACGTTCGGGACGTAGAGGTCGCCCGTTCGAATCGGGTCACCCCGACAAAATGGGTAACAACCCAAAACAAAAGCTCGTAAATCTTATGATTTACGGGCTTTTTGTTTTTTCTGATACGAAATCGAAACAATTATTTTCAACCAAAATGTGACCTATTCGGATACCAAAATTAAATTTTACTTTTGGGTCACCGAATAACACATAAGTAATTTATATACAAATAGTTGAATAATATTATTTAGGTGTTTTTGATGGATTTTAACAGTCAAATTTCAGCAATGAAGTTGACCTGATTTTTAAAACGAATTAATAACAACTAAATCGTATTTTGTATGACAACAACAAACACCTTCGGAATTGTTTTTTACCTGAAAAAACAAAAAGAGAAAAAAGGTAAAGCGCCCATTTACGCAAGAATAACCGTTGATGGCCAGCGTGCGGAAATTTCCATCAAAAAGGATATCGACATTGAAAATTGGAGCCACGGTAAAGGTATGGCAAAAGGTAAAGGTGAAGAAATAAAGGCTTTAAATACCTTTTTGGAACAAATCCGTAGCCGTATGGTGGAATGTTACCAGCATCTTCAGCTAAAGAAACAATTGATAACTGCCATCGCCGTTAAAAATAAGTTTCTGGGCATTGAAGAAAAAGAACATTCGCTGATGAGTTTGTTCGATTATCATAACGAGCAAATGAAGAATATCTTGGAATGGGGTACCATGAAAAACTATTACACAACAAAGACCTATTTCCAACTTTACCTCAAGGAAGCCCTTCACACTTCGGACATTTACCTATCCCAACTTAGCTATAAATTCGTTGTAGGCTATGAAAAGTTTATGAAAGAATACAAGCCTTTGCAACCAAAGAAACCTTGTGGGCAGAATACAGTAATGAAGCATATCGAAAGACTCAGGAAAGTAGTTAACCTTGCTATTAAAAACGAATGGCTCGACAGAGACCCATTTCAGAAATTTCAGCCATCATTTTTAAAGACAAACCGGCAGTTTTTGAATGCTGAAGAATTGGCTGCCATTGAACAAAAGGAATTTAAAAGTCTTCGATTACAACATGCAAAGGATATGTTCGTTTTTAGTTGCTATACTGGCTTG
This sequence comes from Breznakibacter sp., assembly GCA_047600785.1. Classification (GTDB taxonomy): domain Bacteria; phylum Bacteroidota; class Bacteroidia; order Bacteroidales; family Marinilabiliaceae; genus Breznakibacter. The sequence goes on from JASGKH010000002.1 coordinate 224,775, forward strand.
GCCTACATTGATGTTTATGAATTGACACCTCAAAACATGTCTCTTGGCATTGATGGAGAATACTGGATAAATACCTGCCGCCATAAAACAGATATTCCGGTACGAGTTCCACTCCTACCACAGGCTATGGCTATTATTGAAAAGTATAAGAATAATCCGAGGGTATTGGAAACCGGCAGACTCTTGCCCGTTTACGCAAATCAAATTCTTAACAACTACCTCAAAGAAATTGCCGATTTCTGCGGTATCGAAAAGCCTTTAAGCTTTCATATTGCCCGTCATACTTTTGCAACAACGGTAACCCTTACCAATGGAGTGCCGATTGAGACTGTTTCCAAGATGCTTGGGCATACCAGTATCAAAACTACCCAGGTTTATGCTAAAGTAATCGAGGAAAAGGTAAGTAAGGATATGTACGAGCTTCGGAACAAAATGATGAATAAACCAGCTTCAAATGTTCTGCCTAAAGGAGACGTGGCGATAAATTAAATTTATCGCTAATCGCAACATATTCAAAGCATTGACGTTTTAATTATATTTAGGATGTTATAGTTAACTCAACCAATCCAAATACGTATAATAGTTATAGGGTACAGTTGTTTTAGCAGTATTACAATACATGAAATTAGTCAATGCCTGATGGGAGAAACCTTTCAATACAGTATGAACTGAAAGTACTTGATGAACTTGTGCTTGAAAAGATGAACCCGGAACGCAACCCAATTCCTGACCAATTGGGTTCGTTATTGGGGTGTATAGATATTGCCAAAACCCAAAAGGATGTTATTAAGAAAAAAATGGTTAGCACAGCTTATTCGTTTTCTGAGGAAAGGCATACAGCTACCTATATCCATAACCACCAGGCACAGTTAAGTCATTTGATCGAGATGTTGTATAAATATCTTGATGATGACATCGTTAAAAAATCAAACGACTATCAATTAGTCATTGACCAAATGATAAGTCACGTTGTAGCCCTGATGCGGTTTCTGGCTGATACGTTTAAGGACTATTTTAACTACGATGCCGAATCGACCGTATCCTTCAAAAGAACAGCTTCTGCTCACTTTAAAGAGCAGTTAACAAAATTAAAAACACTATTACCTATCCCAACTCCTAGCGTATTTGAAGTAGCTCTGACACCTATCAAAGAATTTACACATCATCCGTTAGCCAAACCCGTCACTTTTAGGAAACTAATGTATTTTGACATGATGGTTAAAACGCTTGAACCTATACTTGAATCGGAAACCTGGGAACCGAAAGATATAAAAATTGCACTCGTAGAAATAAACTTCAATTCCAACCAGTTTCTCTGGTATGTGATTAGTGAAATTGAACAGATTATTCTACCCCTGGAAACCCATAGCGAAAAGGTCGAGAAACTTTCCTGGTATCTGAAACAGGTCAATCAAATTCAAATGAGACCAGATATAGCCTTTGAGCCGAAACACGAATCTATAAAGGAAAAAATATTAAGCTGGTTGCTCGAAGAAATCTGTTATCTCGAAAGAAGCATGAAACATGAAAATGGCGAAAGCATACAAGATGATAAAGACTGTGATTTCAAACTCCCCACAAATCTTTCTGTGCCAGTTTATGGATGCTTTATCCATTTGTTGTTTGAGTGCGATATTTATGATAAGCACCAACTAGCCCAATCTTTGAGATTTATTGCCAAACACAGCAAAACCAAGAACGTAGAACAGATTGCTGAAGAAAGCATCCGGCAGAAATATTACAAACACGAACAACGCACCAAAGAAAAAGTTAAAGAAATAGTAATCAGGATGCTTAATAAACTCAATAGTGATTTTTAATTAATCCTCTATCAACACTGATTCCATCTTATAATATTTCAGGATTGTCATTAGTTCTACCAAGACACGGTATCCAAAATAAGGCAGTTTTAATAATTCCTGTACCGGTATTTTGGTAATCTCTCCCAAATTCTTGAAATTATTAATGCGAACCATCTCAAGAAATTCGGCACTCAACGCAAACTGGTCAAGCGGTTTATCTAAGATTGAATGAAATTCTTCGTTCATTAATTAAAAATGCAAATAACAAAGGTAGATGTTTTTTAAGGTTAAGTCAATAAGAATTAATTCTTCATAAGTTATGTACTGTAAAGTTTAAAAAGGACAAAATATAACCAAAGCAAATTTCATCTTCACTGATACATTCACTCCAAAATAAATATTTTTAAAAATTATTCGACTGATTGCAAGATGGTTGATAGGGGGTCATGTGACCCCTGTGACTGGTTTGGCGTTGGCAATTTAATTTGCTTTGCGATGAATCATTTTAAAATTCATCAATATGCCAGCACAAATTGTAACAACAGACGACCTTCGGGAACTCAAAATTGAGCTTCTTGAAGACTTTAAACGATTGTTAAAAGAACATGGCGGTCAGCCTTCCAAAAAATGGTTAAAATCGCCGGAAGTTCGTAAACTCCTGAACATTTCTCCGGGCACTCTCCAAAACCTCCGGGTTAATGGCACACTCCCCTATACCAAGATGGGAGGAGCTTTGTATTATGATTATGAAGATATTCAGAAAATTCTTCAAGCAAATAAGAAACAGAATAAGCTCTTTTGAATGTTGCACCTTATAAAACGAGTGCGGCATGAACTACATCCGTCATCTTACAGCATTTTATATGAAAGCAAAATCTGATGATAGGTTAAGTCCTGCACACATAAGTCTGTATCATGCTTTATTCCAGGTCTGGAATATAAACCGGTTTAAGAACCCTATTTCGATAAACCGAAAGATTTTAATGCTGTACAGCAAAATAGGCTCGAACCATACCTTTTACGGATGCCTTAATGACCTAAACAATTGGGGCTATATTGAGTATTTGCCGTCGCATTCACCTTCTGTTGGAAGTTTTGTGAACTTGTGCAGTTTTGACATAACTGAAACTGAAAATACAGATTCCAGTTGTGCAGATTCAGCACAACAGCAGTGCAAAAACGACACAACTGATGGTGCAAATTCAGCACAACTGCGGTGCAATTTTGACATAACTACTTGTGCAAAAATGCACCCTTATATAAACAATATAAAACATACAAACAATAAAACATTTATAAAGGGGAATTCGCAAGCACAAAATCCAGAAGTTGAAATTTCTGATTTGGGAAAAAATGAAGAAAGTTTAAAATCGGATAGCGACAAAAAAGCCAAAAGAAAAAAAGTTGCGCCAAAAAAAGAAAAGGTATTTGTTCCGCCAGGAATTGAAGATGCCATTGAGTTTTTCAAAGATGAGAAATATCCAGAAGTAGAAGCCCGGAAGTTCTTTTATCACTTTGAAGCCAATGGATGGAAAGTTGGAGGAAAAACACCCATGCAAAACTGGCAGGCAGCAGCTCACAACTGGATGCTCAATGCTACCAGGTACGAAACCGAATCAAGGTCAAATCCTGTTAAACTTAACAACAGCAAAGATTATGGCGAGCCCTTATGACTTTGAAACCTGTTTGCGGATTATCGAACGGAAAGGCAAAGAACTGTATGGGGAACACTTTAGGATTTTCCAGGAAGACTATCCTCTTATTGCCAAACTACTGGCCTATATCCTGAAAGATGAAGAAACGTGTACTCAAAACGGCATTTCACTTAAGAAAGGAGTTTTGTTAACGGGTCCGGTTGGCTGTGGAAAAACCAGTTTGATGACTGTGTTAAGGTTTTTTCAACCTGGCGATAACCGATATATTGTGAAATCATGCCGTGATGTAAGTTTTGAGTTTATCCAGGAAGGGTATTCGGTAATCCAGAAATACAGCAAACAGGCTTTTAACCAGGATAAGCCCAAGATGTACTGCTTTGACGACCTGGGAACTGAAAACAATCTGAAATACTATGGCAATGAATGCAATGTAATGACGGAAATACTTCTTTCCAGGTACGACCATTTTGTAACCAGGCAAATGATAACGCACATAACCACTAATCTTAACAGTTCCGAAATAGAATCGCTATATGGGATCAGGGTTAGAAGCCGGATGCGTGAAATGTTCAACCTGGTATCCTTTGAAAAGGAAGCCAGGGATAAACGAGTTTAATGTTTTTGGATTGAAAAACAGTTCGTTTTCGATTAAAAAACAGTTGGTTTTGAGTTGAAAATGGATTGAAATCCAATTAAGAAGAACGGTTTTGATTTCAAATCACTTAAAAACATCCATTATGGAAAAGCAAATACTATATATCGACAGCGACATGGCAAGTTATATCCTTATTTCAGAAATCTTGAGAAATAGCATTGTTAAAATTACTCATTGTAAATGTGGAACCTCCGCAATCCTGTTGTTCAGAAAGTATCCATCTTTTGATTTAGTAATAACTGAAACAAGGTTACCCAAAGTAAGCGGTTTTACAGTTTTAACTGAGATTCGTAAGATAAAACCTGAGGTACCAATCATTGCTCAAACGGCAAGTGTTTTGTATAACATGGAGAAAAAATGTTTGGAGGCAGGGTTTAATGAGTTTGTAGCGAAGCCATTTGATATTGGATATTTTGTAGCTATTACTCAAAAATATATAAAATGGCCAGAGTTTTCAAATCACTAATTAATGGTTGTAAAAGTAAAATGACAACTCAATCCCTTATAATTCGCTGTAATTTAAGAAAAACAAATAAAAAACTCCTTACATGTATGTTTTTTTAAATTTGTTCACTACATTTGAATGTTCATTGACAATGAACATGCCAAAATAATGAACAAATATAAAATTTCATGTATCGTAATAATGACTTTATATACGACGCTGCTGTTCAACTTGAGAACCTTACAAACTTTCCAGTTACAATAGAAAGTAATCGGGCTGAATACGATGCAATTCTTACGATAAAAGAATTGCAATTTACAGTTGTTGCAAAAGCCGAATTGCGAAAAGCTAACAAAGGATTAGTTCTCGCCCAGCTAAATGAAATAGAAAATAAATCTACTCGACCTGTGCTAATTGTATCGAAATTTATAGCCAGTGATATTGCCCAGGAATTAAAAGAGAAAAGCATTAATTATCTTGATATTGCAGGGAATACCTTTATCAAAAAGGATGATCTAATTCTTTTCATTACCGGACAAAAAGCCAGGAAAATTGAAAAAACTAATCAGACAAGGGCATTTCAGGAAACTGGTCTAAAACTTATTTTTAGTTTACTTACTAACCCCGATAACCTTCAGTTGTCTTACAGGGAGTTAGCCGAAAAAACTGATATTGCAATCGGCTCGGTTAGTATAGTAATGAAGGAACTGGAAGAACAGAATTTTATTCTTAAAACTGAAACCAAACGAGTTCTTAAAAATAAAACGGAACTTCTCAATCGCTGGATAGTTGGATATAACGATGTACTACGTCCCAAATTGCTAAAAAAGAGAATGCGATTTACTATTGAAAACAGCAACAATTGGGATACTCTTCCTATTCATGAAGTTGAAGGAATTTTTCTTTGGGGAGGTGAGCCAGCTGCTGCTCTTTTAACTGGTAAAATAAATCCATTGGAATTTATAATTTATACTAATACCACTTGGCAAAATTTAATTCGTCCATTAGGCTTGAAACCAGATGACAAAGGTGATGTCGAAATTATGCAAATATTTTGGCAGGAAGTAGATAAATACAGAGAGCGTCCTGTTGTTCCGGCATTACTTGTGTACGCCGATTTAATAAGCAGTGGAATTGGCAGAAATAGTGAAATAGCTAAAACAATTTTAGAAAATGAGCTTAACTATCTCCAGTAAAAATTTCAGTGATCCTCTATTAAAACCTTTGCTGGAAAAGCTAATGGATTTTTTCAATTCCATTAGTACCAAGTTCTTTGTAATAGGAGCTACAGCCAGGGATATTATTCTGGATGCTCATGGTGAAAAGAAAGGACGAGCAACTCGTGACCTGGACATTGCAATAGCCATTACCGATTGGTCAAAATATGAAGAGATAGAGAAAGGGCTTGTTAAAATTGAAGGTTTCTCCAAAGATTCCAAACAGAAACAACGCTTTATCTACAATGGCATTTACGAATTAGATATTGTCCCTTTTGGTGATATAATGAGCTTGGACGATAAAATCTTTTGGCCACCCGATGAACAAACTGCTATGTCGGTATTAGGATTGTCCGAAGTAGATAAGGCAACACACTCAGTAGTTGTTGACGAAAAGCTAACATTGGATGTAGCTCCATTAGCTGGAATATTTCTACTAAAGATAGTAGCATGGCAAGATCGCAATATAAGTAGCAATAAAGATGCTGAAGATTTGGGCTTTATTTTATCCAATTACCTGTCAATAAAAGAAGACAGTTTGGATGAGGAGGATTTTGATATTTACGAAGATGAAGATTTTGATATAATTACAGCAGGTGGTAGCTTGATAGGAAAGGACATTAAGCGTATTTTAAAGGATTCGCCTTTGTCGAAACAGAAAATTGCCGCCTTTATAAAAGCTGAATTAGACAAAAAAGAAGAAAGTAAACTTATAAACCAAATAATTGAAACAAACAAAAGCTTGAAATACGAACAGTTATTAAAGAGCCTTGAAAATATTATAGCAGAATTAAGTAAATAAATATGGCAGAAGAAATTGACTTAGATATAACCGAACAGGACGAACAAATTCTGGACGACAACCAGCTCGTTTGCATTCTTACTGGAGAGGTAAAAAAAGATTCTTCAAAAGAAAAGAACTTACAGTCCATCATTCGCATGTTGAATGAAGAATATAAATTTGACCTAGACGATATGGAACGAGATTTTTCCGTTTCATACGACGATCCGGAAACTGGAAAGAAGAAAAAGCAAAAGGTAGACCTGGTTGTATTTGCAAAAGATGCCAAACACGAACAGGAAAACATAATCCGTATTTGTTTTATACAGGACGATAAAACCAAAGAAAACGATAAAAAGAAAGGCGCTGAGGCTACCCTTAAATACATAATGGGAGCTATTGAAAATTGTGAATTCGGATTGTGGAGCAATGGCTTATCCTACCTATATTTTCAAAAAGAAGAAGATAAATTTGGCAATGAAGATTTTGTAGATATTGCTGATTTTCCAGGTGAAGGCGAAACCATGAGCGACCTGGAACGCCCCGACCGTTCAGCTGGAAAAATTCCGGTAAACGATTCGTTGGTGAAAACTTTTCGACGTTGCCACGACTATATTTATGGCAATGAAGGAATGAAAAAAACAGCATTCTGGGAATTGCTCAACCTCATATTCTGTAAGTTATACGACGAGAAAGAGCGTTTCAATGAAAAAAGGGAAACATCGTACCGGAGAAGGTTTTGGGTTGGGGTAAAAGAAAAGAATACAACCGAAGGATTAGCTGCCATTGCATCCCGTATAAAAGGCTTGTTTGAAGAGTTAAAAGACGATAAAGTATTCCGTGAAGTTTTTGATGGTAGCGAACGAATAGGCTTAACAGACAAAGGCTTGGCTTTTGTTGCCGGTGAACTGGCAAAATATTCATTCCTGGATGCTTCGGTAGATGTAAAGGGGATGGCTTATGAAACCATTGTATCTAATACCTTAAAGCAAGAAGCCGGACAGTTTTTTACACCCAGAAATATTGTAAAGTGCATGGTTGAAATGCTCGACCCGGATGAAAACATGCGGGTACTCGACCCTGCATGTGGCTCCGGAGGATTCCTTGTAATGGTACTCGACCATGTTCGTAAAAAAATAGCCAAGCGGTTATATCCTGAACTTGAAAGCCCATTTATTGAAGGAAAATACAATACCGCAGAAGTAAACCATTTGGTTAAAGAGTATGCCGAGCAGTATTTGTTTGGTTTTGATTTTGACCCAGACCTTAAGAAAGCAGCTCGAATGAACATGGTTATGGCTGGCGATGGACATGCTAATATTTTCCATATTAATTCGCTTGCATACCCAAAAGGCGACAATCGTTACGAACTGGATAATATTGGAGAAGCGGTAAAAAGAAGTATCTCAAAATCGAATGATAAAAAATTCCCATTTGAATATGATGATGCACGAGGTAAGTTCGACCTAATATTTACCAACCCGCCATTTGGAGCTAAAATACCAATTAACGACAGAGAGATACTCGACATGTACGACCTTGGAAAAGGAAGTTCCAGCGAACCACCAGAAATTCTATTTATCGAAACCTGCTACAATTTCCTTAAACCTGGTGGCCGTATGGCTATTGTTTTACCCGATGGTATTTTAGGAAATCCCAATACATTAAGAGTGCGAGAATGGATTCTGGATAGATTCCGCATTCTGGCCTCCATTGACCTTGCAGTAGAAGCATTCCTACCACAAGTGGGTGTGCAAGCATCGTTATTGTTTTTACAAAAGAAAACTGAGAGCGAACGCAAACTGGCAAGGGTGGAGGAAGAGGATTACGATGTATTTATGGCCATTGCTGAAAAGTTAGGAAAAGACCGCAGGGGAATCCCTATTTACATGAGAGATGATGATGGTGCAGAAATCCTTTTTGACCATGAAAGAAAATACATAATAGTTGACAAACAAGGAAGTCTAACAATAAAAGTTCGCAAGGAAAAAGTAAAAAAAGTGGAAGATGATTTGCCTTTGATTGTTGAAGCATATAAAAACTTCTTAAAGGAAAGTGTAAAATGAAAACTGCAATAGTTAAATCAAGTTGGCTTTCCTCAATTGGAAAAAGATTGGACGCTGAGTTTCATTTAAGTGAAGCTGTGAAAACTCGTAAACTATTGAAACAAGCAAAAGTCAGCTTATTGCCATTAAGTAAAGTAACAAACGAAATTTTTTTAGGTAATATTTTTCGTAGGACATTTGTAGGTAACTCAGAAAAAGGAATTGCATATATAACTGCATCTGACATGGTAAATGCAAATATTAATACTGGTAAATATTTATCCAAAAAATTAACTCTAAAACAAGATCGATTATTATTAAAGAAAGATTGGATTTTACTTTCCTGTTCTGGTACATTAGGAAATGTCGTCTACACAAATGAAAATTTTAAAGGTAGAATTGGCACACATGACTTGATAAGAATAGTGCCAAATAATAATAGCAAAGCTATACCTGGATTCCTGTATGCTTATTTGGCTTCAAAATATGGGTATTCTTTGCTAATTCAACCTAGTTATGGAGGAGTTATAAAACACATAGAACCTCATCATATTTTAGATCTTCCAGTTCCAATTTTTAATGAAACAAAGCAAAAGGAAATTCATAACCTTATTAATAAAGTTTCGCGCTTAAGAGAAGATGCAAATGTGTCAATTTTAAATGCACAAGAAAAATTTGAAAAATATAGTCAAATAAATCAATTAACAAATAATACTAATATTAAGAGGATTTCTAATTATCAAAACAGACTTGATGCTCAATTTGGTTTAATATTTCAAAGTATCAAAGAGTTTATTATTGCAAAAGACTTTACATATCTTGGCGAGGTCACATCTTCAATCTTTATGGGACCAAGAAGTAAAAGAAACTACGTTTCAAAAGGAGTAGGATTCTTAAACACTTCAGAAATGATGTTAAGTAATCCATCTAATCCCAAGAAATTCGTTAGCAATAAAACAAAGGGGTTTGAAGTGCATAAAGATTGGATTTTAATTTCCCGATCTGGCACTATAGGAAATTGTGTAATTGTAGGAGATATGCTTAAGAATTATTTTGTTACAGAAGATGCTATAAGAATAGTTTGTAACAAAGATTTAATTCATCCCAATTATGTATTTGCTTTTTTAATATCAAGTATAGGAACTAAACTTATCCAATCCGGCGCATTTGGTTCTGTAATCCAACATATTGACGAACAACTTTTGGCCAGTATACCTATACCGCTTTTATCAAAGACTGAACAATCTGAAGTAATTGATAATGTTCAAAAATATAGGGATAATTATGATTTAGCTATTCAATTAGAGAACAAAGCAATCCAATTAATCGAAACCGAAATAGAATCATGGCAGAATTAATACCGGCATATTACAATAACTATGTAAACCAGGGAGAAGAGCGATTGGTGTTGTTTCTAAAAGCTAATCTGCCTGGCAACTACTACCTTTTACCCAATATTGAGGTGGCATCTACCAATCCACGCAATAAACTAACCCAATACTGGGAGTACGATTTGCTGGTTATTGCTCCTCATGCCATTTTTTGTATCGAAAACAAAGATTGGAAAGGTCGTTTGGAAGGTGATAATAACTACTGGTACTTAAACGACAGACAACGACAAAACCCACTTAAATTAGGACGACAAAAAACAGCCATTCTGCATTCAAAGCTTACCGATGAAAATCTGGCATGGCGAAATGTTTGGGTTCAAAACATGGTAACTTTGTCGCATCCAACTCAAGCAAAGGGCAATTTGTGGCAGGAGGCTGGTAAACTCACATTTTTGCTTAATAACGAGCTTATTGAATTTATAACAAACTCAGAAAAGACTGGTCAGAAAGAGAATGCTATTTTTTCTATTCAGGATGATTTACTAAAATATTTATCAGGGAACCAAAGCATTAAAAAACCAGAAGAAAAAAAGATGCTTCTGGATATGTATGAGATTATTGATATTCTCGACCGTGAACAAAATTATACCGAATATCTGGTTAAAATTAAAGGTGTAACTTCTTCAATCCGTAAAAGGGTTAAAGAATATGCTTTGCAGGTAAGCGACGACCCAAATAATACATTGCGTATTCAAAACCAATTTTATGCACTGAATAAAATTAAGGGAAAGTCGTTCATCTTAAATGTTGAATTTAGAAATGATGCGGAGAATAATCTTTTTTATGAGATTACCGATTATTACGATGAGAATTCGCTCCGTGCCGAACTAAAGCTTAAAACCTACACTAACGAACAGCGACTTACTATCGTTTTCGATTTAATAACAGCTCTTAAGGCCGCACATGAAGAAAGTGTGTACCACCGGGATATTAATCCGGAAAACATTTTCATTATTGGAGGACACGCCTATTTGAGTAATTTCGGTAAAGCCTGGTTTACCGACCACAATGAGCTTGGTTATACGGTAGCTTCTACAATTAACGAGACCAATGCAACACCATATCATGCTTTGGAATTATTAAATAAAGAAGCTTCACGGGCTTCAGACATTTATTCCCTTGGAGTGCTTATTTATGAAATATTTACACAGAAAGTACCTGTTAAAAACCCATTTGAATTAAATCAACTTGGAGGAAAACTACCAAATCATAGTTTGCCAACAGCAATTAACCCCAATCTCCCCCTGTGGCTTGATGAATTATGTAATAAAACAATATTATGTGACGAATTTGAGCGTTTTGATAACCTTGATGAACTTGAATCTTTTATTCGTGAAAAAATAAAAGAACCGGCAACTACTCCAAAACCTACAAAAGAGCCTGAAATAACAGATAGTCTCGAATATAAGGTTGGAGCTAAAATTGGCGTTTATACTATATACAAAGAATTGGGCAAAGGCGGTTATTCAAGAGTATTTCAGGTAAAACATGACCTTACAAGCCAAGTTTCGGCCATGAAACTCTTTCATGAAAGTGTCAGCCTTCCCTATGTGATTTCAGAATATGAAGCTTTAAAATCACTGAATCACCCCAACATTGTAAAGTTCGTTCACATTGACAAAACATACAATGGGCAGTTTTTCACTTTAATGGAATACCTCGAAGGAGAAAATCTGAAAGAGTACGTTCAGGGAGAATTAAAACTACCATCCAGCAAAATTTATCAGGCAGGTAAGGATATTTTAAGCGCATTGGTCGCAATGCAAAATTTCGACAGTCCTATTTACCACCGTGATATAAAACCGCAAAATATAGTCTGGGATAAAGAACAAAGGTTTGTATTAATTGATTTCAATGTTGCAACAGCATTACAAACCAATAAGGAATACGTTGGTACTAACCCATACTTAGCCCCTGACCTAATTATGGATGGAACAAAAGTTAACTGGGATAAATCTGCCGACACCTTTGCATTGGGAATTACTCTCTACGAATTAACATGTAAGCGTTACCCTTGGAAAAACAAAATACCTCTAATTGGGACACAGCCTTTAAATCCCAGAGACATAAACCCTACAGTATCTGAGAAATTTGCTAATTTTCTTTTCAAGGCTGTTCAACCCAAAAAAACAGATAGATTTCAGGATGCACAACAAATGTTAGATGCTTTACAATCTATTGGCATAGATAATCTGTTATTTACCGAAGAACCAAAGCAGGAAGAAAAAGGAGTAACAACTATTGATACTGAATTTATAGACTATCTCAATACACTTTATAGTCAATCAAAATTTGGAAATGCCGGAACCAGAGCTAGACTAAACGGACACAGTTTTGATAATGAGACGTATATAGAGACAAAACTCGACAAGCAACTTTTACCAGCTGTACTCGATGGCAATTATAGATTATTAATTATTACAGGAAATGCTGGTGATGGAAAAACTGCATTTATTCGAAAAATTGAACAAAGAGCCTCTGGATTAATACATCTGGAACATCAGAATGGAGCTAACTTTATTATTAACGATATACCTTTTCAAAGTAATTATGACGGCTCTCAGGATGAAGCCAGCAAGATTAACAACGAAGTATTAAATGAATTCTTTAGTCCATTTGAAGGTCTAAAAAATTTTAATCAAGCTAAGTCAGGTAGAATTATTGCGATAAACGAAGGGCGGCTTGTTGAATTTCTTCAATCAACCGAGAAGCACAAATATTTAAAGGAAGCCATTGAAAAGTATTTTTATACAGAAGGTCATGCTGAATTACCTGATGGGTTAATGGTAATAAATCTGAATTTAAGGTCTGTGGTAGCTTCTCAAAACGGCGATGAAAGTATTTTTAGGAAGCAAATAAAAGCCTTTACCAATAAAAAGTATTGGACTAAATGCCAAAACTGTTCGTCCTCAAAGGAATGCTACATTAACTACAACGTTCAAACTTTTAATGACAGTGCAGCTGGAGCCGAGGTTATTCATAGATTAGAATGGTTATTACGCACAGTTATTCTTCGTAGGGAATTGCATATTACAATTCGGGATTTGCGATCCTTTATTGCATTTATGATTACGAGGGATAAATCCTGTGATGAGATAACTGAACTTATTCAAAAAGCGCAATATGAGCCAGAAAGATATTGGTTAAACTATTATTTCAATATTACGGCTCCTGCCAGAGATAGTGCAATAAATGACCGTTTAATTGAACTTTTAAGAGAAACTGATGTGGCTGAAACAGCCGTACCATCCGATGACAGGGATTTATTCTTTACACCTCATGAAAACATTAAATTTCACAACTTTGAAGGAAGGGATTTAAATTTACTGGAATGGTTTAACCAGCAAAAATTATTTATTCCATCTCATGAGCAAACTCCGGAATTACTTAGCCTGATAAAAAGGTTGCATAAGAACTTCATTAGACATCAGTATTTCGAAGGAAAATCATATTTCTTTTTAAGAATTCCATATCATTCAGTAAAAGAGTTTTGTCAGAAACTTGAAATAATTCCGTTGGAAAAAAGTAAGAATGAGGAAGATACTATTTACAGTATTTCTAAAGCTATTTCCTATAATGAAGGATGCGATAATGAAAGTGTTACCCAGAAATATTTAGTATTGTCTCCATCGCAAGTGTCAGACCCTATTTCCAAATCATTTAGGTTGTTTCCTTTATCCGATTTTGAATTTAAAATTAATAAAACTGAGCATTTGATTAAGTATCTGGAATATGAGCCAGATAACCTGTTATTTAGACATAAGAACGACAATAAAATTAAACTGGAAATCTCTCTCGATCTTTATGAGATGCTCTACTTTATACAACGAAAATTTAGCCCATCACTTAACGATTTAAGAGGTCGCTATATAGAATTAAACATCTTTAAAAATTTGTTGGAAAATCTTACTTACAATGAAGTTCTTGTATCAAAGGATAACATTGAGTTTTTTAAGATATTCAAACAAGCAAACGAAAAGCTAACTATTGAAAAATTTGAGACTACATAACTATGCCTATTAAATTAAATAAGGAAGAAACTACCATGCGTAATGAATTAATTTTTGCGGCTGATGCAAAAGCTGTAAATATTGACAATACGCTTGTTAATCTGTTTATGTTGCTCAACCATAATGGGATTCGCCCAAAAATGAGACCAACAGATGAAGCTAAATCAGCTTTTGATATAGACCGGATAAAACGGAATTTTTTTATATTGGAAGAAATGGGAGAAGTATCTGGTTTTAAAGATAATCCAGATGCAGTAGAATGGTGGATTCGTACAAATTTGATAAACCTTGTAAATAGAGGCAAACATGATGAAGAGAAGCTATCAGCTTTGCGTCCAATACACCTCGAAAGTTATAAGGTAAGGAATCCTCATCATGCTAGAGATTATTTTACTGCTGACCAGGTTTATTTTATGCTAGGAATTAATTCCAAGGTTAAAGAAGACCTAAAAAAATTCCTTTCCGAAGGCTGGGATAAAAATTCAGGCAAAATATTAAACAACAATCAATTAGACATTGACAGCCTTGGGATTCTCCACTTGGTAAAAAATATAAAGCCAGGTTTTCTTGAAAGCCAGACCAATATTAACCGAATAAAGCCGATACTTGATAAACAGTCGATTTTGTTTTGTGAAGATGTTGAAAAGCTATTAGTTTATCATACAGAGCGATTAATACCTCGTAATGTTTTGATTGATTATTTGAAAACATTGATTTCTTTCCATTTAAGCCTATATCTTCAAAAACTAATTCATTTTTTACCAGTGATGGTTAATAATGGGGAAGCAGATTTTAATGATGATTGGAATATTGTTGTAGATGCAACAGATAGTTACGAAAGCAAAGTTTCTTCTATTTCAATTGGAGATTCAGAGACTTTATACAACAAAATTTACGATTATGTAAAGGCCACATTTCAAATTAATGCGGCGTTGCGTTATTTAGGACTTGATAAAAATAATTCCGAGAACCTTGAAAAGGCTTTATATATTCTGAAAAATAAACCTACCGATTTTGAAGTATATTTTAAGACCAGGTGGCATGACATAGTAAATAATCTTGATGACGACGATAAAGACCTGATAAGTGATATAGACGAATACGACGATAGTTATTTTGAAAAGTATATTGAATTCTTGATAAAAGTTAGAGGAGGGTATCAATATAGATTCCACACGCAATTAATAGACAATCTTTCTCAGAAAAACACAGAAAGGGGTATTCTTACACAAGGAAGAAGTAAAAAGCATCCCAGAAGGTTTATTATTGGAACCAGGTTGTTAGAAACATTGGTTCAAATTCTGGTACTCGATACAAAAGATGGCCGATTTGTTACACGTTCAATGTCCATTGATGAATTAACAACTTCCTTAAGGAATAAATATGGTTTAATTATTAACGGACTAGATGAGTCCCGATTTAAAAATGCCAATATCGAAACTCATCTTGCATTTAAAGAAAATCTTGATGCTTTTAAAACTAAACTGCGTCAAATAGGATTTTATAACGATTTGAGTGATGCATATATTCTTCAAAGAGTTAGACCAAGATATGAAATAGCTGAAACCCTATAAAAGTTAATCATGAGTTTGATAAAAAACTACTATAAGGAAATAATTGACCTAATTATAGAGAAACATTCGTATGATTTTTTGAATGCGAAGCCAGGGCATTGTATGAAAATTACAGGATTAGGCGAAGATGAATTATTGGAGCTTTGGAGCAAATTGTCGGTTGATTATAAAACCATGAATACCTTCGTTTTATCTGATAATCACAAGGACGACTCAAGATATATCTCTGCCACCAAATTAATTGAATATCGCAATCAAGACAGTACACCTCTATTAATCTTAATTCCTGCAAATAGTAGAACTGCTGCTGAAGATTCGTATGGCAATGCAACCTTTAAAGAACTACGTATAGATACACTAGATAAAGCCCTAGCTGGTAAATTAGAATCTAAAATACCTACAGAGTATAGTCAACTTATAAAAAATGAAATCTTTAATTTTTTAAATCCCACACTCTCCGAGCGGATAAACTATTTACTTTCTCTTATATCTTCTGGTTTTACAACAGAAAATATTGGCAATTTAATTTATCATTTAAACTGTCTTCCAGATAGTAAGTTATTGTCTGCACATGATAAAATTAGGATGCGGCTGAACTATAACAGGCAAAGTATTGGATTACTCTCGAACTTTGGAAAACCAGTATTTGAAAGAATTTCAGAATTGCCAATTGAACCAGATTCACTGCAAAATGAATTAGTGAAATTCCTAAAAAATGAGAAGTCTCCTAAAACTAGAGAATTTATATGTAAAGTAATTTATGAAGATTTCCCTGATTTAAATTTTGCTCATTGGAGAATTCCTGATTTGAATTTTACAAAAATGGAATTATTTGTAGATGAAATAAGTTCTACCGCATTTCAAGATTTAAGTGGGCGAAAAATTTTAAGAGCAGAAAAGGGGAAAAACGTTAAAATAAAAATTCGGATAAGCACCACTCCAAAGCCAAATGAGCTTTCGCAATTGAAAAATTTTCGGATTTTTTTAATGGAAGTTGATGGGACTGCGGGTATTGAAGTAACAGAAATACGAAAACTAAAATGCACTCTTTCTCCCAGACCATATAGAGAAGCAACTATTGAACTTGATCCCAACATTATGGAAGAAGGGTCATATTTCTTTAGGATATTTGCAGAAGATGAAAAAGGGAATATCCTTAACACCTCAGACAAATACAAAGAATCCAAGATTCAGAAGGTATTTGAAGAAGAAAAACGAAAATCGAATCATTGGCTAACAATGATGAAAAGGAACTAAGAATCCGCGAACTTGAATCATTGTACAATTATAAAAAAACGCACGATTCTGAAGATTTTGATTTTTTAATTGAAGAGAATGCCATTCCTTCTGGTACAAACCGAAGAGATAAACTAAACAATGTGCTTCAAGCCTATTTTGCTTATAGAATTGACAATCTTAAAAATGGTCAATCTATGGCTGAAATACCATCTCCTATAGAAAATTCAAATATTTGGATAGATGAGAATAAACGACTTACATCAACTTTCTTTATAAAATATCATAATAAACATAATTATCAAATTAATATTCCTCGCAAGTTGAGAGTTATGGAGGAATTGATAATTGATAACAAAGCAAAATTTGGAAGATTGGATGTTACCCTAAATAATAATCCAACGGCTATTGAAGCAAAAGCAATTGTTTTTAAGGAATTACACTTGTTAAATAAGTTAGTCCCCGAGAAGTTAAAAAATTACCGTATCCTGTTTTTTGAAACTATTAAAAACTCAACACAGGATAGCAAAGGAATATTTGAAGTTTGTGATATTTTCAATTTTATTGATATTGCTAGAAATTATATAACAGAATATTTTATATGGCTAGAGGAGCTAAAAAGACGTATTAATACAGTAGAGGATATATCTGTTGAAGAAAAAATTGAGCTACAAAATCTATATACAGAAATTCAAAACGTTGATTCCATTCATATAAAAACGACCTTACCAGACCAGCAAATTCTCGATGCAATTTTACTTAATCCTTTACATCCATTAAGGTTAATATGGTTTATTCAACTATACGACCAGTTTTCAACATGGGAATCAGCAACCATCGAATTTGCTGGACATCTTGAAGAATGGACAAAAAACCTAGAACCTTTATTCGATGGTATTCTTAGCCCTGAAAATAATCCTTTAATACTTTACAGTATCGACTCTAGTAAAGGTTATCAGTATGCAGGAGAAATTACTTATGGATGGGCATTATATGTTAGACCGCCCAAACAAAATGGAGGTCAGGACACCTTAACCTCTGTAAGTAGACAGGTAAAAACCTATCTTCAAAATATTTTAAACATTAACAAAGAAATATTTTTAGATTCGGATATTAGCCTCAATTTAGTTATCCGGCATATCCGTAACTATATTAAGCAACACCCTTATACAAATAAGATTATTATTAATTTATTCAATGCAGGAGATGCTTATGTTTTCGCCAATTCTTTGGTAGAACTTGAGAAATTAGGCGACGGGAAAGGTATAAGTTATGAAGTGAGGCTATTTAAAGGGAAGCAAAGTTTTATAATTAATGGTGAGGCTTTAAAAAATCTTATCAATCCGGAGTATAATGTGTCAGAAGAAGCAGAAGCTTTTTCTCAACCAGTAATTAATCGTTTATTTCCAAAACTGAGATTCTCTATAAATAGTATTGATGAATACATTGAAAACCCTGAAAAATATGCTTCGCATTTAAGTTTTTTGATTAATCCATTTCCAATACGAAGTGAATTAATGAAAGTTCATGCAAAAAATAAAAACTTCTATTTAAACGGATTAATTACAACACCTACTGTTTATGTTGAAGAAAACGAGAAGGAAATTAGATGGAAAAGATTTATTTTCCCTAATCACCTTTCACTCCCTGTAAATGATTTTGCAGATAAAGGAGTCCAGTTTTTTGGAACGTTTCAATCGTTTATAGCAGGTGCTTTATCAACCCAATCTACGGAATCAGTACCTTCCACAGAATTGATTTTAAGTGAAAAGGATAAAGTTCTCATTTCTTTACTTCACGACAATTCGGATTGGGTAATTACCTTTGATCGAAACCTAGGACCTCAAATTTTTGACCAGCCAAGTAAAGATGGACACATTCCTTTTCTACTTGATTATATTCCGGGAGAGGAGGTTTCTGGTGTATCCTCTTATTTAACGACAAGACCAACCAGTGAAATTCTTGGCCTTTTAAGTCCTCACTTTGAAGAATTTGGATTAAACTATAAAGAAAAAGAAGATGAAGAAAAAATAAAAATATTGCTAGAAGATTTAAGAGCTATAAGTAGTTCATTGGTAATGCAATTAAATACATCAAAAAATAAAGCTTTTGAAGTTATTGGTGCTGCATTTACCAAAAGGGTTTTAGAAAAGAAGAAATTCTTGGAAAATGCTTTTCTTATACCTATTGATTTACATCAGTACTTATTTGAAAATCTGCCAACTGATAATAAAAGTAGGGCAGATAATTTATTGGTAAGTTTTGATATTGAGAATCGTTCAATTGTATTTACAGTAATTGAGGTAAAATGTCGTAAATCAATAGCTGAAAGTGAAAAAATAGAACTTAAAGATAAAATGAAAAAGCAGATTGAGAATACTATTTCTGCTCTGAAACTTCATTTTGATCCATATTTAAATTTATCACATGACCGTTTAGACCGTCAAATTAAGAATAAGGAATTAAAATCCTTACTAGAATTTTATGTAAACAGAGCAAGCCGTTACAAATATCTGGATGACCAAGTTTATCAGAAATATTTAGAATTTCTTCAAACGCTAGATTCTGGATTCCAATTAGTATTTAAGCAACTTGGTTTGATTTATGATTTTTCAACCCCTGTTAGACATAAAAAAGATGTAATTGATAGCGAGCTGACATATTTTACTTTTGGTTCTAAATTAATTGATGAAATTCTTGATCCAGAATCGGATTTAAATACTCGAAGACTTGAAAATGAAGAATTAGAATCAGATTTAAGAACTCAAATTGGAGCACCAGCAAATTTATCTGACTTTTTAAAAAGTATAGGAAATTTGGAAGTATATGAGCAACCTGAGATTGAAAAGATAATCGAAGAGCCTAAATCTGAACCAATAACCCAACCAAAAGAAATTGTTGCCACCAAAACGGAAATTATTAAGAACCCTGAGGCTGAAATAACGAAAGAAAAGGGAACTGAAATATTTCCTCCTAGGTTTGACGTTTTAATTGGAAAATCTGGAGAATCTCCTCAATATGGGCTACTTGGGAAAACAATACATGGAAAAACCTTGGCAATTGACTTAAGTGAAACAAATACAATAAGTTTATTTGGTGTTCAGGGTGGAGGAAAGAGTTATTCAATAGGTATCGTTGCAGAAATGGTAATGAAACAGGTTTCTAATGTAAATATTCTACCCTCACCATTAGCAAGTGTTATATTCCATTACAGTGAAAGTATGGATTATGAGCCGGAATTTACCTCAATGATATTACCAAATGACCAAGAATCTGAAATAGAAAAACTAAAAAAAGAATATGGTGCAAATCCCGAAAGCATAAGCGATATTGTCATTCTAACTCCTAAAGACAAGGTATCAGAAAGGCAAAGCAGATATCCTTCAATTCCAATATTACCTATTGCTTTCAATTCTTCTGAATTAAACGTCCAGGATTGGATGTTTTTACTTGGAGCCGTTGGAAATGATTCAACGTATATAAAACAGCTTAAAGCCATTATGAAGGAAAACAGGAATCAATTATCTATTGAAAATTTACTGCGTAGTATTGAGGATTCGGTTTTACTAAGTAATACCCAAAAAGCACTTGCGAGACAACGGTTATCTTTTGCGCAGGAATATATAGATGATTCTTTCAACTTAAAAACAGTGCTTAAGCCCGGAAGGTTAGTATTGGTTGATCTCCGGGATGAATTTGTAGAAAAAGACCAAGCATTGGGTCTTTTTGTAATAATGTTGAACATCTTTTCATCGGTAAATGGAGCACATGATAATCATTTTAATAAATTCATTGTATTTGACGAAGCTCATAAATACATGGATAATAAAGAGCTTACCGGAAGTATTGTTACTGCCATCAGAGAAATGAGACATAAAGGGGTCAGTATTATGATAGCAAGTCAAGACCCTCCAAGCTTACCAAATGAAATAATAGAATTAAGTAGTATTGTATTAGTTCACAAATTTAATAGTCCTCAGTGGCTAAAACATATCCAGAAATCTATTACACAACTTGATTCATTATCACCAGCAGACATGTCAGCTTTACAGCCTGGGGAAGGCTTTATATGGTCAACTAAGGCTAATGACAAAACAATTACAACACGTCCAGTAAAAATTTATACACGTCCAAGATTTACAAAACATGGTGGAGGAACTATTAGAGCAATATAAGGTGAGTAAAGTTTTATCAATATCAGAAAAAGGGAATAGACTTGTCAATGAAGACTATATATTATTAAAAAAATTGACTGGCCAGAATTGTATTTATCTGGTTGCTGATGGAATGGGTGGTTATAATGCAGGAGAAATAGCATCAAAGGAAGTTTGTCATTCTATAACTAACTTTTTGACTAAGAACATAACTGAAAATAGAAGTATAACAAAATTAATTGTTGATGCCTGTAATTATGCAAATAAAATCCTTGAAGAAAAAAGAACTGAGATTGGAAGCAAGTTAGGAACTACCATTGCTGGTATAATTGTTTATCAAAATAATGCGTATTGCTTTTGGTTGGGAGATGTTCGTATTATCCATTTTCGTACTAATAAGATGCTATTTCAATCTGAAGATCATTCATTTATTAATCAACTTAGAGCACAAAACATAGAGGTATCTCCTAATGGATTCAAGAAAGTACAGCATATTGTAACTAAAAGCATTATGGGAGATAAGGAATCCTTACTTCCTGATATTAAAATAATCGAAAATCTGACAAGTGATGATAAACTTTTAATCTGTACGGATGGTGTTCACAGTGTTATAAATACTAAGGAAATTGAAATACTATTTCAGTCTTTAATGTCTGAAAAACAAATAATTAAATTCATTAATGAAAGATGTGAACTAAATGGTACTGATAATTATTCAGCTTTATTTATTTCGGATTTTTAAAAACATTTTAACCAACAAAATCAACAAAGCCATCTTCAATCAAGGCGGCTTTTATCAATTCAAATCGCTCAATATTTTCAGACTTGGGGAAATTTATAATCATACTATTAGCAAATTTAATGGCTCTATCTATGTCATAAAATTGAAAGTCATTTATCAATAAAATGCCTGCCCAAACTCGTATATTTTCTGATGTATCTGAATCAAGAATTATTTTTTTTATATTCTCTATTTTATTGGGAATTAAGTCAATTAGAGGAGCTATATTTTGTCCAAAACTTCCTCTAGTAATTCCTGCTTCATCTATGTACTTTAGTAACTTATATAATTCATTAATTCCGAAAAGCCTTTTAATTTCTTGTCTGCCAAATTCTATTACAGAATCAGGAATGTAATTATCCTTATGCCAAAATTGATCGTTATGACTAATTAAATGACTTAAAATGAAGATTAGTAATTTTTCAATTTTTGAATCTTTTTCAAATACAAATTGCGAAATAAGATAATACCAACTTTCTTTCTGAAACCGATGAAAGTAAAATAAAGACTTTATTGCAAAAACCCTTTCTTCCGCAATATTAGTATGTACTAAGCATTTTAACGTCTTCCCAAAATTCCAATCCTTACTATATGATTCCTTATATTTTGAAAAATGAATATTAAACTCATTAAAATTCTCTACTGTGAATAGGTTTGTTTTATTAAATGTGATCACAAACGGCCCCTGTTCCAAAATTTGGGGATTATCTTTAATGTAAGCTGTAATATCTACCCAATAGGCAATTTCTTCTGAAGGGATTAAAACAATAGCAGCAATAGGGAGAATATGGTTTCCCCAATATTCAAAGTGACTCCTATTCGTTTTTATTTGAATTTGCGTACAATTCGTGTTTTGATATGATTCTCCAGCCTTTATCTGACATCCCACACATAAACCTGTTGCTCTGGAATTTTCAAAAAATTCAATATATCCATCTAATCCACAGTCGTTTGATCCGTCAATCTTATTAAAAATACAATCTGCCTTATTAATAACATCAGCAACATAATTAACCCCTAGAAACTCAGTTTTCTTATTATGTCCTCTCTGGGTTGTCATCTATCTTAATAGTTTTATTCTATTCAAACCCCTCAGCAAAAAACTCCTTAGGTGTCATTCCCAATGCTTTAATTACTTTCAACAGACTGGAATATCGTAAATCCTCCCCTTTTTCGTACCGGCCATATTGCGCACGGGGTAAATTCTTTTCATAGGCAAAACTCTCGTAATTGCTATATCCTTGTTTTATGCGTAGCAATTTAATCCGGTTGGCAAGCTTCACCAGGTCATCGTGTATTATGTCGTCTTTTTTCTTCTCCATACTACAAAAGAAAAAAGAAAACCACACATTTATTACCATTAATTAGATACTACTTATTAATAGTATTTATTATATTTGCTGTAATAAAATGCTTGAACATGGAAACACTAACACATTCTATCGAATCAAGTCAGGTTATAGACGTACAGCCAACAAACGCCACCGTTTTATTAATAGACAACGACTTAGCCAGCTTTTATCTTGTGTCTGAAATTTTAAGTGAATATGGAATTAATGTAATCCATGCCCGAAGCGGAATGGAAGGTGTTGAGTTAGTTCGACAGAAACCTTCTATTCATCTGGTAATTACAGAGCTACTTTTACCACAATTAAATGGTTTTGATGTGCTTAAAGAAATTAAACGGATTAATCCGGAGATGCAGGTAATTACACAGACAGCCAATGTAATGAACAATATGAGACAAAACTGTTTGGAGGCTGGGTTTGAAGAGTTTATTGAAAAACCCATTGATATTGTAGATTTTGGAGGCAATATCATAAGTTTACTTAATCAACAAGTACTTAAGAACTCATTTTTATAGCTATTGTCAGTTTCTCAATAATCATTCTTCGTATTATTATTGCACCACAAAATCTTATTTTTACTAATAATAAAATGACTTTTACATCCAATCTTTCGCCAAACTGATGGATATATAGAAATTTTACCCCAGAAATTAATTCTAATCTTCCAATTGGGGTCTATGTTCTTTAATAGATTGAGATAAATAATTTCCTGACAGCCACATGGACAAGCAAAAGCCGCCATCCAGAAATTCTTTTTTTCTCCTTCCAGGTATATCGTTTGGGAATTAAATTTTTCTGGAATTTCATTAACTACCTTGTAATCAAATGTTCTATTTGTAGTATTAAACCATTTCATAACTAGCTAAATTCTGGTAATTTGAGAAGAGGGTAAACAGTACCCAATCCTGTTTGATTGATAAAATATTTATCAACATAATCAGCGGAATCGTTAATGTACATTGGTTCTGATAATATAAACCGTTGTACAGAACATTCTTTGTTTTTTTGAATTCTATATGGATGAATTCTGGCCAGAAAATCATTCACCGCAAGACTAGCATACAACATATTGACGCTTATCACAGCCGGAGAATCAGTTTTAGCATTCTTAATATATCCTTCCTTCTCATGCAATTTATAAAATTCGGGGTTTTTCCTAAGCTCACCTGCATCTTTTAATTGTTCTGAGGTGTATACCCTTCTTGAAAAAAGGGAAGCCTTTCCCGGTTGGATGTAATGAATCGAGCCATTTATAGAATCAATACCACCCACTCCATCAGCATCAAGTCGAACTCCAATATCAAAATACGGAATCAAGTAAAAGTTACTGATTAAACTGGCGATATGTCTACCATCGGTAGAATCCATACATCCGAAAATAGCATCGCATGATGCGACCTTAAAAATTGCGTCTTTATTATCATACAAGTCAGATACAAAGGTTGTAATTTTAGTTCCAAAACCAAGTTTCTGAATAAAATCAGAGAAAATATCAACCTTGTATCTTCCTTGTTTTGCATCATCATAAGTTGTATTTAGAATCCGATTCAGGTTTCGAAATTCCATTTTCTTAGGGTCAATAAGAACTATTTCCCCTACACCAAGCCTTGCTAACTGCTCAATAACCGGACTACCAGTTCCAGAACAACCTAAAACCGCAATGGACAATTGCTTTAATAATTTAACAGTACCTTCTCCAAATGTTTGGATATTCCTAACATCAACATTCTTATTAATTTCACAGTTTTTATTATTGTAAATAACAATATCATCAGACACAATTATCACCTCAGACACATGTTCAAACTGTAATTCGGTATTAATTACTCTGCATATTACTTCACCATCGGATAACATAATTGCTGACAAATGATGAGTTACATTTAATGTCCAACCAAAAACTGAATCAAACAAAATATGGTCAGAAGTATCATCTGTTTTCGAGAAATTCCTGATACCTGTTGGATGTGAATGGATTTTTAAAACTGATAAGTTGTTTTTTTCAGCTTCAATTAAGACAGATTGAATAGATTCAGTTTCCCAGTCAAGATATAGCTCTTCACGCACCTTGCATGAACTGTATGGAATTTTATGAATCTTGTGAACAAAAAAATATGTAATCTCATTTAACTCTAACCTTCCACAAAGGGCTAAAGCAACAGCTTCTTTACCATCACCTGGATATAAATGTGTTTTAAGCTCATCATAATGAACCCCAGCTGTTTTCAATTTGTATTTCATTTAAACTCCCTTTCTAACCAATAAACAATAGATGCAAAATGTGTGGATATATTATCACTTCCTGGTTGCCACGGATTCTGTGGAGTTCTATGTCTTGACCATCGTTGCCAGGTTTTGCCATCAAGATTTTGCATTACATTAGCTGCATTAATGCCAATTCCATCAACTCTTTTTAGCTCAGGACTAAAATATGCCATATCCAATGCTGAAATTGGATAGCCTGAAGAAATAGTAACTGCAACATCTACATTTATGATAGTGTATCCATTGGGAATCGGAAAATTATAGACAATCAACCATTCAAGATTAGATTCTTTAAGGGTCTCCCAATTGAGACCCAAAGAATCCAAATAAGCAGTATCCTCTTCAGGTAAGAAAAACTGCCGCCTCATCTTGAACCCTCCTGTTGGTCTAATGGTATGGTCATAAACCTTTCAATACCGGGAGCAGTAAAGTCCACTACTTCTTCATACTCGATTTTCTTTACCTCTCCATGACGAAACTTTTGATTCAATTGAAATCTGTCAAAAGGCTTTTTATTCGCCAATTCAAGAATTTCTCTACCCTTCATTGAATCTACATGAACAACATACTTTTCACGATCTACGCGAATCTGATACTTCTTACCTTTTTCAGGTCTTCCTTTAGGGTTCTCCTTCGAAAACTCCTCCAAGTCAATAATCTCCATAATTTTTAAGATTTAAAACGTTAAACAATAAATTATTTTTCTTTCCGAACTCCCTTAAAAGGTTTGTTATCCGACTTTTGGTCAATAAACTTACCTGTTTCGGTATCTCTTTTCACCCAACGTTCGTTATTGGGATTATAGGTCTGAGACCTTTGTTTTACTGCACCTTCCCGATGCCCGTCATTTGGATTACCATTTTTTGCCATTGTTTAATTCCTTTCTTTTTTATATTTGTTAAATGGAATAACATAATAATGCAATTCTCTACAAATAATACTAAAAGCGTTACCAACGATTTTAGGTATATATAATGCCAGGATATGACAAACTGGAAAGAATATGAACATATACCTACAATCGAACTGATTGAACTTATTAAGATGAAGGATAATCCTGAACATCTTGAAAAATCGACTATTGCTTTTAGTGTACTGTGTTTTAGATTCCAGAAATCTTTAGAAAAAAAGGCAGTTGTACTAAGTCGGAATTATGGATATGATGATGGGTATGCGATTGAGATAATTGAGAGGACTTTTAAAAGATTCTGGAAATATCCAAATTTTAGGCTTGAGAAAATTAAATGTTCAACTCCTGATAAAGGTGTAGAATTATATCTTTCAAGAATAGCTCAACATTGTTTTTATGATTTGTACAATGAACGAAACGGAATTAATGTTTCACCTTATGATGGATGCGAAGAAATAATTTATGATATTCCGGTTCCTGATGAATATATTGCTATTGATAATGAAAAATTCCTAATTATAAACAAAGCCCTAAAAACATTCTCCTGGAAACATAGGGTTATATACTTAACATACCTTCAACATGAACTAAATGGGTATAAATTACCAAGAAAACTTCTATCTGAATTACGAGACAAACTCGGAATTACTCAGGATACAATTCGATTCTACCGATTCGAAGTAATAAATAAAATAAATGAATACAACGAATTATGGCAACAGAAAGAAAAGATACTGACCAAAATAAGGTAGATTATATATTAGCTTCTACTGGATATATTTTCCCAAGAACTGAATCAGAGCTGGAAAACTTCAATAAACTATATCCAGACGAAGATTATTCTTTAAAAGATTATGTGTTGAATCCACATGAATTAACAAAGGGTTCCACTCAAAAAAAATCCCAGGAAAAATTAAAATTCAGTAGTGATAAAAGTTCGTATTTTAAAAGAGCTGTGCTTGGTGCCGAAATTGCTTGCCAATTATATGAAGAACCAACTTTTGGGCATGTAAAATTTCAAAAACTTATGTTCCTATGCGAAAATATAGAAGGGATGAATATTAGTTATGAATATTCCAAGCAAGCAGCCGGGCCTTATGACAATAAGCTTATGCACAGTATTGATTATGAACTTAAGAAGCAAAAGTGGATGGAAGTTAAATTAGAAAAAAAAGACACAAAATCAAGATACGTATTTATTCCATTGACCAATTTTGAAGGTCATAAGAAGTATTTTAAACGCTACTTTAATAAAAATGAGGAGAGAATTCAATGGTTTATCGACACATTTAGGAAAGAAAAAACGGATAAGGTTGAATTAATAGCTACCCTTTATGCTTGTTGGATGGAATTAATTAGTAAAAAACAAATAGTTAGTGAAACCTCTTTACTATCTCTTTTATATAGTTGGTCTAAGGAAAAAATAAAATACTCAAATGAAGAGGCTTTGAAAGCTATACAATGGATGAAAGATAATAGTGTTATACCCTTATAATATATAATCATTATTCAAAAACTCCCAACTTTCCTCCTACCCCAAACCTTCCATTTGCCTTAGCCACGCCATTCTCCACCTCAATAATCACATCCACATCGTGAGCAAAATCCTGTTTACCCCTGAAATTGCCTTCTTTGGTGGTATGGAAGATAAAGATAAAAGCTGTTTTAGGATTCTCCTTGCGAAGACGGGTCAGTTCCTGACTGCTTAATCCGGCTTTGCTTACCGAATCAATAAAAATGAACTGGTAAGGTGATAAATCATCTGGTAGCTTTTCTGCGATAACAAGGTTTGGATGGATAGCCCAAAGACGTTTAAACTTTTCTTTGAGGGTATAGCCAAATCCTTCCTCAATTGCGACATACAAAACCTTTCCATGATTTTCAGCCAGATATTTGGCAAAGTCTATACAGAGGGTTGATTTACCGCTTTTGGGTAAACCGAAAACCATTGCAGAAAAACCTATTGATGGGTCGCCGATTAAGTCCTTATATTTACCTTTTAAACCAATGGTTTCGAAATCCATTCCAGCTAGTTCGGTGCTTGGGATTACAACGGGTTCAAGGGCATCACTTAAGTTTGTCTCCTGTTCTGGTTCAACTCCCCGTAAACCCCTTTCCGTCTCATAAATCTTTTGCAGATATTTGGCTACTTTCTTTTTCTGTTGTCTTCTGGCCATCCAGGACATAATCCCATTTAAAGTATTTTCAGTAATAACAGGAACTTTTGACTTGTTTGTCAAATACCTCTCCAGGGAAGATTTGATTTCCTGGATTTCGTTCCAATAAGGACAGGTTTCCGGTATTTTACCGGATTCAATTGCTTTCTCAATCCGGTTTAACAGTGCTTTGGCTTTGTCTTTTACATCCTTTTTGCCATGAATGCTGATAAATTGTTTGATATAAGTAACCGACAGCATCGTCTTTTGACTTTGAGCTATGGTAGTGTATTTATCCAGGGTGCCTTCATTCAGGTTAACCTTGATTGTATTGCCCATTTGATTGTAGCATTTGATTAACTGTGTCTGGATATTTTCGATTTCACTTGCGTAAACCGAAGTTTTACGGATTCGCTTTTCAATGATGGCTTTTTGAAGTGAGTTTAGAAGATTCAGGATTTGAGATTTATCTTTGGTTTTCCTGTGCAACCCGACATATCGTTTGATAAAGGTAACCTCCAGGCTTACTTTTTCAACTGAAGTAGTAGTTTCTTCAGTTGAACTCTTCTCAACATCGGGTTCTTTAGGAGTTTTCTGAGGCTTGGATTTCTTATTCTTGGCTTTCTTTTCAGGTGTATGTTTATTAATGACTTCATTGAGCTTTTCCACAAAAGTATCAATGTACTTTTTGATGGTTTCGTCATCGTTATACAGGTCGATGTTTTCCTGGATAAACTCAAATTCATCTTTTTTTAGGGCATCAGGTAAAATGGTCTGGTCGATACCTGGATATTCAGAAATGATGTTCTCTTTTGTTATCATAGCTGTATTATTAAGTCCATTAAGCGTTCCTTCATCTGCAAAGGAGTAATAGCCATCGTTGGTATATATGAGATGGTCGAGCAGGTTTATCTTCACAGTTTTTAATGCCTGGGTGATGTTTCGGGTAAGTTCCTTATCAGGTTCGGATGGAGCCAGGGTGCCGGAAGGATGGTTATGAGAGATTACAATTCCCTGTGACAGGGCTTTTGTTGCCAAACCAATTAGCATGGGTATATCCACAATGGTGGCAGAAGTTGAACCAATGGTGTGTTTGTAATAACCAATCAATTTGTTTGCCCGGTTAAAAAGTAGCATTACGAAATTCTCCTGGATGGGATTGTGGCCATAAATCCGTTTCAATATTCCATAGACTTCCTTGGAGGAAGTAACCTTATCGACATCAAACACTTTACCCTTGTTCATCCGGATTTTAAACTCCGGAACAAAGGGTTTTAAAGGTTTTGGATCAACACCAAACAATACGATTTCTTTTTTCTCCTGGTACATGGCTATACTTTTAAAAGTTCGAGCATTTTCAGTTTGGCTTGCGCTTTAATCCTTGCTATGCGGATTCGGTTTTCATTATCAGAATTGTTTTGTACTTGAACCGGCATTCCTGGTTGTTTAGCATTTACCTGGCAGTACCCTGGCTTATCGGTTGGCTCAGGAAAAGGACAAGTTGCTGGATCATAATCGTCTTTGAGGTATTGAAGAAGGTAGTTGAGCTTTGCAAAATCCTCAGCCCGTTCCTGTGGTGATTTTCCTTTTACAGCGAGGGTTTCTTTTTTGGCTTCAATTTCTTTGTACAGTTCCAGGAAGCGTTTGGAAGTTTCACCGTGTTGACCACCTCGATAATTCAAAAGCTTGGTCTCGATGTTCATTACGTCTTTCTTCAGCTCACTTTCCAATCCGCTCATGTCATCGAAAATGCTCAGTCGTTTGGGTTTAAGAATGGTTCGCTCGATTTTATAAACGTTAGTCATGGCTTCTTTAAATACGTTTACAATCCAGTAATTACTGAAATACTGGGATTCTCGTTGAATTTTGCGAGCGCATTCGAGCAAGTCATTGTCGGAAATAGAAGAACTCGTTTGAATCCTTTCAATGTCGGTTTTCAGGGCTTCACTCTTCTTTTGAAAATCCTTAATCTTTTTGGTCTGTTCTTTTTCATCCGGGGCATCCTTGTATTCCGAGATTTTCTTCTCTACCTTTTCGTTATCGAATATCCAGTGTTTGGCCAGGGAATCGTTGTAAAACTTATTAATCCATTCTACAAGCTGGTCTTTGGCTTCCAGGTAATCGCTGATGGCTTCTTTGACCTTGTTTACCTGAGAGAGATTAGCATTGGCACGACCCAATTCACGTTCTACTTCCCTGCGTTCTTCATCGAAATACAAAGCTGTTATTCTTCCAACGTCAGTTATCAGTGCCAATTTTACCTCCTGAGGATCGAGCGATTCAACGTCCAGCACATTGCCCCGGTCGGCTTTATACCAAATGTCATTGATACGTCCTGTCTTTTCTTCGAGCTTTTGGAACACAAAAACGTCCATTGAATCCTGTACCAATGGCATCACCGAACGAACAAAAGCAAATTCATTGCCTTGTCGCCAAATTCTTCCTTCCAGTTGTCTTATATCCGTTGGATTCCAATCAGGGTAAAGGTTATAAATAACCGTACCCCGTTTTTGAAGATCAATTCCTTCCCGGATGGTTGCTGTCCCAATAATGATTTTTACAATCCCTTCCAGGAATGCTTCCTTAACGTTCTCTTTCTTGATGTCCGAAATAGAGCTGTCAATGATTTCAACTTCATCGAAGCGGGTGTTGTTGTAAAGAACATTCTTTTGGTAGCCTACTTCTTTTTCAAGGTATTCCTTGATGTACCTGAAATACTCTTTACCCCGGTTCATGTAAATAACCTGACCGGAGACTTCTTTTAGTACTAGTGGTATATCCTTAGAATTACCTTTCGCCAGCCTTTGGTGGAAATCTTTCACCGTTCGGCAGCACTCGCAGGCAAAAAGGATTTTAGGGCTTTCTTCGACAAATTCTTTGTAATCTTCCGGTCTGTCCTGGTTACCTGCATATAAATATGGTGATAGTGCATTATCAAGGCTGTATGCCAATGCCCGGAATAAATCACCCATATTTAGTTTTCCGCTAGTTGCCTGTTGTGCCAAAGCAACAATGTTTTGCTGGTTGCGACGTTGTTTGGCAGTGGGTTCAATGTAGGTTAACACCTGTTTGGCCGGACTTAGCTTAAGCGTTTTACCATCGGGTGCTTTATCGTATAGCTTTGGTAAATTGACTTTAAATGGCCGTTTTACACCGGCTTCTTCACCTGTTTTATAAAGAATGTGATTGTAAATAAGCTTTTGAAGAATAAGCCGGTTGGTGAAGGATTTGATGACTTCCTTTTCAACAATCTCATCTTTATAGTTTGCCGTCCACTCCACGGTGGGAAGCACAAACATATCGAAGAACGCATTGATATTATAGATTGAATTCCGGCGCATACTGTCATAAGCTACCAGGGAAAGCATGGAATAAATCTCCAGGGGGCTATTTGTAAAAGGAGTTGCAGTAAGCAGCATGATGTTGTTTCCAAAAGTGCGCTGTATGTAATTGGCATGAAAGAAAGCCTTGATACCGGTCTCAGATACTGCGGATGTGATATTGTAACGCTTGTTTCCTTCATCATCGCTCTTAACCTGTTCAAACACGTTCTTGCAACGGTGTGCTTCGTCAACCACCAGGTAATCAAACCCCAAAGTATCAATATCGCAAACGGTGTTTTTCTCACCCATACCGATTTTCTCACGATATTTTTGGTAATCAATTTCCGCATCACGGGCAGATTTCTCGGCACTTTGACCAAGAATATTCACCAACTCGGTAAAGAGTTCTTCAGAAACATTGTTTGAAAAGCCTATTTGCTTAAAACCTTCGTAGGTAATAATGGTAATGCTGTTTTCAGGAACTTGCTTTGAAAAGTTGATTTTCTCTTTGATGCCTGTTCCCAGATTGCTCCAATCGTTGAGTTTTATGTCGGTATAGGAAAGTACACCGGGAACAAATTCCTTGGTGTTTTTATCTGTGTAACCGATAATCTCTCCAATCCATTTCTTGTATGTAGGCTTAGGAACAACAATTAATGGACGTTTGCATTTACCAGAAAATATATTGGTGGCAATATTGATGATTGCAGTCATAGTCTTACCAACGCCGACGTCAAAAGCGCAAATGCCACTACCAAGGGCTTCAAAGAAGGCTACTCCTTCCCTTTGAATGGGTGTTATTTGCAGCAAACCGGATTTGAAGCGAGAGGAGCATTCGAAGCCTACTGGAACACGTTTATGGTTAATATCGCTCTGTGCATTGAACATGCGGTTCCAGGTTTCATCGAGACGTTTTTGATCGATTGGTGTTAGCACCTCATGAAGAAAACGGGAAAAGAGCTTTTCGCCTTCGTTGCGGGCGTTGACTTTCAATTCCGCTTTCTGGTCTGAGGTCATTTCATCATCTTTAAGCGGCTTGTTATAAATATAATATTCAGCAATGTCTATGGCGTTGCTTTTATCAAAGTCGGCTTGCTGTAAGGTATAGAGCCATTTTACATATACATCCCGCAGGGTGTAATCCGTTTCTCCATCAAACCGTAAACGGATAACTTTATACTTTGCGCTGGACGAATCCCGTTTAACGGTTACTTTCCCGTTTACCTTGGTGAGTTGCTCGGCATTTTCCGTATCCATAAACTCAGGTCGGACAGATTGAATGGTGAAGATTTCCTTGTTACGGGCAATCTCGGAAATAGCCATGATTATGGGACGTTCTTTAGGGTCAGGCTCGGACACGCTCAGTGGCTTGGGAATAGCTTTCATTATCACTTTTAAATGATTTTCAAATACTTCTTTACCGTAATTTTTGGTGATATACTCTTTATCCTGAAGAAGCTGGTCCCTGCGTTCGTATATATTGCCAAAGGAATAAATGGGCAATGGCATAAACTCCTTATCATAAACAAACATAGCCCCATCCTTCACCAAATCCGGAATATCCTTATCGTCAACTTTATAAATTTTAGACCACAAGGTCATGGGAACTCCTTGTTTGCGCTTGTACCAAACCCAGGCTTTGATTTCGGCTTCGCTGATACCTTCATTATACATCTTTACCACATCGGTAAATACAACCTTCTTACCTTCTACAAAGCCCAAACCTGAGAGGTTCTGCGACTGTTTTAAAACCTTTTCAACAATTGACTTATTCTCAACAATAGCCTTGCGCAAACCCGGACGTAGTTCTCCTAAGCCTGTTAGCCCGTCAATTCCTGATAGCGCATTTGATTTCATAATTATAGTTTTAAGAGATTCAAAATTTTAAGCTTTGCAGCAGCTTTTACCTGAACTATCCGAACACGTTTGTCTTTAGAATTATCTATTCCTAGTGAAATGACTTTTTCAATATCTTCCCTGGTTCCTTTAATGGTAACCGGAAAGTTGATGCTGGTGGTAACGCTCTCTATCCCGGCTACCTTTTCGGGATGTATGGCGAACCATGTATTAAAAGAGCAAAGCTCCGTAAATGAAAGCGGAGCATTAGAAACCTTTATTCCAAACTTTGAAAAACTTCTAATTCGGCTTTCAAACCGTTCCTTCAAATCCGAATGAACAAAGCCCTGCTTTAATAATTCCAGGGGACTATTCTTTTTGCCGGTATCGAACTGAAGATGTTCCGGTAGTTCTTCTTTGATAAAATGCAGGAACGTGTCGAGCCTAGCCCTGTAATATGATGGTGTTTTTCCATTCATTACATCAAATCAAGTTCTTGTTCCAATTGCGGAATGGCGGCGGCTGGAGTAAGCTGTCCCGAAATGATTTTCTGTACCAGCTTCCCTTCAATTCTTGTATAACCATTCACATTTAAGATTCCATTGGCATTGTGAATGGCAGCATAAATGTTCGGGCTATTAGCCCGGGTAACCTTACTTAGCTGTTCTTTAATTTCAAGACGAAGCTGGTATTCCAAATCGTTCTTAGCCATATTATTTCCGTTTTAAAACAACAATATCCACTGGCACATCCGAAAACCGGAATACGGGCGGCAAGCGATACGCATCGAGCAGCTCTGCATATTTCCCGATTTCATCTTTTGCCTTGGTATAAGTAATCCCGTTTCGTAAGAAATTGGAGCTTACCAGGTAGATGAGCAGCCCTCCCGGTTTTAACAATTGTAGGCCGTAATACATGAAAAATTGCTCAATCTGTGGCATCTTGGGCAATGGGAAATATGAGCTGTATTTGTTATGGTACTTCCCGTAAGGTGGATTACCAATGACCAGAGAAAAAGGATATTCTTTCAACCATGTAACCTGGTTAGATGGCAAGCGCCTGGTAAACCTTTCAGGTTGCATAAAAGCCGTCTCGAAATATCCCCTTTGAATGGTTGCTCCCGGATGACATATTTCTGCAATACGGGCTGAAACCGGATTGATTTCAAAACCCACGCATTTGGTTTTGTCTGGGGCGGGGTCAATTAAGCGACCCGTTGCAATACTGGGTTCCAATACTGTACCGGCTTTATCAAACCCATAATGGAAGGCCATTTCCCACATGAGTTTAACCAGGTAATCCGGAGTATAGAATTCGTAAAGGATTCCTTCACCCGTTGCCCCCTTATTGCCTTGGCCTCCGGAGCCTTCATATTGCCGGATGAAGTCAATATCTGCTTGAGAATAGTTTTTATCATTACTATCCTTCTCTTTAATAAAGGTTTCTATTTCTTTATTAAGGTGATATTGGTTTTTTCCGGCCATAGGCTACTTTCCAACTTCTTTTTCCAGCACATTAACACTTGACTTGATGCTCTCAATGGTACGTTTCATCCGTGCTTTGCTGGTGGTGGTTTTCTTCCTGGGCTTTACCTTACGGGTTGCTGTTTTCTTACGAGTACCCACTTTTTTCCTGTTCGTTTTCCGGGTACTGGTTGCCTTAGCCATTCTGGTTTTTGTCTTTCGTGTCTTAGTCTTTTTTATCATGGCTCTAATTTTAAATTATGGTATGATAGAGCCCTCATTAAAAGAGGGGTTCATTTTTTTACTATTTATTCGCTTATGCTCATGAGACCGCGTTTGCTTAGTTGAATTGTTCTGTTATACAAAATGGTACTGTTAGGATTTTTGGAGGCAATCACCTGTTCCAGTTTCCGACGAGAGAAGAACCAAAGCCAGGGATGGATTCGTTCGCCTTTATAAACTACTTGAATAAGACTATCAAGAGAGGAAATGTGTACTTTTTGAGAGTCCCCAACAGCAATGCCTTTGACTGTATAAAAGCTATCCTGGTAATTGAAAACCCTGGCATGGATGGTATCACAAATCAAACTATCCTTTAGCTTAGTAATAATTTCCTTTTCCTGCTTTACTACAGTTTCGGAATACTCAGTAACATGCTTTGGCTTGATGTCTAGGTTACGGATTTCATCGAGTATTTTGGGAAAGATTTGCTCAACCTCATTATAGCGAAGCTGGAGTGTTTGATTCTTTGCAGCCAGCTGTCCGTTCTGGGTACGGTAATAGGTTAGCTTCTGCTCTGATGCTTTAAAACTCTCAGTAATTCTTTCCCTTTCCCGTTTTTCGGCATAGTACATTTTAGCATACTCAAAACCTACAAAGCAAATAAATAAGAATATAAAAGTGGATAGTGTCTTTTCTTTCATGGCTCAGGTTTATTGGATGGACGTTTGGTTTCACCCCAGATATAGGTAGTTAAGATGGTAAGTATGCCGCCTACACAGGCTGAAGCTACCCCTTCCATTCCTTTCATTACAGAAAGAAGTGCGAGGGTAGCCAGCATAAAACCTGCAAGTACAGTAATTGTATATCGTTTCGACCTTTTCATTTGCGTTTTCCTTTCTTCTTCTTTTTAAGCTTGTTATATAAGTACCAGGCTCCCATTCCAAGGAGGATAAAGCCGCCGATCCCTAACTCAAACTTTTTTTTTCTATCTCAGAGACCACTTCAGTTACGATAGCCTTGGGAATGGATTCATACATACGGCGTTTTATCTCACCTACAGTAAGTTTACCATCTTTGTTCACATCAAAGAAGGGGTTCTGTTTTGCAATGGTTGCTGCCGAAAGTTTCTTAGTTTGAAGTACATAATCATCCGGTTTACCCACTGCATCCGGAAAGAAGGTTACCAGGTACAAATCGAAATAGCTTTTTATCTTTCCTGCCCACGGCCTGAAATACTTATACACATAACCAAGCTGGTCAATGGCACTCATAGCATAAAGGGCTTTGGTGGTCGTACCAAGGTTGATGGCTGTATCCGGCATAAACTGAATTAATCCGGTTGCCCTGGTTGCTGCCCGAACTTGTGCATTGTCGCTATCTCCCGGTTGTTTGTTTACAGCCTGGGCATTCAACCGGCTTTCGCTCCACATAACCATCATCAGCCAGCTGGGGTTTATACTGAGCATGGTGCAGATACTCCGAAGCACTCGCTCAAACTCTGCCGGATTTTCTCCTTTGTTGCGTTGCAATTTTTCAATCAGTATCATGGCATTTAGCATTTAATGTTTACGGCATCGGCTGACACCCAGCGTTCGGTATTATCCACCGTGCGAAATTTGATGTATTTGGTTCTGCCTGTGTTTAGGCACATGAGGTATTCGCCCAGGAGAGTTCCTGACTTAACAGGTAGAAAAGGTTGCATCTTATCGTCCAGCACATTTACAAATCTTGTGGTAATTACTGGTTGAAAGAATGCACCGGACACCCCGGAATAATAGTCGAGCGGTTTTTTGTAGGAAACTTCACTTTGTGTAGATGGATATTTATTCCACATATCCTTGTAATAGGCGAAGATTTCCACATAAGTTGAAGCAGAGGAAACCCAATAGGTATAAGTTTTGCCAGCATAGGCTTTCATGGCCGCCGGTGGGTTTTCCTTTTTGATGAGATAACCCACTTCGATGAACTTTACATTGTTTTTTACATCGAAGCTTTGCTTGCCAGTGGCATACCCCAGGAACTCGCCGACCTTGGCCTTACGAATGATGTTTTTATTTTCGCCGATTTCATAAAAAGCCCCATGATAACTGGCATCTGGCGATGTTCGCAAGGTGACTTCTGCTTTAGCTACTACCAATTGGTTCTTTTTGGCAAAGGTTGTTGGTGCTGCACCTCCCGATTTAGTCGGATTGCTCGATACCATTGTGAGGAACTTTTGGTAATCGGTAGCACTGAGTTCATTTTGAAGGTTCTTTAATAGGTCATCATCATATAGTTTCCGGTAAGCAGTTGACACTTCGTCCATGTTTTTGATGGTTTGCGCCGTATCGAAAACTGCCTTGGTATTGGTTGTATCAAAGGACATCATCCAGGAGGCTCCGGATGGGTTCATGGCTGAACGCAATGCCATAGCTTGTCTAACTTCCGGACTGTCATCTGCCAGGTTCTCGGTATTGCGTTTCTGGATACCAGTAATGATTTTCCTCCCCAATTTATAGAGCAAAAATCCTCCAATACCAATAACCGCACCTCCCACAAGTATGCGTTTTGGGTTATCCAGGAATGCATATTTGTCCTTCTTCTGAGTTGCCATTACATGAACATTTTAGCTTTCTTTACCAGTGAGGGCTTTGCTTTGAGTTTAGTTCCAAACTCAATAAATTCCCTGGTTGAAGTCTCGCTCCGAATGGTTTTCATAATATCGAACATTGAAAGCAATACTTCACGGGCTTCTTCCCGGTTTTCGGCTTCTATGATGACGGTAAAATCAAACTTTTGCATGGTCTTCGTTTTTTAAAGTGTTGATATAAGCGATGAGTTTATCGGCTATTTCATTATCCGCTTCAATCTCAGAAAAGATGCTGAATACATTGGCTAGCGTTTGGTTACTGGTCGTTTTCAGGTATTCGGCAATCAGGGAGATGATTTCGGTACGCTTTTGCTCTTCGGCAGATGCTGTCTGTCTTGGTTCATCTACAATTCCGGAAGTATCATTTTTTGCTTCGATGGATTTGGGCTTTTCGTCCGAATCGTTTATTCCCATCAGCTCGGCAATAGGCTTTTTTATCCGGTCTTTGGAGATACCAAAACTTTCAAAAATGTCACCCAGCATCCCGGCGTAGTACTTGATTTGCTTTTTGGCTTCAAGTTCCTGTTCGATTCGGGCGTTTTCGCTTTCCAGTTCTTCAATGGAATCGTGCAGTTCCTCATTTTCTTCGGTCAGCTCCATCACCCGTTCTTTCAGAGTTTCGTAATCGGCATTTCGCTGGCGTTCCTTGAAACGTTCGTCTACAATCCGGTTGATTTCCACTTCTCCTAATCCCTTAAAACCCGAAGATTCAACTTCAGGTTCTGGTTGAGAAAGCACCAGTTCTTTCAACCATAGTGGATTTGGGTTCTCTTTCCCATCGTAAAGCTCAATCCGGATTTTATCCGGGTTCTCACATTTAAGGTTTTTAGTGATAAGCGACAATTGGCCGACCGGCGCACGGTCAACTAACTTAGTTTTTTCCTTACCTGTGACAAAAACGGCAGAAAACAATACATCTTTCCCTTGCTCCTGGTAGGTGCGAATCTTTGTTCGGATATTGCTCAGGTTAAGGGTGTACTTGTTCTTTTCCATCGCTTGCAATCTGAGGTAATACACGGATAAACTCCAATACAATGGTCTGGGAACATTTCCAGTTGGAACAGCTCATCTTTATTTGCCCGGTAAATTCCTGCGTTTTGGCAAATTCAAGACTGTCATAGTAATCCTCGGCCTTGAAATAATTGTTATCAGCGGAGATTTCCGTTCCAGTAGCCAGGTCTTTCGAAAGCAGGTAGTAATACTCGTTAGTCCCCTCGATTTGAAGCTCCTTTTGGCAATCGTTAAGCACTGCCACAAAGGGTTCGAAAGAATAGCTTGCATAGCCCAAATCGGCCATGCGTTGCGAGATATATGTAAGGATTAAACTTTCCATATTACGGCTTGGTTAAGGCAATACACTGGATATACAGTTTAAGTTGATAGGCATTACTAAGCAGGTTTCGAAAATACCCTGTTACATGTGAGCCTCCCCGAACAGGTTCTTCAAGCTTCAGGATTAGTTCATCCATTCGGAATCGGTTGGTTTTGCACTCCACCGGAAAGATGAGCGGATGGCTCTTGCGGTTATTGAACGAAAGGCTTATCTCACCCATATAATCCGGGTTGAATGTTCCTTGGATGTCACGAATGGTAAAAGCTACTCCTGTACAATGAACTGCATTGGCTGGCAATTTTGCATCTATCCTGGTCACTGCTTTTGAAGTTGCAGCAACCAGGATGATTGCCCATTTCTCATATTTTATGTACTGAGGGGTTTCCATTACCAGTTCTTTTCTTCAAGTTTCAGGTAAAGATTTGCAGTGTAAGGGTAAGTGATGCCATTCATAGCTCCACCGTCCTTAAACCTGCCTTTTACTGTGCTTCCATCGGCTTCTTCTTCGAGTTTATAGAACCGTTCGTTGGTAGGCACATACGAATCGCAGGTGATGAGTTTTACCTCAAAGTCGTCAGGAAACACTTCCTGGTCGTTGATGGAAAGGGTAAGCGTTGACTTGTTCAAAAACGACATCACGTAAGGAACCGTAACCAATATCCCGGTAATCTTTTTGTAAAGCTTATCGCTGTTGATATTGATATTTACCGTTGCCCCAGCTGCCGGAACAGTTACTTTGACGATTTGATATTTAATAGCATTCATACTCTTAGATTTTCAAATATTCGGCATTAGCAAACGCTTTTTGCCGAATATTTGGATTAGTATTTAATGACTGCTGTACCGTGCAACACAGCCTTTATGAAGGTATTGTCGGGCGCATTGGCTCCCCACTCGATGTTCAGCTCCATAGCCTGTTGGTCGTAAATTATCTTTGGGTTATCGAGTTTGTACATACCTTTCTGGCGGGTAGTCCCCTGGGTATCGAATACTTCATTGGAAGTAATCGGAACTAAGGTTGTCCCGTTGGCTTTGAACTCAAACTCACCGTTGCGTAGGACTTCTGGAAGTAGTTCGTACTTACCTTCCTCTGCTTTTGCAACACCAACCGATGCCAACAATACAATCCCGCTAAGCAGCATGATATTGCCTTTTTCGAGCTTGGCACTGGAGATATTTGAAATACCTACCGTCTTGTTGTCATCGTCTTTCAGCATCTTGATGATTTTGTTGGATGACACGCTCTTAGTTACATAGTAAGCTGCATCCACAGCCTGGAGGGTTTTGTTTGCCAAACCCTGTTGGATTTCTTTGGGAAGCAGGTGAAGACGGCGTTCAAATTCGCTGCGGGAATCGGAGCGCCCGCTGGCAGGACGGGGTTGTTTTATCCGTTTGATGAAAGCTTTACGTTCCTGCTGAGAGGCGGCTTCCAATGCGCCTAAAAGTTCTTCGTCGGTCATAGCGCCCATCAGGTCGATCTCGCTATTGGCTAATGCTCCTAATGTTATCATATCTGTTGTTTTTAAAGATTAATAATGGTTTAAAGGATTTCCACCTCTTTGATTTCGGCATATTCGCCCAGGTCAGAGCCTGACATTTCAGATTCAGATTCAATGGGCAAAGCGGCTATTTGTGCTGGTGGCAATTGAGGTAAGTCCGGGTTGTACGGCTCGATGGAAAGGTTCACCGGCTCACGGAAAACGGAATTCACCGGATCGCTTGAAGATGCGCCTAATCCGGCAAAATTGGTAAGTCCCTGTAATATGTCTTTTTTCAGGAACACCTTCACGGTAGAGGCAATACCACTGGCAGCCACACCGGTGGCAATCAGTTTCAGGTTCTTATCTTTTAAAAAGAGAGCGCCCCCCACACCTGCCGAAATCTGGATAACGGGTTTGATAAGGGCTTTTACCTGGAAGCCGGTGGCCGTATCGTCCACTTTTACGGCTTTGTCAATGAGCTTGCCGGCCATGTTGCCTCCCACCATACCCAGGATGATTAGTCCAGGTGTTTTGAGTTCTTCAAGGATGGCTTTGGCATCAAGCTTCGTTTTCGAATTGGATTCTTTTTGTGCCATAATCGTTTTATTAAAAAATGTTTATGTCTTAATTGATGATTTATTTGAGGGTAATGGATTTCAGCTTTTTCTTCCCTTTCTTTCTGGGCTGACCTGAATGGGCTTTCCCTTTGGCTTTAGGTTTCTTGTGTTTTCTACCAGAAACACCACTAACCCCACTACCGGATGATTTCTTTCCTCCCAGAAGTTTGGACAATCCCCAAACTCCAAGAGCTGCACCTCCAATGGCAAGAAGCGGTTGTTTCTTTACAAAACCAATGATACCTCCACCGGTCACACCACTATCAGAACCGGAGCTTTCGCTGTCAGATGAATCACTGGAACTGCTGGTAGAGGATGAACCAGAAGAAGAAGCCGCAGATGTCGTTTCTGTTCCACTGTTTTTAATATCCGGATCGTTGGCCAGCTTTTCAGCTTCGGCAGTTTTAGCGGAAACTTCCGATTCAATATTTTCAGCTTCCTGTTTGGACATTACCCCCGTATCTTGTAAAATTTTCAGGGCGGCTGTAATAACAGGAACTGCGGCGGCAAGTGTGGCTGCGGCTACAACTCCTAATCCAGCTATTTCCGTTTCTTCATCCAAGCCGCTTAATCCTTTTGCTTTGCCTTTCAGTACGGCATTTTTTAAGGCACTTTTCTTGCCTTGCAGCTTGTCTACAAACAGTTTTTCAACTTTAGCAAGTGCGTTCTTTTGCTTTTCCCACTCCTGGGCAGATATTCCTTTGGCGGCGGCTTGCTCTTTGGTTGCGTAACCCCACTTGATTTTCGAAGCCATCTTTTTAAGGTTTAGCTTCATAGCAAGCAAGAAACCGGTTCTGGCAGAAATAGTAAGCGGATTAAAGCGCACAATAGCTTTACCTACTTTCTTGGCAGCTTGTCCTGCTGCTTTACCTACTTTCTTTACTGCCTGACCTATCTTTTTGAAAAAGCCTTTTTTCTTGGCAGGACGTTTTTTGCCATTGAGTTCCTGTTCGATTTCGGCACCAGAAAGTCCGTCCAGGTCTCCAAACTCGTCATCCAAACCGTCAAGTTCAGGGTCTTCCGAACCATCAAAACCATTGAGCCGGTTCAGGGCATCCTCGTTTTTGGCTAGTATTTCCAATGCCTTTTCCCTGTTTGGAGTATTCCAGTTGTCGATTGCGTAATCCAACATTTTTAAGAATGCAGGGGGATAGTCCGAATTTCGGATAAGGTTGGGATTTTGGGCAATCATGTTCCGGGTTTTAATGAGGTGTTCCAGGATGGTTCGGTCGTAATCCGGACCATCCAACCCTTCCAGCTCCTCGAAACCGGAAACCAGGTCTAAAACATCTTCGGCTGCACCCGACAGCACAGCGACATCTATTCCATGTAAGCTCATATCGAAGTCTTTTTGTTGTTTAAATGGTTTTTCGTAATTGAATTGACTGAGAACACAGTCAATTGTGTAGTATTTTCCAGAACCAGGAATAGGAACCACTACGTAGACATGCTGGTACACATCCCGGTTGTATTTGGTAATGCGGAAACGGTGTTGAATTTTAAGGTTGGTAAGAATGCTGGAAACAAAAATTGAAAAGCAATCGCAGTCAATACCTGTTCTGCGTTCTGCCCAGCTGCGGTTAGGGCGGCGAAGTTGTTCCAGCCCCTTCTTATCGAGTTTGTACTGGATATGGTGATAAAGGAAATTCCAGATGTTTTCGCAGGTTTGCCGTAGTGTATTTCCTTTTAGGTAAGCTGCAATTTGCTTGGTGTCGCCAATATACTTCCAAACTACCTTTTTCATCAGGTCAACGGTCTCATCTACTTCTCCATCTTCAATGATAATGCGGTCGGAATCCTCTGGATGAGCGAAGAAACGTTCGTATTGACTTCCGTCTATAATTGGCCGGTAACCATTTGTAATGCTTTCTATGTTGTATAGTTCGCTCATTACATGATTTTTTGAGGTTCGGATTCGTAAAAGAGGCCGTTGGCATAAAGCGAATATTTCATTTCAAGAGGAATGACCAAAGCTGCGGCAATGCTTTTTAAATCTTTCTTTTTGAAGGCCGCAATAATGGTTGGAGCTTTGGTGATGATGCCGGTAACATATCCTGCCAGGGTTGTCCAGCCTATATTGAGTTCGATGGTATCAATATCAGTTGTTGTTAATGGTTTAATGGTAATTTCCTTTTGTTCGGGGCTATTGCTTGTAATGTATTTGCTATTGGTCGTAAGGGTAACAGCTGGTTTGGTAATAGACATGCTGTTTTTGGTAGGGTTTTGGATTTTGATTTCGGTGCGAAAATAGATGCCGGTTAGGTCTACCTTATGGATGCGAGGATTGGAAAGGTTGCTGACCATTTTCTCAGAGACATTTTTCATCTTAAAGAGCTTTATCGCTCCCAAAACCAGACCTCCGGCTATGCCTATTTTTAACCATTTATTCATTTCTTAGGCTTTTTGAACCGGTTTACCAGGCTATCTATTCCTTTTTTAACTCCATATCCGACCAATGCTGAAATGGCAGCATATAAAGAAACTTCGATGATTCCCTGGAAGGTAATGTTGGTAAGTACCAGGTGAGCTGTTAGAGCTTTGCCTAACCCTCCGCAGAGACCGGAAGTAGTGGCTACAACTGAGTTAATCTGATTTTCTGGCATGACTTGCATCGGGATGATTTTGATGCAAGGTTAGAGATGTAAAAACTTATGCAATCAATAGACTCATTTCACAGTAATAGATGGATGTAAAATGATTGCAAAAAACTCAAATTGAAATAAAATGATGCTGAATTTGTATATTTGAAAAGATTAAAAAAATAAAAAATGGAATTCTTACCAGGAAATATCGAGTTAAGTTCAAATCCTTTTGAAAAAGGTCTTTGGGACTTACTTGTAAGTTCATTTAGTGAAGATGCAGGAATTTTAGGTTATAAAATTCCTGCGTTAGGAAATAAAGAAACAATAGATATACCGTCTTTTACTATGCGGTCTGTAAAATATGGAATTTTAGTGTTTGATGTGGTTGGTGACCATATTAAGGCAATGGATGAAGAAGGCCGTTTTTGGATTAAAGATGACAATGATGATATAACTTCTAGAGATCTTTTGGTAGCCAATTATTGTAGAGATATTAGAAACAAACTTAGTAAGTCTACGAAATTGTATGATTATAAGGAAGAAAGATTTACTGTTCCTAATTTAGTGAAAAGTATTTTATTTTTTCAGAATAATACAGAAGAAGAAATTGTATCCATTGAAAAAAAATATGGAAAGCTTGGCAGTTTTTATATAACCAAAAATAAGCAAGAATATAGTTTTAAAGAATTTATATTAAA
Organism: Breznakibacter sp.; assembly: GCA_047600785.1. Lineage (GTDB taxonomy): Bacteria > Bacteroidota > Bacteroidia > Bacteroidales > Marinilabiliaceae > Breznakibacter. The sequence goes on from JASGKH010000002.1 coordinate 269,385, forward strand.
ATCAGTAAGAGAGGATATTTCCCAAGAATTAATAAGTGAAATCAATTCAATTCTTGATGGAACATCAATATTTAACAAAGGTAGAAAACGTATTATTGAGGAATCTCCTTCTCGTAACGATCTTATTAAAAAATCTTTAGTTCAAACATTTATTTTAGATTCGACCCAAAGAAGTGTTGCATTACAAGTACCTAACGGGCCTCAAAGAATTAGAGGGTTGGCAGGTACCGGGAAAACTGTTATCCTAAGCATGAAAGCAGCATTAACTCATATTTCAAATAGAGATAAAGATTTTAATATTCTGTTTGTGTTTAATACGCAGAGTATGTATAATCATATTATTGAGAATATTGAAAAATATACTATTGAAGAATCAAGCTCTGCTCCTAATTGGGATAAATTAAATGTGTTACATGCATGGGGAGGAAATAAAAAGGAAGGGTTATATTCTTTTTTATGTAGACAATATTCCTTAGTGCCTAAAACCTATTATGAGGCGAGAGGAAATAGTAATCCTTATCAGTTTATCTATTCCGATTTTCTTGCAAAAACAAAAGATATTATAAAACCAATTTATGATATGGTTTTAATTGATGAAGCGCAAGATTTCCCCCCTGCATTTTTTGAAACAATATTTTATATTACTAAGGAACCCAAAAGAGTTATATGGGCATATGACGAATTCCAATCTTTAAGTGAGTTACAGGTCGCAGAACCTACAGATTTGTTTGGAAAAAATAAAAAGGGAGACCCTAACATTCCAAATGAAAAACTAATTGGAGAATTTGAAGGTGGCATTAAAAGAGATTTTATGCTTCCAAATTCTTATCGTAACCCACGTAAGGTATTAATGTATGCACATGGACTTGGATTAGGATTGTATTCTGAGAACGCCAAACTTCCAATGAAAGACAAAATATCTTGGGAAGCAAGGGGGTATAAAATTATTGAACCCACAAATAAGGTAGAGTTCTCCGAGAACGATCAAATTATAGTTGAAAGACCAGAGGAATATAGTAAGAACATTTTGGAAACCCTTATTTCAGAAAATACGACTTTTAAAACCGAAAATATTATTACATACAAGCATCACTCAACGATTAAGGATGAATTAAATTATGTGATAAAGTGGATAGAACAATTAATTACAAGAGACAAAATTGAACCTGAGGAAATTATAGTAATTTCATTAGACAAAACGAATGCGGAAAATCATTTCAATTATATTAGGAGTGAATTAAATGCAAATGAAATACAATGTATCACACCTGGTTTTATTGAAAAGTCAGACAAGTTTAAAGAAAAAGGACGAGTAACATTAACTACCCCATTTAGAGCTAAAGGGAACGAAAGTAATATTGTGTTTGTAATTAATACTCAACATGTAATAAATGACAAAACCTTACAAGACAGAAATGCTCTGTTTGTTTCAATTACCCGTTGTAGAGGTTGGTGCTTTGTTTCTGGTAATGGTGATAGTTCTCTAAAACTAGAAAAAGAGATCAATGAAATTGAAAAAAATTATCCTAGGTTCAAATTTATTTTTCCCAAAAAATCTGATTATCAAAGAAGATTAAAAATTATTAGTGATGTTGATAAGAATTTAAGTAAAGCTGAGAAAAAAGTTGAAGAAATCCTAAAGCAGGATTCTTATTTAGCTCTTTTAATTGAAAAAGCAAAGGATAATCCAGATTTATTAAAGAAGATTAAAGAGATGCTTGGCAATGATAAATAAGTACCTTTCAGACATAGACAATATAAAAAGATTTTTCAAAGAAATTATTATAGATACATTAATTCAGCATACTGATACATTAATCTCTTGGTCAAACTATACAGCTGGCATCCCGAAAAAAATGTATTCTAAAGAATATGAAAACCTTAAATATAATAGGCAGTATAGTTTCTTACTGAAAAACAATGGTTTCATTCAGCTGTTTTTTGAGTTTAACTCAACCCCTGAACTTGTAAAAGCCAAACTAGCTTATTATCCATATCCAATTAAACTCAAAGAGAATGTGGAGGATTTGGAAGACTATTATTCAACTACCGATGACTTTGTTTTAGGTGAATATTACTTTGATTTGTGGAATTTGTTTCAATCGGAGCTTGGAAAAAGCTCAGATGATGAAGAAGTTAAGGAAATAAAAGATATACTTGATAAAATTGGAGTAAGTGAACACGAGGTATTAGAAGAAAAGTTCAATAAAAAATATGAGCTAACAAACACTTCTCATATTAGATTTGATTTTGATTCAAAAGTTACATCACATCATAAATTTGAAATCCAATATGCAAGTTTGAATACCTTGAGAATACCATTAAAACAGATAATATCACCTCTGGTTTTTATGGATTTTATTTCTAGGCATGAATTTCCAGATTTTTATAAAGATTTAATTAAAAATAATCACTATATAACTGCGTATAATATTGCTTTGAAAAATAGTTTGATAATTAATGGTTTCAAGGAAAATAATATCTATATAATACATAACTGAAATTCTAAAATGGAGGATCAAAAAAGCGAACAAGTAAATTAACTTGTTTAGGAGTAAAATACTTTGCTCTTTTTTTCCAACTCAATTCGGATAACTTCAATACCAATTCAGGACTATTATAAATCCATTGGCTAAGCATTCTGGAAGCTGAAGCTTTTGTAACATGCGGAAAATATAGTTGGGCTAGTTCTCCGAATCCAAAAGTTCGAATCTCAAATGTCTTTTCCATGTTTTTTTTCTGGAAAGTTAGTTACAGGGTAATCATATTCAAATAACAAGGAAGCGTACTACTTGGTTTTACCAGCTTTTACCAAACTTTACTGTTTTAAAGATAAAATCAGTACTTTTGAATAATTTTAGTTCTTTAAATGTGAGTAATACATCTGGAAGAATAGTAATCTATCCCAAAGATGTTCAGCGGTTAACAGGAAAGAGCGAAAAATCGAGCCGGGAGCTTTATAAGCAAATTAGGCTAAGCAAGTCAAAACTGAAGCATCAGTTTGTAAGCATTGAAGATTTTGCTGACTTTACCGGCATCTCTGTTGACCTAATCAAGCAACATCTTACCAATTGATAACAAAACTTATTAATCCAGGCTCACCCGAAACCACAAGAATACAATTTGTGAATTATTGCTTATATTTGTCCCGAAATCGTTCTTTTTATACTGAAATTTGACTGATTATTGAATAGCTCTATCAAAAATTGACCTATTCGGTTACCTAAATAAGTTTCGGTTTTGTAAACATCAGAAAACATAAGTATTTACGAAATATGGGGTCGTCGGGTCACCCCGACAAAACGGGATTCTTCCCAAAACAAAAGCCTGCAAATTGTATGATTTGCAGGCTTTTCCATTTTTTGTAAATCAATATCGATTGAACATTTCTTATTTAATAAACAACGCTCAAACTCTTACTAGTGTATTGAATACATTCGGTATGGAAATAGGACATGATTTTAGTAAATTCGCTAAAATTGTGAAACAACGTGTTAAAACCGAGTGCCTCAAGAAACTCGCTTAGTGATAGCGATGGTATTTGAAGAAGCTTTAAGGATTGAATTTGTGACAAAATTGAATAGGAAACGTATTTAAGCTCTATATGCACATAATCTTTGTCTATACCGGCATATTTTTCGGAATATTCCTTGAAGGTGAATTGATAATGTTATCTTCAGTAATTGCGGCGCATCACGGCTATTTAAATATATGGTCGGTATTGACGATAGGAATCGTCGGGACGTATTGCTCTGATATTTTCTATTTTATGCTTGGTCGGAGAAAAGGGAGAAAGTGGTTGGATAAATCGGATGTAATCAAAAAGAAAGTAATGGTTGTTGAAAGCAAGATCAATAAATACCCGATACTTATATTTATTATTTACCGTTTCATGTATGGATTACGGACAATAACTCCGACTGTTATCGGAACAGGCAAAACGACGACGAAGACTTTCTTGTTTTACAGTGCATTAAGTATCTTTCTTTGGGCAACATTGTATTCCTCATTGGGTTATGTGTTCGGAGGATTCATAAAATCAGAGCTAAGTAACATCGAACATATAGAGAAGTATGTAATCGGTTTATTAGTTTTAGCAGGTCTGTCAAGTATTTTGATATCAAGAGCAGTAAAAAGGAGAAAACGTATTATAATCCAAGAATAAGTTGTGAAATAATTCGAAGAGTATTCATACAGTCAGAATTTCTTTATAGTTACTATGATGAGTATTTTTCTCCCCAAATGTCGATTGCTCCGGAGAAATATGGTTAGTGGATCTCGTCCTGGAGCAATTAAGCTTTAACTGTTTTGGCGTGGCGCTGGTTTGATCAACCAATTGATTCATATTTTATTGTGTGGGAAAGAATTATCTTTATAGATATTGTTCTGCTAAAATGAATGTCTTATGGAAGAAAAAACAATGTTTCAAAGTGATATTTCACACAAAAAATTTCCGTTATCGGAAAAAATCCATGCAAGGACTATCCGTCATTCAATCCTCAAACTCATTCAACGCGACCATCCCAAATTTACCCATGATAGCAGCATATCCGCCGATGAATTGAAGGATTACCGGGAAAGGGCATTGTCGGAATATATGTTCAGGGAGATCGGAGAATTGACAGACCCGGAAAAGAAAGTGCTAACATCACTGACCGAGCAGAAAACCCTGTCCGATAAGATAGAAGGGCAAGATAGGCCTGAAACATTTGGGCAACAAGTTGCTGATAAAGTTGCATCGTTCGGAGGCAGTTGGACTTTCATTATTTCGTTCGCTTTTTTCCTGTTTGCATGGATTGGGTTAAATGCATTCCTGTTTTTTAATCGGGGATTCGATCCTTACCCTTTTATCCTTTTGAACTTGATCCTTTCATGTTTAGCTGCCATCCAGGCTCCTGTTATCATGATGAGTCAGAACCGTCAGGAGGAAAAAGACCGGGAGCGTGCCCAAAACGATTACATGATAAACCTTAAGGCCGAACTCGAAATACGGACCCTCCATGAAAAAATTGACCATTTTATAAACGACCAGTATTTGGAAATAAGAGAACATCAAAAGAACCAGTCGGAAAAGCTCAATGAGATATTGGTTCGCTTAAATAAGGAAAGGCCGGAATAAGCAGCTAAAAGAAAGATTTTCGCGGAAAAGTATTTTTGTTAGGCTTGATTCATGTGTTTTTTGATTGCAGTGGTAAGGGCGGAGACCCTTTTTATCCACGTTTAAGCAAATGTATGGTTACGATGTCTCTTTGTTATTCTTGGAGGATTGCGATGAAGCCGGAAATTTTTGGTTTTTACCAAGGGAGCTATATGTGGCAGATATACATGGTGTTAAGTCTTTTGGCTGAGAAGGAGAGGAACACTTTGTTCCCATAACGTTTCATTGTATTTGTAAAAAGTACGGATGACTTGTGGGATGGGAAATCATCGTGGAAAGTACTCTTGTTTGCCAAATTTATCCTTGGGTCTCCTAAAAATAAAAGCTCATTTTTATCGAATAAATAGGCGGGAAAATTATATACCCCTAAATTTGGCGATAAAACATATCCATGAAATTTACCCGAGAAGATTATAACCGGCGAATTGTTGATCTGGAAGGAAAAATACCGGAAGATGAACCTGTTTTTTTGCTCCGTGCCCAAGATAAATTTTCCTCTGTGACCCTAAAAAAGTATTGTGATTTTCTGGAAGAAGAGGCGCGTTTGACCAATAACCTCCAATTGTTGGAAATGGCCGATGAATTGCGCCAGCACGCCCACGCCATGCTGATGTGGAAATATTCACATATTCCCGATAAGCCGATTTGATTGCGTTGGATGTTCTAATATGTCGATGTTTTATTAAATTTATAGGATGTTTCGTTTTTCTGCATAATATTCTTGCCGATTTGAACCGCTTTGTTGTCATAATGCTATTGGTGATGGTTTGGCAGGTCGCCTTTCCCCAGCAGAGTATGGTCGTCCACCGCAGGTACACCTCCGATGATGGCTTATCGCACAGTTGGATAAGGTGCATTTATCAGGATGAATTTGGTTTTTTGTGGATTGGGACAAAAGATGGGTTGAACCGGTTCGATGGAATAGGCTTTGAACCATTTTTGGGTGTGGATGACGAAGCAAATGGCCTTCACAACAATACTATTTTGGATTTAAGGCCATATGGCGTGCATCAAATGTTCATCTGCACGGGTAGTGGGGCTTATCTGTTCAACTATGTGGATGGCAAATTTTCGAAAATCGATGCGCTTCCCAATTATGAAGTGTATACTGTCGTAACCGACAAAAGGGGGGATTTTTGGTTTGGGACCAGTAACGGCGTTTATTGTCTTGATAAATCGTTAAACGCAACCAAACATTATTCAACCAGGAATACCAATACCACTTTGTCGAACGACATCGTAAGCGCTCTTTTTATCGATACTTATGACCGTTTGTGGGTTGGGACTATCAATGGGTTGAATATCATCGATCTGGTGACGGAAAAGAACGATGTGTACTATGCGTTGGGTAAGAGGAAATTGCCGTCGGGAAGTGCCATTTCTAAATTCTTATCCGATAGTGCGGGCAACATTTTTATCGGAGTGGCCGGATATGGGGTAGATTATTGCAGGGCAGAGGATTTGGAAAAACCGCGTTTGCTTTTTTCCCACCTGATCGGCGGCAGTGCCATTGATATGCTTATCGACAGGGACAGTTGCTTGTGGATTGCAAATACAAGGAGTTTTGGTGTCTTCCAACTCAAGCTGAACAAAGATTTTTCTTATTCGAAAAACGTGTACATGCACGATTTGGGAAACACTTACACGATTACCAGTAACAATACCGATTGCTTGTTCGAAGATAAATGGGGGGATATTTGGATCGGGACTTATATGCAGGGCCTTAATCATTTATCCAATCGTTGTCCGAGGTTCAGGAACGTCCGTTACAACCAGTTCGACAAACAGACGCTTTTGAGCAGCGTGGTCAACGCATTCTGGGACGATGGTGATTATGTGTGGGTTGGTACGGAACGCGGGATAAATAAGTTTGATAAGCGATCGGAGAAGATTGTTTCCGTGAACGGGAGGTCAAAAGAGCAGCAACATTTTCTTGCGAATTCCGTCTACACCTTCTACAAAGACGGGAAAGGACGCCTTTGGGCCGGGACGTGGGCCGGAGGGCTTATTATGTATGATGGCCGGAACGGTCAATTTACAAATTATTTGAATGATCCTTCCGATGCGTCGTCGATTCCCAGTAACAACGTGTATTGTGTTACCGAAGGTTCCGATGGCCGGTTGTGGTTGGGGCTTATAAGAGGAAAACTGGGTTGGTTTGAGCCGGAACGGAACCGTTTTCATGAAATAGATGATCCAACAGGAAAAGTCAATACGTCGAATGTTTGTGAGATGACCGGTGAAGGCAACCGGTTTTGGCTATCTACATACAACAACGCCGTGCTGTTTGATCCAGCCAATAACACATTCGAATCTTTTCCTGCCTTACGCAGGGGGGGAGATTTGGTGGAGATTTTCCGTGATTCCAATGGCAATATGTGGTTTGGTAGCGAATCGGGCCTTGTAGGATTGTCTGCCGATGGCGCAACTACGCACGTTTATTCCGAGACCGATGGGCTGGTGTCGAATTCCATAAAGTCGATAGAAGAAGATGCCACCCAAAACCTGTGGATCAGTACCAACAAGGGGCTGTCAAAGTTTGTCGGGGGTGCAAAAATGCCCAAGGCTCCGTTCTTCAAAAATTTTAATGTAAGCGATGGGTTGCAGGGGAGCGAGTTCAATATCCGATCGTCGTGCAAAACCCGTGAAGGTTATTTGTTTTTTGGCGGTGTGAACGGCTTTACTTATTTCGATCCCGACAGCACGAAAGAAAACACGTTAGTCCCTCCGGTCTACATTACAGGTGTCCGGACTGTCAACGATAGTTTGTCCGGGCCATCGAAAAACGTTTATCTGGGAGACACCCTTTATTTAAGATACGACAGGAACTCATTCACAATTCATTTTGCGGCCTTAAATTATTTGACCTCAACACAAAATAAGTACAGGTACAAACTTTACAATTGGGACAAGAAATGGGTCGATGCGGGAGGGCGTAAATACGTGACATATTCGAACGTGGCACCTGGAAAGTACGTGTTTAAGGTCATGGCCTGTAACAATGATGGCTATTGGAACGATAAACCTGCCCAGATGACCATTGTGGTAATGCCTCCGTGGTGGTTGGCACTGTGGTTTAAACTGACACTTGCCATATTGGCCATATTGTTGGTTGGGGCTATTTACAGGATGCGGGTTAGGCACCTGACGAGGCAGAAACTGGAACTGGCCTTGAAAGTGGGACTAAGGACCACTGAATTAAGTGAAGCGAACAAATTGCTGGCACAAAAACAGCATAAAATAACACTTCAGAACGAAGAATTGGAGCTTCACCGCATCAATCTGGAACAATTGGTGGCAAAACGCACGTCGGAACTGGAACAAGCGGTGAAAAAAGCCGAAGATGCCGACAAACTTAAATCGTCTTTTTTGGCCAACATGAGCCACGAAATCCGTACGCCAATGAATGCCATTGTCGGTTTTTCGTCGTTGCTGGCCGAGGAGATACAAGACAAAGAGCTGCTCGATTATGTTAACGTCATTAATAATAATTGCCAATCGTTGTTGGTGCTCATCAATGATATTATTGACTTGTCGATGATTGAAGCGGACCATCTGAAAATTATACCTACAACCATTCAGTTGACGGCACTTCTCGAGGAAATAGAGCGCCAGTTTCGGTATGTGAAGTCGGAAGTTCCCATTGTGCTTGTGAGGCCCGCCCAAGACATCGCCTCCAGGCTAGACGGGATAAGGTTAAAGCAAATCATTGCCAATTTGCTTGACAATGCCATTAAGTATACCCATCAGGGCGAGATTAGATTCGGATACCGTGAATACGACGAATCAACGTTATGCTTTTACGTGGCAGACACAGGTATTGGCATTGCTCCCGATAAACTGGATTTTTTATTTACCCCGTTTGGAAAAATCGATGCCCACAACAACAAAATATACAGGGGAACGGGTTTAGGATTGTCGATATGCCACCGCCTGGTGGAACTGATGGGAGGGCAAATATGGGTGGAATCCAAAATCAATGAGGGTACTACATTCTTTTTTACCATGCCGGTCAATCGATAGCGGATCAGCAACTTTTGTGCGATTAGATTGTTTATCTGTTCGGTATTTTATACCAAAGCTTTAATACTCCAATTCAATGAACAGAAAAATGACAACCGTAAACATTTATTTTAGCTTTAATGGCAACTGCCTGGAAGCATTCAATTTTTACAAGCAGGCATTTGGCGGCGAGTTCAGTTATGTAGGCAAATTCAATGAAATGCCCCTGGAACAGGGACAAAAACCTTTGTCGCCCGATGAAGGGAACCGCATTATGCACATTACACTGCCTATAAGTGCCGAGACCTCCCTGATGGGCAGCGATACCGGCGGAGCATGGGATGCCCCTGTTGTGGCGGGGAACAACTTTTCCGTTTCGGTAAATACGGATAAGAATGCCGAAGCAGATCGGCTGTTTGCGGCTCTTTCGGAAGGCGGAAAAGTTACCATGCCCATGGCGAACACCTTTTGGGGCGCTTATTTTGGAATGTTTACCGACAAATTCGGTATAAACTGGATGGTAAGTGCGGAAGAAAAAATGGGGAAATAAGATTATTTCACATCAATTTCCAATAGCTTATTTTTCAGATGCAGATACCTTTGGGTGTAATGGATACCGTTTTGCGATTCGCGCAAATCATAACCAAACGCACGTTTGCTCACGGCAATGATCGGGGGTGCTTGTATGCGTTTGAAAATACTGGTCTTGTAAACCCTCCATTTGTGTTCCAAATCGGCAATGAACGATGCCGTATCTTTAAAATACCCATCAATTAGCGATTGTTCGCAGTGGAGATGCTGGGCCAGCGTCCCTTCGGCATAATACCCTAAAATGTCTTCCGGGTCGAGCCTGAATTCGACAAATGCACGTACCAGCTTGTCATGGTATGGGTAAAAAATCGGATCGCCTTTACCTTCGTCCACATTTTGGTCGGGACTTAACTCTGCCGATGCCGGGATGTTGAAGATGGTCGATGGAATGACCTCCCGGCCTTTCAATTCATTGATGTATTGGGCCAGTTGGTACACCTCCGTTTTGTACAAATCGGCAATAGGCGCAAGGGCACCGTTTACGTCGCCGTAAAGCGTGGCATATCCCAATGCCGTTTCCGTTTTGTTGCCGTTGTTTACGAACACGGCACCCAAAGCCGATGCCACTCCGGCCAGGATTCTGGAACCACGGTCACGGGCTTGTATGTTTTCTTTGTTCAAGCCAGATAATCTTATCGGTGTCCTGGTGCCTGAACCGTCCATTCGAGTAAATTCGGCCGATTCGAATTGGCTTACCGAATAGTCAAATGTGTGTTGTATGGCAATGGATGTATGGTGGAGCCCAAGGTTCTGTGCCAATTGCAAAGCTGCCCCTTTAGTGGTTTCAGAGTTAAACTGCGACGGCATGTTGATGGCATACACGTTTTCGGGCCCTATGGCTTCGGACAGAAGGGCGGCACTCAATGCAGAATCGATGCCGCCGCTAAGCCCAATAGCGACTTTGGGGGCGGAGAAGTTGCCCATGAATTTCCGGATGCCATATACCAAACCTGCAAAAAGCTCTTTCCGGTCAAGGTCGGCGCTCAGCTGGACGTTGGGAACCGTCTCTGGACGTGGCCCGAAGAGCACGGCCCTTAATGTTTCTTCACGATAGTCGTTGGCCACCCTCATCAATGTCCCGTCGGGATTGTAAATGGTGGAGTTGCCGTCGAATAAAAAGATGTTCTTGCCGTTGTTTTGGATGCCTGTGTTGTTGGCATACAAAAAGTAAACGGGATGTTGTTTGATGCGATCGCGCACCACACGGTGGCGTTTGTCGTTTTTCCGCCATGTCCATGGCGAGCAGGAAAGGTTCACCAATAAATCCGAACCGTTTTTCAGCAAAATGTCAATTGGGTTAAGGGTGTAATCGTCGCTCCACATGTCTTCGCAAAGGAGTATCCCGATCTTGTACGTCTTATTTTGTATAGTAACCACCACTGGTTTTAGAACAGTCTCCATATCCAGGCCCAGATCCTGCGCTTCTTTTCGGGATGAATAGAAATGTCGTTCGTCGTCGAATTCGCGGTATTTGGGCATTAACGTTTTGTGTATTTTTCCCGGGGCAAGGTATTGTCCGTTTTGGGCAATGAACGCGGCGTTGTACTTGCGGATACGTCCATCTTCGTTTTTTCTCGATGCGTCAATGTCGATGCTGCCCCAAATGGCCGTAATACCTTGGGTCGCGTTTTTTATGGTTTCGTTCCAGTTTATACAATCTTGTACAAAGGCTCTGTTTTCCCACTCATCGCCCAAAAGATAACCTGAGACGGCCATTTCGGGGAACACGATGAGATCGTCGCCGTTGGCTGCGGCCTTTTTTATCTCGGCAATAATCTTTTTTGAATTTACATCGGGGTGGCCCGGGACAATATTGAGTTGAGCAACGGCTACTTTGATGTTCGACATGGGATGGTAAGAAAATAATGAATGCTTCAAAGTTAGCTTGAATGATGCTTAACTCCAAAAGGCCATCGGGAATAGGGCAATGCTGCCTGTTCATTCGGAACGATATCTGCTGATGAAGTCTCCGGGCCTGATGCCAAACTGCTTGACGAAACATTTCGAAAAGTAGGATGGATCATTGTATCCCACCATGTAAGCCACTTCGTTAATGCGGTATTGGTTTGCCGACAGCAATTCTGCTGCCTTTTTGAGCCGTACCACTTGTATCAGTTCGTTGGGCGTAATGCCCGATAAGGACTTTATTTTTGAGAAAAATCCCGAACGGCTGATGCAAAGCCGTTCGGCCAGTATATCGATGGAAAAGTCTGTATTGCCGATGTTCTCTTCGATGATGGCGTTCATGCGAACAAGGAACTCTTCGTCGGCCTGGTTGCCGGCAATGCTGTTGATCGGCACAAAGGGCATCTCGGCAAATTTGTTGCGGAGCACTTTTCGCGATTCGATGAGGTTCCTGATCTGTGCTTTGAGGAATTTGACCGAAAAAGGTTTCTCGATGTAAGCATCGGCCCCGCAATTCAGCCCTTCGATCTTGGAGTCGGTATCGGCTTTGGCCGTCAACATGATAATGGGGATATGGCTGGTGAGCACGTTCGACTTCAATTCCCTGCAAAACGTCAAACCGTCCATACGGGGCATCATCAAATCACTGATCACAAGGTTTACTTCGGCCGATTTTATTTTATCCAGACCATCCGTCCCATCTTCGGCCAAAAGTATCTGGTAATCGTCAATGAAATTGTCTCTGAGGAAATTGCGCATTTCCGGATTGTCCTCCACGATCAGCAGAAATGGTCTGCTTCCCGGAGAATGGTCTGGGTCGAGAAGGACCGTGTCTTCCAGCGCCTCTCTATTGCTTGGTTGGGGTAACAGATCGGGGACAAAGGTCGTGCTTTTTTCTGTTTGGTAGCCATTGCCGTACAACGGTAGCGTGACTGCAAACGAAGCTCCCGACGGAAATGCATCCGTTACGGAAATGGATCCCTTATGGGCATCAGCTAAATTTTTGACCAGCGATAGCCCAATGCCGGTTCCCGATTTATGATGCAGGTTGACTTGGTAGAACGGGGCAAAGATCTTTTCTTTTTCGTGGTCGGCAATGCCGGGACCGTCGTCGGTCACCTGAATGTCGAACGTGGCCACAGATGTGTTGATTCTACCCGCCAATACGATTTTACTGGCGGCAAACTTTATGGCGTTGGATAAAAAATTGCTGGTTATTTTGGTGATGAACTCCTGATCGATGTCGGCATCAAATTTTTTGTCGGGACAATCGAACACAAACTCGATCCCGTGCTGGTCAATAAGCGGCAAAAAACGGTCATGGATACCTTTGAGCAACTCGTAAACGTTGGTGCGGACCAGGTTGACGACGAGTGCCCCTTGCTCTGCCTTTCGGAAATCGAGCAGTTGGTTGACCAGCAGGAGCAGGCGTTGACTGTTACGGTCAATGATGTTCAGGTCTTTTTTGATGGTTTCGGGCATATTTGTCTGTGTGGCCATCATCTTTTCGAGTGGTCCGATGATTAAAGAGACCGGGGTTCGGATCTCGTGGGCAATCATCGTGAAGAAACCTATTTTGGCATCGTAGACCTCTTTCTCTTTTTCGCGGTTGAGCTGCTCGATGCGCTGACGGTGCTTTCTGTCGGTCCTGAGCATAAACATCCGGACGAGAAGGGCCAGCAATGCAAGAAGAATGATGACGTAAAGGATCTTAAACGGCATTGTCTTCCATACGGGCGGGTGGATGACCACATTGACCGATGCCCCTTGTTCGTTCCAAATGCCATCATTGTTGCTGGCTTTTACCCTAAACATATAATTGCCCGCAGGCAGGTTGGTGTAAGTGGCCTTGAGCTGGTTTGATACAAAATTCCAATCATGGTCGAACCCTTCGAGTTTATAAGCGTATTTGTTTTTTTCGGGGTTGTGGTAACTCAACGCCACGAACCCGAAACTAAATACGTTATCCCTGTAGCTCAGATCGATTTGTTTAAAGGACGATCCGCTTTCGTTGAGGGTTCCGTAATTCCCCATCTCCACTTCTTTGTTGAATATTTCGAGGCGGTTGATGACCACAGGGGGGATGAACGTGTTTGATGCAATATTTTTGGGACAAAAGACATTGAACCCCGATGCCATGCCCACGTAGATCTTGCCGCTGGAACTTTTAAAGCCCGAATTGAATATGAACTGGTCGCTGAGCAAGCCGTCCTTTTTGGTAAATACCTGGCAGTTGCCATTGCTTTTGGAATAACGTACCAATCCTTTGGCGGTTGTCAGCCACAAAAAGTCGTTGTCGTCGATCACGCAACAAATAGAGTTACTGGGTACATTTAGGTCAACGGGGCTGAAACTGCTTGTGCCGGGGTCGTAATGACACAGTCCGGTGGCGGTACCGACCCATAAGCCTCCTTTGTGGTCAATGCTTATGCAGTTGACCTGATTACCGGCCAGCGAATTTTCGTCATTGGGGTTGTTCGTGAAGTTGGTCCATTGGTTTAGTTGCGGGTCGTAACGAAACAATCCCTTTCCCTGTGTGGCGAACCACAGCATTCCCTGTGTGTCTTCCTCAATGTCAACGGTGATGCTGCCTAAGCTCTTGATACGGACAAAACAGTCATTTGCCCGATTGTAGAGATTGATGCCGGACATGGATGCGACCCACATCTGTTTGTGTTTGTCCTTAAATATGGAATAAACGCTTGTCCCGTCGAGGGTGTTGGGATTATTGGCTTCGCTGGTGTAATGTTTGAATAACCCTGTTTTTGTATCGTACACGTTTAGGCCTCCGGAATAAGTACCTATCCAAAGTTTGTCATCATCCCAGCAAAGGCCGTGGATGTTATAAAAAGAGATACAGTTGCCTGATGGCTTTGGAGTAAAAGCTTTGAACCGTCCTGTGCGGATGTCGAGCATGTTCAAGCCACCGTCGTCCGAGGCAATCCATATGTTACCGGATTTGTCTTCTGCAAACCCGCCAATAACATTCCCGTTTACCGAATTGGTGTATTTCGAATGGGTGAACCGTTCAAACACCCGTCCGCTCGGCGGCAGGTAATTAACGCCTCCATAATAGGTCCCTATCCAGATGCCTCCCTCACGGTCCCTGAAAATGGGATAAACAAATTTGTCGGAGAGCGATGACGGATCGGTTTCGCTCGGTGTGACAAGCGTGTGCGAAAGTGTCGAGGTGTTAAAAATGCTTAATCCGTCATCGGAGCCTACCATTAATATGTGTGGCTTGTATTCGAATATCTCATGGATGTGCATGATCCCGTTGGGCTTGTCGGGCGGAAGGTAATAAGCCACTTGTTGTGTGGCCAGCTCGATTTTTGCCAAACCCTGGTTCCAGGTCCCCAGCCAAAGATTGTGGTACGAATCTTCGATGATTTTATAAATGTTGCCCGAAATGGCGTTCCCGTTTGCATCGCGCAAAGGAAACGGTTTAAACTCCTTATCCCTTTCGTCAAACCTGAATAACATCTCTTTTGCCCGTGTGGCCAGCCATATGGTGTTGTTTTTGTCGGCAAACACATAGTTGATCATGTCACAACTTGTATTGTGGTCAACAATGGGCTTGAATTGGTCCAGTGTTTGGGTTCTGATATCGTATTTGAAAACGCCTTGTCCCCATGTGGATATCCAGATATCGCTGTTTCTATCCACAATAATATTGTTTACTTCGCTGGAAACACTAATGCCATCTAACGTTTTAGCGGTAAAGCGGGAAAATTTTTCGAGGACGGGATCAAAAGTCGATATCCCTTTGTCCGTACCTATGTATATGAGGCCGGAGTGGTCTTCGTACAACGCACTAATGTAGTTGCTAACCAGATTTTTGTTGCTGTCGATGCGGTAGATTTTAAAGTTGTAGCCATCAAAGCGGTTCAGGCAATCCTCTGTTCCGATCCAAATAAAACCATTGCGGTCTTGTATGATGTTCCGTGCCGAATTGAACGACAGGCCGTCTCCTGCTTTGTAATGCCGGAAACTAAAAATTTCGGCATATGTTACCGTCACAAAAAAACTAAATGATAGGACCGAAACGATCAACCGGATGGCTTTCATAAGAAGGATGGTTTTGGAGCTTGGGGGATAAACAAATGTACTTAAAATCTGAGGCGAATGTGCAGCTTCCAAAGACACGGGTATGTGATCTTGTTTGATTTATCTGGTTGAATATGAGTATTTATTGTGTTTTTGCGTAGTTTCTCGGTAGACCATTTTACCGTTTTATTGGACGATATTACAACAGGCCAAACCATTCATCGGCTTAATTAGTAGTCCGACCTGAGCGTTGAAAAAATTACTTAAAAACAATGTTGAAACACAAATCAAAATTTATGAAAAGATGGTGCATCCCCTTCTTTTTATTCATCTTCCTGCAGGGCCCTGTTTGGGGCCAGAACAATGAACGGCAAAGTGTCCGGGATGTTGACTCCCTGTATCTTGGAATATGCCCGACACCACCCATGGGCTGGAACAGCTGGAACAAGTTCGGTTGCAGTATCAACGAAAAGTTGCTGATGGAAACCGCCGATGCAATGGTGGCTTCCGGAATGAGGGACGCAGGGTACCGTTACATTGTGATCGATGATTGCTGGCAGGTAGGGCGCGATGCCGACGGAAACATCATTGTCGATTCTATTGGTTTTCCGAACGGTATCAGGGCATTGGCCGATTATATACATGGCAGGGGACTAAAATTGGGGATTTACTCCTGCGCCGGTTCGCTGACATGTCAGGGGCGCCCGGGCAGCCGCGGGTACCAGTTTCAGGATGCCCGCCAATACGCCCGTTGGGGAATTGACTATTTAAAGTACGATTGGTGCTCCAACGAAGGCCAAAATGCCGAGGCTGCTTATAAAACCATGCACGATGCGTTGATGGCCACCGGGCGGCCCATCGTGTTCAGCATTTGTGAGTGGGGCGAGAGCCAGCCCTGGAAATGGGGCAAAGGAATTGGGCATTTATGGCGGGTATCGCCCGATATCCGCGATTGTTTTCAGTGCCGTTTTGATTGGGGTGGCGTTGGTGTGCTCGATATCATCGACACCATGGCCGATCTGTACCCGTACGCGGGCCCAGGCCACTGGAACGATGCCGAAATGCTCGAGATTGGTAACGGAGGCATGACCAAGAACGAATACATTGCCCATTTTTCGATGTGGGCCATGTTGGCAGCCCCTTTAATGGCTGGCAACGACATCCGCCAGATGGACAAAGATGTTCTTGAAATATTGACCAATAAAGAGGTTATTGCCGTCAACCAGGATATAAAAGGAGAACAGGCACGCCGGTTTATGGACATGGGCGATCATGAGGTTTGGGCTAAGCCGCTCGAAAGCGGGGAAGTGGCCGTCTGCTTTCTGAACCGTTCCGACCGCACATGGGAGCTCGATTATGACTGGAAGAAGCAGACCATGTATTTCGCGACCGATGTCAGCATCCACAAGCACGAATACACCATCCGCGATTTGTGGCAGCACAAAACGATAGGTACCACGGCATCGCGAACCAAAATGTCTGTTCCGTCGCATGGGATTTTAATGGTGCGGCTATCCAGAAAGTAAATCGTTTAATCATACTCCAAACATGGGAACAATGTCTTTTGTGAAAAACCTTTGGCTGATGATCGCGGTAACGGGAGTTGCCTTTTCGGCTTTGGGCCAGAAAAAGGATTTGGTATTGTTGTCGCCCGATAAACGGTTAAAAGTCGGGGTGACTTGCGGCGATACGTTGAAATACACCTTGACAAAGGATCAACAAACCATCTTAAGGCCATCGGCAATCGGATTGGTCTTAATGAACGGGCAAATGAAAGGCCTTCATCCGAAGGTAATCTCGGTGAAGACGAACACAAAGCATGAAACCATTGCATCGCCCAATTACAAAGTGTCGGCGTTCGATGTCGGTTACAATGAACTGGTCGTCGGGTTTAAGGATGGGTATTCGTTGGAACTGAGGGCTTATAACGAAGGCATTGCATATCGTTTTCGTACGTCGATGGACGGCACGTTAGAAATCAGGGATGAGCTGGCCGAGTTTAATTTCGATAATGATTATGACGTCTATCTGCCGCATGCGAACGGAAAACGGGAAGCCATTGCCACGGCATTCCAAAACACTTACGAAGTGAAACCGTTATCGCAATCCGATAAAAGTGTTCCGTCGTTCCTGCCGGTGTTGGTCGACTATGGCAACGGTACCAAGCTGGTCATTACCGAATCGGATCTGGAAAGTTATCCGGGTATGTTTGTCCGGCCCAGTGGTGCCGGGCAATTAAAAGGTGAATTTGCCCGTTTGCCTCTCACAACGGAAAGAAATGCCTGGCGCCAACAGGAATTCGTGACAGGTCGTGGCGAAACGATTGCCGTGACAAAGGGTACCCGCACCTTTCCTTGGCGTGTCATGGTGGTCAGTGACAAGGATACCGATTTGCCGGCCAGCAACCTTGTGTACGCATTGGCTTCGCCCAACAAAACCGGCGATTGTTCATGGATAAAATCCGGCAAGTCGGCCTGGGACTGGTGGAACGATTGGGGATTGTCGCAGGTCGGGTTCAAAGCGGGCGTCAACACCGAAACCTATCTGCATTTTATTGATTTTGCCTCTGAAAACCGCTTGGAATATATCATTCTGGATGAAGGTTGGTACGATCCGCGCACAGGCGACATGTTAACCGCCATCTCCGCCATCGATTTGGAACGGCTGGTGGACTATGGCAAAAGCAAAAACGTGGGGATTATCCTCTGGACGGTTTTCAACGTGCTGGATGCCCAGCTTGAGCAGGCCTGCAAGCTCTATTCACAAATGGGGATCAAAGGGTTTAAAGTCGATTTTCTGGACCGCGATGACCAACGGGCCGTTGAAATGGTCGAAAGGATTGCCCGAAAAGCGGCCGAGTACCGGTTGGTACTTGATCTTCATGGCATCTATAAACCCACGGGATTAAACCGTACCTATCCCAATATCCTGAATTTCGAGAGCGTGTTCGGCATGGAAGAGATGAAATGGAGCGCCCCTGATGTGGACATGCCGTTATACGATGTCACCTTCCCGTTCATCCGCATGGTGGCCGGTCCGGTCGATTATACGCCTGGCGCCATGCGCAATGCCACCAGGGGGGATTTTAAGCCCATATATTCCAATCCTCTCAGCCAGGGGACACGTTGCCACCAGTTGGGTACCTATGTGGTTTTTGATTCGCCGCTCACCATGTTGTGCGACAACCCGACGGTTTACGGCAAGGAGCAGGAATGCACCTCGTTTATCGCATCGTTGCCGTCGGTCATTGACCAAACCAGGGTGTTGCAGGGAAAACTGGGAGAATACATCGTCTCTGCCCGCCGCTCGGGCGAAAGTTGGTGTGTAGGGGGCCTGACCAACTGGGACGGGAGAGATGTGGATTTGGGATTCGATTTTTTAAGCTCTGATGTGCTGTATTGTGCCGAAATATTCAGGGACGGCACCAATGCCGGCAGGCAGGCGACCGATTACCGGCATGAAACGCTGGTCGTTAACCGCAACTCGACGCTGAAAATCCACATGGCTTCGGGCGGCGGCTTTGCCATGAAGCTTGAGCCCGTCACGGGCCGTTCGGTCACAAGCATTCCATTGTGGTTGAACATCAGTCC
This sequence comes from Breznakibacter sp., assembly GCA_047600785.1. Lineage (GTDB taxonomy): Bacteria > Bacteroidota > Bacteroidia > Bacteroidales > Marinilabiliaceae > Breznakibacter. The sequence continues at coordinate 288,678 of JASGKH010000002.1, forward strand.
TTTTTACAAAAAGTATCTCGATGCCGACGGACTACCCATTGTCAGTTCGGGAAATGTAAGCGATCTGGCATTGGTACAGGCCCGTGAGGTGGTGATCCGGATGTTGTCAAAACGGCCCGATGTTGCCCAATACATGATCGGCAAAGGATGCCGGGTAATGGTCATTGGAGCCGGTGAACAGGTTTGTGATCTGCCCGAGTACTACCGCATCTGTAACTCGCCCGACAGCATAGCCTATTGGAACAAACGGGCACGTGGGTTTGGCGGTTCTCCCGAAGATGATTTCAGCTGCAGCTGTGGTGAAGAAAACCTGTTGGCCCTGCCTGTCGATAAATACGTCGGCGAGAATATTTTGGTGCACGAGTTTGCCCATATCGTGCACACGGTCGGCATCGCCGGCGTTAACCCCAACTTCGACCACGAACTTGAAAGCGTCATGCAACATGCCATAGAAAAAGGGCTATGGAAAAACACGTATGCCATGACCAACAAAGAGGAGTATTTTGCCGAAGCAGTACAGTCGTTCTTCAACTGCAACCGTTACGCCGAAACCGAAAATGGGGTGCACGGTCCCATTAACCGGAGGGAAAAACTAAAACGTTACGATCCCGAAATGTACCGGCTGCTCCTCAGCTACTTTCCCGAGATAGACATTCCGTTGGCCAATGAAGTGCATTGGTAAGTGTCTTTTTTTTGCGTACAAAAATTAACAAATAGCCCGGGGTTCGCATGGTAAAATCGTCTAATTATTACATTATCAGTTGGTAACGAAATGTTAAAGGATGTAGTTTTTAGACGATTTTGCGGGTATTATAGACGATTTTACGGCCCTAATAGACCACGATTCTTGAATTTTGCTTTCACAGCTGTTTGAAAATCCTTTAAAAGATCCACCTCATTCTGTCGAATCAAAAAAGTATGACGGCAGACAAATACTTATATCCCGATGAAGGTTAAAATCATTCCTTTTGTTCTCTGTTCCGTGCCTCTGTGGTTCTCGTGCGGCACGCCCAAAAACGACACATTCAAATCCATTGAACAGGTTCCGTTTACCAGCGTTCATTACACCGATGGTTTTTGGGCCCCGCGTATCGAAACCAACCGTACTGTCTCGATTCCGTCGGCGTTTAGGGAATGCGAGAAAAACGGCCGGTTCGACAATTTTGCCCTGGCCGGCCATTTGATAGAAGGCGAGCACAAAGGCGATTTCTCGTTCGACGATACCGATCCATACAAAATTATTGAAGGAGCATCATACTCTTTGGCCGTGAAATACGATAAGGCTCTGGATGCTTATCTGGACAGTGTGATTACCCTCATTGCGGCAGCCCAGGAACCGGACGGCTATTTAACAACCTGCGTGACCAACAAATGCACCCGTTTGTCGGGGTGGTGGGGATCATCGCGGTGGGAAAAGATCAACAGCCACGAGCTTTACAACAGCGGGCACCTGTACGAAGCGGCCGTGGCGCACTATCAGGCCACCGGAAAGCGTACCCTTTTGGATATCGCCATCAAAAACGCCGATTTGATTTGCACGGTGTTTGGTCCCGGTCCAGACCAAAAGCACGTCCCGTCGGGCCACCCCATTGTGGAGATGGGGCTGGCAAAGCTTTACAAAGTAACCGGTGAGAAAAAGTATCTCGATTTGGCCAAGTATTTTGTCGAAGAAACGGGAAGGGGAACCGATGGACACCACCTGAGTGAATATAGCCAGGACCATATGCCCATCTTGCAACAAGATGAGATCAGGGGACATGCCGTGCGTGCCGGTTATCTCTATTCGGGGGTAGCCGATGTGGCCGCATTGACCAACGATACTGCCTATTTCAACGCTTTGACCCGTATTTGGGACAACATGGCAAGCAGGAAGCTTTTTGTCACGGGCGGCATCGGATCGCGTGCGCAGGGCGAAGGATTTGGCCCCGACTATGAGCTGAACAACCAAACTGCCTACTGCGAGACCTGTGCCGCCATTGCCAATGTGTATTGGAACGAGCGCATGTTTTTGGCTACCGGCCACGGCAAATACATCGACGTGCTGGAACGTGCGTTGTACAATGGGGTGATTTCGGGCGTATCGCTGAGCGGGGACAGGTTTTTTTACGACAACCCGCTCGAATCGTCGGGACAACACGAGCGTCAGGCATGGTTTGGTTGTGCCTGTTGCCCCGGCAACATCACCCGTTTCGTGGCGTCTGTGCCCGGTTACACTTATGCGTCGTATGGCGATGAGGTATTTGTAAACTTGTTCGTGCAAAGTCACGGTACCGTAAAGGTTGGGGGACAAAATGTCAACATTGAGCAAACCACCGGGTATCCATGGCAGGGCAACGTGAAGATAGCCGTTTTCCCATCGGTCCCGGGCACGTTTACATTGAAGGTGCGTATTCCCGGTTGGGCCCGTCAGCAGCCCGTACCGACCGATCTGTACCGGTTTTTGCATCCGTTGGCCGAATCGTTCGAATTGCTGGTGGACGGTAAAAAAGTTGACGCCCCGGTTGAAGACGGCTATGCGGCCGTGACCCGCAAATGGAAAGACGGTGATGTCGTGGAACTTCGTTTACCCATGGACGTGCAGCGGATACAAGCCAACGGGAACGTAAAGGACGATCTGGGCAAGTTGGCCATCCAACGCGGGCCCGTGGTGTATTGCCTCGAAGGCATTGACCAGGCCGATCACCATGTATTCAACAAATATCTCCCCGAAAATGCCCGGTTTCAGGTTGAATACCAGTCTGATCTGTTGAATGGCGTGACGGTATTGAAAACCAACGGCAAGGAAGTTGTGGACGACAACGGCCAGGTGACCGAAAAAGAGACTTTGCTGACCGCAGTTCCCTATTCGACATGGAACAACCGGGGAAACGGCGAAATGGCCGTGTGGATCCCTTCTGCGGCCCAATATGCACGGCCAACGCCTTCCCCGACCATCGCCTCTCAGGCAGAAACCATCGATGGATATGGGTACAACGACCAGTGGGAGCCACAGAGTTCGTCCGATATTTCGAAACCGTACCATTACTGGTGGTTAAAAAAGGGCATCGAAGTGTCGGCAGGATACCGGTTTCAAAAGCCCGAGAAAATATCAAATGTACAAGTGTATTGGCTCTACTTTGACCACTACGACGGTAATTACCGTGTGCCCGGGAGTTGGAAACTCCTCTATAGGTCGGGCAACGAATGGAGGGAAGTAAAAGCCAAAGGCGCATACACCACCCGGAAGGATTGCTATAACACGCTCGATTTCGAGCCGGTGGTGACCACGGAACTCAAATTGGTTGCCAAACTGCAAAAAGACGAATCGGGCGGCATCATTGAATGGAAAGTCAACCGCTGACCGGCAGAGAAAAAAACCGAAAAAAATACCCCCTATAATCTATTTAAACCTGCGAAAAAATGAAAGTAAAATCTATCACAAAAAGCGCTTTGCACAAAAGCCTGCTGCGATTGGCGACTTGCACTTTCTTGATTTCGGGACTAGGCCAGCATGCCGCTTGGGCCAGGTCCGGAAGTCTGGAGCCTGCTGCAATACAGGCCGGTCAACAACAAACGTTAGCCATCACCGGGAGGGTGGTGGGCGAGGATGGCGAAGGGATTCCCGGCGTGAACGTGTCGGAAAAAGGCACCACCAATGGGTCCGTTACCGACCTGAACGGCCATTATTTGCTTCATGTAAAACCGGGAAGTACGTTGGTCTTTTCTTATTTGGGTTATACGACCCGGGAAATTCCGGTGGGAAGCCAAACGACCATAAACATAACGCTGGCCGAGGATACCAAAATATTCGAAGAAGTGGTGGTGATCGGTTATGGGACCCAACGTAAGGGTGATGTGACCAGTGCCGTGGCCAGCGTCAAGGCCGAGAATTTTGTTCAGGGCAAAATTGGCGATGCGGCCGAACTGGTAAAAGGGAAGATCGCCGGGTTGAGCATCGTCAAATCATCGGGCGACCCGAATGCCACATCCAGCATTATGCTCCGCGGGATTACGACCATCATGGGGAATGTGTCGCCGCTGGTGCTGGTCGATGGGATCGAAGGCTCGTTGACCACGGTCGCTCCCGAGAACATTGCCTCCATCGATGTACTGAAAGATGCGTCGGCCGCGGCCATTTACGGGACCCGGGGTGCCAACGGGGTAATCATCATTACCACCAAATCGGGCAAGCGTGACGGCAAATCCCGCGTCACTTACTCAAGTTACCTCTCGTTTTCCGATTGGTACAAAACTGCCGATTTTATGGATTACCGTGACATTATTTACGGCCGTACCTCCTTTTCGTACGAAGGCTATGATACGGATTGGCTGGAAGCCGTGACCCGCAAGGCAGGTTATATGCAAAACCATTCGATTAGTTTTGAGGGTGGCTCACAAACGTCGACTTACTCGGCCAACGTGACCTATTCCGACGAAGAGGGCATCATGCGCAAAAGCGACAGTCGTAACCTTAGGGCCCAACTTGATTTGAACCAATATGCGCTGAACGATCTTGTGAAGTTCAATGTCAACGTGCTTTACGGGACGCACAAAAACACCAATAACAATAACACTTACGTGTATCGCCAGGCATTGATACACAACCCGTCGTCGCCCGTTTACAACGGAGACGGCTCTTATTACGAAGAGTTTAGCCGTTTCCAGTATTACAATCCGGTAGAGATACAGAATGAACTTATTGGCGACACACGTTCAAAGTACGCACGTCTCACGGGTAACGTGACCATTGAGCCCATCCGTGGCTGGCAAACCAATTTGATGGTATCGCTGAAAGAGAACGAATCGGCCGGCCAGAACTACTACACCAGTGACTACTATACCCAGGCGGTGGGGCAAATAAGAGGTACCGCCACCAAATCCTCAGGCAACGGGACCAGCAAAAACCTGGAACTGACGTCGAAATACAATCTCTCGGTCGGCAAGAACCATCTGACCGCGTTGGTCGGCTATAGCTACCTGTATAACGTCAACGACGGATTTGGTGCGGGGAACTCAAACTTTCCTTCGGAATCTTATCTGTACAACAACCTCGGACAGGGAACCTACCTGACCGATGATGACCATACGGCAAGCATGAGTTCTTACAAAGACGACAACACGCTGGTCGGTTTTTTTGGCCGTGCCAGCTATGGTTACGGCGATCGTTACAATGCCATGCTAAGCGTACGTCACGAAGGATCTTCCAAATTTGGCGAAAATAACAAATGGGGAACTTTCCCTTCCGTGTCGCTGGGTTGGACGTTGAGCAACGAAAGCTTCATGAAGGACCTTGGTTGGTTCGATAATTTGAAACTTCGCCTGGGGTACGGAGTAACGGGCGTCATCCCAACCGATTCCTATTTGTCGCTGACAACGTATGATTACGATGCATACGGCAAGCACTTGAGCTCCGACGGCGAATGGACCCCTTCGTTGAAGATTGCCCAAAACCCCAATCCCGATTTAAAATGGGAAAAGACCCACGAATGGAACCTGGGAATAGACTGGGCCATCCTGAATTCACGGATAAGCGGCTCTGTCGATCTCTATTCGAAAAAAACCGTCGACCTGCTTTACGATTATGCGGTGCCCGTGCCCCCGAATATGTATGGATCTACCCTTGCCAACGTCGGCAAAATGCGCAATAATGGTATTGAGTTGATGGTTAGTGCGGTACCTGTAAGGACAAGCCGGTTCGAGTGGAACACTACGCTGACTCTTTCCCACAACGACAACAAGCTTTTAAGCCTTTCGAACGATTTGTACGAAACCGATAATTTCAAAGAAATAGATTATGGCGGTTTGGGCGATCCGATCTCGGTTCCGACGCACTGCATGGAAGTAGGGCACCGTTTGGGCGATTTCTGGGGCTTAAAATCGGCAGGCGTCAGCAAAGACGGTTTCGTGTGGGTGGAAGTTTCCGACGGCAACGGCGGTTGGGTAACCAAGGAATTCGATACCAAATACAACGAACAAACCAACCGTCAGCGTTTGGGCAACGGTCTTCCCCAGGTTTATGCGGGATGGGAAAACTCGTTCCGTTACAAAGGGTTTGACCTTAGCCTGTTGTTTACCGGGCAGTTTGGGTTTCAGATACTCAATACGCAACGTGCTTTCTACGAAAACAACTCCATTGCCTACAACCGTTTAAAGTCGGCCGCTAAACAGTATGGTGCCGTCGATGCATCGGGCGTTGCGGTAATTGACGAAACAACGGGCAAACAACAAATGGTGAAACTATCCAGCTCTATGTCACAAGGCTTTTGGAGCGACCATATCGAAGACGGTGATTTTGTGAAATTGTCAAGCGCTACGTTGGGATATACGTTCCCAATTCCAGAATCCATGGCAAAATACATCCAAAAACCGCGACTGTACGTTTCGGGCCAGAACCTGTTCTGTATCACCGGTTATTCCGGCCTCGATCCCGAGGTATCCAATTATTTCCTGGCCCCAGGCCTCGACTATCGCGACAAATACCCAACTGTCCGCACTTATACAATAGGCCTTACCGTTAATTTCTAATAATTCGGATATCATGAAAATACTAAAATATTCCATTTTTGGCCTTGCTGTAGGCCTGGTGTTGACATTCAGTGCCTGTACCGACCTTACCGAAACGGTTTACAGCGAATTGACCGACGAGACCATTGACGTAAACGACCCCGAAATAGTAGGGTACATGATGGGCGAGGCTTATGCGCAATTCCGTTTCCTCTACTGGGGATGGAACGGCTATTTCGATTTAAACGAAGAGTGCAGCGATACCTATATGACCCCGAAACGCATCGGTATAGGCTGGGGCGACCTTTATGTGAACATGCACAAACACAGTTGGAACTCGACCCTCGGACATATCGACGGATTGTGGAATTATGCGTATGTGGGCATCGGGTATACCAACAAGTGTCTGGACGTGTTGCCCGAAACGGGAAACAGCCAGGCCCAAATGCGTTTTTTACGTGCCCTCAACTACTACATCCTGCTCGATGCGTTCCGCAACGTTCCGCTCGAGACGACCCAGGCTAACCTGCCTGCCGGATACTTGCCGCAACAGGTCTCTGCCGATTCCATATTCAACTTTTGCGTGAGCGAGCTGAACGCGATCAAGAACGATCTGGGGACCGAAAAGGTGTTCGGTTATCCCAACCGTTATGCAGCTTGCATGACGTTGGCCAAACTTTACCTGAACTACAATACCTATTTTGGCAAAAACGATGGCACATATTATGAAAAGGCTCTTACCGAGGTCAATGAGATCCTTACGGATGGAGGTTATTCGCTGGCTGCAAACTATCTGGATAATTTTAAGGAAGATATCTCTACGTCGTCTGAAGTGATTTTCGCGTTGCCGCTCGACAAAAAGAATGCATCGCACAATTATCTGATCAATAAATGCCTGGTCGGTGCAGGTGCGGCGGCCTACGGTTATACCGGCTCGCCATGGAACGGCAGCTGCGCCGTGCCGCAATTCATCGAGAGCTACGAAGATGGAGACAACCGTTTGGGCTATACATGGACCGGCGGCGTGCAACGTGCCGCCACGAAAGATGCCAGCGGCAACACCGTCCCCCAATCGGGCGACCCTATTGCATTTACGTCCGACGACTGGGCGGGACAGGGTGTGCTCAACTATTCGCTTAAAGTCCACTCGATCGACAACCCCGGGGCCTATCAGCAGGAAGGTTATCGGTTTGTGAAGAGCGAAATCGTGGCCGGCGATGGCGGGACTTATGGCAACGATGTGGCGTTCTTTCGTCTGGCCGATGCAATGTTTATCAAGGCAGAATGTCTGTTGCGCCTGGGCCAGGACGAGCAAACTGCCGCCGATTTGGTCACGGATGTGCGTAAGCGTTCGTTTACGTCCGCTACCCAGGCGGTACGTACCGTGGCCCAGTTGAAAGGCGGTAGCCGTTACGACTACGGCCACCGCGAATATACCAGCCAGGGGTATGCCAACTGGGAAACTTACGTCACCACGAGCGAAGGTGGCAGCGACATCGAACTGGGCGGCCTGCTCGACGACCTGGGATGGGAATTTGTGGGTGAGCACCATCGCCGTCAGGATCTGGTCCGTTTTAAAACGACCGGCGGGCGCAACGTGTTCAACGGTAAATCGTGGTTCTGCAAAGATGCCACCACCGAAACCCATTGGAACTATTTCCCTATTCCCAAATCTGCTCTGGACGCAAACATATCGCTGATACAAAACGACGGTTACCAAAGTGCGAATTGAATAAACCGGTTGGGGTAGTCTGATAAGTCCAATTCCTTTTTTAGGTGTAAATGTTTGATTTTTGCGAAACAAGGCGGCCTGGGAATCCGGCTTATTGGACACCTCAACAAAAAAGTACAACCATGAAAAAAATGTATTTATATATCGCATTTCTCTCACTGCTGGTGACGGGATTTGCCGGTTGCGGAGACAACGAAGATTTCAGCTCCGCCCATGTGCTGACCGATGAAGAACAAGCTGAACTGGACAGGCAGGACTCCATCAGGAATGCCCAGCTGAATAACCTGAATGTCGACCTGAAACTTGAGTACACGGTGGACATTACCATCAGCAGCACACTTTACGACGGAACCACACTGGAGATCGATCTGGATAAGATCGCGACGTTCTTTGGGATCACCAAAGAAGAACTATTGGCGGGCATTGCGGGTGAAACAGGCGCCCCGGAAGTGAAAGGGTTTGCAATTGAAGGATCTACCCATGCCGACAATTCAAAGGCCACTACCACAAATGCTCCCTGGGGGCACTGGTGGGACGCTAAAGGCGATGTGACGACCTGGGGGGAGACGGCCATGATATTTTGTGAATTCGATACGGAAACCGGTATTTTTTCCATCGGGCAGTATCCCGGGCGTTTAACGGCCGGGCAGACGCTTGAAGTGGCTGAATGTTTAAAATACAATGAAGAACGGGTGGGCATTGTCATTAAAGTGAATGCGAAAGCCCCGGAAGAGTATAATGACCCGGAAACGCCTCCGGCGGGCGATCCCAAGGCCGTTGAAACAGCCATCGCGCTGACGAAACCGTACAGCGATGATTATGCCAGCGTGTCGGTCGACATTAAAGAGTTATTGCGCGATGCGTTCAAAAAGACCACTTATCAAATCTACCAGGCTATCGTTGCAGGAGAACTGAAACTCTATCAGGGAACCGTCAGCGAAACCGATCCCGGTTATACCGCCGACGTGCCGGGTTATTGGCTCAAAGCCGACGGAACGGTTGGTACATGGACCGAAAGTGTGGTTTGGTGTAGCATTGGGTACAGTAAAACCGAATTATACCTTTACGGGGGCAACCACCCCGACAATGCCACGGCAGGTACCACCATAAATACCGTGTTGATTGCCACATACAACGGAGGTTCGGCCACGTTCAACGTCACTTTCTCGCTGACACAACCATGACCATCATATCAATGCCTTATCCATGAATACATTAAAGAAATGTTTTAATTCTCATAACCCGAAACTGCCCGGGTTATGGGTTTATCTTTTGGTGGTCGCTGCGTTTATCGGGACTTCCTCCCAGACAATCATTGGCTGCAAGGGAGATGACGATCCGGCCATCGAAAAGCCGGATACCGTCAAGACCGATTCGTCTGACGTCATCGTCCTCGATCCGTCCGGTATTACCGATTACGGTAAATTTTACAAACCCCAGGAATTTAGCAGCATGGACATGCTCCGGAGCGACAGCAAATGGTCGTTTGTACGCAGCAGGCAATCCACGCATTTTTTTGTCTTTTGGGAAGCCGGCTTCGGCAGTGACCCGAACGCAAGCACGGTATCCGAAGCCTTACGCGTGGATGTGGGCGATTTGCTGGCAAAAGCCGAACTGTTTTACAGCAAGAACGTCGATGAGCTTAAATTTGCCGAAGTCGGGAACGGCAAGTCAAACCTCGACAAATACAAAATGCAGATATACCTGCTGTACCAGACCGATTGGCTGGCGACCGGCGGTGGGTACGACGATGTGATCGGAGCACTATGGGTGAACCCTGGCACATGTAAACCGGTGGGCTCGACCATTGCGCATGAGATCGGTCACAGTTTCCAGTATCAGGTTTATGCCGATGCACTGGCAACGGGTGTGTGCAACAACGATTTTTCCCGTGGGTTCCGCTATGGCTTTGGGGGAAACGGCGGCAATGGTTTCTGGGAACAAACCGCCCAGTGGCAATCCTATCAATCGTACCCGGCAGAAGCTTTCGAATCTTACAACTTCTCGGTTTATGCCGAAAATTACCACCGCCATATTTGCCACGAATGGCAACGTTACGCCAGTTATTTCATCCATTATTACTGGGCGGGTAAACATGGCATCGATTATATCGGTAAAATCTGGCGGGAATCCATCAGTCCGGAAGACCCCATCCAGGCCTATATGCGCCTGAACGGCCTGACCGCCGACCAGCTGAATGCCGAATTGTACGATGCCGCCACGCGTTTCGTCACGTGGGATCTGGACGCGATCCGTACCAACGGCTCAAACTACATCGGCAAGCACACTTATAAATTCTACCAGCTTGAGGATGGTGCTTACCAGGTAGCGTACAGCCGCTGTCCGGGAACGACCGGCTACAACGTCATCCCGTTGAACGTACCCGTTGCAGGAACGGTGGTAACCACGGCTTTCACCGCACTGGCGCCGGGATCGGCACTGGCATCCGCCGACCCCGGGCAGTATTCCGAAAATGGACAGACACTTACCACCACCACCTATAACAGCAGTTCGCTCACACGTGCCGGATGGCGTTACGGTTACGTGGCGTTGCTTGAAAACGGCCAGCGCGTGTACGGCGAAATGAACCGGAACACCTCGGCCAGCGTCGGGTTTACCGTTCCCGAAGGATGTGCCAGGCTTTGGTTTGTGGTGTTGGGAGCTCCATCGACCTATTCGCCCAGTGCGTGGGACGAAAAAGAGAGCAACGACGATCAGTGGCCCTATAAAGTAAAATTCACGAACACTGACCTTTTGGGAAGCATCACCATCGATCCCGATGCCGATCCCCAGGATCTGACGTTGACTTACAACCTTTCGTTTGCGGCCGATGCTTCCGCATATTCGGGTACGACTGTAAACCTTAGCACAAACGGCGATATTGCAAAAGTCGCACAGGCATTGGTCATGCAGCCATCGGCCATACAAAGTGCGTTGTTGGGTGCCAAAGCGACCCCGCAGGAAGGAAAAATAGCCTTTGCCGCGGTCGAACCGGCCGGAACGCTGAACTACACCACCACGGCCAATGGGCTGGGGTTCTGGTTCGACAGCTCGGGCAACGTCATTGCGTGGGGCAGCGGGAACGATAGTAAGCTGTACAACGAATTCTCGTCAGGCAATTTTGAGTTTACCATCGGGCAATACCCGGGTAAAAGCAAGGCCGGCGATAAATACACCGTCAAAGAAGCTTTTGTGTACACCAAGAACGGAACACAATACAAGATCACGTTCGTCTTCAACGTGACGATAAATTAATGCCGGAAACGGATTTGGAATAATGCCGGCGCATGGGACAGACATGCCGTTGCACGCGTGTTTCATGCGCCGGCCATACAAACGAACGCCACCAAGTATGAGATCATGTATTCTGCCGGTAACCCTGGGTCTTCTATTGCTTTTCGGTTGTTCGGAATCCGGTGGCGGGCCCGATGATCCGCAACCGGCCGTTTCGACCGACAGCTTAAAAGCTGCCCGGATCTTTATTGTGACCGAAAACGAAGCGGAAATCAGTTCAAAGGAGACTTACGTCAATTGTGTGGTCACGGTGGAGTCGGATCATGAGGAGTGGGACTATTCGGGAACCGGAAAAATAAGAGGCCGGGGAAATTCGAGCTGGCTTTGGTACCCCAAAAAACCTTATCGGGTAAAGCTGGACGAAAAAGCCGGGATACTTGGGTTGAAACCCGAAAAGGACTGGGTGTTGCTGGCCGATTACCGTGACCCGACCCATTTGATGAATACGTTTGTCTTTACTGTCGGCCAGAAGTTGGGAATGCCTTACACCAACCGCATCCGCTATGCGGAAGTCACCCTGAACGGCGACAACATAGGGCTCTATCTGTTGACGGAACAAGTGGAACAAGGCAGCAACCGTGTGGCGATAAACGATGCCGAAGGCGTGCTGTTGTCGCTCGATGCCGACGATGGTCCCGGCCTGAGCCCCGATGCGGACGATAACTTTTGGTCGTCGGTGTATCAAATGCCGGTTTGCGTCAAAAGTCCCGGCATTACGTCCGGCACACAACTGGCAACCATACGCAGCGATTTTGCCATTCTGGAAGCGGCGATCAAAAACGCCGGTTACAGCGAGGTCGAAAAGCTGCTCAACATCCAATCGTTTATCGACTATATGCTCATCCAGGAACTGGTCTACAACGTGGAAGTCGACGCTCCCCGCAGTATTTACATTTACAAAGACAAAGGCGGGCGCTGGACAATGGGGCCGCTCTGGGATTTTGATGCGGGGTTCGACTTCGATTGGTCGACCATGTACACGGGGCATAACTATTTTGCAAGCTACACGGAACTGGTGCTGGGAACCGATCCCGTCAACCACAGAAATGGTTACACGGTACCTTCCTTTTTCACCGACCTGTTCAAAAGCAAGCAGTTTGTCAGCGAATACAAGGCGCGTTGGCTGGCCGTCAAAGACCTGGTCATGGCAGATTATTGGAAAACCACCCAACGTTATGCCGGCCAAATTTCCGACGCCATGGCACGCAATGCCAAACGTTGGCCCATCGACAAAAATTATGTGACGGAAACACAGCACCTCCAACAGTGGCTATCGAACAGGGTCGGCCACATGACCACCGTGATTGCCGGTTACCCGGCCGGGACGAAATAGATTCACGAGAGAGAAACCACATAACAAACACCTATGGACAGATTCAAGCTGCTAACTCTGATATTTTTGCTCGGTACGACGTTCTGTGCTGCCGCTCAGAAACGCCCGCCCCGGGGGCGCGGGACAGGTAATCCTGTTCTTCCCGGCTATTTTGCCGATCCCAGCGTGGTAAAGTTTGGCGATACCTACTACATTTATGCCACGACCGACGGGATTAAACTGGCCTCGGGCGAGCCATCGGTATGGATCAGCAAGGATTTTGCCAACTGGTACAACTACGAGTTGGAACTCCAGGTCCCCGAAGGGCTTAACAATTGCTGGGCCCCCGATGTGCTTCGGGCGGCCGACGGAAAGTATTACTATTACATGGGTAATTGCGAAATGGGTTGCAATATATACGGTTACGTGTCCGATTCCCCCATGGGGCCGTTTACGCCCCTCAACCACGGGCGACCGGTCATTCCCGCAGGGACCTCTAAAAAAGATTTACCTGCCCTCGATGCCCAGTGCCTGGTCGATGACGATGGCTCCATCTATTCCTACTTTGGCACCTGGTGCACCTCGTTCGGGGGGATCGGCACCGCAAAAATCGATCCGGACGACATGTATTCCATCCGGCAAACGGGCTTTATCCCCATCACCCAGGTTCCGAAGGCCTTTGAAGCTTCATACCCCATCAAGCGGAACGGCAAATACTTTCTGATGTACTCGTCGGGCGATTGCCGTTTAAGCTCCTATGCCGTACACTATTCGGTGGCCGACAAGCCCGAAGGCCCCTTCCGTCCCGGCGAAAACAATCCCATCCTGGCCACCAACCACGACGGGACCATCGATGGCCCGGGACACCATTCCGTTTTAAAAGAAGGACACGACTACTATATCGTATACCACCGTCACGACAACCCGCGCAGTACCAATGGCGAATACCGTCAGGTCTGTGTCGACAAACTGGAGTTTTCCGGGGACGAAACGATCGAAAAAGTCGTCCCCTCCCATTCGGGGATCGGATATTTGGGCAGGAACCAGGTGGACGCGCCGAACCTGGCATACAAGGCCGATGCCACGGCCACCTCTTTTTACCATCTTGTTGCCCGCAAAACCCGTTACAGCGACGGGGATTACGACTACCGGTATTTGCCCGCCAACGCCGTGGACGACGACAACGGCACGATGTGGAAGGCTGCCGGTGCCGGTATGCCACAGGCCCTGACCATCGATCTGGGAAAAACCAAAACGGTGAAACGGGTCATGACCCAGTTTGAATACCCCACTTTCTATTACCAGTACAGAATAGACGTGTCGACCGACAATCAGAACTGGAATATCTTCAGCGACCGTACGGACAACCGCCGTAGCGGCTGTCCCATGATCGACGACAACCACATGAAAGCCCGTTACGTCAGGCTAACCGTGACGGGAACCGAAAAGTCGGGAATGCCTGCCGCCGTATGGAACATCAGGGTATTCGGCAAACTGTTCGATATTCCCCCGTTCCGGAACAAATCCAGCCCCGAAGGTCCGGGCGTGGCCGGGACCCAAAGCCTGCTCGTTAACCTGGAAGCCTGTCCGCTGGATAGCGGGCCCGTGACGGGGCCCATTGCCAACCCCGGAACTCTGGGAGGGGTGTTTGAAATACACGGAACCCCTGTGGTCGAATCCATTGACGGGGTGAAAGCCATTGGCTTCGATGGCCGGAGTTTCCTTAAACTGTCGGAAAAAGCGCCGGCCGGTCTGGATTGGAATTCACCCTACACCGTGTCGGCGTGGGTGTACAATCCTGAAATAGGCCATGGAGAATGCCTCATTACGTGGACCTCGCGCGAAAACATGCTGCAATCGTCCTATTCGGCCCTGATGTACGGCACCGGCCACTACGGGGCGGTCGCCCACGGCGACGGGGCGGTTGACATACCCTACGGGGAAGTGCCCGAAAAGGGGAAATGGCACCACGTTGCGCTCACGTTCGACGGGATGCTGGAGAACGTGTATGTCAATGGCAAGCTGAACACCCAGCAGCCCATCACCTTGTTTGTGGAAAAAGGCGACATCCTCATCGGGGCGTCCGGCGAACCCTCGGAGAACTTTTCGGGATACATGGCCGGTGTCCGGTTGTACGACAAAGCAATGGACCGTGAGGAGGTGATGGAGTTGATGCGGGCAACCGCCCCTGAAGGGTATCCGGATACCACTGTTCATCCGCATTGATTTTTTTAAGAATACAATAATCTCTGAATACGATGCAAAAACTACTTGTTTCAGGACTTTTATGTCTGGGGTTGGGAGTGCAGGCCCAGGTAAAGCCTCACCCCGGTTATCCGATCACTCCGGTACCTTTCACATCGGTCAAGGTCACCGATGCTTTCTGGGGCCAACGCCTCAAAGCCAGCCGTGAGGTCACCATCCCCCTGGCATTTGGCAAATGCGAAGAGACGGGGCGGTACATCAATTTCGTCAACGCGGCGCACCCCAGCGACACCATCCATGTAGGCGGTTTGTCGTTCGATGACACTGATGTGTACAAAACCATCGAAGGGGCCAGCTACTCCATGCAAACCTATCCCGACAAAAAGCTCGACCGGTACATCGACAGCGTGCTCACCATTGTGGCCGCAGCCCAGGAACCCGATGGTTACCTTTACACCTCGCGCACCATGAACCCTAAGCACCCGCACGAATGGGCCGGGACAAAGCGATGGGAAAAGGAAGAGGAGCTGAGCCACGAGTTATACAACCTGGGGCACATGATCGAAGGGGCCATTGCACACTATCAAGCTACCGGCAAGCGTTCGTTCCTCGATATCGCCATCAGGTACGCCGACTGTGCCGTCCGTGAGATCGGCGACAAACCCGGGCAGGTGGTTGTGGTGCCGGGCCATCAGATTGCCGAAATGGCGTTGGCCAAACTTTATCTGGTGACCGGGAACAGGCAATACCTCGACCTTGCCAAATTCTTTCTCGACAAGCGCGGGTACACCACCATCCAAAGCGAATACAGCCAGTCGCACAAACCCGTCCTGCAGCAAGACGAAGCAGTGGGCCACGCCGTCCGTGCGGCCTACATGTATTCGGGCATGGCCGATGTGGCCGCGTTGACGGGCGATACGGGTTACATACATGCCATTGACCATATTTGGGACAACATTGTCACCAAAAAGCTTTACATCACCGGAGGGATCGGCGCGACCAACCATGGCGAAGCGTTCGGCAAAAACTACGAGCTTCCCAACATGTCGGCCTATTGCGAAACATGTGCGGCCATTGCCAACGTTTACCTGAATTACAGGCTGTTCCTTCTGCACGGCGATGCCAAATATTACGACGTGCTGGAACGGACCTTGTACAACGGGCTTATCTCGGGGGTATCGCTCGACGGCGGGGGGTTCTTCTATCCAAACCCGCTCGAATCGATCGGCCAGCATCAACGCCAGCCGTGGTTCGGCTGTGCATGCTGCCCTTCGAACATCTGCCGCTTTATCCCATCCGTCCCCGGATACATCTATGCCGTCAACAAAAGCGACGTGTACGTGAACCTTTTTATGGCAAACACCTCTAACCTGACGGTCGATGGCAAACAAGTCGCATTGACCCAAAGCACCCGGTATCCATGGAACGGTGATGTGAAAATAGACGTCAACCCCAAAGGGAAACAAACCATGACCCTGAAGATCCGTATTCCGGGTTGGGCCAACGGGAATGTGGTACCTGGCGATTTGTACAGTTACGGCGACAAGAAAAAACTGAGCTACTCCGTCACCGTTAACGGCAAGGAGGTACAAAGCACACCGGACCGCGGTTATTTCTCCATCAACCGCCAATGGACAAAAGGCGACGTGGTACAAATCCATTTCGATATGGAGCCCCGTATCGTGAAAGCGCATCCGTCGGTAGAGGAAGACCGGGGCAAGGTGGCCATCGAAAAAGGGCCGGTCGTGTACTGTGCCGAGTGGCCCGACAACGATTTCAGCGTGCTGAGCGTCATTCTGCGCAATAAACCCCAGTTCACGGTCGAACACAAAGCCGATAAATTATCCGGTATCGACGAGATCCGGACCGATGCGCAAATCCTCAGCTATGACCCCCAGGGACGGATTACCGCCCGCGACGTGAAGCTGACGCTCATCCCTTACTATGCGTGGTCGCATCGCGGCAGCGGCGAAATGGCCGTTTGGCTGCCCATTGAACTGAGGGCCTCCCGTGCCGCGCTTCCGCCCACCATCGCGTCGGAAAGCAAGATTGCCGCATCGCATATGGTGAAAGCCATCACGGCCATCAACGACCGTCTGGTGCCCAGCGGCGAAAGCACCAACAGTGCGCCTTATTACCATTGGTGGCCCAAACAAGGCACCACCGAATGGATCAGCTACGACTTCGGCACCGGGAAGACCATCCAAAGCTCGTCCGTTTTTTGGTACGACGACGGGCCCTGGGGCGGTTGCCGTGTGCCGCGCGACTGGAAAATCTATTACAGGGACAACGATGGCACATGGAAACCGGTCGAAGCCACCTCTCCCTATGGAGTGGCCAAAGGAGTCGAGAACGACGTGACGTTTAAACCCGTATCCACCACCGCGGTGAAAATAGAAGTACAGCTGCCCCCCGACAACGCATCGGGCATTTACGAATGGTCGGTGCAGTAATAATTGGGTGAAAAAGTTTGGTTTAAGTTAGGAAATGGTCTTGTCGATGATTTGTGGATAGATTGAATGCGCATATACACATCTATCTGCCCGTCGACAGGCCATTTTTGTTTTTTCTATAAAGTGCAAGAGTACAAAAGGAGGAGAGTAAGAGAAGCAGAAGAGGTTTTAAAGCTAATGGGTAACGGTTAATAGCAGACCTCCCCCATCCCCTCCCAAGGAGGGGTGCCGTGACGTACAGTGCGCTTTCCGGTCCCCCTCCTTCGGAGGGGTTAGGAGAGGTCATGTCTAAGAAAGTGCCAGAGTTCCTAAGTGCCAAAGAAAAGTACAAAAGTGCAAAAGGAAGGGAGCAAGAGAAGCGGAAGAAGTGCTTGGCGGTTTCTTCACCGGGAGGCTAAAAAACTGCGGTCTTTGCGTGTTTTATCTCCGCGTCTTTGCGTGAAATATCCGAAATGGAAAGGGTACAGAGTAAGATCCTAATGCGAACAGCTAATGACTGGTAGTTTCAAACGACAGACCTCCCCCGGCCCCTCCTTCGGAGGGGTGCCGTGACGTGCAGTGCGTTTTTCTGGTTCCCCTCCTTCGGAGGGGTTAGGGGAGGTTATTTCCATGAAAGTTCCTAAGTACTTATGAAGAGTACAAAAGTGCAAAAGAGCATGGGGCCCGGAAAGCTGTCAACCGTAGTGCTTTGAGCAGACCCTACCGTGGTTCCCTGTGTTTTTTGTCCTTGCGTGAAACATCGTGTTCGGGAAGCATATCAAAAAGGAATTTGTTTAAGAATATAGCTTCTTCCACGTTCAGCCCCTATCTCCTTTTTCCCAAATCGGCGGTTGCCTCCTCCACGGTAGGGAAATGGAAACGATAACCTTCCGAGACCAGACGGTGCGGCTTTACGCATTGCCCCTCGGTGAGCGTGGACGCTGCCTCGCCGTAAACCGTCTTCAGCACCCACTTGGGCATGGTCAGCCAGCACGGACGGTGCATGGCGTTGCCCAATGCTTTGGCAAATCCCGTATGGGTGGTTGCCACAGGGGTCACAATATTGTACACTCCCTTGGCCGACGGCGTTGCGATTATAAAATCGATGGCCCCCAGAAGATCGTCGATGTGCACAAACGGGAACCATTGCCGCCCGTTTCCCACTTTGCCGCCGCCCAGCAGGTTAAACTGCATCCTCAACAACGGAAATGCACCCCCCGACCTGCCAAGGACGACACCAAGCCTGAGAATGGCCACCCGGACAGAGTCAAGGCCCTTCAGCGAGGAGGTTTCTTTTTCCCAGTCGGCACAAACCGAGGCCAAAAATCCGCCATTGAGTTTTTCGGAATACTCATCGTGGACGTCCGTGTTGTTATAGATGCCCACGGCCGATGCAGAAATAAGCAATGGCGGCTTGTTAACGGCCATGTGGAACGCCTCGGCCAGGATCCGGGTGTTAAGGACCCTGCTGTAGTAAATCTCTTGCTTGTAAACTTCCGTCCATTTCCTTAAAACGGGGGCACCGGCCAGATTGACCACCAAATCGGCCCCGTCAATCAGTTCGGCCACCATCTGGGGGCCTTCGTAGAAATGTTCCCGTTTTACGGAGATCGTTTCATAGCCCCTGGCATTCATCCGTTGGGCGATCTCTTTGCCAATGAAACCGGAGGACCCGGTAATCGCAATTTTCTTTGACATAAGGCTGTAGGTTATTTTGTCCGGTTACAGTTTGTTCAGGGTAAGTTCCAGTGCCGAGGGCGAAATGTCGGCCTGGCAGGTTCCTTTTACAAAAAGCGAAATCTCGCCGCGCTCTTCCGACACGACAATGGCCACAGCATCGGTGCTTTCGGCAATGCCCATGGCTGCACGGTGCCTCAATCCCATATGCTTTGGCAGCGTTTGGTTTTGCGAAACGGGCAATATACATGCCGCGGCCTCAATCTTGTTGTTCGAGATGACAATGGCGCCGTCGTGCAGCGGGTTGTTCTTAAAAAACAGGCTTTCAATGAGCCGCGTACTTATTTCGGCATGCAGCCTGTCGCCCGATTCGATGAGGTCGATAAGCATCGCCTCGCGGGTAACGACAATCAGCGCGCCCGTTTTGGCCTTGGCCATGTTTTCACATGCCCTTACCGTAGGCTCGATCCATTTTTTTGTACGATTGTCGGTTTCCGCATAAAACAGCTTGTATTTCGATCCGAAATGGAGCAAATACTGCCTTATCTCCTGCTGGAACACAATGACCAGCCCCAACATCCCCACATTGACCACATTCTCGAGGATGCTGGCCGACAAATCCATTTTGAGCGATTTGATGATAAACCAAAAGAGCACGAACACGAACAGGCTCACCAATATGTTGAAGGCCACGGTTCCCTTTACCATCTGGTAAAACTTGTACATCAGAAACGCCACCAGAAAGATATCGACCAGATCAATCCACCGGAAATCAAGAAACGCCATTTGAGCTCTTTTGTAAGGTTTCCACCAAGTTAATGCATTCTGCCGCTTCTTTCACGTCATGGACCCTTAAAATATCGGCCCCTTTTTGCAATGCAACGGTATTAAGGACGGTGGTGCCGTTAAGGGCCTGGCCTGGGTCATTCCCCAAAATATTGTATATCATTGATTTTCGGGAGATGCCGACCAACAACGGTTGGTCGAACAATTTTAACTCGTCGAGACGTGCCATCAGCTGGTAATTGTGTTCGACGGTTTTGGCAAATCCGAACCCCGGATCGATGATCACGTCGGTGACGCCGGCCCATGCCAGTTTATCGAGCTGTTGCGACAGGAACAACGTCACCTCTTTCACCACATCCTGGTAATATGGGTTTTGCTGCATGGTTTGGGGCGTGCCCACCATGTGCATCAGGACATACCCTACGCGAAGCCTGGCCACGGTGCTGAACATGTCACCATCGGCCATGCCGCCCGAAATATCGTTGATGATGTCCACCCCGAAGTTTTCGACCACCTGGCGGGCCACGGAGCTTCGGAACGTATTGACCGAGACCGGGATATGGGGCAGTACATCCTTTATCGCCGTCAACGCGGGGTCCAGCCTCCGGATCTCCTCTTCCGCCGATATGTGCCCCGCCCCGGGACGTGACGAATACCCCCCGATGTCGAGGATCGCGGCGCCGTCATTCACCATTTTGACGGACATGTCGGCAATGCTTTGTGCCGTTTGGTGACGGCTTGAACGGTAAAACGAATCGGGCGTGGTGTTGAGGATACCCATCACAACAGGCCTGCCCAGATCGATGAGCTTGCCTTTGGCTTTGATTGTTTTGAATGGTGCAGTATGGAACATTGGCTGGAAATTTTTATAAAAGTACAAACTTACCGGTTAAGCCCGAAAGGGACCTGGGAAAAGAGAGTCCGAAGGAGAGTGCCTGGGTGCCAAAGTTCCTGAGTGACAGAGAAGAGTGCAAAAGTGCAAAAGGAGGAGAGCAGGAATAGCGGACCTCCCCGTCTCCTCCGAAGGAGGGGTGATGTGACGTACAGTGCGTCTTCTGGTTCCCCTCCTGTGGAGGGGTTAGGGGAGGTCATGTCTAAGAAAGTGCCAGAGTTCCTAAGTGCCAAAGAAAAGTACAAAAGTGCAAAAGGAAGGGAGCAAGAGAAGCGGAAGAAGTGTTTGGCGGTTTCTTCACCGGGAGGCTAAAAAACTGCGGTCTTTGCGTGTTTTATCGCCGCGTCTTTGCGTGAAACATCCGAAATGGAAAGGGTACAGAGTAGATCCTAATGCGAACAGCTAATGACTGGTAGCTTCAAGCAGCAGACCTCCCCCGGCCCCTCCCAAGGAGGGGTGCCGTGACGTACAGTGCATTTTTCGGTTCCCCTCCGGAGGAGGGGTTAGGGGAGGTCATTTCCATGAAAGTTCCCAAGTGCTTAAGAAAAGTGCAAAAGCAGAAAAAGTCTTTAATGCTAACAGCCAACAGCTTCTTCAAGGGAGCGCAAAAGACCGGAGGAAACAATTTCTGCCATCCATTAATAAGGAAGCTAAGAAGTGCTGTGGCCTCTGCGTGGAACCAATGTCATTATTCGTTATTTTTGGTGAAAATTGGCTAACGCATGCGTGGTATTTTTGTTTTATTGGCCCTGTGGTGGGGCACGTTGCCGGTAACGGCACAAATGTCCGATTATAAATTCCGCAGACTGGACATAAGCAATGGGTTGTCGAACAACCAGGTACGGAGTATTTATGTCGATAAAAGCGGTCTTGCCTGGTTTGGGACCGGCACCGGGCTCAACCGTTTTGACGGTTATTCGTTCAAAACGTTCAAGAACAACCCGTCGGACAGCAGCAGCATTCCTTTTAACAGTATATCACGCATTGACGAAGACTACAAAGGGTTCCTCTGGATTTTCAACATGGATGGTATTTTATCGATCTACGATCCCAATACCGAGACATTTGGCACATCGCACGAAGTATTTGGCCGGGATGTACCCGTACCGGCCAATTACATCAGCGCATTGGCGGTCGATGCCGATTCGTGCTTCTGGATTGCCAACAGCCAGCACGGGGTTTATAAGTTCGACCCGGGCACGGGGACCATCGCACGTTTGAACCACCGCGACGGCGACGAACGTTCGCTGGGATCCGACCACATCATGGACATCGACATCGATAAGCAGGGCCGTATGGTGACGGTGAACCGTTTCGGACTGATCGAGTTCATTGACCGCAAAGCCATGCAGGTGGTCGATCGCGTGCAATTGTTGGTCCCCAACCAGCCCGACGTTGTGCAATCGTATAGTCTGTTTGTGGACAGGGATGGCGATCTGTGGGTCTATTCGCTGAACGATGCCAGCGGGCTCTATCTGTACAGTTTTTCCGCCAGGCAGCAAACATGGTTGCATCCCGGCAGCAAGGTACTCCGGCTGAACAGCAGCATTGTGACGGGGGTGCAGCAGGACATGGACGGGACCGTTTGGGTCGGTACCGATCACGGGGGGATCAACATCATCGATAAAAAGACGCTGACGGTCAGGATTATCGAAAACGAGCCCGGCGTCGCAAACAGCCTGGGGCAGAACAGCGTCACCACGCTTTATGCCGATGCACAAGGCATCATGTGGGTGGGCACCTTCAAAAACGGGCTTAGCTACTACCATCCGGGGTTGTTCCAGTTCAAACATATAAAGAACAACCCGTTCCAGCACGGAAGCCTTCCCTCCAACGACATTAACTGCTTTGCGGAAGATGCGGCCGGAAATCTTTGGATCGGCACGAACGGCGAAGGGTTGATATACTATAACCGGTCGGCCGGTGTTTACAGCACCTACCGGTACAATCCCGCCGATCCCGGCAGCTTGAGCAGCGATGTGGTGGTAAGCCTTTGTGTGGACAGCCGCGACCGCCTTTGGGCGGGTACTTACTACGGAGGCCTGAACCTGTTCGACGGACGTTCGTTCAAACGGTTTGCGCACAACCCCGCCGATTCGCGCACCATTGCCGATAACCGCATCTGGCGCATTCTCGAAGATTCGCAAAAGCGCATTTGGATAGCCACACTGGGAGGGGGCCTTGACCTGTACGACGAACGTGAAAACCGGTTTGCCCATTACAAAAGCGGCGATGCCAATTCGATACATTCCGATTATGTATTGTCGTTGTCCGAAGATAAGCAGGGAAACCTTTGGGTTGGTACCAGCAACGGGGTCGATGTGATGGACCACCGGTCGGGGCGGATCGTGCACTACCCTTACGAACCCGGGCAAAAGAACGGGCTGAGCAGCAGCATCTGCATGTCGATGGTGTGCGATAAACGGGGATGGACATGGGTTGCCACACGCAACGGCCTGGATGTGTTCGATCCCGAACAAAAAACTTTTCGCGCCTTCACCTCTGGCGATGGCCTGTCTGACGACAACATCATGTCGGTTCAGGACGACGATGACGGAAACATATGGGTGGGAACGCTTAACGGCATCAGCAACCTGCAGGTCCTTTCGGGCACAAGCCCCCGCGACATCGGGTTCCGCATCCGCAGTTTTGGCATTATCGACGGCTTGCAGGGAAAAGAATACAACGAACATTCAAGCTTTAAGAGCCGGCAGGGAGAGATTTTCTTTGGCGGCGCCAACGGTTACAACTATTTCAGGCCATCCGAGATCCGTGACGTGAAAATAACCCCGACGGTCACGCTCACCGATCTGAAGCTGCAAAACAAAAGCATATCCATCGGCGAAGAACTGGGCGGGCGTGTGGTGCTGCCAAAAGCCATCGGCAAGCTTGACGAACTGACGTTGAGGCATAACCAGAATGTGTTCTCGATCGAATTTTCGGCATTGAACTTCCTGAGCCCCGAAAAAATGCGGTACCGTTACATGCTTGAAGGTTTTAACGAGGCATGGATCATGACCGATGCCGACCACCGGAGCGCCACTTACACCAACCTGAACCCGGGGACTTACGTGTTCCGGGTGGTGGCTTCGGACATTGACGGGAAATACGAATCGAAGGAGACATGCCTGACCATCACCGTTGTGCCGCCGTTTTATGCATCGCCCATGGCCATGGGGTTGTATGCCGTTTTTTTTGTAGGGTTGGTCATCCTGCTGGTGGGCACCATCAAAAAGCGCGAACAGCTCAAGTACAAACGCGAGCAGGAGAAACTGGAACACGAGCGCATGCACGAGCTCGACAACATGAAAATACGCTTCTTCACCAACGTGAGCCATGAGTTCCGTACTCCGCTCACCCTGATATTGACCCCCCTCGATAAGCTGATCGCAGGGGCGGCCGACGAAAGCTCCCGCCAGCAATTGGTCATGGTGCAGCGTAACGGCAGGCGTTTGCTGAATCTGGTGAACCAATTGCTCGATTTCCGCAAAATGGAAGTGCAGAGCATATCGGTCAACCTGTCGTTCGACGACATCGTCCGGTTCCTGAAGGAAACGACCAACTCGTTCGGCGATTTAAGCGACTCAAAAAACATTGCGCTAACCTATTCGAGCAGCCAGCCGTCCCTGAACGCATGGTTCGATCCCGATAAGATCGAAAAAGTGATGTTCAACCTTCTCAACAACGCGTTCAAGTTCACGTCACCGCCGGGGAGGATCACCGTAAGGGTCGAACACCATGCCGGCGACATGTTGCGTTTCGACGGACGGGCATATTTAAGGATCAAAGTTTCCGACACGGGCATCGGTATTAGCAAGGATAAGCAGGATCGTATTTTCGACCGTTTTTTCCAGGCCGAAGGGAGAGGTGCCGTGGCCAGCCAGGGCAGTGGCATCGGGTTGTCGCTCACCCAGGAGTTCGTGAAGCTCCACAAGGGGCTGATCGAGGTCGAGAGCGAACCCGATAAGGGGACCGATTTTTTTGTCTGCCTGCCTTTGCTGACCGACGAGGAGGCCAGGCAGATCGACGAGAGGGTAGGGGCGGCCGAAACCCACCCCCAGGGAAGCGGCGAGGTGCCCGTGAGGACACCGGGATTGCCTGCCGACCTGGATATGGAGGACGTGAAGCATGTGGACAAACCGGTGATCCTGATCGTGGAGGACAATGAGGATTTACGGTTTTACTTGAAAGAGAACCTTCGCCATTCGTACTACATCGATGAGGCGTCCAACGGTGCGGACGCACTGGCCCAGATAGAACGCCGCCACCCCACGCTGGTCGTTACCGACGTGATGATGCCGAAAATGGACGGGCTTGAGCTGTGCCGGCATTTGAAGAACGATGTCCATACGTCGCACATCCCCGTGGTGATACTTACCGCGCGGGGTACCAACGAACAAAAGCTCGAGGGACTTGAGATCGGTGCCGACGAGTACATCACCAAACCCTTCAACTACGAATTGCTGGAACTGAAGATCAAAAAACTTATCGACCAGCGGCGCGAGCTCCAGAAATCGTTTCAGGGGCATTACGAGATCAAGCCCGGAGAGATCGGCGTCACCTCGCTCGACGAAAGGTTTCCTGCAAAAGGCACTGGAACTGGTGGAAAAGAACATTTCCAACAGCGAGTTCTCGGTCGAGAGAATGAGCAGGGAGCTGGGCGTGAGCCGCGGCCATTTGTACAATAAAATAGTGGCCCTGACAGGGAAAACACCCATCGAGTTCATCCGCATCATGAGGCTGAAACGTGCCGCCCAGTTGTTGGGGAAAAGCCAGCTGACGGTGTCCGAGATAGCCTTCGACGTCGGGTTCAACGACCCCAAATACTTCTCGAAATACTTTAAGGACGAGTTCAACATGTCGCCCAGCGACTATGCCAAGATCGTGGTGAAGGGGGCGAAGGAGGGGTAACGGCCTGCCCCTTTTAAACCCTCCGGAGACGGGACGGGCACTTGGGAAGAAGGTGGGACCCACCTTCCGGAGGATCGAATGTGTTAATCCAGCCCCGGATAAGGATTGCATACAAAAAGAGGGTGCCGGAGTGGTTCCGGGCACCCTCTTCGGGAGCAAATCTATGTCGCACCTATGCATAACGCTATGTCGTACCTGTGCATAACGTTATGTCGTGCCTATGCACAACGTTATGTCGTGCCTGTGCACAGCAGGGCTTTGGGGATGGACATCATTTTACCGCCAGTTTCCGGGGATAGTCGATCAGCCGGGATTCGTTGAGCAGGGTGGTATTGCGCGAATACCGTGTCCTCACCTGCAACGTATATTCCCCGGCGGGCAAAACCGGCACCCGGGCCAACAGCTTTTTCGGGTCGTTTTGGGTGAGGCGGCGGCTGACGGGTACCGCCGTACCCGATGCGTCGATGAAAAATACGCCCATGGTGGCATCGTCATCGGGGGCCACGCGCAGCTTGTCACCCTCTATCAGTATGTCCTCGCCGGGCGTCACGGTCCCGTCGGTGGCCCCGGTAAGCGTATCGGTCACCAGCCCGATATAGGCGCCGCTGTCCTTGACGCCGAGCACCTCGATGCCGACATCTTTAAGGGCTTCGCGCAGTTCGGCCGACGGGATCATGTCGACCGTGATTTTGTGCACCGAGGAGTCAAACTTGGCCGATGCGCCCAGCCATGCGCCCGTGACACGGGGAGTAATGTGGCAAACGCCGTCGAGCACGCTGCTGCCCGCTTGTAGCGTTTCGCGCTTGATGCGGTCGCTTTGGTTGAGGATGCTCAGCAAAGTGTCGTACTTGATTTCCGACCCTTCGGCCACGATAAGGCGGGCAATGTCCTCGTTGCGTTTGGTACTGCCAAGGGTCGATACCTCGGCCGTGTAGTCGTTGTCCACATCTTTGGTCAGCAGGTTCAAGCGCAACCAAATTTTCCACGAAAATTTCGAAGAAGCCATAAGATTTTGAAATTAAAGGTTAAACAATAAAAACAGGGGTTGGTGATCCAACTCCTTTTGTTATTTTCAGAAAGGTATATTCTCGGTGGGAGACAGGGAAGCGGCGGCGGGCGCGGGTAGGTTGCATACGAACATAGTTATTTTTTGTTAAAGATCAAAATAATATGGCAAAAGTCTCTCCCGTCCCCTCCCAAGGAGGGGTGGCGTGACATACGGTGCGTCTTCCGGTCCCCCTCCTGTGGAGGGGTTAGGGGAGGTTACATCGATGAAAGTACCTGCGAGCCGGAGAATATATCGAAAGCTCGCAAGAATCAGCTTCTTTATCTGATTACCGGAACAATAGACCTCTCCCGTCCCCTCCCAAGGAGAGGTGGCGTGACGTGCAGAGCGTCTTCCGGTCCCCCTCCTGTGGAGGGGTTAGGGGAGGCCACATCGATGAAAGTACCTGCGAGCCGGAGAATATATCGAAAGCTCGCAAGAATTAGTTTCTTTATCTGATTACCGGAACAATAGACCTCCCCCGTCCCCTCCCAAGGAGGGGTGGCGTGACATACGGTGCATCTTCCGGTTCCCCTCCTGTGGAGGGGTTAGGGGAGGTCACATCCATGAAAGTATCTGCGAGCCGGAGAATATATCGAAAGCTCGCAAGAATCAGTTTCTTTATCTGATTACCGGAACAATAGACCTCTCCCGTCCACTCCCAAGGAGAGGTGGCGTGACGTGCAGAGCGTCTTCCGGTCGAGGGGTTAGGGGAGGCCCCCATTACATTTGACCCCTTTGGGAAGGACATTTTGCCCCGCCGTAAATTCAATTTTGCCCCCATTCCGCGACAATATGGGCTGATTGTCAATGATTGTTAAAATATATTTGCCTTTGTGAAGATGTGCCTGGCCGTGCCTGGCTGTTTTGCGACATTAATCAATCTTTCAATATAAAAAAGGACGGTGCGTGCCACCGGCCCCAAACATTTACAAAGAATGAAGAAGACGGTTTTATTAGGACTGATTCCGCTGGTAATGGCGGCTTGTTCCCAACAGGTTTACGAGACGACCCCGACGGGCGTAGTGGTTCATGTGGGCGGCAATCCACAGGCCAAAACAGTAAGGCTTGATGTCGTGGCCGATCAGATCGTAAGGGTGCGCGCATCGGCCGACGGCGGTTTCCCCGACATGAAAAGCCTGGCCGTGCCCGACACGTTAACATACCATGCAACATTCGACGTCGAAAAAACAAACGGCAGCGTTAAGCTCAAAACGGCCGGGTTGACCGTAATGGTCGATACCCGGACGGGTGAGGTGGTTTTCCAGGACCCGGACGGGCAACTTATTCTGGCCGAAAACAAAGGCGGCGGCAAATGGTTCGGGAAAAGTACCGATGAACCGGGGCTTTACCAGCTCCGGCAGGTGTTCGAATCGCCCGATGACGAGGCTTTTTACGGGTTGGGGCAACACCAGAGCGACGAGTTCAACTACAAAGGCCGCAACGAAGAGTTGTTCCAGTACAACACCAAAGTATCCGTGCCGTTTGTGGTCTCGAACAAAAACTATGGCATCCTTTGGGACAATTACTCGTTCAGCCGTTTTGGCGACATGCGTCCCTATGCCGAGATGGACCAGTTTAAACTGTTCGACAAGGAAGGGAACGAAGGCGGGCTGACGGCCACCTATATCGACAATGCCAAAACGGGGCATGTGTTTTTGCAACGCCCCGAAGGCAAGATCGATTACGAAAACCTGACCACCGTCAAAAACTTCCCCGAAGGCTTCAGCTTCCACAATTCCGTCATCACGTGGGAAGGGGAGATAGAACCCCAGGAATCGGGCCTCTTCCATTTCAAACTTTATTACGCAGGCTACACCAAAGTATTCCTGGACAACAAGGAAGTGGTGGCCGAACGCTGGCGCACGGCGTGGAACCCCAATACTTACAAGTTTACGTACAACCTTGAAAAAGGAAAGCGTTACCCCGTTAAACTGGAATGGAAGCCCGACGGGGGGATATCGTACGTCGGCTTAAAGGCCCTTAGCCCCATTGCCCCCGCCGAACAAGGGAAACTGGCGTTCTGGTCGGAAGCCGGCCGTCAAATCGATTACTATTTCGTAAAGGGAAACAACATCGACGGTGTCATCTCGGGCTACCGGACCCTTACCGGAAAAGCGCCCATTATGCCCAAATGGGCCATGGGCTATTGGCAAAGCCGTGAACGCTACAAAACGCAGGACGAGTTGCTTGGCGTGGTGAAAGAGTACCGCAAGCGCCAGATCCCCATCGACAACATCGTGCTGGACTGGTCGTACTGGCCCGTCGAAGAGTGGGGCAGCCACAAGTTTGACCTCAAACGGTTTCCCGACCCGAAAGGCATGATCGACCAGGTGCACGCCATGAACGCACACATCATGATTTCGGTGTGGCCTAAATTCTACCATACCACCGACAACTACAAGGCATTTGAGAAAAACGGCTGGAT
This sequence comes from Breznakibacter sp., assembly GCA_047600785.1. Taxonomy (GTDB): domain Bacteria; phylum Bacteroidota; class Bacteroidia; order Bacteroidales; family Marinilabiliaceae; genus Breznakibacter. The sequence continues at coordinate 317,875 of JASGKH010000002.1, forward strand.
GTACCTCCGTGCGGTGCAGGACAGCATCCGCGACTGGATCGGCAAGGGCTACATCGGTTCGTTCTACGATGCGTACAGCGAAGGGGCCCGTAAACTGTTCTGGGACCAAATGAACACCGGCTTGTATTCGAAAGGCATCGACGCCTGGTGGATGGATGCATCGGAACCCGACATACAGTCGAACTCCAGCATGGAATACCGTAAAATACTGAGCACGCCCACCGCATTGGGCTCCTCGACCGAATATTTCAATGCCTATGCACTGGTCAACGCACAAGCCATTTACGAAGGGCAGCGTGCCACCAACCCGGTGGACCGTGTGTTCCTGCTGACCCGTTCGGGGTTTGCGGGCCTGCAACGTTACTCCACGGCCACCTGGAGCGGCGACATCGGCACACGCTGGGAAGACATGAAGGCGCAGATCTCCGCGGGCCTTAACTTTGCCGTGTCGGGCATTCCGTATTGGACCATGGACATCGGCGGCTTTTGTGTGGAGAAGCGTTACGAATCGCTCGACCCGGCCCACGTGGACGAGTGGAGGGAGATGAACGCCCGCTGGTTCCAGTTCGGTGCGTTCTGCCCGCTGTTCCGCAGCCACGGCCAGTTCCCCTACCGCGAGATATACAACCTGGCTCCCGAAAACAGCGACCACTACAAATCGATGGTATATTACACCAACTTGCGCTACAGGCTGATGCCTTACATCTACTCGCTGGCGTCAAAGACCTACTTTGACGATTACACCATCATGCGCCCCATGGTAATGGATTATGCATCGGATGCGGCCACGCTGGACCTTGGCGACCAGTACATGTTCGGGCCGTCGTTGCTGGTAGCCCCCGTTTACACGTACCAGGCCCGTTCGCGCAAAGTGTACCTTCCCAATGGCAATGGATGGTACGATTTCAATTCGGGCGTTTATTTCGACGGGGGCCAATGGATCGATGCCAATGCGCCGGTCGATAAAATGCCGCTGTTCGTCAGGGAAGGGGCGGTGTTGCCCTATGGCCCGCAAGTCCAGTACACCTCGCAGCAAAGCGATGACCCGGTTACCATTCTGGTCTACACGGGAAAGGACGGAAGCTTTAGGCTTTACGCAGACGAAGGCGTGAACTACAATTATGAAAAGGGCGCCTATTCGGCCATTGATCTCAGCTATAACGAACAGGCGCAAACGCTGACCATTGGCAAACGCAGAGGCACGTTCGACGGCATGCCCCAGACCTGCAAGTTTAAAGTCGTGTTCGTCGGTAAAAACAGGCCGGTGAAACATACCCTCAACATTGCCGGGGGCAAGACGGTCGAATATACGGGCGAAGAGCTTGTGGTACGGAATGAATCGGCGTTGTAACCATTGTTGGCCTAATCTTTTTTTCTTGTTTAATAGGTTTGTTAATGTTTGATTCGTCAGCGCCTCAAATCTCCCGAAAGAGTTTGGGGCGTTGTTTTCATTAGACCATTCAATCTGAAATATGCGAACATCTCTCTTTACAATCTTGCCGCTTCTTCTTTTTTCCGCTTCGGTTTCGGCCCAGCTGCGGGCTTTTGATGCCCCGGTTCAGGGGTTTGTCAGCTGGACGCCGGCCCCGACATGGGAAGAAGGGCTTTTGTCGGGCAATGGCGAAATCGGGGCAGTGGTGTTTGGCCGGCCGCACGACGAAACCATTATCGTCAACCATGCCCAGCTGTTCCTGCCTGCCAGGGTGCCGATGAAACCTATCGGCCAGGGCAAACGACTGGACGAAATACGGCAGTTGCTGGCTGAGGGAAAATACGAAGAAGCTGCCCGGATTCCCGTGGACCAGAGCATGGCCGAAGGGTATGGCGAACAGCATTGGATCGATCCGTTGGTGCCGTTTTGCGACATCCGTGTGCAAATGGAGCCCGGAAACGTGGATAATTACCGCCGGATGGTCGATTTCACCACCGGAGAGGCAAAGGTCGAGTGGGTGCAGGACGGGCAGCTTTTCCAGCGGAGCCTGTTTGTGTCACGGGCCGACAGCATGCTGGTCATGGCCATCCGTTCCTCGGGGAAGATCAACTGCACGTTGCAGCTCGTCCGGCACGAGGTTCCCTGGAGCCAGTGGAGCTACATCAACAGCAACATAAAAGGGACGTGGACATCGGCCGATGGCCGGTACCTGACCTATCGCACCGAATTTGTCCACAAGTGGGGAGACAACCCCCATGGCTTTGAAGGAGTGGCACGTTTGGAAGCCCCCGGTGGCGAGGTTTCGGGCAACGGGAACCAGATCGATATCCACGGGGCCACCGAAGTGTTGCTGACCATGAAAGTAAAGCCCGGTTACGACACTGCCAATTCTCCGATACCGTTGTTAAAATCCCAGCTCGATGCCAAACCGTTTGCTTACGACACATTGTGCGCACGGCACAAACAGATCCATGGTGACCTTTTTGGCCGCGTAAAGCTGAACCTGGGCGATGGCGGCGATGCCGGCCTGCAATCGGAAGCCCTGGTGCTGAAAGCACGAAAAAACGTGTCGAACGCCATTGTACAAAAGCAGTTCGATGCGGCACGCTACCACATCATCTCGTCGGTGGGCATTAACCCGCCTACGCTCCAGGGCATTTGGAGCGGGACATGGACACCCCCCTGGTCGTCCGGGTTCACGCACGATGGCAACGTAGAGGTCGCCGTGTCGGCGTTGCTCAGCACCCGTACCCCCGAGCTGATGAAAGCTTACATGGGCTATCACGAACGCATGATGCCCCACTACCGCGAAAACGCCCAAAAGCTCTTCGGCTGCCGCGGCATCGTGCTTCCCGCGCACAGCAGTTCGCACGGCTGGGTTATCCATTTCGACAAAACATGGTGCCTTTCGTACTGGACCGGCGGGGCCGGATGGACGGCAGGCATCCTTTACGATTACTTTCTTTACACGGGAGATAAGGCTTATCTCGCACAACACATCTACCCGTTTATGAAAGAAGGGGCCCTTTTTTACGAAGATTTCCTGTTCAAGGGCAAAGACGGGAAATTTGTATTCTCCCCGTCCTATTCCCCCGAGAACAATCCCCTGAACAGTACGTCGCAAGCCTGCGTGGATGCCACCATGGATGTGATGATCGCGAAAGAATTGCTGCGGAACTGTATCGAAGCGGGAAAACTGTTGGGCGAATCCGGGCAGCAACTGCAAAAGTGGGCCGGCATGCTAAAGCTGATGCCCGGTTACCGGATCAATTCCGACGGTGCCCTGGCCGAATGGATCCCCGATGGGATGGAGGATAACTACCACCACCGGCATGTGTCGCATTTGTACGCGTTGTACGAGCGGGTGGCACCCGAGTTCAAAGCAGATACGAAATTAATGGATGCCGCCAATATGGCCGTTGAGAAGCGCATGTTCCACCGTCGGTTGGAAAACGGCGGCGAGATGGTGTTTGGCCTTGCCCAGCTGGGCATGGTGACGGCCAATCTGGGCGATCGCGGCAAGACTGCCGAGATCATTGACTGGATGTCGCGCTATTACTGGACACCGTTGCTGGCCACTTACCACAACTCCGGCAGCTTGTTCAACATGGACATGAGCGGCGGCTTTCCCGCAGTCATTATGCGTGCCCTGGCCTATTCGGAGCCCGGATTGGTGAAATTGCTGCCGGCCTTGCCTGAAAAATGGGAAACGGGATCGGTGGAAGGAATGGCCCTGCGTGGGCAGCTTACGCTCAGCCGCATGGCCTGGAACCCCCAAAAAATAGAGGTGGCCATCGTGTCGGCCATAAACCAGAAGGTTGCGCTGCAATTGCCGTCGCCGGTGGCATCGTTTACGGCAAGCAACGCCAACGCAGCCAAAGCTGCCGTAAAAGGCGGTAATATGGTGTGGCTTTCGCTTACGGCCAACCAGCCGCTTACATTAAATATCCTTTTAAAATAAACCATATTCTTTTTGTCACAATCCATACCCAATGAATACAAAAACTACTTTTTTGCGTCGCACGGCCATGTCGGCGTTCGCCGTTGCCATGCTGGCAGTTTCATGTCAAACACCGCAGAAAACCGGCAATGCGTCGCCTGTGGGACTTTCCACAAGCTTTGATGCCAAAATCGATGGGCTCATCGCACAAATGACATTGGAGGAAAAAATAAACCTGCTCCACGGCACCGGCATGTTTTGGTCGGGCGGGGTAGAGCGTTTGGGGATTCCCGAGTTGCAATACGCCGACGGGCCTTTGGGCATCCGGGAAGAGATCGAGCGCAGCTCCTGGAACGCGTTGGGGTGGACCACCGATTCGGCCACGTTTTTCCCTGCGGGCACGGCATTGGGCGCTACCTGGAATCCCGCGCTGTCGCGCCGTTACGGCGAGGCCATTGCCCAGGAGGCACGTGCCCGGAACAAAGACATTCTGCTGGCTCCGGCCATCAACATTATGCGGACTCCGGTTTGCGGCCGTAATTATGAGTATTTTACCGAAGACCCGTGCCTCAACGCCCAAATGGTAGTGCCTTACGTGCAGGGCGTTCAGGACCAGAACGTGGCCGCTTGCGTCAAACATTATGCGGTCAATAACCAGGAGACCAACCGGGGCAGCATCGATGTGCTGGCCAGCGAACGCGCCTTAAGGGAGATCTACCTGCCGGGATTCCGTGCCGCAATACAAAAAGGCGGTGCCTATTCGGTCATGGGGGCCTACAACCGTTTCCGTGGCGATTATTTGTGCGAAAACGACTACATGCTCAACCAGATCCTTCGCAAGGAGTGGGGGTTTAACGGCGTGGTCGTTTCCGATTGGGCTGCCGTGCACAATACCGTAAAAGCCGCTAAAGGAGGCCTGGACATCGAAATGGGTACCGAAGGGGCATTCGACAACTTTTTCTTTGCCGGCCCCCTGGTCGACTCGGTGAAAAGCGGAAGCGTGCCCGAAGCGCTGATCGACCAGAAGGCAAAAAACGTGCTTCGTTTGATGTTAAACCTGAACACCATGAACCCGGACGAACGCCCCAAAGGATCGTTTAACACCCCGGAACACTCGCAATTGGTGTACGACGTGGCGGCAGAAAGCATTGTCCTGTTGAAGAACGATCAAAATGTATTGCCCGTTGACGGGAATAATTTGAAATCAATTGCCGTGATCGGCAACAATGCCCAGAAGACGTTTGCGACCGGAGGCTTCGGTGCGGGCGTGAAGGCGCGTTATGAAATTACCGCACTCCAGGGGTTCAGAAACCGTTTGCCCAATGTGGAGGTACGCTATGCCATGGGGTATGCCGAGAAGTACCTGCCCGGCGCGAACGATGGCCATTCGTTTGGTCGCCCCATTGATTACACGCCCGACGCAAAACTGATCGCCGAAGCGGCCGAAGCGGCCGGGAAAAGCGATGTGGCCGTGGTGGTGGCAGGATCGAACCGCAACGTGGAATCGGAATCCGTGGACCGTGTCGACATCAAATTGCCTTTTGCCCAGCTGGAACTGATAAAAGCAGTGGTGGCCGCCAACCCCAGGACCGTGGTCGTGCTTATTGGGGGCGCCGCCTATGAGCTCGGCGATGTCACGGCTGCCTCGCCGGCTATTTTATGGAGCTGGTTCAGCGGTTCCGAAGGGGGCAATGCCATTGCCGATGCCGTGTTGGGAGCAGTCAACCCATCGGGTAAATTACCGTTTACCATGCCCGTGAAACTGGCCGACGTCGGAGCGCATGCATTGAACGCGTTTCCCGGCGATCACGTAAAGGTCGAATACCTTGAGGATATTTTGGTCGGTTACCGTTGGTTCGACACAAAAAACATCGCCCCTCAGTATCCGTTTGGCTTTGGCCTGTCGTACACCACGTTCGGGATCACCGACGTGAAAACCCAGTCACCCGGATACGGTCAGGCCGATCAGATTGATCTGTCGCTGAACCTGAAAAACACGGGATCGGTCGATGGGGCCGAGGTGGTTCAGGTGTACGTTTCCATGCCCGGGTCAAAAGTGGTACGTCCGGCAAAAGAACTGAAAGCGTTCAGGAAAGTATCGCTTCAGGCAGGACAATCCCAGGTGGTCGATGTGCAGATCCCCGTATCCGATCTGGCCTATTATGACGAAAGCACCAAGTCCTGGACCGTCGAAAAAGGCACTTACCAATTGATGGTCGGAAAATCGTCGCGCGACATTGCCCAAACGGTGACGGTTGAAATAGAATGAGATGTCCATAACCGGCACCAATAACCAAATCCATCTGCCATGAATAAATTTCGCATCCTCAAAAACTCTCTTTTTGCCATTGCCTGGGCATGCGGGGCAACGTTTTTTGCCCCGGCCCATGCCCAGTTGCAACAAATGGGCCTGCAAAACGAACCGGTAGATATCAGTCCCGATTTCTACAATTTTACCAACACATATTATTTTGCCGACAGTCTGGCCAGCTTCGACCCGGCCACCGGTAAAGGCAGGTTGGTGTACCGCCGGCACGAATACGTGACGCGAATGGCGTTCAACAACATGCTGGGGGCATTACGTCCGGTAAAACCCAACGAATTTCCGACGGGCGAATACGCGGCATCTCCTTCATTGCCGTTTTCCATCGACTTTTCGTCGGACCGGACCATCCGTGTCACCGCCGCATCGGGCTTTAATCCCCCCGGTAACGGGGCATCGCTCATGCTGGCCGATGGCGTGGCGCCTTCGGTGAGAAATGCATGGACATACGCCAAAACCAAAGACGGGCACAAATATAGTAACGCCAACGGGTCGGTTGTTATAACCACATTCCCGTTCCATGTGGCGTTTTACGATGCGCAGGGCAAGTTGCTGACATCAACCCTGCATTTCGATGACGTCAAAGAATCGACCTATACACCGGTTCTCCCGTTTTCGTACGTGAGGCGTGCATCGGACTATTCGCGTAGTTTCAATGCCGTACTGAGCCTCTCGGCCGATGAGAAGATTTTTGGGTGCGGCGAGTCGTTCACCAAACTCGATAAGCGTGGCCAGAAACTGGTGCTTTGGACCGACGATGCCAACGGCATCGAAAACGAGACCATGTACAAGCCCATCCCGTTTTACATGAGCAGCAAAGGATATGGCGTGTTCATGCACACTTCGTCGCCTGTAACCTGTGACTTTGGCAAGTATTACACCGAGGCGGCCCAATTGATGGTTGGCGATGACGAACTGGACCTGTTCGTTTTCCTGGGCACGCCCAAAGAAATCCTCAACCAATACACCGACCTTACCGGCAAGGCCGAGATGCCGCCGCTTTGGTCGTTTGGCCTGTGGATGAGCCGTATTACCTATTTCTCCGAAGCCGATGGGCGCAATGTGGCTGCCAGGTTAAGGGAGAACAAAATCCCGTCGGACGTGATCCACTTCGATACCGGTTGGTTCGAAACCGATTGGCGGTGCGATTACCAATTTGCCCCATCGCGTTTCAACGACGCAAAAAAGATGATCGACGACCTCAAAAAGCAAGGCCTTCACATTTGCTTGTGGCAATTGCCCTATTTTGTGCCCCAAAACACGTTGTTCAACGAGATTGTCGACAAAGGGCTTTACGTAAAAGATGGCAAAGGTGGCATTCCCTACGAGGATGCGGTACTTGACTTTTCAAATCCCGCCACGGTCGAATGGTACCAATCCAAGATCGGCAATCTGCTGAAAATGGGCGTTGGTGCCATTAAGGTCGACTTTGGCGAAGCCGCCCCGGCCAATGGCATTTACCATTCGGGCAAATCGGGCTTCTATGAGCACAATTTATTTCCCTTGCGTTACAACAAGGCCGTGGCCGACATTACCTACCGTACCAACGGCGAGCACATCATGTGGGCGCGCAGCGCATGGGCGGGCAGCCAGCGCTATCCGCTGCATTGGGGCGGTGATGCGGCCAATACCGACAACGCCATGCTGTCGCAATTGCGCGGAGGCCTTTCGCTGGGCCTGAGCGGTTTTACCTTTTGGAGCCACGACATTGGCGGTTTTGTGCAAAAAACCCCGGCCGACTTGTACCTCCGCTGGTTACCGTTCGGCATGTTGACGTCGCACAGCCGTTGTCACGGCATGCCCCCGAAAGAGCCCTGGGAATACGGCAGGGAGTTCACCGAACAAATTCCGTAAGTCGGTCGAGCTGAAATACAGACTGATGCCCTACGTGTATGCACAGGCGAAACAGAGCAGCGGGAAAGGCCTGCCCATGGTGAGGGCGTTGCTTCTTGAATTCCCCGACGATCCGGGAGCCTGGTTGGTCGATAACCAGTACATGTTCGGCAGCGACATGCTTGTGGCCCCGCTGTTTGAAAGCAATGCCACGGCCCGTGAAGTCTATTTGCCCAAAGGGAAATGGATCGATTACCAGACCGGTAAGGCCTACGACGGAGGATGGCACCGCATTTCAGCGGGAGAAATACCCATTGTCCTGTTGGTGCGCGACGGTGCCGTGATCCCGCACATCAAGCCGGGGCAAAGTACATCCGACATGGATTGGACCAAACTGGAACTGACGGTGTACAGTGTGGCCCAAAAACCGACGGGCGCCCTGGTTTGTCTGCCGTCCGACAATGTGCTGCAAACGATCGCCGTGTCTCCCAAAGGCAGTGGTTTTGAAGTGGTGGCAAATCCTTTTGGAAATAAAGTGGCATTTAAGATCGTTAAGCCAATGAATTAAGATTTGTTGTCGAAAAATACAAAGCACCGCGGTTAATTGGAGAATTAATCGCGGTGCTTTCTGTTTTATCCTGATTCATTTTACAGGTTTATGCTAAATTTGGAGTGACAAAAAAGTGTGTGATGATTTCAATTGTTTCTCCTGCCAAAAATATCGATGTTCAACCCCTTGATAGATCTATAACAACGACTATACCCCGGTTTCGGGAGAATGCCAATTACATGGTGTCGTTCCTCAAACGGTTTTCTGCCGGCCAATTGGCCGATTTGTACCATGTAAACCCTGCCATTGCCCAGTTGAATTTCGACCGTTTCCGTGTCTGGGACGAGCAACACACGACAGTCTCAAAAGCGGCATCGTTTGCGTTTAACGGTGAAGTGTACCGGGGGCTTGACATCAAGTCGTTTTCCGCCGGACAATTGGCCTTTGCACAGCAAAACCTGCGCATCCTTTCGGGGCTTTACGGTCTTTTGAAGCCCCTTGATGCCATTAATCCGTATCGTTTAGAGATGGGAACGCACTGGGGCCCGACGGGACATGCCAATCTTTACAGGTTATGGGGAAGTTCGATCACCCAGGCACTGGCCGATGACATTAAAAATTCATCGGGCGATAAAATGCTGCTCAATCTGGCGTCGGCCGAATATTTTAAAGCGGTAAAGGCTAAAGATCTGGGATATGGGGTCGTCAATATCGATTTTAAACAGGAAGTAAACGGAAAAACCAAAAACGTGACGGTTTACGCCAAACGGGCAAGAGGATTGATGGCGCGCTTTGTGGCGACGAACCAGATAGAACGTATTGAAGATGTAAAGGCGTTTGACCTTGAAGGATATTATTTCGATACACACCGGTCGTCCGAATACAATTGGATGTTTGTGCGGCAAGGGTAACTTGTGCAGAATAAGGATCTGTGGATTTGGTGAACGGATTTTCTATAAACTTGAGACTTGACCGATTATGATGATTTCCCCTGAAGATTTACTTTTTGCCTTGGATTCGACCGAGGATGTTGTCGTAATGACCGACTTGACCGGAAACATTACTTATGCGAACAAAGCGTTTGAGACCGTATATGGCTACAAACGGCACGATGTGCTGGGGAAAAATATGTGCATGCTGAAAAGTGGTTTCCATCCCCCCGAATTTTACCAAAACATGTGGGAGACCATTTTGAACGGTGAAACATGGGAAGGGGAAACCAAAAACAAAACCCGGGAGAACCGGTGTGTCTGGGAAAAGTCCCGGATTTCGCCCATCAAGAGGCCTGATGGACAAATAACAGGTTTTATTTCGGTTAAAGAGAATATTACCTATAAAAAAGAATTGGATGAACAATTGGCCCAGGAGCAGTTCCTTTTGTCGGAACTATTCAGCAACTCCCCGGTAGGAATAACCATTTGCCAGCCAATTGTGGCGAACGACGAGATCGTGGACGTGCTGGTGCTAAAATCCAACCCCATTGCATCGAATATCCTTAACCGTTTGGGCTTGGTTGGCCTCTCCCTGCGTAAGTTGTTCCCTTCGTCTGAGTTTGATGCCCAGTTATTCAACCAGATGACCGGGGAGAAGCTTAACTTTGAAGCTTATCTTTCGGATGTAGACAAACACCTGTCGTTCCGGACCTTCCCTTTGTTCGAAAACCGTTTTTGTGCATTGTTCATCGATGTGACCAACTACAAACAGACCATTAAGGCTTTGGTCGAAAGCGAAGAACGTTATTCTTCGTTGGTGGGTGACAGTCCCGTGCTTATTTGCCGTTTCAACAGCAAAGGGCTGGTGATTTATGCAAACAGTTGGTTCGAGGTAACTTATGGGGTGCATCACAATGAGTTGATCGGGACTGAGTTTTATAGCTTTTTTGAGGCAGATATCAGACAATCTGTCCAGCAAAAAATAGAATCCCTGTCGATCCAAAGTCCGCAAACGGCCTTTGAGCAGCAAGTCCTGATCTTAGACCAGCCGCGATGGCAACGATGGGTAATTAGGGCATTGCTTAACAAGCAGGGGAATATATTTGAGTATCAGGCCGTGGGGATGGATTTTACGGAAATCAAGGAGGCCGAACGGGTAATCATCGAAAGCCGCAATAAACTCAATGCCATATTCAACAATAGCATCATGGCCGTTAACCTGGTGGATATTGAAGGTGGGTTAAAAATGGTCAATTCACGGATGTGCGAGATGCTTGGCTATACCGAAGACGAATTACTTGGAATATCGCCGCCACAGTTAACCCATCCCGACGATTTGCCCCTTACCCAGATGATGTTTGAGCGGATATTCAGTGGCGAAGTCGATCACTATAGCCTAGAGAAGAGAAGCATCCGTAAAGATGGTTCCGTATTTTGGGTCAATCTGTTTGTGTCGCCGATTAAAGATGCCAACGGAAACATTAAAGAAATTGTAGGGCTGTTCGCCGACATTGATGAGAAAAAGCGTATTGAGCTCCAGTTGGTCGAGAACGAACGTAAGTTGAAAGAGCTCAACGCGACCAAGGACAAACTTTTTTCGATCATCGCACACGATATAAAAAATCCCTTCCATGCCATTCTGGGGCTTTCGTCATTGCTTAGCCAGCGCATCGACGATTTCTCAAAAGACGAGATCCGTGAGTTTGTTGACCGTATTCTTGAGGCGGGCGAGAATACTTACAAACTATTGGAAGATTTGCTTACATGGGGTCGATCCCAGTTGGGTAAGTTAACTGTATCGCCCCGATGGGTACAACCCGCAAAAATAATCGATGAGATTTTTGCCACCTATAAGACCATGGCTACCGGCAAACACATTACACTGTCCAATCAAATAGACCATACGTTGTTGTTGTGGGTCGATGATGAAATGTTGAAATTTATGTTGCGTAACTTGATCCATAACGGATTGAAGTTCACACCCGAAGGAGGGAACGTGACCTGTTTCCGGCAGCAGGAAGCAAGCAATGGTTATGCGGTCATTGGCGTGAGGGACAACGGCATTGGCATTCGCCCCCAAAAACTGGCCGTGTTGTTCGATATCAATGCATTTTTATCCACCATGGGAACTGCCGATGAAAAAGGTACGGGTTTGGGGCTTTCGCTCACGCATGAGATGGTCGGTATAAACAGGGGCCAGATCACAGTGGAAAGTGAGGTCGGCAAGGGAACGGTATTTTATTTGACATTGCCTGTGTCCGATTCTTTGCCTGGGTGAAGACAACTAAAAAGAACGGCACAAAAGTAGCAGTGCTTTGCGCCGTTGATGAAACATTGCCCACACGGGACCTCCCTCTTATTTCAGCAAGTCGCGTTTTAACTGAACCATTTTGATCGCGGTCACAGCTGCTTCGTCGCCTTTGTTCCCATGTATGCCGCCGGCACGGTCCATGGCTTGTTGCTGATTGTCGGTGGTCAGTACCCCAAAAATGAACGGAATAGGATATTGGAGGTTTAAGTGGGTAATCCCTTCTGTGACGCCTTGGCATACATAATCAAAATGGGGCGTGTCGCCTTTTATCACACAGCCCAGACAAATTACCGCATCCACATCGGTATATTTGGCCACCATGTGTCCGCCGGAGGTGAGCTCAAAGCTGCCCGGTACGTATTTCTTCAGAATGTTATCGGCGTTGGCACCATGTTTCACCAATGTATCGATGGCTCCTTTGCAAAGGGCTTCGGTGATGGTTTCGTTCCATTCGCTCACCAGAATGGCAAACTTCATGTCGGCGGCCGATGGCACCGATTGAATGTGGTAATCTGAAAGGTTTTTTAAACTTGTAGCCATGGTTCTGAGGTAATAAAAAAGGTTGCCTTTGGGGGCAACCTTCATTGTGTATGAATATCTTTTCAGTTGCCTTTCAATTCGGCACGCACAATGTATTTGTCAATGGTACGGGCTTCGGCGCTGTTTTTATAATCTTCTTTGATTTTTGAATAAGCGGCCAATGCGTCCTTGGACTTGCCCATGTCTTCGTACAATAAACCAAGCTTGAAGAGGTATGCCGGAGCGGTTAATTCGTTGTCTCCGTTGGCTGCCTCTTTGTAGTAGCCCAACGCTTTATCTTTGTTGCCAAGTTCAAGATAGGCATCGCCAATGGCACCTTTGGCCACGTATTGCAAAAGCTGGTCGCTCGATGAGAAATCTTCCAGATACTGGATGGCTTCGTTGTATTTCCCTAAATGGAGATAACACAACCCTGCATAACAGTTTGCCAGGTTACCGGTTTTGGTCGATCCGTAATTGTCTATGATATCCAAAAAACCTTCGTTGTTGGCATCACCTTTAAGGGCCAGATTGAAGCTGTCTTTTTCAAAATACTGTTGCGCCATGAAAATGCGCTCCTGGGCTTTCTCTTCACGAGGGTTCACCACAAATTTTTTCACCAAAAAGTATCCGCCAACCAGAACAACCAGGGCAATGCCTACTATCGACAACACTTTTTGGTTGTTCTCGATAAATTGTTCGGATCGGGTCAACATACTTTCCACATTCCCGAAATTTCTTTCGGTCTTGACTGTATTTTCTTTCGACATTTTTGTGATTTTTTTTAAAGCATGGCAAATGTAATTCTTTTCGGTTAATTACAAAACCCATACCTTATTTTTTGCCGTTCGGGCCAAATGGGTTGTTCACAAGTTTTTGTTTTAATTTTGCAGCGCCGAACCATGCCTCTTCCTATTTTTGCAATTACAACCGTATCCAATGTATTTACAACGATTAAGTATTGTCAATTACCGCAATATCGGACAAGCCGACCTTGAGTTCCCGCAAGGCATCAACTGCTTTGTGGGGCCTAACGGGAGCGGGAAGACCAATATTTTGGATGCGGTGTATTACCTGTCGTTTTGCAAGAGTTTCCAGAACCCGGTGGATAGCCAGAATGTGCAGCACGGACAGGATTTTTTTATGTTGCAGGGATGGTACGAGAAAACAGGGGGGGCCGAAGAGGTTTACTGTGGTTTTAAACTCAACCAGAAAAAGCAGTTTAAACGGAACAAAAAAGAATATCCCCGCCTTGCCGACCATATCGGGTTTATTCCGCTGGTATCGGTTTCCCCGGCCGACGAGATGTTGGTCAACGAAGGGAGCGAAAGCCGGCGGAAGTTTATGGACAGTGTCATCTCTCAGTACGATAAGCGTTATCTCGATGATTTGATACGCTACGCGAGAGTACTGATGCAGCGCAACAAGCTCCTTAAGGAAATGGCTGAAGGAAACTTGTCGGGGCAAGGTGTGGTAGAGGTGATGGATATGCAATTGACTGCGCTGGCAAAATCAATCCATAAGGCGAGAATTGATTTTCTGGACGAATTTTTGCCTGTGTTCAACATGCATTTCGCTGATATTTCGGGCGGGGCCGAAACCGTAGGGTTGACTTACCATTCACATCTCGATCGGCCAGGTTTCGAGGAACTTTTGGTACAAAACCTAAAACGTGACACGGCGTTGGGCTACACGTCCAAAGGCATCCATAAGGATGATCTGGAATTTGTACTGGACGGGCATCCGTTGAAACGCGAAGGGTCGCAGGGGCAAAAAAAGTCGTTTGTCATCAGCCTGAAACTGGCACAGTTCGATTTTTTGGCCCGGCACCAGGGGGTGAAACCGATCTTGCTGCTCGACGATATTTTCGATAAACTGGACGAGGACCGCGGCCAAAGCCTCCTGCAAATGGTATCGGAGAACCATTTCAACCAAATATTCGTGACCCATACGCACAGGGAAGCACTGTTGGCCGTGCTCAAAAACGTTGGGAAGGAGATCAAATTGTTCAGTGTAGGAAAAGGGGAAGTGGAAGAGGATAAAACATTGAAGTGATGCAACGCAAGAACGCGCAGAATATTTCCGAAAATTATCCGTGAGTTTTTAGAGTCGAATAACCGTCTCTCCAAAGGGCTGCTCGAAACGCAGGTGTTACAAAACTGGGGTAAGATCTTAGGGCCTTCCGTTGAGAGGCACACGCAAAAGATTTATCTTTCCAACGGTGTACTGTTCGTGCACCTCGATTCGAGCGTGGCACGTAACGAGTTGGTGATGTTGAAGGAAAAAATCGTACGTTCGCTCAACCAGTCGGTAGGCGCTAATATCGTTACCGACATCGTGTTCCGGTGAATTTGAACGTACGCTGGCAGTTGCGATGAAAGCTTTTTTGTTTTTGCGGTTCTGGATTATCTAGAACCTCTCTTGCGTGCTGAAAAAAAACGCACATTCGATATCGGCGTTTTCGGGCGAATCGGACCCATGCACTGCGTTTGAAGTCTTGCTTTCGGCAAACATGCGGCGAATGGTGCCGTCCTCCGCTTCGTCCGGGTTGGTGGCGCCGATCAGGTTGCGAAAGTCCTGAACCGCATTTTCTTTTTCAAGGATAATGGCAATACAAGGGCCTGAAGTGATAAAATGGACCAAACCGTCAAAAAATGGTTTGCCCTGGTGGATACTGTAGAAACGTGCCGCGTCGCGTGTATCCAGATGAATACCTTTAATGGCCTTGATCAGGAATCCGTGGCTGGCAATGATCAAGAGGATTTTGCCTGAATGGTTTTTCCGCACCGAGTCGGGTTTGATGATGGCTAATGTCTGCTCTGTCATATACTTGAATTTTGCGTAAGATACTTTTTTTTGTCGGCAATCTGCGATCGGGAGGAAAAAAATATGCCCGTTGGTGGCTTATTTAGGATAGTCCCGCAAGAAAAACGGGAAGCCCATCGTATCGATATTTTTTAGTATAAGAAGAATACTTTGTTGCAGATTGGGGGTAATCTAAATTTGTTGTCAATGTAAATAGCCTAGGCTTGGTTTTCAACCTTAAGGCAAGCCCTCCTGCCGATCAGCCCATCTGTTCCTGTAAAGGCCTTTGGGATCGAATTTCTCGGCTTGTTTAACCACGTTGAAGCGGCGGTTAATACGGCTATCGGTGCCGGTCCCGCTCTGATAGGCCCAATTGCCGTAGTTGTTGCATACGTCGTAGTCGATCAGTTGCGATTCGAACCAATTTGCGCCCCACAGCCAGTTTGTTTTCATTTCTTTTGACAGGTAATATGATGCGATCATACGCCCACGGTTGCTTATAAAACCAGTTTGCATCAGCTCGCGCATGAGTGCGTCCACTAGGGCATTGCCCGTTTGCCCCAGTCGCCAGGCCTCAAAAGCGTCGTGGTCGTCGTGCATCAATGGTGTGACGGTACGCAATCCGGTACGACGGAAAATACGTTTCCCGTAACGTAAAAAGAGCCAGCGGTAGTAATCACGCCAAATAAGTTGACTTTTTAGCTTTTCGACCGATGGGGCCAATGCGCGGTTTGTATCCGATACAGCTTCAAGTTGATGGAAAGCCCGTTGCACCGACAAACTTCCCATGGACAGATAGGGAGACCAAAGAGTCGAGAAACCATTGCCTTCGAATAATTCACGTGTCAGGTGGTAATCGATGAGATGCCCGGAGTGTAAATAATTGTGCAACAACGATAAGGCCTCTTCTTCTCCTGCTTTGTGGACAAGAACGGCTTGGGAAAGTGGTTCATAGCTTTCGATATCGATGGTGGTTCGATGGAAATGGATATCCGTAGACGTGACTGTTTGCCCAATGTGTGGTTTAAGAGACAGAACCTTGCGGTGGAATGCGGAGAAATAGAACGGTGATTTTTCTACTTCCAATGCAATAGTTCCGGGAATAAAAAGCATATTTCCCCAAAATAGCTGTAAGTTGACTTGTGCGGCCAGCAAACGTTCTAGCTCGGTTTCTTCGTGCGCAAACTCGTGCTGGGCATACACCGCCAGGGCATTCACCTTCTTTGCGATCGTGTGGATAATGTCTTGGCTATTACCCCTGAAAATGTGCAGTTCGCCTCCCATTTGTCTTAATTGCCGGCGCATGGCCAGCACCGATGCCTCCCAAAATGCCAGACGGTTGGCACCACAGCGCCTGAATCCAAGGTATTGCCCTGTTATCCATTTTTCCTCAAACACATATACGAATAAAACAGGACGTTGGGATTGAACGGCCGCCGCCAATGCCGGATTATCATGCAGGCGCAGGTCGTTGCGGAACCAGTAGATAATGGGTTGCATAACGGGACGCATTTACGTTTGGCCAAGATAATAAACAATCGTTCAGGATTCTTCGTTTGCCCCCGTATTCGTCGGATTTCGGATTTATGTTTTATTCAGGTTTATCCTGACTGTCGGAAACAAAAAATCCCGTTGTCATCGGCAACGGGATTTTTTGTTTTTAGCTATTAAGGATCAGAGCTTTTCAAAAAAGTCATTGCCCTTGTCGTCCACGATAATGAACGCCGGGAAGTTTTCCACCCTGATTTTGCGGATGGCTTCCATACCAAGCTCTTCAAATGCGACCAGCTCTACCGATTTGATGCTGTCTTTTGCCAGAATGGCGGCAGGACCGCCGATGGAACCCAGATAAAAGCCGCCATGTTTTTTACAGGCGTCGGTCACGGCTTTTGAACGGTTGCCTTTGGCCACCATGATCATTGAGCCACCTTGTTGCATAAACAAGTCCACATAGCTATCCATCCGGCCTGCCGTAGTTGGGCCGAAGCTTCCCGATGCCATTCCTTTGGGCGTTTTGGCCGGACCCGCATAGTAAATGGGGTGTTTTTTGAAGTAATCGGGCATGGGCTTGCCTTCGTCCAGCATTTTCTTGATTTGTGCATGGGCGATATCACGGGCCACTATCAAAGTGCCCGACAGGTTCAACCTTGTTTTGATGGGATATTTCGATAGTTCTTTCAATATCTCTTCCATGGGTTTGTCAAGGTCGATGTTGATGGCAGGGGCCATGTGCGGTGCTTCTTTTGGTAAGAAACGGGCCGGATTTTTCTCTAATTCTTCAAGAAAGATGCCCTCCCCGGTAATCTTGGCCTTGATGTTGCGGTCGGCGCTGCAGCTTACGCCCAGGCCTACAGGGCACGATGCGGCGTGGCGCGGCATGCGGATCACCCTTACGTCGTGCACAAAATACTTGCCGCCGAATTGTGCGCCTATTTGGCTTTCCTGGCAAATCTTCAATACTTTTTCTTCCCATTCAAGGTCACGGAACGCTTGGCCGCCATCGTTGCCTTCGGTAGGCAGGTGGTCGAAGTAGCCCGCCGAAGCTTTTTTTACGGCGGCCAACGTGGCTTCGGCCGATGTGCCGCCAATAACCAATGCCAGGTGATAAGGGGGGCATGCCGATGTGCCCAGATATTTAATTTTTTCGTGGATGAATTTGGTCAATGCCTCTTCGGTCAATAATGCTTTGGTCTCTTGGAAAAGGAACGTTTTGTTGCCCGATCCGCCACCTTTGGTCAGGAAAAGAAACTCATATTTATCGCCTTCTTCGGCATAAATATCGATTTGTGCAGGCAGGTTGGTGCCCGTGTTCTTTTCGTTGAACATGGTGTAGGGGACCACTTGCGAATAGCGGAGGTTACGGTCTTTGTAAGTCTCAAAGATACCTTTCGATAAATGTTCGGCATCGTTGGCGCCAGTCCATACGTTTTCGCCTTTTTTGCCGACCACAATAGCTGTCCCTGTGTCCTGACAGGTTGGCAATTCGCCCTCGGCCGATACCACTTGGTTCATCAGCATGGTATGGGCTACGAAGCGGTCATTGTCCGAAGCTTCGGGGTCTTGCAGGATGTACGTCAGCTTCTCCAAATGTGCCGGGCGAAGGTAAAACGATACGTCGGCAAAGGCTTCTTTGGCCAATAGTTCAAGGCCTTTTGGGTCGATTTTCAATATCTTTCGTCCCTCAAGTTCCACGGTACTTACAAATTCTTTGGTGAGCAACTTGTAAGCGGTCGTGTCTTTTTTGATGGGAAACGGTTTTTGATAGGTAAACTCAGCCATCTTTCTTGGTTTTACTTTGTAACAATGGCACAAAAATAACCCTTTTCGATTGGCTTATACTTTTCCAAGCTTATATTTAAAGATATTTTTCAGCATAAAATACTCCTGTTGATGCAGAAAAGGTACGCAGGCGAAAGAACGGTTTCAGAAGAAAGGCATGGCAAGTGGTTAAAAATGCCGCCATCGTCACCGGCCATTAATTTGATAAACGAGACGGTAGTTGTGGCTCCCGGTTCCATGGTAATGCGGCATTGACGGAAATGTCGCCATCTTTTAAACCTAATAACGTGACGGTTGTGTTCGGCTTTAAAGATGGCGACATGTAAAAATCAGGTATGGCTTAAGCTCAATGCGGTTCCGTAAGCTACCAGATGTTGTGGGTTGAGAAATGAAGGCACCTCAAGCAGTGTAAATCCTTTTTGGGTAAATACTTGTTTGAGGCTTTTGTGCGATGCAATGCCGCCGGTAAGGAACATTTCTCCGCCTTTTTGGTCATCGACGGGTAAAAGTCTGATGGCCTGGGCGGCAATGTATTGGTAAACACCTTTTAATATCTCACAGCGTCGTTGGCTGTCGGCCTGTACCAATGCCGAAACCACGTTGGTAACCGCAAAGATGCCGCAGGTGGTGTTGATCATCTCGGCTTTTGTTGCGTTTTGGGCCATTTCGTCAAGCATGGTAAAAGTCATTTCCGGTTTTGATTGGCGCCATCGTTCTAAAATTTGCGCTAACACAAGGCCAGTCCCCGCACCACAACTTTTGTTTGTGTTTACCCACGGGGTGTCGTTCATCTTTGCAAATTTCAGCACCTTTACATCCTGGGTTCCAATGTCTACCACTAATAAGTTTGAACGGGTGGCAAAAAGCTGGCGGACAGCCCTGATAAGCGCGCTGATTTCGGTGGTTTGCAGGTGCGAGATCTTTTTCATGTTGGGATGATCGCCGCCTACGCCGGCCAACGCAAGCAGATAAGGTTCATCCACAGCTATTTCTTTTTTGATCTCCGAAAGAAGGTTGGCGTAATCGATCCCTGACGAAAACAACCCATGTTGCACGATTTCCGTTTTATCGTTCAGCAATACGTATTTGCTGTAGCCGCTTCCGAAATCGACACCTAAACGCAGTGCTTTCACATTGGGGGTGTTGGCCACCACCTGTGCGTGGTCGGTAGGAAGTTCTTCGTTGCGTAAGCCCCCGTTTCGTTCTTTTAATCCGTTAAGGAAAGTGCCCAAGCGGATGCCTGCAGGTCCCGGAGGCATTCCAAGAATACAATCGCCACTTATCGATACCACTTGCATACTTGCTAAATTGGCTTCGCTTTCGAGAATGGTGAGGCGTGGGCATAGCATTTGGCAATGTTCGTGCGAAAAAATGATCATCCCTGCCGTTCCCATTTCCGCAGCTTCTTCCATGAACTGGCGTCCTTTCTTTGTCATGTTTCCGCCACGGATTGGCGTGTTGATGAGGTTGATGGCCATGTTCTCGAAAATGGCACCGATCGGGCCATCCTCGACTGCCACATCGGGCAATATTTCATACTCGCCAATGTAATTGACCCCTTCAAATGCAAAATAGGCATCGTTGTCAAGCAGACGCCGCCATAATTCGGTGCGTCCATAAGGGATCAGGCCGAACACCCCGACAGGTATCCCGCCTTTTTTTTCCAGAAGGTTGGGTAGGTCGGCCTCTATCTCCGCTTTCAGCTGTTTGATGATGCGCAGACCAGACTCATCGCCCCATAGCGGCATGAACTGATAATGCCAGTGCAACGGTTCCAGACCCATGTTCAGGGGACCGTGTTTCTTGCGCAAATCCCATATCTCTTGATATATCTTACGAGACTGATTGGACACGAGCATGGTTTGTCGTAACCGGCTTTCTGCTTCGCCGGGGGTAAGTCCGTTCATGGATGCAATTTCAAAATAAACCTCGCGCAGATGCTGTGCCAATGTGCCGGACGTTTGGTTGCTGAGATAAGCAGGAATGTCGAGATGGAAGTGGCGGCTTCCAAAACCCATGCTCAGTTCTTCCACCGAATAGCTGATTCCCTCGCAATAAGCGCCGGAACTAATGGTCAGGTCGGGTTCGGGGAGGATGCTTTCAAGGTAAGCCCCTTTTAGTGTATTGATAAAACTGCACCGGGGCGATGTGACACTTCCTTTGCCGGTTAAATCGTTAATGGCCGAATGTGATGCCAGCAGACTTGCATACAGTTCCCAGTTGAACGGGGTGTAACCCGCCGCCCAACATAATTCGGTGGGAACAAGCAATGAGGTAGCCGCTATTTTAACCCCTGTTTTGTAGGCCAGACGGGTTAAGCTTCCACGCCGCGAACCCAACATGCGTGTGGCATTGTATCGCATAGGGGCGACGGATAAGAGGGAATCCCCCTCTTGTTTGTCATCCTTGTAAAATTTGCGGAACATTTCATAGGCCGCATTCCGATTGATTGTTTTCATTTTCTTCTTCTTTAAACATTTATATTGTTTTGAGTAGCCAATAAGTCAATAGGTTTCCCTGTTGGCTTTTGGGAACAAGAGCTTTTGTTGCCAAAAGGTTAGGATTGTGGGTTAAATATTTAATATGATCTAAGGTTTGTGTGTGAGACTATCATCTTGAACCGTAAAGCAAAGGGGCAGCTTTACCATTTCACTGAAGCTGAAGGGGTGTTTTCTCGGGGAACGAACAACGATCTTCTTACTGAAGTCTAAAGTAGGAAACGATGTCGTTAAGGTTTTTGGATTGGTCGGCAAGATTTTGGGCGCTGATCGCAAGGTTTTCCGACGATTGTGCGTTTTCTTGCGAACTGGAATTGAGATCCTGTACTGCTTGGTTTATTTGGTCGGCCCCCGTGCTTTGCTCCACGCTGCTCATTGCAATTTCCGATAATAGATTTGCAGTCTTGTTGATTTCCGGGGCCAGGAGCGAAAGTTGCGATTCAACTTTGCTGACGGTTTCTACGCCGCTTCCTATCAGCATGTCTATTTTTTCGGCGGCGACTTTGCTTCTGTCGGCTAGTTTACGTACTTCCGTAGCTACCACGGTAAAACCTCTTCCATGTTCACCGGCGCGTGCGGCCTCTACGGCTGCGTTAAGGGCTAACAGGTTTGTTTGTAGTGCTATGTCGCGGATGATGGTTATTTCGGTGACGATTTGTTGCATTTGCAACACTGCCTCTTTTGCTTGCAGCGATAACTGTGTCATTCCTTCTGCCGAAGAGAGGGCTACTTCTTCCGATTTTTTGGCGTTTTCGGTATTTTGGTGTATGCTTGCCGCCATCTCTTCCAACGAAGTAGATATTTCTTCGACCGACGAAGCTTGGTTATTGGCCGAATCGGAAATATTCAGAGCATTGTCCCGTATGCCACCGCTGGTTGTCAGCAACGTTTGGGACGAAAGGGTGGTTTGTTCCACGATGTGCCTGATTTGTTCAATCATGTTGGCGGTAGAGTTGGCGATTTCCCCTAGCTCAAAAAATGATCTTTGGGTCTTCTGATCCACCACGATATTCAAATTACCCATGGACATTGCGTTAAGCAATGACGTGAGGTTGCGCATCGGGTCACGGACAAATTTCGAAAGTGTATAGTAATTAAAGAAGAGGAACAGGATGGATAGAGGGGCGGCCCAAACCAAATGAACAATGCCTCTGGCGCCGACAAAAAAAGCAAAACAGGCAATGATGTCGGTTACGACCAGGAACGTTGCGCCGATCAAAAAAACGATACTGCTTTTAAATATTAAGCGTAACAAAAAACCGCACACGACACCTGCAAGGACAATGAGTAGAATGCCAATAAGTAAGCTTGAGTGATCCATGGTAAGTTAAGGTTATTAAATGAGCAATTCATTGAATTATTATTTATAACCACACCAACTGTCCCTGACTGCCGAAAAATCGATTTTAGGAAAGTCTTAGCTGTATAAATAATTTACTCCCGAATATTAAATTGCCACTTTCATCCCTTAATTTCGATCACTCACGTGACAAACATATTCTAAAACCAAAAATATGATTTTTTGGATTTGTTTGGGTAATAAAAATGTTAATAAGTGTTTAATTTTTGATTGCATTGTGCCATGATGTAATTCTTGTTTATATACCTGGCTTTTGTTTTCTTGTGCGGATTGTGTTTTAAGGCATACAAAAATTTGTTGAACTTACATGGTCTGTGACAAAGGGCAGGTTTTCCAATGGCATTTACGACATGTTTGACACAGGCTCTGCAATACGATGCGATGATGGTTTTTGGGATAGCAAAGGCTTGATCGTGGGGAAAATATTTGTTTCAATAGGGGGTGACACATTCGGGCTGGCCTTCATCTGAAAAAATGCAAGGCTTTTTTTGATGTGCTGGGTTTCGGCAATGAGCAATCCAGCTTCCCTCGAAATTTCGTCGGCATCCATTGCGGTTTGCTGAACCCCTGTGTTCACAATGATCAGACTCTGCAATACCTGGTTGATCTCGTGAAATTGTTCCATACTGGCTTTGGCGATTTGTTCTAAAATGGCCGATGTACGGTTGAGATCTTGTTCGGTGGCCGATAATTTGTTTTGGACCTGCCCCGATATGTCCATTCCCAAAACGCTTACTCTGGCCAGGTCCTGACTTAATGCCTGGGCTTTTCCGGCCAATTCCCGGACTCCGTTGGCCACTACGCCAAAACCTTTTCCGGCCTTGCCCACCTTGGCTGCTTCTATGCTGGCGTTAAGCGACAATATATTGGTTTGGAAGGCGATGTCTTTGATTTCCGATGATTTGTTGATCAATGATGTCAGTATCTCGATGGTTTGCCGGACATCGTCGATGTTGGCTTGCAACGATGCGGAAAAATGTGACATGATATCGGTGGAGCGGTTGGCGTGTTGGGTATTCTCTTCCACCAGTTCTTTGATGTTCTCCATGGTCGAAGATAGCTCTTCTGAATGAACAGCTTGATTGGAGGTGGTGTCGGTAAGATCTTCGGCCTTTTTATCCAAACGTGCACTGATGGCATTGAGCCGGTTCGACAATGTTTGCAGTTCTTGGACAACGGACTTGAACCGGTTGCTGCTTTGGTCAATGGCGCGTGCTAATATTCCCAGTTCATCCTGACGGGACGTGTTGTCTATGGATGGAAATTCGCCTTTTGCCAGTTGGTTGGCATGTTTCACCAGGTTGTATATGGGTTTGATCAACGAGGCCGAAATACGGCCCGACACAGCTAACGTGGCAAAAGTTGTGATCAGGAAGCCGACGACCAACATGTATACCGACAGTTTTACCGATTGCGTAATGCTTGTTGCTTTCTGGTTCGATTGCCAAACCAACGCTTCGACCAATTCTTTGAAACGGATATTTACCTGATCGATGGCATTGTTTTCGGCCAAAATGTTGGGCATCGCGTTTTGTTGAAAGGTCGAGTTGGCCAATTGCCGGAACTTGGAAATATCTTCTCCAAGCGTTTCCATCTCGTCTGACACCGAAGTGTTTAGATCGGCCAATTCCAAAAGCCTGTTCAATTCTTTTTGCGATTGGTCTAAAAAGCTCATTGCCTGGAAATAATCCACCGATCGTTGGCTCGATGTAAAAGCGCGGTATGCAAGGACACTCCGGTGCCAGTTCCGTTCAAGTTCGGAAAGCGACGCGACCACCGGGAGGTTTTGTCCCGACAGTTGGGTCGATTCTTGGTCGATGTGCTTTAGCTGCATGGTGGTTACCACCCCAAGTATGGAGCTTAGAAGCAAGATCACGCCAAATCCGAACAATAGTTTTTGTTTGATTTTGAGATTTTTAAAGTTCATACGGCAAATACTGAATGATGTCGCAACATACATTGTCTTAAGCCCAATGGCGTTACCGTATTGTTAATATTGTCTTAATATGTAACCTCTTGATTGATAATACGACTGTTTTTTTGCTTATCAGAAGCAAACCAAATCAAAAGAATTTTGTTATTAATTGTTAAATGGAAAAACCAGAAATAACAGTTATATGAGCGTATTGATAAATAAACAATCCAAAGTCATTGTTCAGGGTTTCACGGGCAGTGAAGGCACCTTTCATGCCACGCAGATGATTGAGTATGGCACCAATGTAGTAGGAGGGGTGACGCCGGGGAAAGGCGGTTCTTCCCATCTGTTTTTGCCTGTATTCAATACGGTTGCCGATGCAGTGGCCCAAACGGGAGCTGACGTATCGGTTATTTTTGTGCCACCGGCATTCGCCGCTGATGCTGTTATGGAGGCTGCCGACGCGGGCATTGGGGTTATTGTCTGTATCACCGAAGGCATTCCCGTTGCCGATATGGTAAAAGCGAAAGCATTTATTGAGGGGAAAAATTGCCATTTGGTTGGGCCAAACTGTCCGGGCATAATCACACCGGGTGAGGCCAAAGTAGGCATTATGCCCGGTTTTATCCACAAAAAGGGAACCATTGGCGTGGTGTCGCGCTCAGGCACATTGACTTACGAAGCTGTAGACCAACTTACCAAACAAGGATTGGGACAAAGCACATGCATTGGCATTGGTGGCGATCCCATTATCGGAACCACGACCCAAAAAGCGGTGGAGTTGCTCATGAACGACCCGGAGACCGAAGGGATTGTCATGATTGGTGAAATTGGCGGAGGCATGGAGGTCGAGGCTGCCCATTGGATCAAAGAACATGGCACCAAGCCCGTTGTCGGCTTTATTGCCGGGCAAACCGCCCCGAAAGGACGGCGAATGGGGCACGCGGGTGCCATTATCGGTGGAGCTGACGATACCGCAGCGGCCAAAATGAAAATTATGCGCGAATGTGGCCTTCACGTGGTGGAATCGCCTGCCGATTTGGGGGCGACCATGGCCAAAGCATTGGGAAAATAGACTGGTTCGATCGATATTATTATAAGAAAAGCGCAGGTTCTGTTGGGATACCTGCGCTTTTGGGTCATGGCAAAAGAAATGTCAACATGTTTGAAAACCGTATTTTTTATTCCGGGATGTAAATGATTTCGCCGTTTTCAAGCTCGTACGCTACGCCCACTTTTCGACCTTTCCGGCTTTTTTCCGTCTGGTCTTCCTGTGGTGTGTACCTGTTTATTTTATTCCCTTCACGGGTAATGATTTCCATGTTTTCTTTTCCCGGATTCTTAACGATCGTGTAGTCCTCCTGGGTAAATATTTCAGTCATGTTCATGTGCATGACCATTGCCACCATCAATGCCACGGCAAATACCATGGCCACATCGAAAAGGTTAACGATCACGCTTAGCGGATCTGTATCCTCTTCCTGTGAAAATTTGCTGATTCTGCGTTGTCTTCTCATTTCAGTCTTGTTGTTGGGTCAGTATGCGCGATACATAATCAAGATGGTTGACGTCTTTTGCATACCATCGTTGCTTGAACTGCAAGGTCACCAGCCCTATTGACGACACGACCAAGCCCACTACCGTCGTGGCAAATACAACCTGCATGTTATAAGCCATCCCCGCAATATCTCCCGTTGATAAACCCACCAGTGCGGGGCTCATTGCAATGAGTGTTCCGATGAGTCCGAGCACAGGCCCCATTTTGGCAAGCAGTTTTGACAGGGATGTGTCTTTTTCTGCCTCGTTCTCAAAGTTCGAGATCAGAAAGTCGGAATATGCCTGGCTGGGCGGTGTGCTGAGTAGGTCTCGCAGGTATTTGACATATAGGGAATTGTCGTTTTTCGGTAACAGGGCCTTCAGTTCTTCCATCGAGGATGGTTGAAGGGCCTTGATTTTATCGTTGAGTATCTTGTCGTTTTTCCGTTTTGTCATGTATTGGTCATAAAAACTACCGATGAGCAATAAACTTCTGGCAAATAAGCACAATAGAATGATAATGTCGGGGATCAGCAGACTGTTGGCGACCCAGAAAAGTACTTTAGAAATGAATTCCATTGATTGTCGTTATAAATGATGTTTCTTTGATTGTTTTTTCTGCAAGATGATCCATCTTGCTTTGTTCCAAAAATAACCGGTCATGAATGTGACCGCAAACAGGGCCAGTGATACCCCCAACGCCTTTACGTTGACGGGTTCTCCGGTCGCGGCGTACGTCACGTTTCCGTTCACGGTGGTAAGTAGTCCGAGGATGCATACAAAAAGGCTTACCAGAAAATGGACCTCCAGCCTGAATTCTTTTTCCGGAAACATGTACTTCATCCCTTTGGCGGCGGCAGGTATTACGATGACGCAAACACCTGCCACGGCGTAGGCTATTGTGTCGAAATCGACACCCGACATACTGAAGATGGTTTGGGTGAGTATGTAAAATAGTACCGGGAACAAGAGCAAACTGGGATACCAGTACAAAGGGAGCAGTGCTCGTTTTATTTTTTTTCCGAATAGGTCTGTAAGCGCGGCAAAACAAAAGCCGAAACAAATGGCCGATTCGATGGTGACCAACACTGCCGCGTCCTGGAGCGCCTGGGCATTCGTCAAATAGTCGCTTAGCTGGGTTTTTGATTGCAGGATCGCATACTGTTTTGCCCAAATGATGAAAATGGCACAAACGGCTCCGAAAACAGTCAGCTGCCACCATTTCCAAAAGCTGAGTTTCAGTATGCAATTGATGGCAATAAACAGCATCAATATCTGGATGATAAGCTCCATATAGTGTCGTGAAGGGGCAGAGAGGCGATTAGTATTCGTCCCCCTGCCCCCGTTTTTCTTAGTTGTGGTTATTGCGTCTTTTTCTCAGTATCCAAAGCAGGATGAAAAATGCGGCCAGGACACTTCCCCCGATAATAAAACCGTTTAACGACGTTTTTTCCGAGCCGTTGGTTTGCGCCTCTTGGTCTTTTTTCAAAACCAACCCTTTTTTCGCCGCATCGGATGATGTGCCGGCGACTTTCATTTGCTGTATCTGCTGCTTATAGGCATCGGCGTTTTCCGAAGGAACATTTTGAGAGATGAAGTCCTGTAATTTGGTGTTTGCCCCTGAAAAGCCGGAGCCGGAAGGGCCGAATTCTTTCACCAAATCGGTATGCAGTTGCGCCACATCCTTTAATTGCTGTTCCGATGCTTTCCAGTAACCTTTGCGGGCCGTTTCGAGCATCACGGCGGTCATTTCCTGGAGCGCGGCCGGGCTTGTGTGCTTGAAGAACTGCTGGACGCCCAGTTTGTATTCGTCTTTCACGTATACCTGGTGCAATTTGTCCCACATTTCTTTGTCTATGGTTTTAGGTTTTGTGACATTCCATCCGTAAATATTACGTACGGTTTCGGCAAAGTTTTCGGCACTCGAAGCCCCACCTTTCATCTGTTCTTTTATGTAAGCGGGATTAAAGATGGTGGTACGTGCCTCCACGCCCACGGCTTCCTTCACTTCCTGCATGCGTACGTTGTTGCGGTTGCGGTAATCGCTGAAATAGGCTTCGGGATCTTTGCCTGTGACATGGCGTACGGCAAGGCTCATACCCCCCATGAATTCGTACACATGGTCGAGGCTCAAGGGGCCCCATGTGTTGTTTTGACGAGGTTGTACCACCAGGTCGGTGTTGTGCAACGCGGCTTCGAGCAGGTGTTGGTTGAATTGCCCCCACTCTTTGTCACTGCCGTAAAACGCGCCCATATTGTGGATATAGGTCCTGGCTACTTCGGCTTCGTTTTCCCAACGGTCACCGCTTTCGACCATCCCCATGATACCTGTGCCATAGTTGCCGTTAAGCCCTCCGAAAATGCGGAAAAGCGACATGCGGCGCGCATCGATGGGGGCAGCGCCTTTTTCTACAAGGATACGTTCGGTTTCGACGGTGCTTTGTGCCACATAGTTTTCATACTCATCGTGGGTGGCCGAAGCTGCCATTTCGACCGCACGACTGATAAGTACGAGGCGTGAAGCGCCTAAATCGCGGAACTGTCCTGAGGTTTGGACAATCACGTCGATGCGTGGGCGTCCCAACTCTTTGGACGGAATCAGGCGTAGATCGCTTACCCTGCCAAACGGATCACGTACGGGTTCCACACCAAGCATGTAAAGCACTTGTGCAATGGTAGCTCCTTCAGATTCGATGAACTCGCCGCTCCAGAAAGTGTAACTGATTTTTCGGGGCAAGGTTCCGTTGCGTTTTTGGTAAGTTTCCAGGGTGCTTTTGGCCAATGTGACCCCTTTATCCCATGCACTTTCCGATGGTGTGGCTTCGGCATTGATGCTGTACAGGTTACGTCCTGTTGGCAGTGTGTTGGGGTTTGCCACTGCGTCGCCACCGGGTGAAGGGGCAATATAGCCGCCGTTCAGGGCATTTAGCAGGGCAGCCATTTCCATGGACGGGCTGCTTAACAAATACTGCTTGTAAAGCAGGATGTTGTTTGCGGTCCGTTCGATTTCCAGAATGGCGGCCAGTTGCTTTTTGTTTGGTTCAGGGGTACTTTTGCCGTGCAGGGCTGCTCCGTTTCCGTGATGAGGGTGGCCTCCCTGCGGTCCGTGGGGCGAAGCGGGGGCCGCTTCGTTTGTTTTCTGCTGACCGTTGTGCTGTTGTTTCTTTGCACGTTCAGCCATTAGTTGGGCCATGCTTTTGGGCTTTAACGATTCGGCATATTGGTGGGCCGCGTCAATGTCGGCTTTGCTAAGATTGGCCAGTTTCATCAGTTCACTTTCCCCGATATGGCTTTTGCTTTTTAGCGTGCCGGCCACAAACTGTTTTGATGGGTTGAGATAACGTTGTGTGAAATAATTTTTGTTGCGCAATTGTTCGGGCGATACGGTTCCGCGTTCACGGTCCAGGGCGGCAAGGCTGTATGCGATAGGGTCGGCGCTCATGGCCATTACCGAGCTTTCTATTTTGTCATG
Source organism: Breznakibacter sp. (assembly GCA_047600785.1). Taxonomy (GTDB): domain Bacteria; phylum Bacteroidota; class Bacteroidia; order Bacteroidales; family Marinilabiliaceae; genus Breznakibacter. Next base: position 347,080 of record JASGKH010000002.1, read on the forward strand.
TTCGTATGGTGTGCCCAACGTATAAGGTTGCCCCAGCATTTTTTCGTTGCCCAGCTCATCTGCAAAGTTTTCTATTTTCTCAATGTCCTCGAAATTATAGGGTTTCACAAGATTACTGTCGAGTTGCAGGTCCCGGTGAAGCCCCAATGCCACGGCCAGCTTTTTTACTTCGATGGAAGCCGCGTCTTTCTGGTCTTCAGGTTTGTTGTAATAGATTCGTATCCTTTCGTTGAGTGACTTGAATTCCCTGCGCATGTCGCTGTCCATGAACGGCGGGTTGAGGTGTGACACAAGGTTGCCGTAACCGCGGCGTTTGGCTATGATGCCTTCGCCCACGTTGGCAATGGTGTAAAGGTAAAAGTGGGGCATGGTGCCTACCAGGCGGTCCGGCCAGTCGAAGCTCGACAAAGCCACTTGTTTCTGCGGCGTGAATTCCAGGCTGCCGTGCGTGCCAAAATGGACAATGGCGTCGGCCTTGAAGCCGAAACGTGTCCAAAGGTACGATCCGATATACGTGTGGGGAGGGGCTGTTTTGGCCCCATGCACGATTTGGAATTGGTCGTTGCCCACGGCTGGGAGCGGCTGGGGAAGTATTGCCACGTTGCCGTATTCGATGCGTGCGACGGCCATGTACTGTTTGCCGTTTTGTTCCACGGCCATGTAGTTGCCCGGTGCAGGGCCGTACACGTCGGTCACTTGCTTGTACAGGTCGGATGGCATGGCTTGTGCGGCCCAGTTTTCGTATTCGCTTTTCTCTACAAGGGCGGGATTGCCGTTTTTCAGATATTTATCGAACATGCCGTTGGCATAGGTATCTAGGACCATGCCTTGCGCCATTATTTGTTTCTCGAACTCTTTTTCGTTCTGGGGCAGGTTCCCAAGGTTATATCCTTCGGTCTGCAGCTTCTTTAAAAAAGCATGTAGTGAGGGAACGACTTCCATGCCCGATGCGATGAGTGCCGATTGGCCTGCACCCTTGAAATAATAAACGGCTACCTTTTTTTTGCTGTTGCCGGTATGTTTCAGCTTGAGGTAATTTTCCACGATCCGGGTGAAACTTGCCAGTCTGTCGGGAATGGCTTTAAACAGGTAAAAGCCTTCGTTGTCGACGAACTGGGCATTGAGCGTGTAGGGGTAAATGCCTCCGTCGAGCTCGGGCATTACCACGCTTTGCGACAAAAAGCCGCCCATCATGCCCATGAGGTCGTTGAGCCATTTGTCTTCTGGCTCGAGTACGGTGAGAGGGCAGAAGATGGGAATGTTACGTTGTTTAAGCCATTGGACGGCCGCATCGCCGGAACCCATCGACAAACGTCCGTGTGGCATGTAGACCACGGCATCGGGTTCAAGTTCTTTCAGCATCTCCATGCGCTTACGCTGGCTAACCATGGGATACACGTTCATGCCCGCATTTTCGAGCGAAATGATAAGACTGTCCAGATGCATGCGGTTGCCTGCGAACGGATCGCCAAAGCTACCCACAATGGCTACTTTGGGAGCACCTGCTTTTGCCCAATGTTTTTCGGTACGGTACTGCTCAAATTCGGCAAGCGTAGCAAAGCTACGGGCTTCGTCCATGTGGTAATAGGCGTCTTCGGGCATGGTAACTACCGAATCGGGCACCGGGGCAAACCATGTTTTGCCGTCTATTTCACGTCTGATGTAACGCAACAGGCTTCGGTAGTTGGTCGAGTTTCCGTTTTCAAGGTACTTCTTTACCTGATTAAGTTGTACGCTATCGAGGTTTACGATGTTGTTGTCGGGATTGGTGACGGCCGTGCTGTAAAACGGCAGGCCTTTGCCGGCAAGCGAGGTCAGTTGCTGTCTTTGCGACTCGCTAAGTTTTAGTCCCATGGCAAACACCAGCACCGCATCGTATTTCTTTAATTTACCGATGTCTTCGATATCCACTTGTTGCACTTTGATAAACGGATCGTCGGTCGATTTGGCAATGCTGGTGGTCTGAAAGTTTGGAAAATTGACCAATGCCACTTTGGTGGTCGCTATTAATGCCGAATATAGCCAGATGCACACAGCGGCAACGGCTATAGCGGCAATTCCAATGGTTAGCTTTTGTTTGTTGGTACGCATTGTGGTTTTACTTGTTGGTTTTTATGATAGAAGGATGGATGGGGAAAAGGTTCGCTTGGTTTGGATTGTTGGTTTTAAGGGAGAATGTCCGTCGGGGCCGAAACCCCGACGGACATGTCCGTACAAGTAAAACCAACAATTATATACACAAGAAAATGGCTAACGGAAATCGGTTCACTCTGCTTTCTTTACCAGCGCGTATTCGATGTTCGGATACCCTCGGGTACCGCCGTCGCTGGCGTGGAAATTGATAAAGCGCAGTTTGTATACATTTCCGGCAAAATCTTTCACTACATAAAACCGATCGGTTTTTACGCCAACTGTTCCCGTCGTGGCCCGCCAGTTCGATCCGATGGTGCTACGTGCATCGCTGAAGGTGGTGGTCGCGATATGGGTTTCTGCGTAAGTACTATATGTCACATCATCGGAAACAAGCACTTCGGCCGCCGTAACCCCTGCCAGATTGTTGATGAGTACCTGGTCGGAGAAGTAATATGGAACGTAGGTGCCGCTCGATAAGGTTTTATACATGGCGCCCGTCCACATGATATCCCACTTGGCTTTAGCCGGTTGGAAGGTCACCAAACCGCCGTCGAAACTCACGAATTGGAAATTGTAAGCATCGTCTTTGGTTATTTGTAACGTTTGGTAAGTTGCGTCGGTTATATTGGCGTATTGGAGAGTATAACCACTGGCAGTGCGGAGTACACGTACTTTTTTCCATGCACGGGCCGCTACACTCCCTGCTGTCCCTCTGTTAATGATATACACTTTGGCGTCCGATTCGGGAATAGTGCCGAAAACCGTTTGGGACATATCTCCGTCCACGTCGTCGATAATATTAAACGCATTGGCGTTCGACGTGGCGACCGTCAGGTTCAGCCCAATTGTATCGGTAGCCGAAACGAGCGACAGATCGGTTTTTTCCAGTGCGATGGCACTGGCTCCAACGGTGTGGTTGAGTATCACTTTGAAGTCGTCGCCGCAATAAAATCCCAAATCCCACGATTGACGGAGCACCGAGCTTTGCGCATTGTTGCTAAAGTCCACGAACACGCTATTGACGGCCGAAGCGCCGCCTTCGCCGCCTTGCAATGTCATGCTGCTTCCTTCCGAGACAATGGAGGCGAACGATACGGTCGTTACCGTGCTGCTGCCTAATATCAACGGCGATTCTGCATCGGTGACGTTAAATACCAGTTGTTCCGATCCGGAGAAAAACGCATCGTTGTTTTTGATGATATTGAATGAGGCGGTATTGCTCCCCGCAACAACGGTCAGGGTGATTGTTTGGTCTTCGGCAGCAGGTTCGGTGGTATATTCCGAGCCATAAGTGACCCCGCTTTCGGTAAAGGATAGCGTGACCTTTGTGTCGCTGTCCACATTGCGGCTTAAAATTACCTGTATGGCTTTCGATTGTTCATCATCGTCTATGCCAACGGCATCTGTGGCGAAATTTACCAGGTTGTCGGGCAACTTGGGATCATCGTCGTTGCAGGCCGTAAAAGAGATGGCGGCCACCATTGCCAATGAAAATATTGTTTTTTTCATCTTTTTGTTTATTTGTGTTTCGAATAATGTGTCGTTATAATTCAAATATCAACCCTACCAGATATGAGCGTCCATAGCTCAGCGGAAGAGGGCCCGAGGTGCTGTGGCCTCCCGACGCCTGCGACGTGTTGTCCAGATTCGTGATGTCGAAGATGTTTCTCACTCCGGCCTGGAGCTTCAGATACTTTACCACGGGTTGGACAACTGTGAAATCGGCCCAATGGAATTCTCCGATGTATGTTTTGTGCACGGTGGTTGTACCGTTTGCGGTCACCAGTTCGTGGGACGGTTTCTCGCCCGTGAACTTATAAGTGAGGCTCAAGCTGGTTTTCCATTTGGGCAGCTGGTAAAGGGCCGAGAACGTGGCTTCGGGCGACCATTCGAACTGATCGGTGTTTTGATCCTCATATTCGTCCATCTGGCTGTATTTGTTGTAGCGGGCTATGTACGAGAACCCTGCGTTAAGCTGCCAGTTCCCGGTACGGAAGGCGACATCCATGGTGGCTCCGGTGGTTTTGAACTCATCAATGTTCACGTATGTGTACACGGAAGGATCATTGGCATCGGTAGCGGTGGTTATCAGGTCATTGAATTGGTTGTAGAACGGAGACAGGGAGGTCGTAAGCCTTGCCTTTTCGCTATGTATCGGCCGCCATGTAAACGTTGCCGTGTAACTGTTCGAATATTCTGCTTTCAAATCGGTGTTGCCTTTGATGGAGTGGCTGGCATCGAAGAACCAGAAGTAAAGTTCGCGTAGCGCGGGGGCCCTGAAGCCACGTGCGTACGATAGCCGTAAATCCGTCCACTCGCCCAGTTTTATTTTTGTGTTGAACGACGGAATAACAGGAGGTGCGTCGTAAGTGCTGTTTTTGCTGAAACGCAAACCGGGCCTCAATTGGATTGATTCTCCGATTTTGATCTCGGCCGATGCAAATGCCGAATAGTCGCTAATGGTCGGCTCGCCCTGGATGCGGTCGCCGCTGGCATGGTCGTTTTTGGCCTCCAGCCCGAACTGGTAACTGGCCCATGAGTTTTGTTTGTACACGGAGGTGGCGCGTACAAAAAGGTTCTCGAATTTTGATACGTCTTGTGCCCCTGCATCGAGGCTCAAACGACGGTCGTTGGTCGTTAGGTTGATGGTGGTGGTTTGGGTGGCCCGCTCGTAATCCTGATAGGACGCACAGGCGTTGAACGACCATTTGTTGTTGAGCAGGTATGAGCCTTGAAGCTGATGAGTCAGCCTTGTGGTGTTGTAATCTTTGTCGGTGGCCGTGTTGGTGTTCACGTTCACATCGCCCAGCCCCATAATGGATTCGTCCAGCCAGTCGAGACGGTACCATGTGTTCAGCTTGCTGTTTTTAAAGCCGAATCCGGCTTGCCCCATCAGTTGGTCTTTGGCCTTCCATTGTTTGGCACGTCCGGTGTAACTGCCCTGCCATCCGCCAAAATCGTTTCGGGTCACGTTGGCCCCTGCGTGCCAGCCTTTTTGCCATATATAATTCAAGCCTGCATGGTTATTGTGTTTTCCCTTGCCGTCAAAAACTTCGTATTCGTCGCCCACGGTTTCTTCCTGCACACGTGCCGTGACCGAAAGTTTGTTGGTGCCGTCGGCCGCTGCTTTTTTGGAGATAAAGTTGATGACGCCCGCCAACGCATCGGTGCCGTATACGACCGACATGGGGCCTTCGATGATTTCGATACGTTCGATGTTGTTGACATCGATCTGGCTGATGCTTTGTTTGGTGGCGCCTCTGTCGATGACCGGGACCCCGTTCGAGCAATATTTTTACGTTTTGGCCCGACATTCCCATCAGTTGGATGTCCGACTCGCCGGTGGCCAGGTCGTTGCTAAACCTTATGCCGGGCTGCGTTTCCAACAATGTTTTGATCTCGACCGCACCGCGTGCCGCAATTTGTTCGGGGCCGATGGTCCGCACCCTGTACACCGAATTCCGGACGGATTGGGGCTCGAATTGCCCGGTGACGACCACTTCGCCCAATTGTTGTTTGTTCTCGATCAGGTAGATTGTGGGGACATACAGGGTGTCGTTTTCGGGAATGGTGATTTCCAGTTCTTTTTTATGGCTGGCAATCGACTGCACCACTAACGTGCATTTGCCCGCGTCGGCCATGAAGCTGAATTCTCCTTTATAGTTGCTGACCGTGCCAAAACCAGTGTCCTTTATCAGCACCTGGATGAATTCGGCAGGCTGACCGTCCGATGTGTTTACCCGGCCTTTTACATACCCCGGAGGTATTTGTTTTTGGGCGTGTAGCGGGAATAAGAGATATGGTGATAACGCAATTATCGATGCTAGTAAACGCTTCATGTTGATTGGTACGCTCTAATGTTTACGCAAAGTAAACGGTACCGTCAGCCGTCCACAATCCCTTATTTTAGCGTTTTTATGAGGTATGGAAGCGCATGCCCCGAATTAAAAAATCCCTAAAAGTAGGGATAAGAAAAATAAAAGTATGTTTTCACAATCGATTTGTAATCAGTGTTTTGTTGTTCTTGTGGGCTGTGCCGCCGGTTGCTAATATCCTTATTTGTTGTATCGCTATTGTTTGGGATGCGGAAGAGAGCAGGAAAGGCAGAGGTGGTTTTTAAAGTTAATGGCTAATAGCTGGAGGCTGGAAGTTTCTTCTGTGAAAGTGCCTGAGTGCCAAAGAAGAGTGCAAAAGTGCCAAAGATCGAAAGAAGCAGCTTCTTCATCTGGTTACTGGTAGTTTCAAACGACAGACCTCCCCCGTCCCCTCCCAGGGAGGGGTGCCGTGACGTACAGTGCGTTTCAGGTTCTCCTCCTTTGGAGGGGTTAGGGGAGGTCATCCGATGAAAAGATTTCCGATTCTTTTCATCGGAGTATTTGTGAAGTGTCTAATTCGATAGTTTGAAAAATTCCATTTGTTCGTTCAATTGGGCCGATTTTGTTTTCAGGTTATTGGCAAAATCCAGCATCCTGTCTGCATAGATGGCATTTTCCTGCGCATATCGGTTCAGTCCGTCAATAGCTATATTGACTTGCGACACGGCATTGTCCTGCATCTTGCTTTGGGTGGCAATGGCCTGTATCGACTGCGATATTTTTGCGATGGCCGGTTCTGTGACCATAAGCCCACGGGCCGCATCGGCCGCATTTTGGCTGTTGTGTTGTGAAAGCTTGATGATCTTGTCCGAAAGTTCACGTGTTCTTTCGGCCAGTTTCCTCACTTCTGCGGCCACTACGGCGAACCCTTTCCCGTGATGGCCCGCTCTTGACGCTTCGATCGCTGCGTTTAGTGATAGGATTTGTGTTTGGGTCGTGATCTCCTTAATGGCCAGTATCTCTTTGGCAATGGCGTCCGACGTGTGGTTGGTCTCCTGCACCGCCACAGAGCTCATGCTTGTCTGCTTGGCGGCATGGTTGGCCTCATCGATGGTTTGGCCGGCATACTGTGTGTTTTGATGGCTGGCCATCAAAATTTCGCTCATTGAAGTACTTACTTCCTCCACGGTCGAGGCCTGGGTCGATGCTCTTTCGGTGAGGTTGGTCACCTCACTTTTCAACTGTTCCGAGGATTCGTCTATCTGCTGGGCATTTTCGCGGATGTTGGATACGATCTTCCGTAAGCGGTATGCCATGTCGTTCATCGCAGTGCCCGTTTGGTCCAGTTCGGCAAAATTCGACACGGCTGTCTCTGTGTGCAAATTGCCGTTGCTGATTTGTATGGCCACTTTCGCCAGGCTTTTTATCGGTTTGATCACGCGGGACAACAGCATGTATACGATTGCCATTATCAACAACATGCCCAATATACCCGTCACGATAAATGTGGTAAGTTGGTTTTTGGGGGCTTCGGTGATCAGCGAATATGATTTCATGACGGCCAGGCCCCATGGCAACGGCGATTGGCCGAGAGTGATGGGTACGATGGAATAATATAGCTTGTCGTGTCCTGTGTCGACGAGCGCATTGATCTGGTCGTTGGCTTTTAGCGATTCGTAAAGGTCGGTGGTGGTGACCAGTGCCGAATCGGTATGGTGGATGAACAAGCCGGTTTTTTTTGTTTCGTTGGACGCAATGATCTGTCCGTCACTCGAAAACAACAGCACTTGGCCGTAGGTGTCTTTGTCGAACGAATTGATGACTTGTTTGTAACGTTCCAGTGATATGTCCATTCCCACCAATCCAAGGAATAAGCCGTCGGCAATCATGGGAACGCAGACGCTGGTGGTCATCACTTCGTGGTCGAAACGGCCCTGGTAGCTCTCCATGTAAGGGTCGGTGGTGATTGTGCGTGCCAGTTGCTTGATCTTGTAGTAAAGTCCCTCTTTGTTCTCGCCGTTTTTGTCCAACGTGTCGCGTTTCGATTCAATTTGCCCGTTGTGGTAAAAGAACGACGTTCGGACCCTTCCGTGGGGTTGTGACCAATCCTTGTTGACCGTGAAGAGCTGCCAGTTGTACCATACACCCAGAAAATCGGGGTTGTCGGCCAGCAATGAGCTGCTCATCTGCGAACAAAGTTTTAATCTTTTGTCGGCGGCCTCGTCCTTGATCCCCAAAAATAAACTAGCCATTGATGTGGCCATGTTTACTTCTTTGTTCAGCAATTTCTCGGTTTGCTTTGCAATGTCACGTGCGTTGCTTTGTGCCATGGATTCGGCATTCCTGATGGTCTTATTGAACCCGTTTGTGGCAAAAAACATGACGGATGCAAAGTAAATTATAAAGATGGGGAAGCCTACAAACAGAAGCATTGTTTGTGCCAGTGTTCTTTTCTTTTTCATAGGGATGGTCTTAATCCAACAGAGAGTACGATGATATAGATGGCTAAAATAATACAATGCCCCGACACCAAAAGGTGCTATTTGTCATTAATGCAGGGTTGTTAATTATTTTTAAGTGATTTTATGAAACAATGGGGTGTTTTGGAGGGGTGTCGCAATGAAATTCTATCTTTTCATAGGGTTTTGGTGTGTGAATAGAGGGGTATTTCTTATTTGGTGTTGGATTCTTCATGGACATGGCTTGTCCGAACGAACGGTTTGGGGTGTTCGCCCCAGCTTAAATGGGCGCTAAATGGTTTTAAAATCCCTGGTTAAGTCGGATAATAACGAGATTCTGGCAGTTAGTTGGCTGCTGTCTTGTTTCATCGTGTCGGCCAGATCGGCATTTTGCTGGCTAACGGTGTTGAGTATGTTCACTGCTTCCGAAATTTGTTCGGCTCCCGTACGTTGTTCACTGCTTGCAACGTAAATCTCATTGACCAGACGGGCATTTTCCATTACTTGAGGTAACAGCCTCTCCATGTCGATTCCTGCCTGTTCGGCCATCTGCATGGCCTCCCGGGTTATCCTTTCGATCTCGATGGCATTGTATTTGGTCATTTCGGCCAGTTTTCGGACCTCCGACGCGATGACGGCAAATCCCTTTCCGCCCTCGCCCGTGCGCGAGGCTTCGATGGCCGCGTTGATGGCCAGGATATTTGTTTGTGACGCGACGTGTTGCACGAAACCGATTTTTTCGGCCACCATTCCCATGGCCTCTCTCGCCTTTTGTGACGACTCGTTGCCTTTTTTTGCCCATACGGTGGCCTCATTGGCAAGAGTTTGTGCCTTCACGGCATTGCCGGTACTTTGGTTGATATTTGACGTCATTTGCTCAATGGCCGCCGACATCTCTTCCACGTTCGAAGCGGTAATTGAGGCCGTTTCGGCCACTTGCCTTGCGTTATCTTCGAAATTCAACGAGGTCTCGTCCACGCTTTGGGCCAATCGGGATATTTGTTTCATAGACCTGTTGAGGAGCTTGACCATGTTCTCGATGGCGTTGCTGAACGGATCTTTGTTCCGTGACTTTGATTTTGTGACACCGCCCACAGCAAAATTTCCTGCCGATATTTCGGACACAATATGTTGGGCGTGTGCCATTTTCCGGAGTATGCCGGTATGGCTGTTCAGCAAAAGCACTATCTGTAGGGCGATAACGGCCACCAATACCAGAAACGCCCATAGGTAAAAGAAAGGACTGTCTTTTACGAGTATAAGTACGATCACGCAGCTGGTAGCAACAACCGATTGGAATGTAATTGCTTGTTTTGTTTCGGGTGGGAGAAGTCTGAATTTGCTCAACAATATCTTCATGCTTTTTCGATGTGGACGTAAAATAGACATTATTCCGGTTGATACTTTTTTTGCCGTACCTAAAGTTTTTGTTTTTTGATTACCGGCCGGTTGACTTATACGAATCGCGTTGATTGATAAATGAAGCGACGACATGGTGGCGGTGCTGGTCCCTCCGGTGCGCATTTGTTCGTAAATCAGGCCGGAGAATTTTGTTTTTTGAGAATTGACATTGTATTTTTAAAATGTTTTAAAAACATGGATTGTCCCTGTTTTGTAAGGTTTTATGGCGAAAGACGTTGCGTCTTGATCGTCAGTTGTTTTACCCGCTAACAAAACCGGTAAATGATATTGAAGCTGATTTGGATAATACTTGGCACTGTCTCGCTGGCTTTGGGCGTGATCGGTATTGTGGTGCCCGGCTTGCCCACCACGCCGTTCCTGCTGCTTACGGCGATCCTTTATCTCAACGGTTCGTCAAGGTTGCACAACTGGTTGCTCAACCATAAAGTGTTTGGGCATTATTTGCGTAACTGGAAAAAAGGCATTAACCCCAGAAGCGTGGCAACGACTTTGGTCCTGATGTGGGCCATGGTGATAGCGTCCGTTTGTTGGACCATCGACCGGCGATCGGTCCAGATAACCGTATTGCTGGCCGCCGTAGTGGGAACCTTTGTCCAGTTTTATTTGCTCTATAAATATCATTTGAAGAAGAACACTTAAATGAAAAGCACGGGAAGTTCCGGAATTTGAACGTCGTATTTTAGTAACCATTTTATAATCATCAAGTTGAACCTGCTGTTGGCCCGCACGCGAACGGCCAATGGCGAAATAATTATCCTATGAAGCAAAAAAGCATTGAGTTGTTGAACAAAGCCGTGGCCGATGAACTGGCTGCGGTGCACCAGTACATGTATTTCCATTTCTTGTGCGATGACCAGGGATACGATCTGTTGTCGAACCTGTTCAAACGTACGGCCATTGAAGAGATGATGCATGTGGAAACATTGGCCGAGCGCATTTTGTTCCTGAAAGGGGAAGTGGAAATGAAACCTGCGCACGATGTGAACAAGATCCATGAGGTGGAGAAAATGTTGGAACTTGCCGTGCAGATGGAAACCGGCAGCGCCCGCGATTACAACTTATGGGCCAACGAATGTGCAGCCAATGCCGATGCCATGACCAAACGTATTTTCGAAACCCTGGTGGCCGACGAAGAGCGCCATTTCGATCAGTATGACAAGGAAATGGATAATCTCCGGAAATTTGGCGACAAATATCTGGCCCTTCAATCCATTGAACACAGCAAAACGGTGGCTTCAGGCAAACCTCACGAGTAATTGTTCTTGATCGGGAAAGCCGCCGGAAACGGAAGTTTTTACCAAAAGCGCCGTAAGGAATACCCTTACGGCGCTTTTATATGTAGGGCAATATTCTGTCGAAGGCAATGCCGTTGGTGATGTGCACGCAATCGACGCCCAGGAGCGATACGTCGTGTATGTTCCGGTATTCGTCGTCAAAAAACACCATATCGGAAAAGTCGATCCTCGATTTGGCTGCAATCTGGATGAAATGCGATGTCTTGGTGTCGGGAAATATCTCTTCGTAATCCACATAAGGCCTTATCCCAAAGATTTTCATCAATTCGCGGGCAATCTTGGGCGATGTGGTACGTGAAGCGATGCCGATGTGCTTGCCGTTCTTTTTCAGTGTGTCGAGGATTTTTTGCACATCATCGTAAACGCGTATGTGGGCCCCCTCGGCGTCCAGTAACCTGCCGTTCACCATCCGGAACGGAGGTATCGTGCAGTCGCACCACGTGCCCCCGGCATCCCAAAGCGTAAAATCAAGGTCGAATACAAACAGTTTCTTCCCCATAATGCATCGTTTCTGCCACAAAAATAGCAAGCCTTCCCGTTTCTTCCAAAAGAGGAGGGGGCGGAAAGGCTTGCTGTTTTTCAGGTTCCCCTCCAAAGAAGGGGCTAGGGGAGGCTTTTCACCACCATGGCATACCATTGTGCTCTGGCCATCAAATGTTCGGCCTGTTCGTGGGTCTGGCACTGTACGTGCAGATGGTTCACGGCTTCCTCGAACTCGTAACGGGTAAACGCACGATCGATGGACGCCAGATAATCTGACAATTCTGTCTGGGTTTGGCACTTGTAGATGCGCCGCCTCAAACCAGGGTCATGATCCATTTCGTTCAGCAGTTTCATTGCGTTTCCTATGGGCATGGTGTGGATAGTTTATTTCAATCGCTGCATTTTTTATGCCTTGTCGTGCAATTGGTTGATTGTGTGGGATACTGGCTGGGGAAAAGTGACATTTGGGTAGCTTTGTGGCAAAGGGGCTACCGGTGTGTCGGTTTTGGGCAAAGGACGGTGTGGGCTGTCTCCCTGCTTCGGTGCGGATCCCCTTTACGCCTGGTAACAGACGTCCTTTACGCCTGATAACAGATCCCCTTTACGCCCCGTAACAGATACTCTTTACGCCTCGTAACAGATACTCTTTACGCCTCGTAACAGACCATCGATACCCATACGTATCGATGGTCTGTCATTTAAGGGGATTACCACTTTGTGCCTTTACACTGTGAGAAGGTAGTCAAACACATAGGTGCGGGGGTCTTTCAGTAATACGCTTTGGCTTGAGAACTGCGTGGTAATGCTCAGCTTATAGTCGCCCTCGGGCAAGGTGGCGGGAACGATAAAAGTGATCTTTGAAGGGTCGTTCACCGCAATCGAGTTGGCGGGGATTGTCGTCACGCTCCCGTCGGTCTGGTTGGTCAGGCGAATGCCGATGGCCGGATTATCACCTGCGACCTTAATCCTGGTTCCCGTCACGTTGGCGGCCCCGCCGGGCGTGAGTTTAGAGTTTTCCTCGCCCGAGGCCACATCGGTCACGGAATTGATAAAGGTGCCGGTGGAAGCCATGCCGCGCACGTTCACCGACACCTTGCGGATGAGGCCGCGCAGGGCCGAGGTGGGAGTTGCCTTTACGGACAAACTATGCCTGGCGCTGTCCCACTGGGCATTGTCGCCGATGAACACGCCCGACACGCCAAGGGCGTAATAGCCGAGCCCGAACTCCACTGAGGCCCCGTTGGCCACTTGTTCGGAGGCAATGTCGCGCAATATCTCGAACGATGATTTGAGGGTGACGGCGTTCAGGTCGGTACGCCGGTTAACGGCTATCGCCACAATGTCGTCGATCTTTAATGACTTGGCGGTCACTACCCGCCCGCAGCGGTCGTCTTTCCGCTCGGTAATGGGCAAATCGTACAATTCCACGATGACGCTGTTTTTTTCTTCTGTTGCCATAATGTGACAATGGTTTTAAAAGGTTAATAATAAAAAGAAGCCTTCCCTAACCTCTCCAAAGGAGGGAAAACGGAAGCACACAATATGTGGCGGCATCCTTCCGAAGGCAGGGGACAGGATAGGCTGATGATGCTATTGCTTGACTATTTTGGCCGTTGTGCATGATCCTGTTGTTTCGATCACAAACAGGTATAGGCCTTTCGGCAGGTTTGAAAGGCTGGTGATTTGGCCGGGCGCCGAAATAAATGAGCGCAGGAACCGTCCCCGGGCGTCGAACACCGACACGCTGGCGTGACGGTTGATCGTAAAACCGTCGATGACGGGATTGGTGTAAGTCAACCCGTCGGTATGGCCGGGTAGCGCCTGGGTGGGGATGTTGGAGAACAGGGCCAGAAAACCTTTTTGGCTCATCTCCACGTCACCACCTATCGTTTCCACTTTATGGGCCGCGTCGTACACGTCGGGGGTGTCGTCGTAATAAACCCAGTGGGAAAAGGTGTTGCCCGCGGCATCATCCAACGTTTGGGGAAGGGGTACTTTGACGAAAAACGTGTTAAAAAAGGCACGTTTCCTTATGTGGACCAGCGTGCGAGGCAACGTTAATGACTGTAGTTCCTGGTTGTACGAGAAACATTCGATGCCTATTTCCCTCACCCCGTCTTCGAGCGTGATGTGCTGCATTTGCATGTTGTTGTAAAATGCCCTTTCGCCCAGTATTTTGACGGTGCCGGGGATGGTGACTTGCGTTAATTTATTGCTGGCAAAAGCGCTGTGTTTGATTTCCTCAAGGCCGTCAGACAATGCAAGGGTGCTGATTCGGTTGGTATTGAAAGCACCATCGCCAATAGATTTAACAGTTGACGGGATAACGACCTCTGTAAGTGAACAAAGCAAAAACGCTTCGTTTCCAATGTATTCAATGCCTTCCTCAAATGTAACGGATGCCAGGTTATAATTTGAGCGGAAGGCTTGACCGTCAATTGTCCTTACAGAGGATGGAATATGCAAATTTTTTAAATCGATATGCGGTATTGACGGGTTTGTTTGGTTGTCAAGTACAACATCGGAAAATGCACCATTCCCTATCTTTTCGACACCGTTAGCAATGGTTAAGCTCGTCAATGGGTTGTTTGAGAAAGCATTGGTTCCAACCTCTTTAACATGTGCAGGAATTGTTATTTGCGCGAACATATTCTCCCTGAAACCGCTTAAATAGGTTATGCTTTCGGGCAGATCTATTGCACTGATATGGTTATGGGAAAAGGCGTCAACGCCAATTTTTTCGAGAGATGGGGGCAGGTTTAGCCTGGTGATGTTGTTGCCTGAAAAAACCCCCGAAGCAACTTCTTTAAAGTTTTCAGGAAAAACGATGCTGCTTATGTTGCTGCCCGCAAAGGCGTAGGCACCAATGACGTCCACACTTGTGGGAAGGATCAGGTTGCTGATATCATTGCCTCTAAACGCCTCTTGTCCGATAATGGCAATGCCTTCGGTTAAGTTTAAAACCGCGATCCTGTTGTATTGGAATGCCGATTGTTGGATTTCGATGACACTGCCGGGTATGGCCACTTCTGTCAATCCCGATGACAGGTCGGTTATATGCTTGATATTATAAAAGCTTGCCGGGCCCAACGTTTTAACAGGCACGCCGTTGAAATTATCGGGTATTATTATGGAGGTACCCGCCTGTGCCGGCCATTTGTAGCTGACAATGGTACCCGTTTCCGGGTCAAATTCCACGTCGTCGGGGGTGAGGGTGTATTGGGCCAATAAGCCTTGTATGGACAATACCCAAAGGGTACAGCAGAGTACCGGGATAAAGTATTTGTGCATGTTTGTGGTAAAAAGGGGTTTCATGGTTGTTGTTTAATGTTTAAAAATGTATGGCTGTCGAACCATTTTGGTTGTCGCAAGTGCATGAGATGTCCATGTGTCGTCTTGCACGAAATGTAAAAAAGACTGAGGCAAAATGCCGGAACATTTCACTGTTTGAAAAAATGAACCGAACAACCGTAGTTAGGCTGTTCGGTTTGGAATTGCCAATACCCAAAACCGTTTTTTATAGAGGATTAATGTTTTGCACCAATCGGATGGGTGCGTAAGGTAGCATTAGCTGAAATTGGAACAAATAGAAATCGTCAACCGTATTACTCCCTGTCAAATGCCAGGTCCCGTAGGAGCCATTATAGGGAAGGTAATCGGCGTTCCAGTGTACGGCTACGGTTGGGTTATAGAGAACGGGAATTGTGTCAGCTGTTGGAATATGGGACGAAGAATAAGTATGGTATATCATTCCGTTCGCGTTAAAATCCATTGCGGTGTTTATGGCGGTTTCGTCACCCTGCGCCATTTGGTACAGGTCACTTTCGTCTTCCCACGTTGGTATCCGCCAATTGCTTACTTCCGTCAGCCCTGCCGGGGCATATAGGTTCAGCAAGGTCGGAGAGCCGTTGAGTGTCATTGCCGCATTGTACGAATAATACCGGGTCGTATCCAATGGGGTTATTTCACCATATGTGATTTTATCCCAATAAGATAAAGAAGGATCTGAGATTGTACCTTTGAAATCCATTATCGTCCATCGCTGGTTCCCGATTATTACGGTCGGAAAAAACTGGCCGGCAATCATGGCCATGCCTCCATCGGTAAATTGTGCAGAGGCTTGGGTTGATTTCAAAGCACTGTTGTTGTCCCAGGGAACAATGTCAAATTTTCCCTCCCTTACGATGGAGGGCATGATCAATTCGAGATCGTCATTGGTTTGTGTGGGGTCGTTGCCGGTTTCTTTTTGACAACTCCAGGTGAATGCTACGATCAAGAGCAAACACAGTTCTTTTTTGAATGATTTCATAAAACAGGTTTTAAAGTTAAAGTGTTGAGTATTGTGCAATTCAGCGTATTGAAATTAAAATTGATTTTTTATATATCCAAGCTTTTTGCCAATAAAGTGAATGTAATGTTGTTATTGTCGGTGTTTATGAGGGGGCACAGAAGTCTCATTGGTTCGACTTCCCCTAACCCCTTCGAAAGAGGGGAACCGGAAGATGCACTACATGTCATCTCACCCCTACTTCGGAGGGGTCGGGAGAGGTTTGGTCAATGGCGATCACGAATCATTCTACCAAAACCTCCATATTGTTGATTTTCGCACTATCCGTCATACGTCTAATTCAATTTTATAATTTCGCCTTTCAAAATAGACATTGCATGAAGCCAGTTGTTTTGATTTGTTATGCCGTCGATCGGGAGCACGTGGTTTTTGATTGCCCGCACCTGAAGTTGAAATACTGTAAAACAGGGGTTGGGAAAGTGGAGGCTGCCTTGTCGGTGATGGAGGCCATAAGGTTGCATAATCCGGTCTTGGTGGTGAATGTGGCCACTGCGGGAACCGTGCTCCACGAGGTTGGCAGCATTCATTTATGCACCAGGTTTGTGGATCGCGATATGGAGAAACTGACGGCCTTTGGTGTGCCCTGTCATGAGGATTTTTCAAATGAACCGCAGCTCGATCTGGGCGGTCTCGTGCCCACATCGGTCTGTAACACCGGCGACACGTTTATGACCGAGGGCGGGGGCACGGGCGATGTGTTCGATATGGAAGCCTTTGCCATTGCACGTGTCTGCCGTTTGGCAGAAATTCCTTTTGTGGCGGTGAAATATGCCACTGACGTCATCGGCCAAAATTCAGTGAAACATTGGGTCGATAAGCTGGCCGACGCCAGGGAGGGGTTAAAGGCGTATATGGAGAATGAGTTCCTTGCCAAATTGGTGGTATAAGAGGTGGCGATAAGTCCTTTCCCTAATTTGGGCGCCTTTGCCTGATGTGATGGGCTAACCATGACGGAACGACGTGCTGTTTCCCATGCTAAATACCCCGGGGACTATTTCTCCAACGACCTTTTTATCGTATTAACCAGGTTGTCAGCATCTTTTAGGACGCTTTGGATTTTTTGTAATTTCCCTAGACTCAAACAAGTCAGCCAAGTTTTGTAAGTCGTCCGGACTCGTGTTTTAGGGAATCTGAAAATAATTCCGCTTGAAGTTCTTTCGATTGCCTTGGCTTTTTTATTTCACAAGGTAAGAAGCTGTTCATCCGGTTGTTTTTAAGGGTGGCTAAAGTAAAATGTCCCATCGCGGCAAACATCCAACTTTACGGGGATTGGGGGACAATCCAATTCAATAGAAAAGGGCTTGCCGGTTTTCCGACAAGCCCTTGCGATAATAAAGTCAACAAAAATTGTCACAGGGTTACACCTGATTTGAATATTGCGATCTCACGGAAGTTGTGCTTTTCGTTGTTTACTTGCGTGCCGTTTGCCACTTCGACCACGTAGTCCAGTATCTCCTCTGCTACCTCGGCGATGGGTTTGCCATCGGCAATAGGGCCTGCATTGAAGTCGATCCAATGCGGTTTGGTTTCGTACAACGGGGTGTTCGATGACACCTTCATGGTGGGCACAAAGCTGCCGAACGGCGTACCACGGCCGGTGGTGAACAACACCATGTGACAACCTGCAGCCCCCAGCGCCGTACTGGCCACAAGGTCGTTGCCCGGTGCGCTCAGCAGGTTCAGTCCTTTGGTCGTAATGCGGTCGCCGTACATCAGCACGTCGCGTACGGTGGCATTGCCGCACTTTTGGGTACAGCCCAGCGATTTCTCCTCAAGCGTGGAGATACCGCCCGCTTTGTTGCCCGGCGAAGGGTTTTCGTAGATGGGCTGTTTGTTTTCGATGAAAAAGTTTTTGAAGTCGTTGATCAGGTGAACGGTTTTATCGAATACTTTTTCGTTCTCGGCACGGTTCATCAAAATGGTTTCGGCACCGAACATCTCAGGCACTTCGGTCAGCACGGCAGTACCGCCCTGGCTGGCCAGGATATCGGTAAGCTTGCCGAGCAACGGGTTGGCGGTTATGCCTGACATGCCGTCGGAGCCACCGCATTTCAAACCAATTCGTAATTCGGAAATGGGCACGTCTTCACGTTTGTCTTTGCTGGCCACGGCGTAAAGCTTGCGCAGCAGGGCCATGCCTTCTTCGTGCTCGTCTTTTACCTTTTGGGTTTCGAGGAACATGATACGTTCCTGGTCATAGTCGCCCAACAACTCTTTAAACGCAGTGGGTTGGTTGTTCTCACATCCCAGGCCCAATACCAGTACGCCGCCAGCGTTGGGGTGCAGCACGATGTCGCGCAGGATCTTGCGGGTGTTCTCGTGGTCGTCGCCCAGCTGGGAGCAGCCGTAATTGTGCTTGAAGATCTCGATGGCATCCACTTCGAATGTGCCTATCTCGGTCTTGAGCGAGGCCAGCATGCGTTCGCCGATGCCGTTGACGCAGCCTACCGTGGGCACTATCCACAGTTCGTTGCGGATGCCCACTTCCCCGTTCTTCCTGCGGTACCCTTTAAAGGTAAGGTTGCGGGGCGGATAAGCCACATCGGTCAACGCTTGCTTGTACGAGTATTCGAGCATGCCGCTCAGGTTGGTTTTGATATTGTGGGCATGCACATGCTCGCCCACACTTATCGGAGCGGTGGCATGGCCAATGGGGTAGCCGTATTTGATGATGTTCTCGCCCTCCTTAATATCGGTGAGCGCAAATTTGTGTGCACGGGAAATGTCGCTTTTCAGTTCAATGGTTTTGCCTGCCACCTGCAGTTTTTCGCCTTTGGGCAAATCGACCAACGCTACAGCCACGTTGTCCTTTGGGTCGATGAATATTGTTTTTGACATACTCCGGAAGATTTTGCAGGTTTTCAGTATCGGGTTCAATCCAAGATGGCTTTAAACCGTTACGTTTTTCATCTTGTCTGAACACCGAACTGATCCCTGTCTATTTAACTAACACAAACAATTACAAATAAATACCTTTTGGCTTATGCCAGTGACTTTACGACATCTGCCATGCCTTTGTCCAAAATTTGGTTGAGGTATTGGATGGTGGTATCGGCCAAGCCGTTTACCTTATTCAAATCCTCACCCCAGAACGCAGTATTGGCCAATACGTTTTTCACCAATGTGGCGGTATCTTTCGAACCGTCGTATCTGGTCCATTCGGCATTGAAAAACTCAAGGATAAAGGCTTCGTCCTGCACGTGGATGGTCTGGCCGTTGTTTTTGCCGCGGTAGAATACGATAAGCGCGGCCAACGCAACCACCAGACGTTGGGGCAGCTGTCCGTTTTTGGCCAGATATTCTTTCACTGTGTCGAGCACGCGCGCCTTGTATTTCGATACCGAGTTGAGGGAAATGCTCATCAGGGCATGTTTGACGAAAGGGTTGCGGAAGCGGTCCACAATTTCGTTGGCAAAATCCACCAACTCTTGTTCCGGCATGTTCAATGCGGGTACAATTTCATCGTAGATGGCTTTGTGGATGAATTTTCCGACGATTTCGTGCTCGACGGCCTCACGCACGAATTCAATGCCGCTAAGGTAAGCTACGGGAGTCATTACGGTGTGTGGACCGTTAAGGATGCGCACTTTACGTGTACGGTAAGGAGTGACGTCATCCACCACCAACACGTTCAAGCCTGCTTTTTCGAACGGCAATTCGTTTTTCAGCGACTGGGGACCTTCAATGACCCACAAATGGAATTGTTCGCCTTCCACCACTAATTTATCTTCATAGCCTTGGGTCTCGTTTACTTCCTTGGCTGTTTCGGGGTTGTAGCCCGGTACGATACGGTCTACCAATGTGTTTGTGAACACGTTGGCGTTGTTCAGCCATGCGGCAAAATCAGGGCCAAGGTTCCACAATGCGCAATAATCAAGCACACACTTTTTCAGCTTGTCTCCGTTACGGTCGATCAGTTCGCAGGGCAAAATCACCAATCCTTTTTTCGTGTCGCCCTTAAAGGTTTTAAAACGATGGTAGAGAAGTGCGGTAAGTTTTGCGGGATATGATTTTGCGGGGGCCATTTCCAACTTATCCTCGGCATTGAACGCAATGCCGGCCTCGGTGGTGTTTGAGATGACGAAACGGATGTCGGGGCTTTCGGCCAACGCAAGGTATTGGTCGTATTGGGTGTATGGGTTAATACCGCGGGAAATCGACTTGATCAGTTGGATGTCTTTTGCTGGTTGGCCGTTTTTCAATCCCTTCGCCACCAACGTATAAAGGCCGTCCTGTTCGTTGAGCATGTCCACCATTCCCTTGTCGATGGGCTGCACCACTACCACGCTGCTGTCGAATCCTGCCTTATCGTTCATTTCCTGTACCATCCAGTCGACAAAGGCACGCAAAAAGTTACCTTCCCCAAACTGGATGATCCTCTCGGGCGCTTTGCCGGTATTGGCCACATTGCTTCTGTTCAGTCTCATAATCGTCGATTTTATAAATTGTACGTTTATCGTTCATTGTTTTTTATCGATGAATCCCTTACGATCAGTTTGGTTTTCATTACGATTTGGCGGGGCGAATGCGGGCGTCCGCTCTCTATCTGGTCGATGAGCATGCGGGCGGCTTCCTGTCCCATTTCAAAGGTGGGGTGCGATACCGTGGTCAGGGGAGGTTCTACCAACGTGGAATGGAATTCGTTGTTAAAACCGGTTACGGCAATGTCCTGCGGTATTTTGTACCCTAGTTTTTTTAGCTCTTTGATGGTGACATAGGCCACGGTGTCGTTCACGCAAAAAATGGCGTCGGGCTTGTTACGGGCCGTCATTAATTTTTGCACGGCGTCGGCGGCCCCTTCCAGGCTTAGGTCACAGTTTACCAACAGGTCGGCGTTGTATTCCAACGCCCCGTCGTTCAGTGCCATCAGATAACCAGCGGTCCTTTCTTTGGAAATATTCAGGTTTTTGGGACCGGCGATATGGGCGATACGGCGGGCTCCGTTGGCCTTTAGGTGTGTGACGATGGCTTTTGCCGCTTCGGCATTGTCGGCAATAACCGATGAAAATTCGCTGGTACGGCACACCCTGTCAAAAAATACCAATGGGACATCGTGTTGCCGGGCCTTGTCGAAATGTGAAAAGTCGAGCGATTCCTGGCTGAGACAAACCAATAAGCCGTCCACGTTCAGGCGCAAAAGGTTGTCCACGCACTCTTTTTCGTTGGCATACGATTCGTTGGAATTGGCAATCACGATAAAATAACCCTGGTTTTTTGCGTAGCTTTCAATGCCGCTCAGTATCGATGAATAGAAAAAGCGCACCATGTTGGGCACGATCACCCCGATGGTTTTTGTGGTAGGGTTGTGGAACCCGGCCTGAGGGGCAGTAATGGTATAGTCCCACCTTTTTGCCAAATCGTGCACCTTCTGCTTTATTTCCCAACTGATGTCGGGATGGTTCTTCAGCGCCCTTGACACCGTAGAAACGGAGACCCCAAGTTCGTTGGCGAAATCTTTCAGGGAAACTTGTTTTTTAGCCATGGTACCAATTGTTAACGCTCATAACAAAGTTAGGAATAGAGTACAAACGTTTGTATAAGCTTTGTGTTAATGAATACTAAATATTTGTAAATATATGTGACTTTACCGCAATGATTTTACAAAAATTTGCGAAATATAATGGGCGGATTGGTTTGATGTTGATCTTATTATCGGATTGGTTTTGTGGTGCTCATGAGTGTTGTTCAAGAGGATTTTGCTGTGGTTTTGTGTTGTAATAGTCAGATATATTGTTTGTTAATTTATGATGTGCCGGATTTGTCCTATACGGGACAAAAAAGAGGATCTTGTTTGCCAATGTCCTGTATTCAACGAATTCGCAATCACTTTTGTTTTTGGATATTTCCGCAAATATATCTGTTATATGTCTTTTTTTTGTGCAAACATTGTTTTGAGCATAGCATTGGAACCGCATACGGAACCTGTTTTAACAAGAGTGGCCTTTGCGTGGGGATGGTGTTAGGCCCCGGGGTGATTGAAAATGCAAGGGTGTCCGGCACATAAAAGGTTTAGGTGTAATTCGTGCCAAACACGCGGATTGGGAAATATAAGCGGATTAATGATGCCGGTCTAAAACGGCGGGCAAGCCCGGAAATTCCGACCAGATCAGGCTTGTCCACCATGCCAAAATATATATGTTTCCTGCCCTTGTCGACTGCTTGATATGATAACTCGATTCCTTGTGGCTTTGTTTGAATGAGCCGTATGCAAGATGTGAACCGGTGATGGATACATCTCCTGCACAGCCACGACCATGGCAAACTAAAAACGTCGTACGGGGAATTAAACGAGGTGTCGGCCCTGGTTTTGGACAATGCGTTGTTTAACCATATCGGCCAGTGAATCGTACGAATGGTTTTCTGGATAAACGGGGGCCAGATACTCTACACTGATCCGTTTAAACGGTCTCGGAAATTTACTGCCTTTAGGCAGTGCGTCAAAAGCCCCTTTTATGGATACCGGAACGATGGGGATGTTCAGTTCCCGGCTCAAAATGGCAAAGGTCTTTTTGAAATCACCCAATTTGCCGTTATGGGAACGTGTCCCTTCGGGAAAGATTACCAGATATTTCCGGTTCCTGAGCACTTCTGCCATTTTTTGGATCGATTGCTTTAAATCCTTGTTCATGTCCATGACGATGATGTTGTTGCGCTGGGCAAAGAATTTGAGCAACTTGCCTTTGATGTGTTTTTCCTTGGCATAGAAGTAGGTTTTTCCGACTTGTCTGGTCCGTAAAAAGCCGGTCACCAGTAAACCATCAAAAAAGCTTTGATGGTTAGGGGCTATAATGCAAGGCCCTTCGGGCAGGTTTTCGAGCCCTTTGCCTCTGTACCTGAAATAGATGCGGAAGAACCCGTTCGAAATTTTCGTGATCAGGTGGGCAGTGACCCATGTACGCGGGATACGGAACGAGACTTTTTCTCGGATGATCTCGGTCCAGTTGACTTTTTCGGCATGAAGACGGCTCCTGTGCTGTGCAATGTGTTCGCTCAGTTTTTTTATGTCTTCGAAAAGAACCATTTCTTCGGGGGCTAAGTTGACGCCAAACGAATTTTGCAGAAAGACCTGAAAGCTTACTTTGTCGAGCGAGTCCAGGCCCAGATCAAATTCCAAATGGTCGGACGGATTTACACGGCAGTTTTTCTCTGCTTCCAGATAGGTTCTGATGATTTTGTATTCGGGCGAAAGATCCTCAACGGTTGCGTCTTCTGTTTTTTCGGTCCGTTTGGGGGTATCGGCCATTTCGTGCAACTGGAAACGTTTTATTTTTCCCAGCCTGGTTTTCGGCAACTCTTTGTCGACAATGGTGAAATTCAAAATCTTTCGGTAAGGCGGCGACATGCGGTTATACTCATGGAACACCTTTTTTTGCAGGTATTCGAATACGTCGTCAATGCCCAGCCTGTCGATCTCGGCCTGGTTTGGCGCCACGACGGCGTGCAACTGATCGGCCATTTGGATGACCCCGATCTCGGCAATTACAGGGGTAAGCGACAGTACTTTCTCTTCGATCTCCGAGGGGTTGATGTTTTTCCCGTTGGACAGGATGATGATCTCTTTCTTGCGGCCTGTGATGTATAAATATCCCTCTTCGTCAACGTATCCCAGATCACCGGTGTATAGCCAGCCGTCTTTTATTACCATGGCGGTCTCATCGGGTTTGCGCCAGTAACCTTGCATCACGTTGGGCCCTTTTACGGCTATTTCGCCATCAAATACCGCCACTTCTGAAAAAGGAACCACCTGACCGGGCGATCCGGGACGGAGCTGGCCGGGACGGGTGAACGTGATCATGGGGGCTGCCTCGGTCATCCCATAACCTTCAAGCAAGTCGAAGCCCAGGGTACGGTAATCAGAAGCGATGGCGGCATCCAGGGCTGCCCCGCCACATACCATAAAGCGGACTTTTCCTCCAAACTTATTGTGGACTGTTTTAAATAATGTACGCGAAAATGCAGGATTGTCGATTTTCCGTGCCAGGTTGAAAAGAAGTTTGGCCACCGTGCTTTGGTTGATCTTATCCATAACGCCTTTGCGGATGGCGGCATATAATCTTGGGACACCGATAATCACGGTTACCTGGTTCTTCTGAAGGGTGTCGATGATGTCGCTCGGCGCCATTGACGGCGATATGCACGCCTTGGCCCCTTTATAAAATGTCGCAACCATGGAACCCAGCAGCGGCAGGATATGGTGTAGCGGCAGCAATATCAAAATGGTCTGCTCTTCTGTCAGTATGGGTATTTCGTCGCAAACGGCTTTGAGGTTCACGATCAGGTTGCGAAAGCTGAGCATTACTCCTTTGGGGCTTCCCGTCGTGCCGGATGTATAAATGATCACGGCTGTTTCTTCGGGATCGGGATCGATGGTCACCCATTGGGTTTCGTTCAATGCCGATACGTTGCTTTCATGCCCGTCGATCTCTACCAATTGGATATGTGCGCCACATAAGGCCAGTGCGGCCTCCATAACGGGTTTTGTGGTTTTGGAGACAAAGGCCGTTTCTGGTTCACTGTCGCGCAAAATATATGCGACTTCTTCGGCAAGCAACAAATGGTCAATGGTAACGGCAATGGCGCCGTTGTTCCAGACGCTGTAGAATGCATAGATCCATGCCGGACGGTTTTCTGCAAAGATAACTGCCCGCGAACCCTTTTTTAATGTGGTAAGTGATGTGAACCGGTGTATGTGTTGGTGGAGTTCTGCGTAACTAATTTCGGTTTGGCCAAAAGTGATGGCCGTCTTTTCTCGCCTCGCTAATATCATATTCCTCGTGTTTCCGTCGGCCGCAAAGATACATTATTTTCTAACGGCTGTGACAACGATTTTATATGACATTGATTTTGAGGTTTTGTTCACGTACGGAGAAGGGGCGGTTTGGCAATAATCCTTAAAAAAAAGGAACGGTTCTTGTTAGAAAAGCCATCTGTGGGTTAACTTTGCGGGATTGCGTTTGTGTCTTTTCGGGATGGTACTGTCATCTTTTTAAATCAGGAAAAATGTCAAAGAAGGTATTTGTGTTTTTAGCACCGGGTTTTGAGGAAGTTGAGGCCATTACGCCTATTGACGTGCTCCGCAGGGCTGGCTTGGATGTCACCACTGTTTCCATTACCGATGACCGGAAAGTGGTTGGTTCGCATCACATTGAAGTCGTGTCCGATGTGCTTTTGTCCGAAATTGATCTTGGACGGGCCGATGTGTTGTTGCTTCCCGGCGGAATGCCCGGAACAAACAATTTGAATGCCTGTGGTGTTTTAAAAGCGGCTTTGGTGGAGCATAGTGCCAAAAACAAATTGGTTGCCGCCATTTGTGCCGCTCCGTTGGTGCTTGGGGAGCTGGGGCTGCTCGATGGGCACACGGCTACTTGCTATCCCGGCCATGAGCCGCGGTTAAAAGGAGCTAACGTCACCTCGAACCAGGTCGAAGTGTCGTTACCTTTTGTGACCGGCAGGGGGGCAGGGGCTTCCATGGAATTTTCATTGACCTTGGTCACCCTGCTGGCCGGTTCCAAAACGGCTGGCGAATTGGCGGCAAAAATGATGGTGTTGCGCTGAGTGCAGCGTATACCTTTGTCCAAATTGGTGTTTGAAAAAGACGGATATTGAATATTTATTAATCAAAAGTGAAACAATGAGAAAAACAGTTTTGGTTTTATTTGCCTTGATGCTAGGCACAGTGGCTTTTGCCCAGATCAACGACCATGCCTTGGGCTTGCGCCTGGGTGGAAGTAATTCGGTGAGCAACGAAATTTCGTACCAGCACGGATTATCGAATAAGAATCGCTTTGAGGCCGACCTGGGCTTGCGTAACCATAAATACTATTCCGCATTCAGCTTATCGGGTGTTTACCAATGGGTTTGGGGCATCGAATCGGGTTTTTCGTGGTATGCGGGCGTGGGTGGCCAGTTGGGATCATGGAGCTGGAAAGACAAATATTCCGGGGATGATGATTCCGGTACATGGTTAGCCGTTTTGGGGCAGATTGGTATCGAATACCAATTTACCGAAATACCCATCCAGATCTCTATCGATACCCGTCCCAGCATTGGGTTGGTGAACTACAACAGCGAATTGGGCTATTGGGATTTGGCGTTGGGCATCCGCTATACGTTTTAATTCGGAATATCAGTCCAAACAAGATAAAAGCGGCCGTGAGGCTGCTTTTTTTGTTTACAGAAGGCAGGACTGAAGGTGGTAGAGCCTTGTGTGATGGATTTAAGCGCAATGGGTTTCCATTTGCCGGCATTAAAAGATTGAAACTTTTTCACTCGGGAATTTCGAACCCCAAACGCTTCGCTTACAGTTTAATGTTCACCTGTCCCCTAATCCCAAAGCTGGGAGCCCCGGTCTGCGATTTAGGGGCGACCCGCCAAACGGCATCAATCCTGAAGAACCGGAGAATGTTCTCGACCCCGGCGCCCACCTCTAAATAGGGTTTGCCGTTGTATGAGGTGGAGAAAGGCAGATCGATCAGGTTATTGTGCTGGTTTAACGACCCTACCATGGCCTTGGCCGATACGACTTCGCGTAGCCCTAGCTTTTTCAACAGCGGCAAACGGTTAAAGAAGAAACCGTTCATGTGGTACTCCATGTAAGAGTGCAAGTATTTGTCGTGGACAAATTCCAAATAGTCCATCATGTTAAAATCGTAGGTGTAGAACCCGTATGTTTCGTTGCCGCGTGGAATATCGAGGAACGAGTAAGGCATTTTACCGACGTAGGCGCCCCCTTCAAACGCATACATCAACAAGGCCTGGCCAAGGTATACGTTGTGCTTGTAGCTTGCATGTACCCGTGCGTACGGATGGGTTTGGTCATTCACCCATGTTTGGCCGCCGCCCAGCGTAAGATGGATAATGGGACGGTACGCGGACGAATAGTAGAACCTCAGGAATCCGTTGTCGATGTATTTTTCTTTCCAGCTCCAGCGAAAGTCAATATTGAGATCGAGGCTGGATACGGACGCAAGGGGAGTACCGTTTTGGGTGAACGGATAAAATTCGGGAGAGAAGTGTTTGCTCCAGTTTGTGCCGAATTTGGAGGAAAAACCGCTTCGCCATTCGTGTTCGTAACTGGCGCCAACTTTTTGCTGGCGTTGCAGCTCGTCCAGTTCATCACGTTTAAACAGGTGCGACACCAAATTGCTTTCCGACGGGGAGAGCATGTTCTCGTACAGGTAAAGGATCTTTTCGTTTTCGCCCACGCGGACGATATCGTCCGACCACCATATTTTAGCGACCTGCCGCGTGGGGGTGTCGAACTTATAGCCATAACCCAAACGCCCCATGAATTGCTGGTTGCGCGTGCCGTAACCCAAACCGCCCCATGCCATCCATTTTTGCGATATTTCGCTGGAGGTACGGGCCCCGAAGAAAAGGTGGGTGCCTTCGACTTTATTGAAATTGAAGAAATAATCGTAAGGCCCCAGTTCGATACGCCCCACGTCATAATAGCCGGTCATGTACATTTGTGCCAGCTTGTCGATGAATTTTATGGTGGGGATTTGGTTGATGGAGTCGATGGCCGCCATCACCGACTTGTCCTGGTCGCTCAGTTCCATATGGCGGATGGATTGCCAGTAGTTTGAATCGCGACGGTAGGCCCCTGGTTGTTTCACCGATTCGTAGTTGAGTTTCGATGAGCTGAGCTTGAGGGGCTCTGTTGGGTTCACATCCACTTTGCTGATGGAGGATACTTGCTTGAACGCCACTTCCAGCCGCTTTTTGTCGTCGCTGGTATTGATGGGGATATAGTCGATGTTGGCTTCGATAAGGTTGGTTTTGAAAAAGGGGACCGAATCGCCGGCCATTTGGTATGAAGAGGCCAGGCGCATCTTTTTCAGGAAATTGATGTTGCCCTTCTCGCTCAAGGTGGCGTCTATTTCGACCAGCGAAAAACGGTTGGTCTCTATCACCATTTGTCCCCTGAACGTTTTATCGCCCTGGCGCCGCGGCACAAACCTGACGGTGTATTGCTTGGTGCCATTCACATTGGTCGAATCCTTCAGGTAATATTTGTAATAAAACCAACCGTTGTCGGCCAATGGGCTCACAAAGTTTTGGGTAAACAGGTTGATGAAGTTGTCGTAAAAGTTCACCTCAATGTCCAACCCACTGGTGTAACCCGATATTTCATAATCGGCCAATACCCCGAGTCCCGTGGTGTTATCTGCCAGAATGGTCGATTTCTGCTTCAATGGCTCACGTTGGAATTCGTTGCGTACCAGCTGTTCCGAAAAGTAGACAGGCAGGAAACGGCTGCTGTCGTCCGATGTTTTGAATACCGATGGGTTTTGTCTGAACACCCTGGAATTGGCCAGTTTGTTGCCCACGTTATTCAGGCTGTACTCCCAACGGGTGTATTTTTCGTAGGTGAAACGGTTCAGCTTATCGGGGTTGTTGGCGTCTTTGTTTGCCGTGACTTTGTTCATCAGCCGCCGTATCGGCCCATCGTCGGGCTTCACGTCCACCTGCTTAATGGCAACGATATCGGGGTCCATTTGCACGGTCAACTGGGTGGTGGTGCCTTTGCGGATAACCATGTATGTTGGGCGGTAACCAACGGTCGAGAAATGGACCGTGTCGTAAGGAAACGTGCCGGATAACTTAAAATATCCCGCGGTATCGGTCACGGTGCCAATGGAAGTTTTGGGAAAAAATACGTTCACAAAACCGATCGCTTCGTTGGTCGTTTTGTCATAAACATGCCCCGTTATAGTGGTTCGTTGTGCAAGGGCATTGGGTAAAGCGGTCAAAAAAAGGAACACCAAAATCGATATTCCCGTTGCGCAAGACCATTGCGGTTTTTTTTGATTATGGACATTCATCCGCACCATTCGTCTGTATTCTTCTCCGTTTAAGTGATAAAAATAGTCGAATCGTGTGTGGTTGGAACTTGTTTTTGAACAATTAACATATTTTATGAATGGGTCGAACGCTTTCGGTTTAATCGGATTTTGTTGGTTTTTAGCGGGTTTTGAGGAGAAACAACCAGGGCTTTGCGGTCAATGGGGCTGCCGGCTTTCTTTGGAAATACCGGAAGAAACGTTTGGCGTTGGCCGCTAGGCGCCGTGTGGATGGTATTTAAACGTTTTTGGCGTCAAAAAGACAGACGGTTATCTGAAGCTTCCGGTTGTTGGTTTTGGGGTTCGGTTTTCCCGTTGTCTGAAAGGGTTAACCCTTTTGCTAAAAAGGGATATTGGTTTTGCCCAAAAGGGTTAACCCTTTTACTTAAAAGCAGTAACCCTTTTGAGCCGTTCCGTTGCCAGGCCTGGGTGCTGGAACAATCTGGGTTGGACGAATGTGGTACGCCTTTGTTGCATTGACCGGTACCTTTTTCCCGCGGATTGCTTTTTTCTTTAATTGCTGTCCTTATCCCTGCGTTCCAGTTTAATCTTCAATACCAAAATGGTTAAGGCGGGGATAATGGCAACCGTGTTGGCCAGCACGATGGGGATGGCATTGAGGAGAAGGCCGTAAGCCAACCAAAATACAATGCCCAGCGAGTTGGCAATGTACATCGATAGTGAAATGCCGGTCACGTTGCGTGTCCGGATGATACGGATTGCCTGCGGGAACATGGCCACCGTGGTCAGTATGGCTGCGATGGAGCCTATCGCGTCTATCATGGAAAGCGTATAAAGGTTGCAAAAAAACGTGGATCAGGAGCTGGAAGTCTTAAGCTTTGCAAACCGTCTCTGCTTTCCAAAAAACTTTTTTAGCCTGCTGACGATAAGCCACGACGAAACAACAGCCAGAAACAAGAGTATTGCCACGGCCATTCCTTTATTCAGGCTATCGCCCTTTGCACGGCTCCACATTTCAAGAACCGTGTCGTTCTTATCCAGAAAGTCGTTGATGGTGGCACATCTGTCGACGATGGATCTGTCGGGGTATTGGATGTGGTTGAGTTTGAGGCTGTCGTGCCCGGGGCCAAAAAAATAGCTCAGGTTGACGGTTTTTTCAAGCGTCGAATCGGCCATGGCCTCTGCAATTTCGGGGGTCCCGATGGCACTGGTGAAGCCGCTCACGTCCATATTGCGCAATGCAGCCTCCGACTGGCAAAGAAAGCTTAAGAAATAACTGGCGGCTTTTTGGTTACGGGCATACTTGGGAATGACCCACCCGTCGAACCAAACGTTGCTGCCTTCTTCAGGCACCACATAATCGAGGGTCACGTTTACGCTTTGGGCTTCATCAATGGCCCATACGGCGTCACCGCTCCATGCATAGCTTAACCAGATCTCGCCCTTGGTCATCATTTCCTTGCCGAAATCGGCTTCCCAACCGGCCAGATTAGGTTTTAGGGCCTTTAGCTGTTGTTCCGCCATTTCGATGTCCTGGGGTGTGTGGTCATTGGCCACTTGGTAAATGGTCCGCCGCCCGCTGGCAATTTGATCGTAAAAGCCGTAAATGACCGCCACGTTGTATGCGTCCCAATAGCTATCCTTCATCAATATCTTTCCCTTGTTTCCGGTATCCCACAAACAGGCCCAGGTCGATACTTCATCGGCCGTTTTGTAATGTGTGTTGTATAGTATCCCCGAAGTTCCCCACATGTACGGCACCACATAATCCCCGGCATCTATTTCGGGAGTGTTGAACGCTTTTATCTGTTCGCGGATAAAAGGGGAGATGTTGCCGAAATGTTGCGCGGCATCGCCAATGTCCTTTTGATAGGGAAGCAACAGGTCGTTTTTCAGCATCCGTTCTATGATCGCCTGGGTGGGACAGACCAGATCGAAAATCTTCCTGCCCCAAAGCGATTTTGGTGTACATTACCTCGGTCATGTCAAAAACCTGGTAAACGATTTTTACGTCTTCACCGGTCTGGTCTTTGTACCATTGTGGAAATTCGGCCAACAGGTCCTCGTCGATGTAGTCGGCCCAGTTGTATATTTTCAACACATGGCGGCGCGACGAATCTTTTTCCCTGCAACTGCCAAAGGTAAGTGTTACGGCCATGTACAACAGCATCACCGCAATGCGGGACAACGGGCGGATGGTTTTTGGGACAGCCATGGTTATACGCGTTTTTTTGTGGCCCTGTGGTTAATTACAAGCAACAAAACCAGCACGGAAACAAAAATGATGGCCGACAAAGGCCTCAGTTCCGGTGTCAGTCCTCCTTTGCGGGCATCGGCGTAAATATAGGTCGATAAGGTCTCCAGCCCTTCGTTGCCAATGGTAAAAAGAGTGACCACAAAATCGTCGATGGACAGGGTAAATGCTAAAATAAACCCACTGATCATTCCCGGTTTAAGCTCAGGGAGGAGTATCTTACGGAGGGCCGTCAATGGGGTGGCGCCCAGATCCAGCGCTGCTTCGTAAAGGTTTTCGTTCATGCGTTGCAAACGGGGCAATACACTCAGTACCACATAGGGCGTGCAGAAAGTGATGTGTGCCAGTATTACCGTGGTATATCCCTGTGAAATGCCCAGGCTGACGAAAAGTAAAAAAAGCGAGATGGCGGTAATAATGTCGGGGTTGAGGATGGGAATGGTGTTGGCCAGTTTGATGGCCTTACGCGACCTCGGTTGCAGGTTATGGATGCCGATGGCGGCCAGCGTGCCCAGAACGGTCGACGCAAATGCGGTCGCCAGGCCGATGATCAGTGTGTTCCACAAAGCACTGCCCAACGAATGGTGGACATCGCCGTGAAACAACGAGGCGTAAAGCTTTAACGAAAAACCTGTCCAGTTACCCAATACTTTTGCTTCGGTAAAGGAAAAAACAATGATCAGCAATATGGGGGCATAAAGCAATGCCAGGAGCAGGGCCAGATAGGCGTACGACAAGAACTGGCGGTTCATATCAGGCCTCCTTCCCCGGCCGCTTTGGCATTGCTGTCGCTGTTGAGCAACGACGTGATGCCGATGAGCAGCAGCATGACCAGCGACAGTGCGGCACCGTAATTCCACATGCCGTTGTAAATGTTTTCCTGCAATGTGGTGCCAAACATCTTTATGTTATTGATGGTTAATAGCTCTGCAATGGCAAAGGTGCTTATTACGGGCATGAACACCATCATGATGCCGCTGGCGATTCCCGGGAACGAAAGGGGCACAATGGTGCGAAGAAATACTTGCCGGGGAGTGGCCCCAAGATCTTGTGCCGCTTCGATCAGGTTCTTATCGGTCTTTTGGAGCACATTGTATATGGGATATATCATGAACGGCAGGAAATTGTAAACCATGCCAAAAAGCAATGATCCCTGCCCCAACTGGATTCTCAGAAAATCGAACAGTGCCACGGTGGCCAGCGTTCGGATCAGGAAATTCACCCACATGGGCAAAATGAACAGGA
This sequence comes from Breznakibacter sp., assembly GCA_047600785.1. Lineage (GTDB taxonomy): Bacteria > Bacteroidota > Bacteroidia > Bacteroidales > Marinilabiliaceae > Breznakibacter. Next base: position 379,340 of record JASGKH010000002.1, read on the forward strand.
TAACCAGAATACGGGCGTGTTTATATTCCAGCCGGCTTAGGATGAATGCGGCCGGGTAACCCAGCAACAGGCAAAGAAAAGTGGTCACGATGGCAATGCCCACCGAGTAGATAAAGGTATTCATGGCCTCGGGCTGCATCCAGAATTTCCGGAAATTGGCCAGCGAGAAATGGCCCTCGTTACTGGTAAATGCGTAAAAGGCAATGAGGCCAAGCGGAATAATGACGAAACATGTGAGGAATGCCACATAGGGGATGGACCAGTTCCTCCTTTTGCCCAGGAATGAAAATAGTTGTTGTTGCACGCGTTGCGGGTTTAAACGGTTCCAATGTGTATTGAATCGGATGCGAACGAGATACCCACTAGATCGCCGTCGTCCCACACATCGTTGGTGTTCACGTAAATGTGCTCGTGCTGGTGGTTGCCGGTAATCGTCAGGTGGTAGTGGTTGCCCTTGTAGAGGATAAAACTGATACGTCCGAAAAACGTACCATCCTCTACGTTGTCGTGCAATACCACTTTGTCAAAATCGATACGTACGTTTACCTTGCTGCCGTAGGGAAGCGTGGTCGGTTCGTGGAGCTTGATGTTCTTCCCCATTACCCTCACATGGTGTTTATCTGCCACGACCCCTTCGAACATGTTGCAAACTCTCTCTTTCTTCATCACATGGATGTCGGACGGCTTAACTTTCAACCCCACGGTTTTCCCCACTTCAAAGCTGTGATAGTCCTGTACCATAAATTCATAGCCTTCGGGAGTGGTTATCATCATTTCGTAGTGGATTCCCTTAAAAATGCACGAGGTGATCTGCCCCTTGAACTGTGCCGTTTCCGATATATCGGACAGATATAGATCTTCCGGGCGGACCACTACGTCGACCGATTCGTTTCTGGCGAATCCTTTGTCGACACATTCGAACCGGTGCCCTGCAAATTCCACCAGGCTGTCATCGATCATTTTGCCGTTTAATATGTTGCTTTCCCCAATAAAGTCGGCGACAAATGAGTTGGAGGGTTCGTTGTATATTTCTGTTGGACTGCCTATTTGCTGGATCTTGCCTTCGCTCATGACCACGATGGTGTCGCTCAACGTCAATGCTTCCTCCTGGTCGTGGGTGACATATACAAAGGTAATGCCCAGTTTCTTATGCATGGCTTTGATCTCCATCTGCATCTCTTTCCGCATTTTAAGGTCAAGGGCGGCAAGAGGTTCATCGAGCAGCAATACCTCCGGGGCGTTGACAATGGCCCTTGCGATGGCCACGCGTTGTTGTTGCCCGCCCGACAGGGAGTCGACGTCGCGTTCCTCGTAGTCGGTCATGCTTACCATTTTCAAAACTTGCTTTACCTTGTGGGCTATTTCGTCGGAAGGGAGCTTTTTTAGTTGAAGCCCGAATGCGATGTTATTAAATACATTCAGGTGCGGGAAAAGCGCGTATTTCTGGAACACTGTGTTTACCGGCCTTTGGTGGGGCGGCACTTCGGTTACGTTGGTACCTGCAATGCCAATGGTTCCCTTTTTTGCCTTCAGGAAACCTGCGATCAATCTGAGCAATGTGGTTTTTCCACAGCCCGATGGGCCCAGGATGGTCACAAACTCACCTTTTTTAACGGCAAGGTTGATATTCTTTAATACAGTTTTGTCGCCCAATGAATGGGATACTTCCCTGATCGAGATAATGTGTTCTGTATCCTGCATGTGCAAACGCTGAAATGGATGTGTGCAATTGGTTTGTTTAACGGCCTCAAATATACACAATGGGATAGGATGGATGTGGGGATGTGCTTTAGAATGTCCATAATTTTTGTGCATGCAGGCAAAATGCGGGCGGTTGCTTAAGTTTTCATTGGCACAACCTGTAGTAAGGCCGTTCGGATGTCGGTTCAAACCCTAATTTTTGTGCCAATAGGTACGATCCTGCATTCTCTTTGCGGCATGACCATATTGGTTCGTATCCGTTGGCCAGACAATAATCGATCAAAGCCGAACAGGCATATTGTGCCGCTCCTTTGCCTTTGAATTCTTCAATGGTCTCGATGCCGATCTCCAATTTGTCGCCGTCCCGGTAGGCCGTGAATGCCGTTGATGCCAGTTTGCCGTCTATGAACGAACTGAAGCCCAAGCCGCCGGAGTCGAAATGATCGGCGTTGCGCCAAAAGGACATTGGCACCACGGCCCCTGTCATTTGGAGGAATATTTGTTTGTCGGTGCGGCGCACGGTTTGCATGCCGGGCCGGAAGTGTCGTTTGAACCCGATGTATTTTTCCGGATTGAATTTGAAGTTGACCCGCGTGTGGATTTCAACCACGTTGGCGCCAATGGGGGAAGCGTCAGAGACCTTTTGGAGGTTATCGCCCAATAGATCATGTAGGACCGTGTCCCACTCCTGCGGAAATGCCTGCATCCATTCGTGGCAATCTCTTACACGTGGCATGTTGAGGGCGTGGTCACGAAAGCAACGGTTAAATTCATTTTGGTGCGTGTTCCCAAACAGTAGTGACATGCCGTACGGATGAACCACATAAAACGTACCCGGGGCATCCAAATCGTCCACGTACACGGTTCCGTCGGCATCGCCATTTAGTACCGATAACGCAAACAATGTGTTGAGGGGTAAAGCCGATAAAGGGCCTCTTAACAGATGATAATTGTTTTTTGCAAGGATCTTCATAACGGTGGGTATCAGTTCCAAATTCCGTTCATTTCGGTGAGTACAATAGGGTGCCCATCGGTAACCACAATGGTATGCTCGTGTTGTGCGACAAAGCCTCCGTGGTTGCCCACCAAGGTCCATCCATCCTGAAGGGTGTCCGCGTAAGTCGAGTGGGTCGAAATGAATGTTTCGATGGCCACTACCGAATGCTTTTTGAATCGGGAAGGATTGCTTCGGTCGTTGAAGTTCGGTATTTCGTGAGGGGCTTCGTGGAGACTCCGTCCAATACCGTGGCCGGTCAGGTTTTTGATGACCTTGAACCCGGATTTACGGGCTTCGGTCTCTATAAGCCAACCAATGTCGGAAACCCGTATTCCACCTTTGATGTGGGAAATCGCCCTTTTCAATATTTCTTTGGAGGCATTTACCAGTGTTTGGTGGTGTTTGGTATCATTGCCCAGCACAAACGATCCTCCGTTGTCCGACCAAAAACCGTTGAGCTCGGCCGATACGTCAATGTTGATGAGGTCGCCTTCGTGGATTGTTTTATGGTGGCTGGGAATGCCATGGGCTATTTCATGGTTAACACTGATACATGTCCAGCCGGGAAAGCCATAAGTGCTGATCGGTGCAGATTTGGCGCCAAATTGTTGGAGCATTTGTTTGCCGTAATCGTCCAATTGTTTGGTGGTCATACCTGGTTTTGCGTATTTCCGCATCTCGTTCAAAGTGGTGGCCACGGCATGGCTTACTTGTTGCATGCCGGTTAATTCTGCGTCGCTGGTTATTGACATGGCGGTGGTGCTAAATTTATATTTCAGACAAAGGTCGTTTCGTACACTAAATGATTTCTGAGCAAATGTGGCGTAATTGCTTGGTCAAATATACAAAGGTGTCGCAAGGGAGCAAATGTACAGATGCATAACATTCGTTAATTGGGTGTTTTTCGTGCTCATTCGAAAGTTAAGCGTGTATTTTTTTATTTGTGCCATGACAATTATCTTTGCGGTTACCCTTTGAAAAAACGATTCTACAGGATTACATCGACATCATCACTTACACAAACGGCTTTGTCCTCCCTTTTTTCTGCTTTTGTGACATAGAGGTTTGTTCTTGTATCGTTTAATTGCTGTTCGTGGAACGGCAGTGTATTTTTATTGTACATGGAAGGTTCTGTGAGTTTTGGCAAGTTAGGTGGTGATGTAGCTGCATTTCAAATAGTCTTTGAAAAGTTATATGGGCCTCTTGTGCTGTTTGCAAAACGTTATGTCGACGATTTGCAGGCGGCAGAAGATGTGGTACAGGATAGCTTTGTGCACCTGTGGAAGGGTAGGGGTGCGATAGATGCGGAGAAAAGTGTTAAGTCGTTGTTATATACTGCGGTACGGAACCGTTGTTTGAACCTTTTGCGTGATGAAAAGTTAAGGCGGGCACATTACCAGAAGTTTGGGGAATCGATAGAGGGCGATACTTTTTTTGAGAATGTATTGATCGAAGAGGAAACTTTGTCGTTGATCACGATGGCATTGAAAGATGCCGGCGAGCAAACACGAAACGTTTTCAAAATGTCTCTGGACGGTTATAAAAATGCAGAGATTGCAGAAGCGTTGAATATTTCGGAGCGAACCGTCAAATACCATAAGACCCAGGCGCGTTTGTTACTGGGGAATGTACTGAAAAAAACCTTTTTTGTCTTGCTGTCATCGTCAATGCTTTCACTATCTGTTGTGGTGTTTTTTTTACGAAGCATTTATTGGTATCTGTTTCTTCTGATGTGCAAATGATTTTGTTACCAGCCACATGTGTTGGTATCGCTTTTCTGAAAACCAGACACGGGATTAAGCCATCGCTTCGGAACAATTCTTCAATTTTAATTCTTTATCCCCGCGACAGACTATTCGAAATCAACGTGCTCTACGAAATACCAATGCGTCCGTTGTGATAATCTTTATTCCGTAGAAGCATGGTTCTCTGTATGCCCTTTGGTTAAAGCCATCTAGTCAAAAATTAGTTGGGCTAAATCTTGCCCCATATTATTTGTCTGTCGAAACAAATGTCGTTGATTTCAAAATTTTAAATGGTCATTTCGGCATTCCTGATCTTCCGGTTCTCTGCCCGGATCAATGTCTCCTGATCTGAAAATTGCTGAAATACTTGCATTTCCGGTGTCATTTAATAAAAAGATGTTTTAGGCGTCAAAAAAAATGGAAGGGCGATTGCCCTTTTTTCTTTTCTGCGTGTAATGGGTATGTATAAAAAGGGGGGTGTGTTTGTGTTTGTTTATTTTTTTGATGGATGAGGGTTGTTTATGGGTGGTTTTAGGATATAAAGTGAAATTTTAATGTGTTATGGAAAAAATGTCGGTTGATGCACTCTTGGAAATAGCCAGGATAATCTCCAAAAAGGCAGTAAGCTACGAAGTAAGCGTGGAAGAGGAACTACAGCTTAATGGGTGGTTACAGCGGTCGGAAAAGAATAAACAGTTGTTCGATACCTTATTAAAGCAGGACGATTTGGTTGCGCGCATGCAGTTGCTTGAGCGAGTAGATTCCGGTTTGGCGTGGGAAAAAGTAAAAAAACGTTTGCTTGCAAGGCAATTCCCGTTGTGGCGGAAGCAAGTATTGACTTTTGCCAAATATGCCGCAGTGATACTGTTGGCCCTTGCTCTGGGATTTGTTACTTATTGGATTTGGGAAGGGAAAGGATCCGGTCCAATGCAGGCCGGTTGTTTTGGAACGGGTACGATAGAACCAGGTAGCAACAAGGCATTCCTGCAAATGTCGGACGGTCGTTTGGTTGCGCTGGACGACCGGGATACTTTGATTGAAGGATCAGGGATAAAGATATTGAACGAAAAGAAAACGCTTTCCTTTTCATCCTCAGGGCAGGATATTGCCAGCCAGCCGGTATTGAGCTGTCGTTTGGTAACTCCGGTCGGAGGGGAATATCAGGTTGTCTTGCCTGATGGCACTAAAGTTTGGCTAAATGCCGCATCGGAATTGAAATATCCATCGGCATTTGTGGGTGCCAGCCGTGAAGTGGAACTGATCGGCGAAGCCTTCTTCGAAGTGGAGAGCAATGAAAAACAGCCGTTTATTGTCAAAACAGCGCGGATGCACGTGCAGGTTACCGGAACTGCCTTTAATGTCTCGTCATACCCCGATGACGCGTTGGCCCATACCACGTTGGTCGAGGGAAAAGTAAATATTGATGTGGCTTCTTCCAACGGAGTAGTGCGTGGATATAAGTTGTTGCCCGGAATGCAGGTTTTGGTCGGCGACGAATTGCCCGAAGGAAAAAGTAGTTATGTGGATGTGGCCAAATATACGGCATGGCGTAACGGAATGTTTGTGTTTAGCAATGATCCTTTGGATGAGATATTGAAAAAAGTATCGCGTTGGTACGGCGTTGAATTTGTTTTCGCCGATGAACGGTTGCGACAGGTCGCTTTTACTGCTGAGGTGAAAAAGTTTGGATCGTTTTCGACATTGCTGGACCTCATTGCGCTGGGATCAGGTATCCGATTTACCCGGACAGGGGAACGTACCATTTCTGTTTCTGTGGCCGCGGGCAAAGTTGCTTTATAAAAACAATAACCTAAGTATATCTAAATTTTAATTAAACCATGGAAGAGTTTATTTGTCTTAAAAAGCTGAAATGGCTGAGAGATAGTGTGTTTTATTTGACAAGGCGCTGTGCGTTGGCATTGTCCCTGACAATTGCCAGTTCACAGGCGATAGGCTCAGGCTTTGGGCAAAACCGTTTGACCTTGAGTTTGGAGAACGTGTCGCTTGAAGAGGCAATACGGGATGTAAAAAACAACATCGGCTTCGGGGTATTATATAAAACCGAAGATGTAAGAAGTGCAGGCAATGTGACCATGAGCGTGTACAATGCCAAAACCGAAGAAGTGATGGATAGGTTGCTGGCAGGCACGGGACTTGATTATGCCATTCGGGATGAAGTGATCGTGATCAAAAAAAACGACCCTTCCGATAACGTGCAACAGGATCCGGTTTCCCTGATTATTACGGGACAAGTCCTTGATGGCGCGAATAAGCCGTTGCCGGGTGTAACCGTTTTGATAAAAGGCACAAGCATAGGTGCCGTGACCGACATGAGCGGTAATTACTCGATCAAAGTATCCGATAGGGAGGCCATATTGGTATTTACTTTCATCGGGATGAAATCACAGGAGCAGGCGTTGAACAACCGTACGACCATAAACGTGGTGCTGGCCGAAGACGTGTCGATGATTGGCGAGGTGGTGGTTACAACCGGTATGACGCGAATGGATAAACGGTTGTTTACCGGGGCTACGGACCAGTTGAAGACCGAAGACGTGAAAATCGATGGGCTTTCGGAGATTAGCCGTGCGCTGGAAGGGCGTTCGGCCGGCGTGTCCGTGCAAAACGTATCCGGCACATTTGGGACAGCGCCCAAAATCAGGGTACGTGGTGCTACTTCCATTTATGGCAGTTCAAAACCGTTATGGGTCGTAGACGGCGTGGTGATGGAGGATGTGACCGAGGTCGACTCGGACGATTTGTCGTCTGGCGACGCCATAACTTTGATCAGTTCTGCTATTGCCGGGCTTAACGCAGAAGATATCGAGAGTTTCCAGATATTGAAAGATGGTTCTGCGACGTCCATCTACGGGGCAAGGGCAATGGCCGGGGTGATTGTGGTGACCACCAAAAAAGGGAAAGCGGGCGTAAGCCGTTTTAATTATACCGGCGAGTACACTTATCGCCAGAAACCGAGTTATGCCAATTTCAATATCATGAACTCTCAGGAACAGATGGGGGTTTACAAAGAAATGCAGGAAAAAGGGTGGCTTAACTTTGCCGACGTGTACAGGGCTTCCAATAGCGGGGTATATGGAAAAATGTACCAATTGATAAACACCTACGATCCTACGACGGGAACTTTTGCTTTAATGAACACAACGGAAGCCAAAAATCAGTATTTAAGAGCTGCCGAAATGAGGAATACCGATTGGTTTGATGAATTGTTCAATTCCAATGTCGTGCAAAACCATTCCATCAGCATGACTTCGGGAACGGAAAAGTCAAATTCATATGTGTCGTTGAGCGTGCTGAGTGATCCGGGGTGGAGCAAGCAAAGTTCCGTAAACCGGTACACGGCCAATTTGAACAGTACTTATAATATTACGAAAACGTTCTCGGCCAATGTATTGGCCAATGCATCTTACCGAAAACAAAAAGCCCCGGGTACGTTAAGCCAAAGTGTGGATGTGGTCAATGGCGAAGTGAAACGTGATTTTGACATCAACCCGTACAGCTATGCGCTGAATACTTCCCGAACATTGGATACGGACGTGATGTACACCCGTAATTATGCCGATTTCAACATCGCGAATGAGTTGAAGAATAATTATATGGATTTGAATGTGGTTGATATTAAATATCAGACCGAATTTAAATGGAAGCTTTTTAAGGAGCTTGAACTTAGTGCGCTGGGCGCATTGAAATACCAAACCACATCCCAGGAACACAAAATCAAGGATGAGTCCAACCAAGCCTTGGCTTACAGGGCCATGTCGGATGCCACAATCAGGGATAAGAATTCATTCCTTTACACCGATCCGGACGTGGCTTATTCATTACCGATAAGTGTTTTGCCCGAAGGTGGCATTTATCAACGTACCGATTATAAAATGTTTGGGTACGATTTTAGAACGACAGCCACATGGAACCATGTGTTCAATGATGTGCACATCACCAACTTCTTTGGAGGGATGGAGGCAAGTGCCACAGATCGGGGAAAAACATGGTTCAATGGTTGGGGGCTACAATACTCATTGGGCGAAACGCCTTATTACATTTACGAATTCTTTAAGAAAAGCATTGAAGAGGGTACTGACTATTATTCCATCACCAATTCGAAAAACCGTAATACGGCATTCTTTGGGACCGGGACTTATTCGTACAAAGGAAAATATGTGTTGAATGGGACTGTGCGTTACGAGGGTTCCAATAAGCTCGGTAAATCCCGGTCGGCACGTTGGTTGCCTACATGGAACGTGGCTGGTGCATGGAACATGCACGAAGAAAGTTTTTTCGAAGAGTTGAATCCCGTTCTGTCACATTTTACGTTGAAGGCTTCTTACAGTCTTACAGCCGACAGAGGCCCCAACAATGTGACCAATTCACTGGCCGTGATCAAAAGTTATACGCCCTACAGGCCGTTTACTAACGTGCAGGAAAGTGGTTTGGAGGTATCCGATCTGGAGAACAGCGAACTTACTTACGAAAAGAAACACGAACTAAATATTGGCGCGGATTTGGGATTTTTGAACAACCGGATCAACTTAAGCACCGATTGGTACACCCGTAACAATTTCGATCTGATAGGGCCTGTGATCACCCAGGGAGTTGGAGGGCAAACCCAGAAACTGGCCAATACGGCCGATATGAAATCGCATGGGATAGAATTTACGCTGTCTACCAAAAATATTGTGACCGATAACTTTGATTGGACCAGCAACCTTATCTTCTCACAGAACAAGAATAAAGTCACGAAACTTGAATCGGATTCCAGGGTCATCGATCTTATTACAGGAACCGGTTTTGCCCGCGAGGGATACCCCGTACGCGGGTTGTTCTCTATACCCTTTATGGGCCTTGACGAAAATGGGATTCCCACATTTCTGGATCAGGATGGCAACGTGACCAGTACCGGCATCTATTTTCAGGAGCGTGATAATTTGGATTTCCTCAAATACGAAGGACCTTCCGATCCTACCGTTAACGGTAGCTTTGGCAATATTTCCCGGTACAAAAACCTGAGACTAAACGTATTCGTTACTTACTCTTTTGGCAATAAAGTGCAATTGGATCCCGTGTTCAAAAGCTATTACTCAGACTTGACGGCCACGCCAAAAGAATTCAAAAACCGATGGACATTGCCGGGCGATGAGCTTAAAACCGACATTCCCGTCATTTTAAGTAAACGACAATACGATGCGGACAATGATCTAAAGTATGCTTACAATGCTTATAATTATTCAGATGTGCGTATTGCCGACGGTGGGTTCATCCGGATGAAGGAAATATCGTTGAGCTATGAATTTCCTAAACAAATGATCGAACGGTTGAATATTAACAACCTATCTCTGAAAGTACAGGGAACCAACCTGTTCTTGTTGTACGCCGACTCAAAGCTGAACGGACAAGATCCTGAGTTTTTCCGTTCGGGCGGGGTATCTGCGCCGGTCCCCAAACAGTTTACGTTTACGCTGAGGTTGGGAATTTAATTAAACGTTTTATGTGAATGGACGGGTGGTTGGATCCCGTTCGAAAACGAAATAAAATCAAACAGATGAAACGCAAGTATATATATTTATGGCTGGTCGTCGGTTTAGCTGCAATGGTGGCTTCCTGTGACGATTTTCTTGATGAAACGCCCGATAATCGAACTGTGATCGACTCGGAGGAAAAAATCACAAAACTGTTGGTTTCGGCTTATCCAACAACCTCCTATTGCTACCTTGCCGAGTTGGCCTCTGATAATGTGGACGATAACGGGAGCAAATGGAGCGCTTACAACCGTTTGCAAACACAAGCTTATAGTTGGGCCGATGTGACCGAAATCGATACCGATAGTCCCCAGGAGCTGTGGGATGCGTGTTATACGGCCATCGCCGCGGCTAACCATGCTTTACAAGCCATTGAGGAACTGGGTAATCCAAAGAGTTTGGACCCTCAAAAGGCCGAAGCGTTACTTTGCCGTGCGTTCGGGCATTTTGTGCTTGTAAACATGTTCTGTCAGCATTACAAAGAAAGTTCTGCGACTACCGATCTGGGTATTCCTTATGTGACAGAACCGGAAACAACCGTTTCCCCTGTCTATGAAAGAGCGTCGGTGGCCGATGTGTACAGGTTAATTAACGATGACATCGAAGAGGCGCTTCCCTTGGTCAGTGATGATATTTATTCCGTACCCAAGTATCATTTTAACCAAAAAGCAGCTTATGCCTTTGCCACGCGCTTCAACCTTTATTATTGTCAGTATGACAAAGTGATAGTGTATGCCACCAAAGTGCTGGGCTCGTTGCCGTCATCGGTATTAAGGAATTGGGCTTATGCGGGTAGTTTATCGAAAAACGATAATTACCAGGGGAACGAATTCATTAGCGCCGATAACCGTGCCACCTTGTTGCTTATCTCGGCCTACTCCTTATGGGGACGTATCCACGGCCCCTACTCCTCCGGATCAAAATATGCGCACAATTCAATGATCTCCAGTCGGGAGACCACTGGTTCTACCGGGACATGGGGTGTGTATACCAGGTTTTATAATACCTATGCCAGCTATACCAGCATTCCCAAAGTAGTGGTGCGTAAGATAAACGAATATTTTGAGTACACCGATGCGGTCAACGGGATCGGTTACCCACACATTATCCATCCGGTGTTTACCACCGACGAGACATTGTTGTGCCGTGCCGAGGCATATGTCATGTTAGGGCTATATGATTCGGCCACGACCGATTTAGGACTGTTCCAAACCGCATTTTCGTCGGCTTCGGCGCCCACGCGTCAACAGATCAATGACTTTTATTCGGGGATTGACTATTATACGCCAACTTCCCCTACCGTAAAAAAGAAATTGAATCCGGATTTTGAAATCGGGGCAGGGGAACAGGAGAACTTTCTGCAATGTGTGTTGCACATGAGGCGTATCCTTACCGCACACGAAGGTTTGCGTTGGTTCGACGTGAAACGTTACGGAATCGAGATCTACAGGCGCACTGTGGAAAACAACGCCATCACCGTGACGGACGAGTTGTCCGTAGCTGATCCGCGAAGGGCCATGCAATTGCCTGCCGATGTGATCAGTGCCGGTATGCAAGCCAATCCGAGGTAACCATGACAATAAAAACGTGAAAAATGAAAAAATTCAGTATATACATTGCAGTGTGCTTGCTGGTTGGCTTAGGAGCCTGCAGCGAAGACGATTTAAGCGACAACAGCATTTTCGATACGTCGGAGGTGGAACGCAACGAGTTTGATACCTGGTTGTTAAAAAACTATACTTATCCATATAACATCGACTTCAAATATCGGTTTGAGGATATTGAGTCGGATCTGGATTATGATTTGGTGCCCGCCGAAGTCAGTAAATCCGTTAAGTTGGCCAAACTTGTCAAATATTGTTGGCTCGAGGCTTACGATGAGGTGGCAGGGATAGATTTTACACGCACATATGTCCCGAAAATCATCCATCTGATCGGTTCGGCTGCATACAAATCGAATGGAACCATGGTGTTGGGTACGGCCGAGGGCGGGCTTAAGATTACGCTTTATTATGTGAATTCATTGTCGGTAAATGCCGATTTCCTGAATGCTTATTACTTCAAAACCATGCATCATGAGTTTGCCCATATTTTGCACCAAACAAAAAACTACAGCACTGATTTTGAAAAAATATCAGCAGGCAATTATGTGGGTGACGATTGGAGCTACAGTACCAGTTCCGAAGCTCATCAGGCGGGTTTTGTCACCCCCTATGCGCAAAGTGAGGCAAATGAGGATTTTGTGGAGATTATCTCCTTGTATGTGACCAGTTCTGCGGAGGACTGGGAGGATTTGTTAGCCGATGCAGGCACTGATGGCGCGGCCATTATCGAACAGAAGTTCGATATCGTCGAGAATTATTTGCTCAATTCCTGGGGGATAGACATCGACGAATTACGTGATGTGGTTCAACGCCGTTGTGGTGATTTGAATACATTGGATTTGGATAGTCTTTAAAAATGATACAAATGAAAAGATCACTGTTTTTTTCGCTAATTGTCTCGCTTGTTTTCACACAGGCTTGTGTGAAAGATGAAGACTATATCTTTGAAGGTTCTTCGGCCGAACGAATCGCCGCTGCTTTGGCCGAATACAAAGACGTGTTGGCCGGGGCGCCCAACGGTTGGGTGATGGAATATTATCCCGAAGAAGATTACGGGATAGGAGGGTACACGTTTATTTGTAAGTTCGACGATGCCGGGAATGTGACCGTTGCGTCGGAAATTGCCGATGTGGACTATCAGACAACCTCTCTTTATAAACTAATATCCGACCAGGGGCCTGTTCTCTCATTCGATACCTACAACGATATATTCCATTACTTCTCAACCCCGAGCGGTTCCGATGTCGACGCTTATTCCAGTGATTATGAGTTTGTCATGACATCGGTAAGTAGCGGTTACATTGAAATGACGGGGAAAAAGTATGGCAACAAGGTCGTCATGACCCCATTGGATGAGCAGCAGGACTGGGCCAATTACCTTCAGCAAGTTGTGGACGTGAGCGATGCCAGCGCATTTGGGACTTATCGGTTTGTGGTGAGCAACGAAGAAATAAGCTCGGTCGTACAGACAGACAGGACATTTACGTTTACGCTTAATGATGGGTCCTCGGTTTCTACAAGTTTCATATACACCACTACCGGGATAAAGTTCCACGAACCTTTAACCATAGGCGGTGTCACCGTGCAATACTTCGATTGGGATGCCACGACAAACACATTTGTCTGCTCCGATCAGGGGGTAACGGCAAGTATTGTCGTGAATTTACCGGACGATTATCTGTATTACTCCGATTATATCGGAAATTGGTTGATGAGCGGTAGCCCTAGCGCGTTTACTACAACTTTGACCATTGTGCAAGAGACAAAGAATAAAACGTTGAGAGTAAAAGGGCTTGCATTTGATTTTCTTATGACTTACAACCGTGCGAACGGGACTGTGTCCATTACATCGCAACAGGTAGGTACGTACAACGGTAACTACGTTTATTTAGCACCATGGAACACTTCTGCTGGCTATTTAACAATAGGTTCCGGGGTAGGAATGAATAGTGTATGGAACGGAAGCAAAGACAATTTTATCTTGTCATTTGCCGACAATGGGGTATGGGTAACCTATTCCGTCAATGGGTTCCTCTTTTGGCAATGGACAACCGCAGGAGCGTCGGCAGGTGGTTACACGGTGGCCAATTATAGGTTTTACAATTTTAAGATGACCAAGCAACAGTAATTCCGAGCGAAGGTAGAAGACGCTACTCTCTTTTGTGTAGTATCTAAATATCAGAGTGATATATTGTTTTGAATTACTCTTTGTGCAATTAATTGAAGGGGGGAATCAACTATTGTCACCATTTAGTAATCGAGGAAGCTGAAAATCGAAAGAGTAAGCAATGACTTTATTATTTTGTTATGAGAAGTATATTATTATTACTGTGTTGTTTTTTTGTATTGTCATGTGACAATTCGAAAGATTCGAATGTTGAATCTTTAGTGTTGAATAACGCTAAGATTGCGCAGTTGCATAATGAGATTATTAACAAGACTTTTCAATCAGCAAATTTGAAAAGCCTTAATTCGTTGGAGTTTGCACTTTTTTCTGAATCGAAATATTTGGAGCTTAGTGAAATTTTATTCACTTATTACAATATAGATGCATCTCAGATAGGTGTTGATGAAACGGAGTTTCTAGAAATTATTGCTGATTTAGATGAGACTCCTTCTTTCAACGAATATTCGAAAGTTTTTGTTAATGATCTGAAAGAAAAAGGATTTGTATCTGAGTATTTCACATCGGAGTTACTGGTCTTGTGTGAAAAAGCTCAAGTATTAACGAAATCTGAGATGTTAAATTATCTAGATGGCACTTTTGCGAAGGATGTTACGGAAAATGAGCTGGAGTATAGGGATCTTATTGTTTCTGTAGCAAATTCTTCATATGAATTATGGTCAAATATTAATTTATTAAAGAGTTCAGCCCCTGGATCTTCTGTGATTATTGCAGATGCAATAGGAGCCCTTTGGGGACTTCCTTTGGGTGGAGTTGGCTCGATAATTTATGGAGCTCTTTTTTCATTGTATCAAAATGAATTAGTACATTATGAAAAGTCAATAATGGCGGACAAGAATGAGGGTGAAGAATATGTTGACGACCAAACCGACGTTGTTGATGATACTGACATTGATGATGAAACTGCAGAAGCTACAGATTTAGTAATTCTTCCGTGAGAATAAATGAAAATTGTATTTTGATGATATAGCTATATGTATAAAAAGGTGAGAGTTCCCCCTTCTCCCTTTTACATAATGACGGGATTTTTGATGTATGCCTTTACGAGTTCCACTGCGTCGAGTACACGACTACTGCCGGAACCTTATATCGACTTAGTAACCTGGTTTTATCACGATAAATCAAATTGAGATATAAGATTTGTGGATAAAGATTTGGGTTAATTTTTGTGTGATGGGCCCCTTAAAGAAGGGGCCCTTTTACTTTTGGTGCAACACCTGTTACTGGAGGTTGGGCAGGTCCGGGGCAATAGAGTGGGCCGATCGGTTTTGTAGATTTTCGCAAGATTGAATGGTACAACGTATCTCTTTCGCCAATAGTAAAGCAAGAGGTAATAATTTTCAAAAAACAGAAAGAATATTGGTATTAAATAACATTTGAAAAGCCGACAGAAATGACAAAAACCAGAATAGTGTTGACGATAGTTGCATTCCTGCTTATGGTCTTGAATATCGTATTGATGGATTTTGACGATTTATCATGGTCGAACAATAAAGGTTCCTATAGGGGTATTTTGGGTGCGTTTGGAGTGATGGGAGCTCCTTGGATCCAGGTAATTGCAAATCGATGGGCGAAGGAAAGGAGGTCTCAAAGCGAAGAGAAGGGGTGAGATACGGCAAACTGTAGCATAATAACCGCCAATTTTCCTTTAACGGCCTCCACCGTGCATTCTTTTTTTCACTGTTTCCACGTAACATCTTTTGGATATATTGCCGCTGTTTGAGGTTTAAAGATCAAACCGGGGAGGATTAAGTTGGCCATGGGAAAATTTCTATCCCCATTTCTGATTGTATGTGCGCGATTGCATAATTTTGTCGTCACGCAGGCGTTTGCACGTAGAAATTCCATTGTGCCATGAGGATATTGATCGTAGAGGATGAAAAAAGGCTGGCCCGGAGTATTTTTGATTTTTTGAGAAAAGAAGAGGGATTAATGTGCGAAATGGCCCATTCGTATAGAGATGCCTTTGCCATGATTCGGAACAATTGTTACGATTGCATACTACTCGACATTACTTTGCCCGATGGTAACGGACTTGATTTGCTGACCGTTCTCAAACAGGAAAAGAGCAATACGGGCATATTGATCATTTCGGCCCGGAATACCACCAATAATAAAGTGGAAGGCCTCGACCAGGGGGCTGACGACTACATGACCAAACCATTCCATCTTTCGGAACTTAATGCGCGCGTGAAGTCGATTCTGCGGCGCAGAAATTTTAACGGCGACACAGAGCTTGTTTTCGGTCAGATAAGGATTCTTCCGCACCAGCGTGCTGTTTTCGTGAACGATACGTCTTTAAGCCTCACCCCAAAAGAATACAGTTTGCTGCTCTATTTTATCTCGAACAAGAACAGGGTTGTTACCAAAGAGTCGCTTGCTGATCACTTTTGGGAAAACAACTTTGAGCTATCGCCGTCGAATGAAATCATTTACACGCACATAAAAAATCTTCGCCACAAAATCATAGGACTTGGCGGTAAGGATTACATTCGAACGGTTTACGGAATTGGTTACAAACTAAGTTATGATCCATGAAATTACAATCGGGGAGTATTGCCTACCATATTGTTTTTGTAGGCATCGTGCTGACGTTGACCGGTATCTTTTTACAATTTACGTTGGCCAGAATCTATTATAAGCAGATCGACGACGGCATCCGTACCGACCGGGAAATTATCAGGGAAGAGATTGAACATTTGGATACGGTGCCTGATTATACCACCATATTCGGGCATCGGGTAGAGGTGACCCTGTATCAAAAGGCAGTTGTTCCGGTCGATGGATTTAGCAATGTGGTACTAACGGACAGCGTCAACACATCGGAAAGTTTGTACCGCAGACATGTGTTTGCCAGTAACCGTAGTAATGGTCTGGGTTATGAAATATGCATATTAAAACCGTTGAGCGAATTGCATAAATTTAAGCAGGTAGTGACGTATGTGGTTATTTTGGCATTTATTCTTTTATTGGCTGCTTTTTGGGTTGGCGGGTATTTTATGAACCGCCGGTTGTGGCATCCTTTTTACCAAACCCTTGGCACGTTGGGCCAGTTCAATATCGACGCTCCGGAGGCCCTTCGCTTTCCCTATACCAGAATCAGTGAGTTCAAAGAGCTCAACCAAATCCTGTCGTCGTTTTCTGTAAAACTAAAACGCGATTACATAAGGATGAAAGAATTCTCCGAAAGTTTGTCACACGAAATAAACACAAAGCTGGCCATTATCACGGCAAAAACAGAGTTGATCCTCCAGTCTGAAAACCTATCGGCCGATCAAATCGAACATTTTGAAACGATCTATCAAGTAACCAACAATCTTATTCATTTGAACAACGGATTGTTGCTGCTGGCCAAAATCGACAATAAATTCTATGATGCCAGCGAACCCGTTAACCTGGGCCCGCTTATCGAAACCAACTTGCAGTCGTTCGACGATTTTATCAAACAAAAAGAGATTGGAGTGAAGGCCGATTTACAGGATGTGGAATTGAATATGAACAAGGCACTGTGCGACATCCTTGTGTCGAATTGCATAAGTAACGCAGTGAAACATAACCCTCCGAATGGTTACATTCATATCGATCTAAAACCGGCAATGCTTACGGTAACCACTCCTTTTACGGCGTACCGGTCTGCTCATGACAACCGGTCTCTGGCCGGTTCGTTCAATTCTGGTTCGTTTTTTAGATCACAGGGATTGGGACTCGAAATTATTAGGCGCATTTGCAGGAGCTACGATTTTTCTTTTAAACTGAAAACAGATGATAATCAGTTTTGTATAGAAATCGGGTTTGCCCATTTAGAACTACCGGTCGTTAAAAAGAGTTAATGGCCGTCAAACTTCAGATTTTCTTCAGAGTGCTGCTCTACGTTTGAAGCGTTAAACCTTTAAACAATTTACGGTTATGAAAAAAGCAGTATTAATTTTGTCGTTGGCCCTTGGCCTTAGTGCATTTGTAAACGCTCAAACCAAAACGGTGTTGAAACCTGCCGATCTGCCAAAGACCATTACCGAGAACATTTCGAAAGACTTCAGTGGCTATACCATTGAAAAAGCCACCAAAGTAACCGCCAACAGTGCCACTACTTACGAGGTGATTGTCCAAAAAGGAACCGACAAAGAGAAACTTGCCTACAATGCCGATGGCAAATTCCTGAAAAAAGAAGCCATGGTACAAAAGGTTGCACATAACAGCCAACCCAAAACAAGTGCAGGCAATAAATCCGGCGATCAACACAAAACACAAAAGTAACGGCACTCCAGGTCCATTACCGATCAAAAAACTATTACAATTCCGCACGATATTTTCGTGCGGAATTGTTTTTTTATTTTCATTACTTACAGACAATATATCGGAAGGGGAGAGGCAGGAAGGCCTTTCCTTCCATACGGTCTTCCATCGTTCCGTATTTTGTTGGTTTCAAATCAAACCAAATCAAATCGATCAAGATTCATGATCTTATTCCATGTTGCCGCAAAATCTTTTACAAACTTCTCCTGGGCATCTGAGCTGCCGTAAACTTCGGCCAGTGCCCTGAGTTCTGAGTTTGAGCCAAAAATGAGGTCTGCACGGGTGCCGGTCCATTTTAGTGCACCGGTTGCACGGTCGTATCCCTCAAATAATTCCTTGTGTTCGTCGGTAGCCTTCCATACTGTACCCATGTCAAGTAGATTGACGAAGAAGTCGTTGGTAAGTACTTCGGGGCGTTTCGTAAAAACCCCATGTTTAGAGTTGTCGGAATTTGTGTTCAACACACGCATACCGCCCACAAGAACAGTCATCTCCGGAGCCGTTAACGTTAATAATTGTGCTTTATCGACCAGCAATTCTTCGGTTGATACCGTGTATCTTTTTTTTATGTAATTACGGAAACCGTCTGCTGCCGGTTCCAGTACTGAAAAAGAATCCACATCGGTTTGCTCTTGTGAAGCATCCGCTCGACCGGGGGTGAAGGGAACCGTTATGTCATAGCCTGCTTGTTTCGCTGCTTTTTCAACACCGGCACAACCTGCCAATACGATAAGATCGGCAATGGAAACCCTTTTGCCGTTGGATTGCGCGTTGTTAAATTCGGTCTGGATGCTTTCAAGTACTTCCAATACCTTTGTCAGTTGGATAGGTTTGTTGACTTCCCAATGTTTTTGGGGAGCCAGGCGAATACGTGCGCCATTGGCCCCACCGCGCTTATCGGAACCACGGAAAGTTGATGCCGAAGCCCAGCCGGTAGAAACCAATTGGGAAACGGAAAGTCCTGATTTTAACACTTTGGTTTTTAATTCAGTAATATCTTTCCCGTCAATCAGGGGATGGGCAACAGCAGGGATTGGATCTTGCCAGATAAGTTCTTCGGCAGGAACTTCCGGTCCTAAATAGCGTAAGCGTGGCCCCATATCCCTATGGGTTAGTTTAAACCATGCCCGGGCAAAAGCGTCAGCAAATTCAAGCGGATGTTCATAGAACCGTTTTGAAATCTTTTCATAAACAGGATCGAATCGCAAAGAAAGGTCGGTCGTAAGCATGGTTGGTGCGTGCTTTTTGCTTGCATCGTGAGCGTCGGGGATTGCCTTGTCGGCATTTTTAGCGACCCATTGATGTGCGCCTGCCGGGCTCTTTGTAAGTTCCCATTCATATTTAAAGAGGTTTTCGAAGAAATAATAACTCCATTTGGCTGGAGTTTGCGTCCATGTGACCTCCAGTCCACTGGTAATTGTGTCACCGGCTTTTCCCGATCCAAATGTACTTTTCCAACCTAAACCTTGCTCTTCGATACTTGCAGCTTCGGGCTCGGGTCCCACATGTGCTGCGTCTCCGGCCCCATGGGTTTTGCCAAAGGTGTGCCCGCCGGCTATAAGTGCGACGGTTTCTTCATCGTTCATGGCCATACGGGCAAACGTTTCGCGAATATCTTTGGCCGCCGCAATTGGGTCTGGATTGCCGTTTGGTCCTTCCGGATTTACGTAAATAAGGCCCATTTGTACCGCTGCAAGCGGATTATCAAGATCACGTTCGCCGGAATAGCGTTTGTCTCCTTCCAGCCATTTGGTCTCGGAACCCCAGTAAACATCCTCTTCGGGTTCCCATACGTCCTCGCGTCCTCCGGCAAAGCCAAAGGTTTTGAAACCCATTGACTCCAATGCGACATTACCGGTCAGGATCATAAGATCGGCCCAGGAAATTTTCCGGCCATATTTCTGTTTGATTGGCCAAAGTAATCTGCGTGCCTTGTCGAGATTTACATTGTCCGGCCAACTGTTAAGAGGGGCAAAACGTTGCTGTCCGGCCCCTGCACCGCCACGGCCATCACCTGTGCGGTATGTTCCGGCACTATGCCATGCCATACGAATGAATAACGGTCCGTAATGCCCAAAATCTGCCGGCCACCAATCCTGGGAATTGGTCATTAGTTTATGTAGGTCTTTTTTTACAGCTCCTAAATCAAGACTTTTGAATTCTTCGGCATAATTAAAATCGTTCCCCATTGGGTTTGATAAAGAAGAATTCTGGCGCAAGATGTTCAATTTTAGTTGATTGGGCCACCAATCGCGATTTTTTGTTCCGTCACCGCCGGCACTGTGCCTTTGGGTTGCTCCTGTAAACGGGCATTTACTGTTGTTAGAGTTGTTTTCCATTTTCTTGAGATTTTGGTGATAAGTCATGCTACCAAATTTAGAAAATAATTTACAGATCGGGGTGATTCACCGACAATTATATGGCTTGCCATACTCAGGAGAATCCTTGCTGGCAATGAAATATTTATCTTTTCAGGATCTCAGAGATGCTGTTTTATAAATATTCTATGGAATATAAATAACAAAAGCCAATGTTTTTGAGGTTCTATGTGTTTGATTAGAGCATCTTTAAATCTCGGATTGGCTGCTTATGGCATGTTTTTAATCAAAAGACCAAAGAATCCTTATTTTTAAAGTGATCTCGTATCATTTGTGGAATAAAAAGGTTGGCTTGCTCCAGCCTTTGGGTGACAGAACCAATCGATTGTGCAAAATATCGGTAATGGTAAGCAATATGCCATTTTAATTGCCTCCATGTGACTTGCGTAAAAATAGGTTGGCTTAAATTATCCAATAACCATTAGCTTTGTATGGAATAAAACAGCTATTTACATGGATATTCGCACTTTGCAGCTTAGAGGATTTGAAAACGAATGGAAACTAACGGCGGTGCGTAGTGCAGGCCCAGGTGGCCAAAATGTCAATAAAGTAAATTCGAAAGTCGAATTACGTTTTCACGTCACCTCTTCGCATGAACTATCCGATGCCGAAAAAACACTGGTGCTAATGAAGTTAGCCAATCGCATCAACGTCGTCGGCGAGCTATTAGTGACCAGCCAAACTGAGCGATCTCAGCATCTTAATAAAGAACGGGCCATTGAACGATTTTTCCAGTTACTGGCCACAGCCCTCATGTTACCAACGGAGCGCAAAACTTCCAAGCCGACCCAAGCTTCCAAACTGAAGCGGTTGGAACAAAAACGCCTCCACTCTACTCGTAAAAAGTCACGTCGGCGTGTTTCAGGGGAGGATTGAGGGATATGAGATAAATAATTGTTGTTTTTTGTAAATCGAACCATCCGTCTTGATACACATGAGGGATGCGTGGGCATAAATATTATATCATGATAGAAATAAGCCATTTAAGGGAGGTTTCGGTCAAGGAGCTTTTTGACACGTTCAACTTGTCTTTTTCCGATTATTTGGTTCCTTTATCGTTGACGTATGAACAATTTCAGCGAAAATTGGACAGTGAAAACGTGAATCTGGATTATTCGGTGGGAGCTTTTGAGAGTGGGCGTTTGGTGGGATTTGTGCTGCATTTCTATCATGAGGCAAATGGCCGTAAGATCCTTTACAATGGAGCTACAGGAGTAATACCTGCCCATCGGGGACAAAGCCTGACTTCTAAAATGTATCAATACATGCTCCTGCTGTTAAGAAAGCAAGGCGTCTCTTCTATTCAGTTGGAAGTGTTGGCCCATAATTATCCGGCTATCCATATTTATGAAAAGATAGGTTTTGGTATTGCCAGGCAATTGAAATGTTATCGGGGAGAATCTATGATCGAAAATACCCATGTGCCCTACATTCACATTGAACCTTTGTCCGGATTCGTTTGGGATATTTGGGCGCGTTTCTGGGATTTTGAACCGACTTGGCAAAACTCAAATCAGGTCATTGAACGGTTGTCTTCTTCTATTAAGGCTTTTGGAGCCCATCATGGAAGCACAATGGTCGGATACATCATTTACAATACGCAGGCCAACAGGATACACCAGCTTGCCGTAGACCCCGTGTACCGTCGAATGCGCATTGGGGAGATGTTGGTGCAGCACGTTGTGCAAATGTACGGCGCTAATCTATCCGTCATTAATGTCGATGCAGGTTCTGTATCCACGATGCATTTCTTGACCAGGCTGGGACTTGAGAATTTTATTGACCAGATAGATATGCGAATGAGGCTTTGACGGTTAGTATCCGGAAATAGAGGAAGGTAAGTCGGGCCAGTCCCAAAGAAATAATAACGCAAATGGAAAAGAGATCTTCGCTTTTTCCCTACTTCGGTTCATTCTTTGTATCCTTTCAACTGTTTTTGGGCGAAAGAATCTAATTCCACTGCGTACGGGATGAAAAAGAATAAAAAAAAGAGGTTGTCCGACTCACGTCGGCAACCTCACATCAACACACAAAAAACCGGTCACTGTTTGCTGGTCTCAAACAATGCGGCTTTTTTGGACCGAGTTTTATGAATACTCAACAATATTGCAGGTAAAAGTATGAGATTGGTAATCATGGACATGAATAATGTCGATGAAACCAGGATTCCTAAAGCTTTCGTACCTCCAAACGCCGATACCGAAAAGATGGCAAATCCGGCAAACAAGATTAAAGCTGTATAGATCATGCTCAAACCTGTTTCCCTTATGGTTATGGTCACAGCTTCTTCGGGACTTTTTCCCTTTATGGTAAGTTCGTGACGGTAACGTGTCAGAAAATAGATGGTACCGTCGGATGCCAGCCCCAATGCGATGGTAAATATCAAAATTGTCGACGACTTAAATTCCACCCCTGCGAACCCCATGATGCCAGCTGTCAACAGTAGCGGAATGAGGCATGGAAGCTTAGAGAATAAGATGATCCGTATCGACCGGAACAATACCATTCCGATAAGGGCGATAAGGACGATTTCAATGATTAAGCTTTCAAACAAGTTGCCCAGTAGATAATCGTTGTTTTTCAGGAACACCACGCTCATCCCGGTTACGTCGACTTTGTATTCGCTAGGCGGAAATACAGAATCGATTTGCGGTTTAATAGTTTCCATCATACTTTTCAATCGTGCCGATCCAATATCTTTCATCCGATACGTAATTCGAGTGAACTGGCCTGTGCTATCGGCAAAGGATGATAACTGGTTTTGTGTATTTTTTCCTTTAAAATAACTGACCAATTCATGCAAATCACGCAAAGGCGGCATCGCATAATACTTCTCTTGGCCTCCCCGGTACCATTGGTGGAGGAATTTGATGCCTTCGGGCAGTGAAAGAGGTCTTGATAGTTCATCGTGACTGGCCAGCGCTCGTTGTAAAGCTTGTATCTTATACATCGTTTTGCCGCCCGATGAGGACACTCCTTGCTTTTTTTGGGTATCGATGCTTATTTCCAAAGGCAATACACCGCCAAATTCCTTTTCGAAAAATTGCAGATCGGCGTATACAGGATGATCCGACGGTAAATCGTCAACCACATAACCAACCTGCCTGACCTTAAGCATACCCCAGCATGAAATCACGGTCAGTACCGAAACCACGACATAAATGGCCTTGCGATGATTCAATACCAGCTTGCTGATAAAGTTGAGTACGTAGTTCGTGCGTGCAGCCTTTAAATGAACCGCCCTTAATCCTTTGGGGGCAGGGAGGTAGCTTAGCAGGATGGGGACCAAAAGCATAGTGACCAGAAAAGTAGTCATGATGCTGAATGATGCGACACACCCAAACTCTTGTAACATAACGCTTCCCGTAAAGTAGAACACGGCAAAGCCAATGGCCGTGGTTACGTTGGCTAAAAGCAAAGACAGCCACATGCCCTGTATGGTGCGTGATATGGAATAGAATTTCTGCTTGGAGATGGCATATTCGGAGTAATACCGGTTCAGCAGGAAAATAGTGTTGGGAATACTGATGATAATGACCAGCGACGGCAACAAGCCTACTAATATCGAAACCTTGTAGTTTAAAATATTTAGAAGCCCCATGCTCCAAATCACTTCGACCACTAGTATCAGTACGGAGAACAACACCACTGCCAGGGATTTGAAAAACCATAACAATACCCCCGATGTAATGAGCAAAGCCAATACCATAAAGAGTATCATCTCTTTCGATACCAGTTTCATGTATTCGTACCGGATATATGGCATGCCCGACTGATGAACTTCAATATTGGTCTGCTTTTCGAAATGGGCCGCTTCTGAATTGATTTGCTCGATCAATTGGTTCCGGTCCGGCGAATTGAGTACTTCATGCCGAATCGTGAGGGCCATTAAAGTTGACTGTGAGGATGGGTTATAAACCAATCCTTCAAATGCCGGGTTATGTTCAACTATTTGTTGAATAGAATCGGCATCTTTTATCGATGAAACAGGATGAAACGTAACCGTGTGGTTTTGCTTGTCGAATTGCGGAATCGGTACCGATAAAATACTTAGTGTTTGGTCCACTCCGTGTATTTGTTTTAGCCGGTTTTCCAGTTGGTTCCATTCGTTAAGTATTTCCTGGTCGAAAATGCGTTTGCTGCTAAAGCCCAACACCATCACATTTCCATCTTCGCCAAAACGCGATTTGAACTGTTGGTAAACTTGCATCGTGCTGTCCGACGGAGGCAATACCCGGGCCAAATCGTACGACAATTGGGTGTTAAATGCTTTCCATCCCATGCCGACGGTGATAAGGAACATGCCAATGATTAAACCCAGCCGGTAACGCAAAATAAATTTGGCTACTTGCAACATTTTGTATATATCAAAATTAAAAGGTGCATAAAAAACTGAGTGGTTCCCAGACTGGTTTACCACTCAGTGCCTTAATAGGGCAGAAAATGATTGTTTTTGCAGGTTCGGCGAAAACCCGCCCTCTGCAACCATCCCTCGATTATTCGGATAATTAAGGGATTTTCTTAGATCTTCAGTTTGTCAATTACCTCTTTTGCTTGTGCATCATCGGGGATAATTTCCAGGACTTTGGAAAAATAATCGATCGATGTAGTTTTTAAAGCTATGGCCTCATTGGCGGGCACCCTTTCGGAAGCCAGATAGTAGTATGAACCTAAATATTTAAGGCATTCTACGATCATTCTTTTATTGCGTTGCACATCTCCTTGTTGCAGATATTCCAACGCTTTCTCATAGCTTTGCTTGGCATCGGTTTTCAATGCTTCCGGGTCCAGCAACGATTGTACCCTGCCACACCAGATATAGCCACCCGCATAGGTAGGACTCAATTTTTGCACTTCAAGAAAGGCATTTTGTGATTTGACCAAACAACTATCGGTTTGGCTTTTTAAGGCGATGGCTTCTACCGATTGGGCTTTAGCGGCATCTTCTTGGACCAATGCCGTATATTCGCGTGTTAAGTTATCACTCATGAAATAGTATTCCCGGCCGATATTGAAATTCATGGCCGATGCATCGGCTCCATTTCTAATCATGCGATAATACATATCAATGGCTTTTTCGTGTTGCTTGCCCGTCGAATATTGCTTGGCTAAGTCTTCCAAATATTCATTTGATGTTGTGTCGGCCTGAATGGCTTTTTCAAAATAGATCACCGCCAGTGAATCGCTGCTTTGTTTAGCCAACAAGCGGGCATAATAGCCGTAGTCCGAGGCAAGGACCCGTGCAGGATCTTGTATCTCGAAAAAACGTTTCATGTAATCGACACCTTCGGTTGTTTGGTCCATCTCATAAGCCATATACCCTTTTAGGCGATAAAGCACTGCCGATTTATCGGTTGCTTCCATTAAACGGTCTATCAGCTCGGATGATTCTTTATATTTTTTTGTATAAAACAACGTAAAGGCGTAACGTTCCCAATCTGCCTGGGTAATTCCTTCCGCCTTATCCAAATAGGTTTTGTAAGCTTTTTCTGCATCGGCATATTTTCCGAACATGTAATAAAGATCGCCCAGATTTCTGTGGATCAATATCCCGTTAGGATTCGTATCTAAACTTTTTTGGAAAGCTTCCGAAGCCAAAGCATAATGTCTGGCAGTGGTATAAACCACCCCTATTTTTCGTTGACTGTTAAAATCATTTTTGTCATAAAATAAGGCACGTTGGTAAGAGTTGGCAGCTTCGCCATATTTTTGCATGGCCACCAGTAAGTCACCTTGCAGGGCATGCAATGGGGCAGCCTTTTCGTTAATAGACATCCCTGCCTCAATATATTTACGTGCAGTAGCAGTATCGGCCGGTTGTACCAGAAGACAGGCCTTTGCGATAAGCTGATAAACCAACAGGTTCTTCTTGTTCAGCTTTACCGCTTTTGCAAACTCATCCAATGCCTTTGACTGGTTTTTTTCCAGCAGATCGCATGCACCAATACCTGCTGTTGCCAATGCATCCTTGGGATTGGCGGTTAACATTTGCCCGAAGGTAGATCTGGCCTGGCTATAATTGCCTTGCTGACAATAGATCCACCCTTTATCCGCCTCTTTGCCCGCATAATCGGGCGATTTATCCAATTCCTTTAAAGCACTGGAGTA
Organism: Breznakibacter sp.; assembly: GCA_047600785.1. Taxonomy (GTDB): domain Bacteria; phylum Bacteroidota; class Bacteroidia; order Bacteroidales; family Marinilabiliaceae; genus Breznakibacter. The sequence goes on from JASGKH010000002.1 coordinate 405,885, forward strand.
TTGTTCTTCTTCTATCAGGTGCTTTACCGTGTTCTGTTGAGCATAGGCACTTGTACCTATAGCAAAAAGTAAGAATAGTAATGTGCTTGAAAACTTTCTTGTTTTCATTTTCAGTATTTTAAATGTTTAAAACCTTATTTTGCCTATTTATTCCCTAGTTTTATTTTTCTTATAACTTTAGGGAGGTTCGGTCAATAGACAAGTACATTAACCAGTATTTGTGTGTTGCAGACAAAAAATATAAAGGTGGCTTCTGTTGAAGAAAAAGCGTTGAAACGATGATCCATTTATTTTGCCCCACCTTTTCGGTATAAGTAAACTAAGTACTAAATAATTCAAATTTTTTCTCGGACGTTGATGATGCGGGTAGGGGCCACAGCAGGCAATATTCCAGATTTGAGGATTATGCGTTGCCCCTTTTCTCCGGCCATAAAGTTGCAAAAGCGCGTAGCCTTGCCAACATTTGGTTCTGAGTTGATCATGAACACATTACGTGTAAACGGATACATGCCGTCGAAAATATAGGCCTGAAATGGCTGATAGCTATTTCCCGCCGTGCAATCTGCTTCCGGGCACACGTACATTACTTTCACTTTCGAATGAAAAGATAAATGTTGGGTATCGTTTCTGTTACTGATCCACGAAGTTCCAATGAATCCCATGACATCTTCGTGTTGAGCCACATAATCGATCACGTCAACGTTTACATCCATAGCAAATGACTGGCTGTTGAACGGTTGGCCGTTACATATTGAATCGGCCATATACCTCACAATCCCCGATTGGGGATTGTCGAACAATACCCGAATGGGCAAATTTTTATTGCCAGTGCCCAGTTCCTTCCAGTTCTTGAGCTTGCCGGCAAGTACATTCTTGATTTGTTCTACGGAGAGGACCGAATCAGTGATTGCAGGATTTGCAATGATCCCAATGGCATCCACTGCTATTTTCGTATGCTTTGGGTAATATGTTTTTTTGTTGAGCATGGCTATTTCATCCTTGCTCAATTCCCGCGATACGACGGCAAGCACTCCTTGGCCTTCTAACAATTTCCCTATGGCTTCCGATTCGGGCACGTAATGTATTTTCAATATTTGGATCGTGTCCATTGCTGAAAATACATCACTGCCCGCTTCAATAATCGGTTTAAATGTTTCATCAACGTATACATGCACCGTATCTGAAGCCGATGCGGCACCCTGGGGTACGCCGCCTTGATGGCACGATGCAAAAAACACCATTGACAATGCCGCAAACACGGAAAGATGGTTGTTCGTACTTTTTTTATGGAATACAAGATATATCCTAAAACTGCCATACAGCAACAGTAAGATACCCATCGCAATCCGTACGTTCCCCGAGATCATCCCGAAATCTTGGCCGGCAAATAGCAAAACCAATCCCAGCATCGCATAAACAAATGCCATGATGGTGGAAAACTTTTTGATTGTTTGGTGTTTTTGCATCGGACCCTTGTTTTTTAAATCAAGCTTCAATTACTGCAATTTAAATCGAATAGGCACGGTGTAGCTTACAGGCACTGCCCTGCCACCCTGTTTCCCGGGCGACCAGTTTGGCATCCCTGAAACTACGCGGATTGCTTCTTTATCCAAAGCGGCGTCGACTCCGCGGCTGACCTGCACCCGTGTTACTTTTCCGGCCCTGTCAACCACAAAACTTACATAGACAACACCTTGGATACCGTTTTCCTGAGCAATGACCGGGTATCTAACGTTCTCTGAAATGTATTTCATCAACTCGCTTTGTCCCCCGGGAAAATCAGGCATCTGCTCCACGATTACGAAAGGCGTTTCTTCTTCCTGCGTAACAGTGTTTTCTGTTGTGGCTACGGGAGCCTCAATATCATCGGTGCCTTTGTCAAAATCCACGGTTCCCACTGCGGCCCTTTGGTCAACCACTTCTTTTTGCGTTTTGGGTTCGTCCTCCTCGGCCACTTCTTCGTCAGGTTTAATGACCGGAGGCGTGAACTTAATGGTATTACGCACCGGAGGTGGAGGAGGAGCTGCTGCTCTTGCAATCTGATCCACCTCTTCTGGGGGCTTTTCAAGCTTGATCTCAGATAGCATCCGTACGGTCAAATCCTGCTCTTTCTTTTCAGGAATGATTGATTTGATCAGGATGGGAGCGGTTACAGCACCCACAAACAGTACACTGCCGACAATCAGGGCCCTTAAATGGCGTCCTGAATTCTCTTTGCGCAGAACATAGGCGCCATAGGAATGGTTTTTTCCTTCAAAAACCATTTCTATCCATTCTGGATTAAAAATATCCACTTTTGCCATAACTATATGTTTTGCGTTTTAATCAATTCAAGATCATAAGGAGTGATGTCCACAATGGCATATCGACCAATGTTACAAATAGCCATCTCATCCAAAATATCGATCAGGTCGCGGTATGACGATTCGTCGGTCGCTTTGATCAATACGATGGGAGCTGATTTGTCACTGATGATTTCGTTTTTCTTTTTATCGAATTCTTCTGCCGAAATACGCTTGCTTTCAAGTTCCTGTTTCAGATCCCTTACTTTTATCATTACATCGTAGTTCTTCTGGACCAAAAACCTACGAATTCCGGAAGGCGAAAATCCGTCTTGGTAACAGTCGGATCTACGTCGTTTTCACGGGTTCCTTCGTAATAAAGCACATTGCTGTTTTTGCCCAGAATTACAGTCACGGCCCTTGAAGCTTTTACTTTGGTCTGTTCTTCTTCGCTCACCTTGTCTTTCGACGGCATGGCAATTTCCATGGTTTGTGGTTTCGTCAATGTAGCGGCGAGCATAAAGAACGTAATCAGCAAAAACCCCAAGTCAACCATCGGAGTAAAGTCAACGCGGGTCGAAAGTTTCTTGGGTTTCCCCTTTTCCTGCTTCCCGCCTTCTTGTGCTATTTCTGACATAACATGGGATTTTTAAAGATTAAAATCAGCTCCCGCTTCAAGGGAAGTGATAAGATTATAACGATTCTCCTTTATTTCCTGTAACGAATCCATCACTTTTTTGATGTCGGGATACGTGGTCAACTTATCGCCTTTAATAGCAATGCGCAAATCTTTGTTGACACTTTTCGCCACGCTCACCCAATTCTGGAATTGGTTATCGAGCGAATCGCACGGAATACCAAGGGCGTTTTGCGGAAGATCACGCATCTCTGCGGGCATGGCCAGGTACTGTTTCATCATCTGGATGGGCAATCCAAAACGGTTTACAAGACTAAACTCTTTGAGTTCTTTGTCCGAAAAATTGATTTGGTAAATCTCGCCCATCTTTTCGAGTACGTTCATCCGGTCTTCCTGCTTGTCAATTCCCCAAAATATTTTTCCCGATGCATCAACAAGTACCATCATTACGTTGGTCTCGGGAATCTTGATTTCCGAGATAGAAGATGGAGTATCTACACTTACGGGGTCTTTTTGGGCAAAATTGGACGTTAGTATGAAGAACGTAAGCAGAAGAAAAGCCACGTCGGACATGGCTGTCATGTCCTGTGCGGTACTTTTCCGTGGTATCTTTACTTTAGGCATAATATAGAATAGAAAGTTTATATATTCCTCAATACCTTATAATCAGTGGCGTGAAGCATATGTTTGCACGATGCTGTAGCCTGCTTCGTCTATTGAATAGGTAAGCTTGTCGATTTTAGTAGTAAAGAAGTTGTACATAATTACCGCAATGGCTGCTGTGCCGATACCAAATGCGGTGTTGATCAATGCTTCCGAAATACCGGTTGCAAGAGCCATAGAGTCAGGAGAACCGGCATTGGCCATAGCCGCAAACGCACGGATCATACCGACAACAGTTCCTAACAGACCCATAAGGGTAGCTACCGACGAAATGGTCGATAAGATCACCAGGTTTTGCTCAAGGCTGGGCAATTCCAAAGATGTTGACTCTTCGATGTTTTTTTGGATATCCAACAATTTTTGTTCTTTGGTCATGCCTTGGTCGCTTTCTACGTACTCATATTTTTCAATAGCTGCACGTACCACATTGGCCACTGACCCTTTTTGCTTGTCGCAAGCAGTGTAAACTTCGTTGATACGGCCTTCGGAAAGCAAACGTTTTACCTGGAAAACAAAACTGGTAATACTTCCTTTGCCCGCAGCTTTTGTGATGGTGATGTAACGCTCAATGGTAAAGGTGAGTACGGTGAGTAACAATGTCATCAAAATAGGCACGATAAATCCACCTTTGTAAATAACTCCTAAAAAGTTACCGGGAAGTGGATGGTTATTGGGATCGCCACCTTGGAAGTTTGTGGGGTTACCCATTACAAATTTGAACACAAGTATTGCAATTGCCAATGCCACAGGAATAACCAGATAAGAAAAAAGAATTTTTGCCGAAGCGGTTTTTTGTGTTTTCATGCAGTTGAAATTTAAATGAAATAATTAAGATATAATTTTGATTTTAAATTAATATTAGCAGAATCGAAGCCCTTTGTATGTTTTTAAATACAAAGATGGTAAAATATTATCGCAGTAGGATTAGTCGTGATTTGTTTTTGCTCAAAATATTTACCTGTAGCCAGTTTAGCAAAGTCAAAACAACAAAGCCCGGGTTGTTTTTTTATTTCCAAATTCATTCGCAAGTCGTATCGATGCATTAGAGACGTAACCAATAAAGCCTAAACACAAAAAGTGTTTACTTGCATGTTAATAATCCAGTGTAGCTTTGTCATAAATTTAGACATTTTACTCAGCAAATTTATAAATTGCATAAATGATCTGGCAAAATAGCAGGCAAATATTTTGGTTATCAATCGTTAATAATCGTTAATTAATTTTTACCTTGTTGATAATGTGGGCGGTATTTGTACTGGGCCGTTATGCTCCATCGTTTTTATACAGTCGTTGTGCGTTTTTAAATGGATCAAAAAATAAAAAATGACAATCGGGTAAACCTATTATGAAGAAAGTTATAATTTTGAAATTCGACCGATCCCTCTAGATTTCTTGATCATTAAGAAATGTTTTGATCTTATCAGCTCCGAATTCTTTTTACGTTATTTAACTGCCATCGATTTGTTCGAACGTATATTATTCCATGTGTGGCATTGCTTTTGTTATTGTACTTTTTTGCGGTTTCAGTAATTAAATGGACGTAAGAAGTATGACATCCCGAAATTGGTCTACAATTTTGATGGGGATGGTCGTTTAATAACGCATAAGGGACATCGTATTTGAAAACAGGAATGACAGTGAGGACAATAAATTTGTATACCTTTGGGACAGAAAATTTCATTAATCTGTATTTTATACATTTTGTTATATGAGTATTTTAAGTTTGCTTGAAAAAGGTGGGTGGATGATGATCCCCATTCTGTTGTTATCGTTAATGGCCGTTGCGATATTCATTGAAAGGTACCTTACCATAAAAAAAGCCAGTCGGACGGAAAAAGATTTTATCAACCGGATAAGGGACTACATTACCGACGGAAAACTTGAATCGGCACAAAAGATGTGCGAGAACAGCCAACAGCCTTCAGCCAGAATGATCGAGAAGGGGATCAGACGTATTGGCCGCTCGGTGAAGGAGATTGAAGAATCCATTGAAATTGTCGGGAAATTCGAAGTTTATAGACTTGAGCGTTATTTGCCTGTTTTGGGGGTCATTGCCGGTATTGCTCCTATGTTTGGTTTTGTGGGAACGGTAATGGGCGTCATCAAGATCTTTTATAATATTTCATTGGCCGACAATATAAGCATTGGCCTTATTGCCGGGGGGTTGTATGAAAAGATGGTGAGTACTGCTTCCGGACTGATCGTGGGCATTGTTGCGTTTATCGCATACCATTGGCTCAACACGATGGTCGAAAAGGTCGTGCACCAGATGGAGTTTGATGCGATGAGTTTTATTGATATACTTCAGGAACCGATAAGCCATGAATCTTCGAAACAAAAGTAAATTCAGGCCCGAGGTAAGCACATCTGCGTTGAGCGACATCATGTTCTTCCTGATGCTGTTTTTTCTTATCGTTTCCACAATGGTTACGCCGGGGGCTATTAAAATGACTTTGCCAAAAGCCAAAACAGATCAGAATAGCCGAAATGCCAGCATTGCCATCTCGGTTACCAAAGAAAAACAATATTACCTGAACAATACTCCGGTAACCCTCGAATCGCTGGAGGCAGAGTTGGGGAAACTTTTAGGCGGTCGCGAAGATGAAGTCGTTTTGGTGAAGATGGATAATTCATTGACTGTTCAGGACTTGGTTGATCTGTTACAGATTGGAAGCCGCCTGAGAGTGAAAATGTCCCTTTCGACCAAAGTTGGTTGATTCGTTGAATAATATAGATTTTAATATTAACATATGGAGACCATACAGTCGTTTTTTGACTTTATTTTGCACATTGATGCGCACTTGCTTGATTTGGTGACAAAGTATAACTTTTGGATTTACCTGATTATTGCGGTCATTATCTTTTCGGAAACTGCATTTGTCGTGACGCCTTTTTTGCCCGGCGATTCACTATTGTTTGCTGCCGGTACGTTGGCTGGGAGCGGGGCTATAAATATTGCCCTGTTGATGCTGATAATTTTTGTTTCGGCCATCTTGGGCGATAACATCAACTTTAATATCGGCAGATATCTTGGGCATCGTATTGTGCGGAAAAATTATAGGGCGCTAAATAAATCTCATCTCGATAAGGCGCATGAATTCTACGGGAAACACGGAGGGAAGGCGTTGATTATTGCCCGGTTTATGCCCTTTTTGCGTTCGTTAGTGCCTTTTATTGCGGGAATGAGTGAAATGGAGTACCGGAAGTTTGTTGTTTTCTGTGTGCTTGGGAACATTATCTGGACACTGTTTTTTTGTCTGTTGGGTTATTTTATAGGCCAAAACCAGTGGATACAACAGAATTTTACTTTGGTGATTCTCTCGATCACGGTTTTATCGACAATACCGCCGTTTATTGTTTGGTTAAAGCATAAATTTGCATAAAGAAATCGGGCCCGGCATTCTCTGCCGGGCCCGATTTCTTTATTTTCTTAAAAAGGGACCGTCCGTTAAGTTGTGTGTATCGGTTCATTTTCGCCCAAATGCGGGGGCGTGAAACGGGTGCAAGTAATATTTTGCGCGGTTGTGCTTCAGCCCTTTTTGTGAAGGATGAATTCTTTCTTGGACAACTTTAGAGATCTCGAAAACGAAGGCTACGCATGTTCAATAAAAAAATTCCGCACGGATATTCATTTACCCGTGCAGGAATGTTTATGCTTCTTATGCTCATTTCGATTTAAGCAGATCGCGGATTTCAGATAACAATACTTCTTCGTTGGATGGCTTGGGTTCTGGGGTAGGGACGGGTGTTGTCTCTTCGGCTTTTTTCATACGGTTGAGCCCTTTAATGAGCATAAATACGGCGAAAGCCACAATCAAAAAGTCGAACATCGTTTGGATGAACGACCCGTAGGCAAGGATCGGTGCCCCTGCTTCTTTGGCCTTGGCCAAACTTTCGTACGCATTGCTATCGAGCGACACAAAAAGATCGGTAAAATTCACTTTCCCGATAATCAGTCCCAATGGAGGCATAATGACATCGTTGACCAACGATGTGACAATTTTGCCGAACGCGGCGCCGATAATGATACCTACGGCCATGTCGGTGACGTTGCCACGCATGGCAAAACTTTTAAATTCTTGTATTAATCCCATTTTCTTAGTATTGGTTGGTTTAATAACCTTAAATCTACGAACATTTTTTAGTGGAATGATAGTTTATTAAGAGGAAGTTTCAAACGATTGGGGATCTTGTGGGCTCGTTTGCTATTTTTTGAAAAAATCAATAAGGGTTTTTCTGGAGAGTGATGTCTTTATTGCAAAACGACAATGTTTCACAATTAAATCTTATAAGCCATGAAAACCAATTTTTTTATACCGAGTATGTGGATGGTGGTTGCGATGGTGATTCTGGGGGCAATGGTAAATAGTGCCAAGGCTGGTGGCAATTTCCTTACCAAGGCACAGCAACCTGATACCACTTCATTCGCACAGTTCAAAGGTACGATTGTTGACAGCCAGACCAATGAACCGTTGGTGTTTGCGACGCTCAATATTTCGAACTCCAACATTGGTACGGTATGTAACTCCGATGGTGAATTTTTGTTGAAGGTTCCCAAATCCATGTTCGATCAGAAAATAACGGTATCTTATACTGGTTACAAGTCTAAAGAGTTCACCGTACTGGAACTAAAAGAACGGAATCGCATTAAACTGGATCAGGTGTCCGTGTCCTTAGCCGAAATCAATGTTTTTCCCAAAGATCCCAATTACTTGATTCGTGCCGTGATGGGCAAACGGGTCGAGAATTATTCCAACAGTCCTGCGTTGATGACTGCTTTCTATCGCGAAACCATCAAAAAAGGGCGTACCTATGTTTCTCTGTCCGAAGCGGTGGTTGAGGTGCTCAAGCAATCCTACGCCGGTGCCCGCCCAGACATGGTAAAGTTGTTCAAAGGACGCAAAAGTGCTGACTATACCAAACTCGATACCTTGACGTTTAAATTAATGGGAGGTCCATATGCGACATTGATGCTTGACATGATGAAGAACCCATACTTGATTTTCACCAACGATATCCTTAGCTATTATGATTTTAGTCTGACAAATATTACCCGGATAGATGATAAGTTGGTGTATGTTCTTGATTTTAAACAAAAAGCGATAGTGGATGAGCCCTTGTTCTTTGGCAAACTTTTTATTGATAGTGAAAGTCTTGCCATGACCAGTGCGTCGTTTAATCTTAATGTGGACAATAAAGCTCAAGCGGCGGAAATGATGATCCGTAAAAAGCCTGTTGGTGCCGATGTGTATCCGACCGAAGCGACTTATTTGGTCAACTACCGCGAAAAAGATGGCAAATGGTACTATAGTTATTCTCGGGGACAAATTAACTTTAAAGTCAAGTGGGATAAAAAGTTGTTCAACACCAGTTATTATACAACCATTGAAATGGCGGTGACCGACTGGGAGAACGTGGATGAAAAATCGTTGCCGGCATCCGAGCGCTTGAAACAAAACGTGATCATGGAAAATGAGTTATCGGGTTTTGCCGATCCAGCTTTTTGGGGCGAATACAATGTAATTGAACCCGAACAACCGATTGAAGCTGCCATTAAGAAGATACAGAAAAAAATTGAGAAATAATCCATTGACATGGGTATTCCAACTAATCAAAACGGGTGTTCCAATGATGGGACGCCCGTTTTGGTTGTAAGAAAAGTACCAGAGGCGCAAAACTTGGACTTACTACCGTCTTACATCTGTATATGATCCCTCTCCAATATAGCAGATGGCAATTGTTGTTTTTCTTTAGTAATATATTAATCATTAATTGCTTATATTTCACTTCCACTCATATTTTATTTGGGTAGCAATGATGTGCATGGTCAACGGATTTTTCACATTATATTCGGATTGTTGCACATAACCTATCGATGCCTTTAGTTTTTTTGTAAAGTCATAATCCAAACCAATGGAAAACCGTAGTTTTTGTTCGTTGGCATCCCACCCCGGCGATACCGTTCTGAACCATTCTGCATATGCATAGGGCTTAAAATCGTATTTCTTTTTACTGTAAGCAATCTCAAACTTATGACGCCAAACGACTTCGGGTATTTTGCCATTTTCGGAACTGTGGTAATTGGTGAACTGTTCTTGCAATTGGCATCGGTACGATAAATCGAAGGGTTTAATGCGGTACGATGCTTTGGCAAATACGCCCAATCGATTATTCCGTTCATTGGCATCCATATCCGAAAAATCGACTGCATAACGGTACAGTGCACCCACCCTGAGATAGGGATTGATCTTGACCGTTAAATCGGTTTCTATCAACCAGCTTTTCAATCGCGAATGGTTGTCATAGTATCTTAATTCGGGAGATACCGACACTTCGAGCCATCTGAACAGAGGCTTTTCAATGCTTAGTGCATACCATGCCCCGAAATCCTGCTTTTGGGCCTTTGGCAATGTGAATGCAGTGCACAGAAAGCACAAGCCTATAGTTGCAACGGCCAATCGCATTGTGCTTCGATTGGTCGCTTGGATATGTTTTGGATCCATTGTCCTTTGTTGTAAAATTTGGCCGGTCAGCGTTTAACCCATAACGTGTCGGCCATAATTGTTTGGTGCTTCCCGGAAATGTGCAGTGTGTCGGGTACAAGCATCATTTCATTGGTATAGTCGTAATTTTTTGTGGGATCTTTGGAATAGACATACACGACGTAAGTCCCTTCACGCAGATATTTGAATTCAAACCTGCCTTGGTAATCTGTATCCACTTTATCACCGTAAAAGTCGTCATCATCTCCAAACACAAGGTAAACCTCTTTTTCTTGGGCGGGATGGTCGGCAGCTTTTTTTCTTGTAAACTCGGCATTCCATTCTTCGGTCATCACGACTCCCTTAATGGTCGATGTCCCGCCAAAACCTTCACCTTTTTCGCACGATACGGCAGCCAAACCGATCAATCCCAGTAATGCCAAACGATTTTTCATTTTATAAGATTAGTTGATTTTTAATACTTTAATTGTTTTTGTATGGGTGGATGATGTGCTTTTTACCAGATAAACACCTTTGCCGACAAGATTATTGTTCATATCGGTACCATTCCAGTCGATGTAATAAATATTGGGTTCCAGTTTCTTGCTGGCCAATACATTGATCGTACGCCCGTTGATGTCAAGAATCTCGATGGAGTAATGGTTGGTATCGGGAATTGATATTTCAATGGTCGTGAAATCCGTGAACGGGTTTGGGAAGCAGCTTACGATAAACTTGTCCACGATGGGCTTTTCTTCGACTGGGGTGGTCACATAGCCCAAATTCTTTTTCCCGGGCGTACCATAGTTGGGATTCAGCACCCACCGCGAAGCAGCCGAATTGTCCACGTCGGGATTGATGAGCTCCAAAGTACCACCCGAGTTGTCGGCAATTACCGGCCATGGCGATGAGGCCAGATAATCAACTGCGTCCATAAGTTTTCCGGTTTTGTCAAACAGGCGGATTTTGTCACCACTGCTGCTAAGGCCAAATTTGATATTGCCCCTTGAATTTTTTGTAGTGGGATGAAAGTTCCTGAAACTGGTCAGTTTATTGCAAACTATTAGATATTCTCCGGGATAAAGGATGGTGCCGGGCGCAAAGAAAAAACTTTCTTCTTTGCCCAAATCGGTTATTTCCCAACCTGAAAGGTCTACTGTGGCCACGCCGTTGTTGTACAGTTCAATCCAATCTTCGGTGTCGTAATTTGTAGCCGATTTGTAGTTAATTTCGTTGATAACCACTTTTACGTCGGCATCGGTAGCGACGGTAAATACGGCATTGAACGATCCGGTGGTTGCCATGTTATAACTGATTTCAGGCGTGGTGGCAGTGACGGAACCCTCCCACTGTACAAATTTATGCCCGGGTTTGGGCAATGCTTTCAGTTTTATAGGGATGTTGGGGAAATAGGTTCCGGTGAACGGTGAATTCTCAAGTACGATGGAGTTTAGCTTAACCTGTCCCTGGGCTGTGTTGTTGACCGATACCTGCACTGTTGACCTGCTGCCCAATGCAAATTGCGTTTGCAAATGTTGCCATGCATAGGCAGCACGCGAATTGGCCCAGGTTTTCATCCGGTTTACCTCGTAAGTCCAATTCGCATAGGTACCTCCCCATTTCGACAAATGGTATTGGATTTCACCGTCGAACAGGGTCTTCATCGAATCGATTTTGGTATTTAAGTTGGTGGCCAAAAAAGTGGTGTTCAAATGGTCGGCATATTGATTGATAAAGTTATTCCTGAATTCGGTCGAGGTCACCAAGCGTCTCAACAACAACGTGGACCACGCGGGGTTGGGCCAGTTGGTCTTGGTCCCATCCAGTGCAAAAGCCAGTGTATTGTTCTGTACCCCGTTCCAGTAAAGGTTAAAGCCAAAGTCGGTGTCGTACAAAATCCACCGCCACTTGCTTTCCGGAGTATTCACCCTCCAGAATTTGATATTGTTTCCCGGCCAGTCGGTATTGTCGATAAATATTTGCGTGAGCTGATACTGGATAAAGTTGTCCACATCCATCAGTCCCATTACATACTGGTAATTGGCGGCCGTTTGGAGACTGTTGTTTTTAATGTATGCCACCATGGTCTGGTAATCGGCGTTGGTGCCCATTACGATTTCGGAATCGTTTGTGAGTAGCGATATGTCCTCGGTATCAAACTGGTGGTTGTCGGCCAAAAAATGTTCATTGACCTTTTCCCTGATATTGAGGATGCCCCAATATTCACCGTTTAGATAGTGTGCCGAAGGCTTAAATGCAGGACGGTCTACGTCCATTTTTCGAGCCAGGCCGGTCATTAGTCCATCGCGGAACATGGTGTATGTGAGGTCATTTCCGCTATTTCGCAGGACTACCGATTCAAACTTGTCGATGTTTTTATCGTCGAAAAACATGTATTCGATCGAACCTTTCCCATACTGTTTACGGGCAAATACGGCCATCGATTTTAGTGCGCTGGCCCTGCTCCATGCACCGAAAATTTTGATGCCGACACCTTGGTTGACCACGGTTTTTTTGTTGGTGTCCAACACTTCGAAATGGGCCGGTTTTTCCCAATCCTGCCAAAAATTGGCACCAAAGTAAGGGTCTTCGGTCGATGCATTGGGACCTTTGACATAAATTCCCGTGTAATAATCCCATAGGTTGGCCGGATCGGTGCTCAAGCTGGTAATGGGGAATTTATGATTTTTCCCTTTTATATAAGTATTGACTACTATCGGACCGGGCAATGTGCCATCGCGAAAAATCCTTGCTTTTATCACACAGTCGGTGGAGATAGAGATGGGGGCGGAGTAAAGTGTGGAGGACATGGAAGGGGCTGATCCGTCCTTGGTATAATAAATTTTGTCTGTCGGTACGGGCGATGACAGGTTGAGCAGTAAACCTGACGGATAATAACCTCCCTGAGCGGAAAAAACCACAGGGTCGGCACTGCTATTAACGGCTCCTTGTTGGTTGTTGTTTGTGGTTCCGGGGGTTGGGGCAGAAAAGTAAAAATAATTTTTAGTCCCATCGGGTTGCCGGCCGTACGATATGTCGGCATCAAGGGGAGTATATCCCAACGAGTCGACAATCTGGTTGGTGGGTGAGACGAGATAGAATGTTTCGCCGGCATTGTCGAGTTTGAAATTGGTGTGGAAATAATTTTCACGTGGGGCAAAATATTGGTGCACCGACACGGTTTGTTCCATCTCTTCGGTAGCGATGCTAAGGAAAGGAATGAGACTGAGATCTGTGGATGTGGGAGACGCGTTGTGCCCTTCTATGGCAATGACATTGGTACCTTGTACCAGTGTATTGGTGAAATTGCTGATATCGAATGTTTCGGGATAACCGCCCGAGTAGATGGAGGCTTCTTTGTCGGAGGCCAGTGTGTTGTATTCCACGGTTTGTCCCGTGGTACCCATGTTGCTGCGCGCCACTTCCATGCCGTTGATGTAGGCGACAAATCCATCGTCGTAATCGATGTGCAGAACAAGTTTTCGTACTTTATCGATACTTGCAATATTGAACGTTTTACGGATGTAAACGCTAATGCTGGGGTTCGGGATGGCAGTGGCATCGTCATCATCTCCATAACCAAATCCGCTGGGACCTTCTCCCCAGCCAGAGTCGTCAAAGCCCAGATTACGCCATGTGGTACCTATACCCGCAGTGGGTACTTTGTATTTCCAGTTTTGCCCTCGGTCGATAACCGTTTTCCAGCTATAAGGTAGTGCAGTGCGGTTTTTCCCGCTGGCCATCACCGTCAGGAATTGTTTGGGTTGAAGATTGTAAGAGGGGAATTGCCACTTTTGTAGGTTCAGCTTATCGTCCGATAAAAAATGACCGCCAAGATTAAGGGTGTTTGTACCGCCGTTATAGATCTCCAGCCAATCGGAATATTCAGAGTCTTCGTCGGTAATGCCACTGTTGTTGCTTGATACGAATTCATTGAGCGTCAGTTGGGCATTAAGTTGGACCATGCCCCAGAAAAAGGCAATTATAAGTAATAGATATTTCATAATAGATATGGTTAACAGGGTACGAAGTTAACAGATAACTTGTGTTTTGCAATTCTTTGTTGCTTATGGGAATAAGTGTCTCTTGCGGTGTTTTGGGGGAAAGTTTACAAGTTGCGTCGTGCGGAGCCTGAACGTGGGGATATTGATGGATCACATTGGGTATGCTGCCCGACATGTTCGTTCAATATTAAACTTCAAAACCTCACAATATGAGCCTAACTTTTTCCTAACTTACGCCCCTAAATTTTAATCTAGTAGGAGGCATTGTAGTGAAGTTAGTAGCAAAAACATTTAGTGGACTGGAACCTGTGTTGGCAAAAGAATTAGAGGCTCTTGGCGCCACTACCGTGAAACAGGTGAAGCGTGCCGTGACCTTCGATGCCAGTAAGGAACTAATGTATAAGGCCAATCTGCATTTGCGTACGGCCGTGCGTATTCTGCAACCGGTTACTTCGTTCACTGCCCGCCACGAAGATGAGCTTTACCAAAAAATATACGATTTTGATTGGTCTCACTTTTTGAAACCCGAGCAAACCCTGGCTATTGATGCCATTACGTATTCCGATATATTCACACATTCGAAATACGTGGCATTGAAAATAAAAGATGCTATTTGCGATCAGTTTAAGAAGAAGTTTGGCAAACGCCCATCGGTTGATCTGGATGCACCGACCTTACTGTTGAACGTGCACGTGGCGCAGGACAAGTTCACTGTCTCTTTTGATTCTTCGGGAGAGTCCCTTAACCGTCGGGGTTACCGCACCGGTGAACACCCGTCGCCCATGAACGAATGTTTAGCGGCAGGCTTGGTACTCATTTCCGGTTGGGATGGCCAATCGCCGTTCATCGATCCGATGTGCGGTTCGGGAACCATTGTGCTCGAAGCGGCTATGATTGCTGCTAAAATTGCGCCCAACCTAAAGCGTACCAACTTTGGTTTTACCCGTTGGAACAATTTTGATGCTGAGTTGTGGGAAAAATTGCGTAAGGAAGCAGAAGAACAGATCGTGACCCCTTCTGTCAAGATTATTGGTGGCGATATAATGGCCGCATCCATCGACATTGCACGTCAAAGCGCGTTGGATTTTGGTCTGAAAAAATACATTCATTTCGAAAATGCTGCATTCGATGGGTTAAAGACCATTGCCAAAAACGGCACCATCATCATGAACCCGCCTTATGGCGAAAGGCTCAGACCTCGTGACATCGTTCAGTTGTATTTAGGTATTGGCAAAACATTGGAGCGAAATTACGAGGGATTTGACGCGTGGATCATCAGTTCCAACATCGATGCTATGGAACTGATGGATATTGAACCTATCGAAAAGCTGACGTTATTCAACGGGCCGCTCGAATGCCGCTATGCCAAATACCAATTATACAAAGGTGAGCGTAAAGAACAGCCGGTCAAGCCTGTTCGGCGGCGGATTATGCGTGACGGGACCACCTCCATTGTAAAGTAACAACAGCGGCTCATTGGGGTGTTTGATTTTGGAGCCAAGTTATCGGACAAAACTGCCGGTTGTTATTTGCAAGACGCAGGATTTGGTTGTGGGAATGGTGCCCAAAAATTGCGACACCGACAAATGGCTCGATGCCCCCATTCTAAAAAATGAGCCATCGAGAATATTTATCGATGCGTTGCTTTCATGCCTGATATATAGTGGCAACGTTTGTATTTTGGCAAAAAAATGTACATTTGTCCGACAATTCTGATTAAGAACGTAACTCAACTTCTCTAAAAATGAAGCTCTTAGAAGGAAAAACAGCAATTATTACAGGTGCCGCCCGCGGCATTGGAAAAGCCATTGCGCTTAAATATGCCCAACAGGGATGTCACGTAGCTTTTACCGATCTGGCAATCAACGATGCCGCTTTGGCTACCGAAAAAGAGTTGCAGGCCTTGGGAGTAAAGGCAAAAGGTTACGCCTCTAACGCGGCCAACTACGAAGGGACCCAAAAGGTGGTTGAAGAGATAGTGAAAGATTTTGGACGTATCGATATTTTGGTGAATAACGCAGGGATTACCAAGGACGGTTTGTTGATGCGTATGACCGAAGAACAATGGGATGCCGTTATTAATGTGAACCTTAAGTCTGTGTTCAATTTCACTAAAGCTGTGCAGGGAACTATGCTGAAACAGAAGTCTGGGTCTATTATCAACATGAGCTCGGTGGTGGGTGTGAGCGGTAACGCAGGTCAAGCTAACTATTCGGCGTCGAAGGCAGGCATGATCGGTTTCACTAAGTCAATTGCCAAAGAATTGGGCTCGAGGGGAATTCGTAGCAATGCTATCGCCCCTGGTTTCATAATCACCGAGATGACCCACGCACTATCCGAAGAGGTAAGAAAAGATTGGGAGTCCAAAATTCCCCTCAAACGTGGAGGCAAGCCCGATGACGTAGCCGATGTGTGCGTATTTCTTGGTTCGGATCTTTCTTCGTATGTCACAGGTCAGGTTATCCATGTGTGCGGCGGCATGAATATGTAATTAACATGTTTGCAATATTTATCAGGGGTGGCTTCGGCCACCTTTGTTGTTTTAAGAAATCTTTTTTGATTGGTTTTTGTTTAAATTCGTTGACATTTGAATAGATTGGGTTTATGCATCTGGATGAACCGTATTCGCGCAACGTTTTAATATTCCCCAAATGAGAAATTTTAATTTTTACTCGCCAACCAAGATTTTGTTTGGAAAGGATAAAATGAGGGAAATGGTTCCCGAGATCAAAAAGTACGGATCAAGAGTGTTGTTGGCCTATGGCGGTGGTTCTATCAAAAAAACGGGACTTTACCAAACCGTGGTCGATTTATTTAACGCCAATGGCATTTCCTTTGTTGAATTGAGCGGCATTCAACCGAATCCTCGAATTGCCAGTGTTCGCCAGGGTATAGAGTTATGCCGGGAACACAGGCTTGATTTTGTGTTGGCTGTGGGTGGGGGCAGTGTAATTGACTGTTGCAAGGCCATTGCGGCTGGGGTTCCTTACTTTGGCGATGCTTGGGATTTTATGATGCGCAAAGCCAAAGTTGCCAATCCGCTTCCTTTGGGATGTGTGCTTACCCTTTCGGCTACAGGAACCGAGATGAACGGAAATGCGGTGATTTCGAGTGACGAGGATAACGACAAACGTGCCATGAGCGACGTGACCTTGCGTCCCGTATTCTCGGTACTCGATCCCACGCTTACATTTTCGGTCAGCCGATGGCAGACAGCAGCGGGTACCGTGGATATCATGAGCCATGTGTTTGAGCAATATTTTACTCCCGACCAGGGAGCTTATCTGCAGGATGCAATTGCCGAGGCAATCCTAAAAACCTGTGTGAAATATGGCCCTGTTGCGTTGGCTGATCCGCAAAATTACGAGGCCAGGGCAAACCTTATGTGGGCATCGAGTTTGGCCCTGAACGGAATGACAGCCACCGGCAAGTTGCCTGGTGACTGGGCTACCCACGACATGGAGCATCAATTGAGCGTGGTAAACGACCTGACCCATGGCGCCGGATTAGCTATTTTGTTTCCCGTGTGGATGAAATATGTATTGTCGGAAAAAACGGCATTTAAGTTTGCCCAAATGGCACGGAATGTGTGGGGCATAGACGAATTTGACGACATAGAGGTGGCCGAAAAGGGCATTTTGCGGGTACGTGTGTTTTTTAATAGCCTGGGGATGCCCGATACATTGTCCCAGGTAGGGTTTACCGAAGCACATATTTCTCCAATGGCCGAAGCGGTATTGTTCGGACCATTGGGTTGCATGAAGAAGCTCGGAAGGGAAGATGTGGCGGCTATTTATAGGGCCGCATTGTGATTTTGTTGATTCTCTTTGCTATGAAACATCCATGCCCCCGATTGAAGACATGCACACGAACAGGGGTAAGGGGATAGATGTTCCATGTGGGCGATGAATTTAAATTATGGCACATGAAAATCATAATACTCAAAAATATTCTCAAGCTTGGTTTTAAGCGTCACAGCATGATGGTGATAGGAGGAGGGACCTTAATGACATTGTCGTCGTGTCTGACTTCTAAACCGTTCAATATTGATGTGCTGAAACCAGCTGAATATACGGTTCCGGTAGATATTAAAAATGTGGTTGTTGCCAATAACGCATACAGGATTGGTGATTCCATCGAGGTATTGGTGAACAAGCAAGGAGGGCAGTACATCAAGTCTAATCCGGATACGGTGCCGGAGGTGGTTCTTAAGCAGTTGACCAAATCGCTTGCCGAACGCCGTTTTTTTGATACGGTTTATTATTACCCGCGTCCGTTGACTCGGATGGTCGTATCGGGAGGAATAAAACCGGTCAGCAATAACGAACTGCAAGTGTTGCGAAATACATGTAACGCAGACGCCGCCATTGTGTTGCAAGGATATAAGATCATTCCTTCCATCGACTACATTTTAGTCAGCGATGAAACAAAGTATTATCATGTGGAGCAATCGGTAGATGCAGAGTTTACGTGGTTGTTTATCGATTTGCGTACCGATTCGGTATTAAATGTATATAAGCAAACCGATGTGTTGGATTGGACGGCATTTTCGGAAAAGTTCAAGTATCCTGTGCCTGGTCTCCCTTCGTTTAAGGAATCAATAGTGGTTACGGCCGATTTGTTGGGATTTGCATATGCCGATTATATTTCTCCCAATTGGCAAAGTACGGAGCGCTATTATTATTCAAGCAATGCCGGATATTACGGAGAGGCCGATCAGCACGTCAAAAACAATGAATGGGACAAAGCATCGAAAATCTGGTTTGGCTTGTACGAGGTTGCCAAAAAGTCGACAAAAGCCCGTCTGGCCCACAACATTGCCCTGTCTTATGAAATGATGGGGAATTTTGAGGATGCCTCTCTGTGGGCCCACGAGAGTTGGACGATTTATAACAAGCTTTCTGATTGGTTTGGTTACGAAAAAGACCGTGAGGCAAAGTATTTTGAAACATTGGTGAAAAGGAGTATCGATGCAAAAAAACTTGAGGGCCAAATTGGGGGTTAGTCTCGTCAGTTTGTTTTATTGTTCCTGCTTAACGGCACAAATGGCGTCGAATACCTGCAAGTCATTCCTGCATAGCGTGGGTATTGAATCCTCTGTGTCGGCGGTGATAGTCAATATCGATAAGAACGACACGCTGTTAAGCCTTAATCCTCATACGCGACTGGTGCCTGCATCGACACTGAAGCTGCTTACCACAGCCACGGCCATTGAATTATTGGGAAGTGACTTTAAGTATTCCACAAAGGTATTTGCGTTAGGCGACTTAAAGAATTCGGTATTTTATGGTGATATTTGGGTCATTGGAGGAGGTGATCCGTCATTCTGTTCCAGTTATTATGAAGGGAATCGGACCGAGAATGTCTTTGCTGTAGTCCTTAACGCCTTAAAATCAAAAGGAATAAGATCGATTGCCGGCGGGATATGCGTAGACGACGGATATTTCCCGGCCATTAATTATCCATCGACCCGATTGTGGGAAGATATGGGAAATTATTACGGGGCCGTACCGTCATCGCTCAATTACCTTGATAACTCGCTATCTATCTACCTTGGTTCCCCAAAATTGCCCGATCAACCTTGTGCGATTGTTCGTACCGAACCTTTGTTGCCGCATTTGGAGCTGGATTGCAAGGTTAGGTCATCATTGTCCAATCGTGATAGTGTGTATGTATTTGGAGTGGTGGGAATGTCCAATTGGTTGGTCGAAGGAAAAATGCCCGCCGGTCAATCTTCGTTTCTGGTAAAAGCGGCATTGCCCGTCCCTCCGTTGTGCTTTGCCAACGATATAGCTGCTTACCTTCGAACCAATACCATTAGTTTGCGGGAAGAAAGCCGGTTGGGCAGTTGTCCGTTTGGCCGGTCGGGGCATGTCGAGTTAGCTGTGTTCCATTCGGCGTCGCTGCCTTGGATGATAAAAACAGTCAATACCTTCTCGAATAACTTATGGGCAGATAATCTATTTCTTACCGTTGGTAAGCGGCAGACAAATAAAGGAAGCTGGAACGAAGCGCGTGACGAGGTGAAACAATATTGGAGCGCCCATCTCAAATCAGTGAATGATATCTATGTGGCCGATGGCAGTGGCTTGTCTCCGAAAAATCTGGTGTCGTCTGCTGCCATGGTTGAATTGTTGGCTTATATGCGCCACAGTGCTAATTTTAACCATTATCTCCAATCGTTGGCAGTGGGAGGTGAAACGGGCACTCTGAAAGGCATGTGGACTGGCCGGGAGGTAAAGGGGCGTGTGTTTGCTAAAAGCGGGACCATTAGCGGAGTGGTGGCATATGCAGGTTATTTCAGGAATCGATCGGGGCAGTGGTGTGCTTTTTCCGTTATTGTCAACAACTCGCTGAAATCAACTTCGCAACTCCGTTATGCCATTGACACTTTGGTTGCGAATTATGTATTGTCAGAATAACCGATTATGGCTTTAGTATAAAGTCAAGTGCATTAGAGACTTGTGGAGTATGGAAGGAGCCGTTTGTATTTACGGACGTACGAGATCACCATACGTGGAAGGTAGGTAATGCGGCTGAAGGGTGTTTTTTTAGATTGTTAGGCGTATCTTTGTAATCTAGTGAAAATATTTTGTACCATATTTTCGTTAATTGATAATATAATAGGTGACAGGAAAGATTAAAAAAATTGATCGTACGGCCAACACAGTTTATCTGGAGTTGATATAATTGAAGTTTATGGAGAATCGTCAACCTAATTTGAAGATAGGCTTTTTGCAATGCCACATTGTGTGGGAGGATACAAAAGCAAACTTGGAGCGATATGCGCGGTTCATTGCAGAGAAGGAACATAACCTTGATTTGTTCGTGCTGCCCGAAATGTTTCATTGCGGTTTCACCATGAATCCGCTTAAAGTAGCACAATCGATGCATGGGGAAGTGGTGGAATGGATGAAAAGAATTGCACAGGAACATGCCATGGCCGTGGCAGGTAGCGTACCTGTCGAAGAACAGGGAAAATACTTTAACCGGTTTTTGTTTGTTCGTCCAGATGGAGAGATTTCTTGTTATGATAAGAGGCACCTCTTTCGTATGGCAGGTGAACACAACACATATCACGGAGGAAGCAACCAAGTGCTTATCGAATACAAAGGTTGGCGTATCCGTCCGTTGATCTGTTACGATTTAAGGTTTCCTGTTTGGAGTCGTAGTCAAAACAATACCGATTTGATAGTATACGTAGCTAACTGGCCTGCTTCCAGACAAGAAGCGTGGGATGTATTATTGAAAGCCCGTGCCATTGAAAACCAGTGCTATGTGTTGGGAGTAAATCGGATAGGCAGGGATGATGCAGTGGATTATTCCGGTGGGTCGGCCATGATTGACCCGAAAGGTAATGTTATGTCCGGAGGGAAAAGTATCAGTGACACTATTTTTTATGCGTTGGCCGATGGTAAAAGCTTGGATAACTTCCGAAATAAGTTTCCTGTATACCTCGATGCGGATGACTTTAGTCTCTGTTAACTGAAAAAAAATGACCAAATCCTTCTGTTAAATTAATTATTGTTGTAACTTTAGTTAAACCATTTGGTCGAAAGGTTGTTTATTTGTTGGTGTCTAAAAGGAATATATGACGTAAAGGATGCAATTTGCTGTAATAAGTTTTTCCTTATGTGAAATTATTTCGTGTTTAGCCATTTCGTATTGATTGTAAAACCAAAATGATAGAGCCCATGAAGAGTTTTAAAGTTCAAGTGGACGATAATAAAGCAGCTTTTTTCAAAGAGCTGCTTGGGAGTCTTGGATTTGTTAAATTTGAAGAAGTTGATGGATTTCATGAACCAAGGATTTACCCGGGCGGGAATTTTGAAATTCGCACACAAAACGCCGCAAAAAACCGTACTCCCACACGTCTTGAATCTTCTCATCTTCAGAGCGAAGATGCCATGAAGAATCTCAGAAATGCCATGAAGGCAATAGAGGAGATGCGTGACAAGAGCCGCAACGTTTGAAAAATAAAAAGCCCTGATGGGCTTTTTATTTTTAGCATGGTTGTTCATAAGGTTTTTGTAGCTATTTGGTATGGTTTTTGATTGTTAGTGGAAATTGTGTCATTTCAAAAACATTGCCTTATGATGACTTTCGTTTCCAGATACCGTATATGGTTCATGGTCGGTTTGGGCTTATGTTTTATGCCGATTGGAATCACGGCAGCGATACCTCATGTATCATTTATCGCCATAAACGATTCGGTTTATGATAAGGTAGATGAACTTCCTTACGTCAAGAACCACCGTAAAAATACGATGGCATATCTCCAAAAGAATTTGATTTATCCTGAAAAACTTAAATTAAGAGGTCTTGAAGGAAGTGTCCATGTGGCATTTACCGTGTCGAAGGATGGCAAAGTGACGAATGCATCGGTGAGCCAGGATGCACCAGTTGAAATGTGCGAAGAGGCGTTGAGGGTTGTGATGGCTTCAGGACCTTGGGTCCCTGCCC
The DNA here is from genome assembly GCA_047600785.1 of Breznakibacter sp. Classification (GTDB taxonomy): domain Bacteria; phylum Bacteroidota; class Bacteroidia; order Bacteroidales; family Marinilabiliaceae; genus Breznakibacter. The sequence goes on from JASGKH010000002.1 coordinate 428,416, forward strand.
GGTTAAGTGAAGTGCCGGTAAATTCAAAAATGACGATTGTGCTAAAGTTCGTTCTTAGCGACGAAGAGCGCCGTTGGGCCGAAATGCTCAAGCCTATTGATTTTGAGAACAAACCTCCATTGTTTGTGCTTGATGGAAAAGCAGTAGAGGGGATCATCCCCATTGAAGAGTATAATGTCAGGTCGGTTCGGATAATTAAAGGGGAAAAGGCATTAGCTATGTATGGTGAAAAGGCCAAACACGGCGTGGTCGAAGTCACCTCGAAACGGGGAACCCCCCCTGTTTGGTAACAGGTTTTTATCGGATCCGGCACATTTTGCAGCAATTGAAGATTTTGGTTTAAGTAATAGTTTGTTAATATTTTATGGTGTTAGCCATCTGTCGACGAAATTTTTGTCGACAGATGGCTTTTTTATGGTTTTAACAATCATTTACACGAAAAAGCGAATAGAGGTATTGTAGAATTTGTACATTTGTAAGTGTGGAAATGCAAACGTTTGTATTTTGTTAATGTGTTGTTTTTATGGGATTTGTTGGTATTTGAAGGATTGGATTAATGTTATTTGTACTGGCTAAAAATTGCTCTTGATTGTAAAGTAAAGGTTGCAAAATTTTCATAGCGCCTCTTTTTTTATTTCCTTTGTACCATCAATTTTATACACTCACATATTTGAAGCTGAAAACGGCCAATTACAATCGTGTTGCAGTAAAGCCTGGTGCCATGGATTTTGTGTAAAAGTCATTTGGATGCCTTGCGTGTGCTTGTAGCTTCACATTTTCTTGCCCAACCCGGCTTATTAACATCGGAATGTATTGCTGTTTTCGAGAAAAACGGTTCAATATAAATGAGATCTTAAGTAACCGACATTGAAATTGTAAATTGATTAGTGGTATGGAATTTATCAACCAACTCAAAGAAAAGGCCAAGGCAAACATTAAAACGATTGTGCTGCCCGAAGGCTATGAAGAAAGAACGCTAAAAGCGGCAGATGTGGTTTTGGGCGAAGGTTTTGCCAAAATCATCCTTATCGGCAATCCTGCCGACATTGGGGCCAAAGCCCGGCAACTTGGGTTGGCCAATATTTCCAAATCCACGGTAGTTGATCCTGAAAGTCATGATAAAATAGACCTTTATGCCGACATGATGGTCGAAATTCGTAAAAGCAAAGGATTGACAAAGGAGCAGGCCCTTAAGTTGGTAAAGGATCCTCTTTATTTATCGGTGATGATGATCAAAAACGGAGACGCCGACGGCGAAGTAGCCGGTGCCGATAATGCCACTGGCGATGTGCTCCGTCCCGCTTTCCAGTATGTCAAAACCATGCCGGGTATTAGTGTGGTGTCGGGTGCATTTTTGATGATGATTCCCGACAAATCGTTTGGTGAAAATGGTATGATGGTGTTTGCCGATTGTGCCGTCCATCCCAATCCTACGGCCGAAGAGTTGGCCGAAATTGCGGTTGCCACCGGTCGTACTACCCGTGCTATTGCAGGTTTTGAGCCTCGTATTGCCATGCTGAGTTTCTCGACCAAAGGAAGTGCTAAGCATGAGATGGTGGATAAGGTGGTAAAGGCCACCGAGCTGGCCAAGGCAATGGCTCCCGATCTTAAAATTGATGGAGAACTGCAATCTGACGCTGCCATTATCCCTGAAATAGGACAGAAGAAAGCTCCTGGCAGCGATATTGCCGGTAAGGCCAACGTACTGGTGTTCCCAACTCTCGAAACCGGCAATATTGCCTATAAGCTGGTTCAGCGTATGGCCCATGCCGAAGCCATTGGGCCCATTCTCCAGGGAATGGCAGCTCCGATCAACGATTTGTCTCGCGGGTGCTCGGTTAGTGATATTGTAAATTTGGTTGCCATCACTGCCAACCAAGCTGCCGGAAAATGATATTCAACTAGGAGGAGCCTGTATGGCTCCTTTTTTCATGGCTAGCTTGGCCAAACCAACTAAATTGGTTTCCAAACGTATGAAACTGTGGAAATTAATTATATAAAAATACTATAATGGCAGAACTGTTAGTAGAACCCATTGATGCATATGCGCTTAGCAAGACTCAGCGGGTGAAAACGTTATTTTCGAAAATTGGGGTCATCGGTTGTGGAAAAGAAGGGCAAAACATTGTTCAGGTAGCTAGTTCGCATGGCATGGAGGTTGTCTTTGTCGAATTGAGCGAGGAAAAAATCCAAATCGCTATCGATAATATTTCCAAAGGGCTTGATACGGTCATTGAAAACTGGGGCTTGACCCAAGGTGAAAAACGTGCCATCATGGCGCGCATCAAGGGAACCTTAAATTATGCCGATGTGGCCGATTGCGATTTTGTGATCGAGGCCATTCGTGCTGACGAAACAACCGGCGAGCGTAACATTAACATTCGTAAGGAAATTTTTCGGAAACTGGAAGATGTCGTGTCGCGCGATGCAATTATAGCCACCAATGCCACTCATGTGGTGATCAGTGAATTGGCTTCGGAACTACAGTTCCGCGATCGTTGCGTAAGCCTTCATTTCTTTGTCACGTCCAACGAGGCCCGCATTATAGAAGTGGTTCGCGGCCTGTATACGTCCGACGATGTGTACAGTAAAGTTTGTACGTTCGTGAAATTGATAAACCGGGACGTGATTTCCGTAGCCGAATCGGCAGGCTTGATCAGCGTAAGACTGTATGTGGTGTTGCTCAACGAGGCCTGTGCCACATTAATGGAAGGCGTTGCCGCAATGGCCGACATTGATAAAACCATGCAGATTGGGTTAGGCATGCGTTTTGGCCCGTTTCGTACAGCTGATATTATTGGTATGAACAAGATTGTGAAATGGATGGAGAACCTGTACGAAGAATTTGGCGACCCCAAATATAAAGTGTCTCCGGTGATCCGTCGTCTGGTAAGGGCCAAAAGGTACGGCGTTGAGTCGGGCGTAGGCTTTTACCGTTACGATGCCGAAGGGAAAATTGTTCCGGGAGAAGATTTGATCTCTAAGTTTTAACCGTCTGGGGAGTCATCTAGAAACTAAATTCCTGGCCGTGTTTTGTGCAGGCAGGACAAAAATCAAGAAAATGAAAATATTGGTTTTAAACTGTGGAAGTTCTTCCATCAAATATCAACTATACAACCAAAACCAAGCCGAATGGACTGTTTTAGCCAAAGGCGTGGTTGAGAAAGTGGCCTTGAAAGGTTCATTTTTAAAACATGAGAAACAAAATGGCGAAAAGGTGTTGCTGGAGGGTGAGATTCTGGACCACCAAACAGGTATCGACTACATTCTTGGCTTATTGATCAGTGAGCGCCACGGCTGCATCAAAAGCCTTGATGAGATTGATGCCGTGGGACACCGTGTGGTGCACGGGGGCGAAGAGTTCAACTCCAGTGTGTTCATTACATCCGAGGTGATCCGAAAAATGGAAGAGTGCATCGAACTTGCGCCCCTCCATAACCCGCCAAACCTGAAGGGTATTTACGCTGTCCAACAGCTTATGCCCCACGTGCCACAGGTTGGGGTATTCGATACGGCTTTCCACCAAACGATGCCTAAGCATGCATATATGTATGCCATTCCATATTCGTTGTATAAAAAGTACGGCATCAGGCGGTATGGCTTCCATGGCACCAGCCACCGTTATGTGTCGAAAAGGGCTTGTGAGGTTTTGGGCATCGACTATCACAATTCCAAAATCATTTCGTGCCACATGGGGAACGGGGCATCCATTGCTGCCATCAAGGACGGCGTTTCGATCGATACCTCGATGGGGTTCACCCCTTTGGAAGGATTGATGATGGGAACGCGTGCCGGTGACCTTGATCCGGGGGCTGTTACCTTTATCATGGATAAAGAGATGATCGGTACCCGTTCGGCCAGTGTGTTGTTTAACAAACACAGTGGTTTGTTGGGGATTACCGGTATTTCAAGCGATATGCGCGAAGTGCTGGACGCCGCTGCCGAAGGCAATGCAATGGCAAAACTAGGCATGGACATGTTTAACTATCGCGTAAAAAAATACATCGGTGCGTATGCGACAGCGATGAATGGTGCCGATGTGTTGGTGTTTACCGGGGGCATTGGCGAGAATGGCTGCGCGATCCGTGAGGGGATCTGCCGCGATCTGGAATTTTTGGGCATTGAATTCGATGAGGGTGCAAACGATGAATTAAGGGGCAAAGAGGCGATAATCAGCAAGCCCGGGAGCCGTATTACCACCATGGTCATTCCTACCAACGAAGAACTGGTCATTGCTCAGGATACAAAAGTCATAGTGGAAGAACTGGCAAATCGTTAATTTGCATCGCAATAAAACGGTTGAACTATGTTCAAATCCTTGTCTGATCTGCAAAACTTGATACAGCGCAACCATCAGCGGAAACGGTTAGTTTTAGCCGTTTCCGCTGATGCGCATTCTTTGGGGGCCGTGTCGCGTGCTTATCATGCCGGAATTGTTGAGCCGGTTTTGGTGGGGGACAGGACCGAGACGGAAAAAATTATCCATCAGATGGGTATCGATATGCCGGAGTCGGTGTTTGTACAGGAAACCGATCCCGAAAAAGCCGTGGAAACGGCCATCCGGTTGGTGCATGACCATAAGGCCGATATTCTCATGAAAGGGAATGTGCCCACTCCCGTGTTGCTTCGTGGGGTACTGAACAAAGAGTGGGGGCTTCGCTCGGGCCGTTTACTTTCGCATTTCGCACTTTTTGAAGTCAATTCTTACCATAAGCTTATTGGAGTGACGGATGTGGCAATGAACATTGCCCCGAACCTTCAGGATAAGATTGCCATTGTGGAGAATTCGGTGAAATACATGAACAAGTTGGGCGTCCGGAAACCTAAAGTGGCAGTATTGGGAGCCATTGAAATGGTGAACGAGAATATGCAGGCTACATTGGATGCGGCATTGCTTTCGAAAATGAACCAACGGGACCAAATCAAGAACTGTATTATTGACGGTCCTTTGGCATTCGATAATGCGATCAGTTTCGATAGTGCCGAACATAAACGTATTAAGAGTGATGTGGCTGGAGATACCGATATCCTTTTGATCCCCGACATTGAAGTAGGCAATGTGTTGTACAAAACCCTCGTGTTTTTTGCCCATGCCAAAGTCGGCTCAATTGTTCTTGGTGCATCGGCCCCTATCGTGCTGACGTCGCGCAGTGACTCAGAACAATCTAAGTACGATAGTATTTTGCTGGCCGCATTGGCTTGACGTTTTATTTAGGCATTTGTAATTTGTTATCAAATGGTCGGTCTTATGCTTATCTGCTTGATCTGAACGGGAAACATTTATAAATTTTCCCATGTATCGTAAATTGGTTTCATGGATGTTTCATTAAACACACTTGCCTATGAATATTGCTTTTAAGATTCTGGCCATCAATCCCGGTTCCACATCGACAAAAATAGCTGTGTTTGAAGGACGTAAATCCATATTCTTAAAATCCGTTCGCCACACGGCCGGGGAACTTGCGGTGTTTCCCTCCATTGCCGATCAGTATGAGTTACGGAAAGAAGCCATTTTGGATGCGTTGATCCAAAGCGATATTGAAATTGACGATATTGTGGCCGTGGTGGGTCGTGGCGGATTGGTAAAACCCATCCCTTCGGGAGTTTACGAGGTGAACGAAGCATTGAAACGTGATCTGCGCATTGGCATCCAGGGCCAACATGCAAGTAATTTGGGAGGGCTGATTGCGGCAGACATTGCCCAAACCCTTCCGAATGCACGTGCTTTTATTGCCGACCCGGTGGTGGTGGATGAATTGCAGGATGTGGCCCGTATTACCGGCCACCCGAAAATGATGCGGCGATCGATATTTCACGCGTTGAACCATAAAGCAGTGGCCCGGAATTATGCCAAAGCCTTGGAGAAAAAGTATGACGATCTGAACTTGATTGTGGCCCATTTGGGCGGGGGTATTTCCATTGGAGCGCATCGCAGGGGGAAGGTGGTGGACGTGAACAATGCCCTGGACGGTTTCGGGCCTTTTTCACCCGAACGGGCCGGGACATTACCGACCGGTGCATTGGTGGACTTGTGCTTTAGCGGCGAGATGACCCATGATGAGGTTCGAAAGCTCATCAACGGCAAAGGAGGGCTAGTGGCCCATTTTGGTACCAACCAGGTGATTGAGGTGGAGCAGATGGCACAAAATGGCCATGCCAATGCTCAAAGCGTGTTGGAGGCTATGGCGTACCAGACGGCAAAGGCCATTGGCGCATGTGCAGTCGTACTGAAGGGGCAGATCGATGGCATTTTAATAACCGGGGGCATTGCCAACAGCAAGTTTATTGTGAATTATATTAAAGATATGGTGGCATTTCTGGGGCCAGTGATTGTCTATCCCGGTGAGGATGAGATGCAGGCACTGGCCGAAAACGCGTTGTCGGTGCTTACCGGTGAAATGGAATGTCTGGAATACGTTTGATATTCATAGAGATGTACTCCCAAAGAAAGCGAGAACTATAAAGTGGTTAAAACGTGGTTGCCTGACAGTGTGCGATGGGAATGATGGTTTTTTGTTTTTAACGGCAAACAGCTTCTTTCCAACCCTCATCCCAGAACATGAAACCTATTTCATTTCTTCCCTTACAAAGCCATGACCCCATTTATGGCGGTGACTTGATTGGTAATATCCACGATACTATCGGCCGAAGGCATGGAGGCCACGCACGTCACGGATACATAACGCAGGTTAGGCGTATGGTTGTAGCTGATTGTGCCGTGGTTGGGCAATAAACCAACCACCGTTTGCACATTGTTGCCGATGTTGGGGACAATGAATTTAAACATGTATTGAAGCGGCCACTTTTTGTTTTTCGACAGCAATTCTGACAGATGGGGAATGTTTGATATAGGGTTCATCACATTTGTTTTGCGTTGTAAATTTAGCAAATTGATTCAATAGGGTAACAATCCGCACTCGCTGGGGTTTATTTTGTGGCTAATACTTTTTGTGTATCTGGGTAAACTCCCCCTCAAAAGTCATGGCTTGATGTTTGTTTGTTGTATAGTTTTGTCGTTATTGACCTTGTAAATGCAACTCATACATGAAAAAAACGGTGTTATTTTTGCTATCAGCCTTCGTGGTGATAGCCGTTGAGGGACAAAACAACGATAAAGCCAAATTTGTCACCCTTCCCAAGGGAGAAGGTTATTATTACCAAACTATCCTGAAAGATAACCGGTTGGTCGAAGAGGCCCAGACCAAGGCCGAGCCCGGCAAACGGTTGGTAATGGACCAATCGGTCTATAAACTTCCCAACAAAACGTCGGCGTACACCCGTGTATGGGCCAATGAGCCGTTGTCACAGGGAAATACAGGAACTTGCTGGGATTTCTCAACGCTGTCGTTTTATGAATCGGAAATATTCAGGATGACGGGTAAAAAAGTAAAATTGTCAGAAATGTACGTGGCCTATTTCGAATACATCGAAAAGGCGCGGCGGTTTGTGCAAGAGCGCGGCAACTCGTTGTTCGACGAAGGCTCTGAGGCAAATGCAGTGGCGCGCATTGCATTGCAATATGGCTTGGTTCCGGCCGACAGTTACACCGGATTGATTAACGGACGTAAATTTCACAACCATGAAGCCATGGTCGCAGAAATGAGCGGTTATCTTGCGTCGTTGAAGGCATCAAATGCATGGAGCGAAAAGGCCGCGCTGGAAACCATCGCATCCATTATGGATCATTACATCGGTATACCTCCCACATCGGTAGTAGTGGGAGGAAGGACATATACCCCACAAAGTTACATGAAGGATTATTTGAAACTCAACCCCAATGATTTCGTGGAGATATTGTCGTACAAACAAAAGCCTTACTGGCAGTTGGTTGAGTATACAGTGCCCGACAACTGGTGGCACAGTGCTGAATATTACAACCTGCCTTTGGACGACTTTATGTCGATTTTAAAAAAGGCCATTCGCTTGGGTTATTCGGTGAGCATCGGCGGTGACACTTCCGAACCGGGCTTGCTGACAGCTACACAATGCGCCATGGTTCCCGATTTCGACGTTCCGTCGGCATACATCGACGAAGATTCGCGTGCGTTCCGTTTTGCCAATAAAACCACTACCGACGATCATGGCGTGCACTTGGTGGGATATGTGGAGAATTATGGCGGTGACGGAAAGGATTGGTACCTGATCAAGGATTCGGGGTCCGGGTCGCGTAATAACGATGAAAAGGCGCCCGAGTTCGGTTACTATTTTTTTCACGAGGATTACGTGAAACTGAAAATGATGGGCTTTACCATCCACAAAGATGCAGTAAAACAGATTCTTGAAAAGTTTGGGAAATGACCCTTTACCCGGAGTAATGTTGAAAGTTAAGAATGACATCATTCCTTCAAATTTCTGTGTCTCTGGGAAAAATCTGTTGGCCGGTAGTTCTGGCCAACAGATTTTTTATGGTGGGAAAATTAGAAAGTTCAAGGATTAATTCGGATAGTCCGGGAGATAGGGCCGGCCACAACAAGGGGGGCTTCTATCGTTTTTCTACCTTTATGATTAATAAGAAGAGCCAACTTCTGATTTACAGGGCCACCCAATGTGGATGGAAAGGCCGGACAATCAGATATTGGCATTGGGTTATTCCCATGTCCTGAAGACTGTGGCTGTGCAATGGCCGCCAAATCCAAAAGTGTTGTTGAGGGCCACACGTACATGTTTTTTGATGGCATGAAGGGGGGTCAACTGCAATTGGTGATTAAGCTGTGTATCAATATCATGCAGATTGATGGTGGGGGGTACCAAATTATGGACAATCGATTTGACACACGCGATCGATTCGATGGCGCCTGCCGCGCCGAGCAAGTGTCCGGTCATCGATTTTGTGGCGCTTACGTGGATGTGGTCAAGCCATGGACCAAACACTTTTTCAATGGCTTTGCATTCACTGATATCTCCTACTGGTGTTGAGGTGGCATGGGCATTGATATACGACACGTCGTCTGCAGTTAACCCGGAATCGTTCAATGCGTCTTCCATAGCCAACACGGCTCCCAGGCCTTCGGGATGGGTTGCCGCTACGTGGTAAGCATCCGAGGCTGCCCCGTAACCCGCCAGTTCACAGTATATTTTGGCACCCCGGTTGAGCGCATGCTCCAATTCTTCGATCATTAAGATACCGGCCCCTTCTCCTGGCACAAACCCGTCACGTGTGCTGTCGAAAGGACGTGAGGCCGTTTCGGGAGAGTCGTTTCGGGTCGATAAAGCTTTCATGGCGTTGAAGCCGCCAATGGCACTGGGGGAAATGGAGGCTTCGGTACCGCCTGCCAGAATGACGTTGGCACGGCCCAGCCGGATCAGATCCAGCGCGCTGGCAATGGCGTTGTTTGAGGCTGCACAGGCTGACGCCACTGCATAATTGATGCCGTGTAATCCGTAGCGTATTGATAGTTGGCCAGCTACAATGTTCGAAATCATTTTTGTGATGAAAAAAGGATTGAATCTAGGTTGGAGGTTGTTGGCAGCATAACTGAGTATTTCCTCCTCCAATGTCAATATTCCTCCGATACCGGTTCCCATTACTACACCTATTTTGTGGCGGTCACATGATTGCAAGTCCAATCCCGAATCGTGGAGGCATTCACTGGCCGCGGCCATGGCGTATTGGACGAACAGATCCATTTTTCTGGCTTCTTGTTTTTCAATGTATTGAAGGGGATCAAAGTTTTTCACTTCGCAGGCGAATTTTGTTTTATGGTACGTGGTGTCAAATCTAGAGATTGGGGCAGCACCACATTTTCCATCCACCAGATTATTCCAAAAATCATTGACGTTGTTGCCAATTGGGGTAATGGTTCCCAAACCGGTAATGACTGCTCTTTTCATGATGTTCTGTTTTTGAGAGTTTTTGTACTTACTAATAAGTAAGTGTAGTGAATAAATTTTTTTATTGGCCAAACAGGCTTGTAGAACCAATGATCAAATGGTCTGGTGAGATTAAAGGGATTATTTTGTTTGTGTTAACAATGTGCCGTTTCATTTACCCATTTTATTTTCGAAGGTCATTTTTATCTTTTCTATCTGTTCGATGTTCTAAAAAAGCCTTATTGCCTTTTTTTGATTAGATTATAGATGCTAAGTTTCATTTAATTAAGGCTTTAAATTGTCCACTATCGATTGGCAAAAAGCTTTGTAATCCACCTTGTCCATCACATCGGATAATTGAAGGCTGGCCACCAAACTTGAGAAAATGGTCAATGCTTTGTTCTGAGGCTCGTCGTTGAAATGGAATACTTTTGCTTCCTTCCCCTTTTCGAGCAGTTCGGTCAGCCATTTCAGTATCATGTCGATCATACGCCTAAGTTCAGTTTTTGTGCTATCGTTCAGGGTATTGAAGTCGGGGCTTAACGATCCTACCAGACATTTTTTTCTTTCGCGGTGGCTTTTTACGTAAATTTTGATGAAGGTGTCGAGCTGTTGCCATTCATCAAAACTACGGTTGTGCATGTTGTCCACCATCTCGTCGAAGCGCTGGATGTTGGTTTTTACAATACTGGTTCCCAAATTCTCTTTAGAGGGAAAGTAATAATGCACGGCCGCATTTTTAATTCCCAGTTCCGATGAAATATCCTGATAACTGAACCCGTTATATCCTTTGGTTCGAATAAGGTTTTCTCCTAATCCCAATATTTTCTCCCGCGTAATCGACATGATGGTGTAATGTAATGCCTTGCAAAGATACTTACTAATAAGTAAGTATTAAAAGAAAATGATACTTTTTTGTTTGGGGAGTGCTGATAAGTTTGTCAACTTATTGTCTGTGACGCTTTTGTGTTAATAAAAAAAGTCCGTATGAACTGGATCATGACGGACTTCGGGCTTATTCTGTTCGTGGGCCGTCACAAATTTCCTTCGTGTCTTTTATCGCTGAAGTTACGCATGAACTGTACGCGTTCGAATATTTCCGGACGATCGGCCAATGTTTGGCTTAAGTTTCCCCGGAAGTCGTTAATTGATTGGTAACCTTTGTTTTCCATCCATGATTCAATGCCTGCGATGAGGTTTTTTATGAACATTGGGCCTTGTTTATAGATACCAGTGACCACTTGCACGCTTCCGGCACCTGCCAATAACATTTTAATGGCACTTTCGCTGCTATGGATCCCACGAGAGGCAATCAGGTCGCAATCCACCTTGCTGCTAAGGATGGAGATCCAACGTAGCGGCAGTAAATAGTCGCTTGGCGATGAAAACACCGGACTCGACACGGGCTCTTCGCTGTGGATATCAAAGTCAATGGGATAGAAGCGGTTAAACATGACGATGCCTTGGACACCTGTAGAGGAGAGCCTCTTGGTAAACTCACCCAGATTGGAAAAGTAGGGGCCGATTTTCACGGCAATGGGAATGCTCACTTTTGCACGTACTTTTTCAATGATCTGAATGTACAAATCTTCAATTTGCAGACTGTTGTGTTTGACGTCGTAAGGCAATTTCAAAATGTTCAGTTCCAATGCATCTGCTCCGGCTTCCTGTAGCTTTACCGCAAAATTTACCCATTCGCTCGATGTCATGCAGTTGATACTGGCCACCAATGGAATTTTCACACGTTGCTTGGTTTCGGAGATCAACGATACGTACTTTTCCAATACCTCGCGCTTGATTTGGTAGTCGTAATAATCGAAAAAATTCCAAATCGTTTTGCATGGCACCCAAACCGGGCATCACATTTTTTTCGAAGTCAAGAAGGATCTCTTCTTCGAAGATCGATTTTAGCACTACAGCCGCAGCACCATGGTTGGCCAAGACCTCGATGCTTTGGGGGGTTGAAGTTAACCCGCAGCTTCCCGCTATTACAGGCGAAGAAATGGGGATACCCAGATATGTGGTTTGGAGATTCTTCATGTGTTTTATTTGAAATTGTTAATACAAAGGAGGGAGAAGCATACTGGCATAATGCACGGGATACAGGACTTATATCGTAAGTTTCGATTATTTCTCCTGCAAATATTGGTGCATCGATGCGGCAGCTTTCCGTCCATCGCCCATGGCCAAAATAACGGTGGCACCGCCGCGTACAATGTCACCGCCCGCAAATACATCGGGAATGGACGATTGCAGTGTGTCGGGATTCACCTCAATGGTGTGCCAGCGGGTCATATGCAGTTCGGGCAATGAATTGGGCACAATGGGGTTGGGAGATACACCTACGCTGACCACTACCGAATCCACCTCGATCAGGTATTCCGATCCCTCGATGGGTTCGGGTCTGCGTCGGCCGCTGGCATCGGGGGCACCGAGCCCCATTTTTTGTACTCGCACCTGTTTCACACGCCCTTTTTCGTCGGCCAAATATTCCACCGGGTTGGTCAGCATAATAAATTCGATCCCTTCTTCCTGGGCGTGTTTGATCTCTTCCGCACGGGCAGGCATTTCCTCCAGACTACGGCGATAGATGATGATGGCACGTTTGGCACCCAGGCGTTTGGCGGTACGTACCGAATCCATGGCCGTGTTGCCGCCACCGATCACTGCGACATTTTTTCCGCTGATAATGGGGGTATCGGAGTTGGGATCGGCTGCATGCATCAGGTTCACACGGGTGAGGTATTCGTTTGAGCTGAGGATACCGATATAGTTTTCGCCGGGAATATCCATGAAACGCGGCAGTCCGGCACCACTTCCCACAAAAAAGCCGCTAAAGCCTTCATCTCGCAGATCGTCGATGGTCGCGGTTTTGCCGGCCACAAAGTTGGTTTCGAACCTGACGCCCATCCTGGCCAGCACATCAATTTCCACATCGACTATTTTGTTGGGTAAGCGGAATTCGGGAATGCCGTACTTGAGTACGCCGCCAATTTCATGCAGGGCCTCGAACACGGTCACATCATAACCCAGTTTGGCCATTTCGCCGGCAAAGGTTAATCCCGCTGGTCCCGAACCGATACTGGCCACTTTGATGCCGTTACCAGGAGCTGTTTCTGGTACGGCCATTTGCCCGCTTTCACGCTCGTAGTCGGCCGCAAAGCGTTCCAGATAGCCAATGGCTACGGCAGGCATGTTCATCTTTTGGGTATAGAAGCAGTTGGCCTCGCATTGTTTTTCCTGGGGACAAACACGTCCACAAACGGCAGGAAGTGAACTTGTTTCCTTTAACGTTTTTGCTGCCGACAGAAAATCTTCTTTTTCGATGTATTTGACAAATTTTGGGATATTGATTTCTACGGGACAGCCGGTCATGCAGGTGGGCGTAGGACAATCGATGCAACGGTGTGCTTCTGCAACGGCTTGTGCCATGGTCAAACCTTGGTTGACTTCGGTGTTCGATCGGATTCGTTCGCGGGGATCTACTTCGTTCATATGGACGCGTGACAGTGAGGTACGCTCCTTGTTCTTCATCGATGCCCTTAATTCGGCACGCCAATCCTGTTCGCGTTCCGTTTTTAAATATTCGTTGTTGATAGCCATGTTTAATCGACGTTACACTTTGGGGACAGATAATTGACTTCGGCTTCTTTTTCGATTTTTTGGTAGCCGCCCAGCCGGAGCAGCATCTCGTCGAAGTCCACCAGATGGGCATCAAACTCGGGGCCATCCACGCACACAAACTTTATTTTTCCGCCGACCGATACACGGCAGGCGCCGCACATGCCCGTGCCGTCTACCATGATGGTGTTGAGGCTGGCAATAGTGGGGATTTTGTGTTTTTTGGTGGTAAGCGATGCGAATTTCATCATCACGGCAGGGCCGATGACTACTGAAAGGTCTATTTTTTCACGGGCAATGACCTGTTCCATTCCTTCGGTGACAAGCCCTTTGGTTCCATAAGATCCATCGTCGGTCATGATGACCACTTCGTCGGAGAACCGACGTACTTGGTCTTCCAGTATGATAAGGTCCTTAGAGCGGGCAGCCAGCACGGTGACTACACGGTTTCCGGCGTTTTTGAACGCTTCTACGATGGGGAGCAACGGAGCCACGCCCACCCCGCCGCCGCAAGCCAGCACGGTACCTGTCTTTTCGACGTGTGTGGCCTGCCCGAGCGGTCCTACCAGATCGGTAATATAATCGCCCACGTTGAGTTCCGTTAACTTCCTCGACGATACGCCCACGCGTTGCACTACCAAATCAATAGTGCCTTTGGCTTGATTGGCCGATGCAATGGTAAGGGGGATGCGTTCGCCGTCGGCACCGACTTTCACGATCACAAAGTGACCGGCACGACGGGCTTTGGCAATCCGCGGCGCTTCGATGCATAGCCGGACCACGTTTTCCGAAAAGAATTCTTTTTCTACAATCTTGTTCATTTATGATATGTTGTTTTTCGAGGGGAATTTTTTGTCCGTATTGAAAAAATCTATCCAAAAAAACCATGCTAAATTAAAAACATCCCCCATGATTGGCATGATAAAAATATTGGTGCTTGTTATTTAGAATGATTCTTTTCCATTTGTCCGTAAAATGTCGCCAGTGGCTTTCCCCATTGCGAAAAGCCGCTATTTTTGTGAAAAACAAATGGCCATGAGCAAGAAAAAACGAGACGCAGAAGGGGTGGTGTTTTCGACCAATCCCGATTTCCAATATCAATATAACGAGGAAGGTCGAACGGCGACTTTACTGCCCGCGCAACAAAACCTCCGTGTGATGCTCGATAAAAAGCAACGCGGCGGTAAAATGGTGACATTGGTGACAGGGTTTGTTGGCACGGACGATGATCTACAAATCCTTGGCAAAACGCTTAAAACGAAATGTGGTGTGGGGGGAACGGCCAAAGATGGCGAAATCCTGGTCCAGGGAGATTTGCGCGATAAAGTGCTCGACTTATTGCTAAAGGCGGGGTATAAGGCAAAAAAGGCAGGGGGGTGAGTTTTCTGGCCTTCAATCCTTAGGTTTCAAAAAACATGAAGGCCTACAGATCATTCTGTTCCCAGCATTCCTTTTATTTGCCCAATGGTAACGATACGGTCGAACGAATACGATTTGTCGGCCAGTTCGGCTTGTTGGAACAGATAAAGGGCTTTGAGAAAAAGCTTCTCCCGTAATTCAAAATCGTTTTGGTCGGCAGCCATTTTTCCCATTTCAAAGAGAAACTCACCCAGTTTATCGGCTAGGCCTGTTTGCAACGGCCAATCAGGCTTAACAAGTTTGTCGTCGTCCATATTCAGGAATTCATCGAAGGACATCTCGTACAAATCGCAGACCCGTTGTTTGGCCTGTTCGATGGCTTCCGGCAAATTTTCTCTGGACAATTTTAATAATTTAGCCAAAAATTCGGCCAAATCGGCAACTAATCGTAATATGTAATCACGTCGGATCATAATTGTGTACTGTTTTTTTCGATGAATGCTTCTTTGCCTGGATAAAAGAATTTTCTGCGCGCCACTGTTTCCGGAAATACCGCATAGGCAATCAGGGCGGTTGTGCATAACTTTCCCGAGGCGTTGTATAGCCGGGTATTGAGCAAAGCTTCTTTGTCGGTTTTGCTATGGAGCGAGGCGCGCAGTTCCAAGAATGGTTCAGTGGTTGCTGCAGGATGGTGGTATTCCACTTCCATTTTTTTTGTTACTCCCGCCGACCCGATGATCGCATACACGTACCAACTGGCAATCTCATCGAGCAAGGTAGCCTGAATGCCGCCGTGTACCACGTCTACATATCCTTCGTACTGCTTCTGGGGCATCCATCGTCCAACCACTTCGTCTCCTTCGATGGCGAATTCAAGTTTCAGTCCGATGGGATTATGGGGCGAACACCCGAAGCATTGGTATATGTCGGGTTCTTTGCTGGTAAATGGATTAGTGATCGGTCTGGCGGTTTTCATATGCTTGTATTTTAAGGGACTTCCGAGTGAAAAAGCGTCCGGTTGCTGGTTAAACGGGTTTTGTGTGGCAGGTGACGAAAAAAATCTTTAACCACAAAAAACGAACCATGATCTTATCCTTTTTTAACCAGATTCTTATAGTCGAGCGGTTTTTGAAAGTATAAATGTTCCCGGTTGCAAAAATTATGGTAACGGATAAAGACACGAGAGGTTCCGTTCGATGAAATGGGTAAGAATATCGATGGCAATATGGTTGTTGCCACCCTGTGGGACAATCAGATCGGCATAGCGTTTGGTGGGTTCGATAAACTGGAGGTGCATAGGTTTTACGGTATCCTCGTAGCGGACCAATACCTTATCCACCGTGCGCCCGCGTTCCGATATGTCGCGTTGGATCACACGGATAAGGCGATCGTCGGCTTCTGCATCCACAAACACCTTTAAGTCCATCAACTCCCTTAATGGCGGGTGGGTTAAAACAAGGATCCCCTCCACAATGATCACGTCGCGTGGCTTTACCTCAATGGTTTCTTTGGAGCGGGTACAGGTAATATAGCTATAAATAGGCTGGCGGATGCTTTCGTTCCGCTTGAGCATTTTGAGGTGTTCCACCAGTAAATCGAACTCTATGGAATCGGGGTGGTCAAAATTAATCTTTTGTCTCTCCTCTAAAGGAATACCGCCATTGTCTTTGTAATATGAATCTTGTGGCAATATAGCAACTTCGTCTTTGGGTAATCGTTCCATTATTTTCCGCACCACGGTGGTTTTACCCGAACCTGTACCGCCCGCAATTCCGATGATAAGCATGTGTTGTTCGATATTTGGGGCCAAAGTAGGGATTTTGCGCGAAAAAGGAAACGATATTTGCAGACATCAAAAGCCATCCCCAAGTTGCATGTCCAAAACAAACGATCAAAAAAACAAGGTTACAGACACTTGATAGCTTACTTATGGCATTATTCCCTATTGCGGAATTTTTAACCTTTAGACAGTCCTAAAGATCGCTGGCAGAAGAAATTTCAATTCTTGGATATACCACTGGCTATGTAAATAGCATATGTGATTTAATATTGGTTTTCCGCAGAAATAGGGACATGAAACCAATGACCAACAAAATCACTTGGCTTGCCAGACAAAAAGGAGCGGAAGGCTACTCTTTTTCCTGACTTAGCCAAACGACTATGCCGATGAGTGTTTTTTGTCCCCAAAGCATCTGCGGGAACCAATACTTAGTTCACTTGTTTATTCGGCAGTTGTTTCACCTTTGGAACGAAGGCCAACAATGTCACGGTCGAGCAGGTACAAATTGTCGCTTCCCAGCAAATTTAGTTTATCAATGATTTCCTGGGCCGATGCTTCTTCCTCAATTTGTTCGTTTACGAACCATTGCAGCCAGGTTACGGTCGTAAAATCTTTCGAGTCGTAGCTCACGCCCACAATATCATTGATGGATTGCGATACGTACTGTTCATGTTTCAATACCTCGGTAAACAACACTTTAATGCTCGCGTATTCTGCCGGAGGTTGCTGGATCGATGAAATGATTGCGTTGCCGCCGCGTTCGTTTACGTATTTTACAAATTTGAGCATGTGCAGGCGCTCTTCATCGGCCTGGGCATAAAGCCATTCCGCAATCCCTTTAAAACCTTTGTTTTCGGCCCATGAAGCCATGGCCAGATAAAGGTTCGACGAGTAGGCTTCTTTTTCGATTTGCGCTACCAGTGCTTTCTCGACGTTTTTGTTAAGCATGACTAAATCATTTAAGGTTGTCAGATAAGTTTTGAAGTCCTAAAGATACGGTTCTTCTACCTTCGAAATATACATCATTTAAAGGATTTTGAAGAATTCCACGGGTAAAAAAGGTTAACAATACTTTGTTTTCTCTTTTTGCGTATGTGAACATCGCAGCAGAAATGTTGTTACTAACATGTTTTAAAACATAAATACGGAATGTTTTTCACCAAATTGGGCAATAGAAACGGGAAATATCAAACGTTTCAGTAAACCCAATCAATCTAAAATTCAAATGATTAGAAAAATATTGGTTGCCAACCGCGGCGAAATTGCCGTGCGTATTATGCGGACGTGCCGTGAAATGGGCATTGCCAGCGTGGCTGTTTATTCCGATGCTGACCGCAAATCGTTACATGTGCGTTATGCCGACGAGGCGTACCGCATTGGTCCCGCCGCTTCGCAGGAAAGCTACCTCAAGATGGATACCATCATCGAGGTGGCCAGGCAAACGGGAGCCGATGCCATTCACCCCGGTTACGGATTTTTGTCAGAGAACGCCACTTTTGCCCGAAAAGTGAAAGCTGCGGGCCTGATCTTCATTGGGCCTTCGCCCGAAGCCATTGAGGCCATGGGCGATAAACTGACGGCGCGACAGCTAATGGTCAAGTCGGGGGTACCGGTAGTGCCCGGCACCCAAACACAGATCGAGAACAGCAGGGAACTTCTCAAAACTGCCAATGAGATCGGCTTCCCCATCATGATTAAAGCGTCGGCCGGAGGTGGGGGAAAAGGGATGCGCCTGGTAAAGAAGGAGAAAGATCTCGAGCAGAGCTACCGTATGGCCCGTTCCGAGGCCAAGGCCGCTTTTGGCGATGATACAGTGTACATGGAGAAATACATCGAGTCGCCCCATCACATTGAATTCCAGGTGTTGGCCGATAACCATGGCAACGTGTTGCACTTGTTCGAAAGGGAATGTTCGGTGCAACGCCGTCACCAGAAGGTGATCGAGGAAACCCCGTCGCCGTTGCTGACTCCCGAACTACGTGAGGAGATGGGGAAACAGGCTGTTGCTGCCGCCAAGTCGGTGAACTACAGTGGGGCCGGTACCATTGAGTTTTTGGTGGACGATAGCCATAACTTCTATTTTCTGGAGATGAACACCCGTCTTCAGGTAGAGCATCCAATTACCGAGCGTGTCACTGGCATTGACCTGGTGAAGGCCCAGATAAATATTGCCAACAACCAACCCCTGCCTTTCAAACAAAGCGACTTGTTCCAGTACGGACATGCCATTGAGTGCCGCATTTATGCAGAAGATCCCGATAATAATTTTATGCCCTGCCCGGGCCTGATCAAACACATTACAGAGCCGCTTGGTTTGGGCCTGCGTACCGATGGATATGTGTATGAAGGGTATGAAATACCTATTTATTACGACCCTATGATCTCGAAGCTTATTGTATGGGCACAGGACCGCAATGAAGCTTTGGGGCGCATGAAGCGTGCATTGTACGAGTACAAGATTACGGGAGTGAAGACCTCCATCCCTTTTTTGGAACGAATTATGGATGCCCCGGATTTCCGGAGTGGCAAGTACAATACCCATTTCATCGAGCAAAACAGCCACTTGCTTTTTAAGTCCCAGAAAGATTGCGCCAACAACAGCGAAGATATTGCCATGTTCGTGGCCTATCTCGATTATAAAGAGAAGCTGGCCAAAGGCCTTGCTACCCCTTCGACTTCGGGTACGCCCAAGGGATCGGAGTGGAAGAAATACGGATTCCGTAACCCAAATTTCCAGTACCAACAATAAACTTTAATTATGCATCTCGAAGTTAAATCGGGCGAAAGGACCGCCAAAATTGAAATACTCGAGCAGATTGGATCGTATTACAAGGTAAGGATCGATAACAAGGAGTACGATCTGGATGTGGAAAAAGTGTCGGAAGGCATTTATTCGGTCATCCACAACGGACAGTCTACCAACCTTGAAATGATCGAAGGGGAGACCATCAACGCCTACAAGGTGAATACTCTTAGCAACTATTATGAGATAGAGGTGATTGACGCACGCACGCGTTATCTGGCGGGTTCTAAGGGAGACCAGCAGGGAGGCGACAATGTGGTGACGTCGCCCATGCCAGGTAAGGTGGTACGGATTCCTGTCGCAGAAGGGCAGAAAGTCGAAAAAGGCCAAACGGTGATCGTGATATCGGCCATGAAGATGGAAAGCGAATACAAAGCGCCCGTCAATGGAACCGTGCACCACATTTTGGTAAAAGAAGGCGCTACCGTGGAAGGCCATCAACCGCTGATAGAGATTAGGGCAGAGGAGTGAAAAATAGACAGTTAAAGAAGCTGTTATCGGATGGCTTCCAACCGTTCGTTTTTTGAAGAAAATTCTCGGGGCACAACTATTGGGTAGTTTGGCGAATAAAATAAAAATGTTATCTAAGATTCTATGACAAAAGCCAATCGCTTTTGAATTCTCAATTTTGACACATCGCAAATGAAAACAATACAAGAGAAATACGATTATTTCGATAAGAAGAACAAAGAGGCCGAAATGGCCGGTGGGGCCGATAAATTGGCCAAACAACATAAAGAGGGCAAACTAGGTGCCCGCGAACGGGTCGATTTGTTTCTCGATCCGGGCACGTTTGTGGAAATCGATAAGATGGTGGTGCACAATTGCTCGAATTTTGGCATGGACAGCCAAAAAATCACGGGCGATGGCGTAGTGTCGGGTTACGGAAAGGTCGATGGGCGCTTGGTGTATGTATTTGCGTTCGATTTTACTGTATTCGGTGGTTCGTTGAGCCGTACCAATGCCGACAAAATCATTAAAGTGACCAAATTGGCCCTCAAAATGGGTGCTCCCCTGGTGGGACTGAACGACTCGGGCGGCGCACGTATCCAAGAGGGCGTGGCTAGCTTGGCCGGGTATGGCGACCTGTTCTTTCTGAACGTGAAGGCCTCGGGCGTAGTGCCCCAGATATCGGCCATTATGGGACCCTGCGCCGGGGGATCGGTCTATTCGCCCGCCCTTACCGACTTCATCTTTATGGTGAAGGACTCCAGTTACATGTTCGTCACCGGTCCCGATGTAATCAAGGCCGTGACCCACGAATCGGTCACCAAGGACGAGTTGGGCGGTGCCATGACGCATAACAGCAAAAGCGGAGTGGCCCATTTTTTGGGCAACGACGACGAACACACCATTATGATGATCCGGGAACTGTTGAGCTTCCTTCCGTCGAACAACATGGAAGAACCGCCTACGGTGCCCACTATGGATGATCCCGATCGCGAAACGCCCGATTTGATCGACCTTGTGCCTGTTGATCCCAATAAGCCTTACGACATGCACTTATTGATCCGTTCAGTGGCCGACGATCATCATTTTTTTGAAGTAATGCCCCATTATGCCAACAATGTCATCATCGGATTTATGCGTTTGAACGGTCGTACTGTGGGGGTGGTGGCCAATCAACCCGATTATTTGGCCGGGGTACTCGATATCAACTCGTCGGTAAAGGCGGCACGTTTTGTCCGTTTTTGCGATGCGTTCAATATTCCCATTGTATCATTTGTGGACGTACCTGGATTTTTGCCGGGAACCATTCAGGAATATGGCGGCATTATTAAGCACGGAGCGAAGCTGTTGTATGCCTATGCCGAGGCCACGGTCCCCAAAATCACTCTTATTACCCGCAAGGCGTATGGCGGTGCGTACGATGTCATGTCATCGAAACATGTTGGTGCCGATGTAAATTACGCTTTCCCAACGGCTGAAATTGCAGTGATGGGACCCGAGGGCGCAGTGAATATCATTTTTCGGGGCGATACCGATACCGAAGCCAAGGCCAAACGCGTAGAAGATTATCGCGACAATTTTGCAAATCCTTACAAAGCGGCCGAACAAGGTTATATCGACGAGATTATCCATCCGCGCGACACCCGGAAAAAACTGGTACAAGCTATGTTCATGACCCACAACAAGCGTGAGGCCAATCCGCCGAAAAAACATGGGAATATCCCGTTGTAAACGGGCCTGGCTATCGGTTGCGTTAAAAATATAGGGTACATGTAAAATAAATGACCGTAGGGATGTCCGACATGCCTGCGGTTTTTTTGTTTCTTTTTGAGAGATGAGGAGGGGCGACTCTGTGCTTATTCCGTGACTGATGCATTTGTGAACAGGCTCAGAAACAATTCTGGGATAATTTTCGAAAAAAGTTAGGTATGGGTCGAATTTGATACGGTGGAGATCCTATTGTCGTTGGCAAAAGCATAAGGGTTTGATCCGGATGAAAATTTTTACGAAACAAGATTTGGCGCTTTGTACATTATACATTGGCTTAATGATCGGTAATTTTTTAAATTCGTGAAATGCCCATGGTATTTATCCCAAAATAGGTAGATAATTGACGGAGAGGCGGGAGATTTAAACGGAAACGGACGAAAGTACTGTCATGATTGAGTCTCTTTGGGGAATTTATTACGCGGCAGGTCTTTGTCACATAAATATCGAGTTACACATAACTAAAAATGAATCGTGCAATAACCCAGAGACCCGAAAGGATCGTGGTTTTTTATTTTTCCGGAACCGGAAATGCCAAGCAGGTTGCGTTATGGCTTTGTGAATTGGCGGTCCAAAGGGGTATTGGCTGTCAGCTATGTGACATTGCCCGAACCGACATTGATACAATGGAAATACCGGGCCATGGGGGATTGATCGTTTTTATATCTCCGATACACGGTTTTAATTATCCGAAAATCACGCTGGACTTCATAAGACGTTTTCCCAAAGGGAGAAACAACGTTGTGTTGATGAATACCAGAGCGGGAATGAGGTTGGGACGCATTGTCACACCTGGGCTTACGGGTGTTGCCTTCATTTTATCATCAATGATTTTAAAGGGTAAAGGGTATGGAATTGTCGGGCAAATTCCTTTTGATATGCCTTCCAATTGGATTTCGATCCATCCCGCACTTGGTAGGGAAACCGTGGCTTACTTGCAAAAGACAAATTACGGCCGTGTTGAAAAACATGCCAATAAGATACTCGAAGGAAAAGCTGACTTTATTGCTTACCGGGATTTATTACAGGATATTTTGATTTCACCCGTATCGTTGGCCTATTATTTGGTGGGACGTTTTGCATTTGCAAAATCGTTCTATGCATCAGGTGATTGCGATGTTTGTGGGTTGTGCGTAAAACAATGCCCGGTTAAAGCAATAAAGGTGACCAGCGGGCGTCCTTACTGGACTTTTAAGTGTGAGAGTTGCATGAAATGTATGAATTCATGCTCTAAAAAGGCAATCGAAACAGCACATGGATTGTTTCTTGCAAGCAGTGTGCTGGGGGCGGCGCTTACGACTGTTTTGCTAAATAAAATTATGGGTGTCTATATAGAGAATGGATTTGTTCGATCGATGGTTTTTTCATTGGTATTCATGGCGTTGTTGTGGATTTTGTATGATTTTCAACACCTGTTGCTCAGGAACAAATATATAGGTAAATTGATCTCATTGACATCTTTGACGCATTATAAGTTTTGGGGACGTTATAAATTGACTCTCCATGATGGCCGAAAAAAATGACGACCGAACCGCCTATCGGCGATATACAGGAGAATAACCATTCCTTGTGGGATTGTCGGTAAGGGTACTTTTCACGCTTTTGATGAATATATTGGGTTATCCGTGAGTTTATGGACCCAAAAGCATCGCCACATCGTAACTGCCTTTTCTTTCGTGAGCAGATAGCTGTGGCGTGTCATTGCATAAATTGTTTTATATCTAAAATCAAAACAAAATGTTTACGTTAGAGCAAATTAAGCAGGCCCATGGCAGAGTGAGATCAGGTGCGGATTTTCCCGCCTATGTCCGTGAGATCAAAGATTTTGGGGTCACTTTTTATGAAGCTTATGTCACCGATGGGCATATTGTCTATTACGGAGAGAACAATTACCAGATTGTTTCTCCTTCCAAATACGTCACCAAGACTATTGCCGAAAGGACCAATACCGTACAATTCAAGGCCGATTTAAAGGCGCACCAGCAAGGAAAAACGGATTACATGACTTTCTGTGCCGATTGTGCCAAATCGGGCATTGAAAAGTGGGTCGTGTGCATGGAGAAAATGACCTGTACCTATTACGATGGTGCAGGGGCCGAAATCCTAAAGGAACAAATCCCGTACTGAAGGCGGTCTGGTAATCACGGGAATGGTGGAAACAGGACTGAAAATTTACTTTTCAGCCCTGTTTTGGGTGTGCTTATGGAGCAGGCCCCATTGGCCAAGAGCGCATTATGGGTGCCGTTATCTTTCAAATCGTTATGGCTTCCCCGATTTCGATCATTTGTGAGAGTAAACCAGCGCGTCCCATCGCTACCCTTATGACTTATACCCTATGTTTGCAGTTGTTTTATATTAAGTCTTTCGTCCTTTTCCAATTTATAAATCTTCGCTTTTCTTATTGACATGAGGCCGCATTGCTCTTGCAATGTCCTTTCGTCCTGTTTTTTAATGCTACAAAGCGGTTTGGGTATTGTCGAAGGCAGGGAATTTCTGCACTACCGCCCGATGGAATTACCAATGTTAAATTACTTCCGTCAACCCAATAGGATGATTGTGTCTGTCATTCTATTGGTCATATCAATGTTAGCGAAGGTTTTTATTTGGGATCTTTTTCGACAAAATTCAGAAAATCGAAAAACATTTCATTCCAGCGGCTGATTTTTGTCCCGTCTTCTTTTATTTCTTCGAAATTGTGATTGCAATTTAGGTAAACTTTACTTGTCAGGTTGTTTTTTCTATTACGGATGAACTCGACTACAACTAGATCGCTGGCTTCTACCGGTACTTTATCATCGTTGCTTCCTATGGTAAGAAAAATGGGGATATTCAATTTCAATAAATTGTTTATAGGCGGCTCGTTGATGGCAGTATTCCATTTGTAGGTATCACCGTTGAAATAGTCTTGGGTCGAGTTTGGTTTTAGATAAATTTGATTAAATCCATTCATTAATTCATCAATTTTTGCTTGTGCCTGGGCTGCACTTATATTTCCGGATAGCATGTCCCGTCTTGTAAAGAGGATATCGTTGAATATTTGAGCATTTGCATTGCCTGCAGAAAAACAAATATGGGTAATGTGTTTGTTTCGTGTTGCCAGTTTTACAACCACGTCACTTCCTTCAGAATGTCCAAGTACGGCAATTATTTTTGCATCCGGATAAATCCTTCTTTTTATGTAATTGATCACTTTATTGGCGACTTCGGCCCTGTCCAATACATTGTTTCTGTGTATAAACGTTTGGGATGGAGTATAGCCATCCAAAGTCTTGGTGTAGTATGGAAGCCCAACTTTTTGGATGTATACAAAAGCATAATCTTTTGGGAAATCAGCCATTAATTTTCTGGGGTAATTATTGTAGCAGCAAGGTTCTGCATTGTCGCCATTTACAAGGGGTAAATCTCCGCTTCCTTGTATGTAAAGGAAAACTTTTTCTTTTTTTAGATTGTCGGCTGTATGGATATAAAAACGTATCGTATCCCCTTTGTCGGAAATAAAATATTCTTTTAGTTTTTGTTTTTCAGGTGTTTGTGCCGATATGCATATTGGAAATAAAATAAATGGCAATATTTTTAATAGTCTCATAAGTGATTCTTTCTTTGCTAAGAGAGTGTTTTTTGTGAATTTGAAATATGTAGTTTAATAGCTCCTTTTTTATCGGTTCCGGGATTTACTAAGTTCAGGACCATTTAGGTTCAAGATTTCAGTATCCGGACTTGTTCCAAAATCATATCTGGTTTCGTTTTTAATATTGCCATCAACTTTGCATGTATTCCACAATTTTACCACTTTTTGCTATTATTAATCCAGCATATACAAAAAAAGATTGAATCGGGAGAAAACCAGGAAACGGGGTTTTGCAACGCATTAATCGTTGTCGGGGAATCATTCACGTGGGATAAATGGCACATAATCCAAGGGAGGACATGTAACCCAGAGCGCTTGGTGGATTGGAACAAATTTTGTGGAGATTTTGGGTAAAGGTAATTATGTGCCGGACGATGGATTGAAGTCTGGGAAAATACGTTACATTTCGTTTGTTTTTGCATGAATTGATCGAGGTTTAACTAAAATTTCATTTATAGGCATGAAAAAGGTTGTTTCCATACTAGGCTTGTTGTTGCCAATGACGTTGTTGGCACAGGAAGGCGAGTTTTTTATTTCCGGGAAAGTGGGGGCGTTTAATGCCCCTGCCAAAGTTTATTTGCTGTCGCAACGAGGGCAGGCTATTGACTCAGCTGTCATGAAAAACGGGGCTTTTGAGCTAAAAGGAAAGGTCGATAACTCCCGTCAGTCAATTTTGTTATTGGATCGTCAGGGAATTGGGGCCCGGTCGGCATTGAGGTCGCCGGGGGCGGATTATTGCGAATTTTATCTGGAGCAAGGAAAGATATCGGTTGCCGGCAAAGATTCCATGGTTAGTGCCGTGGTGACAGGATCTGCGCTCAATGCTGATTTTCAGGCGTACAGAAAGTCTGCCGCTTCGGCACTTGCAGCCGAGAAGGCCGTTTATGCCGAATATCAGCAAGCTTCCAAGGAAAAAAAAGAATCACCGGAATTCAGGGAAGAGATAGACCGAAAATACGATGCTGCGTCGAATGACGTCAATAAGGCCCAAGCTGTTTTCATACAGGCACATCCCAACAGCAAAGTATCTTTGGATTTATTGAAAAGCATGAGTGGAATCGAGATGGATCTATCGGTTGTGGAACCTTTGTTTAACGGGTTGTCGGAAGCCGTTCGCAACTCGGCCGACGGACAGGCTTTTGCGTCCGAGATGGAGAAGGGCAAAAAATTGGGTATCGGGGCTGTGGCGCCTGATTTTCCCAACCTGATACCACCGGACAGGCGGTAAAGTTGTCTGATTTTAGAGGGAAATACGTGTTGGTGGATTTTTGGGCGTCATGGTGCGGTCCGTGCCGGTCCGAGAATCCCAATGTGGTAAAAGTCTACAACCAGTACAAAGAAAGGAATTTTACGGTGTTGGGCATATCGCTTGATGCCGAGAAGAGCAAAGACGCATGGTTGAAGGCAATCGGGGATGACCATTTGACTTGGAGCCACGTGTCGGATTTGAAAGGATGGTCGAACGAGGCGGCACAGTTGTATATGGTACGGGCCATTCCCCAAAATTTCCTGATCGGTCCGGACGGGAAAATAGTGGCCAAAAACTTGCGCGGAGAGGAATTGGGCAAACGATTGGATGAGATTCTGAAGTAAAATAGGAATATTGATTTGCCGCTTGTGATTGGCAACATGCCAAGATAAACCGCCCGAACAGTATTTGATGCATGTCGAGAAGATGCAGGGAGCATTAGATTGCTTTTTGCATCTTTTCTGTTTTTCGTCCTTGCGACTTACCTAACGGGAACAATGCTCAGGTAGGTGGAAAGGGTGGATTTGGCATTGCCCAAAATGGTCCCCGATACGGTCATCGTGTGTTCGCTGTATGCGCTATGTGCAAGGGCAAAATGATCGGCTCCGGTCAACAGTCCGTAACTGGGGTCAACGCCTATCCAACCTGCGCCGGGCAGAAAGACTTCGACCCAGGCGTGCAGTTCGAACGGCGACGACAGATCGGGCAGATAGTAGTAGCCGCTTACAAAGCGTGAGGCAATGCCCAGTTTTCTGAACATCTGGATTTGCATCCATGCCAAATCGCGGCAGGCACCTTGTTTCGAATTGAAGGTGGTGTTCGCATTGTGCGGAGGCCCTTCCAGTCGCACGGTTTTCTTAAAATCGGCATGGATACTTTGGGTGAGTAGCGACACAAACGGTACTGTCTCATACCCGGCATCGGCCAGTATTTGTTCCGCATACCTGATAAGGTTTTCATCCAGTGCGCCATATGTCAGTGCCGGAGCAAGCAGGTCCCGGTCGCTTGGGTAATATTCAAACGGCAGATTCACGTATCTGGCCGGATTGATGATGAAATGGTACGGGTTTGTTTCTGACGTCTCAATGTCGATACGGCATTTGATAGTCAGTTTATTGTGTAGTCCGTTGAACCAGCAGTTATGCACAATGTTGCCTTCAGGATCGGTGTACGGCACCAATCCTGCGGGAACGGGGTCCATGTCCAGTACGAACGATTTGGTTCTTAAGAACGGTTTGACGCCAGGGTGGAAACGTAACGTGTGCGGTTCTATGAACACTACGTCGGAAAAGCGGTACGATGTTTCGTGTACGATACGGAGTTGCATCAATTTGTTTCGTCGATGTTCAGTTCTTCACTAAAAGCCTTTACGGGTTCCTGCGGCGTGTCCGTAAAAATCTTTTCCATCCAGTCATCGGGCAGGCTGTTGACGGCTTTTCGCAGATGGTTGCTCCATAGCTTCGATATGTTTTGCAGTTCGTCTTTTTTGTAACGTCTTTCAATGGCGTTGAAAGATCCTTTGGCGTAATAGACGACATCGATGGGGTAATCCACATCGTTGGCGCTTACCCGTGTGGCATTGAACGAAAGGAACGCGGCGTTGAGCGCATAGCGCATGCTGGCGTCGTATTTCATCACCCTGTCCAAAATGGGTTTTCCGTAACCGTTGTTGCCAATGATCACGAACGGGGAGCCTTCCGACACTTCCACCCAGTTGCCCTCGGGGTAAAGCAGATAGATCTTATGTTCTTCGTCATCCTGAAGCTGGCCGCCTATAATGGAAAACAGGTTGAAACTGAGACCGGCTTCCTTAAGCGATGTTTTGTCTTCGGCGGCGGCTCGCCTTATCTGGCCCGCAAAGGCGTTGACCACCTTATAGAGCTTGTTTAACGACGGTTCGTTTTCTTCCAGATATTCCTTGAAGTAAGTAATGGCCTTGTCACGTATGGAACGCAGGCCGGAGGTCATGATAAAAAAAGAATGTTTGTCTTTGTTGACGGTGAATACTTTCTTGGCCTGGGCCGTTTCGTGGCCGGAGGTAATCCGGGTATCGGCAATCCCGACTATGCCATCTTTCACTTTTATTCCTAAACAAAACGTCATTGGGGCACAATTTGGAGGTTTCTTTTGCCGGTCAAGTTAACGCTTTCGGTTGAAAAAAACGAGTTGTAGACCGATGTCGATGTGTTGTTCAGATCGCGCTGGAAATCATCGAGGTACTCATGCAGTCCGGTCTTGAATATGTCCTGGATATCGGCATATTCCACTCTCGACTTGAGCATGCCCAGTTGTTTTTCCGCCAGGTTTGAGTAGCCGTCGCCGCTACCGGTGATGGTTTTCAGTGATTGCTCGGCCTCCATCAGGCAGTGCAATATGGAACGGGGAAATATTTTATCGAGGATCAGGAACTGTGAGATTCCGATGGGCGTTACTTTGCCGTTTTGCTGACGGTACATGTCGTATGCGCTGACCGATTTGAGCAGTGCCACCCACTGTAACAGGTCAAGGGGCGTTCCCACGGCTTCAGGGGTAGGGAGCAGTACATGGTATTTGACGTCCAGTACCCTCGATGTTTTGTCGGCCCGTTCAATCAGTTTGCCTATTCTCCCGAAATGCCAACCCTCGTTGCGCGATATGGTGGCATCAACAATGCCGTAAACCAGCTGGCAACCTATTTTCACTTTGTTGAAAAACGGGCGGGGATCGTTTTGCTGCCACACTTTTTTTTGTGCACCGTTTTTGACGAAATAGTAAAGTGCATTGACTTGTTCCCATACCTCTTTTGTGATCTCGGGCCTGATGGTACGGGCGTTCTCACGGGCGGTGACAATGCAGTTGTATATCGAATTGAGGTTGTTGGGGTCGAACCCCAGGAAATAAATGACTTTGCTCTTGTCGGTTTTTTCGTAAAGCGACTGGTAAAGGTTCCAGTCGCCGGTGGTAATGACCAGGGCTTTCCATTGATCCGACAGTTCGGGGGTCAGTTCCAACGAAAGATTATAATGTACGTCGATAAAACGTGCATAGTTTTCGGCCCGCTCAATGTAGCGGTTCATCCAGTAAATGGCATCTGCAACCCTGCTTAACATGGTTTTTGGTATTAAAAGTTATCAACGACCCACGTGTCTTTGCTGCCGCCTCCCTGTGACGAATTTACCACCAGCGATCCTTTTTTCAGGGCTACACGGGTCAGTGCGCCCGGAATGATTTTGATGTCCTTGCCGTACAGGATATAAGGCCTTAGGTCTACGTGGCGTCCCTGTATGCCTTCGTCGGTCAGGGTGGGCACACGTGATAAGTTAATGGTGGGCTGGGCGATGTATTTGCGCGGTGTTTGCCTTATGCGTGCAATGAAATCGGCCTGTTCCGCTTTGGTGGACCTTGGGCCGATGAGCATGCCGTATCCTCCCGAGGCATCGGTTTGTTTGACGACCAGTTTGTCAATGTTCTCGACGACGTATTTCAAGTCGGCCTCTTCGTCGCATATGTAGGTCTGGACGTTGGGGATCATGATTTCTTCGCCCAGATAGTATTTAACGATGCGCGGGAGGTAGGCGTACACGGCTTTGTCGTCGGCTACGCCGGTGCCGGGAGCGTTGACCAGCACTACGTTGCCTTTTCGATAGGCGTTGAAAAGGCCTGGCGTGCCCAGCATCGAATCCTGGCGGAACACCAACGGATCGATGAAATCGTCATCAACCCTGCGGTAAATGACATCAACGCGCTTGAGCCCTTTGGTGGTGATCATATACACTTTATCGTCCTTGACCAGTAAATCGCGTCCTTCGACCAGCTTGGCCCCCATTTGTTGTGCCAGATAGGCATGTTCGAAGTAGGCCGAATTGTACATGCCCGGCGTTAGCACTGCGATGTTGGCCGGCGATGCGGGCGAAAGCCCTTCAAGCATGTCACGCAGATAGTGTGAATAGTTGTAGACTGGCCTTACTTTTAATTTTTCGAATATTTCGGGGAAGCTACGCTTGAGTATCTCCCGGTTTTCGAGAAGGTAAGAGACGCCCGACGGGCAACGGAGGTTGTCTTCGAGCACATAGAAACACCCGTCGTCGCCCTTTATGAGGTCGGTGCCGGTAATGTGGCTCCAAACCCCCGAAGGCGGTTTTAGCCCGATGCATTGTTTCAGGTAGGTACTGCTGGAGAGGACCAGGTCTCTGGGGATGATCTGATCCTTCAGTATTTTTTGGTCGTTGTACAAATCGTCGATGAACAGGTTAAGGGCTACCACGCGTTGTTTGAGGCCTTGTTCCAGTCTGTCCCAGTCTTTCCCGTCGATAATCCGGGGAATGATGTCGAGATGGAGGATCCGTTCAATGCCCTGGTTGTCGCTGTACACGTTGAACGTCATACCTAGCGACATCTGGGCTTTTCCGGTCGATTCCTGAAGCAGGTTTAATTTTCGGGTGCCGATTTTTTGCAGACGGTCGCGCAATAGTTTGTAGTAAGGCCTGACCTGACCTTTTTCGTCAAACATTTCGTCGTAATAGCCAGTGGTCTCATAGCCATTGAAATTGAAATGGGTCATTGTGTTTGAATTTGGGGTTGAACCTGAAAAATCCGTATGAAAAAATCCGTTCTGCAATATACGTAATGATTTTAGGGGTTTGTATTAAAAAATATGAAATTATTTAATTGATTGTGTTAAAATATAGGGGTATATTTTATATTTAATGTGTTTTGTTTGGATTGTGTATCTGTTTTTAGTGGGGTTGTGTTGTTATTTACGAATTGTTTATTTGTCCGAAGGATGTTGTTTCGTGGACAAATTCTGATGGTATGGCGATCGAAACGGATAAAAAAAGCGGGCTTTACCTTTAAAAGAGGTAAAGCCCGCTGATGTAGGACGGACATGTGGGACCGCTAGGTTGGGCGGTTAGAATTTATTGAGGTGTATTTTTTCCTTCAGCAGTTGTTCGTCGGCGTAAGGTTTTCGTTCTTTTTGCTTATAGCCAATGGCAATGATGCTTGCCGTTTGGTAATGCCCGGGAATATGGAGCAGTTGTTTGCATGCCTCGTCGGCCGTAATACCTGCGTGGTGCTGGCGCAGGCGGATTTGTACCCAGCATGATCCCAACCCAAGGTCTTCGGCCGTTAATTGGGCCAACGTGGCCGCGATGGCAGTGTCTTCGACCCATACATCGCTTTTTTGCGGGTCGGCCACGATGACCAAAGCCAAAGGGGCCCCGGTCAGAAATTCGGCGCCATGGGGTTTACATTTGGCCAATTCGGAAATGGTGGCCTTGTCGTCGACCCAGATAAATTCCCACGGCCGGCTGTTTTTCGAGGTGGGTGACCATAGGATGGCTTTGGTGAGGGCATCGATCTTATCAGGCTCGATGGGCTTGTCTTCAAAAATTCGACAGCTGCGTCGTTGTTGTATCAATGTGAGCATGTTCATGATTGCAGATGTTTTTGGGTTTGGCGCAAAAATAGTCACGGACATCTGTCGAGCAAGAAGGGGGGGAAGGATTTGTTTTTCCTACGCACGAAGTTCCGTGCCCTTTGTCTTTTCAAGAATTAAGCAACGGACTAAAATTGACGGTAAAGCAATGCTGTTTTTCTGCAAAATTATATTCCAGTTCCCATTTGTGGAGTTTTGCAATTTGCAAAACAATGGACAGTCCCAACCCGTTTCCTTTCTTCTCTTCCGAAGTGCGACTAAACCGTTGGAATACTTTTGTGGTATCTAAAGATGTTTCGTCTCCGTTGTTTGTGACCGAGAGCTTGTTCCCTTTCACTTCGATCCGTATCGTTCCGTCCGGTTTATTATGGCGGATGGCATTTACGATGAGGTTATTGACCAGGCTTTCGGTAAGTGTTTTATTGGCCCGTATTTTTAGGTCGTTTGCGATCTCGATGGAAATCGTCAAGCCGTTGTTTTCGGCCATATCCCTGAGGTATGAGAGCTGGGTGTAAAGTAATTTTATAAAATCGATGTCTTCCATTTGCCGGAATTGGGCATTGTCTATTTTGGCCAGTAGCAGCAGGTTTTTGTTGAGCCTGGTCATACGTGCGGCTACGGTGTATAAGGATTGGACGGTGGTGGTTTGGGATTCGGTCAGGTCGGGGGATTGGAGGAGCATATCCAGTTGGGAAAGGAAAATGGCGAGCGGGGTTTGCAGTTCGTGGGACGCGTTTTCGATGAACTTTTTTTGGTGGTTGTATATTTTTATGTCATTCGACAAAAGGGCTGTCAGGATTTTGTTCAGGCGTTCGAATTCCAAAATGCCGGTTTTTTTGAACTCGGGGACGATTGCTTGTTCGAGGTTGAAATTTTCGATGATATTCAGTGTGTTGTAAAAGGGGTGCCAGAGTTTTTTTGACATGTAATAATAGACTGCCGAAAGCGAGACAAGCAAAATGACGAACAACAATCCATATTGTGTGCACAATGTGGCGATCAGGTCGCCCCGTTCGATCATGGGAACCCTTGATATCAGGATATAGGGTTGGCCTTCGATGGCTATCCGGCGGTACATGATGCGATAGTCGATGTTATGGCCCTCTGCTTTGTTGAAATATTCTTTTTGCCTGATCATTCCCAGCGGGTATGTTTCATCGAAAGGAAGTATGAGGACATCTTCATTAAAGCCGTTCCAGACCCCGATATTTTCTTTTGAAAAACCTGGCAGGTGGACTTTGATGAATTCTTCGCTTCTGTATTCGATTAACTCATCCAGGTCCTCGGCATAAAATTTTTCCATTACAAGGTACAGTAATGGTGCACAGGCCAGTAATATGGCGGAAGTGAATAGAAAAAACCTTCTGAGGCTTTTGGATGCTAACGTTTTTATTCGAGCCATTGGTAACCGGTTCCGTAAGTTGTTTTTATGTTGTTTGAAGAATTTGCACTGCTCAATTTCGATTTCAGGTTTTTGATGTGTGCGTAAACAAAGTTATGGTTGTCAAGCATGTCGGCCATGTCTCCGGAGAGGTGTTCGGCAATTGCGTTTTTTGATACGACCCGGTTTTTGTTGCCGATCAGGAACAGCAGCAATTCATATTCGGATTTTGTGAGCACGATTTCTTTTCCTTCGACCTTGACGGACTTTCCGAGCAAATCAATTTCCAGGTTGCCTGATTTCACCGTGTTGTGGTGTGAGAAATTCCGTCGTCTCATCAGGGCATATATCCTTATGCTGAGTTCGGGAAGCGGGAACGGTTTGGCCAGATAATCATCGGCCCCTGTTTTAAGCCCTTCTATGCGATCGTCCAGTGTTCCCCGGGCCGAAATGATAATGATGCCGCTGTCTATGTTCCGCGTCCTTATTTCGTCGAGTATCCTCATCCCGTCGCCGCCGGGCAGATTGAGATCGAGCAGGATGCAGTCGTAGCTGTAAAGCGAAATTTTTTCAACGGCTTCGCCGTACGTGAAAGCCTGTTCGCAAAGGTAACTGTCCGAAGCCAGGAACGACACGATGTTGTGCGACAATTCCTTTTCGTCTTCTATGACAAGTATCTTCATCTTATTTATCCGTTAATATGACCAATGAGCCGCCTGCGATGAGACAACCGCCCAGTATGACTTTCCAGCTTAATGTCTCTTTCAGAATGATGGACGAGAGCAGGATCGTGAAAACGACGCTTAGCTTGTCGATAGGGGCCACTTTGGATGCATCGCCCGATTGCAGGGCCTTGAAATAGAACAGCCACGATAAGCCTGTGGCTACCCCGGAAAGGACGAGGAACGCCCAGTTGGTTTTCGACAACTCTTTTATTCCGTTTACGGCCCCTCCGGCAATGACGATTCCCCAGGTAATCAGTAGTATTATGAAGGTCCGTATCGCAGTGGCGAGGTTTGAGTCTGTATCCTTGACGCCGATCTTGGCGAAAATGGCCGTGAGCGCGGCAAACAGGGCGGAGAGCATGGCATAATATTTCCACATGGGCGGTTTATATTCCGGTTACAGACAAAGTTATAAATCAAATTGGTAGAAAATTGGAATTTTAAACCAGACGTTTCAACGATCGCCTTTTGCGCTAACAGGCTTGTGGTTTGGCGGAATGCCGGGGAAAGGCGGAAATGTGTGTGGTTTTTAAGCTGCGGGCGAAAAAACGGGAAGATTTAAAGTCCGGGGCATATTCAAAATTTCTTCAAAATCGGCCGGTAGTTTTGGTGCCGGATCTTGACCTACCGTTGCAGGGATCCACAAATTTGTTTAGTGTGAATATTTTTAATGAACCGGTATGAACCGTACTTCGGAATATCAATTTACCGTGATTGTCCCGGTATATGACGAGCAGGACAACATCCTGCGCCTGGAATCGGAACTGGCCTCTTTTTTAAGAACGGCGAAAATGAAGAGCTGCGTACTTTTTGTCAATGACGGTTCCCGCGACGGCAGCGGGGACCTGATCCGAACTATTTGCAAGGACTATGGCGATATGTTTTACATTTCATTTGCAAATAACAAAGGGCTGAGTGCGGCGCTCAAAGCGGGGATCGATTATGCCCAGTCGCCGTATGTGGGTTACATTGATGCGGATCTGCAAACTTCGCCGGAAGATTTTAATCTTTTGCTGGCGGATGCTCCGGCTTTCTCGATGGTCGTGGGAATCCGCACCGGCCGCAAGGACGATTTCGTGAAACGGGTTTCGTCCAGGATCGCCAACGGTTTCCGCCGTATGATGACCGGTGACGGGATCGAGGATACCGGTTGTCCGCTGAAGGTCGTTCAAACAAGCTATGCCAAACGGATACCGTTTTTCAACGGAATGCATTGTTTTTTGCCTGCGTTGGTCCTGCTCCAGCACGGGGGAACGGTCAAACAGGTCCCGGTCCGCCACTTTCCGCGTATTGCGGGGGAGTCCAAATATCATTTGTGGAACCGTTTGGCAGGTCCGTTCAAGGATTGCTTTGCCTACCGCTGGATGAAAAAGAGGTATATCAACTATTCCGTAGCCGATACTAACTTATGAGCCATTATCTGGGTTTCGGGGTCGGCTTACTGGCACAGCTCCTTTTTTCTGCGCGTCTGCTGGTGCAATGGATCGCTTCGGAACGGGCGAAAAAGGTGTTGTCGCCGACGCTTTTCTGGCAGTTGAGCATGGCGGCTTCTTTCCTGTTATGCCTCTACGGATGGCTGCGCAATGATTTTGCCATTCTCCAGGGGCAGTTGCTTTCGTATTATATCTATATCTGGAACCTTGAATCGAAAGGTGCGTGGGAAAGGCTTCCCAAAGCCGCGCGGTTTGCCTTTTCGACGCTGCCTTTGGCGGCGGCGGGTTATTTCCTGATCCATTGGCAGGAGACCTTTACCCATTTTTTTCGGCAGGAGGACATTCCGCCTGCCTTGATCGCTTTCGGCGTGGCCGGGCAATCGACCTTTACCCTGCGTTTTTTTTACCAGTGGCGGTATTCACGTAAAATGGGGGAATCGTTGCTTCCTGCCGCATTTTGGGTCATTAGCCTGGTTGGTTCGGCCATGATCATCGTTTATGCGATCATCCGGCATGATCCGGTTTTGATATTGGGACAGGTCACCGGTTTTGTCGTTTATGTCCGGAATATTATGATCGGGTACAGGGAATCGCATCCCAGACGAACGGTAAGTGGTAAAGCCGAAGGTTTCTAGTTCCTGTTCCCGAGGATGTACCAACGGTATTCGTCTGTTGCCCATTCTGTTTGCCTTGCACTTACCCATTCTCCGAACTCTTTTTCCCTTCGGGTGTCCCTTGTCCTTACGAACAGGATTGTCTTTTGTGGCAATTTGTCCAGAGAATCGAGCTGATTGACGGATTCGATATGTTCCAACGGCCGGCCGATGAATACATCCATGTTCGGGGCGGTTCTGAATTTGTAATAGGCATACCGTTTTATCTGTTCGGCTTCCGCTTTTTCTTTCGCTGTTTCCGCCATTTCACGATAGCCGATGCTCCGGTTGAACCGGGGGAGGGCAAACGCACAGACAAAAAGGGTTGCCAACAGGCTGCTTCCCATGTAAATAACGGCGCTTTCGCCCCGGTTGCGCAAAAGCATGGCCAATGCCATTGCTCCTCCTATCGAGAGAAGGCTTGCGCCGAAATAAGGTATAATCCCGCTAAGGTTATACGGAATGTGTTTTTCTGCCAGTAAAAAAACGGGCAGTCCAAGCGTAAAGAATGCAGCTGTTGCCCCGATCACTGCCTTTATGCCCCGGCTGTTGCTGTTTGCCGGAAAAAGGGACGAGCAGAGGTAAACGACAAACGGATAGACCGGTAGCAAGTAAATGTCGAGCTTAGAGCTGACCAGTGACAGCAGGATGGTGTTGGCCACGACAATGACGGCAAAGAATTTTTGTGTGTCCGTGTTCAGTATTTTTCTGTGGATGCCTTTCCATATCAACGCGATGTAAAGCAGTATCCAGGGGGCGAACGACCATAGCATGCGCGGAAAATAGTACCATAAAGGTTCTTTGTGGTGGAACGAATTTACCCCGCGGCCCACTGTTTGTTTAAATAGAATGTTACTAAGGTATTTGCTCCCACCCTCGAGATAGACCAATAAGAACCAAACCGTGCATAACCCGGCCAGAACGGCCCATTGTTTCCAGCCCAGGTAACGGCCGAACGAGGGTATCTCTTTTTTGACGAGAAGAAAGGCGGTGATGGAAACGACCGGGATCAGAAATCCCATGGGCCCTTTCGAAAAAATGGCCAGGAATATATAAACTGGCAGCAGTATCTTTTCCATTTGCATGTGTTCGTCCTTATAAATGCGGAAAAAGGTATAAAGCGAGAGCACGATAAAGAGGGTCATCAGCATATCCATCCTTACGACCAGTGCAGATCCGGCAAAAATGGCCGTCGTTAGCAATAAAAGATTGGACATGGCGGGATTATGGTTGATGCCGGAATTCCTGAACCATCTGTCCATCACCGCCAGTATGCCGATTGCGGGCAGCAGGCTGAACAGGCCGATGAGCCACATGGGGTAACTACCTGTCAGGAGTCTTGACGCCATGATGAGCCAAAAGAACAACGGTGGTTTGTCGGCATATATTTCCCCGTGGTTGTAAAATGTGAACCATGTGTGGTTTTTTAGCGCTTCTCCGGCGATGCTGATGTATTTCAGTTCGTTGTCAGGGGTGTAGTCCCTGAAAATAAAGACGGGAAACAGTAGAACCAGATAGACAAGGTATCTAAACGGCGAATCCGGGTTTAATAGTTGTGTTTTCTGCATAATATTCTCCATACCAGTTGATAAATTCTTTTAATCCTTTTTCGATGGGTGTTTTGGGTGCATAGCCGTAATGGCATTGCAGCAGGGATATGTCGGCCCAGGTTGCTTTCACGTCTCCCGGTTGCATGGGCAGGTCGATTCTCCGGGCGATTTTTCCGCTCAGGCGTTCTATCGTACGGATGAAGTGGTTCAGGTTGACCGGGGCCGAGCATCCGACATTATAGATACGGTAGTTTTCTTCTTTGCCGGTTTTCGGGGCATTCAACAGCACCTGGCATATTCCTTCCACGACATCGTCGATGTAGGTAAAATCGCGTGACATGTTTCCCCTGTTGAAAACCTTTATGGGTTCATCTTCCAGAATGGATTTTGTAAATATAAAGGGGGCCATATCAGGGCGCCCCCATGGGCCGTAAACGGTAAAAAAACGTAAGCCGGTGGCATTGATCCCGAAGAGTCCGGAGTAGCTGTGGGCAAAAAGTTCGTTTGATTTTTTTGTGGCCGCATACAGGCTGACCGGTGTTTCCGTGGCGTCGCTTTCGGAATAGGGAATTCGGTCGTTTTTCCCGTAAACGCTCGAGCTGCTGGCGAATACCAGTTTTTGTACAGGGTTTCGGCGGCAATATTCCAGTATGTTGAAAAAGCCCTGGATATTGGATGAAATGTATTGTTGCGGATTATCGATGCTGTGCCTGACCCCTGCTTGTGCGGCCAGATGGCATATCAGGTCAAAATGTTCGTGGTCCAGATAGTTTTTGTACAGCTCGTTGGATTCAATATTGGCCCTGATAAACGTGAATTCTGAATTTTTTATGTAATTCGTTGAATTGTAATCTGTTCTTGACGCATCGATCCCTATTTGATGCAGACGGGCCATTTTTAGTGCCGGGGAATAGTAATTGTTCAGGTTGTCTATTCCGACGATGGTGTGCCCCTCGGCCAGTAACCTTTTCGTCAGGTGGAACCCGATAAATCCTGCACATCCGGTAATTAGTATCTTCATGCTGATATAACTGTCGGATGTGGCGTTTATGGGAACCGGGTTAAAGTCCCGGTCACTTATGGCGTTCTATCCGTTTGGACCAAAAGTATGAGTGAGATTTTGTAGAAAAATGGAATTTGTACCTGTTATGTCCCCAATGCCGTGATTTCGGTTTGCCGGTTTGTGCATTTGCCTTTTCGCTTTTGGTTTAATAAAAGGATGTTTTTCACCGGGCGACAGTTTGCCGGTGCAAGATATCCTTTTCGGGTTTTGCGGCCTTATTCCGGAAAATATGGCAGTTACGGGTGTTATTGCACGACCAGCTTTTTTACTATGTTGTCGGCGCCCGATATGAACCTGGCAAAGTAATGCCCTTTGGGCATGCGGGCAAGGTCGATGGTTCCCGATGTGCTTCCGGGCTTCTGCAGGACGACCTTGATGCCGTGGACATTGTACACTTCAATGGCATCGACAATGATGCGCGATGAGAATGTGAATATTCCGGACGATGGGTTGGGGTAAATGTCCACGAAACCGTCCCCGCCCGGATTGCCGGTGACGTTCAGTGTGACCGGCGTGGTGTTGGAACTGTTTGCCCCGCTGATGAACCGGTACCTGAAGTTGTCCTGCCCGCTAAAGCCATAATCGGGCGTGTAGGCGAACGACCCGTCGGCATTGGCGAACAGTAGTCCCTGTTTGGGATTCTCAGTGATGATGACCGTTGATGCGCCACCGTCGTAATTCATGTCGTTGGCAAACAATCCCTGCTGCGTGCCTACGACCAGGTTTTGTCCGGACAAGACTTCAAAGCTATCAGCATGGGCCACCAAAGCACCTGGGTAGTTGGGCAGCTGGCTTTTTACTATTTGGTATGATTGCTTTATGTACGATTGTGTGTTGAGCGCATGGTTCCATGTTTCCCATAAGAAGCGTTGTGCGGGGGTGTAAACCTGGTTTTTGAGGAATACCGATACGGCAATGCCGTCGGACACGGCCAATTCTCTTTCGGATGTTGAACGATCGTCGTGCATCACCTTGCAGGTACTGGGGTCTACAAAATTTAGCAATGTCCATGGAAGCCTTATTTCGACCGATGAACCGGTGATGGTGACGGCATCGGTGGATGATGACGGGAGGTTGAGGCGGTTGACCTTGAGGCTGCCGATGAACTGCACCTCCTGATCGGTTTGGTTGTTTTTCCAGCGGACCAGTTTCCATGGTTTGCCATTGGTGGCCACCGAGTGGTAAAGTTGTTCGGCGGACGATACTTTGTGCCAGATGCCGTAGAGGTCATAGGCTTGTGTCACATAAAGCTCTGCTTTATCGGCGGTGGCCATCAGTGCAAATTCGGCCCTGTTGGATACTGTTTTCCCGTTGGGCAGCAACGATTCGCCCAGCGACGCATCGTAAGTGTCGATGGCTACCCAGAGCGTATCGTCGATGTCAAAGGGTTGCGCGGTGGCCACTTTCATCGAGAAGAACGCAAAATCGGCCTTGGCCTGCAATTGGGTGATGGCACAGTTGTCACATGTTTCACCCCAGTTGGCATAACTGCCGTCGGATTTCGTAAAGCCAAGCAGCCCAAAGTTTTGCTCGGCGGCCGTGATGTTTTGCCACAAAATGCGCCTATCGGCCAAGAAATCCATAGGATCGGTGATCCAGGTGCGCTTAAACCATTCATCAATCCACGCAAACATGATGCCCCCGCCGCATCCGGCCTCCAGGATGTTGTCGAACAGACGTATGTTGTTTTCGCCCTGTTGGCGTTCGTCAAAGCCGCCGTGGTTCATGCCGCTGTGCGCATAGTGGGCAATGCCCCAGCTCGAGGGTACGCCGAACTCGCCGATTATCAGCGGCATGGTGGGGTAATGCGCTTTTAAGGCGGTAAGGTAACCCAGATAGCTGTTTTGCCCCCAATGGTCCGAGTAGGTGGTGTAGCCGGGTTCTTTGCTGATAAAATCGGGGTAATAAGGATAGGCGTGGTAGCTGGCAAACACGCCTGCTTTGGCATTGCTGAAGTCGATCCCCGAAATGTTGATGGAGGCGATGTCTTCATCGGTTTGGGTTTCGGTGGGATGGTTAAGCGGGTCGAGGGTCGGCCAGCTCGAGAAGCTGAGCGGGCGCTGGGTTTGGTAGGCCGTCATTTCGTATTGCAGCAGGTGGTCCATCATCGATGTCACAAACACTTCTGCCGCCGCCACGTTTTGTATCGATAAATATTGGCCCGTATAGCCGGTTCGACCGGGATGCGCCTGGTTGGTGGCGATGACTTCCGTAGGATGTACTTCGCGGCCAATGATGTAACCCAGCATCCATTGTGAGATGTCGGCGGTATAAATGCCGTAGGCCTTACCCAGGCGGAACCCTATGGTATTGTTGCCGTGCACGCAGCCCACGTTGTCCTGTATCTCTTTTTTGAACACGTCGGTCAGGCCATACAGGTCGTGGGTATAGCCATCGAGCTCTTCTTCGAGCCATACCCCCTGGATGACCAGCAGCGGGGTTTGGGGATTTGCCTGGTTGTAATCCCTCAGGGCTTTGTAAAATTGCGGATAATGCAGGGTGTATAACCGAATGGTATTGAACCCGGCTTCGCGTATCATCCCAAACCATGTGTAATATAGCTCGTAAGTGACGTTGAGCTCGCTGGGGAAGGTGCCCGGCACGGCTACGCCCATATTGATGCCTTTGAGGGTGATGGGGGCGTATTGCTGCCCGTTCCATGCCGTGAGCGATTGTGTGTCCGTGGAAAAAGGATAGGTTTTTTTTATGTCGGTTTGCGCCATGGCCCAGGTGGTCCATAATACGATAAGGGAGGTTAGCAGGCGCAGGGGGCGTTGGTGTGTTGGTCTCATTGGTACTGGTTTGGTTTGTGGTATATCGGTATCGGACAGGGAGGTTTTGTGCGTCAGAGGGGGCGGGCAGGGGTGTACGTTACTCCTGATACTACTACTTTGGGGTAACGTACGGGCAGGTGGCACGGTTGGCAAAGCCATAGGTTTAACCTGATGCGAAGCCCGGTGAGTGAAAACGAAGGGGGTTTTGCCGTGATGTGTCCGGCGCTTCCTCCCGTCCATTTACTCGTAAAGATGATGCTGTCATTTGTGATCTCAATGGAATGGGTTGATTTTTTAATGCCTTTGGGGATGGAGAATCTGTTTTTTTCGAATTTTCCTTTCTGGTGAACGACGAACTGGGCGTTTTTGCCTTCCGGCCTTCCCCATCGCGAAAATTCGATGTCTATCTCGTCGTAGGCCGGAGGGTTGAGGTCGTTGTACAAAAACAACCCGACCACCATGTTGGGTTTCAGTCGCGAAATGTCGGTTTCGATCGTAAACTCGTATTTGCCGTTGTGCACCATGGTGTGTGAGGCCAGCTCGGCGCACGACCATCCGTGTTTGGTTTTCCGGATGGAAAGGTTGAGCCTGCCATGCCGGTCGACGTACACATTTTTTTTGTGGAGGCCGAACAGGTTGCTTCCCGGGCCCATTGCTTCTGCATGGGCCTTAATGCCCCATGTGAACCCGGCAAATTTCAACTCATTGGGATATAAGGGTGTTGGCTGCGGACGGGCGGTGAACGGCATCACGGAAATAAAGAAAATGATTAGGTTCGCGGTTTTCATAAGGCATCGACATATAAACCCAAAAAACGGAAAAGTGTTTGGGTGTGCAAAATAAACTGTTGGAGTGTGCAATTTATTGTATGCGAAGTGATTTGCAGTTGGCCTGATCGTTGTCGTGATGGTGATTTTCCCGGTTGTGCCTCCGGGAGAAGGTGGAACCCTGGCTTATTGGGGCGAATTGCCGGTCCCGGGCGAGTAATCGGGGAAATAGAAGGGGATTGGATGGCGGATTTGCACTTTTTGATACTTGTTGGGGCGATTTTCTGCCTTCGAGGTAGGTTCGACATCGGTTCGAGGTCGGTTCGACGTAGCTTTTTATGGCATTTTGCATGTTTTGGGAGTGATCGGATGGGGGTGGGGAAATGCACAAGCAGTATGGTGAAGTTGCGGACAAAGCGACGTGTATGAACTTCTTCTGCCCCCTCTGCAAAGAAGGGGCAGGTCGGTTATGTCCTGCGTAATCGGAATAAGCTTCTATTTACTGTTAATTTCTATATTTGTATGATTTCAGTAATTTGAAATCTTGTCGAGGATATCCCGTTGTTCATGATGGCTGGCTATGCTTTACGTATCCATAGGGGTATCTTTTAATTCGGGCAGTGGATTTGGTTATAATTGTTTTACTAATTTGACTGCAGAATATACTTTCTTGGAGAATTCTGTTTTGTACGGTGCTGCCCGTAGAGGAGACATCTGGAGAGGCGTTCGAATTACTTTTAATTAATATTACCATACCAACATGATGAAGTTTATAGCATTAATATTCCTGATTCTTGGCGGCGTTTGCTACGGACAGGACAACGCAGGAAGATTAGAAAAGGTTTTCCGGG
The DNA here is from genome assembly GCA_047600785.1 of Breznakibacter sp. Classification (GTDB taxonomy): domain Bacteria; phylum Bacteroidota; class Bacteroidia; order Bacteroidales; family Marinilabiliaceae; genus Breznakibacter. The sequence goes on from JASGKH010000002.1 coordinate 471,496, forward strand.
TCAACGCTTTAAGTCCAGGGATCGAACTGGAGCTGCCGGTAAGCAGTAAGTCAATCATCGCTGTCAATCCCGGCATAGGGATAAGCGGAAGTTATAACAATTTAAGCTACACAAACTCAGGGGTCACTTATTTTGTTTCCCCGTTTCTGGATTTGTCTTACAGGAAACTGTACAACTTGGAATCGAGAACTGCCAAAGGGAAAAATATTTCCGGTAACTCCGGTAATTACTGGGGGATGCGGTTGCTGACAAATTTTAAGGAGTTTGAATCGGAGAATGTAATACGAAAAGACAACATGGATTTTGCATTTGGCCCAACCTGGGGAATCCAGCGTTCCTCCGGCTGTTTTCACCTGTTGTTTGATGTGGGTTCGGTCTATTATTTTGACACGAAAGGAAACAACGGCTTTTTTCCTGTTATGTTGCAACTGAATATCGGTTGGAACCTGAAAAGATGGTAATTCTTCCTGCTTTATAAAACGGCTACCCAAAATGGCATATATCATCAGGGTGCCCGACCGCATGGGACTCCGGCAGATTTCGCGGGGCCGTTCCCTAATCGGTTCCTTTCTGCCCCGATCTGTATCCGGCCCTTTCAAAATCATCGCTTGTTTTCTGCATTAATCGGTATCTTTATGGGCTGTTTTTAACCAGATTCGGAGAGTGACTCATCCATTGGTGTTTATGAAAATATTTCTGCCTGTATTGATATTGGCCTTTTGCCCGTGCACGCTGCTGGGCAATGAATTGTCGGCGACTGCGGAGTTGAAGGGCCTTGACAAAGCCGTTGAGCATAAGGAGAGGTTCGAAAAAGAGAAGCTTGACCGTATCCGGCAGTTGTCGCGGGAACTGACGGGGCAAGGGTTGGCCGCGCCCGGGCGTTATGGTTTGTGTGAGGCTTTATGCAACGAATACCAGTCGTTTAAGTACGATTCGGCCTACGTGTATTCGCAACGCATGTTGGCCAGTGCATTGCAGATGGGCGACGGGGCCAAAATTGCAGAATCGAAAATAGCGGTGGCCAACAGTTGTATATCGGCCGGTCTTTACAAAGAGGCTTTTGAGGTGGCTAACTCCATCGACACGGTGTCCATTGACGATGCCGCCCGTACTTCGTTGTACTCGTTGTTTTCGACCATGTACATGGAGATGGCCATTTTTGTGCACGCCGACCCTTTTTTGGACGATTACCGCAGCAAGTCGCGCCACTACACCCAACGGGTGTTGGCGATGGCGGGTCCCGGCCAAAACGTGATCCTGGAAAAATTGCGGATGTGCCAGTTGAACGAGGATTACGACCAATTGATATCGCTGGCCGAAGCCTATTTGTCCTCCAATACCGAAAAAACACGGTTACGGGCCATGGTGGCCTCGCTGCTGGGGTTTGCTTACCGCACAAAGGGCGATGATACAAAGGCCATTGTCCATTTTACCCATGCGGCCATCCTTGATCTGGAGATGTCCATCAAAGAAACGGCTGCCATTCGCCAGCTGGCCGAAATACTTTTTTCGATGGGCGATGTGGAACGTGCTTACGAATATGCCAACATTGCCCTGTCCGATGCCAATTTTTACAACGCCCGCCACCGGAAGATCGAAATAGGGAATGTATTGCCCATTATCGATTCGGGGCGTTTCGACATCATCAAGCGGCAAAAGAACCAGTTATGGGTTTATTTTATCGTGAGTTCGATGTTGTTTATTGTGGTATTGCTTGCAGCGATCCTGATCTTTAACCAAATGAAGAAGCTGGCTGCGGCAAGGCTGGTGATATTGCAGAAGAACGACGAGTTGAGCAACAGAAACGGCGAACTGTTGTCGAGCCAGCAGCAAATAGGACGGCAAAACGAGGAACTTCACCGCACCAACAACAAGCTGGTGGAAGCGAACCGGATCAAGGACGAGTACATCGGGTATTTTTTCAGTATCAATTCCACGTACATCGAAAAGATAGAACATCTCCACAAAATGGTGGTGAAGAAGGTCCGAAACCGCCAGCTGGACGATTTGCTGCAATTGTCGGATTCGCCTGAATTACAGATGGAACGCGAGAATATGTATGTGTTGTTCGACCAGACCTTCATCAAACTGTTTCCCGATTTTGTGGCGCGTTACAACCAGTTGTTCCAGGAGGAGGATCGTATCGTGCTAAAGCATGAGAGCATCTTAAACGCCGAATTGCGGATTTTTGCGCTTATACGTCTGGGCGTGACCGAAACCGAGCGTATCGCCAAATTTTTGAATTATTCGGTGCACACGGTCAACAATTACAAGACCAAGGCGAAGAACCGTTCGCTTGTTTCCAATGACCAGTTCGAGACAAAAATCATGGAAATAGAATCGGTAAAAGTGGATCTGTAACGGCCCAACCCGACTTGGCAGGTTGTACTTTCATTACTTTTTAAGGCATCGTCGGCGATGTCTTTTTTGTTGATAATCAGATTGAACGTTGTTTGTTTAGGGGTGTTTTCCATTACATTTCGATTGTTGCGAAAGCCGGTGCACATGTGCGGGGTGTAATTTCGTGATGCTTCCGGGGAGTATTTGTTTCCCCCGGCAAAAGCCTAATTACAAAATTATCACTTTAATCGGCTTAACATGAAAATGAAAAATCTACTTCTCGGCATCGTTTGGATGGTTGCCGGAATTAGTGCCTTTTCGCAACGAAGCTATCAGGTCGCTGCGAAAATTGTGGATCGGCAAAACGAACCGATACCCGGCGTCAACGTGGTAGAGGTGGGAACGACCAATGGGGCGATCACCGATGTGGGGGGCGATTTCCGATTGTCAGTCGCGTCGGAAACCGCAATGCTCAGAATTAGCTTTGTTGGTTTCAAAACGTTGGTGTTACAGGCGGGCAGCGTTGGGAAAACCGTGCTTCTGGAAGATGATCTGACCCTGTTGCAGGACGTGGTGGTGGTCGGTTACGGAACCTCGCGCAAGATGGACGTCACGGGGGCCGTTTCGTCGGTATCGGGCGATAACCTGACCCAGGGTGCGTTGACCAATCCGTTGCAGCAGATTTCGGGCAAAGCGGCCGGGGTGTCCATTACCCAGATAGGCAGCGAGCCTGGTACCAGTCCCACGGTACGTATCCGGGGTGTCACTTCGCTTATTGGCGGGAGCGATCCGCTGGTGGTGATCGACGGGATACAGGGCAACATGGACCTGCTGAACCAGATCGCACCGTCGGAGATTGAGTCGTTCGACGTGTTGAAAGATGCTTCGGCCACGGCCATATACGGTTCGCGCGGCGCACCGGGCGTGATCATTGTCACCACCAAGAAGGGCAAAGAGGGCCAAACCACGGTGGAATACAACGGCACCATGTCGGCAGACTTTCTGGCCAACAAACTGGAGGTGTTCAATGCCGGTGAATGGCGCGAGCAGGCCCGTTTGTGGAACGTGCCTTATTCGGCGGACCATGGTTCGGATACCGATTGGTACGGTTTGCTGACACGCGTGGGCATGACCCAAAACCATTCGCTCTCTTTTGGCGGTGGCACCTCAAAGTTCAACTACCGCGCATCTGTATCGGCCATTTTGCAGGACGGGGTGGTCATTAACTCCAGCAACCAGAATTACATTGCCCGCGTGCAGGCCACGCAGAAGGCGCTGGACGACAAGCTGACGTTGTCGGTAAACCTGAACAACAGCATCCGTAAAAACGAGGGAAGCCCTGGCAGCGTAGGGCGTGCGGCCTTTACGTCGAACCTTATCAGCAATGCGTACGTGTCGAAACCCACCGATCCGGTGTTGTCGGACGACGGAAGCTATTATTTTGATGAAAACGTGTTCCAGTACATCAACCCTTATGCTGTGGCCAAAACGGTGGTGAACGAAAGCGAGACCCAAAACCAGTTCGGGAGCCTGAGGGCCGACCTGGAACTGGTGAAGGGACTTACGGCCGGATGGTTTGGCAGCTGGCGAAAAGTGAGTGTGAACTCGGGTTATTATGCTCCCGAAAAATCGACGTTGCCCAGTGCCATCGATAACGACGGCGTGGCGAATGTGACGACCAACCTTACCGACGAAAAGTTGATGGATATCAGTCTGGGGTTTGATAAGACCATCGGCCGTCATAAAATTTCGGGCGTTGGTGTGTACGAGTGGCAGAGCCAGTCTTATCAGGGCCATTTTGCCCAGGCAAAAGGCTTTATCAACGACATCACTGCTTATCATGCGCTTCAGCTGGGGTCGATCAGCAAGGTGCTGCCCGGCGATATGTCGTCGTACAAAAACGACCGGAAGCTCATTTCGTTTCTCGGGCGTATCAACTATTCGTTTGCCGACAGGTATTTGCTCACGTTGAGCATGCGGCGCGACGGGTCGTCAATTTTCGGCGACGATCACAAATGGGGCGATTTTCCTTCGGCATCGGTGGCCTGGCGTGTGACGGAAGAACCTTTTATGAGCGGGCAAACGGTGTTCAGCAATCTGAAGCTGAGGGCCGGGTATGGGGTTACCGGGAACCAGCAGGGGCTCTATCCCCAGCAATCGTTGCAGTTGGTCGGGGCATCGGGAACCACTTATTTCAACGGTGGCCTCATCACCAATTTTGTGGTTACCCAGAATGCGAACAAGGACCTCCGATGGGAGACGCGCTACCAGACGAACCTTGGGCTTGATTTTGGTTTGCTGGACGGCGAACTGAACGGGACCGTTGAGCTGTTCTCGGCCACCACCAAAAACCTGTTGTTCAATTATACCGTGCCACAACCTCCTTATCCGTTCGGTTCCATTGCCGCCAACGTGGGCAAGCTCCGGAACGAAGGGGTGGAACTATCGCTGGATTACCGGCTGATCCACACGAACGATTGGACGGTGACCCTGGCCGGCAACGTGTCGTTGTTACGTAACAAGGTGATCAAGCTGGGCGGCACGATTGACGGTGTCCCCGTCAGCACCGATTACGTGAGCTGGGGCTATAACTCCTACCTGATTGAAGGAAAGCCCATCGGGTCATTCTACATTTTAAAGAACAACGGCAAGGATGCGGCGACGAACGAAGAGCTGGTGGTGGACCGCGATGGGAGCGGTGACATTGACCAGGGCGATCGCAGCAAAGACCGCTTCTTTGAGGGATCGGCATTGCCGACTTATACCTATGGGTTTTCGCCCACGGTGAAGTACAAGAATTTTGATCTCTCAATGGTTTGGCGCGGTTCGGGCGGCAACAAAATCTACAACAAGATCAACAAGGACTTTAGCTTGTTCGAGAATCTGGGCAAGTCGAACATGCTTAAAAGTTCTACCAAATATGGTCTGTTCACTTCCAAATATGCGTCGGATCTTTGGTTGGAAGATGGCGATTACCTGAGGTTCGAGAACCTGACCGTCGGTTATACCATTAAGACCGATAAGCTTAAGTACATCAATTCCATGCGTGTGTCGGTGACCGGCAACAATTTGGCCTTGTTTACCAAATACACCGGCCTTGACCCAGAGCTGAACGTGTCGGGCGGAAACGGTTCGGGCTACGATGCGGGCATCTATCCGCGCACCCGGAGCGTGTCGCTGGGGTTAAACGTGACTTTCTAACCAATTAAATGAGATTAAGATGAACAAGATAATCCTATCCATATTTGCATTGGTCTTTGCAGTTGGCTGCACCGACGTGGACGAGAATGTGTACGACAAATACGCGGCCAATGATTTCTATGCTTCGCCCGAAGGGTCGGATGCGGCCCTGGCGAGCGTTTATGCCCAGATCCCCGGGAACTGGAACGGCGTGGGGTATGCCGGGGCCGATAACGGCTGGTATGACCTGAACTGCATGTCGACCGACGAACAGGTGGTGCCGCACCGCAACACTGGCGACTGGCAGCTGGATTTTGCCCGGCTGTACCTGCGCGATTGGCTGCCGAGCGATTTTATCCTTACCAATGCATGGAACTGGCTTTATAAATCGGTGTTCCTTTCGAACCTGGCCATTGAGCAGCTGGAATCGGCGAAGGCCGATCCGTCGAAAATTGCAGAGGCCCGTGTGCTGCGTGCTTTTTTCTATTATCTGCTGATGGATGATTATGGCGATGTGCCTTTTTTCACCAGGAACAACCTGTCGGTCGACCAGATCCCGCAGGCCACACGTGGCGATATTTACCAGTTTGTGGTGGACGAACTGACCGACAACGTGGAGAAACTTGACGAGACGAAAGGCGGCAATTTTTACGGGCGTTTCAATAAATGGGCCGGTTATGCCCTTTTGGCCAAGGTTTACCTCAATGCGGAGGTATATACCGGCACGCCCCGCTGGGCCGAGTGCCTTGCGGCATGCGACAAGGTGTCGGAAGGGGGCTTTGCCCTGCATTCGGGTGCAGCCGATGCCAGTCATCCGCTGGGCTATAAATATTTCGAACTGTTTGGCGATGTGTGCCCTGCCGACGAGACCATTCTGGCCATTTATACCACGGCCGACGTGGTAGGGCGCAATATCTTCACCATCCGCAGCCTGGGGGGTACCGACGGCTCGTTGCTGGTGGGTTACGGGGCCTGGAACGGCACGGTGGTGCCTCAGGATTTTGTCGAAAGGTTTAATGACAACGACATCCGGAAGCGTCAGTTCCGTTACGGGGCCGATCCTTACGGGCCTAAGCCCGCGGGGTTCATCAACTACTCGCTGGAGATCGACAACCTTGACAACCCGGGCGCCGACCGCAACGCCGGGGCCCGCAGCATTAAATTCTGGCCCGTGGCGCCCATGAACAGCGGTGGGGCATCGAACGATTTCCCTATTTACCGCTATGCCGATATTTTGCTGATGAAGGCCGAATGTTTGGTCCGTGGCAACCAGGCAGGCGATGCCAAAGATCTGGTCGACCAGATACGGCAACGTGCCGGACTGGGAGTATTGGCGGCCAACCCGACATTGACGGACATTTACAACGAACGTGGCTTTGAACTTGCGTGGGAAGGGCACCGCCGCCAGGACATGATTCGTTTTGGCACCTTTACCCAGGCACATGGATTGGTGCCCGCGGTCAGTAGCAAATACCATCTGTTCCCAATCCCCACGTCGGCGCTTAACGCCAATCCCCACTTAATCCAAAATGCCAACTGGCGCTAATCTCATAGCTATGAAAAAGTTACATATATTACTCGGACTGGGTCTTTTGGCATCGGTGTTTGCCGGGTGCAACGAGGACCCCGAGCTGACCAGTCTCCGGAAAGTTACGTTTGATGGGACTTTGACTGCATCGGCCAATGCGGTTGTATTGACCGAGGAAAATTCTGCTGCACAGGCACTGGCCTTGAGCTGGCAATCAGTTGACTATTATATGGATGCTCCGGTGACTTATTCGCTGCAAATGACCACGGTGGCCGATTCTGCCACCTGGGCGTCGGCCCAGACGGTGGAGGTGGGCGATGACGTGGTGACGGCTTCTTTGACCGGGGGCCAGCTGAACGATATTGCCAAGCAGCTTGGGATGGAGCCCAACCTGGAAAGCGGGCTGGTGATCCGTGTGAGATCGTACGTCGACAGGGCCGCTTATTCCGGGACCGTGGTGGTGAAAGTTACCCCATACAAGGTCTTTTCTGGTTACCCGGCGCTTTGGGTCCCGGGCGATTACCAGGGATGGGACCCCTCTACGGCGCCACGTATCGTGTCGATGGGTGACAACCAGATTTATGAAGGTTATATTTTTATCCCGGCCGGGGGTACCATGCAGTTTAAGCTCACCGCACAGGCTGCGTGGGAGCCGATGGCGTACGGCGATGGGGGAGACGGCGTGCTTATCGAGGCCAATTATTCGGGCGGCAATTTCACCGTGGCGTCGGAAGGCTATTATAATCTGGCTGCCAACCTGGCCGACATGACCTACTCGGTGACCAAAACCGCATGGTCGATCATTGGCGATGCCACGCCGGGCGGCTGGGGTACCGATACGCCGATGGCTTTTGATCCTGTAACCCAGCTTTGGACCGTGACGGCCGAGATGTCTACGGGCGGTTCGTTCAAGTTCAGGGCGAACAATGCGTGGGAGATCGATTTTGGTATTGACGGTGACGGGAAACTGACGTATGCCGATCATCCCGTGCTGGGCTACACGCCGGGGCTCGGCAACCTGACGGTTCCCGAATCCGGCAATTACACGCTTACCCTGGATTTGAGGGATCCTGAGAACTATAAGTATTCGTTGAAAAAGAATTGAGGGTGAGGGGCGAGGGGGTACAGAGAGTGGATTTCCATCTAAAATACAAAGGGATATCTTGATGTTTCCTGTCTTTTGTACACCCTCGTCCCATGCTTTTTCTGCGCGGATATTTTTGCCTTGTGGCTTGGTATTTACAATAGATAACTGATAACCAACAGAAATGAGGAGCGAATTGCAAAAAAGAAATGGCATTAACGTGTCATTGTGGACCAAAGTATTGTCGTTGGTTATGTGCATGTTGCTGGCGTTAAGCTTGAATGCGTGCAAAAAGGACGATTCGGGATTTGAAACGACGCATCCCGGCACGTCGACGGACCCGGTTCAGTACGATGAGCCGTTTACCGGGGTACCGGGTGCCAGGGATGTGGTGATGTACGAGGTGAACATTCAAGCTTTTGGTGCAGGTGGAGATTTCAACGGGGTGCGTAACCGCCTGGCGGCTATCAAGGAGTTGGGCGTTAACGTGATATGGCTTATGCCCGTAAATACGCCCGGCGTGCTGAAAAGTGTCGGATCGCCCTATGCCATTAAAGATTACAAAGGGATCAACAGTAAGTTTGGGAACCTCGACGAACTGCGGTTACTGGTAAAAGAGGCGCACGATTTGGGCATGGCGGTCATTCTCGACTGGGTGGCCAACCATACCGCGTGGGACCATCCGTGGATACAAACCCCTGAATGGTACGTGAGGGACAACAGCGGCAACATTGTCAGTCCCAGTGGTTGGACCGACGTGGCCGAATTGAATTACAACCACATGTCGATGCGGCACGAGATGATCCGGGCCATGAAATATTGGGTGCTTACGGCCAATGTGGATGGTTACCGGTGCGACCATGCCGATGGTGTGCCTGCCGACTTTTGGAAACAGGCCATTGATACGTTGCGCAAAATTCCCGACCGCAAGTTGTTGATGTTTGCCGAAAGCAGTGATAAGTCAATGTTTTCCGCAGGTTTCGATCTTGTGTTCGGGTGGGATTTTTATGGCAGGCTCAAAGGGGTGTTCAACGACAACCTGCCTGTATCCGACCTTGTGGCGGCCAACACTTCCGATAATTTAAACGTACCCACGGACAAGCGTGTGTTGCGTTGGATCTCGAACCATGACGACAATGCATGGGACGATACGCCGCTCAATATTTTCCAGGGTAAGGATGGTTCGTTGGCTGCTTATGCCATCACGGTGTTCATGGGCGGTTCGCCGCTGGTTTACAACGGGCAGGAGGTCGGGTGTCCCGACAAGTTGTCGTTTTTCAGCGGATCGGTCAACAAAATCAATTGGGGCATCAATCCCGACATGCCGGTCCAATACCAAAAACTCCATGCCTTCCGGCACGGAAGCAATGCCGTCAGGGAAGGGACCGTGGAGGCTTATGGGGGCAGCAACCACGTGCTGGTGTTTAAACGTGTTTTGGATGGGGAGCAGGTGTTGGTGTTGGTCAATGTGCGCAACACATCGCAAACATATGTTCTGCCTGCCGAACTGGCCGGTACTACGTGGGTGGATGCGATGACGGGGGCGGATGTGCGGTTGGGGACCGAGGTGGAGTTGAATGCCTTTCAGTATCTTATTTTGGGGACGAAGTAGGGGGGGGAGGAAAGTGCTTGAGTTCCTGAGTGCCAGAGTTCCTGAGTGCCAAGGAGAAGTGCCAGAGTGCAAAAGATCGGAAGAAGCGGCTTCTTCTGGCTACAGGAGGTTTTAAACAGCAGACCTCCCCCGTCCCCCTCCGAAGGAGGGGTGCTGTTACGTGCAGTGTGGTTTCTGGTTCCCCTCCTTCGGAGGGGTTAGGGGAGGTCATTTTCAAGAGGGTGCCTGAGTGTCTGAGACAAAGTACAAGAGTACAAGAGTACAAAAGTACAAGAGTACAAAAGTACGAGAGTACGAGAGTACGAGAGTACGAGAGTACGAGAGTGCGAAAGTAAGAAAGGCAGAGGTTTTTTAGTGGTTTCTTAAAGGTTAACGGCTTCTTTGGAAAGACTGGAAGCAAAAGGAACCGTGACTTCTGCGTTTTCCTTTGCGGTCTCTGTGCGAAATCTGCAACAACTAAGAATAAATCTCAAGCCCAATGGGGCATCGATATGGGTAGATCCCGTACGCGAATAGATTACAAATTATAAACATATGAAAATCTTGATTCTATCCCTGTTGGTTGCCATAGGGGGGATATCGTGCCGTACGGCGCGTCAAAAGGGAGGCGAAGTGGTTTCTCCCAACGGGTTGATAAAGGTAAACGTGGAACTGAACGATCGGGGAGAACCTGTGTACCATGTTGCGTATGGCGACGAATGGCTTATCCGGAACGCCAGGTTGGGGATAATCGTCGACTCGGTGGATTATAGCCAGGGGATGAAAGAGATCGCTAAAGCTGAGAGTGCCCACTCGGATACATGGGAGCCTGTATGGGGGCAATTTGCCCAAATCGAAAACAGTTACCACGAAATGGTGTGGACGTTGCGCAAAGGCAATGCCCCCGCGCTTTCGGTGGTATTCAGGGTGTTTGACGACGGCTTGGGCTTTCGTTACGAGATAGCCGGATCGGGCCAGGCGGTGATTGCCGATGAGGTGACCCAGTTCAATATGGTTTCCGATAATATGGCCTACTGGGTGGCTCCCTGTTGGGAAAACGATGAGTATATCTACCAGGTATGCAGGTTGAGTGAAGTCTCGAAAGAGAAGCGCGACCGGTCGGCACTCAATGCGCATGCGCAATATTTCCCTTGCGAGACGGGCTTTAATACCCCGGTGACCATGAAAACGCCCCACGGGACTTACCTGAGCATCCACGAAGCTGCCATATGGAATTATCCGGGCTCGTCGTTGTGCCTTAACCCATCGACCTTTGAGATCCGTCTCAGCCCCGCCGGGGAGGTTGGGAAAAAGGCTGTGGTGGAACTGCCTTTCCGCACGCCCTGGCGCACCGTGACCATTGGGCAACGTGCCGGTGACCTGGTGGAGTCGAGCCTGATACTGAACCTTAACGAGCCATGCGCGCTTACTGATGTGTCGTTCATCAAACCCATGAAATATGTGGGCATATGGTGGGAGATGCACCTGAAGAAATCGACCTGGGAGCTGGAGAACAGTTACAATCATGGGGCCAATACCGCCAATGTGAAGCGTTACATCGATTTTGCGGCCGGGAACGGGTTGCAGGGCGTGCTGGTGGAAGGCTGGAACAAAGGCTGGAACGGCTGGAACGGGTTTGATTATACCTCGCCTTACCCTGATTTTGATTTGCAGGAACTATCGGCTTATGCCAAAAGCAAGGGCGTGGAGCTGATCGGCCACCACGAGACGGGCGGCAATGTGCAAAATTATATTTCGCAGCTCGATACGGCTTATCAATATTATCAGTCCAACGGTGTTCATGCCGTGAAAACCGGTTATGTGGGCAAGGTACCGGGGCATTTCCATTACGACCAGTGGATGGTGGACCATTATAACCAGACGGTGACATTAGGGGCGCAACACCATATTTCGCTCTGCATCCACGAGCCCATTAAGCCGAGCGGCATTTGCCGTACGTACCCCAACCTGATGTCGGGCGAAGGGATGCGCGGACAGGAGTTCAATGCGTGGAGCGATGGCAACAACCTGACGCACCACACCATTTTGCCGTTTACCCGTAACCTGGCAGGGCCCATGGATTATACACCGGGGATATTCGACCTGCAGTTGCTGAATTCGGTGAACCGCGGTTATACCAAACTTACTACCGATGCCGAACGCCGGGCCTATCCGTTCAAGCACCGGGTGAAAACCACGCTGGCCCATCAGCTGGCCCTGTACGTGGTGTTCTACAGCCCGTTGCAAATGGCTGCCGATCTGCCCGAAAACTATCAGGGGCATGCTGCTTTCCAGTTTATTCGCGACGTGCCGGTGGACTGGGCCGATACCAAGGTGCTGGATGCCGAGATTGCCCAATATGTGGTGACGGCACGCAGGGATAAGCATTCCGACAACTGGTTCGTGGGGGGTATTACCAACGGGGAGCCCCGTGCCTATACGGTGGACCTGTCGTTTCTGGATGAAGGGGCTGCCTACAAGGCTGTGGTTTATACCGATGCGCCCGATGCCGATTGGGATTTGAATCCTGCCAAATATGATATATCTGCCCGTACGGTCAGGAAGGGCGATAAGCTGGAGGTAAAAATGGCCGCAGGTGGCGGCTTTGCGATCTCGATTATGAAAGATTAGACAATAGCGATCGTGCATTCTTAAGTAAGAGGACATCACAAGGGTTGGAACCCATGTGGTGTCCTTTTTGGTTTAGATCCAATGCTTTGCAAGTGAAGGAGACGTGTCGGGATTTCGTTGGCGGCGGGTTATCTGTCTTTTTTGCACTTTTGTTGGTGTTTTTACAGGTTCGCTCCGTGTTCGTTGTGATTATCGGACTTTATTCGAATTTGCATATTTATCGGTAATTAGGATGTTGCGTAAGGTGGTGCGATCGCGGCAAGGTAAAGCGACTTCTTCCGGCCCTTTCACGGCGTTTATCCTTCAATGGTTTTGCGGGCCAAACGTACTGGATGTTGGACGCAGAAAGGGGGAGGTGTAAAAAATAGAAAAGTGTTAAGTTTGCATAACGTTGAATAACAAGGAAGTCAAACTCCATTTTGCAATGGAAAAAAGGACGGTGAGATGATTAGACTTGAACGATTTGAGAGATCGGATTTTGCAAGGTTGATAAATTGGGTTGATTCAGAGGACTCGATGGTTCGGTTTAGCGGGCCGATCTTCAGCTATCCCATCACGGACGAACAACTGGAGAAATACATAAATGCCGGCAATAGGCTTGTTTATAAAGCGATCCATACCGGCTTGGGAGAGGTTGTAGGGCATGCAGAGTTAAACAATATTGATCACAAAAATAAAAGCGCGAGGATTTGCCGCGTGTTGGTTGGTGATAAACACCACAGAAACAAAGGATTTGGCAGAATGATCATAAAGGAACTTGTTCGGGTTGGATTCTCGGATCTGCAATTGCATAGATTGGATCTGGGAGTTTTTGATTTTAACCACCAGGCGATTAAATGTTACAGGGATTGTGGATTTGAGATAGAGGGATTGCTAAAGGATACGACAAAAATGGGAAATGAATATTGGTCGGTCTATAATATGAGTATAATAAACAACGGATAGAGGCCGCAGGCCATTTCCGGTAAAAACACAAATAGCGCGGTACATCGTGCCAAAGTTTTTTTGGGGGCGGGCTATTTCTCTTCCTGAAACGATAAGTGGCGGGCAGGTAATATCTGTTGGTTATTGGCTTTTTGTGTTTTAGGGGGTGGTGGTTACTCCAGTTTTTTGATGGCCAGTTTCAGCGGGCAATCCTCCGGGATAGCTCCGCCATGGCGATATTTGCCGAGCAATATTGCCGACTGCTGCGCCAGTTGCCGGCGTACGGCCCGCCGTTCGCCTTTGATCCGCGCAATGTTCAGCGAGTCGTAGGCTGTGGTATGGTGCCGCATCCATGCGATGACGGCTTTGGAAGCCCTTTCGCCGATGGGGATCATTGATGTACGGGCCACGGTTCCGCTGCCCACCGGGGTGGCGTGCCGGGTAACTGCCAGGGCAATGGCTTCTTCGGTGGATTTGTGCACAGGGTGAAAACGGAGGAACGCTTTGACCGCATCGAGGAATTCGGCTTTGTACAGGTTCTGTTTGTGCTCACGCCGTTGTTTGTCGTATTCGCTGCGCTTTTGATAGGTGCTGGTTTCCCTCATGGCCCCGACGGCCCGTTGTGTCTCGGAGATAACGGCGGCCGACGCCCAAACGCCTTTGGAGATGGTGCGACGGCCTTTTTTGACCTGTACCCGCCAATGGTCGCTTTGTGCGGTCACCTTGCGGGTGACGGCGGCATCGCCGGCGGGCAGGAAAGCCCAATGGCCCGGAGGTGTTAGCGGCTCGCCATAGTCGCCGATCAATTTTCCTTTGGCGTCTAGTCCGACAATGCGTGTGGTGTGTGTTATTTTTGGCATATTGATGTTTTAGAGGACAAGAAAGGCACATCCCTTTTAGACGGATAATGGGGGAGTGAAAGACATTGGGATCGTCTGTTTCACCTGGTCCGCCTGCTCTCTGTCTGAAAATATTCTTTCTTCAGCTTCCAGCTTAGAAATTTTGTATCACATAGTCGCTGAAATTAACCGATTCGGATAGGTTCATTTTACGTTTAAGCCGGTAGCGGGCTACCTGTACGCTGTTCGGGTTGATGTTGAGCAAACGGCTGATCTCTTTGCCGTTCATGTTTATTTTGGTGTACGCGCACATCTTTAGTTCGTTGACCGATAGGTCGGGATGCCTGGCTTTGAGCGTTTCGAAGAATTGTGGGTGTACCTTTTCGAAGTAGAGTTTTATTTTGTCCCAGTCGTCCTCCTGGCTGATACGGCTTTTGACGGCCGAGATGAGTTGGTTGACGGCAGGTTCCCACTCCTTTTTGCCGGGAAGGTTTTTCAATTCGTTCAATTGCGCCTGCATTTGGCTGAGGAATTCCATGTGTTGTTCGCGCTGCATGGAAGTGGCCAGGAGGGAGCGGTGGTTCTCATCGATGGTGGAGGAGAGGTGGCTTTGTTGCGATTCGAGCATGGCCAGTTCCTCCTCGAGCTTCTGTTTTTCGAGTTCGGCCTGTTGCCGCACCAGTTCTTCGCGTTGTTGCTGTAACAAGTTTCTTTCTTCCATGTTCTTCAGCTTTTCCTGTTCGATCTCAACTTTTTCCCTGGCGATGAGGTTCTCGCGTTCGAGTCTGCGGTTGCGACGGCGCACCTGCACCACCGACACGATGACCGCCGTGCCCAACACCAGGCTTACCACCAGAAAGGTGCGGCGTTTGATTTTTTCGTCGGTAACTTCTGCTTTTATTTTCTGCAATTCCAGTTCCTTCTGTTGCGAGTCGAACTTGGTTTGCAGGGACGACACGTATTTCTCTTTGTCGGTGGCATGGAGGCTGTCGGAGAGATTTTTGAAGGTTTGGTGCTGGCGCAGCGCGTTGCGGTAATCGCCCTTAAGTTCGTAATAAGCGGTCCACAGGTTGGCCACGTTAACCTTTTGGCTAAAGTTTTTGTTCCTCGACACCAACGAGTCGGCTTGCACCAAATATATGTGGGCCAGGTCGGGGTGTTTTAGTTTGATGTAGTTGTTGGTAATAAGCACCAAGCATTTGCTTCGTCCGTATTGGTCTTGTGGTTTTCGAAGTTTAAGCGACTCCAGGAGGTAGTCGTTGCTTTCGACAAGGTTGTTGCGCAAAGCCTCCATTTCGCCCTGTACCGAAAGTAAGCGGGCCCAACGTGACGTGTCGGCCTGTTGCACGCAAAGTGCTTTGGCTTGTTGCGCGTATTGTTCGGCCAAAGGGTATTTTCCAAGGCGAACCAGCGACTCGTATGCCGAGGTGTATGCAGATATTTGGACATTGGTGTTGTTTAGCTTTCGGGCCTCGTCGATGGCTTTTTGGAAATAGAACAACGCTTTGTCGAAATCGTGCATCTGCATGTAGCCTAGGCCAATGTTGCTCAATGCGGGCGCTAGCTTGTCGGTCCGGTTAATTTTTAGCAGTATTTCGTAGCCCTTTATCCCGCATTCAACCGACTCTTTAAACTGGCCTTGCATGGCATAAATTACCTCCATGGCCCCGTATGCTTTAATAAAGCCGTTGGCCCAGTTTGTTTTTTCAGCCAACTTCAGCGCCTTTTGGGCATAAAACATGGCCGTGTCGGTGTGGTTGTTTGCGTATTCCCAAGCCAGGTCGGTGGCCGCGTTGAGTACTACGGTGTCGATGGGCGAAGAGAGCGCTTCCTTTATTTTCAGAAGTTTTTGATCGCGGGCGTTGGCCAAGGCGCCAAATAGCAAACAAATCAAGAAAAGCGTGGTCAAGGTTGGTTTTAAGTAAGATTTCAATCTGGTCATTCTTCGTAATTTTTAATCAAATAGAGGTTGGTGAACGGCAAATATATCTTTTCCCAAGTATAAAAAAACATTGCTCTGTGATTGTAAACAATAATTAACATACTTGAGAAACCATGGGGTGCAGCGCCCGGACGATAATAGGGCGTGAAAGGTTGCTTTAATGAAGTAATAATCGTTAATGTTTTGATAATGTGTGAATAATAATGGATTTGCCTGATTGTGTATTGCTTTTGTGGTGTGTCTGTATAGGTTTTGTATAGGTGTATTTTGAGAGTTTTTTGTAAAACACACTTTAGTTTTGTCGTGCCGTAAGGGTCGAACACGCGAAACGCGATTAAACAGATTACAGGCCAATGCGCATATGCATTGTGGTTAGGAGCAATGTTCGGATGCGATATGCCAACTCCGAGCAGAAGATTAAACAGAAACAGTTATGAAAAAGTACTTTTTTGCATTTATTGTAATGACGCTAATGGTGGCATTTGGTGCCAATGCCCAACTTGGGGGGGCTCTGAACAAGATGAAGGACAAAGCTTCGGGGAGCGGCGGCGGCACGTCGTTCGACGGCAGTAAAGTGCAACCCGATGCGGCAATCCAAAATGTGGAACGGAACCTTAAAAGCATTACAGAGTCCTATTACGCCGATTATCAGAGCAAAGGTATCGGTTACTTGAACGGCGATGGGCAGTTGTGGTTTATCCGTAAAACGATGGAAGCGAGCCGACATTACTACTCTGGTGGCAAATTAGGTTATCACAGCGCAGGTTTGGTTTGCGAGTTGGGCGCGGCCCAGCAAGATCCCCGTTATGTGGCCTTGGCTCCCAAATTCAAAGACGCCGAGGAGAAAGTGAAAGAGATGGAAAAGGCTAAAGGGTACGAGTTTGTGGAGTGTGCCGACAACAACATCATTTTTAGGGAGATAAAAACCGGCAGGGTTTTGTCGGCCGATGAATCGAGCAAGATTTAAAACTGTTAAGCCAACTGCCTAAACAAATGGGCTATCGTTAAACTGCTTTATTCCCGGCGCAATCTTTATGGGGATGCTGTCTGTTTTGGTTTTCCATCTGGAGAACATAGTTGGTTGCGGGGCATAAAATCACTTTTTTTGACAGCCTTAATCATCCCCTTGTTTTAGTCAAACTTCCAAATCCAGTCTTTTGCCATTTTATAACAAACTAATTTAATATGAAAAAGTTTTTACTTGTTTTAATTACGGCCCTGGGGCTTCTATCGGCCACAGCGGCAACCGCCCAAACCACCATGGTAACTATGAAGACGGCCAACGCTACGGCCAAGTTAAAACTTTATTGGTTAGGAACAGGCACGGTAAAGGCAAATGGTACGGCACTTTCATTAAACGTAGAGGCAACGGTTGCCGTACAAAGCGGCACGGTAAGCATAGTTACTACCGGCGATGTGAAACTTACCGAAATAACCTGTTCAGACAATGCATTAACATCGTTGGATGTGACTAAATGTGGAGATCTGACCTCGCTCAGTTGCGATGGTAATCAATTACAGTCATTAAATATTGGCAATTCAACAAAGATCATATTGGTTAACTGTGAGGGAAATTTATTGACAACCATCGATTTAAGTAAAACCCCAGTTATAGAATACTTGTATTTATATCAAAATAAGTTATCGACACTTAATATTAGCAATTTGACAAAGCTAAAGGTATTGGACTGCGGTGAAAACTTGTTTACAAGTTATGCATTTAGCAATATGTCGGCTTTGGAGAAGATCAATATCAGTAGTTGCAATTTAACATCACTAACTATTAAGGGATGTCCAGTTCTAAAATCTTTTAGTTGCCATAAAAACAAGCTTGCATCTATAGATTTAAGCACGCTTACCACGTTGGAGGAGATTAGCCTTTATGGGAATCAATTGACAAGCATCAAGCTACCTACAACAAGTAAATTGACTTATTTGGCATGTTACGATAATCAATTGTCATCAATCGATGTCAGTATGTGCTCCGGATTAACCTCTTTATATTGTGGTAGTAACAAGTTAATGAGTTTAGATGTGAGAAAGTGTACTAACCTCAAATATTTGTTAGCAAGTAATCAAAACATAACCCTTCCACAGGCTACTGCTATAAATGGAACTTTATCGGTTAGTTGTCCTATTTATTTTAATAATTCGGAAGTAACCGATATTAATACGATTGAGGTAGGATATTACGACGACAAAAAGGTCACCTGGATGTACCTTTCAGGTCAGTCTGGGGAAGCGCAATTTACCTTTATGAATACGAGCGGTCAATTTTCAGGAACTGTGACTCAGCCCTGGATTGCCAGCCAGACCACTCCGGTAGACCAACATCAACACGAAGAGGTCAAGGTTTATACCGATGCTTCGGGTATTGTTATTTCTGGATTAGAGGCCAGTCAACATATCTCAGTCTATAGCTTAACAGGGGTTTTAAAATATCATACTGTTACATCATCGGAAAGAGTTGAAGTTGAGGTTCCGGATGGTATTTATATTGTTAAGGTAGGGGAACAGGCGTTTAAGGTGATAAGACGTTAGTGGGGATAATTACGATAAGTCATACAAGGTTGAAGTGCTGATCCAATGTTTGGGGTGTATGTTCTTGTTGTGTAAAGTATTAATGTTAATTGCTGGCGATAACCAAATCCAGTCTTTTGAAAATCTATCACAAAACGCGATTTAAAAGTAAAGAATTATCCATGCCGTCAATCGACGATACATAGGCGTAAGACAAAACGTGTGGATGTTTCAATTAATCAATGAAATAAAATAATAAACAGATGAGAACACAGTTAGGGTTATTTATAGCAGCCATTTGCTTGCTGACATCTGCATTAACTCAAGCACAAACCCAGCCAGATATAACCATGACCACATCGTTGCCGGCAGGGTCGAAATTTACTTTTTCGATGGTAATGACAACCGGAAACGATATTTTTATCGATTTTGGCGACGGCAACAAAGTTTACAAAGCTGTATCGAACACTACTACGTTTACCGAAACCCTAAAGGGGAGTACTGTTAAGATATACAACACCCTTGCCACAAACGCGATAACGGGTATTGAGTGTAAAGACATGCACCTTACGGCATTCGATGCGTCCAACGAACCAAATATCTACTGGATCGATTTGTCGAATAACGACTTAACCAGTATTGATTTATCGAAAAATACCAATTTTAACATGCTTACCCTTAATTATAACAAGTTAAAGACGTTAACAGTAAACGGGGCTGTGAATATGCATTCGCTGTTTTGTGCGCACAATGAGCTGACTTCGGTGACACTTACCAATTTGGGATCGCTAGAATGGCTCGATCTGGATTACAACCAATTAACCACAATCAATCCTGCGGGTTGTCCCAAACTATATAGCTTGTCAGTCATGTACAACCAGCTATCGTCGGTTTCATTGGCAAGCAATACAAATTTGTGGGGAGTTTATTTGAGCGACAATAAGTTGAAGAGCATTAATATAAGTGCATTGACGGCACTAGAGTATTTTAGCGCAAACGACAACCAGCTGACCTCATTGGATATTTCGAAGAATACGCTACTGAAGGCTTTACATGTTGCGAATAACCAACTTGCAGCGCTGAATGTTGACAAAAATACAAGTTTATCGACATTGAGGCTTGGAGGTAATAATTTTACGTTTAAAACATTGCCTTTGCCCAAGGCACAGTTTACCTCATACGACTATAGTTCGCAAAACCCCATAATCATCGGCAAAAGCTATATGCCCGGACAGAGTGTTGATTTGAGTAGCTATAAAGACGGACAAGGAAAGGCATCGACCTACGTATGGTATGACAAGGATTGGAATGAGATAGGCGCTGATTACGTGACCGTTAGCAATGGTATTGCCACCTTTAAAAAAGCTTATACTGACAGTATTCGGTGCGAAATTGGTAATGCTGATTTTCCACGACTTTGGTTTTTAACTGGTTACGCGTTTGTTGGGTCAACCGCTACCGGTGTTGGGGAGAACAAAGCACCCGCAACCACCATCACATCTTCCAACAATCATCTTTCCGTAAGCACAGATGTTACCGGTAACTTGGCCGTGTTCAATGTCAACGGCAAACTTATTAAAGAAATTGAGCTTACCGGCCACCCCGTTGATGTAGAAGTTCCCGGCAAAGGCATTTACATGGTGACAATAGCCGCAGGCAAGCAAGTGTATAGTTACAAAGCATTGGCCAAGTAGTTTGAACAATTTAAAGGCAACGAACCAACAAAAAGAGGCCAAGGCCTTTTGTTGGTTCGCCTGTTGCACTAAATGCGGTGTATAGATGGTGTTCGCAGAGTCTATCCCAAAGAGTTGGATTGTAATTGATTAAAATGCGCAGAGTATGAAGAGGACGATTTTATCTCTTGTTCTGTCAACTATATGGGTAAGTGCCTCAGAGTTTTTAAGAAACGAAGTTTTGTTGAAATCCATTATGGAAAGCTGGGGCTCTTGTTCCCGGCACAGTCGATTAACGGAGCGGTTTGGGGTATTTGGTCGTTGTGTTTTTCCGTAGCCATTGTCGTTGCCGCAAAGAAATATACGTTGCTACAAACCACTCTTATTGCCTGGTTGATAGGGTTCGTCATGGTGTGGTTGGCATTGTGGGATTTAAATGTTTTGCCGTTAACAATACTCCCCATTGCCGTGCCATTAAGTTTTTTGGAGACGTTTATGGCCAGCTTTATCGTCAGGAAGCTTTTGAAGCACGAAGGCCCGGCCGGAGAAGCAACCTGAAGGGGTGGAAGGATAATGTCATGCGGAAACCAAAGCGATGGCAGATTCTTTGTTTCTTGGCTATCAAGCGTAACGGCGGGGCATGTGTTTGGGTGTCTTGCCATTGTGGGGACGGACTCCCTTCAACTGTCGGAAAAGGCTGTTGTAAAGCTTATTGAAGACGGAGACATGCGTGCACAATTGCCAACCAATAAGGATATATTCGCATTCCGCTAGGTGTGTTGGCCACGAATGCCAGAGAGGCTTCTTTGTTTGTGCAAACAGTGAGGTTGGCAGTTGTCTGAATTGGGCAGGTTCCATGGCATAGGAGCATATCGGCAAGGATTTGGGGGTAATGTATTTTAGTCAAAAAATTACAAAATGGGCGTCAATCAACAAAACCATCTTTTCTTCACCCGGTCACTAATCACGGTATTGTGTCTGTTTTCCGGTGTCTTCGTCGCGAGATATTCATTGTTGTATGGCTCAAAGCCATCATCTGCTTACGCGACCATCGACAGTTTGTTAACCCGTCACGACTTTTTTGCGGCACGGGATTATTATTCGGCAAACAAGGGGTTACTTGGCAAACTGGAGCGGTTATTGGCCGGTGCCCGCATCGACAACCAGTTCAACCGGCTTGATGGGTCACATCGGCAAATTGCCCGATTGTTACGGCAATATGGTTCCCGGTTGGGCGATTCGATAACCTGCAAGTTGTTGGAACTGGAGGTGGTCAACTTGTCGCGTACGGGGCGCTACGGCAAAGCTGCCAAGGCCAGCCAAACGCTGGTGAGTCGCTATGCCCCATATTTGACACCTTCCGAACTGGACGACCATCAAACGACCCGTATTATCTGGCAATCGTTGTCGGGCACGCCCAGGCAAAAGATTGCCCCTCACGCCGATGTTCGTTTGCCATTGGTGAAGGACAAAGTTGGGCTGCTGAACCTGTGGGCGCATCAGGGGACCGATTCCTGCCTGTTTGTGTTTGATACAGGGGCCAACATGTCGGTGGTGAACGAAACCATGGCCGATCGTTTCGGTATGGAGTACATGGATTCGTCAATTTACGTCAACGCCATTACCGGGATAAAAGTAAAATCGCGGATTGCCGTGTGTGGCCACTTTCGTTTGGGATGTGTGGATATTCGTCATGCATACTTTTTGGTGTTCCCCGATACCGCGCTTGCTTTCCCGCAAATCGATTACCAGATACATGGCATCATCGGTTTTCCCGTTATCGAGGGACTCAAAGAGATCATTGTCGGCAAAGATCACTTGACGATCCCCGCACGTTCGTCGGCAAGCATGGAGCCCAATCTGGCCCTTGACTTTCTGACGCCTGTCATCCGTATCAACGGTGATAGCTACACGTTCGACACCGGGGCCAAAACTTCCATCCTTTATCCGCTTTATTACCATAAGTACGTGAAAGACGGTGATACTCCCTATCCCGTTAAAAAGCAGAAGTTTGGCGGGGCCGGCGGTTCGGTGGAAAAGGACGTCCATCCGGTTGATTTTGAAGGAACCGTTTCCGGAAGGCACTTTCTGTTAAAAGAGGTGAGCGCTTTTGCCGAACCGTTTGGTCCCGGAGAGAGCGATTATTTTGGCAACGTGGGGCAGGACCTGATTCAGCAGCTAGGGTCGATGACCATTAATTTCGAAAAAATGTTTGTTCGGTTTGATTGAAGAATGTGCCATTGGCCCAACACGATTCCTATGATCAGAACCCTTTTTTACATACCCATCGTCCTGCTCTTGCTGGAGATAGGATCCGGTTGCCGGGCCCCCCGTTGTTACGACATGGAAAGGATCGATAAATTGGCGTTCATCAACGCAAGGGTTATTCCCATGACACACGATACCTTGCTGGAGGGCCATACCGTGTTGATTGATAACGGGCTCATTGAACAGATGGGGCCCGGTGCCGAGGTGGAAATCCCCCGGGGATACCGTGTCATTGATATTAACGGCCGGTACATGATGCCGGGACTGACGGATATGCATGTGCACCTGTCGGATAAAAGGGATATGCTGCGGTTTCTCAGCCACGGAATCACTACGGTCCGTCATATGTCCGACCTTCCGTGGTGGGCTAATGCAATGGGGTTCCCGTCGATATTGGAACTGAGGCAGCAACAGCGTGAAGGCCGCATCGCAGGTCCCCGTATCTTTACGTGCGGCATGACGCTCGACGGCCAGCCTCCCGTCAGCCCAATGAACCAGCGCATCACTTCGGTAAAAGAAGCCCGGGAAACGGTGGTCGGCGAGAAGGCCCGTGGGTACGATGCCATCAAATTGTACGACAACCTGACGTTTGATGTTTACAAGGCCATTGTTTGCGAGGCCAGACGTGTGGGTATTCCTGTGGCCGGCCACGTGCCGCATGCCGTACCGCTTGATACCATCCTGAAAGATAAGATCCTGTCCATTGAACATCTGACGGGGTACATCGACAACAAAACGGCCGGTTACACCATCGATACCGCCCGTTTGGAAAACTACCTGGCACTGACCCGCGGGAGCGGCGTGTACAATGTGCCTACTCTGGCCGTTTGGGCCTGTATGCCTCCGGAAGACGGATTGGAAAAGTTGAAAAACGATCCCCGTTATAAGGAATTGGCCTGGCAGGTAAAATGGATGTGGAAAACGGCGTTGCCCTATTATTACCAGATCGATTACCCGGATAAAGCCAACTACACCAGACAGATGGCACAGTTGACCGGCCGGTTGGCCAAACGGTTGTCCGATGCCGGATGCCCCTTGCTTATCGGAACCGATACCAATATTGCGGGAACGTATGTGGGCGATGCCACACTGCTGGAAATGGAATTGTTTGTCGAATACGGCATCCCGGTGTACGAAACGTTGCGGTCGGCTACCATATTGCCGGCACAGGCATTGGGCGTGGCCGATGAGACAGGCACCGTGGAACCGGGCAAATGGGCCGATTTGCTTATTCTTGACCAAAATCCGCTGACCGGTATCGGATATATCCGGTCGACGTATGGCGTGTATTGCAATGGGGTATATTGGATTGCCGGACGATGACGGTGCGCGAAGATCTTTAATCGATTTGCCAGGCCCGCAAACAGACTATCGGAGCTGGGGGGATAACGTGACAACGGGGAGAGCGGTTTTCCTGCTCTCCCCGTTGTTTTAGGGGAGGATGGTCATTGGGGCGTGCATTCCAGTGCGTTCCGATACAATGGATCGTGCATTTGGGCGTTTTGTTTTTTGTGTGTTCTGTCTCCTGATTCATGATTGTCCGCCGTATGCGCTCACCGTCGTTCCGGGGCTTTGGTTCCCGCCCGTTTGCCCTTCAATGGACGCGCCACATTTACGCTTCTTTAAGGAACTTGCCCTCGGCGTTGAAAATAGCGGTAACCTTGGTATCGCCCGTTTTCAGCACCAGTTTGTACGTATTGTCGCTGCCCTTGAAAGCCTTTTCGACCGACGATCCTTCATATTTGGACGCTGCGGCTTTGGTGACAGCCTCGGGCACATCTTTTACCTCGATTTGGGTCCAGATCACTTCGTCTTCCATCAACGAAACGATTCCGGTCGAAGTTTCAAGTTTGGCCGTGGCTTGTGCCTGATCGAACGATGCGGCAGCAAAAGCAACCAAAGCCACTGCTGCGATGTTTAATGTCATGCGTTTCATCACGATAAGATTTAAGAGTTAAACAATCTAGTGCATCTTTCGTACCGTCCCTTTTGACGTATCAATGATGCACATGCAAAAGGGTGTGTGAAAAGCGTGCCAAAAAAGGGATACTGGATGGCTCCAGGTACTAACTTTCTTGTTTATAATCGTTTGGTTCTTTTTTGTGTATGTGGCTGTTGTTTCGGATGTGTGGAAAAGTGTGGAATTGGCATGGGCAACGTATGGAAATTTTCCACGCCTTGTGGGTGCCGTCATTCCTGCCGGTCATACTAAAGGGGGCTTGTTGCCCGGTTCCTTTATCCGCGTTTGCCTCGATCGGAATTATTCAGTAAAAGCACTGTCCTGTGGTACGTCTTTTTTTTCAACGGTGGGTGGCTTGACATTTGGAGAATTAACGGGCGAAACACTTTCAGCCAAGACGTACGCACGGGGAGACGACACTTTAAATTTGCATTTTTCAGTCTGACTGACGTCAAGCAGCTTGTTATGTGGCGTTTTATTTTCGCTTCAAAATATAGTACTTTTTTGTTTCGTCATAAACAAAGTCATTTGCCAAAAGTGCTTTGCAAGAAGCTGTATTCTCATTCTCTGGCTGAACAACAATATCAATTTCGTCCGACAATTCGTGGATTTTGCCGACTAATAGTTTTACAATCTCTTTTCCGTATCCTTTTTGTAAATAATTTTCTTCTCCTATAAGATAATCAATGCTGAAAGGGACGGTCGATGATCGGTTATAGAAATATAATGATAGCTTAAAGAAAAATGGCATCTAATTCCTTTAAATCCCTAAATAATTGTATGATACATGATATGTCCGGAATTAGTTAATTTTTCTTTAAAATCTGCTCTAATTCTGCCATGGAAATATTCTTAGCAACTATTTTACCAGATTTTTCAATTAGAAAATTTGTTGGAAAATTAATAATGGCTAGTTTCTTTGTTTCTTTTCCGTTCACGTCCCAATAATGCTTCCAAATAAGTTTTTCGTTGTTTATGACATTTTCCCAGTTCTTTTTATCCGTCTCTTTATCTGTTGAAATTCCAACTATTTCAAAGCTTTTGTTGTTGAATTGATTATATAGGCCTCTAAGCGCATTGAATTGCGCACGACAAGGACCACATCTGCTATACCAAAAATCGACCAATGTCAATGTGTTGTCTTTAAATACATCCAGCAAAAATGGGTTACCATTTATGTCAGTACATGAAATTACTGGGAAATAGTTTCCTACAGAAAGTCCTTTTCCATCTAATAATTTCATCTTTAGGACCTTCCCTGCGTATCCACTTTTTAGTTGGTCTGAAAAGTTAATATAAATGGAATCGTATATAGGTTCATATCCCCAGCCCATTAAGTTAACAAGCCGCCAAAATGCAAAATATGAATCGGAGTTCTCTTCACTGTATCTCAATAAAGATTGGTTATCTCTGTCACATAGAGAATTATATTCGTTATCTAAATTTATTTTGATCTCCTGGGGTACATTATATTGATGGGCTGTTTGCAAACTATCACTTTTCTTATAAAATAAGTCCCACTTTATTTGCATCGTTTTAAAGAATGCTTCGTAATTGGGATAATCATTCAACATTATTTGATTTTTGATTTCAGGGACTTCATTTGGGGTATTTATATCTATAGTTATTTCTTGCAACCCTTGAACTATGATAAAGTTTGATGACATATAACGATCATCCAGCATCATAAATACTCCTTGCGGTTCGGTTATAAATCCGGAGAATGAAAATTTATTGTTATTGACTTGCGCAACTAATTCTTTAGCAGTATTCGAAGTATACTCAGTGAAAAAATGGAGATGCA
Source organism: Breznakibacter sp. (assembly GCA_047600785.1). Taxonomy (GTDB): domain Bacteria; phylum Bacteroidota; class Bacteroidia; order Bacteroidales; family Marinilabiliaceae; genus Breznakibacter. The sequence goes on from JASGKH010000002.1 coordinate 497,780, forward strand.
ACTTTCCTGTATCGGCGTTTATTGCACCATTTATTTCAAAGTAAAATTGCTTTTCATTTTGTCCCAAAGTATTAATTGTCATTAGAATCAATACAATCTTCAGTATGAAATATTTTTTCATATTATACCTTTAATATTTTAATGAGTTTTGAATGGGCTACAACGGCCGCGTGTATGAAACGTTTGGCAATTCGAAGCGACTACCTATCAAGTTATTACTACTTTTGTTACGAGCTGAAAGGTTTGATAAACCACTGACTGCCAAATGTTTTATACACGATGTTGTGTTTTCGTGCTTTATTCTCTGTTTTCTGACGGTGTGTATGGTTGCGAAGGGGTGGCACTATAATACTAATCTAATATTTTTCTTAGGGTTTATCATAAATGAAGCTGGTTTGCTAATTTTTATCAAATAGTCTTTCTCTGTGCCAATTTTCAACCATTCATCCAATTGACTATTAGTCAATTCTAATTCATCCTTCAATTCTTTTTTCGTTACTTTTTTGTTCTTGAAATGGTCAATTAGCTTTATTAAAAATAAGTCAAACAAAGATGCTTCCTTTATTTTTATTTGTAATTCTTCATTCTCTTTTGTTTGAACTTCTTCATTTAATAAAACTTCCTTTTGTTTTACTTCTTGATTTATAGCTGAAAAAAGGTCAGGTTCTATGATAGTTTTATCTTTTTCTACTAATTGTAAGATATTGATTTCATCGCTAATTGAGAATTTTTTCGCTCCCATTTTAGCAAGTTCTGTATTTCCTTTTGCATTACTATCAACAACCCAAATAGGAACCCATAATTGTTTCAGGTTTTCTTTTGCTCCTTCCCAAGTGCCACCCTTAATATCTGATTTCATTACAATGGTTGCATCAGATTGAGTGTAAATGAGTTTATTTCTGGCCATTGCATTGCCCACATTAAAACCTGCTTCAGGATTGTAAGGTGAAATAAGACAAAGTTTTTTGTTTATTATATATTTTCTAAATAAACCCGAAGTAGATTTCTTAATTAAAGAATCAGCAACATAACCTAACGAATATCCGCCACTTTCTAGCGCACCAATCATTGCAGACTCATCAACACCTTTTGCACCACCAGAAACAATACCAAAATTATTTTTAGTAATTATTAGACCAAGTTGCTTTGTATCATTTAGCTCCTGCTCATTCGTTTCTCTAGAGCCAACAATACCAATATATTTTTTATTCAATAGTTCAATATTGCCAATTCCAAAAAAAATAGGTGGTGCATTATCTTTAAGTTTATCTTTAATGCATTTAGGATAATCTTTATCTCCCCTGTTTATAATCCAAATTCCAGCTTTAGACCATTTATCAAGTGCAATAGCAAGACTTGATTTTCTTTCTAGTAAAACATTTAATCTTTCAAGATTAATAGACTTATCCTGAAAGTCTCGTAACAGCAAAACATTATCTTGAGTCAAAAAATCTTCTGGACTAACAGATTTCGTTTGTAACCAGCGGACAAATCTATTCCATTCCGAAGTTGACAATGGTTTTATGTTTCTATCCAAGTCTTTTCCAAAATATGATGTAAAAAGTAATATCGCTTTTGTTCTTTCAGTAATCATTGTCTTTTAATTTACAGAGGTTGATGTTAAAGTTGCTGGATAAACAATTCCGCTACCTGCCTTTCTAAGTAATGCTGCTGCTATTGTCAGCGTCCAACCTGAATCAATTGCATCATCAATAAGTAGAACAGGCTCGTCAATTTTTACATTTTCTGTTACTTCAAAAACACCATCTAAATTTTTACATTGGTAATAGCTATTTTCTTGTTCTTTTTGTGGTGCTGTTTCTTGTATCTTATTTATTACAGCAATAAAAGGCAAGCCTAATTTATCTGCAACTCTTTGTGCAAATGATGGAACCAAGTCCGGATGTCTATGTGAAGGGATACATGTTACCCAAGTTGGGAATGGTAATGGTTTCCATCTCAAAGTAATCATTTCAACAAATGCGTCAACAAGGTCATCCCGAAAATGATTGTTGAATTTATCAGTTGCCACAATTTTGCCCCAACCAGCATCTCCCCATCTTGATAATGTTTTACCTATTTCACCCCTAAGATGCTCAGATATTATGCCTTTCAGTTCATATTTAGATAAAGCATCTGATTGAATTTGCTTTTTTAGTTCAATGTCAAATTCTGAATGTTTTAAAAACAAAGTAGCGCGAACACCGCTATCATGTGAAAAATGGTCAGAAAATCTATTTTTACTATTGCAATTAGAACATTTTCCACAATCTGATTTTGTAGTGTCATCCAATGAAGTTTGCAAATAGTACATTAAACACCCTTTAGTTTCAATGTAAGCTTTAACATCATTCCACTCATCGATTCGTTGATTTGTTAAACGCAAAATTTTTTCGGAGTCCATCACATATTCAACTGCTGTTCTTTTCCATTTACTGCCAATTTTAATAACAGGAGATATTTGCTCGACTTGCAGGTATTTTAATACTTGTTCTATTTGTCCTTTTCTTAAGTTTAGATGTTTCATGAGTTCAGGAACAGACAATCCATCATATTCCTCAAGCTTTTCAAGAATTGCCAACACTCTGTCCTCTGGGGGAAAAGCAGACTTCCTAAAGTATGCATGAATTTCATCATCCTCTTGACCTGACAAAAGAATTCCATATGCAACATCAATCGCTCGACCCGCTCGACCTACCTGTTGGTAATAAGAAATAATGGAACTAGGAGCTTGATAATGAATAACAAACCCCAAATCGGGTTTGTCGTAACCCATTCCTAAAGCTGAAGTTGCAACTAAAACCTTAATTTCATTATTATATAAAGCATCTTCAACAAATTGTCGGTATTGATTCGAGTCTTCAAAATTATTATTTACAGCACCTGAATAATAATATGCCGCTTCAATGCCGCATTCAATTAACCAATCAGTTACTATACAAGCATCTCTTTTTGTTAAAGTGTAAATTATACCACTTCCAGGAAGATTCTGAATATTTTCTTTTAACCAAGCTAATCTTGAACCCTGGTTATTAAGTTTTATGTTTTGTAATACTAAACTTTGACGAATTAATGAGCCTCTTATGATTTCAATATCGCCAAGTTGTGAAACAATATCTTTACAAACTCTGTCATTTGCAGTTGCTGTAGTCCCAAGAATGGGCATTCCATCAGGCATAAATTGTAAAATACTTACAATTCTTCTATAATCTGGTCTAAAATCATGCCCCCAATCTGATATACAATGAGCTTCATCAACAACAAATAAACCTATCCTATCAGCAATTGGTCTAAGAACATTATCCATGAAATTATCATTAGCTAATCTTTCTGGTGAAATTAGCAAGGCATCTACTTGATTATTAAGCACCGCTTGTTTATGGGACTCCCAATCTTCTGGATTTGTAGAATTAATTGATATTGCATTGATTCCTAATCTCTCCGCTGCTTCTACTTGATTTCTCATTAAAGCAAGTAACGGTGAAATAATTATAGTAGCACCTTTACCTTGGTCTCTTAAAATTCTAGTGCTAATAAAATAAACGGAACTTTTCCCCCAGCCAGTTCTTTCAACTACAAGCAATTTCTTTTTTCCATTTACTAAGCTATCAATTGCCTCCCATTGACCATCCCTGAATTCGGCTGATGAATTATTTAATGCTTTACGCAGTAATTTAAGTCCGTTTTCCTTATTCATTATTCTCTTGTATTAATTCTTTGGGGTTAACTTTCAAAATATCAGCAATTTCAAAAAGGACTTCTAATCTAGGCTGTTGTCTATTCTGAACATAGCCATTGACCATATTATAACTTTTGCCAAGTTTTTCAGCAAGCCAAGTCTGTTTTATTCCCTTTTCTTCCAACACTTCTTTAATTCTATTCATTGTCGAATAAATAATTACAAGCCAAATATAAAACAAATCCTCAAAACATCTCGTTTTTCAAGATATTTTATGTTGTTTTTTCACCGAGCGTTAGAAAATAAACAACTCTTTTAAAAATTATGGTAGAGGGTCAGCATGTGGGGTTTTTAAAAGTGTTGTTTGCGGGCTGGCTTCTCTTAGCATGAAACACAACTTACTTATAGGTGTAATTAACTACACCAATTATACCTAATTATGGAAGTATTGTGTACTTTTTGGTGCACTTTATTTCCGACTCACTGTTTTTACAGATCGTCAAATAGCGTTTTGGTTTTTTGAATACTTTTTGTTGTAACGGCTGCGTGTGCCCGGCATGGGCATGTACCCATTTATTGCAAAAGTTCCGAAAAACGATGGAAATTACAAATTTTCATCGTTAAACAATAAATGAAGCATAGGGACATTCAAGGAAATATAAGTCCTTTACGGGCGGCATTCAGAATTGCATTCTCTTCTGTCATTAGGGGCTTTATAGGAATTGAGAACTTTTCAAGCTGCACATTTTGCTGTCTGAGATAAGATATGACCGTATGTGTATCTAGTGCTTTTTCTCTGTTCCGACCGAAGCGGCGTTTCGGTCGGAAAAACGTTAAACCGCTTGATGGGCGAAGTGGTAAACCTATCGGCTGTGTATATGGAACGTTGGGGACTGCGGGCTTCGTTCCTATCCACCGACACGAACGCCGATTGGGATAGGGGAAATGAATAATGACTTGTCCGTAGCGTGTCGGTGAAAATAAAAAAAGAAGGGAAGGCAAATTTTGTCTGGGTCGGAAAGGGGCAAGCTCTTTTGCAAACTTTGGTCTGTGTGTCGGCCTTGTGCGGTTTGCAAATGTGCTTGTCCCTGTGTGTTGGCTTTATTTATAATTCTTCAAAGAAGCCATGTCAATAACAAAACGGTATTTTATATCGCCTTTTTCCAAGCGGTTAAATGCGTCGTTGATTTGGTTTACATTGATAAGTTCAGTGTCTGCTGTAATGTTGTGTTCGGCACAAAAGTCCAATACTTCCTGTGTTTCACGAATACCACCAATGTTTGAACCTGAAAAACTTTTGCGCCCGTTTACAATGTTGAACGCACCAACAGGCAAAGGCTCAACAGGCAAGCCTACCAATACCAATGAACCGTCCACTTTCAAAATGTTGAGATAATCGTTTACGTTATGCTTTGCCGAAACAGTATCTAAAATCATATCAAATTTTGATTGTGCTTTCATTTGTTCGGGGTCGGTTGATAAAACAACATTGTCAGCACCTAAACGCTTTGCGTCTTCGGCTTTGGAAAGCGAAGTAGTGAATACGGTAACATAAGCACCCATCGCCTTTGCAATTTTGATAGCCATATGTCCCAAGCCGCCAATGCCTATGATACCTACTTTTTTACCTGTACCAATGTTCCAATGTTTTAATGGGGAATAGACTGTAATGCCTGCACATAAAATAGGTGCTGCACTCGCCAGGTCTAATGTTTCGGGAATGTGGACTGCATAGTTTTCGTTTACCACGATGTTTTCGGAAAATCCACCATAAGTCATACCGCCCGAGATTTTATCAGGGGAATTGAATACGACCGTCCAACCGTTTTCACAAAATTGTTCTTCACCCTCTTTGCAATAATCGCATTCGTGGCAACTGTCCACAATACAACCCACGCCTGCCAGGTCACCCACTTTGAATTTTGTAACGTGGTTACCAATGGCTGTAACTTTACCCACGATTTCGTGTCCCGGCACAATGGGGTAAGTAGTACTACCCCATTCGTTGCGTGAAGCGTGTAAATCGGAATGGCAGATACCGCAATACAGGATTTCAATTTGTATGTCGTGCAGTGTAACACTTCTGCGTTGAATGTCTAAATTTTTAAACGGTGCTTCGGCTGCTTCTGTACCGAATGCTTTAACTGAAAATGTATTCATATCCTGATGTTTTTAATAGTATGCCTCTTTTTATTGTTGTGATTTTCATCCGTTGGGTTTTATTCCAATTCAAAAACAACGGTTACATTTCCCGAGCCCAAGGCAGTTGCTAAACCTGTTACATCATCTATCGAGCCCAATTTTGTGTAGCTGTAAGAAGTCGAAAAGGTTTTGTAAAACAGCACCAAAGTTTTTGAGCCGTACAACATTAAGTCGCCATTTTTTATGGTTTGAGGGTTTGATGGATTTGTAGGAAGATTGTTTGGCAAGTCGTAGTATTTCTCGTTGCCGTTCAGCTCAATCATATTGATAGTTAAAGGTAACATTTCCTTAAATGTTTTTGCCGAATTATTGTCCAAAAGCGTAGCCGTAAAGATTTTTAAGCCAACTTTTATATTGATTTTATTGCTTGTCATATCATCACGATTGTTGTTTTCGGTGTTGTTTTCCGGATTGATATTATCTCCGGTTTTATCACAAGATGTTGCACTGCTACATAACGCGGAAACCATCAACATGAATACGAAAAGTGGCTGCTTCATCGCTTTATTTTAAATGGTTTTTAAAAAACATTTCCAATTTGTCGAACGGAATAACATCTGTCTTGTCGTACAAATCTACGTGAACAGCATTAGGAATAATCATCAACTCTTTCGGTTCGGAAGCCATTTTAAAAGCGTCTTCGCTGAAATAACGGGAATGTGCGTTTTCTCCCGCAATAATTAAAATCGGTCTTGGAGAAATTTCTTTGATGTAAGTCAGCAAAGGCATATTCATAAACGACAACGCATTGGTGGCATTCCAGGCACCGGTAGAATTTAAAGAACGTTCGTGAAATCCTCGTGGCGTGCGGTAATAGTCGTGATATTCCTTTACAAATTGCGGTTCATCGCCTTTCAGTTTTTCAGCGTTCAATGTTGTTCCTGCGTGGAATGTTCCTGCTTCTGCATCTTTCCAACGTTGTTCGCCTAATTGCTCTAATATTTTGGTGCGTTGCTCCAATGTTGTGGCATCATTATAGCCTTTTGACATTACTCTTGACATATCATACATACTTGTAACGGCAACGGCTTTCACACGTTTGTCAATGGCAGTTGCGTTTAAGGCAAAACCACCAAAACCACAAATCCCGATGATCCCGATTTTATTTCTGTCCACATTTTTTTGTATTCCAAGAAAGTCTATTGCAGCGCTAAAATCTTCGGTGTTAATATCGGGAGATGCAACGCTGCGAGGTTCGCCACCACTTTCGCCTGTATAAGACGGGTCAAAGGCAAGTGCAATAAATCCACGTTCTGCCATAATGTTGGCATACAATCCCGATGATTGTTCTTTTACCGCTCCGAAAGGTCCGCTAATGGCAAGTGCCGATAACGTTTCTTTGCCGTGATTTTTCGGAGTGTACAAATCGCCTGTAAGCGTAATGCCGTAACGGTTTTTAAAGGTTACTTTTTGACGTGTAACCTTGTCGCTCAACTCAAAAGTATAGTGTTCTGTTTTTGCTGTATCGTTTATTTTATCTGAATTTTGCTTGTTAGTATTTTGTGTGCAGGATTGCCCTAAAAGCATCAGGGTCGTAACTGCTAAAATTGACAATCTTTTCATTTTATTTCTGTTTTAAATTTTTTAATGATTTTTGCTGGTATTCCGCCTACAATCGTATTGTCGGGAACGTCTTTTGAAACAACCGCTCCTGCGGCCACGATTGCATTTTCGCCAACGGTTACGCCTTGCAAAATGGTGGCGTTTGCACCAATCCACGCATTTTTTTTGATATGGATATGTCCAACCATTAATGAATGCCTGCTTTCGGGTGAAACTGGATGTCCTTCGGATAGTAAACTGACTTTCGGCGCAATCAGTACGTTATCTTCTATGGTAATTCCTCCCAAATCCAAAAAAGTACAGTCGAAATTGATGAAGACGTTTTTGCCAATCTTGGTATGCTTTCCGTAGTTGATGTACAACGGTGTAAATACAGCAACGCTTTTATCAATTTCCGAACCTGTGATTTGGCTTAATAAATTTCTCACTTCGTTCGGGTCGGAAGTACTGTTCATCTGAACAAGCAATTTTTTTGTAGCATACGAAGCCTCTATTATTTTATAGGCTTCGGAGTCGTTGGACGGGATGGCTTCTCCGTTTTTCAGTCGCCCTAAAACATCTGTTGTTTGCATTGTCCTACTTATTTACAATGCAAAGTTAAAATCAAAGCCCCGCAACGGCTTTGCTGTGAGGCTCAAATTGCTTTACTGACAGGCTCGATTTTAAATTTCGGTCGGTGGTATTCCGTATTGCTTTTTAAATGCCGTAGAGAAGTGCGAGGGATTTTTAAAGCCGACTTCAACATATACGTCCTGTACTTTTTTGCCTTCTTCTTGCAGTTTTACATAGGCTGTTTCCAATCGTTTTTTTATCAGCCATTTTTGCGGTGTGAGGTTGCTTATTTTCTTGAAATCTCTTTTGAATGTTGCCAGACTTCTTCCTGTAAACGAGGCAATTTGCTCCATTGTAAGGTCTTCCATATAGTTGTCATTGAGGAACTCCCAAAGGTCAATCTTCCAAGGTTCGGCAAAATCAAAAAGTATCGGGTAAAACAGTTCGTTACTGTTCAGTAAAGCGTAAATTCCTTCCAACAATTTCAAATGCGTAACGCCTTCCGTTGGTTTTACGTTGCTGTCAAAATATGGTGTGAGCGACTGGAACAAACTTTTAATGGCAGGGGTTGCCTCTAATTTGAAAACGGTTTTATCAGAAATTTTTACATCTTTCGGGATTTCAGATTTGTTCATTTTGCTGTAAAACTCTCGCAATACATTACGTTTGAACGTTAATGAAATGCCTTTATACAAATCTTCTCCTTTGCTGTTTTTGTACATTTTTAAGCGATGGTCTCTTCGGATAAAAGCACAATCGCCAGCCTGCAATTTTATCTTTTTGTTTCTGTCCTCAATAACCTGTTCACCCGAATACAAGTACACCAAAACGTGTTCAGGCGTAGCGTGAATGCACTTTTCGCTGTAATCAGAAAAGCACGAAAGAAATATGCCCGAATAATTTATGGTTTTTAATTTATCGTCTTGCTGCACGTCCATAATTTCCGTTGTTACGTTTTTAACGTACAAAAGTGAAATTTATATTCCTGTATTGCTTTGTTGTAAGGCTCATTTTGTCTTTCTATAAAGCTCAATTTTCTGTGTCGGCCGGTGTCGGGTTACAGGAGCGTCCGACCATTGGCGCTAACGGGGCGACGGTATGGTTAGTAAAAGATTGCGGGTGATTTCCTGTCAAGTTACAAGAAAAATTGAAGCGGGCCAAACCCATTGTATAACACTAAACCCCTTATGACGTATGGCCGTTTATTGTGTGCTGTGTTTATTTTATTAATTTGTCCAAAGTAGTCATAAACCATTTCATCTTGCTTGAAACATGTAATATAAGATATACAAATAAGATTAATGCAATTTTGTCGTGTATTTCGATAAAGAATTTACGTAATGATTCATCCCCACCCGTGAAATTAATGAGCCAAGACAAGTAGCCGGTTATTGCAACGAGTAGAAAAACAATTGAAAGAGTAATCACGAGTTTGTTTTTTGCAATCAGTTTTTTTGTAATTACAATTTTAAACCATCGCCAATGTGAAATGATATGATAAACCATGAAAAAAGAAAAAATCACAACGGAAACTTTATGGATCAATGACCAACCGGAATGGTTAAAACCCCACACAAGCCTGTCAATATCTATTCCTCCATGATTTCCAATATGATATTTGAACTGTATCAATAAACCAGAAAATGCCATAAACAATCCCGAAAGAAGTAGTATTAGGTTTGTTTTTATAATAATATATGAACTTTTCATTTATATTCTTCCCTGGCAAATATTTTTTCAATCTTGGTAAGCCATAATTTGCGTTTTTGGGCGGAAACCGATTTAACCATGTTAAAGCTAATCCATTTTCTGTTTTTATATCCTAATTTCCAGAATGTTCCTCTCATCAAGGCTTTTTGAATTGCATTACCAAAAACAATTCGATACAAAATGCTCGGTGTGTTCATTGTTGTAATGACGGTTACTCCCTTTATATTAGCCAATAGTGGTTTCATCTTTGTGTTACTACCATTTATGTAATCATAAGCAACCCCAGGGAAGATAACTTTATCTATAAAACCTTTCATTAAAGCAGGCATTAGTTCCCACCAAATTGGAAAAATAAGAACAATATGGTCCGCTTTCTCAAGTTTGTTTTTATATTCAATAACCTTAGGGTCAATAGGATTCTTATTCCTAAATGCTTGTAAGTCTTCTGAGGTCATTACAGGATTAAATTTATCTTTGTCAAGATTAATGACATCGACCTCATGATTAGCTTTTTGAAGTCCGCGAATTGCAGAATTTAAAATTTCGTTGCAATAACTTTTTTCATAAGGATGGTTAAATACAATTACTATTTTCATAATTTGTACTGTTTAAAATATACAGCACAAAGGTCTGGAATGAAAAACGGCTGAACGATAACAATTGTTAAGAAATGGAACTCGATTTCTATTTATTGATAGAAATTCGGGTTAAAGAATGCGAAGCGCAAACTTTAGTACATTTCAAACAGCCAATGCAATTATCAGCATTAACAAAACGGATATGTTTGTGCCACAGAATATTTATCCTACCAAAAACGTTATGGGAACATACTTCCTGGCATTTCCAACATGCCACACATTTTTTTGTATCAAGCTGTATATATTTTGTGCGTGATTGTGCACGCTTGCGTAATACCCGTTCCATATTTTGATGATTTCCAACAAAAGTCTTCGAAAATGCCTTACTCTACGATAACAATTGTTAAGAAATCAATTTTTTACTTTCTATTTCTAATCCTACTAAGTGAAATAGGGGTTATACCTAAAAATGAAGCGATATAATGTTGTGGAACCCGTTTGATTATTTCAGGATGGTTTCTAACTAAATCTTCATACCGTTCTTGTGGAGTATCCTTAATCCGGGAAAGAAAAAGCTGTCCGTAATTTCTAAAACGCTGGAAAATAAGGTCTTGAAATTTATTTTTAAATTCAGGGTAGATTTTTAAAAGTTCTGTGAAGTCCCCTTTTCCGATTGTGAAAATAATCGAAGGTTCTATGCTTTCAATTGTAAACAGACTTGGTTTGTTACTCATAAAACTGTCAATTGAAGCAACTGGCTGTCCCTCAAAAAAGAATTGAAAAGTAATGTCTTTCCCATCTTTATTAAACCACTCACGCAAGCATCCTTTTTTTATGAAATATATGTTGTCAGCAATTTCTCCCTCACGTAATAAGACTGATTTAGGGGCAATTTCTTTTTCAATGAAAGTCTCATGAAACTTAGCCCAGTTCTTCTTATCTTCTTTTATTATATTAATCAATTTGTCAATCATTGTCAGGACTGTTAGGTGTTTCTTAACATTGCACACAACGGAGCACCGGTTTCGGTCTGGAATGACGCCAAGCCATTTGATGGGCGAAGTCCGCGAAGCGGCAAGCCTATCAGGTGGCGGTATGAAACGTGCCGGATTACGGGGCCGTGTTCCTATCAAAAGCTTGAGGTGAGAGCGGGACGAACACCCATTAAAGCCGACATGTTTTATGGCCGCGTGTTAGCACCTGTTTTTATTTCATGTATTTTTCAAACAATTTAATTGCAGCAGATTTTAAATCGTCGTATATAAAGTCGTCATTAAATCCAATTCCTGGATTAAAATGTATATCACCTTTATTGGCACATAGTAAATATTTAGGGCCACCCAATTCAATAGATATTGGAGAAAATTCTGTTTGTACTCTTAAAACGATTTTACCCGCATTGTCAACTACATAAAATAGATGCTTATTGTAAATATTGCCTTTATCTGCATTTTCATAACGCTCAAAGACCTGAATCAAGTAATTATTCCATTTAAATTGGTCGAAGCAAAACATATCTTCTAAATCGTCTTTTAGTTCTCCCTTATCATGTGCTTCATATAGTTTGTTTTTGTATGGCTTTGCTTTATCATATTCCTTGCGGTGATGGTATATTTGAATAAGTTTTGCATAAGAATGATAATCAATCGGGTCTAATTGAATAAGTTCAATAAATGCAGACTCAGCTTTGTCATAATTTCCGTTTAAAGATTCAAGCAGTCCAATATTAAACAGGGCGTTTATGTATGAATTTGATTCTTTAGAGATTTTTGATTTAGCAGTGTAAAATGCTTCTAATGCCTTGTCATCTTGTTTTAAATCAGAATAAGTTTGTGCGATCATTGAAAATGGTCTGTCTTGGCAATTCTTTTGTTCTGTCGCTTTTTTATATGATTCAAGTGCTAAATCATAATTTTCGAGTTGATAATATGAGTCGCCGAGTCCACTATAAAAAACAGCATCATCTGGTTTTAAATCTATTGCTACTTGAAAGCACTTTGTCGCATCGTTATATTTGCCCATGTAATTTAATGTGGAAGCCTTAATGTAATAAGGTGCTGGGTCTTTAGAATCTTTAGCTATGGATAAGTCCATAAGTTTGATGCAATTGTTGTCATCTTCTTTCATATAGTATGCTTGTCCAATGTAAAACAAAGCCTTTGCTGAATATTCCATAGGTTTTGTAGCGTATTGCTCAATTATCTTGTCATACTGATTATTGTCCGATAAAGTCTTAAGCTCATCGGCAATTTTATCTTGAGCAAAAGTTGTCAAGCTAAAAGTTGTCAAAATAATTGTCGTAAAAATTTTGTTCATAGTTGTCGTTTTTTTTATTGGCGCTAACGGGTGGTGGTTTGGCGTTCGGGTAGTTAGCGGAACACAGTCCCTGTCAACCAAGCGAATAAATGTACGGGAGACAAGACTTTCAAATCACACTTTCGCGAGCCTGACGCCAAACTGCGTGTTAGCGGTTTGGCGTTTTCTGTTCATTCATTATTTGCTCAATTCCTTGCCGGTAAGTAGTCACTGAAAATTCGGGAAATCGTTGTTTGAATTTAGTGGAAATGAAAATGTTGTTATGCTCGTATCGTGGTAATAGCTCTTGTACTTCTCTAAGTTGCTTATTGAAAATCGAACCAATTTTGAAAACAAATTTGGGAATTACGGAATACTGAAGCTGCTTGCCGTAAATATCGGAAGCCAAAGCAATGAATTCTTTGTAGGTTAGTCGGTTTTCATCGCAAGGTAAATGCCACGTTTGATTGTATGTGCCAGGCGTGTTCCCGATTAACGCCATTGCTTTACTTGCATCAGGTGTCCAAACCAATGTTCTAAATGTATTGTCGCTTAAAAATACTTTCAGTTTTTTATTTTGTTCTATGCGATCAAAGATAGTTGTGTTCGTTATGCTTTGCGTTTTCCCTGTCCCGTAAAATTCAGGTGCCCTACAAATAACAGCTTCTATGTTTTTTGATTTTATTTCGTCTAAGAGCATTGTCGCTATTTCTGCTCTCACTTTTCCTTTTTGCCCAACAGGTGCAAACGCAGTTTCTTCGGTTAGCGGATTGTCGTTTTGCGGATACATATAAGTGTTGTCAAAGAACACTAATTTGGTGTGATGCTTTTTACAAGCATCAATCACATTCCGTACCATAATCGGGAATTGTTTTGTCCATATTTCGGTGTCCATTGGCAAGCCAGCTGTTAAATACGCAATTTCACTTCCTTTTACAGCTTCATCTGTTTTTTCCTTGTCCAATAAGTTTGCAGGAAAAAGTGTATCAGTATCATTTACTTTCTTCGGATTTCTGCTGACAAGCCTGATGTCGGAAGCATAGTTGCGTTTTAGTTCTTTCGCCAATTCTATTGCAATTTGTCCGTTTGCTCCAAGTATTGTTTGCATTTATTTTTTGAAATAGTCTGTGAGTTTAATTTGTATGGTGTCGGTTTATAGTGATCGCTAACGTTCGCATATAAAGCGTACCGAAACACCAAATTAATAATTAATCATCAAACTCTGCCGGCATGATTTATATGTCTTGTTGGCGACTATGCATTACTTTCCTCTTTCCCCAATTTAATTCAGTCATGTTTTATGCTAGTCGTACCACTGGAAATTGTATCAATTTTCTCTTGAATAATTTTCTTCATCAGATTCACAATTGAAGAGTCGTTGTCGTTACGATAGTCCAAATATTATTCATTTGTTGAAAGAATTATGTGTATTTAAATTACCACCACCTTACTTATAGGTGTAACTTAACTACGTCAATTATACCTAATTGTGGAAATAGTGTGTACTTTTTTGTGCACTTTATTTCCAGCTCGCTGTTTCTACAAATCGTCAAATAGCGTTTTGGTTTTTTGAATACTTTTTGTTGTAACGGCTGCGTGTGCCCGGCATGGGCATGTACCCATTTATTGCAAAAGTTCCGAAAAACGATGGAAATTACAAATTTTTATCGTTAAACAATAAATGAAGCATAGGGATATTCAAGGAAATATAAGTCCTTTACGGGCGGCATTCGAAACTTTATAGAAATTGCGACCCTTTCAAATTGCACTTTCCTGCCGCCTGAAATATGACCGCACTTAGCGCATCCATTTTTCAATTCAAATTCTGTTTTTCCTTTTATTGTTAGGTCTCTATCGAATATTGACGCATCAAAATCAAGATAATTATGATTGCAGGATCTTTGGGAAATTGGTGCAGATCCGGACGCAATCATTAAATTGATACGCAAGTATTTCGATGATTATGCCAGTCTTGGAATCCTTGACTTGGGCTGTGGGAAAGGAGTCGTGTCGGTCGGGGTCCCGAAACAATTGGGGGGCAGGAGTGACGGGATTGATGCGATTGCCGGATCTATTGAGTTTGTCCGGCAAAAAACAGGCGAATTCAACGTTCCGCATCTTTGCATATTTGAAACGGGGGTATTGGAGAACGAAAGACCTGCGAGCTACCATGTGACATATTGGGTGGCGTCGGTTTGTTTTATTTACTATCCTCGGTCCTTTGCCTGGCTTTATGACTGTTATCACGATGGGGCGTGGCGTCCTGGTCTTACCTTTTTCTGGCCCACGGCATCACATTGGCCGGCGGCCGTTGCTGCCTGAGCTCGTTGGCCATAAACTCCATGTAGGGTTTTACGTGGTGGAAGTAGTGTTTGAACCCTGTACACAGGTAATTAAGTCCGGGTTCGCCGTCTTTGGTTCTTGCAAAACGGTTTTTGGGGCATTCGCCGTGGCATTGTTTGACAAACTGGCACTCTTTGCATTGCTTTGGGAGCTTATTGTATTTGTCTGCACCAAAAGCAAGTTGCTTTTGGGAGAACATCATTGAGGCCAGCGAATGACGGTTGATGTTCCCCAGTTTATATTCGGGAAACACATAATGGTCACAGGCGTACACATCGCCGTTGAATTCCATGGCCCCTGCATGGCCGCAGGTACGTGCCCAGATGCATTGCCCCGGATCGACGTCCATGTAACCGGCCAGGGTGGCATCGAACATGGTCACGAAGGTTTGGCCCACGTCGTGGCGTACCCATTCGTCGAAGATGGTTGCCATGAATTTTCCAAAAGCCAGGGGTTGCACCGACCAGGGAGTGACCTGAACATCTTGGGTGTCACCGGCCGACAGCAGGCTCAGTCCGTCCCCGCGTTGCGCCTGCCGTTCCACCACGGGCGAAAACTGGATGTACCGGGCACCAATGCTTTTGAAAAAATGGTAGACCTCAAGGGGATATTGCGCGTTGTAATCGTTCACTACCGCCAGTACGTTGAACTCTACCCCGTGTTTTTTCAGCAACTCAATGCCTTTCATGGTACGGGCAAAGGTGCCGTTGCCACGCTGGTCGGTCCGGTATTTGTCGTGGCAATGCTCGGGCCCGTCGATGGAGATGCCAATGAGAAAGTTATTTTGCCTGAAGAACCGGCACCATTCATCGTTGAGCAACAAGCCGTTGGTCTGAAGCGAGTTGTCGATTTGATGACCGCTGGAATAACGCCTTTGGAACTCCAACGCTTTTTGGTAAAACCCAATGCCCCTGAGCAGCGCCTCACCGCCGTGCCACGTGAACAACACATGGGGCGTGGGTTGTGCGCCGATGTACTCCATGGTGAACTTTTCCAAAAGGTCGATACCCATCACATTGTGTTTGCCTTTGCCGTACAATACCTCTTTTTCCAGATAATAACAGTATTTGCAGTCGATGTTGCACATGGCCCCAACGGGTTTGGGCATAATGTATACCGGAGCGGGAAGAGGATTGAAATAAAAATTTTTGTCTGGCATGTTCATGCTCGTGATGGGATGATATCCGCCAAAGTTAATGAACATTCTTGTGGGACCATTTTATTGTATCATTAAATAGTTCATGCCATCCCGCAATTATGAACGGTTCAAAATGGGACATAGAAATCATGGATGACCATACGTTGAACCGAAAATGATACGGAATGGATTGGAATTTGGCCAAAGTTGCGGGGATTGGACTGGTAATATGGCCTAAGAAAGACGATTTGAAAAAAATGTTTGACGTTAAGAGTGTGGAGGATACGTTTTCTCTGTGGCCATGGAAACGAAAAATGTCCGATAATCCCCATCGGACTTGGCCATATTCGGCTTAAATGACAAAATACGCTATTTTTGGAATGAGTAAATTTTCATAAAACCAAGCAAGAAGCTATGTCGTGTCGGTAGTTTAACAGCGACAGGATGAAGGCAAGTTCTGTAACACCGGGAGGATAGTCGTCAGGCCAGATCCCATGAGGGATTGGGTCTGTAACCGGAACTATTGGTGGAAAGTTGCAGAACAGGCCAATGGAACCCACTTGCAACAAAAACATTCGGGTTATCTGGTTTTCAGGATTACTGGATTATGAGTAGGTATATTTTTATTTTTTTTGTTTTGAACATGATTTGCCCCGTTTGGGCCATTTCCCAAACGGAGCTGCCAGAAACCCGTAGCAACATGGTCGTTTCCGTCAATAAATGGATCGACAAGACCTTTGGCACATATGATACGGCATTCGTTAAAAAATCGTCCAATCGGTATGTGGGGATTGTAAGAAGCTCCAACTGGCTCGATTTCTACCATTTCAACTTCGGCAATGATGCGGCGATCGCATTTCGATCTGATCTTTGCTATAATCTGGGATTCTCAGTCGGCTACAAATCTATTTTATTGGGCTATTCGATCAGTTTAACCGATGCCTTTTCAAACAGATCGGTCGGAAGCAGGAAGCTGGATTTTCATGTGTCTACCAATCGGTTTAGTGTTGATTTGTATCATGTCAGCAATAAAGGGCAAACGAATTTGTCATCCTATAAATCATCGGATGGACAACAGAACTTGCGCCAACCGTTTGATGGCCTGAGCACGAAAACGTTAACCCTCGATGTTTATTATTATTTCAATAAGTACCGGTATTCCAGTTCGGCAGCCTATTCCAGAGGCTACACCAATCAGCAGGTCAAAAGTGCCGGATCGTTCATTACCGGTCTGTCTTATTCCAGCCAAAATATTTTTTTCGATTTTACCGAATTATCAGCGGAAAATCCGTCCCTGCAAATTCCCCAACTCGGAGTTCAAAGGATCCGTTACGATAGCTATTGTGTAAATGTGGGCTACGGCTACAACTGGTTGTTTTCAAAAGCCTGGCTGGCAAATGTCACGGTCATCCCTGCTGTTGGTGTGAATGTGCACCACGACAAGGCCGACGAAGGGAACCTGTCGGTTAACGCCAAAACAAAGGCTGCATTGGTATATAACGCCCCCCGGTATTTTATGGGCATAACATGCCATTACTATTCGAACTGGTATTTTTCTGACCAATACACGTTGGAGAATTCAATCGGTTCTTTCGATATTTTATTCGGGTTAAGGTTTTAGGGGATAAGACAAGGGAATGAAACCGGAAACGAATCTGTGTTTGTTCCCTTGAGCAATCGCGAGGCTATTTTATCCGCGCGTTTTCATTAGCTTTTTTTGTAATCTTTGGGCGATGTTCCGACGTGTCGTTTAAAATACTTCCCAAAAAACGACTGGGAAGGAAAATTCAGCTCATCACTGATTTGTTGGATGTTCATGTTCGTGGATTTAAGCAGTGCCTTTGCTTCCAACACCACATAATTGTCGATCCAATCGCTCGCCGACATGCCGCTGTTGTCCTTGATCAATTTCGAAAGATATTTGGGTGTCAGGCACAATTTATCGGCATAAAATTCCACGCCCCGTTCTTGTTTGTAATGTGCTTGTACGGTATTCAAAAACTCCTCGACAAGTTTTTCGTTTTTCGACTTTTTCTTATCGCTCAGCAATTTATGATATTGGTAGCCGGTGCTGTAAAAAAATGCCTTTATCAGGTTTTTTACCACTTCCATGCGGTAAGGGTTGTCCTTGTTCCTCACTGCCCGTTGAAGGATGGAATAATAAGCCACCAGGACATCAAGCTCGTCATTGGTCAACGGCAGGAACGGATTGTTACGTATGGAAAGGAACAACGGAAGTCTTTCCTCTAAATTCAGACCATTGGTAAAACGCCTCGACATAATGACAATAAGGACTTGAAAATCTTCGCTCATGTATTCGTACTCTAAAATCTGCTCGGGAAGGATAATGGCAAATCCAGGCGACGTTGTGGTCAATGGCCTTAAGTTGACTTTTCCCCTGGAGGTTCCCTTGATGCAAATAATGCCAACGGACATGTCAACTTTGAATGGGTTATCGAAGGCAGGTTTGATGTAGGGCTTGTCGAACAATATGAAGTCATTGCCTATCGAGTCAACCCCTTCTGCATTTTTCAAATCGGGATGCCAGTTATAAGATGATACAACATTTTCCATGATGACGTATGTTTTTACCAAAATAGGACGTTTAGTCGGAATTTTAAAATATATATCGACTTTTAGGCCAAATTAATATCCTTTTAAGCCTTTTTTTAGATGGTTTGCATCCATACTTTTGTCTCGTCGCACAATAATAACAACGAGTAGGGGAGAAAAGAAATCAGGATCGCCTCCAAAAAAGAATTCATGAAGTCAATTGTTTTTTCTGTTCTTTCTTATTCTTCCTATTTATTTGGCACAGAGGGACAGTTCGGCAAGGTTGTGCAAGCGGTTATCGAAGAAACATCAATGTACCCCGTGTTCTCATTGGGAAAGAGGGCAGTGGGCATGAAATCGCCGAAACACGCGCGCCGCCTTGCGGCCCAAGATCAATGTTAACGGTAGTTTTCAGGATAACATTGAACTTCCGGTCGCGCTATTGCCCGGAGAAATCGTTGGGCAACCGGGCACCACATTGCTGCCCGGATCGGTGTCAATTACAGTGCCAGAAGCTTTTGCTAGCCAGAATAACCAAATCACGATGTAGATGTAGGCGTAGGGAATTGTCAGAAGCATGCCCGAGGTTCTGAGCGTATATACATCTGGTCAAATGCCATTGTATCAGTGAATTGATGTATCAAATTCTTCCAATCAGGAACTCCCTGTTTAATGGGAGTTGTGTGTTAAGTTAAATATAAAAAACAATTGAATGAAAAAGTTAATGTTGGCAGTCACTGTCACCGGGCTAAGTATTGTCCAGTTAAATGGACAGGGGGTTATGAAGTCAATTACCGAAAGATTGTCGGGAGGCTTAAAAGCAGAAACGAATGCGTCCAATTTTATCTTGTCGGATATGCCTGATGCAAAAAGCAAGATGAAGATCGGCTGTACGTTTGGCGGTTTTGTGAAAATAGATCTGGCGGAACATTTTGCCATTCAGGAGGATCTGTTGATAAGTTACAATACCTCGGGGTTAGAGCAGAATGGGACTGAGAGCGATTATGAATCATGGAGTTTCGATCTCCCGATTTATTTCATGGGGCAGTGGGACGTGAATAATGGGCACAAATTTTACTTTGGCGTAGGCCCTTCTGTGAAATATGGCTTCAATGCTACACTTATCACAGGAAACGAAGAATTCGATTTATACAAAAAAGACCCAACTACGGACAAGCCGACGATGAATCGTCTGGTTGTTGGAGGTGCAACGATTGTGGGTTATGAACTGAAATGCGGATTACAGATGAATGCAGGGTACAAATTGGGGTTGATGAATGTACTTGATGATACAAAATATGTATCGGAAATGCGACCTGGCACATTAACCCTGGGGGTGGGGTACCGTTTCTGATTTATTGAAGTAAGGCATCGCTTGTGACGTAGATAATGTATCGTCTTTTCCATCCGATGGTTTATTACATTCCCCATCCGGTACAGTAGAATCTTTTCGATTATTGATGGGGATAGGCGAATTAAGATGCTGGTTTGGTTAATGGTTGTGAGTAGTCCCGGATTGTGGCCGTCCCGACCTGAAAAAGGGCGCGGGACGGTTCCTTTTTTTGCGGCACTACCGTTACACTTTTGATATATCCAAAAACAATGTATGATGAACGCACGTGTAGAGATACATCCCGGCTTTGCACCAATAGGGGAAGGTCCATCGCGCATGCGATTGGTTGAGCACTTCAACCAGAAAGGGTGGTTTATCCAGCATGGACGAAAAGGAATGGCACAGAAAAGAGGGTGAAAGAGAAGGTATAAGTTACAAACTTGTGTCATAGATGTTCAAATTAAGTCTTGTTGTGGATGTTTTACTTTGAATTTTGTCCACTTAGCTGCAAACATCTCATGTAAGAGATTTGCATATATGTACCTTTGGATAAATTTTTGAAAGTAACTGCTGTTTTTAATAGCATTAAGTTGTTATAAAAATATACTTCTGTTCCATTTATTATTACTTGTACACTGTCGAATAATTAAATTTTAAATAATTCGAGATAATGGGGATAATGCATTTGAAGATTTCAAAAAACAAGCCTGTAAATGTGGATGTACCAATAAAGAAAATAAGCTTGTTCAATTTTTGGATAGCAGTCTATTTTTGTTTATTCGGCTTTTTTACAACTTTGGCAAGTGTAGGATTGGGGGAGCTGCCTAAAGCGGTTACAAATTCCTTACTTGGACTTACAACAATGCTTGTTATTGCTTTTGGTAATTTGGGTTTGTTTGTTTTTTTAGATAGCAAATTATTCAAATACAAAATAGGATTTATCGTATTAAGTTATTGTTTTAGTTTTGCAGCATTTGTATCTATAATCAGAATACATACCTATGTTAATAATACGGGTGATTTGTCAACGAGTTTATTGTCGTTGATTTACTTATTTGTAATTAGTATTCTTACGAATACTTTAATTCTTGCACTTCAAAATTTTATTATTGTACAAGATGCAAAGGTGAAATCGGATATAGAGAACTCCTGCCTCAAAGCAACCAATGCTGAAGCAGCCACACAATTGTTAAGACAGCAAATACAACCACATTTTCTGTTTAATGCACTCAATATTCTTAAGTCGTTATATCGGGTTGACCCTCAAAAAGCAGAGAAATATTTATTGCATTTATCGAATTTCTTACGTGCCTCGGTGTCGAACAACACCTTTAAGGTTATCTCCTTAAAGGAAGAACTAAAGCTTTGCGAAAATTACATTGAGATGCAAAAAATTCGATTTGCAGAAGCATTAAAATGCTCCATATCCATTCCAAAGGAAAAGCAGGAAAGAGGATTTATCCCATCCTTTTCGATACAGCCATTGTTAGAGAATGCGATAAAACACAACGAACTGACAGAAGAATCGCCATTACACATCGCGATTGAGCTTGACGAAGATGATCGGATAAGGGTAACCAATAATCGTCAGATTAAAAACAGCACAGAAGCTTCGACCGGAAGCGGTTTGGTCAACTTATCAGAACGCTATAGAATACTTTCGGGTGATGAGTTGATTATTCACGAAGATGAAGGACGTTTTTCGGTCAGTATAAAAATATTAAGCCATGAGAATAGTAATCATAGAAGATGAAAGAATAACAGCGGAAGATTTAACCAACACGATTAGATCGTTAGAGCCAACCGCTCAGATTATTTCAATTTTGACATCGGTAAAAAAGGCAATAGCATATTTTAAAAATAATGAAGCACCAGACCTAATATTCAGCGATATCCAATTAGGAGATGGTGTGAGTTTTGAAGTATTTAGTGCTGTTAAAATAAAAGCACCAGTCATTTTTTGTACTGCATATGACGAATACGCATTAAAAGCATTTAAGACCAATAGTATCGATTATATGTTGAAACCATTTACTGCAGAATCCATATCCGATGCACTGGTAAAATACAAGGATTTTCAACAGACCTTTTCAGCAGGCGAAACGCAATATAAAGCCATTTTGGACGCACTTAAAAACAGAGAAACACCAAAAACAGCAGCAGTATTGGTGCATTATAAAGACAAAATAATGCCGGTAAAGCTGGATGAGGTTGCATTGTTTTACATTGAAAATTCAATTACTTATCTACAGACATTCAATGAGATGGTGTACGTAGTAAACAAAAACCTTGAAGTTCTGGATCAGACTGTTGGTAACCATTTTTTTAGAGTAAACCGCCAGTTCATTATCAATCGGAAAGCTGTTGTTGATGCATCCCATTATTTCTCGCGAAAGCTATCGGTGCATATTTCAGTGCCTTTTAAGGAGAAAATTATTGTGGGTAAGGAAAAAACACAGTCGTTTTTAAGCTGGCTTGAAAATATCGATAGTAAATAAAATACCGTGCTTTGTGTCTTTTGGTTTTAACCTGAATGGTTCATTGTCCTTTTAGTCAAGAGGCTTATTCATAATTCTCCAATCCCTTTTCATTTTTAAGATTCGCTTTCAGAAACTATAGGTTCACCCGTCTATTTGTCCGTTTCGCTAACAATTTCAATTTAATATTCACTGAGTCAATACACTTTTGTATCGAAGGAGAATAAGACGATTGATATACCGTTGCAGGAATGCATTAATGTGGCTATCGAAAAGAATGTCAAGGTAGAAAAAACCACAATTGAAAAAGAAAAGGGCCGCTATGCAGTACGGCGAAGCTGCAATAATTATGTTGCTTAAAGTAAATATTGCAACAAATTGGCAGAATAACTTAAAACCACCCACAACTAATCTTCCTGGAGGTTTTCTTGGCCAACCGGGAGCTATGATAGGAGTGAAAATGGGCAGTAATTATAGTATGAATGTAAAACCCGGTGGATTGACCAGTTCAATGATATTAACGCTCATTGTCGTTCCTATAGTGTATCTGATTTTCAATCGGCCTCAAACCAAGGTTACAAGCTATAAAAGGATATAATTTATTAAGAAGTTGATTGTCAGAAATATGTTTAAGTCGTCGTAAAGAAATGATCAGGCGTTAAAGAGTTAAATATTCAAGTCAATTATAATTTTTTCAAAAATGAAGTATTTTATAATCTTTCAGTTTTTATTAATAAGCATTGGGGTATTTGCTCAATCATCTGAAAATTACAATATAAGCTTAGAAGGACATTGGGTTGTGGATGATAATAGTGACGCAGCCTTTCAGTCTCACGGGATACGAATAAAATTATTGTCAAAGCCATTCCAGCAGGGGAAAAAAGGAACTATCAGGGTTAATGCGATATACAACTATGTTGAAATAAATTATAACGAGAATAGTGAGCTGTTCAGCGATTTAGAACATTTCCATAGTGTTGGATTTACATTAGGATACATTAAGCCCTTTCAGAACCCCCGATGGACATTTGTGGGAATGGCAATTCCGGTGCTAAACTCCAATTTTACAGGTGGTGTGAGTAGTCGTGATTTATATATCAATGCGTTGTTGTTATTTAATTATAGCAAGCAAAAGGATACACGATTTACGATGGGGCTGGTTTATACCAGCACATTTGGTTATCCGGCCCCTATTCCTGTTTTTAGTTATTGGAGGGAATGGAATAAAAAGTGGGAGATGAATTTTGGTTTTCCTAAAATAGATCTAATTTACCATTTAAACCCCAAAACAAGTTTTATGTCCTATTGTGAGATGCAAGGGTTTAATGGAAATATCAGTAAAAGCATCCATAGTCCTATTTTTGAAGATAGCAGGACCGCACGGCGGATTAGTTATAGCGATATTTTGGCCGGTTTGGAATGGCAGTACAAACTGAATAATTTACAATTCAGATTCAATACCAGTTATACGCTATACCGGGAATTTGAATTGCAAAATACGGATTATAAAACAGCTTATGATTTTGACATGGGCAAGAACTTTAATATTGGGGTGGGGATTGATTACAAATTTTAAAGGCTTCATTGTTATTGTGCATAAGTCCAAAAATGAGCTGTGGTGTGCTAATGAGTTCGATCAACGAAATCTTGGGATCAGTTCACATATAGCGTTTACTGTACCGCCGAAATGTTCAACGGCATGAGTATCTGGACGATGCCAAGGCCGATATGGAGGCTCAAATGCGCTTTTACAGGCAAACCTGCATTGAAAAGGGCATGGTGGTAACGTTTTTGGACGAACCTTACACGGTGGCTTGCCGCTTCGATACCGAAAGTCTATTACAATATTATGCGGGGGTGATAACTCCCGCCGCCTTGGAACGGTTAACGGGAATCAACAGAAAACAGCTTTGGAGCTACCATGCATGGACGCTCCAAGCCGCGCGGTCAACAGGTCGATAAAATTATCGATGCCCTGCATGGATTGGGAAAAGAACTAACGGGTGTGTGACTATGAACATTTACCTTGCTTTTTTCAAACACAGTGTTCGTTATGTTATATTTGGTTTTGCCGGGTCGTTCCAAACGGGTTGTGTGGCTTTGAGCACATCTTGATAGAATACCCATTGGTCGAATGAATTGTAAGCGCTTGTGGCAGCATGCTCGATGTACTTTTTTACAAATGTGTGTTGTAGTGAAGGGGGCATTGCAATACTTTCCAAATCCTTTATAGCCTTACGCGATGTGATAGATTTATGTTGAAGGGATAACCTTCCGTTAACAACCCATACCGCATTGCTGGTTGTTTCGTCGATTTTTATAGTTTCCAAGGGACCTTCGCCGATTACGACACCCATTTGGTGCAGTTTATAAACGGTTTTTGCGACTGACATAACGATGGAATTACTTAGGGATAAAGGACGGTTTGCATATGCTGATACCTGTACAAGCTTTCTCTTTTTGCGGAAGTAAGCACATTTATGAACTTTGATGCCACTTGCAATCTCAACATACCCGATTGGTATTTCCACTTCTATGTGGTTGGAAAAAAGCCAGGCAGCCTCATTGAACATACGCTTGGCAGGAGTATTGGATATGGAACCGAGCGTTAATGTTTTCAGCCATGCAGAGTTGTCAAGCCAACGTACAACAATGTCCGTTCCCGCCAATGAAATTGTTTTGTCAACGAAACCCTCGCCGGTAAGTATTTCGGAATGATGCATCCCGGAAGAGTTTAAATAATGCTCGAATATATTCCCACATTTCCCCAAATTGAGGGTTGATGTAAAGTGTCTTTTTCATATTATTAATAGTTGATGTTTACACCTTTTTGTCGCATGTTGCGGTTCTTCGTTTTATACAAATCAAAGAGTGAGGTTGGGTTTGGCCATTATGCCGAATCTTAATACATGCAATCGTCTGTTGAAGTAGATGTTATAATAATCCTGTCCATAGTAATATTGGGCAAAAAGGGTCACGTCACGGAAAAAGTTTGGCTTAAACGAGATCGTTTCGCTAAATATCAAGCGTTTGACGGACATGGGTTTGTAGTCGTTGAATTTGTCCGATATCCAACCATTGGTTGATAAATAAAGCATCGAACTGCCTGGTCTGGCATTCGATGCTAAAAGATTGAGCATGCGCAATGTTTTACTGACGTTCACAGACGATTGTAGGTTTATAAAGAACCGCAAATCCCCCATGCGGTTGTCCAGTTCTTCGACATGGTGATAATGAAATACAGATGAAACTTTCAAATAATTAAGCACGTACGGATTTCGTTTGTCGAGCCTAGAAAAGAACATTCCCGCTTCGATCGCGTTGGTGGCAAAATTTCCGGAAAGCGTGTTTATGGAAATGCTGTCAGACTGGTAGAACGAGTTTTCCTGTCCGTTGGAATGGTGCCACCATGAGAAGTACCCGAACCAATCGGACTGGTTATTATCTGCTTGCCTGAATTGATAAAAGCCTGTTACCCGGGGCATGAAGGAAGGGGTTCGCACGGGATACGATTCTTGATTGTACATCCGTAAAATCACCTGTGGCGACAGCTCCACGCCCCATCTGTCGGAATTGCTGAAGCTAACCAAGTAATAAGGGACAATGTTCGCCTCGAAAATTAGTTTCTCGATATTTCCGATCCCACCGGCAAAGGTGATATAACTGGGTTCCCGAAACATGGTAAATGTGCCTTGGCCGGACAACATCTTGCTTGGTGTTTGTGCCCAAACCACATCAAAGAAGAGACATAATAGCGAGATTGTTGATATAGTATGAGTTCTCATTTTAATTCTATGTATTGAATTACCATATGAAAAGAAGAATTTACAGTGAATGGCCGGGGTGTTGTGAAGATTTTGGCAAGCAAGCCCGGTTAGGGTTGCTTGCCAGAGTAAACACCAACTAAAAACCTAAACCACTATCTATCTGAAGAAATTTGTATTGTCGATGAGCATAATTCGGGCGCAGGATCACATATTGAATAATGGCAACTGTTCTTGCACCCACAAACAAATACATGATGAAGGATGATCAGGTGCCGGAAAATGATTTTGGGTTGGTCAACAATTTGAAGATTTGCTTTATTCTTGCTTTTCCTTTTCCTAATTGTTTATTGTACCGTCGAAAAGCTAAAATGAAGAATGCGGTTTCGAACACATCTTCATTGGCTAGTCTTGCATATTCGGTCGCAAATACCGCATACTTGTCCAGGCTCAGGTTGATCCGTCTCAAGTTATGTGCCGCTTTGCGCCTCGAAAGGTTTCCGAAAGTTCATGCGGTTATTGTCTATGAGCGAAAATTCGAAACTCGACCCGTTTAGGGAATAAAATATGTTGGATAGATTGAAATCGTTATGGTAAATACCTTGTGTGTGCAGTTTGTGAACGAACTTTGCAAAACTGATAAGGGCTACTCTGCAATCCTCAATAGAGCCTGAAAACAACTCTTTTGCAGATTTGAAGGGGACATATTTACTGACGAAATAGCTTTTTATCAGTTTGCCGTTTCTCACGTAATCGACGAATGCAATGGGAGCCGGCGTGGAAATTTGGCAATTGAGCAGCACCAACGCGTTTTCGTAAGCACGTTGGGCTTTCGACTTGCGAAACAAGCCGTAAACGTAACGGTTGGCCCACGTCATTCTTTCGTATGATTTAATGGCTACCCGTTCATCGTCTACAGTTGCTATCCGAACCGAATTTCGACCGGTTTTAACTTCAAGTCCCAATTGAGGGAATAGCGCACTAAGCCGTGCCGTGTACGGGCGAATGGATTCGAAGTCTGGATTAACTGACATTGGGCTTTTCATGATTATTTATTTGAGAAATGTGACGAAAGAAGGACTCTACGCTGAATGACGTAAAATCGACAGGCAAACTGATTGTTACATTATTCGACATCTATAGATACGCCATCGGCATAGAGTCTACTTAACTAATTGAACAAGAGAAGATAAAAATGCAATGCCAAATCATTTATGTTGGTTTTCTTCCAACAGCAATTGGCCCGAAGTAACTATAAACGTATTTTTATTGACTGACTTATCTTCATTCGTTGGGAATAGACGTTGTTTAATTTTGTCGAATACCAAATAAACCGTTGGGACCAAAAAGATGGTAAGAAACATACTGGAAGTCAATCCACCAATCAATACCCAACCGATACCACTTTTCCATTCAGAGCCGGCACTTGATGAAAGCGCAATGGGCAACATCCCGATGACCATGGCAATGGTCGTCATCAGGATAGGGCGCAAACGGGTTTTGCCTGCTGTGATCAATGCATCCCATGTTGAAGTCCCCCGGTTGCGGTGTTGGTTGGTATAATCGACAATCAAAATTGCATTTTTAGACACCAATCCAAGTAGCATCAGAATGCCCAACAGTGCAAAGATGCTCATGGATGATTTTGCAAGGTTAAGTGCCAGTAAAGCTCCGATCAAAGCTACTGGAATGGAGAAGAGAACGACAAACGGATGTAGGAAGCTGTCGTACAAAGCCACCATTACCAGATACATCAAAATAAGCGCGGCTAAAAGAGCAATTCCGATGGCACCGAACGATTCGCCCTGCATTTTCACGCTGCCATCCCATTTCATGTCAACACCCAGAGGGAGTGGATCATCAATGAGCGATTGGTTGATTTGATCGGCAATGATACCATAAGTGATACCCAGCACATTGCTTTTAACGGTTACCGACTGCCGGCGGTCTTTACGTTCGAGCAGGCTGGGGCCGCTGCCCTGAGTGGCCTCTGCAAATTGCGACAACCGAATTACTTGTCCCTTATTGTTCACAAACGACAGGTTTTTGACATCATCGGCACTGCGTTTATTGAACTCGTCAAGTTTGATGTTGATGTCGTATTCGTTAGTTCCCACTCGGTATTTGGCATCGGTATTCCCGGCAAACGAATTTTGAAGCGTGGCACCCACCATGTTGATGTTCAGTCCTACCTGGGTCATCTTCTCGCGATCGATATTGATTTGCACTTCCGGGTTTCCTTCTTCGACGCTCAATGTGGTGTTGATGGTTCCCGGCATGGCTTCGATACGATGCTTGAGGTCACGCGCAGCCTTCATCATTAATTCGGCATCTTCGGAATTGAGGATGATCTGGATCGGATCGCCGGCGTCGACCATCCCTACCGCAGAAGGGCTTACTTTAACTCCCGGAAATTTCTGGACTACCTCTTTTGCCAGTTTAATCATAAAATGTGTGGTTTTCTGGTTGCGTTTCTCTTTGTCAATCAGTGAAATGGTCAACTCCGATTTATAGTCAGAACCCACTGTGGCAATGATGGAAGTGGTACTGGCACCGGCTACGTTGCTGAAAACCGATATAACTTCGGGCAATTGCAGAATGTAATCCTCGATCGCTTTGGTGCGGATGTTGTTTTCGCCAACGGTGGTGTTTTTGTCGTATTCGAGTGCAAATTTGAATTTACCGCGATCCCCTTCGCTCACCATCTCATTTCCCAAAATTCCCATGCTCATCACCATGCCGGTGGCCAAAAAGAGCAATAAAATAACGGAGGTGAATATGAGTTTGTGATTAAACACCCATTTTAGCGCATTTCCATACCATTCGGTCAAACTGTGCAGTTGGTTCTCAAATGCAATCAACACTTTGTGGAGGTAGTTTTGGGGATTTAAGACGGTGATCTTACCAAAGCGTGAGGCCAACCAGGGTGTCAGCGTATAGCATACAAACAAACTGACCAGTACCGAAACCACAATGGTCACCGCAAATTGTGACAACAAGTCGGATACCACCGAATTGACCAGTGCCAAAGGGAGGAACACCACTACATCGACCATGGTAATGGCAATGGCCGAAAACCCAATTTCACGTCGTCCGTCAATGGCCGCCTGGCGCTTGTGTTTTCCCATGTGCAGATGTCGGTGGATGTTTTCGAGCACCACAATGGAGTCGTCCACCAAAACTCCCACTACCAGCGAAAGAGCCAGTAACGTCATTAGGTTCAGTGAATACCCGAAGAAGTACATGGCAATAAAAGTGGTAATAATAGATGTTGGAAGAGCCAGTAACACAATGAGCGAATCGCGCATGCTATGGAGGAATAGTACCATGATGAGCGCCACCAGAAAAATGGCTATTACCAGGTCGTGTATCACACCATCGGCAGCCTCCATGGTAAAATCGGCAGTGTCTTCGGCAATGATGACATCTAGGTTGTCGGAGGCATATTTGCTTTCCAAATGAGCCAGGCGTTCTTTGACTTGGTTGCTGATTTCAACTGCATTGCCGCCATCCTGCTTTTTGATGAGGATCCCAATCCCGTTAATGCCATTGTATCGGTTCACCGACGCTGGTTCTTTGACCATGTCAACCACGTTGGCAATGTTGTGGAGTTTTACAGGAGTACCTCCGGCTACCGGGATGATTTCGAGGTTACGCAACTGCTCGACCGATGTGAATTTACCGATCAAACGGACTGTCATCTGATCTTCGCGGGTTTTTACCTTCCCTGCGGGAAATTCCAGATTGGCATTGTTGATGGCCTCAGTGATTGAAAGGATCGAAATGCCATAAAAATCGAGCTTGTCTTTGTTGGTGTTGACCTGAATTTCCCGCTCTTGTCCACCAATAAGCGTTACTTCGCCTACACCTGGAATTTGCTGAATTTGTGGACGAACTTCATTCTTTACCAAATCATAAAATTGGCTGTTATCAAGTGTCGAAGTTGCAGTTAGCTGCATCACGGGCATATCGCTGGGCGATAATTTTGAGATGGAAGGTGTTTTGACATCGTCGGGCAAATCGGCCATAATGTTGTTCAGCTTTCGCTGCACTTCCTGCTCCTTGGCATCGATGTCGGTTTCCATCTCAAATTCGGCCGTAATCAAAGAGATGCCTTCGGTAGAACGTGTGGTGATGGACGAAAGGCCATTCACGCCACTGAGTACATCTTCTATTTTTTTGGAAACCGATTGTTCAACGTTAGCGGGCGCAGCACCTGGGTATGCCGTACTGATCATCAGTGTCGGTTGTGACATTTCGGGGGTGAGTTCGTAATTGAGCTTGGTGTAAGCAAAAGCACCGCCCAAAATCAGCACCGCAAAAATAACGATGATGAGCGAAGGCCTTTTGATAGATATTTCTGTAAGATTCATTTTTTGACACGCATTAAATAAATTAGTTAACAACAGCTACCGGACAACCTTCATAAAGATTGACCAAACCACTCACGGCCACCACTTCGTCGTTTTGTAATCCATTGGTGATAAAAACGCTGTTTTCGTTACCCGAACCAATACTGACCGATCGCAAACGGGCTACGCCGTTTGCAATGACAAACACCTGCGGGTTGATGGTGGAACCTACAATGGCCGCACGTGGCAAGCTGAAGCTTTTGGCATTGGGCGTATTGGAAAGGATAACCCGGCCATACATGCCTGCTTTTAATGGAGTTTCGGGATTGTTGTCGACCAGTATTTTAACGGTGTAGTTACGTGAAGCATCTGCTTTGGCTGATACAAAACCAACCACTCCCTTGAACACAGCATCGGGATAGAGATCGGAGGTGACATCGACGCCAATGCCTGTTTTGATGACTGAAGCTTCAGTTTCAGGGACGCTGATTTCGAGTTTTAGTTTGTTGATGTCGACCAGATTGGCAAGTGGTGTTCCCGGAGAAACAATGGTGCCCAATTCGAAATTACGCGAAGTGATTACACCCGGAAATGGAGCACTGATAGCATGTTGGCTGATTTGTTTTTTCAACAGGTTGACTTGGGCTTTGGTAACCAGGTACTGTGTTTGGGCATTGTCCAGTTGTATTTCTGAAATGCCAGACTCAGCTTGCTTGTAACGGGTCAGTGTTTTTTCGGCATTGTCAAAACTGGCCTGGGCCGAAAGCAATTGCGCCAGCAACAGATCGTCATCGAGTTTTGCGATCAAAGTTCCGCTTTTTACAACATCCCCTTCGTTTACACCCACCACCACGACTTTGCCCGATGTTTCGGCAGCTATTGATACCTCACGGTTGGGCATAAAAGAACCGATAAAAGGAGTCGATTGAGTAACGGATTGTTCCGCCACCGTGACGGTTTGGATAACTGTTCTCAGCGAGGCATCTTTGCGGTAAACTTCGGCTTTAACCTCCTGCTGATTTTGCAATAGCCTGAAAACCACAAGGCCTAAGATGAGTGTCAGCGAGGCCACGATTACTATGTTTTTATTCAATTTGTTCATGTTCTGTATTTCGTTATAATGATTGATTTTATTGAATGAGTTGTCCCTGAGCCTTTTTGACGTCCAGTTCGGCCTTTTTAAAGTTGATGAGTGCGTTGACGTAGTTGTTTTGGGCAGACTTCAACTCTGTTTCCGTGTTGATGACATCGGTGATTCGTACCAAACCGCTGTTATACTGTGTGTTGATGTCATCCATTACCTTTTGGGCCAGCGAGAGGTTACGTTGCTGGTTCATGAATGTGAGATAATTACTCTTTAAATCGGCATTGGCATCGAACACTTCTTTCTGGTTTTGCAGTATCAATTGTTGTTTCTGCACCTTTGTCTTTTCAATCTCAAAATTCTTTTGTCTGATTTGCTGGTGGCGGTTCAACCCGTCAAAAACAGGTAAACTTAAATTGATGCCGATGTAGGAAGAGCTATACCATTTGTCGTTAATGTTTTTAGTGGGATTGACATCGTAGTAATAACCTGCATATTGATAGTTGCCAATCAATGATATCGTAGGCAAATAGCTGGTTGTGATTGATTTGCGCTGAAGTGCCAACATGTGTTCGTTCTCGTTAAGTTGTTGGATGTTGGTCTTTGCCTCGGGGTTGAAATCGGTGTTGATGATGAGCGTCAGATTGATATCGTTCTCGTTCAACTCTTCAATGGAGATGTCTCTGTCCAGCGGAACATTCATAAACAGTTTTAACAGATTATAGAGTTTGACTTTAGAATTCTGTAAACTCTCTAGGTTGGCACCTGTATTGTCGCGCGAAACAGTCAGCCTGTCCTGATCGGTGGATGTTGCCAGCCCTGCTTTCCATTGTTTTTCAGTGATTTTCAACAACGATTCGGTATTGGACAACGTTTGTGTGGTAAATTCGATCTGCTTTTGAATCGATTGAATGTTATAATAGACTGTAGAAATGTTATAAACCAGATCTTCTTTGGTGCTTTTGATTTGTAGCGCACTAAGATTGCCTGATATTCTGGCAATCTTGATTCCCGTTAGGGCAGGCATGTTAAAGATATTTTGGTTCAATTGGGCTGCAATCGATTTACTCTGTTCCACACCCATTTGCGCGGCCATATAACCATCGGTTGCTCCGCCAAATGCATCAGCAGGCAGGATGGAGGTGGGTATTTCGAACTGGTACTGATAGGATGCCGAAAGATTAACATTGGGCAGGTAGTTGCTGACGCTTTGCTTTACACCGGCATAGCTTTTCTCCAAATCAAACTGAACAGCTTTGATGTTGAGATTTTTCTGCATGGCCGTGTCGATGCAACTTTGAAGCGAATAGATTTTCTGAGCGTTCGCTTCTGATACGGCCAACGTGAAAAGGCCAATACAAAACCAATGAGAGGCTAAACTCTTTGGATTCAGTTTTTTGAATGATTGGATAACTGCTTTTAACGAATTGTTATACATGCTTTTATGATTTATTTTATTGCTTTTCTTTTGAGTTTAACATATTTGTTAATTCGAGATCAAAAAAAAGCTTTCATCTTAATGGATCTTTGCCATGGATGAGCATATATCTCTGTGTGATTTTTCATTATTGTTTATCATTTTTGTTAAAGTTGATTTAAAAAAATTACTCTCTAAAAAGTAGTTTGATAATAACGTCTTTTCTTTCTCTTAAAAAGTTGTTGTAAGCCGCATCATCCATCTTAATCATTTTTTGCAATAGCGGACGTCCGATAAAGGGAAACCCACAAAGCGCCATCATATTAGCCTTAAAGTGTTCGACCGGAATGTCTGCGATATGGCCTTTTTCTATTTCAACTTTCATATCAGCCATTAACTTCGCATCCATTTCATCTTCGGTATCGAGAAATGGTTCGTGCATCAATGCCGGATTGCGAATGGCTTCGGTTGCGATGTACATCTCCAGATAGGGATACTTGGTGATTTCGTTAAACTGTGCATCAATAAACGCTTCGATGCGTTCACGGAAGGGGGCATCAGATAAGATATTGCCACTGATGCGTTTGTGAATCGATTTCATTGCTTCGTGCAAAACGATTTCAAACAAATTATCGCGGCTACGGAAATAGTAATGAATCAGGGCACGGTTTACTCCTGCTTTATCTGCAATTTCCTGTGTCGTCGCATGGATGTTTCCATCCACAAAGAACACCTCTAGTGCGGTTGCTTTGATGTGTTCTTCTGTCGCGCTATTTTTGACAGATTGTTTCATTATTGTTTGATAAAAAAGTTTGACAAAGATGTTAAATGTTTTTTGAACGGCAAAATGATTTGATTACAATATTAATAGTAGATTAAAAAAAGTAAGAATTTTGATTTGTAAGTATTTCTATATCTGAATGATGTGAGGTTGAAGAGTTCTGTGAAATAACAAAGTATTGTGTGAGTTCGGGCAATTTCAAAAATCTGAAAAAGAATTAAGGTGCAATGCAAAAGCAAGTATGTACTAAGCAGGGAGTGGAATTAAAAATCGGTTAAGTCCAACTTATTTTTGTTAGGATAAGACTCTTCTTAACAGTGTGGCAAATTGCTTGGACGTAATGGTTTCGATTAGTCTATTATGAGATGTTTGCATGTAAAAGGTGTTTATAGTCAGTTGTTTGTGAAAATTTGGTGCGTAATGCCAATAGCCATTTCTACGTAACGAACCACTCACCGGAATAATAGTACTTTTTTTGTGTTTTGCAAGTGACAGGAAAACAAAAAGCCCGTAAACCATCCGATTTACAGGCTTTTTCTTTTAAAATGCGGAGAGTGAGGGATTCGAACCCTCGATACCCTTTTGAGGTATACACACTTTCCAGGCGTGCTCCTTCGACCACTCGGACAACTCTCCGGGAAATAACTTCAAAGCACGGGAGGAGAGATTCGAACTCCCGACAGCTGGTTTTGGAGACCAGTGCTCTACCGCTGAACTACTCCCGTGTTTGCGATTGCGTGTGCAAAAATAGGATTTTTCAACAATCTTCAACTATTTTTGCAATGTTTCGGGTTATTTTTCTGCCATTGGATTTAAGCCCAGTGGGTTATTTATTTGAATTGACACGTGGGGCTGTACATGTTTTCCGGATACAAGATGTGTGGTCCATAAGCGTATGTGTTACCCGTCGACGTGAGGTTTGGCATGTTGGCTGGGCGGATAGCCATACAAGGTTTTAAATTGCCGGCTGAAATATTTTACGTCGTTGAACCCGATCTTAAATGCGACTTCGGACACGTTGTAGCCTTTGTCGAGCAACGTGGCGGCAATTTTAGAGCTTGAATTGCCGCACAAATTCCACCGGGCTCTGAGTCCGGTTAGGTTTTTAAGTTTTGTGTAAAACACGGTACGACTTAAACAACAATGTTCGGCCAGTTGGTCGATGGTAATATCCCTGTCAAAATTATCTTCGATAAACGACGTGAGTTTTTGGAGGAACTCTTCATCCTTTGAATTGATCTTTAGTTTAAGCGGTTGTGGGGACGATGACGACGTATGCGATTGCGTCAATTGGTTTACGACGAGCTTTCGTTGGGCCAGTATGTTGTGAATGACTGCCTTTAGGTGATCGATGCGGAAAGGTTTGGTCAGGTATGCCTCAGCCCCGGTTTCGATGCCGAGCAGCTGGTCCTGCATTTCGGCTTTGGCCGTGAGCATTACCACCGGAATATGGCAGGTCTGGTAATTCTCTTTAAGCTTTTGGGTCATTTCAATACCGGACATGCCGGGCGGCATCATCACGTCGGTAAGCACCAGTGAAGGTTGTTGTTGTACGGCCAGTTTTACGGCATCAGTTCCGTTGTCGGCCTTAATGCAGTGAAATTTCGATTGCAGTATGGTGGCAATGTAGTTCAGTATCTCGGGGTTGTCTTCGACAATCAGTATGGTATCGGGTAAAGGCTGTTGTCCGTCGGTTGGTTCAACGCCTTGGTCGTTGATGTCGATCTCCTGCTCAATGAATGTGTTGTGCACGGGTTGCGTGTCCTTGTTCAGGATGTTCGCCTGCTGGTTGTTTTCAAAGTGCGCTTTCCCTGTGGGGATGATAAACGTGAAATTGCTGCCGGTGTTAAGTTGCGATTCCACCTTAATGTCTCCCCCGTGCAGTTTGGCCAGTTCGTACGAAAGCGATAATCCAATGCCCGTGCCCGATAGTTCATTGTTGCTCAAAATAGTGTACCGGGTAAACAAATCGCCAAGGCTCGATTCCGGAATGCCCCGTCCCTGATCGTGTACCGAAACATGTATCTCGTTTTTATCTTTGGGCTGTTTGATGGATATCTCCACTTTTTTGCCTGGTTCTGTGAATTTGAGGGCATTGCTGAGCAGGTTGTAGATGATGATGTCGATTTTTGACGTATCGGCCCAGGCTGTTTGCGATTCCATGTCGGAATTGAACCGATAATCAATGTGTTTGTGCGAGGCCAACGGCTGGAAACTGTTGAAAATCTCCTTCGTAAACGCAACAATATCGAATTCTTTGACATTGAGTACCATTTTGTTGTTTTGTACTTTGCGGAAATCAAGAAGCTGGTTGGTGAGCATCAGCATACGGCCCGCGTTTTTCTTGATTATCCGTAACTGGTCGGCAACTTTCCTCGGCAAACCGTTTTGCACCAGCAGATCCTCTATCGGGCCGATGATAAGCGTGAGCGGGGTACGTATTTCGTGTGACACGTTGGTGAAGAACTGCAGCTTCAGCAGATTTATCCTTTTTTCGACCAACAGGTCGCGTTTATAAGTATTTAACTTGTCGAGAATGCGGAACGTGACGATGGTGAGTATTGCAAGGAACAGCAAGAATCCGATGTATGCCCATGTGGTCTTGTACCAGGGGGGAAGGATCACAATGTCCATTACTTTTGTGTTTTTGTTCACCTGTCCGTTGCGGTTGGTCCATTTTACTTCAAAACGGTATTTGCCGGGAGGGAGGTTGGTGTACGTGGCCTTGTTGAAGTTCCCGAGGTTCACCCATTCCTGGTCGAAACCCACCAGACGATATGAGTACTGTGTTTGCTGCGGGTTTTGGAAATCGAGGGCGGCAAAATCGATGCCAAAGCCCGACTGGTAATGTTTTAGCGTGATGCATTGGGTGTGGTCGATACTTTGCGAAAGAGGGGTATTGGGCGATGAGGCATCCACCTTTTTGTTCATCAGGTAGAGGTTGGTAAACTCCAGATTGCTTTCGAAATTGTTATCATGCAAATGTTCGGTATCGATGGTGATGAATCCCATGTTCCCGCCGAACACGATGTTCCCGTTTGATTTTTTCAACACGGTGTTTTCCGAAAAATTGCTAAACCCGAGCCCGTTGTTCACGTCGAACATTTCGGTGATGCCGGTTTGCGGGTCGAGCCGGGTGAGCCCGTTCTCCGAACCGAACCAAAGTTTGCCGTGGTTGTCTTCCGTGGCCCCGAACACCACATCGTTGCTAAGTCCTTCGTTGGATGTATAGTGTTTGAACTTTGGCATGCCTAAGGCTGCGCTTTCCAGCATATTCACTCCTCCGCCAAAGGTGGTGAACCAGAACCTGTTCCTCGAATCCTGGTAGACGTGCACCACATCGTTGTAACTAAGGCTTTGGTTATCCTGCGGGTTGTGCAGGATGGTTTTGAACGTATAGTTGCCCTTTTCGATGTCTGATTTTTCTAACATGTTGACGCCGAACGTGGTGGCAGCCCAAAGGTTTTGGTCATCATCGATGTACAGATGCCGGATCTGGTTTGAGCTGAGGTTGCTGTTCGTGCTGTTTATGGGGGTGTATTGCCGCTTTTCCCCAACGGTCGACGTTAGAAAAATGCCTGCGCCAAACGTGCCTATCCATAAGCGGTTGCTTTTGTCTTCGGCCAACGAATAGATATTGCGGTTTGCAAATGCAGTTGTGTCGTTCGTCGCAGGGGTTTCCCATTTAAAATTCAAATTGCCGTAATTCATGTTACCCGCAACGGGAATGTTGCTCCGGGCAATACCGTCGCCTTTTGAGCCCAACCATATGTAGCCCAGATGGTCCTGCGTGATGGCGTATACGTTGGTGCTCCGTTGGTTGGCAGCCGGATAACTGAGGTTTATGGTGAAGAACGGAGACGATGCATCGGGTCTGAACAGGTAGATTTTTCCCCCTTTGGTTGCTGCCCATAACACGTTATTGCGGTCCTGGAACAACGCGCGGGTGACGTTATCCTGTGGGCTTTCCATATCGGGTTTTGGGATGATTTGCCCAAATGCGGGATTTTTCATGACCACTTTCTCCAATCCTCCGCTGTGCAGCCCCGTGCCCAGCCACATTTGTCCCGAATTGTCCTGGGCAATGCTTAGCACCACGTTCGATGACAACGAATTGGCGTTGGGCGGATTGTTTTTGTAAATTTTGAATTTGTCGGCCTGGCGGTTGTATAACGCCAATCCGCCTCCATGCAGGCCAATCCACAAGTCTTTCCGGTTATCCTCGAAAAAGTATTGCCGTTCGAGGTCTGAGATGCTTTTATTCTCAGAAGAAGTCACCTCGTAATAGTATGATCGGAGCGTTTCGAGGTCAACCCGGGTAACGCCCAATTCCTTGCCCGT
The DNA here is from genome assembly GCA_047600785.1 of Breznakibacter sp. Taxonomy (GTDB): domain Bacteria; phylum Bacteroidota; class Bacteroidia; order Bacteroidales; family Marinilabiliaceae; genus Breznakibacter. The sequence continues at coordinate 535,942 of JASGKH010000002.1, forward strand.
TAGCCATAGTTGGCCAAACTGGTCGGGATAAATCTCGAGCAAGGTCCGGTCATGGCTCTTTACTGGGGTCCATTCATTGCCGCTTATGGCCCAGATACCTTGACCGGCAAACGTCACCAAATGGATCCCGTTGTAATGGAATATGTGGGTCACGGGTACTTCGCGGTGTATATGGGGGATAGACGGAAGAAAGCGGAACGACCTCAGGCTTTTGTTCCAAATCGCGATGCCGTTTTGTTCGGTGCCGAACCAGATCTCGTTGGCATTCTCCGAAATGGCCGATGTAAAGGCGATGTCGGCATAAAGGTGTTGGAAATCGGGTTGTTCCAGGCTGCCATGCTGGGCATTGAGCTTGTTAAGCCCCATTTTGGTACTGATCCAGACATTATTCTGTTTGTCGGCGTAGATTGCCCTTATTTTATTATTGGACAGGGAGACCGCACCTCTGTCCAGGATCCGAAGCCGTGTATAATCGTCGTTTTTTTTATTGTAGGTGAGAAGGTACGCACCAGAGTTGGTGGTTCCGATCCATATTTTATCATCGGTTTGCTGAAGGAAGCAGGACGCAACGCTGTTTTTCTCGTCAATCACACCGGTGTATTCGGGAAGGGTATTGAACACCTCCTTACGAGGGTTGAAATAATGGTAGTAGCCATCGTAGGTTTTCATCCAGATAAACTGTTGTCTGTCCTCCCATATTTGGATAATACGGTTGTTGGTAAGCAGGTTGGTATTGGCGTTTTGGCTTTTGTACACTTTGAACTCTTTGCCGTCGTAACGGTTCAGTCCGTTCCATGTCCCAATCCATAAAAAGCCCTTGCTGTCGCAATAGAGGCTGAACACCGTGTTTTGCGACAAGCCGTTGCGCGAATCGAAATGTTCGAACCTGTATATTTCCTGTGCGAAGGCTACCATTTGGCACAATAGCCCCAAAATGATTCCGAGACGTTTCATTGTTGATGGAATGTGGTTGTCACAAATTTAAAGATTTTAAACCATCGGATTGCGGCATTTTCTAAAAAATGCAAACGATTGCATTGTGTGTATGCCGGGCTTCAATTGTACAATCTGTTATTTTTCACATAATAGGTTTTTGGTTGTTAATTTATTTAAAAACAGATATTTATGTGTTTTTTGTGATCGATGTCAGATCGGTTTTATACCAATTTGTAACCGTTAATCCGATAATTTTTGTCCTCTGATTGCCCTGATAATAAATTAAAATTGCAAAATAAAGTTAAAAACTGTTTTTGATGTCCTTGGTTTATAATCAGGGACCAATATCCAAATCTGAATCTTTAGTTAACCCCTTTAATCAAATGCAAATGAAGATGCGAAATTATCTCAAACGAAGTTTGACGGTATTGGGTGTATTGATGCTATGCACGATGGCATTTGCCCAACAATCCCGGACAGTGAAAGGTCGGGTCACCGATACCAAAGGTGAGCCGATACCTGGCGTGAACGTGCTGATAAAAGGTACTGCCAACGGTACCATTACCGACATTGACGGTAATTATGTGCTGAATGTGCCAAATCCGGAAAGTGCCGTTCTGCAATTTACGTTTATAGGCTACCAAAGCCTCTCGATGCCGGTGGGTGGGCAATCTGCCATCAATGCATCTTTGGTCGAAGATGCCATCGGTTTGGAGGAAGTGGTGGCCATTGGCTATGGAGTGGTAAAGAAGCGTGACCTGACAGGTTCTGTATCATCGATTAAATCTGACGAGATTTCAAAAAACACTTCGAGCAATGCCATACAGGCCATGCAGGCCAAAATGCCGGGCATGGATGTGACACAAACCAGTGGTCAGGCGGGCTCGAAAGTTAACATTATCGTGCGTGGGCAACGGTCATTGACGGCTTCTAATGATCCTTTGATCTTGGTCGATGGGGTTGAATATGGTTCTACCCTGGATATCAACCCTTCGGACATCGAATCGATGGATGTGTTGAAAGATGCTTCGTCGACGGCCATTTATGGTACCCGCGGAGCCAACGGTGTTATCCTGATAACCACTAAAAAGGGAAAGGCCGGAAAAACAAAGGTGAGCGTCAATACTTTCTGGTCATCCAACCAGCCAACACACGTTCCTAAAGTCATGTACGGCAACAAGGAAGTTCAGCGCCTGATCGACAAAAAAGATTATGCCGACAATTACACGACCTACACCAACACAGGGACATGGGGAACCAGTAGTGCCGCGGTAGCGGATGTTCTTGATAAAACGTTGGACGACGGCACCACTACGCTGTCTATTTATGAAGACAAATCGTACACCGATTGGGCCGACATTATACTGCAAAACGGCTTGACGCAAAACTACGAAGTGTCGGTATCGGGCGGTAACGATAAAACCACCTACAATTTGTCGATGGGTGCCATGTTTGAGGAAGGATTGATGCGAAACGATGCGATGGACCGTTATAACACCAAACTGGTGCTCGACCATACCATCAATAACATGTTCAAAGTGGGCGCCAATATTTTATACACCTATAAAAGTTTGGATGCCCGTAACGCCAGCGTCTTTTCGCAATCGTTGAAAATGACCACCATTACCCATCCATATCTTAATGATGGTACATTGAACGAAACGCCCAATCCGTGGTATACGGCCCACAGCAACCCTCTGTTGGATGAACAACCGGGGAATTATCAGGACAATACGGAAACTACGCGTTTCTTTGGCAACAGTTATCTTGAATTTTCGCCCATTAAAGATTTAAGGTTTAAATCGTTGGTTTCGCTCGACCGTAGCAATGCCCGCAGAGGGTTGTATCAGGACTATAAGAGTGTTGCGCGTTACCAATCACCGGGTACGACCGGCATCTCTTCGGAATGGTCCATGAATACAAATTTGTATTGGGAAAACACGTTGAACTACCTTAAGAACATTGGCACAGACCATAGCATCGGCGTCATGTTGGGGCAAACAATGACCCAAAAGGTCTATGAACAAACCTATACTTCCGGGGATGCGGGTAAGGAGCATTATTATAAGAGTTCGTATTACGATTTGTCAAAAATTCTTACGGAAACCACTACCAGCAGTTATATCAAAGAATCGATGCTGTCATATTTCGGCCGTGTCAACTATAGTTTCAAGGAGCGTTACCTGTTGACCGCTTCGATAAGGGCCGATGGTCAGTCGACTTTGGCCGAAGGCAATAAATGGGGCGCTTTTCCGTCAGTTTCGGGTGCATGGCGCGTCAACAATGAAAGCTTCATGGACGGTATGTCCGATTGGCTGACAAATTTTAAATTACGTGCTTCATGGGGTATTTCAGGGAACGCCGCCATCGATCCCTATGAAACGTTGACAACCCTGAGCGCTGTACCTGTTTATTATTATCTGGACGGTACAAGTATCGTGGGCAACATACCTTCTAACATGGGCAACGCGGATTTAAAATGGGAAACCACAGAGGCTTTAAACTTTGGACTGGATTTCGGGATTTGGGGCAACAGGGTTTCTGGAGCCATCGATTATTACATCAGCGAGACTTCCGACTTATTGTACTATCGCTCTGCTCCCCCTTCATCCGTTTATCCCAGTGTAATCGATAACATTGGATCAACCAAAGGACGTGGATTGGAATTGGCATTGAATACATTGGTTGTGAAGACCAAGAATTTCTCGTACGACGTGAATTGGACTTATTCGCATTACACCGACGAAATCACTGGTTTGGCCGATGGTTTGACCCAAAACATCAACGGGCGTGAAGGGCAGCTAGTAGGTGAAAGAGTAAAGACGTTTTTTAATTACGAAGCTGACGGTAACTGGAATGTCGGCGAATTTGCCGAGTACAAGGCCGCTTGGGAGGCTCGCCATCCGGACCAGGCACTTGGGTACATCTCAAGCTACGGTGTGCCGGGCTCCATTAAAATCGTTGATCGAAACGATGACGGTAAACTTGACGATGAGGACAAACGCGTTTACCAACAGGCCCCCGACCATATTTTTGGCATGAATAATACTTTGACTTACAAAAACCTTTCGTTGTCATTTCTGGTTTATGCGCGATTGGGGGGATACATAGAGTATGACATGAACTCGCAATTGAACTACGAAACCGCCAACTGGGGCGACTTGGATTATTGGACCATCGACAATACCGGTGCTAAATTCCCGTCGCCGGGATTGAGCAGTGCCAACGCAGCGACGCACTCCAACTTTGGTACCGCATTGCTGTATGAAAAGGCCGATTTTATCAAAATCAAAGATGTGACGTTGGCCTACAATTTCCCCAAAAGTATTTTGTCAAAAACGGGCATTGAGAGGGTTCGGGTTTACGGATCGCTAAAGAACTACTTTACCTTTAGTAAGATAGACAATTATGATCCCGAGCGCGGCGGAAGCATCTCGTTTCCTTTGGCCAGGCAGGCTGTTTTCGGTTTGAACCTTGAATTCTAACATTTAAATTGACGATGAAGATGAAAAAGTTGATATATATGACATTGGCTGCCTCTTCCCTGATGGTGGGAGGTGTTTCGTGCAACGACTTTTTGGAAGAGGACAACAAGGTCGGTGAAACGGCCGATCTGACTTACTCCACCAAAGCCGGCATAGATGGATTGGTGGCCTCGTGCTACAATCTTACCCGTGCCTGGTACGGAAAGGAGGCGGGCTTGGGGCTTTCGGAAATGGGTACGGATGTGTTTTACTATGGTTTCGATAACAAACAAAAGTCACTCAACTCCTATAACCTTACTGCCGAGAGCTTGGAAAACAACACTGCCGACAATGCTTGTTTGGACCATTATTGGGAGGCATTTTATATCGCAGTTGATATTTGCAACAATGCCCTCAAATATGTTCCCCAAAACACGGTCATCAACGAAAGCTTGAAGCAACAATACATGGCTGAAGCATATTTTTTGAGGGCGTTTTATTATTTCCATATGGTAAATATATGGGGGCCTATTCCTTATAATAGCGATCTTCTGACAAGTATCACTACAAATCCGACCCGCGAGCCGGAAGAGGTCGTTTACAGTAATATATTGGCTGATATTGACAAGTCCATCGAAGGGTTTGAAGCGTCGGGATATAAGAAAAAGACAGACGGAAGGGCCAATTACTGGGCGGCCAAGGCCTTAAAAGCCCGTGTGTTGCTGTATGCTGCTTCCTGGTTGGGCACCCAATCCATTACCTCCAATACCGATTATGCAGGTCAAAACCTTTATTCCTTGGCACTTGCCGAGGCTGAAGATGTAATTGCCAACAGCGGGGCATCGTTTTATTCCAACTATGCAGATGTTTGGTCGATGAATAACGAAGACTTTACCAAAAATGACGAAGTCATTTGGGGGGTTGCTTATTCGAGCGACATAGTGACGTCTGTCAATTGCATTCCCAAACGTTATAAAAAGAGCGTAACCGGAGAGCCGTTGGATTTTAACAGTTTGATTACCCGTACAGGCTATACCCGTGGCGGAAGCGCTATGTTGCTGATGTTTGTGTCGATGTGGAGCAACGGTGCCACTGATTTTGGACCTACAGGGACTAGCAACGAAATATTTATCCGGGTGCTAGGCGAATCTACTTCATATGTCACCAACACGAAGACGAAGGAAAAAGTATACGTCGCCGATCATTATTCGCCTTATGGGCGTGGTTTCACCCGCTATTTGCCTTCAATTTATCTTTGGAAATTGCTCGACAAATACAAGGCCACTGACCAACGGACAGATGAAACGTTGTTGGAGGCATATACAATCCCGTCTGGGTTGGCCGGCAGCGCGACCAAATACCCGTTGATGACCGATACGGCCATTTATTATTGCCCGCTCGATGGCAATTCACCCGAAGGCATTGCCAAACAGGCTTGGGCAAAGGACCGGTATCGCATCCAGTTCTTGAGCGGTGGCGATGTGCCGGTGTTTACATCGGGCGATCCGACGGTCGGCTTGCCTACCGAAGCAGCAAAGGCTACTTCAAGCGTGTATAGTGATAACAGGTACAACAACAACGCCATTGGCGGGTGGAAATCATATCCCGGTATCAAGAAATTTCTGGACAATGTGTATAATCTGTCTTATCCTACCCATGACATTTCATCACGTGATGCTTTTGTGTTCCGTTTGGCCGAAATGTATTTGATCAAAGCTGAGGCCCAATTGGCTACCGGTGGCGATGCCCTGGGTACGATCAATGCGTTGCGGGCAGCTCGTGCAATTTCCGAAAAGGATAATTCCATTGCAGGACCTGTTGACATGGACGTGATATTGGACGAACGCGCCATTGAATTGTGCGGAGAACAACAACGTTGGTTCGATCTTAAAAGAACCCGAAAACTGGGAGAACGTCTTACCAAGTATAACAAACAAGCATTGGACGCTTTTGATCCTGAGGTACACTATTTGCGTCCTATTCCGTCTGCCCAGATCAGTGCGGTCACCAATTACAGTACGGTAGAAGGTCAGGGTTTCTGGCAAAACCCGGGATATTGATTTTGATGGATGTTTTGATTGATTGATGGTTATGACAAGGGGCCGTTGGATTGGTGTTTTTGAATGGCCCCTTGTTTTTTTACAAAAGGTTCGCCTGGAATCGTTGGCTTGGGAACGTGCAGGATAGAAGTGAAGAAGGACATCCGTGAAGCATTGAAAACTATTAAACAACCATAGTACACATGAAAAGTCTGTTGAGTATTGCCGCAATTGCCATTTTGGTGCTAAGCTGCAGCGGCCCGAAAAAAACGCAGGGAACCGAAAAATGGTCGGTCCGGATGGCCAATTCCGTGATGCAACGCGCCGACACGCTCACACATTACCTCGGTGCAAGAGAATCAAAAGGATGGCAGTACGATGTGGCCATGTTGGCCCAAGCCATTGACAAGCTTGGCAACATCGATCCGAAAATACTCCAAATACATGACCGATTATGTGAACGTGTTCATTAACGATTCGGGGAAAATTGCCAGATATAAGATGGAGGAATATAACATCGACCGCGTCAATCCCGGGAAAAACCTTATTACGCTGTACAAACGTACCGGAGAGAGGAAATACCAGATCGCTTTTGAGGAGTTGGTTGCCCAGATGGAGACCCATCCGCGCACCCACGAGGGCGGTTATTGGCATAAAAAGATATACCCGTACCAAATGTGGCTCGACGGTATTTACATGGCTTCGCCATTTCTGGCACAATATGCCAGCGAATTCAGCCAGCCCAAATGGTTCGATGAGGTAGCTTTTCAGATCCTGACCATTTACAAACGCACGCTTGACGAAAAAACAGGACTCCTTTACCATGCTTACGATGAAAGTCGTGAGCAAAAGTGGGCCGATCCCGCAACGGGCCACTCGCCCCATTTCTGGAGCCGTGCCATGGGGTGGTATACCATGGCCATTGTAGATGTGCTCGATTTCATGCCCGAAACCCATCCCCAACGCGATTCCATCATTACCGTATTGAAAAATACGTGCGATGCGTTGATGGACGTACGCGATTCCAAGACCGGCTTATGGTACCAGGTACTTGACCAGGGAGACCGTCAGGGGAACTATATCGAAGGGTCGGGTAGTGCCATGTTTACTTACGTGTTTGCAAAAGGGGCCAAAAAAGGTTACCTCGATGCCCGGTATCTTGATATTGCCAATCAGTGCTTTAACGACATGGTTAAGCAGTTTATCACCGAGGATGAAAACGGGCTTCTCTCCATGCACCACATTTGCGGGGGATGTGGGCTGGGCGGCAACCCCTATCGCGACGGTTCGTTCGAATATTACGTGACCGAGAAGGTTGTCGATAACGATACCAAAGGTGTGGGGCCTTTCATTCTGGCCGCCATCGAATTGGACCGATGATTGTTTGGGATTGTTTAGTACGCCGGTCTGCACTGTCATTGATAGTGCGGACCGGTTTTTTTATCATTTATACCAAAATTTAAACACGCTGCATGCACTTATTGTGAATATTTGTAAACGTGTCGACCCAAAGAATACGTCAATTATGAAGAAGAACATTCTCGGTTTTGCCGTTGCCACCGCATTGCTTGCAATGGCAGGCTGTACCCCGAAGCCCCTGAAACCGTTGCCGGGTTCCAGTGAAATCGTTCAGCGAATAACGTTGCCGACGTTTCCGTCCAACGAGCTGGTGGTGACGGATTTTGGAGCCAGAGGCGATTCGTTGACCGATTGCAGGCAAGCCTTCAATGCGGCAATCAAAGAGTTGGGCACCAGGGGAGGCGGACGTTTGGTCGTTCCTTCGGGTATTTTCACGGTGAACGGTCCGATCCATCTGGTGAGCCATATTGATTTACATCTCCAAAAGGGGGCCAGGATCCGTTTCGGGAGTAATCCGGCCGACTACCTGCCGGTGGTCAAAACCAGTTGGGAAGGGACATTGCTTTACAATTACAGCCCTTTCATTTATGCGTACCAGTGCGAGAATATTGCCGTTACCGGCGAGGGGGTAATTGATGGCGAGGCTTCAGCCACTTGGGCCAAATGGTATGCACTGCAAAAAGATGATCAGCTATTGAGCCGTCAAATGAACCATCAGGCTGTTCCCGTTGAACAACGAATTTTTGGAGAAGGGCACTTTTTACGTCCGCAATTGATCCAGTTCTTTGAATGCAGAAACATTCTTGTCGAAGGCATAAAGATTGAAGATTCACCTTTTTGGTGCATCCACTTGCTGATGTGCAAAAACGCGACGCTACGGAAGCTTAAGTACGATGCCCAAAACAAGAATAACGACGGCATCGATCCTGAATACTCGCAAGATATTTTAATCGAGGACATTGACTTTAATAATGCCGACGACAATGTAGCTGTGAAAGCCGGACGCGACCACGAAGGGCGCATGTTGGGACTGACCTCTGAAAATATCGTGGTGCGAAATTGCCGTTTCAAGGGATTGCATGCATTGGTCATCGGCAGCGAAATGTCGGCAGGTGTACGAAACGTGTTTGTCGAAAACTGCACTTACGCGGGTTATCTTAAGCGTGGGGTTTATCTGAAATCCAATCCCGATCGCGGAGGCTTTATAAAAAACATCTATGTGAAAAACCTCCAATTAGGGACGGTGGAGGATTGCATCTACATCACCTCGTTTTACCACAATGAGGGCAAAGGCCATGCAACCGATATCGGCCAGATCTATTTCGAGAACGTGGCTTGTCGGCGGGCATTGGCAGGTGGTGTGGTCATTCAGGGATTTCCGGAAAAAAAAGTACGCGATATCTTTTTTCGCCGCATTGCCATTGATACCGTACCCAATGCGCTAAGCATGACAGATGCCGAAAATATTGTCATGGCGGACGTCGTAATCGGGCAAAAGGCAGGAAGCCCAAGTGCGGTACGCTGACTGCACGGGGTTTGGTTCGGGATTTGTTTGTAAGTGTTTTTAATCAAACCATAAAATTACAAACATGATAACCACAAGAGGATTGATAATGGCCGGAACGATGATGGTGTCAGGTTGCTCGGTAAATGGTTTTGCACGTAGCGTCAGCGTGTCGACCGTGCAAGAGTTGCAGGCAGCCGTAAAAAGCGTGCAGCCCGGCGACACCATTTGGATAAAAGGAGGGGAATACCAGCTTACTGCCCGTGTCAACCTGTTGGCTTCAGGCACGGCAGATAAAAAAATCTGTTTGTTTGCCGTTGATACGGAGAAACAACGTCCTGTGTTTGATGGAAGCGGGATGGAGGTCAAATCGTCAAACCAAGCCTTTAAACTTCAGGCGAGTTACTGGCACATTAAAGGGTTGGACGTGACCGGGGCCGGTGATAACGGCATGTGGGTGACTGCCGCATCGAACAATACGATAGAGAATTGCCGGTTTTTCGGGAACAACGATTCCGGTATCCAAATAGATGGCGGATCGTCGAACAATTTGGTGCTGAATTGCGATTCCTATTCGAATGTCGATCCCAAAGTGGAAAATGCCGATGGATTTGCCTGCAAAATGGATGTGGGGGGAGGTAACAGGTTTGTAGGTTGTCGTGCATGGAACAATCTTGACGACGGTTGGGACGGCTATTTGCGCGGAACCGACAATGTGTCCACAAGTTACGAGAATTGTTGGGCTTTTCGGAACGGAATGAAGGCTGACGGGACACCGACGGGAGGGGACGGTAACGGTTTCAAGACTGGAGGAAGCGATACCAAATTATTAAAGCATAACGCCGTCTATGTCAATTGTATTGCTGCAGCCAATGTGGCCGACGGGTTTGACCATAACTCCAACCGTGGTACGGTTACACTGACGGCCTGCAAAGCCTATCTAAACAAAAATAATTTCAATTTTTCGGATAAAATGCCTGTTGAAAAATTGGTCGTGAAGCAATGTAGCGTCATTGGAAAGGCCGGGAAATTGCTTGGTGAAACCGTGGACATTGAGGGAAACTCATGGCAGAGCGGAACCGGGTTGGCCGAATCAGATGTGAAAAGCGTCGATGTGGCGGAACTGATGAAACCGCGGACGAAGGATGGAAGCTTGCCCGAAATAAGCTTCATGACCAGAAAATAACGGGCGGATACTTCCGTTCATCGTATCGGCTGCAATTGCCGGAGTGGCATTCGAATATGCATCAATTCATAGATACAATCGTTTGTTTTGTTTTAACGATCATATTTATGTGTTTCGGGCCAATCACCGGATGATATTATTTTAATTCTGTCTAAATAGATATTATTTAAGTGTTAAATATCAGTTTTATAAGAGATAATTTTTGCCGATTCTTTGACTGGATTTAAAAAGAAAATTATCTTCGTGTTCGTTAACGACTATTTTTTGGATACAAGCATCACATAAAAGGTTTGCTTTCGGGGCGGCGACGTGGTAACCCTGCTCGGATCCCGAAAGCTCCTTTTGGTGCTGTGCGCGGACATATGGTCCGTTTTGTGTTCGACAAACAACTCAATTTCCTGGATATTGGCACCCTTGTCCTCAGGGGAGCTCAAAAAATCAACGTCACATGAAACAATTCATTCATCCCGATTTCATTTTGCACAGTGAAACAGGCAAACGTTTGTATCACGACTATGCAGAAAAGTTGCCCATCATTGATTTCCACTGTCACCTATCGCCAGAGATGATGGCCAACGACCGTCAGTTCGAGAGCCTTGGCAAAATATGGCTTGAAGGGGACCATTACAAGTGGCGTGCCATGCGTTCGAACGGCATTGACGAAAAATATTGTACGGGCAACGTGTCGGATTTCGAAAAGTTCGAAAAATGGGCCGAGACCGTACCCTACACGATTGGTAACCCGCTTTATCACTGGACCCATCTTGAGTTGGCGCGTTATTTCCATATCAATGAGCTTTTGTCGCCTAAAACCGCTAAAGCCATTTACGACCAGGCCACGGCGCTGCTTCAGACTCCTGAGTACAGCACACGTGGTTTGTTGCGTAAAATGAAGGTTGAGATTGTCTGCACCACCGATGATCCGGTCGATAATCTCGAATTCCATCATAAGTTACAAAAGGAGTTTGAGATCAAGGTGTTGCCTACTTTCCGTCCGGACAAAACCTTAAAGGCCGACGACTTGTCCGTTCTTCTTCCGTATATCAAGCAATTGGGGCAGGTTGCCGACATCGATATCAATAGCTTTGAAAATCTGATTGCGGCCATCGACAAACGTCACGCCTTTTTCCATGCCACTGGTTGTAAGCTGAGCGACCACGGTTTGGACCGTTTCTTTTACGCCCAATTTACCCAGGGCGAGATTGATGTCATTTTTGCAAAAATATTGGCAGGCAAAACGTTGTCGGAAGACGAGATTGAAAAATACCGTACCACCGTGTTGACCGAGCTTGGTAAAATGAACCACAAGCGCGGCTGGACGCAACAATTCCATGTAGGAGCCTTACGCAACAACAACACCCGCAAATTCAATCTGCTGGGGCCTGATACCGGTTGGGATTCGATCGGCAATCCACAAGACAGCTTCAAAATGTCAAGGTTCCTTGACTCGTTGGATACTACCGACCAACTGGCCAAAACCATCCTCTATAACCTGAACCCCGCCGACAACGAGATGATGGCGACCATGATCGGGAACTTCAATGACGGATCGGCAGCAGGCAAAATCCAATATGGTGCCGCCTGGTGGTTCCTCGATCAGAAAACAGGGATGGAAGACCATCTAAAAGCATTGTCGGCACTTGGTCTGACAACCCGCTTTGTGGGCATGGTGACCGATTCGCGCAGCTTCCTGTCGTATCCGCGACACGAATATTTCCGCCGTATCGTGTGTGAGTTCTTTGGCTCGGAAGTCGACAAAGGACACATCCCCAACGATGATTCGTTACTGAAACCTGCCATTGAAGGCATTTCGTATTATAACGCAAAAAACTACTTTAAATTTTAATTTCAACACTGAGTATGGGACCTAAAGTTGTCACTTTTGGTGAGATTATGTTGCGCCTGGCAACGCCACGTTATGAACGTTTCAACCAGGTAAAATCATTCGAAGCCACTTATGGCGGCGGTGAAGCCAACGTGGCCGTTTCATTGGCCAATTATGGCATTGATGCATCGTTTGTGACCCGCCTGCCAAAAAACGACCTTGGCGTGGCTTGTCGCATGGAGTTAAATAAATATGGTGTGTGCACCAAAGACGTTCAATATGGTGGCGACCGTCTGGGTATCTATTTCCTTGAGTCGGGGGCCGTGGCGCGTGCCAGCAAAGTGGTTTACGACCGTGCAGGTTCGGCTTTTGCGGGCGTAACCAAAGGAATGTTCGATTGGGAAACTATTTTGAAAGGGGTTGACGTGTTCCATTGGACCGGTATCACTCCTGCCGTATCGCAAGGTGCTGCCGATGCATGCCTTGAAGCCATCCAGGTGGCCAACAAACTTGGCGTGACCGTGACCTGTGACCTTAATTACCGTAAAAACCTTTGGAAATACGGCAAAAAGGCCAGTGAAGTCATGCCTGCGTTGGTGGCTGGCTGCGACGTGGTGTTGGGCAACGAAGAAGATGCAGAAATGGTCCTGGGCATCAAGCCGGAAGGCGTTAACATAACCGGTGGCCATGTCGAGGCGGAAGCTTACCGTAGCGTGTCGCAACAGATCATGAAGCAGTACCCGCGCGTGAAAAAGGTTATTACCACCCTTCGCGGTTCGGTAAGCGCCAGCCACAACACCTGGTCGGGCGTGCTTTACGACGGCAAGGACCTTTATGTGGCGCCGACTTACAACATTACCCATATTGTGGATCGTGTAGGTGGCGGTGACTCGTTCATGGGCGGTTTGGTTTACGGATTGCTTACTTACAAGGAAGACCACCAGAAAGTGATCAACTTTGCGACAGCAGCATCTTGCCTGAAACACACCATTCATGGCGACTTCAACCTGGTGACCGTGGACGAAGTGGAGAAGCTGATGGGCGGTGATGCTTCCGGTCGTGTATCCCGATAAGTAAAACAATAAATACAGAGGCACCGGGACACGGAGGATAAAATTTATTCGGCTTGGTGTCTTTGTGTTAAAAATATAGATATGGCAAAATATTCACGTTTTGAGGTTGTGGCCGCGATGAAAGAAACGGGCGTGGTGCCCGTATTTTTCGATTCGAACCTGGAAGTGAGCAAAAATGTGGTAAAAGCTTGCTACGAAGGCGGCATCCGTGTGTTTGAATTTGTAAACCGTGGCGATTTCGCCCACGAAGTGTTCGGCGAGCTCAACAAATGGGCTACCAAAGAGTTGCCCGGGATGATTTTGGGTGCCGGCTCCATTGTGGAGCCTGTTACCGCGGCATTGTACATCCAGTTGGGCGCCAACTTTATCGTATCGCCATGCCTGAACGAAGAGGTGGCCAAATTGTGTAACCGTCGTGGCGTAAGCTATTCGCCAGGTTGCGGGACCATCAGCGAAATCAGCAAGGCACAGGAGTTAGGCGTGGAAGTGGTGAAAGTGTTCCCTGCCAGTGAGATCGGCGGCCCATCGTTTGTGAAGGCCGTGAAAGCGCCCATGCCCTGGACCAACATTATGCCTACCGGTGGAGTGGATACGTCCGAAGCTAACCTGAAAGCTTGGTTCGATGCAGGTGTGACCTGCGTGGGGATGGGATCGAACCTTTTCCCCAAAGACGTGATGCAAGCTGGCGATTGGGCCACCTTGGCCGCAAAATCGAAAGAACTGATCGACACCATTAAAAAGGTGAGAAAAAAATGATAGCCGGGCAGAAGGCAGAAGCCAAGGGGAAATCCAGCCGGATTTTACCATTAATGTGAAGATAATCACTAACTTCTGCCTTCTTCCTTTTTAATTTCTGTCTATATTTAGCACCTTTCATTGAACAAACAGGTGATTTCTGGCGTCTTTAAACTTAATTTGTAAGTTTATCGGACAACGAAACCATTAAAAATCACATAAAATGAAACAGAAATCGGATATAGGCCTCATCGGCCTGGCGGTAATGGGTGAAAACCTGGTGCTAAACATGGAGAGCAAAGGATTTCAAGTGTCGGTTTATAACCGGTCGACCGACAAAGTCGACGCGTTTGTGAACGGGCGTGCCCAAGGAAAAAATATTGTAGGGACACGGTCTATACCGGAGTTTGTGGCTTCGCTCGAGCGTCCCCGCAAGGTAATGATGATGATCAAGGCGGGTTCGGCCGTGGATCAAACCATCGAGTCGCTTCTGCCTCATTTGGAAGCGGGCGATATTTTGATTGATGGCGGAAACACGCATTTCCCCGACACCAACCGTCGCATGGCCTATGTCGAAAGCAAAGGATTGCTGTATATCGGCGCCGGTGTGTCGGGCGGCGAGGAGGGTGCATTGCTTGGTCCCTCCATCATGCCCGGAGGTTCCAGGGCCGCATGGCCTTTTGTAAAAAATATTTTCCAGTCCATAGCCGCAAAGGTCGACGATGGTGCAGCCTGTTGCGACTGGGTGGGGGATCAGGGTGCCGGCCATTTTGTGAAGATGGTGCACAACGGCATCGAGTACGGCGACATGCAACTGATCACCGAGGCTTACCAGATCATGAAAGAGCTTTTGGGGATGAGCGCGGATGAGATGCATGACGTGTTCAAAGAATGGAACAAAGGTGATTTGGACAGCTATCTGATCGAGATCACACGCGATATATTGGGCTATAAAGATGAAGATGGCCAGCCGTTGGTGGACAAGATTTTGGACACCGCGGGACAAAAAGGGACCGGCAAATGGACGGCCGTGTCGGCCCTTGATTTGGGTATTCCCCTTACACTGATCGGTGAAGCTGTGTTCGCACGTTGCATTTCGGCCATGAAAGACGACAGGGTGGCAGCCTCGAAAGTATTAGGAGGTCCACAGAAATCGTTTACGGGCGATAAACAGGCTTTTATCCGTGACATAAAGGATGCGTTGTACGCAGCCAAAATCATTTCGTACGCACAAGGTTACGAACTGATGCGTGCGGCCGCCAACGAGTACCATTGGGTGCTCAACAACGGGGGCATTGCGTTGATGTGGCGCGGCGGCTGCATTATCCGATCGGCCTTTTTGGGCAAAATCAAAGAGGCGTTCGATAAAAACCCGCAATTGACCAATCTGTTGCTCGATCCATATTTTAAAGAAAAAGTATTGGCCGCCCAGGAAGGTTGGCGCAGGGTGGTGGCAGCAGCCATCGTCAACGGCATTCCGGCTCCGGCCATGACCGCGGCACTCAATTATTTTGACGGTTACCGGAGCGAACGTTTACCCGCTAACTTGCTGCAAGCGCAACGTGACTACTTTGGGGCCCATACCTATGAACGCATTGACAGGCCAAGGGGTGAATTCTTTCACACCAATTGGACCGGTCGGGGAGGAACCACGGCATCGACCACTTATAATGTTTAATATTAATCGTTTAAATCATGTCACAAACTACCAATGGCAAAATGACAAACTATCGATGGTCAATCGTAGCTTTGTTGTTTGTTGCAACGACTATCAACTATTTGGACCGACAGGTTTTATCGTTGACCTGGAAGGATTTTATTGCACCGGAATTCCACTGGACCGATAATGATTATGGCAACATTACGTCGCTTTTCTCAATTTTTTATGCGGTAAGCATGCTGTTTGCCGGGAAATTTATCGACTGGATGGATACCAAAAAAGGTTTCCTTTGGGCAATTGGAGTTTGGTCGGTTGGTGCCGTTATCCATGCGTATTGTGGCATTGCCACATCTGGTATCGTGGCAGATAAATGGTTTGTGGGCTTCGAAGGGGCCAGGGAAGCCATAGCTACCATCAACGATATTGGATTGGTACTTAACGTGAGTGTGGCTTTGTTCATTTTTGCCCGTTTGGTGCTGGCTGTGGGCGAGGCGGGTAACTTTCCCGCTGCGATCAAGACCACTGCCGAATATTTTCCAAAAAAAGACCGGGCGCTGGCAACCAGCGTGTTCAACGCAGGTGCCACAGTAGGGGCATTGGCGGCCCCGATAACCATTCCTGTCATTGCCGCACATTGGGGATGGGAAATGTCGTTCATTATCATTGGTGCGTTGGGTTTTGTATGGATGGGCTTTTGGCAATTCATGTACAAAAAGCCTGATGTGCATCCCAAGGTAAACAAAGAGGAGTACGCTTATATCCAGCAAGATATAGCGACCGGAAATCCTGTGGACAAGACGGCGGCCGGTAAAAAAATGACGTTCCTGCAAAGTTTTAAATATAAGCAAACCTGGGCCTTTGCGTTTGGTAAATTTATGACCGACGGCGTATGGTGGTTCTTTTTGTTCTGGACCCCGGCCTATTTGAGTTCGGTTTACGGCTTGAAATCCGATAATTCGTTGGCCCAATTAATGATATTCGTATTGTATGCCATTACCTTGTTGTCGATTGTTGGCGGATGGTTACCTTCGTATTTTGTCGATAAGAAGGGCATGGATCCTTATGCAGGCCGCATGAAGTCGATGTTGATTTTTGCGTTCTTTCCATTGCTGGCTTTGCTGGCCCAGCCGTTGGGCGCTTATTCGCCTTGGTTTCCCGTGATTATCATCGGTATCGCAGGGGCTGCCCATCAATCATGGTCTGCGAACATTTTTTCGACCATTGGTGACATGTTCCCAAAATCGGCCATTGCGACCATTACCGGTATTGGCGGTATGGCAGGCGGTATCGGATCGTACTTCATCAATAAAGGCTCGGGCGTATTGTTTGATTTTTCGCGTAAAAGCTGGACTACTGTTGATGGCCAATCTCTTGCCCAAATCAAGCCTGAGTGGGTGGCATCGGATTTTAAACTGAACGATGCCATGTTGAAGGAATTGATTGACAGCGGTGCGCAGGTTGTGAACGGGGTCAACACCGGTTACATGATCATCTTTTCGGTTTGTGCGGTCGTGTACCTTATCGGATGGTTTGTCATGAAGTCGTTGGTACCTTCTTATAAGCCGATCACCGATTTCGAATAACGGAATAAGTTAACTGCCGGCCGCTACTTGATCGATTTGGGTAGCGGCCGGTTTTTATCCGGGTTCCTTATAATTGCCTTTTCATGAGAGCAGTGCTTCGAAAAGGGTTTTCCAATTGATGAAATTTTACAGACGTGACTCCCGTTCCCGCTACTCCTCGAATCAAGGACATCGCAAAACTGGCTGGCGTGTCCATCGGCACTGTCGATAGGGTATTGCACAATCGTGGGGAAGTGGCCGCGCCCACGCGCGAAAAAATCCTGAAAATAGCCAACGATTTGTCTTATTCGCCCAACCTGATGGCACGGGCATTAAAATCGAATGCCAAATCCCGGATCGTGGTCCTTTTTCCCGAATCGTCCGAGCCCGACTCTTTTTGGTACAAACACCATGTCGGGTTGGATAGGCTGATGCATGAACTGAGCTCGTTGCCCGTGGTGGTGCATAAAGTGGAATTCAACATGCTCAGCGAAAGCAACTTCTCTGAGAAGATGGACGAAGTGTTGTCGCTTTCTCCCGACGGGGTGCTGATTGCCCCTGTATTTCGACACGAGACTCGGCTGTTTTGTCAAAAGCTTTCGGAAGTGTCTATCCCGTACGTGTTTATCGATAGTTATATTTCCGAAGAGAATTTTCTGGCATTTATCGGTGAAGATGCATACCAAAGCGGGCGCGTGGCTGCCCAGCTTATTGATTACGGAACACCGTCGGACAAAGATATTTTGATCGTGAACCTGGTGCGTGACTTTGAGAACGCATTGCATCTGAACAGCCGCATGCAGGGTTTTTTGAGCTATTTTATGGATGCGGGTAAAAATAACGGATTGAAAATCAGTCTGGAGATCCAACGGCACGAAGACGATGAGGTGGCCGAACGTTTGGGGCAGGTTTTGCGGAATAATCCCAACATCGGGGCCGTGTTCGTGACCAGTTCAAAAGCTTACAAAGTGGCCAGATACTTTGAAGAAAAAGGTATTCGGGGAATCAATCTGATCGGTTATGATTTGCTTGACCGCAACGTAAAATACCTTCGTACAGGTTACATCCGTTTCCTCCTTAGCCAGCGTCCCGTAGAGCAAATAAAAAAAGGGGTCGAAAAACTTTATGAATTTCTGGCATTCAACCGGGTTCCCGTTAGTCTGGAATATCTGCCCATTGACGTGGTGACGCCCGAAAACGTGAATTTTTTCATCTGAGCTTACTAAGAGTTTGTGTGGGCCCTTTCGGTAATTTACACAAGCATGGCCGAGGATGTTGTTCATGCGTAGTCGGAAACTTATTTCTTTTACAACCTTGGTTCCAATGTAATTAAAAAAGAAAGGCCACTTTTAATGTGGCCTTTCTTTTTTATTGTCCAGTAATCATGGACTAACGTTTTTGCTTCAGTATTTTGGTCGTTACCGTTTGACCGTTGTCATATGTTGTTTTCTGGAGATAAATGCCTGCATTAAGGTCTTTGTAGTTGGCGCCAACTTTTGCTCCGGTAAGGTTGAGGTACTCGGTGGATATCGCTTTTCCCAATTGGATGTTTTTAACGGCAGTTGTTCCACCCGATTCATTGGTTTCGAGCTTGGCTTTCCAAGTAAAAAAGGTAACACCACCTACGGTGCCATCTAGTTTTATGCGGCAGAATCCAATGGTTTTAAGGCCATTAAGGGTTGTGGGAAGATCAAAAGTCACATCATGGTACTTTTGTATTGCTAATTGGCTTATGTCGATAATACCCAAAGCAACTTTATCGGTCATGTCATAAACTCCAATACCTTCAGCTGTGCCGTTAAAGCTTATAGTCAATGTGACCTTACCTCCATTAACAAATGGATTTGTTGGGGTAAATTGGTAAAAGTGGTTCGTAGGAACATTATCTGTTAGTGTTGTATTTGAGCCAACCCGCATATATCTGATCGTTGCATCTGTAGTGGGATCTAAAGTAACGCCAATGGTTTCTCCTTCGGGTATGATGGTTGGTTTGTTGGTATCGTTGTATTTAGCGCCTTTAAAATTGAATACACCTCCAGTGACATTATAGTTGTCTGTTAATACTCCTGCGGCTGCAACAGCGAAGGCTGGGTTAACGTCTGTCCAATCTGTATTTATTAACTCAACCGATTGAGCTTTTACCATTGCTGTTGTTGCAATGAAAGCTGCGACTAAAGTGTAAAGTTTTCTCATAACTGATTTTTTTAATGAATAAATGTTAATCCAAATTTACAATCCGGGCGGCTGTGGTATGGGTGCGGAATTATCGGAAAATGATCGACTAATTGCCCGATTCATATTGCTCCATAATCGATTCTGGACGTGGAGAGGGCACGTAATTGGTTAAAGGACAAGATGTGTTTGCATGGTTTTGTGTGTGAATAAATGTGAATAGAAACCAATTTTTCCTTACATGAGACCAATCTTTCCCCTGTATTAATGCAATGACGTTATAATTTAGCAATGCAATTATTCATCAGGCAATAATTGCATTGATCGTTGGAGCTAAGTAATAAAGATCGCGTATGAGAAAAGATTACATTTTAGGGTGTTTGTTGCATATGATGGCTATTGCTTGTTTATGGGCGCAGCAACCTGCATTTCCCGGAGCCGAAGGGGGAGGGATGTACACCACCGGAGGCCGTGGAGGAAATGTCTATTTTGTGACCTCACTGGCCGATACCAATACAGGTAACTCCACCACGCGTGAAGGGACGTTACGTTGGTGTTTGGCGCAGGCCGGACCCAGGACTGTTGTGTTCAGGGTGGCCGGTATTATCAGGCTGACAGCCCAGTTGAACATTCCGTCAAATACGACCATTGCCGGACAAACCGCTCCGGGGGATGGCATTTGCATTGCCGACCACACGACCGTGCTCAACGGCGACAATATTATTGTGCGTTACATACGGTTCCGGATGGGTGATGTGACCAATATTGAAAACGACGCATTCTGGGGGAGGAACAGACAGAATATAATCATTGACCGTTGTTCCATGAGCTGGAGTACCGATGAGTGTTCGTCGTTTTATGACAATACCAACTTTACGCTTCAGTGGTGCATCTTGTCGGAAAGTTTAAGGGTTTCTGTACACAACAAGGGGTCTCACGGATATGGTGGAATTTGGGGCGGAAAAACCGCCAGTTTCCACCACAATTTGCTGGCCCACCACGATAGCCGTAACCCAAGAATGTGCGGATCGAGGTATTCCAATTCGCCCGATTTGGAACTGGTTGATTTCCGTAACAACGTCATCTACAACTGGGGCAGCAACAGCGGGTATGCAGGAGAAGGGGGGAGTTACAATTTTGTAAACAATTATTACAAGCCAAGTACTTATTCGGGCAATTCCGCCCGCATATTCCAACCCAATGCCGATAACGGCGGCAACAACCAGCCCGAGGGGGTGTGGGGGACCTTTTATGTAAGCGGGAATTACATGTATGGCAGTATCACGGTGACCAACGATAACTGGCAAGGAATCCATCCAAACCCATCGACAAAATCAAAAGATGAATTAAAGTCGACGGTTGAGTTCTCTGTGCCGTTCGTGACTACCCACACCGCAGAGGAGGCCTATAACCTTGTACTGGCTGGTGCTGGTGCCAGCTATAAACGCGATGGTACCGATGCCCGTGTGGTGAACGAAGTGGCAAACCGTTTGGCCCCGGTACGGGCATCAAATGGAACTACAAAAGGCGGATTGATAGACACTCAGGCTGACGTGGGCGGCTGGGACGCGTACTCCTATGACGTGAGCGAGTTGGCTACGGACACTGATCGTGACGGAATGCCCGACGCATGGGAAACGGCCAAAGGGCTGGATCCTAACAATGCCGCAGATAGAAATACAGTTGCGCCATCGGGCTACACCTATTTGGAAGAGTATATCAACGGTGTTTTGGATGGAGCGACAACGTCGACCGGAAATGCCACGACAAGCAAACATTCGTTGTCCGTTTCCCCAAATCCGGTTAACGGATTGGCGAAGGTAACATTTACGTTAACCCAACCATCGGAAATTACAGTGGCATTAAATGATATTACGGGCAGGCAAGTGGCAGTATTGTTTAATGGCGTTCAGCAGGGCGGTAGCGTTCAGCTTGATTTGGATGCCGGTGCCATGAAACCCGGTATTTACATTTTAAGTGTGGTGGACGGGACAAACAGCAAAAGTTACCAAAAGGTTGTGGTGAAATGATTTTGGGCTACCAATGTGTCCCGGAAAACAAAAAGCTTTCTTTTGTACGGAAAGAATACCTGTCTTTAAGGGAAGGAGGTCTTTAACCCAACTAAAAGGATTAAAAAAGCAATGCACGCAAAACACGCCATCGTCCTGTTGGTTTTAATGGCCATGGCCTGTACCCCTAAACTGAGACAAACCGGGTCCATGTCTTTGAAAATTTCGGAAAACCACCGATATTTTGCCGACGCAAGCGGTAAACCCGTGTTTTGGCTCGGCGATACCGGATGGTTGCTGTTTTCCAGGCTAACGCGCGAAGAAACGCTTCGTTATTTGGATGCACGTGCCGAACAAGGATTCAACGTGATCCAGGCAATGGCGCTGCATACACTGGACGCTTGCAATGTTTACGGCGATTCGGCCCTGGTTGGCCGCAGCGTGTCCCATCCGCTGGTAACCAGGGGCAGCGACCCAACCGATCCGTTGCAATACGATTATTGGGATCATGTGGATTTCGTGGTCGACGAGGCTATGAAACGTCATATACACATCGCATTGGTCCCCGTATGGGGGAGCAATGTCAAAAGCGGGCGTGTGTCGCGGGACGAAATGACCGCGTATGGTCAATTTATCGCTGAGCGTTACAGGGACAAGGCGAACATTATATGGTTGAACGGAGGAGATGTGAGAGGCTCCGATTCCATTGCCATATGGAACATCTTGGGCGGACAGCTCCGTAAATTTGCCCCCGGCCATTTGATTACTTACCATCCGCGTGGCCGTAATTCTTCGTCGCGCTGGTTCCAGCATGAGAAATGGTTGGATTTCCACATGGCCCAGTCCGGCCACCGCACTTATGAACAAGATAACGATTCCGGCGGAATGATGTTTGGCGAGGACAACTGGCGGTTCATCCAAATGGATTTGGCAATGGAACCGTTAAGGCCCGTGCTGGACGGGGAACCGTCGTACGAAGAGATACCCCGCGGATTGCACGATACATTGCAGCCGCGCTGGACCGACAACGATTTACGTCGCTATGCTTACTGGTCAGTGTTTGCCGGAGCAGCGGGGTTTACTTATGGGCATAATTCCATTATACAG
The DNA here is from genome assembly GCA_047600785.1 of Breznakibacter sp. Classification (GTDB taxonomy): domain Bacteria; phylum Bacteroidota; class Bacteroidia; order Bacteroidales; family Marinilabiliaceae; genus Breznakibacter. The sequence continues at coordinate 558,573 of JASGKH010000002.1, forward strand.
TTCTATTGCGTGGGCGATAAAACGAGCGCATACGGTGCCAAATCGTCCTGGACTGATGCTTTGGCCGCTCCCGGGGCGTTACAAATGAAATATTTGAAAGCGCTGGTATTGTCGCGATCTTATTTTGACCGGGTGCCTGATCAATCATTGGTGGTCGGGGCCTCGCAAGGTGATCGGTACGATTACGTGGTGGCCACACGTGGGCATAATTATGCCATGTTTTATACTTACACGGGTAAAGATATCCATGTCGATCTGCCTAAGCTGGGGTTCAAGCGTGTGGTGGTTTCGTGGTTCGACCCCCGGACTGGTCAAACCGAAAAAGTGGGCGGATTCCCCGGCGACAGGACCATTGAATTTAGTACCCCGGGGGAGCCCAGGCCCGGAAACGATTGGGTATTGATCGTGGACAAAAAATAGAACGGCTGTTTTTTTGTGGCTGATATAACACACGGAGGAGGCGTATAGGCAAACGATTAATCCGATCATCCAGGTACCACCAATCTTTTAGGATTTGTTCTTTTGCTCGTTTTGGACTACTTTTAAACAAATTCATAAAAACAAGACGGAGCCCAATCGCTTCTCAAACTCCGCCGTTTCAGCCATTGCACATCGATTCGGTTTCAGAATGGTCCTTTCGCGGATCTGACAAGTTTGAGGCGTAACGGCTTCAAACCTAATTGCATTATGGAAAAGATGAAAATTGGATTGATTGGTTTTGGCCGTACGGGCAAAGCTGTGGCGAACATTATCCTGCAACATCGGGAGTTCGCGTTGGAATGGGTAGTACGTCGTAAAACCCTGCTTGATTATCGTTCCATCCCCGAGTTTTTAGGTGTTGAATCCGAGGACAATGGACTTATCTACTCCAAAGAAACCATTTCATGTGCCGATTTACTGGATCAACACCCGGTGGAGTGTATCATCGACTTTTCGTCGGCAGAAGGCATCCGTTATTACGGCGAAGAGGCTGCCAGACGTGGGGTGAAGATTGTATCGGCCATTTCGCACTATGAACCCGGCGAAATAGAACTGTTGAAACGGTTGTCGGAAACGGCCACCGTGTTTTGGTCACCCAATATCACTTTGGGCATTAACTTTTTATTGCTGGCATCGAAATACCTCAAAAAAATCGCCCCGTTTGCCGATATCGAAATCGTGGAGGAACATTTCAAGCAAAAGGAAGGGGTTTCGGGCACGGCGCTTAAAATCGCCCAAGAACTCAATGTCGGTAAATCGGAGATCAATTCCATCCGCGCCGGGGGCATTGTGGGCAAGCACGAGCTTATATTTGGATTTCCATACCAAACGGTACGGTTGATCCACGAATCCATTTCGCGCGAGGCGTTTGGCAATGGTGTGGTTTTTGTGGCGCAGAATTTAGCGGATAAGGGCCCTGGTTTTTACAATTTTGAAGATTTGCTGATCCCCTATTTTCATTTGGAGGAAAAATGATGGAAAATCACTTGGCCGGAGGAAGCCGCAACCCGTTTTCGTGCGCTGTACTGTTTCGTTATCGGTAGCTACATTTTTGTTTCTTTGTGGTTCCGGGTTCTTACATTTTTGTAGCTTTTTTCTTGTTTTGTTTTTAACATTGTTTGATTATTAGTCCGTTACTTATTTCGGCATGTTGATTGGGCTTTGCGCTATAAAACGGGTTAAACATACGGGATAAAACATCCATGTTGCGGATTTGCGACACCAAGGAGCATGATTAACCGCATGGATGATGCCTGTGACGGTAAAAAGCAGGTTTTCTGCCCGAACATCTAAAAACTACAGGCATATGAAACTTAGTGCGCGCAACCAGCTAAAAGGGACTATCGTTAAAATTGAAGAAGGGCTTATTACCTCTAAGGTCGTGATCGATTTGGGCAATGGGAATCTGGTATCGTCCATCATTTCGCGCGACGCCATTGCCGATCTGAACCTTAAAGTGGGCGATAAAGCAATTGCCGTCATCAAATCCACCGAAGTGATCATCGCAGTACCTGATGATAGTTCCGCACCCAAAAATCATTGATATGGTTGAAGTGGTATGTTCCATAAGCATTAAGGTGGACGGCACGTGTTACCTTAATCCGTTGAAAATTGCGCTCCTCAAGGAAGTGGACCGGTGCGGAAGCCTTAACCAAGCGGCCAAAAATCTTGCAATGTCGTACCAGCATGCCTGGCGTTTGGTGGGCGAGGTAAACACGTTATCGAGCCTGCCGATCATTGCCAAGCAGCGTGGCGGCGCACAAGGCGGCGGCACCGATCTGACCGAATACGGACGTAAGATATTGAATGAAATACGTGTTATCGAGAAACAGGTCAATGGATTTACACAACGCCTTAATTCGGAGTTGGCCATGTGACCTTTTCATGCCCGTCGTTGTTCTTTTATTGTGATAACGAGGTGATTGGCAATCTCATTTCTGATTTTATACGAAGGCTAAAGATTGTACTTACGGTTTCATGGAATATTGGAACACGTTGCCCAATGCCGGGTTGGTTGAAAATGCCCGTGGCCGATGCAAAATGAGGCATCAACTGTTTTGATGACATTGTATGACAATATAAATGAATGAGCAAATGAAAAAGATAAACGCGTTAACCCCTTTTCTTGGGCTGGCATTGTCCATGTTATGCCTGACATCCGTGCAAGCCCAAACGGTCAGGGTGGCGGCGGCAGGTAACCTTCGCTACATTCTTGACGATATCAAAGCCTTATACGAAACCGAAAACCCCAAAGCCGATATCGTGGTAACCCTTAGTGCTTCGGGGACATTGCTACAACAGATAATCAACGGCGCCCGGTTTGATGTGTTCATGGCCGCCGACAAGGCGTTTCCCGATAAATTGAAACAGGAGGGGATGGCCAACGGCGATGTGCGTGTTTACGCATACGGCAAACTTGCTCTTTGGAGCAATTCACTGGACCTGTCGGCCGGATTGGATGTGTTGCTGAACGACAAAGTGCAGCGCATTGCCATTGCCAAGCCCGAAATCGCGCCCTATGGTAGCCGTGCGGTGGAATGCATGAAATATTATAATATTTACGAAAAGGTGAAACATAAACTGGTGTACGCCGATAACATTGCACAGGCTGCGCAATTTGTCCAATCGGGCAATGCCGAAGTGGGATTTCTTGCCAAAGCATTGTTGTTTGGCCCTGAAATGAAGGGCGCTTCTTTCGATGTGGATGTGGCAAGTTACAAGCCTGTGGAACAAGCCATGGTGATGGTAAAAGGAGGGGAACGGAACCCCGATGCCAAAAAGTTCTTTGATTTTGTGTTGGGTCCCAAATGCAAACCTGTTTTTGAGAAATACGGGTTTGTGGTCCCTTAATCTGCCGAACTTTTCGACTGCTTATTCTCATGTCGTTTTTTGATCCATGAACAAACTTGTAGGTAAATTGGCCGCATTGCAGGTAGCCGGCGGCATTGTGTTGGCCGATATCGATGCGTGCGGCCAGCGTTTTTCCGCATTGATGATCGAATCGGGCGAGCTGCCCCATTGGATGGTTGTTGGCGCTTCCGTGGCGCTGCTGTTCAAAGAAACGGAAGTGTCCCTGGCCAAAAAATTGTCGGGACAGTTAAGCATCCGAAACCGTATGGATTGCAATGTCGAACGTATTGTGCGCGGCCAATTGCTTACCACGGTATATTTACGGTATCAAGGAGCAGTTATTGCATCGGCCATTACCACCCGCGCTGCCGACGCGTTGCAAATTACATTGGGCGAGGATGTCACGGCACTGGTCAAATCGAGCGAGATGACACTGGGGGAAGAGAAGTAAATTTTCAAGGTTTCTCAAATTTTCAAGGTCTGCCATATCCCGCGTGGTTCGTTGAACTAAAAACTTCCATCCATGACTCCTGATTTTTTACAAACACTCTTTCTAACCTTCAAATTGGCCCTTTATACCACGGCCATTCTTTTTTGTCGTGTCGTTGCCGCTGGCCTATTGGTTGGCTTACAGTCAATGGCGCATCGTGTCGCTTGTCGAAACATTGGTAAGCATGCCGCTGGTTTTGCCGCCGTCGGTGCTGGGGTATTATGTGCTGGTGGCATTTAGCCCGCGCAACGGTTTTGGAAAATGGGTGCTCGAAACTTTTGATGTCAGGCTGGCTTTCACCTTCGAAGGGATACTTATTGCATCCGTGCTGTTTGGGTTGCCGTTTATGGTCCAGCCGTTGCAAAATGGGCTTCGGTCGTTACCTGCCACCTTGCGTGAGGCCAGTTACACACTGGGCAAATCGAAATTCGCGACGTTTACAAGGGTGTTGTTGCCAAGCATTAAGCCGTCGGTGGTAACGGCCCTGGCACTTTCGTTTGCCCATTGCATCGGTGAGTTTGGCATTGTGCTGATGGTGGGCGGCAATATGCCCGGTGAAACACGTGTGGCTTCCATTGCCATTTACGACGAGGTGCAGGCCATGAACCTTGGTACGGCCAACCGTTATGCGTTTATTTTGTTCATGGTGTCGTTTCTGTTGCTCATCGTTATCTATTCCACCCGTAAACACGTTTCTGCATGGAAAAGCAACTGATTAAGGTCGATATTGAAAAGCGGTTGGTAGGGGCTTCCGGTGTGATGACCTTGAAAGTGAGATTTGAAGTGGTTTTCAATGAACTTATGGTGCTGTTTGGACCGTCGGGCGAGGGAAAGACCACGATTCTTCGGATTATTGCGGGATTGCTCAGACCTGACCACGGACAGATTGTGTGCGGCAACGTAGTGTGGTTCGATTCGAGCAAATCCATTAACATGCCGCCACAAAAACGCGGTATTGGCTTTGTCTTTCAGGATTATGCACTTTTCCCATTCATGACGGTACGCCAACATCTTGCTTTTGCCCAGAAGCAACGCGACGAGCGCGATATTGACCATTTACTCGGATTATTCGGACTTACCGAGTTGGCCCACCGCAAGCCCGATCAGTTATCAGGAGGGCAGAAACAACGTGTGGCCCTGGCGCGTGCTTTGGCCTCAAAACCTAAATTGCTGTTACTGGATGAACCATTGTCGGCGCTGGATATCCAAATGCGCCAATCGTTGCAGGAAGTCATTTTATTGGCGCACAAACACGGTAAAACCACCACGCTGATGGTGAGCCACGACCTGGCCGAAGTGTTCCGCCTGGCCGACCGTGTGGCATTGCTCAAAAACCACGAAATAAGCTGCGTGGGAAAACCCGATGTGCTGTTCATTGACAACCGTATCAGCGGTAAATTTCAATTAGTCGGAGAAATCGTGAGGATAGAGCCGCACGATTCGATTTTCCTGATGACCATTGTCACTGGCCAAAACCAGTTGGTGAAGGTCATGGCGTTTGCCAACGATATCGAAAATCTTTCCATTGGGGATAAAGTGATGGTATTTACCAAAGCGTTAAACCCAATGGTCGTGAAAATGGAGACAAATTGAACGGCATAAAGCATACTCATCGGGCCCATTGGCTGTGAACCGAAACAGGGCATGAGGTGTTAAATTAAGATAATCGAAAAAATGGTTGTTATGAAATCGGCTGCCGTAACTGTCGACGATTATCTTGCCCAAATTAACGATCCGCGGAAAGAGGCATTTTTGGGACTTCGCCAAACCATTGTCGATAACCTTCCCGCAGGGTTTGAGGAGACGGTTGGTTATGGCATGATCGCTTACGTCGTGCCGCATTCGGTTTATCCCAAAGGCTACCGTTGTAATTCCGGCGATGCGCTGCCGTTTATCAATCTGGCCATCCAAAAAAATTACATATCCCTTTATCATTTGGGTATTTATGCCGATGCAACCTTATTGGATTGGTTCGTGGTCCAATACCATCGCGTTGTCGGACGTAGGCCCGATATGGGCAAAAGCTGTATCCGGTTTAAACATCCCGGTAACATTCCTCTTTCCCTTATTGGAGAACTTGTTACCAAGATGACGGTCGATCAATGGATTCATTTATACGAAACATCCGTGCCTCCGGTTGGCGATACACAGGCGCACAACTGACGGAGTGGTTATTTTCACGTGGGCAATGGATTATAGGGGTGTAGATGCATAGGCCGCATCGAGCGTGATAAATATTTTGGGCGCAATATGTCCTTGATTCATATTTTGATACATGAGCGGTGTATGTTGATTAGGTAATGGGATAAATAATTTGTTGGGTGTTTTATTCGGAAAAAAGAATAACTTGGAGGGGCTGATGAGATTATAACTGAATGGAACGACTGCGGCGACAAAATCTCTCTTTATCCTTTTTCAAAATATCTCCAACACAGACGTCTTGGTATTACGGAACCATTGCATTTGTTGCGTTTCTGCTGTTTTTTGAACCAATTTGGTATTTAAAAAAGCAACGGTGGGAACAAAAAGCCGAGATGGAAGCCATTGCGTTTGGGAGTGATCTCGTTGTACGATTTGACAGGGAATTGAATAAAATCATTTATAGTACGTCGGCTTTGGCGCCATATATCAAGGTAAAGCAAGGGCATTTCGACTCGCTTGAATTACAGGCCATATTGCACGACACGCGTAAAAAATCTCCTGTAATAAGAAATCTGGCTGTTGCGCGTGGTTTTGTCGTCGAGTATGTAGAGCCGCTTGAGGGGAATGAGAAAGTCTTGGGTTTGGACTACCGGAAGATAGGCTCACAATGGGGTGATGTCCAAAGGACCATTCTGTCACAAAAGGGTACTCTGGTCGGTCCGCAAGAGCTGGTTCAAGGAGGCAGGGGATTTATTTACCGCGAACCGGTACATATCGGAACCAGGTATTGGGGGATGGTGTCGACGGTTATCAATATTGACGAAATCATTGATGCGGCGTTTAAAAGCATTAAAGGTAAGGTATTTGATTTTTCGATAAGGGTTGCGCATGACATCGGGGCTAATTCAAACGACATTCTGTTTGGAAAGACGGAATTGTTCTCGAACGGCACAAGCGTCCTGTTGACGGCCGATGTCCCAAACGGAAAATGGGAATATGCCATATCTCCGGAACATCGCTTGAACAATTCGCTTGCAGTGGGCTTACAGGTAGGAGGCATTGCGGGGGCGGTTATTCTGTTCTTTGCGGTAAGTTACTTGGTTCGGTTATACCAAATCAATTTGTCCGCCCAGGATTACATTGACAAAAGCCAATCGGTTTTCCAGACCATTATCAACACAACAATAACGGGAGTATGTATTTTGGATCGCGACGGGTGTTTCAAATTTATAAACAAAGAAAGCGAACGCATCCACGGTTTTGGGATAAAGGAATTGATCGGCCAGCATTTCGGCGTTATGGCACACCCTGGTGACCTGACGTTGGGGAACCAAATTGTTGACGATATTTTATCCCACAGGATTGATCATTACGAAGGGGGATTCCGATTGCAGCATAAACATACCGGAGATGTTGTCTGGATCCAGATCGTGGCCAACAAATTGCCTGCACTGAGGAAAAGCGACAAGGACGGATTATTGGTCTTTTTCCAAAATATATCGAAACAAAAGGAGGTTGAAAACAAACTTCTCGAACTAAACGCGTCAAAAGATGTGTTTTTTTCGATTCTGGCACACGATCTGAGAAACCCGTTCGGTTTTTTGCTGGGGATAACCGAGATAATGAAAAAGGATTACGACTTAATGTCGGACGAAGATCGTAAAGGGCAGCTCGATAACTTATTTGAAACATCCCATCGTACATATAAATTGTTGGAGAACCTGCTGACATGGGCAATGTTCCAATCGGGAAACCTTGCCTACAATCCCCGCAGGTTCGGGCTGTGCGAGACAGTATCCGAAGTCCTTGAACTGCACAAACACATGGCGTACAGCAAACACATCCGGTTAACCAACCACATCGAAAGGACCCAGATGGTTTGTGCCGATCAATACATGGTCGAAACAGTTGTCCGGAATCTTGTGGCGAATGCCATTAAGTTCACTAACCCAAACGGAAAAATTGAGATATCTGCGTTTTTATCGGCAGATGGCAAAATGGTGACCGTTTGCGTAAAGGATACGGGAACCGGCATTCCGTCCGACATGCTTGATTCGATGTTTCGAATCGATAAGATACACGCCAAGTCTGGTTTGAAAAATCGGGGAACCGGTTTGGGGCTCGTGTTGTGCAGCGATTTTGTTGAAAAGCACGGAGGGGTTATTTGGTGCGAAAGCCAGATAAATGACGGGTCCACATTTTATTTCACACTTCCGTCAATCCGGTAGTTATGTTCCATGAAGTTAAAGATTTGGTTTTATTGGGTTGATTTCTATGTGTTTATGGAAAATCATTGGGCGAAGAAGAAAAAAACCAAATATTTTGCACAAATAAATACAAACGTTTGTATTTTTGTCTTTCGAAAGTCGTCTGAGTATCGCCGATAGTTGTTCGATCCTATTTGTGTTTGATAAACAGATGGTTGTTGAAGCCAAACCTGCTTATACATTTGAATGTGAAAAACCACAACGTTACCATCAGCGACATAGCCAGGGAACTGGGCGTAACCCCATCTACCGTTTCACGGGCGTTGAGCAACAGCCCTCGTGTGAACGAGAAAACCCGCAAGAAAATCCAATTGGCTGCGCAAAAAATGGGGTATCACCAAAACGTGATCGCATCGTCGTTGCGTAAAGGCACAAGCGGCTCGATCGGCATGATTGTACCGCGCATCAACCGGCACTTTTTCAGCAATGCCGTAAGCGGGGTGGAACGCATCGTGAATCCGGCCGGTTACAATTTGCTGATATACCAGACCGAGGAGTTGTATGCCAAAGAGATAGAGGGCATCAATGTATTTATGAAGAACCGTGTGGCCGGCGTCATTATTTCCCTGGCCACCGAAACGAAAGATTACGCGCATCTCCAAAGCCTCATTGACCGGGGAATTCCATTGGTACAGTTCGACAGGGTGAATGGTGCCATTTCCGGGCCCAAAATCGTCAACGATAACTTCAACGGCGGTTATCTGGCCGTCAAACATCTGGTTAAGTCGGGGTACAAACGCATTGCCCACCTAACCGGTGCCGTGCACATGAACGTGTACCGTGAACGGATGAACGGATATATGGAGGCATTGAAAGACAATGGGATTGCATTTGATCCGGGTATGGTATTTGACAATGCCATTACCCGCGAGTCGGGTATTGCAGCCGTGGAAAAGGTGCTGAAAACCGGTGCCGACGCTATTTTTTGTGCCGGCGATTATTCTGCGCTGGGAGTTATGCAGGAACTTAAGCGGCTAAAAATCGATGTCCCAACCCAGATGGGATTGGTTGGTCTGGCCAACGAGCCATTTTCCGAAATAATGAGCCCTTCGCTCACCACCGTTGAGCTTAATGCGTTCGAAATAGGCAACCGTGCCGCCAACGCGTTGGTACAGTTGTTGGAAAAATCGGATTACGCCATGAACCATACCGAGATAGTACCGGTACGGCTGATTGTACGTGAATCTTCGATGCCCAACCCCATTGGATGAAAAGAAAATTGAACAATTACACAAATTCTAAAAACGTTATTATCATGAAGTACGAAATCAGATATGCTTCGCATCCGGCTGATGCCAAGTCATACGACACAGAACGTATCCGGAAAGAGTTCCTGATTCCCAAAGTGTTCGAGGCTGATGAGGTCTCATTGGTTTATTCAATGTACGATCGTTACATTGTGGGGGGAGCTATGCCCGTAAGCAAAGCGTTGAAATTAGAGACGATCGACGAACTGAAGGCCGATTATTTTTTGCGCCGTCGCGAGATGGGCATGATTAACGTGGGAGGGCCGGCCAAAATTACTGCCGACGGTAAAGTCTACGAACTTGGTTACAAAGAAGCCCTTTATTTGGCCATGGGAACCAAAGATGTGGTATTCGAATCGGTCGATAAGGGTAACCCTGCAAAACTATACATCAATTCGGCCCCTGCCCACCATGCGTTTGAGTCGCGTAAAGTGACCAAGGCCGAGGCCGAAGTGGTGGAAATGGGAAGTCTGGAATCGAGCAATCACCGTACCATCAACAAAATGCTCGTGAACAGCGTACTGCCTACCTGCCAGCTGCAAATGGGAATGACCGAGCTCAAACCCGGCAGTGTATGGAATACCATGCCCGCCCACACGCATAACCGTCGGATGGAAGCCTATTTTTATTTCGAAGTGCCACAAAGCCAAACCATCTGTCACTTTATGGGACAACCCGATGAAACACGCCATATTTTTATGCAAAACGACATGGCCGTGCTTTCGCCATCGTGGAGCATCCACAGTGCCGCAGGGACATCGAACTATACCTTTATCTGGGGTATGGCAGGCGAAAATCTGGATTATTCCGACATGGATATCCGTCAACCGAACGAATTAAAATAACTTAATGCGATTAAGATGATAATCAACGAATTATTTGACCTTAAGGGCAAAATTGCCCTGATTACCGGTGGTACCCACGGCATAGGCATGGCCATTGGCAAAGTGCTTGGCCAAGCGGGCGCCAAAATTTGCGTCAACGACCTTTCTGCTGAAAAATTAGAGGCATGTAAGGCCGAATACGCTAAAGTTGGTGTGGATGTATACACGTTGGTGTTCGACGTGACCAACGAAGCCGATGTGGACAAAGGCATCTCGCAAATCGAAAAGGATTTGGGGGTTATTGATATTCTGGTAAACAATGCCGGTATCATTAAACGTATCCCAATTCTTGACATGCCTGTGGGGGACTTCAAGCAGGTGATCGATGTGGATTTGGTTGCCCCTTTGATCGTGGCCAAGCGTGTTGCCCCCGGTATGATAAAAAAACGTGCGGGCAAAATCATCAACATGTGTTCGATGATGAGCATTTACGGTCGTAATTCCGTATCGGCCTATGCGGCTGCCAAAGGAGGATTGAAATTGCTGACTGCCAATATGTGCTGCGAATGGGCCAAATATAACGTGCAGGTGAATGGTATTGGGCCCGGTTACATTGCGACTTCGCAAACTGGCCCTATCCGTGAAAACGGCCATCCGTTCAATGATTTGGTAATGACCCGTACTCCCGCGGGCCGTTGGGGTGAGCCTGAAGACGTGGCCAATGCATCATTGTTCCTGGCCTCAAGGGCAGCGAACTTTGTCAACGGCCATATTTTATACGTAGATGGAGGTATCCTTGCCAACTTTGGTTATGTGAAAGGCGAAAACGACTTGCCTTTGGAATAAGCTTTTCTTGATTGTTGACATACTTTTGACACCCACGATGATTACAGAAATGCAACATCGTGGGTGTGTTATTTGCTTACCTGCTTTGAATACATTCAATTACGAACATAAATAGAATGAGAAAAATAACATTTGCATTGGTGGCAATGGCGTTAATAACGGCCTGCACCTGCCAAAAGACGGTGGTCTCAGTCTCTAACGCTTCGAATAGCGACCTTGCTGATAAAGTGGTGGTAATGACCCGTGCCGAAGTGGAAGCTAAATTGGGTAAAGGATTGGCCAACCAGGTTGCCGTGGCTTATAACGACAAAGGCGAAGCCTTACCGTCGCAATGTGACGATCTGGACGGAGATGGTCAATGGGATGAATTAGCTTTCTTGTTGGATATCAAAGCCAATGAATCGAAAAAATTGACGCTTCAAACATTCGAGGCCGATAAAGCACCTCAATTTACTAAACGTACAAACATCCGTTTCGGGCAAAAGAATGAACCATATGCGGAGGTAACCGATGATGCTCGTTTGAAATCGGACGACAGCCCGACCATCTCGGCCATTTACCAAATGGAGGGCCCGGCCTGGGAAAATGATGTGGTGGGATTCCGTAATTACTACGATGCGCGCAATGGCATGGACATTTACGGCAAACGTACCAATAAAATGGCCCTTGACAGTGCAGGCATCCGTGGCCAAAACTATCATGTGCTGAGCGATTGGGGTATGGATATCCTGAAGGTAGCCAACTCCTTGGGGGCGGGAGCTATTGCCATTAGCGTTGGCGATTCGGTTTACCGCGTAGGTCCCTGCGAAGAAGGGCATTACCGGTTTATTACCGAAGGTCCTGTCCGTGCCATTTTTGAACTGACGTACAAAGGTGTGCCTGCCGGCGACCGTTTGTACAATGTGCGCCACCGTATCGCCATCTCGGCCAGCAACAGCTTTTACTGCAGCAAAGTGTGGGTCGATGGCCTAAAAGGCGATGAAACGTTGACCACAGGTATTGTGACCCAGTACAATTTGCCGTTGATAGAAGCAGGGAATGCCGGATACAAAATTTTCGGTACGCTTGGAAACCAGGCCTTCGACCATGAGTATCTGGGCTTGGGGCTTTTTTATCCTGAAAACCAGTACGTTCGCCATTATACGTCGCCCATGACAGGTCCGGGTGTGACCGAAACATATCTGAACGATTTAAAATTGGTGGCGGATACGCCTGCCGAATACCATTTTTTTAGTGCCTGGGAGTTGCAGGACGCGAACTACAAATCGCAAGATTATTTCGTAAGTAAGTTGCAGGAAGCTGCAACCAAGGAGGCTGCTAAAGTAGACGTGAAATAAACAACGATATCGCTTCGGTTCGGAGGGCAAATCTTAAAAACAGATTTGCCCTTTTTGTTTTTCCGGTATATTGTTTGGTCGGCCGGTCTTGAAGTGCACCGCAAAGTTTGCCCAACGGTGACCGGTTTTGGACTTTTCTATTGCCGGGCGACAAGGTTCTTTTTGTCCGATTTTATATTTTTTATCCCTAAAATGCATGGCATCGCTGGCATGGATATATAGAAAATCCTTATGTGCAATGATCCGGAAGTATGAATTTGAGTCTGTCGCAAAAAATGTGAATTTGTGTTTTAAATACGTATAAGATGTTTAAAAATTTTATTTCTTTGTTATGAGATTTGTTGTAAGTGATTGAAATATACGGATTGAAAGAAGGGATGAACAAGTCTTGCTGTTGCGGCTAATTATTGTCGACAATATCAGAAAATGTAAATACGAGTTTCTTATATCTAGTGTAATAGATTGTTTAGATCCTTTCCAATCCAGTTTTATTTTAAAAATTTACAGAAAATGAGAAAAGATTTACGAAGAATGATGGTGCTGCTAATAGCCGTCATGATGTGTGGTGCCTCAATGGCGCAACGACAAATGGAGAACCTGGGCCGTGGCTTAGTGGCCGTTTACACAGGCAGTGGAGTATTTTTGAGCTGGCGCATTTTGGGGACGGAATTTTCCTCGACAAGTTTTAACGTGTACCGCAACGGGACAAAGATCGCTACCACGTCAGCATCTGCGAACTCCAATTACACGGACGCGTCGGGTACTACCGGCAATACTTACTACGTAAGTCCGGTCGTGAATGGGACAGAGGGTACTGCATCAGCAACGGTTACTTCCTGGGGCACCATTTATAAAAGCATTACGTTGTCGCAGCCGGCCGGAGGAACCTCACCCGACGGGGTGGCTTACACTTACATGCCCAACGACTGTAGTGTGGGTGATTTGGATGGCGATGATGAATATGAACTCGTGGTAAAGTGGGACCCTTCCAATTCGAAGGATAACTCTGCTTCGGGTTATACCGGTCCTGTGTATCTTGATGCTTATGAGATGGATGGAACTTTGAAATGGCGTATAAACCTTGGTATCAATGTGCGTGCCGGGGCCCATTACACCCAGTTTATCGTGTATGATTTAAACGGCGACGGACAAGCAGAAGTGGCATTCCGTGGTGCCCCGGGTACGACCGACAACAGCGGCACCGTGATCGGGGGAACCACCGATTACCGCAATTCAAGCGGCTATGTGTTATCGGGACCTGAATATTTGTGCATCGCTTCGGGTGCTTCGGGACGTATCGTCAAATATGCCACTTTTTATCCGGCAAGGGGCACCGTGTCGGCCTGGGGCGATACCTATGGCAACCGTTGCGACCGGTTTTTGGCGGGAGTTGCATATCTTGATGGCGTAACCCCGAGCCTGATCATGGCCCGTGGGTATTATTTGGGCACAGTAAGCGGTACCACGTATGGCCAGACCAAAATAGTGGCATACAATTATTCCGGCAATACCATCACGCAAAAGTGGGCTTTTGATGCGGTTTATGGGAGCACCAATTCGGCGTATGCCGGACAGGGGAACCATCAGCTAACCTGTGCCGATATTGATAATGATGGTTACGACGAAATCGTGTATGGATCGATGACCGTCGATCATAACGGGACGGGCAAATACTCTACGGGGCTTGGGCACGGCGATATGCTAAACGTAGGTGATCTGAACCCTAATCTTTCCGGCAAAGAGGTTTGGGCGGCCCACGAAGAGGGTATCGGGGCTACGTTCCGCTCCGCATCCACGGGAACCACGCTATGGAAGTTTTCAAGTACAGGCGATGTGGGCCGCGCCTTGTCTGCCGATATTGATGCCACATACGTGGGAGAAGAGTGCTGGGCCGCAGGAACCGGCTTGTACAACTGCACCGGAACCAGCTACGGAACCGCGCCAACCTATTGCAATTCGGCTGTTTGGTGGGATGGAGACGTGCAACGGGAGCTATTGAACGGAACCACGCTCGATAAATGGTCCGCAGGAAGCACCAACCGTGTGTTGACGTTATATAATTACGGGTCTTCGACGTCGATTAACGGCACAAAAAAGAATGCGTGCCTCACAGCCGACATTTTCGGAGATTGGCGTGAGGAGATCATATTGCCGTCCAGCGATGGGACCAAGCTCAATATCTTCACCACTACGACGCCTTCGTCGGTACGGATGTACACATTGATGCACGATTACCAATACCGTACAGGGGTTGCGGGCGAAAATGTAGCATATAACTCAACGCCAAGGCTTAGCTTTTATTTTGGTGGAGGCATGGGAACGATTACGGCTCCGAATATTACGTTGAAGAGTGCTGGCTTGGCCGAGCCATCTATAAACAATACTAAAATAGCTTTGAATGTTTGGCCCAATCCCGTTGTTGACGGATTTTTAAGGTTGGATCTGACCATGTCGGTCGCATCGGACATTCGAGCCGAAGTGTACGATATAACCGGTAAGCTGGTGTTGAGCGATGACCTGGGCCGCTTTGAGGCCGGTAACTGGGAGCATTGGCTTGACCTTGCAGGCCTGAAAAAGGGAATGTACGTGCTGAGAGTGGTAACGGCAGAAGGTAATTCGACCGCAAAAATCAACAAGATGTAGCCGCTCGTTGGCCAATGTGCTCAGAGAGGCTGTTTCCCATGGTTTGGCTTTGCAAACAAGGGAAACAGCCTCTTGCTTGTTTAATGGGTCCGGTTATTCGCCCAAATGTTCGTTCCATGATTCGGCACCGGGAACGGCTTCTTTCATGTGGTTGACCCAAATCGTACGGATGGTCTGATGGTCGCCCAAACCGACAACATTGAACGTGGCAGGGGCGGTAAGCGTTCCTTCCGTACTGATCGTGAAACCAAGTTTTTGAAGCTTGAGTTTCCAGCTGAATTCAGCTTCCCAATCATCCTCGTCCGGGCTTACCTGTGCCATGGTCTGGCCTTCTTCCAAATCGCCCAGCAGGTCGTTTTGTGCGTGGTCGCCGGCAATGGACATCAATGGCGATAAGCTGACCACAATGTCGGCATATGCTTTTTCTTTGGATGCGGCAAATGCTTTAATTCCTTCACGGACATGCGAGAACATTTTTTCTCCCCAATCCACCGTCCCCACAAAAATATTCGGTTCACCGCTCAATTCCTGCAGGGCAGTTTCCAGTTGGTCGTACTTTTCGTTGGCATGGGTGTATTCCGTGTCGGGATTGCCGTGCCCCATTAAGGCTAACACCTCGCCGTTGTCGAGTCGCGGTTTGTAATATGCATAAAGGGCTGCGGCCACGGCATCAACATCTTCGTCCGATCCCAGAAGGCAGGCTCCCTTGGCCACCTTGATGTCGGGAAACGGCACCATAAAATTCTTTTTCACATCGGTGTTCATCAGGCTGAGGTATTCCTCGCCGGGGATGATGTGCAACGACTGGACGTATACGGTGGTGTATCCCGCATTCCCGATCGCTTTCAGCCACAGGTCAGGCTGGGCATAGGCCTTTCCGATCTGGGCATACACACGCGATACGATGGTGCGTGACGTGAATGACACGTAAATATCCGTATTGGGGAATGCTTTCCGGTAATCTTCCACAATCTGGTCGTAGGTCGCTTGCGGTTGTTCGTACGTACTCCCGAACGAGCACAAAAGAAGTGCCGTGTCGTGCGTTTTTGTGATTTGCACGGGATTACGGTCGTCTGACGAACCGTCGTCTTTTGAGCAGGCAGTCAATAACGCAACCGTGACGAGCAATGAGACGCCCGCAAGGATTTGTAGTGATCTTTTCATGATAAATAAGTATTAAATGGATAAAAAATCAGTTGTCGGAGCTTTTGAATTTCAATGAAACGGATGCGTACACGGTCCTGCCCGGTGAGGTGGTTCCGCGATTACGCCCGAGCGGCGTGCGGTCGATATAATCGAAAATATTGTCGATCCCTAAATTGGCATCCACGTTCCATTGTCTGTTGTCGACGAGAAGGTGCGATGTGTTGAGCCTCCATATCTGGTAGCCTTTGGCATCTCCGTCGGATGTATAATAGGTCTTCGACTGGTAACGGCCGTTAATGCCGATGCCAAGCTTGTAGCTGTGCCATGTGTTTGACCACGATGCACGGAACGTGGCATTATGGCGTGAAGTCCCGTTGATATAGGAATATTTCAGGTAATTGTCGGCCGCTTCGTCGTCGGTACGTTGTGCTTTGGCGTTCAGGAAGCTGTACCCGCCCGATATTTTAATGCGGCAGGGCAGTTCGGCATCGGCAGTCGCATCTATGCCCGAAGTGCAAGCTTTTCCCATGTTCACGTATTTCATGGTTTGCTCCACCAGCAATATTTTGTCTTCATATGATGTGGCCACCGTTTGCAGGGCGATCATATGGCGGATGCGGTTTTGGTACCCTGTGATGTTCAGTTTGAAATGCGGCAGGGTATATTCGAAATTGAGCGCATAATAATCTGACTTTTGTGGTTCCAGCCCGGTATTTCCATAATAAGCCTTGTATGTGCTCATGATGGACGCATAGTAATGGTAATAAAGTTCTTTGATGGTCGGGGCCTTGAACCCGTTGGAATACGTTGCACGGATGCGGAGGTTGTCCCATTTGTGCATGGCCGACAATTTTGGTGTAAGGGTCTGCCCGAATTCTTTATGTTGCCCGATGCGTAGCCCCGCCGTGGCGACAAACTTATCGGTGATGTTCCATTCGTCTTGTGCGTATGCCGACAAAGAGCAGGTGCCGGCTTCATCCCCTTCGAGGCGGTAAGGCGAGACCAACTTGTCCCACATGTATTCCAGTCCGGCGCTGAATGTGTGCGATTTGCCCACATAAAAAACACTTTTCATGTTGGACGATAAGCGCTTCTGGGAGGTTTGCAGGATGCGGTCGCCCGTATAGTAGACGATACGGTTGCTGTCGCTGTCAAAATAATCGGTGTATTCGCGGCTGGTATAATCATAGAAATAATCGTATTTATCGTACGACGCGTCCCAGGCAATGTAGTTTTTCTTTTGCAGGTTGTATTTGGTCCCGATACCATAGGTTTGGTTCCGGTAATAGAAATCATACAACCGCCACTGGGGATTGCCCGTTGGCCGTGATGTCCATTTTTCGTAATACGATGCGTTGCCGGTAATGGTAAGATTTTTGGATGCCTGATAGGACAAGTTCTCTGTGATGTTGTAACTGGATGACCGGTTGACGGTCTTCGATACACTGTTTGCGTACAGTTTGCTGCGATACCATTCCCGGGTGGTATTGCGCCAGCCGTCGGTATGTTTGTAGTCGAACGCGGTGGACGAATTCCATTTTTTGTGGTCCAGTCCGATACTGTTTCCCTGGTCAATGTCGCCGTATCCGCCGATACGGGTATGGTTGGTGACGTTGAACTTATCGCGGTTTTTCTTCGATATGAAATTGATGACGCCGCCAATAGCATCCGAGCCGTAGAGCGGCGATACGGCGCCTTTCACGATTTCTATCCGTTCAATGTGGTTCAAGTTGATGCGGTTCAGGTCGTTTTGTCCGCCCACGTCGCCGTTCATCCGTTTCCCGTCGATAAGGATGAGGATGTAGTCGTTCTTCAATCCATTGATTTTGATGTTGCTTCCCATGTCGCCCCTGTTATAGGTAAAGGAGGGGGAGAGACTTCCCAGCACATCTTCGATGTCACGTCCGGCAAACTCTTTCAGGGCTTTTCCCGAGATCACCTCCGTTTGTACGGGGGCGTCTTTGGTGTAGTGTTCGGTGCCGGTCCCTGTCACCACAACCTCGCCAATGGTGGTTTCTGCTTTTGTTAGGTGAACGGAGGCTGTAATGGCTTGTCCCTTTTTCACTGAAACCGCCACATGGGTGGTTGTGTAGCCGATATGGAATATGCTTAGCGTGCCCGTCCCTTCGTAAGAGGTTTTTAATGTGTATCCTCCTTTCTCATTGGAAGTGGCCGTTTCTGCCGTCTCTTTCAGGACAATGTTTGCCCCGGTAAGTGCTTCGGATGATGTTCCGTCATAAACATAACCGGAAATAACCGCCTCTTGTGCGGCAATTCGCTGTCCTGTGATCCAACATAAGCACAGGTAAATGGATACCGGTAAAAGTCTCATATTTTTGTTTTAAATCGATCACGATCAAAACAAAACATCGAGTTTCCGAAAAGAGATGAAACCTATCGACAGGGATAGTGTATTCCACAAACTTCTTATCCTGGAAGCTGAGTGTCTTGCTGTTTGCTGGCAGGTCTTCTGACTTTCTCCTAGCTTCGGATGCCTTCCCGTCCTTTTTTGGACAGTGGCCGTAGAATCCGGCTATTTCTCAGGGAGATTACAGCTGCAGGTACAGTTCCGGTCTTTCACCGGATTCCCTTGCACAGCCTTGCGATTACATGGCTGTTTCCAACAATTCGACGGCAAAGGTAAATTCTTTTGTTATTGGGACAACAACCCGGTGCAAAATATTTAAGGGATTTTGGGACGTGCCAGGGTACAAAAAGCAAGAATGGCGGGCATTAAAAGAATGATTGAACCCGGTGCCGGCCGGTAAACCCAATCTCGCATATCGTCTGGCACCATGGATATTTCAGCCTGTAACTGGCAGTTTTTTATTGGCCGAAACCGCCCAACGGCACTCATTGCCTGAACGCGTCTACTGCCCGTTGCACCGAACCGTACGCCATCAGCAGTTCCTTTGCTTTGTCGTGCGAGATGCCCAATTCGTCGACCAACATCTGGACGCCGCGTGCCAGCAGTTTTTTGTTGACGGGCTTGAGGTAGACCATTTTGTTTCCCTTTACGCGCCCCAGCCTGATCATGACGGTGGTGGTAATCATGTTGAGGACCATTTTTTGCGCGGTGCCGGCTTTCATGCGGGTGCTTCCCGTCACGACTTCCGGTCCTGTAATGACCTCGATGGGGTATTGTGCTGCACTGGCCGCTTCGCTGTCGGGGTTACAGGTGACGCATCCTGTCAGTAGCCCATGCTCGCGGGCTTTGGCGAGTCCTCCTATTACGTATGGGGTCGAACCTGATGCGGCAATGCCGATCACGGTGTCGAGGTTGGTTACGTGCAATTGTTGAAGTTCCTGCCATGCTTTGCCGGGATCGTCTTCGGCATTTTCCGCCGATCGTTTCAGGGCGGCATCACCTCCGGCAATCAGTCCGACGACCATGTGTTCCGGCATCCCGAACGTGGGAGGGATTTCCGACGCGTCCAGTACACCCAACCGTCCGCTTGTGCCTGCGCCCAAATAAATGATGCGGCCGCCTTTTTTCATCCTCGTCACGATTTGTTTCACCAACGCGCCGATTTGGGGAATGGCTTTCCGTACGGCCAGATGCACATTGGCATCTTCGGCGTTGATGACATGGAGAAGTTTGTTTACCGGCATTTTTTCCAGATCGCCGAACGGCGATGGCATTTCGGTCATCCTGGGGCGGTTGGCATCTTCCATTGTGAAAAGTTAACGGGTTGTACGATGGTAATGGACAAGTCCTTCCATGGGCGACAGGCAGACGGTACCCAAATGGAGCTGCCGGATTTCGAGTGCTCTTTTTAGTTGCGGAAGGAAGTGGAACGCAATGCTTCCCGTAAAATGGACGGGCAATTGGTGGATGCGGGAATATTGCCACAAATTCCGGTCAATGAACTCCAAAAAACAATCGGTGACCAGTTTTTCGAGCTCGGGCGTGTCGATGTGGTCTTTTACAAACTTGGCGAACTGGGCCAGATAACGGTTTGGGAACGGCTTACGGTAGACGTGTTCGGTGATGTCGGCTGCGGATAGCTTGTAAGTGTCGTTAAAATAGTCGATGAGGCCTGCGGGAAATTGTTTTTTCAGCATATTGCCCACCAGTTTTTTGCCGATCACGGCACCGCTCCCTTCATCGCCAAGGATAAAGCCCAGCGGGGATACGTTGGCGGTGATCTTTTTCCCGTCGAAATAACAAGAGTTGGAACCGGTGCCCAAAATACAGGCAATCCCTTCGTCGTGTTGGCAAAGTGCGAAAGCGGCGGCATCAAGGTCGCTGTTTATCTCAATGGACGAAGGTCCAAACTTTTGCGCCAACGCATCGGAAACCACTTTCTTTTTCTCGTCGTTGGCACAGCCTGCGCCATAAAAATGTACCGATTCGATATGTATCGGCGTGTCAAGTTCGTTGTTGATGGAATCGAAAATTTGTTCCGATGTCTGGTAATAAGGATTGATGCCTTGGGTGTAAACGGACTTTACATCGCCATGTGGCATTAAGAGACACCATTGTGTTTTGGTGGAACCGCTGTCTGCAATGATCTTCATCGGGGCCTGGATTGTGGGGATAAATATAAACCAATGTCGTTGAGATAAGAAGAAATTTTAACAAAAGACCGATGGATTGGATTTTAGGCCTGTTGGGAGGGGGCCGATGGAGAACCTTTTGGGGACTCTTACCTTGTTGTGCTTCTGTTCTTCGGCGTTCCCATCTGGCAATTATATACCTTTTTTGCTAAAACCGAACGATTTCGTCTCTTGTACGTCTTTCTTTGAAAAGCACGTTTTTATGTGCATTTTAGCGCATCAAATAAATGTATGATCATGAAGGGAACCATCACATGTGTGCTGCCGTTTTTTGAAGGTGAGGATTTTCGTCGTCATGTTGAAGAATTTGGGAAATGCATGCAGGTGCAAAAAATGTTGGCGGTCGGCCAAGGCTTGCCCGATCAGTTGGATGGTGGGGCCAAAGGGATTGAAGGCGCTTCGCTGTTTTCGACCGATACGTTGACGCGTGTGGCCGGTAACGTGGATTCTGATTTTGTGGTGCTTTACCTTAAGCCGTTGCCCGTTCGGCTGGGACCCAACGCGTTGCAACGGATGGTTTCGGTGTGCACGGATAGCGGTGCGGGCATGGTGTATGCCGATCATGACGAAGTGAAGCAGGGCGAGCGGTCGGCGCATCCTGTGATTGATTACCAGGACGGCAGTCTGCGCGACGATTTCGACTTTGGGGCGTTGTTATTGTTCCCTGCCGTGGTGTTTAAATCAGTCGTGCAGGCCATGGACGGTCGTTATGATTTTGCGGCCTTGTACGATCTTCGCCTGCGTGTGTCCCAGCAATACCGTCTGGTGCGTGTGCCCGAACTATTATACGCCGAAATGGAGTTGGACACCCGTCGGTCGGGAGAAAAACAGTTCGATTATGTCGACCCGCGCAACCGTATCCGCCAAATAGAGATGGAATTGGCTTGCACGGCCCATCTTGAAGCCATTGGCGGTTATCTGGCCCCGTCATTCCGTGAGGTCGATTTCGATGCCGTTGGTTTTCAGACGGAGGCATCGGTCATCATCCCCGTCAAAAACCGCGTGAAGACCATTGGTGATGCCATTGCATCGGTGCTGGTGCAACATGCATCGTTCCCGTACAATGTGATTGTGGTGGATAACCATTCGACCGATGGCACCACCGAACTGGTAAAGTGTTTGGCCGAAAAAGATGCGCGGATAATCCACGTTATTCCGTCGCGGACCGATCTGGGCATCGGAGGCTGTTGGTTTGAAGGGGTCAGCCACCGTGAGTGCGGTAAGTTTGCCGTCCAGCTCGACAGTGACGATTTGTATATCGACGGGACCGTGGTTGAACGGATTGTTGGGGCTTTCTATTCGCAAAAATGCGCCATGGTCATCGGATCGTACCAAATGGTCGATTTCGATTTAAATCCCGTTCCTCCCGGCCTGATCGACCACAAGGAGTGGACGCCCGAAAACGGGCGTAACAATGCGTTGCGCATTAACGGATTGGGCGCGCCGCGTGCTTTTTATACCCCGTTGTTGCGTCAGGTGGGTATTCCCAACGTAAGCTATGGTGAAGATTATGCATTGGGCCTCCGTATCAGTCGCGAATATCGTATCGGGCGCATTTATGAACCGCTTTACCTTTGCCGGCGTTGGGATGGTAACTCGGATGCTTCGCTGGACATTGTAAAGCTTAATGCCCACAATGCTTACAAAGATAAGATCAGGACATTGGAGCTTTGGGCAAGGCAACGGATGAACGCGCGTAATGAATGAAATAATGGAAAATCCAACGCATCAGATTGGGTTGTTTTTGGAGCAACAATTGGGCAGTTGGCCCATGGCCCGGCAAAATTACCTGGGACTTTCGAAGGTTTTGGTCAAATCTGTCATGTTTGATGGGTTTGAAGTAAAAGTACAGTTCAACCCTGAACGGATCCGTTCATCGGCCGCCAATGTCGATGCGAAGGCGATCAGCGAACGTCCTTGCTTTTTGTGCGGCCATCACCTGCCCCCGGAGCAAATGCGTCAGCCCTGGGGCAACGGGTACCAGTTGCTGGTGAATCCGTTTCCCATTTTTGGGCAGCATCTGACCGTGCCATCGTTGAGCCATACGCCACAGTCCATTGAGGGGCGAATGGGGGACATGTTGGCCCTGGCCGCCGATTTGCCCGATTTTACCGTGTTTTACAACGGTGCTGCCTGTGGGGCTTCGGCTCCCAACCATTTCCATTTTCAGGCGGGGGCAAAGGGACTGATGCCCATTGAAGCCGATTTTAAACAGTCGGAGAAATGTGGATGGTTGGGCAAAATGGGTGACGTGGACATCTTTCAATGGAAAGGATATCTGCGGGGAACGGTGACGTTGGTGTCCAATGGCAGAGAGGAACTGGTCCGGGCCTTTACCCGGTTGTCAGGCCAATTACAAACCCGTTGCCCCAATCTGCCCGAGCCCATGCTCAACCTGTTGGCCTATATCGACAACGGGCAATGGGTCTTGCATGTGTTTCCAAGGATCAGGCACCGTCCCGACTGTTTCTTTGCACAAGGGAACGGGCAAATCCTTATCAGTCCTGCTTCGGTAGATATGGGCGGCTTTTTAGTGGTGCCGCGCCGGGAGGATTTTGAAAAAATGGATGCGCAGCGCATCGAACAAATTTATGGTGAAGTATGCATGGACGATGTAGATGTGTCCGGTTTGTGCAGGAAACTTATCGATGCTTGAAAAATATTGTTTTAAACCAAACAGGCTTGGGCCCGGTACGAAAATGAAGAGCATTCCCCATATTCAGGTCGGCATTTTGAGTGCCACCACCATTCGGTTCGAAATGGAAAAAACATTTGCCGGCCACAACGGCATATTGCTGGATAAAGGCATCTACACTGCATTTGTACAGGACGGGAACGTGGTGATCGAATCGGCCGGAAAGAAATGGTCGGGCGGAGAATCCATTGTCTTGCAGCGGGCCAACGGACAACAGGGCGTATTTAAGCTTTGCCATGTGGTGATTGGGGTGGATTTTCATTGGCAGCGTCACGAAGACCAATTGTTTGTGGGACAGCTAAAGCTGATGTGTGATGGCGAAAAGCTGTGGGCCATCAACATTGTGCCTGTGGAAGCATATCTGGAAAGTGTGATTTCGTCGGAAATGAGTGCCACATCGTCGTTGGAGTTGTTAAAGGCGCATGCCGTTATCTCACGCAGCTGGTTGTTGGCCCAAATCGACAAAAATAAGCAATTGGGGCAATCGGCACAGAAGTACCAGACATGGTTTGAATCGGAAACCGAACGTGTGAAGTGGTACGACCGTGAGGACCATGTACTGTTCGATGTTTGTGCCGACGACCATTGCCAGCGTTACCAAGGCATCACCAAGGCATCGGCCATGGCGGTGAAGCAAGCTGTCGATGATACGAAGGGGCAAATACTTGTTTCTGATGGAAAAATCTGTGATGCCCGCTTCTCTAAATGTTGCGGTGGCATGACCGAGCTTTTTCCGAATGCATGGGAACCTGTTGACCATCCTTACCTGCAACCGATAATCGATAACGATGGTTCGTCCCGGGGATTTGATTTGGATCTGACCCGTGAAAATGATGCCCGCACGTGGATATTGGGAAATCCTCCCGCATTTTGCAATACGCAGGATAAAAAGGTCTTGCATCAGGTATTGAACGATTTTGATCGTGAGACCAACGATTTTTACCGATGGACCGTGGTTTATACCCAGGATGAAGTGAGCCGGCTGGTCTCGTCGCGCACGGGGATCGACTTTGGCACGGTCACAGACCTGATTCCCGTAGAACGTGGGGCATCGGGACGATTGATCAAACTTAAGATCATTGGTTCCAAACGGACCATGACCATTGGCAAGGAACTTGAAATACGCAAAGCGCTATCAAAGTCGCATCTTTATAGCTCAGCCTTTGTGATCGAAAAGAGCAGTAAAAGAGATCAACCTGAATTTATATTGTACGGTGCGGGGTGGGGCCATGGTGTGGGGCTTTGCCAGATAGGTGCAGCCGTAATGGGTGATCAGGGCTATGGTTACCGTCAAATCTTGTCACATTATTTTGTGGGCGCCATGTTGGAAACTGCATATTAAATCATCCGGCTTGGGCCACACTTTGGCAGAGCTCCGTTGTCGATGAACCTGTTCAATGGAATTTTTCCATCCACATCGGTATGGAATCCGACCACCTTTTTCTTTTCCTTCTCTGTTTTCAGGTTTTCTTTCTATTTGCCGCGCATTTGTGTGAAATCATTTTTGCTGATGGTCAACTGGGGCATATTGTTTTTTGCAAAAATACGTCCGTTTCTTTCGCCCGAACAAAGACAGATTAAGTTTGTCATATGTTAGGTTTTATTGTGAAACATTTTAATGGCACCGCCGTAAATCCTGGTGTTTGGTCGCTTACTGCATTTAATTTTGGGAGCCAATAACGTTTTTTGAACACAACATCACATGAAAATATTTACAAAGTTGAACGACATGTCCATCTCGATGAGATTGAACGTGCTATTAGGAGGTTTTGTGATACTCATGGTGCTTGGCCTGGCCTCTTATTCGTTTCGTGTGCATAGCAAACGCATTGAAAAGACAGAGATGGTGCTGGCAGAGCATAAGATCGGGGCTATTTCGGCCATCGTGTCGCATGAGGTAGAAGCCAATACGCTACAGTTGAAGCGTTCCCTTGATATAGCCTGGAATCAGTTGAGCCAGCAGGGTGGTATAAAGCACGGGCGTAAGACCATTAAAATACCATTGAAGAACCATGCATCGCTATCGTCCGTCACCCTTCCTCTGTGGACATGGGACGGTGCCCCGGTGTACCAGAATTCAGGACTTGTTGACGAAATCAGCCGTTTGACCGGTGTGACCACAACTGTTTTTCAAAAGTCGGAGGTGGGATATGTCCGTGTGGCGACCACGGTGAAACAGTCCAACGGGGATAGGGCCATCAATACTTATCTTGATTTTCAGGCCCCTGTCGTGATCCGTATAGAACAGGGCAAGCGTTTTACGGGCCGCGCATTGGTGGTCGGCGAACGTTATTTGACCATCTATGATCCGATCATTATGGACGGGGCCGTGCAAGGAATGTTGTACGTGGGCATCCCTGAAAAGAACCTGGCAGAATTGGACCAATTGCTCAAACAGTTTGCAACCGACGGGTCCACTCCTTTTGTGTTGGATGAGTCGGGAAATCTGTTGTCAAAAGCATCTGCCGGTGATATTTCGTCGACCCTAAGTGACATGGACGCGTTGATAAAGGAGGGCAGTGCGACGAAGGGAGAAATGCAGCAGGGAAACAATTGGCTGTTTTATAATTATTTGCCCGATTTGGGGTTGTACATTGGCCTACGTTCCAATTTTGTCCAGATAGAAGCTGAGAAGCGTAGCCAGTTATTTATGGTGGGCATGGCCGTATTGGTTGTTTTACCTGCGTTTCTGGTCCTTTTGGGGTGGCTGAACAATGGCGTGGTGAATGGGGTACGGAAAGCTGCCGCATTTGCAAAGCAAGTTGAGTCGGGAAATCTGGACAAGCGTTTGGAGATGGACCGGAAGGACGAGGTGGGACAGTTGGCCGTGTCGCTGAACCAAATGGTCGACAAGTTAAAGAGTGTCGTTAAAGTGGTATCCGAGGGGTCCCGTTTTATGGTGGGAGTCGGGGGACAAATGCAGACCGCATCCATGCAAATGTCGGAAGGTACCAATGTGCAAGCTTCTGCCGCCGAAGAAGTATCGTCGTCAATGCAGGAAATGACGGCCAATATCCTGCAAAATTCGGACAATTCCCAGACAGCAGGCCAAAGTGTGGAAAAACTGGCCCAGGCGGTGGAAGCGAGTGTCGATTTGTCCCAGGAAGCTGTGCGTATAATGCAGGAAGCCCAGCAAAAAGTCAAGGCCATACGGGAAATAGCCCAGCAAACCAATATCCTGGCCCTTAATGCGTCGGTCGAAGCAGCACGTGCCGGAGATGCAGGGCGCGGGTTTGCGGTGGTGGCGTCGGAAGTACGCAGGTTGGCCGAGAAGGCACGCACCGATTCACAGGCGATACAGGATGCCGTATTGCAAGGCGCCGAATGCACGGAACGCACGGGCAACCAGTTGACGTCGGTGTTGCCAATGTTGCGCAAAAGCATGTTGATGGTGCAGGAAATCGCCGCATCGAGCAAAGAGCAGGCCATGGGAGCCGAACAGGTTAATACCGCGTTGCTGGAGCTGAACCGCATTACCCAACAGAATGCTGCCATCTCGGAAGAAGTCGCTTCGGGCGCAAATGACATGAACCAGGTGGCGGTCGATCTGGATGAAACCATTCGGTATTTTAAATTGTAACGGGAAGCTATTCGTGGCGATATAGGGGTGTTTTGCCGTCTTTGGGGCTGTGCATCGGTAAAATTGTTAATTTTGGCATCCAATCAATAAAGGGTACGCCCTGTATGTAACCGATTATCATTATGACGTTTGCCGAACTCAACTTGTCCAATCAACTGTTGAATGCCTTGACGGATCTGGGCTTTACCACCCCAACCACAATACAGGCAAAAGCGTTTTCTCCCATTATGTCAGGCAAGGATGTGCTTGGCATTGCCCAAACAGGTACGGGAAAAACCATTGCATTCCTGTTGCCATGTCTTCGTCAATGGAAATTTTCGAAAGAAAAGTTCCCGCAGATCGTGGTACTGGTTCCCACGCGCGAACTGGTGGTACAGGTTGTTGAGGTAGTCAGGCAACTTACCCGTTACATGAACGTGGAAGTGGGCGGTGTATACGGGGGGGCCAACATCAATACACAGGCGTTAATGGTGCAGAACGGTCTGGACGTATTGGTCGGTACGCCCGGTCGTTTGCTCGACTTGATATTGAATGGGGCGCTTCGTACGCGTAACGTCAAAAGACTGGTCATTGATGAGGTGGATGAGATGCTGGATCTTGGATTCCGCCACCAGCTTACATCCATCTTCGATCTGATGCCGGCCAAGCGTCAGAATCTTTTGTTTTCGGCAACTTTGCGCGATGAGGTTACCGAACTTATCGACACGTTCTTCAACCATCCCGTCCGTATCGAAGCTGCACCTGCCGGAACTCCTTTGGCCAACATCGGACAGCGTGCTTACCGTATCCCTAATTTCCATACCAAGATAAATTTATTGGAACTGTTACTGAAAACACACCCCGATATGTCCAAAGTACTGGTGTTTGTGGGTACGCGCCAACTGGCCGATGACTTGTACGACGAGATGGGCAAACGTTTTCCCGGCCAAATCGGAGTCATCCATTCGCGTAAGCTGCAGAATTTCCGTTTCCGGGCAGTGGAACAATACCAGAAAGGCGAAATCCGTGTGCTGATAGCTACCGATCTGATTGCCCGTGGCATTGATATCCTGGACGTAACACATGTGGTGAATTTCGATACGCCCGATGATGCGGAAAGTTACATCCACCGTATTGGCCGTACTGGCCGTGCCGACCGCAAAGGTGTTGCACTGAGCTTTTTTACCGAGCTTGATGCCGATAAAGTGGCAGCGATCGAAGAGCTGATGGGAATGCAGGTGCCCATGGTGGAATTACCCGATGCCTTGATCGTATCAGACCGTTTTTTGCCCATCGACATGCCCAAGGTCGACATGAAAAACCAATTGGTGAAAACTCCCTCGTTGAAAGAGGGCAGCGGTGCTTTTCACGAACGTGCCGAGCACAACAAAAAGGTGAACCAAAAAATTACACGTGCCGAGGCCATGATGAAAAAGTACGGGAAACCACAAACCCGCGGACAAAAGCGAAAATGATGAACGTGCAAAACCCAGGAATAGTGATGGTAGTCGGATAAAGAAAGGCTGAACCATCTCTTTCTTCCCTGTTTTGGTCTAACGGACGAGGCGTGGCCGGTATTTACCATATTGTTGTATTTTCTCCATAGGGACCACTGCGTTTTTGTTGATCGGAATTTTCAGTTCATAGAGGAATTGTTAGCTTGGTTGATGTAATTGGCCCGTAGGTCGAATATATTTACTCTTGATGTGCGAGTATGCCTTACTTTGGTAAAAGAAACGAGGACCGTTCATTTTACCAGACATCGCATGAGAAAGAGCATTAATTTGATCGTAGTGTGGGGGTTGGCCGTCGGTTTTGCGCAAGCGCAAACGGCCGATTACCGGGAAAACGTCACGTTGGGCATTCGTTACGGGCTAGGTAGCAATTCCAATGCTTATCGTTTTGTCCCTGAAATTTCAGATTATTATTTAACGGGCAAAGATCCCATAGTGACATGTGGTGCCGATTTGGGAATTTCTCTTTCGCAAAAGTGGCGTACACGTATCGAATGCAATTACGTGGGATATTCTTATGGGATGACATGGCAAAAAGGGTCTACGTTTGATAAAACGGATGTCAAGGTGTTTAACGTGGATCTGAACTTAAAATTTGATTATCGCCTTCTTCATGCAAATAGGTTCCGGTTGTATGTATCGCCCGGATTTGTAAGTGAATTTGTGGTCGATAGCGAATATCGGAATACCTTTGCCGACGGATCTTCCAATTACAAAAAATATAACGTCGTGACCGATGACCACCGTGACGGTTATTATGGTGCCAACCTCGGGTTGCTTATGAAATATAACGTGGCAAAATGGCTGGCGCTAAAACTGGATGGTGGCTATATCCAATTCTTTCAAAAGTATCATGCCGATAACGACAAAAGCTACAGCCGGTTGGATTTTAACGCCGGTGTCGAATTGAAACTGTTTTAAATTTTGGTTTAAGTAATAATTGTGTGAATGACCATGGGAGAGCAGAAAACTGTTTCTCCTTTGGCATTTATAGCAATCATGTTACCCTCTTTTACTGATTTCGGCCAAGGCGTTCTTGTCCAGGATTTCAATATGTCTGTCTTCCAGTTTGATGTAGCCGTCTTTTTCAAAGCTCTTTAGCACTTTTACGGCACCTTCGGTCGATATCCCTGCAAAATCGGCAATATCCTTCCGGGTGAGCAACGATGTGACGTCTTTGCCCCCAAAGTTTTCATTCTGAAGGTAAAGCAACGTATCGGCCATGCGGCCGTTGGTTTGTTTGTACATCAAGTTGCGGATGGTCTCGTACAGCATCGAATTTTGTTCGCCGTAACGTTTGGCAATGCGATACGAAAAGTCGCTGTTGCTTTGGGCCACTTTTATTAAGGCATCTTTTTCCACCAAAAAGACCTGGGTCTCGGTCAATGCAAGCGTGGAATAATCGAACATGCTTCGGCCGAATGCTGCCGACAGCCCCACAAATTCGCCGGGCCGGATGATGCACAAATTGAAGTCGCGTGTGCCGTCGCCCTCAATGTACTGCTTTACCAAACCGCTAATGACGAACAACACGTAGGTCGAGAATGCACCCTGCTTGGTTAGGTTTTCGCCTTTCCGGAACATTACCTGTGTTTTGCCTTGTCTTACCAACTCTGCCTCTTCGGCCGATAAGGCCTGAAAACAAGGGACGTTGATGTCGCACACAAATTCCTGGTCGGCGGCGGAAATGGTTTTCATCCGAAAAAGTGTTTTGCTGATGTAAAACTATCGATTTTATTGGTTTTACTTATCATGGTGTTGCATTGCTTCAACAAAAACGTTGGTTCATTCCAAACTGGTATGCCGGCTTTTTGGCGGCCTTCGGAAGGGGAGCGCCAATGATCCCCATATAATAAATTTGACGGGAACATGTCTCATGTCGTGTATTGCCGTACAAGAAACACCGCAGTTTAGAAAAAGGACGGGTTCCACGTGACCGGCGGTGTTTATTGGAAGGCCCTATTTATTTGTCCTAAAGAGAGGCATTAAGTTTTTTGAAAAAACCCGTCCTACGGGTATTGTTTTGTTGGCGATCACGACATATTCTTTGGTAAACAACGTGAGTTTCGACTTTGAGATAATAAACGACTTGTGTATCCTGATAAATTGATTGTCGGGTAACAGATTCAGTATATTCTTGAGATTCATTAGGGTGATTATCGTTTTCTTGCCGGTATGTATTTTGGAGTAGTTGTCCATCGCTTCAATAAAGAGTATGTCTGATACATCAACGTGAACGTTTATATATTCTACTTTTACAGTAAGAAACGAAGTCTCTTGCTTTTTTGTGCGGTGATCGTGTTTTAATATGTGTTTTTCCTTGACTTTCTCTATCGCTTCGTGGAATCGCCCAAATCCAAAAGGCTTCAGGAGATAGTCAACAGCGTTGAGGTTAAAGCCGCTGACCGCATGTTGGCTATGGGCCGTGGTGAAAATAAACATTGTCTTGTCCCTGATTTCTTTTGCTATCTGAAGGCCCGAAATATCCGGCATTTGAATGTCGAGAAATACCAAATCGGGAGTATTGCGTTCGAGATAACTACGTGCTTTGTACGGATCTGTAAACGTAGCTGCCACTTGCAGGAAGACAATGTCACGGCAATAACCAACAAGGGAATCGATGGCAAATTGCTCATCGTCAATAATCACGCATTTGATTTTCATTTCTGAGGGTTTGTCGTAGTTTACATCCATCATTCTTTTTCGGTGAAAATCACCAAGCTTACGTTGAAATATTTGTGTTCGTTTTGTATTTCCAATTTGTGCGAGTTGGGATATATGAGGTTCAGCCTGTTAATCACGTTGTTCAATCCTGTATTGTTTTTTCCGACGTCATCAATGGTTTGGAATTTTTGGTTGGCCACATCCATTTGGATTGTCTTTTCGGAAACGAATAATGTAATGTCGATGTAAGTTTTCTCATGGGAACTGATGCCGTATTTGAATGCGTTTTCGATAAATGGGAATAAGATGAGCGGTGCGATTTTTACGGTGTCGTAATCTCCTTTTGTCGCAAATTCTATTTTTGTTTTTTCCGAAATCCTCAATTTTTGCAGATCAATATACCTGTGTATGAATTCGACCTCTTTGGGGAGAGGGATAAACTTTTCCTGGGGTTCGGCGAGAAGAAACCGCATCATATCAGATAATTTCAATATGGCGTTAGGGGCTTTATCGGGTTTGTTTATGGTGAGATAATAGATGTTATAAAGGGTGTTGAAAAGAAAATGGGGGTTCACCTGCAGCCTTAAAGTTGCCAGCTCTGCTTCGATTTTTTCTTTTTCCGCCCGTTGTTTTTCATCCCATGTATAAAACAGTTCTTTTATGATGGCAATGCCTGAGCTTATGATATATGCCAGCATGAAAAAAACCGTGGAGCTCAAACGGCCAATGTCATGAATGTACGATGGCGGTGCGGCATTGAGTGTTACCAGGTTTAACCCGATCAGCAACTCCGGGCTAAAGATGAACGTAAATGTGCAAACCAAAACAATGATCGAGTACAGGACGATTTTCTTTTTAAACAGCAATTTAGAGATGAGAAAATAACAATTGGCAAAATAAAAAATGGTTAGAAAGCACCATGGTATTAAAACAAAAACAGGGGCTTTCCCTTTTGGGGCATCCTCTGGCGGATTAAAAAAGAACGGAGCTGATATGGTTATGGCCCATGCAATAAGTTGGATTGATAGTTCGATGAGTCTTTTTCTTTTTGCAAAATCAATATTCATATGCATTTCCTCTTATTTGTTCTTCTGGCATGAAGATGATATTGATACTTGTTTATCTGTTTTCTCGTGTTGGATATTGTTTAATTAAGTCTGGTCGTATATGGACATGAACAAATACAGGTACTTATGTGATGACAATGGCTGGATTTTCCTATTGTTTAGTATTCATTCGATAATTGGTTATATAGTTTTCTCATCTTTGAAAAACTTTGCCCCGTCATGTACCCGATATTGAGTTTGAAATTGATGCCGCTGTAGCTGTACAGTCCCCCCATGGTGGGCGAATAATCGGGGCTATACACATAGTTGCACGAGAAATCGTACGTCAACCTGTACCCGACACGGGTCAGCACGCCTACTCCGGCAGTCATCGAAAAGTTTTTCTGGGTATATTCTTTTACCGACATGCCCGAGTTGGAGCCGCGAATCTTCATGAGTGTTGAATTCACGGCACCCGCCCCGAACATAAAATAGGGCTTGGGGTCGGCAAGCAATTTGGCCCTCAGTAAATTGATACGGCTTCTCACATTGTCATCGTACTCAATATTCATTGCCCCATCTCTTAGGTCTTCTATCTGGGTTCGAATCCTGCGCTTGAAACTATCGGAATACAACCCGTCGCCGATTCCAAATTTCAAAAACGAATAGTTTGTGAAAATGAACCCCATGCCGCCGGAAACATTGCCTGTTGCTGCGTTCCCCGTCGAAGCAGCCAGCTTGTGCGTTTGCATCTCCATGCCGACCCTAAGCCTTGGGGTAATGAAGTTTTCCATGGTAAACCCGTACAGAAACTGTTTGTCGGGAATGTTCACCTTGGTTTTCCCATCGGTCGGGCCGATTACATAGCTTGGGAATTCCATGTGGCTCAGGGTTAGGCTCATGATCGAGTTGCCCCGATACTCATTCATTGCATTGTCCAGCAACTGTTGGTGCACAAGG
The DNA here is from genome assembly GCA_047600785.1 of Breznakibacter sp. GTDB lineage: Bacteria > Bacteroidota > Bacteroidia > Bacteroidales > Marinilabiliaceae > Breznakibacter. Next base: position 591,843 of record JASGKH010000002.1, read on the forward strand.
TACTTTGCCCGATCCCATCGGTCAATCTGCTCATAGGCCCATTCTGTTTCGAAACCTGATTTTATTTTTGGCGGGAACAAGGTGTTTTTATTGGCGTTGTCACCGATGTAGAGTTGGTGTTTGCCATTGGTTTCGTTCACCTTGTGCGTGGAGAATATCGCGGTTCCGGCAAGGTTGCTCGCAATCATGGTGCCGGGCATAAAGTAAAGGATGTTGGGCCAGGTCGTAAAATCCTCGGGCAGAAACGTCATGGCGGGCATCATGGTAAAACCTTTCATGGCACCTTCCAAAGCCATGTCGCTGATCCTGAATTTAGTGACCTCGTGAATCATTATTGTGTCGAACATAGGTTTGAACATCGATTCAATAGGAGGCCTTTTTTTGATCAACACAGGAATGAGCGATAACGGCGGGGGCAGTATGGAGGGAGGTTGGCTTTTGGCAAACACCAGCGAGCTGTCTCCGATCGATATCAGTTGCCCTTCAAAATAATAGGTGTGTTTGTTAAAGTCCCATTTCATCAGGGGTTGGGAGATGCGTTTCTCTGTGTCGGAATTCAACCATATCTTCACAAAACTGCCGGCAAAGATCGAGTCTTTTTTCCCTGATTTGGTATTCTCGTCGATCAATACTTTTGGGGAATACAAGGTAGCAGGGGCATCGCCCTTCTTTCTCTTTCCCCCGCCTCCCGGGGCCAAAAGGAATTGTATCGGCAGCATCGGCATTTGCCCTACAATTTCCTGTTCGGCAACGATAGAAAGAAAGGCAATCAATATGAATTTATGTGCGAGATAGCGTTTTTTCCCGATGATTGACTCTTTTGGATTCTCCATTCTGTGACGATTGTTTTATAAAAAAATAAGATGTTCGAGACTTCTCTTTGCGGGTGGCCGGGGGCTGGCATACATTCGCCATGCTATGTGCTCGGTTAGCGATGCACGGGGATAAAATCCGGGTGTTAAATCAATCGAAGTAAATAGGGTGGTGCTGCAAATATAGTTTTATGGCATACCCAAAAATGGAGATGGGGGTAAACAACGGGAATGACGTTGTGAATGGTCTTTGCTTCTCTCTACCCACTTTTATGGAGCGGTCATTTCATTTTCCAAATTCGTTAAAATCAGTTGTCCTGCGTTTGATATCTCTTGGTAGAACATCCATTTGTCATATGAGCTGTACACACCTCTGGCCGCACAATCAATGTATTTCTTGATGAAAAAGCGTTTTTGATCAGTGTCCAGATTGATGTTGTTCATGTCTTTGGTTGCCTTAATCGATGAAACCGCCTTGTGTTGTACCGATAATTCACCATTCACAGCCCATACTGCATTGCCGGTGTTTTTGTCGATCATTAAAGGTTCGGATGTTCTTATGCCGATAAACACACCTATTTGGTGAAGTTGGTAAACCGTTTCGGCCAACGATACAATGGCAAAATTGCCTTGGGGCGAGGTGTGGTCGGCAAATGCGGATATTTGCTCCAGCGTTCTGTTTATCCTAAAGTAGGCACTTACATTTTTTGCGGCCCCGCTGAGGAATTCCGCGTAACCGATGGGCGTTTCCACTTCTATTTCATGGGCGGCAAGCCAAACGGCCTCGTTGTACATACGCTTGGCGGGGGAGTTGATCATGGCTCGTAGCGTTACCTTGTTCCATAAGCTTGAGCTATTGCACCAACACACATCGATCCCGGTTCCGTTTATTGTGATCGTTTCGTTGTGGTATGTTTTTTTTGATGGATTATAAAGATGCGTCATCATGTAGGCCTCGAGGTGTCGCTCCATGGAAGCGAATTGATGATCGATGAAGAATTTTTTTTTCATGCTTGTCATGTTTTAATGGTAGTTGCGCGTCTATCGGTTGGTTTCGGCCGGGAGCTGGCGTTATCCTCTTCGGTTGAATTTCGTTAAGCATTGAAGCCTCACGTGACTCCGGAAAAGGAGATGATTTGCAGAAAATGACGGGGTTGTCCCAAAAGTCGGTTATCAATGCAGACCTGCCTGTCAGGCGACAGGCAGGTCTGCATCCTTTGTTTTTAGATTTCACAATCCTTATTCACTTACCTTTCTATGTTATTCACATGAGGATTGGCCTTTGGTTTGCGAAATCTATTTCTGATACCTTCAAAGCTCAGATAAACGGCCGGAACCAGAACCACAGTCAACAACAGAGAACTGGTTAAACCTCCAATGATGACCCAGGCTAATCCATTCTTGCTTTCTGCACCGTCGCCCGATGCAAGTGCAATAGGGAGCATCCCGATGATCATCGAAAGGGTTGTCATTAAGATGGGGCGCAAACGCTCTTTTCCCGCTTCAATGAGGGCTTCTTTGGTTTGGAGCCCTGTTTCCCGTAATTTATTGGCAAAGTCAACAATCAGGATGGCGTTTTTGGCAACCAGGCCTATCAGCATAATCACGCCAATCATGGCAAATACCGTGAGCGATTCGCCCGTTAAGGCCAGCGCAAACATTGCCCCAATAATGGCAACCGGAATCGAGAAGAACACTATAAACGGATAATAATATGAGTTGTACAGTGCCACCATTACCAGATAAACAAATATCAACGCCGCAAAGAGTGCGGTAAACAATCCGCCAAAAGCATCGGCCTGACGTTCCATTTGCCCTTTGTATTCAATGGAATAGTCGTCGGGATGAATATTTTGGGCAATGATATTCTTCACTTCGTTACCTGCCGTTCCCACCGGACGTCCATAAACCGAAGCTTTGATCGTTAATGACGGCGTGCGGCTATAACGTTCCAGCTTATTGGGGCCAAGTGCCTGGGTAACCGTTGCAAAATCGCTTAGCTCCACGACCTTGCCCTGATCGTTGATGAAAGTCAATGAGTTGACATCCTCGGTTTTATTCCGGTCGAACTGATCGAACTGTATGTTGATGTCGTATTCCTTGTCGCCATCGGTGTATTGCAAATCGGTATTTCCGGCAAAAGCCATGTTTATTACACTACCAACCTGATACACATTTAACCCCAATTGCTCCATCTTTTCGCGGTCGAGGCTGATCTGCAACTCCGGTTTGTTTTTATCGACCGATAATTTGATGTCGTTGAGCCCGTCGATTTTCTTTAACAGCGGGATAATTTCATCCGATGCCTGGTAAAGTTTGTCGATGGTTGCCCCGCGTAAAAGAATCTGGATAGGCGAATCATCGGCGCTTCCCATGATGGAGGTGGGCGTTGACGTAACTTTAATCCCCGGAATGGCCAGTGTTTCTTTTTTGATTTGGGCGGCAAAATCCTCTACACTAATGGTACGTTTGCCTTTGGGTACCATGCTCACCGTAATTTCGGTTTTGTATTGTTCTTTGGTGGATGAAAAATCACCGCTCGAATAACCAATGGTTGAGTAAACTCTTTCAACTTCAGGTTTCTTCAATAACAAATCTTCAACCTGCCGGGTAATGTCTGACGTTTTGTTCAGCGTATTTTGCGGATCACCTTCAATTTTCACCATAAACTCGCCTCTGTCGCCATCGTTCATAAAGGCAACGCCAATCAACCCAAAACCTAAAAGCGAAAAGGTGATAATGAACAAGCCGAAAATAATGCCATACAATGCTTTGCGATAATTAAGGCACCATCTTAAGACCTGCTCGTAAAAATGTGTCAAATGCTCAAAAAACGATTCGAACCACAGCGCAAAACGGCTCATCCATGTTTTACCGGTCAACGGCTCTATTTTGCTGAGGCGCGATGCCAACACCGGCGTAATGGTAAATGATACCAGAAGGCTCATCAGCGTTGAAAACACAACCACCAGCGAGAATTCGCGCAACATATTGCCAATCATCCCCGACACCAGCGACATGGGAAGAAACACCACCACATCGACCAAGGTAATGGCCACGGCGGCAAAGCCAATTTCGTTACGACCATCCAGGGCGGCAATGCGCCGGTCTTTGCCCATTTCCAGGTGACGGTAAATGTTTTCGAGCACCACAATGGAGTCGTCCACCAAAATACCTACCACCAGCGAAAGCGCCATGAGCGTGAGCATGTTGAGCGAAAAATCGAGGACGTACATGGCGATAAACACCGAGATAATTGACGCCGGAATGGAGACCATCACAATCAGTGAGTTGCGGATGCTGTGCAAAAAGATAAACATCACAAAAGCCACCAATACCACTGCAAACATCAAATCTTCCATCACCGCGTTGGCCGAGTTCAAAATATAGTTTGAACTGTCGGAAGCGACTTCGAAATGCACACCGTAGCCGGCGTATTGATTTTCGAGAATCGCCAACTGCTCTTTTACTTTCTGACAGACTTCGACCGTGTTGGCATCGCTCTGCTTTGTCACACTCAACCCAATGGCCTCTTTGCCATTAATCCGGTTGATGTTATCCTGGTCGGCAATGCCGTCGACCACCTGAGCCAAATCGGAGATTTTGATGGTTTTCCCCTCTTTGGTTTTCGATACGGTGATGTTGCGTAAATCATTCAGCGATTTTACTTTACCGACCAGTCGCACAGTATATTGTTTTGAGCTGCCTTCGATTTTACCCGTGGGCATTTCGAGGTTTGCCTGCTCAATGGCGCTGTAAATATTGCTTACCGAAAGCTTGTAGGCATCCAGCTTATCTTTGTTGACAACAATTTTAATTTCACGCCGGCTGCCGCCAATCAGTGACACTTGTCCAATGCCTTTTAATTTAGATAGTTGTGATTTTATCTGGTCATCCACCAAATCATACAGCTGGGTTCCTTCCACATTTCCCGACACACTTAATTTTATCACCGGCATATCGTCGCTCGAAAACTTGGAGATGGAAGGAGTCTCTGCATTATCGGGAAGCGATGATAAGATGGCATTGATTTTGCGTTGCGCATCGTTCACCGCTACGTCGGCATCGGCATCCGATTCCAGTTCGATGGATATCAGTGAGGCGCTTTCCTGCGATGTCGATGACATTGATTTGACGTTTTCGAGCGAAGCCAATGCATCCTCCAGCACTTTGGTGACGGAACTCTCCACCTCGTTGGCCGAAGCTCCGGGATAAGTCGTGCTTATGGAGATTTGATTCATGCTCAATTTGGGAATCAAATCGTAATTAAGCTTGGTGTAGTACGAAATCCCTAACAAGCCCAGAACGGTAAAAACCACCACGACGAGCGTGGGCCTTTTAATTGCAATTTCCGTTAATGACATACTCATTGATTTTTAGTTGACTGATTCATTAACTTGGATCGCCTTTCCGTTTTCGAGATTCACAAAGCCGGTGGTAATCACATCATCGCCCTCTTGCAAGCCGGAAACCACCTCCAGATAGTCGTTGTTGCTTTTGCCGATAGTAATTGCCTGCGACAAGGCTTTCCCGTCCTTCGCCACATAAACTTTGGCATCGGAGATACTGCCCTGCAAGGCTTCGCGTGGGATATACAAACGGCTGCCGTTCGTGGGCAAATTGATTTTCACCTTTACAAAAGTTCCCGCTTTCAACGGATGCTCATTGCTGTTGGGGATGACAATCTCGACCTGGTAATTGTGCGAATCATCGCCTTTGGGGCTGATAAAACGAACGTTCCCGTTGAAAGTGATTTCCGGATAAATGGTCGTGGTGATTTCGGCCTGATCGCCCACATTCAGCTGATAGATATTGGTTTCGCTCACGTTCAGTTTCACTTTGAGTTTCGAAATATCAACCATTGAGACAATGGGGCTGCCCACATTGACGTACGATCCTTTTTCGATATGTTTCTCCGTGATAATCCCTTGTGAAGGACTGATAATGGTTGCGTCCGAAAACTCCTTTTGAGCCTGCTCGAGTTTAATCGCTGCATTCTCGTATGCCACCCGGGCATCATCCTGTTCCTGTTCGGTTGCCGTTCCTCCTGCAAAAAGGTTTTTGTATCGATCGTAATCCTTCTGCTTTTTTTCCAGATCTATTTTAGCTGAATTGACGTTTAGTTTTTTAATCCGATCATCAATCGTTGCAATAACAGTATGATCAGACACTTGCTGGCCCAATTCGACTTTCACGGAAGTAATGGTTCCCTGGATTTCGGACGAGACTTCCACCTCCGTAAAAGCTGTAAGGTTTCCCACCAGCGAAATGCTCTGATCCATCGTTATCGATTTTACTTTGGTAGCAGTCACATTCACGTAGTTCAAATCGGTGCTGACTTCTTTTTTTGCATTGATTTTATCATGATTGTTCTTTAGCCTGATAAATATCAGGAGTGCAACTGCCAATGTGGCAATGATGATTATTGCTTTTTTCATAATTGTCTTATTTGATATTGTTTATGTATTCCGATAAGTTGCCTTTCGATTTCTCGAGCCCAATGCGGGCAATGTACAGGTCGAGCAGCTTGTTGAAGTAGTTGCTCTGCGATTCGCGCAACGACGATTCGGCCTGTACCAGTTCAAGCGACGAGCCGGTGCCCTGTTGATAAGCCAGTCGCGAATTATCGTACACACCTTGGGCTAAATCGAGGCTCTCCTTTTCGTTACGGATATTGTTGATGGCGTTGTTGTACTCTATCTCGTAGTTCGAAAGGTCCACTTTGAGCGATTGGGCGGCCAACTTGACGTTTTCTTCCGATACCTTGATGTTCAGTTTTGTTTGCGCGATGCGGTTCTTCCGCTGTAGCCCGTCAAAAATGGGCACCGAAAGGGTGAGTCCCACGCCGTAACTGTTGTACCAATCCTGTCCTGGCTTAAAAAAGTTGAACTCGTTGCGCATGGCGTCGTAGCCGTAATTGGCATTGAACGATAGCGTGGGCAGATAGCCCGCCGTTTCTTTGCGTTTGTTGGCTTCGTACAAGTCGAGTGTAGAGAGCTGCAACTTATAATCCACGTGGTTTTCGATGTTGTAAACACCGATGCCGATTTTTTCAGGGGCCAATGCAAAAGCGACTGTGGTGTCGGTCAGCGCAATGGCACTGTCGACGGGCATGCCCATGTAATATTTCAATTTGTTGAGCGACTGCCTGTAACCCAGCTCTTTTTGTTGCAAGCTCGATCGGGTGTTGTTGCAACTCACTTTTATTTTATCCACGTCGATTTTCTTTGCCATGCCGTTACTGTATTTCAGTTCTGTGGATGCAAGCGATTGGACGGACGCATCGAGTGTGGCGTTGAGCAACTCGGCCTCTTTTTGGATCACCAACGTTCTGTAGTAGGTCACCGTCACGTTGTAAAACAGCTCTTCGCGGGTTTGTTGCAGTGTGAGTTCCGACTGTTGTTTGCTGATTTTTGCGGCTTTTAGTGCCACGCCAAACGTCGGGTCAAAGATCTTCTGCTCCAATTTGGCCTCGGCCGACAGGTTGTGTTGGGTCCCCATCGAAATGGCCACGGTTTCGCCCGCTTTTCCGCCCAGTAATTCGGCGGGCATGGCAGTTGTACCCAGTTTCAGGTTGTCGTTGTAGGTGCCCGTTGCGCTTACCTGGGGCAACATGGAGCCAATTTGCTCGTTCACCTTTTTTTGGGCGATGGCCACGTCGTATTGGGCGTTGAGTATTTTTCCGCTGTTGCGGTCGGCGTACTCAATGCATTGTTTGAGCGAGTAGCCTTGGCCAAACGACAGTTGGTAAAGACATCCCCACAAACCGATTAGCAAAATTTTAGTGTTCATGCTATCTGTAGATTTACGTTTATGTTAAAATGAAATGATGAAACTGCCCCCAAAGCGTTTGTTATCGCGCAGCGACGCAAAGGCGCAAAGAATATGCGCGCTGAAGATCTGTGCGTTATTGCTACTGTTTTCGGAGAATTTGTGGACATTGGGGCAGCATTGGTTTACCACGCAAAAGTGGAAAACCGCAATGTGCTGTAAAAGAAGTGGTCCCCTAAAGCGGACAAAGTGGGCATTTAAGTGGCGGGAAGTTGAAAGTCGGATTGGGCAAAGACGAAGAAACGAAAGACTTATAGACACCCGTCCGTACCGGCACGGGCAGACAGATAAGATGAAGAAAGATGTCTGAAGGTCTTCTCAATCTAATCTATCTGTCTAACATCTAAGCGTTTTCTTATCTTATTCAGAAAAAAAGTGTGACGTTAGGTGTTCGTCAGCCACTCCAACAGCAACGGGGCTTTGACCTTACTGACCAATATTTGCTCGGGGTAATTTACCGATAGGTTGATCAATATTTTGCGGTTTAAATAGCGCGAGACATCTTTTATTGCTTTTCGGTTGACCAAGTATTGCCGGTTGACCCTGAAAAACGACAGTCCGCAAATGGTTTCAAGCTCTTCCAGACTTTGGGTGACAATGTATTTCTGGCTTTCAAAAGCAAATGCAAACACATAATCCGCATCAAGAAAAAACAAAGCTATCTTTTGGGTATCCAGGGGAATGATTTTTTCCCCTTGATAGATGAGGATCGTCGGCGTCCTAAGGTTTATGCGCCGATCGATTTTCTGCATTAACCGATCCAAGCCATTTTCGGCCGATGTAAAGTTCAGCTTCAGCGTCATAAACTTATCGACTGCTTTGGCCACTGAGATTTTATTGAACGGTTTCAGCAGATAATCGATGCCGTTGGCATTGAACGCATCAAGCATGTACTGTTCATAGGCCGTGCAAAATATGACGGGTACGGTGATTTTTATCTTCCTGAAAATCTCAAAACTTAAACCGTCCGACAGTTGGATGTCCGAGAAGATCAGATCAAATTCTTTGTCTTCCCTAAAAAAGCCCAGAGCCTCTTTGACCGATCTCAACATGGCCGTTATTTCGATATCAGAGTCAACCATTTTTAACGTATTTGCCAAATCCAGTGCCGTACGTTTCTCATCCTCTATGATTACAATCTTTAGCATACGTTACCGCTTTTGATGAGTTTAAGCTTTACGGTAAAAACCTCTGATCCGTTTTCGACCATCACATCTTCGCCCACGCCCAGTAGGTATCTCTTTTTTAGGTTTTTCAATCCTATGCCTGTTTCCTCGGCGTCTTTGGGCTTGGGATGTTTGTTGTTTGACACGGTAAGCCAGGGTGCTTGGTAAGCAATATATACGTATAATGGTTCTTCTTCGGTAAATGCGTTGTGTTTGATCGCGTTTTCTATCAGCGATTGCAGGGCATACACCGGAATGCCATATTGGTTTATGCACTCGTCGGGTATTGATATGGTACAAAAAAATGAACCTTCAAAGCGGATTCTCTGTAGATCGATATAATCCTTGGTGAACTTCAGTTCGTCGGAAAGCGGGATGATGGTATTTTCCTGTGCGGAAATGGTAAATCTCAGAAAATCGGAAAGTTTGACAAGATATTCGCTGGCCAACTCGGCATCGGTGTTTATGATCGATTTCAACGTGCTTAGCGAATTAAAGAGAAAGTGAGGCTGCAATTGTTGCAATAGCTGCTGTTGTTCTGCTTCCAAATGTTTTATTTTCAGTTCGGCCAATTCGGCATCGATCTGGTTTTTCTTTGTGGTTACCACAATTGAATTTGAAATAATAAGGATAATGGTGTTGGAAGCCATTATGTTCATCAATGGGAAGAAGATCGGAGGGATCTTCTCATCGCGTTTTATATCTTTATTGGGGGGTAAGAACTGGGACGTAAACCATAAAACGACTAAAAACACGATCGTAATCAAATAACTTAAAGCGTATCGCTGTTTCTGTTTGATTAATATTTTGTCACTTCCTATTGCTTTAATTACGAAAATGTTAAGGATCCAGATGAGAAAGATCAGGATTGACAATACCAATAGGCCCGCCCAAAACCTAAATGGAGATGTATCAACGAGGAAAAACAATGGCGTTATTTCAAAAGCAGCCATGATGGGCGATGAGATCAATGCTATTTTGTATAATTTTTTATTCATATTGCCAAAATTACCACATATGATTGAGTCGGCACAATGCTTTTGGTTTTAAGTGGGCAAACAATGCCACGAAGGGGACAAAACAATAACTAATTTGACATAGTTGGCAAACGCGGTGTCGTCCAAATCCGGTAACGGGTTAATGCCATCTGGTTGATTGTTTTTTGACACACAATATGATATGCCAAGTACCTACCTTTTGGAGTAGGCTCATCTGCTTTAGTAGGCATCCATTTCCTATCCTTTATTGATTGTGTTTTTAGATGGAAGTGTAGGGATAAAAATACAATGCCAGAGTAATATTGACAAACTGAACGGTGCATGGCAGTGGCTGTTATGCACGTTTCCGAAAATGATCTAATTGGTTGGACCCTATGGATATCAACATTTAGGTCTAGACTGATAGATGAGGCCGCATATTCTTAAGGGCAAATACCCGAAAGCGCAAACCCTGATTGAACGATATACTGCATCTGTACTTCAAATTACCAATGGTTTATGTCGGCAGTTTCAACAAAAAGATACACGCAGAGACAACGAAATCAGACAATTCGATGACTGAAGAACCGGGTTTGCTAGAAAAGGCTTTGGGAGCTTGCTTGGTCGTGGTCGAAAGGAGACTGAACCAATTCCGGTGATTCGTGTGTAATTTGTCCAAGTTGCCCGCATGCAGGTTTGGCAAAGTACTTCGACAGAGAGACCCGGAAGAAATGTGAAACCAGGCCCATCAAGCCTTTATGTCCAAGGTTGCCGGTAGGTGGCCCATTGCTTATCCCGTTCGGTAATATCTGGATAAGTTATAAAGGGCATAATCTATTCGACTTTTTGGGTTAAATAGTTTTCATAAATGCAATTGATCGAAGTCGTAAAAAAATTGCTCTCGGCGCGGACATAAGTGAATTTTTCAACTTGTTCCGCAAATCCTGGAACCTTTCTTCACGGCAAAAGAAAACCAACATGAGATTCAGACAAGTTCTTTTATGCTTCTCAGAAACTTGTCTTTGGTTATTGGTTTGATGATGTAATCCGAGACATCGGAATTTGATTTTGCCTTATTGATGTCATCGGGGTCGATGGATGAGGATAATACATAAATAGCAGTGTTTTTGGAAAGTTTAGATTTTAGCGACATATACTTTTCAAGAAAACCCCAGCCATCCAAGACCGGCATGAACAGATCCAAAAGAATTACGTCGGGAAGTTTTTCGGGATCGTTTTGGGCCGATTCCAAAAAATTGATGGCTTCATGCCCGTTTGAGAAGATCTTGACTTTATCGACCATTTTGGTGGCTTTGATCACTTCGTTTGCCAAAAGCTGAAAAATGTTGTCGTCATCCACAAGGTAGAGTGTGTTTATTGCTTTCATCTGTTTTTAGAATTTATGTTATGTTGTTAGATGGAACATCCAGATGGACGGTTTTTGCCTATGTACCGCAATTATGAGTCAGGATGTTTCATGTGCCTGATAATTTGTTGGTTAAGAGTTGTTGCGTGGAGTTTCTTCGGAACATCGTTGCTCCTGCGTGTGCGGAGGTACTTCCAAATTATATGTGGTGGGTTAGCCGGACGATGAATTTGCTTCCGGTACCGACTTCGCTTTCCACATCAATGGCACCTTCCATTGCTTCGATTTGTGTTTTGGTAATGAATAAACCAAATCCTTTTGACTGCGGATGGTCATGAAACGTTTTGTGTAGCTTGAAAACGTTATTCCCATGCTGTTTGAGGTCTATTCCCAGGCCATTGTCCTGTACCGAGAGGAATGTCCATTCTTCCGTTTTCCATGCTTTTACATGTATTTTCGGTATTCTGTCAGGTGACATGTAACGGATGGCATTACTTAAAAGGTTGAGCAAAATGCTGTCGAAATATTTCTCAGGGTAATAAACCGATTTGGCCAATGAAAAATCATAGGTAATGGCTGCCCCTGATTTTACTATTTCGCCCTGGAGCAATCCCATGGTTTTTAAGAGGCTTCTTTCCATGTCTATATATTCCCGCTGGACGTTAAAGTCCATTTTTGTATGGGCCGCATCCACCAATTCGTCAAACGTGCCGTGCAACGAATTGATTACTTGTTTTTGCATTTCAAGATATTGGGTTTTCTCGTTTGCGGACTGGCTGCTGGTTATCATGTCGTTCAACAGTTGCAGGTTCGAGAATGGGGCCCGTAAGTTGTGTGAGATGATCTGGGTAAACTCTTCCAACTGCTTTTTTTGTTTTTCGAGCTGTACCAACATCTGTTCCCTTTCTTTCAATTTTTCTTCGAGCTTGCCCCTGATGTTTATGTTCTCGATGGAAACGGCCGTAATATCGGCCAGTGCCTGGAGCAGGCTGACCTCTTCGGTCGTGGGCAGATGCAAATTGGCCCAATAGTTTCCTATAGCCCCAATTGGATCAGGGGTGCGGATTGGCACCATGGCCAGGCTTTTGACAAAAGTGGGGCGGTAAGCGTCTGCGGGTATCCTTTCGTCTTTGTAAATATCGGGGACGATTGCAGGTCTTTTATTCAACATCGTCCATCCGCTGATACAAATCTCGATGGGGAACCGGGAACCTTTCCACAGTGGGCTGATTGCATCTTCATCGGCGTAATAACACATGTGCCCGTCGCGCAAAACAAATGTCGCCCCATCGGCACCGGTGAGTTCCCGGGCAACGGTCTTCACGATTTTCATTATCGATTCGATGTTGGTGGCAAGTGATAATTTCTGAACGGTGTCGACCAACCGTTCCATGCTTAGCAAATCGGTAGTAACATGCGTATTTTCCATAATGCGACCCTCCTTTAAATAAGATTAGAATAGAAGTCTAATTTAATGTATTGAAAACTAACAAGCAAGATGGATCGAATGTTCATTTTCACATGTTGTCAAAAATTATGGAGGATCGGCCTCTATGAATTTATTTCGGGGCTATGGGATTGGGTTTGATATTGTGTTCCGGTTGGCCGAAGACGAAAATAACGACCGACGTTTACCGGGGAACGAAATGACGGCTCTGCGCCATTTTGCAAAAGAACAGCTTTTCTTTTGGTTCGTTGCGGATTGTACATGTTCATAAAAGCCCTTCGCGCCAGATATATTTTTTTTTCAGTGAGTTGCTTGAAATTAGATGCATGCCTCTACCGTCGGCTTATTTATGTCAGGGGTTAAACGATATACTTGGCCGCCGTGGCGGTGGTGTTTATTGGTTGTTTGTGATGTAGATTATTTTGATTCCAAAGGAAAGGGCACGGTTATCCCATGAGGCGATCGGGGTGCGGGAGCTTCCAAGGTCGAATAGGAACAGCCGTAGCGGAATGGTCTGATTGCTCTCATACACACTAACGCGGTTCAATACTGCCATACCTGCGCTACAAACCATGCGTAGGTTTTTATGCAATCGTTGTTGGAGAAAGATGTTAACCTCTAGCTGCCTGCTATCGACATAGCGGGAATTTTTGCGCTCTGCCAGCCGGAACGAATTACTGGTACCCGAAACAGCCATTCCGCACAGTTTGTTTTCGTCTATTTTCCATGCCAGCGAGGGTTTGAGCGGAAGTGCCCCCGATAGGATCAGCCGTGGGGTAACTGGCACATGCAATTGATAGAAAGGGGTCGCTTGAAATCCGAAAAATTGTTTGGAAATTCCGATTCCGGCAGACCAAGAGAATTTGTTTTGTCCGGTTCGTTGCAGCCGAAACGCTGTGTTGAAGCGTAAATCGTCCATATTTAAATCTTCAAGATCAGAACCAAGCGTGGGGTCAAATAAAAACGTAAAGGTATAATGTTCGTTAAGGGTAAATCTTGCTCCCATGGGAATGGAAACCCTGTATAAACGGTCGATGCCCAATGAATCGCCGATGTCTGTAAAATGGAAATAATCGGTACCCAGACCCGTAAATATGGCAGTTACCCTGTTTTTGTAAATCGGAAATGCCACATTAAGCCCAACATTATTAAAAGATGGCGCACCGGTACGGGGAGCCAGGTATTTAAATGATAGGTCAAAAGGGCTTTGTTGCGCCGAAGTGTTCAATGCCATCAGAAATAATGTAGTTACACAAAGAGCAGGGGCAAATTTCATTTATCCAAGGATTTGTAATTTAAATGCGCAAATAAAACATCCATGTTGCCCATTGGCCATGTTCCCGTGTGTGGTGACCAAGTATCCGTTTGGTTTTGGGACCGGTGCTGGGGCACTTTGGGGAGTCGGGAGTATCGTTCCTTAAAAGAGGTACCGATAATGTTGTTTTATCCAGGCTTTGCTATTCCGGGATCTAACCCCGTTATTGTCCTGATTCCTTTATTCGTTCCCTCAATTCGTTCTTTTTGTTTTGGTAAACCGTAAACTGCTCTTACCTTTTTAACCATGTTTTTGTATCGGAAAAGAGACCTTTTGAACCGGTTATCTTCAGTGTGTCGTGGATGATTGCCGCACTGCAGTTGACGTACATGCCGCGTTTGGGCAAGTAGAGCCGGCCCCCTATCCAGGCGTTTTCGGAATAGTGTAGCCCTTCTATCACGACGGTGCCCACCAATGGGTTTTGCCTTTTCCGGGCGTCGGGGTTGTTAATGTCGAGTTTGGGGTTGCCCGAAGCGTCGTTGGGTTCGGCCAGCCAGACTATTTTCGCAGAATAATGGTTTCCCGATTTGGAGAATTCTATTTTGGACGTGCGTTGTGTACTGATCCAAACCCCCATGATCTGGTCGCCTTCGGTGCGTAATTGCATGGCCACTACAATTCCTGTCCACAGGAGCAATAGAGGGATCGATAATACCTTCATCACATTGTGCATCTTGTTTTTTCACAAATCTGAAGTATTATGGGCGGTCGGAGAAGTGAAATGTGGGCGAATTGAACAAAACGGCCGGTGAACTGCTCAAACATGCCCTTGTTCGATCCAATTGAGGAAGTCGGGAACCTTTAACCGGCTGACGGTAATTTTATCGGGGGCGGCCACGGACGTTTTGACCACCATTTTACGATTGAAGTAAGGTTGTACTTCCACAATGGCTGCTCGGTTAAGGATGCATTGGCGGGTAACGCGGAAAAACAGATCAGGGTCGAGCCATTGCTCCAGTTCGTCGAGCGGCTTGAATACGGCATGGTACTGCCCGTCGGTCCGGTAAGCGTTGACCACTCCGTCTTCCAGGAAAAAGAAGGCAACGGATTGCACCGGGACGGGAATATAGCTTTCCCTAAACCGGACCAAGATGGTGCTTTTATATTGTTTCTTTCCGGTCAGTAACGATTGCAGGGCGTCCATGTGGTTGGCCTTGGGGGTAAAGGCCTGCCGCATCATATCGGTTTTGGCAAAGGCAGCCTTTATGTCGTCCTCTTTGACCGGTTTTAAAATGTAGGCAATGCCGTTGGTCCGAAAAGCCTCCAGCGTGTAATGGTCATAGGCCGTGCAGAAAATGACCGGGCATTGGATATTTGTTTGTTTGAAGATCTCAAAGCTTAGCCCGTCGGCCAGCTGGATGTCCATAAAAATGAGATCAGGACGGTTTTGCGGCCATTTTAGGAAATCGACGGTTTGGGCGATGCTTTCCGTTACCTGCACGATTTGTGCCGGGGGATTGGCTTCTTTGATGATGTCGCCGAGCGTCAGGGCGGCTTGTGCCTCATCCTCCACGATCAGTATTTTCATGGTTGCAACAGTTTTAAGCTTACCACAAACAGGTTATCGTCCATCGAGACCAATGGCCCATCGGGGCAACCCAATAGTTTATACCGTTCCGTCAGGTTGGATAACCCGTAACCCGAACCGGCCTCCCTGGTGATCTTAGGTTGCATTTGGTTGGCCACCGCCACATGGTCGGGCAGGGGGGAATAAATGCGGATGGCCAACGGCAGGGATGAGGATATTTGGTTGTGCTTAATGCAATTCTCGACTAACAATTGAAGGCTGAACGTAGGCAACAGTCTGGACATTAGCTGGTCGGGCACGTCGATCTGCCATGTGAGCGACGGGCCGAAACGCGCTTCCAGCAAAAAAGCATAATCCTTTATGTGCGCTATCTCATCGCGTAAAGACGTGGTTTCATCCTGCCGTTTTTGGAGCATCGACCGGTACATGTCCGAAAGTTTTATCACAAACCGTTCGGAATTCGGGTGGTTGGCGCGCACCATGGCCCGTAGTGCGGACAGCGTGTTGAACAGAAAATGGGGATTGATTTGCTGGCGAAGTATTTCGAATTGTGCACGGAGGTTTTCCGTCTTTAGCTTTTCATTCTGCAGCGACACCTCTTGGGCCCTTTTAACCGAGATGAGCGCATATTGGATAATGTACATCAGCCCGATGCTAACCAGTGCTTTGATGGCGATCAGCCAGTACGACACGTTGGCGGCAAGGGAAGGTTGGGTCCAGTTGCGTACCACTCTCGTACCGAAATATAGGAACAATGCCAGTAGAACCGTATTGCAGAGAACAACGGCAACGGCTCTGGCCAGTTTCTGGAGACGGGAGGAGGAGGGTCTGCCGAAAGAATGGATAAGGTGTGCGTTCAATACCCAACTGCCCATTAAAAACAGGAACGTGACAAAGGCGCTGATCAGAATTTTGCCGGTATCGGGATTGGTTTTATGCTGGCTGTTGATGGTGATGTTAAATGCCGGCAATGAAATGGAAAACAACACGCCTATTGCCCAGTGCATGTGCCGTTGCGGGATGTTCGCCGTTTGGCTGTTTGTTTCATGGGGCATACGGTGTTGCCGGGTAATGTTCTTCATGCCAATGCCTGTTTGTTCAACCGGATGGTGCGCCGATAGGATAAATACGTTGTTCTGTGCATCCCCAAATTTATTGTTTTTGCCGATGTTTTGACGCAGGAATCCGGGGAACGGAAATTTGCGGGAACGTTGTTTTGGGGTGTATGGAGCTTTTGTTTCTTATATGGATAGATGAATAGGGCAATTGATTTATTAACAGTTTAAAAAGGAAACCTATTGTTTGGTCTGTTTGATTTAAGTTTTTGGAATATAGGTTGGTAGTTCTTGTTTCCTTTGCCGTTGACATTCATAACCTTTGTGGGTTATGTCGGAAAGAATGGAATTACTGTTAATAACTTTTCGTGGGGTTAACATATTCGGCAATCAGAAAGACGCTAAATTCAATTGTCATTAGAAGCCAAAAAAAGGTAACCCGCCAGCTGGTCATCTCCCCTGTTGTTTAAACGGACACCCAGGAAGAAGAAGCTGACGGGCCCTTATTTTTCGCAGTAAATTTAAACGATTAATTTATGGCATTGCGTTATGCACTGACAGAAAATTTACTGACCAGTGATCCCAACGATTACATGGCGGTAACCACCGACAACCCCACGGTGGGCATCAACGAGATTGTGGAACGTATGATCAGCCGCGGTTCCACCGTGACCAGGGCCGAAGCCCTTGGTGTCATCGAAGAGTTCAACCAGGCCGTGGGCGACCTGCTCAAATCGGGCGTCAACATCAACACCGAGCTGTTTACGGTGTACCCGTCCATCTCGGGTGTGTTCAATTCGTCCAACGAGGCGTTTAATTCCAACAAGCATTCGGTGAACCTGCGCATGAGGGTAGGCAACCGCCTGAGGGACGTATCGAAATCCATTTCTCTGGAGCGGGTAGGTGCCACCTCCAACAAACCCTACATCCAAATGGTGACCGACCTGGTATCGGGCGCCGTGAACGACACCATCAGCATTGGGCAAATTGTGTCGGTGAAAGGCAGCCTTTTAAAGATTGCCGACGGGGTGGAAGGCGCAGGCCTCTTTATCATCGGCGACGGCAAGACCGAAGTCCAGATTACCCAAATTGTGAAGAATAAGCCCTCGGAGCTACTGTTCTTCGTACCAGCCACGGTTGCCCCCGGGCCTTGCGCCATTGAGGTGAGGACGGTCACCCACAGCAGCAAGACACTGAAAGTTAATCGTACATCGTTCGAGCTAACAGTTGTCAGCGTATCTAGTTGATAATATTTGTTGATAAATAGGTAGTTTTTTAGCCCCGATAACTTAAAAGTATTGGGGCATTTTTTGTTTTGTGCCGAACCGAAAATCGGAGAGCATAACCTCAAGGTGTTTGAGGACGTAGCCTCAAGGTGTCGCACAGCGTAACCTCAAGATGTTGGAGGTTATAACCTCAAGGTATCGGAGAGCATAACCTCAAGGAGTCGGAGAGCAGCTGACCTCCCCCGTCCCCTCCAAAGGAGGCGTGCCATGACGTGCAGTGCGTCTTCTGGTTCCCCTCCTTCGGAGGGGTTAGGGGAGGTCAAATCTATTTTTCGCAGTTTTCTCGCGTATCCAACAATGTCCTAATTTTCTCGGAAACTGTTTGGGGATTGGCCAATACTTCGTCATTGGTGAAACGTATGACTTCGTAGCCTTTTGAGTTCAGAATAAAGGTTCTTGCGGCATCCTTATCGGCTTGATAATCGTGTATTTTTCCATCAATTTCAATGATGAGTCTTTTATTTAAGCAAACAAAATCGACGATGAAATCATTGATTACGTGTTGTCGTCTGATTTTGTGGCCAATCTTTTTGCCACGGAGATATTCCCACATCACACGTTCTGCTTCGGTAGGATTGTACTTTAGTTGTTCACGATAATCCTTTATCAGTCCGTAACTAAGTGGATTGGCCGTAATATAACATGGGGTGTTTTGCCCATCCCCACTGTCACATTGCATGCTGCGTGTTTCGGAAACGTCTTTTTTTTGGGGGGTGTCAGTCATGTTGAAGTGGTTAAGTTGTTTGATTTTTACAGTTACAGGTTCTGTAATTGATAGCTCTAAGATAATTCTTTTGAAGGTTTTGACTTCCTCATCCCTTCCGAAGGACGTACAGTGCGTCTTCTGGTCCCCCTCCTGTGGAGGGGTTAGGGGAGGTCATCTCATCCGATCTTCACCATCGAATAGTTTTCCCCTTAGGTTTTGTTGCGTTTGACCTCCCCCGTCCCCTCCAAAGGAGGGGTGACGTTGCGTACAGTGCGTCTTCCGGTCCCCCTCCTGTGGAGGGGTTAGGGGAGGTCATCTCATCCGATCTTCACCATCGAATAGTTTTCCCCTTAGGTTTTGTTGCGTTTGACCTCCCCCGTCCCCTTCAAAGGAGGGGTGACGTTGCGTACAGTGCGTCTTCTGGTCCCCCTCCTGTGGAGGGGTTAGGGGAGGTCATCTCATCCGATCTTCACCATCGAATAGTTTTCCCCTTAGGTTTTGTTGCGTTTGACCTCCCCCGTCCCCTCCAAAGGAGGGGTGACGTTGCGTACAGTGCGTCTTCTGGTTCCCCTCCTTTGGAGGGGTTAGGGGAGGTCAAATGAAGCTCAATGTTCCAGTGTTCCTGAGATTGGTTTTATCGGCCATGCGCCTGATTCAATGTGACAATCCAAAGAGTAAAGATTCTGCTAAACAAAGCTTTCACACAAGGGCTTCAAATATACCATATACACGGTATTTCACAAGCTTTTGTAACACAACATCTTTGTAGTACCAAAGTTCATTGCATTCGCTGAATTGTTTTTAAGCTATATAATTTAATGAATATGGATTCTACATTTACAACAACGCAAGACCAAAGGGAATCCGATACGGAATCATTCTCTGCCTGCCTGCAACATTTGTTTGCGGGCGAAAGAAACAGTTTTACGTTTCATTCTTTCTTATCCTTTCCTTTCGTGTACTACATGCGAATGTGCATGTAAAGCAACAATTTTGCGTTTTCGCAAGTTTATTGCGATGCTGTGTGACCAAACATGCAAGCCGCAATCCATTTCCTGCATCAATTCTGCTTTTTACATTTATTTCCTGAAAATGTATCGTATTTAGCTCAATGCGGTAATGGGGAAATTATAGGTTAACGTCAGCGTATGTAAGACACAGCACTAAAAAGAAATGTGATTTAAAACTTCGATCCTGTTTTTTAATGGTCAAAGACAATTTATAAGAGATAAGGATCGGCCAAAATGGATTTTACGGATAGTATTTTCATACCCACCCCGTTTCCCCGGATATAGAATAAAAAATATTTAGCGGTTCATTGAGGAAAATCTTAAGCCGTTAGAGTGTGAACCATTAAAATGATTTGATATACAGTTGAATATAATAAAGCATCATCAGTAACCCAAAAAATAGACGCCCCATAAGCCAATTGCAGTCGGAGATGGGGGACGTTTGTTTCTAAAAATTAAAACCATGACAAAAGCGCGTTTTTATTTAAGGAATGCGGCATTACTGGCAGCATTCGTATTGGCCATTGGCCCGCTCTCTGTTTTACCTACGGAGGTTAGGGCCGAAAAAACAGATTACTTTTTCGGCCCGGAGATAAAGTTCGATCCCGGCATTCCCACACCGGAAGAGTTTCTGGGGTATGAAATCGGAAGCCGGGTCACGGAACACAGCAGGATCAACGCGTATTATGAAAAACTTGCCCGGTTATCGGATCGTACATCGTTAATAGAAATAGGGCATACCCACGAAAAACGGAAAATATACGTGTTGATCGTTTCATCTCCCGACAATATCAAAAATCTCGACAAGTTTAAAGAAGCCCGTAAAAAAGTCCGTCAGGGAGGAAAACCGGAGAGCCCGTTGATCGTTTTTTTAGGGAATACCGTACATGGCAACGAAACTTCATCTGCCGAAGCGGCACTGCTTTCGGCTTATTATTTTGTTGCCGCACAAAACGATTTTGTGAAAACACAACTCGAGAACGGTATTTATTTTATCGATCCGGTACGCAATCCCGACGGCCAGGAGCGCTTTGCCTCGTGGGTCAATTCCAATGCGAGCGTAAATGTGTCTAACACTTCGAAACTGGACAGGGAACATACAGAGGCCTGGCCAAGAGGACGCGGCAACCACTATTGGTTTGATTTGAACCGCGATTGGGTGAACATTGTGCATCCCGAGAGCAAGGCGCGTGTTGCGTTGTACCAGGATTGGCTGCCCCATGTACAGGCCGACCATCACGAAATGGGAACAAACAGCACCTTCTTTTTTGAACCGACCGACCCCGATGGAAACGAGAGCCGATTTGTGCCGCAAACCACCTATAGACTCAACCGGCTTTTTGCGGACTATTATTCAAAGTCACTTGACAAAATAGGCTCCTTCTACTACACAAAGGAATCTTATGACAATAAAAATCCGAATTTCGGTTCCACATATCCCGACTATAACGGGGGCGTAGGGATACTTTTTGAACAAGGCTCGTCAAGGGGCTTGCAGCAAGAGTCGGAAAACGGCATTGTGACGCTTGCGTTTACGGCCCGCAACCAGTTAGTCACAAGCATTGCGACCGTTGATGCTGCCAATGGACATAAAGACGCTTTGTTTGAATTGCAAAAAGAATTTTTCACCCCTTCACGCGCAGGAAAAGACGCATCAAAATCGTTCATTGTCGGCGACAGCTACGATGTGTCACGGGTCAACAAGTTTGTACAACTATTGCTTGACCACCGGCTTGAGGTGTATGAAAACCCGAACGACGTCACTCTTAACGATGTAAAATATGAAAAAGGGAAATCATACATTATTCCCCTGGGACAGCCCAACAGCGCGTTGGTAGGAATTATTTTCGACGACAAGAAAGACTATCCCGATGCAAGTAAATTAGGTTATGGTGCCGGTTTTTCCGTTGCTTATTCCACAGGTCTTTCTTTTGCCTCGTCCACCACGTTATCGCGCGGTACAAGGGTCGAGAATCTCCCGGAAACGGTCATTGCCGGTTTGCCACAATCGGAATACGCTTATTTGGTAGATTACCGTGATTCGAAAAGCCAACGTTTTCTTTTCAGATTACTGGAACAGGATATTTTGGTAAAAACGGCCTATAAGCCGTTCTCCATTCATACGAATGCCGGCGTGAAGGATTTCGCGTACGGGAGTTTGCTTATTCCCGTAAACAACCAAATAGCCGGTTCTTCTGAATTACACTCAATACTCAGAAGCATTGGGGAACAGGAAGGTGTCCACATTGTACCTGTTTCCACAGGCTTTAGCGTAAAAGGGGTGGACCTGGGCAGCAGCGCTTTCAGGACAGTGGAAAAACCCAACGTGCTTGTCGTAACCGGAGGAGATGTGTCATCCACGGAAGCTGGCGAAGTATGGTACCTGTTCGACCAGGTGTTAAAGTATCCTTTGGTACGTGTGGAACACAGTACGTTCGGAAGGGTAAACCTTAACGATTTTAACCGGATTGTGCTGGTGAGCGGGGATTATTCGTTTTTGGATCAGCAAGGTATTGAAAGCCTGAAAAACTGGGTTCGAAATGGCGGCACGCTCATCACGTTCAACAGTGCTTCCCGATGGGTTGCCAACAACAGAATCGGTTTTGAGAGGCGGGCAGAAAGGACGACCGGGACTGCGGAAAATAAGACGCAAGAGAGCAGCAGCGCCGCTTCGTCTGGCAGAGGAGGCGGAGGAAGAATCCCGGCATCCATATTCCAAACGAAGATAAAACCGGAACATCCCCTGGCATTTGGATTGACAAGTGAATACCTGCCGGTAATCCGCGAGGGCGCTTTAATCATTTCTCCTTCAGAAGTTGAGAACGTTGTATCGGTTTATACCGAAAATCCCCTGCTCAACGGTTATATCCCTACAAACCAATTGGAAAACTTAAAAGCTTCCGCTTCTATCTCCGTAAATTCTTCAGGTGGGGGAAATGTGGTTCTATATGCCGAAGACCCATTGTTTCGCGGGATATGGGATGGCACAAGCCGCACATTTGTCAATGCAATTGTATTCGGTGGTGGTGGTACTCCGGCAAGATATTGAAAACCATCCATCCATTTCCCAATTAAAAGTCAGATACCTACGCACATAAATTCAATAAAAACAGAGCGTCCCCATAAGCCAATTGCAGTCGGACACGGGGACGCTTGTTTCTAAAAACTTTAGAACCATGGCAAATGTATTACTTTTTTTCAGGAGCAAACCGTTGTTCCCTTTTTGTAGAAAATGCATTTACATTCTTTTAACCTTTTTTGCATTTTCTGCAAGCGCTTATGCACAAACCACTTTGCAAGGGGTCGTTGTTGACAAAACCAATAGCCCTATTCCGGGAGTTGCGGTGATAATAAAATCGACAGATGTCGGGACCGTCACCGATGTGAATGGCAAGTTTGGCTTTACGGCAAACCAACCGTTGCCGCTCCCGTTGACAGTCAGTTTCTTGGGATATAAGACACAGGAAGTTGATGTTTACGAAGCGAATGAGCCCATACACATTGTATTGGAGGAAGACATTAACCGCCTGAACGAGGTCGTGGTGGTTGGTTATGGCACACAACGACGAAAGGAGTTAACGGGAGCTATATCGTCAATTTCCAAAGCAACCTTATCCGTACCCACCACCTCGTTCGACAACCTCTTGGGCGGCTCTGTTTCCGGGTTGAACATCACGCAGGGAGGGCAGCCGGGGGCAACTTTCTCTGCCCGTATACGCGGCGGCAACTCGATCAATGCGGGAAATGAACCGTTGTTCGTGGTTGATGGCGTTATTCTTTACGGCAACACCACTACAGAAGCCGGTGTGAGTCAGGTCACGGCAAGCCTTAACCCGTTGTCCGCCATCAACCCGAATGATATTGAGTCCATTGAGATTTTAAAAGATGTATCGGCCACCGCCATTTATGGTTCACGTGGTTCGAATGGCGTCATTATCATTACGACCAAAAACGGACCAAAAAAGGGCAAAGGCAATGACAATATCCAATACCAGTATTCCATCGGTTGGCAGGAGGCCACCAAGAAGCTGGATTTATTGACTGCCGGCGAGTGGGCGTCCCTAAACAAAGAGGTAGATCCCAACGGGACTTTCAAAGACTACACCGATGCCCAAATTGCAGCACTGGGTAAAGGTTACGATTGGCAAAATGCAGCTTTGCGCACGGCGGCCAACTATAATCATAACATTTCGTTCAGCGGCGGCAACGAAAAAACACGCTACTTCCTTTCGGGGAATTATACGAACCAGGACGGTATCTTGCGCAATACCGGCTTCAAACGCTATACGGGAAGGTTTAATTTTGACCGCGATGTATTGAGTAACCTTTCCGTCAACCTAACTTTAAATGCCAGTAAGCTGGAACAGAATGGGTTGAATAACTATCCCAGCTATGCCAACGGGTTGTCGAATCCCTTCGAATCGATTATCCGGACTTCGCCTGCCAACCCAATTTACAATGCCGATGGCAGCTTCAACTACAACAATCAATATGAACTGGGCGATCTGATTAAGGGCGATGTCACTACCAACGCACTTTCCGACCTGCTCAACACAACCGCCCAAAACCTCAGCAACTCTTTGCTTGGGAACTTCTCTCTGCGATACGCCATTATTCCCGGATTGGTATTAAAGCTAAGTGCAGGGACTAATCTTGCCAACTCCACGCAGAATTATTATGCGCCTTCATATACCGCTGGTGGCTTTCAGCCAAACGGATATGCAAGCGTAGGCAACCGCCGTACCGATATCTGGCAGTATGAATACACCCTTAACTACACCAAACAGTTAAACAAAGACCACTATATTGATGCCCTGGCAGGCTACACCACGCAAACAACCCTTACAGAGTATACCACCGCTTCGGCAACCGATTTTGCCAATGAGCAACTTTTGTGGCACAGCCTGCAAAGCGGCGCCACACGCCAGGCCCCCTATTCGGGCGGTTCCGAAGCCATACTCAACTCGGTTATCGGAAGGATAAACTATTCGTTAAAAGGTCGTTATAATCTTACGGCGACCTTTAGGGCCGACGGTTCGTCAAGATTTGCTTCCAACAACAAGTGGGGCTATTTTCCGTCCATTGGTTTGTCCTGGAACGTTGACGAAGAAGCTTTTCTCAAAAACAATGGCATCATCAGTGACTTCAAGTTACGCGCCAGCATTGGTACCGTAGGGAACCAGGAAATCGGCGACTATCTGTACGCGGCGACCTACGGCACCACAAACAATTATTCGTTCAACGACCAGCTGGTAGTAGGCTATACCCGTACCAATCTTGAAAATCCCGATTTGAAATGGGAACAGACAACTTCGTACAATGTTGGTGCCGACATAGGCGTGCTTAACCACAGGTTAAACTTTACGGTAGATGCATATTACAAAAACACATCTGACTTGCTGCTATCCACGCCGGTTGAAATATCGACAGGTTTCAGCTCGGTATTGCGCAACGTGGGGAGTGTCAGCAACAAAGGCATTGAGTTTGAAGCACGCGGCTTAATTGTCAATACCAAAGACTTAAACTGGACGGTGTCTGGCAATATTGCCAAAAACATTAACAAAGTCGAAGACCTTGGGCCGGGAATAACCAACATTGGCACTACCATATTCAAGGGAGAGCCTTTGGGGGTACACTATCTTATCGAATATGACGGAATTGTCCAGAAAGGAGACGATTTAACGCAAATAGCAGGACCTTCGTGGAAGCCGACCGTGGAACCGGGGGACGAAAAATTCGTTAACCATAAAGATGTGGGTGGTACAACGGTTGTGGACGAAACAAACGACCGTGTTATATTGGGCACGAGCAACCCCGATGTGACTTACGGATTTTCATCGACCCTTTCGTACAAATCGTTTAGCCTGCTGGTTGCTTTTCAGGGGGTTGCAGGCAATAAGCTATACAACTCACTGCGCCAGTCCCTGGAACAACCGAACAAGGCTTACAACGGTCTGGCCGCGCTTAACGACCGGTGGACTGATTCGAACCCTTCGACCACCATTCCCAAAGCACGTTATTACACCACCACTTACAGGACCAGTCGCTATTTGGAAGACGGGGCTTTTCTCCGGTTGAAGAACATTACTTTAAACTATACGCTCCCGGTTACGATTCCCGCGGCCCCGTCTGCGAAATTCAGGGTGTTTGCGTCGGGGCAAAATTTGCTGACACTGACAAAATTCACCGGTTACGATCCTGAGACCGGCGGTGGTACGGCATATCCGCTTTCCCGGACTATTTCGCTTGGCGTAAACTTATCGTACTAATCAGATCGCGAAGCTTTACATGTTTCACCCAAAAAATTGAAAAGATGAAAAAACTAATCATATTGTCGATCATTTTATCAACTGCTTTTATATCATGCAGTGATTTGGACCTAGTGCCTGTGGGGCAACTTACCGATGGCAATTTTCCGGCAAGCGACGACGATGCACTTACATTGGTCAATGCTGTTTATCAGCCCAATGTGGGAATAAGTACTGCTTTGGGGTATTTGATTGATCTGACGTCGGAGCTGGAAGCAAATGCCGAAAATACAAACAGCGGCGGTTATCTTTTGGGTATATTGCAGATAGACCCTACCAACAGTTATGTGAACAGTGTGTGGAACGCCCTTTTTACCGGCATTACCCGTGCCAATGATGTGGTTGATAAGGTAAACGCTTCGCCAAACGTATCTTCCGGTTTGAAAGAACGCATTGTGGGGGAAGCAAAGTTCCTGCGTGCATACTATTATTTCTATCTTGTCCAGCTTTGGGGCGAAGTGCCTTTGGTCTTGCACAACGTGGACGGTTCCAATACGACCCGTGCCGCCGTTGACGCGGTTTATGCCCAAATTGTCCAGGATCTTAAAGATGCCGCCGAATCCCTTCCCGGTGTCCATGAATATCCTTCGGCCGATAAAGGCCGTGCGACCCGGGGCGCTGCATACGCCTATCTTTCGAAAGTGTATCTGGTGTGGGGGCAAACTTCGGACGTTGCCGGTGTAACGGCACAGAAAGACCGTTTCACGGAATCGGTAACCTATGCCAATACGGTAATAAACAGCGGCGATTACGAACTGGAAGAAAATTTCCTTAGCAACTGGGAAACCCGCAACGGCAGGGAAAGTATCTTCGCCACCCAGCATACAAAGGGTCAGGTTTCGGCAAGCGATGGCGGCAACCACCTTGTCCACTGCTCATTTGCCAATGGTTTTTCCAACACAAAATTACCGCACGTATATGCGACATCGAACAAATGGTACGAGGATTTCGATGACCGTGACCAGCGCAAAAGAGGAACATATGTCAAGGAATTGTACAATCCGACGACTGAGAGCGTATTTGTATTCGAGCGTGTGCGTTACCGCAAATATATCGATACCACGGATGTCATTACATCGGCCAACACACGCGATATTAACCGGACGGTTATTCGTTACGCAGAAGTGTTGCTGTTAAAGGCTGAAGCTACCAATGAACTGAATGAAGGCCCCAATGCGGAAGCTTACGAAGCCATCAACCAGGTCAGGCGCCGGGCATTCAAACATTTTCCGGTAACAAGTCCGTCGGCCGACGACTTGCCCTCTGGATTGGATTACAGCGGATTCAAAGAAAAGATACAGCAAGAACGCATCTTCGAACTTACCTACGAGCAAAACCGGAAGACCGACCTGATACGCTGGCGCATATACGTTAAAACCTTACGTGAGGCGGTAAGCAACGGTTATGTGAGTGAGGAGTACGGAAAGCAGGACGTAACGCTGAAAGATTATCGCTTTCCCATTCCCAAAACACAGCGTGATATCAACCCCACCGGCCTATGGCAGAACTGGGGGTACGATGGTTACGATGAAAGCAAGACGGGCTCAAACCCTTATGCCACATTTGAGCCGCAATATGCGGGAGAATCAAATTAGGCAACAGCATTTCCATCTGCTTCTCTGCTTTTGAAGAAAGTGCCTGAGTGCCAGAGTTCCTGAGTGCCAGAGAAAAGTGCAAGAGTGCAAAAGGAAGAGAGCAGGAAAGGCAGACCTCCCCCCGGCCCCTCCGAAGGAAGGGTGACGTTGCGTACGGTGCGTCTTCCGGTCCCCCTCCTGTGGAGGGGTTAGGGGAGGTCATGTCCAGGAAAGTGTCTGAGTGCCAAAGAAAAGTGCAAGAGTGCAAGAGTGCAAAAGGAAGAGAGCAGGAAAGGCAGACCTCCCCCGTCCCCTCCAAAGGAGGGGTGACGTGACGTACGGTGCGTCTTCCGGTTCCCCTCCTGTGGAGGGGTTAGGGGAGGTCAAACCGATGAAAAGAACCGGATTATGGCACGGATTACAAGTCCGCGCCAGCGCCTTTGGAACTTTGAACAAATGAAACAACCATGACGGCCGTAGCCGACGCACAAAAACATGATTAAAAAACACAGCGTCTTGTGTCTTGATACTTAAATCTTAATACTTTTTAAACACATGAAAAAGCAACACATGCAAAACAGCCCCGGAAAGTATTCGGGCGATTTCAGGTAAAAGTACTGTGCTTGTAATCTCATTCCTGCTTTCGCTTACTTTCGTTGCGTGCAATCAAACAGCTGATAGCCGTTCCCCAACGCTTAATGATTTTCTTAAGCGCAGGCTCGAAGCGATACAGACGCTTGGTAAAACACCAGACGACCAGTTGCAACCCATAAAACTGGAAGCCAGAACTACTGCGGAACAACGCTCAGGGGTACGCCGCATTCGAATTCGCGGGCATCAGATAATCAGCGACAGCGGGTACGATTTTGCTGGATACAGTCTTGGCCCCGGTTCGCCTGAATCTGCGCTTACCACCATTGCCAGCGATATTGCCGATACCTATCTTAGTCAGGCTGCACTTAAGGGTGTGCGTATCGATTCGCTTGGGGTGTCCATTACCAGCCGTCCCGATTCGGTTCCTCCCGCCAAACGCATTGTTTACCCGCATAACCTGCTTTACACCATTTATGTGAAATCGCCTGCAACCGACCGGGAACTGGAAGAACTAAGGCAATTGACCGAGCAACATTCGCCCATTTTTAACCTGGTTTCAACAAAGCAGGCCATAAACAGCAACATTGACTACAAACAGACACCAAAGGAATTGGTTGTCAATCCTCCCTTCCAGCCCGGTTTGCGTGAATACCTCAAATACAAACGGGCCGCTCTTCTCTGGCGTCAGGAACGGCCTGACGCCAATTCCGACTTAGGAGGGGGGCGTCAGCGCAATGCCGAGCCGAAGCCCGACCGTTTACACGTAGAGGTGGAACCTGTTTCCGGCGCACGCCGCCTCCATATCAGGTATTTCAATCTCTTGCACGACAACCCAACCTATCTTGCGGGAAACGACCTTGGCCCCAGTGCCCATGAACACCAACTGGGCGTTATCACCAGCTGCATCACCCACATCACGGAAATACAGGCAGCACGCCTCAACATTGTGCTTGATTCGCTGGCCGTAAGCATTGAAGGTACGCTAGACCTGCGCGCCGGGCGTCCGGGATTCGAAAACGTTCCGCCTTACTTGCACGACATTCATTACACATTGCATGTCAGTTCGCCCCACGCTTACGACGAAATTGTGGCCCTTCGCGATTCCGTAGAAGCGGTTTGTCCGATATACAACCTGATAATCAGCGAGCAGAGAATCGAAGGGCGTATCGTACGTGAGAATCCTGAGTTGTACCGTGTGCATCCGCAGTAT
The DNA here is from genome assembly GCA_047600785.1 of Breznakibacter sp. Lineage (GTDB taxonomy): Bacteria > Bacteroidota > Bacteroidia > Bacteroidales > Marinilabiliaceae > Breznakibacter. Next base: position 621,028 of record JASGKH010000002.1, read on the forward strand.
TACAACAAGGAATAAACCGGATCATTCATGTAAGAAATGACTTATGTATCGAAAGTACTTTTGTTTCATAGTTTCATTTGTTTTTACGGTTTTTTCGGCGGTATCGCAAGACACCGCCAGAAAACCGGTAGAAATAGATTTTTTTACCGAAGTAAAACGTATCGCCAATCTGAAAGAGCAGAACGGAGAGATATTTTTTACCATCAGCCAGCCCGACAAAGCGGGCAACCGTTACAAACAAAGCTTATACCAATTGATAAACGGATCGCCTGTAAAGCTTGCAAACAATGTGTCCGACTACTTTTTTGCCGATGACGGGATTGTGTTCCGCGACATCAGGGAAGAAGATGACCGTGAGAGACTAAAGAAAGGCGAAAAGCTGACCGTTTTCCAAAAGCTCGGCAAAGGTTATCAGGAAGCCGAAGAGTGGTTGCGTTTGCCTTTTCAGGCCGGGCAAATTGAATGGATGGACAAGGAACGGTTCTTTTATACTTCTTCTTATGACCATCATGTTGAGTTGTTGCTGAAAGAGAGCAATGGAAACCGGCAGGAAGCCCTTGCAAAGCAAAAAAAAGATGACGAAAGTTATCGTGTTTTCGATGAGCTCCCTTTCTGGTCGAACGGACGGGGTGACGTCAGCGGATTGCGAACCCACTTGTTTTATTACAACTCAGGAAAAATCACCGCATTGTCGGACACGTTGGAGTCGGCATCTTCGCCACTGCTAAGTCCCGACAAAAAAACATTGGTCTATACGAGCAGGCCGCCTTATTATGGCAAAGCGCCGGAAGGCAACCGATTGGTTGCGCTAAACGTCGAAACGCTGGAAAAAAAAGAATGGCCACTGTTTGAAAAAGCTTCTTACAGCAACTATCAATTCCTTAACAACGATGAGATAATACTTACAATCAATCGCGGCTTGGAACGCGACAGGATAGAAAACGCCGGTTTTTACCGTCTGAACCTGCGGACGGGAAAACTGACGGAACTTTACGATGGTTCCATATATGCTTTGGGGAACAGCGTGGGGACCGACATCGGAGGTGGCGGACGGTCGGATATCACGTTCGACAAGGAAGGGATCCGCTTCGTCACCACCTATGTGGATTATGCACCTCTGGTACACCTTTCGTACAAAGATGCCAGAGTGCGTTTTCTCACCGAAAACAACATCAGCATCCAGGAATATGTGCCGTACAAAGACGGGTTCCTTGTCATCGGGCTTTTCGGGCAGTACGGTAGCGAAATCTATTTTATCGACAAGAAAGGAAAGGCTTCCCCGCTGACATCGGTCAACAAACAATTGTTTGATACACACAAGGTGGTCAAACCTGTGCAAATAACGTTTACGAACGAAAACGGACTATTGCTGAACGGCTATGTACTGCCTCCGGCCGATTATGAGAGAGGAAAAAAATACCCGGCAATATTGAACATCCATGGAGGGCCAAGGTCTGCTTACGGTACCGTGTTCTTTCACGAAATGCAATACTGGGCCAATAAAGGTTATGCCGTGTTATTTACGAACCCTACGGGAAGCGACGGGCGTGGCTCGGAATTTACCAACATCCGCGGAAAAATAGGGACCATTGATTACAATGATCTCATGACCTTTGTGGATACTGCGCTGCAAAAAGCAGACTACATCGATGCCGATAGGCTGGGCGTAACGGGGGGGTCCTACGGCGGTCTCCTGACGAACTGGATAATCGGCCGGACAAATCGTTTTAAAGCGGCAGCTACCCAACGGGGCATATCCTCTTGGTTGACCCATAGCAACACAAGCGACATAGGCCACACGTATTTGTACAATTACTGGGGAACGGATATTTGGAAGAACGGTCAATTGCTGTGGGACAGGTCTCCTCTCAAATATGCCGATAAGATCAAAACTCCGACCCTGGTCTTGCACAGCGAGAAAGATTATCGTTGCTGGCTCGTGGAAGGGTTGCAATTATATTATGCCCTTCAGTATTTTGAAGTGCCAAGCCGCTTTGTGGTGTTCAGGGACGAAAACCATGAACTCTCCCGTTCCGGCAAGCCTTTAAACCGGATAAAACGATTGGAAGAGATAACCCTATGGTTTGATAAATATTTATGAAACGAGGATAAAAGACCAAAATTATTTATTTGGATCAGACGCTTCACAGATACACCAATGAAAAGATTCCCGATTCTATTTATCGGCCCGACCTCCCCTAACCCCTCCACAGGAGGGGAACCGGAAAGCGCACTGTACGTCACGTCACCCCTCCTTTGGAGGGGACGGGGGGAGGTCCGCCTTTCCTGCTCTCCTCCTTTTGCACTCTTGCACTCTTCTCTGGCACTCAGGCATTTTTTTCGCTAATACTCAAATCCTAATACTTTTTTAACACATGAACCAGTCAATATTCATACGTTGACATTAAAATCGTTGTACTGCAATTATGAAGAAAATAGCGTTGATAGGCCTTTGCACGGTATTGAGCATCGGCGGTTATTCTCAGAAAAAGAATAAAAAAGATCCATTGGACAATGTGGCCATTGAATACCTGGACAATTCGTTCGGCACATACGACAAATTGCAAAAAACAATATGGGGCGATCCCGAATTGGGCTTTTTGGAATATAAGAGTTCAGGGGTATTGCAGGAACATTTAATAAAAAATGGGTTTACGGTAGAAGCCGGGGTTGCCGGCATGCCCACCGCATTTGTCGCGACCTGCGGCACGGGAAGTCCCGTTATAGGCATTTTGGCCGAATTTGATGCGCTGCCCGGCTTGTCGCAAGATACCGTTGCGTATCGCAAAGCGATAATAGAAGGCGGCAACGGGCACGGGTGCGGGCACAATGTGTTCGGAGTGGGTTCGGTGGCCGGGGCCATTGCGGTAAAAGAATGGCTCATAACCAATAAACACGGCGGCACAATCAAGGTTTTTGGTACGCCTGCCGAAGAAGGCGGGGGCGGAAAAGTCTATATGGTGCGCGAAGGCCTTTTCGATGATGTGGATGTGGTTTTGGATTGGCACCCGGGCACCAACAACGGCGTAAGTGTAGGAAGCGGCACGGCAATACAAATGATCGACTACACGTTTCATGGCATAGCGGCGCATGCAGCTGCAAATCCCGACAAAGGACGTTCGGCGTTGGACGGAGTAGAAGCGTTTAATTACATGGTCAATCTTCTGCGCGAGCACGTTCCCGTTACGTCCCGCATTCACTATGTAATTGCCAATGGAGGTGAAGCGCCCAATGTGGTGCCGCATTATGCAAAGGTGTCTTATTACATCCGCAGTCCCCAAAGAGAGATTCTGAAAGAACTTACCGAATGGGTCGATCAGGCGGCGGAAGGTGCGGCAAAAGGTACCCAGACAACGGTCTCTGTCGAAATCGTATCCGGATTTTATGAATTGCTGAATAACCGGAGCTTATCCGGATTGGTGCAAAAAAATCTCGAACTGGTTGGTGGCGTAAAATACGATGCCCGCGAAAGGGAATTTGCCGACGCAATAGTTAGAGGCTTAGGCAAAGACACCGGGACATTGAAAGATGCCGAAACAATACAGCCTTTAGCCGACGAAAAACCTTCGTTGGGCGGCGGTTCGACCGACGTAGGGGATGTGAGCTGGGTTGTGCCCACCGTAAGTTTCAGGACGGCAGTGTTCATTCCCGGAAGTGCAGGACATAGTTGGCAGAATGTTGCCTCGGGAGGTTCCACGATTGGCACCAAGGGATTGTTGAATGCGGCAAAAGTGTTTTCCCTTACAGCTATTGACTTATACTCCAACCCGAAGCTGGTTGAGGCAGCAAAAACCGAATTTGAAAAGAAGAGGGGACCCGATTTCCAATACGTTCCCTTGTTAGGAGACAGGAAACCGGCTCTTGATTACAGGGTAAAAAAATGATCGGACAAAATGGGGGAAAGGCAAATTTAGACGGATCAATTTGGGTTGGAGATTTTATGTTCACATTTTTCAGTTTTAATCAGGTAATATGACAAGAATTTTTTCAAGCACTAGTTTCCGCTTGTTCTTAGCCGTCGTTGCGGGACTGTTGACAGGGCAATTTGCTACGGAAAGCGTTATTGCCATCATCCTTCCGATAAAACACGTACTGGGACAGCTTATCTTTTTTCTGATACCATTGCTGATTTTCGGTTTTATTGCACCTTCCATCACAAAACTAAATGAAAATGCGTCATCGCTTTTAGGTGTTGCCGCTGGTTTGGCTTATGTGTCGTGTATCGGCAGCGCAATATTGGCAGCCGCCCTTGGTTACACTGTCATCCCCTTGTTGCATGTCGGTTCGGAAACCACGATCCCAAAAGAGATTCCCGAAATGTTGTTCCGGTTGGATATTCCGCCGTTAATGTCGGTTTTGGGTGCGTTGGCACTGGCGTTTCTGGTCGGCTTGTCGGTGTTGTGGGCCAAAGCAAAAAAAATCGAAAGCGCGTTATACGAATTTCAAAACATTGTTTTCGTCATGGTAAAGAAATTCCTGATACCGGTACTTCCGTTTTTTATTGCGGCAAATTTCAGTGTTTTCGCATATGAAGGCGCTTTGCTGTCAAAGCTTCCGACATTCATCGTTATAATTTTGCTTGCAATTCTCTGTCATATAATATGGCTGGGGTTTTTGTATGTTTCGGCCGGAATCTATTCCAAAAAGAATCCGTGGCAGGTGTTAAAGTACTATGGACCGGTGGCATTGACGGCGTTGGGGACACAATCTTCGGCGGCCAGTTTGGGAGTTGCCATCGAACAAACCCGGAAAAGTCCCGTACTAAAGCCGGGCATCAGGGATTTCTCTATCCCGTTATTGGGCAATATCCATTTTCCCGGCTCCATTTTAGACATTGTCCTTTTGACGTTAGCCGTGTCGCAATTACTCTATGGAACAATGCCCGGCATCGAAAAAATGATCCTCTTCATTCCGCTTCTTGCTATTTTCGGCATTGCGGCGCCCGGATTACCGGGAGGAACCCTGTACGCTTCACTTGGATTGATATATGCCGTAATCGGAATGGACGAAGCCGGAACGGCCTTAATGATTACCATTTTCGCCTTGCTAGACAGTTTTGGGACTACCCACAATATCACAAGCGATGGGGCGTTGACACTTATTTTGACCAGGTATGCCGAAAGAGGGAAGGAATAAACATTTATCAACAACGAAGCCGGTCGCAATTGGATAACTTCATTTAACACAGGCCTGCCACATCGCAAATGGCTATTTCATCTTTCTGAAAGAGGGGATCGGAGAGGATCATTGCAAAAGGTCCGTTGCCCGTTATCCCCTTTCTTTATTTTTATCCTTCATAGCATAAGTATACGTTGTTATATGTCAATATTTTGACTGGTAGGAGAGTAAGGTTTCGCACCTTGTCGGTCTCGAAAGATCCCGAAAGCTAAATTAACGAGAGTTCGATACAAGCAAACAGAAAAAGACTTTGAGGCGAAAGACGAAGAGATATCCGCCTTAGAGGCGGAAGAAGGCTACTAATCTGACCGTCTAAACATCTTCTTCTCTTGCCAAAGCCAACTTCCCGTGTCCGTTTTTTCAAAGCCGATGCCTTTTTGCAAAAACGGAGCAATCGTGCTGTGGTTGTCTGCTATAATCGTCACTTTGTGGCAGTTCCGTCCGGCAGCAAAATTTAAGCATTGATCCAACAGGGTTGTTTCGATACCGATGCCCCGGAAGGCTTTGGTTACCACGAAGTCCTGAATGTGAATGCCCGGTTCCGTGTCGACAGTTGAAAATGGTTCAACGCACGAAGCCATTCCCACAATATCGTCGTTGACGGCAGCCAACAGCACAAAACAGGAGGGATGCGTCGCCAAATTATCGACCAGCCTGAGTCGGCGTATTTTGGGCAGTGCGGCCCCTTCGCCCTGGGTTTCGACAAGGTGTTGGTTAATCAGCTCTGCCACCATCGTGCAGTGGTATTCGTTCGTAAAGTCACAAGTCTGGAATGAAACGATTATTTGCCGGTCCATGAGGAATGTCGTGTTGTATGTTTCGGTTATTGCATACGGAGGTTACATGGTGTTTCATTTGGGTTTGGCAAAAGAAGGCATAATATTTTGTTTTTCGAAAAGGGTTAAGGAATATAATTGCCGGGACAAGATAAGGTCTCAACCTGATCTTTTTTGTGGAAGAAAGGGAAACAGTGCTCGGCATGGCCGTTCGGAAGAGCTTCATTTATCTAAAAACGGTTTGAATTGGGTTTCCCGCTACATTTAAGGTGCAAAAAACACACAATCCTCGATTAAAGCCAATACCTTTGCCCGCCGAAGATCAGTATCAAATCCAATATTGAACCACATGAACCAACAAATTCAAGAGATAGCCCAACGTTTGCGCGGATTGCGCGACATGTTGGAGATACAGGCCGAAGAGGTTGCCTCCGTTTGCCATGTATCGGCCAGGGAATACCTGGGTTACGAAAGCGGGGAGAGGGATATCCCCATTGGCGCATTGCAAAACATTTCCAAAAGGTACCATGTGGAGCTGACAGCCTTGCTTTTCGGCGAAGAGCCCACCGTGCGGACTTACTTCCTGACCCGTGCGGGCCAGGGAACGGCAATGGAACGCAGCAAAGCTTATAAATACCAGGCCCTGGCGGCAGGGTTCGTGGGACGTAAGGGCGAACCGTTCATCGTCACCGTAGAGCCATCGGCCGATGATGCGCCAATGGTGCTAAACAGCCACAATGGACAGGAGTTTAACTATGTGCTTGAAGGTAGCATGTTGCTTAACATTGACGGTCGCCTGCTGACGCTCAACCAGGGTGACAGCCTTTATTTCGATGCCACATGTCCCCATGCCATGAAGGCACTGAACGGCCAAATGGTCAAGTTCCTTGCAATGATTCTATAGCTACTCCCATTAACAACATGATACATTACGAGAATGATTGAGAAATATCTGAAGCAGACGGAATTTGCCGATTTTGCCGATTTTAAGGCTAACTATGAACTGATCGTCCCCGAACATTTCAATTTTGCGTACGACGTGGTGGACGGATGGGCTGCCATCAACCCCCACAAACGGGCCCTGCTTTGGACCAACGATAAAGGCGAATGCCGTTCCTATACTTTTGGCGAATTAAAGGAGATATCGGACCGTACGGCGGGTTATTTCCATTCCATCGGCATCCGTAAGGGTGACATGGTGATGGCCATCCTCAAACGCCGGGCCGAATTTTGGTTCACTATCATTGCCTTGCACAAGATCGGGGCGGTGATTATCCCGGCCACACACCTGCTCACCCGGAAGGACATCATCTACCGCAACAATGCCGCCGACATCAAAGCCATTGTGTGCGACGGCGATGCCACCATCATTGACCATGTCAACGGGGCCAGACCGGAATCTCCGTCCATCCGGAAACTGATATCCATTGGGCCGGTAGTACCCGAAGGGTGGGAGGATTTCCACAGAGGTATCGAAAAAGCCGTGCCGTTTTCCCGTCCCGTCGAACCCACCAAAAACGACGATCCGCTCATCGTCAGTTTTACATCGGGCACCACGGGCGATCCCAAAATGGTCATGCTCGACAGCGTGTATCCGTTGGCGCACATCGTCACGGCCAGCTATTGGCACAATTTGCACGAAAACAGCATTCACCTTACCATTGCCGACACCGGTTGGTTAAAAGCGGTATGGGGAAAGCTGTACGGGCAATGGTTGGCGGGGGCCACGGTGTTTGTGTACGACCACGAAAAGTTTACTCCCGCCGATATGTTGTCCATGCTGTCAGAGCACAAAGTGACGTCGTTGTGTGCACCGCCCACCATTTTCAGGTTCCTCATCCGCGAAGACCTTGCCAAATACGACCTGTCGCACCTCGAGTGGTGCACCATTGCGGGCGAAGCACTTAACCCCGCGGTTTACGACCAGTTTTATAAACTGACGGGCATTAAGCTTCGTGAAGGGTATGGGCAGAGCGAAACCACGCTTTCCATCCTTACTTCGCCGTGGATCGAACCCAAGCCCGGTTCCATGGGGCTGCCCAGTCCCCATTACGACGTGGACCTGCTCACTCCCGATGGTCGTTCGGCCGAAGCGGGTGAACACGGACAAATTGTGATCCGTTACGGTCACAAATACCCCAAAGGACTCTTCAAGGGCTACTACCGCAACCAAAAACTCACCAAGGAGGCCATGGTAGACGGTGTTTACTATACCGGAGATTTGGCCTGGAAGGACGAGGATGGATACTATTGGTTTGTGGGACGCGTGGATGATGTGATCAAGAGCTCGGGGTACCGAATCGGGCCTTTTGAGGTGGAAAGTGCGCTGATGACACATCCCGCCGTAGTAGAATGTGCAATTACCGGTGTACCCGACGAAATACGCGGCCAGATTGTGAAAGCTACCGTGATACTGGCCAAAGATTACAAGGATAAAGTCGGTGATGCCCTTGTGGCCGAACTGCAAAACCATGTGAAGCAGGTTACCGCCCCCTATAAATACCCGCGTATCATCGAATTTGTCGACGAGTTGCCAAAAACCATCAGCGGAAAAATACGGAGGACGGAAATACGGAAGAGGGATAACGGGTAAAAGGCTCTTTGTGAAATAAATACGGGCTACTTGTATTTCGACATTCGCGGACATCTTAATTATTGTTCTGATTTGATAATTTTGAAAGTATGTTGGTTTACAGGGAATATCAGCCTCATGTAATGTTGGATCGATATGTCGAAACATACTGGACCGTACAAGGTTTTTTGGACGAAGGGGAGTACCATCGAGTCCTGCCGGATGGTTGTGTCGACATTATTTTTTCTTTTACCGCCAACAATCATCCGAGCGGGTTGCTGCCGTTTGTACCGAACGTCGTTGGCACGATGACCTGCTATTCACAAGGCTATTATCCGTCCGATGTGGATTTTCTCGGAATACGGTTCAAACCGGCCGGAATAACAGCTTTCATACGTTCTCCCATCAACGAATTTACAGACCGGCGCATTGATTTGGCTTTGGTCGATGGTTCCTTGTTTGACGATTATTTTCACATGGATCTACCCGGGAAAACAAGTGTAGGAGAGAAAATAGAACATATCGATGCTTACTTTATTCGTAAGCTAAAATACGTTTTTGGCCTTGAACCGCAGATTGTGCATGCCGTTGATCTGATTAAACGGACAAAAGGTTTGCTGTCTCCGACCGATATAGCATCAAAGGTTTGTTTATCTCCGAGACATTTTGAACGCAAGTTCAAATCGGCAGTCGGTATATCGCCCAAGACATTCAGCAAAGTAACGAAGTTTGGCCACTCAATATCATATTTGAAAAAACATCCCGGTGAAAGCTTGTTTTCCGTTGCCGTTGATTGCGGATATTACGACCATGCGCATATGATCAGGGAATTTCAGTTCATGTCGGGGAGCTCTCCTTCTTATTTCAAATTATAAAGTCGTTTTTTTACACAAAAAGGACTGATTGCAGGCCATATCTTTGTCCCTGTCACTAATTACAGGGGAATTATGAATATAGCAGATTTATCCGTAACCTTCCATACGGACAACATCGTTGGATCAAAAGAATTTTATCGGAATGTTTTAGGCGGAAAAGTAACATTTGATTGCGGGTGGTATGTTGTCTTTACGTTTGGGGATCGGATGGACATTGCGTTCATGGTCCCTCAGCACGATAATTCCGTTATTGGACGTAAGCAAGCAACCATCAATTTTCAGGTTGAAGATGTGGATGCGGAATATCTGAAACTGAAGCGACAAGGAGTTGACATCACTATGGACATTGCCGATCGGCCATGGGGAGACCGTTCGTTCGGATTTGCCGATCCGATGGGGAATATTGTTTATATCTACAGCTTCGCTGATATTACCGGAGAATATAAGAATGCAGTAAAAGAATAGCTTATGAAATACCAATCATTAACACCCAATATTGGGGTAAAAAGTGTCGACGAGACGGTAAAGTTTTATACCGGAGTTCTTGGATTCAAGGAACTGATGAGTGTACCCGGTGAAGGAAAACAGATTTGGGCAATGGTAAATGCCGGAAATGTAAACCTTATGTTTCAGGACCGGGACAGTCTGGAAGACGAATACCCTGAACTGAAAGGACGGGGGTTGCAGTCCGTACTTAGCTTTTACATTAAAGTAAAGGATAAAAAAGAGTTGTATGACAAGGTTAGGGATACGGCTTATCTGGCAAAAGAGATGCACACGACTCCCTATGGTGCCGAAGAATTTGCCGTTCGGGATAACAACGGGTTTATCCTTACCATTACGGAAGAAGCAGGGAATGGACCCGCCGTTTTAAATTATGACAATTTGTTTTTACCCGCCGACGATTATCAACGAAGCAAACGTTTTTATTCGGAAACGCTTGGCCTCAAAATTAAGTTCGAATTTGCGGAGCAAGGAATGATTGCCTTTTGCGTTGGAGATGAAGAACCTGCCATCATCCTGAAAGACAAGAAGAAATTTCCTTTGGCAAAGCCCACTGTATGGATGGAGGTTTCCGATGTAAGGGCCTTATTTAATGAAATGAAAGGGAAAGACATTGACTTTCTGACAGAACCATTTAAAATCCGCACGGGCTGGGCCGTTGAGTTTGTGGATCCGTCGGGAAATACCCTGGGGGTTGCAGATTATCAGAAAGGGTAGGTCACCTATTTCGATAATGGGAACAATGCTTGATTTTTGTGGCCTTATCTACGTTTGGGGTTGACATCGCAAAATCATCAAGATTAACCGATTCTCAAAAAATAATGATTAACCGGTTCTTAGCGCGGGCCCGGTTCCCAATGGGCTGGGTCGGGTAGTGCCTGATGGACTGTGTCTGCGATTATTTCTTCAATAAACGACTTCATCGTTCGGGAAGCGCCCCGCGGAATTTGTAGCCAATTGCCCGGCAGTCGTATCCTATTGGGGGATTGGCATTGCCTACTTCTTCCTGATGTGGCGATAAGCCAGATAAACGAGTTTTTCCAATGCCGTGTCATTTGGGAAAACTCGTTTGTTTTTAAATGCCTTGCACAAAGTACAACGATAACCTTCAATCGTGTTGACGTGTAAATCATCCTGGGGATAGTCTCTCTGTAAGCAGGGCAGATGGTCATACCGTGCTTAATGGCTATCGGATACCTCTTGCCCCATTTAAGTTCCATATCATCCAGTTCATTCGTCTGTGGAAATACACTTTCCGTTGTTCATTTGCTTTACGATAAATAATAGTTGTAAAAAACAAAATGTATTAATTATTTTTTATTTTTAGCTCGCTTTTTTAAACCTTTTATTGAAAAAACAAACAACAAGAAGTTTCTTTCGTAAAAATCAAATGTATTTTTAAAGAAGTTGATTTAGAGCGAATAAACCTAAACCCGATACTTTACATCGATGTTAATCCGTTTCTCTTATGTCGCATTTAATAATAAAATATTGAATATCTTGAATTTATTTACGATTATATTGAAGCAGTTATGGTTTTGTGGCAGTGGAACAATAAAAAAGCCACTGAGGAATTTTCTGAAAGATTGCAGAATACTAGCATTATTACTGATCAGTCTAAATACGGTAACCCTTTCCGCACAGATAAACGATACGACAAAAGATATCTCCCCCGTGCTTGTTACCAATCATACGCAGGGTGGGTCCCCGGTTGTAAAAATCAAATGGTTAACCGATAAATTGATCTATCTGCCCGGGGTAAATATTTATCGTCAAGAACTGGGCGAAATAACTTGGAAAAAACTGAATGAAAATCCCATTATAAAAGGAAAGATAGAGCCTTCCCCTTCGCAATACAAGGCAGATTCGACGCTTCGGGGCTACATTGACATGGCAAAAGACTTAAAACCTGCCGATTTGAAGGAAATGACCAAGGTTTTTGTCCTTGTCAAATCGGTACAGAGTGAGAGTTTTGCCCTTTATCTTGGCATCCAGTATGACGACATGTCCATTTTGCAGAATGTCACATACCGTTATAAAATAACCGCTATATCAGCAAAAGGCGAAGAAGTCATAGGGTATTCCGAATTCATTAAGGCAGGTGTGTATATTCCCGGTGTTCCGCCTTCCGGCATCGCCATAAATGCCAATGACAAACGGGCGAACATCAACTGGCTGCCGGAGGATCTGAGGTTTCACGGGGTAAATATTTACCGCAGTTCCTCTGTGGATACAGCTTTGAGAAAGATAAACGAAGTCCCGCTAATGATTTCCCAGAGGGAATTGCCCAGCGGCAAACTGTCTTATCCGGATGTTTTCTTTACAGACGGAGATCTGGAAAACAAGGTCAGATATACTTACCAGTTGACAGCTATTGATTTCTTTGGCCGTGAATCTGGTCTGTCTGAGAAAATTTCAGTAATGCCGGGTGACCATACGCCACCGCTGGAGCCATATGGTTTGAGACGGAGGATCGATAAATATGACGTCCGGTTGTCGTGGATAAACCGCCCAACCCTTGACCAGGAAGGAATAAATATCTACCGGAGCTATAAGTATGACGACCATTACCAAAGGATAAACGACAAGCTGCTGCCCGTTACGGACACTGTGTATACCGACAGGGACCTGAAAGCAGGCTTCTATTATTACATTGTGGCCGCGGTCGATTCGGCAGGCAACGAAGGTAAATCCTCCAAAATACTTTCAGAGGTACATGACATTACGCCTCCTGCCATGCCCCAAAACGTAATCGCCAAAGCCGATACCGGGCGCATTGTATTGTCATGGGACGCCAATACAGAGCTGGATCTTGCAGGATACCAGGTTTTCAGGACAGTAAACAGCGACCGTAAGGATTTTTACGTGCTGCTTAATGCCGAACCTCTAAAACAAACCACATTTACAGATACCCTGCCGCGCAACGCCCGTAATTATTTCTTTTATAAAGTGGCAGCCATGGACTCAGCCATGAACCGCAGCGAATATTCGGTTCCCGGAAAGGCACAGATGCCCGATGTGACCCCTCCCGTGCTGCCTGTTATTATTGACGCAAGACCCAAAGGTGATTACATCTCTGTGGAATGGATAGCCAACCGCGAACCAGATCTCGCGGGATATGAACTGTTCCGGTTTACCGATGGTCCAAAGGACAAAGAAAAGATCAATACCGGGCTGTTGGCCCCATCGGTAACACGGTTCACCGACCGTACGGTTATACCTGATACCTTGTATTATTATGCCCTGCAAGCGATTGACAGCACAGGAAACCGTTCCCCTTTTTCGGAATCGTTCCCCGGGAAATTGCCAGGCAACAGGGAAAATGAAGAAAAATCGGAAATACTCAAGTTTACGGCTAAAAAGCCATTGTTCGGAAAATACACCAAACTTCAATGGACAGCAAACACTACAGATTCATTTCTTGGATATGCATTATTTAGACGAAACTCTCCCGATGCAGAACCTGTCCGGGTCCTGAATCTTACACCGGATCATGAGTTTTCGGATTATGATAAAAATAAACTTAATGTGGAGTACCAGCTCCGGCTGTTCCACAAATCGGGAATAGTTGTAAAATCAGAATGGATTTCACTTAAATAGGTAAAATATTGCAAATAAAACTTCACATATGAAAACGATCCTCAGGCAATCTCTTGCATTGCTGGTTTTTATAATGGTCAGCCCATATTTAAAAGCACAAATAGGCATCGGGACTAATGCCCCGGATACAAGTGCAGTATTGGAAATAAAATCGACAAAAAAGGGTGTTCTGCTTCCGCGTGTCGACGATGCACAATCTGCCGACAAGGTGAAAGCAAGTCTTTTGTTCGATAATGCAACCGGTAAATTCAAATTTTATGACGGGACACAATGGCTGAGCGTCAATCCGCTTAACCCGGATGTGAATGATAATGTGATGGTTCCAAAGGACCTTACAGTCGCGGGGAATACAACTTTAACCGGAAATGCAGCTGTCGGCGGTAATACCACGCTTGACGGAACCGTACAGGTGGATGGGACCTCAGCGACCCTGCCGAATGCAACATCGGTAAGTGCCCCCAACGCCACCGTAACCGGGAATAATTTTGTCGGCTATGGTACAATACCCCTTGGCGGCATTATCATGTGGAGTGGCAACGATGTCCCGGATGGCTGGGTCTTGTGTCATGGGGGTACGGTAACCGACTCTCAATCTGCAATGTATTCAAAACCAATACCAGATCTTAGGGGACGTTTTATTGTTGGCTCCGGACAAAATAGCGGGCCTGATTCCCGTGAGACGGAAAATCCCAGCTATGCAATTGGTAATAAAGGAGGGATCAACAAATATACATTATCAGAAGCGGAAATGCCCAAACACAAACATGATGTGAAGGATTTAGGGCATACTCATAAATTTACGGATTATGGTAAAAAGCTTGGTGATGTTACACATGATGGTTATGACAGTTCGGTTGGCACTGCCGAATCCGTCACGGAAACCGATTTTGCAAATATCTCAGAAACCGAAAAGGGAAATAATCAACCCCACGAAAACCGCCCGCCATACTATGTCCTTGCATTCATCATGCGGGTGAAATAAGGTCGATTACAATTAAACGCATTGCCTATGAGCAAATATTTACCCCGATTATCGCGCAAGGTTATTTACTTTTTATTCTTCGTCATTGGCTTAAATGCCAATGAAAAGATGCATGCCCAAAAAACCGACCTTGTGGTCAACGGAGGCATTTTGAGCATCCGTGATACCAAAACCGGCATCACGGTCAACGGTAGTATGATCGTAAATAACGGCGAGGTGCTGAACAACGGGAACCTTTATGTCGCGGATTCCATCGTCAACAATACGTCGAACCTGTTTTACAAGACCTCCAATCCGTACGTGACAGGCGGCGACGGAGAGGAGAGTGCCGGGACTTCCGCCGGGACGGTTATTTTTATGGGTGATAAGGTACAGCATGTAAAAAGTGCCCGGGCCAATACCATTTTTTTCCACTCTATAGACGTACAGAACCCCCAAGGGCTGGAACTTATGGACAGTGTCTATGCCCTGGGAACGGTCAACCCGACATTGGGGAGCCTGTTCCTGAACGGTAACAACCTTTACCTGTATTACGACCATCCCCAATTTTTTAAATACGACGGCAACCTGGGATTGGAAAAAGACGGTTACAGGATCTGGGATACCACAAAGCTGGATTACGGACCCCTTAACAAACGTTCGGGACATGTCGTGGCCAAGTTTCCCAATGCAGGTTCTTTTCTGCCACGAAACCTGGGCTTTAATGTCAGTTCATTCAGTATCGATACCCCTTTTGTGGTGGAGCGCGGCCATCTTCCCCTTGCCTATGCCGGTGATGGCAGCATCAGGAAATATTTCGCCATCAGGACAGGTGACCACCAGAACCGTTCGGTCGAAATATCGTACCTCGACAGCTCCGATTATGAAATGCTTGGCATACAGGAGCCCGACCTGAGGATTTTTCTCAACAAGCAAAATTCCCCTATCAACTATTCTCCTGTTTCTGGCAATGTGGATATTGCGGCGGACAAGGTGACCGGGACTGTGAAGTTTGAAAAAGACAGCCTGCAGATCCTTACGGCCGCCGACTACCGTTGCGAAAACCCGCCCGAAGCAACCCTCAAAGCGAAAGAAAATGTATGCCAGGGGGAGGGTTTTGAGGTGTCCATTGACAAGGTAAGCGGCTTGGCCTCGCAGGCATTTTATTTCCGGTGGTTTAAAAACAATATCCCGTTAAACGATACGGCCAGGAAAATAAGCGACACGCTTAATGTGCTTACCCCGATCGAATATAAGGTAATGGTGTATGACAACCGTGGATGCTTTAGCTATGATTCACTTACCGTTACCGGCCATCCGTTCCCTAAAGCCGGGTTCAAAATCGATGACAAAAATATTGGTTATTGTCTTGGCTCGGCCTCTATGTTTACGGACACCTCGACAATAAGCGGAACTGCGGCGCTTACAAGGCGCTGGTTCCTGAATGATGGGACGACCGATACGGCCAAAGTTGTGACGCATACGTATGCATCTGCCGGGAATTATGCGGTTTCCATGGTATCCACAAGCCAATACGGTTGCTCGGATACCGCCAACCGTACCCTTGCGGTTCATCCGTTGCCGGATGTGTACTTTTTGTCGCAAAATAAATGCGGCAGTTCATCCCTTTGTGCAGAGTTCAGCAATATGACCACTTTCTCCGACCCTTTGTATGCCGTTAAAACAGCGACGTGGGCGTTTGGGGCGGACGATACGGTTAGGGTCTCCGCCAATCACCAGGCGCCCGTCACCCATTGCTTTGGCTCAACCGGGTTAAAAACCGTGCAATTGTTTGTCGAGTCCAATGCCGGATGCAAGGAATCCTTTACCGATACTGTCCGGATTGTGCAACAAACCGTGAATTTCAGCGCACCGGATGTTTGCCTTGGCTCTAAAACAGTGTTTACCAACACTTCCGTGGCCCAGGCCGCCGGTCCGTCTTATCGTTGGGACTTTGGGGACGGCTCATCCGGTACGGTCGTCAGCCCGCAAAAAGTATATGCAAAACCCGGATTGTACGAAGTGACCCTGCACATGCAAACAGGGACCTGCATTGATTCGCTTACCCGCGAGATACGGGTATTTGAACTTCCCAATGCCGGTTTTTCTTCTTCCAACACATGTATTGGCTCTGCTGTCCCGTTCTCTCCCGACGATAAAACCCAAAACACATACAACTGGACCATTGCGGGTTCAAACGCCACGGATGTTTCACCCGTCCGGACATTTGGCAATGCCGGAACCTACAATGTATCTCTTACCGTCACTTCCGGTTTGGGTTGTGTGGCCACGTCTTCAGGCACATTTGATGTTTACCCGCTTCCGAAAGCCGGGTTTACCTTTCAGGACGTTTGCCTCGGCAGCCCTGTGCAGTTTTACAACCAGTCGTCGGTGTCCGGCGGAAGCCTTGCTTATTTGTGGAGCTTTGAAGACGATGACCCGACCACGGCGATCAATCCTTCATTTACGTTTGACATGCCGGCCGGCAGTAAAAAGGTAAAACTTATTGCCACGAGCAACCACGGTTGTGGCGACACCATTACGAAAACCGTCCAGGTGTTTCCTTTGCCCTCTGCCGGGCTGCCTTCCGCCATTTCGTACTGCGCCGATAAATATACCCTCGACGCGACGGTCTCCGATCCTGCAATGGCCGCATCGTATCTTTGGAATAACGGGTCAAAACAAGCCCGGCTGACCGTGGAACGGGATGGCACGTATTCGGTCGATATTACGTCCGACAAAGGCTGCCGTGTGAAGGAAAGCACGACGGTAACGCTTAACGCCCAAACCGATCCTCATTTACCGGATAATGTCACCTATTGTACCCAGGGGATCCTTGACGCGCTTTATGCCGATGCATATTGTACATGGTATAAGGATGGGATTGGGATTGCCGGCGGACGCTACCTGAGTGTCAGCGAAAACGGATTGTATAAAGTCGTGGTGGACGATGGCAAATGTTCCGCCAGCGATTCGGTAACCGTAACCATCAATCCTGTTCCGGCTGTTTTTCTTGGAAACGATGTGACAGAATGTACCGGTACTGCCGTAACCCTTGACGCGGGAGCCGGCTTTAGCTCTTATCAATGGTCAACCGGCGAGACTTCGAGAACGATAACAGTCGGCACTTCTTCAAAATACAAGGTGACCGTTACCAATGCGTATGGCTGTTCAAATGCCGATACGGTCAATGTAAGCTACCTTCCCGTTCCCCAAAAAACGTTGCCGGATGTCATTGCGCAATGCAATTTTGCGACCCTTGACGCCGGAGACGCTGCATCGTACCTCTGGAGTACCGAGGCAACCGGAAGTTCAATCGTTGTGGATACTTCGGGCACCTATTGGGTCAAAATATCCAATGGTTACCGGTGCTTTACCCACGATACGGTGGATGTGGCGATCCTTCATGCGGACAAGGTTGATCTTGGCGATGACATCAGTGTTTGCGAGGGTTCTAAAGTGATTCTGGATGCGGGCATCCACGATGCGTCCTATGCGTACACTTGGAACAGGCAACCGTCTTCATCTTCCACGTTACAGGTCAGCAAAGGGGGAAGGTATGTTGCAGAGTTGCTGAATACAGCCAATGGGTGCAGTTCCCGCGATACGGTGTTCGTGGAATTTAAATCGGCCCCACAGGTTAGCCTGGGGAATGACAAGGCATTGTGCAATGCCCTCTCCGTGGTGCTCGATGCAGGTAACCCGGGTTCACTTTACCAATGGGGCTCGTCCAACGGAGCGGAAGGGATACAACAAGCCTTTGAGGTTAAAGAACCGGGCAAATATTGGGTGACCGTGATGAACCCGGGCGGTTGCATCGCTTCCGACACCATAGAGGTCTATCCTTCGTCGGCAAGCCTTGTCGCCGGCTATATCGTGGCAAGCAGGGTATTTACCGGGGATACCATTAATTTTTACGATCTGTCGTATCCCGAGCCTTATACCAGCCTGTGGGATTTTGGCGACGGGGTACAATCGGCCCGGACAAGCCCGTCGCATGTGTATTACACGTCCGAGACGTTCCATGTCACGCTGACGGTTAGCAACAACTATTGTACTTCGTCCATTACAAAAGCCGTTTCCGTGGCGCCCTCCCTCAAGAAAAAGTCGGTCAACGATGGAGGGATAAACAGCCGTTTTATCGAAATCCTTTCATCGGCGCTTTACCCGAACCCTACTTCCGGTGCTTTTACTTTCGAGATGACGCTAAGCGACTATGGAAATGTGTTGATAGCCGTCTATGATTTAAGGGGAATCCTTATCCTCATGGAAAGAGCCGACAATCTGTCCGAGTTTAGTAAACAGTACGATCTTCATCGCTTAAAACCAGGTATTTATATTTTTAAAGCATCGGTCGGCAAACGTGCGGTAACCTATAAAATCATCAAACATTGACCATGAAACATCCATACCATCCTTTTAAATACTTGAATATTCCAATTACGGGCGTGCAAGCATACAGGAAAGTGTTGGGTACGGCCATCCTTGCCTTGTTACTGCCGTTGACGTTATCGGCACAGGAGAACAGGGTAAACGGGACATTGGAGGAGATCAGGATGGCCCTGTCGGCCGGAAAACCGGTCCGGGCAAACGAAGAAGTACTTTTTAAGCCGGGAAATGAAATGTTCGTGTTTACCCGTATCGGTCCCTGGATGCAGGATTCGGTAGAAACCGTGCGGTCGGAAGCCGTCAGTATTTGCGCCCGTTTGGGATTGAAGACCGGCGAAGCGGCTTTCCGGCAGGAAGCGGTAAGGATGCTTGTACGGTCCTGCCGCAGCGGCGATGTTTCCCTCCAGGGTACTGCCCTCAACTACCTGACATATTTTTTGCGTCAGGATTTTACCCGGGATGCATGTGACACCATACGCGTGATGCTCCAAGCGCCGTCGCTCCACCGGGAAAAGCTGGTAAGGCTTGCCGGTTTCCTTGACCTTAAGGACCAGATGCCGTTTCTTGAAAGCCTGCTTGACCAGCCATCCACGAAACTCCAATGGAACGCACACCTGGCGCTTGCCCGCATGGGAAGCGAAAGCAGTGCCACGGCCGTTCTTTTGCTTGTTAAGGATTATCCGGTGGATGACCACATCATGTACCATGTCCTGCCCGATTTGGTGTACACCCGTCAGAAAGCCATCTTCGGCTATTTGTTGGAGATACTTGACAGCGACGAGAGAAACTGCACATCGCCCAATCCTTATTATTCGGGCAATATCCCGTGCGGTTACCGGGTGATGGAAGAACTGGCTAAAGTAGTTGTCGGTTTTCCGCTGAAAACGAACAAAAGCGGGGAAATGGCCACCGACGATTATGAAAAAGCGCTCCAAACATCAAGAAAATGGTTCGGCGAACATAAAGATTACGGACTGGACAGGGATACCTATTAATATCGGCAAAACCCACACAACGAAATAGACCAGAACGGCCAACAAAAAAACAGATACATGCGTAACCTTTTACTTGCCCTCTTTTTAACAGGTTTTTCGTTCCTTTTTGCGCAGGGAACAACGTCCGGCCAGCCGCTGCAGACCGCAACGGTGGTCGACACGGCCCGGCTCAATGCCATGAAAGATTCGATCCGCTGGCGGCTTACGCAGTTCTTTGACATCGACATGTTCGACAAATGCCTGCAAGTACGGCAGATATCCAACATCAAAGGGCTTTCTCTGTTAAAGAAAAACCAGTCTTTGGCCGATTCCGTCAGTCTGTTTGAAAAAGGTTACGAGACAAATATTTTTGTAAACAGCTTTGTAAACTCCGACCAGTTGTGGCCGCGGCTGTTGTTCAACAAGGACAAGACCACGGACCTTGTCGCCGATACAAAAAACGCCCCTGCCGTTGGCTTTGACATCCGCTTTACCCCACAGGGAACGGGCGACGGGCGTGTGTTCAACGTAGACATCCTTAACAAACCGTCGCAGGGACTGCTCGACGGCGGCAAGCAAAACAACCTGCTTCAGGTCACCAACCAGGGGCTTGGCAAACCGTTCGGGAAAATATCGCCCGTGGCAAAGGATTCGGTGAACGAGGCCATGTTCCGGGGCATTGCCGCGTTGCGGGAAATGTTTGAGGAGCAGACGAACGAGTGCAACATTGCACAAGTCACTTTTGAACCCTGTGCGGGGCAGCAATACGGGTTTGATGTGGTGCCGCACGAGATACTGGCCGGAAATTACGAAGAGCTGAACGTCAAAGGCCGGAAGTACGAGGTTCCCTGGAAGTCGGTAGCGGCCAATATGCACGACAGTGTCCGGGTAAAACTGGTGTTACGGGATAAAAACGCCCCGACGCACCAGATCGGTTTCCGGTCATCGGACCCCGGGATGGTGGCCACTCCCAAGGGGGACGGCTCGTATCTGATCTCTTTCGGGGGAGGGGCCGACAAAAGCGAACAAACCATCGAAGCGTATTACCAGGATACCCTGCTTACCGGGAAGGTGAAAGAAACCGTGGTGGGCAAGCTGAAAATAAAATCGTATGCCCCTGCTGCCAAAGAAGTCGTCCCTGTGCTGCTCAACGGGGTTTCCTTTAACTGCAATACGGCCGAGCTCGAAAAAGTATTGAACGACATCTACAAACAGGCAGCGGTAAAATGGACGGTGGCTACTCCCGTGGCCTTAAACGTGAACAAGAAAGTTTGGGACAATGAGGACGGGGACGGGACCCTCCTGGTCGAGACTTCCCCTTTCCGGCGGTACAGCAGCGAGATGCAGGCCATCATCGATGCGATGGGAACAGCCCCCGATCCCGAAACCTATTACGTTATCATTACCGACCTGCCCAACAGCATGGACTATACGGGTTACATGCCCCTGAAAGCCCAATATGCCTTTTTCTTTACCAAAACAAAATCGCACACGTATAGCGGCGGAAGCCGTGACGGCAGCTATCAAACCATTGCCCATGAGCTGGGGCATGGCGCATTCTACATGAAACACATCGACGACGAATACAAGATCAACGACGCCACCGACAACCTGATGAACCGCTATGCGGCGGGCACGGCGCTTTGGAAGCCGCAGTGGGACTGGATGGGTGACCCCAGCTGGAGGTTGTATATGTTTCAGAAGGAGGAGGAGGGAGCGATGATGATAGTTGTTAATATTGCCGAGCTTAACGATTTTGCAAACAAAGATGCATCAGGCAACATTTTAGGTTATACATTTTTAACTCCTTCAGGAAAACTTATTACTCTGCCTCCGACTATATCTGAAGTATATTTCAGTACAGGAGACAACTGGGAAATAAAAGAAGGTTGTACAGGCTTTTCGCTTGCACCAATTGGCACTCTTACCCATTTTGTAATAAAAAAGGATAACAAGGAAACTAAATACAGAGCTAAAAAAGAATGTGGTTCGGATAATTTTATTGGTTATCAAGATGACAACAATAATTCATATCAAGATGAATTATCGTATAACCAGAAACCTTCCAAATACATTATTGGCACACCATGTCTGAAAGAGAGTGCCGTTATGTTTAAAGCAATACAGGCTACTGAGACCATAGCTCCAACATTTGAACAAGTAAATTACGGAAACGGCACATTGCAGCCGTTCGATTACATCGTATCAAAAACTAACTGGCAAAGCACAGCGAAATATATCAATGCAAAGATGTCCCCAGCTTTAGGGCAGGAAGCACATGATTTTATTTATAGCCGGGAGAAAAGCGCGCAGGGTAACAGTGTTTTATACCCATACATTTTTACCCATGCCCACCAGATAAACCAGTATCCTGAAGTCTACAACATGTGTTGGATAGGGAAAGCTCTTAATAACGAAGATTTTGACGATTTCCTTATCAAGATGATGTCGCCCAAAGATAGCTATGGGAACACAGTAGGGAATACCTTACAAACATCTATAAGTTATTGGAAAGAAAAAGGATACAGTACTTACTACGAATATAACCAAGTATTGGAACAGTTTAAAAACTTAGGAACACAGGATGGAACTACAATACTCGAATTGCTTAAAAAGACAAAAGATTATTCCTGTCTATGGAAAGCCATAAAAACCCAAGGTCGTATCAATGCCATTAAGAAACTGGTCTTTGAAGTCCATGTTGACGGGGACGAAGAGCAATTGTTGATAGACCTTTTCAATACAGTTCCAGATCAAACACAGGCGCAGACACTTTATAATGATTTGCAGAACGATAATAGCGGGTTGCTTGCCGAATTGGATAAAAGCATAGACGGCGCTAACCATGTGAGATATTACACCGCTTTGTCTAATTTGCTGGTGTTGGCCAAAGGGAAAACAGAACTGCAAAACCAGATAAAGGCATTAGAAGTTCTTACAACCAATGGTATAACGAAACCATTGGACGGATGGGCTAAAGAAAAGGTGTTCTTCTGGTTAAGCCCCACTTTTGTACAATCATTCCTGAACGGTAACCGCAAGTTGATGTATGAAGATTTTACCATTGCAAAAAATGGACAGGTAACTTTCACCATCGAGCAGATAGGGCTTGCATGGAGCTTGGGCAAATACCCTGTATCTCTTAATCCACTTGATCTGGTAAGGGTCGATTTTAAAACATCGTCCCAGGCATTGAATACAACCGAGGGAAATAGTATTTATATACCTGCTGTAAGCCTTTCAATACTTGCTAACGAACAATGGAAACAAGAGATGAACGATGCCATAAACGTGGGCTTTATCATAGGTACTGCTGGAAGTGGAGCTTTAGCACAAGGTGGGCGGACTGCCTTAATTGCAGCCGGGGAAATAACGCTTACTGCAACCGCAATGACGATAGATAGCTACCGAGACGAAATAAAAGCAGCAGGTGGCGAAAGCTTTATTGCCGCTTTTGACGCGTTCAATACAGCATTGACAGTTTATCAGGTGTCAAAAGCACTGGCAAGCCTTCCTGGGACATTCCAGGACTTAAAAAAGGCTTATAATAGTTTAAAAAACAAAAATCCCAATATAGCCAGTAAAATAGATGACGACCTGCAGAAAACCCTTGCCAAAGGCGAAGAGATTTTTAAGGTAGAACGAATAACCCTTTCTGATGATTTGATAATTACTAAAGGAGGTGGAACAAATGCATGGAACAAGCTGTTAAACGAAGATTTGTACCCCAACTCAAGGTACAAGGTAGACGGTTATCTTTTTGAAACCGATGAACTGGGAAGGGTGAAAAAAGTTACCGGAGAACTGCAACTGGTGAGGCGAGAACCTAACACTTATCAACAAGGAGCAAGTGTTAGTAAGAAAGGCGGAATACAGGGAGTTGATGATGGAGGCCATCTTATCGGTGCTCAATTCTATGGTCCTGGGGAACAAATTAATTATTTACCAATGAATAACAGCATTAATCGTGCTGGGGGTGATTGGTATTATTTGGAGACTCAATGGTCAAAAGCACTAAAAGAAGGAAAGCTAGTTGAAGTTGAGATTAGACCTATTTTTGAGGGTTCATCAAAACGGCCTGTTGCATTTGAAGTAGACTACAAAATTAATAGTAACTTGTCTACTACTATTATTGAAAACTTAACTAATTGATATGGGAACAATTGATGAACTTTACAATACAATTGGAAGTAATATAATAAACTCAATTAAAGAACCCTGGAGAGAAGGGATACTTAAAATTAAAGTGATATTAAATTCGGTTGATTTTAATCTAACTTATTTAGATGAGGACTCAACTTTTAAAAACGTAAAATTAGAAAGTGCTTATTCGGTCAGTAAGGCCGTAAAAGAAATACATTCAACTATGATTGACACAAAACACCGTTGGAACCGTGCTATTTTCAAGGTATGGCCAAATAACAAGTTTGATATGGAGTTTATTTGGGATCAGGAGCTGCATGACGAGATAGAGCGATTGAGCAGGGAATAGAAAAAACTTTACCTCTCTCTATTCAAAAAGACAAAAAGGATGTGTAACCGGGATAGTTATATTGTTTTTTCCAAAGCAAATGATGCCGAGGGTTTTGGAAGCGGACAATATGCTCATACAACTTTGATGGTGGAAAATACAAGGATTATACATGGCATCATCATGATGATGGCAAAACCTTACAGCTTGTACCAAAGGATTTAAACAATTTTAAAGTTGGAGGACTTAATCATACAGGAGGTGCCGCAATAATCCGATATAATAGTAAACCTGGTAATGAAATATTAACTTTTCCTTCGCCACAATGAAAAAATTATTAGAAAACAAAGGAGCAGTCTTAGAAGATATATTAAATATTGAGGCTGAATTGACTATAACAATACCAAGTCAATTAAAAGAATTTTTGTTATTGCAAAATGGCGGATGCATTAGACCATCTTTCATTTTTAAACGATTTTTGGATGACGGAACTCAAAATTTAATTATTGATGAATTTTTGTCAATAGAAGAAATCAAGAGTGCTTATTTTAATGGTTTAGATATTGAAGAATTTAAAGGAAATCTCGCATTCGTTCAAAATATGGGAGCTTCTGTTGTGTCTATTGGTATTGAAAAAGAAAACTTCGGAAAGATATTTGTTTACGATGGAGATTTTGGTTTGACTGAACAAGCTAATAGTTTGGAAGAATTTTTAGAGCAGTTACAAAAAGATGTATAAATTTAATTTTGCAAAAACAAGTGAGAAAGCTAGCCTTGGTAGTATTTTGATGCTCATCTAAAATTTGAAAATGGGAAATACAAAGATTACACATGGCGCCGTCATGAGGATGGAAAAACAATGCAGTTGGTTCCGAAAAAATTAAACAATCCTGGAGAAGGAGGTATACCTCATACAGGAGGAGTAGCTGCAATATAGCATAATAGAAATCCTAACAATATAAAGTTGAACTTTTCATCACCAATAAATTAAAAAGATATGCTTCAATTTATTGCAGAAAATAAAGCTTCTAATGAAGATTTAAGTAAGATAAAAGGTGTAGTACCGTCTGAATTTGCTAAGTTTCTTTTGAATCAAAATGGAGGTCAATTAGTTAATTACCAATATTCAAAAGACTATTGAGAGATGCAGAACAGGAAATGGCCATTGAGTATTTTTACAGTATTGACGAGATTAATAACGTTATAGAAAATCTTCAAAATGAAGATGATTTTAAAAATCTTTTGCCAATAGCAGCTATGTAGGATCTGCTATTGTTTGTATTGGTAATTCTGATATAAATATGGGGAAGATTTATGTAATTGACAGGGACTTTGGAGTCACATTTCAAACAAATAGCTTAAAGGAATTTTTGGAACAGTTAAAAATTGAATAACCGCGGTCTTAATCGTACTGAGAGTGATTGGTATTATTGGGAGATTCAATGGCCAAAAGCACTAAAAGAAGGAAAGTTAGTTGAAGTTGAGATTAGACCTGTTTTTGAGGAGTCATCAGAAATAATCTATCTTCTGATTTATTTATAGTAAAATGTAACAGTTAAATATTTTAAAGTTAATCAGGTTCAACAATTGAAAATAACCTCTTCACATATGAGAACAATTCTCAGGCAATTCCTTGCATTGTTGTTTTTTATAACCGTTAGCTTATGCTTAAAAGCTCAAATAGGCATAGGAACAAACAATCCGGATACAAGCGCAGTGCTGGAAATAAAATCGACCAAAAAAGGGATTTTACTTCCCCGTGTTGACGATGCACAGTCCGCCGACAGGGTTAAAGCAAGTATTTTGTATGATAATGCGACCGGTAAATTCAAATTTTACGATGGAACGCAGTGGTTGAGCGTCAATCCGCTTAATCCGGATGTCAACGATAATGTGACGGCTCCCAAAGATTTTACAGTAGCAGGAAATGAAACGATAATTGGAAATGAAACAGTTACAGGAGCCTTACAGGTAAACGGCACTTCGGCCAGTTTACCAAATGCAACATCGGTAAATGCCCCCAATGCAACAGTTACAGGAAATAATTTTGTAGGCTATGGAACAATTCCTATTGGAGGAATTATCATGTGGAGCGGCACAGTAGTACCGGATGGTTGGGCATTGTGCAACGGGGCAACGGTAAACGGTTATCAGACACCAGATTTACGGGGTCGCTTTGTTGTAGGATATGTAGATAACATATCTTCTTCAACATCTGATGAAAAGTATAATACCTCCTATGTCAACGATGCGGTTAGTCTGGATTATGATGCTATAGGTAAACCAGGAGGCAAAAGCTTTGAAACTTTGCAAATAGATAATCTTCCCAGTCATAATCATACAGTAATAGATAACGGACATACCCATTCAATTACCGGACAAATTATGCAGAAGGATGGCACCTCAACTAAAGCAGTTGTCGCATTGGACACTAATGGAGATCCAGGGCATGGAGATAAAACTTATAACAATAAAATTGTGAGTGCAACATCAAATATTACTCTTGAATCAACAGGAGATAATCAGCCATTTGAAAACCGTCCTCCCTATTATGTCCTTGCATTCATCATGCGGGTGAAATAAGGTTAATTATAATTGAAAACATTGCCTATAAGTATTTGCAAAACAAACCGGCACAAGCCAGAACATTATAGAAGTAATTAATCAATATTTTTCAACCAATTTAATATATAAAAATGAAAATCATTAGTTTATTTATTGCGGCATTTATAAGCATAAATGCAATCGGACAATCCGTTAAGGATGCGAAAATACTTGTGTATAAGTACGAATACAATGTGAATGAGCATATTGCCAAAGCCTGCGAAGAAAAGACCACAAAAAGGAAAGCGGTCAGTGTAAGCTCTTTTGCCGGGAGCACCAAAGATTTTTACCAGGATTATTCCGGCAAAAAAACAGAATATGCCGATGCCACCGGGAATAAGCTTACCGCATCGCTCATCGATACGGTCTATTCGATCACCAATGCCAAACTAAAGGAAAAATACAACGCGGAGCTTTTGCCTCTTAAAGAACTGGATGGAAAAATAAAGTACGTTTATCCCGAACCGTATTATGTCTTCCCGAATACCACCTTAAAACAGGCAATGAAATATGCCAACGGGTATGACTGGTACGGCAAGTGCTTTATTTCGGTCGAACGCCAGGGCGTAGGAGTGGGCACTGATCTGGTCGAAGTAGGAAGCTCTAAAGCCATTGTCATGGTTTGGATGGAAATATACGACAAGGACGGTAATAAAATAAAGGATGTAAAAGGCGAGGCCA
Source organism: Breznakibacter sp. (assembly GCA_047600785.1). GTDB lineage: Bacteria > Bacteroidota > Bacteroidia > Bacteroidales > Marinilabiliaceae > Breznakibacter. The sequence continues at coordinate 648,613 of JASGKH010000002.1, forward strand.
AAGGGGACGAATCCATTATAGAGAACGTGAATGCCAACACCGATATAAAGTTCAGCGACAGCAAACTTGAGCATATACGCAAACATGTGTGTATGCTTTACGGAAAGGCAATGGACGATTTGATCGGTAAGATGGGAGAATAGTTCCTGATATAGTATCAAGACACAAGCATCAAGTAAGACACAAATAACTTCTACTGTAACGGTTGTTATCTTGATGCTTGTGTCTTATAAATCAAAACCATAGCCAATATGCTTAGACGAATACTACCTGCAATCGGCCTTTTATTTGCTGTTTACAACGGACATGCGCAACCTGTCCTAAATCCGGCCATATCGGACGCCTGTTATGGCAGCAACAGCGGCACACTGACCATGACAGGAAGTTACACCCCTGTCCGCTGGGAAATGTCAACCACCGGCGATGTGCCCTGGACAAGCATTGTGAACCAAACTCCGACGCTCAATTATGTCAATCTGAAAACCACCACTTGGTTCAGGATTGTGGTTCAATCGGGCGGCGGTGCGGAACTTTACAGTGCACCTGCCGTGGTGAATGTCTCGCCCGAAGCCAAAGCCGGTAGTATCGCCAGCGCTACTAATGTGGTTTGTAAAGGACTTAACAGTGGAACACTCACCCTTTCAGGGCAAACCGGTTCTATCGTTAAATGGCAATATTCGAACGATAGCAGTTTCTGGAACGATGTATCCGGTTCTGCCGGACAGTCGGCCAATGCATATAGCAACATTGGCCGTAAAACATGGTATAAGGTACTGGTCCAAAGCGGCGGCGGATGTACAACAGTTGAAACCGAACCGTTTGTAATTGATGCCAGCGATCCGACCATCGCAGGCTCCCTTTCCGGAACCAATATTGTATGTAAAGGTCCAAATTCCGGTGCCATAACCCTTTCAGGGAATACAGGGAACGTCATCCGCTGGGAATCGTCTCTTACCGGTTCCGCACCCTGGTCGACCATTGTCGAAACCAACCATACCCTTACTTATGCCAACCTCCTGAATACTACATTTTATCGGGCTGTTGTGAAAAATGGCGTATGTGCGGAAGCTGTAACTTCCGCGGCTTCCGTAAGCGTGGATGAACCGTCCGTGGGCGGTGTCGCTTCCGGGGCTGCAGGAATATGCAGCGGTATCAATTCGGGCGAGGTCATACTTTCGGGATACAACGGCTCTGTTGTCCAATGGCAATATTCCGAGGACAATGGTTCCTTATGGGTAGATACTGCCGTAACCCAGTCCGTTATTGATTATAATAACCTGACACAAACACGTCTTTACCGTGCAGAAATAAAAAACGGGATCTGTTCTTCCGTTAAATCCCTTCAAACCAAAATTACGGTTTATCCTTTACCTGAAGTTTCTTTTGCGGTGCCATCCCAACCCCAGGGAACACCTGTGACGTTTACGAACACATCGACCATTTCCTCCGGCACATTAAAACAGTTTTTGTGGGATTTTCACGACGGGACAGGCTCCAGTGCGAAAAACCCGGTGCACACCTTTGAAAATGGAGGTACCTACAAAATTAAACTGGAAGTGGCTTCGGACAAGGGTTGTGTGGATTCCCTCATAAAAAACCTGGACATCCACGAGGTTCCCAAAGCAGATTTCTCATTTTCCAGTGTGTGCCTGAAAAACGAAGCTCATTTTATGAACACATCGGTTATATCCTATCCTGCACCGGCGTATTCATGGAACTTTGGGGACGGATCACCGCTTTCTTCCGAAACAAGTCCTGTTCATAAATATACGGCACCAGGCACCTACCAGGTGACGCTTACCGTAAACACCCCTTATTCTACAGCTTCCAAAACGATGGCAATCGAGGTATATGACCAGGCCACGCCTGCTTTTGAGACTACCAATGTATGCCACGGAAGTAACATGCTCTATCTTAATAAATCGAAGATCAACTCCGGTTATCTTACCTATGCCTGGGATTTTGGCGACAGCCAGGTATCATCCGATCTTAACCCGGTACATGGTTATGCCAGTCCCGGAAGTTACACGGTACGGCTTATTACCTATTCCAACCACGGGTGCAGCGATACCATTTACAAAGATGTAACTGTAAACCCGGTACCGGTGGCAAAATTTTCATTTACCGATGTGCCTTTCGGCAATCCGGTTCAATATACCGACAATTCGACAATAAGTTCGGGAACCTTTATACCATCCTGGAATTTTGGGGACGGGAACACTTCTCTTCTTAAAAATCCCCTGCACACCTACTCATCGGCCGGAAATTATCTTGTTACGTTAACGGTAACTTCCGATTCCGGGTGTATTGCCACGCTTTCAAAAACGGTCTGGGTCTATCCCAAACCACATGCAGCCTTTACCGCACAAGCAGTATGTGTGTACGACAGTGTTCCGTTCGAGAACCAGTCGACCATCTCTTCAGGTAACATGGCATATCTATGGGACTTTGGGGATGGAAGCGCATCGACATTGAAAGATCCGTTTAGGAAATATACCGATCCCGGCACTTATCAGGTAACCCTTATTGTCACTTCCGATAAAAACGGCAGTGACACTATCACCAGACCCATTGAAATATATCCAAAGCCAACGGCCGGTTTTACCACGCAAGATGTATGCGATGGCCATACTATGGAATTCCTGGATAATTCTTCCGTAATTTCGGGAACTATCACCAACTACCTGTGGGATTTTGGGGACGGCAGCAATGCTGTACGACAATCCCCTTCAAAACAATACCTGAATCCTGGTGTTTACCGGGTCACCCTCTCGGTTACTTCCGATAAGAACTGTAAATCATCCGTAAACAAAAGTACCACGGTTCATGAAAACCCGGTAGCTAATTTTAATATCGCCGGAGTTTGTTTCAAACAACAGGTCCTTCCGGTTAACCTTTCCCTGGCAGGCAACAGCTCAACCTATGAATGGGACATGGGCGATGGGGCATTATATAGTGTATTCACGCCATCACATACCTATTTGCATTCAGGACCATTCACCGTGAGCCTTAAAATCACGGACATTCATGGGTGTGCCGATTCCCTGAAAAGGAACGTGAATATTTATGCACTTCCCACCGTTGATGCGGGAAAGGACACGAGCATCGTGCTTGGCTTTCCCGTACAGCTTTATGCCAGCGGCGGTGCTGCCTACGAATGGTTTCCCGCCGACGGGCTTAGCTCCGCATTTATCCCGAACCCTGTTGCCTCACCGAAAAATACCACTACCTATCAGGTAACCGTGCAGGACCAGTACGGATGCATAAACAGGGACAGTGTGGCCATTACGGTTGAAAACCGATATACGCTTATCGCTTCCAACATCTTAACGCCCGATGGAAATGGGAAAAACGATACGTGGTATATACAAAACATCGAAAACTATCCCGATGCGGAGTTGACTATTTTCAACCGCTGGGGCTCCATCGTGTACCGTACCAAAGGGTATCAGAACAACTGGAACGGTACAAATTCTAAAAAAGACATTTTACCCGACGGAGCGTACTATTATGTAATTACCATACCCGGTTCGGAGACCATATATAAAGGCACTGTGACAATCCTGAGAAATAAATGACCCAACCCCTTATGAACAGAATAGCGATATATATTACGGCCGTTGCATTATCGGTCGTTTCCGCCTTTAGTCAGCAGTTACCGGTAATGACGTTGGGTTTTGAAAATCCGCAGTTTTATAATCCGGCCGCCTCGGCGTTCAAAAATACCCTTAGCGCAAGTTTCGGATACCGCCAGCAATGGGCTGGGATACCCGGTGCCCCGGAGACTTTTGTGTTGTCCGTTGATGGCAAACCTGCCGACAAAATGGGTTTGGGCCTTACCCTGTATAACGACAGGACAGACATATTGGGGCAACTGGGTTTATTCGGCAATTATGCCTATAAGCTTAAATTCATGGAGAACCATTCCATCGGTTTGGGATTGTCGGCCGGGCTTATCCACAACCAGATATTCTATGACCGTATAAAGGCTTCGCAAACGGATGAGAACGTGCTGCTGGACTATTCCGAAAAAGGTACAAAGTTCGATGCCGGTGCAGGCCTGCGTTACTCCTATAAGGACATTCTCTTTGTCGACTTTTCTGCCCTTAACCTTATGAAGGGCCGTTACACTTTCGAAGAACAGAATACGTTCAAAGAGCAACGATTCCAGTTAATGACCCATTATATTGTTTCGATGGGTTACTCATTTATCTTACAGGAAGGGAGATACAGGATCGATCCGTGGACCAGTTTCCGGAGTGTCCAGGGATTGCCGTTGCAATATGAGGGTAACCTTTCTTTTACCTGGAACGATCTTGTAAAAGCGACCGGCGGTTACCGGCAGGATGCAGGGGCATATGCGGCATTGCAGTTTCGTCTTTTTGAATCCATCGGTATCGGCTATGCGCGTGATTTCCCCAATAAATACATCAAATCTGTTTCCAGTGGCTCCAACGAAATATTTCTTTCGGTCAGGATCTCCGGGAAAGTAAAGACGGTCAGGGATAATATTTCGTCAAAGGAAATAAACGTACTAAAAAAACAATCGCAGGAACAATACCAGGAAATTGAACGGTTACAGCAGGAGAACCAGCGGCTTGTAAAGCAACAGGCTTTAAACGATAGTCTTTTTGCCAACCAGAAAGAAGAGATCGAACACCTGAAATCCATCTTTGCGAAAGACAGGGCCGAAGTAGAAAAAGCAAAAGAGAAGTATGAGGTAAAAGGATCGGATATTGATTCCATCGCCTCAAACACCCTGGATAAAGCAAAGAGCTTTTATGTCATTGTAGGTTCTTACCTGACCCTTGCCGACGCAAAATTTTTCCAGAAGATCCTTGAACGGGAAGCAGGTCTTCAAACCCTTGTATTTGAACGCGAGGACGGGAAATACTATTTCGTGTATTCGCGCCAGGTCAAATCACAGGATGAAGCAAACCGGGAGTTCAAACGCCTTAGGAAGATGGACCTCGATTCCTTCATCAATGGGAATATATGGATCTATGGGGAAAAATAAAACCAATATATTGAACAGGTTGCTTGTTATTTCAATACTATCGGTGGCCACCGGGATTGTTTCCGCACAGGATATTGAACAGGTGGCGAAAAGCAAGCCTGTGAAAATAACCGGCGGACTGTCGGCCAATACTTCACTATATGGGGCCTGGGGAATGGATAGCAGGCAGGATCCCTTTTTCTGGCAGATGGTGGCAAACATGAATTTCAATTTCTGGGGAGTGGTGGACATGCCGTTCTCGGCTTATTTCGCGAAAGAGAATGTGCGTTACCAGCAGCCGTCGTTCAGCCAGTTTGGTATGAGCCCGCATTACAAGTCCGTCACCTTGCATCTGGGGTACCGGAACATGACCTTTTCGCCATACTCGCTTGCCGGGCTTACGTTTCTTGGTGCAGGAATAGAATTCCAGCCGAAAGATTCATGGATCAAAGCAAACGCTATGTACGGAAGGTTCTTTAGAGCCATATCTGCAACCGACAGCGCACAAAATCGTTTCCGTGACCCGTCGTACGAAAGATGGGGTGGTGGTTTTTCGGTGACGGCCTCAAACAAAAAAAATGAACTCTCCCTAATTGTGTTCAAAGCTGCAGACAAACCAGGGTCGATACCGGACCCTCCGGCAAGTTACGGCATCGCACCGGCCGAAAACCTTGTGATCGGAATAGGCGCCAAAGCTCAGGTCATCCCGCAGATATTTGTGTCGGCAGATTATACGCTGAGCGCGTATACGGCAGATCTGCGCACGGAAGAAAAAGATTTCCAGAAATATACTTACCTCAATAACCTTGGCGGTTTATTTACCCCACGCTATTCGTCCTCTCTCCATAAAGCACTGGAGACATCGGTAAATTACAACGGCGGCACGTTTAATGCGGGGATAACCTACAAACGTATTGATCCGGGCTATGCTTCCCTTGGCAGCACCTTCATCGAAAATGACCTTGAAGATGTGCTTTTAAATCTATCCAAATCATTTGCAAATAATAAGTTTACCCTTTCCGGCAACGTGGGACAACAACGCAACAACCTGGACGGGGACAAGCAAACGGAAAATAAACGGGTGATTGGCTCGGCAAATGCTGCCTGGTCCGTCAATCAATCACTTAATATCAATGCAAATTATTCCAATTTTACGTCGAACACACAACCGACCCTTATCAATTTTACCGATTCGATCAAGTACTTTCAAATCAACGAAAATACCTCGCTAAGCCTGAACTACAATAAAGGCACGGCTAAACTACGCCACAGCGTAAGCCTCATGGTTGCCCTGCAAAAGGCAACCTCTCTCAACCGGTCTGCAACACAAAGCCTTGAAACCAATAATAATATGGTTAACACCAGTGTATCATACCAGGCCGGGTTTCCTCAAAAAGGACTTGCCGCCACCACGTCGTTCCAGAACTCTGTCTTCAAGAACGGACTTACCACCACACGTAACTACGGCCCTAATATCGCGCTGAACAAAGAGCTGTTGAAAAATAAGCTCAAACTGACCTTGTCCTATGGCTACAACAAAGTTCAATTGAGTGGGGAAGGGAAAAACTCCGGCACCCAGATCATACGCTTTAACAGCGATTTCCAGGCCGGAAAACACCAATCCCTGCATCTTCAGACCAGTTATATGCGACGGAAAGATGCGGAAAAAACGGGAACGCTTGCCCCCAGGGAATTACAGGCAAGCCTGTCGTATCAATTTACTTTTTAAGAACATAAACTAACCTTGCATATGGATACAAAGTTACTTCGAAGCCCACTGACGTTTTTGCTCGTTCTTTCGGTAAACATGTTTTTCATGCAGTTGTACGCGCAACAGCGAAATGCAGTAACTGTAAGTGTTAATGTCACCCCGCCGTATTCTGTTTACCTTTCCGATTATATAAGCCCCGGGTCCAACAAGCTAATGGTGACCCTGGTGTTCAATGATTACAATGAACCGTCGTTGGATGTATATTTGAAGGTGAAGATTGAAAGTAATAATCTCCGGATCACCTCACGTACGGATTTCATCCCTTCCGGTCCGATCAACATTACCCCGGGCGTACCGGTGCAATTAAGCGGAGACCAGCTTGCTACTTATTTCGATCTGAACAACGTTGATGTTGCGGGAATGAGCAAGGCAGACCTGAGTACCGGCGGAAAGCTGATCGAAGGGAATTATACGTTTTGCTTTGAAGTATATGATTATAAGAGGCCTTTGTCCAAACCTATCTCGGATGCATGTGCGATGGCCAATATCAGGCTTAACGACCCCCCGCGTTTGGTATTGCCCAACGACCAGTCTGTTATTTCCCTTACTTCGCCGAATATCAATTTTCAATGGCAGCTGCCTTCGGGAGACCTTTCCGCTACAAAATATTTACTTTCCCTTTATGAATTGCCCGATTATAAAATAAGCCCGGCCGTTGCGGTACAAAATAACCAGGCAGTAAAAGTATTCGAATCGTCCCAGTTAGATAATCCTCTCTTTATCTACGACATGAATTCACCGCTCTTAAAAAGGGGGATGAATTATGCCTGGCGGGTACAGGCGATCAACACGAATAAGCGGGATGAGTTTAAAAACAAAGGTTTTAGTGTTGTCAGGAGTTTTTCATACGGTTATCCCGAGAATGGGACCGTGAGTCTTAAAGCTCCTGTCAACGGACATGCATTTTCGCTTAGAGAGGGCAAAACATTCCGGTGGAACGCCCCGGATAACCTTACGTCTAATCAACCCTATTTTTACCGGATAAAGGTGGTAAAGGTGGAGCCTCAGCAGCCTGACAGTAGTGCCATAGTCCAAAACATCCCTGTTTATACCAACCAATCGCAGATACTAAATCCTCAAAACCCGGATTTTGAAATTACCGTTCCTTCAAAGCTTTTCGAAAACCAACAGAGGTACGTCTGGCAGGTAACCGCACATACCAATGACCAGACCATTGCATCCAGCCCGGTAAACAACTGTTACGGACCTCCACTGATCGAAGCGTTCTATGCAGGCAACCATACTGTATTTGTAACCAGTACCACCGGTGCCAACCTCAATGATCTTACCGGTGAAGGTGAAGTGCAGATAACCCATACCGGAACTACGCAGAAGGTTTATTTTGAACACATAAAGGTTGAATCCGTAGGTGCGCTACTCGTGATGAAAAAAGGAGTAGTGAAAGCAAAATACATGGGTAAAAACTTTGATCTCAAGGCGGAATATACGGCTAACGGCAAAGCGACGTATGATGTAGATTCAATTTTGATCGACACCGATTACATGCGTCTGAAAGGAACCGTAAAATGGTCGTTCCCCCATGCAACTGTTGAACCGTCCAATCCTGTCGTTTATTCCAAATCAGTCTGGATAACCTTCGAAGATTATGTCCTTAATGGCATAGCTAGGTTAAGGGAAAATCAGGTTTATCAGCTTGCCGATCCTTATGGATTTACTGTCAGTTTCGATTCAACATCCTATTTTATCATACGGGGGAATAACAATTATGCGCCCCATCTGGATGGAAAAGTTAAACTGCCGAAGAGTGTGAAAAGCCCGACAGGCGGGGACGTGATCGTTCCTTTTAATGCGTCGGAAAAGATTGATTTCATCAATCAGCAATCAAATCCTGAAAGCTCTTCTATTGAACTCCTGGAAGGTACGAGCATTAATCTTTATACCTCTTCTTACGTCATTGATTTCAGTGATACCCAATCACCTGCAAAACTCATGGGGCAGCCTGACTGGAAGGGAGTGTATATTACCGGAAGCTCTGTTGAATTTCCCGTTTCTCCGGACAAGAGCAACCAGTTATTCCTGAAAAATGCCGTGCAATATGCAATCAGGGATACTTTAGGAGCTGCAGATTCATGCTGGGTGACAACCCAGGGATTGCAGCTCCGGGTATCCAAGGCTGCCGAGCGGCCCGATACACTATGGTTCAATACTTTCCCCGGAGTTTTTGACAGTTATGGATTGACGATTCAAAACAGCAATTTGACCACAGGCTATTTGAAAGGGAATATCGCCATTCCGCTGTTGAGTGAAAAAAATAGGTTTTCTTTTACTGTTCCCCTTTCTTCCAAGGGGTTCGCCACAGGTTACCTTGACCAGAGCCTGGATGGATTTGTTGCAGTTTTTAACCCCGACGGCGGGGAACAGAAAATTGATCTTCTCATCAATAGGGCCGTGTTTGCCGATAAAGAACGTCTCGACATAAACGTAGACCTTTCCTGGCCATTGATGGATATTACCATGAAATCGCTTGAAGGACTGAAAATATGGGGAAATGGCAATATTGGTTTTCAGTCGCCAAACGGGACAGCACCGTTAAGCAAGCAGATGCAGACCAGGATAAAAGGTTATGAAGTGACCATTGATTATGTGGGATGCGGAAGACAAGAGAACCTATATTCGATCGGGACATCAGCCGACATTGTAATGGCCGAAGATGTGACAGGACCCGATGGTGCCCCGAAAGTGAACATCTTCAGCATTACAAGGAACAATCTTCTTTCCGGTAATTTCCAATCGTCGGTACTCCCGGATATATATCAGAACGTACTAGTCCAAAGCGGAGGAAACAGCAAATTCGGAACAGACCAAACCGTAGGGGTAAAACAGAATGAGGCCACACAAGACATTGATAGCATTGAAAATCCTGTAGACGGCGATGAAGTCAATAGCCAGGCAACAGCTATTATTTCGGAATTTGGCGACGGGGGAGCTACGACGATCGATTCGACACAGTTACTGACGCAATCCGTCGCGGCAGGGCAAGACCTGTACGACTATCCGGAAGGGGAAGTGACCGCAGCCAATGTCATCGAGCTAATCGATAAAGTGATACCGTTCCTGAAGGAAGACCAGCGGATAAAAGCCGAGGCATGGAAGGCCAAGATTGCAGAATATGACCAGAGCGAAATTGTGACCATCTACCGGGAGCTCAAAGATTATGACAAGTTCCTGAAAGAACTGGCAAAGCAAACGTTGCAAATGCTGATCGCCAGGCTCAATAAACCTATTCTCGACCAATCCGCAAAGATAAAGACCAAAGTTGTTGGGTTTATCGATGGCAAAAGGGACGAATTGCTTGTCGCGATAGACAAAAAGATCGTCCTTTTAATTGACTCCATAGGGACCAAAGCAGCAAATGCAGTTTCCAGCGGCCAGGGATCCATTGTTGCGGAAATCATTGTAAGTGCGACGGAGGGAGCTAAACGGAGCATCCCGGAGGAAATAAACCATTCTGTAAGCCTTTCCGTCCAGAAGAACATCACAGATAAAGTGATCGGGATCCTTGACACTGCCATAACTTACCGGATCACAGGGTTTATCGACAGCACTCTTTCGCGCATGGGGTATGCGATCATTGACGGTGGTAATTTCCAGCTTGACAAAATAGGGAACGATGCGAAAGACCTGCTGCCGGACATCGGGGAAGATGTGTTCAAGAGGGTTACGTCCATCAATATTGGGATGACCATTCAAAATACTATTGTGGATGCGTTCAAAGGAATAAACTGGGATGAAGTAGGTGTTGAGATCGGGGAACAAGTGCTATTTGCTTTGGCGGAGAAGTCGGTTGTCAAAAAGGTCCAGGACGCAGTGGACAAGGCTGTTGCCAATGCACTGGGAGAAAACGGGGGGGAAACGGCAGGTGCAATTGCCGGTGCGCTGATGAAAAATGTCCAGCTTGATTTTAGCAACATCGGAGATAAGCTTAAAAACGGGGAAATCGATAAGATTATAAAGTTTGATCCAAGCTACATTAAAGTACCAACCCCGATAGCCATATTTGAAGGATGGGTAAAATTTACCGACGATGACCCGGTTTGGGGTGACTCCTGGCAGGCAACGGTGAGCGCCCAGATAAGAGTGGGTTTCAACTTTACGGCTTCGGCACAGTATGTTAACGGGAACGTGGCGGCCCAAAGCTCCACCGGAGAAAAAGGTTCGACCTATAAATATTGGTTCCTGCAAATTGGCGTCGACGACCTGAACATCCCGATGACCCCAACCCCGTTTACGTTGGATGGAGCTAACGGGAAAGTGTTCCATCACATGTGCAGGGTAAGCAATGGGGTATATCAGCCAAACGACTCGGTCAGATTTGGGGCCGGGCTGCAGCTGTTTTTTTATGATACACCATCTCTTGGCAGCATCATCGCATTTGATATCGGTGCAGAGATATCCGTACTTGACGGAGGGTTCATTTTTGAAATGTACGGGAATGCCGCCATAGGAAACGGAAACGTGGTCGCAAGAGGGGTTGATCTTGGAAAACATTCGTTGGTAGCGGCAACCGGATACCTTGGTTATAATTCCATCGAAAGCCATTTTGTGGGAAGGTTTGAGGTGACCTTTAATACATCCCCGGTCCTTTGTGCAGGTGGCGAAATGGGCGTGGATGTAAAACCCGGCCATTGGGCCGTTTATGTCGGAACACGTGAGAAACCAATCTTCATAGACTTGTTTTGCACAAAGCATCCCCAGTTCAAAGGATGGTTCGATGCCAACAATGACGGCCTCGACATGGGTTTTATGGCTTACATCCACATCAAGGCGGAAAGCCCTTGGATCGGGATATCCGGCTTTAAGATAAAGCCATGGGCCGAATTTAAACTGGATTTTGGCGCTACCGCCATCGTGGACTTCAAACCATTCGCCATTGAGGAAGCCCACGTTTGGTTGGATATTTATGCAGGAATAGGGGTAAAATACAAGACTTTCCTGGGTGGCGGAAACCTGACCATTGCGGCCATTAATATCGGCGGTGAGGTATTGTTCCGGACGACGCCCAAGACCTATTTCAAAGGAAATCTACACGGCAGGGTGGTGGTCTTCAATATCGGCGTTGGCTTTGGTATGGGGGTGGAGCATGAATTTGCGTAAGTGAACTAAATTTTTAATTGAAAATAGACTATAGACCAAAAAAACAGAAGCTAAATAATTGTGGCACTTTCGGAACTGTAGTAAAAATGAGGATTTCGGAATAAATATCTTGAACCTAAACCTAACCTTTTCGGAAGGTTTCCGTTAAATAATAAGTAGTTAATATCTATATTGTTTTAATTTATTTATTTAATTTATTGTTTTTTTATGAAAAATTTTACATTTTATGTGTATGCCTTTATGACAGCAAGTGCTGTTTTTGTGTCTTCATGCAGTGACGACGATGACGACAATCCCACAGCAAGTGTCAAGCAGATACTTGCTGTGGTAAAGTCAGAACCTAATGAAGCCGAGCACGATTCCATCGTATTTTCGTATAATACAAACGGGGAATTGGTACAAACCGATGAGTACTTGGTTTCCGGTTCCTCAATTACAAAAACAGGTGAAAATAAATTTACCTACAAAACCGGAAAGCTTGTTTCTGTTGAAACGTTTGAAAGGGAAGGAAGCGCAATGGTTAAGTCCGACAAAGACTCCATTTCTTATGATGACAATAACAGAATTGAGAAGATCTTTGATTTTTCAGTAGCTGATGATGAATTCGTGCTGAACGATTATACCACCATTGTTACTTATAACGACAATAGCTCCCTGCCAAGCAGATATACCTTTGATACGTATGGGTATCAGGATTATGAATATGATGCCCGCAATAATATTGTCAAATTGAAGGACTATGACAATGGGGTGTTGGATGGGATAGATATTTATACCTACGATACCAGAAAGAATCCTTTTAAGGGGAATTATCTTATGGTAAACGAGTTGGAATTCTTCAACACGAATAATATATTGACAGTTACAGGTGAAGATTATAGACAGGTCAGAACATATGAATACAATTCGGAAGGTTACCCTACAAAAACAACCTTAGTGGAAACCTATCCCGATTCTACAGAGGAATACAGCTATACGCTTAAAATATATTATAAATAATATAAAGGAGCTGTACATGTAGTTTTGACAGCCGGTATAATGTCTCATTATACCGGCTCTAGTGACAGGGAACGGGAACAGTGAGTTTAAGGGAATTGCCTTTTAATAAACCTTACAAGCAATATGAAGCCTCTCTCGGACGGATATTGTATTTCTCCAATACTATGAAATACCAATTCCCGATGATTTAAAAGGTATGGAATATGAGCATCCCGATAAAGGGAAATTCCTTATTCCAATAAGCAAAGATTTTACAACCGATAAAGAAACATATTTAATGCAATCTAGATCGGAAAATCTTTTGACCATCTGCGATATATAACCTGCGTTTTTTGGGCAAGGAATGTGTTAGCTTAGTGTTGCATTCTCTTTCACTATTTACAGTCCTATTGCAGGTTTGTTTTATTTTTAATTATATATATTAATTATGGGTCTGGATGGAATGTTGGGTATGGCAAATGGCGCCAAAGCAAGAAACTGTTCAGAGTGTTTCTTCTGGACTGTCAAAATTGTAAAGTCCCCTAAAGAAGGCTTCAAGTTTTCTTTTTCAGAAAAAATCTGTCCGTGATGGAGCGGACAAAGACATCACCATTGAAAAACTCAGTTCTCATCCATTTTTTAATAAAGGTTTTTAATACTTTTGTACGTTCTTTTACTTAAATTTGGTGTTTGTGGACGCTAAAGCCCATTCCAATGACCCAAATTGACTCATTTTTGGTTGAAAGGCTGAAAAACAGCGATGAATCAGCATTTAAAAGTATCTACAACAAATACTTCCCACGGCTCTTTTATTTTGTCTATGAGTTTATTCCGCAGTCCGATATGGCCGAAAACATCGTTCAGGACACGTTTATGGTTTTATGGGCCAAACGCGACGATCTAAAAGACCAAAGCAACTTGGCCGCGTATCTGTTCACAGTAGCCAAAAACAACTGCCTTCAACTACTCAGAAACCAGAAAATACGTAAAAAGCTAATATCCAGTCTGGAGTTGCATGAACTGGAAATAGGGCTCAACATCGAATCGTTGGAAAGCATGGATACGACGCCTGCCACATTCAGGGAAATTGAACACATAATCCAAAGCACATTTGACGAATTACCGCCCCAATGCCAGAAAGTATTCGAAATGAGTCGATTCGGCAATTTAAAAAACAAGGAAATTGCGGAACAGCTCCATATTTCGGTCAAAGTTGTGGAAAAACACATTTCAAAAGGGTTAAAAAAGTTCAGGGCGGCCCTAAAAGATTACTACCCGTTTGTAGCTTATTTGTTTTTATAATTTATCTCGTTATTTATCAATGCGATGTAAACCCTCATGAAAAAAAGTGGGATTTTTTTGGGGGATACAGGGTGGGGTAAATGCATTTGGTGCATTAATAATAAAAATGAAGAGCGATGGAGGATTTTGACGATATACCGAATCTCATTACAGGAAATATCCAATCCGGACAAAAGGAGAAGGTATTATCGGAGATATTCAATAATCCCGAAGGCAGGGATTTTTATAAGAAGGCTAAGTTGACCTGGGCATATATATCGGCCTCGAAACTGATGGACAATTACCGGATTGAGAAATCGTACGAGAAAATGCGCCGGAAAATACAACCAGAAAGGCCCGGCCAACAAGGGAAACGGGCTTTTTTGAAATACGCCGCAACGGTATTTGCCATCATCGGACTGGCTTATATTGCCTTTTTATTGGGGCAAAGGAATCCCGGACCGCAATCTGTGACGTACCAATACTCCACCGTAAAAACCGAATACGGACAAATGGCGCATGTGGTTCTGCCCGACAGTTCGGAGGTGTGGCTCAATGCAGGATCGACCCTTACCTATAGCAATCAGTTTTCGGTACACAACCGTGATGTGTCGTTGGCAGGAGAAGCATATTTTGATGTAAAGCGGAACGGGAATCTTCCGCTGGTCGTATCGATCGGCGATTTAAGGGTGAAAGTCCTGGGAACCAAATTCAATGTAAACGCTTATCCGAACGACAATAAGTTTAACGTGGTGCTTGAATCGGGCCGTGTTGAGCTTGGCGATAACAGATCGCCAAAACTAAAATTTACGCTTAGTCCGGGCGAACTGGGGGAATACGATACGGAATCGGGAAATATCAAAGTACAACCCATTAATTCCTATTACCATACTTCATGGAGAAACGGGACGTTGCTTTTTAACGATGCTCCCATGGCGGAAGTCATCAAAAGGCTTGAGCGCAAATTCAACGTATCCGTTACGGTAAAGAACCCAGGCATCTACAAATCAATAATCACGGCCAATTTTCAAAACGAATCGCTGGATGAAATACTGGAGTTCATCCGGTTCACTTCCCCAATCCGATATAAGAAAGTCAGAACGGAAGGTGTTTCTACGCCTAAAATCATTATGTATTAAATCAGTCAAACAAAGAACCAAATCCAAACCATTGCCTATGTGAAAGGAACCCCATCTTAAATAAAAGGGAAGGAGATGCCTGGCATCTCCTTCCGGGTGAATTTTGTGCCCCGTCTCGCAAACCAAGCACAAAAACAATTTGAATTATTATCCAAATCGTTACAAAATTATGAATAAAATCCAATGTTCATCTTTCCCTTTGTACGCAAAACCGAAGGGATCCAAGATATTCCGGGCCATGAAAGCGATCTTTTTTATGATGGTTATTGGCATTGCACAATCTTTTGCGGCATCCACCTATTCGCAGGAAACACGCATCAGCTTGGATATCGACAACCAGCCAATCAGAAAATCCTTCTGCAAATAGAGGATCAATCGGAATTCTATTTTATTTACGACGCGTCGGTGGTTAATGTGGACGAAACCAAATCCATTGAAACGAAAAACAGTTTAGTGACCGACGTCCTCGATGAAGTATTTGAAGGCTCCGATGTGGTTTACAAAATCAAGGACAGGCAAATTGCGTTGTCAACCAAAGAACTGACCCAAAACCAACAGCCACGGGTGAAGTCCGTTTCTGGCAAAGTAACCGATGCCAGTAACGAACCGCTTCCCGGTGTCACTGTGCTGATAAAAGGCACTTCAATCGGGACCATCACCGATGCAGACGGGAATTACAGGTTGGAGCTAACGTCCGATCAGGTCACACTTGCATTCTCGTTCATCGGATATAAAATCACGGAAATCCCCGTCAACGGACAATCGATCGTGAATGCCACGCTCGATGACGAAGTGATCGGCCTCAACGAAGTGGTAGCCATAGGTTACGGCACCCAGCGCAAGGGCGATGTAACCAGTTCGGTGGCCACTGTCAAATCATCCGATTTCCTGGCCGGCAGCGTAAAAGATGCAGGCCAGCTCATACAAGGCAAAGTGGCGGGTCTGACCCTGAACACGACCAGTGGGGACCCAACTTCCGGAACTTCTATCCGGTTAAGGGGAAACACCACCCTGTTCGGAACCAGCACCAATCCGCTGGTATTGGTCGATGGGATTCCCAGTGACTTAGGGACCGTGGCCCCGGAAGATATAGAATCGATAGATGTGCTGAAGGATGGTTCGGCTGCCGCCATTTATGGGACACGGGGAACCAATGGGGTTATCCTGATCACCACCAAACGCGCAAGTTCCAACTACCAGAGCCATGTGGAATATTCCGGTTATTTAAGCACACAAACCATTGCCCGGAAACTTGACATGCTGACGGCCGAAGATTACCGGGCACAAATTGAAAAAGGAATGCGTTTGCCTTCGGATGATTTGGGCGCAAGCACCGACTGGCTGGATGAAATAACCCAAACACCCCTTAACCATGTACACAACCTTACGTTCAGGGGCGGCAACAGCGAAACCAACTATCTGGCGACCATTAACTATCGCGACATCGACGGCATATTCTTAAAATCCTTTTCCGAAAGGTTCACTGTCCGTGCCGATATTAACCATTCGATGTTCGATAAAAAACTGGTGTTCAACATCGGTATATTGTCCCGGACCGAAAAGTACCGGGCATTTGATGGCTACACTTACCGTCAGGCCGTTATTTACAACCCAACATCGCCCATAAAGGACGAAAACGGGGTTTGGGTAGAACAGCCGGGAGCCTTTAATTACGACAACCCATTGGCCAGAATCAATGAGTCGGATGCCGAAACAAGCACCAATCTGAACCGCGTCAGCAGCACCATCACTCTCAAGCCAGCCGAAGGGCTTAACCTCAAAGCAATCCTGTCGTATTCCAAATGGAACCAAACCTATGGCTATTACGAAACCAGTAAGCACATCTCAACGGTCAGGTCGGGCCTCAACGGTTATGCATCCAACAGCACGACCGAGAATGCCGAAAAGCTAATGGATCTGACCGCCGAATACAAAAAAGCGATCGCAGACCATACCTTCTCTCTGTTGGGGGGATATAGCTTTCAGGATTTTGTCGGGCGTAACTTCTACGTAAACAACAACGATTTCCCGACCGACCAGTTTGGTTACAACAACATTGGTATCGGGAACGGCATCAAAGAGGGGAGTACCGCATGGGGAATTGGTAGCGGCAAAACAAAGACCAACCTGATCGGTTTTTTTGGCCGGGCCAATTATAACTACAAAAACCGCTATCTGCTGATGGCCAGCGTCAGGCACGAAGCTGCAAGCCAACTTTATGGTACAAGCAGCCCGTGGGGAACGTTCCCTTCCGTTTCCCTGGGATGGCGTTTAACCGAAGAATCCTTTATGGACGGGGTTGATTTTCTTAACGATCTGAAACTTCGTGCCGGTTACGGGGTCACCGGCACACAACCCAGCGAATTGTTTTTGGGCGTGGGCATGCTTGCGTTCGGAAGCCCGTTCTACAATGACGGCAAATGGATACAAACCCTTTCGCCCGGGCGAAACCCAAACCCGCATCTGCGATGGGAAGAAAAGAAAGAGACCAACATAGGCGTAGACTTTGCCATGCTGAAAAGCCGCCTGTCGGGAAGTATTGACATATACAACCGCAAGATAGATGGCTTGCTGTACGATTACTCCGTGCCTACGCCTCCCAACCTTGTCAATAAGACCCGTGCAAATGTAGGTGTAATGGAAAACAAGGGCATTGAGGTACTGGTAAACGCGATACCGGTGCAAACCAAAAATTTCGAGTGGAACACCAATGTCACATTTTCAACAAACAGCAACAAGCTGGTAAGCCTGTCGAACGAACTTTATCAGGCGACAAGCGATTATTTCACCACGGGCGATACCGGGGAACCGATCCAGACATTTACCCACCGCGTGGACGTGGGCGATGAGATCGGCAACTTTTACGGGTTCAAAGTGATTGACGTGGACGACAACGGAAAGTGGATTTATGAAGATGCCAACGGAGATGCGGTCCTTTACGACGATTTCGATCATTCATTCGAGAACAAGAAGGTGTTGGGCAACGGCATTCCCAAATACAACGCAGGCTGGAACAATACGCTGAGGTACAAGAACTGGGACTTTTCGGTCACCATGCGCGGCGCCTTTGGGTTCCAGATATTGAATTTCGAACGGATGTATCTCGAGAACACCAAAACGATCCAGTACAACCGGCTTAAATCGGCCTATGACCCGGTGTTCGGGAAAGCAGTGCTGAGCACCGACATGGACCTTGAATACAATTCATACTACATCGAAGATGGAGATTACTGGAAAATCGACAATATCACCTTGGGCTATACCGTCCAAAACGTGGGCAGGTATATACGTACTGCCAGAATATACGTCTCCACCCTGAACACGTTTGTGTTGACCGATTACAAAGGCATTGATCCCGAGGTTTATTCAGGAGGCCTGTCCCCGGGGAACGATGGCCGTGATAAATTTCCGACAACCAGAACATTCACCCTGGGGGTTAACGTCAGTTTTTAATCTTTAACATGGTCCAACATGAAAACAAGCAAAATAAAATATTCGATATCGGCATTGCTCATCACCGCAATGTCATTCACCCAAGGTTGTACCGAATTATACCACGATAGCTACAACGAGATTCTGGTCGATCAGTTTAATCCCTCCGAAAAAGATGTCCCTGCCATTATCGGCAATGCATACGGTTCATGGAGGGAGCTGCTGCTGTATTGGAACGGTTATTGGCGCGCCAACGAGGTGGGAGCTGACCAGATCGTGATCCCCGCACGTCCGAACGGATGGGTCGATGGAGGTATTTATCGCCGGATACACGAACATACGTGGACGGTCGACGAGGATATCGTCTATCAGACATGGGACAGAACCTACTACGGAATAGCCACGTGCAACCGTATCCTGTACCAGATAGAATCGGGGTTTATACCCGTTGGTGACCTTAAGGAACCGGTCATTGCCGAACTGCGGACATTAAGGGCCAGTTACTATTACGTTTTGTGCGATCTTTACGGCAATGTGCCCATTGTGACCGATTTCGATGTGCCCGAAGGCTATTTGCCCGGGCAAAACTCCAGACTGGAGGTGTATGATTTTATTGTAAACGAAATCAAAGAAAGCCTGCCCCATTTAAGTGCCGAACGTACCCAGGCAACTTATGGGCGTTTCAATGAATGGGCGGCGCGCACGTTGCTGGCAAAAATATACCTGAACGCACAAGTATATGCCGGCACCGCACAATGGGACAAATGCATAGAACAATGCGATTCGGTCATCAATTCCAACGTCGGGTATGGATTGGAACCGACTCAAAAGAACGTATTCATGACCGAGAACCAGAACTCCGTTGAAATCATCCTCGGACTGGCCATCGATGACCAATACACCACCGGCTGGAACCAGTTTGATATACACATGCAAACATGCCAGCCCTCCATGCAGGCCAAATACAACCTTACGGGCACTCCCTGGGGCGGTATGTGCGCCATCCCGCAGTTTATCGACACCTTTGACCCCGACGACAGCCGGTTGGCCGACAATTTTATGATGGGGCAGCAATATTCGGCAAATGGCGAAGAATTGAAAGTGACCATGGGCAACTTGGTCGGCCAGCCGCTGGAATTGGTCAATGAAGTGCCCGATATCAGCCGTTCCGAGGAAATACATGGCTACCGTTTCGAGAAATTTGAAATCGCCCTTGGGTCATCAAACATCCTGAACAACGATTATCCTTTGTTCCGATACGCCGATGTGCTGATGATGAAGGCTGAGTGCCTGTTACGGACCGGCGATGCCGATGGGGCCGCAGAAATTGTCACCGGGGTAAGGGAAAGGGCTTTTAAATCGGTCCCGGCAAAAGCAGTGGTAACAGGCAGCGAACTACAGGAAGGAAGTGCTTATGATTATGGGTTAAGGACCGAAAGTGCCCAAACACACGAAGGTGGTGCCGATATACAGTACGGGCGTTTCCTCGACGAACTGGGATGGGAATTCAATCAGGAGGGCCGCCGTCGCCAGGACATGATCCGGTTTGGGGTTTTTACCACCAAATCATTTTTTGCCCATTCCCCAAACGGGAATTATCGCTTAATTTACCCCATTCCCAGGGGAAGGATAGAGACCAATGCAAATTTGGTCCAGAATCCGGGTTATCCGAATTAACATTTTAATTTTAAACAAATCCCATAAGGGCAAAGCATGGGTTTTCATACAGGTTTTGCTCTTATGGGGCTCTTCAAATATCACACGCAAAAAACTCACACACTTTACAACAGTCAGATGAACAAACAATTAATTTCTTTAGTAGTCTGCTTTTCGGTCATATCCTCCATGGCCGGAAAGGTCATTGAATCAAACACTGTCAACAGTAAATTATTGGGCAGGCCGGTCAGTTATTCCATTTATCTGCCTAAAGATTACGATGCCGACGTTCGTACATATCCTGTGATTTACCTGCTGCACGGATATGCCGGCGATCATACCTCGTGGGTCCATAACGGCCGCATCGGATGGTTTGCCGATAAGGCAATTGAAGAAGGAAAGATACCCCCGGTGATCATTGTAATGCCCGATGGCGGGGTCGGGATGTACGTGAATTCGTTCAATGGAAAGAATGATTACGAAGATTTTTTTATCAACGAGTTCATGCCCCATGTAGAAAACACTTACAGAATCAAAAAGGGAAAATACAGCCGGGGAATAACCGGACATTCCATGGGGGGATGGGGCAGCTTGCTGTATGCCTTAAAATACCCCGACCTCTTTATCGCCGCAGCGCCTCTGAGTGCCGGAATACATGACGACAACGACATTGTGACCTATGATGACCAACGTTGGGAGACCATATTCGGATCGATCTTTGGGTATGGCCTAAAAGGTGTTGACCGGCTAAACGAAGCTTGGTATCGGAATTCCATTTTAAAAATTGTCGAAAATCGCCCAAGCTCGGAGATTCAAAAAGTGCATTTACGCATCAGCTGCGGAAATGAAGATTATTTATTAAAAGGTAGTCTGCTCTTGCATTTTGCATTGTCCGAAAAAAACATTAACCACCAGTTGATTATAAAAAACGGTTCGCATTCGTGGGATTATTGGAGGGCAGATATTTCCGAAACCCTCGAATTCATAACCAGTTATTTCTAAGAGGACTAATATTATCAAGACCATTTGCAGGCATTCTCACTCAATATTTGAAATCTCTTGTCAACACATCTCAGAAAAATAAAGGTCGTTAATACTTTTGTACGGTTTTTTACTTACTTTTATCGCTTGCGGACACATAATCCATTTTTATGACACACTCTAACAATCCACAATCGAATAATCTTCACCGCAAATGCCCCTTAGATCGTACACAAACAGTTTATAATCATGAGAATATCCAAATCACACAACGCCACGGTGCTGTTATGGGCGCTATCCTTATGGTGCATGCCATTATTGGCCAAAGCGTTTAACGAGCCCGATTCCGTTTATCTTTTTGCCTACGCCACCGACAAGAACCACAACCGGAACGGCCTGCATTATGCCTATAGCACCGACCAGGCAAACTGGTTTCCCATTGGCAACGAACACCGTTTTCTTTTTTGTGACTACGGGCGATGGGGGGCAGAAAAACGACTCATCATGCCCTATCTGCTTTTGGCCCCCAACGGACTCTGGCATTGCATATGGAGCGTGAACGAACGCGATGGCACGTTTGCCCATTCCGTTACCGCCGACCTGTTGTATTGGAAACCACAGTCGTACCCGACTGTCATGGAAAATAACAATTGCTTAATGCCCGAAGCAACGTACGACCCGCAAAGCAAATTGTACACCATCACCTGGCTGGGCAATGCCGATGGAAAAGAACGCTGTTACGGAACTACGACGGCCGATTTCAAAACCTATTCCCCTGCACGGGAAATAGACGTAACGACACGTGTCAATAACCGCCAAACGTTAGTGGTAGACGGTGCCACGGGTACCGGTACCGTGCACAAAGTAGCCTGGGAAACGGTGGACGCACTAATCAAGGCCCATCAACTGATAACCTATAAAAACCAACTCCACAATGAACTGGCCAAAGACGATTCATTACGGTTCGGATCCCTTAAAAGCGTCAATGCTGCCGTTACTGTTGATGCCCTCAACGCAAAGCCAATTAGCAACATGCTGATGGGCATTTTTTTCGAGGACATCAACTATGCGGCCGATGGTGGTTTGTATGCCGAACTGGTGCAAAACCGCGGGTTTGAGTACCAACCCTCCGACCGTGAAGGCCGCGACAAAACGTGGAACAGCGACAAGGCATGGCAGATAAAGGGCCATGGCACCGTTTTTACCATCGACACCGTTGGCCCCATCCATCCCAACAACAAACATTACGCTGTGCTGAACGTTGCCCGGCCAGGGGCGGCACTGGTCAATGAAGGTTTTGATGGCATTGCCGTAAAAGCCGGGGAAAAGTATGATTTGTCTGTATTTCTCCGTCAGCAGCAAGGCAAGGGGGCGATTGTAAAAGCCCGTTTAGTGGCACCCAATGGTGAAACCATCGGCGAAACAGTGTTAAAGCCGGCATCCTCAACATGGAAGAGGCAAGGTGCCGTCATTACCGTGACCCGCACCGAAGCGAACGCCCAACTGGAACTAATTCCACAAAAGGAAGGCGTACTCGCCGTTGACATGGTATCGCTATTTCCTCAAAATACGTTTAAAAAGCGCCCTAACGGACTACATGCCGATCTGGCCCAAAGCATTGCTGACCTCCATCCGCGGTTTGTCCGCTTTCCGGGAGGCTGCGTGGCCCATGGCGATGGCATTGCGAATATTTACCGCTGGCAAAACACCATTGGACCGCTTGAAGCACGCAAGCCGCAGCGTAACCTTTGGGGATACCATCAAACAGCGGGGCTGGGCTATTTCGAAGATTTCCAGTTTTGCGAAGATATAGGAGCCGAGCCGCTGCCCGTAGTCGCTGCCGGCGTGCCCTGCCAAAACTCGGGTACCGGCGGGGCGGGACAACAAGGAGGCATCCCCATGTGCGAAATGGATAACTACATCCGGGAAGTGCTTGATCTGATTGAATGGGCCAATGGCAGCGTCAATACATTCTGGGGCAAAAAACGCGCCGAAGCCGGACACCCAAAACCGTTTAACCTGAAATATGTCGGTATTGGCAACGAAGACCTCATCACCGACATTTTTGAGGAACGTTTCACCCTGCTCTACAACGCCGTGAAAGAGAAACACCCTGAAATCACCGTCGTTGGCACCGTTGGGCCGTTCTTTGAAGGAACCGATTACGTAGAAGGCTGGAACATTGCCACGAAGCTTGGTGTACCTATGGTGGACGAGCACTATTACAACCCGCCCGGATGGTTCATCCACAACCAGGATTTTTACGACCGTTATGACCGCAGCAAGCCAAAGGTCTATTTGGGCGAATACGCGGCCCACGTACCCGGCAGGCATAACAACATTGAAACGGCACTGGCCGAAGCGCTCCACCTCACAACGCTGGAACGAAACGGCGATGTGGTAAGCATGGCGTCCTACGCCCCGTTACTGGCCAAAGAAGGGCACACACAGTGGAATCCTGACCTGATCTATTTCAACAATAGCGAAGTAAAGCCCACGGTAGGTTATTATGTACAAAAACTTTTCGGCCAAAATGCCGGTAATGTTTATTTGCCAGGCAAAACTTTGCTGGACCAACAAGCCGACGGGATTCGGAAACGTGTGGCCGTATCGACTGTGCGCGACGCAAACACCAACGATGTCATTGTGAAACTGGTGAACCTGCTGCCCGTGCCCGTCAACACATCCATCGATTTAAAAGGAATTGCCGTTGCGTCGCCTTCTGCAGTGAAATCGGTGCTGACCGGGCATCCTGCCGATAAAAATGCCAGGCCTACCGAAAGCTTTTGTCCTGTGTCGGAAAAATTTCGATACCGAATTAGCCCCGTATTCATTCACCGTTATCCGCATTAAAACCAAATAAATGACACCCAAATGAATAAACCAATCCTTTTCGGTCTCAGCTTGTTAAGCTTACCGTTCGCGTGGGCGTGCAATCAGGGGCAAACGCCCCCTAGCCAACAAATACAACCTGTATCGTTCAATCAGGTAAAAATCGACGATCAGTTCTGGCTGCCCAAAATCGAAACCAACCGCACGGTCACCATTCCCGCATCGTTTGCCAAATGTGAAGAAAACGGACGTATGGAAAACTTCCTGATCGCAGGTGGCGTGATGCAAGGCAAAACGCGTGGGAAAATGCCCTTTGACGATACCGATGTATATAAAGTGATCGAAGGAGCCTCGTATTCGTTGCAAACCATTCCCGACCCAAAACTTGATGCATACCTCGATTCGGTGATTGCCATTATCAAAATCGGCCAGGAGAAGGACGGATACCTCACTACGTGGAAAACCATTGATCCGACCATTTCCCCCGCTCCGTCGTGGTGCCCGCCCGGTGGACGATGGGAAAATCTGGCCTCAAGCCACGAACTTTACAACAGCGGTCACATGTTTGAGGCAGCAGCAGCTTATTATTGGGCTACCGGCAAAACCAACTTTCTCGATATTGCGACCAAAAACGCCGATTTGCTGGTATCGGTGTTCGGCCCCGACAAAAATCCCCAGGTTCCGGGGCACCAAATCGTGGAAACAGGGCTGATAAAACTTTACCAAATTACACACAAAGAGGATTACCTGAAATTGGCACGCCACTTTTTAGACCAACGCGGCGACAGTACCAAACGCCAGCTGTGGGGCCCTTACAACCAGGATCACAAACCCGTGTGCCAACAGGACGAAGCCGTGGGGCACGCGGTAAGGGCGCTTTACATGTACGCAGGGATGACCGACGTGGCATTACTCTTCCATGATTCGGCATACACCGCCGCCGTGGATAAACTGTGGGACAACGTGGTGTCGAAAAAATTCTATATTACCGGAGGCGTGGGGGCCCGTCACCAGGGCGAAGCCTTTGGCGACAACTACGAATTGCCCAATCTTACCGCTTACAACGAAACCTGTGCCGCCATTGCCAATGTGTACTGGAACTACCGTATGTTTTTGCTCCACGGCCATGCCAAATACATCGACGTGCTGGAGCGTAGCCTCTACAATGGCGTGATTTCGGGAGTGGGCCTCGACGGCAAATCATTCTTCTATCCCAATCCATTGGAGTGTGACCTGCATTTCAAATTCAACAGCCACGGCACGTTAGATCGCCAACCATGGTTCGACTGTTCATGCTGCCCGACCAATATATGCCGTTTTTTGCCATCGGTACCGGGATATATTTACGCCCAAAAAGGAAACGATCTTTACGTGAACCTGTTTGTGCAAAGCAGCACCACACTCAAATCCGACAAGGGGGAACAGGTCACTATCGGCCAGAAAACGCAATATCCATGGAATGGAGATGTGGAAATCGAGATAACGCCACAAAAAACCTCCCGCTTTGCACTGAACGTGCGGATTCCCGGTTGGGCCGTTAACCAACCCACCCCAGGTGATCTATATGCTTACACCAACCATAAAGACAATAAAGTAACCCTTCGTATCAACGGGGAAGAAGTTGGCTACACCACCCGGAACGGTTATGCCGTTATTGAGCGCGAATGGAAAAACGGCGATCAAGTACTGCTACAGTTGCCCATGGAACCCCAACGTGTGGCATGTAACCCGCTTGTAGCCGAAAACATTGGCAAAATATCGCTTGAACGAGGCCCTATCGTGTATTGCCTCGAAGGGATCGACAACGGCAACGACCTTTCGGGAATATCGCTGCCCGACACAGCCAGTCTAACGGTATCGGCCGATAAAACCATTTTGGGACTACCCTCCATTGAAGGATATTTACATAAATCGGGCAAAACAACTCCGTTTATCGCCATTCCTTACTATGCATGGAATAATCGCGGCATTCAGCCTATGACAGTTTGGCTGCCAAAAGAATAGGATATCAACCCGCTGTAAAATTGACCTGAAACGTGAATTGCCATCATCACGTTTCAGGTCGTTTTGTTGAAAATGTTTCCGAAAATTTAGAATATCTTGCCAAAACCTTTTTTAACACTCACTAATATTGTACCTGCCGAATATCGTTTTTTGCCGCCGGAACGATAAGTGCAGGGAACGTTCCCCATTGGCTTGCCAACAATGGGCATGGTTCCAAACTGGAAATCCCGCTAATTTAAACTCAGACATGGAAATGATAAAAACGAAAAACCACGTCACGGCTCTATTGCTGGCCGTCACATGTGCAACCGGCGTACCGGCATGGTCGCAAACAAAGAAATGCAAGGTGAGGACCACCAAAGCCGAAGTGGTAAGAACCATTGAAAAGGCCAATGACTACCACCAGGCCGCTAATCCAAAACCCGGTTGGGCCTTTTGGGACATTGCCGCTTACCACACCGGCAACATGGCCGCCTACCAGGTGACTAAAAAAGAGGCATACAAACAGTATTCGGAGGCATGGGCCGAAGCCAACCAATGGAAAGGCGCCAAGAGCGATAACCGTGCCGAATGGAAATATAAGTACGGCGAAAAGGATGATTACGTACTTTTCGGCGACTGGCAGATATGTTTTCAAACCTATATTGACCTTTACCAAGCGGATGACGTAAAGGATGGACGCAAAATTGCCCGTGCCCGCGAAGTAATGGAATACCAGATGGGTACGCCACAAAGCGACTATTGGTGGTGGGCCGACGGCCTCTATATGGTGATGCCTGTCATGACCAAGCTTTACAATGTGACGGGCAACGAATTGTACCTCGAAAAACTGTACGAATACTTTAGCTATGCCAACAGCATTATGTACGACGAAGAGGAGAGGTTGTACTATCGCGATGCCAAATACGTATATCCCAAACACAAAAGTACGAACGGGAAAAAAGACTTTTGGGCACGGGGCGATGGTTGGGTGTTTGCCGCATTGGCCAAAGTAATATCCGATTTACCCAAGAACGCCCCCCATCGTCAATTCTATATTCAACGGTTTAAGGACATGGCCGGTGCCATTGCCCAGTCGGAACAACCCGAAGGGCACTGGACCCGCAGTATGCTCGACCCCGAACATGCGCCCGGTTACGAAACCAGCGGAACCGCATTCTTCACCTACGGTTTCCTCTGGGGCATTAACAACGGTTATTTAAAGGCCAAAGATTACCTGCCAACGGCCATGAAAGGGTGGGATTACCTTACCACCGTGGCCCTCCAGCCCGATGGTAGGCTGGGGTACGTACAACCCATCGGAGAACGGGCCATTCCCGGTCAAGTGGTCGATGTCAACTCAACCTCTCCTTTTGGTGTAGGCGCCTTTTTACTTGCAGCCAAAGAGATGTACCAACTGGCGAAATAATACCAATTTATCATCCCGTTCATATAAAAAACACTTATCACACATCCGATGACAAAGAGAACCAAAACCATTGGGCGACGGTTTACATTGATTTACACGTTAATGGCAATGGCATTGCCGAACTTTGCCCAAAACCAGCCCCCTGTACACGAAAAAGATTACGTGGCTTACCTTTTTACGTACTTTACGGGTAACCGCATTGACCAGGAAGCCGTACGTTACGCCATCAGTGCCGACGGATACAACTATCTGGCCCTAAACAACAGCCAGCCGGTTATCGATTCAAAAGCCATCAGTTCGACCGGTGGTGTACGCGATCCACACATTTTGCGCGGTGAAGACGGCAAAACGTTTTACATGGTGCTCACCGACATGGTGTCGGCCAACGGATGGAGCTCGAACCGCGCCATGGTATTGCTTAGGTCGTCCGATCTTGTCCATTGGACTTCTAACGTAGTGAACATCCAAACCAAGTATCCGGACCAAGAAAATTTGTTGCGCGTATGGGCCCCGCAGACCATTTTCGACAAGGAAGCCGGCAAATACATGGTTTACTGGAGTATGAAGCACGGCGACGGACCTGACATTATTTATTATGCATATGCCAATACCGGTTTCACAGATTTGGAAGGAGAGCCCAGGCAACTGTTTTTTCCAAAGTCGGGCCGGTCGTGCATCGATGGCGACATCATTTATAAAGATAGCCTGTACCACATGTTTTATAAAACCGAAGGACACGGCAACGGCATTAAACACGCCACCACCCATTCGTTAACCTCGGGGCAATGGACCGAGGTGGACGGTTACAAGCAGCAAACCCAGGATGCTGTGGAAGGCTCATCGGTGTTCAAGCTCATCAATTCCGATGAATATATATTGATGTACGATGTGTACATGAAAGGCAAGTACCAGTTCACCAAAAGCACCGATCTGGACAACTTTACCGTCATCGACCATGATGTGACCATGAATTTTCACCCGCGCCATGGCACCATTATCCCCATCACCAGGTCGGAGCTGATGGCTTTGACGCAAAAGTGGGGCATACCCGAAGGATTTCCCGTCATTCCCAACAACCCGGTACTGGAAGGGTATTATGCCGACCCCGACATCATTTACTCCAATAAAGAAAAGAAATTCTATCTCTACCCCACCAGTGATGGCTTTGATAGCTGGAGTGGCACGTATTTCAAAACCTTTTCGAGCAACGATCTAAAAACATGGACCGACGAAGGCACCATTTTACAACTGGGTAAAGACGTGACCTGGGCAAACCGGAATGCGTGGGCACCGACCATTATCGAAAAGAAAAAGGGGAAAAAGTACAGTTATTACTATTACTTCACCGCCGCACAAAAGATTGGCGTAGCCGTAGCCGATCACCCTGCAGGCCCCTTTAAGGATTCGGGCAAACCTCTTGTGGCATCGAAACCCGAGGGCATAAAGGGTGGCCAGGAGATCGATCCCATGGTGTTTTCCGATCCCAAAGGGAAAAAGAACTACCTCTACTGGGGCAACGGTTATTTGGCTGTTGCCGAACTCAATAAGGATATGGTGACCCTCAAGCCGAACACGACCAAGATCATCACCCCAAAAAAGACATTCCGCGAAGGTGTTTATGTATTTTACCGAAACAACAAATATTACATCTTGTGGAGTGAAAACGACACACGCGATGAGGATTACCGGGTTCGCTATGCCATGGCCGATTCCCCTACCGGACCGCTGCAAGTCCCCGAAAACAATCTGGTGATCGCCAAAGACGCAACCAACGGGATTTACGGTACGGGACATAATTCGGTACTGCAAATACCGGGAAGGGACGAATGGTATATCGTGTACCATCGTTTTAGCCGTCCCAATGGCATCAAGATGGGACGTGCTGCCGGATTTCACCGCGAAGTATGCATCGACAAACTGGAATTCAATGCCGACGGGACCATCAAACAGGTCACGCCAACACTTTAAAACTACATTTCCCACAAAGTCGCTGAGTTCGCAAGGAAAAACCACTTGAATCTTTGTGTTCCCAGTGTCTTTGTGGGAAAAACACAATTCTTCCCCCACACATAATCTTACGTTTCCCTGACTGTTTAGCCCAATACCAAATAAACCACCAATACCCCAAATATCCCATAGGATTCCATGTGTTTCCGGATAAACGCCAATGCTTTTGTCATGTGATCCTCCACCGTTTTTTCGGAGATGTCCAGTTGCTGGGCAATTTCGGCGTTTTTGAGACCTTGCTGGCGGCTCATCAGGAACACTAGTCTCCGCTTTTCGGGAAGCTTGGCAATCAGCGAGTTCAATTCTCCTTCAAGCGAACGGTAATCCAACGTTTCCGTAGTTTGGTTATCGGCATCCACGGCCAATGACGTCAAATGGTCCAGGTATTTTTTTTCACTGCTTTTCTTTCTAAACACCGAAATAACCGTGTTGCGGGTAATGGTAAATACCAATGCGTCTAAGTCTGTATCGCTTTTTAGCGAGCCCCGACGGTCCCATAGTTTCACGAACACTTCTTGCACAATATCGGCCGCTTCGTCGGTCAGTTTCAAATACGACTTGGCAAAGTGGTATATTTTGGCATGGTACTTTTTGTAAAGCTTGTCAATTACCGCTTTATCATCAGCTTTTAGCCCTGCTATATAAAATTGTTGATCGTATACCATGACCTAATATTGATTCGCAAATTTAAACATTAATTAACAGATAAAGCAAGAATGAAAATTGATTTCAAATGCGACGAGTACATCCGACTTTTTTATTACAGGCGCCCAAAAGTATATAAAATCTCATTTATTAAGACTGCACAAAGAATTATCAAAAACGACAGGTCATGCAAAAAAAAGTGCAAGCTACATGTTTAGAAACAAGCACATCTTATCAATCACAAACTTTTTTTAATTTTTTTTTGCACATCGAGCAGGGGGCACTTTCCTGTTGTGCGTTTATTAATGTATAACACCCGAAATAACCAAACGGATGGACTTTTTAAAACGATATATCCATAACACATACACGACAGCCGACTTAAAACAAGTGACGGAGACTTTTTCCAATCCCGATGTTCCCGAACCCGCGCAAACCCGGATGGAACACCATTGGCGGGACATTCACACCGACACGCGACAGACCGACAACGTGGACTTTGAAACCATTTTGCACAAAATACACCATCGAATAAACCTAAATGAAAGCCAAACGAAAGTCAATCATCGAATTAACTGGTCGTTTGTCGGTAAAGTTGCTGCAATTTTGGCAATGCCGGTTCTTATCGCATCGGTGTGGGGCACCATGGCCTATTTCCAGTCGGTTGCCAACAGACAGCAATTTGCGGTTTCGACGCCACAAGGCCAACAGTCGCAGTTAACGCTCAGCGATGGCACCCAGGTGTGGCTCAACAGCGAAAGCAGCTTGGTTTACACGGGAGGATACGGCAAAACCAATCGCGGGATAAAACTGATTGGCGAAGGTTTTTTCAAAGTAGCCAGGAACAAAGACTTACCTTTTGAGGTAACCGCAAACAACATTACGGTAACTGCCTTGGGCACCAGTTTCAACGTGGATGCGTGCCTAAAACACAGCAAAGTAAAAGTCACGCTGGTCGAAGGGGCGATAAGTATCCAAAGCAGTACCGACAGGGAGATTCTTGCGCCGGGGCAACAGCTGGTTGTGGGCGACAACGGAAAGATGCAAATACAGCAGGTCGACACCGAACTTTACACCTCGTGGCACCAAGGCATTTTGATATTTAAGAACGAGTTACTCGAAGACATTATAACCCAACTTGAAAAACGTTACGACATAACCTTTGTGTTTAAAGACGAGGAGCTTAAGGCATTTCGTTATCGCGGGCGGTTGCGATTGGATTATTCCATCCTAAAAACATTGGAAATCCTTCGTATCTCAACCGGCATAAATTACCGCATCGAAGGACGGGTAATTGTATTAGACAAAGAATAAAAAAGGGACTAGCGGCAACTAATCCCTTTAAAGCCAATTAATTGCTTTCGGCGGCAACCTAAAGCAAAGTATTAACTATTAGCATTTCAAAACTATGAAAAAAAAGCATGAAGACCAACGGGATTGGCACTATCCAGACCTGTCCAAAACCTTAAAAGTTATGAAGTTAACAGGAATCCTTCTCTTGGCGGGGTTTGCAACCCTTTCGGCTAAAACGGCCTCGCAAAATGCCACCGTCACCATCAATCTCGAAAACGAAGCGCTGGCAAAGGTTTTCGATGCCATTGAGGCACAAACCGACTATGTGCTCTTCTACAAAAAGGATGTGGTGGACGACGCCCAAAAAGTGACGGTAAAGGTGAAGAACGAAACGGTGAAGCAAGTTCTCAACCAGGTTCTTGATACCGACCAGGTGACCATTAACATGATGGACAACAGCATTGTCATTGCACCGTTAAGCCCGGGGCAAACTTCGCAGTCGAAGAACATTAGCGGAAAAGTGACCGATCACAAAGGCGAGCCATTGCCCGGTGTGTCGATAGTGATTAAGGGCACTATCCAGGGAACCATTACCGACATTAACGGGAACTATCAACTTGATGTTCCCGAAGGAAGCACGTTGGTGTTTTCGTTTATTGGGTTCAAAAACCACGAGGTGTTGGTTGGTACCCAAACCGTCATCAACGCCACCATGGAAGAGGAGAATTTAGGTTTGGACGAAGTTGTGGTACTGGGTTACGGCGCTGTTAGCCGCAAAAACTTTACCGGTTCGGTGGCCGGTGTCAACCTCAACGAATCGCCCATTGCCGTATCGCCCAAATCGAACGTGCTTGATGTGTTGCGGGGCAGCGTACCGGGGATCAACATTTCGCAACAACAAGGTGCCGGTCAGTCGCCATCGATGTTGGTGCGCGGACAAAAATCGATCAACGGTGGTTCCGATCCGTTGATCGTGATGGATGGAGTAATTTTTATGGGTAACATGCGTGACATCGACCCATCGACCATCGAAAGCATTAACGTGTTGAAAGATGCCACCTCCATTGCCGCATACGGATCGCGCGCAGCCAACGGCGTGGTGATGATCACCACCAAAAAAGGAACCATAGGTAAACCGGTTTTCAACGTCGAATCGTCGGTAGCCGCACAAGTATGGCAAGATAGGCCCGAACTGCTCAGCGCCGAAAATTACATCAAAAAGGTAAACCTGGTACAAGGTTTGGCCGAAGACGCCGACCCAACCACCTGGATGTCGTTGTTCGAAAAAGAGAACTATGCCGCAGGCAAAACCACAAACTGGATGGATTTGGTGTCGCGCACAGGGGTAATGCAAAACTATTCGGTATCGGTATCGGGCGCCACCGAGGGCATGAACTACTATTTGGCCAGCTCGCACACCAACCAAGAAGGCGTGTTGGTGGGCGACGACTACAAACGTTACGCATTGACCAGCCGTTTTTCGTTCGACATCAACAAATGGCTAAAACTGGGGATGGACGGTAACTACACCTTCAGCGACTACTCGGGCCCAACCAACTACAACATTTATCAAGCCATTCGGTTAAGTCCATACGGACGTGTTTACCGCCCAACCGGAGAATTGGAAAAATACCCGCTTACCCAAGGTATTTACATGACAAACCCGTTGTGGGGCATTGACGATAATACCATTGAAGACAAAGACACCTACAACACTTACCGCTTTAACGGGTACTACCAGATCAGTTGCCCATGGGTTCACGGTTTAAGCTTTAAGATGAACTACATGCGTTCGGGCGAATATGTGAACCGCGACTACTTTACCAAGGAGACCTACTACATTAAGCAAGGCGACACCGAAGACCGGTATTCGGCAGCTTCAATAGCGGATCTTTTGTCGAACGCCAACGGTTACGTGGCACGCACCATCAACAACGCCTGGGTATGGGACAACATTTTAAGTTTCCAAAAGCAGTTGGGAAAACACTATATCGACGCGACGGCCGTTTACACCCGCGACTCTTACCATTACAAGAAAAACCAATTTTCGGGTAGTAACTTTGCCGCCTTGGGCAACACCAACCTGGGCACCGACGGGCTGGCCTTTGCCGCCACTCAAAAAATCGATAACATCGCTGCCACGCTCCATACCAACATCGGTTACCTTGGCCGTGTAAATTATAGCTACAACGATACGTACCACTTTACCGCCTCTGTCCGCCACGATGGTTCGTCAGTGTTCGGTGCCGACAAAAAATGGGGCACATTCCCATCTGTGGGCATGGCTTGGACTGCTTCGAACGAAAGCTTTTTGAAGGATAACCCACAAATAAGCTATTTGAAGCTTAAAGCTTCGTGGGGAAAGAACGGTAACCAAAGTCTGGATCCTTACAAAACATTATCGACCATGACGTTAGGCCAAACCGGCGCATTGGGCTATGAATTCGGTAATACAGGAACAATCTCTTATGGCCAAAATATCAGTACGTTAGGCAATACCCAATTGGCTTGGGAAACCACCACTGCCTTTAATGCAGGGTTTGTGCTTGGTTTATTGAATGACCGTTTGACGATCGAAGCCGACGGTTACCTATCGAAAACTTCCGACCAAATCTTCTCGCGGACCATCCCCATCATGACCGGTTTCGAATCGATTTTGGCCACCATGGGACAAGTAAACAACCACGGTGTCGAGATAAGCTTGAAGGCAACGCCGGTAAAAACCAAGGGCTTTGAGTGGAACACATTGCTTACGTTTTGGCAAAACCGCAATATCCTGAAAAAACTGTACGGTGTGGATGCCAACAACGACGGCAAAGAAGACGATGACCTTTCGAGCGGTTATTTTATCGATAAAAGTTTGGGAGCCATTTATGGCTACAAGTTTATAGGTATTGTGCAGGAAGACGACACCGAGTACATCACCAAAAACGGATCGAAAGCCGGTAACCCCAAATATGCCGACATGGACGACGACGGTACCATCACCGCCGATGACCGTACGATACTGGGATACAACAAGGAGAACTTCCGCATGAGCTTTGCCAACACCATTAGCTACAAGAACTTCGATCTTTATTTCATGTTCTCGGGCATTTTTGGAGGCAACAACTATTATAAAGCGTCAAACTACTACGCTTACGGCACCATGACCGACGTGTACACCGACAACAACTTTAACCACGGTTGGTGGACCGCCGAAAACAGGAGCAACAAATACCCGGCACCAAACTTCTCGAACGACGGTAAGTTCAATCCGCTTCAAAGCCGCGGTTTTGTAAGGTTACAAGATTTGTCGCTGTCATACACGTTTAAACAACCGTGGCTGGAAGCCGCATCCATTAAAAAGTTGAAAGTTTATCTGGCAGCCAAGAACGTGCTTACCATTACAAATTGGGAAGGCGGCGACCCCGAAATTTCCCAAACACTTGGTAACTATGCCATTTATACCTACGGGTATCCATTGGCCGCCAGCTATAGTGTGGGCGTAAACTTAACTTTCTAACCATTTAACATCCAGAACAATGAAAAATAAATTATTAATATGGGGGTTGGTCTTGGCTACCACTCTGCCTTTTACCATCAGTTGCAACGACGAGGACTTTTTAACGGAAGATCCCGAAACCTTTTACACCATTGAAAACTCGTTCAATACCACCAGTCAGGTCGATGCTTCTCTCACAACCGTTTACCGCAATGTGCGTGAGCTTTACCAGTTCAACTACTACTTTCTGGGCGCAGGCACTGACTGTACCGACACCCCGGGCTGGCGCGGAGGTGCTTATTCCGACTATTCAACATGGTCGGCCGACCGTAGCGGCGTTTACGATGTGTACAAAGCCTACTATCAAATTATCGAATGCGCTAACCTGACATTAGCCGGCGCCAATCTTTCGACCCTGAAATGGGAAAGCGAAACCGAACGTCAAGCCATTATCGCCCAGGCAAATTTCTTTTTGGGATGGGCCTATTTGGGACTAGCTGAGCTTTACGGCGGCGTGCCATTGGTCGACCAGCTGTACACGACGCCCAAATACGATTTTGAACGATCAACGCGCGAGGAAACCTACAAGTTTGCCATCGCCAAGCTGGAATCGGCCGTGAGTGTGTTGCCCAACTACCCGGCTGAAGCAGGTCGGGTGGCCAAAGGCGCCGCTTACCATTATTTGGCCGAAGCCTATTTGGCCTTGGGTACCGAGGAGGCTAACAACGGTATTAGCGCCACGGCCTCGTTCCAAAAGTCGATCGACAACGCCACCTCTGCCATCAGCCTGCACGCATTGATGACCGATAGGTTTGGCACACGCGAAACCGAGGTCGGCAAAGATGTGTTTTGGGATTTGTTCCAAAAAGGAAACCTGGATTATGCCGAAGGCAACACCGAAGCACTTTGGACCCTTCAGAACGACGTGAACGCCGTGAAAAACGGCTACGACACAAGGGCCTTCCTCGAATACCCACGTGCTGCAATGCCTGTGCTCCGCAACGTGATGATACGTGCCGACCTTAAAGCCCGTAACAACAACGTATCAACCGCTTGGACCAGCTGGACCGGTTCGATAGAGTTTGCGGGACGTGCCGTAAATTTTTACCGTCCAACTTATTACATGATCAACGACATTTGGTCTGGCTCCCTTGGCAGCGACATGCGTAACTCAACCAACAACATCGTACGCAACTTTGTGTGCAACGTTACAGATAGCGAATTCTACGGGCAAACTATTACCGATGACATGTTGGCCTTGTCATCGTCAACCGACTGTTACTATCCCGTTTGGTTTAAGCTCACTACCGACCAATTCGAAGAAAAGAGCGGTGTTGGCTGGGACGGAAGCTACATTTTCCGCGATAAGTATGCCTGTCGTCTGGCCGAGACCTATTTGATAAGGGCGGAAGCTTATTTCCGAAACGGAAATTCTGGTTTGGCAGCTTCTGACATCAATGTGTTGCGTACCCGAGCAAATTGTACCTACCAGGCATCGGCATCAGACATCACGTTGAACTTTATTCTTGATGAACGTGCCCGCGAACTTTACATGGAAGAACTGCGTTGGCACACCTTATTAAGGATGGGTGGTACCGTTGCCTACGACCGCATTAATACATATGCCTATTATCTTGATACCCGTAACCGCGCCAACACGGCCACGTCGTTCTCGGGTACCGCCCCCACAAAGGTGTTCAACCTGTGGCCCATACCACGTAAGGTAATCGACGCCAACTCAGGAGCCGTCCTCGAACAAAACCCCGGATGGGAATAAGACCGTTCTCTAACTAAACATTACATGTTGCAATGGGCGTTACCCGTTTTAGGTAGCGCCCATATTTTTATTGCGTTCATAATGTTCGATTGTGTGATGGGCAAAACAAATCAATCCCACCACCACCCACCAGTTCCTAAAATTCTTATCTTTACCGATAACCGACAAAAATCGTGTTTCACGTCCCAAAAATTCAATTACAATGAAATCATCCGTTCCGACACTTCTTATAATCATCCTTGCGGCGTGGTGCGACATGCCAGCCACAAAATCGCAGAAGAAAAACGACACAAAAAGCTATAAACCCATTCCCGTAGCTTTGGTACCGGCATCGTTTCCCGTCAATTTTGCACTTACCACCGTGGGCAAGCAGCAATATGTGGCTTATTTTGACTCTGCCCACCAAATGACCATTGCCCAGCGTAAACTGACCGGTAAAAAATGGAGATTCCAGCCCTTAAATTCCAAAGTGCCCTGGGACAGCCACAATTACTTGTCGATGGAAGTTGACAAAGAGGGTATTATTCATTTGGTTGGCAACATGCACTCCAGTCCATTGGTTTATTTCCGCAGCACCCGCCCGTATGACGTAACCTCGATGCAGGCCATACACAAGATGACAGGGTCGGAAGAGGATGTCACGACCTATCCTGAATTTATGCACAGCCCGGATGGAGATCTGGTGTTCCATTGCCGCTATGGGCGTAGCGGTTCGGGATACGAAGTGTACAACATATGGAATTATGAGACACACCAATGGGAACGTCTGCTCGACAAACCATTGACCGATGGCCTGGGTAAACGTAACGCCTACATGCAAGGCCCTATCCTGGGACCTGACGGGTACTATCACCTCATCTGGGTCTGGCGCGATTCACCCGACTGCTCCACCAACCACACCTTGTCGCACGCCCGCAGCAAGGATTTGCTGAACTGGGAGAGCGTACGCGGCGAGAAGTTGCCCTTGCCCATTACCCTTGCCAATAAAGAGACCTACGTGGATACCACGGCCGTGAAGGGTGGCTTGATCAACATTGGCATCAAAATAGGGTTCGACTCAAAGGGTCAGTTGCTGATTGGTTACCATAAATACGACGCTAACGGAAACACACAGCTTTTCTTGGCTCGTTTCGGGAACGGCCAATGGGAGAGCAAGCAGGTCACCAACTGGAACTACCGCTGGGATTTTAAAGGATGGGGCACCATTGTGAACGAATTATTGATCGATTCCCCGAAGCCTGCCGTACAAACGGGCCAGCTCGTGTTCGGATACCATCATTACCAATGGGGCGATGGACAAATAACCGTTAACGAAACCAGCTTTGAACCCATTTCCTCGGGACCAGTCACAACCGATTATCCTAAAGAACTTGATGTCGTACGCTCAAATTTTAAAGGTATGTTGGTGCACAAAGTATTCGGCAAGGGAACGGCCCCCAAAGGCCAAAAATATTTGTTACGCTGGGAGGCCCTCCCACCCAACCGCGACCAAAAGCCCCAGGGTACCCTGCCAGAACCATGGATGCTTGAAGTGGTTAAATATTGAGATCTTCCCGTCCCCTCCAAAGAAGGGACTTACAGATAAAATCAATTTACATTATAAACCATTAATGCCCTGTCAGCTTTTCAAAACCTCCTTTAGAGGAGGTTGGAGGGGCTCTTAAAACCTTCTCAAATGACAAAAAAACTATTTATCGCATTGCTCCTTGGCACATCCCTGGGAGCTTGGGCACAAACCGCGCCCGATTGGGAGAATCCCGAAATATTCGGCATCAATAAGGAGCCCGCAAGGGCCACCTTTATGTACTACGACAGTCGTAATGCCGCTATTGCCGATGACTATGGCAAGTCTCCCTACTACCAATCGCTCAATGGACAGTGGAAATTCCAATGGGTGCCAAAACCTGCCGATCGTAACACCAATTTTTACAAAGAAAATTTTGACGATTCCAGCTGGAAAGAGATCTCTGTCCCTTCGAACTGGGAATTACAAGGTTACGGCATTCCCATTTACACCAACAGCATTTACCCTTACCCAAGGAATCCGCCCTTCATTGCCCATAATGACAACCCGGTGGGGTCATACCGTCGCTATTTTACCATTCCCCAAACATGGAGCGGACGCCAGGTTTACCTTCATTTCGAGGCAGGTACCTCGGCCATGTACGTGTGGGTAAACGGACAAAAAGTAGGTTACAGCGAAGTGACCAAAAGTCCTGCCGAGTTCGATATCACTCCATATGTCAAAACCGGCAATAATCTCCTGGCCGTGGAAGTGTATCGTTGGAGTGACGGGTCATACCTTGAGGATCAGGATTTTTGGCGCCTTTCTGGCATTGACCGTAGCGTAGCCGTTTATAGCGCCCCGCAAGTAAAGCTCAACGATTTTTTTGCCAAAGCAGGATTGGATGCGACATATAAAAACGGCAAACTGACAGTGGAAGTGGATGTCCAAAACCACACCAGCCAGCACGCAAAACCCCAAGTGTCCATTGAACTGATCGACGCAGCCGGAAAGTCTGTTTTGACACAAAAGGCCAATACTGATATTTCCGCCAACGACCATGACGTAATTTCATTTGCGTCGACCGTTAAAGCCCCGTTGCAATGGAGCGCCGAATACCCCAATCTGTACACCTTGCTGATCACCGTAGGCAACGAAACCTCATCGTGCAAGGTTGGTTTTCGTACCGTGGAGATCAAAAACAGCCAGCTGTTGGTCAACGGCAAAGTAATTACCGTAAAAGGTGTCAATTTGCACGAGCACCACGACCGTACCGGGCATTGGGTGGACAAAGAAACCATGCTCAAGGACATTGAAGTAATGAAACAGCACAACATCAACGCAGTGCGCACCAGTCATTACCCCCACAGCACCTTGTGGATTAAACTGTGTGATGAATATGGATTGTACCTGGT
Organism: Breznakibacter sp.; assembly: GCA_047600785.1. GTDB lineage: Bacteria > Bacteroidota > Bacteroidia > Bacteroidales > Marinilabiliaceae > Breznakibacter. Next base: position 688,331 of record JASGKH010000002.1, read on the forward strand.
GGATGAGGCCAACATCGAAAGCCACGGCATGACCTACGACCCAAGATATTCATTGGGCTACAAACCCGAATGGCACGCCGCCCATATGGACCGCATCGCCAGGTTGCTTGAAAGGGACAAAAACCACCCTTCGGTCATTATTTGGAGCATGGGCAACGAATGTGGCAACGGTTATGTGTTCACCGATGCCTACAAATGGATGAAAGAACGCGACAATACCAGGCCTGTACAGTTTGAGCAAGCCTACCAAAAAGACCCGACCGATATTGTGTGCCACATGTACCCCAGCATCAAAAATATGCAGGAATACGCCGGCCGCACCAATCCCGGCCGTCCCTATATCATGTGTGAATACTCGCATGCCATGGGCAACAGCAATGGCAACTTTCAGGATTATTGGGACATTATCCGCAAAAGCCCGCACATGCAGGGCGGATTTATATGGGAATGGCTAGACCACGGATTGATGGCGCACGACGAAGTGGGACGGCAGTATTGGGCTTATGGCGGTGACTTAGGCGGGCACACGTACACAAACGACGAGAATTTTTGTCTTGACGGATTGGTCTTCCCCGACCGGACGCCCCACCCGGCAATGGCCGAAATAAAAAAGGTCTATCAGGATATATTGTTTGCGGCCAAAGATCTGTCGAAAGGCATTATTACTGTCACCAATGAGTTTATGTTTACTTCACTGAAAGACTATGCCTTTTCCTGGGAACTGTTCAGAAACGGTGAATCGGCCGCCAAAGGCACTTTCGACTGTGCATTGGCGCCGCTTACCACAGGAGACGTGAAACTGACACTGCCCTCCGTCGATACCAAGGGGTCCGATGAATACTTTTTGAATGTGTACGCCAAAACAAAAACAGCAAGACCATTTATTCCCCTGGGTTTTGAAGTGGCGCGTGAACAGTTTGCCCTTAACGCCGACAGGTTCTTCGAAGCCAGTCCGTTCAAAGCCGTCAGCAGCGCCACGATAAACCAAAGCGATCGTCAAAACGAATTGTCCTCAGGCAACATAAAAGTCCGCATAGACAACCACAGCGGCATGATCAGTGCATTTGAAGTAGATGGCGAGAACCTGTTGGACGGCGCTGCGGAGGCAAATTTCTGGCGTGCGCCCATTGACAACGATTTTGGCAGTAATGACCAGATTGCACTGAATATTTGGCGTGCTGCCGGGAAAAACACCAAGGTTGATAATGTAAAAGTTATCGACAACCCCGAGACCGGCATTACTGAAGTGGTTTACATTATCGATCTGCGTGACGTGGCATCAAAACTTACGGTTAGTTACTGCCTTAACGGAAATGGGAAGCTCCGTGTCAAAGCATCTTTTGAGCCGGGATCCAGCCCGCTTCCCGAAATTCCCAGGTTCGGAATAACCATTCCCGTCAAAGCCGTGTACGACCAATTGAGCTTTTATGGTCGCGGCCCTTGGGAAAACTACGTTGACCGCCGTACGGCTTCGTTTGTCGGCATTTACAACTCCACGGTAACCGAGCAATACGTGCCCTACGGCCGTCCGCAGGAAAACGGTTATAAGACGGATGTGCGTTGGGCAGCACTGACCAACGCACATGGCTTGGGACTGAAAGTAACCGGGCTCCAGCCTTTAAGCATGAAAACACTCCATTTCAGCGATGCAGCTTTCGATCCCGGCTTTACCAAAAAGCAACAGCACCCTACCGATATAATGCAGGAACACAGGGTTTATTTCAGCATCGATATGTTCCAACGTGGCGTGGGGGGTGACAACAGCTGGGGGGCCAAACCGCACCAACAATACCGTTTCGAAGCCAAACCTTACAGTTACGCATTTACTATCGAGGCGGTGAAAAAGTAATTGCCTTAATATGGCATGCAAAGCCGTCCACCGTTCCCTGATTGGAACGATGGACGGCTTTTTTTAAGCATGGTTAATGAATGACTGTTAGAGCCCTGTTTCTAGGATCACGGCAATGAATTGCACAAGGTTTCTTTGTCCCGGCGATATTTTATGGCCGATGGTCCGCCATTTTTCCCAAAGTCCTGCCAAGCATCAAACACATTTATACCCTAATTCAAAACGAAAGGCCATTCACGTATAACGCTTCTGCCTCCTTCACCTTAGATCTTACGTATGCAAGGTCCCTAACAAATATGGTATTGTTTTGCTTACCTTCCTCTTTGTTGTAAGGAAGTAGTTCCCTGCTGAACGGGGAGTAACGGCATGGACTAAATCCATGTTCGGAAAGTATCGCAAATATATCGCTTTCGTTTAGCCGATATTTGGTAGCCAAACCGTTTGTTTCAATGAGCAATATTTTTAGTCCAGGTTTTTGAAGGGTATTTCGGGCCCCTTTAAGCACATTTAACTCGTATCCCTCCACATCTATTTTGATAAGGCTGGGCGTACTGCTTTTTAAAAGATTGTCCAATGTATCTTCTTCCAGCAATTCGGAGTTTCGTGTTTCATCTTCTTCCCTTGTTACCCGGTTTGTCGCTTCCAGCCCCTTGGTAAATGAAATGTTCCCTCTGTGATCTCCCACCACACATTGGACATGTGTAACAGCGCCATCCAAATTATTGATCGCGATATTCCGTTTCAATATTTTTGCGGTTTCGTCCGATGGTTCAATGGCAATACTTCGGGCCCCTGCAACTCCTGATGCAAGGATGGAATAAACACCCACATTTGCCCCAACATCCACAAACATGTCGTCCTTTCCTAAGAAATGTAGCAACAATCCCATCTCTTCAAAATCATTCAACCCATTAAAGTATTGAAGCATGGAACTCGTGAACTTTTTTCCAACAAGCAATTTTGTGCCGTGCACATAAGAATGAACAAATATCTTGTTTTTGTTTATTCTCATGCAAAACCCTAGCTTAAAATAATTAAGGATGCTCCTGATCCTTCTTTTCCTATTCAGTGGATGATGGTATATCTTCCTGAGATCTCTTATTTTCATGATTTCGTCACATAACACAACCCTGCATTTGAATCTGGCAAATTACAAGAATTGACTTTTTAACCTTTAAGCCAAAAGTAGCTATTTGCTTTTTCAATTTTCTTAGCTGGTCCAATCTTTTTGGCATAAAAACATGCAAGGAGCATCGTTGTCGGTTATTGCAAGAATCGATTAGTTTAATATGGTGTTCTTTAAGGCAAAAAAGACACATTGTCCCATTCATTTCTTTAGATTTGGCATCCACTTAATTCGGCATCAGATTTGAAATGAAAAGACTCGATGTTTTGTTAATTGAGATTGATGAGAGATTAAAATAATTACTTTCGGTAGAGAACAACCCATTAATACTTATTGTTTTAACACTTTTATAGCCTTGAAAACTTCCAATAATTGCTTACAATGAGGGTGTTGAAGAAAAAACGGTCTACGCTGCCAGAAGGGAGTCATGATCTAGTATATCCTTAAAGGCATAATAGTGGCTAGCCCCATTCCCTAAGCTCCATCAACACCAAAGTATGATGTAGTTGCCTATATTGAGCATAGATTCGATTTTTGATATGTAGAATTGTTGTTAATTATTTTATGCACACGTCCAATTCATAACAACAGACTTCTACTTTTGGACAAACTGGAGGATACGGGATTTGTCTGGTTTTGGTATTTTCCTGACCTTTCCACCCGACAAGGATAAAAACAACAAGCCCCACAAATTCACTGAACTTGTGGGGCTTGTTGTTTTTATCGCCTTTTGCCTTAGGCTCTTTGCGGAGAGAGAGGGATTCGAACCCCCGGAACCTCGCAGTTCAACGGTTTTCAAGACCGCCGCAATCGACCACTCTGCCATCTCTCCAGTCGTCGTAGTGACTGATGTGTCGCGTTTGACAACGGGCACAAAAGTAGAGGAAATTTTGAAATCGCAAAACATGCGGGGAGTATTTTTTGCAAAAAGAGTAAGATTTTTTTAGCCACATCCCTTGTCAAACCAATGGTTCGGGCGTGTTGTGTGTAGCTACCTGATATACAGGGATTACATCTTTTTGTAACGTTTTGAAATAGAGCCTCGTGTTTTCGTAGTTTTTGGTGAAGCCCAACACGTAACCGCCGCCGCCCGATCCACACAATTTCAGGGTAAACAAATCGGTTTCAAGTCCTTCTATCCAGGAAGTTTGCACATTTTTGGGGATCATCGGTTCAAAGTGAATACCTTGCCACTGGGAAAGTTGTTTTAGCAACGCGAAAAAGTCGGTTACCTGCCCATTTACCAATGCGGAGATGCACTTGTTTACCAATGGTGTATATTCGTGGCGGAACATGTTGGCAAATTTGCCATCTTCCATCTTCCGCATAAACTGCTGCACCAACGGGGCCGTTTTGCCAGGTGTACCTGTGTTGAGTAGGAAGATAGCGTCTTTGGTATCGATTTTCCATAACGGTAACTGTACCGGGACGATGGATTGCTCGTTTTGGATACAAAGAGGGTGGTTCAAATAGCATATCAGCGGGTCGATACCCGAACTTGTGCCGTGAAAATAACTCTCCAGGCTTGAAAGGTCGCGTTTGAGAGCTAACAATCTGGTATTTTCCATAAAGGGGTCGGGAGGTGTTTTGTTTATGGCGTAACGGTTGTATATGGCTGCCACCAAAGCGCCACTACTGCCTAGCCCGTAGCTCTCGGGGATGGTCGATTCAAAAAATATCCCGTTCTGTACGTCACGCTTCAACGCATTTAGGTCAATGGGCAACGGGGCCGTTTTGACTTGTTCTTCCAAATAGGTCACATAGTCCTGTAAATGCGTATTAGATGTTTCTGCAAAATCCAGATCGGTGTAACTGTTTTGGTTGACAAACGATAATTGGCCATTGAAATGTGAAAAGGGGATGGTTAATCCCATTGATCCCGTAATGATAGAATACTCGCCGAAAAGCATCACTTTGGCGTAAAATAGGTCGTTGTGCGAAATAGCCATTGATATGTATTGTTTTTAAGCTTGTCGGCTGCAAGGCTGCCGGTTCATTTCTTATTTATCCTTATCTTGTTTTAGTTGGTCCGTGACCCATGTGGTCGTCAATCCAGCGGTTGTTTTCGCACAACGGCAAAAGTTCTGCGTGGATCCATTCGAGTACATCGTGACGCTGTGCACGCGGATAAAGCAAATGCACGTTGGGGCCTGCATCCAGGGTAAAGGCCACGGCAATGCCCGTACGGTCGCGGAAGCGACGTACTTTGTCCATAATTTGTAATGTCGCAGGTTTCATGAGCAGATAGCCGGGGTGTGAGCTCATCATTAACGCGTGCAGACTTAGCGCCTCTTCTTCGCACACTTCGATAAAAAGCGGCAGATTGCCTGTGCCGATGGCGTCGATGGCCAACCGTATGTGGCGGTGTGCTTGCTGAAGCCGCCCTTCTTTGTACGGATGATTATCCATCAACCTGTGCCCTGCCGTACTGCTCACATCCTTTTGCGATGAATCGACGATCAATATCGTGTCGCAAAAGTCGGTGAACACATTGTCGACTTTTACCAAGGGGGAAGCAAAATGGTCGTCCGAGCCGGGCAATGCATCGGTTTTGCCCCATACGGCCCATTGCGGGTGCAACGAACGTACTGCACTGCCCGATCCCAGGCGCGACAGTTCCGAAGCTCCGATAGGAGAAAAAGTCGATCGTGTTCCGGCTAGCGCGAGTGCAATCTCTTCGATGCACAAAGCCAACGCGCTCATGGCACTTGCCGAAGAGGCAATGCCTGCCGAATGTGGAAAACTATTGGACGACTGTACCTCAAAATGATAGTGGCCTAATTGTGGATATTTGTCCAATACATGGCCAAAAAACGACTCAAGCTTGGGCGAGAACGACTCTTTGGCTTTTTGATGGAACGAAAAGGAATAGAGCGTTTCTCCGGCCTGTTTGGGGCGGTAAGTAACGGACGTATGTGTGACCGATCGGCTTAGCGTCATGCTCAGCGAAGGGTTCATCGGTATTTGTTGAGCTTTTTTGCCCCAATATTTGACAATGGCAATGTTAGAGGGGCTTTGCCATGTCACGTGACCTTGCGGTGCAGTTGTCATGCGTTGTTCAGAACTATTTGGTGGAACCTAAACAAAGTAGGGTAGCCTTTGGTTGAAAAATAGCGTAAAGTTTCTTCGGGGGCAAGTTCCGAAGCGGCCATTACAAAGTCGCCGCCCCATGCCCCAAGGCTCTTTACGGCACCGTTAAAGTCGCCGAAAAAACGATCTTTGACAGGGGTGATCCCGATTTGTGCCGACACGACGGCCTCGTGTTTTTCCATCAGCTCCATGAACTCTTGCAACTGTTGGCATTGGCCCATTTGTAAACTTAGTTGCGACACATGGTCGATGATCGTTTGGGCTGGGCTGCCTTTTCTGTCGAAATGTGCCACGGCGTGACGGCTATCCTGCTTCTGCCCCAGAAATACAAAGCAAAGATGGTCGGCAAACGGAGGATGGAACGAAGTGGGTTCGATCATTGGTTTCTCATTATCCAGACGGTAAAACAAGGGGCCCGTTGCCCGGGCACAGGCCACGTCATAGCCGGAGCCGCCCAGCGTGCGGCGCGACAGTTCAAAGGCATCGATGTTCAGCCATTGTGATAAATTGGCGATAAGCGTGCTGCTGCTTCCCCATCCCCACGATGGGGCGAACCCGAGAGTGTGGATGACATGGACCCCTAACAGCTTTTCGGGCTGATGGTTTGCCATTGCCAGTGCGGTGTGTAATATTTGGGCGATGATGCCAGCGCGTTTGGGGGTGGAAGTCGTCAATACATCCAGTCTGGGGCCAAATTTTGCGGAGAACCATTCGTGCCCCAGATACAGGCTTGTCCAGGTAAAGCAGCCGGCTTCCCCTTGCGCCACTTCCATGCATTGCCCTTGTTTAAGCGGGACGGCCAATGCTTTTGCTCCGTGCAGGACAAGATATTCGCCCGAAATGAGCAGTTTTCCGTTGGCATAAAAGGAGAGGGGCTGCATCATGGCTTGCGGGATTCCAGAAATTCTTTTACCGACGAATAGCTCACTGTTTTGCCGGTGAAGTACTCTTTGGCGCTTTCTACTTGCACAGGTGTGGCATTCAGCGAGCGAAGGATGTTGGTAATGTGCATTTTCATATGTCCCTTTTGGATGCCGTGCGTTACCAACGACGTCACGGCCATAAAGTTGTTGCTCAGCCCTGCCGCGGCCATGATCGACATCAATGTCCGTGCATCGGGATGCCCCAGCAGCTGCATGGCTGTTTTGGCTAAAGGGTGAAGGGCGGTCAACCCACCCACGGTTCCTATAGCCAGCGGGATTTCCAGCGTATAAGCAAACGCATCGTCGGTTAGTTCGATGCGGGTGAGCGAACGGTATCGGCCCGGGGCCGATGCGTGTACGTGTCCGTTGGCCTCGATGGCCCTAAAATCGTTGCCCGTGGCCAATGCCACTGCATCAATGCCATTGAAGATACCTTTGTTGTGCGTGGCGGCCCTATAGGGGTCGTTTGTGGCGATATACACTGCTTTTTCGAACCGTTGTGCAAATTCCTGTGGCGAATAAATGCCGCTCAACGGTGCAAGTTCGTCGATACGGCAACGGACCGTGCATGTTGCCGTGCATTTGGGCGTATAGTTCGACAGGATGCACATGATGACCTGGGCCTTGTGGCTTTCGTTGGCCAGCGGCGACATGTTCAGCAGCGTCTCTAACGGGGGGCGCATCGCTTCCAGACAACTGTTGATGAAGTTGGCTCCCATGGAATCTTGTGTGTCGAACTCCACCAGCAGTTGCCACAAATGACGGTCGCTATTGCCCGTGGAGCTCAGTTTAAAACCAAGGATGCCGCCGCCACGTTTTTCCATGTTTTGGGCAATCGGTTTGGCTGCTTTGCGTAATTGGCTTTCGATTATTGGAAGGTGGCTTTGCAGCAATTCATGCCTGCCACGCCATTCGAAATGGATTTGCCCTGTTTTGATCATTTGCGGCACGGAGGTACGGAACCCGCCACGTGTGGCCCAAAAGCCGGCTCCTTTTGCGGCGGCGGCCACCACAGAACTCTCTTCAATGACCATTGGCACATGGAACAACGTCCCGTCCACCAGGAAATTAGGGGCCACCCCAAACGGCAAAACGTAATTAGAGAGTGTATTCTCCGAAATATCGTCAAAAAGTTGTTGGTCGTGTGCATGCAAGTAACGGTCGAGCGTTTGTCCGAATCCGTCGTCCAGGCCCAGCTGTTGCGATAGTTGTGCAATTTTTTGGTTCCTGTGGAGTTTTGAAAAACCTTTTATCATTGTATTCTTTTTAGAACAAAAGAGGCAGAAGTAAGAAACGGTTAGTGCAGAGAATTAGACACGAACCGCGGAGTTTCTTCATCTCCTCTTCAAAAACGCTTCTGCCAGCATCCAGCCGTATTGCAATTGTTCCACGTACTGGCGGAGGGTATCGTATCCGGAAGTGGCATGTTTCAGGAACATAGCGCCCATGCCGAACACGGCGGGCGTCTGAGATAATTTTACCAGATGATGGCCGTGCAACACCGAAGTGATGCCCCCCGATATGATCAACTGTTTACACCTCACGGCACTGTTTTCGGCCACAAGGGCATTTATGGTGCATAACATTTCATCGGCAGTGTGGCCGATGTGGGCAAATGGTTCCATGGCCGACGCAACCGTTTCGTCGTGCCGCAACATCTCCAGTAGCGAAAAGTTGGTGCCGCCCAATGCGCCGAATTCAATGGCTTCGATGGGCAATGCCATGAGCTTTGCCAGGCTTTGCGGCCCCATGCCTTGCCCTACCTCTTTGACGATGATCCGTAATTTGGTCTCTTTCAAAAACCATTCGATCAGTTCGATGGGGGAGTGCAACAACCTGTCGCCTTCGGGCTGGAAAGCCTCTTGCAATGGGTTTACATGGATGATGAGGCCGTCGGCCCTGAGCATCTCCACCATTTGGTCGATGCGGTGGAGCTGATGTCCCGTCAGTAATTTCTCTAGCTGGCAGATACCAAGGTTGGCGTACAACGGTTGCTCATCGCCAAGTATGCGGCGTACGTCGAAATCGGCCAAATGTGAGGCATCGTCGAGCAGCACACGGCACGACCCAAGTCCCATCCCCATACCGAATTCACGGCAAGCTTGCGCCAGGTTGCGGTTAATGTTTCCGGCCAGTGCTGTGCCGCCCGTCATGCTTGATACCCACACGGGCAACCGCATGGTTTTTCCCGCAAAGGAAAACGGTTGCGGCAGTTGCCGGGGATGTGCCGACAACATGGGTTCATAATCGAAGCGGTTGTCGGCTTTCCCTTTTTCAATGCGTGATTGAAACGCAAGGTTTATATGGTCTTTTTTTCGGTCGGACATAAATTTTAAGCTCCAGAGGTGTTCGATTTTATGAGGACAGTTGTATTTTCATGAAGATTTCGACCCGGCTAAATTAGAGAATTAGTGTATGAGTTCCTTGATGCTTGGGACAGTTTCAACGCACAGGGCAATGAAACCTATTTCCTGATGGTTTGATGACTAAAAGCCAATCGTTAACAACTATCTCAGTTTCCTGCCCCGATGTGTCTTGCAATTACCATCTGTAATATTTCCGACGTGCCTTCGCCGATTTGCAAAATGCGTTGGTCCCGGTAAAAGCGTTCCAGTTCATTATGCTTGAATAAGCCTGCTCCGCCTGCGATTTGTATGGCTTCGTCGGATACTTCTTTGGCTATTTGGCTGCAATAGAGTTTCGACATAGCGGCTTCCTTGCCAAAAAGTGCGCCTTGGTCCTTAAGCCAGCAAGCCTTGTAAAGCGTGTTGCGCGCCAGTTCGATTTTCAGGGCCATATCGGCCAGCTTAAAGGCAATTACCTGGAACTTGTCGATGGTTTGTCCGAATTGTTTGCGTTGTGCGGCGTAAGCTTTGGCCTGTTCAAAGGCGCCTTGTGCCAATCCCAGTCCCATGGCGGCGATGGACAGACGGCCTCCGTCCAGCGTTTTCAACATTTGGCGGAGTCCCTTGCCACGTTCGCCCAGCAAAGCCGATTGGGGTATTTTTACCTGATCGAAACTGATTTGGGCCGTATCACTGGCACGCCACATCATCTTTCCCTGCATGCGCCGGGGGTTCACGCCAGGGGCATTTCTATCGACCAACACGGTGGAATATTCCTTTTCGCCTTCGTGGTGCCCCGTAATGGCCAGCAATGTATAGCCTTGCAACAGGTTGTTGCTGCCGTTGGTAATATACCGTTTGGTGCCGTTGACCACCCAATGGCCATTGTCGTGTTGCACGGTGGTTTCCACGCCACGTGCATCACAGCCCGCATTCTCTTCGGTCAGGCAAAAGGCCCAGAGTGCTTCCCCGGAACAGAGAATGGGGAGTAGTTTCTCCTTCTGTTCGTCGGTGCCGTAGGTAACGATCGGGGCAATGCCCAAACTATTATGCGCGGCCATAGTGGCTGCCTGCGAACCATCGATGCGTGCCAGTTCCTCCACGGCAATAATGTAGGAGAGGGTATCTTTGCCTCCGCCCCCCAATTTCCGGGGAACATCGATGCCAAAAAGGCCTGCTTGTCCCATTTTACGGGTCAATTCATCCGAAAAGGTCTCCGTTTCGTCGAGTTGCGCCGCTACAGGCCTGATCTGTGCTTCGGCAAATTGGCGGACGTATTCGCGCCATGCATCGTGTTCGTTGTTTAAAAATGGTGACATATATATTGCTTAATATTTGTTGTTCTGAAACAGCTGCCAGTTGTGTTGATTTCTGAAAATCAGAATATATAACTAAATATTACCCTTCCAGCGTCAGCAGCAACTGGTTGGCTTTTACGGTTTGTCCCTGATCTATTGCAAGCGATTGCACCGTGGCATCTTTCCAAGCTTTGAGATGGTTTTCCATTTTCATGGCTTCCAGTACCACTAACGTGTGCCCTTTTTTGACCTGTTCGCCCGGTTTCACGTTGACCTTGAGTATCCTGCCGGGTATGGGAGCCGACAATGCATTGCCGTTTATCGCATTGGTTTCGGTCTTTGCCGGATGGTAGTGGGGACACAAGCTCATATCGGTCAGCGTACTGACAATCCCTTTGACGTAAAGATCCACTTTGTTGTCGTGAGGATAAAGCCAAAAGCGGTATACTATATCGTTGAGTCCAAAAGTTAACCGGTGCCCGTTCAGTTCGGCTTGTATCGGACAATGGCGTTGTCCGTGGATGGTAAACCCGATCCGGCCATTTTCCGTCGTATATCCGATGGTGTATTCTCTCCCAAAGCAATCCACCCGGAAAGCCTGCAAATGGCGAAAAAAGGCGTCGTGCCCGTCCGGTTGGCCGGATCTGTTGGTTTGGGCCATCTTCCAGAGTGCAAATGCCACCAGGTGTTCGCTGCCGGGTTCGTTTTTATTTTTATATCTGTACAACAATTCATGCGAATGGATGTCGCAAAAGTGGGTATCGACGGTGCCTTGGCGAAACTTTGGGTGGTTGAGCAATTCCGATAAGTAACCCACGTTGTGGTTGATGCCTGTAAGGGCACACCCATCCAATGCGTTCAAATGGCGGTCGATCGCTTCCTGTCTGTCAGAACCCCATGTGATCACTTTTGCGAGCATGGGATCGAAATCGGGAAGTATTGTCAATGGTTGTCCAACGGCAGTATCGATACGGACATAAGGTTGTTGCGGCCATTCCACGCAAGCAATGGGACCCGGCGACGGGGCAAAGCCTTCCTGCGGGTCTTCTGCATAGATACGCGTTTCGATGGCGTGGCCGCGAAAATGCACGTCCGATTGGCCAATGGAGAGAGCTTCGCCGTTGGCTATCCTGAATTGTTCGGCCACAAGGTCAATGCCCGTCACTTCTTCCGTCACGGCATGTTCCACCTGGATACGGGTGTTCATTTCCAAAAAATAATGATGGTTCTCTTCATCCAGTAAAAATTCAATGGTTCCCGCATTAATGTACCCAATGGATTGTGCCAATAGCACGGCGTCAAGACAAATGGCCCGGCGGATGGGATCAGGGAGGTTTGGGGCAGGCGTTTCCTCCACAATTTTCTGGTGGCGGCGCTGGATGCTGCACTCTCTTTCCCCCAAATGGATGACGTGCCCATAGCCGTCGGCCAGCAACTGTACCTCGATGTGGCGCGGTTGGGCGATATAACGTTCGACAAACACCCGTTCGTCTCCAAAATAGCGTCTGGCTTCGCCTTGGGCTTGTGTAAGTTTTTGGCGCAATTCTCCGGGTGAATGGACTACATGCATGGCCTTACCGCCTCCGCCCATGGCTGCTTTAATCAGTAACGGGTAGGGAAGGGAAGTGGTTTCTGCAAAGATAGAGTTGTCGTCCCATCCCTTCAGTACTGGGATACCGGCCGATAGGGCCAGTTGCCGGGCCCATGTTTTGTCGCCCATCTGTCGCAGGTGTTCAGTCTTTGGGCCTATAAAAGTCAGTTGGCTGGCCGCACATGCTTCGGCCAACCGGAAATTTTCGCTAAGAAAGCCATAGCCGGGATGCACGGCATCGGCCCCGCAACGGACGGCGGCAGCAATGATCTGTTCCGGGTTCAGATAAGTGGCCGACAATAACGGTTGTTCCCACCAGTACACATCGTCGGCCATTTTAGCGGGAAGGGTCATCGCGTCGTCGCACCACAGCGCTACCACGGTTTTAATGCCTAGTTTCTTTGCCGTTTTGATGATACGTACCGCAATTTCACCGCGGTTGGGGATGAATACTTTATTGATCATTGGTTGGGTTGGATGCGTTTTGCCAATTGGTTTCGCGCCTGTCGAAAAAAGCCTGCACACCTTCCTGTCCTTCGTCCGATGCCCGCGCCGATGCGATGAGCCGTGTCACGAAATCGGTCAGTTCTGACTTGTCGGTTTGTTTTTCGGCCAATAGGTTTACCAAGTACTTGGTCGAGGCCATGGCTTCGGGACCGTTTTGCATCAATTTATTGACAAGGATCTGAAGATGTTCATCTTGTTTTCCGTTTTCCACCACTTCGTGTACCAATCCCAGGCGCTGGGCTTCGCTGGCCGAAAAGATTTCGCCCGTCAGCATGAACCTGCGTGTGGCCGAATGCCCCAATTTGTTGGATACGAACGGGGCAATGGTGGCGGGAATCAGTCCCAGCCTGACTTCGGGCAACGCAAACAGGGTATCGTGGGTGGCAATGGCCACATCGGCACAGGCAACCAGGCCGACGGCGCCGCCGAATGCACCCTTCTCTACTACGGCCACCACAGGCTTTGGGTAACTGTTTAGCGCATTGTAGGTGTCGAAGAACAGGCCGGCATCGGCCATGTTATGTTGGACGGACTGGGATTTACCCTCTTTCATCCATTCAAGATCGGCACCCGATGAAAAGAAACCACCGTGTCCACGGACCACCAATGCCCTGATGAGCGGATCGTTGGACGACGCCTTGAGGAAGTCGCGGATGCCTGTAAGCATTTGGCGCGATATGGCGTTCTTTTTATCGGGGCGTGCCAGCGTGATGGTGGCCACGGCGTGTTGCATGTCAATGCCGACATGTGTTTGGGTTTTACATCCTGAATATGCCATAATGGTTTGTGTGTGGGTGGTGATGGATGGTTTGTACCAGAAGAGGGAGTAAATACGCAACAATGGCGCGCGATTGGGCGGGATCGATCACGCCGTCGTCCCACAAACGGCTGGTACTGTAGTAGGCCGATCCTTCATGTTCATATTTTTGGTAAATGTCTTGTCTTATTTTGTCCAATTCTTCCTGTGCAACAGGTTGAGAGGCGGAGGCCGGTTGCTCTTTTTTCAGCGTCACCAATACGTCGGCGGCCTGTTTTGCCCCCATCACCGATATGCGGGCATTGGGCCACATAAACAAAAAGCGCGGGTCATAGGCTCTGCCTGCCATGGCATAGTTGCCTGCGCCGTACGATCCTCCGATAATGATGGTTAGGTAAGGCACCTGGCTGTTTGCCAGTGCGTTCACCATTTTTGCACCGTCTTTGGCAATGCCTTTGTGTTCATATTCTTTGCCCACCATAAAGCCCGTAATATTTTGCAGGAATAACATGGGGATCTTTCGGGTGTTGCAAAGTTGGATAAAATGCGCCCCTTTTTGGGCCGATTCGCCGAACAATACGCCGTTATTGGCCAAAATTCCCAGGGTGTTGCCGCCTATTCGTGCAAATCCGGTCACCAACGTGGGGCCGTACTCTTTTTTAAATTCCACGAACGATGTGCCGTCTGCCAATGTGTCGATGAGTTGGCGTACGTCGGGAAACAGGTCGCCCACAGGAGGGATGAGCCCGTAAATTTTATCGCCGTTCAACACGGGGCTTTGAAAGGAGAGGACATTGGCCGGTGGTCGTGAGGGCAGAGTGTCCACGATTTGCCGGCAAATTAGGATGGCGTGCGTGTCGTTATCTGCCAAATGGTCGGCCACGCCCGATAATCTGGCGTGTACATCGCCGCCGCCCAACTCTTCATCGGAGACTGTTTCGCCGGTGGCGGCCTTAACCAATGGCGGCCCGCCCAAAAAAATGGTGCCCTGGTTACGTACGATAACGGTTTCGTCGCACATGGCGGGGATATAGGCGCCTCCGGCCGTGCACGACCCCATGACCAAGGCTATCTGTGCAACGCCTTGGGCCGATAACCGGGCTTGGTTAAAGAAGATGCGGCCGAAGTCATTTTTGTCGGGAAACACGCTGGCCTGTTCGGGAAGGAACACACCGCCGCTATCTACCATGTAAATGCACGGCAGGCTGTTCTGCATGGCGATTTCCTGCGCACGGAGATGCTTCTTTATGGTCTCTTTCACGTAGGTGCCGCCTTTGACGGTGGCATCGTTGGCCACGATCATCACATAGCGGTTTTGCACAAGCCCGATGCCCGTGATGATCCCAGCCCCCGGAAACGAATTGCCGTATTGTCCGTTGGCGGCTAACGGCGATAGTTCAAGGAACGGTGTGTGCGGATCTGTAAGGTAATCGATACGGGTGCGGACGGGAAGCTTGCCCCTTTCGGTATGCTTTTTCATGGCCTTGGGGCCACCACCGTGCGATGCTTCGTCCAGTCTGGTCTTCAATTCGTCGGCCAGGCCGGCGTTGATGTCGTACCTCCGTTGGTATTCGTGGCTTCCGAGGTCTATTTGGCTGGTCGGATCGATCATTGCTGGGGTGTTTTACGACAAATCAACCATCGTGAAGGCTGTTTGTTCAATGTTTGTTTAAGTTGTGTAGGACAAAATACGGATTCCACGGCCTTTGACCGGTTTTTGTTCAGGTAGTTTGTTTAATGAATATCTGTGAATGATTATACAGGTATCCGTCAATAATTGGTCGAACATGGCATTTGGGGAATGCGTACGTTTTTTAGCCATCCGGTAAAACTCCACCGCGAATTTTTCGACAGCATCACTTCATGTTCAAGTACTCCCGATTCAAAGAAAACCAGCCGTCCTGCCTTGGGAACCACTTCGTGAGGACCGTCGGGGGGATAGACCATCAGTTGCCCGCCGTCGAGAGGTTGCCAGTTAAGGTTCAGGTACACAATAACGGTGAACCGCCTGTCCCCGTTCTTGCGAAATTGGTCCACATGGCGTTTATAAAATGCACCGGGGCCGTAATGCGCCATATGGAACTCACTGTGGTTGATGCCCGCATAGCAGGTTTGGTTCAGGTAATCGACCAATGCATTAAGGTGCGACGAAAGTTGCGGACACCAATTGAGGATGGTTTGTTGCGTCATCCACATCACCTGATCGCTACGGATGGATTTGTTGGTATGGTGATCGGTTTGCCTGCCGATGCCTGCGTCCCTGAAACCGCCTTGTTGCAGTGCGACGGAAGCATTGTGCAACAATTGGTTCACTGATTGGGTGTCAATAAAGCCATCAACCACGGCAAATCCGTTGGCGTCAAGGTTATCCATCATTGGGTCGAAAATCTGTTTCATGCTTAACTGGTGTAGGAAACAAACAGATAATCGCGCCAAAAGGTTGAAAAGAAGAGTGGCGGAGTACAAAAATACAGAAAGCGAGAGAGGCAGAAGTTCCTACTGGTAGATGGATCTGCCGGTGGCCTCTTCTCCGCTCAGAACCTTACCCTACTAATAATTTCTTCCAGCAGCCTCTTTCACTTGCTTCCGAGCATCAACAAGGCAATGCCTCCCAAAATTCCCAGCAGTTCCAAGCTCTTTTTCAGGATGTTCTTCTCGTGGAACATCACGGCACCTGCAATAAACGATACAACGACGCTTCCCCGCCTCAGGGCCGATACGATGGAAATGAGCGATTCGGGATCGCTGAGTGCATAGAAATAGAGGAAGTCGGCCACCACCAGCGCGACACCGATCAACGGAATGGACCATCTCCATACAAAGGGCGAATGTGCATGGCGTTTGGGCCACCACAACATGGCCACTACGGGCAACATGATGGCAACCTGATAAAACGAAAAATAGCATTGTACCGACAGCCTGTGGATCTCTTTCAGAAGGAATTTATTGTACAGCCCGCTTACCGAACCTGCCAATGTGCCGATGATGATGTATATCAACCATTTGCTTTGACCTGTTTCGGCACTCTCTTTTCGTCCCGACATCGAAAAGATATAGAAAAATGCCAGTGTCACCAACACGCCTGCCCATTGCATGGGAGTGAGGCGTTCGGCAAATACCACAATGGCGCCCAGCAACGTCCATACAGGACCCGTGGAACGGATGGGCGATACGATGGTGAGCGGCAAATGCTTAAGTGCGAAATAGGTGAATATCCACGAAATAAGGACGATAATGGTTTTGATAAAAATCAGAAAGTGCTCCCGGGGCGTGGCGGACGGTACGAACAGCATGTGATCGGGGGCAAGGACACCCTGGCGCGACATGATCCAAAAAGGCAAGAAAATGATGGTACTTGCGACCGTACCCATAAGGAGGACGGGTAAAACGGCATTTTTATTTACCGATACTTTCTTAAATATCTCATAAACACCTAAAAAAAGCGCCGATAAGGCGGCTAAAACAACCCACATGCCAATACTGTTTTTTGAAACGGCGAAAGTAACCGCATCTTCGCGGACTGCCAATTTCTTTAACGTTAATTAAATAAACCGGCCTGTGCTGTTGGTGGAAAGCCTTTGTATCCTTAAATTTAGGTGCAAACATTGATGTATGGATTATCTTTTGATACAAAACGGACTAGTGGTGGAAGGTAACAAAGTGTTTAAAGCCGACATTTTGATTGGCAACTCCAAAATACTGGAGATTGGCAAATCGGTCCGGCGTCCTTTGCCCGGAACCCCCGTGATTGATGCGGGGGGACGGTTTGTATTGCCCGGCGGGATCGATACGACGGCCCATGAGATTTTGACCACCTGTGCCGAGGCCGATAATTTGCAAAAAATGCTTTTCGCCGAACTGACGGGGGGCACGACCTGCATCTTCGAAACCTTAACATATCCGGAAACCGAATCGTTCGACCATGCACTGTCTGCGTTGTCCATCAATCTTAAAGGGAGCCGTTTTACCGATTTTGCGTTTCATCTGTCGCACATGAAGCTCACTAAATTAAATCCGAAAAAGAGCAAATTGCCGTTTATTTCCGGCGGGATCAGCTCCCTATGTGTGACCACCACCCAATTGCAGAAATTGGACGACGAGGAGTTTGTTTTGCTGGACGATCACCTTTCGCAAACGGGGCAAACATTGATCGTCGAGCTCAACATCCCCGAACCGTTGGGGAGCGGGTATTTGATACCGCATAAAAAAGCCGGCAACGAAAAAGACGATCATCTGGACCGGCTAATGACCGTGCTCTGGCGTTTGAAAGATGCAAATTACCCTGTTTTGTTATCGAAATTGCGTTATGTGGATGAGCTGGAGATCGTCCAAAAGTTCATCGATGAGAACCGAAAGATATTTGCAGAGCTGGATTGTCCATGCCTGTTGGGCGGAAAGAACGAGTTTAAAGAAAGCAGCCTTTCCGAAAAAGGGATCGGAGGCACACTGGACCTCAAAACGATTTCTCCTGCCATGTTTGTTGAGTTGTTGGGCGATGAGAATTATGTTCCCGCCAGGCCTTCGTTGGGGCTGATGATCGGAAATGCAAAGGATTCTCCCGTGTTTAACCGCCCCGATAAGTTTTTTGGCTTGAAATTCCATGCCAGTATGCTCTATTCGCTTTGCGTGGCATACGGGAACCTGGCCATTACCGACTTCGTATCGTGCTTTTCAACCCGGCAGGCCAAGCTTATGGGGTTATATCCCAGAAAAGGGGTATTGCGTGAAGGTTCCGATGCCGATATTGTGATTTGGAACCCTGATTTTGACCGGAACCTTTATTGCAATTATCCGGGCGATCCGCAGGTAAATGACCAAAAGTTACAAGGCAAAGCGGATTTTGTGTTTGTGAACGGGAAAATGGTTTTTGACGGTGAAACATTTTTCAGGGAGAACTTAACAGGCAAATACCTTTACCGTACGCCATGCATTTGAGTTTTGACGGCATCGGCTATTGCCCCTACAACGGTTTTTTCTACTTTTGCATGGCAATTCAGGGTTGATGTAACCCCTTTTATGTTTTTTAAAGTATCTTCCTTTAACTAAGTTTTAATGAGTGAACAACTTTCGTTGCGGTTAAAGCAACTGGCCCAGTCCGAGACATTGGCAATGGCCCAGCGCAGTCGCGAATTGCAGGCCCAAGGCATCGATATTGTTAATCTTAGCATTGGCGAACCCGATTTTAACACTCCCGATCATATAAAGGAGGCTGCAAAAAAGGCGGTCGACGACAACTATTCGCATTATACGCCGGTTCCAGGCCTGCTGCCGTTGCGCCAGTCCATCGTGGATAAATTTAAACGAGACAATGGTTTGGATTACACAGCCGACCAGATTGTGGTGTCTACCGGTGCCAAGCAATCCATTGCCAATGTACTTTATTCTATTGTGGACGATGGCGATGAGGTAATCATCCCCGCGCCTTACTGGGTGAGTTACATCGAAATGGTGAAATTGGCAGGAGGCGTGCCGGTGATAATTAAAGCCGGGCTTGAAAGTGATTTTAAAATCGCCCCTTGGCAACTTGAAGAAGCTATAACGCCCAGGACAAAAGTGTTCTTGTTCAGTTCGCCCTCAAATCCGACGGGAAGCCTTTACTCGGGCGAAGAGCTGGAGCAATTGTCGGAAGTGCTTGATAAACACCCCGACGTGGTTGCAATTTCCGATGAGATTTACGAGTTGATCAATTACGTGGCCCCCCATGCATCCATTGCGTCGTGTAAGGGGATGAAAGAGAGGACGGTCGTGGTCAACGGCATGTCGAAAGGCTATGCGATGACCGGTTACCGGATCGGCTATATTGCCGCGCCGTTGTGGATTGCCAAAGCTTGCACCAAATTGCAGGGACAATACACGTCAGGGACGTGCGCCGTGGCGCAAGTGGCTGCGAAAGCGGCACTTGACGGCGGATTGGAGGCCTCGGCCGAAATGGTAGAGGTGTTTAAGCAACGTCGTGATTTAGTATATGGGTTGGCATCTCAAATCGAGGGACTAAAGGTCAACAAGCCTACGGGGGCATTTTACCTTTTTCCTGATGTGTCCCACTTTTTCGGAAAATCTTTCGACGAAAAAATCGTTCACGATGCCCAGGAACTCTCCATGTATTTATTGGAAGAAGGACATGTGGCCACGGTATCGGGGGCCGCGTTCGGCGCACCTGAATGCATCAGGCTTTCTTACGCTACATCGAACGATAAGTTGACGGAAGCAATGAAACGTATAAAAGATGCCTTATCGAAATTAAAATAACCTGTCATGGACGTAAATATATCACTGGTTTTGCTGTTGTTGGTCCCAATTCTCGTCATATCGGTGGTGGCGCTGTCGATGGTGAGATGGTTCACGAAAAGCTTCGATATGCAGATCCGGGCACTTACCAACCATGAGCAGCGCAAGCAGCTGGTTTCGTTGCGGACACAAGCTTACGAACGCCTGACCATTTATGTGGAACGCATCCAGCCGCAATCCATAGTGGTGAGGGAGCAGCAATTGTCCATGACGTCGCAGCAGTTCCATTCACATTTGCTTAAAACCATCCGGAACGAATTTGAACATAACCTGGCCATGCAGATTTATATGTCGGGCGATGTTTGGCTGTCCATTATCCAGGCCCGTGATGAAATGATAAAGCTCGTCAATACCTGTGCCACCCAGACCAACCCGGCCCATCCTTCGATGGTGCTGGGACAGGCCATCATCGAACAATCGGGGAACGTATCCTATGCATTCAAAAAGGCCATCGATGCAATTAAGGCCGATATGGCGAAGATGTGAGGCCTAAAATGCAACCATTGCCTGTATTTCATGTATAAATGCCCAATTAATTTACCTTATAACTTCGATTTATGTCACCCTTATTGATCAAAATGCTAATTCCTCTCACGTTTGTGCTGTCATTTATCATTGTGTTCTTTTGCATCCCGACTATTTTGAGGGTGGCGCACCAAAAGAACCTGTTCGACGAACCCAATAAGCGCTCTTCGCACAAAACGCGGGTTCCTACCTTGGGGGGATTGGCCATTTTTATAGGGTTTACTTTCACGTATTCGTTGTTCATCGACTTGTTCAATTTTACCCAATTGCCTTTCTTGCTGTCGGCCCTATTGGTCATGTTCGGCATTGGGATTAAGGACGATATCTTGGTGACCGCTCCTGTGGTTAAGCTAATGGGGCAATTGGTGGCCGCGTTTATCATTGTGGGGTTGGGCGACATCCGGATTACCGATTTTCAGGGTTTTTTCGGCATTCAGCCCAATTACCTGACCAGCGTTATTTTTACGATGCTGTTTGTGATATTTATCGTAAATGGCTATAATTTAATCGATGGCGTGGATGGTCTGGCAGCTATTACGGGCATTATCACCGTGTTGGCTTTTTCGGTATGGTTTTACATCAACGATTCGTTCCATATGCCCATTTTGTGTGCCACTTTGTCGGGCGGATTGCTTGCGTTCATATATTATAATGTGTTTTCGAAAACGCAAAAGATTTTTATGGGCGATACCGGCTCGTTGCTGATCGGTTTATTATTGGCGGTGGTGGCCATTAAATTCATTGAATTCAACAAACCTTCCAACCATTATTTACTGGATTACACCATGAATTCCGCTCCTTCGGTGGCGGCAGGCATTTTGGTAATGCCCATCATGGATACCTTACGTGTTTTTTTCCTCCGCCTGTCGAAAGGGACATCGCCTTTTACGGCCGATAAAAACCATATCCACCACCGGATGCTTACGCTGGGATTTTCGCATTTGCAAATCTCCCTTATCATTGGCGGCATTAACATTCTGTTTGTATTGCTGGCTTACGGCCTGCGCAATTTAGGTACGCTGAAACTGATGGTGTTGCTGGCCGTTTTGGGCATATTGGTGGCAAATATTCCATCGTTTGCCATTTACGTTAAAAAGCGTCGCATGAGGAAGGAACGTCGGGAATAAAAAGATTGCGATGGCGTGCGGGCAAAGTAGTCTGTCTTTATTCTGGTTTCCCTCAAAAAATACATCTTTTTAATCTAGTCTGCCAGTCTTCTTATATCTGGCATCTTTTTCTCTTTATATTTCGTCAAACCGGACAAAGTTGTGCTTGAACCGGATTCATGTTAAAATATATCTTGACGCGAACCGTTCTAACAGGAAAACTGTTTGATAAAAATAAAAAAACAATACCATGAAACAAGCTTTGTTGTCAGTGGCATTCTTCGTTTTGTTTGCAATAGGCGCGAATGCCCAATCCGACTTTTATTCGTTTAAAGTAAAGACATTGGAAGGAGATGACTTTGATTTTGCCTCGTTGAAAGGAAAAAAAGTAATGGTGGTCAACACTGCCAGCAAATGCGGGTTAACGCCGCAATACCAGCAGATGGAGGCTATTTATAAAAAGTACGGGCCCGATAAATTTGTCATCGTGGGGTTTCCGGCCAACAATTTTGGAAACCAGGAACCGGGAACTGCCGATGAAATTGCGGAATTTTGTTCGCAGAATTACGGAGTATCGTTCATTATGCTTGAAAAAATATCGGTAAAGGGCAACGACATACATCCCGTTTACCAATGGCTGACGTCGAAAGCAAAAAACGGGGTGCAGGACAGCGAAGTGCAGTGGAATTTTCAAAAGTACCTGATCAGTCCCGCCGGCGTGTTGGAAAAAGTAGTAGCCCCGCGTACCAAACCTGATGCCCCGGAAGTCATCGCGTGGATTGAAGCCCAATAAGGCTCTTCCGGAAGCTGCTACGTAACAACAAAAAAGGCAGGAACCATGGTTCCTGCCTTTTTTGTTGTAATCTGAAACGAGGTTCGCGTTTGATGGGGAGAGGTAAGCGCTCCATTGGGTAATTTTGACCCAACCACTTCCCTTTTTCCCCAAATCATTATTTCAGCCCTCTTCGCTTCAACAGCGGTTCTATACTGGGGTCCTGTCCCCTGAATTTGCGGTACATGTCCATTCCTTCGCCTTCGCCCACTTCGCTCAGGCAATACTTACGGAATTTGGCTGCCAGCTCCTGGTTGAAAATGTCTCCCGATTGGGCAAATGCATCAAACGCATCGGCGTCGAGCACGGCGGCCCAAATATACACATAGTAGCCGGCTGAATAGCCGCCATCGAAAATGTGCGAGAAATAAGATGAACGGTAACGCGGAAGGATTTCGTTCAATAAGTTGATCTTTGCCATGGATTTGGTCTCGAACACATTGGCATCGTCGACCAACGTTTGGGCATTCAATCCGTGCCAATCCATGTCGAGAATGGCAGCGGCCAGATATTCAACGGTCATGAATCCCTGGTTGAAGTGTCCGCTTTTGGTGATTTTCTCGATCAACGCATCGGGGATGGTTTCGCCCGTTTCGTAATGTTTGGCGTACATTTTCAGCACCTGGGGTTCCGATGCCCAGTTTTCCATGATTTGCGACGGGAGTTCCACATAATCGCGGGCCACGTTGCCCGATGTGCGTTTGTAATTGCCGTTTGAAAACAGCGAATGCAATGCATGGCCGAATTCATGGAACAGAGTGGTCACTTCATCAAAGGTCAGCAATGAAGGCAATTTATCGGTAGGTTTGGTGAAGTTGCAAACAATCGACACGATGGGATCGATCTTTTTGCCATCTTCGGTCACGGCCGAACGGAACCTGGTACACCATGCACCTGGACGTTTGCTTTCGCGAGGAAAATAGTCGGCAAAAAGAATTCCGATATGTTTTCCGTCGGTATCTTTTACCTGATAGGCTTCCACTTCAGGGTTGTAAACGGGCACGGTGTCAATGCGGGTAAAGGTAATGCCGTAAAGTTTGCCGGCCACCTCGAACATGCCGTTGCGCACGTTTTCGAGCTTGAAGTAAGGCGTGATTTCCGATTCGTCAAGGTCATATTTTTCCTTGCGCAATTTTTCGGCATAATACCACCAATCCCACGATTGGAGCTTGAAACCACCCTTTTCGCGATTCACGATGGCCTGCATCTCTTTCAATTCTTCTTTGGCACGTTTCAATGCGGGTGTCCAAAGTTGCGCAAGGAACTTGTTGACGTTTTCGGGCGTTTGGGCCATGTTCACGTCGATCACCCAGGCAGCGTGGGTCGGATATCCCAGTAAATTGGCCCGTAGGGCCCGTAGATGTGTCAGTTCGGTGATGATGTTTTTGTTGTCGAACTCATTGTTGTTATCACCGCGCATAAAATAACCACGGTAAAGTTTCTCGCGTAACTCGCGGTTCCTGGCATATTGGAGGAACGGTATCCACGAAGGTTTTTGCAACGTAAACACCCACTTCCCCTGAAGCCCCTGGGCCGTAGCGGTTTCTGCGGCTGCATCCTTCACGCCCTGCGGCAAGCCGTCCAAATCGCTTTCGTTGTCAACCACCAGTTTGAAGTTTTTGTTGGTTTCGGCCAACAGGTTTTGGCCAAACTTTACGCTGAGACTGGCAATGGCCTCGTTCAGCTTTTTCAGCGAGTCTTGTTTCCCGGGCGAAAGGTTGGCCCCGTTCCGTACAAAGTCGGTGTAGTACTTTTCTGTCACCCTGATTTGCGAAGAATCGAGGTGGCTTTCGAAACGTTTTTCATACACATCCTTGATACGCGAAAACAATTTCTGGTTCATCGAAATATTGTCGTTATGGCGCGTCAGCAAGGAAGTCACCTCCTTTTTGATGGCCATCAGCTCGTCGTTGTTATCCGACGAGGAAAGGTTGAAGAAAACACTCCTTACCTTGTCAAGCGCTTTTCCCGTGCGGTCGAACGCCAGAATGGTGTTTTCAAAAGTGGGCGCTTCGGTGTTTGAGGCGATCTTTTCCACTTCGGCCAACTCTTCCTCAATACCTGCTTTAAATGCGGGCATGTAATGCGATGTCTGGATTAAATGAAACGGCGGCACTTCGAAAGGAGTGTCGTATTTCGTCAGAAACGGGTTCGTCTCCTTCGGCTTTGTGGTGCACGAGAACATCCCTGCCATGGCCAGCAATAAAATTAATGGTTTGTACATAAACGATCTGTTTTAGGTGAATTATACAAAACTAAGGAACATTTGATTTCTTGAGGCTGATAGTGGAGTTGATAAATGTCATGGTTCGGACGTGTGGGGGTTATGTTCAGGCTGCCTTTGAAAGGTAAAACCATCCTCGTATGAAAAATTGTGTCCGCATTTATTGTGCATCGTCGGGGACTTATACCTTTGCCACTCAAAATTGTCCTTTGGATGGAGAATTACGTTGCGTTACATTATGGCGAAATGGCCGCGCTTTTTACTGCATTGTGCTGGACGGTCACATCGCTGGCATTTGAGTCGGCCGGAAAAAAGGTCGGTTCTTTATCGGTCAACTGGATACGTTTGGTACTTGCTTTTTTTCTATTGGGCATTCTTTCCTTCTATCGGAAAGGGATGTTTATTCCGTTCGATGCAGATGCCTCCACCTGGTTTTGGCTGTCTATTTCGGGTTTGATAGGTTTTGTTTTGGGAGACATATTGTTGTTCCAGGCTTTTATTGAGATTGGGGCAAGGATCTCGATGCTCATTATGTCGCTGGCCCCGCCACTGGCTGCGCTGTTTGGCTGGCTCATCTTGGGCGAAGAACTTACATTGCTGCATTTCGCGGGCATGTTGGTGACCATTGTGGGAATCGCTATTGTGGTGCTTTCGCGAAAGGGAAATGGGGGCAAGATGTCGTTGCATTATCCCCTGAAAGGCATTTTGTTAGCTTTGGGAGGGGCCGTGGGGCAAGGTTTGGGGCTGGTGATAAGCAAGCTTGGCATGCATGATTATGATCCGTTCTTATCTACCCAAATACGCATTATCGCGGGTATTGCTGGGTTTTCGGCCATGGTGTTGCTGGCACGTCATGTGAGGCAATTGGGACGGGCACTGGTGAATATTCCGGCCATGTCGGGCATTGGCATCGGAGCCGTCTTCGGTCCGTTTTTAGGTGTGTCGTTTTCGTTGGTCGCCATACAGCATACCACCACGGGCGTGGCTTCGACCATCATGGCCATCGTGCCGGTCCTTATCATTGTCCCGGCAGTGTTCATCAGAAAGGAGAACATCACGTTTCGTGAAATCCTGGGGGCCATCGTGGCAGTGGCGGGAGTATCCATACTGTTCATCTAGTCTTTTGTTTATAACTGTGGCGGATTGGTCGGTGTTTGTCGTGATTTGACGGTGCGGATTTGTATATGTGGTCAAATTGACTTTCTTTTGTAAACTTTTTAATTACATATATCAGCAAAAAACGGTTTTGCCGATATTATTGCAGGCCCGATGGGGCTTTAATGTGTAACACTGTAATGTAAACGTTATGAAGGGATTCATCGCAATAATTTCAACCATATCGCTCTTCTTATTTTTTTGCAGCGGCGTAAAAGCCCAGGATATAGGCCCTGACACCTTAATGGTGGTCGAACAGCTGCCAAGCCAGATCCTGCCCGACACAATCGACCTCAACAACTCCCATTTCGGTGTTAAGACCATTCCCTATCACGGAAAGGTCATCAGCAAGTTTGGCCGCAGGGGATCACGCATGCACACCGGCACCGATGTAAAACTTGCCAAAGGCGATACTGTACGCTGTGCGTTTGACGGCGTGGTGGACATAGCGTCCACCCATTATGGCTACGGCTTATTGGTGACCGTGAAACATGCCAACCAAATGACGACGTACTATGCCCATCTGTCGAGGATCCTGGTGCAAAAAGGGCAACCCGTCAGGGCCGGTGAGGTGTTGGGATTGGGTGGCGCTACGGGGCGGGCAACCACTGCACATCTTCATTTTGAGCTGCGGATTGCGGGAAAGCCCATCAATGCACAGGAGTATTTCGATTTCGAAAACAACACGTTCTTCGCCACCACCATCAGTACCAGGCCCAAGGCGAAGCCTGCGGATGAAAGCAAACAACTGGCCCAAAAAAGCAGTACCGGTGGTACGGGTACGGTCTCTTCCGTCGTGGCATCTGAACTGGAAATATTGACGCACATCATCTCCCGTGGTGATACGCTTTACCAGATAGCGAAAAGATACGGGACCACCGTGGCGGCGTTGTGCCATTTGAACGGTATCTCCGCCCAATCGATCCTGAAGATCGGTTCGGTGATAAAAATCCGTTAACGGCGAACAAACATCCGTTGATTTTGTCTGAGAATAAACATCAATCCGGTTTGTATCCCTCTTACTTGTTAAATAAACTACTTCGGTCACGATTGTCGTTTGCCGTATGGTGCGAACCGGATACGGAACGGCTCGATTTTGTGGCCTCCGATCGTTATGGGCAATGGTCTGTGGATACCGTTGGCGGTCTTTTTTCTTCCAAAGGGTTTCTTTTTGCCCCGTTCGACGCGGCTGCCCATCCGTTTATCTGGATCCCGGCCGACATTACCAACGAGGGGGATATTCCGGACAATGCTTCCGGTTCTATAGATCTGGGCAGTGGAATCCGTCAGGCTTCCCCGTCCCCAAAGCACGAATATCTGGAACAGGCCGTGACCATGGTTGACCAGATACGCCAGGGGCAGTACAAAAAAGCCATCCTCTCGCGGATCGTGCAGTATCCCGTTGCGGCAGATAAACTGGAGGGTGTATTCTCCCAATTATGCGAAAAGTACCCCAACGCTTATGTGTTTTGCGTATATACGCCGTACACCGGCTTGTGGATGGGAGCAACGCCCGAACTTCTTTTAAAGTACCAACGGCCAATGGGGTCCACGGTGGCATTGGCCGGGACCCGGCAATTCTCTTCGGCGATGGGGCCCGGCGGAGAATGGCGCGGGAAGGAAATGGACGAACAGGCCGTGGTCGCCGAATTTATTTCCGGTGTCCTGTCGGGTTACGGCGTACACGACTTATCGGTAACCGGTCCGAATGAGGTCCGTGCCGGTCAGGTGATGCATTTGAAAACCACATTCGACTTCAGGGCAATCCTCAATGACCGCCAATTGGCACGTATGGTATTGGATCTATACCCGACGCCCGCCGTGTCGGGATTTCCCAAAAAACAAGCCATGGAGGCCATTGCGCGCATCGAAACGCACGACCGTAGTTATTATGGCGGCTTTATGGGTTTTGTCGACCAGGGCAATTGCAGCTGCTATGTGTCGTTACGTTGCATGAGGATTGATAACCAGTATGCTAACCTGTATGTGGGAGGAGGATTGACACGTGGTTCGGTCCCCGAGCAGGAGTGGGAAGAGACGGTTTTAAAATCACAAACCCTATTGTCTGTTCTAAAAAATATCTGAAATTTGCGCTCCCATGAGTAAACCAATTTCAGAAAAGAAGAACGTCAAAGTTCTGTTGGATGTCTGTCAGGCCGAAGGCTTGACGAACGTGGTCATATCACCCGGATCACGCAATGCGCCGTTAATCATCTCCTTTGCATCCACCGAAGGATTCCGGTGCTACCCTGTGGTGGATGAACGAAGTGCCGCCTATTTCGCGTTGGGCATGGCCCAGCAAACGCAAAAACCCGTGGCATTGGTCTGCACGAGCGGTACCGCGGTACTCAACTATGCCCCTGCCATTGCCGAAGCTTACTACCAACATGTCCCCTTGGTGGTTATCACGGCCGACAGACCCAAAGAATGGGTTAATCAGGCTGATGGACAGACAATCGATCAGTCCGGGGTGTTCCGCAATTTTATCAGGTACAGTTGCGACTTGCCCGCAGAATTGCACACGCCCGATGATGAATGGTATGCGTCACGGCAGGTGGCCGAGGCGTTTGTGGCGTGCCGGCGCGGTTTGCCGGGACCGGTGCACATCAACGTGCCGTTGCGCGAACCACTTTATGGACGCACGGTGCACCAGGGGAAAAAATCAATATCCATTAAGCACTATTCAGGCGAAACCAGGCTTTCCGAGAATACGTTGCACGAATTGTCCGAGCGGTGGAACAGTACCGACCGGATCCTCATCCTGTGCGGGATGATGAACCCAAACCCAAAACTTTACGAGGTGTTGAACCGTTTGTCGGCCAAAGAGAACGTGGCGGTGCTGACCGAAACGTTGTCAAATTGTCACGGAAATGGTTTTGTACGTTGCATCGACCGCGTGGTCAACAGCATCCGTGAGGAGGAATTGCCGCTCTTCAGGCCCGACCTGCTCGTGACGCTCGATGGCCCGGTATTGTCGAAGATGATCAAATCCCTTATCCGTCAATATCCCCCCAAAGAGCATTGGCACCTGAGCAAAGGCGGTGAAGTGGTGGATACCTACCGGCAACTGACGCGCGTGGTCGAGGGCGATGCGGCCGATGTGCTGGTGCAGTTGGAAACGCTTGTCAGCGATAAAAAGGCCCGTTACCGCGACACCTGGCTTAAACGGGCCGAAAAGGTGGTACCCCTCCACCTTGATTATTTGAAAAACATACCCTGGTGCGATTTAAAGGCATTTGATACCATATTTGCCCATCTGCCCAAACCGTTGAAATTGCAGTTGGGCAACAGCACGCCGGTGCGTTACGCCCAGTTGTTCGATTGTTTCGACGGGGTTCAAAGCTACGGGAACCGGGGCACCAGCGGCATCGATGGTAGTGTGAGCACGGCGGTGGGCGCAGCCTTGGCCAGCAATGAGCCGACACTGCTGATCGTAGGCGATTTGTCGTTTTTCTATGATAGCAATGCCCTATGGAACCGTTTTGTAAGCAGCAGATTGAAAATTGTAGTCGTCAATAACGGGGGGGGGGTATTTTCCGTTTCCTGCCCGGATCGTCGGATGCCGAGGAACTTGAGGAGTTTTTTGCCACCGGCCACTCTATGAACGCTGCTTGGGTTGCTGCACGTTTCGGCGTGAAATACATCAGGGCCGAAAACGAAGCGGAACTAAAGTCGCAAATGGAAACGTTGTTCCAACACGACGAAGCGGTGGTGCTGGAGGTGGCGACACCGCCAAAGGACAATGCCAAAATACTGAAAGGTTATTTCGCAATGTTGAAAAACTAAGCCCGGTACGCAATTGTTAGTGAAAACAAACTATAAAACCATAACCGTATGCAACGCAATTGGACTTCCATAAAAACCTACGAAGACATCAGGTTTGAATACTTCGAAGGGATCGCCAAAGTAACCATTGACCGTCCGAAGGTTTACAATGCCTTCCGTCCCAAAACCGTGAAGGAGTTGATCGATGCTTTCGATATTTGCCGCGAGATGCAGGAGGTGGGCGTGATCATCCTGACCGGAGAAGGGGATAAAGCATTTTGTTCCGGCGGCGACCAGAATGTGAAGGGATACGGCGGCTATGTCGATGAGTCGGGCGTACCGCGCCTTAACGTGCTCGATCTGCACAAGCGTATCCGTACCATGCCGAAGCCCGTGGTGGCCATGGTCAACGGCTATGCCATTGGCGGCGGCCATGTGCTGCACGTGGTGTGCGATCTGACGGTGGCCAGCGAGAATGCCATTTTTGGCCAAAGCGGTCCCAAAGTGGGAAGTTTCGATGGAGGCTTTGGGTCGTCGTACCTGGCAAGGCACGTGGGACAGAAAAAAGCACGTGAGATCTGGTTCCTTTGCCAGCAATATTCGGCTAAGGAAGCCGAAGACATGGGACTGGTCAACAAGGTGGTTCCCCTGGAGCAACTGGAGGATACAACCGTGGAATGGTGCAACATCATGCTCAAACGTAGCCCGATGGCCTTGCGGATGATCAAACGTGGCCTGAATGCCGAATTGGACGGACAAACCGGCATTATGGAACTGGCCGGCGATGCCACGTTAATGTTCTATTTGATGGAAGAGGCCCAGGAAGGCCGCAAGGCATTTCTGGAAAAACGCGATCCTGATTTTAAACAGTTCCCCAAGTTTCCTTGAAACGATACCGTAAACCCTGAAGGTCTCGAAAACCTTCAGGGTTTGAAAACGGGAATTACCGTTTCATTATTTTTCCTTGTTTGGTGCCCGATTGGGTGACCATTTTGTAGAAATAGAAGCCGTTGTTTTTGTTGCTGCCGTCAAATTCCAGCTTGTACACCACACCTTGTTTCATTTGTCCATTGTAAAGGTTGGCGCAACGGTTGCCCGACAGGTCGCTTATGTAGAAATCGACATGGCAGTCCTTCTTGGGCTTGACTTTGAACGTACATTTATTCCTGAACGGATTTGGGTAAGTATCGACCGACTCAACTTCGTCGTCGTCCGGTGAGGAAGGGGTAAAGTTGACCGTACCTGTCCATTGACAGGTGGCGGCTTTATACACTACGGTAAATTGATCGAAAAGCTGTTTGTTGCTGCAAACGGTGTACTCAACGCTGAACGAGTCGGGGCCCGATTGGCCGAATCCATTGATGTGGTCGATCTTGATTCCGTAAACGCCCGATTTTGGGTCGGTGATGTTCTTCTCAACCGTCCAGTTGCGCGACAGGCTCACCGATTTGACGGTCCCGTTTGGAATGCCAATGATAAAGTGCGACAACTCATGTTCACCCTTTCCATCGGTGTAAACGGTTATCTCGTAAGTATAACAACCGTTGCAGGTGGTGCTTCTTTCCACAGCTTTTACCCAATAGTTATCTTCCGTTGTGCAATCGTCGTCCGGGTTGTTTCCTCCGTTACCGGGATTTTCGTTATCCGTTTGGCAGCTCACCTCGATGGTGTCGCTTGCCTGACAGCCATTGGCGTCGGTGACGGTGATCGAAATGGTTGCGCTTCCTGTGCCCGATTGGTAGGTCATCAGCAAAAGGTTGGTGCTTTCGATCGTCCAATCGTTGGAGCCGGAACCGATGCTCCATTGTGACGACACGGCCGTGGGCGAGACGGCCACAAGGATGTTGCCCGATGTGCCGCATGCCTCCTGCACTTCCGGTTGTTCAATCTGTACGGTCGGCAGTGCCACCTGGTCGATCTTTATGGCTACGGCCGATGTACAACCTTTCCCGTCGGTCACCACCACAATATAATCGCCAGGTTCCAAGCCGGAGCGGGATAGGCCTGTGTAGCCGTCGGGCCAAACCGCGTTGACAGGTTGTGCGGCACCGGTTACCGTGATGGTGGTTGCCCCTGTCGTCGAAAAGCATGACGGTTGGATCGTATTGACCGTGGTGGCCATGGAGGTGCCCGGGTAGGTAATGTCGGTCGTGGTTGACAATGAACATCCACCGGCATCGGTGACTGTGATCCGGAGGGTTTGTGGTGCCTCTGTCACAAAGGTGGCATCGGTCGGTGTGCCGTTTACCGTCCACGTCAAAGGGGCGGTTCCTCCGGTGGCACTGAGCTTGACGGTGACCGTATTGTCGCCCTCGTTGCAGCTATTGGCCGTGACATCGGTTTTTACCGATAACGATGTGGCGGCAGGAATGGTGGCCGTTTTGGTGGTGGTACAGCCGTTGGCGTCGGTAATATCGACGAAATAGATTCCGGGTTCCAGTCCGGTAATGGCCGGTGATGTATAACCATTGCTCCAGTTGTAGGTATACGGGGCAGTGCCGTTGACAACGGTCACGGTGGCCGATCCTGTATGGCCGTCCTGACAATTGGGGGCCTGGGCGCTCACGTTGGCCATGAGCGGTTTGATGGCCACATAGGCCGATTGGGTGGCGGTGCAGCCTTCGCTGTCGGTGACAGTGACCGAATATTGGCCGGAACTGACTTGGTCAAGGTTTTGTGTGGTTGCACCATTGGACCAACTGTAGCTGTATGGGGCGGTGCCGCCCGTAACGGCCGATGCAACGGTTCCCAATCCTTGTTGGTGGCATTCCAGTGCGGGTGCCGTCAGGCTGACGGCCAGATTGGTGTTTTGCACAATGTAATACGAACGGGTGAGCGTACATCCGTTGGCATCGGTGACCACCACGGTGTGTTTGCCCAAAGGCAGGTCCGTGCTTTTATAAGTGGTGTTCCCGTTGTCCCACAAATAGGTGTAAGGGGCGGTTCCTTCCGTGACATTGATTTCGATGATCCCCGTGGGGGTATTGCACAGCGAAGGGGTTACTTTCGCAGAGGCAAAGAGCGCGGAAGGCTGCAACACTTCGGCCGAAAGGATAATTTGCGTGCTGTCGGCGTCGGTGACCGTGACCGAATAGACTCCTGCCGGTACGTTGGAAACCAATGAATCTGTGGCCCCGTTGTTCCATAGGTAGGTGTAGGGACGCATTCCCCCCGTGGCGGCTACCGTAATGCTTCCGTTCTCTTGTCCGTTACATGGAACGTGTTGGGGCAGGATGGTTCCTGTTAACTCGGCGATGGGAGGGGTGGAAGGTTGCGGGGAAATGGTTTGTTTGAATTGGCAGGTCGATGCCTTAAAGAACACCTCAAAAGGGGCTGTTGCCTGATTGTTGGCGCAGGCAGATATGCCGCACACGATATAGGTAACCAGAAATGTCTGTTTCTTTTTCTTGTCTCCGAAGCCATTGATGTTGGTGATCTTTAAACCATACAAGCCCGATTTGGGATCGGTTTTGTTGATTTCCATTTTCCATTTTTGCGAGTTGGAGGCCGAGGTCACGGTTCCGCAGGGAACTTCGATGGCCAGATGCGACAATGCGTATTTGTTCGCTTTGTCCACTTCAATTTCCAGTGTACGTGTCAGGCAATCGCCGGAAATTGTTTGGTCGGTTAGTTTTGCGGTAAAGTAATTGGTGTTGCAATCATTGCAGAGATCGGGCTGTGCCGATGCATTTTTTGGGGCAAGGACCGAGACAAGCAAACCTAGGTACAGCCCCCATCCTGAAAGATGTTTTAAAACGGAATTGTTTAAGCTGATGTATAAGTGTTTCATGGCATTTAAGGTTTAGTTGTAAATCCCAACGTCTTATACATTTTCATTGATAAAAATGTTTCGTTCGTCAAATTTATTTGATTGTTGGTGTAAAATATGGTATCGATATTCGGCACATCGGGCCTCGTTTTTGCTGCCCGGGCCATGTGATCTGTACTGTTTAAAATAACTATCTTCGCCATGCGTTAATCCGAAAATCGTTGTTGATGACTTCTTTCCTTCGCCTTTTGCTTTTGGGTTGTTTGATCCTCTTGTGTGGTACGTCAGTTTTTTCGCAGGCCAAAATCCAAATTACCGGGACGGTGAAGTCGGCCGATGGCCATGTACTGGAGCTGGTGGGCGTGACGGTGAAGGGTTCCCCGTCGGGAACCATGACCGATTCGTTGGGGCATTTTGTATTGGAGACGCATACGGCGTTGCCTTTTGTCCTTGTGTTTTCGAGCGTGGGGTACAACTCTCGGGAAATTGTGGTGGCGTCGTCTGTGCAGCTACAGAAACCGTTGGCGGTCGAACTCTCTCCCAAAACCGAAATGATCGGTCATGTACAGGTAAAAGGCAATCTGATGCGCGACCAAAGCATGTCGCGCCTTGATCCTAACCTGACAAGCCGTGTCCCCGATGCCTCCGGTGGTTCCATTGAAAGTCTGGTAAAGACGCAAATGGGGGTGGCCTCCAACAACGAGCTTAGTTCGCAGTACCGGGTCAGGGGGGGGAATTATGATGAGAATCTGGTGTACGTCAACGACATTGAAATATACCGCCCCTTTTTGGTGCGGTCGGGACAACAGGAGGGATTGAGCTTTGCCAACCCCGACATGGTGTCGTCGCTCCTTTTTTCGCCCGGCGGGTTCAACGCGTCGTACGGCGATAAGATGTCGTCGGTGCTTGATATCAAATACAAAAAGCCCCGGGAGCGGGGAGGCAGTGTACAGGCCAGCTTGCTGGGCGCATCGGCACATGTGGAGGGCATTACCGGTAACCGGAAGTTCAGCCATATTTCGGGCGTACGCTATAAAACCAACCGTTATTTGCTGGGGAGTCTTGATACGAAAGGGGATTATTCGCCGACGTTTTTTGATGCCCAATCGTTCCTTGCCTATACGTTTTCGCCCCGATGGGAAGTGAACGCATTGGGGTATTTCTCACGGAACGATTATTTGTTTGTCCCGACCAACCGGGAGACGCGTTTTGGCACCATCAGCGAAGTCAAGCAGTTGATGGTCTATTTTGAGGGACAGGAAAAGGATCGTTTTATGACCGGTTTTGGGGCATTGGCCCTTAACCATACGCGCAACAATAGCTGGTACAAGCTCACATTGTCGGGGTTTCGGACTTTCGAGGAAGAGACATACGACATATTGGGCGAATACTGGCTTCAGGAACTTGACCCTACCGACGGCCAGGCCGTCGACAATAGCGCACCCGTGACGGGAATAGGGGTGGGGGGGTACCTTCAGCATGCCCGCAACGAGTTGCTGGGCCGTGTGATGAACGTGGCATTGAAAGGTACACACCAGATGGACCGGCACCAGCTGACCTGGGAAGCCAAACTGCAAACGGAACGGTTTACCGATTACCTGAACGAGTGGGAAATGGTCGATTCGGCCGGGTATTCCATCCCTTACACCGGGAACATGGTCAACCTGTCGTATGCTTACAATGCCGATCTTGAGGTAAACTCTACGCGCGCCACGTTGTACGCCATGGATTCTTACACATCGGCCTGGGGAGAGTCGG
This sequence comes from Breznakibacter sp., assembly GCA_047600785.1. Classification (GTDB taxonomy): domain Bacteria; phylum Bacteroidota; class Bacteroidia; order Bacteroidales; family Marinilabiliaceae; genus Breznakibacter. The sequence continues at coordinate 723,239 of JASGKH010000002.1, forward strand.
CCGTGACGCTTAACTACGGGGTTCGCCTCAATTACTGGGATTACAATGATGAGTTATTGGTGAGTCCCCGCGTCAATCTGCTGGTAAGGCCTGACTGGGAGAGGGATGTGCAGTTACGCTTTGCCACAGGGGTGTATTACCAGTCGCCCTTTTACAAAGAACTCCGCCTGGCCGACGGCACGTTGAACCCGTCCGTCAAGGCCCAGCGTTCCATACACGTAATGGCCGGCGGCGATTGGTTCTTCGGAGCGTGGGGGCGTCCGTTTAAATTCACCGCTGAGGCGTATTACAAACATCTGGCCAATCTGGTGTCGTACCAGGTGGACAATGTGCGCATCCGCTATTCGGGGCGTAACGATGCAAAGGGGTATGCCACCGGCATCGACTTTAAAGTGAACGGTGAGTTTGTGGAAGGCGTGGAGTCGTGGGTGTCGCTGGGGATCATGAAGACGATGGAAGACATTGAAGGCGATGCTTATATTAAGACGCTCGATGACGGAAGTATGGTGACGGTCGAGCCCGGATACATCCCCCGCCCTTCGGACCAACGTGTGAATTTTGCCATGTTCTTGCAGGATTATTTGCCGAATAACCCTTCGTTTAAAGTGCATTTCAACCTGGTTTACGGGACGGGCTTGCCGTTTGGCCCTCCCAAATCGGAACGTTACAAGGCCGTGTTCCGTACACCGCCTTACCGCCGTGCCGACATTGGTTTTTCGAAGGATTTGCTTTATAAGAGGGACGGGCACGACCTGTTGTTCAGGAATTTCTGGATCGGGTTGGAGGTTTTCAACTTGTTCGATATCAGCAACACCATCTCGTACTACTGGGTTACCGATGTGGACAGCCGTCAGTACGCCGTCCCGAACTACCTTACATCGCGAAGGTTAAGCCTGCATGTGAGAATGGACTTTTGATGTTTTTTCCCGTAACGCTGTGGGAGGAACCTTTCCCGCAAAGCTGCTAAGAACAAAAATCCCAACCAACGGCCCTTTCTGTTTTCTCCCCTTACACCCCCCTGCGGGTGGCTCTTCGCGCCAAGATGCAGGGCAAGTCACGCAGGACACCGGTAGAAAGAGACTTTGCGCTCTTTTCGCTTCTTTGTTTTGCGCCTTTGGGCGAGACTCTTCACGCCAAGGCGCAGGGCAGCCACGCAGGGTTCCAGGGAGAGGGGATTCCAGACGGCTTTGTGCAAGGACTTGACGATCCTGTTCCCCGGGTATTCCTTCTTTGTGTAAAAGGGTTAACCCTTTTCATCAAAAGCAGTATCCCTTTTGGCATGTTCCGTTATCCGGGGCGGAACCTTGTGTGGTCCGTATCCGGCCATGCGGACATAAACCGGCCTCCCTGCCATTTTGCCCGTAAATCGCAGGAGTATGTGCACGGCCCGGTTCGGACTTTCTCCTGTTGCTAAAATGGTTATATTTGGTCAAAAATTGATTGAATGGACGTTAAGGAACCCAAATCGGCCCCCAGTTACCTGAACCATGTCCCCAAAACGGGGGGAGGGATTACATTCCAACAAATCATCCTGCTGTTAAAACGTTACTGGTATTTTTTTTTGATCTCGGTCCCTTTGGCCCTGTTCGGCGTCTATACTTATCACCGTTATGTGGTGCCGGTCTACCGGGCATCGGCCACAATTATTTATAAAACCCAGAACGAAGGCCGCCTGACGACGACGGCGCTGATCGATGGGTTTGGTTTATCGCCCGAGGTACAGGATCTCGAGAACCAATCGTATATCCTGAGATCGTACAAAGTGGTGAAGCGCACCATCGATAAGCTTGATTTTTGCATTGAGTACTATTCCGACGGCCGGTTCAAGGATACGGAAATGTACCATAATTCCCCCTTCAAGGTCATTCTCGATTCCGTTTCCCCTCAGTTGCTGGATGTACCTGTCCATATCCGGTTTGTCGATCGCGACAAGTTCGAGGTACAGGTATCTGCCGGCAGCGGTTCGCTGTATAACTACCAAACGCAGGATTATGCCGGGACAACCGGGCCCATTGAGCTGCACCGGGCATATGCCTTTGGCGAAAGCATTAAAACGCCGTCTTTTTCGTTCAGATTGGTTCCTGACACGAAGAATTACGTCAACATGCAACAGCCTTATTATATTAAGTTCCGAAGTCCCGAGGCGGTTGCGCACGAGTGGAAAGGGGCTCTTGGCATATCGCCTTTCAGCGAGAGCTCGAGCATCTTGTTCCTTTCCATCTCGGGAACGACGCCGGCTAAACTGAAGACGTTTCTCGACCAGTTATGTGTCGATCTTGTCGAGTATAACCTTGAACAAAAGAACGAAATTGCCAACCGGACCACCAAATTCATCCAGGAACAGCTGAGGGTGATATCGGACACGTTGGAGAACACCCAGAACAACTTGATCGCGTTCAAGAAAGAGAACGGGCTTTTTGAACCGACGACCACCATCCAAAAGTTGTCGGACGGGTACTACGAGACGGAGAAACAATTGAAGTTTCTGGAAATGAAGGCCGAATATTTCAGGATGCTCGACCATAAGCTGGATGGGGAGCCTTACAGCACCGATTTCCTGTTGCCCGCCTTTAGCGAGAATGAGTACCGGGTCGTGTCGCAAATGGTGATGGAGATGCTGGCCCAAAACAATGAATACCAGGCGTTGCAGCACGACGCCAATGCAAGCAATCCTTATCTGGGCGTTCTGAAGCAACGGACGGACCAGGCCCGGGCCAACCTGCTGCTTGCCATTGAAAAGACGTTGAAAAGCATTGTGTTGCAGAAAAATGTGCTGGAAAAGGAGATGGATTTGTACGATAAACAAATGGGTGTTTTGCCCGACGTGGAGCGCCGTTATCTGAAACTTGACCGCAAATACAAACTCAACGACGCCATTTACACCTTTTTGCTCCAGAAAAATTCTGAAACCCAAATATCCAAGGCGGGCAATGTGCCCGACAACGAGATCCTCGACAATGCATCGGTCTCGGGAATCATCGCACCGAACAAACGCAGCAATTACAGCAGGGCGCTGATGCTGGCACTGGCCCTTCCAGTAGGGATCATCGTGCTGATCGAGTTGATGAACGTCCGGATCAGGCTGAAAGAAGACCTTGACCATTTGCTGCCCGATGTGCCCATGATGGGTATCGTGCCCCGCTCAAAGATCGGCGTCAATTGCGTGGTCGACCAGCCGCACGGCGAAATCGCCGAAATCGTTCCGTACGCTTCGCACACGTCTCAATTACCTTACACTGGGGGCCAAAAGCCGTGCGTTGACCGTCAGTTCCACCGATGCGGGAGAAGGAAAGACGTTTGTTTCCGTGAACCTGGCATCGGTGTACGCGGTGTCGGGCAAACGCACCGTGTTGGTCGGGCTGGATTTGCGCAAACCCAGGCTGGGGGATATATTTGGCTTTAAGGAACGCATCGGCGTGTCGAACTATTTAATAGGGCAGGCAGCGTACGAGGAAATATTGGTGCCTTCGGGCCAGAATAATCTGGTCATTATCCCCTCGGGCGAAATACCGCCCAACCCATCGGAATTGATTGCCTCTGACCGGATGGGAAAGTTGCTTGCCCAACTGAGACAGGACTTTGAGGTGATCGTGATCGATACTCCGCCCATCGGGTTAGTGTCGGATGCCCGTTTGCTGATGTCCGATACCGATGCGGTGCTCTATGTGGTCCGTTGCAATGTGAGCCATAAGGAGTACCTGAGGCATACGGTGCAAAATCTGATCGGCGAAGGCGTGCATCCCATCGGCATCATTTTCAACGATGTGGTAAACCGTCCCAAAGGCTACGGCAATTACAGTTCTGAATATTACGGGAAAGTGAAGGGGTGAGTTAACGGGCAAGCTGCCGGTTACTGCCAGGTGGGAGTGAAGAAGCTGTTAGCTTTTAAATGGAAATAAGACACTGACCGCTAAGAACTTTTTTTGTTTCCCTTGCTTCGGCACTCAGGCACTTTCTTCCCGCGAAGATCGCAGAGGATGCGCATCTCAGATTCGGATGGCGGGCTGGGAAGAATGGCACCAACCGCAGAAACTACTTCCTTCTTTCTCTCCTTACAAACTGGCCCAGTTTGGAGAAATTTTTGACCAAAAGCGTTCCGATACCCCCTATCCGGTTATTCCTCATGGCCTTGTAATCTTCCTGCGATTTTTTGATGATATTGGCGATCGAACGGTTGCTGGCTCCCCCGACCCTCATCTTTACGATGGTTTGGTCAAGGTACGCCGTGTGGTTTCCATATCTGGAAAATAACCTTAATATGAAATCATAATCGGCGGCAATCCTGAACGATTCGTTAAAACCGCCGATCTCTTTGTAAATCTCTTTTCTTATGTAGACGGTCGGATGGGGGGGCATCCATCCGTTCTTCAATAACGCAGGAGAAAAATCGCAGCTTTTCCAATAGCGGACTACGTTATCCGGATTGTTTTTTGAGACGTACTCCAGATCGCCGTATAGAGCATCGCATTGGCTTTTCTCGATCCTCCCGACCATCTTTTCCACCACCAATGGCGAGGCCAACAGGTCGTCGGCATGAAGGAAACCCACATAATCGCCGGTTGCCATGCTGATACCCTTGTTCATGGCATGGTAAATGCCGTTGTCGGGTTCGCTCACATGGTTGGCGATGCGTGTCCCGTACGAACGGACCAACTCCACGGTACCATCTTTTGAAGCCCCGTCCACAACAATGTATTCGATATGCGGATAGGTTTGTCCCAGTACGCTTTCGATGGCTGCCGATAATGTGTGGGCCGAATTATAAGTGACTGTGATGATCGATATGGTGGTCATGGGTGCATGAGGTTCTGCGATTGGGTTCCAAAGATAGTGAAAGTTTAAAGTTCCATAGTCGGATGTTTTTGTGGACTCAAATTTCGGAGTTCTGGGTTTAAAGTTCCGGGATTGGATGCTAAAACAACCTACCTTCTTTGATCTCCCCTTGCCCTTTCAAAGTAGAGGAGTTGGAAAGCGTGCTGCACCTTATCGCACCTTTTCTTTGGAGGGACTGGAGGCCTTTATCCCTCCATCTCCCTTACCTTTACTGCGATACCCGGGTTTCCGCGATAAATCGTGTATGGTTCCATGCTCTTTGAGGCCAGGCTGCCGGCTGCCAGTACCAAATGTGTCCCGCAGGTCACGCCGCCTGTCACCACCGACATGGCTCCGATCCAGACCCCATCCTCCAATATGATGGGACTGATCAGCAGGTCGAAAGTGCTTTTTTTATAGTCGTGGTTCCCGCACAGCAGCAAAGCCCCTTGTGAAAGACAGCAATGGTTCCCTATTTTCACATGATCGAGATTGTCGATCCATACCCTTTCTCCGATCCATGTGTGATTACCCACTTCAAGACGCCAAGGATATTTGACGTTCACCCCGGGCTTTATCACCACGCCTGTCCCTATCCTGGCCCCAAACCATTTCAGCACCGCTACTTTAAGTCCCGATACCGGGTTCAGCGGATTGGCCATGACCAGTACGTTGACCATGTACCACAATGTACGTTTAAGTACACCGGCACCTGTGTCGTACCATGAATTGTCGTAAATCGAGAGATTGGTGGGCATGGAATGAAGCTTGGGACTTTAGGATTAATGTTTAGGGTTCAATGTGTCGGATATTCCGGGCCTTGTTTTTCTATCAATTATGTAATACCCTTTTTTTGGTGGTTGACAGGTTCGTCAGGATCCGTGTTTTTAGCTATTTTCACGACTCTTCGTAATAGCCGTACCCGTACCCGTATCCATAACCGTATCCATAGCCGTACCCGTATCCATATCGACTTTTCATGGCAGCCACATCGTTTAGGATAATGCCGACGTGTTCAATGCCTTCATCCTGGATATTCTTAACGGTATGGGCAAAAGCTTCGCGTACCGTATAATGTTGGCGGCATAAGAACATGACTGTATCGGCCTTTCTGGCAATAATATACGGATCTGACACAATCCCCATCGGAGGAGTGTCGAGAATGATGATCTCGTAATGCTCTTTTAGTTGTGCAAACAGGTTATTGGTGGCCTCACTGTTGATCAGTTCGGCCGGATTGGGCGGCACGGGCCCCGAAGGAATAATGGTGAGGTTGCGTTGGGTCGTTGGGTGGGTAACCTCTTCCAATTGTGCCTTGCCGATCAGGAAATTCGATAACCCGACTTTGTGGTCCATGTCCACCAGCTTGTTCAACCCGGGCTTGCGCATGTCGAAGCCTACCAACACGGTCCTCTTGCCCGAATAAGCAAAGACGGCTGCAAGATTAAGCGCACAAAACGTTTTCCCTTCACCGGGCATCGATGATGAAATGGCAATGATGGGGCATGTCTTGCCGCCGGTCATGAATTCCAGCCGGGTCCTTACCCTGCGGAAGGTTTCTGTAATGACCGACCGTGGATGGTTCTCCACAATATTTTTTTCTTCCTTGTTGCTGTGGATAATTTGCCCCAGCACGGGTAGTTTGGTCAACCTCTCGATATCGTCGACAGAGGTAATTTTGTTATTGAACAACTGGCGCAGCACAATGAAAGCCAACGGGAACAAAAGCCCGGCGATCACTGCCTTTTGGTAGTTCGATGAGGGGGTGGGGAAAACTTGCCCGGCAGGGCGTGCCGATTCCAGTACCTGATGGTCGGACGTGTTGGACGCCTTTTGGATCTGTGCTTCCGACCGCTTCCGTAACAGGAAGGTATATACTTCGTTGTTAAGCTCGTATTGGCGTTGGATACCCAACATGCGACGTTCTGTTTCGGGAAGCCTGAAAAGCTCGTTTTCCATTACTACCCGCTCGGTCTTCATGCGGTGGACGGCCTCATTGATGATTGCTATCTGGTTTTTGATCGAGGTGGTCAATGTTTTTCGCACCACCTCGATTTTCGCGGCCAGATCTTTGTCATAGGGATTGTTGAATTCCGAAATGCTTAACCGTTCGGAGTTCAGCTTAATGATTTGCATGATCTGGTCGGCCAATATAGGGTTATCGACCTGTGCGAATGCGGGTGCCATAATGTTTGTGGGCAACGAATCGCCGCTGAAATAGCTGTGCAGGTACTGGTAATAATTGGCCATCAACTGCTGGTCGTAAATGCTCTTCTCGGTCTCCTGTAATTTGGTGTATAAATAGGTGGCTTGCGAAGAGATGCTCTGGATCCGGTTTTCCGTCCGGAAATGGCTGAGCTGTGTGCCTGACAACTGCAATGAATCGGAGATATTGATAAGCTGTGCCTCAATGAACCTAATGGTATTAAGGGCTATCTGGTTTTTTTGCTCCAGGTTGGAGGCAATAAATACTCTGGCCAGGGTATTCAGGAAACTGATGTTTTTGGCATTGTTCGCACCAGTGAACGTCATTTTGACGATGGAGGTATTCTCGTCGGTTTGGTAAGCCGAAAAGCGGCCCTTGAGCGAGTGGGCCAACTCGTCGGGGTGGTTGAACATCACGTACCAATGGCGTGGGTTCGACTGTATTTGTTTGGGCGATGTGACCTTGAAACAGCCCCATGGCGTGGTCACGGATTCATTAAAACGGAACGTTTGGTTGTATTTTATCGCTCCTGCCACGGGACCGTTAGCCCTCTGGAGATACACAAAGGTTTGTGACGGGGTTTCGGTCTCCACTTCAATGCGGCAATGTTCTTTGTCCAAAATGGTCACATAGATGGGCACGTTCAGCAATTGCGGCTTGATGGAATCGAATTCGATTTTGAAGGGAAGATCTCCGTAAAGCTCACTATTCTTAATGGTGCCCGTGGCATAGTAACTTACGTGGAAATCAAGCGAATCGACTGTCCGTCGGATCATGTCATGCGATGCCAGAAGGGCAATCTGGTTCTCCACGTTTTTCATGCCTTGGGTCAGCATGAAGCCTTGCATCATGTCGGTTTGGGGCTTGTCGCTCCCCTTGATATCGACCAGCAGTGACATGTTGGCACGATAGATCGGTACCACGTAACGCAGGTAGATGGCTACCGAAGCCACGGCAATCACCAGGGCTCCTGCAAATAACCACCAGTATCGCAATGCATCGAGGATTAACTTTTTGTAGTCTATATGGAATTGGAATCCCGATGTGCTGTCCGGACGTGTTTGTGTCGGCGAATTCATGTGTTGGTGTAAGGTGGTTGTGGAGTTACAAAACGTTGTTTATGAGCAGATAGGCCGTAAGGATGGTGGTGAGTATCCCCAGGCTGAAATTTTCCCCGATGCCCCATGATTTGGCGGCCATCGGTTTCACATATATCACGTCGTTGGGATATACATAATAAATGTCGGAATTGACAATGTACTTGTCCCTCAAATCAATCTTGTAAGTGACGGGACCGTTCCCCGTTTGCCTCAGCAGCAACACTTCCTTGCGTTTGCCGTAAGCAGTGAGTTCCCCCATCAGTCCCACAGCTTCAAACAACGTGATTTGGTCTTTGGGCATGGTTTTTAACCCGGGGCTTCGTACCTCGCCCAATGCGGTAAACGAGGCATTGGTCATGGTCACTTTAATGGCTGCATCTTTCAGGAAAGGTTCAAGGGCCTGCCTGATCCGCTCCCTGGCCTGGAATACATTGCAATTGGCAAGATTGATCTTACCGGCAAAGGGGAAATCAATATTTAGCTGGTCATCGATCTGGTACGAGTAAAGGCGGTTGGTGCCTTCCTGCATGGTTTGGGTTATCCCTTGGGTCGGGTTAAAGAATTCCGATATTTTAGGATCGACGGTGTAAACCCGGATATAGAGATAGTCGTTGGGTTTAAGGATATATTTGCCGGTGATTTCGGTCAACGTGTCAAATTGGGTTTGGGCATTTCCCTGTTTCGACAAATCCTGCAGGTACATGGTTTGTTTACGGGGGATGCACCCCCCCCATAGGGTGGCGATGGCCAGTATTGCGATCCAGAGAGGTGTGGAATGATGTGTTTTAATGCTCATCGACGCGGTGTATGTGAGAGTGTTTTTGATTTGCCAAACAAAAATATGATTTTTTGGGGAAATACGGGGTATAACCCCCAAAGGTTTCCAAAACCTTTGGGGGTTTGAAATTCCCGATGTTTTTTCACAACTTGCATGGCATAAAACCCGATTCTTTCAATGCCGACCCAATTACAGCGCGTGGTGGCGTTATGCCGCCTCAAAGAGCCCATGGTGTACGAACCGGAACTTCTGGAACGCGATTTCCCGTTTCTGGTGGCAAACGGGGTAGCCCCTTGGTGTTTTTATCAGCTCAAACAAGCGGAACGTCACAATGTCGATCCGTCGGTGCTGGCGCTGTTTCGCCAAAGTTACATGGCCCAATTGGTACGTCACGGCCGGCTGACACACACCTATAAGCAAGTTGGGGTGCTTTTCAGGCAGGCTGCGTTGCCCATGGTCGCCCTTAAGGGCATGGCCCTTGCCAATCATGTGTACCCCGACGGTGCGTTGAGGCCCATGGGCGACATTGATGTGTTGGTGCCCGAGGGCAAGGGGGCCGATGCCATTGCCTTGCTAAAAACCCTTGGGGCTTCTGAGGCCGTGGTGCCCCGGTCGGCATTGCACGAGCAAACATCGGCCCACATGAGGGCCATGCAGCTCGACGGGGTGTTAATTGAGGTGCACCAACGGCTGTTTGCTCTGGGCAGTGCCTGGAACGTGCCTTTGCGACGGGTTATTTCGGAAGCCGGCATGGGGCAGGGACCTGTGGATGTATTGCCCGATGTGTGGTTTGGCTACCATTTGGCGGCCCATGCCTGTTACGGTTACCAAATGGGAGGAATGCGCCTGGGATGGTTGCTCGATCTGGCGTTGCTTATGGATCGTCAGCCCGATCCTGCCGGGTTTGTGCGGCAGGTAATGGCATTAAATGTCCGTTTCCGTAACGAGCTGGCCGATGTGTGGGCATGGGCCGACCTGTTGCGCCATCCGGATGTAGAATGGCCCGTTTCGTTTCCGCCGCTCGCGGCGTTTCGTCAGCCCGATGGGATCAAAAAAAACCACCGTTGGATCAACATAGGGAATATATGGATGACGCCGGGAATTGGCAACAAATTACACCTTTTCTTCCGCGAATTGTTTCCATGCAACGATTATATGCGCTTCCGCTACGGAAGAACGGGGATCGGTACCCGTCTGAGACGTTTCCGCTTGCGTTAGGGCCCACAGCAGAACAAACCCCTCAAGGGTTTCAAAAACTTGAGGGGTTATAAGTTCGAGCGGTTGAGCCGTCTCTAAAATTCCCTTTTACCCGATTCCAGCATCTTTTGGTACACCATTGCCTGAGCTTGTGCAATTACCTGATTGCTATAGTGCTCTATAACCCATTTGGCCGAGTTTTGTGCCAGTTGGGCCAGTGATGTGAGCGGTTGCCGGTGCAACCATTTGAATGAGTTGACGATTTCGGAGGTGCTGGGTGTTGTACGTATGGCCATTTGTGCATCGAATGCTTCGGGGAAATTGCATCCGTCGGTTATTACTGGCACCAGTTGGTATGACATGGCTTCCAGCACGCTGGTGGGAAATCCTTCACTATGGGAAGGGAGTAAATAGATGTGGCATTTATTGAGTAAAGTTTCCTTCTCGCTGTTATAAATACCTCCCAAATAAGTGATGTTCACATCGGGATAACGGTTTATCAATGCTTGTAATCGGGGCAGTTCCCCATCGTCGGGGCCGGCAATGTACAGGTGGCACATACCATGATTAAACTGCGGCGATTGCAGCCATGCTTCGGTCAATTGTAAAATACCCTTTTTGGCGTGCAGGCGTGCCATGAACAGGTAATTTACTTTCTCCGGAGAGTCCCATTTGTGGGTTTCAGTTTGGTTGGGCATGTGGATCCCATTGGGATTGAGCCACGTGTTTGCGTATAGCTTAAGCAAGTTTTCTTGTTCGGGCCTGCCCACGGCCCTTACCACATTGGCTTGGCCTGACAACGGGTATTCAGCAAAGGTGAAATAGGCTTTCTTTTTCCATTTTTTTTGCAACATGCTCCACGGTTCCAACATTCCGTGGGGTACATACACCCATGGATAGCCCATTCTTTTCAACGTAGCGCCCCAACGGGTCGCAAACTGCCAACAACCATGCGTGATCACCACGGTTGTTCGTTTGTCCGGCTGGCGCTCCTCTATCAACCTTTTAAGCGACGAACCTTTTAAATCATACAATGGCACCATCTGTACGTGTGGCAATTGTGGGGCATTTTCAATATGAGGGTACCACAATTCGGTGGCAATACCCATGGCCTGTAAATTGGGAGCCGTGGCAACAGCTGCGTTCCAAATACCGAAGTTCACGGGCAAAAGGTTGTCAACAATGTTGAGAATGGTCATAACAGGACTATCTTTTGATGGCTTACAATTCAATCTGCGAAACGGTATTCATGGCACTCTCAATGGCTTTGTCCATGTTGTGGTATTCCCATTCTGCAAAACGACCTACTAGGAAGAAATTTTGAGGTCGGAGCTTTGCTTTCAATTCGTTGATTTTATCCCTGTCTCCCTTTTGTTGTATTACGTATGAATTTGGTTCATAATTGTAATCAATCATTTTCAAATTTCCAGGTAACAAGCTGAGTTGGTGTTCCATCATTGAAACCGGGACTTCTCCGGAGAATTCGACAGTACACGATTTACGTGAGTTGACAGGTTGGTTGCTTGGACTAAAGTTGCCTGTGTATATGATACGGTGTGCTTGTGTTTGTGCTTCGGGCAAGTAGAGCCATGACAGATTGCAGGGATCGGTTTCGCACAGTAGGTTGCTTGTGCCGTTCGATTTTAAAGTAGTTAATTGCCCTGCAAGATCTTTTAAATCGTTGGTTACTCCATGCATCATCGAGGCAAGCTTACGTACATCACCTGTGTAAATGATTGCTTCTGTTTTTATATTCCCATTTACCACCCAATGGCTGGCTGTTTTTTCGATGCTTTTGACTGGCATATCGGTTTGAAGGTGTACATGTGCGCTCAGTCTGTCGGCGATATGTTGTGAACCATTGTGTTTTGGGTAAAAAAAACTGCTATGGACCATTTGTTGCTCTCCCGAACGCAAAATGTTGCTTATGACCATCTCGCGATAATTGGGCATGGGTAGTTTACCATCCAGCCAGGGTAAAGCCACTAACGACAAATCGGTTTTCCATATTTTATGGTTGTAGGGTTTGAAATAAAGCTCATATAACGTGTGCCCGAAGTTTCCTTGCAGAAATGCTTCGAAATTGTCGTAAACATGGGGCGATTGGTAACCCTTCCGGTCTAAGTCCATAATTTCGTTGAAGATCTTGCGAACGGTATCTTCGTCAAATCTGTACAAATGGTTTTCTAACGGATAGCCCAGAAGTTGATCGTGCATGAAAATAGCAGCTTCGCGACGTGCATTGATAAATTCATGGTTTTGATCGAAATGGGACCAAAACCATTTGTTTACTTTCTCAACCTTGGTGTTGAAGACATGGCCACCTACCCGATGGAATAAATGCCCGTTCACGGTATCGCACTTTATCAAACCTCCCGGCTTGTGGGCTTGTTCCAAAACTAAGTGGGTTACACCCTTTTCTTTCAATATTTGTGCCGACGAAAGGCCCGAAACCCCTGCGCCGACAATTAAAACTTGTGTATGGGTAATAGTCATTGTCGTTTTTTGTTTAGGGCATGATCCAAAATTTATTGGTAATTTGGGCGGCCCATATTTGTGGTGAAAATCCTTTGATAATCCCTATTGATGTTTGACCCATTTTTGAGAGGGTTTCAGGTGGGGTTTCGGCCAATTGATTCAAACAGTTAACCAAATCTGGCAAACTTTGATGGTTAAACTGCCAACCATTTTGCCCTTGGTGCAATAAATCGGGCAATGCACCCACCGCATCCGAAAGAATAAGAAGGTAAGCCTGCTGCCATGGCTTCGTTCACCACCAGCCCCCAGGGTTCAAAACGACTGGGTAAAATAAAACAAGACGCCTGCGCATACATGGCCGGTAACATATCGTAGCTTATCCAATTCTCAAGTATAATGCTGGGAATGGAGATTTGATCCCGGAGCTGTTCTTTTAACGAACCTCCTCCCACAAGACGCAACTGCCAGGTCTTTGACAGTTGAGATGCCTGAAATGCATCAATGAGCATTTGCAGGTTTTTCTCCGGCGCAAAACGAGCCACGCAAAGTAGTTGCGGCGGAGTGATCTTTGGGGTGCTGATGGCTGACGCAAAGTGATGGTTATCGACCACACTGTAGCCTTCTATAACGCGTGATGCTGGATATCCAAGTCGTTGGGCGAAATGTGTGGCAGCCCGTTTCCCTGAAACCAAGCAGACATCGGCAGATGTTCGCACCAACCATCCTTTCAATAAATCGGCCAATGAATTACCCGGATACCACGATTCGGCAAACATCAGTACCTTAATGCCTTTCATACGGCACCATAATAACATGCTTACGTAACAAGGGCGTCCGTATCCTGGAATACATACATGGGTGATGCGATATGACCGGACGATGGCTTTAAATTGTCGTAAAGCTTCTTGGGTCGAAACCTGTTCTACCGGTTTTTCACTCAGTCGGAAGTAATTGGTGTCGTTGGTGTTGGCCCATTGATACAATCCATCACCGGCACCCATATCAGCTGCAAAACAGTGATCTTTACCAATTATTGATTGTAATGCATACCATCTGGCACGGTGATAATCACCCATGCGGTCCCATAAAAGCAATATGTTTTTAGCCATGTATTGTATTTTACCACCAAGTTGCAAGTTTTACCCTAAGCTCACTAATAAAAAACTCTGCGCCCTCCGCGTTCTCTGCGGTTAGCTCTTCTTTTTATAATTGCTCTTCCAATACCCTTTTTAGCCGCTCCCTATATGCCTCCCAACTGTACTTTAACGCCGCTTCTCTGGCATTTAGCCGCATTTGAAGGTAAGCTTCGTCTGTTTTGTTACGCAGTTTTTCTATGGCATTGGCCAGGGCATCCACGTTGCGGATGGGCACAATATAACCATTCATGTCGTCATTGATCAGTTCAGGACCGATGGAGTGGGGGGTGGTGATTACCGGTAAGCCTGCTGCCATGGCTTCTACTATAACCAACCCGAAGCCTTCAAACACAGTGGGAAGTACCAGAGCATCGTAAGTACCATACAATTTGAACAATTCGCTTTGCGAGACGGGAGGATGGTAGTGAAAATGATTTTTGTACCCCTGCAAAGGAGAATCGTTGCCCTGAATACCCCCGATAAGGTGCAATTCAATGTCTCTATTGTTCAGTATTTTCATTGCTTCTAGCAGGTATTTTATACCCTTTCGTTGGGTTATTGTGCCTGCGTAAAGCAGTCTCAATGGGCGCTGGGTAATTTTGCTTTCAATTTGGGGGGTATAAGGCACATGGTCAATGTCACATCCCAAAGGAAGGTATAGGATCTGTTGATCAGCAACGCCAACCTCTTGCAATGTGGTAATGGTAAATGACGATGCTGCCACTACTTTATCTGCTAATAGGGGCTCTTCGATTAGTCGTGTTTCATAGCCAATGGGGAAGGTTAAATTGTCGATGGTGTGCGCCCATTCGGGATGTAATGACGACTCTTCTCCCAGTATACGTTTGGCCGCCACCACGTGGGCGGTGGCCAATTCACACCACGTAGTGATGCCAAGTTGCCTGGCTGCTTGCAACGATTGATGGCAGCTACCCTGAAACCCCCAATAATGCGTGATTTGCTTGCGTGCCAGCGTATCAGATTTGCGTAAGATGCGTGCCACATAACCGTCAAATTTGACATCACGGGCATACACGGCTCGTTGAACAGCTGGGCTTTTGCCTTGGATGGCACGCAAAATGACTTCGGGTACTTCGAATCGCCAATTGGCATCGACCTTATTGCCAGGCAATCCATCAATAAAACGGCGTGTCCAGTAAGTGTTGCCTTTGCAGGTGAAATACCGTTGAAGTATAGGAGAGGCTAAATAACTACTGGTGTAAAAACGGTGTAAATGGCCTAAATCATTCAATGCATTGGCCACTTGGTAACTATGCTGTTTACCACTATGGGAGAGGAGAATCATGTTTTATGTTGTGTTCTTTGTCTGTTTAAGGTATGCGGCAGTGTTATAAAAAAGACTATTTTTTTCTAATCGATGAACGTAGGGGATTTTCAACGAATCGGTATGACAAATCTGAAAACACAATGAGAAGTAGTAAATAGATATAAAATAAGGGTTGGTTGATTTTGAGGCCCAAAAATGATAAGCCGGCTGTGAAGAAATAGAAAATAGGGAACTGAAGGATGTAAATACCGTAACTAATCTCTCCTAAATGAATAAAAAAAGGTCGTTTAAAGAGATTTGATAGTTTACTTCTGTCGGTTGCGAGGAATAGAATAAACAGAGCAAATAAGATAGATAAGAGTCCATTATGGTAAATTAAACCTTTAATTGGACAGTATATTAATGTCAATATTGCAAAGGCAATGATTGTTAATTTTATTATTTGTGGGCTACCTGTATTATTCGTGTGGCGTATATAATATATTCCGGCCGTAATCCCTATAAAAAAAGAATTGAGGTGTAAAAGTGGATGATAAAGAAACCAATGCTTATGATGAAAACCAACTAATAACTGTGTAAATGTTTGGCTTATTATAAAGATTGAAAGAGCTAAAAGTGAGAGGTATATGGTTTTTATGTGTTTTGATTGATTAATTATTAAAGGGAATGACAGGTAAAATAAAGCCTCTACGCTTAATGACCAAGCTGCGGTATTTAAAGTGGTCGCTTTTTCAGGAATCCAAGCCTGGATCATCAGAGCATTTAATAATGAATCGATGACGTTAGGTGTATAAGTATGTGGAATTTTGAGAATTTTCAGACGGATAAATAAATAAAGAAGCATGAGCAACATAGCCAAATAGTACAATGGAAGAATACGAACTGCTCTGTTGCGAAGATATGAACGATATGATACATGGCTCTTTTTCCCATAAGCCAATACCATCACAAAGCCTGAAAGCACAAAAAAGTAACCTACACCCAAATTCGCATGTTTCACCAATGGTGAAAGACACGAATAATTAAATGGTATATATATATCGCCAAAGTGGAAAACAACAATGCTCATTGCAGCTATAAAGCGGGTGAATGTTAGTTGGTCTGTATTCATTAAATCGAATCTTAGAAACTGTTTAAATTTTTAAAATGAATAATTTAAAGTATTGGCTATTAGTTATTTAATTGCGTAAATTAATGGTTTCCAGACTATTAAAAACGCATGAATTACCATCCAACCAACCTCTCTGATAGCCAATGGATGCTTTTAGAGAGGGTATTAAACGATATACGCAAAATAAAGTATTCTTTGCGAGATATTTTCAATGCCATCTCTATTTGCTTAAAACAGGCTGCCAATGGCACATGCTACCCAAGTGTTTTCCCTACTAGGAGCTGGTTTATTACTACTTTACGAAGTGGAAGAACACCGAGGTTATCGAACAAATACACGGGTTCTTGCGGGACCATACCAGACAACGGGCTGGGAGAAAAGTCTCCTCATGCTTGGCCTGCATTGACAGTCGGTCGGTTAAGACAACCCGATTAGGTGGGCACGACCGGGGCTCTGACGGCGGGAAACACATAAAAGGCCGTAAGCGCCATATCGTAACCGACACCACCATGGGGCTGCTTTGACGGTTGCGGTACATGCCACAAATATCCATGACAGCAAGGGTGCATTTGATGTAATCGCCACGCTGAAAGGCCGTTTCGGCAGATTTGTCAAAATAGTGGCCGATGGCGGTTATCGCGGTGAACTGATTAGCAAAACCAAAGTTGCGTTCGGCTTTATGCTGGACATTGTTTTGAGGCCTGATGAATCGCCCAAGTTTAAGGTAATCCCCAAACGAAGGGTGGTTGAAAGGACATTTGTATGGTTCGAAAGCGATCGAAAGCTAAGTAAAGACTTTGAATACCTGGTAGATGCCAGTGAAATCATGATACAGGTCGCGATGGTAAAACTAATGCTTAATAGAATCAAATAACTAAATTTAAACAGTCACTTAGATTTGTGATCTTTTTATTTTATGGTAAATCCCTGAGTGTTTGTAATTGGAAAAAACAAGCTGTATGGGCTTTTGATTTGGTTTATTACAAATCTAAAATATTAATCTATTTTTACATTTCTCATTGGTTGACCTTATATAATGTCATTATGAATAAGCGTATCGCAAAAGTATCATTTTTTGCCATTGTTCTGGTAGTATTTATCCACGCTTACAATGCCAACTTAGTTGTAGACAATCAAGCCGTCAAGGGGACAAGTCCGTTGGTTTGGTTTATAGAATCTCTTATTGGAGATGGTTTTGCAAGGGTGGCGGTTCCTTTATTTTTTTTTATTTCAGGTATAAGGTTTTATTATGGAATCGATGGTCGGTTCGATACTGTGGTGTATCGGAATAAATTATTAAAAAGGTCGATCTCGGTGGCTGGACCGTTTGTTAAATGGTCAACGCTTGGCATGGCGATAGTTTTTTTATTACAAACCATACCTTTTTCCGCACCGTTTTTCAATTCCATGTTACTAAGGGATATGAGTATACGGAAATTGTTGTCGATTTGGATATTGGACCCGTTACCTTATCAGCTATGGTTTATGCAAGTATTATTTTGTATGGCAGTTCTTTCTCCTTTGTTTTGGAGACTTATTCAACTCAAACTGCCCACCTTTTTCATTGTTACGGGATGTCTTGTTCTTTGGTATTTCAAAGGTGGATACAATGGGTGGCCCGAATATTTTTTTGAGGGAATGGCTTTTTTTATGTTAGGGGCAGTGGTTTCTATTCGTCAAATAGATATTATGCAATATAGGGGGCATTGGTTACTTTTGATGCTCTGGGCCACATTGGTAGTTGCCAAAATATGGTTGATCTTTGTTCATCAACCATCACTGGCTTTAGTGACTGGTAAATTATCTATTATGATTGGCATGGTTGCGGTTTGGAGTATGATTGATGGATGGCAATCCGGCTCCAGATATTTTGAAATACTATTGTCGCAGACTTTTTTTATTTATTTGAGCCACGAACCTTTGCTCACTATTACAAAAAAATTGCTTTTATCAGATTTTTCTCCGCTTCAGGGACGACTGTTGATCGTCTATTTCATGGCTCCAGTATTGTCCATTGCGGTTTGCTTGATGAGTGGATGGATTCTTAAAGCATATGTTCCGCGTCTTCATTCATGGTTAACAGGTGGCAGATAGGGTAAAAGCATTTCTTTCCAAAGAGAATAGGCCTCGGCGGTGAGATGAATGCCATCATAAGAGAAGTGCTGCTTGAGACTTTGATTGGCTGACAGTTGTTGATTCAGATCAATCCATGGTATGTGTTTCTTTTTGCAATAGTGCTCCAGCATTTGGTTTAATAGTGCCACTTGCAGGTTTATTTCTTTGTGGTTCACTGTATAAAGAGTGCTGCATACCAATAGTTGGACTTGGGTGATCAATGTGTCTGCCAAAGCTTTGTATTTTTTAAATACGTTGTAGGCATCTTCATTGTGTAATAAGTTGTTGATACCTAGCATTAGTACGATGGTATGGGATTTTAAGGCAAAAATGGTTGGAATACGTTGCTGCACACCCTCAATCAACTCACCGGGAATACCGCGATTTACCACGTCAGCCCGGTTTAGTAGTTCATACCATTGACATTCATAAGTTATGGAATTGCCCAGCATCACTATTTGAATAGGCATGGTTTTCCGATTGAGTTTTTCATATTTCATCACTTCTTCTTCCCAATTGACCGTTCGTGGATACAGTGTTGCTTTACGAAACAGGTAGATACCTTGTGTGGTGAAAGAAAAAAGATAGAGAAGTGCCCCAATTAAAATGAGATTGAGGAACGTTGATAGTATGATTGCAATTTTGAAACGATTCATTTGTTTGATGTAGTGAATAAGCAAATGTTTGTTTTGATAATTTTATTTGTCGCGAGATAAAGATGGTCTTTCTGCCAGCCAATAGGCGAGGTACGCCATAGACAGGGAGACTATACAGCCCAATAACATATAACCGAAATGTGAAGGTAGCAACATAGATTCATTGGCTTGCATCAATATGCCACTTATAAATACGATTATTGGCATGTGTATCACATAGAGACTGTAAGATATATCTCCTAATGGTTTTAAGATTTCAAATGGACGTAGAATTTTTGCTTTATGCTGGAAATAGAAAAGACCGGCGAAGACCCCCATGAATCCCAAGCCCCATAAAAATTGGTTGAATGCGTGCAGATTGGTATTGATTGTTTTCCATGGGACTATAAACAATATAATTCCAAACGGGATCAGGTATTTAAATGTTCTTTGGGTACGTGACGCATAACATTCAGCTAAAACTACACCTAGCCACCAAATAGGTAAATAACTGAATATTTCTATGACAATGATGGGTTTAAAAGACAAAGAATTGACCAACAGATATAAAAAAGAAACAATAATAGTAGCAACTAGAAACGAACGCCTTATTGCATAATAAAGTAGTGGGTAGAGCATATAAAACCACCATTCGTAGGCCAATGACCATAACGGGCCGTTGGTTCCGAAAACGGGGACGTAAAAACCCATCACAAAACTCATATTGCCCAAAAGAGTTAAGAAAGAATGATCGGAAATGATGTTGGTATTGATGTTTGGATATGGCGTATTTTGTCCATAGATGGGGAACGATAACCAAATTCCCAAACAATCCAGTGAAAATGTAACGAAAAAGGCTAATAAAAGTGGAGGAATAATCCTTCTTGCCCTTCTTTTAATAAATGGCCAATGATCGAATGACGTATTGGGATCTATACGCAAATTCCGGGCGTAGCGCAAATGGATAACAAAACCTGACAATACAAAAAAAAGCAGTACAGCTTCGTGCCCATACCTGAAAAATGACATCAGATAAACCAAAAATTTCTCCCATATATTATAACTTTCGGGGTGAAGAACGTACCCTTCACTATAACCTTCCCATAGCAACCATCTTGCATGACCAATTAAAACGTAAAAAGCGGCTAGCCCCCTGATACCGTCTAAGAAAATGGTACTTTTGACTGCTTTATTTCCCATTAATCTGTTTTAGATACTTATTGTATTGATATAAGATTAAAAAGACAGGCCAGTAACTCATCCCAATAAATGCCACAACACCTGGCAGATCACCCCCTCTCAGTATCGGCACAAAGGAAGCTAGTATGATACCCTTTAATAACCAATGCAAATTCGAGTTATAGCGCCAAGTGTACCGGGACAGCTTGACCAATAGCCATGCATAAAAAATAGACAAAACAACAATGCCCAAAACTCCCCCTTCGCCATAAAAAGTCCCGTAAATAGTTTGAGAAATACCTACGGTACCCTTCTCTACTTTGTTCAGTCCCAGTTTATTGGCGTAGCCTCCTACTGGCTTGCCAGGCCATAGTTGGCGAGGGATGGGGCGCATCAATATTTCCAAATGTTCCATGCCATAATGATAGTTTAAATGTTTTGGGTAAACATCCAATACCATCATAAACCCATCGAGCATGTTTTGATCTTCGCGTTTTTCGTTACGTGCTATAGCGGCATCCCACATTTGTTCGAAAGTCATTTCACTCACGTTATGTTTACGGGCGACTCCTGCCAACGAGAATACAAACAGCACCAATGCCCCACCAAGCATATACCACCACGTTTTTTTTGCAGGCGTCAAGTTTTGTGTCACTACGATGCCAATGGCCACCATCCATGACAAAAACTGGAATCGTTGACTGGGGTTGTACGACATGACAATGGCATAAACCATCAGTACTAGATAAAACCCTTTCATGGCCGGGTCTTGCTTCCATGTGTAGGAACGGTACACCAAAAAGGCCAATAAAATTAACCCTCCTAAGGCCATGGGGAAAAGCAAAAAGTAACTTTGGCCAAGTGCCAAAGTGCCGCCAATCATCCCTTTAAAAATAGTAAAGACAATGTTGAAAAACACAAATAATCCCAGGATAAATCCCTTTTTTGTTTTGATAAAATTATTGAATACAACTGGATTATCTACTCGTATGTAAGGATAATCTATCCGTCTGTTGAAAAAACGATAGGCAAGAATTAGCATCAGTGTACCCAATGCGAAATATCCCAACACAATCATGGCCTTTTCATTGTTCATGGGAGTAAAAATGTTACGCGTATAGACAACTTTTACCCAATCAGCTTTGTTTTCCAACACGGCGTTATACCGAGAGACACCTGTACTCCAGAAGAAAACGACGGGGAGGAAAATAAATTCGTCGTTGTACTTTCTAAAATGTATGTATGCAAGGATTAATAATCCCAATGCAAGGTATTCGTATACGGCAATGGTCATTTTTTATGATTAAAGATTTGGGTAGATAAATGAAGATGTGTCTTTTTTGATATATTTTAGTATTGAATGTAAGGTAAAAGGTAGATTACTCTGAATCTAAAATTCTTAATTCAAAACTTTACCCATAATATCATCTACTTTTGTCTTTGATTGAATGACCCAATTACCTTATTTGTTTGCTTGTTCCAATCAACATCTGCAAAAAATGTATCCCATTGTGGGGTAAATTTTTCTGTTTCCAAGCGGGTAAAGGCTTTTGACAGCGCATTGGCATCGTCGGCTTTGCATTTAATGCCGAGTTGATAGTTTACTACTGTCTCAGTGAGTGCATTGGGTAAATCTGACACCAAAACGGGTTTGCGTAATGGTGTGGTTTGGTTTAGTATGCCACTTTGCGCATGGAACGACGAGGCATAATACAATAGCACCCAATCTATTGAACCGATCACTGCTGTCATTTCCGGTTCGCTCAAGTAACGGTCAATCCACATTACACGATCGCCAATGCCTAATTTTGACGCCATGTTTTTTAAGCTCTGAACGTCCATTTGACTGTTGGCGGCACTGCCTGCCACCACCAAGCACAAGTGTGGGTGTTGTTCCAAGACTTGCATCACCAAACGGTAGTTCTTCTCCTCGCGGATATGTCCTACAATGCCCAGTGCGAGTTGGAAAGGCGCTGTAAAAGCATTTACAGTTTCCAACATATCCTTTTCGGGGGGAGGTAGCTGGTACAATCCGTGTTCAACACGTAGGTAACAGGTTTTACCATTGGCGGTATAATAGGGGCGTTGCGGCAGGTTACCGTGGTGCAATCCCAAGTCCATACTGTGCATCATCTGTTTCATGCACCAACTTGATATTTGGGGCGAGGGAGGGTATGCATCCCTATCGGCGTCGTGGAGAAACACCCCTGTTTTGTGTTTTCTTAAAAAAACACGAAAAAGAGGCGACCACAACGGGGCACTCATTTGTTCAAAGTCGTTGAGTAGGATGAAAGAAGAACTGTCTGAGTGCCTGTGTGCCTGAGTTTCAGAGTGGCTGGTTTGGAGGTTCAAGTTCTTAATTTCTTGACATCTTTCTGCTTTCTTCACATGCCACAATAATCTCAATGGGTTTACAAAGTGTCGATAGAGGAAATGGATTCTGCTGCCAGGTTTGTTATCGGGTACCAGCACTTTTTTTACACCTTCGCCATCAAATGTCGCATTTAGAGGAAGTAGAAGGGTGACGCTCGCCACTTCCGGGTGTTGGCGGTAGGCGTGGTAAAGTTCTATGGCATATTTGTAACATCCACCGTGTGAGGAGGATTCGTAGAGGATAATGTGCATGGGGTGTTTTATGATTGGGGACGGGTTAAAGCCAATCCTTATAAGATGTATCCGTCTTTCCGGGACTATATAGATTATACCAGTGACTTGACTTTGTTTTGTGCGGACGGGTTAAAAACCATCTTTACAGGATGTATCGTCCCACCGGGACTGCTAGACTAGAGCCAGTGGCTCGCCCTATCTTGTAAGGCTAGAATTTACTCCAGTCCCAATCACCTCTCATCACCCCACTATATCAAGTCCTCAAACAAATATCGTTCGTCGTAAGTTATGTGGTGGTGCTCCAAAGAATCAAGGTCCTCATCTTTGAAGGTTTGTTCCTGATGATGTGCCTCTTGATTGGCGATGTAACGGTACACTCTATCAATATGTGAATGGCTGTACGAAAACACGCCAAATCCTTCCTACCACTCAAACCTATGTGGTGTTAGACGATGGTCGTTAATGTACTTCGATGATTTTGCTTTCACCTCTTTCATGGTCTAGGATACAGAATCTACCGGTCACAATCCAAGGAAATAATATATATGGTCTTCTAGGCTGTTGACGATGATGGTTTTGTTGCTTGTCTCGTTGATCAGGTTACCTAAGATGCCTAATTAATAATGGACGCCATTCTTTTTTGATGACTGTATCTCAGTACTTGACCGCGAAGACGCATTGAACGTAGATCTGGTGGCAGGTTTGGCCATAGTGGGTGAGTTGAAGGAGATTAAAACCCCATCCTTATAAAGATATATCGTCCCTCCGAGACTATACAGACCAGAGCCAGCGGCTCGATAGTGTTATGGGGGCTGGATTAAACCTATCCTTGCAACATGTGCCGTCCCTACGGGACTATTCAGGCCAGAGCCGGCGGCTCACCCCATCTTGTAAGGTTGGGATTCATTTCTGTCCCAGTCCAGCCCCAATCTCGTCCTAGCAACCAGAAACTAGTCACGCTCGACTTATCCCTTCAACACCGCCCACAGTTTTCTACGTCCTTCTGCTTTTTTTACATCTTTATCTCGCATTCCCTTGAGGTAGCCTTTAATATATTGAATGCGGCTCAATTCCAATTGCCACAGAGCATTGACGAATGCAGGGAAGTTGTATTTTGATGATTTCACGCATTGCCATCCCTGCCATGCATGTCTGTACGAACGTAAACCTATGGTAAAGGGGAGTAATAGCACCATAAACAGGGGATGAAGAAGACCGTAAGTAATTAAGACAGGCAAAAGGATAAATCCTGTAAAAAAGAAGTACCGGATGGCTGTCTCAATGGTTGTGCTCCAAAAGTTGCGATAGTTAATGCGGCTTTCTCCATCGCCCAATCCGTAACGGAATGCCTCTTTAGCAAAGGCTCGGTTGGTTTTGTGGCGCCCCCAATACACATAGGGTTGGTCCACCAGTTGGTACCTGAAACCATGCTTTTTCACCAGTTTCCAGAAGATGGTGTCATCGGCTGCCAGGGTGAGCCACTCCGGATACCCCCCTATGTGTTTCCACACATACTTTTTATAGGCAATTGACCTGCTGGAAACTGAAAAGAACTCATTCATCACGACCGGATAACCTCTTTGCAGAATGTAATCTGATTTGGCTGCCAATGTTTGTACATCAGCCTCTATGATTTCAAAAGCCCCCCCGCAAACTTCCAATGTTGTATCAAAATTGAATAATGGTGCAGTGATACTTTCAATCCATTGGGGATGAAATTGACAACCAAAATCGGTACTGACAATTAGCTCTGTTTTTGCTGCTGCGATGGCTAGGTTCCTGCCACGTGCTACGCTGCATCTGTTTTCCTGTAACAATACAATGGGGGTAGCGGAACGTTTTTGCCATTCGTGCAGCATTTCCCAAGTACCATCGGTACTACCGGCATCGGTGATGATGATTTCGGTTGGTTGTATGGTTTGTACCTCCAAATCGGCAATGGTTTGGGGCAGGCGTTTTGCTTCATTAAATATAGTAGAGACGATGGTGAATTGCATGATTGAAGAATGCTAGTTGAGCTTTAATTGGTGCATTATTTTTGTTTGATAATTGTCTTTGTAAACAATATACGGAACATTCGTTTTACATTTTTTATGAATAGAAGTTCTGCTAGGATTGGTAAATATTGTAAAATGCTTATTGATTTGATTAATTTAAATGGATTTAATTGATGTGTTTTATCTAAATCCTTTTTTAATATCATATATCTTTCCCGATGCGTTAGTGTCACAAATTTCATTTTTCTATACCAATAGCGTGTATACCACATGTGATGACAAAATGGCTCTCCATTATTAAGATGAAGTGTTGTGCTGTTGTATTTTTCAAAATATCCAGCACTAATATGTTCAATTTTGTAGCTTTTTAATAGGTAATTCCAAAAGAAATTATAATATGGCTCAGTTTCAATCTCATGAGTAGGTACATTGGACAATCGCAAGTTGAGATCTTTGAATTGGAGATTAATATCAAAGTTATTCCATATTGTTTCTAAATCAGAAATTTTCCCAATCATGAAAAAACTGTTTAGAGCATTAGGATTAGCGCCCCTTATGGGGTACATATTATCTGTTGGGCCAATGAGCGAAGCATTTAGATATTCAATTCTTTCAATACATTCAATAATCCCTTGTTTATTCGTAATAAAACAATCTTCATCGATGTGTACAAAATATTTATGAGTTGTTTTATGTCTTATCGCTTCCCATATAAAATCGTACCAAACACATTTTTGCCCAAGAGCAAAGTTCCAGCGGTGATTTCCGTTAATCAATATTTTTTGAGACTGAGGGAATTGTTTTTTTATCAAGTATTGTTGGTAAAAAAGCCAAATAGAACCAATAGTGGGTGTTAAGAATAATATATCTTTTTCATCGATTTTTGAGCTCATATTAATGTTTGTTTAATATGTATAATTTGTTTAAGGCATTGATTGTTAGTTGCTTGATTTGAGATCGATTATGTGAATTAATGGTGTTCTGACTATTAAAATCACATGAATTACTATCCAATCAACCTATCTGACAGCCAATGGATGCTTTTAAAGTGGGGGTATCAAACGGCAAGCGTAAAAGAAAGCATTCTTTGCGAGATATTTTCAATGCTGTCTTTATCTTTTAACGGTTGTGTGGTACATATTATAATCGTTCACGACTGCAAGGCTGAATTTGATGTAATTACCAGGTTGAAAAGTCGTTTTGACAGGCTTGTTTAGATCGTGGCATAGATTAGCAAAACCAAAGCTGCGTTCGACTTTGGTTTTGGGAGATTGTATTGTGGCTCGATGAGTTGTCCAAGTTTATGGTAATCCCCAAACGATGAGTGGTTGAGAGGATATTTGCTTGGCTTGAAAGTTACCGTAATGATAAAATAAAGATTTTGAATATCTGACAGATCTCAGCGAAACGATGATATAGCTTGCCATGATAAAATTGATGCTTAATAGAGTCAAATAACTAAATTTAAACAGTTTCTAAGCTAATAGTATTTATTCTTTATATGCTTGTTATAAATTGTTTAAAAAATATTGGATTATAGTTGAATTATTTAATGGACCATACATTTTTTGCCAGTTTGTTCCAGTTTTGATTCTACCAATTTTTGATAAAATTCGTTCAAAAAGTATGTATAAATAATCTGAATGCTTTAATTCAGGTGAGCTACTAAATTTACATAGGAAATATTTATATGAAGCAATTAGTCCTTTTAAACGAAGCAGATAGTATTTTGGAACTCTATCTTTTTTTGCACACTCTTCAATTATATAAAATGCATTTAATCCATCTTTTGTTCTTGAAATAGAATTTACATGCAAATCGGTTATTTGTTGTTGGTGCTGACGATAGATTACGCATGTTTGATTTTCGTGAATAGGATTTGGAGCATATTTTCCTAATCTATACCAATATTCTTTATCTTCGTGTGGCATTAAGTCTTCTCGCCAAGGTCCAATTTCTTCGATTAATTCACGGGTGAAAAGGCACGATTGAGTGATAGCACACCATCCTTGCACGATTAGATAACTGAGAGGCTTATTAGGTAAAGGGTAATATTGCATGACTACATCTGTTGCAATCCAGTGCCCATCTTCAAATTTTGCTGGTAGATAGGGGCCATAAACAATTTTTCTACTTACATTATTTTTTAATAAATTATATTGTATTTCTAATTTGTTTTTTGTCATTAAATCATCAGAATCGAAGAATTGAATAAATTCACCTGACGAATGTTTAAATCCTGTATTTCTTGCAGATCCAGGTCCTTTACCTGTATTTACTATAACGCTGATAGTATTGCCAAAAGTAGCTTCAAGATATTCAATGGTTCCATCAGTGCTGTGATCATCGACAACAATTATCTCATAAGGTTGTATGCTTTGGTTTAATAGATTATTAATTGTTGAATCGATAAGATGTTTTCTGTTAAAAGTTGGTATGATTACGCTTATTTTTGACATATTCTTTGAAATATTTTAATGTAATTATGTCTAATTGTACTCCAATCAAACTTATTTACAACGTTTTCTTTTATTTTATCAATGCTAGGATATTGATATCCGTTTATTAATACGTTATTGATTGCCCTTTCTAACTCACCTTTTTGAGACATAGTGATATACAGAGCTGTGTCATTAGCAATTTCTCGAAATCCTACAAATTCATGTAGAATACATTTACATCCATACGATAAAGCTTCAACTATTGAACGTCCAAAGCCTTCAAACAAACTAGCATGAATAAATAAATCTGCAATTTGGTAATATTTATTCACCTCATGAGGGGTAACTGTTTTAATAATGAGTTTTTTTTTGATTATTAAATGTTGAAATGCAGTTTGGATCTCATATGATTCATTTGTAATTTGACCAATACAAATTAAAATAGCGTTATTGTTTATAAGAAAGCTCTCGGATTCTTCTATGATGTAATTTATTCGTTTGTGATGGCTGTTGATTGCTCCAACGGCTAAAAGAATTATTTTATCAGAATATCCTAAATCAATTTTAAGCTTAGATTTTTCATTATCATTTAAGATAATGGTATCTTTCAAATAGAAGCCATTGGGGATTATGTCCATTTTTTGGGGTGATACTCCATTCTCAATGCCAATATCAAATGTCCATTTTACCTTTTGTTGTATAAAATCACATCTGTCTTTGTAAACTTCAGGAGGATATGGAGCCCCATTTGAAAAAAAAAGTTTGTATTTTAAGTTTAATTTTTTCCTTGCATGAAAAAGAAAATTACCAAGTCTTGGCTCTGTATAATATACAACGTTTGGTTGTTTTATTAATATCCATGGTAATAACATAATTGCGAATGATACTTCATGTACAAAATCTGCATAATTTTCAGACTTCAATTTTTTTATAAGATTGTATAGCTTAGATCCTCTGTGAATATATTTTACTGTGATGCGTTTTTTCTTATTAAAATTTGTAGTTGACTGCTGTGCTATATACGTTTCAATTTCAGGTTCTTTCGATATTTCAACAAATAATTGATCTGCAGAAACTTCAAAACCTCTTTTAATTTTGCCTAATGAAGTGCATATGATTAGTACTTTTATCATAGTAGGTAGTTATAAATTTGGCCATTTTTTTCCAAAAAAGAGTTCTTCATTTTTCATATGATAGAATGTATCCATGTTTCTTTTTTTTATGACCCTTTGTTCTGAACCTACAACAATTTCACCAGGTAATACATTTTTAGAAACTACTGTCCCCATTCCAATAATAGCTCCATCTCCAATTTTTACACCAGGTATTACACATACATTCATTCCAATCCAAACACTTTCGCCTATTTCTACCGATTTATTGATATATGTATTGTCATAGGGGATTGCATTACCTTCGATGTTGTGATTAGCCGTGTATATAGTTATATTTCGAGATAATTGAGTGTTCCTTCCAATTTTTAGGCCTCCTAAACAAAATAGAAAGCAATTTGTTCCAATTCTTACATGATCACCTAATTCTAATCTTTCCGGATTATGAATTGTGATCGATCCATGAATGATACAATTTGCTCCAGCTTTTCCAATCCTTTTGAGTTGTGACTTACCGATTACTTCTTGAAGTGAATAGTATATGAATCGTCCATATATGCTATATCCAAATTTTATAAGAGGCTTAAGTGTATTGCTGATAATTAAATCTATCATATTTTTATTATTTCCCTGATTATTTTTATGTGTGATTCTAGTTCTTTCCGGCTTAGTGGATGAAGCCCATATAATATAAAGTAAATAGGAATATATATAAATGTAGATGAGACTAAGTGAATGAGTGGTTTATCGGGAAAATAACCAAAAGATAATATGTAATAGGAAGCTAAAGTTGCGGCAATACTTGATATTAGAGGGGAGAGGAGTGATTTTGTAAAATCACCAACAGAAATGTCTGTATTTTTTAAACAAAAAATTAATGAAGGGATAAACATTAGATAATTTGCAATTGTATATGACCATGTGAGTATTAACAGTCCTTGAAATACACCTATAACAAGACTAATCACAATGACGATGGTGTTCATTATTCCCCAATAGAAATATTTTTTACTATTACCGTAAGCCATCAATAAAATTCCTAAAGTTCCAATCAATGGTTGTATTATAGCAGTTAAGGCTAGTGTTTGAAAAAGCGGAATTGATTCAATCCATTGTTCTCCTAGAAAAAATAAAATGATATGTTTTGAATTAAGAAGCATTAAACACACTATTGGGATGCTTATGAATGATAATATATTCAGGAATTTCAAGTAATACTTTTTAAATTCCATTTTGTTGTTTTGTAATAAACTTAATGCAGGCATACTAACTTGCCCCAATGGTCCTCGGAGTTGTTGAATTGGTAACATTAATATCTGATAAGCTTTAGAATAAAGTCCAACAGCCGCTGAATTGATAAATTTACCAATTAATACATTATCTAAATTCCTTGAAATGTAATTTACTATGTCAAATCCTGTTATGTATGATCCAAATTTTATAAGATGTCTGCTTTTTTTTATATTAACTATAAATAGAGGCTTCCAATCAACTTTAACCCAGAAATAAACAGTTAGAATTAATGGGTTTACAAGTTGCATGATAATTAATGACCAGTATCCAAATGAGTTGATTGCTAGAAATATACCAATGAGGGCTGAAACGATATTGCTAACTATTTGACCTTTTGTAATTATTGTAAATTTCATTGTTCTTTGCAATAATGCTTGGTGCTGGGAACCTAAACTTGAAATTACGAAACCTAAAGAGATTGTATATGTAATTAATTTAAGTTTTGGTTCATTATAAAATATTGCAATTTGATTTGAGAAAATTATTAGTAATATGAAGATTATAAATCCAATCGATACATTTATCCAAAATAATGAACTTACATCGCTAATTGTGAGATGTTTTTTTTGCACAGTTGCTGTTGAAAGGCCTAAATCTCTAAAAATGTGCATGAATCCTGTTATTGCAGTCACCATACCCACTAATCCATAATCATTGGGTGTTATTAGCCTTGCTAAAACCATTGTGGTCACCATTTGCATAATGAATGCCACAAATTGAGAGATGAAAGATAAAGTTCCACCTTTTATTGAAATAGCTCTTAGATTCTCTTTTTCAATAATGAAATTGTATTTGTTGTCAAATTGGGTAATAAATTCTCTTCGTTTGGAGATTGATTTCATGAATTTATTTGTCAATTGTTGATTGTTTTAAGGTTGTAAAATAAATTATCAGCGAAATATGAATTAATAGATTTTATGCGAGACTATTATGATTAATAAGATCATTATTAAAAATATTATTTATTTATAGTGTATATTGCCTATCTTATTAGATATCCTATTTTTTAGCAATTATTTCATTGGTGCGACTACTGGTTTTCCCTTTGTAACTTTGTTAGTATTTATTACATGCTGTTGAGTCGTAAAGCATGGATATTATTACCCGTTTTGCATCCAATTGATATTGATTTTATTTATTTTTATTAGAAAGACAAGCCTATTGCATTACCTGAATGACATTAGGGCGATGATTTTTGGCCAAGATGTGTGTTTTGAAATCTTCGAACGTTTTGGCATAATTACATCTGATCATGAATTGGTCGCAAAGCTGAGAAAATAAGGTCTCGATCTGTTTTCTTAATTTTCGGAAGATGTGGGCTTGTTTACTGTAATTGTGCCGGTTGTTTTTCATGGAGACTTTGAGTCTGATCCGTTGGGTTTCAAATTGATTTGATCGTGGGGAAGATCTCCTTATTCGGTTATATACTATAAGATAAATCGTCTATTTTGTTAGGTAAATAGGAGCAGATCGTCAAGATGGATGTTACCTCTAACCGCCAGATCAATGTCGGAACCCTTCTTGAAAATCTCTTTTGCCCTGGATCCAAACAAAACAACGTGTTTTACCTTTGGGGGGCGTATAAAGTTGCGGCCGGTACGTACCGTAAGCAACCGAGCGAATAACCCGCTATCTTCATCCAAATATTGCTGTCGCGTTAATCAATCCGTTTTTTTAAGCGCCAGTCTTATCGCATCTTTTTTTGAACCTATGATGCCAGTATTGCCTTTCCATTCGAGAAAATCTTTCTTGAGGTCCTAGGCCAGTTCAAACGTATATTCAAACCGCTTCATATAATTGACAGTTTGAGACCCTGGAACGCCCTCACTTAACGTAGTTTTGTTGGCAGCGTGCCATTTTGTGATTTTTTAAACCTCGAAGGTTTAAAACGAAGATTTGAGTCTCTTTCACAGCTTCGCCCCCTCAGTCCCATCCCATGCAGGCATAAGAAGTCCAAGGTCGAATAAGCAGGCATCGGTACCCTTTCTGTATGCAGAAGAGGGGATGTTTGCATGTGAAATATTTCAACTTTGCAAACAAGGCCATCAAAATTAGTAAAAAAATGTTGTGTTGGTACACGAAAAATAGAGGGTGAGGGTGGTTTGGAGAACGGATAACAGGTATCTTGTTCGATAAGTGAAGATTAGAATGTACAAGGAGTAGCGGAATTTTTACGGGGTAAAGATGGCGCAGATGCACGCCTTTCATCGTTTGGCGGTTGCACGGGCAGGTCGATACCGAACAATTTCAGATGCTTATATCTTTATTTGTCGGCAAATTGAAAATATAATTTCACCGGATCTTCCTCGATATTGCTTCGATATTCCTTCGGAAGGGTGTTGGTGCTTGTGGTGGTGTTTCGGCCCGTCATGGATCCGAAGAAGCACCGGCAGAATATGGGGGATGATAGGCCATATGCCTGTGATCGTTCCGTGATGGTGGTAACAGGCCTGGTGCCTGAATGACTGATTTTTACCTTTGATAATCAATGAGATGTGATGTTTCCAGATACGAAGTTGCTTATGTCGTGATGATTTAACGTGTTGTTATATAGTGTGATATGGTGAAATAGCCGGTGAGGTGCCCGGTTGTGACGGTAATATTACCGTTATTTTTTCTGACGGATGGGCACTTTACTTTTGGCACATGATCGGGCCCGATCTGGTGACATCCCACCGACTGCAGCGGCAAGGGAGTTACCGGGTTAAATTTCAGTGATCATGCAATGAACGAAATGAAAATTTTTGTGGTGGCCATGGCAGGCAGCTTGTGCGCCCAGTCGATGCACCCGGTACCGTCCGCACAGATGTGGGCGAACGAACTGCTGGTACGGACGCTGGTCAGCGCGGCGGGCGGTCTGCTCTCCACCCTGGCATTCAAACTGATCCAACAGATTCTCTGGCGGAGGTTGATGGATCGGATTATCAATAAACATGTCAAACCAGATTAAAATTACAGTCATGGGAAAATATTCAGATGGGATTTTAGGCCATTTTTTCGGCAAAGTCGGAACCGTGGTCGGGAGCAAATGGAAAGGGATCCACTACATGCGCTCAAAGGGGAGCCCGCGGACGGGCGGTTTTTCCGATAAACAAATGGAACAACAAGCCCGTTTTGCGGCTGCCACACGGTTTATCCAGCCGTTGCATCCGGTGCTGCGTATCGGCTTCCACACGCAAACACGTGACAACACGGCGCTGAACCTGGCGTTAAGCGATCTTCTCCTCCGTGCGATGGCGGGCGACTATCCCGATTTTGTTATCAACTATCCGGCCTTGCGTTTGGCCAAAGGTACGCTGTTGCCCGTTTATCAACCGCAGGTGTCCATTGAAGATGGCCAGATCCGCTTTGACTGGGACGTTCAAAATGATCAGGCCGGTGCTTCGGCCGACGATGAAGCCATGGTCGTGGCCATTGCCGAAGAAGGAAGTGTGAGCTACCTGTTGCGCGGGGCAACGCGAGTGGCCCGTTCGGCCCTGTTGGCCATCCCGCAGGGAGCTGCCGGGGCACCCGTCCACTGCTACATGGCCATGGTGTCGGCCACAGGCAAAGAGGTGAGTAACAGCCTTTATGTCGGGACTGTGCAGATAAATGGTTAACTGCTTTTCCCTGTGAGGGGACGCCTGTTTTGCAAACGGGAAGCTTCTAATATCCGCCCCGGTTTATGGCGATGGCAGGATAGGTCAATGCCGGTCCTGACGGGCAACAGGTCTGTCGGGACCGGTTTTTGTTTTTGACGGGCAAGGCCCTGCACAGCTTGAAGACGCATGGCAAAGAAAAGAGTGGGCAGGTATCGGACTTTTTTCTTCCATCTTTTTAAATCCCCGGTTTCGAAACCCATTGTTATCCAGTTTGATGCATGAGAAAGTATTTGAGGGTATTGCTTGTATTCTGCTTATAATCAGATTGTTTTTCTGTTTTTGCACAATTATTTTATTGGAATATTTTGTTTGTTTATTATTTATTTACATATTTAAAATGTAGAACATAAATAGAACCGGGAAATCAAGGAAAAGGCCATCATTTTTTTGATGTATGTGATTTTGATATAGAAGGATAGGATTTGACTGCGGCAACGGATTTCCCATGGAGGATTTCTAAAATCATGAGTTGATCAATTATAAAACCTTAAAGAAGAAATTTATTATTATGATTTTGGATGTAATTCACACTCTGGAAGACATCGAAAACAGAAAGTGTTTCTGTTGGGACGAATCGTCTTTGCCGGTTGCAATACCGGCCATGGAACAAGCCGAAGCCATGATTTGCCTGATTGACCTCCTTTTGACTGCCGAAGTCAAGAACGAGGAAGCCTTTTTACTCCATATGGAACGGTTGGCCAAGGGGCACCAAAACCTGTCGTTACGCCCATGGCCAATGTTACCGGCCGGTGTGCCGGAAAAGGTAACGCAATGCTACTGTCACGATTTGCTGATCTATTGTGGGTTGTCGTACCACTTGATCCGTTATTGCCGTTATTGGTTGCATGACAAATGGCACGACCGGTTTCCGGCATTGTGCAGCCAGCTCCCGTGGGTCGGGGATGACCGGGTGCTGACGGGGTTGATGGAGGTGCACGGCAATTCTTACCCCTGGTTGCAAAAGCTCTGCCGTCCGGAACTGTTGTTGCCCTTAAAAGAGGCCATGGCGGGATTGATCCGGGGCTTGTTGCCGTGGATTGACAAACATCCGTTGATGCCCATGTTGCTTGCCCTGGCAGAAAAGACAGCCATCTGGCGTTGCGACACGCTGGCCGATGAACGTGAATGCGTCCGCCACTGGCAGGTTTGGGGCGAGATATTGATAAACGGTATCGAAGGGATGACGGATCTTGAAGTGGGACGTTTGCTGATGAAACAGATTTTGTGGCAAAAGGTGCATGATAATCGCTTTACCGTCGAGGCAATAACGGTTTACCGTCTGTCACTGGAGAACCGGTTTGGTGTCCGTCTCTTCAACGATGAAGTGGGGTATTGGAAAACCACGGAACCATTGCTGGTCAACGACAATCCCTGTTGGTCGGCAATGCTGGATGAGATGGAGCGAATGGGCCGGGGCGATACGGTGCAGGAAACTTTTCGAAAAACTGGAATGGAAAGGGAGTGGTGAACAGTTGGCCAGGATCATGATCGATTGGGTACGGAAGGGGTTGATCCATTTTAAGGGGAACAGCGACCTTACCCCGCTGGCTCTTCAGGTCTACCGTTTTTTCAGGATCGAAAAAGATCCGTGGCAATGGAATGTTGAACGAATCCTCGTTTGTGAGTTATTTTAAGAAGGAAAATGCCGATGTGGCTTAGCAACCGGCAACTCATAAACAAGTTGAAAATCCCGGGGATAGATCTGACATGGGAACCATGCAAGCCGATACGGAAAATGAAGTGAAACGATGGAGACGTACCGGAATCGCATAGGAACTTAAGAAAAACAACCTATCGATGGAATTGATCATTTCCCCAATCGGTTTGACCAATGGAAGATATTGCCAATTGTGAAAAAGACACGGCCGGCATTTCCATATTCTGGATCTATACCTTCACGACTGAGCTTTGGTTTATAGGCCACAAACCAAGGCGATAAAGGAAGAGCCGGAGCTATAAGGTTGAATTTTATGTGACAGTTCCTTCTATTTTACCTCAACCTTTTCCTTTGTTTTCGGTGCGGTGCCGTAATAACCCACGTACCAGTCCACAAAATTCCTTAATCCTTGCCGGAGCGTTGTTTGGGGAGCAAAGCCAAGTTTCCGTGAGAGACGGTCCGTATTCGCAAAGGTCTCGTTCACATCGCCATTCTGAAAAGGTACATGTTCAATGACCGCCTTTTTGCCGATGGTTTGTTCCAAAACGGCAATGAAATCATACATCCATACCGGTTGGTGATTGCCGATGTTAAAGATGTCGAAGGGAGCAGCGCCGGAAGCGGGAGGCGTGGGCAGCAAAGCCATGATCGAACGGACCACATCGTCGATATAGGTAAAATCACGTCGCATCTGCCCGCGATGGTAAAGCGTGATAGGTTTATTTTCGACAATGTGGTTGGTGAACGAGAAATAGGCCATGTCGGGGCGTCCCCAGGGACCGTACACGGAAAAGAAACGCAGTCCGGTGGCCGGAATGCCGTACAGGTGCGCATAGCTGTGCGCCATCAGTTCGTTGGCTTTCTTGGTGGCCGCGTAAAGTGATACCGGCGCATCCGTTTTTTGGTCTTCGCTGTGGGGTGTGTGGCTGGAATTGCCGTACACCGAACTCGATGAGGCAAAAAGCAGGTGTTTAACGGGATATTGACGGCAAGCCTCCAATATGTTAATAAACCCAATGAGATTGGCGTCGATATATTCGTAGGGCCTTTCGATGCTATAACGCACACCTGCCTGTGCCGCAAGGTTTACCACTATGTCAAAGCGGTGTTGGGCAAACAGCCCGTCGAGCAACGGTTTGTCGCAAATATTCCCGTGGACAAAACGAAAACCGGGACGCCCCTTCAGCAGGGACAACCGGTCATGTTTCAGTTGCACATCGTAATATGCATTGAGGGTATCGATACCAGTGACGTGATAACCCATTCGTAAACAGGCCAGTGAAAGATGAAAGCCGACGAATCCGGCAGCACCGGTGATTAGAACATGGGAAGAGGTATTGGACATGTGAATAATTCAGATTTCGATTATACAAGTTTAAAGTTTCAACGGCCAAGTTCCAAGGAGATGGCCTATTAAAAATTGAGAGAGGCAAAAAGCTGCTGCGGCCCGGCGGCTTTGGAGCCGTCAAATGACGCAGGGGAAAAAACGTTCGGGTAACCGGACAGGTTCAAAAGATGGCTTGAAAGTCAGACTTTCACGAATTCCCAGCTTGTCACATCTACACTCATCATAAAACCAATGTGGCTGATCTTTAGATACAATTTGTTCTGCCCTTTTATCTGGACAATTTCCCCTTCGACCCCGGCAAGCGGACCAGAAACCATCCGGATGGTTTCTCCTTTTCGGAGTGTATGCTGTTCAATGGTGTAGGCCAATTGGTTGTTGACCGTCAGCTGCATGGCTTCGATCTCTTTGGGGGGAATGACCGCCGGTTTGCCGTGGCTGTTGACAAAAGCCACCACGCCGTTGATCTGATAGACAGTCTTGAGATGATCGGGATGGAGCCTCACAAAAATGTATGAGTTGATGATGGGCGTTTCCACCCACTTTTTGCGGTCGCTCCACTGGCGTAGTTCCCGCTTGATTGGAAGGTAAGCCTCAATGCCTGCTTGCACCATCAGTTCGAGGACCTTTTTTTCGGCGCGCGAATTGGTGTAGAGGGCATACCAATTCAATGATGTCTGTTCGTTGTTTTCCATAGGGTCACCAAAAATAAGAAATATTTGTTACCCCGGATTTGTCGCGCCGCCAATAAATCATGTACGGGAGGTAGGGAAACGGAGCACAGCAAGAACAGAGCAGGGAAGGTGGGGTGTTTCAATGTTCTTGTGGTTCATAAGGATACAGATAGATAAAAACACAAAAGGCCATGGTTGCCCACAGCCTTGTTATGTATATTGGAATAGCAGTCGATTATGCTTTTAGTTTTTCGGCCATGGCTTTGCCAAGGGCGACAC
Organism: Breznakibacter sp.; assembly: GCA_047600785.1. Classification (GTDB taxonomy): domain Bacteria; phylum Bacteroidota; class Bacteroidia; order Bacteroidales; family Marinilabiliaceae; genus Breznakibacter. The sequence goes on from JASGKH010000002.1 coordinate 760,320, forward strand.
AGGCTTCGTATTTGTCTTTTTTGAGCCCTTGTTTCTCCTCCACGGCATCGTTCACCAGTTCCCATTTGAGCGATTCCCCGATTTCAAGTAGCTTTTTCACCGAAGCACCGGCCCATGTGAACGACCCAAATACTCCGTACAGGTGGTTGGATACTCCCATATGGTGAAGTTTCATGGCCAAAGCTTCCATATTGGGATGGAGTTCGTTGCTGTAGGTCGGGCTGCCCAAGATTAATCCCTTGTATTTAAATATATCGGAAATGATGTATGACGGATGGGTTTTCGATACATCGTACACCCTGATCTCTTTGATTCCGTTTTCTGCCAGTGAACGTGCCACTGCTTCGGCCATCTCTTCGGTGTTGCCGTACATCGATGCAAAGGCAACCACCACTCCCCGGGTACCTTCGTAACGGCTCCATTGATCGTAAAGTGCGATCACTTTGGAAATGTGTTGTTTAAAGATAGGGCCATGCGACGGGGCAATCATTTTAAGGTTCAGACCGCCAAGCTTCTGAAGAGCTTTTTGCACGGGGTTTCCGTACTTCCCGACAATGTTGGAGTAGTAACGGCGCATTTCATCAGAATAATAATCAAGGTCGATCTCATCGTCAAAAATACCACCTTCCAATGCCCCAAAGCTGCCGAAAGAATCACTGGAGAAAAGTATTTGAGTGGTCTCTTCGAAGCACACCATCGATTCGGGCCAGTGCACCATGGGCACGGTATAAAAAGTGAGTTTGTGCTTGCCCAACGATACGCTTTCGCCTTCGGCCACTTCTTTCATCGAATCTTTCACCCCGTAAAATCCATCGATCATGGGAATGGTTTTTTTATTACCGATGATGACCATTTGCGGATAAAGCTCGCGAAGCAGCTGGATGGCCCCCGAATGGTCCGGTTCCATGTGGTTGACCACCAGATAGTCGATGGGATTGTTGCCGATTACCGCACGTACACGTGCCAGCCATTTGTCGATCTGGCCCGCTTCGACGGTGTCGATCAAAGTGATCTTTTCATCCACAATCAGGTACGAGTTGTAGGATACACCCCGGTGGAGGGGCCACATATTTTCAAAAAGGGCTGTTCTCCGGTCGTTGACCCCGACAAAATAAATGTTTTCGGCTAAAAGAATTGGTCGATACATGGTTTTTAAAGGTTTTGCGATAAATTCGGTAATAGATTGCGCAAATATATCGATTTTAGGTTACCGTTCATTTTAACAAAAGTGAAAAAGGGAGTTGGACGGCTTAAACCTTGAAGGTCTTCAAAACTTTCGAGGTTTAAAACAACAAAAGCGCCCCTGTGACGAAGCGCTTTTGCGAACTCTGGTCTCTTACTTTTTCCTTACCAGCAGCCATACGTCGCTGTATTGGGCGTAATTGCTGCGGATCTCGGCAATCCTGTTACGGGCCGGCTGTTCATCGTTGCTCGAAGCGACCGAAATGCGGTACAGTCCGTTTTCATTTTCCAGGATAACGGGCCGGAACCCCTCGTTGGAAAGCTGTGACCTGAAATTTTTAGCATTGTCCAGAATCTTAAACGATCCTAGTATGACGTAATAGTTATAAACCGCTTGATCAATGTTGTCCACCACTCTCACTTTTTCTTCCCTTACCACCACCTCGCGGGCCGGTGCTGCTGTTTTTACGGTAGACGCGGAAGATGTGCCTGTTGAATTGGTCGCGGCGGCCGGTTTTGGTTTTGGCGTGGTTTCTTCTTTCACGTAGGGCGACTTGCTATCGCTGAAACTGGAAGAGCCCTTGCGCGACAACGACGCACACGATGCCAGCACCAGTGTTGCCAATGCGGACACAACGATGATCCTTGTTTTCATGGTAGTGGGGTTATTTGTTTTATTATTTCGTGAATACATCGATTCCATTTGCAAAAATAACTTTTTTCGCGATGACCTGATTGCGACGCGTAAAAATAGCGGGTTTAAGAGCGGGATACCAATAAAAAAGCCGGTTAAGACCGGCTTTTTTATTGGTATTATCATCCCAAATAACTTTTGAGTAGTTTGCTTCGCGATGTGTGTCTTAACCGCCGGATCGCTTTTTCCTTGATCTGACGGACACGTTCCCGCGTTAACCCAAAACGCTCGCCGATCTCTTCGAGTGTCATCTCCTGGCAACCAATGCCAAAAAACAACCTGATGATGTCGCTTTCACGTTCTGTCAATGTGGCCAGTGCCCTTTCGATTTCTTTTGCCAGGGATTCGTTGATCAGTGAACGGTCGGCGTTGGGCGAATCGCTGTTTACCAATACATCCAGCAAACTGTTGTCTTCGCCTTCCACAAAAGGTGCATCCACCGAGATGTGGCGCCCGGAAACCCTTAACGTATCGGCGACCTTATCGGCCGGCAATTCCAATTGTTCGGCCAGTTCTTCGGGCGAAGGTTTACGCTCGTTCTCTTGTTCGAATTTGGAGTAGGCTTTGTTGATCTTATTGAGCGATCCAACCTGGTTCAACGGCAAACGCACGATGCGCGACTGTTCGGCCAATGCCTGCAGGATTGACTGACGAATCCACCACACCGCATAGGAAATGAACTTAAAGCCGCGTGTTTCATCAAACTTTTCGGCGGCTTTGATCAATCCCAGGTTGCCTTCGTTGATCAAGTCGGGCAGGCTCAACCCTTGGTTCTGGTACTGCTTGGCAACCGAGACCACAAAACGTAAGTTGGCACGAGTCAACTTTTCAAGGGCGGTTTGATCGCCTTTTTTGATTCGTTGAGCTAGATCAACTTCTTCTTCTACAGAGATAAGTTCTTCACGTCCAATTTCCTGAAGGTATTTATCGAGAGAAGCGCTTTCGCGGTTGGTGATTGATTTTGTTATCTTTAATTGCCTCATAAACCTTTATGCAAAATATGGCGCGAAATTACTAAATTCCAAACAAGCGTGCAACCCTTAGGGCAATTTAATCTTAACGACGCGCAAAAGGGGGTGAGAGGTATAGATCCATTTTGGTTGGTTGCTAAAAATGAATCATCTACATGTGTATATGCAAAACAAACAAATGGCCCATCTGTTCAAAAAAGGCACCGTCCTTGCCGAACGATGCCTTTTTTGTCCGGTAAATAATGCTATTCGTTCAGATTTATCGCATAATATTCAATCCTTCCGTTGGGGTATAAGCCTTGAAGGAACAATCCCTCATCGGCCGATGCCACAACCCTTCTGAATTCCTCAACCGAGGTGACCGACATCCGGTTGGCTTTGGTAATGATGTAACCATCGCGGATCCCGCTTTGGGCCAGCTTGCCTTTTTGCACCGATACAATCTGGACGCCTCCGCGTAGCTGGAACTTTGCTTTGTCCTCATTGCCCAGTTCTTTCAACCTGGCACCAAGTACCGAATTGATCTCTTCGGGGCTGATAAGTGCGGTGGAGCCGTCACTGTTACGTAATACCACGGTAAATTGTTTCTGTTTGCCGTCTCTTTTTACGGTTACCTTGACCTTGTCCCCGGGACGGTGCCGGCTGATCTTTTCCTGCAATTCCGGAACGCTGTTCACTTTTTCGTCGTCGATGTTCAATATAATGTCGTTGGCAAGGATGCCGGCCTCTTTGGCGCCGCTGTTGGGACCTACCGCGGCCACGTACACCCCTTCTATTTTGTCGATTTTTTTCTCTTCGGCCAACGCCTTGTCTATATCACGGATGTTAATGCCCAGCAAGGCACGCTGAACAACCCCGTATTCTTTGAGGTCGCTGATCACTTTACTGACAATGCTGACGGGCACTGCAAACGAGTAACCGGAATATGAACCGGTCTGGCTGGCAATGGCCGTGTTGATGCCGACCAGTTCACCTGCGATATTCACCAACGCACCGCCACTGTTGCCGGGGTTTACGGCGGCGTCGGTCTGGATGAACGATTCAATGCCCATTTTTCCTTGCCCTCCCAGGATGCTGATGCTGCGTGATTTGGCACTGACAATGCCTGCCGTCACGGTCGATGTCAGGTTGAACGGGTTGCCTACGGCCAATACCCATTCGCCTACCTTTAGGGCGTCGGAGTTGCCGTAAGAAATGGACGGCAGGTCTTTTTCATCCACTTTCAGTAAAGCAATGTCTGTGGTTGGATCGGCACCGATCAGCTTAGCTTTAAACGAACGACGGTCGTTTAACGTCACCTCGATCTCGTCGGCATTGTCAACCACGTGGTTGTTGGTAATGATGTAGCCGTCGGATGAAATGACCACGCCCGAACCAAACCCCATTTGCTGCCGGGGTTGCATGTCATATCCCCTGGGGCCGAAGAAGAAATCATATAACGGATTGTCGGTGGTTGTATATCCCTTTTGTGTCGAAGTCACTTTTACGTGCACCACAGCGTGTATTGTCTTTTCGGCCGCCACGGTCAGATCCGGGTAACCACCCGGCCCTTGCATGGAAGTAAAGTGGGCAACCGGCTGTTGTTCGGCCACGGTAACCACTTTGGTCTGCGGACCGACAATGCGCGAATAGGTAAAAACGCCAACAATTGCGCCCAATAAAGCGATTGCAAATGTGAAAACAAGTTTTTTGCTATTCATGGTAATTCTGTTTTTAATGTGTTCAAATTAACGGTCATCACATAGCAAATCTTATACCCATTGCAAACCAATCGACCCTGCTTAACTTTTTTTAAATATGTTATGATCATTTTTTTACGGCCACAGTTGTGGACGGTGACTGCAACAACGATTGCATTATTGAGTATCTTTGTCGTTGAATGCCGGGAGAAAACATTTTGTGGAGGAAAATGCTTCGGGCAATGAAACCAACCCGTTATGAAACTAAAATTCCATAAATATCAGGGAGCCGGGAATGATTTCGTCATTGTGGATAATCGTGACGGACATTTTGACGGTGACAATGAACAACTTGTCCGTTTTTTGTGCGATCGGCGTTTTGGGGTCGGGGCCGACGGGCTGATGCTGCTCCAGAACGATCCGCAAACCGAGTTTCTGATGCGTTACTACAACAGCGATGGGGGGGAAGCTTCTATGTGCGGGAACGGGGGGCGGTGCATTGCCGCGTTTGCGGTACACCAGAAACTGGTGAAAGATCCGTCGTCTTTTGTGTTTAACGCCGTAGATGGTTTGCATGAGGCATCGTACGGCCATGGCGGCATTGTGAGCTTAAAAATGCAGGATGTCACGCACGTTGCCAGATATGGGGATGCGTTTTTTTTAAATACCGGTTCTCCCCATCATGTGGTGCTGGTTGCCGATACCGGAGAGCAAGATGTGGCAGGGGTAGGGAGATCCATCCGTTACAGTCCGCAATATGCACCGGAGGGTACCAACGTGAATTTCGTTTCCATTGATTCCATGGACCATATTACCGTCCGGACATATGAACGCGGCGTGGAGGATGAAACGCTGGCTTGCGGTACTGGTGTGGTCGCGTCGGCCATCTGTGCGTCGTTGGTCAACGGTTCATTGCAGTTCTGGGTAAATGTAAAAGGAGGCAGTTTGAAAGTTCGGTTTGACCGCCGTGGCGATCAGGAATTCCGCAACGTATATCTGGTAGGGCCTGCGCAATTTGTTTTTAGCGGCGCAATTGATGTGACTAATCATTGAACATCTCAATCTCATGGAGCTAATTATTTTAGGAGCACTGATCTTGTTAAACGGTTTTTTTGCGCTGTCGGAAATCGCACTGGTATCAAGTAAAAGGTCGCGCCTTGAAAACCACAAGATAAAAGGGAGTAAGGGGGCGCGAATAGCATTGAGGTTGCTGGACGATTCCGAAAGTTTCCTGTCAGCCATCCAGGTGGGCATCACCTTGATCGGTATTGTGACGGGGTTATACGGGGGAATGGCCATTGCCGATGATTTTGCCCCTTTTTTCAGGGAATTTGAACTCACTAAGCCTTATGCCCAGCAGATAGCCCTTTCTCTTACCGTGTTGATCATCACTTATGTGTCGATTGTCATCGGGGAGCTGGTACCCAAAACCGTGGCATTGACCAATCCCGACAAGATTGCGGTATTTGTGGCGCCGGCGATCTATTACTTCAGCTTAACGTTTTACCCGTTTGTAAAGTTGTTGTCCATATCCACCAATTTTATTAACCGGTTGATCGGGATAAAAAAACAGGCGGAACATCTCACCGAAGCCGAATTGCGCCAAATAATAAAACTGGCTTCGGCCGAAGGGGTGATCGAGAAGGAGCAAAACCTGATCCACGAAAAAATCTTTTATTTTTCGGACAAAAAGGCGAAACATTTAATGACGCACCGTACCGATGTGGAATGGATCGATCTGGAAGAACCCGCCGGTGACATCGAAAAACAGCTGCATGAGGTCCAGCACAGCAAGGTGGTTTGTTGCAGGGGCGATCTGGATGAGTTCCAGGGTGTGATTTTTTTAAAGGATTATTACAGGGCCAAGGCTTTTAACAAAGATCTTGATTTTCAAAAGTTGATGGTCCAGCCGATCATTATTCCCGAAAATGCCGATGCGCAGAAGGTATTGGACCTGCTCCGCCAGAAAAAAGGACAGATTTGCATTGTGGTGAACGAATATGGTGGTTTTGAGGGGATTATTACGCTTCACGATATTTTAGAGAATATTATTGGCGAACTGCCTGATGAAGATGAGATCAATGAGCCCGATGTGTTTGTGCGTGATGACGAATCGATGTTGGTGAGCGGAGATGCTCCGATCGAGACCCTGGTAGAGATCGTGGACGGATTTACCATTGATTTTGGTGAGATCGATTATTCGACGGTGGCCGGTTTTGTGTTCAACCAATTGGGCAAAATCCCGCGGATTGGCGATCGGTTTGTTTATCTGGGCTATCGTTTTGAGGTGGTGGACGTGGACGGGAACCGGATTGATAAATTGCTGATCAGTAAATTATAAAGGAATATGAACTCTCTTGCATAAAGGAAATGTAAGTGAGAGACAGGGGGCTGTGTTATCATGGAAAGCTTGCCATGAAATTCCTGCTAAAGACAGAAAAGAAAAAATCCCGCTCTTACAAGGGCGGGATTTTTTATGCCGTTTACATGCGTGTTACGCATCAATTTTTGCATAGGTCGCATTCTGTTCGATAAATTCGCGGCGTGGGGGCACATCGTCGCCCATTAACATTGAAAACACACGATCGGCTTCGGCAGCACTGTCGATGGTGACCTGACGTAACGTGCGTTTTTCAGGGTTCATGGTGGTGGTCCACAACTGTTCTGCGTTCATCTCGCCCAAACCTTTATAACGTTGCACGTGCACGGAGTCTTCTTTGCCCCCGCCGTATGTTTCTACAAAATCGCGACGTTGCTGGTCGTTCCAGCAGTATTGTTCCACTTTGCCTTTTTTGCACAAGTACAAAGGCGGAGTCGCAATGTACAGGTGACCGGAGCTGATCAGGTCCTTCATGTAGCGGAAGAGGAAGGTCATGATCAGGGTGGTGATGTGGCTACCGTCCACGTCGGCATCGGTCATGATGACGATTTTATGGTAACGAAGTTTTTCAAGGTTCAACGCTTTGCTGTCCTCTTCGGTTCCCAGGGTAACGCCCAGGGCCGTAAAGATGTTCTTGATCTCATCGCTGTCGAATACCTTGTGTTGTAAGGCCTTTTCTACGTTAAGGATTTTGCCGCGCAACGGCAGGATGGCCTGAAAGCGGCGGTCGCGCCCTTGTTTGGCTGTTCCGCCAGCCGAATCCCCTTCGACGAGGAATATTTCGCATTGCTGTGGGTCGCGTTCTGAACAGTCGGCCAGCTTACCGGGCAACCCGCCGCCGGTGAGTACGCTTTTACGCTGTACCAGTTCGCGCGCTTTACGGGCGGCATGGCGTGCGGTGGCGGCCAATATCACTTTGTTTACAATGGCACGTGCGTCCTTTGGGTTTTCTTCCAGATAGTTGTTCAGTGCCAGGCTTACTGCCTGATCGACAGCCAGGCTCACGTCGGAGTTGCCCAGCTTGGTTTTGGTCTGTCCTTCAAACTGAGGCTCGGCCACCTTTACAGAAATGACGGCGGTAAGACCTTCACGGAAATCGTCGCCGTTAATGTCGAATTTCAATTTATCCAACATGCCCGACTTTTCGGCCCATGTTTTCAGTGTACGTGTCAATCCACGGCGGAAGCCCGTTAAGTGTGTGCCCCCCTCGATGGTGTTGATGTTGTTGACGTACGAATGGACGTTTTCGTTGAAAGAGGTGTTATATTGGATGGCCAGATCAACCGGGATCCCCGTTTTCTCGGTGGAGATGAAAATGGGCTTTTCGATAAGTTTTTCGCGTGATTCGTCAATAAATTCCACAAACTCTTCCAGCCCGCGCATGGAGTAAAAACGCTCTGACTTAAAGTTGCCGTTTTCATCAGTTTCACGTTCGTCGGTCAGGGTAATGTCGATTCCCCGGTTCAAAAATGCCAGTTCCCGCATCCGGTTGGCTAGGATGTGGTATTTGTATTGTGTGATGGCAAAGATGGAATCGTCGGGCTTGAAGGTCACGATGGTCCCGGTTTTATCGGTGGTGCCAATTACCTTTACATCGTACAATGGCTTTCCGATGCTGAACTCCTGCACGTGGATCTTTCCTTCGCGGTGGATTTCCGCCCTTAATAATGTCGATAATGCGTTAACGCACGATACGCCGACCCCGTGCAAGCCGCCCGATACTTTATACGAATCCTTGTCGAATTTACCGCCTGCGTGCAAAACGGTCATGACGACTTCAAGGGCCGATCTCCCTTCTTTTTCGTGCATGTCGACCGGAATCCCGCGACCGTCATCTGTTACGGTGATGGAATCGTCGGCATGGATGGTGACCCCGATGTGGTTGCAATATCCGGCCAATGCTTCGTCAATGGAGTTGTCCACCACCTCGTAAACCAAGTGGTGTAAACCTTTTTCTCCGATATCGCCGATATACATGGCAGGACGTTTCCTTACCGCTTCAAGGCCTTCAAGCACGGTAATACTGCTGGCCGAATATTGTTTGGTTTGAGTGGAGTTGTCGTTTGTAATTTCGCTCATGGTTAAATAATTAATGCACAGTGACGGGATACGTCCCGGAAATGACCTACAAATATAGCATTTTATACCCTTGGGAGATGGTTGGGAACGAGGTTTTTTTTAATCGATTGTTTGTGTGTAATTGTTTTATTTACAGTGTTATATGCGGTTGTGGCGCGGGAATGCCCAAAGGGGGTCGGGGCATAAAAAGAGGTTGTCTGAAATATTGACCGGTGGACCATTTTAGAAAGGTGCATGGCCGCCATGGCTATTTTCCCGTGCCCTGCGTTTTGGAGGGAAACCGCTGCATCGGTTGACAATCTCTTCCCCTGTTCCTCCCCGTGGCATTTGGCATGGGCATTATTCATTGCAATGTTGATGTGGTTATCGTAACCTCGTTGTCATAGTCATCGAAACCGTATTGTTGCGATCGTCGTAACAGTATTGTTATTGTCATCGTAACAGTGTTGTTACGATCATCGTAACAGTATTGTTATTGTCATCGTAACAGCATTGTTACGATCATCGTAACAGTATTGTTATTGTCATCGTAACAGCGTTGTTACGATCGTCGTAACAGTATTGTTATTGTCATCGTAACAGTGTTATTACGATCGACACAACTGTATAGTTGTGGATAATGCAACCGTACGGTTATTTATGCCGGATCGATCTGTGGACCAACAGACAAAAACAGGAGAAGGTTACGTTAAATAACAAAAGAGGCCGTCCTCCGGGACAGCCTCTTTCCCTTGTTTTTTACCAGCAGTGGAGAGGTGGTCGGCTTATTGTGGCGAGCCGGTCAAAATGAATACGATGCTCCCACCATCGTGGTTAATTTATAGGAAGGATAACCGTTCCAGCGGAAATAATTGGCCGCAGCAAGGTTGTTGACACTGGCCCACAAGTTCCAGCTCCTTGCCAGTTTGTAGTTTACCGACGCATTGATGTCCGCGTAGCCTTTCAGCTTTTTGACGGGATCGGCAGCGGGAACCTTTGCGTAGCGTGCGCCCAGGAAGTTGACGGATGCCTGTGCCGAAAGGCTTTTGTTGATTTTATAAAAGGCCGAGATGCCAAGTTCTGTTTCTGGCTTGTGCCATGCCTCCAATTCGTTTTCAAGTTGCCAGCCGTAGTAACCGGCCTGTAGTTTCACGTTAAGCGCATCGGATGGGGCAATGAACAGTTCTCCGGCTACTTTAAGCAATTTGCCATCGTCGTACACTACGCCAAAAAGATTGTGGTAATCGAGAATTGCTTCCGTAGCCGTTGGCGACAGCGGATTGCGTTCCCAATAACGGTTGACGAAGAAATGTTCATCGTTGAAGAACGAATAATCGACCCTTGCGTTGAACGTGACCGAAGCGCTGAAACTTCCCTTTAGGCCTGCATGGAGGTCAATGCCGTGAAAACTGCTTTTGGTGGTTAGATCGGGCGATACAAAAGGGTTCTCATAGGCGACCGATACGTAATCATTCTGGAAATAATTGCCCTTCAGTCCTCCGTAAATGCTCACGATACCGTCGGCAATTCTCAGGTTGGCCGTCAGAACGGGGGCCACGTGCATCTGGTCATCGTTGTTGCCCGTTTCGGCCACCATCAACAAGCCGGCTTCCACGCTTCCTCCTTCAAATGGCATTTCAAGCCGGGGGGAGATGGAAATGGCCGTTTTTTGGGTTTCCGTAAAGATGAAGAGCAGGCTGTCGCTTTCCGGAACAGTGGTGCTGTAGGCCGATACGCCTGCATCGAGCTTCAGTCTAAAGCTGCTAACGGGAAACGATGCATTGGCCGAGATATCAAATTTGTTTTGATTCACGCCTGTTTTGTTGCCGAAGCTGCTAAAACCCAATCCTGCGGCCCATTGGGCAGATGTTTTCTCGGTACCGGTGTTTTGCAATGCCAGTCCGAAACTGAACAAGCCGAAACGTTGGTGGCGATCGGGCAGGAGTTCGCTGCCCTCTACCGGATCGTTTTTCCCGTCGATCAGATACAACGAGTCGGCCCTGAGCGATCGGTAACCGTAATAGTCGAACAGATTATGCTGGAAGCCTAATTGTGAGGATAAGGTCACCTTGTTGAAAAATCGTTTGAAATTTAAGCCTGCATAAGTGTCCGAATAGGGTGCTTTTGAATCGGAGCCATCCTCCAGTTCCAGGGTTCCCAGTGCCGATTGATGGTTCACCTCAAGCCCCAACGCGTACAGGTTTGAACGAAGGATGTTGTAATTGAACCGTCCCAGCAGGCTGTTGGATGTCCCAAATCCAAATTTGGCCACCGAATTGGTCAGGTTGTTTTTTTTATCGGCGGCCAACCGTGCCGGGGAAATGGGTTCGATGCCTTGGGTGGTTTCAAAAGGCTTGCTCAAAATCATGTAATTGAAAGTGGGACGGTAAGTGGAAGTATCGTCCAACGTGGGCATTTGTTCCACTTTATTGACGTCCATTACGGTAGGAGTATATTCCCTGGTTACCTGCACGTCTTGGTTCAATGGGGTTTGGGCCCAACCATAAGCCATTGGCGCAAGCACGGCCAACGACAGGATATATTTTGGATAAACGCTCATTTGCATCTGTTTTTGTTCGTTGTAGTTTGTTGGGGAAGGAAAAGAACATGGACCGATTCGGTACGTCTGTTCATTGGCCTCCTTTTATGGCGTTAAGCCGCTGATTGGCCAATGCGTGGATGTCGTCGTTCCCTTCGTAATTTTCCAAGAGACTTTTTAGATATTGTTCCGCCTGGAAGTTTTCCCCCCGTGCGCTGTATACGTCGGCCAGCACGATAAAGGCCCGGGCCAGCCAGTATTGGTGCGATGTGCCGGAGTCGGCAAAGGCAAATACTTCTTTCTCGGCTGCCGGATGGTTTCCCTGGTCAAAATAGTATTGGATTATGGTGTACTTGGCTTCCGCGCCCTCTTTACTCATGGTGTTGTTGCCCAATATCCTGAAATCGGTCAGTGCGGCATCGATGTTGCCTTTGGCTTTTTGCGATTTTGCCCTGGCAAAACGGGCTTCTCGGTCGATCTCGGGGGCCAGTTTGGGCATCCACAATACTTTATTGGCTGCCATGATAATGGCGTCGGGGTTGTTCCCGGACATGATCTGGCTACGCAAAAGGCCGATGCGAGCTTCCAACCGGTTCTCGTCGGTTTCGGCCATTTCATCCAGCATACCAAAATATTTAATGGCCGATTCGTAGTTTTTCATCATAAAGTAGATCTGGCCGCAACGGGCCAGTGCCTCTTCGGTGTAATTGTTCCTGCCTCTGTTGGCCAGATATTCGTATGATTTGACCGCTTCGGTGTAGTTTTGTGCGGCATACTGGCAATCGGCTTTATAGTAATGTGCCTCGATGATGTAACGTCCGTCGGGGAACGAAGCTATATAGGTTTCGAGTTGGGATACCGCCCTTGCACAATCGTCTTTGGCATAGAAACGTTGGGCGGTTTCGAATACCAATGAATCCTGCACCCGTACATCGGTTTTTGCAAAATTGCCCAATGTATTGGTGTACCTGATGTAGCCTTCGGGATCGCTCTTGTCCATATAAATGTTGCGGATGCCCAGCAATGCATCTTCTGCTTCGGGCGATCCGGGATATTCGTTCACCACGCGTTTGTAAAAGCTCGCGGAGTTTTCCAGGTCGCCGCTGTTGTAGTAAACCAAACCAAGCTGGAGCAATGATTTGATCGCCAACGAGCTTTTGGGGAACTTTTCGTTGACGGCTTTATAGGATTGGATGGCGTTGGGAAAGTTGTTCAATGCCACGTACGAACGCCCTATTTCGTAATACGCATCATCTACGTATTGTGATTGGGGATAAGCGGTAACCAGTTGTTTCAGCAAATTGATTTTTTCGTTGTGTTTTTTCAGCAGTCCCAAACAAAAGGCTTTCTGGTACATGGCATAATCGGTGGTCCCGATATTCATGGCAATGGCCTTGTCGTAGTACGAGATGGCGGTATTGAATTCGCGGTTCACGTAAGAACAGTCGCCCACGCGGTTTAACGCATCGGCCGTCATCTGCGATTTCTCGCTTCCCGCAACGTTCATGTATTTGCGGAACCAGTCACCCGCCACATCGTAGTCTTTTTGTTTGAAGTATATATACCCCATGTTGTAATGGGCCGTTTTGAATTCTCCAAGGCGGAAGGATGCCGGACTGAGAATAAAATCGTTGTAATCTTTGGCGGCTTTGTCGAAATTTCCCAAGCGGTAACTGGCTTCGCCGCGCCAAAATATAGCTTTTACCTTCAGTTCCTTGTCGTATTCGCCGTATTTTAAGCTTTGGGTGAAAAAGTCGATGGCTTCGGTGAACTGCATGGAGGTGAACAGTTCAAGACCTCTGTAATAGGCGATGCGTTGCATGGCACGGTACACGTTGGCATCTTTTTTCTTGATGCGTTCCATGGTTTCCAATGCTTGTTTGTAGTTTTTTGAAGTCAGGAAAGCCTTGCCCAAGTAATCGTACGCCTGGTCTATTTTGGTGCTGTTTGGGAACATTTTCGATGAACTTGAGGAACGAATTGATGATTTCGTTGAACGGGGCATATCCTGTTTCGTAATTCAGCTTTAAGTAATTTAACATTGCGTCTTCCTGAATGTCCGGATCATGGGCATCCTTGGATGCAGCCTCGAATGCCACGCGCGCGCGTTTTTTGTCGTTCAGCTTCAGGTAGCAGTCACCCAAATGATAGTAGGCATTTTGGGACATCAGGTCGTTTTCCGATGTCACGTTTGATAGGTTCGATGCTGCTTTCTCATAATTTTTCAAAAAATAATAAGAAAAGCCCAGGTTATAATAATCGTCCCTTGACGGTTTACTTGACAACTCGATGGATTTTTCGAAATAAGGGGCCGCTTTGGCATATTCCTTTTTGGCGAACCATGCATTGCCCACAATGCGGTACATGTCGGCCTTACGGTTGTCACTGCCCAGTTCCAGCATCGGAGTAGCGTATGCAATGGCTTTGTCGTAGTCTTTTTGCAGGTAATAGATTTGGGCAATGTAGAAAGGAACAATTTTTTCGAAAGCAGGGTCTTTCTCCAGCTTCAAAAAGCCTTTTAAAGCCACGTCGTATTTTCCTTTGATGTACTGGATATGCGAATAATAATAGTTGGTGGCCTGCTCGTAAGGCGTGCCGGCATCTTTTACCTTTGAAAACCAGTTGAGGGCCTGGTCATACTCTTCTTCCATGAATAGGCAGTAGCCCCTTTTGAACCAGTATGCGTAGCGGGTTTTGCCGTCAAGGTCATTGGCTGAGACTTTTTCGTATTGTTTGGATGCCTGACGGTATTTCTTTTCTTCCTGCAACATTTCACCCAAATGAAAATAGGCGTAGTTGACTTTGTTGCTTTCAGGGTATGCGACAATGAACCTTTCAAAAAGCGGGGATGCATCGTCATTTTCGAGCTGCTGGGCACAACGGGCTTCATGGTACGCCGCTTCGGACAGCAAAGCCGATGCCTCGCCGGCATGTTTTTTTTGGTAATCGTCGAATGCCATGCGTGCCGACCCGAATTTTTCAAGATGATATAATTCCATCGCCTTTGAAAATTCGGCATCGGAAGTATAGTTGAAGTGGTTTTGCTGGCCCATGGCCCCAACCGTCAATACAAAACCCATCAAGATAAAAAGCAGCTTTCTTTGGATCATATCAATAATGTAAGGATTCTGAAATTGTAAACATGGCGTCCATCGTGGATAAATTGACAGCAAAATCTTGTTTACCGCCCAAATATAGTAATTTTGGATCATTTGGAGTTTAACGGATTGCTTGCCAGACCACCATGTTTTGGACGTCATGTGGCTCAAATATCATGCCTTGATGGTTTATGTCCCGGGCATTCACGGATATTGAACCATTTTTTTAATTGTTGGGATATTGAAGGATAGAAAGAGAAAGCCAGTTGTGCGGATTTGCCTTACCGGCGATATGAACACCGACTATCGTGTGCACAAAACAGCGATGTCGTTGCTCGCGATGGGATTTGATGTGGTGTGCGTGTCGCGTAAACATAGCCATTTTGTCCGTGCGGTCCCTCGGGCTTATTGCGTGGTTTTGTTATCGACTATTTGGGAGAAAGGCCCTTTTTTCTATTTTGCCTATAACCTTCGGTTGTTTTTTTATCTTTTGTCCCACCGGTCGCAAGTTGTTCTTTCCATCGATCTTGACACACTGCCCGGTTGTGCGTTGGCCGCAAAGATCAAACGTATTCCTTTGGTGTTCGATAGCCATGAGTATTTTCCTGAAGTGCCTGAGTTGCAACACCGTCCAGTGATAAAGCGGGCATGGACATTGCTCGAGAAAACGTTTGTGCCCTGGATCGACAAGGGTTACACGGTATGCCGTTCCATTGCTTGTATTTATGGACAGAAATATGGGATTGATTTTGAGGTGGTCCGGAATTTGCCGTCTGCCATGAAATCGGAGAACGTGAAAGCCGCGATCCACGATCCGCGTTTCAAGTTGGTTTATCAGGGAGCCGTCAATCTGGGACGTGGGCTTTTGGAAACGGTGTCCGCGTTGCCCCTGCTCGATGATGTGGTTCTGATCGTTGTGGGAGACGGCGACATTATCCGACAGGTAAAAAACAAGGTTGTAGAGTTGGACGTAGCCGATAAAGTGGTATTTATCGGAAAAGTTCCTTTTGCGCAGTTGGCCGCATATACTGCCTCGGCCGATTTGGGACTTTGCCTGCTGGAGAACCTTGGATTGAATTATTACTATTCATTGCCCAATCGCATTTTCGATTTTGCCTTGGCCGGAGTCCCCATATTGGCCAGCAATTTTCCAGAGATTGCCGATGTCGTGGGGAAATTCCGAACGGGAGTCCTCGTCAACGACTTAAGCCCGGCCACCATTGCTTGTGCAATTGAGCAGATAAGATGCGATAAAGATACTTACCGGCAAATATCGGCCAATGCGCTGGAAGTGGGCAGGAAATTAGTTTGGGAAAACGAACTTCCGGTACTGGAAAAGGTTTATAGGCCTTATTTAACGTGAATTGGACCCGGCATGATCTTGTTTGGCCCGGTAAAGTATAAAAGAAAATGGTTAGATAATTAGACCGATAGATTGGACTGAAAAGATGGTATGGGCATCTTTCTTTCGTCTTTCTTTTCAGATCACGGTCCTTAATCTCCCAGTAACGCAAAATCGATCTCCTCCTGTGCCGTTTCGGCAAGGCGTGCATCTTCGCATTTGATGGTACGGGCAGGGAATTTCTTGATCAAATTATGGTTATGGGTAGCCATCACCACGGTTTTTCCTTCTTCACATATCCTCACCAACAGCTTCATCAATTCTTCGGACGTTTCAGGATCAATGTTCCCCGTTGGTTCGTCGGCCAAGATCAATTCGGGTTCGTTGAGCAACGCACGGGCAATGGCAATGCGTTGCTGTTCGCCCCCCGACATTTGATGCGGCATCTTGTAGCCTTTGTGCACCATGTCGACTTTTGCCAGTACTTCGCGGATGCGTTTGTCGATCTCCTTTTTTTGTGTCCAGCCCGTGGCGTGGAGTACAAAGTAAAGGTTATCGTACACCGAACGGTCGATCAGCAATTGGAAATCCTGGAACACAATGCCCATTTTACGGCGAAGAAACGGTACTTCCCCGGTTTTTATCTTTGCCAGATCGTATCCGGCGACAAAAGTATGGCCTTCGGCCAACGGAAGTTCGGCATAAAGCGTTTTCAATAAGCTGGATTTTCCACTGCCTACTTTTCCTATGATATAGACGAATTCCCCCTTTTTTATTTCAAGGTTCACGTCTTTAAGGACGATATTATCCTCTTGCTTTATAAGCAAATTTTTAAGTGCGATAATATGGTCCGACTCGTTGGTCGTTACAGGCTCAATCCGTTTCATGTTCCGTGATGTTTGGCAAAAGTGTGCGTTTCAGCAAAGATGCATAAAATATAGATTTGCCCAAGGACTAAAACGTAGGTTTATTTCCCATTTTGGGTTGGTGGGTCGCCTTAAAAAAGGATTTACGTTTATCTTCGCGAAAAAAAGCGCATGGACATACTGCACCATAT
Source organism: Breznakibacter sp. (assembly GCA_047600785.1). GTDB lineage: Bacteria > Bacteroidota > Bacteroidia > Bacteroidales > Marinilabiliaceae > Breznakibacter. The sequence continues at coordinate 777,320 of JASGKH010000002.1, forward strand.
CAATCTTAAACCATATCACACGTTTGGGTTCAACAGCACCGCCGACAGGTTTGTGGAAATAAATTCGGAGGACCAGATAGTTGATTTGGTACGGCAAGGTGCATTTGCCGAAACTCCTTTTTTTGTACTGGGAGGAGGTAGTAACGTGCTGTTTAAATCGCATGTGGAAGGGTTGGTCGTCCATCCGACCATGTCAGGGATTAATGTGGCAGGCATACAGAACGACCATGTGATTGTGGAAGCTATGGCAGGTGTGGAGTGGGATGAGCTGGTGGCATTCTGTGTGGCAAACGGGTTTCATGGTATTGAAAACTTATCTATGATTCCCGGAAACGTGGGGGCATCGCCTGTACAGAACATCGGGGCGTATGGGGTAGAAGTGTGTGACGTCATTGACAAAGTATTCGGCATTGATCTTCAGAACGGAACCCGCCTGGAATTTTCGGCCGGAGAATGCGGGTTTAAATACCGCGACAGTATTTTCAAGAACGCATTGAAAAAACGGGTGATCATTACCAAAGTGCAATACCGTTTGTCTCTAAGACCTGAATATCGTTTGGAGTATGGCCTGGTTTCACAAGCAGTAGAAATGTTGGGCGGTCCGTCGTTGCAAAACGTCCGGGACGCCATTGTGGGGATTCGACGTTCGAAGCTGCCTGACCCGTCGGAATTTGGAAATGCAGGTAGTTTCTTTAAGAACCCTGTTATTGAAAAATCTTTGGCCGGGCAGATCAAACAGCAATATCCACAGATGCCCGGGTACCATGTGAACGACGGTTGGGTTAAAATTCCTGCAGGATGGCTTATTGAAAATTGTGGGTGGAAAGGCAAAGCAATGGGACAGGCGGCCGTGCACCAACATCAGGCATTGGTGCTGGTGAACCTGGGCAATGCCACATGTGAAGAGGTTCTTACATTGGCCGATGCCATTGCCGGTGATGTGGAAAGATGCTTTGGGATCTGTCTGGAGAAAGAGGTGAACGTGGTGGGATAAACCATTGTTTTACCGCCATATATTTCTTTCTCTGAGGGCTTTGCGGTAACGTGCCGCATTGCGGTTGTGCTGGTCCAGTGTTTTGGCAAAGTTGTGGTATCCCGAAAAATCCTCTTTGGCGCACATATACAAATAATCATGCCGGATAGGCGATAGTACCGCATCAATGGCTGCAATGGACGGCATACGGATAGGCCCCGGGGGTAAACCTGCGTTTTTATAAGTATTGTAAGGGGAGTCTACTTTCAGATCGGCCGATAGGACACGGTTTATGGCGAAATTTCCCAGTGCAAATTTTATTGTAGGGTCGGCCTGCAAAGGCATCCCCTTTTTCAGCCGGTTTAGGTATAGGCCCGCAATATCGGCTTTTTCATCGTTCCTGGATGTTTCTTCGTCGATGATAGAAGCCAATGTGCTAATCTCCAATTGCGTTAAGCCTAGTGCCTTGGCCTTGGCCAATCGTTCGGCGTGCCAGAAGTTATCGTATTCCTTTTTCATTCGCTGCAAAAACTGGTCGGCTTGGGTATTCCAATAAAACTGGTAAGTATTGGGGATAAACATGGCCAAAATATTGGATGGGGTAAATCCCAGTCCATTTACCAGTTGGGCATTGTTTAACGCGGTAATGATCTCCACCGAATCGGCAATAAGCTTTTGTGATACGATTTGGGCCAAACGCTCTTTTGTCCTTATTTCATGGATGGTTACGTTCACCGGAGCTTGGTGTCCCGATCTTAGCATGGCCAGTATTTGGTAGTTGTTCATGCCGGCTACCAGTTTATATCGTCCTGCTTTTACCTGCTTGTCATAATCCATCAGATTTGCCACGGTTTTGAACGATTTCAGGTTCAACAGCACATTTTCATGTTGGAGCAATTTGACCACTTTGTCAAAATCCACGTTGTCTGGCAGATAAATATAGTGGGTTTGGGTACCTTCCAATCTGACGTTTGGGGAGTATGTCCAACGGTACACGGAGTAAAGAAGCAATAATCCGGAAGCAAATAATATGGTCAGCACGGACAGAACGGCCATGCGTCTTTTTGATGGGAATAATTTGTTTTTGGATCGTTTAATCGGCATGAAAGGCAACGTTGTGATGGTTATTTCTTTTTCAATAATTCCTGGAGCCTGAACATTTCGTCACGATATTGTGCTGCGGTAATAAAATCAAGCTCTTTCGATGCGGCTTGCATGGATTGTTTAACCTTTTCAATGGCTTTTTGCAATGCGTCTTTGCCCATGTAATGTACTACGGGATCAGCGGCAATATCAATAGTTTCTGGTTCTGCATAGGAACGGTTTTCCCCCTTGTTCTTTTGCAATGACGTCAGGATTCTTGCTTGCTTTTTGATGATTTGTCGTGGGGTAACGCCATTTCGTTCATTATAGGCAAGCTGTTTTATCCTGCGTTTGGTGGTGGAGTCAATGGTGGCTTGCATGGAACCGGTAACTTTATCGGCATACATAATCACTTTGCCGTTGACATTCCGCGCAGCACGGCCTGCCGTCTGCGTCAACGAACGTTCCGACCGCAAAAAACCTTCTTTGTCGGCGTCCAGAATCGCGACCAACGACACCTCCGGAAGATCCAGTCCTTCACGCAACAGGTTTACACCAATCAACACATCGAATTTCCCGTTCCGCAGGCCCTCCATGATTTCGATGCGATCAAGCGTGTCCACGTCAGAGTGGATGTATTCACACTTGATGGACAGCTTTTTCAGATATTTACTCAACTCTTCCGCCATACGTTTGGTCAGTGTGGTCACCAACACCCGTTCCTGGCTTTCAATGCGGATATGGATCTCCTCGATCAGGTTGTCGATCTGGTTCATACTGGGTCTTACCTCAATTTCCGGATCCAGCAGCCCTGTTGGTCGGATGACCTGTTCGACCAGAATGCCCTCACTTTTGTTCAGCTCATAGTCGGCAGGTGTGGCACTGACGTAAATCACGTCGTTGACGACTTTTTCGAATTCATCGAACATCAGAGGTCGGTTATCCATGGCCGCAGGTAGTCGAAACCCATATTCCACAAGGTTTTGTTTGCGAGATTTGTCACCGCCGTACATGGCACGGATTTGTGGAATGGTCACGTGGCTCTCGTCAATAACCAATAGAAAGTCTTCCGGAAAGTAATCGATCAAACAGAACGGACGCGAGCCTTCGGGTCGCCCGTCGAAATATCTTGAATAATTTTCTATGCCCGGGCAATAGCCAAGCTCTCTGATCATCTCCAAATCGTATGTTACACGGTCTTCAATGCGTTTGGCTTCGTATCTTTTTCCTGTTTCCTTGAAAAAATCAATCTGTTTTACCAAATCATCCTGGATTTGTTTTATGGCGGTTTGGATACGTTCTTTTGAGGTGACAAATATGTTTGCGGGGTAGATCTGGGCAAAATCGTGCGTCCCCAGTTTTACTCCGCTTACAGGATCAAACGTTTCGATGGCCTCAATTTCATCTCCCCAGAATATAATCCGGAAAGCATTGTCTGCATAAGCCAAAAATACTTCTACCGTATCGCCTTTGACCCTGAAATTGCCACGGGAAAATTCAATTTCGTTTCTTGAATACAAACCATCCACCAACTGGCGCAAGAATACATTTCGCGAGATGGTTTGTCCTTTTTCCACACGCACGATACCTGCATGGAAATCGTTGGGGTTACCAATGCCATAGAGACACGAAACCGATGACACGACAATAACATCCCTGCGTCCTGATAACAACGCCGAAGTTGCACTCAATCTGAGTTTTTCGATCTCATCGTTGATGGCCAGGTCTTTCTCAATGTATGTGTCTGTGACGGGAATATAGGCCTCTGGTTGGTAATAATCGTAATACGACACGAAATATTCCACGGCATTGTCTGGGAAAAAATTCTTGAATTCGCCATAAAGTTGGGCCGCCAGGGTTTTATTATGGCTGAGCACTAATGTGGGCCTTTGTACCTGCTGGACCACGTTGGCAATGGTGAACGTTTTTCCGGAACCTGTCACGCCAAGAAGGGTTTGGTGATTAAATCCACTCTCAATCCCTTCAGATAGTTGCTTGATGGCTTCGGGTTGATCGCCAGTAGGTTTATAATCGGAAATCAGTTGAAAATCCATCGGCTAATTATTACAGTGCAAATATAAAAAAAGCTCCCAATGGGGAGCTTTTTTTATATTCGGGTTATCGCCGGTTCACTTTAAACTTGCTTCTGTTCGAACCACTACTCATATTATACTTACGCATTTTGACGTAAGTTTTTCTGTTGTATTTAGGTTCGTTGCGCCAACGATTGTCTTTCAACGTGATTGTAATGCCAGCTGTCGCTGTATAATAAAAATCCCCTGCATCTGTTGGGTGGATTACCCCTTCGTTGTCGTCCCATTCTTTGTGGGCATCCAACATATCCGTAAAAGGCTTGTTGGCCAAAAATTCGGTTCGAAACGAAATACGGGGCGTAATCCAAAACGAAATACCGCCGCCTAATGTAACTAACGGAGAGATGCCTTTTGCATCATGCCAAACCGTGTTTTCTTTGGGTGACCCGTCGGGATAATCACCGGCTCCATTTCCATACCATTCGGTCGCATCGTAATATATTATTCCAAATTGTCCGGTTACATAAGGGCTGAAAGTCCTTTGTTTAAAGTATCCCAATGCATAATCCAGTATACGGAAATTTGCGCCTACGCCAAATTCAAAGTACTTATTTTCAAAATAGGCATATTGCAGGTCGCTTTGAGGTAAAAGCTGGGTTCCCTTCATCTGGCCCATCATCAGGTTGGCACGGCCGGCAAAATACCTGTTTATGTCCCTTTCAAATGCCGCCCCAAAAGAGTAGCTACTCCTTGACTTGTCAACCAAATCGCCATAAAACAAATTCACGCCGCCCATTGGAGTTAACTTAGTGCCTTGCATGAAATCGAAATTTTTCCTTCTCTGGGCATTTGAAGGTAATGCGAGGGCGACTACAAAGGTCAGCAATATGGAGGTTTTGTAGATAAAATGCATTTGCAAAAGATTTCGTCTAACACGTTTAGTTTGTAAAAATGCTAAAAAGTTTAATATCTAAAAAATCAATCTGTGGCAAAGATGAGAAAATTACAGTGTTAAAGTGCAATATTTTTGGCTAATACCACAAAAAACGGGGATGAAAAAAAATTGGCCCTTGTTCGCGATACCCATCTTTAATGCCGGATCCCACACTTGTCTTTCTTCTTACGGTTTATGGCATGTTTTAGTTATGTTTTATGCAGTAATAATTTTAGCGATATCTTTAAATTTTAGTGCCGGAATCCAAAAAGATATACATTTGTCGGTGATGGAGTAGCCAAAATATTACAATGACACGAAAAATAGTCCAGATTTCGAATTCCTCCCGGCAAGCCAAATATCGCCAAATAATCAATTCAATCTTAAATGCCGTTGCCACGGGCAGGCTTAGTCGTGGGGATAAAGTCCCCTCTATCAATGATATTGCCAACGAATTCGGACTTTCGCGTGATACGGTCATGCTGGCGTTTAATGAGCTGAAGGCCAGAGGGGTCATTATGTCTGTTCCGGGGATTGGTTATTTCATTGAAAGTACCAACGTGCAATTTGACCAGAAAATATTTTTACTTTTTGACGAGTTCAGTTCCTTTAAAGAGATTCTTTATAATTCATTTATTAGTGCATTGGAAGGAAAGGGACAAGTCGATATCTATTTCCACCATTTTAATTTGTCGGTATTTGAGGCATTGATCAAGGACAATGCGGCACGTTACACGACATACGTAATTTTGCCGGGAAACCTCCAGAACATAGGAAATACCATCAATGTGTTGCCACAGGATAAGATCATCATATTGGACCAATTGTCCGATGAGACCAAAGGCAAGTATTCCGCCGTTTACCAGTCATTTCAGGATGATATTTACCATTGCTTGGAAACGGGGCTCGAAAAGTTACGCAAATACAATAAGTTTATACTCGCATATCCGGGTGGTAAAGAGCCTATTGGATTTGTGGAAGGGTTTCAGAAATTTTGCTGTAATTTCGGTTTGGATTTCGATGTGGTCCCTTACCTGACCGATCCCCTTATCAATAAAGGAGAGGCATACATTATGCCGAAAGATTCCGACTTGGTCACTGTGGTGAAAAAAGCTCAGCACGAGGGGTGGCAATTGGGAAAAGACATCGGGGTGATTTCCATTAATGAGACACCGTTGAAAGAAGTTGTGGCCAACGGGATAACGACTATCTCGACCGATTTTGATTTAATGGGCAAAACATTGGCCAAGATGGTCCTGGAAAACATCAGGCAAGAGATCAAAAATCCGGCGCGACTGATCGTCCGGGGATCCTTATAAGCAGTTTCCAGAAGCTTCGATTATTTGTTCGGTAGGATGGTGGTTGTGAGTGAATAATTATCTATTTTTACCAACCAGTACCTACGGGTAGTTTAATAATGTGCGTTTTTGGTTTATGTGACTTATAAACTTTGTGTTGGGTCGTTTGTCCATAAACGTAAAGATGGTTCTTTGGCATTAAGATTATAGAGAAATCCAAATTGAATATACCGTATGTCAACATTTCACATGGAAGATCACCCACACCGTCGTTACAACGCGCTGACGGGCGAATGGGTGCTGGTTTCGCCACATAGGGCAAAGCGGCCTTGGCAAGGTCAAATCGAAAAGTCGGAGCAAGAGCAAAGGCCTGCATACGATCCGACTTGTTATTTATGCCCTGGGAACGAACGAGCGGGAGGTTTCAAAAATCCCGATTACCAATCTACTTTTGTCTTCGTCAATGATTTTCGGCCCTTTTGAGCGATGCTCCCGAGGGGAGTGACAATGATGGGGAGCTATTCCAGGCACAAAGCGAGAGCGGTCTGTGCAAGGTAATCTGCTTTTCGCCACGGCATGATTTGACCATTCCAGAAATGGAAGTGCCGGCCATTCGCCAGGTGATCGATCTTTGGGTGAACGAGTATTCCGAATTGGGACGCAAGGATGACATCAACTATGTGCAAATATTTGAGAATAAAGGCAGCATGATGGGATGTAGCAATCCGCACCCCCACGGGCAAATATGGGCTTCACGTTCTGTTCCGGTGGAACCGATGAAGGAGCAGGTCCGCCAGCAGGAATATTTTCAAAAGCACGGGAAAGCACTGTTGACCGACTACATCGCCAAGGAACTGGATAAAAAGGATCGGATCATTTTTGAGAACGATCATTTTGTCGGTTTGGTCCCTTATTGGGCTGTTTGGCCGTTTGAGGCAATGATTGCCCCTAAACGACGGGTAGCCAATTTAGCGGAGCTGACGGATGCGGAGAGGGATTCGTTTGCGGCGGCGTACCAGGAACTGACCGTTATTTATGATAACCTTTTTGAAGTGTCCTTTCCTTATTCTGCGGGTATCCACCAAAGTCCGACGGATGGAGGAAAACATCCCGAATGGCACATGCACATGCATTTTTATCCTCCGTTATTGCGTTCTGCCACGGTGAAAAAATTCATGGTGGGTTATGAAATGCTGGCCAATGCCCAACGTGACATCACTCCGGAAACAAGTGCAAAAAGGTTAAGGGAACTTTCCCGGGTGCATTACAAAAGGCGGTAATTTCCGACTAACACAAACAATTTTGTCAGGACCATCCTCTTGTGGGGATGGTCTTTTTTATTGATATTTTAATTGGGCTATCACAAACCCGATGGCTTTTATTGATGTGATTGTATTACCTTTGCCGTCAAGCAAACGGGTGTTTTCCGATGCTGGCATTCGGCCTTTTCTGTGGACGTCTTTCGGATGGGGTAATAGGATGTAAGACAACGTTTCAGATCTTTGAAAATCATTAAAATTCAATATCCATGGTTCTTTTTTTCAGAGGAAATCACGGTTTGGTTTTGGCCGTTGGTTGTTCCGGCCGATTTTCGCAAACCGATATTCAGAAATTGGAATGGCTTTTTAGCGGAGCGCATCTTCTGCCCGAAACAGAATTGAAAGGTTACTTTGTGGGTCCGCGTAAGGAAATGATCACGCCATGGAGCACCAACGCGGTGGAGATTACCCAAAACATGGGATTGAGCGGTATTCGACGCATCGAAGAATTTTATGCAGTGGAATCGGACAAGGCGGCGTATGACCCCATGTTGCAACGCATGTATAACGGACTTGGCCAGGCAGTGTTCGAAATCAACAAACAGCCCGATCCCATTGTGTACATCGACAACGTGGCTGCTTATAACGCGAGTGAGGGGTTGGCATTGAGCGACGATGAGGTGGCTTACCTTGACGATCTTAGCCAACGTTTGGGACGTAAGCTGACCGATAGCGAAGTGTTCGGTTTTTCACAGGTCAATTCGGAACATTGCCGCCATAAAATTTTCAACGGGACATTTATCATCGATGGTGAAGAGAAAGAGAGTTCTCTGTTTAAGTTGATCAAAAAGACATCTGCCGAAAATCCTAATTTTCTGGTGTCGGCATACAAAGACAACGTGGCCTTTTTCCGAGGTCCCGAAGCTTATCAGTTTGCTCCGTTGACGCAGGATAAACCCGATTTCTTTGAACTGAAGCCAATCGATACGGTTCTTTCGTTAAAGGCCGAAACCCATAACTTTCCCACTACCGTAGAACCGTTTAACGGTGCGGCCACCGGAACGGGGGGCGAGATACGTGACCGTTTGGGCGGGGGAAAGGGATCGTTGCCATTGGCGGGTACAGCTGTTTACATGACATCTTATTCACGTTTGGAGGACGACCGTTACTGGGAAAAATCAACTCCTGCCCGCCAATGGTTGTACCAAACCCCGTCGCAGATTCTTATAAAAGCATCGAACGGGGCCAGCGATTTTGGCAATAAATTTGGCCAACCGCTTATTTGTGGCTCGGTGCTGACGTTCGAGCACTTTGAAAACCATAAGAAGTTTGCGTTCGACAAAGTGATTATGCTGGCCGGAGGTATTGGTTTTGCAAAAAAAGAAGATAGCATAAAAGGCCATCCCCAAAACGGTGATAAGGTAATTGTGTTGGGCGGTGACAATTATCGCATTGGAATGGGCGGCGGTGCCGTATCGTCGGTGGCAACAGGTGAGTACGCCAACGCCATTGAACTAAACGCGGTGCAACGTTCAAATCCGGAAATGCAGAAACGCGCCATGAATGCCATCCGTGGGCTGGTGGAATCGGCCGAAAATCCCATCGTATCCATCCATGACCATGGAGCGGGCGGCCATCTCAACTGTCTGTCGGAGTTGGTGGAAAGTACCGGTGGTACCATCCATATCGATAAATTGCCCGTTGGCGACCCTACACTTTCCGACAAAGAGATTGTAGGGAACGAATCGCAGGAGCGGATGGGGTTGGTGCTTCGTGAAGATGACATCGACAAACTGAAAAAGATCGCCGATCGTGAGCGTGCCCCCATGTATGTGGTGGGGGAATGCACCGGCGATATGCATTTTCGTTTTGAGGGCGGCGAAGGCCACAAACCTATCGATTGGCAGCTGGCCGATATGTTTGGGAATCCGCCGCGCACGGTAATGCAGGATATAACCGTGTCCGAATCGTTTGCCGAAATTACACACGATACCAATAAAATAGAGGAATATCTTACTCAAGTTCTCCAGCTGGAAAGTGTGGCTTGCAAAGATTGGTTGACCAACAAGGTGGACCGTTCGGTAACCGGTAAGGTTGCCAAGCAGCAGTGTGCGGGAGAGTTGCAATTGCCTTTAAATAATCTGGGCGTAGCGGCCATCGATTACATTGGATACAAAGGGGTGGCCACTTCGATAGGCCATGCGCCTGTTGCCGCGGTTGTCGATGCGGAAGCAGGATCGATTCTTGCCATTGCCGAATCGTTGACCAATCTGGTATGGGCCCCGTTGACCCATGGGCTGAAAGGAGTATCGTTGAGTGCCAACTGGATGTGGCCCTGCCGCAACAAAGGTGAAGACGCGCGCCTGTACAGTGCCGTGGAAGCAGTAAGCGATTTCGCTTGTGATTTGGGCATCAATATCCCTACAGGCAAAGACTCATTGTCGATGACCCAAAAATACCCCGATGGCGACAAAGTGCTGTCGCCCGGCACCGTCATTATTTCGGCTGCGGCCGAAGTGAGCGATATACGCAGGATTGTAGAGCCGGTGATGAAAAAAGATATCGGCACATCGCTTCTTTACGTCGATTTTTCTTTCGATGCTTTTAAATTGGGCGGAAGCAGTTTGGGGCAGGTGCTGAACCGTTTGGGCAATGAAACGCCATGTGTCAACGATACGGAGTATTTTGCGGATGCTTTTGGCGCATTGCAAACATTGATCGGCAAAGGCTTGGTGATGTCGGGGCATGATATTTCGGCCGGAGGCATGGTAACCACTTTGCTGGAGATGAATTTTGCCAATGCTTCTTACGGAATGGACGTGGATTTGGGGGCGTTGGATGAACCAGACCTGGTAAAAATCCTTTTTAGCGAAAACCCGGGCGTGATCATCCAGGTGGAGGACCTAACAGCGGTGACGGCTATTTTGGACGATGCAGAGGTCCAGTTCCAGATAATCGGGAAACCCGTTGCCGAACGGAGATTGAATATTTCGCATCAGTCAAGAACATTGTCTTTGGACATTGATGCCTTGCGCGATGTGTGGTACAAAACGTCCTACCTGTTAGATGATAAACAAACCGTTAAAGGGTTGGCCAAGGTACGTTACGAAAACTATAAAAAACAAGCGTTGACGTTCCGGTTTCCGCAAGCGTTCACGGGCCGGTTCGTCCAATATGGGATCGATGGAACGAAACGTCGTCCCGGTGCGGTAAAGGCGGCTATTATCCGCGAGAAAGGCGTAAACGGCGACCGGGAAATGGCTTATTCGATGTTCTTGGCCGGTTTTGACGTGAAAGATGTGCACATGACCGACTTGATTTCGGGCCGGGAGACGCTTGAAGATGTGAATTTCATCGTTTACGTGGGCGGATTCTCCAATTCCGATGTATTGGGGTCGGCCAAAGGATGGGCCGGGGCTTTCTTATACAACGAAAAAGCCAAGCAGGCATTGGATAATTTCTATAAACGCAACGATACTTTAAGCCTGGGCGTGTGCAACGGTTGCCAGTTGGCCGTCGAGATGGGCTTGATCTATCCGCATGACGAACAGAAACCCAAAATGCTCCATAACGAGTCGCACAAATTCGAATCGATTTTCCTGAACATGGAAATCCCCCAGAACCATTCGGTTATGTTTGGCTCGCTGGCCGGGAGCCGTTTAGGCGTGTGGGTGGCTCATGGTGAAGGCAAGTTCAGTTTCCCGTTTGCCGAAGAAAACTATCACATTGCAGGAAAATATGGCTACGAAGGCTATCCAGCCAATCCCAATGGAAGCGATTTCAATGCGGCGGCAATCTGTTCGCATGACGGCCGCCATTTGGCCATGATGCCGCATCTGGAACGTTCCATTTTCCCATGGCAATGGGCTTCTTATCCTTCCGATAGATGCAACGATCAAGTTTCTCCGTGGATAGAGGCTTTTGTGAATGCCCGTAAATGGATAGAGGAAAACCAATAAATGTTTCTTATTGCATATCGATAAAGGAGCTGGCCGAAGGACCAGCTCTTTTATTTTTCAGATGTTGATTGGTGCTTGCAATTAATATAAGAAACAAAAGGCTCTGGCATAAGTTTTACGGTAAGAGGGACAGGCGACCGCCTTTTAAGTAAAAGCTCACCAGCTTTTTTAAGAAGCGATGGGCCTTTAAATTTATTCGATAGTCTCTAGACGGCGGGCCTTTTGCTTTCTGCCTCGCTTCCGATGTTTGAACCCGGGGATTGCCGGAATAATGCCGGCTCAATATAGCAGCTTTACTGGTAAAAATGGGAAACGACAGACTTTGGACAAAAAAATAAGAGGGAGGTGTCTACCCCATCTCTTATTTTAACGGCTCCTTTGATTACTTTCCGATATAGATGTTCAAGGAAAATTGGGGCGATGCCGGTTCGGGCACCATCATCCAACCGTAAGCTAACGGCAGATAATAATATCCTCCCCAGAATACCATCCTTTGCCCGTCCATGTACCTCACATGGTAGTTATGCGGTAAGGCATCGACAACGACGTAAGGACAATCGACCTGGACATATCCGTAATTTGCGTGGAATCGGAAGAATCGGCCGTCGCAATGGTAATAATCTATTCCATTCACCACATAACGGTTATAGCGTTCGGCCGGCAGACGATGATAGTAAGCCACTTGGTTTTGGCAATGATTCCCGTTGTGTTTGTGATAGGCGTGATTATCATTGTGTGCCCGATCTCCCCAGTTAGGGGAATATTCGTTGTTGCTTTTATGTTTGTCCCTGTTGTCGTGGTTGCCACTGCTGTGTTTGTTGTCGTTGCGGGAATTGTAGGTTGCAGCATTCCCGTAATTCTCCTGTTTACCGGATTGATAATGTCGATCCGTCTTGGTGTCTCGGACATTGTCCTGATTACGGCTGGTGGTTTTAACGTTCTGTTGGTTCCGTGAAGTGCTGTTTTTTTCGTTGCGGTTATTATCTGCCTGATGGCGTTGCGCATAAACGAAGTTGCTTGTGGATACGATAACGGCCGTGGCCAAGACTATGCGGAAAAATGTGGTTGTTTTCATGGCTTTCGTTTTTTGTGGTGCTTTTCTGAATCGTTATTCAAATTGCACCTTGTTAATTGATATTTTGAAAACCGGTTTGAATAGGTACAACCAAAGTCCATGCCAAACTCGTTACATTCAGTTGCTTTAGTGTGTGTGATTGATGTAAATTATTGATTTGTATGTGTTTGAATTTGTTTGTTTTCAGAAAAATACGTGAGTCGATAGGTTTAGCGGCACGTAAAAATGTAGGCCCGCTTTATCAACGTTTTGGATGAAGGGAATATGTTCAATTTTTCATCCACATAAAAGATGGATTAGTCTCTAACGGTTTAAGGTTGGTGTAAATTATCGTTTTACCTTTTGAGAATGACCTCCATGTCAATATTTTTGAAGTGCATTTGATGAGGTAAACGATTGACATTAAAACGCGGGGACATGGAAAATTTAAGGTATGCATTGGATGAAATCTGCAAACATCAAACTGTGGCCGGTTACAAATTTTTGCCCGATGACGAAGTCGAGATTCGTTTTGTGGATGATTCTTACAATGATCTGATCATTCCAATATCCCCCAAAATGACGATCGATCATATGTTGACCGTTTTTTACTATTATATTAAGAACTTTAGAGGGGCTTGTTGAAAGAAACTGTAATCCATATTTAATAATTACCCAATTGGAGATTAAAGCTGCTTATGCAGCTTTTCTTTTTTCTGATGGTTAAAAGTTCTCTTCATGATTTATCCGGGCCAATAGGTCTTCAATGGTCCTAAAGCTAATGCTGTGGCCCGACGGATGTTTAAGTTGATATTCCCGGTGTCCGTTCGAAAGGATCTCAACCTGCAAATAATCGCCCTGATGGGACGTGGTTTCAAATCCGTTACGGGTCAGCGCACGTTGTACCCACTTGTATTCAATGCCTTTGCCTATTAACCTAATGGTTTTTGCATGGGGACGGTCAATGGCAAAAGCTCCGCTTTCATTGTCGAATAAAATGCCATCTTTTTCGAAAAAGCGCTTGAAGTCGTTGTTTAGGATCAAATCTTCGGGTGCACCGGTTTCCATGTTCCTTCCCGAGGCCATTAACCAAATTTTGTCGGCCATTCTTAACGCCAGGTCTAAATCGTGCGTTGAAAGCAAAATCCCCTTTTGCTTGGTCAACGCCAATGTTTTTAAAAGATCCATTGTTTCGATACGGCTCGGAAGGTCGAGAAATGCAGTAGGCTCATCCAGGATGATCAGGGGGGTATCCTGAACCAGTGCCTTGGCGATCATGGTCTTTTGAAGTTCGCCGTCGCTAAGGCTGGCAATAGACCGGGATTTAAGTTTCGTGGCACCTGTATCGTGCAATGCCTCATCGATCTTTTGGAGGTCGCTTTGGGAAAGTTTTCCGAAAAATCCGGTATAGGGAGAACGTCCCAACGCGACCACATCAAATACCGTCATGTCGGGAACCATTACTTTTTCGGTGAACACAATGCTGATCAATTTAGACAACTTTTGTTTCGAAATGGACGATAATTGGATCCCTTCAACGTACACATTGCCCGATATGGGTTTTAAGAAGCCGGTAAGTGTTCTGATCAATGTGGATTTTCCAGCTCCGTTGGGCCCTAAAAGGCAAACAAAATCGCCTTTTTTAATGGTGACGTTGATGTGCTTGTGCAGAACCCTGCACGGTGAATTGAACCCAATGGCCAACTCATTGGATTGCAGGAGTATTTCAGGATTGTTTGGAAAAGCCATTGGCCAATAATTAGAATCCGTTTTCTTTTCGTCGTTTCAATAATACCCAGACCACAACGGGTGCACCCATAAATGCGGTTACCGAATTGATGGGTAAGGTTCCGTCGAACCCGGGTAAGCGGGCAATGAAATTGCATGCCAATGCCAACGTGGCCCCTGCCATTATAACAGAGGGCAATAAAATGGCGTGGTCGGATGTCTTCATCAGCGCTTTTACCAAATGTGGCACTGCAAGTCCTATAAATGCGATAGGGCCACAAAATGCCGTGATCAATGCAGTTAAAAGACCTGTATTGGAAAGGATTAAGAATCGTGTGGTTTTTATATTCAGCCCCAGGTTTGTGCCGTAGTTATCCCCCAGAAGCATGATGTTGAGATGTTTGGTCATGAAAAGCGACCATGTAAGCCCTATCAGTGCGACCGGGGCCATGAACAGAAGTTGGGAATTTGTCACATTTGAAAAACTTCCCATTCCCCAAATGACAAACGCATAAACATCCTCCTTGGGGCTTAGAAACTTAAGGACATCGATGACGGCACCCGAGCCATAGCCGATCATGATGCCTACAATCAAGAGTACGGCATTGTTGTTGATTTTGCGCGAAAGGTTCAAAATAATGAGCAATACCGTAAATGCCCCCAAGAATGCGGTAACCACCAACGCCATATGTCCGAACAACCCCCATGAGGCAATCAAGGCAACGCCTAAACTGCTGGTCATCATTACCAGGAACGCCACTCCTAAACTGGCTCCGGAGCTGATGCCCAATATGGAGGGATCGGCCAACGGGTTACGGAAGAGCGTCTGCATTTGCAATCCGGCTACGGCCAATGCAGCACCGGCAAGAATCGCCGTAATGGTTTGGGGCAGTCGCGATTTGAAAATGATCTGTGCAACGATCTCATCGGCCTTATCCATTGAGAACAATAGTTTTTGGAGCTGCTCCATTGGTATCATTACGGATCCGAGAACCAGATTCACCACAAAAAGAACCAGTAGTAAAATGAATAAAATGGCGTAACCGATCCTAATGTAGGTTTTTGCGGGCATTTGTGCTGATTATCGGAGTAATTTGAAGTAAACCGGTTCATAATTGGGCATTAGCTCCGGATGCAATGCGTGGGTCAGATCGGCCAATACGACATCGGGACATTGCTCGGCTTGTTCAAAAAACAACGATGTGCTGGCATTGGTATAGATGATTTTGTGTGATTTAAATGCCTGGAATTCAGCGTACCGTGAATCGATTTGTTTCACCACGTCGTATGTCACGTCGCCCTGATGGTTCAATATCAACAACCAATATTCTGTCTGGTGGGCATCGTGAAGGATTTTTTTCGAACTCAAGATTCAATGTGCCGGTACCCTCCACGTTTTTGTATATGTAATCGGCACCTGCGTCGGCAAAATAGGTCGCCATGTAATTTTGGCCTTTGGAGGCATACCAGACACCTTGGTAGAAATTGCCCGTAAAAAGGGAAGGTTTGTGGGCAATGGCAGTGTTTGCGTTTTTTAGTTGGTTGTATCGAAAGGCTATATCTTTAAAAAGTTGTATTGCCTGAGGTTCTTTCCCGAATAGTGCAGCGACAAATACCAGCCATTCAGCCCTTGCGAGTGGTGTGTTTTCCAGGTAACTGGCGTTGGGGACGACCGCAATGCCTGCATTGCGTATTTGGGAATAGTTAATGTCCGGAAACGGCGATACCATTACAAATGTCGGCTTAACGGCAATTACCACTTCCAGATCGGGTGCCATGGCCATGCCAACGTTCCTGATCCGGCCCTGCTCGATGTTTTTTTGTATCAACGGATCGCTGATGTAATGTGGTTCGGCCACTCCCACAATCGAACCTTTGATGTCCAGCCAGCTGGCCGGACTGATGTGGGTTGATGAAAGCGTGATCCAGCGTGGGTTTTCGAAACAGACGGTTTGATCGGCATGCGTGACTGGTTTCTCGTCCAAACGGCTTAACACGCAAATCGTTTGCGGCGCACGGAGCGAATCAAACGGATCACTAACGGTGATAAGCCGTTGCCCTTTAATGTAATCGATCTTGAATCCTCGTGCATACAACGGTTGATAGGTCGAATCGGCCACAACCGATCCCTGTTCCGCCGGTTTGTTCGATGAAGAACAAGCTGCCAGCCATGGCAAGATAAGACAAGCTAAAATGTAACGAATCATTCCTTTTCCTCCCGAAAGTAGATGATTAAAATGTGGCGACCGGGCTGGTTTTCTGGCTTTCCTGTTCGACCGTGCCTTCCCGTCTTTTGACAGTGGCGTGTGACGGACCGAAACTTCCGCTTTTCGGCAGGATTTACAGCTGCGGGTACAGCTCCGGAATTGCACCGGATTCCCATTTGTTTGCACCCAATCGCGATGCAAACTTACGCATTTTTCGTTAGTTGGAAATATGTGCTGCCGATAAAGTGGTTATTTTGGGCCGGAACCGGATTTAAACGGATTGGCAACCCAATACTTTTTGTATGTAGTTTTCCACCAGTTTTTCAATGGCATTGTAAAGCTGGACGATGATTGGATGGGAAGGGGAAAGCCGGATCTTGTCGATTGACGAAACGGCCAATACCCGTGGCGATGTCCCGGTAAGAAATGCTCCGTCAATATCGTTGAGTTCGTCAATACGAATAGGGCGCAATTCAATTTCGATCATTAACGAATGGCATATTTCGAGCAATTTTTTTCGCATGATGCCTTGCAATACCATGTGGTCGGGGGCAGTGATGAGCTTGTTGTGACGGATGGCAAAAAAATTGGAGCGGCTTCCTTCGGTAATTTCCTTGGAATGGTTTACCAGTAACGTTTCGAAAATACCTGTTTCGGCAATTATCTCATTGGCTTTCCCTCTTACTTTCAGATCGGTAATTTTAGCATTGGGGTTATGCCGTTCGTCGAATTGCAAAATGGTCGTTACGCCTGTTCTTCGTTGTGTTGAATCGGGGTATTTCGATGCAACGGGCGTAATGATGTCGTATATAAGCCGGTCGGCATGATAATACCGGTCGATGCGGATGTTGTTGTCTGCCATGTGATTGGCCTGCAATACCAAATCCAGTTGGTTATGCCATGCAGAGAATCGGATATCTACCGGCTTATTTGCCACATGCAGCGACTTGCAAAAACGCTCAAAATGGTCCTCGGCAAACAGAACCACCTGTTGCTGGGCGCGAACCACCTCGTAAACGTTCAGCCACGATGGGGCAATTTCAGGTAATTGTTGCCGGGTTGCTACTTTCCCGTTTACAATGCACAAGGTATCCTGCAAGGGCTGCATTTGACATTAAGACAGTTAATCGTGATCAATTTCTTCCAAAAAAACGGCAATCGCTTCATCCGTTAAGAATGAATACTGACGACTGTATTTGAACATCTGCTGTTTGTATGAATCGGAGTAATCCAGGACGATGTCGGCAATATGGCCATTGTTGTTGTAAGTCACCCTGAATTCAGGGTTTAGGAAACCTGCAAACGGTGCGATGTTGAGTTTGGCAAACCGTTCCAATATTTGTTGATGGAGTGTGTAATCGATATTCACGCCATAAGTTTCCACCAAATTTTTAGCAGCTTCGTAATCGCCTTCCGATTTAATGCGTTGGATTTCGTGCAACAACTGGCCGAAAATATTACGTAGTGCCTGATGGTCCTTAACCTTAAAATAGGTTTTGCCGTTTCTCTCAATCTGTTCGATGATCCCCAACGGCTTACCTTTTTCGAAAGCCCATTTGGCAATAAGCTGACGGTTACGCATGTGGGCCTGCTCAAGTTTCGCACCCAATTCGATGCGCGTGAGCTGAACCATCAAGCCATTGCGTATGTAGCTGTTATAATGTGTGTGAGCTAATAAGTGGCTGCCGACCAGGCCTAGTTCCTCCATTTTCGGGTCCATCATGAAATAGAGCGCAAACAAGTCGGCACGTGCCTCTTCGATGGTCGAACCGTAAGCTTTTAACATGTCGGTGGTGATCCCTTGTGCCAGTCGGCCGGACCCGTGTCCCAGGCATTCGTGGAGATGCGTGTGCAGATGGTCGGCTTCGCTGCCGTACTGTTTGTGAAGGGCTATCTCTTCGTCATCGCAGGCAAATTCTTCAATGACGCCCGAGTTGGACGATGCCAGGTGGTGTGCGTCGCTGATGTTTGACAGCGAAACCGATTTGGAGCCATGCTTCTCCCTGATCCAGTCAGCATTGGGAAGGTTAATGCCGAGCGGGGACGCCGGGTAGCAATCACCGCCCAGGGCCAGGGCATGGATGATTTTCATTGATACACCCGAAACGACCGGTTTTCGGTATTGTGGTGCGATGGGTGAGCGGTCTTCGAACCATTGCGCATGTTGGCTGATAACCTTGACTTTTTGGGTTTCCGTTTTGTCCATCATGTTGACAAGTGCTTCCCAACTGCCTTTCAATCCCAACGGATCACCGTACACTTCGATGAACCCGTTTACAAAATCGATCACAGAATGGTCATCGGCCAGCCACTCGATGCTGTAACGGTCGAATGTTTGCAAATCGCCGGTACGGTAATAGTCGACAAGAAGGTCGATCGTTTTTTTCTGCGAAGGGGTTGAGGCGATTTCGCCGGCTTTCTCCAGCCAATGTACGATTTGCGCGATGGCTTTGCCATACTTGCCGTGAATGTGCCACTTTTCTTCTTCGATTTGAATCCCTTTTTTGATAAGCCGGGAGTTTAGCCCGTAAGAGGGAGGTGTTTCGCCGCCACCGGCTTTTTGCTGTTGGTAGAAAGTCTCAGCTTCGTGTTGCGTGACGTTTTTGTAGAAATTGTTGCACGAATCGGCCACAAGATCATTTTCAATGCTTTGGCTGGTGCGACGAATGAATTTGTTATCCGAAAATATTACTTCGCAAATCTTGTCGGCGATTTTTTGAGTGTTCCTGTGTCCGAAAACCGCATCCCACTTACATTGTGCAAACCATTCACGGAAGTCGGCTTTCGAAAATCCCGGTTCAAATTTCCGGGTACTGTAATGGTGGTGTATACCACTTGAGAACCATACACGCTTCAAATAAACTTCCAGGGCATTGAATTTTGGGTTTGTTGCTGGCCCATCGTGCAATTGGAGGACCATTTCTTCCAACACGCGGCGGATAACCAGATTGTATTCGAAGTGCTGGTCGAACAGGATATCGCGCCCGCTGTAAGCTGCCAGTGCAAGGTAATAAACCAGTTTTTTCTCCTGAAGGTTTAAGTCGTTGAACGAATCGGCGCAGTAACGCAAAATGCGGATGTCGGCAAACTGTTCTGCCAGCACGCTTGATTTATCGTAGTTCATTGTCATTTTGTTTTTGGGTTGCGTAAATCAATGTCGGGATATAACACCCATTTGCCTTTTTCGAATTTTAGCCCGTTGTACGAAAAATCGGGACCGTAATACATGTAAATATCCTTGTATTGTGGCGATGCGGGCGTCAGGTTGTCCATCACGATCATTTGATGGTTTGGGTCATATTTAAGCATCATGTTGGCTTGAAGGGAGTATTCGAACACGGCACGCGGCACATAACCGGTTCCTTTTCCCACAATGGCACTGTTGAACTTTACATCGTTGTTGCCTGTAACGGTCATTACGTCGATCACCTTTATTTTCGTAAACTCGGTATTTCCTTTAAATCCGATCAACGTGTAGAATTTTTGTTTATTGAACGTGTTCTCCACGATGTCGTAATAAATGGCGCCGTACCACTTTTTAGGCGTGAGGGAAGCCCGCTCGGGAAGACGGATATCGTCGGTTTTATCGATAAGCGGGTGAACGGAGACTTCATTTTCGTTTTGTCTCACGCACAGTGCGCCCCAAAACAAGTGCGATGCGTCGGTCAATTGCGTATTCCATGTAAATATTTTCACTTTTTTATCGGGTGAAATTAGTACCGATAACCGATTAAAGCATTTTAACGGATCATCGAACGTCGTGGGGTCGTTCCATAAAACGGACAGCCGTTTGGTGATTTCGTCGTTAATGGCCAGTTTTTCATCATTGTCGGCCGAAGCCACCATTTTTTCGAACAGGGCTTTTGCCTTTAAATCGACAATCGGATCTAAAGGGACATGATTGCCTTCTTTGACGGCCAATTGGTACAGTGTGTCGTTTTTGACGACAACCTGCCGGAGCTCGGCTTTTAACGGCGGTTTTTGCGGATGGTTTTTGTGGGGGACATATGGCTTCAGCTCTTCACTTGTGTTTACCACCATTCTTTTGCCGTTGTGCAAAAAGGTCACGAAAAGCTCCATTTGTCTTGCGTTCTCTTTTATATCGGCCACATAATAGTGCACCTCTATCTTTTTATCGGGCGACGCCAGTGAATGGATGATCGATGAGTCATCCATCAAAATTGTTCCGTTTCGCTCCAGTTCCGCCACAACCTGATCCGATAACGCTTTGATGCGTGCAGTTCTTTCACTGTCATCCCGGGCTTTTTGGAACAATTGCATTTGTTGTTCCCATGGCGATGTTGGCTGGGATTTGGTTTGTGCAAAAAATGAGGTTGTTGGAATCAGGAAAAGTATGGAATTTACAAAAAACGATGCTTTTATTGTATTTAAATATGTGTATATTTGCATGATGGTGTATTTCTAAAAAAGTACCAAAAATTGTTCCACTAAAAATATTGCAATGAAATTCTGTACAAAAATAAAATCATATCTCACTCCAAAGATGTGGTTGAGTGTGATTGTGGGGGTAGGATTAGGTTTTGCTTACTATTACTTTATTGGTTGTAATTCCGGATCATGTCCCATAACTTCAAATCCATACAAAAGCATGTTATGGGGAGGTCTGCTGGGGGTAATATTTGCATGGCCATCCAAAAAGAAGGAGGAAGAAGGATAATGCTGAGCGTGGTGATTAAGAAAGGGTTAATGGAAAATACTAAATTTTTTAGGGCTTCGCTTTGCGCCCCTGCAAGGGACTCTTGCGGCAAGGACGCAAAGCGAAGCGATATAGGGCATGCGGAAAAACGTTTGTTCTTTGTCGAAAACCTGTTTGGGGGAGATTTTGCTTTTTGTCCGGCATGGCCTATTGCCAGTCCAGAATAACCTTTCCACAATTGCCCGATGCCATGGTTTCAAACCCCTCAAGATACTCGTCCACTTTGAAACGATGGGTGATCATAGGCGATAAATCGAGTCCTGAAAGAAGCATCTGCTCCATTTGGTACCAGGTCTCGAACATTTCACGACCGTAAATGCCCTTCAATGTCAAACCCTTAAAAATAACACGGTTCCAGTCGACCTCGGTGTGGGGCGGTAAAATTCCCAACAGCGATATCTTACCCGAATTATACATGCTTTCGATCATTTGGTTGAAGGCAACTTGTGAGCCCGAACATTCCAGACCAATGTCAAACCCGCGCATGCCAAGTTGTTGCATCACATCGGCCAGATTCTCGTTGGCTGGGTTTATCACTTTGGTAGCACCCATCTTACTTGCCAGGTTCCTTCGATATTCGCTGGTTTCGGTAGCCACCACGTAACGTGCACCTGCAAATTTTGCGATGGCCACACACATACTGCCGATCAGTCCTGCCCCTGTAACCAGAACGTCTTCGCCGATTATCGGAAATGATAAAGCGGTATGTGTCGCGTTTCCGAACGGATCCATGATCGACACGATTTCGTCGGGGATTTTATCGTTGATCTTCATGACGTTGGTCGACGGCACAATGAGATAATCCGCAAATGCGCCATCAATGTTCACCCCAATGCCCACGGTGCGTTCACAGATGTGTTGACGCCCTCTCCGGCAATTGCGACAATGCCCGCAGGCAATGTGCCCTTCTCCTGTCACGCGGTCGCCTTCCTTGAATTCAGTTACTTCACTGCCTACCGCAGCCACGTGCCCTACATACTCGTGCCCGATGGTCATAGGCGTTTTAATGGTGCGCTGGGCCCAGGCGTCCCAGTTATAAATGTGAAGATCGGTGCCGCAAATGGCTGTTTTGCTTATTTTTATGAGCACGTCGTTATGTCCCGGTGTCGGGATTGGCACTTCTTCGAGCCAGATTCCTTTTTCTGGTGATTTTTTCACCAATGCTCTCATTGTTGGCATAATTCTTTGTATTTGAGGTATATCAACGTTGAGCCTAAATTCGGGGATTTGTGCCTATTTTCGAATGATTAAAATCATGAAGCCTCATGCATGAAGGGGTTTGGATGTTTTGGCCTCGTTTTTTGCAATATGGAGAAGATAATTATAAAATGCCTGCTGTGAACGTATCAATGGCTCTCCGTCGGTAGGGACTTTCATTGGGTTCGTCAGGTCGTTGTCCCATTGGCGTGCCGAAGAGTTGTCGGCCCACTGCAAATCCCAAAGATGACGGAGTTGCGCTTTAAGTTGCTTGTCATAAACGGGACAGGCCACTTCCACACGTCTGTCCAGATTGCGCGACATGAGATCGGCCGATGAAATGTAAATTTTTTCATCTCCTCCGTTGCCAAAGATGTAGAGGCGGGAATGCTCAAGGTATCTGTCTATCATGCAAATGGCGGGTATGGGTTCCGTTTTGTCCGAAAATCGGGGTTGTAACGCCATCATTCCCCGAACGTTTAACCGTACGTCCACTCCTTCGGCTTTTGCCTGATAAAGTTTCTGTATCATGTCCTGGTCTACCAGGTTGTTCAGCTTCAGGTAGACGTACGCACGTTTTCCTGCCTTGGCCAGTTTTATTTCATGGTTGATGAATTGGACCAGTTTGTGGCGCAATTTGAACGGACTTACCAGAATGTGCCTGAACGGTTGTACTTTGTAGTTTTTGTCGAAAAAGTCGAATACCCAATTGGCTTCTTTGGCAATGCCTTCGTGGCGTGTCAATAAAAGTTGGTCGCTGAACACGTTTGCCGAGTCCTCGTTGAAATTACCCGTACCAATGCCGACATACGATATGTTTTTTCCCCGTTCGGTACGGGTGATCAAACACATTTTGCAATGGACTTTTAGTCCCGGAACGCCGTAAATAACCCGTACGCCTTCATCTTTCAGCCTGTTGGACCATTTGATGTTGGCGCTTTCGTCGAACCGGGCCTGGAGTTCGAGCACGGCGGTGACTTTTTTCCCGTTGCGTACGGCATTCAACAATGCGTTCATTACGCTGCTTTGCTTGGCCACACGGTAGATGGTGATTTTTATCTCTTTGACCAGCGGGTCGATCGAAGCTTCGCGCAACACATCGATAAAATGCAGGAACGAATGGTAAGGGAAATGGATAAGCAGGTCGCGTTTTTTCAGAATCGAGAATATCGATACGCGGTAGGGGATTTGGGGATGGGCAATGGGGGCCAGTGACGGGTAGACCATGTGTGGTTTGCCGATTTGCGGAAAGCCCATGAAGTCTTTGAAATTGTGGTACCGTCCGCCTTTTATTATGGCGTCGTCTTTCGAGAACTTTAATTTTTTCAACAACAAATCCAGAAATGGCTGGGGTATGTTTTTGTCGTACACAAACCTTACAGGGTGTGCTTCCTTTCGTTTTTCAAGGCCTTTGGAGATTTGCTTGATGTAGTTTTCGGATAAGTCGTCGTTGATGTCAAGTTCGGCGTCGCGCGTTAGCTTGATGGTGTATGCGTGTATGTCGTCGAAATCGAACATGTAGAACACATCACGTAATTCAAAACGTACCACGTCGTCCAGGAGCATCAGGTATTTTTTGTCTCCGTCGTCCGGTAGCTTTACGAAACGTCCCAAATGCTGGCTGGGAACTTCGACCAGTGCGTACGTATCACGTGTTTTCGTGTACGATTTTAATTGCACGGCCAGGTAGATGGCTTCGTCCTTCAAATCGGGCAATTCACGTTCGCGCATAATGAGCAAAGGCATGATACGGGGCCGTACGTGTTTCACGAAAAACTGGCGGACGAAAATCCCTTGTTGGTCGTTCATCTGTTTTTCGTTGATGATAAAGATGTTCTCCTTTTCCAGATCGGCAATGATGCTGTCGTAAACCTGTGCAAATTCCAAGCTCTGCGTCATCACTATTTTGTTGATTTGCTTAAGGAGCTCTACCGGGTTGATGCCTTCGAACTTTTTAGGCTTTCCCAACATGGCCAGGCGTTTCAGGATAGCCACGCGGACCCTGAAAAACTCATCGAGGTTGTTGGAATATATGCCCAGGAATTTAATCCGTTCGATTACGGGAACCGATTTTTTATCGGCCTCCTGCAATACCCGTTCGTTAAATGCAAGCCAGCTCAGCTCTTTGGGGGTGTATTTGTTGAATTCCATGTCGGTTTGGAAATGGGGTTGGTGGCAAATAAAGAATTTTTCCGTGCGCGGGCTTCAAAATAAACGAATTTATGGAATTGTTGCATGAACTCAATGTGAAGTTGATGAAATCAGGTGAAATTATATGCCGGCATCTGTTTCCTCATCCCCTTATGATTATTTATTTAAGCAAAAAAGAGGCGTAAATCTTATTTAAGGGCTTGGTAAGGCGAACATTTTTTGTCAATTTTGTGCCGCTCAAAAAGTTATTGATAAAATGGGAAGAAGTTCGTTTAACTTACATACAATCACCCAACGACGTGACCTTACCGAATCGGCTTTTGTACTCCGGTTTGAACGTGGGGACGTGGAGTTTGTCTCCGGCCAGCACATATCGGTGGGGCCCGCCAACGGGATACATACACGGGAATATTCGATATACAGTTCGCCGGACGATGATTTTTTGGAGATCCTGGTCAAAGAAGTAGCGGGCGGATTGGTGACGCCTGTATTGAAAACGTTGAAAGTGGGCGATTCGTTGGCAGTTCAGGATCCGGTCGGGTATTTTACCATTGACGGATCAAAGATCGCCAAAAGCAAATTTTTGTTCGTGGCATCGGGTACCGGTATTTCACCTTTTCATAGTTTCGTAAAAACATTTCCCGGGCTTGATTACCGGATTATACATGGCATCCGCCACGGAGACGAGGCCTATGAGCGCGGATTTTACGATAAAGAACGTTACGTGGCCTGTGCGTCGCGTGACGGGGGCGGTGACTATTACGGCCGTGTGACGCAATACCTTCGGGAAACCCCTGTCAGCGCCGACACCATCTGCTTTTTATGCGGAAACTGCGACATGATCCACGATGTGTACGACATTCTTGAAAAGCACGGTGTGGGATCGGAGAATATCCATGCCGAGGTCTATTTTTAATTTTTAGCCGAACGGTTCTGGATGATACTGTTTTTAATGAGAACCCTGAATTTTAAACGTATTGCGATGAAACGTCCATTCCTCCATTGGCGAGGCACGGGAACGTGGCCGACCGGGGGCATGGATGTTCCGTTTGCCCATCTAATTACAATTGTTTAGACAGATGAAATACCATTTAGTGATATTGGGATGCCAAATGAACCATTCGGATGCCGAGCGTGTGCAAAGCGTGATGGCCCAAATGGGGTTTGGGCAAACCGATAGGGAGGAGGATGCCACCCTGATAGGCATCATTGCATGTTCGGTGAGGCAAAAAGCCATTGACAAGGTGTATTCCAAAATAGCCAAATGGAATAAGTGGAAAAACAAACGCCACCTTATCACTTTCGCATCGGGGTGTATTCTCCCCGATGACAGGCAAAAGTTCCTGAAGCTGTTCGATTTGGTGTTCGACATGAAGGAATTGTCGTCGCTCCCCGACATGCTCAAACAATATGGAGTGGCTTTGCCCCAATTGATGGACATGGATATGGCACGTCCCCAAGGAATCGGCCATAGAGAGCCCGAACCCGTGAAAGTGGCGGCGAAAGTACCCGATTTTGCTTCGTTTTCGCCTGTAATCCCTAAAGAAAAGAAGGTCGAGCAAATCGATGTGTGGGACATCGATCCCGTTTATCACAGCCTTTTCGAAGCGTTTGTGCCCATCCAAAACGGGTGCAACAAGTTTTGTACATTCTGTGCCGTGCCTTACACACGCGGAAGGGAAGTGAGCCGGCCTTCGGGGGAAATATTGGAGGAGATATCGGGCCTCGTAGCGAAGGGCTATAAATCCATCACCTTGCTGGGGCAAAACGTCAATTCCTACGGACTTGACAAGAAGGGAGAAGAGTTGTCGTTTGCGCAACTGCTGGATGAAATCGGTGCCATTGCCGATGGTTCGGGCAACGAGACGTGGATCTATTTTACGTCGCCCCATCCCCGTGACATGAACCGTGAAGTGATCGAGACCATTGCCCGGCACCGTTCGCTGGCCAAGCAAATACATTTGCCCTTGCAATCGGGCGACGACAAGGTCCTTATCCGCATGAACCGCAAGCATGGGATGTCGCGCTACCGGGAAGTGGTGGGCTGGATCAATGAATTGTTGCCGCAGGCTGCCATATTCACCGATATTATCGTGGGGTTTACGGGCGAAACCGATGAGCAGTTCCACAATACCCGTGTGGCAGTGAAGGAATTTAAATACCACATGGCTTACATTGCCATGTATTCGCCACGTCCGGGGGCAGCTTCGTTTGCGTGGAGCGACGATGTGCCCCATGCCGTGAAAAAGGAGCGTTATGCCGTCCTGTCGGCCGATTTGGCTGAAGTGGCCCAAGGGCACACCTCAAAGATGGTGGGGGAAATACATCGTTTGTTGGTACGCGGCCATGACAAAAAAGAAGGGTATCTGACCGGACACAACGAAGGAAAAATCACCATCCGTTTTGCCAGCGACGACCAATCGCTTATCGGACAATTTGTGGATGTGTTGGTTGAGGGAGCAGGACCGTTTTCGGCCGAAGGCAAATTGGTGGCCGTGGAGACCGGGCAAAAACAGTTGGTTGAAAATTAATCGATCGGGGTTCGTCCCTTTTGTCTAAGAAATACAGACTTTAAACGTAAGTAAATAATCCTTGTGAAGATTGCTTTTAAAACATTAGGTTGCCGCTTGAACCAGTTTGAAACGGATGCTTTGGCCATCCAATTCAGGAACAACGGGTACGACGTGTCGGAAGATGAAGCAGGTGCCGATGCCATTGTGGTGAATACCTGTACGGTCACGAACCAAAGCAACCAAAAGTCGCGCCATGTCATCAGCCATGCGGGTTCGTTCAATCCCAACGCCAAGCTCATCATTACGGGCTGCATGGCCGTCAGCCACAAGGAGCAGTTGCAGGCCAGGTTCCCGCAGGCCACGGTGATCGACAACAAACAGAAGAGCGCGATCTTCCACAGTGTCGATTCATATTTGAAGACGGGAAATTACGATTTGGGCGACCATAAAGATTTCGATCTTTTCAGTTATCAGTCGTTTACCGAAATGTTCCATACCCGCAGCCTGATCAAGATCCAGGACGGATGTGATAATTTTTGTACGTTCTGCATTATTCCGTTTGTGAGGGGACGTGCCATAAGCCGTCCCGTGAACGACATTTTGGCCAATGTGCGCGATGTGGTGAAAATGGGGGCCAAAGAGATTGTGGTCACCGGGGTCAATATTAGCCGGTATGAAAACGAAGGGATAACATTTTCCGGTTTATTGGAAAAAATCCTTCAGGTGGAAGGCGATTTCAGGGTACGTATATCGTCCATTGAGCCCGACCGCTTCGATGACCATTTCTTTCGTTTGATCGGACACCCGCGGTTGGCGCCCCATTTGCATCTATGTCTTCAAAGCGGGGCGGACAAGGTGCTGCTGCAAATGCGCCGCATGTACACCGTTCGCGATTTTATGTCGATTGTGGAGCGCGTGCGTGCGGTAGACCCAAAATTTAATTTTACCACCGATGCCATTGTGGGATTTCCCGGGGAGACGGAAGCCGATTTCGAGGAAACGATGAGCGTGTCACGTGAAGTTGGGTTTGGGCACATGCACATTTTCAAATATTCGGTCCGGCAGGGAACGCGTGCCCAACGCATGCCAAACCATGTTCCCGACAAAACAAAAAGTGAACGTAGCCAACGTTTGCACCAGTTGGCGGCCGAACTGACCGAGAAATACCGTTTGCCTTTTAACAATACCGCGCAGCGTATTCTGGTGGAGAGATGGGACAACGGCATGGCCTATGGCTACAACGATTATTATGTGCCCATGCAGTTCGAAAGCGGAGACAAAAAACGCAACCGTTTTGAGTCCGTGGTTGCGAAAGTAAAGGATTTTGAATGAATGTGGATATTATAAAACCCCGAAGGTTTTTATAAACTTTCGGGGTTTTTCGGGAGAAGTTACTTTTTCCACTTAATGGTGCACCCAATGGCTTTGGTATCGGTGGTGGCAATGGGTTTACCGGCCAAAAGTGCGTCCACGGCGTCGGCCAAATAGGTTTCTTTCACGGCCGAGGCATCCTGGTGGTTGTCGTCAATGGCACCAATATACTTGACCACCAAATCCTTTTTATCCTTTTGCAGCAAAAAAACGTGCGGTGTGCGGGTAGCTCCGTATGTTTTGGCAATTGCCTGGGTTTCGTCGATCACGTAAGGGAACGTAAACCCTTTGTCTTTGGCCCGTTTCACCATCTTATCGAACGAGTCATCGGGAGAGGCTATCGGGTCGTTGGAATTGATGGCCACGACGGGGTAACCTAAGGGGCGGTATTTCTTGTCAAGGTCAATCATGCGGTCTTCGTAAGCCACCACATACGGACAGTGGTTGCAGCTGAATATGACGATGTACCCTTTGGCATCCTTTATTTTCGAAAGGCTTACCATTTTCCCGTCCACATTTTTAAGGTTGAAATCAATGGCTTTGTCCCCCACTTTGTACCCTTGGGCAAAAGCCATTCCCGATGCCATTAACAATGCCATGGCAAATAAAACTGTTCTCTTCATATGCTAAAGTTTTGATTTAATTAGTTCCGTCAATTCGGTTTTGCTTAATGTGCCTTCCGTAAAACTGCGCGATGTCCCTCTGTACACCAGTGTGGCAGGGATGGCGCCCGACCAGTCGCTGCTCACTTTGTCTATCCAGCTGTTGGCGGCGGGATCGTTCAGGAGTATAACGGCTTGCCCTTCCATTTTCTCGGCCACAAAAGGCACCAGTTTCGTTTCTGCCTGTTTGGGAAAATCAAGGCTTACGAAAAGAAATTTGACTTTCTGGGCCTTATACTCATGTGCCGTTTCCAAAAAGTGCGGCAATTCCTCCACACAGGGTTTGCACCATGTGGCCCAGAAATTGACCACGTAAACCGTGTCGGTTTGTTTGTGCAACATTGGTTCCAGACCTGAAAAATTGACCATGGGGATTTGCGGTTGCTGGGCCCACGAACCCAACCCAACCACAATAAATAGGAATGACAATGCAAATTTCTTCATCCGAAAATAATTTGTTTCATGTATTTGTAATGCACAATTTGCATCATATAAACAGATGACCGACTTGTTTGGGATTTTAAAGTCTGTTATTAATTTGTTAAAAGTGAGGGGAGTTGCATGGAGACTGTTTTGGGCAACCCATTGCTACTTACATGTGGTCGGCATTTATGCCAATAGTGGTTTTATGCCGAGGGGATTTTTTTTCTACGGCAAGAAAAAAAATCCCCTCGGTATAAAAATTTTTTCTTACGGCAGGAAATGGGGAAGGAGATGCTGATTAACGGCTGTTCGATATAAAGCAAAAATGATTATGCCAAAAGCCTTACTGATGAAAAAGACAAAAAGCTTCAGAGACGGTTGGTTTTGTTTTCATTTCATTAGTTCGTGGTGATACCAGGAACTTTAAACCCAGGGCATCTTCTCATTAACAGCCAATCGTTTTGTTTTTCTTTGGCAGTTTTGTCGCAATTACTGACACATTGTCGCATTGCGGGTATGTGGCACATCCTTTGAAATGGAATGCATCGGCCAATAAAAACAGCGGTCGGGGAAGTACATGACAGACATCCCCATTAGGGACCAAATAAAATGTAAAACTCAAAAAAACCATAGCACTATGCAAAAAGGTCACATTGGTGTTACCACGGAAAACATCTTTCCGATCATTAAAAAGTTTCTTTATTCCGACCACGAGATTTTTCTTCGCGAGTTGGTCTCGAATGCGGTGGATGCCACGCAAAAACTTAAGACACTTAGTTCTGTCGGCGAATTCAAAGGCGAATTGGGCGATCTGACCGTTCGTGTGTCATTGGACGAAAAGGACAAAACCATTACCATTACCGACCGTGGCATTGGGATGACCGCCGAAGAAATTGACCGTTACATCAACCAGGTGGCATTTTCGGGTGCCAACGAGTTTCTTGAAAAATACCAAAAGGACGCCAATGCCATTATTGGCCACTTTGGGTTGGGATTTTACAGTTCGTTCATGGTGGCGAAGAAGGTGGAAATCAACACCCTTTCGTATCGCGATGGCGCCAAGGCCGTGAAATGGAGCTGTGACGGCAGCCCTGAATACAACATTGAAGAATCGTCCAAAACCGATCGTGGGACCGAGATCACACTGCACATCGACGAGGAAAACACCCAGTTTGCCGAAAAGGGTGAAATCAACCGCTTGCTGAAAAAATACTGCCGCTTTTTACCTGTGGAAATTACATTTGGCAAACAAACCGAATGGAAAGACGGCAAGCAGGTCGATACGAACAAAGACAACGTGGTCAATGATACCAATCCGTTGTGGACACGCAAGCCCGGCGACCTGAAGGATGAAGATTACGGCAAATTTTACCGCGATTTGTATCCCATGGCCGAGGAGCCGTTGTTCAATATCCATTTGAACGTCGACTACCCGTTCAACCTCACGGGTGTGTTATATTTCCCGAAGATCAAGAACAACTTCGAAATACAGAAAAACAAAATACAACTTTACTGCAACCAGGTGTACGTCACCGATTCGGTAGAGGGTATCGTGCCCGAATTCCTTACGCTGCTGCACGGCGTGCTCGATTCGCCCGATATTCCGTTGAACGTGTCGCGTTCTTATCTGCAAAGCGATTCAAACGTGAAGAAGATTTCCAGCCACATTACCAAAAAAGTAGCCGACAGGCTGGAAGAGATTTTCAAAAAAGACCGCACCACGTTCGAGGAAAAATGGGACCACCTGAAATTATTCATTGAATACGGCATGCTGACCGATGAGAAAT
The DNA here is from genome assembly GCA_047600785.1 of Breznakibacter sp. Classification (GTDB taxonomy): domain Bacteria; phylum Bacteroidota; class Bacteroidia; order Bacteroidales; family Marinilabiliaceae; genus Breznakibacter. The sequence goes on from JASGKH010000002.1 coordinate 808,669, forward strand.
TCGAAGAACGTGCCCGTAAATTTTCCCTTTTCAAGAACATCGACGGCAAATATTTTACATTCGACGAGTACAAAGACATCATCAAAAGCGAACAGACCGACAAAGACGGACAGCTGGTGTATTTGTATGCCACCGATACCGATAAGCATCACAGCTACATCGAAAGCGCACGCACAAAAGGGTACGATGTATTGTTGCTGGACGGGCAGCTGGACACCCATTTCATCAACCATTTGGAAGGAAAGTTCGAGAAATCGCGTTTTGTCCGTGTGGACAGCGATGTGGTCGACAAACTGATCGTGAAAAGCGACAACCATGAGTCGAAGCTCAATCCGGAGCAACGTAACGATTTGACGGCCGTTTTCAACGCCATGGTTCCACAAGATGCCAAAATCAATTTTTACGTGACCTTCGAGAACATTGGCGAAAATGCCGTGCCCGTCATGATTACCCAGCAGGAGTTTATGCGCCGTATGAAAGAGATGGGATCCATGCAGGGCGGGATGGCGTTTTACGGCGAAATGCCCGACAGCTACAACCTGATCGTGAACGAAAGCCATCCTTTGGTGGAGCGTATCCTGGCGCAAAAAAACGAACAAGTAGGCGAACAGGTCGATTCGTTGCGCAGTAAGCTCACGGCGCTTGAAAAGCGCCATGAAGAGCTGGATAAAGCCAAAGAGGGTAAAAAGGATGACGAAATCGCCCAATCGGACAAGGATGAACTGGCCGACGTAAGCAAAAAAATAAGCGAGCTTAACGATAAAAAGAACGGCATCCTCAGTGGGTTTGGCCAGAACAACAAGCTGGTGGGACAGTTGATCGATCTGGCATTGTTGTCGAACAACATGCTAAAAGGCGAATCGCTGACCAAATTCGTGAAGCGGAGCATCGAACTGATCTGAGTCCGGATATACCACCCTATTTCCAGGCCGCTTCTCTCCGGAGAGCGGCTTTTTATTTTTAATGAAGTGGGTTTGATCCGGGCAGGCAACGATACCGGAACTTGCAATTGGAAGACGTCAAGAAGGACATAAGATTCTTAAATGCTGTCCGTACCGGCATGGGCGGAGATGATAAGACGGTAACCCGGTAAGCCGTCTGTTTGGTCTGTCTGATGTTTGAATCCCTTTCTCTTTTTGGGGGATTTACCGGAATCGGTTAGGCAAGACCAGACATTTTTATGGATCCGACAAAACTGGCAGGCAACCTCGCAGGCGATTTTCCGTAGGAGGATTCTTAGAAACCATTATCGCATGAATAATCCACTTACCACTAAAATCGGGATCAAGATCATGTTTTTTACCGCACTGTCGTTGATCCTTTTGGCAATCGTTATTGCAGGTACGTCTTCTTATTTCACGTACCAATCGGAGTTAAAACAAATAAAAGATCTGGAAAAGACTTTGATGGACAATTTCGATCAGGTCTTGAAAAACGAAGTTGAAACGGCTGTGAGCGTGCTTCATCTGTATGCCGGCAAAATAGAGAGTGGGGAACTGACACGGGAGCAAGGCACAAAGATGGCTGCCGATATGCTTCGGCAAATGAGTTTTGGCGCCGAAGGTTATTTTTGGGCCGACACAAAGGAAGGGGTCAATGTGGTGTTGCCAGGAAACCAGGGAGCTGAGGGAAAAAGCCGTATTGAATCGAAAGATGCGTACGGCAACGAATTCATCCATGACATCTTGAGGAATGGCATCAACGGAGGTGGTTTCAGCGAATATTGGTTTCCCAAGAAGGGGCAGACCGAGCCGCTGCCCAAACGAAGCTATTCGCTGTTGTTCGAACCCTTTGGGTGGGTGATCGGTACGGGGAATTATTTTGATGAGATACAGGTCCATATTACTGACGTGACCAAGGTACGCGAGCTGGAAATGGTACAACAGATCACCCGGATCCTTGTTCTTGCGCTGCTGACCGTTGTGGTGGCCATTGGCATGTCATATTGGCTGGGACGCAAAATATCGAAGCCCATTGAAATGTTGTCGCAAAAGGCAAACATGATCTCAAACGGCGATTTAACGGTAGACGTAAAGAATGACCTGAAAGACGAAATTGGGCAACTGTCCGGTTCTTTGGCCGCAATGGTGGAAAAAATCGGAGTAATTGTATCGGAAATCGCAGAAAGTGCGTCGAACGTGGTAACCGCGTCGGGCCAGATGAACAACGCTTCGCAACTGATTGCCGACGGGGCATCGGAACAGGCCGCATCGACCGAAGAGATCAGCACGTCGGTGGAGGAGATGGTGGCCACCATCCAGCAAAACTCGCACAACGCCGCGCGAAGCGAGCAGATTGCCGTGCAATCATCGGAAAGTTTGGCCAAATTGCGTGATGCGTTCAAGGAAACGCTTGACGCCATGCAACAGATAGCGTCCAAATCGACCATTATTAAAGGGATTAGTACCCAAACCAATCTTTTGGCGTTAAACGCGGCCGTGGAAGCCGCCCGGGCAGGCGAAGCCGGACGCGGTTTCAGCGTAGTGGCCACCGAGGTCCGTAAGCTGTCGGATAGCACGCAGCGGGCCGCCGTGGAGATCGATGGACTAACCAAGACAAGCCTTCACGTCGCGGAGCATGCGTGGGAACTTTTAGGAAGCCTTTTGCCGTTGTTTCAGGAGACAAGCGATCTGGTCAAAGAGATTGCTTCGGCAAGTATTGAACAAAAGACGGGCGCCAACCAGATCAATTCTTCTGTACAACAGCTGGTGAACGTGGCCAGCCAAAATTCTGCTTCGGCCGAAGAGTTGGCGTCCAGTGCCGAGGAATTGGCCTCACAGGCTGAGAACTTAAAAGAAGCCATCGGGTACTTTAAGGTTTGAGGGAGGCGGTTTGGATGTCATGACCGCTTGCCGGGGCGACAAGCCATGACAGGACATACAAATGCGTGGATTACGTGCCATGGCAGGCCCTCACCCCCTTTTCTTGGGATAGGAGGTGAGGGACAAACTGGTTATCGGTTGGTCACTTGGCAGAGCTCAGCTTTTTAGCGACCGTTTCTCCCAGCGACGGATCGAAGGTGACAGCCAAACGGTACATTTGCGCCGCTTCTTCTTTTTTCCCTGCTGCTTTCAGCCCATCTCCCAAAGCAATATGCGCGTTGGCGCTTTGTGGGTAATTGGCCAGATTGTATTTAAAAAGCTCCAGGGCGCCTTGGACGTTATTGATGGACAAGGCATATCGCCCGATACCTTCGATCAGCGTTTCCTCGGGTACAAACTGGTGACCTGTTTGTGCCGATAGCTTTTGGTACGTTTCATCGATCAACGTCACGTTATTGGGGACTTGTTTCACGGGAAGGGTAATGCCCTTGAATATAAACCTTAACGCATCAAAAGTGGCCGGAAGAAAAATGGTACCATGGTCTTCATCGGGATAATACTTCCAATGGCTGCGCAACCCGTTTTCGGGATCCTGCGGCAAAATCCTGGTACAAAACTCTTCAATGGTTTGTGAATGCCTGAGTTTGTCTTCGGCCTTGAAATCATCGCCTGCCATTGCAATGTACAAGTTAACGCCTTGGGCGTTTATCTTAGGCCATAGCTTTGCCGCTTCGTCATATATTTTACGGTTGTCCCACCAAAGACTGGGATCGATCGCCACGTAGGCATTGAAACTTTGTGTGTGGTGCACCAGTGTGTGCATGGCAAAAAGGCCGCCAAACGAATGCCCCACCAGTAAGTTATAACCATTCGTGCGGTAAATAGAGTCGATGTGCGGGCGTAATTCTCCGGTTAGGAATTCGAGGAACGGTTTGGCGCCTCCGCTGTTTTCATGAAGCTTTTTACCTTCGTATTCCACCACGCTCTTTGAGGGGGTAAGGTCTCTGGACCGAACGGTGTTTTCAATACCTACGACAATGGCTTCGGGCATGTAACGGTACAAGCCGCTGGCCAGGACCTTCTGGAGTGTGACCTGGGTCAGGAAGTTCCGTTCACCGTCAAGGAGGTAGACCACCGGATAACGTGTCGTGGCATAATTGGTACGATGGTAATTGTCGGGACAATAGATCCAAAAAGTCCGCTCCTCGTTTAGCAACGATGACTGCAATGTATGGCGTTCGCCTATGGTCATGGTATGCTGGGACATTACGGAAAGAGGAAACCATAGCAGGAGCAAAACCCGAAATAAATGGTTCATGTGGCTGGAATGGTATAAAGTTGCGGGTATAAGGGCACGGAGCCCGGCTAACTTTTCAATTATGTGTTTGTGTGTGGAGATGGCGCGGGATGGATTTGTCATGGTAAAAATACATTAAATAAAAAGAACCGCTGATGGCATGATCAGCGGTTCCGGATAGTAAAACCAAGAAAAATTAGAAACGATAAGAAAAATTCATCAGAAAGCTCCGTGTAGCTTGTGGCGTGGCATTGAACGACGAGGCCCAATATTCTTCATCGGTAATGTTGTTCAATTTCAGGCCGATCCTGTATTTCGGCTGGTCGTAAAACACCGTGGCGTCGAATTTTGTGTAGCCGGGCACAGTAATGGTGTTGGCGGCATCGAGAAAATGGTCGCTGGCATGGTTGCCGCCTATGCCTATGCCGAATCCATTAAAAGAACCGCTTGTCAGCTTATGGCTTACCCAAAAGTTGGCCAAATGCTTCGAGGTGCCATAAGGTACTTTACCCTCGTATTGGCCCTCGGTGTATTCGTTTTCGTTATAACCGTATCCCAAAATGATATGTGTTCCTTTGATCGGGTTGGCAATCAGATCAACCTCGAATCCTTTACTGTTTTGGGTGCCGTCCTGTCTGTAATAAGTGGTGCTGTTACCGGCGATTGTGTATGGGGTCAGCCTGTTGCTGACCTCTATGTTGTAGTAACTCAATGTGCTGCTAAGCTTTCCGCCTAAGAGTTCGAATTTCACGCCACCTTCAGCCTGGATACCGTGTTCCGGATCAAAGGACTGGGTGCCGTTATCCTCGGTGAGGGCAGGGGCCACGTTTTTAAAGCCGTCCATATAGTTGCCGAACAGTGACACTTTGTTTTTCACCAATTGGTAGACCACCCCAAATTTGGGCGAGAAGACAGTTTGGTCATAGTCCTTTTCTTTGTCCTCAAACCTGTCTGCGCGCAAAGCGGCCAGTACCACCAACCGATCGGTTACATTCAACACATCGGATACATAGGCACTGTATGTCCTCTCGGAACGCAACGCATCGGACCACCTTGATGTGGCCATGTCGATTTGGAACTTTGCCACGTTGGGCTTGAATGATCCCGCAATGGGAAAGTCGGTGTAATATATTGAGGTTCGCCGGTTCAAATTGACCAGTTCGGTGTAATCCAACCCAACGACCAATCGGTTACGCATTGAGCCTATTTTAAAGTCGCCCACAAAATTCTGCTGGACCTGGTTGGTGGTAAACGTACTGGGCAAGTTCATCAGGAAAGGTGAAATGGTATCGGGCTTGCTGACTTCGAGGAATAGATAATTGCCGTTGTTCTCGGTATTGGCATACGAATACAACGTTTGTGAAGTCCACTGGTCCGAAAGTTTGTAAGTAGCCTTGGCATAGGCCGTGAAGGCCTTCGATTCGGACAAAAATTCATTGGTCGTGTATGACTTATCAAAGTCCCAGTCCAATTGGTCCATGTTGGTAATGCCTGACGAGGCGTTGACCCTGACAAACGTAGCGTTGCGCTGCGATTCAAAGTATTCAAAATCCAGATCCAGCGTCAGACGGTCGTTGACATGGTAGGTCATCGTGGGGGCTACCATAAAGGTTCTGTTGATTCCAAAATCCTGAAAGCTTTTCTCCCGGTGTATGGCCGTATTCAACCTGAAAAGCATTTTCTTGTCATCGTCGAGCGGCGTGTTGTAATCGAAGGTCAAACGACCCAATCCGTGGCTTCCGGTGGTCATCGAAGCCTCACCGGACTTTTGCAGATGTGCCTTTTTCGTTACCCTGTTTATCAGACCACCGTAAGTGACCAGCGTGGTTCCAAACAGGGTAGAAGAAGGGCCTTTAATGATTTCTATGCTCTCGATGTTGGCCGGGTCGGAAAGTGTGACAAAGTTAGTGGCCATGCCATTGCGTATGGCGCCAATGCCGTTAATGCTTGAGAAACCGCGCATGCTGATGCCCATGCCCACACCGCCCGAACCAGGCCCTACCGCAGGGTTTCCCACACCTGGCGAGGTGGATAGGACGCTTTGCAGATCGAACGATACCTGTTCGGTGAACAACTCCTTGGGCACGACGGTATATACCTGTGGGTTTTCAAGGTTATCGAGGGGCATACGCGCCACATCGTCCGATTTCTTTTTGGCAAATTTGGTGATCATGCCATCCACGACTACCTCGTTTAGCACTTCGTTGGATGCTTCAAGCACGATGGTGCCCAAATCGATCCTCTCGCCGTAGGTAATTGCGATCTGACGGTCGGTGCGCACAAAACCTGCATGGGTAAATGCGACGGTATGGTTACCGTTATTAAGGGGCAGTTCAAATTTCCCGTTTTCGTTGGTGGCAGTCCCTTGCGACGTGCCGACCACGGCTACCGAAACGAATGGCAACGGCGTGCCCTCCGATGAACGGACGGTGCCGACCAGTTTGCCTGTCTGTGCCGAAGCGAAGTTGGCGGCCATCAGGTAAAATGCCGCGCAAAACAGCAGCCCCATACGGTGCCTGAACCGTATCATTGTAAATAAATCATTAAATCTATTTCCCATCGATTTAGGTGTTTTATAATTGTTTGGATATGAAGTAATAGCCCGGCAAAAATATATATGTCGAAATCTATGGACAATCCCATGATATGGTCAATTATCAGAAGAAGTATCCCACATTCCATGCAATGGCCGGTCTTGGTTTTATGTGTCTGATATATATGTTTGTATGGTGCATTTCCCCAGCTAAGCCGGCTTTGGCGGGCGGTTGATATGGCGTGGAAACCGGCATATATATCCCTATTTATTGGGGTACTTGTCCATTTTATAATCAGATTGGAAAGGGAGGAGGCAGGTGCGGGAATAAATCCCAACATATAGGGATAGGTATTTAACGCATAAATTCAAAATTTTGCCCTCGCAATAAAAAACCTCCTTGATCCGGACTTCATTTTAAACCATTGTGTACACATTAAGCGCTCATTCAATGACGACTATTTTTCGTAAAGTTTTCCATTGGCTACATCTCTACCTGGGGATTGCCGGGGCAATTGTGCTGATTGTAATCTGCGGGACGGGAACCCTGCTGGTGTTTGAGGAAGAGGTTGCAGAAGCCATGGACCGGAGCGACTATTACGCACCCCCAACCAACCAGGCCGCACTGCCGCTTGAGCAGATTGTTGACAGCGTACAAAAGCAACAGCAGGTGGTGGTCAAAGGGTTTTATGTTTATCCCGATTCGCTGAGGCACTTGCAAATGACCGTGGTAAATATTGCCGACGATGGGCCGAACTGGTTGAAACAGCGCAAAGGACGGGCGATGACGGTAAACCGTTTTACCGGACAAATGGTGGAACCTGCGGGCAAATGGCACGATTTTTTCCATTCGGTAATGGAGTTGCATCGTTGGCTGTTGACGGACAGAACGGTGGGAAAACCTATTACCGGGGCTGCCACCATTATTTTCGTCGTCGTGGCCATTACCGGAATTGTCATTTATTTCCCCCCGAAATTCAAAGCCTGGTTTAAGCGCCGCTATTTGCTGCCTCCGGTAAAAGCTAAAAACAGGAAAGGGACATGGAGGATCCTCCATCTGTCGTTGGGGTATTATGCGCTCATCCCGTTGCTCATCATGTCGTTATCGGGCCTCATTTGGTCGTACAAATGGTATTATGATGGATTGGAGAGGGTACTGGGGGCACAGTTAGGCAAACAACGTTTCGATGCCCCGGTTCCCCTGGCGGCGGAACCGGACAGCACCGTGCAAAAGACCCTCCCGTACCGCCAGTTGTTGTCCATTGCCGACAGGGAGCTGCCTTACGAAACAAAAATATACCGCATTGATTTGCCCAGGGGCGAGAACCAGACCGTGATGATCCGCAAGAAACCGGATCGCTTATTTGCCCTCGATGCATCGGATAAGGTACAACTTAACCCATATACGGGCGATGTGGTGGAGGTAGACAGGTTCGGCGAATGGCCGCTCAATGCCAAAATTGCACAGTTGATACGGACACTGCATGTCGGATCGGTATTCGGCGTTACCTCGAAGATCATTTACCTGTTGGCCGCACTCATCGGAACCAGTTTGCCTGTCACGGGATTGGTTATGTGGATCAGAAGGCTTCGCGCCAGTCGGCGTAAAAAAGTCGCGTTGGATTAAGGTCTATGGGCGAACGAACCTTTTGTGCACGGCACGTTCGTTTTCCGTCGTATTTTATTTGTTAGGGTTTGGATATGGAAAAAGAGCGCCGGGGTTTTACCCTGGCGCTCTTTGTTGCGTTTTATTATTCCGCTGCTTGCCGTCATAGCACGTTGCTCAGCTTTATCGATACAAAACCGGTACGTGGCAGGGCCGGACCGTAAATGTATCCCGCATCGCGGAGCGGTCCCCTGTCAAAATCGCTTTGGTAAGAATCGAACAGGTTTTTCACCCCGATGCTTAATTGCAGACCGACACTTTGTCCCATGAGGAACTCGTACGACGCTTTGAGTCCCATGTCGGCGAACGCAGGCGTACGCTCCAACCTGTCGTTGGGGATGTATCCGGCAAAGTGGGGCATCTTCATTTTGCCCGTATAAGTTCCCGTCGCATTGAGCGATAAACGGCGTAAAGGCTCCCATATCAGCGTGAAATAGCCATATTGCCCGGGTGATTTCAACATCTCTTTTTCGGGTGCCACCGTGTCGTCATCAGACCATGCCTGGGGTTGGGTATAACGGCTTTTTTGCAACGTAAGGCCAAATTGGCACTGCAGGTTGCGTGTCGGCATGACGCGTCCCTCCATATTGATCCCGGCAACCGTTGCACCATGGCCGTTCTGCCTCTCGGCAATGTGGTTGCCCTGTTCATCGGTCCCCATCTCTACCAGCACGAACACATCACGGATGTGCGTATGGAAAGCCTCCAGCAACAGGTTGCACTGCACGCGCCCCATCTCCTTGTACCAGTCGACCGAGGTGCTGATGCTGGTCGACCGCTCGGCCTTGAGGCCATCGGCCGTACGGATCAGCTTGGCCTCTCCGCCCACGGCCGATATATGCAGATCTTCGTCGAAGGTTTGGGGGGCCCTGAAGCCACTGGAGTAAGCCCCGCGCCACTGCATATTTTCGGTCAGGTTGTATTTGAGATTGGCACGCGGGCTTATCATCGGATCGTCCAGCAGGTTGTGTTTGTCGAGCCTCGCGCCAAGCAACACGCTCAACCGCTTTCCTTTCCATTCGTTCTGGGCGAAAAAGCCCGTGACGCGGGTTGTTTGCTTAACGTTACGATCATACCCGGGCATCTCGTCGTGCATGGTGTCATACTGATGCTCGCTGCCCATGGTCAGTTCGGCGGGCAGCAACCACAGATAGTCAAAATTGTGCGTCCATTGTGCACCGCCGATGGCGGTAAATCCGTTGGTTTGTCCGTAAGCGTCGGGGTCCTGTCCGGTGCCGTAATAGCTTTGGCGGGCCACGTCCTGTGCCGACACGTACACGTTGAGCCTGTTTTTACTGTTGGGCGATATGTAGTTGTAAGCTGCCCCGCCACCGTTGATGTCGTGGTCCAGTTGTTCGGCAATGTCGGCTTCGTGGGGCTGCAGGCCGAATTTATTTCCGCCCCTGCGGTGTTCGTCCAAATGGTGGTATTCAAGGGTCAGTTTGCCATGGTTACTCAACCGGTAATATGACCTGAAGCCCATCGAATTGTTTTTCAGCAACGGGATCTCCGAAAAGCCGTCGCCGTCGTGGTCGTACCACGGACGGTTACGGTAAGCCCCGTACACGTAGAGGCCGCCCCGGTTGTCGTCGGTCACCAGTCCCGCGTTTAAGCTCAGGTTATGGTCTATCCCGTCACCACCAATGGCTTCCATATTGTGCGATACCGTAAACGAATTGGACAACGCCTCTTTGGTGATGATGTTAATGGTGCCTGCAATGGCGTTGGAGCCATACAGGGCCGAACCGCCCCCACGCACCACCTCCACACGTTCAATCATGTTTACCGGTATCTGCTCAAGGCCGTAGACCCCACTTAGTGCGCTGAAAATTGGCCTGCTGTCGATGAGTATTTGTGAGTAGGGCCCTTCCAGTCCGTTGATACGTACCTGGGTAAACCCGCAGTTCTGACAATCGGTTTCCACGCGTACGCCCGGCTGGAACGCCAATCCTTGCGACAAACTGACCGAATTGCTGGCCTGAAACAGTTTTGGGCTGAGCACGCCTACCACGATGGCCGCTTCTTTACGGTTTATTTCATTGCGGTTGGCACTTACCACCACTTCATTAAGGGAAAGATTTTCCTCTTCCACCTCAAAGTTTAGTTCAACGGTTTGCCCGCGTTTAAGTTCTACTTCCCGTTCGGCACTTTTGTAGCCCACACCGCTTACTTGCAATACAAGTTTGCCTTCGGGCAGGTTTTTCAAAAAGTAGTGGCCCGTGGCATCGGTGGACGTGCCTATCATTGTGTTTTTTACCGCCACGACGATGAACGGGACATGCTCGCCGGTCGATTTGTTCTTGACATCGCCAACCAAATTGGTGTCGCTGTTTTTTTGTTGTGCCCACACGGGCAAACTAATCAGTATCGGGATCAATAATGTGAAATAACGATTCATTTTCAATGTTTTTTAATGGAATGGACAGAACACACGCAATCCTTCCCTGCCTTTCTGGTTGGCCGGAGGATGAGCCTGTGTTGGGAATTGAAGGGATGTGGCTGAAAGCGTTATGCCATGCTTTCAGAAAAAACATTGAATGCCGGGGGGGCGCGTAAACGGGAAATGCCCGTTGGGGCACTGCTTATGGGGTCGTTATCCGGGTATGCAACGACAAATATGCAACAAAACGTTGGTGGCGGGACGTTGGGTTTAAGGGGCTGTTGGAACCCCGTTTGATGGAAATATTTCAATAGGACAAACTCACCCTTGCCATGCGAGTGTCCGGGAAACGATGCATTGTCATTTGCTGTTTTCTTGTACGGGTGCGAGTGGGTAATGACACGGCCGTTGACCACGTGTGAGTGGTAAAACATCGTAATGCCGCCGTAATAGCCCGTGAAGAGCAGCAGCATTAAAAAGCCTACCCCGCGTGAAATATGTCGTTTAAAATACGTCATTATCTGGTTTTACTCTGACCTACTTACAATAGGCCCCGAAAAGACAGCAAGCATGCACAAATAATTTCAATGAAAACGGGAGAGCATAGCCTCAAGCACCTTGAGGACGTAACCTCAAGGTGTCGGAGAGCGTAGCCTCAAGGTGTCGGAGGACGTAACCTCAAGGTGTCGGAGAGCGTAGCCTCAAGGTGTCGGAGAGCGTAACCTCAAGGTGTCGGAGAGCGTAACCTCAAGGTGTCGGATAGCATAACCTCAAGGTGTCGGATAGCATAGCCTCAAGGTACCGGAGGGCATAGCCTCCGGTTATATGAGGGGTATAACCCTTTTATCTGCATTCATTTTTTGTTGTTTTTTGATGTATTTAGAAAAAGAAGAAGGGGTTTTAGCATTGACCTCCCCCAGCCCCTCCGAAGGAGGGGTGCCGTGACGTACAGTGCGCTTTCTGGTTCCCCTCCTTTGGAGGGGTTAGGGGAGGTCGGATACCTTACCGTTGAACTGGATCTAAAATGCGCACGGTGCTTGATCCTTTTCGTTTCGAAGAACGAAATGGTGCTTGACTTCCCCCAGCCCCTCCGAAGGAGGGGTGCCGTGACGTACAGTGCGCTTTCTGGTTCCCCTCCTTTGGAGGGGTTAGGGGAGGTCGGATACCTTACCGTTGAACTGGATCTAAAATGCGCACGGTGCTTGATCCTTTTCGTTTCGAAGAACGAAATGGTGCTTGACTTCCCCCAGCCCCTCCGAAGGAGGGGTGACGTCACGTACAGTGCGTTTCCCGGTTCCCCTCCTGTGGAGTGGTTAGGGGAGGTCATCTCATCCTGGGATACTCCTATTAAGTTTGAAAACAGGAAATGATCGGCCATACGCCTGATTTAATTTGTTTTTTTAGGTCAGATGGAACATCCATGACTGTTTATCATGCTCCTGTGTGTTGCCGGTAGACAACATGCCTGTTTCATCTGTCTAAGCAGAACGAATCATTGACTCAAATATAACAACCATGCGGACGAAAAATATTTTGTTTTTGAATTTTTAACAACCCATGCACACGGAACGGTCGGCTTGGCGCATATAATGTAAAAGACGGGCTTTGCGTGCACAAGAGCTGGAAAAAGCGGCGTCGCTTCTATGTGTGTCTGGTCTGATCGGTTCCTTAAGTCCTTTTTTTACCGTCTCTTTTTTTTCGAATGTTGAATAGCAATATTCCCAACAGGATGGCCAGCGCGATCAGCATCGTCAGCATTTCCGTTTTGTATTGCATCGGTTCCACCCATATCTCACGAAATAAATCCCAGCGGCCCAAAACCTCGACAAATGTCCAGAATACGATAACCGTAGGAATGGAATAACGGATGGAATAGCCCCACTGGCCGATTTTTAGCAGCCGCCTGAACATAAAGGCCGAACCGACCAGGCTACCGAACGCGACCAATGCTGTCACCGGATGGCGGTCACCGATGAAATGGTCGTCGTAACAAAACATCAGTAACAAGTAACTTGTCCACAAGATCAGGTTTAATTCAATGAACGTGACAATGGAGACATGCCGTGCCATAGGGCGTATTTCTATCTGTATGTTCCTGTTACGGAAGAAGATCTTTTGCAACCAGTTGAAAAAATCACAGCCCGTCTTTACGCTGAACAAATAGATGAGCACGAACATGGCCCAGAAACCAAATGAAGCCGGCAGGATCAAATATTCGGGTTTTGTCACGATTTCTCCGGCCTCGTCCAGCAAAGGGGCTACGCCAAACCGGCGGGCATAATAGACGAACATGAACTCGACCCAGCCGGTCCAGAACAGTAAGCCCCCGAAAAACCCCCACAATGTCTGCCGCGTGTCTCCCTGGACGAATACGCCGGTAATGACCATGCCCAATCCGACGGCCCCCATTGCAAAAGCCGAATAATGAAGGGCCGTTCGTGTCAGTAGGTGTTCCATCAGTATCATCAGGGCGTGGCCCAACGGCATGGTAAAAAGGACGAGGAAAAAAGACCCAATGCCCATCAAAACGTTTTTTCTCTTGTAATTGGCCATAAAATGTTATTACGATATTTAATTAACTCATCACGATAATAATTTATTCATTTCCGGCATCTCTAATTTCCGCATGCGTGTTTCCCATCTGATTATTTGTCGTCAGGGGACACCGTTTCCCGGTACCGGTTTGCCCTTGCGCGACCGTTGGGACCAACGGAACAACCGTCCCGGCACACAAAAAACCGATGCATCAACGCGAACGCCGGCACATCGGTTTTTGACATCAAGCTATTATCTATATACGCAAAAAAACAATCGATACAAAAAAACACGGAGCCCAGGGGAATGGATTGTCCTGGCTCCGTGGGGAAAGAAAGATAGCTATTGGAAACTTTGGGTGACGCTTGTTAACCATGCGTTGAGACGAGCTTCGGTTTTATTGCTCTCGTTGTCTTCATCAAGGGGCAAACCCACGAAAACACCTTCTTTTACGGCGCACGATTCCGAAAATCGTACCCGTCAACCGGGGTTTGCCCCGTAATTTTACAGTTTTTGTCCTTTATGGCATCGTAAATGATCCCGATGCCGTCCACAAACGTGTCGCTGTACGATGCGCTGTCGCCCAATCCGAACAAGGTGATTGTTTTGTCGTCGAGGGCACATTTTTTCAGTACCGGCAAAAAAGAGTCCCAGTCGTCCTGCAATTCGCCCACACCCCATGTCGAGGTCCCCAGGATAAGGTTCGATGCTGCTTCGACGTCTTTGGCCGACGCTTTGGCCACGTCAAGAAGGTTCACGTCGTACATGGCCAGTTTTTCTTTAATGTCTTTGGCAACCGATTGGGTGTTGCCCGACGAACTACCGTAAATGATGGTAATAGGTTTCATTGTTTTATTTGGGTTAATTCAATATCAGATCGCTGGGTATAAGCACACCGTTGGGCAAAATCCCCTCTTGGCTTTTCACCGACAACAGTTCCCTCAATTCGAACAATTCGTTCGGGGTTAAGCAAAAGAACGCGCCGCAATGGCCAATCTGCAACATCAGCTTGCGCTTGTTGCAGGCATGTTTGTTCAGTTCCATGTATTGGTCAATGTCGATCTCCATTACATATTTGGTAAAGCCGTCCAATTGGCAGGGGGAGAGGTTCATGAAAATGTTCCCGAATTCCAAATGGTAATGGTTGTGGTTTTTGCAAAGGGTCAGACAGCCGTTGGGGGTTTGGTTAATGGGTTTCATTCTTTTTGTTTTTGGGCGATGTGCGGGGAGTTGCTTTGATGGCGGCATCGCGTTTTTGTTTGGCCCAGCCTTCCTTGATCAGAAAGATACCTCCGGCGCCTTGTATGCGCGTACCCTGCAAATCATTGGTGATCGTGACTATTTTCATGGCGTTCTTCTTTAGTGAGATGTCTGATGAGCGTATTGTTTTTCAGTATCTAAAGGAACTAAATACCCTGCTGTTGGTCAATCGCCTAAAATGGGGAAATCGCCACGGCGCACAAAATGGGATGTGTGTTGTTGAATCTGTTTGATAATGAGTGGGTTTTTTGTTCTAAGCGTTGCTTCTTTGGTTTTTATATGCGCCATGGTATCCCCATAAATGGTTAGCCATAAGTTGGGGGAGATATGGATGGAACGGTGACGGAATGCCCGTTTGCTGGGGCAATGGATATAAAAACGGAGCGGCAACAAATTAATGTGGCCGCTCCGTACAGTAAAGGGGTGGGTTTGGTTAGGATTCAATAAAGAAACAAAATCTAGTACTGCATTAAACAGTTATATAACACGCAAGGCGTTATTTTGTTTTTACCCTATTTCCATTAATTTTTCGTCTTTGGCCACGGTTTGTCCTTCCTGTACCCATATTTTGGTCACTGTGCCTTTGTCCTGCGATAGGATGGCGTTTTGCATCTTCATGGCATCAAGTACCAAAAGCATGTCGGTACGGCATACGTCCTGGCCGGCGGTCACGCCTATCTTGCTTATTTTTCCGGGCATCGGCGCCTTTACGATCGTTTTTCGTGTGCCGATGCAAGCCAATGTCGACAGCAGTTTTTGTCTTTTTAGCGAAAAAGGCGTTTCGACCGAAAAGGCATATTGCACACCGTTGACCAGTACCTGGTAATGGTTTTGGTGGCGCGACAATACTTCCACCGGATACCGTACCCCAAAGGCCGAAATGGTGAGAAAACCGTCGGGTTGTTCCGAAATGTCGAATTTCACCGGTTGGCCGTTATACGATATGGTATAGTGGTCCCCGATCTCAAAGCTTAGTTCATGGCCGTTGCCGCTCACGGCAATCCATTTGTTTTTGTAAGTCATGGTGGCGAGTTTAAAGGTTTTTGATGCGTTTGTTCAGTACCCATGGATCAATGGCGGTATCGGAGGCTACAGGAGGCGTGGTGTCGTGCAGGTGGTTGTATACCACTAAAAGTGCGGCCAGCAGTTCTTCGTGGCCGGCACGGTGTACGGTGTCCGTCATTTGTGTATCGACGAACGACGTGTTTGCCTTGCCCGACCGGAAAACAGGATGGTTGAGCACTGCCTTGGCAAATGGGACGGTGGTTTTGATGCCCTTGACATGAAAACGGTCCAGTGCATGCAGTGACCTGTCGATGGCTTTGGCCCTGTCGGGTGCATGCACAATGAGCTTGGCCACCATGGAATCGAACCATGGAGTGATCTCCGATCCCTGCCTGATCCCCGTGTCGATGCGTACATGGGCGCTTTGCGGGATGCGGAGGCCGCGTACCTTCCCGGTGCAAGGAGTAAAACCGGCCTGTGGGTCTTCGGCGTTAATGCGGCACTCAATGGCCCATCCGTTAAACTTTACCTGATCCTGGGCCAACGGTAGCCTGGCTTTTGACGCCACCAGCAACTGCAGTTCCACCAGATCGAGTCCCGTCACCATTTCCGTCACCGGGTGCTCCACCTGTATGCGGGTGTTCATTTCCATGAAATAGAAGCCGCCTTGTGGGTCGAGCAGAAATTCAACGGTTCCGAGACTTTGGTAACCGACGGCTTTGGCCAACTTTACGGCTGCTTCGCCCATGCGTTGCCGCAACGTGTCGTCAAGGGCCGGGGAGGGGGCTTCTTCCACCAGCTTTTGGTGTTTGCGCTGGATCGAACATTCGCGTTCCCCCAAATGGATGACGTGGCCGTACGCATCACCCACGATTTGCACCTCGATGTGCCTGGGGCCATCGAGGTACTTTTCCATGAAAAGCGACGGATCGTTGAAGGCCACTTGCGCTTCGTTGGCCGCAAGTGCGAACATGGCGGGCATATCGGCTTCGCTTTGCACAATGCGCATGCCCCTTCCGCCGCCGCCCGATACGGCCTTCACGATCACGGGGTAGCCTATCTTTCGGGCCACGGCAAGGGCCTCGCCCACGTTGGGTACAGTCCCCGGACTACCGCCCGGCACGGGGACCCCGCACTGCACCGCAATGGCCCGGGCGGTGGTTTTATCTCCCATTTGGGCGATCGCTTCGGCCGGTGGCCCCACGAATACAATGCGCTGTTGCCGGCAAAGTTCGGCGAACCGGGCGTTTTCCGATAAGTACCCATAGCCGGGATGGATGGCCTGGATACGGTGCTGCTTTGCCAAAGATACAAGCGTGTGCATATCCAGAAATTCGGGCGTATGGCTTTGTCCGCCCGGAAAGTCGATGGCGTCGTCGGCCGCCGATAAATAGGCGGCATCGGGCTCTTTGTCCGTCCGGACGGCATACGTCCGGATACCCATGCGGCGGGCGGTACGCGCGATGCGTACGGCAATCTCGCCCCGATTCGCAATTAGCAATGACTTTATCATATATGGTTATTATAATGGGGTATTCCCATGTTTTCGACGGGGAATGCCCACGGTTTTCTTCGAAAGGCTTTTGAGGGCGCCGATAATCTTGGTGCGGGTTTGCGCGGGATCGATGACTTCGTCCACGAACCCTTTTTCGTCGGCAATGTACGGGTTGGCCACATCTTGCCGGTATTTGGCCAGCAATTGGGCTTTCAATGCCCCGGGATCGGCTGCTTCGGCCAATTCCTTGCGGTAAAGGATGGCAATGGCGCCTTCGGGGCCCATCACGGCAATCTCGGCCGTGGGCCATGCAAAGTTGTAGTCGCCGCCGATACCCTTGCTGTTCATCACAATGTACGCGCCCCCGTACGATTTACGGAGTATCACGGTCACTTTGGGGACTGTGGCGCGGGTATAGGCATACAGTAATTTGGCGCCGTGGCGTATGAGTCCCGCATGTTCCTGATCGGTACCGGGAAGGAACCCAGGCACGTCCTCGAACGTCACCAGCGGAATGTTGAAGCTGTCGCAAAAATTCACGAACCGGGCGGCCTTTACCGATGCGTTGATATCCAATGCCCCTGCCAGCGATTGGGGCTGGTTGGCCACGATGCCCGTGACCATGCCGCCCATACGGGCAAAACCGATGACCATGTTAGGGGCATGGGCTTCGGCCACTTCAAGAAAACGGCCTTTGTCGACCACCGTTTTTACCACGTCGCGCACGTCGTAGGGCAAATCCGGATCATCGGGCACCAGATCGCGGAGCTGGACCTCCTGCCGGTCGTCAGGGTCGTCGGTACCGACAAAAGGGGCATTCTCAATGTTGTTCGACGGGAGGTACGACAGCAGCATTTTGATGCCCAAGATCGTATGTTCATCGTCGTTGTACACAAAATGCGCTACGCCCGATTCCACGGCATGGACTTGCGCGCCGCCCAGCTCATCGGCCGAGACTTGTTCGTTGAGCACTTGTTTGACCACTTCGGGCCCTGTGACGAACATGTAACTGGTCGAAGCCGTCATAAAAATGAAGTCGGTGAGGGCGGGCGAATAAACGGCCCCGCCTGCCGCAGGTCCCATGATGGCCGACAGTTGCGGCACCACGCCCGATGCCAGCACGTTGCGGCGGAATATCTGGGCGTATCCGGCCAGACTGGCCACTCCTTCCTGGATGCGTGCCCCGCCCGAATCGATGAGCGCCACCACGGGCGATCCGGTTTTGAGCGCCAGGTCTTGTATCTTAACGATCTTGGCGGCATGGGTGGCTCCCAGTGAACCGCCCAGTACGTTAAAATCCTGTGCATAAGCGTACACCAACCGGCCGTTAACCTGTCCGAACCCGGTGATGACCCCATCGCCGAAGGCCGGGATACTTTTGCCGAAGGCCACGTTGGCCGGCGGTGAAAAGGCATCGAGTTCTTCGAACCTGCCCCCGTCGAACAGCAATGCCATCCGCTCGCGGGCGGTGAGTTTACCGCGCCGGTGCTGTTTGTCGAAATACGTGTCGTCGTACTGCTTTTCGAGCAGTGCCTGTCGTTCGCGGAATTTGTCGTAAGCTTTTTCCATGTCATATTGTGGTTAAAATCATTATCTGGGCCAGCAATACCCTCAAAAACATCGTCAGCGGGTACACGGTGGCATAAACAGTCGATTGTGCCTGTACCGGGGCCAGCGAATTGGCGTATTCCAAAGCAGGCGGATTGGTCATCGATCCGGCCAGCAGCCCGCATATTTTGAGGTAATTGATCTTTAGGAACCTGGCCGTAACGGCCACCAGCATAACCGGTATAAAGGTGATGGCCGCCCCGTAGAGCATCCACATGTAACCGCCGTTGGCAATGGTTTGCACAAACTGCGAACCGGACATGAGCCCCACGGCGGCCAAGAACAGCACAATGCCTATTTCGCGCAGCATCATGTTCGCGCCCGGGGTCATGTAAAAATCGAGAGTGCCTATCCGTCCCTTATGGCCCAGCAGCACGGCTACCAGCAGGGGGCCGCCTGCCAGTCCCAGTTTGGCGGGCGCCGACAGGCCCGGAATGAAAATGGGGATGCTGCCCAACAGTACGCCGAGCACGATCCCAAGAAATATGGGGATGGTGTTGGGAATGGCAAGTTCCTTTACCGAATCGCCCAGCTCCGATTTGATGTCGGGAAGTATTTCGCGTTTTCCCACAATCCGGACCGTGTCCCCGCGTTCGACCGTGGTCCCCAAAGTGGGCAGTATCTCCATGCCCGCACGGAAAATGCGCGTGATATTGGCTTCGTACCTCCGGTAAATGCCGATCTGCTCAATGGTGCGACCTGCCATTTTTCGGTTGGTGACCAGCACATGGGCCATGGCCAAATCACCGGCAATCTCTTTTTTCCCGAATAATTTCCACATTGCCTATTTTGATGTGCAGGTGATCGATATGGTTTTGCGAGGACACGCCGTAGACCATATCCCCATGGGCAAGCGTCACGGTGTCGGTAGCCACCATGAACCGTCCGTCACGCTCAATGCGGGACACGACCAGCTCCTTGTCGATGATCTTTTTGATGTAGCCAATATCCCGGCCAAAAAGGTTGGGGTTGGAGACGTGGATTTTTACGCTCTCAAGTTTGTGATGGCCATTCTGTAGCTGTGTTCTATAGGCAGCCTCTTCCTTTTTTACGTCAATGCGAAATAAGAAACGCAACAGCACCATGGCCAACAGCACGCCGATAACCCCGAAAGGGTACGATACGGCAAAGCCCATGGCCAACGTATCGACGGCCTGGGATGCCCCGGGACCACCAATGTCGGACATTGCTTGTTGCGCCGACCCCAGGCTTGGGGTGTTGAAGACGGCTCCGCACAGGATACCTGTAATGGCCTCCGGACGCGCCACGCCACAAAACCAAAATGCCAGCGCCACGGCAAACCCGGTTACGATAAGGCCGACGGCCAGCAGGTTCATGGTGAGCCCTTCGCTTTTGAACGACGAAAAGAAACGGGGCCCGACTTCGAGGCCGATGGCGTACACAAAAAGGATGAGCCCGAATTCGCGGACAAAGCCCAGTATCCGGGCGTCGGGACCTGCACCCAGATGTGAGATGGCCAGCCCTGCAAACAGAACCCCGGCAATGCCGAGACGTATTTTATTGATTTCCACCTTCCCGATCAACACCCCGATAACGGCGGTGATGCCCAGAAAGAGGATGGAGCTGGCCACGCCGTGGCCGTTAAACAACTCTATGATTGTGTTCATGTGTTGTGAGGTTGTTTTTGATGAATAAGGCCGAAGGCCCCGTAAGACCTGCGGCCTTATGGGGGTTATACAATGGCTTCCCTTACTTTGCGTGCTGCGGCCACCATATGGCGCAAGGCCTGACGGGTTTCGTCCCAGCCACGCGTTTTAAGACCACAATCGGGGTTTACCCAAAGCCTTTCGATGGGGACAAAGCGCGTGGCCAGATAGATTTGTTCGGTCATCTCGTGCTCCGAAGGAACCCGTGGCGAATGGATGTCGTAAATGCCCGGCCCGATATCGTTGGGGTACTCAAAGTGCCTGAAAACATCCATTAGTTCCATTTGTGAACGGGAGGTTTCGATGGTTACCACATCGGCATCCATGTTGGCTACGGCTTCCATAATATCACTGAACTCGGAATAGCACATGTGTGTATGTACCTGGGTGGATGGGGCGGCCGAGGAAACGGCCAGTCTGAAGGCATTGACCGCCCATTGCAGGTATGCGGGCCTGTCGGCCTTACGCAACGGCAACCCTTCGCGTAAGGCCGGTTCATCGACCTGGATGATGGAAGTGCCTGCCTTTTCCAGATCTGCCACTTCGTCGCGCACCGCCAGGGCTATTTGCAGGGCAGTTGCGGAACGGGGCTGGTCGTTGCGTACAAATGACCATTGCAGGATGGTGACGGGACCGGTGAGCATTCCTTTCATCGGTTTAGAAGTTAGGGATTGCGCATATCGGATCCATTCGACCGTCATGGGGGCCATGCGCCAGATGTCGCCATAAATGATGGGCGGTTTCACGCAACGCGTACCGTAACTTTGCACCCATCCGTGGTCCGATACGGCAAAACCATGGAGGTAACGGCCGAAGTACTCGACCATGTCGTTACGCTCGAATTCTCCGTGTACCAATACATCAAGCCCAATTTCTTCCTGAAACCTGATTGCTTCCCTGATCTCGTCTTTAATGGCGCTTTGGTAGGCTTCAATGGTTATTTCCCCTTTTTTCAGCTGCAAACGCAGTTGTCTGACATGCGCTGTTTGCGGAAAAGAACCGATCGTGGTCGTGGGCAGTACCGGAAGGCCAAGGTCTTGCTGCATTGCCTTTCGTTGCAGGAACGTTGCCCCGCGGTGGTAATGAGCCGGTTGGATAGTGGCCGTCCGTTGTTTTACCTGTGGGTTGTTGGTCACGGGTGATGCAACGCGTGAGGACAATGCGCTTGTGTGATGTATAAACAGCGGCGAACCGGCAGGGTGTTCCATTTCCGCCAGCAATGCCAGTTCGGTGGTCTCGGATAATTTTTGTCTGGCAAAGGCCATCCAGCGCTGCACTTCCCGGGGAAGGCTTTCCCGTTCGAGGTCAAGGTCGCAGGGCACATGCATGAGCGAACATGACGGGGCCAGCCATAACTTGTCGCTTCCCGTCTTTGCCAACGCAGCTTGTATGTATTTCAGCGAATGGGCATAGTCGTTTTTCCATACATTGCGTCCGTCCACGATTCCCAGCGACAAGTGCTTTTTTGTATCCCAATGCCTGATGGCGGAAAAGTATTGCTCGGGGCATGACGCCATGTCGATGTGGATGCCCGCCACGGGAAGGCCGAACGCCAATTCGGTATTGTCTCCCAAATGGCCGAAATAGGTGGTGAGCATCAGGTTCAGGCCCGGCAATTGTTCTGCCAGCGAGCGATAAGCATCCCTGTAAGCCTGCCGGGCCTGGTCGTCCAGATCGGTCACGAGACAAGGTTCGTCTATTTGTACCCATGTGGCACCTGTGTTGCGAAGGAGTTTCAATAGCCCCGCATATACTTCGATCAACGAGGGCAGAAGGTCGAGCCGGTGAAAACCTTCTTCCTTCTCTTTGCCCAGCAACAAAAAGCTGACGGGGCCCAGCAATACGGGTTTTGGGTTTATGCCCAATGTTTTGGCTTCGGTAAATTCGGCCACGGCTTTTGATGTGGACAGCTTAAACGTTTGTCCTTTGCGGAATTCGGGGACGATGTAGTGGTAGTTGGTATCGAACCATTTGGTCATTTCCATGGCCGTGGCGTCGATGCCGTTGGCCTGACAGCCGCGGGCCATGGAAAAATAAAGATCGGTGTTGCCGTCAATGCCTTTTTCGGCCAGCGGTTTAAAGCGCGGCGGGATGCACCCGACCATGGTACAGGTGTCGAGCACGTGGTCGTACAGCGAAAAATCGTTGACCGGGATCCACGACAGCCCTGCGTCGCGTTGAAGCGTCCAGTTTTCGTGGCGGAGTTCGCGTGCGGCTTGCAGCAGTTGTTCCAAAGTGGATTGGCCTGCCCAGAACCGCTCGCAGGCCTTTTTCAGTTCGCGCCGGCTACCAATGCGCGGGTAACCAAGATTGTGCGTTTGCATAGGTTAAAACTTTTAAGTGGATAAACAGCTTAAAAGCCCTTACCGTACTTCGGCAACGCTTGCACAAAAAAGAAGAGAATAGGGGAACACGGACAAAACGACCGTGCTAACCGATAGACTTGGCTTTTTTCGCGAAAGCGTTGTCAATCCGTTTAAGGCAGGTCTCCTGACTTACGCCGGCTTTGCCGTCCTTCCCGCCGGAACCCCGACAGTGGACATTGGTGGCAAAACTTTTAAAGGCGCTTACAGTTGCGCGACAGTCCGTGATTCTCACACGGTTCCCTATTAATCCCGGGCCAAAGCGTGGCCTTCGGGAACCTTAAAGGCTGAAAGAAATATAGAAAGAACTTTTCGTGGCTGCAAAAGTAGGAAAAAAGGGATAGGTTGTTTGTTAAACCTTCGGGGTTTTTTAAAACCCCAAAGGTTTATCCGTATCCGGGCTGGGATTATTTCAGAACGGTCTTCCGTTTTGTCAGCTTTCGACAGGTCAGTACCAGCGCCGTTACCGATAACAAGGTGCCTCCGGCCATTAATGCCAGTTCGAGTGCCAGTCTGGTGCGCGGATGGCCGAGCAGCCAGGGCGTGTCGAATGTGTGCAGGAATTGGTAGGCCCACCGGCGCACGCGCGTGTTACTGGTAAACTCTGCCACTTTTTCTGTGGTGACGGGATTGACATACAGCGATGTGCGTTCCGGGTTGCCGATGTCCACGCGATAAACCGGCAATGGTTTCGGTACGCTGCTGCTTGGACGGTAATAATTGTCATAAACGTGCTGCAGGCATACGGAATGGGGGTATTTGCCTATGGCATCGGTATAGGCCAGCAATACTTCGTCGCTGGTAAACACCTCTTTCCCGATGGACGCGGAACTGTCCGCATTGGTCACCGACACGCTGCCATTGGCAAGTGTAACCTTATAATAAGGTGCCTGGGCCACAGTAATCCATTCTATCCTATTGGCCGTGGGGAAATGGTCCACGATTTCGCTGACAGGGCGGGTAAATTTATCCAGCGGCAACACGATCCCTGTTGCAATTTTCTTTTTCACCATGGGTCTTCGTCCGCTTCCGGGCGCAATGAACTGTGGTACGTTGCACATCGACATCATGCCACTGAACACA
This sequence comes from Breznakibacter sp., assembly GCA_047600785.1. Taxonomy (GTDB): domain Bacteria; phylum Bacteroidota; class Bacteroidia; order Bacteroidales; family Marinilabiliaceae; genus Breznakibacter. The sequence goes on from JASGKH010000002.1 coordinate 832,383, forward strand.
TAGGTCAACGTGACCAACCCGAAAAACAAGCCCAGCAGGTGGTGCCATTTCATCCAAAATTTTTTGTACGGGGTGATTTGTCCGTGGCCTGGCCGGCGGTTACGTACTTTCAGGTAATAGCGGATGCCTACGATCAGGCCCGTCAGGCACATGAGCGAACCCAGGCCCGACAATGCAATGATGCTGTTTTGCCAAAGCGTGGTGTTCAGCCTGAGCTGTTTGATGTACACCCAGTGGGGAATGGCGCCGAACCAAGCCGCCAATCGTGTGCGGCGGTTGGTTTCCTGCACGATTTCGCCGGTGGCCGATGATACGTACAATACGGTATGTAAAGGATCGTCCATCGAATATTTGTAAATGGGAAAGTAGACCGCATAACGTTCCCACGGAATCCACATGTCGAATTCGCTGAGCGTCTGCATGTGTGCCACTTGTGCAGGGCACCGGGCCAATGCGAGTTGCCGGCATTCGTTTTCGGGGAAAGACTCAACGGGTTGCCGCGACGGATAGGCCAGTGTCCTTTCTCGTCCCGACGTATCGGTCACACGCCAAAGTGGCTGATCGAGGCGTGTTTCCAACGCCAGCGATGCGGCAGAGTCGGGTAACGGCCGCGCACCGACGGGGCCGATGGGACTGTTCAGTTTGGCGTAAGCCGACCTGACGGGACGTGGGAACGAATGGAAAATCATGACGAAGCCCGACAGAAACCAGACCACGAACAAGAGGCTTAGTGCGATCCCCAGATAGCGGTGGATGTAAAGGATTGCTCTTTTCATGGCATCGAATCAAAAAGAGTGTGCCAGACGTGTTGTTTGCCGGAAATAATGGCCGTGCGACCGGTGGCCGAAGGCCCATGACCGGGCTTTACGGTGGCTGTGCCGGCCAAGGGAATCTTTTTTTTCGTCATTGCTATAAACGTTTAATGAGTTGTCGACAACGGGCCGGTTTATCGCAATGACCAAAAGGAGAATAACAAACGCAGGTTCGGCGCGGAGGGCCATCCTACGTCGATTATTTGCTTTTTACCCGAAAGCGACAAATCGGCGCTTACCGGCAGGTCTTCTGACTCGCCCGCCTTTCCGGCGCCTTCCCGTCGCTCTGTGCCGACAGTGGCATTGTGGCCAAAAAGGTTTTGTAAATGGGCTTACAGCAGCGGGAACTGTTGCCGATTTCCACGGCATTCCCTTTTAATGCTTTTGTAAAGCAACCGGTAAAACTGAAAAATGCGGGGCAAATATAGTGCAATGGCGTTAACATGCAAGAAATGGTCGTGGCCCTTTTTGTAAAGTTTGCTTTCGCCAATGCATAATCCTCCGTTTTCCGGGACTGGAAAGTGCCATGTCTGTTTCCATTGTCGCTTTTTTGATTATTTTTGCGGCCGAGTTGGTTCTCAAGCAGTATCCGCTGCACGAGATTAAAAGGGAATCAGGTGCGAATCCTGAACAGTCCCGCTGCTGTAAACTCTATAAACGTTTCGGACACACTTTTGCCACTGTTCCATTATTTGGTAAGGAGCGGGAAGGCGTCCGGTAAACGGGAGTAAGTCAGAAGACCTGCCAATGGTTGATGTTTAAAGCTTTCGAGGGATAGAGCTGATAACGCTGCAAGGATAAACCTTATTGAGTTTTTCCGGCCGTTTGGCCGATTTATGTGCGCAGTGTATCCTCTTTTTCGGAAAGCAAAAGTACGATAAACAGAGGGGCCGGTCATGAGACTTTTACTTTTATCCGTTCAGTTGTTCTTTTTCCTTTTCTTCTTTTCGGTTGGGGGCTTTGCCCAAAACAAGGTTACGTTGTGGGGATACGTGCGTGATGCGGAAGGGCATCCCGTTGTACAAGCCGTTGTGTGGGCGGCCAACACGTCATATGGCGCCACCACCGACGAAGAAGGGAACTACCGATTGGCCCTTGACCCCGGCCGGTATGAGATCTTGGTTACTTCTGTCGGCTTCGAAAAATACCAAACGGTGCTCAACGTGACCGCACCCGCGCGGCTGGATGTGACATTGCAAAACGATCCAATAGCCCTGCAAACCGTAGAGGTGCGTGGCAAGACCAAAAGCCAGCAGGTACGCGAAAGTGTTTTTTCTGCCAATGCACTCGATATCAAATCCCTCATAAACGGTCAAAACGACCTTGCCAAAATTGTTGGGCGGAGCAATGGTGTCAATATCCGGGAAGATGGCGGCATGGGATCCGATTTTGATTTGTCGGTCAATGGGTTATCCGGGAATTCCATTCGTTACTTCATTGATGGAATGCCTATGTCGGCCCTTGGCAATGGCGTTAATCTTGCGAACATTCCGCTGAACGTCATCGACCGTGTCGAAGTGTACAAAGGCGTGGTGCCGGTCCATCTTGGTGCCGATGCACTGGGAGGGGCCGTTAATGTCATTACCAAAAAGCAAGCCAGCAACTATGTTGATGTATCCTATGGATACGGGTCGTTCAACACGCACAGGGCCGAATTCAATGCCCGGTACAGGCATCCGGGGACGGGCGTGACCATTCGGCCGGCTTTTGGTTACAATTTTTCCGACAACAACTACACCATGAAGGGAGTGGAGGTATGGAACAAGGAGGCCGAGGAATTCCAGATAACCGATGCAAAGCGGTTTCACGATGGTTATGCATCGTCGATAGGCCGGATAGAAGTGGGCGTGACCGATAAAAAATGGGCCGATGCGTTGTTTGTGGCGGGTTCTGTATCGCAGGTAGAGAAGGAGTTGCAGACAGGTTCCATCCAAAGTGTGGTGTACGGACAGGCAAAGAGCAAAAGCGATGCACGAGGGCTTTCGGGAACGTACCGTAAGGATAATTTCTTTGTCAAAAGACTGGCTGCGGATATTTCTTATTCCCATACATGGGACAATTCGGTGGTTATCGATACTGTTTTCCGGAAATACCGTTGGGACGGCAGTTTCATTGAAAGTTCAAGGAACGAGATCACCGGCCGTGCCAAATCATTGCGCCACATCGATCGGCCATTGGACGTTTTGGGCATCGGGGCCAACTATCCTTTGGGCAGTCATAATGCGTTGTCGATCAGTTATTCGCTCAATAGCGTACGTAACAGCCGTTACGATGGGGTTGACACAGAGTTCGTCCCGTCGGAAGACCGGTTCGTAAAGCAGATCCTTGGTTTTTCTTACAGCCAGGATTATTTGGACAGCCGGTTAAGCAACGTGTTTTTTGTTAAAAATTATACCAGTCGGCTAAGTGTCGGGCAACAAGATTTGTATTGGATCACCGGCTCGGATGTCATGAAAGGGACTTCGACCACAACGAACCAGGGTGCCGGTGCCGGTTCGCGGTACCGGTTTATGGATGCTCTTTCCATAAAGGCATCGTACGAATACAGCGTAAGGTTGCCGTTGGCACGTGAATTCCTGGGGAACGGCTCGACCATTTATCCCAATTTTCAGCTGGCCCCCGAACATGGGAACAATGCCAATCTGGGATTGTTCGGAAACATCGTTTTGGCTGCCGGGCACCGATTGGATTACGAAATCAACGGGTTTGTCCGCAAGGTGGAAGACTATATCCGGCTGGTTGTGTCGGAAGCCGAGGGGATGAGCCAATATGACAATGTCAGCAACGTGTCCGTGGCGGGGATCGAAAGTGAATTCCGTTACAAATTCGATAATGCGTTGGACGTGACGGCCAACTTCAGCTATCTGAACGAAAAGAACAAGACAAAATATCAGGCAAACGGAAAACCGGAAATAACCTATAACAACAGGATGCCCAACCGTCCGTGGCTTTATTCCAATCTGGCCGTCAACTATCACAAATACGGTCTTTTCGGAGGCCGGGGATCCCATTTGCACCTGTCGTACTATCTGCAATATGTACACTGGTTTTACCTGACATGGGAAGGGTATGGGGCCCTGAAGAGCAAAGCGGTAATACCGACCCAGTGTGTGGGCAATGCCGTGATGGCCTATTCGTGGCAGAAGGACAGATACAATGTCTCTTTAGCCTGTGACAACGTATTTGACCGCGTGGTGTACGACAATTACAAACTGCAGAAACCGGGGCGATCCTTCTTTTTGAAATTCAGACTCTTTATTAATTCACTATAATTTGAGATCATGGAAAAGAGACAATTTTATTTGTGGGCGTTAATGCTTTTTTTTGTGTGCATGCCGTTGGCCTCGTGTACGGACGACAATGATGGGGAAGAAGAAGATCCTCTAGAGGCCGCGCATTTTGATATTTGGGTATCGATTGGGGAAACCTCAGGCATGGGGTCGACCAACACACAGTTAGTACAAGGGGTAAAATCGTTGGAGGACCAAACCAACATTGATTTTTCGGGAAAAGGTGCCGACGTCACTGCCAAACTTTATCAGGAGAGCATCATCAAAGGGCAATATTACTATCAGGTGCCTCAGGAAAAAGATCGTTTCGGCAAGTATAAGATTTCGAATACCAGCGTGACGGTTGTCAAAGAGTTTGCTTTCAAACAAAACACGTTGAAGGATCGCCGTTACACACATGCCTGGATTGATGACGATACGCTGGTGCTGATGGCTGCCAATGGTGATGCCTCCAAAGTAATCTGGATAAAGGTAGATGCCTTGAACATGGCCATTCTGGATGAAGGGGAACTGGATCTGCCCGCGTTGCCTGCAGGCGGGACGTTCAGCACTTCGGGCATTGCAGGTTACCGGAAAAGCGACCACACCATTCTTTATTCGTACCTCAACAACAAGGACAAGACGAAATTCTACATGGCCTTTATCGATCCGTCGGATATGTCTGTCGGCAGTGTGGCCGAGGAATCACGGGCCCAATTCATGGCAGGTACCGCTTATGGCGAGTTGTTGCAAAGCAAATCGTTCTTCGACGCCGATGGCAACTATTATCTGGCTTGCAACAGCCAGGTGGCGGGTGCGTCGAGTTCCACCATCCAATACGGCACCCTGCTGCGCATCAATAAAGGTGAAAAGGCTTTTGATGCCAGCTACATGGGTTTTCAGACACATGCAGGTTCACACGGCAAAATCATCACCGCGCAATACCTGGCCTCGGACAAAGCGCTGCTCTACGTGCAAGATCCCACCTATACGGGAGCTGCCGGTTGGGGGAGCGATTATAACTGCTACTATGCAGTGCTTGATTTGCAAACCGATGGGTTGACCGTGCTTGGTTTGCCTTATTCCGAAGGGACGTTTTCGCAACGATCTGTCGTACTGGGCAGGAAGGCATACATTGGCGTCAACCCCAAAGACGCGTCGCCGGCGGTTTACATCTATGACATTGCCTCGGGCACATTGACCCAGGGGATAACCATTACCGAAGGGTACGCGTTCGACAGGATCGTCGATTTGCAGGATTAAGCGAATAGAGGAAACGTTTTCAATTGCCAGCTATCAGCTTCGGAAAACGGAGTCTGGTAGCTGGCTTTTTGTTGTGTCGTAATAAACGATAGGGATCTTGAGATCCTCAAGACCAGAATAATAGAGGCCAGATGGAGAGATGACCGGTGCGGGCGGCAGATGTCCCGTCGATCCGTTGTTGTTCAAGCTGTGAATGATGAATAGAAAATGCAGGGACGCGAAGACGTAAAGTTTTTTCTCTCCGCGTCTTTGCGTGAAAATATCCTATTTTATTACCTGCACCAACACCGCATCCTGTAATATGTACATCAGATGTTCGGGGTCGGTACGGTTAAGTTTCAAAGTGCCGCACAGCTCCACGAATTTATCGGCCCGCATTTGCTTAAAGTTGGAAATACCTTGTTTGACGTTGATTTCCATGACCGATTCGGGACCCGCGCCGTTACAGAAGAAACACATGGCGGATGGGTTGGCCGACAAGGCAAATACTCTGCCTTCATTGTCTACAGGCACGTAAAATCCTTTTACGGATATATGCTTCCCGTCTAAATCACGTATTTCTTTAGCGAATCGCGGAAGGTCGTAATAATCTTTCAATGAGGCCACGTAAGCCGTGGCCCATGTCACGTTCGACAGCTGCGTCCACGTGACCGCCGTTTGCGCGCAGGCCATGCCACACACCAGTGACAGGGAAATAACGGTCAATATCTTTTTCATGTGCTATAACTTGAAAATTACTGGCTCAACGTTTTTGAAATGTCGGTACGCATGGCCTTCACCGCGGGCACCAGCGACGCGGCAAAACCTACGCCCACTGACAGGCCGAGCAACGCAATGTCCGTACCTTGGATGAAGATCTCGTCAAGTCCGACCCGAAAATTGTTTTCGGCATACGACGATACGGCCCATAGCCCGATACGACTCAATATATAAGCCACTACAAAGGCGGCTATCGAGATGATTATTCCTTCAAAAACCACTATCGAAAAAAGGGTACGTTTACGACCTCCGACGACCCGCATCACGGCCAATTCGTAAGTCCGTTCTTTCATGGAGCCGAGCAAAGACACAAAAATGCTGAAGCCCGCCATCAGCACGATGGTCAAGGCGATGAGGTTGACCGACTTGATGCCGGCCCCCAGCAAATCGTACAATCGGTTTATTTCCGCTACGGGTGACGCTGCCTGCATGTTGGTGTTTTTGTTGATATGGCGCGGAAGCGATACCGCCCCCATGGGGTTTCGGTAAAAAACCAGCAAGGCGGTGATTTCACGTGTCGAATCGGCTATTGTGGCCGGCTCTTCGTGGTGGTGATCGCAATCGCGGTCATGATGTGCGTGGCCATCGCTTTCGTCATGTCCGGCTTCCGTTTCGTCGCCGTGATGGTGGTGCGCGTGAATCTCCCACACGTTTTGTATGCGGGTCAATATTAATTGGTCGAGGACCGTGCTTGTTTCTTCGAATATACCTACCACGCGGTATTTGAATTCATCGTGGGCCTGGTCGGCCTCTGCGGCAAAACCGTGCATGCCCACAAAACTGTCGCCTATCGACAACCCCTCTTGCCGGGCCACATTGGCGCCAATGGTCACTTCCAAATCGTTTTCCCACAGTTGTCCACGGGCAATCTTTGCGTTGAACAATGCCGCATAGTCGTGCGTGGTACCCACTATCCTGAATCCTCTGAAGTTGTCGCCCAATGCCAGTGGCACGGCTTTTTTCACCAACGGGTTGTGCGCAATTTGTTCCGCTTCGGACAACCTGATGTTTCCCGTGGGGTAATCGATGTGGTAAAGGCTGGACAAGATGAGCTGGAGAGGGCTTCCCTTTGCGCCGACTACCAGATTGACACCCAGGGTGTTTTTGTCTGATTGCTCTGTGAAGCGGGCTTTTATCATCCACAAAAAGGCAATGATGGCAATGCCCGTGGCCATAAGCCCTACATTGAGCAAAAGGTTCAGGGGCTTGGATGTCAGGTTTTTGATGCTTATGCCGATTGTGTTCATGGTTGTCTGGATAGTTCGAGGAGGTGGTTGAAGTGGGGCAACAAACGTTGGTCGTGGGTAACGACCAACAATACGGAACCGTTGTTTTTAGCTTCGCGCTTCAATAGTTGCAATGCCTCGCGGCAATTTTCGTCGTCAAGGCTCGAGGTGGGTTCATCGGCCAAAATGACCGATGGTTTGTTGATTATCGCACGGGCAATGGATAACCGCTGTTGCTCGCCCTGGCTCAGTTGTCCGGGCCTGGTGTCGGCCTTATGGGCAATGTCCAATCGCTCCAGCAAGTCCAGCGCTTTGCGCCTTGGCATGGACAAACCGTTGAGAAAACGACATACTTCAAGGTTTTCTACCACGGTGAGCGATTGGATAAAATGGTGGCGCTGGAATACGATACCCACTTCTTTGCCTCTGAAACGGTCGGCTTTTGCTGTTGCCAATTTGGTTATGTCCGTGCCGTTTATCCATATATTGCCCTGCAATGGCGTGAGCAGTCCTGCGAGCAAATGCACCAGTGTGGTTTTGCCGCAGCCCGAGACACCCCGTACCAACCAATGCTCGTGGGGGGCGCATGCAAAATCGGGGAAACTGAAGGTACTGCCCCTGTCGTACGAAAATCGCAAATCAGATACCGATAACATGTACATCAATTTAAAAAGTGCTTGCAACCAATGTCGTATAGATAAAAGACCGATAGGGCAAACCACGGAGATTCTCAGATGATCAGGGTGGAAATAACCGTTCCGTTTTTTTGATGTCTTAACTAAACGCCAAAGTGTTTGCAATAGTAATTGAAAATTGCTTTATTTGCAACATTGTTTCATTTGAAATATTGTTGTATTAAAGCTTTTCCCATGGATGCCATTGATATATTGCAGGAACACGGCTTGAAGAAAACAACCCCCAGGGTGGCCATTATCAACGCGTTGCAATCGAGCCGCCATGCCATGTCGGAACAAGAGGCCAAAGAGTTCCTGGGGCCCCTTTACGACCGTATTACCTTTTACCGTAGCGTGCAAACGCTCGAGGAAGCTGGGGTCATACACCGCATAGTGGCCGACAACACGGTGGTGAAATATGCGCTGAACCATTGTGCCCAAGGCCATCGCCATCAAGTGGACCATGTGCATTTTTTCTGCACCAAATGTGATTTGCTGGTTTGTTTGAACGATGTGAAGACATCTTCTTATCTGTTGCCCAAAGGTTTTGTGGGTGACACATGCGAGGTGGTCATTAAGGGAACTTGCAGTAAATGCAATAGTCAAACACTGTGCTGAATCCAAAACCGGGCTGCATGAATAATAAGATACCCGTTACCATCATCACAGGTTTTCTGGGGGCGGGAAAAACCACGCTGCTCAACAACCTGATAAGGAAGCATCCCGAAAAACGGTTTGCCATTATCGAAAACGAGTTTGGAGAGATCGGCATCGATGGCGGTCTGATAGTGGATGTGGACGATAACGTGTTCGAACTGGCCAACGGATGCATTTGCTGTTCGTTGAACGACGACTTCATGCGAACGGTCCGTAACCTGTTGGACGTGCGCCACAAGTTCGGCCATGTGCTGGTGGAGACCACCGGTGTAGCCGATCCCGATACCATTGTGGGCGCATTTCTTTCAACCGAGGCGGTACAACGCGATTTCGTGCTCGACAGCGTGGTGTGTTTGGTCGATGCAATAAACCTTGAAGATTTAATGGACAGCCAACCAGAGGTGCGGAAGCAGATCGCATTGGCCGACACGGTGCTGGTCAACAAAACCGACTGTGTAAACCCACAATATGCCGCGCAATTGTTGCAATGGGTCGGGATGTGTAATCCTTCGGCCCGCGTTATCGCCGTGTCACATGCCGATATTTCGGATATTGACATCCTGGAATCGTTTGCGTTTTCGGGCCGCGGTGTTGAAACCAGTACCATGCATTTTCGGAGTGTTACCATGCTGCGTGGGGCAAACACCCCGCAATCGTTGCTAATGAAAAGCGGCAAGGCGCATCGGCACGACATTGTTTCCGAAGGGTTTGTGGTCCCGGGCAGTTTCGACAGGAACAAATTCGGCTTTTGGATGCAGAACTTCATGTGTTATAACGCCGATACCCTGTTTCGCATTAAGGGAGTGATCAGCTTTAATGGAATTGCGGAAAGGTTTGTTTTCCAGGCTGTACGAACGACTTACATGTTCGAAGTAGGAACGTGCTGGGACGACGATGAACCCCGTTTCAGCAAGTTGGTGTTTATCGGCAGGCATTTGGACAGGGATAACTTAGAGGACAATTTGTATCAACTGTTAGCAGAAAATTAAACCGTTAATCAATATGGAAAAAATACCTGTGACCGTACTTAGTGGCTTTCTGGGGGCAGGAAAAACCACGCTGCTCAATCATGTACTCAATAACCGTCAAAATTTGAAGGTTGCCGTGATTGTGAACGACATGAGCGAAGTAAACATCGACAGCCGGTTGGTGGAGGGCAATGCCTCGCTGTCGCGTACCGAAGAAAAGCTGGTGGAGATGTCCAACGGTTGCATTTGCTGCACTTTGCGTGACGATTTGGTGAAGGAGGTAACCAAGCTGGCCCGCGAAAAAAAGTTTGATTACTTACTGATTGAAGGGACGGGCATTGCCGAGCCTTTGCCCGTTGCCCAAACTTTCAGCTATGCGTTTGACAATTTGGGCATGGACCTGACCCAAATTGCACGCCTCGACACCATGGTGACGGTGGTGGATGCTTTGAACTTCGGGTACGACTTCCGATCGCTCGATTCAGTCGGTGACCGCGATCTGGCCAAAAACGATGAACGCAACATCGTCGATTTGCTGACCGACCAGATCGAATTTGCCAACGTCATTGTCATCAACAAAGCCGATCTCGTGTCATCCTATCAGATTGAGGAGATGCGACGGGTCATCGGCAAACTGAACCCCGGCGCGCGTATCGTCGTTGCCGTGCACGGAAAAATCAGCCCGTCCGACATTCTCAACACGGGCTTGTTCGATTTTGAAAAAGCATCGCAAGGTGCCGGATGGATTAAGGAATTGGAAACCGGGCATGTACCCGAGACCGACGAATACGGCATCGGTTCGTTTGTATACCGAAGCCGCCGTCCTTTCAACACCCGGCGGTTCGAGGATTACATCAACGACCACTGGCACCACGGCATTGTGCGCAGTAAAGGCTTTTTCTGGCAGGACACGCACCCCGACGATGCGTTGGTGTGGAGCCAGGCGGGGCGTATGTCATCCATCACCAAGGCTGGCGTGTGGTGGGCTTCGATACCCTTGACGCAACGCAACCAGCATCCTGCTTTCCAGTCCAACGAAGAACTGATAATGGGCAAGTGGGACAAACGGTTTGGCGACCGTATGGTGGAATTGGTGCTGATAGGGCAGGACATGCCCGAGCGCAAAATCCGCGAAGCACTCGACCTGTGTTTGTGCACCGACGAGGAGTTGGGCCTTTTGCGATTGGGGAAAAGTGCATGAAACGAAGGTGGTGATAAGCATTGATCGCCTGCTTCCTCAATAGTGGCTAAAGCTTTGGTTGCTTTAGCCAACACATTCCGATCCATTTGGGTATAGTTGTGTATCCGGCACCGGTAAATACACAGGGGGCACACGTTTTTATTTACGTGTGCCCCCTGCTTTTTACGGACTGCTTTGCCTTTGTTTATTTTTCACTTACATTTCCCATGCCGGGTACGGCAGGGAATAGTGGCAAAACGGAATAATCAGGATAAAATTTGCTCTTCTTTATTTCATCATTTTTACAATATCAGTTCCGCATTGCAGAATGTAAACGCCCGATGGCAATGCCGAAGTGTTTATCCTGTTTTCCCCGGCGTTCAGCGGAACGTTCAATACGGCACATCCAGCCTGGTTGTAAACAACGGCCCGGTTGCTGACGGGAACCGTCACGATGACAAAGCCGTCGAACGGATTCGGATAAACGGAAAGGCCGGAAGCGGTGTTTTTGGGCAAACCGGTTGCCGTTCCCGTTGTGGCCGTTACATACGCTTTTGCCGATTTATTCCCGGCGGCATCGAAGGCTTCCACGCCAAGGACGTATCCGGTGGCCGATGTCAGCCCGGTTACGGCATATGAGGTTTCCGCGGTCGTGCCTTCCAGTTCTTCGCCCACATACACGTTGTACCCGGCAACGCCCACATTGTCCGTCGAAGCCGTCCATGAAAGATCGATGCCGGTGACGGCCGGCAGGCCTGTAAGGCCGGCTGGCGCGGAGGGAACAGTAAGGTCGGCATTTACAATGCCGATGTGGCTGACCTGCCACAACGCCGCTTCACTGACCGTCGACGTGTACACAAAAGCAAAACGTACAGGAGCGGTTTCACTGATCGCGATGACACCCGATGGCATCCATACAGCTTCGGTGGTCGGCAAAACAGCCTGGGCGGTGATGTCCGTCCATGTGGCTGTGGAGGGATCGCCCACGCCGGCATAGTCGGTCGAGTATTTCAGGGCAATGGCATTGCCATCATATTGTTTGGACGAGGCAAAGCGGAACGCCAGCCCGTATCCTTCGGCTGCGGTAAGGGCCGGCGAAATGAGCCAGTCTTCGTTGGCTACCACGGTGTATTCGTCGGGAGCGCCCCACATTCGGGCAAAGGAGGTTTCGCCTTCAGACCCGGCAATCCATTCCTGTTCGCCAACGGCACTATGGAAATACCAGTTGCCCAATCCCGACGCAAAGGACTCGCTGTAAGGCAGGATGGCCGTTTGCGGGCCGGCCACGGTTATCTGCGCATCGGCAGGTTGGCTGACCAATCCGCCGTGAACCGCAATGGCTTTTACCGTCGCGGTTTTGGTCAGCGTGAACGTGTCCGTATAAGGTGTTGATGCGGAGGTCGGTTCCGTGCCGTCGACGGTATAATAGAGGTTGCAATCCCGGGTCTCAGTACTCAGGGTAACATCTGCCTGTTCCCAATAGATATTTTCTGATTGACGTTTCCCTTCGATGGTTATTTCGGGCGTGGCAACCTCCGTCACCTGGGTTTGCAGGCAAACGTTCCAAATCGTGGCGTCTTCCGAGATCGTGTTGGTGCTTATTTGGGACGGGCACAGGTTTTTGATCTTAAGCCGGAAGTTTCCCGCGACCCCGATGTTTTTCCTGAGGTATTCGCATCGGGTGTTGACTTGGTAAACGTTAATGTCCAGCGTATCGCTCCAAACGGCCTCACCCTCCTGTTCTATCGTTACCTGGATTCGCCTTGTGCTTGTGTTGCGGGCAGCGTAGTTAAAGAATATGGTTGCACAGCCCCCGCCCAGTACGGGGGAGGAAATAACGCCCGTTTTGGTTGTCGTGCCATTGAGGCAAAATCCCTGCTCGCCGGTGTTCATGGCTTTATAGTTGCTGACCAGTATGCCGCCGCTTGCTCCGGCATTCGGGCCTTTCACCATGATGACGTTCTGGCCGGTCCAACCGTTCGGTGTGGTCAGCAAAGTTTGCAGGCTGGCTACGGCAAATCCCGTCCCTGTAAACGTAAGCGACGTAAAATCGTCAGAATAATCGCATTGCGATGCGGGTTTCCGGCTTGATAGCATGTGCGTTACCGTCGCTTTTCCCGATTTGTTCCCTGCCGCATCAAAAGCTTCCACGTCAATGGTGTATTCCGCGTTGGCCGGGATACTGGCGATTGTGTAACCCGGGGTTTCCGTTGATTTGTAAAGTTTGTCGTTTATATAAATGTGGTAACCCGTTACGTCTGTGTTGTCGGTCGACGCATCCCAGGTAAGAAGGATACCGGCTTCGGTGGTGGCGGCCGTGAGATTGGCGGGCGTTGTCGGGGCCATGGCATCGATATTGTCCACTTTTATGCCCGACAATTTCCATGAGACGCTATCCCCCGTGTAAACAAATGCGATGCGAAGCGGCAGGGACTCCGCGATAATGACGTTGCCCGATGCCTTGGTTTCGGCTGATGATCCCCCCCATTGGGCTTTGTCCGTAATATCCGTCCATGTGGCCGTATTGGGGTCTCCTTCTCCCGAATAGCCGGTTGAATATTTTACGGCAATAGGGTTTTTGATACCCGAATACCACGAGGTGAAGTTTAGTCCGATCCCGTATCCGTCACCGGCCGTAAACTCCGGCGACACCAACCAGTCCTCCTCCTCGCTGGTGCCACCGCCCAAATAATCATTTAACATTGCGGCATTCGTTCCTGAAAATGTCCATTGTTTATCTCCGGCAACACTGTAAGCATGCCAGTTGTCAAATACTTCGGAAGGTAACGTGGCCGATTGTGCATTTAAACCTGCGACGGGTAACAGGATCAATGCCGCCAGCAATAAGGCCTGTTTAAAAAAGCCCGTTTTTTTGTAATAAAGTTCCATGTCTCTGGTTGTTTAAATAAGCCCCGGCAAAGGCTTGGCGTCTGGCCGGGACTTACAGGTTGTACATCTGTTTATTTTTTTGAAACATATAGGGTTTTATGCCCGTGCCTGAGCAGGTAATTGCCTGCGGGCAGCGTTGACGTGTCTATTGTGTTCCTGCCTGCTTTGACTGTTGTTCTTAGCACATTGCGGCCTTCTGTGGTGTAAATCAGGACTTCACCTCCTGTGTACGAATCGACAACCACCGAATTGGTAATTTCATTTGGCCGGGATATGGCTTTTTTACCAGGCAGTTGGGCTGTTTCGCTTCCCGGCTTCAGGGCTGCAGCAGCTTTAGCCACCGATGATTCGTCCTTTTCGAGACTGAGCTTGTCCATGCAAAAATAGACGGCAGTATTGGGGCCATATCCGTACGCACTGACATCGGTCGTTTCCATGGTAAAATACAGGGTATGCACGCCTGACCCAAGCTCCGTCAGATCGACCCAGTGCCAGTTGTCGGGCTGGCGGACATCGTAAAAGGCTGAATCGTCGTAAACGGCCAGTGTGTCGGTTACGGTAAAGCCAAAGTCGTTGCCGGCGTCATCCATGGCGCCTATGCGCAACACGAAATAGTCGCCCGGCTGGTCCAGCGGACGGGCAAACCCGTCGCCAAAGCGGTTGCCCCAGTAGGGCCAGGGATGGTTGCAGATGAACACGCCCTGCGGGGTAAACGTGGAATTATCGGCAAGCTTGGCTGTCAAACAGTGCATAGGGTTGGGTGGGATGTCGCCATAGTGCATGTCCCACCATTCCTCTTCCATGTGGTAGCCCCAATAGGCGATCAGGTAAGGAATACCTTTGGCCACCGAATCAACCGTGGTGCCTGTGTAGTTTGCAATGCCGCCTCCGGCCATCACGCCCCACTGGTTGTCCACCCAGCCCAGGCTCCCGCTGTGGGTCGAATCGCACGGCTGCACGGGGCAGGGGGTGCCATAATTGGTGTAGTCGCCGTTTGTGCCGGTGGTAAAGCCGTCCCAGTAATAGCCTCCGAACGATGCGCCGGGCCCTGCCGGCAGGTGCGAGAACACAAAATCGCCGCAGGTCAGGGTGTTGATGCTGTCGTTGTACGTTTCGATCCAGTAACCGCCCGTCAGGGTGTCTTTGGGACATCCCGTCAGGTTCAGGGTGAGGGTTTGCGCCGTGGCATTCCACGTAAGGCCCGTTGCGGTTGCAACAGCCATGCAAAGGATGAATAGTTTTCTCTTCATTTTTTTTGGTTTTTGAACCTGCTGAATTCTCCAATGGAGGATTTGGCTGGTTCTGATTAATAATTGTATTAAGCTTACAGCCGATGACAAAGAGGTTTATCGCATTTCTCCTTGTCTGACCTCCCCCGGCCCCTCCCAAGGAGGGGAGCTGTTACGTATGGTGCAGCTTCTTGTCCCCCTTCTTCGGAGGGGTTAGGGGAGGTCAATCCCATTAAAACCAATCAACCCGCTTTGATAACAGAACCTTTGATTAAGAGCCTCATCAACGGCCTGTCCATTAATTGTATGTTTTAACGGATCCGGTTTTTTGCGTCGTCCCGTCGGAGTCTTTTGCCCGACCCGTTGATGTTTTTTATCCGACGGGTCGAAGTTTACGCGTCGACCCGTCGGAGTTTTTGTCCCGACGGGTCGGAGTTTTCACTTCGGCCCGTCGCGTTTGTCAGAGGCCTTTCACGGGTTTGAAAGAAGCTTTGGCAATGGCTTCTTTTATGGCCGTGGAAGGGGTGAAGCGGATGTTGATCTTTTTGACCAACGTGGGCGTCACGTCGGATTCGTTGTCCACCCCGTCGCTTTGCGCCACCAGTTGGAAACTGCCCAGCTCGCCCAGTTGCACGGTGTGGCCTTCCAGCAGGTATTTGGCCAGTACTTTCTGGAACTGGTAAATGGCCATTTCTGCCTCTTTGGGGTTCAGGGTGGTTTCGTCGGCGATGGCCGCCGCCACGTCTTTTTCTTTCATCATCCCCAGGCTTTTCAAAATCAGGTACCACCGCTTGGGCGCTTCCGGATTGCCGGGATTGGAACTCCGTTGAACGGTTTTATAAAAAAGTGCCATGGTAAAAAAATTTAATTGGTTAATACTTAGGATTTATTTGGCAAGGAGCACCTTGGCGGCTCCCTGGTCCGTTTGTATAAAGTAGAGCCCGTTGGGCAAATGTCCCAAACCGAGCGTATTGAGTCCCTCATGTCCAGGAACGGCATGCACGGCCGTGCCCGAGAGGTTGCGTACCCGTATGGGTTGCGCCTGCCCAAGTTTCACGTACACGATGCCCCGGGTGCGGGTGGGGTAAACCACCGGTCCGTTTTCGGCCACGTTTTTCCCAATGCCGGTTGCGACGGAGGTAACGGTGACGGATACTGGCATCTCGACATACTTGCTTTCGGGATGTTCCGGGTCGTCTGGCGAAGTTTCCACCGTGGTGCCGCGCAACGTGACCACGGCATTACCCGTTTGTCCCGGGGCAAAGGAGAGGACAAGTTCGTCGGCTTCGGTGTCGATGGCGGCCGTGACCAACATGGGGTTGGTGTTGGCATGCACTGATTTGACGTGGCGCGCACTCACGTTGGCCGTAAAAAATTCGAAGGTTTCGCCGAGCGACAGGCGCAGCTCTTCCGTTCCCGCATCGACCGACCGGGCAACCAGGGGCGTGGAGATGCGCGGGGTATAGATGCGCGGCCTGATGGTGAGGGCAAACGTGCCCGTGGTGGCGCATCCGTAGTGGTCAATGGCCTCGACTTCGAGGGTTATTGTCGAATCAGCCGTGACAAAGCCATCGAAAAAAACCGAGTAGCGGAGGTTGTCGCCGCTTCGTGTCCAGGTGACGAACGGTGGCGTGGATTTAGGGTAGATGGTAAAGTTGTTTTCCACGTCGCTGAAGCTTGTGGCCTTGCTTACCGTCATCACCGTTCCCGTTTTTCGTTCCACGGCCGACGAGGCGGCAATGGCGGTGGTGGCTTCGGGCCTTTCGTTTTCGGCCAGTTTAGGGCAGACGCGCAAGATGGCCGGATTGTCGCCCAGTCCCGTGAAGTTGGCTTCGAGGGCATAAGCCGATGAGAATACGGACCCGCGGTTACCCGATGACCCTGTGTGCGACACATAGTATTGTTTCGTATCGGGATCGTAGGTGCCGCCCGTGGCGTAACGGGTGTTGTCGCGCATGTAAGTGCTTGCCGACAACGTGAGCGTGCCTGTGTCGAACGGTGTAAAGCCGCGCTTGTTTTTCAACAGAAGGGTGCTGCCCGCCATGGGTTCGACCATGGCCGTGATGTTGCCCGACGGGAATTCAACCCCCGCTATTTCGGTCACCGTACGGGCGCCATCGGTTGTTTTAACGCTGATGACCGCGGGGACGATGCCGTCACCTCCCTTGCGTACGGCGTACAGGGTACCGTTGTACGGCACAAGGTCGGTGACGGTAAGGCCATCGGTACCCCAGTCAGTGGTTCCGGCGAGCGATACAGTGCCTAAGCCGGCCTCCAGCACCACGAGGGCAGAGACGGTCGCACCGGACGTCACGGCATACACCTTGCCGTCGGCAGCGGCCAGGGCCACGGCGGGGGCGGGCAGTCCCACGATGGCCGAAGGGGTAAGGTCGCTTTTAAAATAGGCATACACCGAAGATGCCCCGTCTCTGGTGCCCGTTACGAACAACCGGTTGGCGAGTATCCTCAGTTTGTGGGGGGTATAGTCGATACCGCTCACCTGTTCGGCTTCGTATGTCGAAAGGTTATAACGGTACAGGGCTTTGCCGGTGGCCACGAACAGGAAGGCACCGTCCACCTGCATGTCGGCCACGGTTTCCCCATCGGTATAGGTGGCCACGGTGTTCGTGGCACCGGTATCGGGCAGCCAGGCTTTGACGGCCTGTGGTTCGCCGTCTGCTTCGTACACAAACAGCAATTGCTTGTCGGCAGGGAACGTGGCGGGCATGTAGCTGAACGTGATGTCGAAGTCGTGCGTTTGTCCGAACACGGTAATGTTGAAATGCACGACGTCTTCTGTGTACTCGCCCGGCGTGAAACCATACCCGAACACGTTCTTGCGGATCGTGGCCCCCATGTTGCCTGCATCGGGTATTGCGGTGTTGAGTATAATTTCGGCATCGGTGCCCGTGGTAAACAAGTCGGACGGGTTGAACGTGCCCGTGGCCGCAAACGAGGGGATCTTCACCAACTCTTTCACGGGCTTCACTTCGGGCAGGGGTTTGACGATGACCAATATGGAGTCGGCCAGCGCGGGATTGGTGCTGCTGCGGGCATATACTTTGGTGCGTCCCGGCGCCGTGGCCGTGAAAAGGCCGTTATCGATGGTTCCCGCGGCCGGGTTGGACGTAGTCCATACCAACGGCTCGTACACAAATCGGTTGGCCACGGTGGCGTTGAGCACTTCGGTGCGGTTGTCCTCGCATTCGCCGATGATGTAGATCTTTTCGTTCACCAGCAGGCTGCTGCTGTCGGACGAAATGGCCGAGTTGTTGCCTTCCATCTCCAGCACCACACGTTTCAGTTCGACGACCTTAAGCGGTATCGAGTCGGCAGGAATGTCGTCTTTCTGCGAGAAATAGAGTTTGGTCTCGCCCAGTCCCAACGCCGTGAAGTTGCCTTCGTTGTCCACCGTTCCCACCGACGGGTTTGATGTCCACCAGCGCGGTGTGCCGTCGGCAACCGGCCGGCCGTTTTTGAACAGGATGCCGTCGTATTGGCAGGTTTGCCCTTTCAGCACCTGCAACTGGGTAATGCCGATGTAATTGCGGTAGTAATCCTGCGGTACATAACCGGGATCGGGGTCGGTGACGGCCACCTTAAGCACCTCGGTGCTCCATTCGCCCAACCAGCCGATGTTGGCAAACCCCGCATTGTAGATCTTCACAAAGTGGGCCATGTCCAGTTCCACGTGGTTTCCGTCTTTATCCACGGCCCAGCTCAGGTCGAACCCGTCGGTGCCGGCCGTGTACGGATTTTTTGGACTGGTAAGCGGGCTGTTGTTCCCTTTGCTGTCACAATATCCAAAAGCCGGGGCGCGGTAGGGGTTCAGGTAACTGGGCGAACTCATGTCGATGTTGCCCCGTATGCGCGTACCCGTAAACGAGACGGAATCGATGATGTGGGTTCCGAAATCGAACGGGTCGGGGTAATAGGGCTGCGTATGGAAACGGTTGGCCACCAGTGCGCCGTAGTCGCCGTTGTCGGCCCGCCACGGTACGGCATAGCCTTTGGTGTAATGCGGGTTGTAATAGGTAACGGTGATGTTGCGTTTGGTGGAACTGAGCCAGTAATCCGAGCCGGCCAGTTCGTACCATTCGCCGTCGTTGGGCAGCCCGTCGCCGTTAAGGTCTTTCATCACCTGCACGGCTCCCGGCTCGCACCATTGCCCGTAGGCATTGCCGGCAAACGAATTGCCGGCAACGGAGAAGTCCACGCCGTAAGGGTTCTGCGGGTCGTTGACAATGGGGCGGTCGAACCCCACCACGACGTATCCGCCGAAACTGCCCAGGCTCACCATGTTGTCGTTGCTGCCCGTCACGTTGGCGGCTGCGCTGGCCGTGGCGATGGAGGTGTTCGTAAACTGGCCCGGTGCGGGCATGAACTCAAATACTCTGGTCACGTATTGTGCCCGTGCCGTGAGGCATACGGCCAACAGCACCGGCAGTATGGCCACGGAAAGATGTTGTCTTGTCTTTGTCATGGTTGCAGCGTTGTTTTAAATGTTTTGTCCCCTGCTTTTATGAGATAGATTTGTCCTGCGGGCAATCCCGCGATGGATCCTGAACCCTTCATGGTTTGCGAACGGACAAGCTGTCCGTAGAGGTTGAATACCTGTACCCTGGTTTCGGTTTGAAGCCCGCTTACCCTGATGGTCCCGTGTTGGGCCGTGACGGTGATGGATGCTGGGTTGGGAGCGGGGACGGAGGTGGGGGTTCCTTGTGCGACGGTCAGTATTTTATCGACTGTTTTGCCGTTGGAATTGAAACGTACCGTGATTTGTCCCGCAGGGCTTTGTCCTGCTTTGAGGGTCAGCGTGTTGTTCCGGACGGAGGCCGTCAGTCCTGTCTCGTTGCTGTTGGCGACCACCCGTTTGGTAATGGCCGCTACGGAATTGTCGGCATCGGTGGCCATGGTGCCCAGGTCGATGGTGAGCGTTTGCCCGCTACCAATGGACACGGGTGCGAAATCGTCCACCACTGGGGCGTGGGCATCGGGAAAGATGAACATGGCGGGGAACCAGTACCGTTTGATGGGTTCAAAGACTTTTAGCCGGTTACCTTCGTTGTCCAGCTGGTAAATGAAATAGGACTGGTTGATGTTGTCGATGTAAAGGGCGGCATAGAGTTTATCATCCAGAGGATTGATGCGGATGGATGCGCCGTAGAAGTAACGGTTTTCGCGGTTGCTGTCGTAAATCTGGTAAAAAGTATTTTCGTCAATGTCGTACATAAACATGGTGGCACAGGTGAACCAGCTCCATCTGTCGGCATTGAACGTGAAGTAAAGTCGGTTTTGACGGGTGCTGGCGCAGAGCGATCCCGCCGTCCATGCATACCACGTTTGGTTGATGCCCGCGGCATAGGGCATTTCGACGATCTCGTACGCCAATGTGGCGGGGTTGAGCTTCAGCAGCTGGTTGCCTTCCCACTCTTCGCCGCTCGAACCGACGTTGCCGTACGGATAAGTCTGGTAATCCATGTTGGAGTTGCGCCCCACCCAAACCGTTCCGTCCTTGCTTTGTGCCATGGTGCTGAAACAGCCCTCTATCACCTCCTGCACGGTGTCGGTTTCGGGGTCGATGACCAGTATCCCTTTGTCTTGCTGAATGGCCAGTACGTAATCCTGGGTGCGGAGCATCATCCCGATTTGGTTGCGATAGAGCGATCCCAACCCGTCGGCATTGCTCTCGCCGCCTGTGATCAGCGGGTTTTCGGTTCCCGCGATGCGTTGGCCTATCCCCAGATTGTCCAGATCAAGCACAAAAATACCGTTGGAGGTGCCGACATAGCCTTTCTGTTCATTGACTCCCACGAATCCGCGCCCGTCGGCGGCCGATTTTCCGTTGATCTCGTAAATGGCCGGGAAGCTTTTGATGATCTCCATCGTACGGGCATCGGCCACCACCAGGCGGCCGCCGCGTACCGCCCCGCTTTCCCCGGGGTCCTGGTCCTGTTTGGACATGATGTACATCCGGTCGCCGTAAACGGTGCCAAACTGGGCGGTGCACCCCAACGACAGCTTTTGTTCCGCATTCCTGTCGTTGTTGCGGACGATCTCATAGTCGAACTGGCCCGAAGCAGGGTTCAGGAAGTTGAGGCTGCTGTTGTTGTGCCCGAACCAGTCTTCGTTGAGGATGAACACCCCGTTGGTGTATTCCTGGGGGACGGCCGTCAGGACGACGGACAAAAAGGTGCAAACAAGTGGTAATCGTTTTAGTTTCATAAGCGTCATGTTTTATGGGTTTGGCAATGTGGAAGTCGGTTCTGTGATATGCAGGTCTTCGGCGCGCGACAGTTCGGTCGATGTTTCGCCGAGCCAGCCGCACTGCTGGTTCACGCCCGTGTACACGCGGACGAAATCGACGCCCGGCAGGTTCACGTTGTTGCCGTCGGCATCCACGGCCCATCCGATGTCGAAACTCACCTTGTCCCCGTACTCGTTGGGATGGTTGTCCACATACCCCCAGGTATAGGCATACTGCACGTAGTAGGAGCCGTTGCCACTCTCGTCCACCGCGTTGTTGGGCAGCAACGTCCCTTCAAAGGTCAGCTGGCCGGCAGACTTCCATGCGGGGAAATAATCTTGCCGGTGGTAAGTGTTTTTGTGCATGTAGCCCTGTGCTCCCGTATTGTCTTCCCAGCGTATGTAGGTAGTGTCGGTGATGGGGCTTTTGCCGATGGGCGTCGGAACCTTTCCCGGATCGGGCTTGAAATAGGTCAGGCGATAGTTTTTCCGGGTGCCGGACCGATGGTATTCGCTGCCTGCCAGTTCATACCATTCATCGTCGGGTATCCCGTTTCCGTTGCTGTCGAGCGATACCATCACGATTCCCGGTTCGCAGCTGCCGCCCTCCCTGGGTGCGTCGGGGTTTGGGTTGGCGGCCGCATAAAATGCATTGCCGTGTATCTTAAAATCATATTTGCCCGGCATATTCACCACCGTGTGGTCGAACCCAAAGGTGACGTAGCCGCCGAAGCCGCCCAGCGACACCATCACGTCGTTTTTGCCCGACAGGCTTTCCCTGGCTTTTATGCGCATCGTTTCGTCCGTATCGCCTTCTTCGTACTGCGGCATGGTGTTCACGAACTGTCCGGGCGCGGGGCAATATTCATACACTTGCGTGATGTACCGGCTGTAGGCCACCGCTTCTTCCCACACCACAATGGCCACGTTGTGTTCCACCGGGTTGTCCTTGTCGGTGATTCTTAGTTTCAGTGCATATTGGCCTGTGTCCGCAGCTACGAAAATATAGTCGCGAAGGGTGGAGACCACCGAGTCGTTTCCCCCGGCATCTTTCATGCTCCATTCGTACAATCCCGGGAATTCGGGGTGCAGGATGATCTTTTTCATCCGTTCCACGACATATAGTTCATCGATGCCCAGATTGACCATAGGGATGTCGGGCTTACAGGAGAAAAAAAGGAGCGATATGGCCCCACATAAGGTTATGATAAACTTTGGAGGAGCCGGCGGAAAGCGGAAGCAAAAGGGCAGAAGCGGAAGCACAGCACGGCCGCCTCTTGTCTGTCCACAAGCTTTTGGGGTCTTGCCCTGGGGGCTGATTTTTCTGGGTTTCATCGTCTCTCTGCTTTATGTTAGTTGGAGGATAGGAAAACCATGTGCGCCGGGATGTCGCCCGTTCGGACGCTCCATTTGCGCTTGCCGTGGCGGTTATAGCAGTGCAGCACGCCGCTCGATACGTAGTTCTTCGCGTCGGTCACGTAGATGTCGCCGTTGGCGGGGTTCACTTGTATGCCGTAGGGAATGGTGATATCCGCCCCAGTGCCGTCGGTTATGAAATGGTCGGTAACAAGCTCTTTTGTTTTCACGTTGATGATGCCATACGACACGGTGTTCTCCTCGCGTTGCGTGTTCCATTCCACGCTGTAGAAGTAGAGCGAATCGCCCCGGATGCACAGGTTGCTGCACGGCACGTCCAGCGTATCGGTCACCACCATTTCCCGGTCGTTGTCGCCTTTGCGCTCCAGCACGAACAGCCGCGAAGGCACTGAATTGTAATCGCCCCTCGACGATACCCATAACTTGCCGTAGTTGTCTTTGCGCAGGCGGTGCAGATTGATGGCCACGGGGATTTTCTGTACCTGTTTCATGGCGTACATCTCGACGACGGACACGGTATGGTCGTAATCGGGCACCCTGTATCCGCCCGAATTGGCCACGTAGATGTATTCACCCATGATTTCCAGCTCGTCGGGCTGGTAGCCTACCGTGACTTTGGCAGTCACCTGCAGCGATGCGGTATCGATGCGGTAAACGGCCCCCAGTTGTGCGTTGGGGTCGATGGCCACGGGGCCCACGTAGGCCGACACATAGGCATTCCCCCTGTGGAAGCGGATGTACCGGCAGTTGGGGATGTCGATCTGCCCGATGCGTTCGCAGGTGAGGGCGTCCATTACCTCTACCTTGTGCGAGCAGTTGATGACGGCGTATAACTTGCCGCCATATATCTGGATGTCGTTGCCTACGTCGCCCAGTTCCTTGATGACGGCGGGATTGCGTTCGGCATACAGGTTCCGGGCATAATAAGCGTTCCTGAAATCGACGAAATCGATGGTGGCTTTGTTGCTGCCCATGTTGCCTTCGTTCAGCAGGTACATTCCCGCAGGGTCGCTGTCAGGATCGATGTCCATGGGGAGCAGATCGTATTCGGTAGGCACCACCAGCTCGTCTTTCCGGCACGATGAAACGAGTAACAGCAGGGAGGTGGTATATATGGACAGGCGTAAAATTGTTTTCATAAGCGTTTGGTCATAGTTCAATGCCCATTCGAAGTTTAAAATTGCGCTTGGGCATTGGGTAATTGAGAATGACGTCGTAGTCCTGGCCCAACAGGTTGTTCACTTCCAGCGAAAATCTCATCAAGGTGCGCTTTGTCCGGACGGTCTTTGCCAATGTCACGTCGCTTGTGTACCAGGGTTGGGTGTGGTTGTAACGGATGTTCTCCTGCTGGTTGTACCGTTCGCCCACGTAGATGAAGCTGTAGTTGGCCGACCAGGATCTCCATTCCAGCATGGCAATGGCCGATCCGCTGTGCCGGGGAATGTAGGGGATCTGGTGACGGTAATAGGTGTCGGCGGGATTGGTAATGTCAATGGCTTCCTGATAGGTGTACTGGAGCTTTCCGGTCAGTAACAGATGCGCGGGAAGATCGAGCGTGGACATGATCGAGGCATCGATGCCGCGGATGTCCACTTCGCCGAGGTTGAGCATGGTCCACCGGAACTGTTGCCCCTTTGGATAGGCAATAATCTTGTCTTCCACGTAGTTGTAATACACATCGGCCCCGATATGGAAATAACTGAACAGGTGGTTTTTCCTGGATGTGTCGTACAACAGTCCTATGTTATACTGGCTGGCATGTTCGGGGCGCAGGTAGGCATTGCCCATGTCGGTGTAGTACAGGTCGTTGAATGTGGGCATGCGGAACGATTTCTTATAAAAGGCGCGCATCACCAGGCCTTGGTTCCCGAACGGCTGCCAGGAAAGGAAGAGGGCAGGTGTGGCCTCTTGCCTTGTCGGGGCCGAATCGCGCTCGCGTGCTTCTTCGTCCACATGGATTCCCAATACGCTGGCTTGTACCTTCAACCTGTCGGCCACGGTGAAAGCCGTGGCCGCCGACAACCAGTGAGTGGTCCGCGACACGGAGGCGAACTCCGACAGGTCGTTCCATTGAAGGTCGTAGGCCACCGACACGTCCCAGGTGCGGAGGATGGCGTATTTATTGGCCCATGACAGGTAGAACTCCTTCTGGTTGTAGATGTTGTCGACGCTTATGAGCTTGTCGTCGTTGTTGATGTAATGGGTAAAATCGGCGGCGTATTTTACGTTGAGGCGGGAACTGAGCTTTGGGGCCACGTCTTTCTGGAAAACGCTTTGGATGAACGAATTTCTGTCCCACAGGCGTTCGCCGCGCCGCCATACATTGTTGACAATGGCTCCGGGTACGCCCCGTTCGGAGGCATAATGGTACACATGCACGGTCCACTTGCCCGAGGGAAGGTATCCGTTCAGGCTGCCTTCCACCCGCATGGCGTCCAGATCGCCGTTCTGTCGCACGGCCGTGGTGTCGTATGCCAGTTCGCCCGAAGGCGTGACGCGGCGGTAGCGGAATTTGTATTTCCCGCTGGCGTTAATCCATTCGGCATTGAAGGACGTGTTAAGGTTGTTGCTGATCTTGTTCTCGTACAGGACGGACGGGTTGAGCAGGTCGAAAGAACCGGCCCTGACGCCGGCTTTAAAATTCGTATCCTTCCCTTTGTCGAATTTAGGTTTACGGGTGTTTAAGTAAATGCTTCCCGCCGACCCGAATTCTTTGGCCGATTGGAATATTTCACTTTTTTGCCCGTTGTATAAGGATATCTCTTCGATATTGTCCAGCGAGAATTTTCCCAGATCTATCTGGCCGTTTTGTGCATTGCCAAGCTGGATGCCGTTGTAGAACACGCCCATGTGGTTGGTGCCCATGCTGCGTATGTTCACGGTTTTGATGCCGCCGACCCCGCCGTAATCCTTGATCTGTACACCCGAAAAAAAACGGATGGCATCGGCCACCGAAAAGCTGTTGAGGTTTTCCAGTTCCTTTCTCGTTAGTTTCTGGGCCGGAATGACTTCCGTATAGGCTTTGGCCGTTACCTGTACTTCGTTGATGTACTGCATGCTGTCCATCGGGCTTTGCGACAGGACGGCTCCGGTTGCCGCCATGCAGGACATGGCCCATGTCAGGGCGCGGGAATAGTGTGTATTTCGGTGACTGTATCTCATCATTGCTGTTTGAAATCTCCATTTCAAGCAGCTTTCGCGGAACAGCAACCCGAAAGAGCGGTCTGGCAGGGGAACCTGAACCGTCCTTTTTGATCCTTTGGCTTTACTCCACGAAAGCTTGCGGTATTGTTGGCCTTGGCAGGTCTTCTGACTTGCTCTCCTTAAAGCGTCCTTCCCGTGTCGTGGCACGACATAGTGGACATTGGTTGCTTTAAGGCTTTTTTGAGCTCACAGCAGCGGGTCTGTTGCCGATTTGCACGGCATTCCCTTTTCACCGTCTTCCCCTTGCCGGAGCTGACGGCACCAAAGCATTTATATATTTATGTGTTCGGCAATCGGTTCGCGTACGGGCTCTTTTGCCCTGCGTCTTTTGCATCTGTTTCTGTGTTCTATGCGGGGGACGCACATTATCGGTTCCTCGTTCACGCAAAGAGCACAGAGAAGGGAACACGGAGGACGCAACGGTTTCCGTGTGGACCGGTCGCTTGTTAACGGTTCGGATCCTTGTCCAATGTGTTCCCGTCTTTGAATTTATTGATGTTATATGTCATGTTTTTGCCCATCATATGGGTAATGAGCTGCAATATCTGCGGGGTGTCGATATTGGGTGCCGCAGTGGTGCGGAACTCCACGGTTACCGGAGCGTTTTTCAGCACCAGCATCGAGGCGATAATGTTGTCGATAAGCCGCTGGTTTTCGGGGATACCTGTCGTTTGGCAGTAATCTTTTACCGTCAGCACGTTTTTGACGTCCATGGCCACGTAGTCGACCAAACCCCGTTCAATCACTTCTTGCAGCATATAGGGATCCGACCCGTTGGTGTCGAGCTTCACCAGATAGTCCATCTTTTTGATGCGGGCCAGCCAGTCGGGTAAGTCGCTGTGGAGGGTAGGTTCCCCGCCGGTAACCACCACGCCGTCTATCCAACCTTTGCGGGCCCACAGATATTCCCAAACCGAGTCGGGATCCACGGATTCCAGTTGGTGGTAGCGGTGCGGCAGCACCAGTGCGGGGTTGTGGCAATAGCCACACCGAAAGTTGCAGCCGCGCGTAAACAACACGGACGCTACTTTTCCCGGGTAATCGATCAGGCTTTGTTTAACGAATCCACCTAATTGCATGGCGTTATGGATTGATGGGGTTGTTGGGGACGGTAGGCGTGGACGCGAACTGTTGCAAACAATCAATGCATATGCAGTCGTTGAACTTTTGCTTAAACCATTGTCGTTGCCTGGGTGTCAGCGTCACTGTATTGCACCTGCATTGCCTTATGTCGTCTACCTTACAGGTAAATTGCTTTCCGCAGTTGGGACAGGTTTTTTCCATTATTGCTGTGTTGCACACTTGTCGAACAGCTTCCGCTCCCTGAATTCCTCCTGCTTGCCGTCGTTCCACTGGCTTACCGGGCGCAGGTAGCCTACGATGCGCGAGAACACTTCGCAACGGCTTTCGTTGCCTTCGGCCTTGCATCTGGGGCATTGCGTGTGTTCGCCGAACAGGTAGCCATGGCTGGGGCACACGCTGAAAGTGGGCGAGAGGGTGATATAAGGCAGGTGGAACGTATGGGTGATTTTTTTGACGAGCGCCCTGACCGCGTCGCCGCCGAGCTGGCTTTCGCCCAAAAACGTGTGGAACACCGTACCGCCCGTGTACCGGGTTTGCAGATCATCCTGCAGGGCCAGGGCTTCGAACAGGTCATCGGTGTGGTTGACGGGCAGCTGCGTCGAGTTGGTGTAATAAGGCTTAGCCCCCTTTTTCACCTGGGGTTCATTGGCGGTTACAATGTCGGGATAAACGCTTTTGTCGATCTGCGCCAGCCTGTATGAGGTGCCTTCGGCCGGGGTAGCTTCGAGGTTATAGATATTTCCTGTTTCTTCCTGGTACGTTTCGAGACGGTGGCGCATGTGGTCCATTACTTTTATGGCAAATGCATGCCCTTTGTCCGACACCAGGTTGCATCCCAGCAGGTTAAGGCAACATTCGTTCATGCCCACGATGCCGATGGTGGCAAAATGGTTTTTCCAATAGCGGCCGGTGCGTTGCTTTACATGTCTCAGGTAAAACTTCGAATAGGGGTAGAGACCGTTGTCGGTCAGGTTTTCGATGACCTTGCGTTTGGTCTCCAGGCTCTCTTTGGCCAGATCCATCAGCTTGTCGAGACGTTGGAAAAACTCCGTTTCCGACGGCGATTCGTATCCTGAACGGGGTAGGTTGATGGTGACCACGCCCACGCTGCCCGTCAGCGGGTTGGCGCCGAACAGGCCGCCGCCGCGTTTCTGCAGTTCGCGTTTGTCGAGCCTGAGACGGCAGCACATGCTGCGCACGTCATCGGGGCTCATGTCGGAGTTCACGAAGTTTGAAAAGTAGGGGATGCCGTATTTGGCGGCAATGGTCCATATCTGGGCGTATGCCGGGTTATCCCAGTCAAAATCGCGGGTAATGTTGTAAGTGGGGATGGGGAAGGAAAAGACGCGCCCGCTGGCATCGCCTTCGGCCATTACGTCGGCAAAGGCGGCGTTAAATAAATCCATCTCGGCCTGAAACTCACCATAGCATTGTGATTGTGGTGCGCCGCCGATGATCACGGGCATGTCCTTCATGAAACCGGGCACTTTCAGGTCAAGGGTAATGTTGGTGAACGGCGTTTGGAACCCGACCCGCGTAGGGACGTTGATATTGAACATGAATTCCTGCAACGCCTGTTTCACCTGGTCGTAGCCCAAACCGTCGTAACGGATAAAAGGGGCCAGATAGGTGTCGAAATTCGAGAAAGCCTGTGCACCTGCTGCTTCGCCCTGCATGGTATAGAAAAAATTCACCACCTGTCCCAACGCCGTGCGGAGATGCCTGGCGGGCCGGCTCTCTATCTTGCTCGCCACGCCTGTGAAGCCCGACACCAGCAGGTCTTCCAGATCCCAGCCCACACAATAAACACTCAGAAATCCCAGATCGTGTATGTGCATGTGGCCCGACTGGTACGCTTGTTTTACTTCGTCGGAATAGACGCGTTCCAGCCAGTATTGCGAGCTGATGGCCGTGGCAATATGCTGGTTAAGCCCTTGCAACGAATACGACGAGTTGGCGCTTTCGCGCACGCGCCAGTCGTTCAGCGTCAGGTAATTGTCCACCAATTCGAGGTTTGAGAACAGTTCTTTGGCGTTGCGCAGGTTCTCGTGTTGCTTGCGGTAAATGATGTACGCTTTGGCCACATCGAACAACTGGTTGCGGAACAACACCTGCTCCACGGCGTCCTGTATCTGTTCCACGGCCGGGCAAAAATCGTTGGCATCGAATGCGTCCAGTTGTGCCAGCACGTCCAGCATCAGGTCATTGGCTTGTTCCCTGTCGGGGCGGCCGGCGGCGCGCAACGCCCTGTAAATGGCGTAAGTAATTTTGTTTGTTTCAAAGGGGACTTTGCGTCCGTCGCGTTTCACGACCATTACCCCTTGCCATGCTCCATTTGATTCCATATCGGTGTAATTAACGTTTTAACCGGATCAATGGTAGCCCTGAACGAAATAGACAGAAAGATAAAGAGACCTGCGAAGATGTCTTTATTCTACGCCTTTCACCCGAAAGCTACGAATAGATGTGACGATGGGCAGGTCTTCTGGCTTGTCCCATTGCCGGCGGCCTTCCCGTCCCGGAGGACAGTGGCTAAAGTGTGCCGGCAACTTGTTAAAGGACTTACAGCTACGGGGATAGCTCCTGACTTGAACAGGATTCCCTTTTAATCCATTTCTCGCGGCGCGAGGATGGAAACCCGTCGAATTGCGAAAACAAATTAACGGACAAATTCTGTAATCAGGGGTAAAATTAAGCGGTTAATTATCAACAGTGTTTGTTAATTACTTTGTAACCAGTGGAAGACGTGATAAATGAAAAAGCCTTCGAGGTTTTTAAAACCTCGAAGGCTTGGGCCAGGTCAGGGACATAAAAAACATAGAACAACTACCGGAAGAAGGGAAGGTTTGGGTATTGCCCTAACATTGTCATTTAACCAGCACTTTGAATTTTTCTTCTCCTACACAAACAATGTACAAGCCGGCTTTGCCCACCGGGAACGTCTCGACGGTTTTGGTTGTTTGGGAATCAACTAATTTGCGTCCTGTAATGTCATAGATCAGGAGTTGGGAATCTTTGCCGGCACCCTGAACGACGATTGTCTTGTCATTCCCGAAGACTTTTGTTTTTGGACTTTGGGGGGATTCGTTCGCAGTGGTTACATCCGCAGAAATATAGACAAATGCATCATCTATTACCGGGCTGAAGTTACCCAACCAGCTTCTGCCGTCTCTTACTTCTATGGAGAATTTAACGGACCGTACGCCTGTCCCATAGTTTTGAATCGTAAGGGCTTTTTCTGTCCATGGCGTATTGTCTTCGATGAGTTCGTTGTTGCAGGCATAATGCGTCGACAATGTGTTGCCGTCTGCGCCCAGCAGTTCCGTTTTAATGGTAACATATCCCTTGTTTTCAAATCCTGCTGCCACGTAGGCACCGATTTCAATGTCGGGCACGTTATCCATCGTGGATGCCGGGTAACCTTTACTTGTTAAATCAACGGTTTGGCTGAGTGTCCCCATTGTGTATGATCCCATCCAGCTGTTCGTTCCGTTGCGTACCAACCCTGTATTGATGATCCAGCCGCTACCGCCATTGGTTTTTGTCCATCCGTCAAAGTTGTCTTCCGCCCCGGGATTGATGAGTAAATTGGTATAATCGGGACTGGTTGCATCTTCCACAATATTCACAAATTCTTTCCATGTGTCGGCTGCCTGGTAGGCGGCTTTCGTCCCGACAGGCACGTGCAGGATGGCATTGGAATAGATGTTGGACATCCAGCCGTTAAAGGTAATGTAATTGCATTTGGGAGGTGTTTGTGCAAGCACATAGATATCGGCAAGGCCGCTGTCGTAAAAAGCTCCGTCACCAATAGTTGTTACGTTTTCCGGTATGGTAACCGAAACCAGTCCCACCTTATAGAAGAATGCATTGCCTGATATCGACAGTGTTCCCTTTTTAATTTTGAAGGATGTGTTTGCCGGTATGTCGCCTTTATATGTATACAATACTTTATTGATATAAATCACTCCATCGGGCTGGTTGCCGTACCAGGTCGTGCCGCTAAAAGCATAGCTTCCGATGCTCGTCACGCTTTCGGGAACACTGATCGTTGATAAGCCTGCACAATCAGAAAATGCACGTTCCCCAATGCTCGTCAGACTGTTTGGAAAACTGATGGCTGCCAGATTTGCAAAGTTGTAGAATGCATACCCCGAGACAGCCGACGTGCCTTCCAGTACCGTGATGGAAGTGTTCACCGGCATAGTCCCTTTGTATTTGTACAATACTTTATTGATGTATATCAGGCCGTCGGGCTGGTTGTTATACCAGATCGTGCCACTAAAAGCATTATATCCGATGTTCGCTACACTCTCCGGAATACTGACGGATGATAATTTTGAGCAGGACCCAAATGCAGAATCGCCAATGCTTACCAATCCCTCGGGAAGGTTAATAGCCGGCAATTTCGTACAATACCAGAAGACACTGTTGCCGATACTTTTCAGGCTGGATGGAAGGCTGATGGAAGTTAATTCGGTACAGGTCATGAAAGCTCCCTCTCGAATTTCTGTTACACCTTCGGGAATGGTCACGGAGGTGAGACCTGCACATTGGCCGAAAGCGTAGCTTCCGATGCTCGCTACGCCGGAAGGTACGGAAAAGCTGCCCGACCTGCCTGCAGGAAACATTACCAGTATGTTTCCTGATTTGTCATATATCACTCCGTCGATAGATTTATATGAGTTGTTGCCCGAGTTGACCTCAAAGGAAGTAAGACTGCTACAATTGTTGAAGGACCGGTCCCCGATTTGAGTCAAGCTACCGGGAATAGTGACCGACGTTAGTCCAGAGCATCCATAGAAGGAGGAGTACCCGATGTTTGTCAGGCTGCCGGGAAAACTGATGGATGCCAGTCCCGTGCATCCTTGGAAGGAGGAGGACCCGATGCTTGTCAGGCTGCTGGGAAAACTGATGGATGTCAATCCTGTGCAGCTTTGGAAGGCATAATCGTCTATACTTTTCAGATTGGAAGGCAAGCTCACTGAAATTAATAATTCAGAGTTGGCAAAAGCCATTTCGCCAATGGTGGCCACATTGTAGGTTATTGCCTCGTTTTCCACCGTTGCTGGCACCGATATACTACCTGTGTATTGGTTTTCTCCGTAAGCAACTTCCACTGTTTTGGCAACGGCATCGGTAATGTCGTAATAGATGCCGTCTTTCTGGAAGTCATACGCCCACGCATTGAAGCCGGCTAAAAAGCAAAAGGCCGTTAGTAGTAAATGTTTTAAATACATTGTCATTGTGTTTTAAGGTTTATAAAATGAGATTGGTTTGCCCCATTGGGGATGGTTGTGTTTGATATTGCAGTTTTTCCATTGTCGTTATATGGGCAACGCGGGTATGCCAAGCGCAAATTTTATTTCTTTGTTTGGGGTATAGGGGATTTCGCATTCCACCACGCTCATTTCACCGGGGATCACGATCCGCCACACCCCGGTGAATTTTCCCCCGTAGGCTGCGCAGATAAAAGGTGCTTTTTCTTGTATATCGTCGTCGCTCAGGAGCGTGCCCGCGGGCAGGAATAGCTTGAATGTTTTTCTGGTTGCCGGTTGTTGTGCCGTTTTTTGGGTGGTTGTTTTGCGCAGTATTCTGTTGCGCAATGTGGTGAATAATCTGTGTGTAACGTTGTTCATGGGTTTTGGGTAATACTTGGGTTTTGCGTTGCACGGCCCGGGATTCAACCTGCCGTACGGTTGTTTCAACTTGTTTTTTCCATGTGTCCGGGACCGTTGGGCATGTACGCGTA
Organism: Breznakibacter sp.; assembly: GCA_047600785.1. GTDB lineage: Bacteria > Bacteroidota > Bacteroidia > Bacteroidales > Marinilabiliaceae > Breznakibacter. The sequence continues at coordinate 864,971 of JASGKH010000002.1, forward strand.
TTTGTGGACAATACGCTTGAGCGATGCGGCCGATATTTCTTCGAGGAACAACTTATGCCCGATGGCATCGGCAAAGTTGTTAAACTCGCGTGCGTATACCAGTTTTTTCCCGTTATTGCCTGCATGTTCCGCCAGTTCGGACAGATGGATGGTGTAGCCTATTTGGTATTCCTGCTTTTTCCCGTCTTGCAGGACATATATCCAGCAAGGTTTTCCCGGGCTTGGGGGTGATGTGTACATGTGTTCGTTTGCATAGGTTAGTGACCGGGTACAAATGTACCGTCGTTAGAAAAAGTGGTTTGTCGATCCCGAAAAAGGGTTTGTCGATTCCGAAAAACATGGCATTTATCGGGATCGACATGGTGTTTTTAAGGCTTTTTGTGGCTGATGGCGGATAGTTTCCGGAATTCGGAGGGTGTGATGCCGTACTTTTTTGAAAACGCCCTGAAAAACGGCGAATAGGATCCATGGCCCGAATCGATGGCAATGGCGTCGAGTGTCATTTCGGGATGGCTGCCCAACAGTTCCAGCGCATATTGTAACCGGAGGTCGGAAATGTAGGTCGAGAACGTGTTTCCCGTGCCTTCGCGGATGGCATCGGCCAGGTAGGATTCGTTGGTGTTTAATCGGTCGGCCAGTTTTTTACGGTTCAAGACGGGGTTCGTGAACGGTTTCTCTTCCTGCATGCATTCGCTTACCCGGCGGAACAGTTGCATTTCCTTGCTCAGTTGTGCTTCTGGCATATTTGTCAGGCATTTTTCCGCTTCCTTTTCTGCACGGGCCTGTTCCCGTATCTGCCGGTACAGTGAATGGTTTTTTTCCTTCAGCCGGAGGGCATAGCGTATCCATACGGTCAGTACGACGGCCAGCAGGACGGCAATGGCCGTTGCCGTTCCCAAAACGATTCGTTGTACAAGGATGGCCGATTTCTGTTCGCGTATCAGGTTCTCTTTCTCCTGTACGTCGTGGATCACGGAGAACTCGCGGATGTTGCTGGTTCTTTCGCGCAGCGCCAGGCTGTCTTTCAGATCGGCAACCTCCTTGTAGTAGCCGGCGGCTTTATCGTATTCGTGCATCTGCCCGTAAGCTTTGGCGATGTTTTTCTTCAGGGCAGCCACGTTGTCGGTAATGGTGTCGCCCGATGCGCGGAATTCAGAGAGTTTCCCGAACTCGTTCTGCAATATTTCCCTGTATTTCCGCGCTTTGAACAGGTAAACGACGATGTAGTTTTCCAGTCCCTGTCTTTCCCCGTCGGGAAACGACCGGAACTGGTCGTAATGCATTTTCGCTTCGTCCATACGCCCTAAGCCTGCCAGTGTGTTTGCCATCAGTATGTGGTACATCACCGGGTATTGTTCCAATATGTTGTCGGGACTTTGGGGCATGTATTTCAGGCGTTCAATGGCTTCGTAAACCAGCTGGTTGTATGCCAGTGCTTTGTCGAACGTTTCGGCATATTGGAGCTGGAGGGATACGTTGATGCAGTAGTCGGCCAAAAATTCCTGGTAAACGTTTTCGTTTATCCCTTTTAATATGGTAATCGCCTTGTCGAAATAGGCAATTCCCTTTTCGGCGTTGTTCAGTTCCCAATACATCCATCCCAAATGGTAATAAGCACTTGCCAGGCCGCCTTTCGAGGCATGGTCGTGGCCTGTCCGGGCCACTTCGATCAATAAGGGGGCATACTGGGCAATCCTGGCGTAATCGTCGCACTGCACTGCCGAGGCAAGGATGCCGTTCATTGCCAGTACCTGCTTTCCGTCCTTCCGCGTTTCCTGCTGCAGGTAGCGTTCATAATAGTAAATGGCCAGGTGGTATTCATCGATCCGCCAGTAAATTTTTGCCTGCAAATAATCAAGTTCACAAACGGGCGAATGCCGCCCTTCTTTACGGATGTGGTCCAATATTTCCTGCGCTTTTCCCGGATCGTCCATGTGGATGTCAATGATGTACCGGAAATTCAGCAAACTGTCGGGAACGGGAGGGGCGGTGCTTTTTTGGAGGGGCGAGGGCGTGGCCGGACAGGCAAATATCCAGTAAGCAACCATGCAAACAACGATGGCTTTGGGGCGTAGGGACATCATAATCATCAATGGGAGGGTTACAAATTTATCGCCCCAAAAGTAGATGCGAAGTGGGTTTTGAAAGGGTAGAAACAACAAAACCGGAGGGTAGAAACAACAAAACGGCCAAAAAACGTAAATACGTCATGACATCACAAGGTATCGGTGACAGGCAGGGTAAAAGACCGCCGGCTTGTAAGGGCAGGGGCAAGCAGCAACGAGCCTCTGCATGTCGTTGGCTTTTCGGCTGCAGGGTACGGGAGACTTTCAGCATTTGCCAGAACCTCTCCGCAAGGGTGCGGCAGCAAATCAGCACTTACCGGAATCTTGCCGCAGGGCCACGGGAAACATCCAGCACCTGCTGGAACCTTGCCGCAAGGCATCGGGAGACTTTCAGCCGTTGCTGACGCCTTGCCGCAGTGCTGCGGCCGAAAAAAACGATGTTTATCCTTTGTGCTTACGGCCCGCCACGCCTTCCTCCAACCTGTCCGACATGGTTTTACCGATGTTCGCCTTGCGCCGGGCCTGGACTTCCCGCTGCTTTTCATGGCCTTTTGCATGAACGGCAATATTTCTCTCCGGTTTGCCGCAACCGGGTCTATCTGCCAACTGCCTGGTTCAATATTTTTTTAGACGGCGGCGGGCTTTTTCATGTTTTGCATCCTCCATGCCTGCGCCGAAACCCCGGTGTTTTTCACAAACTGTTTGTTGAAGTTGCTGCCATCGTTGTAACCTACTATGCTTGCCACTTCCATGACGGGAAGATTGGGTTGGGCAAGGAGTATCTCTTTCGATTTGTCGATTTTCAGGTCGTTGATCCATGTGCGGAACGTCTTTTGCTCTACATGGTTGATGTAATTCGACAAATAGGTCCGGTTCGTGTTCAGCTCCCTTGCCAGCTGTTCCACGGTAAGTCCCGGTTGCAGGAACTTTTCTGCGTCGATCCATTGGTTCAATGCCGGTTCGAACGTGCTTTCGAAAGAAAATTCCCTTTGCGGGTTGCCGGTCTCCGCCGCCACCGGTTCCATGTACTGGTAACGGAACGCGTAGTCAATGAATTTGATGCCGAAGTAACTGTAAAAAGCGATGAGCGCGACGGTGAAACAGACATAATACACTTCATTGGCCGTAAACGTGAGTCCCATGGCCACGACGCCAATGGCAAAAAAGGCGAAAAAGGAATAGTATATCCATTTGAAGCGGGCCGTCTCCTGTTCCGAGAAGTAGTTGTCGGCACGCAGGGTATAGTTGCGGAATTCTTTAAGAAACACCACCGGGTACCGGACCATCACGAACAGGTAATAGATCAGGAACACATTGTAAACCCCTTTGAAGTAGGCCGACCATGCCGTGTTTATGTATGTGGCCAGAACGGCAATGCCGAGAAGGGTGATCGGAATGGTCTCCAGTATTATTTTGTTTTTTGTGACGTACCGGGAGTTGATCAGACAAATGAACGTGTAGGTGAAAAGAAACGCCTGAAAGGCTCCTATGATCAGCGTAATGGCGTGTGCCAGCCGGATATCATTATCGTCGTCGTGTCTTATGATGATTTCCAGCATGTTCAGGATGGAAAGAACAATGTACGCACATGCCATTGCACGTCTTGCCAATTTATAGCTGTTGAGGAATGTTGCTTTGGGAATGCCCAGAAACAGGAAGCATAGCCCGAAACCCAGTGTCGTTCCGATGAAAAGCACCGTAAATACCAGATATACCTTTTCGCTCATCGCCATTTTCTGTTGCTTGAGCCAACAAAATTAGGATATTTTCGTTCTGTTGGACACACCGGCTTCCCGTGGAGGTGGCAAGCGGGATAAGTTCCGTTACAACGCCAAAGGCCACTGGTCCTGAAGGATGCCAATGGCCCTGGTATATTGTCTGTCATGGCCCAGTGGGCCATAATATGGATCAGATCACCTCGAAATCATTGGCGGGTATCCATCCCTGGGAGCCGTCCCTGAGCTGTATCTTACGCCAAGAGCCCAATGTTTCCAGTATCTTCACTTTAGTGCCTTCGTGGATCACGAACAAATCGGTGCCGCTGTTGTCGGGCGAACTCTTTACATTGACCGTGGGCGCAAACACAATGGCTTCCGTCCGGTTGGCCAAACGGTCTTTTTGCTGGTGTGAGAACGAAAATGCCAGCACAACGACCAGCAGGAGACCAATGGATATATAAAACCCGGTACGTTTCAATGCCGTGCTTGGCGAATAACGGAACACTCCGAATGCGGCCAGCCCGATAATGAATGCTGCAATGCCGGTCCATGCCCAAAAATCGCTGGTCCCTTTGTTTATAAGGTCAACAAACCAGCCTTTCAGAAAGAAATGGCCCACGTCGTTAATGCGATCGGCTATCTGGCTGTTGGCCAAATCAAGGTTATAGATCACGTCTTTGTCGTCCGGATCAAGCAATAAGGCCCTTTCGTAGTTTAAGATAGCCCTGGGGAGTACGCCCGATTTGTAATAGGCGTTGCCCAGGTTGAAATAGAGGGCCTCGCTTTCCACGCCCGATTTTAAAATGTCTTCGTATGCTTGCGCGCTTTCGGCGAATTTGCCTGCCGCATAAAGCTGGTTGGCATTCACAAGGCGCGGGTCTTGTGCCGTGGCTTTGCCCAATGTGAACGCTGCAATTATGAGGATGATGTATTTTTTCATGATCGTTGGTTTGAACCACTATTTTTTAATCTGGCCTTCAATCAGGGTAATCGTTTCAATGGTTTCGCGATACAGCTTGTCCATTTCGCTGCTGCCCGACGCCGGGGCGTAACGCGCAAACTCGCAGGTGTCGAGAACATGCATGAAACGGTTGATGGTATCGGGTTCCGCCTGACGGGCGGCCATCAGGGTAGTGGCATTTTCCCGCGAGAGTTTTGCCACGGGCAACGATAACTTGTCGCTCATGTATCCCCAAAGGGCCCGGAGCACTTCGTCATAAAAAGCCTCCTTGTCGTTTTTCTTCAGCAAGTCGGCCGCTTTTCTCAAGCGTTTCAACGCCACTTTAGTGGCTTTTTTATTGCGAGTGGCCATCACATTGCTGTTCTCGTGTGCTTGCTTGTGCTCGTAGACCACCACGGCCGCAAACAAGAGCAAGGGAACAATGATGAACAGGTAGAACAGGCCGCTACCGAACAAAAACGATCCGCGTGCTTTCAGGTTATCCCCCTGGTCCGTTTTGATGTAACGGATGTCCTTGCCGATGAATTTCAAGTCCTCGCGAGAGGTGGCATATTGTTGCGACGAAGAGGACGTTTCTTCGCCCGAGCCTTTCTGTACGGAAATCTGTATGTCGCCGGTGGTAAGCCGTTTATATTGTTTACCGGCCAGATCGAAATACGACACGGTAACGGCGGGAATGGCGTAACTGCCCGAATGGCGCGGAATAATAAGGTATTCAAACGTTTTTGTTCCCGTCATCCCGTTCGCGCCGTTGGTAATGTTATTGGTGATTTTCGGATCGAACAGGTCAAAATCGGCAGGGACATTTAACTTGGGCGTGTCCATTAGTTTGTGGTTGCCCGTGCCCGTCACATCGATGCGGATGGTAACAGCGTCGTTGGTCTTGACGTTTTGTGCCGATACGGACGTTTTCATGTCCATGTTCCCGACCACGCCCACAAAATCGGCGGGAGGAGGCGACGGAAGCGCTTTGACGTTAATGCCCAGAGGTTTCGATACCACTCTCTTTTTTACCGTGCGGAAATTCGACTCAAAGAAATCGTCGAATATGCTGGTCGAGCGTCGTGCCATACGTTGCTTCACAAGGAACTCGATTTCGGTGGGTTCGATCTGTAAGCTACCTGCACGTTGGGGGAACAACAACTTTTGCTCATAAATACCTACGTTGTAGGTTTTACCGTTGTAATTTTCGATGGTCCAGTCTATATTGTCCTTGCGGGGCAGTTCCTGTGAGATAAAGTCGCGTAATTCGGGATTTTTCACGTCCGATAACCCTTGCAGGTTTACCGAAGAACGGGCGTAAATCTTCGTTGTCACCAGAATCGGTTCGTCCTTGTAGGCATCGCGCTTGTTGGTTGTAACGGTAATGAACAGGTCGTCGCCCGATATGCCGGCCCCGTCGTCATCGCCCGCCGTACTTTGCCGTGCTGCGGCATCATCTCCTTTTATTACCTCGATTTGCAATGGGTTTGACTCGACCTTTTTCCCGTTAACCGTTATGGAGGCCGGGTTTATGGTATATTTTCCCGGCTGGTTGGCTTTGAGGATATATGTAAAGGAGTATTGCGATGTCCGTTCCATTTTCCCGTTGCTAATGGATACCGAAGTGCTTTCCGAAGTGCTTGGCCCCATCAGTATTTGGAAATTACTGTCCAACTGCGGCAACCGGATGTCGTTGGCTTCGGTGTCGATCGAATACACCAGTTGAAACTTTTCACCCGCAATGACTGCCCGCTGGGCTTCGGCAGTAAACTTTGGGGTTTGTGCCTGTACGGCGCCCAATGCCGCGAGCCATGAAAGCAATATCAGAAACTTTTTCATTTTGAGTTTGATTTGATACAGATCCGCCAATTTGGCCGACTCCCTGTTTTCCCGTTGTTCGTCAGTGCAAAACTAAACTATTTTCGTTATCCTTAACGTATTACCAGTTTTTCTCGATAGACGCCTTCTCAGCTGCTTTAACCTTGCGTTTTTCTTTCTGTAAATCATTTTCGTCCTGCTGCATCGCGTTTAAAATACGCTCCGCATCTTGCTTGTTCATTTGATCGGGGTTTTGCTGCTGCGGCTTTTCCTGTTGCTGTTGCTTCTCTTTTTGTTGTTGGTCTTGCTGGTTCTGCTGCTGTTGCTGATCTTGCTGTTTTTGTTGTTCCTGTTGGTTTTGCTGCTGCTGTTGCTGGTCTTGTTGTTGCTGTTGGTCTTGCTTTTGTTCCTGATCCTTTTTCATTTTTTGGGCCGCAATCAGGTTATAACGGGTTTCGTTATCGGCGGGGTTGTTCTTTAGTGCATTTTTATATGCATTAATACTTTCGTCAAATTTTCCTGCCGCAAAATAAATGTTCCCGATATTGTGGTAAACACTTGCCAAACGGTTTTTATCGGTCGTACTTCCTTCCAGGGCCTGGAATTGCTCCAGCGCTTCGTTCAGCTTCTTTTGTTTATACAACGCATCGCCAATATTGAATTGGGCTTCGAACGACTTCGGGTCTTTGTCCAGCGCTTTACGGAAGGCTTCTTCCGATTCGACGTATTTGTCGCCTTGGTATTGGGTATTGCCCTGACGGATGAATTTGCGCTCTTGCTGTCCCCATACGGCCACAAAGAATGCCGCAAGGAAAATCGAAATCATTAACCTTTTCATTTTTCTTCTTTGTTGGATTGCAATTTGTCGTTCCCGACGTTGAATAGCTTAAACTGCTTTAAGTATCTGTTTTTTCGCTCAATGATGATGGCATCTGCAAGGATCAAGAACAATGCCATAAATGCAAAATACATGAATTGGTCGTCGTATTCGGTGTAAACCTTTGACTCGATTTCCGATTTCTGAAGCTCGCCCAAATCGTCGACAAGTTGTTTGATTCCGTTGCGTATGTCGTTGGCCGGAATGTAATTGCCCGAGCCTACCAATGCGATCTCTTTCAGCGTGGTCTCATCAAGCTTTGAGATGACGACGTTGCCTTGCCTGTCTTTCATAAATTCGTTGGTGCTGTTCGGGCTCACCGGAATAGGGGATCCTTTGGCCAGCCCCATTCCCACGGTGTAAATCCGTATGCCTTTTTCGGCAGCCTTTTTGGCTTCTTCCACGGGGTTATCTTCGTGGTTCTCTCCATCGGTAATCACGATAATCGCTTTGCTGACGTTTTCTTGCTGGCTGAACGAATTGGCCGCCCTATTGATGGCGGCGCCGATGGCCGTTCCCTGAACCGGGACCATTCCCGTGGAAATGCTGTTCAGGAACATTTTGGCCGATGGGTAGTCGGTGGTAATCGGTAACTGGGTATATGCCTGCCCGGCAAATACAATAATGCCAAGCTTGTCGTTCCGCAACTGATCGGTCAACCTGGCAATGGCCTGTTTGGCACGCTCCAGCCGGTTGGGCTCAATGTCGGTGGCATTCATACTGTTCGACACGTCTAAGCAAATCATCAATTCAATGCCTTTCCGTTTCACGTTTTCCAGTTTGGAACCAAATTGTGGCTGTGCCAGTGTGACGATCAGTAAAATGAACGACAGCAGCAAGAAGTAAAACTTGACCACCGGGCGGTTGGCCGACGCATCGGGCATTAATGCCGACAGGAGGGACGGATCACCAAAGTCGTTAATGGCCTTTTTCCGTCGGATGCCGGCATAAAGGTTCAGGAATGCCAATACGGGAATCAATATCAGCAAATATAGAAACTCAGGGTTCGCAAATCGAAACATGATGTGTTGTTTTCAATTGGTGTTTTAAGGAATATTCCTGAAAATCGTATTGCGCAAAACAAGTTCGGCCAGCAGCAACAATGCCGCAATGACTGCAAAAGGCAAATATTCTTCCGAACGTTTGCTGTATTCCTGGACTTCGATCTTGGTCTTTTCCAATTGGTCGATTTCTGTATAAATATCGGCCAGCTTTTTATTGTCGGTTGCCCTGAAATATTTACCACCGGTCATTTCCGCAATCTGGGTCAGCGTTTGTTCGTCTATTTTCACTTCCATCATTTGGGTTTGCTGTCCAAAAACCGTTTGTATGGGAGTGGGGGCCATGCCGATGGTGCCTGCCCCAATGGTATAGACCCGTATACCAAATGTTTTGGCAATTTCGGCCGCAGTTATCGGGGCTATGTCGCCACGGTTGTTCATCCCGTCGGTCAGCAATATTACCACTTTGCTTTTGGCGTCGCTGTCTTTGATGCGGGCAACAGCGGTGGCCAGCCCCATGCCGATGGCGGTTCCGTCCTCGAGCATTCCCGTTTTTATGTCATTGAACAGGTTGACGAGTACGGGGTGGTCGGTGGTCAGGGGGCATTGGGTGAAACTCTCGCCCGAGAAGATCACCAACCCTATTTTATCGTTTGGTCGTCCCATTACAAACTGGATGGCTACATCTTTGGCAGCCTCCAGACGGTTTGGCTTAAGATCCTGCGCCAGCATACTGCCCGAAATATCCAATGCCATTACAATATCGATGCCTTCGGTGATTCTGTTTTCCATGCGGTTCGACGATTGGGGCCTGGCCAATACCACAACCAATAATGCAATGGCCAGATTCCTTAATACAAAGGGTATATGGCGAAGCCATTCCATCTGGCTTTTGGGCAAACGGGCAAACCCCTTTAAAGTGGATATTTGCAACGATGCCTGTATGTCTTTGTTTTTAAGTATATACCATCCAATCAACGGGATCAGTAACAACAATAGAAAAAATGCTTCTGGATGAAGGAATGTGATACTTCCCATGTTCTTATACTTGTATGTTGTTTGCGATAAATTCTCTTTGCGTTTAAGCAGGGGCGCTTAGGGCCTAATTTGTTTTCAGGTCCTCTGTTTCCGACAATTTCAATTCTTCCAACGTTTTTTGTGGCTCAAGTTTGGTTTGGTTTACGAAAAAAAACGCGTTCATTAAACTCAAGTCGTTCTCGTCCTGCAATGGTTGCATTTTTGCAAACTTCACCAAGTCGGAGGTAAATAGCAACTGCTGGAGATTTTTATGGCATTCCCTGTCAATGCTGTCTTCCTTTTTCAATGTGGCAAGTATTTCGTCGGACGTTTGTTCCATTGCCGGAATCACAAATCGTGCCTCAATGTATTGCCTTACCGCGTCGGAGGTTTGGATATAAAACTGCTTGACCTGGCTTTTTTGCCAAAGTTTCTCGTTCTTGATCCGCTCCAATTCGCGCAATGCAATAACATGCGGAGGCTCGATGGGTTTTTCCTTTGCAACGAACGGCAAAAGTTTTCGGTTGAACTTCCAAATGAAAAATACCACAATGGCGCCCACAATCAATATAAACGTCAGGATATAGGGAAGATATTGCAACAATTCGGCCAACGAAAACGGAGTGTTGAGCGGCTGCTTGATGTCGTAGATACCTTTTTGGGGATCAACGCTTTCAAACGGGTTGACCACTTTCAATGCCATTGGTTGGGTTTCCATGAACTGGCCAGCTTGGGCATCCGCCAATTCGAAACGTATGGCAGGAATAAGGTGTACTCCGCTGTCGAACGAGGTGATGCGATACTTTTGGGTAAGCAGCAGCCTGTTATCACCGGCCTTGCTGGTGTCTATTTTGCCGATTTCCACGATCTCGACCGATTTTGAAACGGTATCGACAAGTAGCGGAAATTTCACGTCTGCGTTCTGTGGCTGTGAGACTTCAAATGTCAGGTCGATTTGCCCGCCTATGAAAATCAACATCGAATCGAGCTTCGCCGATACAGATACGTTTTGCCCAAATGTAAACGGCGATGATGCAACGATCAGCCCTGCTACGGCAACAAGCTTTGTGATATGTCTCTTTAATCGTAAATTAATGGTTCTTGGCATCTTACATCCGTTTTTTGAACATGGCGATCAATGCTTTCACGTAATCTTCGTCGGTTCGCACCGATACGTGGTCTACCCCGCATTTCCGAAATATGTTCTTTGTTTTTGCATCTGTTTCGAGCCACCATTTTTGATAGGTTTCCCTGACATGCCGGCTCGATGTATCAACCCAAATGTATTTGTCTGTTTCGGCATCTTTCAGCTTCATCCAGCCGATTGGAGGCAGTTCGGTCTCTCGTTTATCATACACCTTTAATGCCACTACATCGTGCTTTTGGTTAGCGATTTTTAACGCGTCTTCAAATTTTTCATCGATAAAATCGCTGATCACAAATGCCGTACAACGCTTTTTGATGGCATTTTTCAGGAACTTCAATGTCTCTGAAATATCGGTCTCCTTGTTTTGCGGCACAAACGTGATCAATTCCCTTATCAGGTGGAGGATATGCTTCCGTCCCTTTTTTGGGGGGATGAACTTTTCGATATGGTCGCTAAAAAATATTGCCCCGATTTTATCGTTGTTCTGGATGGCCGAGAATGCCAATGTTGCAGCTATTTCTGCGATGATATTTTTTTTGTACGCGAATGATGTCCCAAATTCCCTGGACCCCGACACGTCTATCAGCAACATGACCGTCAGCTCACGCTCCTCCTCAAACACCTTTATGTACGGGTGGTTAAAACGGGCCGTCACGTTCCAGTCAATGTTGCGTATATCGTCGCCGAACTGATATTCGCGGACTTCGCTAAATGTCATGCCTTTCCCTTTGAAGGCCGAATGGTATTCTCCCGCGAAAATATGGTTCGACAGGCCACGCGTTTTTATCTCGATCTGCCGAACTTTCTTAAGCAATTCCGTTGTTTCCAATTTGCGGTGATTTTAATGACCAAATTGAAATTACACTATCCTTCCTATGATCACTTAACCATCTATTTGTCAGGGTACTTCAACCGAGTTGAGAATTTCGCTGATAATTTCCTCGGAAGTAACGTTATTGGCTTCGGCTTCGTACGACAAGCCGATGCGGTGACGCAACACATCATGGCAAACAGCTCTCACATCTTCGGGTACCACGTAGCCCCTGCGTTTGATAAACGCATAGGCCTTGGCCGCCATCGAAAGGCTGATACTGGCACGTGGCGATGCGCCGTACGAAATCATGTCCTTGAATCGCTCCAATTTGTAGTCGGCGGGGAAACGTGTGGCAAAAACAATATCGACGATATATTTTTCGATTTTTTCGTCCATATACACATCCTTCACCACCTTACGCGCTTTGATAATATCTTCGGGTTTAAGCAACACCGAAGCTTTCGGAAAACTTTGTGACAAGTTTTGACGGATGATCAATTGCTCTTCTTCCTTTTTGGGATAATCGATTACCACCTTCAGCATGAAACGGTCTACCTGTGCTTCGGGAAGCGGATAGGTACCTTCTTGTTCGATGGGGTTTTGGGTGGCCATAACCAAAAAAGGCTCATCCAATAGGAACGTTTGGTCTCCAATGGTTACCTGACGCTCTTGCATGGCTTCGAGCAATGCGCTTTGCACTTTGGCCGGAGCACGGTTTATCTCGTCGGCCAGTACAAAATTGGTAAAAATGGGACCTTTTTTTACTGCAAATTCTTCCTTTTTCTGGCTGTAGATCAATGTACCCAAAAGGTCGGCGGGCAAAAGGTCCGGGGTAAATTGGATACGGGCAAATTTGGCGTCGATAATACTTGCCAATGTGTTAATGGCCAATGTCTTTGCCAGGCCAGGCACACCTTCCAGCAATATGTGACCGTTTGACAACAACCCGATTAACAGGCTTTCGACCAAATGTTTTTGCCCAACAATCACCTTGCCCATCTCGATGTTGATCAGGTCAACAAATGAACTTTGTTCACGAATCCGTTCGTTCAGTTCTCTAATGTCAACAGATTGCTCCATACAATTTATGTGTTTATTATGAATTTTTTATTTTTTGACGTAGCCCCACTGAAGGCACTCAAAATTATAACAAACCAACGTTACCAACACCGCCATCTGGTTAAAATTTGTTAAACATAACGGCTTGGCCGATTGACAACAAATCATAGTGATCAAACGTTTATTTTTGGATTTTCATATCACATCAAAAATGTTTTCTTACCATACACATACTTTTTTCTGCGATGGAAAAGCTTCCGTTGATGATTTCTGTGAAATGGCCATCAAAAACGGTTTTGCCCAGTTAGCCTTCACGTCTCATGCCCCGGTTCCATTTACGAACAACTATAGCTTGGCTTTCGAAAAACTGTTCCGTTACAGGGATACGGTTCTGGAAGCAAAACACAGATATTCGGGGCAACTGGATGTTTTGCTGGGACTTGAGGCTGATTTTATTCCCGATACCACCATCGATTTTGACCAATGGCGACGTTTGATCCAACCCGACTTCATTGTCGGGTCGGTCCATTTCGTAAAAGATGATGCGACGGGCAAAAATTGGTTTATCGATGGAGCGCCACACAATTTCGAAGCAGGTTTGGAAGAGGTATTCGATGGGGATATCGAACGGGCAGTCCGGCTGTATTTTAAACAGGTCAGAACAATGTTGGGAACCCAAAAACCAGAAATTGTCGGACATATCGATAAAGTAAAAATGAACAACCGCGATATATATTTTAAAACCCACGAAAAATGGTATTGCGATGAATTGGCTCAGACATTTGAGTGTGTAAAGCAGCACGGGGCTATCGTTGAGATCAACTCAAGAGGCGTCTATCGGGGGAAATACCATCAATGTTTTCCGCATATCGACGGCATACAAATCTGCATGGAACTGGGTATCCCCCTCACATTGGCCTCCGATGCCCATCAGCCCGAAGAGTTGCGGAGTGGCTTTGAGCTGTCGAAGCAAATTGCCGTACAGGCAGGCCTCAGGCAAATTGCCATGTTCGACAATGGAACATGGAAGAGCGTTGAGATTGACTCATTATAAACAAGTTTAAGTAGATAATCCCCAATTTATGCCGTTCGAGAATTACGTTTGTCGCCATTTACAATTACGCAAAAGTGATTTTGTAAAGATCATCCATGATAAAAATCTAACCACTTTTGAGCAAATACAGGATGAAACCGATGCGGCCACAATTTGTGGCTCGTGTGCCGACGATATTCGCCAGATACTCCGGGAAGAACTGGAAAAGCGGGATCCAGGGAACAAAAACAAGCAAGCTGTATAAGCCGTGTCTTGATTTTTTCATTCAATCCTGAAACAACAGGGAACTGTCTCCATAGCTCAAAAAGCGGTAATTGTTATCCAGCGCATGTGTGTACACTTTTTTCCAATTGTCGCCGATCAATGCCGCAATTAGTAGAAGTAGTGTGCTTTGGGGTTGATGAAAATTGGTCACCAAGGCATCGATAGCCCGAAATTTATAGCCGGGCGCAATCATAATGGCTGTTTGGGCATTAAGGTGTGTAAAGCCATTTTGTTCAAGATGGTCAATGAGAGTGTTTAAAGCTGTCTTATAACTAACCGTCGCATCGGTTAGATAAGGATCCCATTGCTTTACAAAATAAGAAGGGACACTGCTGTTAATTTTATTGCCCAACCAATATAAACTTTCTAGCGTGCGCACGGTCGTCGTGCCCACTGCTATCATTGGCCCGGTATGGTCATGTAACCGGATTAATGCCTCCTTGCTGATACTGAAATTCTCAATGTGCATTTCGTGTTCGTCGATAGTGGGCGCCTTAACCGGTTTAAAAGTACCTGCACCCACATGGAGGGTTACGTTGCATACTTTTGCACCGGTTTCTTTCAATTTGCCAATAATCTCGTCGGTAAAATGCAGACCGGCGGTAGGTGCCGCCACACTACCTTTGTGTGCAGAATAGACTGTTTGGTAGCGCTCTTCGTCAATGGTTTCGCTTTCGCGGTTCAAATAGGGAGGGATCGGGGTTTGCCCCAACGCGTCGAGCAACTCACCAAATGAGAAATGTGGTGAATCCCAGGAGAATTTAACCAGTACCGAACCATTATCTTCTCCGGTTTTGGTCACCGAAAGAATGGTTTCGTTACCATTTATATTGACAAAACGTGTAAGTGGCTCATTCTTCCACTTTTTGGCATTGCCAATAAAACAACGCCATGTTGTATGCCCGATAGATGCAAAACTTTCCTGGACATCGGCTTGGTAAGCGGGTTCCAAACAAAAAATCTCAATCCTCGCACCGGTAGGTTTATTGAAAATCAACCTTGCCCTGATAACTTTTGTGTCGTTGAAAACAATCATTGCCCCTTGAGGAAGAAATTGATTGATATTTCGAAAAGTATCATCCACAATCTTTCCGGACTTATAAACCAGTAGTTTGGAGATATCTCTGTTTTCCAAAGGGTATTTGGCAATTTTTATCTCAGGGAGGTCATAATTGAATTGGTCTATCGATATTTGGGGTTTCATGTTTATGTGCCTAATTTTGCCGCAAATGTAGCAATCTTTAAACTCTACAACTGTCCAACCTGTTAATTTATACGATAAACTATGGATGTCCAAAAAGGTGATACTGTTCGTTTTTTAAACGATATCGGAGGCGGAACCGTTGCCCGGATCGTTGGGGAAACCGCTTACGTCGAAGATGCTGATGGATTCGAGATCCCTGCCAAACTTTCGCAGATTGTATTGGTCAAAAAATCAGAGGCCAATATGCCTCTGGTCCCTAAAGCGGGCAAGCCCGATCAGGCCGGCACAAAGCAAATGCCCAAAATAGCTTTAGATGAGCAGGTTTATCTGGCATTCCTGCCAGCAGATAAAGCAATTAAAGCTTCTGGTGATTTGCGTTTGTTTATTGTAAACGCTACCGATTATTCTATACACATGGTTGCTTCCATCTCCGGGAAATTAGAAGGCAATTACGATTTTTTATTTCAACAAAGTATCGAAAGGGCAGATATTCAGTTTGTTGATAAATACCCAATTAAACTTCTAGATGACCAGAGCATATACATTCAGGGGATTTTTTTCCGGAACAAGAAGTTTTATAAGCCAATTCCGCCATTATCGGTGGAATTGAAAATACGGTCTTCCAGATTGGTTCGGGAAGGAAGTTTCGTGTCAAATCCTTTTTTCAACGAAAATGCCCTGCTGTTACCACTGTTAAAAATGCACGTGGACGAGAAAATAGAACTGCTTCAACAAAAAATCACAGAGGTTGCTCCGAAAAAGGAACTTTCCCAAAAACTTCCCAAACCGGGCGATATAATTGAAACTGATCTGCACATCAATGAGTTGTTGGATGATACAAGAGGGTTATCCAATAGTGATATGTTGAAAATACAATTGGATAAATTCCGGCAGACAATTGATGAATATAAAAATATAAAAGGCTTGAAGCTTATTTTTATCCATGGCGTCGGAGGTGGTATATTAAAGCAGGAAATCGTCAAGTTGCTGAAAAATAACTACAAAAAAATGTATTACCAGGATGCATCATTTAAAGAATATGGCTATGGTGCAACGATGGTGATTGTCTAAACATCCAAAACAGACAAAAAAAAGGTGGTCAACTTGACCACCTTTTTTTTGTCTGTTTTTTTATTCTTCATTTAAATTTATAGAATCTGTTAGAATATTTTTAGTATCTGAACTAATATTTTTATAGTATAATTTGATTTAGATAATAGAGAAATAAAAAAAAATGAAGATATTTGTATTATAGAAAATCTAAATCTATATTTATACTCCAAAATTTATTTGTAGAATGCATTTTACAAAATTTTCAAAAATTGATTATATATCCAGATTAGATCATCTTTTTTCAGAAAGTTTTAAAGATGATAAAATAAAGCTTGCGGTATTTAAATTCGGGTATACCGAACAAAGACTGGAAGAAGGAAGGGTGTTGTTTAACGAGTTGAACAGATTGGTGCAGGAGCATTCTTTAGCCATGAAGAACAAGGCCGACATCAACCATCAAAAACAACAACTTTACCGGTATGTGAACAAACAATACATGAAATACTTAAAAATTGCCCGAATTGCTTTCGATTCCCACATCGAAGCGCACGATTCCTTGATGCTCGATGGGGTTAGAGAAAAAACCTTTGGGAAATGGTTTGCCCAGGTATCCGTATTTTGCAATAACCTTTTGGCCATAAAAAGTTATTGGCCTTATTTGGAATCATATGGGATCAAAGTTTCCCAAATAGAAGAATTAAAAAGACAATTGTCCCAGTTGGAGCTGCTTTCTGAAAAAGCAATACAGATGTCGGGGAATGTTAAAATGTTAACCGTGAAAAAAAATGAGCAGACCCTTAACGTACAAAGCTGGATAAGCGATTACATTAAAATTGCGCGGATTGCCCTTGAAGATGCACCTACAATACTTAAAAAATTAGGTTTAGGTGTAAACCAACCTGCAACAAAGAAGAAAAGCGATTAAATTCTAACAAAATATGAGTCTTTTAAGTATAAACATATAAGCTGTTTGCAAATTGAGCCTATTGGTAACTCTATTGCCTATTATCTTTTAGGTAAAAACTTTTTTTTCACCTAATTTAAAGTTAAGAAAGTAGCCACTATATCGCTGATAAGTTTATTTTTGCTGGTTAAAACAGTGGATTTAGAATACAGTACAGAACCATAATAGTTAAAATATGAATAAGGTAACATTTTTACTGTTGCTCATTTTAACGTTTTTCAATGCTTCATTGAGGATATCTGCTCAAGAAAAAAGTGTAATTGATCGATCAGTTCTGAATCAATTGAACCAGTCTTTGCAAAAAAATGACATAGAGACATTTATTAAACTTGCAGGTGGATTTGGTACGCTTGACTGTTTGAGCGAGACATATTGTAGTAATCATGCATTGGTTGAACTATATCCTCCATCCTCATGGACGATCTTTTCTGCTACTACCCATTTTGTGTGGACCGTTGAGACAACAATTGATGGGCTGGAGCATCCAGACTGGATAACCTCCTCCGGTTCCGGCTTATCTGAAGAATTCCATTTTGATCCCACCAAAGTTCCAAGTACTTATTTTGCAACAACTTTACGCTTTACAATTGCACAACGTACTTCTTCTAATACAACGATTACGACACTATCGGATATAAGTGCCGTGTTAAATTCTCCTGCCGTTTTCACTTTTGGAAGTGATATCCAAATATGTTCGGGAAGTTCAGGGGTGTTGACATTAAGCGGAAGTGAAAGCGGAGTCAGATATTATTTATTGCAAGATGGGACAAATGTTACGTTTCAGGACGGTACCGGATCTCCCATTTCTTTTTCTGTTTCATCGGCAGGTACATATACCGTTAACGCAAGAAACGTAAGCACTTCTTGCGACCAATTAATGAATGGGGCAGCCGTAGTCACGGTAAATCCTCTTCCTTCTGCCACTGCCTCGAACAATGGTCCGTTGTGCATAGGAGAATCGCTTCAATTGACGGGGGGGGCAAATGGGTTAACTGCCTATACATGGTCAGGACCAAATTCGTTTACTTCCACATTACAAAGCCCTGCCATAAGTACAGTAACGGCTGCAATGGCTGGCACATATACACTCACCGTCACAGATGCAAACGGCTGCAAACAAACAGCCACTACCAATCTTGTTGTTAACACATTGCCATCCATCTCTGCCGATGACAAAACTATTTGTGCGGGTCAGTCAGCTACGTTATCCATTAATTCGCCTGATGCAGGATATACTTACCACTGGAATACCGGTGCCACGGGAACCAGCATTACTGTTACTCCAACTGCGACGACGACATACACTGTATATGCTCGGAACACAACTACAGGTTGTGAGAGTTTGCCCATTGATGTAACGGTGACGGTTAACCCGTTGCCCGTACCGACCATCAGCGGCCCCACTACCGCGTGCGTCGGCACCAGCGGCACGTACACGACCGAGGGCGGGATGAGCGGCTACACATGGACGGTGATCGGTGGCAGCGTGACCTCCGGCAGCGGGACCAACAGCGTACAAATCACCTGGAGTACCTCCGGCACCCAGAACGTGACGGTTAACTATACCAATTCCAACGGCTGTACCGCGACGGCCCCCGCCACCCGTACGGTAACGGTTAACCCGTTGCCCGTACCGACCATCAGCGGCCCCACCGCCGCGTGCGTCGGCACCAGCGGCACGTACGCGACCGAGGGCGGGATGAGCGGCTACACGTGGACGGTGACCGGTGGCAGCGTGACCTCCGGCAGCGGGACCAACAGCGTGCAAATCACCTGGGGCACCTCCGGCACCCAGAACGTGACGGTTAACTATACCAATTCCAACGGCTGTACCGCGACGGCCCCCGCCACCCGTACGGTAACGGTTAACCCGTTGCCCGTACCGACCATCAGCGGCCCCACTACCGCATGCGTCGGCACCAGCGGTACGTACACGACCGAGGGCGGGATGAGCGGCTACACATGGACGGTGACCGGCGGCACCATAACCACCGGAGGAGCGACCAACACCATCCAAGTGTCGTGGGGCACCTCGGGAACGCAAACAGTGACGGTTAATTATGTAAATAGCAACAGCTGTACCGCCGCCACGGCCACCGCCCGTACGGTAACGGTTAACCCGTTGCCCGTACCGACCATCAGCGGCCCCACTACCGCATGCGTCGGCACCATCGGCACGTACACGACCGAGGGCGGGATGAGCGGCTACACATGGACGGTGACCGGTGGCAGCGTGACCTCCGGCAGCGGGACCAACAGCGTACAAATCACCTGGAGTACCTCCGGCACCCAGAGCGTGACGGTTAACTATACCAATTCCAACGGCTGTACCGCGACGGCCCCCGCCACCCGTACGGTAACGGTTAACCCGTTGCCCGTACCGACCATCAGCGGCCCCACCGCCGCGTGCGTCGGCACCAGCGGCACGTACGCGACCGAGGGCGGGATGAGCGGCTACACGTGGACGGTGACCGGTGGCAGCGTGACCTCCGGCAGCGGGACCAACAGCGTGCAAATCACCTGGGGCACCTCCGGTACCCAGAACGTGACGGTTAACTATACCAATTCCAACGGTTGTACCGCGACGATACCCGCCGTCCGCACGGTGACGGTGAGCCCGTTGCCAACACCAACTATTTCTGGTGTATCATCAACATGCGTGGGATCTTCTGAAACTTATACCACAGAAAGTGGAATGACTGGATACGTGTGGACTGTTTCGACAGGAGGTACCATTACTTCAGGGCAAAATACCAACAACATTACAATAAATTGGACTACCAGTGGGAATAGAACAGTCACGGTAACTTACGTCAATGCAAATGGTTGCTCACCTACTTCACCCACAAGCAGATCCGTTACTGTAAATTCACTGCCTGCACCAACTATTACCGGATTAACGAGTACATGTGTAGGAGCGACCACGACTTATGCCACTGAAAGTGGTATGACGGGATATACGTGGACTGTTTCAACAGGTGGTACTATTGCCTCAGGGCAAGGTACAAGCAGCATTACAGTTGATTGGAGTACAACCGGTAGTAAAACGATTACAGTAACTTATGTCAATGCAAATGGCTGCTCTCCTTTATCGCCAACAAGTCATTCGGTGACGGTTAACCCGTTGCCCGTACCGACCATCAGCGGCCCCACTACCGCGTGCGTCGGCACCAGCGGCACGTACACGACCGAGGGCGGGATGAGCGGCTACACATGGACGGTGACCGGTGGCAGCGTGACCTCCGGCAGCGGGACCAACAGCGTACAAATCACCTGGAGTACCTCCGGCACCCAGAACGTGACGGTTAACTATACCAATTCCAACGGCTGTACCGCGACGGCCCCCGCCACCCGTACGGTAACGGTTAACCCGTTGCCCGTACCGACCATCAGCGGCCCCACCGCCGCGTGCGTCGGCACCAGCGGCACGTACGCGACCGAGGGCGGGATGAGCGGCTACACGTGGACGGTGACCGGTGGCAGCGTGACCTCCGGCAGCGGGACCAACAGCGTGCAAATCACCTGGGGCACCTCCGGCACCCAGAACGTGACGGTTAACTATACCAATTCCAACGGCTGTACCGCGACGGCCCCCGCCACCCGTACGGTAACGGTTAACCCGTTGCCCGTACCGACCATCAGCGGCCCCACTACCGCATGCGTCGGCACCAGCGGTACGTACACGACCGAGGGCGGGATGAGCGGCTACACATGGACGGTGACCGGCGGCACCATAACCACCGGAGGAGCGACCAACACCATCCAAGTGTCGTGGGGCACCTCGGGAACGCAAACAGTGACGGTTAATTATGTAAATAGCAACAGCTGTACCGCCGCCACGGCCACCGCCCGTACGGTAACGGTTAACCCGTTGCCCGTACCGACCATCAGCGGCCCCACTACCGCATGCGTCGGCACCATCGGCACGTACACGACCGAGGGCGGGATGAGCGGCTACACATGGACGGTGACCGGTGGCAGCGTGACCTCCGGCAGCGGGACCAACAGCGTACAAATCACCTGGAGTACCTCCGGCACCCAGAGCGTGACGGTTAACTATACCAATTCCAACGGCTGTACCGCGACGGCCCCCGCCACCCGTACGGTAACGGTTAACCCGTTGCCCGTACCGACCATCAGCGGCCCCACCGCCGCGTGCGTCGGCACCAGCGGCACGTACGCGACCGAGGGCGGGATGAGCGGCTACACGTGGACGGTGACCGGTGGCAGCGTGACCTCCGGCAGCGGGACCAACAGCGTGCAAATCACCTGGGGCACCTCCGGTACCCAGAACGTGACGGTTAACTATACCAATTCCAACGGTTGTACCGCGACGATACCCGCCGTCCGCACGGTGACGGTGAGTGACTTGTCAGTTAGTTTATCCGTTAATCCTCCTGCAAGCCCTACTAATACCAAAGTGTGTATAGGAGAGACCATTACGTATCAGGCAACAGCTACTGCTGGTTCGGGCAGCTATAACTATCAGTTTGAACAACGTTTGTTACCTTCAGGAGCTTGGGCTTCTGTCCAAAATGGAGCAAGCAACTTTTATGTTACAAGCAATGGGCTTGCTGCGGGGCAGTATGAATTAAGGGTCACCGTAACCGATTTAACAACCGGATGCTCGGCTATACAAACAGCATCTTCATTTGAGGTAATTGCGTTACCTTCAATTACGTTATCTACATCAGACAGCCAATTGTGTGAGAACGAAACTCTGGTATTGACTGCAAATCCGACCGGATTTTCCAATTATATTTTTAATATAGATGGAACCAGTATCAATAATGGGAGTAGCAATGTATACTCAACCAATACTTTGTCTGTCGGCGCGCATACGGCATATGTCACGGCAACCAACAGCGGCGGATGTTCGGCAAGTAGCACGCCATCGCTTTCGATACAAGTCGATGCAATCCCATCGGTCAACCTGGTTTCCGATAAGGCATCCGGCGTGGCCTGCATCAACGAAACCGTTACTTTTACAGCTTCGGGAGCTGCCCAATACCAGTTTTATGTGAATGGAAGCGCAACCGGAAGCTTAACCGCAAACCCAATATTTACCCATTTTGCTTCCGATGATTTTGTTGTTGAAGTTGTTGGCTTTAATGCGGCCGGTTGTTCCGATTCTGCAAGTATAAGCATCACCATCAGCAAACCCGTTGCCACATTGAGTGTCAGCAGCTCTGAAATCTGTGCAAGTGAATCGGTGACATTTACCGCCATGGGGGGAAGTATTTATACTTTTTATGAAGGTACAAATGTGGTACAAGGCCCGTCAGCTTTGAATACATACACATCTGGTTCGATTACGAATGGTCAGATATTTACGGTCATCGCTGAAAACATTTATGGTTGTACAAGTACAGCAAGTAATGCGATTATCATGACGGTTAACCCGGTGCCGACAGCATCAGTTGTGAGCGATAAAGCAGGCAATGAGGTATGTGCAGGAAGTCCCATTGTATTTACGGCATCGAGCGATATTGGAGATGAGTTTGAATTTTATGTAAACGGAGCTGTTGCACAAGTGCGGCAGGCAAGTTCTGTATTTACTTCATCTTCACTGGTAAATGGCGATGTTGTTCATGTTGTGGCATATATCTCATCAACGGATTGCAATACCCAATCGACATCCTTAACTGTTACTGTCAATGATTTGCCATCGGTTTCGATCTCTGCGTCTCCCGGCTTGTCTATTATTGAAAATACGCCGGTGACGTTTACAGCCACTGTTCTGACCGGTGCCGTTTACCAATGGTCGGTGAATGGGACGGTTGTTAAAGCCTTCAGTACAGACAACACGTTTACTTCCAGTACACTGGCCGATAATGATCAGGTATCGGTGGTGATTCGTGATTTGAATGGTTGTGAAAATACGGCCACGGTAACAATGAGCGTGTTTGATACCGTGGTACCCCAAGCGGTGGTTGCTTCTCCGGAAGGATATTGTACCAGTTCGGCCACGGGAAGCACAATTTCCATTACGACGACTCAGGCAGGGGTTGTTTATGAATTGTACCGTGAAAACGGTGCGACCGATGTATTAATCGGCACCGTGACATCTGTGGCCGGCGAAGCCATAGCCTGGAACAACATTAACAATGGAGGTATCGGTACAGAGGAATATTATGTAATTGCATATCATTCTTCCGTCCCCAGTGTAAAAATTGAAATGTCCAACCGGGTGAATGTGACCGAATATGCAAAACCGGTTAAACATACAATGGCTCCGACCGGTATTGTGACGGATTGTAACAGCGGGGTCGGCTATGAAATAAAATTGCTTACCAGTACTAGTGGCGTTCGTTATACGCTTTATAAAGACAACTCTCCTTGGGGTGGTTCTTTTATTAGTACAGGAGGTGAGCTCAGCTTTGGTTCCACCACTACCGGTGGTGTTTATACTGTTGTGGCCGAACTGGTCGGCGTCGATGCTTGTTCGGAAGTGATGGATGGTTCGTTCACCATTGATTTAACGCATTTGGGAACGCAGTATAATTTGCTATCGTCCAGGGCCGATGGTCTGTTCTGTGAAGGAGGTACCGGCGTACGTATCTATTTGGATGGAACTGAAAATGGAATTAACTATATATTAAAGCATAACGGCAGTACCGTGGCAACTGTGACGGGAAATGGCAATGCCATGAATTTTGGTTATTTTACCGATAACGGAACATACACTGCCGAAGTTTTACAAGATGGTTGCAGCCTCAACATGTTGGGAACAGTAACGGTGACCCAAATTGATTTGCCAGTAAAATACAATTTGTTGGTGGCCAATGGCGGACATTACTGTATGGGGTCGACAGGCGTGGAAATATCGCTATCCGGTCAGCAAAACGGAGTAACTTACGAACTCTATCGCGATGGAAGCTTGCTTTCTTCTTTTACAGGCACCGGCAGTGGAGCATTGTCGTTTGGAACATATAATGTTACCGGCTCTTATTATGTAGAGGCTTATGTTTCTACCCTGAATTGCCACACTTCAATGAACAATACAGTTACTTTAACTGCCGATCCTTTGGCGGAAGAAGTAAACTTTATCTCGGCCGTACCGGGCAACGTTTTCTGTGAAAACGGCGATTTGGAATTGCAGATTACCAATTCACGAAGTGGCACCGATTATTATTTGTTGCTGGACGGTACAGAAACAGGCGATGTGGTTAGCGGAAATGACGGATTGCGCACCTTTACCGTGTCGCAGGCCGGAGTTTATGGTTTAAAGGCCCTTCGCCATAACGCCACGACCGATTGTGAAACCATACTGGCTTCAACCATTGTGGTGTCTGAAACCTTATTGCCCGAAACGCGCGTTGTGCGCAAGGAGCCCGGAACAGGTACGGCTTGCGATAATGGTGCCGTATTCACTGTGGTAAGTAGCCAAAATGGCATTCAGTATGAATTGTATCGAAATTCAGCGGCGACAGGCAGCATTGTGACCGGGAGTGGTTCCGATGTAAGCTTTGCCCCTGTGGTGGATGCAAACGGAACTTACAGTGTGAAAGCCATTGCCAGCCCAGGTAGCTGTTCCGTTGATCTTACGCCCGATGACCCCATTGTGGCTATCCCCGGAGTCGTACAGGTTTTCAATGTCACAAAATCGCCTGCTGGAAATTTATGTGCGGGCGACTTATCGGGTTATACATTTAGCATGTCGGGTTCTGAAACCGGTGTGTTGTACATATTGAGCGTTGACGGTACCGATGTGGAGACATTCACCGGAAATGGCAGTGCATTTGCATTCGTCACCGCGGCCACAACAGAGGGGACATATACGGTGAGAGCTTATAATCCTGTTGATCCGACCTGTGTGGTTCCTATGGCCGGTACTTATACCGTTGCTTACCATTCGTTGCCTTTCGCAACATTAAGTTCCAATGCAGGAACAACCATTGTCGATGGAACGAATGTGGAATTTATGGCCAGCGGCGGCATCGAATACCAATTCTTCATCAATGGGACAGAAGTAAGGGTACGTCAAGGACTGGAAACATTCTCGACCAATACATTGGTTAACGGCGATGTGGTTTCGGTCAATGTGTACGATGCCAATGGCTGTGTGGGCACGGCTTCGCTAACTATAACTGTGTTGGATGAATTACTGCAGCTTCAGCTGGTAGCCGATCCAACCGGATATTGTACTACATCATCCGGAACAATGATATCGGTGAGGGGCATTCAAAGCGGGGTTACTTATGAGCTATTCCGCGAAAGCGATAACTATTCATTGGGAACCGGTACGATAATAGGTTCATGGGCAGTTTGGAACAACGTAAAAAACCTTGCTGTTGGTGTTGAAACTTATTATGCCGTAGCGTATTATTCTTCGTTGCCTGCCGCTACACTGGAAATGGCCAATAGAGTGACAGTGACCGAATATGCGTTGCCTGCCGTATTCAATCTTTCTCCTACGGGCACCGAAACAACGTGCCAAAGTTACACGTTGTCGTTGGATGGGAGTGAAGCAGATGTACTATATACTTTGTGGAGAAACGGTGTTCCTGTACAACCACCTATCACAGGTGCAGGTGGAAGCATTGCATTTAGCCCGGTCAATATCGGTGGTACATACTCCGTAACTGCCCAATTAATGGTCGTCACAGGGTGTTCTGTCCCAATGAATGGAACTTTCACGTTGGATTTATCGGCACTTGGACAACCTTACAATTTGTTGTCGGACAGGACAAATGGCCAGTACTGTGCCGACGAAGCCGGGGTACGCATTTATCTTGAAAATTCGACGGCTGGCAGCACATACCAATTGTTTTATAAACCGGATGCAAGCAGTGCCGATGTCCTTGTGAATTCAGTAACCGGAATCGGTAGTTCCATCGATTTCGGCATGTTTACCAATGAGGGATATTACTGGGCTTTGGTCGATTATTCAGGTTGTTATTTAGCAATGGATGGAACGGTGATTGTGGAAAAAATTGAACTTCCCATAGCCCAAACACTATCAGCCGATAACAACGGACATTTCTGCGCCGATGATGCCGTGGGTATTTCCATTTGGTTAGATGGCCAGGAAAACGGAGTCACTTACAATCTTTTCCGAAATGGAACTGAATTATTGGAAACAGTAGTTTCCAACCTTATAGATCCATCGGACAACTTGGTGTTCTCTGGAAAATACAATACAACCGGCACTTATTCGGTTGTCGCGGAGGGTACGGGTATCGGCTGTATCAACTACATGGCCAATACAATTGCATTGGTAAAAGAAGATTTGCCCGAAACATACCATTTCATTGCCGAAAGCAGCACGTATTGTACCGGCTCTTCGACAGTGCTATACATTCCCGATTCCCAAACAGGAACCGTTTACCAGCTTGTTAAAGACGGGGTACCGGTGGCCGGGACAGAGCAAAACGGAACCGGTAGCCGTATCGATTTCACTGTATCGGCCGAAGGGCTTTATAAAATATTGGCAGTGCGCCAACATACCGATGTATCATGTCCCTCTATGATGGACGATGCCGGTGGAATTGTTGTGACGGAAGCCGAACTTCCCGAAGATCGGCTTATTAGTTGGATCGATGGGACAGATTGTGAAAACGGGACCATTATCACCGTACACGCAACGCAAACGGGTATCACTTATTTTGTGTATAGTGCCACGACAGGGCAACCGCTTCCGGGTTATGTCATCAGTGGCAATGGAAACGATATCCCATTTGATGACATTGTGGACAACGGTGGAACCTATTATGTGGTTGCACAAAATGCGGCAGGGTGTCAGGCAATTCTTACACCTGACGTTCCGGTTGCCATTGTGGGAGCAATCAAAAAACAACCACTGACAATACCATCAAGCATCTGTTTGGGCGACAATGGTGTGACAATCACGCTTGATGATAGTGAAGCTGGTGTGATGTACACATTGTATAGTTCGAACGGCGTGCTTAAAGGTTCCCAAACAGGAGATGGTTCTTCGTTGGCTTTTGCCAAGGTGTACGATGAAGGAGAATATTATGTGATTGGCCAGAATGCAACTGCACCGACATGTCCCAACGAAATGTTGAACCGTGTGACCATTCAATACAACCCGTTGCCCACTTCGTTCCGTATGACCGGTTCGGGCTTTTATTGCGGAACGATCAGCGATGTACAGATCGGGCTGGAAAACAGCGAATGGGAAGTTACTTATACATTGCTGTACCATGCTGCCGACGGTTTGAAATTTGCCGGCAATGAGGATGGACTCTACGGGGGAGGAGCGATTACCTTTGCCAACGTACTTGCATCCAGCGGTTACGGCAACGGATTGTACACCGTGTACGCCACTTCAAGCCAAGGCTGTACATCGAGCATGGAAGGTCAGGTAACGGTGGAACAAAAAAATGCGCCTGCCCCTTTCAGTGTCGATCCCATCACCGCCCAATATTGCAGTGCCCAAGGTGGCGTTGATGTGTATCTTTCACAGATGGAGGCTGGTGTGACGTATTCGATCGAAAACATATCGACAACGCCAGGCTCTGTCGAAACGATCATCGGTTCAACGAATACCACAAATGCCTTACTTGTCAAATTACAGGAAGGTACGTATCGGATTAATGCGTCATGGGGCGGAGATGCTTGCATTGTCTGGGCAGACAACACGGTAACGATTACGATGGAACTATCGCCGTCGGTACCGGAACTCTCTGTTTCGTCCGATGAATGCCAGGTATCCAACAGCATTTCTGTGACCAATGCCGAGTCAGGCGTGACGTATGAGCTATGGGTGAACGACGAATCCAAGGGCACTGACACCGTTGACGACGGGGAGGTGAAATGGGAATACACGGGCACTTCGGGGCAAACGCAAAGTCTGTACGTTTTGGCATACCTTACGAACATAAATTGTGGCGTAAAATCAAATGTATACTTTGTGGAAACCAAAGATGCCCCTGCCGTATTTGGTGTAACCCCTGAAACCGGAACGTATTGTGAAGGTGAAGCCGGTGTGACAATTGGTCTGACCGGTAGTGAAGCTGATGTGTTGTACGAGCTGCTGGACGAAAGTAACGTTCGGATCGATTATTATATTCCCAAAGACAACGAAGTGGGCAATGCCATTAGTTTCGACAATCCGATAAAAGAGGGTATATACCGAGTACGTGCCCGGTTTATGACTGGTGGGTGCGTAATGGAAATGATTGGTGAGGCAGTAGTCAGCATTGATGAATCAGGTAGTTGTATCCCCATAATAGCCGTCGACGATTACATGGCATTGGGAGACAACCAGGTATCGGATACCGTCAACGTAGCTCTATCAAACCAAGATATCTGGAATCCCAATATTGATACATATACTTATCAGGAAGGTATTCGATGAAGGAAACCTCCGGTTTGTGCTCGAAGACAAGGATAATGGTTTTACCTGGACAACAGAGAACGGGTCCACTTATACCACAATCGGGGAAGCAACGATCAACGAAAAAACAGGGTTGCTTACTTATACCAAAATACCAGGTTTCTATGGACGGGATTCGGTAAGGTATAGGATATATAACAATGATTTACCTGAACGGTATGATGTCGGTACAGTCCATATCATGGTGGGCAACCACGACGTAGAGGATGGGACATTGCTTATTCCCAATGCCTTTACTCCTAATGGCGATGGGTATAACGACAGATTTATGATTACGGGTATGATTGAGGACAAACTTGTAAATGTAACCGATCCAAGTGTCAAATCAAGCCTCGAAGTGTTCAACCGTTGGGGGACGTTGGTCTATAAATCGAAAGGAGATCGTTATCAAAACGATTGGGACGGTACGACCAAAGGATCAATGGTGTCAATCGGAAAGGAATTACCAAACGGTACCTATTTCTATATTTTCAAAATCACGTTCAACCTGAGCGATGGCAAGACCGTCAATAAAGACTATCACGGCTATGTGGAATTACGGCGATAATTTTGATTTAGTTTTTCCGTCAGAACTGAATGTGGATTTGGTAACAGAAAACTCAGCACTATGAAAATATTTGTCGCAACGGTTGTATTTACAGTGGCGGTTTTGGGCCTTAAGGCCCAAAACTTAACACAATACAACCATTACATAGCAAACCAGGGGCTGTTGAACCCGGCCTACAACGGTACCCGCGATGTCATCAGCGGCTTAATGTTACATCGTAGCCAGTGGGTTGGTTTTGAGGGAGCTCCGATGAACGAAGCATTGAACGTGCACGGAGCCATTGAAGATACCAATTTGGGTGTTGGTGTATCGTTGATGAACGACAAGATCGGGATGACCAACACGTTTGATCTGTTTGGAGCTGCATCTTATAAATTCCGGCTTAATAGAAAAGGCGATTTTATGTCATTGGGCTTACAGCTTGGCGTCAGTTCGTTCGTGTTGGACGGAACAAAAGCCGTCATGACCGATTATGACGATCCGGCCCTTCAATACACAAAGTATAGTAAAATAAACATGAATGTAGGTTTTGGTGCTTACTATTATTCCGAGCAATATTTTGGAGGATTTTCCATTCCAAAGTTTTTCCATAACAAATACAGCGTTGATCAGGATGATATAAAAAACAAGCTGGATTTTAAAAACACCCATATGTACCTCTATGGGGGGTATGCATTCGAATGGGGCGACGTGGTGGTTAAACCGACTTTATTGTCACGGATCGTTTATGGTGCTCCTTTGCAATTCGATGTGAGCGGGAGTGTCCTGTTAATGCAAAAATTGTGGCTGGGCCTGTCATACCGCACAACCAGTGAAATGGCGTTCCTGACGGAATATATCATTAACCGCCAATTCACGGTGCGTTATTCTTTCGATTATCCGTTTTCGTCAATCAATAATTATGGGAAATTTGGGTCGCACGAACTAAGCTTACAATTTGATTTTACCTTCAATAAACGTCCTGGAATGAGATCTATTCGTTATTTTTAACAATTCCGTAAAGAAAAGTTTCCATTTAGGGTAAAATAACCAAATATCGATACGATGAAATGTCCATGCCATCGATCACCTGCGACAGTCAGGGATAATATAACTGAGGGTATGGATGTTCCATTTGACCAGTTAATTACAAAATTTTAGACAGATGAAACCCTCCAAACTATACTTTTTAATATCGTTTATGCTCATCTCAACATTCACGTGGGCGCAAAAAGCCGATCTTAAAAAGGCCAATAATTTCCTCACGAAAGGAGAGTACTTCAAAGCCATGGAAATATACGAACTGGCCCAGAAGACAGGACTAAAATTGGATTTGGAGGCAAAAAAGAAATTGGCACGTTGTTATTATGAACTAAATAAAGTTGAAAAAGCATTCAACCTGTATACCGAAATCAACGAAACCAAGGAATTGACAGGCGATGATGTGTTTTTGTATGCACGGACCCTTCATCGGTTCGGTTTCTACAGCGAAGAGGGGGGGGCCATCGAATATTATCAGAAATCGTTAAAACATGGTGCAAACCCGATCGTGGTCAATGAACTGATCAAGGGATGCCAATGGGCCATGGAAAACGAAATCTATATGCCCGGCGTGGTTGTAAACCCGTCGACTCTTGAAACCTATGGTCAATCCTTCGGCGTGCAATATTACAAGAACGGACTCGTTTATTCTTCGGCATTGGAAAGCAAATCAGGAAAGAACCTGGACAAACAAGGGCTAAGCTTCCTTAACCTGTATATCTCCGACATTGATGAAAACGGGGAACTGAAGCCGGGAAAACGTTTGTTTTCAGAAAATCTGGTTTTCGATTTTCACGTAGGCGCCATTTCATTTACGTCCGATTACAATACGATGTACCTGACAAGGAGTGTTTTAGCAAAGGGGGGACGTAACGTCATGAAAATATTTTCGGTGCAATTTGATGGCAAACAATGGGGAAAACCAATGGAGCTGCCCATCAACAGCAACGATTACGACTGCGCCATGCCGGCAGTTTCGCCTGATGATAAATATCTCTACTTTGTGTCGAACAAAAAGGCCGATAGTTACGGAGGAAAAGACATATTTGTAGCTGAGATAAAAAGGAACAATACATTTGGCGAAGTAAAGAACCTTGGTCCCGATGTGAATACATTTGGCGACGAAGTATTTCCGGTTATCAGCAAGAACAATGTACTCTATTTTTCTTCCGATGGCCACTATGGTTTCGGGGGATTAGATCTGTTTTCGTCTGAGTTTATCAACGGCAAATGGACAAACGTAAAGAACATGTTAAAGCCGTATAATTCCAATTACGACGATTTTTGTTATGTCATAGATCCAAATGATAAAACCAGGGGCTTTTTGTCGACAAACAACTTTGGCAGCAACGAATCAGACGTGATATTCTATGTACGGCCGAGAACTGTTGAAAAAGATACAAAGGCAGCCGATGAAGAACGGGTAGTTGCTGGCTTGGAAATGTTGAGGACGGCCGATTCGGAAAAACAGCCGGTTGTCGAAACCAAGCCGGGACCTGAACCACAAATTGTCGGATTGCCGAACCAGCTTAGCTCCCTGTTGACGAGTACGTTCAACGGTACATCCATTGGGGGAGCAACAGTTGTGCTTAAAGAAACCGTTACCGGGAAGGTTATCGGCCAGGCCGTATCGGACGACAACGGAAGATTCAGCATTTCTATTCCCGATGAATACAGGAAAGAAGATCTGGAATTCGAGTTGGAAGTATTTAAAGGGGACGAATTCAAGCCGAAGAAAATGGTATTGAACATTCAGGAATTTGAAGACCTGAAGAAGAGCGGCATTGCCCTCACGCCAATTTTCAACGATGCGGTGCTCGACGATATTGGCGGCATGGTTATTCCTTACGTAGGTAATGAGATCACGGCCGAAGGTTACAAAATACTTGACCGATTGGCTGCATATTTGTTAAGTAACCCAAGCATTGTCATCAAACTTAACGGTCATACCGACGCACGTGGCAACCGGTACATCAACCTGACCGTATCGCAACAGGTGGCCGAAAAAGCAGAAATGTACCTGAAAACAAAAGGTGTTCCCGACGAGAACATGATACCCCGCGGTTATGCCGAACGATATTTGATCAATAAATGTAAACGTGGCAAATATTGCACCGAGCAAGAACATTTACAAAACCGTAGAGTTGAAGTTGTTGTTTGGAAAAGACTGAACAAGTAATCCGGATTGAAAATAAACGCTGAATCAGACCAAAAAACTACACCATGAAATATTCAAGCATTGCGTTTGTAGTGTTTGGCATACTTTTGTCAATTAATTCTTCGGCCCAGGATAAATTATCGAAATTAAGGACCGAGAAAAAGATAATTACAGCAGATGCGCCTACATCACCATATTATGCCATACAAATCCTGGCACTGACCTTGCCACCGCAAGAACCCGAATTTTTTAAGAACATTGATCTTGCACGTGAATTTGCGTGTGCCGATGGTTATGTGAGGTATGTGGTTGGACAATATGCCACATTTGCCGATGCGAATATCGATTTGGAAAAGATCCGTTCCCTGGGATACAATGATGCATTTGTGGTAAATACCCGTAAATTAGGTGCACAAGCATCCGGGTTTGCGGCAAAAAAACTTGAAATCGATCCCGCAAAAACCTATACGATCCAATTGAGTGCTTTTCGTTTTCCTGTGTATCTGAGCTATTTTGAAAATGTAGACGGGGTAATGGAGTTTTACATGAAAGATAAAATTTATAGGTACTGTGTCGGTAAGCATCCGGGGTCGGTGGTGGAGAACGAGTTGGCCAAGCTTAAAGGGCTTGGGTACAAAGACGCTTATATTGTCGAATTGGATGCATATCTTCCCTATCAAATCGAATAAAAATATATAGCAAGCCGGTCTATCGCTGCTTTTTGTCAAAAGGAGAGGAAAGTCCGGGCAACACAGGGCACTTTACTTCCTAACGGGAAGATATCCGTGAGGGTATAGTTAATGTAACAGAAAAAAACCGCCTTGCATGCAAGGTAAGGGTGAAAAGGTGGGGTAAGAGCTTACCAGTGGCTACGGTAACGTAACCAGCTGTACAACTTAAAGGTTGCAAGACCATGTACATCCCGATTCCGTAAGGAGCGAAGCTGCCCGCTTTGTGGTTTACCGTCGGGAGGGGTAGGTTGCTAGAGATCCGGGGTGACCTGGATCGTAGATAAATGATAGACGCCAATTATCATGTAATTGGTACAGAACCCGGCTTACAGGCTTGCTATTTCTTTAAAACCCGCTTTATGAAACAATATTTCGCCAAACTAAAACTTTTTTTCACCGAAGAGATTTGGCGCATCACTTCCTCCGATACAAAGAAGCACCAGTTTTTTCTGATTCAGGTATTTCGGATTGTCGCACTGGCCATACGTGGTTTTTTAGGGCAGGATTGTGTCCGTAAGGCTTCTGGGTTGACCTACTATTCGCTGATTTCGATAGTTCCTATCGTGGCGATGGCTTTTGGTATTGCCAAAGGTTTTGGTTTCGACGGCATGCTGGAACAGGAATTACAAAAGCAATTGGCCGGACATCAGGAAATTGTGGAATGGATCATGGGCTTTGCCCGTAGTTACCTCAATTCTACAAAAGGAGGGATGATTGCAGGGGTTGGCTTTGCGCTCCTTTTGTGGTCGTTAATGAAGGTTTTGGGCAGCATAGAAGCTTCATTCAACGATATCTGGGAGATAAACAAACCACGTAGCGTTATCCGGAAATTCAGCGATTATTTGTCGCTCATGATCATTGCCCTGCTTTTCCTGATTTCTTCGAGTAGCATGATCGTGTTCGTGCAACGCGAGTTTGCCGAGTCGTTTATGGGAGGTTTGGCAGGACCGGTTTTCGGTTTTGTCATCCCTTATTTCTTGATTTGGTTTGTGTTTACCATGGTGCTCTACATTATGCCAAATACAAAAGTGAAGTTCAGCTCTGCGCTGATCGGAGGAGTTTTGTCGGGAACTGTTTTTCAGCTTTTGCAGTACTACTATATAAACTTTCAGGTCGGCATGTCGAGCTATAATGCCATTTACGGTAGTTTTGCCGCGTTTCCCTTATTTCTCTTTTGGTTGAATACTTCATGGATGGTCGTGCTTTTCGGTGCCGAATTAGCTTATGCGGCCCAAAACGTACAGAACTATGAATATGAGCATGACTCGGATAAAGTCAGTGATTTTTATCGGAAACAAATTATCGTATACATTGCACATTTCATCGTGAAAAAGTTCGATCACGAAGAGCCTGCACCCACCACCGCAGAAATTGCATTTGGTTTAAAACTTCCCATTAGACTGGTAAAGGAAAGTTTGCGTAAATTACTCAAATCCAAAGTGATTACAGAAGTGCTGCTGGACAGAAAAGGGGGGGAATTGGGCTTTCAGCCAGCCATCGATATACACAGGCTTACGTTGGGATTGATTATCCAAAAAGTAGAGATGCAGGGAACAACCGATTTTCTTTCGGAAAGAAACGGAAGCCTCAATAAAATAAAGGAAAAGCTGATGTCAATGTCATATTCCGAGAAATGCACCGACCTCAACATGCTTGTTAAAGACTTATAAAGAAAAAGGCCCTCTTTTACAGGGCCTTCTTTATAGGATACCGCACCGGTTGGATTATTTAAACTCCTGCTTACAGGATTTGAGTGCATAAGCTTATCGGTAATCCTCCGTATCACAATTGATAACCCGAAGGTGAGGCCCGCCCTTTAAACCCATAGCGTCACTCAGTATGTGTATAATGTTGAGTTTAACAATCAAATAATCCGATGCGGTAAATCTTAATTGCATCCTGACCCAAAATTACTCCATTTTTGGCATTAAAACAAGCTTAGAGCTATCTTTGGGTTTCATATTTTCAATGACGTTGAGCGATAGCATGTATTCCATCATCGATGTGGAGACCACGGGAGGGCCTCCCGATAAATCAAAAATTACGGAGATAGCAATCTATCGGGTTCATAATGGTAAGATTGCAGATAAATTTGTAACGCTCATAAATCCTGAACGGTACATCCCTGATTATATTACCAGGTTAACGGGCATCAGTAACGAGATGGTGGAACACGCCCCTCGTTTTTTTGAAGTGGCCAGGCGGGTAATTGAAATTACCAGGGACAGTATATTTGTGGCACACAACGTCTCGTTCGATTTCAACATCGTCAAGGCCGAATTCGATTCGTTGGGTTACAGTTTTGACCTGCCGCAATTGTGTACGGTAAAACTTTCTCGGTCGCTGATCCCAGGCCATCGTTCATACAGCCTTGGAAACTTATGCAACGATATCGGAATTGTACTCAATGAAAGGCATAGGGCCGGCGGTGATGCCTTGGCCACAGTAGAGCTTTTCTTACGGCTCCTGGAAATGAACGGTGGAGTGATATTGCCCGACGATCCTTACAAAAGGATTGATTTTACACGTTATCCCAATCACATCAATAAAGATTTCATCAATGCAATCCCAAATCTTCCGGGTGTTTACTATTTGAAAAACGTAAAAAACGAAATTGTTTATGTAGGGAAAAGCAAACGTATAAGGGCAAGGATCATTGAGCATCTTTTTGGCAGCAAATCATCTGCAAAACAATCAATGTCTAACGAAATACATGATGTGGATTATACCCTTACCGGTAGCGAATTGTTGGCGTTATTGAAAGAAGCTGAAGATATAAAATCCATACAGCCTAAGTACAATAAGGTGCTGAAACGCCGAAGAAATACGATCGGAGTATATGATTACACGGATAGAAAAGGATATATCCGGCTGCTGTTAAAGCCCAATGATGGGGTAGCCCAGCCCATTGCATCTTTTCAAAACACGGATGATGCCCGGCGGAACCTCTTTAAATGGATCGATGAATTTTCTCTTTGCCAAAAACTGTGTGGGTTATACGACGGAACCCACGGCTGTTTCAATTACCAGTTAAAACAGTGTTTAGGAGCCTGCGTGGGAGCAGAAGAACCGGATACATACAACGAGCGTGTAAGGACATTCATTGCTAAAACCGATTTTGGATACAAAAATTTGATTGTTATCGATAAAGGTCGAACAGATGATGAAGTGTCATTGGTAGTGGTTGAAGATGGCCGGTACTTGGGGTACGGTTATTTACCAATCGAAGAATCAATTTCCAACCCTTCTGAGTTTAAGGACTATATAAAACAACAGGAGAACGACCGGGATGCCCGACTGATTATCAAAGCCTTTCTGCACAATAACAAACCCTTGCGGTTAATTGAATTTTAAGTATAATTATTTTCCAATCCGCCAGCGCGCAAACGGGGACGATATCCTGGGCCTTAACTGTGATTTATTAGGATGGACGCCCTTATTGATAAATCGGATATCCTCGATGGTGTAAAATGCATTGGGATTATGTTGGGATATGATATCGACCACTTCTTTGTATGATGTACGCTTGATAACGCAATAAATGACGTGGACAGTTCCCCTACTGCCACTAGCTTCAATTTGGGTGACTCCAAATCCCTCGTCCGATAGGTGCTTTATCAAATCCAGTCCATCTTTTTGCGTAATGATTCTTAGGTTTATGTATCCTAATGCAAGATGCTCTTCGAGCAACAATCCCACATAATTGCCTGTGGCAAATCCTCCCGCGTACGCTACATAGTAAAACCATACATCCAGGTTTTGCATAATTTTGCTCATGGCCAAAAGCCATATGAAGACCTCGAAGAATCCCAATACCGGTGCTAAATATTTAAACCCTTTCGAAACAAATACGATTCGCATGGTGCCGATGGTCACATCCGACACACGGGCAAAGAAAATAAATAAAGGTATCAGGATTAATGAATATACATGATCTTCTGTCATTTGTACATCAGTTGTTTTGGGAAACGATCATTCGCTCAATCGCACCATGGGTAAGCTCTTCATGGTCTTCATCGATTACTGATACATCGAAGAACAAACTACTTTCGTCAATGAACTTCAAATGAATGTTGCAATGGATACTTTCGCCCAAGACAGCCTGACGTTCATGTTTCATGTTCAATTCAACCACAATACTTTCGTAGCCATGGTTCAGGTATGGATTTAACAACTCGGCCACGGTTTGTTCGATAAATGAGATCAGCGTAGGGATGGCCAACACGTTTCGGTGCCCGATTCCCCAGTATGTGTCAAGGTCGGATTCGTTCACCGTCATTGTTTTTGTATGCCGTAATCCTTCAACCAGAGAAGGAGAGTAACGATCTTTCATAAATGTTTGGAATAATCGATATTACCCAAATTTAAACTAAACTAAGAATATTTAAAAGACTAAAACTCCGATGTAAAGTGGAATTTAATGTTTTTAAACTGTTCCTGCGCCATCTGCAACATGTATGATGAATCGGCCAGAAACACGTCGCGCCCGTGTTTGTCTTTGGCCATGTATTGGCTTTTTCGTTTCTTAAAATCGGTCAGCTCGGGTGCATCGTCAGATTCGATCCAACAAGCTTTATAAAGCTGTATCCCTTCCCAACGGCACGAAGCCCCATATTCGTGCAGCAAACGGTACTGGATCACCTCGAACTGGAGCGCCCCGACCGTCCCAATAATTTTCCGGCCGTTGAACTGATTGACAAATAGTTGTGCAACTCCCTCGTCCATTAACTGGTCGATACCTTTGGCCAGTTGTTTGGATTTCAAAGGATCGGCATTTTCGATGTATTGGAAGAGTTCGGGCGAAAAACTGGGTAACCCTTTGAAATTTAGCTTTTCACCTTCGGTCAGGCTATCTCCGATTTTGAAATTCCCGGTATCGGGAATACCTACAATATCGCCGGGATAAGCTTCGTCGATGATCGATTTTTTATCGGCCATGAATGCTGTAGGACTTGAAAATTTAAGTTCACGCCCCAATTGTACATGGTGATAGTTTTTGTTCCTCTCAAATTTTCCCGAACAGATCTTAACAAACGCCAGTCGGTTACGGTGGTTCGGGTCCATATTGGCATGTATCTTGAACACGAATCCG
Organism: Breznakibacter sp.; assembly: GCA_047600785.1. GTDB lineage: Bacteria > Bacteroidota > Bacteroidia > Bacteroidales > Marinilabiliaceae > Breznakibacter. The sequence continues at coordinate 902,880 of JASGKH010000002.1, forward strand.
GAAAATTTCTCCTCTTCAGGCTTCACGACCCGGTCTTCGGTTTTCGATTCCCGGGGCGACGGTGCTATTTTAAGAAAACAATGCAATAATTCACGTACGCCAAAATTATTGAGTGCACTTCCAAAGAATACGGGGGCCAAATGACCTTCCAGATATGATGGATGCTCAAACTCGGGATAAACACCGTTCAGTAACTCCACTTCCTCACGCAATGTAACGGCTGCTTTGGATCCCACGTAGTTCTCGAACAACGGGTCGTTCACATCCTTAATTTCAATCCCATTTTCAAGGGTTTGTTTACTCGGGGTAAATAAGTATAGGCTTTGGTCAAAAATATTATAAACCCCCTGAAAATCATTGCCATTACCAATAGGCCAACTAAGAGGCCGAACTTTAATGTTCAGTTCAGCCTCTATTTCATCCAGCAAATCAAAAGGATCTTTGCTGGGGCGATCCATCTTATTGATGAACACCATTACCGGTGTGTTACGCATGCGACAGACTTCCATTAGTTTTCGAGTCTGCGCTTCCACGCCCTTGGCCGCGTCGATCACAATGATTACACTATCCACGGCAGTCAGCGTGCGATAGGTATCTTCGGCAAAATCCTGGTGTCCAGGGGTATCTAAGATATTCACTTTATAACCATCGTATTCAAAGCCCATTACCGATGTGGCCACCGATATGCCGCGCTGCTTCTCAATCTCCATAAAGTCAGATGTCGCTGTTTTTTTGATTTTATTTGATTTTACCGCACCTGCTATATGGATGGCGCCGCCAAAAAGAAGTAATTTTTCGGTCAGCGTGGTTTTGCCCGCATCGGGATGGCTGATGATGCCAAATGTACGTCGTCGTTTTATTTCGTCAATAAACCCCATGTCGTTCGGTTTTTTTAAGGCTGCAAAGGTAATCAATTCTTTCCCTTGCGCTACAATTTGTGTCGTGGGGCTTTGGCATTTGAACAGGTTTTTGAGGTGCTTGATTTTTATTTTATTTTGCAATAAAATTTGATTATATGGGTTGGGTAAACTACCATGGACATTGTCATTACTGCGACGGGAACGGCAAACCGGTCGAGTATGTGGAAGCCGCTATCGACAAAGGAATGGTCGCGATAGGCTTTTCATCGCACGCACCGGTACCTTTTGAGTCGTTTTGGAATATGAAAAAAGATCGGCTATCTGAATATGTGGCTGAGATAAACCAGTTGAAGCTTCGGTATGCAGGGCACATCCCCATACATCTGTCATTGGAGATCGATTATTTGGAAAATGTCATGGGGCCATCCGATACAATCTACAACGAAATTGGGTTGGATTACACAATCGGGTCGGTTCATTTTGTCGGTCAATACCATAATGGGGAGCACTGGACGATTGATGGAAGCTACGATTCGTTCAAAAAGGGGTTGGGCGAGATATACAACGGTGATGTAAAACGTTTGGTTAAAGATTTTTTTCGTCTTCAACGTCACATGATTACAGAGCACCAACCGACCATTGTCGGCCATTTCGATAAAATTAAAATGCACAACCTAAAGGAACCCTTTTTCCGGATGGATGATAATTGGTATTTGGATGAAGTAAGGCAGTTTTTAGAGTTGGTGGCCCAAAACGATACCATCGTCGAAATCAATACAAAATCTTTTGGACGGAATGGGCTTCTTTTTCCGGGAAAAGAACATTTCAAATGGCTGAAAGAATTGGCAATCCCCATAGTGATCAACAGTGACGCCCACTATCCAAGTCATTTGGATGCGGGATTTAGAGAGGTAGCCATCATGTTAAAGGATTCGGGAATAAACGATCTTGCTTTTTTGCAAGATTCCAAGTGGAATTTGGTCGGATTCAACGAGGCAGGCATAATCATATGATTGTAGTAATGTGATTGCCTTTTTTTATGGGTATTTTGTGAAAAATATGTAAATGTCGACATGTGTGGTGTTGTAAAATAGGGGTATGAGATTAAAAATTGTATTTTTGTGATGAATTTTGTGGTTTTAGAAAGGGGTAGGAATATTCCTTGCTTTTCTTTTTTTAAAGTTATTTCGGTCCGTTTAGCCCAAAATCAAATCACTCATGAAAGTACAATGCAGAAAAGTTGGCGATGAATGTTACGGACTACGGGAGATGTCATTGTTGTTCGATGTTAGCCAACGCCTTATTAACAGTAAGGAGCTGAAAACCGATCTTAGCCCCATTCTTAAATTGGTGGTTGAGTATTTACGTGCCGAACGTTCGTTTCTGACGATTTTTAACCGAAAAACCGAAAACATTGCCATCGAAGCGGCTTACGGGATGAGCGCGAGCCAGCAGGCACGTGGCAAATACCAGTTGGGCGAAGGAGTGGTTGGCAGGGTTATCGAGTTAGGACGGCCCGTGGTGATCGCCGAAATCTCCAAATCAAACCTGTTTATCAACAAAACCAGATCGGAACTGACCAAAGACGGGCAAGAATTGACTTTTATATGCGTGCCGATTATGGACGGATATAAAGCGACGGGTGCGTTAAGCGTAGTAAGGACCCATAATCCAAACATCTCATACGAGGAAGACATACATCTTTTATCCATCATTGGTTCGCTGATTGCAACAGTTGCCCAAAGCAGACAGGAAAAGCTTGAAGAACTTGAGCAGCTCAAGCAAAAAAATATTGAGCTTAAAAATCAATTAGAGAACGATTTATGCCCAAAAAACATTATCGGTAGTTCGGGCAAGATGCGCGACGTATTTAACCTGATTTCCATGGTGGCCAAAACCAGCAGTACGGTGTTGATCCGTGGCGAAAGTGGAATTGGCAAAGAACTCGTGGCCGAAGCTATCCATTATAACAGTTCACGCGAGCACAAAAATATCGTAAAAGTTAACTGCTCGGCATTACCGGATAGCTTAATCGAAAGTGAATTGTTTGGCCACGAAAGAGGAGCTTTTACCGGAGCCGACCAACGACGTATTGGGCGTTTTGAGCTGGCCAACGGGGGAACGATTTTTTTGGATGAGATTGGCGATTTACCGTTACAAACGCAGGTTAAGTTGCTACGGATCCTTCAGGAACGTGAGTTTGAGCGATTGGGCGGTTCCGAAACCATAAAAGTTGATGTCCGGATTGTGGCCGCCACCAATCGTAATTTGGAAAAATTGATTGAAGAAGGTCGATTTAGGGAAGATTTCTATTATCGTATTAACGTATTCCCAATCTTCATACCGCCATTGCGCGAACGCCGCGAGGATATTCCTGCATTGGTCGATCACTTTATCGAAAAATTTAACCGCAGAAACCACACTACCATAAAGCGCATCACTACCACGGCCATTAACATGCTAATGGTCTATTCATGGCCTGGCAACGTGCGTGAACTTGAAAACGTAATTGAACGCGCTTGCATTCTGAGCAACGATAACGTAATTCACAGCCACCACCTTCCACCCACACTGCAAACGGCCGAGTCATCGAATACACAGGCCAAAGGAGGGTTGACCGAGTGTGTGGACAGGCTTGAGCTCCAGTTGATACGCGAAGCTCTGACCACTACCAAAGGTAACATGGCCAAAGCGGCCGAATTATTGCAGGTGACCGAACGAATGCTGGGGACACGCGTGAAAAAGTACGACATCGATATCTGGCGCTATAAAGTATAAAAACATTTCAGTTATGGCCGAATTGAAAATAGTGGGATGCGATTTGCAACGCAACGATCATGTGGTTGCTTTCACCAATTTGATGGGGATTTACATGTCCCATCCAATGGGATTGAGCGCAGTGCTCCAACCCGAACTTGCCGGAAAAATGGTCGATGGGTTACGTTTACGACCGAACTATTTGGGGTTTTTAGTCCAATATGGCCAAATGTATGTTGGACTGGCCAATTGTTTTGAGAATTTTTCCACGTTTAAGGCCAAACCTCTTTTGAATATCCACGATTTTATTGTCGATAAATCATATCAAAGAATGGGAATCGGACGCTTTTTATTAGACGGAATTGTGGAATATGCCAAGAAACATGGTCATTGTCGTGTGAATCTGGAGGTACGTTCCGACAATCCTGCGGCAATGTCACTTTACCGGCAATTGGGATTTATCGAATGCAAGCCTCCAATGCTCTTTTGGGAGCGCAATTTATAACCGAATTATTCATAAATGCTTCAATAACAAACCGTGCGCCGTCATAACTTTTTGTTCCCATTAGTTGCTGACGTAAATCCGATGCCCCATCGAAGCCATTGAGATAAATCTTGAAAAAACGTTGCAGGATGGCGAAATTCTTGTTTTTGCCCCATACAGACTCAAATAAGTCCAAATGGGACCTGAGAGTGTCAATCCTTTTGGTTATTCCGGTTTCATAACGTTCCGAGAAAAGCCACGGGTTCTTAAATATGCCGCGCCCGATCATTACACCATCTACACCATACAGGTTGGAATATTCCCGTGCCTGTGCCAGTGAAAAGATATCTCCGTTGCCAATGATCCTGATATGGGGTGCCATTTCATCTTTTAACCTAACCACTTTCGCAATTTCTTGCCAATTGGCTATCCCTTCCGACATCTGTTTCTGTATCCTGCCATGAACCACGATTGCATCCAACGGATGGGTAAGTAAAAACGAAAACCAGCGTTCTGTGTCGATTTTTTTCACGCCTAAACGTGTTTTCAAGCTCAGAGGAAGTGACGTGGCTTCTTTCGAAGCCATGATTATTTCATGTGCCAGCGAAGGATGATCGATCAATGCGGAACAGCTTCCATGGGCCACGATGTTCTTTACAGGGCAACCCATGTTGATATCGATACCATCGAAATGGTACTCTTCCTGGATACTTTTGATGGTCCGGTAATAATTCTCAGGCTTATTGCCCCAAATCTGGGCCACAAGTTTCACATTCTTTTCTTTTAATAGCTTTCGTTCCGATTCCGACACGAGCAAACGGTGGTCCACCTTGCTGCGTCCCTGGGGATGGCAAAATCCATCGGTTGACAAAAACTCGGTATACAGCACGTGCAGTTTATCTTTTTCACTATGCCGCAACACGATTTCGCGAAAACTGGTATCGGTCACGTCTTCCATAGGAGCCAACACAAAAATTGGCGACGAATAATTACTCCATAAGTTGTTTGTCATGTCTTCGTTGGCTTTTCTTTTCCTTGTTATGACTGACACTCCCGAACAGAAAAAGATAACGGTGCTTGAAAATCGACAATGGAATTTTGGATTAACAAATTGTGGCATGCATTGCTGCAACATCCGGCAAATTTGCCCCTGCATGTCGGGCATTGGATTATTAGCTTATGACATTCGTCGTGTGCGCAATTGTAATGGGTATCGCAAGAGGTTCCGCATTGATGGCATGTTGACAACACATGGTTGGTGATACGTTCGCCCAGACGGTCATCGAATACGAAATTTTTCCCTAAAAATTTTGGTTTTATCCCCATCGCCTTTATTTCGTTTGCATATGCAATGATACCGCCATGGAGTTGGTTCACATCCTTAAATCCTAAGTGTTTGAGCCACGCGCTTGCTTTCTCGCACCGTACACCGCCCGTGCAATAAAGCAACATCTTTTTTTCTTTTTGCCCGGCAAACTCCTTGGCAACTAATTCTACCTCTTCACGAAAGGTATTTACATTGGGGCAATAAGCTCTTGCAAAGCGTCCTACTTCGCTTTCATAATTGTTACGCATATCCACCACCACAACGTCTTCATTATCTGCCAAATTGTGGAATTCGATGGGAGAGAGGTGGTTTCCCACATTGGAAGTATCGAACACGGTGTCCGTTAGCCCATCGGCTACTATTTTAGGACGGACTTTGATAATCAATTTCAGGAACGAAACGGGATCATTGTCCAAAGCCCATTTGATAGGCATTTGCTTTAGTGGCTCGATGTGATTAAGCAAGGCCAAAAAAAGTTCAACATGATGCTCGGGTATGCTCATTTGTGCGTTAATACCTTCCTGGGCCACGTAAATTCGGCCGTTACACTGCAATTGGGCAAGCCGTAGGTACAATTCGTTCCTGAATTCCTGTGGATTCTGGATGTTGGTATAGCGGTAAAACGATAGTGTTTTACGTTTGAATGGTTCAGCTTTAATCTTCTCGATCAGTTCTTTCTTGCCCAATCGGTTATGGAGTTGCATCGGCCTTGAATTTTGTGCAAATATAAAAACGAAATAAGAAAATAAGATATTTAAATCTTTGTATTTTTGCTTGGAATTATAAATGACAAAATGCAAGATGTAAAATATCTAATTGTAGGTCAGGGAATTGCAGGTTCAATGGTTGCATGGGAACTATTGAAAAAGAAGGAGGATTTTTTAATTATATCATCCCAAACACAAGCATCATCATCCGAAATTGCAGGGGGGATCATTAATCCTGTAAATTTGCGTAAATACAAATTGGTTCAGTTAGGCGACAAATACATGGCCGCATGCAATCAAACTTATCGCGAGATTGAAAAATCGTTGGGGGATAAAATTTTTCATTTAATTGATATTGTGAAATATATTGATGATGGCCTTGTAACGATGGAAGTCAATGAACGCCTTCGGGATTATGTGGGCCACACATCTATGGATGAGACAATTGGGGTGAAACGTTCAGATATATTGACTCTCAATAAAACAGGTTACTTAGATGCCAGATTGTTTCTTACGCTTTTTAGAACATATTTGATTCGTTGCCGCAAATTGATACAAACCGATTTCGAACATGGCCAACTGACAATTGCCGATTCCATTTGGCATAACAAGATCAGATTTCAGAGAGTCATATTTTGCGAAGGAGCACATGCTTATGCAAATCCATGGTTAAAGTCTTTGCCATTTGCACATAATAAGGGTGAACTGATCGAGATAGAAGCCCCCTTGCTTAAACTGGATAAAATCATACGTGACGAAGTATTCATCCTCCCGTTGGGGCAAAATCGTTTCAGGATAGGAGCAACGTACAACCATCGCACGATAAACAGGGATCCATCAGATGAAGGGAGAAATTATTTGACCGAAAAGTTAAAAAAAATAATAGATGTGCCGTACAAAGTTATTGGCCACGATGCGGGCATAAGGCCATCCACTAAAGATCGGATGCCCATGTTGGGCGCCTTGCCGGAATACCCCAATATTGTGGTATTTAATGGGTTGGGGTCAAGAGGATTTTTGATGGCCCCTTATTGGGCCAACCATTTGGTTATGTGGTTGACAGGGGAAACCGCACAGTTAAACCCGGTGGTCGACGTCAACCGCTTCTTGGAGTGACGGAAATTCATTGTTCGTTGCCTTTTTCATCACGGGTAAAAGGTACAAATTTGACTGGCAATAACTTTTTCTTTACCATTTTGCCATTGCGTTTTTCGAGATACTGTAAATACTGCATACCTTTTTCGGGACCAATGGGGACAACCATCACACCCCCTTCTTTCAACTGGTCAATGAGTGGTGGAGGAACCTTTTCCGGTGCGGCCGTGACCATAATCGCATCATAGGGAGCGTGTTGCCGCCACCCCTGATAACCATCACCAATTTTTACACGTACATTATTATACCCTAATTCTTTAAGTTTTGTTCTTGCAGTTTCCCCAAGTGGTTTTACAATCTCAATGGTGTAAACCGAGTCGGCCAACAGCGATAGCACGGCAGCCTGATACCCCGATCCAGTTCCAATTTCCAATACTTTTTGCTTTTTTGTTACATTAAGCTTCTCCGTCATGTAGGCTACAATATAAGGCTGTGATATGGTCTGGTTATAACCAATTGGTAAAGGACTGTCATTGTACGCCAAATGACGGCTTTCGGCAGGCACGAATTCATGCCGTGGTACTTGTCGCATTGCATTAAGCACTGCGGAAGACTCTATACCTCTTCTTTCAAGTTGCTCGGTCACCATGTGCTGCCGCTGGTTTGCATAATCTTGTGCCAAGGACACCATGAATAAAGCAATTATTAATAGTCTCATAAGTAATTAAAAACAACATATTCCGAAGATACGAAAAAGGGAGACAATAATATCCCCCTTTTTTTATCATTTCTACAATTTCGATTCCTAATGATGGAAATGGGATCTCACGTGGGCCACCATTTGACGCTCGGTCAATTTTCCTTTGTTTTCCAGTTCAACACGTAAACTGGTAAGCAGGGGATGTTTTCGTAACTCTTTTTCAAACTCGACTTTAACCAGCGATGGTCCGAAGACGAATAACTCTGACGCCCCGTTTATTTTGGAAATGATATTGGAAAAATAACTGTGTTGCTGCTGTCTGAATCGATTGGTTGATTTGGTGGTTGGGTTTATGAGCATGGATGCCATTTTTCCATGAGGTTTTCTTTCCCCGGCATAACGGGTGCGCGTTTCAATTTGAGATTCAATGATGGTCATCCCTTCATCTTCGTTAGTCAGGTTAATCAATACCGCTTTATCGGTATCCATCCAAATGCCAATTTGCCTTTTCATAGGAAGTTAATTTTTAGTTAAACCAAACGATTTTTCCTGTGTATAATTAAAGCCTGAATATGAACTAACATATTTATAAACAATAAAATACAATATCCGGGTGCCCAGTGGTATTTTGTACCAATTGACACAGACATTAGATCGTTGCCACCAAATTACTGTTGTAATTGTGTTCAATGCCAACGTTTTCAAGCACAGGAACCGATACATGGCTTTGTACGATTTTCCAATGTCCGTTTTGTTTTTGAAGCACGCCGGTGTGCCTGAAGCCTTCAATCCTTACCGGTTCCGATTTTGTTTCGAGACAAGTGTCCATCATCATGGAATACCATGCAACTTTACCATCGTCGCTCGTGTGGATCGAAATGTTCTTTACCTGAATGTGGGATCTCCTTTTCAGCCTGAAAAGATTTTGAGTCGCTTTTTTAAAAGATTCCCATTCGCTCCAATATTCGTCCACATCGGTGCCAATGTTTACCGTGTCGGGAGACTGTACAAAACATTGGGCGAATAATTCCCAGTTGCCCGTTTCCTGTGCGCCGACCAGTGTGTCGAGTAAATGTTGTACTTCGGCCTTAAGCACATCTTTTTCCAAGTTGTTTCCTGATGTTCCCATGACTGTAGATTTTTTAGGTTAAAAAACTTCATGGTCCGCGGTTTCTCTTTCACATGGGAGTCTGGCTTCCCATAGGTTCGGACCTGTTTCAATCATGTAAGGTCGACTAAAATTAAACATTATGGTACCCGATGTCAAGCACTTTTACAAATTGATCGGGACAATACATTGCCTCAATATGTGTACTGCGGCCATAATTCTTTACTTTTGTTACCTTATGGCACGTTACTTTGTCGAATTGGCATATAAGGGAACGCAATTTCACGGATGGCAAGTCCAGCCGAATGCAGTTTCCGTTCAAAGTGTGTTGGAAGACGCATTTGGAAAGGCTTTAAGGTCTGATGTGGAGATAGTTGGCGCAGGACGCACCGATGCCGGCGTTCATGCGTTGTATTACGTGGCACACTTCGACTTGGCGGTTGAGATAACCGATTCCCGGAAACTGATCGATAAGGTTAATCGGATATTGCCGAGAGATGTAGCCGTATCAACGATCAACCAGGTTCCCGGAGAAGCGCATAGCAGGTTTCATGCCACATGGCGCGAATACGAATATTGGGTGGTTCTGGAAAAAAGGCCTTTTTTGGACGGTTTGACTTACCGGCTATGGCGTAAACCCGATTTCGATTTGATGAACCAGGCAGCCAATCTGTTGTTTCTGCATACTGATTTTTCCAGTTTCAGTAAACTTCACACCGATGTAAAAACAAATAACTGCAAAATATATAAAGCTGAATGGACCAGTGATGGCGAAAAGTGGATATTTACCATCCGTGCCGATCGTTTTTTGCGTAACATGGTGCGTGCAGTGGTGGGGACTCTGCTGGAAGTTGGGTATTACAAAATATCGCTTAAGGAATTCGAAACGATCATATACGCCAAAGATAGGTGCAAAGCGGGAGTTTCGGTGCCTCCCGAAGCTCTTTATCTGGTCGATATCGCTTATCCCCCTGATATATTCACCAGACAAAGCCACCCTTTCGCCAAGAGCTAGCTATTCCATATCTTCCAGGCTTCATCCGCCTGGATATAAAGCATCTCAAGCCCATTTTTTATTTGGGCGCCTTTCTCAAGCCCTTTTCGTAAGAATGTGGTGACCTCAGGGTTATAAACCAAATCGTATAACAAATGGTCAGAGGTCAGAAAGTCGTAGGGGATCTCAGGACATCCGTTTATGTTGGGGAACATGCCCAATGGCGATGTATTCACGATAAGCAGGTGGCTGTCCATTACTTCGGCCGTAAGATCATTATAACCTATCTGTGCCGTGTTTTGCGGATGACGGGAAACGAACCGGTAGATCAACCCTAATTTTTTTAACGAATATGCCACCGATTTGGCTGCACCTCCTGTCCCCAGTATCAGGGCTTTTGAATGCATTGGTTTCAGCAATGGCAATAGAGACCGGGTGAAACCAATGGTATCTGTATTATAGCCTTTTAAAAAAGGCTTTTCGTTGATCCAATCAAAATTAATTACATTAACCGCACCAATTTCTTTTGCTGTTTCATCAATTTCGTCCAAAAATGGAATTATTTGCTCTTTGTAAGGAATGGTTACGTTCATTCCTGCAATGTAAGGATGATGACTAACAAGGCCGGGAAATTCATTGATCGAGGGAATAGAAAAGTTCAGATACCGGGCGTCAATGCGTTCGATATCAAATTTGGATGAAAAGTATTTTTGCGAAAAACTTTGGGCCAGCGGATATCCTATCAGACCGTATGTATCCATGTTGAAGGAATTTGAATATTTAAAAAAATAAGCCACCATATAGGTAGCTCATTCCAATAATCTGTAGTTCGTGTTTAAAGCAGGTTCTTTGGCAAGAATGACAGCAACGTGTCACCACGTAGGCCCAGACGTAGGGTTTCCAAGGGAATAACTTCGAACGGAGCTATATTGCCCAAGTTCACATTATGGCCAATGTGCTGGATAAACCACACTTGCTGGTTCTTGATCGGAGCTTCCCAAATGATGTCAGCTTGGTCCACATGCTGCTCAATATCATCGATGAGTTTGGTATTGGCTGACCCATCTTTGTTGTAGATACCAATGTTACCACTTTCACGTGCTTCGGCAATTACTTTCCACGCACCGGCTTTAAGTTCGGTTTTCATCATGCTAATCCACTCATCATTGGTAATGATCCGGCCTGCCAGTTTTGAGCCAACCTCACTTAAAACCGTGTATTTTTTTGCTAAGATCTCAATGTATTTGAGCTTGTCTTTGTGGTCCATTTCCATGGTGCCGTCCGATACTTCCACATGGGCCACCTCAAATTTGTCCAAATACTCTACGTATTTGTCAAACATCCCACGTATTACAAATGCTTCGAACAATGTACCTCCAAAATAAGGAATTAAACCAGCCTTTTTATAGGCGGCAATTTTTTCGGGCACATTGGGAGAAATCAATGATGTTCCAAAACCAAATTTAACTAAATCAGTGTATTGTGCTGATGACGAACAAAAATTTTCTGCTTCCTGCAGACTAAGCCCTTTATCCATCATCATTGTCAAACCGTTGTTTCTGGGCTTTGTATGGCGCTCGGGTAAAAACGGGAGAGGAAAGTTAAGTGTCATAACCTGTTTGTGTTCTTCGCTTTTTTATTGATGTATTTAGAAATTTCTGGCGACGTCAACAATTCCGGATATTCAGCCAGCAAAATGGGCATGGCCTCAGGTTGGCGTCGTTTTCCTACCTTCAAATAGGCAAGGGCCAAATCTTTGTCGTTGGCAAACTTAAAATAAACAATGGCAGCTAAATAAGCCACCGCACCGATGGTCGGATATTTTACCAATGCATTGTCAATGAACGACAATGTATCGAAATCACGATTCATCTTTAGATGGAGCTGGAACAATTCCAGCCATGCCGATAATTCTTCAGGATCGAATGAAATGCCTCGTTCCAGACTTAATATTGCTTCGTCTAACTGATTCAAATCGTAACAACCCCGCGCATGTGCAAACCAAAAATCGGCATTTTCGGGCGACAGTGTAATGGCATGCGTCACGGCGTTCAGACCTTCTTGCGGTTTCCCGATCGAGAGGAGGGAAGTACCCAAACCATACCATGCATCGGGCGCTTCTGGGTTATTGTACAATACCATGTCGTAAAAACGGATGGCCATACCCGGCTTTCCCAACTGTTCCCAACACTCGCCAATATATTGGTAAGTTGTTAGTTTATCCAGCCCAAATGATGCATAGGTCAGGTAACATTCCAATGCGTCGGCAAACATGTTCATGTGGGCATAACTATTGCCCATATTGAAGTACGATTCAGCATGCTCGGGGTATATGGCCAGTGAAAATTCATATGCCGCCACAGCTTTGTCAAACTCGTTTCTTTTGTTGTAAAGGATTCCCAAATTGTACCATGCGTTTTCGGAATAAGGATTGATGTCGAGTAACCTCAAATAAGTTTCCACGCCATCGTCCAACTGCTCCGTTTTGTCGTAAGCATAGGCCAATTCGAACAAAATACTTTCGTTTTCGGGAAATTGGATGTTAGCTATCGACAAATAGTAAATAGCCTCACCATAAAAACCTTCCTGGTTCAGATTGTAACCAATATCCAACAAAAAACTCTCGGATTCATCAAAAGCCAGTTCTACCGTTTTATCAAAATAATAAAGTGAATCATCCAAAAAACCTTTTTTCAGGTAAAGCCACCCCAACGACATAGCCACTTCGGCATTGTTCTTCTCGATGGAACTGAATTGCTCCAGGATTTGGATGGCCTGATCGTAACGACCTTTCTCGGCCAATAAAACGGTCGATTTGATTTTAAGCGGAATGGAGGATGGGTGTTGTTTTAGGCCGATGGTCAGAATCTTTTCGGCTTCATCCAACTGGTTTTTTTCAAGATAGTGTTCGAACAGGTTTTCTATCTGATGCACATCGAAATACATTGAACGCCTGCCATTGTTCATGGTTTCGTAACGTTCCAGCGCGTCGTTTGTGTCATCTAAATTTCCTTGCAAGAAGTCCTGCATAGTTCTTGTTTAATGAAGCAAAATTATCAAAAAAAATGGATTTGGCGTTTCCATAACGGTATGCGATATAAACTACTTATCAACAACAGGGGCCAGACTTCATGAAATTGCCACATTCATAAACAAAAAGCGGGTTTCCCCGCTTCGTTAAAAAAATATAAACATTTCATTTGTCAGACTGATGTTGAGGCCGGAGCAAATCATTGACCGTCTTTACCGGATTGAACGTCGACAAGGGCACTTCCGCAAAAATAGTAATCCAATGTGCCATGGCCCCATTCCACAGTCCGGGTAGCTCCAGCGCCCGAAGGGCTTTGCCGTTCAGTGACTTTTCGGAAATAAATCCCGTGTCGGGATCTACGTATAACGGCAGGTCAAACTTATTTCCTTTATGGTTTTTCAAACCGCACACCAAATCGACCGGATTGAAATGGGTACTGGCTTGCATGACTGCTTTTGATTTTGGATCTTTCGGATCAATTTGTGAACTTTCCACGATCTGTAACGATAAATTATTTTGTGGGTCCCCCACCCAAAAAGGTCCCCCCCCGGGTTCGCCTTCGTTTTTCACCATTCCGCACACACGTATGGGACGGTTCAAGAAGCGGTGAAGCGATGACCGCAAAGACTCTCCGCCCATTGATTTTATAGCTTGGGGAACAGCCAGGTGAAATTTTGTTTCCAATTCTTCAATCATTGCAAAGATTTCAGTATCAGAATTGGTTTGAGGCAGTGTATGCAATGTGTCGAACACTTTTTGCCTGATTTTAACCAATGTACCGGCCAATGCTTTCTTGTAAGTTACCGTATCGGACACCAAGTGTTCGGGCACCACATTATCGATATTCTTTATAAATACCAGATCGGAATTTAAGTCGTTGAGGTTCTCGATCAGGGCGCCATGACCTGCCGGGCGAAATACAAGATTACCGTCTTCCTGCCGAAATAACTCATTGGTGGGAGTGACCGCAATGGTATCGGTAGACGATTTTTGTTCGGAAAAACCAATCTTATAACTGATACCAAATCGCTCTTCGTAGGTGTGTTTTTTATCAGCCACAATTTTTCGGAAAAGGCTTTCGTGCTCCGGGCTGACCGTAAAATGGATATGTACATGCTTGTTTATATCGGCACAGTAAAGAGCCCCTTCAAGCAAATGCTCTTCAACAGGCGTTATACCTATGTTATTATTGGCGTGAAATTTCAATATGCCTTTGGGCTTGTTGCCGTAACCCATTCCCGTCGGAAATAAGAACTTTCTCAATACTTCAGCTCCTTGCGTGGGAATATCGATCGGGATGTGAAGGTCAAAACCACAGATTGTCTCCAATTCGTTATAAAACGGAAATTTCGGCAAATTATCGAAGAAAATTTGGGCATCGTTGTTTATCGGAGCTGTTTTGTCTTTGTCCAAAACATCCAGTGCATCGAATAACGCTTTGAACATACGCGTGGCAGCCCCTGAAGCCGGAACAAATTTGGTAACCTTCAGTCCGCAGCCGATAGCTTTATCATATTCGATGACCGATTGTGCAATATCCTCCTTCCCATAACGAATAATCCCATCGGGCACGGTGGCTGGCCGTTCGATTTTCAAGAATGGAAACCCGTTGATGAAATGATTTACCTGAACATCGATTTTTTCTTCCGAGATACCTTTTTGTTCTAAAAACAGTCGATCCTTGAATGTAAGCATGGAATATGGTTGTTTTGATTAAAATTATTCCAATCTGCAAGTGCCATGTGCATTAAGCACTTCGTAACACATCACTTTTTTGTCTGACGATGGTCTAATATAACGATTCATCGCTCATTTTCCACAACACCCTTCGAATAAAAAAAAGTTGGGGTCGGGACAAATTTTTTTTATGATGCTCTTGGGCTTTGCCTGTGTGCCTAAATAATTGAAAAGTAGGTATATGTGTCTGACAGTGCGTGCGACTTTTTGACTGTATTGTTCGAATGTATTGATATTGAATGTTTTATGCTCATTGTTCGTAGTGTGGAATTATTAATTTCGACTTGTCAAAAGTGTTCTATTATCATAGAAATTATCTTATTAATAATTCATGAGGAAAACAATTACAGTTCTTTTTGCTCTGGCCATCAGCGCCGGTGCTCTGGCCGAAGGTTATCAAATAAACCTTCAAGGAACGCGGCAAACAGGCATGGGGCATACGGGCACCGGTCTAAATTTTGGCGCGTCCTCGATCCACTTCAATCCTGGTGCTCTTGCATTGATGAAAAAGAGATTCGACATGTCGATCGGAGGATCGGCCATCTATTCTTCCAATGTATTCCAAAAGCAAATCCCCTCTGTTTATAGTGCTTCAACCGACAATCCGGTCGGTACGCCTTTTTATTTTTACGCGGCAGGACAAATCACAGGAAATCTGTATGGAGGCTTAGGTGTAACCACGCCTTACGGAAGCACAATAAACTGGGATGATGAATGGGATGGCAGGTATTTGATTCAGGACATTTCGCTGAAAGTATTTTATTTTCAACCGACGCTGGCTTATGCATTTAACGAAAAACTGAGTGTTGGCGCCGGATTTGTCTACGCCACAGGAGATGTGACCCTCCGTAAAGCATTACCCATATCTGATGCGGAAGGTGATGGCCAAGCTGAGTTATCCGGCAGCACTTCGCAATACGGATACAATGTGGGTGCTTTCTTTCAGGCGACAGAAAAATTTTCGATCGGACTAAACTACCGTTCCGAAATAAGCATGGAAATGAACGATGGAAAAGCCACGTTTTCCGTGCCTTCATCGGTCGGGGCAATGTTCCCGAACACTACGTTTAAAGCAGCATTGCCAATGCCTGCCAATTTGGTCCTCGGCGTTGGTTATCAGATAAGCGATAAGCTATTATTGGCAGCTGATTTGCAATATGTGTTTTGGGATGCCTACAAAAATCTGAATTTCGATTTTGCCGAAGAGACTCAATCCCTCCAGGACTCCAAAAATATCCGGGATTTTGCCAATACTTTGATTTACAGAGTCGGGGCCGAATACAAATTATCGGACAAATTAATGGTGCGTGCCGGTGGGGCATTTGACTCGACGCCTATTCCGGAGGACTACTTATCGCCCGAGACTCCAGGATCCGATAAAATAAACCTGTCTGTTGGTTTGTCGTACGCGATTAACAACCGTTTGTCATTGGATGCCTCATTCTTATACATAAAAGCCATGGAACGCAAAGATGGCTACAAACCATCGGATTTTTACGGTACTTATAACACCAATGCTTTGATTCCGGGCTTTGGCATCAATTACACATTTTAAGACGATTTGAACATGAATAATTTGAAATATTTTTTTGCGTTCTGTTTAGGTTGGGCATTTTGGCAATGTGAACCAGCCACTGACGACTTTAAACCTTCAGCAGGGAATGCCGATTTTTCCAAATTCGTATCCATTGGCGATAGTTACACCGCAGGGTATACCGACGGGGCTTTAAGTGCCGACGGGCAACAGAGTTCGTTCCCTAATATCATTGCCGGGCAACTGGAAACCGTTGGATTGACCGGAGGATTTAAACAACCCCTTATCCCCGAAGGGAAGAGTATCGGTTCGTCAGGGAACAGCTCTTATGTATTGAAAGTTGGGGAAAGTGGTTTATCTCCCGAAGCGGGCATAGGAAATGTGGAGCTGTTGTCGAATCCCGAAAATTGGATTAATTCCCAGGCCCCGTTTGCCAATGTGGGCGTTCCGGGAGCAAAAAGCTTTCATTTGCTGACAAATAAATTCGGTGATTACACGCTAGGTGCCGGAAATTTCAATCCTTTTTACACACGTTTCGCATCCAACCCAGGTACATCTACCGTTTTTAACGACGCGATGTCTAATTCCCCCACTTTTGTGTCGTTGTGGATAGGAGGGAACGATGTTCTTTCATACGCGTTGGCGGGTGGCGAGGCAACGGTCGGTGGTGTAGGCACCAATGACATTACAGATGTCACGACATTCGATTATTGCATATCAACAATGTTCTCGACGTTAAAAAATGCGGGCATTGAAGGGGTCACCGCCAACATTCCCAATATCAGCTCCCTGCCTTATTTTACAACAGTTCCATATAATGCACTGGTTATTAGCGAGGAACAGGCAGTTGCATTGAATGCGGCTTATGCCGGTTACAACACCACTGCACAATCAAACAACTGGCCCACGATAAATTTTATGACGGGGCCTAACGGTTTGGTCGTCGAGGATAAACTTGGCTATTTACGCCATGCCGTGCCAAGTGACTTGATTTTGCTTCCGGCGTTAAACGGAATAAAAACCGAAGGATGGGGATCATCGGTGAAAATAGGAAAGCAATATGTGCTCGATGCCACAGAAACCGCATCTATTAATTCATACACCGAAACGTTTAACGAAATCATTAAGAGCAAAGCTGAAGAAAATGGTCTTGCCTTCGTCGATCTGAATGAACTGTTGATCGAGATTGTTTCCACAAAAACCATTGATGGAGTAGAATACTCATCGACTTTTGTCTCCGGAAATGTATTCTCGCTAGACGGTATCCATGCCACTCCGCGTGGTTATGCCATTATTGCCAATGAATTTATCAGGGCCGTCAACCAAAAATATGGTGCATCCGTTCCATTGACTAACATCAATGATTATCGAACCAATCTTTTCCCTTGAACCGACGGATTCCCAATTCGACATAAAGAAGGGGCCAAGTGCCCCTTTTTTAATTTGGAAATAACTTAACTTCCTGGGGGCAGATGGAGTCTACGTGATGGATTTTTCATACATATTTGTGTTCTCTGAATTTGCCAGAATATTGTTGGAACAAAATGAACAGGGGAATTGAATTTTTACCGGCAAGGAGCACGATTGTGGCATTTGTGACCAATCGCAAAGAAGGTAACTCGTTGCCTCCTTTTGATTCATTTAATTTAGGCGATCACGTTGGTGACGATCCTGATTCGGTACGGTCGAACCGTTTACAACTGGCCGATATACTAAGGTTTCCGTTGGGACAAATAGTGTTCATGAACCAAGTGCACGGCAACCAAGTGGTGGTGATAGACCAAAATACAATTGGCAGGCCCACATGCGATGCAATGGTCACAAATATACCCGATAGAGTGCTTATGGTGCTGACGGCCGACTGCGTTCCCATTGTATTTATCGACGAAAATAAGTCTGCAATAGGCGTGGCCCATGCAGGTTGGAAAGGAACAACCCTGCAGGTTGCAAACAAAACAGTTGAAGCCATGCAACACCATTACGGATCAAATATCGATGACATACGGGTTTGGATGGGGCCGTGCATCCAACATTGCTGTTACCATGTTGGTAACGAGGTGATTTCTCAAATAAGGGGTTCGGTAAACGATGTGGCCCAGTGTGCGGATCAATTAAACGGCCAGTGGTTCCTTGATTTGCATAAGGCAAACAGGTTGCAATTACAATCAATCGGGGTGAAAGGGAATAATATCCATATTTCTAGCGAATGCACATATTGTAATAATAAATCATACTATTCGTATCGTGCGGAAAAAGGGAATACAGGGCGATTTGGGATGGGAGTGTTTATTCGTTCGCGACTTACCGATTTTGTAATGTGATAAATATCATGTTGATAAAACGTAGGAGAAAAGTTTGAATTTGAAAAGTATTCGGTTTATCTTTGATTTTCGATATGAAAAGCGAAACTTTGATAATATCGAACACGAATATTGGGGCAGAGATCCAGCGATTAGGATTTTTGTCTTTTTTTTTACAGATGAACTATTGCAATCATTCATCATATTTGTAAGCAAAGCCTTGGTATCCCAAGGCTTTTTTTTTGAACAAGCACATGTACATCCATAATCACCATACATTACATACATGATATGAAGAATAAAAGCTTAGTGTCGATTACTGATTTCTCGAAAGATGAAATTTTGCAGATCGTGGACTTGGCGGCCAAGTTTGAAGCAAATCCAAACCAAAAGCTCCTTGATGGTAAAGTGGTGGCAAGTTTGTTCTTTGAACCATCCACGCGAACCCGTCTCAGTTTCGAGACGGCCATAAACAGGTTGGGAGGGCGTGTGATCGGTTTTTCCGATTCAAACTCGTCGTCGACCACCAAAGGCGAGACGTTGAAAGACACGATAAAAATGGTGGGCAATTATGCCGATTTGATCGTAATGCGCCATCCGTTGGAGGGTAGCGCACGTTACGCGTCGGAGCAATCAAGGGTGCCGGTCATCAATGCCGGTGACGGAGCCAACCAGCATCCCACACAAACGCTTTTGGATTTATATTCCATCAAAAAAACCCAAAAAACGCTTGATGGAATTGCCATCGTCATGGTTGGTGACCTAAAATATGGCCGTACCGTGCATTCATTGCTCATGGCCATGTCGCATTTTAACCCGGTTTTCCATTTTGTGGCTCCCGATGAGCTTAAAATGCCCGAGGAATATAAATTCTTCTTGCAACAAAAAGGAATTCCATATTACGAATACAAAGATTTTGAGAACATTATCGATAAGGCCGATATTTTATATATGACGCGGGTGCAAAAGGAACGTTTTGCTGATCCGATGGAATATGAAAAGGTCAAAAATACTTACGTATTGCGCAATTGTATGCTAAAACAGACAAAAGAGAACCTTCGGATCTTGCACCCTCTTCCAAGAGTTAACGAAATACATACTGACGTAGACGCCAATCCCAAAGCTTACTATTTCCAACAAGCGGAAAACGGTGTATATACCCGTATGGCCATTATTGCTTCAATATTGGGATACGCGTAACCGCTAAAATACAACAAATATGGTAATGAAAAAGGAACTGAACGTGAGCGCTATCAAGGATGGCACCGTAATAGACCACATTCCGGCCGATAGTCTTTTCAACGTGATATCGATTTTGCGTCTCGACAAGATCAAAAACCAGATTACTTTTGGCACCAACCTCGAAAGCAAACGGATGGGGCATAAAGCGATCATCAAAGTCACCGATAAGTTTTTCGAAGACGATGAAATCAATAAAATCGCATTGGTAGCACCCGATGCCAAGCTGAATATCATTCGTGATTACGAAGTGGTTGAAAAACGGGTAGTGACCATTCCCGAAACCGTAGTCGGTATTGTGAAATGTTTCAACCCAAAGTGCATCACCAACCACGAATCAATCACGACGAGCTTTTGTTTGCATGACAGGGAAGCCGTGGCGCTAAAATGCCACTATTGTGAAAAAATCACCACACAGGAGCATCTTACGATTCTGTAGTGTATCCACTTATAATCACAGAAAATCAATATGTCTAAAATTGATTGGAAACCGGGAACCATGATTTATCCACTACCTGCTGTAATGGTGAGTCTTGGACATGATCCCGAAGAGTATAACATCATCACAGTGTCGTGGACAGGAACCATATGTTCTGATCCCCCAATGTGTTACATTTCCATTCGTCCTGGCCGTCATTCATACGAAATTATCAAGCGGACGGGAGAGTTTGTCATCAACCTCACTACCCGTGATTTGGCCTTTGCCACCGACTGGTGCGGAGTTAAATCGGGTCGGAACCATCGGAAATTTACCGAAACGAAACTGACTCCCGGCAAAGCCTTGAAAGTGAATGCACCGCTTATAGAAGAATCTCCCATAAATATTGAGTGCAAGGTAAGCCAGATCATTCCATTGGGAACCCATGACATGTTTATTGCCGAAGTTGTAAACGTCAAAGCCGATGAAAAATTCATTAATGAACGCACCGGAGCATTCGCCCTCGACAAAGCCGATCCAATTGCTTATTCACATGGGCAATATTTTACATTGGGCAAAAAATTAGGAAAATTTGGTTTCTCGGTTGAGAAAAAGAGGCGTAAAAAAGGACTGCTTGCAAAAAGATCCCGTTAAAGAATAGCCGAATCAAGTGATCGATCAACCATAACCAGTTGGTTTTCTAATACGTACCAAACATAGCCTTCGGTTTTTGGGTAGCCCATTTGTGAAATTTTTTCCATGTACCGTTTTACTTGCAATAGATGTGTGGGCGAATGTGTTTCGCCAAACTTGTAGTCGATCACGGTTACTTTATCGTCGCCGATCACCACCCGGTCCGGACGGAAAGACCGGTCACCGTCAAGTATCGTCCTTTCGTTCATGATATTAGCCGATTGCTGAAACCAGTTTTCAACCAAAGGTTGGTTTAAGAGTCCGTTTACCTTTTCGATCCAATAATTGTATTGTGACGACTCGATGAGCCCTTCAAGCACCAATTTGTGAATCGATTGTTCAACGTCTTGCTTGTGGCGAATCATTTCAAAAAGCCGATGCATGACTTTCCCTTGGAAAATGTGTCTTTTCGATTCGTTGTCCAAAAAGTTTTCACTTTCCATAAAGATACCGATTCGCGATGCATATTCCCAACTTTTCATTTGGGGTAGTTCTACGGTTTGGAATTTCCCCGTCCGGTGGAGAGTTTTGTCGTCGATCGGTTTTGTTTTGTCTCCGTCGCCAATGGGAAATGTTCCTTTAATGAAAAGCGCATTTTCCACCTTAACGTCGTGCCCCAATAGGGTGGGATTACCTAAAAGTATAGGCCCCAATAGATTATTGATAGACGACATCGGGGCTTCATCTTCTTTTTTTGCCTTCTCAGTATCTGTTTTATGGGGAATAATCCCCCATATACTTTGTTTGGCACGCGTAAACGCTACGTACAAAAGATTAAGGTTGTCGACGTACTGATGGAGCAATTCATTAAGATAATCGTTCGCAAAACTACTTTCCAACATTCCCTTTTCAAACTTTACGGGAATGTAATCCAGTTGGTTAAATGGGTCATGGCACCATAGGTAGCTGGTATGGCGTGCATGGCTCATTTCCCAATTTAAAAAAGGCATTACCACATGCTTAAATTCTAGCCCTTTGGATTTGTGGACGGTCATTACCCGAATGGCATTCTGATCTTCGGGCACCGATACCGATTTATTCTGGCCTTCGTTTTCCCACCAATCCAGGAACCCGGCAAGATCGGAAGTGCCATCTTGGACGTACGAAGTCACCGAATCGACAAATGCCTGAATAAACACACCTTCTTGTTTCAACCGTTTATCCGGCAGTTGCTGCACCAGTTTTTCAATCAAATCAATCAACGGAAGTCCCTTTAGCATGGTCAGATCCCTGTGGTTGCCCAATTGCCCAATTACTTTATTGGCATCGACTGACAACGGGATTTCGTTTTCGCTTAAAACATCAAGATACAATTGCGGATGGCTTGAGTAAACTGCATTGTTCGGATCGAGGATATGATATAGCTGATTGACAAGGGTATTTACCGCCAACGAGTTGGAGAGCATCAGGGCTTCGTTGGATACGACAGGATAAATATGTCCCAATAGTTCGCCCGACATCAACGCATTGGTTACCAGACGTGCCTCATCGGCCTTTCGGACCAAAATACAAATGTCGTTGAATGATGTACCGTTATCGACAATGCTCTTTACCATGCTTAGGGCTTTTCGTACTGCGATTGACGAAAAGCTCTCTCCTTCGCTGGCTGCATCTACAAATTCAAATTGGACATATCCACCGGACGCAATTTTTGACGGTGATACATTTTGGATAACGTTGGCATAAGCATTCAATATTTTCCGGTTCCATTGCTCTGCAATCGGTTTCGGAACGTTCTCAAGCCTTGAGTTGAAAGATTCTTGTAACATGCGGCATGCCAATGTAAAAAATTGGTTGTTGAAATCGATAATACCGCTATAGCTTCGCCAATTGGTGTCGAGAGTTCGTGTTTCTGCACCATGTACCGTAAAATCCCTTTGTACTTGTTCGGCCAATAATTTCCAATCGGAGTTGCGCCACCGATAAATCGACTGTTTCACGTCGCCTACGACCATGGAAAAGTTGTTTTGTGAAAGACTGTTCTCTATCAGAGGTTTAAAGTTGTTCCACTGAAGTGCGGATGTGTCCTGAAATTCATCGATCATGAAGTGTTTGAAGAAGTTTCCGCTTTTTTCGTATACAAAGGGAGCTTCATTTTCTCCTATCACTTTGTATAACAATCTATTGGAGTTTGATAGCAAAAATACCGATTCATCTCTGCAAATCGTATCCATTTCATTGGCAATATCATTGATAATACCCAATGCATTAAAGTTTTTGAGGATAAGCATCGATGTGTGCCACAGGATTTTATTCCTATCAATAAACACAAAACAATCCAATAGCAATTGATTTAGTCCTGAATGATATAACTCAAACATCTGGGCCTTTAGATGTGCGTTTTTTTTATCGTTGACCCACCCCTCCGCATCATTCAAATATTTCCTTAACCCATCGTTCTTTTCCCAACCATCGGACAGTGAGGCCATTTTTTCCAGTACTTTGAACGGGCTTCTCGATTTTTGTGGAAAACAATCCCAGTTTAAACCGCGTTGCCGTATCATTTCCATGCTGCTCTTACCAAAATGCTCGATTTGGGTTTCAAATTCATCCACGATTTTCTCCAATTCTTTTTTATAACCAACAAGCAACTTCTTGTCGTTTAATTTATTTAAGTATAACGAACTAAACGATTGGTACTTTTCGGTCAGTACTTCCTGTCCCAACGAGCGCAATTGTTTGGCCACATCCCACGATTGACCGCTCTCCATATTTTCCTGTGACGAACGCAACAGCCATTCCCGTAATTCTTTACGATCATTTTGTCCCATTTGCATTACCAAACGGTCTACGGCCATTTCAAGTACTTTTTTGTTGTCCAGTTCGGTTTTAAAACCGCTGTGCAGTCCCAATTCCTGCAAAAACGACCTGATGATACGTTGAAAAAAACTATCGATGGTCGATACGGTGAACCCGGAAAAGTCATGCAATATCAAATGAAGAATAAACGCCGCTTTTTGCCGGACAATAAGCTCATCGCCTTCTATTTCAACCAATTCTTTGGCATAAGCAGGTTCTGCCTTTGTATAAGGTACGGCCCACAGCGTAAAAAGAGTTTCAATGATCCGTCCTTTCATTTCGGCAGTAGCCTTATTGGTAAACGTGACTGCCAGCAAGTGCTTGTAATCAAAAGGATTATTGAAGAGGAGCTGTATAAATTCGCGGGTAATGGTGAAGGTCTTACCCGATCCGGCCGAAGCCTTGTATATAATCAATTTCGACATCCTTTAATGATTATGGCTTATGTGCACAAAGCTAAATAACGATTTTAAACTGACTTTTTCAAACCAACATAAAGAAGGCTCCAAAAACATGACTTTAATCAATTTCATGTTGGCTGTGTCGATCGGTTGATTTGTAATATATTTATAATCAATTATATGGTTGATTTTGATTTTCGGATTATTTATATAATTTTGCAACAAGATTCGGAAACGGAAATGTGACTCATGCGAAACTTCTTGTCAAAATATTCTTTTAGCCTCTGGTTCATCACCCCTATGGGGGTGAATTGATTTTTATCCCGGAAAGTGAGTTGGTTGGGGCGCTCCTTGAATATTGACCTTCGGCAGAACGGAAGGCTTTATTTAAATCAAGACTCCTGTTTTCCCTTTTTATTTAAACCGTAAGCATGAAAGTATTGAAGTTTGGGGGAACCTCTGTTGGTTCAGCCGAAAGCATATTGCGTGTAAAAGATATTGTGCTGGGGGTTGAAGGCCAGCGCGTAATAGTGGTATCGGCGGTAGGCGGCATTACCGATAAGCTTATCAATGCAGCAAAGATGGCAGGGGAGGGGAACAACGCTTGTTTCGACCTGGCAAACGAAATCATCGATATTCACCATCAACTGATAGACCAACTTTTTGATGCTCAAAAGGCATTAGTGGTTAAATCATTGGTTGAACCAGATTTAGATGAGCTGGAAGCCATCATGAAGGGCGTTTTCCTTATTAAGGAATTAAGTCGCAAGAGCAGTGACAGTATTTCCGGCATAGGGGAGAGGCTATCATCTAAAATTATAGCCTCTTTAATTCCCTCGACCACTTGGTTTGACAGTCGGCTTTATATAAAAACCAATCTGGAATTTGGCCGGAACCAGGTAGACCAGGAACAAACCAACCATTTGCTGGCACAAATAAAAGATCAATTGGGCGAAATTGCCCTTTTCCCGGGCTTTATCAGCAGTAACCGTAAAAATGAGAATACCATCCTCGGTCGTGGGGGATCCGATTACACAGCTGCAATTTTGGCGGCAGCTTACAATGCCGAAATGTTGGAAATCTGGACCGATGTAGATGGTTTCATGACCGCTGATCCACGGATTATCAGCCGCGCCTATTGCATCGACACATTGAGTTATGTTGAAGCAATGGAACTATCGCATTTCGGGGCAAAAGTAATTTACCCGCCCACTATTTTGCCGGTTTTCCATAAACACATTCCCATAAAAATCAAAAATACTTTCAATCCCAATGCCCCTGGAACTTTAATCAATGGGCAAAAGCAAGCCATTTCGAACCGGCAGATCAAAGGTATTTCTTCCATTAAAGGCGTATCGTTGATTACCGCACATGGTATTGGAATGGTCGGCGTCACGGGGATTTCCATGCGTTTATTCAGTTCATTGGCAACCAGAGACATCAACGTAATTCTGATTTCACAGGCATCGAGCGAAAACAGCATCTCCATTGTCATTGAATCGGAACAAGCGTTGGTTGCACAGCGGGCCATTGAGCACGAATTTAAACGGGAAATTAGTTTAAAACAAATCAACAACATTACCATTGACAGCGAAATGGCCGTGGTAGCCATAGTGGGCGAAAACATGAAACATACCACAGGTATTGCCGGTACTTTGTTTAACAGTGTGGGAAAAAACGGGGTGAACGTGTACGCCATAGCACAAGGAGCGTCAGAGCTGAATATTTCGTTTGTCATTAAAGAAAAAGATATCAAAAAGGCGCTTAACGTTATCCACGAGTCGTTCTTCCTCTCTGAATACTCGCGTTTAAACCTTTTCCTGGCGGGTAAAGGAACTGTAGGAAGCAAACTGTTGAAGAAAATAAAAGATCAAACCGAAAAATTATATAACGTCAACAAGCTGCGAATCAGATTGGTCGGCGTGACCGGCAGCAAACGGATGGTCGTGGATCGAGAAGGTCTTAAGCCCGAAAAAATCAACGATCTGCTTCATTCCGAAGGTATTGACGGAACCATAAAGGATTTTCGTGAAAAGATCATCGAAATGAACCTTGCCAACAGTGTGTTTGTTGATTGTACAGCCAGCGAAGATGTGGCGGCCGTTTACCAATCGTTACTCGAAAGCAACGTGTCGGTGGTTACCGCAAACAAAATAGCCAGTTCTTCGTCGTATGCCGCCTACATCAAACTTAAAGAAACTGCCCGCGACAAGGGAGTAAAGTTCCTTTTCGAAACCAACGTGGGTGCAGGTTTGCCGATTATTTCCCCCATCAATGATTTGGTAAAGAGCGGTGATAAAATCGTGAAGTTGCAGGCCGTCCTTTCGGGAACGCTAAACTTTATCTGCAATTCACTATCAGCCGATAAACCATTGAATAAAGTGATTCAGGAAGCCAAGGACAAAGGGTATAGCGAACCCGATCCGCGAATTGACCTGAGCGGTACCGATGTAATGAGAAAACTTCTGATACTGGCTCGCGAATCGGGATATGTAATGGAAAAAGAAGATGTGGAAGTGGAACCTTTTGTGCCCCAAAGATATTTGGCATTGCCGACCGTAGAAGATTTTATGGCCCAAGTCGGTGAGTTGAACGCCCAATTTGAGCAAAAACGACAACAATTGGCTGCGCAAGGCAAGAGGTTACGCTATACAGCCCAATTAGAAAACGGAAAAGCAAAAGTCGGACTCATTGAAGTGGATAAAAATCATCCTTTTTACGATTTGGAAGGAAGTAATAACATACTGCTTATTTGGTCAGAACACTATTTCGAGCACCCCATGCAAATTAAAGGATATGGGGCCGGAGCCGATGTCACTGCGGCCGGAGTGTTTGCCGACATAATTAAAGTTGCTAACATTCAATAAATTGATATAATGGACAATAAAATGAAATACTTGATCATACTGGCCGACGGATTGGCCGACAATCCAATCGAGAGTCTTGGTGGTCAAACCGTGGTAATGGCTGCGAAGACTCCAAATATTGATTATTTATGCAGCCTGTCGCAATGCGGGGTGTTGCATACCGTACCCGATAGTCTGCATCCGGGTAGCGAAGTGGCCAACATGGCCGTAATGGGCTATGATGCTGAAAAATTTTACAATGGGCGTGGAGTATTGGAAGCTTCGGCAATGGGCGTAAAACTGGGAGATAATGATTTGGCCTTCCGGTGCAACCTTATTTCGGTAAAGGACGAAAAAATTCTCAACCATAGCGGCGGACATATTTCCAGCGAAGAAGCTGCAGAATTGATCGATGCACTCAACACAAAATTTGCAAACGATACGGTACGCTTTTATCCAGGCGTAAGTTATCGTCATCTATTGGTCATCAAAAACGGAAAAGGTTTGCCACAATGCACGCCTCCCCACGATGTGCCGGGAAGCCCGGTTGTCAATGTAATGCCCAAGTTAAATGGTGGCGAAGAAGGTAAAGCAACTTTGGAACTTATCTCCAAACTTATCGTCGATTCACGTGAAGTGTTGGAAAATCATCCCATCAACATAAAAAGAGCCGAAAAAGGAAAACCGACAGCAAACTCCATATGGCCATGGTCACCCGGATTTAGACCCCAAATGCCCACATTGAAAGAACAATATGGCATTGAATCGGGAGCTGTCATTTCTGCGGTCGACCTGATTCACGGTATCGGACGTTATGCAGGATTGGAGTCGTTGCACGTGGAAGGCGCGACCGGTTTGTTCGACACAAATTACACAGGGAAAGCTGAAGCAGCCATCAACGCGTTCGACAAACATGATTTTGTGTACTTACATATCGAAGCCAGTGACGAAGCTGGCCATGAGGGCGATGTGGCACTAAAAATAAGAACTATCGAAGATATCGATACAAAAGTGGTTGCACCGGTTATTGATCGATTGGTAAAAAGAAGAAACGATGTCACCATTGCCTTTTTACCCGATCACCCAACTCCCTGTGAACTCCGTACGCATACCCGTGCCGCAGTCCCGTTTTTCATATACCGGCCGGGGGCAAAAGCCGATGGAATTCCAGTGTACAACGAAGAATCGGTAAAAACCGGTTCATATGGAGAGTTGAGAGGTGTTGAGTTCATGCAAAAATTCTTAGGCAAATAAACGAATACATTCCCAAATGAAATATTACAGTATTAATTCGCCCGGAAAGTTTGTCGGGCTAAAAGAGGCAGTATTGAGGGGGCTTGCTGCCGATAAAGGTTTGTATATGCCAGAATCCCTTCCATCGTTGCCATCCGATTATTTTGAAACGATTGAAAAGAAAACGTTGGCAGAATTAGGTTTTGAAACATTAAGTCCATTTTTCTGTCCCGATATAAAAAAAGAACGTTTTGAAGAACTGGTAACCGACGCGTTCAATTTCGAAATTCCCATCAAGCACATCCATGACAATATTTACACGTTAGAATTGTTCCATGGGCCAACCTGTGCATTCAAGGATATCGGAGCACGTTTTATGGCCCGTGTACTTTCCGAATTTGTTAAGGATATGGATAAGGAAATCAATATTCTTGTGGCCACATCGGGAGATACGGGAAGTGCCGTGGCAAATGGATTCTACAACGTGCCGGGCATTAATGTATTTGTACTTTATCCCAAAGGTTTGGTGAGCGATGTACAAGAAAAACAATTCACGACCCTTGGGCATAACATTACTTCCATTGAGGTGGAAGGTACTTTTGATGATTGCCAGCGAATGGTCAAAGAAGCGTTCATGGATGTGGATTTGAACAACAAACTAACGCTGACATCGGCCAATTCGATCAACCTTGCGCGTTTATTGCCCCAATCCATCTATTACCATTACGGATATGCACAAATGAAAGCACAAGGTCACAGAAGCGTTACCATCGGCGTACCAAGCGGCAATTTTGGCAACATTACGGCCGGTTTTATCGCGTCCAAGATGGGATTGCCGATCAAACGGTTTATTGCTGCCACCAATGCCAACGATGTAGTGCCCGAATATCTCCAGACAGGGATTTACAAACCTCGGAAATCGGTTGCAACCATCGCCAATGCGATGGATGTGGGTGACCCAAGCAATTTTATTCGAATAGAGAACCTTTTTGGGCACCATCTCGATATTGTAAGGAAAAATATCGACACGTTTGTATTTGATGACGATCAGATCAGAGGTTACGTCAAACAAGTATTCGATCAAACGGGATATATCCTAGATCCCCATGGAGCTACAGGATATGGGGCATTAAAGAAAGGATTGGCTGAGAATGAAGTCGGTTTCTTTATTGAAACAGCCCATCCTGCTAAGTTTCCTGAAGTAGTGGAATCTATCATCGGTAAAAAAATACCCGTTCCCCAACGGTTGCAGGCATTTATGAAGGGAACCAAGCAATCCGTCAAAATCAATGTTGGACTGGATAATTTGAAACAAGTATTGGTAAAATAGATCAGTCCCTTGAAATTGAAACTTCTTCAATAAATAAAAAATCCCGCTTTAAAGCGGGATTTTTTATTATCAGACTTGTTTAAGTTATTGATTTTCTGTGGCAGTCTTGTTTGTCGTAATAATTTGGGTCACCACTTTTTCATTTTCTTTATCAAAATCGACTTTTATTATGTCACCCTCCGAAACAGAGGCCTCAATAATTACCTCAGCCATTTCATCTTCAAGGTATTTTTGGATTGCCCTGCGTAAGGGGCGGGCGCCAAAATGAACATCAAAACCTTTCGACGCAATAAATTCTTTTGCCTCGGTCGATATCTCCAATGTATACCCCAAAGAACCGATTCGGTTATAAAGTCCGCGAAGTTCAATGTCAATAATCTTAAAAATATCTTCTTTTTCAAGCGTGTTGAATACGATTACGTCATCAATACGGTTCATGAACTCCGGGGCAAATGCCTTTTTCAAGGCTTTTTCAATTACGTGGCGGGCATGCTCACTATCCGATTCCCTGTTTGATGTCGTAAAACCAACGCCGCGACCAAAATCTTTCAGTTCTCTGGAACCAATATTTGAAGTCATTATAATAATGGTGTTCTTGAAATCGACCCTACGACCTAAGCTGTCAGTCAATCGGCCTTCATCCAAAACCTGCAGAAGCAGGTTGAATACATCGGGATGTGCTTTCTCGATTTCATCAAGCAATACAACGGAGTAGGGCCTGCGACGAACTTTCTCTGTAAGCTGACCGCCCTCTTCGTAACCGATATAGCCCGGAGGAGCTCCGACTAATCGCGACACAGAGAACTTTTCCATGTATTCACTCATGTCAATCCGTATCAACGCATCCTGGCTATCGAACAAATACTGTGCAAGTACTTTTGCCAAATGGGTTTTTCCAACACCTGTGGGACCAAGAAAAATAAACGAACCTATTGGTCTGTTAGGATCTTTCAGACCGGCACGGTTACGCTGTATGGCTTTGACAACTTTTTGGATAGCTTCTTCCTGCCCAATTACGCTTCCGGTCAACTCCTGGCCCATTTTTAATAGGCGGGAGCCTTCTGCTTGGGCAACGCGTTGTACCGGAATTCCCGTCATCATGGCCACCACTTCTGCCACTTTTTCTTCGTCAACGGTTTCACGATGACGCATCAACTCCTCTTCCCATTTATCCTTCGCATTATCAAGGCTTTCAATCAGTGACTTTTCCTTATCTCTGAAACTAGCCGCCAACTCAAAGTTTTGCGACTTGACTGCTTTGATCTTGTTTTCTTTCACATCCTCAATCTCTTTTTCAAGGGACAGGATCGTTTCGGGAACCACAATGTTCGAAATATGTACACGCGAACCGGCTTCGTCTAACGCATCAATGGCTTTGTCGGGCAAATGACGGTCGCTGATGTACCTCTCTGTCAGTTTTACACAAGCCTCAATGGCTTTTTCTGTATAAAACACGTTGTGGTGATCTTCGTACTTCTCTTTGATATTATTAAGTATCTCTATGGTTTCCGACATACTCGTCGGCTCAATCATCACCTTTTGGAACCGGCGTTCCAAAGCTCCGTCCTTTTCTATATGCTGACGATACTCGTCTAACGTGGTAGCCCCAATACACTGGATTTCGCCACGTGCCAAAGCCGGTTTCAACATATTGGCGGCATCCAAAGAACCTGTGGCTCCCCCAGCCCCAACAATCGTATGGATTTCATCAATGAAAAGAATCACGTTGGGGTTACGGCTCAGTTCATTGAGAATTGCTTTCATCCGCTCTTCAAATTGCCCGCGATATTTTGTGCCCGCCACAATCGATGCCAAATCGAGCGTTACCACTCTTTTGTCGAACAAGACCCGTGACACCTTTTTTTGGATAATCCTCAATGCAAGGCCTTCGGCAATAGCCGATTTTCCCACACCTGGTTCGCCAATCAAGATTGGATTATTTTTTTTACGACGGCTTAAAATCTGGGCCAACCTTTCTATTTCGCGTTCGCGTCCGACAATCGGATCCAAACGCCCTTCTTCAGCTGCTTTGGTAATGTCAATTCCAAAGTTATCGAGCACGGGTGTATCGGAAGCTCCTTTGGCCGTAGCCTGGCGGGATTGATCGGAACCGGATTGAGAGAATGGACTATCGGCATCTTCGTCTTCGGGAAAATCCGATTTCGCCATTGGCAACCCACCTGCCATCAAGTTTTTAATTTTTTCGTATTCAATTTTTTCTGCATTCATAATTTCCCACAAATAAGTACTTTTTTCTCTTAAAAGGGCCATTAACAGATGACCGGTATTCACTTCATTGCTTTTAAGCATTTTGGCCTCCAATTGCACAAGCTTGAGTACACGTTCCGACGTATTCAACAACGGAATGTTTTCGACCCTTATCGGCGAATCGCCTTTTAGTTTTGTTTCAAGTTGCTGTCTGATTCTTGCTAAATCAATATTTAAGCTGATTAATATGTCGATCGCCGTTCCTTCTCCTTCCCGCAGAAGCCCCAGCATTAAATGCTCGGGAGCAATAAACATATTCCCAAGTCTTTCGGCTTCTTCTTTGCTATAGCCCAACACATCTTTTATGCGTTGCGAAAAGTTAAGATCCATAAAGCATGCATATAAATTGAAAACAAACCTAAAATTAAAATGTTCCATCGCAAAAGAACATTCATTTGCTCAAAAATACTACAAATTCCAAATAATCCATCCACCTCTTTCTGTTAATAAAAACTAAGTCCTTTCATTTCGGTATTTAAGGTGAATTGACTAAATTAGGCCATCCAAAAAGACAGGCTCCGAGTAGCCTTTTTTTATGGTTTTTAAAACGATCAAATCACTTTTAAATGGCTGAAGGAGAGAATATTATTCAGATAAACATCGAGGAGGAAATGAAATCCGCGTACATTGATTATTCAATGTCCGTGATCGTTTCTCGTGCTTTACCCGATGTCCGTGACGGAATGAAACCTGTTCATCGCCGTGTGCTGTATGGCATGAACGAGTTAGGTTTGGCACCCAACAAACCATATAAGAAATCTGCAAGGATAGTGGGAGAGGTGTTAGGTAAATTTCACCCCCACGGCGATTCATCGGTCTATTTTGCAATGGTGCGGATGGCCCAAGAGTGGTCGTTACGTTATCCTTTGGTCGACGGTCAAGGTAACTTTGGCAGTATCGACGGCGATAGTCCTGCCGCTATGCGTTACACTGAGGCTAGGTTAAACCGTTTGTCAGAAGAAACCTTGCGCGACATCGAAAAAAATACCGTTGATTTTCAGTTAAACTTTGACGATTCGCTAACCGAACCAAGTGTACTGCCAACACGGATTCCATTGTTGTTGGTGAATGGAGCCTCAGGTATTGCCGTCGGTATGGCTACCAATATGCCTCCCCATAATTTGTCGGAAACCGTGGACGGTATTGTAGCCTACATCGACAGAAACGATATTACGGTTGCCGAATTAATGCACTTCATCAAAGCTCCTGATTTCCCGACTGGTGGTATTATTTACGGTTACCAGGGTGTAAAAGAAGCTTTTGAGACAGGACGTGGCAAAGTCGTAGTGCGTGCAAAAGCAGAGATTGAAAACGAAGGCGGTCGAGAAAAAATCATCATCCGTGAGATACCGTACATGGTCAATAAAGCTGAGTTGATCATGAAAATCGCAGAGTTGGTGAATGAAAAGAAAATTGACGGTATCACTAACGTCAATGATGAATCGGACCGTGAAGGTATGAGGATCGTGGTTGACTTACGTAAAGATGCCATTGCCAATGTGGTTCTCAACCATCTTTATAAATACACCGCACTGCAATCGTCATTTGGTGTGAACAACATTGCACTGGTGCATGGACGTCCTCGCTTGCTCAATTTGAAAGATCTTATAAAATTATTTGTGGAGCATCGTCACGACGTAGTTGTTCGTCGAACAAGATTTGAGCTGGATCAAGCAGAAAAGCGTGCCCATATTCTTGAAGGATTGATCATTGCTTGCGACCACATCGACGAAGTGATAAAAATAATCCGAGCTGCACAAACCCCTGACGAAGCACGTGAGACATTGATGCAGCGATTCGAACTGACCGATATCCAGGCACGTGCGATCGTGGATATGCGTTTACGTCAACTAACGGGTCTTGAGCAGGATAAGCTGAGGGATGAATATAACGCTCTTCTCAAAGAAATTGCTTATCTAAAAGACATTTTGGCTGATGAATCATTGCGCATGTCCATCATTAAGAATGAGATGCTTGAAATCAAAGAAAAATATGGGGATTCGCGCCGTACCCAAATTGTCTATAGCTCAGAGGAGTTTAACCCGGAAGACTTCTATGCCGATGAGGAGATGATCATTACCGTATCGCATTTAGGGTACATGAAACGTACGCCACTGGCCGAATTCAAAACCCAAAACAGGGGAGGTGTCGGTTCCAAGGGAAGTGTGACGCGAGATGAGGATTTTATTGAACATATTTATCCTGCATCCATGCATAATACGATGCTCTTTTTCACAAAAAAAGGACGATGTTTTTGGATGAAGGTATATGATATTCCCGAAGGGTCAAAAAATTCAAAGGGAAGGGCTATTCAAAACTTGTTGAGCATTGATCCTGACGATCAGGTTAAAGCCTTTATAAAGGTAAAACAGCTTGGTGACAAAGACTATGTACAAAACCATTACATCATGATGGGCACCAAAAAGGGCATCATCAAGAAGTCGTTGCTGGAAGATTACAGTCGTCCTCGTCAAAATGGAGTCATTGCAATAACAGTGAAAGATAGTGATGAACTGATTGAAGCCAGGTTGACAGATGGGAAATCTGAAATTATAATGGCTACACGTAGCGGGCGGGCCATCAGGTTCCCCGAAGGTAAAGTACGTTGTATCGGACGTACGGGGGCAGGGGTACGCGGCGTTACTTTAGATAACGCTCAAGACGAAGTCGTTGGTATGATTTGCGTAGCGGACACAAACGAGCACATACTGGTTGTCTCTGAGAAAGGTTACGGAAAGCGCTCTGAACTGGAGGATTATCGTGTAACCAACAGAGGAGGAAAAGGTGTTAAAACCATGAAAATTACCGAAAAAACAGGTGTGTTGATCTCAATCAAGAATGTAACCGACGAAAACGACTTGATGATCATCAATAAATCAGGCATAACCATTCGCCTTCAAGTTGCAACAATCAGACTTGCGGGGCGTGCCACACAGGGAGTACGGTTGATAAACCTTGATAAAAAACAAGACGAAATAGCTTCGGTAACTAAAGTAAAAAGTGAATCGGCAAGTGACGAAGAGGTAGATATTGATTTAGATATCGATACCCATGACGGTCAAGGAGATGGAACCGAAAATTCAACAGATATTGAATAAGCTATTACTTTTACAAAAACTCAAAACACAACAAAATGAAAAGAGTAATTCTGATGTTCAGCGTTTTTGCTTTGTCTCTTTCGCTTTTTGCACAAAAAGGTAAAGTGATTTCTGCCGAAACAATGCTGTCTTCAAATGATTTGGAGGGAGCAAAATCAGCCATTGATGAAGCATTGGCCAACGAAAAATCAAACACTTGGCCCAAAACTTATATCATCGCTGCAAAAGTTTACACAAAACTTCAACAAAACAGTAAGGATAAAGAGGGTCTGGCCAAAGCAATGGACTTCTACGAAAAAGCTTCCGAGTGGGACAAAAAAGGGGATGCAAAAGGAAAAGGCATTGGCAAATTCGAAAAAGAAATCACATTGGCATTGACATTCTTCAAAACAGATTTGATCAATGCAGGTGTAGAAGGCTTTAATACCGAAAACTTTACAGGGGCATTAACGGCATTTGAGAACGTTTTGAAAGCAAGTAAACTGGCTGATCTTTCGCAAGGAAACAATAACGTAGACACAGCAATCGTTTATAACTGCGCTTTGGCTGCTTACAATGCAAAGAACTGGGACAAAGCGTCAGAATATTTCCAAAAAACAATTGAACTGGGATATGGCAGTGGCGATGCAGTATTGCTTTTACACCAGGTATATTCGAATACCGGAGACTCAATAAAAATGGCTGAAAATCTGGCAACAGGTTTTACCAAATACCCAACCGATGATAGGATTCTGACCACGCTGATCAACTACTACCTGCAATCGCGCCAGAATGAAAAAGCCCTTAATTATTTGAATACTGCCGTTGAGCAGGATCCTAAAAATCCTTCATTTTATTATGCTCGTGGTGTTTTGTACGATCAAAGTAAGAATTTTGACAAAGCAGAAGCCGATTATCTTAAATGTTTGGAATTGGATGCCAATTACTTCAATGCATTGTATAACATAGGGGTGCTATTTTATAACAAAGGCGTAGAAAAGAACAATGAAGCAAACGATTTAACCAGCATGAAAGAGTTTGAAGCTGCAAAGAAAGTAGCTAATGGGTTCTTTGAAAAAGCGTTGCCATACATGGAAAAGGCTTTAAGTGTATTGGACAGCAAAGAAGATTCGGGCAAACAAGATAGGCTGGCCGTACTTGAAAGCTTGAAGAACCTGTATTACCGTTTCGACAATCTGGAGAAATATAACCAGATTAAAAGTATGATTGACGGATTGCAGTAAGTTTCCTGACAAACGCTCAATTTGAAAATACATATATAATTTACATAATATAAATTATAGGACAAATAATAAATTTGAGAACACATGATTTAGCCCGTTGCAATATTGCAACGGGCTTTTTTATTAATTCATCAAAAGCAAACAGGCCCGATCTTCATGATTAGGCCTTGTTCCATCTAAAAATAATAATTAAAGATCAAAATATTTTGCTTTCCAATGGTTGCATGGAAGTAAAACTTACTTTAAACAAATCGGTATCAGGCCAACTGTTTATCAATGTTATTGATCGATTCATGTGTCTTTCAATTTCAGAAGTAAAATCTGAACCCTTCCAACTTCCTGTATTACTAATCATTACGTAAGAAATCCCATCTTTTCGCTGAACCATTATTGCCGATGTGCTGGCCAATGTACCTGTACGAACCCATTCAAATTCATTAATTCTACGCCATCCTAAGGGTGATTTTTGACTATCCATAGGGTTCACCATCTCATCAATGGTTTTTGGTGATAATATGTCTTTAAAAGCTGGATTTTCGTTAACGGCAAGCATGAGCTTCATTAAATCGGTGGAACTTGCAATCCACCCTCCAGCTGCACCCAAACATTTTATATCATTTCCTCCATAGCTGCGCAGGACCATTTCTCCCGATCCGTTATGGTCTTCCACAAGGATTGAATTATCCGCTTCATAATACTTTACTTCAATATCTTTTCTTTCGGAAAGATAACTGCCACCAATCGACATGTCATAAATCCCCAACGGAAACAATACACGTGTCTTGATGAAGTTCTCATAGTCAAGCCCGCTTACTTTTTCAATTACCTTCCCTAGAATTACATATCCCAAGTTTGAATAACTAGAATAACTCCCTGGTTGAAAATGCAAACGGTGGACCAACGCAAAACGGATAATATCATTCTCATCCACCGGCAACTGCTTGTTCAACTTTTTTGCCACTACGGTAGGCATGAACATGTGATCTCCATAACGGTTGGTCCATCCTGCACTGTGGTCCAGCAATTGTCGTACGGTAATAAGTTCCACACGTGGATCGATATAATTTCTGTATATCGAATCGTCCAATATTCCGTTAGGCCCAAACACGTTCGTCTCGAGTGAAATAATCCCGTCCTCAACCATTTTCATTATTCCGATAGCCGTCACTAATTTGGATGCACTCGCAATTCTGAACAAATTGTACGGTTGTACCATTTGGTTGGCTTCTTTGTCTGCCTGTCCGAATCCTTTGGCGTAAATAAGCCTATCGTCCTTGGCTATGGCCACCGAGACACCAACAATTCCCCATTTGGCCATGAACTTATCCATTTGGGCTTCAAACCTTTCAAAATCGTCATTCTGTGAAAAATCGTTGGAAATCCGAAACGAAGAAAACTCAGGTACCGGAGGGGAATAATCATTCCCCAAAGTTTGAAACTTTGGGATGAATAAGGTGGCCGAATACACAATTATTCCTAATCCGGCCGACAGAAAACCTGTTCGTAAAAAGGTTCTTCTCATTATCAAATCCAATTTTCGTTCCTCATTATATGGGCAAAAATAGCTTTAGGTTTCAAAGATCACAACGTTTGTCATACAAAAGCCTCCTCTTATCACACCTTTTCTATCTGTTTGTCCAACCTTCGATGTCGCAGTGAATTATAAAAAATCACCGTTAACCGAACTGTTAATGCCACAACAACCAGAATCAAACTTGCTGGAAATTGCTGCAGTCCCATTACATAAAATAAAATGAAAAACACATTTAATGCAATAAAAATCAGTACCAAATATTCCAGTACTTTTGATATGGTCGTCTTAAATAAAAGCATCGACACAACAATAAAATAGAATGGATTTGCCCATAGTAAATTCAAATTATCGCCGGTAACGCCGTGTTTTGTAAAAAACCAAAGGAAAACAAAAAGTAATCCCGCCATCCCCGCCGGAATAAATAAGAGCGTATCGACAATTGTCGAATTCTTTGCGCGTTTAAGGTCGTAAAATGATATTGCCGTAACCAATATCAAAAGAACGGAGAAAACAGAGCATGGCCAGAAAATAAAGCTTTTGGATTTATCTGTTTTGGGGAAATCCAAAAGCTTTATCTCTTTGGCTATTAAATTGACCTCCCCTCCACTCATTGAAATTTTGGCCTGCTTGAACTGAACGTATAAGAATTCGGGCAAATACATTTCGTCGAATGAAGAGGCCGGTCTATCCGCTTTCATCCCTAGCAAAAGATGGATTCCAAATTCAATCCAGGGAGATTGTTTCAAGTACTCTCCATACAACCCGCGATAAGTTTTACCTTGTGAAACTGTTGAAAATTGGACTTTCCCATTTTGATCCAAAGCAATTATTTGATCACGAATACGTGTGGCACAATTGTCAAAAAAGAAATCATACCGGTAATTTTTGTTTTCGGGCAAGGCATTGGTGTTCAACCTTTCGAATAATGTTTGTTTATCTTCAATGGTGAGGTTGAACTCTTGCTCAATGACACTCCGGCCTTCGGAAAAATATTCGGGAAGAAAATATTTGAATTTATATACCGATAACTGATAATTCAAATCCCCTTGGGCAAACTTCCAATAAAAGTTAGGGGTACCAAAATCAAAAGTGCCATAATTATACACCCAATCGATATGGTTGATTGTATCGCATACCCGAATGGCACTATGTCCAAATATGGAATAAAGTTCATCTCCCGAGTCACATGTCAAAAGTGAAATTTTTGCGTTTCGTGACAATGTTTGACTGTGGCCATGAAGTAGGACAAGAAGCCCAAAAATCAAAAAAAATAATCTTTTTACCACTGCAATGAGTTTTCTTTGTAAGGAAAAGGTCCTTCCTCTTTATATCTAATCGATTCAGATCTTCTTAATTATGTTTTAACTGCAAGGAGTAAAAGCATACAACCATCTTTTCAGGAATTAATCAATCCGACTATGTCATTTACAGATGTAAATCCATTTTCATTTAAATATTTGTCTATCCCATCAACTACTTTCAATGAGATTAACGGATCGGTAAAATTTGCAGTTCCAATTTGAATGGCACTTGCACC
Organism: Breznakibacter sp.; assembly: GCA_047600785.1. Classification (GTDB taxonomy): domain Bacteria; phylum Bacteroidota; class Bacteroidia; order Bacteroidales; family Marinilabiliaceae; genus Breznakibacter. The sequence goes on from JASGKH010000002.1 coordinate 942,133, forward strand.
AGCCAATAAAAATTCAATGGCATCATCTGGATTCGATATACCCCCAAGGCCAACTACTGGTATCTTAACTTCCTTGGCCACTTGCCAAACCATTCGCACGGCAATAGGTTTTACTGCAGGTCCGGACAGCCCTCCGGTAATAGTGGAAAGTTTTGGTTGGCGTTTTTTTATGTCAATGGCCATCCCTAACAAGGTGTTGATTAACGATATGGAATCGGCACCTGCGCTTTCTACTCCTTTGGCGATCTCTGCAATATCGGTAACATTGGGCGACAATTTTACCATTAAGTGCTTAGGGTAGACTTTCCGGACCGCACTGACAACAGCCATGGCCGAAGGGCAACTGGTTCCAAACGCCATTCCCCCCTCTTTGACATTGGGGCATGAAATATTAAGCTCTATTCCCGGGATCTTTTCCAGATCAATCAGTTTTTCAGCGGTTGCCACATATTCATCAATGGTTGAACCTGATACGTTGACAAACATATGTGTGTCGAAATACTTGATGCGTGGGTAAATGCTTTCGACAAAATAATCGACCCCTTTGTTTTGCAACCCTACCGCGTTAAGCATTCCCATTGGTGTTTCAGCCATACGTGGATAATCGTTCCCTTCACGGTGATGTAAAGTGGTCCCTTTCACGACAATGCCACCCAAACGCGATATTTCAAAAAAATCATTGTATTCTTCGCCATACCCGAATGTTCCTGAAGCGGTCATGACTGGGTTCTTGAGGATTAACCCATTTAGGTTAACGCTTAAATCTGCCATATTAATTCCTTTGAGTCAAAAACAGGCCCTTCGATACACGTGCATTTATTACCGTGGTGTGTGGCGGTTACGCAACACAAACATGCACCAAAACCACATGCCATGTTATTTTCCAGCGATACCTGGCACCCAATTTGGTGATTGGCGGCATATTTGGCCAGTACCTTCATCATTGGTTCAGGTCCACAGGTGTAAATCAGATCAAAATCAGGGGTAAAAGTCTTCATCACCGGATGGTGTATCACAAAGCCTTTTACTCCAACCGATCCATCTTCTGTAGTTATATGCACCGTTCCTAACTTTTCATATTCTATTAATTGTACTAAATTTTTTTCAGATTTTGCCCCGATCAGATATTGAGGTTCAAAACCGTATTGTTTTAGTTTTTTACCTAAAAACAGAAGAGGCGCCACTCCGCACCCCCCTCCTACTAACAACACCTTATCTGATTTATTTAAAGGAAGTTTAAACCAGTTACCTAAAGGATAGATCAGGTTGATCACATCTCCAACGCTACGTGAAGTAATCCACCGTGTCCCATCGCCTACTTCTTGGACTAAAAGTTTTATGGTATTGGTTTCATAAGCCACATCATGAATCGAAATGGGTCTTCTCAGGTAAACGGTGGAAGTTCCATCCACTCTGGCTTGTACAAACTGGCCTGGCTCCATGAATGGCAACCTGCCAGGATGTTTCAGTTCCAATACCACAAAATCATTAGTTTTCCTCTCAACAGATACGACAATGAAGTCGTCCACATATTTTTTTGACAATTTGATATCAGCCATACCATTGATTACATTTGTAAACAAGCATTTTCTATGCAAATATATCCTTTTTTTGTCGAATCGTATAATCAAGCTGGCACTCCATTCAGTCCTTCCTTTAGTTGCGAAGGGAGAGTTTTTGCATCATCAATCTAGTGATGGGGAATATTCTTTAAATGTTTTGTTGGAGTAAAATACTAACACTTTTTCAATAACAATTTCATTATTCGATTTTGGTGCTTGAGGCAAGTCATAATTCTTAGGGGAAGATTCTTTAATAACATCACTCCCACCGTTATCCGCATCGGCAACTTTCAGAGATAAAGATTCATTATTATTCTCAAGAGGAGGATGCTCTTCTTGAGGGGTGTCGGTTTTCTTTTCTTTTTTATTCGACTCTACGTTGTCAAATAAGCTACCGGATTTAGCTAATCCCAACATCTTAATCATGCTTCCTTGCCCCGTAATAAGCCAATCCCCGCTGATATGAGGAAAATGCTGTAGTATTTTATTTAAAAAATCCAACCCGGGATTGTTTCTACCCGAAAGAATGTGTGAAACACTTGATCTCTGAACACCAATAATATCGGCAAATTTTGAGGCTGTTAAATTTTCACGTGCAATAATCCGCTGGATTCGATCTTTCATGTGTTGATGTTTAGTATTTTATAGATCCAATGGAGTGCCATCGTTGCCCCATACCGTTTCAAACTTGGTATGTATCAATTGTGACGTTGGCATTTTATATTTGTAAATAGTCGTTATGTGGCAATATTATCGAGAAAACAAATGTAAACAAACCAAATGTGATTTACAAATCACATTTGTGATAATCGGAATTATCCATTTGTTTACATTTGTGTCCACATTAAAATACTGGATATTGTAGATAAAAGAGTAGGAATATTCATTTTGGAGGATTATATGCTATCATATAATAATATTCGAAATATCTTCTATAATAACTGCATATAACGAATTTATTCATCTGATTATAAGTGATTTATTTAATATATTATTGCTATATGTGTTAATGTTCTGTACTTTGTGTCGTATTGTAAACTACCTACTTCAATAAATTGTTTATTTAGCTTTAATAACCAAATGGATTTCAGTAAATTAATAATTATTTCTCAATATTATGCAATGGATTACATTTCAATCGATGCTGCCGTACACATAAGTGAACGATAAATATGGGGGCAGTACGGCTATTGCCGATGTATTAACAAATGTATAAAGTAAGAGTATTGCTCCTTCGTATCAAAGAAGTAAGCTTGATGAGAAAAAAAGAATTCACCTAACTCCTCTTTTAGATTTTAGAGTTAAAAGTTGATGAATTTTATTTTTGATGGAAATAGGGACTGTGTAAAAGGGGCCTGAAACAATTAAACCTCAGTGGCTTTATTATTGTTAAACGAAAATGGGGTAAAAACACCAGGCAAATCAGAGAAGATATCGATTGAGGTTTTCTTACGAATTGCGGCCTTGGGGGTGAATCTAAAAACTAATTTTTGATGCAGGAAAAAAGAAAAGGCCTTACAAAAGTGTAAGGCCTTTCAGTTGTTGGTGACTCAGCTGGGATTCGAACCCAGGACCCCATCCTTAAAAGGGATGTGCTCTACCAGCTGAGCTACTGAGTCATCCGTGTCTTATTTGCGGTTGCAAAGGTAGACTTTAATTTCAATTATTGCACTGTTCTATGAGAAAATATTCAATCAAATATTGTTAAAAAACATTATGCTGTTGAATACGTGTAAGTCATAAGTGGAAAGCAGATTATTCCAGATCGAACTCCCTCTTTAGGACAGAAACCCAATTTTCAATACGCTGGTTGGTCAATGCAGCTTGATTTTCGATATCCAATGCCAAACCAATAAATTGGTTTCCACGTTGAGCCTTTGAATATTCAAAAGTATAGCCTTCAATTGAAGTGTAGCCGACAATCTTAGCTCCTCTTTCTTCGATAAATTTCGCCATAATACCAATTCCATCGACAAAATTCTCACTATACCCTTTTTGGTTTCCGCCACCAAACACAGCCACTTTTTTTCCGTCAAACGATACGTCTTCCATATCAGGTACAAGTTCATCCCAATAGTTTGGCAATTCTCCATCGAACCAGGTGGGTACTGCCAATATAAGATAATCATAACTGGCAATCTCTTTGCCAGTGGTCACATCAACATTTATTTCATCGACATTTCCTTCGCCCAACAACTTAACCATCTTATGTACTTGTTGTTTGGTTTTAACCGACCGGAAGCTATAGAATATACCGATTTTTTTTGTTGTATTCTTTTTATTTTTCGTAGCCATCTTCTAACTGATTACATTAATACTGGAGCAATTCAACGGCAGCTTTATAAATACGGTTGGTATCAGGCAAAATAGCCGCCTCCAAAATACGATTGAAGCCTACAGGTGTGAACAACGATCCTACGCGCTTAACGGGAGCGTCCAACAACTCAAACATTTCGTCGGCAATCGTAGCGGATATTTCCCCGCCAAATCCGGAGAATATTTTGTCTTCGTGTACAATTAGTATACGACCTGTTTTCTTCAGCGATTCCCGTACACTCTCTTTGTCCCATGGTAGCAACGACCGCAAATCGATCACCTCAATATCGGCCTTTCCTTCAGCAGCAAGTTTTTCAGCCGCCTCAAGACACATGTGCGTGGTGTTGCCATATGTAACAATAGTCATATCTGAACCAGGACGGCGAATACGGGCTTTGCCAAAAGGTACTTCAAAATCGTCAGGAACAACAGTTGCTGCCTTGGGTGCATTATAAAGGGCCTTGGGTTCCAAAAACACCGACATCCCCTCTGATCGCATGCAAGTACGGATCAGGCCGGCTGCATCGTCGGCAAATGAAGGATAAACAACTCTTACACCAGGAAATGTGGTCAAAGCGCCTTCAATAGTTTGGCTGTGGTAAAGTCCGCCTCCAATATATCCTCCCGACGCTAAGCGAACCGTAATGTTGGGAGAAAATTGTCCCTTGGTTCGCCAGTATTCGTGGGTAGTTTCAACAAACTGCTCCATGGCAGGCCAAAAGTAATCGGCAAATTCGGCACCTTCAACCACAATTCGCATGTCTTTTTTATAGCGAGACATCCCGTTGGCTGTACCCAAAATATAGTCCTCCGCAATTGGACCGTTGAATACACGGTTTTTGCCAAATTCCTGCTGCATCCCTTTAGATACGTTAAAAATCCCTCCCTTATCTTTATTGGCCACGTCTTGCCCCCACAAAAAAGTATCTGGATTGTGACGGAATTCTGCTTTTAGCGTTTCATTGAGAGCTTGGATGAATTTAATTTTATCTCCTTCTTGATCGTGTAAACCTAAAGGATACTTGGTAGATATGTAAGGAGAAGGGATTACGAAATCATGGACCGATTCGGGCAATGGATGTGGTGCTGCCATTCCTTTACGATGAGCTTCCTTCACCTCTTCTTTCACCCGGTTTTCGATTTCTTCAAGTTCAACCTCGGTGGCACGGTCATAGCGAAGCAACAGCCGTTTGTATTTTGCCAGCGGATCATATTCCTGCACATACCCCAGCTCTGCTTCATCCCGGTATAATTCATGACGGTCAGAGTTCGAATGTGAATGGATACGAACACAGTTTGCTTGAACAACCACCGGTTTCTGATTGGCTTTGGCCCATTCCACCGCTTCCGTCATAACATTCATCGAATCGAACACATCTTTGCCGTTGCAGTAAATCACACGAAGGTTCTTGAACGATTCAAAGTTTTTGGCCACCTTCCGGTTCGCCGTTTGGTCTTGCTTAGGAACCGAAATCCCGTAACCATTGTCCTGAAATACGAAAATCACGGGCAAGCATTCTCTTGAAGCTCCATTTATTGCTTCGTAAACATATCCTTCAGATACCGACGACTCGCCTTGCGACGAAATTACCACGGCATCTTTTTCGTTGTATGTTTTTAAAGCACGTCCTACACCTGCCGCATGCAAGGTATGGTTACCGGTACATGACGACACGTTATGGATATTCCAGGCTGGTTTCGCAAAATGGTTTGACATATGACGTCCGCCACCAGCTACATCGGCATCTTTAGAGATCCCGTTAAGAATAATTTCCTCCGCTGTCAACCCAGCTGATACACAAGTCTGCAAATCCCTGTAATATGGGAAAAGATGATCTTTTTGTGGATGGAACATTTGGCCAATGGCCAATTGAATTCCATCATGACCGGCGGCAGGTGCATGGTACGACCACCCTACTGCTTGCTTTAAATAGTTGGGAGCCCTATCATCGAGCGTACGTCCCAAAACCAACAGATGATACCATTTAAGGAGGATTTCCTTATCGGTCTTCTTGATATGATATTTTACAGGCACATCACTTTTCATGCGAATGTAGTTTTAATTTGCAACGGATTGTAATTCGGGTAAATACCTAAATTAGATCTCTCGGTTAATATCAAAGGCTTCCAGATAGTCGGCAATCTTGCGCAAAAATCCACCACCAAGCGCACCATCCACAATACGATGATCGTACGATAGCGAGAGAAACATTTTGTGACGAATGGCAATCATATCGCCCGTCGGGGTTTCAATGACGGCAGGCTTTTTCTCGATACTGCCGGTTGCCAAAATAGCCACTTGTGGTTGGTTGATGATCGGCGTGCCGATAATATTGTTAAACGAACCAAAATTGGTAATCGTAAACGTTCCACCCTGAATCGAATCGGGCGAAAGCTTGTTGGTTCGCGCATCGTTGGCCAGTTTATTGATGTCGGCGGCCAAGCCGGCCAGATTCTTTTGATCCGCTTGTTTTATCACCGGGACAATCAAATTGCCGGATGGCAACGATACCGCAATGCCAATGTTAACGTTTTTACGATAAATGATGTTGGTACCGTCCACCGATGCGTTTACTCCGGGGAAATCGCGCAATGCTTTAGCCGTAGCTTCGGTGAATACCGGCATAAAAGTGAGTTTCTCACCGTATTTTTGTTGGAACTTGTCCTTGTTTTTGTTTCTCCACAACACAATATTAGTGACATCGGCCTCGACAATCGATGTGACATGCGGTGAGATACGTTTCGACAGCACCATATTTTCCGAGATCAGCTTCCGCATACGATCCATCTCACGAATTTCATCGCCTGCGCTTACCGAAACATTTACTTTCACAACCGGTGCAGGGGCGGCCTGAACGGCCGGAGCTGCTACCGTAGCAGTTTGTGGGGGCGTTGAAGTTCCACGTGACTTGACATAATTGATGAGATCATCTTTGGTCAGCCGCCCATCCTTACCTGAACCAGGTATTTTATCCAATTCTGATGAAGAAATATTTTCTTCTTTGGCTATACTGCGTACCAAAGGAGAATAAAAGCGATCCGGTTCGCTGCTTTTTTCAGCTATAGAAGCAACCTCTTTCTTATCTGGTACAGCAGCTGGGGAAACAACGGCAGATTCCGCTTGGGGGGATTCCGATGTCGAGGGCGTATCGGTCGATCCTTCCAGTGCAATGACAGCCACTACTTTCCCGACGGCCACTACCGCATTTACATCGTATTTCAATTCTTTTATCACACCAGCCACAGGCGAAGGGATTTCCGAATCGACCTTGTCAGTGGCGATTTCCAAAATAGGGTCGTCTTCGTTAACAGAATCCCCTACCTTTACAAACCATTTGGTAATAGTAGCTTCTTCGACACTCTCGCCCAACTTGGGCATGATGATATCAAATGTAGACATATGGGTTTTGTTTTAATTTGTTCTAAATAAATTTAGCTGCAAATTTATTTCTTATTTTTATTTAACCAATTTCCAAACAACAAGCCAATATTGCAGCTGCGAAATCGTTTGTATTTCCTTAAACAAATTTCCGATGAGTTGGTTTTGCCATTTTTAATTTTATAGGAATTGCGTTTATTTGAATAGGGTTTGGTCGCAAGTCCGTGCATTGTTTCGCAACATATAAATATCATATTTTCAATATAATATCATTCGCCATACAAAAAATGTTAAACATTTAAACCATTAAAAAAAGATGAACAAAACAACTGTGGCCATGGCTTTCGCCGCCACAACCATTTTGGGAGCCTGTGGCTCCGTTGGTGAAAAAAAGGGTGTGCAAGTACCTGTATTCTCGCAAAACGACATGGATTTATCCGTGCCGGCGGCCGACAACTTTTATTTATACGCCAATGGCGGATGGATGAAGAACAATCCTCTGCCAGATGACAAAAGCCGTTTTGGCAGTTTCGACAAATTGGCCGAAGAGAATAGGGAGAAAGTAAAGTCGATCATTGAAAAGGCTGCTGCCGAAAATGCTCCTGCAGGAAGCATCAGCCAGAAAATAGGTGACTTCTTCGCATCGGGCATGGATACTGTAGCCATTGAAGATACTGGACTTACTCCTCTCCAGCCTTATCTCGTACAAATTGATGCCATCCAAAACACCAACGAACTTATTGCGGCTTTAGGAAGACTGCAACGCATGCAATTGGCACAGGTTTACTACTTTTTTGCAGAAGGTGATGCCAAAAACAGTCAAATGGTCATTGCCAACATTTATCAGGGCGGATTGGGAATGCCCGATAGGGATTATTATTTTGATAAAGGACAACATTCGGAAGATATTAGAAACGCTTATACTAAATATCTGACAACACTCTGGGAGTACATGGGCGATGACGAAGCTTCGGCCAAAGCCAAAGCCGACCAGGTGGTGAAATTTGAAACCCGCTTGGCTGCCGTCAGCAATACACGCGAGGAAAACCGTGACCCGATTAAGACGTACAATAAACTGGACAACAAAGCATTGGAAACATTGACCCCCGGATTTGACTGGAACGAAATGTTTGTGGCAATGAAAATTAACCGCCCCAACCACATCAATGTTTACCAACCCAAATTTATGGCCGAAGTAGCCAAAATGGTAAAAGAAGAACCGCTGGAGATTTGGAAAGTCTATCTCAAAACAAATTTGATCCGTTCTACGGCAACTTATCTACCCAAGAATTTTGTCGATGCCAATTTTGAATTTTATGGTAAAACACTGTCGGGCCAACCCTCACAAGAACCACGTTGGAAGCGCGTGCTCAACACCACCAGTGGTGCACTTGGCGAAGCTGTAGGACAATTATTTGTAAAAGAATACTTTCCTCCGCAAGCAAAAGTCAGAATGGAGCAACTGGTTGAGAATTTGAGAACATCGTTTGCCCAGCGAATCAATCAGCTTGATTGGATGAGCGACAGCACCAAACAACAAGCACTGGGCAAACTTGCAGCCATTAGGGTAAAAATTGGTTATCCAAACAAATGGCGCGATTATTCAAGCCTTGAAATTTCTCGCGACAGCTATTTAACCAACGTCCTCCGTTCCAATGAATTCGATTTTGCCTTTGAAACTGCCAAGATCGACAAACCCGTTGATCCCGAAAGTTGGTTGATGACGCCACAAACAGTGAATGCTTACTATCATCCCACTAATAACGAGATCGTATTTCCCGCTGCAATCCTCCAGCCTCCGTTTTTTTATTTAGATGGTGATGATGCCGTAAATTACGGTGCCATTGGGGTTGTTATCGGTCACGAAATGACACACGGATTTGATGATCAAGGCCGTCAGTACGACAAAAACGGAAATCTAAGCGACTGGTGGACAGTAGAAGACGCCGCAAAATTTGCCGCAAAAACCAACGTGTTGGTTGAACAATTCAACCAATTTACCGTGTTGGATAGCGTAAAAGCCAACGGATCGTTAACATTGGGCGAAAACATTGCCGATTTGGGCGGTTTGACCATCTCGTACCAGGCATTTAGAAATACAATTAAAGAAGAGCCTGCCCCAATTGACGGATTTACCGCCGACCAACGTTTTTATCTGGGTTATGCGCGCATTTGGGCCCAAAACATTCGGGATGCCGAGAAACTACGCCGCCAAAAAACCGACGAGCATTCGTTGGGTGAGCATCGCGTAATGGGACCAATTGTCCATTTGGAAACATTCTACAACGCATTTGACATCGACGAGAAATCGCCAATTTACCGCCAACCGACCGACCGCGCCGTTATTTGGTAAAAAGAAAAATATCGAAAAAGCAGAAAAAGGCTGCCCCAGTTGGGGCAGCCTTTTTTTTTATTCTCACTGTGACAGATCGATTATTTCACGCCACCGCCCAATGCTTTGTATAGACTTACATTGTAAGTCAACTGTTCCAATTTATCATCTACTTGGCTCAACTGAGCGCTAAGCAAATTACGTTGCGCTGTGAGTACTTCAGTGTAATTTGCTTCACCTGCCAACAGCAATTGTTGTGTATAGTCAACTGCATTGGTCAACGAAGAAATTTGTTGTTCGCGTAATTGGTTCTTGTCCATCGAACGTTTAAATCCATAAAGGATGTTCGATATTTCTTGCCCTGCTGTCAAAACAGTGTTTTGGAAATTAAGCAATGCCTCGGTCTGTTGGGCATTGGCAATTTCCAGATTACTACGCAACTGACGTTTGTAAAACAAAGGCTGGCTAGCTCCAACCACAATGTTTGCGGCAATGTTTGCCGGATTGAAAAAATCGGCAAGATCTTGCGGGACAAAGCCGACCGTAGCTGAACTCAACGTCAACGAGGGATACATACTAGCCTTTGCTGTACGGGTTGCTTCAAATGCCACCCGAAATGACAATTCGGCCTGACGTACATCGGGACGGTTAGCCACCATCTGGGCGGGTACGCCGTGTTCTAATTCTGCGGGAACGGCTTGAGCATCGATTGCGCGTCTCTCTACAGATCCGGGCTTGCGGTTAAGCAAAATACAGAGAGCATTCTCGGTTTCGCTGATCTGGCGTTCCAATGTGGGAATTGCCAGTTGTGCACTGTATAGAAGCGATTTGGTTTGCTCCACTCCAGCAGCATTTTGCGTACCTGCTTCTTTTAACGCTTCCATCGTCTCGGTAGTCGATTTATACAGCTCAATGGACTCTATAGTGATACGCTTTTGTTCATCCAACGCCAATAAAGTATAATATGACTTTGCAATGTTGGCAATTAACGACGTTTGGATTAAGTTGGCATATTCATAGCTATTTAGCAACGACGCATATTTGGCCCTTTTTTGACTATTCAATTTTCCCCACAAATCAACTTCCCACGAAGCTGCAAATCCCAACATATATGAGGTTTCGGCCGAATACCCCAACACCTTTGTGCCATCTTGTCCCGTACTTATTTGGGTATGTTCCAGTTGGGTTGCTGCCGAAAGTGTGGGAAATAAGGCCGCTTTGGCCGATAAGAAACCTGCTTCGGCTTGCTTTATACGCAATTGGGCCACCTGCATGTTTATATTCTTTTCCAATCCTTCACGAACCAACGATTGAAGTACGGGATCGGTAAAGAATTCGTTCCATGGTATTTGGCCTATATTCGTGGTGTCGGATTGCCCTTCCACATCACGGTACAATCCGTTGGTATCGACCTCAGGGCTCACGTATCGCTTGTTGGAATTGCACGACGCCAATCCTAATGCCGCTACCGCGGCAATTAGGATTAGTGAGTTTTTTATTTTAGTGTTGTTCATTGTGCAAAGAGATTTCATTATTTGAATCATCGATGGTTGGGATTTTATACTTGCTCAAACGCTCTTGCAGGCTTTGGAAAATGATGAAAAGCGTTGGCGTCACCAAAACCCCTATCAAAGTACCTATCAACATACCGCCAATGGCACTGATACCGATGGATTTGTTGCCTACCGCGCCCGCGCCCGTGGCCATGGCCAAAGGCAACAGACCAAAGATGAAAGCAAACGATGTCATCAAAATTGGGCGTAAACGGGCCACTGCACCGCTAATAGCCGCATTGATGATACCAATGCCCTGTTTGCGTCGTTGGAGTGCATATTCCACGATCAGAATAGCATTTTTGGCCAACAGCCCGATAAGCATGATAAGCGATATTTGTACATAAATGTTGTTGACAATGCCGGTACCGTTGAGCATGGCGCCGAATACGAAAAGGAATACACCAGCCAACCCGATCGGCAGTGAAAAAATTACGGCTAAAGGCAGAATATAACTTTCGTACAGGGCGGCCAGCAATAAATACACAAATACCAAACAAAGCAAAAAGATAATGGCAGTTTGGCTGCTGCTGTTTACCTCTTCCCGTGTCATACCTGCAAAATCATATGTATATCCATCAGGAAGCTCAATCTCTTTGACAATATTCAACACGTCACCAGTACTATATCCTTTGAAGAAATTAGGTATAATGGTCAAATCCATTGATGTGTAAAGGTTGAAACGGCTAAGGGCCTGTGGTCCGGTGACATCTTCAATGGTTATGAACTCGGTAATTGGCGACATCTTACCACTTGAAGTTTTTACATACAAACCATTCAAATCCTCAAGTTTGGTACGGTACTCGGGCAAAGCTTGCACCATTACCCTGAATTGTTTCCCATAGAGGTTGAAGTTTGAGATATACATACTGCCTACATAGGCTTGCAATGTCGTCATAACCTCCGTCAACGTCAATCCGGCATCTTTGATTTTTGCCACATCGGCATTGATCACTTTCTGAGGGAAACGGGGGTCAAACGTGGTCATGGCCATCATCACTTCATCCCTTGCCTGCAATTTGTTCAGATAGTCGGTAGTAATCTCATAAAACTTATTTATATCACCGCCGGTCCTGTCTTGCAATTTCATGTCTACGCCACTGCTCAATCCAAACCCTTGCAGAGTTGGGGTCCCAAAAAACATAAAACTGGCATTGGCAATGGAATCAGTTTTTTGCTTTAATAAGGTAACCAATTGAGCCGATGTCATTTCCCGTTCATTCCAGGGAGACATTTTAATGATAAGAGATGCATATGAACTACCTGTACCACTTAAAAAGCTGATACCGGTTATGCCGGTTACGCTTTCAACATGTGGCAACGTTTCTGCTATTTGCACCACTTCATTAAGTATACTATCGGTACGCTCCAACGACGATCCTGGTGCCAAAGAGATCATGCCCATGACACGGCCACTGTCTTCCTGGGGAACAAAGCCCGTAGGCATCATTTTCATCAGTCCCCAGGTAACAAGCGTAAACAGAGCAATGATGACCACGGTAATCCAACGGTGGCTCCGTTTGCCAAGGTATTGCAACGAACTTTTGTATTTATCGGTCATTGCCCCGAACCCTTTGTTGAAGTAATAATAAAACCTCCTCAACAGGTTTTTGTCGTGCAAATCAGGATTATGGTCGGCTTTAAGGAAAATAGCGCAAAGTGCGGGACTGAGCGTTAACGCGTTAACGGCCGATATGATAATGGCAATGGCCAGCGTCAGCCCAAACTGTTTGAAAAATACACCACTGGTACCGCCGATGAAACTTACCGGGATAAATACCGCAGACATTACCAGCGTGATTGATACAATGGCCGGTGCAATTTCACTCAATGCGGTATGAGTTGCCTTGCGGGCATCTTTCTCGCCAGCATCCATATGGGCATGAACGGCCTCGACCACCACAATGGCATCGTCCACCACAATACCGATGGCCAATACCAAAGCAAACAATGTAAGCAGGTTAATCGAAAAGCCAAACAGTTCCAAAAAGAAGAAAGTACCTACAATGGCCACAGGCACGGCAATAGCTGGGATTAGTGTTGCCCTGAAATTTTGAAGAAAGACAAATACCACAATGAACACCAAGATAAAAGCTTCAACCAGGGTGTGCAGCACTTTCTCGATGGAAGCATCCAAAAATTCACTTGCATCGGTTTCAAAACTATATGTCAGGCCCGGAGGAAATACTTGGGCTGCTTTCGCCATTTCGGTTTTCACATGATCGATCACCTCTTTGGCGTTTGAACCTGCTGTTTGGTTCACCACAATCACGACGGCAGGATTACCCTGATTTCGGGCAAATACGTTATAGCCAAGAGCTCCCAGCTCCACGTTAGCCACATCTTTCAATCTTAAGATCTGCGAATTGCTTGATCGGATAATTATGTCTCCAAACTCGTCGGCCGATTTTAAACGTCCCGTATAATTCAGCGCATATTGAAAAGACTGAAGACTATTAGCTCCAAGTTCACCAGGGGCTGCTTCAATGTTTTGGTCCTTCAATGCAGCTATTACCTCCGTCGGAGAAATTCCGTACGAAGCCATCACATCCGGTTTTATCCAGATACGCATCGAATAATCCTTGGCACCGTAAACTGCCGCATCGCCTACTCCCGATACACGTTTTATCTGGGGAAGGATATTAATATTGGCGTAGTTTTGGATAAACTCCCAATCATAATCAGTATTTTTCGACGACAAAGTCAACATCAAAATGGTGCTACTTTGTTGTTTACGCACGGTCACACCGGTCTGGGTCACTTCAGACGGCAGCAACGATGTGGCTTGCGACACACGGTTTTGTACGTTTACCGTAGCAATATCAGGATTGGTACCTTGTTTAAAATATACGGTAATCGTGGCTGAACCGCCGTTTGACGCAGAAGAAGTCATATAAGTCATGCCTTCGACACCGTTAATTTGTTCTTCAAGTGGCACGACTACGCTGTTAAGCACCGTCTCTGCACTGGCACCGTTATAGCTGGTCGTGACGCGTACGGTAGGCGGTGCAATATCGGGGTACTGCTCTATAGGCAAGGTAAAAATGCCAATGGTCCCCAATACCACAAAAAGTATTGATATGACGGTCGATAATACCGGCCGTTCCAGAAATGTTTTTAGCATCGCTTATGGTTTAGTTTAGCTCAATGATTTTTTTGCCGTTTTTAAGAGTCGACACTCCGTCGGTCACGATTTTATCACCCGCCGAAAGACCGTTTGTGATCACGTAATTGAGGCCGTCGGGAGTCGATTTTACCGAAATTACCTTCGAAACCACCGAATCGCCCTGTACTTTATAAACCAGTGTTTTGTTTTGTTGTGCATATGTGGCCTTTTGAGGTACGACCAACACACTATCCTCTGTTTTGGGAATAATGACTTTTCCACTGATCCCGCTACGTAGTAATCCCTTAGTATTGGGGAATGCAGCCCTAAAGTTTATCGCTCCCGATACTGCATCCACCACGCCTGAAATGGTTTGTACACGCCCTGTTTCTTCATATTCGCTACCATCGGCTAAAAGTAAACGTATCGGGGGCATGTTTTTGATCTTTTCAGCTTGCGTGTCACCTTCCCATGAGCGCATAAACCCGATCAGATCTTTTTCATTCAGTGAGAAATAGGCAATGACGTTGGTCGTATTTGCCACTGTCGTCAACACCGACGAGCTGGTTACCAAGCTACCCAACCGATAGGGAACAGCCCCCACGACACCGTTGACAGGACTTGTCACCGTGGTCCAGCCAATCGTAGCTTTAGCCTGGTTCAACGTTGCTTCGGCCGAAGCAAAGGCATTTTCATAAGTTTTAAGATTAACATTGCTGATAATTCCTTTTTCGGCCAACGGACGCATCCTTTCGACGTTAAGTTTGGCCGTATTGTAATTGGCCTGTGCGTTTTGAAGACTTTGTACCGACGACGGAGAGTTGATCTTGAACAACGGTTGTCCTTTGCTGACAATCGATCCTTCATCAATATAAACGGCTTCAATATACCCATCTACACGGGGTTTTATGTCAATGTCCTCCTGTCCCTTCAACACCGTTGGGTAAACGGATTGCAACTCAACATTGCTTAACGAAAGCGTGGCCACAGGGTATGGCTTAGCCGTTTCCGCCGCCCCCAAAGGGCTTTTCTGCTTGTTGCAGGCAGTGAATGCAAGAAGGGTAACCCCTCCTATTACAAAAACTTTAATATTCATAATGATTAAATTGGTTTTATACGATCGAATTATACACTCCTAATACAAATAATACTTTTATAGGTCATTGCCGATTGAGTTTCTCGCCCTGTACTTTCATATGGTCGATTACCTTATAAAACGTATCGATATCACTATCGGATAAACCTTCCAACAACTCCATAGAAATTTCCATTTCAATTTCATCGTACTGGTCCATCAATTTATTGCCCAATTCGGTCAATGTCAACTGATTTCTTCTCCTGTCGTTACAGTCTACGATACGTTTGAGAAAATCGTCTTTTTCCAAAGCATCTACCATTCTCATTATCACAGACTTGTCTTTTCCGAGCTGCTCAGCGACATCTTGTTGCACAACTTCACAGGTAGCTAATCTAAGCATCTTAAGCACAATCAATTGATCAAAAGGCAAGTTGATGCCTTTTTGTTTTAGTCTTGCTTTAATCGGATTGGATATTGCCCATCGCAAAGGACCAAGTGTTGGCCCTAATGGCTTTATGTGTGTTTTCATTACAAAATATTTCACACGCACAAAAATAACAATTAATAGTTGGCAATATCAACCGTTGGCAATGTTTACAATTATTTAACAATCTGATGGATATCAGGAAATATTTAATAGATGCGTAAATAGGAAAGAAATAACGCAAAAGATAAGGTTGTGGTTGACATTGTAATGAAAAAAAAGCCTTTGGTGCAGTATACCAAAGGCTTATGAAAAAATATGTCGTTCATTAAAACATCTATCGATAATTAAAAGATGCTTCTAATCCCCCAACTTCAAGTTTGAATTCACCAGGTTCAATTATCCGCTGATTATCGGCATTCACAAAAGATAAATCTGTTGGATTGAGGATAAAGCTCACTTGTTTCGATTCGCCCGCCTTCAGATCTATCTTTTCAAATCCGCGTAATCGCTTCACATCGGGAGTAATAGACGCATAAAGATCTGAAGTGTAAAGTTGCACCACCTCTTTCCCATCGCGTTTCCCGGTGTTCGTGACCGTCACGGTCGCCGTCAAGGTCTTATCCCCTGTCATTTCCGTGGTACTAAGTTGTAAATCGCTGTAAACAAAACTTGTATAACTCAACCCAAAACCAAATGGCCATTGTACGGCAAAATCACTTTCATAATCGTACATGCCTTGCATTTTTTTCTGGTATTCAGATGGTTTATGGTCGTAGGTCAACAGTGTGTTTACATACATTGGATAAGTGTAAGGCAACTTACCACTGGGATTCACATCGCCAAATATCACATCGGCTACGGCTAATCCTCCGTAATTACCGGGAAGATAGCTTTGCAGCACACCTTTGACACCCGGTACGATTTCACGGATAACCCTTGGACGCCCCTCATTAAGTACCACAATGATGGGTTTGCCGGTTTTAATGGCCGTCTCGGCGAGTAACAATTGGTTTTCCGACAACGATAAGTCGTGCAAATCACCTGGTTTTTCACAATAGCTGTTTTCGCCGATGCAAAGCACAATATATTGGACTGAAGAAGCGGCATGTTTCACTGCATCCAGATTTACAAGGCGGTCGTCCCAGTACTTTCCATCGTTGTTATATTCCACACCGGGCACATAGACCACGTTCCTCTCGCCTATTTTGTTGCCGATAGCCTTTAAAATGGTCGAATATCCTGTTGTAAACGATTCCGATTTACTACCCTGCCACGTGTAGCTCCAACCACCGTTGAGCGCACGCATCGTATTGGCATTTGGCCCTGTGACCAATACTTTGGCATTTTGGGGAAGCGGCAATATGTCATTATCATTTTTTAGCAATGTAACAGATTGTTTTGCGGCTTCGTATGCATCATTCGTAAATTCTTCAGATCCAAATTTTGGATAATCGGTGAAATGAGTCACCGGACGTTCAAACAAGCCAAGTTTGTATTTTACGTTCAATATCCGACGCACGGCATCATCAATACGTGACATGGAAACTTCCCCCTCGTTGGCCAATGCCACCAAATGGTCACAAAAATCAAAATTGTAGGGAATCATGGACATATCGATACCTGCATTGATAGCTAATTTTACCGCTTCTTTTTGCGATGTAGCCACACGGTCACGTTCATAAAGGTTCTCAATATCCTTCCAATCGGTTACGACCAAACCGGTAAACCCAAGTTCGTCTTTCAGCAATCCGGTAAGCAATTTGTAGCTCGCATGCACGGGTACCCCGTTGACAATACCCGAATTGACCATCACCGTATGCGAGCCGGCATTGACACCGGCCGCAAACGACGGTACATGGCGTTCACGCAATTCATAGTCGGGAATGAGCGAAGGTGTTCTGTCTTTGCCCGATACCGGCACCGAATAGCCCAGGTAATGTTTAATGCAGGACGCAATACGATTAGGATCCGATAATTGGTTGTTGTCCCCCTCATACCCTTTCACTATTTCTACAGCCATTTGCGAAGCCAGATAGACGTCTTCACCAAATGTTTCCCACATACGGGGAAAACGTGGGTCACGCCCCATATCAAGAACCGGGGAAAATGTCCACGGAATGGCCGATGCTCGTGTTTCATATGCCGTAATTTCACCTCCGCGTCTTACCAAATCCCGGTTCCATGTGGCAGCTTGTCCTATTTGCTGGGGGAATAAGGTGGCTCCTGCCGTGTAAGTCGCACCATGTATGGCATCTACTCCATACAACACTGGAATTTTGAGACGTGTTTCAGAGGTGGCCATTTGTTGTATTTGCGACACAATAGCGTGCCATTCCTGAAGGGTACGTGCTTTGGCGTTACCTGTGTTGAGTATAGATCCTAAATGATAATTGACCAGTGCCTTGCGCAAGATAGCCGTATCGAGGGTTATCGGCTCTGCAGTGTGGAACGGATTGTCGCCCACCGTCAAAATATCGAGCGTAACCTGAGCCATCTGCCCAACTTTTTCTTCCACTGTCATTCTGGAAATCAACTCTTCAACAAACGGAATACGCTCCACTTTGGCCGATGCCCGTTCTTCGGCCGTAGGCGGTTTACACCCAATGGCCATTCCCAATAGGCATAGGCCCAACAAATGATTCTTTTTCATGAGTTTTGATTTTGATAAATTATACACCGATAGTGTTTATCTCACACTTACATTGATCCCAAAAATAATCTATCCTGCACAATGACAGAAACCAAACAACAAATTAAGATTTTTTTAACATTTAGTGGTATTGATGCCCGCATAAACGCCAAAGCCGGCTTAAAGGCCGGCTTTGGAAATATTGAGACGAAAAACTATTTCGCTAGTTTCAATTTCAGGTTCGCGTCCAGCGCATCCATAAATTGCTCCGTGGTGAGATAATGCTCTGCTTTCAAATTGTTATTGTGGACACAAAGAGCTAAATCTTTCGTCATATTACCCGCTTCAACGGTCTCCACGCACACGGTCTCCAAAGCATGACAAAAATCGATCAATGGTTGGTTCCCATCCAATTTTCCCCTAAAGGCCAGCCCACGGGTCCATGCATAAATGGACGCAATTGGATTGGTAGATGTCGGTTTGCCTTGTTGGTGCTGACGATAATGACGGGTTACGGTGCCATGGGCCGCTTCTGCCTCAATGGTTTTGCCGTCAGGGGTCACAAGTACCGATGTCATTAGGCCAAGAGAACCAAACCCTTGTGCCAAAGTATCGGATTGCACGTCACCATCATAGTTTTTACAGGCCCAAACAAATTTACCGTTCCACTTTAAAGCCGCAGCCACCATATCATCAATCAAACGGTGTTCATAGGTAATACCTAATTCTTCAAATTTAGCTTTGTAATGCTTTTGATAAATTTCTTCGAAAAATATCCTTAAAACGTCCATCATATTTTTTCAGGATGGTGTTTTTGGTCGACAGGTAAAGCGGCCATTGTTTACTGATCGCCTGGTTAAAGCAAGAATGCGCAAATCCTGCAATTGATTCATCGGTATTGTACATGGCCAATGCCACGCCGTCACCTTTAAAGTCGTACACTTCGTATGATTGCACATCCTCCCCGTTCTCCGGGGTAAATGTAATGGTGAGCTTTCCTTTACCTTTCACCACAAAATCAGTGGCACGGTATTGGTCTCCAAACGCATGGCGGCCAATGCAAATGGGATGCTCCCAACCGGGTACCAGCCGGGGTATGTTATTAATAATGATTGGTTCGCGGAACACGGTACCATCCAAAATGTTACGAATAGTCCCATTGGGCGATTTCCACATTTTTTTCAATCCAAATTCCTCTACCCTCTTTTCGTCGGGCGTAATGGTGGCACATTTAATGCCCACGTTGTACTTTTTAATGGCTTCGGCAGCATCAACAGTCACCTGGTCGTTCGTGGCATCGCGATGCTCGATGCCCAGATCGTAATATTTGATGTCCAGATCAAGATAAGGGAAAATGAGCTTGTCCTTGATCATTTTCCAAATGACACGGGTCATTTCATCGCCATCGAGTTCTACTACGGGTTTTGTTACTTTAATTTTCGACATTTTCTCTATGTGTTTTTTTACTTGATTACTCCGTTCCGCAAAATCATTAACCTTTCTGGGCTAAAATGGTTCATAAAAAGTGCATTATTCCAAGTCCAGATCGAAAAGACGCTTCAATTCGGCCAGTGATGGATTTTGCTCCACCATCACCCGCATTTTATCCGATGCTGTATAAACCTTGGCCTCACTGGGCTTTTCTTCCACAATCTGAATCTCAAGGGTTAATCTGGCATTCTTTACCCTTTTTTTCAGAAATGTGAAAATAGAAGGTTTCCCTTTAGTGACTTCATCTTCCTGCATACTGTCTTTCAGTCCCAATACCAAGGTGGTGCCATTGCTGACCTTAGGTATTTGGTTTGACAAAATGGTGTATAGGTAGGGATTGGTCATTTGCACGGATGATGCATATTCGAGCCAGGCGGTACGGATAATGGCATCATCGACCGGAGAATTCCACGCAGGGTCAATGTCGTGGTCGCCATTTCCCGTTTGAACATTAGATGTTTGATACGGAGCGGCAGGTAGAGCACCGTCATTTGCCAGTGCGTTGATGGAAACCGATTTAATAGAGGATGGTACAGCACTGTTTCCTTTGGGGGTGAACGCGTTTGGAAGAGCAGATGTTCCTGCCTGGTTGGCAACTTGCCGCGATGTCAGTTCGAGCTTTTTTTTTTCGGAAACCAAACGTGAAAGCTTTACCAGAGAAAACTCGACAAAAAGGCGCTTATTTTTAGCGTTCTTGAATTGAAGTTCGGTACTGGTACAAACTTCAAGGGCTTCGTAAATAAAATCGATCGATGCATTTTGGGACTGCATTTTATAACGCTCGCCAATGGTCGATCCTACTTCAAGCAATTTGACCGACTGGGGGTTTTTGCACACCAAAAGATCCCGAAAATGGGCACTTAATCCCGTCACAAAATGATAAACGTCGAACCCGTTCTTTAAAATCTCATCAAAAATAAGGATCGACTCCACCATATCTTCGCGCAAGAAAGCATCTGTCAACCTAAAGTAATAGTCGTAATCAAGTACATTAAGATTCTCAATGACATTCTTATAGGTAATACTCTTTCCCGAAAAGGCCACGATCTGATCGAAAATCGACAACGCATCACGCATGGCGCCATCGGCCTTTTGGGCAATCACGTTCAAGCCTTCATCTTCAACTGTAATATCTTCACTTTGTGCCACATATTTCAAATGATTGGCCGCATCCAGTATACTGATGCGGTTAAAATCAAAAATCTGGCACCGGGACAAAATAGTGGGCAGAATCTTATGCTTTTCGGTGGTAGCCAAAATAAAGATAGCATGCCGGGGAGGCTCTTCCAACGTTTTCAGAAAGGCGTTGAATGCCGCTTGTGACAACATGTGAACCTCGTCAATGATGTACACGCTGTATTTTCCGATTTGGGGAGGAACACGCACCTTATCGATCAACAAACGGATGTCATCTACCGAGTTGTTGCTGGCCGCATCAAGTTCGTGGATATTATACGAACGGTTTTCAATGAAAGATTTGCATGACTCACATTCATTACAAGCCTCAAAGTCGGGCTTGATGTTCAAACAATTGATGGTTTTGGCAAAAATACGGGCACAAGTGGTTTTCCCTACCCCGCGCGACCCGCAAAAAAGATACGCATGGGCCAGTTGCTGGTTTTTAATGGCATTCTTTAGCGTAGTAGTGATGTGCGCCTGCCCAACAACCGACATGAATGTGACTGGTCTGTACTTTCGTGCCGAAACAATAAACTCCATAATTATAATCGCCAGCTTTTTTTGTAGCCTTGCAAATATAGTTTTTTCAAAATGCCAAACAAAACTGCCTCATGTGCAAGTTATCAACAATCGAGCCGCTTCTTTTTGATAAATGAATTCGCTATCAGCCAGTTTATGCCGTTTCGCTCTCTCTTAACACCAATCGGCCGAAGTTAGTTGCCCGACTGGTAATGATCCGATACAGATTCAACAGTTCCAAATGGATTTTGCTTGACTCTACCGACAAGCTTTGGGGCGAAAACAACCGTTGATAGTGGCTCATCTCCAAATCGAAAGCCAAGTAAGCATATTCACGATATTTCTTTTTCATTTTAAGGGCACTGTCGTAATCACGGTTCTCAACCAAATCCAGGGCCCTGTTCAACTGCTTCACACAACGGGAATGGTAATACGTCAGTTCATCTTTACCTGCATCGGAAAACTCTACACCTATATTTTGGTATTTTTCTGCCTGATGGATAATGTTTACCGATACCAAATCGGCTACCTGCTCAAGCTCATTAACCAAATGGAGCAATTGGTATACTTCGGCTGACCACATCTCTCGAGATGAGACTTTAGCTGACCTCAGCCAAAAATCATTGATTTTCTGACGATAAGAATCTGTTTCTTGTTCCAATCGTTTCAACTCATCAATGTCGATCTCATTGGGGCCGATAAACAGGCCCAACGATGCGTCCACCATTCTCACCACCACCTGCCCCATGCCTAACAGTTCTTTTTTGAGCAACGCCACAGATATTGTGGGCGAATCCAATACTGCATCGGTCAAGTATTTCAATGTAAACTGATCTTTCTTCTTGTCCGGTAGCAGGTAACGGCTGATAAACCGCCCAAACTGTTCGGTAAAAGGCAGCCACCCCAGCATGAGCACCAAATTATAGAAAGTATGTGCGTTGGCAACCGCCCGCCCAAAATCGGGAGTCTCTCCCATCAATTTCAACACCAGCCATTCCCACTGGGATAGAAACCAAATGAATATAAATGCCGTGGCTATTTTAAACATCACATTGGCCACAGCCACTTTCTGCGCCTGTCGCGAAGCACTGATCGATGAAATCAATGCCGTAAGGGTCGTCCCAATATTCGATCCCAAAATCATGGGCAAACAATGGCCGAGATCCAGTAAACCGGTAGATCCCAACATGATCAGTATACCAATGAACGCCGCACTGCTTTGAATCAGGGCAGTGACAACAAATCCCAGTAAAAGTGCAGGTACCGGATGGGTTATATGCCCCATGGCATGAATAAACGGTTGGTAATCCTGCAAAGGTTTCATGGACTGGGACATCATATCCATGCCATAAAAAAGCAGGCCCAAACTAAGCAATGTTTCAAATAAATGCTTCCAGCGGCCTTTAGACAAAATGCTCAATATAAATCCAAATCCAATTGCAAACAGCGCGTACTTACCAACCTTAAACGCAACCAATTGGGCCGTAATGGTCGTACCAAAAGCAGTACCCAACACCACGGGAAGTGCTTGTGTAAACGACAAAAGCCCTGCATCCACAAAACTGACCAGCACCACTGTAGACGCACTACTACTTTGGAACAAAACAGTGAAAAAAACACCGAACCCGGCACCGTAAATACGATTTTTCGATACCCCCGACAAAAAATGCCGCATTTGTTTTCCGGCCAGATTCCGAATGCCTTGGCTTAGCATCTGCATCCCCAGCAAAAACAACCCAACCCCGCCAACTAGCCCCATTGTCACTAACAAGGCACTGTCGGATGACCAAATGCCGGTTGGTGCATGTTCCATTATCAATAAAAATTTTGTTGAATATTAAGACTGTCAATATTCGTTCATTCTTCTCCTTTCTTAGAAGAGCCCACGAAATAATCAGCTTTGTCGGCAAACAACACGTTAAAAGTCGTCAAACTGCCGTAAGCACGTGTAATATATTGCTGCATCTGCACTTTCTCTTCATCGCCAAGCTTATCATGTGAGTTGATGTTTTGCTCCAAAACACGTAAACGATCACGTAACATCACTATTTTATGGAAAAATGTATCGATAGGGATTTCCTTAGGTTGCAACTCGGGATTGGTAGCCCGGATAACCAATGTTCCGCCAGCCCATCGTGGCGCCATTTGCAAATTGGACGGCAATAAGCCGTATTTATCGAGAACCGATGAAATGGAAAAAGCCAAGTCTTTGGCATCCACGTTCACTGTTGGAACACCCTCTGCTTTAGAAAGAAGCTTTAATTCGTCATTGCTACGCAAAATTTCGACTTTACCTCCATGCGCAAAAAATATTTCGTATGCGGTGAGTCCCACACGCGACACAATGCCTTCGCCATAACGGGAATGTTCAACTCTTGATCCTGCTGTTATGATTTCCATGTTGTTCAATATTTTGGGTGATAATTTGAAATTTCCTTAAAATTACAAACAAAAGCGACATTCAAAAACCCAAGATGTGGGCAATTAAACAATCAAATGCAAATAATACAATTAAATAACAATAAATCAATACAATATGTCATCAAACAATATTCTAAGACTATTGATCTTAGGGATTTTTGTATCATCGTGCGCATCAACCAAAAAAGCCAGAACACAGACCATCCCCACACAGGAGGAAACCAAATACACAACTCCCCATCTACTGTTACCGGTCTCCACCCCTGACCAGATAACCGGAAAGCGTTGGGAGCTGGAATGGTTAAAAGATATAGACATTGCTGCGGTAGATTACTCAGGGAACATACCGTTTGCCGTCTTTAACACCGAAAAGCTGACCGTTTCTGGCAATACCGGATGCAATGGTTTTGGGGGAACTATTGAAATCGAAGACGGGAAAATTAAAATAAGCATGTTGTACGCCACCAAAAAATTTTGCATGAAAATACCCGAACCCGAATTTCTCAGAAATTTGGAACAATGCGATAAATATGTGGTGCAAAAACAAATTTTAAAGCTTTATAAAGGCAACGATTTGTTGCTGGAGATGATAGAAGCACCGCAAAGATAAATTTCAACAAACACAATACATAAAAGTCGCAATCTACTGATAGAATGCGACTTATCCATCATTTATTTTTCAATGATCAACCTCGATCTCAAAGCACCACTTCACCCATCAAATCGTAATCTTCGGCACCGGTTATCTTTATCTGGTAAAAATTACCAACGATCAGGCCGGGAGTCGAAACAACCACTTCGGGATCGACCTCGGGAGAATCAAATTCCGTGCGCCCAATATACGTTTCGCCCTCTTTTCGATCCACGACGACTTTGAGGATTTGCCCTATTTTTTGTTCGTTTATTTCACGGCTAATTTGCCTTTGAATGGCCATTAATTCGTCGGTACGTTCTTGTTTCACTTCGTCGGGGACTTCATCGGCATAATGTTTATAGGCATAAGTGTCCTCTTCATGCGAATAACCGAACACCCCCATCCGCTCGAACTTGGTATCGCTTACAAACTGCTTGAGCGTTTCAAAATCGGCTTCGGTCTCGCCCGGGTGACCCACAATAAACGTAGTGCGCAAGTGGATGCCGGGAACGATGGAACGCATTTTTTCAATCAGCTTCAGGCTTTGGTTCATGGTAACGTCACGGCGCATTTTCTTAAGCATGGGATCGCTTATATGCTGAAGTGCAATATCCAGATAATTGCATACATTCGGATGGTCGCGCATTACCGTCAGCAAGCCGTCAGGAAAGCCTGCGGGGTAAGCATAATGGAGCCTGATCCACTCAATACCGTCCACACGGGCCAGTTCATCGATAAGACGGGGCAATTCGGGCTTATTATACAAATCCACGCCGTAATACGATAAATCCTGGGCAATCACCTGAAGCTCTTTCACGCCATTGTCACGTAAACGTTTGGCCTCTTCCACGAGATCGGCAATGGGTTTTGAGGTATGCCGTCCGGTAATCAATGGGATAGCACAATAGCTGCACACACGGTTGCACCCCTCCGAGATTTTGAGGTATGCGTAATGGTTTGGCGTGGTCAGGCTGCGTTCGTTGCGCAAATCAACACGATACTCGAGTCCCAGATCTTCCACGATTCTTTTCCAATCGAATTTACCGTAGAACCGGTCCACTTCGGGCATTTCACCTTTTAAATCTTTCATGTACCGTTCCGAAAGGCACCCCATCACGATCAGCTGCTTAATGCTCCCTTGCTTCTTGGCCTCTGCAAAATCCAATATCGTATCAATGCTTTCTTCTTTGGCATCGCCAATAAAACCACAAGTGTTGACGATTACGACATCGCCGTTTACGACTTCCGGATCGTGGGCCACTTTAAATCCGCCCGCCTGGAACTGTCGTATAAGAAACTCACTGTCTACCAAATTTTTCGAACACCCCATGGTGACCACATCCACCTTCACGTTCCTCTTCTTCGCCATCTTCTATTTCAATTTTCTATTCAGAAAGAGTATTGCAAAATATTAAAAATCAAAATTATCCGGATCAGCCCCTACCCTTTTGTGCTTATCCAGCCGGGATATCTTATCGACGTCCCCCGTCTCCAGTTGAAACCCGAAAACATTGAGGTTCTCTTTTATCCTATCGGGATTCGACGACTTAGGAATGGTAACGATGCCTAGCTCAATGTTCCAACGCAACACGATTTGTGCAATACTCCGCCCATACTTCACCGACAATTGCTGCAAAAAGGGAATATCAATGATTTTTCCTTGCATCAACGGGCTCCACGCTTCGTATTGAATGCTGTTTTGCGTACAGAAATCGACCAGGTTTTGTTGGACCAAATAAGGATGGAACTCTACTTGATTTACCACTGGCTTTATTTCAGCCGTAGTGAACAGATCTTCCAAATGATGTTGGTGAAAATTGGATACACCGATCGCCTTTGCCCTTCCTTCACGGTAAATTTTCTCAAATGCTTTCCAAGTCTCTTTGTTTTGAGGTTTGGGCCAGTGGACAAGGTACAAGTCCACATAATCGGTACCTAGCCGGCCAAGCGACGAATCAAACGCTTTTAGTGCCTTTTCATGGCCATGCTCGCTGTTCCACATTTTGGTAACCAAAAATATTTCATGTCGCGGAATACCTGAGTCTTGTATCGCCCGACCAACAGCCTCTTCGTTTTGGTAGACCGCTGCTGTGTCAATGTGCCGATATCCTAATTGCAATGCACACAATACAGAATTATAAGCAGCTTTAGCATCTGTCAATTTAAAGGTCCCGAAACCCAACATGGGCATTTTTACGCCATTAGCCAAGGTTACGGATGGAATTTGCTGTATCATAACAAGTAAATTTATTCAAATCACCGCAAATAAACTATTGATGATTAATTATATAACATCAAATCAAAAATCTTATCCGTCATGCCAATTAAAAACAGAAAAGTTGAAAAAGCGGGAAAATTATTTTGCAAGGAAAATGGAGCTTCTGCTTTATTATTTATACGAGCCCCGAGACAATAACAAACAACCTCAAAAACAATTGGTTCATTTATAACAATAGCCATGGAAACACCACGGCCATTGATGGGATTGTATGGAACAAAATTGCCTACTCCTTAAAAAGGGATTCCACGAATTCCTTGCTATCAAAAAGCTGCAAATCATCAATGCCTTCGCCAATACCAATGTATTTTACAGGAATCTGGAACTGGTCGCTCACGCCTATCACCACACCTCCTTTGGCCGTACCGTCCAGCTTGGTGATAGCCAACGCACTCACTTCGGTCGCTTTGGTAAATTCTTTAGCCTGCTCAAAAGCATTTTGCCCGGTCGAACCGTCGAGCACGAGCAACACCTCGTGTGGCGCTCCAGGAACGACTTTCTGCATCACCTTTTTTATTTTGCTCAATTCGTTCATCAGGTTCACCTTGTTATGCAAACGACCGGCCGTATCGATGATCACGACATCGGCGTCTTGTGCTTTGGCCGAAGCAAGCGTATCGAACGCCACGGAAGCAGGATCTGATCCCATTTGCTGCTTCACGATGGTTACGCCCACCCTTTCGGCCCAAACCACTAACTGGTCAATAGCTGCGGCCCTGAACGTATCTGCTGCCCCCAATACAACCTGCTTCCCCGATTTTTTGAATTGGTTTGCCAACTTGCCGATGGTCGTGGTTTTTCCTACACCATTGACACCAACCACCATAATAACGTACGGTTTATCGGTACCGTTTATTTCCACATCGGCAAGGGAGTTACTTTTGTTTTCGGCAAGAAGAGCTTCAATTTCCTCCTTAAGTATTGTGTTCAACTCCAGCGTAGTCAAAAACTTATCCTTAGCCACGCGTTGTTCGATACGTTGGATAATCTTCAGAGTCGTATTAACGCCCACGTCAGAAGTAATAAGGACTTCCTCCAGGTCGTCCAATACATCATCGTCGACTTTCGAACGCCCCACCACTACCCGGGTAAGTTTTTTTAAAACACTTTCCTTGGTCTTGGCAAGACCCTTGTCCAAATCTTCCTTTTTGGCCCTTTTAAAACTGTCGAACAATCCCATCGAGTGCGTATTGATATTTTTTGGCAAAGATAATATTTTCAACCGATTGATCTCGGTTACGAAAAAGCCGATAATTGGGATTATATCTCTTTGGGAAATTTTGTCATCGACACCTTTCCCTACCGTAAAAAAAAGAAAGCTCCTCTTAGCGGGAGCTTTCTTGATTGAGAGTTGTAAGTCTTATTTCTTATCGAAGAATGCTTTGGTCTCTTCGTTGGCTACAATTTCGGATTTGAAAGAGTAGGCGCCTGTTTTGGGCGATTTAACCATTTTAATGACTTTGGTATGTCCTTTACCGCCCCCTTTTTGCAAAGATGCTACTGTCTTCTTAGCCATGATCTACAAAATTATTTAATTTCACGATGAACGGTAACACGCTTCAAAATAGGATTGTATTTACGGCGTTCTATACGTTCCGGGGTATTTTTTCTGTTTTTAGTGGTCACATAACGTGATGTGCCGGGTTGACCGCTTTCTTTGTGCTCGGTGCATTCCAAAATAACTTGGATGCGGTTTCCTTTGCTCTTCTTTGCCATCTTTCCGCTCGATTTTAATAGTTACTAATAAATCCTTTAGCTTTGGCTTCGTTCAATGCAGCATGGATACCTACCTTATTGATAAGGCGGAGGCCCGCAGCGGTGACACGCAACTCAACCCAGCGGTTTTCGGCTGGAAGGAAGAATTTTTTATAGAAGAGGTTAGGCTCAAAGCGCCTCTTCGTCCTTCTTTTTGAATGGGAAACATTGTTGCCCATCATGTAAGATTTTCCGGTTATTTGACAGACTTTTGACATCTCTCTTGTATTTTATCGGGATACGTTTTTCAAACAGGTCGCAAAATACGGCATTATTTTTCAAATAAACAAATCGCTATGAAAGAAATAATTGCTTTTAGCGCAAGTTTTTGGGACCACCCCATTCCAAAATCATCAGTTAATCTCAATAAAAAAATAAAATAACTAATACATAGTACTATAAACCAAATTATTAAGGTCAAGTATTATTTGCATTCAAATACCCAATAAATCCATTATTTTTCGATCTCCTTCAATAACATGACCAGAGCCGAATCGACCGCACGGGCAATATTTCTGTCACGAAATTGACCAAAATTGAATCTCTCTGCAACCATTGTTCCGTTCCTTCCTGCCACGGCAATCCAAACTGTTCCGACAGGTTTAGTTTCGCTACCACCTGTAGGTCCGGCAATACCAGTGGTAGCTACGGCCCAGTCAGTATCCATTAATTGTAATGCCCCCTTGGCCATAGCCTCGGCCACTTGCTGGCTAACCGCACCGTATTGTTCCAAATCGGATACCGACACACCCAATATATTTGTTTTTATTTGATTGCTGTATGCCACTACGCCTCCTTTGAAATAGGCCGATGCACCGGGAACCGAGGTGATCAACGAACCGACAGCACCTCCCGTACAGCTTTCAGCTACAGCTATGGTTTGATTCAAGGTCAGTAAACGATTGCCCAAAACCGATTCTACCGAGTCGTCGTCATACCCTGCTATCTGTGAGCCAACAATAGGTTGAAGCCCTTCAACGGCCATGTCAATGGCTTTCTGCATTGCCCCGCGATCCGTTCCCCGGGCAGTAAGCCGTAAACGTATCCGTCCTGGTTGTGGCAAATAGGCCACTTTAACGAACGGAGGAACGGCATCCTCCCATTCACTGAGCATCTCGGCTAACGAAGATTCAGGTATTTGAAAGATATGGATGGTTTTATGGATAATATGCCCCATGGGGAATTTTTGCTGGAGCATAGGCAGCACACTACCTGTCATGGCATGCTTCATCTCCGATGGAACACCAGGCATTGACACGACCACTTTTCCGTCGCGTTCGAACCACATGACAGGGGCTGTTCCCACAGGATTACGAATAATGGTACAGTTTTCGGGCACCATGGCTTGTTCCCTGTTCAAACTGTTGATACTGGCCACCCTTCCGGACAATAGTTTCTCGACATCGCTGTAAACCTCTTCGTTGAACACCAAACGGGTATGGAAATAATCGCAAAGTACCTGTTTGGTTATATCGTCACGTGTGGGTCCCAGTCCTCCGGTCACCAGCACTACATTGACCCTTTCCAGTGAACCGTTGAGGGCATCGGTAATCTCATCGCGATCGTCGCGAATGGAGATAATACGTGACGTTTCGGCACCGATCTTATTAAGTTCCGCCCCCATCCAGGCAGAATTAGTGTCAACAATTTGTCCGATTAGGATTTCATCGCCGATGGTAATAATTTCAACTTGCATATCAACATGATTCCAAAAACAACAATTATCTATTCAAAGCCCTTATCCGTTCCAACAACGGAGGATGCGAGTAACGAAAAAACACATATAAGCGATGCGGGGTGACATTGCTTAACGAATTGGCCGATAATTTTTTCAATGCCGATACCAAATGAGGTGCATCAGAATGGGACGCGGCAAAAGCATCGGCGGCGAACTCGTTGCGACGCGACAACCAATTGCCAAACAAGCCCAACAACATGGAGATCGGCGCAAACAACAGGCCAAATGCCACCAATCCCAAATGGAACTGGAACATCGGCGCGCCTAGCGCTAAAGAAAGTTTGGGCGAAGCCGCTACTTTCGAAAATAGAAATAAGATGCCCCCTGTTTGAACTACACCTACCGCAGTCCCCCAAAGAATGTGCTTTAATTTGTAATGACCTATTTCGTGGGCTAAAACTGCGGTAATTTCTTCGGTGGTCAAATCGTTTATCAGTGTATCGTAGAGCACAATGCGTTTTCGCGGACCAAACCCACTAAAAAAGGCATTTGCTTTGGTAGAGCGTTTTGATCCGTCCATCACGAACACATTGTCGATTTTAAAACCCGCTTTATTGGCCATATTCTCGATGGATGTTCGCAGGTTGCCTTCAGGTAAAGGCACTTGCCTGTTAAACAATGGCAAAACCAAACTTGTGTAAAACATGGACACGACTACGGTCAAAACCGTGGCCAATCCCCATGCCGCTATCCAAAACCATCCTCCCAGCCAGGTGTAAAACCAAATGACAGCCGCCAATAACGGTGCACCGATCAAAATCCCGAGCAGCAAAGATTTTAATGTGTCGATCCAAAAAATAGCAGGGGTCGACTTGTTAAAACCAAATCTAGCTTCAATCACAAACGTCTCATACCAACTAAACGGCAAACTTACCAATTGGACAACCAATCCAATAATGGCAAAAAATGCAAGTCCGCGTCCAACAGTATTTTGGCTAAATTTGCCGGCCCACTCGTCGGCCAAAGCAAAACCGCCAAACCAGAGTACCGCCATCAGCAACACAAATGAAAAGAAATGGTTAACGAAACTGAACGAATAGTTTGCCCGACGGTATTGTTGGTGCTTTCCAAATGTATCCTGTGGGTACACATCTTCCAGTTCATGCGGAACAACGGCCGACCACGCCGACTTGTTGAGATAGCCCAATAAGCGGTCAAACAAGAAGTCAAACACCACAATGGCCATCATTATTAACAAAACCACATTCATACCAATACTCTATTTTCTAAGTTGAACAGACAAAAGTAATGCTTTGGTTGCATGAAAATTTTCCCGAACAAAGATTTTAGATTTACAAACATTTGCAACGAAAATACCAGATAAAGAATTGGGTTACGCCAAACTTTTTAACTTTGGCGTAACCTAAAATTTACATATGAAGCAAATGGCCCAATGGTGGCAACCACTACATAAAGTCATCCTTATTTATTCGCTCGCAACCTTCTTAATATTACTCTTTACTCCTTTTACGCCCAATGATATCAAACAAATGTTTTGGCCACGGCTTTTGGTGATCGGCTATCTGGGACTTTTACCATTTGTTCGTAAGATTGGCAGGACGCTGGCCGACGTTTCTGACTTAATTTGGGCATTGGCACTGCTCGGTTTTTTCTATAAAGAGACGGCTATTTTGAACCAAACATTTTACATGTGGGATGTGCTGTTTATTCAGGCCGATCATTGGTTGACTGGTACCCAACCCAGTTTAGTGTTTTCGTCAGTGCTATCGAGCCGTTGGATTGCCGATGTATTCTATTTGGGGTACTTTTCCTATTATTTCATGACTGTGGGTGTGTCGTTGATATTTTATCGGAGATGTCAAGATCGTTACAAACAATTGTTCTTCATTATTATTACCTCATTCCTTCTCTACTATTTATTGTTTGCGTTATTTAAAACCGTAGGTCCACAATTTTATTTTCCAGCACCCAATAATCAGCCCCCTCCAGGAGTCTTTTTTGCGAAAGCAATGCATTTTATCCAAAAAATAGGAGAAGTCCCCACAGGGGCGTTCCCGAGTTCGCACGTGGGCATGACAATGGTCTTCCTTTGGCTATCGTTCAAACATTACCGGCCCATGTATTGGGTATTGTTGCCTTTTGCGATGTTGCTAATCCCGGCCACCGTATATATCAAAGCTCATTATCTGGTCGATGTACTTGCAGGCATAATCAGCGGTTTTATTTTGCTATACCTATCAACGCTTATCTGGAACTTATTAAGCAAAGCTAATCCATCAATCCATGATACAAATCATTGAAGTAAAGACAGACGGACAACTTCGTAAATTCATTCGTTTACCTTGGAAAATCAATGAGCAACGGCGCAACTGGGTACCACCTTTTTTAAACGACGATAAAAAGCTTTTTTCCACATCACAAAATCCCGCATTTTCCCATTGCACGACGTTGATGCTTCTTGCCTTGAAAAATGGCAAAACAGTAGGACGTGCCATGGGCATTATCCATCATCCCTACAACCGGCAGACGAACCAATCTTGGGCCCGATTTGGGTTTATGGAATCCATCTGCGATAAGCATGTGTTTGAGGCACTGATACAAACCATTGAAATATGGGCACTAAAACATCAATGTACCAATCTTATAGGCCCATTCGGATTTTCAGACAAAGATCCCCAGGGTTTTTTATCATACGGATACGACGGCCCCTGTGTCATTGTGACCAATTGCAACCCTCCGCACATGGTCGATTTGCAAAAGATTTGGGAATGGAAAAATATTTGGATCTGGTACAGTACAAAGTTCCCATTTCCCAGCGCATCGTTGATGGGTTGAAAAGACTGAACGATAGGGTTATTCAAACCCATCGGTACCAAGTGTATGAGTTTGAGGATACAAAAAAAGTAAAGCCTTTTATCCATGACGTGTTCGATTTAATGAACCAGACCTATACGCCTATTTTTGGTTATTCGCCCATTACAAAAAACGAAGCCAATGAATTTGCCGAACGTTTTTTGCCCTTGCTGAACCCACGGTTGATAAAGATTATCACAAATCCACAACATCAGGTCGTAGCCTTTATTGTGGCCATGTCCGATATTGCCGATGGCCTGAAAAAATCAAACGGAAAGATATGGCCCATCGGATGGTTCCATCTGTTGCGGGCCATGAAAACTTCAAAACGGCTGGTGTTACTGTTAGGGGCCGTTTCCTCCGATGCCCGCCACAAGGGGTTGGATGCTGTATTGGGCTACCATCTTTTAAGATCGGCACAGCATGAAGGATTTTCTGAACTTGACAGTCATCTAATAATGGAGAGCAACTATAAAATGCGCCGTGAAATAGAGCGTTTACAGGGTATGGAGCTCTATAAGCGGTATACCATCTTTCAAAAAGAATTATCAAGGTAACATCATCTATTCAAAAAGGTTAAAAAGCACTAAACTTCTTTATCTGCCGCTGCATCAACCATAAAAATGGCAACCTTTGCAGAATAATTATTCATTATTCTGATTATGGAATTAAAAGTTCACCCACAGGCAAAGGGATTGATTTTTGATTTGGACGGCACGCTTGTGGACTCCATTAAATTGCACTACGATTCTTACATGAAAGCTTTGGAACCTTACGGCATTGGATTTGATATGAAATACATGCTTTCGTTTACCGGAATGCCTACATTGGATTGCAGTGCACAAGTCGTAAAGGATTTCAACGTGCCCATATCGGCCCAAGCACTAATGGAAAAAAAAGAACAGTTATTTGCCCAAATGATTCATTTGGTCGAACCGATTGAGCCCGTGATGAAAGTGGTAAGGGAGTACAAAGGTAAGCTACCCATGGGTATCGGTACCGGATCCGATAGATTTGTCGCACACGAAATAATCAAACGTAACGGGTTGGATAAATATTTCGACGCGGTCGTGACATGCGATGACGTGGTAAATCCCAAACCACATCCTGAAACGTTTGTGCGTTGTGCCGAATTGATCGGCGTGAATCCAACCCAATGCATGGTATTCGAAGACGGCGAACATGGCATGAGTGCTGCGCGTGAAGCAGGGATGTGGGTGGTAGACGTGAAACCTTATTACGACAAGCCTATCTGGAACTAAACGTTTTTCAAGGTTCAGCACCAAAAGCCCCAACGCCGTTTTTTTGCTTTCCGGTCTAGAGGGATGCCCTGATAATCAAATCAGTCGGCACATACTTTTGCATGCGGTTACCCGTTACCACAAACTGTGCGGCCAGTTCGCCCATTTGGGTAAAATTGGTAGAGATAACCGTGATTCCTTCCTTTACATATTTTTTCATGGGTGTGTCGTTGTACGAGATAACCCCTAGCGATTTACCGATCAGTAAATTGCGCTCCTGGGCCAAATCAAGCAAGGACGCCAGCGTTCTGTCGCTCACCAAAAAATACAAATCGCCCTGTTGTGGATTCAATGCTTCTGCATCGTAAAGCATTTCCCCGTTGATGTGGTGGTCGGAGCAAAACTGCTGGAAATAGTTGATACTTTCCTTGGGATGGTAAGTAAATTCAGGATATAGATAAATGAATCGTTTGTAGCGTTTTATGGAATCAACGTGGCGATGGAAACAACCATAAACCGCCATTCCAAAATCCTGGCAAACAAACGATTGGTTGGGCTGTGCATGAATATTCCAGTCAATGACCAGTAATTTGTCGGGATCAATCTGCCCTACAATACGTTGCATATCCGGGTGATCGAAATTCATGACAATGTAATGACTGTACTTTCCAATGGAATGGCGGATAATGTCTTCAAATACACGGATATTATAATGGTGAAAGTGTAAATCGACCGAGTATCCTGTAGGCAGGGCCTTGCGAAAAGCGCCGTAAAGTACTTCTTTGTATGCTTTGAATGTGTCGAGAAACAGAAACACTTTCGATACCTGCCGTGCCACATAATAGCCTTTATTGGGGATTGACTCCACCAAACCTCTGTCTTTTAGCTCAGTATAAGCTTTAAACACTGTATCACGCGACACATTGCACTTCTTCATCAACAAATTTACCGACGGCAACGAATCGCCAATCTCCAGTTTATTGCTGCGTATTGCATATTCGAAAGCATCGACCAATTGAATGAATTTAGGCGTACTTGCACTGTCGATGATGGTTGGGATAAATTGGGACATTGCTTGCTATATTTCGCCCAAAATTAGCCTTAATGTAACATTTGACAAAACAGAAAAGCAAATGTCAAAAAGTTAGAGGTTAAATCCCTCAACTCAGCTTTCTTAAGCATTATCTTGTAACATCCTGTTAAGCAACCAGGTAGCATTCATATTTTGGGCCACCCCCTTTTGAAGTTTATAGTCGAATTGAAGTTGATCATGCTTCACATGCACCTCGAAACAAATATTCTGATAGTTACAAGGAAACTCTGTTTCCAAATCACCAAGTGCCAAGTCGTGCGTGGCAATAATGCCCGACACATTGTATTCCATCATTTTGAGCAAGAATACCCGCGATCCTTCCAGCTTATCCTTCGAATTAGTACCCTTGAGGATTTCATCAAGTACAACAAATACGGGCTGCCCGGTTTTCGCCAGCTCGACCAGAGCTCCCAACCTCAATAATTCTGCCTGAAAATACGACACATGTTTTTCCAGATTATCGACGGTACGCATGCTGCTAAACATCGCCATGGGCATGAATGCAAACGATTCGGCACAAACCGGCGCTCCGCAGGCGGCCAATACCATGTTCACTCCAACCGTGCGTAAAAACGTACTTTTCCCGGCCATATTGGCTCCGGTAGTAATATAAAAAAAGTTCATCCGATCAATGGAAAAATCGTTGCAAACACGTTCATGGCCCATGATTAACGGGTGTCCCAACGCTTTTGCGTCCATGATTGTATGGGGTACCACTTGGGGAATCGAGAAATCAGGATGATTATAAGCAAAATTTCCCAATGACACCAACACATCCAATTGGGCAATGGCATTATTGTAACATTCTATACGACTGGCATATATATCCATCCATTTATTGTAACGCATCAATAAAAAAATATCATTGAGCAAAAAGCCGTTGAGTGCCACGGTAACCAGCACATTGCCTCTGCGATCGAAACTCGCTAATAACTTTCGCAACTTATCGAAAGCTTCTAAGGCATGGTGCTCCTCTGCCACCAGGTTCGTCACCAGGCTACCAACAAATCTTTTGTTCAAATTCGCTTTATTGCTGTGGATATGCATCAATAAATCGTGGTAATTCCCGGCCACTTTCGATGTGCCTGTTAATGCACGGTACACAAAATTGATTTCCCGTAACCAGAATACGATTACAAAAAGGTTGATACAAAATAACAACAACCATCCAAAATACCCCCAGAGACCAATCATGTTCCCTATCAATGCGGCCATTGCTGCCCCGACAAGTCCCAGAAACATGAATTTATGCCAAGTCCGGAAACCGATTTTTTGTGTTTGGCGAAAATGGAGAATCAACGGTGCCATTGTTAAGTGTCCCAACAATCCAATTGCCACAAACTTTAAACGCCAATCGACCTGGTCTTTCAAGCACGCCACAGCTTCCTGGCGTTCAACGACCATTTGTTTAGCCACATCGGTTTTTTGGAGCCATTGCGCCAATTCATGTTTTCCTTCCACCGTAACAGTACGGTTGAGCGCTGCAAATAGTCCTCCTCTGGCAAACAAATCCAAATCAACAGCATATGGGTGATCGGCCGATAAATATTCTGTCCCGCAGGAAAAAGGGCTGTAATCGCCTTTCAAAGCTCCAATCTCATTGTGCAGGACCATGTTGAACTGTTTTAGAAACTTCAACCGATGCAAAAAACGACCATCAAACTTATGCAACAATGCAAAAAAGGCAGCACATGCCAATATGGCTACCATGAATAGTGTTTGATGTGTTGAAATCCACTTGTAACCAACGAACAACAATACTGCCACAACAACAAGCTTCGATACCACCAAAACCACGTTCAGCGTTTTGAGCCTGGATAGTTCCAGATCGGTCTCACCAATCTTTTGGCGGTACACCTGAGTAAATGTATCCATCATCCTGTTTTTAGCGAAAATACCTAAAGTTCCGTCAAAACCTATCGGTGCTAAGTTTTGTGCAGACATCCCGCCATCGGACATTAGATTATTAAACACCGATGGCGTCGGTTTGCGACGCCATCGGTGTTACTGACAATTCATTTGTTATAGAACATTATTATTTACCCCAAAGCTTTTGTCGGGCATCCAATCATCAAATATATTTTTCAGGGTGTACGTCGCAGCTTCGTCCGGTGTAAGCTGGCGTGACCATACGACCCTGGAACCAGCACGTGCCCCTTCGCCTCTATTGTCGTATTCAAGAAATCTGGCGGTAGATTCGTTCGAGACCTTCCCCCAGTTATCCCAACCTTCGGGCTTAATTACGTTGCCCAAATCGCAACCGATAAAGGCCACTTTGGCATAAGGCCGCCATGGACGGCCTAAATTATGAGTGGCTTTACCTTGTCCCCATATTTTGCAATTAAGGAATACGAACCCAAACGGCGTTTCGTCCAATGTCGATGCGGCAGTGACCCAACCAGTAGCCTTACAAAAAATTTCGCATTGGTCGAATACACAGGTGGACCACCCAAATATAAAATCGACCGTCCCCTCAATGTAACATTTATAATAATACTGGCGGCTTTTTTCCCCATGCGGATAAAGCGTATCCTGGTTTCCTAAAAAACGACAATTCACAAACGACGCCATATCGCCATCAATCCTCACGGCTACTGCTTGTCCTACAGGACCAGCCGAATTCTCAAACGTAATATTCTCAGCATAAAAGCCATCGCCGTCCACAAAAAAACTCGATGATGCCGATGTACCCATCTCCTCTCCAAAACGGTTTTTTCCTTGGGCATAATCATCGTACGTCAAAATGGTTTTGTTGACATCTTCGCCAACGAACGTTACATTGGTCTTGTTCGACGGGAGATGGAGTTTTTCCTTGTAGACACCATTTTTGATAAAAATAACCGTGCGTGCTTTACGCAAATGGGGTACTGCATCGATAGCTTGTTGCACGGATGTAAAATCGCCAGAGCCATCAATGGCTACCACGAAACCGGGTTGGGGATTTTGTGCCATGGCTGTGACACAAACGACAAACAAATTTTGAATAAAAAATAGTCTACTCATAAAAAAATTACTTTTTCCCATACCCTACAGGATGATTGAGAAGCACCTTGCTGTGTTCACCCAGTTTCAATACAGACGTTAGTTTTTCGGTATCCATTGACGCACGCGGTCTTGTTCCAATACCTACCGATGCACAAAAAAGCGAGATATTTTGTGACACAATGCCCACGTCAATCGCCGCCCAGGTATTTCGTAATGTTTCATCCCCTCTGGGGAATTTCGACGTGTCGGCTACTAACAAGCAAATCAACGGTGCATTGGCCGCCCAGGTCTGCATACCGGCTACCAGATTACGGTAATCGCCCTCTGCCACGGGATTTAGCACATGCGCCTGGGCATCGTACAAATAAATACCATGCGATGTGCACATATAAACGGCCACTTCTTGCGTATTCATGGCCGAAGGCGCCGTTCT
This sequence comes from Breznakibacter sp., assembly GCA_047600785.1. Taxonomy (GTDB): domain Bacteria; phylum Bacteroidota; class Bacteroidia; order Bacteroidales; family Marinilabiliaceae; genus Breznakibacter. The sequence continues at coordinate 981,096 of JASGKH010000002.1, forward strand.
TTTACCCGATTGGGGCCGGTTAATGCCATTGGCGGCCCACAACAAGTCAGACATATCACGCAACGATAACATGGTGGTATCGAAGTTCTGCACCGAAGCCCTTTCCGAAAAAGCCATCATGGCATTTTTTCCTCGTGACAAATCGGGCCTAAGCAATTCAATGGGCTTTAATGCTTGTCCATATCCGTAAAGACCAACAAGCATGAGTCCCGAAAATAATGCAATTTTCTTCATTCCTAAATATTTGAGTTATTCTGAGATGCCTCTGTCAATCGTTTTTTGCCACAAAATGACGCCAGATCCGCCCCTTTTCAATGCCTCCGTTCACAGTGTCTTCAATGGACCAATACAAAACCTTTCGAAATTGGCCTTCTAAATCAAACTTCACCAGCATTCCTGAATAATTTCCTTTCACGGGCAAAAATTGCAGCGGGTGCGTGGTAAAGTCCCTTGTCTCTTCATCATCCACTTCGTCGCCGTAAAGTACGCGAACTTTACAATTAGGTGGCGACACCAGCCGAAGTTGCTGAAAGTAGGGTTCGTTTGTCACCACGGTATCAATGTAAAGCACGTCATTATCCAAGTAAGCGAGCCCGCAACCACCCGATTCTGTGAACTGTCCCTTGCCGCTATAAAAGCGGTAATAACGCAACGAATCATTCAGGAAAAAGGCGTACTTCCGAATGTCCCCATTCGGATAATAAGTGAAACTTTCTATTTCGGAAGCACCAGATAGTCCATTGTATTTTAATGACTTATAATATAATGTACCATTTTCGTAACGACCTACACGAATTGAATCGCCAATGCTTTGATACGTTACCGTGTAGGATGTGCCGTCGGGTAGCTGAATGATTTCCTTATCGTTGCTTTTGCAGTTCATCAAAACTGACACTGCCGCAATGGCAATAAGTAATACCAAACCAAGTCTTTTCATTTTTATACAAAAGTTTGTGAGGGATCACAAAAATAACCGAAAAACAACGTTGGAAAATCCTTTTCGCCTGCAAAAAGCCAGAATCAATGCATTTTTCTAAATTTGGCAAAAAATGTAGCTTATGCCTCCCTTTCAAAGTAATGGAATTGATCCTAAAATACTTATTGAACTCGTAACCGTCCGGATGCCCTTTGGTAAATATAAAGACCGGATATTGGCCGACCTGCCCGAGCCTTATCTGATGTGGTTCCAGCAAAAGGGTTTTCCCGCAGGAAAACTTGGCATGCAACTAAATACGCTATACGAAATAAAACTGAACGGATTGGAGCATTTGCTGGCCCCATTGCGCAAAGGGTTACCCTAAAAACAAAAAAGGGCCGCCAAACGGCAGCCCTTCCCTTTCCCTTGTCAACCAATCACAATGTCAACTTCACGTCAAGGGTGAATTCGTCGTAAATCATTTTGTCGCCTAAGCTGTCAAAAAATTTGCCAGAACCATACTTAATACCGTATTTGGTTCGATCCACGCCAATGGTTGCGGTATAGCCGGTAGCGGTTTTTACTGCTTTAAAAGCAATGGGATGTGTAACGCCTTTAATGGTCAGCTGGCCATTTAAGGTTGCTTCGTTGTTCACGAATGCCCCACCTTGGACTACCAATTCGGCAGTTTTGTATTTGTCAACGGAAAAGAAATCATCAGATTTTAGGTGCCCCAAAAGTTTATCGTTCCATTCGCCGGGCTCAAGGTCTTTTACGTTGATAGTGGTCATATCAATCACAAATTTGCCACTTACCACTTTGTTGTTTTTCACATCCAGTTCGCCGCTCTTCAGCGATACGTATCCCCAGTGCTCACCGGATACTTTCTTTCCGGTCCATTTAAGCTCGGATTTCGATGCATCGAATTTTACAGACTGAGCAAATCCGCTCACGGCTACCATAAGGGCAACAACCAACAAACTCATCTTTTTCATAACAATAATTTTAGATTATCAAACATTTATAAAATAGTTACAAATTGAAATTCTTCATCATATCCCTAACAAACAGCCTTGGACAAAAAATGTTTTCGGATTAAAGGAACGTTCACCTTTGTGGCAGATCCGGCACCTCAATATTTATCAAATAGCTGTCCTCGTGGGCCTGTACGGTAAATATACCACTGTTGTACACTCCCAAAGCATCCCTTAATCCAAGTTTAAAGCCTTCAACCTCTACGGCACCAGACGCCACCATCAGGTAACTCCCGTACGAGCTTTCTTTGGGCGCATATTCAATCCGGCTTCCTTTTGATAAGAAAGTACGCGAAATGTAAGCCTGCTGGTTAATTGTCAGGTAATCCACACCTTCGCCCACCGGACCAACTAACGTTTGCCATTTGTTATGGGCAATTTCGGAATCGAATACCCGTTGGTCGTATACCGGCTTCACATTGCGTTTTTCAGGAATAATCCAAATCTGAAATAACCCAACACTCTCTGATGTACTTGGATTATACTCGCTGTGAAAACCCCCGTACCGGCACTCATCACCTGGACCTCGTTGGGAACAATATCTTCGATGTGCCCCATGCTATCTTTGTGTCTGAGTGTTCCGAATAACGGAATGGTAATTATTTCCATATTGTCATGCGGATGGGTATCAAAACCGCCGCCGGGAGCTACCACATCATCGTTCAGCACACGTAACGCACCAAAATGTATGTTTTCGGGGTTGAAATACTGTGCAAACGAAAACGAATAATTCGTTTTTAACCAACCGTAATCAGCTTTGCCCCGTGATTGGGCTTTATGCAGAACGGCTTTGGTTGCCAAATTGTGAATCACTTGTTCCATACTTACCTCCGTTTCTATGTTTGTACAATGCAAAAATAGAGTGCATATATGGGTAAGGCAATGTAAATTTCATATTAAAAGATGCATTTTTCCGATATATAAGAAAATAATCCCCAAATATGCCTTGATCTTCAGATTTGGAGGCACCCTAAAAGACAAAGCCAATTCCAGCAATCTTTTTTCTCATCCGGTTCCCACCTGGATTTGTACATCGGCACGAAATTCGGAAAACGAAATGCCTTCCACATTTTTAAAGAATCTGCTGAAATGGGCGGGATCTTCGAAACCCAACGAAAAAGCGATCTCTTTCGACGACAGCTGCGTCACCAATCCAAGCCGTTTTGCTTCGGTCACCAAACGATTCTGAATATAATCTTTAGCGGTGGTACCAATATTGGATTTAATGACGTTATTCAGGTAATCGGGCGAAATGGACAATTGAGCGGCATAATCGCCCACCTTGTGCCACTGGACATAGTTTTCTTCCACAAGCCGCTTAAAATCAATCAAAATCGCCCTACCCGACTGTAAGGCCTGAGGGTTTTGCAAAGGCCTATTTTCCATTAGTTTATTGCATTCGATAAGGAATAGCTTTAGCCAGGCACCAATTGTTTCGGAACGAAAATGCTCTTCGCTCTCAAAAGCAACACCTATTTGTTCTGTTATCATCTGCAACTTAGCATTAACAAACAGATTGGTTTGAATAGGCGGCGTGTCGGGAAAGTCGGAAAACAATCCCAGATTGGTGATAAAATCACGATTGATATGGTTCTTGTTCAAAAAGTCGCACGTAAACATGATGGCCACCCCCAAGGGACGTGAAGTGGTGATGACCTGATGAACCTGCCCCGGACTCACAAAAAAGACTTTATCGGAACCCAAATCGTGTTCCCGATAGTCCACAATGTGTTTTCCCTCTGCACGTTTTACCCACAGCACAGTGTAGTAGTTGTGCCGGTGCGGGACATCGGCCCTGCCTTGGGTCTTATCGAAAATATATTCCATGGTCCGAAATGCAAATTCAACCTTCTGGCTTCGGTGCATCAAATCGAACGACGGAATAGTATATTTATCAGAGTCGGTAAATACGCTGTCCTTCATTGTATTTCGAATTCATTAATTAACACTTCAAATCAATAACTTTATGATGGTTAAAATGGAATACCAATTGCTTTCCGTTTTTATGTTTCCATCTTTGTTGAGATATTGCAATAAAATAACAAACCTCATAACCCAGTTGTTAAGATACAACTATTTTCGCGCGCTTAAATCACCCCAAAAATGACATTAATTCAGTTTCTTGACTATTTCGGTGCCATGTTCTTTGCCATCAGCGGCACTCTTTCGGCGGCCGATAAGCGGTTGGACATGTTTGGTGCGGCCGTCATAGGTTTTGTAACCGCAGTAGGCGGCGGTACCTTACGCGATGTGATGATCGGGGCACAACCTGTCGGGTGGCTCACCACGCCTATCTATTTTTACATGTTGGTAGCCGGTGTGGCCATTGCCTTTATCTTTCAAAAATATTTGGTTGGCCTGCGGCGTACATTTTTTCTTTTCGACACTGTTGGAATCGGCCTATATACTATCATCGGTTTGGAAAAGGCGCTGAATTACGGTATCGACCCTGAAATGGCGGTAATGATGGGCGTTACATCGGCAGTGGTGGGCGGTATGGTACGCGATATCCTCATTAACGAGGTCCCATTGATTTTCCATCAGGAACTTTATGCCACGGCTTGTATCGCGGGCGCGATTATCTTTTTATTATTGCAGGAATTCACTCCGCTCCCCAAAGAAGTGATCGTGTTCAGCACCATTGCCACCATCATCGTCATCCGAATTCTGGCCATTAAATACAATATTAAATTACCACGAATGACACCCAACGGCCCTCAAGTGGAAGAGTAAGCAGGAGAACTACTCGTCACCGTCGAATCCTAGCTGCTTGGCCATGTTCCAGTAATCGTTGGCCCGTTCGGTTTCGCCAAGCTTATGACACACATCGCCCAAAAAATGGAGTGTTTTCGGCATGGTCGTCCTTAATACGTGATGCGGCCAGCAAATCGTTGTATGCACCTGTGTAGTTTCGCAGCAGGATTCGTGTACGGCCGCGGCTATAAAAAGCGCTGAACGATTTTCGCTTCACGCCCAACACGGCCGAATAATCACGCTCGGCCCCCTCGTAATCGTTCGATTCCACCAAAAGGCCTGCCCGGCGCATCAATGCCTCTACCATGTCTGGTGCCAGTTTCAGTGCTTTATCCAAATTACCGATGGCCGCTCTGCGGTCATTGAACTTGAGGATACATTCATTGGCCATCAGATAATATTCACGGGCAAACTCGCCCACATCTTTGCGTTGTATCTTTATTTGTTCCTCCAACGTCCGGATGTGGTTCTCCAAGTGCTTGATTTTCGATAATTTGATGGCCATCAACCGACGCACGTGAGGTTTGTCGAAATCGTTTCGGAGTATCACCGCATCCGCAAAATGCTCCACGGCTTCAGAAATGTGCCCTTTACCAAATTCCGACACCGAACGGCGATAATGATCATCGGCCTTGGCACTTTTCAGCTGGCTTTCTATAAGTGATTTGTTATTGGCCTGGCGCGAAAATTGAACGACTTCATGGTTCACAATAATATCACGTGGCGAAATTTGTGTCTTCAGCACAATGCCACCCAACGAACGGCAACGGCTCAGGGCCACGTACAACTGCCCACCTGCAAAAGCCCCACCCGAGAAATCGATAATAACTTTGTCGAATGTCAGTCCCTGGCTTTTGTGTACCGTGATGGCCCAAGCCAGTTTCAATGGATACTGGGTAAAAGAGCCAAGCTCCTCCTCCACTATTTTGTTTTCCTTTTCGTCGTAGGTATAACGCACGTTTCGCCATACTTCCTTTTCGACATAATGGACTTCGTTGTTTTCCAAGCGGACTGAAATGCCATCCTCGTCGATCTCATCGATAATCCCCAACGAACCATTAAACCAACGACGTTCCATATCATTTTTAAGGAACATTACCTGGGCGTTTTCCTTGAACGTAAGCATTTTAAGCGTAGGAAGGCTCGATTCGGGGAATTCACCCATGATTTTCCCTGCAAACTGGATCTCCTTTCCCTGCAATTCGGCCAATTTGCGTTCGTTGATGTAATCGACCGTATCGCGACGTGTGGCCAAAGTGATATAAAACTCGTGATCGGGCGGACGGAACGATGGATCCATCCGTTGGTTGATAGATGTGATATCGGAATGAACGGCCTGTTTCACCCGTATTTTATCCAACAGCGATACAAATTGTGGATCATTTTGACGATAAACCTTCTTCAGTTCTATCTGAACCAAAGGTATTTGCTTAAAAACCCTGGCCGCAAAGAAGTACGGTGACTGGTAAAATCTTCGTAAAATACCCCATTCCTCTCCTTTCACCACTGGTTCCAGCTGAAACACATCACCAACCATCAACAACTGTTTACCGCCAAACGGTAAGTTCAGGTTTTTGGTGTAAACCCGGAGAACTCTGTCGATAAAATCAAGCAAATCAGCTCGCACCATCGATACCTCGTCGATCACCAACAGTTCGGTCTCCTGAATCAGTTTGACATGTTGTTTACGGTATTTCAGCACATCAAAAATACGCCCATCCTTGGTCGATAAGTCGGGATCATCAGGTAAGATAGGGCGAAACGGCGCCTTAAAAAATGAATGGATGGTCATGCCGCCCGCATTGATGGCCGCAATACCCGTAGGCGCAACCACCACAAATTTCTTGTGCGTGTGCTGACAAATGTATTTGAGGAACGTCGATTTACCCGTCCCTGCCTTCCCTGTCAGGAATACCGACGTATTCGTAAACTGGATAAGGCGGAGTGCATCCTGAAATTCGTCGTTATCGGTGTCGATAGTGAATGACATTGCAATGAAAATCAATAAAATGCAACAAAACAACGCTTACTTTGTCTCTTTTTGGGTATAGCGTTTAATGACATTATAAGCTTTGTACAAGCCCAATTCTCCAGCTTTACCAAGGTCAGCAATACCTTTCTCCTCTTGCTTGAGAAAAATGTAAGTCAGTCCCCGGTTAAAATAGGCCTCGGCAAAATCGGGATTCAATTCAATGGCTTTGCCGAAATCGGCCAATCCTCCTTCATAATCCTTACGGATACACATGACGATACCCCGGTTAAAATAGGCAAACGAAAAACGTTCATCAATTTGTATAGCTCTGTTCAAATCGGCCAGAATCAGATCGTAATCGATTATCCGTTCGTTTTTATCATCGCTTTGGGGGGTTTGGGCCGGTTTGGCCGATACCCGGTTTTGCACGGTCAGCTCCGACGGCAATTGGGTTTGTTCCACTGATTGGATAGCCTCTACCATTTTATAACGGATGAGTGCACGGTTCAACAACGTTAATTTATTGTTCGGTTCTATTTGCAACGATTCGGTGAAATCGGCAATAGCCTGGTTGAAATTCATAACCATGCCGAACAAAGTACCCCGAAGGAACATGACATCGGCACTTTTTCCGTCGCGATCCATGTCCTCGGTCAAATCTACCGCCATATCAAAATAGTTGACGGGCGAAACAGCAGCCGGTTCTTCGTGGTTTGAAAACTGTAACCGGGTCTTTATCACTCGCTTTTTATTAAATCGTTCCAAATCTTTGTCGAAATATCTTACACGTACCGAAAGTGTGTCTCCCTTTGAAAGGCTTGCCCCAAACATAGGTTCCATATCGACAAAAATATCGCGGTACTGGATTTTTCCCCGAATGGATGTTAGATTTTGCTCGGGCTCCTTCTCTTTGGTTTCGAAATCATTCAGTACAGCCACTTTGTCATAGTTGCGAATATCCTTGTCCGACCCGTCACGGGTTTCTTTTTTCTTCTTATCATCTTTATCCTGCTTATCTGCCAGCAAAGTTTTACCTCCTTTATCCTGCTTTTCTCGGCGCTGCATTTCTAGTTTATATGCCGTTCCCATATCCAGATTGGCCCCGTTTGTATCGTTCAGCATACTTTTCACGTAACTCCGGTTCATGTATGCCTGGGCATAATCGGGATAGCTCTCGATAATAATGTTCAAATCGGCCAAAGCAGCTCTGAATTGCCCAATCTGCGCATACACCAACGCCCGGTTATAGAGCGTAATCATGTCGGATGGGTCAAGGGCCAACACGCGTGAAAAATCATCGATGGCGCGGTTCAAATCGCCTACTTCGGCACGCAAAAGACCTCGGTCCAGGATGGCCAAACGGTTTTTGGGATCCAGTTCAATGGCCTTGTTTAAGTCATCCATAGCCCCTTGAAGACTATCCACTTGGTAACGGGTAATGCCTCGGTTCAAGTAAAATTCGGGTTCATCGGGCTTAAGGTGGATGGCTTTGTCATAATCTGCCAACGCATTTTCATACTGTTTCGTTTGCGAGTAGACAATGGCGCGGTACCAGAAACCATCGGCCATATAAGGATTTTTATTCACCACGTGGCTAAAATCGGCCAAAGCGCCAATGGTATCGGTTTGGTTAATACGGGCAATGCCTCGGTTCAAATATATGCTGGTAAGATTGGGGTCTTTCCCAATTACCCGGTTGTAATCGGCAATGGCTTCGTCATACTCCTTTAACGACAAATAGCTGTTACCCCGATTGGTCAGTAAATGCGTATTTTCGGGAGAAATGACCAACCCTTCCGTAAAATCGGCAATGGCTTGTTGATGGGTATCCAAACGTTGCTTTATAATGCCCCGCAAATTGTACGCATCAACATGATAGGGATTGATGGACAACGTTTTGTCACAATCCGCCAAAGCTCCCTGAATATCGTCCAAACTGAACTTTGCATAAGCCCTCATAAAATAAGGCTCAGAAAGATAAGGCTTTGCGTTGATTACTCTATTAAAATATTGAATGGATAACACATAATCCTCAAAATAAAGCGCATTACGGCCGTTGGCCATCACCTGATCGGTATTTATTTGTGCCACGGACGATAATGAAACAAATACCGTCATAAAAAAGAATACCAAACGTGCCGTCATAAATATATAAATCGATGTTATACGAACAAACTTAGTAAAAAAAGATGCAACTCAAATTGCGTATCATAAAGGGTCAATACATAAATTCCCATTCCTTAACGGTTTGGTTTCCACAAGAATCCTTCACTAAAACTTTTAATGTATGCTTTTTGTTCTTTTCAATGGGAATTCGGTTTAACGGACAGATCAAACGTTTTGTCTTCGGATCGTACTCCAATAACGTCCATGCACCGTTGATATAACCATTGTATTCGGCTATTCCAGAAAAATTATCGGCCACAGTGAGTTCCATTGCGGTTTTTCCCCTGTAATTGTTACCGGGGAGAGGATTCCTAATTGACAAGACCGGTGCCACGGTGTCGATTGCCAGCGTATAATCACCCGTTTCGCGGACCATAGCGTTAATCCAACCAAACTGATAATTACCTGATATATAGTATAATTTACCGGAAGCATCTCTTCTAGCCATACACACTTGCTGTTTATAACCGTCGAATTTTGAAGGTACTTTTATACTGACGGAAACCGGTAAGTGGAGCGGGACTGTACGATCGCCCACCCGCCAAACATTCGAGATATTGCCCTTAGCCACTGTTTTAAACACAAATACCACATCGGTATAAAAGCAGTTGGCCGGGATACCGACTTTGACCCCATCATTTTCCAATTCGTATGACTTTCTGTATGACAATAGGTTATCAGACATTGTTCCCATTGTTTCTTTAACCGGAGTATTTCCTTTTATCTTAAAATCCAAAGTTGATTTATTGCCGTAAATATCTGTCACTTCATAGGTGAAATCGTAGATTTTTCCGGGTTCAAGATCGATATACCCATCATTGATGACCTCGCTGTACACATCCAACCTGTTATTGGGTTCCACAAAACTTTTCATCACCTGTTTACCAGTAGTTTGCTTAAAAGCGTAATCAATGTAACTATTGATGTAACGTGTCTGATCGAAAAAAAAGCCATCCATTGCACTAGAAAAAACATTTTCACCGTTTACTTTTAATGAAACGGAGTAAACGCCACATTTACGATATGATCCCGATAGAAAGTCAATGGCTTCGATACCGATACCGATTTTACCGGACGCACTTAACAACAGATTATTTTCGATCTTAAACACGCCGTTGATCTTAACCACGTTGAAATAAACGGCTTTGTTATTGGTATCGACACGTGAGCCACTGCCAAACGGATACAAGCGGATGCCTTGAATCAACGGAGGCACATTGTCTGACGCATCACGCCGAAAAAGAAACGGGTTAAGTGCTTTCTCGGTCTTTGTTTCACGGATTTCAAAATGAAGATGTGGCCCTCCCGAACTGCCGGTGTTACCCGAAAACCGACTATTTCCCCCGTTTTGACAGGCAAGTCATGAGGATGAAAATTTTCATCGGTTTCGAACCGTTGCTTTTCATATTGCCTGGCCATAACCACGGAATCGATTTTGCCGGAAAAACGTTCCAAATGCCCGTAGACCGACGTATAACCACCCGGATGTGTCACGTAGACTGCCTTTCCATAGCCAATAGGTGATATTTTAACGCGCGACACATAACCTTCGGCAATGGATACGACTTTATAACCAACTTTTCCATTGGTTGTAAAGTCAACGCCACTGTGAAAGTGGTTCGGACGCAGCTCTCCAAATGTACCGCTTATCACGGCCGGGATTTCCAAAGGGGCTTTAAAATCGTTCGGAACAAAATTCTGTCCCAATACCACAGCCGGGTACAAAGCCAGGACCATGGAAATGTGTATATAGCTCATGAATTGTTGCCCCATGTACGAAAATTGAACGTTGTTTGCGTATCAGAAACAATAAAAATCGTGCCCAAAATTAATGCAAGATTAAAAAAACGTCCGAATTGCATGCTTTGTTTTGATTTTTTTGAGTCAAAATTACTTCATCCAAACATGCTTGAACGATTTATAAAAAACAGTAGAAACACAACTTCCACTAACATTTTAAGAAACAAACAAATAAAAATGGACCATGTAGGATCATCAAAAAAATCACAAAAAAAGTGCGACAACACTTGTACAAGTGAGAATAAAACGGCTATATTTGCACCGCGTTTGAGAGAAAACAACAGCGCAACGATTCAGTAGCATAATGGATAGTGCATCTGGTTACGGCCCAGAAGGTTGGGGGTTCGAGTCCCTCCTGGATCACCAAAGGAGATACTTAAGCAGTGTCTCCTTTTGTTTTTTATACCCATGGGTTATTGATAACCGGAATATTCCTTATTGCGCGCCTTTGGTACCTCTTTGAGGTATTTTCTGCTTTTGGGGCATTAAAGGAAAAAGATTCAATGGGTTTTCGATGCCATCAACCTAACCTATTCTGTTCCCATTGCATCATAATAGCCGGAAATTGGCATCATGGGCAATTGCCAATACAGAGACAAACATCTTGTTGGCTGATTCCGAACAAGCCGGGTCAACCTCCAATCCGTTGATCCCAACAGCACAGTTCCCGGTCTTTTCATCAAAAATGCTCTTACGAACGTTATTTTCACCCAAAAACCAAGTGTAACATTGAATTGCCCGTTCAAGAAGCAAATTATCTTCGAAGGCGATGCCCAGCGATCGACATAACATTGCAGAGAACAGCACGTCGTCAATGCCCTGCTTAATCCCTGAACGTTTAGGCCTTGTGGTATAACTGGTACTTGAGGAGAGTGAGAAGAAACAACCTTCTCCGAACATCTTATCAATCAATTGGTAAATTAATAATTTCTCTATCTCTACCGACTCTTTTCCTGTGTCTTTCGATATGGCATTCCAATACGCCCAGATTTTTACGGATGGCAATCTATCAGTGAGTTTTTCGGGCAGCACACCATCGGTCGGAAAAGCTTGAAATAATGTGCGTAAAGGTTTTGAATGTTTTTTAAAGCCTGAATTTAGCTTTTCGTTTTCAGGGAATATATCCAGGCACTCGTTCAACGCCATCACCACAAATGCATTGGCTGAAACCGAAGTGGTCTGTTCCAGATGGCTCGATATACGTTCCACCATTATCACCGCTTTCTCCACATAAGATTCTTCAGAATGGCTCCTTATCCAATGAGCCACTGCAAAGGCTGCAAAAGCGAACTCTTCGTCACAATCGTGCTCCGATCGGGGATTGGACATGGCTTTCGGATCCAAAACAACGAGATGCTCCAACGCATTTTCATCCACACGAAAACGACCGTCACCAATCAGACTTTGATAGATGGTAGTTGCGAACAGGCTCCATGCTGCTTCACTGACGGTAAGCCTCTTCGTATGGGAATAAAAACAGGGCAGCAGTCCAAAATCCACAAGCAATTGCGAGCGGTTTTGATGTGTGGGACGGCAAAACGTAATGAAATCGCCTGCCGCTTCCTGCCACACGGCCTTGTATCTGGGCAAAACCTTATCCCATTGAAAATGACTGCCAAAATCACTTACTGCTTGTCGGTAAATTTCCATCAGGTGATGGTCAGCCATCAAATTATGGATTCTTCCGGCCAGATCGGGAGCGTTATCGAAATGAACCAACTCTCCCATTTTGTCTCCCAACATTTCAATCGCATACGAAAACGGATGGCTTACAATGGCGACACCAGCCGACATAGCCAGTGCCATCTCGTGCAATTGCACCAATAACGCATCGGAATGGCCAAAAAGACAAATGTCACAGGCAGCCAGATATTCAACCAGTTCATTTTGGGAAGGATCGTAATTGATGAAGTGAATATGGCCGTTTATGTTCAAATTTCGTGCTTTGATGAGTAACTGACGACGATACGTTTCTCTATTTTGTTCCGATCTACTAGTCGTTCCAACGTGTACGTATAAAATCCGAGGATTTTTCATCGCTAAAATTGACACGGCATCCAATATTTTATCGATGCCCAACGAACCGTCCAACTGTCCAAACGACATAAGTACCGGACAATCGCCCATACCTAGCTTTTGCTTTAACGTCTCTCTTGAAATTGCCGGTTTTGTGCACGCCCCGTATGGTAGTACCTTAATGTTTTCGGCATGGATTTTAAATACATGTTCCAAAACATTGGCTGCCTGTGATGACATTACAATGCTGGATGTCGAATATTTCCCAATTTTTTCGCCCACAAACCGTTGGTGGCCATTGGCCAAATGCGACACTTCGTGCCAGATTGTTACAAGGGGAACATTCAATGAAGCCACCAGTTGTATCATAAAAACCCCGTCGGACACTCCATAAACAGAAAAACCATGGTGGAGCATACATACATCACAATTGGAGTTTATCCAATGTGCAGCTTTCTCATAATCGGCCAATACATTGTTTTTTATCCCTATTGCATCGACAGAAGGAGACATCGCATGGTTTTGATCGGACACTTTTACATGCTTTACATCGGCTATCTTCGATATTGCACTGCACATCTGCTTTGCATAAGTTCCGATCCCCACTGCGGGATCGACGGGATATACCATACCAATTCTCATAAAAACAAATGGAGTTAGGATTAGTTATCAAGGTGCCTTAAAATGCAAATATCAATGAAAATGGGGTAAAAACGCCACATTTCCATTGATATTCGCGTTTAAATACCAATTTAATAAATTAATGATTACTTCAGAAGGTCTTTAAGCTTTTTCTTTGCATCCTCGACCCCTTTTTGCACGTTAGGATCCGATTTTAACTTCTCCACCGCTTTTTCCGCTTCTTGTTCCACAACTTTTTGGACCTCTTGCTTCAACTCTTCTTTTACCTGCTCTTTAACTTGTGCAACGTTCACGCTCAATTGAGGTTTGGCCACTGTTCCTTTAATGATTATTTCAATGGGCAGGTCATCTCCTTTGGTCGATATGGAAGCTCCCAGCAAACTTCCCATTTTACTTACCTCTTCGCGCGACAACGGCAATGCCATTTTGTACTCTATGCTTTTGTCAATACCCTGGCGCCCCTGCACGTTCACTGTTTTGCCATATATTTTGGTATTGAAGGGGCTCACGATCAGGTTCCCTTTATCGAGTTTAAAGTTGACCAATAAATCCTCAGCCCTGAACTTGTTGTATTTTTCATCTTTCAACATGCTCACGAGACCAGCCTGAACCTTTGAACCAGACACTTCTACCCCTTCCGAGACTAATTTACCAAGACCATTGACCGACGAAAGCACGGGCATCATATCTTTGCCAAGATCCCCGGAATAATTGAATTTGGTACTTACAATGCCTTGTGCCAGTTTTGCAATCGGCAAAATGGAATCAATGACGCTAAACGAATTGACCGCTTGGCTGATGTTAATTTTAGAGGCATCAAAATCAAAATCGATAAAGGGTTTTTTCTCGTCTTGCGTATTATACTGACCGCTCATCAACATCGAGCCGCCCAATAGATCGACTTTAAGGCCATCGAGCAGCACACGGCCATCCTTGACCACGATCTTGCCGTTGGCATTGTTCACGGTAAGCTTGTCATACGTGAGCTTGTCTATTTTCGAAGCTAACACAAAATCAATGTTCTTCGGAACAATAACCAGTTCCATGGTAGAGGTATCGGCCACGGCAGTGGTATCTTCGGGCCCTGCCAATGACATTAATTCATCGGTATCGATGTTCTTGGAATAGTGCGATAAATTTCCACGCAGCACACCATCTTTCAATGCATAAGCCAAATAATTCTCCAAACGGCCCGAAAGAGTAAAATCGGTTTTACCCAACCGGCTGTTGAACGATGCCAGTTCCACATATTTTGGGGAAAAATTCATTGCCGCATTGTCGATATAGAAAGGCATTGGCAAATCGGCCGATTGGAATTCGAAGCTCTTCATCGATATATTACCATCAGCTTTGATCTGCTCATAAAGTTCTTTCTCTATCATGTTATAATCAGCCGCCACTGAAAGGTTTGCATTGATAATCCCTGCCATGGTCATACTGTCCAGTGGCAAAGCTTTCTTCAAGGACGTTAAATCCAGCACCCCTTTCATAGCCCCCTTGAATGTGGCATTTGAGATAGGTGTCACAATATTCAGCGACGCATCGAACGGATTGCCCGCCACCACAAAGTGAAATTTGCTGATATCTGTGACAGTCGCATCCAGCGACCCCCCTGGATTATTGATTTTAGTGAGGATTTGGATATCTTTAACGGACTCGGGCAAGTCGGGATACTTCACACTGGCGTCTTCCACCGAAAGCAATAAATCGAAGGCAGGCAAATGGCCTGTATCAACATATAAGCCTTTCATTTTGGCCTCTAAAGCCAGTTTACCGGTGGTTTGTACTGATTCAAAATCTTTTAACATTTCGGCGGGCAATAATCCCAGCAGCGTTTTAAAATCGGTTTTTTTTGCAAAAAGCCTTAAATCCAAATCAAAGCCTTCGTTCGGCATGCCAAACGAACCATCCACGCCAAGTTCCAATTGATTAATTAGCAGATCGGCATCTTTAAACGTAAAGACGAATTTGTCCATATCGGTTACCAACCCAGTTTTCACGTTCATGGTCACCCCCTTCATGTAGGTGGTTTTTTCCATGGCAAAAAAGAAATTCTTCACTGCGGCTTCAATATCAAGTTCGCTGACACTGGCCCCCAAATCACCAGCCATCGAAGCCGAAATACCTTCAACGCCCAAAGCCAGATCCGAGGTTTTGTCGGTAAAATAAAAACGGCCATCAGTCAATTCGGCTTTCTGCAATTTGGCAATGAACGAGGAACCGGAAGTGGTTGTATCAACCGTTTCCGGTTCTGTGGAAGGTAGCATAATGTCCCAGTTGACGGCCGAATCAGCGGCAATAATAGTGTTGACCAGCAATTTGTCCAACAAAATCTCTTTGATTTCCACGTTGTCGCCAAACAAACTTTTAAGGTTTACGGTTGCTTTAAATTGGCCCACTGCAGCCAACGTATCTTTTTCAAACTGGCCTTTCCCTACCACCGACAAGTTTTCAATTCCGACAGTCAGGTCAGGGAAATTACGGATAAACGACAACGATACACCATCCCAGCCCACGGTGGCATTAAGCTGCTTGTTGACTTCGTCCTTGATGCGGCTTTCGATCTTTCCTACAAAAAGAAACGGCAGCACAAGCAACAAAAGAAGAATTCCTGCAACGACCCCAATGATAATTTTCAAAGATTTTTTCATTTCAATAATTATTTAAATATTGATATTTTCAGAAATGCGTTCCCAAAACAAACAAATTTAATCAATCATAATCCACATGCCGATAAAAATTTAACCAAATAACAAAAAAAGCGGGCAATGCCCGCTTTTGAAACGAATACTAAGTATTATTGCCCAAAATTATACGTGAGCCCAAAACCGAATAATTGTTTTAACTGTGTCCGCGCCCCATGTGTTACGTTATCCTTGTCAACATACTTTATATCATCATCATACAATAAATTGAACGATGCCATGGCCGATAGGTATTTGTTTACTTTCATCATGAAAAGTATTTCCCAATCGATATCAATATTTTGCGGCGAGTCGGCTAAATTGGAAAAAAAATCGGCACGGGTCGAGAAATCCACGTTCTTTACCAAATCTTTCTTTTTGGCGATCATTTTCAAGTAAGCACCGAATTCGGAACGCGATTTGTCCCCCGGATCGACCCCATAGGCCCCCGCATTGGACAATGTGTCGTCCAGCACGATGGTCGTTTTGGTCGTTACTGGTGATATGTAAAACGAAAAGTTATCCGATGGTTTATAATCCATCCCCAAAGACACTGTTAAATAAGCAGGCGCCATGAATTCGGAAATTTTCACCGAGTTGGTTGGTGGATCTTTATAACCATTGTCCATTTGCGTTTTAAAATCGGCCAATGCCGAATAGAACCAATTTTTTCCGGCCGAATAACCCAGCTTGGTGGCCATAAGCAATTTATCTTCGGTTTTTATGGGGTTATCATCGCCTTGTTGTGTAAGGCCATAGCCCAAATCAAAATTACTATCCCATGAAATTTTGTCCTTTTTGTAATTGTAGTAACTCTTAAACAAAAACGTTCCGGCAATCGAATTTTTTCCACCTGCCGACCAATTGGTCAAAGATACCTGACTAAAAGTAAAGGAAGTGGTCCCTCCTATTTTCCAATGCTTTGGAGGTGCAATGGTATCGGTGGTTTGTGCCACCACGGCACCGGCTCCTCCAAAAGCAAAACACATTAAAAGTAATTTTCCCATAGTACAGAATTAAAGTAATTGGTAATTTAGGATATCTAAAAATTAGCGGTTTCATTTAAGAGAACAGAAAGTTCAACGAATTGTTTTTATAATCACTAATATGCACAGCAAAACCCCACCGCCCCCCCAGCGTCGGAAACATTTGAAACGTTCGAAAAAGGCAGGGCTACCGCCTGGCAGTTTGGTCTATCTGGGAAAAGTCCGCAAAGATGAAGCAGAGGCCCATTTCATGTGCTTTAATCCGGAAACGTTAATCGAACAAGCCCATATTAAAAAGGTCAAACCGATTTTTGACGGTATAAAAAGCGAATATGTCAACTGGCTTTCTGTAAACGGGATACATAATACCGACCTGATACAAGAGTTGGGAGAATCGTTCAATCTTGAGTCGTTAATACTTGAGGACATTTTAAATACCGACCACCGGCCCAAATTCGAAGAAACAGAAAATGCAGTTTTTTTTACTTTAAAATTGATCGCGTTCGACAAAAAGCTTGCCTCCATCGATAGTGAACAAGTGAGTTTTGTTTTGGGCAGTAATTACGTGATTTCGTTTCAAGAGAACCATTCCGAAATCTTTACGCCGATTATCGACAGGATCAGGCAAAACAAAGGACGTATCCGACGCAAAGGAAATGATTATCTGATGTACGCATTCGTTGACATACTTGTGGATAATTATTTTGAGGTAGTTGAAGACATTGAACAAAATCTGGATGACATTGAAGATAGCCTTGGCTCGATCAACGATAAACAAACCTTATTCTCGCTACAACTCAATAAAAGGGCTTTGCAATCCCTGAGGAGATACATTACTCCTTTACGAGACCAGGTTAGCTCGCTCATCCGTTCGGAAACCGAATATATTTCCGAACACAACATCAAATATTTCAGGGATCTGCAAGACCATCTGTTCCATATCGTCGAATCCATCGACAATTTATTGGAAATCAATGAAAGTATTAAAGAAATGCATATGTCGAATTTAAGCTTGCGGATGAACCAAATAATGCAAACCTTGACCTTGTTTACGGCCATATTCACACCTTTAACGTTTTTGGCCGGCGTATACGGCATGAATTTCGAAAATATACCTGAGCTGAAATGGCATAATGGCTATTTAATTTTATGGGGTATTTGGGTAGTTATTGCAACATGGCTGCTTTATGTGTTCAAACGGCGTAAGTGGCTTTAATCATAATTCCATATGAAAAAAACGAGGCTGTCTACATTTATTAGACAGCCTCGTTTTTATTCCTTAATCAGTTTGATGGCCTCACTACCCGATGGATAAAGTATTTTCATTATATAAATGCCCCTTGGTAAGTACGATAAATTTAAATTAAATTGAAAGGAATCAATGATCCCCTTATCGACTTGTTGTCCGTTGACGTTGTACAGGTAATATGAAGCACCCGATACTCCGTCAGGCAATTGTACCATGTAACTGCCCGCCGAAGAGCCGGACGAAACATTTGCTTTTTCAAGGCAATTTAACAATGAAACGGACGAAGACTCTACCTGATTGGATGTGACTGAGCTAAAAGCTTTGATTTGGTAGCTTTGCAAACCACATTCATCGGTAACATCAGTAAATGTGTTCGATGCAAAACCTTGTTGCGTGGCGATGAGCTCACCGTTACGATAAACCTCGTACCTCACTGCCCCATCAATCCCCGAAGAGGAAGTTGCCAAGGTTTGTGGCGAAGAGACTTGCTTTCTGATCAGTCCTGTTGAGGATGAGGATAAGAACGATGATGAAGATTTGAGGGACGATGCACTGAATGGCTCTTCTTTTGAAACAACGATTTTATCGATCATGAGCATGAATGCATCGGAAGATACGCAGTTCAAGGCAAATCTTATTTTCTGTCCTTGGTAATCGGACAGATCAAATTTATAGAAAGTCCAACCTACCGGAACCACGATGTAATTGGAAGAATTGATCTTTTTAAAAGAGGACGTAGCGGTTCCATTGGTTGATACCAATACTTTCAATCGTTCATAACCATATTCGGAGCTAAGAGAGGATGCATAAAATGATAACCAGCCGGAAGAATCGACTGTAAATTCGGGCGAAATGGCCCAGTCATCGTTCGAGGTGACTTTCCCGCTGGGCTTAGATGCAATGGCCGCCAGAAAATTCCGGCCAAAAAACACTTTCAATGGCCGCTCCATTATCAATAAGCGAATCGGCATACCCGTCGAATACAATAAAAGCTCCGGTATAACCTTCATTATCGAAATCGTAATCCTCTATTCCATATGTAGAAAGCTTATCATTGTCCACAAATGTCCAATTGTTTATAGAGGTTGCAAATGCATTATAATCCGAAAAGTCTTCATCAATTACCGGCTCCCATGTCAGTGCGACATTTTTATCGGCAATGTTTACTTGCCGTATTTCCGTGTTCCATTGCGTTACCGGTTCCAACCCCAACGAAACAGTTTGGGCACTTCCCCCCTCAAAAACACCCCATTTTTCTTCATACCCACCTTTGCGCACCACATAACGAAATAACCGCTCGGATCCAAAATCTCCGTATATGACCACTTTCCCATTGGCGTCCGATTCTCCCGACCAATTATCCGCCTCCACGGTTGCAATGTTAACCGGGCTTCCGTTTTCATCGCCGACAAAAAATTCTATTTCACGCCAACCGTTCACTTTTACCTCCAACGGGGCACTGTAACGGGTACCTTTATCTACCCATATTTTAAAATAATGGGCGTCCAAAGCCTCTACCTCATGGTAAGCTGATATCTGTGAATCGCTGTTGTACACCACGGTTCCACCATCGGGCAACTGGTCGCCAACTTCATATCCGGTTCCAATGATGGGAGAACCAAACTCATTATCGGGCGAATAGACGATCAACAATTTTACAGGTTCATTACCATTGTATTGCCAAGTCAGTTTGGCCATGGTTTCTTGGGGCATCGATCCGGAAATGTTTTCGGGCAGGCCGTCCTGGAATGCCATGTAATCAAACTCGACCACATCGCCTTGTACAATGATATTGGTCACCGACTTTTGCGTTTTTTCCGAATCCCAACTCAACGACGACGGGGTTGTACGATCATGAAACTCCATGGCCCCGGTGGTTCCGGGGAAAGGACATCCGGCCGAATTTACATCCGAGTTGGCTGCTTTGATGTACATGGCTTGATGCGACGATGCGTTCAATTCGTTTGAGGAACCATATTTGGAGATATAATTATCGTCCACATGATATATCAGCATCCCTGAATTCAATAATTTGGAGTCGAAACCGGTTTTCTGGCGGTTTTCGAGCAGAAAGTACTCATTCGCGGTGGGGGTACTGATCTTTACTACTTTTTGCGAACTAATGACCGGCAATAATTCCACTTTCTGCGGCTCTGTATATTCTTTGGCCTCGATCCACCCAAACTGCAGTTTGGTGTAAGGGTTATGGTGGGCTGGCACCGATCCACTGGGAGATCCCAGATAACAACCACTGGCCATCAGATCCCAATAGCCGGTTCCATCATACTCACCGCCGCTTTCTTCGTAGTCGGTATCGTAAAAATCGTAGGCACCCAGTACATGGGCAAATTCATGGGCAATCACGCCGATGGTGCTGATGACACTACCCCTCCCGTTCAATTCGGGCTGTGCGGTATAGCTATCGACCATCACTGATCCAAACTTGAGCTGCGCCTCCGAATAATTGGCTGACAAAAGGTTCCATGAGTGGGACCAAATGTCATTGGTGTTGGCGGTGGCCTCCTGGCCATTGCCCTGGTGGATAATGGCGATACCGTCCACAATGCCATCACCATCGTTGTCGAACTCCGAAAAGTCGATTCCGCTGGCATAAGCGGCTTTTATGGCATCGTAAGCAAATTCGCCCCACCGGGTGTCAGGTCCATAGTAATCATGTGTTTTCGATAATGTGACCCACGCGGTAACGGTTGACCGGACGTCGAACATCCCGTTGGAGTTTTCCAAATAATAATCGCGAAAACTTCCTGTTCCGTTATAATTGCTTTCGTTCATCATCGAGTTGAACTGCACTTGTGTGTAAGTGGTTTTGGTATCGGAAAAATTTGCCAAAATAACCAGATATTTAAATTGTCCGCTAATGGCAGAGCCGGCTTTAGCCACTTTGGTGGCGGCGTATTGTTGCGCAGCCTTTAGGCGGTTCTGCTCCACAACGGACGACGTATAACCTAATCGGCCGACCTTAATTTTGCGCAAATATTCTTTTTCGCTTTTTGAACGGGCAGCCACATCGGACACACGTTGCGACGAAGGTCCCACGCGGCCTTCACCGTTCACCGAACCGTAAACAAAATAGCCCGCTGTGTTTTTTACGATCTGATAACCATCCATTGTTGCTGTCCAGCGGTTCCATTCATCGCCACGTATCCTGATTTGCAAGGTAGATCCGTCGGGTTGCGTCACGGTAATGGGGTTAGGATCTGCTCCTACCGCCAACAGCAAAGCAGGAAAAAGTATAAGCAAAAAGAAAATGGGAAAGAGTTGCTTCATCTTCATTTCAGTTATGTAGAATAAAATCCCTGCCGATAATGAACAACCATTGCGAATTGCAATCACAAAACCGGAAGTTCCCATAAAACTATGGTTTAAAAAAGCAAGGACAAAAAAATTTCGATAAAATCCAGATAATAAAATACCATTGACCAAAACGGCTCAACAACGAAAATTATTTCTCAACGAAAATCAATCCGAAAGAAGCATCGAACATGATGTACCCGCTAATGGCCTCTTCGGAACCAGACATCTTAAACCCATTAAGCTTTGACGTCTTTCCTTTCTGAAGCAATTGGGACACTTGACCAACCTGTAATGCCTTGCCCATAAATTCGAAAGGGATGCGCAAATTGCAACCGTTACGGAAATTCGCACAACCATATGCCGAATTCCCTTTAAGGATTTCCCCGCTTTTGCATTTGGGGCAAATCCATTTTTCAGGCTCGGCGGTTTCAATGCGTAATTGGTAATCATCATCGAACGATACAATACCGTCACACTTGTTTCCTTCAACAACCAAGCCCTTAATCGTCGAGGTTTTGCCTTTTTTCACCAATTGTTCAAATTGGCTTTTTGATATTTTTTTGCCCGCAAATTCAAAGGGGATAATGGTTTTACATCCACTGGCATATTCAGAACACCCCCACGCGTTTTTTCCGGTCAGCATTTGCCCTTTTCCACATCGCGGACAAAACAGAACGGGATCGTCTTTCGGAGGTTTTTCTTTGGGTTGGCTTTTCTTTTCCGCATCAACAGATGCCACTTCGATTTTCTGTACAAACTGCTCCCGTTTTACCGACACGACCACGTCCGATACCATTTGCTTCAGCTCGTCCATGAATACCGACGATTGGTATTGCCCTTTTTCGATATCGCGCAATTTCTTTTCCCAGATACCGGTCAGCTCGACCGATTTGAGCAATTCATTGCCAATGGTTTCTATAAGTTGTATGCCGGTCATTGTCGGGTAAAGGTTTTTCCGTTCCTTAACGATATATTTTCGTTTGAACAACGTTTCGATAATGGCGGCCCGTGTCGATGGCCGTCCAATGCCACTGTCTTTCATTAAATCGCGAAGTTCTTCGTCATCAACCTGTTTGCCCGCAGTCTCCATGGCCCGGAGCAAAGTTGCTTCGGTGTAGGGTTTGGGCGGTTGGGTTTCTTTCTCCTGTAAATCAGGTTCATGTGGCCCGTTTTCCCCTTTTGTGAATACAGGCAATATATTGTCGTCGGACGAAGCTTTTTGTACCGGGAACACCACACGCCAGGCAGGCTCAATGACAACTTTACCGCTGGTCTTGAATTTTATGCCATCCACCTCGCCTTCGACGTTGGTGGTAGCAATTTTGCTGTCGGGGTAAAAATTGGCAATAAAACGACGCGCCACCAAATCATATACCAACCGTTCCTCTTTACTTAGGGTCTGTGACGTTTCGCCGGTAGGAATTATCGCATGGTGATCGGTGACTTTGCTGTTATCGAAAACCTTTTTCGATTTACGGATCTTGGCAGCCAACAACGGGTCGACCAGGGTTCCGTACTCTTTTAATCCTTTCAGTATTTTGGGAACTTTGGGATAAATGTCATCGCTCAAATAGGTGGTATCGACACGCGGATACGTGGTGAGTTTTTTTTCATATAGCGATTGGATGGTTTTCAGGGTTTCGTCGGCCGACATACCGAATTTCTTATTGCACTCAACCTGCAACGAGGTCAGATCGAATAACCTTGGGGCCGACTCTGTGCCTTCTTTGGTCGTATAATCGGTAATGGTAAATGGCTTGCCCTTTATCTTTTCCAACTCGGCAAAGGCAGCTTCTTTCGAATCGAATTTTCCTCCCGATGCCGAAAATACTACATCCCGGTAACTGGTTTTAAGTTCCCAGTACGGAACGGGCTTGAAGTTCTCTATTTCTTTATGCCTTTCCACAATCAGGGCCAGCGTTGGGGTCTGAACCCTCCCAATGGAAAGTACCACTCCGGGACGACCATATTTCAACGAATAAACCCGCGTGGCGTTTATGCCCAATAACCAGTCCCCGATGGCACGAGAACTGCCTGCCTCGTACAGACGGTTAAATTCATCGCCGTTGCGCAAATTGGCAAACCCTTCACGGATGGACTCCTCGGTCAACGAACTAATCCAAAGCCGTTTCAATGGACATTTGCAACCGGCCTTAAGCAATACCCAACGCTGGATCAGCTCTCCCTCCTGCCCGGCATCGCCACAATTTACGACCTCTTCGGCTTCTTTCACCAACCTTTCGATGGTGGCAAACTG
The DNA here is from genome assembly GCA_047600785.1 of Breznakibacter sp. Lineage (GTDB taxonomy): Bacteria > Bacteroidota > Bacteroidia > Bacteroidales > Marinilabiliaceae > Breznakibacter. Next base: position 1,004,887 of record JASGKH010000002.1, read on the forward strand.
CTTCCCAATTCCCTTATCGCCTATTAGCTTTATGCCAAACCTGGAAGGGATAATGGGCAGCGTCCCAAGTGACCACTGTTTCCACTGGGACAAATAATCGTGAGGTTCTTTCAGCGAACATAAATGGCCAAATGTCCATGTTATCTGATAGTTATTTCCTTCAAAGTAACCATCATGACGGGATTTGGCCCCCAGCACCTTGGCTATTTCGGATGCGACACTTGGTTTTTCGGCAATACAAACTATCATGGTTCAATGCAAACGACAAAAGTTTGCAAAGATAACAAATCGGCCTCCTTTGGAAAAATTTATTTTGGCAATGCCATGGTTCAGCAGATTTTTTCTGTATTATCAATACAAAAATAATGGTTAGGGATCTTTCTTTTCCCTTGCATTCCTGTCCTAAAACCTTTCATCCTTCGTTTTTTGTCGTCAAACTGGCGTCAATTGATCATTTCTTTTTTCCGCCTTTTCTCGTGTCGGTACTAAAGCCAGTACGTTTTTGCTTTCCCCATCCTTTCTTTTTGAACAATACTTCGATGTTGCCTTTTAGGGCAAAATAGGTATGGAACGGATAAAAGAAAGGTTCGACCATTGCCGTAAGAAACAGTTTAAACACGTCGCGCTTCAGGCGATATTTATGGAAAGTGACCTCTTCGTACAAAATACTCCATGTCGAAAACATCAGGGCCACAGAATAGACAAACGTGAACAACAATAAGAAAAACGGCCAGTTAATCTTGTCCGTGAAGACCAGATACGCAGTGTAAATGAATCCAGCCAACGCCAATAAGGGAGCCATCCATTCAAAAATCAACCAGTACGGAAAACTTAGCAAGCCAAGATTTTTGTATTTCGGGTTCAGGAATATTGATTTATGCGCCCACAACGATTGGATCAGCCCACGGGTCCAACGGCTGCGTTGCCGCGCCAATGTATGGATGTCCGAAGGTGCCTCGGTCCAGCACAGTGGGTCCGGAATGTACGTCACCCTGTATTTTTGCTTTTGATCGGTCATGTAGCGCCTCATCCGGAGCACCAGTTCCATATCTTCGCCTACGGTTTTAATGCTGTAACCTCCGGCCTTGACCAGCGTTTCCTTATCGAACATGCCCATGGCACCCGAAATAAGCATCAATCCGTCAAGCTGGCTCCATGCCATGCGCCCCAGCAAAAATGCCCTGGTATACTCAATTACCTGTAACCGGGGGAGAAAATCAGAAGGCAGATGAATTTTTTTAATGTGTCCCCTAACCACTTCGCAAGAATTGACAATGCGAATGACACCGCCCGTACCGATCACCTTTTTCTCTTTCTCTTCTAAAAAAGGTTTCACCAGTTTTAACAACGAATCGCTTTCGATGATCGAATCGGTGTCGATGGCCACGATCAATTTGCTGCGGCTTACGTTGATGCCGGCATTTAACAAGTCGGCCTTGCCCCCGTTCACTTTGTCTATAACGGTCAAACGGCTGAACGAAGGGTTCTCGGAACAATAAACTCCCCTAATCCTTTCGCAGGGCATCACGTAATCAAAATAATAATTGACTTTCACCAATTTATAGGCATCGATAATTTTGGCCAATGAATCGTCGGTACTACCGTCATTCACAATAATCACTTCAAAATGATTGTAATACAAAGACAATAATGTCCGAATGTTATCAATAATAGTTTTCCCTTCGTTGTACGCCGGAGCTACAATGGAAATTTTGGGACTTAAAGGGGAAAGTACCATTGTATTGTAGTTCACGAAACTGTTCTTTTTAAAATACCTGCTTAAAGAAATAGCAGAGTAGCTTCCCAAAAGCAGATAGGTTAAAAGCAGAACGATCGTAAATATAAAAATGAACTGTCCTAAAATAAACTCCATAACCTTAGATTATAAGGATTAAACAATACGTTTATCAAGCACATGCCTGATAATGATCTGGTAGTTTTTGTATTCCGACGTCATTAGCTTGTTAAGTGCCAATACGCCCACCTCCCCCATGCTTTCAATTGCCTTGGTCGATTCGATCTGGAGCTGTACATCGTCCTCCTTGTCAAGCACCAATTTCAAAAAGTTCAGCATCGACTCGTCGGCAACCGTTCCAATTGCCCTGACAACCGATAACCTATTGTTGTAAGTCTCATAACGGTAACGGCTTTTCAATATTTTCAGAGAGTTTTTAAGCCTCAAATCGCCGCATACCTCAATGGCAAGATTCCTCACCTGGTCGTTTTCGTGGTTAAGTACCTCGAATATCAGATCTTCATCGTCGCTTTGTCTATATTCCCGAATCATCCTCAACGCAAACATCACCACAGTAAAGTTTGGGGAATCAAGCCACTGGCTGAATTTCGGGGCAGGTATCTCGTGCTGTATCATTAAGGAATGCAACGTAATTTGTTCCCACAACGAAAACGGTCTTATCTGAAAATAGAGCCATTCAAAAGGATTCTCGTCGCTCAAACGAACCAAGGCAATTTGGGCCTCCATCCTCAAAATGTCGTTTTTCGACTGAAGCGCCTTATATATCTCTTCATTGGCATCTTTTACGTTCATAAACGCCAACTCTTTAAAACCTTTCACTTTCACATGCCATTTTCTGCTATACGCCCTGCCGATAGAGTCTTTGTCGAGCATAAGGTCGCGGTATAGCTTCTGGAGTTTTTCTCCGGCATCGCCTTTTAGGTTGATGCTAATATCGATAATCTGATCAACAAGTACTTCTCTACGGTATTTATCCGACGCAATTTTCAGGAAACCATCATGCCCGCTTTGCCCAAAAAGATAATCCAATATCAGGGTTTGGTATTTTTCCATTAAAAATTGGCGCAAACGGCTTTCACGCTCCAATCGGGCACGGTTCAACAAAATCACGATCAAAAGGACCAACATCACACCGATACAGAAAAGAATAACGGCAATCAATACATTGACCAGCAAGAACGAACGCCCAAAAGTATTGACTTGCCAAAACCAGGGATTTTTACCGGATACTTTTCCAACGACGCGCTCTCCGTTTTCATCGCTTACCGCAACATCACCCGATTTGTGCGACCCAACCACGGAAGTGTTGTTACCCATAGGTGGGTTATTGGCCGCTTTAACAAATAAACCAACGGACACGATCCAAACCATCGACACGAAAATGAGCGCGATAATTTTTGGGGTATATTTTGTTTTTCGATTTTTCATTTGCCGAACGAATATATCAAACTCAAAGTGCCATCAAATCTGTGACGATATTTGTCGGGGGTATACTCTTCGTAAGCGTAGCCGATGCCCAACCTCAATTTTGTCCGAATACTTAACTTCTTGAGGTATGCCAGACGAACGCTCGACGCGTTCAACCGTTCCAAATCCGTTTTAATATCAAACGGTTCATCGGGGGCGGCACCATAACCCAAAGTAGCTTGAAAATAATCCGTTTCATCAAAGTATCTACGGACCGTAAAATAAAAAGAGGCCGTGGGACCGACATCCTTAAAATTCAAATAATTACGCAAACAAAACCAATAAGATCCCGCATATTTTTCAAGGGATACGGTTCCTATAAAGACTGGTTCATCCCAGTAATAGAAATTGCTGCCCAGTGACACCACCATTTGATATGGAATTTTATGCCATACTTCAACGGTTGCTTTGTGTGTAGGGAAATAATCTCCCGGACTGTAACCATATAGCATCATCATATAAGCCTGACGAGACAGCTTAAGGTTGGACTCCACTTCGCCCTGTAGTTCGGTGGCTGTTCCGACGGCATTGATATGCCCCACATTTAACCTTCCTGTCAGGCTACCCCATTCCAGCTTCTTTGTTGCTCCAATGGTCCACAAATGCCACCATCGGTTGTAGGGAGTTTCAAAATGATCGAATGAATATCCGGCTGTGAGTTCCCATGGTCTCTTAGGGTTAAGCCGATCCAAAATCCTTAGGGCAACCTTATTCTCAGGATCAACTGACAATATGTTTTTGGCAGTCTCCTCGGCATTGCCGACTTGGCCTGTGGCTAAATACGATAGGGCAACCTTTTCTTTAAAATCGATCCTCTCGGGATTGGTTTTTATCAATGAATCGCCCATCGCAATTACCTGAGCCGAATTACCTGAAAAATAGGCCAAATCGAACTTTGCCTCTATGGCATCAGAGTTTAATGGAGCTTTTTCCAGCACATTGTCAATGACGATCTTGGCAGAATCGTACTGTTGTCCCCACATATATACCCGTCCCAATAAAACGGCCGCATCGTGGTAATCGGGCAAATTGTTAAGCAGTTTCGCGCCAATTGCTTTTGCTTCGAGGTATTTTCCGTTAAAAGCAGCTTCTCTCATCTTGGCATAATCATATTCAGGGGAATATTGCGAATACCCTTGGAACGTTGACAATGTTATCCCTAAAACCAAATAATAATAGAAATGCTTTATAGACATCTTTTTAGTTATTGTTCAACAATTCATGGACCACATTGACCAGTTGTTTTGGGTCATATGGCTTTAGCAAATATTTATTAGCCCCCAACAATTGTGCTTGTCGTTGGATATTGTTGTCACTAATGGCTGTTACTACAATAATCGGGACTTTGTCGTCTTTTTCTTTTCGTAATTGCCCTATAATTTCCAAGCCGCTGGCATAAGGCAAATGGACATCCACGATAATTGCAGAAAATACTTCATTTTCGATACATTCCATGGCTTCATTTCCATCTACGGCCAATTTTACATCATATCCGGCCTTTTCCAATACAATCTGAATGGCACGTCCCACCAATCTCTCATCTTCACAAACCAAAACTTTCATAAGCGAATTTTTAATCCTGCAAAATTCATGATTACCTGCGTGTTAAATACAAAAGTAAACCATTGGTTCTATAAGTCACATCAAAAATTTACTTTCATTGACAATATAAGGTAAACATCATTGCTTGCCAATCGGTTTATCGCCAAAAGAACTAAAAATCGTTGTCAATAAATAAAAACCTTCATAAACAGGCAAATATCTTTTGAGGAACAAAAATTTTTTAGATTTCACTCGCTTTAATTACAGTAAATTTGGGTTATTCGACTTTTAAAATCATTATTTTTTTACGAACACCCAAAAAAGTAAGTCCAATTACTATTTTTAATGACTTTATAAATCACAAACAGGAAAACATATTCATTGAAATCGCATGAAAAAGATACTTTAGCATACAAACAACGAAGATCACCATGAGTATTCAAAAGCAAAAGGAAAGTTTGCAACAAGCAAAAAGACTGATTGAATTCATCGACCAAAGCCCATCGCCTTTTCATGTGGTGGCCAACAGTATGAACCTGTTGAAAAACGAAGGGTATGAGGAATTGTCGCTGGAGAGGCTTTGGAAGATAAGGCCCGGAGGAAAATATTATATAAGTCGGCATTCGGCCTTGTTCGCTTTCCAAGTAGGATCGGGACAAGCGGAAGAGCATGGCATCCGTTTGATCAGCAGCCATAGCGATTCCCCTTGTTTTAAGGTAAAACCATCGTGCGAAATGTCGGCCGAGGGTTATTACCGAAAAATAAACACAGAAGTATATGGTGGCCCGATATTATCCACATGGATGGATAGGCCCCTAAGTCTTGCCGGAAGAGTATTGATAAAAAGCGGGGATCCGCTATGGCCGGTTCAAAAACTGGTGAACATTGATCGCCCCACACTGGTGATCCCCAACATGGCCATCCATTTCAACCGTTCGGTAAACGAAGGGTTTGAATTCAACAAACAAATCGACATGCTGCCGTTAGCAGGAATATCAGACAATGCAACGGACAAAGATGACTGGCTTACAGGTCTTCTTGCTGAGGATCTGGAAATAGCCCCAAGTTCAATCATCGATTACGATTTATTTGTGTACCCTTACGAAGCAGGGTGCATATTAGGGTTAAACGATGAATTCATCTCATCGCCCCGTCTTGACAACCTTGCAATGGTCCACGCCAGCCTGACAGCACTATGCAGCGCCAAGCCAACCGGTTTTACCCAAATGATTTGCATATTCGACAATGAAGAAGTTGGTTCTGTGTCGAAACAGGGAGCCGGTGCCCCTATATTAAAACATGTGGTAGAGCGTTTGATGCATAAATTGGACAAAAACCAGGAGGAATTGCAGATGGCCATTTATAAATCATTCATGATCTCGGCCGACATGGCCCACTCAGTCCATCCAAACCATCCCGAGAAACACGATCCGGTACTTCATCCACATATGAACAACGGACCCGTGATAAAAATCCACGCAGGCCAAAAATATACATCGGACGGTGATAGCGCTGCGGTATACGCCACAATATGTGAAACTGCAGGTGTTCCGTTCCAAAAATTTGTCAATCGGAGCGATATGGCCGGAGGATCAACATTAGGCAATATTTCCACCTCGCAACTCGATATCCGGACGGTAGATGTAGGTAATCCCATGTTGGCCATGCACTCGGCACGCGAAATAGCCGGCACCATGGATCATTTGTGGATTATCGAATCGTTCGACGCGTTTTTCGCCGAGTAATCTTATATCATTGGTCAATGGCGGAATATGCAACCGTCATGGCCTTTGACCGAATGTCCATTTGTATCAAACGTTTATTCCAGGCCTCGGGGCAAACACGATTGGACAGGAATACAAATACCAAACCATTTTTGGGATCGGCCCATACAATCGTTCCCGTAAAACCCGTATGCCCGAACGATTCCCCTGAAGCTTGCGCGCATACCGGACTTAGACGCAGATTGTCCAAATCTGGTTTATCAAATCCCAATCCCCGGCGCGATTGGGCATCGTAGCGGCCAGAAAATAACGCTACCGTTTCTGATTTTATCAGTTGCCGGTCGCCATAATGGCCTTTATCAAGATAAAGTTGCATCATTTTGGCCAATTCAGCGGAATTGGAAAACAATCCGGCATGGCCGGCCACCCCTCCCATCAATGCAGCACCGGGATCGTGCACATACCCTTGCAGCAATTGTTTGCGAAACAGCTGTTCGTTTTCGGTAGGAACAATCATATGCCGGCCAAACTTACCAAGCGGTCGATAGCCGATAGCCACCAAATCCATGGGGTGGAAGAAAATCGAATCCAAGGCTTGGTCAATAGGCACTTGAAAATTCTTTTCTACCACACGCTGAAGAAACCCCAAACCCAAATCACTGTATTTGTACGCTTTCAATTTGGCTACCGGGGAGTTATCCATAATGTTCCGCAACGAATCGGAAAAATATTTCGACAAATAAAATTCATTGGCCACCTCAATGGAAAAAACCGAATCGGGACGGTTAGAAAACACATTGGGTTTAAATACCACATCACGGTGCATATAAAGCCGTTCATCGACCTGCGTAGGGTAAAGTTCACCTTTATTCCGATTAAACAAATTTCCATTGATGTGCGATCGGTCCAGCAAATCGTAAAATGTGGGCATATTGGCTTGCAGTCCACTTTTGTGTACCAGCAATTCGGCAATCGTGATATTTGCTTTGTTGGTTTTTGCCAATTCCGGCAAATAATCTTTTAATGTTTTTTGGATGTGAAGTTTCTGCCGATCACTAAGATACATAAGTAAAGGTGTCGTCGACATAACTTTGGTCACCGAAGCCACATCGTACAAATGTGCATTGGTGACATTCTGGCCATTTTGATAGTTGGTTTGCCCAAACGCCTTCTGGTAAACAACCACTCCGTTTCGGGCAACCAAAACCTGTGCTCCAGGAGTTGCTCTGGCCTCAATGGCTTCTTTTACTATTTTATCAATGGCTTTGAGCGTATCGCCGTTCATGCCTACTTCCTCAGGAATCCCAAGCTTCATTCTCGTTTTCGGCACCAAAAACTGGACACCTTTCGAAGCCAACGAGGGCAAATCACTCACCGACCTTCCATTAAACGCCAAACCTCCGAACAGGGATTCGGTAGCACATTCCCAAAAAAATGAGCTATGCGTATACCCGATTATCACCGACGTGAACATTCCATAATCGTTCTTTATCAACGACTTGTCATTAAATTCACCGGACAACACCAGCGTCCAGCTTATCGATGGACGATCCGGTTTTAACCGAAGGCTATGAAGTAATATCGCGGGCAACGAATCTTGGGCATCGCAAAACACAATTGCCTCGATGGGTTTATCCGTTTTGATTTCGTTCAATATCGACATCCCATGACCGTCATAAGCCCAATTGTGGTGAAAAGCTAAATGTTTTTTGTATTCATCGGTCTTTTTTGTCCGGAAATCGCAAAGCACAAATTCTTTTTCGGCCAATCCTCTGAACGGCAATCGATTATTTTGGTTTCGAGCCAGAACGACCGCATTCTCGTAAACCTCCCTGCGAGCCAAAAGATGGTTGACCGACAATTGCCTTTTTTTGATATTTGCCGGTTTTATCTCATGTTTTAAACGTAACGTCAACGCCCATTGTACCCTTTCTTCAAATATATTACGATTCAATAAATTACGTTCGACGGCACGGGCAAGACGTTCCACATCGCTATTTAAATTCTGGCTTTTAAACAGATAAGGGCGTGCCAAGATCTCATCCAACGAAAAACCAATATCACCAATCGTTTCTTCGATACGAAATACCTCCTGCCACTCCATTGGATCCGTACCTCCGTGACTTATGACCATCGAGGCACTTTTGGACCGCTTTGGGGCCATGAATGTGACAGGCAAAGGAATGATACCTGCTATACGATTAGCATACCCTTCGGAATTGTCTTCTGTATTTTTACGGAAAAACAACAATTGCTCGGGCAACGGTAAGTTCTCTCCAATCCTCAATGAATTTATAACCGAAGGACAACTTGGGATTATGATGCCGTTCCACTGGGGTTTCCATACCAAATACGAATCAACCAAAGAGGTTATCAATGCAGGATTATCGCAAGACTTTATCGTCCAACCATTGGGAAATATTGGATCACATTCATCTGGTACCGGATTGCCCATATCCACTGCAAAAAACTGATTGGCCCCCATAGGTACCTTGGTAGATTGGGTACCGATAAAAGTCAATGGTTGAAATACAAGCGCACGGTTTTCCGGGGAATCGGTGGCCACAAACAACAAAGCCGCTTTCTGTTTCAATGTCAATCCATCTCCCAATGTTTTTGATGCAGCCAAAATCGTCGGAAAAAGAAAACCCAAACACATAATCCTCCGTACACACCTCATAATTCGATATAGTATTATCCTTCAAATAAATATAAAATCGGGCACATTCCATTAATTATCCTTCAAATGCAAATATGGATTTGGAAAATGCATTGTCAATTTAAGAACATTTGCCGTAAAGCGTAACCGTAACCTGTTTCCTAAATTGTTAAGAAAGCAAAAAAGCGCAGTTTTCGTTTTCCCATAAAAATATTGTCATCCATAATGGATAAGAAAAAGAAGTTTGGCCTCGTTATTTTTGCATATTACAACCGATTAAGCTACTTTAGGGGCTCTAAAATTGTTAAAATCCACACACGGAAATGAGTATGTCAGATAATCTCAGCAGTGCATTGGTTCAGAATTGGGACGATAAAGTCATATTGGTAGTGGAAGATGTTGACACAAACAAGATATTCTTCGATGCAGCTTTGCGCAAAACGAAAGCAAAGATCATTTGGGCCAAAGATGGCCAGGAAGCAGTGACCATGTTTAAGGAAAATACCGTCGATTTGGTATTAATGGACCTTCAGCTCCCGATAATGGATGGTTACACTGCTACCCGTCATATCAAAAGCATTAATCCTTCCGTTCCCGTAATCGCCCAAACTGCCCATGTAATGTCAGGCGAACGTGAAAAATGCATTGAAGCAGGCTGTGACGATTATTTGGCCAAGCCTATCCGTTTACAAATTTTGATGGATACCTTGTCGAAATTTCTAAACAAATAAACCAACAAAAATTTTACCCCAATAACCCACCCAAAGCCATCTTGTAAGATGGCTTTTTGTTTTAATCCAAGTTTTGCGTTTTAATAACTTTCAACAGGAAAGCCTTGTATTATTTATCCACGACAACCATTTCTGTGCGTCGGTTTTGGGCACGACCTTCTTCTGTATCGTTATCGGCAACCGGCTTATTAAATCCATATCCTTTGTAAGACAACCGCGATAGCCCCACTCCCTTTTCCACCAAATAGTTGACCACCGTTTGGGCGCGTTTGGTGGAAAGATCGATATTAAAGGCCATGGTTCCCACGTTGTCCGTGTGGCCTTGAAGCTCAATCTTCACGGTCGGGTTCATTTCTAAGAATAACACCAATTTATCGAGTTCGACTTGCGATTCATCTTTCAAAACAATGCTGTTTGTGTCGAAAAACACGTTGTTGAGCACCACGTTGCCACCAATTTTTATGGGAGTCAACGCAATTTCCATCAAACGGGGCTGTGAGGCATCATGCATGTTCGACAAATCAAAATTATCCGAGTAAAACAAATAGCCCGGATGGGATACATTGAGCGCATAATTCTGATTGGGCGGTAAACAAAACAAAAAACCTCCATCATGTGCCCCTGCCCTGGAACTTACCACCAATTGCCCATCTTTCAATCGCAACAATTCAAAATCAGCTCCTACGGGAGAATGTGTATCGGCATCGAACACCCGGCCTTTTACGTACGAAACCGGATCAGGACGTAATACCTGTGGCAATTCAAACACATACAAATCCTTTCCTCCATGGTTCCCCGCAAGGCCATCGGACGAATAATAGGCCCTATCACCACGTGCGTTCACCACAAAGCCTACCTCCTCGTTAGCCGTATTAATAGGAAACCCCAGGTTAACGGCTTGCATCCACTTGTTGTCCTCTCCCAAACGCGACACAAACACGTCCATGTTTCCCATACCTGGCCAGCCTTCGGACGAAAAAAATAACGTCCTGGCATCGGGATGGATGAACGGAGAGCTTTCGTCGCCTGCCGTATTGACCCCTTCACCTAAGTTTTTAAGATTTCCAAAAATGGGAACGCCTTTGCCATCTATTTCCACTACTTGCGCTGACCAAACATCGTTTTTCCCCATCCCTCCGGAACGATTACTGATAAAAAACAAAGTACGGCCATCGGCCGAGAACGACGGCTGTGTTTCCCAGAAAGGAGTGTTCACAGGCCCTCCTATGTTCACAGGCTTGGTCCATCCGTTGATGGTGCGCTGCGAAAAATAAATATCACAGCTTCCTTTGCTGTCTTTCCGGCCACATCCGGTAAAGAACATCCAGTTGCCGTCAGCCGAAAGAGTTTGTGCCCCTTCGTTGCTTTCGGTATTCAATGGAGGATCTATCCGGCGACGAGGAATCCATGAACCATCCTCGGCACGCGTCGATTCATAAAAATCTTCCTGAAAATAACCAGGCCCCTGTGGCAAATTCCCCAGTTTATAAAGTACTGTGTCGCGTGGCACACGCACGGTAAATACGAGGGTTTGTTCATCGGCAGTGAGCGATGGCCAGTATTCGTCATAATCGCTGTTGACGTTTGAACCAAGATTTTGGGGTTCAAATTTATATGGATTACGGACAGCTTCTTGGGCAAATTGGGCACGGATAACCCACTCGTCAACTTTTAGGGCTCCCTTTCGTTTCTGTGATAACCGTTCATATCTGCGAAACGATGCGATGGCGTCCTCAAAACTCCCTTCCAGATATTGCGCTTTCCCCAAACTAAAATAAGCAGGTAAGTAACAGAGCGAATCAATACCAACAGCCACTTTTATCATTTGGATTTCCTTGTCGTATTGTTGCATCTGGTGGTAAACATCGGCTTTTAATAATAGGGCATCTGTAAACTTAGAATCTTTGTCCAAAGCCAAGTCAAGCACTTGCAGTGCTTTCGTGTTCTGTCCCATTACATAATACGTCTTGGCTTGATCGAAATAAGACAACGCCTTTTTCGATTTGGAGTTTTGGGCATTAACCAATACTAAAGAAAAAAAGGCCAATAAAATGCATAATAATATCTTACGGATCATTACTTTTTGATTTTCATTGATTCACACAACAAATTGTAGATGCAGAAATGTTATACAAAAATTTAAGATTCGGGGCTATTTTACCCTAAATTTAGCAAAATTCAGGTACAGTTAAGGTCAAATCTGGAACCACAAAGGAATAACATGTCTACAAATTCAATATATCAGAAGAGAATCCGCTTTCAATCTTTTTCCGAACTTTCTCTACCAGCACGTCCTCATTGTTTTCAAAATCATGAATATCAATAGGTTCATGGATAACCAATTTAGCTTTTCCAGGCATCAGGTTAAAGAACCCTTGCCCCATGACCTTGTGTGTATCAACAAGTGTGACGGGCAAAATGGGCAAGCCCAGGTCGTATGCCATTTTGAAGGCTCCACGCTTGAACTTCGATAACTTGTTACTTCCCGTACGGGTACCTTCGGGGAAAATGACCACTGACGTACCGTTGACCAATTTTTTCTTGGCTTCCTCCAACGATTGGTATGCAGCTTTGGGCGACGAACGATCGATGAAGATATGCCCTACTTTTTCGGATGCATAGCCCACTGCAAAAATTTTACGGAGCTCTTTCTTCATTATCCATCGAAAATCGATCCCCAGCCATCCGTACAACACAAAAATATCGTAAGCGCTTTGATGGTTCGACACAATGATGTACGATTGTGCATTATTGACATGCCCCCGCCCAAATACTTTTACGCGCATGGGAGTAATTACCCCAACCGCCCGCGACCAATAGCTTCCTCCTACTGTGCTTCCCACTTTCTGTGACACAATGGTGGACAAAATTATCGCCAACATTGCGGATACGATTGTTAATACAATCAGCAACGGCAAATATATTAACCACTTGTATGGTTGATAAAGGATTTTAAGGATAAGATTCATCGTCGTCAAAATTTTTATGGGGCCAAAAAACAAATAAATTTGATAAACAACTGCCGCAAAAATAATTCTATCGGCTGAAAATACAAGGTTTGCTTCTGAAAGGCAGTTCTATTGGTAACCGATTTCTATTTAAGGCAGAACTTTAGTACACTCAACAGTGTTATATTGAAAACATACAAACTTCATCAGTTCGTCACCGTTATACGACATACGGTCAAAAACGAAATGCATTTTTTAACTTAAAACCGTTGAACAATTCGTTCAAAACAATAACTTTACAATCATATCACTGACAAAAAATTAACTTTTATCATGGGAAAAATTACTATCTATTTAAGTCTTAAAGACGGAGAATTGGATTATCGCGACAGCGAAAATCACAAAGGGCAGACCATTACTACCAGTGTAGATCCGGGCGACAAGATTGTATGGAAACTGGATCAATGCTCTGGAATTAAGGAAATCACCAACATTACAATCAACGGCCCGGAAGATTTTTTTAAAGAAGGTCCCGAACAAAAGGACTTTGACACATGGAAAGCAGAGGTGAGCAAAAGGGCTACCGGAGAGATTGAGTATAGTATTGAAATCGAATGTTGTGAATCTTGTGTTGACACCAAAAGCAGCTCTCCCAGCAATATTCCTAACGTACGAGAAGCAGCTCCTCCAAAAATTAAAGTTGAAATATAGAATTTAACTCGCAACTGATTTTTTACAAAATAAAATAGCAATACTAGGACTTCGTTACTCCTTCCGTTCATAATCCTTTTTGTTATTTAGCAAAAAATTGTGGGCGGGAGGCATTATTAAAATATAATGAAGAACTATTTGTCTGCTGTAATTCTTTATTCTTCCTTAATTTGATCAAGATATAATTGCATTAAAAGCTTAATCTTAACGTTTTATTCATAAGTAAATCCGTCCTGTTTTTGTCTTTTCATAATCTTCCATAGGCCTCAATCTTCTGATATGAGAAAACGTCAATGTTTAATTCTTCTATTTTTCAGTTTTGCTTTTTGGGGTGCGCTTTGTCAAAACAAATCAATTGCAGACAGTTGCCTGGTTGTTTTAAAAAATTTAAACATAAATAAAGATAAAGATGGGGTACTACAATTGAACTTGATATCAAAAATTGCATTTAACCATCCAATTACAGACTCAGTCCTCTACTATTCTGATGTTTTAATCGAAGAATCAACTAAGCAAAATAACCTCACATTCTTAGCTAAAGGGTATTACTATAAAGGAGGAGCATTAAAACAATTAACAAAAAATCAAGACGCTTTAAAGGAGTTATATAAATGTATCGAAATCTCAGAAAAAATTGATAATCATTTTTTCATTGCATGTGCATATTTAGAAATCGGAAATATATTTAGTGCAATAAAAAACCACCAAACGGCGACATCGTGCTATTTTAAAGCAATTGACGGATTAAAGAAACTAAACGACAAAGACAACGCCTTGGCCGCAGCTTATTCAAATTTAGGAGGGGAATATATTTCTTTAAATAAAAATGACTCAGCTGTTATTTACTATAATATTTCAGACAGTTTATACACTATCTTGGAAGATCCTATAGGCTCTGCCTATGCTAAAGGAAACATTGGTATAGTTTACGCCAAACAAAATATTCTTGAAAAAGCAAAAGAAAATCTTACAAAGGCGTACACATTACTTAAACATGAATCACATCATCAAGCCATGATTTCCTATCAATTATGGCTTTCTTTAATTGAAAAGGAACAGCACAACTACCCAATTGCCCTAAATAATATTAAAGAATGCTTAAGATCAGCAATAGAAAATAACCTACCGGAACAAATCCGCGATTCCTACGAACATTTATCTGCTACATACGAGGCAATGGGACGATACCAAGAGGCCAATTCCGCATTGAAAAAGTTCTATGCCTATCGAGACAGCATTGTCAATACTGAAACCATTACCCAAATAGCAAATTTACGTACCGAATTTGAAGTAGGACAAAAACAAGCAGAACTGGATACGCTATCAGAAAAAGAGCGTTTTAAAACACGTTTGTTTTGGGGGCTTTTGGTCGCTTTCTCGGCAGTGGCAACCTTGTTAGTGATTGTTTATCACAATTATCTAACCAACAAACGAATGTCAAAACAATTAAACCTCCAAAAGCAGGAACTGGAAATTGCCAATCACACCAAAGACCGTTTCTTTTCCGTGATTTCGCATGATTTACGTGGCCCCATCGGTGCGCTTGGTAATCTGGCTATTTTGGCCCATGCAGCCACGGAAGAAGGCAGGGAAGAAGATTTAAGGACTTTTTTGACAATGCTAGGCCAAAATACCAAAAACGTGGAGTCCCTTCTCGACAACTTACTCCACTGGTCTGTGACACAGAAAGGTGCATACCAAACACACAAAGAACCGATTGATATTAACAAATTGGTCGACAGCATTATTGACATTTACAAACCTATCGCATCGGCCAAGGAGATCGAACTAAATTACGTGAAGCATTTTCCCGAAATGGTCGTAAAAATAGACATAAATAGCTGGGCCGTTATCTTGCGGAATTTAATAAACAACGCTATAAAATTTACATACCCCGGCGGAAAGGTTAAGGTTGAAGCTTTCATTCAGGAAAACCGCATCGAACTTACTGTTTCGGATACTGGGATAGGGATGGATTCAGAGACAAAGCAAAGCATTTTCACCTCGGTGATAGGGCAAACACAATGGGGTACGCAAAACGAAAAAGGAATGGGAATCGGATTAAACCTGGTAAGAGATTTTGTAGAACTAAACCAAGGCTTTATCCATGTAGAATCGGAATTAGGCGTGGGAACAAAGTTTAAGATTGAAATTCCAATAGAATCGACATAATATCCGTCTGATTACCATTTTTATCCAGCGAGAAAATTATCTCGCCATAAATGAAATACATTCCTAATTCTTTTTCAATTCCACCGTCGTGATCGGGAAAGGAATATCAATTCCTTCCTGTAGAAAGCGCTTATGCAAAAGTTTTATGAAAGCACTTTTAACTATAAACTGAGAAGTAAACTCTTTTGCCCTAAGCCCGACAGTCAAATTAATGCTATATGCATCGAACGTATGGAAACGTACTGCCGGCTCCCACCCTTTTACGGCATCTCCATGGGTCTTTTGCACCTCGCGGGCTACTTCCAAAGCCACCCGTTCCACTTTATCAAGATCGGAACTATAACTAACCCCCACTTCCACCGACACCGACACTTCCAGATCGGGCTTGCTGAAATTCTCGACAATAGAAGTTGCCAGTTTGTTATTCGGAATGATAATGAGCCTGTTCGGCAATGCCCGAATAGTAGTAGTACGCCAGTTAATGTCAGCCACATGCCCTTCGTCTCCGTTTTCGAGCTGGATAAAATCATTTACCTGGATATTTTTGGCAGCAAGAATTTGAAGCCCTGCAAATAAATTAGATAAAGTATCCTGCAACGCCAAAGCCACAGCCAAACCTCCAACACCCAATGCCGTAAGCAAAGGAGTAATGGAAATGCCCAACCCCTGGAGGATAATAAGACCTCCCAAAATGTATATCACCGTACGGACCACGATGGTGAAGATGGAAGTATTTTGGACCCTGGCATCCTGAGTTTGTTGATAATTCCGGACCGCCTTGGTAGCCACTTTAGCTGCAAACACAGTGACCAAGAGCACAAAGGCCACTTCAATAAACTTCAGGATAAGCACCGACCATTTTTCGGTAAATGGTAAATAAAACACGGAGAAATAAGCACCGGTCAGTATGAAAAAGAACTCTATGACATTTTTTATCGAATCAATAATAATGTCATCTCCCTTCCACTGCGTTTTTTCAGCCACCCGTTGGAGCCAGACCAGTACTACGCGTTTCACAAAAATCCCCATTATCAATGCCACACCGACAATGATACTTACCGCAATCAACTGATGGAATGACGGAGTCTCGACAAATATGCTATGATGCGATAACCCGGGCAGATTATGCATGGCAACTTGTAATGTATCCATAACAATCTATAAACAGGTATAATAAGCCTTCAAAAATAACCATTAATCGAATAAACCCAAACGTTCGATCAATTTCGCAGACCACTGTCGTGTACTCGATTAATTCGTAGATCCATTCACATCCTCCCCTAAATACAAGTCCATCATCCATTGGAAGGTTTAATGTGCGATGTGTTTGAGACGCCCGATCCGTCAAATGACGTCATATGGTTGAGCATAGCCACCGCACCTTTCACCACACTGTAGGCCACTGCAGCCCCAGTGCCTTCGCCCAAGCGGAAATCAAGCTGCATAATGGGTTCCCCTCCCATAAATTCAATCATGCGACGGTGCCCTTGTTCCATAGATTGGTGCGAAAACAGGACGTAATCGAGTATATGAGGATTGATGGCCCACGCCGCCAACAATGCTGAAGTAGTAATAAACCCATCGGTGATAACCACCATATTCTGGGCAGCTGCTTCAAGCATGGCCCCGGCAATGGTAGCAATTTCCAGACCGCCATACCTTGCCAAGTTCTCGATGGGATTTTGTGATATACCGTGTTTGGCAACGGCCGCCTCAATCACCTCGGCCTTGTGGTTTACTCCATTGATATTAAGGCCAGAACCTGGCCCAACACATTCCCTTACCGGATAACCCGTGTAAACGGCCAACAAGGCAGAGGCAGGCGTGGTATTCCCAATGCCCATTTCGCCAAATCCAACCACGTTACAGCCCATATTGACCAGCCGATTGATGAGTGCCCGACCATTTTCAAGGGCACAGATACATTCATCGGAACTCATGGCCGGTTCATGCAGAAAATTACGGGTACCTTTGCGCACTTTGACATCAATGAGCATTGGGTGTGGCTCAAAATCGTAATTGACCCCGGCATCTACGACAAAATGCTCAAAGCCATACTCTTTGCAAAACAATCCGATTCCGCCGCCGCCTTGGAGGAAATTCAAGCACTGCTGCCATGTTATTTCCACGGGACAAGGGCTTACGCCTTCGGCACAAATAAGGTGGTCGGATGCCACGGTCAACATGGTAGGACGCTTTAATACAGGGGTTAACGTACCTTGTATCAACGCGATTTGCTTGGCAATACGTTCCATTTTGCCCAGCGATCCTACCGGTTTCGTCTTTTGGTCGATTTTATGTTGGACCGCTTCGCCCAATTCCATGTTTAATGGTTTTATGCGCTGATCGATACGCTCGATAAAATCGTTGTATTTGTTTGAAGAATCCATTTGTATAAATTAAAATTCAACCGATGAACTGTAAATCGTTATCAATATTGCCCCAATGACGGCCAGTAGACAAACGGCATGATTCACGTAGGTCGCTATCTGAAGATCCCGATAAACAACCTCTCTGTCGTGATGTCCGATAAACGGCTTGTCGACCAGTGTGCCATGATACATATTGGGGCCACCGAAGCGCACATTGAGGATCCCGGCCAGAGTTGCTTCAGGGTAACCAGCATTGGGACTGCTATGGCGATGTCCGTATTTGAGAGCAAAGACCAGGCCCCGCCACGATAAAGACACGCTAACCATTAATAAAGCTGTGATCCGGGCCGGAATAAAGTTCGCCAAATCGTCAATCCGTGCGGCCACACGACCGAAAAGCAAATGACGATCGTTTTTATACCCTACCATCGAGTCCAATGTGTTGACCATTTTGTAAGCCATGGCAGCAGGTATACCTCCCACGGCAAACCAAAACAAAGGAGCTACGACCCCGTCGCTAAGGTTTTCGGCCATGGTTTCGAGCACGGCCGTGCGTATTTGCTGGGGTGAAAGTTGCGACGTATCACGTCCCACAATGCGTGAAAGCTGTCGGCGCCCGGCATCCAAACCTTCGCATTGCAAACGGTCGAAAACCATCTTTCCTTCACGGATAAGTGTACGGTTGGCCAAAGCCAAAAAAAGAAATAATCCCATATACACCAGATGGATGACATCTCCCAAATACAGGCAGAATCTTTCCAGCATCAAAAAAAACGCATAAGTCCCTGCAATGAGCAGAAGCGCCATAACCATGCCTTTGGTTAAGCGCCAGGAACCATGGTTCAACTTCTTTTCAAAGAAAAAAATGGTCTTTCCAAAGGCCACCACCGGATGTGGCATCCACACCGGATCACCCAGTAACAAATCGGCAAAATAAGCCGCAGCAATGGAAAGCACAACGACCCATTGCGGATGAAGTTGCAAAAACTCATTCACGATCAAGCTGCTTTTTTATCAATACCCTTTGCAATGCACCCATTAACAAGCGGTTATGGTCGACGGACTGGCATGACACACGAAGCATGTTTGGGCCAATGCCACGAAACGACGAAGCATCGCGTACCAAAAGCCCATGCTGTTCCACTAACCAGTTCTTCAATTCCGATGCAATGAACGGCGTTTCTATCAAAAAAAAGCCCATTGGGGTACGATGGACTTTAAATCCATCCAATGCGTCAATTTCATCTTGCAAATGTTGGGCACATTGAAGATAATCAAACAACCGCCCCTGGGGAAAAGGGGGGGTATCAATGGCATAAGTAATAGCCGCCAACGCAGGCACGCCAACGCTCCACGGTGGCTGAAACGCCCTTATTGCCCGGATCAATTCGGGATGTCCCGCCAAATAACCCGCACGAATACCCGGCATGGCGTACGCTTTGGTCAACGAAACCAACACCAGCACATTGCGATGTTGTTTTGCCACAGGCAGCAACGATGTTCCCTGTAGCGAAAGTGCCATATATGCCTCATCGACCACAAAAACGCACTGGGGATTGGATGCAATGAGGCTTTGGAGCCATTCTGCCGAATAGATCGTTCCGGTAGGATTGTTTGGGTTGCATATCCACCACAGACCTTTCGCAAGTTTCACAGATCCGGCAAACACCTCTTCGGCGATAAACGAGAGGCGATGGCCGTGAAGCCTGCAAGCCCGTTCGTATTCGCCAAATGTGGGGACTACTACATGGCTTTGCATACCCGAAAAGGCCTGCGCCACCAAATAAATTCCTTCTACCGCACCGTTAAGCGCCATTACCCCGCCCAACGGATAGCCCAGTTTGTCGGACAACCGTAAGCATTGTGTTTCGGCATGCGGCGGCGGATAGGATTGTGCCAACAAAAGCGACTCGCCCAACGCTTGCCTAAGGCCTTGCGACATCCCGTAAGGCCACACGTTGCTGCTGAAATTGGCATGTATACGGCCGGAAAAACAGTGCAAATCGTCGCCATGCGGAACATCATCCACCGAAAAGCCAAGAGAAGTGCGTGTCATTATCGTAAAAAACTATAAATCATTTCCATATCGATATGTTTACGCAAATGATCGGCCAACAAATCATATTGACGCTGTTTATATGCCCAATGATCTTCCACCCCGGACGTATCAACGCCCAACGGTGACAACCAGCGACGGATGACCGCCGCATTGTCGAAAATGCCGTGCATGTACGTCCCCCAACATTTCTCAGACGCCCATGCCCCATCATGTGTCCCGTCAACAGTCCGGTTTACGGGCTCTACGGACTCCAACACCGTTGTCCGCCCCATGTGTATTTCGTATCCCTTGCAAAGCTGGTCGTCACGACGGAAACGGAACAACGTTTGCTGCGTAGTTTTTCCGGCTTCGATGACAGTGCGTAAAGGCAACAGCCCTAACCCGCTGCAATGCGGCGTGCCCCCCTCTATGCCAGAAGGGTCGAGCACATCAACGCCCAACATTTGGTAACCGCCGCATATGCCTACTATATATTTGCCTTGTGCATGGGCATTCTTTATTGTTTGGGATAGCCCCGACCGATGCAAAAACTCCAGATCCCCAATGGTATTTTTCGAACCAGGAAGAATAATGGCATCGGCTTTGGCCACTTCGTTGGCATTGCCCGAAAAATAGAGGTTGACCCCGCCAATGCGGCGAAATATATCAAAATCCGTAAAGTTGCTCATCCGTGGCAATGCCACCACACACACGTTGACCATGTTCGGCAACGCCACAGTTCTCTTTTTCACCAACGCCACCGAATCCTCCTCTTCGATTTGGAAATGGTTGGCCCAGGGCACAACACCCACAATGGGCAATCCCGTCAGTTCCCGGAGGATGCGCTTGCCGTCGTCGAACAACGACACATCGCCCCGGAATTTGTTGATAAGGACACCTTTGACCAATGCACGCTCTTCGGGCGACAAGAGCGCCACGGAGCCATATACGCTGGCAAACACACCACCGCGTTCAATGTCGGCCACCAAAAGAACAGGCGCCTTGGCCCGGAGTGCCATGGGCATGTTCACGATGTCACGATGCCGGAGGTTAAGTTCGGCAATGCTGCCCGCCCCTTCCATCACTACGGGGTTGTATCCGGCCGACAAGCGTTCCAAAGCCGCAAAAGCCTCATCGAACAACGGTTTCTGATGTTCGGACCGAAAATAGTCTCTGGCCGAACGGTTACCAATTGGTTTGCCATGAAGCACCACTTGGGAATTGAGATCGCCCGTAGGCTTAAGCAGTATGGGATTCATGTCGGTATGGCAATCGATCCGGCATGCTTCGGCCTGCACGGCCTGTGCACGGCCTATTTCAAGCCCTTGCGGCGTGGCATAACTGTTGAGCGACATGTTTTGCGCTTTGTAAGGCGCGGGACAAAAGCCATCCTGTAAAAAAATGCGGCACAAGCCGGTCACAATAAGACTTTTTCCGGCATCGGAGCAAGTGCCTGCCACAAACAGGCGTGTGCCCGGTTCCATGAAGTATGTTTCAAATGGCTTGTGTTTTTTCATGACGGCCCAAAATTAGGGACAAAAAATTTGTTCCCTCACCATTTTTCGGTTTACTTCCATTTCCAAAACGTTTTTCCGAAAGAACAACCAGCCCCCAAAACGATTAAACCCTTAATAAATCAACTATATGCATGCCTCTTCCCGTTCAATAAGTATTTTTTAATACCATGTTATAAAACATTGAATCCGAACAAATTTTTATTGCCACTTTTGTCTGCGGTTATGGCAAACCCATCATTAAAAGCGACGGCATATGCAAAGAAAACCCAACATCGTGCTTACAGGTGACGGCAAAGGCAAGACCACATCGGCCATGGGCATGATCATACGTGCCGCAGGACATGGACAAAAGGTCTGCCTCATCCAGTTCTTCAAATCAGGCAGATACGACTACGGTGAAATCGCAGCCCTGGAAAAACTAAACATCGAAACCCATCAGCTTGGAGCCGGTTTTACATGGAGGACTCCCAAAGAAGAAACCGTTACATCCTGCATCAATGCATGGAAATTTGCGCTGGAAAAGATCTTCAGTAACCAATATGACCTGATTGTACTGGACGAAGTAAACCACCTGTTCAATCTCCACAAAACCATTGGCGAAACGCCCGTAGCCCCTGAAGAAATGGTGACCGTGATGCGCCAAAAACCATCGAACCTGGCATTGATACTTACAGGCCGGTATGCCAACCCGTTAGTGATGGATGCAGCCGATACCGTGTCGGAAATCGTCTGTCACAAGCACCATTTCAACCAGGGGGTAAAAGCAGCCGAAGGAATCGAATTTTAAGCCTGGTTCAGCAATTCCTCTCTACAAGAAGCTATCAACCCGCTCTGTTCTAGGTGTCCGATCGGCAATGTGGTAGTGCCCACGCCATGGTGCATGCACTCTGATACCTATATCTTATACTCCCCGATTTTAAAAGGCCTCTGAGATGCACCTCCACATTTGGCATCCACAGAGCAGGTACGGTTATAGCTTCCCCAAAAGACCAAAGGGGAAAAATGAGGTGGAAAAATTGACCTATTTAACCCGTCAAACTGGTCCTAAACTGGCTTTGTCCGTTTCATAAAAAACTAAAAAACAACAAATTGAAAACGGAAAGTAATCCTTTGCCTTGCTGTGTACACAGCTTGGAAAGGCATTTCCGACGTAGCTTTAACATATCTTTGTAATTAGACGGATGGAGACGGTAAACCACAAAATTTAACTTCGTGGGAACGATGGCCGCCCGAAATAAAACATTTCACCATATGAAGCAAATTACGTTGTTATTTGTGACCCTCAGCCTGGTCGTGATGGCGCAGGCAAATGGTCCGAACGATCCATGGGCAAAAGCCGGGGAAATACTTAAGGAGATAAAAGAACCCGCATTCAAAGCAAAGGATTTCGTGATTACCAAATACGGAGCCAAACAAGGTTCGAAGAACCTGCAAGCCAATACCAAAGCCATTGCCAAGGCCATTGATGCCTGTCATGCCAACGGCGGCGGTCGTGTGGTGGTTCCCGCAGGCGAATGGCACACAGGCCCCGTCACGCTCAAAAGCAACGTTAACCTGCACGTGTCCGAAGGAGCGGTATTGAAGTTCTCGAACAACCCATCCGATTATAAACCCTTTGTAGAAACACGTTGGGAAGGCATGGATTGCATTAACTTCAGACCGTTGATATATGCCAACGGGCAAGAGAATATTGCCGTGACGGGCAAAGGGATCTTGGACGGACAGGCTACCGAACCGACATGGTGGTACATGAAGGGTCGGAAGGAATACGGCTGGGCCGAAGGGATGAACAGCCAGGAACATGGCGGACGTGACCGGTTGATGAAGATGGTACTGAACGACATGCCCGTTCTACAAAGGATCATGACCGAAAACGATTGCCTCCGTCCGCAATTCGTTAGTCCCACCAAATGCAAAAACGTACTGATCGAAGGGGTAACCATTGTCAGCGCCCCTTTTTGGGTAATCCATCCGCTATTTTGCGAAAACGTGATCGTACGTGGCGTCAGCATCAAAAGCCACGGACCCAACAACGACGGTTGCGACCCGGAATCGTGCAAAAACGTGCTGATCGAAGGTTGTACGTTCGATACGGGCGACGACTGTATCGCCATTAAATCGGGCCGTAACAACGATGGCCGCAACAATCCCATCCCGTCGGAAAACATCATCGTGCGCAACTGCAACATGAAAGAAGGGCATGGCGGGGTGGTAATGGGTAGTGAGATCTCGGCAGGTGTACGCAACGTATTCGTGGAAAACTGCACCATGGACAGCCCGCACCTCGACCGGGTCATCCGCATCAAATCGAACACCGTAAGAGGCGGCATTATCGAGGACATTTACGTGCGAAACGTTGAAGTGGGCCAGTGTGCCGAAGCCGTTTTCCGTGTGGAGCTGAAATACGAACGCAAGGAAGGCACCGGCCCCTACCTGCCTGTCGTGAGGAACGTTGAACTACGCAACGTGCACAGCAAACAAAGCACATACGGCGTATTCATCGAAGGGCTTGATGAAAGCATCCAGGTGTCGGACATTCGTTTCATCGATTGTAAATTCGACAACATAAAAGATATGACCCGCATTACGGGAGCACGCAATGTGGTATTCGAAAACCTGTCGACCTCCATAAAAGAGGTAAAAACGGTAAAATAAAAACGGCTGCAAACCGACAGTGAAAGCGCAACGGGCTATATCCCTTGCGCTTTTTTTATTTGCGCCACGGGCACTCCCTCCAAATCGCCAAGTATTTGCAACGCCTCTACACGGCTGGAACCGCACACCAACGGTTCGGCCTTAAAACCACCGCAAACCTTTGGCCTATCGGGAGAGTGGAAAATGGCACAGCGAAAATCACCGGTTAAATGGATACAACGCACCCCTCCGGGTTTACCGTTGGGCATTCCGGGAATAGCCGATGAAATGGATGGCATGATGCAGCATGCGCCACAGTTTTCGCGACATTGCATAAAATAAGCGATTTGATTAAAAAGCCGTTAGCCTTTAGTTCTTTTGCATCCGGGAACTTTCTTCCGCAAATTTGCCTATTTTTGGACGAACCGCCAAACCACAAGTTTATGCAGTTTCCCCAAACGCTCACCCATGGCTTTTTGATAAAACGTTACAAACGTTTCCTTGCCGACGTCAAACTTGACGATGGCACCATCGTCACCGCCCATTGTACCAATAGTGGTTCCATGAAAAGCTGCATTGAAGAAGGGGCAGAAGTATACCTTACCCCTCACGACGACCCTAAACGCCGCACCAGGTTCACGTGGGAAATGATAAAGATAAACGGCCAGTGGGTCGGTATCAACACCTCCAATCCGAACACATTGGTCTACGAAGCGATAAAAAACCGTTCAATACAAGGACTTGATATGTATACAAGGGTTTGGCGCGAAGTCAGGTTCGAAGAGAGCCGCCTGGACGTGTTTGCTGAAAACGATATCGAACGGTGCGCCATTGAGGTAAAAAACGTAACCATGAAAACCGGCCGTGAAGCCCTCTTCCCCGATGCGGTGACCGAACGCGGGCTCAAGCATTTACATACCCTGATACGTTTAAAAAGCGAGGGTATCCGCGCCGTAATGGTTTATATAATACAACGCATGGACGTGGATACGTTTGGCCCGGCCACCGAAATTGACCCTGCTTACGCACATGGGTTGGCCCAAGCCGTCAACGCCGGCATAGAGATATTTGCACTGCAGGCAAAAGTATCGCCCACTGGCATCGACATTGTCAGACGGCTGCCCTATTGCCATCCAAATCAATGACAGAAACCGGGGCCGTTTGCAGCCGTGCCTCACGCAATTTGCGGATGACCAAAAAAAGGAACGATAGTTTCATCAATACTGCTTTGGAAATAAGCATAAAACCGAATATCGATCCGGGATCGTGCAAACGCACTTTAATTCCAAGAAACAATATAAACAAACCCGCGCCCAAAAACACCAGTTCCAAACCGGGTTTGTAAATGCCTTGCCGGTAAGCCCAATAGAGATAGGCAAATTTGAAGCCCGCCCCGGCGGCAAAAAACAAGTAGGGCGACGGCACCGCCACCCCAAAGAGACGGAGCATGACACCCGTCCAAATGCTTGCCATGCCGGTAAACAGGATGAATTTGTAGTTTTTCATCAGGAATTGTTTCATAAAACCATACAAATATAGCTTCAAAACAATATCCAGCCGGAAAGGTTGCACAAAAGCCGCCAACCGCCCACACAAAGTAAAACCCAACCGGGACATGGCACATTTATCCGTGCGACATAAAAACACCACCTTTACATTTTCCTATCTTTAGGCCCCAATAACTAATCTATATTTATCCCATGCACATTCCAATCTGCAAGCCAAGCCAAAATCTGTTATTTCCATCGCTCCTCATTGCCGCGTTGGGAATGGCCCCTTCGCTTTTTGCACAACGCGAAGCTTATTCCACAGTCGATTCGCTCGACAAAAAAATGCTCAACTGGCAGCATCTCGACTTAAAAGCGCACAAAACGGCAGGCATAGGCACCGATAAAGCATACCGCGAACTCTTATCGTCCCTCACCCCGAAACAAACGGTAGTCGTGGCCGTGATCGATGCCGGCGTGGACATCGCGCATGAAGACCTGAATGGGAAAGTATGGACCAACAAAGGCGAAATACCCGCAAACGGCATCGACGACGATGGCAATGGTTACATCGACGACGTGCACGGATGGAATTTTATCGGCAATGCCAAAGGCGAGAACATTGAGTACGAAAACGTGGAATACACCCGTATTTTACGTAAACTCAAGCCCGAATTCGAAAAATACGCCAACGCCGACAAAGTGCCCGCCGACAAAAAAGACGGTTACGCACTTTATTTACAATGCAAGGCCAAATACGATACCGACCTCAAAAAGTACGAAAGCCAGAAACAGAACATCGAAGGTTTCGAACAACGGTTGGCCATGGCCGAATCGGCTCTACGCGAAACACTGCAAGCCGACCAGCTTTCGATACCGTCCGTAAAAGCCCTAAAGACCAAAGACAAACGTGTGCTGGCCGCAAAAAAGATGTACCTGGCCGTTTACCAGAACGGCTATACCCCGCAATCGCTCAACAGCTACAAAGAGCACATCAACAAACAACTGGACACCTATCTGAACTTTGAATTCAACCCACGCACCTTGCTGGGCGATAACGTGGAAGACATTAACGACCGCCACTACGGGAATAACGACGTCACAGGCCCCGACGCGTTCCATGGCACCTTTGTGGCCGGGATTATTGCGGCCAACCGCGGTAACCGGCTCGGCATCGACGGCATTGCCGAAAACGTGCTGATTATGTCCGTGCGTGCCGTGCCAGAAGGCGATGAGATGGACAAAGACGTGGCCCTGGCCATCCGGTATGCGGTAGATAACGGTGCGAAAGTAATAAACATGAGTTTTGGCAAAGCGTTTTCGCCCCAGAAGCAAATGGTAGACGAAGCCCTGAAATATGCCGAAAGCAAGGGCGTACTGCTGGTACACGGTGCAGGCAACGACGCACAGGATGTGGATGCCATTCCCAATTACCCGAACAAGTTTGCCGCAGACGGCTACCAGGCATCCAACTGGCTAAACGTAGGAGCCAACGCATATAAAAAAGATAAAACCCTGCCTGCCGTGTTTTCGAACTATGGCCAACAAAACGTCGATTTGTTTGCACCGGGGGTAAACATGGTTTCGCTTACCACCCAAAACCGCTACCAAATGTCGGACGGGACAAGCTTTGCCTGTCCCATGGTGGCCGGAGCGGCCGCATTGATATGGTCGTATTACCCCAACCTGAGCGTGCAACAGTTAAGGGAAATCATCCTCCGAAGCGCCACCCCTTTCCCAAAACTAAAGGTAAACCGTCCCTCCGAAAACCGTGGCAAAAAGAAGAAAGACCAGGTGTACTTCGGAAGCCTGTCGCAAACCGGCGGGTTGCTCAACATATACGAGGCATTGAAACTGGCAGCTACTTATTGACACAACCAGGATGATCCTTCCCTAGTCGCTTGGCCATCATCTCCAATGTCAAATCTTTCTGCCTTCAGGTTAAATTTTACCGAATAGGGAAAAGGCGGCGGCCTTTTAAAAAAAGATGCAGGGCAAATTTCAAAAGCCCGCGGGCTTTTGAAAAAAGGCCGCGGGCTTTTCCCTAAAAGATAGTAGGCTTTTACCCAAAAGGCGGCGGGCTTTTGGGTAAAAGCCCGCCGCCTTTTGGAAAGATGCCATCGACCAGTTGGCAAAGAGAATATTTAACAGAAATAAAAATGCATCCAAAGCCCCCAAAAGATACCTGTTGAAAGACAAAACATGGTATACAACCCAACCTCAGCCCAGTCCGATACTCGTCACAAAACAGCCGCGCCAATGCCAATCTTACAATGAAAAGTAATTTGTCCAATGTAAATATTTAGCTACTTTTGCGTTAGGTGTTTAATATTTTCGAAATGGAAAGTTTCCTGTTTGATAATTTCAATGAACCAAAAGCATTAAATGCCGTGCTTTTGATCTCAAAAAAACTAAAACGCAAAGATTTTCATAAGATCTTTAAAATATTGTACTTCGCAGACAGGAACCATTTTGCTGAATATGGGAGAAGCATAACGGACGATACGTACATTGCGATGGTCGATGGGCCTGTTCCTTCCAAGATTTACGATATTTTCAAATCAGTTAGAGGGGATGGCTATTTCAAAGACAATGGGAAGTTCTCTCAATACTTTTCTGTTGAAAACTGGGATTTAATTGTCCCTAAAAAGGAAGCAGACCTTAAAGCCCTTTCCAAAACAGACTTGGAATGCATTGAAGGTTCATTGGATGAATATGGAAATTTGACCTGGGACGAGATAAGGGAAAAATCTCATGATTATGCATGGCGCAATACTGTTTTAAACACCCCTATATCTATGGAAAACATGGTTATCGAAACAGGTAATGAAGAATCATATATCGAATACATTAAAGAGAACAGGCGCTTTGCAAAATCGTTCTAATATATGCCGTTACTTGAAAATCTGGATTCCGATTCGAAAAATAAACTCTATTTAAGCGTTCTAAAAAAAGGCGATGTCCTATTAAAAAAGTTCGCAGAATCAGATCATCCAAAATTCTTCATAATAGCAGGAATGAATGCAGATAAAGTTTTCGTATGCTCTGTGTTCATAAATTCAGAGATCCATCCATCACTGCGCAATAAGCCAAAGCTGTTAAGATTGCAAATTCCGATACAAAAAACCGAAAACAGTTTTTTGAGATATGATTCATTTGTCAATTGCGCATATCCAATTAAATTGAACGGAGAACATATTGCATCCCAAATAAATGATGGAACTTGTAAACCAATTGGCCGTGTAGCTTCAAAAGATTTAGAAAAAATCCAACAAACCCTAATTGGATCCGGATTATTATCTGACGAAGAAATAGAATTGTACTTTAACGTAAGTACGACTTAGACCAAAACGTAGGCAAATTGGGAAGGACACGAAACGCAAGTCTATGGCCTGCATGCCTTCCATGTGGGCATATCCCGTACATCATCCCCGTTGGGGGCGAATAATACCTTCCCTTCACCCCTCTTCCATATATTCTTTGGGCGATTTGCCGTACATCTCCTGAAAACGTTTGGCAAAATAAGAGTGGTTGTTGAATCCCACCATGTACATCACCTCGGCCACGGTAAACGTTTTGCGAGACAACAGCATGGCCGCTTTTTTCAGCCTTACGGAACGGATGTAATCAACGGCCGTTTGCCCCGTCAGTGCTTTAATACGCCTGTAGACTTGCTTAGGGTTGTAACCCGTTTTTTCGCTCAGGGAATTCACGTTCAGTTCCGAATCGGTAATTTGTTCCTCGATAACTTTGGTGATGGCGGCCAAAAAGCGTTCATCTGCCGATTCCTCACGGATTTCGCCAGGTTTGATGATGGCCTCCTGGCGTGCCTTGTCCACCAAATGTTTGCGGCTGTGCAACATCTGCTTGATGCGTTGCAGCAAATAATCGATCTCAAAAGGTTTGGGCACGAAACCGTCGGCACCGATCTGGTAGCTCAGCATCTCGGTCTGTTTGTCGTCCTTGGCCGTAAGCATCAGCACGGGAATCGACGCCGTGGCAATATTGTCCTTAAGCCTCCGGCACATTTCAATGCCGTCCATCACAGGCATCATAATGTCGGTGACAATTACATCGGGACGTTTTTCGATGGCGGCATCCAACCCGATTTTCCCATTATGGGCCATCACGCAGTTGAAATGGAGGGAGAGATTATTGGCTATAAACGACAGAATCTCATGGTTATCCTCCACGATCAGCAGCGTGGGTTTGCCACTATTAGCGGACTGGATGCCCATCCCTGCGGCCGGGGCGATGCTGACGGCATTTTCAGGCAATTCATTTTGTTTAGTGGGAAGGTAGATTAGAATTCGGGTCCCCGAATCGGCCGACGAAAAAGCCTGAACCTTTCCGTGGTGCAAGTCGACGTAATTTTTCACGATGGACAACCCGACCCCCGATCCTTCTTTATTTAAACGTATGGTGTCTTTCGATTGGAAAAAACGGTCAAAAATATAAGGCAGATCGTTGGCCGGAATGCCGGGCCCCTGGTCGGTAACCGATACGCCAACCCCCTGGGGCATGGCCGTGATCCCGACCAGCACCTCGCTTCCTTCGGGGGCAAACTTGACGGCATTGGACATGATGTTGTTCATAATGGCTTCGATTTTCAAGACATCCCCTTCCATCACGAACGAAGATAAATCGGTCTGCAACGTCACTTTGGCCTGTTTATCGGCCAAAGGTTTGGCAAATACCGATGTCACGCTTTTCATGAACTCCACCATATCGAACTCCGACACGATGAGCCCAAAGCCGTCCGTCTGCTGTCTGCCCGCCTCCATCAGCTGATGGATAAGCGCATTGAGCCTGGCGGCATTTTGCTTCACATACATAAGCTGCTCCCTGACATCGGGGCTTTTCACCTGGTCCACCACCTTGGACAACGGTCCGATGATGAGGCTCAGAGGCGTCTTCAACTCATGCGAGATGTTGGTTAAAAACTCGATCTTATGCGAAGCCAGTTCCAACGTCTTCATCTTCTCCAACCGTTCGTACCGCAAACGGTTAAGCACCGTAAAGTAGTTTGCGATGACCAGAACCAGAACCACGAACAACACCGAATAGACCATCTTGGCCCATAACGACGAATACCATGGATGGAGGATTTTAACGGAAAACACCAGCGGGTCGGGCATCGGGTTTCCTTCCGCATTGATACGCGATACCGCCAATACATACTCTCCCGGACGAAGATTGTTGTACACCAAACGGTTGCCTGTCCCCGACGTGAAACGCCACTGGTCGTCAACGCCTTTCAGCTGGTAAGCATATTGCACCCCGGCACCCTGGTTGTAAATAAATTCCGAAAAGGCAAAAGCCAGATTGTTGAGGCCATATGGTAATTCGACGGATTGGGTAAACCGGATGCTTTGCGCCAAACCGGGCAACGGATTGGCGGCCGTTCCGTGCTGCACCAAACGGTCGTTGATCCACAACGAGGTAAGGAACAACCTGTTTTGTTCGTTCTCGCCCAACACCGATTCCGGTAAAAGCTCCACATACTCGTTCATGCCCCCTGCCACCACGGTGCGGGTCCGCGCATTATAGTGCACGGCCGAAAAAAAGTCGGAACCTGCGTTGATCCTTTTCAGGACAAACGAATTTTTGTCCAATACATACAAGCCCGTGGAGGAGCTCACCCAGATCCGCTTTCCGTCGTCGGCCAAAGCATTGATGTACGAATCGGAAAGGCGTGCATCGGTCACCACTTTCAACTGGTAATCGCGCGTGCCCATTCTCACCAATCGGTCCCTGAACGCCGCCCATACAAATCCGTCGTTGCCCACCACCATGGCCGTCACCTCGTCCGATGGCAACGGATTGTCCGCAGAACCTGCAAGAAACTGAACCACCCGTTGGTTTGTCCGGTCTATTTTATTAATGCCCGCCCTGTACGTACCCACCCACATGTGCCGGTCGGCATCGGGATAAATGTACAGCAACATATTTCCCGACAACGAATTGCTTCCCCCATTGGTAAAATAATTACGCTCGGCCACGTAAGCAGCTCCCTCCGATGCCAGCAACTTTTGTTTATCCACGACAAAAACACCTCCCAGGCAAGTAGCCACCCAAAGCTTCCGCGTCTCATCCTGGCAAATGGAATAGGCCCAGTTGGCATTGCGCAAATGCTTTTCATCCTCAATCTGATAACGGACAAACCGGGAACGTTTCTCGTCGTAACGGCAAATACTTCCGTCGGTGGCAATCCACACATCACCGTCGGCATCCTCAAATACATGTCGGACTTTATTGTGCGGAATGGGGTACTTTACACTATTTTGCTGGAACCACACCGAATTTTGCCGCGTTTTATCGACCAGGATAAGCCCGTTGGTGCCCCCCAGCCAAAGGCGTCCTTTCGAATCGGAAAGCAACGAGATAAGTTGGTTGCCCTCGTTCGATCCGGTCAGTTCACTGACCGATTGCACCTTGTAGCTATCGTTGTACATGTACAGCGACGCGCCCGCATCGGTACCCAGCCATATGTTCTGCCCCCTGTCGGCAAACACCGTCCATACAATGTTGTTGACCAGCGAACGGTCGTTAATGGCATCGTGCCTGATTAAACGATACCGGGCCGATTGCGGATCGTAAATAAACAACCCGTTATCGGTACCTGCCCACAAGCAATGTTGATTGTCGATAAGCAACGATTTGACCGAATTTCCTTTGAACAACGCCAATTCATCGGCACGTTGGGCCGACGGATCGTAGGCCATCAATCCCCCTTCAACGCCGACCCAGATGCATTTGCGACCGTAATCGGCCAAAAGGGAAAGTATCAGTTGGTTGTGCTGTCCCTGCCCGATGCCCAGTTTTACAGGCATGAACGTAGCGGTCGGCACATCGTAACGGCACAAGCCATCGTAAGTCCCGAAATAAAAAGTATCCTCGTCGTATCGCAAAATAGAATAAATGGCCTGATGGGGAATGGCGGAATCATTCATCCGCTCCAACCTGCCCGAAACCGCATGGTAACGGAACAACCCGCCCATGCTCCCTATCCAGTATTCATGACCGTTAATCCGTTCAATGGCCCGGATATTCGCCGGCATGCCCTGGGGGGCATCCTCAAACTGGTCGGTATGGGTATTGAACACCATCAGCCCATTTTCGGTTCCTAGCCAGATATGGGCTGAATCGGGCATAACCGCACAATATATTACGCCATTCTGGGATTGGGACGCCGCCGGATGATAGCGGGCCGAATAACCATCAAAACTATAAAGTCCCTGGTTGGTTCCCATCCAAACCATTCCCTGGGCATCCTGCAATACACAGTATACGACCGACGCATCCATTCCCGCCCGACGGTCAATTGGCCGGAATTCATGGTATTTTATGCCGTGTGCCATGGCCGTTTGGTGCCATGCGACCAACAAAAAACAAAACAACACGGTAAATTTCACTGATTTGACCATAATGCAATTCTATTTTGCCTTGGCTGATACCGGGATCTTTGGGGATGCAGCGTGCACGAACTGCGTAAAAAACAACCATCTGCCGGACCTGTCCATTTTCCCTCCGACAAATGTAAGTGTTCGGTCCCCATAAATTAACAATTCACCACACTATTTCACCCCATCCAAAGACCAATGTCCAATTTGTGGCGCAAATTGTCCAAAACGTGTCAACCCTGTCCGATATGTGTCGAGGATTGGCCAAAATAGACGAACACGTTTATCGGCCGTAGGTTAATTTTAACTAAGCAAAATAGAAGATCCATTATAAAACCAAAAAGGAAGGAAAGTGGCTATGAGATTCAGATTACCAATCGTCGTTGCGGCTCTGGCGGTCGCCTTATCGGGTGGCTTGTCCGCACAAAACGGCAACGACCAGATAACCATCGACGATAAGGGCGTGATGCGCTGGGCAACCGACGGATCGGAAATACACGGCTTCGGCATAAACTATACACTTCCCTTTGCCCATGAATACCGGATGGCACAACGCACAGGCACATCGCACGAAGAAGCCGTAAAACAAGATGTGTACCACATGGCCCGCCTCGATCTTGACCTGTACCGCGTACACGTGTGGGACACGGAAATAAGCGACACCCTCGGCAACCTTTTGTCGAACGACCATCTGCGCCTGTTCGATTTTACCGTCAACGAAATGAAAAAACGGGGCATGAAATTCGTCATCACCCCCATCGCCTTTTGGGGCAACGGCTGGCCCGAACCAGACACTCCCACGCCGGGTTTCGCATATAAATATGGTAAAGCAGATTGTTTGACCAATCCTGGGGCCATCGATGCACAGGCAAACTACCTGTCCCAGTTCCTGGACCATGTGAACGTTTATACGGGTGTAGCCTATAAAGATGAACCAAGCCTGTTGGCCTTTGAAATATCCAATGAGCCACATCACGGCGGAACGGTGGACGAAACAAAAACCTACATCAATAAAATGGTCGCCTCCATGAGGTACACTGGTTGTACCAAGCCCATTTTCTATAACATGAGCCACAGCATCCATCTGGCCGAGGCTTATCTGGACGCAAACGTCCAGGGCGGTACGTTCCAATGGTATCCGACAAATTTAGTGGCCAACCAGCAGATCGACGGCAATTTTCTGCCCCACGTGCAACGGTACGTCATTCCTTTTGCCGACCACCCTAAATTCAAAAAGATGGCCAAGATTGTGTACGAATTTGACCCGGCCGATGCAGGCGGCAACATCATGTACCCGGTCATGGCACAAAGCTTCCGTGAGGCAGGCATGCAACTGGGCGCCCAATTCGCCTACGATGCCATGTGCTGGGCACCGTACAACACCAATTACGGCACCCACTTTATGAACCTGGCCTATGCGCCGCAGAAAGCCATCAGTTTAAAAATTGCATCGGCAGTGTTCCACCAGGCCCCGCTCTATCAGGACCGGAAAGCCAATGGCGCATTACGGATCAGTTATGTGAACGATTTGGCCGAATGGGTCACCTCCGACAAGTTTTTTTATACCAACAATACCCAAACACATCCGGACGAATCAAAACTAAAAGAAATTGCCGGATACGGATCGTCGCCCCTGATCAGCTACAACGGCACGGGAGCCTATTTTGCCGACCGGTTGTCCGACGGCGTTTGGCGCATCGAAGTCATGCCCGATGCCTATTGGGTGAACGATCCGTACAGCAAGGTCACCCCGCACAAACAAAAAGCGGCCGTGCGCCACTCGCTCCGGCAAATGACCATGAAGCTGCCCGGTTTGGGCAATGATTTTGAAATACGGCCCATTGACCAGGGCAACGTTTTTAAAACCAACGTATCGCAGGGAAGTTTTGACATACGTCCGGGCGTTTACCTGCTCACACGAAAAGGCGTTGCGGGTAACTTCCCTCCCTCGCAAGCTTACAAGAACATCTCCATTGGCGAATTCGTGGCCCCGGCAGCCAACCTGCACGAAACCGCACTCTGGAACCATACCCCCGATGAAAAGACCGCAGGCAAACCTTTTGCGATCAGCTTTAAGGCAGTAGATCCATCGGAAATAAAAGGCATATCGGTAGTCATGAACCTGGGAGGTAACTGGAAAACCGTTAAAGCCTCCGCAAACGGAACCGACAGCTACCAGGCCGAAGTCCCGTCGGAACTGTCATCGGCCGGATTCTTGCAATATCGTATCATCATTGAAACCGCCAAGGACACCGTTACATTTCCCGGAGGAAAAAAAGGCGATCCATGGAGTTGGATGAACTCCGACAATAACACCTATTCCGTCCGTATCGTACCGGCCCAATCGGCACTGGCCATTTGGGAAGCAGAAAGCGACTGGGAAGCATCTTACAAAATCTGGAACCGGCAGGTTAACCTTGTACCGACCAGCAACGGCGAAACCGCCCTGTCCCTCCGGTTGCCCCGGTTGCCCGAAACAGATCCTGCTTTCACCGGAAAACGCAACTATGCATTCAAGTTCTTTTTTGGCCACAAAATTGAAGGCCGCCGCGACGAACTTGCAAAAAAAAGATACCTGGTCATAAAGGCCGCCAATTCGTCCACGTCGCCCCAACCAGTAACAATCGGGCTTATCGACCAAAATGGGACCGTGCGGTCGGGAACTATCACCATCAAACCTAACAAGCAGCTTTATAAGCTCGAACTAAACAAACTAAGCGCCTCGCCGTTTTTGGTTATCCCTCGCCCTTTCCCCGACTATCTGCCTTATAGCGTCGACACCAATGCCCAACCGTTTGACCCATTGGCCGTCGAAACCCTTCAGGTAATGGTAGAGGAAGGCAAACAGGCCGCAGTGGATCTGGAAATTGAAAAAATATGGATGGAGTGATGAAGAGAGTACCTGAGTGCCTAAGAAAAGTGCAAAAGGCAAAAGAAGCAGCTTCTTCATCTGGCTGCCGGAAGCCTCAAACAGCAGACCTCTCCCGGCCCCTCCGAAGGAGGGGTGACGTGACGTGCAGTGCGTTCTCCGGTTCCCATCCTTCGGAGGGGTTAGGGGAGGTCATTTCCAAGAAAATGCCTGAGTGCAAAAGCAAGAAAGGCTAATAGCTAACAACTAATAGCTCCTTCAAACACAGAACTTAAACAACCAATAATGCTCAAACACCTCATTTACATCATCATGCTTTGTACAGGTTTGTCTGCCTGTTGCAACGCACCGACTTTGGCAAAGACAGAAAATTTCGATTATGGATGGCAGTTTTACCGGAGTGATGACACGCTTGCTTTTCCTTCCGGTAACACAGACTGGGAAACGGTTGATCTGCCCCATACGGCCCGTATCGAACCATTAACGGTGAACGATCAGTGGCAAGGGATCTGTTTTTATCAAAAAAGCTTTTCGTTGCCGGAAAACTTCCGCGACAAAGTGGTTTCGTTGCAGTTCGATGCGGCCATGAACGTGGCCGAGGTCTGGGTGAACGGACAAAAACTGGCGCACCATTTGGGTGGCTACCTGCCTTTTGTGGTCAACCTTGACGGAGTGGCACGTTTCGACACGCTCAACACGGTATTGGTACGCCTCGACAACCGAGACAATCCCATTACAGGCCCAAAACCATTGGAAATACTGGACTTCAATATGTACGGAGGGTTGTACCGCCATGTCCATCTGATCGCCAGAAATAAAATCCACTTGACCAACCCCATGGAAGTCGATGTCGTAGCGGGAGGCGGCGTATTTTTCGCCACTACCAAGGCCGATAAGCAACAAGCCACGGTCGAGGTCAAATCGCACGTGCAAAACCAAACCGACGCACCGGCCACCATCCACGTCACGCATACGTTGACCGATGCTTCGGGAAAAGTCGTTGCCACCTTCCAATCGGACAAGAATACCGTCGAAAGCGGACAAGCCAAAGAACTGATCGTGAACGGGACAGTAAACGCCCCCCAATTATGGTCTCCCGCCACACCTCACGTTTACACACTAAAAACCGAGATTTACGCCAATGACCGCCTGACCGACGCACAAACCGACCGCGTGGGCATCCGCACCGTACAAATCACGCCCGAAGGACTTTGGCTCAACGGCGAAAAAACCTTTTTGCGCGGCGTGAACCGCCACCAGGAATACCCTTACGTTGGCTACGCCATGAGCGATGCCGCACAGTACCGCGATGCATATCGCATCAAACAGGCGGGATTCGACTTTGTGCGCAGCTCGCATTACCCCATGTCGCCCGCCTTTTTGGATGCATGCGATGAGCTGGGCATTATGGTGCTCGACGCCATTTTGGGATGGCAATACTTTGGCGATCAGGAATTCGAAAAGCTGGCCCTCCGTTCGTCCCGCGAACTGATCCGGCGTGACCGGAACCACCCCTCCATTTTGGCATGGGAACTTTCGATCAACGAAACAAGCATGCCGCAATCGTTTACCAGTATGGCCCACCGCATTGCCCACGAGGAATTCCCGTACAACGGAACCTACTCGGCCGGATGGGTACGGCAGTCATACGATATTTACATTGAGGCCCGCCAGCACCGTCACGGGCTGTATCCCGAAAAGCCGTTGCTGGTCAGCGAATACGGCGACTGGGAATATTACGCCCAAAACGCAGGTTTCAACCAGGAAGATTGGAAAGATCTGCTCGAAGAAGAACGCAACAGCCGTCAGCCCCGTTTTGCGGGCGAAAAGCGCATGTTGCAGCAGGCCCTCAACCTCCAGGAAGCACACAACGACAACCTTTCGACACATGCCTTTGCCGACGGCTACTGGGTCATGTTCGACTACAACCGCGGCATGGCGCCTGACCATGAATATTCGGGCGTGATGGATATTTTCCGCCTGCCGAAGTTTAGCTATTACTTTTTCAAAAGCCAACGCAGCATATCCGGTTCCGACACGTTTGCCGAACCGGTCGTGTTCATCGCCTCACACTGGTTGCCCGGCGTAAGCGATGGCATAAAAGTGTTCAGCAACTGCGACGAAGTGGAATTGTCCATCGACGGCCAGGCGGCAATCCGCCAAAAGCCCGATCAAAACGCGCTGACCACCAACCTGCAGCATCCCCCCTTTACGTTCAACGTAGGTTGCAAGGCCGCAGGAACGGTCAAAGCCGTGGGCTACATCCAAGGAAAAGCAGTAAAAGAACACGTGGTCAGTACGCCGTTATCGCCCGCACGTTTGGTATTGCAAGCAGACGAAAGCGGTAAGCCCCCTGCGACCAACGACGTGGTGTTTGTCTATGCCCAAGTGGCCGATGCCAATGGCACTACTGCTTGTCGCGACAACCGCGACGTCACGTTCAACGTATCCGGGGCGCAATTGGTAAGCCCTGTCACCGTAAAAGCTGAGGCGGGCATTGCCACTGCCGTGGTCAGAACACCCAAGGCCCCTTCGCAGATAAGCGTAACCGCATCTGCCGAAGGCATCGAAACCGGAACGGTCCTGATAAAAACGAAACAATAAAAGGGAGTACAAAACACATAGCCAAAGCCGAACAGCCAACAACTTCCATCCTTTCCGGAAGCTTCATGAAAAGGCCGACAGCTAAAAAACAACAGTTAAAAGCTTTTTTCAAAATAGTAACCAAATCTATTCCATTACACATTTAAAAAGCAAATTATGGATATCAAAGCCTTTAATCTTCGATTGTCAGCCATGTGCCTCATTATCGGGCTGGCACTGATGGGATGGGCGTCTCCCTCCTTTGCGCAACAGGCAAAGGAACGGAACGTCACGGGAACCATCACCGACCAATCAAACGAGCCCATGGTAGGCGTGACCGTGATGGTGCCCGGCACCACCATCGGCACGGTCACCGATGTGTTCGGCAAATTCTTGCTGATGGTACCTGCAGATAAAACCGAACTACAGGTATCGTTCATCGGGTTTGAAACAGCCATGGCGCACATTCCCGCCAACAACGTGGTGAACCTGCAAATGAAGGATGCAAGCCAGACACTGGGCGACGTGGTGGTGATCGGCTACGGCACGCAACGCAAGGGCGACCTTACCGGGGCGGTGGCCAACGTGAACAGCAAAGATTTCAACCAGGGGATGATCAACTCGCCCGAGCAACTGATCAACGGAAAGATCGCAGGGGTACAGATCATGTCGAACAGCGGCTCCCCTACATCAGGCAGTACCATCCGCATTCGGGGCGGGGCCTCGCTCAACGCCAGCAACGACCCGCTTATTGTTCTTGACGGCGTACCGTTGGAAATCGGGGGCATCAGCGGGAACAGCAGCAATTTTCTGAGCCTGATCAACCCCAACGACATCGAGAGCATGACTGTGCTGAAAGACGCCTCTTCGACGGCCATTTACGGATCACGGGCCTCCAACGGCGTCATCATCATCACCACGAAAAAAGGAAGCGGCGACAAACTGAAGATCAACTTCAGCTCAACAAGCTCATTGCAGGTCCGCACCAAACTGGCCGACATGCTTTCGACCGACGAGTTCATCGCCGTGGTAAACGAAAAAGGCAGCAGTACCCAAAAAGCATTGCTGGGGACCTCCCGTACCGATTGGAACGACGAAATTTTCCGGCCTGCTTTTGGAACCGACAACAACCTGAGCTTTTCGGGCAGCCTGAAAAACATTCCTTACCGTGCTTCAATCGGTTACTATAACCAGGACGGCGTTTTACTCACTGACAACGCCGAACGTACCACCGGAAGCCTGTCCGTCTCCCCCAAATTTCTTGATGACTATTTAAAATTCAATGTCAACCTGAAAGGGTCCCATAACAACAACCGTTTTGCCGAGACCGATGCAATCTGGGGCGGCGCCACATTCAACCCGACCATTCCCGTTTATTCGGGCAACAGCGCGTTCGGAGGCTACAACGAGGCCCTCGATAACACAGGCGTGCCCGTAAACGCCGGCGTGCGCAACCCGTTGGGTCTGCTCGAGCAGTATAAATCGACCAGCGAAGTAAACCGCGTGATCGGGAACTTTGATGTCGACTATAAGCTGCATTTCCTGCCCGAGCTGAATCTCCACGCAACGCTCGGCTACGATTATGCCAAAGGCGAAGGGAGCATTTATGTACCTGCCGAAGCAGCCCAATACTACACGTCCGATGGATTGGGGGGACGTGACTACACCTATGGCCCGCAGAAAAGTATAAACCGTTTGCTCACGACCTATGCGAATTACAATAAGACCTGGGGCATACACATGGTCGATGCCGTAGCCGGTTACGATTACCAGGCATGGAAAAGCACCACCGATACTTATTCCGAATACAATACGGCAGGACAGATCCAGAAAACAACGGCCGCATCGGACCAACGCCACGTACTGCTGTCCTACTACGCAAGGTTAAACTACACGCTGCTTTCGCGCTACACACTGACCGCCACCATGCGCCGCGACGGCACTTCGCGCTTTAACGAAGACAACCGGTGGGGTACGTTCCCTTCCGTCGCCCTGGCCTGGCGTTTGTCCGAAGAAAGTTTCCTGAGCGATATCGATGTGCTGAGCAACTTAAAGTTGCGGCTCAGCTACGGCGTTACCGGACAGCAGGAAGGTATCGGCAATTACAACTATTTGCCGGTCTATACCATCAGCCAGACAGGAGCCGACTATTTCGCGGGCCATACCTATCGCCCCGAAGCTTATGTATCTGACCTGAAGTGGGAAACCACCACCGCGTACAACGCAGGGATCGATTTTGGGTTTTTCAACAACCGGTTATCCGGAAGCATTGACTACTACACCCGGAAAACCAAAGACTTGCTGGCAACGGTACCAACAGCTGCCGGAACCAACTTCGACAAAACGATCATGACCAACGTGGGCAACGTGGACAGCGAAGGCCTTGAACTCGCGTTGAACGCCACCCCCATCGACACCAAAGACGTGACATGGGACCTGACCTTCAATGCCTCGTGGCAAGCCATGAAGGTAAAAAACCTGTCGTTGGTCAAAGGTGCCGCAATCACCAATACCTCCGTCGGTCCGACCATCGACAGCTATTACTTCCAGGTGTTGACCGAAGGCTATGAACCTTACATGTTTTACCTCTACCACCAGCTTTACGACCAAAGCGGAAAACCCATAGAAGGGGCTTATGCCGATCTGGACAAGGACGGAAACATTAATTCCAACGATCTGTACCATTACAAATCGCCTGCACCCGATTACATTCTGGGGCTCAGCACATCGCTGCGGTACAAAAAATGGAACGTCGGCATGAATTTCCGTGCCAACATCGGAAACTACGCGTACAACGGCATGGCCATGAACACCGGCGCATGGAACACCATGTCCTATAACTCGTACCAGCTCAATAACCTGTCGTCAAGCTATCTGAAAACCGGGTTCAGCAGCCGCCAATATCTTTCCGACTATTACGTGGAAAATGCCTCCTTCCTGAAAATGGACAATTTTACGCTGGGCTATAACTTTGGGGAAATCACCCCATGGTGCAAACTCAACGTCAACGCCATGGTACAAAACGTGTTCACCATCACCGACTATACAGGGGTCGACCCTGAAGTCCCACAGGGAATGGATGTGTCGTTTTACCCGCGGCCCAGAATATTCTCCCTCACATTAGGCTTGGAATTCTAACATTAAAAGCAATGATTACCATGAAAAAGTTATTATATATGACCATTGCGGCCGTGGCCTTGCTCCTGCCGTCGTCATGCACCGATGACCTTGACCAGATGCCGCACACCGAAACCACTTCGGCACAAGTGTACGCCACCGCTGCCAACTACAAATCGGTGCTGGGCAAGTTGTATGCATCGTTCGTTATTACAGGACAGGAAAAAAACGGCAATGAAGATCTGTCGAGCAACAAAGGCCTCGATTACATACGATGCTACATCAACTTACAGGAATGCGGCACCGATGAAATTGCCTACACATGGGCCGAAGGCGACAACATGGGTAATGTTGTTTCCCTGTCGTGGGATGCCAACGACGTCTGGGTATCCGATACTTATTACCGTATCTATTACACCGTTGCGCTCTGTAACAAGTTTATCCGTTACGCATCCGATGACAAAATAGCCAAATTTACCGACGATGAACAAGCCGATATCCGTGCCTACAAAGCTGAAGCGCGTTTTCTGAGGGCACTGGCCTATTACCATGCCATGGATCTTTACCTCAACGTACCTTTTGTCGACGAAAACGACGCGGTCGGCGCGTTCACTCCGCCACGCTACACTGCTTCGCAGATTTTTTCGTTCATCGCAAACGAGTTGACCAGTATCGAGGAAGAATTGCCCACACGGACAGAGGCCGAGTACGGACACGCCTCCCAAGGCGCTGCATGGACGTTGCTGGCACGCATGTACCTCAACGCCGAAACCTACACCGGTACCGGACATTATACCGATTGCATTACCTATTGCAATAAAGTGATCGGCGCCGGTTATTCGCTCGAAACAGATGGTTACACCAAACTGTTCAATGCCGACAACCACAAACGCACCAACGAAATCATCTTCCCGTTCGTGGTCGACCACATCAACACCGTATCCTGGGGAGCTTCCACCTATATGGTTTGCGGTTCGGTCAGCTCAACTTCAGAGTACCAGATACCCGCCACTACCGGGGTTGCAAACGGATGGGGATCGTTCAGGGCCCGTCAGGAACTGCCTGCCAAATTTGGGAATAACGACCAAAGGGCACTCTTCTTCACCGAAGGCCAAACCTTGTCCGTCGACGAAATGGGCAATCCCGCCAACGGCTATTTGGTCACCAAATGGACCAACCTCACCGATGCAGGCGAGACAGCCTCGAACACTGCCACCGACGGCGTCGATACCGACTTTCCCGTATTTCGTCTGGCAGACGTGTACCTGATGCTGGCCGAATCGGTGGTAAAAGGTGGTAGCGGATCAAACCTGACCGATGCGCTCTACTACGTCAACGAAATACGCAAACGCGCCTATGGCGATAACTACGAAACCGATGGCAAAGTTACGGCCAGCGCACTGACAGAAAGCTTCATCCTCGATGAGCGCGCCCGCGAACTTTACTGGGAAGGCGTGCGCCGTACCAACCTCATCCGCCACGACAAGTTCACCACCGCCGACTATCTGTGGCAGTGGAAAGGGGGCGTCAAAGACGGTCAGGCCGTAGAGAGCAAGTACAATTACTACCCCATTCCGGCCACCGATCTAACAGCCAATCCAAACCTTTACAACAGCGAATATTAAACGACTAAATTCGTCATTCCATGAATTACATAAAATCGTACATCATCGGCCTGTCTTGCCTCTTCGCCATCACGGCGTGCGAAAAAGAGGGAGATAAAATGATCCTGTCGGGACTTGAAGCGTCACAACTCACGACCACCGAAACCGATGTGGTGCTCAACACCGATAACCATTCCTCGTTGGTCCTGTCGCTGGTATGGAACAGCAGCACGTTGACCGTGAGCGACCAGTCGGTGGGTATTCCTTCGGGATTCCCCATCGTCATGCTGCAAGCTTCCGCCACGTCCGGGTTCGAAACAGTGGCTGAATCACAAAAAACCGTCACGTCACAAGCATACACTGGCTCGGAACTCAACACCCTGGCCAAAAACCTCGGGTTAACGCCCGATGTGGCCTCCCCTCTCTACTTCCGCATCCAGTCGAAGTTTGGGCCCAACACCGACCCCGTTTACAGCAACACCGTGTCGGTAAATGTGACCCCTTACCTGATCGATATGTCGATACTCTATGTGCTCGATAAAGATCAGGCACAAACCCTGGCCACGCTTTACTCCCCCGCATCGGACGGCGAGTACACCGGCTTTATGGCCGCCACCTCGTGGATGAATTTATATTTCCGCGAAGGCGACGGCACCACATGGGGCAACGACGGCGTATCGGGTACCGCATTTGTACTGTCCAACGACGCTTCCACCATGTGGAACGGGTGGTTCCCCGGAAACGGCGGCTGCTATTGGATCACCATGAGCACATCCGATAAAGCATGGACGGCCACACTGCTCCCCGAAATCTCCGTTAGCGGTGATGTATCGGCCTCCCTGGCATTCTCCACCTCCTTAAAACTCTGGAGCGGCGTCATCACCACCACCTCCGATAACGCAAAGATCAGGTTGAGCAGTGCCGCCAAACTTTACAATTCAACAACCGGAACGGACGATGCCGCTGCCGTGGCCACAACCATCCACTTTGCCGAAAGCCAGAGCGGAGTGCTGGATATGGCCGGTGCGGCCGGAGATATTAACGTACCTGCCGCCGGCACCTATACGTTAAAAATCGATCTCACCGATCCTACACAATGGACATACACACTGACTCCGGGCGAAGACACTCCCGAAGAAGAGGACATCCCCTATTTGTACCTGGCCGGGATCGACGATGCAGTAACAGGCCCCAACTGGAATTTCGACGTATCGATTCCCAAG
Source organism: Breznakibacter sp. (assembly GCA_047600785.1). Lineage (GTDB taxonomy): Bacteria > Bacteroidota > Bacteroidia > Bacteroidales > Marinilabiliaceae > Breznakibacter. Next base: position 1,049,444 of record JASGKH010000002.1, read on the forward strand.
CTCAGCAACGGGACCTATGCAGGCGTGGCCTATGCCAATTCCCTCTGGGGTTATAGAATGTACGTGGCAGCCTCATGGGGCGATTACTACACACTTGGCTCTTCTGAAAGCTCTTTGGTAAAGAATGGAGATGGCAACATCCCGGTATCCGGCGAAGGCACGTTCCTCATCTCCGCCAACCTCTCCGCCCTGACCTATTCCATGACGGAGCTGGGCGACAAAGTCTTCCTGTCGGGGTTGAACGACACTTGGGATTTCAACACCACGCTCGATAAAACGGGCGAAGGAACCTATACGGGAACCATCACCGTCACGGCCAAATCGGCATGGGGTTTCAAAATATACATCGAAAGCGACAACTGGAACTACTTCTTTGGCGGAGCTAACGGCACGCTCTATTATCAGGGCGATGGCATTACCGACGATGCCACACCGGGCACCTACACCCTCTCGATCGATTTGATAAACATGACTTATCAAATGACGTTGAACCAATAATATCAAAAACACTGGCAGATAGAAGGACCTTCGATGTTCCTTCTATCTGTCTTTATATTATTTTCCGCAAAATTTTTATCCAATGATTTTACGACAACTATTGACGGCCGCCCTGGTATTGCTTTCGATTACCGCGTGCGGCGATACCAACGACCAACCCGATCCCGGAGTCCCGACCGAAGAAAGCACCTTTGCCAAAGGCGCCGATATCAGCTGGGTCACCGAAATGGAAAAGAACGGCGTGAAATTTTACAACGCCAACGGTCGTGAAACCGAATGCATGGCCCTGATGAAAGAGGTGGGCATGAACTCGATACGCTTACGTGTGTGGGTCAACCCTGCCGATGGCTGGTGCAACAAATCGGACCTGCTGGTCAAAGCCATCCGTGCAAAAAACCTGGGCATGAGGATTATGGTCGATTTCCATTACAGCGACGTGTGGGCCGATCCGGGTAGCCAGACCAAGCCCGCCGCATGGGAAGATTTTTCGTTCGATGAACTGAAAACCGCCGTGGCCAACCATACCGACAACGTATTGACGCTTCTGAAAAACAATGGTGTGACCCCCGAATGGGTCCAGGTGGGCAATGAAACCGGTAACGGCATGTTATGGGACGATGGCAAGGCGTCGGCCAGCATGGCCCAATATGCGGCCCTTAACAATGCAGGATACGACGCCGTCAAGGCCGTTTTCCCCGATGCCAAAGTCATTGTCCACCTACAGGGAGGACAAGACAACAACCTTTACAAATGGCTGTTCGACGGACTGAAAAACAACGGAGGCAAATGGGATGTCATCGGCATGTCCCTCTATCCCGAAACCGACAAATGGCAGGAATACAACGACAACTGCATCGCCAACATCAACGACATGATAAGCCGTTACGGCTCCGAAGTAATGATTTGCGAAGTAGGCATGTCGTGGGACGAAGCCGCCACCGCCAAACTGTTCCTCACCGACCTGGTCACACGTACCAAAGCCATTGCCGACGACAAATGTCTGGGCGTGTTCTACTGGGAGCCCCAATCATATAATAGTTGGAACGGCTACACACTGGGCGCGTTCGATGCCAGCGGCAAACCCACCGTAGCGCTCGACGCGTTTAAATAATAATCCGTCGTAAACCGGGTTCTGAATCCCAGGAGGTTGCCTCGCTTTGATTGGGGCAGCCTCTTGGGATTTCAATGAAAAGGGTCGGGTTATGGCACGATTACCAATCTGCGCCAGCCTTTGGGAACCCTGAACGTTGAACATGAAGTGAACTGCATTTGATCTTCCCTTATACCCTCAACATCCCTCTAAACCCCCTTGCCGCGTAATACGATTCCGCTCCGTTATGGTACAAAAAGACCGTGTTGTAACGCCTGTCGCAAAAGAGCGCACCGCCAAGCTTCCGGATCCCACCGGGCGTCTTCACCCAACTCGACGTCTTTGTATCGAAATCTCCCAATTGCTGAAGCTCCCGGTATTGTCCTTCCGTTAACAGGTCGATACCCATAGCCGTGGCCATTTCAACCGCACTGTCCGCAGGTTTATGCTCCTTCCGCGATACCAGTGCCTCGCCATCGTAGCACACACTCCTACGGCCCTTGGGACTCTCCGCCGAGCAGTCGCAAAACAGGTATTCGCCCGTCACACTGTCATGCCCGATCACATCGGGTTCTCCCCCCGTCTGCTCCATCTCGTTCAGCGACCATAGCTTTGGGGCGTTGCCCGACAGCCTGGCCCGCACATTGTCCCATTCAATGCCCGTGTGGCGGTTTACATGTTTCAAAAAGCGGGCACGCAAGGTATTCAACAACGCATCGCATTGCAGGGCCGTCAACTCTTGTTTGGAGGGGTTCATAATACCTGTTCATTTGGTTTGTGTTATGAAACAAACGGACAAGGGGAATGGTTGTGGGGACAAGATTTACGAAGTAAGGACTTTGGTATATGTTTCATCACCAGGTTGGCACACAGGCAAGGCAGTAGCCATACCGCCTTCGGAAAACGGCATTAAAAAATTGGTGTGGTTTGCCGTTAAAAGACCATGATGCCCGTTAGGCGAATCTTTTCCGTGATTTAGGCAAGTAGACACAATTTTAACGTTTCCCGAAGGCGGTAGCTTTTTGGTTTGTGGAGTAAAGCAGATCACAAAGGCCGATAATAACAAATATTCCTGGGTAAAAACGGATATTCACTTAAAATTTAATACCCAAGGTCAAAGTTACTATATCAACCTTTATTTCCCCGTCTAGATCTTCAGAGGAACCATCAGCCTTAACTTTTCCATCAAGATCGTGTTTTCCCAGACCTAGATAGTCAATAGAGATAGAGGTCTTCTTATTGATCAAAATACCTCCGCCTATTTTGAAACCAATATTACTAGCCACATCCATCTCTGTGGTAGCGGTTTGCCCATTGACTTTAAATTCCATATCGGTTATTTTTAAAAAGTTTAAGGCCAAGCCCGCATTTGCGAATACCCCGATTTTATCATCGGCCTCATAAGTATAGTTCAACCCGGCAGTAATTGGAACATTAATGTATTTGTAGTATTTAATATCAACACCGCTTAGACCAATACTTTCATATAAATCTTCAATATCATCCTTATACCCCTTTTTTAGTCCGTTGTAATTGAAGTCAATTCCTCCGAACAACCCCAGCCCGTTTTCCGATAAAGGATAAATGTATTGCAGTCCCACATTCAGGCCGACCGCTGCACCACCAGCATCCTCGTTGTCAGTATCATCAGAAGCAAAATCCATGACAGGAAAAGATGGTCCGAAATGGACCGAGAAACTACCTTGCGAATAGGTTCTTTCAGTAAACAAAACCGAAAGCAAAACAAAAACAATAATTTTAAAGTTTTTCATTTTAAAAGAATTAATGGTGAATATTTAATTTACCTGATTAGGTCATACAATCATTTATTTTTCAAAAACTTAAAGTACAATGGTACGATTTTTCTTGTTCATTAGGACTTATCGATGGCAATAAATTACGGAAGATATTGGCATTACATTCTCTTCTGCCGCTAAAATACCGCACAATTATATCGTGTATAACTTACGCGCGACAACGTGGGGACGGACAACCAAAACCAAAGGGGTACCCTTTACGGCAATCGTTGCCCCTTTGGCATTCCGCCGTTCAACAAAAACGCGCGAAATGCCAGCACGATCAGCAAACAGATCACCCCCTGCCCAAACTGGCAATATCGCGCATCAACGTATTTCGACACCCAACCGATAAGCAAACTTCCCAACGGCAACGTCCCCAAAGTGGCCATGGCAAAGAAACCCACCATACGCCCGCGCATCTCGGTCAACGAAACCGTTTGCACAATGGTGTTGCAAATGGGCATCAGCGACATCGTGCCGAAACCGCACACAAAACAGAGCATCAGGAACACAGGCAGCGTGTTCACAAACGAAATGGCAATCAGGCCCAGGCCCAGCGCGATCAGGTTATAGAACAAGATCCTCTTTAACAGCCTGCCCTTTCTTTGCGACGCGATGAACAACGTACTCACAAACGCGCCCAAGCCCGTCATGGCGTTAATATAACCGAAAGTCGAAGCATCGCCGCCAAAAACCACTTTTGCAAAGTAGGGTTGCAGCGTGTTGTATGTCGCCACCAAGAAACTGATAAGCGCCGCCAGCAACAACGTGCACCCTATCTCGGTCTCATGTTTCGCATACGCAAGACCCTCTTTGAAATCGGACCAGGGGTTTTGCCGCACCACAGGCTCTTCGTACGGTGGAAGCTTTATCAGGTTCAGACTGACAATCACCGCAATAAAACTCACTGCATTCAGTCCGAAACAAATGTCGGCCCCGTATTTGGCCAGCATGATGCCTGCAAGTGCAGGTCCCGCAAGCCGCGTAAAGTTATTGAGCGACGAATTCATCGCAATCGCGCCCGGTAAATCATTCTTTGACCTTACCAAATCGTTCACCATGGCCTGGCGCGCCGGTACATCGTACGCATTCGCAATGCCCAGAACCGCGCTGAGCAGCAGCAGCAAACCCACCGAATGGTAATCGAGCGCATACAGTACCGTCAGCGCCACCGCCTGTATGGCCGATGCGATCTGGGTGGCCATCAATACTTTATAACGGTTGTAGCGATCGGCCACCAACCCTCCCGAAGGCGACAGCACAAAAGACGGAAACTGCTCGGCAAACGTTGCCAGTCCCACCACCAGCACCGAATCGGTCATGGTGTACACCACCCAAATAACCGCGGTGCGCTGCATCCACATGCCCAACCTCGAAATAAGTTGCCCTATAAAAAACAAATTGTAATTGTACGAACGAAAAACCCTGAAAGCGTTATATAATTTCATGCCTTACTTTACCTAGAACAAACAGACACCCTCCATTGCCCTTCTTACAAGCACTTTAGATGTCAAAAACCATTAATCCCCGGAAGCGCCTCTGCCTCCCTATTCAACCCAACAATCCAATCAAGATGTTGTTGACATCGGGAACACAATTCGTCACTTCCCTCCCTTTCTACTACAAACATGCCATTGGTACGGCACGGATTGATTGCAATGTGCACCGCCGAAACGGCCACAAAGGTATAAATAAAGGGTGTGTTTTGGGCTATTTTAAGTGGGGAGAGTTACGGGGGGGCTAGCAGATGGGGCACTTGCCCCATTCCAACATACATGGATTACGTCTCAATCCGGTAGGTTTTCAACCAGAGGCAAAAAGCATCAAATAACCACTTAAATTTTAGTATTTTAACATGATACGACAGGTAGTATTTTATTCATTTTCTCCAAATGTGACTGGTATTATCCATGGAATGTGAATTTGCTTTCCATGCCTGTATACAATATCCCATTCAGGAATCAATTTTACAACCCTGATGGCCTCTTTGTCTCGTTCGTTATCCCAGCCACATATCACTTTTACACGATCAATCTTTCCGTCTTCAGTAACACTGCAAATTTGCACAAATACTCTAGCTTTCTCATAGGGTTTATTCTTAACATTAGCATAATTGACGTTCGCCTTAATAAATTCTTTTAATAATTCGGTATTCTCTGTGAATTTACATCTCCGAGATTTTGAATTATCATATTCCTGAATACCAGTCAAAACACCTTTTGAGAAAATGAATTCTCTCTCAAATTCGTAAATTGAAGCATATCCCATATGTTCATAAAGAACAAGCTTTCCATATGGATTGAGGATCGAATCATCTACCCAGTCTGCGAATATCTTTGTATCTGTTTTTCTGTCATTAAAAATAAGTGATAAATCAATTATTGTAGAATCCCCTTGCAGTTCAAGTAGAAACAAGCTGTCATTTTTTAATTCCCAAAATCCTATATATCCGCGCCAGCAAGCTGTTGAATTATATCCATATTTATCAAAAATGCTGTCAGGCCTAGAAATGCTATCGAAATAACTTTCCAATGGATTAGCATAAATTGAAAGAGTATCGCCCTTATAAATTAAGAAATCCGGGATCTGCGCTGTGCCAGAAGTTTTCTCAATCATTGAGATTAGCAAAATCAACGTAGCTATTAATCGAAGAATTCTCATTTCCGCTGCTTGTGTTTGTTTTTGCATTGCGCCCATCGATGGCAATATGAAAAGTTGGGGATTACGAAGCAATTCACTATCAAGCTGCACTACTTTACTAAGTATCACAAACCTTGAAACTTACGAAATCCCATTTTTTATATTGCATGTTTGCAGGTCGTGCACTTTTATTCTGTCAATTTATATAATACATTCCATTCTAGTCCTTCGTTATCATGCTGCAACCAAAAATTCTTAAGCTTCATTTCTTTAATCGCTGCATTCTCTGGCCCAAATTGATAATCAGTCAAGAAAAACAAATCCTTTGTTGGCGATCTTAGAAATCCAGTTTTAATAATTTTTGCAATTTCAACTTGATAATCTAGCAAGAATTTAAATCTAAAATTTTGATTTGAACCATTTTTTCCCTTATCTAAATCAGGAATCTTAATATATTCTGGCCCAAAATCCCAATCAATTATCAGTCCTGCAAAAAATCCACATTCCTTATCATTTTTTAAATCAGGATTGCCGATGTGAACAATGATTCCATTTTGCTTTTTCAAAAAGTCATAGAATAATCCACGGTGACTAATTAATTTATTCTCTTCCACAATCGCAATATCAAAGTCAGTCTGTTTTAATCCTAACTTGTCTGCTCCTAAACTCACTATTTCAATTGTCGGCATGATCTTATCGTCGAAACATTTTTTTGCATGGCATACAACGGTCGGCAGTATATTTCCGGGCGACTTTAGAAACTATATTCCTTTCTGCCGTTACGAATTTAATAGAAATTACAAACCGTTTAAGTTGTGCATTCTCGCCGCCTAAAATATTACCGCATGTATAGCCCATGTTTTATTATTTCAATGAATTCAGATTCATATACCATCTTAATGTTCGAACCAGATTCATTGTATTCTACGATTTTCTTAAGTTTAGAAGGACCCGCTCCTGTTTCAACAATAACAAAGTTGGTCTTTTTTGTAATACAGGAGTCTATGTCAGCGCCCATTTTCTTAACAATTCCAGCTGCTTCTTCACGCTCAATCTTACTTAAAACTCCAGTAAACAACGACTTTCTTGTTATAATATACCGCGTTCAGGTGCCGGCATTTTAGTAAGTTGCATATGTTAATCTTCGATATTCTATTACTTTTATTATTTCAGTATTTGGATATTGCTCCGCATAGTATGCCGTCATATCTTGTTTCAACACCATTGGGTTTACACCATCGCCTAATATTTCATACGATTCCGTTTTGCCGTCAAAACTCAGCACAAGAATTAAATCTTTTACTGTATAGCTACCATTTTCAGTAACCGATCCGTCCTGAGACTGATAAGAAAAACCATCAGGATGACTAAAATTATATTTTGCATTCACTCTTTTTTCTGCATCTGTTATTAGTTCCGCCTTTATTTGTTCTGATATGTCTTCATTTGCTGACTCTACAAAAATGAATTCAATACCAATTGGGAAGTATTCTCGCCATCCTCCAATTCTTGGTCCGGTTGCTGAAACAGTAATTTTGGAAGAATCATTAAACTCGTCTTTTATTGTTAGGGTTGCATTTCCCATCTCGGAAGTGGTAATGATCATATTTTTTCCATCGATGATTGCAAATGCAACATTTTCATTGTCTGTTGTCACAGTATATTCGCTGTTGACCGATAGAATTGCAACAGTATCTTTAGCTCCAGCAATCAATTCTATCAAGTTTTTACTTAAAACAATTGAGGCATCATTCTTTTCATTAGAGCACGATGTCATAAGAAAAACAATTAATCCAATTGTTATTGTGGACAAAAATATCTTGTTAATCATATATCTGAAATTTACGGTTATTCGGTTTTCTATGCTTGCACCTAACGCGGCGGCGGCTTGGCATTATCCGGCCAGAGCACCGGCTTCGGTCCGGGATGACGCCAAGCCAATCAAGCGGCACCAGCCCCCCGGTAGACACAATCCACGACGTTCCTTGTGTCCGTCGTTCCGGGTATTGCCGAAAGCGGGGATTTTCACAATCGAAGCCGTTCAGCCCCGCTTTTTGCCTGCATGTGCCTTCATGCGGCATTATTTAATTCTTTTTCATTGAAAACGTTGCGGTTTTAATCCATTTTATGGCCGTTTTGACTGGTTCTTTAGAATTTGAGAAGGCAGTATTATGTCCTAAATCAGAAAACAACTTATACTCGTAGGGTTTATTTTTAGATTTTAGAGAGTCAAGATGTTCAATTGACAATTTCACTGGAACTTGAATATCCTTACCTCCATAAATCCACAGTCCAGGTATTGATAACTTGGAAAGGACATCACAAGGGTCAGTGTCTGTAAATTGATACCTATCGGCATCATTGAGTATATGTTCGCGCGCATCTTCTTCTGTATGTGTATCCCAAAAGTTAGAATTCCCTTGAGTATAAAACTGAAATCTTAATTGTTCTCGAACTGTTACAAGTGCTCCGCTAAATATAACCATGAACCTGACATTGCTATTCTTCTTTGCTACCAAAGGAATTATCCATCCTGCCTGACTACCTCCAATTAAACCAAGTGGTATATGTTCGGTAGGTAAATAAGCTAACAAGGTATTTGCGGCTACACTTGCATCCAAAGACAAGAGGTCGAGGTTCGTAGAATCAACGTTGTTGGTGCCAACTTCAGGTCCGGCATAAACTCCACCAGATTCTCCAACACCCCGTTTGTCATAAGTTAAAACAGCCATACCGTTTTCGGCCAAAAGTGTCGCAAATTCCATCATCCTTTTTTCCTGACCGGACCCATGTACAATTACTAGGGATGCAAAGGGATGCGGAGGCTTTAAAATCGTTCCTGCAAGCGTGTCTCCGTTGCTCACAAACTTCACATTCTTCGTGGTAAAGTTTGGTGGTATGGCTAGTACATGATTAGATCCAATTAAGACGAAAAGTAATAATAGAAGAAACTTACCATAGAAATGCATAATCCTGATGTTTTTTAAAGTATCGATGTGTGCTTTATTTGCAAACCATATTTGATTTTGCCATTCTTTACCTATCCCACTTGAAGTTTGGACTGTTCATATTCGAATTCGCTGTGGCATTGCAGACAACGTTTGGCGGTATGAAATTTGGGGATTGCGGAGCTGCGAACTTATCGAACGATAAGAACCTTTGCCAATGGGCGTTGCGCTTGAAAAACCACTTAAACCCCAATATTTTATGACCGCGTGTTGTGGCCAGTTAATTTTTTATATCATCAAATCCCATTAATTGACGAATCTTGTCGGCATTATTCTTAGTTGTCAAATTCTCCAACAATAGCAAAGCAACATCTATCGCTGTTGACGGATTCCATGAAGTAATCACATTATCATCCATTACAATAGGCTGATGAATCACATTAACGCCAAATCCTTTTAATGCCTCTCTTCGAATCGGACTATTGTAAACTGTCCCTTTTTTATCTTTTAATATGCCGCTTTTTCCTATTGGTAAAGCCCCTACACAAATAGAAGCAATAATTTTATTGTTTGAGTTAAAAGTCCTGATCAAATCTGAGAATTTATAATCATAAGCGTCATTGTAAAATCCATAAACCTCAAATCCACCGGGAATTGCTAATGCATCAAACAATTGAATATCAATCTCATCAATCAAGTAATCTACAACAAACCGTTGGTTAAATGAACTTTTAATTTCCTTTCTTAATCCACACGTAAATAATTCAGTAGATTTATCTCCTTCAACAAGATTCCACCCAATAACATCAATAAAGACGCTTGCTTCAAATGTCTCAAATCCGTCTGCCAATAACAACAATACTTTTTTCATTTTATATCAAATTATTATCTATCTGTGAAGTCGTTTTTTTAATCTTGACTAACGTCAAATTTGGTTATTGAAAATCAAATATTTACAAACATGCGTATTGTCCGTCAACGGTTACATGTATGGCCAGTGGCGGTCAGGTTTCGTTCGTATTCTCCGCTACAAACACTGATACGGGACAGAGCGCCAAATTACCATTGCACCCCGCCACACGATATTACAAGCCATTTTATTTAATTCCCAATGTTTTCTGTCTTTTTGTTTATAAAATCAATCACGAATTTACTATTGGTCATTAAAAGATATCCAATAAATGTCTTAACGGAATAAAAAATCACCCAACTAAATTGAGGGTCTTCTCTAAATACTGATTCCTGCTGTATAAAAACAAAAATCTGCCTGCATAGCATTGGCAAAGCGTCAACGAATATAAAGCCACCAATCACAATTGTCGCGATTGCAAAAACTGTCTTTAACGTTATATTCAAATCTAATTTGTCTTCTTGAAATCCTTTGTCCAGCTTCAACTTGTCAATTAACCAATTTGAATTAAACACCAACAGTTTCAACACGATAAAGTATAATCCAACCGTTAACAGCAATAAGACGGTGATATAAATAGCCGCAAAAAAGTTGTCCTGGTGATTGTCACCAAAAAATGTGAAAGCGCTAATAAATTGAGATATAACAGTCAACCCGCTTAAAATGAGCCAAATTCCAAGGATTCTTAAAAACAGTGTCCAAAAGGTTCTAATTGTCATTTTGTATAATTTAATTTCCATTGCCAATTTCAGTCAATATTATAGTGGATGCCCAAGTCGGAAACGATGCTGGCTAATATGCTTCATTTATTCTATTCTCATGTAAGTGTCGATTTTCGGCCTTAAAATGGCTTACAACGGTCGTGGCTTGGCGTAGTAACTATAACTGCTGTTGATACGAAGCACCAAAGTTTAAATTTAGCAATAAACCTCACCCGCCATTACACCAAGCCTTCGTCCGCTAGCGGCTGGCATACTGGTCTGTTTAGTTCATGCTTCGATATTCAAGCGGTGTCATTCCTGTTTTGGATTTGAATAGTCGTGAAAAGTATTGCGGATATTCAAAGCCCAATGAAAATGCTAACTCTCCAACTGTCTTGTCTGAACTCAATAATAAGTTTTTTGCTTCTTCAATTACATAATAGTGAATGCGGTCTTGTGCGTTCATTCCTGTTTCCCTCTTTAACAAGTCACTCAAATAATTGGATGATAAATGCACTTGGTCAGCTAAATACTTTACAGTCGGCAATCCTTTATCGCTTAGGTCTGTTTGTTGGAGATAATTCGTCAAAATAGTTTCAACTTTTACAAGTATATCGCTGTTAGCAGCTTTACGGGTAATGAATTGTCTGTCGTAATACCTTGTGCAATAGTTAAGTAATAATTCAATATTGGAGACAATAAGTGTCTGGCTGTGCTTGTCAATGTTCTCTGACAATTCGGAATTTATTTTTTGCACAATGTCATTCAGAATTTGTTTTTCCTTTTCTGACAGGTGCAATGCTTCATTGGTGTCGTATGAAAAAAATGAGTATTCCTTAATTGATTTGGCTAACGAGGTTCCTCTGATTAAGTCGGGATGAAAGAAAACACCCCAACCTTTGATGTCTACTTTTTTCGTTACCGGCTCGTCCAAAGAAATGGCTTGTCGTGGAGCCATACACACTAAACTTCCGTCATCAAAATCGTAGGGCTTTTGTCCGTATTTCATTTTGTTGGAGCAAAAGTTTTTGAACATCACGGAGTAAAATCCCAAAGTGATTTTCATGCCTGAATTAAACTGCTCCTGATATTTTGAGAAATCGACCACCGCTACCAAAGGATGCTTCACACTCGCCTGTGGAAGCATCTTGTGCATGTCGGAAATAGTTTCTATGTGGATAACACTGCCCATAATTATTTCAATGCGTCTAAAATTGTTTTGTAATAAATGTCTGCTCTTTCCTGCGAGAAATAGTCAACCACTAAACCTGCTAAGGCAAAAAGAGTTAATCCAATTCCAATACCTTGCCAGGTTGGATTTTTAGTAGTCCAAAAAATTAATAGTGTAGCTGTAAAAAATACAGTGGCCACAATTTTGGAAATAACGTAACCATACTGAAATCCCTCAACCCTTGCCTTTTCGGATTGAATAAACGCCTTATTGCCTTGCTGAAATGTTTGCTCAAATTCTTTTGTCCGCTTATTGTTGGAAACAAGCATGCCACCACCAATAACTGCATAAATTATACCTGTAATCACAAATGGCAGCAACAATGCTTTCGAAGATGGCGTTGTCCCGATTTTCCAAAACAAATAACCCGCAAGCATGGCAACTGCTCCAAATGAAAGGATTAATGTGGCTTCAAAAAGTTCACCTTTAATCCATGCTGATGTATGATTATAGAAGTTCATAGTTTTACATTTGGCTCATTACAATTCTATCAAATAATTTGTCTCCCAGATAAACTCTCATCCAAACCATTGGCTTTGCGAATTTACCAACCCTGTACCTTGTCTTAGGATTGTTGGTCGAAATGATTTTTGAAACAGTGTCGGCAATTACGGAAGGTTTTGAAGAACCATTCCCTTGTGCTGCTTTTTTCGTTCCGTCAATGATTTTATTCATCATGTCGGCGTATGCGCTTTGTTTTGAAATCTTTGAAAAACTATCCAGCAAGACCGAACCAAACTCTGTTGCAATAAACCCTGGTTCAAGCACCACAACTTTAATGTTGAATGGCTTTAATTCCAAACGTAAACAATCGCTCAGTCCTTCAACTGCGTGTTTACTTGCATGATACCAAGCACCCATTGGGAAATACATTTTGCCGCCCATCGAAGAAGTGTTAATGATCAAACCGTTTTTCGCTTTTCGCATGTGCGGAACAACCTTTTGTGTCATGGCAGCCATACCAAACACATTCACCTCTATTTGTTTTCGGGCTTCTGTAAGTGGAACATCCTCTACCGAGCCATAAAGTCCATAACCAGCATTGTTCCAAAGCACATCAATTTTTCCTTCCTTCTGAATGATGGTGTCAACGACTTTGTCAATGTCCGCTTCGTTAGTTACATCCATTTGTATTGGATGTCCGCCAAGTGTTTTTAAATCCTGCATTTGGTCGATTCTACGAGCAACCGAGTAAACAGTATGACCTTGTTGAATGAGTTTTTTAGCGGTTTCTTTACCCATTCCAGAACTTGCACCTGTGATTAAGATTACTTTTTTCATTTTTGTTGTTTAAAATTTATGATGCAAATGTCTGAAGAATGCCAAGGCTGGAGGTAATACAAAAACGGGTTAGTTGTATACTAATTCTCTTTTCGGTCTGTCAGTCCCGTAAAAGCGCGGTCGGATTTGGAGTAGCACTGTCCCAAATGCTTGCCGCCAGCGGCTGGCGGTATAAAACGTAGCGGAGTGCGTGGCTGCAAACCTATCCCCTGATACTGACTTTGTCAGCGTGGGCTGACCTTGCAAATTGCACTGAAGCCGCTATGTCTTATGACCGTTTGTTAGTTGCCGTGTTTTATTTTAATTTAATTCTAATTTCAATATTACCGCTTTATCAATCTGCTGAATCGTTTTAAAATTATTCTTTTCCAACACTTTTATTGAAGAACTGTTTCCTATCTCTGTTTCAGCTTTTATTGCTTTGACATTTTTATTTTCACGGATCCAGCTAATCAATCCAGCAATGGTCTCTGTCATAAAACCTCTATTGCGATAATCTAAATCAGTACCATAGCCAATCTCAACCTCTCCAAGATCATTTGGCTCTCCATGAAAGCAAATCCCTCCAATTATTGCTTTTTGAACTTTCTCGATTACAATCCACATAGTATAAAAGTCTGAATCTTTTGATGTGTCTACAATATTTGGTAATAGGTCATTTAAAATAGCTTCTTTAGTTTCATTATCAATCAATGATTGAGATGGAACCAATCCAAGCTCCTTTGCAAAATCATTGGGTGAATCAATATGTTTCTTTAGCTCCTTAGCTGTCAAAGGTCTTATCAATAATCTTTGTGTCTCAATCATAATGTTGTGTCTATTTTTAACATGGCAACTAACGTTGGGCGGTATGGCCAGTTAAGGGATTGCGGAGCGACGTTCTTATCAACCGAGATAAAAGATTGATGCGGGTGATGACCTTCGCAAACCACCGCCCCCCTTATGGCTTATACACTGTGTTGGCGTTTCGTTGTTTTTCATTTGCACTGTTCTTGTTCCCATTTAGTAGTTTATGGCTTTTAGTACATTCGAAATCATCAATATCAATTTATGTGTATGCATTGATAATTCGTGCAACAATGACATACCTCAAAAAAATTGGGCTGCTTCGCGGTAAATAGTTAAAAAGCACGAACAGCACGAACATGGTTTGCAGTGCCCTTACTGACGCCGCTCGCGTCGCCGCCGAAGAAATAGAATATCCTCGCGTTGCCTGCATTGAGCTCCGACGACGACCAGTAGTAGCTTCCTGTAAAAGGAGTAGTTGAAGCATTACCATCGTTGGTTAGGGCTTTTTGCACTTCGTAATAATTATTCCAAACATGGTTTAATTCGCCAATACTCGGCAAATACCAATCGTTATATGTCCCGGTGCCATAGTCGGCATTGGTGTAATCGGCACAAAGTTGCGCAGCGCTGCTTGTGTGTCCGCTTTGCCCGGTTATGGCTGTTGTATTGCTTGCTCCGTCCCAGTCGTTAGTAGTGTCAATGGCCATGCTTGTAATGTTACTCCATTTGCTGCTTAGGCTTAGGTCAACCATGCTCACTATAAGCCCGTGCTGCCCGGTGTGGTCAACCCGGAATACCACGCCGCCACCGTAGAGTTCGCCTACGTAGCGACCACTTGTTCCGGTAGATGAACCTGCTGTTTTGGCATATAACGCATAAGGGACACTCAACAATTGGCTGGTACCTGCTATGGTATATGTTGTTAATGGGGCTGTTGTGGCTGTTTTTGTTTCAATGAAATATGGCCCGTTTGACCAGTCAATTGCATTAAAGCCTGCACCTCCTCCAATTTCAATACTTGCCAAACCATTGGCATTGGTTATGGGAGTTTGTGTTTCGGTGTAAACTATTGTTCCTGTTGGAGAACTTTGGCGGATATTTATTTCCATGCCAATTTGAGTGTTAATTACCAAGGCATTGCTGCTGTTGCGGATTACTGCCTGGTAGCTCATTTTTTCGGGTGATTGGGCAAACGTATTTACCGTTAATATTACGGCTGTGAAAATTATAATTATTTTTCTCATGTTTATTGGTTTTTAATGACTTTAAAGGTTTTTACTTCTTTCCTGTTTTGGATTACCTTAACAAAATAGGTGGCTGGTAAGAGATTATGCATAACAATGCTTGTCTGGCAGCCTGTAATTTTTTCGCTTTGTAAAAGTTTTCCCCGCATGTCGTACAATTGAAAGTTTAAGTTTGATAATACAAAATCTTTAACTTCCAACGTCAGGTAATCGGCAGTTGGGTTAGGGTAAGCCGTAACCAAAAGGGTTATCGTTTTGGCTTCTTCAATGGCTGTTACTGCCGAAATTTTATAGGGTTGCAGTACACCCTGTACCGCAGAACCGTTTGTTCCTGTTTGTGTGGTGTAAACAATCTGTCCAACAGAATAGCTCACCGAGCCTCCGCTACCCGAAGCATTACCGCCTGTGGAGTTAACACTTTCTTGTGCCTGCAGTACTGTCAGTCCAAGTCCTAACAAAAGGACAGCACTTAATTGTAATCGTTTGTGTCGCATTTGTGACATTCTTTTTTAATTGTTATTACTCCCTGTTTGTTTATCGTTTAATACTCTGTTTATCTGTGACGGCGATGCTTTTTCCAATGAACGCCAACGGCGGCGGTATGAAAAGTTGCCGATTGCGGGCGATTTCTTGTCAAGTTACACCAAGATTGAAGCGGGCTGCAACCCTTGAATAACCTACAGAACCGGCAATTTTTTATACCGCGTGTACAGGCTGGCGTTTTTTTTCGTCCTATGTTTCCAAAACCTTTCATAATAGTCCTAATTGATTTGGTATAAACTTTCTAAAATCCTTTTGTTTCTTTTTTTCATTAAATCTATTGTATGTTCTTTGTATTGCTTATACTCGTCAATAGTCTGAGGTAATGGTGGTCTGTTAAAATTGTCAAACGGTAAAGAAAATTCAACTTGTTCTTTTTGGTCAATAAAGTCTTGTAAATGAAAGAAGTCAACATAACCTTTGAAGTCAATAAACAAGTCAAAAAAGTCTTTGTAGTTTGTTAAGGTCTTTGAAAGTGGGTTTTCTTCGTCTCTGTAAAAACGTCTAATACATTCCATTGTCAAATCAAACCTGTCGCAAATTATTCTGCTAACACCTCTGGCTTGATTAATTGTGAAGCCATTCTTTTTATGGGCAGGAAAAACTATGTGTCCGCCAATTGTCCGTACTTTATGTTTGAGTTCTTCTTTTTCCAAGTCTGAAAGCCAACCGTCAAACTTATTGCTATATTTTCCGTCAAAATGCGGACACATCCTGTCGCTTGACAAGTTCATACACAAATTGTTTCTTATTAGAAATCTGCCATAACTGTCACCTTTTATTTCCAAAGTAAATATTTTTCCATTAGGCAATTCTTTACTCCATAATAACTTGTGGGCTTCATATAATTTTTGACTGTCTGTGTCAGGGTCACCACACTTACTGTCTTGTCGAAAGTCAAAATCTATGTCAATTATTGCCATTTTCAGTCTTACTATTTCGTTGTCGTGTCGGTCTTTACGCTTGCCTGAACGGTCGGCGGTATGCGACGTGCGGGACTGCGTGGCTGCGAACCTATCACCCGTTACGAACCTTGCCTGCGGGAACTGAACTTGCAAATTGCTACATCGTTTCTTTCAACCGTGCGTTGGGGTAGGCAAGCTCTTTGGCAGGTTTTGGTCGTGTGTTGGCTTTTTGTTCGACCAGCCAATGTGCTTGACTACAAGGTCAGGGTTTAATAATTATCATTGATTTTTTTTAAAACCTCTAAAACAGGTGCATTTACAATATTATCAGGAATAATCGGGTTGTCTCCTTTTTTTATTGCAACACTCTCTAAATCATGCAGCCCAATTTCCCAAGCATTACGAACGATAAGCTCTTTCTTAGTAATTGAATACTCTTCAAAAGGGTCAATCTTATTAACATTCAAAACAATCTCGGCAGGACAGAATCTGAATGACTTAAAATAGTTGAACGCACTTATTAAATTATTCAGGTTTTCGGGTGATATAGCATTCATCTCATGAAATCTTGATGCAGAAAAGATAATGTCACCAGATTTAAATTCTTCTTTTTTTAAATCTGTTCCTATGTGTACTCTGTACCAATGAGGATTAAACCTATCAACACCTTTGATAATTGTGATTCTAATTTTCTCATTCATATCAATAGCTCCGAATCTATTTATCCAATCTGTAAATATTTGGTTTCCTGCATTGCCATTTTCATATCCTATAAATATACTGAACCCATATTTACCAAGAAAAAAACCAAATCCTTTCCATTGTGCTTTATCCCATAGATTAGTGTCAATTATCGAAGATACTTTTCGCTGATTATGTCCAATTTTATTTAAATCGAAATCAGGTTTTGAATTAGTCGTTTCTTCTTTCACATCGAAGTTGTACTTTAATGGAGTTACCCTTTTTAAAGGAAATTCTTTTATTGATTTTTTATTTAACCAATTGTCGAAGAAAAGTTTTGGCTCATTTCCCAGAACATTAATTGTGAAATTTCTATGCTCTAGTATAAAAGATAATCTTTCGTTTAATTCTTCATTTTTAAATAAATTCTCTAGCAGTTTCTCTGGTTCATTTATAAAAAAGTGGGATGCTATTACATGACTTGTCAACTCTAAAAGCTTTTTCCATAAATTCTCTTGAATATCTCTTGAAAAAGAGAATTTATTTATTTCTATCAAATATTCAGAAGATGAGCCATGAACTATAAACTGAAACAAGCTTTCATTTATTTTCCTAGTAAGCTTAATTTTAATAATTTCTGTATTTGGAAACACATCTTGCAATGATGTTGCTAAAAAGCTTTCAAAAAATGCTGCAAATGTTTCTGCTGCCAATAGTAATTCGATATCTTTCTCAAAACCAAAAATAAATGTACAACCAAGAATTTTTGTTGTTATTTGGAGTTCGGCATCCGAAAGCAAGTTGGTATCGTATAATATTTGATTTCTAAATGGTTGCCCGGCAACTATCTCAAAATGTTTAGCTAATTCAATTTCATTATCAATACCTATTTTTTCGTAATCACTTTTTATTAATTCAGTATATCCGAGTTTAAATAATACTGCATTTTGAGATAACCATAAACATTGATTTTCCAATAAATCAGGTAAAAATGAAAGCAAACTGTCTTTTTGTGAATTTGTATTTAAAAGCCGAACTGCTAAACAAGCATCTAGCAATTCAAAAATAGGAATTTGGCCTTTTTCTTCACCTATTTCAACTTGATTTGATATTACATTAAATAATTCATGCCACGTTAAGAAATTGGGAATTCTTCCAATCAACTGTTCATTTATTGATAAATGTTTGGCGCAATCATAAACTCGCTTGTCAAGAATACCCTTTTCATACCATGACTTAAAAGCAATAGAACTCGCTGAAATAAAACAATTATTGGATGCCCAAAGCAAACCCATTTCATTATATGAATGCCCAAGCCCTTCAAGAGCTAAATACAAACCATCATTACTCTCTTCTTTCGCGAGCTTCAAAACTGATTTGCCAAAATAAATAATACTTTCTTTGTATTGTCTTGCAACAAACTTTTGGCCTGCTCTTTTGAGAAAAGTATGCCCAGCAGATAATTCAGATGAACGTTTTTCATCAATTGAAGCAATAACGTCTATAAGATTATCATAGACTGAATTGTCTGGAAATAAACCCCCTATTTCCTCAAACATTTTTTTAAAGCTTTCAAAAGGAAAATCTATTAAGCCAACACTTTCTGATAGATATTTGGCTAATTCTTTTAAATAATCATCTGGTTTTCTCTTTTCTGAAGCAGAATCCATGAGTTTTTCTAAAGCTTTGTAGACCTTAGCAATTAAAGAAGAACAAGGTTTATTAGCTTTATTTGAATAATTGTCTAGTAGATTATATAATTCTCCTTGCTCATTTGAAAAATCTATTTTGAAATCTTCCAGATTACAATTAGCAGCACAAAAGCCTCTTAAAGAATTAAATAAGTTGACATATAATTCGATTTCGGATATTGCTGAATCTATAGAAATAAAATTTTTAAATTCCTTATATTCATCAATAAAAGATGAGAAGTCATCGTAATAATACAGATATGTCCAAGCTCTTTGATAGTGTATGCGAATCCATTGTTTGTTTGAGTTTACTTTTTTACAAAATCGAATAGCTCTATCAAATTTTCCTTCAATTTCTTCACGTGGTTGTTCTAATTTTCTTGATAAGATAGCTGCTTCAAGAGCGTCTTCAACTAATTGAAAATCATATTCAAAATATCTATTTGGGTTTAGTATATTTTCTTCAAGTTCTTTAAGTCTTTTATTACGACTAGCATCATTTTTTCCAATTAATGTTTGTTTATTTTTAAATACATTGGATAGATTCAAAGAATCGATAGCGATTTCAAGTAAATTATTACCATATATCTTTTCCAATATCCACGTTCCATCAAGAATTATAATATCCAATCCAAATTTTTTAACAAAAACATCTTGCGCTTCTTTCTTTTTTTTACTTGATGGAGTCTGATTTGTAATAAAATAAATCCTTGTATAATCACGCTTTGTAGCAATTATCTTTTTTATATCGCTTTCAGCTTTGCTCTTCCAAGTTGCTTTTGCACTAAATGCAAATGCCCATTTCTCATCTTTTTCCCAACCATTCTCTGGAATAAACCATCTATCTGATATTGTTTCTGAAACAGGATAAGTTTCAGAATCTGTTTTCCCGTCACCGCCACCCGTTGGTCCAACTTGCGGAATTAAGTTTGGGGCTATAGTTTTTTCTGATAATTTTCTACAAAGCGTTTCAAATTCATCTTGTTTTTGATTGGTTGTGATTTGAGAAAGTTCAAATGCTAATTGTTCTCTAGGTAATTCAACATCATAAATTATTTCAGAATCCGAAAAATATTCTGGTCTTCTCAATCTATAAAATTCAGATGGTGTATTTTTCCTAATATTTTTCATTCGTTATTCTCAATGTATTACTTATCACTTCCGCTGTGCGTTGGCAAGAAAACAGCTCTTTTGCAAACTTTGGTTGTGTGTCGGCTGTTCATTTATCGTTTTCCTTTTCTGTCTTTATGTAGCAAATTGTCCGTTGTATCGTTTTTTAGGCTTGGTGCCAACTTACTTACAGGTACAATTTAACTACACCATCATCCCTAATTATAGAAATACTGTGCACTTTACCTCCAACTCCCTGTTTCTATAAATCACCAAATGGCGATTTAATCTTTTGAATAAATTTTAAAAATATCTCCCAAATTTGCAGAAAATTGCCCACCAAATCAATAGGTTAATTGCACCAGAATAAAATACCACCCATAATCCACCACACCTTCACCCAAAAGAATCCATCCAACAAAAAAACAACACCAAATAAACGAACAAACAACCACCTAACCACAATCGTCGCCAAACCGCTAAAAATTTACCAAAAACATTTTAATAAATAAGTATTTCAACTTTAAAATAAAAATACTTGTTTTGAATATTCAACAACCTAAAATCTTTTAACCCATGTACACACACCCGTTCCCGTTTGCGACGTTCCCGGCCCTTTAATTCGGCAACCGCCGGCTGTAAAGGCATTTCACCGACCAATGCATGGCTACGTTTACCACGTGTGGGCTTCCTCACGGGCAATGGGCACTGCATTTCTACCGGCAATTGTTTTAATTTTCTATAATTCTATGTTTAACTAAAAAATCTATCAATTATGGCAAAAGTAGGCGAAAACATCGTCACCACCGGCTTCAGCGGCAAGCTCGGCAACCTGATCGTATTTAGCAACCGCGCAGGCAAAACCATTGTCTCAACGGCACCCAAAAAAAGGAAAGCTGAACCGACAGAAGCACAGGAAAAACATCGGTTGAAATTCCAGGAAGCCATCCTGTACAGCCAAAACGCCAATGCCGACCCCACCATCAAAGCCCTGTATAAAACCTCGGCCAAAGAGGGCCAAACCGCTCACAACGTAGCCGTCGCCGATTTCCTTAATGCCCCCAGCATCAACGAAATTGATGTAAGCAAATACACAGGTCAACCGGACAGTTACATCCAAATACGCGCCATCGACGATTTCAATGTCAAAGAAGTCTCCGTGGCCATCCAGAACGCCGACGGATCCGAGGTCGAAAGCGGCATGGCCACCCTTCAGCCCGGTTCCATTTGGTGGCGCTACACGGCCACTGCCGCCAACCAGTCGCTAAGCGGCGATAAAATCATAGTCCGCGCCACCGACATCCCGGGCAACCTTACCCAACAAACCGCCGAAATCTAATACCATAAGCCAATTCGATTGGCCTATGACGAAGGATAACCGGTATAATGTCCATGAACGAAGATTCGGGTAAGCCTCCGGTTTGGGAAGTTCGAGCTTTTTTGCCCGTAGCTTTTTGGGCAAGGCGGACAGAGTCCTGGTTTCTCTTTGCTTGCTCATTCATGATCAAGCAAGAAGAGTAAGTGGGGTTAGGGGCCAATCGTCGTCGTCGACGCTTGGCCCGCTAAGCCCCCCAAGGCAAACAGGAATCACTTATGTAGAACCCCGTTAGTTAACACATTCCCTTTACAAAAAAGCGGCCTCCCCCTGGTTGGAAAAGGCCGCTTTTAATTTTTTACACTGCAGTGCCCAAAAAGGACAAATCACTCAATATCGCCATGTCGAACCCACGTCGAATCCATGTCGAACCTGTGTCGAACCTGGAAAAACACATCTTTTAGTGTCAAAAAGTGCAAAATAAGAAGACACGGTACTCCCGGGGACACAACTTCTTTCCAAAGAAAATGGCAAACGAACCGTTGCAAATCCAGAGATCGGCCACATCGCAGGCCGGCCTTCCCCATCCCCTCCCAGGAAAAGAAACCCAAAGCCGCACGAAACCACACCCCGCGGCCTCAGAAAGAACAGAAGGCCCTTCCTGACCCCTTATACCCCATTTTATAGCCCACTGACAGGATTTTTAGCGGAAGTGGCCGATTTTATCTGCACACCCCCCCTGCCCGTGCCATCTTTGCCGTTGCAAAGCCCGCAAACGACTAACACACACATGTCACCATGCAAATACGATCGAAACTCACCAACGGCGTGCTGATCATCCTCATCGCCCTCCTTCACCTCCAACTGGCCGTGTCGGCCGATGCCTTTGGCACGGTATTCCGCTCATTTGCCCGATCGGGCTTCTATAAAATAAGCGGGGGACTGAACGAACTGCCCTTCGTGCCAGGCGTGACCAACACCGATACCTTTGCCGCGTTCTGGTTCTTCTATTTCGGCGTCATGCTCATCCCGCTGGGGCTGCTCATCCACACCGTCGAAAAACACCAAAAGGCCCTGCCCCCGGCCTTCACCGTGGCATACCTCCTGGTCGTGGCCATGGGCAGCTACATGATACCCGCTTCCGGGATGACCTGCATCATGCTGCCCCACGCCGTTTACATGCTGGCGGTAAATATATACAAAGCGCGCAAAGCGGCGCACACGCACAATTCACGCCCAGGCCGGTGAACAAAGTCACCAAACTCCGCCATTGTCCCGCACACACCAGGGTGCTCGACGGACTGGACAGGTTCGATTATTCCGACACCTACTCGATAGCCTGCCACGGCAACGCCACGGTGCGCCAAATTACCCGCAAACTGATGGAAATGCCCGCCTGGGGCAAAGCGTTGATGAAAATAAGGGACCTCATCGTCAAACCCTTCGGGTTGGTGACGGCCAACACCCTCCGCAGGGACAAATCCGCACCGCCGTACGAGTTCATGCTGGCCCCCGTCCTTTTCAGCAGCAACCACGAACTCATCCTCGCCATGGACGACAAACACCTCTATTACCGCCTGTCGGTATTAAAAGACGGGCACCGGGTGTACATGACCACCGTGGTCAGGTTCAACAACAGGGGAGGAAGGATCTATTTTGCCGTCATCAAGCCGTTCCACAGGTTCATTGTCCGAACCACGCTAAAACGGCTTAACCGGACGGATTGGCTTCGCGCCCCACAGGATATGCCACGGCACAAAATTTAAACACATTGTACCGCCCCGTTCCTATTTCAGCTACTTTTATGGCCGGCATCTGCACCACAGCGATGGCCGGTTTCCAACTGTCGACAAATGAACCACATCGTCAAAACAATCCTCCATCTGTTTTACTGGGTGGTTTTCTGCCTGTTGTCGGGACTCATCAGCTTCCGCCTCGCTCAGGGGCTGGGGTTTGTCACGGCACACCTGCCCCACTTCCTCTATAACACCGCGTGGGCGGCCATCCAGTTCTACCTGTTCTATTTTATGGTTTACAGGTTCATCGGACAACAACGGTACCTAGCCTACTTTATAGTATCCGTGGTCGTCTCCGCAGGGTTGTCGCTGTTCATGTACCTGCTTTTCGGCATATGTTTCGGGTTTCCGCCGCCCCAAGACGAGATGCACAGCGTGGTGCCCCCCATGGTCGGGACTTTCATCATCGGCCACACAGGCAGCCTTTTACGGGGCTTCATTACCTGGTCCGATAACCTCCGGCACAAACAAGAGATGGAAAAGATGCTCATCCGCAACGAACTGGACCTGCTCAAAGCCCAACTCAATCCCCATTTCCTGTTCAATACCCTCAACAACATCGACGCGCTGATCTTCCGCCAACCACAAAAAGCATCCGAATCCCTGATCACCCTGTCCGGGATCATGCGCTACATGCTGGTCGAAGCCAGGGAACCCCAGGTACCGCTTGCCCGCGAGCTCGAACACTATGAAAAGGTGATCAGGCTGCAGTCGTTGCGCATGGCCAGCCCCGAAGCCATACGGTTCAGCCGGCCCTCCGCCGTGGGCAACCTAAAAACCGCACCGTTGCTGTTCCTGCCCTTCGTCGAAAACGCCTTCAAGCACGCTTCCCAAAGCGGTACGATGCCCGTGATCGACTTTCGGCTCGACGTGACCGACACCGCGATCCAATGGTCCGCCCGCAACCACTTCAACCCCCGCCAAAACCAGTCAACCGCCCAACAAGACGGAATCGGGCTGTCGAACCTGAAACGGCGTCTCGAATTGCTCTACCCTGGCCGATATTCACTGGAAACCCGTCTGCACGGGAACGAATTCTTTGCCGAATTAAAACTGACACAATGCCATTTACCTGCATAACCGTCGACGATGAACCGCTGGCCCTGGAAAAACTCAACGGGTTTGTGGCGCAAATGCCCCAGCTGCAACTGTCCGCCAGCTTCGGCAACGCCCGCGACGCAATGGACTTCATATTGTCCCATGCAGTAGACATACTTTTTCTGGATATACAGATGGATGGGCTCACGGGACTCGACATGCTGTCGGCCCTGCCCCGCATGCCGCAGGTGGTGCTTACCACAGCCTACGGCGAATACGCCCTGAAAGGCTACGAGCTCGAAGTGACCGACTATGTGTTGAAACCCTACTCCTTTGGGCGGTTCGCACAGGCCGCCAACCTGGCGGTGAAGCGCCTTGGCGAAAAGACGGAGGCCCCCGCAGCCGGGTTCATCTTTGTCAAAACCGACTACAGGCTTGTAAAACTCAAGCTGGACGACATCCTTTACATCGAAGGGATGGGCGATTTCAGACGGATCGTCACCACCACGGGCAAGATACTTACCCAACAAACCTTTGGCGCTTTTGAACAGCAGTTACCAAAAGAAACCTTCGTCCGCATCCACAAATCGTACATGGTAGCCGTTCCCAAAATCGAAACCATCGAAAAGCACCGTGTGAAAATACACACCCAACTGTTCCCCGTCAGCGAAAGCTATCGCGGCCATTTCTACAAACTCATCGGAAAGTATTCGGGATAACACACCATATATTCTACATAACCCCCGAAACCACCGGCACAGAGAAATGCCTGTGGAACCCTGTTACCATATCCGTTACAGCCCCTTTAGAAGAGGGAGGTTCAATCAATAAATCTCTTCACAATGTTCCCGTACGCATCAATCCGCCTGTCGCGCAAAAACGGCCAGATGCGCCTCACCGCCTCGCTGCGCGCCAGGTCCACCTCCACCAGCATGTTCGCCCCGTCGTGGTGGGGCGCCGAAGCCACCACTTCACCCTGCGGGCCCGCCACAAAACTATGGCCCCAAAACTGTATGCCGTTGGTTTGCCCCGACGGGTCGGGCTCATGCCCCGTACGGTTCACCGAAACCACGGGTAAGCCGTTGGCCACCGCATGTCCGCGCTGCGAAATGACCCATGCGTCCAGCTGGCGGCCCTTCTCCTCGTCGGTGTCGCTGCTCTCCCAACCAATGGCAGTGGGGTAAATGAGCAGGTCGGCCCCCCGCAGGGCCATCAAGCGCGCCGCTTCGGGGTACCACTGGTCCCAGCACACCAACACCCCCAACTTGCCCAGCGACGTTTGGACAGGCTCAAAACCCAAATCACCCGGCGTAAAGTAGAACTTCTCGTAATAAGCCGGGTCATCGGGGATATGCATTTTGCGGTATTTCCCCGCCATGGAACCGTCCCGGTCGAACACCACCGCCGTGTTATGGTAAAGGCCCGGCGCACGCTTCTCGAACAACGACGTCACCAGCACCACCCCCAGCTCCCCGGCCAGCTTGCCGTAAAACTCCGTCGATGGGCCGGGGATCGGCTCGGCCAGATCGAACAGATCGGTATTCTCGGTCTGGCAAAAATACAAACTGTTGTGCAGCTCCTGCAACACAACGAGTTGTGCCCCTCTGGACGCAAGCTCCCTCACATTCGCCGCCAGCCTCCGTTTGTTCGCCTCCACATCGGCCGTCACCGGCTGTTGGACCAAACCTATCTTGATCGTATCCATTTGTTTATTCGTATTAAAAAAAGTTCCTGATCGTTTGGGAAAACTTAAAACCCTGAACCCATCGCCCGAGAAACCCCGAACTTTAAACCACCACCCCCTCCGGGAACTGCATCGTCACGCAATGCAACGACCCGTGCTGGCGGATCAGCGCCCGGCAATCGACAGGCACTATCTCATGGTTGGGGAACGCCTCCCGGATGGCACCGATCGCCTCCCGATCGGTATCGCATTGGTAAACCGGGAACAGCACCGCATGGTTCATGATCAGGAAATTGGCATAAGTGGCCGGCAAACGGTGCCCATCCACAGGATCGAACGCAGCAGTGGCCATCGGCAACGCCACCAGGCGGTACGGCTGGCCATCAGCCTGTGAAAACATCCGCAGCTCCTTTTCCATCTGCGCCAACGCCTCGTAATGCTCATCGCTTTTGTCAGTGCATTTCACGTAAGCAATGGTCTGCTCGTCGCACAAACGGGCCAGCGTGTCCACGTGGCTGTCCGTGTCGTCGCCGGCCAGATAGCCATGGTGGAGCCACAGCACCCTTTTGGCTCCGAACTTGTCGGCCAGGTACCGTTCCACCTCGCCCTTGCCCCATTCACCGTTGCGGTTGGGCGACAACAAACACTCGGCCGTGGTCAGGATCGTCCCTTTCCCGTCCGATTCAATGCTTCCGCCTTCCAACGCCACGTTCAGACAATTCTCGTAAGCCACCCCGTTGGCAAACGCCCCGTTGTCGAACAACCGTTTGGTGATCAGGTTATCATAATTGGCCGAAAACTTCAGTCCCCAGCCGTTGAACTTAAAATCAAGCAACACGGGCTTGTCTTGCTCAAGCACCGTGATGGCCCCGTGATCGCGCGCCCACGTGTCGTTAGAAGACAATTCATAGACCCTTAAATTATCGTGGGCCCCCAACAACGACACCACATGCGGCCCATCGGGACAGACCACCACCAGCGTTTGGCGCGCCAATATAGCTTGTG
Source organism: Breznakibacter sp. (assembly GCA_047600785.1). Taxonomy (GTDB): domain Bacteria; phylum Bacteroidota; class Bacteroidia; order Bacteroidales; family Marinilabiliaceae; genus Breznakibacter. The sequence goes on from JASGKH010000002.1 coordinate 1,076,340, forward strand.
CGATCCGCACAAAACAAGCCTCCACTTCGCCGAGCATATAAGCCCAGTCGGTATCTCCGTGCGGCCAGGTGAGCATCACCGCGCCCTGCGGATGCCATTCGGCAGGTAAAACCCTCTTTAAATGCATGTTTGTGCAGTTTTATCGAATGTGGTTCTTTCATTCCGTCACTAAAATAAAGGTAATTGGATCCAGGCTATATAACTTTTATCCAGGGATAAGATTCCCTAAAATCCTCTCCGCGTCATTGCGCCTCCGCGAGAATCCGGCGCTAAAAATTTTCTCGCAAAGATTATTGGGAAGACCTTAATTTTAACCTATCCCAAACGTTGCACGGCTCTCTTCTGACCGGGACGAATTTGTTCTTATCCCGCCATTTGTCACCATTTACGGGTTTTACCCATTAATAGGTTCCCATCGCAATGGAACAAAAAGAACCCATCCCGATGAAGTCGCCAAAGACAATGGAATTTTGCGTTCTTTTCTGCCAAACCAGGTGACGGCACCGGCTGGCGGTACGGGAAACTCTGTGTTTCAGGCACTCGCCCTGTCCATATGCCCAACCATCAGGCCAGTTCCCTGCAAGCCTCGTACATCCCGTCGAACAACGCCTTGACGTCGGTCGCGGCCACCGCGGCAAACGCCACCCTCAACAAGTTATTGAGGTTAATGACCCCGATGCTGTATTTGCTGATCAACAGCTGGCGCACGGCCTCGCCGTCCAGCCCCTCACGGAGCTTCACGCACATAAAATAGCCCGAGTTGTATGGAAGTGCCGTAAAATATTCCTCGTATTTGTGGTCCGCAAGCGCCGCCTTGACCGCCTCGTAACGGGCCTGCATGATGTCGAACTTCGCCCTCTTCTCCTCGCGGTACGTAGGCGAATCGAACGCGTGCAAAAGCAACGACTGCGACAGGTTGGAAGCATTCGAGATGTTGCCCCTCACCGCTCCCGCCGTTTTGTTCTCCAACGCCTCGTAAAGCGCCGCATTGCCGCCCTTCACCCCATAAGTGATGAAGCCGACGCGAAACCCCCACACATAATCTTCTTTGGTAGGGCCGTCCACCTTCACCGCCAGCACGTTGGGATGCAAATCGGCCAACCAGGCAAAGGGCGATTGGCATTCAATCCCCTCTTCGAACACCAAACCGAAATAAGCATCGTCGCAAATCACCACCACTTTCTTACCATGTTCGGCAGCCGCTTTGACGGCAGCAAGCAATTGTTGCATTTCACCGCAGGTAGGCGAATAACCGGTCGGGTTGTTGGGAAAATTCAGCAGAAGGATCTTCTTTTCTCCCTCGCCCATCAAGGCATCCTGTACCGCATGAATGTCCAATCCCTCCCCATTAAACAAATTGTATGTCCTTATCCTGGCATCGTAAGCATTGATGAACGTCAGGTTATAGTTGCCCCAAAACAAGCTTGGCACCAACACCTCGTCCCCCGCATCGGCAAACATGTAACCGGCCATGCTGATGCCGTGCGTCAGCGCATTGGTCACCACCGGCAAACTGATTTCCTTGCCCGTCAATGCCACGTTCTTTTGAAAGATCATCTGCTGCCAACGCTTGCGTATATCAAGCCTTCCGTAACTTGGCGCATAAGGGAACGAAAACGACGGATCAAGGTTGATCCGTTCGTCGATCGATTTCAACCGCATCGGTGAACGGTCGTCTTCAATGGCGGCACCAATGGTCGCATTGATCTTTGTGCCTTTCGCTTCGGCGCTTTGTCCCAAAATACCTTTCTTGGGAAAGAAAATGTTCTTTCCACGCTGGGACAATAAATCGAACACACTCTTGTTGTTCGCCAGAATGGTGTTGTTAAGTTCTTGTGCCTGAGGGTTCATTGGATGTTTATTATAGGTCAAACACGCCAAAAATAGGCAATATTCTCAAATATCGGAAAACAAAAGCCAATTGCCCGTGTCACCAGACTGTTTACAAAACGGATAATTTTTTCAGATCCAGTTCCTTTTGCTTGTCTATCAAATCCTGTAACGTGGTATCCCTAAACAACTCATTGACCTGGCGGTTTACCCTGCACCAAAACCACTCACTCGCGCACACGCCTCTTTTCTCGCACACATACCCTTCCGTCAGGCAATCGACCACGTTCAGATTCGGCTCAAAGGCATTGTGTATATCAAGCATCGAGATCTGGCTTGCGGGACGCGTAAGCACATAACCGCTCTTTTTGCCTTTTACGTTCCTTATCAGATCAGAAACCTTTAACGCAATGATAATATGGTCAAGATATTTTAGGGAAATGCCCTGATTGGTCGAGATCTCCTTTTGCAAAACACCTTCGTTGTTTTCACGCATGGCAATTTCCAGTAACGCCCTTACGCCATATCTTATCCGGGTTGAGAATTTCATTTGATTATTGGGACTAGATTATTCCGCAAAATAACGGCATTGGACCCAAATATCCTCCTTTTTCCCAATATAAATAGGGTATCCGGGGTGTCGTAAATGAAAAAGCGGCAGCCCCGGTCCAATGATTAGGAAAAATATTATTTTTACGACCACTGGTAAAACACGAACAACCCAAACACAAAACGATGGAACCTTTCTCTAACCTTAAGCTTTTGCCACATCCCTGCGGTATTTATCATTGCCCCGGCCATTTCATGAACCAGGCCACAAAGTCCCGGTAAAACGGCGGGGCAAAGGCCACAAGCAATATTTACCCCGTCCAACATCACGAAAAGTTGGTAAAATCAATTGGTTTAACTCTCTTTTTAAAATTTTCACCAAAAGAAACCAACCAAAACCATATTTCTTCCGTTTATTGAAACTTCACCGGAAGCAACAAACCAAAAAGAAACAAGCGTGTTTTTTTAACACGTCCAATCAAACAATCACGGAATCCCATTTGCCATAAACCTAAAAATATCTTCGGATGAAAAAACTTTTACTCTCATTGTTATTCGTTCCGATCTGGCCTGCCCTTTCGCAGATGAACCCCAAGATCGATAAACTGATGGCGGCACAAGACTCCCCAAATCCCACAGAAACCGTCCATACCTTACGGTTGGGAGAGAAACGTTACCGGCAGGGAGAAGGCGCCAGGCAAGAAGCATTGGTCCATTACTTGAGCATCCATCCTTACAACCAGAATTCCGGTGCGCTGAACTATAAGATCGGTGTTTGTTACCTTCAAAGTACCCGCCCCGACAAAGCCCTTGAATATTTAAAAAAATGTCCGCCAAACGTCACCAAAGACTATTACTACCAACTTGGCCTGGCATACATGCACACACTGGATTACCCGTCGGCTTCCGATGCGTTTGACAAACATTTGAGCACCCTGGGCAAATGCAAAGCAAAGACGTTCCGGCAACAATACGACCAACTGCTAGCCAACTGTGTCTTTGGGGCAACCGCCGTAGCCGATTCGCTGCCCTATTTCGTCATCCGTCTGGGCGGGGACGTCAACAGCCAATACCACGACTATTCCCCCATTTTGGTCCCTTCGGCCGACACGGCGCTGTATTTCACCTCACGCCGTCCCATCGATGAACCTCGTAAATTTAAGTCCTACGACAAATACCCTGAACGCATCCTCAAAGCAGAAAAACAAAACGACAGCACGTTCACCGACCCCGCGGAGCCGTGGGTGTTCCAAACCTCACGCCATACCAGCGTATCGGGGTATTACGACAAAGACAAAAAAATATTCTACTATCTGGGAAAACACCAATTCGGCAATATCAGCTCGGCACGATTGGTAAACGGTTCCTACAAAAAAGCAAGCCCGTTGCGCGGCAAGGTCAACAAGATGGCCTCCAAGGAAACATCGTTCACACAAGATACGCTCGGCAATGCCTATTTCATCTCCGATAAACCGGGAGGATACGGAGGAAAAGACATCTATGAATGCAAACAAACAGGAAAGAACCGGTACAAAAAAGTTAAAAACATCGGAAACCAAATCAATACACCATTCGACGAAGAAGGTGTCCAGGTAACCCCCGACGGCAAATACCTGTTCTTTTCGTCGAAAGGGCATGCCGGCATGGGCGGGTTTGACGTGTACGTTTGCGAAAAGCTCGAAAACGGCCGGTGGAGCCAACCCGTCAACCTGGGTTACCCCATAAACAGTCCGGCCGATGAGCTCTTTTATCGCCCTTCCGCCGACCTTTTACAGGCCTATGTCAGTACCACCCGCAAAGATGCCGTGGGCGGTCTGGACATTTACCTGATGAAAAAAGACACCCGCATCCCCTTTGAGCTGACAGGAACCGTGACGCACGACCAAACAGGCAATCCGCTGAGGGGAACCGTGACGGCCTTTGAAACCGAAACGCAGAAAGTACTGGCCTCCGCACCCACCGATTCGCTGGCAGGACGGTACCGGTTGAATTTTGAAGACAAAGGTTCGTACCAGATCCTCGTTGATGTCGTGGGTTACAAATCGGCACAAGCGCTGGTTCCCGCACCGGAAAAACGGCACGACAGGCTGACCATGGATTTTGCGTTGGAAAAACTCAAATACCCGATCACGCTCAGTGGCATCATCACCAACCAACAAACCCTGGGCCCCGTGGCCGCCAGGATAGGTTTTAAAGGCGCCGACAGCGACAGCATTTTGCACCTGGCTTTTTCCGATGCCAGCACAGGACACTATTCGATCACGTTTGCCGACAAGGCCAATTTTGTGATGGAAATGGAAGCCGACGGCTATATGCCCGGCAAAGAGGTATTATTGCTGAAAAACAACCCGTCCGACAAGGCGGTGCTCGACGTGGCCCTAACACCGTTAGCCAATACTTACACACTGAAAGGTAAAGTGCTCGATGTCGAAACCAAGCAACCGATCAGGGCAATGGTCAATATCTTTTCGGCCAACGCCGACACCAACCTGGTGGCCGTAAAAACCGATTCGATAAACGGCAATTACCAGCTTATCCTTGGTGGAGAAGGCCCCTATGCAGCGGTCATCAGCGCCGAAGGCTATTTTTTCGCTAACCAGACTATTGCATTCGCAAAAGATAGCCTCACGCTTTCCAAAGATTTTGAGCTTCAAAAAATGAAGCAGGGCGTGAAAATCGTCATTGAGAACATCCTGTTCGACACCGGCAAATCGACCCTGTTGCCGCAATCGTTCAAAGAACTGGACAAGCTGGCGGCACTGCTGCTCGAAAATCCGACCGTGCGCATTGAGGTTTCGGGGCATACCGACAACGTGGGTTCCGCTGCCGGCAATAAAAAGCTATCGAAAGCCCGTGCCCTGAGCGTCAAAAATTACCTTTTTGGCAAGGGAGTTCCCGAAAAAAACCTGGAATACGAAGGATACGGATCCGAGCAGCCCGTGGCCGATAACAAAACCGCCAAAGGCAAAGCCCAAAACCGGCGGGTCGAGATCAAAGTCCTGGAACAATAACCACATGTCACTAACCATTTGAAAAATAAGGAATATGAAAAAATTCCCGTACATAGCGGCCGTTGCGTTGACGATGGCCACCTGGCAAGGATGTAAGGAAAACGATATCAATGCCGACGACATCGACACCGATGCGAGCCGGGCCATTAGTGTGGGCGGCCCCATCCTCAACAGCACATTTAGTGTTGACGAATTGCTGGAAGAACTCACCAACGAAGGCGAAATCGACAGCGGTGTCATTTCAAAAGACACAAACGGCGTGCTCTATTACAATTACTATACCGACGTGGACATGGATTGGAGCTCGTTCGTGCTGTTGGCAAACACCAGTTACAGCGACCAGATCACCGCATCCAGCTTTTTAGCTCCCCTTAAGGCCGCCGCCGTTGACAATCTGAGCCACAAAATGAAAATGAACGAACCGGGCACACGCTACGACCATTTGCTTTTTAGATCGGGAAGTGCGCAGATACAAATCAACGTCCCACCGGGCATTACGGGGACATTGGAATTTACGGTCCCGCAATTCACGAAAAAAAGCGATGGCTCGATATTCTCAAAAACGTTCGACCTGTCTTCTTCCGAACGCACCTATGCCATAAACCTTGACGCCTACAAAGCCGTCTTCGCACAAGGGGAAGATTCGAGTTACATCGAAATAAAAACCAGAGCTGCGTTGGAGTACGAATACGCACAGCCCATCCCCGTAACTTTTACCGTGTCGTTATCGGACATGGACTTTGAAGAGATATACGGGTATTTTGGAGAAAAAACCGAAAGCAATGATTTTGAACTGGATTTTAGCTTTTTTGAAGAATACGATCTCGAAGACCAGGTCAGTTTTGCCGACATTGATCTCCAGCTCGAATCAAAAAACTACATCGGGGTCCCATTTAAAATACAAATCAACGACGCGAAATTTACGAAAAGGTATCCATGGGGCAGTTGGGACCTAACAATCAATCCCGACTATATTTTCATTGAAACGGCAGGCAGCAGTTATAGCACCAACTACTTCACGATCAATAAAGATAACTCCAACGTCGTGGACATTTTGAACCGTTTCCCCGATAAGCTGACCTGCACGGTATCGGGCACATCAAATCCCGACGGAGAACCGGCAAATACCAACTTTATCAAAAAAGAAAGGAAAATCGAAAATACCTTAAGGCTGATGTTTCCTTTCTGGTTCAAAACCGAACTTTACGAAAGGGAGGACGAGGTTGACTTTGACTTCAACGACATCATCAAAGATGCCGAAGACGAGGTCGACGGGATCGAGAACGCCAAAATCATCATGGACTTTAAAAACGGGTTCCCTTTCCAGATAGGATTGCAACTGGAAGTGATAGACGGAAACGGGAACCGCATATTGGACCTGCTCCCCGACGGACAAACCATCAGGGCGGCCACGCCTTCGGCCGGCGGGACCTCGAACCAACCTGTTTCGTCGACCATCACGACCACGCTCACCAAGGAACAAATAAGCTTGATGAGGAACCAAAACGCCAGGAAGATCATTATCCGGACCAATGCCATTACTTACAACCAAGGGGCCGACTTTGTAAAACTGTACGGCGCAGATCGCCTCGATACGAAAATCTATTTTGAAATAAAGGCGCAACTGCCAAACTAACCCATGGAGAAGTCAAGCATGCAAATTATGAAAACACCCAGCACGATTATAATTGCCATCGCCATGGCCGTTTTGGCCATTTCCGCAAAAGCGCAATACCCAATGGCTTTGTACCATTTGGAAAATCTGCCGCAAAGCCAGTTCCTCAACCCGGCGCACATGCCAAGGGCCAACGGATTTTTTGGCATCCCGCTGGTCAACAGCATTCAGGCATCGTTCAACAGCGACGTGGCATTCAACGAACGCGTTCCAAAAAACAGGCGGTAACCAATGGATTAGCCCATTACACGGGGATTTTGACTATGGCAAACTTTACGATGCCATCGGCCGGTCACTCGATCTCGATGCAAGAACCTCGATAACGCCGTTCCTGTTGGGCTTTCGGACAAAGAAAGGCTACTTTACCTTTGCATATAGCGAAAAAAGCATTTCCCACATCAGTTTGCCGAAAGATCTGCTCAGGATCGGCGACGTGGGATTACCCGTCGGTTCTGTGTACGATTTGTCCACGCTCAGGGTACGCTCCATGGCATACAGGGAGCTGGCGTTTGGTTATGCCCATCAATGGAACGGGAAACTCACACTGGGTGTCAACCTGAAACCCCTGTTCGGCCACGTGGCGGCTACTACACGCATCGATGAATTCACCCTCAACGTAGGACAGGAACGATATGTTGTATCGGCACAGGGACGGATCGATGCATCGTTCCCTCTCGAGGTAACGGAATCGGGAGATCCCCACGAGGCCCCAGATATCGACACCAAGGATTTGGATTCCGAAGACGTGGCCAAATATGCCAAGTCGTTTTCGAATCCCGGCCTGGCCGTCGATTTGGGGGCACAGTACAAGTTAAATGACCGTTGGTGGTTTTCGGCCTCGCTGCTGAACCTTGGGGGAATAAGATGGAACAAGGACGTCAACAGCGTATTGCTCGAAGGAAGTTACACTTTTGAAGGCCTGAACGTCGACACCACCAATTACGACGATTTGGGGCAAGTGGCCGAGGACGTGCTCGACTCCCTTAAACACGCCCCCATTTACAGCACCGGTCACAGCAAGTTTTCCACCGCGCTGAGCCCCATTTTCCATGTCGCGGCACGCTACAATCTGTCACGCACGGTATCGCTGGGCTTTTTATCGCGCAGCGTGATGCACCAACACGATTTCAGGCAAGACTTCAACTTGTCGGCCAACATGAACCTTTACCGGTTTTTCACGCTCAGCGCCAATTACAATTATCGCATACGCGGCAATGGTTATGCGGGCCTGGGTTTGGGATGGTATATGGGCCCGTTGCAGTTTTATGTACTGGCCGACCACATACCATTCAAATATTCGGTTATCAATGACGATGGAAGTAAATACCCCATTTCGGAAAGCATGAAGGACATCAACGTGATGTTTGGCGTCAACCTCATCTTCGGGTCAAAAGGTTACAGGGATTCGCCCATGCTAGGGGAACGATAACAACGGGTAAATACGGATCGGATGGTTTCTGGAATACCCCTCCTCCCATATAAGTCCCGGCCTAAGTGACGTTTTACCAAATATTTCCATATTTTTTGCAAAGGCGCAGGTTAATCCCTGCGCCTTTTTATCGACAACCAGTCCAGTGTGTAATGCCAAGAAAGAATGGTTTTGTAGTGCATGTAGATGTTTGTCGGTGTAGCATTTTTAAATACCGTTTGCAGCATTATTTACAGCTCCGTTTCTCTTTTGTCTCACTTTCGCCCAAAGGATTAGCTATTATCTGTTTTATTTATGGCTTTCAGGAATATGGAACCATCGTTGATCATCGGCTCACGAGGACTCCAATATTGAACTCTGGCCAACAACTTATCCTTTTTCTATTTGAAAAAAGTAATTAGGCAACCCCAAAAGAGAAATTACAAATACCGAAAAAGAAAAGCCAAAAGATTCTTTTTTGCCAGATCCAAATATTGTAATATTGCGATATTAAAATAATACAGACAATGGGTGCCAGCAAAACAGACCATTTTACCGATAACCAAAACCAGATTGCCAACATTGCCAAAGCGTTGGGACATCCGGCCAGGGTTGCCATTATCGAATACCTTCTCAAAGTAAATGCCTGCATATGCAGCGATATCGTGGACGAATTACCGTTGGCACAACCGACAGTTTCGCAACACCTAAAAGAATTAAAGAATGCGGGATTGATAAAAGGAAGCATAGAAGGCAATTCGATTTGTTATTGCATTGATGAAAAGACCGTTGAGATATTTAGTGGGTACTTTTCAAAAATCATTCTCTCTATTAGTTCCCAAAAATGCTGTTGAATATTTTTGGGAGCATCTTCATCGTAATATTACTATATAACAATATCAGATAAAAATGAAAACAGAACAGGAAATCAAAGAAATGGTAAGGCAGAAATACAGTCAAATAGCCTTACAAGACAAAGACACAAACACTTCGTCGTGCTGTGGATCAAGCAGCTGCAGCACTGAGGTCTACAATATCATGAGCGAAAAATACAACGAACTTGACGGCTATGCCCCTGATGCTGATTTAGGTCTGGGATGCGGCTTACCTACACAGTTTGCCAAGATCAAAAAAGGCGATGTCATCATAGACCTTGGTAGCGGAGCTGGAAACGATTGTTTCATAGCCAGGGCCGAAACTGGCGAAACAGGAAAAGTAATAGGCATAGACTTCACTGAGGCAATGATCGACAAAGCCCGGGCCAATGCCAATAAATTAGGCTATAACAATGTGGAATTCCGGCAGGGCGATATAGAAGAAATGCCGGTTTCGCCCAATGTCGCCGATGTGGTAGTCAGCAATTGCGTATTGAATCTTATACCGAACAAAAAGGCCGTGTTTGCCGGAATATTCAGAGTATTGAAACCGGGCGGACACTTTAGCATCTCGGATATCGTATTGACAGGGAACCTGCCGGAGAAAATAAAAAGTGCGGCAGAAATGTATGCCGGTTGCGTGGCAAGTGCCATAGATAAGGAAGAGTATCTCGGCCATATCTTAAATGCAGGTTTTGACAATGTAACGATCCAAAAAGAAAACCGGTTATTGTGCCCGACGATATATTGAAGAACTATTTAGGTGACGAAGAAATTGCACTCTACAAATCTGACATGACCATCATCCGCAGCATAACGGTGTATGCTGAAAAACCTGAAACATGCTGTGGAACCCATTCCAAGTGCTGCTGACCCCCAAACCAAATCATTATGCATAAACTGTTGTCCAACACAATCCGAGATTTGCAAAAAGAACAATTTATCGGGACAGAACGCAAGGCCATTTTGCAACCCCTGATAGATTTCATTCAACAAAAAGTTGCTAACCATCAGGATGTGAACCTAAATTTCATCTGCACGCACAATTCCCGAAGAAGCCATCTGTCACAAGTATGGGCACAGGTTGCGGCGTCACATTTTAACGTCCCGAATGTATGCTGTTATTCGGGTGGAACAGAAGAAACATCATTATTTCCCAAAATAATAAACACATTGTCCCAGCAAGGTTTCCACATCATTACGATTGCCGAAAGCAATAATCCCGTTTATGCAATAAAATATGATGACAATGCATTGCCTGTAATTGGCTTTTCCAAAAGATATGACAGCCCGTTCAATCCGGTATCTGCATTTGCGGCAATAATGACTTGTTCGCAAGCCGATGACGGTTGCCCGTTTATACATGGAGCCGAAAAACGTATCCCAATCGTATTTGAAGACCCCAAAGTTTCAGACGGAACCACGGAGCAAACGCGCGTGTACAACGAAAAAAGCCTGCAAATAGCAGCCGAGATGTTTTATGTTTTTTCAATAGTCAAAAAACATTCCGGCTAATCCATTGTGGATACAGGCAACGAAAATTCAATACAACCTCCGCCCAGGGTTGAGGTCCCCACTGTGATGGTCCCTCCGTGCATCTCCACAAATTCCTTGCAAAGGCGCAGGCCAAACCCGGCACCTTTTTCCTGCATCAGTCCCTCGGACGAAATCCGCGACACATCGGTAAAAAGCACCGACTCCAATTCGCGGGGTATGCCCACACCCGAATCGTCGACGCGGCACGTCAATACGCCATTGGAACGGACTGCGTGAACGGCTATTTTTCCCCCTTCGGGGGTGAACTTGATGGCATTTGACAACAGGTTCCTCACCACGCTCATCATCAGGTCCTTGTCAACACGCACCATTTCGTTGCCATCGCACACCACCGTTATCCCCAGTTGTTTTTGTTGGATAATGGAACTGAACGACGCGACGGCATCTTCCGTTAAACCGAGGAAAGAATGCATGGCAAAAGCGGGTTTGATCCGGTTGAGCCGACTGCGTGACCAAAAGAGCAGGTTATCCATCAGATGGAATGCGTTTTTGGCCGATTCGTCAAGCGATTGCAGCGATTTTTCAAGCTTTTGGGGCGGCATGGACCGAAACTTTGTCGACAGCGTTTCGGTCAGGTTCTGGAACCAATAGAGCGGATTACGAAGTTCATGGGCAATGATGGACATCAGTTTGTCCTTTTCCCCAATGGCCGATTCCAGTTCCCTGTTAAGGCCGATCTGTAACCGGTGGGCCCTTCTTTTTGCTCTTAGCCTTGCAAACACCAACAGTGCCACCAACAACAAAAGTACCATTGCGACCATGGCCAGCCCCAGTAGTGCACGGTTCCGTCCGATGATCTTCTGGTTGGCCTCATAATCACGTTTTAAGATCGTGTATTCCCGTTCTCTCCGTTCGGTTTCGAATAGAATGTGCGTTTCGGCCAACTGGCGGTTAAAATCGTTCTTCATACGTACGCGTTCCAACGACGATGCATGCTGTAAATACGTCAATGCTTTTGCTGAGTCGTGCATTGCCAGATAGCATTGGTGAAGCCCATTCAGGTTCTTTATCCGCAAATCGACCAGTTTTAGCGAATCGGTAAAAAGGTTGCTTTGGGCAAAATGGACAATGGCCTCGTCCCACTTACCGTTTGCCATGTACAATTTTCCCAATAAGCACAGGGTCTCGGCTTGTCCCGTACCGTATCCCGACTTTTGCGCCAATTGCAACGAATTGCGCAGGAGCGTAATGGCCTCGCCCGGATTTTTTGAGGCCGAATAAACTTCTGAGATATTGTTAAGGGCTTTTACGGTACCTTTTGTGTAATTGATCCGGGTACATATAGCCAACGATTGTCCAAACTGCTCCAGCGCCCTGGGGTATTGCCCGAGACTAAGGTAAATTTCCCCGATATTGTTGTACGATTTGGCCAGCCCATCGGCATTCCCCATTTGCCGGCGCAATGCCAGAGCTTTTTGGTGGTAGTCGAAAGCCAGATCGGTCTGTCCGAATACCAGGTAAATACCGCCCAAATGGTTGCAGGCGTCTGCCTGTACCAGCAAATCGGGTTCCGATTGTACCATATCATAAGCACGGCTACAGATCTCCAGCGCCTTTTGGGTATTTCCCCTGTACAAAAAATACTTGCTGTAACTGAGAAGGATATCGGCTTCAAGATCTGTGCGTCCCGTTTTCTTCGCCAAGACAAGCGCATTTTCGTAATAGGCTTTGGCACGTTCGTACTGGGCCGTGGTGTGGCAATATTTGCCAAAATGGTATTGTGTCTGGCACTCAAGCTCAATGTTGCCGATCTCGATGGCCATATCGTGCGCCCGCGAAAAAAACACCAGGCTGGAATCGTAACGTCCCCAGTCGTACAGCATTTTGCCCTGCTCAATCACTGCCTGGCCGAACAGTCCCGTGTCCGATGCATCCTGCGCCAATCGGGCTGACCGGTCGAAATATGCTTCTGCGTCGGATTTGTTTCCTTTTATCGATTCCAACTGGCCCAAAAGCAGCATGGCCTTTCCCGTTCCCTGTAAATGATGGTGTTGGCGGTAAATGCCCAATGCTTTCTCTCCCAATGCATAGCTACTGTCGGGCAAATACCCCTTGAAAAGCCGGGCCTCTTTCAACAACGAATCGGCTTGCGACAATGCCGTCGACCCGTGTGACATGTCGTCTGACAGCTGGCGGCACCCGCAGCCAACTGACAACGCAATGGTCCAAGCAACCACAGAAGGAAAAAAACGGGACACTGGATAGGACTGGTTATGGATGAAAACCTTACTTTACTATTTGGTGTTTGACCGCATATTTGGCCAATTCGGCATTTCCCGCCAATCCCATCTTTTTGAGGATGGCCGTACGGTGGTTGGCCACCGTATGCTTGCTCACCATGATTTTTTCGGCAATTTCGTGGGTTTTCAGGCCCGACGCCAACAGGTACATTACCTGAAATTCCCTATCGGTCAACGCTTCGTGCGGATCACGGTTCGTATGGGGGGCATTGACCATTTCGGCCAATATGTCAGCCTGATGGGGAAAAAAATAACGTTTGCCTGTCAGTGCCACGCGCAAGGCCTCGATGATATGCTGAGGATTGGTCTCCTTGGAAACAAACGCCGACGCGCCTGCTTTGATCATCCGGATGGCAAAATGATCGTCGTGGTTCATGGTAAATACCACTACCGGCAGCTTGGGATAAAGCGACTTGACCTCTTTGAGCAGATCAATACCGTCACGCCCGGGCATGGAAGCGTCCATCACGACCAGATCGAATTCCGTAGCCGACAGTTTATGCATCAACACATGGCCGTTGGATGCCTCGTCGCAAATGGCCATATCCGATGTCTCGTCCAGCATCAATTGCATCCCCATGCGCACCACGGCATGGTCATCGGCAATAATAATGCGTTTTTTCGCTCTGGATATCATGTTTTCTTAACTATTTGGGTTTGCCGCACGGGGGATTAAAGCGGGCTTTTACCATGGTAAAAATAGCGTAAACAGGGTGTGCGATCCGCTACACCACGGTTAACTAAACTTTAAGTTTTACATACCACCACCCCTGTCGCATCCTTCGCAATACACAAAAAGACAACACATTAACAATCGGTTAACATGACATGGGAGTTTTTGCCATGCTTTTTTGGTGCGCATTTACTAGGTGCCGGGACGGCTGAAGGGAGTAAACTTGCATCGAAAAGAACGATGCAGTCCATGAATATAAAAACGCTCTACTTCTACCTTATTTTGATCCAAATGGGGATTTTTCTTCCGTCATTGCATGCGGCCAACGTCAAAGGTAAGATTACCGACAAAGAGACCGGTGAGGAACTGGTAGGTTGTACCGTGTTCTTCTACGAACTCAAACTGGGCACGACCACGGGATTTGACGGCACTTACGAACTGAAAAACGTGCCCGTGGGAAAGCACACGTTGCAGATCAGCTTTATTTCGTACGAAAACGTGACCCAGCCCGTCCTCGTGGATGCCCAAACCCAAACCCTTCAACTGGACATTGTGCTCACGCCCTCGACAGCTAGCCTCAACGAAGTGGTGGTCGTGTCGCAACTCGAAAAAAACAGTGATGCCAGTGCCCGTTCCTCCGAACGGAACTCCAATCAGGTGATCAACGTGGTCAGCGCCAAGACCATCGAATTGTCTCCCGACCTTAACGTGGCCTCCGTGTTGGGGCGCATGTCGGGAGTAACAATGGAAAAGAACAGCTCGGGAGAGGGACAATATGCCATTTTGCGCGGCATGGACAAACGGTACAACTATACATTGGTAAACGGGGTGAAAATCCCAAGTCCCGACAACAAACACCGTTACGTGCCTCTTGATATTTTCCCCAGCGAACTGCTGGACCGTGTGGAAGTGACCAAATCGCTTACTGCCAGCATGGAGGGTGATGCCGCGGGCGGAGTGGTGAACATGGTAATGAAAGACGCCCCCTCACATTTCCTTTTTCAGGCCAATGCGGCCCTTGGATACAACAGCTGGCTGCTCGATCACGACTTGGTTACTTATGCCGTGTCATCGATCCAAAATGAATCGCCGCGCGAACGGTATGGTAAAGATTACAAGGCTTCCATGGGCGATTTTAACACCCGGTCGGGCAAACTGGCCGAACGTTCCCTATTGCCCAACGGCACGGCAGGCCTTTCGATAGGAAACCGCTTTAAGGATGACAAACTGGGGCTTGTGCTGGCCGCCAACTACCAACAGGCACACAAGGGAGCGTCAAGTGACTTTTTCGAAGACGAGATGTTGCAAACCGAACAGAGCATCCGGTTAACCGCGCACAATAAGCGCACTTACTCCGAAACCCAAACACAGTACGGTATCCATGCCAAGGCCGATTACCGTTTACCCCGTACAGGAAAGATCGAGTGGTACAATGTTTTCATCGGCACGCAAAACGCACAGGTACGACAGACCACTTCGACCAATTTTAAACTGAACTACGATCCTGCCAACGGCGATTTGGATCTTGCATACCAAACCCGTATCCGCACCCAAAATCAGCAACTCTTTGCCAGTATGTGGCAGGGGAAGCATTATATCGGGACACGTCTGCTGCTCGACTGGTCGGC
Organism: Breznakibacter sp.; assembly: GCA_047600785.1. Taxonomy (GTDB): domain Bacteria; phylum Bacteroidota; class Bacteroidia; order Bacteroidales; family Marinilabiliaceae; genus Breznakibacter. Next base: position 1,091,786 of record JASGKH010000002.1, read on the forward strand.
CGTCTATTCCGTTGCGACGAACCGTCTTCCCGAAAATACGCAAATCAACCTCGACCAGCTACTCCAGAACCACGAGGGCAATATATTTGTCGATGCAGATGGTTCGACCAGGCGTTGGGAACATAACACGGACCGCGACTATACGGCTATCGCCAACTTGAAACGCCGTTCGGAAGTGGGTAGCACAAAACTGGATTTGAAAGCTGGCGCCCTTTATCGTGACAAGAAACGGTCAAACTCTTACGTCAACTACCGGTTCAAGCCGGATGGCGACCAGCGCATGGGTATTGAGTTCAATACGCTGGACGAAATACAATGGACCGTTTACACGCCATCGGGCAGCGTGGGGCCATTGGAATATGATGCCACCGAAAAGATTGCGGCGGGGTATGTCAATGCCTCCCTATCGGGCAAGAATTGGACGGCCAACGTGGGGATCAGGGGCGAGCACACCGACCAGGGTTATTACATGTATTTTCCCAACGCGGGCGAAAGTCCCGATGCATCGCAAACTTACCTGGACTTACTTCCTTCGGTACAGCTAAAATACAGTCCCAGGGAACAGATTAACTGGAAAGTTTCCTATTTCAAATCGATCAATCGACCTGGCTTCTACGAAATCGTTCCTTACCAGATCATCAACGAAGAATATATGGAGTACGGCAATCCCGATCTGCAACGTGCGCAGATCGACAACATCGACCTGCGCTGGGAGTTTTTCCCAGCATCGAACGAACAGCTGATGGTAGGGCTATTCTACAAAAACATCCAAAACCCCATTGAATACGCTTATTTCACAAAAAACTACCGCCAATACGGTTATGGTCCGGTGAACCTTGGCGATGCACAAAACTATGGAGCTGAGATCGACCTGACCAAATTCGTGAGGAATTGGGGTGTGAGGGCCAATTATACTTATACGCATTCGACCATCACGTCGTCCAAAGCTTATTACGGCACCGATGAGAACGGGAGCTACAAGCGTTTTTTTAAAGACCAGACGCGTCCGTTAGTGGGGCAAGCCGGGCATGTGGCCAACCTATCGCTGATGTACAAAAATACGCGGCATGGATGGGATGCCCAACTGGCCACCTCGTACACAGGCGAGAAGATCGATATCGCATCACATTACCTCGACTCCGATTATTGGCAAGGGGCAATGTTCCAGATAGATGCATCGGCCGAAAAGAAGTTCGGACAACGGGTATCGGCCTTTGTCAAAGCCAACAACCTTTACTCTTCACCGCGCAAACTGTATGTCAAAACGACCAACGATTACAACCTCAAATTCTCCATGCAGAACAACGCCGACGGCCAAACGCTGATACGGAAAGACCGATACGGAAGTACGTTTTTGATTGGGGTAAGGGTGAAGCTTTAGGGAAAGTGCAAAAATCACGGACATATGGAAAAGGGGTGAGTGCGACCACGATTAACAGCTAATTGAGAATCAATGCTTAATAAAATTCAGAAACAGATGAAAACACAGAAACTGATGTGGATGGCGCTTTTGGTGCCGGCCTTGTTCGCTTCGTGCGAAAAGGATAACGAGAATAAAGAGATCCAATATCCCGAAGGGAGTGTGGTCTGGAAAAACGATACCACCATTACGGATCATTTCATTTTGCCAAAGGGCAAATCGCTGTACATCGAGGCAGGGGTAACCGTGACAATGGACAACATAGAAAAACGTCCGGAAATCGTTATCCTTGGCAACCTTTATTCAATGGGGACTGCGGCAGAGCCGGTCACCTTCACCGTGCCCTCACAGTACCAAAACAAAGAGAACCGCTATTCGCGCTACTGGGGAGGCATCATTTGCGGTTACGACTCCGAAGAGGTATTACTGGACCACACCATTATTGAATATGGCGGTGCCCAGACCACCGAAGAGTCAGCTTCATTCCAAAACCAATTGTTCAAAACCGAAACGGGCGAGGGCGTACCGGGCTTCCATTTTTGCAATGTAGACGGTCGCTTTGTCGTGAAAGATTGTATTTTCCGCAACAATGCCGAAGACCAGATTTACATTACGGGCGGCCAATCGATCGTGATGAACAACGTGTTCTACCACAGCGGTTACGATGGCGGCGAGGCCATTAACTACAAATCGGGGTGTCTGGCTGATATTGCTTATAACCTCATCTACGATGCCAACTCAAATGCGTTTAAACTTTCGAACAACGGAGCTTTAGAGCCTCAGGCACATTTGTTTGTGTATAACAACACCGTGGTGAATTGCGGGTGGCGCCGTCCGAAAGTGAAAGGCGGTTCCATCTGGCTGGAATACAACGTATACGCCGAACTGTACAATAACCTGATGTTTGATTGTCGCTGGGGCTGTAAAGAAGATGCGGGTAACCCGCGTGACACCCGTTCAGTTATCACCCCTAACTACTATTTCGCCTCTACCGAGACCGGTGTCACCCAATACGGGGCGAACGAAACGAAAGGGCAACTGCAAGGTACCAATGACGTTTACAGTGCATCGGCAGGCGATAAAAACCCCAACTTTTCGATCTTCTCCATCCAATCGAACGTGGACATCAACTGTGGCACCACGGGTAGCGGCAACGTGCCACAGGATTTCAACGAAAATTGGGATTTTCGTTTACAAAGCGGTTCCAACGCCATTGGCAAAGGTATAACCGGCTTTACCCGTCATTTCGGCACTACGGGCATTGAAATCAACGGAGAAATATACACTTCGCCTGCTCCGGGCACTTACGCAGGTGCGTTTGGGACGAAGTAACCGAGACACCGGACGAAAATAACTGAAATTTTAACAAAGGGCAATGGAAAACCATCCATTGCCTTTTACCTGTAAGGCCTTCCCTAGCCCCCATGAAGGAAGGGAAATCCCAAGGTGGTGAAAGTTTTTCGGGGAGATACCGAAAAACTCGACCAGGCCAAACAATTGTTGCCCAAAACCAATCGTGGGCAATTGAATAAATAGTTTTTAATCTTCAAACACATGCGAAATATCTTTCTTATACCTGCCGTGATGGCAATAATACTGGTTCTGGCCAATTGCGGTCCCAAACTGAACAAACCGACGCTGACAGTGGAAGGCGTGCACAATACGATGGTATTGGAACCTGCCGTGGTCACCGACACCACTCCCAACGATACCGACGACCCGGCCATATGGATAAACCCTGCCGATCCGTCGCAAAGCCTGGTGATAGGGACCGATAAAGGTGATTCAACGGGCGGTCTTTTTGTGTTTGACCTTCAAGGTAAACTAGTCCCGTCCAAATGTGTCCATCCCATGAAACGGCCAAACAATGTGGATGTGGAGTATGGTCTCGATTATCCGGGTAAGAAAATCGATATTGCGGCATGCACCGAACGCGGCAGGCAGATGATCCGTGTGTTCTCCCTGCCCGACATGAAGGCCATTGACAACGGCGGGATCAGCGTATTCGAGGGAGACTCGTTGCGTGATCCCATGGGCATTGCCTTGTACAAAGATCCTGCAACCGAAATAATTTATGCTTTTGTGGGAAGAAAAGAAGGACGTGACAACGAATACATCTGGCAATACAAACTTACGGCCGATAGCACGGGCGTGGTAACCGGACAGGTAGTACGCAAATTCGGCACTTACAGCGGCAAGAAGGAAATCGAGGCCATCGTCGTGGATGATGCCTTGGGGTATGTTTATTATTCGGACGAACAAGTGGGCGTACGAAAATATTCGGCATCGCCGGACGGCGGAAACGACCAATTGGCGTTGTTTGCCACCGAACATGTGGTAGCCGATCACGAAGGAATTGCCATTTACCAAAGCAGTGACAAAACAGGTTATTTAATTGTTTCCGACCAGGGAGCCAACCGTTTTCACGTGTTTCCGCGCGAAGGAGAAAAGGGGAACCCCCACAGCCACCCGTTATTGAAGGTATTCCATACCAGGGCCGTGGAAACCGATGGTTGCGAAGTAGTCTCCCTCCCGCTTAACGGCATCTTCCAACACGGTTTGTTCGTCGCCATGAGCACCGATAAAACTTTTCATTTCTACAAATGGGAAGATATTGCCGAAGATGATCTGGACGTGGCGCATTGATTCCGAAAAGTTGTCCGTTTGCTAAAACCGGACGGCTTACTGGATACATTGATTGGCCTTTGATGGATGGACCTGCCTACATCAAAGGCCTGTTTTTTACCAGACCGGAACTTAGTGCCGGAAACGCAGGCATCACGTTAAAAGCCGGCACTTCAATGACACATAAAAGATTCTTTATACCTTTATTGAAAAGGGATATTTGGACATTGGGTTTTCTCCCCCTGGTTAGGATGGATAAATGGCCTTTTACTGAAATATGTCATGTATTAAAAGGGATAAATGGTTCTATATTTCAGTCGCCAGTCTCCACATCGAACGTATCAATTTTTTTTAAATGATGACACTAAACATCCATAACGAAACAAACAGGCTCAAATCGGTCATTCTGGGAATAGGTACAAGCATGGGCGAACCAAGCAAGAATGACCCCAAATCGAGTTTTCACATGGAAAATGGGACATTCCCGATCGAAGAGGATATTTTAAAAGAAATTTCCCAATTCGAAAAAGTGCTTATCGACAATCAGGTCAACGTAATCAGGCCCTCCTGCATTGACGATTTGTGCCAGATTTTCACCCGTGATATCGGATTTGTCCTTGGCGATACGTTCTTCATTTCGGCAATGATCCAGCAAAGGCAGCCCGAAATAGAGGGCATATCTGGTTTTTTATCGACCGTTTCCCCCTCTAAAATTGTGGACATTAGAAAAATAGATCCGGAAATCCGTATCGAAGGCGGTGATATCATCGTATGGGATGATTTCATCCTTGTGGGAAAAAGTGCAAGAACCAACGATAAGGGATATAACTTTTTAAAAGACCGGTTCCGGGACAAAAAGGTGGTACAGATTCCCATAAGAACCAGCCACAATCATCTCGAGAACGTACTGCATTTGGATTGTGCACTTCAGCCCGTGGGGAACGACAAACTGATCCTTTACAGGGATGGCATTGAAAGTCTGGATGGTATAAAAAGTATAATTGACGTACTGGAAGCGAAAAAAATTACGTTCGACAATGTGGTAGAAGTGAACCAGAAACAGGCATACCGCATGTTTCCCAACGTTTTTTCCATCTCTAAAAATAAAGTGGTCATCGAAAAAAGGTTTGTGGAATTGAAGTTTAAATTAAAAAGCAAAGGCATTGAGGTAATCGAGGTCGATTACGCAGAAGTCTCAAAGCTTAGCGGATTATTCCGGTGTTCTACGCTTCCTATAGAGCGAACAGAATTGTAAACGACTTAACTTAGCTCTAGCAGAAACACAAAAGTATTTTTACCTACTAAACGGACCGGCCCTTGCACGTGAAAGCCACTAACCGACGGAACATACACAATAAAACACGGGAAAGGGGTGTCATTATACACCCCTTTCCCGCATTATTATCTGTGACAAACACGCTTATTTTCTTGCTGACGCGCTACGCAACGCATTCCAAAGCAACCATCCTCCCCATACCACGAAAGGGATGCTGAGCAATTGGCCCATATTCAATACCATGCCCTTCTCAAACTCTTCTTGGTTCATTTTAATGAATTCAATGAAAAAGCGTGCGGAAAAAACACCAACTAAGAATACGCCAAATAGAAGCCCCTGTCTGTTGCGTGCATCGGTTTTCCAGTACAAATACATCAACATTCCGAAAACGGCCAAATAGCACAATGCCTCGTAAATTTGCGTGGGGTGCGAAGGTACCGTGTAAACAGGTGCAGCTCCTTGTTGCCACTGATGGATGTTGTCGATAAATTTAAAAGCCCAAGGTACGTCCGTGGGACGCCCAATGATTTCATGGTTCATCAAGTTGCCCAAACGGATCAACGCTCCAGCCAATGCCACGGGAACGACCAGGCGATCCAATGTCCAGATAGGCGATTTTTTCGTGACGAGCTTCGAATAAACGTAAATGCCGATTAAAATGCCGATGGCACCTCCATGGCTTGCCAAACCGCCCTCCCATATCTTCAAGATGTCTTCGGGATGCTGCGAATAGTAATCCCATCCGTAAAAAAACACGTGCCCCAACCGTGCTCCCAATACGGTAGCTACAATGACATAAACAAACAGGTTGTCGAGCCAGGTTTGCTTGAGGTTCTCATACTTGAACATCCGCTCCATAATGTAATACCCCAGCAAAAATCCCACGGCAAAGAACAATCCATAATACCTTACATGAATTGGTCCCAAATGGAACATTTCGGGATCCACGTTCCAGGTGATTGCGTTTAAAAGCATGTCGATCTATTGTTGATGAATTTATAAACCATTTATGTCGGGAACCGAAATTAGTAATTAAATGTCAATCCGATGTTGCGTTCCGACAAACTTTACCCAAACAGAAAATTGGCGCAGGGACGCTGCGCCAATTTCATGAACGGCAAATTATTTGCCGTGGCATTGTTTGTATTTTTTCCCACTTCCGCACGGACAAGGTTCGTTCCGGCCTACCTGCTTTTCAACCCGAACAGGTTGCGCCGCTTGTGGTTGATTAGGCATCGGGGGCATTCCCTCGCCCGGAATCGGTCCACGTGGGGGCATTCCGGCGTTGGGGAATTCATCTTTCTGCAAATTCAGCCTCGGCGTCTCAACACGGCGTTGGACAGGGGCTTGCCTCACCTCATCGCCACGTTGAATGGGAATATACCCCTTCACCAAAGTACTCACCACCGCTTTATTGTTGCGCTCTACCATGGTTTTAAACAGGTTGAACGATTCAAACTTATAAATCAACAGCGGATCTTTTTGCTCGTAAGTCGCGTTTTGCACTGCCTGCCGCAAGTCATCCAACTCACGCAGGTGTTCTTTCCACGCGTCATCTATAGTCACCAAAATGATCACCTTCTCGAAATTGCGCATCAATTCCAATCCTTTGGTATCGTATGCTTTTTTCAGATTGGTGACGATCTGGAACAGGCGCTGGCCATCAGCAATGGGAACCACAATGTTTTCGTACTGTGACGATTTGGTTTCGTACACATCCTTAATCACGGGCCAGGCCTGATGGGCAATGGCTTCGCCCTTACGGCCGTACGTTTCCCACACTTGCTGGTTTAGTTGCTCGACCAAATCAGATGTGTCTCCCTTCATGAACTCTTGCTCGGTAAATGGGGCTTCAGTGCTGAAGATCCTTATCAAATCGAGGTTTAAGCTTTCAAAGTCTTGATTTTGATGGTGCTCGGCGACCAATGCTTCACAAGTATCGAATACCATGTTACTGATATCCGATTGGATACGTTCGCCGAACAAAGCATGACGACGTTTTTTGTAAATGACTTCGCGTTGCGAGTTCATCACGTCATCGTACTCAAGCAAGCGTTTACGGATGCCAAAGTTGTTCTCTTCAACTTTTCGTTGGGCACGCTCTATCGACTTGGTGATCATGCTGTGCTGGATGACTTCCCCTTCTTTCAGCCCCAAACGGTCCATGTATTTTACAATACGGTCACTGCCGAAGAGGCGCATCAAGTCGTCTTCCAACGAAACAAAGAATTGTGATGAGCCGGGATCGCCCTGACGTCCCGAACGACCGCGCAACTGACGGTCCACACGGCGCGATTCGTGACGCTCGGTACCAATGATAGCTAAACCACCGGCAGCCTTCACCTCAGGCGACAACTTAATGTCGGTACCACGGCCCGCCATGTTGGTCGCAATGGTTACCACACCTTTCTGACCCGCATCGGCTATAATCTCGGCCTCGCGTTGGTGCAACTTAGCGTTCAATACGTTGTGTTTAATGCCCCGCAATTTGAGCATGCGGCTTAATAACTCACTCACCTCTACCGATGTAGTACCTACCAGCACGGGACGGCCTTCGTTAACCAATTTAACGATCTCTTCGATAACCGCACTGTATTTCTCACGTTTGGTCTTGTAAACCAAATCGTCATGGTCCTTACGGACAATTTGGCGGTTGGTAGGAATCACCACCACATCCAATTTATAAATGTTCCACAACTCGCCGGCTTCAGTTTCGGCAGTACCGGTCATCCCCGCCAACTTGTGGTACATCCGGAAATAATTCTGCAACGTAATAGTGGCATAGGTTTGCGTAGCAGCTTCCACTTTCACGCGTTCCTTGGCCTCAATGGCCTGGTGCAGACCGTCAGAGTAACGGCGGCCTTCCATGATACGGCCCGTTTGCTCGTCCACGATCTTCACCTTGTTGTCCATCACCACATATTCCACATCCTTTTCAAACAAGGTATATGCTTTCAATAATTGGTTGACGGTATGTACCCTCTCCGATTTGATGGAATAACTTTGCATCAGCTCATCTTTCTTGGCCAACCGCTCCTCCTGGTTCAACGGAGACTTTTCAAGCGTGGCCAGTTCGCTTCCCACATCGGGCAATACGAAGAATTGGGGATCTTCGCTCGAATCGGTCAGCATGTCGATCCCTTTGTCGGTCAGCTCAATGGTATTGTGGGCCTCATTGATGACAAAGTACAATGGATCGGTCACAATATGCATATTTTTGCTGTTCTCCTGCATGTAATAATTTTCGGTTTTTATCATGCGGACTTTTACGCCATGCTCGCTCAGGAATTTAATGAGGGGCTTGTTCTTTGGCAAACCCTTATAGGCACGCAACAGCAACAAAGCTCCTTCTTCCTGTTCCTTGTCGTTGTCACTCTTGAGTTTGTTTTTTGCGTCGGCCAATATTTTGGTTACCAGCATGCGTTGGGCTTCAGCCAGTTTTTCAACCCGCGGACGGAACTCAACGAAAAGCTGATCATCACCTTTGGGCACCGGACCTGAAATGATCAAAGGAGTACGCGCATCGTCGATCAACACGGAATCAACCTCATCGACAATTCCATAATTGTGTTTGCGCTGCACCAAATCGTCGGGTGACGTGGCCATGTTGTCACGCAGATAGTCAAACCCAAATTCGTTATTGGTTCCATAAGTGATATCAGCCTGATAGGCTTTACGGCGTTCAGGAGAGTTCGGACGATGTTTGTCGATGCAGTCGACCGACAAACCGTGGAATTGGAACAAAGGCCCCATCCACTCGGAGTCGCGTTTCGACAAATAATCGTTCACGGTGACCACATGCACTCCTCTGCCGGCAAGTGCGTTGACGAATACGGGCAAGGTAGCTACCAGGGTTTTACCTTCGCCTGTAGCCATCTCGGCAATTTTACCGCTATGAAGCACAATACCGCCGATCAACTGTACGTCATAATGCACCATGTTCCAAGTGACGGTACTACCACCGGCAAGCCAGGAATTTGAATAAATCGCTTTGTCGCCTTCAATGCGTACAAAATCTTTTTCCGCAGATAACTCACGGTCAATTTCATTGGCGGTTACAACCAACTCCACGTTTTCGCTCAACCTGCGGGCTGTTTCCTTTACAATCGCAAATGCATCGGGCAATACATCGTTTAAAGCAGCTTCGACTTTGGCGTCAATGTCTTTTTCCAATTTATCGATCTCGGCATATACCTTCTCCCGCTCAGAAATGGGTTTATTGTAATCTTCCACTTCAAGTTTAAGCTGGGCTACCCTATCTTCGTCCGCCTTGAATGAATCACGAACTTGTTTTCTCAATGCTTCGCTACGGGCACGAAGTTCATCGTGGCTCATAGCCGTATATTGCGCCTCAAGCGATTTTATTTTGTCCACAACAGGTTGGACTTCCTTTACGTCTTTTTCATATTTGTTACCAAACATCAAGGTAAGCAAACTGCTAAATAATGCCATATTAACTGAATTGTTATATTTTAATAGATTATTAATAATTTACACAAAAGCCAATTTCTCAAATGAAACCGGTCTTTGTCATAAAATACCCGCAACAGTGGCAGGAAAATAAAATCAAGAGAGTGGGCCGGCCCGAATCGCATGTGCCGGAGTAACGGATTGAAGCAGCGGAAAACTTAGGGGACAAAAAACAGAGATAGGTATACCTTCACTCGACGAACCGTCTAGACCATGGCAAATGCAAGCTGCAAAAAACGCAATGTCAGGTCTTTCTGTCAGCAAATCCGATACTTTATCCACACCAAGAGCAAGAACTTCCTGAGAAACCCGGCCCAAGAAAGGATTAGAACTCTCCCAGATAGAAGATGCTCCTTGGTCTAACCGTAGTATTCCTGTGTGCTTTATAACACAAAGTGGTTCTTCGAGCAGTTCCTGTGCATCGAACAAGGGCAACGCATTGGCATCCAGAACAGCACTTTCGCCTGTATACACCAAAATGATCTTATTGTCCTGTACCGTCAATGAAAGTTCCGCGATAGGCAACCCGTGCAAACATGATACCATGCCCAGCAACAGGCCTACGCTGATAACCTTTAATTCCGACGGATCTCTAAATAAAACCATTTACCGACCTCTTTTTTCGAAGCGTAAAGATGATGATTTTTTCCGGATTCTATTTCTCGATCTTACATTATTTACATTCAAGTAGTATCATGACCAACTTTACCATCGATTTCCCAGTACCTGTCGCTCTCATCAGCTTCCGGATCATCTTCGTCCCATACTTTTTTCGGTTTCTGGGGGCCACTGGCACGAAACAACACTGCTAGCAAAATGCCGGCAATGGTACCTCCCAAATGTGCTTCCCAAGAATAGGGCAAGTGTATAGCCAAGGGAAAGATCCCCCATACCATGCTACCATATAGGAATGCCACAATCAGCGATATCGCCATCAGCGGAATATACTGCCTGACAATACCGCTAAAAAACAAAAATGCAGCCATTCCATAAATCAATCCGCTTGACCCGATGTGCCAAGATTCTCGTCCGAAGGCCCATACAAATAATCCGCTAAAAATATAAATACCGAAAAAGACACGATATGCAACCCCTTTGTAAAAATACAGCAATGCCACCATCAAAGCAGTAAATGATGTGATGTTTGAAAATAAGTGTCCCCAATCGCCGTGGACAAACGGGCTGGTCAATATGCCCCAAAGCCCGGCTATACTGCGAGGATGGATGCCAAGCCTGACCAAGCTTATATGCTCCAGGGTTTCGACCATTTTTGCCACAATCATGATAAATGCAAAAAAAAGTGCCACCACAAGGCCGTAAACAAACCGCTTTTGGTCAACGTCCGACTCCTCTTTCGACTGCGACATAGCTAAAAGTCCATGCAATGTTACACGTTTACAACAGCCATACGGTTCAAGATTTCCTTAAGCTTGGCCGCAAAAAGATCAATATCCTGTTCTGTGGTATCAAATGCAGTCATCCATCGCACTTCCGATGTATGCGGGTCCCATATGTAAAAGAAAAACTGGGACTGGAGCTCGGCAATTGCCTCTCGGGGAATGCGGGCAAACACTCCGTTGCTTTCGGTCCGCTGGGTCAATGTAACAAAAGGCAGTGATGATACTTTATGTGCCAACAGGCCGGCCATTTTGTTCGAATGAAGTGCATTTTCCCTCCATAAATCATCTTTAAACATAGCTGTAAATTGCACCGACATAAATCTCATTTTCGACATGAGCTGTGCACTTTGTTTACGAACGTATCCTGCGCCATCCGACAGCTGTGGGTTAAGGAACACCACGGCCTCTCCCATCATCATGCCATTTTTGGTCCCTCCAAACGACAATACATCCACACCAACGTCACGTGTCGTCGCACGGAGGCTGCAGCCTAGGGAAGCAGCACCGTTGGCCAATCGGGCACCGTCCATGTGTACCCACAATCCATGAGCATGGGCAAAGTCACAAATTTCTTTCAATTCATCCAACGTATAAACAGTCCCCATTTCGGTCGACTGCGTTACAGACACCACCTTAGGTTGTACGTGGTGCTCCACACCTACGGCGTGTAAAAACCGGTCAATTTCGGCAACGGTCAATTTCCCGTTGGGCGTATCAACAGTCAATATTTTTGATCCAGTCAACTTTTCAGGCGCCCCACATTCATCCACATTGATATGTGCTACCGATGTGGCAATGATCGCCTGATAAGGACGACAAATCGCTTGCAGTGCTACCACGTTGGCCCCGGTACCGTTGAATACAAAAAACACTTCTGCCTCATCACCAAATTCTTGTTTAAAACACGATATGGCTTCACGCGTGTACACATCGCCGCCATACCCAACAGTGTGTCCATCGTTGGCAGCCATTATCGCTTCCATCACCCTGGGATGGACACCTGCATTGTTATCGCTTGCAAATCCTCGTTTATTGTCCACATTCATAATATAAATTGCTTCTCTTGGATTACTTTTCATTAACGAGCACGAACCTATCTATCTGCGTTAACATTTAACAACGTTCGCGTTCGAACACAATTTTTTGATACGCACCATCCCGTTGTCGGCGCTTCGTCGACAAAATAACAACTAAGGCCCGCGATGCTTGATTTTCAACAGAACGTTCCTTTTTCCCTACTGTTTGGCCACTGCACGGGCATCTTTTCATCATCCAATGAAAATTCTTCCAACATTCACCCTTAAGGTTAGAAGGGCTTCACGAGAACCTTTTACGGAGTATTCGTTGTTCGCATTCATTGTCCCTTAAGCCGGAGCCGTTTCTTTTGTCCAAAAAACTTTTTTGAAATGTGCATATGATAACACTTTTTGCAACGAATTGAAAACTAAACTATTCAAATACGTGATTCGGACAGATGAAATTTACCATGTACCAAGAAAGTCCCCGACCGGAATAATTCCAAACATCCATCCTGAAAAAGTTTATGCATGGAAGACCAGTAAAGGAGTGGTACTATGGAACAGCATCTTTTTTGCAACGCTAGGATTCAATAGTCTTGAAATGATATTCCTCCGATAAGTAGTAATACACAACATATCAATACTTTTATCCTGAATATAATTTTCTATTCCCACCCAAAAATCTTCGTTCAAAACCAAATCGCATACAACATCGGTTTCATTGTAACGCTTTTTTAAATATTCGCGTAATCCGGCCATACGAACTTCATCCCATTGTTTTTTGTTATCACTCCCCACATGTGCACAAATAATCTTAACACCCAATGGTTTTAGCAATCGTTCAAGAATCTCCAGTGCTTTAAAATCGGCTTCTTCAAAATTAGTGGCATACAACACATTATGCAAACTTCCAATACCTGAATACGGAAAATCTTCGGGTATGGCAAGGACAGGAACTCTGGCCATCTCGATCACTTCAGCTGTAACACTACCAATCAGATCGGTCGATTTGCGATCCTTGCCCCGGGTTCCCATGATAATGACGTTGGGGGCATAGACTTTTGAATATCGAATGATCTCGTCCTCAGCCACCCCTTTCGACAATGCGGTTTTTATAAACACTTTACCCTGAATATTCTTCCGCAGGAGATAATCCCTCATTTCGGCCAAACCTTTCTCTCCGTTTTCTTTCAGGTCCACTGCCAATTCTTCCAGATTGGCATCATACATGTAAGTATCGGTAAATGGCAAGGAATTGATTACCGGATCAAAATAAGCATGCAAAAGTGTAATTTCGGCCCCAACGGTTTCGGCCCAGTCAAACGCAAAATCGGCTGCTTTACGCGAATAATCACTAAAATCAATGGGCAAGAGGATTCTGGCAAGTGTTGAATCACGATCCTCACCATCATTGGCGGTCTTGGGTGATTCATCGGGCTTTAACCACGACTCCACAATCGACATCGCCTTTTCCAGATCTTCTTCATTGATCCGAACCTTAACCCCCGACGCTATTGCCCCCTGCAACAAATTAATATTCTGCAAAAAACACTCTATTCCGGCACTTTCCAAAAGGGTTTTCACAACGTGGGCTCTCTCAAATGTGTATTTTCCAAGTGTGATTATCTTTTCGTCCATGATTGACACTTTAGGTTCATAATGCCTTTAAATTACTAAAAGAAGGCCTTTCGTACAAATTTTCTTCTACGTTTGTTATGATGCTTTATCAACCCGTTCGACGGAATAAACGCCTTTTACGTTCTTAATCTTTTTTATCAATGTGCTAAGGCTTCCCGTGCTGTTTACAAATACCGACACCGTTCCTTCAAACATCCCTTCTTTCGAATCGATGGTGACGGATCTCAACTTCATTTTAAGCTCCTTGGTAATCAGCAACGAGATATTCGATACAATACCTATGTCATCATTACCTGTGACTCTCAAGGTAGCCAAAAAATCAGCGCCGCCACCAGCGGTCCATTGGGCTTTGACGATCCGGTAGCCAAACTTGTTAAACATGTCTGTGGCATTGGGGCAGTTGGTACGATGGATTTTGATCCCACCAATTACCGACACAAAACCGAAGACCGGATCCCCGAAGATTGGATTACAGCATTTGGCCAGTTTATACTCCACGTTGGTTAGGTTCTTATCAATCATTAATATATCACCGTTGGTCGTTTCGGGCAACGAGGTAATTGGCACAAAATTCTTCGGCACTTTGTTTGGTTGTGGCCTCAGCTTGTTCCTGCTCTTTCTTTTCGATTGAAATGATAAAGTCACGTACAGCAAGCACATCCAGTTTCTGAATGGCAATGTCCCTAAAAAAATCATGTATCGTTTTGGACTTGAAATGCTTCACCGCCTGGTGCATGGTTGCATCAGTCAGTTCCATCTTCGCATTTTTCAATCTGCGTTCCAAGGTTTCACGCCCAATTTCTGCTTCTTTGTATTGTATCTCCTTGATAGCCTGCTTTAGTTTTCCTTTGGCTTTCGATGTCATTACAATATTCAACCAGTCCGTTTTGGGCTGTTGGTTGGGCGATGTAAGGATCTCTACCGAATCGCCGTTCTTCAGTACATGTTTAATGGGTACATTACGCTGGTTGACGATGGCACCCACACATTTTTTCCCCACATTAGTGTGTATCTCAAAAGCGAAATCAAGCACCGTCGACCCTTTCGGCAATCGCTTCAACTCCCCTTTTGGGGTGAACACAAACACTTCTTCGTCGTAAAGGTTAAGCTTGAAATCGTCCATAAAGTCAACGGCGTTCACCTCTGGGTTTTCCAATATCTCGCGGATATTGTTCATCCACTCGTCAAGTCCCCGCTCACTTTTTACCCCTTTGTATTTCCAGTGGGCAGCTAAACCTTTTTCAGCCACTTCATCCATGCGTCGGGTACGAATCTGTACTTCAACCCATTTCCCCTCGGGGCCCAATACGGTGGTGTGCAGGCTCTCGTACCCGTTTGACTTGGGGATGGAAATCCAATCCCTCATACGGCTTGGATTGGGCTGATACCTGTCGGTCACGATGGAATACACTTTCCAACAATCAGCTTTTTCGTTCTTGGGTTCACTATCCAGTATGACGCGGATGGCAAAAAGATCGTACACATTTTCAAACTCGGTATGCTGTTTCTTTATTTTATTGTATATGGAATGAATGGTTTTGGTACGCCCTTTTATATCGAATTTCAATCCGTCTTCTTTCAATTCCTTTTCCAGCGGTGCAATAAATTCGGCAATATATTTGTCACGGGCCCGTTTGGTTTCATTAAGCTTTTTGGCAATGGTTTTGTACATATCACGGTTAGTGAACTTCATCACCAAATCCTCCATCTCCGACTTGATGGAATAGAGTCCCAGACGATGTGCCATTGGAGCGTACAGGTACGACACTTCGGCCGATATCTTCTTTTGGTTGGCTTCATCGTATTTGTCCAGATTTCGCATGGTTCGTAACCTGTCGACAATGATTATCAGCACCACTCGGATATCCTGGGCAAACGTGAGCAACAACTTACGAAAGTTCTCCGTTTCGATCGATGTGTTTTTCGAATACAACTCTGCGACCTTGGCCAACCCTTCTACTACAATTGCCTCGTGTTGGCCGAACATATTTCCGATTTCTTCTACAGAGATTTTCGATGCTTGTACCAAATCATACAAAAGAGCGCAAATAATAGACGTTTTGCCCAAGCCGATCTCGTCTATTACAATACGGGCCACATCCAGCGCATGAACGATCGATAATTCCCCGGAAGGGCGACGTAACGCCGCGTGATCAGCTACCGCCCGTTCCACGGCCTTTCGAATGGCTTTTACGTCATCGTATTTAACCACATCTCTTCCGCTTCTTAGCAAAGCAGCATATTTCCGCGCAATTTCTGTTTTTTCTTCGGTCGAAATTGTTGTCTCCATGTATTTTGCGGTAAATATTTTTTAATTCAAAGGCCATGTCCGTCTCCTTGTCTACGAACCGCCGATGCAATAGGTAAAATTACAACTTTGAGGCAAAATCAAGCCGTACAAGCCCCGATATTTGTCGCGGCCACATAATTTTAACTACTTTTAGAAAATCTAATGTAGCTCGCTTTCTTGATAAATGCCCCCTTCGTACAAAGCAACTTATATTTTTCTGGACATTGTTTAGCCTTAATGTTATATTTGTATAAATACTTCCCAAATGGGGGAAATAATTTGCAACAATTTCCTAATCATTTAAATCGGAGGAGCCATGAATAAATCAGGTTTATTTCTCGGCGGCTTGCTTGCCGGAGCTGCAATCGGTGCAGCATTGGGAATTCTTTATGCCCCGCGTAGCGGAAAAGAAACCCGCGACCAGCTAAAAGCAAAAATGGGCGAATTGGAAAACGAACTGGCTAAAATCAGGGAAAAAGCAAAAGAAAAGGGCATTGAACTGAAGGACGAAATCAAGCACAAAGTATCCGATTTGGAAAAAAGGATCGAACGTTTGGTCGCTGAGTACAAGAAAACTCTCGAATCCGAACCAACGGCTTAGTTTTAATGCATGAGCACAGACCCGATCCCCCGGCATTTTTAATTATTTGGAAGGGCCATGGTGGTTTTCCGCCATAGCCCTTCAAATTATCAAACCCATTCAACATTTACGGTTATGCAAGACTCACTAGGTGATAGTTTTAACCAATGGAAAGAAAATCTAACCGAATATGTGAACGCACGAATCGAATTGCTAAAACTCGAAACCGCCGAAAACGTAGCGTATTTTTGGGCTAACGTAGTCACTAAATCGGTTATGCTCTATTTTCTTCTTCTGGCACTTTTCTTTTTATCGTTTGCATTGGCCTTCTTTTTGGGCAAATTATTTGACTCGACCTCTTTGGGCTTCTTGCTCACCGGGCTTCTTTTCATCGTCCTGACAATTGCGTTCTATGCCCTACGACGTCAGATCGTCGAACGTCCGGTTATCCAATCGGTGCTAAAACTCTTCTTCACCCAACGCCGCAAAAAATAGTGCCATGGAAAAGTATCAATCCATCAAATCGTTTAAAGACCTGGAATTTGAAATAGAACGCAAACAATTGGAGGTATCGGTATTGGAAAAGCAAATCGAAATTTCGACTTATGAACTTAAATACCACCTTGATCCTAAGCGTTTACTGAAATTTGCATGGCAAAAGGCCCTTGGTTACGTAACACGGCTATTTTTTTGAACGAACAATGTTTATTCACAGGTCTGTGCTTAGCTTCGTTAAAATGGTCCAACGTCCAACATGGATTACAAAATCAGCTTGAGAGAAAAATCGTATTTTTGTGATGCAAAACACGGAAATAAATGAGCCAAACCTCTCAAATTGAAGAGCGGATCACCTATCTAAGGAACGAACTCAATCGTCACAACCATCTTTATTATGTCCTCAATAGAACCGAATTATCAGATTATGAGTTTGATAAGTTGCTACGCGAACTTTTTGATTTGGAGGCTTCATACCCAGAATATGCTGACGTAAATAGCCCAACCCAAAGGGTTGGAAGTGATATCAACATCGAATTCAAGCAAATAATGCACAAATACCCAATGCTTTCATTGGGAAATACCTATAGCCAAAGCGAAATCGTCGATTTTTATAACCGTGTTCACAAACTGCTAAATGAACCTTTTACGATCATTTGCGAGTTAAAATATGATGGAACGGCCATTGGTATCAGCTACCAAAACGGTTTGCTCAAATATGCCGTTACCAGAGGCGACGGAACACATGGCGACGATGTGACCGAAAATGCCAAAACCATCAAAAGCATCCCCTTGAAACTGCAAGGCGATTTCCCTTCCGAGTTCGAGATTCGCGGAGAAATTTTCATGCCTAAAGCTGGTTTTGAAGCCTTTAACAAAGAACGTGAGGCCAGCGGGGAAATCCCGTTCGCCAATCCACGCAATGCCGCGGCCGGATCGTTAAAACTGCAAAACAGTACCCAGACGGCCAAACGACCTCTCGATTGCTTCTTATACTATCTTACTGGAGAGCAACTACCTACGCGATCACATTATCAAAACCTGATGAAAGCCAAAGAGTGGGGATTTAAGGTAGCGCCCCACATCAAGTTGTGCAACTCCATCGAAGAAATATTTGATTTTATCGGGTACTGGGACAAAGAAAGAAAAACCCTGCCATTTGAAATCGATGGAATCGTATTGAAAGTAGATGATTTAAGCCAGCAAGACCGTTTGGGCTTTACATCCAAAACACCACGTTGGGCCATTTCATACAAGTTCAAAGCAGAACAGGCCAAAACCTCGTTGTTATCGGTCGATTTCCAGGTTGGGCGTACAGGTGCCGTGACGCCAGTGGCAAACCTGGAGCCGGTACTTCTGGCAGGCACTACGGTTAAACGTGCCTCACTTCACAACGCAGACATCATTGCCGCGTTGGATCTTCATTTAGGCGATGTCGTTTATGTGGAAAAAGGAGGCGAAATAATCCCAAAGATCACTGGAGTGGACGAATCTTCACGTCACCCAATGGCACAACCCGTCCAATTTATCCGAGACTGTCCCGAATGCGGTACGACACTGGAGCGCGATACTGGTGAGGCAGCATTTTATTGCCCAAACCAAACTCAATGTCCGCCCCAAATCAAAGGGCGGATTGAGCATTTTATCTCACGTAAAGCAATGGATATCGAAGGTCTTGGAACCGAAACCGTCGATCTGCTTTTCAACGCCGGATTAATTTCAAATGTGTCCGACTTGTACACATTAATACCGCCTCAATTATCAAGATTAGAGAGACTAGGCGAGAAATCGGCAGCCAATATCGTCCAAGAAATCAAAAATTCTACCCAAATCCCTTTCTCCAGGGTGTTGTTTAGTTTGGGCATCAGATTTGTGGGTGAAACGGTGGCAAAGAAATTAGCGTCACATTTCAAATCAATCGACAATTTGATGAAAGCTTCTTTCGAAGAATTGATCCAGGTAGATGAAATTGGCGAAAAAATAGCCAAAAGCGTGATAGCCCATTTTCAAAATAGCCAAAACATTGAATTGATTGACAAGCTTAAGCTACACGGGGTGAAATTTGCTGCAGAGGACCATGAAGCTGAAGTTCCAACCTCTCAGACCTTAAATGGACTATCGTTTGTGATTAGTGGTACTTTTGTACGTAAATCGCGCGATGAACTTAAACTTATCATTGAACAAAACGGAGGTAAAAACCTTAGTTCCGTAACTGCCAAAACAAATTATCTGGTGGCAGGAGAAAACATGGGGCCAGCCAAACTTGCCACGGCGGAGAAGCTGGGTGTTAAAATCATCTCCGAAGACGAGTTCTTGTCAATGATCTGATTGCGATGAATATTTATTCGAAAACAACATAATAAGCCAATGAGCCTCAAAGAAAAAATAGGCAATTATCTGTTGGATAAAAAGTTTAGAAACAGACCTAAACGAAAAACAGATTTTTTAGGCACCGAAAAAATGCAGCAATTTGGCATTGTGTTCGATGCCTCCATGTTCGAATGATTTCCAAAACATCAGGACTTTCGAAAAAGAGCTACGGAAAATGGGAAAATCGGTATCCTTAATTGGTTATTCGCACACAAAGGTGCTCCACGAGCAGTACATTAGCGATAACCAAAAAAGTTTCATCTGCCGTAAGGATTTCAACTGGTACAACGGTTGTTCCAGCAGTTTGGTCGGTGACTTCATCAAAAAACCCTTCGATGCACTAATCAGCCTATCTTCCAATAACTATTTTCCAATAAATTACATTGAGACCCTCTCGGTCGCAAGGTTCAAAGTAGGCCGGTCGTCAAGCCCCGGTACAGATCTCGATATGATGCTCGAGATCCCTTTGGGTACGCCTATCAAATCGCAAATCGAAGCATTTTGGAAATACCTGGAAATGATTTCGCCAGCTAAAGAGAAAAAAATTGAGGAGTTCAATTTGTCGGTTTAACCTCTTTCCGCGTAATTAATGGAACAATTATTGCGATGTTTTATTCATTAAGTTCAAAATTATTAAGACTTATGACCATGAAAAAAGCATTATCTCTTACTGTTTTAATATCAATGTTTTTAGCATCTTGCATGACCCATAAAGTCGAAAGGGTCTCTCCTAACGAACAAATTGATTTAAGTGGCCGGTGGAACGATACCGATTCGAGGTTGGTCGCAGAAGAACTGACTTCCCAGATTCTTTCATCTGCATGGATCGACAACCACATGAAGGTATCCAACACGCGCCCTGTTGTAGTGGTAGGGCTTATTTATAATAAATCGCACGAACATATTAGCTCTGAAACATTCATCAAAGACATCGAAAAAGCGTTGGTTAACAGCGGAAAGGTACGCTTGGTACAAGCCGGTGATAAGCGTGAAGAGCTACGCAAAGAAAGGGCAGCACAGCAAGAATTTGCCTCAATGGAAACGGCAAAAAAATGGGGTTTGGAACTTGGTGCCGACTACATGCTTAACGGTGATATTTCATCCATCGTCGATCAATATAACCGTGAAAAGGTGACCTACTATCAGGTAAATTTAGAACTCAGCAATCTCGAAACCAACGAGAAAGTTTGGATGGGCGATAAAAAACTTAAAAAGTACATTACCAAGTAGCCATTGTGAAAAATCCTCTCTTATGGCCAGCTTGTTTCGTGTCGTATTATGCTGTTTGTTTGTTGCATTCGCTCTGGGATGTGCCACATACCACCAAAAAAAACAACGACTTAACGATTTTTTCATTAATGGTGATTATGAGGGGGCAGAAAAGCTTATGGACAAAGCCTCCAAAGAAGCACAAGGTAACAACCGTGTAATTTATTACTTTAACCGTGGCGTATCTGCTTTCATGTTAGGAAATTATGCCATTAGCAACCAATATTTTAGGGATGCCGATTATTATATCGAAGATTATACCCGAAGTATTGGATTGCAGGCATTGACGCTCGTTTCAAATCCAATGGTAAAACCGTACCGCCCCGAAGATTTTGAATGCGTCATGATCCACTTTTACATGGCGTTGAACCACCTTTTTTTAAACGATTATGAAGGAGCTTTAGTCGAGTGTAGGCGCGTAAACCTTCAACTTCAATCCATTAACGACAAGTACAAAGCAAATAAGAACAAATATTCAATCGATGCATTTGCTCTTAATTTAATAGGGATGATTTATGAAACCTCTGGTGATTACAACAATGCGTTCATCGCATATCGAAATGCACTTGAGGCCTATGAATCGGTTTATTTGCCATTGTTCCATATACAAATACCTTTCGAGCTGAAGCAATCATTGATGCGAAGCGCATACCTTACCGGTTTTAAAGAAGAATTGACGTTTTACGAAAATAAATTCAACACCCAATTCGTTCCCGAAGATGAAGATAGCGGTAATGTAACTTTCTTTTGGATGAATGGGTTCGGCCCCGTAAAAGCCGAATGGAGCTTGAATTTTTTTAATAACGGGTATAACAACGGTTTTGTCAATCTTGCCGATAGTGATCTGGGGATGACCTTTCCGATTTATATCGGCAATAAAACATCAAGCGAACAAGCCGCATTCAAAAATATCTCATTCCTAAGGGTCGCATTTCCCAAATATGTATCACGTTCTCCCTATTTTACAAATGCAACGATTACGGTAGAGCAAAAACAATACCCTCTGGAATTGGCACAACCAATTGACCTCATAGCTCGTCAATGTCTCAATGACAGAATGTTACGGGAAATAGGCAGTGGAATTACCCGATTAGCAACCAAAAAAGCATTGGAAGCATTGGCCAATAAGCAAAACGAGAATCTGGGTACTCTGGTTTCAATTATCAATGCCGCAACCGAGAAAGCAGATACACGTAACTGGCAAACACTCCCCTTCAGTATCTCTTACGCCAGAATACCACTACCTCACGGTAAGCACACCATACAACTTAATGCGGTAGGGCAAAGTAGTGATATGGCAAACTTCGACGTTAATATAGAAAAA
The DNA here is from genome assembly GCA_047600785.1 of Breznakibacter sp. Taxonomy (GTDB): domain Bacteria; phylum Bacteroidota; class Bacteroidia; order Bacteroidales; family Marinilabiliaceae; genus Breznakibacter. The sequence continues at coordinate 1,113,962 of JASGKH010000002.1, forward strand.
GGCAAAACCATATTTATGTTTTTTCATCACCGCTAAACGGTCTGTAAATGGGTCAATTCTATTCCCTCAACTTTTTTTAACTTGTCCAGAATACCTTTTATCCGGGATCGACGAACATAGAAATCCAATGTGCAGCTTAATCCAAAAAATTGATTTTGTGTAGAAAGATTCTCTTCTTTAACCAATTTCATTACATCATTCATCATCGCATAGCCAAATTCCACACGATAATATTCATCAATCGTTTTTTCAATAATGGTTGCATTCTGGATACAATCAATTGTAGCCAGTTTATATGCATTGATCAATCCGCTGGTTCCCAATTTCACTCCGCCAAAGTAACGAATAACCACAATAAGCACATTGGTTAGTCCAAATGATTTTATCTGACCATATATAGGCTTTCCGGCGGTACCCGATGGTTCCCCGTCATCGTTGGCCCGATAATGTATATCATCAATCCCCAACTGCCATGCATAACAATGATGACGTGCATCGAAATATCTTTTCTTATGCCCCTCCACAACATTCTTTATCGATTCTTCATTGTTTACAGGATGAGCGTACGACAGGAACTTACTTCCTTTTTCCTTATATCCTCCTTCACTGATTGCATCTACTGTTTTATAAATATCTATCATAACTACCTGTAATCATTTATAAAAATCGGACAAAATATTTGCAATCACCATATTCGTCCGGATGGCAGAATTTCCCGTACTCACACAGGCTCCTCTTCCTTGAAGAGTTTCGACCACCTGCTTTATTAAATTGTATTGGATGTTCTCAGGATTAATATACGGAAACTCCACAAATCCCGATGCAGTGTGTAACTGAATAGGCGAATGACCGAAACCTGTAAATACAATGCGCCCTTCTGTTCCGTGGATTTCCATCACATCACGCTGAGACACAGGATTGGATACAAAACACCAACTACCCGCCCCTATGACTCCATTATCATGTTCAAACGTGGCAACTACTGTGTCTTCCGCAGAGTACATCCCTCCCACATTCCGGCAAAAACCGTGGCTTTGTTTTATTGGTCCAAACAAAAAATCAAGAAAATCGAATTGGTGCGATGCCAAGTCCACAAAAATACCACCTCCGCTTAACTTAGGATCAACCCTCCACCAACCATTTCCTCCTTGGCGTTCCGAATCCAATACCGGTCGAATAAGTTCGATCTTGACTGCAATTGGTTTTCCTATCACCCCATTATCGATCAATTCCTTCACCTTCAAATAGCCTGGCAGAGTCCTCCTGTAATAAGCCACAAAAAGAGGAATATCGGTGCTTTTGGACACCTCTAGCATACGTAAGCATTGTTCCAGGTTCGCTCCCATTGGCTTTTCAACATAGACTGGTTTGCCCGCCCTCATTGCTTTTATGGCATATTCAGCATGGCTATCTGGTGGTGTCGCCACATAAATTGCATTTACTTCCGGATGAATTATCAGTTCGTCAGCATTGCTAAACCATAATGGAACTTGATGCCTTAAGGCATAATCTTTTGCCTTCTCTGCATTCCGCCGCATAACTGCTTTCAAACAACTTCCTTCAATCTTGTTAAAAGCAGGTCCGCTTTTCAGTTCTGTGACATCACCGCATCCTATAATTCCCCAATTAATATTCTTCATGTCTATAATATTTACAAATTGCTTGTAAAAAAAAAATTCACAAGTAATTCCAATGTAATGAATTTTAGAAACAGCCATACCTCTAAAAGTCTTCGTAATTTAATTTTTTTCACTACATTAGGAACATGGCCTCAAAAATAACAGATATAATTCAACGGATCGACGGAAAGCTACACGCAAATCGCAAGTTACAATTTTTCGATTTTATCGGTGATGTACATGGTCATGCAAACGAGCTTGAAATGCTTTTAAGTCAATTAGGCTATCAATTAAAAAACAATGTATGGTATCATAGTAACTACAAAGCTGTGTTTGTCGGTGACTTCATCAGTAGAGGTCCAGAATCGCGAAAAGTATTGAAAATAGTACGTTCAATGGTTGAAAATAAATCGGCCTATGCCATTCTAGGTAACCACGAAATAAATGCCATTTGCTATTTCACAAAACGACAAAATGGTCTTCCGATCCGAATCCCTGGGCCAGCAAACAAAAAAATGCTCGATAAAATAAAAGGAGAGTATCCCAATATACATGAATTGGAAAATGACATAAAGTGGTTAAGAAAACTTCCTCTATATTACGACTTTAAATACGTCAGAGTCGTACACGCATACTGGAGCAATAGCCATATTGAATTATTGAACGGCGCTATGCCCGAAACAAAACTCAAAAGAAAATTTCTCCGGGAAGTATTTAGAGGAGGAACAGCCATCAGCAAAGCATTCATGCAAACCATTAAAGGAGTGGAATTCTGTTTTCCCCACAATCTAGTGATCAAAGACAATCTTGGGATACGGAGAGTGTGCTATCGGGTAAAATGGTGGCAAACACCCAACAATAAAACATTTGAGGAATTAAGTTTCGAGACAAAATTAACACTACCAAACGACCAAGTTCCCCTCCACTTGGTTTCGGAGTATGAAGTTTATGGACCGAACGAGCCCCCAGTCTTTATTGGACACTATTGTACAGAAACAGGACAATCAGTGGCATCGGGGAACGTGTGCTGCGTCGACACGTGCGTGGCCGGCGGGGGCCCGCTGTCGGCCTACAGGTGGGAGGGGGAACGGGCCCTTTCGGGGGACAAGGTCCGCTCCGTCGGCAGGACGGGCCCGGCACGCCCCCAAGGTTGACGATTGGTGTTTTCCGTCCGGGGGGCAAAAAAAAGGCCCCCCGGACGGCAACGTCCGGGGGGCCCGAAGAACGGCGGCGACCTACTCTCCCGCTGTACGCAGTACCATCGGCGCGGCAGGGCTTAACTTCTCTGTTCGGGATGGGAAGAGGTGGGGCCCCTGCGCTGTGGCCGCCTTGGTGTCGGGGGCCCCGGGCGCGCCTGCGCGCCCAAGGCCCGTGTTATCCTTGACATTCACGGCAAGACCAAAACAACCGGCCGCGCGCGGTGCACGCGGAAGCTTCGGGTAATTAGTACCGCTCGGCTGCGGCATCGCTGCCCTTACACCTGCGGCCTATCGACGTCGTCGTCTGCGACGCCCCTATAAGGAGGCCTCATCTCGGGGCGGGCTTCGCGCTTAGATGCTTTCAGCGCTTATCCCTTCCGCGCTTAGCTACCCGGCGGTGCCCCTGGCGGGACAACCGGTACACCAGCGGCGCGTCCATCGCGGTCCTCTCGTACTAACGACAGGCCCCCTCAAGCCTCCAACGCCCGCAACAGATAGGGACCGAACTGTCTCACGACGTTCTGAACCCAGCTCGCGTGCCACTTTAATGGGCGAACAGCCCAACCCTTGGGACCTTCTCCAGCCCCAGGATGTGACGAGCCGACATCGAGGTGCCAAACCGCCGCGTCGATATGAGCTCTTGGCGGCGATCAGCCTGTTATCCCCGGAGTACCTTTTATCCTTTGAGCGATGGCCCTTCCATACGGAAACCACCGGATCACTATGCCCTGCTTTCGCACCTGCTCGGGTTGTCTCCCTCACAGTCGAGCCCCCTTGTGCCATTGCACTCTCCCGACGGTTACCGATCGTCGTGAGGGGACCTTGGGAAGCCTCCGTTACTCTTTTGGAGGCGACCACCCCAGTCAAACTACCCGCCAAACGGTGTCCCCCCCGAAGGGGGTTAGGTCCCAGACAAGCAAAGGGCCGTATTTCAACGGCGGCTCCAAGGTACCTGGCGGCACCCATTCATAGCCTCCGGCCTATCCTACACATCGCTTGCCCAAAAACAACGTTAAGCTGCAGTAAAGGTTCACGGGGTCTTTCCGTCCCGTTGCGGGTAAGCGGCATCTTCACCGCTACTACAATTTCACCGAGCTCACGGCCGAGACAGTGCCCAGATCGTTACACCATTCGTGCAGGTCGGAACTTACCCGACAAGGAATTTCGCTACCTTAGGACCGTTATAGTTACGGCCGCCGTTTACCGGGGCTTCGATTCGGCGCTTCCTTGCGTGACGCCTCCTCTTAACCTTCCGGCACCGGGCAGGTGTCAGGCCATATACGTCATCTTGCGATTTGGCATAGCCATGTGTTTTTGGTAAACAGTCGCCTGGGCCATTTCTCTGCGCCCCGCCTTGCAGCGGGGACCCTTTCTCCCGAAGTTACAGGGTCAATTTGCCGAGTTCCTTGGCCGTGGGTCACTCGAGCGCCTCAGTATGCTCAACCCAACTACGTGTGTCCGTTTGCGGTACGGGCCGCACGGCTCGCTTTTCTTGGATGCGGCTGCGTTGCTTCGCTTCCCCCGGGGGGTAGGCTCAGCGGGCTATTCCGTCAGCCCCCAGCAACCTGGCCGCACCGTCGCTTTCATCGCCGCGCGGGCGCGGGAATCTTGGCCCGCTTTCCATCGGAATCGCCGCTCGGCTTATCCTTAGGTCCCGGCTTACCCTGATCCGATTAGCGTTGATCAGGAAACCTGAGTCTTTCGGCGTGGGGGTTTCCCGCCCCCATTATCGTTACTCATGCCTACATTTGCTTTTCCGCCCGCTCCACAATGCCTCGCGGCACGGCTTCGGCGCCGGCGGAATGCTCCCCTACCAGTGTGCCCGTGGGCACAATCCACGCCTTCGGCAACGCGCTTATGCCCGATCATTATCCATGCCCGGCCGCTCGACTAGTGAGCTGTTACGCACTCTTTAAATGAATGGCTGCTTCCAAGCCAACATCCTAGCTGTCGCTGCAGCCGGACCGCGTTTGGCCAACTTAGCGCGTATTTGGGGGCCTTAGACGGTGGTCTGGGTTCTTTCCCTCTCGGGCGCGGACCTTAGCACCCGCGCCCTCACTCCCGCGGAGCGTTTCGCAGCATTCGGAGTTCGTCAGGATTTGATAGGCGGTGAAGCCCTCGCGTCCTATCGGTAGCTCTACCTCTGCGAAACTCCCGCGAGGCTGCACCTAAATGCATTTCGGGGAGTACGAGCTATTTCCCAGTTTGATTGGCCTTTCACCCCTACCCACGGCTCATCCGAAAACTTTTCAACGTTTACCGGTTCGGCCCTCCATCCCGTGTTACCGGGACTTCAGCCTGGCCATGGGTAGATCACAAGGTTTCGCGTCTTCCCCCGCCGACTGCGCGCCCTGTTAGGACTCGCTTTCGCTTCGGCTCCGCCCCTGGGGGGCTTAACCTGGCCGGCGAGGGGAAACTCGTAGGCTCATTATGCAAAAGGCACGCCGTCACCCCAAAAGGGGCTCCGACCGCTTGTAGGCGCATGGTTTCAGGTACTGTTTCACTCCGCTGTCCGCGGTGCTTTTCACCTTTCCCTCACGGTACTGGTCCTCTATCGGTCTCTCGGGAGTATTTAGCCTTGCGGGATGGTCCCCGCGGGTTCGGACAGGGTTTCTCGTGCCCCGCCCTACTCAGGGTACGGCTGCCCGCGGACGGTCGTTCGCGTAAGGGGCTATCACCCTCTGCGGCCGCGCTTTCCAGCGCGTTCCGCTCCGACCGCCGCGGCCTTGGCGCCGCCCTACAACCCCCGGGGCGCCTAAACGCCCCGGGTTTGGGCCTTCCCCTTTTCGCTCGCCACTACTGGGGGGATCGATGTTTCTTTCTTTTCCTCCGCTTACTTAGATGTTTCAGTTCGGCGGGTTTGCCTCCCTTGCGGGATACCGTGCCTTCAGCACGGTGGGTTGCCCCATTCGGACATGCCCGGATCAACGGCCGTTTGCGCCTCCCCGTGCCTTTTCGCAGCTTACCGCGTCCTTCGTCGCCTCCGAGAGCCTAGGCATCCCCCATGCGCCCTTGTGTGCTTCCTTCGTCGGGCCGCATTTGCGGCCCCGCCCTCGCGGGCCTTTTGTTTTGGTCTGCCATCATGTCAATGAGCGTTCCGTCCTTGCGGACTTGCGCGCCGCCCTCCCAAACGGGGGGGGCGCCTTGTGCTCGGGTAGTCCCGGGCAGATTTGAACTGCCGGCCCCTACATTATCAGTGTAGTGCTCTAACCAACTGAGCTACGGGACTGTGCAGCCGACCCTGCCGGGCCTGCCGTCGGGGATATCCCCGTCGTATGTCTTTGGTCGGTACCTTTGGCGGGAAAGCGCCGTGCTTTCCGTTGTTCCGGTGCGGGCGACCGCACCACCGGAGGGCCTCTCCAGAAAGGAGGTGTTCCAGCCGCACCTTCCGGTACGGCTACCTTGTTACGACTTAACCCCAGTCACCCGGTTTACCCTAGGCCGCCCCTTGCGGTCGCGGGCTTCAGGTCCCCCGGGCTCCCATGGTTTGACGGGCGGTGTGTACAAGGCCCGGGAACGTATTCACCGCGCCATGGCTGATGCGCGATTACTAGCGAATCCAGCTTCACGGGGTCGGGTTGCAGACCCCGATCCGAACTGGGACCGGCTTTGGAGATTCGCGCCCCCTCGCGGGGTGGCGGCCCTCTGTACCGGCCATTGTAACACGTGTGTCGCCCCGGGCGTAAGGGCCGTGCTGATTTGACGTCGTCCACACCTTCCTCGCGGTTTACACCGGCAGTCCCGTTAGAGTGCCCGGCTCGACCCGATGGCAACTAACGGCGTGGGTTGCGCTCGTTATGGGACTTAACCCGACACCTCACGGCACGAGCTGACGACAACCATGCAGCACCTTGGGGGACGTCCGTGGAAGGGCCGGTTTCCCGGCCTGTCGGCCCCCATTTAAGCCCGGGTAAGGTTCCTCGCGTATCATCGAATTAAACCACATGTTCCTCCGCTTGTGCGGGCCCCCGTCAATTCCTTTGAGTTTCAGCGTTGCCGCCGTACTCCCCAGGTGGGCCACTTATCGGTTTCCCTTGGCCGCTTGCGGTGTATCGCAAACGGCGAGTGGCCATCGTTTACGGCGCGGACTACCAGGGTATCTAATCCTGTTCGATCCCCGCGCTTTCGTGCATCAGCGTCGGTATCGCTCTAGCAAGCTGCCTTCGCAATCGGTGTTCTGTGGCATATCTAAGCATTTCACCGCTACACGCCACGTTCCGCCTGCCTCGACCGAACCCAAGGGAACCAGTATCAACGGCAATTTTAACGTTGAGCGCCAAACTTTCACCGCTGACTTAATCCCCCGCCTACGCACCCTTTAAACCCAATAAATCCGGATAACGCTCGGATCCTCCGTATTACCGCGGCTGCTGGCACGGAGTTAGCCGATCCTTATTCGCACGGTACCGGCAAGGGGCCACGCGTGGCCTTTTTTCTTCCCGTGCAAAAGCGGTTTACAACCCGTAGGGCCGTCGTCCCGCACGCGACATGGCTGGTTCAGGCTTGCGCCCATTGACCAATATTCCTCACTGCTGCCTCCCGTAGGAGTCTGGTCCGTGTCTCAGTACCAGTGTGGGGGGCCTTCCTCTCAGAACCCCTAGGCATCGTGGGCTTGGTGGGCCGTTACCCCGCCAACTACCTAATGCCACGCATGCCCATCCATGACCCGCGGACGTTTGACGGTGGGGCCAGGCGGCCCCGCCGTGTCATGCGGTGTTAATCCCCGTTTCCGGGAGCTATCCCCCTGTCATGGGCAGGTTGCATACGCGTTACTCACCCGTGCGCCGGTCGGCCGGCCGAAGCCGGTCGCCCTCGACTTGCATGTGTTAGGCCTGTCGCTAGCGTTCATCCTGAGCCAGGATCAAACTCTCCGTTGTCTTTTAGTTCTTGATTCTCCTGTGGGCCTTCCGTCACGGGGCCCGGCTCTTTCCTCGCCAAAATTTCCGGGCGGGCATGCGCCCGCCCCGTTTTTTAGGTACTTCCCAATGTTTTCAAAGATCTTGCCCACGGCGCCGGCCCTTTCCCCGGCGCGGCCGCCGGAACCGGGACGCGTCCAACCGGAACGTCCCCCCCTGCGGCCCCGGCCGGATGCCGGGCGCTATCCGTCGAAAGCGGGTGCAAAGATAAACCCTTTTTTACCGTATCTCCAAATTATTTCCTCATTTTTTCAATGATTTTTTTGACAAAATCTAAAGACTACGCTAAATGAGGACATTAAAGTTATAATTTTTTCTTTTGCAAAAAGTAAAAATAGAGATTATTCGACTATTTTTTCGCTACTCGAAGCAAAATCTAGCATAGATCTTGTTTGAAGGATATTGTACCAGTTGATTACTTTTTTGATGTCCGATACATATACCCTTTCTTTATCGTACTCAGGTAACACTTGTGCAAAATATGCTTTCAGTTGATCATTGCTTGATTTAGGGTCAATAGCCGGACCACCATTTTCTTTATCGTTGATTCGCTTTAGTACTTCCGATAATTTAATATCCCCTTCTTCCGTATAAATAGAAATATCCTCAAGGGCACTAATTCTAGAAGATGCATGTGCGGGCATACGCTTGCCATCGATCAATGATTCCACAATTAGAGAATTCTTTCCTTGGGAAATAACTTTAAACAAGCCTCCCTGTCCGCTGATTGATAAAATTTCCTTTAACATGATAATTTCGTTATTAGAGCTGCAAAAATAAGATATTGGAACAAATCCCAAAACATGAATTACGAGTCATCTCTGCCTAACCACCTTATTTAAAATTCCGCTCTTTTTTTATTTTTTCATAAGCTTCGTTCACTCTTTGGAATTTTTCATTAGCAGATTTCTTGAACTCTTCTCCCAGATGTTCTACTTTATCGGGGTGGAATCTCACGGCCATCTGTCTGTATGCTTTTTTAATGTCTTCGTCGGAAGCTGCAGAATCAACCTCGAGTACTTTATAAGCAGATTCGAGGTCATCCTTGTACATGCTTCCAAGAGATCCGATATCGCTTTCCGAGATCCCCAGATTTAAAGCTATCTGGCGAATCACGCTTAATTCTGCGGCGTCTAATCGTCCATCGGAAGTGGCCAGTCCGATTAGGAAATGGACAAGCTCCAAACGCGACGAATAGTCCAAGTTAATGCGAATTTGCAAACATACATCCTGTAACGGGATTTGCTGTTTTAAGATGTCCCTTAGCATGATCAAAGCTTCAGCAGTTTTTTGTTGGCCAAGGTTTCGGATCAAATAAGCTTTCACATACTCCAATTCGGCATGCACCACCTTTCCATCGGCTTTCATTACAGCAGCCATAAGAATCAGCATTGATGCGATAAACCCTCCCCTTGCCTGACGAGAGTTATCCTCTTCTGACAGCATTTTTGTAACAGACGACGATTCTTCGGCCACATGGCCAACAACTAAACCAACAATAGCACCTACTGGTCCCCCCATCCACCAACCAACTGTTGCTCCAAGCAATGAACCTTTAAAACCCATTTTTTCTGATCTTTTTTATTGTATTAATTACCTGGGGAATTACCAAATGGAATTCATCTGCATGAATCACAACATGGGACATCCCTATTTTTTTCTCTTCCGGCCACTGATTGGCCATCCGACTAAGGATTTGTTTTTCCGATAGGCCATCACGCCTCATTACTCTTTCAATTCTTAACGCAATGGGAGCTGTAACCGTTACCAGATAGTCGACACTTTTAAAAGCTCCGCTTTCGAACAATATGGCCGATTCTTTGGCTACGACCGGAAAGTGCTGTCGTTCGCCAAGCCATTTTTGAAAATGGGATGCCACGACCGGGTGAACAATCTGATTCAATTTTGCCAAAAGAATGGGGTCATCGAAAACCATCCCTCCCAGCTTTTTCCGATTCAACACGCCCTTCTCATATATATTATCCCCAAATAGCTGAGAGATCGATCGGCGCATCACTGGATCGAAATCAGTTAGATGGCGCGCACTTTCATCTGTATAATATACTGGTATGCCAAATATTTCAAACAACTTACAAATAGTCGTTTTTCCGCTTCCGATGCCTCCGGTAACTCCAATGATTTTCATTTAGGAGAAAAACTTTGTTTTTCAATTAAGTACGCAACGAACAATGGATTGTAATCGACCGAATAAATATAATCAGGTACTTTCTCTAGCTTCACTTTCAACTTTGTTTGGGTTTGTGGGTCAATTTCATTCAAATCAACCACTGCAAAAAACTGATCGCTCCCTATTTTTTCAAATCGGCTCAAAGCCACCCGAAATGAAACCTTTATTTCGGCAGGGAATGTTTTAACGGTCGTGCCAAGAGGAGATCCCTTGACCATTAATGGAACATCCACAGCTGATTCGGTAAAGGCCTCGGAAGGAACCAATATTTTAACTTTATCAAAGTTGGTTTCTATCTCATTGGGAATTTCCAAGTCGACCATTTGCCGGATTGTATCGCTAACATCATTGAACTCTGTGAATTTGGATGAAATTGATTTTATGGTATCCACAATGCTCCGGGGCCCTGAGACTGTAACCGAATCTGGGAAAAGCACAATGGCGCCCGATTGGTAACTCGGCTGTTTAAAAGAAGTACGACCATTAAACTTCAAAGGAACCTTCAACGTATTCTTTCTCAAATACTCAACAAAAATCGTGTCGGGCTTGACCTCTATCAGATCTAAATCGTTCGATAATTGAGACGCAAAGATCAACAACAATTCCTTCGAATTGATATACGCCCCACGCCTGGAACCATCCGAAATTTTGTTCATTCTCCCCACGTTCAAGGGCATTGGGTAAAAAGTACGTCCCAAATTGTACCTAAGCAACGTAAATCCAGTACCACGAACTTTCAATGTAACTGATTTAGGGACATTGGCCGCAATAAGCTCGTTACCGGGAAGATTGAAATACTCAAGATCGTAATTTATTTGGGTCGTGTATGTTTTGCGCAATGCATTCAAAAACCAAAAACCCATTGATATCAAAAGAAAGAAAATGAACAGGACCAGCTTTTTGTCCTTCCATAAATAAAGTCCAATGGCTGAATACCATTTTTTTAAAATGCCAAAAGATTTTGCAAACATTGACATTGCCGTTAATAAATCGATGCAAGATAGTACAAAAAAGGGTCAACCCAACGATTGACCCTTCCAATGTTTCCAATAAACGCCTAGCGCCTAGCCGCATCGGTCATATCCATTATTACAGCCGATTTATCCATTTTGACTTTTACGTTATCGGCAATCTCAATGATAATGCTATCCTCCTTTATTTCGGCAACCGTCCCGTAAATTCCACCTGTGGTCACTATTTTGTCACCTTTTTTCAAACTTTCACGAAATTTACGCAATTCTTTTTGGCGTTTCATTTGTGGCCTGATCATAAAAAAGTAAAACACCACAATAATCAACACAAACGGTAAGAACTGCATATAAGAATTTGGTGCAGTTTGAGCTGGTGCCTGAAGCAACTGGAAAAGAAAATGTTTCATGGTTCTTGAATTATTAAAACATATTATTTATCAAATTATCGTTTACTCTTCTATATTAGCGACGACTATCAAGTCATGTTGTTTTTTAGAAGAATTATCAAAGATAGTGACCATTTTAATTTGCTGCCCATTAAATCCTTGCGAATTAAATAAAATCTGCATCTGCATCGAATCTTTTGGAGGCAACGGATTACGACCATATTGCACCGTGATGCAACCGCAAGCGGTCTCCAAATGTTCAACCACCCAAGGGCAATCGCCAACATTTTTCACCCAAACGGCTTTTCCAACCTCTTCTCCCTGTTTTAACGTGCCCAAATTTAAAAAAAGGGTATCAAACGTTACAACGGATTCGCAATCAGAAAGTATTTGCCGACTTGCATTAGGCGTTACGTGGCATGCAACAAACGTAACCGATAGGCAAAAGATGGCAATAAACAGCATTTTAAAGCTCATTGGCAAAACTAAAAAGAATAATGAATCAGATTTCCCCTGCAAGGCCGCGATCCATCTTAATGATCTTATTACCTCCTTTTAGCGACTCTACGGCTTTATCCAAAATTCCGTTAATGAACACCCCACTTTTGGAAGTTGAATAATGCTTGGCCAATTCGATATATTCGTTCAAGGTTACCTTAACGGGAATATTCACAAACTCGTTGATCTCAGCCAGTGCAATTTGCATCAATACAATATCTAAAAAGGCAACTCTCTCGACATCCCAATTTTTGGTATGTTGTTCGATTAATGCACGGTATTCCGTCTCGTTGAGAATACTTTTACGAAACAACGTTTTCACAAAATCCCGATCCTCTTCATCTTTAAATTCAGGCAATAAGCCCTGGTTTTCTCCGTTTTCGTCTTTAAGTTCTTTTACGGTCTTTATGGCCATGCTGACAATAAATTCCGCTTCATCGTTCCAATAAATACTCTGCTCCTCAAAATGTACATATAGCATATCCAAAGGAGCAAGAATCTTTTCGACCAACTTTACAATAAATTTTTTGTCGGTTTCGAAGTCGGTCGATTCGGTGGTCATATAATCTTTATAGACTTGGGACTCCCGCACAATACCTAATAACTTCTTCACCAATTCGGGGTAGTTGCCCCAAGAAATACCCGTAAGTTCAATATATTTTAACAACGCCTTGTTATCGGCCAGCTTGTTGAGCAGTTTGTTGTCCACAAAGCGTTTGTTGGGATGGAGATCTTCGTAAGTGGGTACTCTTTTGTTGAGCCCCAGTTCGATCCTTTTTCTTCCTGTATTCTCAACTCCAACAAAAGAAGAAGGTATAGATGATATAGCTCAGAGGATTTTGAAATGCTATGGAATAACTCTTTTTCCACTTTTTGCAAACTTGTATCACCCATTTTGTAGTAGGCATAAACCATTTGCATCACCTTTACCCTTAGAAGTCGTCTGCTTAGCATTTTTTAAAGAACTTTTTTACTGCCTGCAAAACTACATTTTTTTTTTAGCCCACCAATGGAAATACCAAAAAAGCAACAGATGAACGTAATTTACACCTCAAATTTATTAGGGTTCATCGATAATTTGGAATACTGCCAACCATGTTTGGGTAATAATTATCATAGTTTTGCATTTATATAAAAAATGTAGTTTAAAATTGGATTTTTAGAAAAAATTAACCATTTTTGAATGTTGTCTTTAGAAAACATAAACCCTATTTAAAAGATGGAAAGCTACGAAAGAGATGATCGGTTTGAGAAAGAAGAAATTTTCTCAAAAGCAGTAAGAGCCGGAAAACGCACTTATTTTTTTGATGTGAGAGCCACCCGCCGTGACGAATATTATTTGACTATTACGGAAAGTAAGAAACGTATGGAGAGAGACGGCAAATTTTTTTATGAGAAACATAAAGTATTCCTGTACCAAGAAGATTTTGATAAGTTCACGCTTGGGCTTCAAGAGATTGTTGACTATATAAAATCGACCCAAATGGAAAGCTCAGAGACCGGAATAAACAGAGAAAATGAAATCGATGCGCCGGAATACTCAAGCGCTGAATTTGGAGGCTTATCGCAATAAGAAGAAGCTTTCGTGAAAAATGAATCTCGGAAATCGAATAAAGCCTTGGAGAAATTGCCAAGGCTTTTATGTTAATGTATCTTTTTATTGTCTGTTATCGGAGCCGATTGATCGACCTGACCAATGCCTCATCTTTTGATATGGAAATCATGGCCAAAACAATCATGACCAAAGCCATAAACGGCAATACAGAACTCCAATTGTAAACAACCATCGCATTAAGGCTTTTATGGCCAACACGCCCAAAATAAAATATAAAAACGATAATGCCAGCAATTAATGCCAGATTAACGCCACACAACCGAATCTGAAATTGCCGTTTTTTAAACAAAAAAATTGTCGTTACCGACAATAAAGTACTGGCAATAATTGAAATAGCCAACGGATATGTCCCCAACACGGGCACCGTGGCAGTTACCGGATAAATTCCCAAATACTTCAATACATATGACATTTCGGCGTTTACATATTCAGCCATGCTTCCAATGGTAAGCCATGCCGTGGAAATCGCAGCCATTAATAAAAAAAGTGATTGTTTGCGCTGTATCATTTTTATAATTTTTCCTCAAAATTATAAATTCGAACCGAAATTGATTCAACATCCTTGGCTCATCCCTATTTTTAAAAGAAAACCGGTATCCCAAGAATTATCCTTTCTTGGATTTGAAATTATTTCGTAAATTGATTTAATAATAAACAACGCAAATCGAATTAGACTAATATCGATTTCAACAAACAAAACCCAAAATGATTGAAAGAATTGAAGAATCAGAGCTAATAATCAATAAAGACGGGTCAATATTCCATTTACACCTTAAACCCGACGAAATTGCAAACGATATCATCCTTGTGGGAGATCCTGGACGTGTAGAAACCATCGCAGGATATTTTGATCACATTGAGCTCAGTAAGCAAAACAGGGAGTTTGTATCGTGTACCGGCACTTTCAATGGGAAAAGAATAACCGTCATATCCACAGGTATAGGCACCGACAATATTGACATTGTGGTCAATGAATTGGATGCATTGGCAAACGTGGACTTTACCACTCGCACCGTCAAAGAGAAAAAGCGTACACTCAATTTGATACGAATTGGAACTTCAGGTGCCCTTCAGGCTGATATTCCAGTGGACAGTTGGTTGATAAGCGCCAAAGCCATTGGATTTGACGGAATGCTCAATTTTTATAAAGGTGCGATAGACGTGACAGATCCTTTGTTTGAAACCGAATTCATGAATTACCTCGATTGGAATCCCCGTTTGAGCACCCCTTACGTCGTTAATGCCAGCCGAAGTTTGTTGTCGCGAATAAAAACCGACGCGATGGAAATGGGCATCACAATATCGGCACCTGGCTTCTATGGCCCGCAAGGCAGGGTGATTCGGTTGAATTTACAGGATCAGCATATTAATCAGAAAATTGAAAATTTTGAGCTAAACGGGCAAAAAGTAACCAATTACGAGATGGAATGCTCCGCCATCTATGGATTATCAGCATTGCTTGGGCACGAAGCATTGACCGTATGTGCCATTATTGCCAATAGGCTAAAAGGCCAATACAGCAAAGATTACAAACCCGTTATTGAGAAACTGATCGAAACGGTTTTGGTGCAACTCACAAAGTGAACCAATCGCAAAAAGCATGGACATCACAAAAATAAATTCGCTGATAAGGCTTTTGGATGATCCCAACGAAGAGATTTTCCGTGAAATTGAAAAAGCATTGTTAAAATTAAAACTCGAAGCCGTTCCCCATTTGGAAAAAACATGGGACACGGCAAACGATGAATTTTTGCAGTCGCGGATCGAAAACATCGTGCATCAGATACAATTCGACCATGTGAAGGAAGAGTTGGGCAATTGGATTTCCACAGGGGCTGAAGATTTGTTGTACGGTGCTTATATCGTGTCGAAATACCATTTCCCTTCGTTGGAATTTCATTGGATCGAAGCACAAATAAACGAAATAAGGAAAGACATTTGGTTTGAGCTGAGCGACCAACTTACCTCGTTGGAAAAAGTAAAAGTCGTGAACCACATTATGTTCGATGTATATAAATTCACAAGAAACAACATCAACATCATGTCGGCCGATAATAATTTCATTAACGAAGTGTTATTGACCAAAAAAGGAAATCCTGTTTCGTTGTCTGTCATTTATTCGGTGGTATGCCAAAGGCTGGGACTCCCTATTTACGGCGTCAACCTGCCGAAAAATTTTATTCTGGCTTACCTTGATACCGGTGAAGCTACACGGTTGTCGCTGGTGCAAGGCGAAGTGATGTTTTATATCAATCCGATCAACAAAGGTGCGGTGCTGGGGCGAAAAGAAATCGAGTTCTTTTTGAAACAGCAAAAACTCCAACCACAACCAGGCTACTTTCTGCCAATACGAAGCAACGAGGAAATCATTAAGCGTATGTTCAACAATTTGCTGTACGCATATGAATCGGCCAACGATACGTTGAGGGTGAAAGAATTGAGCGAATTGATGTCAATGTTCAGTAACTTTTATTAACAATCCATTCAATAAATATCCAGAATGCAACTGATCAGGGATTTAGAACCCAAATTGGTGTGGAAGTATTTTGAGCAGATTTGCCAAATTCCCCGACCATCAAAACACGAAAGCAAAATAATCGATTATTTGCTCAGTTTTGGTAACGAACACGGTCTTAAAACCAAACGCGATGCAATAGGCAATATCCTGATAAAAAAAGAAGCCACGAAAGGTTTTTCTCATTTACCAACCATCATACTGCAATCGCACATGGACATGGTCTGCGAAAAAAACTCCGACATACCACACGATTTCTATAGGGATCCGATCACTACGTACATCGATGGTCAATGGGTGAAGGCAAAAGGGACCACGCTGGGGGCTGATGATGGCATTGGCATGGCATCGCAACTGGCCCTTCTAGCTTCGGTCGATATTCCGCACGGAACGCTGGAGTGTTTGTTTACGGTGGATGAAGAAACAGGCTTGTCAGGTGCCAGTGCTCTGGAAAAGGGATTCTTTACCGCAAAAACCCTCATTAACCTTGATTCCGAAGACGAAGGTGAAGTGTTCATTGGCTGTGCCGGAGGAATCGATACCGTAGCTAGGTTCGATTTATGGCAAGAAGAAGCTCCTGAAGGCACAGTTTCTTTGGCAATCGACATCAAAGGGCTTGTAGGAGGCCATTCGGGCGACGATATTCATAAAGGCTTAGGGAATGCCAACAAGATTTTGGCCAGATTTCTGTTTCTGGCAACACAGCAATACGGATTCAGATTAGCAAAAATCGACGGTGGAAACTTACGTAATGCCATTGCACGTGAAGCGCATGCCACCGGAACGATCCCTGTTTCCCAAAAGGAACCTATCCGGATAGCATTCAACTTATTTGCGCACGACATCAGCGAAGAACTGAAAAGCACCGAACCAAATCTGAAGATGACATTGGGCTCGGACAATGATGTGGAAACGGTGCTTACCCTGAATTTACAAGAGAAGCTGATTGCTTCGTTAATGGCATGCCCACATGGTGCAATAGAAATGAGCCGCCAAATAGAAGGGCTTGTAGAGACTTCGACCAATCTGGCCTCGGTAAAAATGAACAACGATTCCATAACGGTTACAACCAGCCAGCGCTCTTCGGTCGAAAGTGCCAAACATTATATTGCGAAAGCTGTTGAGAGTGTATTTGTATTAGCAGGTGCCAATGTATCCCATTCGGATGGTTATCCCGGCTGGGCCCCCAATATTGATTCAAAAGTACTTAACGCGACTATGGCTTGTTATCAAAAACTTTTCAACGAGGAGCCGAAGGTAAAAGCCATTCATGCGGGACTTGAATGCGGTTTGTTTTTGGAAAAGTATCCTGATTTAGATATGATCTCTTTTGGCCCGACCATCAAAGGCGCACATTCTCCGGACGAACGCCTTGATATTGCGTCGGTAAGCAGATATTGGTCGCTTTTGTGCGAATTGGTGAAGGGTGCCAATGGGCACGGAGAATAGTTATTAACCTTACCATATTGGAAAAGGCGATAAGGAAAATTCATTTCCAAGAAGCTGGTTTAACACGAAAACCAGCTTCTTCTTTTTTTAAAAGCCAAATTTATCGATCAAATAAGGCTTGGTGCCTTTACCCACTTCTTTCATCAACGTATTTTTGGCAGAACACGCTCCACCGCAACCTCCGGCACATGATGATTTCCGTTTGGATCCGAACAGCATTATGGTGTTCCAAATGGTATATCCAAAAGCAAAAGCCACAATAAGATATGTCAAAATTTCCTGAACCATCACTTTTTCATTTTAAATAAATAATGAACCAATTTGGAATACCAAAAGCGACAATAAATATGCCAACCCTGTTGTATAACCAATGGCAAAAAGCGTCCATTTCCACGATCCCGATTCTTTGCGGATAGCTGCCACCACAGCCACGCACGGAAAATAAACCAAAGTAAATACAAGAAACGACGCTGCCACCAACGGAGAAAATACCTTGGTCCCATCCGCATATGCATCTTCCCGCATTTTGGTTATTAGGCCGCTTTGGTCTTCCCCATCTCCCCCCGAAGCCTGATACAATACCGACATTGTGCTGATTACCACCTCTTTTGCCGCAACCCCAGAGATTAAGCTAACCCCCATTTTCCAATCAAACCCTAAGGGTTTGATCACCGGTTCTACCCAATGGCCCAAACGGCCAATGTAGGTGTTTGTTTGCTCAAAGCTGGCCACTTCGATGTCGAGCTGTTGTTTTTGACGTTGATATTCCTCGTCAAGCCTGAGCTGATCATTTTCAGGGGAAGAAGTTTTTTGTTCCCGATAATTTTCCTCGACCATGGAAATATGTTCCTTAAGTTCGGCCGGTAATTCGGCCTGACGTGGAAAGTACCCCAAAAACCAAATAATAATGGAGGCGATAAGAATGATTCCTCCCATTTTTTGCAGATACTGCCGCCCTTTGTGCCACATGTGGGCCGTTGTGCTCCGTAACGTTGGCAAACGGTACGGCGGCAATTCCATGACAAATGGAATTTCGTTGCCTCTTATCAAAAAGCGTTTGAAAATCTTAGCCACCATAACGGCCAGTATAATTCCCAACCCATAGATCAAAAAAAGTGCTGTTCCTGCATGTTCGGGGAAAAATGCGGCCAGCAAAAGGATATAAACGGGTAAGCGGGCACTGCATGACATAAACGGGTTGATAAGCATGGTGAGCAAGCGACCGTTTCGATCTTCAATGGTGCGCGTGGCCATAATGGCCGGCACGTTACAACCAAATCCCATCAAAAGTGGGATAAAGGATTTGCCGTGAAGCCCTATCTTATGCATCACCTTGTCCATGATAAACGCTGCACGGGCCATGTAACCGGTGTCTTCCATAAAAGAGATGAAAAAGAACAGGATGAGGATGTTTGGCAGGAATACGATCACCCCTCCTACACCACCAAGAATCCCGTCAATGATAAGATCTTTGAGCATCCCTTCGTTCATGAACAATTCAACCATGCCAGAAAGCCATGCCACGCCATCTTCGATCCATCCCATCGGATATTCGCCAAGCTTGAAAGTGGCTTCGAACATGATCCACATAAAGGCAATGAAAATGGGGATGCCGAAAAGTTTGTGCGTTATAAAC
Source organism: Breznakibacter sp. (assembly GCA_047600785.1). Lineage (GTDB taxonomy): Bacteria > Bacteroidota > Bacteroidia > Bacteroidales > Marinilabiliaceae > Breznakibacter. The sequence goes on from JASGKH010000002.1 coordinate 1,132,954, forward strand.
GAATCGATGATATCCGTCGTCCGGCGCCGCTCTTTGGAACTTTCACTGTATGTTTCTTTTAATGCTCCGGCAATAAAGCCATATTTGGCATCGGTAATGATGGTTTCACTGTCATCGCCCCAGTGGTGCTCGATCTTTTTAATGCGTTCGTCTACCAATTGTGCCACCGGTGCATGATTCGAATGGCTAACCAATATTTTATGGAAATCCCGATCTTTTTCAAGCAATTTGAGTGCAACGAAACGGGGAGAAATATCGTTCATCCAATCGGGACAGCGGGCGTGAAGCTCATCTTCTATTTTTTCGACCGAACGTTCAATGGCATCCCCATAATTAATATGGATGTGCCGGACAACGGGATCCTTTTCTTCATAAACCTGTATGACCTTTTCGAACAGCTCGGGGATCCCTTTTCCTTTGGAACTGATTGTAGGGACAAATGGGATGCCCAGCATTCTGCCCATACCGGCATAGTCGAACTGATCGCCCCTCTCCGTCAATTCATCGTACATGTTCAATGCAGCCACCACTTTTATGTCCATGTCGATAAGCTGGGTGGTAAGATAAAGGTTACGTTCGAGGTTCGACGCGTCAAGCACGTTTATCACGACATCGGGCTGCTCGTCGAGTATGTGCTGCCTAACAAACAACTCTTCGGGCGAATAGGCTGAAAGACTATAAGTTCCGGGTAAATCAGAGATCTGTATTGTGTAACCATTGATTTCAAGATGTGCCGTTTTGGCATCGACGGTAACGCCGCTGTAATTTCCCGTACGCTCCCGTGCACCGCTCGCGTAATTGAACAAGGTTGTTTTACCGCAATTAGGGTTACCTACAAGCACGACGTTGATTGTCTTGCTTTTTGCCGTAGCTGATGTTTTTAATTGTTGATCGCCGGAGGTTATTGCTTTTGTCGATAAAACGGGGCCATCGGCCATAAAATCGATGGTCGGCGATACTTCGATGTGCGAAGCCTCGCTGCGTCGAAGCGACACTTGAAAATCCATCAAGTTATATTCAATGGGATCTTTTAAAGGGGCATTTTTTACCACTACGACTTTCTTGCCTTTTACAAACCCCATTTCGACAATGCGTTTACGAAATGCGCCGTGGCCTTTAACTTTTACGATGTATCCTGATTCTCCAGTCTGCAACTCGGATAAGAGCATATTCAAGCTTTTGTTTTCGGTAAGTACGGGTCGATCTTGCTCCCCCTCAACATATCTAAACTATTTCACAAACTACCCATCTCCATCTGTAACATTTCTGTGTAGATGTTCAATGTGACCAAAGGGCAAATAAAATGCAGACCGACTAAAAAGGGACAAATGTAATGTTCCATCATTTAGGAACCTATCACCATTTGTGGGGATTTTTACCATTACGTCTCCAACCAAAAGGGCGGTATAACTGTTCCAATTTAGTACTTTTGCCGTGGTGAAGGATCTTGATCGGTCAGTTCAGTGTTGCAGAATTGTCAACATCCTCAGAAAATTTGTCTGTATATAATGACAATTTTTCATCACGGCACATCTTTTGAATAGAAACAATTAAATATCAATGCGCATAATGGACAGATCGGATATGCTGGACAGGTTGAAGAAGATGTTCGAAGAGGATCCCGATAACATCAATATATTGGAGGAAGTGATCGATGTCGATCTCCAATTAAAATATTTTAAAGCTTCGGTAAAAGCGAAAAAAGAGCTCAATACCGAAGAAGTTATGGCCAATAAAGATTCGCTATTCTCTGCCGAAACCGCCAAAAAGGAAAAACGGAAACTTTTGGCCCAACTGGCTTCCATAAACCAGGTAGAGGCTTATAGAATCATTGAGCGTTACGTTGGCGAAGCTGATCCTACAATAAAAAAATGGGCTATCCTGGCACTGCAGGAAAGCAGGATGTTGATCCATGCATCACTGCTCGATACTGCTCCCGTGTTTATTTCGACAGGACTTGGGGGCAAGGGGAAAAAGCTGAGGTATTTTGCCGTGTTTTTAAGCAACTCCGGCGAACCTTTCAGTAATTTGCAGCAATCGATCATACAAGGGGAGCTGGAATTCGTAGCTACCAAAAGCGCTTCCGAAATCGAAAAGATAGAGTTCCATCCGAATTATTGTACGGTCATGATCCTAATCCCATTAAAGCAGTCGATAAAAGATACTTTCGGCGAGGTGGTGACTAACTGCAACGAATTCGGGGGGTTCCTGCACCATTCGTTTATGGTGACCAATGTCAAAAAGCTAAGCGAAGCCGACATTTTACATGCCATATCGCAATCGAAGGACAACAACAACCAGGCAAACGACGACCAATCTCAAACACAATGACAGAAAGATTCGAACACAAACAGGTCAATTTGGCCATTCAGGTACTTCCCTCTTCAATAAGCAAACATCCTTACGACATCGTAGACGAAGCGATAAAGATCATTGCCGAATCAGGTTTCAAATACAGGGTAACGCCTTTTGAAACAGTCATGGAAGGTCCTTACGGCGAATTGATGGAAGTAGTGAAAAGGGTTCACGAAACTTGTTACTTCCACGGGGCCGAAAGCATGATGTGTTATTTGAAAATCCAATCGAACGGGGAAAGGGAAGTGACCATCGAAGACAAAATGGCCAAATACGACAATTAAAAGGATTTGTTGGATAAGCGCACAATAAACGGAGCCAGGGGATTACTGCCCCTGGCTTTTTTTGTCCCATTGTGTTTTTGACAAGGTTTTCATTTACGAACTTCTGTTTTCTACCCAAGAACACAATAGCAAAAATTAAAGGATTTTGATTTTGTGGCCCACTTTCTATGAATATCGTTCATTCCTCTACAGAAGCTGAAAGAGGAATATATAGCTGATAATTAAAATATTAAATAAATGAGAATCATTTTTACCACTCCCTTCAAGTATTTAGAATTGTTCTAAATTTCAAAAAAATATTAATTTCCAATAAAATATTAGGTTTCAATATTTTGATATAAGAAGAATTGCTCTAATCGACAACTACATATTCAATAAATCCACATATATATAAAACAATTTACTTACTGACATTCAACACTTATCAATTGAAGCTTTTTTTCTTTATTTATTCATGATGAAACTCACCTGATCATGAAGCGTTTAATGACTTATTTTTGACGCAGAAATTAAAAAGAGGCTATATGGGAATTGAAGCAATTGTCTTGTTCTTCCTTGCTGGGGCGTTTTTAGTGGGCGGTGCGGTCATCTTTGCCCAAATCGTTTCGCCTAAATCCGAGAACTATTCGAAATTCGAAGCTTATGAATGTGGCATTCCTGTAAAATTAGGGGCCTGGACCCAATTTAACGTAGGTTATTACATGTATGCGCTTATTTATTTGATTTTCGATGTCGAAGTGGTTTTCCTCCTTCCCTGGGGCGTAGCAATGCGCGACATGGGTATTACAGCCTTTATTGAGGTAGTTATATTTTTCCTGATTTTGGGTTTAGGACTGGCATATGCCTGGAAAAAAGATGCGCTGAAATGGCAATAAAAATCAAATCGATGAAAGAGGAAGATTTCAACGACAACGATTCGTTGGAAATCTTTCAAAAGACCGGTGGCGATGTATTGTTGACCACCATCGACGATATTATCAACTGGGGACGCAGTAATTCTATATGGCCGTTGACTTTTGCCACCAGTTGCTGTGGCATTGAAATGATGGCCGCAGGAGCTCCCCGTTACGACTTTGCCCGTTTTGGCATTGAGGTTTACCGCCCTTCGCCGCGCCAAGCCGATGTGATCGTGGTGGCCGGTACCATTGTGCACAAAATGGCCCCGGTGCTTAAACGGCTGTACGACCAAATGGCCGACCCCAAGTGGGTTATTGCCATGGGGGCATGTGCCATTTCGGGGGGGCCGTTCTATTGCAACAGTTATTCTGTCGTGCGCGGGGTGGATCATGTGATCCCTGTGGACGTATACGTGCCTGGTTGTCCCCCGCGTCCCGAGGCGCTTTTGTACGGTGTGATGCAGCTTCAGCGGAAGATTAAGGCGGAGCGTAAAAACAACCGAACGCAAACACGCGAGGATTTCATTTGATAAGCTAAAAAAACAGACCGACAAATGGACAATAATCTGTTACATGCTTCTATTTCACAACAGTTTCCCGATTTAGCGGTCGGCATAGGAAACCAGTTTGTGGAGGTCACTGCGACAGAAGCGAATCTGTACCAAACGGCACAAAAACTAAAGACTGATCCGGATTTGGAATTTGATTTTTTGTTTTGCCAAACGGGCGTGGATCTTCAAAATAAACTGGGTGTGGTGTACCATCTCCGTTCGACAAGGCTTGGCCATACGTGTGTCGTGAAATGTTTCACGGACAGCCGGGAAAACGCGTTGCTGCCTACGGTATGCGATTTATGGCAATCGGCCCAATATTTTGAGCGTGAGATATACGATTTGTTGGGTATCCGTTTTACCAACCATCCGAATATGAAGCGGGTTTTCCTTGAAGACGATTTCGTGGGCCATCCCTTACGGAAAGATTTTATCGACCCAATTAACATTATACATAAATAATAAGGCATGGCATCGTATCCGACTGAACCGCATCAGGTCATCCTTAACGAACACGACAGGTACATTATCAACATGGGGCCACAACACCCGAGTACGCACGGGGTGTTGAGGTTTGAACTGTCGCTGGAGGGCGAGACGGTTGAATCCGTCACGTCGCATTGTGGCTATATCCACCGCGGCATCGAAAAAATGTGCGAGTCCATGACTTATCCGCAAATCATCCACCTTACCGACAGGATGGATTATTTGTCTGCGCACATCAATAACGAAGCTGTTTGCCTTTGTGTGGAAAAGGCGTTGGGGGTAGAGGTTCCCGAACGCGTCAAAACCATCCGTACCATTCTATCGGAACTCACACGCCTGGCTTCGCACCAATTGTGGTGGTCGGCCTTCGGGATGGACATGGGGGCGTTGACCACCTTTTTTTATGGTCTGCGCGATCGTGAAAAGATTCTGGATGTTTTTGAAGAGAGCTGCGGAGGCCGTTTGCTGCAAAGTTTTAACTGCCCCGGCGGATTTATGCATGACGTGCATCCGAATTTTGCGACACGCATCAAAGAATTGCTCCCTTATATGCGTAAAAAATTGCCTGAATATGACAGGTTGTTGTCGGGCAACGTCATTTTAATGGAAAGGACCAAAGGTGTTGGCTTCATGAGCAAGGAAGATGCAATAGCCTACGGGGTGACGGGACCGTCGGGACGGGGATCGGGTTTTAGCTGTGATGTACGTGTGCACGAGCCTTACAGTGCCTATGATAAGGTTGAGGTGAAGGAAATACTTTACCACGAAGGGGATACTTATGCCCGTTATAAAGCACGGATCGATGAAATGTGGGAATCGCTCCGCATCATCGAACAGCTTGTGGAGCAAATACCCGACGGGCCGTACGCGGCTAAAATGAAGCCGGTCATCAAATTGCCCGAAGGCGAGTATTACCAAAGGGTGGAAGCTGCACGTGGGGAGTTGGGCGTTTACATCATCAGCAACGGTGACAAAACCCCTGTCAGGGTGAAGTTCCGTTCGCCTAACTACAGCAACTTGTTCGTGATCGAGAAGTTGGCCATCGGCCATAAAATCGCCGACCTGGTTGCCATAAGCGGTTCTTTGGATCTGGTGATACCGGACATAGACCGTTAATGCCACTTAGAATTAAAACATCCAATCAACGAAATAAACATTGAACAGTAATGTCGTTTAACATCTACGATTTTAGTTCGTTCACACAATCGATACACCAGGGTCTTTCGGAATGTATGTCGCCGGCCATGGTCACTATTGTCGAAATGGTGATGGTGGGCGTGGTGTTTTTGGCGTTTTACGCACTTGTGGGGCTGGCGCTGGTGTACATTGAACGAAAAGTTTGCGCGTTTATACAAAACCGGCTGGGCCCCAATCGTGTGGGGCCTTATGGTCTTGTGCAAACGATTGCCGATTTGATTAAGCTCCTTTTCAAGGAATTGCTAATGGTGCACAAGGCCGACAAGTTTTTGTTCAACCTTGCGCCTTTCATCGTCATCATTGCGTCGTTCCTTGCCCTTGGATCGTTGCCTTTTGCCAAAGGGCTACAGGCATTTGACTTCAACGTGGGGCTTTTTTACATCATGGCCGTTACGTCGCTGACCGTTTTGGGCATATTGCTGGCAGGGTGGTCGAGCAACAGCAAGTATTCGTTGCTTGGGGCCATGCGTAGCGGGGCCCAGGTTATCAGCTATGAGCTATCGGTCGGTATGTCGTTGCTGACCGTTATTATTTTTTCGGGCAGCATGCAATTATCGACCATTGTGGAAAGCCAGGCCAACGGCTGGTGGCTGTTCAAGGGGCACATTCCCGCGTTCGTGTCGTTCGTGATCTTTTTGATTGCTTCAACGGCCGAGACCAACCGTGGGCCTTTTGATATTGCGGAAGCTGAATCGGAATTGACAGCGGGTTTCCATACCGAGTATTCGGGCATTAAGTTTGCTTTTTTCTTTTTGGCGGAATACATGAACATGTTCCTTGCCGCGGCGCTGGCCACTACTGTATTCCTGGGAGGATGGATGCCGTTGCATTTCGGCAGCTTCGAAGGGTTTAACCAGGTAATGGATTATATCCCTCCCATTGTGTGGTTCTTCGGCAAGACGTTTGCGATCATTTATCTCATCATGTTATTCAAATGGACGTTCCCCCGTTTGCGCATCGACCAGCTGCTGACGTTGGAATGGAAGTATCTGCTCCCCATTAATTTGATAAATATTTTGGTGGTAGCGTTCATCGTGTTGATGGGATGGCATTTTTAACCAAAGAAAACAATTGACCATGAACGGTTTCAATAAATATTTTTCCGATTTGTTCAAGGGTATCGGCTCGTTAATGCGAGGGATGCGGATTACTTTCGGGGTATTTTTTTAGCCCCAAGGAAATCGTGACCGAACAGTACCCCGAAAACAGGGCCACGCTGAAAATGTTCGAACGTTTCAAGGGTGAGGTTACCATGCCGCACACTGCTGATAATTACCACCGCTGCACTGGTTGTGGTATTTGCGAAACCAACTGCCCCAACGGTTCCATCCAGGTGCTTACGCGCAAGGAAACGGGCGAGGACGGAAAGTCGGTCAGGGTGCTGGACAGGCACATTTACCATTTGTCGATGTGTACGTTCTGCGGATTGTGCGTAAAAACTTGTCCTTCGGATGCGTTGGCATTTGCACAGACGTTTGAGCACGCTGTGTTCGACCGCCAGAAACTTACCAAAGTGTTAAACAAAGAAGGTTCCTCACTTAAAAAAGAGCAAAAGCAACATGAGCCTGCATGAGATATTATTCATCGTAATTGCCACCGTTGTGTTGGTTTTTTCGTTCATGACGGTGGTCAGCCGACGTATATTAAGGTCGGCTACTTACTTGTTGTTTGTGCTATTGGGCACTGCCGGCATTTATGCCTGGCTGCAATATGCATTCATGGCATCGGTACAAGTGGCGCTTTATGCGGGTGGCATTGTGGTGATCATCGTTTTCTCCATTTTGCTTACGCACCACATTCACCACAAAACCCAGCCATTCCCCCCGCTAAGGATCTTTTTGGGGTTTGGGCTGGCGGCTTTGGGCGCGGGGATTACCGTGGCCAGTATATTGAACCACGATTTTAAGGTCCACGAGGCCGACCCGTTGCTCATTGACATGAAAACGATCGGCCAACAGCTGGTGAATACGGGAAATAACGGTTTTGTGCTGCCTTTTGAGGTGATCAGTATTTTGCTTCTGGCCGTGCTGATCGGGGCAATTGTGGTGGCCAAAAAGGAGAAAACAAACGCAGACCAACCAAAAAATTAAAGAACGATGTTGCATTCCATTCCACTTCACTATTTTTTGATTGTCGGCACGTTGATGTTCTTCATCGGCGTGGCCGGATTTATCGTCAGACGCAACCTCATTACGATCCTTATGTCGGTAGAGTTGATGCTGAACGCGGTCAACATCAATTTTTTGGCCATTAACCGTTATTTGTACCCGCACCATTTGGAGGGGCATTTTTTCAGTTTGTTTATCGTGGCGATTGCCGCTGCCGAGGCGTCGATCGCTATTGCCCTTGTCATCAACATCTACCGCAGGTTTAAGACCATTGATGTGGACCAGGTGGCCGACATGAAGTATTGATCAACAAAATAAGGACCATACACAAATAATATCGCATATGCAATCATACGATTATACCCTGTGTATCCCGCTCATTCCCCTGGCAATGTTTTTATTGCTCGGTATCGGCGGACACAAACTAAAACCACAACAGGCAGGGTTGTTAGGCACATTGGGCCTGGCAATCGTGGCGGTTTTGTCGTTCATCACGGCCATCAGTTACTTTTGGGGAACGGGCAAGGTGGATGTCACCAACGATTTGGGGGACTTCAGTTTCCAAATGCAGACGATCGTGCCATATAATTTTACATGGCTGGCGTTTACCGATACGTTGCGCATCAGTATGGGCGTCCTTCTGGACCCCATTTCCGTGATGATGTTGGTGGTCATCAGTACGGTGTCGCTCATGGTACATGTGTATAGCCTGGGTTACATGAAGGGTGAAAAGGGATTCCAGCGTTTTTACGCGTTCCTTTCGCTGTTTACTTTTTCGATGCTGGGCCTGGTGCTGGCCACCAATATTTTCCAGATGTATATTTTTTGGGAATTGGTGGGGGCCTCGTCGTTCCTTCTCATTGGGTTCTATTACGAGAAGCCATCGGCCATTGCCGCATCGAAAAAGGCGTTCATCGTGACGCGTTTTGCCGATTTCGGGTTCCTGATCGGGATCCTGATATTGTCGTATTATACCCAAACGTTTGATTTTGCCACGCTGACCGATCCGGTGGCCTCTCCTATCGGCTCTTTCACGGGAATCGGTTTCCTTGGAATGTCGGTAATCTCATGGGCCATGTTGCTTATTTTTATGGGAGGTGCGGGTAAATCGGCCATGATGCCGCTGCACATCTGGCTGCCTGATGCCATGGAGGGCCCCACGCCTGTTTCGGCGCTTATCCACGCTGCGACGATGGTGGTTGCGGGTGTTTATCTGGTGGCGCGTTTGTTCGTGGTGTACCATTTTTATGCGCCGGACATCCAGGAGGCTATTGCCTGGATAGGCGGATTGACTTCGTTGTTCGCGGCTATCATTGCCATTACCCAGTTTGATATAAAAAGGGTGCTGGCGTTTTCCACGCTGTCGCAGATCGGGTATATGATGCTGGCATTGGGGGTTTCGAGCTATGGTGCCGAACATGGCGTCGGTTACATGGCGTCGATGTTCCACTTGTTCACCCATGCCATGTTCAAAGCGTTGCTGTTCCTGGGCGCAGGTTCGGTGATCCATGCGGTGCACAGCAACCTGATGACCGATATGGGGGGGTTGCGCAAATATATGCCCATTACGCATATCACGTTCCTTATTGCGTGTCTGACCATTGCGGGTATTCCGTTCTTGTCGGGCTTTTTCAGCAAGGACGAGATATTGGTGGCGGCTTTTGAGCACAACAAGGTGCTTTTCGGCATTGAGTTTTTGGTGGCAGGCATGACTGCTTTTTATATGTTCCGCCTGTATTTCAATATATTTTGGGGCGAAGACCGCCATTACCACCACACTCCGCACGAATCGCCTTTGGTGATGACCGTTCCGTTGATGATACTGGCTTTTGCATCGATTTTTGCGGGGTATTTGCCTTTTGCCGACTTTGTCAGTCCTGACAGAAAGCCCATGGACCTACACATGCACTGGCATATTGCTGTTCCGTCGGTGCTTATCGGATTGGCGGGCATCGGGCTGGCGATGTTGTTATACAGGAAGAAGAGTCCGGTACCTGACAAAATCGCCGCCAGCCTCAACGGGGTATATACTGCTATTTACAACAAGTTTTATTTCGACGAAATGTACCTTTTCGTGACGAAGAAGATATTGTTCAACCTGATATCCCGTCCTATTGCGTGGTTTGACAGGCATGTGATAGATGCGTTCATGAACGGGTTGGCATGGATTACCAATTATACCTCTGACCACATCAAGGGCCTCCAATCGGGCCAGTTGCAAATGTACGCGGCTACGTTTGTGGGCGGTGTTGTAGGGTTGTTGTTGCTTGTATTGTATCTATTGGCATAAAACGTTAAAAATGAACATACTTCATCTTCTCATCCTCATCCCTTTGCTTACGGTGGCGGGGATACTCAACGTCAAGAGCATGAAATCGGTTCGTTGGGTATCGGCTACAGGGATGTTCCTTCAGTTAATTCTGGCCGTGGTGGTGATGCTTACTTATATGGGCATCCGCAAGAGCGGCGACACGTCGGAAATGGTGCTTATGGCGGACTATGCATGGTTCTCTTCGTTCAATATCCATTACACCATTGGCGTCGACGGTATTTCGTGTGCCATGATCCTGCTGACTTCCATTGTGATGTTCGCAGGTGTTTTTGCATCGTGGGAACTGGAATACCTGCAGAAAGAGTTTTTTGTGGCGCTTATATTATTGGTGACAGGGGTGTACGGTTTTTTCATTTCGCTTGACTTGTTCACCATGTTCCTTTATTATGAGATCGCGGTTATCCCTATGTACCTGCTTATCGGGATATGGGGAACGGGTCCGAAGGAATATTCGGCCATGAAACTGACGTTGATGCTGATGGGCGGTTCGGCGTTGTTGATCGTGGCTTTGTTCGGCATTTACTATAGTGCGGGCGATTCGTTCCATTCGTTCAACTTGCTTGAATTGGCCAAGCATCCGATGTCGGAAAGCAGCCAGCGTTTCTTTTTCCCGTTCGCGTTCATCGGGTTTGGCGTGCTGGGGGCGCTTTTCCCGTTCCACACCTGGTCGCCCGACGGCCACGCTTCTGCGCCTACGGCGGTATCGATGCTGCATGCGGGTGTGTTGATGAAGCTGGGGGGGTACGGTATTTTCCGTGTGGCGATGTACCTTATGCCGCAGGCGGCGCAGGAACAGGCCTGGATTTTCATTATCCTGACGAGCATCAGTGTGATTTACGGGGCTTTTGGCGCCATTTGGCAAAAGGACCTGAAATATATCAACGCTTATTCTTCGGTGAGCCATTGCGGGCTGGTTATTTTCGGTTTGCTGATGCTGAACCAAACTGCGTTGGACGGTGCTATTTTGCAGATGATCTCGCATGGTTTGATGACGGCGCTCTTTTTTGCGCTCATCGGGATGATCTACTCCCGTACGCATACGCGCCAAATCCATGAAATGGGGGGTTTGATGAAGGTGATTCCTTTTTTGGCGGTGGTTTATATGATTGCGGGGTTCGCATCGTTGGGGTTGCCGGGCCTTAGCGGTTTTGCCGCCGAGATGACTATTTTCGTGGGTGCGTTCCAACATGCCGATATTTTCCACCGGGTCGCGACGATCATGGCCATTTCGGCAATCGTGGTCACTGCCGTGTACATATTGAGGGTGGTGGGCATTTTGCTGTTGGGCCCGATAAAGAACGACCATTATCTGCACCTGAAGGATGCTACCTGGTACGAGAAGCTCAGCACGCTTACTCTTTTGGCGGCGGTGGCCGGTGTTGGTCTTTACCCTGAATGGCTTTACAAGCTGATTTTTGACAGTTTGGCCCCGGTGGCCGAAAAACTGGCTGCCATGTAAGGTGGCGAACGCTGAGTCATCAAGATTAGTCTACCTATAAGAAATATCGATAATGAGTTTTCAAGGAATAATGTTAATGGGCCACGAACTGATGATGGCGCTGGCCATTGTGGTCCTGTTGATCTTCGAGATTTTCAAATCGGACAAGCGACGGGCGAGTGCCCTCCCGCTCTCTATTTTACTGGTAATGGCTTCTATGGCGGTGGCCGTTGCGGGCCCGTCCGAGGGCAAGCTTTTTGGCGGCATGTACCAAACCGATGCTTTGCGGGTGGCGGTGAAGCTGATTCTGGACCTGGGCGTGCTTTTGACGTTTTTCCAAACGCGCGGGTGGATTTCGAAGCATGATAACCATGACCGTGTGACGGAATTTTATATCCTGATGTTGTCGAGCCTTATCGGGATGAGTTTCATGGTGTCGGCGGGCGATTTCCTGATGCTTTATCTTGGCCTGGAGCTTGCGACCATGCCGCTTTGTGCTTTGGCGGCATTTGACAAGTACAAGCGTGTTTCGGCCGAAGCTGGCGTCAAGTATATTTTTTCGTCGGCGATGTCGACGGCGATCCTTTTGTTTGGCGTTTCTTTGATCTATGCCACAACGGGTTCTATTTATTTTGATACGATTGCGCAGAACATCCAGCCTGATACGCTGACTTTGCTCGGCATGGTGTTCATCCTTACGGGGCTGGGCTTTAAAATATCGCTGGTGCCTTTCCATTTGTGGACGGCCGATGTGTACGAGGGTTCGCCGATCGCCATTACTACGTTTTTGTCGGTGGTATCGAAGGGCGCGGCTGTTTTTGTCTTTACGTGGGTTCTTTATAATGTGTTCGGCAAGAGTTCCGATTTGTGGAGGCATATACTGGTCATTTTGTCGATCGCGACCATGACGGTGGGCAACTTGTTTGCTATCCGCCAGGAGAATTTCAAACGTTTCCTTGCTTTTTCAAGTATTGCCCAAGCGGGTTTTATCCTTTTGGGGGTTTTGGGCGAGGGTTCGTTCGGGATGGGGATCGTCGTTTTCTTCCTGCTGGTCTACGTGTTCACCAATATTGCTGCTTTTTCGGTGGTAGCCGCGGTGGCGGATTTTTCGGGGAAAGAGAATATCAGCGATTACAACGGGTTTTACAAAACGAACCCTAAACTGACGTTGGTACTGATGCTGGCTTTGTTTTCGCTGGCGGGTATCCCTCCGGTGGCGGGCTTTTTCGGAAAGTTGTTCCTTTTCGGCGCCGCCGCGAGCAAGGGTTTTTACTGGCTGATATTCGTGGCCGTATTGAACGCTACCATTTCGCTGTATTATTACCTGAAACCTGTGCGTGCCATGTTTATCGAGAAGAACGATGCGCCTATTGCCACTTTCAAAACCGACGGGTACCTTCGCACGGGTATCATTGCTTGTGTCGTTGGCATATTTGCTACTGGTTTTGCCAGTGTGGTGTTTGAATATATTTTGAGCATTAGTTAATTAATCATACCATGGCGTTAGATCAAATAAAACCTCAAATCGAGGAACTGAACGGCACACGTTGTGTCGTGGTCGAATCTGGAATTCCGGAAGATCGTGCCGATTTTCTTTCAAGACTTTTGCAACATAACGGCTATAAAGTTGAAACGGCGAGCGATGCGCAAGGGTTGTGCTCTGTGGGCGTGGCGGACTTGTTGTTCAATCCGGTCCTGGATGTGTACAAGCGCAGGCTTAGAAGTTTTTCCAACCATAGGGTTACCCCGGCTTACTGGCTACAGCAATCGTCGGAAGAGAGTATCGACGAGGTGGAGTACTGGACAAGGCGCTGAAGGGTTCAGAGGTAAGTTTATGCTGAAGGTTATAAGGGACCGGCAGTGCAACCGGGTCCGGTTGTACTGCCGGTCTTGTTGTTTGTTCCGGAACGTGGTTTTTGTTGTCTGTTTATTTCTGATCGTGGTTCGAGATGACGGGGTATTTTGATGAAATGACGGGATAACGAAGGGAAATGGGATGATGGGCCAGCGAAACGGGGTGACGGGATGGGGAAACGGCGAATATTCCGGGGGAAACGCGGTATGTTTTGGCGGGAACACGGAATGTTCCGAAAGAAATGCTTATTTTGGTTAGGAAAATACGGAATATTCTTGCGAAATGTGGTGAAAGGTCGAAAGAAATCCAGTCAGGGGCCAACGAAACGGGGGGACGAGATAGGGATATGCGGAACGGGTCACAGAGAATGTGGATTTAGTGTTGGAGAACAGAGAATTCCGATTGGGCAAGGTTCTTTAGTCACTTTAATATTCACTTAAAATCTGATTTATGACCTCGATGCAGGAAGACAAATTGAGTATGTATTATGTGGTGAAAGGTATTTGCGAAAAGTACCAATCTGTATGGGCCGCCAATGTGGTGTTTGCCGCGACGTATGATTTATGGGTTGCCAAGATCCCATTGATCGAGCAAAACAGGGATGTACAGACCATGGAAACTTCTGGTGTTACGACCGACAAAAAAAGCAAGCGTGCGGCCATGGTGGAGGGGGTTTTGTTTATCGCCAAGCGGTTACAGTCGTATGCGCATGTTGCCGGTGATCCGGAGATTTTGGAAAGTGTACGGTATTCTGCTTCTGATATGAAGAAGGCGCGTGATACTGATGTGGTCGGGATTTGTAATGCCGTACTGACCCGGGCCAATGCGAACGTTACGGCTTTGGCTGCTTATGGGGTGACCCCTGCCCTTATCTCTGAATCGCAGGCTGCGATAACCGCTTATTCGGCCACGCTTTCAAAACCGACTGCTGCCAAGGCCCAAACCAAAACGGCTACCGAGAATCTGGCAAGACTTTTCAAGGAGGCTGACGATTTGCTGGTTAAGCGGCTGGACCTGGACATTGAGTTGTTCAAGGTTACGGATCCTGATTTTTACAGCCAGTACAGGACCGGCCGGATTATTGTGTCCACGGGTAAGAGTGTGGCTGCGTTGTTAGGTAGTGTTACCGTTGCGGGCAGCAGTGAAACGTTGAAGGGCGTGGTCTTTACGTTCTCGCCGGAAAACGGTGGAGCGTCAAAAACGGCTTCGGTTGCCGGTGCGGGTACTTTGGTCAAAAAGAGTGCCCAAAAGGGTAATTTTAGAATTTTATCGATGCCCGAAGGTGCTTATATGGTGACCGTAAAAAAGGTGGGCTACAAGGACCAAGTCGTCACGGTTTATGTGGCAAACGGGGAAACGACTTCTTTGAAAATAGAAATGGAGAGGAACTAGATTGGGTGCAAGGGGGCTGACTGAGAAGCAGGATTTCTTGTATTGAGCTTGACTTGTCGAACAGCCTCTTTTTTCTTTTCTAATTTACAATTTTGCCCGGTACCATCGGTTGATGGGGTGGCGTCGTCTACCCACCGGGGCGAACTCCATGCAGTGTTGTGTACTAAAACGGACCGGGGCCTGACCATTTGTCGACCCCGGTCCGTTTATTTATGGCTTTGGTATATAAATTCCAGAAATTCATTTTGCTGGTCAACGAATAAATAATGTGAGCAGTTATCAATAATTTTGAAATTTCTCTTTCCAACTATCTTTCTTAAATCTGAAAGTTGTTTCTCCGAGAATATTCCATCATTTTTTCCATAAACAGCAAAGACCGGGATTCGTTTTCTTTTTATGCTTTTTAGTATTGGTTTATTGTTCAGGTTATTTTGGGTTTCGTTTTTATAGAATTTAATCGGTGATTCGTGATTCCGAAAATTTGTTTTATAGAATTCGCTTTTTTCGTACTCTGCCCTTAAGCCTTGACTTTCCATTGTTGGGTCCGGCATATTGAAATAGTTTAACTCGCCTGCTATCTCGTAACAGTATTTTCTGTATTCTGCAGAATTTTTATCTATTTTTTCAAGACTGGATATCCGGATTATTTTTAATGTATCTTCCCTGAAATGTTCTTTGGCTTTTTTGAAGATATGGTCGTAAGTTTCCTGCTGGTTGAACAATGCTCCTGCAAGAACCAGTGATCCGACTTTTTCGGGGTATAAATTTGTGAATAGGGTTGCGATTATCCCTCCAAAGCTATGTCCAAGAATGGTTGCTTTTTTGATGCCATGGATTTCATAAACTTGCAGTATGTCTTCAAAACTTTCCCTGAAAGTCATTGTCGCATTTCCATCTATTGAACGTCCTTCTCCGCGCCGATCATAAACAATTACGTAAAATCCGCAATCAGCAAGTTTTTTCGCCGTGGTTGCTTCAAACAGGTTCGAATTTCCTCCGGGCCCTCCATGGATAAAGATTATAGCTGGATTTTTTCTATTCCCGTAGTCTTTTGTGTATATATTTTGTGCATTTAAAAACCCGAAGAATATTGTTGACGATAATATTGCCAGAAGTTGTTTCACTTTTTGTGTCATGCCATTGGGTTTACCTGACCAAATCCAATAATTGTTTGTAATGGGTTATTCTTTTTAAGTCTGTCCGATGGGGATTTAGTTCTAATTTGTCATATAATACCGCTTGGATTCCCAATTCTCTGGCTGCCTGGATCTCAGAGCCGGGGTCGTCTCCGACCACAATAATATCCGTTGGATTAAAATGATGTCTTTTCATTATATCAACGAATATGTCTTTCTTTGTTTGATCCGATTTCTGAGGATCTATGATATGGATCTCGTTAAAATCACTGCTGATTCCTAAACTCCGAATTTTGCCTTCCTGCATTTTTTCAAATCCAATGGTTACCAGGAATTTTTTATGTGGTATTTGCCTGATAAGGTCATAATCCTCAAAAGTGTCCATGCTTAAATCGGCCGTTAAACTATTCAGAATGTCCAATCCTTCTTTGATTAATGCTTCACTGAATTTGTATTCCAACGCGACTTTTTGAAAAGGTTTTCTCATTATGTCCTTTTGAATATTTTCCAAATCCCCCCGAGAGTCACTTTTTCTTCTTATCAAATCGAATAGGGGCTTGAATAAGTCATTTCCAACTGAATAAACGGAAAAGACCGTATTGTCCAAATCAAAAATCAAAGCTTTCATTTTCATTGTTTATAACAATTTATTTGCCTAGACATGGCACTAAAGACCTGGAATTTTGCATTCTGGATGTCTTTAATTTATTAAGTCCTGCTTTAAAATCGATTCGTTAAAATTTTCGGCCTAAAAAAGGTTGTTTGACCAATTGTGCCTTATAATCTCTTTCTGTCATAAAAGGCCAAACCTCAAAGTTCCCATTTTTTTGAAATTCGAGATATGCCTGAACCTGTTGTTCTCTTTTGTCCCTATAATATTGCCCAAATGTCAAAATGCAAGCAGCAATTTCTTTAACCGAAAATTTAAACAATGGACTGTTCGTGTCAAAATATGGCCACTTGTATTCCTGGTCTGAATGCAAAAATAAAATGCAACGTGCTATAACTTTCAAACTTTCGACTGATAGCTCATCTGGTCCTTTTAATTTGTGATTTCGTGTATCGTCATACAATCCCCAGCAAAATTCTAACATTGGTTGAATTATTGGGTCATCAAACCTTGCTTGTTTTGCTCTGTAATATTGTTCAGGAAGCCAACCATTCGTTACATCGTCCATTAGATTGCTCTCAAAGCCATCGTTAGAGATTAGCCCAACGGATAAATGTCGTAAATGTAAAGCAAGTTTCTGTCTTCGTTCCCTGTCGACCATAACTCAATTTTATAGGATGTTTGTTTTATGTGCCCCAAAATGAGCTTATATATCGATAATCGTCGGAATTTTGAGGATTAAAGAACTCTGCGGCCAATGCATTGTCAGCTTTTTGCTCTTTTTGTCCAGCTGTTGTGGGTCATCTCAAATTTTATTTCCCGTTTTCCGTGCGTGCCTATTTCTTTCCAACCGGCTTTCCGGTAAAATGTTTCGGCTCTTGTTCCCGGAGATGTCCCTAACCATACGGTTTCTTTTGTCTGGCTAAAATACCAGTTGAGCATTGTGTCGTGTAATTGTCTGCCAATGCCTTGTTTGTCGTATTCCGGATGAACAAACAGGGCCCAGATGTTATTTTCTTTCAGGTCGGCAATTGAAAAACCTACGATCTGATCTTGTACTTCGCATACCCATCCTTTTCCCCTTTCGGTCAGGTATGTCGTGCAACGTTCGTCGGTGACGAGATTGGGGTCGGAAAGCATGTTTTCTTTCACGGAGTTTCGGACTATTTGTATTTGTCTGATATCTCCTATTCCGGCTTCTCTTATTTTCATGGTTTATGTCAATTCCCAAACGCAGGTTTTCCGGCTAAACCTGGCAGAACGTGTTTTTGCAGGAAACCGGCGTCTGTTCAATCTTTATTATTTTATCATGGTTGAAAGTGTCCCGAAAAAGTTACTGAAATTGTGTGACAAAACCGCCAGCAGGATGCTCCGGCTCTTAAGTGTTATCCATGCCCAAATATAGCCTGCAAATCCTGTTTGAAGAAAATAGACCGGGTCAAAGTTAACCTGGTAATGATCGCCAAGGGTCAAAGCGTGCGTAAACCCGAAAAGAATTGAGACGACCAAGATGCCCGGATTGCCTACAACCGGGATTTTGTCTTTCAGGGAGCTTAACAAAAGCCCGAACAGGATTCCCCTGAAAATCATTTCTTCATCGATTCCCGGAAGTGAGATCTGAAAGGCCAACGTTTCATAATCCAGTTCGGAATTACCGAGCAAGAACCAAACGATGGCCGACAGGATGGTTATCGCAACTGCTCCGACCAGGGCGCTTTTAAATCCTTGTTTATTTTGCCCCAGGGTGAAGAAGTCGTTTTCGCCGAAGAATTTCCTGAAAAGGGCGTAAGCAATAATTGCCCAAATGATCGCGAAAATCTTGCCGTCCCAGTTCCAACTGCTTTTAATGAAATCGAACAGGGGGATTATGGCCGGTAAGGCGAGGGTGATCTGATAAACGATATAGCATACTGCAAAAATGATGATCCTCTGAAAATTGATTTTTGATTTTTCTTTCAGGGATAAGATGATGAGGGGTGCTAGAACGAGAACTTGTAAAACGGGTTCGAGAAATAGTTTTTGCATTGTTTTTTTTGCAAAATTGGGCAAAAGCTTCCTGCCCTGAAACAAAAAGGGATGTTTGCCAAGGAAATGTGGTGTTTGTCAAACATTGGTCACGAGTTTCCCAGGATATTTTTTACTTCGTCGATGTATTTTCGGGAGACGGGAACTTCAATGCCTGTATTTTCCAAATATAACTTATAGCCTTGTGCATTGCCTTTGATGTTTTTAACTTTTTTCAGATTGACGACGCACGAGCGATGGCAGCGCAGAATATGTTTGGATTTGATTTGTCCCATCGCCGATTTCAGCGTGGTCCTGACCAGTGCTTTTTTCATCCCGGTGTTGGTCCCATAATGGAAGGTGCAGTAATTGTCGGTTGATTCTATAAGGAACAGGTCGTTTTCATTAATCTCGTTGTCATTGATCCTGATGTGATTTTGTGTTGTGTTTTGTGTTTGCCTTCTTTCTATTTTTATTTCTCCCGATAATGCCGAAGCTGGTTTTTTGTTTCTGTCGTTGAGATAGATGAACCGTACCGATAGGTATACCGAACAAACCGGAACTGCGATGCTGAACGTGTAAAGAAACATATAGAGAAGGTTCAGGATGCTGATATTGACTTTGCTGACCCATAATGTATTGTAGAAATACCCAAGGACGGAGCATAAGAATACGATGCCGGTTATCTTGGAGATTTCTTTTCCTACATTCCATTTTCCTGTTTTGCTGAGAAGAGCGATGTTTACGAAATAGAATACGGAGGCTACCAAGACCGGGTACGGGAGTAAGATGCCGATAAGTTTTCGAACTGAAATCGTGTTGGTCCCAAATGGTTGAAAAACCAGCAAGAAAAGATATGCGGCAACTCCAACAAGAGCGGAAGATATTCGTATTTCCTGTTTTGATTCGGATTTTGGATAGGATAAACTAAATATCTTTACTTTATTTATCATTCTGTTTTTCAATACAATGGCTTATAATGACGATGGTGGCGACAGGGATGGGATTTGGGGGACGTCGTTTTTCATCCGGTGCAAACGTTTATGTGGGAATATGGCGGCCACGGCCCAGGCCGGGTTTTGTTTTTCTGGCAATGGCCGGGTTGATCGAAGGCTGATCCGGGCGGTTTATTTTTGCTTGATGTTCAGCTTTCTTACGACACGCACCGGATTACCAACTGCCAACGAGTCATCCGGTATATCTTTGTTTACCAATGATCCTGCACCAATCACCACGCGGTGGCCAATGGTAACGCCGGGCAGAATGGTCGCATGTCCTCCGATCCAGCAGTCTTTGCCGATAACCACGGGCTTGCAGTCTTCCCATTCTTTACGTTCCGCAGCGTCCAGGGGGTGTTGTGCCGTGTAAATGTGTACTCCGGGGGCTATAAGTGTATTTGCTCCGATTTTAATGGTGCCGCCATCCAGAAAAACCGCACCAAAGTTCACAAATACATTTTCTTCTGCATAAATAAGGTCTCCGTAATCGCAATAAAAAGGGGGCTCCAAATGCAGGTTTTTGGCTGAATTGGGGCAGAGTTCGTTTATTATGCTTTGGAAATTGTCCGTGTAATACTCCGTGACGTTTAGCTTGTGCAATATACGTTTTACTTTTTTCCGTATTTCGTACATTTCTTCTGTATGGGCGTTGTAGGGTTCTCCCAAAACCATTTTTTCTTTTTCGGTTTTCATTCTTGTTTTGTTTTTAGATTTCGGTTTTCGGCAATATACGTGGTTAAACGGAATTGTGGCTGTTCTTGTTTGAAAATGCCAATGCTTGTGGCTGCCGGTTTATTGTTTCACGAATTTTAGAGCCAGTATCCTTGGTATTGAGGTTGTATCATTGTCGTCAAAATATTCTCTTATATCGTCTATTTTCAAGCCGTGCTTTTTAGCTGGTCCTGTAAATTCGGAAATATGATGTGTGTAACATGTCACAGTATGTTCTCCTTTTTCGTTCCGAAATTTTGCTTTTGAGCCCGAATATTGTTTAAAAGGGTGGAGTTCGCCGATGTATAGCGTGCCGCCGATTTTCAATCGTTCGGCTATCTGTTTTATGATCCGGCCGATGTTTTCGATATGCTCTAACACCAAACTGCAGACAACGAGGTCGAAATGTTCGCCGGTAAAGTTCCAGTCCCGGTTAATATCGACTTTAAGAAACCGGACATTTTCATTTGGAATTTTATTTTTTGCAATTGCCAACATTTCTTCGGACAGATCGATTGCCAATATGCTTTTACCTTTGGTTATCAGCCATTTTGTGTTTTTTCCGGTCCCGCAACCAATTTCAAGGCAGTTTTCAAAACTGATGTTGTCCAGGGTCTCTCTCAATGAGATGGCTTCCAAATCTCTTGTTTTGTTCTGGTTGGTGTCGTATTGCCCGGACCAAAGTTTATATGCTTCTTCTACATCCATGTTGTTTTTTGTATTTGGGTCCTGAATACCGTCAATACTGAACATTCTCTTTTTTGGGGTTTGTTTTGCCGTTGCACCGTGTCATCGTAAAGTGAGATACGGGGCTTGAAACTCCATCAACCTGGTTTGCAATCCAGGGGCCGACCACAGCCAAACCGACCACATTGTTGCCGGTTCCTAAAATAGTTCCGGTATTGTTTGCTGATCCGGCCTACATCGTTCCGGGACTGTCCATCGTTTTTATTTTTCGCCCAAAGTCCATTTTAATGCTTTTTCTTTTGTGGCCCGGAAAATTGTGTTGTGTTTTTCTTTGGGTTCGTCTGAATAGATCCATTTGAGGTTTGGCAGGTTTGCCGACTTCAATGTTTGGGCCAGTTGGTTTGTGTATGGCGAAATATCTTCTGTGCCGGAGCCTGCAAACCAGAATTGTTTTTCGGTAGCCGGGAATTTTTCAAGGTAATTTTTTGCGGTTCTGACTAAATAGTGGTCATTCCACCATAAGGAGGGGTCTATTGCGATATAATAATCAAACATATCCGGATTTGTGAAGAATGTTTCCACAATAAACAATCCTGCGGCCGATTCTCCAATTATTCCTTTCTTTCCGGTAATCCTATAACGTTTATTGATTTCGGGGAAAAGTTCACTGTTGATGAAGGTCCTGAATTTTTCCGAGCCACCGACAATCGGTGCTATTTTTTTATCGTCTTCAACTTCCGTGTGTCCCGTGAGGTCTCTCCTGCGTTGCGTATTTTCAATCCCAACAAGGACCACGGGGGGAATACTTTTGTTTTTAACCAGTTCGGCAACGGTATTTGCGATATGTGGAAAGTCTTCTTTTATTCCTCCATCTGCCATGTACAGAACCGGAAAAGAATCTGTACCTGCCGAATATAGGGGTGGTGTCCACACATTAATGGTTCTTGTTTCGTGAACTTGTTTCGATTCTATTGTAAAGGTTTCGTGAACGGGTATGGGGTCCTGATGTTGTGACGCATTGGAACAACTTACCAAAAAAATGAGCATTAACGGCAGATTGCAGCAATTTGGTTTCATGCGGCGGCTTGTTTTGAGATGTTGGTGGCTGGTGCTGAACGATTGGCGGAAAGAGTTTCGTCAATCGAGGTAAACGGCGGGGTGTGGGGAAAAGGCCAAAAAATGTGTACGATCCGGCAGGGTTGATGTCGAACCTGCGACTGGGATTTTCCCATGCTCTTGTCCATGACAGTGTTCTTTAATTTTACTTTTTAGTTTTTCACAGTTCATATCGTTGAGAACCTGGTATTTATTTTCTGTTTCCGGCATCGCTTTAATGGCTACTAAATTTCTTCCCATTTGTTTGCGGACATTGTATTGCCGGCTTGTTCCCTGGTATTTTCCGGGCGATGCGGCATTGCTGGCCGTTCACGGACCAAACTCCGGCCTATGGGGGTTTCATGTGCATATCTTTTTGTCAATGTCTTGGTGCGTAATAAATAATACAAACTCCCAGCAAGGCTATCAATGCGCCAACGATGTCGTATTTGTCAGGTGAATAGTTGTCAAATTTCATTGCCCATAAAATGGACATTACGATAAAGAATCCGCCATAAGTTGCGTAAACCCTTGCAAAGTTTGATGTCTGCCAGGTTGCGACCACGCCATAGAAAGCAAGCGTCAATCCCCCCAAAAGTCCGTACCACCAGGGTTTATCTTCTTTCAGCCAGAGCCACACAAGATAACCGCCGCCAATTTCACAAAGCCCTGCAAGTATAAAGATGGGTATTGATTTTACTATTTCCATTCAAGTCCAAGTTCTGCTGTTATGACGTTTTTACACCGTCAACGTTTGCCGGTTCAAGCTATGTCCCACTTTTGTCGAATTTGGGGCTGACGGGGTTCGATTAATGCCGAAACAAATTTAATAAACCTAAATTCTAACACAACCCTCCCCCATTGTTGTGCATCGCTTGCGCCGACGGTTGAACTTCCGGTTATCCGTTAGCATGTTTTTCTGCCAGCACTTCGTTTCTGTATCTTTCGTTATGCTGCATGGATATGGTTTCTTCGATGTGTCCGATTGTGCCGATGATCAATGCGCCGAGTGCAATGCCTGTCCAAAAGGGTTTTGTTGTGGAAAAAACCAAAATCAGTCCAAGCACGATGAAACTTGTCCAAAAGATTTTAATTCCTGTCCATGATTTGTGGATCCCTTTCGACTTTTGCCACTTCTTTTTCAAAAAAATCTTGCTTATCGGTTTGGTAAAGCTGTATTTTTTCGGAAAGTGCGTTTTTGGCTGTGCGACCTGCATAATAACCCCCAATGCTGAAAATCAAACCTCCGACAAAAATGATTACGGCAAGTCCTTTTAATATTGATGGTGGATTGGAAAACCACCAAAAGAGAATGGCTGAAATAAGTAAAACTATTCCTGAAACCAAACCACCTGCAAAGCCGTGTTTGCTCTCGGTGCTGTAATATGTAATGATGTGCTCTGTAAGGTCCATGTTTTTTTGTTTTTGATATATCTGTCAATTGGTGGGTTTTTTCTATTGCCAATTGTGTCAATGGTTGTCTTGGTCTTTAATAAACCCCAGCTGCCGGAACATTCCCAGAATGTCTTCTGTGAACCAGGCTTCGGCTATCTTGCCATTTTCAAGTCTGTAAATGCCCATGCCGTCCCATATCGCAGTTTTGTTGGTGGCTTTATTACCCATAAAATCGCCTACATTTTTACCACTATTAGAAAAGTAAAGCACGACCTTATCATCAGTAGCAATGATGTCTTTTATTTGTAAAAGCATATCGCTGAATGAATTTCCTGCTGCACCAATGAGCATTTTTTTATAGTCTTCAATTCCGTAAACATCGCCTGCACTTCCTCCGTGCCATACCATATTTTTTGACCACAATTCATCGATCAATCCAAAACGTTTGTTATTGATCACCTCGTCCACAAAGCGGAGTACGACGGCTTTGTTGGTTTTTGCCCGGTTGTCCGTTTTTTCTTGTTTGGTTTCTTTTGCTGATAATTCATCCACCAAAAATTGTTGTGTCGCTTTGCGTGCTTGTACTGCCTCCGGTATATCGGTGAAATTGGTGAAGGCGTGCCACATTCCTTCTGAGCAAAGCAGTTCGGTGTGTACGCCTGCGTCTTTAAGTTTCCAATAAAGCCGGGACGAGGCACTCAGGAATACATCCCGTGTTCCCGTCACGATAGATGTTGCGGGGAAATCACTGCTAAACGTGGCATTGATGGGTGATACCAACGGATCGGACAAGGGGGCATTACCGACAAATGGTTTTATCATCATTTTGTCGCCCATGTTGCGATAGGCCAGCAAATCTCTTCCATCGTTCGAGAAATAAGAATCTCCTTTGTAATCCAGTTCTGCTCCTGGCGAAAGAAGTGATATGGCCCTGATCATAGGAAGCCCGTTCTCTTTTGCTTTCAACAGCATTGCCAGCATGTGCGTGGAGCCGGCAGAAGTGCTTACGCCAACTATGTTTTCAGGATCGTATTTTGTAACCAAATAGCCGTAGACCTCAAGGCATTCGTTCATGGCAACCGGGAATTTGGCTTCTGGGGCCAGCTGATAATCGATCGCATACATTTTGTAGCCCAGCTCGTTTGCCATTAGCATACCGGTCCGGTCTGTTGCCGACCCCATCACAAACCCGCCTCCATGGATATAGATGATGATTTTGTCCTTGTTTTCCGGTTTGATGTTTTGGGGCGTAACGATGCAGGTATGTACTCCATTGATGGTGGTGTCCGTAATGGTTGGGGCGAACTTCCGCTTCATTTCTTCCAGTTGCCCTTTTTCCATCTCTGCGAACTGTTGCCTTGCTTTTATAATGGCTTTGTCGGAGACGTTGACAATTGGAACGCGGAACAGTTTCAACGACTTCAGGGTATCATACGCCTGCCGGCTGATCGTGTTGGCCTGTTCCTGCCTGACGTGCAAGGATCTGGCACAGCCTGTCAATAAAAGCACGGCTGTTGCAATCGGGATAAATAATACGGACGTTCTTTTCATTGTTATCTGATTGTGTTGTCAATTGTTATTTACCACACAAAGGTGCAATGAAGGGCCGGGGGGCCATTTTGCGAGCGGCTCAAAGATGCTTTGCCCAATGGCTCAGGATGGATTGCCACGAATGCACGGGAACATGGTTCCTTTATAACTCGCTATTTGCTACGGAATGCTTTGGGGTTGTGATGGACGGGGCCATGAATTCGCTCTGATCCCGGAGGCTTTATCTCGTAATTGCCGGGAATTCTGTAGGCAGATCCATGGGAAAGAATGGTAATGCATTCCGGCTTTTTAATGGCTCTCTTTTATGGAAACGATGTGCCCATAAGCTGGATTTAACATTACGAATACGCGATATGTCTTTTTTTTATTTGTGTATTCGTGGCGAATTTTGCACCGTTGAAGGTGTATAGCCGAAATGTTGTTTGAATGAACGTGAGAAGTGTGACAGGTTTTCAAAACCTACTTCTAAATACACATCGGACGGTTTTTTATTTTTTTCGGAAATCAGATAATGTGCTTGTTTCAGCCTTGTTTCAAGCAGCCATTTTTGCGGTGAGGCGTTGAATGTTTTCCGAAAATCCCGCTTGAACGTTGCCAGGCTTCTGCCTGTAAGGTATGCAAAGCGTTCCAACGGAATATTGAACGAAAAACTTTTTTGCATAAAACCGGCAAGATCAATTTTCCCTTGCCCGGAAAAATTGGCCAGTATACTGTCGACATTGGTGTCTACCGTGCGAAGGATGGTAATGGCTTCCTGCAATTTGATGTCCGTCAGGTGTGTCGGTAAATTATCGCCGTGTATGTCGTAATAGGGCAGAATGGAATCAAAGAGGCTGATCAGCAACGGGTGTTTTTTTATTTGTCTGGCTTCCCACTTTGGCTTTGTGTTTTCGTCCGGTTCGTTTAGTGAGTAGAATTTCTGCAAAAACGGCTGTGAAAATATAACAGAAATAGATTTGAAGTCTGATATGCCTGACGGTTGTTTGATAAATTTCGCCAACATGTTCCTGTAAAACAGGAACGTCTCTCCCTCTTGTAAAGTGTACGTGCCGTTTATATCCGTTACGGTCATACTTCCCGAATAGATGTGTACAAGGGCGTGTTCGGCAACGGTGTTTTCATTGCCCCTATGTTCTTTCTCTGTGCAGGAAAAGAAGATGTTGGATTTTGATATGTAATTGATATGTGCCAATTTATTGCAAAGTTAATTTTTTCTTCCAGGTGTTTTTTACCGGCCAGACTGGTTCTATCGGGGTGTGCCAGGGGTACTTCCATATCTAAAAAAACGAATTATTAATCTTTTAATGACGAATCAACCTGGTATTGTTTTCTTCTATATGTATTGTTTTTCAGATGGTTGCACAAAACGGAAGTGTGCAGGACCGCAAGGGGATCCGACACGCGTTCCTATCAACCGGTGCGGAACGCCGGTGTAAGGGAGAATTCCCGCAGCCTATCGGGATTCTCATGGCTTACTACGCTGTGTGGGCGTTGACATTTTTTACGCCTTTTATTTTTTACATATTATTTGCCAAAATATCTGCGGGGGCTTGTTTCCCGTATTTTTTGCAGGTTCTTGTATTTCTATGGCTTCAACCAATCCGAATTTACCAAATTCAATCGTCACGGAAGCATAATCGTAAAAGAACAGGTTTACGCCGTGCTTCGTTTCAAATGTATCTTTGCTTGTTTCCTTACCTTCTCCGTATCTTGCATCTATTTTCGAAATCGCAACAAAAAACATGTATCCATCGGGTCTAAGTTGGTTAAAACAATCATTGATCAATTTTATCCGTTCTTTTGCGCTTAGCAAATGGATTAAGGCGTAACAAAAGATTCCGTCGTATAATTCCTGGTCAAAGGGCATTGAGCCCACGGAGCCGTGATATACCCTTATATTGTCTCCATAGTGTTTTTTTGCTAAATCGATCGCGGTTCCAGAAATTTCGATTCCGGTTACGTTTAATCCATGATCGGCAAAAACCCGGGCATTTCTTCCGTAACCAAATCCTGGTATCAGGATTTTACTTAATCCATACTTTTCAAATAATCCTAATGCTGTAATTGCTGAACCTGCAGGTTCCAATCCCCACATTTCCTGCTTATCTTTAAAATTTGACTCCCAAAATTCTGCCATATTATTTTCTGTTTATCAAGAGGGGTTATCATGGTGGCACCGGAACGGTATATTTTCGGACGGCACGTTCTTATCCAACGACGCCTGGCTTTAGCAAAGCCCTGCACTGCAACGGCAGTTGACCATGGCGCTTTAACGGTAGTTTTTTATTTCTTGTCTTACAATTTTCAATATTTCTGTATGGTAATAAAATGTTTTCTTCAAATCATCAGTATCGTAGGCAATATTTTCAAGGACAATTGCACCTGTTTGGCTTTGCGGAAAGAAAAAGCTCATTGAAACAAACCCCGGAATAAAACCTGTCTGGCCTAATTGCAGAATCCCATCGGTTGTATCAACCGTAATCCCATAACCATATTCCGTAATCCCAAAGATCGGATGGTTCCGAACCGCCCCTGGTTGTTTGGCCGTTAACATTCTCATCGTTTCTTTTTCCAACAATTTTCCGCTATAAAGCATGTTGTTCCAGATAGCTAGATCTTCAGCGGTTGAAATGAAAGCGCCTGCAGCCGCATAGGTTCGAAAAGTCCCATTTTCAAATTCAATTTTGCCGCTATCAGTTTCCGTGTAGCCTTTAACCAGATTATTATATCTTTTTACATCCGGATGGTATGTGTTGTTCATGCCACATTCTTCAAAAAGGCTCATTGAAAGTTCTGCAAATGATTTACCTGAGGTTTTTTGAACAATCTGGGCCAATAAATCGAAACCAATCTGAGAATACGAAAATTGAGTTCCCACATTAAAGGTCGTGGGTTTGTCAATTTGGGTAATCCCGTGCATATGCGTCAACAAATGATGGACCGTAACCGTGTCCGCCCAGCTTTGCTCCAATTCGGGTAAATATTCATGAATTGGCGTACGCAAGTCAAGGCGGCCTTTGTCAAGCTCCCGAAGTACCAAAACGGCTGTAAATTGTTTACTGATTGAACCGACAACAAATTGGTCATTGAATTTTAAAACTTCTTTTTTGCCAATGTCCGAATAACCCGAAATTTTTGAATATTTTATTTTTCCTTCCTGTGAAATCAGGATGATCCCATTGAATGGTTTTGTGGCTTGAGCAGAGATCAAAGGGTCAATTTTTTTACCATATCCTTGTCCCAATGCTTTCGATAAGAACAACAGGAACAAAAATATTACCGATGTTAATGTCCGCATATTGTATTGTTTTTCAGTGTTATTGCTAACGGTTACATGCATGGAATGCCGGGGATTGCAGGCATCGCCACTGTCTGCCGGCTGGTCTGGTACGTCCAAGCAATCCCTTACCCCCAATTGCTTTATGCACGATGTTGGCGGTTCTGGCTTCTTTTTAAAGTCTGTCGCGGTCTGTTGGAACCATTTGCCTGTTTTTATTTAGCAGCCTGTTTATTTGGGCGATGTGCAACCAATGATAAATTACAAGCACCATTATTCCTGCTAAACCCGCAATTTGTCCAACCACATCCGGAATAAATGATAAAACCTGGGCAATGCACCAACCAATGCCTGAAACCATTCCAAAGTCTGAAACATTTTTAAGTGCATCGTTCGTCTTTTTCTCTTCTTCCAACGAATTGGCAATATTAATGACAATGAAAAAATCTTCCACAAAATTAAACGGTATGGCAAACATATACCAAACCGACCGGGGCTTTGCTTTTCTATTTTCTTTTTTTATCAGCCTCAAACATTTTTGAAGTGTTCGACAATAGAATGCCACCATAACAAAAAAGAGATAATTATCAAAACAGTCCATACAATCCCTATCCTGAAAATTTCGTCTAAAATACTTCCGCTGGTCGTGCCGCCAATAAAAGGCAGAACT
Source organism: Breznakibacter sp. (assembly GCA_047600785.1). Lineage (GTDB taxonomy): Bacteria > Bacteroidota > Bacteroidia > Bacteroidales > Marinilabiliaceae > Breznakibacter. The sequence goes on from JASGKH010000002.1 coordinate 1,161,982, forward strand.
GCCCATGCCACAATTAACACCGTTAAAATAAGCCTTATCAGGAAGTTTATAATCAAACTTTTCCTTTTATCGTCTTTCATTGTTGTCTATTTTTTTAATCCACCTTGTTTATAAACGCGTTGTTCCCGGGCCTGATTTTTAGACTGACCGTTGACGGCGGCGGCCGATCAGGGCACGACTGTTCAATTTATTCCTAAAGTTCAAAAAGCATTATACCCAAATTTTGCACGTGGCCCATCTGACGCAAACTTGCTTGTTGGAGGCTGGTGTTTCTTAGTCAACCAATTCTATTTTAAAAATTGTTTTTGCTTGTCCCAAAATTTCAATTCTGTCACCTTTAAAAACTGTTTTTAATTCCCCTGTCCGTTTAGATATTTGTTTTGATTTAAAGCTTGTTTTACCCAGTTTCATATTCCAGTAAGGGGCTAAAATGCAATTTGCAGCACCGGTTACAGGGTCTTCTGCGATCCCACTTATAGGATTACAAAATACCCTAACAACAAAGTCATAATCTGAAGACTCACTTTTAGCGGTGACGGCTATAACCAATCCCAAATTTTTCTCTTGAATTTTTTCAAAGTCCGGAGTCGCATCTTGAACTTCTTTTTCAGTTTCAACTCTGGCTACAATCCACTTATTTTCACTTTCATACAATTCAATTGGTTTAACGCCTATGATTTCACTAAACTCTGTCGATATTTCTCTCTCTGTCAGTTTGTATGCAGGGAAGTCCATTTTAATCCAATTGTCTACCAATGAAATTATCAAGTCGGACTCTTTTGCTACAAATATAAATTCGCTAGCTGGCGGAATGAGACCTGATTCATAAAGTATATGGGCACTTGCCAAAGTCGCATGACCACACAATGGAACTTCCTGAGTCGGGGTGAAGTATCTTATCCTAAGCATTTCATTCGCTATTGCAACAAATGCAGTTTCTGACAAATTCATTTCGGTTGCAATTGCCTGCATAATGTGAGTTTCTAGGAACTTATCCAAGATACAAACTCCGGCTGGATTGCCTTTGAACCTTTCGGTGGTAAATGAGTCTACTTGATATAGTTTCATGGATCTGTTGTTTCTTTTTTTCGCATTCGGCCAACGATAAATCTTTGAATTTACAATTAGATAATTATCAACCACATGACATTATTAATCAATTCAAATTAACCGATTTGCTTTTTGATTCTTTTAACAAGATCCAGTTTTCTTTTTGATCCGGAAATAGAATGCTTAAAATTACCTCTTCCACCGCCATGGCTATATGCAATGTTGCCTGCCGGCATTGATTCACCCCTTTAATTCATAATTTGTACTTCGTCCTCCTGCTGCTTCTTTTTGCAGAATATTTTTGTCTATCAAATCATTAATATCCCTTATCGCAGTATCTCTTGAACATTTTACAATCTTTGCCCATTTTGATGAAGTCAGTTTTCCATCAAATCCATCTAATAACCTATTTAACAGTTTCCTCTGTCTTTCATTTATCAATGTTTTAGAGTGCTTAGCCCAAAAGTCTGCTTTAAACAGAACTCTGGCTAACACAGAATCAGTCGATTTTAAAGCATTTATCAGACAGTTTAAAAACCATTTAATCCATTCCGTAATATCTAGATTTCCTTTTTGTGTTTTTTCAAGTATTTCATAATATTCTTTTCGCTCTATCCTTATCTGTGCCGACATGCTATAAAAACGCTGATTACTTTTGTCCGACTGAGCTAACAACATATCTGTCAAAGCCCTGGTTATCCTGCCATTTCCATCTTCAAACGGATGTATGGTAACAAACGCCTTCATGCAACCTCCGTATTTTAAAATCCGTGAACCAGTCCATTTATTTTCTGCACCACGTTCAACGTTTTGATAATCTAAAATCCAATTAATCCCGTTGTTAATACGTACTTTATCGAAATAATCCATTCGGATCAAAGCGCTCGTTATCATTGAATTATAACATGACAATATATCATCGCTTTTTCCTGTAATCGAGAATCCATCGCCACAGAACGACAAATCAGCAAGTTTGCGAATCCATTTTTGCACTCTCTCCATACGAAACGCAAATGGGATTTCTGAGATCTCAGTCAGTCTATTGAACAGGTTTAAAATATCAAAGTCAAAATCAGTCAGCAAATCTTTTAAGACGTCCGATTTATCAAGTAAACCAGATGCCTGATTATGATCTTTGATTTCTCCGGAATCAACTTTTTGTTTTAAAATCAATGCTGTATCGATATGCATTTGGGTTTCTTAATATTGTGCCCAACGTTTTGGCGCTTGGCGCAGTAGCGGACTTAAAAGTACAAAACTGCCAACCTGCACAAATGCCCAATAGAAGCACTGAACCGGACTTAACCAAAAAGCCCGCCATTTCGCCAATACAATGTTGGCAGACGTATTTCTTATCCGTCCATTCAGCTTCCAATCTTCCCATATCGCTGATAGTCTGAAAAATAAAGAACAATTTTCTTTCCGTCTTTCAAATATGGGTAAAATAGTTCGTACCGTCCGTTATTTGCACTAAACCTTACGTTGTCAAGATTTTTATAAAATACGTTGTCTAAATAATCTCGCTCTTCTTTTGTTGTCTGTTGGATGAAGTTCTTTTTGATTGGTTGTATAGTGTCATTTAGATTTCCATAGTAATCTCTAAATCCCAAAAATATTTGTGATTTGTCAATACTGTCTGCCACGATTACTGATACATACGGAAAGTGTTTGTCGGTCTTAGAATAAATGTCAAGTATATCGTCTGTTTCAATTATCCAATCTTCATTGAATGAATAGTTCAAAAGTTTGTCCGATTTTTCTTTGTTGTTTTCAATAATTGACTTTGCAGAAGCAACCAACATTTTTTCTTTCTTTTTAGAAGTCAAATAGTCACCACCAAATAGAAGCCCAAAAATCAAAGGAAAGCTAAGTCCAAAAATAAGTCCTAGTTTCTTGCTTGTCCGTTTAGATGCATTTAGGTCATCTTGGTTGTGTTTTTCGGCAATCCTTGTCAAGTTGAACATAACGTTGACAATTAGTGAGCCGAACATTAGCGCTAAAATTCCGACAACGCTCAAATAAAATGTCTCTGTTATGTTTTCTCTAAAAACTTTTAGCCCGAAAACGGTTATTGAAATAAAAACGAACACCCAATAAACCAACAGGATTATTGAAATTATTCCGATTGTATTACTTAGTCTTACTAATGATTTATTGTCCATCTGTCTTGTCGTTTAATATCGTTGTATCGGATCGTCCCAATATGGCTGCCAACGGGGCGGCGGCTTGGCGTCCGGGCGATGGTGGACGAAGTCCTGTCAAGCGAGGCGAAGTTCCAAAATCGCACTTCAGCGAGCCTGACGTAAAACCTCTTGTTAGCTGTTCGGGCTTTCCATTTCATTGTAGTTTTACAATTTCCACGTTTGTATCAATGATTTTACACTTCCCTGGCTAACAATGCTGCCAACTAGTCATCTGTCGATACTACTGTTTGTTTTTTTATAAACATATCGAATAAACAAGCTGATAAAAATCAAAAATGCTCCTGCAATCATAAAAGGTAGCCAAACGTTGATTATCGAATCCGCCCTGTCGATGTTTAAAATCATCCAAATTGAGCTGGATAACAAAACTGTTATTCCTAAAAACAAATTAATTCGACTTGCTAATTCTATTTTTTTGTTCGTAACTCTTTTAGTCTTTTCCATAATGCTTATTTACAATTGTTTTTGTTGGTTTTAAATATTTTGCTGTCTTACCTGGCAGCTAACGGGTAGTGTATGTTGGCTTTTATTTTTCAAAGTCAATATTAGACGGTTTATCAGGAATGGCATACTCTTTTGTTGCTGTCGTTGTTTGCGTTTTTAGCTTATCAACTACTTCAAAGGAAATATCATCAAACCAGACTTTGCCAGTTCCACTAATTAATATGCCAAAACTTAATGTCCCGCTCTCTTCCGGTACATCCAGAATAATTTCACATTTTGTCCAGTTATTATTGCCCTTTATTGGCCTATTTTGCATATTGTCAAAGCTTAACGATTTCTTAGTCAATTTTGAATCAACACGCAACCACATTCCAGCCCAATCAGAAACATTTTCAGATTTAACATATGCAGTCATTTTAATCCTTTTACCCAAATACTCTTGAGCATTACATGTCTGCATAAGCGTTCCAAATCCATCAATCTTTTTTTCTGTTGATTCTACAAAAGCACTATTTCCACCGGACTTATATATTGACTTATCAAGTCCTATGGTATAACTATCAGGCTTATTTCCCGCTTTAAACCATCCATCTATTTTTTGTGCATTGCTTTTGTTATTAATGAGAAATAGCCCTGCACCAACAAATATTATTGTTAAAAAAATAATTGACACTTTTTTCATTGTGTTTGTTTTTAAGTTAAATAATCATAAAACATATCTATAAAATTGCTCGAGCCAATTGTTAATCCCATAAACAGATTTATCTGTTTTAGTAGGAAATTCAGCAAATGAATTATAAACATCACATTCCAAACTGGAGAAAATCAATTTTACCGTATAGCTTCTTGGTGTAACTTCAGATAATTCAATCCGCTGAATTGTTCTTAAACTTAAATTACATTTTTCAGCAAGTTCTCCTTGTGTCAACCCTTTTGCAAGACGGAGTTCTAGAATCTTTTTCCCTAAATTTGGTTGTTTCATAATTCATCCAATTCGAAGTAAGAATATTAATAACTTAAAAATCCAACAAAAAATCAAGCTGTATTTGTTACGTCATTCATATGACATTTTTCAAATCTATTAGTAATCATCCATTCCATAACTTATAAATCAAAGCATAAAATTTATCAAAGAGGCTTTTTTAAGCTTACACACAACGTTTAGCGGTATATTTTCGGACGGCGATAGGAATTGCATTCCTTTCTGCCGTTACAAACCTCAATAGGAATTACGAACCTTGCAAGTTGCTCGTCACTGCCGCCTGAAATATGACCGCATGTTAGTGGGCGGTTTTATTTAATTCTCGAATTAACTTCTGTCGATGACTTTCAGTAAAAACCTTAACTGGAGTCAATATAATCACATCAAATCCACCTGATTCTCGCTTTTCAGATTCAGTTAATACAATTAGACCACAAACATTCTTCTTTTCTTTTTCAATATCCACTTTCATGTATTTAAAGAACTCTTCCTTGCTAAAGATTAAATTACCAGATGTTCCACCAGCAAAGGCAATATGCTTATTTGTGAAATCATAAGTCAGGCATTCCTTATTGCAAATCACTTTCAACTGTTCAATTTCAGTTTGAGTTAGTAATATTCTCGATTCTGATTGAGAATTTTCTAGGTTTTGAGAATACAATCCCAAATGAATTTGAATCAGGATAAGTCGAATCGATAGTCTCATGTTTTTTCTTTTTAAACTGCCCGCTAACGGGTAGTGTAGCATGAGTGGCGGATTGCGGGCGAATCTCCTTTCAAACCGTCTGATGGCTGATGCGGGTAACAAACCTTACATAATGTGCTTCACCCGCCACTAATGCTACACAAGTTAGCACTAGTATTTCATTGTGTAGGATACTAAAACAACTTACCTACATAAAAACTACCATTCTGGAAAACAACTGGCATATAGATAAATGAATCAATTTTTTTATCATTTCCCCATAAAAATGCAGGTTTCCAGTGATTCGATGATTCAGTAATTAATTTATTAATCTCCTCTGCTAGTATTTTATTATTTGATTTAGTATATAAATCCTCAATCTCTCCGTTCTTTGTAACAATAAATTTAGAAAAACTCCAACATTCGCCAATTTCATTTAAACCACTAGATTTTAGGTTAGTTTCAACTAAATTAATAAATTCATGAATCTTATATCTCCTCCCATTTTCAATATATTCTGGCATATTAGAGGGATTAGATTCAGTTTGTATTTTAAATTTAAAAATATCAAGTTTCTCATGTACATTACTTAAATAAAATGGTTTTAAACAGTAGCCTTTACCTTCAACTAGTTTACCATCTATGTATTGTTCTGTAGCATCCAAAAACTTCCATTTTCCATTCATAAGATTATTCTCAACTCGCCCAAAAATTTCTCTTTTTTCAGATTTAGAAAGACCTCCTAAAAACTCCATTTTAAAAGTTCCAGAACCATTTATTATAAAATCATCACCATCTTTATCTTGGTATTTTTCAATATAAATAACATCATCGGTATATGTCAATATTTTTTCAATGGAGTCATTATCGTAATAATAAATCCACTTACCATCAGCAATCCCATTTTTATAATTACCTGTAAATTCAATTTTACCATTGGCATAATATGACTTGCATACCCCATTAAATATGCCGTTATCAATACTCGCTACAAATGCAATCTTTCCATTGTTATAGTAATCTATAATCTCGTTTTCATATGGAAATATCTTTTGAGTAGTAACGACTTTTCTAAAAAATGAATAGTTGTTTGAAAAAATTAAACTTCCATCCTGATCGAAATGAAACAACAATGAATCATTATTCACAGAAAAATAATAATTCTCATTATAATCTTGTGCAACAATAAATTTTGGCAAGAAGAAAATAACTAATACTACAAATTTAAAATTACTCATATTGATTTTCCTTTAATATTAGTGTAACGGAAAGTATATGCCCAGTGGCGGATTGCGTGTGATTCAACTGTCAAACCGTGGGTGGGTTTGGGCGGGAGAAAAGCCTTGCAAAGTGCTGTAATGCCCGCCATTGGGTATATACAATGTTAGCCCTTGGCCATTTTATATTCCAAATATAATAATCTTTTCAATCCGTCAATATGTTAATGACTTTCTGGGTAATGAAGACTTTCAGGTTGTTAGATGCGGGATGGGCAGGCAGGCTTTTTTGTAGCCTTTGGTTTGTGGGCGGGTCTGCGCGGGCTGCAAATGGGCCTGAATGCGGAGGGATTGGGGCTGGTGATGTGGATTTTTAAGCAGAGATATGTTAATTTTTTTAAGAAATGGATGAATGTTATTAAGAAATGGATGAATGTCGTTAAGAAATGCGATGATAGCCGACGGAAATACAGGAATATACCAAAGAAATGGCGAATGTGCCGACGGAAATGCGGAATGTTTCGTCGGAAATGGCAAATATGTCAAAAGAAATGCATACATTGGACAATGAAATGCGGAATATTCTGGCGAAATGCGGGGATAGATTGAAGAAATCCATTCAGAGACTCAGGAAATGCGGGGATATGATAAAGAAATACGGGAAAGGTCATAAGAAATGTGGATTTAGGGTTGATAAATAGCGGAACTATTGGAAAGTGTGCAATACCCGCCGTCGTATGTGAACAAAGCCCGTGATACCGATGTGATTGGAATTTGCAACGCCATTCTTACAAGGGCTACGGCTAATGCAACAGCGTTAACGGCACATGGTGTAACTGCGGCCATGATTACGGAATTACAAGCTTCGATTACGGCTTATGCAGCTACCTTATCGAAACCAACAACTGCCAAAGCCCAAACCAAAACGGCTACCGAAAATTTGACCAAACTTTTTAAAGAGGCCGAAGAGTTATTGGTGAAACGGTTGGATTTGGATATTGAACTTTACAAGGTATCGAAACCTGATTTTTACAGTCAGTACAAAACCAGTTGAATTATTATTCCTACTGGTGGTAAGGCGACCGCCTTGCTTGGAAGCGTGACCGTTGCGGAAAGTGGCGAACCTTTGAAAGGTGTGACTTTTACTTTTGAAGCTGAAAACAACGGAATGTTAAAATCGGCTTCGGGGGCTCCCATGCCTACTATTGTGAAAAAAAGTGCCGAAAAAGGGAATTTCAGGATTCCGACGATGACTGAAGGTTCTTATAAAGTGACCATAAAAAAGGTTGGTTTTAAAGACCAAGTGGTGACGATATATGTGACCAAAGGGGAAACGACGAATTTGAAAATTGAAATGGAGAAAAACTAGAATAGAAGTAAGAGGGGCGTTCCGCCCCTCTTACTTCTATTCTAAACGTTGTTTGATTGAGAAAACCGTATATTTGCCAAAGTTTACTTTTTTATTTGTTGTAATTAGATAAGCATACATTACAAGATGATTCACTACTTAGATGAAACACTTATCAGATGAGCTATTTATAAACAAATAAATTCTTGCTATGCTATTATTTATTATAGTATTAAACCTGAATTTCAAATTGACGATAAACCTGTCAATTACGGCCTATCTTCTTTATAGGGTCGTTAAGAAATGAAAAAAGTAGATGAAAGAAGAGGGAACCAATTAAATGGTTACCCTCTTCTGTTTTTTTTCGTAGATTAATATCTATGTATATTATATTTCAAGTAAAAAGCCCCATTTAACACCATTGCTATCTGTAAAAATATAATTGTAGTTACTTTGTCTATTAAATCCGTTTTTTTGGTCAGCATCAGAATTTTGGTAGTTAGGATTTTTTGATGCCAAGATTAAAGCCCCCGCAGAAGTCGAATCAGTAAACTTAACTTTCACTAATGTTTTTTCACCAAAATTTTGAAGTTTAACTATAATATCTGCGCCATTACCGTCTAATCTGCCTATACGATATGCACGAATTGTCATTGCATTGGGGTCTTCTGATTCAGTTGAAGTCTTAAAATTGTTAAGTTCATTATTACTGAGTAAAGTTAGTGCTCTATTTTCTTCCTCTCTTTTTATTTCATTATTGATAATATCACCACACTCTCTATCTGACTCATAAATAAAAGTAATTACGGATGCCTCATCATTTGTAAACCTATCTATGAAATTACTCATTGTCTGAAATTCATTATTAATTTTTGACATCATGAGACTTTTATATCTTTTGTAGTGATTATCAGGTAATTTGTTTTTCAAATTACGGATACTCTCAGTTGCTTCAATAAAATTCCAAACTAAATTCAGGTTATTCCCAGCAAATTTCTTTATGCAAGGAATTCTGAGTTCTTTTAGTTTTTGTGGATTATCAATTGCCATCTTTTCAAAATCAGAATAGTCAGGGAATTGTTGTTTATATGTTGCAAGTACACATTCTAAATACTTTTTTTCACTTGTTTTAGAAAGCATGTACATCATCCTGGTTTCTTCTGACAATACACCTGAATTTTGCAATTCCGTTAAAGCATTCTCAGGCCAAGACTTGGGGATACAACTAGAAAATAACAAAATCGTAAAGATGATTGAAATTGCAAGATTTAAGCGTTTTGGTAGCATGGCATTTTTTTTAAAAGTTTTGACTATTCTGTGTTTTTTTATCTTACTAATTAATATTTCATTTCACTTTCAAGTTGCTCATCGGACATTTTTCTGAAACATTCATCGTCTATCCATTCGCCTGCTTCAATTAACTGACCGTCTTTATTGTATAAACGACCGTATCCTTTTTTTAACCAATTTTCATCTATTTCACCATGGTAAGTTGAGCCATCCTCGTATTTAATTCTTGCCAATTTTGGATTAGAACTGTCTGTTTCCATCGTTTTATTTCTCATATTCTGTGGTATTAAGTTTTTCTAGTTATACAGATGTGGGTTTGGAGAAAAGCATGTGTGTGACAGCGAAGGGTTCGCCTGTGGGAAGGGCTGGCGCACTCTCGCTTTTGTGGGTCGGCAACTGGATTAAAGGTTTTTCTGGTCGTTAATTGGGTCATGTTTTAGGTCAGTTTTTTTTTCTTTTTGGCTTGGGGCTAACGGATTGGCGGTATGTTTTTGTTGCCGATTTCGAAGCACTGTCCTGTCAAGTTACACAAAAGTTTATTAAATGTAGAAACTCTGAAACCCGCACTGTTTCGGCAATAAAATATACCGCCTGTTACCGCCTGGTGTTCTGTTTTCAAGTCTTGTAAACCATTGTCTATGTTGAGTTTCTCTGTCATTGTTATTTTACTTTCTTATTTGTGTCGGCTTGTGCGTTTGCGTTTTTTATTTTTTTTTAAGTGTCGGCAATTTTTTTTAAAACAATTTTCTCGGTACGTTGACTTTGCAAGCTCTTTGACAAAGCTTTGGTTGTAGCGTTGGTTTGTGGGGCTTTGGCAATGTACTTGCAAATGGGTTGGCTAATCAAAACTTCTATTTAGCTCCTTTTCTGTTTTAGTAAGTGGCATATTTTCTTCAATAGAAAGTGTTTCAACGTTTTCTTTTCCTGCTTGCTTTGCTCTACTCTTAGCCCACTTTCTTAAAAAGTCAATTTGGTCTTTCATTGTTTTTGATAATGGCACCGTGTCTTTTATGGCATTTAATAAATGTATTATCTGAAGTTTTGGTTCATCAGGTTTTTCTGTATATGCTGCAAACATTGCTTCTTTTACACATTCTTCTATCTCAGCACCATTAAAACCAGCTGATTCTTTGGCTAGTTTGTCAAGCCCAAAGTTCATAGGCTTTTGATTTTTCTTAGTTAAATGAATAGAGAATATGCTTTTGCGGTCTTCTTCATTAGGTAAATCAACAAAGAAAATTTCATCAAAACGCCCTTTTCGCAACAATTCAGGTGGCAATAATGAAATATCGTTTGCGGTTGCTACAACAAAAACAGGCTGTGTTTTTTCCTGCATCCAAGTCAGAATAGTTGAAAATATACGGGCAGTTGTGCCTCCATCTGTTGCACCACTACTTTGGGTGCCTGATAATCCTTTTTCAATTTCGTCAATCCAAAGAACGCAAGGTGCAACTGCTTCGGCAGTTGCAATGGCTCGGCGGATATTGTCCTCACTGCTACCAACAATCCCTTGAAATACCTTACCAATGTCCAAACGTAATAAAGGCATATTCCACAACGAAGCAATACATTTTGCTGTCAAACTTTTACCGCAACCAGGTACGCCCAAAAGCAATAAACCTTTCGGCTCAGGTAATTGCCATAATTGCGCTTTGAAATCATATGCCTGTTTTCGTTTTTCAAGCCAACTTTTAAGAAAATCCATCCCTCCGACATTACGCAGTTCCTCATTAACTTGGAAATAGTCCAATAATCCACTTTTTTTTATAATTTGTTCCTTTTCCAATGCAACAGTGCGGGGGGAATTAACATCAAAATTATTTTTAACTGCTGCTAAACAAAACGCTAAATCCGCCTCCATTACTGTCATACCCAATGCAGCGTCAATCAATTTCTTTTTTAAATCATCATCAATTTCTGCTTTGGTACTTTTGGCCACACTAAGCAAAACTTGTTCTAAATCAGTTCTGCCTGGCAGTTCAAGTTCAACAACAGTAATGTATTTTTCCAACTCAACAGGTAAGTTTAAAACAGAGGAAACAATAATAATGTGTTTCCGAAAAAAACGTAATCGTTCTGCTAATTGACGAAGAAGAATTTTATTATTTCGTTCTGCTATGAAATCGTGAAAATCTTCTAAAACATATATTTCAGCATCGTCTTTTTCGGTCTGTAAGAGAATGTGCTTTAATAATTCTTCGGGGTCTTCTTTTTCTGTAATAGGGATTATTTTTCCATCACTCAAATCTCGTCTGCGAAGTCCATCTACACAATTCCATTCATAGAACTGGTAATTTTTATTCAAAGATTTGGCAATACCTCTTAATTTTTGTTTTGTTCTGTCGTATTCAAACGAAGTAAGGTAAAATACAGGATAATATGCTTTTAGCATATCTTGTAATTGTCCAAAAGAACTATTTGATTTTTGTACTATCATGTTACTTCTTATTTAAAGTCTGAATTTGGATTGTTTTATTCATTCTGTCCTTGTATTTCAAAGGGACTTCTTTTTTTGTCATTACTCGTTTTGAACTAAAATTCAGGTCTATCCCGTCCATTGCAGCGTGCGCAAGCGTATTGACGTCTGCGGGTAAATAATTTGAATCACTTACAACTGTTCCATCACTTAGAATTGTAAATTTGATTTGTCCAATTGGTTCACCTTCGTTTTTGACTTTACTTCTACCAACCATAAAAAAACTGACTTTTTCTTGTTCTGTTGAAACAAATTTATCATTACTCTTAAATGTAAAACCTTTTTTCTTGAACTCGTTAATAACAGTCGTTTTTGAATATTCTACATTGAGTTCATTATAAATGCCTTGCAATTTATGTACATAATCTTTAGTGTTGCCCATATAGTAAGTGTTGTAGGTTACATCGTTACCCTTTACTTTAATAGCAAACTCGCTGCCGAATGATTGCTTAACACCAATGTCAGTAATTAGAAGTTCATCTCCTTGTTGGGTATATTTCCAATTCAATTTTTGGCAAGCTTCTATCAGGCACTCCTGATTCATAATAGAGGTGTTGCGAACAAATTTTGAAGTTTCAAATCTTGACATAATTACCTCCGATTCTTGTTGAATTTTTTATTATTTGAGTTATTGGGCTTGAATGGTTTATTTTTTTCAAAATTAAACACCTTCAAATCGCTAATAAGTCTAATAACTTCCTGCATTTCGACCAATTCACTGAATTCAGAAAATTCATTTAGCAGGGTGTTTAATCTGCCTTGAATGTTCCGTTTTTTGTCTAATGCAACGGGTTGTTTTGAAAGTTCCAGTGCATCTTTTTTATAGTTTTTGATTTCGCTTTTAACATATTGTTCACGATACATTTGCAGATTATCTTCTTTTGCATCTTGCAACTGTTGATATTTCTCGTCAAAAACATCAATTCCTTGATTGATAAATGGTTTTAATTTCCCGTAATCGGAACTTTTAACCTTTTGCAGAAATGATTTATCTATTCTTTCTGGTGAATATGTACCTAAAGCATTAAAATCTTCAACAGCACGATTAAGATACTTTACACCAAATTGCGTAAAAATATCGGAATAAACACTTTCCTTTTCATCGTCCCAATTAAGTTTGGTCATTTCTTCCTGCCGTACATTTTGCAAACCTTGCCTAACAAAAAATGATAATATATTGTAACTGCCTGTATAATAAAGATTATTATCCCCATTATTACGCAGCCAAACTCGCTTGTAATGGAAAGGTGGTAATTGATTTATATAGAAGTTTTGGTACTTTTTTTCTAATTCCAACAATTTGTTTAATGCTTCCTCGTCAGCCATAACATCTGTTCTGTTTTCAGGCTCGGAATAAGCAACAAAAATTTTTCCACCTTTTTGCAGGTACTTTTCAAAGAACTGTACTCTTCGAAGTGTTGCATATTTTTTTATCCAAGGACTGATAATCCATAAATCATTTGCCGTTTGGTCAAACAAGCGTTTCAATTCCACTTCAAATTCAAGAGAATTAAAATGTCGTTTGATTGCAGAAACTTGCTTTTGTATTTCTTTGATTTTTTCAATATCCTGTGTTTCAAAGGCAGTTTCAATTTCTACTTGCTTTTGAATTAGTTCGCTTTCAATAGCAATTTGTTCTTCATGTTTTACTTCGTCCGTAAATTCTACAGAAAAATCTTCATCTACGCCAACTTTAACAAGTTTTTCGAGCAAATTTAATTTCTCGTCTTCCAATTTATCAAAAGCATCAGAAAGCGGGTCAATTATTTTGTCTTGCTTTTCATCATATATAATCGAGCGAATGGTGTTATCCCTAAAATTTTCTAAAAGCACTACCCAAACTTTGGCAACATATCCTTCAATTCCTTTCGGCTCACAGGACTGTAAAAGAAAATTTTTTTTAGGAAAATGGATTTCGGGGGCTTGTAACTCTGCTAATGGTTTGACATCATCAATATTATTAGGCAGATTATCGTGTTTAAAGGAAATTTGTTTTTCACTTCTCAAATTGCTAAATACCTCTTTCGCTTTTTCTTTAACATCACCAACGGCATCAATATACAAATCAAATTGCCGTGTAAAAGTGGAAAATTTCACGCCATTCTTTGCATACTCAATTCCAATATCTGTAAGCCAATAAACACTTTCGTCGCCGTCTATCATTTTATCTTTTTTCAGTTCGTTGATAGCGGACAAAAGTATTTCTTTCTCGGCAGGGTCTGTTTGTGTATCAAGCCCCAAAATATCGCCAATTGCTTTGGCAGAAAGATTGCCTGTAAGTAACAAATCGCAAAGAACTTCATCAAGCAAATTGAAATCAACCGGCTGCGAACAAGTACCCTCAAATTTTGCAACAGTGTAATGCCAATAATAATCAGTAAAACCGATTATTCTTTCAATCAGTTTCTTGTGCTTACTTGCAGAATCAATAATTCGTAGTTCCAATGGAACTTGTTCTGCTGTCTGTGTTCCTGATATTTGGGGTTGTTTAGAATGACCTTTTGGTTGATTGATTTTTCGTTGGTTGGCAACATATCCGTAAATATTATTTTTTATGAAAATATAATTTTCCTCTGACAAGTTAATATTAGGATTTTCTTCACATTCAAAGCCATTTGAATTTAAGAAATCTGCAATGGTTGAAATTCCAACATTAAGTTCTCTTGATATTTTTGATAATCGTTTGCTCATACTCTTATAAATTTTGAAGTTGGGCAATATCTACTCGGTGCATTTTTTGAATGGCTTCCAGATACTCAGGTCTATTTGAAAAATGCTTTTCATTGCCAATTACAATTAACAGTCGTTTAGCACGAGAAAAACCAACATTTACGCGCTGAATTTCACGAGCAAAACCAAGTGCATAAGGATAATGCTCATTTTTTTGTTCTTTCAACAATTTTCCGTTTGTGTCAAGTTGTTTCTGTTTATTACTTCTTACTGTAGAAATAATAATGATATTTCTTTCCATTCCTTGAAAACGGTCAACCGTATTTATTCTGAAAGGCAATTGAAATTCATTTTTATACTTGTGTTGCTCAAAGTTTCGCCACTCGTTAGGAGTAAAATTCGGATAAATTGCTTCCTGAATTTTCTTCATTTGTCCCATATAATAAGTAATAATGCCAATTTCTTTGTCTTCTTCTTTTGTCAAAGAATTAAAGTATTGCTCAAAACCTTCAGCGTGGGTTAGTTTGTTCAATACTGATTTTATGGCTTTTACTTCTCCTTCATTCGAAAATGAAGTTGAATTTCCTATTTTTAATTCGGGAGTTTCAACATTTACCCAAATTGCATGTTTGTCCGGCAAAAGAAAAGGAGGGATATTAAGTCCATGATAACGACTTGCTTTTACAGATAAATCTGGAATATTCATTTCATTACGAATACCACAAATAAGTCCGTTTTCTAATTCTTCTTGGTCTTTGTAGAATTGAGAAATACAGTTCATTATGTCTTCGTGCATACGGAATTGTGTATCCAAACTTGTTACAAAGTTTTTAGGTGCGTGGATAAATAATTTTTCAAATTGAGAAATTTTATAATCGTCTTTTGTCCAATCTTCAACAAGTTGGTTTGCACCAACAGCTTCCAACGCTTCGCTAAACTCGTTTTCGTCAATCATTGGCGGTAGCTGTTTATGGTCGCCGATAATGATTACTTTTTTGCCTAATGTGAGAGGCAAAACCAATTCCGGTGGGGTTGCCTTACTTGCCTCGTCCATTATAACTAAATCAAACTCTGGTTCACCTTGTGTTTCTTTGTTCTTCTGAAACATCGATTGATAAGTTTCGCCAAAATTACGGCTACCGCACTCACTACAAGTTGCAGCAAAAACGTTTACATTTTTTAAATATTCCGTAGCGAAGGTTTCTTTAATCATAGATTCTTTATCGTTCAACCCTTTTTTCCACTTTGTTATTGCATTTTGATATTCTGGGTTGTCGCTACATTTCTTAATAACATTTTGAACCCAAACACAAATGGCATTATCTGCATTCATTTTTTCTTCGTTGCTGTTTGGTTTTGCCATACGCCAATCCTTCAGTCGTTTGTCGGAATAAACTTTGCCCTCGTCTTCAAATTTGTCAATGTTGCCAATGCGAATAGGGCGGACAAGTTTTTTACCTTTCAAGCGTTCCAAAGCATTATCTACTGCAAGGTTGGTTTGCGAAGTAATCAATATTTTTGCTTCAGGTTCTATTAAGAGTGTTTGCCATATAATTTCAGCGATTACGGTTGTTTTGCCTGTACCTGGAGGTCCTTGTATTAAAGCAACATCTTTTGCAAGCAGTGATTTTGCAACTGCTTCCAACTGTTTCGGCTGATTTTTTAATAGTGGCTCGTTTAAATTAGAACTTATCCGTTTCTTTTCTTCTTCAATATCTTCTGTTGATTGACGAGCTGTTTTAGGGTCGAACAAAAAGTTACATAAATTTTTATTTGCCGGATAGCCAACTTGAAATAAAACTCTTTTCCCATCCGGTGTTTTCACAACCTTACCTGGCTCTGTAACTTTACTCATTGCTTTTATCATTCTGTCAATGTTTGTAAGTTCGCCTGGAAAAATTGGTTTTATAAAACCACCAATTAATTCGTCAAATTTTAATCTGTTCTCTGCAGTTCCACTAATAAGATTGTCAAATCTGTCATTTATTCTAAAGGTAAATCTATTTCCCTGCTTTCTGACTAATGTACCAATCTGTTGTGCATAATCAATGGCCTTTTGCGTTTCCCTTTTCTTTTGTCTTTGTTCAATTAGTTGTTGTTTTTGCTTATTTCGTTCATCGAAATATTCTTGTCTTTCGTCATCATCCAGCATCCAAATATCATCGGCAAAAGAATCTACTTGGACATTGTCCAACTCTAATAAATGTCTTTGCGCTTTTGTGGCGAAAACAAATGTTTCGGATTTAATATTTCGATATATTTTTTTCTCGTTTTCAAATTCAAGTTTTTCATTTTTGTAAAATTCAAATATTGTTCTACCCAATTTATTTTCAAACGAATAATTTAATACTTTTTCATACGGCTCACACAAAGAAGTAATTAACGACATGAAATTTTCTCTTTTTTCTTCATCGTTAAAAAAGTACTCAAAAGCAACTCGTGAAAATTGTTTGTAAGGGTCGAACTTAATCTTTCCAAAACTCCCTTTTCTTATTTCATTTTGAATTTTATTAACAATGCTTTGGCGTTGATTTTCAAGGTCAGTTTTGAATTGCAAAAAGTAATTTGGCTTAAATGCTTTGTCTTCTAAAACTGCGTTAGGAAATGATTTTTTTATTCTTAATATTTCAGCTTTGTATTCAGAATTGTTATTAGTGGTAATAGTTATTGTTGATTTTAAAATATCAAAATTTGTTTTTCCTTTTAAATCTGTTTCCGTTTTAAAGTTTTTTAGTCGCTCAATATCTTTTGCTTTATTTATTTCAAAAATATATCGTGTCGGCAACTGTCGTATTGATAAGTCTTCGTTTGCATTTTGAATCTTTTCTAAGATTTTTTGGTTTTCTGGTTTGCTCGTTATATTTGTTAATTGATATTCATTATCAATTAATGATATACCTTCAATTTCAATATAGGAACGTCTGTTATTGAAGTTTCCGAAACGGGAAACTCTTTCCTTTTGAATCAGTCCAAATTCTTTTAAAAAATCAGGAAAAATATTTGCACTTACTTCAATAGCAATTTGTTCTTTCTTATTCAATAAAGTTGTGTTTGCTTTCGCAGGTATTTGTGATTGAAGTTTTGAATTTATTTGATTAATTAATTGTGTTGTGATTTCACTTTTCTCGACCTCGACTTTAAGTGAGATATTATTGTCCTGTATTAAGTCTAAAATAAAATCAAAATTGTCTGAAATAACCTTTTTTATATGAGGTAAGTCATTTTCCGGCACATCTAAACAACCATTTTCATCAACAATAATTTCTATCTGATAATCAGACATTAATTTTTCTTTTAATTGTGAAATAATTTTGTCCTTTGAATTAATATCAGAGTATTTGAAATTTATTTCGCCAGAAATGTAATGCTGTGGCGAATTGTCGGCAATATCAAAAAAATAGTTTGCAGCCATTTCTTTGATTAAATCTAATTCTTCTTGATTGGATTCTCTATAAGTCGAAAATTCAATGAACGCCCTATCTTCGCTTACGCGATAATCTTCTAATTCCTCATCCAAGAATGCTTCTTCAATGTCTTTTTCAAATTGTTTATTTACATCCTTTTCGTCAATGTAAATATCGATGAAATTTGCCCTATCCTTACTGCCTTCTAACCTATCAACTTTAGGATTATCAATCTTCTGAATTTTCCATAGTTGTACTTTCTGTTTAATCAACTCTTTTAGTGCTTCAACATATTTTTTCCAAATCTCTTTATCCTTTTCTTTATTAAGGTCAAGCGTTGGAACATTCAAATTGTCAACTTCTTGAAAGAATTCTATGAATTGTCTGTCATTTGTACCGGTTTTATCAGAAGTTGTTGATACACTAATTTTACAATTTACTTTTTTAGTATCTTGGATAGGTTCGTTTATGTAAACAGCTTCCTTTGCTTTGATAATTAAATAAGCATACTTTTCTGTAAATTGGTCTAAATGAAAACTAAATAGCGTTCCAATTAATTCGACAGTTTTTTCTTCATCAATTGGTATGATTATTTTGTGACGAGACTTATTATTTTTCTCGTCATTTTTTGCTTTCTGAAAAAAACATAATCGTGGTTCAGAAGTTAGAAAACGCTTCACTTGTTCAAATTTGAGTGAATTACTTTCGTTTCTTTCCCATGTCCCTGTGTAATCGTCTTTGAACTTCAAAACGACATTTAATATTTCATCTGATATACCTTCAAAATTTGAAGTAGTAAAACTTCTTGTAAATTCTGCCATTTCAATTAATCTAAATGTTTCAAAATGAAATTCTTCCTACGGGCTGACAAGATTGCACTCTTTGACAAAGCTTTGGTTGTGGCGTTGGCTTGTGGGGCTTTGGCAATGTGTGCAATGTGGGTCGGCAATTGTTTTAAAAAATGTGCGGTGGCAAAAAAATAAAAAACATTGGGTCGGCTTGAGTACCGGCTCTTTGGTCTTTGCAATATTTCGTTTTTCAGTCCTTTCACAATGGTTTACTTTTCAATTTTTGTCTGTCGTTGTCGTTTCTTACACTTGGCGGTAACTTACTTATAGGTGTAATTAACTACACCAATTATACCTAATTATGGAAATATTGTGTACTTTTTGGTGCACTTTATTTCCGACTCATTGTTTCTACCAATCGTCACAAATGGCGATTTAATCTTTTGAATGCTTTTTGTTGTAACATGCGTATAAATTTCTGCTATTTTACTACGCTTATGCCCTGTGGATATATCGCAATCCGTTCCTACCTCCAATAGAACGGCTCCAGCGCGCACCCCGAATTGCACGTACCTTAATTTATGGCACCTGTATCGTAATCAAACATCAGTTTAATAACATCCTGATTGTTATACTTTGATCGTTTTGCCTGTATATCCACATATAATCCGCTCAAAATGTGAAAACCAGAAACCGGCCTGTCGTTGTTAAAAATAGTGAATACTTAACAAACTTTATGGTTTAAATTTTAAAACTTTTAAATTATTGCGATAAATGGCGGCCGTACCGGCGGCTGTAATGAACGCCCAAGCAGTTTTTCATTCACGGCAAGAAACAATATCTTTGGGCAAATATTCGCCGCATGCTTGGGACATTGGTCAACGTAGGGACTGTATTGGTGGGAAGCACCATGGGTATTATGCTGCAAAAACATCTCCCCTCCCGTACCATCAAATTTATTTTTCAGGCCATTGGGTTGTTCACCCTGTATCTGGGCTTTTCCATGTCCTT
Organism: Breznakibacter sp.; assembly: GCA_047600785.1. Lineage (GTDB taxonomy): Bacteria > Bacteroidota > Bacteroidia > Bacteroidales > Marinilabiliaceae > Breznakibacter. The sequence goes on from JASGKH010000002.1 coordinate 1,181,551, forward strand.
GAATGGACAAGCCATCCTGGCCATTGTATTCAGCCTTATCCTGGGGACTGCCACGGGCTCGTGGCTTAACCTGGAAGCCAATATCGACCGTGTTTCCGATCGTTTAAAAAGACGGCTTAAGGCAGGCAACGAAAAATTCTCCGAAGGGCTACTCACCTCTTTCCTTCTGTTCTGTATTGGTTCCATGACCATTTTAGGCGCCATCGACGAAGGTTTGGGCAACGGGTCGGAGCTCCTGATGACCAAAGCGTTGATGGACGGCTTTTCGTCCATGGCACTGGCTTCGGCATTTGGCGTTGGGGTCACCTTTTCGGTCGTGCCGTTGTTTTTGTTCCAGGGCGGCATCACGTTGCTGGCATGGTGGCTGGGCAGCTTCATACCCCAAAGCATGATCGCCGATTTATCGTCGGTCGGGGGGATCATCCTGATCGGGCTTGGCATTAACATCCTTGAAATAAAAAAAATGAACATCATGGACATGTTGCCCGCATTGCTATGGATTTTGCCTTTAAGCTGGCTGTATGGCTTTGTGGAATCATGGATCAGATAACCAAAACAATACGTTAAACGGTGGAAAACAGCACAAAAACCCTTCTTATCGGTTTATTTGAGAGTTGGGCCAACGAGGAGGCCCGTTCATTCGTGGCCTTACCCCCTTCCGGATCGTACCGCGAGTATTACCGCATTTCGGGCCGTGAGAAAAGCGCACTGGGCGTTTACAACACCGACGATAAAGAGAACGTTGCTTTTGTGGAGTTCACCAAAAGTTTCGGGAACCAGGGGCTGCCTGTCCCGGCGGTGTATGCCTTTGAGCCCGGACACCATTTGTATCTGTTGCAAGATTTAGGCGACACCACTTTGTTTGCCTTTTTGCAGGGCATCCGCAAAGACAACGTATTCCCCGACGAACTGCTGGCTTTTTATAAAAAGACGTTGGACAAACTGGTATTGTTCCAAACCAAAGGCCGGCATTGCATCGATTTTTCATACTGCTACCCGCGTGGTGCATTCGACCGCCAATCGATGCTTTGGGACCTGCATTACTTCAAATACTATTTTCTGAAGCTGGCACGCATCCCTTTTGACGAACAGCTGTTGGAAGATGATTTCAACCGTTTCATCGGATTTTTGTCGGAAGCCGGACATGATTATTTCCTTTATCGCGATTTTCAGTCGCGCAATGTCATGGTCGTAAACGACGAACCCTGGTTCATCGATTACCAGGGCGGCCGCAAAGGGGCATTGCAATACGATGTGGCTTCGTTGCTGTACGATGCCAAAGCCGGCATTCCCGAAGACATACGCACACAGTTACTCGATCATTACCTCGATACGCTTTCGATGCATCAACCCGTGGACCGGGCACGATTCATTGCCCATTATTACGGGTTTGTGCTCATCCGTTTGATGCAGGCAATGGGGGCTTACGGCTTTCGTGGTTTTTACGAAAAAAAAGAGCACTTCCTGCAAAGCATCCCCCCTGCCCTTCGCAACCTGGATTATTTACTGGACCACGTACAACTCCCCGTTCACCTGCCTGTGCTGATGAACACGTTAAAGCTGGTAGCCCGGTCGGAAACGTTGCAGCGGATTTCTGCCGAATCGTCAATGCTTACGGTGACGATACACAGCTTTTCGTACAAACGCGGCGTACCCATCGATATATCGGGCAACGGCGGCGGTTTCGTGTTCGATTGCAGGGCCTTGCACAACCCCGGCAAATATGACCAATACAAACCATTGACGGGCAAGGATAAGGAAGTGGCCCGGTTCCTGGAAACCCAACCCGAAGTGGCCGAATTCCTTGGCCATGCGTTTGCAATGGTCGATGCATCGGTAAAGAAATATCAGGAAAGGGGTTTTAAACATTTAACGGTCAATTTTGGTTGTACAGGAGGACAGCACAGATCGGTATATTGCGCCGAACGATTGGCCGGGCATTTGGAGCATTGCCCCAACGTGAAAATAGATTTAAAACATGTGGAACAGGAGATGAAACGACCATGATCTAACCGGTGGCAATACTGACCCGGAAAATGCGGTTATCCATCCCTTCCGGATTATTTATCCACAGTTTATATTGATTAAACCATTAATTTTATGGGCGACAAAAAATGTTTGGAAAAAGGCCAATCCCCCAAGCCTCCCAAACCCGACCACAAATACAAATGTGCAAAATGCGGCAGTACGGCAAAAAAAGAGAGCCGTTTGTGCAAACCGCAAAAATTTCAATAGCTCCCAAATAGAATATTTTTCTTATTTTAGGCTCTTGCGGCGTAAACGGATACAAAATCGATCCTCCAAAAAAATTATAAAAAATTGAAACCTTTTGTTCTAAATATCCAAACGTAGCCGATTTGGCCTACCCGTTCCATCAGATACCACACCCATGATTACGACCATACCATACCTGCTGTTGCTAATGGCCGTGACGGGCGCTTTGGCCCCCGCTTTATCCAAACGGATGGGCCATTACACAGGCGTATTTCTGTCGATACTTCCCCTGCTTTTGCTTTTGGTGCTCTTTGCGGCAAACACGCAATTAGCCCCTCACGCACAAATGGTGTCATACACCAGGTGGCAAATCGTCCCCGGGGTTCCGTTGGGTTTTCGGATCGATGGGCTAAGCCTCATTTTTGGGCTGATGATAAGCGGCATTGGTTTTTTGGTGCTCAATTATGCTGCGGGGTATATGAAAGGACATCCCCAAATAGGCCGCTTCCTGTTGCTGATGACGCTTTTTATGGTGGCCATGCTCGGCCTGGTCCTCTCCGAGAACCTTATATCCCTGTTCTTTTTCTGGGAACTGACGAGTGTGTTTTCATTTCTGTTAATCGGGTTCGACAACCATTCGGAAAAAGCACGTAAATCGGCTTTGCAAGCGTTGCTTATCACTTCACTGGGTGGGCTGTCGTTGCTTTTTGCCATACTGCTTATCGGGCATGTTGCCGGAAGCTATGAGATTAGCCAACTTGCCGGCAAAGGGCTGCACGTCACCAACCACCATTATTATCCGCTTATTTTCGGGCTTTTATCCATCGCCGTTTTTACCAAATCGGCACAATTCCCTTTCCACTTCTGGTTACCCGGCGCCATGAATGCACCAACCCCCGTAAGCGCTTACCTGCACTCGGCCACCATGGTCAATGCTGGCGTGTTCCTGTTGTTAAGGGTTTATCCGTTTTTGGGAGGTACATGGGCGTGGGAAACCGTTTTCCCTTTTGTCGGGGTCGTGACCATGTTTGTTGGCGCGTTCCTGTCGTTCGGCGAAAAAGATATTAAACGCATACTGGCCTTCACGACCATTAGCGCGCTGGGCACCATGGTCCTGCTGGCCGGACTGGGAACCAACGAAGCGACCAAGGCGGTACTGGTCTTTTTTGTGGTCCACGGACTTTACAAAGGAGCGCTGTTCATGATCACCGGCATTATAGACAAAGCCACCGGCACCCGCGACCTCATGCAACTGGGCCATCTGTGGAAGCCAATGGGGCCGATAAGCGGTGCCACGTTGATCTCGCTTTTCTCCATGGCCGGTTTACCGCCGATGCTCGGTTTTATCGGGAAGGAACTGATTTACGGCGCCCAAATACAATCGGACTATTTTTCACAGGTAATGCTGGCGACGGGCATAGCTACCAACGCATTGATGGTGGCCATTTCTTTTTTCATTTTTTTCAGGTTATTCTGGCCTTCCGTCGAATGCGGCACCGCCCCTCTTGTCAATGGCAAATATCTCAAAATGCCATTGCTCTGGATGGGACCCGTGTTCCTCTCTGCCATCAGCCTGTTGCTCGGGCTGGCCCCCAACCGGATCTCGGGTTACCTCAGCAACGCCATCTACCATATAAAAGCAAGTACATACGACACACACCTGACCATCTGGCATGGCCTTAACATCCAGTTGGTATTGAGCATCGTGACACTGAGCCTCGGCACGCTTATTTTTTACAAACGCCAATGGGTGTCGGTGCACATATCCCGCATTAACGAAAAAATCAATCGTTATTACATGCCCGATATGTTCGACGCGCTTATTAAAACATATGTCCGGATAGCGTCCCGTCAAACTGCCCGGATCCAGCACGGGTATCACCGTTATTACCTGATGACTTTTTTTGCCATTACCGTGTTGGCCGTCTCCGCGACCATGTTCCCCATTGATATCCATAATTGGGGATGGACCAGGGAACCATTCGCCCCCCACATCGTCATTCTCTTGGTAATCATGGCATTGGGCGCTATCTATGCAGTAATCAGTCCCTCAAGGCTTTCTGCGATTTTGGCGTTGGGGATAGTCGGCTACGGCATTGGGCTGCTTTACCTGTTTTATGGGGCAGTCGATTTGGCCATCACCCAATTTCTGGTCGAAACACTGATCATGGTCTTGTTCGTACTGGTGCTCGACCACCTACCGTCTTTTTCCAATCTTTCGGTTCGCCGTTCACGCATCCGAGATGCGATAATCGCATCCGTAGTTGGTATCCTTGTCACGATAGTCGTGCTGGAAGCCCGTTTCGTACATGTATCGGAACCCATTTCCCGCTTTTTTGTGGAGAACAGTCTGGACAAAGCATTCGGACGCAACATCGTAAACGTAATTTTGGTCGATTTCAGGGCGTTGGATACCTTGGGCGAGATTTCGGTACTGGCATTGGCCGCCGGTGGTGTGGTGGCACTGGCCAATGCAGGACAAAATCCGCTCGTCCGTACAAATGCTCAGGATCAATCCAGTACCGATATGCAACCCATTCGCACGTTGGTGATCGTGCGGATCGTGACATGGATCCGCCGCATACTCGTTATCGTGGCAATGGTATTGCTTTTAAGAGGCCACAATGCTCCCGGCGGTGGTTTTATCGGAGGCATTATTGCCGCATCGGGATATGTATTCTACGCCATTATATTTGGCCCTAAACTTACCCAGGAGAAATTACGAATAGCACCGTTTTCGTTCATCGGTATGGGGTTGGGGCTGGCACTCTGTGCCGTACTCCTTGCCTTATCGATCGGTAAAGAGCCACTTACCGCATTATGGCTACACGCCGAGGTCCCGCTATTGGGTTCCGTACATCTTGGAACCCCATTGTTGTTCGATGCTGGTGTTTTGCTGGTCGTTTTCGGGATGATAAACGCCATTGTATTAACCATTATGAACGTATTAAAATGGAACTGACCATCGCTGTTTTCATCGGCATTTTATATGCCTGTGGAGTCTTTTTACTATTACGAAGAAGCATTGTTAAGGTAATCCTAGGCATCTTCGTGGTCTCGAACGCCACCAATCTGATCATTTTCTTCGCCGGCGGAGTGGAACGCAGTGGCATAGGTTTCGCGGCCGGGGAAGGCGAAACCACCGTTCCCATGTCCGATCCTTTGCCGCAGGCCCTTGTCCTTACGGCAATCGTCATAGGCCTGGGCATTGCGGCCTATATATTGGTTTTAAAATATCAATATTTTAAAGTCACCGGAACAAACGACCTTGACCAAATGAAAAACACCGATCACAAATGATTTTATCCGGCTTCATCGTTATACCGCTTCTGTATATCATCAGCACTTTTTTTCCGCTCTCTCTCAGGCAAAAGCAATGGGGTGTGGTGGCAATGGCGCTGGCAAATATGGCCATGGCCATTTGCCTTGTGGCCGGTGTACACGATGCAGGCATGGTGAAAACCACAATGGGATCATGGCCGGCACCTTATGCCATTGTTTTGGTGGCCGACAGGCTCAGCGCATTTCTTTTGGCAATCGCATCCCTTCTGGTGCTGGCATTGGCACTGTACTCTATCCAATCGGTCGATCAGGAACGGCAGTCCAAAGGATTCTTTCAATTCTTTGCGGGCATTGTCATGGGCGTCAATGGGAGTTTTATTGCCGGCGATCTTTTTAACCTGTTCGTATGGTTCGAGGTCATGTTAATGTCGTCGTTTATCCTGATGAGCCATGGAGGAGGCAAACAACAGTTGGCCGGATCGATCAAATATCTTATCCTCAACCTTATTTCGTCTTTCTTTTTTGTAGCGGGCATCGGGTTGCTTTATGGCCAAACGGGAACGCTCAATTTTGCACACCTCTCCCAAATAATCATGGGGTACAAAACCCTGCCTGCGGCTTTCAATGCCCCTCTGACGCTTATCGCCATTGCGTTCGCCATTAAAGGGGCATTGTTTCCGTTCTTTTTTTGGTTGCCGGCGTCGTACCACACACCTCCTCCTGCCGTAAGCGCATTTTTTTCGGGCTTATTGACCAAGGTGGGCATTTATTCGCTTATCCGAATGTATATGATGGTATTGCGTTTCGACGGTGGGGCATGGAACGATATTTTCCTGTGGATCGGCGGATCAAGCATGGTCATTGGTGTGATTACCGCCACATCGCAGTTCGATTTCAGGAAGATTTTATCCTTCCACATTATTTCGCAAGTGGGGTATGTGGTATTGGCCATCGGTTTTTCGACCATTGCGGCAACTGCCGGGGCTATATTCTTTTTAGGCCATAACATGTTGGCCAAAACGGGCGTATTTTTAGTCGCCGGCTGGGCAAAAAAGCGTAAAGGCACCCTTGATCTTCATCGTTTGGGCGACCTTTTTGGCCGAAGCAAACTATGGAGCATTTTATTTCTGATTCCGGCATTCAGCCTGGCCGGAATCCCTCCGTTAAGCGGTTTTATCGGAAAATTCGCGATCATCAAGTCGGGCATAGACTCCGACCACGTCATAGCAGCCCTGACTGCTTTGTTCGTAGGGCTCTTCACCCTCTTTTCAATGCTCAAGATCTGGATAGAGGTCTTTTGGAAACCGCTTCCCTCCCCCATCGAACCCATTAGCAGCGACAATGAAGGCCTGATGGTCACGGGAGCCCTTTTAGTGGCCACAGCTGTTATATTTATGGGTGTAATGGGTGCACCGATAATGGATTTTTGCACCCGTGCCGCTGATGATTTGTTCGATCCAAACATCTACATACAATTTGTATTGAAAAAATAGCGACTTGAAAAATTGGAGCCATGAAACTTTTATATTTTATATATTTTTGGGTCTTCTATCATAATGAAATACTGGTTTCGGGATTGTCATTGGCCTATACCATTCTTTTCAAGGCAACAAAAACAGAAAAAGGCGAAATACTTTACCACCCTTCGCTGACCGAGCCGAGACAGATCGTATTATTGTTCAATTTAGTCAGCATGACTCCGGGAACATTGAGCATTGACGTCCGCGACGACAATGCCATGCTCATCCATTTGGTAGACATGGGACAGCGTGACAAGGCCGTAAAATCGATAAAAAAGATAGAAAATTATATTGCCAAAATGATCTGACATGACGGGAGAACTTTTTTTACATTACAGCGCACTCACTGCCATTGTGATATTATCCCTCAGCATGATCTTACCTGCAGTGCGCTTGTTCAAGGGCCCCTCGTTGCCCGACCGGGTGGCTGCACTTGACCAAATAGCTTTTGGTTTTGTGGCAATAATGCTGGTCGATGTCCTGCTGACCAACCATCAGGTATTGCTCGATGTGGTATTGATCATCGCATTCATATTGTCGCTGGGAACCATGATCATTTCCGTATTTTTGTACAAACACACAAAGAAATAAACATGGCGTATTTCATAGGCATAATCATCATACTTGCTGCGTTACTGGTATTGGTTGCAGGTATCGGTATTTTACGTTTTGGCGACATTTTCAGCCGGATGCACGCAGTCACCAAAGTGTCGTCACTGGCCCTGATCATCCTTTTACTGGCGGTTAATCTTTATTTTTTGCAAATGACGGTGTTTCTGAAAACAACCATCATTTTTTTCACCGTGGTCTTTATGTCGCCCATTGCCGCACACCTTTTGGCCAAAGTGACAAAGCTGGGTAATTTCGACAGGGAAAACAATGGTGAGTAAGTCAAGCAAATCCCGGGGCCTAAATGCCATGGTTTTTGCAGCGGGACTGGGAACCCGCCTTCAGCCGCTGACCGATAGCATGCCCAAAGCAATGGTGAAAGTACAAGGCAAACCCTTGCTCCACTATGCCATACAAAATGTACTTAAGGCCGGGGCCACCCGGATAGTGGTCAACGTACACCACTTTCCCCGGCAGATTATTGATTATATCGGGCAGTTGCATGTCCGGGAAGCTGAAATATTTGTATCGGACGAAACCGACATGCTTTTGGAAACAGGCGGCGGTCTTTTGAAAGCAGCTCCTCTGTTTATCCCCGGAAAACCCATTCTGGTACACAACGCCGATGTGCTCACCAATTGCAATTTATCGCATCTTGTTGCCTTCCATCGGCAAAGAAACGCCATGGCCACATTGATGGTCGCGCACAGAGACACACAACGTTATATGCTGTTCGATCCCGTTTCTTCAATGCTAAAGGGATGGATCAACACACAAACGGGCCAGCTAAAGGGGGTTGTATCGCCCGAAAATTACAACTACATGGCCTTTAACGGAATACATTTGATTGACTTTGGATTGCTGGACCTGTTGGGAGAGGTACGCAAATTTTCCATTACGGACGGCTACCTTCAATTAGCAAACACGTTGCCGATTGTTGGATGGAGCCAATGGGAAGGACAATGGTACGACGTAGGAACGTTGGAGAAACTCCGATTAGCCGAACACGATTTTTACCAGTTATAACGAATTGGCTATTTGTCCGGAAATTCCGGATCCGGATATAACGGCAATTTGTATTCCTAAATTAACGAGAGTTCGATACAAGCAAACAGAAAAAGACCTTGAGGGGAAAGACGAAGAGGTATCCGCCCCAAAAGCGGAAGACGGCTAACCAATCTGACCGTTTAAACATCTTCTTCTCTTGCATCAAACACGGCGATGCATGGGAACTCTCGTTACTTACCCATGATGATACTAGAATCTATAAGACGAAAGCCGCTTTCGCGGCCTTCATGGTCTTATATCCAATGTTTATAAATGAACCAATCGTCTACCTTCCAGTATCTCATTGGCCATATCCAAAATCGTGGTGTCATCAAGTTCAACCACTCCTCCATCCGGACCTGGCTCAATGTGTATCCCGATACTATGTCCCCGATCGAAGTTGTGTCCACCAAAATAATTGCGAATAGTCTCTACGTCGAGGTTTAACTCCTCTGCGATCGTATGCATGCTGCCGTCAGGAAGGCTGTCCTTAATCCTTCTGAGCTGATTAAAAGTGATTGTTGCAGTCATAACTGTAAGTATTAAATGAGAGTTAACTGTACGCTATTAAAATTATAAAATTCTTTTAATTTCCAAAAACAATCTCACACAAAACTCACAACAAACTAATTATCAATAAATTAAAAAACAGATCATTTTCATAATGCCCAAAACCAAATGTTGGCGCCGAACTACATTTCCAAATGTTAACATTCACGGCTTAAGGAACCCAAGAATCCTCATTATAATAAAAAAGCTCCCTTTCAGCAACATGTTGACGGGAGCCTCCTTAATTTTTTCACATACTATATTATCCTTGCATTTTCAACATCACTTTGGCCACAATAAGTAATACCGAAATGCCAAATGCAAGGGAAAATGCCAACAATTTCATATGCTTACAGGGAAATATCTTTTCTCCCAGCAAACCGGGTTGACGCGTAGGATTTTTTCCGTTTGCAAAACGGGGATAGACGTACCGATACCCGACATACACCAGCCATCCGATAAGCAATCCCAATAAAGCCCCACAAATAATGTCACCGGGGAAATGAACCCCCAAATAAATCCGCGAATAGCTATTGAGCGTTGCCCATGCAAAAATAGACCAAGCAAACAACCGATGACGGAAAAGCAATGATCCAAACATTGCCAATGCAAACGAGTTTGCGGCATGCGACGACACAAAACCATACTTTCCGCCCGTATAACCCGCCACAAGCTGCACCAGTCCGGCCATCGACGGATCCCGCGATGGCCTCAACCGTTCAAACATGTCCTTAAAAAGATTGTTGGAAATCTGATCGCTCAATGTGACCATCAGCCCCAGCGCAATAAACGTGAACCACCATCCTTTGGGTTGGTTCCTGACGATCACGTATAGTATCACCAAATAGAATGGAATCCACGTGGGAATGGCCGTCACCATCCAAAAAAAATTATCCCAAAACGGCGTATGGCAATTATTTAATGTTTGAAGTAAGCTTTTGTCCAAATCAATGAGAGTATCAATCATATCCATTATTTGTGTTGTGTATGTAACCGTTTCCAAAACTAACACAAATAAAGTGAATCGCAAGGATTGCCGAACGAATGCAAATAGATAAAAACAGCAAGAGGTGTTGCATCCCCCTTGCTGTTTGCTGAAAAAAACTCTGCTAAAATCCGTATTAAAAAAACAATCCGATGGCTATCCCATTACTTGTACAATCCGCCATAGCTGGCGCATGCACGGTAATCCTGCCCTTCGGCATCCATGCCAAACGCCGCCCAGGCACTTGGACGGTAAATCAGTGCATCATCCACATTGTGCATGCACACGGGGATACGCAGCATCGATGCCAGCGTGATCAAGTCTGCGCCAATGTGTCCATAGCTGATCGATCCATGGTTGGCTCCCCAATTGGCCATTACTGAATACACATCGGCAAACGGGCCTTTACCCGTGGTACGGGGGACAAACCATGTAGTGGGCCAGGTCTCATTGGTCCGTTTGTTAAGGATATCATGGACATCGGCCGGAACGTCCACACTCCAGCCCTCGGCGATCTGGAGCACGGGCCCGGTCCCTTTCACCAGGTTCAACCGGCTCATGGTCATTGGCATGCCTCCCTTTGATAAATAGTTGGACGAATAACCGCCTCCACGGAAATAACCCAACTCGGCAGGGCGCCAGGCCGTGGCATCAAGACAAGCTTTAGCCTCACCGGCAGTGATTTCCCACCAGGGTTTTATGACAGGCTGGCCATTGGCCGATTGACGACCGGTGCCATCCAACGTGGCCGCACCGGAATTGATCAGGTGGATCATGCCATTGGCTGCCAGGCCCTGAAGCTTCTTGCCCGTTACACGTTGCACCGCCTCGGGGCTCCAATAGGTCCGGACATCGGCAAATATTTGCGCCGTATTGGTCAGCAAATGGCCGAACAGCATGACCGCCCCATTGAGCGAATCGTTTTCGGTGGCCACCAAATAAGGCTGGCGAATGCCGTTCCAATCGAACGACGAGTTGAGCATTGCTTCGAGAAAATCCCCGTTTGGAAAGTGATCGGTCCACTGGCGCTGCCCTTGAAACCCGGAAAGGATGGCATTGTGCCCCAACGCTTCTTCGGCAAAGCCAAGCTCTTTCAACCGGGGATTCCCGGCCATTAGGTCGCGCGCAATCATTGCCATTTTGGCCACAAAAGCCCACGTATCATCTTTTCGCTGACGCGAATGTTGCTTGTCCACCGGGTTCGGGTCATCACCCTCCGTGCAATATTTCCCGACCCAGGCCAAGGCTTGTTCATATTCCTGAGGATCATATATTTGCTCATCGATGCGACGGATAAATTCCGACATATCGACATACTCGTTGCGCATGCCCAGATAGGTTTGAAAAAAATTCTCGTTCACGATGCTCCCCGCTATGCCCATTGACACCGCCCCCATCGACAAATAAGATTTTCCACGCATAATGGCTACGGCCAAACCTGCTTTCGCGAAACGAAGCAACTTTTGTTGCACATCGGCAGGAATCGTCTGATCGCCCAAATCCTGCACATCGCGGCCATAAATCCCAAATGCGGGAAGACCTTTTTGGGTATGGCCGGCCAAGGCAGCGGCAAGATACACAGCTCCAGGGCGTTCAGTGCCGTTAAATCCCCAAATGGCTTTGGGATAATAGGGATTCATGTCAATGGTTTCGCTGCCGTAACACCAACATGGGGTAACCGTCAACGACACGCCAACACCTTCACGTTCAAATTTTTCAGCAGCCATGGCCGCCTCGGCCACCCCGCCAATGCAAGTGTCGGCAATGACACATTCCACGGCACTGCCGTCGGCATGGCGCAGATTCGCCGACAGAAATGCCGCCGCGTTGCGGGCCATTTGCATCGTTTGACCTTCCAATGATTCACGCACCCCTCCCATTCTTCCATCGATGGCAGGACGAATACCGATCTTTGGCAATGTCCCACGCAAACGGTTGCCTGGTTTGTTCATTTTGAAATCATTTTTCATAGCTGGATATTATTTGTAACTGACTGATATTGCTGATAAGCTTCGTTCCAAATTTCTTTTTCGACGGGAAGATAGGTATCCATGCGGCAGGACGTCGCCGCCACCTGCCGTATCTGCGCCAAGGACGATAAATGTCCTGCGCCAAGCGCCTGCGTCAATACATTGCCGGTCGCAGATCCCTCGGCCAATGCCGTTTTTACGGGTACGCCACATGCATTGGCCGCAAACGCGCACAACAACCGGTTGCGTGTACCTCCGCCAGTGATGTAAACCACTTCTGCTGACTGTTGTCTTAACAGGGTGATTTCATCAAAGGTCCGTCGATACTTAAATGCGATGCCTTCAAGTACCAACCTTGCCGTTTCGGCATGGGTAAATGCATATTTTTGCCCGGTTTTCCGGCAATATTCCGCGATGGCCGCGGGCATATCGGAAGGATTAAGGAACAATTCATGGTCAATGTCGATAAATGCCAGAAAGGGCGCGGCCATCGATGCTATTTCGACCAATGCACCGTAATCGTAACCATAATCTTTCCAGCTTTTACGGCATTGTTGCAGCAACCAAAGTCCCATGTGGTTTTTGAGAACGTTGAACGTGTTCGATACCCCTCCCTCATTTGTAAAATTAAGCGAATACGATAAATCGTTGATTACCGGTTCCCTGGACTCAAACCCCATCAGCGACCAGGTACCCGAACTTATAAATGCCCAATTCGTTTCGATGGCAGGAATGGCCGCAACGGCCGAATTTGTATCGTGCGTGGCCACTGCATAAACCGGAATGGGCCCGATGCCCGTTTGGTCGCACACCGCTTTATGCAAATTCCCGATCAAAGTGCCCGGTTCAACCACCTGCTGCATCAATTCGGCAGATAGGCCGAGGTAGTCGAACAGTTGTTGTTCCCAATTCTTTTTGAACGGGTTGTATAGTTGTGACGTAGCTGCGAACGAAAAATCGGTCACCTTGTACCCGGTTAGCCAATAGGCCAGTAAGTCGGGAACAAAAAGCAACGATTTTGCAGCCTTCAGTTGATCGGGCTGCTGTTTGGATGCCGCGTACAATTGAAACAATGTGTTGTATGGCGCAAACAATGTCCCTGTCAGTCCATAAACCTGTCTCTTTGGCATGACAGCCGAAAACTCTTCAATGGCATTCATGGTGCGCAGGTCACGGTAAGCAAACGGTAATCCAAGCAAATTTCCACCACCATCCAATAATCCGTAATCAACCCCCCAGGTATCGATACCAATCGAAAAGGGTTGTTCGTTTCCGGTTCCGGCACAGATCTCAAGACCTTTTAATATTTCCTGGTAAATATGGACAATGTTCCAATGGTATTTGCCAAGGATACAAACCATGCCATTGGAAAAACGATGGATTTCCTTCAATTGCACCTTTCCGTCACAAAGTGTTCCCAGGATCAATCGCCCGCTTTCTGCACCAATATCGATTGCCAAATATGATTTGCCCGACATGTTTGAACCTTTTTCCGCTTATAATCCAATCCAGCGATGCACACAAACCTGAATGATTTGTGTATTTTTACACAGACCTTTATAACAAACTTAATTCAATATCAATTAAATAATAATATACCAAAAACACAATTTTGTGTAATCATTAAACAATCAACCCGTGTTGCACAATCAGGCGTACAAAAAGCAAAAACTAGATCCTGCCGATAGCAAGCAACAAATATTCGACGTCCGTATCCACCTGCTTTGCTGTCGTTATTGGAAGTTGAAGGAGTGGGAATGCGCCAATCTGGCGTCTCCCTTTTGGCGGTTGTACCACAACACGCTGCCCGGTGCCTCCATATCTTTTCAGGAAAAATGGATCGACCTGACATCCGCCACGTTGGTGGTTATTCCGCCACATACGTCTTTTGCCGCCAGCCTTTGCCATCAACTGCCAATCATTGACCATGAAAGCATTGTGGGTAAGAAAATAGAGATGGAAGAACCGCTGTCCGATATAAAGAAGGGCGGAATGGTCGATCATTTGTTTATCCATTTCAATTTGGGCATGATGTTTGACATGATCGAACCGCAAATATTGGCCATTGAATGCACAAAATATCAGGAAACGTTACTGAACGCCATAAAACGTGATATATCGGCCAACCATGCAGAAATTGAACCGACCACCGCTATCTCGATTAATTTACTGATAATGGGTATTTTGACACAAATCCCAAGCCATCAATGGCATAAAAATGTCGTAGACAGAAGGGTGGCCGATGCCATATCGTATTTGCGGGAACACGAACTTGTTAAAATATCGAACGAAGAGTTGGCTTTTAAAGCCAATATGGCGACGAATGCATTTGCCCGTTTGTTCAAAGAGAGCACAGGAATGACGATACAACAATACCTGATGAAGATAAGGATAGAGAAAGCATGTTTACTGATGCACCATACATCGCTTAGTATAGATGACATTGCGCTGAAATGCGGTTTCTTTGACAGGCATCATTTCTCAAAAGCTTTCAAACAGGCATTGAATATAACTCCGGCCTATTATATGAAGAAATTAACGATGAGCCCGGGAAGTTTTTTGCCTTAAGAACAGTTCCTATTAAAACCATCAATCAAAACATCATGCATAAGGACCTAAAACTTAAACATTGAATGAAGAAGAATATCCTATTTATCGTAAACCCCTTTTCGGGACTGGGTAAGCAACACACCCTGAAAACATTGATAGAAAAGGAGCTTGACCCAACCGTTTGGCAGTGGCAAATAACCAAAACCAAATACCCGGGCCATGCCATCGATATCAGCAAGGGCGCCGTTGGCCATTTTGATGTGGTGATGGCCGTAGGCGGTGACGGAACGGTCAACGAAGTAGCGACTGGATTATTGGGCTCGGACACCATCATGGGAATTATTCCTGCCGGTTCGGGCAACGGATTGGCCCGTCATCTCAATATCCCGCTAAAGGTGAACAGGGCACTGCAGATGCTCAAAAGCTACCAGCTCAAAAAAATAGATGCCATACGGGTGAACGACCGTTATTCGTTCAATGTATCGGGTGTGGGTTTTGACGGGCACATCAGCCACATGTTTGCCCACATGAAGCAACGGGGCCCGCTCGGGTACATACGGCTTATAACCAAGGAATTCCCGAATTACAAAAGCAAACGGTACCAAATAGAAGTTGATGGGAACAAACTGGAAAGAGAAGCCTTTTTGATCAGCTTTGCCAATTCGACACAATATGGCAACAATGCCCATATTGCCCCTTCTGCCAAAATCGACGACGGGTATTTCGACCTGTGCATCATCAGGGATTTCCCCAAAGTGGAAGCACCCGCCCTGCTTATCAGTCTGTTTGACCAAACGATAGACCAAACCAAATACGACGAAATTATTTTGGGAAAGAAGCTGTCCATCCGCAGTATTGAGCCATTGATGGCCCATATTGACGGTGATCCTTTTGATGCCGGCGACATTCTGGATGTTGAATTGATCCCATTGGCACTGAAGATACTTGTCCCCACCTCCGATTTTTATAAGAACCCGGTCATTGCCCAAATACAGGAGATCGTGCCAACTTTGACTTCATTGTCGAAACGCAGGTTTTAGTAATCGTCAAAGAATGAACCGCTTTAAACGTTGAAAGCAAAAGCCGGCCTGCTTCGATCCGACAGACCGGCTTTATTGCCCTTACCATTTCAATAAAAGAGTACCAATTCCACATCGAATACCAGCACCGAATTCGCGGGAATGCTCCCTGCCTGGCTTTTCCCGTAACCCATGTCCGACGGTACGTACAACGTTATTCTTCCTCCGGGTTTGATTAAACGAATGCCGACTTGCCATCCTTCTATCAGGTTATACAATCTTTGGCTGTAAGTGTTGGTCCCTTCCGTTTGGTCGAACACGGTACCATCGAGCAACCATCCTTTGTATTTCACTTTTACCACTGAATTAAGCGTTGGGTTTTCACCATTGCCCTCGTTGTGGATTTTGTAATAAAGCCCCGATTTATGCCGGGTTGCTTCAAGGTTGTTGGTTTCTAGGTAATCCAAAATCAATTTCTGGTCGGCTTTGTCCCGGGCATTCATTTCATCTTTACTGCACGATGTACCGCCAGCCAGCAAGACTGTCGAAACGGCCAGCAAAGTCAATGTTCGTAACACTTTCATAAATATATCGGTTAGTGATTATTTTAAAGCAGTGGCATTCCTTAACTTGTCCCTGATCAAGCCATACTGCGAACCCAAAATGAGGACCGCGCCTGCCAATATTTGTACAGATAATTTATCGGAAAAAAATATCACCCCCATGGCTCCCGCCATCAATATACGCGATGACGACACCAAGCTTCCGCGGGTTGCTTCAATGTATTTATACCCTTGGGTTATGGATAACTGGGCCAATACGCCCAGTAAACCTGAAACCAATATAAAAACCCACTGCCTGGCGGTCGGATCGACCCATGCGGGTAGCAGCAGAAACGCATTAATGACCAATGCAGTGGCCATCAGGTAAAAGATTATCAGCGGCGTACTGTCGTAACGCCTTGCCTGTCTTAAAGCCAGTACGGCGACACTGGCCGTCACTCCCGAAAAAAAAGCATATATATCTCCCCTATTGATACTGCCAAAGTTCGGATGTACCACCAGATAGACGCCCAACAACGCCAATCCCATATAAAGGAGGTTTTTCCATTCAAATTTTTCGCGGATCACCAACGGAGCGAACAATACCACCCACAAAGGATAAGTCATCCCTAGCATGTTGGTGTTGGTAACGGTCGTGTATTTTAATGCCTGGTAGAAACACATGGCCGATATAGCGTTGAACACGGCACGTAAAGCCACCATCGAAGGATTACGGGGCACAAAACTTTCCTTACTGCGCAGCATGACCGTGAATCCGATGACCGTTCCCAACAAAAACCGGAAAAACGTGAGCTCTATGCCCGGAATATCGCCTTCGGCAAGTGCAAACTTTCCCGCCACCGATGAAGCGGCAAAGAAAAATTCGGCCAGAAGCACATAAAGTACTCCTTTCATAAACGAGCCTGTCGTTTTTCAACCATAATAAAAAAACAAATGGCCGGAATTCCATCCGGCCATTTGATCATTGTTTTGTTATTTCTTGCGCTTCGCAGCAGTTTGCTGTTGTTTGGCCATTTCTTCGAGACGCTGTTGGAACTTGCTTTTTTGGACCGGCTTCTTTTGGTTGGCATGTATTTGCGCCAAAAGTGCCTTTTCATCCACAAAGCGACGTATCAGAATTGTCTGGCCGATGGTGATCAACGTCGAAATGAAATAGTAATAGCTCAAGCCCGACGAGTAACTGTTAAAGAAGAACAACAACATCACGGGCATCAGGTACATCATGGTCTTCATGCCCGGCATGGTTTGGCTGCTTTGGGTCATCTCCTGGTTCAGGTGGGTATAAACCAAGTTGGTTACCGCCATCAGCAAGCAAAAAAGGCTTACATGGTCGCCATAAAACGGAATAGAGAACGGCAGCGTAAAAATGCTATCATAAGCCGAAAGGTCTTCGGCCCAAAGGAACGGTTCCTGCCTTAGCTCAATGGATGCAGGGAAAAAGCTGAACATGGCAAACAAAATAGGCAATTGCAACAACATGGGCAAACAACCGCCCATGGGATTGACGCCCGCCTTTTTGTAAAGGGCCATCATGGCCTGCTGGCGCTCCATGGCCTTCTCCTTCGGTATTTTGGCGTTTATTTCGTCGACCTGGGGTTTTAACACCTTCATTTTTGCCGTCGACAAATACGATTTGTATGTCAATGGGAACAATACGGTTTTAATGATGAGCGTCAAAATAAGGATGATAAGGCCATAACTTCCAATGCCGCCTTCCAACCAGTTAAAAATGGGGATAACCACAAAACGGTTTATCCAGCCGAAAATACCCCATCCCAAATGTACCAGACGGTTTAAATCGATGTCCTTGCCATATTCCTGTAGTGTGTAAAAGTGGTTGGGACCAAAATAAAACGAAAACCTGGACACGACATCCTGACGGCTGTCAAAAGCAATGGCTATTTGCGATGTGTTTGACCGGACATTCGGAATCCTTTCATCTTCATAAGCCACCGTCGCAACACTGGCACTGGAAAAAGGCTGTTCCCTTGCTATGAACACCGATGAGAAGAACTGGTCCTTGTAACCGATCCATTCCAATTTGGTACGTAACTCTTCATTCTCATCCTTGCCGCTGATGTAATCCACATCATCCTGGTAGAATTTATAATACAGACCGGAATGTTGGATTTCGAACGACCGTCCTTTTTCCTGCTTCGGCATGTCGACAGCCCATTGAAGCTCAAGGCCGGTTTGGTTTTTCCCTATTATTTCACCAACATTATGGGGCGCCAGATCGAAGTTCAGCAGGTATGAGTCGGCAGGCAGCTCGTAACGGTAAGCCAGATAACTGTTATCGCCGGCCTTCAACCTTAGTTCGGCCGAAGAAGCCGATTTCGAGGCAACTTCGAAATAAAGGTCATTGGTGTTGTAAACGCGGTTGCCGTGGGCAAAGGTAAACCCGAATTTATTCTTGTCGCCGTTAAAAAGCATCAGCGGTTTCCCGTCGAAGGTTTTGTATGCTTTCAATTCAACCGAATAAACACGTCCCCCCTGGGTCGCAATGGTCACTTTGACCAATTTGTTTTCAAGAACCACAAAACTGTTTTCGCCCTGGGCCGCCTGGGCAAACACACCGAACCGGGACTGAAGCTTTGTGGAAATATCGGTGGTGTCGGGATTTTGGGCACGTTGAGTGCTATCCTGGATACGTGCGGCCTTCAATTCGGCTTCACGAACCAGTTCAGCCTTATAGACCGAATCGCGCTGGGCCAGTATATGCGCCCTCTCCTCCGACGATGGCGTCTGCACCCACCAAAAAAGAATTAGAATAGCCGCAATCAGCGCCATCCCAATAATTGAGTTCCTATCCATTTGTATGCTCTGTATTTATTTTTTAGTATTATTTCGAAGCTTTGGAGTTTTTCTGTTCGATGGAAGCTTTCACAAAGGCCATAAAAAGCGGATGCGGCTTCAACACCGTGCTGCTGTACTCGGGATGGAACTGTACGCCGGTAAACCACTTGTGGGCAGGTATTTCCACAATTTCCACCAATCCGGTATCGGGATTGCACCCGGTCGGCTTCATCCCTGCCTTTTGGTAGATATCCAGAAACTCGTTGTTGAATTCATAACGGTGACGGTGGCGTTCGCGCACAAGTTCTTTTGCATAAGCTTTTTTCGCATTGGTATCTTTTTCCAGCCTGCAATCATATGCTCCCAGACGCATGGTGCCCCCTTTGTCGGTGACATGCTTTTGATCTTCCATCAGGTCAATGACCGGATAAGGCGTAGAGTGGTCCATTTCGCGCGAATTGGCCCCCTGCAGGCCCAGCACATTGCGCGCAAATTCAATCACGGCACACTGCATGCCCAAACAAATGCCAAAGAACGGTGTCCCTTTTTCACGGGCATATTGCACGGCCAGGATTTTTCCTTCGATGCCACGATGGCCAAACCCCGGTGCCACCAAAATACCATCCAGGCTGCTCAACGTCTGTTCAACGTTTTCGGGCGTGATCTGCTCCGACTGGATCAGTTTGACTTGCACCTTGTGGTCATTGTAAGTACCGGCGTGATGAAGCGCCTCGATGATCGATTTGTAAGCATCGGCCAACTCGACATATTTTCCTATCAAACCGATCGTAACGGTTTGTGTGGCATTCTTCAACTTGTTCAAAAATGCCTTCCAATCTTTCAGATCGGGCTTTTCGTTGAAGGGAAGCTGGAACTTTTTAAGTACAATCTCGTCCAATCCTTCTTCCTGCATTTTCACGGGAACTTCGTATATCGTTGAAACGTCAATGGACTGCACGACAGCTTTGGCATCAACGTTACAGAACAACGCGACTTTTTTGCGAACATCGGCACTCAAATCTTTCTCGGTACGCAATACCAGTACATCGGGCTGAACCCCGGTTTCGAGCAATTGCTTGACGGAGTGCTGCGTGGGCTTCGTCTTCAATTCGCCCGACGCCGACAGATAAGGCACCAACGTCAAGTGCACCACCAGCGCCCGATAGCCCAACTCCCATTTTAACTGGCGCACCGATTCAATGTAGGGCAACGACTCAATATCGCCCACCGTACCGCCTATTTCGGTAATAACGACATCAAAATTGTGCTTGGTCCCCAATATCTTGATGTTCCGTTTAATCTCATCGGTAATGTGGGGAATAATTTGCACCGTTTTCCCCAAATAATCACCGCGGCGTTCTTTGGTAATGACGTTTTGGTATATGCGCCCCGTAGTTACATTGTTTGCCTGGGAGGTCGGCACATTCAGAAACCTTTCGTAGTGCCCCAGATCAAGATCGGTTTCGGCACCATCTTCGGTCACAAAGCACTCCCCATGCTCGTAAGGGTTCAGTGTACCGGGATCGACGTTCAGATAAGGATCCAGCTTCTGGATGGTGACCTTGTAACCCCGGGCTTGCAATAACTTGGCCAGTGATGCCGAAATAATTCCTTTACCAAGCGATGAAGCCACACCGCCTGTCACAAATACGTATCTGGTCTCGGGCACGATGCTCTATTATTAAAGTTTAACCTTAAATACCTTTTTGAAATAAAAAGCACAAAGGTAGCAATATGTGCAAAAGTGCAAAAGTACCCATGGCAAAAGCAGGAACGATGCATTTAATTAAAAAGTTCGGATCGGATGCGCAATCCGTCACGGTTGTTTTCAGGTCCCGCTAAAATTATGGATAAACGACAAATCCGGCTTGTACAAAGGCCCATCCTTATTTTTCTTTTTTGTTGCAAAACATGTTTCAAAACATCTTTTCCCCATTGCGATGCATTCTAAATCGTTGATAATCTAAACACGAAACGCCACACATTCAACAATCTACATCACCCAATGCCCTAACGGTTTTTGAAACTAAAAACAACCCGTTATATTTGCCCCCGAAAATGATGGTAAAGCAACCGGATGATGGTTTGCTTGCAAGGGAATGCCGTGAAAGCCGGCAACAGTACCCGCTGCTGTGATCCCGTTCCGGGTTACCGGAAAGTGCTTTTTACACTCCATGCCACTGGTTAAAAAACCGGGAAGGCGTAAAAAGCCGGGAAAGTCAGAAGACCTGCCACATTGACCCACGAATGGCTTGCTTCCGGGAATAGAAGCGATAGTTCAGGACACACATCCACGGTTTCCGTGTTTTCCCTTCCTGATCCGTTTCTTTCTGTTTCAGCAGCTTCTGAGTGGGCGATTGTCCAATTTTAGCACAACGCCACTATGCGTCAAAAAACCGTCCCTTGGCACGTAACGGGAAAATTACGTCCACTGAGCCAACACATGGCTTTAATTGTTATACTTGCGTTAAACCTGCAATGCATGGCCGCACAAAAAGTTCCCAAAACAGGCATCTTGTTGGTCGCGTTCGGCACCAGCGTGCCCGACGCGCAGCGAGCTTACCGGCAGATAGAGCAAAGGGTCCAGGCAGCTTTTCCCGACACTGGCATCCGATGGGGTTTTACCTCGTCCATGGTAAGGCATAAGCTCGAGCAGTCAGGTCAAACCGCTTACTCGCCGGCATCGGCATTGGCCCGAATGGCCGACGAAGGATTTACCCATGTGGCCGTACAATCGCTGCACGTGATCCCGGGCTACGAGTACCACGATCTGTTGCGTGTGGTGCACTCCATGCAAGGTTTACCCAAAGGTATCCAGCGGATTACCGTGGGAGACCCGTTGCTGACGTCGCACGATGACATGGCCAGCGTCACCGGCATACTTGCCAATTGGGTACAGACATTCCGCCATCCCGGAGATGCCGTGGTGTTCATGGGCCATGGCACCAACCATCCTTCCAATATTTATTACCCCGGATTGCAATTTTACCTGGGAGAACGCGACCCGATGCTTTTCGTCGGTACGGTAGAGGGCTACCCGTCGGTGGACGATGTGGTGAAAAAACTCAAAACCCGTCTCCCCCAAAAAGTGTGGCTGGTCCCTTTGATGACCGTGGCCGGCGACCATGCCTTAAATGACATGACGGGCAATAACGGACAAAGCTGGGAAGAGATCATGCAACGTGAGCAGATTCCTGCACAAGCCGTGCTCAAAGGCCTTGGCCAGATCGACGAGATCACGGACGTGTGGATCGCGCATTTACGCACGGCTCTGGGCCAACTAGCGGACAACAGGTAACCCATTTTGAAAGCAAAATATTATGCCAGCGGCAATGCCAGAGCTTACCACAACGGGACCTGGACACTTCGCACCGCCTTACGGCCTTTGCATATACTAATTTGACACAGGGTTACAAATATCCGCCACCTGCTCAACGGTACTGACCGTAATTCTTCCGGCACAGCGATTATGCCTCCGTCGGTCCCGGCCGCCGGGCTCATGCAAATTAAAAAACAGATTTAAGGGGTAAGTAAAAAGTCAAGGGCTGGCGGTTTCTTCCCCAATCCTCCATATGGCCATCGGACATACAACAAGAAGATCATGAAACACTCATCATTTGCCGCATTAACAGCTTCCCTGAAATTGTCATGTTTTTGCGCGATCGTCACGCTCGGAGCGACTTCGTGCCACAGGGGACCTGCACAAAAATCGCCTGTTCCTGTGGAAAACGTACCGTTGCAATATGCAAAAGGCTTTTCCATCACGCCCATTGACGGGGGAAACCTGTTGCGCATCATCGATCCCAATAATCCTAAATCCACACTGGCGTTACTGGCATTAATGGAACACGATGTACCCGTCCCCCCGGGCTCCACTGTCATAAAGGTGCCGTGCCAGCGCATTGCCTGCCTTTCGTCGACTTACATGGCTTATCTGGCCGAACTGGATGCCACTCAAAACGTGGTGGCCGTGAACAGCAGCAGACACCTGAAAAACCAATCGGTGCGCCAACGCATTGAAAACGGGGAGATCCGGAAAGTGGGCAAAGAGGGTGACTTCAATGCCGAGACCCTCATGTCGCTTAGCCCCGACGTGGTATTCGTATCGCCCATCAAAGCAGGTGGGTACGATGTGCTAAAACAACTCGATCTACCGTTGGTCCCCTTGACCGCATACGAAGAAGCGCACCCACTGGGCCGTGCAGAATGGATAAAAGCCATTGCGTTGTTTACGGGTAAAAGTAACCGGGCCGATTCCCTGTTCCACGCAACCTGTGCCCAATACGACAGCCTCAAGCATCTGGGCGCATCGGCAACCCGTAAGCCCACGGTGTTTTCGGGCAAAATGAAATCGGGCATGTGGTACGTGCCGGGCGGACGCAGCTTTTACGCGCACTATTTCCGCGATGCCGGCGCACAATACGTGTTCGATGATGATACGACACAGGGTGCCCGTCCCATCGATTTCGAGATCGTGTACCAAAAAGCAGCCAATGCCGACTTCTGGCGTATCTATTCGAACACGCCGGGCAAGCTTACCCGGGACCAGTTGATAGCCGAAGACAAACGGTATTCACATTTCAAAGCTTTTACCGATGGCCGTGTCCTTTTTTGCAACATTGCAGAAAAGCCCTATTACGAAGAAGGTCCCATAAAGCCCCAGCTCCTTTTGGCCGATTACATCCATTTTTTCCATCCCGAACTGTTGCCCAACCACCAACCGGTGTTTTATGACCTGATCGGGGAGTAGGAACTAAGACCACCGGTTTTAGCCACTAGCTCCCGCCAGATGCCAAAACAGCTTTAAACATGAAACCTTGCATATTGGAACCCGATCACCAACAACAACGATCAAAAGTCCTTTTACCCGGAACCTAAAAACACCGAACTTGAAAGTGCCTGAAAATATGTTTTTGCCCTTGGATACCCAACCCCGCCATCGAACAGGTTGGTTGTTTTGCCTGATGGCGGGGTTGGCGTTCCTTTTCTTTTTGGCCAACCTTGTGTGGGGATCGGTCAACGTGCCGATAGCACATGTGTGGAAAATACTGACGACAGGGCAGTCGGACAATCTCATTTATACCAATATTGTGTTGCGCACGCGCATGCCACAGGCCATCACCGCGTTGGGTGCCGGTATGGCCCTGGGCATTGCCGGACTTATGTTGCAAACGCTTTTTAAGAACCCGCTGGCAGGCCCGTCGGTATTGGGTATCTCATCGGGAGCCAGTTTGGGCGTGGCGTTCGTGGTAATGGTATCGGGACAGGTGTTGGGAATAACCCTCACCGATTTAACCCTTTGGGGCGATCTGGCCGTGATTGCCGCGTCGATGTGCGGGGCCACCACGGTGCTGGTTGCCATATTGGCCGTATCGCGCCGCATATCGGGCACCCTGGGGGTACTCATCATTGGGGTGATGATGGGTTACTTATCCAATGCCGTGGTCGGCATCTTCAAATATTTCAGCTATGAGGCAGATGTCCACAGCTATGTCATTTGGGGATTGGGCAGTTTCAACCGCCTGTCGCTCGAACGTGCCCTGTGGTTTGGTGCAGTGGCCATATCCATCTCGCTGGCCATGTTGCTGATGACCAAACCGCTTAATCTCATTGCCCTGGGCGACCGTTATGCACAGAACCTGGGGTTGAACACCCGGCGGGCCCGTCTGGCCGTCATCCTGGGAGCAGGTCTGCTCACCGCCGTGGTCAACGCCTTTTGCGGCCCAATTGCGTTTATAGGCATGGCAGTGCCCCACATGGCCAAACTGATGTGCCGCACCTCCAACCACCTCATCCTTATCGTGGCTACGGCACTGACGGGCACAGCCACCTCGTTGCTGTGCGCACTGGTGTCGCGCATGCCGGGCCTCGAAAGTGCGCTCCCCATCAATTCCGTCACGGCTTTTGTCGGCGCCCCCGTGGTCATTTGGGTGATTATGAAACGGAAAGGAGCCGAACAATGAGGAAGTATTTGGATAAAGCGCAGAAATGCGTTGAAGAAGTGCAGGAGGAAAGTGCAAGAGTGCCGAAGAGAAGTGCCGAAGTGCAAAAGTTCCCAAAGACTCAAACCAACAGCTTCTTCCCAACCACTAAAAACTTAAACATGTCCCCTATTTGCCAACTCGACCACTTGACCACCGGATACCGGCAAAAAAACGGAACCAGGATCGTGTCGTCGCAGCTCAACGCTTCTTTACGGCGGGGACAGATGACTTGCCTGCTCGGCGCCAACGGAACGGGCAAAAGCACGTTGATACGCACCATTTGCGGTTTTCTGAAACCCATTGAGGGACAGATTATCCTGGACGGGCAAAACGTAACGGCCCTTTCGGCCAGGGAGATGTCGAAACTGGTGTCGGTGGTGCTCACCGACCGCGTGGACATCCCCAACGCCACCGTTCGGGAATTGGTAGAACTTGGGCGGAGCCCGTACACCGGTTTTATGGGCACGTTAAGCACAGATGACCGTGAAAAGGCTGCTTTGTCCATGAAACAAACCGGAATATGGCACAAGCACTTCCAGCCTGTGGCCCAACTAAGCGACGGAGAACGGCAAAAGGCACTTATTGCCAAAGCATTGGCGCAAGACACACCGCTTATCGTGCTGGATGAGCCCACGGCTTTTCTCGATTTACCCGCCCGGGTGGAAATCATGCACCTGCTAAGGCATTTGTGTATGCAAGAGCAAAAATGCATTTTAATGACCACCCACGATTTGGACCTGGCCATGCAGATGGCCGACAAGCTATGGCTGTTGCAGCCTGACCAGCCGTTGCTGTCGGGAAGCCCGGAGGATCTGATGCTGCAAAATGCCTTTCAGCCCATGTTCGCCAAATCGGGAATCGAATTTGATCCCCGCACCGGCTTGTTCCGCATTGCCCACCCACACCACGGGCAACTGGCGGTAAAAGGGCACGGGTTCGGGTACGTGATGCTGCGAAGGGCCCTGTCGCGCCGCGGGATCCATACCGTGGGCAAAACCGATAACGACCAAACATGGGTAGAGATACTCGGATTAGACTCTCCATGGTTTGAATTGTTCGCCAACGGGCACCGCATTGTAAAAACCGCTTCGGCCGAGACCGTGGTCGACAAAGCGGTAGGATTGGCCAACGTTTATACCGGTCCCCGACCGGATTAATCAACTGTTTCACACCCAAACAATTTACCCTTTCGATATTGTCACCAATTTATCCTCCAACATGCCACACGCATTCATGATTGCCGCCCCCTCGTCCAATTCGGGTAAAACCACTTTTACGCTGGCATTGATGCAGGCGTTGCAGGACAAAGGGCTGACCGTGCAACCGTTCAAGTGCGGGCCCGACTACATCGATCCCATGCACCACCGTGCAGTCACGGGACACGATTCGTATAACCTTGACCTGTGGATGGGCGGACATGCACATGTCCAAACCGTTTTCGCCCGGCAGGCAAGTGCAGCCCAGGCATCGGTGGTGGAAGGCGTCATGGGGCTTTTCGACGGCGCTGAAAAGGACCACGGCAGTTCGGCCCACGTGGCCAAATGCCTGCAACTGCCCGTGGTGCTGGTAGTCGACGGTTCGGCCATGGCCTATTCGGCCGCTCCCCTGTTGCATGGGTACAAATGTTTCGACCCGGAAGTACGCCTGGTCGGCGCAGTGTTCAATAAGGTCAGCGGGCCGTCGCACTACCGTTATCTGCACGATGCGGCCATCGATGCCAACGTGGAGCCTCTGGGCTATGTGGGCAAACAGGCCGGCATGGCCATGTCTTCGCGTCATCTGGGACTTACCATGCCCCATGAACAATCCATGGACTGGGTGCATGCAATGGCATCCGGAATAACCGCGACCGTACAGATAGATAGACTACTGGCCCTCTGCCAATATCAAAGCAGGCAACCGTTTCCGCCCATTTCCCGCCAACCGGGAAAACTGACATTTGCCGTCGCCCGCGACGATGCGTTCAATTTCATATACCCGGCCAACATTGATGCACTGAAGGCCTGGGGAAACGTGGAATTTTTCAGCCCATTGCAAGATACCCGTCTGCCTCCGGCCCAATTGGTCTGGTTGCCGGGCGGCTATCCCGAACTTTATGCCGGCCAGCTATCGCAAAATCAGGCCATGCGCCAGGCCATTGCCCGCCATGTAGCCGACAACGGCGCTTTGGTGGCCGAATGCGGCGGGTTTATTTATCTGGGCAAAACCCTGACGACCGCCACGGGAACCTATCCCATGGCAGGCATATTGCCCCACGACACGTCGTTCGGCCCCATGAAACCAACTCTTGGTTACAGGGAAGTTGCGATCGGCGAACATGTTTTTCGCGGCCATGAATTTCATTATTCGCATGCCACAAACAGCATATCTTCCAATAATGTCACCATCTTTAATGCCCGCGGGCAAACCATGCCGACACCGGTTTCCGTGTTCCGGCGCAGCCTTGCCTCGTACATGCACCTTTACTGTGGCGATGTGGGGAAAATGGGTGAATTGCTGGAGTTACTGGGGGTGCATGCAGTAGATAGTGGCTGAGGAAAGTGCAAAAGAGCAAGAGTGCAAAAGTACCAGAAAGCGGGAGAGACAGAAGCTGTTAGTGGCTTTCCACAAAAGCGAACGGTTTTTTCCCAATCCGGAACGCCGAACCTGAAACTTCACCGGACCGGAAGTTTCTCCTAAAAATCAACAGCGTCGATTAAAACATCAAATATCCATGATACACACACATCCGCTCACGGGAGTGGGCATTGGGCCGGGCGATCCCGAACTGATCACCGTCAAGGGATTAAAAGCGTTGCAACAGGCCGATGTGGTCTACTATCCGGCCTCACGGGTCAGCGGCCACGAAATTTCCAGTTTCTCCAAACGCATCATCGACCATTACGGCCTGCACTGCCCTTGCAAACCTCTGCTCTTCCCCATGACATCGCACGACCGGCAGCATTATTACCACCTTGCCTACCAAACGGTAAAGGCAGATGTGGAAAGCGGATCGCGCGTAGTGGTGGTGAGCGAGGGAGATCTGCTTTTCTACAGCACGTTTGGCTACCTGCTGCAAATGGCCAAGGCCGACGGCATTCCCTGCCATTTGGTACCGGGCATCCCTGCCTTTATACATGGCGCGTCCATCGGCCAGCTGCCGCTGGTCGACGAGGACCGCTCCATCACCGTGCTGGCCCGTCCGAAAAGTTTTGTACAGGTGGAACAAGCCCTTCAACGGCACGACGTGGTGGTCGTAATGAAAATGACCACTTTGCGTGGAGGATGGGCCGATTTTGTGCGCCAATGCCGGCGCCCGTTCTTTTACATCGAAAAAGCAGGCACCGACGGGCAATTTTTTACAGATGTTCCCGACGAATTGGCCGAACGTGAAATCCCCTACTTTTCGTTGATCGTGTTCCGGTAAATATACAGAGACCATATTTCCATAAAAGCACATGCAACAATTATTCATCATCGGTATAGGTCCCGGCCATGGCCAGTACCTTACCCCGCAGGCCAAAGCCGCCATTGCCCAGAGCGATGTCGTGGTGGGCTATTCGATGTACCTTGACCTGATTGCCGACCTGGTTGCCGGCAAACAAACTTTCGGTACCGGCATGAAAAGAGAGACCCAACGGGCCCAGGAGGCTTTCCGGCTGGCCTTGTCGGGACACACAGTGGCGGTGATCAGCAGCGGCGATGCCGGTGTGTACGGCATGGCCTCGCTCATGTGGGAAATGAAGGCACAGCACGGCTACCAGGTGGAACTGGTCACGGTGCCCGGCCTTAGCAGCATGTTCGCGGCCGCGGCCCTGATGGGCGCTCCGCTCGGACACGATTTCTGCGCCATCTCGCTTTCTGACCTTCTAACGCCTTGGGAAACCATCGAGAAACGCATCGAAGCTGCGGCCCAGGCCGATTTCGTGACGGCCGTGTACAACCCCGTCAGCCACGACCGTTACTGGCAGCTCATGAGGCTGAAGGAAATTTTCCTCCGCCACCGCTCCCCCCGCACGCCGGTGGGCATTGCACGCCAAGTCGGCCGCCACGACCAGCATGTACGTTCCGTTACGTTGGAAGAACTCACCGCCGACGATGCCGACATGTTATCGATCCTTATCATTGGCAACTCACAAACGTTCGAGTTCGAACAAATGCTGGTCACCCCACGCGGGTATGCCGGTAAGTACGGTGGACAGGACAAGCCGTCCGACGGTCCGGGACGACAGATCATGCGCGAAAGCTTCGGCCATATACTGGACCAGCTTGGGTCAACCGATCACCTGGCGCCCGAAACGCTTTGGGTGGCCTTGCATTGCATCCACACCACGGCCGATTTTTCGATGGCCAACCTTATCGACATGGCACCGGGCACCGCCGATGCCATCCATGCATTGCTTTACGGTCCCGTGCCGCCCGTCATCGTTACCGATGTAATGATGGTGTCCGAAGGCATCCGGAAAGGCAAGCTGCAGGAATTGGGCATCGGGGTCAAATGCTATATCAACCATCCCGACACGGTGCAACTGGCAAACGAAAAGCAGATAACCCGTGCCCAGGCGGGCATGCAAATAGCTGCGCGGGAACATCCCAACGCCATTTACGCCTTCGGTAATGCCCCCACGGCCCTGATCGAACTGGTACGCCTGGCACGTTTGGGCAAGGTGGCCCCATCGGCAGTGGTGGCCGCTCCCGTGGGGTTCGTCAATGTAGAGGAATCGAAGCACCGCGTAAAGTTCGGGTTGCCCGGTGTCCCCAAGGTGATCGTGCGCGGGCACAAAGGAGGCAGCAACGTAGCGGCAACCATTCTCAACGCCATGTTTAGCTGGCACGATGCCCAAACGGTCAATCCGGGGGCGGGAATATAAAGAAGTGCCTGAGCTGCAAAGTGCCTGAGTGCCTGAGGAAGGTGCAAGAGTACAAGAGTGCAGGAGTGCAAAAGTAGGAAAGGTTAACGGCTAAAAGCCTGCAGTTTTCTCCAACTCTGAATTTAAAACCCAAATACATCCATGCATATTACACTTATCGGGCTTACCGACCAGCAAAGGCCAAACCTCTCCCCTGCCGCAACGGCCGCAATAAAACGCCACGTATGCTTTGCAGGGGCCGCACGCCACCATGTGTTGGTGCGCGACCTGCTGCCGCAGGGGGCACAATGGCTTTCCGTCGAGGCTCCCCTTGCCCCTTTTCTGGACGCCCTGGCACAAACCGATGGGCCATGGGTCGTGTTTGCATCGGGTGATCCGATGTTCTTTGGCATCGGCAACACCCTCCAAAAGCACTTCCCCCATGCTTCCATCGACGTGCATGCGGCCCCGAGCTCGCTGCAGTTGCTGGCACATGCGCTCCGGGCCAATCTGGGGCTTTACCGCACGTTATCGCTGACGGGACGTCCGTGGCAAATGCTGGACCAATGCCTTATACAAGGCGAAGAGCGCATGGCCGTGCTGACCGATAAACAGAAAACCCCCGGCACTATCGCCCGGCGCATGGCGGAACATGGTTATGGGCATTACACCATGCACGTGGGCGTTAAATTAGGCGGGGAAGGGCAACAGATCATATCGGCACCGGTCCCGCAAATGGCAGACCGGGTGTTCGACCATCCCAACTGCCTGCTGCTGGAGGCGGACTTCCCCAGGGTTCCATCCAAAGGGATTCCCGAAACGGAGTTTTTCCATCTGGAAGGCCGTCCCAACATGATTACCAAAATGCCCATACGGCTCACCACGCTGGCAATGATGTCGCTGCACAAGCGGTCCCTGTTTTGGGACGTAGGGAGCTGTACGGGCAGCGTGGCCATCGAAGCCAAACTATTCGCCCCGCATTTGCAGGTCGTCGCGTTCGAAAAAAGAGAGGAAAGCCGTGACCTCATCGTCCGAAACTGCCGGCAATTTGGCGTCCCGGGCATCGAAGTGGCCATGGGTGATTTCACCGCAACAAGCAAAGACGCCTTCCAAAAGCCCGATGCCGTCTTTTTGGGTGGCTATGGCGGACAAATGGAACAAATGCTGGCGCTTATCGACCGGTACCTTCTGCCGCACGGCGTACTGGGTTTCAATGCCGTCAGCGAGCAGAGCAGTATCCGGTTTAAGGAATGGTGCCGCCAAACGGATTACTGTCTGGCCGGCGACACACACATGGTTGTTAACGACCATAATCCCATCTGGGTGTTGGTTGCCGAAAAGCATTGAAGTAGCATTTAATGGATGCCTTGTCTGCCATGGATTTTCGGTCCGGTTGTTTGCAAATAACCCCATGGTGCCATGTCGCGGCACGACATAACGCGATGTCGTGACACTGCATAACGCTATGTCGTGACACTGCATAACGTTATGTCGCGACACTGCATAAGGTTATGCCGAAACGTTGCACAATGTTTTGTTGCAACGAACCATCAGGTTATGCATCAGTTTACAATGGCTAAATAAAAAATACAGACAATATGCATACACACGCCATCATTACGTTTTCCGATGCCGGGGCAAAACTGGCCAACAAATTATTGGCCAACGGCTTTGGGGCCGATCTGGCTGTTTCGCCCAACGCGACGGACACGGGCAAACTGTTCGACCAATACGATGCGCTGGTCTACATCGGCGCCCTGGGTATTTGCGTCAGGCACATTGCCCCGTTGTTGCAGCACAAGGCACATGACCCGGCCGTGGTCAACATCGACGTCCACGGGCGGTTTGTGCAATCGGTAACGGGCGGCCATGCCGGAGGGGCCAACCAGCTGGCCCTGGCCCTGTCACGGTTGCTGGGCGCCACGCCCGTCATCACCACCGTGAGTGACACCAGCCATTTGTGGGCCCTGGATCTGCTACCCCGGCAGTTTGGCTGGAAAATGGAATGTACGGGGCGGCTGACTTCGCTGATGGCCGCATTCGTCAACGAACGCCCCACCGCATTGGTGCTCGAGGCACGCGATGCGGGCACGTTGTTCCTCGAGCACCACGCACCCGCACATGTCACCGTTTACCACGATCCCGTCAACCTCGTGACCGACCGGTACGAGGTCATTATCTGCGTAACGCCTTATGTACGCGATTTTGGCCGGCATGCCATCTTTTTCCGGCCTGCTATGCTGCACGTGGGCACAGGCTGCCAGAAAGGGATCGACGGAGACGCGTTGCACGAGGCGCTGGAACATACGCTACGGCAGCAGGGGTTCTCTCCGCTTGCGCTGGCAAGCCTCGGTACCGCAACGATCAAAAAGGACGAACCGGCATTGCAACTGTTATCGCAAAAAACAGGTGTCCCGTTGATCCCTGTCGACCATCAGACACTGGCCGGCTATGACACGCCCTCGCCTTCGGCAAAAGTAGAGGCGGTGACGGGCAGCGCCAGCGTGGCCGAAGCGGCCGCCATGCACCTGTCGGGCAACACATTGGCCATGACCAAAGAAAAGCTGAGAATCGGCGACAAATATGCCACCTTTGCCGTGGCGGCCGACAGGGCCATGGAACGAAAAGGATTTGTAGAGATTGTCGGCGCAGGTCCGGGCGACCCCTTGCTGGTGACCGTACGGGGCAAAATGTTGCTGCAATGCGCCGACCTTATCCTGTATGCGGGCAGCCTTGTCCCCATCGAACTGACCCATTACGCCAAACCCGGCTGTACGGTACGTAATTCGGCGCCGATGGACCTGCAGCAGCAAATCGGCGAGATGAAGACCTTTACCGACCGCGGCCTGCTGGTGGTGCGCCTGCACACGGGCGATCCCTGCATCTACGGGGCTATACAGGAACAGATGGCCGAGCTCGACAAGCTGGGTATCCCCTACCGCATCACGCCGGGCGTATCGTCGTTCCAGGCGGCGGCGGCGGCATTACGCTCGCAATTCACCATCCCCGAAGAGGTACAAACCATTATCCTCACCCGGGGCGAAGGGCGGACTTCCATGCCCGAACGGGAGCAACTCCACAAACTGGCCCAATCGCAAAGCACCATGTGCATCTTCCTCAGCGCCACGCTGGCCCGGCAGGTACAAGAGCAACTGATGGCGCACTATCCGCCCCATACCCCCGTGGCCATTTGCCATAAACTGACATGGAAAGAGGAACAGATATGGCATTGCCCCCTCCATGAACTGGCCCAAACCGTCGACGCCCACCACCTAACGGCCACGACCCTGATCGTGGTGGGAAAGGCCATTGGCAACCGATCGGGCAATTCGAAGCTTTACGACGCCAAATTCAATCATCTTTTCAGGCCATGATACTTCTTTTTGGGGGCACCTCTGAAGGCGTGGCCACGGCACAACTGCTCGATTTATTGGGAGAAGCGTACATCTATCTTACCAAAACGGCTACGTCGCAACACGTCAACGGCATCCATTGCCGGGGCGGTGTTGACGCCGACGGCATTGAAGCCCTTTGCCGGCAACATGCAGCCAAACTGATGATCGATGCAGGGCATCCTTTTGCCGGACAGTTGCACCGGCACATTTACCAGGCATCGGTACGCACGGGGACCGATGCGGTACGGATCGAACGCCCCACGTGCACCGAAGGGCAAGAAGCGGGTTGCGTGCGATGGTTCGATTCGTTTGCCCAACTGTGCGACGCATTGGAAGAAACACCACCTCTCCCCGTGCTGGCGCTTACCGGTGTGCAAACCATTACCCACCTGAAAAGGTTTTGGCATCTGCCTGTCCATTTCCGGATCCTCGACACCCCGTTATCGATGCAAAAAGCGCTGGAAACCGGGATCGTCCCTGCGCAGGTCCACCCCGCGCCCGCACACATTACCGCACAATCGGTCCAGCAACTCATTGACCAGACCGGGGCTAAACTGCTATTGACCAAAGAGAGCGGAACCACGGGTTATTTCGACGTCAAGCTGCAGACAGCCGCCCAAAACCGGTTGCCGCTATGGGCCGTAAAACGGCCGCCGTTGCCTGCATTTCCCCACATTGTCCATTCGGTCAGGGAACTGCACCAATGGTTGTTGAAAGCACGGAAAGAACGCTGGAAAGACGAACAGCACCTGCGCCAGGGCTATACCACCGGAACCTGTGCCACGGCAGCGGCCAAGGCAGCGCTCACGGCCATTGCGACGGGGCGGTTCCCCCAATGGGCAGAGGTCGGATTGCCGCAGGGGCAGACCATCAGGCTGGCTGTTTATCCCGGGGAATTGACCGCCCGACGGGCCTCGTGCACCGTGATAAAGGATGCCGGCGATGATCCCGACGTGACCCATGCCGCCGAGATCGGGTGCGAAGTAGAAATTAACGGCTCCGGAACAATTACGTTCGCACGCGGCCGGGGCGTCGGCATCGTCACACTGCCCGGCTTGCGGTGCGAGGTCGGCGGCCCGGCCATCAACGCGGTTCCCCGGCAGATGATGATCAGCGAACTGACGGAACTGGCATCGCACTACGACGTCCCTCCGGGCATGTGTGTCACCCCCTTTGTGCCCGAAGGCGAAACGCTGGCCCAAAGAACCTTTAACCCCCGTGTGGGCGTGGAAGGCGGCATTAGCATCATCGGCACGTCGGGAAAAGTGGTGCCGTTGTCGCACACGGCATTCGTCAACGCCATCGGCCAGCAAATAGAAGTGGCCAGAGCCATGGGATGCACGCACATCGTGGCCACGTCGGGCCGTCGCAGCGAATTGCTCGTGAAACCCCTGGCGCCGCATTTGCCGCCACAGGCTTTCGTCCACCACGGCAATTTTATCGGCGACATGTTGCAACTGGTCTTACTGGCCAGCATGGAACGGTTGACACTGGGGATCATGTTAGGGAAAGCCCTAAAACTGGCCGAAGGGCATTTAAATACACACAGCCACCAGGTGACGTTCAACGCCCGGTTTGCCGCATCGCTTGCCCGCCGGTTGGGCTACGGCGAAACCGTGGCCAGCGGGATCGGACAACTGACGCTGGCCAATGCCATCGTGGACCTTATCCCGTTTGCCGGACAGGAACCTTTTTACACGGAAGTGGCCAACCTGTGCCATCGCGTTCTTTTGACCGAAACGCCACAATCGTTGCACATTAACGTGGCGCTGATCAACGACAACAGGGTGGTGTGGAGCAACCACGGGCACCAACAGCCTTAAAACCCTATTTTTACGCCCAACCTCCAGGACGACGGATTAAAGTTTACGGTCCATGAGGAGTTGTTGCCGTCCCAATCCATCAATGCATAATCAATACCGCCCACCGAAAGGTTCACGCCAAACCTTTCGGTAAGTTTGTAAGTGATATCGGGAGCTATTCTTATATTGAAATAATCCATCCTCTCTTTCGCGTCAATGCCGGCTACAGTCACTTCTGTCCCATTGTCTTCCAGGCTTTCCCCGTTAGAAACGTCCTGGGAATTTACAATCAACGACGATGATGAAGTAACCAACTGCCCATACCGGCACAACAGCGAGGCACCCATTTTCAACCGGCCGGATACGTCATGCTCGTAGCCTGCCCGCATTTTGGGCATCCACGCATGAGACTTTAAATCCATTTGTTCGCTGGTTAAACGATCGCCAACGTATACTTCCCCAAATCGTGTTTCTTTTTCGTGGACATAATCAAGGCCAACGCCTAAGTTAAAATGCC
This sequence comes from Breznakibacter sp., assembly GCA_047600785.1. GTDB lineage: Bacteria > Bacteroidota > Bacteroidia > Bacteroidales > Marinilabiliaceae > Breznakibacter. The sequence goes on from JASGKH010000002.1 coordinate 1,217,182, forward strand.
CGTTTAGTCCCCACACCAGCAATGCACCGCCATCGAAATATTTGCCATCTGTGGAAACACGGTTCGAAAAAACCCCTGTAGCAGATGTTTTTTCAGCATAATTCAATTCCGTAAGAACCCAAACCCGTTGTCCGTTTTCCTGCCCCCATAGAGGAACCGATGACAAAACCAGTAACATGATCAGTAAATTTTTTGCCATGAAAGGGTAATTTAAGCGTTTATGCTTCATACACAGTGAAAAAAAGCCGGTAGTGACTACCGGCTTTCCATTTCTTGCTTATCTGCTTCATTTGAGCATGTCATCCAGCATGTCGAGCTTTTCGTTCAGGAGCTTAATGTTCCGTTTGCCGCTTTCGATCTTGTTTTTAAAATCACGGATAAGCGCATCGGAATTCTTGGATTTGGAAAAGAACCCAATGTTGTTTTCCCACAACGCAATGTCCGTCTCCATCTGGCGAAGTTTGTTGATGATCTTGTTCCGTTCGACGGACATTTTTTCCATCGAATGGTCGCCACCTTTCATGTTATCCAAACGGCTTCCGAACTTTTTCATGTTCTTGTGGAACTCATCAAGGTTTAAGTTGTCGAACAACTTGTTGATCAGGCCCCTGAATTCCTGATTGATGCGATCCTTTTCCTTAAAGGGCACATGCCCTATTTCGGCCCACCGTTTCTGGTATTCCTGCAGGGCTTTAAAGGTTTGCTCACCTCCATCCTCGGAAGGATTGAAGCCTTTAAGCTCGTCGATGATTTGTTGTTTCAGTTTCAGGTTGTTATCCTGTTCATCATCAATGCTGTGGAAGTGTTTCGATTTATTGGCGAAAAACTCATCACAGGCCGTCCGGAATCGTTTCCATATCAGATCGCTCTGCTTACGTGGCACGGGACCGATCTCTTTCCAGCGTTTCTGGATCTTAATGAACTCGTCGGTGGTCCTTTTCCACTCCGTGTTGTTTTTCAATGCTTCGGCCTGCAGGCACAATTCGGTTTTCAGCTGCAGGTTGTTGTGCTGTTCCGACTTATAGTCTTTGAAATAGTCGCGTTTCAGCTCAAAAAACTTGTCGCACGCACTACGGAAACGATCATAGATTTTATTGTTGTCCTTTTTAGGCGCAAATCCGATGGTTTTCCAGAGTTGCTGTATGTCGACCAGCTCCTTGCTTTTCTCTTCCCATTCGCGGGGGGAATCGATTTTATCGGCCACGGACACAATCTCTTCGGCCTTTTCGCAAAGCTGGGCCTTTGCCTCAAGGTTTTGGCGCAGCTGATCTTTTATCCCCTCGAAATGTTCCTGGTGCTTTTTGTTGATGATGGAAGTGGCTTCTTTAAAGCGCTCCCATACCTCGTCCTTTTTCTCTTTGGGGACGGGGCCCGCCTCACGCCATTGGTCGTGCAATTTCTGAAGCGCGTTGAACGCCTGGATGATGTTGGGCTCAAGCAAAAGCTTCTTGGCTTTGTCGCAAAGATCCAGTTTAAACTCAAGGTTCTTCTTCAGGTCCAGATCGCGAAGCTCCTTGTTGATGTGGATATAATTGTAGAAACTTTCAATGGCGTAGTTGTAATTGTTCCAGAGATCGCGCACATTGGCCTGGGGCACAGGCCCTATTTCGCGCCATTTTTGCTGAAGGTCACGGAACTCCTGGAACGTATTGTTCAACGATTCCTGACGGTTGACCAACGATTTGATGGTCTCGATCACCTCGGATTTCGCCTTGTAATTTTGTTCCTTTTCTTCTTCCAGGCTTTCGTTCAGTTCGGTACGTTTATCCCGATATTGCCTGATAAGCTCTTTCAGCTCGTGCTCGTCGTGGTCTATGGGGGCCTTGAAGTTTTCTTCCAATTCGCCCGACGCGATAAACCGTTGCTTTAACTCTTCGGTCTCTGTTTTTAAACGCTTGTAAAAAGCCGTTTTGATGTTTTCGATCTCATCTTTTACCTGATCGATGGGGTAAGTGTGCAACACGTGTTTGAGACGTGCCACCAGTTTGTGTTTTTCGAGCACATCGTGGTCCACAGCTTCCAGGTCGGCAATGTGTGGCTTGTGTGCCTCAAATTCATCTTCGGGATGAATGCCCGATTCGGGCTCTACGATGGTTTCGTGGTTTTGGTCCACGTTAGCTTCTGCCTGTGCAGACTGGGCTTCCAAAGTAGTTTCGGAATTATTTTCCGAATGCAAGTTATCGCCGTCCTGGCCTAACTTGTTTAGATCGTTTGTTTCCATCCGATAAATGTTTTTCGATGGTTTTTATCAATAGTATTCAGTCAATTGGACTACGAATATATAGGTATTTGGGTAAGTGGCAAATTTTTTTTCGTCCGGAAGCCCCAAAAACCCGGCGGTTGCACTATACCTAAAACGCAAACACGGCGATTTTATTCCTTCCCCGCGGGCAAAGACCGACCTGCAGCACTGGCCCCCTTTTGCTTACATGGAAGAAATTGACCGTGAATGCTTGATGATTTTGGTATCCTCGCCTTTAATGTGGGCCACCAGCCACTCCTTGACAAAATTGGTCACCTCCAAAGTCAATACCAGCTTTTTCGATTGCATCTTGCCGTAAAATTCGTTGACCTGCCCAATAAACGCCCGGTGCAACGCCACATGACGCTCCATGTCGGGATAATTAATCTTTTTCATGTAAGCCTCCTCGTCGGCAAAGTGCTTTTCGGCATATTCGATAAGTCCTTTGGTAAGGGATAATAAATCGATGGGGGCCACCTGGCCTTTCATGCCTGCATAAAACTGCTCAAGCAACTCGAACAAGTGCTGGTGTTCACTGTCTATCAGATGGTTTCCCACCGACAGGTCTGAGGTCCATTTGTACATTGTCAGTTTAGTTTAAGTTTTTCATCAATTTCACGCCATCAGGCGTGCACCCTGCAGGCCAAAGATATATAATTTAAAACCTTCGGGGTTTGCTTTATTTCCCCAAAAAGAACAAAACGATGAACACGATAACGCTCAAAATCCCAAGCAAAGAGGTGACAAACAGATAGTCTGCAATTTTCTCCAAAACAACCTCACGCCGTGCATGGTTGGTACGTATCGAGAAAAAGGAAAACAACGAAGAAAGGGTCAGCAACAGGGCAATGACCGAAGTAAATTCATCGATCATCGTATTTTCCGTATTCTTGGTCAAATGGAAAGAGGTAATGATAAACAGACAGAATCCCAACAGGTTTGTGGATGTGCCCAATATATGCGGAGATGTATTGTTCGCCATGGGAAAACGATTTTAAAGGTACAAGGATGAATATTGAAGGAACATCATTGGCTTAGCAAAAACCACTGATTTTCGAAAACACTTTCAATGATTTGATGATAAAAACCGACTGGTCGTGGTAACCGTGGCAAAAACACCGTCCATCGCAGCCAGAAAACTACGGTGCACATCGTCGGCCCTGACCTGCACCCCATCGTATTCCAGATCTTTGGTGGCACAAGCATCGGCAATCAGCTCTATCTGAAAGCCCAGATCCGTTGCCGCTCTCACGGTGGTGTCGATGCACATATGCGTCATCATGCCGCAAACGACCAAACCGGTAACACGAAGATCCTTCAACAGCTCCATTAAGCCGGTTTCACGAAAGCTGTTCGGAAAATTCTTGGTAATGAGCGTCTCTCCGGCTACCGGTGCCACGTTGCGATGGATATCCGCACCCGTCGTACCGGGAATAAAGAACGTAGAGCCCGGCCTGACCGACAAATGTTGGACATGGATAACGGGAAGTCCCCTTATCCTGAAATGTTGAAGCACCTTTTGGGCGTTCTGGCTTGCTTCCCCGGAACCGACCAAGGGATTGGCCCCGCCGGGGAAATAATTGTTTTGGATATCGATGAGGATAAGTGCCTGGTTCATGATTCGATAATATGTATGCCTGCAAATTTAGAAAATTCCCAAAGCCCCGAAGGTTTAAAAAACCTTTGGGAGCCAAAGTATTCAAATTCTTTTCTTGTAGTTCCTTACTGCCAGCGGCAACATTACCACCGCAATGCCCAACACCCCTGCAAACAACGGCATAATATCGGTAAATCCACTGCCCTTCAACAATATCCTCCGCATGGCCTCGATAAAGTAATAAATCGGATTGATCTGGTTGAGGATCTGTCCCCATTTCGGCATGTTTTCGGCGGCGGTGAACAACCCGCTCATCATAATGAAAACCATCAAAAAGAAATAGCTGGCAAAAACGACCTGTTGCTGCGATTGCGCCGTGGTGGAGATAAACAATCCCAACCCGAGCATCCCCACTAAATACACGCCCGCAAAACCGAACAAAACCCACAGGCTCCCTTCTATCGGAATGTGGTAAAGCAATTTGCCGATGATGAGCCCCAACGCCAGTTCAAACAAGCCGATGAACCAAAACGGCACCAGTTTGGCGGCGATGAATTGGTATTTTTTCACGGGGGTAACGTTCATTTGCTCCAACGTGCCCATCTCCTTCTCGCGCACCAGATTGATAGCCGCCATGAACATGCCTATGATGGTCACCAGAATGACCAGGATACCGGGAAGCATAAAAAACCGGTAATCGAGCTCGGTATTGAACCAATAGCGCCAAGTAGGCACAATTTGCGCAGGCAGGCTTTCGTAGGTCTGTTCCATCAAAACGGACACGTTGTAATCCTGCATGATGGACAAAACGTAGCTGTGCGTCAGTTGTGCACGGGTACTGTTCACCGCATTGGCAATAAGCTGCACAGATGTAGTCCCCTCTTTCAACAACTGCTTTTCGGCTTTTGGGGGAATGACCAGCACGGCATCGATACGTTCCTTCCGGAACCGTTCCAATGCCGGCGGGAGGTCGGGCGTCACTTCCACCACATCGAAAAAAGGCGAGGCATTGAATTTATCGATCAGTTTCTGCGACATGGCCGTCCGGTCCTGATCGACCATGATGATGCGGTTGTCCTTCATGTCCTGCGTGGCGGCGTTCACCAATATGATCAGTTGGACAATGGGGATAACAAGCATCAACCGCAACAAAATCTTGTTGCGAAAAATCTGAAGGAACTCTTTCTGGATAAGGAAGAAGATGGTTTTCATTTGCTGTCAGTCTTTACGTTTATTTGGATTATAAAGAGGCGATCGGCCAAGAGTTTGCAACCCGCTCATTTCATCCTTACCTGAAACTTTTTAATGCTCAACAGGATGAAAAATACCACAAACCCAACCAGGACCAAAACCTCCTTCCACACGTAAGCAATTCCCCCGCCTTGCAGCATAATACGCTTCACTGCAATAATAAACCACTTGGGCGGCATGACATGGCTGAGCAACTGCAACGGCCAGGGCATGTTTTCGACGGGATAGATAAAGCCCGATAACAGGATGGTGGGCAACATTAACGCAAACATGGAAATAAACATGGCCACCAGCTGGTTCGCCGCCACCGTGGAAATGAAGATGCCCAGGCTTAGCCCGACCAATGTGAACAGTGTGGTCACACCCAACAACAGAGGCAAACTGCCGTAAACGGGCATTTGGAATACCCAATGTCCCATGGCCAGAATGGTTAGGGCGTTGATAAACGCCAAGAGCAAATACGGGGTTACCTTTCCGATGATAATTTGTGACGGGCGCAACGGTGAAATCAACAGCACTTCCATCGAACCAAACTCTTTTTCGCGGGTAATGGAAATGGAAGTCATCATGGCCGAAACGATCATCAGGATGAGCGCCATCAACCCCGGTACCGACATGAACACGCCCAACAGTTCTTCGTTGTAAAACATGCGCACCTGGGTTTGTATGCCCGTGATGGTTCCCTTTTGCGCCGACAGATCATTGGCATATGCCTGCACGATGCCCGATCCGTAAGCAGTCAGCAGCCGTGCGGTATTGGCATCCGATGCGTCGGTAATGAATTGTATCGCGGCACGGCCCTCCTTTTCGAGACGCTGCGAAAAGCCAGGTTCAAATACGACCACCATTTTTAGCCTGCCCCGTTTAAACGCAGGTTCGATTTCTCTGTCGTTATCCAGCACATCGTCGACTTTGAAGTACCCCGACGAAACCAATTTCTGCGTGATTTCGCGCGAAGCGTTGTCCTTGGCATGATCCAATATGCCGACGTGCACCTCACGGATGTCGGTCGATACCACATAACCAAAAATCAACAGTTGCGCAACCGGCATCACGAACAAGATCATCATGGTTCGGTAGTCACGGAATATATGCTTGAATTCTTTACGGATAAAGGCGACAAGTTGGTTCATGTTTAAGTGTTTAGTTTTTTTGACGGCAAGGTTCCCGGGCAAATAGACGAAGCCGGTCAGGAGCCAAGACGGCCATCTTTCCGACAGATCTGCGGCTATGGGTCTTTCATCTCAAAGCCTTATTTGCCTCTGGTTTATCTGACCAATGCCACAAACACATCGTTCATACTTTGGGCGTTATACCTTCTTTTCAGTTCTTTGGGCGTATCAAGGGCCTTTATCCTGCCTTCGGCCATAATGGAAACACGGTCGCAATACTCGGCCTCATCCATGTAATGGGTCGTGACAAAGATGGTCGTGCCCTGGTGCGCGGCCCGGTAAATCATCTCCCAAAACTGGCGCCGCGTTACGGGATCCACGCCGCCGGTAGGTTCGTCGAGAAACACGATGGCCGGGACATGGATCAACGCCACGGTAAATGCCAGTTTTTGTTTCCATCCCAACGACAGGTTTGAGATCAGTTCATTGCGCTGGCCATAAAAATTCAGATCTTCGAGCAACTCTTTGGCGCGTTGCCTGAACGCACCGCCCGACAACCCGTAAATGCCCGCATACAAGCGCATGTTTTCCCACACGGTGAGGTCTTCGTACAACGAGAAACGCTGGCTCATGTAGCCGATTTGCCGTTTTACCCTTTCGGGATATCGCTTCACATCGTGGCCGGCCACGATGACCGTGCCCGAAGTGGGCGACGACAACCCGCACAAAATGCGCATGGCCGTGGTTTTCCCGGCACCGTTGGCCCCCAAAAAGCCGAATATCTCCCCTTTGTAAACTTCAAAGTTCAGGTTATCGTTGGCCGTAAAACTGCCGAATTTCTTGTACAGGTTCGTGACCTGTATAACGACTTCACGAGACATTTTTCAAGAAGCTATTTGCTATCAACTGTTGGCTTTTAGCCATGTGTTTGTATGAATTTAACCCATCAACTCCATAAACAGGTCTTCAATGCCAGGTTTCACCACCTCCACCTGGTCAACAGGTACGTCCTGTGTTTGCAGCCACCGAATAATGTCGCCGGCCTGGGCATCCGGACGCCTGTCGGTGTAATGGAGCGTTTCGCCATAAGGATAAACCGATCTGGCATGGGGCGATTGCCTTAGCGCATTTAATGCAGCATATTTGTGGTCGGTCCGGACCGCGAACAACGTCGAACCAAAACCTTTTGTAATGGCCGCGGGCGTATCGATTTGCATAATATGCCCGTTTTGCATCAGCGCCACCCGGTCGCAAAGTGCAGCCTCGTCCATATAAGGTGTGGAAACGATGATGGTGATGCCGGCGTGTTTGAGCTTTTGCAACATTTCCCAGAATTCGGTACGCGATACGGCATCCACCCCCGTCGTCGGCTCGTCGAGAACAAGCAACTTAGGCTTATGCACCAAAGCGCACGACAAGGCGAGCTTTTGTTTCATCCCCCCCGACAATTGCCCCGCTTTCCGTTTTCGGAAAGGCTCTATTTGCGAATAGATATCGGCAATAAGGTGATAATTCTCCTCCACCGAGGCCCCGAACACGGTAGCGAAAAACCGGAGGTTCTCCTCCACCGTCAGATCCGTGTAGAGTGAAAATTTCCCGGGCATGTAACCGATCATCAGCCGTACTTTTTTGTAATCGGCCACAGGATCGAGCCCCCACAGATCAATCCGGCCGCTCGTGGGCACCATCAGAGAGTTGATCATGCGCAACAATGTGGTCTTACCGGCCCCGTCAGGTCCGATAAGCCCTAGCAATTCCCCTTCGGCCACGGCCATGCTGGCCTGGTCCACCGCCTTTACCCGGCCAAAATGCTTGCTTATCCGGTCAACGGTAATCATTGCGCGAGAGGTTGTAGCATCACTTCGCCGGGCATGCCTATTTTGATGCGGCCATCATTTTTCACCGTCACCTTAAACGCATAAACCTGGTTCACGCGTTCCTTTTTGGTCTGGATGATCTTTGGGGTAAATTCGGCCGTGGGCGATATCCAGGTGACGATGCCTCCAAGCTTATCGTTGGTTTTGCCATCACGATCAATAAGCACGGTAACACTTTGCCCTATTTTCACTTGTGGCAGCATGTCGCCCGATACATAAGCACGCAGTTCCATTTGATCGAGACCGGCCAATTTGGCCACAGGTTTTCCGGCGCTGGTCAGTTCCCCCAACTCTGCCAGTTTGTTCAGGACGGTACCGCGAATCGGGGCGGTGACCCTGCAACGGCCCAGTTGGTCGTCAACCGACGCGATCTTCGTGTCAATGACCTCGATTTCGGCATTGACAGAAGCGATTTGTGCCGCCGTGTTGTCGATTTGCTTTTGGATCACGGACAACTGGCCCGCGGCATCGTCGGTTTGTTTTGGCGTAGCGGCATGGTCGGCCGCCATTTGCCTGAGCCGGGCCAAATCGTTTTCGGCAATTCGCTTTTGGGCCATTAACACGTCAATGGCTGTCGTGACTTTCCGCAACCCGGTGACAACGGACTTTTTGCTGGCGTCGAGCTGTAGTTTCTGCAAATGCAGCGGCACGGTGTCGATAAGGCACAGCAAATCGCCCTGGTTGACGGCATCGCCTTCGTTGAACGAAGATTGGATGATTTTTCCCGTCACCTCGGCACTGACGGTAAACTCTGTGCTTTCAAAGTTCCCGTATGCATCGGACTTTTCGTTCCCTTTCCCACAACTCCATAGAACGAAGGGAAGAATGGTTAGAATCAGTTTTTTCATATGGATCAATATTCAATTTTTTAGTAAAAACCTTCTAAAGAATCTGTTAACTGTTGGCCGTTAACCTTTCCTACTTTTGCACTCCTGCACTCCTGCACTTTTGTACTCCTGCACCTTCCTCTGGCATTCAGGCACTTTGCCGCTTAGGCACTTCCCTACCTTCCCATCACAAACGCCAGTTCCGCTTCGGCTTTGGCAAGTTCCACGTGGTGAAGGTCGGCAGAGAGTCTGGCAATGGCTTCTTCGTTGAGACGCGCCACATAATCGGCGGCGGTAATGACACCGTTGTCCAGTTGCGACAACGCGGTTTTGGTAATGTTCTGGCGGAGGGTGACGATTTTTTCATCCATAGCCAGCGATTGTTCAAGATTGGCGATCCGAGAACCGATATCCAACCGTTGGACACGGATTTGCCGGAGCAGGTTTTCCTGCCGTTGGTCCACCATCTGCTGCTGAAGCGAAAGGGCCTGCTTGTCGTTTCGGGCTTTGTGCCAGTCCCAGATGTTCCAGTTCAGGCGAAGCCCTACCATGTAAAAAGTATCAAACTCATCCGCTAACATGTTATAGCCCGGATTGCCATATCCCATCTGTCCAAATGCCGACAATTTGGGCATCCGCGATGCATCAAGTGTTTCTTTTGAAGCTTCGAGTTGCGTTTTCTGTGCATCATACAACGCCAGTTCGGGACGTTGCGGTGTTCCGGGTGTTTCTGTTTTTGCGGGAAGGCCCAGCACAACGTCGCCGGCCAATGGCGTGCCGGTATATTCTTCAAGCGTTGCCAGGGATGCTTTCCGGGCCTCCGTCAGGGATATTTCGCGTTGCTTCAGACGCAAGATCTCCACTTCAAACAGATCGGCCTGGCTTTGCAGCATCCATCCACTTTGTATCTTGACCTGCGATTCTTTCAGGCGGGCATCCAAATCTCCCAAACTGTATTTGAGTTGTTCCAATTGTTTATCGATGGCGAGCACCAAAAAATACGACTGGATGACACCATTCTCAACCTGGTACAATTCGACTTGTAAACTGCGCTGGTCGGCCTGGTTCCTTGCTTGTTCCAGTTTTTTCGACGACAAGGTGGTGCCCCCGTCATAAATTACTTGCCTCACATCGACGTAAGCTTTGTATTGGTCTTTGGGTGCAGTGGGTACTGTAATCGGCATGCTGGCAGCTGTCATGTGCGTCACATCGTTTTGCCAGCTTATCTGTCCCGTCAAATCGAATTGCGGATAGTACTGCGATTGTAAACTCCTAAGCTTGAGCGCCGTAATTTCATCGATCTGTCGTTGGTTTTTTGACAAGGGATGGGTTGCCTGGGCTTTGGCCAGACATTCGTCCAACGTGAGTTCCTGTCCCGAAGCCACAATACCAAATCCCCACAAAAAGAAAACGGTGAAAAAGATGGGTTTCATATGGAATCCGAAGTTTAAAGTTATATGCCAAGTATTGGTTATAAGCTGTTAGCGCAGGAAGAATCCTGGGTTTAAAGTTCAGGGGCGGGAAGAAACTGCCGGATTTTAACCGTTGGAAACTTTTGCTGCCTTGCACTTTCCTCGGGTACCCTCCTTGAAGTCCAACCACAAACCATTTCTGCTTTATACCCCATTCTCTCTGCCAATAACAACCTTTTCCGTCAAACAAAGATTGCCCGTTCCAAAAATGTCAACAGGCTGTGTTTCCGTTCCTGTAAAAAACGGGTGTAACGTTCCGGATCGTTCTCGAACCATATTCGCTGGATTAACGGTTTAGCCGCAAACGGAAAAATGGACAGCGAAATGATGTTGATGACCATCTCGGCGGGATTGAAAGGATGGCATTTCCCCTCGGCTATTTCCGATTCGATTTTGGCCAGCAACACATTGGGATCAAAACCCGATTCCTTTATGAGCCTTTGCAAACGTTCCGGATTGTGGTGCAGCTCGTTCAACACAAAAATGGGCAGGTAGGGATGCTGAAGCAACATGTCGATGTAAGTCACGACCACCCTCTCCATAAAAGTTTTCAATGTCATTTTTTCAATAAGGGCAGAATTGAGCACGGGCCAGAACTGGTTGAACGCTTCGTTGAAAATGCAGTCGAACAGGTTCTCCTTTGTTTTGAAATAATAATGCAACAGTGCTTTGTTGATTCCTGCACGATTGGCTATTTCCTGCATTCGTGCACCGTTAAGTCCCTTTTCTGTAAATTCCTGTCGGGCCGCCAGCAAAATGGCTTCGCGGGTTTGGGTTTCCTGTGTTTGTTCTGTCATTTGAAAAAGATCATCGATTAACCAACTGGTTTAACCACGTGGTCAAAAATATGGCGCGTTTTTGAATTAACCAAACGGTTAAATGTTTTTTTGACGAAGAACCGGCATTTTTCCAAAATTCATCCCTTCCACAATTTATCGATGGGCATTCTTTTAAATTTGCGGTCTAAAAAGCACTGCATGCCGCAACCATCCATTATAGAAGAACTTAAGAAGACCCAGTCACTTCTTTTGCGCGAAAAGCAAGAGGACTTGCAGCAATACAAATTCCTTATGGCGGGCACGTCGTTGCATGAGCGGCGCAAACAGGGAATACTCTGGTATCCCGTGGGCATTGAAAAAACCAGGTTCGATAGTGGCGAACGGTTGCTGGTAAAAGTCAGCCGACCACGGGAACACACCGAAGGACACTCTTTCCAGTCGGGCAAGCTGGTGAGCCTGTTCATGAACAATGGTCAAAAAGGGGAAGAACGTTTCTCGGTCAACGGAGTGGTCAACCAGGTATGGGAATCGGAAATGTTGCTGACCCTCAATGCCGATGGAATGCCTGATTGGATAAAAGACGGCAAGCTTGGCGTGCAACTGCTGTTTGATGAAAACTCTTACTTGGAAATGGAACGGGCCATGAGGTTGGTCATTGAACCGAACGACGAACGGCTTGCCCGTCTCCGTTCGGTGCTTTTGGGCGATGCCGAAGCATCTTTTTCGGGCGTGCATGAAATTACTTCGCAGAGGCTCAACCCAGGTCAGAACAAAGCCATGAACAATGTGCTGGCCGCCGAAGACGTGGCCATCGTGCACGGCCCCCCCGGCACGGGCAAGACGACCACGCTGGTCGAAACAATCGCACAAACCCTGAAAACCGAACCGCAGGTATTGGTTTGTGCACCAAGCAACGCCGCCATCGACCTGGTGGTCGAAAAACTCCATTCGACCGGTATCAATGTGGTCCGCATTGGCCATCCGGCCCGTGTGACGCAAGAGAACCTCGACCGCACGCTCGATGCGCAAACCGCCCGCCACCTTAGTTTCAAAGATTTGAGAATGGTGAAACGCCGTGCCGAAGAGGTTCGTGACATAGCATTAAAGTTCAAACGAAGCTTTGGCCCGGAGGAACGCGAACAGCGACGTTTGTTGCTTGACGAGGCCGATGCATTAAAGAAGGAAGCATCCCAGCTTCAGTTTTACATTACCGGCGATATCTTGTCAAAAGCCCAGGTCATTGCCACCACATTGGTCGGTGCGGCCAACCCCGTCATCCGCGACCGGAAATATGGCACCGTGTTTATCGATGAAGCCGCACAGGCCCTTGAACCTGCCACCTGGATTCCCATTACCAAAGCACGACGGGTGGTTTTTGCGGGCGACCATTGCCAATTGCCGCCCACCATCAAATCGGTTCAGGCAGCCAAGGAAGGGCTGGAGGCAACACTGTTCGAAAAAGCCATCCAACGCAACCATGCCGATGTGATGCTCAAAGAACAGTACCGGATGAACATACCCATTATGGCCTTTTCGAGCCGCTATTTTTATAAAGGAGAACTGGAAGCGAATCCTTCTGTGGCCGCATGGAAAATATTTCCCGGCGATTTTCCGGTGGAGTTCATCGATACGGCAGGGTGCGGCTTTTTCGAAAAAAGGGAAGGCGACGGACACAGCATCTGTAATCCCGAAGAGGCGCAACTCCTGGTAAAGCATTTTACCCAATACCTTGAAACGGCCCTGTTGAACGGTTGCACCGGTGCAGGAACCATCGGCATCATTTCGCCCTACAAGGCACAGACGGTATTGCTAAAAGAAATGCTTAACGGATCTGCTCTGGAAGAGGAAAATTCCCTGTCGATCAATACGGTCGATTCGTTTCAGGGACAGGAGCGAGATGTAATATACATCTCTTTGGTCCGTAGCAACGAAAAGGGCACCATCGGCTTTTTGAACGACATACGCCGCATGAACGTCGCCATGACCCGTGCCCGTAAGAAATTGGTCGTTATCGGGGATAGCGCCACCATGGGCAACCATCCCTTTTACGGCAGTTTACTCGATTATTTTGGAGAGATCGGGGCGTACAGGAGCGCGTTTGAATTGGGATAAAACGGGAAGATAATCTTGGCTGCCAATTTTTGAGATAAGCCCGGCAGGGCTACCGTCCCTGCAACCAGGCCTATCATTCGGCGATGGCGACCGGCGCATCGCTGACGGTATTTTAAAGGGATAAGCGAACATGTCCCTCTCGGGCAACCCCCACAAATCCCGACGTAACAAGAAAGCCCCCGGGCGTTCCCGGGGGCCATCTAAACAAACGAACAAACGGAATTCAAAACTATCACATGGATATTATCGGAGTATTTCAAGCAGACGGTCAGGGTAGTTGGTGATGATAGCGTCCACATCCCAACCGATAAGCCGGTGCATGTCTTCCTGTTCGTCCACGGTCCAGGGCACTATTTTCATGCCCAGCCCGTGCACTTTGCGAACCAGTTCTTCATCCACCGATTTAAAATGCGGGGCATAGGTTTCGGGGATAAAACTGAGCAACGACATATTTTCCTCAATCGTTTTGCCCGTATCGCCCACCAGATAGGCAAGCCTCAACGCAGGGTAGCGCCCGTGCAGGTAATTCAACGTGCGTACGTCGAAGCTTTGCACCAGTAACCGGTCGCCCAGGTTCTTTGGCAAAAGGGCGGCCATGCACAAATCGGCCATGGTTTGGAAATCGGGCGTGTATACATTGTCATATTGCGGACGTGATTTGATTTCGATGTTGTACCCCACCGTCCTTCCCCGGCGGGCAGCATCGGCCTCCACGTCATCGATCAATTTTCCTACCTGGGGTATGCGGGCTTCTATCTTTTGTTGTTGGGGAAAGCTGGCATGGCCACGCTTGCCCACATCAAACCGTACAATGCTATCGTACGGCATCCCGAACAGGCGCATTGTTTTCTCCTCTCCGGCCCCCACGGCCCCACCATCGGGTTTTGTCACGAACAGGTGGTTCATGTAAGGATCGTGCGACACCACCACCATCGAATCGGCGCTAATACACAGGTCCATCTCCAGCACATCGGCGCCCAGGGCTACCGCATTTTTCATGGCCGCGACCGTATTTTCGGGGTAAAGCCCCATGCCTCCCCGGTGGGCCTGGACAGCAACGTGCGGCGCGTAAGGCTTGGTATAGGTTTTGCCAAACCTATCCGTCGCCCGGATCTCTATTTTGGCGGCGGCGGCCTGCGGGTGGTACACGTAGATATGGCCGGTCAACGACGGTTCGGCGGCCTGCGGATGTGGCTCCGGCTTCAGAGGGCCTTCCATGCGCGCAAAGGCCAACGGGTCGTAGGCGGTCACCCGCGGCAGGGCCCCGGAAGGCACACCGTTCCCGATGGCTTCGACCGTCCAGGTATCGTCACGGTTCCACACGTTCACCATTATATGGTCCGGATAATGCGTACGGGTGCTGTCGGGACCATAGACCCGGAATTGGTAACCGGGGCTTTTGCCCGCCGATTTATAATACCAGTTGGAAATGCGGTTGCCATCCACTTCGTACACATGATAGCCCATTGGGGTGCCGTCGCCGTTGATGTCGCCCGTCCAAAACGCCCCGCAGGCAGCCCCGTGGATGTGCTCCATCATCCGGTCGGTCAATTGCCGTTTACCATTCCAATGGGTGTGGCCCGACATAAAATGCACATCGTAATCTTTCAACAACCCGTAAAGTTCCCGGCGATTGCTCAGGCTGACCACAGAATCGGGCAGTTGTGTGGGTATGTGTAGGCAAACAAAAACAAGCTTACCCTTATCCACATACGCCAGATCCTCTTTCAGCCAGTCAAGTTGTGCTTTGGTCAACGTGTTTTCGTAGTTCTGACGGGTATTGTACACAATATTATCAAGAACCACCACATGCACCTGCCCTCTATTGAACGAGTAGTATGTGGGGCCCATCTTCGATTTGTAAGTGCTGTCGGCCAGGGCGTCGTTATCCACCACCCGCTCGTCGTGGTCGTGGTTGCCGATGACGTGGAACACGGGAATGCCCAACCCGGCCATGTGTTGTTTAAACGGATCGAAAAGCGCCATGTTGTCCCACACAATGTCGCCCAGCGCAATGCCATATACGGGCACGGAACCGAACGCCGTCACGGTCTGTTTCAAATCAGGCACAATGAGAGTGCTGAATTTGTCCATCTCCTCATCGTTGCCTGTTTGTGGGTCGGCCATGGCAACCCACACAAACCTGTCGGTCGGGTTCGCCGTGCGCGTCAGCACAAAATCAGCGATCTGCTTTTTTGCCGGTGCATCGAGGGGAGCGTAAAACAAGGGAGTCCCGTTATGCGTGGGGACCTCATAGCCACCGGGCAGTGAAATGAACACAAAGGAAGCGCGCGGATTTTTGGGCATGGCATACCGGCCCCGTGTGTCGGTCCTAACCACACTGAAACCGTCACTCACCACCACACCCCCAATAGGACGGCCCGTTTCATCGGCCACCGTACCCGACAATTGCCCCTGTTTTGGGGAATGCGAAGATTGTGAATAACCACGGCCAACCGTCGCTAGCATCCCAAGCACCACCAATGCAAAAATGCTTATTTTACGAAAACCTAAATCCTTCATGTGCCTGCAATTGGTTATTTAAAATGGTTGCCATGGGGATTGTCGGCAAAGTGCCCAAAAAGATCGTGCCATGCAAAACCCACACCCAAAAATAACCTACCTGCCGGTTTGGTGGCGAGCGTTTTATATTAACAAATTGTCGCGGAATTGTTAAGGTTGGAAAGATTCCATGTTCATCAATGCGGTTGGTATTTCTATTCAGAAGTATGGATCTCTTTGGTCCGTTGCAACGAAAAGGCCCCACGCAACACGATTCTAAGGTAAAACCAAGTTCCCATGCAAAAAACCACTTTCGGCAGCAGATTCCCCGCATTTCCGGGTAACCAGAAGAGCCGTTGGCTACTGTGAAGCCATACCGGTTAGGCAAGAGGTGTACGTCCAACCTCCTTTTCGATACATAAATGCCGACAAATAATTCATTATTCATAATTTTGGGGTTAATGGTGCATAAATAGTTGCCGGACTAAAAACTTGAAAGGGCCTGAAGCCTGATATTCCAAATGGTCTTTGGCAACTTGAAAGGGATGGGGCTAAAAGTGTTGGTGGGCCCCCAACCTATGCTGCATTAAAATTCGCCCCGTTCTTTATCGTATGAACGAGTCAAAAAACTAAAGAACATCAACCACTTATGATTATTAACAATTGACTATTGATAAACAGTATAAAGCAGTGTATTCCTCATGCAGGTTTCTATCCAATTGAAAGTTCAGAGCTTGCCGGCAAGGGCAGTAACGTTGGACAATGGGGTGTTCACAAGCTCCCACGCACAGCGTGCATCCAACGCTGCCTGCAAGTTTGAAAAAGATAAATTCCAATTAAAGGTGCATTATATGGTTTATCAACCTCTTCAACAACTGGAGCAGTAATTGGTGGTCTTTCAGGTTTTGCAAATGCAATATATTCTGCTCTTCAGATTGAAAGAGTAGAGAATATAAATAACTAATCCGACATGAAATCTTTAGCTTTAACAGACAGAAAATAAGAAAACCAGCAGGCAACACGTGGTCATAAAACATAGCGATTTTAGTGAAATTGCAAGTTCAGTTTCTGCTGGCAAGGTCTGCATCGGGGATGGGTTGTAGTCACGCACTCCGCGATGTTTTATAGCGCCGCCCCGTTGGGTATCATGCGAAGCAGTGTCTTAACAATTAAACATATACAAATGATAAAAAATTACTACTACTTTATTGTCGGGATTTTGTGTGTATTATTTGCATTTACGCATGCTTTAAATGGGCATATGGCTGTTTTAAAAGTCTTTGAAACGAATCCAATTGATGTAAACACAAAAACGGTCTTCCATTATGTTTGGCATATTATAACAGTAGAAAACCTCATTTTCGGGATTATATTACTTTTTATGGCTTTTTACAAAGATCTGACAAAAGTGCAATTTGTAGCTTATTTAATTGCTATGATTTTGGTTGCACGATGGGGTGTGATACTTTTCTTTACGATGAAATATAATAAAGATTCAATATCACAAATAATACCTGACACTATTGCAATTTTAATTATTATTGGGTTATTGTTTTTAGGGACGCGGGTTAAAAGCAGAGAGGCTAATGCGTAATGGAAATACACATATACACTCAGTTGAAAGAGCGGGAGCATTAGAAAACTCAGACAAATCAACGTTGGGACTCCCGCATTTGACAATGGCAAAAACGTACGATCCTATTTTTGTTACGGATGATGTTCGGTATACTTATGTTGTTCTTGCCTTTGAGCCCCATCAAAAAAAGTCGGTATAATCTTCGATAAAAAAATCATTCCGTAAGCCCATACGGCACTATACCATAAAGAACTGGTTACTAAAACAATAAAAAAAACAAAATCGCACATTAATGAGTAAGATATTTTGTCCAAATTGCTATTCTGAATTTGAGAATCAACCAGAGAAATGTAAATGTGGATATCCTTTCAATGGTGATGATATGGATAAGTATAAATTTATGTCGGCACGAATAAAGAAAGAAAAAATTCTTCAAGAAGGCATAAAGAATGCATCGTATTCAAGAAATATACTTTTTATAATTGGGGGATTAAACCTGCTGATTTCCTTAATATTTGCATTTTCAGCAAATGATAATTTATACTATCTGACAACAATATTATATAGTGTTATTCTTATCGGATTGGGGTTTTATTCTTATAAAGAGCCATTTTTTGCATTGCTTTTAGGATTTATAGTCGTGGTGTTAATTTATGCTGTGATTGGCTTTATTTCCCCTGCAAAATTATTAAGCGGATTGATTCTGAAAATTGTCTTTGTTAGTAGTTTTATTTATGGACTGGTAAAAATTAAGCAATCCGAAAATATCGATAAAAATGTATGAATCCTGAATGAAAAAATTACAACGGACACACATGGGGTAGTACATGCGGGTTACAGAGGCTTTCGAAGGTTCGTAGCTCGTAAAAAAGCGGTATAATCCGATAAAAAATCATTTCGTAAGGCCATACGGTATATACTATAATCACTATAAAAAACGGTCAAAAATAATAAAATGTATAAAAATCTATTTTTAACAATGTTGGTTTTGACATTAACAAGTTGTCAGGTTCAAAGAAAATCGATCAGTGTTGAATATTTGAATGACGGAATTTATAATCAGAATATTCCGGGCGATATAATAAAAAACAAAAAGATCCATAGCCCCTATATTGATGACATTCAGTTTGCTATTTTAGATTCCATCTCTTTCGTCGACAAAAACCCCAATAGGATGCAGATGCATACCACGCCTGTCCAACTCAATTTCAACAAAAACATAAAAAAATACTCGGGAGAATATTATTCAATTTATACAGTTTACAATATAGACAGAGCAATAAATTATTACAATAAAATATTTGACAACAAGATCGATTTCAATTCACAAGAGGACTACAAGAACATAAGCGTCCTGTATGGTGACATACCACTATTAACCTCTCCAAAAGAGTTCATTATTGAACCTGGGACAAACCCGTCCCCTTCTCTGTTTTATCATGAAACAGGGCACAGGGCCTTTTGGTACCTTCAGGATGACTTGAACATAAAGTTTGGAGGATTGACATATATCCACATGGGGTTATTGGAGTATTTTACTGTTTCACTGAACAATTCCCCCATTGTCGGGGAAGGTTTTCTACCTGAAAATCTAATAAGGGACGCCTCAAAACTGTGTACATACCCACCAGCGGATTCTTTATACATTGGAACTTTCTTTGATAAGCTAAAAGAAGCTTATGCTGACAGATTGGACAACAGGCAAAGCAATATTTCAAAATACTATTACCTTTCAACATCCAAATACCAAAAATATTTTGATACTGTGCTGGATAACCACAGAGCCGGATTGATCATTACTTCAACATTGTGGCGTATCAGACAAAAATTAGGTCAGGATAAAACCGATAAACTCGTCGCACAGACAATTTTAGGGCTGAACTCATATTTTGATAAGAGAAACGAATTCTATTTGACAGATAAGGATGAAGAACTACCTTCTAAAATAGAGTGGTATGATTTATATTATGGATTAATTGATACTGATAAAACATTGAACAACGGGGAGAACATAACACTCCTTGAAAAGGAATTTAAAACGACAGGTTTCCCGGCTGGGAAAGTGAAAAGCACCGACTACCCCAGTACAAAGAACAGCAATTAAACAGGCTTAATCGATAGCAAAATAAAAAGTTAAAGAACTTAAACAATGAAGACTTTGGGGCTTTAAAGTCAATTTTCCCAATTATTTGTCGGAAAGACGCCAAACCTGTTCTGTTGATCTTTTCTGTAAATCCAAACATTTTTCCCGAATGGACCACATTTCACTAACCATCACACTCCTACTATCACTGTTGCTGATACTGATACTGCAACTGATACAACTCTTTCGCAAACCCCACCCCACGAACCAGCCACAATTGCTGGTAATGGAAAAGAAGCTGGACAGGCTGGAGACCCTGTTGTCCGAGCAATTGTCGTTGCAACGCAGGGAGATGTCCGCCCAGTTGGCAGGGCTCCAGCAGGCGTTGCTGACGGCCGTCAACGGTATTTCGCAAGTACAGTTGGAGCAACTGAAGGGCATGTCCGAAAGCAACCGTCAGGCCATTACGGCTTTCAACCAAAGCATGGGCGAGAAACTGGCTGCTTTTTCCACGCAGTTCGACAAAAACATGGAGGCGTTGCTATTCACCCAAAAAGAGCGGTTTGCCCAAATCGACGCCCGACAGGCCGAACTTATTGCCAGCAACGAAAAGAAGCTTGAGCAGATGCGCGAAACGGTGGACGAAAAGCTCCAGAAGACGTTGAACGAGCGGTTGGGGCAGTCGTTCGAGCTGGTGGGCAAGCAGCTTGAAAACGTACAAAAAGGGTTGGGCGAGATGCAGGTGCTGGCGCAAGACGTGGGCGGGTTGAAAAAGGTGCTCAACAACGTGAAAATGCGTGGCGGACTGGGCGAAGTGCGCTTGTCGATGTTGCTGGAACAGATTTTGGCACCCGACCAGTACGCGGCCAACGTGAAGACCAAACACGGGTCGGCCGATCTGGTGGAATTCGCCATCAAGCTGCCGGGACGCGACGATGCAAGCGGTCCGGTTTACCTGCCCGTCGATGCCAAATTTCCGCAGGAGAAATACATCCAACTGGCCGATGCTTATGAACTGGGCGATGCCAAAACCATCGAAGCGGCATCGAGGGAGCTGGAAGCCGTTATCAAAAAGATGGCCAGGGATGTGCGCGATAAATACATCGACCCGCCATACACCACCGAGTTCGGCATCATTTTTTTGCCGTTCGAGGGGGTTTATGCCGAAGTGATCCGCCGTTCCGATCTGATGGAACAGTTGCAGCGGGATTACCGGGTCGTGGTGACCGGGCCGGCCACCCTGGCCGCCATGCTCAACAGCCTGCAAATGGGGTTCCGCACTTTGGCCATCCAAAAACGGAGCGGCGAGGTATGGAAAATTTTAGGGCAGGTAAAGACCGAGTTTGGCAAATTCGGCGGTCTGCTGGAAAAAGCCCAGAAGAACCTCCACACGGCATCGAGCACCATCGATGAACTGGTGGGGACCCGAACAAAAGCCATCGAACGGCGGTTAAGGGAAGTAGAGGCATTGCCCTCCGATAGCCAGTCCCGTGACAATTCACTGACGGAAAAATCGGGAGAGGAAGTTGGTGAATAAATAGTTGTGTGGATTTTGGTTACATTCGCCAATTCTTACATTTGCCCGAAACTCTTATTCTTAACTGAACTATGCCAAGAACCAAACGTCTCTTTTTGTTCATCGTGGTACTGGCCGCGCTGTTGGGAAAACCAATGTTGGCCCAACGCCCCAAAGTCGGGCTGGTGCTGAGCGGCGGAGGGGCCAAAGGGCTGGCCCACATCGGTGTGCTGAAAGCCATTGACAGCGCGGGGCTCAAAATCGATTACATTGCCGGCACCAGCATGGGGGCAATTATAGGCGGGCTGTACTCGGCAGGATATTCGGGCAACCAAATAGAAACGATCGCCAACGACATTGACTGGCAGCAACTGTTCAGCGGGAAACCCAGTTACCGGTCGGTGGGGATGGACGAAAAGGATGAATTCGAAAACTATTCGGCCATGCTGCCCATGCGGCATTTAAAACCGGTGTTGCCGACCGGTGTGGTGCAGGCCCAGGAGATATGGTACAAGTTCGGTGAGCTGTTTTTTCCCGTCTACCGGACCAACGATTTTTCCAAACTGGATATCCCGTTCATGTGTGTGGCCACCGACTTAAAAACGGGCCAACCCGTCTACCTCAAAAACGGCGACCTTATAAGCTCCATCCGGGCAAGCATGGCTATTCCCGGCGTTTTTTCGGCAGTGGATTACAACGGGAAACGGTTGTTTGACGGCGGCGTGACCCGCAATTTCCCTGTGCAAGAGGTGATCGACATGGGGGCCGATATCGTGATCGGCGTTAACCTGACCCCCGAACTGGAAAAGGCCACTGAACTCAACACGCCGTTGAATGTGCTCTCCCAGTTGTTCGTCTATGTTATTTCCGCCAACATCGACAACGATAAACGTTTGTGCAACATTCTGATAGAGCCTCCTTTGGGGGATTATAGCCCGGCCAATTTCGATAAGGACGCAGCCATCGTAGCCGTTGGCAACGAAACCGGCGACAAGTTCTACCACCAGTTTAGAGTACTGGCCGATTCGCTGGCACAAATCGAGCCGATCGTCCCAAAAAACGGTTCGCGTTTGCCCCAAATAGAAAACGTGGTCATCGACGGAATAACGGTCAACGGGCTCGAAAAAACGCACAACGCGTTGCTCATGCAAGGCCTTGGCATTGTGCCGGGCAAATCGTATACCCCCGACGAAATCAACGACGCGTTCCGGCACGCCTATTCGCTGCTTTACTACCGCTACCTCAATTACCATTTGTTGCCCATGCAGCCGGGGCATGCGTTGTTGCAGGTCGAGCTAAAGGAAGTGGAGCTCAACCAACTGATGTTCGGGCTGTCTTACCACACGTTTTCCGATGCGGCGCTGATTGCCGGATACAGCATGCGCGACATGCTGGGCGGCCAATCACGGACGTTGGCCAAAGTGGCGTTTGGCCATAACTGGCGGATAAAGCTCCACCACAAACAGGCCTTTGGCGAGAAACTGAACAATGTGTGGGAGATACAGGGAACGGCCGATAAAATGTTTATTCCCGAATATGTGGATACCGATCTGCGGAACACGTACAACACACTGAAATATACGGCACATGTGGGGTACAGCCGGTTGCTTTCCAATTCGCTGGCATTCGGGGCCAGGATAGGAACGGGAAGCACATATTTTAACCCAGAGATCACCATGGGGACAAACATGTCGGGCTATTCGGGATCAAACTTCGCATCGCTCTTTTTTAAGCACAATTCGCTGAACAACCGCTACCTGCCCACCAAAGGGCGTTTATTGTCGCTGGACGCGACGATGGACGTGAACAGGTATTACCGTTATGTCGATGCCGTGGTCTCACCATCCGACAGGATCCTGGAGCGCCATTCAACCCCAAAGTGGAGATTTTTCGTTCGATTACGAGTCCTATACGCCCATTACCTCGCACTTTGTGTTGTTTGACAAGCTCAATGCGGGGTACATACAAAACGGCCGCGACAACATATACGACCGCTTTCTGTTTGGCGGCGTCCAAAAACTTTATTCCGTGCATGTGCCGTTTATGGGGATAAAAGAAGGGCAACTTTCGTCCAAATCGTACGTCACGACGACCCTGGGAATGAAATACCGTTTTTGGGGCGACTTCCATGCGTCGCTGATGGCCAATGTGGGGGTGATCGGTTTTGACCGGCCATTTACCACAAACTTTTTTGAGCCATCGCGGTTTATTTCGGGTTACGGGGCGGGCATCAACCATAACCTCAACATCCTTCCCATCGAATATAACCTGATGTATTCGCCCGTTGACAAAAAATTGTTGTCACACATCAGTATCGGCTTCCTGTTTTGAAAAGGAAAAGAGGCTGCCTGCCAAGCCTGTAATGACCCTTCCCAACCTCCCCCAAAAGGGAAGGTTGATGCCCGTTTTAGGAAAACTTAGGGGTAAAAACCGCATAAAACTTACAATCCGGATAACGGGAAAAATCCCCCCTGGCTTCTTCAGGCAGCCTCTTTGAAAATTATCTGAAAAACAAAAACTCTGTTGTCCCAAACAACGGACCCACCTCAGTGCACCGATATTTTCCCCGTTATTTGCTTTTCATTGAGTGTCACTTCCAGTACATAAACCCCGCTTGCCCCAATCCGGGATTTATCCACCGCAAGGTAAGCGTCGGTGGTCAATTTCTCGTAAACGATCCTTCCTCCGATATCGAAAATCCGGACCAGGACAATTGAGCCATTGTTGTTGAACTTGAGGTTTAACCTGTCGGAAACCGGGTTTGGGTAAACGGACAGATCTCCGGCCGCACTCGCATCCAATTGGCCAACGGGCATCGACGAATCCAAGGATGTGGATTTCATGGCCGAACCATAGCGGTTTACCATCGTCAGGCAAAACTGCTGGTTGGAACCGCCCCAGTACGAATATTGGATGGCCAAAGAGCCGTCGGCAATGCCACCTGTTACGTCAAGAGCTTTGCCGCTGGCCTTGTTGTTGATCCTGTAATAGCCGTTGCCCAGCGCGGTAAGCTGCCACAGCTGGCTGTCGCTGCTGCTGTCGGCGTTTTGTTCGACCACGGCGTTGTTTGCCGTGCTGCCACCCCTTACCGTCAGTAATTTTCCGGTGGCCACGTTCAATATTTTGTAATAACCGCTTACGCCCGAACTCACCAGTCTCCATTTCTGGTAACCGGCATTGTCGAAATTCCTGACGGAGGCCTGGGCCCCGTTCGAGGTGCTTCCCCCTCCTATTTCCAGAGGTTTGGTGCTTGACTTCACGCAAATCAGGTACTCTGCATCAGCCACTATGGCGTTGCTTGTGGGGGCACCGTCGCAATAGATTGTGCGCCATTGCTGGGATGAAGGACCTGTCCATGTTTGTTGCACGACACCGGTGGTTTCGAGTCCGGCAACCTTGTTGCTCTTTTTGTTCACAATCCGGTGCACGCCATAATACTGCCTGATAAGCCTCCACCGCTGGTTGTCCAGCCCCGTCCAGCTGTTTTGTACCAATGGCACCCCATCGCCGGTGCTTTGGTTTTGCACATCCAGGGGCTTTGATGAATGGAGCGGGGTGAGTTTCCAATAATTGTCGCCCAACACTTCGAAGTTCAGGAACTGGTTCCCCGAGCCCTTGTAATCGTATGTACCTACCGAGGCACCATCGGACGTCGAGCCGTTGGTCACGTCCATCACTTTACCGTCCTGTACATTTTGGATAATGAAATTACCGCCCTCGACCGGGTGCGCCCGTTGCCATACCCTGACATAATCCACTTCGGTCCGGGTCTCCGCGTAGTCCGCGTTGTCCCAGATGATTCCCGGCCAGTCGCCGCCCATGCCGAAGTTGAGGATCATGTACAGGTCTTTGAACTGGGAATAATAGTCGCGGAAGTAAAGGTTTGAATTGACAAGCGTCGTGGTATTTTTGGAGGTGACGCAAACCCCGTCCACAAAATATTCGATACGCGTGGGCGTCCAGTTGACCGCAAACGTGTGAAAATCGGAATTGATGTTGCTGCCGTACCATCCGCCGCTGGCAGTTTTGTTATCCCATGCCGCTCCCCAGTGAACGTTCATATATCCCTGGGTCGGAGCGGAAGAGCTGCTGAGCAGCCAGGGATATTCAAAGATATCGATCTCGGGAGGCCATGCCCCATTGTCGGCCGCCATCCAGAATGCAGGCCAAACACCTTTTTGCAGCGGCATTTTCACACGGATCTCGTAATACCCATACGTGAAGTTACCCTTACTGTTGATCACACCAGTGTTGAAATTGGCGGGCATGGTACCTCCCTGCGATGCTTTTGGCCAGGCAAGCGCCGCATTGTTTGCGGTCGGCGTGCAGACCAGTTTCAGGGTCCCGTCCGACACCACCACATTGGCTTCCTGGGAATATCCCTGGTGGTTGTGCGTGCGTCCCCAACGGTAATGGTAGTTCCATTTTGAAAGGTCCAGGGATGTACCGTCAAAGTTGTCCTCAAAGACCAGTGTCCAGCCTCCTCCCGTTGGTTGTGCCCACGGCAGAAAGCAGATCAGAAAACCGATTGCGGTTAAGAAAACTTTTTTCATGGAAATGGATTTAAATAAAACATGGATAAAATGTTAACAGATGCAAAAATGGACGTGTTCCTCTGAGATTATTGTAAAATAATCGATAAAGTATATTAATTATTTGCGCTTAATGTTTTTTCTTGATCGTTGAAAACCAGGGATTAATTAAATCCGGTAACGTGGGAAGGACGGCCAGGTTCCCGTTTTCGGATGCCTGTAACAATGGGAAATATGCCTCGTCGGAGAGCGGCAGGCTTCACTTGCCCAAATCTCCGGACAGGCAGATGCTTACGCAGGCGAAAAGGTTGCAATTGGGAACAAATACAAAACAAAAGAGGCCGCCTTTGTGTGAAGGCGGCCTCCCGGCTATGGATATTGGGAAATTACTCCAAACGAGAACCCATGGGCACAATCGATCCTACATTTTTCAGTGCCATATCATCTTTTACGGATCAGACAGTTTATTGTATGCCTTCCGTTGTCATCATAATCCTCCTGATCGTTCCATCGGGATTATAATACAACCGGTCGATGCAGACCGAACGGCTGTAACTGCTTCCATCGGTCTGTATGGCCCCGTTGTGGTAGATGAAATACCATTGTCCTTTCAATTCCACAATGGCCTGATGGTTCGTATTGCTGTTGCCGGCAATCTCGTTCAATATGCCTTTGTACCGATATGTCCCGTCGATTTTATCGGCTACCGCATAGGCGATTTTCTCGGGAAAGCCCGTGGCATAGCTCAGGTAGTATTTGCCGTCGTATTTATGCACCCAGGGAGCTTCCGTAAAGTCAAAGCCTTCAAATTTAACCTGTTTTACCTCTCCTTCAATCTCAATCATGTTCTCTTTCAGCCTGGCATAATAGCATTCCCTGTTTCCCCAGAAAAGCCATGCCTGACCGTCATCATCGATGAACACCGCAGGATCGATGCACGCCCACGAATGGGTGGAAGCAAAACAGTCCCTGTTCGTGAGCAAAGGTTTTCCCAAAGCGTCCCTGTACGGGCCTTCGGGACGGTCGGCCACGGCCACGCCTATGCCCGACCAGTTGGTGCTGATGTACCAGTAATATTTCCCATTGCGCTCAATTGCCTGTCCGGCATAAGCATCGCCACTCTCTGCCCACGGGAAATCGGTAATTTTCATCGATACCGGGTATTCCGTCCAGTTTTTCAGGTCGGTGGTGGAAAATACCAGCCAGTCTTTCATCTTGTACCCTTTCTGTCCCCCGGCAAAATCGTGCCCGGCAAAAAGCCATAGTGTGTCGCTTTTGACAAAAGCTGCCGGATCGGCTGTATAATGGTGCGTAATGACCGGATTCCCACCGGCAACGAAGCGGTAGCGGTCGCCCGCTTCGACGGGTTGCAGGAGCGATGCGGGAACACCGCCCCATTTTTCGTCCAACCGGCGGGCTTCTTCACGGGTAATGCCGATGATACTTCCGTGGCGCGGATTGAAATTCTTGGTGAACGACTCCGTTTGCCCGGTGAAATTATACAAATCGGAACTCCGCTGAAATTCGTAACGCTGGCTGGTATAGAGATCGTACATCAGGATGTATCCGTCCGAATTGTTCAACCGGAATACGCTTGAACCTTCCACGGGCGTTTTACCCGCATACGCGTCCAAATAGTTGAAATCTTCTTTCCACGGGCCTTTCAGCGATTTTGAAGTGGCCTGCTGAATGCCGTTCTTAACCTCCTTGCCGTTTTCGTCCTTCGTATTTCCCTTGAAGAAGAAATGATAAGTGCCATCTTTGTAAATAATGTCACCGTCTATTCCGCCGTATTTCGGGCTGAAAAGCAGTTTCGGCTCGTTCTCAAAGCCGGTAAAATCCTTATTGGCGTAGGCATAATAAAAATCCAGTTTTTTGTCGTCCCTGAACCGGACGGTGAAATATACCATGTACTTTTTCTTTACGGGGTCGTAAATCGTCTGGGGCGCCCATACCCATTTTACATTCCCGAATTTCTTCGGATACAGCTTGGCCAGGTCGATCACGCTGTGTTTCCAGTCGGTCAGGTTGCCGGATTTCATCATGATGATACCCGGATTACTGTCCCAGCCGTCCCTGGCGACATACATGTCGGTGGCGACCATGTAAAACGCGTTGCCGTCCTCACCCCGCAAAATGTGGGGATCGCGGATGCCTCCCGTTTGAGAAATTTCATCAGAAGGAATGACGGGTTTATTTTTATTTAATGCGAACCAGTTGACGGCATTTTCGCTAACACCGAAACGCAGTTGTTCCTGTTCCGTCGATTTTCCGGAACCTTCGAAATAAGCGAAAAGATAACCGGCAAAATCTTTACCCGAAGTTTGCGCTTTTGCATGATTTTGCAATAGTATTAACATCAGGAAAAATGATATCAAAAATTTGCTTCTATTCATAATTATGTGTGTCTAAAAATGCTATTCTTTAATAAACCGACGGAGTCAAACAAGTATAGCATAAACCGGACTTTGCCGGATATTGACTCACAGGGGCTTTTTACCTTACACTTTTGTTCAACGCTACTGCAATCACGGTAATGTCGTTTTGCAGAGGTCTAATCCCCTTCAACGTGATTGTCTGCCCTTTTTGCTTTGCGTCTATTTTTTCTCTGGTATAAACATTGTATGCTTTTGTAATTCTCATTCCCGTATTTACCGGCGGAAGCGTGAACGTACCGGCGGTATAATCGCCCAGAAAGTATATATAAATGATATTGTCCTTATAGCAAAAGCCGAACTGTCCATCCACGGGTTCCCAGGGACCGCCCCTTGTGCCATAAATGGCTTCTTCTGTATGGTGCACCCATTCGCCAAATTCGTTTAAACGTTGTTCAATAAGTGGTGGCACATTGCCATGTCTGTCGGGTCCGATGTTGATTAAAAAATTCATGTTGCGGACCATGCAATCGGCCAGTATTCTTTTGATGTTTTTCAGGGATGTTATCCTGCTGGAGTCTTCCATCATTTTGGAATAACCCCAACCGGGTGCCAATGTCATACATTTTTCCACTACATCGCTACGGATAGAACCTTTTACTGCTCCACCACCCTCTTCGCAGTTATAGTCTCCGGTCCAACCGCTACGTGGATTTACCAGTATATCAGGCTGGTATTTGCGCACCATGCCCATTAATCCAAGTGGTTTACCTTTGGCGGAATCTATATCCTGAAAATACGGATTGACCGGCCATTGACTTGTATCGCTGAGACTCTTACCGGATTCCCAGAAATGAGCGCCATCGGCATCAGAGCCTTTTTGCCCCAGCCAGCCGCCGTCCCAAAACAGCTGGTCTATTTTGCCATAATTGGTCATTAACTCTTTTACCTGGCAATACAATTCTTCCTTCATCAGGCGGGCATTTTCCTTGTGCCAGGCGGCAGTTTTATAACCGAATTTATTGGGCTGGCAGTTGTTGCCATAAATATCATAGTAGCCGGGGAAACGCCAGTTGATAAGCGTTTTGTACAATCCCACTTTCAGGCCGGCTTCCCGGCAGGCTTCTACATATTCCTTTACGAAATCCCTGTTGTGTGTCTGTTTGCTGGTAAAAGCGTTCATATACTTGCTTTCAAACAGGGCATATCCATCGTGGTGCTGCGTTACCATGTTCATGTATTTCATGCCGGTCCTTTTTGCCAGTGCCGCCCATTTGCGCGCATCAAAATCTTTGGCATCAAAATATACATCGCCGCTTTCGGGGTAAGCCAGTTTCCGGTACTCGTCCATAGCTATTCCCCTGTTTTGCATATACCATTCGCCCTGTGCAGGACCTGCATACAAGCCCCAGTGAATGAACATGCCTAATTTGGCATCTTGCATCCATTGCATTTTTTCATTGGGCTGCATGGAAATACCCAATTCGGTTTTCACTTGACGTGGTGCAGCGGGAGGTATGCCCGTACAGACCACCTCTTTGTAATCTCCTGTCCGCTCAATGGTAATTTCGTCCACCCATGCGGCCGTATTGCCTTGCGTGTTACCGAAAATAAATTCCAGCTCGCCTGTTTGCTGACCGGCAGATACATTAAAGCTGCGTTCAATTCTTGTCCATGTGGCCAAAGCCGTGGTAGCGCTGATGTTGTTTTTACCCAGGCCGGTTATTTGCACGGAAAAGGCATCGGCACCGCTTTCGGTACGCATCCATGCCGTAATTTTATATATAGAGGCCGGTTGTAATTTTATGGTAAAAACAATGGATGTATTGGGCAATAGTTTCAACGCCTTGCCTTTATGGGCGCCCTGTTCCGATAGCTCAATGCTGCCTTTCTTTATATGGCAGTCGCTGGTATCGCTGTCAAAGGTGTATGCGATACTGCTTTGAGCCGACATTCTTTGTGCATAAAAGAAAAATATGGGCAGCAACAATATTGTCTTTACGCTAATTGATTGTACAGCCATTTTTATTATTTTATTTTAAATGTATGGAACGAATATGCTTTGAGCATAACATTCAAAAACTTCCTGTTTATCTTCATGGATATTTCACTCCATCCTGCTTTTTATTAGAAATTCACACTTATTTTCTTGCCCGAATACGATACTTTCTTATTGGCTGCATTTGCGACCACCACATTAAATTTTCTTTTGGTAAGCATTCCTTCAAACGCCCCTTTTCTCTCGTTGATGGTTAACGTTTTGCTTTTATCATCCCACTTAAATTCTATGGTGGAGTAAGCTCCGTTTTCGTAATTGTAATTATCGTTTTCATCTTCGTACAGGGTAAAGGAACCATCCGCTCCGGGATATATTTTTATGTCAAGATTGTCCCAGCGTTTTTCTGCTGCATATTGCACGTCAGGACCAAACGGAACGATACTTCCGGCTTTTACATAAACAGGCAATATATCTTTCGTTACCGGGCGGTTTATGGTTTGTCCGCCATTTTTCTTTTCATCTGTCCAAAAATCCCACCACTCGGTGCCTTCCGGCAGGTAAACAGGCCATTCGGCAACGCCGGGTTTTGTTACCGGTGTGACCAGGAAGGAACGACCGAACAAATATTCACCGCCTAGGTCATACGTGTTTTTATCGGCAGGAAAATCCATTATCAGCGGACGCATGAAAGTGCCGTCGCTATGCGCTACATCCCATGAAGCGCTGTACGTGTAAGGCAAAAGACGGTAGCGCAGTTTTATCATCTTCTCTTGTGCGTCAAAGCACCAGTCGCCACGCTGTCCGAAATTCCAGATTTCCCTGGGAATATCCGTACCATGCGAACGCATCATGGGGCAAAATGTGCCGAACTGCATCCAGCGGACATACAGTTCCTGGAAGCCCGGGTTTTTGGCGCCGCCTTCCTTGTTCCAGCTCCCGGCAAAAAAGCCGCCGATGTCGCTGTTCCAGTTGGGAATGCCCATTAACGTAAAATTCAATGCCGCAGGTATCTGTTTTTCCAGCATGTCCCAGGAGGAACGCACATCGCCGCTCCAGGTGTTGGAGCCATACCGTTGCTGACCGATAAAGCCGGAACGGGTAAGGATGACCACGCGTTTGTCTTTACGTTCTGTTTTCTGGTGTGTGGCTATGCCGCTGTTGTGCATCAGGGAATAAGCGTTTTTCACACTCCGGTAAGAACCGAGATGGGTAGGCAGGTCATAATCGGAATCTTTTTTGTTGATATGGTCCGGCTCCGTGGAATCCAGCCACCAGGCATCGTTATCTATAAAATTGAATACCCCTTTGGAAAGATATTTCCAGTAAATCTCCAACGCACCAGGATTGAACACATCGTAGGGACGGGCACCTCCTTTGGGCGGCCATGTGTCAAAATTGATAATCATTTTTTTTGCATCAAACTCCTTACGCTGATCTGTTTTGGGGCCAAAGCCGGGCCAGGTTACAATCATTAATCTGGCATTTTGTTTATGTATTTCATCTGCCCACTGTTTGGGTTGCGGAAAACGGATGCTGTCAAAACGCTGTGCGTTCCAGAGGCTGTCCGTACCGTTCCATTCCGGCCAGTAACGCCAGTCCTGAATGATACAGTCGATGGGTATCTGCAGCTGACGGAACTTTTTCAACACTTCCAGACTTTCATCCTGCGTTTTGTAACGCTCCTTGCTCTGGAAAAACCCGTAGGCCCACAGGGGCAGCATGGGCGCTTTGCCTGTGAGGGTACGCACGCCCGAAATAACACCATCGGCATTGCCTCCGTAAACAAAATAATAATCGGCGCAATGGTCTAAACTTGAAAACGCCAGTTCCTGTGGCGTATCCGCAAAATCGGAAATGGAATAGTTGTCCCAGTACACCGCATAACCCTTCACCGGCGAGATGAAATAGGGCGAGTAGGTAAACATGTTTTCGTTCTGTAAATGGTGTATGGAATTGCGACGGTTTAGTTTTCCATCCATTACCTGGCCGATGCCATAGATGGGTTCGTCTTTTTCCAGCAAGAAAGATTGCCTTACCTGATAAGACGGTGTGCCCGCATCATTTATAGAAGCGAAGGAAGTGCCGTAGTCTTTATCGTACAACAGTTCTTTTTCCGTACCATCCAAAAAACGGATACTGCCCGTAAGCAGGTTTACAGCCACCGTCAGCCGGGAGGATTGCAAACGGATGGTATTGCCCTGTTCCGTAAGCTTTACGGCCGTCTGCTCCGGCGACTTGACCACCACGAGACTTTTTTTATCGTAAGGATGCCCTTCCGGCGTTTTATACACCCGAACAATGTCCGGCGTGTAAAAGGCAACTTCTATATCCATGCCTTGCGCTGTAAACTTTGCGCCGCTTCCGGTACGCTGCACGTTCTGTCCCTGCGCTGCAAAGCAGGCGCAAATAAAAAATGTGGTTATGATAATTCGTGTCATGACTTATTTGCTTTGTTATTTTTTTCCCAATAGTTTTCCAACGTTTTGGCTTCGGCGGCCGTAATATGCACTACCGCACCGTGTTTGGGCGAACTGAAATTGGTGGCTTTCATCACACCTTCATTGAAATGCCCCAAATCTTTGAAATGAACAAAATCAGTCGTTTCACTGAATCCGAAATTGTGCGGGTTGATGCCATATATATCATACATCAATATCCATTTATCTTCACCAATGCGTTTCCATACGTTGGGCGCTTCGCAGGCTTTAGGCTCGGGGTCGTACCATTTGTCATCATACACATAACCCGTATGAAGACTGTCGGACACAGCCTGTTTAATGCCCGCAGTACCGTCGTGGGAAACATAAAAAAGATGGTATTTGCTGTCCACTTTGGTTATGTCGCCGTCGATATAACTCTTGTTATATTTGGGATATTGAAATAACAGTTTGGGTTCTGTTTCCAATGCGGTAAAATCTTTGTTGAGGTAGGCATAATACATTTGGTTTAACCCGTTGCCGAAACGCAGGGTAAAATATATCATCATCTGTCCTTTTACTTCATCGTAAATCAATTCCGGTGCCCAGGCACAACCTGTTTTTTCCCATCCGGGAAAAGCCTTATCCACACGCAGGAGCGTATGCGACCAGTTGATGAGGTCTTTTGATTTCATCAGCACCATATTCTTGTTATTGCCCCAGCCAAACTCTTTTCCGTCACGCTCCCATTCTGTTTCACGAATCCCTTTTTGTTTGGCATAAATATGCAAATCCGTCATGGCCATGTAAAAACACCCATCATTGCCCCGCATGATATAGGGGTCACGAACGCCTTTTTGTTCGGCAATAGTGTCACCACCAATAACAGGCTTTCCATTATTGACATCGGTAAAAGAATAACCATCCTTACTTAAGGCAAAATACAGGCTGTGCGAATCATCTTTAAAATACACCATGAGATAGGCCGCCATGTTTTTTTCAGATGATGTCAGAGAACGGCTTTCCGCAACGGCTTTTTTCTGCAAAGAGCAAGCGCATAAACTGCTTGCCATAAATAAAACACAGAGAATGTTTTTCATTTTGCAGGTAGTTATTTGATATTTAATAAAATGCAGGCGTGAGGTTTCAGGTTGAACGTGATTTGGTTTTCAAATTTCCCCAAACTCTTTTTGCCCCACATATCCCAAACGTTGTGCTTGCCGCTCAATCCCAATTCGTTAAAGCTGACCGAAACATCCTGGCTTTCGGCGTCTTTCAGATTAAACAGGGCCAGATAAACATCGCCGTTATCCTTGTTGCGGGAGGTGATTGCCACTTTGCCGTCTTTTTGGAAAACCTGCCGGACCTGGCTGCCTTCACGGTGCATTTTCAGCACATCCCTGTTGGTCAGAAGCGACAGGGTGAAGGCGTCGTTGCTCGGTAAATCGCCTCCAAACATCAATGGTGAACGCAGAATCGTGAAAAACGTCATCAGCGAATATTGTTCGTCCCTTGTCAGCCTTGTCATGCGGTCCTGCCCGCGCTCGCCGCGAATGGAGATACGCCCCAGGGGAATCATGTCGCAATCGGGGAAAGTGGGAGAAATGTACGGATACCAGCCTTCGGCCACTTTCATCAGATGGGTCAGGTGCCCCCACGTGTCCCATACATCATCCACCATCCGCCACATGTTGGCATGGGTACTGACGTGTTGCGCCTCGCCCACCGGTGTTTCGCCGGGCGAAGTGCTCAACACGATTGGACGCCCGCAACGGTCTATCGCTTTGCGGATCATTTCTATTTCCGCTTTGTGGTAAGGGTTTGAAAGGTCATCGACTTTTATGAAATCCACGCCCCAGGATGCATATAATTCGATTATCGAGTTATAGTATTCCTGCCCCCCCGGTACATCTTTTATGGTGTAATTGTCGCGTAGCCACTTGCATTGCAGTTCGGTGGAATAAATCTGGTCGGCGGTCATGTCCGTCCCCTTGATTTTCAGCTTGCGCTCAACGGCGATTTTCGGGATTCCCCGCATGATGTGGATACCGAACTTCAATCCCTTTTTATGTACATAATCGGATAAGGGTTTGAACCCGTTTCCATTGGCGGCGGAAGGAAAGCGGTTTACGGCGGGCTGGTAACGCCCGAACCCATCGATCACATAGCGGGGATCGGTTTGGTTGTAGCCGCCTGCCTTGTCGTTTTCGACAAACCAGCGGATATCCACCACAACGTACTGCCAACCGTATTTTTTCAATTTCCCGGCCATATAATCGGCGTTTGCCTTCACTTCGTGTTCTTCAACGGTGGGCCCGTAACAGTCCCACGAGTTCCAGCCCATTGGCGGTGTGGTGGCCCACGACCGAAAATCTTTTTGCGAAAACGCACAATTGGCGCACAACATCATGCTTAGTAAAACAATAGCCTTTTTCATTGTCTGCTTGTTGATATACTTATTTTTTCCTGTTCTTCCGGATGCAAAGTTCGAACTATAATTCCGGCCCATATGTCATATTTTCGTCAATTCATGATTAAAAACCGGACAATCCGGGATATAATTTGCCTGTGCTTTATCCCCGGAAGCGGATGGGACGGAAGCCGGCACACCGGCATAGCCTGACAGGTTCGTGTTGCCGAATTTTACCCGGCAGGGACATTGTCCATCGTTCGAATCATTTGACATTTGCATATAAAAGTTTTACATGTCTTCCAACGACAAACAAACCATCTCAATCCGATACTTAGTTAATAGTTTATTCTTTAATTGCTCCACCTTTGCTGCCAGCAGCTCAGGCTTGAAATTCTTCTTCTGTCGTTTTATTTCTGCTGCTATCGCTTGGTTTTTCTCCAATTTCAGGGCAACAATATCAATTTCATTCTGATTGCCTTTAGGCTCCCACCACGAACCGATGGCACGGTATTGAAAACTTTCGGCAAACTGCTGTTTGAAATATCTTTCCAACATAATACCCGAATAGGTAGGGTAATCAGATTTAATGATAGCCTGTAAGCCGATATAGTTCTTTATCTCTATCAGCGAGCGATGTCGGTCGAAGTAGTTAAACCAGAATCGGATGAAATTATCCTGTATCTCATATCGAACAGCCTGACTTCCTTCTTTTGCCAATATTGGGCGCTGGCGGACTATGATGTTATAATCTTCGATCAACCGCTTGATCTGACCGCCTATACTTTTATCCCCCAATGCCGCTTCTATTTCAGGTTGTGTATTGATACCGCCCGAAATGGCACTTAAAATAGAGAAATAGGTCGCATAATTTTTCCCGAATTCTTCTATCAACAGGTTCTTCCCTTCATCGGTAAAAGGAGAGTTTTCCCGGACCATGAAAGAAATCATTTCATCCACACCCAATGTAATGTTATCACAGAACAACTCAACATACTTGGGAACTCCACCTGTAAACGAATAGAGGGCGAGCAAATCATCGTGGGTGTAATCGGGATTGTAATCACGCATAATTTCTTTCAACGTGGTCAAATCAAAAGCTGATAGTTTGATGATGTTATCCGCTCTGCCAAACAGGGGTTCTTTGTTGTTCCGGAATATTTTCTGCATCAACGAATACACAGAGCCCGACACAATCAAATTCATTTTGGATTTCTTGCGATAGGTATCCCAAATGTTTTGCACATCGCTGTACACCGATTCATTGATGTTGTAGAACTCCTGAAATTCATCGATAACAAGATTAAACGATCTGTTCGAGGCCAACTCCATTAGATATTGGAATAATGACCGGAAAGTCCGTATTTCCCCGGGAACAAACGTGTCCAGCGATTGACTGATAACCGGAATAAACTCCGAACAAAGCGTAGCTTCATTTTTACGGCCAACAAACAGATAGACTGTTGGCAAATTCCCGACCGATTTCATGATAAGGCTTGTTTTGCCGATTCTTCTTCTTCCGGTTACGATTGTCAGACGGGAATGGTCACTGAACGATAAGTTCTGTATCCGTTGCAGTTCGGCTAACTCGCTTGTTCTATTATAAAATTTCATGCCCTCTTCTTTTGTTACGGCCGTAACTATTACGACAGTTACAAAAATAGTGAAAAGTGAAGTATGCATGTAATGATTCTCAATCTTAAGTTTATAGCGGTTTTTCCGAATGTTATCCTCTTCAATCCAGCGAGTCCTTTGGCTAGTTTTAATGTATCGCATGCCTCCCGGACAACCTCCAATTTTGCAGAGCGTACCATTGCCCCGGTTCCCCTGTCCTGTGTTGTCCGGACACCCGAGGTCCCCGGCACGTTGGCGCCGGCACATGTGTTTCTTCCATCCGTCAGAAAAGCCTCGGCCTCTCGTCCTGTAGCGCGACAGGCAAGTCCGGCAAATTTCAATACAATGCTGCTAACGGCGAATTAGCCACACTGCTAACAGCGCGTTAGTAACGTTACTAACGCGCTGCGAGTGGGGTTGCCGGCATGCCCTCGTCAAGCGATGACAACCGATGCACCGAAAATAACGCTCCTGGGTTGCTTCAAGGTGGTGTTTCCCCCGCTGTACTGCGTGGTCACCGACAGTTCGTATTCCCCGGCCCCGGGCAAAGCCGGCACGAAGATGAGCAGCCGCGAAGGCTCGTTGATGACGATGTCCGCCGGATCGAGACGTGTCACCGTGCCTGTGGCCGTGTTGGTAAATGCCACGCCGCAGGACGGGTCATCCCCCGCGATTTTCAGGTACGAGCCTTTGATTTCGGCGTTGCGGCCTTGGGTCAATGTGCCGTCGGTTTTACCGGTAACGGTGTCGGTGAGGCTGGTTATTTCCAGCGGGTCGGACTGTTCGCCGAGGATCACCACTGCGGTTTCGGCAATTGCCGTGCGCAGGTCGGCTCCCTGCGTGATGGACGCGATGAGGGAATTGGTCTCTGGATTCCATGTCTTGCCGTAAAAGGCCCCTTTGATGACGGGCCGCATGTACACCAGCCCGGTGTTCACGTTGTGACCCGACACGAGCAGTTCGGCCGCCTTGCGGTTGAAGCGGGTGACGACGTCGATCACCGTTTCGCGTTTGAGCTCCATTCCTTCCTTTTCCAGTTCGTCAACGATTCCTGTAACACCCACGCTGCCGACCGTCACGGGAACGGCTACGTAATCGTTCGGATCGGGCGTCAGGACGTTTTTCCGTATCCAGGCGTTCAATTTTTTTGCCATGATTGCTTCTGTTTTTGGTTAATAAAATAATCGATCCACAAATCCATTGGTTTACAAAGGGTTTTCACCGCCAGCTGTCGACCAGTGGCTGTTGTTAACCGTGAAAAATGCCGGCGGACATTGCCCGAAAGCTTGTATCCGCCGGCAGGGACATCGTTATATGGACATGAAAACCGTCATGCGACTGACAAGGTGCAGATCTGCCTTGTTCTTGTCATTTTCCATAGGCGATTAAATTCAGATAGGCAAAATAAAGCGGCCGGGACAGGTTATCCGTTTTTTGTCTTTTTAACCTGTACGGCACCCCTGCTTGCTTATTCTGTCTTGTCTTCGTCGGCCACGGCATCCTGCCAATTGTCCCATTCGGGAGTAGAGGCATCGTAGCCGTCATAGCCAAAGTTCTGCATCAATTTCCCTTTGAGGTTCGCCGTAATGGACGAATTGGGAATGGGCCAGTAGAGATTGCGCTTGTCCATTTTGTAATAAAGGACCCGGTTGTTGGAAGTTATTCCGCCGCTGGTGTTGTACATGCCGCCTAAATTTACCGTGCGCTTATACCAGTAACTACTACTGCCGGTCAGTTCTGTTCCCGAGTTCTTGTCGTAGGTATCTACATTGTAAGTATTGCCCCATTCGTCGGGTTTCCCGCTCAGGGCAAGGCAATACGAAACGCGGCTTAGCTCCATGTGGCGCCATTCTTCAAGGTACAATTCGCGGGCACGTTCGTTCATAATATCGCCGATGGTCACGTCAGACGTGTAGAGCTGGCTGCATTGCGCGCGCTGCCTGATCTCGTTCACATCGTCTTTCGCCGTGGCGTCGCCCATGTAGAATTTGGCTTCGGCGCGGAGCAGGTAAGCCTCCGCCAGCCGGTAAAGGTACCAGTCGGCAACGCTTCCCGTGGTAGCTCCGGTATATGCGTTGGAACCCTGGTTGGCTTCGTTTACCACATCATCGATAAATATTTTATAGTGCGGCCAGTCGAACCAGCAGCGGATGGTGTTGGTACACAGCGAGGCACCGGTAGTCGGGTGGTAGCGCGTGATGTGTTGTCCGCGGTAAGTCGTTGTGGAGGTGCCGTATTTCAACGAGTCCATCCTTACCCAGTTGCCCACTGCACTGTTATGGCGCAAATCGTTGGTATCTTCCGTTCCGTTGACAACCCATAAGCCGTGCTGCGCGAAGCCGGAGGGACGGATGGTCCCGATGCCGCGTCCGAGGGCCCGGCCGTAATCCAGATCGGCCCTGTAGTTGGCGTTATTCCGGGCATAGAGATCTATGGCGTTCTTTCCGTCGGGAGATTTCAAAGACGCCGAATTATACAAAGGCCCGAAAATACGCATGGTCGCGAACGTGATGTTCGATTCCGAACCACGGTTGGGCATTCCCATAACCACTTCCTTGTTCGCGGCTATCAATTTGTTTTCGCAGCGGTGCAAGTCCCAGATGACGTTGCGTGTGATCGGCCATGTTTCGGATTCGCCACCGTTGTTATCAGTCCCGAAGGTGCTTTGCATCAACGAATAGCCCGAATGTTCGATCAGCGTATCTGCCTGCAGTTTGGCCTTTTCCCACTGCCCGGTTGCCAGGTAGCATTTGGTCAGCAACATGCGGCATGCACCCTTGTTGACCATTCCTATGTAGGTCATGTCTGCCTGGTCGGGCACCCACTGCACGGCAAATTCCATGTCCCTGGTAATCATATCAAGGATGGCCGCTTTTTTCGTGCTGCGGTAGTTTTGCTTGGGTACTTCCAGGATTTTGGTAACCAATGGTACGTCCCCGTATTGGAAAACCAGTCCCATGTAGCGGTACGCGCGATGAAAATAGGCCCTGCCCTTGTAGATATTCCGGGTGTCCTCATCCAGGCTGGTCACATTATCCACATACGTGAGAACCGTGTTGGCATATTTGATGCCGTTGTAGGTCTCCGCCCAATAGTGGTTAATGTAATTGCCATCATTGCCGCCGGGGCCTGCCGCCCCGCTTGTGGGGGACAATCCGTCCGCGAAATTGAAATTGACGGAATTGCCGTCCACGTCCGTTTTGCCGTAAACAGCCAGGTCGGAAAACATGTATTCCGTCCCGATAACCACCGAGTTGGAGTTCGAACTCACATTCGTCCAATAGGTACGGATATGCCTGTCACAGATGGCCATGGCCGCTATCAGGCCCGATTCGGTAGAGAAAGTGGTGCCCGGCTCGTAAATGGATAGCGGGTCGGGATCTAAGAAGTCCCTTGAACAACCGCTGAAAAACGCAGAACTGTACAACAAGGTCGACAGTGCCAACACCGGCAACACGTTTTTCCGGTTCCTTTTATATTTATTTCCTATCATCATTTTCATCTGTCCAAATTTTAGAAAGTTACATTTAATCCAAGCGAGTAAATACGGGTTGCCAGCCCGCCGGTTTCCGGATCGCCATACTCCCAATCCTTTTGCCATACGGCCACGTTACGAACAGAGCCGTATACTTTCACCTTCTCAATGTGGTACCTGTAAATGAATGCTTTGGGCAACGTATAACCCACCGAGATGTTTTCGAGGCGGATAAACGAACGATCATAGAGTTTTCCTCCCGAAGCGCCGGTAGGAACCTTCGCATCCAAGCGGGCATACTTGTCGGACGGATTTTCAGGCGTCCAATACTCCTTGGAGAATGTATTGTAATTGTAGGTGATCCTCGACCCTCCGTTGTCGTTGTTCATGTAATAGGTCGAAAGGCTTTTATGCCCCATGTAAGAGTAAATGTTGAACGAGAGGTTCCAGTTTTTGAACAGTGTAAAGTCGTTGCGCAACTGCCAGTGGACGGGGGGAGCCGTTTGCCCCAGAAACTCTTTGTCCTTATCGTTGTACACGGGAGTAACGCTGCCGTCCGAGTTTGTTACGTCGTCGGCTGTATAATTATTGGCTATTTTCGGATCTCCGGGACGCTGGTTATACCTGGCGGCTTCTTCCACTTCGCTGGCCTGCCAGATACCGGTGACGCGGTAATTCCAGATAGCGCTGATGGGCTGTCCGATAAACCAGTTATTGGAACTGTCGTCCCGCTCCTTGCTGCCGGTCACATTCCCCGCGCCGTCGAGAATGTCCTCGTTCTCGTAATACAGGTGCTTGATCCGGTTCTTGTTGTATGAGAAAGTCAGGCTGGTGTTCCACTCCAATGCTTCGGTCCTGATGTTCTGCGAATTGACAGAGATCTCGAACCCGCTGTTCTGCACTTCGCCCAGGTTGGTGGTGATGCTGGAAAATCCGGTAAAGTTGGGCAGGCTTTGGGCTATGATCATGTCATGGGTTTTCATTGAATAATATTCGGCGGTCCCTGTAATGCGGTCGTCCAGAAACCCGAAGTCCAACCCAACGTTTAGCGCTTCCGTTTTTTCCCATTGCAGGTTCGGGTTCGCCATACGGTCAACCAGCAGGTATTTCACTTCCTCCATATCGCTGCCCACAATGTACCCCATTGTCGCACCGGAGCCGGCGCCAAGGTTGGCCAGCGATACGTAAGGATCTTCCAGGGAACGGTTGCCGTTTTTACCCCACGAGATACGCAGCTTACCGGTGCTCATCGGTTTCCATTGGAAAAACTTTTCGTTGGTGAACGACCAGGCAAGCGCTACCGACGGGAAAGTGGCGTAAGGGTCGTTCTGCCCGAACGCGGAATACCCGTCGCGGCGGACAGAGGCAGTCAGCATGTACCGTTCGTCATATGAATAGAAAGCGCGGACCAGCAACGCATCGGCCGTCTGGTGGGAATCGTAGCTCGAGAAAGAGCTGTCGTCCGATGTTCCGTTCGCCGTGTTGTGGAAACCCAGCGCATCCGACGGCAGGATGTTGCGGGCATTGATCACATCCTGCCAGTAGCGGCGTTCTTCCGCTTCCTGTACCAGGGTCAGGTTCACCCGGTGTTTTTGGGCAAATGTCCGCTCCCAGGCAATGGTGTTGTTGAGCGACCAATCGAAACGTTTGCTCTGCTCGCGGTTCACACCCCGGTCTGCGG
The DNA here is from genome assembly GCA_047600785.1 of Breznakibacter sp. Taxonomy (GTDB): domain Bacteria; phylum Bacteroidota; class Bacteroidia; order Bacteroidales; family Marinilabiliaceae; genus Breznakibacter. The sequence goes on from JASGKH010000002.1 coordinate 1,258,631, forward strand.
GTGAAGAATCCGGAAGGTCGGCCGACATAAAGTAACGGTCATAAAACCACTGGAAACGGGGTGACGCATTGAATGCGTAGCTGATGTTGAAAGGCAGTTTCACCCGGACGTTGAATATCGAGTTCAGCACCGTGTAGCCTTTCTCCAGATCCAGATATTGCCTGTCGAAATCGTAGTTCGTCCCTCTTTTTATTGTCCCGTCCCCCATCGGGTACTGCGACAGGCTTCCGTCGGCTTCGCGGTAATGGCTGTAGGGAGAGTTGAGGATCTGGTTGGCATCCCAATAGTTTTCGCTCAGACTGGGGGTCAGATCCCCGTCGCTACGATCCTGGAAGTTCACGTTCGCGCCTATTTCCAGCCAGTTGTTCACTTTGCCTTCCAGCTTCAGGTTGGAGCGAATGGCTTCATAGTTGTTATAGTTCACGGCGCCTTCGTTGCGGAGGTAGCCGATCGACATGTAGTAGTTCATTTTGTCGCCGGCGCCCGAAATGCTGGCATTGTAATCCTGGTTGAAACCGGTACGGAAAGTGTGCTTGTACCAGTCGAACGTGTTTCCCGCCAGATAATCGTTCAGCACGCCGCCTTCCAGTCCCAGGCGCTTGGCATAAATGCTGGCGTCGGATTCCCCTTCCGAATTGGTGGTGTATGCCCGCCACGTGTCCAGAGAAACGCCCAGGCTGCCCAGCTTGGCCGGATTGTCGTAATAGCCCGGTTTGCCTATGGTAGCACTTGTCTGGTATGCTTCGTACACGCCCGTGGTGGCGTTCACGCCGTAGGTGTCCTTCTTATACCAGTCTTCACGGTACTTCATGTAGCCCTCGGGCCCGAACACTTCCCGGTATTTGCTTTTGGTCGTAAGCCCTACGTTGGCGCTAAAGTTTACAACGGGTTTTCCCGTTTTCCCCTTTTTGGTCGTGATAATGATAACACCGCTGGCCGCCTTGGAACCGTAGATCGCGGCGGATGATGCATCTTTCAACACGTCGATCTGCCCAATGTCGTCCGGGTTGATTTCGGAAAGTTCCCCGTAAAACGGCATGTTGTCGAGGATAATCAACGGTTCGTTGTGGTCTCCGGCAGTGTAGACAGACCGTTGGCCGCGCAACTGCATCGAGCCGCCACCCTTCGCGGAAGCGTCGTAACCGACCGATAGCCCCGCCGTTCCGCGAAGGATGTCCTGCACGGTTTTCGGGTTTTCGGCGGCAATGTTTTCGGGACGGATCGTCGTGATGGAACCGGTGAGATCTTTCTTTCTCATGGTTCCGTACCCGATGGCCACCACTTCTTTCAGGCTGATAACCGATTCCTCGAGGGATACGTTAAACGATGACTGGTTGCCAATCAAAACCTCTTTGGGCTCGAACCCAATAAACGAAAAAACAAGGATCTCGGTTTTACTATCGACCTGGATGGAAAATTTTCCGTCGATCCCGGTAATCGTGCCGGTAGTGGTGCCTTTAACCACCACGCTGACCCCGGGCAAGGGCTCGCCTGAGCTGTCCGTGACCACTCCCGTTACCGGGCGGGATTGCAATTGGTTTACCGCTTCGTCCGCCCGGGTTAAGATGATCTGGCGTCCTTCCACCGTGTAAGTGATGTTCCTGTTCCTGAAAAGCCCGTTGAGGACTTCAAAAATGTTAGAGTCGGTAAAACTGGCAGATGCAAGGAAACCAACATCAACCAGCTTTTTGTTGTAGAGAAAATAGAAGTCGCTCTGTTTTTCTATTTCCTCAAGGATTTCCTCGGCATGCGCATTATCAATGTGGAGATTTAGTTTTTTTAATTGTGCATAGGACGGCCTTGCCAAAAGTTGTCCTGCGAAAAAGAACATTAGAATCAGTGTAAGTCGCATAATTCTAAAGATTTTAACGGGGGAAGGTTGTGCGTCCCTCCCCGGGAATGGATTTTTTTCCATAGTTTTGTTTGATTTTAATTACACATTAATTTCACCTGAAGGGACGGGAAGTGGCTGCTTCCTTTCCCTTTTTTCATTTTCGTTCAATTGGGGTGTTTCATAGGCAGATTATTTAGGGGTTTATTTGATAATGACTTTTTTTCGTGTAAACGATCCGTCTTTTTGTTGCTGGTTATTAATGATTTCATAATCCAGCGGCAACGTCATCCTCAGCAAACGGAGCACATCCTCCAGCTTTTCATCTTCAAACGTGGCATGAAAATTATATTCCTTCAGCCGTCCGTTCCGGATCTCCACCTCCACGTTAAACCATCGTGAAAGCTCCCTGGCAACTTCTTCCATGTTTTGGTCGCGCAAAACCAGCTTCCCTTCCCTCCAGGCCGAATAGTGCTCAGGCTTGACCGCCTTCCGGGCAACCTGGGCCCGTTTCTGGTCATAAACCAAAAGGTCGCCGGGATCCATCAGGTAAGACTCGTTGCGGCCATGAGGCTGCATCTTTACAGAACCTTTGGCCAGCACCACTTCGGTAAGGTCCTCCCCGGCCCACATCGTGACGTTGAAAGCCGTCCCTGTGGCCGTCACAGAAGCATACGGCCCATTTACCCTGAAAGGATTACGATGATCTGCAACCACTTCGAAGAAAGCTTCACCTTTTACGGTGACCTCTCTCTTTGCAAAGGGATAGGAATATTCGAGGGTCGATCCGCTGTTCAGCCAAACCCGGGTTCCGTCCGGAAGGGTGGATTGCACCCGTGCCCCGAGGGGAGAAATGATTTTGACCGTGGCGGGCGATTGCCCTGCGGGAGATGCCTTAAGCAGGCTGCTTCCCCACCAGCCCAGCAAAGGAAGAAGCAGAACTGCCGCTGTCTTGGCGTACCAGACCACGATTTTGTGCAAGGTGGTTTGTTTTTGAAAAAACTCCTTGTTGATCTGCTGGTGTATCTTTAACAAAACGTGGTCATACCCTTTTCCCGGAGCAGGAGCGCCATCGTCCGGCCCCTCCCAGTCCTTCTGCATTTCATTTTTAACTATCGCTTCGGTGCCGGGGGCGGTTAGCAGGTCTGCAAATTCTTTTACAACCCAATAATCATTATTCTTTACAGCGGGGTCGGTCAACCTTCGTAGCCTGTCTTCTGTCTCCTTCATTTACACACATGTTTATAGGTAATATCCCCTTAACTAAAAAATCTCCCGGTCGGACCGGGAGATTTTTTTAAGTTTTTTTCCGAATATTTCTCTAAACCATGAATGACGCGGATTTGGCGCTTTCCTGTTATAACCATGTTTTGCCCGGACGGCACGCCTGTGGGGTGGTTTGGGAGGCATGGGCATCCCGCCCCAACCTCATTTCAGAAATTAAGCCATAACGTTGCAGAAGCCTTGTTTGTCAGGGATTCGCCCCCAAACGCCTTGTACCTGCCCTGTTCAATTAACAAAAAGGTGGAAAAACAACAGGCCCATCAGGTCCGATGGCGAGATCCGGGCTTTCAGGTATTGGATCACTTCCGATATCTGGTTGTCGACCGTCTTGGGGCTGATATTAAGGAGCCGGGCAATTTCGGCAGAGCATTTACCCTCGAAGCGGCTGAGCTTAAATATTTGTTGTTTTCGCGGCGGCAGTTGCTCGATCAGCACCGATATATTATTAAGGACGGATTGATAGGAAACGGACTGTTCCATAGCCATATCGGGAGGAAGAAAAGTGTCCTGGATGGTTTCCATGTATAAAAGCCTGTGCTGGTAGTATTGCCTGATCTGGTTATAGGCAATGGTAAAAAGGTAGGATTTGAAGTTTTTATTTTTGTTGAGCTTATTCCTGTTCCTCCATATCTTCAAAAACACATCCTGAACCAGTTCATCGGCATCACTGGCCGATTTCAGATACTTTACGCCAAATGAATGCAAACGGTGGGCGTATTTCCCGAACAGATGATCAAAGGCCTCGATGCTTCCGGCATTTAATTCTTCTATCAAAAGTGAGTCGGTTTGCATGTGTTGCGATTTATCCGGCACAATATTGTAAATAAATTCTAACAAATGCAAAAATGTACTTAGAATAGTTTAAATGACTTTTAAATGGACGGGCCTGGATCCACGGGCAAGTGCCCCATTGATGCATGCTTTCGATTATGCGGCCAATGGGGTAAGAGCCCTGTCAATTGTGCGAAAACATGGTTGCTTTTCTTTCTGAAACCGGCCTTTTAGACCAGGTCTGATATTTTAAACCCGTCACCCGGTAAAAGCGCTGAAAGCTTCGGACGGCAAGCAGTTCAAAGGTGGGGCCGGATCGCGCCGGGCCGTCAGGAACAAGCTACGCCGGGCACCCGGCGTGGTGTTTGCGCGGAAGCGGGCCGGAAATGCCGCCAGGAATTTCAATCGCCATGCCGCACCGGTCGCTGACAAGTCTCCCTTACTTTACCTACATTTGCAACCAAAATCCAATTTACCCATGCGCATCGATATACTGACGTTGTTCCCCGACATGTTCGAAGGTCCTTTGAGTGAATCCATCATCAAGCGCGCACGTGAACGCGGACTGGTCGAGATCGTGTTCCATAACATACGCGACTACAGCACCGACAAGCATAAACGGGTGGACGATTACCCCTTTGGCGGCGGTGCGGGCATGGTCATGCAAATCGAGCCCATCGCGGCCGTCATCGAAAAGTTAAGAAGCGAACGCAGCTACGATGAAGTGATTTACATGACGCCCGACGGCGAACGGTTGGAACAGAAAGCCGTCAACCAGCTTTCGCTCAAAAGGAATATCATAATACTCTGCGGCCACTATAAAGGGGTAGACCAACGGGTGCGCGACCACTACATTACCCGCGAAATATCCATTGGCGATTACGTGCTCACCGGTGGCGAACTGGCCGCAGCCGTGGTGGTCGATGCAGTGGTGCGCCTCATTCCCGGCGTGCTGTCGGACGAGACATCGGCGCTCACCGACTCGTTCCAGGACAACCTGCTATCACCGCCCGTGTACACCCGCCCCGCCGAATTCAACGGCTGGCAGGTGCCCGGCATCCTCCTTTCGGGGCACCAGGCCAACATCGATAAATGGCGTGAAGAGCAAGCCCTGGAACGGACCCGGAGATTGAGGCCCGATCTGATGGAATAGGAAAGAAATTTTAGCCGCCGGCCTTTGGCTTTGGACGAAGCTAACGGTTAACGGCTATCAGCTTCACCTGTTGCACAACGTCCTATACGCGCACATCTCACATTTTTTCACCTCATCGGTCTGCACAAACGGGCGTTGGGTGTCGAACAAGCCGTCAAGGAGCGATCTCATACGATCGTTGAACTCATCTTCCACCAAATCGAGCTCAAGCATTTGCACGTTCTTGTATTCGCCTATCGAAACGGAATAATCGTTTTGGCTGAATACGTTCTTCAGCTGCAGGACTGCAGGGGCAATACGCCGTCCGGCAAAAGCCCGGTGCTTGAGCACGCTGGCGTACAACAGTGTCTGGAAAATGGCTTTGACGTCCTTGTGCCTCTTCGGTTCGAACAGATAATCGAGTTTCGCCACTTTATTGACCGCGCTACCCGTTTTGTAATCCACCACCCGAACCATGCCGCCGGTTTCGTCGATGCGGTCCACCTTGCCGCCTATTTTGATAATGGTCCCGTCGCCCAACGTAAACGGCATGTCAAACGAAGCCTCTACGTGGTGCAAGGTGAGCGGGAGCATGCTTTTGTCGTTTTGGATGATTTGCCGCACGTATTTTTTCAGCACCTCGAACACAAGGATATTTTTTCCCTGGAGCTCCAGAAAGTCGTCGTTTCTCAACGACAGTTCCGAGAATTGCTCTGCAAACACTTTCCGTATGGTGTCGCTGATCAGCACATCGTCTCCCGACAACCGGTCCAAATCGTGTTCGGTCAATGTTTTTGGGCACCCGTCAACGATAAATTGCCTGTAAAGATGCTCCATGGTATCGTGCAACAAAATACCGAAGACACGCATGTCAAGGCTTTCCGAAATCTCTTCGGTCTCTTTTATGCCCGCAACGTACCGGAAAAAAAAGCGCATCTCACATTCCAGATAGCTGCTCAACGCACTGGGGCTGATAGCCTTTCCCGAAGCAGTACCCATGTTGCGGAGTTTGTCCGCCACTTCCCGGGTTTTATAACCCACCACGGCAGGCATTTTGTATAGCTTTACCTGCTCCACGGCCGTCAACAGTTTGGGCTTGGCCGGATGCTGGTATATCAGCTGGTACAAATAACGGCTCATTTCACCGCTTTGCAGCCCCTGCGACGATGAGTTGTACACCAGCCTCAGCTTTTTGGCGCGGTGGATAAGCCGGAAGAAATAGTATGAAAAGATAGCGTCCTGATGTTCCAATGTGGGCAACCCAAAACCCTTGCGAAGGTTAAAGGGGATGAATGTGTTGGGCGCACTGTCCTTCGGAAAGACACCTTCGTTCATGTTCAGCACCACCAGGTTGTCGAAGTCAATGGCGCGCGTTTCCATCATCCCCATCACCTGCAGGCCCGATAACGGTTCTCCTTTAAAAGGCACCGTTTGCGTCTCGGTTAATTTCCTGAACAATTTCAGCCACGTATCGGGCAAAATGTCTTTATCCAGCTTTTTTAACAAGTCACGTAGCTTCACCACGCTTTTGTACAGCGCATACACAAATTCCTGCTCAAAGTACGATTGGGTGGTTTCGCGTATCAGGTTGTAAGTACTGAACACAATGTGCTCGATGTAAGCGGGTATCTGGTCGCTGTCGGTGATCTTTTTAAAGATGAGCGGAAAATAGTTGCCCACACACAGTTCGTTCGCTTCCACGAAAATGCTGTTCTTGCCGAGCATCTGGTTTTTGACGGCCAATGCGTTCGTGTTGTCGATGGCCGATATGTACTGATGCTGTATCACCGGCAGTACATCACGGAAATAGAACCAGACCTTGCCGTCGCGCGTAATTTTGGCGTTGCGCTGCAATTGCACAATGGCACCGATGAGGCCGTAAATAGGGGTGTTCTTCAGCGGATAGCCCAGAGTGACGTTTATTTTGCCAAACTGCGGCGGAATGGCATGCAGCGCAGGGATGAGCATATTTTCGTCGGTCAGTACAATGGCCGTGCCCAAAGCTTTGTCCATGTCTTCGCCCGGGGCGGCCTCCGGGCCGACCTGCTCCAGGAATTCGCCCACCAGACGGAGTTGTTCGGTTTGCGATGCGACCCCGATTATTTCAATATCGGGATATGAAAGGCCCTGTGGCAATTCCCAATCGAAAGGCGGGGGGAACGCGGTCACATTTTCCAACAGGAAGCTGGCCGCATCCCTGAAAGGCAACCTGGGCATGTCGTTCAATCCGTCCAGTTTGCCGCGTTGCATCATCCATGGCGAATAATCCCAAAAGAAATCGGCTTTGCCCTGGTTCTTCAAATACCTGAACAGGTCGCGTTCCGATGGGGTCAGCACAAAAAATCCGGCAAACACAACCCTGCCCCACGGCAGTTCCTCCATATCGCGGGCAGCGATCCGGGCCGATATCCGCCGCATCGTCATCCCGGTATAAGCAATGCGTTCGGCGGCCAGCAATTCGCCGAACCGTGTGTACACAGGGTAAAGAGTAGCCCAGTTTTTCAAAAAATTACGCTGGTGTTCCGACAGTTTGTGGGGGTTGAACGATGCCCAGAATGTGCGGATGGCCTTCACCTGTTCTTCGTCCAGAAACGTAAAATCCCCCTCCAGTTCCTTCAGCGACATAAGGTTACTGAACAGCTGCCGTGCATCCACCAAATATTTGTCTATGTCGTCGAAATCCGCCAACAACATTTCCCCCCATGGCAAAAAATCGTCAAATGTCAGCGGTTGCTCGTTCGCCCCGGCATACACCTCATAAAGCTTAAACAGCAACGTAATGTTGTCCGCTACGGGCGTTTGGTCAATGGTCTCGGTAAATTCGTTGATGGTGAGTATGTGGGGCGACCAGATGGGCGTTCCGGACAAATTGGCCAAATGGTTACGGAAGAATATACCTGCACGGCGGCTTGGAAAAACAAAACAAAGATCGGAAACCGCTGTTCCATACTTTTGTATATAATAACGGGCCAATGCCGATAAAAATTGGTCGTTCATCCGTATCAAATGGTTTGGCCAAAGATACCTAAACGAAACCACTTTTGCACCCGGCGCGGCCAACCCTTTTTAAATGTTAAATTGCGTAGTCAATGCAATCTGTCATGTTTTATTGATAGTTGGCGTAGTTGTTTTGCCGAAATTTAAAAACAAACGTTGACAACCCAATGGGGGGTAAATGTGTTATATTACAGGTTCTGAGTTTGATGTTCCGAAAGGTTGTTGTTTAAAACCCAAACTTTGGACATGGGACCCTGGACTTTTTTTAAGGCTAAATTCAATATCCATGGATCAATTTTCATATGTGGGCAATAGCGAAATAGAATCGATCGAAGAGCTTTACCGGCAGTACAAAGCCGATCCCGATTCGGTGGACCAGAGCTATCGCAACTTTTTTAAGGGGTTTGACTTTGCAATGAAAAACTTTGCCGCAACGGCCCAAAGCGGATTGATGGACAAAGAATTCATCGTCAAAGACGTAATCCAGGCCTATCGCCAGCGCGGCCATCTGTTTACCAAAACAAACCCTGTCCGTGCACGGCGCAAATATTTTCCCACGTTGGATATAGAAAACTTCGGCCTTACGTCCGATGACCTAAAAACCGTGTTCCAGGCCGGCAACGAAATAGGGATCGGACCTGCCACGTTGCAGGACATTCTGGTCCATTTACAAAAGACATATTGCGAAAGCATCGGGGTGGAATTCCTTTACATCCGCCACCCCGAAATACTGGGATGGCTAAAAAAGAAAATGGAATCGGTGCTCAACACCCCGAACTTTAGTGCCGGGAAAAAGATCTTTATCTACAGGCAACTAAAACAGGCTGCGGGGTTTGAAGCCTTTATCCACAAAAAGTTCGTAGGGCAAAAACGTTTTTCCATCGAAGGGTCCGAAGTGGTGGTACCTGCCCTTAAAGCGCTGATAGAAAGAGGTGCCGAGCTGGGCGTAGAAGAAGTGACCATCGGGATGGCACATCGTGGCCGGTTGACCATTCTGAGCAACATATTGGGCAAGCCGGCCGAATATATCTTTAAGGAGTTTGAAGGCGATGACTACGAAAAAGGCGTGTCGCTGGGCGATGTGAAATACCACCTGGGTTACGAAAACAACGTGACCACCGAATCGGGCAAGAACGTAAACCTTGTCCTGGCCCCCAACCCCTCGCACCTCGAAACGGTCACTCCCGTCATAGAAGGCATTTCACGCTCCCACATCGAAAAACGTTACCACGGCGATTTCAACAAGCTTGTGCCCGTCGTCATTCACGGCGATGCGGCCATTGCCGCCCAGGGCGTGGTGTACGAAGTGGTGCAGATGTCACAGCTGCCCGGCTATAAAACGGGAGGTACCATCCATGTGGTCATCAACAACCAGATCGGATTTACCACCAACTACCTCGATGCCCGCTCAAGCACTTATTGCACCGATGTGGCCAAGGTTACCCGGTGTCCGGTGTTCCATATCAACGGAGACGATGCCGAAGCCATGGTCTACGCCATGGAATTGGCCATTGAGTACCGCCAGACTTTCCATACCGACGTATTTTTGGACGTGCTTAGCTACCGCAAGTACGGCCATAACGAAGGCGACGAGCCGCGATTCACGCAGCCCACGCTTTACCAGGCCATCGCCAAGCACCCCAACCCGCGCGACATCTACGCAAAAAAACTGATCGGACAGGGTGTATTGACCGACGAGCAGCACCAAAAATACATGTACGAATACGAGGCGCACCTGGACGCCAAGTACGAGCTTGCCAGGCAATTCAAAAAAGTGGTCATCCACCCGTTCCTCGAAGAGGACTGGAAAGCGTTCCGCTACTCTTCCGACACCGATTTCGACGCCAGCCCGTTCTACAAAAACCCGAAATCCGTATTGATCGAATTGGCGCACAAAGTCAACGCTTTGCCTTACGACAAGGATTTTTTTAAAAAGGTGCACAAGATCGTCGAAGACCGGTTGACCCTCATCGACCAAAACAAAGTCGACTGGGCCATGGCCGAGCTTCTGGCCTATGCCACACTGCTCACCAACGGGGTGCCCGTAAGGTTGTCGGGGCAAGATTCGCAACGTGGTACTTTTGCCCACCGCCATGCGGCATTCACGGTGGAGGACATGAACGAACAATACATCCCGCTGCAAAACCTGAGCCCGGACCAGGCCACGTTCTCGGTATTCAACTCCCCGCTTTCGGAATATGGCGTGATGGGCTTTGAATACGGTTATGCGCTTGCGTCCCCAAAAGGGTTGAATATTTGGGAAGCCCAGTTCGGCGACTTTGTCAACGTGTCCCAGGTGATCATTGACCAATACATCTCGTCGGCCGAAGAAAAATGGGGCCTTATGAACGGTCTGGTGCTGTTGCTCCCCCATGGTTTTGAAGGCCAAGGCCCGGAACACTCCAGCGCGCGCATGGAGCGTTTCCTGAACCTGGCCGTGAACAACAACATGCAAGTGGCCAATTGCACCACGCCCGCCAACTTTTACCATTTGTTACGCCGTCAGGCACTGCGCGACATCCGTTTGCCGCTGGTCGTGTTCACGCCCAAAAGTTTGTTGCGCCATCCGCTGGCCGTTTCATCGGTCGATGAACTGGCCGAAGGCCGTTTCCAGGAAGTGATCGACGATAAATTTGTCGATGCGCCGTCGGTGAAAAGGGTGGTGTTCTGCACAGGCAAGATTTATTACGACCTGCTTGCACGCCAGCAGGAACTTGGCGCAACCGACGTAGCCCTGGTACGCATCGAGCAGCTCCACCCGTTCCCTAAAAAACAGATCAGGCAGGTATTGGACCGTTATCCCAATGCCATCCTCCACCTTTGGGTGCAGGAAGAGCCTGAAAACATGGGGGCATGGAACTACATCCGCAACCATTTCCCATTTGTGCAACTGGTCGCGGTGGCCAGGCTGGCCAGTGGCAGCCCGGCCACGGGACTGGCCAAGCTGCATGCCATCGGGCAAAACGAAATCGTCCAAAAAGTATTTAAAGTTTGCCGTTGCGATTTAAAATTGAAATATTGCGGTTTGCAATGTGCCGAAGGCAAGACACGCGAGGAGATCGTGAAGCAGCAAAAATACTTTATGGATCATTCACGGTTTTCGATTTGACAAGAAAAAAATGACGGGGATGAATGCAGGAAAGCAAGGAAGGCCGAAATGGCCAGCGGTTTCTTCCAAAAGCTGACAGCCGGTGGCAAATAGCCTTATTCCAAACCCAGAACTATAAAGAACCAAAAATTTACGTTCCCATGATAGTTGAGATAAAAGTGCCCACGCCGGGCGAATCGATATCGGAAGTTGAAATCACCACATGGCTGGTGAAAGATGGCGACCTGGTGACCAGAAACCAGGACCTGGCCGAAATAGAAAGCGATAAGGCCACCTTGTCGCTGGTGGCTGCCGAAGCTGGGAAAATAAACATATTGGTGGCTGCCGGGACAACTGTCAAAGTCGATTCGGTGGCATGCACCATAGACACGTCGGTAGCTGTTGAAGCCGCCCCAAAACCGGTCACACAACCCAAGGAAGAGCCCAAAACCGCCACGGACGAAGGCCCTAAGCCGCCAGCACAATCTTCTCCCGCGCCCGATCATGTCAAAGTATCGCCTTTGGCACAACAGTTAATGGCCGAGTACCAACTAAACGTCGATGACATCATCAACGGGCTTCGCCGTATCTCTTCCGATGACGTGAAATTGGTCGTTGGCCACAACAACCAACCGAAACCGGCAATGCAGGCAAAGGTCGAGGTTTTGCGAAACATACAACGCCAAAAGATGACCCAGCTTCGCAAAAAACTGAGCCAACGCCTGGTGGCCGTGAAAAACGAAACGGCCATGCTCACCACCTTTAACGAAGTGGACATGAGCACCGTCATGAAACTCCGTGCACAATACAATAAAGAGTTCCAGGAGAAATTTGGGATAAAGGCCGGCCTGATGTCCTTCTTCCTCAAAGCATCGGCCATAGCGCTGAAGCACTTTCCAATGGTGAACTCGATGATTGACGGCGAAGAGATCGTGACGCCCGGGTATGCCGACATTTCGGTGGCCGTGCAAACACCCAAAGGGCTTATGGTGCCGGTCATCCGTAACGTAGAGACGTTGTCGCTGGCCGAGATCGAACTGAAACTGAAAGAGCTGGCGGACAAAGCCCGCAGCGGAAAGATATCATTGGACGAGATGACCGGTGGCACGTTCACGGTCACCAACGGAGGGGTTTTTGGCAGCATGTTGTCAACCCCCCTTATCAACCCGCCGCAATCGGGCATTTTGGGAATGCACAACATTGTAGACCGTCCCATGGCCGTTGACGGTAAAGTGGAGATACGCCCCGTAATGTACGTGGCGCTGTCGTACGATCACCGGATCATCGACGGGAAAGATTCGGTTAGCTTTCTTAAAAAGGTAAAAGAACTGATCGAAAACCCCATCGGCCTGCTGACCAACGGGCATAACCCCGAAAAGCAGGTTTTAGGATTGGAATAACCGGGAAAATATACCCAAAACCGATGCCTCTGGAACCATCTTGGATTCCAGGGGCGTTTTATTTTATTGAATCAGGCGTTTTAACCGATACTCCCGTGAAAAGATTCCCGATTCCTTTCATCGGTTCGACCTCCCCTAACCCCTCTCCAAAGAAGGGGACCTGGAAGTGCACCGTACCCAACGGCATAAACCCAACGAAATCCCATCCGTCAACCGCCCGGCTCAGTCATTTTAATATCATTATGACATGGGACGAACGGCCAACAGTTTATCCACAACCGCAAAACCTTTTCCGATCTCTGCAATTTGCGTTGGGCAACCTTCGGATACCTTACGCGGCCCCATTGCCATAAAGCCCTCGCAGACACTGTTCCCATGTGGTTGCGGCTATCGCAACCACACTGTTGTGCCAATCGTAACAACGCTGTTATCGTCATCGTAACAGTGTTGTTATTATCATCGTAACAGTGTTGTTATTGCTATCGTAACAGCACTGTTACGATCATCATAACAGTACGGTTATTGTTGCAGTAACAACACTGTTACGATGGTCACAACAACATTATCTCCCCTGTCATACAAAAGAAAACAAACCCGGGCATTGTCCCCCAATGTCGTCCACGCTCTTTTTTCTATTTTTGCGACTACGAACACCAACCATATCTTCAAGTGACATTCGATTACCGTACCATACCGCTTCCCATCTGCAATATCGTCCCCGACATCAGGCAAAAGCTTGCACTGGACAACACCCTCATCATCAATGCACCGCCCGGTGCGGGAAAAAGTACCTTGCTCCCACTGGCATTGATGGACGAACCATGGGTTGACGGGAAAAAGATACTCATGCTTGAGCCCCGCCGCCTTGCCGCGCGGACCATTGCCACACGAATGGCTGGCTTACTGGCACAAGAGGCCGGACAAACCGTGGGTTACCGTATCAGGTTCGACAGCTGCGCAGGCCCCGGTACCCGTATCGAAGTAGTGACCAAAGGAATCCTTACCCGTATGCTGCAAAACGACAATGCGCTGGAAAACGTGGCAATGGTAATGTTTGACGAGTTTCACGAACGCAGCATCTATGCCGATGTGGCACTGGCCCTTTGTCGCGACGCGCAACAGGTATTAAGGCCCGACCTGCGCATCGTGGTGATGTCGGCCACCCTCGACATGCCCCAGCTCTCCAAACTGCTCAATGCCCCGGTGGCCGTGAGCGAAGGCAGGCTTTACCCCGTCGACATTGTTTACACGGGCATGCGCGACAGCATGATGCTTCCCGAACTTACCGCCCGCGCGGCGGCAAAAGCAGTGGCAGACGACGAAGGAGATATTCTGGTGTTCCTCCCCGGCGAAGGAGAGATACGCCAAACCGAAACATTGCTTGCAAAAAATTTTCCGCAATTGTCCATCCATCCGCTATACGGACAGTTGCCCCCGTCCAGACAGTTTGCGGCCATTATGCCCGACCACCACGGACGCCGGAAAATCGTGCTGGCCACCTCCATTGCCGAAACCAGCTTGACCATCGAAGGCATCAAAGTGGTAATCGACACGGGGTACGGACGCACCTTGCGCTTCGATCCCGGTACCGGATTGTCACGCCTGGCCACCACCGACATTTCGAAAGATGCCGCCGACCAACGTGCCGGACGCGCGGGGCGTTTGTCGGCCGGTAAATGCTACCGGATGTGGGACATGGTACACCAGCACCGGATGGCCGACCATCGTGTGCCCGAAATCGAGGAATCGGATTTGGCATCCCTGGTGCTCGACATGGCACAGTGGGGAGTGGCCGACATACAAAAACTCACATGGCTCACCCCTCCGCCCAAAGGACATCTTGCCCAGGCTACGGAAACCCTTCATGATCTCGATGCGCTCAAAGATGGCAAGATCACCCTGCACGGCCGTAAAATGGCTTCGCTCCCCTGCCACCCCCGCCTGGCGCACATGCTCATCATGGCACAGGGTTCGGGCCAACTGCAACTGGGCACCGATATTGCCGCCGTGCTCGAAGAACGCGACCCGCTCCCCAGGGAAACGGGCATCGACATCAACCTGCGCATCGAAGCACTCCGCCGCCACCGTGTCGAAAACCGGGACAACAAAGCGTTGAACCGGATTGAAAAAGTGGCCGCATCGTACCGGAAACTGTTCGGCATACATGCCGATAACCGTCCGTTCGACCCTTATGACACAGGCGTGTTATTGGTTCACGCCTACCCCGAACGTATCGCTTGCGCCCGTCCGGGCAACAACGCCCGGTTCCAACTGTCGAACGGCAGCTATGCCATGGCCCTCCACTCCGATGGCCTGGCGCATGAACCCTGGTTGGCCGTGGCCCATCTGGATGCCCGTGACGGTTTGGGAAAAATTTTCCTGGCATCGCCCCTCAACCCAAAGGATCTGGCCCCACTGGTAAAACAGCAGCAAACCGTGGCCTGGGATATCCGAAAAGGCGGCCTGGCCGCCACCAACGATCTGCGCATCGGAAGCATCGTACTCCAGTCAAAGCCCATTGCCAAACCCGATGCCCAACAGGTAGCCAACGCCATATGTGATATCGTAATGAAAGACGGCGAACGGTTGCTCGATTTCAACGAAGAAGTGGAACAGTGGCAAAACCGCGTGCTAAGCCTCCGCACATGGTCTCCAGACGACGGGTGGCCCGATGTAAGCACCCCTGCCCTCCTGCAAACAGCCCATCAATGGCTGGCCCCGTATGCAGGACAGGCAAAGAAGAACGAAGATCTGAAAAAGCTTAACCTGCTGGATATTTTCCACCACCAACTGGACTGGGAAAAACAATCACGGCTCGATCAGCTGGCCCCCGGCCGCATCGAAGTGCCCAGCGGTTCGAAAATAAAACTGCAATACCAGGCCAACGGGGCCTCTCCCGTATTGGCAGTGAGGCTGCAGGAAATGTTCGGCCTGGCCGAGACCCCATGCGTGAACAAAGGCAAAATACCCGTACTGTTACATCTTTTATCGCCGGGCTATAAACCAGTGCAAGTCACCTCCGATTTACGCAGCTTCTGGAACCATACCTATTTTGAAGTTAAAAAAGAACTCCGCACACGTTACCCCAAACATGTCTGGCCCGACGATCCGTGGAAAGAGCAAGCCGTAAAGGGCGTCAGGAGGAAAAGTTAGAATCGGAAGAAACCGCCAGATACTTTTTTTCCGCCTTCCGCCTCTCCTGCTTTTGCACGCCTGTACTCCCGCACGTTGACAAAAGCCATTAGACATTTAGCCATTAAATTTTATATTTGTCGAATGTGGATGCCCCCTTCACTTTCCTCATATAAAAATCAATACGTGTATATGAACAAAAGAATTTTGCTTTCATTGCTTGCACCCCTATCGATTTGGGGCTCGATGCAACACCAGGCAACTGCGTGTACCAATGTCCTGGTCACCCGAGGTGCTTCGGTCGACGGTTCAACCATCATTTCGTATTCGGCCGATAGCCATGTGCTTTACGGTGAACTTTACCATTGGCCCGCAGCCACATACCCCGACGGAACGATGCTCGACATCCACGAATGGGACACGGGCAAATATCTCGGAAAGATTAAACAAGCCAAACAAACCTATTCGGTAATAGGCAACATCAACGAATTTCAGGTAACCATTGCCGAAACCACGTTTGGCGGTCGCGACGAGTTGGTGGACACCACAGGGATAATGGATTATGGAAGCCTTATTTACGTGGCATTGCAACGTAGCCGTACCGCCCGCGAAGCCGTTAAGGTAATGACATCGCTGGTAGAAGAGTACGGGTATTACAGCGGTGGGGAATCGTTCTCCATTGGCGATCCCAACGAAGTATGGGTGATGGAAATGGTGGGCAAAGGTCCCGGTCGCAAAGGAGCCAACTGGGTGGCCGTGAAGATACCCGACGGCATGGTAAGCGCACATGCCAACCAGGCACGCATTACCACTTTCCCGCTCAAAGATTCCGAAAACTGCCTTTACAGCAAAGACGTAATCAATTTTGCCCGCGAAATGAAGTATTTCGATGGCAAGGACAAAGATTTCAGTTTTTCCGATGCATATGCCCCACTGACGTTCGATGCTTTGCGTTTCTGCGAAGCCCGCGTATGGAGCGCGTTCAGGCTGATGAACCCGGCCATGGATAAATATGCCGATTATGCCAAAGGCGTACCCAATGCCCCCCGCATGCCGTTGTACATGCAACCCTCAAAAAAAGTATCGGTTCGCGACGTGCAGGATATCATGCGCGACCATTACGAAGGGACCGACCTTGACATGACCAAGGACCCGGGAGCAGGCCCGTTCCATGTTCCGTACCGTTACCGCCCCCTGACATGGAAGGTCGGCGATGCCGAATATTTTAACGAACGTGCCATTGCCACCCAACAAACCGGTTTCGTGTTTGTGTCGCAAATGCGCAATTGGCTCGACAACCCCATTGGCGGCGTATTTTGGTTTGGCGTCGACGATGCCGATATGACCGTGTTTATGCCCGTTTACTGTGGCATTACGAGCATTCCTCCCAGTTTGAAAGTGGGCAACGGGGATATGCTGACCTTTACATGGGATGCCGCATTTTGGGTGTTCAACTGGGTGGCCAACCAGGCCTATGGCCGTTATTCATTAATGATCGAGGACATCCGCAAGGCCCAAAAGTCGTACGAAGACAAGTTTGCCCTCAACCAGCCCGCCATCGAGCAAGCTGCCAAGTCGCTTTATAACCAAAACCCCGATCTGGCCCGCCAGTTCCTTACCGAATACACCACGGCCCAAGTGGAGCAAACCATAGACGGCTGGCGCAAGCTGGGACAATTTCTGTTTGTCAAATATCTTGACGGCAACCTTCATCCCGAAAAAGATGGCCAGTTTTTGCGTAATGCGCACGGACAACCGGCCAACGCCAAGTATCCCGGTTATTCGCCCGACTTCTACGAGAAAGTGGTCAAAGATACAGGCGACCGGTTAAAGGTTCCCGCCGAGCCGGAGAAAAAATAAGACCCCTGCTTAAAACAACTTGAAGGATGCATCCTTCAAGTTGTTTTTTTTCAGGCATATACGTCCCGGTGCCCTATTTTCTGCCCAATAGCAACATTTACGATCAAACAATTTGATATTTAGCGCTAAAAATATATCTTTGCGGCCGCTGTGCGTAATCTCTTATTGCAGTAGGGTGGCAGTAATATTGCGCATACTAAGTCAAATGCTATTAAAATTAGAAAAATGGACTTGTTAAAAGTTGCCCAGGAAGCCTTTAAGACAGGTATCGAAATTCCTAAATTCGGTTCCGGTGATACCATCTCGGTTCATTACAAAATCGTGGAAGGTAACAAGGAACGTATCCAGGTTTACAAAGGAGTTGTGATACAAATCAAAGGTGAAGGCGTCAACAAACGTTTTACCGTTCGTAAGATTTCGAACAACGTAGGCGTTGAACGTATCTTCCCATTCAATTCTCCTTTCATCGACAAAGTGGAAGTAGACCGCTTGGGCAAAGTTCGTCGTGCACGTATTTACTACCTGCGTGCAAGGACCGGGAAAAGCGCACGTATCAAAGAAAGAAGGTCATAACCAAATTACCAGGGTGGTTATACAACAAAAAAGTCCTCAAAATGAGGACTTTTTTGTTTACAATACGTTGGTGAAACTGTCGGAGCCGGATTTGTCGTTCATTTCGTCGCCATTTCAAACGCTCCTGTTTTCATACAGAAAGCCAAATTGAAGTTGATGTGCACCGTGTCCTGGACCTTGATCATTCCCAAAAATTTCACAGGTGGATCTATCTTAAAATCGGGCAACAAAATATCACGCTGGCCTTTCAACGAGAAACATTCGTTGGGAAAAGCGGCGATTTCGGACTGAAGGTTATAAGACCTCGTTATCCCTGCAATGGTAAGGAAGATCTTCACGGACTGCTCAAATATTTTTCCTTCCTGCAAAGCCAAAAAGTCAGACCGTAACAAATCGATGTAAATGTGCGGATACTGCTTTGCCTTGACCAACTCTATAAAGTCGTTGTACATTATCGGATTATCGGTTTCGAATTGCTTCACGGCCACCGAAACCCTTACATATTGGTTTCCAATAGGCGAAGGCATGAAATCGAGCAATGCGATGTCCTGCCGGAGGTTAAACGAATTGATATTGGTTTTGCCCGAAATGGAGATAAAACTTTCCCCTCCTTCGTTCCTTCCAAACGCAAAGGAAAGACTGGTGCATAAAAACATGCAACAGCCGAACCAGACCCTTGTCCATTTGGATGACAGTTTAGCCATAACACGTTGTTTTCCTGTCAATCTGAAAAATGGTAACCTGCTCCGGAGAAAGCCGGAACAGGTTACGTAAAAAAGATTAGAAAGAAATACCAGCTTCGATCATGAACCCGTCGAAACCGGCATCTTTGCCATAAGTAGCCCAGTTGTCGTAATTTTGCTTTACGTACTCAAACTTGGTAATGATGTTTTTGGTCATGTACCAGCCTGCAGCCAGTTGGATACGGTCAACCGAATAATCTTTGCCTGCCTCGATACGGCTATCGGCCGGGGCTTTATCGTCTTTCACGGTGTTGTAACGTGCTCCAAGTTGCCATTGTTTTTGTTTGCCAAAGCGATACACCCCTTCAATGGCCAATTGGGTAAAATCATAAGGAACAATGGAGTAATAAGGCGCCGTAGTTGTTGTTTTTTTCACGTCGCCGGTTGCCTTCTCATAGGTCCCGAAAATCTCAAACCCTTTGTACTGGGCAAAAATATTAGCGACAATGGTATTGTCGCTAATACCCGATGCCGGATAGAAATTTCCCGACATAAAATTCTTGGTAACGTCAAAGTCAGAACCGTCGGTGGCTTGTTTGTTCATCACAAAATAGTAACGCGAGCCGGTGCGGTCACCCGAGTGGAAAGTCACACTGTGCGACTCGGCGCAGCTAAAACCCGACAAGGCGGCACGAACACGCAGATCGTCGTTTATTTGTTTGTCATAAGCCAATTTCCACACATAGGCCAACTCATTGGTAAGGTTGTATTCATCGTACACCAAATCACCCGTCGTTTCATCTTTGGATGTCCCTCCCAGGGCCGGTTTCAAATTACCGCTATTGGTACCGACCATGGCAAGTATGCCGTTATGGCGAAACATAACCTCTACCCCGGTGCTGATTGTCAT
Source organism: Breznakibacter sp. (assembly GCA_047600785.1). Taxonomy (GTDB): domain Bacteria; phylum Bacteroidota; class Bacteroidia; order Bacteroidales; family Marinilabiliaceae; genus Breznakibacter. Next base: position 1,278,292 of record JASGKH010000002.1, read on the forward strand.
GTCATCCATAATGTAGTTACCCACAAACACATTATTGATAATGTTACCGTTATCGGAACGACGGTAAAGCTGATCGCCCACGTTGGGCTGCATGGCACCGGCCTTAATGGTCACATACTCCATGATTTTGTCACTGGCAGGCAAAAACGGCAGTTTGTCGATCAATAAATAACCGCCCTTCACCCATGTTTCGTTATGGTGTCTCGACGACAAATAAGTAGTGAGGTTTACGCGCATACCGGGAGCCAAATCGGCTTCAATGACCATATTGGCCGTAGGCAGGTTCAGGTTGGAACCAAGGTTTATCAATTTGATCACGTTTTCATCTGCTTCATGGTTTAGTCCCTGAAACTGCAATGCAAAGTCACCGCCCAAACGCACGTTGATTTTTTCAAACTTGGACGCATCGATCTTTGGCTGTTCAAATTGCTGTGCAAAAACAGACATCCCAACCAAAAATCCGGCAAAAAGCAAAAACTGTTTTTTCATGTGTAAATGATTTGTATTAAAAGGTCGTATGGAATTTTCGGGGTCAAATAATTGTGTAAACAATCTCTATATCCCAACACAGATTAGTTGTATACCTCTCCCAGCCTATTTTTTAAATGCCAACTTAAAATCCATTTCAATGGCATCGCCCGACTTTACGGTTCCCATCAACGCAGTGGGGGGTACAATGCCATAATCGCTCATTTTGAACTTCATCGATGCGTTAAGTACCCATTTGTTCGTGCCTTGCGACAATATGCTTACAGGCACGACGACTTGTTTGGTAACACCGGCAATGGTCAGATCGCCTTTTAACTGGCCTTTTTGATTAGCCAATCCCAATTGTGCGGGAGACGTAACCTTAAACACGATCTCCGGAAATTTTGAAACTTTCAGCGCTTCATGTGCCTTTTTGTCCATTCCGGAGCTCTCGCTCAATATTTTGGCCGATTTAAAGGTGGCCGCCCCTTCGTTGATCACAATGGCATCGGCCCCTTTCTCTTCTGTGACCGCATACACCAAATATTCGGTAGCCTTCATTTCCCAATCGTGCAACGTCGATGTCCCTTTTACCACGACCGAACTGTTCGCAAAATCAATGGTAACCCGTGATTGTGCATTCGCTGTCAAAACCGTACCGACAAGCAATATGGCCATTAGCCTCGTTGATCTAAAAACTGCATTTGTACTCATAAATTATGTTTTCTATATATGCTAGCGTTTTAATAGTATTTGAGGCCAAAAATAGCAAATAGTTTTACATTTAAGTACTTCTTTGCGTAATTATATTCACACGACACAATACATTTTAACATTCATCAACAACTCAAGGGTTAGGGTGCAAAATATATTTTGCACCCTAACCCTTGGAGAAATAAGCATAATTGGGTAGCTCAAATCCGGTAACAGCCTTTTATTTTACCACATTCTGCAAAATCCGCCATATTTTGTGCTGATACCTCTCATGCACTGGCTCCGTCCAATAGTGCCAGTTCTTCTTTTCCCAATTCCAATTTGGCAGCATCAAATATGGCCTGTAACTGACGCACGTTGGTCGCGCTTACAATGGGGGCCGCCACCAGCGGTTGGGCAAGTAACCAGGCCAACGCAATAGTCGCCGGTTGGGTGCGATATTTTTCAGAAACCTGATCCAATGCGGCAAGTACCGCTTTTCCTTTGTCGTCGAGATACTTTTTGATGCCGGCACCTCTGGCCGTTTTATCGAAATCCTCTTCCGAACGGTACTTCCCGGTCAAAAATCCAGCGGCCAGCGACCAATAAGGAAATACGCTCAATCCGTATTTTTCGGCAAATGGAGCATATTCTTTCTCAAATTTTTCCCTTTCAACCAGATTATAATGTGGTTGCAGCGCAACATATTTAGGGTAGCCATTTGCCTCTGCGACTGTCAACGATTCAACGAGCCTTTCCGGCGAGACATTGGAAGCCGCGATATAGCGGACCTTACCTGCTTTGACGATTTCGTCATATGCTTCCAGGGTCTCTTCAACCGGGGTTTTATTATCATCAAAATGGGTGTAATATAGGTCAATGTAATCGGTTTGCAACCGCCGCAAGGACTCATCCACCGAATTCAAAATGTGCTTCCTGCTAACGTCGTAAGGATGTTCTTTTGTCTCGGAACCCACTTTGGTGGCAATGACCACTTGCTTGCGATTGTTGCGCTGCTTCATCCATTTACCAATGATGGATTCGGACAATCCTCCCGTCCCGTTGATCCACCAGGGATACGTATCGGCAGTATCGATAAAATTAAATCCGTTCCCGACAAACTTATCCAGAATCTCGAAAGACTGCTTTTCGTCCAATGTCCATCCGAACACATTGCCACCAAGGTTGATTGGTGCAATATCCAGATCCGTGTGTTTGATCCTTCTTTTTTTCATTTCATTCAAGTTATTGATTTATAAAAATTTCATACAACAAGTGCAGACGGTTGTTTCTGCCCTTTGTAAAAATAATACAGTAGGCCGAACCCGAACAGCGCAAACAAAGTTCCGGGAATGGCAGTTGCTTCGTATCCGTACCCCATAGACACCGGTAAACCGCCGACCAATGCACCGAGTGCGTTGCCAAGGTTAAAAGCTGCCTGTGCACCGGATGCCCCTAACATTTGACCTCCTTCCGAATTTTGCAGCAACAGTATTTGTTGCGGGGCGGACAGTGCAAAAAGGCAAGCTGTACATGTGAAGGTCAGCAATAAAGAGGGCACAGGGTATTTGGCAAGAAGGTAAATGAACGCCAGCGCAACGGCTCCTGTTCCCTGTGTGGCCATGGATACCAAGCCGGGAGAATATTTATCGGACAACTTGCCACTGGCCAAGTTTCCGACGAACATGCCCAAACCGGCCCAAACCATAATAACGCTTAGGTATTGTCCTGAGAATCCGGAAACATCGGTCATTACTTTACTGATATAGCTGTACCAGCAAAATATCCCACCGTTACCGAACATAATGGCAAGCATCAACAGCCACGGTGCCCATTTCCTCAGAAAACGAAATTGTCCTTTGAACCCACCGTCGGGAAGTGGCGCCACCTGCGGTACCCATTTCCATAAGGCCAACACGGTGACAATGCCCCATAACCCAACAATCCCATAGGTAATCCGCCAGCTAAAAGCGTTGCTGAGAAAGGTTCCCAACGGCACGCCCACCAAATTGGCAAAGGTCATTCCCGATATCATGGCCGCAACGGCAGTTCCCTCTTTTCCTTTGTCCGCCAGCTTACTGGCAACAATGGAACCTACGCCGAAATATGCGCCGTGCGGAAGCCCGGCCACGAACCGGGCAATGGAAAGGGTGCCGTATGAACCGGCCATCGCCGAAAACAGGTTACCTGCCACAAAGAGTCCCATTAACAGAAGAAGGATCTTTTTCAACGGCAGTCTGCGGGCAAAAATGACCATCAGCGGTGCGCCCACACACACGCCAATTGCATAGTATGAAATAAGGTGCCCGGTTTTAGGAATGGATATGTGAAAGTCTTTGGCTATGTCGGGCAAAATGCCCATCATTACGTATTCGGAGATGCCCAATCCCAGTGTTCCGAAAGCAAGGGCAATGAAGCGAAGTTTCATTCGTTTACAATTAGTATCAAAGCGCCAGATCCAAAGCTTGAAAACCGGTCATTACAAAATAATCATCCGCATGCTTCTATTCTTGGCAATAGTTCTGGGGGATAATATTTTAGAACGCTGAATCTACCACGCCCCCATCGACACGCAACGCGGCCCCTGTGGTCGCAGAAGATAGAGGGCTAGCGGTATAGACCACTAAATTGGCCACTTCATCGGCCGTCGCAAAACGTTGGATAATGGACGAAGGACGTTTTTCTTTGATAAAGATCAATGGTGCATCTTTTACATCCACACCTTTCTCTTTTGCAATGTGTTCGAACATCTCTTTGGTTCCCGAAGCAATGGTAGGGCCGGGCAGAATGGCATTGACGGTCACGTTGGTTCCCTTCATGTATTTTGCCAGCCCACGGCTTAATGCCAAATAAGCGGTTTTGGTAACGCCGTACAGAATCATGTCGTCGGGAATATTGATGGCCGATTCGCTGGAAAGAAAAATAATCCGTCCCCAGTTACGCTTTTTCATCCCGGGGGCATAATGCCGCGACAACCGTACGCCGCTCATCACATTGATATTGAAATCGTTGAACCAGGTGGCATCATCGGTCGTTTCGAACGGACGATCACCGTATATGCCAACATTGTTGACCAATATATCCACTTCGGGCAACCGCCCGATCAATGCATTCACCTCGTCCACAATGGAAAAATCTGCGGGAATCCCTTCCACTTTAGCCCCGGGGATTTCGCTTTTTAATTGCGCGATTGCCCCATCGACCTTTTTTCTGGTTCGTCCATTGATATAAACTTTGGCATCCTCGCTCAATAAACCTTTGGCAATGGCCAATCCGATACCTTCGGTAGAACCTGTCACCAAAGCTGTTTTACCGCCTAATTGCAAATCCATGTTATGAAAATTATTATTGATGATCTATTTCTCCAGAAATTCTGTCAACGGTCGGATAAACCGTTCAAATACTTCGATGTGCGGCAAATGTCCTACATTGTCCAATTCGACCAGTTTCGAACCTTCGATCTTTTTCTGGGTCTCTTTTCCCAAAATCTGGTATTGCCCCATCTGTTCGCGGATTGCAGGATCCCTTACATTGCTTTTTCCGATGGCCGTACGATCGCGCGTACCTATAATCAAAAGTGTAGGCATTTTCAGGTTCTGAAATTCATAAACGACAGGTTGTGTAAAAATCATGTCGGATGTTTGCGCGTTGACTTTGGCAACAACGGGATAATCGGGCGATTTTATCCAACCTGTCAATAAATACACCCATTCATCATATTCGGGTTTCCATTTGTTGTCGTAATAGAAACCGGACTGGTACCGCCGCGTCGTTTCATAATCGGCCTCCAGTTCTTTTTGGTAATTCTCGTCAATCGACACATAAGGTGCCACCACTTTCCAGTCCTCCAGCCCTATGGGATTCTCCAGTATCAGTTTTTCAACCAGTTCCGGATACATCAACCCGAACCTTGTGGCCAGCATTCCACCCATCGAATGTCCCAAAAGGTAGAGCTTGTCAATCCCCAACGCATCCACAACCGCTTTTGTATTCACGGCCAGCTGCTGGAAGGTGAATTGATAACCAACCGGTTTCGACGATTTTCCAAAACCGATCTGATCCGGGACAACCACCCGAAAACCTTTTTGGGCCAATGCGTCAATGGTCGTTTTCCAGTAAGCGCCGTTGAAATTTTTGCCATGCAGCAGCATAACCACTTTACCGTTGAAGTTCGCAGGCTTTACGTCCATGTAAGCCATTTTCAGGCTCTGTCCCTGGCTTTCCAAAGCGAGATAATGCACCGTATAAGGGTAATTGTAATTCGTAAGCATGATGTCCAGTATGGGACGTTCCTGTGCTTTTAACTGTGTCGAGCCGAGAAGTATAGGCAAGATAAACATTAGATACTTCATCTTTTTACATTTAGATATGTTACGCCCGGAAGCGCCCAAAAAACAACATCCACACATCCGGGGACTGCCGGCATCCCATTCAGGGCAATTTGACCTTAAACACCCGGTACGGATATTCGGTCTTATCCTCACCATTGTTCCACTGCGGCAAACGTTGTAATTGCGAGCAGGTGAAATACAGATAACCGTCGGTGCCGATACCCAACGAATCGGGCCAGAGCAAACGGGGATCCTCTACCAACGTATGCAATTCGCCATCCGGGGCAAGGTATGAAATGGAATAACTTTCGGAAGTCGTGAGATAGACATTGCCCTGGGCATCGGCAATCAACCCGTGCGTAATGCCCACCTTTCCCAAGTCTTCCACCTTGCGTTCCAATTCTTTTTCCGACAACGATGCATCGGCCAGATACCGGGTCTCGATCCTGAACAGGTTCTCTTTGTTTATGGGCTTGAAGTAGAAGTACCTGAAATCTTTGGTCAGCGCAATGCCGTTGACATGCGACGAAAAAGGCTTCCCGTTTAGGTCTTTCATTTCCATGCCGTCATATTTCAGGACAATGCCATCGGCCAGCGTAAAGGTTGAGTTTTGCAAAACGAGACGTGACGTTTCCGTTTTCAGGTCCAGCACCACAATGGCCGCCTGGCCGGGGTCGGAAAGATAAGCCAGATCCTTGTCCGTATCAACCTGCATATCGTTAAGCGCGGATTTTGATTTATCCAGATCGTCAAACAGGTAAACCCTTTCAACCCGGTTGGTCCTGGTATTGATTTTTACCAGTTTGAACCGACCATTCTGCACATTTCGCCCTTCACCGAAAATATCCCCTGCCGGGGCCGGTTGAGAATCCAGCACCCAAAGGTGATCCTGTGCGTCCACGTATAAATCCTGTACACGCAAAAAGCTGTGGCTGTAATCCGCATCTTTCCTGTTCCAAGCGTTATTGGGATAGGCATAAAGCCTTCCGTTCTTCACTTCGGCCAATGTCAAATTGCCGTCGCCATTATAGTTCGGAAAAGAGACGAAAATCCGGTTTTCCGAATTTACGCTTAACCCGATGGCCATACTTTTGCCAAAATCGGTAACCGGGACCAACTCCCGGCCATGAGGCTTTTGTTGCGCCGACAACGCCACGGAGATGCAACAACCTATTGGCATCAGCCATCGTTTTCGGATATTCAAACCTCTTGCCATCTGATCTGTTTGTTTTTCATCATGTCAGTTCCCTTTTAACGACTTCATATCGATCACAAAACGGTATTTGATGTCTGCCTTTACCACACGGTTCCATGCGTTGTTGATATCCCGTATACCGATCATCTCCACTTCCGGCAAGATGTTGTGTTTGCCGCAAAAATCCAGCATTTCCTGCGTTTCCTTTATTCCTCCGATGAGCGAACCTGCGATGTTCTTGCGCTTACGGACCAACAACCCGGCATTTACCGACTTCAATGGCTCTATGGCTCCCACCAACACCATGGTTTTATCCCGTTTCAGCAACCCGATGTATGGATCGACATCATGCGCCACAGGAATGGTGTTCAGCAAAAAATCGAAAGAACCGGCATGTGCCTTCATCGCCTCTTCATCTTTGGATATAAGGACTTCATCGGCCCCAAGCTTTCTGGCATCCTCTCCTTTTTCGGGAGAGGTGGTAACCATGACCACACGGGCACCCATGGCGTGGGCAAACTTAATGCCCATATGCCCCAACCCTCCCAGGCCGATCACGCCCACCTTGTCACCTGCCTGTACATTCCAGTGCCGGAGCGGCGACCAGGTGGTAATTCCCGCGCAAAGCAACGGTGCCGCCTTTGAGGCATCCAACGTTGACGGAATGCGAAGTACAAAGGATGCATCGACCACTATTCTTTCGGAATAGCCGCCCAGCGTGTGCCCGCCAAGGAATTTGTCGGTTCCGCCGTACGTCATCGTCACCCCGTTTTCACAGTATTGCTCCAGTCCGTCTTTGCAGGAATCGCATTCGTGACAGGAATCGACCATGCAACCGACTCCAACCAAATCCCCTGCTTTAAACCCGGTTACACCAGTTCCCACGCCAATGACTCTGCCAATGATCTCATGGCCGGGGACAACCGGATATTTTGCCGGTCCCCACTCGCTTCTGGCCGTATGGATATCGCTGTGGCAAACCCCGCAGTACAAAATATCAATCTGCACATCCGCAGGCTGCAAATCTCTTCGTTCTATCGTCATCGGACCCAATTCATCCGTTGGAGAAGAAGTTCCGTATGCTTTCACTGTTTCCATTGGTTGTTACTTTAAAACCTCGTTTAAAAACAGCAACGTGTGCTGCCAGGCCCTTTTGGCCATTGCTTCGTTATATTCGGGCGACGCGGGATTGGTAAACGTATGGCCGCAATGTGCATACGTAACAATTTGCCAATCGGCGTTCCCGTCGTTCATTTCCTTCACCAGGTTATCGTAGTCTTGCCGGGTCACACTTTTATCTTCGGCAGGATGTTCCACCAAAATCTTTGCGCTCAAAGTGCCATTTTCCCGGTCGGCACTTTTGGATAAGCCACCGTGGATGGAAACCACACCGACCACCGGCAAACCGCCACGTGCCGCCTCCAAAGCACCCGTGCCTCCAAAACAATAACCGATAACGGCAACCTTGTCCGGTAAAGCCCCTTGTTTTTTCAGCTCTTCCAATGCCAGCGAAATGCGGTGTTGGTAGGCCTTGTAATCTTGCTTGTATTGCGTGGCGATCCTGGCAGCCCCGGCGTTGTCTTTCGGAACATTTCCTTCGCCATAGATGTCAGCCACAAACGCAATGTACCCTTGCTTTTCCAAATCAGACGCAGCATTTCTGGCTTCGTCATCAATGCCTTTCCAAGCCGGAAGGATCAGCACCCCCGGAAGTTTTTTCCCCGCATTGGAAGTGACCAATCCGTTCAGTGTTTGCGTGCCATCGGCATATTTTACCGGCTTCAGCGGCTGTGCCCCGGTGATGTGTACGGCTCCCATAAGCAATAGGATTGAAAAGATCGTTTTCATTGTAGTTGGTTTATTGTTTGTATTTCTCACAACAGCATTAACGAGCTATGCACGGGCCAAGCGATCCGTCCGAAACTGAAATCCCCGCAGCCTTTTATTGGTTAAACAACAAATACACGACCTGTTCGGTTTCATCAATATTTTTCCGAACCCTAAGAAATCCGATATTTCCGGGAACGGATCACTTATCGGGCCTATTGATCCTGTCGGGCCAAATGTCCGGCAGTTCCCCGCTAAAACCCATTTCGGGCAGTCCGTCTATCTGTTCCATCTCCTCTTCCGATAATTTAAAATCGAATATGCGGATATTATCTTCAATTCTTGAAACCGATGCCGACTTTGGGATCGGAACGGCACCGTGTTGCAGCACCCATCGCAGACAAACCTGGGAAACAGACTTGCCATGTTTGTGGGCCAAGGACTTTAGCAGGTCATTTTCGAAAACCCGTCCTCTTGCCAAAGGCGACCAGGCTTCCACCACAATCTTGTGTTGTTCGCAAAATTCGGTCACTTCCGGTTGCCAGTATCCCGGATGGAATTCAATCTGGTTAACGGCGGGAATGATGTTTGCGGTATGGAAAAGAGCTTCCAGATGTTCCGGCCAAAAGTTACTGACCCCAATGGATTTTATTTTTCCATCGGCCTGTAATTCTTCCATCGCACGCCAGGTTCTAGCATTTACCTTTTGCCAGTCGTCAAAGTTTTTGGCGTTCGCCGGCCAATGTACCAGATATAAATCGATGTAATCGATCTGTAATTTCCTCAGGGAATCGGCAAACGCAATTCGGGTGTTTTCGTAACCAATGTTTTCCCGCCACACTTTGGTGGTAACAAATATCTCTTCCCGTGGGATACCGCTGGCTTTGATGCCTTTGGCAACAGCTTCTTCGTTATCGTATTTGGCCGCGGTATCAATTAACCGGTACCCTTTCCCAAGGGCGGTTTTCACCGATTCGATACTTTCCTGTTCTGTGGTTTTATAAGTGCCAAAACCGATTGCAGGAATTTCGTTGCCGTCGTTTAATGTTATTCTCTCCATATGGTGAAATTTTAGTCCAAGGCTCGTGTTGGGAGCCATAGCCGGTTTCTCGTTTTATAGACAGTAATTTACGAATCTTTAAATTATCAGGCCTTTTCCCAGAATACCTTTTTCAGTCAGTTCGTTGTACTGCTCATTATCGTGCGCGCACAACACGGTGACGTTCCTTTCCGTTTTCATGATACGGTTCAGCCATTTATATTGCGCCATCAATTGCGTTTCATTTTCGCTGACCCAGGATGCATTTTTCATCCGTTCCTTTACGATGTTTTCCATCGACCAGCCGCTGTCGACACTATGGATAAATTCCCGCCCGTTCTCCAGCCGGATGTACAGCATTTTGGAATCGGGGGTATGGCCCGGCGTTTTAAAGATGACAACACCCGGCGTAAGGGGGTAATATTTTTCAAAATCGGTGACTATAAACCGGTTAACCTTTTCGCGATCGATCGCCACAGTCGGTTTGTGCGGGTGGTCAACCAACAAATCGGCAGTATCGTTGGATACCCATACTTTATGGGCCAGATCATCAAACTTCTCCGAACGGATAACTCCTGCGCTGTGGTCGGCATGATAATGTGTAAGGACAATGAGACTGGCCCCGCCCAATGCTTGTTCCACCTGGTTGAAATTTTCCGGATAATAAGGCTCTTCTGTTTTCCCAAAGGTGCGGTGTGTTTCCAAATCCATGCCCGAATCGAGCATGACCGTTCCTTGCGGATAGACCAACTGATAAACCGATCGTGAGAGGGTCATCTTCCTATCCGGGCTCTCGCCCTTCACCACCACACTGGCCGGTCTGATGGTGTCGGCCACTTTTGTAACATTGATTTTTTGGGGCAATGCTCCGGGAACAACGCCCGACAGCTTACGCAATTCATCCATGTCCGGCAAAAAAAGATCGGTTCCGTTCACCGGGCTTTCTTCCACAGCCTTTCCATAAGGCCTTGAAAACAAAGACACCGGGAATGACAGCGAAAGGCCCAACAGCCCGGACATATTTAAAAAATCCCTTCTTTTCATTTTTCCGTTTTTATAAGATGACTTTCTTTTTCCGCATTTGAACCAATCCAGCCGTTTGTTCACCTGTGCCTCACGTTAAGGGCATCGTGCTTTCCGATACCGAAGAACTCAATGACACAACCCAGCCCAACAAGGGCCACCAACTGCAGGGCCAGACGAAAATCTTCCATTTGGTAACTGTTCCCATGCCCATGACTGGCAGCCGAAAAGTGGAGCAACGTAGCCCCAAACGTAATCCCCAATGCAATGGCAAGCTGTTGCATGGTGATGTACAGCGTATTGGCGTTGCTCATGCTTTTGGGCGCAATATCGGCATAAGCCAGCGTGTTTAAACCGCTGAATTGCATGGAACGGGTCAGGCCGGCGGCAAACAATAATGCGATGACCAACCAGTGGGGTGTGGAAGGTTCCAGGTACGATTGCAAAAAAATGGCCAACGCCAGCAATACTCCGTTGACAGTGAGGATTGCCCTGAAATTGAACCGACGTATGATCCAGATGGCTGCAGACTTCATTACCAGATTGCCAATCATGCTGGACATGTAAAGCAAACCTGCGTTAAAAGCATCCAACCCAAAACCGATCTGAAAAAACAACGGCAAAAGGTACGGGGCCGTATTGATCACAATTTTTGTAAGTGTGCCCGACAAAACGGTGACGCGGAACGTTTTAACCTTCAACACGGAATAGTCGATCAACGGATGGGGAGATTTCAGCGAATGCCAAACCGAACCGCCCAAGAGGAACAGGGCTCCCGGAATCAGAACGGTCACGATGGACATATCAACATGCTCCTTACTAAGCAGTTCAATCCCGACCATCAGGCAAAGCAGCCCGGAGCTGCTCAGGATAAAGCCAAACCAATCCAGTAACCGCCCATTGGCTCCTCTATGGTTCGGAATGTATTTCAGAGCGAGGATGATGGCCAAAATACCTAAAGGAATGTTGATAAAGAAAATCCAGTGCCAGCTCAGATAAGTGGTGAAAAAACCGCCCAGAAAAGGCCCGCAGATAGGTCCGGCCAAACCGGGCCATGTGATATAAGCGATGGCCGCCACCAAATCCTTTTTGGAAGTATTGCCCAGTACGGCCAATTGTCCAACCGGAACCATCATGGCTCCGGAAATTCCCTGAAGCACCCTGGACATTACGAACATGGGAAGCGAAGTGGACAATCCGCACAAGACCGAACTGGCCAAAAAACTACCAATGGCCGAGCAAAATACGGCACGTGTCCCATAACGGTCGGCAATCCAACCGCTGATAGGGATGAACACAACCAACATAACCACATATGCCGTAACCCCCATGCTCATGCCTACCGCATCCACGTTAAAATCTTTCGCCATTTGGGGAATGGCCGTGGTAATGGCGGTGCTGTCCAGATTTTCCATCAGGAAAGCCCCGCCAACGATCAGGGATATGATGAGAGATCGCCGCTGCATAAACCGACATCTATAAATTAACTGGCCTGTTGTTTATCCCCGGATTGGCCATTCTTTTCAACAAACCACAACAATCCGGACAGATAAAAGGCATGGATCAGCTGGGCCTCAATGGCCGACCAATTTTCGATGGAAGAACTGCCAAGTATTAAAATGCCCATTAACGACAATGCGGCATATATGCTGCATTTGGGCTTAACGCCCAATAACAATAGCAATCCCAGCAAAGTCTCTACGAGCGGCAACACGTACGCCCAAACCTGTACGAGCCCTGCGGGTAAAACCGAATGCCCCATCGTGCCCACCATCCATTCGCTAAAAGCCGCCAGTTTAGGCAAACGCACCAATCCGTGACCAAGCAACGACAAGGCAACCGGTAACCGCATAAAGAAAAACGTGGCATTAAACTCTTTCATAATGAATATGTTTAAATAATTATTCCATGCCGGTGCCATCTTCCGCTCTTTCCGAACAAGAAGATACCGGATATCAAAACCGGCATCGGGGATCTCTGGTGTTTTTTCCATCCCATCACCCTTATTCCCCAATCGGTTCAAAGTTGCAACAGCCAAAACACAAATAACTTGTATTTTTACATTAAAAAACTGAAGAATTATTAGACACCTTTGTACTTTGGATAAAACTGTCCGCTGCCGTACGCACCACCAGGTCTAGACCAACATTGACCGAAAGTACCCGTGTTGCCGGTTTTCGCACAAAAGAGGCATGATTATTCGTTTAATCCGCCTCAAGCGTGCAATTTATGGTTCAGGACAGGCCCATAAACCAAACATATAATAAAGATAAGCCCATGAAAAAGAAACAATTCGAACTACTTGAAATAGAGACCACCGAATACGAACACTACAACCTGCCCAACCACAGCCATACATATTACGAGATCATTTACATCGCAAAAGGAAGTGGAATGCACCATCTTAACTCTGCTTTGTTGCCCTACAAATGCGGCGACTTGTTCCTTGTTTCGCCCGAAGACAGACACCACCTTGTTTACAGCAAACAGACGAAACTGGTATTCATAAAATTCACCGATAACTATTTTTTGGGCAACCGGCATCTGTCCCCCGACATCTTTGCCTCGAAAAACCCGCTATCCATTATGCGGAAACAGTTGTTTAAAGAGGAAAAACTGATTTTTGGAGAGCCTTGCAAAACCATCCTTCGGAAAACCATTGAGAACATTTTGTCCTACAACTGCCAAAAGGATGTGTCCACCTCTCCCATCGTATTTTACCAAATCCTTTCCATTTTTGGGATCATTGAAGAGGCCGCCGCCAAACTAAGCTTAAGGATCGACGACGGCATGCCGAACAAAGAAGACCTGATCACGTATGTCCACCAGCATATTTACACCCCCGAAAAAATCAGGATAAAGCACATTGCCGGGCACTTCAACATATCGGCTAACTATTTCAGCGCCTATTTTAAAAGCAATTTCGGAATATCTTTGCGCGAATACGTGAACGACTACCGGATGAGGTTGATAGAAAAGCGGCTGGAGGCAGGCCAAAGCACCATCAAACAGATAGCTTACGAATTCGGCTTTGCCGATGAGAGCCACCTGTCGAACTATTTCAGCTCAAGGAAAAAAATCGCCCCCGGTTCATACAAACAGCACCAAACGGGCATTGCACGGAAAGAAAGGGTATGAGTACGCCAATGGCGTCGGACCAGACGCCCCGAAGAAACACGGAAACGGCTCCCGTAGCCGATCCGGGCGCAAAGGTCCTGGGCTATTTTACTTTCAGGGGGATGCCCGAAACCATCAGATAGACTTCCGATGCAGTGGCGGCAATGTACTGGTTCATCCATCCCTGAAGGTCGGAAAATTTGCGATGCAGTTCGTTTTCTCCGTGGCCTCCCATCCCAATCTCGTTGGTGACGACAATAAACGTGGCATCTCTTTTCGCCAACAGATCGAACTCAGCCCTGGCTTCGCCCAGTGATTTGTCAACGTCCGACTGGTTATCGAAAAAAAAATTGGTCAACCAAAGTGTCACACAATCCACCAACACCACCCTCCCATCCAGGTCGTGCGTTGCAAGATGCTTCTCTTCCTCAAGGTTGGTCCACCGCCGGTCACGGTCATTGATGTGCCTTTGTATCCGTTGCCGGTGATCTTCGTCCCAAACGCGCGAAGTAGCCAGATAGACCGGATTGGACGACAACTCCAGCGCCATACGCTGTGCAAACGAACTTTTTCCCGACCGCTGCCCCCCCGTAACAAGAATGATGTGCGCCATGGTGTCAGACAAATTGAAGTTGGTAACTGTTCCCGTCGTGCCAGGTCAACTTAAGCACGGCTCCGTAAGCCAGCTCCAGGTTAAAGATTTTTGAGTGCGGGATATCCAGCAACGCCATCAGCAACGAACGGATGACCCCGCTGTGGCAAACCACCGCGATTCGATCGTGCGAATCGGGAATAACAGCATTTTGCCATGCGTCGACCACCCGGTCGTAAAGCATGGCAAACGATTCGCCGCCAGGGGCCGCAGTATCCCAAAACCCATCGGCCCACTTTTGGAAAATCTCCTGGTCCAGTTCGTCCCAACGTTTCATCTCCCACCGGCCAAAATCCAATTCTTTTAAACGATCGTCGGCCATGGTCCGTGCATAACCGAAAAGGCCGTTGGCCAACAACGTACAACGGCTAAGCGGACTGGTAAAGACCATCTCGGGCTCAAAACCGTCCAGTTTTGATTTTATTTCGTTCCTTTCGGCTGCAAAGGTTTCGGCCAACGGCAGATCAGTGGCCCCGTAACAAATGCCCTTGCCTACATTGGGCGTGGTATGGCGGATGAGATAGATGGTTTTCATTTTAAGTTCTAAATACTGAGATTAAAGTTTTCGATCCAGGCCGATAGTGGATGCATCCGGGCGGGCATGGGCATTTCAGCACGGGCTGTCTGTGCCTTGTGGTTTCCAAAAGGTTAACCTTTTTGATAAAAACCAGTATCCCTTTTGAGGAAAACCAGTAACCCTTTTCCAACCTATGCCCCCCAAGCAACCAGCGCAACAATAGCCAGATAGGCCGTCAGTTCCGTGACCTGCTGTACCGATCCGAGACAATCGCCCGTATAACCGCCGATCCATTTGACAAACCATCGCTCCATAAAATATTTGGCCAACCACATGGGAACCAATATCACCAGATAGTTCCACGATGGCCACATGAAAAAAGCACAAGCACTTATTGTCAACGCGATCACCAGATCCTTTGCCCGCAAATGTTTGGTAACGGGTTTTGCCTTGCTTGATTCGTCATCGCGCACGTAACCAAGTCGAAACATGGTAGTTACGGCCATGCCGCGGCTAAGCACATGTCCCGTGATAATCGAGGGGACCGCAATACCTACCGGCATACCGGACAACACGGTATATTTGGCAACAAGCAGCAAAAACATCCCGATGACCCCGTATGCCCCCACGCGCGAATCTTTCATAATGGTAAGGATACGGTCCTTGTCCCATCCTCCGCCAAAACCATCGCACACATCGGCAAAACCATCCTCGTGGAAAGCTCCCGTGGCCAATATGGTAGCGGCCATCGACAACACGGCGGCCACCTGTGACGAAAACACCTGTGACGCCGCCCAAAATACCAACGCCCCAATGCCGCCCACCACGAAACCGACCAATGGGAAGTAACGGTTACAGCGGTTCAGTAACTGTTGGCTATAAACAGACCTGACAGGTATACGCGTAAAAAACATCAGTGCAGTGGCAAACAATTGCCATTGGTGCTTGACTGCTTTCATCGGGATCGAACGGGATTAATACGTGAGACTTGGTTTTGAATACCCGGCACTTATCATGCACCGACCTCGGCCGTGCTTTGGCTCACCCCTGCCGCTTCAAAGCTGTTCATTTCGTTGATAAAACGTACGGCCGACTCAACCAACGGATAAGCCACGGCTGCCCCGGTCCCTTCACCCAAACGCATGTCAAGGTGCAGGATGGGGCTTAGTCCCAACGACTCCAGCATAAGCCGATGGCCTTTCTCGTTCGACTGGTGTGATGCAATGCAATAATCCATCACTTGTGGCTGGATGTATTTTGCCGCCACAAGTGCCGAAGAGGCAATGAACCCATCGACCAGCACCACCATGCCCAGTTCGGCCGCTTTGAGCATTCCTCCCGCCATGGTGGCAATTTCAAAACCTCCCAGTGCAGATAGAATATCGACAGGATCGGTCACCGACTTGTATTTTTCCAATGCTCTGGTTATGACCGATGCTTTATGCGAAATCCCGTCGGTCGTCAACCCGGTGCCTGCCCCGCATACCCTTTGGGGCTCTACACGGCAGTACTTGCTGAACAGCGCCGATGCGGCCGTGGTATTGCCGATGCCCATTTCGCCAAAGGCCACAATATTGGCCCCGTTTTGCTTTGCGTCCGCCACCAGCGAGGCGCCATTGGCCAAGGCCGTAAGGCATTCCGTTTTATCCATGGCCGGTTCAACGGCAAAATTACGGGTCCCGTAAGCCACCTTCTTATCGATCAACATGGCATTGGGCTCAAAATCATGGTTCACCCCGCAATCGACCACCCTAAGCTCAAAACCGTGCTGACGGGCAAACACGTTAATGGCCGCCCCTCCCGACAGGAAGTTGTACACCATTTGGTAAGTAACCTCCTGAGGATATGGGCTGACCCCTTCGGCAGTGATGCCATGATCGCCTGCACAAACAAAGAAATGCGGATTTTTCAATCCGGGCGACAACGTCCGCTGGATCCGGCAGATCTGCAACGCCACCTCCTCCAGCTTGCCCAATGATCCGATAGGCTTGGTTTTCAAATCTATCTTTTGCTGTATTTGCATGTCCAACGAACGATCGACCGGTAAGATATTAAAGTTTGGCATAGTTATAAGAAATGGAACTTTAGACAAAAAGATACTTGATACAAAAAATCCCTGCAACGAGGGACTTTAAGCGGTAATTCCACGGATACAAACAAACATCCTTCACCTCATGTCAATGATTTCGGCTTTGGGATGCGCCGCTTTGTTGAAAGTAAAATCCGTATCGGGTATCGGTTGGTTCGTCACCATTTTGTTGACCTTTACCGTATAGTTGTTTCCATCCTTTCCGATTTGCTTAAAAGAATGGATTTGAAGGTTATCCTTATAAACGAATAGCTTGATACGCGAGAACGCTTTATCGCGGTTCTCCGGAAAAAGGTCTATTTCGTGCAACACTTTCCCATTTTCCGTTTTTTCGCCCACGTACATATATTTAAACCCTTTTTCGTACATCGTGAAAATCTTGGCCGGATTCAAATTGCCGTCTTCGTTCGGATCGGGATCGGTCACGTTCACCTCATCCATCTCTTTCATATAAGTCCACAGGCTTTTCCCATCAAAATATGATTCGGACCCCATCAACGACACCATATATTTATTACCCTTAACCTTGATAAATCCGTCGTGGGCTTCTTTGATCTTCTCCTGAAGATTCTCCATGGTAAACGAAAAGTCGGCATAAATGGTCGTAAAACTTTTGGTTTTTGCCGAAAGCTGATCCAAAACCTGCTTGGCTTTTTCGGCCGTTTGTGAAAAACCGGTTGCCGAAAACACCAAAATAGTCGATAACGTGAAAATTGTCCTATTCATCTGTTTCTATTTGTAATTTTTATCGATCCCACCACGTGCAATCGAAATCGTTAAAACAACAATCGTTCCAAAATCGGATCACCGGCCAATGGAATCGAACAAACGTTCCAATTGGGCCTCATCCTGAATCAGTACCTGACGGGCTTTGCTCCCCTCAAAAGGCCCTACAACGCCAGCAGCTTCCAACTGGTCGATAATGCGCCCGGCACGGTTGTAACCTATCGAAAAACGACGTTGTATCAACGATGTGGAACCCATTTGGTTGGCCACGATGATACGGGCCGCCTCCTCGAACATCGGATCACGTTTCGACAAGTCGACCTCCCCGGCTTCCTGCCCGGCCACCTCCGCACCTGCATATTCGGGCAGCATAAAGGCCGTGGGATAAGCACGTTGCTCGCCAATATAATCCACAATACGCTCCACCTCGGGCGTATCCACAAAGGCACATTGCACACGTACCAGATCACTTCCCTGGGAAATAAGCATATCCCCGCGCCCGATCAATTGATTGGCGCCCGGTGAATCCAAAATGGTACGCGAGTCGATCATCGACGCCACCTTGAAGGCTACCCTGGTAGGAAAGTTCGCTTTTATGACCCCGGTAATAATATTGGTCGAAGGACGCTGCGTGGCAATAATCATGTGGATACCTACCGCACGCGCCAACTGGGCGATACGGGCAATGGGCAACTCGACCTCTTTGCCGGCCGTCATGATCAAGTCGGCAAACTCATCAATAATTACCACGATGTATGGCAGGAAATGATGCCCTTTGTTCGGGTTTAGTTGCCGCTTGATGAATTTATGGTTGTACTCCTTGATGTTGCGGGCATGCGCCTTCTTCAGCAGATCGTAACGGGTATCCATCTCTACGGTCAATGAATTGAGCGTGGTCACCACCCGTTGCACGTCGGTAATGATCGGATCGTCCTCATCGGGCATTTTGGCTAAAAAGTGGCGCTCTATTTTGGAATAAATGTTCAGTTCCACTTTTTTGGGATCGACCAGCACCAGCTTTAACTGCGACGGATGCTTTTTGTAAAGCAGCGAGGCAATGATGGCATTCAACCCCACCGATTTACCCTGTCCCGTAGCCCCTGCCACCAACAAGTGTGGCGCTTTGGTCAGATCGATCATGAAACTTTCGTTCGAAATGGTCTTGCCAAAGGCAATGGGCAAATCGAATTTTGTGGTCTGGAACTTTTTGGATGCGATGATGGAACGCATTCGATACGGTCATCGGATCGGAGTTGGGAACCTCGATACCAATGGTACCACGGCCGGGAATGGGCGCGATGATACGGATTCCCAACGCCGAAAGGCTCAGTGCAATGTCATCCTCCAGATTTTGTATCTTGGAAATACGCACGCCGGGCGCGGGCACTATTTCATACAACGTCACGGTGGGACCGATCGTTGCCGTAATGGATTTAATGCTGATCTTGAAGTCTTCCAGCGTTTTTACGATCTTGTTCTTATTGGCCAACAGCTCTTCCTGGGTCACCTCGACATTGTCCTGATGCTCGTCCAATAAATTAACGTCAGGAAACTTGTACGACGACAACTCCTGTGTTTCATCGTAATCAGCCAGAACCTCGCCGCCGGGATATCCCTCATCCTCGCCCTCGAAGTCGACACCAATGCTGCCAACGGGACCAAAATCATCGGCCATTTCTTCTTCAACCAACTGATTGACCATTAAATCATCAGCTTCGGCATGTTGGGTATTGATGGCCACGAAATCGTCCTCTATCGGTTGAACGACAGGCTTCGCCTTCAGGAACAGTTCTTCGTTCACCGTATTTTGCATCACAGAAGCCGTCGCCAATACTTGTTTTTCCTCCGGTCCGTCGTCCATCTGCGCCCCGCCATAATCGTCATACGCGACTTTTCTGGGCGTACGTTTGAAAATCCCCTTAAACCAAGGAATAAACCAAACAAACGACAGGCCCATATAAGCAAGAAATCCCACTATCAAAAATATGGTCAGCCCCACATGCCCCATAAACGAAATAAGCCAATTGCTCACATAGTACCCGTGGGCGCCGCCCAATAGCAAATAATGGTCGTCGACACCTGAAATAAAGGCAAAGCCCAAGGTCGTACTCAACCAAAACATAACAATAAGTGCATGCAACAGCGTCTTCTTCAAAGGCAACAACCGTGCGCCCAACAAACGCACACCAACAATAAACAAGATGAAGATCAATGCAAACGATGCAACGCCAAACCAACGGTTCATCAATACATCGGAAAGATACGCACCAATTTTTCCGGTCCAGTTATCAACACGGATATCAGGGTCGGTAAGTAAGTCCCAAAAAGGAATATCGAATTTGCTTTTATCGGCGGCACCGGTAAAAAAGAACGAAATGTACGCGACGGTCAGGGTAAAGCTGGCCGCTACGCAAACCAAACCCGTCACGAACTGGAACTTGACGTCCTTAAATGCGTCCAGCCACTCGCTAAAGCTCTCTTTCACACTGGATTTATTGCCCTTAGGGGCTTTCTTTGAGGCCATCGTAAACTACTTTATTAGATGGGCAAAAGTAGTAAATGCGCAAGAGAAAGAGGGTGGGGAGTCGCTTTTTTTATTTATAAATGTACCCCGCAAACGACTTTTCCTAATCTAAGAAGTAATCAATGATCGAACGTATTTCCTTTCGGGATGTGATCTCATATTCAGCAGGAAGTATCATTTTCTCGTCACTTGGAAAAGGCAGGAATTTTTGCGCTTTAAATTTGAATATCAACCCATTAAAATCGACCTCAAACTCCATGGGCACTCCCGGTATCTTACGGAAAGGCATGCGGAACAAGCTGGGATCGACGGACAACTGATCGGTAAAAAAGGCCGTTGCCGCCAACCTGGAATCTGATTTGTAACGGAACTCCACTAACCGGCAATCAAAGCCTGCAATGTTTTTCAATGAATCAGGATGTAGTTTCGGCTCAGGCAATGTACCTTCTTCGAACAGAAACCACTTTTCATCCTTGCCCAGCTGATAAACCATCCTTTTCGTCGGCATGCGAAAAATAGTAAAACAGCTGTCCCCCTTGGCGCGCGACAAGAATTCAAGCGAAAAAAGGTTCAGATCTCCCTTTACCGCCAGCTTCACCGCCGTTGTATCAAAAAGCAGATCCATCTCCACGGGCAAAAGCCCAAATATAGGCTTGCTTTTTATCTCATCGGGATAATCAATACTGTAACGGACCAAACCTTGGGTGGGGCCTGTCTGTTTCTTATCGGTACATCCCAAAATAAATAACGAAACCAGTATTGCAGTGAAGTGTTTTTGCATTAGGGCGGATGATATGAACATGTCAAAAGTAACCAAATATTCGGGTTGCGTTAGGAACGTTCCTGCGTTTTTGGTTTAGGGATGGGATTAAATTGATGAACGGCCCCGGCATTTTAGTAATCAGTCCAATGGCTATGACTAAAGTCAGGCTTTGCAGGTGTGGGATTCTCTAATTTAAGTCTACATTTAGTGTTTGCAACATGAGCAAATTGGCAGTAGTCGCATTAGGAGGCAACGCTTTGTTACGGGGGAACCAAGAAGGAACCATCGCCCAGCAGGAAGAGAATACCGACCGCACGTTGGAAAATATCTTGTTCCTGCTCCAAGAGAATTATAACCTGATAATTACCCATGGAAACGGCCCGCAAGTCGGCAATATTTTAATGCGCAACGATGCGGGCGAAAATCTTTATGGCATCCCTCCCATGCCGCTCGACATTTGCGTGGCCGACTCGCAAGGTGGTATTGGCTACATGATTGAACGCAGCATGCGAAACATGTTGGCGAAACACGGTATCAAACGCAATGTGCTTACACTTATGACGATGGTGGAAGTATCATCCGACGATCCTGCATTTAAAGACCCGCAAAAACGGATCGGCAAGGCAGTTGAATTCAACGAATCGCAAAGGTTCCAATCCGAAAAAGGTTGGCAATTCAAGTCCGAGGCCAAGCACCCCGACGGATACCGTTGCGTGGTGGCATCTCCCATACCGTTAAGGATCATTAACCGCGAAGTGGTGGAACGAAACGCACGCCACGGCACTATTGTGATTGCGGCAGGTGGCGGCGGTATTCCCGTTTTTCGTAATGCCAGTAACAACCTGAGTCCCGCCGAAGCGGTCATTGACAAGGATATGGCATCGGCCCTACTGGCCAGCCAGGTGCATGCCGATGAGTTATACATACTAACCGATGTGGATTTTGTATTTGCCGATTATGGGAAGCCCACCCAACGGAAATTAGAATTCCTTAACCTTGCCGATGCCCACGATTGGCTTCAGAAAGGTACTTTTGGGGAAGGAACCATGGCTCCGAAAATACGCGCCGCCATCAGCTTTGTCGAACAAGGAGGACAAATGGCCGTGATTACCGAGTCGACCCGGCTGGCCGATATGGCTTATGGGACCAAAATAACCAAAGAATACGATGAAGGAGATTTGATGAGATGAAAAGTAACCGCAGGAAGAAGCCAACACAAAAATTTATAAACATGAACCATCCAAACTTGGAATACCGAAACCCAAAACATTAAACTTAAAAACACAACAAAAATGGCTTTTAATTTACGTAACCGTCACTTTTTGAAGCTACTTGATTTTACACCACGTGAAATAGGCTTTTTGCTTGATTTGGCAGCCCAACTGAAACAAGCTAAATATTCGGGAACCGAACAACCCATGTTGAAAGGGAAAAACATTGCGCTGATATTCGAAAAAACCTCTACCCGTACCCGTTGTGCTTTTGAGGTCGCCGCGTTCGACCAGGGGGCGCACACCACCTACCTTGGCCCCACGGGAAGCCAAATCGGGCACAAAGAATCGATAAAAGACACGGCCCGTGTGCTTGGACGCATGTACGATGCCTTGGAATACCGTGGCTATGGGCAAGAAATAGTGGAAGAACTGGCGCTTTTTTCAGGAGTGCCTGTATGGAACGGACTTACCGACGAGTTTCACCCCACCCAGATATTGGCCGATCTATTGACCATGCGCGAACACAGTACCGTCCCCCTTAATCAGATTTCGTACGCTTTTATAGGTGATACCCGTAACAATATGGCCAACAGCCTGTTGGTAGGCGGTGCAAAAATGGGAATGGACGTAAGGTTGATCGGTCCCAAACCACTTCACCCCGACGATGCATTGGTAAAACAATGCCAACAAATTGCCGGACAAACCGGAGCCAGCATCACTGTGACCGATAATGTGGAAGAAGGCCTGGAAGGTTGTGACTTTGTGCATACCGATATATGGCTGTCTATGGGCGAAGCCACCGATAAGTGGAAAGAACGGATTGATCTGTTACTCCCTTATCAGGTCAACAAAACCACCATGTCCAAAACGCAAAACCCCGGCAGCAAATTCATGCACTGCCTGCCTGCTTTTCATAACCGTGACACCAAAGTAGGACAAGAACTGTATGAAACGTTCGGGCTGGATGGCCTTGAAGTCACCGAAGAGGTGTTTGAATCGCCACAATCGATCGTATTTGACCAAGCAGAGAACCGTGTCCACACCATCAAGGCAGTAATGGTGGCTACACTGGGATAAAAATCCGCTTTATGGATATTTATGTGCCGGACAGATAGATTCACGGGAGCAAAAGATGTGGCTTTTTCTTGGCTCCTTTGTCGGGGCCATCCTCCCATCCTCCTTTTTTATCTGTCCGTCGCTTATAAGGCCATAAGTTTTTCAAATGCCATTGCTATTGTCTTTTCGTTCCAATTGCTTGGCCTCGTCCCAGATCACGTCCATCTCGGCCAGACTCATGTCCTTAAGGCTCCTTCCCTGCTTGATCGTCTTATCTTCCAGATAGTTGAACCGACGGATAAATTTACGGTTGGTGCGTTCCAATGCATTTTCGGGATTAATGCCGTACAAGCGCCCCACGTTGATAAGCGAAAACAACAAATCGCCAAACTCCTGCTCCATCTTGTCGTGGTCGCCGGCATGAAGTTCTTCTTTAAGTTCAGATAGTTCCTCCTGCACCTTATCCCAAACCTGTTCTTTCTCTTCCCAATCGAACCCTACGCCACGGGCCTTATCCTGAATCCGGTTGGCCTTGACCAGTGCGGGCAGTGATACGGGGACGCCCGACAAAACTGATTTGTTTCCGTCTTTTTCCTTCAATTTCAACTGTTCCCAGTTTTGTTCGACCTGACGGGCATTCTCCACTTGTACATCGCCAAAAATATGCGGATGACGGTAAACAAGCTTTTCGTTCAATGCCTCGATCACATCCCCAATGTCGAACCGTTTCCCTTCCTCGCCGATAAGGGCATAAAACACCACATGCAATAAAATATCGCCCAATTCCTTCTTTATCAACATAGGGTCATTCTTCATAATGGCATCGGCCAGTTCATACGTTTCTTCGATGGTGAGCGTACGCAACGATTCGTTGGTCTGTTCCTTATCCCAAGGGCATTTGGCCCTTAGCTCTTCCATGATGTCGAGCAACCGCCCGAATGTTTGA
Organism: Breznakibacter sp.; assembly: GCA_047600785.1. GTDB lineage: Bacteria > Bacteroidota > Bacteroidia > Bacteroidales > Marinilabiliaceae > Breznakibacter. The sequence continues at coordinate 1,302,472 of JASGKH010000002.1, forward strand.
AGTTGTTTATGTCGGTTTGCGTTCATATATCGGGATTTTATGTTCAAAGTTTAAGGTTCCGGGTTTAAAGTTCAAAAGGCTGCTACTGGCCAAACAAAAAACAACCTCGATTTTTTTGCACTTCCGTACCTTCTTCCCAGATGCAGGTCATACGGGAACCACACAAGAGACCGCAAATATAAGCGAAAAGAGCGTTGGAAGGAAAAATAAAGCCATCATGTTCAACACAGTGGGAACCGGGCTATCGGAGAACGTAGGCACAGGGAACACGGGAGCATAGGCTCGCAAGGCATACGCAACGGAAAGATCCCTCTCCGTTGTCTTCTTTAACGTGGAATGAATCACAAAGGCCAGCTTTGCCGTAAATTGAGGCCATGCCAAACCAATGAAACCGAATCCTGCTTTTTCCAAATAAGTTGCTAATTTTGGGGCAAAAAGGGATACTATTTTGTATGATCGAAAAACTCATCTATCTCGAATCGGTCGATTTGGTTGAATTTATGGGCGTAAAAAACACCAAGCTCGAAGATTATCCGCAGCCGGTTTCCAAAATTAAAAATCGTAGGACGCGGCAACTGGTTGAAAGCCATGGGCGACGCTGAAGAAGTCGCCGCTTTTGAGGAAAAAATCGGTCAGTTGCTAGAACATTACAATCAATTCAATACACTTGATGAAAACCATCTGAATGAGATACTTACCAACGAAGGCATTGTATCTCTCCCCAAAAACGGCGATTCCGACACCGTTGTTTATGGTGTAAGCGGCAAGCCCATTAAGCCGCGCACCGAAAACCAGCGAAAGATGGTCGAAGCATTCGAACACAATGAAATGTTGTTCGCCATAGGACCTGCAGGATCGGGCAAGACTTATCTGGCCATTGCACTGGCCGTAAAGGCATTAAAAAATAAACATATCAAGCGGATCATCCTTAGCCGTCCAGCTGTCGAGGCTGGCGAAAAGCTGGGGTTCTTGCCCGGTGACATGAAAGATAAAATCGACCCTTACCTACAACCACTCTACGACGCGCTCATGGACATGATCCCTCCTCCAAAGCTGAAGGAATACATGGAAAACGGCACTATCCAGATAGCCCCGTTGGCATTCATGCGGGGACGGACATTGGGCAACGCTTTTGTGATCTTGGACGAGGCACAAAACACCACATCCAACCAATTAAAAATGTTCCTGACTCGCATGGGGCATAATGCAAGGTTTGTCATCACTGGCGATGTCACCCAAATAGACCTTCCGGCCCCTGAAAGTTCAGGTCTTTTGCAAGCCATGCGCATCTTAAAGGATATCAAAGGAATAGCCACCATTTTTTTCGAAAAAAAAGACATTGTACGCCACCGCTTGGTTCAAGACATCGTAGATGCCTACGATAAAGAGAAACCAAAAGTAAAAATCAGTAAACCAAAAACCCACAAAGATGTTTATGAGGAAAAGCGGCCGTAAGCTCCCGCATGGTTAACATGGCTCTTCCGCTAATGGCTTTGGGGCCCCAAACTCTGAACACAAAATATTAAAATCATAATCAAATGGACAAAGCAATCGTACAAACCGACTTTCAATTTCCGGGACAGAAAAGTGTTTACAAAGGAAAGGTGCGCGACGTGTACAACATCGGCGACCAATATCTGGTAATGGTCGTGTCGGACCGTATCTCGGCATTCGATGTAGTACTTCCCAAAGGAATTCCTTACAAAGGACAAGTGCTCAATCAAATTGCCGCCAAGTTTCTTGATGCCACTTCCAATATCGTCCCCAACTGGAAAGTATTGTCGCCCGACCCCATGGTGACCATCGGCCATATGTGTGAACCATTTAAAGTTGAGATGGTTATCCGCGGATACTTGACCGGACACGCATGGCGTGAGTATAAATCGGGTAAACGCAGCCTTTGTGGTGTGCCCCTTCCCGAAGGGATGAAGGAAAACCAAAAATTTCCCCATCCTATCATTACTCCGACCACCAAAGCCGATGAGGGCCACGACGAGGACATTTCACGTGAAGAGATCATCGCCAAAGGCTTAGTAGGTGAAGCCGATTACGCAATGCTTGAAAAATACACCCTCCAGTTGTTCGAACGTGGGACCCGGATGGCTGCCGAGAAAGGGCTTATTTTGGTGGACACCAAATATGAGTTTGGCAAAAAGGATGGCAAGATTTACTTAATCGATGAAATACACACGCCCGATTCATCGCGCTACTTCTATGCCGATGGTTACGAACAGCGTTTGGCCAATAACCAGGAACAAAAGCAATTGTCGAAAGAATTCGTACGTCAATGGCTGATCGAAAACGGTTTCCAGGGCAAAGAAGGCCAAACCGTTCCTCACATGAATGAAGACCGCGTGAGCCAAATATCGGAACGTTACATCGAATTGTTTGAGAACATTACCGGAGATAAATTCATGAAGGCCGACATATCAAGCGTAAAAAACCGCATCGAGACCAATGTATTGGCCGCATTCAAAATGCTAGGATAGTGGTAATGTTTTTCCAACTAGAAGAGCCAGATAAGCAAAAAACGCCCCGAATTCGGGGCGTTTTTTGCTAAACCCGGAGGAGACAGCGGATACCTAACTTTCTTTGCAATGAGTAAGGCCAGTGTTGCCTTGCCGCCTTGTAGATCGCCCATCTTACTCTTAGGGAAAAATAAACCCCAACTATCTTAAAAGACAGTTGGGGTCATTTTTATCACAAAATCAGACCTATGAACAGTTACTGTACCAATTCATAAGTCAATTCGGCCAAACGTTTGTACGAACTGTAACGCCATTTCGAATTTTCTTCTGCAGCTTTAAACAGTTCCGTCGCCTCGGCAGGGAAAGCTTTCAACAAGGCAGTATAACGTACCTCACCTTTCAGGAAACTTTGGAACTTGCTCCAATCGGGCTCTTTTGAGTCAAGCAGGAACGGATTTTTGCCTTCGGCTTCCAACATTGGATTGTAGCGGTACAAGTGCCAGTATCCACATTCAACGGCCAATTTGGCTTCATTCTGGGAACTGCCCATGCCGTGCTTCAGCCCATGGTTGATGCAAGGAGCATAGGCAATGATCAACGAAGGTCCATCGTACGCCTCGGCTTCTTTCAATGCCTTGAAATACTGTGTCTGGTTGGCACCCATGGCCACCTGGGCCACATATACGTAACCGTACGTGGTTGCCATCAGGCCAAGATCTTTCTTACGTACCTTTTTACCGGAAGCGGCAAATTTGGCCACGGCACCTACTGGAGTCGATTTTGAGGCCTGCCCGCCGGTGTTAGAATACACCTCTGTGTCCATGACCAGGATATTCACGTTCTTACCTGATGCAATCACATGGTCCAGACCGCCGTAACCAATGTCATAAGCCCAACCGTCACCACCAAATATCCACACCGATTTTTTGGGGAAATAGTCTTTAATGGCCAGCAATTCTTTTGCCACGGCGTGGCTCTCTTTTTCCAACGCTTTAACGGCAGCTTTCGACACCGCAGAAGTGGTGGAGCCGTTATCTTTGTTTTCCAGCCAAGCTTCAAAAGCAGCCTTGGTTTCAGCATTTACCTCGTTCAGCGTTTCTTTCATACGGCGCTCGATGCGGTCACGCATCACTTCGGATGCAGTCGCCAAGCCCAGGCCGAATTCGGCATTGTCCTCGAACAACGAGTTTGCCCAAGCCGGACCGCGACCATCTTTTCCTGCACAATATGGAGTAGATGGGTTTGAACCGCCATAGATTGATGAACAACCGGTTGCATTGGCCACAATCATGCGATCGCCGTAAAGCTGGGTGATCAATTTGATGTATGGGGTTTCACCGCAACCCGCGCAAGCACCCGAAAATTCGAATAACGGCTGTGCAAACTGCGACGATTTCACGTTCATATCCTTGGCCGTAATGGTATCCTTAATGGTTACTTTTTCAGACAAGTACTCCCAACGCTCTTTTTCGACCATCTGACTTTCAAGTGGTTTCATTACCAATGACTTCACTTTTGATGGGCACACATCGGCACAGTTGCCGCAACCGGTACAATCAAGCACGCTCACTTGGATGCGGAACTGTACGTGTTCGTATCCTTTACCATTGGTTTTCTTGGTCACGGTACCTGCAGGCGCAGCGGCCAGTTCAGTTTCATCCAACAAGAAAGGACGAATGGCGGCGTGAGGACACACGTATGAACATTGGTTACACTGGATACAGTTATCCGATTGCCATTCGGGAACGTTCACTGCAATACCACGCTTTTCATAACGACTGGTACCTGCAGGCAAAGTTCCGTCTTCACGGTCGCGGAAGATGCTCACCGGCAAGTCGTCACCTTTTTGCGCATTGACAGGGAATACAAAATCACGGATGAACTCGGGCACATTACCGTTTGTTTCAGCCGGCTTGGGAGTCAATTTCACCCACTCGGCGGGAACTTCGATCTTAATCACATCACCGCCGCGGTCTACTGCCGCGTTATTCATGTTCACCACATCCTCGCCTTTTTTGCCGAATGACTTCTGGATGGCTTTCTTCATCTCCTTGACGGCCATGTCGTAAGGAATTACGCCTGAAATCTTAAAGAAAGCAGCCTGCATGATGGTATTGGTACGATTGCCCAAACCTATTTCTTCGGCAATAGCCGTCGCATTGATGATATAAAGGTTGATTTGGTTTTCGGCCAGATATTTTTTCAAATCATCCGGCAAACGTTTTTTGGTTTCCTCAACGTCCCAAATCGAGTTCAAAAGGAATGTACCTCCCTTTTTCAACCCTTTGTGCATGTCGTATACGCCCAAATACGCAGGTACGTGACAAGCCACAAAATCGGGGGTGTTTACCAAATAAGGCGAACGGATCGGATTGTCGCCAAAGCGTAAGTGCGAAATGGTGATACCGCCCGATTTTTTCGAATCGTATGCAAAATAAGCTTGGGCATATTTATCGGTCGTGTCGCCGATGATTTTTATCGAGTTTTTGTTGGCGCCCACAGTACCGTCCGAACCCAAGCCGTAAAATTTACCTTCAAAAGTACCTGTAGTCGCAAGGCTGATCTCGGGCAACAATGGCAGTGATGAAAAAGTCACGTCGTCCACAATCCCCACGGTAAAATGGTTTTTGGGCTCTTTCATGGCCAAATTGTCGTATACCGAAATGATCATGGCTGGCGTCGTATCTTTCGAAGATAGCCCATAGCGGCCACCAACCACAAGAGGTGCATTTTCTTGTTCGTAGAACAAATCGCGCACATCCAAATACAAAGGCTCGCCATTTGCACCGGGCTCCTTGGTCCGGTCAAGCACGGCAATGCGCTTACATGTTTTCGGGAACGCCTCAAAGAAATATTTTGCAGAGAACGGACGGTACAAATGAACGGCGATCAAACCTACTTTTTCACCTTTTGCCACTTTGTAATCTACGACTTCCTTAATGGTATCGGTAATTGAGCCAATGGCTACAATGACATGCTCGGCATCGGGCGCACCATAATAATCGAACGGACGGTATTTACGTCCGGTAATCTTGTTGATCTCATCCATGCAAGCCGACACAACATCGGGAACCGCGTTATAAAACGAGTTGGAAGCCTCGCGGGCCTGGAAATACACATCGGGGTTTTGGGCCGTACCACGGGTTACAGGATGTTCGGGATTCAACGCGTTGTCACGGAAACGTTGAAGCGCCCCTTTGTCCAACAAGTTTACCAGCGCTTCCTGTTCCATTACTTCCACTTTTTGTATCTCGTGCGATGTACGGAAACCATCAAAAAAGTGCATGAAAGGAATCCTTGATTTGATGGCCGCCAAATGGGCCACGCCGGCCAAATCCATTACCTCCTGCACGCTTCCGGTAGCCAACATGGCAAAACCCGTTTGGCGCGCCGACATTACGTCGCTGTGGTCTCCGAATATAGAAAGGGCATGTGCGGCCAAGCTGCGTGCACTTACATGGAACACGCCAGGCAACAACTCTCCCGAAATTTTATACATGTTAGGGATCATCAGCAACAAACCTTGCGATGCGGTAAACGTCGATGTCAACGCACCAGCTTGCAACGCACCGTGCACGGCTCCCGCCGCACCCGCCTCCGACTGCATTTCCTCAACTCTTACCGTTTCGCCAAACATGTTTTTGCGCCCCACAGCCGACCACTCATCAACGTTTTCGGCCATATTGGACGACGGAGTGATGGGGTAGATAGCTGCCACTTCGCTAAACATGTAAGCGATGTGTGCGGCAGCATAGTTACCATCACACGTGACAAATTTTTTTTCTTTAGCCATTTTCTAATTCTCCTAAGTGTTTATAATACTCGAAACAATTTATTATTGAGTGTCAAATTCCCATTGACTTAACTACTTATTATTCTAATCAATACAAAAAGCCGAATAACCACAGCGGGATTTGCTTGGCATCACCAAACTCGATCATATCGCGTACATAATAACCGGTTTTATCCTGGCTGCTTCCATTGGAGCGCCCCCCTACATGGAAAATATCTTTTCCGTTTACCATGAAATCGCCAATTTTAATGGCATCCATCTGATTACGGTAACTTACCTGATTATAAAAGAAGGTTTTATGCAGGATGGCGGGTTCAATTTCGCCCTGGGCCAACGAAAAAACCAAGTTAGGATTTTGCATGTACACCATTGATGGTTTCTTCATCGGATCGTCCTCACCTTCATGAAGCAGGTTTATCAGCTTGCCCTGCTTTAAATAAGTAAGGTAGTTCATCACGGTGGCACGTGATGTTTCAATATCGCTGCTCAGTTTACTCACGTTGGGTTGGAAAGGCGCCGAAAGACCAACAAGGTACAACAGCTTACGCAGCTTTGGCAAGTATTTTAACTCAATCTGTTGGAGATAACTGATATCGATCTCAAGAGTTAAATTTATGGTTTTAAGAATGTTCTCAAGAAAATTACGGTTCTCAAGAAAAAAAGGATAGTACCCCTGGCGCAAATAATCATTGAAATAAGCCAACGGCTTTACTTCTGAAACAATCTCACGCGCTATATCCTGGTGGTTTGCCACCACATCGTCGAACGAATAGCTGCAAAAGCCGGTCCCTGCCCTAAAATTCAGATATTCCCTGAACGAAAAACCGGGCAAGTGGTACGCGTGCACTTTGTTATGCAATTCAGGGTTCCCTTCCTTCAACCGCATGACCGACGATCCGCTAAACACAATCTGGAGATCGGGGAACGAATCGTAGCAATATGATAGTTCCTCAGACCAGTTGGGATATTTGTAAACCTGGTCAAGGACCAATGTTTTTCCTCCCGTTTTCCGAAACTCATCGGCAAACGATACGATCGAATTGATAGAAAAATAAAGATTATTAAGATTAATGTACAGGCACGACTTATCGATTCCGAATTTCCACTTGGCAAAATCTAACAAAAAACTGGTCTTGCCCACTCCCCTGGCCCCTTTTATCCCAATCAACCGATGGTTCCAGTCAATATTGTCCATCAATTGCCGATGAATGGGCAGATCCAAATTTTCGATCAGCGATCGATGTGTGTCGAAAAATGTTTGCATTCGTAAAAAAATCCAAATTGCCACACAAAGTTAGAATAAGCCCCCACTTAGATGCTATTCAGACATTGCAAATTTAACCCATGACTGTTATTTATATTTATTAAAAATAAAAACAGCGGATCGACCAATGGGATCAATCCGCTGTTTATAAAGCATTACTTTTTCAATTATTCGTGCCTAAAACCGTCACACTATCACGTGTAAATTTAAGTAGTAAATTGCACGATGAGAATATCATTGATCGTTCATTGAGATCAGAAATTCCTCGTTCGAGATGGTTTTGCCCATCCTGTCCGACAGAAACTCCATTGCTTCTACCGGCGTCATGTCCGAAAGATAGTTACGCAATATCCAAATTCGGTTCATGAACTCCTGATCAAGCAACAAATCTTCACGGCGCGTGCTCGACAAATTGACATCTACTGCAGGGAAAATACGCTTGTTGGCCAAACGACGATCCAGTTGCAATTCCATGTTACCCGTTCCCTTAAATTCCTCAAAAATAACATCATCCATTTTTGAACCGGTATCGGTAAGCGCCGTAGCCAGAATCGTAAGCGAGCCACCGTCTTCGATATTACGCGCCGCGCCAAAAAAGCGCTTGGGCTTATGCAATGCATTGGCATCCACACCGCCTGACAATACTTTACCTGATGCAGGAGATACCGTATTGTAGGCTCGCGCCAAACGGGTAATCGAATCGAGCAGAATTACCACATCATGCCCACACTCGGTCAAACGCTTGGCTTTCTCAAGCACAATGTTTGCGACCTTCACGTGGCGTTCCGCAGGCTCGTCAAAAGTAGACGAAATTACTTCGGCATTCACGCTTCTCGCCATATCGGTCACCTCTTCAGGGCGTTCGTCAATCAACAAAATGATCATGTACACTTCGGGATGGTTGGTGGCAATGGCATTGGCTATTTCTTTCAGCAATACCGTCTTACCCGTTTTTGGCTGGGCCACGATCAATCCACGTTGTCCTTTGCCAATAGGTGCAAACATATCCACTACGCGGCATGACAGGCTGCTTCTTTTATTCGCGGCCAATCTGAATTTTTCGTTGGGGAAAATTGGCGTCAAATGGTCAAAGGGCACACGGTCACGTACATAATCAGGCGAACGTCCATTGATGCTTTCGACCTTAATAAGCGGGAAATATTTCTCTCCCTCCTTTGGCGGACGGATAGTTCCCAACACGGTATCGCCCGTTTTCAAACCAAAAAGCTTGATTTGCGATTGCGATACATAAATATCGTCGGGCGAACTCAGATAATTGTAGTCCGACGAGCGCAGGAATCCATAGCCATCGGGCATGATCTCCAACACTCCTGATGTAGTTACGATACCTTCAAATTCGTAAGCTTTATCTTCTTTGCGATCGTGTTTACGGAATTGTTGTTGCTCGCGAACCTGGTTCTGGCCGCGCGGTTGCGCCTGAACCTTTGGCTGAGGAGGTTGTGCAGCAGGGACTTCCGCACCCTCTTCGGGCACCTCTGTCTCTGTGGCCACAACCTCAGGTTCCGCAACAGGATCGGGATCCAAATCGGCTGGTACACTATCAGCTACAACTTGCGATTTTTTAGCCGCTTGCTCCCGTTCTTCAAACAAACGGCTGGCAATTTTTTTGATTTCGGGCGAAATGGCATTCAAATCGGGCAATCGACGGTTACTTTCAACTTGTGGTTGTTGAACCTCCACAGGTTCATTTTGTTCCTCTACTTTCACCTCATTGCTTTCCGATCTAAAATCCAATACCGGCTTAATCGCTTTGATCAGGCTTGCTTTTTTAAGCTCCAATTTCTTTTTCGGCTTTTCCTCTACGGCCTCGGCCTCTTCTTTGGCAACCGAAGGAGCCATCGTTTCCACGGGAGCTTGGGGTGTCGCGGCATCTACGGACACTGTATCTTCCGGCGCTGTCGCCACAGAGGCCTCTTCGGCTTTGGTTTTGGCAGGACGGCCTCTTTTTCCGCCGGAGCGATCGCCTTTTTTATCGCCCTTTTTTTCCAATGATGCTTGGATAGCTTGTTCATCAAGGATTTTGTAAATCAACTCTTGTTTTTTAAAAGATTCCACGCGTTTTACGTTCAAATCCTTGGCAATTTGCCTCAAATCAGGCAGGAGCTTCTCATTAAGCTCTAAAATGTCGTACATAAAATAAGCAGTAAATTTTTTGGAAAAAAATCTGAAACGAATTTTGAAAATCATCACTCCTTGGAAGAAACCCAAATGCTTTATTTTGAGGAAAAGCATTTAAGAGTGCATGAAGTATTGACGTGCAAACATAGGGATTAACTATTTACGATCAAAGAATTTTTTAATTTTTATGCCATGATTTATCGCATTTTTTACATTTTCATTTTGTGATGGCATAAAAAAAATGCAACTTTAAAACCCATACAAATTGAATTATCAATTACCTAACCAAAATAAACCGTTATATGAGACAACTCAAGATAACCAAGCAAGTCACCAACCGTGAAACCCCTTCGCTGGACAAGTATCTTCACGAAATAGGAAAGGTTAAATTGGTCACCACAGAAGAAGAAGTGGTACTGGCCAAGCAAATTAAACAAGGTAACCAAAAAGCTCTTGAAACATTGGTGAATGCCAACCTGCGATTTGTGGTATCGGTAGCCAAACAGTACCAAAACCAGGGCCTTACCCTTCCCGACCTTATTAACGAGGGGAATCTGGGGCTGATAAAGGCCGCACAGCGTTTCGACGAAACGCGCGGCTTCAAATTTATTTCCTATGCCGTGTGGTGGATCAGGCAATCCATTCTTCAGGCATTGGCCGAGCAGGCACGTATTGTCAGGTTGCCGCTCAATAAGATCGGGTACATCAACAAAGTAAACAACACTTTTTCGCGACTGGAGCAGGAGTATCAGCGCGAGCCGACCAGCGAAGAAATCGCCGATATTTTAGACCTTGCCCCCAAAGATGTGAAAGATGCTTTGAAGGTGACCTCACGGCATGTTTCAATGGATGCTCCCTTAAAAAAAGATGAAGACAATACACTATACGACATTCTTTTGGAAAAGGACACGGAGAGTCCTGACGCCGGTTTATTGAGTGATTCGTTGCGTAAAGAAATCGAACGATCGCTCTCTACCCTCTCGATGCGCGAAGCCGATATTATCCGCCTGTACTATGGTTTAGGGGGGGAACCTCCATATTCGCTTGAAGAAATCGGGAAACTCTTCAACCTTACCCGTGAACGAGTGCGCCAGATAAAAGAAAAAGGGATCAAGAGGCTAAAACACACATACAGAAGCAAAATTTTGAAATCATATTTAGGGCAATAAACCGTTCGATTTAGGTTTTAGTAAAATAGTAATTATAGGCTTGGCCGTTGGTTTCCCAACGGCCAAATTTTTAATATGGCGCGTTATCTTCCCAAACTCCGCCAAATATCACTAACTTTGACTCAAATTATCAACAGAAATGGGTCATTTAATTGCTCCGTCACTATTGGCAGCCAACTTTTACGACTTAAAAAGCGATATCGACATGTTCAATGCCAGCGATGCCGACTGGTTGCACCTCGACATTATGGATGGCATGTTCGTTCCAAATATATCGTTTGGGCTTCCTATCCTCCACTCGCTAAAACCTCACGTTAAGAAGCCGTTCGATGTGCATTTGATGATCGAAAAGCCAGAAAGGTATATCAAAGATTTCAAAGAGGCGGGAGCCGATTGGCTCAATGTGCATTACGAGGCAAGTACACACCTCCACCGTACGTTGCAAAGTATCCGCAAAGAGGGGATGAAAGCAGGTGTGACGCTTAATCCGCACACACCGGTAAACGTATTGGAAGAGATCATCTGCGACACCGATCTGGTATTGATCATGTCGGTAAACCCCGGCTTTGGCGGCCAATCGTTCATCGAACATACTTACGATAAGATTGCACGGCTCAAAGAACTCATCCTTCGCAAAAATTCTTCTGCCTTTATCGAAGTAGATGGTGGCGTGGATGGCCGTACAGCACCGTCTTTGATCAAAGCCGGCGCCGATGTGCTGGTGTCAGGTAGTTATGTGTTCAATTCGTCCGACCCGATGAAAACAATTAAGGAATTGAAAGAAGTCGGAATAAAAAAAGCTAGAGATTGACCTCTATAAACCCAAAACGAACTTAGCCTTCATGCAACATTGCCGCCCCTCTAACGAAGGGTCACCGCACTGTTTTTTCCGGATAGTAAGAGTAGCCCATGGAATTTTCCGTGCGACTCTGCCCATACGAAAATCTTCCCATTAGATGATGAATCCCTTGTTATTGCAACCGAAAAAGGTCATTTTCTATCTGCACTAACAAGCATTCCAATGGTCTGTCGGACTTTATTTATTTCTCAGTTTTTTCCGTTCTTTTTCCTTGGATTTCCGTGCCGCCTTTTTTTTCTCATGGTTCTTTGTTTCTTCTTCCTGCTGCTGCGCTTCTCGGAGCAGTTGTTTCCAGTTCGTATTCGGCTCAGCGCTTAGCAACAACGTACTTTGGTACTCTTCGCGCTCAAGCTCGATCACGTCGACTTCTTTTCCCAACTGGTTTTCGATGTCGACAAGCAATGTTTTTTCTTCATCGGCACAAAACGACACTGCAGTTCCCCGGCGCATCCCCCGTCCGGTACGCCCCACACGATGCACATAATTTTCAGCATTATCGGGCATGTCATAGTTGACCACGTAGTCAACATCGGGGACATCAATCCCACGGGCGCTTACGTCCGTCGCGATAAGGAGTTTCGTAGCATTGTTTTTAAAACTTTTCAAAGCTTCGTCGCGTTGCTTTTGGTCCTTACCACCATGAATGGTCATACTCTGGATATTTGCCCGTTGCATGGCAGCCATCACCCGTTCGGCACGAACTTTCGTACGCACGAAGACCAATATTTTACTATCAGGGTTTTCGTTGATAATGCGCTCGAGAAAAAAACGTTTGTCATCCATCCCGACGAACAACACTGAATGGTCCACGTTTTTCGACACCGGGTTTTTAGGCGATATCTGGATACGGATGGCATTGTGAACCAGCGAATAAGCTAATTTTTTTATCTCATCGTCAATGGTGGCCGAAAAGAAAAGGGTTTGTCGGTTATTCGGCAACATTCTCACCAATTGATTGATATTTTGGTAAAAACCGAACTCCAGCATCCGGTCGGCTTCATCCAATATCAATATTTGCACCCTATGGAGCTTCAGATAACCCCGGGTTACCAAATCGTACATCCGTCCCGGCGTGGCCACCAATATATCGGTCCCTTTCTCTAGGCTGTCAATTTGCGGTTGCTGGTCCACACCACCGTGTATACAGGTGATGACCAACGGGGTATGCCGTCCGAGTTCGACGAACACATCAGCTATCTGTTGTGCCAGTTCATGCGTAGGGACCATTACAATGCACCTGACACCGTCAGGACGGCCAACGACCCTGCGTTTTTGCAAAAGATCGAGCACAGGGATGGCAAAAGCTGCCGTTTTACCCGTACCTGTTTGGGCAATGGCCAGCACATCCTCACCTTTCAATATATGGGGGATGGATTTAAACTGGATATCGGTAGGTTTTTTGTAGCCCAGTTTCTGGATACTTTTCAGAATCCCTTCGGCCAAATTGAGTTGTTCGAAACGCATTTGTGTCTATTTGCCGCAAAGATAAACAAATTAATACGGGCTTGCACGACAACAGCAACGGGCAGAAAGTTCTATACTTGCTAACTCCGGATCAAAACGAACGAGAAGGGTACCTACAGGCAATATGGCAATGTCCATATTTTATGTAATTCGTTGTGTTTTCAGCCCTGGCATGGAACTCCCGAATCCCTTACGTAAAGACTTATAATCCACATCAAAATACATGACAGAACTTTTACGCACCCCATTAATTAACTAACATGCAATGTATTATACAACGCACATACAATCCGATCAGGCCATATTGGGAAAGCTAAAAGCCTTCCTGTCATACTTTCATTTTGATAAGAACAACATTTTTATATTTATCCATTCCGGCCAAATAAACCCAAATAAATGCAATGAAAACAACGGATACCAAATATAATATTGACAATCGCCAAAAGTTGGTCAGGTGTGTATCTTCCATATTGAAGCTGCTTGTTTTCATGGCTATGAACATGGTTTCTATCTGCCACCTTTCCTTGTACTCGGTCTTGTTTGTTGACCGGCGATGATAACAAATTCGATTTTCCATGTGGTTTTATCGACGGTTTTGGCTGTCGATAAAATAGACAAGGTTCCGCCCAAATGGACCAACCCATTGTAATGCATGTACTCGCCCACCCGCAGATAGTTGAACAGCTCCAAGGCCTTCTTTTCTCCAATGGTCCGATTCGTAAGTAACCTGTCTCTCAAATCCTTGCGAAAGTTCTACAAACGAAACCGTGTGCAATTTGCACATTGTACAGACAATTGATATCATGCGTTTTACATAGGTCGTATGCCATCCGGTCGTCTCTTTAAACAGTTGGATTAATTCGCGATGCTTGTTATCAACCTTGGTGCTCATGTATAGTAGAAAAGAGATGGTAGTCCAATGTAAAATAATGAAAATCAATGTTTCATTCAAATGCCTCATGAATTAATTGATTTACTTCCAATGGATTAGCAACATTATTATATATTGAGGTTGATAGCATAAGATAAGGAAAGGTGAGGTTCTATGGATTTCTCTACATCTCCTGTCAGCTATACACTTTATGAAAACTGGGATTGTGTGCGAACTCCTGCTGCATTATTTGGCTATGAGTAATGCCCCGATTGACTTGAAGGAATAAAGTACGATGTTTAAAAGAATCCTTATTAGGAAAATAGTTAGAAAAAATAATTTAGATAATATATTAGGATGTTCAATATTATATATATTTGTCGTGATAGTAAAGCGAGGACGCCGAAAATCGTATAAAGAGTAGGCATAAAATTTTAGCTCTATGTTTAGGAGATTTCTACCACTATTAGGCGCATTGGTTTTTGCGATTTATTGTAATGCACAGCAGTTGTTGTCGCCATCATTTACCTTTTCGCACAACAAAACTGCCTATGTTACATTGAATGACGGAACTGAATTAAAAGGAACTTTGAAGGACATTGACAGGAAAAAGGGGTTGATCAAATTTGTGAATTTGGAAGATGGCACAGGGAAAAAGCATAAACTTAAGCCAGAAACCATAAAATATATGTACCTTCCTCCAAGTGGAGTTGATAAACTTAGTAAAGCAGCATCTTTCCTTACCGATATGCAAAAATGGAACAATGAAAAGATGGATCAAGATTTGCTAAATCAAGGCTATGTGTATTTTGAGAACACGAAGGTTAAAATCAAAAAGAAAGAATTTACTCTTTTGATGCAGTTGTTGAATCCCTCTTTCTCGCGAGTTGTAAAAGTTTACCACGATCCTTTGGCCAAGTCAACGGCTTCAATCGGAGCAGGACCTGTGACTCTTGCCGGAGGCGATGCTAAGTCATATTATATAAAGATAGGTGAAGATGCTGCATTCTTGGTGGAAAAAAAGAACTATAAAAAAGAGTTTGTTCCTTTGTGGAAGAGTTGCGCCAATGTCAAGGAAAAATATCCCGAAGTTAAGTGGACCCAATTGGCCGATCATATCATTACTTACACAGAGTGTAAATGATATAGCTGAGGATATAAATGAAGAATGGAAGTTCCTTTTCTTTCAAAAACAGAAAGCCACTTATGTGGCTTTCTGTTTTTGAGTCTCAATACGAATCACGATCACGTTTCTGACTTCCTCATAATTCGGTAGTGCAATTTTTACTTTGTTTTTGATGTGCTGAGTTTTAACAAGGAAATCTGGCCATGCCGACCACCAACACCCCACGAAGATGCCTATCTTGGTTGATCAGTTCGGCCGATTGGAACGCCAACATAGTGATGAGCAACAATAGGGTAAACCCGATGCCGCCCAACGACCCTAATCCAGTAAATGGAGCCCAATGGTGTTCTGCAAAAAATCGCAGGATCCGCCGATGGTTCGATTCGGAAGTCGCCTGTCTATCAAACCCTTGCGTAAGAGTTACAAATGAAATCATTACATTGCATTGTATATACTTCTGTATGGTTTACAAAACGTAACAAAACAATCGTTCCATGGACTACCAAACCGAAAACAAAAGCGCACCGATGCCTTCAATGCAATGATGCGCTTTCCGTTCTTAATACGGTCAATCATCCCGTACCTGTATAGATGTTTTATTCGTTCCAGTTGTTTTGCCTCAGTTTCAACGAGGCTTTCATCACAAAGGCCAGGGCAATCACCAGCCCAACGTTTCCAGCAAGAAATGCATAATCGTTCAGTTGGAGAAGCACGAACATAAACCCATACATAACGAGAAGTAGGGCAACCACCCATCCGGTCAGTGTTTTATCCTTTAACAGCCCATGTGCAAATATGCCTATCATGGCCATGTTCACGACCGAGGCGACCCCATATGCCCAATTGAAGCCAATGTGTTCGCTTAATGCCGTGAGCACAGAAAAAAACAGGACCAACGCCAGCCCCACCAGCAAATACTGGAAAAGGTGGACTTTCTTGTTCTTAGTAAGTTCGATAAATACGAACACCAAGAGAGTAAGCGAAATGAAAAGAATACCATATTTTGCCGATCGTAATGATTTCTGATAATGGTTAACGGGAAGAAATAATTCCACACCAAGCGAATGTTCCCACACATCAAATTGCTTGTTGGTCCAGTATTGGGGAAAATTCCGGTTCAAATGGGTCAGGTTCCAGCTGGCATCGAAGCCCTCACTGCCAACGGTTCGTTCTTGCGGGAGCAACGAACCTATAAAATTGGGATCTTTCCATGGCGAATTTAACCGGATGTGGCTGTTTTGGCCCAACGGAAGCACTGAAAAGCTTTTGGAGCCACTTAAATCAAATTGGACGGAAAAAGGAATCTCGGTCGAAAAACCGTTACTTGGCAATGGTGTTTTGGCACTAAAACCCGATTTGACGATTTCTTTCGATACCGTACCGGCTTGGCAAGAAAGCAATTGTCCGTTCCAGTTTAATTTTACGTCGCCACGTATGCCGCGGTTATCCGAAATACCGATCGTCACATACGCCTTATTCCATTGTATTTGCCCGTCAATTTCTTCAGGGGCAAAAGGCATCACAAACATCCCATCCAAACGCACCGATGAATTATAAACAGCTGTTTTATAGATACCTTTGTAACGGATTTCAGGTTTGATCTGCGATTGCACATCCAGCACGTTGGGCATCACGTACAACCAATCTCGCTCAATGTAGGAATTGCCATCCTTATCGGTCTTGGTCCGTTCGACCGGGATGTTCAGGATTGGCCCCACAACGGTTTGCGCATCGCCCCATTGACCGGCGACGAGATTTTCAACCTCACGTGCCGTTTCTTCACGTTCCCGGATAATATTATTGATCATTCCCAAAGGGATGAGCAACAGAAGGGCCATAATGGCAACCACGGCCATTTTAAACGTAAGGCTGCTAGCCCAATTGGTTTTGTTCGATTGATAAGCTTCCATGATAATGTTTTTTTAAAGTACTTTGAATTACAAAGTTTTTAGATAAAAAAATATAAGCAGGTCTATTGTTCGCTATTTCTGATAAGTATTTCCAGCGCGTTGATATGTTCGGCAAACCTGGCACGCCCTTCCTGGGTAATCTGATAAGTGGTATTTGGCTTACGTCCTACAAATTGCTTTTGCACCGATACCAAACCGGCTTTTTCCAAGGCTTTAAGGTGGCTGGCCAAATTGCCATCCGTTACGCCCAATAGTTCTTTCAATGCATTGAATTCCACACTATCGTTCACCATGAGCGCACTCATGATGCCTAACCGCACACGGTTGTCGAAATATTTGTTCAAACCTTGGATAATGGTTCTCATGATAGTCGTTGTCTTAAATTCGGAAAAAGACAATGTGTTTACCGCCTGTCGTACTTAAAGTACATCACTGTGCCATAAATAATATGTACCATGCCAAAACCTATTGTCCAAATAAACAACCCGTAATCGAGCAAAACAGCCCCTAACAGCCCCAATACCACTTGAGCGTATGCCAACGATCGGATGTCGTGTTTCGAATATTTGGCTGCATTAAGCAATGCTAGGCCGTAAAATATCAACATGGATGAGGCCAATAATTTTCCGTAGCCCTGTAACAATAAGATGATACAAAATAGCCCTCCGGTCACCAAAACCGATGAAAGACTGCCCACCAGCTTTTTTGCCGATGGCGTCCAAAACTTTTGCCCTTTATGCTTTCCTTGCCGATAGGTGATATACCATGCCGAAACCAGGGCTCCTGTTAGTACAAACAAGGCATCAAGGATCATATACAACCTGAAGTGGTTAAACCATCCACCTTGTACGACACGTAAAAATTCATCGTAACGTATGGTACCTTGTTCCAAAATGAGAAAATAAGCAACAGCCGAACCCAAGAGCGCAAAACAACCAACTGCAATACCCGACAACCCACTTAATGAAAGGAATTTGGATGATTCTTCCATCATTTGCCGGATGTGCTTTAAATCGTCGACAGGAGAAGTTTGGTTTTTCATATCAAAAAGAACTTTGTATTGCAAAGTAATACATTCCGCACAACTTCTCCAAAATTTTACAGAAAAAAAATGGAACCGGTCCATTTAAGCCCGATCCCATCTGATAATTTATCCGATACCTAGTCCTTATGGCCGTTTATGAAATGTACATTCCATCCACACCCGTGCGGAAAAACACTTCAAAAACCGCAAAAATCAAACCGTCAATTTCCAGAAACTAAACCTTTAGGTTTCCTTCAAATATCGTGACAGCTTTGCCCGATATCTCTATCCTTCCGTCATCAATTATTTTCACATGCATCAATCCGCCACGGGACGAAGCCTGGTAAGCCACCATGTCGGTTTTATGCAGATGCCCGGCCCAATAAGGGGCCAGCACACATTGGGCCGATCCGGTCACAGGATCTTCATCAATGCCCAACGCGGGAACAAAGCATCTTAGAATGTAGTCACAGTCCTCGTTCTTAGAGCCTTTGGCTGTAATGATCAAATGGCCAAAGTCACTATGTTTCATATGCTGAAGATGGGGGTGTGCTCTTTTCACATCTACCACATCGGCGTAATGGGCCATGAACCAACCGTGTTCGGTCTTGTAAAGGTGCGTGGGTTCGTTAAGTCCTGTAATGTCGCAAAATTCTTTTTTGGTATCCACGGATTGGGTTTTATACGTCGGAAACTGCATGTGAATGCCATTTTTGCCATAGTGGATAGCCAATTGGTGCTTTGTACTTTTAAACACGATTGGTTCATCCGCCCCTGCGATCTTATTCTCGTAAAGCACATGGGCCGAGGCAAGAGTGGCATGGCCGCACAACGGTATTTCAGAATAAGGGGTAAAGAACCGAATGTGGAATTCCCCGTTATTGTCGGACAGAAATGCTGTTTCGGACAAATTCATTTCAGCGGCCATTTTCTGCATGAAACCGACGTCGCTTAGGTCATCCAGAACAACCACTCCCGCAGGATTCCCTTTAAAAGGCAACGTCGTAAAAGCATCCACCTGGTATACCCGTTTTAACAGTTGCAGCAGTTTCATTGTGTGTCAGTTTTTTTGGTTGAAGCCGTACAAGTTAATCAAATCCGAACAAATTCCCTAATAAAGACACCTTATGTTGTTTGGAGGTGGACGAAATATATGGAATGGCCAGTGTATATTTGCACCCATGTACGCTTTTCCTGTAATAAATATCCCTATTTTCGACGTGTGATAGTTTGCATGATGTTACATTTGGATGAAATTACCGTTCGCCCCATCGAACCTGGCGATGCCGAAAGTTATTTTGAGATCTTTAGCCATCCCGATGTGGCCAGATATGATGATTTTACGCCGATCACGCGTGAAGAACTGGTTACCGACATGGCCAGGATCGAAAAATACACCCCGCAAAGTTCATTTCTGGAATTGGCCGTATCCATTTTGCCTTCTAATAAAATGGTAGGTATTATTACCATCGATAAAAAAAGAAAATATACCTACTTGGGATATCATTTTAATCCGGCCTATCATGGAAAAGGATTGGCTATTCGATCGGTACGGATGTTTGTGCAGAGTTTGTCGGACATTGAGGCCTACAAACTTCGTGTGGTCACGCATCCCGATAACAAAGCATCCATCTTGTTGGCGTTGAAACTGGGGTTCTCATTTTTGAAAAACCGTACCCGCAAAGGGATACTCGAATCGGTATACCGATTCGATAAACGAAAGTGGAATGAACTTAGCGCAATGACACCATCAGCCCACCGCTCGCATACCGCGGCATGGCGGGATAGTAATACCTTGGCAAACTACCACTGAACGAAGGGGCATTCACAAGGATCATTGATGCATATTTCTGATCGAAGATGTTTTGCACACCAAGATGGAGCGTAATACTCATCCGTTTTAATCCAACTTGCTTGCACACTTTGGTGTTGGCCGTTATCCATTGGTTCGCATGTACGGAATTGGCGTCATTGAACCACTGTTTGCCCCATCCGGAAACATCAACAACTAATTTCCAACTGTTCCCCATATTGGCATTTAGCCCTATGTACGCCGTAAATCCGGGAATTCCGGGTAAATGGTTGCCTGTGTAGTCTGCATCATCATCCACAAATCGTTTGAATTTATTGATTGAGGACCAAAAGCTCCAAACCATTTTAAGCTGGCCACGGTAAAGCATCGGAAAAATATAGTTTCCGTTTGTTTCTATACCCCAATGGTCTGTTTTTCCTGCGTTGATGCCGTAAAAAGTGGCCTCATCCAGACGTTTTGTTACCAATAGGTTACGGAGCCAAATCCGATACGATGTAATTTCCATCCAAAACCGTTGGTCTAACGTACCGAAGCGTACACCCATTTCGGCCGTCCAACCAGTCTCCGGATTAAGGCGTGGATTGGGAGTCCCGTCAGCCATCAGCGCCTCTTCGGCAGTGGGGTGCGAAAAACCCTGCCCTGCCGATGCATACAGATTCCACTGCTTTGCCGGATGGTAATCAATGCCTGCCCTTGGCGATATAATGGGTTGATAAGCAATATGGCCATTGGTATTTGCCTCGTCGTCAAATTCGTCCTTAAAACGATAACTAGCCATATTTAAGTTGACGCCCAGCGAAGCATGTAACTTACCCATAGGAGATAAAAGCAGCCACGCCGCAAGGTTTGTTTGGTACCGCCATTGGCTGAGCTGGTTGATTCGTGTTCCTTTTTGGGCCGACAGGGTTTCGAAATATATGGCATAGTATTTATCCGAATAATGCTCGGCCGATATGTTAATAGTTCCATTCGGCCCGAGCCAGCTTAATTGATCTTTGGCACCGATCTGAAAGCTTTCGTCGTCAAGTACATTGAACGGCCGATGTTCGTAACCGTTGCGTACACTGCCATAGATAGTGACAGTATTCTTTAGTTTGGGATTAATGGCGAGGTTATTGGACACCCCACCCAACAAACTTTGTTTTTTTTCAAAGCCTTTTGCCGACAACCAGTTTGGGGCCGCTTGCGCCGGATCTTGTTTATATTGTTCAAGGTTCAGAGAGCTGGGTATCCCGGCCTGCATGGCATTGGCAACAACAATGGCTGTAATGGCCGATTTATCTGTATTATGTTGCCATATGCCGGTAATATTCTGCTGGTCCAGATGATTATTGGCACGGTAGCCATCCCAGTCTGTATGGTTAAAAGCCAAAGAAAATTGATGGTTTTGGTTATGCATGCTTGCAGTTGCGCCAAGTTTGTGCAACCCAAAATCCCCCCAAAGGCTTCGTACGGAAACAGACTGCCCTGTTTGGGATGGCAGCTCGGGAACCAGCACAATTGCACCTCCCAACCCCGCACCATAAATGGCAGAAGAAGGCCCTTTCACCACCTCTATGCGGCCAATGGCTGAAACATCAATATCTTCGAACGAAGTGGAACCATCAGCCGCAGACAAGGGAATCGGGCCAAAATAGGCTTTTATCCGATTCGATCCGTAAGGCGTACGGCTTCCGATACCACGGATGATGAACCTTTGTGTGTTGGCGGTTCCGCTTTGGTACGATATGCCGGACACTTGGTTTGCCAATACGGCAAGTGAGGTGGGGAGTGACGACAACAATTCTCCCGCATCCAGCAAAACGCCGAACCTGTGGCTCCCAACAGACGATGGCCTGATCGCAAAGCCGGGATGAGCACGTCGGGCAATGTGGGCCCCACAATAATCGACGAATCCTTTAGTGTATCCCCAACGAAATAGAAATATGCCGGATGGTTTTTTAATGCGGACGCGGTGGCGAGGCTTACCGTAAAAACGATCAGGCTTGTAAACACTTTGCAAAATAGACAGTTGCAGATACTCATTAATGTCAGATGAAATTTCCACCACATTGCAAAAGCCCAATGAATATCTTTTCAATGTGGAAAAGAAAAATAACCAATCCACACGCAGGAGGATTGGTTCTATATACGTCATCTCAGTGGCACAAGCTTTATTACCACACCGGGCTGCTCAATGGCCACATAAATATACCCGTCGGGGCCCATTGTTACATGCCGTACGCGGCCCGCATTTTCAATTAGTTTTTCACTCTCCGTCAATTTTGTTCCCTCGATACGGTCACGTTCCAGATATCTAAAACTCAATGAGCCACTCATAACATCGCCTTGCCATTCGGGGTATTTGTCGCCCGTCACAAAAGCCAAACTACTTGGCGCAATCGATGGCGTCCATTGATGGATCGGTTGTTCCATACCTGATTTTGATGTGTAGGGCGTGATTTGTGTCCCATTGTAATTGATACCATATGTAATCTCGGGCCACCCGTAATTTTTTCCTCTTTGGATAATGTTTATTTCATCCCCTCCTTTAGGACCGTGCTCATTGGCCCAAATCTCTCGTGTGACTGGATGTATGGCAATACCTTGCGGATTACGATGGCCATATGTAAAGATTGAAGGAATGGCCTTCCTGTCGCCCACGAAGGGATTGTCCTCGGGAATGCGTCCGTCATCGAATAAGCGGTGCACTTTGCCGCTATAACTATCTAACGACTGAGCATCGGATTGATTGCCCCGATCACCCACCGTGACGTACAGGTATCCTTTATCATCGAAAACCATACGGGCGCCAAAGTGATACCCCCTGTCGGAATCAGGCTCAGCTTTAAAAATCATTTGATGGTCTATCAATTTATCATTTTTCAGCCTGACACGCATAACGGCCGTATTCCCCATATTCCCCGACTCCGATGGTTGGGCGTACGCAAGGTATATCCAACCGTTTTTGTCATATTGGGGATGGAGGATTATGTCAGATAGCCCACCTTGCCCGCGATTGAATACTGCAGGTACGTTTTCCACAATGCCAGCCAGTTTACCGTTACGGAACCGGAAAAGTTGGCCGCTCCGTTCAGTTACCAGCATGTCGCCATCCGGCAGGAATGCAATCCCCCAAGGCACATCCAGGCCTGTGGCCACGGTATCTACCCTAAAATTGAGACGTTGGCTTTTCACTGCTTCGGGAAACGATGCGTTGGTATTCTCCTTAGGGCGTTTTTTAATGCCGGTAAGCATGTATTCCGACAATTCTTTTATCTCTTGTCCGGTAAACGTATTGGTAAACGAAGGCATCCCAACCATCGGCAATCCTTCTTTAATGGCATATGACAAGTAGTCGGTACCGACGCCTGCATAAGTTTTTCCAGCAAAACGTTCCATGTTCATTCCGTGGCATCCGGAACAATAGCGTTCAAAGTTTTCGCGGGCCGAAACTTGCTTTTTTTGCTGGCTGACTTGTGAAAGCCAAATGAAACCTATAGCCAGCATTGCGGCCACGGGCAATAGAAAAAACATGTACTTCTTCATGGTGTGATGGGATAGGTATATCTGATACTTATATGATTATCTTTCAGATAAAAACAAAAAAGAAGATCAAAGGTTTGCCCATTCTGCCAACAAAAAAGGCAACCGAATGGTTGCCTTTTTTGTTATAATTATCTTATTATCAATCAATTTTCATATTATGGTACACATTGGTAACGTCATCGTCTTCCTCAAACCTTTCGAGTAGCTTTTCTATTTTTTCAATCTGTTCGGCATTAAGTTCTTTGGTATCGCCAGGTATACGCTCAAATTCAGCGTTCACGATCTCAAATCCATTCTCTTCGAGGTATTTCTGGAGTGGGCCAAACGATTCGAAACCACCGTAAATAACCACCTCTCCCTCTTCGGCAAACACTTCCTGAACACCAAAATCGATCAGTTCCAGTTCAAGTTCCTCAAGGTCGATGCCGTTTTTCATTTTGGTTTTGAACATGCATTTATGCTCAAACATATAATCTACACTGCCCGATGTTCCCAACGAACCGCCAAACTTGTTAAAATAACTACGCACGTTAGCCACGGTACGGGTCGGGTTATCGGTAGCGGTCTCTACCATAATGGCAATACCAAACGGACCATATCCTTCGTAAACCACTTCGGAGTAATTTTCAACGTCCTTCGATGTCGCTTTTTTAATGGCCCTTTCCACATTTTCCTTGGGCATGTTGGCCGCTTTGGCATTTTGCATCAGCACCCTAAGACGTGAGTTGGAATGCGGGTCGGGGCCGGCTTCTTTTACTGCAATGACAATTTCGCGGCCAATCTTTGTAAATGTTTTGGCCATGTTCCCCCAACGCTTCAGCTTTCGGGCTTTTCGATATTCAAACGCGCGTCCCATAGTATGTTTTTCAAATTTTTTTGCAAATATATATTAAACCCCGAAGGTTTTCAAAACCTTCGGGGTTTAACCGGGCTATTTAAATCCCGCAATGTATGCCGATGGGGTTTGATTCATCAGTTGTTTGAAGCAGCGGTTGAAATTGGAAATGTTGTTGAAGCCACATTCAAAACAAACCTGTGATATGTTAAGATTACCGCCCTGCATCAGCTTGCAGGCAAACGCAATGCGAAGATCGTTCACGTAACTGACGAATGTTTTCCCGGTTTTTTGTTTGAAATAACGCGCAAACGCAGAAGTATTCATCCCATACCAATTGGCAATTTCGTTGAGGGTAAGTTTATTTTGATAATTACGGTTAATATGCGCCAGCAACTTGTTGAGACGCTCGCCCATCTGCGGCAATGGTTCAATACGCACGTTGGTCGGTGATAGAGTCTTGATCTCTTTGCATTGGGCCATTTGATCCAGCAGCCACAAAAGATTGATGAACTTTACAAAACCAGTCTGTTCGTGCATTTCAGCAATCTTCTGACCAAACAAACTATTAAAAGGCGGCAAGAATTTAAGGCCATTGTCCGATTGTTTCAACAACTGGCGGATGGACGACAGCTCAGGATACTTTTCAAGAGCGTCGGAAAGAAACGAGCTTTGAAACTGCAGCACGTAATAGTTCATCAGCTTGTTGCTGTTAGATTGATGAAATACATCATCGCTTCGCCAGTAATGGGGTAAATGGCTACCCATCATCACCAAATCGCCCGGGCCAAAATTTTCACAGCTCTCTCCCACATGCCTTATGCCGTAGCCTTCCACAATGTATATGATTTCATATTCGCTATGGAAATGCCACGGAAACGTGAAATGCGGAATCTTGTTCAGTTTAATCCTGATGGGGCTGTCTCCTTCCAATACGACATTTTCGTGGAGAATGGATTGTTTCTGGAACATGGGCATGACAGAGATCTTTTTGCAAGATAGCAAAAATAACACATGGCATGGCAAAAATAATGCTTGATTGAGCTTAGGACGAGAATTAAATTTGTCGTGTTTAAGAATCTATGTAGTCCAATTGTTAACGGCACCAAATTTTTGGTGCATAATACATCGTAATACAATATCTAATTTTAGATAATCATGACATCAAACCTTTTTGACATTAGCGGACAGGTGGCCATTGTAACTGGCGGTGGCGGAGTTTTGGGGAGTAGCATTTCCAAGAGCTTGTTACAAGCAGGCGTAAAGGTGGTCATCCTTGACATTCGTGAAGAAGTGCTGACCACACGCATCGACGAGATGAAATCGTTGGGCGAAGTTGAAGGTATGGTTTGCAATGTACTCGACGAAGAAAGCCTGAAAAACGTACGGACCCGAATTATGGAAAAATACGGACGTATTGACATTTTGGTAAACGCAGCAGGTGGCAACATGCCCGGTGCCACGCTCTCCGAAGACCAAACCGTGTTCGACATGAAATGGGAAGATTTCCGCAAGGTAAACGACCTGAATATGAACGGTACCGTATACCCAAGCTTGGTTTTTGGCGAGGCAATGGCCAAAACAGGGAGAGGAAGCATTATCAATATTTCGTCAATGGCCACTTACTCGGCCATTACACGAGTGCTAGGATATTCGGTAGCTAAAACGGGCATCAATATTTTCACCCAATGGATGGCCATGGAAATGGCATTGAAATTCAGCGAAAAGGTCCGTGTAAATGCCATTGCACCCGGTTTTTTCATTGGCGACCAGAACCGTGCCGTGCTCATTAACCCCGATGGCAGCTACACAGAACGAAGCAAAAAAGTATTGGCCCGTACTCCCATGAAACGTTTTGGCGACATCAGCGAACTCAACGGCATTGTTCAGTTTCTTTGCAGTGATGCGGCCAGTTTTATTACCGGCACCATCATTCCCGTAGACGGCGGGTTTAGTTCGTTTAGCGGGGTGTAAAATAAGCTATTGGCCTTTGCTCAGGACAACGTCTTGAATAAACAGGCAGAAGCAGTTTGTTTTTAGTTGTTTGTGAAGACCTTCCTGAATCCAGAACAATTCTTCTTTTACACTTTTTGTACCTTTACGCTTAGACACTTATTTACATTACGGCTAAAAGCTATAAATCATCGGCTTTTCATTATGGCATTAGAAAAAACATGGCGTTGGTTCGGGTCCAAGGATTCCGTCACGTTATCCGACTTAAAACAAATGGGCATTGAGGGTGTTGTGACTGCCCTGCACCACGTTCCTAACGGCGAAGTATGGCCCGTGGAAGAAATCATGAAAGTAAAATCGGCCATTGAAACTCATGGCATGCGTTGGAGCGTGGTTGAAAGCCTTCCTGTATCCGAAGGCATTAAAATAAAATCGGCAGACAGGCCACTGTTGATCGAGAACTATAAGCAATCGTTACGTAACCTCGGCAAATGCGGTATCGATACGGTGTGTTACAATTTTATGCCCGTGCTTGACTGGGTACGTACTGATTTGCATTATAAATTACCGTCGGGCGGTGAGGTGATGTATTTCGATTTTGCCACGTTTGTGGCTTTCGACGCATTTATCCTCAGACGCCCCGGGGCTGAGAACGATTACCCTGCCGACATTGTAGAGATGGCCAGACAAAGACGTGCCGCGATGACCGACGATGAGGCAGAACAGTTAGCCTACAACATTATCATTACCACGCAGGGTTTTATTGATGGAGTGGTTGATGGTTCAACACCTGATTATAAAGGAGCTTTCCTCAAATATATCGGCACGTATAAAAATATAGACCAAGAAAAACTACGTCAGCATTTGAGCGACTTTTTGCACGATGTAGTTCCGGTGGCTTACGAAAGCGGCATTAACCTTTGCATCCATCCGGATGACCCTCCATTCCCCGTATTGGGGCTACCGCGCATTGTCAGTACCAAAGAAGACTTGGAATGGATCGTGCAACAGTACGATTCGGTATCGAACGGTATCACGTTCTGCACCGGTTCACTGTCAGTACGAAGCAATGATTATTTACTTAGCATCATCAAATCGGTGGGCCACCGTATCCATTTTTTACATCTGCGGAATAATGTACTCCTTCCCAATGGTTGTTTTCACGAGTACGGGCACATCCACGGTTGTGTAGACATGTATGCCGTGATGAAAGCCCTTCTGGAAGAACAACGACGCCGTATCCGCGAAGGACGCAAGGACGTGCGCATGCCGGTACGACCTGATCATGGCATTAAACTACTTGACGATTGGAACCGTAACGCGAACCCCGGCTACCCTCTCATTGGTCGTTTGAAAGGATTGGCCGAATTGACTGGCTTAGAGATGGGGATAGAGAGGGCATTGGATGCCTAAACGGAAATAAGTTGTTGGACTATCTGTCCATAAAGTCCCGGTCTTGGTCGAAAAAGCAATCATACCTTTAACCCGACCTCAAAAAATTAAGAACAAACCATTTTTGCGCTTCACACTTTTGCACTATCTTTGTTTCGCATTCCATGGGGCTGACCTGGATTTGACAGCGAGGTAAAGTGGTATGTAAGCATGTCGAGCATTGAGTATGTGGCTCGTGAATCCCAGACTCGAACAATTAACTGGCGAGAATAACTACGCTCTTGCTGCTTGATCGAATCACAGTAGATCGGCTTTATTCCTGCACTAGGTGCGGGGACGAGACATCTCCCGGGTGCTAACGTCCTGAAGCGGCCCGATAGTGAGATGCGGATAAATCGGGAATAGTTTGGCGAGTGCCTTGGGCGCCGAATGAAATAAAAAGGATAAGGGATGGTTCGGGTGTCTGTTCCCAGACCATCTTCGAAAACCAATAGCAGAATAAACATGTAGAAAGCATATGGCTTACTTGTTTGGACGAGGGTTCAATTCCCTCCAGCTCCACCAAACAATACCCCAAGATGCGGATAATGCCAGTTCATTCAATGGTTATCCGCATTTTTTATTTCCAAAACCGAAGGTCTAGTCCCCCTCCCCAAAGCCATATGCAGCAGTATATTCGTTGCCCGATCTAAAAAACTGCCGCATCCGCTGTATGGTATGGTCCATCTGTTCCAGTTCGTCATGCAACCGCTTTTCGTCGTCGTTGGTGGTGATACATTTTTGCATGCCACCGTTTTGGATGACCACTCGCTTATGGGCGTTGAGAATGAGCAATGGGTCATGCGTGGCCATCAGCACAATCTTATCACGCTGTACCAACAGCTCCAACGCTTTTTTCTTGTCCACACCGGCATTCTCTATTTCATCGATAAGCACGATGGGCGCTTGTCCAATACAGGCTACATCGGCAATCATGAGTGCCCGCGATTGTCCGCCGCTCAAAAAGGTTACGGGTGTTTGTGCATCGAACTGTTCTCCGGACAACTCATTGGCCAATCCAATTACTTCTTGGACCATGGCATCTGCATTGTCGACAAAGCGGCTCTGCGCGTGCATCAACAGAAAATTCTGTACATCCATGTCGAGCACGAAATTCATGTTCTGGGTAATCTGAGCTATCAGTTTGCCGCCAAAACGGTTCAGTAATTCCTCCGACGGCAACGACTGGTTGATTTGTACCACCCGCCTGGTGGGCGTATCTGCATTGGCCAGCCATTCAATATCGGCCAGTAAACGGCTTTTCCCCGACCCCGTAGGCCCCACGATGCAAATGACCTCGCCCGGAAAAATAGTAAGGCCGCATCCTTCGGGCTTACCACTTTTGTCGACGCCCGCCAATACATCGAGCCTTTGGATGGCAACCAATTGTGAGGCATTATCAATGGCCTCCATGAAATGGATAAAGGAGTCCGTTAGCTCCTCTTTCGAGATATGGTGCGTTTCCCAGAATAGGGGCAACAGGCCATCAACCAATTCACGGAATCCTCTGTCCTGCTGCTCCGGATTGATGCCAAAGGCCCCGAAAAAGTCAGCGATCATGGGCTTTTCTGCAACCAACAGGCTGATATGGCGATGCAAAAACGGCTTGTCAGTCTCCATCAAAACTTTATTTTGCGGTTTAGCCCTATTTGAAAATCTTCCCCTACACGTGTTTCTCCCAAACAATATGAGCACAAGGCCGACGGCATGGAAAACCTGAGCTTGAGGTGCTCTGCACTATCTACCTCCACTGCCTGCATGAACAACCTGGCCAGCCTATCGGCCCCCTGTCCCGTGATACCGTTGACAAACAGTACGTTCAACCGTGGATTAACCTGTTGTATTTTGAAACGAAACACTTCACGTTCGGCTTGTGACACCAAATCACTTTTGGTCACCACCGCCACGTCGGCCAACTTGAGCATCGGTCCTGTTTTCAATGGCGTATTAATACCACTGAGATTGTCCAGCACGCACACAGCCAGCATCTCCTTCAGGTGTGGTGCACAACGGTTGCACAGGCCCGCACTTTCGGTGACAAGGGTTGAGAAATCGCGTTCCCTTGCCCATTGCAAACACTCCTCAATGTTGGAGACGAAGTAATGGTCGGGACAAAGGTTGCCTGCGATGCCCGTGTTGGCGCTAATGCCGTACCGGGCATATTGTTCGGCATCCAGCGAACTGAGGCAGTCAAACTTCACCACGCCGCAACATTGTTTCATCCCTACCATACTTTCGAGCGCACGGATAATGACCGATGTTTTTCCCGACGAGGGCGGCCCTGCCACTGTAATAAGTTTCAAACCGCTCATGGCGCAACAGGCTTGGTTTCAATCCGTCCTTTCATCCATACTTCCATGAAACGGGTCCGGATTTGTTCTTTCAATACGGCAATGTCATTTTTGGCCAAAAAATCCCAGCCCAGCCACTTTACACTGCCCGGCAATGTGTCGTTGCCCACCTGCGGGTTGATAGAGGGAAAATGCCTTTTCACCAACATCTGCGCCATATCGGTCGATAAAAGATAATCGAGCAATGGTTTGTGACGCTCTATCCGGTCGGCCTTAACCAGCAAAAAGACAGGGCTGGCAATGGCCCCATCGGCAGGCCATACAATATCGACACGTCCGCTTTGTATCTTCTTCGCAAAGAAATAGGGCATGATATAAATGGTGGCCGCTTCGGGTTTCTCTGCGCCTGCCAACTTTACCATTTCGGCAGGATGTCTGCCTGACTTTACGTTGCCGGCCATGGCTTTGATTGCTTCCATACCAAAGTCCTTGTACAACGGTAACATTACGGCATTGCAAAAAAAATTGTCTTCACCGCGCATCACAATATCGTTAACAAAAATGGGCGACAGAATATCAGCCCATGTGCGCGGCATAGGGCGATCGCCCAATTTCTCCCTGTCGACGACCACCACCAACAAATTGGCCGTGAGCATGGTATAACGTTTCAACGGATCGTTAAATCCGGCATCTGACAAATACTTGTTAGGCTCGAAAGGCATGTATTCGGCAAAGACTCCCTTGTTGACAAACCTGCTGACAAAATGTGTATGGAAGCAGTTATTAATATCCGACGCGATCATTATGTCGGGCAAATTGTCAGGATTGTCAATCTGATCGAGCAACGGGTAATACGATTGCTCGTGGTTCAGATTGCCTTCGGCCATGTAGTTGAGGCCTTTGTACAAATCGGCATTGGCTTGTAAATGTTCCTCCAGTTTTTCCTTGTATGGATTGCGAAGGCCGCATGGCAACATGGCCGTTAGGTGCATGTGCCCAAGCGTGGCCGACAGATTGTTCTTCGCCCCTCTCTCCTGTTCCAACAAGCTGTTGAGACGAGCAACCAATTGCGGCACATCAATATGATTCGACGCACACACTGACGACAACCGGGTGAAACGTCCCGCTACACTAAGGGTATCGGGTAAGAAATAGCCGCCCAGTCCCAATCCGGCAAATTCGCCGAGCAATTGTGGATGGTTGTCGGCTATATACTTTAGGGTTTCTTCTCCTGTTAGCATGATCACTATTTTTTTGAGTGAAGGCAAGACCTAAAAACTCTCACAAATATCTCGCCCAAAGCCGTTGACCACTGATAGAAAAGAACATCTATTTTCAGGCCGCACGGTTTCCTACATATTTGTTGTCCAAACGCTCAATTGGCAAACCGGGTATCGGACCTCAATTTCTCCAACGGCAGGTCTTTGTTCTTTTCGAGCCAACCGATGGTCACATCTCCACGGTTATCATACCGGGGATAAAACGGTTTAATATCCAACAAAGGCGTACCGTCGAGCATGTCCACCTGTTCGATGCGCACGATGTTGCCTTCGACCCCTTTCAATTTCACGGTAGACATGCCAATGGCATTGGGCCGTTTAGGCGCCTTGCAGGCAAAGATGCCACGTTTTTCGGTGTCCATAAAAGGGATAACCTGCAATTCATAACCATCTATTTTGTGGAAATGGTACAACAACGTCACGTGCGAAAAGCCTTCGATATCTTTCAACCCGTCCACGTATTCGGGAAACAGTTCGATGTATCCTTCGATACCTTCGGCCGCAACGGGCTGGATAGGCATGTTGTTGATTTGTGTGTGCGGCGTACGGATGGTGCCGATGGGATGCATGATAATTGGTTCCATATATAACAGTGTATGAGGTTTAATAATAAGAAAAAACAGTTTAGATGGCTACGCACACACTACGGATTTTTCCGCATGAGGTGCGTGCCGTCAACATTTCCACTTTGGTATTGTATATTTCTGAGATGACATCCGACCGCATCACATCTTGGGGAGCACCACATGCGGCCATTCCCCCGTTGTTGAGCAGTACTACCTGATCGGCATAATTGGCCGCATGGTCGGGCTGGTGCGTATTGATAATGACACCGTAACCTTGCGTCACCAACAAGCGTGCTGTTTGCATCACCTTGTGTTGGTTGCCCATGTCTAAGTTGGAGGTAGGTTCGTCCATGGCGATGAACTGCGGCTTTTGCGCCATGGCTCTGGCAATGAGTACCATCTGTTTTTCACCACCACTGATTTTCGAAAACAATTTATCGGCCAAATGCCCCACGCCCAAACCCTCCAGACATTCAATGGCATTGCGGCGTCCATGCGGCGAAGAGCCCTGCCAGAAACTCTGCGAATGAGCGTACTGCCCCATCATTACCACTTCAGTCGCCGTAAACGGAAACGGATTGCCGTGTGCCTGAGGCACGTAACTCACCTGTTTGGCCAACTGCAGGGGACTGTAGCCGTGTAACCGTTTCCCGTTGATGTATACCTGGCCGCCCAAAGGCTTCAACAGTCCCAAAACGGTTTTGAACAGCGTGGTTTTGCCTACGCCGTTGCGCCCCATCAGGCAGGTAAGCTGGCCTTGCCCGAAACAGAGGCTGATGTTGGTAAGCACGGCACGGCTACCGTATCCGCAGCTCAATTTTTCGGTCCGAATCATTGGTTTAGTTTTTTACTGGTTTTCATCATCATAAAAATAAAAAAGGGAGCGCCGATCAGAGATGTGGTAATACCGAGCGGAATCTCCAGACTGGTGATGCTGCGCGAAAAATCGTCCACAACCATCAGGAACGCCCCGCCCGTCAGAAACGAAGCAGGCAGCAACATACGGTTGGACGGACCTACCACCATGCGCACAATGTGCGGCACCAATAACCCTACCCACCCGATGATACCACTGATGCTAACGGCAGCCGCAGTCATGAGCGTGGCCGTGCCAATGACCAGAATGCGTAGCCTGTCCACATGGATTCCCATGGTTTTGGCCTCTTCATCTCCAAACGATAAAATATCCAATTTCCAGCCCGACAGTGTCAACACCGTCAATCCTACCATGGCAATGATCGATACATAGCCCAAATCGGCCATCTCGATTTGCGACAACCCGCCCATCAACCAGTAAACGATGGATGGCAACGCATCGTAAGGGTCGGCCACGTACTTCAGCATCGATACCAACGCGGTAAAGACCGTAGAGACCACCATGCCCGAGAGGATGAGAGTCAGCGATTTGTTGTACTTCTCGCCCGTGGCCAGCCCTATGAGATATACGGTGACCACGGCCGTAATGCCAAACACAAACGCAAAGGTCTGGACCCAAAATGCTCCCAACGCCAGTAAGATGGCCAATGCTGCGCCGAAGCCCGCCCCGGCCGACACCCCTAAAATGGACGGCGACACCATGGGATTACGGAACATGCCCTGATAGGCCGCACCCGTGAGCGACAACGTGCCTCCCACCAGAAAAGCAGCCAGGATGCGAGGTAACCGGATGTTGACGACGACCGTCTGTGTTTGTGGGGGGATATCGGCCGATGGGTCAAACACGGAAGCCAGTAGTCCGTAGAAATCGGCCCATGCCACATGGTAACGGCCCACAAACAACGATGCAACGGCAACAGCCGCGCATACCAACAACAGAAAGGGAAATACGGTAAAGGGGTTACGAAAAAAGCTCTGCATACCTGTTTATCTCTTTTATTGGTCGTAATTGTAACATCAAAACATGACGGTGAGCATTACCTTGAAATTGCGCCCCATGGCATGGGACAACGATTCGAAAGGACGGTAACGGTTATCGGCTAAATTGTCGGCCTTTACTTTCACGTCCACCGATGTGCCGCGCCGTCGGTAAACCGTACCGGCCGATGCTCCGAAAAGGCAATAGGATGGCGACGCGTAACCTCCATCGCCCGACGGGGCAATACGGGTCTGTTGAGCATATAGCCGCACATCACCACCTGCATAAAACGCCAACGCCGACGTGACGGCCCAACGGCTGGTGATGCTTTGTGACGTGTTGAAAGGCGGAATGGTGCGTAAAGGGACGCCCTGGCCGAACCAACCATGCGAACCGGTCAGTTTATCGCCCACGGTTACCACGTAAAACCCATTGTACATCAAGGTGTGGTACGGAAGCCACACATCGTCCATCCTGGCTCCGACAGAAAACTCACCGCCGTAAATACGGGCCCGGTCAATGTTGGAATAGGTATAGTTAATACCTTTTTTACCCGAATTGGTCCAGTATTCAAGTGAAATGAAATCGTGCAGGAAATTGGCAAACAGGCTCAAGTCGAAGTAAACGACCCCGATGTTGCCTCTCAGACCTGCGTCGATGTGAAGGCCGCGCTCGGGTCCCAAATCGGGATTGCCGTACACCAATCCATCGGCGTTGGAGGAAGCCACAAACATTTCGGACGCATCGGGCATACGGCACGAACGGGCTACCTGCCACGAGGCAAACACGTTGTGACATATCTGGCGGACGGCCCCCATCGTACCGTTCCACGCCCAAATATGGCTGTTGCGCCCGTGGGCAAGTAACGTATCATGTACATTGCCTTCGCGGATGTGCGAATAGTCGGCCCTCAACCCACCACGAAAGCGCCACAGGTTACCAGGCGTAGCTTTGTCCAATTCAGCAAAAAGACCTGCAAGTTCGATGCCCGCATCCTGGGCCACCCTGTTACGAATAGACGACGACAGAAAATAGTCGGTATAGAACGTGGGCGAATCGATGCGGAAAAGCACGCCATCAGACCCGATGCTCAAGTCGGTGCCGTTTCGGGGCGATACGACCACCATGGTACGCCATCCCCCGTAACGGTTCCGATAGGCCACCCGTTCGCGGTACGACAGCAGACCGGACCCCACGTCGTACGAATCTTTGTACTGGTTACGCTTTTCCCGGTCATAAAATAACGACGCTTCAAACTTCTTCAACATGGCTACGGGCCTGTAAACAGCCGTGGCCGACGTATGCCACATGTGGTCGTCCGTGTTGTAAACCTGCATTTGGGTGGTGCCGTTGAAGCCCAACGGGCGTCCCCAGGGGCCACCCCAATGCATCTCGCTTTCAGCCGTGACCATCCACCCCGTATAACCTTCCCAACTGTAACTGGCGTTCAAATCTTTGTCGCGGTAATAGCTGTTTGGCATTTTCACGTTTTTGCCTGCCGTGTAATCGTCGGCATCGCGCAATCGCCCCGACAAGGCAAAGGCATGGTCAAAGCCCGTGTGGCCAATGCCTGCCATTACGGCCCTTTCGCGATTGTTTGTGCCGTATTGCACCGAGGCCTTGCCATGAAGGCCCGGTTCGGCAAACGGGGGCTTGCCCACCATGTTAATGATGCCCGTAATGGCTCCCGGTCCGTATTTGACCGATGCAGGCCCTTTCACCACCTCTACTTTCGACAAGTCGTAAACGTTGACCCCCTGCCCCATAAAACCGGAGGAAAAATTGCCCATACGACGGTTCCCATTTTTAGTGACCAACAGCCGCTTGCCCCCCAAACCGCGCAAGGCAATGGGCGAATGGTATTCGGAACGCTTGGTAATGCCGGGCACCTCTTCCAGCACATCAATGAGGGCAGTGGCAATCTTCTCCTCCATGACCCACAGATCGATGTTAGTTTGTGAATAGCTTTCGGTAAGCAGCTGCCTGATGGGCGACGCAGTGACCTGCACGGCTTGCAGTTCGCGGCTCAGGCTTTGCAAAACCACCGTCAGCACTGTATCCCGTATTGGTTTTGCAAACGACAGGCGCATGCGTTCATAGCTCAGGTGGCTAAACACCAGATCAACGCGTTTGGCAACACCCGCCTGTAAAACAAAAGTGCCATTGACATCGGTCACCTCTGTTTTCGACGATGACTCGTCCCTCACCACCAAAAACAGGATGGGCTCTCCGCTTTGTGCATCCACCACCCGCCCGCTGATGCGTTGCGCCGCAAGTCCTTGCGCAACATACCCCAATACGCATAAGCAAACGACACGAAAAACACGATTGACAGCAACGGAAGGTTTGCCAAAGATGATATGGCTAAGAATCGTATTCATTGCCAGGCAAAAAGTTTTCGGTAATCGCTGTCGGTGAGCGTGTATTTGTAAAAAATACGGTAAAACTCGGTAACCTTCTGCTGTGTCTGAACAGCGGGCTGCTGATAAAAAAGCTCGGAGAACCAGACCAATGCCAGCAAACGATTGATTGACGGCGGCATGTCGAACCACAGATAAGGCGAGGATGGCACGTTGAAAACCTTTTGCCGCTTCACGGCATTGATGCTTTTCCACATGGGCGATTTGAGGATTTGGCGGTAAGGGCTGTTATTGCTTTTACCCAGACAAACGATGTAGTCAGGATTCCACATCATCACTTGCTCCAAGGAAACGTGGGCAAACCCCTTGGTATCGGCACCTGTCAAGGCCACGTTGCCGATGCCCATCACATCGAGCACCTGGGCATGGTTGCTGCCCGCAGGTACCGTACGCAAACCACTGGTTTCATTGGCCACATAAACTTTGCCTTTTACGGTGCTGTTATTCTTATATTGCATCGCCTCACGGTAGATCGACCGGATGAAATCGGCACATATGACCGCTTGCGTTTCGCGCCCCAGCAGCGTCCCCAAAAACTCAAAGCTCTTATCAAGATGCATAAGATCCAGGTCGACAAACACCATGGGAATACCCGTCTTGACAGAGAAAGAAGCGTAATTCGACAAGTTTTCAATCCCCGACGTGAAAGCCGCTACCAAAATAATATCGGGCTTCAGCTTCAACACCTCTTCGTGATTCTTCGTATCCACTTCCCTGATATTAAGGAATTCGGACGAAATACATTGAAGCATGGGGTTTTCGCGCGAACGGGCCTTGGCCACCATCAGGTCGCCAGCCACGGGGAACAATACCACGTTCGTTTTGTTGTCGTACGGCACCACTCGCTTTATCTGATCGGGGACGGTGACAACACGGCCTGCCATATCGGTAATGGTACGGGCAGAAGCGTGTCCCGCAGCCGTGGCCCAAATGCACAGAAAAACGAACAAACGCAATGTTTGCTGCAAAAAAGGCACTTCCATCGATCGGAATACAGTTTCCATGATTTTGTCAAAATATTGGCGATAAAACATCCTGCAACTTAAAAAATTGGTTCACGCAGAAAACGTCAGGACAACACGCACAAAGCATGTGGAGAAAAATCTTCTGTGACCTAGTTCCTCTTCTTTGCGCTTCCGCGAGAGATTTACGAAATACTCCAACCGTCATCCATGCATCATTAATTCGGACAAAAAGTGCTGCAAGCGCGACAGGCAGCTTTAACGTTGAACCCAGCCAGCACCAATACCTGCATCAGGCATGAACGATCCTGCTCGGTGTAAGTCGTCACGCGGATGGTTTTTCCGTTGTAATCGGCCACGGCCCTTATGCCCGGTATTTGTCCCAACACCGCTTCTATTTTAGCAGTGCAGCAGGGACAATCCATGTCGGTGATCTCTATTGTTGCTTCCATTATCCACAATTTTAGTGCGCCCCATGATGGCTCTGCCATGGATTGCCGATGTCCGACACATCGCCCAATCCAATGCGGATCCCGATCCTGAACTGTCGCCCAAAATCGGGGTAAATGGGAGACACAGTGCTGTACCTCACGTCGAATACGTTGGTAACCGCCCCGAACAGTACGGAACGAAAACGCGACAAGTGGTAAAACGCGGTCACATCGCCGTTGAAATAGTTGCCGACCCATACCTCCGATTTCAAAAAACGATCGGTTGTGTACGACGACACGTATCTTCCCATCCCGTTTACCTCGATATTTTTATGGGTAAACGTCAATCCTGCATTGGCAATGAACGGTGGTTGCCTGGTGTATTTTTTGTAATCCGACTCATCGGTACGATAAGCAAATTTGTACGACATATTGGCGAAGAATGACCACATGGAAGCCAAACTAAAGCCGTCGTAATTAAGTTCAGCTCCATAAGTCGATAAATCAATGTTCTTTTCATAATAACGTATCAATCCGTCATCGTCATAATAAGCGTAATTGGTGTATTCCGACGCATTTTTCTGGAACAGGGCAAAAAGGGTAAAAACCAATTTTCCCCAGCCGTGCAATGCATGTTCAAAGCCCAAATCGGTACCGGTACGCCGTTCACGTTTCAACGTGGCGGTGGTACCGTTGTCTAGGCGACGCAACGCTGTGTTATCCACAGGCAAGGCCCCTGTATTGAGGACATAATTAAATATGGAACGATTGCCCAAACGGACCGATGCCCCCGTGCTGACATTAAAAAGTATAGGTTGCCACTGGTTCCGCACCGCCCTGTTTTCATCTCCAAAACCCTGGTTGGGCACATAATAGTTATAGTATTCCCTGATCAGTTTCACCCCTGCGTGCACATCTATGCGACCCATGGTTTGCTGGTCGAGGAGTGTGGCCGAGCAAATGGCCTTCTTCGATTTTCCATGGGCATAATTGGCCGAACTGGCGTAAAGCATTGCCACCCTCAGCACGTTATCCTTGAAAGGCGACACGGCCTGGAACAGTGACAGACTCAGGATACTGTCGGGTTCGTTGAGCATTTGCGCACGGACAATCGAATCGCCCACCACACCCTTATGTGTCACTGGATCGACCGTAAATTCGTATGCGTCGGGGTACAGATCCATGCGGTTGAGGATATACCCCACTTGCAATTCGGTAGAGGCATATTCCGATTCGTTCACCTTTAGCCGGGCAGTAAAAATATTGTAGCGCATAGGGTCATACTCCCAAATTTCCGACAATTGCCTTTCGGGCAATACCAACCCTTTATAATCAACGGCCTGGGTCACAAAGCGAGTCCCGTAAGTGTAAAAGTTCTCCAGGTTCAGTTCCACCTTATCGCCGAACCGATATCCCACTTTGCCATAAAAATTCCACAGATTTTCAAAGCTGTGGCTTCCCGTAGGGCCATCGGTACGATTGTTGAACAGCGACAGTGCATAGTTAAGTTTCCCGATTTTGCCTCCGTGCAGCGCCCCGATCCGGGTCGTGTTGAAGGTACCGTATTCTGCCTCGGCCTGGGTCGTAAATTGGTCGAACGTTTTGGTCTTGATGTTTACCACACCGTTGAGCCCGCTGAAACCCAGCAGCAATGAGTTCCCCGAACGTACCACTTCGATGGACTCGACCATTCCCGAAGGCAGCATTGACGGCGCTTCGATCCACTGAGCCATGGGACCCGCCCCGTTGGTAGAAAGCGATACTCCATTAATGGCATAATCCGACGCCGCGTTCTGGCCCCGCACCAGATAGTAATATTTTTTTCGCCGCCCTTGTACAGAAGGCATGCCGTTGGTGGAATACTTCAGGGCGTCGAACACCGAGATGGCTCCCATTTTCCTGATGTTTTCGGACGGGATATATGTCACCGACGATTCCCATGCCAACGGTTCTATCGTCATTTCACGCAGGGGGGATACCTTTTTGCGCGTGTACACCGATACCTCGCTAAGCTTGTTATGTCTTGGCCTCAACCAAATTTGCACGTCGGCAACAGGAGCCTTCAATATCACCGTATCGGTCAAATAACCCAAATGGAAACATGCGCACCGGTAGGTACCTATGGGAAGGTTAAGGATAAAACGACCATTGGCATCGGTCATGGTGCCGTGTACGCCATCGGCTACCAACTGGACATCGGAAACAGGAAGACGAGTGTCTGCATCCATCACCGTGCCGCTAAGTGTTCCCTGCGACCAAAGAGACATGCATCCAAACCATGAGAGTAGAGCAGTTGTTGAAATGTAGCGTAGAATCATCTTTCAAAAACACAATGGCAGAACCAGGTTCTGTAAGTTACCTGTCAGGCTTACGATCCAAAATGGCCGATACATCCGACGGGCTCAATTCGACATGATAAAACAGACTGAAATAAAGTTTGGCCACTTCGTTTAAATCGAAGTCAAACCATTGCGGATAAAGCGTTTTTGCCGTCCAAAACACCCCTCCCAAACAATTGGAGCTTGGCGGCCTGTCGAACCAGCCAAACGGCAATACGGGGATTTGGTAAACTTTTTTATCCTTCACCGCCTTAATATTGGCCCACGATGCATCGGACAGAATGTGCGACAGGGTACTTTGCTTTGCATCGGGCAGGTTGTCCATGCCCAAACCCGGTGGAAAACCAGTCCATACCAGCACAGTTTGCGGATTCCACGCCAGTACTTGTTCCATCGATACGGGCGACATGCCGTGGGTGCCCCCCAAGGTTGTTTGGGCGACATTGGGCACATCCAGATAATTCATCACTTGTGAATGGATGGAGCCGCAGGGCTCGGTATTTTGTCCTTTGGGCCCCTCTGCATAGTAGACCGAGGATCGCTGCGCCTTGGGAATTTGTCGTGCTTTGACGCCAAGCGGTTCGATGTATTGACGGATAAAGCCATCAATGCGTGCCGCTGCCTGCGGACGCCCCAGCACATTGCCCAAAAGGGAGAACATGGCACGGTAGTTCTCCAGTCTGATGTCAAGTACCAGTACGGGGATACGCAGTTTTTTCTGCATCCTGTCGGCGTCCCCGGTATCACGTAGACCGCCAAAAGTACCCAATACCACCACGTCGGGGGCTAGTTGGAGGATGGTCTCGTCCGACTCGCGGGTAAATGTCTTTCCCTCGTAATAAACGGATGAGATGTAACGTTTGGCCTCGTCTCCCAGTTCAAACGTATAGTTACAGGCCAGATCGGGATCGATGGCAAACACAATGAGCGAAGTAAACCTGTCGGTATAGACCGATTTGATCTGATCGGGCACCTGTACTTTACGGCCAAGCATGTCGGTCACCGTTTTGGCCGATAGTGAATGGCCGACCAACAGCCCGGTTGCCCATAGCAAGACAGCTGCATTTATTCCTTTTAAACGACTCATCAATGGTTGTTTTATGGTTCGGCGTCCATGCTCCACACCGTCAGGTGATGGATACGAACGCTACGGTTACTCTGCACGCCATCGTTCACGCCAATGCCTTTGTCGCTGATGGCGGGAGTGAATTTTAACTGCACGCCGGTCTGGTTTATATCTATGGTAAACACCTCTCCTTCCAGCGGATCGGAAGGTTTATAATCGCCCACGCGGACAAAAACTTGATCACTTGTACCTTTTTTCCACACCGACAGTCCTCCCACGTAATCGGTATCACCACCGTACGATACGCTAAATTCGATCTTCGACACCGAAGGCAATGCCGACAGCACCATTTGCGCGTCGGAATTATGGCCACCGCACTCGTAATATATTTCGCTTTGCAGGGCCACGTAGCCCGTGCTCACGCCCGACGTGGCAGAGGAAGTGCCCGCTTTGTTGCCGCAAACAGGATTCACTGCAAAGTCCTGCAATTTGTAACTGACGGTACACGTGGGGTAAGTGACTTTTTGGGGCGAATCGGGACGGTACATGATGATAGAAGCAGTGAGCAAATCATCTTCACAATCGTTTTTCACCTGGTTCACGTACCCGTCACGTGCCCATGCCTGAAAGTTCTCCGAAAAGGCTAAGGAACCATCCGATGGATAGTTTTCCATCAAATCGTCTTCTTCGGCCTCCGAACCCGTATCGGTGGCGCTTTTGTCCTTAAAGCGGTAATTGCTCTCTTTTTCGCAGGCCGGACACAAGATTATCAATGCCAACACCACAGAAAAAAAAATGGCTTTGCCCGTTGTACTGTTCATCGTTATAATGGGTTATATACCCCCAAAGCTGCAACATTGCAACTTTGGGGGATGAACTACAATGGTGAAGAAAAAGATCAGGGTTTGCCGTCGCTCCATATTTTCACGCCATATATTTTGGGCGTAGTGGTATAGGCTCCTTCGCCTTGATAGGTGGTAAACTTAAACGACACATTCTTCTCGTTCACGTAAAAACGAAAGTATTTACCTATGCCTGCATATTTGGGTACGATAAGATCTTTATAGAGTTCATATTCGCCGCCATTGACCGATTTGTAAAGACTGTACCGGCCTGAATAACCGCTGACGGCCACCCAGAACTCGATAAGCGATACCGACGGCACAGCCGATATGGTCAGCGAGGCGTTGATGTCTTTGTTACTGTACGCGTTTTTGTTAATGGGCAGTTCTATATATCCAGTGGTAAGGCCGTACACCAGTGTCGTATCTCCATGGTGGTTGTAACAATCGGGATTAACGGCCGCATCGTGCAGTGTATAAGTAACAGGTATATTTTTATAGTAGGTAATGGTAGTGTCATATTCCACGGTTCCCTCCGATGCCAATGGCACGTACTGGGTGCCTGTTTTGTTTGCTTCCACACCGGGCACCGGCAGTTGGTAGCCTTTCAGGTACCAGTTGTAAAAATAGTCCTCGACGTATAGCACCGATCCGCTGGGAACCCCGCCGGTCCACACCTGCAGGTCATGCAACCTGAAAAACCCGTTCTTTGTGTCTTCCGATGCAAATTTCAAAGCCACGTTCTCTTCGTTGATCGACACGGAAAATTTTTCACCCGTCGTGGTACTTTGGGGTTTATAGACACCTACCTGCTTGTAGACGGCCCCGTCTACCGATTTATAGAGCACGATGCCCTTCCCTTCTGTCGATCCGGCGGTAAGCGTGAACTGTACGGTCGACACCGATGCCATGGCCGACAATTCGACAGACGGCACAACTTCGCCGTTACGTGCCGTCTTTTGGTTGAACAACACGTATCCTTTGGTTATTTCCCCGCCGTCGGACGTAGTGCCCGCACCGGTTTCGCAGGTGGTGTTCAGTGCTACGTCGGTAAACGTGATCAGCACAGTGTCGTTGTTTACCCCGTTATAGTAAATTTCTTGCCAGGTGGTGGCCGATTCCGACGAAAGCAAGTTATCGGTTCCGCAATTTTCACCTTCCGTGGCATACCCTATCGACAGACTTGACACACTGGGCCAGTATCCAGATTTTTGAAAGTTTTTATCCACGATCAGCGCGGCCCCCGAAGGAACTTTTGCATTGGCCGACGATGCATCGTCATCGTCCTTTTCACATCCAACCGTCAGTATCAGCAGTGCCGCCAATGTCCAGAAAATAGATTTCTTGTTCATACCCAAGTGTTTTGTCGTTGTTTGTTAATTTTTACAGGTTCAAGCTTGTTTGAAAAAGTGCATGCACAAAACTTTGTTTATCTCATGTCGAAAAAACATCTGGCCACAACGTTATGACATAATTGATATAACGGTCGTGTGCAAGACATTTATCATGCCAAAAGGCCGTAAATACAGCCAATTGACTATTCATGAGACTATTGGGTAATTACATGGAAATTAAAAAACTACAATTTGGTAGCTTTTGCCCGGCGGTGCTGTACAAAATTGTGGGATTGGGGTGCCTATGACCCAAAAGATGCGGGATGGCACAAAAAAAGCCAAGAGGAATCGGGTTCCTTACGGCTTACAAAGGTAGATCGGACGATAAAAGGGAGAGGGGGTTTACTCCCCTTTTGAAGGCAAACGGATATTGCATCCGTTCAGTCGGGCACGCCGACAATAACCTCCGTAGACTTAATAATGGCAAAAGCAGGTTTGCCTACTTCGAGCTTCAAATCGGCAATGGCGTCCTTCGATATAATCGATACCACTTCGTTCCCGTTGCCCAAATCAATCACGACTTTCGAGGTGATCAATCCTTCCTGGATCGATTTCACCGTTCCTTTAAGGTTGTTCCTTGCACTCAGTTTCATGTTTATCTCATTTTTGTAGTTCGTTTTGCGAATTTAAATAAATAATTGGCTAACATAGCTGTTCATTTTGACATTTTATCTCCTAAAAGCGTTGTAAACACTGACAATAACGGTTCTGCTCCTTCGTAATAAACACGCGATAATTCCTGCATGTCATCAAACCCATGGTGCTCGATGCCATCTAGCCCGTCGGGTTGGAAATATGCACCCCGTAGTAACAATTGTTTGAATTCCTTACCTGCGAAAAAATGTAACAGATCACGGCTACGTGCTATTTCCGATTGTTTCACCAAACACATCATCGGGGTTAGCACACTGTCGTTGAGCGGTACTATCTGGACCTGCTTTTTGGAAGGAATATGAGCGATGGCCGAATAAGGTAAAATGTAAAACGGTGTTTTTTGGGGCGACGATGACCCCATCTCGTCAATAAGCTCAGCAAAGTGGCGTACTTTCTTAATGTTTCCGGCCAATCCTGACAGCGCCTTCTCCCCCTGGGCCCGGACCAGAGCCAGCAACATAGATAGGTTTCCCGCATGGCCATGGCAACCGTGTATCGAGAATTGTTGCCTAAACCCAGGACGTACCAGATCGTGCCAACTTGCAGGCACTTCGGGCGACGGCGAAAACGTGGTATCGTGCACCAATCCCCATGAACTAAACCCCAAAAAGCCCACGCCAAACTTTTGCGACGCATCCAACAACTGCCGGGGATATGAAGCGGGATAAAAATCCAACGGCAACTGGCCATAGATGCCCGACTCAATATATCGTTGCCTAAAGGGTTTCGAAAACAACAAGTTATAACCCGACGTCACCAATACATCTGGCATGCCATTGCCAAACGACTGATCCATGGCCTCATCGGTGCATCCCCCCATACCGGGCCAATATAATGGCGGACGTGACGTATCGCGGTTCCACGCTTCCACAAAAGGAATGAATAGCTGTTTGAAGGGTGTTTTTAGCGGGCATGGCATGGACACGTGCACGTGCAACGAACCAGCCGGGACAGACAGTGTCCGCAATGGTGCAACAGTCGAAAAATCGGGCAATGTTGTTTGATTTCCCATATTCTTGGATTTTGCTGGTGGTTGGCATCTCTGCACAAAACGGTTGCTTCCGTTTTC
This sequence comes from Breznakibacter sp., assembly GCA_047600785.1. GTDB lineage: Bacteria > Bacteroidota > Bacteroidia > Bacteroidales > Marinilabiliaceae > Breznakibacter. Next base: position 1,347,288 of record JASGKH010000002.1, read on the forward strand.
GTACATGTTCCGTGCCAACCAACCGCACATCCGCACAACACACTCACTAATAGATAAATACACACAAACTCTTTTCCCAATTGCCTACAAAAAAGTAGATTTCAAAAATAAGGAACTACAATAAAGTGTCGTGTCAACAGCAAACAGATAAAATAAGGCCTGAGCTCTGGGATGAGATCAGGACCTTGACGCTCAGGTATTTTCTACAGGAAACTACTGATTTCTTGCCTTTGTACTCTTTGTTCTTGGTTTTGCAAAACGACCGACAGCTTTTTGGCCGCTTTACAACCTTTTTTTCAGAATTTTAAATCATACAACCCTTGTCCGTCCTCAATAAAGGTTTTTACGCTTATATCGGTCATCGGGTGCCGTAAAAGCTGAACGAGCAATTCGGGGCTGACCGTCGCCGAATGGGAACCGTTCATGCTAACGCGATAAATCTGGTCAACGGTTTTAAAACTGGCAGCCAATACCTTTGTCGGCAGATTATAATCATTCATATTTTTTACGATGTCACGAACCACCTCAATCCCGTGCGAAGATATATTGTCGAGCCGGTTCACGTAAGGTGCCACATAATCGGCTCCGGCCCTTGCGGCAACCAGGGCCTGCTGCTGGGTGAAGATGGCCGTGGCCGTCACGTTTATGCCAGCGCTCTTTAGCATGTGGATGGCTTTATAACCTTCGGCCGTCACCGGGATTTTGGCATAAAAGTTATCTTGCAGATCAAAATAAGCACGGTAAGCCTTTGCTTCACGAAACATGTCATCTGCACCTTCACTGATCATCTGTACGTGGATCATCCCCCCGCCAACGGTTTTCTTTACCTGATCGACCGTTAAGGATAGCTTGTTCCCAGAATTTTTCAGAATGGTGGGGTTGGTAGTAATTCCTGCCAGCGGAAAGTAATCGTATAATTCCTTTATGGCTGCAATATCAGCCGTATCTGCCAAATAGATCATCGTTCAAAGTCATTAAAAATTTAATGCCGCAAAAGTCGCTTTTTTCCGGTAATATACCCGATAACTTCTGATAAAGGATGTTAAACATGATTGAATACTTTCCTCTTGCTTAAAGGTAATTCAGGTAAAAGACCAACAGACTGGACCTTTGGACAGGGAGACAAGAGGTAGAAAAATGCCTATGTCGTTTTGGGGACAGTCTATCGGTCTAATATCCAATCTTTCATAAAAGTGTACACCGATCGAATCTCCGTGGATCACTTTAAAATTTCATAGCCAAAAAGCATAAATGTCCCCGGAGAAATGGGGGATCGTTCCCCTTACTTATTGTCTTGTGGTTCTATTGGCCCCTGCCAGGGTAGGAATTAGCCTCTGACAGGATCTTATGCGATTGCTGACGAAAATCAATAACCCAAACATTTAATTGTTTCGTTACCTGTTTCGCTCATAATTTTCACAAGACAAATGCCTTTACTTGGCAAGCTAAAACATTGTAGATCGCCGGTAGCGGTCTTTCTGGCAAGAAGTACCCCGGCAACGGAGTACACCTCTATCTCTGTCCCAGCCGGCGCCTCCACAAACAAAAGATGATTGTTCGTATAGGCTTTGGCAGCCATTCCTGTTGTTTTACCGATGGCGGTGCTTAAAGCGAAAACAGCCTCGATCCCAATATCGTCGGAGGCATTGAACGATATTCCGCTCTCTATCGCTTGTCCGTTCAGTGTAAGGCTTCTTAGAGTCCATCCTTCGTTTGCGACAACGGTAAGCATGAGTGCGGTGCGGCTGCATACGTACGAACCTGTGGCTATTTCCGTCATGCCGTCGGTCAACGCCACAGTACCGCTACCCTCGGCGGAAACGGCCACCGGTACTTGCCACCAGTAGTTCCCGTATTCGTCAACCTCTTTTTCCTCATCGGCGGGCACATAAAAATCGTAAGCGACAGTCTGTCCCGAATAGGTGTAGGCCGTGTGCCCTACGGTCACCACCACCGTGGTGCTTGCCGATACAGGCAGCCACAAATACAGCATCCCCTCGGCATCGGTGTAAACGCCGGAGCTGTTCCATACTTGCCCGTTGACCGTAATGCCGTCCACCGGTATCGGTTCCGATATGTGAGGGATTTTGTACATGGAGCGGTACACATTGGCGTCACCGTTAGTGGGTCGACCGATCCCGGTTATTTTGAAGTCGCCGTTCAGGTTCTGCATATTGACTGTTCCTCCGGTAATAATGGTCCCGCTCTGTATCAAGGATGTTTCAAGATGCCCCTGCGAACCATTGGTGACTTTGCCAAACACTGTCCCTCCCGTAATGGTAATGTTTTTGGGAAGAAGATAGTTGACCGTATTGAGCGGATTGCCCGAATGCAACAGTACCCTGCCGCCCGAAATGAACAAGTCGCTATTGACGCTGCCTCCTATCACATAGGCATTGGCATAAGCCGTGGCTGTGACCTGCCCTCCATTAATGTAAACATGGCTGCAATCAGCTGTGCCCGCAGAAGTACTGGTAGTGCCTATGGCCGCGACATTGGTCGCAGTGGTAGTGGCTGTAATGGTCCCTTCTTCGATGGTCAGGTTTGCAAAATCGGCATTGACGGCCGAACCAATGCCCGGTGCACCGCTGCTTTCAGCATAAAGGATCCCCTTGCCGGCGATGGTCAGCATCCCCGCCATCTGTTTTTTTTGCAAAGCGGCATAAGTCGTCCCGCATTTAAGGGTATTTTCGGTTCCCTCAGCCAGTAGCAGTGTCAAATTCTTACCGCTATTGAGGTTGAATGGGCAATTGGCCGATAGTTGAATGTCCACTCCGTTAAGCACGACTTGGTATCTGTCGGTAAACACCGTCACTGAGTGTTGGATGGTGGTGCCCGTTAAGGTCAGGGTTTCACCGTCATAAGTGTAGAGCTGGGAACCTATTTGATAGCCATCGTCGGTAATCAATATGGTTCCCATGGACACATCTATAGCCCCGTCGCCTTGAATTGCCGGCAAAGATGCCGTCACGCCTGCCCCATCGACAGTCGCAACGTATTCCGTCCCGTTCGATATAAAGCCATACTCGCCGTTGGGCAGATACAAGTAATAATTATCGTCGTCAGGATGGACATAGGTAAAGGTGTAATATTCCGTTTGTTCTGTGCTTTTATCCGTCACAGCAATGGTTTGGGTGCCGTGACGCGGTACGGTGACGCAATACACGCTTTCATCGTTGGTATTGACCGCCGATACCGTTTGTCCGCTCAGTTTCACCGATGCCTTCCCGATCACCACTTTATCGGCCATCAGCGTTCCATTGGCCGTAAACACACAATCGTCGTTAATGGTGATACTTTTCCATTGATAATTTGCATTAAAGGCACCAATGGCCCTTTGGGTAGAGGACAATACATCAATTTCAAGATATTTAATATTGATTGTTAACGATGTGGATTTTAAATTGACAGATGTAGATAGTGCACCAATGGCGCCATAGGAGGCAAACTCTGAAGTAATCAGTGTGAGCTTGTTACCGTTAATAGTAAATGACGATGGTGCCGTAGACATGTTTATATTGGGATTGTTATAGCCCGACACACTACTCGACTCCGCAGTGTTCGCAAACGTGGAACTTCCATAAAAATTAACCGTCTGAGCTGTTGTTGACTGAAACGTCATCGAAGATGAACCCTTCGCGATATCCACATCGTAAAGCAACAGGTTATGATCTACAGAGCCTGATCTAACGGTAATTCCGGCACTGGCCGTGGCCGAGGTATATACATGATTTGTATAAGCCTGTTGCGTACCCGAGGTACTTCCCCGTGTATAATATGTATCGAAATAGAATAACGTTCCCGTTCCATCGGCCAGATCAACAGCATTGTCGGGTCTTTGTCCTGTTGCATGGGATAATGAAAGCATGCATAAAAGCGTGGCAAAAGTAAATGTCTTCATTGTGTTGGCATTTGAAGGAACTTGGGCAATACCCAGTCCTTTCTTTCAAATGAAATAAATTATCAGGTGTAACAATTTCCCAGCGAATTGCTTTCATCCGCCGGGAACAACGTAAGGATGACTAAAGAGAAAGCAATATGGTAAAGCTTTGCTGTCAAACCGCAATATGCCAAAGCATGGGGCACCCCTGTTTGCCCCATTCCATTCGTATTGCTCAATTAAGCTTTTTGTACAAAATGGTCATGTACTTTTTGTCGGTAGCGGGTACGCCCGTATCGCCTGTGCCGTTCTGAAAACGAGAAACCATAAAAGCATAATAGGAATAAACAGGGTCGCCATCTTCATTTTCATCCCCGGAATCAATACTTATTACATAGACGGGCTGGCTATCGGAAGCCAATCCCTGAAACGTGTTGCCGATCAGGAACCCGGGGTAATAGGTTGTTTTCACATAGCCACGAATCAAACGACCCGCCCCATACCTGTAAGGCGAACCGGAAGGCAACGGAAGTGTCGCCGGGGAATCGCTGACGAATGCCCCAGTGATGCTGTCGACCGTGAACACATTGAACGCGGCAACCCCGGAGTAAGCCGTCTTATACCCGGTCACCCCATCACCCAAAAAGATGGCAGGGCACCCCGTTCCCGTGGTATCGGAAGTGGACGAAAAAACCTTTTCGTTGTAGAAATACAATTGGTACCCCAAGGTGGAATCACCGGTTGAAATTGACGAGGTTAAGCCCGTACTGGTGTCATCGGTCAATTTGACGCCGTACATGCGGAACGCCCCGATAGCCGACCCGCTGGGATCGCGGGTGAGCATCAGTGAATCGGCCTGGCCTGTTACCAACGATTTCAGTTGGGCCGACGGAATCTCAAATTCGGCGGTTTCTTGCTTGGCGCAGGCATTCAGGCCTGCCAAAAGGGCAACTACATACAGCAGTTTAGCCCATTTCTTTGAATTCTTCATGTTTGAAAATCTAAGGTTAATATCAACAAAGATTGCTAGTGGCGCCACCCAGAAGGTTGCAAGTCCCCGGCCGTGGGCCACAGGGGCGGGATATGGACAAACCTTTGGACAACGCTGTTTTTTTATTGGATAATGAACTTGGCCACATTGGCGCCTGCCTGGAAAATGTATATGCCCGAAGACAATCCGTCCAAAGGGATGCATGCGGCTTGCGCCTCCAATATCCCCGTAAGGCGTACTTTGCCATCGAGCGAAATAACTTTGTATGCTCCCGCAAGCCCTTTTGTCACAAGGGTATGTGCTTGCCTGTCCACCCAAACGCCCGGCTTCAGGGTTGGAGCAGCGACCGAGGTAGACGTGCCGGCCTCTTTCACGCAGCGGATGCAAAACAGATTGGCTTGGTGGTTACGGCTGGTCCCCATTTGGTGGGTGTCGTGGGCAAAAGTAATGTAACGTCGTCCCTGCCCGCTGCCATCGGCATGCACGTAGTTGGTGGTCCAAAAGTAGGCACCCGTCCCGAACAAGGCTACCGACGTGCTCAACGTGCCCGAAGGCTTGATGTCCATCCCCGTTTGGTTGCACTTTGTCGCCAATGCAGGGGCCAACGGCCATAACACCCCGTTGTCGCTTTTCAGGTAACGTGCGGCATTGGTGGCCGCAATGGCCTGGTAAGTGGTTTCTGTACCTCCGGTGGGAGTAGGCGTCTCGATGTTCTCGTACACAATGTTGCTTTCGCCCGCAATGGCCCGTGCCAGGTTAAACCACGCGGCGGTGTCGGGCATGGTCCATCCCGAAGGACAAGCCCCGCCATTGGCGGTGTTCATGCCTACCGGCCATGAATAGAGCAGACCATATATTCCGGCATTGACGGGATCCATATTGGGATACCCCCACCGGCCTGCCCCTGCCCAGTAACTCCAGTCGTTTTCGGGATCGGCGGCATCGATAAACCCAGTAAACTCCATGATCGACGAACCGTCGTTGTAGTGTTTGGTGCGAAGGTTCTCGGCCATCCACCAATAACTCCCTATTTTGAGCGTTTTATAATTATTGCCGTCGACATCGCCCACGGTCGACTCTTCGATGGTCGAAAAATCGAGCACCTGTGCGGCCAAGCGGTATTGGAACATACTCCCCAACGCAACAACCAAGACGATTGTGCAGATGGTCGATGGCAACATTCCGTCAGAAACAGTGTCTGTTTTCCGGCAAACATGGTGTAACAGTGTTTTCATATGAACCACATTTATTGATAAATTGAAATTGTCCTAACAACGAGAATACCCTTTTGATCCTTCCCATCCAGGAGCGTAGCGGCTGGATTCCCTTCTTCCCAAGGGATCCGGGAAACTTGTTGGGCAGAAATGGACTCCCAGAACCATAAGCCGCTTTGGGCCGATCGGTACCGCTCGTTTTCCCACAGCTTTAAAGATTTTAAACGCCGAAGGTTTTTTTCAGCGGTACGGTGTACCACTGTGAACCGCAAGGGTAGCCATTGGCCGTCCGTCAACACACCTTCACTTCTTTTCATTTTCCAATAGCCTGCCAGATCAGTGTCAGCTTTTGTGTATCGGCACCTGTACCCTTGAAACGCGTAACCATAAACTTGGCATAAAATCCTTCCCGGGTGCGTACCAAAAACACAGGCTGGTAATTGATCTGGCCTTCGTCGTCCACATCGGGTACCGTGAATACCCCCCCGACGTTGGGCCTGAACTTGTTGCCAATGGACAATGCAGGATAGATGTCTGCGACCGAAGCCGTCAGCATCACCGTGCCGTTGACGGTCGAGGTATTCAACTCCGTGCGCAATGACGGCAAATCGATGAGCGGATCGGCAGTAAGCAATGCAAGTCGCACCGGGGTAATACTGTCGGCCGTAAAACCGTTGAAAGAATCGATGCCAAACCCTATCATGGCAGCTTTGGCCGATTTGGAATCGTCAGTGGGGTGCGTGTACATAAAAATGACCGGGTAGCCCGTGCCATTGTAATCACCTGCATAATTTTGCGAGTAAGCAAATTCGTTGAAGAACAGCAGATCATACTCAAAATTGACCGAATCGGCCAGTTCTTCGGAATACTTTTTCAAAACAATACCCGTCTCGTAAGGTGCATTGGGGTGGTATGACGGTAAGCGGGTGGACATGTACATGCTATCGTGCCCCGAATTGCCGACATGGTAAATATCCATGCCAAAGCCGTTTCGCACCACCGGCGGATGGCGTTCCACCTTATACTCTTTCAGGGCATAAATGTCGTCGGAATAAACGGTTGCGGGTTTGTCGCCATTATCTTGCTGACAGGCCCAAAGGGTCAATATCAATCCGGCGATCACCACAAAAATTCCAGATCTCAGGGGATTCATTTGGTATATCATGTATCGTCTTTAATGGTTTGTTACATCTGCGATGGCCCATCGCCCTGCAGCAAAACGGCCATTTGGGCATCCGACAGGTGGCAATGGTAGAACTTCTGGTGAAATTCCTTGACCACTGGTTCCATGTCGTAATGGTATTTTTGGGGATAAAGAAGTTTGGCCAACCAAACAAGTCCAATGATTTGGTTGGCGCTCGGAGGCCTGTCTATCCACAAATACGGCTGGCAAGGCACTGCATACACACGACCGTTTTTAACGGTATGCCCGCCCATCTGGGGTTATCCAGAATATGCCGCCTTGTGTCTGACAAAGGCATTCCTGCCGTGGCACAAGCCAAAATGATTTGTGGGTTCCATTTCATCAGCTGCTCAAAACCCACCGCCATGTCTTTGAAACCATACGCTTCATCGACCGACGCACCAACTCTACCGCCAGCATGCCCGATCCTCCCCCACACCGACGCACATCCCTTTCCGGATTTGGCTCCTGGCAAGTATGTTGTCGGCAATGACCGGATAAATCGGGTTAAATATCCCCATGGCCATTTTATAGTGAAATTCAATTGCATCCATTTCCCCAGCTAAATATTTTAAATATTTCCAAACAGTTCCTTCAGAGGGTGGACAACGGACACGGCAAGCCCACCTCCGCCATACACCACAGCATGCAGAAAATAACCAATCCATTGCTTACCAACAGATTGCTATATATCGGTTTCTATTTTGCCAGCCAAGAACGGGCGGGCCAACGACACGCTATTTTCCTTCATCCGGCCATGTTGGTTAAAAACCAGCTTTCGATATAAAACCGAATGTATAACGGAACACGTGCAATCTCCTTTTTAGTCCTTTCTACACAACCTATGCCATAAAGGGACAAAATCCCATAACACATTGTGAGAAAACAAAATAAATATCAACTTAACACAAACATAACCAACATTTTAGTGGGATTTTTAGGATTTTTCCTACTTCAATGTCGTTTTTTAAGTATCTGAAACATGAAAAGGGCAGAGACTTTGGCACAGACAGTCTTTACCGGCTCGTAAAGGCCGGAGGGAAAAAAAAGAAGCCCTGAGCCATCTTCCGGGTCTAATCCATCAGCCTAATATCGATTCATCTTTTTTCTTTTTGCATTCATCACATGAAATAAGGCCAAGCCAGGACCGAATTTACATGATGATGGTATTTTCTGGACCAAATCATATCCCGATACACATAATCCCGTACATTTGCACCGCTACGGACTGACCACCCGTCAGCGACAAAGAAACCAACCAAAAGTTGCCCCTTCTTTCTCTGAGATCGACAGAGTCGGGAAAGAAGGGAATTTATATCGCTTCTTTTCCTCTGTCCTTTTTCCAACCACAAGAAACAACCCATGCTGAACGAAATAACCCCCAGTATTCTGGATATTCATTATTCCCATGCCCACGAAATGGACGATGATGATTACTTGTTGTGCTACCACAACAACCAGGTGTTGTTGAAGAAATCGGGAGATGATTACGAGATCCCGAGAAAAAGGGATTTTACCACTGGCATCACATTACCGGTCTATCTGTTTTCTCTTGATGCGCACCGTTGCTTCGCCATTGACACTTGCCCGGCGGAACAAACATCGTTCGAATTCCACGACATTTTTGTGCTGCGAACCTTAAAAAACAAAGCATTTGCGTGGATTGGGGCTGTAGGCCACCAATTGACGGTTTGGTACCGAAACCACCAATATTGCGGGAGATGCAGTTCTAAAACGGAATTGAAAAAGGACGAAAGAGCCATTGTCTGTCCGGAATGCCAACTGGTCATCTACCCTCAACTATCGCCCGCCATTATTGTCGCCATTACCTGCCACAACAAAATCTTGCTGGCCAAAGGCAAAAACTACAAAGGCGATTTTTACGCCCTTATAGCCGGATATGTCGATGTGGGGGAATCCATTGAAGAGACCGTCGCCAGGGAAGTAAAAGAAGAAGTTGGTTTGGACATCAGAAACCTGAAATATTATAAAAGCCAGCCATGGCCGTTCTCTTCGTCGCTTATGCTGGGCTTTACCGCCGAAGCCGACGACAGCCAACCTATCCTTATCGACGAGAAAGAGATCAAAGAAGCCGGTTGGTTTGAAAGAGGCCATCTCCCGGACCATGCCACCAACGTGAGCATATCGGGTGATTTAATAGATGCGTTTGAAAAGGGACTATTCTGACCGATAAGAATAAAAACAAGGCACGTCTATTGCCGCTGGGCAGCATAAACAACCACCTCCGCAAACGGAGCCACCCAAATATCATCCTCATTGGCCTTGAGGTATTCCAGCAACTCGGCATGGGCTCCCTGGGAAACGTTTAGTGCGTGTTCCCCTCCCACTCCATGGAACAAGAATACCAATAGCCGGCCGTCCTGCCGGGCAGCCTTGACCCATTCGATCAACTCTTTACCCGACTGCCCGTTGGCCCCATAGGCACCCACATCGAATAAATCAATATGCCCCAATGTTTCCATTCTGGGGACAACTCCTCTTGCTCCTACAAAATGATCCTTGACAAAAGGAACAAACGAGGTATCACGAACCGTTTTGTCACCACAGGTGTATGCAAAACTACGGCGATCGCGACCATCAACCCCCTTTAATAAGGTGCTGGCCACACCTATTTCGCTGACCATCCGGCCTACGGTATAATTGTCGAGGTCCTGGTCGGGACTGACCCACGAACGCCCCAATGAACGGCCAATACAGGGATGGAAAAGGGTATGGTTGCCCAACTCATGCCCGTTGCAGGCCGCCGCCCGCCATTGCTCCATCCGGTTGTACAAACACCCCGAGTTCCCGGGGATGTAAAAAGTAGCTTTAAACCCTTTTGCATCCAATGCAGGAACTACCTTATCGAGATGAACGTTCAACCCATCATCATAGGTCAGTACAACCGCACACCGTTTGCCGTTCCATTCCCTATCGCCCTCTCCCTGGCCCATGGCATTCGTCATGAACAGGAAGGTATATATCAGAAAAAAGAGTGCTTTCATTTGTTTAAAAATTACAATTAACTATATATCAAGTTATTAAATTTCAATATTTGTAAAGTCAAACACGCTTGCTTGTTCCTGAACAGAGCCCGAATTAGTTTATCTCAGTGAATTTGCAAGCGCAAATATAAATTAACCGTATGGAAACCAAGGAAGGTGCATTAATTTTTGAGCCTTACAATTTAAACGGATTGCAATTAAGGAACCGCATAGTGATGACTCCCATGACTCGAAGTCGTGCTGACAACCAGGCACACGCAGCTACTTATCTTACAACCAGCGTGCTACGGCAGGACTTATCATTACAGAAGAAACCTTTGTAAGCCCGGAGGCTGTAGGAGGTGTGGATCTATCTCTAAAAAAGTGACCTCGATAAAACGAATTGGGGTGAGGCCTCCCAACTTCCCCACCCCAATCCATTATCCCGGATTATATAAAAACAACCTCTGCCATCGCTATCGGATAATCTTGCCCGTTTGGGTGCCGGACAATGTTTTGACCTTTACAATGAACAGTTTTCCGTTTTCAGGCAAAGGGCATGAAAATTCGGTATGGTTTACCTGTGTACCCGCATGAAGCAATACACCCGACACAGAATATATCTCCACCTTACTGATCGTTTCGGAAGACTTCACCCCCAGCATTCCCAAGGAGCTGTAAATAATTGCCCGGCCGGATTCACGGTTGGCTACCGCGGTGGTTCCCCGATCGTACCTGATGGTGGCGATATCCGGTTGTGAAACGTTATCCAACCCTCCGCCAATATAAAAGCCCAGATGGGGAGGTTGGTTGTAAGCCACGTTTTGCCAGGCAATACCCAGCCGGTAAACGGCATCATGCATGGGCGTAAACAAGCGGTAGCTGGTAGGTATGGTAGTGGTATAGATTCGCAATTGGCTTGAATCGGCCGAAGTCCAAAGTACCAGCTCTTCACGCCAGTCACCCAGTATATCGGCGCTCAGGTTGGGGGTTGCCTTGGTGCTGTTGCACGACGAAGTGCCACTGGCGGTTAGTAGTGTAGTGGTGCCGCTCCCCGTCCATTTGGTAATTTTATTTCCATCGAGCAGTTCATCCTGCAAGTCATCATCCCAATAAATCCGGAAGTTAACCGATGGGCGCGAAGTAGAGATCTGAACCCCGTTGCGGGTGTAAGTGCCTGTACCGCCAGTGCTCCACATTTCAAAACCCGGATACCGGGAGTCAATGTCGGCGGCCAAACCACGTCCCACATCTGTTCCGGTTTTCGTTCCCCACAACACTGCACCGGTCTTGGCATCGTGCAACTCGTATCCATAGGCAGAGGAAGTTTCTTCATGAACCGTCCAAACCTCCAGGCCCGGATTATCGGGATCCATGTCGGACACATGCATGGCATCGCCATGTCCGTATCCGGTACGGTACATGAATTGCCCATCGTGATCAATGGCACAAGCACCGTAAATTATTTCATCCTTCCCATCATCATCCACATCGGCCACACTAAGGTTGTGGTTTCCTTGCCCATAGGCCCCAACTCCCGCAGTGGTTCCCGAGTCGTAAAACCACCGCTGCTCCAGCTTTTTGTTTATCACATCATAGGCCACCAAGGTAGCCCGTGTATAATATCCACGGCACATCACGGCGCTCGGACGGGTTCCGTCGAGATAGGCCACACAGGCAAGAAAACGGTCGCTACGGTTATAATAAGCATCCCCCCAACCCGACGAGCTTCGCAACGGGCTATAAGTGACGGTGTTCAGCTCTGCGCCTGTCCTGCCGTCGAAAAGCGTCAGGTATTCAGGGCTGGTTTGGATGGTTCCCAACATTTTAGAACCGCTTGTTTGGGTGATATCCAGATATCGATAATCGGCATCGGGACTGTCGCTGCCCATAATGACCTTCTTACCCTCGCCATCGCGGGTACCTGGCGCCGTTTTACAAATCAGTTCGGCCAACCCGTCGCCATCAAAATCATATACCAAAAATTGGGTATAATGGGCCCCTGCCCTGATATTTTTACCTAAACTGATGCGCCACAACTGGGTGCCGTCGAGTTTGTATGCATCAATAAAAACTTCACCGGTAATACCGTAGTAGGAGTTGTCCTGCGAATTGGAAGGGTCCCATTTCACCACAATCTCATATTCACCATCACCATCCAAATCGCCCACACTGCAGTCGTTGGGCGAATACCCGTAGGGCTGCCCATTGGGAAAACTAGCCGTTGCCGTCTTTCCCACACTCCCGTATTTATTGGGTTCGGTGATGCCATTGGCCGGTCGGTTCAACTGAATGGTTTTATACTGTTGCGCCCAGGGAATCTCCGTTTTCGCACCATTCTGGTCTTCGGCACCGTTCAACACGGGCACCACCTTATACACATTCGAAGCAGTCCCCGTTGCATCGGTATAATTGGTTGAGTTGGTAATGGGCGTACCATTTAACAACACATTGTCCCGGTAGACGTTAAAACCCGTTTCAGGGTCATCCGTCCCCAAAAACCTCCAACTCAAATAGACGCCCGAACTTACCTTGACAGCAACCAGTCCGCGATCAAGGTATTCCATTTGTCGTTTTTGCGCCGAAAGCGCGAAAGGGAAAGAGAGGGTCAGCAGAATTAAAAAAACGAGATGTAGAATTTGTTTCATCGTATTGGATTTAATGGATTCTTTAAATAAAAATAAGTTTTGCCCGACACTTATAGGTGGAAATTTTAGCTATATCGATGCACATTTTGACCATTGCAACTTCTTTTCTGTTACGTTCTCGTTCTTTGTTTGTCATCACAAAAGCGTTAACAGTTCCGTCGCAGAGCATCATAATATTGGAGCCCTTTATGCCACACCAAAACAATGCCGGACAAAGGCACAAACTTCACAACCAAAGCCAGAAGACCGATGAAACAACCGCCACCCGATACCTTCAATATCTGACCACCCAAAACAAAACCACTTTATAAAAACAATAAGAGAGCAAGCCAGCCAATAACTTAAAACACGCATGTAACAGGACGAAGAACCTCATCCTGCACCACAATATGTATCTCCTTGTGGATGACTGGAAAATGCAAAGAAAAGCCGACATGATGCCATAATGAAAGTGCATCTGCTCCAACATTTCCGCCATGCAATTGCAGGCCTGTGAATTATTTAATCACTCAATCTAGTGATATTTAAAAAAATCACTTAATTTGATGATATTATTGCATATCACACAAAATAGCGATAAATTGGCAGTTAAAACAATGATTGCATGATTGGCGTGATCACTGGCGACATAATCGGTTCGCAACACACTAAACCCGACGAATGGCTGGGTGCCCTGAAAGGACAACTCAATAAAATAGGAGAAACGCCCCGTCAATGGGAAATATTCAGGGGAGATAGTTTCCAGGTGGAGATAGCCGAAGCACACGAAGCTCTGTTGTGGGCCATCAGGATCAAAGCGGCCGTCAAAACCATTAAAGGGGCGGATGTCCGGATGTCCGTCGGCCTCGGGCACAAGTCATATGCGGCAAATGCCATTTCGGAATGCAATGGGCCTGCTTTCGTGCTTTCGGGCGAACGTTTCGAACTGTTAAAGAAAGAGAAGCAGAACATAATGGTGGCATCAGGGTCGCAAGGCTTTGACCTGGAGATGAACCTTTTGTTGCGGCTGGCACTGATCGTGATGGACAACTGGAGTTCCAGCTCGGCCGAAATGGTGTTGCTGGCACTGGAGCACCCCCACCATTCGCAAGCGGCGCTTGGTTCCATGCTGAACATCAAACAAAATGCCGTCAGCAGCCGGCTGAAAAGAGCCTGTTTCAACGAGATCTGCCAAATGATAGATATGTACCAAACCAAATTATCCCAACTGTTGCCATGATGCTTTTATTGAAACTGCTTTTGGCCCATCTGGCAGGTGATTTCATGCTACAGCCCAATTCATGGGTTAAGGCCAAAGAAACCAACAAATTCGGCACTTACCCGCTATATCTCCATACGGCCATCCATTTTGCGCTGCTTATGTTACTGGTGTGCGAAGAAGGTTTCTGGAAATGGGCGTTACTGATCGCACTGTTGCATTTTATCATTGATGTGGCCAAACTAAGTTTACAGACCGAAACCACCAAGCGCAAATGGTTTTTCATCGACCAGGCGGCACATTTGGCCGTCATCGGCCTTGTGTGGCTGATCATCGAACACCCTGCTCCATCGCTTGATCAGGCACAAATAGATTATGCCATTGCCTTGCTCACGTTCGGGTACTTTCTGACGTTGCCTACATCGATCATCCTTCGCAACCTACTGGAAATATGGCCCATTAACGCGGATAACTCGTTAAAGAACGCGGGCAAATACATCGGCATCCTGGAGCGTCTTTTGGTATTTGCATTTGTTCTGACCAACCATTGGGAAGCCATCGGCTTTTTGATAGCCGCCAAATCGGTGTTCCGTTTTGGCGACCTGAAAGTGGCCCGGGAAATCAAACTTACCGAATATGTACTGGTGGGCACCATGCTCAGCTTTGGCATTGCCATTGGGGCCGGGATGTTGTTCAACCGGATCATGGCCCCATAACAAACGTATGACGGAACCGGATGGCAAAACCTTTACATTCCCATAATTGGAAAAACATAAGGGTTTTACGATCTCTATTTAAAAGGATAAATTCTAAAATTCCCTATACCTTCTCCGCATTTTCTACCAAACGAATGGACACAGCAAGGGAGAATCCATAAAAAACAACCTAAATAATTTACACCACTTAAAATCGCCATACGGCAAAGTATAGCAAGCACATATCGATACAAGTCAAATTGTATGAAATAGTCCACAAGACAATCGGCCCAAACCGAATTAACAAAAAGTCCATCTTCGCCCCTCCCAAGTCATCCCCAGAGCCAATTTTCCCACACAACTTTTCGACAATATGCACTATCCCATAAAACGACATTGTTATCTTTGCATATAAACGTACTTTCAACCTTTAATTATGCGCCAAATAAAACGATCAAATACAAAAACAAGTCAATGAACTTCATCAAGATCAGCATTTTGACAGTATCCATCCTTTGCGGAACAACCGTGAACGCACAGCAACTGAAGAAAAACCAATTCAGCAACCCATTGGCACTTCAAAGGGCCGACCCGTTTGTGACCCGAGCTGCCGATGGCACTTATTACTTCATTGCCACGGCACCTGAGTACGACCGTATTGAAATTCGTCGTTCACCAACCATTAACGGCATCAAAGACGCACAACCCGTGGTGGTATGGCGCAAGCACGACACAGGCCCAATGGGCAACCACATTTGGGCGCCGGAGCTGCACCGGATAGACGGAAAGTGGTACATCTATTTTGCAGCCGGATCGGCCGAGGAAAAGTGGAAGATACGCATGTACGCACTGTCTAACCCATCGGATGATCCAACTCAGGGTGAGTGGACGGAGGAAGGCCAGATCGTGAGCAATCGTGATAAATTCTCGCTCGACGCCACCACGTTCGAGCTCAATGGACAACGTTACTTTATTTGGGTGGACAGGGCTTCGGATACCGTGGTAAATACCGGATTGTTCATCGCGAAAATGATGACCCCGACTACTTTGGACGATAAGCAGGTAGTGATTACCCAACCTGAATATGAATGGGAAATGCACCGTCACAAAGTGAACGAAGGCCCTGCCGTACTTATCCGCCACGGCAAAGTGTTCGTGGCCTTTTCTGCCAGTGCCACCGATGCCTCTTATTGCATCGGGCTACTTTGGGCCAATGAGGATTCCGATTTATTGAATCCCGCCTCGTGGCACAAACTATCCGAACCGGTATTCTTTACCAATGAACGGCTCAATCGTTTTGGCCCCGGCCACAATAGTTTTACCGTGAGCGAAGATGGCAAAACCGACATAGTGGTTTATCACGCCCGCGACTACAAAGAAATTAAGGGAGAACCCCTGTACGATCCGAACCGCCATACCCGTGCACGGGTCTTAAGATGGACCAGGGACGGCATGCCCGATTTTGGACAGGATTTGGATGACAATGAAATGGCAGTGACAAAGACCACGAAGAAAAAATAAAAAATTTCGAAACCCATACTTTTTTGTAAAGACCCAATGCTTCCACATTGGGTCTCTGTTTTACCAACACAGGCAAAGGTGCCTTTCGGGCTAGCCTTGTCAAAAAAAGCTCAGGGAAATAACGCAATCCATCCCCCCAGGGTGTTTTATTTTACAAAGATATCCCAAGACAGGCAGGTGCCCCGTACATGGTTCCTTACTATCAGCTCCTAAAACAGTGCCGCAAGCATGGACAAAGCAACGTTACACACCGGTCACTCCTAAATCCTCCCTGACGAACCGGTCTGTGACACTGTTTGTCAATTCTCTGTTCTAATTTTGTCATCGCACAATAAAACATTCACAAGCTGAAGGCCCTATGACAACCGATAAATTGAATACCAAAACCCTTTCTGGTGATATGGAAATCCTGATAGGCCGCGCCTTCGAGGACAATGGCAAAAAGAAACGGTTCCTCGAATTGCAATACTTTTTCGATGAATTAAAGAAACAAGGCTATTCGTTCAACTTCATTCGTGAGTTAAAGCAGCCCAAGGCAATTCCTTTTAAAAAATTTGCCAGCCCCATAACCGGCCAGATATATCGCGAACACGATTTGAAACGGGGAAACAAGCTAATGGACGAAATGGCCAAAGCAACCAAGCCAGGATCGGCAGATCACCTGCTTCGTGACAATACCGAACAAATAAAAGGGATAACGAAAAGCGATGGAACAAAGAACGAAACAAGTAACACATTGCCATCGGCCGTCTTCTACCAGAAAACATTGAAAACACATGTGGTGGTCGAACATCGCATGATCCACATTTACCTGATAACCCGGCAGGATAAATTTGCAGACAAGGTGCAAACCCTTGCTTCTCGTCAGCCATCAACCCGGAAGGATTGGCTAAAGCGGTTGGTGGGGTACGGCAATTAAAAAAAGATAAAGAAGCAAAAGACTTTGAGACGCCCGTCCGTACCAGTACAGACGGAGAAAGACAAGAGGGGGAAAGTACTTAACCCCTTTCTTAGTCTAATCTATACATGTAACATCTTCTGATATTTAACACTCATCAAACCGGGCAAGATTGTGCCTGGATCGAAGCGCAGTAATTAACAAAAAAGGCTGTCATTTTTGACAGCCTTTTTTGTTTCAGTCCCGATGCAAACACCAAATCAATTGTGGTGCAGCAACAGTTTGGACACGCTCACAGAACCATCTTTGTAAAAGGTACGTACCAATACAACCCCGTTGTAACGGTCTATATTGGACAAACGGGCCCCGTTGAGGTTAAAGTATTGCACATCGATCGCTTCAGCCGATGCCTCAGGATTTTTCACCGAGGTAACGCCCGAGTAGGTGTATCCGTTCGACGGTGTCCCCAACCCACCCATTGAATTGGCGGCACGCACGGTAAAAATTGTACCGCCGGCGGTACCTTGTGGGATAGCATAACTGTTGGTCGTGACAAATTCAGCAAATGCCCCGTTTTTGCAGACAGCCCAGCAAAGCACGTAATTGCTGTCATCCCATGTCAAGGTCGTCCCTGCTGCCGCAACAACCGGTGCAGCCTCCTGTTCGGTATAGAGTGTCGGCTGCCAGGCATCGTTTCCCCCCAACACGTTTTCGATGGTATATTGCGCAGCCTGCCCGGCCGTCAGCACGGGATCCAGCACCACAGTGGTCGCATCTTTGGTGTACGTGGTCCGGCGCCCGGACAAGTCAACCGAAGCCCCGCTCGATGTCATGCTGTTGTATTCGGCGAACACGGACGGCACCACGTTCATGGGGTCGCCCCACGCCGCAGCGGTAGGCAACACCTTCATGGTGGTGTTGATGAACACGCTTTTGGGTTGGTTGTTCCAGGGACGGGCCAGGCGGTATTGGCCATTGTTGACATCAAACCCGTCAATGGTACAGTCGCTGAACACATAACCCCACTCGGTGGTCGTGGCAGGCGCAGCAATCACATTGCCCGAACGGTTTTCTAAATAAAGCAGGCATTCATTGAAGAAAATATCGCCACCACCGCAAATAAAATCAACCGTCCCGTGGATCTCACAATTTTCGAGATAACTACGGTTGCTTCCTGTAAAGTATGTGTCTTGGTTACTCAACAATTTCACGTTTTTATAGATGTTCTTGCTGCCCTGGTCCCACAATGCGACCCCACGGCCGATCAATGTACCCGTACGGTAATCCATCTTGTTCAACAACGAGATGTCCTGCATGTAAACATTCGATGCCGCACTGGTAAAATACATCGTGGCCGTGCTGTTGATCGATTCGCTGATGGACTTGTTGTACACCACTACCCCATCGGCACTTTCGCCCACATACGATACGTTCGGGAGAGAAATGGTGGTCATTTGGTTACCGTCACCCGTATTTTCGCCAATATTGTATTCTCCGTCGGGGAAAAAAACGTAGAAGCGGTTGCCCGATGATGATGCCGCAGTCGCCGCAGCCAATGCCGCTTTAAAGTCGCCATCGACACCCACCACAAAGTCAAATTTCTTTTTGGTAACCGCAGGACGCGCCATGGTGGTAAACTGGATGACAATGGGCGCCAGCAAGGTGTTCCCGGCCAGGTCAGACACCGTTGCTCCTTCCAGCGTAAAGGTGTATTGGGTGTTGTAATCCAATCCGGCATACGGGAAAGTGATGGTCTTGCCGCTCATGGCAGGCTCTAATGTTTTGCTGCCCAGGGTTGCCGTGGTCCCATCAACGACTTTTACCTTTTCGTCGAACGTCAGGACTATTTTACCGGTGGCCGATGCGGTGGCCGATGCGGTGACGGGAACAGTGCCCACCAGCTCGGGGGGAGTACCGTCGTCATATACAGCTTCATTGGCCGTGACGTATATGGCCGATATGGCTGTGCCATCTTTTTCAGATGTGGTGCCCAATAAGCTGGACGAATAATCGGGTATCCAACGGATGTAAACCATTGGGGCGTGGTTCGCATCGGCAGGCAGTTCAAACGATTTGCCGTACCACGTTTTGGCCGCTGCCATGGTATAAGTGCCAAGCAAAGTAAAATCAGCGCCGTTCAACGAGTATTCACACCGCTGTACCGAATAGGCGTTGTAGTTGTACAACATGGCCGCCGCCACTTTGATGTCGGTAAAATCGGTGGCGTTGAACGCAATTTGGTAATACCAGTTTTCGGTTAAAAGCTGCCAGTTCACGGCCGCCGGGGCACCTTCATAACCTCCGGCAGCCACCTGCGATTTATCGAGCCAGCTACCAGAGGTGCCATCAGCCTTTCGGAGCGTCAAGGCAGAAGTTTCATTGTCATCCGTCGAATAGAAATCGGCCACACGCCCTTCGCTGCCTGTTTTGTAAAAGTCCCATCCCACAATGTAATCAACGGCACTATAAACAGCGGTCACCGATTGGTTTTTGGTCATTGGCACAACCAAGCTGGTCGAAGTTTCGCCCGTTGACCAGTTGGTAAAAGTCAACAAAGGGTTCGACGCGGCGGTTAGGGTCACGTTCACGCCCTCTTCATACATCCGTTTTCCATCGATGGTCGTCCCTGCGGGCGAAGGTGTTACCATGTACGATTTGCCGCCATCGGTATCGATGGCCAACGAATAAGTGTTCAATTGGGCAAACACCGCCGTCAACGTCGTGTTCGCACCAATGCTGAAGGAATATTCCGGAGAGGCAGACACCGTTTGCCCCGTACCGTCAATCCATTTTTCGAATGCATACCCGAAATTTTTTGTCGCAGTAACAGTAATGTTGGTCCCTTCATCGAACAGGGTTCCCGATGGGCTCACGGTCACAGTTCCCGCACCTGCGATGGAAGGAGATACACTTAACGTATAGGTTGGGAGATTAGCCACCGAACCGGACAAATTACCTGTAATTGCCACGTTGGCAAACCCTACTTGCTTTGTATTATCTAGCGAATACAAATAGAGCTCCAAAGCACAATTGCCCGTAGAGGCAGGAATGGTAACTTCAGAAAGATCATAGGTTGCATGGGTAAAAGCACCCGAATTGTCACGAGCAGGAATAAGATCCGTGGCAATGACGGTGGATTCCCCATCGCTGGATTTCCACAATACATTGACTAAGCCACCATTCGTTCCATAACGTTGACAATCGAATGCAATTGCAGTCGGAACAAACGACAAACCGTTTTTAGGTAATATATGGAACACAACCCTCCCTTCAGCACTGGCAGCATTTAATTTGGCAGAAGGGGTAACAGCTGTAAAATCCTGACTATTAGACGTTTTTTTGACAATTTTAAGTTCACCACTGGTCGAATCATAAAAATTAGTCCCGAACGTTACATAATTAGTCGTAAAATAATCACCCGTACCCGATGAAAAGGAAGCAACCTGGCCAGCCGTCCCCAGATTAAAAGGCCATGTCACGGTCGTGGAAGTGTTGACTGTCTGTGCAACAGCACCAACGACAGACACTGCAAGCAGAAAAAGCAGGTAGATTTTTTTTCTCATGGATCTGTTTTATTTAAGTTAAACACGATCCAAATTTATTTTGACTGTCGTGTGGCCTTGGCTAATTTTTGGTTTTTGAATTATTTTTTTCAATTTATTAACAAACAACATCAATTAATCCACATTCCGGTTCAACGAGTTCCCTCCGGGCATACCATTGGATACCATTGTTTCGGGACACGGCGCCAGGTAAGCTGCCACCACCACCCACGATGTGGTTCAAGAAAAAATAACGTTTATCTGTCGAAGGCTGTTGGAGAAGTTTGAATGCAAAATCCCTGCATACTTGCCTGTATCAGGCAAAGAGATGGAAAAGCCGCGAAGCAATCATGGCTAAAGCCGTCTTTGGGGGCTTGTTTGTGGGAAACGTTCATATTTTGACAAACACGTTCTTTCTGTACATCAGATACACAGGTATAAAACAAAGCGCAGTGTACAGCACGGCCCAGAGCAGCGAGGCCAGTTCGGGAGCCAATACCTCTCCCTCCACTGCCATGAAACAGGTTTGGACGGATTGGCCCGCCACCGTTATACGGGCCAACGGATAGGCCAATAAAAAATGTAACACGTAGGCCGTAATGGCATTGGCACCGAACACCAGCCCCACAAAGGCCCACCGAACGCGTTGCCGGTGATCGATGAGGAAAATGGCCAACGACCATAACAAAGACGCCAATCCTGCCGTGACCAGCACAAATGAACTGCTCCATACGTTTTTGTTGAGCGGAAACCACCACGACAAGAGATAGCCCACGATAGTAAGTGCCACACCGTACAGGGACAGCCGTGCAATTTTTTGCCGGATGGTCAATGCCCCGCACACAAGGCCCGTTGCCCACATTCCCATCAAAGCCGTGACCAATGCGGGAAATGTACCCAGAATCCCCTCCGGGTCCCAATGGCCAAAATACATTTTCCCGGGCAACAACCGGCTGTCAACCCAGGCGGGCCAGTTTACCTGTGGGTTAAATACCACACCATGTCCGGGAATGGGCACGACCATGCACCACACCGCATATCCGGTTAAAATAATAGCCCCTATTGCCATTTGCCAACGACGCCGCACGTACAAAAACAACCACGATACCCCCCAATAACAAATTGCAATGCGCTGCAACACTCCGGCAATACGCCATTCCGAAAAACCGGACGATAACCAGTTTAAAAACACGCCCAATGCGAAAATAAGGATCGCCCGTTTGGCTATTTTCGTGACCAGGGATTTTCGGGTATCGCCCGCCTGCAACCGTTTGCCCAGCGCCAGCACCGCAGACGCACCTACGATGAACAAAAAAAACGGAAAGACCAGATCGGCCAGCGTCAGTCCGTTGAAATCGGCATGGCGAAACGGCGCGTAGACGTACGACCAAGAACCGGGGGAATTGACAAGAATCATTCCTGCAACGGTAAATCCGCGCAAAGCATCAAGGGACCGGAGGCGGGGAGAGGATTGGGGGGATGGCATGGGAATTTGGGATTTCAATTAACAGATGACAATGGACGTAAGAATGACAAGCTTCTATATTCCTGAAAGGGGTTTCACACGTAAATCACAAAGACAGTAAACACGAAAACCCAAAAAAGAAAAAACGGCGGCCTTTCGTGGCATTACCAAGTAATTGTGTCGACGAGCGCTTTCCTGCTTCACGGCTTCAGCACGAATCATTTTCAGCGCAATGCCTGATTTCATCCATCATCATCCCCAAACTTATAAAATTTATCGCTCACACCATCCATCCAATATTCCTTCCTATTTTTGCAAGCGACCAACAAGTATAATGGAAATGGAGCCACAGGCAAACAACGATTGTTTTTGGCATTTCAGGACACCGGTAAGCCACATTCCGTTGCCTGAAAGCTTTACTTACCCTTTCCATTACACACCGCATCCGCTGGGCATAACCGCCGCGCAAGAACTTCAGCAATACATTGTCACGCAGGCACGATGGGACCACGACTTTGGCATTGAAACCCGCGTGGACGGCACCAACATCGGCAAGATGTTCGGCATTCTGGTCGTGCGCAGGCACAATGGGGAACTGGGATATCTGGCCGCTTTTTCGGGCAAACTGGGTGGAAAGAACCACTATCCCGGCTTCGTCCCCCCCATCGTGGATTTGTTACGGGAGGATGGTTTTTACCGACGCGGCGAAGACGAGATAAGCGCCATTAATCATCGCATCAGGGCCATTGAGGAATCGGACACATATAACGATTGCAGAAAACATCTGGAGAGCATCCTGTCGCAGTCGGCCCTGGAACAGAACCGGTACCGCCAAGCCATGAAAGTAGCCAAAAAAGAGCGTGACCACCAGCGCCAGCAAGCCGAAAAGGAACTTCCGCCCGGTGAACTTACGGCATTAAAGGAGAGATTGAAAAACGCGAGCCTCAAATGGCAGTACGATTACAAAATATTGGCAAAGCAATGGGATGAAAGGCTGGATGCCGCACGTTATGCGTTGTCCCGGTCCGGTGAAGAACTTGATCGTTTGCGCGAGGAACGCAAAACCAAATCGGCCGCTTTGCAACAAAAACTGTTCGATCACTACCGTTTTCTCAACAGTCACGGGCACACAAAGACCGCGGCCGAGATATTTGCCCAAACGGATCAAAAAACCGCTCCTGCGGGCGCAGGTGATTGCGCGGCGCCCAAACTGCTCCAGCACGCCTACACGCACCAAATGCGGCCCATTGCCCTGGCGGAATTCTGGTGGGGACAATCACCAAAGTCCGAAATCCGTCGGCACGGACATTTTTACCCGTCATGCCGCAGCAAGTGTCTGCCCATCCTGGAACATATGCTGCAAGGCATCAATGTTGAGCCAGACCCCGTACTCTTGCCCCCGCCGTCGGGCGAGGAGCCCTATGTTGTTTATGAAGACGATACAATCGGCGTGGTCTGCAAGCCTGCCGAATACCTTTCCGTCCCGGGAAAGACGGAAGCTGAATCCGTGTACACGTTTCTGCGGAAAAAATACCCGCACGCCACGGGCCCCATGATGGTGCACCGGTTGGACATGTCCACGTCGGGACTCATGGTGTTTGCCAAGACTTTGGATGCATACCACCACCTGCAACAACAGTTTGCCGACCGCACGGTGAAAAAACGTTACGTGGCGTTACTGGACGGAATGGTAGAGCAGAACGAAGGGACCATCAAACTGCCCTTACGTGCCGATCTGGACGACAGGCCCCGCCAGTTGGTCTGCTTTGAGCACGGCAAACCCGCCGTAACCAAGTGGAAGGTGGTTGAACGACAGAACGGGCACACACGTGTCCACTTCGTCCCTGTCACGGGGCGTACCCATCAACTCCGCGTCCATGCCGCACATCCGCTCGGGCTGAACTGCCCTATCGCAGGCGACGATCTGTACGGGCAAAAAGCAGAACGGCTTTGCCTGCATGCCGAATATTTACGGTTTAAGCACCCGGTGACGACGAAAGAGATGGAGTTCGTCCTTACCCCCTCTGGTTTTTGAAAACCCGGAGGGGGTAAAGGAGAAACCCTTACACTTTAAAAAACGAGACCGTCGCCTTCAGATTCTCAGCCTGGGCGGTAAGCTCTTGTGAACTGGAAGCCATCTCTTCACTGGCCGCGGCATTCTGCTGGGTTACGTTGTTAAGCTCCTGTATGGCATTGTTCACCTGATTGGCGCCACTGTGCTGTTCGGCCGATGCAGCGGCGATTTCCTGCACCAGTAAAGTGGTTCTCTCCACATAGGGACGGATCTCGGCCACCATGGCACCCGCCTCTTCCACCACCTGCACGCTGTGGTTGGCCAGCGTCACGATCTCTTCCGCCGCCATACGGCTACGCTCGGCCAGTTTGCGTACCTCGGCAGCCACCACGGCAAATCCCCTTCCCTGCTCCCCGGCACGGGCAGCTTCCACGGCCGCGTTGAGTGCCAGGATATTGGTCTGCATGGCTATTTCGTTGATAACGGATATTCTCCGTGCAATTTCACGGTTTGCCTCCACGGCACTTTGTGAACGGAGGCTTATCTTTTCAATACCTTCTTTCGACAGGTTGGCAATCTTTTCGGTTTCCCTTGCATTGTCGGTGTTTTGGGCAATGTTGGAGGTGATCTCTTCCATGGTCGACGAAACCTCTTCGGTGGACGACGCTTGTTCCGATGCTCCTTGCGATAACTGGATGCTGGTATCGCCCAGCTGGTTGCTGGCACCAAGGATATGGTCAGCCCCTTCCGCCACTTGCTGGATGGTGGCGGTAAGCTTCTCCCTCATTCGGGTAAAGGAATCGTACAATGCGCCGATTTCGTCACGTTGCACTTTCACGTTGTTCTTTTCCCGGAGATTGCCGTTGGCCATTTCATTGGCCATTTCCACCATGCCGGTCAGCGGTTTCACCAGCAATGCGGCATACCATCCCACCAGGGCCATGCCTGCGATTGCCAGAAGGATACCCAGAAAGATTTGGTTCCACATCAGCCTGTCGGCACGTTCGGTAATAATGTCGAGAGGGACGGCAAAACGCATTTGCCATGGCTCGGTGGTTTTACCCACACAAAAAGGCACACGCACCTCCAGTTGCCCGTCCTTTTCCACAATCCCCAACCGTCCGTCGGCAATCTCGTCCAGTTCCTGCCGGGCATCCTGCGGATTGACCGTCTTCAAATCCTTATTGACCAATTCCTTGTTCCGGCGATTGGCCACAAAAACACCATTATGCGATAAAATGGCCGCCTGGTAGTTGCCGGCATAATAATCGCCCTGCTCCACCAATTTCTGCATAAAATCGATGGGATAATCAATGCCCGTCACCCCAAAGAAGCGGCCATCGACCACCACGGGCGTCATGCACGACACCATCAGCACGTCGACCCCCTGGACCGGATAAAGTACCGGTTCGGTCAAGAAATCGGTCAACGACTTTTTGGGGATATAATACCATGGCGCATCGGTCTCCGTTCCATAGTTCACCAGCACCTCGGGTACCGCCCGGCCCGACGGTCCCTTGGTCAGGTACATTAAAAAGCGGCCCGTACGATCATGGGCGGGTGCGTTGACGTAGCGGTCATCCTTGCCGTCGAACGCATTGGGCTCGAAACCCAACGTAAACCCAAGAAAATCGCCGTTCGAGAAAAGGATCTTCTCACCCATCATCACCGCCTGGTCGCGACTAATGCGGAAATCGTTGCCTGCCGTGCAAAACACGGACAACGCAATGGCCATGTCCCGGGATGCGGTCATGGCTTCGTCCAGGCGATCCTGTACGTTGGCCTTGTATTCGCCAGCCACGGCCAAAGCTTCTTTTCTGGCGGCATCAATGGCCTCGTGGCGAGCCTGCGTCGAACCGTAAAGTATAATGACGGCAGCCGTCAACGTCATGCCAATGCCGATCATGATGCCCAGCTTTCGCGTGAGCGACATGCCTTTCCTGCTTTTTTCCAGTTTCTCCATTGCCATACCAAATCAGATTTTTACCGAATGAATTTAAAATCAGAACGCAACGCCCACCACCATGAAAATATCGCGGTTGTAGGGATGAACGATAACGGAAGTGCTTACGGGAAGCGAAAACGATTCGGTAATCTTGAGCTTATAAGTAGTTTTAAGCCCAAGATTCACCAAAGCGGCCTGGTCGGCGTAGTAGCCCTTGTTAAAGGTACCGCCCACGAACCACAAAAAGTCATAATCGCCGTGGGTAAACGGATGCGCCACCTCCATATAGGTGGAGTAGTTCTGCCCGCCCTTTTCATCCAGATCGTTGCCGTATGCCATGACACTGGCGGTAAGCGTCAGCGGAAAGCGTCCGGCCAGAGCTTCGTAAGTCAGCACGGCTTCGACCAGATGGGAAGTGCTGTCGCGTTTCCACTCCGTAAAATCGGTCGATGCCATGTCAAACTCATCCTCGGAGAAATAGTCGTTGACGCCAATGGTCAAATTCCCGACGGTATATGACAGAAACAGGTCGGTTTCGGCATAACCTCCGGTAGTGGCGTACGACCCCCATGCCATGGCCGCAAAGCCACCTTTGGAATACTGTACGTAAGGCTGTAGATTGGGGGCCCCGCTAAACAACAACCCGCGCCACACATAACGGCTGTTGAATTCGCATCCTACCGAAACGGCCGATTTGGAAGATTCTTGCGCAACGGCGGGAATGCATGCAAGAAAAAGACACATGAAGAGTAAATTCTTTCCCATAAGCGTGGTTTTTAAGATGATTGCAATTAAGACAAACCTAATAAAACCCTAAAGGTTTTGGAAACCTTCGGGCTTTAAGAAAACTTAAAATCACCATTAATAGGGATTGCCGGTCACGCTTGTCTATATTTCCTTTGTCATATAAACGAACAGTGTTCTTTTATGCAGATACAAAAAGAAGAGATCAGGCAACTTATCATTGAAAAAGCCAGGGAAGAATTTGAAACCAAAGGCTTTAAAGATGCATCGATGCGAACCATCGCCCAAAACGCAGGTGTGGGGCTAAGCAATATCTACAATTATTTCCGGAATAAAGATGAACTGTTCAGGGAAGTGCTTACCCCCGTGCTTAAAGCCATTGATTCGGCGATGGAGGAACACAACGATCTTGACGACCTGACGATCGACTACACGTCGGAAACGTTTCAGTATAAAAACCTGAACCTGTTTGTCGGTTTGGTAGAAAAAAACCGCGTGGGGCTAAAGCTGCTCCTTTTCCAGGCCGCAGGTTCGTCGTTCGAAAATTTCAGGGACCATTTTACCGACCGCTACACCCAAGTGGGAATGCAATACCTTAAAGTGCTGAAAGAGCGCTACCCGCAGGTGAACACCGACATTTCAGAGTTTTTCATGCATACTGCCAGCTCATGGTGGCTGGCCATTTTGGGCGAAATTGTTACACACGACCTCAACCACGACCAAATTACCCGTTTCATTTCAGAATACATTGAATTTGGAGTGGCGGGATGGAAACGGCTCATGAGACTATAAACCAAACACACATATCATGGTACATCATCACGAACACGGGCATGGGCACCATCACCAACCTCATACGTCCGAAGGGCAAAGGGGCAAAAAGCTGCTTTGGGCCACCATCGTCAATTTATCCATCACATTGGTACAGATTGCGGGGGGTTTGTTGTCCAACAGTCTTTCGCTACTTTCCAATGCGATCCATAACCTGGGCGACTCCACGGCCCTGTTCATCGCCTTTGTGGCAGGCAAAGTGTCCCGTAAACAACCCGATGCCCGCCGCACCTTTGGTTACAAGCGGATAGAGATCCTCGCCGCATTGTTCAATGCAGTGGTCCTGATAGCCATTTGCCTGTTCCTGTTTGCCGAAGCGTACAAACGGCTCCTCCGCCCAACCCCCATCCAAAGCAAACTGATGCTGATCGTGGCCGTGTTCGGGCTGCTGGCCAACCTTTTTGCGGTATTCCTTTTGGAATCCGACAAAGACCACAACCTGAACGTCAAAGCCGCCTACCTGCACCTGATTGGCGATACGCTTTCGTCAGTAGCCGTCATCGCGGGAGGGATCGCCATCTGGCTGTTCGAGATTTATTGGATCGACCCGCTGATCACCGTTCTGGTGGGCCTCTATATCATTTGGCACACATGGGGCATTGTCAGGCAAACCGTGGACATACTGATGCAATCGGTTCCCGACGGCATTGACCTGAAAAGGATCAAGACCGAAGTCGAACAGGTAAAAGGCATCGACAACCTGCACCACCTGCACGTGTGGAAACTCAACGACAGCCAGACTTACCTGGAGGCACACCTTAACCTGACCGACAATATCAACATGTCGGAAATGATGTCGATTAAAGCGAAAGTCGAACATTTGCTGCACGATAAGTTCGACATTGCGCACGTCACCCTGCAGGTGGGTTACCAATGCTGCACCGGAAAAAATGAACTTATCCATAAAGAATCGTGACATAAACACAAAAAAAACAATGACTGAACAAAAACGCAAAACCGGCATCTCCCGGCTGATCGAGATTGCCGGCACAAAAAAATGGTGGCTCATCGGCTCCATGGCATTGGCCGTGTGCAGCGCAGTGGCCCAGTTCATTCCCTTCGTATCTGTTTACCAAATATTGACCGAATTGGCACAACATGCGTCAACCCCCGGATTGATCGACAAAGATTTCGTGTGGCACTGGGCATACCTGGCCTTGGGCGGCATCGTTCTGTTCGGGCTGTTGCTGTACGCCTCTGTCATATTATCGCACATTGCGGCGTTCAACATCCTGTACGAATTGCGCATGATGCTCTCGCGCAAACTCGTCAAATTGCCGTTGGGGTTCTTTTCCAAACAAACTTCCGGGCAATTGAAAAAAATCATGTCGGAGGATGTGGAGCGTGTCGAACTGTTCGTGGCGCACCACATCCCCGATCTGACCACGGCCATTGTCTTTCCGCTCTTATTGCTGGGATATATGTTTTACACCGACTGGCATCTGGCATTGGTTATTCTGTCCGTCTTTGCCGTGGCAATTGTGTTCCAGCTGTCGATGATGGTGGCCCCGTCCAAACGCGAGATGTACAAAAAGTACCAGGAAGTACAGGGACAAATGAACAGTAGCATTGTAGAATATGTGCGCGGCATACAGGTGGTAAAAATCTTCAACCGTTCCACCAACGCTTTTGTGCGGCTAAATACCGACATTAACGGTTACCGTGATCTGTCCATCCGGGTCGCTCACCAATATGCGCCTGTCTATTTAGGCTATTACACGGTGTTGTCGTCGGTGTTGCTGATCCTGATCCCGACGGCCGCTTACCTGCTCATGCGCAGCCCATCGTACCCGGATTATGTCTCTAAGGCGCTGATGTTCCTGACGCTGGGCGGCGGAATGTTTTTCCCGATGATGAAACTGATGTGGATGAGTGGGTTCATGATGCAGAATATGACGGGAGTGGATTTGGTAGACGGCATATTGGACAAGGATGAAATCGCCGAACCGCAAAAAGCCGACCGGCCGCGTGATGCCTCGGTGATCTTTCGCGATGTGGAATTTGCTTACGATAAGGTCCCGATCCTCAAAAAAGTATCGTTCGAAGCCAAACCGGGCACCCTCACCGCGCTTGTCGGCCCGTCGGGAGCCGGAAAATCGACCGTGGCCATGCTTACCGCCCGCTTTTGGGACATCCAGGGGGGCGATATCCGGATTGGCGATGTGCCGATCAAACAAATCCCAACCGAACACTTAATGGACAACGTGTCGTTTGTGTTCCAGGACAACATGCTGTTTTTTGATACCATCGAAGAGAACATCCGCATGGGGAACAAAAAAGCCAGTTTCGACGATGTGGCCGCAGCGGCCAAAGCAGCACAGTGCCACGAGTTTATCGAAAAATTGGAGAACGGGTACAAAACCCTGGTAGGCGAAGGGGGAACGTATCTCTCGGGCGGGGAACAGCAACGGATTGCGCTGGCACGTGCCATCCTGAAAAACGCCCCCATCGTGTTGCTCGACGAAGCCACGGCTTACGCCGACCCGGAAAACGAAGGCAAGATCCTCGAATCGTTCTCGCACCTCACCCAGGGGAAAACCGTGCTGGTCATCGCACACCGGCTGAGCACCATTACCAACGCCGACCAAATATTGGTGATCGACCAGGGCGAGATCGCCGAGCGCGGCAAACATGACGAACTGCTGGCCACGAACGGCATTTACAAACGGATGTGGGATTCGTACACCCAATCGCGCGAATGGGTTATTAAAGGGAAAAAGGAAGGGAGTGTTTGAGAAAGGTGCAAAAGTACAGGAAGTATATAAGGAGAGAGCTTTCTTCCCGACTCAAAACTCAGAACCAGAAACTCACTTAATTAATTGGATTAGGCATATGACGGATAGTGTGAAAATCAACAACATGAAGGTTTTGACAAAATGACTCATGATTGCCATTGACCTGACCTCCCCCGGCCCCTCCACAGGAGGGGTGCCGTTCGAAGCTTCCAGTAGCCAAATAAGAAGCAGCTTCTTTCGATCTTTGGCACTTTTACGCTTTTCTCTGGTTTTCAGATACTTTCATGGACACGACCTCCCCTAACCCCTCCACAGGAGGGGAACCGGAAGAGGCACTGCACGTCACCTCTCCCCTCCTTTGGAGGGGCCGGGGGAGGTCAACCACTCTAGGATAGACCTGGCAAAGTCTTGTCAGTTAAACGCCTGATTCAATTAACTAATTACAAACCTTCAGACACATGAAACGACCATGTAAAATAATTTACACACAGGGGGATGATTAAAAAGCTCCAGCATCTTGCATCTTGATACTCAAATCTTAATACTTTTTTAAACACATGAAATTTAAAGACATACTCAATTCAGCCACACTGGGCCGCCCGAAACGGCTACGCCCGATGGTGGCCTGGACAATGATCGAATACTTTTTCCGTGGTGCGCCTTACGGGTTCACCATCATGGCCATTTGGTATATTTTCGAACCATTGCAGAATCCGGGAACAACGCTGAACGTGAACGGGATTATCCATGCCTGCATCGGATTGTTCGTGTCGTTGCTGGCTATGTTGTGGGCCAATTATAAATCGTACTTTGCCGCTTACGGCGACGGCTACGCGATTGGCGCCGACGGGCGGCTGAGCATTGCCGCACACCTGCGCAAACTCCCTATGGGTTTCTACAACAGCCGCGACCCGGGCGATATCGGGGCTTACATCGTCACCGATTACGCCAATATAGAACAGCTGACCACCCACTTGATCCCTCAGTTTTTCGGGGCCGTTACCATGCCTTTGGTCGCCATTTTTTCGCTGATGTTCTTTCACTGGCAACTGGCCCTGGTAGCTGCGTTGGTGATTCCGCTGGCCTGGCCGTTGGCTAAGTTGTCGGCCTTCCTTATCCGCAAAATGGGCAAAAAACACCAGAAAACCAAAGTGGAAGCCGCCTCAAGAATGATCGAATACATACAGGGTATCAAACTGATAAAGGCGTTCAATTTAGGGGGAACCCGCTTTGAACGCCTGGAGAAGGTCTTTCGCCAGCTAAAAAAAGACAGTATCCGCCTTGAAGCAGGCTCAGGCCCCACGATGATTCTGGCTTCTTTCATGCTAAATTCGGGCCTGGTGCTTATTACCTTGCTCGGACTGACTTTCCTCCTCGCCGGAAGTGTATCGTTGCCTTTTTACATCATGTTCCTGGTCATCGGCACACGCATCTACGAACCGCTTATCCAGGCACTGATGTTCCTTGGGGAACTGAATTACATGCAACTGGGCGTTGAACGGATCGAAGATCTGCGCCGGACCCCGTTGCTGCCCGAAGGTAACGACACAATGGCCGAAAATTATGACATCGAGTTCAGGCAAGTTAACTTCAGCTACCACAATACGCGCGTACTGGATGGCTTTTCGGTAAAAATCCCGTGCAGATCGTTCACCGCGCTGGTAGGGCCGTCGGGATCGGGAAAAACCACGGTCACCCGCCTGATTGCCCGTTTTTGGGACGTGGACGGGGGCGAGATCTTAATCGGCGGCAAACCCATCAAACAATACCACACCGATCATTTGCTGGCCAATATATCCATTGTCTTCCAGGATGTATACCTGTTCAACGACACCATTTACAACAACATACGCATAGGCAAGGAAGACGCCACCAACGAAGAGATCGTGGCTGCGGCCAAAACTGCCCGTTGCCACCAATTCATCGACGCATTGCCCGACAAATACCACACCATGGTGGGCGAAGGCGGGAACACCCTCTCGGGCGGCGAAAAACAACGTATTTCCATTGCCCGCGCCATTTTGAAGGATGCCCCCATAGTACTGCTCGACGAGGCCACAGCCTCGCTCGATCCCGAAAACGAGTTGCATATCCAGGAGGCCATCGACGATTTGGTAAAGAACAAAACCGTGGTGGTGATTGCCCACAGACTTAATACCATCCGCCAGGCCGACAAGATCGTGGTGATCGAAAAAGGGCGCGTGGCCCAGGAAGGGACACACAACGGACTATTGGCCACCAACGGTTTGTACAAAACGCTTTGGGACGAGCAACAACGCACAAAAGGATGGAAATTCTGAAACAGCAGAAGACGACGAAGGGACAATGGACTTTGAGGCATCCGTTCATGCCGTCACGGGCGTAATAAAAAAGATTTCCACCCCGTCTTTTGGGCCTAATGTATTCTGTCTAAATATATCCTTTGAGTGTTTAGGTTAAATCCACGTAAAATACAACTTCCAATGGACAACAAAATAGCAATAACACTGGGCGGCGTGCCCGAAACACTGTTGATCCCGGCACGCGCCCGTTACCTCGAAACAAAGAAAACCAGCGGCATCATCCACGATCCGAAAACCGTCGAGATCCTTGATGCCATCGACTATGACTTTACCGGACGCAAAGAAGTGTCGAAAGGGAGCCAGTACGGCACGGCCGTACGTACCGAGATCCTTGATGGACAAACGGCCGCTTTTCTAAAAACACATCCCGACGGATGCGTCATCAATCTTGGCTGCGGGTTGGACACAAGGTTCCACCGTATGGATAACGGTACCGTCACGTGGTACGATCTGGACATGCCCGAAACCATTGCCATAAGAAAGCATTTTTTTACGGAAACCGGTCGTTTCCGCTTCATTGCCAAATCAGTGCTCGACTTCAGCTGGATGGACGATGTCCCCAACGATCGCCCGACCCTGTTCATCGCCGAAGGCTTATTGATGTACTTTACACCCGATAACGTAAAAATGATCCTGTCGGCCATTGCCGACAGATTTCCGTTGGCCGAAATGCTGATCGAAGGGATGTCGCCGTTCATTGCCAACAATTCGGGCAAACATGCGGATATCAAAAAATACGATGTATCGTTCAAGTGGGGTATAAAAAGCGGAAAAGAGATTGAACAATGGCATACAGGTTTCCGCTTTGTGCAGGAATGGTATTATTTTGACAGGCACATCGGAAAGGCTCCATGGCCATTTATGATCCTGTCCGTTTTCCCCATATTCAGGAAAAGCATGAAGATCATCCGTTTAAAAAAGGAAAAGTAACGGCAAGGAATGTCCGCACACAAAAATGCCCCGGCGGAACGGAATACCCGCCCCTCCGGGGTTAAATATTCGTCCCGGTGAAGTGGAATATCCGACCCGTCGGAACCAAATGTTCATCTAGATGAAGTAAAACGCCCGACCCGTCGGAATAAGATACCCGTCCCGTCGACAAAACCGGCAGATGTACCCGAGGACCATCATCGGCACAGATACGCCCCAATACTCTCGTCCAGAACCATATCCCTTTCCCGACGATCGCTACCGGCAACGTCAATCAGCAGCCTTCAACAATCTCACCCCGTATATTCCTCCCGCGATCGATCCGGACAAGGCCTCAAATCTGACATTGATCTTGCCGTCGGCCGATTTACCGACCACCTCGGCAGGTAACACGATCTCCTTTTCGAAAAACGTATCGCCCTGCGATCCGTCCAATTCCACGGTCATCACGACCACATTGTTGACCAAAATATTGAACCGGCGGTTCCTATCCTGTCCAAAAAATGTGAGCTGCAACACCGCTTTGGTATGGGGTTGCTTCATATCGTACGAGAACCATCCCTGGGCATGGCGCCAATGGCGGTCACGATGGACACCTGTCTCCGATTTTTCAAACTGGATTCGATGATCCGATTCGGGCTGTTGTTCACCGGGCGCCACAAAATCGATGGTGCGGGCCTCCAATGCCAAACGAACAACTTCTTTTTCGGCAGTCTGACGCTTCATCGCCTCCACCTCATCGGCCGTGGTAAATTGCCAATACACCTGGTAGCGCGCATCGTGCAGATGGTAAAACGGCTCCAGCTCCAAACCGTTTTCCGAATCGGGATAGACACCGCCCGTTAACCTGAACTTTCCGTCGGACGATGTTTTTACGACCAACTGATCCACATTTTGCGGATCGACTACCAGCAACGGGGCTTCGGTAATGGAATAAAGCGGTCCGCCGGCCACATGCCCCATGCGGCTACCATCGGCCACCAACCCGGGCATGTCTTCGATTCCCGATTTTGCTGCCAGAACAAACGGTCCATGCACCAAGGCAGCCCACTTCGAACCGTCGGGCAAAAACTCGGCCCTGGTATGCATGGGCAACACAAGCTCTACCCTGTCATTGTTTTTCCATTTGCGGACAACGGAAACGTAAGTACCCGGCAAAGCAGTGACGGGAACGCTTTTCCCGTTTATCTTCAGCACAAGCTCTCCCGCATTGACCCACTGGGGATAACGGAAATGGATGGTTGCCCGTCGGGGTTTCGGCAGTGCCAGCCTGAATGTAACCTTATCGTCCGACGGTAAACTTGAACGCTGTTCCAACGTCAGGCCCTTGTCCTTCCATGTAAGCGTAGACGGCACAAACAGATTGACATATAGGTCGTCGTCGTTGTGGGCGTAAATCAGTTCGTTGTACTTCGAATGGTTTTCCATTCCCGACCCCACACAACACCAAAAAGCAATCTCTGCTTTTGAATAAACACGGTAATGGCGCGGACGCATGGAGGTGAAATAGACCAACCCGCCGTGCCCCGGGTGCTGCGACGAAAGGATGTGGTTGTACATGGCCCGTTCGTAGAAATCGATGTAACGCAAATCGCCCGACGACAGGTAAAGCATTTTCGACAGTTTGAGCATGTTATAAGTGTTACAGGTCTCGGGCCCTTCGCGGTCTTCGATCATGGCCGTGAAGTCGCCGGACGGATGGAAATGCTCGCGTACGCTGTTGCCCCCAATGGCCACCGACCTTTGCCGGGTCACCGTTTCCCAAAAGAATTTGGCCGCTTCGTGATAAACCGAATCGTGTGCCAATTCACCGATACGCTCAAAACCAATTACTTTGGGAATTTGGGTATTGGCATGCATGCCGTTCAGCTTGTCTTCATGCTTTGCCAATGGCTGTAAAATGGTTTGATGCGAGAACTTTCTTGCCAGTTCAAGGTAAGTGCCGTTGCCCGTCACTGCGTATGCATCGGCCAATACTTCGTTCATTCCGCCATGTTCCGACCGGAGTATGTCCTGTATTTGTTCGTCGGTCAAATTTGCACAAAGGTTTACGCACCAGTCGGTCAGGGCTATCCACATTTGTCTGGCTTTCCCGTTGCCCGTCAGCAGGTACACATCCCTCAGTCCCGAAAACGTTTTGTGTATGTTGTACAAAGGCACCCATTTCCGGTTAAGCGAAAAACTGCCGACCGACAAATTTCCGTGCGCCACATCGTCCCACATCTCCTTACTGCCCGGCACGCCGCCGATGTACCCGTTGCCGTTCGCTTTTTGGCACAATTCAAGTTCATCGAGCATATAATCCAAACGTGCGGTCGCCGCCTTATCGCCGGTAGTGGCCACAATCTGGGCCAGTGCGGTCAGATAATGGCCTCCCACATGGCCATCCAGTCCTGTATTCTCCCAGTTCCCGTAAGAAAGGGCCTTGGGTTCCAGCCCCGCTTCACGACGGAACGGGGCCAACAGCCTGTCCGGGTCGTGCGCCATGACATAACGGTAACTGGTGGTCTGGGCGTCGGCAAAGGGACTGTTCCCCAATTTCACATCCCGCAAATCGAATGGCTTCAATTGGGCCAATCCCATTGATGGCAACAAACAAAGCAACACATGGCAGATTCTCATATCAATGAATTTTGAAGTTTCGGAACATTTGCAAAACACAAATTTGGGAATACCTGGTTACTTTCCAAGTGGATAAATAGGTATTTCGTTTGTGAAATTGGGTAATGTTGGCAAAACACGTCAATCCGCACTCTTGCTTATACCACGCCCGCGCAACCTTTTCCTCCCCTTTCGCATCTTTGGAAAAACCTTCCTATGAAGAAACTTTTATTTGTATCCGTCTTGCTTACCGCCATGGCGAATCTATTGGCACAAAAACACGATCTATCCTTTGTGTTCGGCTCTACTCCCAACGATGTTTACCGGGATGCCGGCATTGTGGGAGGTCCCAGTTACACGGGTAAAAGATCGACCCTTCTGGGTATTGGTTATTTTTACACGCTCTCATCGCGCTTTGACTTGGCAACAGGGTTGGAATATTCCAAAAGCCGATTTGAGATCAGCTCAAACCTTATCCCCGGCTCTGCCACTGCTTCCCACCGCGAACACATTAACTTACTTTCGTTTCCGTTGGGGGTGCGGACCAATTTCCTAAAATATTTCTTTTTATACACAGGCACCTCTGCCGATGTCGACCTAAATCCATCGGAAAACGATGTGGCCAGTATGACGGGCCTGGGATGGAATCTTGGCCTGGGTGCAAAACTTAACTATCAGGCTGCCACAGCTTTCATCAACCCGTTTTTTCAACAACATGCAGCCATCTCATTAGCCAGTGCCGGTGATTCCCGTGAAAAGCTCCTTATTTATGGGTGCAAATTCGGCATAGGTTACAGGTTCTAAATTGTTTTCCCTTTTAATTTATTCCCATCACCCTTTTTAATGGCCGATACATGTTTATGTATCGGCCATTTACATTTATTTTGTAATGGGATAAATTTGTGCAACCATTCCAAATTCGTATGATCATGAAGCCAAAAAGATTCGTTTTTTGCATTGCGGCAACACTGCTATTGATCCTTCCGGCCAATGCCCAAACAGGCAAGGTATTCGACAGTCTTTCGCTTGAAAGTAAAATATTAAAGGGTACCCGCAAATTTGCCGTTTACCTTCCGCCCGATTACGAAACGTCGCAACGTAGCTATCCGGTCCTCTATTTGCTTCATGGCGCGGGTGACGATCAAACCGGATGGGTACAATTCGGGGAAATACTCCATATTGCCGACCAATGTATCCGCAACGGCTCGTCCACGCCCATGATTGTGGTCATGCCCGACGCCAATACCGGTAAGCGAGGTTATTTTAACGACATCAAAAACGAATGGCGGTACGAGGATTTCTTTTTCAACGAACTGATCCCGCATATCGAAAAGATTTATCGTGCCAAAAGCGAAAAGCGCTACCGCGCCATAGCAGGCCTGTCGATGGGCGGTGGCGGCACACTGATGTACGCGCTGCACCGTCCTGAGATGTTCTCGTCAGCTTGTCCCCTGAGTGCATACGTGGGACCATTGAACCTTGCCGAAGCCCGTGCCCGTCTCGCTTCGAACGACACGTCGGTCACCGATGAACAACTAGAAGCATATTATAAACGTCATAATGCGTTATCGTTGGTAGAATCGTTGCCCCAGGACCAAAAAAACGCCGTACGCTGGTTTATCGATTGTGGCGACGATGATTTCCTCTATGAAGGAAACAGCTTGTTACACATTGCCATGCGCAAGAAAGAAATTCCCCATGAATTCCGTATCCGTAACGGTGGACATACCTGGACATACTGGCGCGAATCCTTGCCCGAAGTGCTCCGCTTTGTCTCCGAAGCATTTCATCAATATTGAACGGTTTTTTCCTCCATAACCAAAGGCCAATGACCGATAGAGCTTGACGAAATTTAAGTTATAAAGAAAGGGTGCTATTAAAAATATCCTCAGGGATTGTGAATATACAATTTTTATTACGGGTATATTTTTGAGATCCTGTTGGTTTTATATTTCTTCTTATTTTCGTACTGCAAGTTTAAGTTATAGAAATATCCACAGAAGACAATTCCATGAACGCTTATCTTTCAGGCAATGAATTATATGGTGACAATTTCTCCCTTGATGAAATAAAAAAATGGTTTGAAGAAGAGTCGGAGGGTTACGCCAACCTGGGGAGCAATAGAGTGGATTCTTACAGATATGGTTACCACCATCTCAATAAAATTCATGGGTACAGTAAAATAAAACACATAAGTGGATTTGGGAACGTGCTTGGGATTGGGTCTGCATGGGGGCATGAGTTTGAGCCAATCATCGATAAAATCAGGAATATTACAATTATAGAACCATCGACCCAGTTAATCAGTAATAAAATCGGGACAGTAGCTCCCGTGTACGTAAAGCCCGGGATTGACGGAAAGCTGCCTTTCGATGATGGTTCGTTCGATTTGATAACTTGTTTCGGCACATTGCACCATATTCCCAATGTATCGTTCGTTTTAAGCGAAATGGTACGTACCCTAAAACCAAGAGGCATTATTCTTTTAAGAGAGCCCGTTATATCCATGGGAGACTGGACAAACCCAAGAAATGGCCTGACAAAAAACGAAAGAGGGATACCCGATCTTTTTTTCGAGACATTTTTCAAAAAACAACCCGTGCGGATCATCTCCAAAAAATATTGCTTTACCATGACTGCCTTTTTTCAAAGAACGATTGGGAAGTTATTATCCAAGCCTTTGCATTACTACAAAACGTACATAACGATCGACAAAATCCTATCTTATTTGCTAAAAACAAATGTTCATTATCATGCAACAAACATGAAAGAGCGAATAGCTCCCACTTCGATCTTTTATGTAATTGAAAAGATTTAGCCTCTGCCCGATAACCAAAGATGTTTGGTTGATAATCCATAAGATCAGGATTACCCGGACACAAAGCAACAAAGAACAATGTAAAAGCTGGTATTACGCCCGTTCCCTCTTACTTTTCCATAATGGAATCGGCGAAGATCAACCCCAAGAGAAGGAAAAAGCAAATTCGCACTAAAAAACGGGGCAACGACTCCAAGTTATTTTTCGAAAGGTACGGCAATGGGATGCAAACGAACCGTTGTTTCATAAATTCAACTTCCCTGAACAATAAATATGGCCGGACGCTTTTGTATGTCAGGTCTTTTCCCCTTCCACCGGGAAACGGTACGCGTGGCAATAAACTCGGTATCGAGAGTAATGTCGCAGGCAATGCAAAGTTTGGTATCCGGCTTGAGAACGGTTAATAAATCATCGAACAACTGTACATTCCGGTACGGAGCTTCAATAAATACCTGTGCCTGATGTTCTTTTAATGAACGAAGTTCGTAACGCCGGATGGCCTCATCTTTTTCGTGCTTTTTTACGGGCAAATAACCATTAAAAGCAAAGCTCTGTCCGTTCATCCCCGAGGCCATCATGGCCAACAATATGGACGATGGCCCCACCAACGGTACAATTCTTATCCCCTTTTCATGGGCCAGTTCCACCAAGTCGGCACCCGGATCGGCAATACCCGGGCAACCCGCTTCCGATAAAATACCCACATTGTGGCCTTCCAGCAAAGGTTTTAATAATCCAGCCCGCTGTGATGCCGGTGTATCTTTGTCCAACACCGAAAAAACCAGTGCATCGATTTGGATGCTACGATCGACAATTTTCAAAAAACGGCGTGCCGTTCGCTCATTTTCCACCACAAAATAGACCAACGACTTAATTAGCTGGCTCACTTCAGCGGGAAGCACCCTGTCGATGGGACTATCGCCCAATGTACTTGGTATCAGATACAAAATTCCGGTCATATGCAACGAATATGGCGCAAAAGTAAGAAAAGGCTCATAAATGCACGGCCCCTGCACCTGACTTTTCCCACATTTTGCCCATCTTTGCGAAGGCGAAAGGATACAAAATCCATCCGCATAACCGTCATACCCCAATGCGCATTACGTTTTTAGGCACCGGTACTTCCATGGGGGTCCCGGTCATTGCGTGCACCTGCCATGTATGCCAAAGCAAATACCCGCTGGATAAAAGGTTACGTTCAT
The DNA here is from genome assembly GCA_047600785.1 of Breznakibacter sp. Taxonomy (GTDB): domain Bacteria; phylum Bacteroidota; class Bacteroidia; order Bacteroidales; family Marinilabiliaceae; genus Breznakibacter. The sequence continues at coordinate 1,387,669 of JASGKH010000002.1, forward strand.
CCGTTTTGATCGAAAGCCAGGGACTGATACTGTTGGTTGATGCCGGTCCCGATTTCAGGGAACAAATGCTCCGTGCCCACGTTTCCCGGATCGATGCGATCTTGATTACGCACGGCCACACTGACCATGTGGGCGGATTGGATGACGTGCGCGCCATTAACTGGCAAATGCAGCGCCCAATGCCCATTTACGGCGAGGATTTTGTGCTGGACGAATTAAAACAGCGCTATGCTTATGCGTTTGCCGACCACAAATATCCGGGAGTCCCCGAATACAACCTGCAAACCATCACTCCCCGACCATTCCTGTTCCAACACATAATGGTTGAACCATTTAGGGTCTGGCACCACAAACTTCCCATCCTGGGATTCAAGATTGGTAAAATGGCCTACATCACCGATGCCAACCGGATAGAAGCCCATGTACTTGAAAACCTGAAAAATTTAGACATTCTGATCATCAACGGCTTGCGCAATGAGAAGCATCTTTCCCATTTTTCCTTGCCCGAGGCCCTTGAAGTGATCAAATTCCTATCCCCCAAACAGGCTTTCATTACACACATCAGCCACCAGTTGGGACTGCACGAGGAAATAAATACCCAACTTCCGCCGCACATTCGATTGGCATACGATGGATTGGTTGTAGAAATGGAAGGATAGGGGTTCGAACCTAGCTTTCAGGTTCAATGTTTCGGGTTGGGAAGAGACTGTTGGCTTTCGGCTGTTAGCCTTTGGGGTACTTTTGCATTTAGGACCTCAAGCTCTTTTGCACTCTTGCACTTTCTATAATACTTCAGCCTTTCCTCCCTCCTTTGCCGTCAACGACTTCAAAAACAAAAAGATGAACGATCCGGTCGCAACGGTAAAACAAATTCCCAGCAAAATAAACGCCTGTGACATGGAGTAAGCGTCGGTGAACCAACCAAACAGGGGGCCAACCAATGCAAAAAACCCGCGGATAATCAAACTCCTTACCGAAAGAACGGTGGCCCGCACGTCGGAAGTGGTCAATTTATTGATGTAATCCTTCAACACAGGCGTGGCCACACCACGCGCAGCATAAAAAAACGCAAACACCACCATGATCCATGCCGATTGGACCAATCCCGACACCACAAAGCTTCCCGTAAAGACAATTGTGGTTGCCCACACGGTAAACCGGGGACTTAGCCGTTTTTCGATCCGATAAGCGTACAACGTCACAAATCCCACTAGCAGATTTAAAAAAGTCGACGCCATCCCGATGTTAAATTCAGAAAAACCGATATCCGCCAAATACAATTGGATCACCCACGCCATGGTCAACGTTAACGCACCGATAATGGAAGAGTATATCAAATGATAACGCAATCCCGCATTTTTTACCAGCGCATAATCCAACACGCGCCATATATCCTTCCAACCAGCCTGCCGGTTGGGCATATGCAGTTTAGGCTCCACCAGCAGGAACGATGCAGGAACGGCAATCAATGCCACCACGGTTTGAAAATAAAAAGGCAACCGCAAACTGATTTCGGCCAACGCGCCACCAGTAATGCCGGCCAATGCCTCGGAAAAATTGCCAATGGAAAAATTGCGTCCTTCGTATTTCACATACTGTTGTTCTTTTCCCATGGATTTTAACGAATCGTATAACAGCGCCGAGTCAGCACCCGAAATGCAACTCATGCCAAAACCAAGGGTAAATTCCGCAAAAAAGAAGTACCAATATCCGGTAAAAAAAGAATAGATGGCAAAACCCAACGTCCCAAAAATACTCCCGATCACAATGGTCCGTTTACGGCCAATCACATCGGCCATGTATCCCGAAGGAATTTCGAAAATAACAATGGCAATGGAATAGAACGCCTTAAGCTGGAACGATTCCTCGGTCGAAAAACCACAATCCTTGTAAAAAAGCATCAAAATGGGCACCGTGAGCATAAACCATTTTGCCACTTTAATTAAATTCAGATTCAATATGTTACGACTCAAATCTTTTTCCATGCCAACAAGTTGCCGCAAAATTAATCCTTCTCCCCAATCTACCAACTATGGCCACAAACAGATACCCATTGGGGGTTTACGGAAAACAAAAAAACTGAGGTATCAATCTGAAACAACATATGCAGTCAAACTAACACATTGTTATTGGAATTTGCCCATACATCGCTTTTTTTATATTTTTGCCCACCCCAAAACTACAACTTAATCATGGTAAAAAATTTGTTTATCCCAAAGGACTATGACCCTATTCTTGATCTATTAGGCACTGAACAGGCTATCAAAATAGTAAAAGACTATTTTCAATCCAATCTGTCATCCGAATTAAGGCTTCGAAGGGTTACCGCTCCTTTATTTGTCCTTAAAGGCACCGGCCTGAACGATGACCTCAGCGGGATTGAACGTCCCGTAAGCTTCCCCATCAAAGACATGGACGAAGCACGTGCCGAGGTGGTACACAGCCTGGCTAAATGGAAACGCATGATGCTGGCCGATTACCGGATTGAGCCTGGCTATGGCCTGTACACCGACATGAACGCCATCCGCCCCGACGAGGTGCTCGATAACATCCATTCGCTTTATGTGGATCAATGGGACTGGGAGCGGCACATCACACCAGACCAATACAATCTCGTTTTTTTGAAACACATTGTACGAAAAATATACGAGGCAATGAAACGGACAGAGTATGTCGTGTACGAAAAATACCCTGCCATCAAGCCCATCCTCCCCGAGGACATTGCCTTTATCCATACCGAGGAATTATTGACGCAATACCCCGATATGACCTCCAAAGAGCGTGAGGATGCGGCAGCCAAACAGTTCGGGGCCGTTTTTGTGATCGGCATCGGGAGTGTTATGCCAAACGGGGAAAAACACGACGGGCGTGCACCCGACTATGACGATTGGAGCACCCCATCGACCAATGGCCATAAAGGCCTCAACGGAGACATTTTGGTTTGGAACCCAATCCTAGAACGTTCGTTCGAGCTCTCATCCATGGGCATTCGCGTGAGCGCCGAAGCGCTGAAACGCCAACTTGAAATTGAAAAATGCCCCGAACGTGCTGAATTATATTTCCACAAACGTCTGCTGAACAACGAACTGCCCTTAAGCATCGGTGGCGGGCTAGGCCAAAGCCGTTTGTGTATGTTCTTGCTGCGCAAAGCACACATCGGTGAAATCCAATCCAGTATCTGGCCCGAAAAGATGCGGCAGGAATGTAGAAAACACAAAATCGTGCTGGTCTGAAAGCAATGTTTCCCTCCCTTCAAACACAAAAAAACAAACAATCCCGGTCCTGTAAGGCCGGGATTGTTCGTTTTTTCAAGCCATTTCCCAAAAACAGTTAAAAGCTCCACTACTATACACGACGAGTGAACACCGATGCACACAAAACGTTACTTTTGCATCAATTTTATCTTAATTATCAATGAAAAAACAATGTGGGATTGTCGTCAACGAATATCTGTGGATGGCGTTGACATTTACCGTCATGTTGATTCTTTACGCCGTGTGCAGGCTTTTGTTTTACTGGTTCAACCAAGACCTGTTTCCGGGTGTAAGCATGCATGCGTTATTGACGATGATGAAGGGCGGAGTACTTTTCGATGTCAGTGCATTGTTGTACTTAAACGGACTATTTTATCTTTTTGCCATTCTCCCGCTTCCGTTCAAATTCTCAAACGGGTACCAATCCTTCCTTCGCTGGCTGTTTGTGTCTGTCAATGCAATAGGTCTGGCATTAAACGCCATCGATTTCAAATACTATCCTTTTATCCTCAGGCGTACCACGCGCAACGTGGCCGATATATTGCAAAACGAAACGAATCTCTGGAAGCTCTTCGGCCAATTCACCATTGACTATTGGTACGTGTTTTTACTTTGGGCCGCCATGGTTTACACATTGGTATTGTTCACCAAATACGTCAATCCCAAACCGATACCTTTCAGCAAACGTTGGTTCACTTATCCGGTAGCCATATCGGCATTGGCGATATTCGCCGGTTTCTCCGTTGTGGGAATCCGCGGCGGTTACGGACGCACAACCCGCCCCATTACATTGAGCAATGCCGGGGTTTACGTGCAATCGCCCGAGCAGACGGCCATTGTGCTCAACACCCCTTTCAGCGTCATACGAACATGGGGAAACAAATCGTTCGAGAAAATGACGTTTTTCGACGAAGAAACCAAGCTCGCAGAAATTTTCAACCCGGTCGTGACGGTAAACGACTCGCTGCCGATGAACAAGAAGAACGTGGTGATAATTCTTTGGGAAAGCTGCACAAGGGAACATTCTGGTTTTCTGAACCCAACCCTCGACAACGGCACTTACAAAGGCTATACCCCTTTCTTGGATTCACTGATGCAACATAGCCTGGTTTTCCCCAATGCATTTGCCAACGGACGAAAATCCATCGACGCATTGCCATCGGTTATGGCTTCATTGCCTGCGCTCGTAATGCCGTACGTAGTTTCAGAATATTCGTCAAACAAAGTAAACAGTCTGGCCAGCTTGCTGGACGGGCAAGGATACCGGACATCGTTCTTCCACGGGGCTCCCAACGGGTCAATGGGCTTCTCGTCCTTCACCAATCTGGCTGGATTCCAGAAGTATTACGGAAAGAACGAGTTCAATAACGATAAGTTTTACGACGGCATGTGGGGTATTTGGGACGAAGAGTTTTTGGGATTCTTTGCCGATGAAATCAGCAAAATGCCGCAACCATTCTTCACGTCTGTGTTTACCGTATCGTCACACCATCCATTTCAGATACCCGAGAGATACAAAGGCGTTTTTCCCGAAGGAAAAACCCCCCTTCACAAATGCATCGGTTATACCGACAATGCCTTAAGGCTTTTCTTTCAAAAAGCATCCAAACAACCCTGGTTCAACCAAACGCTGTTTGTCATTACCGCCGACCATAGCACGTCGCCCGTGCACGAAGAGTACAAAAACAACATGAACGCGTTTGCCATCCCACTGTTCTTTTACACGCCCGACGGGTCGTTAAAAGGAATAAACGAGCGTCTGGCGCAACAGATCGACATAATGCCCACCGTCCTATCGTATTTAAACTATCCGGACCCTTTTATTGCTTTTGGCAACAACCTTCTGAACGAGCACAGTAAGAGTTTTGTCGCCAACTATGTGGGCGGCAGTTACCAGTTTATCATGGATGATAAAACGGTTTATTTCGATGGCAAAAAGATCACAGAAGCATTCAATTACAAGCAAGACCCAGCGCTTCAACATGACATAAGCAAGGCCGTTGATACAGATTCCATTGCCAGCGTGTTAAAAGCCTTTTTGCAACAATACAATAACCGGATGCTCGAAAACAACCTGGTTGTAAATAAAGCGATTCCATAAGGCTCCGTACCGGACGAAGTATGAAAAAAGTGCCTGAGTGCTGTGGAAAGTGCAAAAGTGCCTAAACGCAAAAGTTCTCCCAAAGGGGCTAACAGATGAAAACCAACAGTTTCTTCCCAACCCGCAACATTGAACCTGAAATATAAAAAAATGCTATCCATACTTGAAATAGAATCGGCCTATCAACGCATCAAGTCGGTCATAAAGAGAACTCCACTTGAAAAAAGCATGCAACTGTCGGAACGCTATGGGGCCAATATTTTACTGAAGCGCGAGGATTTACAAATCGTACGTTCTTATAAATTGCGTGGGGCATATAACAAGATCGCTTCGCTATCGGCCGAAGAAAGACAACGTGGCATTGTTTGTGCCAGTGCCGGTAACCATGCCCAGGGTTTTGCCTACACGTGCAGACAACTGGGCATTAAGGGAAAGGTATTTATGCCGGCAACTACCCCTCAGCAAAAAATCAAGCAGGTGCGTATGTTCGGCAGGGAAATGGTAGAGGTCGTACTGACCGGTGACACCTATGACGAAGCTTATTCCGCAGCAAAAAAAGATTGCGATGAGCACCACAGCGTATTTATCCACCCGTTCGACGATTTACATGTCATTGCAGGGCAAGGCACTGTGGGCTTGGAGATACTACGCGAAGTCAACCAAAGAATCGACTATGTCTTCATTCCCATCGGCGGCGGCGGTTTAATTGCCGGCGTTGGTTCGTATTTTAAGCAGTTGAGCCCGAACACCAAAATCATTGGTGTTGAACCTGAGGGTGCCCCCAGCATGAAAGCCTCGCTAGAAAAAGGCGAAAGGATAACCCTCGAGAACTTTGAAAAGTTTGTAGACGGTGCGGCCGTGGCTACCGTAGGCGAACTCAATTTTGGACTGGCAAAAGAACTGATCGATGACATCGTGCTGGTTCCCGAAGGAAAAGTGTGCACCACTATCCTGCAATTGTACAACGAAGAGGCCATTGTGGTGGAACCGGCAGGTGCGCTTAGCATTTCCGCCCTCGATTTTTATAAAGATAAAATTAAAGGCAAAAACGTGGTATGCATCGTCAGTGGTGGAAACAACGACATTACACGTACCGAAGAGATTAAAGAACGATCGATGCTGTATGAAGGGCTAAAACATTATTTCATCATTCGTTTTCCGCAGCGTGCAGGCGCCCTGAAAGAATTTTTAAACGATGTATTGGGACCAGACGACGACATTACCCATTTTGAGTACGCGAAAAAAAACTCAAGGGAAACCGGAGCTGCTCTTGTCGGCATAGAGACCAAAACCCATGAAGACTACCAAAAATTAATCGAACGGATGGAAACCAACCATATTGTCTATAAACCGGTCAATAAAAGTCCGGATTTGTTTCAGTTGTTGATTTGAAAAAATAACTTTTTTTGATTATTCCCTAATGTACCAGTAGGGAACACACCTAGCAACAACTAGTCTTTTTATAATTGATTTGAAATAGTACCGATTAAGTTTGTAAACAAACTTGTTGAGGTAACGACCGATTATTTTGTGGTAAACGCCCAATAAACACAAATAAAGATATGTAATTCATTACAGGGCAATGGTCGTTTGCCCAGAAATTTCTCGTTAATGTACGCTTCCACGAATCCTACATTATCCAAATAGCTTTTACTTTAATCAGCAAAAACAATAGCTCCAAAATCAATAGACTTGGCTATGACATCGTTTATTGAATCTTTGAGGTTTTCGAGCACCAGCATCATGGAATACCTGCAATGCCTCATTGTTTGGCCATCCTTCAACGGCCTGGATTCGGCAACGTTTGTCTGCTGACAGCCTTTACCCCATTTTAATCCCCACCGAATTCCTATCATGTGATGGCATCAGCTGCTCCATAATTATTTAGTAAACGGCACATGATGTCCCAAATGGTAGAGTACCTTTTGTAATCCAATGGCGTCGAAGCTTGCATACCATCCTCCCTTCTTTGTTCCTATTATACAAAACATAATCACAAACAAAATACTGAAAGGCAATCGGAAGTTTTCCATGACGGTGCCGATCGCAGTTTTCAGACCACATCAACACCGTCATTATCACAGTTTCTTACATCCATATATTTCCTATGGTATTCCTTACATTTTTAGCCCATCAGAAAACGTTGTCATAAAATCTAACAGTTTCCTATTTACTGCAAAGTTAAGATCGTCTTAACAAATAATGTCATTGTGATACTAACGCTTATTCAAATAACTTTATAAAAAAATCCCCGCAAAAATGCGGGGATTTTTTTAAGACTCTCCCTATAATACAGAAACTATCTTAATTGTTATTTAATTCGATCATTAAAAAACAATTACATCTAAAAATTTCCATACTTGAAGTCATTTCGAAATGTACCCCATATTAAAGATATTTCAAAAAACAATAAGAATAATTAATAAACCTCTTGAATGGTGTATGTATCAGCATAGTTACCAAAACTTCCTGCAGATACTGTCCATTTATAAAGAAAAGTAAACATCTTTGAAGAATCATCATAAGAAGATTCAACGGGAGTTGCAGAAACCATACCATAACTCGAATGAACATAGCCTGTGATAAACACCGACTCTCCCATTATTACACTAGAACCTCCATTCCAAGAAAATGTCACATCGTAACCAGAAATCCAACAATCTGAAAAACGATATTCATCCAACATTTCCGAGTACTCTAATACGGCACTCCACGAATCACCAAAAAAATCACTGTCGTAAGTTCCTACTGCATAAGGCTTAAAATCCTCCTTGAGTACATTCAGCTCAACTCGAGGATAAACTGCTTGGTCCTCATACTGACTCGTATACTCTTCTGGAATTATTATTTCCAACAAATATGATTTGAATGCTTGCATCTTCTCTGTCACTCCAATCGTAATCTCCACACTACCAACTCCTGCATCAAAGCTAACGGACGAAGGAACAGTAAAAACACCATCATAAGCAGTTTTAGCTTCTAAGGGAATGGTTTGAGCATTTGTCGAATTATCCCTAGTCACTGTTATTTTAAATTCAGCATCATCTACTCCCAATATCGGACTAGATTCATTATCTGATGCAAAATAGATATTATCCCCATTCTTATTCGTTGTCTCTCCTGGGGTGTAACTGTAATCATCATCTTCATTACAAGAAACAAACCCTGCCATCAATACGGTTAGGGAAAGAAGCAGTATTTTATTAAACATCTTCATAATCTTTCAGCTTAAATATAATTTAATTCAATCCGTAACTCCATCAGTCAAGTTAGAATTTTGCTTAGAAACAGGTTTTGTACCTCCAGTATTTTCAGTAGAAGGTATAGCCAAATTAGTATTCGTCTCCCTTTGAGGGAAACGAAGTAATAAATACTCATCTCCTGCCTGAATATTAAAAGCATAAGCATCCGGCCAGTTTCCTGCATTATCAGAGTGTACACGAACTACTGGTTTGTTTAATCTCATAATATCAGACAAGGCAAACCCTTCTCCCCATAGCTCTATGCGGCGCTGTTTCCATATTTCCAGTTGCAATTCTTCAGCGGTTGAAGCATCTGTAGAATAACTTGGATCGCGATAACCTTGAATAAAATCGACAAGAACTTGCTTCGCAGTCGACATATCGTTACTCATCGCCAAACCTTCAGCCTTTACAAGAATCATCTCTTCTGCACGCATAATACTCCAATCGCCATCATTAGTAGTACTCCCAATACCACTTTTCATACCGAATTTCACATTCGTATAAGGAGTAAACTTAACTTTCACATCTGCAATTTCCAAAGTAGAAATACCATCTCCTGTAACACCGTTCCACGAAATTGTAGAAAGCAACGGCGAATGTAAATTAGCATCCACCCACCACCCCTTACGAACATCGGTAGTTGGAATTTTATTGAACAGAAGAGGATTGATCATTTTATAAACACCAACTGCGGCAGTATAACTATCACCAGAAAAAGATCCAAGCTTAGATGGCCAAGTAGGGTAAGCATCCAAATTAGAAGCTTCAATCAAAAGCCCCCACATCCAGTTATGATCATTTAGATTATAAAATGCTGGAGTTGAAACTTCTGAAATTGAATATGGTGTGTAACCAGCTAAAGCTTTATCTGCATCAGCTGCTGCTTCCGCCCATTTTCCCATATACAAATTAGCACGTGCACGCAAACCATAAGCGACTTGCTGATCAATTTTCGTTTTATCCGAACGTTCAAAGCCATCTAACAATTCAATTGCATCATCCAAATCACTAATGATTAACTCATAAACTTCTCTAACTGTAGCACGTGGGTTATTTGAGAAATTAGTCGTTGTCTCTGTCACGATAGGGACACAAGGTTTATCCGCACTGGTCTCATAATTAAACTGAAAGTATGGAGCCAAACAAAGGTAGTCAAAAGCACGTACTGCCTTAGCCTGACCAATATAATATTTCAACTCTTGATCTTCTGTATTGGGATCTATCGACGTTAACAAATCATTAACCAATTTTAATTGATTATAAAAATTCGCATAACGTGCAAATGGATTTGCATAAGTAGGATTGCGATCAGCGTACTCACTACATACCGAAAACCAATTATAGCCACTATTGGGAGCAACCATATCAGCTCCGTTCAAATCTTGGGAAATACATGCAGCTGGATATGCAAAATCATCAGCTCTGGTACTAGAAGGATACGCAGTATATTGTTTTCCCATATATGCATATATACCAGCCAAATCAGCAGCCACACGATCAGGTATGGCGGAAGTTGTTTCTGTCACTTGTCCATCGGTCACAACACTCCCCTCAGGTTGCATATCGTCCATATCAGAACATGAAGTAATTGCTAAACAACCCATCGTAAAAAACAAATAACCTATATTGTTTTTCATAACCTTCAATTCTTATAGTTTATTAAAAAGTAAAACTAACACCTCCTGATATATTTCGCATTGCCGAATAAGAATAACTACCAGAAGTTGTTGAACTTCCTGTACCAAATCGTATTCTAGGATCAAGTCCTTTACGAGCCGATAAAACTCCAAGGTTATCTCCCGTCACATAAATACGAACTGAAGCAATGTCCAACCGAGACAACCATGACTTTGGCAATGTATAACCCACAGTCACATTATTGAAGCTCAAGTAATCAGAACTTACCAAAAAACGATCTGAATCATACTGATAGGATGGATCCGATGAGGCTAAACGAGGTACATCGGTATTACGGTTATCGGGAGTCCACGCCTTCTTGATATCTGTAGACCAATTTGTTCCTGCCATAGAGCTGTATCCAGTATGCATCAACGCTTGGTAAGTACCATCATATATTTTACCCCCAAGTTGATAAGCAAATTGCAAAGACACATCAAACCCATGAAATGTTAATCCAGTTCCAAATCCTCCATAAACTTTAGCAAGCGTGCTACCACAATCAGCCAATTGGGCAGCTGTATAATTCGTTGTTGTCGAATAATCACCATTGTCTGGATCTACATAATACAAAGCTTGTCCTGTCTCAAAATCAACTCCAGCGTATTTTCTCAAATAAGACTGAAACAAAGAACCACCAATTTTATATATATAAGAACTTGATTTAATTCCTGATTCTTTTACCCCTGAAGCCAAATCTGTTATCTCATTCTTATAATGAGTTAAGTTGAAATTGGCAGTCCAACTATAATTATTACCTCTCAATAAAACTCCATCTAAGGATAGTTCTATCCCTTTATTTAGAACAGAACCTATATTCGTAGGAACATACCCTGTAGATATGCCCGAAGAAAGAGGTACCGGTTGATTATACAATAAATCAACTGTTTTACGTCGAAAGAATTCGAAACTTCCATTCAAACGACCTTGAAATAATTCAAAATCAGCACCAGTATTAAATGCATAAGAGGTTTCCCACGTTATATCCTTATTACCTTTATAAGATAAGGTTTTTGCATATTCCCCAGTACCCTCGCTGTATGTCACTGTATATTGATCTTGATATGCATAATAATTTCCAATATCATCATTCCCTTGCATCCCCCAACTAACTTTCAGTTTCAAGACATCAAGCCAAGCTAAATCACTAAAAAAACCTTCTTTTGAGATCAACCATGCAGCACCCACACTACCAAAGTCTCCCCACCTGTTGTCCGGAGCAAAACGTGAGGATGCATCATGACGATACGATCCACTTAAGAAATATTTTCCATCAAAGTCATATTGAATACGCGAAAGAAAACCCTCGGTCATGTAATTGTGCGTATACGAAGTGACTGTTTTATTGCTAGTACCACCTGCATTACCTAATTCACCAACAAAAGGGTCGTACAAATGATCATTGGAGCCTGTAAGTGATTGAATCTTCAATTTATATTGCTCATAACCTGCTAAAACCTCAAAATGACTTTGCCCAATGTTAATGGTATAATTAGCTAAATACTGGTTGTTCACCCCTAAAGTACGTAAATGTCTTACATACACAGAGCCATCCGTTGTTTCATTACTACTTCCCCAACGACTGTACAATTTGCTTATACGTTCATTTTGGTCATTGGCCGCAATTGTCGCAGTTAGGGTTAAACCTTGAACTGGAGTGATATTAGCATACCACTTGCCCGTAAAGGTACCTATGTTATCAGTATACCTATCGTTCTCAATCCCAGCTGCCGGTTTGGCGATAGACATAAACGCTCGCTGAAAATTGGTGGAATTAGCTCCATTATCATAAACTTTCCCTTCAGTCGAACTATTTGTCAAAATTGCCCCATCAGTCCCCCTTACATACATCGGATAGATTGGTGCTATCATGTTCACAAGGTAAAATAGATTTCCACTACTTCCCCATGAAGTTTGATAATCGGGGGTATGGGAAGTTGCTTGAGTATAATTAAGATTTGTTCCAACTTTCAACCACTTTTTAGCCTGATAATCAACTTTTGCTCGTCCAGAATATCGAGAGTAACTTGAATTTTCTATGATTCCGGAATCATCCAAATATCCGACACCCGTATAGTAATCAATTTTGTCAGAACGACCGGAAACAGTAGTATTATACTCTTGACGTAAATTACCTTTTCCAAAAATCTCCTCATACCAATCATCTGGTTTGTAATAAAACTCTCCGTCTGAATATCCTAAAGAAGCATTAGGATTCAACTTGAAGTTAGTTCCTATCAACTTTTGATTATCAGGTACTGTATAAACAAGATACCCCAAACCTCCATTAGTCACATCTAACAGATTTTTATCAGCATAAGCATAAGAGTCTGCCGCACTTGCACCGTTATACGCTTGTGAATTATATAGTGCTTTATACATCGTTTCGTAATATTCTGCAGGAGACTTTACAATATCGTAATTAGGCACAGCACGCTTGTTTGTACCCCATTTGGCGTCTACTGTTATTTTTGCACTTGCTGTCTGACCACTTTTGGTTGTAACCAAAATCACGCCATTTGCTCCACGCGCTCCATAGATAGCGTTTGCCGAAGCATCCTTCAACACCGTCATTGAAGCTATATCATTGGGATTTATGCTTACGATATCTCCATCATACGGTACTCCATCTACAATATATAAAGGGGCATTACTAGCACTCATAGAACCAATGCCACGTACCCTAATCGTAGATGTTGTGCCTGGTGCTCCACTCGCACTAGTTACTTGTACTCCCGCTACCTGTCCAGATAAAGCATTAGAAATGTTTGAAACAACGCGTTTTTCCAATGTTTCACTTTTAATTGTAGCCGCAGAACCCGTAAAAGATGATTTCTTGGCAGTGCCATAAGCAACAACCATAACCTCATCCATACCTATCGACTCGGCCTCAAGCACTATATTAATTGAAGTTTTCCCAGTAACCTCAACCTCTTGTGTTTTCATTCCCACAAACGAAAACACCAAAGTAGTTGCATCTACAGGAACAGCTAGTTCGTATTTTCCATCCATACGGGTCACAGTACCCACAGTTGTTCCTTTTACCGCAACCGACACTCCAGGAATGGGTTCTCCATCATCTTTACCAGTAACCGTGCCAGAAATACTTCTAGTTTGGGCAAAAACTGCTTCCAGTCCCACACACATTATAAGGGACAAGATCAAAGCTAATTTGCGCATAAATAATTGATTTAAGTTAATAATTGTGTGAATAATCAGGTGTTCAAAATTATTTGGGAGCTCACCTCCCTGTTTTCTCAATAGGGATTTACTTTTTTGTTTGGATCATGGGCATTTTGTTTAAAAAGGTTTAAGACTGAAATCTATATGGTGTTCATTCATACAGGATATGCATCGAAAACCATCAAATATATGACAACTTTTTTTGATGCCACACAAGATTATTAATTAATGTTAATAAAAACTTAAATTTTTCTCTTTTTGAAACAGAGAATTTGATGGAAAACTTACAATAACCATACATTAATATTTTGCAAATATAACTTCAATCGGTTATGCTGCCACATTCCATCATTATGATTTTTGTCATAACAACAATAAAACACACTTTTCCATATCTACCCCCCTTTCTTTTTACAAAACTATATAAAAAAATGCACAAAACACAAATGTACCCTATCAAAACCCACCCGCAATGCTCAGACAGGCAACAATCGATCATTATTTAAAAACGTGTCGATCTACATTCATTTAAATTGAACATCTCAAACTAAACAAATGCTAATCTGCCCCTTTGCACCATACCTTCTTCGATATTCCTTCGGAACTCCTTCGGTAACAGCCGAAGAAAGACGAAGCGAAACCGAAAAAGTATCGAAGGAAAACCGAAAAGACGGGCCAAAAAGATAAAGCACCAGGTACAAAAACACCGTTGGAAACATTCCATGCAGGGGTTCCGTTAACCACACGAATATATTTCGGGGCGATGCGGGTAAATTGAGGTTGAATAAATCGTGCAAAAAACAGAAGATTGATCGGAGTACCCCCCACTGTCAAAAGGGTAGACAAACATTTTTTACGTTCTTTGCTATTTTCCTTATCAATTATGTAATGGGGATCCTGAATTTTCAGGTTCATTGCAAAGAGTCTTAGTAGATTTTCGAGACCCTACATGAACGCATTATCATAAAAAGTTAAAACCCAGACAACAAAATACACTAACGCTATAATATTATGACTGTCTGCACGGCTTTGGGCTATGCCGAAGTCTCGTTATATATATCTACACACACTTTCGTTATATTTGTACAAGCTGGTTTTATAAACTTTTCCAATTGAAGAAGTATGCCCCACAAACTTATATGCATTTGCAACCAGGTCAGTTCGAACGAAATAAATTCAATCCTGAGAAAGAACCACTTGTATGGGCTAGAAGAAATAAAACTTGCCACCGGCGCGTCGACGAGCTGTGGAAGATGCAAGAATGAATTAACGGCATATATTGAAAAGATACAGAACGAACGTACGTCCTCTCAGCAACTACGACTGTTTTGACCCTGCAATATTAAAGTAACGTGAATTTAAGCACAATTTTATCGAAAGAAAAGAAGATAGTCTACTACTAGATTTCTGTCCGTATTGGCACAGATATCTCAAAGTTTTTTGGCTTTTCGTCTTTTTTAACAGCAAAGCCATATCGCTTAATTTTGAAATAAAAAGGGCTACCCTCCGGTAGCCCTTCATTACGATCTGTCATTTAATTCAATAATTTTAAGACAAAAAGAGTTTCGTAAAATACCTTCCAGCCGTTGCATTACCTTTTATTCCGGCCATGTTAGCCCCCATGGTATATCGCCCGATTTGCCTTTGATGTAAATTATATAACATTATTCGATCACGATCAATACATCACCTTCCATTACCGAATCACCTTTTTGCTTGTTAATGGTGGCAATACGTCCTTCTTTATCGGCCTCAATGTTGTTTTCCATTTTCATGGCTTCCAACACCAATAGTTTTTGACCTATTTTTACCTGATCGCCGACCTTTACGTGCATATTGATGATCACACCGGGAAGCGGCGATTTAATGGTTCCGCCTCCTTTAGGGGCTGATGGACTACTGGTTTTGGCCACCGATGGATGTGTGTCGGTCGAAGGAACCGACACGCTGCGAACCAATTTTGGGGTTTTGGTCGGTTGAAGGCTCTTATCCACTTCAACCGAATAAACCGTTCCATTAATACTTACTTCGGCCAAGTTATCCTCAATGCTTAATATCTCAGCCTGGTATTGATTCCCGTTAATGGTGAATTTAAACTTCCTCATTGTTGTTGTTTTTTAACTTTTGACAATCAAAGGCTCAGGCTCTTGGCCAACGCCTCAACCCATATATTTTTGAACTCCAAGGCGAATAAGCCCTTGCCACCTTATTGATGGTCAGTACGGCATTTTCGTGATCATGAAGTTGGTTACGGTAAAGGTAAAGCGACAACGCAATGGCTGCATTTACTTCACCGCCCACGCCAACCTCGGACTCTTTTTTCACCGGCTCACGGGGCACGTCTTTCTCTTCGCCATTAAATATTTTGCCTATACTTTTGAAGAATCGATTCATCACAAAGGTATGTTTGAATGTTTTTTAGCGGGATTAACTTCTTTTTTGGTCGCCAACGACTGCAATGCCCTAATGATACGGAAACGAGTGTTGCGAGGTTCGATCACATCGTCAATATAACCATATCTGGCTGCATTGTACGGGTTTGCAAATTCGTTTTTGTAGTCTTCTTCGGCCTTTTTGATATATTCGTCACGTTCTGTTGCATCCTCGATTTTGCCGATGTTTTTGCTTTGCAATACCTCAATGGCACCTTTGGGCCCCATAACCGCAATCTCTGCTGTAGGCCAAGCATAGTTGATGTCGCCGCGCAGATGTTTGGAACTCATCACACAATAAGCACCTCCGTAAGCTTTACGCAGAATAACGGTAATTTTGGGAACAGTGGCCTCTCCGTAAGCATAAAGCAATTTGGCTCCATGCACGATGATTCCGCCGTACTCCTGAGCTGTCCCCGGAAGGAAACCCGGCACATCTTCCAACGTCACCAACGGGATATTGAACGCATCGCAGAAACGGACAAAACGTGCTGCCTTACGGGAAGCGTTGATATCGAGCACGCCGGCCAGATACGCGGGCTGGTTGGCCACGATACCCACCGAAATACCATTGAAACGGGCAAAACCAACCACAATGTTCGGCGCATAGTTACGATGCACCTCAAAGAATTCATGGTTATCAACGATGGCATGGATCACGTCCTTCACATCGTAGGGCTTATTGGGATTATCGGGGATGATTTCGTTCAATGAATCTTCCAAACGGTCGATCGGGTCATCGCAGGGCATGATAGGGGCTTCTTCCAGGTTATTTTGCGGAATGTAGCTGATCATTTTGCGGATTAAAAGGATACCCTCTTTTTCATCTTCAGCAATAAAGTGGGTAACACCCGACTTTGAACCATGCACCACGGCTCCACCCAGTTCTTCATCGGTCACCACTTCACCGGTCACCGATTTAACAACTTTAGGACCGGTAAGGAACATGTAACTGGTGTCCTTGCTCATGATAATAAAATCGGTCAGTGCAGGTGAATATACCGCACCACCGGCACAAGGACCGAATATGGCAGAGATTTGGGGAATAACCCCGGAAGCCAGAATATTGCGTTGGAAAATTTCGGTATAGCCGGCCAGACTGGTTACCCCTTCCTGGATACGTGCACCACCCGAATCGTTCAGGCCGATAACAGGAGCCCCCATTTTCATGGCCATGTCCATTACCTTACAAATTTTTTGGGCAAAAGTTTCCGATAAGGATCCTCCAAACACGGTAAAGTCCTGAGCAAACACATAAACCACACGTCCATCAATGGTCCCATGGCCGGTAACCACACCGTCGCCCATGAATTTGGTTTCTTCCATGCCGAAGTTGGTGCAACGGTGCGTCACAAACATGTCGAACTCTTCAAAGCTGCCTTCGTCAAGCAGCAGATCAATCCGTTCGCGTGCGGTTAACTTACCCTTTTGGTGCTGTGCATCGATCCTCTTCTGGCCCCCGCCTAATTTGGCCTGTACCCTAAGATCAATGAGTTTCTTAATTTTATCTTGGTTTGACATACCTAAATATTATATAATGTGTAACAACTAAATCCAGTAGGTTATGAGATTCCGAGACTAAAACCCAAGGCTTCGGATCGATCGTGCCCGAACAACACAGCCTTGAAATTTAAGCATCTAAATCTTTGGAAAAAAATAAAAAACAAGCCTCCCAAAAAGAGAGGCATCATTAATTATCATTTATTCGGGTCTTCGCAAAGTTCGGTCAACACCCCGAACGTTGATTTTGGGTGCAGGAACCCGATATTCAAACCCTCAGCGCCTTTGCGCGGGGCGGCATCGATCAATTTGACGCCACGTTCCTCGGCCAACTTCAACTTCCCGGCCAAGCCGTCAACAGCAAAAGCAATATGGTGGATGCCTTCTCCTTTTTTCTCGATGAATTTGCCAATCGGCCCCTCGGGATCCGTTGATTCGAGCAGTTCAATCTTCGTTTGTCCCACTTTAAAGAAAGCAGTCTTTACCTTCTGGTCGGCCACTTCTTCCACGGCGTAACAAGACAATCCCAAAACGTTTTCGTAAAAAGGAATTGCTTCGTCCAGACTTTTTACCGCAATTCCAATGTGCTCAATATGCGTTGGCTTCATGTGAGAAATAATTAAAGAAATTTGTATTTAATGATAGCGTTACAAAAGTAGAAGAATTTGATAGCCCAACGCCTAACAAATGCCATTAAAAAACTCTGCTTTACAACATAGGCAATCTATAAAAAGGGTTAAAATGAGTGTTTACGGCACATTGTTGGGTATATTTTCCAAATTTTACACCTGGATAACCTAAATAGCGAAAAAAATCGCCATTTTTGCAAACCAAGCAAATGTCATGTTTTTTTGGACGATGGATAATGATTTAAGTCTGGAGTTCAGGGTTCCGAGTTGGGAAAAAGTTGTTAACTTTTATCTTGCTCTTTTATACTCTTGTGCTTTTGAACTTTTCTCATAAATTAAGGAAGCAACAAATAAATCATATACCCGGATACCGTCGCACCAAGATGGTCCATGTAGTAAACTTTTTTCGTATGAAAGACGAAACAATAAACAAAGCCAAGGCATTGAAGAAGGACAGGAAGGACATGATCCAGTACATCAACCTTCAGCTGGCCTCTTTGGGCCAACCATTGTACTACGATGACAGCGACGCAAAAACAAAGCTGTCGAACGCCAAGTTCATTGCGCTGACCGAAGGGTTGATCAACAGCTTCAGGGAAACATCGCGTTTGCTCTCCGATCATCAATCGGCTGTTGACCGTCGCATCCAAAACTTTTTGGACAGCTATCTGGAAGGTATTGAAATCGGAAAATCGTGGCGCATCCCCAACAATACTTTTGTGCTGAACCAACCCGGTATTGCGCGCGAAGTAAGCTTACCTCCCAACGGAAGCAAATTTCACAACGAATACCTTACTTCATACCGGGTTAAGCAAGGTATACTGAACAACCCTGCCAAAGATAAGCGTACCACCGAAGGCACTTTCCACATAGTGGACGGAGGTTTGCCCGTGCCTTTGGATAAAAAAGAGGTTCCAAAGATTGTCTTTGCGCATATGCTACACGAAGCGTTCAGTCCTTCCGACGAGTTGAAGACACTCCCGTTTACCGCCAATCAGCCGCAGCAGGCTAAAGTAATCGCGTCGTTGTTGATGAGGCCCGTGGTAGTTCCCGAAGTACAGGGCGTGACATCGGAAAAGAGCATGGAGATCCGTTTTTTTGCCCCTGGCAGTTTGGTGAGCAACCTCGATTTTGTGGAATCGATATTCGGAAATGCCGGCGATCCCAATTTGGTGGAAAACGATGCAGCCCTTGATATTGACCATTGGACCGGCCACACCGGGTGTATGATTTTGGCTCCTCATTTGACCAGATTGAAGAAAAAGGACATCGGTCTACCCCACTACGACCAGGCGACCGAACGTCAACGCCATGACGGCATGTGCTGGAAAGACGAGAACGAGTTTTATAACAACGGCAATGCGTTTAAACTGACCTGCAGGGACGAACGCGGTGTGGTCGTGACACTGATCGCCGACAACTATTACGGTTATTCTAAAAAAGAGATCAAAACGCAAATCGGTTATGCCGCCAACTTATTCGGTTTGGTGGAAGAAGAACATGCGGGTGGCGCCATTGCCTTCCCCCGTGGCAACATGAGTGACGGGGTGGACGGTAAACTATTTACGTCCAAGCTAAAAGATTCCTATACCTTCGGGGATGTAAAGCGCTTGCTGGCCGACCGTATCGAGGTATTTCCCGAGAATTACGCCGTTGACAAGCAATTTCCTGAAATCGTGTACATTCCCGAATATGCCAACTTAAGCACATTTGAAAGTACGGTAACATGGACATATGAAGGCAAAGAGCACAAACTGAAAATGTCGCCCAACAAAATGTACGTTCACCCGTCGGGCCACAAGTTCCAGTTGGCAAAGCACCCAACCCAGCCGCTGTGGCGCATTGTCGACACCAGTCCCGAAGGAGTATTCTGCCACAAACCCTGCACCGTATCGGGCGGTGGCAAGTCGGAGATTTCAAAATCAATGCAAAACGCCATCAAATACGGTCCTTTCTACATCAAAAACCTGGAAGAGGATGCCAAAATGGTGGATATGCTCATCAACCACGATTATTCAAAACGTTGGAAGAGCGTTCGTCCCGATGCAGGTCCGTCACGTCCGTTTTTAAGCCCGAAGCGTACTTTGGGATCGGCCGTAAAACTGCTCACCCCATCGGATCAATACAACGATGAGTACAATGCCTTCCTCCGTAGCATTCCCGACTATATTTTAACGTTTGCCCTCTACATCAAACGGTTGTATCGTGGTGTGGAAGCCCCCGGCGATTGGAAAAAGGATTTTAACGTGGAAATCGTCAACGGAAGACCGGGCAATGCCCTTCGCTACAAAAACAGCCCTATTATGGCCAGTTTTGTGCGCATCGGTTTCCGGCAAGACGGGAACTGGTTCCTGCATAAGCTGCGCAGCGATTTTGTGCCCAGCCACAAGATACAAATGGAGGATGATATTTCGGCCACCATCACCGTCCCAACCAGCCAGTTGCATAAACTTAACCCTGAATTTAAAAACCCCAGCGTGAAGTTTGTGAAAAACTGCGAAGCCTATTTGTTCCAACGGCCAGATGAAGCCATTATCCGTGGCTACGACAAAGAGGCGGAACACGACATTGTGCAGGACAACACTTTCCTTACCAATTACGAGCCACTGACCAAAAACGATGCCGTCAATCTTTATGAGGATGCCATCCACTTTGAAGAATATACCCAACCGGTAAAAGATTTCATCAAAGGCCTGATCGAATGCGAAGAGGAAGATTTCCACTTTGTGGTGCCTTCCCACACCCGCATCGTCAATGGTAAGCCCACTGCCAACCCACGTTATCTGGAGCGAAACCGCAACGTAGGCGTCACCATCGACAACTATCTGGCCGAAGTGGGTATTCGCTTACACCGGAAAATAGACCCCAGCCAGTCGGTTTACTACCCTGTAAACGCGGTATTGCCAGGAAGACGGAACAATCCGGTAGACAAGAAATCGGGTATTCGTCCATTGAGCGTGTACAACCCCATCCACTACCAGGAGTTGCCCGAATTGTTCATGGACTTCATTTGCAGCCTGACAGGTAAGTCTCCATCAACCACCGGTGCCGGGTCGGAAGGGGCATTGACCAAGGGACCGTTCAACATGTTGGTACCTACCAGCGACTTGAACAACGCCCTGCTGTCGTACATCCTTACCGAATATCAGGGATTCAGCTCTGCAGCGGGATATATCGGCCACGAGAACCGTTTCGACCATGACATTAGTATTTTGATCCCCGAAATCTGGGCACGCCTGGTTCCTGAAGATCGTGATGCCAAATTGCTCATTGAGACCCAGTGCCTTGAAAAACTTGATGATTTTGAGCACAATGGGAAAAGGGTACTGGCAAGCCGTTTGGGATACCGCATTACCAAAAACTTTGCGTTCCGTTGCATGAACCGTCTGTTCGATGAGCCATTGGCCGTGTTCAACGAACGTATGCTCAAACCCGAGTTGCAGAATTTGGAAGATTACGTGGACGGCATCAACAATATTGTGGAAGCCCAACAAAAAGTAGCTCTCCAATATTTTGCCGACGAAAGCGTAGACGCAGCCATCCCGCCCTTGAAAGTATTGTTGCACATAATGGCCTATGGCCATTACGAAGGCAAAGATATCAGTGATCCCTCGCTCCGTAAGTTGTTCGACCGCGAATATGTGGTCAATTCCGATTGGTACAAAGAACGTCTGGCATTGAAGCAAACCAAAGACGTGGCGTTCTGTACAAAGCAAATTGCTTATCTGGAAAACTTCGTGGCCAATCCGGCCAACGCATCGCTGGTCATCGAAATGGACATTAACGGGCGTCTGGATGCTGCCAAAGTCAAGTTGAAACATCTGAAATCGAACGCTTACCTTTCGGAACTGATAGGTACCATTGGTGCCGACCCATTGTTTAAAGGCAAGTGACAGTCCGATAAATCGTTTTGAAGCCCCTTAGCCAGAAATGGACAAGGGGCTTTTTCGTTTACCGTTCAATCCATCAAAATTGATACATTTGTTTCCACAATCCTTTAAACCCATAATTATGAAAACCATTGGCAACATTATCTGGTTGTTTTTCGGAGGAATCCTCATCGCATTGGAATATTTGGTATCGAGCATTCTGTTAATTATCACCATCATTGGCATTCCCTTTGGTTTACAAACCATGAAACTGGCATTGGTGGCTTTGTGGCCTTTCGGATGTTCCATACAAACAGGGGCCCAATCCTCCGGATGCCTATCCACTCTGATGAACGTGATCTGGATATTGGTGGGCGGCATATGGATCTGTCTGTCGCACTTGTTCTTTGGCGTACTATTATTCATCACGATCATTGGTATTCCTTTTGCCAAGCAACATTTCAAATTGGCCGCATTGGCCATTACGCCATTCGGGAAAAAAGTGACGTGGGCCTAAAATAAATTTGCGACAAACACTCCGTTTCATGTTTATTTACGGAAAAACTCGTCCACACCGACTATTCAACCATCCGCAAAGCATAAAACGAGTCGCGAGCAAGCATTTCCCGTACAGAAGGGCCATTATCGGCAAATTTCATTCAGCCCAGTAAAAACCAGATGATAAACAGATGAAAAAATCTTTCCTTTTTAATTTGTGTGTAACTATTGCAACAATTGTCCATTCAGGAAACGCACAAACCCAAATTGAACCGCCCCAAAAGGCACAAGGACACATGCTAACGGATGAAGGGGCATGGTGCTGGTTCGCCGATCCCCGTGCCGTTCACCACCAAAATGTCCAAGGCACAATCAATAAAACCTACATCGGCTACATTGATGTGCATGGAAACATTAAAGCCACACAATACAACTTTTTTACAGGACAAGCCCACGAAGTCCTGATACGTTCCTATTTTCAGCCTGACGATCATAACAACCCCACATTTTTAATACTTCCCGACGATAGGGTAATGATTTTTTATTCACGCCACACCGACGAACCTTGCTTTTACTACCGCATATCCCAAAGGCCGGGCGACATTACCGCGTTGGGACAAGAGTTTAAGATCACTACCGACAAAAACACCACTTATCCCTCTCCTTTCATCCTATCCGACGATCCAAACCACTTCTACCTTTGCTGGCGAGGTATTAACTGGCACCCCACCATTGCCAAGCTCACCATTCCCGACACCTCCGATGAGACGAAGGTCGTATGGGGCCCTCATCAATTGGTACAGTCCACCGCCTCACGTCCTTATGCCAAATATGCATCCAACGGTAAGGATAAAATTTACATGGCCTATACCACGGGACATCCTGATGTCACTATCCCCAATTACATCTATTTCAATTATATCGACATTAAATCCCTTCAGTTAACGGATGTCGGGGGGAAAGTCATTTCGACCATTGCCGATGGTCCGCATAAAGTAACGGCCTCCGACGATTATACGGCCGCATACCCCGACGCTGTGGTGGACAATCCCACCACCCGTGGCTGGTTGTGGCAAGTGGCCATGGACAATGAAGGTATACCTGCCATTGCCACGGTCTGCATCAACGATACAAAAAATTCGCACGATTACTATTACGTCAAATGGACGGGCAAAGAATGGCGTAAAACCTTTCTGGCCAATGCAGGCGGCCATTTCCACCAATCGCCCGACATCGAGCTTTGTTACAGCGGCGGTATGGCCATCGACGACCAACATCCCGAAGAAATATACTGCTCATTGCCAATCGAAGGTAAATCGGGCAAAGTGTATGAGTTGGTCAAGTTCACCATAAATCCCGATGGTTCGATGGCCCCGGCCGATACCATCACCGCCAACTCCACGCACAATAACGTACGTCCATACATCGTCCCTAAAAGAAACGGTAGTCCGTTAAAAATCACGTGGATGCACGGAAACTATTTCGACTGGATTGTAAGCAAAAACCGTCCCTTAGGTTACCCAACCGCCATTTATGCCGATTACCAATTACCTGCAACCAAGGTGGATCTGGCCCATCAATTATCTGTGACAGAACATTTCAACGAACCTGTAAAGGGTACAGCCGCCATTCAAAACGGACAATTGTTGACAACCAGTGCCTCTTATTCCGAAATCCCCACGAAAAAAGCCAAATCGTTCACCATAAACCTCACCCCACAAATTTCCGGAGTAACTTATGGTGGCACCATTGTCCGTTTCAACAACGTCACTTACGGCCTCAACAGCCAAACGCAAAAACCTTACCTTACCATAAACGATCACACTTACGAAAGTGCCAACGTGCTCGGGACTGCCGACAGTTGGCAGAATTTTCCGCGTGGCACCAACGGCAAGTGGTACGATGCCCAAAAGCTGGAACGTTTCCATCTCACCCTTACTTATGCCAACGGCGTGTTCACCACCTACATCAACGGACTTATCGACCAGGTAGTACCGGAGGATATACATCCTCTGAAAAATGTAACCATTGGCGGCTTCGATGGCACTGTGGACGAATGTCTGGTGTACCGCAGGGCATTGTCGCAAGAGGAAGTGAAGGCATTAATGCAAAATGAAAAGGTTTTAAGGTAATAGCCTGGCACACACACTGGTTGTACTTTAACGAATCGAATCAATATAATATCGCCTTCACACCAAATCTATTTCCTGTGCTCAATGGACAAAACAAGGGCATTCCCGGCTGAAACCGTGATGGAACGACTTACTTCTCCAGTTCTTCTTGAGAAAGAGAAGCGAAAGCGCCACCCCTCTTTTGAAGGGATAAGGGAGGTCAAGTGAGGTTCTGTGCCCAATGGTTTAAAGTTCCGATTCCCGTGTTCTCCAGATTGGTTTCATAGGCCATAGGCTGTGCTCTCCGACACCTTTCGGAATTGCTTGCGTTTGGCTATATCCCTTACGGAGCTCATTGCATTCCCTTATCTTCAAAACTGTAAACCCACACGAACATTCAGACGGTTTGGGTTGTTTTTATAACAGTGCCAATAAACAATTATTATGAAACGAGCATGATTTTACAAATTATCCAATGCAGCAAAAGTGTTGCATGCGAGTTTCATATAACTTAAAAAACACAAATTATTTACGTATGAAAAACACAAATTTGGGATTACTCATCCTCCGTCTTACAATTGGGGTTTTGATGTTGTTACACGGCCTGGCGAAACTTGGCCACGGCGTCGACGGCATTGCCGGAATGCTTGAAGCCAAAGGAATTCCCGGCTTTATTGCCTATGGGGTATTTATCGGCGAAATCATTGCCCCATTGGCATTGATAGTCGGCTATAAAACACGCTTAGCCGCAGCAGTGTTGCTGGTAAACATGTTGGTCATCACATTTATGGCCCACCCCAACGACATTTTTGCCCTCAGCGAGCACGGAGGCTGGAAATTGGAACTGGTCGGTTTTTATCTTTTTGGCAGCTTGGCCCTCCTTTTCACCGGCGGAGGCAAATATGCCGTATGTACAAAATCGGCATGGGATTGAGAAGCCTGATGCAACGACCAAACGCTGTTTATCAATAATTTAAAACCATTACGCAGAGACACCGGGCGATTTCGTCGGTTTACGTAACCCCAAAAGAGAGTAAAAACGATCTTTATCGCAATTTTCGGCTCATTGTCTCTGCGTACTGATTATATCTTTATCTCCAGTGCAAATGGCAGCTGCACACAATTTCCCATCTCCATCCGTCACAAGGACCAACCCTCATCCAAAAATAGCCATCCATTCCCAGACGCACTGAACAACTCTGTACGAAGCACTTTAACAACGCATTTGGCAAGTCCTTTAATAATCTTAATTTCGTGGGATTCATCCAACGAAAATCCGCCATGCCGAATGGGATAACGCAACTACCTATCAATGACTTTATTGAGCAGTGTTATCAATGTGTATTGCCTGGTGTATGCACACCTGAAGAATACCCCAAAAGGTATATCCCTATGACAAGATCTGCGATTGCGCTTATGCCGCCCGTGAACCGAACGAAGTCCTTTGGGAGTTCGACAAGAAAATGGCGAAACAATTAAGAATAAATCAGTTAGTTGTCAATTACTAATTTTTGGTTTAAAATGCAAAACCTTGATCCACTAATTTTTTAATAAAAGTTGACAAACAATACAGCTTCTTACAAAACAATCCGATGAAAACAATCGATACCTGTGGGGAATTATGCCCCAAACCATTGATTATGGCGAAAAAAGCCTATAACGAACTTTTGGCCGGCGAACAAATGGAAGTTCTTACCGACAACGCCACATCGCTCAGCAACCTCACCAACTTCTTTACCGCCGTAAAAGCCATGCCCGTAAGTGAGAAACACGGAAACGTGTGGCACGTGTATGTGTCAAAGCCGTTGACCGAAACACAGGAAACCGTCAAGGCCGAAGATTATTGTGAAACCACCACCGCCAAAGGATCGGGACGATATGTGGTGACGATAAAGGGAGACCAAATGGGCATGGGTGATCCTGAACTCGGAAAAATATTGATCTGCAGCTTCATCAGCGCATTGGTCGAGCAAGACGAACTGCCATCGCACGTGATCTTCTACAATTCGGGCGTCAAACTGACCGTCAAAGGTACCGATACCGCCGACTCTCTGGCCAAACTCGAAACGAAAGGTGTGACGATTGTGATTTGCGGTACTTGTGTGGACTTTTATGGGCTAAAAGGCCAAAACGCCGTGGGCACTGTCAGCAACATGTACCATATTGCCAACTTACTGCACGACGCGGAGAAAGTCATCGTGCCATGAACGTCATACTTCGACGGCAGTACCAGCTTTCCCAAATCCCCGGAAGTGGCCGATACCATGGTCAATTACCTCCGTCACACGGATATGGGGCACTTATGGTAAGGTAGTCCTGTAATCGCCGATCGAAAAGCCACATACACCACCAATGAAGATCCTCCTCCTTACTCCGCCCCTTACGCAGCTCAACACCCCTTATCCGGCCACGCCTTATCTCAAAGGCTTTCTGGTGGGTGAAGGACATGAGGTTCTTCAGGCCGATTTAGGTATTGAACTGGCTTTGCGGCTTTTTTCGCGCCAGGGATTGGTCGATTTGTTCGGACACGCTGTGTTAGGACGGAAAACGCCAACGCACACCAAGCAACTCATGGCCAACCATGTACGCTATATCGATACGATAGATGCCGTGATACGTTACCTGCAGGGCAAAGAACCCACGCTGGCTACCCGCATTTGCCACACCGAATGGCTGCCCAAAGGCAAACGTTTTGAACAAATGGTCGATGCAGAATGGGCTTTCGGCACTCTTGGCAATACCGAGATGGCCAAACACATGGCCACATTGTACATTGAAGATTTGGCCGATTTTGTTAAAGAAACCATATCGCCCCATTTTGAACTGAGCCGGTATGCCGAACACCTTTGTCTGCGGCTGCCCGAGTTGGATCCTCTGTTGGACGAACTGACCAAGCCCAATACCTTACTCGACCACTGGATGGAAAATATTCTGGCCGGGAAGATGCAGTCCTTCGCCCCTGAATTGGTTTGTTTTTCCATTCCCTTTCCCGGCAACCTGCTGGGAGCTTTCAGGGGCAGTCAGCACATACGGCGGCATTATCCGCATGTGAAGGTAGCTTGGGGCGGTGGCTATGCCAATACCGAATTACGCCAAATGAATGATGCACGGGTGTTCGATTATGCCCATTACGTGACTCTCGATGACGGGGAACCTGCCCTTCGCCAATTGATCGGCCATTTGCAAGGACATGCAGATACATCGCTCTGCCAAACGTTTTTTCGCGGTGAAACAGGCCAGGTCGCCTTTGCAGCAGGAAAACCGACGCATCAAATACCTTTCCCGCAAATACCGGCCCCCGATTACTCTGATTTACCCATCGACCAATATATCTCCCTGATCGAAGTGGCCAACCCCATGCACAAACTATGGAGTGACGGCCGATGGAACAAACTTACGCTGGCGCATGGTTGCTACTGGGGCAAATGTGCCTTTTGCGACACATCGCTTCCTTACATTGGCCGTTACGATGCACTGAACGCCACGCAGATATGCGACCGGATGGAGCATGTGATGGCGCAAACCCACTGCAGTGGGTTTCATTTCACAGATGAGGCTGCCCCTCCCCGTCTGTTGCGCGAATTGAGCGATGAGATCATCCGCCGCCGGATGGTCGTCAGTTGGTGGACCAACATTCGTTTCGAAAAATCGTTCACATCCGATCTTTGCAAAAGGATGGCCGATGCCGGGTGCATTGCCGTATCGGGCGGCATCGAGGTCGCGTCGAACCGTTTGCTGAAATTAATAGAGAAAGGCGTGACCACCGAACAGGCTTTCCAAACAGCCCAGAACCTGTCGGAACAAGGTATCATGGTGCACGCTTACCTAATGTACGGCTTTCCCACCCAAACCGAAAAAGAGACCCTTGACGGTCTGGAAACCGTGCGATACATGTTCGACCAAGGTGTGATCCATTCCGCTTTCTGGCATCGGTACGCAATGACGGTACATAGTCCATCGGGGCTACATCCCGAAAAATACGGTGCCGCCTCCCTGGCCGATTCCCGCGGCAATTTTGCCAACAACGAGGTCGCATTTACCGACCATCAACACACAAACCTTCATCGTTTGGGCGAAGCCCTGCGCATCGCCACTTACAATTACATGCACGGGTTGGGTCTGGATTGGCCCGTGGAGAAATGGTTGCGGAATCAGGCACAGAAACAGTAACCGGGCGCATCACTTATCCCAATGCCACAACAAGCAAAATGAGAATCGGATATTAAGCCAAAGCTCTCTGCGATTTTGACGAAGGATAAAACCACTGTGTTATTCACCAAACAAAATTAAAAGATGCATTGCAAATACTTCCCCACGCTCGTCCTTTTGGCCGTTTCGGTTACCCTGTCAGCTCAATCCCGCACAAAACAGATCGAACATAAAATCCAGGTGAACGGGAACAACCAAACGCACGTACCGGCCAATAAAGCCGATGCCCCGCTGGTCGATTGGGTGAAACAAACCACCCGAGCGCATTCGCCGCAATCGTGGGACCTACTGGTGCAATACGACTTGCTTCCTTCCAAATTGCAGGCTGTTTCAGATAATGGAAGCACTTCATCGTACCAAAAGCCCATTGCAACATATCATTTTCTGGAAGGAAACACAAAAAACGAAATGTTGCAAAGCATGGGCACCAACGTGCACGAAGTGGCCCACGCTTATTTTCGCCACAACGCCGTTCAATATGCCATTAAACATGAACGAAAAATCGATTGGAACAATGCCGAAGGGTACATTTATGTATCGCCAAGCCAATCGTTCTTTGTGTCGTTCCCCAAGCAACGGATGTTCCAATCGAAAGATCTGGCTACGGCAATTCCCTCCGGTCTACGGACGTTGCGTTTTCCAACTTACATACAGGGAAACACATCCACACAATCGCATGGCGTGATAGGTTTGTTGAATGAATTCCACGCCTATTATCTGGGGGCCAAATATTCGTACGACATGATGGAGGTTTATTGCGAGGCAGGACCGTCGGCCGCCAAGGGTTTCCTCACATGGGTACAACACACACAAAGTAGCATGGACGCTTATTATGAGCTTTCATTTTTTATTCGTGAATACCTGTTGTACATGAGCCAGCATCATCCCAAAAGTTACGCCATGTTAAAAGGCCATCACCCATTTTGGCAAGCCTTCCGTGCCATCGACAAAGCCTTTGCCGACCTGAACAAGCAATACGCACGGCGTATCCGCCAAGAAATACCGGCAATAAATGCCAATGGTAAAAACCAATTGGCTATTGAAGGCTCAATGCTTTGGTTTGACAATGGCTCAGACAAGCGGATAGGTGTTTCGCTCACACTAAAGGCCAAGCAAACGTTGTCCGACAGGCTGAACAGCAAGCGATATGACAAGGTGATGGAATAAAAGCGTTTCCACAGGGACATTTCCCAAAGTAACCGCTTCTTTCCATCCCATGTTTATTTTCTGGAACCGGACGACACATCCCGCGTTAGGCCTTACATTGCAATATAACAAACAAGGCTGCCAGCAAAAAACATGACCATTCTCATCCATACAAACCATCATGCATCATACTTTTAGCATCTTGACTAAACGATGGCTTTATGAAAAAAACGAACCTATTCATTGCACTATTGCTCACAGCAGGTAATTCTATGGCTTATTCACAAACGGAATTCAAACTTCCACCGATCGAAATTTTGGAGATAGCCGATGTAAAGGCCGCTCCCCTCACTTCCATTAGTCCCAAAAACCAGTATATGGCCCTTCTTGAACGCTCGCTTTATAAGAGCCTTGAAGAACTGGCCGAAGACGAATTAAAACTGGCCGGTTTAAGGATCAATCCCCAAAACTTTAACGAATCGCGTGCACGCTACTACACAGGCCTTCAACTGCAACATATAGTTACAGGCCAATCTGTTGAGATCAAAGGACTTCCCGAACCGTTGAAAATACAATCGTTTTCATTCTCGCCCGATGAAAAAATGTGTGCGTTCGTCAATCAGGAACCTGATAAACTTTCGCTTTGGGCCATAGATCTTTCCAACGGACAAGCCAAACAACTGCTAGGCCAAGGGGTTAACGCCACCATGGGAAATGCTTACGAATGGGGCAACGACAGCGGCACCATTTTTTGCAGGTACATAGGCAACCGTCAAAGAGCCGAGGCCACGAAGGAACTGGCCAAAGGTCCATCGACACAAGATGCCACGGGCGATGTGGCGCCTGCACGCACCTATCAGGACTTGTTGAAAAACCAACGTGACGAACAACTATTCGATCATTATGCCCAATGCGCTTACTGGAAAATATCCACTAAGGGCGATGCTCCCGTTGAACTGTTGCCCAATGCGTTGTACAAGAAATTTTCGGTTTCGCCCAATGGCCAGTACCTATTGGTTGAAACCATTGAACGTCCCTACAGCTATACGCTGACTTTACGCTCCTTTCCAAGCCAAACAACCATTTACACCCTCGATGGCAGATTGGTTAAACACTTTTACAACCGTCCCTTGCAAGATAAAATCCCCATTGGTTTTGATGCCACAGAAAACGGGAAACGGTACATTTTTTGGCGAGCCGATGTTCCCCATACACTGATGTGGTGCGAAGCTCCCGACGGTGGCGATCCAAAGATTGAAAGTGAATTCCGGGACGAGCTCTTTCAATCGGCCTATCCGTTCGATCAGGCTGAACCGATCTGTAAAATAAAAAACAGGCTGAACGGGATCTATTTTGGCCAAAACGGAAGCCTCATCCTGACCGATTATTGGCGTAAAAACAGGAACACCCGCACTTATTATTACGAACCGTCCATGGACAAAGGGCTTCCTCGCGTGTTGTTCGACCGTTCGGACGAGGACGCTTATTCCGATCCCGGCAGCTTTATCACCGAACCCAACCAATTCAACCGTCAGGTGCTGAAATACAGTAAAGACGGCAAAAAACTTTACCTACAAGGCGAAGGCTACTCAGCGCAGGGAAACCGTCCGTTTGTGGATGAATTTGAGCTTGCCGGCGCAAAGAGCAAGCGCTTGTGGCAAGCCGACGGCAAAAGCACTTACGAACGCATCGTAAGGGTGGTGGATACCGATAAAAGGGTTCTCATCACCAGTATCGAATCGGCCAACGTGTTTCCCAACTTCTATCTGAGGAACTACGGGGCTAAGTCCATGCCCAGACAACTGACTTTTAGGGAAAACCCTTATAAGGTCCTGGAAAACGTCAGCAAACAGAAAATCCACTACAAACGGGCCGATGGGGTTAATTTGTCGGCAAACCTGTATTTACCGGCCGGTTACGACAAGATGCACGATGGTCGCCTGCCTTTGTTGATGGAAGCTTATCCTACCGAATATAAGGATGACAAGGCAGCAGGACAACTCACCGAATCGCCCCACGCATTCATGAGCATCAACTGGGCATCGCCGGTATTTTGGGTCACACGGGGGTTCGCGGTGCTCGAAGGGGCACAATTCCCCATTATCGGTAAAGGTGACGAAGAACCCAACGATACTTATATCGAACAACTGGTCGCCGATGCGGCAGCGGCCATCCATGTCGTCGATTCGATGGGAATAGTCGATCCACAAAGGTGCGCAGTCATGGGACATTCTTACGGCGCGTTCATGACGGCCAACCTGTTGGCACATTCCGATCTTTTTGTTGCAGGGCTGGCCAGAAGCGGCGCTTACAACCGAACCCTTACCCCGTTTGGGTTCCAAGCCGAAG
Source organism: Breznakibacter sp. (assembly GCA_047600785.1). Classification (GTDB taxonomy): domain Bacteria; phylum Bacteroidota; class Bacteroidia; order Bacteroidales; family Marinilabiliaceae; genus Breznakibacter. The sequence goes on from JASGKH010000002.1 coordinate 1,419,872, forward strand.
AACGTACCTATTGGCAGGCCAAAAACGTGTACGACCGTATGTCGCCGTTTACTTACGCAGACAAACTCAAAACCCCTATCCTGTTTATCCACGGCGATGCCGATAACAACCCGGGCACGTTTACTCTGCAAAGCGAACGATTGTTCCAGGCCGTAAAAGGCAACGGAGGAGTGGCCCGGTTGGTTCTCCTCCCTTACGAAAGCCACAGTTACGCCGCTCGCGAAAACATTTTGCACATGCTGTGGGAAATGGATAGTTGGTTGACGAAATACGTAAAAGACAAAAAATAAAAAGCCTACACATTTGTAATTGGGAAAGGATCCCTTCCGGTACATCCGGACAGGACCCTTTTATCCTTCATATGGAAGTGCATTTCCGTCAATGAAACCATTTTGTAAATGGGCCCAATACCTCTTGCACAACATGCTTACCTCTGGCCCACCACATTACGTAGGCGGGTGCAACCGTTGCTCAAACCATTTTCGAACCGCCTGCATGACCTGTTGCTGATAAGGGGGAGCATGGCGACGACAAGTACTTCGCTCCGCGCTCCCTTCCGGCGCTCCCCAGCGTATTTCAACACCGTCGTTAGGGTTATAGGCCATCTCGAAGGCACTCCTTCGCTGAAGCAAGTCGGCCATGGTAAGTTCCTGAAAGGAACCGTCGGTACGGGTATAGCTTATTTTTAGTTCGCCGGCCCTTTTGTTGAGTATCGACCGGAGCTTTTGCCCCATTTCTTTGGCTGCTGCGGGATCATCGAACCCAAAATCCTGCGGATAGTCGGAAACCCGCTGCGGAAACCCGAGCACGGCATCCATGGCAATCAATAAACGAAGATCACGGTTGGGTGTCGAGAAATCCTCCCACATCCCTCCCGCCAGGAAAATACCGTTGGCGTTTGAGGGCATTGGGACCACGGTACCAGGATTCGCCTGCAAATAAGCTTCGCCGTTGGCCACTGATTTTACCCGTACCATCAACTGTTCATGAAGCGCGCCGATCAAATCTCCCAGTGCATCTTCCGGATCGAGGGGGCGGGGATTGATGAGACGCTCCATGGCATGGTAAAACGCCTCGGCTTCCATACCTTTTTGTTGCAACGAAAACGGGACAAATCCTGCTGTCTTCGTCAATTCATCGTTTCCCACCAATTGCAGTTTGCCATTGTCCGACACAATGGGCCGAAACACTTTGAATCCGGGCTCTCCCACCACGCCCGACGTATTGAACAGAAAATTCCCTTTCCAAAAACGTTTGATGGCCACGGTGCCATCGGGTTGAGCATCGACCGCAAGCAACTGTCCCGGATGTTTTCGGGTTTGCTCCCTCCAACTGACCACGATAAAAGTATGCCCGTATGGATCGGCAAATACCGTACCCGGCCGCAGGGAAGCCCGATCAAGCGCCACCGGATAATAATCGGAATTGCCGTTTTCAAGTGCCGTGCGTCCAGTGCCCGAATGCACCCCGTTCATCACATTTCGGAGAAAAGAATTGAATGCCAGTACAGGATGGGCTTTCGACGACATCGTCCCGTTGGTAATCCATTGCCCTGTTTGTGGATTTTTGCCCAGATAGCCTCTGTCACAAACGTGATACCCAAACGGTAGTCCCAGCTTCCATGCAAAATAGGCCCGAAGGAAAAACGGGTTATCGGCACAATCAGGCTCCATGACGACTTTGATCTTGCTTGCTGGATCGTCTTCTCCAAGTGAAAGATGGTTGTAAAGAAAGTTTCGTGGCCTGCTTTGCGTCACTTCATTCAAGGCAGGCCACGACGACTGCTCGTCACAGCCATGGAACAACGTATTGACCCATGCCGAATAGAGCGTTTCCATACGACTGTCCCAGCCACGCTCTGTTTTCCATACAACTCCTTTGCCTGGAATCGTACCCCGGGGGGCAACGGCAAACGATTCTCCGCGCACCTCTTTTCCGTCAATTTGCAACGTGGCCTTATAATCACCTTTGTCCGTGACGACAAACTCGTCGATACGCCAGCAGGGCAGTTCCCCGCCTGTTTGGCCGGCCACAGCTTCCATCTGTCCCGACGGGCCGCGGACCTCGATTTTGGCCTTGCAGATATTCCGCCCGCCTGTGCCCAGAATCCGGATTGTGTCGCCCGGAGCCGGATAACGCGGCATGATCAACATGGTATTCTCCACCGTATATGCATCGGGAGTTTCACCTTCGATAACCGATTCGATCTTTTGGAGCAACCCGGTCGTTTTATTGTCCGATTGCCCACCCGTACACGAAACATTCATGAGCGTTAAGAACAACACCATTGCCCAAATCCTTATGGAACCCATAAAACCTGCAAACATGGTTGGAAAATTTATCATGGTCAAAAATAGCATGCGCCCAAATCGGCTATCGGATCTGCTTTTTAGTCCACTATTTATGGCTCTCGACTTCATAAGAAAATAAAATCAAAATTCGAACTCCAAAATTTATACGTCAAGCGAGTCTTGCACAGCACCAATCAACCGGCTTCAAAACATCTTTTTTGCCACTTTGATCCCGATACCTGGCCCGTCGTTCAAAGCGACTTTCCCGTCCACGATCAACATGCCCGAATAAGGGTCATTGGTAATGAGCAGGTTCCCGTCCAGGTCGGCCCAATCGGCTTTGGGCGCCAGTTGTGCGGCCGCCGATACGGCACACGATGTTTCGGTCATGCAGCCAAGCATCACTTTCATGTCCATGGCACGGGCCAATGTCATCATTTGATGGGCTTCACGCAAACCCGTGCATTTCATCAGCTTTATGTTGATGCCGTGGTACACGCCGTGGGCTTTTGCCACATCGGGCAAGCGCTGCAACGACTCGTCGGCAACGGTGGGCAATGGGCTGTGCTGTGTCAGCCAGGCCATGTCATCGATGGCCTTTCCGGGGCATGGGTTGCTCCACAAATATCACCCCGTTTTCTTTCAGCCAATGGATCATCTCAAGGGCCTGCACACGATCCGTCCACCCTTGGTTCACATCCACGCACAATGGTCGGTCGGTCACCGAACGAATCGTTTCGATCATCTGCCGATCGGTCGATAGTCCCAACTTGACTTTCAATAGCTTATAAGGGGCTGCTTCAGCCACTTTCCGTCTAACGGCTTCCGGCGTGTCAATACCAATGGTAAACGACGTATTGGGCGTATTCTCCGGGTTGAAACCCCATATTTTATACCACGGCTGGTTAAGCATTTTGCCTACCAAATCGTGCAGGGCGATATCTATGGCAGCCTTTGCGGCGGTATTACCCGGCATCACCGAATCGACGTATTGGAGAATGTCGTCCATGCGAAACGGGTCGGTAAATTGGCCTAGATCAAGCATCGAGAGAAAGCGGGAGACCGACTCCACGTTCTCGCCCAAATAAGGAGGCATCGATGCTTCGCCATATCCTGCCACTCCTTCGAATTCCAACCGGGTAAGTACGTCGGGCGTGTGCGTACGGGAACTGTTGGCCAGCGTAAACGTGTGCCGCAACTGCAAATCGTAAGGTAAAAAACTAAGTCCCAGCCCTTTCTTATTGGGTATAGCAACAGCTTTGCGCGACGATGCCCAGAGTGTTTCAGCTCCCATGGTTCCGGCAAGAGCTACCAATCCGGTAGCACGTAAAAAGTGGCGACGATCGGTCTTCATTGTCTATACATTTAAGGTTGAACGGCGTACCATGGATGATCCTTTACCCGGACAATTCCTTCCGAGCCAACAGAATTCAGAATTCTACGGGTCGACACGTGATGCCGCGTGTCAACATATTCCGGGTTACCGGGATCGAGGCTTCCTATGTGTACCCGGCCACTGGCATGAATGAAATAACTGTCTTCCAGATAAATGCCCACATGGGTAATCCGTTTGTCCGACGCCCCGAAAAAAAGCAGATCACCGGGTTTGAGACCGGTCATGTGCCCCAAGGCAATATTTTCACCATAGCGGGCCTGTTGTGACGCATCGCGGGCCACGATGATACTTTGTGAGAAAAAGACCGTTTTGACAAACCCCGAACAATCGGCAGCCTTGCATGACGTCCCTCCCCAAAGGTAGGGCATCCCCATCATCTGCCGCGCGATAAAGAGAAGTGATTCCGCATTAGGCTGGGCACGTACCCATGCATCCCACGACAGACATTGCTTTTTCCGTACATATCCAATGCGTCCATCGGGAAGTTTGACCTTCAAAAATCCCCCGATTGACGTTTCTGTTTCGACTAAATCGCCCAGTACAAGATCGCACACCACGTCAGCCCCACGCCGTGGAGAATCCAATACTTGTCCGTACAGTTCGTAAAACACATAACGTTCCGCCTTTTTCCATCTATATAGTTCGTTGGCGTCGATAAGTTGCAGACCTCCCGCATCCATCCATCCAATATAATTCTCCGGCGTTTGCACATGGTACCAATTATCCTCCACGTCGAGCACTTTCAAGGGGGTTCCCATCAATTCCTGCGACACCAGCTCCGCCGCATGGTCAGGCAGTGCGCGCAGGTTTGATACCGACAACGATGCCAGTGCCCAAACTTTTTCTCCCAACGAAATATCGGGCAAAAGCCGGATGGAATCGACAACGGCAATCCCTTTTTCGGTCAATAGACGTATGATTGCCGACTTCGCTCCGGGAAGATCCGTCTCGCCCTTCACTACCACCTTGGGACTAAGCGTATCTCCCAATTCGATGTGCAAAATGGCTTCCCGTTTATCGGGAACCAAATGCTTTTGCAATGTTTGGAGATCGAGACATATCGAACGGAAGCTCACCGGTTGGGCCACAGCCAGCATTGTCGAAAATAACAGCGGAAGAACAAGGCCGATTTTATTTTTGAGACTTGTCGCCATCTTTGTAGAAATAAGACCCACAAAAATAGCTGATTTATTGGTTGTGACGGACAAAGGTACCGGTCAATTCAAGTCCGGCACGGAAGAATTTCCCTCCAGGCATCAATAAGGTTAAGAAAGTCAGCCAATAGCTGCCGGAGGGAACGTTTTTACGCTATTTTTACCGTCGTATTACCAACCGCAAATGAAACCTTTTCTTATTTTATCTGCCTCGATTTTCTTAAGCTTTGTAATCCCACCCAATACTTTCCGGCAGAAACAGATGTCGTTTACCCGTATCCGGCAAGCTTACGCCGCAAAAGAAAAGGTCGTGGCAAAATCCCTTGCCGCACATTCCATATTGCGCGACAGTTTGCGTATCTATCTTCGTGCCTTTAAGGCGGAGAAAACCATTGAATTGTGGGCCAGGAACCAAAACGATTCCATGTATTGCCATATCAAAGAGTTTCCCATTTGCGAAATATCGGGCGAAATAGGGCCGAAACGCTGTGTAAAGGATTTGCAGGTGCCCGAAGGCTTTTATCATATTTCGGATTTAAACCCATACAGCAAGTACCACTTGTCCATGCAGATAAATTACCCCAATGCATCCAACAGTATCCGGGGGATGAAGGGACGCTTGGGCAATCTTATTTTCATACACGGGGGATGCGAATCGTCGGGTTGCTTGGCCATCAATGACGAACAGATACAAGAGCTGTTCGTGTACTGTATCGAGGCATACAACAGCGGACAGGCCAACATCGATATCACCATTTTCCCTTGCCGGTTAAACGATGCAAACTATTCCAAAATAATATCGTCCTACAAAAGAGACAAAGACAAAACCAGTTTGTGGGCCGACCTCAAAAAACACTACGACCGCTTCAACCAGACCGGGATACCCCCCTCGGTCCGATTCCTTTCCGACGGCACGCACGTGTTCATTGATCAATATACTCCGATGACCCCCAAAAAACAAACCGTTTTATAAAATTATCCAAACGCACAAAAACTTTACACATGGCAGCTACACGCAAATTGGTAGGGACATTAGGGTTAGGCTATGTGGTCATCTTTGTGGTGGCCAATATTATCGGTTCGGGGGTTTATAAAAAGATTGCCCCGATGGCTTTTGAACTGCATTCGGCAACGTGGATCCTATTGGCATGGATTGCCGCAGGGATCATTACCGTATTCGGGGCACTGGGCAATGCCGAAGTGGCCGGGATACTGGCCGACACCGGCGGTGAGTTTGTTTATCTGAAGAAGATTTACAACCGTTTTTTTGCGTTCATGTACGGGTGGTCATTGTTCTCCGTTATTCAAACGGCCACCATCTCGTCGCTGGCCTACGTGTTCGTGCAATCGCTCAACAGCATCGTGCCGATTCCCGAGGTATGGCCATCACTGGTAAATGTGTCGATAGGCGGCGTGTTCTTCCCTTTTCAGGACTTTGGCATTAAGCTGGCTGCCATTTTGCTTATTCTGCTGCTAACGGCATTGAACGTTTCAGGTCTGAAAAGCGGCGCTTGGGTAAGCAAAGGGCTGACGTGGTCGGTGACAATCGGATTGCTTGTGATCGTAATATTTGGCTTAACCAGCAATACGGCACAACCGTCAAATGTGTTTAGCTTGTCTGATTTGACGGAAAATACAGTGACGTTTTCCTCCTTTTTCACCGCGATGTTAGCTGCATTCTGGGCTTACCAAGGCTGGACATCTGTCGGGTTTATCGGCGGCGAGGTCAAAGATGCCACCCGTAACATTCCCAAGGGCATTGTGATAGGCGTATTTATGGTCATTGCGATCTATTTACTGGTGAATGCGACCTATCTGTCGCTGCTATCCGTGCCGCAGCTGGAACAGATTCACGCATCGGGCAACCAAATTGCCGCCGTCGAAGCTGTACGTAGTTTCTGGGGCACGGGAGGCATCATGTTCATCTCATTGCTTATCCTGCTCAGTACCCTTGGCTGTACCAATGCCAGCGTGCTTACCGGAGCGCGCCCCTATTACGCCATGTCCCACGAAAGGCTTTTCTTTCCGTCCCTCGGAAAGTTGAACCGGGCCAATGTCCCGGGCCATTCCCTTGTTTGGCAAGGAGTGTGGGCTTCGGCATTGGTACTATCCGGCACGTTTGACCAACTGACCGACATGGTCATTTTTGCAGTATTCATTTTCTACGGTGCAACGGCATTGGGCGTGTTTATCCTTCGCCGCAAAATACCCGACGCCCACCGCCCTTACAAAACATGGGGCTATCCTGTGGTTCCGGCTATTTTTACGGTTTTTTGTTTTGTGTTGGTGATCAACACCATTATCACACGTCCACGCGAAGCAGTTATAGGGTTAACGCTTATCCTGGCAGGTATCCCCGTCTATTGGGTCATGAGAAGGAAAAGCAAACAACAGGCCTAATTCCAAACAAATACATTTGTTTGACCTTAAGGTAATCTGTTCGTTGCCGCACCAAACGTGAAGCTGATGGAACTTATCTTTGCACGTAAGGCTTGCGATATGGGCACAAAACATTACATTTAAGATCCAACATCAGCATTATGAACGCAATAACCGATTTCTTTGAACAATGTGCCGCCCGATATCCGAACAACCCTTTGTTATGGGAAAAGCGGAAGGACCACTTCCAAAGCACCACTTATGCCCAAGCACGCGAACATGTGTACCGTTTCGCTGCGGGATTAATGGCATTGGGCATACGGAAAGGCGATAGGCTGGCACTGTTGTCCGAAGGCTGCAACAACTGGCTGATCAGTGAATTGGGGATGTTTTATGCGGGAGCGGTCAATGTTCCGTTATCGGTTAAGCTGGCCGAGCCGGCAGATCTCAAATTCCGGTTGGAACATTCGGGGGCACGCATGGTCGTGACATCGCCGACGCAGGCTGGAAAACTGTACCCGTTACTAAATGAACTCGATGCGATTGACAAGATGATCGTCTTTGACTCGCCCGTTGCCACGCATCCCAAACAAATCAGCTTTGATGATGTGTTGTTACTTGGAGACGAATTACTGACCAACACCCCTTCAATGTTCGAACAGCGTTGGAGATCGGTGTTGCCCTCCGATCACGCCAATATTTGTTACACCTCGGGCACTACGGCCGATCCTAAGGGCATCGTTCTCACCCATCGCAACTACACGGCCAATGTGGAGCAAAGTCTGTCGCTGATGACGGTACCGCCGTATTACGTCACGTTATTGCTGCTGCCGTGGGACCACGCGTTTGCCCATACCGTGGGGACTTATACCATCATGCGGTGCGGGGCAAGCATCGCGTCGGTGCAAGTGGGCAAGACACCGATGGATACGCTGAAGAATTTTCAAACCAATCTTCAAGAGATAAAACCTCACTTCTTACTAAGTGTACCTGCTTTAGCAAAAAACTTCAGCAAAAACATCAGGGCCTCCGTTAAAGCCAAAGGCCCCGCCACCTGGATGCTTTTTATGCTGGCCCTGCATACTGCTTATGCTTACAACGGCACAGGGTGCGACAAAGGGAAAGGCTGGAGGGCCTTATTAAAACCGTTGAACGGTCTTTTCGACAAAATCATCTTCAAAAAAATACGTGAAGGGTTTGGCGGCCGCCTTGCTTTCTTTGTGGGCGGCGGCGCCTTGCTCGATGTCGACTTGCAGCGTTTCTTTTTTGCCATTGGCATACCTATGTACCAGGGCTATGGGTTGACGGAAGCCTCGCCCGTGATCTCGTCCAACGGGCCCAACCGGTATAAAATGGGTTCGTCGGGCGTACCGGCCGGCCATATGGAGCTGAAAATCTGCGACAGCGACGGCCACGAACTTCCTACAGGCGAAAAGGGGGAGATCGTGATACGTGGCGGGAACACGATGGATGGCTACTGGAAGAACCCCGCGGCCACATCGGAAGCATTGAAAAACGGTTGGTTGTACACCGGCGATTTGGGGGCAATGGATAAAGATGGTTTCCTGCATGTATTCGGCCGCTTCAAAAGCCTATTGATAGCCGATGACGGTGAGAAATACAGCCCCGAAGGCATTGAAGAAGCGTTGGTCGAACACGCAGGATTGATTGAGCAATGCATGCTGTACAACAACCAAAATGCCTATACTGTGGCGCTGGTGGTTGTTCGCAAAGATACCCTCAAACGCAAAACGGCATCTTCCCACAAAGACGATCGGGCACGCACGGCATTGAAGCTCATCGGGCACGACATACAACATTTCCGACAGCTGAACCAACGCGACAGTCTGTTTCCCCAACGGTGGCTTCCAACTGCAATAGCCATACTGCCAGAAGGTTTTACAGAAGAGAACCAATTGCTCAACAGTACCCTGAAAATGGTACGCGGAAAGATCTGCGAACGGTACGCCAACCTCATCGCTTTTTTGTACACGCCCGGGGCCAAAGACTTTTATCATGTGCACAACGTCAAGACAATAAAGGAAATCCTCTCCTGACGGGATTTGACTCACCCTTAATCTTAAAAAGATGACAAAAATATCCAAACCCATCAAACGGATCGCCATCGGATCGGTAATTGTCGTGGCGGTGGTCATCGCCATCGCGCTAATCTCTGTTTATGTGGCCTTTAACCACTACCGCCCTGCCATGGAACCGGTAGCGGCCGATTCGGCCAACCTTCGTTATTTCCAGGACGACTACAACCGATGTAGAGCCGCATTCAACGCGTCGGTAGCCGATGTCCGGAATACCATCCCCAATACCCAGGTGTTCATCTTACGAGTCCCGTCGGCCACCGATAGCGCTTTGTTTACCGACGGTTGCTACATTCCACCGCAACAACCGTCACGGAAATTGCTTGTCATATCTTCGGGCGTGCACGGCGTGGAGGGTTTTGCCGGCAGTGCCGTGCAGCAAATGCTGATGGCTGAATTCGTAAAAACGGGTAAAACACGGAAAATAGGGGTACTGATGGTACACGGCATGAATCCGTACGGATTTAAGTACATAAGACGGGTAACCGAAAACAACATCGACCTGAACCGTAATTGCGATACCTCGCTTATACATTTGCAAACGCCCAATCCCGGTTATAAGGCGCTAAACCCCATGTTGAACCCTACGGGAAAGGTGGATGCGCACAGCGCAAAAAACAGATGGTTTGTGCTGGTAACGATGCAGAAACTGTTGCAGAAATCGATACAGACTTTGCGCCAGGCGGTTTTACAGGGACAATACGATTATCCCGAGGGCTTATATTTCGGCGGCAATGCTTTTGAACCGCAGTTAGCCCTGTTCGCAAACAGCATAAAAGATTTAACCAGCGGTTACGATACTCTTTTTTGTGTAGATCTGCATACAGGTTACGGACAAAGGGGCATGTTACACCTATTCCCCAATCCCACCGGTAACCAGATCGTAAAAACCCAATTGGAACGGCTTTTCGACGGAAAGACCATCGACTGGGGCGACAGCAAGGATTTTTACACCATGAACGGTACTTTTGCCGATTATTTTGCCAAGCTGTTCCCCGATAAACTTTGCCTCCCAATGATGATGGAATACGGGACCATGAATTCACAAAGCACCATTGGCTCCATCGTGTCGCTCCATAACATGGTGCTGGAGAACCAAGGGTACCGTTACGGTTACGGCACTGGCGCCGACAGCACAACGGTCAAAAACAGGTTTGTGGAAATGTATTACCCCTCGTCGTCCGAATGGCGCAGTAAAATAATTGCCGACACCAGGGAATTGATGGATAAAGTACTGGAGCGTTACGCAGAACAGGAACATCCATTGCCGGCGGGCCAAACATCCGCCCCCTAAGCCCTTCACAACGATTAGAACCACATCCCGATATTGGCCGAAACAACAGGTTTCTGATAGTCGTCGGAATAGCCGACCGTAATTCCCATTGGCCCAATGATCGATTTGTACTGATAATCCAGTGCATACCCAAACGAGGACTTAAAGTCGGGCAGTTCTTTCATGTCATTGGTGTGTAAAAGTGCATTAAAAATGACCGACACATAATTATTGGCACTAACTTTTGCCCTCAACCCAAGCAGATTGACCGTTGCATACCGTTGCACATCCATGATGGCAGGTATGCCATAAAACGGCAGGTGGTTATCGAAATATAGCTCGTAATCATGTCCCCCGACAAAATTTTGTTTGATCATCGGAAGGTTGTCATCCATGACGGCCCTTCCGTAGAAACTGGCCAATAGCCCCAACCGGCTGCCAATACCAAATATTTTCCGGATTTTATACGTAAAAACGGGACAAATACCACTTCCCTCCAAATCCTTGGAGAAGGTGATATCGGAATGATATTCCCCGCCCCGCGTCGGGAAATAGTAGTCATCGAACGTGTCTTTCGACCAATACAAAGAGAGGTTTGAAACCGATGTGGTAGAGGGCAACAGTTCAAAAACAGGATTGGGGACGGAATTACTGCTGAAAAAATTATTCCTGAACAACTCGATCCTGGTCCCGATCCCGATTTGTGCATTCTTACGAATGGGTTTGTAGAAATAAACCGATCCGGCACCATAGTACACTTCGGAAGAATTGATTTTCTCGCCATCTCTAAAAAGCTTGTATTCGCGGTACTTTCCCGTTGCCCCAAGACCAACGACCGGCCATTTACCCTTGCTAAATTCAGAATTCCATTTCAGTTCAGGATTGCTTGAAATATTGGCAAAGATGGAATGGTAAGAAAAATACCGGCCATAACTGCGCCGGGAATAGTTTGCCAGAACCGCGATCGCATCCGTTGTATTGACCCGTACTCCTAAATTGAATGCCGCAGACTTCCTTTCCGACACATCCAATATAAGCTCCTTCTCTCCGTAACGGTCATCACGCAACCTGAACATCACTTTATCCATGCATCCTAAGCCATACACCCGATCAATTGCTTTCTTCAATTCGCGATACGAATATTTACCAGGCACCTCCAATTGCAGATTATCCTCGATGAGCTTACCGGTAGCGCTGTAATTACCACCGACCGTAATTTTGGAAATACGCCACGTATCCGTTTTGACTAAATCACGCCCCACATGCCGGGCTTGTAACCCATATTTCTCCTTCAAACCCCGCAATTCGGGCAACAAAGCCGTGGCAGCGGCCATTCCTTTATTAATCAACGTATCTGCTGCCCTCGAAGAGAAACTGGAGGCATCGTATCCGGCAATGTCGGGACGGACCAAAACCGAGCAATAGCTCTTGTTGGCCGAATCCTTCTCTATCGAATAAAAAGTGATCAGCTGGTCCAGAATCTCTTTGATAGATTTGATCTCATCGCGTTTGTACAAATCGTTCCTGATATCCACGCCGATGATGATGTCCGCTCCCATCCTTTTGGCCACGTCGGCGGGAAGATTATTGACCACTCCTCCGTCGATCATCATGTGGTCCTCGTGCAAAATGGGAGTGAAAACACCTGGAATGGCCATGCTGGAATAAATGGCGGTGGGCAGGAAGCCTTTGTTGATCACAACTTCTTTGCCGGTGGCCACATCGGCCCCGATACATGCAAAACGGATGGGAAAGGAATCAAAATCGGCATTCTCGGGAACGTTGCCAGCCAAATTGCAAAAGAGATTGAGCACGTTATGTCCCCTCATGGCAGCCTGGGGCACTTCTATCTTCAACGCGTCGTTCACGGGCAAAGACATGAGATAGCGTTGTTTTTCACTCCTTATATAGTACGACGATTCGGTACGTGGTATTTCATCCGTTAACAGCAATTTCCAGTCTTCCCCTTTCACCATCTCTTCAATTTCGGCGGGGGAGTAACCAATCGCGTACATCCCGCCTACAACAGCCCCGATACTGGTCCCCACCACCATGTCTATGGGAATGCCTTCCTGCTCCAATACTTTCAGTACGCCAACATGGGCAAATCCTTTGGCTCCACCTCCGCTCAACACCAAAGCAACAGTGGGTCTTTTGTTCTCCTGGGCAACCATGCCAGCTAATGAAAAAAAAGCCAATGCAAGCGATACTGCCTGTTTAAAAGCAAATTTATTTATCATCATAAGAAAGGTTCTTCATCTAAATACCATGGCGCCGGCCGGCCTTTTCCATCGACTGCCGATCAGGACAAAAGAGAATGTTACCGATAACAGTTCCTTTACAAAACATTGCAATAAAATTAGGGAGTTGCCCGGTATTAAACAAATGACTTTCCGCCAAGAAAACGCATTGGACAAATGAAAGAATTGGTAATTAATGAGTGATCCTTTTCTTTAAAAAATCGTTTAAACTCTATTGACATTTTCATATAATGTCATACTTTTGTCAAGCTCATCTTTCCTTACTTAGGAAGAAGGAGTTTCGGAGGACGATACATCACGATATGTACCGTCCTCTGCGGTTTTATAGAAGTTTGGCCAGCTTATTTTTCATTTTTTTCTTCATCATCTTTTCTCCGTATTCACGGTTCAAGTAGTAAGCTGACAATAAATAATAATCCATTCCACTTCGTTGAGGTTCCAGCACTATCACATATTTATATTTGACATTATAGATGTATGTGCGATTCGCATTTTTACCATCCACTCGCTCTATTGTACTAAAAATCTCCAAATGGTCGGATAAACTTTTGTCCAAATGAACCTTTATCCAATGCAATCGCATTGAACGATGTATCTCAAATATTCGTCGTTTATACTTTTTACCGTTTTCGTCATTTACTTCAATCTCCTCCGTAGTTAGGTGTCGAAACAACAATTGCATCGAAGGCTCCTCTCCCTTTATAGGACGAATCGATTTCTCATTGAATATTAAATTCGGATGGTTTTCAATATCGCGCTCAAATATTCTTCGGAGCGAAGAAATACGACCACCTTCCGGCAGATCCCCAATTTCCAAAAGTTCAGGATACTTCTTTGTTAGATTTAAAGGCATGCCTTAATTATTTTAGCTCAATAAAAAAAAGATTGAACTTTTCATGACTCTTAGGTGTAGAGCAATCCAGAGGACGTTTGGCATGCTTCTTTAGTTTTTCAATAATTTTGGTTTTGGCAATCATTTTCTGCTCTCCACGCAAATGGTAGTTAATTGCTCCCATTATAACATCGGTTAACTGCAACAAAATGCTCTCATACGAATGGATAAATTGTAGATTGCGAACATTACTATATTCCACATTAAGTATCTCGCACAGTTTTTTATTTTTGCTGTGACTACAAGTATCCTTGATATCCAGATAAATATTATAGGTGTGCTCCATATCTATTTTGTGATGGAGTAATTGGTAATACATGCGATAATAAAAGTCATTATAAGTGAAGCCCAACCGTTTGTTATCAATTTTTGATTTATCAACTATAACCGCTCTAAAATTCAAATCGGTGGCAAAGAAATAATCAATTAATTCAGAGAAAAAGAGATAATTAGCTTCAGACAATTTCGACCACTTAATCTCTCCTTTAAAATGATGCCTTTCTTTGAGCGATCTTAAGTTCCCAGAATGAAGCCTAACCTGATTCCATGCTGAACTGACATAAGCGATAAGCATATAAGGAAACCCATCGTTTTCGAGATGCGTACTTTCATCGCAATAGAAGTTGAATGTTTTTTGTTGGATCATGTTGCCAGAAATTAATTTAACGATGGAAAACGCCACTAAAACAGGACTAATTATCCCTTAAGTTTGCTCTAACAGAGTTTTTGTAAGAGATAAAACAAAGGCCTCACATTTCTGTAAGGCCTTGTCAATCAGGAGAGCGGAAAACGGGACTCGAACCCGCGACCCTCAGCTTGGGAAGCTGATGCTCTACCAACTGAGCTACTTCCGCGTTTGGTGGACACAAAATTAGTATTTGTCGGCAATCTGCAAACACCGCGACACTAATTTTTTCAGTTTTATTGAGGCTGGCGGCAATGGCTTCACTGACAAGAGAGGAAGATTTCCTGAAGCCAGGCGGACAGGCAAGATTTACAAGATATGGAGGCTTCTCTGCGCGTCCAAAGTCTTTATCTTTCGGTCTATCGCCCAATCATCTTTTTATCCGAACATTATTACCTTTGCCCGACCAAACACGTAACATGGATACATCGTTCTTTCAAGGCAAAACGGTGATGGTAACCGGAGCTGCCAATGGTATCGGCCGTGAGATAGCTCTCTCGTTTGCCCAACTGGGGGCAAAAATACAGGCCCTTGACATTGACCAACCACAAGGCGGTGCTTTCGCTCAAGCCCATCCTTCCATCCGTTTTTGCCATATCGATCTTGCCGATGCTGCCGCCATTGAGACATTGTGGGGTAAATGGAATACCGAACAGACACGCATCGATATATTGATCAATAACGTGGGAATATCGCGTTTTAAACCGCTCACAGAACTCACGACCAGGGAATGGGATCTCATACAGAACGTGAACCTGCGTGCAGCGTTCATCTGTTCGCGAGAGTTTGCGGCACAACACCCGCACGGGCAATATGGGCGTATCATTAACATTGCTTCTACCCGGCACCTGCAAAGCGAACCTGATGCCGAGGCTTACGCCGCCAGCAAAGGCGGATTGGTGAGCCTGACGCACGCTTTGTCTGCTTCGCTGGCCAACACGGGCATCACGGTGAACTGCATTAGTCCCGGCTGGATACACACGGGCAACGTGGCAGATCTGACACAAGCCGACCACGTACAGCACTTTTCGGGCAGAGTGGGCAAACCGTCGGATATAGCTTCCGTGTGCCAATACCTGTGTGGACCGGACAGCGGCTTCATCAACGGGCAAAACATTTATGTGGACGGCGGCATGACCAAAAAAATGATATACATTTAGCGGCCTCGACATATGAACATTAATACTTTGCGTAAATCTTTATGAACCGATCTTGTTTTTTCCTTACCACACTATGGGTGTTTTTTGCACTGGCCGCCAAAGCCCAACAGTTCGATACAAAGAGCCAGCTAAAGCAACACGTCGGCATTCTGGCATCCGATTCGCTGGAAGGCCGCGGACTGGGAACCGAAGGCAAGGACAAAGCCAAAAGGTATATCGTATCGCAGTTTAAAGACGCAGGTATCCAGCCTTTTGGCAACGACTATCCACAGCCTTTCTCGGTCCGCATGGAACTGGCATGGATAAAAGGAAATAACATTGTGGGCATGGTAAAAGGTTCCGATCCGGTATTAAGCAACGAATACATTTTGATCGGCGCCCATTACGACCATTTGGGATACGAGGTGGACGGCAAGGACAAAACCATTTATCCCGGCGCCGATGACAACGCCTCGGGCGTGGCCTCCATCATCGAAATTGGCCGTTACTTTGCCCAGAACCCGCAACTGGCCAAACGAAGCTTGCTGGTCGTGGCATTCGATGGCGAAGAGAGTGGTCTGTTGGGATCGCAACATTTCGTGTCCGACACGCTGATGCCTATCAGCCACATCAAGGCCATGTTCAGCTTCGACATGGTGGGGATGCTGGAAGATTACCAGGGGCTTGACCTTTTGGGCATGGCAACCATCAGGAACGGGAAAACAATGGCCGAGGGACTGGCCGTGCACAATGAGATCGTATTGAAGAGCGTAAACGGCAGGATTGCCCACAACACCGACACATCGCCGTTCGGCAACATAGGCATCCCCGCAGTACACGTGTTTACAGGTACCCTGTCGCCTTACCATCAGCCCGGAGATAAAAGCGATTTGCTCGATTACGACGGCATGTTGAAGATCAACGTGTTTATGTCCGAGGTGATTGCCGGCCTGCTACAGGACGAATCCCTGGCTGCCGATCCGAAATTCCTGGCCGACACCGTGTTCCAACCCAAGGTGAACAAATACGGCATCGAAGTCATCACGTTGCCCAAAGACAAACGAATACGTGCCGGCTTTAGGATGAATTACGGATTCGGCCGTCACGATTACAACGACGATTTTTTCGTGGCCAAACCGGTGTTCAACTTCGAAGGGGGCTTATACTCGCAAATAGACCTTAGCAAAGCATGGGCCTTGCAGCCCGAGATATTATATAACTACAACGGCAGCAAGCACAATGACGGGCGTTTTACCCGCCACTCGGTCACCGTGCCGCTTAACCTGATGCTCGGTAACAAAAGCGATAAACCGACCGGTGTCCGTGGGTTTGTTTTCGCAGGTCCATATTACCAATACAATTTCGGAGGAAGCATAGGTGACGACATCGATCTTGACTTCGACACTTACAACCGGTCCGAATGGGGATACAGTTGGGGGCTCTTGCTGCACTCCTCCAAAGTGCAAATAGGCTGGGTATTTCGCAACGGCATAACCTCTATATCAAAAGACCCGTTGCCCAAAATGACTTCCCGGAGCAGCATGTTTGTATTGGGAATCAATTTCGGAAAGTGATATAGCTGCCTCTCCTACCCCCTCCAATGGAGGGGAACCAAGAGATGACGCGTGCGTTTCTACATCTCAGCAATTGCCGTTGGCTCCGGCCGATGGAGGCAATGGCTTTAACCGCAATTTATACATGGAATCCATGTTGTTCGGGTGAAGTCCATTGAGAAATGTTTCATCCATTTTGTCCGTTTCCCAAAGTTGATGGCAATTATTGAAACTCTGCACACACATTATCATTTTGCCAAAGCAGACGGTCACGTTGGCCATGCCCAACGACCTTGCCCTAGCCGCTCATTATTACATAATAAATAGTAAATTTGGAATAGAATCCCAAAACCCGCTACTTATGCCCTTACGCTACGGATTGATCGAAAACCGCCTTCACAACAATGAAGGCTACATTGCCGTCACCACCGACGTAAAGACGGTGGACATGGACCAGATTATCGAACAGATGACTTGCCGCGGCTCCACTGTCACCAAAGCCGAAATATTGGGCGTGTGGGAAGAGTTCGAACAGGCTGTGGCCCACTTTGTGCAACAAGGCTGCGCCGTAAAAACACCGCTGTTCACCGTCAGGCCTAAAGTGACAGGATCATTCGATAGTCCCGGTGAAGTGTTCCTGCGGCCAAAACACTCAGTAAAAGTGAACATCCAGACGGGATCCCGCCTGAAAAATTTAGAAAGGCAAATCCATGTCGAAAGAATCCTCATCGACCGTCCCGCTCCTTCAATTACCTCCATCACAGACCTGTCAAGGGGAACCCGGGGAAACAGCCTCACCATCGGGCAGCCCGCCCTGCTGGCGGGACGCTTGCTCAAAATAACACCTCACGACCAAAGCGGTATTTTTTTCGTGAATGACATCGGGGGCGAAATAAAAGTTCCCAATGTGGCAAAAAACAAACCCTCGGAACTAATTTTTGTCGTTCCCCCTACCCTTTCGCATGGAAAATATTCGTTGGAGATACGCACGGTATTGAAGAACCACACGGCCCCGATCTGTTGCCGGGCAGAGGTTGGCTTGATTTCACAATGACAGGACCGGCACAATCAGGTAGCGTCCACGACTATACATAGGTAGCGAACGCTACCTATTCTTAGTAGCAGTCGCTACCTTATGCCGGTAGCGATCGCTACCAATGGCCCAAACAACAACGGCCCCCCTGTTCCCCCGGGGTGCCGTCGCATTTATGAATCATCATCAATTATACAAGGTTCCCTTTAATCTTGTCCTCGAAGGCCGAAAGGGCCGCCTTGGCACCTTCGCCCATGGCGATGACGATTTGCTTGTAAGGCACTACCGATACGTCGCCGGCAGCATAAATGCCGGGCACGCCGGTGCGGCAATGGGCATCGACCACGATCTCGCCCATGCGGTTGGTTTCCACCAGATGCGCAAAAGGTTGGCTGTTGGCCTTAAGACCAATCTGCACGAATACTCCGTCGGTGGTCAGCGTTTCCGTTTGGCCCGATGCACGGTGCTTAAACGTAAGTCCGTTGACCGTTCCGTTTCCTTCGACGGCAAGAGTCTCCGCACTGGTCACGATTTTCACGTTGGGCAGCGTTTTTAGCTTCGATTGGAGCACCTGGTCGCCTTTGAGCTCGTCCATGTATTCCAGGACAGTCACGTCGGTGGCGATGGTCGACAGGTCGATGGCCGCTTCAAGGCCGGAGTTTCCGCCACCGACCACCACGACCTTTTTGTTTTTGTAAAAAGGCCCGTCGCAATGGGTGCAAAACGCCACTCCCGACCCGATGTGCTCGCTTTCGCCGGGCACGTTGAGCTTTCGCCAGCTGGCACCCGTGGCAATGACCAGCACAGGGGCGCTGAGCGTTTCGCCCAATGAGGTTTGTACCTGTTTGACACCGTCCACCACGTCGACTTGCTTCACGGTACGGTTTTCCAATATATCAATGGCGTATTCGGCCAAATGGAGCTTGAGTTGTGCCGAGAGTTGGGCACCGGTGGTCCGGGGCACCGAGATCATGTTTTCGATGCCTACGGTCTCGGTCACCTGCCCGCCCACTTTTTCGGCCACAATGGCCACCGAAAAGCCTTTACGGGCCGAATAAACGGCCGCCGACACCCCGGCAGGGCCACCCCCGGCCACAATCACGTCGTAGTTTTTCGAAATTCCGGCCGATGGTTTGAATTCGGTACCGGTCAGTTCTTCTATTTTTCCCAACAGCTCGCCCAGCGACGAACGTCCCACGTGCAACAACTTACCGTTGGCGTACACAGTGGGCACGGCTTGTATGTTCAGGGCGTCCACCTCATCCTGGTTGATGGCCCCGTCAATGATGTAATGGGTAATATTGGGATTGAGGAACGCCATGATATTAAGAGCCTGCACCACGTCGGGACAGTTGGTACAGCTCAGCGAGATGTAGCTTTTCAGCACCACGGGCGTATCAATGGCACGGATGCGGTTGGCCACCGCCTGGTCCGGCAGGTTCTTGCCGATGCCGTCCTGGTTAAGGATGGCCAACAGCAAGGTGGTGAACTCATGCCCCGTTGGCACGGCACGGAACACTACGCGCGACGGCTGGTTGTTTTTCAGCAACGAGAACGAAAGGCCGTTGCCTTCTTCCACCGAGAAGGATACCTTTTCGGAGCAGCCGGCCACGTCGTCCAGCAACCCCAACAACTCATTGCGGTTGGGATGGTCGGCCGTTACTTTCACCTGAAAGGCATATTGGTTCTTTAACGAAGAAAAGAGCGATTTTACCTGGTCTTTCAACGATTGATCGAGCATATAAATAAGTTTAGTGAATTGGGGTAATGGGGGATTAAGTATCAAGTACTGAGTATCAAGACACAAGATAACAGACTATGTCTTACGTCTTGATACTTGAGTCTTGCATCTTGATACTTGCCTCCTGCGACTTTTCTCAGATCTTACCGACCAAATCAATGCTTGGCTTCAAGGTTTCGGCACCTTGTTTCCATTTGGCAGGGCACACTTCCGACGGATGGCTGGCCACAAATTGCAATGCCTGCAAACGGCGGAGCAGCTCGTCGGCGTTACGTCCCACGCTGCCGGCGACCACTTCGTAAGCCACGATTTCGCCTGCAGGGTTCACGATAAACGTGCCGCGTTCGGCCAAACCGGCCTCTTCGATCATCACGTCAAAACCCCGGCTCAACACGCCGGTAGGGTCGGCCAACATGGGATATTTGATTTTTTTGATGGTGTCGGATGTATCGTGCCATGCTTTGTGCACAAAATGGGTGTCGGTCGATACCGAATAGATTTCACAGCCTGCCGCCTGGAACTCACCGTATTTGTTGGCCAGATCTTCCAGTTCGGTGGGGCACACAAAGGTAAAATCGGCGGGATAAAAGAAGAATACCGACCATTTTCCCAGTACGTTTTGTTTGGTAATGGTCTTGAAACCATTGTTTACGAATGCTTCTGCTTTGAAATCGACGATTTGTTTTCCGATCTGTGACATAATTTTAAGTTTTTGTGTTTGATTAATAGATAGGATTAATTCAACATTGATGGAACAAAAGTATCCGTCACCCGTTATTCATCCAACAGATATGATCTATCTTTGCATTGACGAAGTCAATACGAATCAAGTATCAGGTACAAAAACACAAGATTTTTAGTGCCGATGATTGTGTCCTGTGTCTCACGTCCTGATACTTGCATCTTTACATCCAACACCTCATTCATGAACCTTCAACAATTGGAATACATTGTGGCGGTGAACAAACACCGCCAGTTCGTGACCGCCGCCGAACAATGCGGTATCACCCAACCCACACTGAGCACCATGATCCAGAAACTGGAAACCGAACTGGGGGTGACCATTTTCGACCGCTCCAGGCATCCCATCGAACCAACGTCCGTGGGCAAGCGCGTTATCCACCAGGCCGAGGCCACGCTGCGCGAAATGCGAAGGATCTCCGAACTGGTACTGACCGAGACCAACAGCCTGTCGGGCGTATTGAAAATAGGGGTGATCCCGACACTTGCACCATACCTCATCCCCGAGTTTATCCATCGGTTCCGGAAGCAATACGCCGAAGTGGAGCTGAGCATTTCTGAAATGCGCACGGCATCGCTCATCGAGGCGCTTCGCAAAGACGAACTGGAAATGTTCATTGCCGCTACGCCGCTGGAGCAACCCGACTTTCTGGAGATCCCGCTCTACTACGAAAAGTTCGTGGCTTATTTTGCCCCCGACAACCCGTTGCGCGACACACGCCTCTCGGCCAACAAAATGCCCGGCGATAACCTTTGGGTGTTGCAGGAGGGCCATTGTGTAAGGGAACAGATATTCAACTTCTGCCACACCCAAACATCGTACAACCACACGTACGAAGCGGGCAGCATCGAAACCCTTATCCGTATTGTGGAAAAGAACGGCGGCTATTCGGTGATCCCTGAACTGCACCTCGGCTTTTTAAGCGCCGAACAACGCGAGAACGTGCGCAGCATATCATGCCCTCCCGCCGTAAGGGAAATATCGCTGGTCATAAAAAGGGATTTTATCAAGGAGCGCCTTATCAATGCCGTGGCCGACACCATCAAGAAAATCATGCCCGAAAACATGCTGGACGAAAGGTTGAAGAAGTTTTCGATAAGGTTGTAGAGGTGAGTGCAAAAGGAAGAGAGCAGGAAAGGCAGAAGAGGGTTTAAAGCTAATGGCTAACGGCAAACCTCCCCCATCCCCTCCCAAGGAGGGGTGCCGTGCCGTGCCGTACAGTGCGCTTTCTGGTCCCCCTCCTTCGGAGGGGTTAGGGGAGGTCATGTCTAAGAAAGTGCCAGAGTTCCTAAGTGCCAAAGAAAAGTACAAAAGTGCAAAAGGAAGGGAGCAGGAGAAGCGGAAGAAGTGTTTGGCGGTTTCTTCACCGGGAGGCTAAAAAACTGCGGTCTTTGCGTGTTTTATCGCCGCGTCTTTGCGTGAAATGTTTCTCGCAGTGACGCAAAGGGAGGAACCGCAAAGGCCGCAAAAAGATCTTCCTCTGCGTGCCCCGCGTGTTTTTCTCCGCGTCTTTGCGTGAAACATCCGAAATGGAAAGGGTACAGAGCAAGATCTTAATGCGAACAGCTAATGACTGGTAGCTTCAAACAGCAGACCTCCCCCGGCCCCTCCTTCGGAGGGGTGCCGTGGCGTGCAGTGCGTTTCCTGGTTCCCCTCCTTCGGAGGGGTTAGGGGAGGTCATGTCTAAGAAAGTGCCAGAGTTCCTAAGTGCCAAAGAAAAGTACAAAAGTGCAAAAGGAAAAGAGAATTCGGATCCAAATGTTAGGATAGAGATCTTGCATTCAACATATTGATAACCGGACCGGCATACATTTTCAAAAATAATTGCTTCAGCACGTCCCGGTCCCCTTCGATTCGGGAAAGGGTTTTCGCCATGTAATCCAGGAACT
The DNA here is from genome assembly GCA_047600785.1 of Breznakibacter sp. GTDB lineage: Bacteria > Bacteroidota > Bacteroidia > Bacteroidales > Marinilabiliaceae > Breznakibacter. The sequence continues at coordinate 1,442,396 of JASGKH010000002.1, forward strand.
GTCGCATCTCGTCGTTTGAATAACGCACCCCTGCGTATTCGCAACCATCGTTCATCAGATCATACGCCATGTAGTTGATCCCGTTCAGCTTATAATTTATATACACCTGACGGTCAATCTCACTGGCAATACGGACCGCCCGCTCATTTTGATCGTAGGCGCTCGCGGACAACTCACGGACGAACCCGTTAAGGGGTTTGCCAAACTCCAGATGGATCCTCCCTTTGTAACCGGTAATGCCACTTAAAACACTTTCAAAATCTTCCCCGGGTTGTTTCACATATTTTTGCCCCGTTCCCCTGACATACAGTTCTCTTAATTTGGATGCCGCACAGGGCTCATATTCGTACGATACGGTCAACGGCACGATATTGAGCGGTTCAAGCCCCTCGCAAACATCCTTGTAACCCAGCGAGAACATTTTCAGTAACGCCACCTGGGTTTTATCATCCCCGTCTTTGGTACGTCCGTCGCGTTGGGCAATCCACACGGACTCAATACGGTCACGCACCGCATGGTGGATGTAGGCGGAATGCAACATGGCGTTCTGGTACTGTTCGATGCGTGATCCTCCCCTGAAAAAGGTAAACATCTTGTTCAGCTTCCCCAGATCGATCACAAACTGACTGGACATCAGATTACTTCCAAACGTGATCTGTGAAGTTTTATGTCCATTGGCCAGCAATACCATTTGCATAATAGCGGAATCCAGCACAATATCCCTGTGATTGGCCACAAACAGGTAGCCTTTATCGGGGACCAGATTCTCCAGACCGCCAAAAGTCAACCCGTCAGAGGTTTTCTCAATCACTTTTTTGACGGCATGGTCCGAGAACTCCCTTTGGAATGCGTCAACAGAACCGATCTTCCCAAAATTTGAGATGACCGTTTCAAAACAGTCATTTTCGTACAAATAATGGATTATATTTTTAAACCAGGCATGTTGCACCACACGCTTCACTGCGCCGCTAACCTCTTCGTCAAAATAGGGCCGGATAACGTTGAACCTGTCCTTAATGTGTTCCATTGCCATTGCGTTTATCGATAAATGTCACGGCCTTTCTGTTCATGCCGCTGAATTGCAGTTTTTCCAATTGTGAAGGATGCATTATTTCGACCGTAGGGGCAACTCTTAACCTCGCCCTGAAATGGTCTTTAATGTTCTTTTCGAAATGGGGATCAGGATCCTCACATCCTATTTTCACGCAAATGTCATCCGTATCGATGTTATTGGTGGAAACTTCGATCAGATAGTTCTTTACCCCTGGAATATCCATCAGGTTATCGTAAAGCGATTGCGGGAACAAGGTAGTTCCTTTATACTTGATCATTTGGTTTTTACGTCCAATGATAGGCCCCACGCGCAGGGAGTTTCTGCCGCACCCGCAATTTCCGGTGTAATGGTAGCACATGTCCCCTGTTTTAAAACGCACCAAAGGCATTCCCTCGACCCCTATGTTGGTAATAGTTACCTCGCCCAGTTCGCCTTCCTTTACCGGCCGGTCGTTTTCATCCAAAAACTCGACAATGATCATTTCAGGGATAAGATGGCCCCCGTGGCACTCCCCGCATTCGGTAAAAGCGGCTCCCATTTCAGTGGATGCGTAGGTCGAGTAGAGTTTGATGTCCCACTTGCTTTTGATTTTCTTCCCCAGCTTATTCAGGTTCAAGTCCTTGTCACGAATGGGTTCGCCAATGCAAACCGCAGCTTTTATGCCTGAATTTTCGTAATCGATCCCGTTTTGCTCGGCATACTCGATAAGTTTGAGCAAAAACGACGGGATGGTTACCAAAACCGTGGAACTGGTCCGCCTGATCGTATCAAACTGCAATTCTGGATTGCCGGGCCCTACCCGCACGATTCCGGCCCCGAGCTTTCTTAACCCCAGAAAATAAGCGAGCCCTGCCATAAAACGCCTATCGAGCGTCACCATTAGCTGGTAAATATCTTTGTGCGAACCGTTGGCACAGATAAAAGACAAATATTCGTTCAGGGCCAGCCGGTCCAGGTCATTTTCCGTCGCCACAAATGTCACCGGATTGCCCAAGGTTCCCGATGTGGTGATATAATCAATGATTTTATCGTTTTCCACGCAGATAAAATCAAAATTCCGCCGCTGAAGATCTTCTTTTGTGGTAACCGGAAGCTTTGCAAGGTCATCCACCGTTTTAACCTGTGCAACGTCAATATCGCGAAATTTATCTTTATAAAATGCCGAATGCTCCATCACGTACGCCATAATCTCCGGCACCCGTGCGTCCTGGTAAGCTTTGATGGCTTCTTTGCCCTGTTTCGCAATTTCCGTAAACATCACGTCAATATTTTTTAAACTTAGTTGTTTCATTCTCCATATCCGTCATTATAAGCGACGCATTCCCGTCCCGCAGGTAGTGGTCGAAAAAGTCGAGGATATACCCGTTCACATCCTCAATCGTCTTTTGCCCATCGATATTCCCGATCATCTTTTTCTTTTCCGCCTCACCTACCAGATCCAGAATGGACGCATCACTGAACGCAAAATGGCGGGCGCCTTTAACGGTCTTCTTGTAAAAACCGGACGCCATGTTCCGGAAAATAACGGAATTGCCCAAATTCCACATGTGGTAATGCTCGCTCTCCACTAACATAAAAGGAACCTCCAAAGGCGTATCGATGATGTCGCCAAACTGAAAACAATCGAGGTTTATGCCGGCCGATAACCGGTCCTTATTTTGAAGACACACCTGGCCGGCCACTGCCCCTCCCAGCGAATGCCCCATTACGCCCAGATTCTTCAGATCCATATGGGCAAAAATGCCGGATGTTTCTCCACCACCGCATGCTTTGGCCAAAAAATCCAGAAAGAATTCATTGTCGGCAGTCCATCTTCTCAATGTCCGGTCGAAACGCTTCAGTTTTTTCAAATAGTAGCGCGTGGCGTATTCAACCTGTGCTTCGGTCTCCAGTTCGAACGACTTGAACCGATCTACCAGAAACACCTGCAAATAAGCCAACTGTGCTTTTTTCCTCTTCAACCGGACAGCCTTATCCGCCTGTTCCACATAGGGCTGTTCGTAGGGGTGGTTGATGCTGCAAACAATGAAGCCGTTACTGGCCAGGTTTTCGATAATGCTGGTATAAAAATCGGCCATGCCGAAATAGAAACCCGGATTGAAAATAACCACGGGAAATTTTTCGCCTGCCGGCAATTCATAATTACCGGTCAAGGAGTGGGTAGCCGTTTGCTTAATGGCAGCCACCAGTTCCTCGTTAAGACCCACTTCCTTAAAGATCCTGGCGACTTCTTTGGTCGGATAATCAGCCAGAAATCTCTCGTACGCCAGGTTTCCTCCGGCGACGACCGGGTACCATACCTTCACATATATCTCACGGAACTTTTTTCGTGTCACGAACGTCTCCCTCCGAAGGCTGTCGGTCAGAAACAGCTTTTGGGTACCAATGCTGTAAGGCCCCTGGGGCCTGGGCAGAATTGAGGCCGCAACCACTTCCTGGGACCTGGCCGTAAGGCAAAAGACACTGATTAGGAACGGGATCAACAAGATTTTTTTACTCATAAGACCATCGCCGCAAAGGCTCTGTTTTAAGAATTCGTATAATTATATATCTCATCAGAAATACCATGTGCCATACCTTTACCGGTACCTCACTGCTGCACCTGAATTATTTCTGCGCCGTTATCTTCTCTATTCGTTTTTCGATCATTTCCTTTTCCCCCAGACGGGCAATCTCTTTCTCCAACGCCCTGGCATAGCACTCCAGTGCTTTGGCCGTTTCCCCTTTGGCATTCCATATTTCCCCCATCATAAACCATGTATAGAAAAACTCAGGGTTGAGCGACGAATAATGTTGCAGTTCCCCATCGGACAGCTCGCTGGCCCGGTCGTCCCAAAGCATTTTCTTATATTTGGCCGTCAAAGCCTTATATTCCTTGAACTGTCCGAATCCTGGGGAATGCAGAAATTCATCTTCGGGAATCAGCAACGTCGAATCATCCACGCGCCGGGTGAAATCCCTGCCGCCGCCAAAAATACTTTTCAGGTCATAACAGACATAACACCCCAACTGATACGGATTGGCCGATACCCACATTTGCAGTTTTCCCGGCTTAAAAATAACCGAGTGGTGTGCAATCAACTGGTTGATCGCTTTCTCATTGCCCAGTCCTATATTCTTATCGCCCATGCCACGTTGGTCGCGCAATATTCCGGCAAATGATTCCGGTGTGTGCACTGGCCGGCTGTCCAGCAATTCATTTACCCGCTGCAGACGGTAAGGCGATGAACCGTCCTCCAGACTTTCAATGTTCAGTTTGGTCCCTGCCAGTTCTTTGCTTTGGTAATGGTTTGTCAGCACCAGCTTGTCCGATTGCGTGTCATAAACAGCGGTTTGGTCGATGGCCTTTTCCACCACCACCGTACGGTTGTCGCGGGCCGACCCGATCAGGAACGACTCTGCCACAAACACTTCGGTATTCTTGATGATGGCATAAGCTTCGTCGATGGTGGCGGCATGTTGCAACACCTGACGGGCCAGGATGGATACCGGTGTTTTGGCCGAAAACGGGATGTCCGATTTGGCGGCATTCAGCGTCACGACCAGTCCCTGATCGTTCATCCCCGACACGACACCGATCATGCCGGGCCAGGTTATATAAGCAAAATTGTGTCCGTGCTCCGGCCTGTAAAAGGCAACGATCTTGTTTTCCGCAAAATCATCGCCGACCGAAAAGTCCATGTTCCGTCCTATGATCATGGCGCTGTCGGCCGATCGCCCGTCCTTCACCATAAAGGCCGTACACGCCACAAGGTTCATGTTCTGGAGTGCATGGCCGATGTCATGTGCGGCATGGTAATTCAGCATCCTGGGATATGGATCGCCGATAAAGGTGTAGTCACCCGATGCAAACAACGAAACACCGTAAATTTCTTCGCGGTACTCTTGCGGGACATAGCTGTTCAGACCACGGTTGTACCAGGCCAAAAAGTATTTCAGGGTATTGAGATACGATTCGGAGGGTATCATTTTCCTGATGCTGTTCACAAAATAGAATTCCTGAAGGGCATTCAGGCTATCGGTCAGTATCCCGTTTTTATACCCCATCTCAAATGCATTGCCCGATACGTACATTTCCCATATCCCCAATGGGTTCTTTTTAAGCCAACTGTCCTGAAAGGCGTAAATATTTTCACCTACAATCTTTTTGGCTTCCGACGGGTCAAAATGGTTTTCCACTTCGGGGGCCTCCAGCCGTGTAGCCAGGTTAAACCCCCAAACCCCCAAAAGCACCACAATGGCCAGTACCACCGTAATTATTAACAACACTCTCAGAAACCGTCGCATTTCAATCTGTTTTTAGTTATGTCCAAAGATCACTCAACCTGACCGATCTCTTTCAGTAATGTATTCATATCCAATTTATTCGCACTGGCCAGAATGGCATTCATTGCCACGCCCATAATGCCGTGGATGCCAATGCTCTGGCCCGTCAGATAAAAATTAGGAACCCTGGTGGCCGTGGGCATGTACGAACCAATGCCATTTCTATAATCTTTGGCAATGCCATACATCGATCCTTCGGGGATGCCCGTATAGTCACGATAAGTCAATGGCGTGGATGCAAACCACGAATCGATTGCACCGGTGAACCCGGGAAACTTTAGTTCCACCATTTCCATGACCAAACGTGATTTCTCCGTCCTGAACGTCTCATAGCTATCGTCTTTCTTACGCACCACAGGATCTTCCCAGCGCGCGACCTCCGAATAGTCCATGAAGGTAATGACCGTGGCGCTTTCTGCATATTCCGGATCGTCCTTGTCATAGGTCGTGTACAACATTACCGATTTGGGCCAAGTCTCCGAAGTGTAAACGGCCCCCCACACATCGCGTGTCCTGGAATAATAGACATTGCAGTTCAAGTGCTTAAACGTCTTTTCCTTAAAGGCCACATACAATACGAACGACCCGATGGTATTGGGCAGGTTGTTGATCCGCTTCACAAACGGTTTGCGGAATACGCCTTCTTCAAACAATTTAATGGCTTCCGCCGGATGGATGGCCGCATAAAAGCATTCCCCCCTTATCACCTCACCCGTTTCGGTGACCACCGATCGGGCCTTGTTGTTTTCCGTAGTTATTTTGACCACTTTTTTACCGGTCCACACTACGCCGTCCTGCGCCCGGATAATATCGACCAGCGCCCGTGCAAGGTTGGCACTGCCGCCCCTTACATTGAAGGCACTCTGGATGAACAAACAGTTGATCAGGGCATGCACATAAAACGGGGTCCTCCCGGGCACACCGGCGTATAGCCCATTATTGGAGAGCAGCAAGGCTTTCAGATCTTCATTCGCAGTTATACTGTCCATCACGTCCATCAACCCTTCATTGATAAAAGCCCGGGGATATTCTTCCGACAATCCTGCCTCCCGGAAATTAAGGATGGGATTGCGATCCCACACTTCCCTGATCCTTGCCACATAGGTCTCGATGGCGGTCTTTTCTTCCGGGAAATAACTGATCAATGCGTTTTGGTATCCCTCAAAACCCGACACGTTGCAAAAGGATTTATCGCCAAACAGAATATGGTCAAAGCATCTGGGGTTCAAACGATCGAACGCAACCCGGTCCATGATGCCCAGATATTTAAATATTTTATACAGCGCCTGCCCTTTGTCCAAAGCGCCTATGTAATGCAAACCGGTATTGAACACTTTACCTCCCCGGACAAAGTTCTGCAGGTTGCCGCCAGGCAGTTCGTGCTTCTCCAACACGCAAACACGATAGCCATGTTTACCCAGAAGAGCTGCGCACATGAGGCCTCCGAATCCGCTCCCTATTACGACCACGTCAAATTGTTTGTCCATGAGCTAAGGTTGTCTTTTTATGACATACGTGATGTTAGAGGTCCCCAGGTACGATTTATCAACTACTTCGCAGCTAAGTCCTTTACGGGCCGCCAGATCTTTTATCAAACGCCCCGGGACAAACGTAAGCTTGTAATCGGCCTTATTGAACTTAAATATCTTGGTTGACTGGAATTCGGTCAGTTTGGTCCGGAAAGTCCGCTTTTTCATATCTGAATCCGCATCGCGGATGATGATCATCCCGTTAACCGGCAACGCTCCCATGCAACGCTCCACAATCTCTGCCTGTCTGGCTTCGGGCAGATAATGCAACACGTCGTTAAAGATAAACACGTCGCCCTCCGGCAGGTCCTCACGTGCAATATCCATGGCTTTGAAGGAGATACCATTACCCTTTGCCGGCAAATTGGCCGCCACGGAGATTTTCTCCTCATCGTAATCAATTCCCGTTACCTGGCGACCCCGCGAAACCAACCAGAGCATGTACGACAAAAAGCCGAAACCGCACCCCACATCCACGATGTTTGCTTTTCGGGGGATAATGCTATTGAAGAATTGGTAGTCCTTTTCCAAATGCAACTTCACCCGCATGTACCATTCCAGCACAGGTCCTTTATATAAATACTGATGAACCAACATCTTCCGGAAATAAGCCGGTGTCTCGACCTCTGTGCGCAGCTGCGAATACGCTTCGCGGTAAAAAGCGGTCACCTCCTTGGCCTGTTTCCTAAAAGTGATGCCATGGCCCGTCTCTTCCGGCATGGGCGTTATCCGGTCAAAGCATTTGAACGTGACCTGTCCCGATTTCAGGAAAAAATCAGTTTTGGGCAAACAATCATAAGCCCCGTGGATCATCACCGGTTGAATGTCCAGCCCCAGTTCGTGGGCCACCGAAAAAGCCCCCTGGTGGAACCGGTTTATTCCTCCGTCCAGGGTACGTTTGCCTTCCGGGAATATGAGTATGGAATAACCATCGGCCACTTTTTGCCTGATTTTATCAAATCCATCCTCAATGCCTTTATAGGCCGGGTAATAATCGGCAAACCGGATTATGGCGCCGTAAAAAATATTGTTATAGACCCACTTGTTGGTGAAAACAATGATCCTGGGATGTTGCATCAGCAACAACACTAAATCGAGGTGTGACTGGTGGTTGGAGATAATCACCGAAGGTTTGGAAAAATCCAGCTTGTGCGTATCGATCATCCTTTTCCGTATGGGAAAGATAACCGCCACGATCAGTTTGGAGAAAAAGCAGATAATGCTGCTGATCGCGTGTTTTTTTCGACGGCGCTTTACCGGAGCAACCATTAACAGCGGGATATGCAGGGTCATGATCAGGGCACCGGCCAAAAACAGCAAAAACGTACCGATGGACAGCAATGCATTGGACAACACAATGGGCTGGATACGTCTGCGACTGCCTGAATTGACCAGAATCCGGAAAAGCGTAGGGGTGATAATAAAGGTAATCGTCAAAATTGCGGCCAAACCGATGACCGATACCGACGCAATGGATTTTATGGCCGGGTGCCGGGCAAAGATCAGCACGCCAAACCCTCCCACCGTGGTGAGGGCCGACATGAACACCGAAATCTTAAAACGTTCCAGCGGTGCCTGCCCGTATTTGTAATCATCAATAAGACCGCTCACCATAAAAACGCTGTAATCGAGTCCCAATCCGATGACAAAACTGGATATAATGACATTGAAGATGTTGAATTCTATCCCGAAGAGTCCCATCAATCCCACTGTCCACAACCATCCCAACGATATGGGGATAAATGTCACCAACGCCAGCTCGATCCGTCCATAGTAGAGCATCAGCATCCCAAATACCACTGCCATTGACAGCGTCGATAGTTTATTGAAATTCTCATTAAGAATATCCAGCAATTTATTGACGAACAATTGCTGGTCGAAAACCACCACATCGGGATTGGTCATCAACCGACTGATCAATTGCGGTTTACCACCGTCTTTTACTTTCAATACCGTGGCCACGTAGTACTCTTCCCCCGATCGGTTGATGTAGTTTTTCAGGAACGCATCAATGATCTCCCGGAAAGCTTTCGGGCGATTGGACTTCAAATTTTTTATCGAGCAACCCGAAAAACTTCTCAAATGCATGGTCTTTGAATTTAAAAGCCTTGCCGGAGGTTTGTATGGCCAGGCGAACCTTCTCTTTTTTGGCATCGTCCCAAAATGCATTCCACCGGTCAATCTTCGCCTGCTGGGCCGTTATGCCGGGCAGGACAGCTGCGGCAGAAACAGCCGCAGTCACAAGGCCTTCATCCTGGAGCGAACCGACAAAACCGGCATTGGCTTCCGCTTGTTCCAATGCTTCGTTGAGTGTTTTACCGTGGGTAAACACAAAGACGTTGCTATTGGCCTGGGAGCTGATGCGTTTCAGGTTATGCTCGGCTTTGGTCACTTTATCCGACTGGTAATTGAGGGTTGAGATATCACTGTTGAATTTTAAATAGCCCGCGGAAAAAACAAATACGACGCTTAGGAGTATCACTGTCAGTGTCAGGTATTTACTTTTATGAAAGTCGTGACTGACCAGATCAAGAAAATACCGCGAGGTCCTGCTTTCTTTTCCCTCTTTCAATTTCCGCGACAACAAGGGCAAAATGATCAACGCGGCCAATGACGTGAACAAGTTGCCGAATGTGGCAAAGAAACTCAACTGCACCAATGCTTCCGATTTAACCACATAGATGCACAACAATGCCGACGCAGTGGTAACGCTGCTGATAATGACCGGCGAGGAGATTTTTTGGACGGTTTCGATGATGGACCTGGACTCTTTGATATGGGTAAACACATGCAACGAATAGTCGATAGACAGGCAGAGCAATATGGCCCCGACCCCTAAAGCAATCATCGAGATCTGCCCAAAAATAAACGACAACAGGATCAGGGAAATTATTCGAACCTAGGGCAACCGGAATAAACAGGTACACGATGATACGCATCTGCCTGAAATAAAACCAGAACAACAAGGTCAGGAAGACCAACGAGATGCTGACAGTCAGTGCAATGTCCTGCTTGACCTGCCTGGAGTTCTCTATCGCCACGATGGTTCCTCCATAGCTTTCAACGGTTACGCCCTCGTATGCGGCCATTGCAGCCTGGGCGGCCTGGTTGATCCGTTCCACCAGGACCGCATTGTCGCGCGTATTGGAGGACGGATGTAAGGGATCGATGAACAGCAGCAGGTTTTTATGGTCTTTGGTAAAGATGTGCCCGTTGTACATTACAAAATTCTCGTCGATATTGAAAGAGGCCAGCTTTTTCATGGCCACCGAGGCAATATTGAGGGGATCTTTGAAAAAGAACTTGCCGGTAGCAAAACCGGCAGGCGATATCAACGTCCGGTATCCGGCCTCAATGCTCCGGTAAACGGCCGTATCGCTCAGAAGTGAATCTATGCGGCCGTAATCGGTTTCCGTCATGTAAAGCGGCAGATTGTTGTACACGAAATCGTAAACGCCGAGTATTTGTGTCTGGTCAATCTCATATTCGATTTCGGCAATGAGCAAAGTGTCCGTACTCACCGAATCAAAGAACTGTTGTCCCGCATCCAGCAAACGCATTTCATCCGCAACCACACTATCCGCCATTGAAAAAGTCACGATGATGCGGTCTGCAAACTCGGAACTGTTGAACACATCACTGATGGCATTGATCCGTTCGTCACGGGGAATAATGGAACTCGCATCCTCTTTAAAGTTCATTCGGGAAATAAAATACAAAGCCCCCAATGACAACAGGATCAACAGTACCGCGAAAGTTCTGACCCTGCGCGACAAAAAGTGGTATATCCCGACAAAAATATTCCCCATTTACTTTCTTTTAACAATCATCAATATTAGATACGACAACACCCCGAATATGACAGATGCGATGAACGACAACGTAACCGCTCCCACAATGTATTGCTTCAGGTTCCCTTTGACCGAGAGGATCGACAGGTCCATATCCACATGCCACGACCCTTTTCCCAGCATAAAACTGCCCGTGACATAACTCAGATAGATAATAAACGGGATCAGGGGCGGCAGGCTGATGTTGGCTGCAATGAAAAAGATCCCCTTGTGGAGCGACAGAAGGTGGGCAACCACAAACCCTACCAGCAACTGGTAACCCCAAATCGGAAAGATGCCCATAAAAACGCCCAAAGCAATGGACAAGGCTATTTTGTGGTTGGGGATGGCCGCTGCGGAGTCTATTATCTCACGGTAAATCTCTTTCAACGATTTTTTCCGGTAACCGTCGAACATCTTTCGCGGATGGTACCAGAAAAAGGCCAAAAGGACCAGCATCGTGTTAAGGATACTGATACGAAAAAAATCCTTGAACGGCCGAAAGTGGGATACCCGTTCTTCTTTTACAGGATAATAGACATCGATCGGAGCAGATGTTATCTGTACGCCTTTCCAGGCACTCCGTACCAGTACTTCTATCTCAAATTCATACTTACTGGTAAAAAAACGAATGCCATGCAGGGCATGGAGCGGGTACAGGCGGTAACCCGACTGGGTATCGGGCATGTCCAGCCCTGTTTCTACCTTGAACCAAAAATTGGAGAACTTATTGGCAAAATTACTTTTCCCGTTCATGTTCTCCTGGTCCAGATCACGTGCCCCTATTATTATTGCATTGGGGTTCTCATCGACCATATCCAAAAACACCTGCAAATCTTTGGCATAGTGCTGCCCGTCGGAATCGATGGTGACGGCATAACGGTATCCTTTGTCCCAGGCGTACCTGAAACCGGTTTTGAGGGCATGCCCTTTCCCTCTGTTTTTTGGATAGGATAACACTTCAATGGTGCTAAACCGGCTTAGCACCTCCAGGGTATGATCGGTGCTGCCGTCGTTTACGACCACCACATCCGGACAGTACTGCAATACATCGGTGACCACTTCGTCCAGAAACTGTGCGTTGTTGTAAGTAGGTATGATCACACAGCATTTCTTCTCCCTGAACAGTTCCCGGCAATGCTTACTTTGGCTTGAATTCTCCATTGAGTTTCAATATTTTCCTCTCGTTATCAGAAATAAGGGCATTTACACCGATCACAGCGGCGTCGGCCATCTCATATTTGATCAAAATATCCAGAGGTCGGGACCCAACCGGATTATGCATGGACAAAAACTTGATTTCCCGCGCTTTGACCAACTGCAATTGCGTTCCCAATACTCCGGCAAGCAATTCTTTGATCACCAATATCTGGCAAACTCCGGGAGTTACGGGCACCTGAGGAAAATGGCCTTTGTAAACAGGGTTGTTCTGATTAAATGAGACAGATGCCCTGATCTGATCCTTCTCTACGCTGTCAATATTAAAAGTGTAAAAATTTTCAATAACCATTACTGTTTATAGTTGATCAGTTCCATGTTAACCTCTAAACTTACCCCCCGGTGCGTGAACCGTATTTTTTGAGGCAAAGTTGCGGCATCCCTTGTTATAAATACCTTTACGACCCTTGCCAGGTTCTTCCGCCAAGTCGCTTTCTCTACTTTAAAACCGGGCCGGTAAAGATAGATAAAAGTGCCGGACAAATGGGCAAACTTCACCTTCCCCACCCCTTCGCGGCAAGTCTCCTTATCCTTGTATTTGCCAATATGGCCGAAATCCTGGAGCACGATCCTGAAATCATCGCAGATCACTTCCAGAAGCCGGGGAGAGCTGAGAAACTCTTTGCCCGACACCAGCTCAAACACATCGTTCTTGTACTTTACGTCAAGCATGGTAAGTCCAAATTCCGACATAAAGACAACATGGACCGCCGAGTCTTTTTCCTGGTTCTTGATCAGTACCAAACCCGAAAACTGGTAATCCCGGAATGTAATGACTGCTTTGTACAGCAATGAGTTGTAATTGACTCCCAAAACGGTGCGGTCGCCAACATATTCCGCTTTCTGCGGGTTCTCCCCAGCTATTGCCGGACGGCATACCAAACTACTTAATGTCAAAAACAGTATCAGAAACTTCATCGTTCAATTTTCGGTTGATAAAAGAGATTACGGTAAAATCGGTGTCTGATTCCCGCATCACGACTTTTGTGACCGCCAAATCCTCTTTGAGCAGGTACACCTCGGTTTGCCTGATGAATTTTTTCATGTTGGCATCTTTGGGCGTCAGTTTCAGAAAGTAAGAAGTCTTGTCCTCATAGGCCTCGATATCGAAACGGTTGTCTTTCACCAGGTTTCCCTGCGCAATGTTCAGGATCAAATCGTTCAGCTCTTTAAATGCCTGATTGGAATTGACATCGAATACTTTTACCCGGCCATTGTCCTTGATGGAGAATTTTCCATCTTTAATGGCGATGATGTATTCATACGGCTCGTTGTACTGCCAGCGTAATTTGCTTTCCCGCTTGTACCAAAACTTCCCCTTGCTCACGATCACCTCGTCCAGATATTCCATTTTCTTCTCCTGGACGAACGCACTGGTTATGGACGTTATTTTAGCCGAGTTACGGTTGATATCCGCCTCAAGCACGGCATGATCCTCGATTCTGGTAAAACCGTTTTTTTGGGCATTGAGTACTGTTCCCGACAACAACGTTAACATCAATAAATACCTCATATTCTTTTAGTCTTTTAATAATTTTTCCACGGTAACGGCCTCCAGACCTTGCTCTTGCAGCCATATCAGCAACTGCTCCAACAATGGCAATATATGCGCTGACGTATCGTGCAGCAACACGATATCCCCTCCTTTCAGGTTCTTCGTAATGCGCCTAAAAACTTCTTCAACAGGTTCGTTTCTTGTGTCCAGCGACCGTACGGTCCATCCGACAACACGCATTCCCAATCCTTTCAGTGCCCTTGCGACCAGAGGATTGGTAACACCATAAGGCGGCCTGAAATAATCATTGGGCAAACTCGTTATTTGTTCCAGCATATCCCTCGTGGATATTATTTCCTGTCTGATCTTTTTAACGTGCCGGACCGGGAACAAAAATGCATGGCCCCATGAGTGATTGCCGACCAGGTGACCTTCGCGAGCCATTCGTCGCAACACATTTTCATTGCCTGTAATTTTCGCACCGATCATAAAAAAAGAACCTTTGGCATTGTACCGCGCCAACAGATCGAGTATTCCGGAAGTAGCGCCATCGGGACCGTCATCAAACGTCAGGGCTACCTGTCCGTGTTTATCGGCACGGCAATTGACCGTAGGGATGTATGCTCCCGAGCGGATATTGGCCGATGCCCAAAACAGATACCAACCATACAGCAACGAAAAAAAGAGTATCAAGCCTGCTTTTGCTCCATAAGAAAGGGATAGCATAAGCACCAGCACCACAAGTAAAATCCAAACCACCAATACTGCCGTCGGTTTAATTCTTCGACAACAGCACAAAGGAAAAATCCTCATTTTTCGTATAGTTAAACACTAAAGCAGTCTTCAAATCCCCGGATTTACCGGTCCTTACCAGCACTGGCTCCGGAACGGCATTGTTCCGGAGCACGTTATTTGCTAAAAACATGCCAAAAGCAGATGCGCTTTGATGTTCTCCCGTCAGATGCTTGTACCGGACCACATGGCTGTTTTCCATCCGCTGTTCCATACTCCGGTAATGGCCGTCAAAAACGGAACTGCCGTTTTCTCCCGAGACCAACACATCAATATCTTCCAATGTCAAGCTATTACGCCCCAAAAAGTGCTGTAACCGGGATTGCAGCGCCTCCTCGTCCTTCGCCCGGTTGATGATTTCCATATCGGCCACTTCTATCGCCCCGGGCTCTTTTGAGGCAGACAATACAAAAAAAGTGGCGCCTTCGGAATAAAACGTGGTGTCTCCTGTCCTAATGCATCCCGACAAATCCATCAGCTCGGCGGTTTCGTCATTGAGTTCATCGACACCGCCCACAAGAACGTGGCCTGCTTCTCCGTCCTTCAATACCATGCAGGCGTCCATTAAAGCGGTCTCGAACGATAGGTTCTTTTGCGTAAAGGTCAGGTTATAGCCTTTGCACCGGATCATCAATGCAATTTGCCCGGCTATGGTATTGTGCGTGGATTGGATAAAAGGTGTTGGGTTCAACATCTTTTCGTCGTTACCGATAAGCAGATCCAGAAATTTCGTCGTGTCATCCAGACATCCCAAACCAGTCCCAACCACAATGGCATCGGGCTGTTCCAGACCTGCCTGATCCAGGCACGATTTGGCCGTGGCCACCCCCATGCGCAGCACCTTGCTCATCCTTCTCAGCAGACGGACGTCTATGTACTGCTTAAAATCAGGAAGTAAACAATTCCGATACCGGCTTTCCGGAACAGCGATCCCTTCGGCAAATAATTCCGGTTTATTAAACGTATCCTGGCACGATACCGCTTCTGACGCTTTGATGTAGATGCCCATAACCTATTTTGAAAAAATTAGGGTTGAATTGTTGCCCCCAAAACCAAATGAATTGGATAGCACATGGCGGACAGGCCGATCTTTGGCCAACTCCGTAATGGGTGAAATGGCCAGGTCACGTATGGTTTCCCGAAAGTTCAGGTTGGGGAACAGAACGCCGTGTTCTATGGCAAGCACGGAGAATACCGCCTCAATACCTGCGGCGGCGCCCAATGTATGCCCTGTGTAAGATTTGGTCGAGCTAAAAGGGGGGATTTTGTTACCGAAAATACGCTTCAAGGCAACCCCTTCAGACATATCGTTGTTACTGGTGCCTGTACCGTGCACATTGATGTAATCAATGTCGGACGCATCGAGACCGCTCATTTCCAGTGCCCGGTTCATCGAAATGGTGGCACCGTCGCCTTCGGGCGATGACGCGGTCTGGTGATAAGCATCATTGGCGTTCGCATACCCTGCCAGTTTGCAATAGATCTTTGCATTTCGTTCCTGGGCCGAACCGACGGATTCGATCACCAGGAACCCGGCACCTTCCCCCAGGTTAAGGCCTTTGCGTTGCTCATCAAACGGCCGGCACCACTGCTGGTCGAGGATCATGAGGGAATTAAATCCATTGAGGGTGAAACGTGATAACGGGTCCACGCCGCCGACCAGCACCATATCCAACACGCCGTGCTTTATGAGCCGTGCGCCGTGCATCATGGCATTGGCTGCCGAAGAACAGGCGGTGGACAAGGTCGTCCGGTACCCTTCGATGTTCAAACATTTGGCAACCCTCTCGGTCGAATCCCCGCTGGGGTGGGTCTGGATAAAGCCTGAACCGACGTTCCGGCTGGCATAATTATTCTCGGTCTTGTCCATTCCTCCGACTGTGGTTGCGGAGATAATGCCAATTCTTTTTTTCCCGAACACTTCCGGCTCCAGTCCCGCATCCTGCAGTGCCTCACGGGCGGCGGCCAGGGCCAGCAGGCTGGTACGGGAATGGAAATGCCGGTCTGCCATGGCAATACCCAGACGCTCGAACAACGCTTCGTTGCTTAACTTGACCTCTCCAACCCTGAAAACATCCTTATGGGCCGTCTCCAAATGAACCATGGGGCCAATCCCCGTCTTCCCATCCAGCAGGGAACCCAAATTTTCAGCGACAGAATTACCTATGGCTGATATAATTCCGAGTCCTGTCACCAAAATGTCGTTTTGCATAACACGGCAGAATTAAATTTCGCAAACGGAACCGGTCCCGCCAGCAATCACAAACTCAAATAAACTATTTTGCGTGCTTCTCGATGAAAGCTGCCAAAGAGTCTATGGATTCCATGGCTTCTTTGCCCTGTGACGGATCAGAAATCTTAATGCCATACTCTTTCCCCAGCAATACAATGATTTCCAGGGCATCGATCGAATCCAGACCCAAGCCGTCGCCAAACAAAGGCGCAGAAGAATCAATGTCATCGGGGGTTATATCCTCAAGATTTAACTGCTCTATTAATTCTGCTTTCAGCTTTTCACGTAAATCGGCACTCATGTCTCTTTATTTTAATTCATTGATGTTCTATTTCCGTAACAGATATAGACTGGCCCAATACTTGTCCTTTTCATCAAAGTCGACAAAACCGGCCACGCACACATCTGTATTTCCTTCACGCGTCAGGATCTCCACATACCCCATCAACCCATCGCGATCAAATTGTTCTTGTACCAGCATCATCTCCTCCCCTTTTATGCCATGCCTGATACAAATCTCTCCGGTGACAATATTGGCGAGGGTATAAACAAATAATGCGGGACTGGGAATTGCAGAAATACTTTTCTGGTATTCCACATCGGCCTGCAACGATGCGGCCCTGCAAGCCAGTACAAGGGCGGTACGTGTCGGCTCCATCCGGGAAACGCCGCTTCCTTCCAGCAATAGTTCCGCGGCCAGAAATCCCAGTTTACACATGTTCGACATCTTGTAAAACTTGGGGTAGTCGATCTCCTTCCGTTTATACAATGCCTTGGCAAAGGCAGTAAAACTTTCTTCTTCCGGAAATGAAAAAAGACGATTGCCGTCGGCATAAACGGACTGATCTTTGATTTCGATGTGCTTGACAGTATTCAATTTACTCTGTTTTTTTCAATAAAACGGCTGCGTTGCTACCTCCAAATCCGGAGGCAAGTTTTAACACTGTTCGGATATCCTTCACGGAGGTTTCGGCGGCCACATTGATCTGCTCCGTCACCCCGCACGTTTCATATCCCAGTGTAGCGATTACCGTGTTGTGCTTCATCGCCTCCATGGCAATGATGGATTCCAGCAATCCGGCCGCTCCCAACGTGTGCCCGAAAAAAGCTTTAATGCTGTTGACCGGCACATGGTTCAGTCCAGCTCTGCCAATGGCTACCGCTTCCATATTATCGTTGTAAGGGGTGGCCGTCCCATGCGCAGAGATAAAATCTACCGAATCGCCGGCCACAGCGTCGGTAATGGCATGGAACAACCCTTCACCGGTCCGCGAAGGACCCGAAATGTGGTTGGCATCGTTATGGATGGCACCACGTACGATCTCGGTCAACTTTTCCCTGCTTTGGGTCGGCCGGTTGGTAACCACCACCGAGGCCGCGGCCTCACCGATATTCAACCCGTTCCTGCCTGCATCGAATGGTTTACATCGATTGGCACTCAGTGACATAAACGACTGGAATCCGGATACAATGAAACGGGAGGTCACATCCGCCCCCACCACCACGGCATGATCGTACCGGCCGGCATCGATCAGCCTTTTGGCCAAAACCAATGCCGACACTCCCGAAATGCAGGCATTGGACACAACCATGGGAGTATTGGCCGCCGAGAAGAAACGGGCAACCACGCCGGCAGAGTGCCACAGATAGAGGCGCTCAGGGCCAAATCCTTTGGGATCTTCCAACAGGTCAACGTTTCCTTTCGTCGTGGAAAGTATCAGAATGGTCCTATCGGACGTTATATCGACCAGGCTATTCCGTAACGATTTGGATACCGACAGGATCGCCAGCTTTTCAAACCGGGTATAATTGCCGCCATCCGTAACCTCCATAAAAGCACCGTTCAACAGGTCATTATCAACCAATGATGCCTGCAACGGAACGTCCGACAATGGAGAATTCACATACTCCTTTACTCCCGATCTTCCTGAAAGGACATTTTCATAATTCTCTTCCAGAGAAAACCCCAACGAGGATATGATGTTGCTGGATTCAATAAAAACTGCCATTATCGTCACTTTAAAATTCAGACCAATCCGTTTTTCTTTTTCCATTCCGCAAAGAACAGGGGATTGGTCAACTCCATGTTCCCGTCCAGATCGATGAACACCTGAACGGTTCGTCCCCTTAACACAACGGCGTTATCTGATTTTCGGAAAATCCGGTAATCAAAGATGATCTTGGCCGCTTCGGTATTTACAAACCGGGTCTCTATCAATAATTTCTCGCCATAACGGGTCTGCTTGGTATAGTTTATTTCCATCTTTACGATCGGCGTCATGTAGCCACTGGCAAATATATCGTTGTAGCCTATGCCATGCTGGCGTCCGAATGCTTCACGACCGTCTTCCAGATATTTCACATAATTGCCATGCCATACCACGGCCATGGAATCCACCTCGCTGAAACGCACGAATATCTCGGTCGTATTCACCAGTTCTGACTGTTCCATGCTAGTTTTCCTCCAAAAATATTTTCATTTCACATTCGGCCATAATCTCTTTGCCTTGCCTCACGGTCCCCCTGATGATGTCCACGTTTAAAATTTTGTCCATGATCTCGACCGTTGTCTCTATCCGCGTACCTACTTCCGGCAGGGCATGGACCACCAGGTTTTTTATGGCACCAATAAAGCCCAACTTTACTTTTTCGCTGTTCAAACGGGCCACGTAACCGCTGAGTGCAGCCGCCGTTTGTGCAATATTCTCCACGAGGCCGCTTTCCTGGAAAAAACCGTCGTGCACAAGCACGTTTTCTCCCGAAACAATCAGTGATGTGGTAATGGATTGATCACCGACCTCCAGGATCTGCCCTACCATTACAAAGGGCTCGCGCTGGGGGATCAGTTCTTTTATATCAATCGCCTTAAAATCCATCTTATGCTTATTTTGACCTAGGAATTTACTTCCTGACTTTACATTTATACAAAGTATGGCTCACTCCCACATCCTCGAACGATTCGTCCACGTACAATCCCGCCTTATCAATCAGGTTCAGCATGTCCTGCGAATGGTACATCTGGCTGCAGCCATTGGCAATATTGGTAAAATAAAGCGACGTAGCATGCAGACTATAAGTGGATGCCTCAAACTTCTGCTTGTCCCAATAAGTTTCCATGATAAACAGGGCGGCATCGCCATCCAGGGCATTTTTGGCGCGCAACAGTAACTGCAGCACGTCTTTCTGGGAGAAACAATCCAGAAACTGGCTCATCCATATGACATCTGCCCCTTTGGGAAAAGGAACGGAATGGTCGAGCAGGTCCAGCGGAACCCCGGAAATACGGTCTTCAAAACCGTGCAGCTTTATGTTTTCGAACGCCTTGTTCAACTGGCCCGGCAGATCCAGGATCTGGACCTCTACGTCCGATTTGAACCCGGCACATTTAATGGAAAATTTTCCGGTATTGCCGCCTACGTCCAAGACCTTTTTCACCGATGGGGTAAGTACTTTGGGCAACACTTCGGGAAATGCGTAATCGGAATAAAAATGATCAAATGCAAACCAGCTTTTTTGGGCCTTTTCGGGCAATTGCGATAATCCTTCGTAGACAGTATCCCAATTACCAAGCACTTTCAAGCCTGTTGGTTTACCGGTTTTAATGGATTCTTCCAATGAGAACATACCCAAATAGTTCACATCATGGGTGAAATCCATGTTTACACGGGTTAACTCGTCCGAAAGGATGTGCCAGCCGGTCTTGGTGATCTTGAAAAGACCATCTTCCACTTTTACCAGCTCCAAGCTCAAACCGGCTTCCAGCAGTACCTTCACGCCATAAACAGAAAGATTCAGTTCATCGGCAATAGCTTCCTTTGTAATTCCCTGCTTACGCTTACTTTTAACCAATTCCAAAATACCAAGATCCCGCAAAGCTTTGGCTGCCTGGAACATTATCGGGCCAAAAGCGATTTTCTGCGCATCGTATTTCGCTTGCAATGCCGACTTGTCGTTAGAACCGTAGGTCAATTTCATTGTCATTAGTTAGATATAATTATTCTAATTAAGATTACTCGTTTCGTTTTGTGCGGTTACGCCTCACCTTCCCAAAACGGGAAATAGTTGAACCACTGTTCGGGATATCTCCGTACCATCTCTTCCAGGCTATCTACATACTCCCCGACCATTTTCGCAAGGTCGTCACGGCGTGTCTTCAAATTGCCCGGATAAGGAAAAACCCTGGGTTTTGTCGCATAAAAATGGTAATGGGCCGATTTTTCTTTTAACGTGTATACAAAGGACACCGGTACGTTGAACTTACTGGCCATGTAAAGGGGTCCGATGGGAAACCTGGCGGATGCCCCCATAAATTGCACAGACACAACCCCATTGCCATCCACAAACCTGTCACCATGCATCACCACCAGTTCATTGCGGTCCAGCGCATCTTTAATCTTCGCCAAATGCGAATAGTCGTCACGGATGGGGATCACATTGAAATGCCTGACAATGTGGTAACTTTCCAAAAGGGCTTTAATGTTCTCATGCTCCGCATCCAGCATCAGCACGTTCACTTTGGTATCTATGCGGTCGAGCAAGTTACCTGCCAACTCCCAATTGCCCATGTGGGCGCCGATCAATATCCCTCCTTTGCCGCTGGCCGCCATTTCCCTGAGATACCCCTCACCTTCGTAATCGAAGGTGAAACGTAGGCCAGGTTTAACCATGAACGCAATTTTATCGACCAGTACCTGCCCGAAAAGGACATAATTGCGGTAGACGCGCTTCCTTAATTCTTTGCCCCTAAAACCGTGAATCTCTTTAAAGTAATAGATGATGGACGAGTTCCGGGCAAACAGGTAAAAATAAAAAGCCACTATTCCCATAAAAGAATAAGTAACCTTCTGGTTTGTATGCTTGATCAATAATATAAAGAACTTATACCCAAATGCACCGCCCCGTGTTTTTCCAGACCATTTTGCCATGACAGGTGCATTCAACAATTAAACACGTTCGGCGATGTAATTGTACATGTCTTCAAGCGTCTTTACGTTGACGATTTCTTCACGGGTTACTTTAAAGCCGAATTTCTGTTCGATAATGACAACGATATCCACAAAATCAAGGCTTTCAATGCCTAAATCCTGCACTAAAAAAGCCCCGGGAACCAATGCACTCTCCTCTATTTCAAATTCTTCAACCAGAAACTGATTCACAATCCCCACAATTTCTCCCCTTTGCATAACTTACTATTTTCGATATTTTGAAATAATTAATGTTGAATTGGTCCCTCCAAACCCAAAAGAGTTGGACAGGATTGTATCCAGGTTACACTCTTTCGTCTCGGGAACCACGTTGAGCCTGCCCAGCTCATCATCGGGCGCATTGAAGTTGATGTTGGGGGCAATAAACGATCGCTCCATCATCAACAATGAATAAATAACCTCGCTGGCCCCGCCCATCCACATTTCATGACCGGTCATTGCTTTGGTCGAACTTACCAGCGTGTTACAGTCGCCGAAAACTTCCAGAAGCGCTTTTCCTTCGTTCAGATCACCAACCGGGGTGGAAGTGGCATGGGCATTGATGTAATCAATGTCCGACGGTTTCATGTTAGCCGCCTTGAGTGCCTTTAGCAAAGAGACCATCGGGCCTTCCACATTGGGCACGGAAATATGGGCCCCGTTGGATGAGAAACCATATCCTTTAATCTCGCCTAATATTTTGGCACCTCGCTTCTGTGCGGACTCCAGACTTTCAACAATAACAGTGGCTGCACCGCCACTGGGAACCAGCCCGTCACGATCCCTATCAAAAGGCCGGGAGGCTGCCGAAGGCTTATCCTCGCGTACCGAGAAAGCAGATAAACCGTCAAAGCTCCCCATCGATTCGGCATTTATCTCTTGTCCTCCACCACAAATAATCACATCCTGAAATCCTCCGGATATAAGCATGTAGGCCAAACCAATGGCATGGGAGCTACTGGCACATGCACCGCTGATGGTCAGGTTGATACCCCTGAGTTTCAATATCACCGAAAGGTTCATGCTGATGGTAGAGTTCATGGACTGGAATATAGACCCGGAACCGATCAGTGAAGTATCACGCCTCTCGCGCATTATGTCAATGGCTTCGATCACCGGGACAGAAGAGCTGTCATTGCCGTACAGGATACCAACTTCATTGCCCAAGAGAAAATCCATATCGATTTTGGCATTCGCAAGCGCTTCCATGGTCGCCACATAAGCATATTCACCCTGTTCGGGCAGGCCAACCCTTTCGCGGCGCGACAACAACCCCTTCAAGTTGGGACGCTCAATAATACCACTCAGAGAAGAACGAAATCCAAACTCCTTTCTCCGCGGGTCAATCCCAATTCCCGATTGCCCTTTGTATAGTGAACCAGCGACACTTTCAAGGTTGTTTCCTATGGTTGAATAAATCCCGGCACCAGAAATAACGACTCTTTTCACTCGCTTTGTTTTGGGTTATATATGGGGTTAATAGCCTGGCGTTTCTCGCACGATTGTCATTTATCCCTATATCTGCCAGAAATCGCAAAAATTGAATGTCACAAACAGATAAAACAACTCATTTTCCTATGCCACTCAATATCACTAAAGCATTCCATTGTTAATTAGATTTTGGAGGGCCTACCCATAACCGCAAGCCACAAAAAAATCCCCAACAGAACCAATTATCCTTATTAATAAACACTTACAAAGACAAAATCTGTAAATGCCGGACAAAACTACAAATAAATTCAAATATTACAAATATCGTCTCGCTTTTAAAAATCGAAACGACACGAGCTTTTAAACAAAAATTAACACATCAAGCAATTATCATAATCAACATCAAAACCGGAATACGGCACTGAACTTTACCGCAAATTTGCCAGGCTTTTGCCCGTTGCCATCAGCCTGAAAATAAGATAACCGATGAATGGCTTCTATCCTGAATAACTGAAAGATATTTTCGATGCCATAAGAAACTTCCGCGTAAGGCTTATGGGCATCGAATGTTCTAAAGGAAGCGTAACTACTTTCATCCGGCATAAACCGGGGTAGGATACCTGTTGGATTGGCGACGGGGTCGTAATATCCGTTTTTCTGTTCGTCAAAGCGGCCATAGGCCAGACTGGCAGTGGCGACCGTCCTCCACTGCAGCTTCTTGACCAAGGGTATTCTATCCAAAATAAAACCATCCTGACGGAAGGTCACAAACAATTCAACCGACTCATCTGCCACAAATTCGCCATATTTCATCAGGTTGAACGTCCTGGCGGTCCTGAAAAAAGACTCGTTGGCATGAAATATGATCAATAACGGATAGGGCAACGGCGAAAAGACCTTTTTTAAATCAAGGTCATAGCCAATGCGCCCCATGCTCCCCAAGAGAATGTTTTGTTCTATCCCCAACAAAGCTTTGTGGTAGGTAAAATCACTTCCTAAAATACCATCTCCCCCAAAACTATAACCGGCCGTAAAAGTTGGTGCATTGTTAAAAGAGACCGGGAACCGTTCATTTTTGTCCACAATAAAGGTGGCCTTGGGCTGATAGATGGAGGTGAAGTTCACTTCGGTCACGGTCATGGATGAAGATAACCGCGAACGGCCTTCGTCGGCATAATAAGCAAAATGGTAATCGGGACTAACGGGATCGTAAGCTTTGTTCATCAGTACCACTTTCTGCGTAAACCCTCTGAACAAATCTGTTTCAAGCCAGGCTCTGGCAATCCTTACTTTGTTCAATTTATCGGTACCGCCAAACGAAGATGCAAACGAACTGAAGGTGCTTTTGCTGTAGAATTCATCCATTGCGCCCAACCTCTCCACATCTTCGGAATACAGCAACCCAAGCCGGGTCCAGCTGTCGCGCGACAAAAAACGTTCGAGCTGCGCATTGTACTTAACCTTCCTGTCGGTGGTCCCATAAGCCAGATAACCTTTGGCAATCCACTTTTCACTAAATCCGGAGTTGGTCCTGGCCCCCAGCCGAAACCGGTGCCCTTCCACTTCGTTGTGGCTATAGAACATCAGATAGGGCCCCAGTTCAACATTTCCAAGGTTGTAATAGCCCTTGACCGACATATTGACCAAACCGGCCAAAATCCTGGCCGACGGAACTCTACGCAGAGCCTCTATGCCCTCAAGGGTTTTGATGTCCAACGAATCAAGCTGTGTGGGCCGAATGGCGTACCAAGCCATGGCCGGGATCTTTGAGGAGCCTCCCGGAACCAAAAGTTCTGTATCGTAAAAACCCAAAGGGTGATCAGTCTCCCTGAATTGCCCGTTAACCACATAAACATTGGCAAAGATATTCACGGCATCGGTCAGGATTCGCGTTTTTACAGGCATCCAACTAACCGATCCCGTAGGTTCCAGATCCTGCTGAACCTTTATCCGGTCCACAAAGTTTAGATTGGCATTCTTTCCCACCTCAAGCGACAACCGCTTTAGGGCATAGGTGGAGTCATTCACCCATATGGTCCCTTTAAAAGCCAGATCTTCACTTCTACGCGGTACTACACGTATGGCATAGCAATAGTAACCGTCGAGATAGAGACTGTCTTCCAGATAGTACTTGTAATAGAACAAACCGGAAGTTGATAACGGGGAGACAAAATTCCGGTCCAACAGACGTACATGGTTGTCATTGAAATTAATGCGATTGCTTTTTTGCACCAATTGCGTGACTATTTCTGCATCCGTGTCCACCAGGCTACTGGTTTGGGAAGCTTTTACTTCCACTTTTTCCCGTCGGGGAAACCGCCGGTAATGGTTGGTCGAACTCGTCTCGCTCATATAGACCGGCAATGCGGCGCCTGCATTTTCCTCCGCCACAATCGCATATTCGTTAAATACACGGTTCCGGCGCCGACGGGATGTATCTGCTTCCGAAAAAGGACGTAAGTACACCTGGGTCTTGGTATAAGTATCCACCGCATACTGCTCCAAACGATCAATGTTGTTCCGGGGTTTGTTCTCCCATACTTTCCGCAACAATGTCACTGCCGGATTCTCACCCGGCCTAATGACCACTTCCGACAAATCTATCGAAGCGGGCATCAGGCTAAAATGAACCGTTTGCCGCTCACCTTTCCGAATGGGTTTGGAGGCTTCCGAATACCCTACACTGCTGACCGTAAGCGAATCGGTCGGAGAATTAGTCTCTAAAATATAATAACCTTCAAAATCAGTGGTTGTCCCGACCTGTGCCGATTTAAAATAGACATTGGCAAAAGCTACCGGTTCCGAGGTTGTCGCATCAATCACACGCCCTTCGACCACGGTTGCCTGGGCCTTCATCTGTATCCCTATCGCTGACCATGCTTGCAGCACAATCAAGCTACATGTTCCGGCTATCCAACTCACGCAATGGATTTAATTATCTTACCAATTATATGTTTCCCCGATCTTAATCAATAATGGACTGGTCTTACCCAACGGAAAAAGCTGGCAATGCCAGCTTTTTCCGTTCCATCAGGTATTTTCTATTATCCGATTACAAATTCGGCGGCGATACGCTGGCCCGGTTTAAGACAAGCGACCAGAATCTTTACCACACCGTCTGGTCTTCAGTTGTCCGTGGCATACGTAAAAATTATTTGTATTTAACGCTCCAGCTTTTGTATTCTTGTTTCTGGATCTGCTTCAGAATCCCATAAATCCCTCCGCCCCAATAGTTCCGTAACCCGAAACCGGCGGGCTTGCCGGTCACCCGTTCCGTCATCAGCACTTTCTTTGTCGCAATATCAAAAAAGGTTACATAGAGACTTGCGTCCACTGCATTCTTATCAAAACATTCCACTATAAACACCAATCCCAAACCACTCTCCTGTGCTCCCGTGCCATAACCCGCCACGGCATTTGCAATGACCTCTTCCGGTTTTGCGAAACGATAGTTGTTAAAGTCAATGATACCCGATTCATCAATATTCTGGTTTGCTTTTGTCACTTCTCTGAGATCATTGATTACCGGATGCTTCTTAAAGGTGGTTCCCAGATCGTACTTACCCGGTTCGCTGATGATCAGGTTGTTCCAACTGGGCATCAAATTCTTCTTAATGTCTTCGGCAGTACCGGCACCTGAACCGTAAACACCCACAAATTTGGTGTTTGTGAAATCAAGCCCATACCAAACCACTTCCCCTGTAGCAAACACATCGGCAATGGTTTTTTGGGCCGAAAGAGTAAGGCCTCCCATCAAAAACATGAATAAAAAGACACACTTTTTCATAAGATTAAATTTTTACGATAGAATAATGTAAAAGATCCCATAGTATTCTCCCGTGCTTCATCAGACGGGACAGGGAATGACAACGGTCACGTCACCAAATTTAAGGAATAATCGTTATACAAAAACAATAAAAGGGCCCCCAAAGTGAGGCCCTTTTTATCCCATTCCATACATTTGGAATTGATCTCTGTTAACTGAACAAACCTCCATTTACAGAGATCACTTCCCCTGTAATATAGGATGATTTTTCCGATGCAAGGAACCCCACTACCTCGGCAACTTCTTCGACGGTTCCAAACCTGTTGAGCGGAACCATCCGTTTCATTTCTGCTTCATTGAAATGGCCGGTCATTTCGGTCTTAATAAAGCCGGGTGCCACGCCGTTTACTGTTACATTCTTTTTGCCCACTTCCATGGCAAGCGATTTGGTCGCCGCGATGATGGCACCTTTGGAGGCAGCATAGTTCACCTGCCCCGGCTGTCCTTTTTGTCCAGACAATGAAACAATATTGATTATGCGTCCTTTTCGTTTCAGCAACATGCTTTGCAATAACACTTTGGTCACGTAAAAAAAGCTGTTAAGATTGGTCGATAATACAGAATGCCAATCTTCCACGGGCATGAACACCATCAAATTATCTTTGATAATGCCTGCGTTATTTACCAACACTTCGACGTGCTTATCGGGATTCTGTTCAACCCAGGCACCTAACACTTTGTTCACCTCATCGTAGTTGCCCACATCAAATTTCAACAGTTCTCCGCACCCCCCGTTGGACTTTATTTCCTGCAGGGTACTCTCTGCTTCTGACTGGTTAGAACGATAGTTGATCAAAACGTGGTATCCGTCGCCGGCCAGCTTTACACTGATCCCACGTCCGATACCTCTTGAGCCGCCTGTAACCAAAGCATACTTCATAGTCGTTATTCTATTTTGTTGAATATCCGGTTCTGGTGCTTCAAAACCAAATCTGATTAATACTCAAACTTATTGTGATATAAGAAATCGCAAGTCCGGGCTATCTCTTCATATTTGGGCGTATCTTCCACAAACACGGGCACTAACTCGCGGATTTTCCGGAATGCTTTTGCCGTGCTTTCCGATAACTTATCCTGGATTTTCAGGTAATCAATGGCCTGGATCAGTGCAATCATGTGTATGGCCTGCACCTGATAAGCATTCTCGATCACGGTTTTGGTTGCCAGTGCCGAATTGGTTCCCATGCTCACAATATCCTGGTTGTCGTTATTGGTCGTGATACTGTGCACATACATTGAATTGGAGAGCATTTGGTTCTCGGCAACGGTTGAAGTGGCTGTAAACTGAACTCCCTGCATGCCCAGGTTCAAGCCTAAAATACCAAAATTCACAAATGGGGGCAACAGGTTGTTCAATTTAGGGTTGAACAAAAAGGCCAACTGTCTTTCCGATAACATCGACATTTTGGTGATGGCCAACTTAAGCTTATCCATCTCCAGGGAAATATAGTCGCCGTGAAAGTTCCCTCCATGGTACACATTTCCGTTTTTGTGATCTATAATCGGGTTATCGCTAACAGAATTCACTTCGTTCTCAACAACCTCCTGAGCATTCACAATCGTGTCATGGATAGGGCCCAACACCTGGGTCACGCAACGTAAAGAGTAATACTCCTGTACTTTCCGATCAAATTCGACCACTTTCCGTCCATCCGACTCTTTGTAAAAATGCTCTTCGCGCCGTGATATCATTTGGCTGGAGCTCAATATGCCCGACAGCTCGCTGGCAACGTTCATCTGGCCTTTATGCTTTTTAACGCCATTCAGCTCTTTTGAAAAATAGTCATCAAACGAGCTGACGATCTCGTTCATCATCGCAGACGAGCAAAGGGTCCATTCGTATAACTGTTTCGACTTGATGACGTTGATGGCGCCTATTCCGGTCATCACCGATGTCCCGTTGATCAGCGACAACCCTTCACGGGTCCGTACCTGAATGGGTTTTAATCCAAGCTCCCCAAAAACATCCGCAGTTTTACGAAGCTCTCCTTTATACGACACCAACCCTTCGCCGATCAACGCCAGCGCCATATGCGACAATTGCACCAAATCGCCGCTTGCGCCCACGCCGCCATGCTTGGGTATAAACGGGTAAACACCTTTGTTGATCATATCCCTCAAAAGGAAAATGGTTGAAGGGTGAATCCCCGAGAAACCTTTGGAAATAGCGCACAAACGTACCAACATTGCCGATTTGACGCTAAAATCGTCTAACCTGTCGCCAGCCCCTGCTGCATGGCTCCTGATCAGGTTATACTGTAAGCTGATCTGGTCTTCGTCCTGTACTTTGTACTGGGCCATGGGGCCAAATCCGGTATTTACTCCATATATGATTTTATCTTTGGCAAACTTGCACAAAAAGCCGAAAGAGTCTTCCACATGTTTTATGCTATCTACACTGATTTCGACCGGTTCTCCATTTAAGACAATGGCGTCCAAGTCTTCAATGGTCAAATTGCTGAATGAATCTATCTCTTTCATCTATTAAAAATTGTATTTCATTGGATAGATGCCCGTTCCGTTCGGACAGAGAACATCTGTGTTTTAATCATTTTCCTGCGACTGATCCGTAACCACATGGACATTCCATGTGGATAAACTTTCATTGGCATAAGATACATGGCATACAAGCCACATCCCTGTTGTATTTTTCCTGTCGCTGGACAAAAGGGCTCCTGATCTTTTCCTGATCCGTCTCACCAGAGCCTGTCATTTATGGAGACGGATCATGTCGCACCGACACGACTTTGGAAAGAAGAATAAAACTGTGCTGGATTCCGTTGTAATGGTTGTAAATCAATACATGGCCAAGCTCCCTGTTTTGGTCTCTTACCATAATTTCCGACGGTATTGAGTTGCCACACATCAGATCATGGCCCAATTTGACGGCAAAGGCCGATGAAGTCGGGTATTCGCCAGTCAGTTGCTTATAACTGAACACCGATGCACCGGGAAATACCTGATCCATCACCTGATCATACCAGGTATCTGTCCGCGAATCTCCGTTCATGCCCACGATCAAACCGTCAACCATCCCGGGCGTCAATCCGTTTCCCTTCAAAAAAGCCAGGCACATTGTCTTTAACTCGTGCAGGTCAGGCAAGGTTGTAGTCGCTACGTCTTTTATCTGTATGCCACCGGCCTGAGGCCCGTTGTCCAGAATAAACATCACAGATCCCTCTCCGGCAACTGCCCCTTCGGTTCCCGATCGGAGCAATTGGTCACTATCGCAGGGATCTTTCTTATATTGGCCGGCCGACCAATTTATGTTGTAATTGTAATCCGAGATCTCCTCCACATTTCCCACCAGTACTTTTGAGGTTTTTCCTTCCGCAAACAGCATAAATGCATCGATCAATGCATCCTCAAATGCAAGCCCCTGGTTAACATGGGTGATATTGTAATTGGTATTCCCGGTAATCAAAGCCAGATGACCAGACACGGCATTGGGGGTGCTCTGAATAAAATTGGTCGGGGTCAGGGTCCCCTCATCGTAATCGACAATCTGGTTCAAAAAGTTGATACACCCTTCAAGACCTCCTTCGGAAGTACCTATTATGATGCCGTCTACCTGCCCATACTTTTTTAAGAGAGGCACACCGCATCCTAGCCCCATGCGTAACGCTTTTCCCATGCGCCTTAACTGGGATGGCTTTATAATGTCCAGGTAATTGGGTTCTACAGCCCAATATTTATTGCCGGAATGGCGCCTGATATTTTTCAGATAATCAGGATCATGATAGGTATCCTGAGGTGATATGGCCAACAGATCAACGATAAACATGTTACACTCTTTGAAAGATTAAGGAAGTACAATTGCCACTAAAGCCATAAGAATTTGACATCACGTACCGCAGGTCTGCTTTCGTCATCTGCGTCAATGGCGCCAGGTTAAAACCTTCCACAGGGATCTTAAAATTAAGGTTGGCGTACATCTCGCCATGGACCAGTCCCAATATAGAATATATAGCCTCAATAGCCCCGGCAGCTCCAAGGGTGTGCCCCACAAATGATTTGGTGGAACTAAAAGGCGGCACTGTTTCAAAAAACGATTTAAAGCCAACCAGTTCCACCTGATCGTTATTCTGTGTTCCGGTTCCGTGTGCGTTAATGTAATTGACCTGCCCGGGTTCAATGGACGCCACTTGAACGGCATCCCGCATTGCCCTCAAAATACCGGTCGCATTATCGGACATGGACGAGGCATGGAAAGCATCGTTGGAGTTACCATATCCGGAAACTTTGGCATATACTTTCTTACCGCTAGCCTGGGCTCCGGATTCCAAAACCAAATACCCTGCTGCCTCCCCCAGATTAAGACCTTGACGTCCGGCATCAAACGGGGCGCATCTTTCAGGGGATAAGATCTGTAACGAATTAAAGCCGTTCACGGTATATTTCGATAAGCTGTCAACTCCTCCCACGATGACCCTTTTTGCACGTCCCGAACGGATCAGCCTTGCGCCGTTCATAATGGCATTGGCCGAAGAGGAACATGCGGTGTTGATCACATCCACCAACCCTTTAAGGCGATGCTTCCGGCAAATTTGCAATGCATGCGCATGGCCACTGTACGATTCCAGAAACTCTGTGGTCTCCGACTTCAGATTGGAATCATCATAGAGTTGGTTGGTCCGGCACATCCCACCCACCGTACTGGCCGAAATAAAGGCGGTTTCGTGTTCCGAAAGCACATCGGCAGCCAAACCGGCATCGGCCACAGCTTCGGCAAAAGCCTTCATTGCCAGCAAATCGGTACGGGTAATCCCTTTCAAACCGATCACGTCCACCCAGGAACGCAAACGCTCTTCATCAGCGTCGACTTCTCCAAAATAAAATTCAGAGGCATATTTCGACTGAAAGATCTTTGCCCGTTCCAACCCACATTTCCCGATCCGCAACGAGGCTAAGTTCTCTTCCCGATTGAAGCCGATGGGGGTTATGCAACCGATTCCCGTAATTAACACATCAGTCTGTGCCATCAATATAAATTTAAACTAAACCGAAGCCGATTTCTTGTTTTCAAGGATAAACGTGGCCATGGCTTCAATATTCGATAGAATTTTCCGCCCATCGGTCGGATTGGTGATTTTGATTCCGTATTCACGCTCCAGCATCACAATAAGTTCCAGGGAATCAATGGAATCCAATGCCAAACCTTCTTCACCGAACAAAGGCATGTCATCGGAAATTTCTTCCGGTTTGTAGTCCAAAATATTGAGATATTTCACCAAATGTTCCTTCAACTCTCTTTTCAATGTTTCTTTGTCCATGTTCTCTCTGGTTTAAATTAATTTATCACGACGTAACTTAATATAGGTCACAAGCTGGCACGTTAACGAAAAAACAATCAATATGAACAACGGCCTGAGCAGTCCGGCCCAGTCCCCGCCTCTTAAAAACAATACATAAAACGCCTCAAGACACCAATGCAAAGGCGAGATCATACTTATCATCTTCATGTATTCGGGCATCACAAAAGTCGGGATCCAGACCCCTCCTATGGCTGCGAAGATGATGACGGAAATGGCCCCAAAGCCATTGGACTGTTCCTGTGTCCGTGAAACGGCACCAAGCATCAGCGCATAGCTTACGGCCGAGAAAGAACTCGCCAACACCACGGTCAATATGCCGGGAACATTGTAAGGCAGCGATAATGGCGGCAGATTTATCAGTGGGAAAAAAAATGCCCCTACGCTAAAAATGAAAAGTACCTGCAATATGCCCACAAGGACGTACACCAGCTGTTTACTTAACATTATCAACGCAAAACCGGACGGCATGGCCTTCAACCGGATAAAACTCCCAGTTGCCTTTTCCTGAACCAAATTGGATCCCAGTGATATTACCATAAAAAACATGGCAAAAATAGTCCACGCCGGCACGTTGTGCTGCGTGCTGTTTGGAACCTGACGTGCCTCTCCGTTCCTGTAGCGTTCTATCTGGATCTTGTTCCCCAACAATCCTTCTTTCACCTTTGCAGGAATATTCTCGTACCCCATTTCGGTGTACAAACTCTCCAGCATCCGGGTAATCTCAATCACGTTCAGGTTCGTATAAATTACGTTGATCACAGAATACACGTAATTATCCTGCAAGGTGGGATCATTGACAAACTTTAAAGTGGGCAGGTCGATCCCGGTTGACGGGGCATCTTCCTGCAAGCCCATATTACTTAAAATAAACTGACTAAACTGTTTGGATTTACTATCCAGCTTCTCTGAGAAATCAGTGGTTATAAACAACCCCGTCAGTACCTCTCCTTCCGAAACCTTATCCCGTAGCTCATCCAGCGAATATGTTCCATTCTCAACCACTTCAAACATGCCGCTTTTGCGCAGCATACCCGTAAGCTCTGTCCCATGGGGTCCGCGATCCTGGTTGACCAATAAGAGAGAAATCTTATTGTCGTTCACTATTTTAAACGCACTATCCTGAATAACCGTAATGATCAGTACCAGCAGCAAAGGCATCAGGAACATTAACGACAAACCCGTTTTGTCGTTAACCAACAAATAATACTCCTTCTTTATGGATATCCAGAATTTATACATTGTCGCGAAATTCCTTTCCCGTTAGCTTTATCAATAATTGTGTCAGGTTCTCGACCTTGTGTCCCTGAAGCAGATTTTCGATGGTGTCAATGGCAATCAGCGCTCCGTAATCAATTATGGCAATCCGGTTGCACAAACGCTCCGCCTCGTCAAGATGGTGCGAGGTATAAATAATAGAAGTCCCTTCCTGGTTGAGCGTATTCAAAAAATCCAGAATGGCGTTCCGGCTCTGGATGTCCACCCCAACCGTCGGCTCATCCAGAAAAAGTATTTTGGGGTTATGGACAATGCCAATGATCAGGTTCAGGCGTCGCTTCATACCTCCTGAAAATGTTTTCACTTTCTTATCAGCTACGCCGGCCAGCCCCATCAGATCGAACAAATATGCGGCCCTCGCCTTGATCTTTGGGGCCGACAAGTTGTATAAAGCACCAAAATATTCCACATTCTGAAAGGCTGTCAAATCTTCGTACAACGCCAGCTCCTGAGGGACAAAACCGATCTGCTGCCTAATATCGGAAAATCCGATGGGTTTACCGTTC
This sequence comes from Breznakibacter sp., assembly GCA_047600785.1. Classification (GTDB taxonomy): domain Bacteria; phylum Bacteroidota; class Bacteroidia; order Bacteroidales; family Marinilabiliaceae; genus Breznakibacter. Next base: position 1,476,190 of record JASGKH010000002.1, read on the forward strand.
AAATAATAGTTGACGCTTCCTTCCGAGTAGGGCAATATATGGCACAGGATGGAGATCAACGTGGTCTTCCCCGCCCCGTTAGGCCCGAGAATGCCAAACGTCTCACCCTCACCGACCCTGAGAGAAACGCCCTTCAGGCTATATTCTGCTGCCGAAGGATACCGCTTCTTTAACTGGTCTATTGCAATCAACACATTACTCATTGCCAGCCACCGGTTTTAATTTTGAAAGGCGTGTAAATGCCCGTTTTTCGATGTCCGATATTTCATACATCACTTCGGCAATTTCATTGAAGTGGCTTTGTTCGGTATTTCTGCCCTTAAACACGCCAGCCATCAGCACTGCCGATTGACGCCATAAATCCCCGGCTTGTGAAAACTCATCGGAGGCGGTTGCCAACACAGGCTCCTGAAACAATTCAGATGCTTCCTGCAGAAAAGCAGCATATAAGAACCTGAACCCTCCGCCTCCTGTCCCGATCTCTTCCTGCATGCGAACGATGTGTCCCAAATAACGGCCGGCTTTACGTATGCCCAACCCATCGCGCCACGTCTTGATTTTATTGGCGGTATAGCGGATTCCGCTTACCCCGGCAAAGCTGCCCGGCACATACAGCATGTCCCGCACATTTCTTTTAATACCTTTAACTACGGCTTTTTTCAGCTTTACCTTATCTACAGAGGTACTCTGCCCGTTTTTTATATAGTACAAATGTCCCTTAGGGGCGTACAATCCTTTGGCAAACCGTGATTTCAGCAATTCTGCCGAACTTAGTTCCGTGGGTGACTCCATTACCGTGTCGCTGATCTGGTACATGTCACCTTTTTTTCCAAATACCACAATGTTATGTGCATTAAAATGGAAACGATACTCCACCGGCAAATAAGACAGATTAAACACGCCAACCTGGCAACCCACATTTATGTTCCGATTCAGCAACTGGTCCAGATAAGCTTCTGCTTTTCTCTGGCTGCTAAATCTTTTGGATGCATAATCAATATCCAGGAAACTGCACGTTTGCTTAAATATGCGGCCGGGCATTGTCCGGAACGTAATAGCCGGTGCATTGTTAAGTTTCAGAAAGGGCAGATGTATGTAAAACAGGCCTGAGCCTATACCAAAAGCCATAGGTTCGTTCACCAGATCAACACCACTGGCCCGTAATAATTTTACGATTACGCCGTTTTCGCAATGGGCCGATTGTATGTGCTCAAAATCCGTTTGCATTATACCTTATAATTCTTTATTTCCTCTATAGTCATGTTAAAAGCATCGACATAACGGGCCAATACTTTGTCACTCAAGCGAACGAACACAGAGGGCTTAAAATGCCGTTTGATCCTGAACCGCCAAAATCCTGTATAACTGCACAGAATGGACACATCCATCAGGTTCTTTACCATCAACAGGTATAAAGGGCTCATTTTACCACTTCTTACCAGTTCTTCTGCCTCTTTGATCTGTTCGTTGACCTCCTCCCACGCATTGTCCAAAGCCGAAGCTTTTACCTCCCAGCCGGAACTTAATCCCGTGCGGAATTTCCCGTCGCCGTCTTTGACGTAATGCAATTCACGGGTATAACCGTTCAAGGCACTCCTGTCCTGGGGTAACTCTTCGCGCTTCATAACATACTAACAAACTGTTAATAAACTAAATGCGTAGGAAAAACGTGCACTCTCCGGTACCGCCAGTAAAATTTTCTGTCCTTTGGTCAGTTTTCCGCCATTGAACAGTTCCTCCAGCATAATATAAATGGAACCGGCCCCGACATTTCCTTTGGTCTTCAAGTTGACAAACCACTTCTCATAGGGAATTTCTATGTCATTGGCTTTTAAAACCTCATAGATCTTATCCATGAAAAAGTAACTCGACATATGTGGCAGAAAATAGTCAATCCCACTCACATCTATGGCTTTTTTGTGCAACAGATCGCTTAAAAAGTTAAAGCCTTTCCCCACAATATTCTCGCTCAACAGCTTTACATCCTGCTTAATGCTCAATACCGATTTCTGTACCACCTCCTGGACGGTCATGTCCTGATAGCCGATCAGGTTACCGGCCTCATCCTTTTCTGCCCCCATATACATACAGGTTTCCAGCATATTGGCAAACGAACAGATCTCCACCCAATCCACTTTCAGTGAAAGGCCGGTTTCATTTTTCCTGTTTTCCAATAAAAAAGCGCCTGCTCCATCGGATAACATCCAACGCAGAAAGTCTTTCTCGAAGGCCACATACGGATTGGCCTCAATCCGTTCAAGGTATTTCATCTCTTCCTCAAAACTGGAGGCACGCATTTGTGGCGACATCCTTTCCGATCCGGCACAAACAACCTTTGCTTTGTCTCCGGCCTTAATGGACAGGTAGGCATGTTTGAACAACTGCATCCCCGAACAACAGGCCCCTGAATTGGAGATCACCTCTACACTGGAAGTTTCGGGCAAAAGCCCATGCACCATGACGGCATGCGAAGGCAAAAGGGCATCGGGGCTGGTGGTACCACACGCCAGAAGTTCTACCGCTTTTAACTCTTCCGCTTTTTCAAACAAATTCCGAATGGCCGTGGCAACCATCCCGGCATTGGTGTGCGTGGTCCGCCCTTCTTTGTCAAGAGCATAATAACGCTGTTCTATTTTATTGCTTCTCAATACAATACGCTTCGACTTGGATTTTTCACCTCCGATAAAACCTAGGTATTCCTCCATCTCATCGTTCGATACAGGTTGGTTAGGTAAAAATGCAGAGATTCTATTGATGTATACGTCAGCCATAATTTACTTCAGTAATTCTTGGATATTATGTCGTTATGTAGTACTAAAATTGAATTTATAGTGTTTGAAAATCGTTCAGCATGATCCGTTGCTTCTCTCTGGTTACCGATTTAAGGAAAAACGGCAGGAAAAGCACGTTGTAAACCAGCAATACGACAGGCGCCACCAAAAACAGGGCGATCAGCAGATAATATTTAAATACAGAGACACAGATATGACGCGACCGTTTGCCCTTACCCACTCTCTTGATCATTTTCGCCCAAATGCGAAACATCATCTTGGCCCGCTTTTCTATAAACAATATATTGGTCGGCACCCCTATTCCATTGATGTCAACGATCTTTCGCTGCAACCCGTCAAAACCATCGTTTTCTATGCAAGACAATATGATCTTCCCAAATTCTGAAGCACCTTCAATATCTCCCCGACCAACGCCGGGAAAAGGAAATATCCCCCACATCCGTTCTTTCTTTCCGGACAGCATCCAGTGCAAAATGGTAACGGCACTGACCAGATTATTGGTTTTGTCGATAAACGGAATATTCGCCACCAGTCGGCCACCAGCCTCAGTAACCTGTTTGTTGACACTGGTTTGTGCATTCATCCACATGTTACGTGAACCGATCACTGAAATTACCGGTTTTCCATTTATAACCGTCTTGAAGGCCTCAGACCTTAACAATGACGAAATTGGCAACGACGGAGATAAAAACCATGGCTGGTAGCCCAGTATAACCAAATCGTAATCATGATGTGCCAATTCAATGGGTTCCAGTTCAACAGGTTCTTCAAGTACGGTTTCCGGCATTGCATCAAAAAAAGCAGCGGAAGTCCAGGGAAAAGGAAATGCTTTGGAAGGCTTTATCTGCACATATTCTATGGAGTAATGCACCAACGGACGTAACAGGTTATGCAATATATCATCCAGCTGTCCGGACTGGGAATACGATAAAACTAATACTTTCATAATATATTTGGGACAGCGATTATTGGTTAATGCTAAGTACCGATGAATGTTTGGCGTACTTTATAATTTCCTGTTTCAGTCCTGCATCCAGATTTTCAAACATCTTCAGGATTAAAGTTTTGTCCTCCTCCCGGTTCATATCGTAATGAAGCATCGGAGGCACCTGTTCCTGCATAATCAACCGGACAAACCGATATTCCACGTTCTCGGGATCATTTTTTATCTCTTTTTCAATCAACTCTTTTCCTTTCTTGAAAGAATCCAACCGGCGCGCCGGAATGGTCAAAAAACCTGCCATCCGAATATAAAGAGCTCCTGTGTAGACCTTTATTTTGGAAGATGGTGTTTCAATCCCTTCAAACTCTGCCAACAGAATCCCAACCCGTTCTTTTGAAGCATTGTTCAATACATTATAGAAACGATTGGTTTCGGAACTGGCAGCTCCCGATATTAGCAAAGTTACAACGGCCAATAAAAACACAACTCTCATATCAAGGCTATATCTATCAAGCAAGGCTCAGTGCATTCGTCCTTTTCACGTCCTTACATCGAGGGAACAAAATTAACAGAAAACACATACAAAATATTGTCTCGAAACAGATATTCCGAAACCTCACAAATCGACAAGCGATAATTATCCTACTGACATCCATAAATGAAAGACATATAAATAGTTTTCACTAATTATCAAACAATTACCATACCTGTCCCATATGTTTCTTCCTGTAGATATACCCAGCAAATGTTTATGTGCAAAGAAAATCCATATCGGGAAAAATCGCATCCTTAACGAATCAGTTACCAATCCACAGGACCTGGACCGTCATCAAAAAATATCCAAACAATTGCAACAAGCCCATACATAGGTGAAGTACGGGCAAAAGTCCAGTATCCTTAAATTAACGAGAGTTCGATACAAGCAAACAGAAAAAGACTTTGAGGGGAAAGATGAAGAGGTATCCGCCCCAAAAGCGGAAGACGGCTAACCAATCTGACCGTCTAAACATCTTCTTCTCTTGCATCAAACACGGTGATGCATGGAAGATCTCGTTGATGACGCCCGGACCGGACTTCAGGGCCGCCCCGAAACAACGGGCGACCGCTTGCTCGCGTGAGGGGATTTATTTTCTCTCGTGTGGAAATATATTGGTGCACGTGTGGAAATAAATTTGTATACGTATGCAGGTTTTCTTCCCCACGTGTGCTGGCAAAGGCTCCTTCGGGTTTCGGTCGGATCGGGGACTATTAGGCCAGGGAAGGGTGCCAAAGTGCTTTGGAACGACGCCACATAGATAGGTTACAATTCTTTCTCCATCTTATTGCCCCATCATCTCTGCCCGTACCGGTACGAACGGGTGCCCGAAATCCGTATGCCTTTCTTTTTTAGCGGGGTTCTTGCCTAAGTTGCTACCTGTTCGTTAAATTATAAATCACCTTTTAAGGCGCCATTTTTCAAGGGACCACCACGCCATTTGGTTTAAAACGAACAAAGTATGGCAAACACAAAACCCCGGCTCTTAAGAGCCGGGGTTTTGTACCGGATATTGTGTCGAAATTATTTGTAAATCTCTCTCTTTGCGGCCTTCAGCGTGTTAATCATCAACGACGTGATGGTCATTGGCCCCACACCTCCGGGAACAGGTGTAATATATGAACATTTGGGCGACACCTCATCGAATTTAACGTCTCCTTTTAGTTTCCAGCCGTTTTTGCTTTCGGGAGCGGAAACACGGGTAGTGCCCACGTCAATCACCACAGCACCTTCTTTCACCATGTCGACCCTGACAAATTCAGGCACCCCCACGGCGGCCACGATAATATCAGCCTGGGCACAAATGGCCTTGAGGTTCTCGCTTTTGCTGTGGACCACCGTCACGGTACAGTTGCCCGGATTGCGTTTTTGTGACAACAGGATGCTCATGGGGCGACCCACAATATTACTTCGTCCGATCACCACACAATGCTTACCGCCAGTCTCAATCTTATAATAATCCAACAATTCCAAGATTCCTTGTGGCGTGGCGCTTACAAATGCAGGTGACCCCAGCGTCAGGCGACCGATGTTTTGTGGATGGAAGCCATCCACATCTTTACATGGGTCAATGGTCTCGGTTACTTTTTCTTCCGAAATGTGTTTGGGTAACGGCAATTGCACAATAAAACCGTCCAATTCAGGGTCATTGTTCAGTTCGGCTACCTTATCGAGCAACTCTATTTCACGGACCGAGCTATCGAAACGAATGAGCGAGGAACGAAATCCAACCTCTTCGCATGCCTTGATCTTATTTGCCACATAAGTCTCGCTGCCCCCGTCATTGCCCACCAACACGGCAGCCAGGTGCGGGGCACGTTTCCCCTGCGCCAGCATCTGTTTCACCTCATCGGCTATTTTCAGCCTTACATCTTTCGAAACCTGTTTTCCGTCAATCAATTGCATGGGAAAAAAGCTTTTAGCTTCAATGAACTGTGAATCTTGTTCCATCAGCTAAATAAAGCCAACATGGCTAAAATCTTAGCTAACGGTTTCTTTTTTATCTTCTAAACGGCATCTTACCCGCCAATCTGGCCATTGGGTTTCCTCCCGTGGTCATGGTCTTCATCATTTTACGCGTGTCATCGAATTGCTTAATGAGACGGTTTACCTCCTGGATGGAGGTTCCGCTACCTTCGGCGATACGCTTACGACGGCTACCGTTGATAATTTCGGGGACTTGTCGTTCTGCAGGAGTCATTGAAAAGATGATGGCTTCGACACTTTTAAATGCGTCGTCATCGATATCGATGTCTTTCAACATCTTGCCCATACCGGGAATCATGGATGCCAAATCCTTGATGTTCCCCATCTTTTTTATCTGGTTGATCTGCGACAAGAAGTCGTTGAAATCGAATTGGTTTTTGGCGATTTTCTTTTGCAGCTTGCGGGCCTCTTCGGCATCGAACTGCTCCTGGGCACGTTCCACCAGTGATACAATGTCGCCCATGCCCAAAATACGATCGGCCATACGGGCAGGGTGGAACACGTCCAACGCATCCAGTTTTTCACCCGTCCCTACAAACTTGATAGGCTTGTTGACCACGCTACGGATTGAAAGCGCCGCACCACCGCGTGTATCGCCGTCCAATTTGGTCAATACCACGCCATCGAAATCCAGACGATCGTTAAACTCTTTGGCGGTGTTAACGGCATCCTGCCCGGTCATGGAATCGACCACAAATAAGATTTCAGAGGGGTTGACCGCTTTTTTGATGGCCGCAATCTCGTCCATCATCTGTTCATCGACTGCCAATCGGCCCGCGGTATCGACAATCACCAAGTCGTAACCTTTGTCTTTCGCCAATTTGACGCCTGCCTTGGCAATGGCCACGGGATCGTTGTTCCCCGCTTCGGTATATACGGGCACTCCGATCTGTTCGCCCAACACCTGGAGCTGGTTGATGGCCGCAGGACGGTACACGTCGCCCGCCACCAACAACGGGCTCTTACCCCGTTTTGTCTTGAGCAGGTTGGCAAGCTTGCCCGAGAAAGTGGTTTTACCCGAACCCTGCAAACCTGACATCAGAATAACGGCCGGACTGCCTTTGATATTTACGTCCACCGATGCGCCGCCCATGAGTTCCGCCAACTCATCGTGCACGATTTTGATCATCATCTGTCCGGGCTTCACGGCGGTAAGCACGTTTTGGCCCATGGCCGTTTCCTTCACATTGTCGACAAAGGTTTTGGCCGTTTTATAGTTCACGTCGGCATCGAGCAATGCCTTACGGACATCCTTTAGGGTTTCAGCAATATTTAGTTCGGTGATCTTCCCTTCACCTTTGAGTAGTTTAAACGATCGTTCCAGCTTTTCACTAAGATTCTCAAACATTTTGCTGTCTTTTTTTATTCGACCGCAAAATTAGAAAATTATTTGGTTTAGGATGGGCGACAGTCGTTGTTTTCAAATTTTCGAATAAAGGATCGGTAACGCAGTCGCGGAAAACAGAATACGGAAAAAAGGAAGAAATAGCCTGAGAAAACCATTCTTTATGCGGTGCGGAAAATGCCTTTTTCACACGCAGATGATTGGATGTCAACACTGCAAAATTCCCTTGTATTATTTCATAATTTGATCGGATGGTATTTGCGGCGATCTCGATACGTTTTGGACGAGGAAGGTCCGATAACCGGATAAGTAAAATACCAAAGTGGGATAATCCCAAACGAAATGCCAATTCCCCAAAATCTTTGTCCTCGGTCATTAAAACCCGTGAACCAATAGAGGCTAACTTAAGCACTGCTTTGTCATCTGTGCCAGCACATCAACACCACTGGCACGAAGGACCTTTACAATGCCGAAATCAACGCTTTCATCTGCTAAAAGCTTCATCTATCCAAACAGATTAAGATGCATGCAAAAGAGTAATCTCATTTTTTAGAGCATTGGCGGCATAAGCCAAACATGCCAATACCATGTCATGGGTCAATGCGGGATAAGCATCCGTCAAATCCTCCATCGAATCACCCCTGCCATTTTTTCCAAAATTAATTCTATCGGTATTCTACTGCCTTTCAGTACTGGTTTCCCATACATTACGGTAGTATTTATTTCGATATAATCTGCCCAGTCTTTCATATGTCCATCATTTGTTGATCAATAGAGTCATTAAAGGCACTGGATTATCTATGTACGAACCAGCACTTTCCCTGTCAAATTTATACAATCACAAAGCGAATTCAAAATCCATTTTACCACAAGGTAGACCATTGCTTTCCAATCCCGTCCATCCTCCCTTTTCTTCCTTCCATCGTCTTGTTTTTCCTGTTGGGACACATTTAATTCCGCAGCACATTGGCAGTTTTCATCTTTGCAGCAACCAATTACAAACCATACGGCAATGTTTAGGATTATCATTTTGGCAGCAAGCATCGTTCTGACAGGCCAATTGGCCGAAGCGCAAACCATCGTGTCGGGCAGCGTGACCGCCTCCGGCGGCGAACCACTCACTGGTGCTAACGTGTACATCGATCAAAGCATTGAGGGAACGATCACGGATATCGAAGGGCGTTTCAGCTTCAAAACCGATTTGACGGGTAACCAAACCCTGGTGGTAAGCCTCATCGGCTACGAAACCAAACGAGTGCCTTTTGCAAGTCTGGGCGCCGTAAACATAACGGTAAAGTTACACGAAAGCGTAACTACGCTGAACGCCGTGAGCATCATTGCGGGAAGCTACGAAGCCAGCGATAAAAAACGGACAGCGGTCATGTCGCCGCTCGATGTGTACACCACGTCAGGGAGTCTGGGCGATGTCACGGGAGCTTTCCATACCTTGCCCGGTTCCCAAGTTGCCCCCGAAGACGGCCGTTTGATGGTGCGCGGCGGTGAAGCCTATGAGACCAAAAGCTATATGGACGGTTTGCTCATCGGCAGCCCATACAACACCAAGGTTCCCGACCTGCCCACCCGGGGCCGGTTCGCGCCCAACCTTTTTTCGGGCATGGCATTCAACACTGGCGGTTATTCGGCCGAATACGGGCAGGCCCTTTCATCGGTCATGCTGCTCTCCAGCACCGAACTGGAGACGGAGCCCCAAACCGCATTTTCGTTGATGAGCCTGGGTGCGGAGCTAAGCCACACGTGGACAGGGAGAAAACAATCGTTGGAAAGCGGTGTGGGATACTACAACATGTCGCCCTATTACCAACTGACCCGCCACCGCATGGACTGGATCAAACCATCCGAATCGGCCAGCGCCCATTTAATGTACCGGAAACAAACCGATAAAGGCATGCTCAAGGTCTTTGCGCTGGGAGAAACCTCACAAATGGCCTTTGACATACCTGCCGGCAATGGGACAGAAGCCATGCGGATAAACAGCCAAACGGACAACATTTACACGAACGTTAGCTACCGCCACTTGCTTTCGGACAAAATGAGTTACCAGACAGGCGTTGCCATATCGACGGAACGGCCGCGCATGCAAATCGATACTATTGACCTCTCGACCCGTGCAACTCTACTGGACATGCAGTTGAAACTGGTGACCGATCTTGGTCCCAAATGGAGACTGGTAACGGGATTGGGCAATTTGGCCAGCATTTACCGACAAGATTATCAGGCCAGCCCCGGTAACGACACGTGGCACGGCAAAGTTGACTGGGGTGCCGTGTCGCAGTTCGCCGAAACCGAGTACCGTCCCATTCCCCAACTGGCTTTGCGGACCGGCCTGCGCGGCGAATACCTGACGTTGGGCAATCGCTACCGATTGTCACCACGAATTTCCTTGGCATTTAAGACATCGGACAAAAGTCAGTTGTCTTTGGCATACGGACATTTCACCCAAATGGCCGAAAATGATTACCTCAAGTTTAACCGCTCACTGGACCCGCAAACGGCCACGCATCTGATCGCTTCGTTCCAAATGGGCGATGCGTCTGCCCGTTTGTTCCGTGCCGAAGGTTATCTGAAAGATTATGACAATCTGGTACGCGTGAACACGGCATTCCAAACCGAAGCCTTGGGTTACCGCAGCACGGGATACGGTTATGCCCGTGGCATCGATCTGTTTTACAGGGATAGGGCCAGCATAAAGAACGGCGATTTCTGGGTGTCATATTCCTACATCGATACACAAAGGCTTTACGGCGAATTTCCGAAAAAAGCCACTCCTTCGTTCATTGCCGGCCACACAGTCAACATCGTGTCGAAATATTACGTGAAACAGCTTACGTCGCAAGTGGGCGCGACCTACACGTTCGCATCCGGCAAAGGATACCACCATCCCGATAAACCTGGTTTTATGAACGCACGCACGCCCAACTACGCCGATCTTAGCCTGAGTTGGAGCTACCTGACCCATTTGGGCGACAATTTTACCGTGTTTTACCTATCGGTTTCGAACGTGCTGGGCCGCTCCAACATTTACGGCTACCGTACCGTGCAATCTGCCGGTAACCAAGACGAACGGCTGGTTGCCGTTACCCCCGACCAAAAACGGTTTGTGTTTGTGGGCATGTTTATCAATTTATTTTAAAAACTGTCAGCACCGGGATCAATTCTAAAAAGACACTTTTCAACTTTAATATATCCGTACCATGAAAACCATTTTAGTTTATGCCAGACATGCATTGGCAATGATCGCTTTTGCCGTATCGGTGGGCCATGCATCGGCCATCGATTTCCAGAAAACCATGGAGCCTCTTGTGCCCAAGGTTTACCAAACCAACGACCGAGATTCGCTGGCTAATTTATCGGCCACGTTTTACCGCATCGGCCAATTATTTCCCAACGAATGGTTGCCAATTTATTACGCAGCCTATTGCTATGTATCGATGACGTTTTCCGACAACGATGCCGGCCGCATCCATGCTGCTCTTGACAAAGCCCAACAATTGCTGGACAATGCCATGAAGATTGCACCCAAAGAGTCGGAAATTTATGTGTTGCAATCTCTTATCTATTCAAAACGCATTACCGACGCGGGTAAAGGATATAAATTCTCCACTCTGTCGAACGAAGCACTGGCCCAGGCGCAAGTGCTGGACGAGAACAATCCGCGCATCTATTTCTGCAAAGGGCAAAACGTACTGCACACTCCTGCCATGTTCGGCGGCGGCAAAGGGAAAGCACTGCCTTTGTTCGAGAAGGCAAAGGTGTTGTTCGACAGCCAAACAAACACCGGCGCATTGCAGCCTGCGTGGGGCAAAGAGGCCAACGATGCGATGATTGGGAAGTGCAAAGAATGACTTTCATTAATCCCACAAGGATGCAAGGAACAAAAAGCACCTCATCCTGCCGCCTTCGTGTCTTTGTGGGAAAATTCGCTGTTTTGCGGGGCACCGTTTCCTCCGATTCCATATCTTTAAGCAGCAAAATATTTGCCATGCATCCACTCCGACACCGCTTCGCACGCCAACTGCTTATTTACGGTGGGATTTCCATTCTCATCGGCATCGTGTTCCTGTCGGCACTGGCACCAAAACTACTATTGGACCCCATGGCATTTTTACGTAATGCGGGATATTCATTGATGCTGGGTATCGGTCTGTTTTTATCGGGCAAAATCTTTTCAGGTGTCGAATCACGTTATGTCTCATGGCTTAAAAGGCCTTTGAAGAGCTTAATGGTCACGCTTCTTCTGTCACTTCTGTGCTCGTCGTCGGTGATCTTTTTCACTAACTGGTTTTGGTATGTCTGGATGATGGGCATACAATGGGAAGACTTATGGCGCTGGAATTCCTCGGTGATAGCTTACGAGTACGTGGTGTTTTATGCGATTACGCTGTTTATGTTCGCGAAGTCGTTTTTCACCGAATGGAAGCTCAACGTGACAGAAAAAGAGCGGTTAAGCCGTGAAGCTTTGGCATTGCAGTACGAGACGTTGAGCAACCAGGTCAACCCGCACTTTTTATTCAACAGCCTGAACGTGTTGCTGTCGCTCATTGATTACGATACCGACGCCGCCAAAAAATTCACCCGCCAACTGGCTGCTTTTTACCGGCAATTGCTGCTGCTGAAAGACCAACAGACCATTCCGCTGGCACAGGAACTGGATCTGGCACGCAATTATCTGGATTTATTGCAGATAAGGTTCCGGAACGCACTGACCGTTACCTTTGATTGCCCACATGCAGAGCCATATTCCATCATCCCGCTGACGTTGCAGCTATTGGTCGAGAATGCCATGAAACACAACATCATCGGCAACGATAGCCCCATGCATCTTGAAATCCGGCAAGCCGGCAACCGGTTGGCAGTCCGGAACACACTGCAACGAAAAACGTTTGTGTCCGACCCGTCGGGCATTGGGTTGAAAAACCTCCATGAAAGGTTTCTCTTTTTTACGGATCAGCACCTAAAGGTGACCGAAACAACCGATCTGTTTGAAGTCCAAATCCCCCTAATCGAACCTCAAGCATGAACATCCTGATTGTCGAAGATGAATTTTTTGCGGCCAAGCGTCTCGAAGATTTAGTTAGGAAAACAATAACCGTCCCTTCGTGCATCCATTTCACCACCTCGGTCGCATCCACGGTAGCGTGGCTGAAAGGAAATCCCCAGCCCGACCTGATATTTCTTGACATACAACTTGGCGATGGCCTCAGCTTTGAGATTTTCGGACAAACCAACGTCAACGCCTCCATCATTTTCACTACTGCGTTCGACCAGTTTGCCATCAAAGCATTTAAACTAAACAGCATCGATTATCTGCTTAAGCCCATAGACGAAGATGAATTAAAGCATGCCGTAAATAAATTCTTTGAACGGCAAAAGATCTCTTCCTCCACTTCTGCTCCCGACTTTCAACTGTGGCAACAGATGATGGACCAACTCCGCAGGCCATCGTACAAGGATCGTTTCACCGTGCGCATCGGGGTTAAATCGCGCATTGTGAACCAAAGTGACATTATCTGCTTTTTCAGTTCGAACAAAGCCACGTACTTACGAACCATCGATGGCAGGGACTATCTTCTTGACTATTCGCTGGAATGGATTGAGGAGGCCATTGACCCGCGGCAGTTCTTCCGGATCAACCGCAAGTACATTATCGCGCTGGCATACATCCTTGAAATGATCGCCGAAAGTAGCAGCCGCATCAAATTAAAAATCACACAGCAGAAAGAGGATGACGTGATTGTGGCCCGCGAAAGAGTAAAAGAATTTAAAGATTGGATAGAGGGCCATGTGTTGTAATGTGCAAAAAGCGACCAAATTTTCCTCTCATTTAACCAATCACACCACATGAAAAGGAATGGGACACGATACTTTTATTCCCAGGTTTACCGACTTATCACAAACCAAATCATGAAAAGGATCGTTGTTTTCGCGTTCGTATCCCTTATTGCAGGATGCCTGTACACATTGGCCCAGGATCAGATTTCCTATAAAAGCTGGCGTACCGTTGTCCAAAACAAAGACCTGCAATGGTTCGCTTCCGATGAAGCCAAATCCATTGCCGAAAACGTGTTGCTTTACCAGCGTGACATCGGCGGATGGCCCAAAAATATAGCCATGCAAGAACCGCTTACCAACGACGAAAAAGCGGTATTGAGACAGCAAAAGAAAGAAAGCGACGGTTGTACCACCGACAACGGAGCTACTGTGCAGGAAATGATCTATTTGCTGAAAGTTTACAGTCAGATACATGATGTACGGTATAAAAACGCGGTACTGAAAGGCATCGATTATTTGCTCGAAGCCCAGTACGCCAATGGCGGATGGCCCCAGTTCTACCCCCGATCAAAAGGGTATTACACGCACATCACCTACAACGACAATTCAATGGCCAACATCATGCGGTTACTGAAAGATTTGGTTGACGGTAAAAACATCTACGCCATCGGACTAAAGAAAAAAACCAGATTGCATGCCCAAAAGGCGTTCGACAAAGGCATCGATTGCATTGTAAAAACCCAGTACAAACAAAATGGCGTGCCGACAGGCTGGTGTGCCCAACATGACGAAAACACGTTGCTTCCCGCTAAAGCGCGGGCGTATGAACTTCCTTCGTTAAGCGGACAGGAATCGGCAGGAATCGTGTTGGTACTTATGTCGGTCGACCACCCATCGGCCGATGTAAAAAATGCCATTAACTCTGCCGTAGCCTGGTTTGAAAAAACAAAGCTGACCGGTTTCCGCATCGAGTCCTACACCACCGAAGACGGCCAAAAGGAGAAACGAATGGTGCAGGATACCGATGCAGAACCTCTTTGGGCCCGTTTTATGGAACTGGCAGACAATACCCCTTTCTTCTGCGACCGCGACGGGATCAAAAAAGCCTCCATCTTCGAGATCGGCCAAGAGCGGCGTGTCGGATACGCATGGTATAGCAACCAACCCAACGACGTTCTCAGAAAATACCCTAAATGGAAGGAGAAGTGGGGGGAATGAGCCCGGGGTTCTAAGTTCCTGATTTTAGGTTTGGAACACTCATCGTTGCGAAACAAAAACTTACCGCCTCCCCGTTTACGTTATCAGACATTATTCTTCATGTCCCCACACGCTATCAAATGCCCTTAAAGCCTCATTCAGGTATGCCTCTTTCATTTCTTCGGACGTGTCGGGAACCTGGGGAAAGAAATGGTGGTGGATGATTTCCATGCCGCAGAAATCAAATATCTCATGGCCCAACGTTTGACGGAATGCCCCAAAAAGCTTTTTTTCTTCGTACTCTTCCATTGAGTTGCCCATGGAAGTGAACAACACCACCTTTTTGCCCTTCAACAGCCCTTCAATGCCATTTGATCCTGTTTTATAGGCAAAGCCGTACGAGAACACCCTATCGATATATCCTTTGACAATGGCGGGATAGCTGGCCCACCAAAGCGGAAAAATCAGCGTCACCACATCGGCCCGGGACAACAGAGCCTGTTCTGCGGCAATATCGGATGGTGTGCGCCCGCTTTTAAGCTGTTGCAGATCAGAGGGCGAAAGCACGGGGTTAAATCCCATCTCGTACAGATCGCGTACGTTGGCCTGCCAGTGTCTTGCCACAGATTCCTGTGCCAGCCTGTCCTTCAGTTTGTAGCTGAAACTCCTCGGCGATGGGTGGGCATATATGATCAGATGTTGCTTCATGCGTTTAGAATTTTACAATAACGGATACAAAGGTATTATTTAGACGCAACACCAGTAAACGATTCTGCTTAAAGAAACCTAATCTGCCTTAACAAGCCAATGCCCCGAGGACTTAATATTTGCTTAGCCATAAGTTGTCGGATTGATAACATCGTGCTCACATACGAAGAGGTACAACCCCCTATCTTCGCTCTCCACCGATTTCATCATGTACCCACCATGACTCTTCAAACCGACAGCGAACTGATCGAAATGGCAAAACAGGGCGACAGGACTGCGTTCGACCGTCTGTTCTACCGTTACTGGAGCAAGCTTTATGTATATGCCTACAAGCTGACGGGCCAAAGGGAAATGTCGCAAACCATCGTGCAGGATGTGTTTATTTCGCTGTGGGAAAATTTGCCTCAACGCAATATTTCGCAAACAGACACATACTTATTCCAGTCTGTAAAGTATCAGGCACTTAAACACTACAGGAACCGTCGGTTCAACAAAGAAGTGTTACGCGACAAGTTCGACGAATTCATTGATGAACATCCCGACCAGTCCAGCGAAAAACTGACCCAAAAGTTGTTTACCCTTGTTGACCGTTTGCCCGAAAAGTGCCGTGAGATATTTTTCCTCAACCGCATAGAGGAATTATCGATTCCCGAAATCGCACAACGTTTGCATCTTTCCCGGCAAACCGTAAAAAACCAACTCGGAAAGGCTTTTCGAATATTAAAGGCCAACATCGATACGAATTAAACCATCCGCCTCCCTCCCGTCCCGATTCTGTTCCTTACGCCAAGTTAACGCACAAGTAACCATTTGGTAAAACACCGCAATGGTACTTTACGGATGTCCATGGCACTTGGTAGTTGGAGTACCACAGGCAAAGGACAGCCTCCGGGAACCCAGGCACGGTAATTTATAAAGTGAATGAAAAAAAGAAAACACCCGTTTGACATCGTTGTCGATAAATATGTAAAGCAACGAACCACGGAAGAAGAAAACCTGTTGCTGGACCACCTGATGCGATCGTTGCACGACGAGGATGATTGGGACGAATCGGTACTCGGGAATAAAAACAAGATAGAAAAAAACATGCTCCGCAATATCCACACACAGATAGATCGTGGCAAACAAACCGCGTTTTTTCCTAAAAAGCTCAGAACGGCCATGGTCATTGCGGCATCGGTGGTTGTCCTGCTTAGCTTGCCGGTGCTGTGGCACAACCATTTCTTTTCTGCCTCGTCGATGGTAACGGTCCAAAGCCATGGTTCGATCGATTCGCTCCGGCTCCCCGATGGATCGACGATCTACCTGAGCCCCCACACCAAACTGACCTACCAACGCGATTTCAACCATGCTTCGCGCCATGTTTGGCTCACGCAGGGAAACGCTTTTTTTAAAGTGGCACGGCAGCCTGACAAACCCTTTGTTGTTACCTCGGGCGAAGTGCAGACCAAAGTACTGGGTACATCATTCAATATCAATACAATGAAAGGCAACTGTACGATCACGGTTTACACAGGTAAGGTCAACGTATGGTCCCCTTATGGCACAATGGACCTGCAAACGCATGAAGAAGCCACATTGGTCCGCTCTGAACGCCAATTGCAAAAAACAGTGCTCGGAAACGAAGCCCTTCAAAATTGGTTTACCGATAACCTGACATTAAAAGATTTAACCGTTCGCCACATCGTGGAAACCATTGAAAAGAAATTCGGGAAAAAAATAGCTGTGGACGATACCGTCGGAATAGACAAAAAGGCCACCGTGTTCATCCCCCAGGATGCGACGTTACAAAATGTATTGGAACAATTAAACTATATCACGAACCTAAAATTATCCGTCGCCTATGAGATAAATACAGATCAATAAACCCGCTTGACAAACAAAAAACCGCAGTTGCTGCCACAACCACGGTCATTGATTTTTTAACCAAAAAGCTAAAAAAATGCATTCGAAATTAATCGTTTTTGGACAGAAAATGTCTCTTTTTCTGTTTTTTTCAATCTTCTTTATCCCGGTATGTTGGGGATCGGGCAAGCATAGATCCTCCCCAAACGAAACAGTTAAAATGAAGAGCGGCACGCTTGTCGCACTCATCGGCCAAATCGAGTCCCAATCGGACTACCGGTTCAGTTACGGCGAAGAAATCGCCAACGATGCCAAAGAATACGCCCTTTCCAATGTCAACACGGAGATATTCTCCATCCTCGATGAAATGGCAACGCAGGCCAACCTATCATACACCGTGACGCAAAAGGTGGTAATGCTAAAAAAGACATCAGCCACATTGCAGACCCAACGGTTGGTAAAAGGAACAGTGACCGACGAGTTAAATAACCCGTTCCCGGGCGTGAGTATTGCGGAAGCAGGAACGCTCAACGCCGTGGTATCGGCTTTCGACGGCTCGTTTTCAATTATTCTGTCCGGTGTAAGCAACCAACTGGTATTCAATTTTATCGGATATGAAACACAATCGCTGCAAGCTACCGATGGCATGTCTGTAAAAATGCAGCCTGCCGTCACAGGCCTTGACGAAGTCGTCGTGGTAGGGTATGGCACACAAAACAAGTCCGATCTGACAGGAGCCGTCCAGAAAGTGGGCGAAAACAATTTTAGAAACGGCATTAACACGTCGGCCGAAAGCTTGCTCCAGGGGAAAGTGGCGGGCGTACGCATCGTGAACTCTAGCGGGGAACCCGGAGCAGGGGTCGACGTCATGATCAGGGGTGCAGGATCCATTCGTAGCGGCAATACCCCTCTATTTGTCGTCGACGGCGTACCATTGAGCAATGAAGACGTCAGTCCGAGCGGTCCTTCGGTCGGAATAGGCTCCTCACGGGCAAAGAACCCTCTCAACTTCCTAAATCCCAATGATATTGAATCGATCAGCGTATTAAAGGATGCGTCAGCAACAGCCATTTACGGGGCACGCGGTTCCAACGGGGTGGTGATCGTCACCACCAAAAAAGGGAAAGCACAAAAACCAAGCTTTACTGCCGATTCATACGTAGGGGTTTCGCGCGTGGCAAAAAAAATCGATTTGCTGACGGGACCTGAATATGCAACGGTCAATCCCGACCAAACCTACGACAGCCACGTATCGACCGATTGGCAGGACGAGGTAATGCGGACAGCTGTCACAACCAGCAACAATCTTTCGTTCGCCAACGGAGCAGGTAACCGCAACTATTTTGTATCATTGGGACATTTAAGCCAGGAAGGGATTGTCCGCGAAAGTAAATTTGAACGTTTGTCCGGGCGCATCAACGTCAATGAGGCATTCCTCGATGACGAGCGCCTGAAGCTGAAAGTGAACCTTACCGGAAGCCAAACCACCGACAACGGCATTCCCAGCAGCGAGAACGCAGGGGCCACGGGCGAACTGATCACGCACATGCTTAAGGCCAACCCCACGCGTCCCGTTTACGGCGAAGACGGCGAACTTTTCGATTTCGATACCGAAGGAAGCTACAACCCCTTGTACCTGTTACACATTTTCGATGACGAGACCCGTACGTTAAGGGTACTCGGAAACGTGGAAACCAAATTCAGGATCGTAAAAGGCTTGGAGTACCAATTCAACCTGGGGCTGGACCGTTCGTTCTCGGAACGTAACACCACCTACTATCCCAATACCACCGAGATCGAAAGTATCGGGGCCTACTACCAGCAGAACTACGAGAACTATAACTACTTACTGGAGCATTACCTGACCTATTCGTTCACCAAGCTAAGCCACAGGTTCGATTTATTGGGGGGCTATTCATACCAGAAATTTTATCGTTCGGGCACCACATTTGGCGAAAACGGCATCGACGGGACCATCGATCCGGCCAACAACCCATCGGGCGCAAGCAACACGACTCCGGTGGAAACGACCGGTTTCGCGGAAGAGAATGAGCTACAATCCTATTTTGGCAGGATCAACTATGCATTCGCCAACAAATATCTCCTTACGGCTTCGTTGCGTAACGACGGCTCCACCCGCTTTGGGGAAAACAACAAGCACGGTTATTTTCCCGCTTTTGCCCTTGGGTGGAACATCCATGAAGAGGCGTTTGCCGAACACATGGGTTTCCTCAGCGAACTGAAACTAAGGGCAAGCTGGGGACAAACAGGAAACCAGGAGGTTCCCAACAAAGTCACGAAAGCCACTTACAGCATCTCTTCATCGAACGGCTACTACCTGAACGGAGAAGGCAGTGCGATCACCGAAGGGGTCACCTATACCCGCACCGCCAATCCAAACCTGAAATGGGAAGTCGTTACGCAATTTAATTTGGGCATTGATTTCGGTATGGCCAAAAACAAATTGTACGGTTCGGTCGATTATTTCAACAAAACGACCACCGATGCCATCTTGCTGGTGCCCGCCGTACAACCTAATTTCTCTGAGGTATGGATCAACATGGATGGCGAGATCGTAAACCAGGGCGTGGAACTTACCGTGGGATCGGCCATTGTGAATACCCCAAATTTCAAATGGAGTGTCGATGTGAACGGCGCAACGCTCCACAACGAGGTGAAGAACCTTCCGGTGACCGAGATCCTCTCGGGCGGCGTAAGCGGCTCGGGCGTATCGGGCGAAACGGTGAATATCTACAGGAACGGATACGCGGCCGGATCGTTCTATCTGAACCATCATTTAGGCTTCGACGAAAACGGCATTTCGCAATATGCCGACGAAAAGGTGATCATCGAAGGCGCACTCCCCAAGTTCACGTACGGCCTGAACAGCCAAATGAGTTTCAAGAACATTGATCTATCGTTCTCGTTCGTGGGGCAAAGCGGCGCCTATCTGTTCAACAATACCAAGCTGGCCACCAACACAATGTCCAACTTGTTATCGAGCAAAAACATTACCAACGAAGTCCTCCATTCGGGACAATCGAAAAACGACGCACTGGTGGTATCCGATTATTACCTCGAAAGTTCCGACTACCTGCGGCTGAACAACCTGCGCATCGCCTACAACTTCAAAAGCCAGCGTTACCCGTGGCTTAGCCAGCTTACCGTGTACGGGGTGGGGCAAAACCTGTTCACCATCACCGACTATTCGGGATACGACCCGTCGGTCAACACGACCAAAAACGTGGGCGGCAATTCATCGCTCGGCATGGATTACGCCAGTTATCCCGGTTCCAGAAGCTTTTTGTTCGGTATCACTCTAAAACTTAACTAACATGTCACATATCAGTACATTCACCAAATTTGTTTCGACTGCCATGGTATCGTTGTGCCTGCTGGGTAGTTGCACCGATCTGGAAGAGAAGATCCTTGATGAAATCATTCCCGATGATATTTCGACAGTAAAAGGCTCGGAGGCAGCCCTCTTGTCGGCCACATACAGTTGCGGCGAAGATGTGTTTGCCAGCTATGGCGGCCCCTGGTGTCTGCAGCAAATGACCACTGACGAAACAATATTGCCCGTACGCGGCGAGGACTGGCGCGACGGCGGCAAATGGAAGGCATTGCACGAGTTTACATGGAACGCATCAAGCGTCAAGGCAGAAGATGTGTGGCTTACACTCAACAAAGCCGTGGCACAGGCCGCCAGCGCCATTGATGTGCTCAAATCGAGTTCCATCGCCGAACGCGATCTGTACCTGGCTGAAGCACGCGGCATGTGGGCTTTGTACACATACCAGCTTGTCGACCTGTACGGTCAGGTTCCTTACCGTGACCCGATGAACCTTGATTTTGCCGAATCACCTCAGATCGTTGACAGCAAAACAGCCATCGATCTGTGTATCGGGCAAATAAGAGAAGCTTTGCCTTATTTGGGCACAGCACGGCAAAACGGGATCCATGCCGGTCGTTTTTCAAAAGAAGCCGCCTATGCGCTATTGGCCAAAATATACCTGAACAAAGCGGTTTACGATGACCGTTACAACGAAACGTCACAGTTCAACTTTGCCCAAAGCGGATACATGGATTCGGTCATCGTGTATGCCAATAAACTGATCGCATCAACGCAGTTTGAACTGGAAGGCGATTTCTTTGAAATATTCGGCGTGACCAACTACAACAACCCGGAACATATCTTTTCGTACTTGCAAATGGGCACAGGTCCCAATACCGGGCGGAACGAATTCACTTACCTGTCTATGGAACGTAACCAAAAGGCCAACCCGAACAACAACCGTGGTACCAATGCCACGTGTACGACTCCCGAGTATTATGCCACGTGGGACCATAACCGCAACGACCCGCGTTTCCACAAACATACCCTAAAAAACGGCGGTGTGCCTTTCCGGAACGACGGCACCGATTACAGCCTGCCTTACGATGGGATATTCCATTTCAACCAGGGGTTCCAGGAGGGGCAGCAATACGGCCCGATCATCAAGAGCGGGGCTTTCATGATGGATCCCAACGACGCAAGCCGTGTACTGGTGCAAAAGCTGTATACCGAAAAAACGCCCACATTGGCCATGGATTTTACCCGTGAACTGGATTTCGATGTGCCCGGCGATGCATCGTTTACCCAAAACCAGATAAACAGGGGGGTAAGGGTATTCAAGCAGGAGTATGACGCCGAGAACACCCGTAGCAACAGCGGCGTGGACATTCCCGTTTTCAGGTTGGGAGGTGTTTATGCCATGCGTGCCGAGGCCCGGTTCCGTAAAGGCGACGCCACAGGGGCCCTGTCCGACATCAATGAACTGAGGACTTCTCGCTGGAGCATCGATATCGACGGCAACAAGTATTATGGCCAGCCTATTGAGTCACTTACGGAAGAAATACTTTATAACGAAATCAGCTACGAGCTTTATTACGAGGGAGAACGGCGCCAGGAGATGGCACGCTTTGGCACGTTCGATAAAGCCTATTCGGCGAAACCAGCCACCTCTCCCACCTACAGGGTGTTCCCTATTCCCCAATCGGAATTGGACGTTAACAAAGATTACATACAAAACAAGGGGTATTGATTCTGACATAGACCCCGCTCCAACAAACCCGAAGCAGGAAGATCACATTGTAATTCCTGCTTTGGGTTTGTTGTTTCAGGCAAGGTGCCGTGACTGGCAAATGTCGGATTGAAATCGATTGCCGCCCATTGCTCTCGATCCTGGCCCCGATCCCTCCCAAAGATAAGGTCCGTTACATACAGGGCGGTTTTCAATTCCCATTTCCCAGCTTGATCTTGTCCCGGTGGCAGAGAGGCCACGAAAGTTTTAGAGAACCAATAATTGCTGTCTGCTTTTAACAGAGTTTTCCCAATGGCCTTTGGATCAGAAAAAACATGGACTGTTAACTATTAATTACGGCTAAAGCCAATATGGATGCAAAGGGAGTAAAAGCCTCCTCACCCAGCAGAAACTACGACCAACAACACTGAGAATACCCCTTCCGTTGCTGAGGGATAATAGACCGGTTTCAGTTTGATACGGATTCGCTTAAGTGCCAGGGAGAGTTTGTTATAAACCGTCTTTTCGCTGATTTCCAGCAATTCGGCCGTTTTACTCACCGAATAGTCGTATAAAAACCTTAATTCGTAGACCTTACGTTCCATCTCGGGAAGCGATGCCACAATGTCGGTCACCAAATCCATGATTTCGGAAGCCAACAAGTCTTCCATGATATGGGAGGTATGCAACGACTCGTCGTGCATCTCTTCCCAATGACTATGGTCAATGGTGGCAGCTTGTTTGCGCACGGAACGGAAATAGTCAAGGATGCGTTTGGACAACAGGTGGTGCATGAACCTGATGGCCGATTCTGTCTCGTCGGTCATTATTTGCCCCGGCTGCGACCAAACCAATGTCCAAAACTGCTGAAAAAGATCTTCGGCCTCTTCTTTGTCCCCGATACGGGAGGCAATTTTTCGGTAAACAATACGATGGTGCCGTTCATAGAATTCGGTAAACGCCTTACTGTCCCCGGCGGCAATTGCCACTAACAGTTCTTTGTCGTTTCGCTTCATCGGGCAGGTTATTTTTTGTGCGTTTAAAATTACAAGCCAGATGTTAGGTGAGTGTTGCTATTCTGTTAAATTTAAAATGCCAATTGGTGGCCCACCAAACATTATCCCCTCCCCGAAAAAAAATACAAAAAGTCGAAATACCTGTCTTTTCGCCATGTCCAGCATGTCCATACATCGTGTCAATGAAGCCGTAAACCCGACTTAACCATTATTTAAAGGGAGATTGGCCCTGCGTTGTACGATATAGGATTGTAAGAACAAATTGCACAAAAAAGCACCCACATAATCAAGGGTCGATTAAAAAGAGCGAAACACAAAGAGATGGGGACACGGGAAAAAGGGGAGAAAATCCTTGATCGCCTAAGCAAGGCGTATGACAGTTACCTGAAAGGCAACGCCTCCGAAGAGGAGAACGCATGGGTAGAGAAAGCCAGTGAAATTATAGGCAAAGGGCCATTGAGGGTATCCGACGACGAAGTGGAAACCGTCGGGCAAAGAACCCTGAAAACACTCATGGAGAAACATATCTCCAAACAAAAGCCTTTGGCCACCACACCCCACATGGGCGCCATGTACCTTTGGCGGTACGGAAGCGTGGCGGCAGGAATCTTGCTGGCAGTGGGCCTGTTTGCCTATCTTTTATACCCACATGCCACACAAGTCGCTGCACCGTCGTCCATGGCCATCGTCGGCAAGCCACGTACCGTTTTGTCATCGGGCATCCACGAATTGCGCAGGGAGACATTGCCCGACGGATCGGTCGTTTACCTGAACTATGCTTCAGAGCTGGCTTATGTGGCGCACGAGTTCAACAAGCAAAAGCGCGAAGTGTGGCTAATCGAGGGCGAGGCGTTTTTCGAAGTCACCAAAAATCCGGAAAAGCCCTTTGTGGTACACCACGGCCACTTGCAGACCGTGGTCAAGGGGACCTCCTTCAACATAAAAGCATACGCCCTATTGGGCACCAGCGTGGTATCGGTACGCACGGGCAAGGTCACGGTAAGCGACCGGCAACGCGAACTAGGCCTGCTGACGGCCAACGAACAACTGAGTTATACGACGGACAACCGCGTGGTTTCCATTTCCGGGATCGACGGAGAAGATGCGGCCAGTTGGCGCGAAGGACGAATGGTACTGAACGATGCCGGCGCCGAAGAATTACAGCTGCGCATCATGCAATGCTTTGGCGTGAAAGTGGTAATCCGCAGCAATGCGCTTGACAGCCTCCGGTTCAATTCGTCGTTTGGGAAAGGCACCCGTTTGGAAGACGTGATGGACCGCCTGTGCGGGATTTATGACATACATTACGAAATGGATACCGGTATGGTAATAATATACAAATAGCGGCCTGTTCGTCGGGGCGACACAATCTCTCTTTTATCGAAAACAATGCCTTGCTTTCCCCCATAAGGGAAGGAATAGAGAGGTCTTGTCCTGAAACCGGAGAGGTTGGCATCCACAAACACACTGAATACAAATGCAATACGCAATATAAACCTGTAAAAATGGATCTGTTCAAGATGGAATTGAAAAACTTGTTGTTCACCATTCTGCTGGCAATGTCTTTTGGCCATGTGGCCGGACAAACCGTCACGGGTGATTTTCCCGAAGAGCCGCTCAACACAAGGCTCAACAAAATAGCCAAACTTGCGAAACGGGACATCTCGTTCGATTCGAAGCTGGTAGGCGGCCTTAAAACGCCGCCTATGCAAGCCGTCCAGATGCCTGTGGAACAAGCGGTGGTACAAAGCCTTAAGAACACCGGCCTGACGTACCGGAAAATGGCGGACAACTCGTTGATCATCGTCAAACAGCAACCTGCCAACACCCCGCCATCGGGCAAAGGTTCCATTTCGGGGAAAGTGGCCGACGGGCGGGGCGAACCTCTTCCCGGCGTAGCCGTTGCCGTACAGGGCACTACTATAGGCACCTTTACCGACATTGACGGCAAATATTCCCTCCGTGACATTCCCGCAGGAATCCACACCATCGAAATGCGCTTTATCTCCTACGAGACCGCCCAGGTAAAAGATCTGCAAATAGATCCCGGCAGAACCATCCCGCTTGATGTCACGCTAAAGGAAGCCTCCGAACAATTGGGCGAGGTGACGGTGACCGCACAGCACAACCAGGCATCTACCATCGGATTACTGGCCCGTCAGCGCGAAAGCGTGGCCATGATCGACGGCATCAGCGCCGACCAGATGAAGCTGACCGCCGACAACAACGTGGCACAGGTGCTCAAACGCGTGGCAGGCGTGACCATGCAGGACAACCGCTTTGTGGTGGTACGCGGCATGGCCGAACGTTACAACAACGTACAGCTCAACGGATCATCATTGCCCAGCACCGAACCCAACCGGCGCAATTTCTCGTTCGAACATCATCCCCAGTAACCTGGTGGACAACGTAGTGGTGTCCAAAACCTTTACCCCCGACATGCCGGCCGATTTTACCGGTGGCAGCGTGCAGGTCCATACCATTGCCGTACCCGACAAAAAATTCCTGGGCTTCACCATTGGTACCGGGTTCAACACCCAAAGCACCGGCAAGGATTTTTACAGCAACACCCGCTACAAAGAAGACTACCTGCTGGGTACCGACCAACGTGACTGGTTTAAGAACGGCTGGGCCAACGAGTACAAAGCAGTGTACGTGGAACCCGAAAATACCAGCTACCAGCCCACACCCGAAATGAATGCCGTAGCGGCCAAAATACCCAACCACTGGGGCCTGCGCAGGTTTACCGGTGCCCCCACCCAAAGCTACTCCCTGTCGGCAGGCATTCCCTTTCTGTTCCGGGGCGGCCATTCACTGGGCGTGGTCGCCGCCCTCACCTACCGCCACGACGAGAACCGTGAAGATTATGACTGGCGATCGAGATATAGCCCCGAAGTGGCCTACGACGGCATCAAAAACACTTTTTCCACCTCCACGGCCGGAGTACTGAACATGGGATGGAAAAACACGGCTAACCGCATCAACTGGAAAAACCTGTACAATCGCCGCTTTACCCACGACAACGCCCGCCAAACCGAATACGAACCGGGCAGCGACTCAACCCTGTACAACTATTACACCCGCAAAGTGGTAAGCAGCCCACGGACCAACACACTTTGGCAGACCCGTTTGGATGGCGAGCACCGCTTGTGGCACAACCAACTTACATTAACATGGTTTGGCGATTACAACGAACTGGACCGCAGCCAACCCGACGATCGTTTTAACCAAGGCTACGTGGCAAGCACCCTGCCCGATGGGCGTGAAGCCATAGCCTGGTATGCGGGAACAACCACCTCTCCCTCCAAATTCGATGAAGGGGGCCTGTTTGCCAGCGAACTGGGGGAAACGAAATGGAACGCGGGCGGAAACCTCGAATATTCTTTTACGATAGCCGGCAACAAACAGAAACTGAAAACTGGTTACTGGGGTGCATTCCGTAACGCCGACTACCGCCAGATTTCCACCTATGTGTACGCCATCGAAACCTACGGGCAAGACTTGACCGCACACCCATTGCAGGAATTTTATGCCCCGGAACACTTTGCATCAGGCGATCTCTATTTTAAGATCTTACGGATGGGAATAGGCGATTTGTTCGGCGGCGACAACTACACGGGCAGCCAAGACATCCACGCGATATATCTGATGGGCGATTTCCGGATGCTTAAAGAACGGCTGCAAGTGTCGGGCGGCATGCGCACCGAAGATTCGCGCATGGAAGTAAATACGATTACCCGTATTAACGCTAGCTTATGGATAGACACCGTCATGGTGTACCGCGAACGGCGCTGGCTGCCGGCCCTGAATATCGGTTACGATATCCTATCTTCCCTAAAAGCCCGCGTTTCTTATGGCAGGACGCTGGCCCGCCCCGATTTTCGGGAACGTTCCGCCTTTCAGTATTACGATTTGTGGGAACGGGCCACCATACGCGGCAACGGCGGGCTGGAAGATTCGTTCATCGATAACTACGACCTGCGATTGGAATGGTATCCCTCATCAAACGAAATAGTATCGATATCAGCCTTCTACAAGGATTTTACCAAACCAGTGGAAATCGTCACCATGGGAACCAATGGCGAAGACATGGTCATGTACGTCAACATGGTAAGCGCAGAAGTAAAAGGTTTGGAACTGAACCTGCGCAAACACTTCGGGTTTGTGTCACCGTCCCTGCAACGCCTGTTTTTGACCGGAAACGCCACGTTGCTCGAGGGCAATGTGCGGTTCAACGGCTCCGAAATAGATGGTATTTACACCATTTACGGCGGTTACCGCAACCGCCCCCCCATGGGGCTTTCTCCCCTGGTGTGGAACGCTGGCCTGGGCTGGGAGGACGATGTGTGTGGCGCGGCCGTTAACTATGGCTACACCGGCCGAAAGATACGCTATGCCGGCGGCAATGAATTTCTCGACGAATACGAAGCACCCCGCTCCACGCTCGACGCACAAGTGAGCGCCCGGCTGGTGAAGGGTAAGATGGAAATAAAACTCAACGCCTCCGATTTGTTGGCCGAACCTTACATCATCTACCGCAATGCATGGAAGTATGAAAATGGGAGTCTGGAACAACTCCTCGACGGCACCTGGGATTACGAAAAAGACAAAGATACGGCATTACGCAAATCGCGGCGGGGAACCACCTTTTCGGCTTCGGTAAGCTGGAAGTTTTAAAGCCCCCCTACCTTCTACATCCATAACACAGACGTGCAAAGGAGCTTTACTGCCCAATAAAACACAAACGGGCATTGCGTTTAAAGCAGACTGGGTTCAGGCAATCATGACGAAGATGCCCAAATAAAACGAAGATGAATACAATAAATAAAACATAAAAACCAAACACATGGCGTACAACTTTTTCTGGAAAATCTGGCTACGGCTAAACAAATTAACCAAAGATGTGGACAACGACTACATGGCCGAGGTTTCGACCGGTAAGAAGTCGTTGCGCAACGCCGACATTGCCCAGTTGATCGTCAAGGAAGGATCGGAAATCAAGTACGACACCCTGCTGAGTATCCTCAACCAGAGCGACCGCATTGTCCGCGAACAGGTACAGCTTGGCAACAGCGTGCTCACCGGCGCCTGCCAATACACGCCCCGTGTGTTAGGGGCCTGGATAGGGGCATCGGCCAAATTCGATCCCGCTGCGCACAAAGTGGCGCTCAACATCATCCCCAGCGCCGAAATGCGGGCGGCCCTTGCCGAGGTGGGCGTAGAGGTACTTGGCGTAAAAGAGAGCGGCGCCTTTATCGGCCTGGTGACCGATACCGCCACCGGATTGACCGACGGCAGCATTACCGCCGGCGACGACATACGCATTGAAGGTGATAAGTTAAAGATAGCGCCCGAAGGCGAAGAGACTCTGGGAGTGTTCCTTGTGGACGCCAATGGCGTGGCCACCCACGTGACCCGCCGCCTGACGCAAAACGATCCCAAAACCATCATTGCCCGTGTGCCCGACCTCCATCCAGGCCAATACTCCCTGCGCATTACCACCCGGTTTTCGACCGGAAGCACCTTACTGAAAGAACCACGTACCGTGGAATATGACAAGCTATTGATCGTGGCATAGGGGAAGCTTCTCTGGATCCCTTTAATAGGAAAAACCTACGGTACGCATGTACATGTGGGACATGTAAGGGAGAGCCTGCGAGTAACGTGAGGGAGCGGAGGTGAGTAGCGTTAAGGAGAATCCGTGAGCAACGGGAAGGAAAAAAGTCGCGTTCTTTTAAATGACCAGTTATCAGCGGTTGGTGTGTACACCTCAGAACCCTGAATCTTGAATTAAATACATAGATCGCACAGCTCCGATGCCCCTCAATGGGGCAAAAGGGCCGGACCGATCCCCTTGGCCTCCTTCGGGGGGCAAAAATCTGAAATCCGAGGGATAATTGCTTCCCCCTTTGGACGGTAGGAAGAAGAAGTAATCGGGAAGCAAAACAACCAAAAAACATTTTCAAAATGAAAACAAATGTTTTTTTGCTGTCGTGTACGGTGGCCCTTGCCACTATGTTTGGTTCCTGCTCGCAGGACCTGGAAACCCCGCACGGTGCCGACGCATCGTCGTTGAAAGCCGCAACCGCCGTCAACGCCTGCGGTTGCGAACGTCCCTTTGCTGACACCATCACGTTGCCCAACGTGATAAGTACCAGCATGACCCTCAACTGCAGCAACCTGTACTTGCTGAACGGAAAAACGTTTGTGAGTAACAATGCCACGTTGACCATCCCTGCCGGTACGCAAATCGAAGGCGTTTACAACAGCGATCCACTGTATGCATCGGCACTGATCATCACCCGTGGATCAAAGATTATCGCCGACGGTGAAGAATGCTGTCCAATTGTGTTTACTGTGCACAATGCGCTCCCCAACCCAGCTGACAATATAGGACGCTGGGGTGGCTTGGTAATCTTGGGCAACGCCCAAATCAACCAATCGACTACGCAAACCATCGAAGGTATTGGATTACCACAAGTGCCTACTGGGGTCGACATTACCTACGGGACTTACAACAGCAGCGCTTACAACACCGAAAGTTCAGGTATATTGCGTTACGTTCGTGTGGAATATGCCGGTGCATCCATCTCGACAGATAATGAACTGAACAGCTTTACCTTTGGCGGCGTGGGATCAGGAACCACGCTTGAATACCTGCAAGCTTACTACGGTGCCGACGACGCTTTTGAGTTTTTTGGCGGCACCGTCAATGCCAAATATTTGCTTGCAACGACAGCTAATGACGATGCCTTCGACTTTGACTTTGGCTACCGCGGGAAGTTACAATTTTTGGTGGCAGTATTGGATCCTGCTGCTCCTTACTCGGCCAATGCCAACGGTATTGAGTGCGACAACGATGGAAGTGGCTCATCGGCACAGCCTTACACTCGCCCTATTATCAGTAACCTCACCATTGTAGGAACATCCACTGGGGCCACTACGTACAACCCGTCAACAAATATTGTTCTTTATGGAACGCATTTTCGTCGCAGTAGCCGTTTTGCATTGCGCAACAGTGTAGTCTATGGGTATAATACCACAATTTATCTCAATGGATCAGGTGTTTATAACTATCTGGGCACAAATTTGAATAACACCTTGTCAAATGATTCATCGTATTTTGCACACAATGTCGTAGGGAAACTTAGCACCACAGGAGCACTTTGGAACAATACAGGTTGGACGCCTAATGGAACCAATAGCCTTGTAAATGCCACGACCTCGGGCTTAGGCATTCTTTATCCGTTCAACACGTTAAGGTATTTTGACTCTTCTTATAAAGGGTTAAGAGCCTATGCTAATCCTATATTGACAGGAGCTAATTTTGATGGTTTGGATGGCTTTTTCGATGTAACAACCTATAAAGGAGCACTTTCCAATGACAATTATTGGATTGCAGGCTGTTGGGTAAAAACAACCCCCTTCCCTTTAACTTGGTAAATTTTCATGAAGTGCGCGAAACACCTTGTGTGTTTCGCGCACTTTTTCAATTCGAAAAACAGATAAAATTGAATATTGATGAAAACGATTAAACTTTTACTCTATACTATTTTACTGGCAGTTATAAGCTTTGCTAGCTTAAACGCGCAAACCAATTTGGTATCAAACGGAAGTTTTGAGACAGTAGGAAATAATCATCTTCCTGCAGATTGGACGTTTGTTGGTGTTAACATAGATGCATTCAGCATGGTTGAAGGAGATGACAATGTGCATGAAGGAACTAAAGCCCTGAAAATTGCATCAACTATTGGTAATGGTTCTTCGGTCATTTCTCAGGAGATAAATGAGGTCATTGAAGGAGAACAATATGATTTTTCATTTCAATACAAAGGGATTCTTGTAACAGAAGGTGGGTACGAAGGGGTCACATTTACAGGTTTCTGGATGGATGGAGACAATAACGATGTCATGCCCCTTGATGATGAGTTCTTATTATTTCTATCGGACGAACCGTTACCTGCTGTCGAAGGTGCATGGCTACCCTTTTCTATTACAGGAACAGTGCCTGAAACTGCTTTAAAAATCAAGATTTTAATTGGAGTAAGTGGAAATAATGAGGTCATTTTTGACGACATTCGCGTCACAAAAGTAGGCGATGACTCTCCCACTGGCATAGAAGACACCAAAACCAATACCATGTTTAAGTTGAACACCAATCCAGTGATCAGCGATGCCCGTTTTGCCTTTGATGCCGCCGGAGCGGGAGCCCGTATCGTTATCAGCGATCTGGGAGGCAAAACGGTGGGGGTACAATCCCTTGCCGTTGGCGACAGAGAGGCTGTCGTGCCGGTTACCTTGTTGCCCAAAGGCATCTACATGGCTACCTATACCGATAACGAAGGGAAAAAAGCCACCACCAAGGTGGTGAAGTAACAAACGCTGGCCCAACGATGCAAGCCAAAACCCGTGAAAGAAACAAGGATGTTCAGATACCAAACAGACAGCATAGATCCAGAAGGTGATCAAGATTTCATTCTTCGCTCTATCTGTCCAAAAATCCCGCATCTTTTCTCTCATCGCAGGTAAAAACCCCTGCAAAAATCATGGCTTGCGTGATCGAACCCATGTTAAAATACAGAAGGTCTCTCCCCGAATCCCCGTTTGCCCTTTGCGGGCAGTTAACAAGAGGAAATCTTGCTCAGAAGGCATCTCCACAACGGTGGGTGAATGCGGGTTGGTATAAGATGTTCTCGTTCCATGGATTGTCATAGAGAGCGTTGGTCTTCACTTTTTGCTATTTAACTCCCTTGGCTCGTTTGCTTTGGGTAGGGGATAGAGGGAGCCATTCAGCCCGCAGGCTATTGGGTTAGCCTGCGGGCACATATCAAAAACAAAACAATGAAAATGATGAAAACGATTAATAAATGGTCTTCGTTTTTTTTGTTCGGAGGGATACTATTCACTCCTTCCTGTGAAACAAACGGCGATTACGAAACTACGGACTCTTTTTCGACCATTTCGACCCAACTGGCCTATGTGGCCGACAACAGTGCCAGTTATTACATCAAATTCGGGCAAACTGCGTTCGATACTTTATCGGGTACCCGGATGACAAGCGGTAAAAAGTACGTGGCCCTCAACGAAATGACCGATCACCTGAGGGCATGGTTGTTGAACAACGACGGGACCCCGACCTTGCAACTGGATACCATGCTGACCGTCAAACCCACCTCGGTCGTAAACCTGATACAAGTGGCCCCCGGCGGTACGTTGCAACTGATCGATACCCAGCTGACCCCGGCAGACAGCGCCTCTACCGCAGTCCGGTTTTTTTATGCCGACGAGTTGCAGGCCCCCGGGTCGGAAGAGTTGCTGATCACTGTATTGGCTGTCGACCAATATGCCCTGATGACGACCAAACCGTCATACAGCATCGACAATGTGGCAGAATCGCTGAAAACCGTGGTTGCGGAATTGGAACTTTCACGTGGTACGTTGAGCGTGGCGGTCGAACTAAACGTGAACCTGTATGGCAACATGAACAAGGGGCTTTCGGCTCGGTTCTTTTACAGGATCGCCGACGCCGAAACGGGCGTCGTCATCCAGGACTATAGAGCGGGCAGTACGTCGAGCACCAGCACGGCCGAAATAAAAATTGAGTCGGCGCGAAAAAACAATGTGCCATACCCGACCTATAAATCCTACGTGATGCAATGGACTTACAAATCGGAGGCAATTCCCTTTGCATCCCCCACAGTACTGATGAGGGGCGAAAGATGGTAAATGGCGGCCAGCGGTCCTATACTTTCCGAAATATGTTTAACGCGAATTCGGTCTAAGCACAACCTTATCCCATGTGACAAATACCCAAAGAGAGGAAAATGGATAGATATCAGACTGATAGATTGGACTAAGAAACGTCCTCTTGTCCTTCTGTAAAGCCTTTCACATCCCCTCGTCTTTTCCATCAGAAAGGCCCTTACGATCATGTTTTCTTACATCGAGACAAATGCTGCTTGGTTTACTTTATAAAGGCCCGCTCCAAAAGGATCGGGTTTCTTGTTTTTATCCCCGCAACTTTTCGTCCTTTACGGCCCATCAAACGCAATAGTCGCTATCTTTGTCGGTTTTGAACCGATAAAGATACCTAAGTCGCCACGCCCAATGAGCGAAACGCAATCTACATATGGGCACGAAGACGGGCAAAAACTCATCGTCGTGTTTACCGAACGTTACCGTTTGGGAATGACCGCCATTCCCTACCTCTCGTACAAGGATCCCAACGAACCGATGATCAAACTGGTGGAACAGATGACATCGGCCAGAGTGAAGAATTATCCCGGCAAGTTCAGTGACGCTCAGTTGCAGATTATCAAAATATTGGACGAGATCAGCGACCCACGTTTGTACAAAAAATACTCACGCGAAGCGACCGTCAAGGATTTTCTAAACAAATTGACCAATGATCTCTTGGAGAAACGCATCCGTCCCGACATCGAAAAACGCATAACCCAGTGCATCGAACTGCTCGCACTCTCGGGCGACACCGATACATTCCTCAAAAGCACCAATTACAGCCAGCTTTACCCCGATGACAAACTGGGCATCCCTGTACTTCCGTCCGAAGCGGTATTCTACTTCGACCTGCAACCGTTCCACCTCGAATACACGCTGAAAGTAAGGGAAAAAGGCTCAGACTTCGGGCTATTGGGACGCCAGCTCACGTTCATTACCCACGAACCTTGTTCATTCATCCTCAACCAGAAACTGTACCGTTTTACCGACATAGACAGCAAAAAGCTGAAACCTTTTCTCGAAAAAACGGCCATCCGCGTACCTGCCGCCAGCATAGACAATTACATGGAAAAGTTCGTGAGCAATTGCATCCGCGATTTCCATGTCGTGGCCAACGGGTTCGATATCGTGGACAAATCGGGCATGCCACAACCGGTGTTGAACCTCGAGCAGGACCTGGCCCAACAACCTGTCCTCTCACTCTATTTTGTGTATGCGGGCAAACGCTACCAAGCCGGGACCAATTCGAAGGTCTACACCGAATTGGAAAAAAACGGCAACCGCTACACCATTTACAAAATTGAGAGAAAGAAAAGCTGGGAAGAGTCTATCGCCAGACAGCTAACCCAATTGGGACTTGAAATGGCCAACAACTGCCAGTTCCGGCCGCCGATGATATTGCGCGACAATCCGTCGGTCACGCTCCACAATCTCATCAACTGGCTAAACATCAACCATAAATCCATTGATGAATTAGGTATCGAAATAGAACAAAGCTTTTTTGACCAAAACTATTACCTTGGTTTGTCCGAAATCATCAAACAGGTAGAGGAAACGCAAGACTGGTTCGATTTGAAAATGCTGGTAAAGATCGGCAACTTTCTCATTCCGTTCATCAAGTTCAGGAAGCACATTGCCAGCTTGACGCGCGAATTCCAACTGCCTGACGGCTCCTTGTTCGTCATCCCCGACGAATGGTTTGCCCGTTTCAGCGAATTGCTGCACTTTGCAAAAAATGCCGACGGCGATACCCTACAAATCGACCGTACGCATTTCAACCTTGTACAGGAAGCGCTTGAGTTACAGCTGGAGTCGGTTCGGAACCTTAACGAATCGCTTAACCGATCACTTGCAGGCTTCAAATCGCCCCAAGGCCTTAAAGCCGATTTACGGCCTTACCAGCTACAGGGTTTCTTTTGGATGAAACAGCTTTCGGCAAACAGTCTTGGCGGTATCCTGGCCGATGACATGGGTTTGGGAAAGACCATCCAAACCATTTCGCTGATCCTCGATACATACGAATCGGTCAAAAAAAACGATGATCCGCAAGATACCCCCCGGCAACTCTCGTTGTTCGGACAACCGCATGTTGAAGGGTTCAATAAAACCGATGCACCGCCTTCGCTCATCGTCATGCCGACCTCATTGGTGCACAACTGGCAAAACGAGATACAGAAATTTGCCCCATCGTTAAAAGTATACAACTACACGGGGCAAAACAGGCTAAAGACCAGAGATATCGGTAAAATTTTCCGCCACTACCACGTCGTACTCACCAGCTATGGTGTTTTACGTAACGACATTGAATATTTCAAAAATGTCCATTTCCAATACGTCATTCTTGACGAGAGCCAGAACATCAAAAACCCGTCATCGAAACTATACGATGTGGTGATGGAACTCCGTGGCCACCACCGATTGGTACTGACCGGCACCCCCATCGAAAACAGCCTGGCCGATCTTTGGGCACAAATGAATTTTGTGAACCAAGGCTTGTTGGGCACACTTAGCTATTTTAAAAACCAGTTCGTCAACCCAATTTCAAAACAGCAGAGCGAAGAACACGAAAAAAGGCTTCAGGCGTTGATCAATCCTTATATTCTAAGGCGTACCAAAGAAATGGTGGCCAAAGAATTACCGCCCGTCACCGAGCAAACACTTTATTGCGACATGACACCCGAACAAAAAAAGCTGTACGAACAGGAAAAATCGGGTATCCGCAACAAATTGCTCAACATCATTGCCGAACAAGGCATCGAGAAATCGGGCATGGTGGCATTGCAAGCCCTCACGCGGTTGCGCCAGTTGGCCAACCATCCCCTGATGGTCGACGAACACTATACCGGATCATCGGGTAAATACGAACAAATATTGGAAAACCTCGAAAGTATTGTGTCTGAAAGGCACAAAGTACTGGTATTCTCATCGTTCGTAAAAGACCTCGAATTGATCGAAAATGAGCTGGAAGCACGTAAACTGCCCTATAGTAAGCTTACCGGGGCCACGGGCAACCGCCAGCACGTCATCAAGCAGTTTAAAGACCACGAAGAATGCCGCATCTTTCTTATTTCGCTCAAAGCAGGCGGTGTAGGCCTCAACCTTACCGAAGCCGATTACGTGTTCATGCTTAACCCCTGGTGGAACCCCGCGGCCGAACTTCAGGCGATCAACCGCGCACACCGTATCGGACAGACACGAAACGTATTTGTGTACCGTTTTATCAGTAACGGGACCATTGAAGAAAAGATAGCCAGGCTACAGGAGAAAAAACAAGCATTGGCCGATACGTTCATCAACTCGAACAATCCGTTTAAAAACATGACGGAAGATGAAATCAAAGAACTTTTTGCATGATATTTGTTTATTGAGAAAATCTGATCCATTGAAACAATTTAAATTCCGAATAAAAATGAAAAAACTATTGACCGTGTTGTTTTTAGTTGCGGTGGCCTTGCCAATTTTCGCACAAGACGACGTAAAAGTGGAGACCCGCAACATCGGCCCATACGACAAACTAAAAACCAGCAAGGGA
Organism: Breznakibacter sp.; assembly: GCA_047600785.1. Taxonomy (GTDB): domain Bacteria; phylum Bacteroidota; class Bacteroidia; order Bacteroidales; family Marinilabiliaceae; genus Breznakibacter. The sequence continues at coordinate 1,512,680 of JASGKH010000002.1, forward strand.
ATCAACGTCACCCTTATCGAAGGCAATACTGAAAAAGTGGAAATACATGTACAAAATGCCAATCCCGAAGACGTGATCACATCCCTGGAAGGCAAAACTCTGGTTGTGAAGATGAAAACCCTGTTTCGTAAAGGCGTAGCCGTACAGGTTTACGTCACTTACAAGACGATGGTCGAAATACAAGCCGGTTCAGGATCTTCCGTCGATAATGAAGGCACACTTACCGCCACCAAGCTGACACTGGGCGCCGCGGTCGACGCGGCCGTTGAACTGGACGTGGACGTAAAGACCCTGGTAGGCTCGGCATCGGCCGGACGTTTGGAAATATCGGGCGAGGCCACCAATATTGAAGTAACCACCAACACGGGAGGCAAATTTTATGGTGCGGCACTCCAAACCAACGAAGCATTCGTCAAAAGTTCCACCGGCGGCCAAGTCACTGTCAGGGTCAGCAACCGTCTGAGCGCGAACGTATCCAGCGGAGGGAAAGTCTATTACTACGGGACTCCTAAAATCGAAAAAACAGAGTCGATGGGCGGAAAAGTGGAACCTGCGGCGGAATAAACGCTTGATATTAATAAACTAAAAATGGCTACTCTTTCGGAGTAGCCATTTTTAGTTTTGATGGCTTCGCTCGAATCAAATACTCGTCGTCTTGGTTTGTGATTCAATCTTCATGGGAATTTCCATGGATGAAGGCAACTGCCCTCCTTCCAACGATACTTTTCCGTCGATTGACTGGTTGATGTTGCACTCAATCAGCCAGCCAGTAGTGGCATCCAGCACCATTTCGTATTTAGCGGTACCGGTAAGGCTAAAATGCGATTCCATACCTTGGGTCTGAATTGCCGTTTCACTATTGGTCGCCAATTGGGCAACTCCGCTCACCATCCATTTCCCGTTGGCCACATCTTTCAACGTCAGTGTATTCTCGCTGTTCAATTCCATACCTGAGCGAATGGTGTTCTTTACCACCCATGTGTCGCCTATGGCCACTGCATTTTCGGGGAAAATGGCCGTCATCATCTCCATGTTGCTTTTCATTGCGTCGTCCGAAAACTGTTGCTCCAAACTGGCAGCGATCTGATTGGCCATTTCCTGGTTTCCGTTGAACTTGGCCACCAACTCTTCCATCACCTTGTCAAAACCGGAAACACTTGCCACTTTTCCACGCGAATCCATCACCATCGTGAATTTTTTCCCCACAATGGTACTCAATGCCGAATGCATCGGATTACTGGCATCAATTTCACCGGCCGAGTCAAAAGCCATGTTCATCATGGGGCTTTCCATGTTCATTCCCAACGATTCATAGGTCACGTCAATGGTTGATAAACCGTTTTCGACTTTCAGAACCGAATAAGCAGTACGCAAGTTCAGCGTAACTTTAATATCCATCGCATTTCCCATTATATCCTGGTGGATATTTTGCACGGAAGTTTGATTGGCATAAAACGTGGAACCTCCCTTGAGGTTATACCGCATTGATACCTTCTGGGCTTGCGCAAACATGGCCATACCAGCCGCCAAGAGAACTATCGATATTTTTTTCATTCGAATTAAATAATTTTGGTTAGAGAAATTACCGTGTAAACCTACTGATATTTTGACTCGAAAAAAATATCCTGTTCTAACATTTTCGGTATTGTACCGGCAATTCATTTCATAAATTTGTCACATCCATTTCCCCATGACCACACCAGAACTGATTGAATATTTAAACACGCAGCTCGACATCCGTCTTGCCAAAATACTGGCCGATGAATCGGTAACTGCCCCGCAATTGATCGACCAGCTTATCGATTTAAGCAAAAGCAATTTGTATCCGACCAACTGGCGTGCCGCATGGGTGCTTGACCATGTCCAGCAATCACATAAAGCAATGATCGAGCCTTATTTACCCCGTTTTCTTAACCACCTGAGGGAGATCAAAAGCGAAGGGGTAAAGAGACATTACATAAAAATGCTTTCGCAGGGATCCGACGATTTGCTCGACGATGGACGTTTGGTCGATTTTTGCATCGAACGGCTTTTATCTCAGCAAACCCCGATCGCCGTACGTGCCCATTGTATGGAGATTCTGCGACGTCAAACATTACGTTATCCGGAATTGGGCAACGAACTCAAACCCATTTTGGAAGAAATTATCGAAAACGGTAGCAAAGGAGAAAAAAACAAGGCCTCCAAAGTACTGAAAGAGATTGGTAAACTAAACCGGTAAACAGATCATTTTTGGAATTCTTTCTTAAGCTTTTCCAATTTAGGACCGATCACGATGCGGCAATAAGGCTGATCGGTATTTTGCGAGTAATAATTCTGATGATATTTTTCGGCCACGTAGAATTTATCCAACGGCTTTACCTCGGTTACGACAGGCGCCCCAAATACCCTGTTCAATGACAAGTCGGCCATTATCTTTAATGCAATTTCTTCTTGCAGCGGATTGTGGTAAAAAACCACGCTTCGATATTGAGTGCCTACATCAGCGCCCTGCCGGTTCAAGGTCGTAGGATCGTGGATGGCGAAAAACACCTCGAGCAATTTTTCGTAACTAACCACCGATGGGTTGAACGTGATCTGCACCACTTCGGCGTGGCCGGTATACCCGCCGCATACTTCTTCGTAAGTCGGATCGATAGTCTTTCCTCCTGAATATCCGGACACGACACTCTCCACCCCCCTCACCCGTTCAAAAACAGCTTCAAGACACCAAAAACACCCTCCTCCCAATGTTGCCTTTTCAAACGTCTGGACCATATTGTTTTGCGCTTTCATGTTCATCGACATTAAAATGACAGAAAAAAACATCACAAACGACTTCATTTTTGTGTTCTTGTAAAGCATGCATCCTGCATGATCGTTAAAGTGCAAACAAACCAACCCGGCAAAGGTTCATCGACATTTCAGGAAAATGGACGTATAAGTTACACTTTGTTGATTAAATTTGTCGGTTACATTTTCATTAAGCCCATCTATGAACGGATATCCTCCATTGGCAGAAAGAATGCGCCCAACCAAGCTTGACCAATACGTTGGACAAAAGCATCTGGTGGGCGAGAAAGCCGTTCTCCGTAAGATGATCGAAAATGGGGCCATTTCTTCTATTATCTTGTGGGGTCCCCCCGGCGTGGGAAAAACCACGTTGGCACGCATTATTGCCAACCAGCTTAACAGGCCTTTTTACGTGCTATCCGCAGTCAGTTCGGGCGTCAAGGACGTGCGCGACATATTGGATAAAGCAAAAAACAGCCGCTATTTTAATTCCCCCACTCCGTTGTTGTTCATTGACGAAATCCATCGCTTTAGCAAATCGCAACAGGATAGCCTTTTGGGGGCAGTAGAACAAGGTATTGTGGTATTGATCGGCGCCACTACCGAAAATCCGTCCTTCGAAGTCATTACACCGCTTCTTTCCCGTTGCCAGGTGTACGTGCTTAAGCCGCTGGAAGACGACGACATGTCGGACTTGCTGCACAAGGTGTTTGCCAACGATGTGGTTCTAAAACAAAAAACGCTCAAGCTTACCGAAAACGAAGCATTGTTGCGATATGCTGGCGGCGATGCCCGTAAGTTGCTCAACATCATTGAGCTGGTTGCGAACGGTGAACAGGGCGATGAAATTGAGTTCACCAACCAAAAGGTCACCGAATATTTGCAAAAAAATCCGGCCCAGTACGATAAGAACGGCGAAATGCATTACGACATTATTTCGGCGTTCATCAAATCGATACGCGGAAGCGACCCCGATGCGGCCGTATATTGGCTGGCGCGCATGGTCGAAGGTGGCGAAGATCCCAAATTCATTGCCCGGCGACTGATCATTTCGGCCGCCGAAGATGTGGGGCTGGCCAATCCCAACGCGTTGCTGCTGGCTACCCAGTGTTTCGAGGCCATTCACATGGTAGGTTGGCCCGAGTCGCGCATCATCCTGTCGGAAGTGACCATTTACCTGGCCACCAGCCCTAAAAGCAACTCAGCTTACATGGCCATCAACCAGGCCCAGGAAGTGGTCAGGCAAACGGGTAATCTGCCAGTGCCCTTGCATTTACGCAATGCACCGACCAAGTTAATGAAACAGTTGGGATACGGGGCCGAATACAAGTATTCGCACGATTATCCAAACAATTTTGTGGCGCAACAATTTCTTCCCGATGATATAAAAACGTTAAGGCTCTACAAGCCGCAAAGCAACCAGTCGGAACAAAAAACGGCCGAAAGACTCAATATACTTTGGAAAAGAGATAAATAAAATAAACGGGTAACATAAACAACCAATAAAACATGATTCCACAAATCCCAAATTTGAGACACACGCAAAGCGGTAACTTCTTCCTGATGGCAGGTCCCTGCGCCATCGAAGGCGAAGAGATGGCGTTGCGCATTGCCGAACGCGTGGTGGCGATAACCGAAAAACTCGAAATCCCATACATCTTCAAAGGTTCGTATCGCAAAGCCAACCGTTCACGCATCGATTCGTTCGCCGGGATCGGCGACGAAAAGGCCCTCAAGGTGCTGGCCAAAATACGCGACACGTTCGGCATTCCCGTGGTCACCGATTTCCATTCGGCCGAAGAAGCCGACATGGCTGCCCAATATGTGGACGTGTTGCAGGTACCGGCTTTTTTATGCCGCCAAACCGACATGCTGATAGCCGCCGCCAGGACAGGTAAAGTGGTCAACATCAAAAAAGGACAATTCCTTGCGCCCGAAGCCATGAAATTTGCGGTGGATAAAGTAAAAGATTCGGGCAACGACAACGTGATCCTCACAGACAGGGGCACTACCTTTGGCTATTATGATTTGATCGTGGATTACCGCGGCATCCCACCCATGCAACAAATGAATGTTCCGGTCGTCCTCGATATCACGCATTCATTGCAACAGCCCAACCAAGCATCCGGCGTCACGGGCGGTAAACCTGCCCTTATCGAAACCATTGCACGCGCAGGTGTGGCCGTCGGTGTGGACGGCTTATTCGTCGAAACCCATTTCGATCCGGCCAATGCCAAAAGTGATGGGGCCAACATGTTGCATCTTGAACTTTTAGAAGGGCTTTTGACCCGTCTGGCCGAGATACGAAAGGCCATCAATGGATTTTCGAAATAAACGCCAGCAAAGCCCTGCTTTCATCTGTTGCATAGCGTTGGCAGTTGTAACAACCAATTGCCAACGAAGCTTTTTCTAACTCATCCCATACATTGTGTATATTTCATTCCGGATCCGTTTCTTATTATATCTGACAATATTTTCGTCTTTTTCGGCCTTCGCACAGCAAACATCGTTCCGTCAACTACAATCCGACAGCACCCGATACGGTCTCTCGCTCCATTATCTTCATGGGATTGTCATTCCCCACCACACATCAATGGTTTACCAGATCAACGACCATTCCCGTGGAGCGGAATTAAAACTTTTTTGGAATGATTACAGCAACAACAGCTGGCGACGATACTTCGGCTACCCGGAAACGGGAATTTCGATCTTTTACCAGACATTTGGAAACAAAGACATTTATGGTGAAGGAATTGCCCTTTATCCCTCTGTCAATTTTAGGCTGATCGGGAATTCTAATTTTGCCGTTAAATATAAATTGGGCTTAGGAATGGCCTATGCAACAAAAATTTTCGACAAAGCAACCAACCCATCCAATACGATTCTAAGTTCGCACCTTAACGCATTTGTTGGTTTGGGACTTAGCCTCGATGCAAGGATCAGCCCGCACTGGAGCACGTCTCTTGGTTGTTCTCTTAGCCATTTATCCAACGGAGCCATACGCAAACCAAACAACGGTGTTAACACAGCTTTGCTATCACTCAGTGCTTCTTACCTCATGGCCCCGACATCCGTTCCGGTTTCCAAAAGAATTAAACCTCCCATACAAAAAAATCGTTACCTGCTTGCCACAGCTGCTTTCGGAAGCAATCAAACAACCGATTTCGACGGAAAAAGCTATAAATCGGGAACAATATCCCTTGCGCATATATGGAGCAACAAACCGACACATGGTTATGGAATAGGGATAGATGCCATGTATTACGGAGGCGCCCCATCAAATGATCCGGAATTGGATTTATCCGATCTTAAAACAAGCTATGCATTCTGGGATTATTTCTATAGCAGCATCTTTCTTGCGTACCATTTACAAATGGACAAAACCACCGTGTTTTTTAATATAGGTGCCTACATTTACGAAAAAACACCCGCCACACAACCCATATACCCACGTTTGGGCATTCGTTACGAACTATCACGTAATTTACTGGCACACTTCGGTATTAAAGCCAGTTTCTTCAGGGCTCAATATCTGGAATTTGGTGTTGGTTATAAAATCCAAACTAAAAGATTTTCTTTATGAGCAAAAAGTTCCTGCTCGTCTCCGTCTTGTCGGCCACCCTTTCCGGATGCGAATACATCCACCAGCTTAATGATCCGGGAGAGATTGACTCTCTGTACGTATCAATTGGCGCAATCCAGTCCATTGAAATTGCCGCACCTTGCTCTCTTGTCCTGACCAACCGATCGTCCGATGAAATACTAAAGGCACGTGGTTGCGACTATATCCTTAACGACTATAACTTCAATAACGAAAACGGCAAGCTGGTTATTGGACACAAAAACGGAGATCTGATCCAAAAAGAGAAAATGGCAACGATATGGGTTCAGGCAGGAAGCACTCCTTACATTACCGCTAACTCGGCATGTGTAATCACCAACGATGCCGATACTTTGTTTTTGGACAAACTCGCAATCGTGGTAAACGGGCGTGGAATGTATACGGAAACCGACCTGACCGTCCGCTGCCTTCAATTGAATTTAGCCACTTATGGCAGGAGCAACCAGGCTTCACATCAGTTAAAAGGAACCACATCTTCATTACAAACACACCTGGAAGGTTGTGCGTTGTTAGATGCAAGCAATATGACTGCCCGTGATGTGTGGGTGTATCATCAATCGGTAGCTGACTGCTTTTTCCGGGCCGATTCGTCGTTAACGGTCACATTCGCCTCCAGCGGTAACATTTATTACAAAGGAAAACCGTCCGTGACGACCAGCCGGCAAACCATTCCGTTCATGAGTGCCTCAGGGAGATTGTATCCACTGTCCGATTGAATACAAAGAACACCCCACGTGCATTGCTTTATTTTGCAGGCGCTTTGTAATACTTCATTGCTTCGGGTATAAATTTTTTAAGGTTCGTAATGCGGGTTTCGTCCGAAGGGTGAGTGCTCAGAATTTCCAAAGTCGAGCTTCCTCCACTTTGGGCCATCCGTTGCCAAAACGCCACTGCTTCGTTTGGATCGTAACCTGCCATCGCCATGAATATCAGTCCCATTTTATCGGCTTCCGATTCGTGCGATCGCGAAAACGGTAGCATGACACCTACCTGACTGCCAACTCCGTAAGCAGCCAAAAACAAATTCTGGGTTTGCTCTGGCTTTTCGGAGAGTGCCACCGACAGGGCTGCTTCACCAAGCTGGATACCCATTTGCTGGCTCATCCGTTCGTTACCATGACGCGCCACCGCATGGGCAATCTCATGCCCCATGACCACGGCAATCCCACTTTCACTTTGGGTATAGGGCAAAATCCCGGTATAAAAGACCACCTTTCCGCCGGGCATGCACCATGCATTGGGAGTATCATCCTGTACAAGGTTAAATTCCCATTGAAATTCGCTCACTCGGCTTCCCAATCCGTTTTGTACCAAAAACTCCTCCACTGCTTTTGATATCCGAGCCCCCACCGCCTTTACCAATTTTGTATTGGCAGCATCGGTCGAAAGTTTGTTCTCTTTCAAGAAACTTTCGTATTCCGTCAAGCTCATGCTTATGAGTTGCGATTCGGGCAATACGTTAAACTGCTTACGCCCTGTAATGGGCACAGAGGTGCAAGCATATAAAATGGCAAGTGTCAAAAACAACACAACTGAATAGCTCAGAATTTTTTTCATGGCAGATTGATTTAAAAAACTATAACATCCTCCCAGTCAAAAAGTTTGTCAAAACCAGATATTAATAATCTTACGGGGATGACCGTACTCGAACGAAAATGACAAATTCGGCCCGGCCTATAGTCAGATCGAAAAGTATTTAGGACACACTCAAACTTACTTTTCGAATATTCTCAATTTATAAGATTGGGTATTGGGACAAATACATTTTAACCAATCGCCTTATCGACTCTGCACCGATGCGCGAATAATCAATCATTCCGGGAGCAGTAAACTCAAAGCCACTAATGTCATCGTTGGCTGCAATGCCTTCCAAGCTTGCCACATCAACCACAAATCCCAAATCAGTGGTATAGACCGATAATCCTGAGAATTTATATTCATTATACCACGATCCAATATATCGCATCGCCACGACATCCAATCCCAATTCCTCTTTTATTTCGCGGATAACAGCCTGTTCTGCCGATTCCAATGGATCGACGAAACCACCGGGCAAATCGAGCATGCCTTTGTCGGGGTCAAAAGCCCTCACCGAAAAAAGGATCTCACCCTTATCGTTCACGATAATACCGGCAACAGCCGCCGAAGAATTTATAAAAAAATGAAACCTGCAGTCCTGGCATTTAAAAGATCGATCGTTATCGAATTCAAACGCCCTGGAACCACACCGCGGACAATATTTAAACACGCTTGAAGGTTGTATCATCGGGAAAACTGAAATTTAAAGATAAAAAAAGCCGGGCAAAACCCAGCTTTTAAGCAATATTAAAGAAGCACTTAGTCTTCTTCATCTTCCTCTATATCTTCATCATCAGCTACGTCGTCATCGGCATCATCGTCCACATCTTCATCATCGTAATTGTCGTCGTCATCGCCCGTATCATCGCCGGCCCCGAATTCTTCCTTGAACTCATCATCCATATCAGGCTTAACGGTTTCTTTTGCAAACACATCCTCTTCAAAATCTTCATCTTCCACAAATTTCGCCTCTTTCACCGGCATCTTCACCAAATAATACTTATCGTCGGTTTCAAAAGGTAACGCACTTATCAACATACCATCTTTATTTGTAATGGTAATAAGTGCAGAACCGTAACCGTTGGGGTAAGTTTCTCTGATCAAAGCTTGAACATGGGGGTCTAGCTTTTCGAAATCTTTAATAATTCGAGGCTTATTTTGATTCATATAAATTAATGATTAAACTGTTTGTCCATTTATCCATCAACCTCCCAATATTTTTCTTTTAACGGAAATCCAAATAAAGGTTTCAAAAAAAGAATGAAAATTTGACTGTCTGTCCAGACGAGAAAACCTCGTCCTTAGTGCCGCAAATATAGAATGTGCATTTGAAAATGAAAATAGAACGCCACTTTTTAGATAGATTTTTATCAAATTACATAATCTCCTATTTTAATGACAATTATGCATAGTGATTCCCTGATTAGGCCAAATGTATCCATCAATGACGGAACAATTCCATCCATGGTTTACAATTTTGTGTCGTTGGTAGATGTTTTTTCAGGGTTCGCCACAAATGGGTTACTTTTGGAACGAAATGGATAAGACAACCCTTTGGGAATAACAATATTCATTCAAAAAGTATTTACCGTATTCCCCAACGAATGAACAAAGCTTTACCGTCGAAACGTTTTGAATTTTTGATACATCTTGCTATTTGGGTGGGATATAGCTTCTTGGTGTTTTCAGGGCCAATTATTTCCAAAGACTTTTCGTCGCAAACCCTGATACTGACCGCCAGGGCATTGATCGTCAACTCGATCCTCTTTTACGTCAACACGTTTATCCTGCTTCCCAAAATGGTGGGGAAAAGCAAATATTTACTCTACATCATCACCATTGTGACCTTAATGGCGGGGTCGGGCTTGTTCTATGAAGTCACCGAGAAGTGGTTTAAACCCTATATGGAAGAACGCGCCATGTCGATGCCTTTTGATAAAATGGAGTACGATAAATTTAGCGATGCCCCCGATTTCAATCCTCGCAACCAACCGCCTTTCTCAAGGGATTTTAATAAAATACCTCGTGGAGCGCATTTGGTCTTCGGATTTATTTCCACGCTTGGTATTTTATTCATCAGTACCATTTTCTGGGTCATCACCGAATCGAAGCACAGGCAAGAGCGTGAAATGGCACTGATCAACGAAAACCTTACCACCGAGATGAAATTTCTAAAATCGCAAATCAATCCACACTTTCTATTCAACGCACTCAACAATATTTATTCGTTATCGCACACCAGCTCGTCCAAAACTCCCGAAGATGATCCTCAAATTATCGGATATGCTCCGGTTTATGCTTTACGAAAGTGAGGATAAAAAGGTGTTTATCGGCAAAGAAATCGATTACATCAACCATTTTATCGATTTTCAAAGGCTGAAGATCGAAGGAGAACCGCGAATAAGCGTCAGTTTCGAACATGCCGAACGTCAAGTGCTGATCGAACCGATGTTACTGATCCCCTTTATAGAAAATGCATTTAAACACAGCAAAATCGAAGATATCCGGAACGGATGGGTAAAAATCGTGTTGCAATCAAACAACGCCAGAATTAACTTTAAAGTGTCCAACAGCTTGCCAGCTTCGGTGATAAACACGGACAAAGTGGGCGGCATTGGTCTTGAAAACGTAAAAAAAAGATTGATATACCTTTACCCAAAAACACATACGCTTCAGATTTCGCAAGAAAACGGCGAGTTTTCGGTAGAACTGGACATTACCTTACGAACTGAAAAAAAAGATTCTCAAAAAAAATAATCAAGACATTATCATATGGCTGCGATAAGATGTATAATCGTTGACGACGAGTACCCTGCCAGGTTATTGTTACAAGACTTTATCGGCAAACTCCCCAACCTTGAGCTTCGCGGATCGTTCAAATCACCCATCGAGGCAATGCCCATTGTCCAACAAGGTGGAATCGACCTAATGTTTTTGGACATACAAATGCCCGAATTAAACGGGGTCGACTTTATCAAAACTCTTTCGGTAAAGCCGCTGGTCATCTTCACCACCGCATATATGGAATACGCCATCGAAGGGTATCAACTTGACGTGGTCGACTATCTGCTGAAACCATTTTCGTTCGACAGATTTTTGAAAAGCGTAAACAAAGCCGCCGACCGCTTAAACAAGCACGCTCCGGTCCCACAACTACCAGAACGCGATGAAACTACTACTCCCAACGTAATAAAGGAAGAAGAAAAAGGATTCATTGCCATTAAAGCCGACCACAAAATACATCGTGTAAAGCACGAAAACATCATCTACATTGAAGGCTTGCGTGAATATGTCACATTTTTTTGCAAACAGGAGAAAATCATCACATTGGAATCACTCCGAAACCTAGAAACCATTCTTCCGACAAAACAATTTATAAGGGTACACAAATCGTACATCGTAAACATCCACTTGGTAAAATCACTTTATGGCAATCAATTGGTCATGGAGAACACGAACCAAATCATTCCCATTGGGAAATCGTACCGCGATGAGGTCCAACAAAGGCTTTTTGACAATACTTTATAGCAAGTAAATTATTTTTCATCTTCACCATTGTATTGGTTTGCGAGCCTTTACAATGGTGTTTTTTATTTGCCAAAATTTCAAATGATAGAACTAACAAAAATGCTGGTAAATTATAAAAACAAAAGCCGCCCTCCGGAGTTTGATCCGGAAAGGCGGCTTAACGGGAAATAATCCCATCACCACTAACCTATTCTTTTAAATCGTCAATATCGATTCCGATTTGTTTCAACTCATCTTTTGTCATCATAGGTACTTCACCCTTCATTATCTTCCCTAAAACTAATTCTCCGGCTTTTAAGGCTGATTGCGAATCCCTAAACGAATGTTTACCTTCTATGGATGGTATATATTCTTGATAGATGTATACTTTTCCATTAATGGATATTTGGTAACCGTACCCGTTGGACAACTTAACGGCAGTAACCGCATATTCCTGTGAAGATTCGTGCTTCTGAAAGTAGTAAACGGCTAACGCGCCAATCGCAATCACCAGTGCCACGACATAAAACCAAATCACTTTTTTTTGAGTCCGATCAATCGTCGTCATTTTGTTCGTCATTGGGATGGAATGACCATACATCGTCGAAATAATAACCTGAGCTACGGCCAGTGGCCACATAACCTTGATCATTTATCGAAAATCCTACTGCACTCAAACGCGGAGATCCTTCAAAATTTGATTTCTCAACCCACAAATCGGTGGTTGGATTATACTCCCAGGTCCTATAGCCTGCCGAACCAGCACCGCCCGTGGCCACGTAACCACGTCCTCCCATTGTAAATGAAACAGCTCCAGAACAAACAATCTCATAATCATCATCATAACTCTCATCGCTCACATCAGCAATCTTTCTTTTTTCCGTCCATTTGTCAGTTTCTGGATTATACTCCCAAAAATCTTTAAGATAGGTTCCGTTGTTTACACCCGTCACCACATATCCTTTGTCGTTCAGTACAAATGCTACTGCATCGCGTCTTTTGGTACTTATATTGGCTATATCGCTCCACTCGCCTGACGATGGGTCATACTTATAAAAATCCAATTTTGTGTTCCCATCATAACCTGTGCCTACATACCCATACTCCCCTATCGAGAATGCAACAGCCGATATGCGTGCAGAACCTTTAAAATCATTTATTTGTGTCCATGTATTTAACTCCGGATCATATTCATAAAAGTCGCTCAATCTGGTATCCTTATAATTAGCGCCACATCCCACATAGCCTTTGCCATTAACAGAAAAAGCCACTGCCATATAGCGTGCCTCCCCCGGAAAGTTGCTTATCTCACTCCATGAATTTCCATCATACCTGTAGAAATCGGAAAAACAAACTTTTTCATCCGTATTCTTTCCTGTTCCCACGTAGGCGTAATTACCTATCGTAAAAACAACTGCCCCAAAACGAGAAGTTTCAGGAAAATCTCCTATGCTTACCCAGTTACCCACCAAATCATCATCATCATCACTGGAACACGCAGTAAAGCTTCCCAAACCAATTGTAAAAGAAAGGACTATCAACCATTTTGAAATCTTAATCATAATTCAAGTAGTTTTTTGGAATTTGAATGACCAAAGCTAAACGAACGTCAAGCCACCCAAAAATCTTTTCAACCAACGCACAAATGATAAGCACCTACCCCAATCTATCTTCAACAAAAGTGAAGAAACAAAGGTTGAACAGCCGTTTTTACTCAACAACCAATCTAAAACGACAGTAATTGAGCAAAATGGCTTATTCATTGAATAAAATTCGGCCATTGATGGAAAAAAAGTTTATTTGCCCGAATGTTTTAACCAAAAACGCATATGAAATATCGGAAACGTAACGCTTCAATAATAAAAACGTTGAGCCTCGTAGGGGTGATCAGTGCCTTTTTCTCGTGCAGCGACGATAATTTCTCCATAGGGAAAGAATTTATCCGATCCAACGTATACACCGAACTCATCGATACTGTCACGTTAAGGCTTTCCACATTCAGGCCCAACAGTATCCAGACATCGGGAAAAAGTGTGTCCTTGATAGGAAATTATTTCCATTCGGGATTAGGACAGGTTACAACAACCACGTACGTGGATTATTCAAACCAGAATTTAAGTGACGTAGGCCTGTACGAAGAATATGATTCCTTAACATTGGTAATGCAATATTCTGGGTATTGCGAAGGTGATACAATAGTTCCTTTCTCGTTCCACGTCCATCGATTGGCCGACAACATTGAGCCGCTGGACGAGGACAATGACGTAGATGTGTATTACAACAACACAAATTTTGCATACGACACGGCTCCTTTGGCTTCGTTTACAATCATCCCGCGCCCTAACATGGGAGAAAAACTAATCCTGCGCATGCCCGATGAACTTGGGAACGAACTATGGAATCTGGCCCTTGACGATGATTTGAGCGAGGATGACTTTTTAAGCGCGTTTAAAGGGTTTGCGATCAAAGCCGATCCTTCGGCCAACACAGTCCTTGCCTTTAATGTTACCGACACCACTAGTCTGGCATTAAAGCTTTATTCGCACGTTATAAATGACGAAAGAGAAGTGGTAGTCCGTCAAATCGGGATAAAAAGTACATCCACCCAGTTCAACAACATCACCAGCGATTTAAGTGAAATACCAGTATTAAAAACCTTGTCGGAAGAAAACCGGTGGATACCAGAATATCAAACCGATGCGGTCTCTGTAGCCCAAGCTGGAAGCGGGTTCATGGTACGGGTCGATTTCCCGTATTTATCGTCCCTAAAAGAAGCCACCGCGAACGGGCGTATCGTCAAGGCTTTGCTTATAATCTCGCCCGATATGGGTTATCAATCGCTCAGTGATTTGCCCGAAACCATTAATATTGGCACTATAGACAAGGTAAATTACGTCGGCAGTTATCTCACGGACAGTTACAGCACTAACTTAACGGGAAATCTTTATAAAGATTACGGTTTCAACGAAGGGACATGCTATACGTTTGATGTCACTTCATATATCAATTCGCGAGTGAGCGAAGATGTGATCCTCCCAGATCAGGGTTTGTTCTTGACCATCCCTACCGATTATTATTACACCTCGGTCAAAACATTATTTGTAGGCGGTTATACCAATTCAAAATACAAATCGCGCATCCAAGTTTATTATTACAACTACGATATTATAAAATAACCCACAATGAAGCTCGCAAATATATTTTCCTCTTTGATAGTCGCTGGTTCTTTAATATCCACTGCGGTGACGGCCCAAAACAGTTCATCGCCATATTCGATGTTCGGTTTGGGTTCGTTCAACCAGTCGGGTGACATTAGAAGTGCAGGTATGGGCGGAGCAGGTATTGCTTTGGCGTCAAGCTATGGTCCAAACACAACAAACCCAGCTTCATTGTCTTATTTAGACAGCATGCTTTTTTACATCAATATTCAAGCCAAAGGAAATTTTGCCAATTACGCCACATCCTCAAAAACACAAAGTACGTTCGATTCTAATTTCGACCAGATATCGTTCGGGTTTAAAGCGGCACGATGGTGGGGTACAAGCTTTGGTGTTTCTGCTATTTCCCAAAGCAATTACAGTATTTGGTCCGAAAAATACATATTGGGATCATTAAACAAATATGACGTGCTATACGAAGGCGACGGAGGTTTGTCGAAAGCCTACTGGAGTAACTCATGGAAAGTTCTCAAGGGGTTGAGCGCAGGATTGAACCTGTCCATAGTATGGGGCAATTTAACGTCAACCGAAACATCTACATTTACTTATTTGGGAGGTGAATCCATTTCGAACATCAAAACCTATCACCTCAACAATTTTGTGTGGGATGCAGGCTTGCACTACCAATTTAAAATGAAGGAAAACAATGTTTCACTAGGAGCCACCTATCAACCCAAAACTGCATTGCTTACCGATTTTTCACAAGAGATTACAGGAAATTCAACCTATTATACATCTGACAACTCGGCGTCAGATTATGAACTTCCGGAGACATTTGGGGCAGGTTTAGGTGTTAACGTACTTAAAAAAAGCCTCACGTTTGCCGCCGACTTTAGGTTAGAACGCTGGTCGAAAGCTTCAAATCCTATAAAATATGCCCAGTTGAACGATGCATACCGCGTGGCCGCCGGTGTGGAATACCAACCACAGAAAAACATGTACCGATCGATATTCAACCGTATGATGTACCGAGCAGGAGCATTTATGGGGGACACTTATCTGACCATCAATGGACAAACCATTTTCCAACAAGGCTTTAGCGCTGGACTGGGCATTCCGTTGCGTCAACGAAGAAACTATATCAATCTGTCTTACCAATACTCCATATCCGGAACTAAAAAGGCCGGATTAATCGAAGAAACCAACCATGCATTTAAAATTGGCTTGTCGTTATCGGAAAATTGGTTCTTTAAATCGACATTTGAGTAATGATTAATCTGGCATAAATTTATTCTACCGGACTGAAAAATAAAAAAGCGATCATGAACGATCGCTTTTTTATTTCAACTCAAACGAATTAATAACTCAATAACGCCACTCCTTAGCTGCCTGGTACATGGCAATCACATTTTCAACAGGAGTCTCTACTTTCAATTTATGCGATGGTCCCAGGAAAAATCCACCTTCCGGAGCCATCACATCCAAAAGTTCTTTAACCCCTTCCTTCACTTTTTCTGGTGTCCCCTGACGCAAAAGTACCTCTTCGTCCAATGCTCCCGAAAAACAAATCAATTTACCAAAATCATGCTTCAAACCTTCAGGCAACATTCCGGTTGCATGGGTCTGGATCGGGTCCAACACGTCAGCCCCAAGCGAAATAAATTCAGGCAATAGTTTTCGAACACTACCACCGCTGTGCATGTAAAAATGGGCCCCATTTTTGTGCGGAGTCGCCAGAAAACGTTCAAAAGCAGGCTTGCACAAGTATTCCCAATGATCGGCGCCGATCATTAACCCGTCCTTGCTACCAAAGTTGTCGGCAATACGAAAAAAGTCGATGCGATTGCCCGCCACATCAAACATAGCATTGACGAAACTTTCGTAAAACTCAGTGATCTTAAGGGTCAACGCATTAAAAAAACGGGGATGGTAAACCATTACGTCCAAAAAAGATTCACGGCCAAGCAGTCGTTGTACAATCCTGAAAAGTCCGGGCGATGAGTAACCCGGCGCATTCATAATGGCGTAATCCTTATACTTCTCGAGTTGGGGGTCCAACGAACTAAAATCAAACAAATTTAGCGTTGGCCAGGGATACTTTTCAAGAACCGCAATATCGGTAACTCCTTCCAAAGGGAAATGAGTGGCTTCCCAAAATTCAAATTCTCCCTTTTTCACCCGTGAATAACCAACGCCCCAAATATCCTTTTTGGCTTTCTTATGCTTGTCGACCAACGCAGGTCCCACATATTTTGGTTCAACCCATCTAAAATCTACCTCCAAGTACTCTAAAAGCTCATCTCTTGTTTTTAAACCCAATTTTGACATCATTTTTTCGCCAAACTCAGGTACGTCCCAATAAAAAAGCGGCACTCGATCGGGAACTCCTTCCCTGCTCAGAGCCATTAAAACACGCTCTTTGTGGTTCATAATGACATTTTTTATTACTAATTCAAAAAGACATAACCATTCCTTCCTTGAATAAGGCTCATGCAAAACCACCATAAAAAACTAACGGTCATGCACTTGTCACAATCTAATAAGTTGTAAAAAAATCCCTAGAAGTTCCAAAAACCACCCGAATTTAGAAATAATGCATTTAAAAACAAATTTTCAGTCCTTTTAACCTGAAACTCACGGATTAAATACAAATCAATTATTTGATAACTTCCTCTGTTTCACGGCTTCAAATAATAGGATCCCTGCGGCCACCGACACGTTCAACGATTCAATTTTCCCTTGCAAAGGAATTTTACAGTTTACACTGGCCGAACGTAATATTTGTGATGTGATACCGGTGTCTTCAGCTCCCATGACCAATGCCATCGGGCCATCCAATTGACATGTATAATAATCCTGTGCGCCTTTTTCAGTGGCACACACAATGGACAATCCACTATTTTTCAAATACATAACTGCCTGCCAAAGATTCTTGACCCGGCAAACAGGTATTTCAAGCAAAGCCCCGGCAGACGTTTTTATCGCATCGGCATTAACCACCGCTGATCCTTTTTCAGGCACCACAATGGCGTGTGCACCGGCACAGGCGGCAGATCGCGCTATGGCTCCCAGATTACGTACGTCGGTAATGCCGTCAAGGATGACCAAAAGCGGGACCTCGCCTTTCTCAAATACCGAAATCAACGTGTTCTCCAACGATTGGTACTCGATGGCCGAAATAAAAGCCAACGCCCCCTGGTGGTTTTTCCGCGTGATACGGTTTATACGTTCAATGGGAACGGTTTGGCTTGGTATCCCGCGTTCTTTGATTAAATCGGTCAATTCTTTTGAGAGATCGCCCATCAAGCCTTTCTTCAACAAAATCTTTTCAATCTCCTTTCCTGCGTGGATGGCTTCGAGGACTGCCCTAATCCCAAACACGTAATTACTGGCCTCTGACATATAATTTATCAATATTAATTCATATTATTTTTCATATCTTCCATTTCCTCCAGTTCCATTGTAAATACTTCCCACTGTTCCATGGCCTCGGCAAGTTTCTTCTGCAATTGTCCGTAATCGGCAAACAGTTGCGTATTTCCTGTACTTTCCACATCACTCAGCCGGTTATGCATCGCATCGATATCCCGTTCCAGCCTAGTAATCAAAGCTTCGGCATCCGACACATTTTTCTGGGCTTTTTTCAGTCTTTTGGAAAACTCTTTTCGCTCTTCAAAGTCCACTTTTCCGACCGAACTATCCGCCTTTTCTTTGCCGGATGGTTGCGATGCTTGTTTTTCCAGATCATTTAACGATTCCATTTTCTTTCTTACCAAAAAATCGAAGATGGATCCTAAATGCGTCTTTATCTGCTTGTTTCGAAATTCATAAAGCTTATTGGTTAAGCCGTCAAGAAATTCCCGATCGTGCGATACCACGATTACCGTCCCGTCAAAATCGGCTAGAGCTTGTTTTAACAGTTCCTTCGAACGCATGTCAAGGTGGTTGGTCGGCTCGTCCAATATCAACAGGTTGGCCGGTCTTAGAAGCATAAGCACCATGGCCAAACGGTTCTTTTCGCCTCCCGACAATACGGATACTTTCTTATCCACGTCCTCGCCACTAAAAAGGAAGGCTCCCAAAAGATCACGGATCTTGGTGCGGATATCGCCCACCGCCACACGATCGACCGTTTCGAGCACCGAGAGGTTCCCGTCTAAACGCTCGGCCTGGTTTTGCGCAAAGTACCCGATCTCTACCTGATGGCCAATCTTTAACTCTCCTTCAAAATCGATTTCATTCATGATAATTCGTGACAAGGTAGTTTTCCCTTCGCCGTTTCGTCCCACAAATGCAACTTTTTCACCACGTTCGACCTGGAAATCAATCCCATCAAGCACTAAATGGTCGCCATAACGCTTGGTCACTCGTTTACCCTCCACGACAATCGTTCCCGAACGGATTGCGGAAGGAAATTTGATCTTTAAACCTGCCGTATCGATTTCATCAACCTCGATACGGTCAATTTTCCCGAGTTGTTTGATACGTGATTGCACTTGCACCGATTTGGTGGCTTTATAACGAAAACGGTCGATGAACTTCTCCGTATCTTCGATCATCTTTTGTTGGTTGCGGAAAGCCGACAATTGTTGCTCGCGTCTTTCGGCTCTCAATTCCACGAATTTATCGTACGATGCTTTGTAGTCGTAAATCTTTCCCAACGAAATTTCAATGGTCCGGGTAGTGATGTTATTGAGGAATACCTTGTCGTGCGAGATCAATAGCACGGCACCGTTGTACGTCTTTAAAAAGTCTTCGAGCCATTGGATCGACTCAATGTCAAGGTGGTTGGTCGGTTCATCGAGCAGAAACAAGTCGGGGCGCTTCAACAATATCTTGGCCAACTCAATGCGCATCCGCCACCCACCGCTAAATTCGGAAGTCATTCTGTCGAAATCGGAGCGTTCAAAGCCCAATCCCCTCAATGTTAGCTCAATGTAAGATTTATAGTTGGTCCCTCCCAGCAAATCGTAACGTTCATTTAAATCGCTCAACTGATGGATCAGATGCTGGTATCCGTCCGACTCGTAATCGGCTCTTTCAGCCAACGCGATATTAGTATTACTGATTCTTGCCTCGATCTCTTTTAGTTCCTCAAAAGCTGTTTCCACCTCTCCAAATACGGTATTTGCATCCACAACGGTCAAGTGTTGGGGCAAATAACCTATTTTTAGGTTATTTGGCCGCGATACGGAACCATCCGAAGGAAGCATCTGGCCCGCCAATATTTTCAAAAGGGTCGACTTACCAGCTCCGTTTTTTCCTATCAATCCAATGCGATCTTTTGGATTTATCAAAAACGTGATCCCCGAAAATAGTTCAAACCCACCAAAATCTACCGTTAATTGATTAACAGATAACATAAAACAAATCAATATTATTTATCTCATTCCTTCATGGATGCTCTACAAAACTTCCACAATGTCAGTCGATCGCCGTACGTACGACACTAAAATCCTTATTAAATTCGATGACAAATAAACCGGCACTGTAAAAACCGCCCCAATTGGAGATCCGCTTAAATATAAAGTTCGATTGGACCAAGCCGCGGGAATCCATTTTTGCAACACAACCTTCGAACGATTTGCCATACTTAACCATAGCCCCAACAAAAAAGTACGCCACATCATGCCCCCATGCCCCGTAACGGTTATAGCCTGAACCGGCAGAAACACGCTGGAAATAGGGCGAAAATGCCACAGGCTCCGAATTGTACAGTAACCGAAAATCATGAATGAACTGCTTGGTGTCATTATTTGTATAATCGAACCCGTATGTTGAAAAAGCACGACAATTTAGTTTATGCAATGATTCAGGATCAATGGTTTGGAATTTAAGCCATTCAGGCTGTCCGTACACTTCCATCGAATATTGGTTCCGTTCGGCAATGGCATCAAGCGCAATGACCACTTGCCCCACAAATACCTCATTTTCCGACGGAATGATGATGATATTATTGGCTTCGTGCACCATTCCAGACATAATCGATGCATGCGATTCCTTCGAAAAAATTATTTCTTTCAATTGGGCGTACGCAATTCCCCCTTTTTGCTGGTAATAAGATTTTACAGCCTGGACCACTGTTGCCTCCACAGGCGAACTTGTTGCCGACTTCAGGATGATGATGTTTGCTCCCTGGGCTTTATCGACCATATATTTGGCCATTGGGTTTACCCCCATGGAATCGATCGGCGATGCTAAGAAGAAGTTTGGATTGTTTCTAATTTCCGACGACGATGCACTGAACGGATTGACCATTTTTATTTTGTGCTGTTTCGAAAATTCCGATACAATCTTGACATGATCGGGGTATGCAGGGCCAACAATAATGTCGGCCAACGATAATTCGGGACGTCTCAATAATTTTTGGATATCAGATGCCTCACTGCCCGTATCAAAAGCCATCAGCCGGATGTTCACACCCTTCCGTTTCCATTTTTCGATACCCATTAGAAAGCCTTCGTAAAATTCAAGTATCATCTTCGTATGTCCGCCAATGGTCATGCGTTCTACTCCTGCATCGGTTGTTCCACTGACATGGCTCATTGTATCGGTCACCATCGAGATCGAATTCAATGCCACGTTAAATGGGAGCAATACAGCCACATTGATGGTTTCTCGCGATTGAAAATAATTATATCCATTACAGTTATTATCCTCCAAAACAAACTCCTTTTCAAAAGTCGCCTCTTTTTTACGTGATGTGGCTTCAGCATACCCGAACACCCACTCACTGGTGGGGAAGTAAAGCTGTTGTCCTTTTTTTAGATCATTCAAATCAAGTTGGGGATTAAATAATCTGACAAGATCGGTAGATACACTATACCGTTTCGTCAAAGCATACAGGGATTCTTTCTTTCCGACTTTATGCGACCGGTACATGTCCGATTCCATAAGCTCATTGTTGGCCAAAGGGCTTACGGGAATGATCAATGAGGTGCCAACGGTCAATTTTTCGGCATCAATCCCCTCATTGGCATTCAGTAGATCAGCATACGCGACCTTATATTTGCGGGCAATGGCATGTAGGTTATCGCCCGCACCTATCTTATGGACATGCACTAATTTATAACCAGTAACTTCTGGTCCGGGCTGGGCTATTTCGCTCCCCTCTACACTTACCGTCTCGCTTTGGGGAATATACCTCAATACACTACCCTCCCTAAGCCCGGCGTCACGAACGCCAGGGTTCAATGCAACGAGCTCTTCGACGGTTAATCCATGCATCTTGGCTATACCATACAATGTTTCCTTGGGTTGAACGGTATGAAAACCATATTTCTTTAAAGGTTGCTTTTCTTGCTTAAGCGAAGATGTTTCGCTTGACAAGGGAATTTGGATGACAGTACCCTCTTTAAGTCCATCCTGTAAAAAGGGGTTTTTCTCCAAAATAGATTCGATCGTCACACCATACTGATTGGCAATGGAATACAGGGTTTGTCCCTTTTCTACCAAATGACTGTTAGGGGGTATGGGCACAGGTTTGACACTTGGTATTGGAATAAGTAAAACCTGCCCCTCCACCAATCCATTCGTGACTGATGGGTTAATTTTAACGATTTCGTCTTGCGAAACATTAAAATTAACGGAAATACGGTACAAACCAATTCCCTTTTCAACCACATATCGGTAATATTCCCGTCCTTCGACGACTACTTTAGCAGTATTTGCCGGAATTTGTGCCCAAACAATACTACTGGCCGAAAGCCAAAACAAAACAACGAGCCATTTAATTTTATATTTCACCATAAAGGCAAGCTTTAAACCATATAACTTTAAATATCAACAACATAAATACAAAACAACGAATACAAAAACCAAAAGTGACTGTTGCCGAAAATGAAGACCAAAAGTAACAAAACCCATCAACCCTAGCAAAAAATGTACCCTTGAACAAGAAGAACAAAACAAAAGGCCACGAATCGAACGATCCGAGGCCTTTACTTATTATAAAGATGTTCAAGAAGTTTCTGCTTAAACCTTTATTTGTGCCTCAATATCACGGATTTGGGTCTTAAATTCTTTGTCCGTTTCAATAAGGTTGTTAATGGTCTTGCAGGCATGCAAGACTGTAGCATGGTCTTTATTTCCAATCTTTGCGCCAATGGTCGACAAACTACTATTAGTCATGCATTTACTAAAATACATAGCGATTTGACGCGCCTGGACGATTTCACGTTTACGGGTTTTCGATTGGAGGGCATCCACCTCAATACCAAAATATTCACAGACAATCTTTTGGATGAAGTTGACCGAAATCTCGCGTTGTGTTTTCTTCACTAGCTTATCAATCACATCCTTGGCCGATTCAAACGTAATTTCCTTGCGGTTCAACGTGGCCTGTGCCAACAACGAAATAAGCGCTCCCTCCAATTCCCGAATATTGTTCAATACACTGCCCGCAATATAATTGATTACCTCTTCAGGCATGTGAACACCGTCGTTGTAAAGTTTCTGCTTGAGGATATTTACGCGGGTCTCAAAATCGGGAATTTGCAAATCGGCCGAAAGCCCCCATTTGAAGCGCGATAGCAAACGGTCCTCAATACCTTGAAGCTCTACCGGTGCTTTGTCGGACGTCAGAATCAACTGTTTACCTGATTGATGCAACTGATTGAATATATGGAAGAACGAATTTTGGGTCTTCAATTTTCCTGCAAATTCATGCACATCGTCAATTATCAGCACATCGATCATCTGGTAAAAGTGCAAAAAGTCATTGAGTGACCCACACCTTACCGATTCGGTGAACTGTGTTTGAAACTTATGGGCATTGACGTATAACACTGTTTTGTCAGGCATTTGTTTTTTTACCTCAATACCAATTGCTTGTGCCAAGTGGGTTTTGCCCAGACCTGGATTTGAGTACAGAAATAATGGGTTGAAAGCCGTTTTGCCAGGTTTTTTCGCAACCGCCAAACTGGCACTGCGTGCCAAGCGGTTACAATCACCTTCCACGTAATTCTCGAAAGTATATTCGGGATTTAGCTGAGGATCAACATTTAATTTTTTTATACCCGGAATCACAAACGGATTTCGGATTTCGGGCCGTTCGTTGTTCAATGGCATTTGAACGGGACGGTTACGCAGATCGGTGCGGTTACTGGTCGGAAAATTTACCGTGGTAGGCTTTTCATTGGGCGCAATGCTCTTTTCCATCAATACACTGTACTCCAGCTTCGCATTTGGACCGATCTCGCGTCGGAGCGTTTTACCCAAAATATCGATAAAATGCTCTTCTATGGCTTCGTAGAAAAAGTAGCTGGGCACTTGTATGGTCAATACCTCTCCGGTAAGTTTTAAAGCCATGATGGGTTCAAACCAAGTCTTAAAACTTGCCGGAGGGATATTGTCCTTAATAACCGCCAAGCAATTTTCCCAAATTTTCAGATGGTCAGGTTTCATTTGTCCTAATTTCTTTATGTTTAGATGTTGAGGTGTTGGGATGACAAAAATTGTGAAAAAAAACTTTATAAAAAAACCGAAAAAGAGTTGATTTTTCCATTCCTTCCATTTGATCTTAATTTTCAAGCAACTAAAAACAAAGCCACACAACTAAATGGATATCAAACAAATAACCACGACAACCAACTTGCGCTGACTCCATCAAAAAGCTTGATAATAAACCATTTGAACACCACAAAAAAAAAGGTCGAAAATTTTACACCAAAATTTTCGACCAAAAAAATTATTATCAAAATAAAAATTCAATGACTATTCGTAGTTCGTTTGGCTTTTCCCAATCTGATCGGTTTTCCATTTTCCAAAGCAATGACTTCTGCCTGGGGGTATAGATCCTTGATTCTGTTCATTAACAATTCGGCTTCTCCAAATGTTCGGTACAACCCCACCACGTAAAAGAACTTTGTTCCGTCATAGTCCTCATAAATCCTTAGACCTGGCTCTACCTCTTTGCCTGCAATTCCCAATGTTTTCTTTGACTCGGCCACAAGAACCTGAAAAACAATACCATCAACACCTTCTGCCGATTTCCGCGTCCTTACGTTGTCGCCGAAATCAATCAGCGAGAAATGGACATAACGTTTTGGATTTTCCTTTACATCCAACAAAAGCCGATCAAGACTTTCCGACGCATCCGCCAAACGGTTGTACAGCTGCTTGTCATGAAGGAACATACCAACAGATCCTTCGCCCTGATTAATGCCCGCCAGGATAGCCGTAGTCTCGTTGAGTGTGTTCTTAAGCTCCGTAATGGCCTTGTCCAACTCGGCACCTTTCATTTGATTGGATATTTCGACAAAGTTGTCGATACCGGTCCCGATCTTTTCGCGACGAGAAGACAACGTTGCGGTCAGTGCATCCATCCGTTTCAATGAATTATCGATATTCCCACCTTCGGTAAGTTGCCGGGAAACCACATCCGTGATATCGGCCAAATTTCCCAGGCTTTTATCCAGATTAGCCACAGACGATGCAAAATGCCGTTGGGTACTTGCGTCGAAGAACAGGCTCAATTTGGTAAGCGTGGAATCGAGCTTCACGATAAGTTTTTCCGTTTTCTCCTTTAATGGTAAAACCTGAATGCTCATTTGATCCACAAAATCACCCATTACGGACGATGCCAATGTATCGCCGGGCATTAACAGACCTTGGCTGTCAACAGGGATAAATTGAACCCCTTTGCTTCCCATCAGGTCCAAACTGTAAATCTCAGCTTGGGTATTTTTAGGAAACTTTACCTGTTTGTGAATCGCAAATGTGACCAAAAAACGATCCTGTTTCTCAGGGTGGATCTCAATGTCGCGGACACTACCCACTTTAAAGCCTTTGTAATACACGGGGCTGGCATCGGTCAGGCCATCGACCTTCGGGTAAATGCCGTAATAAATATCGCCCCTAAAAAAGATGTCGCGTCCTTTCAAGAAGTTAATTCCCCAAACCAACATTCCAAATGTGATAAGGACAATTCCTCCCGTTTTGACTTCTTTGGTTAATTTCATATTCAATCAAGGAAATATGGTTTAAAAATAGGCATTTATTCCTTAACGTCACCAACCACGATGTAGATGGTTGGCCATGTAAAATTACATTTCGTCCAGAAATCCAGAATCATTCAAACAGCAAAAGTTCACTTCAAAAGAGGACCGCACAACCATTATCTGGTTTGGCCCAGCTTACTTAAAGCTTCATCAATGGGTATCCGGTTATCGTCTTCAAAAGCCACAATAAAGGCATCGGGCACCATTTTTTTTGCATCAGCCAGAACCCTTCTGATCTCGGCAAATGAATCGGATTTGCCTGTCGTGTATTTGTACATTCCCTTATCTTTATACATCCATGTGTCAGTGAATGTGCTCAACGGCGATTGATTGCCCGATAAAGGAACTGCATTCGTAGCTATTTGCACCCTAAACACTACATTGATTGGCATCTGGTCTCTTTTCGCAGAAAGTGTTATGTCCGATTGCATTTCTTTATCCGCAGTATTTCCCGGCGGCCTGAGAACACTGTCGGGACCGTTGTCCTTCTTTACGGACGGATTCCCATTAAGTACAAGATTGCTTTTGGCATCAAAACTGTGTTTGTATTCCCTAAACGCACGGAACAGCGCTGAAGCCAATATATCTTGTCCATTCTCTGAGGCTAAGAATTGCTCTTCTTCTTTGTTTGTCAAAAAACCAAGCTCAACCAGCACACTGGGCATGGCAGTTTGTCTAAGCACCAAAAAACCAGCTTGTTTTACGCCCCGGCTCGTACGATTGGCACGTTGTGTAAATTGGTTTTCGATGAGCGATGCAAACTGGATGCTTTGATCCAGATAGGCGTTCTGCATCAGTTCAAAAATAATATAGGACTCGGCACTGTTGGGATCAAAGCCTTCGTATTTGGCATTGTAGTTTTCTTCCAATACAATAACAGCGTTTTCTTTTTTAGCCACTTCAAGGTTATCCTGGGTTCGGTGCAACCCCAGCACAAACGTTTCGGTGCCGTCAATGGAAGGTTTGCTAATCCAGTTGGCATGGATGGACATGAACACGTCGGCATTAGCTTTATTTGCAATTTTGGCGCGTTCGTCCAAAGGGACAAATACATCCTTGCTACGGGTATAAACCACTTTTACATCGCTAAAATTCTCTTTAATATAATTCCCCAGTTTAAGCGCTACCGACAAGGTAATATCTTTTTCTTTGACCTTAGCCCCCACAGCACCAGGGTCTTTTCCCCCATGGCCAGCATCAATCACCACGGTTTTAAGCGCAATGCTGTTTTGCGCCACGGTATAAGAAGCGGATAAGGCAAAAAGACATAAACAAATAAGGTAATAAACGATGCGGTATACCATTGGTAAAGGTTAATAACTCAACTTGGGCCAAAAATAATAAATATATGGCAACAGCACCAAAACCAACCATTATCCAATATTTTTTGGTACAAATATTGAGAGAAAGTTGTTTTGTTTATTTTTGCGTGACCTGATTGGCCGTTCATAAGATCAAGACAAACTTCATGCCTAAAAATATAGCTCCCTTTATTTTACTGTTTTTTACTCTGCCGGTGTTAAGCCCTGTGGCACTGGCACAAGAACCTGTCGATACGACTTTCGCGGTCACCGATACCACCCATACGGTTACAGACACTATTGCCGCCAAACCCCATACGACCAAATCGTTTATTAAATCGGAAGTAAAATACGAGGCCGCAGATTCGATTATCTTTTCATTGGATGGGGATAAGGTATTTCTTTATAAAGATGCAAAAGTCACTTATCAGGATGTGGAGTTGACCGCATGGTTCATTGAGCTGGATCTGGGCAAGAACGAAGCATATGCATGTGGTACACGAGACTCTCTGAACAAAGAAACAGGACTGCCGGTATATAAAGACAAAAGCGGCGAATACACCATGCGTACCATGCGTTACAACTTCGAAACCCGTAAGGCAAAGATAGAACATGTGGTGACCGAACAAGGCGAAGGATATGTGGTGAGCGATGTGGCAAAAAAATCGTCGAACAACGAGTTCTGCCTAAAAGGCGGCATGTATACCACCTGTGATAACCATGACCACCCGCACTTTGGACTGAAAATGACCAAAGCAAAAGTGATCCCGGGGAAAAAAATAGTGACCGGGCCTGCCTATTTAGTCATGGAAGATGTGCCGTTTCCGGTATTCATTCCTTTCGGGTTTGTCCCAAGCACAAAAAAATACAGTTCGGGTTTTCTGATGCCTTCGTATGGTGAAGAAAGCAGTCGTGGTTTCTTTCTACGTAACGGAGGATATTATTTTGCGGTCAACGATTATTTCGACTTTCAAACAACAGGCGATATTTACACCAATGGTTCGTGGGGACTACGGGCGGCATCGCAATATAAAAAGAGGTACAAGTTCAGCGGAAATTTCAACATTCAACACATTACGAACCTGACCAGTGAAAAAGATCTGCCCGATTTTACAAAGTCGAGAGATTTTAGCTTGACATGGAGCCATCGGCAAGATTCTAAGGCCAATCCCTATCAGTCGTTTTCGGCAAGCGTAAACTACAGTACCAGTTCGTTCGACCGCAACAATGTCAGCAATATTGTCAATGTTTACGAACTGGCACAAAGTACCAAGCGGTCAAGTATTTCATATTCCAAACGATGGCCAACCGGACCATTCAACCTGTCGGCCAACTTGTTGCATTCCCAAAACAGCCGCGACACGACCATCGACCTGACCCTACCTGACCTGACATTGACGATGAACCGTGTTTATCCGTTCAAAAGCAAAAACAAAGTGGGAAGCAACGAGGCCTGGTACGAAAAGATCAGCTTATCGTACACGGCCAATATGAAGAACTACATTTCGACAAAAGAAAGTGAACTGGCCCAATCTTCGTTGAACGAGGATTGGAAAAATGGGATCAAACACTCCATCCCTGTTTCGATGAACCTAAAGTTCCTAAAATATTTCACCGCTTCGCCATCGTTCAATTACACCGAACGTTGGTATTTCAATTCAATTAGGAAGACCTACGACGAAGATAAACAAGCCATAGTTACCTCGGACACATTAAGGGGCTTTAACAGAGTATATGATTACGGATATTCAGTGGGGACATCGACCAAGCTTTATACTTTTTTCACCCCTTGGCGCAAAATATTCGGAGATAAAGTCAATACAATCCGTCACGTAATGACCCCTTCGGTGAGCATGTCGTATCGTCCCGACTTTAGTGATCCTAAATATGGTTTTTACGACCATTTTGAATATTACAACGCTAAAACCGATGAGATCATAAAGTATCAATATTCGAAATTCGAAAACGGGATTTATGGTTCTCCCGGAAGCGGGAGATCGGGATCAATAGGCTTGAGCCTGGGCAACTCGCTTGAAATGAAAGTTAAAAGCGATCGTGACTCCACGGGTTTTGCCAAAGTAAAGATCCTGGAAAGCTTGAATTTCAGCACGGGATACAACATGTTGGCCGATTCGTTAAATTGGTCGAAAATCTCGATGTCGGGCCGTACAAAAATCTTTAAAACCGACATCAACTTTGGTGCCTCGTTCGATCCCTATGCATTAGACACCACCAAAAGCGGAACGCCAATACGCATCAACAAATCACATTATCAGGTAAACAACAAGCTGCTACGTCTGGAATCGGCCAACATGAGCTTTGGCATGTCGTTCAACAACGATTCGTTCAAAAAGAAAAAAGAAGGAAACAACAACAATGCAGGCAACACCCCGCCGGAAGGAAATGAAGTGCCGGATGGACAATCAGAGCTACCTATTGATCCCGAAACAGGTACTCCCAAACCGCCTACGCAAGACAATTCCGCTTCCATGGAACAGGACGAAGACGGTTATGCCAAATTTAAAATGCCATGGAATCTTAGTTTCAACTACAGCATGCGGTTGTCGCAAGGCTCGTTCAATAAAAGGCTGATGGATTACAGTAAGGAAATCACTTCCGACGTTACGATAAACGGCTCCATCTCGCCCACTCCCAAATGGTCCCTATCTTTCTCGTCGGGCTATAGCTTCGACAGCAAAGAAATCGCGCATACAAGTTTTAACATCCGACGGAACCTGCATTGCTGGAGCATGAGTTTTAATCTGGTCCCATTCGGCTCGTACAAATCCTATTTCTTTACCATTTCGGCCAATTCATCAATGCTACGTGACCTGAAATATGAAAAAAGAAACTCGTACAGGGACAATGTGAGCACTTACTAAGAACTTAAACATAAGAAATACCACCTACATGAAAAAAATAATCAATACCCCCAACGCCCCAGCGGCAATCGGGCCGTACAGCCAAGCAATAGAAGCCAACGGCATGTTGTTCGTATCGGGACAAATCGCCATCGATCCGGCTACAGGCAAAGTGGTTGATGGCGGCATAGCCGAACAAACCACCAGAGTCATGGAAAACATTAAGGCAATACTGGAACAGGCTGGGTACAGTTTTGCAGACGTCGTTAAATCAACCTGCCTGTTGAGCGATATGGCAAATTTTAAAGCCATGAACGAGGTCTACGGCAGTTATTACCATACCAACCCTCCGGCAAGGGCCGCATTTGCAGTAAAAGAGCTGCCGTTGGGTGTTTTGGTGGAAATCGAGACCATTGCCGTCAAGAAGCAATAAGTAGTTTCGAGAACAGCCCGGGTTATGAAAAAACAAAAAGCCATCCCCGACGGATGGCTTTTATTTTTGTTTGAAAACGTATCCTAAAATTAAAAACTAATTGAATTTATTCGGCCACAACAGTGAACGACACTTCCACCTTCACCTCGCGGTGCAATTTGATGGTCGCTGAGTAAGTACCTACTTCTTTTACGCTATCCTCTTTGATGCTGATGCTTTTCCGGTCAATTGCAAAACCTTCTTTTTCAAGGGCCTCTGCAATTTGAATGGTATTGACAGAACCAAAGATTTTGCCACTGGAACTGGTTTTGGCTCCGATAGTAAGAGACTTACCTTCAAGTTTCTGGGCCAACGCCAAAGCATCTTCTTTGATCTTGGCCTCTTTATGTGCACGCTGGCGCATATTTTCGGCATGTACTTTCAATGCCGATTCGGTAGCCAAAACAGCATAGCCACGGGGGATAAGGAAATTGCGGCCGTAACCGGGCTTCACGTTCACGATGTCGTTCTTTGTACCCAAATTGGCAACATCCTCTTTTAATATTACTTGCATGTCAATTCCTCCAAAATTATTATTTCATCAAATCGGTTACGTAGGGCAACAAGGCCAAATGACGGGCACGTTTCACGGCCTGTCCCACTTTACGTTGGTATTTCAACGATGTACCGGTAAGGCGACGAGGAAGAATTTTGCCTTGTTCGTTCAAAAACTTCTTCAAAAACTCAGGATCTTTGTAATCGATGAATTTGATCTTGTTTTTCTTGAAACGGCAATACTTTTTCTTTTTGATCTCAACCGACGGAGGAGTTAAGTATCTGATTTCGCTTTGATTTTGTGCCATGGTTAATTCTCCTTCACTTCTTTTTTAGTTACATTACGTCTTTTTTCACTGTACTGAACGGCGTATTTGTCCATTTTGAAAGTCAAAAAGCGGATGACACGCTCATCACGACGGTAGTTTACCTCGAGTTTTTCAATAAAATCGGGTTGAGCTTTAAACTCGAACAACTGATAAAAACCGGTCGACTTTTTTTGGATGGGATAAGCCAACTTGCGGAGGCCCCAACTTTCTTCGTTGATAACTTCACCTCCATTTTCAGTGATCAAAGCTTTGAACTTCTCAACCGTCTCCTTCATCTGAACATCAGACAAAACGGGAGTTAAAATGAAAACGGTTTCATACTGGTTTAACATATCACTAAAATTAATAGTTTATAAATGCGGCGCAAAAGTAGGATTAATTTTCTGTTTTTCAAATATCTTAAAAAAGTTTTAATTGCCCGGCACCCGGGGGTTTGTGCTTTGTCCCCGGTGTTACGGGAGCCCTTTTTGTGTCATTCGAATCCCTTGGGCTTTCACCATTTTGAAGCACTCCCGATAACCATCACATTATTAAAACACTTCCACCAATCCTTTGTGATGGCCCGTGATACACTCGCCCCCTTGCGGAGTTACCACAAATGTGTTTTCGATGCCTACCATTCCCACTCCCTTAATCCCTTTTTTGGGCTCAAGGGCAAATACCATCCCTTCGCATAACGGCTCATCAAACCCTTTGGCAATCACGGGAACCTCATCAACCGTCAGGCCGATGCCATGCCCCAGGAATTTAACGCTCCGGTTACCAACCCCCATAAAATTCTCTATAAATCCGGGGCTTAAACTATCAATGGCACGTTGGTATATTTCAGAAGGAATGGCTCCCGGGACCAATTGGGCGGCAATACGATCCTGCAACGCCACACACTCGTAATGCGCTTTTTGTGCATCTTCCGACACAGGGGCCCCAAACATGTAAGTGACCGTTTTATCGGTATGGTAGCCTTGCACACCGCACCCCACGTCCAAAAACACCAAATCGCCCTTACGGAGTTTGTGGTTGGGGTTTCCGATAAGCGGAACGGCGGGCCCCATGCCAAAGTTTCCACCAGGCCCGTTAAAACTGGTAGGGTATAACGAACTTTCCCCAAAAGCAATGTGTCCAAGAACCATCTCTGTATCAAACATGGCAAAGCGGACCAACCCCTGATGCCCCTCATGTATCAAAGTGGTGTTCAGCTCAATGGCCAAATCAACTTCACTCATCCCTTCTTGCAAAAGATTGGGGACCAACTCTTCCAAAACACGTTGGTGAATAGTGCCCGATTGACGCATCAACCCCAATTCAAAATTGCTCTTTATTGCCCGAACAGCCCCGATCTGCGCATCCAGGGACAGGACATTGTCAACAGGAAAATATTTTTTGAAACGGTCGTACATGGCTAAAGGCACAAATTCCCTCTCAATGTAGACCCGATCGGGGAAAACAGGATAGTGGCGTGCCGCATCACGATAGCTGTCCATGGGCTTTACGGCAGGGAACAACGATTCATCCACGGCGCGTTCGTAGCTGCGGCGAACCCACAGCATGGCTTCATCGTCCTTTGGGATAATCAACATTGCTTCCTGCATGGTACCCGTCAAATAGTAAAGATTTATTTTACTGAAAATAACGGCCATCTCCCAGGCTGGATTGGTCGAATCCATGCACTTACGAAAACGCTCCATGCGCGATTGTAACTCGGCGGCAGGTACTTTTTGTGACATAAAGATCGATTAAAATTATGAACGGCAAAAATACAAAATGCCCTGTATGGTTGTGCCCTGTTACTGAAAGAACGGACATTGCAAACATAAAGTTTACTGATTTGGCCACATCCGCTGCTTTCATGGAACACGTAAAAAACATGATGCGTTACCGTTTCATGCATGAAAGGCAAGAACGACAAAATCTATCGTTCAATTGGTTGAGTGTTCCCGTCCCCCTTATTCAAATTTACAGACGATGCATGGCTGACAACACCTCTTTCCATGGATGTTTCCATGCGATTAACAATAAATTAACCATTATCGGCGGTGGTCCCGGGCATTGTTTTAACGATTTATCGACTATTTTTGCCGTGGAATTCGTGATCTGTATGTCAAGGATGTTTCAAACAGGGGTACTGCTTTTTGCATCTGTCTACATGGTGCTGGCCATTGGTATGCCTATTTACCAGATCCATTGCCGCACTTCAGGCGAAACGCGAACCAACCTTTTGGTACAGTTCGACTCTTGTGAAAGTATGTGTGCCCCGACCGGTCAGCACGAACAGCCTGATTGCTGCAGTTGCCATCACCCCAACGAACACTCCAGGGAATCCGGACAATATAACCAGGATTGCAACGAAACCAAAGTCGGCATTCTAAAATACAACGGATTGCAAGACAGGCCGACTACATTACAGCACAAATACCTGCAACCTCAAGCGGTAGATTTATGGGTGGATTTGTCACATTTCCCGATAACCAACATTCTTTGTCGTGATTTAAAAACGATTCGGGATGTGGGACGCCCCGTCGGGTCACTGGTCCAATTTTTTGCCTCCTCCAACCAGTTCCTTAATTTTATTTGCCAGCGTAAAGAGTCTTTGTCGGTCGCATAACCGTTTTTCCGACCCCGCAAATTACGAAAGAACCTTGGTGTACGGTTCCGTCCGCTAAAGGATTGTTCGTAACAATACGAACCGACAAATTTTGACTCCATTAATGAAAACCATCATAGCCATTTTATTGGGGCTGGCCTCTGTGTCTTTCACGCTTGCCCAAAAAAAAGCCAGTGGGAAGGTAACAACCGATGAGAACGGTTCCACACTTCCTTTACCGGGCGTCAACATACATTGGAAAGGAACCACCCAAGGCACCGTGACCAACGAAGACGGCGAGTTTTCGCTGGATGCGTCCTATTCATCAACCGACTTGGTGTTCAGCTTTGTAGGCTATCGGTCCGACACCGTACCAGCCCAGTGGGGTACTCCCATGACGATTTTGCTAAAAGCCGACCTTCAATTGCAAGAAGTAGTGGTGGCCCAAAAGAACAAAGGCACTTATGCAAGTAAAATCACCCCCTTCCAAACGGTAACGCTCAACCAGGCCGAATTGTGCAAAGCCGCCTGTTGCAGCCTGGCCGAGAGCTTTATGACCAACCCATCGGTCGATATGTCGTACAGCGATGCAGTGACGGGTGCCAAACAGATACAAATGCTCGGTTTGGCAGGCGTCTATTCGTTTTTACAAACCGAAAACATTCCCAACCTCAGGGGGATTGCCACCAGCCACGGACTGGCGTTTGTACCAGGTCCCTGGCTCGAATCCATACAAGTTTCCAAGGGCAGTGCCTCTGTGGTGAACGGTTATGAATCGATTACGGGGCAGGTGAACGTGGAATACCGGAAGCCATCCGATCCCGAAGCACTATTTGTCAATCTCTACGTGGCCGATGAAAAGAAGACGGAAGGGAATCTGTTCGTATCGTCGAACGTTAATGAGAAATGGGGCACGGCCACGTTGTTGCACGGGCGCTATTACAATTCGCCCGCCGACCACAACCACGACGGTTTTATGGACGACCCGCTGGTGAAACAGGTCAACGTGTTGCATCGCTGGGACCGCAAATCGGGCAAGGGCAGTATCTTCCGTGCGGGAATCCACTACATCGACGAGGCACGTACCGGTGGGCAAATGGGATTTAAGGACGGTATGGCACATTCTGCCGGCGGCCCATATGGTGTAAGCATTGACAACCGCCGCGTGTCGGGATTCTTCAAAAACGGTTTCACATTTGACAACGCCAACGAAAGCAGCATCGCCATTACCGGAAACGTATCTTCGCACCGTTTGCGCTCCATGTACGGACTTGGGACGTATAATGCCGACGAAAAGGCGCTTTACGTCAACCTTATTTTTGCATCAAACCTGAAAGGTTCTGATGCGCACCATGTGAGCACGGGATTTTCGTTCAATGGTTCGTGGCTCGATGAACAACTGTATAGCCAAAAATCAGATTATACTAATTTGGTACCGGGCGTTTACGGCGAATACACTTATAAACCCAACGAAAAATTTACGTGGATGACGGGAATCAGGGCCGACCACCACAACCGGTTCGGCACATTTGCCACTCCCCGTACACATCTGCGTTACAGTCCTTCAGAACAACTGGTACTAAGGGCTTCAGCAGGCAAAGGTTACCGCCATCCGTCCGTATGGGCCGAAAACAGCCATCTGCTGGCATCGGCACGCATGCTGGCCGTGGCTGACAATCGTATTTTCGAAGAGGCATGGAATTACGGGGCTTCGATAGGATACCACATTCCCGTGGGAAATAAAGAACTGGAAGTGAACATGGAATATTTCCGTACCGACTTTCTCAACCAGATGGTGACCGATATGGAAACCGATGCCCAACAGATTTGGGTGAGGGAACTGGACGGAAAATCGTATGCCAACAGTTACCAGATAGATGTACGGTTTGAGCTTTTGCCGCGCCTCGACATAACTGCCGCCATGCGCTTCAACGACGTGAAGCAGACCATTGGCGGGCAGCTGCTCGACAAAGCCATGAACAACCGCTACAAAGGCCTGTTTACGCTCAATTACAGTGACCGGTTGAAGAAATGGACTTTCGACGTTAACACCCATTTTGTAGGTGACGGACGCGTGCCGCAAATCCCCGATACACCGGAGGGATACCAAGTGCCCGGTCGTTTTGATGCCTACCAGATCGTTAACGCACAGGTGACCCGTTTCTTCAGACACGGCAGTGTATACGCAGGTTGCGAAAATGTCACCGACTACACCCAATCGCATCCCGTCGTGGATGCAGGCAACCCTTACGGCAGCTATTTCGACGCCACGCGGGTATGGGCACCCGTAATGGGACGTATGTTTTACATCGGGATGCGGTATGCATTGAACAAGAAGTAATTTCCATTATAGATCATATAGACAAGCCAACCCGGAAACGGAAAGGCAAAACGAACTAAAACTCATACATACCATGAAAACATTTTTTTTGATCACAATGATGGCCTTGCTGTCCTGCATTGGCCTTTCGGCACAAAAAGCGGAAAAAGGAACCGGTCTTACCGAAATCTATCTGGGGGTGAACATGGATTGCCATTCGTGCGAAAGCAAGTTGTCCGAACACCTGAAATTCGAAAGGGGCATAAAGGATCTGGCTTGTTCTTTTGAATCGGGCACCGTGTACGTGAAATTCAAGACGGGCAGTAATTCGCAGGAAAAGATCGTGAAGAGCATCGAAAAGCTGGATTATAAGGTGGACGTGCTGACCAAAGAGCAATACCTTGAAAAGGCCAGGGATGCCCAAGAACATAAAAAGCCACATTGAGAAACGGTCAGCTGCCGGCCATTCGTAATCGCGTGCATGGCCGGCAGCTGACAATTTTTACAACAGCCTCCCCAACCGCTTTATTCCTTCAAAGATGGTTTCTTCGTCAGAACAGGTAAAATTGAGACGGAGCGTGGAACAGTCCCGACGGCCGTCGGTGTAAAAAGGAACGCCGGGCACAAAGGCTACTTTTTGCGCAATGGCGGCATTGAACAGGTCCATCGACGACTTGTCATCGGGCAAGGACAACCAAAAAAACATGCCGCCCTGAGGAACCACGTAACTGGCCCCAACAGGGAAAAACTGCTTGATGGCAACGGCCATGGCACGGCTCTGGCTACCATATGCGTTGCAAATGACGGCAATGTGTCCGCGATAATCCTCGTCCATCAGGTATTGGTGCAATACCATTTGGCTAAATATATCGGTGTGGAGGTCGCTGGCCTGCTTGGCCACAACCAGGCGATCCATCAACCAGTCAGGGGCCACCATCCATCCCAGCCTGAAACCGGGTACCGTGGTTTTGGAAAATGAGCCCAGCAGCACGGTCTGATCAGGTAGATAACGGTGAAACGAGGATGGTTTGTCGCCACCAAATGTAATCTGACGGTAAGGTGTATCTTCAACCACCAGCATGTTTTTTCCTTTTATCAACGACGACAATCCTGCGATCGCTTCATCGGAATAGCACACGCCCGACGGATTCTGGTAAGCAGGCACCGTGTAAAACAACTTGGGGCGATGGGTGGCAAGTTGCCTTTCAAACTCATTGCGGTTGGCCCCGTCGGCCTCCAACGGCACGGGTACAAACGAGGCGCCCATCACTGCCAACGATTGGATAGCGCCCAGATAACCAGGCTCTTCGATCAGCACCCCATCACCGGGGTTAATGAGTACTTTTGCCAAAAGATCCAATCCCTGTTGCGATCCATTGGTGATCAACACATTTGCCGGATCAACCGTCATCCCATCGTTCTCTGAATATTGTTGGCAGATGAACTGGCGTAACGGCAAGTAACCTTCACTGTTGCTGT
The DNA here is from genome assembly GCA_047600785.1 of Breznakibacter sp. GTDB lineage: Bacteria > Bacteroidota > Bacteroidia > Bacteroidales > Marinilabiliaceae > Breznakibacter. The sequence continues at coordinate 1,550,155 of JASGKH010000002.1, forward strand.
ACTGGAATATGGATGCCCCATGTCGTCGAATAGCTTTATCGGCCGCCCGGCGGAACGCTTCCACAGGAAACAGGCCGCCATTGGGCAGTCCGCCCGCAAATGAAATCACATCGGGCGAAATAGTCGTTTTCAGGATCTCGCGGATAAACGACCGCGGCACGTTTTTGATTCTTTCGGATAAAAGTTGGACATACATAAATTCAGATGTTAATGTGTTTTTGAATTTGGGGTTTGGAAAAGAATCTGTCAGCCTGTTGAAGACACCAACCCAATACCCTCTCTTACTCTTTGGCACTTTGGCACTCTCTTACTCTTTGGCACTTTGGCACTCCTGCACTTTGGCACTTAGATATCCACCTTCCCGGCCCCCATTATCCTGTCCACACTATGGCCGGGCACCACCATGGGCCAAACCATGTGTCCGGCATGGGTATCCACGTCAATTACCAACGGACCGCTTCCATCCAGCAGACCGGGTAGCCGGGCCGTATCGGCCAGCTTTATATGTGCCGAACGGATGCCAAAGGCTGCCGCCACGGCATCAAAACGGATGGGCTTAGACAATTGTGAAGCCGACAAACGGTTGTCATAGAACAGTTCCTGTTGCTGCCGTACCATCCCCAACCCGCCGTTGTTGAGCACCACGATGGTGACATTGGCCCCCAATTCGCCCAGCGTGGCCATTTCCTGAAGATTCATCAGCAGCGATCCGTCACCGGCAATGTAGACCACTTTACGCCGAGGCATGGCCACCGCCGCCCCAATGGCCGCAGGAAGCCCAAAGCCCATGGTTCCTTGTCCGCCCGAAGTAAGGAAACATCCCGGTTGTTTGAACGGAAACCACTGGGCTACCCACATTTGGTGCTGGCCTACATCGGTCGTGACCACCGCATCGTCCGGCAAGCATTGCGCCAACGTCCGGATGAAATGGCCAGGGAAATCAGACGGGGAATATGCCATTTTCCCAAGTCCACCACCTGTAACAGGGACCTGCCCGGACTGTAACAATGGGGTAATGGCCTGCAACACCATTTTCAAATCACCGCAAATGGGCAGTTCCACCTGTTTCAAGCGGTTAAGCTGTGCTGCATCAATGTCGATGTGGATAAATTGTGCATTGGGACAAAAAATGCCAATATTTCCGGTAAGCCTGTCGTCGAAGCGGATGCCCAGCGCAATCACCAGATCGGCCGAATTGAGCGTATGGTTGGCCAATGGCAATCCGTGCATTCCCGCCATTCCCAAGTAAAGCGGGTGGTCAGGTTCCAGACAGCCGATACCGTGCAATGTCGTCACCACTGGTATCCGCCGTATTTCCGACAACTGGCGTAACTCAGGTTCAGCCCCGGATAAAGCAACGCCATGGCCGGCTATAATCACCGGCCTGGCTGCCTGATGCACCATCCGGCAAAATTCCCGGATCCGGAAACTGTTCAGGTCACATTCCACCGGCACCTCGTCCAAAGGTGCAATCCTCCGGCAACTGTACGCAGCCTGTTGCACATCCTTGGGGACATCGATCACGACAGGTCCCGGCCTGCCCGATGCTGCAAGCTGAAAAGCCAGGTCGACCGTGGGGACCAGCTGATCCACCCCGTCGACATAAAAAGTCCGTTTGGTAATTCCCCGGGTAAGCCTGACCATATCGACTTCCTGAAAAGCCTCGGTTCCTTTAAGCGATCGCGGGACTTGTCCCGTAATTGCCACCAGGGGCACACTATCAAATTGTGCGTCGGCCAGGGCCGTGACCAAATTGGTGGCCCCGGGCCCTGAAGTGGCCACGCACACGGCGGGCCTGCCGGTAATCCTTGCCATGCCTTGGGCCATAAACGCGGCCCCTTGCTCGTGTTTGGCCAAGATGTGCCGAACGGTTGACCGGTACAGCGCGTCGTAAAACGGGAGAATGTTACCGCCGGGAATACCAAAGACGGTGCGGATGCCGTGCATCTGCAAACGGTCCACCAATACCTGAGCACCATTAAGTTTTTCCATCATTAAATTATTTTATTGAATTAGGCGCAGGGCCGATATCGAAGAAAGTGCCAGAGTGCCTGAGTGCCTGAGAAAAGTGCAAAAGTGCAAAAGGAGGAGAGCAGGAATAGCGGACCTCCCCCGGCCCTTCCGAAGGAGGGGTGATGTGACGTACAGTGCGTCTTCTGGTTCCCCTCCTGTGGAGGGGTTAGGGGAGGTCAGATGCCTTGCCATTGAACTGGATCTAAAATGCGCACGGTGCTTGATTCTTTCCGTTTCGAAGGTGAACCTCCCCCGGCCCCTCCACAGGAGGGGTGCCATCACGTACAGTGTGCTTTCCGGTTCCCCTACTTTGGAGGGGTTAGGGAAGGTTGAACCGAAGAAAAAAATCGGGAATCTTTTCATGGGAATATCTGTGAAGTGCCTGATTCAATTATTTTAAATGATCCATTGTTATGTCCCGTACAGGAAAAGCCCCTGAAGACCAGTGTCCGCGGGGGCTTTATAAATTTGCCAATAGCAACGGCTATCCCTGCGGGGGTGGAAAGACCACCACGAGGACCACCACGGCAACAGATGCAAATCGAAGCTTCATTTTTGAACGGTTGGTTGCTTTTATACAAAAGAAAAAGCCCTGCCGGACGTATCCGGCAGGGCTAAAGAATATGTTCATTCGTAAATTATTCCACAATAGCCTGCCGGACGGTTCGGTTGACGACCACCACACTGACCACTGACAGAAGAATGTGAACGAATTGTTTCATTGTTGTTTTTTCAAGAATGGCAAACCTAAAGAATTGCTTTTGAAAATACAAGGGATTGCCCGTGAATTTTCAAAACAATCTCAGGGACGGCCGCCGCCACCCGTGGACGAGGTCCCTACCGTGGTGACCATCGAGCTTGATGTAAACGTGGAAGCTGATGTTCCCGCAGTGTAGGTGGCATCGAAATAGAGCCCGTGGAAATTTGTCCCCCCGGAAACACTGCCCCCTTTATAGATCGTGTAAGCCGTGCCACTGCTTAAACTGCTGCTGCTGAACAACAGTGTCATCTGTGAATAGGTACGGGGTATTTTAAAGGTCAGTATGGATGTCCCGCCCGACTGTATATTGATCAGCTGGTCGGCCGTGCCCGAACCGCCGTAGACCACGCAGCGCTGGGTGGTTACCGAGGATGTCGGCGTGCTGGTGGCACCTCCTATCCCGACCAGCGTTCCGCCCGTAATCTTAAAGGTGTTGTTGTCGCAATCAAAACCTTCTTCCGGAGAGGTACTCCCCGACGATACGATCACCCCTCCCGTAATGGTCATCGTCCCGTTGGAGTCGATTCCGTCGTTGGTGGTGCTGTAACAATAAATATTACCGCCGTTGATGGTGATGTTCGTTTTGGCGTTAATGCAGTCATCGTAAGCATTTACTTCGACGGTTCCGCCGTTGATGGTCAATGTGGCCTTGCTTTCGATGCCTTCGGCTTCTGTACCCGACGTTTTCACGGTAACGGTCCCGCCGTTGATGGTCAGGTTCCCGGTGCTTTTCAACGCTTTTGCGGCCGTATCGTCGCTGCCGTATTTAAACTGTCCGCCCGTGGTCGTGGCCGTCAGCGTACCGTCGTTGATGACCAATGTACCGTCCGCGCTGATACCTTTTCCGCCATTGCCGCTACTGGTGAGGGTAAGGCTTCCGCCTTCCATCAGGAAATTGCCGTCGCAATTAATGCCGGCAGGTGAGCTGATGTCGCTGTCATCCGTATCGTAAAACGCGGCACCTGTCGTTTTCAAAGAGATGGTCCCCCCGGCTACCGTCACGTTGCCAGCGGCTTTAATGGCCTTTGAGCCGGTTCCCGACACGGTAACGTTCAACCGGTCACAATCGTTAACAGTGACCGAACCGCCGGCTTTTATGCCCATTCCCTTGCTGTTGGATGTCGTGACGGTGAAAGCCCCTCCGTGGATGGTGACGTTCCCGTCGGCAATGATCCCATCGTCGGACGCAACAACGGTAAATGTCCCGCTTGTGACCGTGATATCGGTTTTGGCCGAAATGGCATCTCCCGTAGAAGTGATGGCTGCCGTACATGTTTCAATCCGGATATAGCCGTATCCCGCACCGTTTTCGTTGTCCGATTTCAACCCTTTGCCTGCCGCGGTGACGTTGAGGGTCCCGTCGTGCACGATGAAGTAGTCTTTTCCCCGAATGCCGTCATCGGCCGCATTGACCGTGATATTGCCGCTTTTAATGACCAGCCCGTCTTTGGTGGCAATGCCATCGGCGTAACTGGCCTTGACGGTCAAGGCCCCTTCGCCGGAGAATGCAATGTCGCACTTGCTGAACAGCGCGGCATTGGGTTCGTTGTCCACCACATTTTGATAGGTGCTTCCGTCGGTCAAATAGTTTTGCGTGCCCGAATTGAGCACGAACACCACTTTTTCGGCCTTTTTGACGTACATGGGCGCGCTGGACGAGCAGGTAATGTTCGCCCCGTTCAAAATGATGCGGATGATGCCCTCGTCCTCGGTGTTAACGATGAGCTGGCCGTTGGAAAGCGTCCCTGCCACCTTGTAATTGCCTGCCGCCGTAATGGTGGCCACGGAGCCCGAAATGTCGACCCCTTCCCCATCGGCCGATATGGAGCTACCGCTCAGGGTAATGTTCACCACGCTGCCTGCATCCCACACGTAATCGCTTTCCTGTTCGTTTACCGAGCTGTCGTTGCCATCGGACCCATCGTCGTCGTCCGAGCCGCTCTCTTCGGTACCATCCGAATCTGACTTTATGTAATCTTTTTCGCACGCCCAAAACATTGTCAAGCTCAGGGCCAATATGGAGGTTAACAGGTATTTTTTCATTGGATCATGTTTAGTTTATTGTGGAGTTGAGGGGTTTAAAGATGAAAATGGGGCTGTTATGGTATTAAGTATCAGGGATCAAGTACTAAGTATCAAGACAAAAAGTGTCTTACATCTCATGTCTTATATTTTACATCCCTAAAACGAGAATTGATACCCACAACCGGTCACATATCTGGTCAAGGGGGATTTGACGTTGATTTCACGATCCATCAACCCGAACACTTCCAGCGAATGTTTCTTCGTCAATGCATATTCCAACGACAACATGTACCTTAATTTATCGAACCGGTTGCCGTCGGGATTGTTGAGCTGGTAAAATGTCTCGAACGTCAACGACGGGCGGACGGACAAACCGGGAATATTGTAACCCACGCCCAAACGGTTCCGCCAGGTCCATTCCGGATTGATTTTGTAGGTGTCGTATTTTCCGGAAGAGAGGAGACGGTTGCTCTCATCTTTTATGGTGCGTTGAAAACGTTCGCGCAACGAAAAGGTGAAATTCCCGATTTTTTGTTTTCCGCGTACATAGGCAATGTACCGCTGCCGGGGCTGGTAATCGTCGTATTTCGAGTCGTAGAAGGACATGTACTCGTATGCCACTCCCACCGAAACGGGTTTGATAATGCGGTACGACGCACCAATGTCCATGCTGACACGCCCTACCGTGCTTGCATCATCTTGCAGACGAAGCTGGGCATTGCTTTCAAGTGCCCATTTACCAAGCTTTTTCTCGATACCGATGTCGGTCCATATCCCAAAATCGGTTTCCTGGCCAAACAAGCGGCCAACCGTCACGAGCACGAAAAAGAATAAAACGGAGGTCTTTTTGTTCATACACCGATCGGATTCATAATAAAACAACTTTTTCTTAACCATTAATTCACATGGTTTTTTAAAGCAAACAAAGAAACCGATTTGCCAGGGCCCAAAGAATCTATTTCAATTACATGGTCTTTTTCATCTTCAAACGGAGCCTTGGAATCAATAATCATTTGGAGGGCAAAACGATGGGGTTTGTTGAAGTTTTAAACAGGGGCTGCGCGCCGGGCCCTTGCAATTCCGTAAGGGCCTTGGGGTTTCTCCCCTTTTCGTCACCGCGAGAGGTTATTCGTGCGGAGGGGATTGTCCGTTGCCATGCCATTGACAATCCATCTGCCTGGGAACAAATTGTCTGTTAGTCTGGGAACATATTATCTGTTAGCCTCGTAACAGATCATCTATTAGCCTCGGAAAGGATTATCTGTTAGCTTCGTCACATATGGCTTGTTAGCCTTGTAACAGATTATTTGTCAGCCATGGTATAGACCATTAATGTATTTAATGCAACAGGGCGTTGTTTTTTGGTGTTGAAGCGTCACACTGCTAAACGGAAAGCAGGTAGTCGAGCACGTAGGTCCGCGGTTCTTTCAGGGGCACGCGCTGGTTCGAAAACTGTGTGGTGATGCCCAACTTGTAATTGCCCCCGGGCAAGGTAAGCGGAACGATAAAGGTGATCTTTGACGAGGCATTCACCGCAATCGAGTTGGCGGGGATCGTCGTCACGCTCCCGTCGGCCTGGTTGGTCAGGTGAATGCCGTTGGCCCCGTTGTCTCCTATAACCTTGATCTTGGTCCCCGACACGTTAACGGCCCCACCGGGCGTAAGGATGGAATTCTCTTTGCCCGAGGCCACGTCGGTCACGGAATTGATAAAGGTGCCCGTGGAGGCCATGCCGCGCACGTTCACCGACACTTTACGGACGAGGTTGCGCAGGGCCCGGGTCGGGACCGTTTTGACGTGCAGGCTGTGCCTGGTGCTGTCCCACTGGGCGTTGTCGCCGATGAACACGCCGGTGACGCCAAGGCCGTAGTAGCCCAGCCCGAACTCTACCGAGGCCCCGCTGGCCACCTGTTCGGAAGCAATGTCGCGCAATATTTCGAACGACGATTTGAGGGTGACGGCGTTCAGGTCGGTACGCCGGTTAACGGCTATCGCCACAATGTCGTCTATTTTTAATGACTTGGTGGCCACGACCCGTCCGCAACGGTCATCTTTCCGCCCGGTAATGGGCAAATCGTGCAATTCCACAATGATACTGTTCGTTTCTTCTGTTGCCATAACGTTCAAAGGTTTAAAGGATTGATAATAATAAGGAGCAGTCTCCCATTGTCCCTAAAAGGGGACCTGAAGCCGTACCGGACGTGGCGGTACCCTTTTTCAGACGGAGACGGGAAAGGCCTTTGCCTGCACGGGCGAACCAAACGATGGTTTAACGACAAGGCCATTTTTTTATAACCGTAAGGAAACATTATTTCCTCCAAAAGAAAAGCCCCCGTGGAGCAATTGCTCCACGGGGGCTTTTCTTTTAAGGCGAAACCGGTTATTTCGTTACCCGGATCTTATCGTACTGGGCATCTGCCGATATTTCCGTGTATTTCTGTGCATAAGCCATTTCGACCAACGCACGCAGCACGGGCCCTTCGCCCATGGGCGCATTTTTCTGCGTGGGACGGTTGTAGTAGAAGGACAAGGAGGGCATGATTCCCGTGCCGACACAAATGGCGGTGACATCGCCCGTATCGGTCATCTTGGCCATCATTCCCTTCAGCCCTTCGAAAGCGGCATAAACATAGTCTTTGTTGATCCACCCCATGCGTACGCCCCTGGCGATGGCGAACACGAACATGGCGGTACCGGTGATTTCTTCGTAGGAATCGGTTTTATCCAGCAATTGGTACCACAACCCGTTCTTGCCCTGATACTGCAATACGCCGATGACCTGGCGGTTGAAGTTTTCGAGCAAGTCGGCCCTTTTGGGGTGTCCGGCAGGCAACATGGTAAGCAGGTCGGCCTGGGCCATCAACATCCAGCCGTTGGCGCGCGACCAGTGCGCGACCCCGTGTTCTTTCACATCGGTATGGTAGCAATGGTAATATATTTCCTTGCCCGGATGCCAGAGGTATTTATGGTAATTCAATACCTGGTCGGCAGCATCGTCAAAATATTTCACATCTCCCGTCATCTTGCCCATGCGTGCAAGGAAGGAAACCCCCATGAAAAGATCGTCGGCCCAAATGGTGTTTTCGTGAGGCCAGATGCGCGCAATGGTGCCGTCGTCCAAACGCGGTTCGGCATGCATCAGGTGTTCTGCGGTGGTATTGATGTAATCCAGGAAGGCTTTGTCGGGTTTGCGCATGTGCAAGTCGATCAGGCCGGCCCCCATCGGGCCGTTGTCATCCAGCCGCTTGTGACGGAAAACCATGTGCCAGCTCAATGGGCGAACGGCACGCCAACCGCCTTCGGCAAGGGCTTGGTTGTACTGTTTTTCAAAGTATGCCAGGTTGCCTTCGTTGAACACGAAGTTCATGTTCCGGAGGACATATTCTTCGTACTTTTTGTTTCCGGTGAGGTCGGCCAGTTCAAGTAAAGCAATGCTGAGCACGCCGTTGGTATAATGCCAGTCGTTGTACTGGCTGGATACCTTCATGCCCATGGTAAAGGGCGCCCCTTTCAGGTTATGGTATGTTTTGTTGTTTGCTTTGTCAACAAACGTGTAAGGGGTTTCGGCAATAATGCTGTCGGCAATGGTTGCCGACAGCTTTTCTGGTTTTTCCGTTGCCTGGGCAAACAGGTTTCCTGCGGATAACATCAACCACAGGGACAATATTGCAGGTTTTCGCCGCGTCATCATTTGTTCAATCCACATAGAATTCATTTGTCTAAATAATCTGTCATTAACCGGTCACGCGAAACCCCATGCCTTTTAGCCGTGCTCCTTTGCATGGCCGGCCGGCAATCTGGTGGTCCCCGTCCCTACTCTTGGATGTTTTTATAAACCACCGCATCGGGTTTGGTACCGGGTGCCACTTTTAGCTTACCGGTATCGTAAGCCGACGATATCCGCACATTTTCAGTCTTCTTTCCGGCCACTTCAAAGATGGTCCTCAGATTGGCGTCTGCTTCAAACCCTTCGACCGTCACGTTTTTTACGTTGCGTAAAAATATGGCCGGTTCCGATTCCGGGTAAATCTGTACGTTTTTCAGGCTGATCTTGTCGGATTCGATCAATTCGGCGCCCAGTTTCGAATGCACCGTCAGGTTTTCAATGTTGATGTTCGTGATGTGGTACTCCGGCAATCCATAAAAATACATTGCCCTGCGTGCATTGCTGCACGTGACGTCTTTGATATAGATGTCCCTGAAAACAGGGGTCGTCTCGTCGACCGGCGCCAAGTCCTCTACCTGCGTGGTATCGTCGTCAAGTGCTTCCACGGCCGACTTCCCCCCGTAATAGAGATTGAAGTGGATGGGTTCGGTGGCTATCTCGAACATGCCGATGTTGGTGATGTGGATGTTCTCCACGATCCCTCCGCGCCCGCGGCGGCTTTTGAAGCGCAATCCGACATCCGTGCCCAGGAACTGGCAATTGGATACGGATATGTTGCGTACCCCGCCCGACATTTCGCTGCCCACGACAAAGCCTCCGTGTCCTTTAAAAACCGTGCAGTTATCGACGATGATATTTTCGCAGGGACGGTTCCGTTTCCTGCCGTCTTCGTCCTTGCCCGACTTGATGCAGATCCCGTCATCGCCCACGTCAAACGTGGAGTTTACCACAATGACGTTCCTGCAGGATTCCAGGTCCAGCCCGTCCCCGTTTTGGGCATACGACGGGTTGCGGACCTGTATGCCATCGATGATGACGTTCTCGCACATGAGCGGGTGTATGTTCCATGCGGGGGAGTTTTGGAAGATCACTCCCTGCAGGTAAACATTCGTACAATTTTGCAGGCTTATCATCACGGGACGCAAAAAGTCCCTTACCGAAGCCCACTCCTCATCTGTTTGCAGATGGCGGGGCACGTTCATGTCGCTGATGGTATCGCCGTGCAGGTATTGGGCCGAAGGCATCCAGTAGTCGTCACGCTTGAACGCGCCTCCTTGCGACGTGGCCCGTTTCCATAGGCCCTCGTTGACCTTTTGTTTTTTCAAAGGCCTCCAATAGTGGCCGTTCCCATCGATGGCACCGCTACCGGTGATGGCCACGTTCTCGAGATCTTTTCCCGAAACCGGCGACTGGCACCGGCGGGTATCCAATCCTTCAAACGATGTTTCGACCAACGGGTACAGATCTTTATCGGGAGAAAACAGGATGATGGCCTTGTTCTCCAAATGAAGATCAATGTTGCTTTTTAACTCAATGGGCCCGGTCAACCAAACGCCCGAAGGCACTACCAGGCGTCCTCCCCCTTTTTGCGAAAGTGCGTCAACGGCTTTCGCAAAAGCCTCTGTGTTCAGTTCTGTGCCATCCCCGATTCCCCCGAAATCTTTTACGGATACCTGGTTATCCGGAAATTCAGGGGGCGAAAGGACGGGCATCCCGAAAGGCAGATCCCGGTAGAGATAGGCGTACCGGTCTCCCGTTTGGATGTGGCCGCACGAAAGCGCAACTCCCATCAGTGCCAGACATGCAACCGTGAACAACGGATTCTTTCCCTTCATCATCTTTAAAATTTATAGTTATCCCAAACACTATTTGCCCAACTCAAGACATCCCATGATAAAGGGTCCTGTGGCCTTGGAATCGTTGTCGCGTATTTTCTCGCCGACATAATACCCAAAGCTTCCGTCGCGATAGGGATTCCCACCCAATCCGGCTACGGCACAGCATTTGGTCAGCGTCAATGTCCCATCTCCGTTTTTCACGATGAGCGTGTCCATTAGCCCGTTATAGGCTTTTTCGGCGACCTTCCGGTATTTCTTGTCGATATACCCTTTGTTGACGGCCTTGGCATAGGAGTACATGAACATGGACGACACCGATGCTTCGAGATAGTTGCCCCCTGTATTGCCCTTGTCCACCACCTGGTACCAAAGCCCCGTCTTGTCCTGGTATCTGGGAAGTGTTTCGGCCAAACCGCTGATCATCCCGATCAATTCGCCCCGTTGGGGATGGTCCAGGGGCACAAAGTCCAGCACGTCGACCAAAGCCATAAACCACCAGCCGATGCTGCGCCCCCAGAAGTTAGGTGACTGGCCCGTTTGCTTGTCCGCCCAGCGCTGGGTTTTGCTTTCGTCCCAGGCATGATAATACAAGCCTGTTTTGGCATCATAGGTATGTTTTGCACAAACCAGGAACTGGTTGACGACATCGTCCATCAGCCCGGGCTGATCGAATGCAACGGCGTACCGGGCCAGGAACGGAGCTCCCATGTATAAGCCGTCGAGCCATATCTGGTGCTGGTAAATCAGTTTGTGCCAAAAGGCTCCCTCCAGCGTGCGGGGATGCATTTTCATCTGGGCGGCAAGCCGGTCCATCGCAAGTTTGTATTTCCTGTCGCCCGTTTGTTCGTACACGTCGAACAATATTTTCCCGGGGTTGATGTAATCGATGTTGTAGGTTTCGACTTTGTAGAGATGTATCTCACCCTCGTCGTTGATAATCGTATCGGCCCACTGGACAACGTAATCAAGGTATTTGTGGTCGTGGGTCTTTTTCCACACTTCCAGCATGGCCTGGCAGCCCAGTCCCTGCGCATAACCGAAATACAACCGCTTCCCATGGTCCAGTTGCCATGCCTCCGGGAAACGTCTCATCTCGGAATCTGCGAAAAGGATGCCCGTTTTTTGGGCGCTGGCCATTTGCAGACAGGCTACCGATAGACATATCGACACGAAATAATGCTTCATATGCAGTAATTTTTAAGTATTAACGAGATCCCGTGCCGTGCCAATGCATATGCGCGCCAGGCACAGCGGACATGCCCTGCCCGTTACGGCATTGGTTTTAAGCCTTCCCACGCCACGTTCCATTTGCCGTCTTTGGGGAAGCCGGGGTTTTTCACTTCGTTGCCGTCCCAACCTGCGCACATCATGGCCACGGCGGTCAACAACCCTCCGTTGCCAGGCAGGTAAACCCGCAACCTTGAGTCCTGGTAATTATGGCCGTTGACCAAATAGGTATTGGTGCGTTTCTCCATCAAAAGGGAGCCTACGGCTTTTTCGGGCTCGCCCAAACGGGCCGCGCTCATGGCCGTCATCGGGTAGTCCCATCCCCATGTTTTGCCCCAGTTCCAATTGTCGTAAATCCAATCCAATGTGTTTTTCATGTAATCGGGACGTACCAGCTTGCACCGGGGCAATATTCCCAACGCCCCCAACACTGCCGGGTGATCGGACGTGAAACGGATATCCTTGTAAGTATCTACCGCATCTTCCGATGCCAGGTATAAACCGTCCAGCGCGGTCAGGGGAGAAAGTTTATCGATCAGTTCGTCCCATTGGGGCTTGCGTTTCTCACCGGCGCGTTCGCGCCACAACTGTGCCACCGACATTGCATAATGCCAATAGGACAGCTCGAACGGCGGGTTGATGGTCTCCGAAGCCCTTAACGATTCCTGGGCGGGTATGATCCCTTTCAATATGTAACGTCCTTCCAACTGGTCGTATGTCACGAACGACGCCATGAATTCGGCCGTTTCGTTCACCAGGTGCCCATATTTTTTGAGCACTTCGTCCGAAGGGTTGTTCCGGTAAACAAGTTCGGCCAGATAAATGAAATGGGGTTGCTGCCAGATCAGGAACGAGCCGACTTTCGAGGGGGCCTCCGTCCCCGAGGGGTCGGTCATCTTCATCCAGCGGGCGCCTTTGAATCCCTGCCTTTCGGCTATCTGCTTCGCAACGGGATAGGCAGTTGCATACCAATCCATGCTACGCTCCAGCAAGTCGGTCCTGTTCCAAAGGGCAAAATGGGCGGCATGCCACCAAATCATCTCCAGATGGAACTTCCCGAACCAACTGTTGTAAGTCAGACCGGTTTCCTGCGGAGGATAGGTTCCCGCCGATTGGATGGCCATCAGGTATTGGGACAGGACAACCCTGCGTTCCAGCTCTCTAGCCCTTTCATCGGTGCAGTTGGAAAATCGACTGCACCGCCTTTTTCCCAAAAGGCCGTCCAGTACCGGGAAGAAGCACCAAAGGCTTCCTGCGGGGCGTTGTTTAAACCGGCAGGGGCTTTATCGGTAAACTCGCAGATCAACGAAAATGTATCGCCCACGGGTCTTAAAATAAAATAATGGGCTTCTTTTTCGGACAATACGGCTTTGCCCTGGTATTTGACGGACACGTAGTACACCGTCGAATCCAATGTTCTTTTCAGGACGAAAGAACTGTCGTTTTGCGACACGATTTCCGTTTTGTGTTTTTGCGGGGCAGTCCAATCGGTCGCATCATCCACATGGTTGCCTGTCGGATAGGGAAAGCGGAAATTGATCCCCATCTGTTTCTTTCCGATCAGGGCAGAACCCAGGGTCACCGCCAATTGGTCATGATTGGGGTGAACGGCCGTTTTGACCAGTACCGAATCGTTTTCAACATCGTATTTGCTAACCACCGCCCCATTCCATAAATCAAGGGTTTGGTTTATGTTCCTGATGTCTCCGGCCTTTATTTTTTCCCCATTCCCATTGGTCAATTCCAATCCGACATACCCCAGATGCAACCGGTGCGGGTTGACCCGGAAGTAGTTGGCCGCATCTTGTTGCCTGCCCGGTTCGTTGAACTGAACCGCGTAGGGCTCGTCCCATCCCCTGAAATCGTAGTTCTTCAGCGTCTCTTCCGGCTTAAAATTTTGTCCGTTGGGAAAACTATGCCATCCCCACTGTGATTGTGTCCCCAGGGGAACGCCCGCTGAGTAAAGTTCGGGGAACGTCTGCAAACCCGTCGCATCTACCGTGCAGGCAAAGTTGCCGTTCCCCACAGACAAAGACGATAGCTCTTCAAATTCTGTTATTTTGGGATTGTTTCTCTCGACCAAGGCATAGCGGTCTATTTTCCCGTTTTTTTGTTTGCCACAAGCAATGACCAACCATGAGAAAAAAACAAATGTGGCTATAGCTATAAAGGACTGCTTCTTCATTTTATCATGTTTAGCTAAAACATTGAATAATAATTTCTTTGCAAACCAGATGATGATTCCCGATACCTGTATTTCAATTGAATCAGGTGCATCGCGACCTATAATAAAAGTCAGCTACATAGCGGTTGTTTCCACCAGATCGGTAAACGATCGGCTTATCACTCTTAATTGATCTAACCTCCCCCGGCCCCTCCGGAGGAGCTCAGGCACTCTTATGGGAATGACCTCCTCTAACCCCTCCACAGGAGGGGAACCAGAAGACGCACTGTACGTCACCTCACCCCTCCTTCGGAGGGGCCGGGGGAGGTCCGCTATTCCTGCTCTCCTCCTTTTGCACTTTTGTACTCTTCTTTGGCACTTTCCTTCGAACCTGACTCAATTCAATATTTCAAAAAGGGTTGCCCTCCCGCAAGAGAACAACCCTTCTCCTTTTTCATTATCTACTTATTAACTCTCTCTTTTCTTTCAGTGGCACCATCATCCTGTGCCGTATCCAATATTGGAAACACGGATAATTAACGGTTCGCATTCATCCTGTCCGTCAAACCGCGCAACATCTCATTGGGCATAACCCGGATGTTGTGTCAGGTTCGGGTTGTCAATCATCGGGTGACCTGCAGATTTGGCCGCGAACGGAAGCAGTTCCACACAGTTTTCTTTGAAACCATAATAAATCCCGTCACTACCGTCAGGAGCTTCGATCCAGTTAGGATATTGTCCTCCGTTTTCGGACGAACCTGTCGGTTTTGTGTAAATGATGTTGCCAATTTGCAATGCATTAAACCCGTTGGTAAAACCGACTGCTTTACGTGCATTCCCATTGTATGTGCTGGTATAAGCCTGAAACATATTGACTGGATACCATTTATCGGTAGTTTCCACGGTAATGCCATGTGCCTCTACAATTCCGGCCAAAGTTCCCTGAAACGCGGCATAATTTGCAGAACTGGTAGGAACGTCCTGAACCAATGCAATTTCGGAAGGATCCGTCAGATCGATGTAGTCAATGGCAAGGAATTTATCCCCATAGGCTTGTGCATCTTTTTGGTATTTGTAGAGACGATAAGCCGGCGCACCGGCATAGTTGCCCGTGCGATCCGAAAGATCTTTCATTGCTTGTTTGGTCGCGGCCACTTCTTTAGCCAAACGGTTCATACGGATTAGATCGGTACGGAGATTGAATTCGTTGGCAAACTCCCATTTGCGTTCCTGAACAATGGCATCTTCAAATTCATCCTGCCCTGCAGGAATGGACATAGAACCGATACCTGCACGATCCCTCACGTCTTTCAAGGCATCCTTAGCGGCCTGTGTCGGACCGTTGTTCAGGTAATTTTGGGCTTCGGCGTACATCAACAAGACATCTGCATAACGTAATACAGGGATGTTAAGGTTACGTTGGTCGGCGGCTTGTGGTTCGATACACCACGAAATGCGGAATTTACCGGGCATGATGCACGAATAAGTGGTCCCCACATCCACCCATGTATCATCCGAAGCTCCTTTATTTAGGAAATAGATACTGTAAGCCGTACACGATACATCACGACGAGTATCATTTTCATCGAAAGACAAATAATAGGTCGGCAGCATGAACTGCATGGCTTTACGCGAGCCAAATACCCCTCCGCGCG
Organism: Breznakibacter sp.; assembly: GCA_047600785.1. Taxonomy (GTDB): domain Bacteria; phylum Bacteroidota; class Bacteroidia; order Bacteroidales; family Marinilabiliaceae; genus Breznakibacter. Next base: position 1,565,504 of record JASGKH010000002.1, read on the forward strand.
AACCCGGATGTGCGTATACGCCAAAGCTAGAGTTGGTATTCTCGCCGTACTGTGCCAATTCCCACAATATTTCGGGCGAAGTCTCCGCAAAGTTGCGCTGACAGAAATTATACCACAAAGCCTGGAACCCGCTCATGCTGCTCTTTGCCTGAACCAAAGAGTTCTCATTCCTGGAAATGACCGCCTCACAAGCATCGCTGGCAATCTTATAAAGTTCGCTGACACGGGCATCGTCACTGCGACGTGCCATTTCTAAGGTCGACGCACTATTGGTTTCCAGGTCCCAACGCAAGGAATAACCTCCCGCATAAAGTGCCACACGGGCCAACAGGGCATATACTCCCTGCTTGGTCAACCGTTCGTAAGTGGAATAACCGCTTTCCGAATACCAGGGCAGGTATCCGACAGCCGTCTGCAGATCGGAAATGATTTGGTCATAAATCCCATCACGTGGCGAACGTTTGGGATAGAACGTATTCTCATCATCCGGATCCATCTCCTCAAGAGGCTCCCACACTGCGGGAACGTCACCGTAAATACGTATCAGGTTATAGTAGCAAAAAGCGCGGATGGCGTATACCTCGCCCAGCAACTCATTACGTTTTTCCGTTTCGGACATATTGCCCAACCGACTGATGGCAATATTGGTAGACTCAATGATACGATACTGTTCCTTAAAAATTGTCGTAACCGTATAAGGCGATGTGGTATCGTAAAAATAGTTGCAGACATTGTATTTCGAATTGTTCGTGCTTCCATCTTCGGAAGAGTGTACCACCGTTTCGCCCATACCCAGTTGATAGAACATTTCCTGATGGATCAACCCGCGATAGCAACCTTGCACATACATTTCGGCGGTTGCTTCGTTGGTAAACACGGTCTCGGTATCCGATACGTTATAAGCTGGCATGTCCAGCCAATCTTCACACGACGTCATTGCAAACGAAAGTGCAACCACAGAAGATATAACAAACATCTTCTTCTTGCCGGAAGGTATAATGGATATTCTTTTCATGACTGAATTCTTTTAATTAGAAAGTTAAATTAAGCCCGACCACATAGCTTCTTGAACGCGGATAGGCGGAACTGTCGTAGCCAGGGGTCGTGATGACGTTGTCATTGGCCGCCGAAACTTCCGGATCATAACCGGAATAGCCGGTAATCGTGGCCAGGTTGTTGGCCGTAAAATACACGCGGGCATTCGATACCATCACTTTCTGCAACCATTTTTTGGGGAATGAATAACCCAAAGTGACTTGTGCGATACGTAAGTATGAGCCGTCCTCCACATAATATGACGAAGGATAAGTGATGTAGGATGAGTTGGTATTGTTCAAACTCCATGTACGCGAAGATTCATCCGGATTCAACTCTTTCATACGTGCCAACGAGGTTGCCTTCTGTCCCGTCGCAGGATCGATCAAACGATAGTAATTATCACCAAATTCCGAAGGTACGTTTTGGAACATGGCATACGGGCTCATGCTGTGCTTGGTGGCATTGTAAATGTCGTTGCCAATGCTGAACTTCATGAACACACTCAGATCCAACCCTTTGTATTCAAATGTATTATTAATACCCCCAATGCAATCGGGCGCCCCGTTACCTATTTTAACGTACTGGCGTGTAAACTGGTCACCGGCCTCGTTATCGGCCGCAAATTTGATATCACCGGGCTGGGGCGTGCCACTCGACGGTTTGACGACACCATCTTTCAGGGACCCATCTGTATTAAAATCATCGGTGGTATAAATTCCTTCGTATTTGTAACCATACATGTCACCCAGGGCCTCACCGACGGTGGCATAATAAGTCAGGGTCCCCGAACGGTTACCACCCACACTGAATGTTTTACTATCTTGTTCTTCTTCCAAAGAAATCACTTTCGATTTATTGAAAGACAAGTTCAGATCAGTCGTCCAGCGATAATCCTTACGTTGTACGTTAACCGTACTAAGGGTGAACTCCCAGCCCCGGTTACGCATCTTACCGACATTCTGATATTGCTTTGTATACCCTGTCGATGCAGGAATCACAGATGCCATCAACATATCACTGATTTGGTTGTTGTACCACTCGGTCGTGAGGTTGACACGACTATTGAACAAAGAAATATCCACGCCGGCATTGGTGGCATGCAAGGTCTCCCATTTTAAGTTTTTGTTACCCAACGTAGTACTTGGCACATACGCAGGATTGCCCACGGTATTGTTTACCGGATAGTCCGTTTGGGTGATTGTCGTGGTATATAAGTTGCTACCTATTCCGTTGTTCCCGGTCACGCCATATCCCAAACGCAGCTTCAGATTGTTGACCGTGTTTACAATGTTACTGTTCTGCCAGAAACTTTCTTCCGAAACACGCCATGCTCCCGATACAGAAGGGAAGATGCCCCATTTGTTTCCCTGGGCAAACTTGGAAGAGCCATCGCCACGTATTGTTGCCGTCAGCAGATAACGCTCATTGAAAGTGTAGTTTACACGGGCAAAAACAGACACAATCCCACTGTGTGAATGCCCTGTTTCCTTTTCATACACGGTCGCGTTTGTGATGTCATCCAACCCAAAGTTTGGATACGGGAATTGCTTAAGCTTCATGCTGTTCTCTTCCGATTCGTTGTAAGTAACCTCATGGCCCAGCAACACATTCACTTTGTGTATTTCTGCAAATGTTTGATTAAAATTCAGGGTGTTGGTAATCTGGTACCTGTACGATTCTTCGTTACCAATACTACCGTTGATGCCCGTGTTGGAAGGATCCGTAAGGTATGCTTTCGAATTTTCATCCGAAAATGAGGTCGATTTACTGTTTGTCCATGAGTAGTTACCGGCCGTACGCCACACAAAATATTTCAGGAAATCGAACTCTACGCCGGCATTGACGGTGAACAAACGCGAACGTTTGTTCGAGGTTGAAGCCTCGTTCTCCACTAGCGGGTTTTCTGTATCGTAGCTGGAGTCCAACCCTGAAAAATCAGGATAGGTTTGTGTATTGAGCAATTCGTTGCGTGTAAACATTGTTCCCCCGTTAATGGGCTGGAGAAGCACTTTTTTCATCCCCGAATACTCACCGCCACCATCGACCGACGTATTGGTGAACATTGTATTGACATCCAAACGTACACCTTTATAAAGCTCGGAATTAATCTTCGCACGGAATGTATTCTTGTCCATGCTGTGGTTTGCCAGCAAACCATCCTGGCCGTTATTGTTGTAGCTCAACAAAATTTGGGATTTTTCGGTTCCTGTCGACACGTTCACGTTATGGTTCTGGGTCAGGGCATAGCCCCCGAAAACCTCGTCTTGCCAATCAATCGCATCACTTGTGGTATAACGATCATTGATGCGGTCATAAACACCTGTATAGAAACCGGGGGAATCGATTCCTAAACTATTGTCAAATACGTTGCTCCATTGGGTCGTTTTACCTTGTAGTTCGGCCATTTCGTACTGGTACTTCACAAAGTCCGAGCTTTTGGAAAGCATATCCAGCTTTTTGGAAAGCTTATCGAATGAGAAATACGTGTTGTACGTCACCGACGTCTTTCCTTTTTTACCGGATTTGGTCGTGATCAAAATGATGCCATTCGATCCCCTAGCTCCGTAGATGGCCGTAGAAGAAGCGTCTTTCAGGACTTCAATGCTTTCAATATCGTTAATGTCGATATTGGTAAGCGCATTATCCATTTCAAACCCATCTACAATGTAGAGAGGTTTGGTACTCTGGGTAATGGAAGTACCGCCACGGATCGTAATATTTACGCCAGCACCCGGTGCGCCACTTGTTGAGACAATGTTCACGCCGGCAGCTTTTCCCTGAAGGGCCTGCGCGGCAGTCATCGCAGGAACGGCAGTCAGATCTCCGCCCGAAACTGAAGAAACCGCACCCGTGAGGTCCCTGCGTTTCACTTTGGCGTAACCGATGGTCACGATCTCGTCCAGCATCTCATTGGTTTCCTTTAGGATGATATCGAAACGGGTTTGGTTACCAATTGCTATCGACTGAATGTCATAGCCGATGAAAGATACCACCAGCGTCTCGGCAGAAGCTGGTATGGAGAGTTGAAAGTTACCGTTAGGGTCGGTAACCGTACCTATTGAATTATTCCCCTTCACGGCTACCGACGCGCCGACTATTATGTCAGATGCATCACGAACCGTACCGGTGATTGTTCTATTCTGAGCCAGAATAGCCAAAGGACAACTTACCAACAATATTATCAGCAAGCACCATTTTTGAATGTTTTTCATAGACTAAACATGTTTAATCAAAAAATATAAATGATTCCACTTGAACAAATCCAAACAAACGAACATACCCAGCCCCAAAGTGGGGACACCAAGAAGAAAAATAAATTCAACCTGTATTGTTCATATTACAATGAGATAAAATATTTATCAATCTGAATCTAACTGCCTAATGTTAATGCAATGGGTAGGAAAATTTATAACCTGCATTGTAATTACCTCAAATCTCAGGCACACCACCAAATAACAATCCTTGATTTTCTGTAATTTCCATGTTCAAAAAAATGCAGGCCCCAACTCTCTTAAAAATTGTTTGTTTCTATTACAAAACTATAACGAAGAACATTGAGGGTACTGGATAATCCGTCAATTTTACCCATCGAATCGTACACGCCAAACCACAGGGAGGTCTTTAAAACATCAAAAAACCTGAATAATTGACAAAAAACACCAATAATCGTACGCCTTACCTCCGAAAACCAATGTTAAAAGAGGTAAAACCCTTTTTCTTTCATAATTTTGAAATATCCACATAATTGTTCCCATGAGAAAGGCTAGTTTTTTATTACTCCTTTTCTTACCAACCTTTACTTTATCCGCTCTCGATGCATTAAGGATCGAAAGCATAACCAATAAAGACGGATTATCCCATAATACAATCAGGTATATCATGCAGGATAGTTCTGGATTTATGTGGTTCAGTACCATCAATGGACTAAACAGGTACGATGGGCACAGATTTATCTCCCTACATCCCAACTTTACCAATAACTCATTGAATGAAAACAACATCAGGCAGACAACCGAAGACAAAAACGGGCATATATGGGTCATGACCACTTCCCGTTATATGCATTGTTACGATACGAAAACAGAGTCATTCATAAATTATGCCGGAGAGGGTGAGATAAAAAACTTCAGAAGTATCGAAGTCCTGCCCGATGGTGATGTCTGGTTATGGGGAACCGAACATGGTGCCTGTTTTGTCCATTATGACGACAATGTATTGGAACCGACCTTGTACGATGTCAATAGAATAGGAACGAATGTCGTTGCTTTTGTATTAAAGGATAGTTCAGGACAAACATGGATCGGCACCGACAAAGGACTTATACAGATCATAAACAATGTTCCGAAATTCTGTAACACAAACAATATAAACTACAATTACCACAGCGTAATAGAAATAAAAGACAAGATCTTCTTTTTTACGAACAATGATGGGATAGTGGTCTACGACAAACTTCAGAAAGTCTTTTTACCAACCATCCATTTGGGCAAGTGGAAAGATATAAAGCTGAACAACCCTGTAGCGCTTGATGAACATACGATCCTGATTACCGGCAAACAGTATACCTTGCTACTCAACGCCAAAACGTTGAAAATTACAGATGCACAGATGCTTTTTGGAGGAGTAAGGATGCAAGAAACGAACTCTCTGAAAAACAACCAAAAAGACATCTGGATCTATAACAAGTCCGGCTATTTGTGGGAGTATAACAAAGAGACGAAACAATTTAAAAAATATCATTTCATACCGGAAGATGTGCTTGGGCTCATCGACATGGAAAGATTTAATGTATGCCGTGACTCCAGAGGGATCACTTGGATTACGACTTACGGGAACGGGCTTTTTGCCATTGAAAAATCTGGGGAAATAAGCCATTTCACATCAACAAACAGCGGGCTTAAAACAGATTACTTATTGTCTGTATCGGAAGACCGCACCGGGAATGTTTGGATTGGCACTGAAAATACCGGCCTTCTCAAAATCCACTTAACCAAGCACAACCACCAGCTCTTTTTTCCGAACCCCGATAAATCCAACGCAGCCCACAAGACTATCAGATGCATTTACGAAGAAGAACGAACGGGCGATATATGGGTGGGCACCAAACATGGTGATGTGTACGTATTCGACAAAAACTTCAAACAAAAAAACAAATTCTCATTCAAACAGGGGGTTCCCTATTGCATGATGACGGATGCACAGGATAACATGTGGATAGGTACCAAAGGTAATGGATTGATAATCGTTCCCAAAAGACAGAATTCCAAGGATGAACTCAATTATTATTTCCTACCCGATGACAGCGATGCCGGAGCCACGAATATTTACACCCTGCTCCGCGACAATAGAGACAGGATGTGGGTGGGAACATTGGGTGCCGGACTCTATTTGTGTGAATTTAACAACGGAACCTTTCAATCGACAACATTTCCGGCTTTATCGAACAAACAAAAGCAGGTCCGCTGCATGCTGCAGGATAGCTCAGGGCAGATCTGGGTTGGAGGTTCGAACGGGATTATAGCCTTCAACCCCGATAGTGTCATTTTAGGCAACAATACGTTCCAATGGTTTCATTTTGACAGAAACAACGCACATTCCTTAAACAACAATATTGTTAAAGCAATTCTGGAAGATAGCAAACAACGGATATGGATCGGCACATCGGGCGGAGGGATAAATCTGGCCGAAAAGGATAGAACCACAGGAAAGTTTGCATTCAGGCACTATACACTGGAAGAAGGCCTGATCAGCAACATGGTGCAGGCAATCCTGGAGGATGATAATCATGATCTCTGGATAAGCACCGAAAACGGAATTTCGAAATTTAATCCGGAGAAAACATTATTTGAGAATTATAGTTTTCTGGATAGCTGGGAAAGTGATCTTTTTAGTGAATCCTCTGCCTTTAAGAGAAAAAACGGCGAATTACTTTTTGGCAGTTTCAATGGCATGTATGTTTTCAATCCTTATTTGTTCGAAAGCCAGGCTTATTCACAACCAGTCATTCTGACCGGATTGGCTATCAATGGGATCCCGGTCAATCCGAATACGACTGATTCTCCTTTGAAAGAAAGCATTACCCTAGCCAAGCAAATAAAACTAAAGAACGGGCAAAACTCGTTCAGCATCGAGTTTTCGTCTTTAAATTTCCAAAGTTCTTACTCGAACAGGTACACTTATATTCTTGAGAATTACGAAAACGACTGGAACCCGGCAACGCAATACAACGTGGCTACTTACAAGAATATCCCGGCCGGCAGGTATCTCTTCAAAGTCAAAGATGTAAATAATCCCCATGCGCTGAATAATGATGAAACGCAACTGGAAATTATTGTAATACCCCCGTTCTGGAAGTCGACCAAAGCTCTAATCCTGTACGCCATTTTCATTGTAGCGGCAGCTATCCTTGCCGTGAGGATAGCCATTAAGATGAATAAGCTCCATAACGATGTCGTGATTGAAAAACAACTTACCGAATTCAAACTTCGTTTCTTTACCAATATATCCCATGAATTTAGGACACCGCTGACCATTATCCGGGGAAGCATTGAAACGATGGGCAGCCTGAGCTTGCCCGTAGCATTGAAAAAACATATAAAGATATTGGATAAAAGCACTTCGAAATTATTAAGACTTATCGATCAGCTACTTGAATTCCGAAAGCTACAAAATGACCATTTGGATCTACGGCTCGAACAAGTGGAAGTTGTCAGTTTTTTGAGAGGAATTTATGAGATGTTCCTGGAAACAGCAGCGAAAAAAGGGATCAATTTAACCTTCACATCAAACAAAGAGTCCAATGTTATCTTAATCGATGAAGGCAAAATAGATAAGATACTTTTCAACCTGTTGTCCAACGCATTCAAGCATACCCCCACCAAAGGACATATTGCCGTTGAACTAGTTTTTAATAAAGACGAAGAACGGTTTATTCTTAAAGTTTCCGATTCCGGTATCGGGATACCACCTGAGAAACAAGATCTCCTGTTTGTTCGGTTTAAGCAAATCAATTACGCTTCCCCGGGGATCGGTATCGGACTTAACCTCTCTTCTGAGCTTGCTCGCGCCCATAAAGGTGAAATCTGGTATGAGCAGTCTCAATTGGGGGGAGCCTGCTTCGTGGTCTCCATTCCCATTTCGGAATCTGCCTACGGCAAAGAGGATATTGTCCTCCCTGCAGCCCCAATGTCAAAAGAAAAAATAAGGGAAAGCATTGTAGAAAATGATCTTATCGACGAAGAACCTTTTGATCACGAGCTGGTTACCCATAATTATAAGATACTGGTCATTGAAGACGATGATGAGATATGCTCCTTCCTTAGAGGTCAGTTGGAAAAGTATTTTACGGTTGCAACAGCCCCGGATGGCCTGAAAGGCTGGAAAACTGCCGTCGATGGAGAATTCGACCTTATTGTGTGTGATGTGATGTTGCCCGAAATGGATGGTTTTGAGATAACCCGGAAACTGAAATCGGACATTGAAACCAGCCATATCCCGATAATCCTGCTGACAGCCCATTCATCCATTGAACATCAGCTAGAAGGAATCAATGCGGGTGCCGACTCTTACATAACGAAGCCGTTCAGCATCAGATACCTGCTGTCTCGTATCACAAAACTGATAGAGCAACGCGAAAGACTGCAATACAAATTTGCCCACGACCCCAACCATATCCCAACTACCATCAGCACATCAGGCAAAGACAACGAGTTCATAGCCAAAGTGCAAGAAATTGTAGAAAAACACCTCGAAAATGCCGAGTTCTCCATTGACGATTTTGCCCGTGAAGCCAATATGGGGAGAACACTGTTTTACAAAAAAATTAAAGGGATCACCAATCTGTCCCCTAACGAATACTTGCGCGTCGTCAGATTAAAAAAAGCAGCGGAATTACTCCGGTCTACCGAATTTAACGTCTCAGAGATTGCATATAAAGTAGGCTTCAACGATCCTTACTATTTTAGTAAATGCTTTAAGGAACAATTTAAGATAAAGCCCACGCAGTTTAGGCATGATGGCTCGATAAATCCCCCGAAAGAAGAGAATTGATACAATTCTCCTGTTTTTGCACCATTTTTTCGGGGCAGACAGAAGCAGATTCGCGTTATTTTCGCTTATCATGAATTTGCGAAAGGAAATATCTCCATTCGCAAGATGATAAATAAGTGAAATATGTTACTCATTATTGACATGAAGAAAATCAAATCTTTCGGACTTCTGTGTTGCCTGCTTTTTAACGTTCAGCTTTTTGCCAAAGATCTGTTCCCCGATGGTACCCCCATACCGGATTGGTTCCGGCAAAACGAAATCGTCAACATCCACACGCTGGGTAAAAGCTATACCATTACCGATCATGGGATTGTGAACGACAGTACCATTTTGCAAACCGAAAAAATACAATCGGTTATAGACAAGGCTTATGAAGCGGGCGGTGGCGTCGTTGTCATACCTGAAGGCACATTCCTGAGCGGATCGCTTTTCTTCAAGCCCAAAACCCATTTGTATTTAGCAAAGAATGCCGTGCTAAAAGGCAGTGATGACATTGAAAATTTTCCCATTGTGTTTACGCGGATAGAGGGACAAAGCCTCGATTATTTCGCGGCGCTCATCAATGCCGACAATGTGGAAGGGTTCACCATTTCGGGCCAGGGAACCATCAACGGCAATGGGCTACGTTACTGGAAATCATTCTGGTTACGAAGAAAAGTAAACCCCAAATGCACTAACATGGACGAGCTGCGTCCCCGTCTGGTTTATATCTCCAACAGTAAAAACGTGCAGTTATCGGGTGTGAGGTTGATAAACTCTCCTTTCTGGACAACCCATCTCTATAGATGTGAGAATGTGAAACTGCTGAACCTGTACATCTATTCGCCCAAAGAACCAATAAAAGCGCCCAGTACCGATGCGGTAGATATTGACGCCTGTACCAACGTGCATATCAAAAACTGTTATATGTCGGTCAACGACGACGCCGTGGCACTGAAAGGCGGGAAAGGCCCGCTGGCCGATAAAGATGAGAACAACGGAGGTAACCGTAACATCGTTATCGAGGATTGCACGTACGGGTTCTGCCACAGTGCCCTTACTTGCGGCAGCGAATCCATCCACAACCACAATATCGTACTGCGCCGTTGCACCGTTAAGAACGCTAAACGCCTGCTCTGGTTGAAAATGCGTCCAGATACTCCCCAAAACTACGAGTATATCACGGTTGAAGAGATTAAAGGAAACGTTGAAAGTTTTCTTTATGTCAGGCCCTGGACCCAATTCTTCGACTTGAAAGGACACACCGAAATACCGCTCTCATATTCTTCGAACGTGACCATGCGTAATATAGAACTTGAATGCCAGGTGTTTTTTGACGTAAGAAAGTCCGAACAATACAAATTATCAGACTTTACGTTTGAGAACTTAGCGATTAAGGCACATAACAAATCTGACATCCACACCGATTTCATTACCAATTTTAAATTGAAAAATGTAAAGGTGAACGGCGAAAAGAAGTTCTAAAGGATGTCCGTAAGGTTCCAAGTGGGCGCTACGGTTAACGCTTTCCGTCGTATCTGTAGTGCCCAATAATTTTAAACCCGAACAAACAATCTTCCGTCACCTGTCCCGCACCGATGTTGTGCACGATCAAATGGCGATGCCCGTCGGCCGACCGTGCATTGACCACAATACCAATATGGGTAATACCGCTGCCCAAGTCCCAGCATACGACATCGCCCGGAAAATAATCGTTGGGACGGCCACTGACAGGAAATTCTGTACCATATCGGGCAAAGAAAACCATCAGGTTGGGCACACGCCGATGGTCAATGTTACTGTCGGGCTTAGTAAGTCCCCATTTTTTTGGATATACACCAAAATTGGCACGCATGTCCTCATGCACTTTGCGCTGAAGATCGATGCCCAGTTTGCGGTAAGCCCGAATTACCACATCGGTGCAAACGCCTTTGTCGGCAGGCACATCACCATTAGGGTAAGCGATACGAAAGTAAGACGGATCGTATTGTACCTTCTGGTGAACCAACACAAGGGCCGAATCGGCCAGTTGGCCATAAAAGCCGGTTTGTCCGGCTACCGCATACATGTTGCCCGCCAACACCATCACACAAAGCCACCGTTTCATAGACTTCAAATCAGATAATGAATTGGGGATTCTATATCGGGCATTTCTCACGATCCCGAAAGAACACCCTTCTCGGCAAATACGCCAAAAAGGATGTTGTTTTCATTAATCAAACAAATCGGTTCGTGGAAGATCACGCCTGCTTCATGTCATAAATTTTGTCAACAATCCCGTATGCCACCGATTCCTTGGCATCCATCCAATGGTCCCGGTCAAAATCTTTCAACACCTGCTTAATGGACTGGTTGCAGTTCCTAGCCAGTATATCCGCCGCAATTTCTTTGGTTTTTAATATCTGTTTGGCCTGTATCTCCATGTCGGTAGCGGTACCTTGCAAAAAACCAATGCTTGGCTGATGGATCATTACCTCGCCCAATGGATAGATGTAACGTTCTCCCTTTTGTCCGGCCGACAGCAAGATTGACCCCATCGACGCCGCCAACCCCATGCACACGGTCGACACCGGCGATGAAATCATGGTCATGGTATCCAGAATCGAAAAGCCCGAAGTAACCATCCCACCGGGACTGTTAATGAAGAATGTGATTTTCTCACCAGGGGCAACCGATTCAAAATAAAGCAGTTTGCTAACGACTTCTTTGGCCGAATCGTCATCCACCGGTCCCCAAAGAAATATTCTTCGTTGCTCGAGAAATTGCAAATCGATCAATTGCCTAACAGATTGTTTTTTATCCGAATGTCCTGTTTGTTCGCAAGTTTCCATTGTTGTTCTCATGTGTCTACAAGTTTATGTTCATCGGCCATGTCGCAGTCGGTAAATGGACGGAAATACCCAAAAACAAGCGTCGTTTTCAATAAAAACATCGTTTTGAACGTCGGGTAAAAAATTTATCATAACTGACCATCGTACAAACGGCCAATGACAAATCTACAAAATCGGGCAACACATTTTGCGTTAAATTTCGCTTTAAATACCCTCACCCTTGTTCTTTCCGTTGCAAAACCACGTTCAAAGGATAAAAACCAAAATGTTTGTAAAAATCGATCACATGTTCATTGCCGACTCCTACTAACAGTTTCTGGGTTTCTGCGCCGTGCAACTTCAGCCAACGGATGGTGTTGTCCACAAGCTGTGTTCCCGCCCCCGCACCACGGTATTCTTCTTCAATGTAAATCGAATCAATCTCACCGGTGTTGGGGTCCTCTTTTTCGATGGTGCCGACACAATACCCAACAATGGCTTTACTCTTGGTGTCAACAACCCAACTAACACAAATAAGCTGGGCTTTTGCCAATAAACTTTGTTTACGCCGCTCCCACGTCATTGCGTCAAACCGGTGCGAAAAATAAGGTGATACACGTTGGTGCAAGCGGTTCAACTTTTCCCACAAAGGTTGTATTCGGTCCAAATCGGTTTCATTTCCATTTTCAATGACGTAGGGTTCCATGTGTTTTCGTTCTTCAATTTAACCATATTTTCATAAAAGCACTGAAGCTGGCTTTTGCCTTGGAATGTTATGGGGTCGACAACTTTCCGTCAAGCCTTATTTTTACAAATGCATCCGGATAATTGTGCTGAATGTAATCCACAACTTTTTCTCGGATGCCCACTCGCAAACTCCAGTTTTTTGACGAATCGGCACTACTCAACAACACACGGAGTTCTTTGCTCCGATCAGTCACATTGGTCACCTGTACATTGGCCACACGTCCGTCCCAATTGGCATCGCCCTCGAGCATACGAGGCAATTCGTCTCTTAAATCATTTACCGGAAAATTGTAATCGACATTCACGAAAACCGTTCCCAAAATATTGGCACTGGTACGAGTCCAGTTTTGGAACGGTTTTTCCAAGAAATAGTTAACGGGCAGCACCAACCGGCGTTCGTCCCAAATCCTCACCACCACGTAGGTGAGCGTGATCTCTTCAATACGTCCCCATTCGCCTTCCACGATTACCACGTCATCCAACCGAATGGGCTGCGTAATGGCGATCTGGATACCTGACAGGATCATGCCAATGCTTTTTTGGGCTGCCAGACCGACAATAATGCCCAATACTCCCGCCGAAGTAAGCAAACTGACACCAATACCCCGTGCCTGCTCGAATGTCATCAGTGCGGCGGCAAGGGCCAAGGCCACGATCACGGTGTTGGCAATGTTCTTGAACACATTGATTTGTGTAAGGCTCCGACGGGCGTTCAGGTTATCGGATACGCTTATATCCAGTTTCGTACGGATGTAATAAGCACCCAATTTCACAAACTGAAGGAATATCCACGCCATGATGGCTATAATGAAAAGCGAGTTGATATGATCGAGCACAGACGTGAATGTCAGTTCATCGAAGAAATAATGGGTAAAAATCTGAGCCGTGATCCAGTACACCAAAGCCAACCCCGGCACTTTGAACAAATCGAGCATGAAATCGTCAAATTTACTTTCTGTTTGGGCTGCTCTATTTTTCAAGAACTTATAAACCATTCGGTTGATAAAGAACATTGCAAGCAACAATACCACAAATGCAAGAACCGCCATGGTCAGACGGAAATTTTCCGTTTCAATTAATTCTTTCATAATGAGAATGAACTTAAAAACAATAAACATAATCGACATTGCCGTTCCCATATATGGAAAACAAACATATCCATATATTTATCAACATATTACATCAAAAATTACGGTTACCGACAAATATAACGAATTTATACAGGGATGGAAAACTAGAGAATGCGTCAATCCTTACAACGGTTCCATATCACCCAATTTACCAGAATAAAAAAGGTACGGCAAATTTCAGCCATCCCCATGAACAACACAAAAAATTAGATCCAGGTCTGAAAAGAACCGTACATACTTGTATGGTCACACAACCGTTAGGTATTTGCGATATTATTTTGGCAATCCCCTTGAAACAACCCTGTTTTTTCAAGCTTTGTATAAAAATACCTAAATGTAGGTATTGTGAGATTTGTTTACTCTGCTGACCTTTGCAGATTAAGAATAAATTAAAGGCGACGCCTTATCGGGAAAGGGAAAGAAAAACTATTCGCAAAATGATGCAATCCACATTCCATAAAATAAAAAAGAAACCACTCAATATGATCCCGACAAACGTGATCATGCAAATAGATTCAATATCAAACAAAAACATGCTTCATGTATAGGAAGTTTTCAAATTAGATACATGATGAAGCAACGTTTATTTTTTTTCATTCTGTCAATTTTTGCAGCTATAGCACACACGGGTCACACACAGAATTCGTTATCGGGAAAAGTTCTGAACGCAAACACAAAACTTCCGGTAGAATTCGCAGTTGTGGCCGTTCCTGATCAAGGATTGTGGGCCATCACCAACGAAGATGGTGCATTTCAGATCCATTCCGTCGTCCACGGAAAAATTACGTTGGTCATTTCGTGTTTAAGCTACATCACACTCACCGTCGTAGCAGATGATCCAACGCAATTACCGCCCAACAATGCTTATTTCCTGAAAGAGGATAACCTATCGCTTAATGAAGTTACCGTAACCGCCACGAAAAAAGACAATGGACTAACGACAGCCTACACCATAGACAGGAACGCCATTAACCATATACAAGCCATTAGCATATCAGACGTACTTTCCCAACTGCCGGGTGCCCAAACCACAAGATCACGCAACTTATCGTCAGAACAATATGTCACCCTACGAAGCCAAAGCAATGGGGAACTCGACAATCCCACTATTGGCACCGCCATTGAGGTAGATGGGATAAGGTTATCTAACAACGGAGGGCTCTATTTTTCAGATGCCGGCAATGGCATTGAGGGCATCGACACCCGTCACATCGCCGTCGGTAGCATCGAATCGGTAGAAGTAGTCACAGGATTGCCGTCTGTAGAATATGGCGATTTGAATTCGGGCCTGGTAAAAATAAAGACGCGTCAGGGAAAAACACCCTACGAAGCCGAAATCACCGCCAAACCGTTAGTCAAATCATACTCGTTGAACAAAGGCTTTGGTTTGGGGAACAATGCTGGGGTTCTGAACACCGGAATCGAGCATACGTTGTCCATATCGGATAGGGCATCGCCTTATACCACTTATGTCCGAAACAGTTTAACCCTTACTTACAGAAACACGTTGAGTTCCGGGACCCAACCCGTGGAAATGATCATTGGTGTCACCGGTAACGTGGGGGGATACAATTCCGAGTCAGATCCGGACGCATTTACCGGTACGTACGAAAAAAGAAAAGACAATGCGCTACGGGGACATTTCCATGTAAACTGGTTGCCCAACAAAAGGTGGATAACCGGATTGGAGTTTCACGGATCGGTCAATTATGCAGATAAAAAACAAGAGAAAAGGGAGAATAAATCGTCGTCATCGGCAACGGCAGCTATACACGCAACGACAGAAGGCTACCACATCGCGACCAACTATGATGAAACCCCCGATGCTGACATCATCCTCATCCCGGCAGGGTATTGGTACCAGTTGAAATACATCGATGAGAAACCGATCACCTATTCTGCCGGGGCAAAGGCCGATTGGCATACCCCAATTGGTACGGTGGCCAGCCATTTCAAGCTGGGAACCGATTTTTCGAGTACGGGCAATTATGGCAAAGGAGAGTATTACGGCGATATGCGTTACGCGCCCACCTATCGAGAATACAGGTACGACCGGCAACCGTTTGTGAATAACATAGCTTTGTATGCCGAAGAAAAAATCTCATTACCTTTGTTGGGCAAAGAATTGCAGGTTCAGTTCGGTGGACGGACCGACATCGTTACCATAAAAGGCTCGGAATATGGCACGATACACGGCTTTTCGCCACGGACAAACTTACGCTATTCCCTCATCGACAAACAGGATTCGTTTGTAAAAAAACTGACTTTCAACGCCTCATGGGGCGATGCGGTCAAGCTGCCCTCGATGAGGGTGTTGTATCCCGAGCCCAAGTACGGCGATAAATTGTCGTTCGCACCAGGTACAATGGCCGACGGCACGGTTTTTTATGCTTACTACACCTTACCCGTCACACCATTGTATAACCCCGATCTGAAATGGCAGCGAAACCGAAAGGCCGAAATAGGGTTCGACATACGATTGGGGGCGACCAATATTTCGGTCACCGCCTATCGAGACAAAACCTTTGATCCCTACAAAGAAACGACCAGATACTTGCCGCTGTCGTATAAACTGACTTCGCAAACGGCTCTGGACAACTCTCCTGTCGCATCGTCCAACCGCATTTATAACATTGACCAAACCACAGGCATAGTAACAGTATCGGACAAAACAGGGGAATACCCCGATCAGCAGCTGGCCTATAGCACCATGAATACGTTCAGAGAAGGAAAGTACTACGCCAACGGTTCATCGGTGCTGAAAGAGGGGGTAGAATGGGTGGTCGATTTCGGGAAAATAGAGGCACTGAAAACCTCGGTACGTATCGACGGCAATTATTTCCGCTACAGGGGGGCAGACGAAACATTGGAACAAGATTTGGCTTCATCTACCCTGATGAGCGACGGGAACCCATATAAATACATATCCTACTACGTGGGAACGAACAGAAGCTGGAATGGCAGCGAGACGAAGAAACTAACCACCAATATAACCTTTACCACCCATATTCCTGCTGTACGTCTGATCGCGACGTTACGGATAGAGGGTTGCCTTATCGACTATTCGCAATATTTGAGCGAATGGTCGGGCAAAAACCGAAGTTTTGTCATCGACAGTAAGGATGACTATTTCCCTTCGACCACCCAAACCGACATATACGGCGGCGACCGGTATCTGGCCATGTACCCGTTGTATTATGTGAGCCTTGAAGACATGGATACCCCTGTTCCCTTTGCCGAAACTTTTTTGTGGGCCAGGGATAACGACAAAACCTTGTACAACGAGTTAGCCAAGATGGTGGTGAAAACCAATTACGGTTACTCCTTCAACGCCAGCAAATATTCCGTTTATTATTCTGCCAACATCAACGTGACCAAGGAAATCGGCAAAAGGGTATCGTTATCGTTCCATGCCAACAATTTTTTCAATAACATGGGACAAGTGCTGTCGAGCCAAACGGGTAACAAAACTACGTTGTTCGGAAGCAGTAAAATTCCTGCATTCGACTATGGGCTTTCAGTCCGATTGAAGCTGTAAAACAACAATCTGCAAAGATTATCATCATTATGAAACGAGCATGATTCGTTGAACGCAAACACGGATGAAAATTCATCATGCGAATTCCATCCAACCTTATTGATTAAATTATTTTCGGATGAAAAAATTATCTCTTTATCTGACTTTGGTTGCCGCACTGGCACTTACGGCTATTTCGTGCGAAAAGGACGATGATCTGAAAACTTACGCCGTACTGGTACAACTGGTCTATCCCGACAATCATGAAGCTGCTGCAGGAGTAAACGTCACATTGACCAACACAGGCTCCAATTCGGCCTTTACCGCCGAAACCAACGAATCGGGCATCGCTTCATTTGTGGTACAGGCCGGTATATACGAAGCTTCTACAACCGAAAGGCGCTCAGAAGGTGGTATTGCTTATAACTTCAACGGCCTTAAAAACTTTACCGTCAGCAACAATTGGGTGCCCACCGACGCAGTTACCGTGGATCTGACATTATCGAAGGCATCGCAAATCATCATCAAGGAATTATACATCGGTGGATGCCAGAAAAACGATGCATCCGGAAGTTTTCAATTAGATAAATACGTGATTTTGTACAACAATTCTGATAATGACGCACCATTGGATAACCTATGCCTCGGGATGGTGCTTCCGTACAATGGACATGCAACCAATAACGATTACGTAGGAGACCAACTCTTTTACGAAGCTGAAGGATGGATCCCCGCAGGCCAGGGTATCTGGTATTTCCCCAATGGTATTATTTTGGAAGCCGGCAAACAATTGGTGGTAGCACTGAACAATGCCGTCGACAATACTGTGACCTACAGCAATTCGATCAACTTTGCCAATGCCGAATATTATTGCACTTACGACATAACGGCCTATACAAATACTTCTAACTATCCCGCCCCATCGGAAATCATTCCTACCTCGCACTATTTATCAGCCGTAAACTATGGTACAGGTAATGCTTGGGCTTTAAGCAATGCCTCTCCTGCGTTCTTTATTTTTGCGACTGATGGCATTACCCCGGTTGAATTTGCCAATGATGCCGATCGTACCAATTTGTACAACAGCAGTTCAACCCAAATCAGGAAAAAAGTTCCTGTCGAATGGGTGGTCGATGGTATCGAAGTGTTTAAACAAGGCAGCACCAACTACAAACGGTTAACTGCCAACGTGGATGCCGGGTATATCTATCACATTAATCAAAACGGCTACACGCTTTACCGCAACGTGGACAAAGATGCCACCGAAGCTATTCCCGAAAACAGTGGTAAACTGGTTTACAATTACAATGGCGGAACAACTGATTTGGTCGACGGAACGACTGATTCCAGCGGCATCGATGCCGAAGCATCCATCAAGAATGGTGCCCGCATTATATACAAGGACACCAACAGCACTACCAACGATTTCCACCAGCGCAAAAAATCATCGCTTCGCGATTAATAAAGCTTTTTCGGAATGATGCTAAAGCATATTATTATCAAAATTGGCCTAATGACCGCAGGCGGGGCTTTGTACCCCGCCTGCCTAACGGCCCAGAAACAAAATGTAGGGTTCGATTTTAGGTACATCAAACACTCAAATGCATGGCTCACGAGCGAGAATGCAGCAGGATTGGACAACCTAAAAACAGATAAAGCATCGTTCGCCGAAGCCTATTTCAACAAAAACAACGGAAGGTTTATCAATTACCACCAACCGGACAACAGCTATTCGTACGGGGCTTTGACCGAATCGTTCGTCCGGCTCAACGACCGTATCGTTTTTTATGGCATGGTCAATTACGACAAATTCACAGGCAAACACATGGGCGGATCCACGTTCATCGACCCCTATTACAACCCGTTCAACATCGTGGAGTATGCTGACAGTACAGCCGGTACAAAAGAAATGGAAACATACCACCTGACAGGCGCTATCAGCGCTTACGTATGGAAAGACTTACTGATAGGATTGAAGATCGATTACAAAACCACCAGCTACTTCAAAACAAAGGATCTCCGACATACCAACGATCTGATGGACATGGGCGTAACGGCAGGCTTTAAATACAAATTTGGCAGCGTAGCTGATGCCGGCATTAATTACTATTATCGCCGTACCACCGAAAGTATCGGATTCAAATCGTACGGTAATACCGATCAACAGTTCAATTCGCTCATCGACTTCGGGGCCTTCCTTGGTCGACAGGAACGCTTCGGCGACAGTGGTTATACCGACAAAGACGACACCAAACCATTTTTTAACAAATTCAACGGGGCATCGGTACAAATAGAACTTTTCCCCGATCGCCACACCCGTTTTTTTAATGAACTGGGGCTTAGACATCGGACCGGCTATTATGGCAAACGGTCGACAACATCGGTCATTTACACCGAACACCAAGCCCATATTTATCGCTACAAAGGCGTTATGTCCCATGAATCTGCCCAATCCCTCCATTTGATCGGATTGGAACTGGAACATGAATCGCTCCAAAATTTTGAAAACGCTTACCGCAAAGAAACCTCATCGACCGGCAATGCATCAATTATCTACTACGGTCAGAACAAGATGCTTGACAAAACCACTTCATTCGCGTCACTGACTTATACGGGCAATTTAAGGGTCGAAGACAATAACCCCACATGGGTTCTTAATGCCGGCGCATCATTAAGGAGCAAAGAACTGACCTCCATTGTATACCCGTCATTCCGTAAACAACTGGTTAACCAACTGTTGGGACAGGCATCGGTCACACGCAACCTCAAACGACAAAACCATCAGCTAGGTTTTACCGGAGGATGCGGCTACGCTGTTGGCAACGGAACAGATAAAGAGGACGGAGAATATGGCACATCTGACTCAAAAAGTTCGGCGGTCAGCCTGAACCACTATCTGTACCGCGAATTTGAATACCTTACCGCCGCACAACTCAGCGGTAATATCGGTTTTCGCTACACCCGCTTATGGATGCCCAATCTGATAAAAATCTATGGGGAGATCAACTATCAGCATACCCGTGCGTTTTCTGTCAAATACATCGGCGATACGTTCGGCTGTTTGGCAATCAAGCTTGGGTGTACGTTTTAAGCATTCGGATTATCTATGCTAACAACACATAAACCACCGGAATCAATATGCCTACAGCCAAGAACCATTTGCCCCTTCCTGCAATACCACGTTTCCCTTTCACCATCAGCAGGCCCGATATGGCAAAAAAGATAAGGGAAACGGCAAAAAAATCGGCCATCAGATTCCATCCTTGCACCTTGCTGTAATGTAAACGGTTGATCCAATAAACAAATTCGCGTTTGGAGTACTTTTCGTATTCGACCAAACCGTTTCGACGGTTGTAAACGCCAACACCACCCTCAAGCATCAGACGCGAATGTTCTTCGTCGACCTTAAAGATTTTCTTTACGGAAGGTAATTCCCGCTTACCGTTCCAATGGACCGCCAATGCATCGTCATCGAGGCCAGCCACAAGCTGCACCTCGCCCTCCTCCGTTCTAAATGCAGGGTCCTTATCGCCCATGTGGTTAAGCAATATGCCCGAAATAGCATAAACAAAACACGCCCCTACCATAAGAAATCCAAGATCCCTATGCCAGGAACGCAAATATCGCATGATGGAATTACTCTTGGACCACGTCATAATTCAACCCATCCATGTAATAAATCGAATAGTAATCCTTACCTAATTCTTTCATTTTTTCCCTCATTTGACTGATGTTGTTCAACTCGGCCTGGCAAGTTTCCGCAGAACCATCTTCTTTCTGTTTTCTTTCGTTCAGTTCTTTTTCGGTCTGATCGATGTATTCTTTTGTCAACTTCCGCTCTTTTACCACCCCGGTGATCTCGAGCAATGCCCCGGTCAATTCACGGTTAAAACCGCCAATCTCGCCTTTGGCCTCTACACGAAGGGAAGCACTTTGGCTTTTGCCCACAATAAAGCACCGTTTCCCCGAATGTTTGCAGGTATGGGTCACATATCCCCTTACTTTAATCGTATCGTTTACTTTCTGGTCAGCCACCGTCAAAAGGCTATCAAGATCGAACGATTGTGCCACTTGCGCCTGGGATGCAGGATTATTGTTTTCCAGCCCGTTATGAACTGGTTTATTGTGGTTCCCGCACGAGACCGCCAAAATGGATAGAGTGGCAAAAAAGAAAAACTGTTTCATTTCGAGATATAATTTTAGATAAATTTCAAAAACAAGATAGATCAACTTTTATCACACGGAAGAAGCAAATTCGCCAGCATCCCCGGAAGTCCAAACACCAACACCCACAGTCCGCCTATGATTTTCTGCCTTCCCGGACGCTTAACCAGTATAACTATCGCAAGTGTTAAAAATACGTTGCTTACCAGTCCATAAAATCCGTTTGTATGAAGCCGGGGATATAAATAATTTGAGTTGCTGTCTTCGAACGTGAAATAGAACGGGAATAGCCATGTGGAAGCCTTTTCCCAACGACCGGGCGTTTTTGCCACATGGTATTCCGAAAGTCGGTCCAGCGTCTCCATGTCCAGCCCGTAATAGTCTCTCCCCTTTTCCGTAGTTACCGTAACCGTCCAATACAGCATATTTCCCAGAATTGAAAGCTGGTCTTTTTTCAGATCCAGCGGTTCAATGCCTAAACGCCGCAATTCGTATTTTCCACCTTCGTTTCCGATAATGTATATATTGCCGGCCTGGTCGTAAAGAAATCCATAGAACCGTTTGTCGGCCACCTCCAACATCTCAAACCACGCTACGTCCACTTTACTGCCCGCGTTCGTGTTTCCGACAAAAGGACGCCCGTTTACCATCTTCAAATGAAATAACTGTCCTTTTGCATCCAGCACAAAATACCCCTCGTCGTACGGTTTGCGGGGATTCATGTTCCCGTTGACCCATTGGGCAGGAAACCGAAACCCTTCCTTTAACAGTGCGTCCTTGAAAAGCTTGCTTTTTTCCGGATTGACCGTATTTGATTCAATATCTACGAATTCGATGACATCATCCAAACGAAATACATCCCCCGGCGATTCAAAACCCACACGTTTCGGCATCGACTCGTACATGATATACAAGCCGGATTGCGGAGTACCGATGGCAGACGGAGAAAACCGATAAACGACATTCTTTGCCCTTATTTTCTGTACGGTAACAGCCTGTCCATTAATACTGTCGGGCAATCTGCCTTCCGAAAGCAACTGACGGTATTTGAACAATGGCAGTATGGAATCGGCCTGGGCAATCGTTGTATATGTTTTACCGTTGATCTCCCTAACCGGTGCCTCTTTGTCCTTATAGTCGATAATACACAATTCCTTAACGACAGAGCTATAATACAGAAATGGATATTTCTCCGCTTCCACAGTTATTTTCTTCACTAGGAACGGAATAAGCCAAGCACCGATTAATGTAAAAAAAAGAAGGAGTATCCAATAGGTATAATTTTTTATCGTCTTCATTCGTAGTAATTTATACTGGTTGATTCGGTGAAAATTTTATTGGGCGCCTTCCTTAAAGCGGGCCACCGAATAAAACGGGAATAACGCTCCCAGAACCGTGACCACTATGAGATAAGGAATGAAGGAATTGTAACCGCCCGAACGCGCCCCAATAAAAAACAGCGATAAACAACCGATTGCAAAAACAACGTAAACGATGCGCCGGCGCCATACGGGCTCAAGGCAAATCCACGCGGTAAGTAAATAAGCTGCCAAACCAGCAACAAACCACGGAAGCGACGCATAAAACGACAGCAGTACAATTTCCGGAGCAAACCATATGCGCAACCCTGTCAATAAAACGGCATAAGTAATCGTAAAAATAGACAACAACACCACAATCCCGAACCCCAGCATCGTGGTTACAACAAATATCTCGGGCAACGGTAAATGCAGCGTAAGCTTTAATCGTTTGTTTTGCATTTCGGGGATGTATTGCGCCAATGCAAGCAAAATAGCAGCCAGCAGAGGAAGCCATTTTAACGTCGATAAAAGTGGAAGATCTTTCATAATGATGGTTTCCCAAACATCCACGGCGCCATTTAGCCTTAAAATTTGTGCCGTGGAGATAAAAGAATAGGCAATGGCACTCAAAAAAAGGACTGACGCCAAAATGACCAGTTTCCCCGTTTTTATCCATTCTTTATAAACAATAGACTGATACATATCCGTGTATTCTTAATATTTACCTGTTAATCCGATGAATGCATCTTCAAGAGAAAGTTTTTCCTCCTTGATGCCATGCCCCCCTTGTGCCGATAAAATCGACACCACTTCGTCTGCCGGTGCAAATGAATAGGTTTCCCAGCTGTTTCCGATCCGTTCGGTGTTCCACAGCCGTTCGTCCGGAATTATCGAATCTTTGTCCGTAAAAAACCGGAAACGCCGGAAATTCCCGATAATCTCATTGGTTGGCCGATGGAGCAGGATTTTCCCGTAATCCATAATAATACAGTCATCGATCAACAACTCCATGTCCTGAATGATGTGGGACGTCAAAAAAATTGTCTTTTTGCCGTCCGACGCAAATTCCTTAAGATATTCTACAAAAAGCCGTCGGTACCCCGGGTCAAGTCCCATGGAAAAGTCATCCATGATAAGCAGCTCCGGATCCTGGGCGAACAACAGTCCCAACGCCACCTGCGAACGTTGTCCGCAAGACATTGTACTGATCTTTTGGGTAGGCAAGACCTGTAATTTTTTCAAAAGCTCGTAATAAGCCTCCTTACGCCAGTTTGGAAAAAAACGGCTGTAGTAACGCTCTATCTGCTCCACTGTAAAATAGGTATGCTGAATATGGCCTTCCAACAGCAATCCTATCCGGCTTTTCACCGAAGGGGTCAGATTCTCCATTTTCTCACCGAAAATACTGCAAACACCCGAACGCGGCTTTAAGTAACCATTCAATATATTGATGATGGTGGTCTTCCCTGTTCCGTTTTTGCCAAGCAACCCTAAAATAGTTCCTTGTTTTACATTGAAATTCAAGTTCTCATAAATCAACCTTGCCCCATAATAATGGGTAATATTTTCACATTGAATGACTGTCTCCATGGTCTATTTTTTCGATTTGGAACAATCACGACTGTTCCATAAGTGTGTTTTACTTTCACGGCCAAAGGGACATTAACCACATCCCCAGCCTAACCGGATACAAAACTACAAGAGTAACGCTATTGCGCAAAAGATACAATCCCTTTTTATTGGTATTGTTTTTTCCGATTTAATTCATAAGGCACGTACACACCATCTCTGGACACAGGTATAATAAAGCATCGCTCTACGGTAATTTCTATTCCACTCTAAATACATCATCGTTCTTATCTTCCGTCCAGTTGTATTCAATTTCAAGTGCAATTTTTCTGGCAAGCCCAATGCCATAGCAGTCGCATAAGAAACCCAGTGCCATGTCCATGCCAGCACTTACACCCGAGGACGTGTAAAATTTCCCGTCCACTGTCCATCTGGCATTCCTGTTCCAAAGCACCTCTGCCCCATTGGTCATTGCCCACGCAAATGCCCTTTTGTTCGAGGTGGCTGCTTTACGGTCCAGCAATCCCGTTTGGGCAAGCAAAGCGCTTCCCGTGCAAACGGTCAACACATATTTGCAGAGATCGGATATGCGTGCAATTTGGCCGATAAGCGGTCTGTTTTCCACCTCGCGTCGTGTTCCCTGCCCTCCGGGAATCAGGAAGATCTCTGTATCCATTGTAATCGTGCTTAATTTTTCGGTCTTCATAGCCACCCCGTGCCTATTCCGTATTTCTCCCCCATCCAGCGAGAAAAATTTGATGGTGAACAGATCCATAAGCCGTCCGAAAATCCCTACCGGCCCAAAAACATCCAATGTTTCAAAATCTTCAAATAGCAGTACTGCAATGTGTTTCATACAAAGTATTTTTAAGCTCCAACTCTCGTTTCCCCAACCGTGTTCCCTCAAAGCGGGTAATGCATCTGTCATAGATCATGCACTTAAGCGCCTGATAAAAGCTTTCACTGTATAAAGATGCCCCTTGTTTATGGGCACACATTGCAAAAACAGGGAATAAGCACAGGGGAATGCAAATGAAACGTTTCCGTGAGGCTATTGGGACAGACGGGGTTTCTGCTCTCGTCCTGCCGGAAAATGGACACTTCCATTCGACCAAAGTACTTTCATCATCCCGGAATTCAACCGTCGCCCGTTGTTCGGCTTTTATCCATCCAGTTCGATTTCTTAAGTTCAAACCAATCCGTCATATCTCCTCCATGGTTAAAAACCTCAATATGCTCAAAACCCAATTTATTCAAAACCTTTTTAGAGCGAGTATTATTGGGGTTGGCAATTGCATATACGGCATCTATATCAAGATTCTTAAATCCATAATCTAAAATCGCAATTGAAGATTCAGTGGCATAACCTTTTCCCCAATGTTTCTTTTTAAACCGATACCCAAGTTCATAAAAATTGCGACGATTGTTTAAAGACACTTTAAAATATTTCAATCCCGACCAGCCTAAACATTCTTTCGTCTTTTTGTCAACCACGGCCCATCTTGCAATGCCGTTTTCTTTGTACTGTTTTTGAAGGGTACCAATAACATCCCGAATCTGGTCGATGGATCCGATTGGCTTTTTTTCTATATATAAATGGACCTCCGGATCTGAATCCATTTCAAACAGGTCATTCTCGTCTGCACATTCGACTTCCCTCAATATCAGCCTTTCTGTTTCTATAAATATCTTCATTTAGAAATGTTCTTGATTTGCAATGTTACTACTCTACATTACGGGTCATTCCAAAAGACAAACATAATACAAAAGGATTCTTTTTCCCTACGCACCATCCGTCGCCTTCGTGGCTACATTGGCAAGCTGGGGATTAGCCGATAAATACGTGGCGATGAAGCCTGTTGTGTGTTTCAAACCATGATTTTCCAGATTGGAAGGAGAATGAGTGTCAACGAGATCAGCATCAAAACGAGACTAAATATAAAAATCCCCTTCCCTTCCTGCTTACGTTTTCCGATGAGTGAAATGGATATTGAAACCACACCGACCAGCACGAAATAGTATTTGTATGAATAGTTGAGCATCTCAACGAGACCAAAGAGCAGTTTGGTTTTTCCGTCCGACGATAAATAGTGGTTTGCAATTTTTACATTAACCACTAAAATAGCCCCGACACAAAATAAGCTCAGAAGGATTGAAAATACCGAATACGGGTTACCTCTCATCACTATATTCACCAAATTTTAGATCTTCAACATCAATGGGGCCATCACATTAAACACGACTGTCATTCCAGTTAGGACATTAAAATTACAGTACCATACGTACATAAATTCTTATCAAAGAACCATTTACAACATGTTGTACACAAACTTTACGGTCATCCATCTCACAAAAGCACATTTTCTCATCCAAAATCAAAGTTACCCCGACGGCATGATTTCCTATGCCCGCAACATTTCAAACTTTTGGCGACTTTCCACAATGGCCTCCATGTAATTCTCGGCCCAATTGGTCAAACCTTCAATGTGCGGCAACAGGCTTTTACCCATCAATGTCAGGCGATACTCCACCCGGGGAGGAATTTCGGGATAAATAGTACGTTCCACCAACCCATCAGCCTCTAAAGTACGTAATGTGACGGTCAGCATCTTTTGGGAAATGTCGCCAATGGCGTTCCCAATTTCATTGAAACGCATCATGTCCGTTTCGCCAAGCATCACAATCACCAGCATTGACCATTTATCGCCCAAACGGCTCAGCACGTTGCGTACCGGACATTTTGCATACAAAATGGCTTTTTCACTTTTTTCTATTTTTTTCCTCATCGCAATTAACTGATTATGAACATTGGTTACTTTTAAGTAACTATCAGAACCATTTGTTACTTCTTGCTTGTGACAAAGTTACCAATTAGTTTTGAGTTACCAAAAGTTACTTAATGCATTATTTAAACCTTTTTGGGCAATAAATGTTATTACAAAGAAAATCCACAGGCACATGATATTGGTTACGGGCGCAACAGGCCATTACGGCAAGGAAGTAATGGACTTTCTTTTGAAAAAAACACCGGCAGAGAATGTCGCGGCAATTGCAAGAAATCCCGACAAACTAAACACTTACAAGGCAATCGGGGTATCGGTGCGCAAAGCCGAGTACGACGATTCCGGTTCGCTATTGAACGCATTCAAGGGCGTTGACACATTACTGTTCGTATCGGGCAACGAAATCGGCAAACGTATACCGCAGCACACCAACGTGGTGAACGCGGCCAGAAAAGCCGGAGTGAAACACATATTGTACACCAGCTTCCAACGTAAATCCGAAAGCAGCAATTCCCCTATCGCCCTTATTGCGCAAGACCATATTGAGACCGAAAGACTGATCCTGGCATCGGGAATGGATTACACCATCCTGAAACATTCGCTTTATCTCGACGCACTGCCCATGTTTTTAGGTCCCAACGTGGCCGACACCGGTATTTTTCTTCCTGCCGGAAACGGAAAAGGATCGTTTGCCCTACGCGCCGACATGGCCGAAGCAGCAGCCAATATCCTGACATCGGAAGGGCACCGGAACAAAGTTTACGAAATTGCATCGCCGGCTTCGTATTCATTTACCGATATCGCCAACCAGATATCAGTAATTACCGGCAAATCGGTTTCGTACACTTCTCCCACGGAAGAGGCATTTACCGACGCACTTGCCAAATCGGGCGTCCCTGCCGGTACGATTGGCTTTTCATTGGGCTTTGCCAAAGCCATTGCGGCCGGCGAATTCGACTGTCCGTCGCCCACACTTCGACAACTGCTTGGACGTGAGCCTGTCAGTCCTGAACAATTTCTAAAACAAATACTCAAATGACCGCAAACTTACAACCCCTGTACGACGGTAAATCCACGCCACTAATGCCAGCTATGTTCGTGGGGCACGGTTCGCCCATGAACGGCATATCGGACAACCTGTTTACCCGCAATTGGGCCGAAATGGCCAACCAGATACCCACCCCAAAAGCCGTTCTTTGCATATCGGCGCATTGGCTTACACGGGGCTCCATGGTGACGGCCATGGAAAAACCGCGTACAATCCACGATTTTGGCGGATTTCCCCAGGAGTTGTACCAAGTACAATATCCTGCAAAAGGAAATCCCTCATTGGCCAAGGAAGTGGCGGCCGAACTTTCGGCACAACATGTATCCCTGGATCACGAATGGGGCTTGGACCATGGTTGTTGGACCATTGCCCGGCACATGTATCCCAATGCAGATATACCGGTGCTGCAATTAAGCATTGACTACACCAAACCGCACACGTGGCACTACCAGGTGGCCAAACAATTGGCCGTGCTTCGCCGCAAAGGGGTACTGATAATAGGGAGTGGCAACATGGTACACAACCTGGGGCGAGTGGCCTGGGATAAAATGGACGATACCGATTACGGGTACGATTGGGCCATTGACGCCAACCAAACATTTGTTGATTTAATAGAGAAACGGCAACATCAATCGTTGGTAAACTACCAGGATTTGGGCAAAGCAGTGAATTTGGCCGTCCCATCGCCCGACCATTACTGGCCGTTGTTGTACGTACTGGCATTGCAAGAAAGTGACGAGCAGGCCCAGCTATTCAACAACCACTGCACGGCAGGATCGTTATCAATGACCTCGGTACTATTCGCCGCTAAAAACTAATGCAAAAAAGCGACGAACTTTTTATACCCGACATTGTTCATATTCCATTCAAATAAATTAAACAAATAACTATGAGCATTTTACAAAACCTGAAATGGCGTTATGCCACCAAACAATTCGATGCATCAAAGAAACTGAGCAAACAACAGCTTGACACTGTACTTGAAGCCACGAACCTGGCTGCCACATCATACGGATTACAGCCCTTTGACGTGTTGGTCGTGGAGAATCCCGACATCCGCAAAAAATTAAGGGAAGCTGCCTGGGGACAATCACAATTAACCGACGCTTCGCAAATTGTCGTTTTCGCCGCTAAAACCAACCTGTCGGCAGCCCATGTCGATGAATTTGTGGCGCGTATTTCGCAAACAAGAGGAATTCCGGTAGAGACATTGGCCGATTACCGAAATATGATGGTTGGTTCCGTCGAGGGCCGTTCCCCCGAAGCCCGTACGCAATGGGCCGCACGCCAGGCTTACGTTGCATTGGGTACGTTGCTCACCGCTTCTGCCGCAGAAGGCATCGATGCGTGTCCAATGGAAGGTTTTTCCCCCGATCAGTTTGATGAAATCCTTGGTCTGAAAGAGAAGAACCTGACCGCTGTGGTCATCGCAGCCCTCGGCTTCCGCTCGGCCAACGACAAATACCAACATGCCGCCAAGGTACGTCGGGACATTAAGGACATCGTCAGGTTCATTTGATATATACCCATGAAATTATGATCTGATAGGCCGTCCCAAAGTAAAAAAGGACGGCTTTTACTTTGCCACCCCTCCGCCAAGTACCCTGTCGCCATCATAAACGACCACCGACTGGCCGGGTGCAACGGCCCACACCGGATGCATAAAATCGATCTGCATCAGATTGTCCTTAAACGACAGTTTGCCCTCGTGGTAAGGCACCTGGTCGATGCCCCGGATCTTGACCTGATACGTTTTACCGGACTCTATATCATTGATGTTGGCAAAATATATCTGGTCGGCCCAAAGTTTTTGGGCTTGCAATGCCCACGAAGGCCCGGCGATCAGGGCGTTTCGTTCGGCATCGATACCCACCACGCACCAATTACCAGATACGTGCAACTCCAGTCCTTTTTTCTGTCCAACAGTGTAATAAGCAACCCCACCATGCTTTCCGACGGGCATTCCGCAACGGTCAACAATCCTCCCCGGCTCCAATACCTTTGAGGTTATGTTGGCCTTCAGGAATTCGTGCAACGACTTTCCGTTCATAAAACAAACGCCCATGCTCTCCTTTTTATGCGACAGGGAAGGAAAACCACGCCTAAAAGCCTCTTCTTTCACACGCGCTTTGGTCCATTGCCCCAAAGGCAGCAAGGCACGTTGAAGGATTGATTGCGGCAAACGGTAAAGAAAATAAGACTGGTCTTTGGAAACATCAATTCCCTTGTGGATATAATGCACACCGCTTTTATGGCCGATTTGGGAATAGTGTCCCGTGGCAATATGGGCACATCCCAATTCGTTGGCCGTTTGGGCCAGTACAACCCATTTTAAATGTTCGTTGCAACGGACGCACGGATTAGGGGTCCGTCCTTGTGCATACTCTTCCAAAAAATAATCGACCACTGCCTGATTGAACCTATTTCGAACATCCACCACATGATGACCAATACCAATCCGTTGCGCCAGATTCGATGCATCAGATACAAATCGTGGCATCTCGCCGCCCGGTAGATCAAACATCACCATGGTCATCCCCACCACCTCATAACCTTGTTCCAATAACAACAAGGCCGCCATAGAACTATCAGTCCCTCCGCTCATGGCCAGTAAAACTTTGTCCGGATTTTGTTGTTCCATCTAGGTCAATGAATCAGTTACAAAAATAACGCGCCAGGGAATTATGGATTTAGAAGAGAAAGTCAAAAATGCAAGGCAGGAAGCCGAAAAATACTTCATTTTTTCTTTATGCACAGTCCGGCCCTCCTTATCATGCAAAAAAACAAAAATCAGCCTTCGCTTCGAACAAATGTGATAAATTGCGCCCCAAAATCCCCCAAAAACGTGTACTCCCATACCCAAAACCTGTTCCGCTTACATTTCATTGTCGTGTTATATGGCTTCACAGCCATCCTAGGTCGACTGATCACCCTTGATGCCACCGAAATGGTGTGGTACCGGATGCTAATCGCCGTGGCAGTGTTGGCTGGCTATGCAGCCTACAAGGGTAACCGTTTCAATATAAGCAAAATCGATATGGCCAAGCTCGCGCTTATCGGACTAGTCGTAGCTGTACATTGGATTACGTTCTTCCGGTCCATCAAAATCTCTACTGTGTCGGTGGCACTGGGAACCTTTGCGTCCACGACACTGTTTGCCAGTTTTATTGAACCATGGGTATTGAAACGCCCGGTCAGGGCCATTGAGGTGATTACCGGACTTGTAATCATTGGCGGACTATACATGATTTTCAGGTTCGAAACCAATTATACCGAAGGTATCATTACCGCGCTGATATCGGCTTTTTTGGCTGCATTGTTCACCGTGCTCAACCAAACGTTTACGCATAAATATCCCCCTGTCGAAATCAGTGTGGTGGAATTGGGATTTGGCTTCCTGGGCCTTTCGATATGGATGTGGGCCCAGAACCCCACGCTGACCGGTTTCCCTATCCCCCATCTGTCCGATTCGGTTTGGCTCATTATTTTGGCCGTGGTGTGTACCTCCTATGCCTTTGTGGTCAGTGTGGACGTGATGAAAACCATTTCGCCCTATACCGTGGTTTTAACGATCAATCTGGAACCGGTCTACTCCATTGCACTAGCCTACTTCATCTTTGGCGACACAGAGCACATGTCCGCGGGATTTTACGCGGGAACCATGGTAATTCTGGCTGCCGTGTTCCTTTACCCGTACTTGCAGCGCCGCTTTTAAACCTTCAGGGGTTTAAAAACCCAAGGCTTAAAGTTTTGCCCTGGCTTCGGCAATCATCGTCAATCCCTTCTCGACCACAGCCCAGGGACTTCCAATATTCAGCCTCATGAACCCAATCCCTCCCGGCCCAAACGACGTACCGTCGTTTAACCCAACCCCTGCTTTCTGAAAAATGAAACCACGTAACTGGGACTGGGTCATGCCCCACTTTCTAAAATCCAGCCACATCAGGTAAGTCGCTTCAATGGGCGATGCATTTACTTCTGGCATGTAGCTATTCAAAAAACGAACTACCTTATCGGCATTTCCCTGCAAATACACCAACAATTCCTCCAGCCAAGGTTCGCCATGTGAATAGGCAGCCTCCATGGCCATGGCGCCAAATATGTTCCCGGTGAACTGGTGCATGGCCATAAGGGCTTTGCGATAACCTGACATTAATTTCTCGTTGCCAATAATGGCAAACGAAGTAGAAAACCCCGCAATGTTAAACGTCTTACTGGGTGCCATAAAAGTAATGGTACGATCAGCCACTTCGGGCGAAAGCGACGCAAGCGGCAGATGTTTGTTCCCGTACAACATCAGATCGCTATGGATCTCGTCCGACACCATCAATACATTGTTCTCCAAACATATATTGGCCAATCTCGTCAATTCCTCTTTCGTCCATAGCCGTCCCACCGGATTGTGCGGCTGGCAAAGAATAAGCATCTTGGTATTTGCATCGGCCGCTTGTTTGGCCAGCAGATCAAAATCCATCGAATATTGCCCATCTTTCTCGATCAACGGGTTCTCCTCCAGTTGACGCCCATTTTCCTTTACCACCGAATAAAACGGAGGGTAAACCGGTGTTTGGATGATAATCTTATCGCCGGGTTCGGTAAATGCGGTAATGGCCATCACCAATTGCGGAACCACGCCCGGACCATATTCCACCCAATCGGGCGAGATTTGCCATTGGTGACGACGCTGCATCCAATCGGCCACACAGTTGTTGAACCAATCACCACGCACCGTATAGCCATATATTCCATGTGCGGCACGTTGCTGGATGGCTCTGGCCACCTCCGGGGGAGCCGCAAAATCCATATCGGCCACCCAAAGCGGCAACACATCGGCACGGCCAAATACTTTGCCACGTAATTCTAGTTTATATGCATTGGTCCCTTCACGGGGGATAATCGTATCGAAGCTGTAAGCCATGGAATAATTTTTTTGCAAAGGTAACCGCCTCGGACTTTCATCCATCCGCCGCAAAAAAATAATTCCCTACAATTTCCATTATTCCAATAATCCTCAGTAAAACACCACATCAAAAGCTTCTGTCAACGATATTGGGACAATGGTAAAAAAAGATGGAATTTGTAGATAAGTTTTTCTAAATTGATTTGTTTACTCAAAATATAAAGAACACAACCTTAAAACTTTAGAGGAAGTAACATGAAAAAGACAAGATTATTATGGTTAGTATCCCTCGCTTTGGTGGCCATTAATCTTTTTTTTTATCTCACCCTGGCAAGTGGCCATGATGTGATAAAATACGTGAGCAATTTATTGCCAATCATCACTTCGTTTATTGCTTTAATATGCCTCGGCGCCGCATTCAAAAGTTTTAAAGAATTGGATTTAACCAAAATATCATGGTTGCTGATCGGGCTAGGAACATTCTTCAATTTGATGGCCGAAACCACATATGCCACACTGGATCTGCATTACCATATGGACATGAACAAAGTGTACCCCACGTTGGCCGATTTTTTTTGGTGTGCGGCATACATACCGCTATTCGCCGGAATCTTCTCAATGTTTGTTGCATACAAAAACAGTGGGTTTCCAATGGGCGAACTGCGGATATACATCCTTTTTGGAGTTGTGTTTATCGCCACATCAGTCTCTATCATGCTCTTCTTGCTTATCCCGGTGATAAAAGATCCCAACACAGAGTTGTTTGCCAAGATATTTTATCTCTTTTATCCTATTGCCGACCTGATATTGGTAGCACCATCCGTCATCCTGATGTACATTACCTGTCTGTTCGGCAAAGGAATCATTTCCCGTCCCTTACGGTATCTGGCGGTCGGCTTTATACTTATGACCGTGGCCGATTTATTGTTTGCAGTGCTCAATTGGCAAGGTGCGTACAGCGGTGGCAATTTTATAGATGTGGGGTGGAACATGGGATACCTCTCCATAGGGCTTGCCGCACTTTACCAGAAAGAACTGATCGATAACCTAAACTAGCGCCAGCCATGAAACAATATAACAATCCGTTAACCAAAAGAATACAGTCCATACTGGTTCCCCTACTAGGTGAATCCATGGCCATGGGGGTTATCAAAAAGCAGGCAGAGATGCTCGGAACCTCCGAAGAAACCTTGGAATTGAAACATATGCCGCAGATGGCCGACAACATCCAAAAGGGATTATCAATATTTTTGGGTAACGAAAAAGCCCAGCAAATAAGCAATTTGATTCGGGAAGCAAAATAACAATCCCGTTTGCAATAAAAAAAGCCTTGCGTTTGACAAGGCTTTTTTATGCTTCCGGATTTCAATATTTCAAATAAGCATGGTACACACCGGCAATTCCATCGGGAAGGGAAATCTTTGCGTTCCACCCCAACCGGGCGAGCTTGGATACATCCTGTAATTTGCGGGACGTACCATCAGGCTTCGAAGAATCCCAAGCTAAACTTCCCCGGAAACCGGTCACCTGTTTTACCAAATTTGCCAGATCTTTTATGGACAGATCAACACCTGTTCCAATATTGATATGGGTATTGCGAATTTCCTTAAGCCCTGGATCACCAGCGAGATTCTTAAAATCAATCCGTTCCATTAAAAACACACACGCGTCGGCCATATCGTCACTGTGCAAAAATTCGCGGAAGGGCGTCCCGCTCCCCCACAATTTTACAGTAACCGTGCCGCTGGCATTATTTATAATCCCGTATTGGGTCAGCTTATCCCGGATCACATCCAAACCCGCACAACCATCTACCCCTTCTACGGGACGTTTGTCCAAATCAGCCTTTAACGTTCCCCAATCTCCATTTTCAATACATTTGGCCAAGTGCATTTTCCGGATCAACGCCGGTAGTACATGGCTTTTCTCCAAATCATAATTGTCGTTGGGTCCATAAAGGTTGGTAGGCATTACCGAGATAAAATTGGTCCCATATTGCAGATTATACGACTCGCACATTTTAATCCCCGCAATTTTTGCAATGGCATAGGGCTCGTTGGTGTACTCCAGCGTATCGGTCAGCAAATACTCCTCTTTCAACGGTTGGGGCGCATTTTTCGGGTAAATGCACGAACTCCCCAAAAACAACAGCTTCTTTACCCCGCTCCGATAGCTGTGGTGAATAATGTTGTTTTGTATTTGCAGGTTTTCGTAAATAAAATCGGCACGGTACACATTGTTGGCCATGATACCCCCGACCTTGGCTGCGGCCAGAACCACATACTCGGGCTTTTCGTGTTCAAAAAAGGAAGCTGTGGCCGTGGCATCAACCAGGTTCAATTCGGCACGGCTTTTCAATACCAAATTATGGTATCCTTTCTGGCGCAAATTTCGCACAATGGCCGACCCAACCAAACCATTGTGGCCGGCCACAAAAACCTTTGCATCCTTTTCCATTACTCGAAATAATTGAGTGTTTGGAAGCCTCCGTCTTTCAGGTACTTCTCCTTTTTGGTCACGTTGAGATCCCCTTGCATCATATCGTCGACCAACAAGTTCAACGTATATTTAGGTTCCCAGCCCAACTTCTCTTTGGCCTTGGTTGGGTCGCCGATCAGCAGCTCGACTTCGGTGGGACGAAAATAGCGGGGATCGACTTCCACCACACAAGCTCCCACAGGCAACTGGTATTCAGGTCTGGCGCATGTAACCACATATCCTTTCTCGTCCACGCCTTCGCCCTTAAACTCAATGTCGATACCGACGTAAGCAAATGCCATTTTCACAAAATCACGTACCTGGGTGGTCACCCCGGTCGCTACAACAAAGTCATCGGGTTGATCCTGTTGCAACATCAGGTACATGGCTTTCACGTAATCTTTGGCATGGCCCCAGTCTCGCTTGGCCGAAAGGTTCCCCAGAAAAAGCTTATTTTGCATTCCCAACGCTATACGCGACACGGCACGGGTAATCTTACGGGTCACAAAAGTCTCTCCCCTGATGGGCGATTCGTGGTTGAACAAAATACCGTTACAGGCATAAATGCCGTATGCTTCCCTGTAATTGACGGTAATCCAGTACCCGTACAACTTGGCAACCGCATAAGGCGAACGGGGGTAAAACGGAGTGGTTTCGGATTGGGGCACGGCTTGGACCAGTCCGTACAATTCGCTCGTAGACGCCTGGTAGAAACGTGTTTTTTTGGTCAATCCCAACAGACGGATCGCTTCCAGGATACGAAGCGTACCGATGCCATCGGCATTCGCAGTATATTCAGGGGTATCGAAACTTACCCATACATGGCTCATGGCCGCAAGGTTGTAGATTTCGTCGGGCTGAATCTCCTGGATGATACGGATCAGGTTGGTCGAATCGGTCAGATCGCCGTAATGCAAAAAGAAATTGCGGTCATCCACGTGCGGATCCTGATAAAGATGGTCGATGCGTTCAGTGTTGAACAACGACGAGCGACGTTTAAGGCCATGCACGATGTAGCCCTTTTTCAAAAGGAACTCAGCCAGGTAGGCACCATCCTGACCGGTGATGCCCGTAATCAATGCAACTTTAGACATAATTTGATTTTCAACAAGTTATATTTCAGCATATCCATACCTTGCACATCCTTAGTTTTGGAAAGATGCAACCAATCCAAAACCCAATGCACGGCATGTTATTTTTTAAAGTAACTCCAATACCAATCAATGGCTTCGGCCAACCCCCGGGCAATGTTGTGGGTGGGCCGGTATCCCAGCAGATCCGATGCTTTTTGGATGGACGCCAGCGAGTGGGGCACATCGCCAAGACGTTCAGGGCCATATTTCACCTCTACGTCGGCAATTTTGGGATCGTATTTGGCCAAAAGCCCTTTTAGCAATACAATCAATTCGTTTAAAGAGGTATTTTCACCGTAGGCCACGTTATAGACAGAATTCACTGCCTGGGCGTTGGTGGTGGTCGCAGCCAGAAAGTTCGCCTGCACCACATTATCGATGTAAGTGAAGTCGCGTGAAAACGTGCCGTCACCGTTTACCACCGGCGACTGGTACGCAATAAATGCTTTTACAAATTTTGGGATAACCGCCGCATAAGCCCCATCGGGATCCTGACGCTTCCCAAACACGTTAAAATACCTCAGTCCCACCAGTTCCATTCCGTAAGTACGCCCAAACACCTCGGCATACAGTTCATTGACGTACTTGGTCACGGCATAGGGCGACAATGGTTTTCCAATGGTTTCCTCGACCTTGGGCAACGCTTTGCTGTCGCCGTAAGTGGACGAACTGGCCGCGTAAACCATTCGCTTCACGTTGGCATCGCGCACGGCCATCAACATGTTCATAAACCCCGATACATTGACTTCGTTCGAGGTGATGGGATCGTTGATCGAACGCGGGACTGAACCCAATGCGGCCTGATGCAACACCACATCCGCATCTTTGCATGCTCCGCGGCACACGGACAGATCCCGGATATCGCCCTCAATCAGGGTAAAACGCGGATTTACCATAAACGGTTGGATATTCTCCCGCTTTCCCGTCGCAAAATTATCAAGGCAAACTACACGGTTGTTTAAAGCTAACAGATTCTCAATAAGGTTTGAACCGATGAACCCGGCGCCGCCGGTCACCAGAACCGTTTGGTTGGATATCATGTAAAACGAATTAGTGGAGACCAAAAATAGCAAACATTACGCAACAAAGTCAATAAAATTACCTAACGGTTAAATTTGATAAAACATGGCGATCCCCGGCTTCCTATCCCAAACTATAAAAGCGGGCTACCAAAATGAAAAAAGCGGCCATAAAGGCCGCTTCCCGTTATATTGTAAACAAATACACGTAAAAAATCATTTAGCGTAGCTGATCGCACGGGTTTCACGGATCACGGTAATTTTAACCTGACCGGGATAGGTCATCTCGGTCTGGATTTTACGGGCTATATCGTACGACAAGCTTTCGGCTTCCTTATCCGTTACTTTTTCGCTCCCTACAATCACGCGTAATTCCCTGCCCGCCTGAATGGCATAGGTTTTAAGTACACCGGGGTACGACAACGCCAGATTCTCCAGGTCTTTCAACCGTTTGATGTACGATTCGATAATCTCGCGACGTGCACCCGGGCGTGCGCCCGAAATGGCATCGCACACCTGGATGATCGGGGCAAGCATGGTGGTCATCTCTATTTCATCGTGGTGGGCGCCGATAGCGTTGCAAATCTCTGGTTTCTCTTTGTATTTCTCGGCAAGTTTCATCCCCAGAATGGCGTGTGGCAACTCAGGATCCTCGTCCGAAACCTTGCCTATGTCATGCAGGAGCCCGGCACGTTTTGCCTTCTTGGGATTCAGGCCGAGTTCCGCCGCCATGACGGCGCAGAGGTTGGCCGTTTCACGCGAATGTTGCAAAAGGTTTTGGCCGTAACTTGAACGGTATTTCATCTTTCCAACCAACTTGATCAATTCCGGGTGAAGACCGTGGACACCAAGGTCAATGGTGGTGCGTTTCCCCGTTTCGATGATCTCTTCTTCGACCTGCTTCCGCACCTTGTTCACCACTTCCTCTATACGGGCGGGGTGGATGCGCCCGTCGGTCACCAACTGGTGAAGGGCCAAGCGGGCCACCTCACGGCGCATAGGGTCGAAAGCCGAAAGCACAATGGCCTCGGGAGTATCGTCCACCACGATTTCAACGCCGGTTGCCGCTTCAAGCGCGCGGATGTTACGCCCTTCACGGCCAATGATCCTTCCCTTGATCTCGTCAGAGTCTATATGGAAAATAGTTACCGAATTCTCAATGGCCGTTTCGGTGGCCACACGCTGAACGGTTTGAAGCACAATACGCTTAGCCTCTTTATTGGCATTGATCTTGGCTTCGTCCATGATGTCGTTCACATAGCTCATTGCTTCGGTCTTGGCCTCGGCTTTTAACGATTCAATGAGCATTTCCTTCGCTTCATCGCCCGACATGCTGCTGATGGCCTCAAGCTGTTCTACCTGCTGACGGTGCAAACGCTCAATCTCATCGTTTTTCTTATCGATCAGCTCAAGCTGTACGTTCAGGTTCTCGCGGACGGTGTCAACTTCCTTGCTTTTGCGTTGCAGTTCCTCTTGTTTTTGGGTCACCGCCAACTCTTTTTGCTTGATACGGTTTTCGCTGGCCAACATCTTTTGGTTACGGCCGTTGATCTCTTTTTCGTGCTCCGCCTTTAATTCCAAAAATTTATCCTTGGCCTGAAGGATCTTGTCCTTTTTTATGATTTCCGCCTCGGCTTGCGCCTCATGTATAATTTTCCGGTTGCGCGCCTTCAGGGCCTTGGTGAATACCACCCAGGCCGTGCCTCCGCCTACCAGAAAAGCAACCACTCCTATTAATAATTCCATTTTCTAGTGTTTATTAAAAAATAAAAACGCATTATCGCCTGTAAAACAAACAACAACAAGAAACGATATCTTGTTGGGACAGGAAATAATGCGGGCATTTATAATTGAAAAATCTTATTCTTGCGCCAAAATGCTTGTTAGCTTTTGTTCCAATTGCCTTACCGACTCTACCACCACCGAATCGTCGTGCTGATTCTCCAGTTCCAACACCTTAATGACATACTGCAGGGCGGCCATGGCCAAAAAGTCCTGCACGTCTTTGTCGGCATACCGCTCTTTGTATTGCGATACCTTTTCGTTGATAAGCCGTGCAGCCAACCGGATACGTTCCTCGTCCTGGCGGTCGATCCTCAAAGGATAGTACCGCTCGGCCACATTAACCCGTATTGAGAGTTTATCATCCATTTAATCCGATTAACGGTTCAAGAGCGCAATGCATTTGTCAATTTCCCGCACCATCTGATTGATCTTCAATTTGGCCTCGTGTGCATCGGTTTGTGTCAACTCAATGGTCTTGGCCAACTTAAGGTTGTCATAACGAACTTGCAGGTCCGACAACTTTGCGGTGGCCTCCTGCAATTGCCCGGCTAATTTTTGCTTTTCGTCGGTCAATGCAGCCATTTCGGCTTTTAACCGTTGATAATGCGAAATCAACAAGTCAATCTTCTGTTCTAAACTGGCAACCAGTTCTTTGTTAGAATCAATCATTGCACAAAATTTCCTTTACAAAGTTAATATTGCTCGTAAAAAAACAAACAGTTGCCCTAAGCTTTTATACCTATTCTTAAAAAAAAGCCCATAAATAGTATTAACACAAACAGTTAAACTAAATCCGCATTTTTATCGGTCCTTGCCACCGTGCCCAAAACAAGAATGAACCAGTTGTCCGTTGGCGTGTTATCCTTTCTGATAAAACAGGCGATGAGTCACCGACCTGTTTTGTACATTTGCACATTCATTAAAACCAACAACATTGTCATTACAATATCGACTAACCGACTGGTTGCCAACAACTCCCAAAGAAGCAAAGCTGCTGGGCTGGGAACAGCCCGATGTGGTTCTGTTTACGGGCGATGCCTATGTGGACCATCCGGCCTTTGGAGCGGCGGTTATCGGGCGCATCATGGAGTCGGAAGGGCTTAACGTGGCCGTGGTACCACAGCCCAACTGGCGCGACGACCTGCGCGATTTCAAAAAGTTTGGCGTCCCCCGGTTGTTTTTTGGAGTAACGGCCGGCGCCATGGATTCGATGGTGAACCATTACACCGCCAACCGCCGCCTCCGCAGCGACGACGCTTACACTCCCGGCGGCAAGGCGGGGTTTAGGCCCGATTACGCCACATCGGTTTACACCAGGATATTAAAGCAACTGTACCCCGACATACCTGTGCTAATTGGCGGTATTGAAGCATCATTGCGAAGGTTAACGCATTACGATTATTGGTCCGACGAAGTAAAACCCGGCATTCTGGCCACAACGGGCGCCGACATGCTGGTGTACGGCATGGGCGAAAAACCGCTCCGCGAAATCATCGGTTTGCTGAAGAAGGGCGTCCCTTTCCATTCGATGACCACGATACCGCAAACCGCTGTTCTCGGACCAGCCGAAACGGAATTGCCCAGAAGCAAAAACTGGAAAGACATTGTGCTGGCATCGCACGAAGCTTGCCTGGCCGACAAGAAGACCTATGCCCAAAACTTTCGCCACATCGAGGAACAAAGTAACCGGTGGCATGCCGCACGGCTGGTGCAACAGACCGGCGACCGGAATATCATCATCAACCCGCCCTACCCGCCGTTAAGCAGCGAAGAACTCGACGCGTCGTTCGACCTGCCGTACACCCGGTTGCCCCATCCCCGGTACAAGGACAAAGGCCCCATTCCCGCTTTTGAGATGATTAAGTTTTCGGTGAACATACACCGTGGTTGTTTCGGGGGATGCAGTTTTTGCACCATTTCGGCCCATCAAGGCAAGTTCATTGCGTCAAGATCCAAAGAATCGGTCCTGCGCGAGGTCAAACAGATTGTTCAAATGCCCGACTTCAAAGGCTACATCAGCGATCTGGGAGGGCCCAGCGCCAACATGTACCAAATGGAAGGCAGGGATTTGAAGATCTGCGAACGGTGCACCCGTCCATCGTGCATCCACCCCAACGTGTGCGGCAACCTGAATACCGACCATATGCCGATGCTCGATCTTTACAACAGTGTCGACAAAATCGAGGGGATCAAAAAATCGTTTGTCGGCAGCGGTGTGCGTTACGACATGCTGATGAACCCGTTATCCACTCCGGGGGAAAAGGAAAGCCACCGGCAATACACCCGCGAGTTGATCGAAAAGCACGTATCGGGACGGTTAAAAGTCGCTCCCGAGCACACATCGGACCACGTATTGAAAGTGATGCGCAAACCATCGTTCGAACTGTTCAAACGCTTCGCGGCCACGTTTGATGACATCAACAAAAAGGCGGGCCTGAAGCAACAGCTCATCCCCTACTTTATTTCAAGCCATCCGGGCAGCCGGGAAGAGGATATGGCGCAACTGGCCGCCGAGGCCAACGACCTGAATTTCCACCTGGAACAGGTGCAAGACTTTACGCCAACCCCTATGACCGTGGCCACGGAAATATATTATTCGGGCTATCATCCGTACACCATGGAAGAAGTGCCCACG
Organism: Breznakibacter sp.; assembly: GCA_047600785.1. GTDB lineage: Bacteria > Bacteroidota > Bacteroidia > Bacteroidales > Marinilabiliaceae > Breznakibacter. Next base: position 1,607,589 of record JASGKH010000002.1, read on the forward strand.
GCCCGCACCAAAGACGAAAAACTGCTGCAACGTCTGTATTTTTTTTGGTACAAGCCCGAAAACAGGTTAAAGATCGAAGAACGTTTACGTAAAATGAAACGTCCCGACCTTATTTCACGTTTGTTTGCAAAAAAAGAAAAAGAGAGCCGGCCTCCGCTGCAAAAAAGCGTGTCGGGACGCAAGCCCAACTACCAAAAACAGTTTAATAAACCCAAAAGAAAATGAATAAACCAACGATTGCATTGGCGCTTTTGCTAGGCTTATCCTCGTGCGCCGAACTCATGCAAGTGGCCGAAACCTATGGCAGTACCGTCACCTCCAAACCGCTCACGGAACTTGATGTGATCAACGGCCTCAAACAGGCCTTGACCGTGGGTACCGACACGGCCGTAACCAAACTAGCCAAAACCAATGGCTATTACGGCAATGCTTTGTACAAGATTTTATTGCCGCCCGAAGCTGACGTGATCGTGAGAAATGTGTCGAAGATTCCCGGAGGACAAAAGCTGGTCGACAACGTGGTGCTGAGCATTAACCGGGCCGCAGAAGATGCCGTCAAAGAGGCAGCCCCCGTATTTGTCGGCGCCATCAAACAGATGACCGTCCAGGATGCCTGGGGAATATTGCGCGGGCAGGAAAATGCCGCCACCGAGTATTTGAAAAAAACCACCTCCGCCCAGCTTTTCGACCTGTACAATCCCAAAATACAAACCTCGCTGGATAAGCCGCTGCTGGCAGGTATTTCGGCCAACCAATCGTGGAAAACACTCACCGACCAGTGGAACACCGTGGCGCAAAGCGCGGTCGGGAAGCTCGCCGGTTTTACTCCCGTCAGCACTGATTTGGATAATTATCTGACCGAAAAAGCCCTGAACGGCCTCTACCTGCAAATCGCCGCCCAGGAAAAGCAGATCCGGCAGGACCCTGTGGCCAGGGTGACCGATTTGTTGAAAAGGGTATTCGGAAGCTAAAAATGGTGATACAATGAGACCTTCAGGGTTTTAAAAGCCTTGAAGGTTTAACCAGCCAGATACCTTTTCCCCTGCCACGTCCCACGCTCCTCAAGCCGTTTTTCAACTTTATGTACAAACTCAAAGTTTTTTATTCCCCATTTTGGGGCAATGAGTAGATCGTGCGGAGCCTGGCTGATAAAACGTTCCATGACGATGTGGGGCGACAAACGTTCCAAAAAGTCGACCACGAGTTCCACGAATTCGTCGCACCCGTACAGGGTGAGCCGTGAAGGGTCACGTTGGTAATCGACCGCAAAACGCGACCCTTTTACAATCTGCAGTTGATGCAGTTTTAGATAATTGATGGGCAATGCCGACAACACAGTCGCGTGGTCCAGAATGGTCCGGGACGATTCGCCCGGCAGGCCCAGGATCATGTGGAGCCCCACGGGAATACCCACCTTGCGGATACGCTGCACGGCATCGACGGTCTCCTCCCAGCCGTGCCCGCGGTTTATGGCCGCAAGGGTTTCGTTGCGGGTCGACTCGGCCCCAAGTTCAATGGCCACGTACACATCGCGGCCCCAGCCGGCCAGTACGTCCAACAGCTCATCCTGAATACAATCGGGACGCGTGCCGATGACCAACCCGTTTACCAGCGGATGTGCCAACGCTTCACGATATTTGGCCAGCAGTCCATCCAGTTCACCGTATGTATTGCTGTACGCCTGGAAATAGGCCAGATAAAACTGCGTTTGGTACTTATGGCGAAAAAACGAGATGCCTTTATCGATTTGGTCGGCAATGGCCGCTTCGGGAGCGCAGTAATTGGGGTTGAACGTGCTGTTGTTGCAAAAGGCGCACCCTCCGTAACCTTTGCTTCCATCGCGGTTAGGGCAGGTAAAACCCGCATTGACGGAGACCTTTTGGATACGCTGCCCGAACCTGTTCTTGATGTAACTGCTGTAGTCGTTGTAACGTTTTGCATGGCCCCAGGGAAACTCCATCGTTCTAAGTTTTGGGCAAAGATAGGATTATTGGGGAAGAAGCTTTCAGCCATTGGCTGTTAGCCGCTGGCTTTATTAAGAACTGCGGGTGTCAAGTCAGCCATAACCGGGCTTTTAACACGCTAACAGCTAATAATTAGCGGCCAACAGCCTTTGTTCCGCTCAACTTTAAACAACCTTAACATTCGCGCCCATTTAAAAATGTGTATTTTTGCGGCCTGAAAATCAAAAGTGTAACGAATCAATACATCAGTATAAAAGCATGATTACAGTATCTAACCTTGCCATCCAGTTCGGCAAAAGGGTTTTGTTCCAGGATGTGAGCTTAAAATTCACGGCCGGCAATTGTTACGGCATTATCGGGGCCAACGGTGCTGGCAAGTCGACGTTTTTACGTATCCTGAGCCGTGATCTGGACTCGACCCGCGGCTCCATCGAGATGGGTGTCGGCGAACGCCTGAGCGTACTCCGCCAGAACCACCACGAGTTCGACGAATCTGCCGTGCTCGACACCGTCATGATGGGCCATGCCAGCCTGTGGAAAGTAATGAAGGAGCGCGAGGCCCTGTACGCGAAAACCGATTTTACCGAAGAAGACGGCATCAAATCGGCCGAACTGGAAGAAAAGTTTGCCGAGATGGACGGCTGGAACGCCGAAAGCGACGCGGCATCGCTGCTGAGCGGGCTTGGCATTACCGAACAATACCATTACAGCCTGTTGAAGGACATGAGCGGGAAAGAAAAAGTGAAGGTGCTTCTGGCACAAGCCCTGTTCGGCAAACCCGACAACCTGCTGCTCGACGAGCCCACCAACGATCTGGACCTGGAAACCGTCACCTGGCTGGAACATTACCTTTCGAACTTTCAGGGAACCCTGCTGGTCGTTTCACACGACCGCCACTTCCTCGACTCGGTGTGTACGCACATCGTGGACATCGATTTCGGCAAGGTGCAACTCTTCTCGGGCAACTATTCGTTTTGGTACCAAAGCAGCCAGCTCGCGTTACGCCAGCAACAGGCCCAAAACAAAAAGGCAGAAGAAAAGCGCAAGGAACTGCTGGAATTTATCCAACGGTTCAGCGCCAACGTGGCCAAATCGAAGCAAACCACCAGCCGTAAAAAGATGTTGGAAAAGCTCAATGTGGAAGAGATACAGCCTTCCACACGCCGCTATCCCGCCATTATTTTCACCCCCGAGCGCGAAACGGGCAACACCATTCTGGAGGTGCACAACCTGAGCAAAAAAACCGAGGACGGTACGTGGTTGATGAAAGATGTCACGTTTAACGTGGAAAAAGACGATAAAATCGTGTTCCTTAGCCGCAATTCGCTGGCCATGACCACACTGTTCGAAATCATCAACGACAAGCTAAAGCCCGACAGCGGATCGTACAAGTGGGGCATTACCATTACACACGCCTACCTGCCGTTGGACAACAGCGACTTCTTCAACAACAACCTGACGATTACCGATTGGCTGGGCCAATTCTCCAGCGATACCACTGAAGTGTTCCTTCGCGGTTATTTGGGAAAAATGCTTTTCTCGGGCGAAGAGATCTATAAAAAAGCAACGGTACTGTCGGGAGGTGAAAAAATGCGGTGCATGATTGCCCGTATGATGTTGCGCAACGCCAATGCAATGATATTGGATAACCCCACCAACCACCTCGATCTGGAATCGATACAAGCCTTCAACAACACGTTGACCAACTTTAAAGGCAATATTTTAATGGCTTCGCATGACCACGAGTTCATCCAAACCGTGTGTAACCGCGTGATCGAATTGACGCCCAACGGCATCATCGACAAAATGATGGATTACGACGATTACATCAGCAGCGAAGCCATACATGAGCTGAGGGAAAAAATGTACCGGTGAAGAAGCTGTTAGCTTGGGGGAGGAAGCCGTATTGGGAGAATCTGGATTCGGATTTGGGGATTCGGGGTTGAACATTTCAACCCGAAGGCCTTCCCCTCCTCTTTAGCCCCCTTGCACTTTCTTTCCGGAGGAAAGCAGCAAGCCGTTCACCTGGCATAGCCGGGCGGACATAGGTCGGGCCGACACCTTGCCGGCCTTTCCCACCCAAAGAATCGATAACCGACTAACGGCCAAAAGCCAATAGCTAAAAGCTTTCTTAAAAACAATGAGTTTCGAAAAAGAATTGACCGCCCGTAGCGGTGCCGTTTGCGAACTTTGTGGTGCCACCAACGACCTTAAGGGTTTAGAGGTGGCTCCGGTCCGCCACGACAGTGCCGACGACCACGTGCTGGCATGCTCTGCATGCCTGGAACAAATAACCGACCCGACCAAAACCGATGCCAACCATTGGCGCTGCCTTAACGACAGCATGTGGAGCCAGGTGCCCGCCGTCCAGGTTTTGGCATGGCGCATGCTCAACCGTATTAAAGGCGAGGGTTGGCCGCAGGATTTGCTCGACATGCTTTACCTCGACGACGATACGTTGGCCTGGGCCAAAGCAAGCGGCGAAGAGGCCGATGAAGATGCCGTCAGGCATATTGACAGCAACGGCAACGTACTCAGCAACGGCGATACCGTGGTCCTGATCAAGGACCTCAACGTCAAAGGCGGCGGGTTTACGGCCAAACGAGGCACTGCCGTACGCGGTATCCGCCTCGACCCCGACAATGCCGAATACATTGAAGGCAAGGTCGAAGGGCAACAAATCGTTATCCTGACCCAGTACGTAAAAAAATCAAACTGACATTAAACATTTCTGTTGCAAAGGCCGCCGCGAAGTTCCGCAGCGGCCTTTTACGGTTTTAGCGGGCCATCATCCCAGACCGTTAAGGTTTTCTCATTATTTTAGCCTTCCTAATCCAACACACTTTATTGAAGAACGTCAAACAATCCCGTACTACCATGTGCTGAATCCCTAAGACACTTCCCAATCTAATAATATTCTAAGATGGAACAATACATACCTTCTTTTACCGACATAAGCAATTGGCAAATACAAGTATATAGCAATACGGGAGGCACGCGAAGCAAAAAAATTGCCATTCATCCCGACACGCACGAGGAGTACTTTTTTAAAGGTTCAAAAGAACTTGAGACAGGTGAAATAAGATATCCCACGGAGTTTTGGTCCGAAATTGTATCCTCAAAAGTGGGACAGCTTTTGGGTTTTCGCATGCTCGACTACAACATAGCCTTCAAGCGTGAGGACACACAACAAATCGGCTGCATCTCCAAATCAATGGTGCGCGCATCCGAAAGCAAACTCACCGAGGGCAAGGACTATTTGGTTGGCTACAACCCCAATTACAACCCAGAGACGGACCAAACCGACTATACTTTTCAGTTTATCTGTGATGCATTAAAGTATTTTAATCTTGAAGGAAACATTCCTGATGTTGTAAAAATAATTGTTTTTGATACCATTGTGGGAAATTCTGATAGACATCAGGAAAACTGGGGGTTTATCACCAATTTTAAAGAAACCATTGATGAAATAGACAAAGAATTAAACAAAGAAGATACATCATGGATTGCAAAACTCTCTTTGAAAATTTGGAAATGGAGTGTTGTACTACAAAAAGATTTTAAAAACACGAATAAACAAATTTTAAAAAACCAATCAGAATTGGCAAAAAACCATTTCTCCCCTATTTACGACAGTGGTTGCTGTTTGGGACGAGAACTAACAGATAACGCCATCGACAAAATGCTAAAAAACCATGCGATGCTTAAGTCCTATGTGAGCCGTGGACTATCGGAAATTCATTGGCAAGGAATCCCAAAAAAACAAAAACATTTTGATTTGGTTAATTTATTGATGGTTGAACATTCACAAACCATCTCTAAAACTTTGGAACGTGTAAAAGAAAAGTACAACAAAGACAGTATCAGGGATCTTATCACCCGCATTGACCAAAACCTTCCTCAAGAGTTATTAAAGTTTAAATTATCCGATAACCGCAAAGAGCTTATGGCTAAAATAATATCTTTGCGAACCCAACAACTACTGGAATTATCGTGAAAACGATTGGCAACATATTTTTGGCATGGCGAAGCGGCAAAGGCAACAGACGAATCCTTGTGGGCGTTATCAAACGCAACGCTACAATTGGTACGCGTTTTAGTTACCTTCCCAAAGGCCTTAAAGAGGCTGCCGACTACGGCTTTACCTGCTACGAAGGCTTTCCCGATACAAAAAAAGAATATACCGAAAACGTCATAGAAATATTCGGCCAACGCATTACCCGCAGCGATCGAAACGACATTGGCGATTTTTACCGCTTTTGGAAAATCGCCCCCCAATACAAGCACGATAATTTTTACATGTTAGCTTACACCCAAGGTTTGTTGCCCATCGATAACTTTGAGTTTCTGGCCGACTTTAACCCTGTGGCCGGCTTGTCGTTCGTCACTGAGCTATCGGGGTTATCGTCCATCAATCCTGCACCTGATTGCATTTCAGTAGGCAATACATTGAGCTATCAATTGGACCCGTCGAACCCGTACGACCACCATTCGGTAAAAGTGTTTAAGGATGATTTGTTGCTTGGGTACGTGAAAAAAGTCCATTCACGCGTATTCCATAAAACCCAAAAAACGTTCAGTTTGACCGTTCGGCACATCGAGCGGAATGGCATGCTCAAAAGAGTGTTTTTTAGTGTGGAGTTGTAAGCTCATTGGTATATCGCATCAACCTCCCATAACCGACAAGCCCATCGTTCATTTTTACTCCGACGTCGAACCTTTTTACCTCGATGACGGGCCTTTTTACTTCAATGCCGGACCTTTTAGCTCCGATAACAGAGGCCCAGCCGCCCCTGGCAGATATGGCTTGGGGCAATGACATTGACCAAGGCGCCGCAATGTGCAAAAAAGCCCGGCATATCGCCGGGCCTTAACAGAGTCAATTAGCCGACACCTTTCGGGTCCGGACAGTAAAACGTTGCGCCAGTTCGTCGTTAATGACCTTGGCCCCGGGCACGTTTTGCTTTGAGGCCAGCTTCACGTTGTTGTAAAAGGCCAATGCGGCAATGTAGCCCTCACTGCCGGCCACCATCACCGTGTCGTCCACCAGCGACGCCAGCTGATCTATCCGCGCCTTTAGCCCCACCAGGTTAGTGGCATCGGCCACATCGGTGTCGAATTCGGCTTTGTTCACGAACGTGGGCAGGAGATCGGGGTACTGACCGGCGTATTCCTTTGCTTTGGTGACGAACGCCAATGTTTTCTCGCCCATTTTTGGGATACTTTTCCTGTCTTCGTTGCTCAGCGCCACCAAATAGGGCGACAATAGGGTCGAAATTTGTTCGATCAGCACTTTGGCCTGTTCCAGCACCTCGGCAGGCACCTGTTGGGAATGAAGATTTCCGTTCATATAACAATCGCATTAAAGTTATGTATCATAAAAATAGCATTATGGACGTGATACGCAACTTTTAACCCCGTCCAACCCCTAAAACGGTACTAAAGCACCGGTTCAAACAACCCTTTTGGGGGATGTACGGATGCCGGTTCCTCTAGTTTTTGAAACCTTGAAAAGCCTTTCCCATACATCTACGAAAAAAATCGTAGTAAAATTTGCAATCTACGACAAGAATCGTATATATTTGTACGACAAACATCGTAGAACCAACGACCATGGAAGACCAAAAAACAACCCCTACCGCCGCCGAACTGGAGATCCTCAACATTCTGTGGGAAGAAGAGCCGCTGACCGTCAGGGATGTGCACGAGAAACTGGCACAAACCAGGGATATTGGCTATACCACGGCCCTGAAAATCATGCAAAACATGACGTCAAAGGGATTGCTGGGCCGCGAGCCCAACGGCAAAAACCATCTTTACCGGTCGATTTACCAGAAAGAAGAAACGCGCGGCAAACTGCTCGACCGTTTTCTGGAATCGACCTTTGCCGGATCGGCCGCAAGCCTGGTAATGCAACTGCTTGGCAACAAGAAGACCACTGCCGGGGAACTTGACGAGATAAAACGGATCATCGGCCAAATGGAACAAAACGCAAAACCATGAACTCGATCAACTCTATTTTTCCGGCCGAGCTCATCGAAACGTTGGGCTGGACCATCGTCCATTCGCTTTGGCAGGCATCCGTTGTGGCCCTTGCGCTTTTCGGGGTCTTATGGCTGATCCGCCACAAAAGCGCGCAAATAAAATACTTCATTGCGTTTTCGTCGCTCATCGGTATCCTGGCATGGTCGGCGGCCACGTTCGTCCAATCGTACCGTTATGCGGTCGAAAAGCAACAGGCCAAAGAAAAGGTGCTCCACGATCCGTTGTACGTAAGGACCCTCCTTAAAAACATCGATGCGCACCAAAAAGCAAACGCCGCGCCCGCTTCGGCGGACACCAGCCTCAATGCCATCAAGACCAAGGCATTTATCCAGAAACACTTCCAGCTTATTTGCCTGTTGTGGGTCATTGGCATGATGTTCCTGATGTGCCGTTTCATGGGAGGGTTGCTTTATTCCCACCGACTGAAAAAGAGCCGGTTGATCCCCATTTCCGGGCACTGGGCGACACGTATCGACGACATTGCCCGATCGCTCCACATCAAGCGGAAGATCAAAGCCTACTGTTCGCCCCGTACCAGAGTCCCCGTCACGCTGGGCACTTTCAAGCCCATCGTGCTGTTCCCCGTCACGGCGTTCACGGGGTTGTCGCCCAGCGCCATCGAAGCCATTATCGCGCACGAGTTGGCCCATGTGATGCGCAACGATTACCTGTTCAACATTTTCCAATCCATCATCGAAATCCTTTTCTTTTACCATCCGGCGGTATGGTTCATTTCGGCCGAGATACGCGCCGAACGCGAGAACAGTTGTGACAACATTGCCATCGGCGTCACGGGCGACAAGCTGGAATACGCCAAAGCCCTGGTGGCCGTCGAAACCGGCCAGACGTTGTACGAGCCGCAACTGTCAATGGCTTTTGTCCAACGAAAAGGAACCGTATTGCAACGTATTAAACGACTTCAAAAACAAATGACCATGAGAACCAACTTCAACGAGGGGTTAATAGCCGCCGTGGTGATCGTCGCAGGACTCACCCTGGCATCGTTCACCCTTGGCAATAAGCCACAGGAAACCGCCCCAAAAACACAATCCGCCACCGTCGTGATCGCCTCTGTCCCCAAGGCCAAAGCCGACAGCATCAAGACAGAGATCGAACTGAAGGTGAAAAAAGCCGATAAGAACGATCCCGAAGCCAAAGAACTGAAAAAGGTCATCGAACTGGCCTATTCCGAAAACGACACCGCAGCCTATGCCCAAATGATGGCCGAGCTGGACCAGGCCATGCGCGAACTGGACATGGAACAAATGGTCAGGCAGGTGATGCAGGAAGTTTCCACGGCCATGAAAGGCGCGTCGGTGGAGATCAGCAAAGCCAAAGCCGATATTGACCGCGAACAGATGAAGCGCGACATGGAAGAAGCCCGCAGGGAAATCGAAGAGGCACGCAGGGAAATGGTGATCCAGATACGCAGGGAAATGCAGACCGACAGCATCGACAAAGCCACCCTCACGGCTTCCGTGAAAGCTGCCACGGCGGGCATAGACATTGCCACTTCCGTTATCGAAAACATCGATGTGGACGCCATCCTCAACTCGGCCATGGACGGCCTTGCCATTGCCATGGAATCGCTGGGCAACCTGCAGGTAGATACGACGTTCATCCGCGAGCGGACCAAAATCGATCTGGAGCAGCAAATGAAAGCGCTGGAGATGCAAAAGCAACAGCTCGAAAAACAGCAGGAACGCCTAAAAGAGCAAATAAAGGAGCTAAAAAAGGCGAAGGAATAATTGTGTATGCTTCCCGCAAAGCACAAAAAACACAAAAGGCCACTTTTCAGGAAGGTCCGGTCCTGTGCCCCTTGTGCTTTGCGGGAAAAATCCCTTCCGGGAGGCCCTATCTCAATACCCCTCCCTTTTCAATTCCTCCAACGAATCGACAATTCCCCGATAAACCGTCTGATCAAACGCAAATTTGTGGCACAGTTCCAGTTCAATGCCAGCATAAACAGGGTCGGGATAAGCTTTCCGGTGGATGGCCACATGCCCGTCGGGCTTGCCAAGATAAGGATAGTTGTAACGCACCTTCATGCCGGGTAAATGGTGTTTCAACGTTTGTTTCCAGCGGGCCGCAAATATTTTTTCCCAAGGCCGTCCTGGATGGTAAAGTATCCCGATGTCGGTATTGCGCACCACACCGTTCAACACCGGGGTAAACGAGTGGACGGACAGGTGCAGCACACGGTTCCCCCGGGCCACGCAACGATCCAACGCCTGTTTGAAAGCCTGCCGGTACGGATGGTAATGCATCTCTAAGATCTGTTGTTTTTCTTCTTTGGACAACTTCTTGGTCCATTCCGAAAACAACGACCTCCGGTGCAGCGACCGGTTCAAATCGACCAGCAAACGGCATGTTTCGCTGTATATCGAAAAAGCCGGCCCCAACTCCTTTTCGCACAAACGAAACAACGGCAACGCTCCCAGATCGAACCCGCGGTGCGTCCCAAGTACCTCACCGGCATCCGCAAAGAGAGGTTCATACCTGCCGGGAATTTGGTTCCCGCCATGTTCGCACGAAAGAAACAGCTCGATATTCGCCATAGCTTGTCAATGTTTAAGGTCGGAAAATGGTGTTCTGCACCAAACAATCCGCCAACCGCCGGTAAACGGTTTTAATCGTCCGGGTATCGGGATTGGCCCCGACGGCCTTCATAATACGTGCCGACAGGCAGCCCATGTCAATGACCGATCTGACCGTTTGCACCGTCTCACGGGGCAGTTGCATTTGTACGCCGTCAAAAAGGAACCGCCAAAAGTCCTGTGCCGACATGCTTTGCGTAACCCCGAAAATTTTAAGGTATTCAAGTTCCGGCAAGGCATCGCTTCCGTTTTTTATGCAACTCAGCAGCTGGGCATGCAACAATTCGGTGGGCACGTTTTTTTGCCCGGTAAAAGTCGTCCAACGCTCCCCTACCAGCTGTTTAACCGTCTCGACCAGAAAACGGGCCAGTGCCAGATCGGCTTTGGGCGATTCCTGCAGATCGAGCACGCGGATTTCGATGGCGCCCCGGTCGAAACGGGCGATGCACCCCCGGCTGTTTAGAAAATGTTTGTCCAGCACGCCGTGGGCATCGTACGGTTTTATGTCGCGGACGATCGGCGCAAATATTTTTTGGTCGTATTCCAACCTGCCCGTCACCATTTCGGGCACCACCATTCCTGCTATCGACGGTATTTTTTCCTGATTGTGCCGGTACGCTTCCATGCGGCTGTCGGCAAATCCGGTAGGGCGGCCCTCCAATATGGGCGATGACGCAAAAAGTGCCGGCATTACCGGCATCAACAAACGGATGGCGGTATGAAGACGGGCAAACTCCCCGTCACCGGCAAAAGGAAGGTTAATGTGCATGCTCTGCAGATTGGACCACCCATGCCCCTTGCACCCAAAAATACGGTCGTACAATTCATATATCTCATGGAATTCGTAAGGCCAGATGCAAGTCTCCGTGTCCGGGTCCATCCACGGATGGCAAGCGGTGGGCAACAGTCCGCATCCCATTTTCGATAACCATCCGTCGGCCAACAACACATTGTGATGGAACCGATCGGCCAATCCGTCCCAGGAACGGGCCGGGCCGTTGGTCTTCAACTCCACCACGTGCATCACCAGTTCGTTGCTCCACGCAATAGGGCCATTGGCCCAATCGTTGCAAGGTGTTCCGCCCATACCTTGCAGCAACCGGTCGCAAACGGGGCGCACCATCATGGACCCGCTATCCACGATCATGTACTCCAGTTCAATCCCAACCACATCGAACAAATGCCACATCTGCAAAACTTGAAATTTCAGAAGTTAGCTTTTAGCCATCAGTCCAAGCTTCCGGATCCCAGAATTTAGAACACCAAATTCAGGCCCCGGATCATCAAACCCTAAATTTTCGGCTCTTCTCCACCTGGTTGATCAGGTACGAAACCACTTTGGCATAAAGGACGTCGTTCAACAACTTGTCTTCAATACCGGCATCGATGTTCGGATTGTCGTTCACCTCCACCACCACGGCTTTTCCTTTTATGTCCTTCACGTCCACGCCGTAGAGGCCGTCGCCGATCAAACGGGTGGCTTTAAGCGAAGTATCGATGACATGTGCCGGCACCTGATCGATGGGCACGTTCTCAAACTCGCCGCTGGTATCGTCGTCGTTGCTGCTGTTCCAGTTATAGATCTGCCAGTGTCCCTTGGCCATAAAATATTTACAGGCAAAAAGCACCTCGTTATCCAGAATGCCGATACGCCAGTCAAAGTCGGTAGGAAGAAATTCCTGGGCCAGAATAAGGTCGGACTCTTTGAGCATCCGCTTCATTTCGGACTGGAGTTCCTGCTCGTCGTCGACCTTTTTAACGCCCTGCGAAAAACTGGAATCGGGCAGCTTCAACACACAGGGAAAGCCCAGCATGTTGCCCGGCGATTTATCTTTTTCGCTCATGACGATGACGGTCTTTGGCGTAGCGATTTTTGCCGTGTGCAGCAATTCAGCCAGAAACACTTTGTTGGCACATTTCAAGATCGACTCGGGCGAATCGATCACCGCCACGCCTTCACTCTGCGCCCTGCGGGCCATCCGGTAGGTGTAGTGGTTGACGGCCGTAGTGGCACGGATAAAAAGAGCGTCGTATTCGGCAATTTTGTTGTAATCGTCCTTCGTTATAAAATCGACGTAACATCCCAGTTTTTCGGCAGCTTCCTGAAACTTTTCCAGTGCTTTGGCATTCGACGGAGGCGATTTTTCCAGACTGTCCACCAAAATGGCCAGATCGTACAGATGTTTTTCGGGCTTGCCTTGTTCGTAACGTTTCTGTGAAAAATAGTCCGACGCGAAACTGTACATGAACGGCAAATGGCTTTCGGGAATCTCTTTAAAGGCGATAGGGCGCACCGAACTGACTTCCCATTTCTGGGCCTTTATAAACCTGGCACGCAAAAAAGGCGCGGGGAACAGCTTGTGCAGTTCCTTTGCCAGCTTGTTGTGCTGCTGGGCAGTATTACGCCCGAAATAAATGCTCAGCACAAATTCGGATGAGCGTATATGCTTCAGGCTTTTCTGGATAAGCGCGTCCAGATCGTCGGACACGATGCGGACGATGGTCTGCGTCTTGAGATCAAGGATCTGTTTGACCGACGGGATGACCTTGTGCCCGCGTGCTTCGCCCAATAGCGATACGTAATACCCGCGTTTCTGGTAGCTGTAATCGTTGCAAAGGTTGAACACACGCAAGCCCCGGCGGTGCATGTACGAATGGTCTTCGAGGTATTTCTTTGGCGAAATCACCTCCACTCCCGGGGTACGGAACGACCATTTTGACGGATTGTTGATGACGACGACCTTTTTCATGAGCGGTTTGACCTTTTTCGTGCGCGCCGCAACGTGGTCGATGCGATGCAGGGGATCTCCTTTTTCGCCATACGGGATGGGCATGGGTTCGTGGCCTTCGCGCACATATATTTCGTTCAGGGTATCGACCAGGTCGATTTGGTGCTGTGGGTCTTCCAGATACATTTTAGAGGTTGGAAATAGTTTTGTTTGGGGAAACGATCAACAAATTGGCATCGTAGGTCACAATGCCCAACAGAACAGAGTTCAGCAACCTTCGCACTTCCACCTGATAGTAATGGCTTTGTCCGAAAGGGTTTTCCGGATACGGATCCGATACAAAAACAGTACCTTCTTCCATGCCGCACAACACCACAAAGTGCCCTGCGGGTTCGCCGCGCATATCATCGTAAACCGTTTGGTTCCTGTGGTTGGTGAATTCGCGCCTGCTTTGGTAAAGATAGGTTGCACTCAATCCCGTAAGGATGGGAAGGTTTTGCGAAAAATAACGGTCGAGCAACGACACGGTCAAATCTTCGAAAAGCAACTTGCCGCCCAAGCTTAAAAATTCGATGTAGGCGCGGGAAGCCTCACCGAACTTTTTACCGTGCTTATGCTGGAGCTGCAGCTGAAGTTTCGCGATCAGGTCCGGGCCGGAAAGGTTCGCCCACGACAAATCGAACACTTTTAAATTATACGTGACGATAGACGCCTCGAAACCGCGCTTTAAGGCATCGATGCCCAGCATGACGGCCAACGTACCCCCATCTTCAAGGAAATTGACCGAATCGATCACTTCGTTTAGCCCAACCGATGCCCCAAAGTGGTTGTAAACCGCATGAAGGCTGGTAGGACCACATGTCACATCGTCGGGTTGGGGTAAGATTTCCAAAAAACGGCTCAACTGCATCCTTTGGACAAAATTTGGGGTTTTAACGGTTATTACCTTATCTGGTGCAAAAAGTATGGGACCTGATCAAAAAAGTATCCGCATAATGCAAGAAGACAATTGTTTGTCCAAATCCAACACATTTTTTTGCATCCACGTAAATGAACAACATTTTTTGGTGAAATAACATGGTCCACCGCCATTTTTTAAGGGTTATCACATTATTTAACGCAAAATACCGTTTGCCTTAGCAGACAGGTTATATATGCCCAAAGGATACTTGTCCTTTCCACCGCCTCTCACTGCTCCATCAACGCCAATAATCCTTGTTTGTCAACAATTTGTATGTATTTTGCCGACGCCCTGATCAACCCCTCGTTGTGCATCTCGCGTATGGTGCGCCCCAGCGACGGACGTGCGACCCCGAACATCTCGGCCAGCTCCTCCTGGCTTTTGGGCAATACAACCTCAATGGCCTTACCCCCGCTCAATTGCATCAGGTAATGGGCCACTTTCCCCTTCAGGCTCCTGAAGGACAGAAAACGTAACTTGTCGCTCAAAAACTGGGCACGGTTACTTACCACGTTCAAATAATTCAAAAGCACCGTACGGTTGTTCTGCATCAGCTGAAGCACGTTTTCGCGCGGGATTGCCAATAAAACCACATCGTTGTTGGCCACTATGCTGACAGGGTATTGGTTGGCATGCCCAAACAAAAAAGCAACGGCCAACGGACGGGGCGCCTCAATATCCTCTATTTTAATAGTCTTGCCCGAGTAATCGTTCATTTCGCCCTTCACGCTACCTTCCACCACGATATACAGGTTTCGGCATTCCTCCCCGCCCTGCGCCACCATTTGCCCTTTCGAATAGCTTTTGAAGCGATAGCCTACTTGTTTCAACGCAGCGTCAATCTGTCCGACGGTCAATCCCCTGAATAAAGGGCACATCACCAATTTATCGATATTCACTTCCATAAAATCTTGTTTTGTAACGATTGTTACAGGCTGCCAAAACAGTGCAACCTAATTTTGTGCCAGAACGAAACATTTAAAAGCTTGTCAAAACAAAAATAGAATAAAACCATCTTAAATTCACATACCATGTTTACTCCAGTATTCCAACCATCAGCGGTTTATGCATTAAAAGACAGCATCACGTACGCCGAAGACGCCATTGTCAGCAAAATAGTGACCAAAAACGATGCAGGCAACATCACTCTGTTTGCCTTCGACAAGGGGCAGAGCTTAAGCCGCCATTCGGCCCCCTATGACGCCATCATCCAGGTCATTGAAGGACAAGGCCGCATCACCATCGATCAAACCGAATACCTTGTGCCGGAGGGACAAATGATTATTATGCCGGCCAATATTCCCCACGCCGTAGATGCCGACCAAAAGTTTAAAATGATGCTGGTAATGATTAAAGGGTGATAAGAGGAATTAGCCGGGAGTAAAAAGTGGTTAGTTTTTTGTTCCCGGCGGTTAGGGATAAGCATATTAAAACGCAGAACTTTCTTTGTTGGGCGGAAGTTTTTTCCTCTAAAGCTTTTCCCTTTTTGTAACATCAGTTACAGTTTCCGGCATTCGGCCCCCCTAATTTTACATTCAGAAAAAATAAACACAATGAAACGCGACGTAGTACATATCGACCACGACCTTTGCAATGGATGCGGCGAGTGCGTACCCGCCTGTCACGAAGGTGCCCTGCAAATTATCGACGGGAAAGCAGTCCTGATCAGCGACCTGATGTGCGACGGCCTTGGCGCCTGCCTTGGCCATTGTCCCATGGGCGCCATTACCATCGAAAACCGCGAGGCCGAAGCCTATGACGAAAGCAAGGTCATGGCCCTAATGGTCGAAAAAGGCAAAAACACCGTTATTGCCCACCTGAAACACTTAAAGGAACACAACGAAACCGATTTTTTGCGCGAAGGGGTCCAATACCTGCGTCAGCATGAATCCTCGTTGCCCTTTGGCGTCGACGAAGTGGTTCGTGCCGTACACAAGCCCCATGTGTCTGTCATGCACGACCATGTCGGTGGCGGATGCCCTGGTTCCAGAGCGATGACATTCGACAAAGCTCCCAAAGACGAAGCACAGGCAGCTACAAACGCCCCGTCGCAGCTTCGCCAGTGGCCGGTACAATTGCACCTTCTGAGCCCCATGGCCCCTTATTTCCGGCAAGCCGATGTGGTGCTGGCCGCCGACTGCGTGTCGTACGCCATGGGTAATTTCCACGACAAATACCTCAAGGGGAAGGGATTGGCCATTGCATGCCCTAAACTCGACGGAAACCAGGAAGTCTATGTCGAAAAGCTCACCGCCATGATCGACCAGGCAAAAATCAACACCCTCACGGTAGCCATTATGCAAGTACCCTGCTGCGGGGGCTTATTCAGGACAGCCCAGGCTGCCATGGCAAGGGCCACACGCAAAGTCCCGCTCAAACTGGCCGTCATTTCGGTAGAAGGTGATGTGCTCAGCGAAGAGTGGATGTGAAAAAACAACATGTAAAAAGCATATAAAGATAAAGGGGACAGGAGAAACTTATCCTTTGGGGTTATTGAACTCTCCGGCACCCTAAATTTCTTTGACGCGACTCAAAATAAACATTAAACCCCAAATACAGAACTTTAAAATGAGCATGTTTTGTTACCAATGCCAAGAAGCCGCCCAAGGGACTGGTTGCACCGTGAAAGGCGTGTGCGGGAAACCCGCGGATGTGGCCAACCTTCAGGACGTCCTTCTTTATGTGGCCAAAGGCGTAGCTTTCAACAGCCTGAACAACCCGGAAAGATTGGTCGAAAAAGCCGATAAATACATTATCGATGCATTGTTCACCACCATTACCAACGCCAATTTTGACAAATTTAAAATTGCCGAAAAGATTCGCGAAGGCTTTATCCTGCAAGACGAAATTGGCAAAGCGTCCAACGCACCCGATTGTGCCGTATGGAGGGCACAGACCATTGAGCAGATGGAAGCAAAGGCGACCGATGCGGGTATTTTAGCCACCCAAGATGAAGACGTCCGCTCGCTGAAAGAGTTGTTGGTCTATGGCGCCAAAGGGATGGCAGCTTATGCGGAACATGCCTGGAACCTGGGTTATCAGGATACCGGTGCGATGGCGTTCGTGAAAAAAGCACTGACCGAAACGTTGCGCCACGACATTGCCGTACCCGAACTGGTTGCGTTGGTGCTTGAATGCGGCAAATACGGTGTGGATATGATGGCGCTTCTCGACAAGGCCAACACCGAAAGTTACGGCCACCCCGAAATAACCAAAGTCAACATCGGAACAGGCAACCGCCCTGGCATCCTTATCAGCGGCCACGACCTGAAGGATATGGAAGAACTGCTCAAACAAACCGAAGGTACCGGGGTGGATGTGTACACGCACAGCGAGATGCTCCCGGCCAACTACTACCCTGCTTTCAAAAAGTATTCGCATTTTGTGGGCAACTACGGCAATGCCTGGTGGAAACAAACCAGTGAATTCGAGAGCTTTAACGGCCCTGTCCTGTTAACCACCAACTGTTTGGTACCTCCCAAAGAGAGCTACAAAGACCGTGTGTACACGACAGGTGCCGCCGGTTTTGAGGGATGCACCCACATTGCCGGCCGCACCAACGGCCGGCCCAAAGATTTTTCGGTTATCATTAAACATGCAAAAAAATGCACTCCTCCCGCACAAATCGAAACCGGCGAAATAGTGGGCGGCTTTGCACATAACCAGATAATGGCCTTGGCCGACAAGGTGGTGGATGCCGTAAAAACAGGCGCCATCAAAAAGTTTGTGGTAATGGCGGGCTGCGACGGACGCATGGCAAGCCGCAGCTACTACAGTGATTTTGCGACTGCACTGCCAACCGATTCGGTGATTTTGACCGCAGGCTGCGCCAAATACCGTTACAATAAATTATCGCTGGGCGATATTGGCGGAATTCCGCGCGTGCTGGACGCCGGGCAGTGCAACGACAGTTATTCGCTGGCCGTGGTTGCCCTGAAACTGAAAGAAGTGTTCGGGCTTGACGATATCAACGCTCTTCCTATCGTGTACAACATTGCCTGGTACGAGCAAAAAGCCGTGATCGTGTTGTTGGCCTTGTTGCATTTAGGTGTAAAGAACATCCATTTGGGCCCCACCTTGCCTGCTTTCCTTTCGCCCAACGTAGCAAAGGTATTGGTCGATAATTTCGGCATAGGAGGAATCGGCACTGTGGACAGTGATCTGGTGTCCATGGGCATAACCGCCAACCAATATGCAATGAATTGATATTGGACGGTTCAGAACCTTGCAATCCTGAAGGAATAACTCCAATTGTTCTCCTTCAGGATTCTGGATATTACGCAAACCCATTTTAAATAAGCCCCAAGCGGGTACTTCGATCTGACAAAAGTTTGCACTTTGGTTCAATCAATGTAAATTCATGAACCCAAAACCATGTCTATGAACCTGATCCGTAAACTCCGCCCTCCCACCCAATGGCAATTTCCGGTGATTTTGCTGCTTGGCATCATAGTAGGACTGGGATCGTTTATGCTTTACCTTTCCAAGGCCCACTCCTATTTAAGCAATGATCCCCAAACATGCGTCAACTGCCATATTATGGCCCCGCAATATGCCACGTGGAGCCACAGTTCGCACCGTGAAGTGGCCACTTGCAACGACTGCCATGTGCCTCACGACAATGTGTTCAACACCTATTTCTTTAAGGCCAAAGACGGGATGCGCCACGCAACCATTTTTACACTGAGGGCCGAACCTCAGGTGATCTTTATCCATGAAGCAGGGCAAAAAGTGGTACAGGACAATTGTGTACGGTGCCACGACCCGCTGATCCACGATGTCAGGCTGGCCACCATGATGCCCGAACGGCATTTGGAAATCCACGACCGTAAGTGCTGGGAATGCCATCGTGAAACGCCCCATGGCCGGGTCAATAGCCTTAGCAGCGTCCCGGACGCAAGAGTTCCGCTACCCGGGAGCCCGGTCCCTTCCTGGTTGAAAAACATTACCAATCCAAAAACTAAAACCGCACAAAACCATGAAACCAATCCATGAAATCATCAAAGAAAAGCCCGTTTGGGGGTGGATGATATTTTTTGCCACTGTCATCGTTGTATTTTTGCTCGGATTACTCGCCTCCTCGATCGTGGAACGC
Source organism: Breznakibacter sp. (assembly GCA_047600785.1). Classification (GTDB taxonomy): domain Bacteria; phylum Bacteroidota; class Bacteroidia; order Bacteroidales; family Marinilabiliaceae; genus Breznakibacter. The sequence continues at coordinate 1,626,980 of JASGKH010000002.1, forward strand.
AGGGCCGAAGCTGTTTTTGCATACACCCCACAGGTAAATTTTGGCCCGCATGAACCACGTAACGAAGTATGGGGGCAAAACTTTCCCCGGCAATACCAATCGTACATCCAAACGGCCGATACTATATTCCGAAGTAAACACGGAGGCTCCGCCACTATCGACATGTTGGGAGAAGATCCGGAGTTAGTGGTCCTGTGGGCCGGTTATCCGTTTTCGAAAGACTACAAACAAGGACGCGGGCACTATTACGCCATCGAAGACGTACAAAAAACTTTGCGCACGGGTAGTCCGATGAATGGGGCCAAGAGCCCGCTCCCAAACACCTGCTGGACGTGCAAAAGCCCTGATGTGCCACGCCTGATGGCCCAAATGGGCCCTGCCGGATTTTACAAGGGCACGTGGGAAGAGAAAGGGGCCGAAGTGGTCAACCATATTGGTTGCGCCGATTGCCACGATTCCAAAACAATGAACCTTCAGATTACACGCCCCGCTCTCATCGAAGCCTTCCAAAATATGGGCAAAGACATTACCAAGGCCTCGCATCAGGAAATGCGTTCGTTGGTATGCGCCCAATGCCATGTAGAATATTATTTCGACAAGAAAAAAGTAGAAGGGGTTTCATACCTGGTATTCCCATGGCACGGAGGTACCAACGTAGATGCGGCCGAAGCATATTACGACAACATTGGGTTTTCCAACTGGGTCCACCCAATGAGCAAAGCCCCCATGCTGAAAGCCCAACATCCCGATTACGAAATGTTCCTGACCGGGATACACGCCCAACGCGGCGTGGCATGTGCCGACTGCCATATGCCATATAAAAGCGAAGGCGGACAGAAATTCACCGACCACCACATCCAAAGTCCCCTTAACAATGTAGCCAATTCCTGCCAGGTTTGTCACCGGGAAGAAACCAACAAACTGGTTTTGAATGTACTGGAACGGCAGGACAAAATCATTGAAAACCGTTTCATTTTGGAAAAGCAGTTGGTACGTGTCCATGTAGAGGCAAAAAAAGCATGGGATCTGGGAGCCAGCGAAAAACAGATGAACCCAATACTTAAGGACATACGCCACGCACAATGGCGTTGGGATTATGCCGCAGCCGGACATGGCAACGCGTTCCATGCCCCTGTGGAAACCAGCCGTATCATAGCTACCGGCATTGCCAAAGCCCAGGATGCACGCATTAAATTAGCCAGGGTACTGGCAAGTCTGAATTTCAATGAAGAAGTGCCTTACCCCGACATTAGCACGAAAGCCAAAGCTCAAGAATTCGTAGGGCTTGACATGAAACAGCTTAACGCTGACAAAAAGGAATTTATTGAAAATGAATTGCCTGCATGGCGGGCAATAGCGACCGAAAGAGAAAAAACCTATACGGTGCAGTAGCACAGAAAAGCCCGGTTTTGCATAGCCGGGCTTTTTATTTAATTGTCGTTACTCAGTTAATGTGCGATTGATCGGGAAGCAAATCGAATACCTTGTCCAACTTCATCAGTGCCAAAAGATTGTATACATCTTTCTGCAACGCGCATAACTGAAATATACCATCGTTTTGGCGGGCAGTCTTTAATATCGAAATCAATGCACCAATTCCCGTAGAGTCAATAAACTTCACGTTCTGCAAGTCAAGTACCAACTTCACATTAGGTTTATCAAACAATGCGTTGATCTGTTGTTTGAATTCGGCAGCATTGGCTGCGATGATTCTATCGGTACGTGACACTTTTCCGATGATGGTTCCGTTTTTATTGATAATGTCAAGCATGGTTGTAAGAATTAAGCACCAATAATGCGACTAAGTTCAAGCTTCGCTGTTTCACAAGCGTCCACAAATTTATCAATTATTTGCTTTATTGTGTGGTCATCATCGTGGTTAATTACCCATTCTTGTCGTTCGACAGGATAACTTGCCAAATTTTTTTCCAATGAATCAAGCTCTTTTTCTTCTTTCTCGTTGAGGGAAAGCAATTCTTTCAGCACGTTGATCCTTTTGTTTTTGGCAAGCAGTTCAAGGTTTTTCAAATCATTGTCGCCTATCTCGTTCATTCCCATCGACACCACCGATGATTTTGCTTTGTGCGCCAGTGCCGCCATTCGCGGCCAATCGGACAATGCAAAGCTTTCGGTAAGTCCGTCGGTAAATTCGGGAAGCTGATCGACAAATATCAGGATCAGTTCTTTTATGATTTCTTGATTGCCATCAGCAATACCATTCAGGTAAGTGAGATCAATCATCTTAAACTCCCTGTGCATGAGCAATTATTTATTAAATTTTGGTTTAAGGGTTTTCTTTTGGAGCTTGAAATATACAAAGATTATTGGTTTTATAAAGTTTTACCTTCCATTAAAATGCAAACACGATGCTCATGTGCCACGTTCCAATTTCGTGACGGAATCCCTTAACCTGACAAAAACCATGTAGTTTTGCAGCTTGGTCCTTTCATTAAATTCATAAATTTGGCACCGTAAGCTAACAACCATCCTTGTGCCATCGGCATCCGCGTAATTAAATTTTGTGACAGGGGTAATGGTTGCATGAAATGTCCGTATCGTAATTATTTTCGCCACACAGGAGAATAATGGATGATCGGGATATCCCATTTGGCCAGTGAAATACAAAATATTAAAACACATATGAAACGTACCGCCCTATTTGATCGCCATGTAGCCAATAATGCTAAAATAGTCCCGTTTGCCGGGTTCGAGATGCCGGTAGAATATCAGGGCATCAATGCCGAGCACATGATCGTTCGTTCGGGAGTTGGGGTATTTGATGTGTCGCACATGGGCGAATTTTGGGTCAAAGGCCCCCATGCATTGGATTTTATCCAGAAAATAACCTCCAACGATGCATCCGTGTTGTCTCCCGGCAAAGTACAATATTCTTGTTTTCCCAACGGCAAAGGTGGAATTGTGGACGATTTACTGGTTTACCATTACACCCCTGAAAAATACTTGTTGGTGGTCAACGCAGCCAATATCGAAAAAGACTGGGACTGGTGTGTCTCACAAAATACGGTGGGGGCAGAATTTGAAAACGCAAGCGACCGGATTTCCCAACTTGCCGTCCAAGGTCCCAAAGCCGGCGAAGTTCTGCAAACGCTGACCTCGATCGATTTATTTTCAATACCGTACTATGCCTTTAAAGTAGGCAATTTTGCAGGTATCGAAGAAGTCATTATTTCAAATACAGGCTATACCGGTGCGGGAGGCTTTGAACTATACGTCCACAACAAAGATGCGGTCAGGTTGTGGGATGCAGTGTTTGCGGCAGGTGCGCCGTTGGGCATTGCTCCCATTGGATTGGGCGCCCGCGACACGTTGCGTTTGGAAATGGGTTTTTGTCTTTATGGCAACGACATTGATGACACCACGTCACCTTTGGAAGCCGGTCTTGGCTGGATCACCAAATTTGCCGATCATAAGGATTTTGTGGACAAAGCTTTTCTCATAGGACAAAAGAACAACGGTTTAACCCGAAAACTTAAGGGTTTTGAAATGGAGGAAAGGGCCATTCCGCGCCATGGCTACGAAATTACGGATGCCGACGGAAACCTGATCGGAGTGGTTACCTCGGGCACCATGTCGCCCCTGCTGCAAAAAGGCATCGGCATGGGCTACGTAAACGCACCTTTCGATGCCAACGGCACCGAAATCTATATCAAGATAAGGCAGAAAAACGTGAAAGCCAGAATCGTGAAAACGCCTTTTGTAAAAGGTATTATTTAATGTAGATGGAAGGGAAGCAACAAATCGAAGTCTGTTTTTCGCCGGCCATTTTCCATTTGCACCATGATCCCGAATCGGTAGTGGTGATCATTGACATTTTAAGGGCGACATCGGCCATTTGCACCGCGTTCATGAACGGAGTGGACTCGATCATACCTGTAGGAAAAATCGAAGAGGCCAAAGCGTATAAGGAAAAAGGATTCATGGTGGCCGCCGAACGTGATGGATTGGTACTTGACTTTGCCGATTTTGGCAATTCGCCCTTTAACTTCACCGTCGAACGCGTAAAAGGCAAAGAAATCGTATACAGCACGACCAATGGGACACAAGCCGTGCAAATGGCATCGGATTGCCATGCCGTGACGGTGGGTTCGTACTTAAACCTGTCGGCACTGGCCAAATATTTGATAGATACACGACGCAACGTGGTAATGTTTTGTGCGGGTTGGAAAAAACGGTTTAGCCTTGAGGATACCCTTTTTGCGGGTGCACTGTCGGAATTATTGCTTGATAGCGGCAAATTTTCCACCATTTGTGACGCCACACATGCTTCTGTCGATTTATGGAGAACTGCCAAACCTGATTTATATGGCTATATTCCCAAAATGGCCCAAAAAAATCGTTTGGCCAAGCACGGACTGGACGATTGCATTGAATTTTGCCATACTTTGAACCAAACCGGGGTCATTCCCATCCTTAAAAACAACAAATTAGTGCCTCTGGATACAAACGAACAAACGGCACACGCAACAAATTACTAATCTTAATATTGCACTAAAAGCATGATATTTGTTATTATTTTGGCGTCATTAGAGAAATCATTCGCCAATTTTCATAATTTTGCGGCGTTCGTTAAACCTTTATAATCGGTCGAATTCGAAATCAATCTTTACGATACATCTCAAATTTTTTTACCATGAAGAAGCATAATTTTTCAGCGGGCCCATCAATCCTTCCTGATTACACCGTAAAAAACACAGCCGATGCCATTTTGAATTTTGCAGGTACCGGCTTGTCGCTTATGGAAGTGTCGCACAGGGGCAAGGAATTCATTGCCGTGATGGACGAAACCCGTGCCCTGTTTAAGGAACTGCTCGATATCCCTGCCGGATACGACGTGGTATTTTTGGGAGGTGGCGCCAGTATGCAATTCTGCATGGTTCCCTATAACCTCTTGAATAAAAAAGCCGCTTACCTTAATACTGGCGAATGGGCTTCAAAGGCCATTAAAGAGGCCAAACTGTTTGGTGAAGTGGTTGAGGTGGCTTCGTCGAAAGACAAAAACTTCAATTACATCCCTAAAGGATGGAGTGTTCCTGCCGATGCCGACTATTTGCACATTACCAGCAACAACACCATTTTCGGGACCGAAATCAAATACGACCTCGACGTGAACGTTCCCATCGTGGCCGATATGTCCTCCGACATATTCTCCCGTCCGGTCGATGTTTCTAAATATTCCATCATTTACGGCGGCGCACAAAAAAACCTTGCACCCGCCGGCGTCACTTTTGCCGTTGTAAAACTCGACGCCCTTGGCAAAGTGGAAAGGCCAATTCCAACCATGTTGAACTATAAAATCCATGTCGATAAAGAATCGATGTTCAACACGCCGCCCGTTGTGCCCGTGTTTGCTGCACTGCAAACGCTCAGGTGGCTCAAAGAACAAGGTGGCGTGAAAGAGATGCAACGTCGCAACATTGAGAAAGCAGCGATCCTTTACAACGAAATCGACCACAACAAATTCTTCAAAGCGACCATTGCCGCTGATGAAGATCGTTCTTTGATGAACATTTGTTTTGTGATGGCCGACGAATACGTTGAATTGGAAAAAGAGTTTAATGATTTTGCCGTGTCTAAAGGCATGTCGGGTATCAAAGGGCACCGTTCCGTAGGCGGTTTCCGCGCATCCTGCTACAATGCGCTTCCCAAAGAAAGCGTTCAGGCATTGGTCGATTGCATGAAAGAATTTGCGGTCAAACATTGAAGTTATAGCCCCCAAGCACACAACTAACCGGATCTTTACCAATCCGGTTAGTTTCGTTTTAAATAGAATCTTCGAATCATTTAATCTAGACAGGAAATGAAAAAAATATTAGTTGCCACCGATAAACCTTTTGCCAAAGCTGCCATCGGGCAAATCCGTGAAATCGTGGAAAGTGCCGGCCACCAATTAGTTTTGCTGGAGAAATACACCACCGTGGAACAACTGCTTGATGCCGTAAAAGACGCCAATGCCATGATTGTACGCAGCGACCTGGTCACCCAACAAGTCATCGAAGCCTCCAAAGAATTGAAAATCGTCGTTCGTGCAGGCGCCGGTTACGATAACCTTGACCTTGCAGCCTGTTCGGCACATGGCATTGTGGCCATGAACACACCGGGCCAAAATGCCAATGCCGTCGCAGAACTTGTGTTCGGGATGATGGTGATGATTGCGCGCAACTTTTACAACGGAACCTCGGGGACCGAATTGCGCGGGAAAAAACTTGGCATCCATGCTTATGGCAACGTAGGATATTATGTCGCCAAGGTGGCCAAAGGTTTCGGAATGGAAGTGTATGCGTTCGACCCGTTTGTGAGCAATGAAAAAATGATCTCTGATGGGATTATTCCAATTGCGACCGTTGAAGAACTTTACAGCAAATGCCAATATGTATCGTTACACATCCCGGCAACCGAAAAAACAAAGAAATCGATCAATTACCAACTGTTGTCGACCATGCCGAAAGGGGCCGTATTGGTGAACACTGCCCGTAAGGAAGTCATCAACGAAGAAGAGTTGGTGAAGATAATGGAGGAACGCAACGACTTCAAATACTTATCGGACATCGAGCCCGGCAACAAAGATGTATTTGCCGAAAAATTTGCCGGCCGTTATTTCTTCACGCCAAAGAAAATGGGTGCACAAACCGAAGAAGCAAATATTAACGCAGGTGTGGCCGCAGCCAGTCAAATCGTAAGCTATTTCGAAAAAGGCGACGAAACTTTCCGGTTGAACAAATAACGGGCCATCAATTATTTTATAACTTTAAGCCACGGATGCCCTATAATAGGGGCATTCGTGGCTTTTGTTTAAAATATAACCCAAAGATATATGGCCATTGTAAAACCATTTAAAGGTCTACGCCCACCGGTCTCGATTGTCGAAAACCTGTCCTGCCTCCCTTACGATGTGATGAATGCCGCCGAAGCCGCCCAAATGGCTGCCGGCAAACCCGAGTCATTGCTGCATGTTACCCGAAGCGAAATTGATTGTAGCGCGGGTTGCGACACCCATTCGCAAGAAGTATACCGGAAATCTGCGGAAAATTTCATGAAGCTTAGGCAAACAGGCTGGCTCCTGCAAGATCCTGAACCCCATTTTTATATTTATGCCCAAACCATGAACGGCACCACACAATACGGCATCGTGGGATGTGCCGCCTGCCAGGATTATATGGATGGCATTATAAAGAAACACGAACTGACCCGGGTGGATAAAGAGGACGACCGTATGGTACACATTCACATCAACAATGCCAACATCGAACCTGTATTTCTAAGCTACCGTGCCGTGCCCGAAATCGACGAAATCATCGAACGGGTTGTCAAACAGGATACTCCTGTTTACGATTTTATTGCATCCGATGGTTTTGGCCATCAATTTTTGGGTAATCAGGGACACAACCACCAATCAAAGATTGGAACACTTGTTTGCAGAAAAAGTACCCTGCACGTACGTGGCCGATGGCCACCATCGTACCGCAGCAGCAGCCCGTGTAGGCATAGAACGTAAAAAGGCCAATCCTGAACACACCGGTCATGAGGAATACAATTTTTTCATGGCCGTCCATTTTCCGGACAACCAGCTGCGTATCATTGATTACAACCGCGTGGTAACTGATTTGAACGGCTTAAATCCACGCCAGTTTTTGATGAAAATCGACCAATCGTTCGAGATCGAATGCCAATCCGATAAAGCATATAAACCCACCAAATTACACGAATTTGGAATGTATCTCGGTGGTCAATGGTACAAACTCACTGCCCGCCCCGGTACCTATGACGACAATGACCCCATCGGCGTGCTCGACGTGACCATTCTTTCACAAAAGATACTTGACAAGATACTAGGCATTTCCAATTTAAGGACCTCCAAACGAATCGACTTCGTGGGCGGCATACGCGGACTGAAACCATTGGTCGACAGAGTCGATTCGGGAGAGATGGCCGCGGCCTTTGCCCTTTATCCGGTGTCGATGGAGCAACTTATCGATATTGCCGACTCGGGGAACATTATGCCGCCAAAAACCACCTGGTTTGAGCCGAAATTACGCTCTGGCCTGGTCATCCATTTGCTCGACGAGGCATTTTGAGTAATGAATATCTCGACAAAATTGGACCGTTCGATTATTTTTGCGATCAAAACCTATATAGATGTCAATCGCAGCCAACTTAAATGCTATCAAATCCACGTTACCTCCACATGTCACACTGGTCGCTGTTTCCAAAACACATCCCGTCGACGCGATAATGGAAGCTTACATCAGCGGACATCGCTTTTTTGGCGAAAACAAGGTCCAAGAATTGATCCAAAAGGCAGGACAGTTGCCGTGCGATATCCAATGGCACATGATTGGGCACTTGCAAACCAATAAAATCAAATCCATTGTCCCTTTTGTGGCACTGATTCATGGTATAGATAGTTTAAAACTATTGATGACCGTAGAGAAAGAAGCCTCTAAAATTGGCAGGGAAGTGGATTGTCTGTTGCAGGTTCACGTAGCCGAAGAAGAGACGAAGTTTGGTTTTTCTCCCAAAGAATTGGCCTTCGTTATCACCAAAGAAGTTTTGGATGAATTGAAATTCGTTCGGCTAAGAGGTTTAATGGGAATGGCCACATTCACCGACAATCAAGCGCAAATTGCCCGTGAATTCAGTGCCTTAAAGCAACTATTCGATCATTTCAAGGCAAATGTGATGGACGACAATGGCAAATTCGATACCCTAAGTATGGGGATGAGCGATGACTATTTGCTGGCCGTAGGCCACGGAAGCACCATGGTAAGGATAGGCAGTTCAATATTCGGAGATCGGTCATTCCCTTCAAAAGTCTAGAATTGGTTGGCTGATTACAGTCCCTTGACGCCGGAACTATTCTGAACTGCGTACGTTCAACGAGTGTTCTTAGTTCATGAAACATCCGAAAAACCCCAGAAATAAAAATAAAATTTTGCCTTTATATTGAAGTAACGGTGATTATTTGATATTTTTATTACTTCTTTTTGGCAAAAACAATACCTAACTATTTTAAGTTATTTGTTATGAGCATGATGCGTTTAAAAACGATAAATTCGATATTGACCGTGGTTTCGGTGTCCCTATTGGTTACCTCTTGTGCCTGCGATGGCAAGAAAAGTGGAAGAAATACCCAAATCATCGACTCGTTGAATATTGATGAAAAATTGATGGATGAGTTTTCTAAGTCGAAATTGATTTTTTATTCGTTGCCATCTCCTTTAGAAACTGCCATGCTTATAAAAAAGGCCGGTGTTGAGTACAATGCATCGATCTTGAATCCGCTTGAAAACATAAGCAAATACACCACCAACCGGCAAATGGCCCTCAAACTTGGGGGTTTATTCGGCCGATCTGAGCTATTCCAGTCTTTTTGACCAATCAAACACGTCGCTCAAATACATGGGCAACACTAAAAAACTGGCCGAGGGGCTTGGGGTTCTTGAAGCAATAAACGAAAACACGATCAAACGGTTGGAAGAAAATATGAACAACCGCGATGTCGTCATTGAAATTATTGCCGAATCGTTTACCAATTCGAACAGCTTTCTGAAAGAAAACGACCGGCCCGCATTGGCGGTGATGGTTTTGGCCGGAGGTTGGATAGAAGGCTTGTACCTTGCCACTTCGCTTACCAACGGATCAATGGACAACAACCAACGGTTGGTTGAAAAAATCATTTACCAAAAATTATCGCTGTATACAGTTTTGAGTCTAATTGAATCATACAAGGACGAAAACGAGGATTTAAAAAGCCTTTATGGACAGATGAACGAGCTGAAGGTCATTTTCGATCAGGTAAAGATCATCAATACATCCAACGTGGAATCGGAAACCGACGCCGAAAACCGCACCACAGTCATAAAAGCCGAATCAGAAACCTTTATGTCAAAAGATGTATTTGACAAGCTTTGCAAAAAAGTGAAGGAGATCAGAACCGGGTTTATTTCGTAAATCCTTCATTTTTTTGACCGATGCATTACTTCAAGATTATTATCGTGACGTTTTTCTTAATCGTCATGCCCAATGCGTATTCACAATGCGCCTCCTTCTTACCTTCGGGATGCAAAACTGCCCTGGGTAATTTTGTCCATGACGGTAACGTGAGTTCGACATCGTTGAGCGAAGGAGAATTAGCCGAATTATTTAAGACGTTTTACGCCGATCAAACATATAGACTGGTTGTTTGCAAATCCGACAATCTTCCTCCTGTGCATTTAAGGGTTTTGGACAATGCCGGCAGAGTCTTGTTTGACAACAAAGATTACAATTACGAACAGGTTTGGGATTTTTCGGTAAAAAGTACGCAAATGCTCATCATTCAAATGAAAGTATTGGCATTAAAGAAAAAAGAGGACAACGCACTGAAAGAAAATGGCTGTGTAGCGGTATTTTTTGGGATAGACAAGAATTAATAATTTTAATATCCAACCACATAAAAGGAAATCCTGCATAAGGGTTTCCTTTTATTTTTTCGTCCCATTGCAGGCAACAACATCCCAATATGTTAAAAAAATTCAACATTCGAATACATTGAAAGATTTATATATTTATAAATATATATTTGTATCGTCATTGAAAATTTCCTGTCATCAAAACAGATCCCAGGCCATACGGAGCACTAAATTTTAACCAGATGAAACATCTACGCCGTCGATCGATGACATACCGGAATATGATTAAAGATATAAATACTCTATGTGACCAATAACATACTAAATTATAAACAAATGAAATACCTGATTATCGGAGGGGTTGCCGGAGGTGCCACTACAGCTGCCCGTTTGCGTCGAATGGATGAACATTGTGAAATCATCATGTTCGAGAGAGGAGAGCACATTTCGTACGCCAACTGCGGACTGCCTTATTATGTGGGCGGAACCATCAGGGAACGCGATAATCTGTTCGTCCAAACACCCGCCACATTTGGCAAGAGGTTCAACACAGATGTCCGTTATCTTAGCGAGGTCACGGCTATCATACCCGACAAGAAATGCGTGGAAGTAAGAAACCTTCAAAACGGCGAGATTTACAGTGAAACATACGATAAACTGGTGTTGTCCCCAGGGGCCGAACCGGTCAAACCAACGCTTCCGGGCATCAACCAGGATGGCATTTTTACCATGCGCAACGTACCCGATACAGATAAAATAAAGAAGTTCATCGACGAAAAAAAGCCCCAGCATGCAGTCGTGGTCGGTGCCGGTTTCATCGGGTTGGAAATGGCAGAAAACTTACACAAAAGTGGGCTTAGGGTAACCATTGTCGAAATGGCCGAACAAGTAATGACCCCACTCGATTACTCAATGGCCGCATTGGTGCACCAACATTTAAAAACAAAGAACGTTGAATTTTATTTGAATACTGCCGTCTCGTCGTTCTCCCGAAAAAACGGGCGAATCGTCCTCTCGCTGAACACTGCACGCACTTTGGAAGCCGACATGGTATTACTTTACATTGGCGTGCGCCCCGAAAACAAGCTGGCCAAAGAAGCAGGCTTAACAATTGGTGAAACGGGAGGCATTTGGGTCAATAAGTTCCTTCAAACCTCTAACCCGGACATTTATGCTGTGGGTGATGCCATTGAATTCAAGAATCCAATCATCGGTAACCAGACGATTACTTATTTGGCAGGACCGGCAAACAAACAAGGTCGCATTGCAGCGGACAACATTGTCCTCGGAAATGTAAAACAATACAAAGGCGCTATCAGCACAGCCATTGCAAAGGTGTTCGATCTAACAGTGGCATCGGCCGGTGTATCAGGCAAATTATTGGGAAAATTAAACATCCCGCACATCGACAGCATTACTCACTCCTCGTCCCACGCAGGTTATTATCCCGGTGCCCAGCCCATGACCATCAAAATATCGTTTGCTCCCGATACAGGGCGTCTGCTGGGCGCACAAGCCGTAGGCTATGACGGAGTGGATAAACGCATCGACTTATTTGCAGAAATCATTCGAACCGGGGCCACAGTCTATGATTTGGCAGAAATCGAACATGCCTATGCCCCCCCTTATTCATCGGCCAAAGATCCGGTTAACATTGCTGGAATGGTGGCCGAGAATATATTAAACGGTACTTCTAAAACCATTTGGTGGCGGAAGCTATCGGAAACTGTTCCGGACGAACTCTTCTTGCTCGATATCCGTACCCCGGACGAATACCAGCTGGGAACCATTGAAGGTGCAACAAATATCCCGCTGGATAATTTGCGCGCCACTCTTCATCTGCTGCCTAAAAACAAAAAAATCGTGGTCTTTTGTGGAGTTGGGTTAAGGGCGCACGTGGCTTGCCGGATTTTGGCACAAAACGGGTTCGATGAAGTCTATAATTTGGCGGGAGGTTTAAAAACCTACGAAACGGCCAGTCAAAAGCAAAGTAACGAAGATATTTTTGCAAACGACTACATTGGCAATGACGACCATATTTATCAGGGACAAAAGGACGGCTATACCCCAAAAACCGACAACCTCCCTCAATTGGAAGTAGACGCGTGCGGATTGCAATGCCCAGGTCCGATCATGAAACTAAAGAATAGCATGGATGGCTTACCCGAGGGACAAACCATAAAAATAAAAGCTTCCGATGCCGGTTTTTACAAAGACGTGCAATCGTGGGCCAACGTCACAGGAAACAAAGTTCTGGAACTAAGCCAACACGGTGCAGAAACCATTGCCGTACTTCAAAAGGGGCAAAAGACTCCAAAAAACACCACCGATAAAGGAACCCTGAATGACGCCACATTGATTTGTTTTAGTGACGACCTGGACAAAGCGTTGGCGACCTTTGTCATTGCCAACGGAGCCTCCGCGTCGGGTAAAAGAGTATCGATATTTTTTACTTTTTGGGGGTTGAACGTGATAAAAAAACAGCAGAAAATAAAAGTCGAAAAAGATATTTTTGGCAAAATGTTCGGCATGATGATGCCACGTTCGAGCAAAAAACTAGGGTTATCGAAAATGAACTTTCAAGGTATGGGCGGTACCATGATGCGCATGGTGATGCGCAATAAAAATGTCGATTCACTGGAGAATATGATCAAAGCAGCCATGGACAACGGCGTGCAATTCATTGCTTGCCAGATGTCAATGGATGTAATGGGCATTGATGCTTCGGAATTAATGGACGGTATACAAATTGGCGGCGTGGCCACCTATTTGGAACGTACAGAAACTGCCAATCTGAATCTGTTCATTTAAAATCCCTGTACATATAATACAAACGGCAGGTTAATCGAAAACCTGCCGTCCACGTTATGTTCGGATACATCACATCACTTCAAATAAGGTTTAAGGAATTTGCCGGTATACGATGCTTCGCACCCGACCAGTTTCTCGGGGATCCCTTCAAATACAATATGTCCCCCGTTTTTCCCGCCCTCAGGTCCCAAATCGATCACCCAATCGGCACACTTTATCACATCCATGTTGTGTTCAATGATCAAAATGCTATGCCCCTTTTCGATCAGAGCCTGAAACGCTGCCAAAAGCTTTTGGATATCGTGAAAATGAAGCCCCGTGGTAGGCTCATCGAAAATAAATAAGGTGGGATTGGCCTTATCCATGGCCAAAAAAGATGCCAATTTGACACGCTGGCTTTCGCCGCCACTGAGCGTGCTCGACGATTGTCCCAATTTCACGTACCCCAAACCCACATCGGCCAGTGGCTTTAATTTCTGCACGATACGCTTTTCAGTTCCCGAAGGACGTTCGCCAAAAAACTCGATGGCCTGGTTGACCGTCATTTCCAAAATATCATGGATATTTTTTCCCCGGTAACTCACCTCAAGGATGTCGTTCTGGAACCTTTTACCATGGCAACTCTCGCAAGTTAGCACAATATCGGCCATAAACTGCATCTCCACTTTAATAGTCCCTTCCCCTTGGCATTCCTCGCAGCGCCCTCCTTCTATGTTAAACGAAAAATGTGACGCGGTGAACCCTCCTACTTTCGAAGCTTGCTGGTCTGCCATCAGCTTACGTATTTCATCATAAGCTTTAAGGTAAGTGGCTGGGTTCGAACGCGACGATTTTCCAATTGGGTTTTGATCTACATATTCAGCATCGGATATGGCTGTCACATCGCCTTTCAACAAATCAAAGGCACCCGTCTTATCGGAATACCCGCCCAACCGTTTTTTGATGGCCGGGTAAAGCACTTTACCGATGAGCGACGACTTGCCGGATCCGCTCACGCCCGACACGACCGTCATTACATTGAGCGGGAATTTGACTGAGAGGTTTTTCAGGTTATTTTCGCGCGCGCCGACAATTTCAAGAAACTGGTTCCACGGACGCCGCGACTTGGGAACGACGATCTTTAACTCTCCTTTCAGATACTTGGTCGTAAGGCTTAACGGAGATGATTGCAATGCATTAAAATCGCCATGGAACACCACCTCACCTCCCAACCGTCCCGCTTCGGGACCAATATCGATAATTTCATCGGCCGCACGTATAATTTCCTCATCGTGTTCAACCACGACCACAGTGTTGCCTAACTTTTGAAGGTTCCGCAACACTTTTATCAACAGGTAAGTATCGCGCGAATGCAACCCAATGCTAGGTTCGTCCAAAATGTAAAGCGACCCTACCAAACTGCTCCCCAGCGATGTAGCTAAATTAATCCGTTGGCTTTCGCCTCCCGAAAGGCTCGATGATAGCCGGTTGAGGGTAAGATATCCCAACCCCACATCGAACAAAAAATTCAACCGGGAACGGATTTCGGCCAGCAAGCGCCCTCCCACTTTTTCTTCATAAGGCGTTAACGCAATCTGCGCGAACCATTCGATCAGCTCACTAATAGGTAACACCAGCAATTCCTGAATCGATCGGCCGTTAATTTTCACCCACGATGCTTCTTTTTTTATACGACTGCCCTTGCACTCGGGACAGGTTGTTTTTCCCCTGTAACGCGCCAGCATCACACGGTATTGTATTTTGTACTGCTTCTCCTCCACATACCGGAAAAAACCATCGATCCCTTCAAAATAACGGTTTCCGGTCCAAACCAGTTTCCGTTGTTCATCGGTCAGTTCAAACCAGGGCTTATGTACGGGGAAATCAAACTTATGGGCACTCTTCACCAATTCATCTTTCCATTCGCTCATTTTCTCACCCTTCCAGCATGCCACGGCATCTTCGTATACCGAAAGTGATTTATTGGGAATCACCAAATCTTCATCAATACCGATGACCGACCCGAATCCCTCGCATCGACTACATGCGCCCATTGGACTGTTAAACGCAAACATGTGCTCCGTAGGCTCATCAAAAGTCATCCCATCGGCCTCGAACCGATTCGAGAATACGTGCGTTTGAATACCATCATCGGTAAAAACAAGTAGTTGGCATTCCCCCTTTCCCTCATAAAACGAAGTCTGGACCGAATCAGCCAAACGCGCAACAAAGTCCTCATCGCGCTGCACCGACAAACGGTCTATGACCAACCGAAAATTTGGACCCTGGGTTTTCGCATCGTCCGCAAGAGCATCTTCAATGCGCAAAAATTCACCGTCAACCTCAATACGACTAAACCCCTGCATACGGAGAACGGTCAATTGTTCCGTGCATGAACGGCCTTCTGGCAAATGGAATGCCGACACGACAGCCAGTTTGGTACCCTGGGGCAGCGATGTGGCAAAATCCACCACATCTTTTACATGATGTCTTTTGACCTCATCCCCCGATACCGGCGAATAAGTTTTGCCCACTCTGGCAAACATTAGTTTAAGGTAGTCATAAATCTCGGTGGAAGTACCCACAGTCGAACGCGGGTTACGTGTATTTACCTTTTGCTCAATGGCAATAGCCGGCGGAATTCCTTTGATAAAATCGACTTCGGGCTTGTCAAGCCTTCCCAAAAATTGACGGGCATACGAACTCAGACTTTCCACATATCTCCGTTGCCCTTCGGCATAAAGTGTATCAAAAGCCAATGACGACTTTCCGCTCCCCGAAACCCCCGTAATCACAACAAATTTATTACGTGGGACATTTAAATCGATATTTTTTAAATTGTGAACTCTGGCCCCTTTTACTTGAATGGCCGAATTGGGACGTCTATTTTGTTGATCCATACCGTGCGAATGATCGGCAAAGATACCTAAGCCTGATCGAAAATCGGGCATGCAGGTTCGAATTATTTTTAAGATCCCGGACATGCTCCTCTTCTCCGCCCCATACTTGCACATGCTTAATTTAACCGACTAGAACCGTCGCTTTATAAAGGTGAATTTTAGATTGATATAGTTTTTAAATGGCATATTTTGATATTTCATTTTTTTTTGCAAATTTCACGTTGCAAAAAAACAGTTATCCACTTTAAGCACAACAGCCTATCGCACATTTCTACGCTCTATTAAACTAGTTACATATGAAGAATATGCAGCTTTTATCCGATGAAGCGCTAATAAAGGGCTTTTTATCAGGAGCAGTGGCCAATGTGGATATACTTATCGACCGACACAAAAACAGGGTGTTTTCGTACATCATGCTGAACGTGAAAAACCGTGATCTGGCCGACGACATATTTCAGGAGACATTCGTGAAAGTCATCCATTCATTGAAAAAAGGCCAATATACTGACAATGGAAGATTTTCATCGTGGATACTGCGAATTGCACACAACTTGATCATTGACCATTTTCGCAGACAAAAAGCCAACAATACCGTTTCATCCGACGAAAAAGAATATTTGGTCGCAGGAAATTCGATGCAGCACGCTGAGAAGTCGGTCGAAGATCAACTTGCCTACGACCAAGTACTGAAGGAAGTATCGCTGTTGATGGAACTTCTTCCGCCCCTGCAACGCGAAGTGGTATTCATGCGCCATTACCAAGGATTGAGCTTCAAAGAGATTGCCGACGAAACCAACGTGAGCATCAATACAGCTTTGGGACGGATGCGCTACGCCATCTTGAACATGAGACGAATGATGGAAGAGAAAAAACTATCTTTCTCGGTATGATATCTGCGAACTGATGCAATAATCTTCCCGGTCAACCGTTTTTTCTAAACAAAAACATTCGGTTGCCTATGGATGATATATCTACATCAAATTTTCCTGGAGCACAGTTTACTGATGCTGTTTTTGAGTTCTTTGTAATAGCGAACAGTGAGTTTTTCGACCAGTTTGGCGTTAAGCCGTCGGCCGATGTAGTCCAAAGGCTAAAAGAACAAGTGCGGGAAACAGATCTATGAATTCCCCAAAACCTCATCCTCGTTCAATAATAAGATTCCGGGATTTTTTGTCGGCTAAAGCCTCAACGCAAAATGCATTTCCCTGTGCATTTTATGCCATCCAATGTTCAAGAAAGATTTTGATTCCCAAGCCCACAAGGATAATTCCCCCAAAAATCCCCATGCGATGGCTTAAATGCTTGCCCGCAGTTTTTCCAAACAACATCCCCACCATAGCCACCAAATAAGTAGCTATTGCAATAAGCCCGATTTGGAAAAATATATTGGAATCGGTAAATCCCAGAGTAATCCCCACCACAAACGCATCAATACTGGTTGCGATAGCTATTGTGAACAAAACGGTAAGTTTGAACGGATTAAAGGTTTTACGATCGTCTTTATCTTTAGCGCCTTCAATAATCATGTGGATCCCGATTAACGAAAGTAACCCCAATGCAATCCAATGATCGTAGTCGGCCACCAAATCCTTAATATTTGTTCCGATAAGCCATCCAAACAAAGGCAGCGATGCTTGCCCTAATGCCATTATTACACCAATTTTGGTCGCTTGCCCAAACCGGATACTCGACACCATTAGTCCCACGGAAATAGCCACGGCAAACGTATCGGCCGTCAAGCTCAAAGCGAGCAACAACTGGGAAATAAAATCCATTTTTCAATGTTTGCCGGCAAAATTATAGGATTATACAACCCGTATACTTGCAAAACACAATATGGATTTATTCTAAACTGCAATGCTATCGCCATCTTTTCGATCACAACCCAAACATCCGATAAAGCCAAAGGCAATAAAAAAAGAAGATGCCATTTTTGCCAAGAACAGCATCTTCCTTTCGTTTAATGAAAGATCCCACAAGGAACGCAATGGAAGATCCTGTACTTTCAACTATTTAGCTCCACCGGGATTCTCATCTGGAAAAACGACCTCCATACAAATATCAGAGCCAAAACCAAGAAGGGAACCGCAATCCACATGGAATAATCATTGGTTGGATCCGCCTTCATTTCAATACTGATTTCTGTTGCCAGAAGACCAAATAAAGTGGAGAACTTGACGATAGGATTTAGCGAAACGGATGCTGTATCCTTGAAAGGATCGCCCACCGTATCCCCGACAATGGATGCCTCATGAAGAGGTGTATTTTTTTCCTTCAAATCTACCTCCACCACTTTTTTGGCATTGTCCCAACTACCACCGGCATTGGCCATGTAAATAGCTTGAAACAAACCGAATACGGCAAGGGATATCAGGTAGGACACGAAAAAGTTCGGCTCCATGAAGGCAAATGACAACGTGAAGGCTATCAACGCAATAAAAATGTTAAACATTCCCTTCTGCGCAAATTGCGTACAAATCCGAACCACGGATTTGGAATCTTCCATATCCGCCTCCTTCTTGTCAAAATTAAAGGTTTCCTTAATAAATTTCACGGCACGATAGGCACCAGAAGTTACCGAAAGGATCGAAGCCCCACTAAACCAATATACCACAGCGCCACCGCAGATTAAGCCCAGGATCACGGGAGCATCCGTAAGTGAAAGGTTGAGCATTCCAACTTTCTCGAGCAAAAGAATTATAGAAAAAATCATCGTCGTAGCTCCGCACACTGCGGTACCTATCAATACAGGCTTGGCTGTAGCCTTGAACGTGTTTCCGGCAGCATCATTGGCTTCCAAGTAATGTTTTGCCCTATCAAAATCCGGTTTAAAACCATATTCTTTTTCAATGGAGCTGCTAATATCCGGAATATTCTCTATCTGGGAAAGTTCATAAACAGATTGGGCATTATCGGTTACCGGACCATAACTATCAACCGCGATCGTTACTGGTCCCATACACAAAAGGCCAAATGCCACTAGTCCGAAAGCAAAGATTGTCGCATGCGGGCCCAATGTCGACGCCAATCCTGACATTGCGGTAAAATAAGCAACGGTCATCAATCCCACTATCAACAGCCCGGTCCAGAAAGCACTCAGATTCCCGGTCACAATGCCGGACAAAATATTCAAAGACGGGCCACCTTCCTTCGAGGCCAAAACAATCTCACGAACGTGCTTCGATTTAGAACTGGTGAAAATCTTCGTGAATTCCGGGATCAGCACTGCCGCCAGAATGCCACAACTTATTATCAGGGCCAGCTTCCACCATGCAGATGGATCGGCAAGGCCAGACAACAACAAATGGCTCATAAAGAATGCTGATCCAATACATAAAGTCGCCGCAATCCAAATAAGACGCATCAACGGATTCTCAAAATCAAAGTCCTTTTTGTTCTTGTAAAGCTTTTTGGAGATAACTTGGTTTATAAAGAACGAGCAACCTGAAAGAAAGTCCATAAAAAAACGCATCCCAAATATCCACACGATGAGATTTGCCTGAATATCCAGATCCTTCACGGCCAGTGTGATAAACGTAATCAAAGCAACACCGGTCACGCCATAGGTTTCAAAACCATCGGCGGTAGGCCCCACGCTATCCCCCGCATTATCGCCGGTACAATCGGCAATGACACCTGGATTCCGGGGATCATCCTCCTTAACTTTGAAAACAACCTTCATTAAATCGGAACCGATATCGGCTATCTTGGTAAAGATGCCACCGGCAATCCTCAAGGCGCTAGCTCCCAACGATTCACCAATAGCAAACCCAAGAAAACAAATCCCGACTATCTCACGAGGGACAAAAAGCAGAATAGCGACCATCATAATCAATTCGAGCGAAATCAGAAAAAGCCCGACGCTCATTCCCGCTTTCAAGGGAATATTGACGACATTTAACGGTTCTCCGCGTAAAGCTGCAAATGCCGTCCTGGCATTGGCATACGTATTGACCCGTATGCCGTACCATGCCACTGCATACGATCCAACCATCCCGACAATCGAAAAAAGCAGCACTTGTAGCACAACAGACACGGATTGACCTACAAGTCCGAAAAAATACACACAGAAGATCGCCCCAACAATTACAAACAGCAACAGAAGAAACTTCCCTTGCTGCAGCAAATACGTGCGGCACGTCTCGTAGATAGTGGAGGCCACCTTCAACATGGACTCATGTGCATGCAGTTTTTTGATTTGACGAAACAAGTACAAACTGAAAAACAAAGTTCCAGCTATGACCATGGCGCCATAGAACAAAAAGTCCCAGGCAGAAACCGCCTTTCCGAAAATGACATAGATGCCTTGATGGAGGTCCGGAATGGCAAGATCCGCCTCGCTTGCATGTACATCCAGACAAAGTCCGGAAAGAAAACCTAACAATAAAAGCAATTTGATGTGCTTAATCATAAATCTTGGCTTAAGGTGCTTCATAACTGTGAAAAATAAGTGAATGAATGGTTGAATTTACTAAACGCTTTATGTTTTTTTGCATATTTTATGGAATTTTCCGTTTTTACGATGCAAAATTTTTCTTTGCCCGACGCGCGTCCAAACAAAGAAAAACATCCGATACTCCTTTTTTCAATTATGTATTTATAAAAACGCAAGGGCTTGTCTTGCTGTTGGCACCTCTTGCGTTAAGCTCCCTGTGGTATGGAGGGGGTTGGAACTCATTTAACTTAATCAATTCCACCTCAATGTGTGCAACCAGCAGTTCTAGCCGCTGTTGGCCCCATTTTGTCGGCATGGAACTCAGATTTAAAGTCATGACTTATTTTTGAACACACAACAGCCCTGAATAAGAATCATTTAGCATTAGATCGTCGGTGCATGCTGTTCCTGTAAAATTTTGAAGATTCAATTTTATTGAGTAAATTTACTTTATATATTGAGTAAATTAAAAATACATGTTTGAACGCCCTTATTTAAAATTGGTTAAAGCAAGAATTGAAGAATCACGAAAATACATTCAAGTTATTCTTGGGCCTCGTCAAGTGGGGAAAACGACTATGGTAACCCAACTATTGTCTCAACTACCGATCCCAAACTTATACGAATCGGCAGATGCTATTTCGGCAACAAACCCAGCTTGGTTAATGCAGGTGTGGGAGTCAGCCAGATTGCGATTAAAAGCATCTGGAGTATCTGAATTATTGCTGGTAATTGATGAAATACAGAAGATTGATAATTGGAGTGAAGTTGTGAAGCAACAATGGGATAGAGATATCCGTGAAAACATTAACATTAAAGTGATCCTGCTTGGGTCATCTCGCCTATTGATTCAAAGGGGATTAACCGAATCCTTAGCCGGGCGATTTGAAACACTATATCTCGGACATTGGTCTTATTCCGAAATGCAGGAGGCATTTGGATGGAGTATAGAACAATACGTTTACTTTGGCGGCTATCCTGGATCCGCAATCCTGATTAGGGACGAAGAACGTTGGAAGAACTACATAAAGGACTCGCTTATCGAAACGAGTATCTCCAAAGATATTTTAATGCTGACACGGGTTGATAAGCCTGCTCTATTGAAACGATTGTTTGAATTGGGTTGTCTGTATTCAGGTCAGATTCTTTCTTATACAAAGATTATAGGACAACTTCAAGATGCAGGAAACACTACAACGTTGGCGAACTACCTAAAGCTATTATCCGATTGTGGCTTATTAGGAGGTTTAGATAAGTATGCCGGAGATATAATTCGCAAGCGTGGTTCAAGTCCGAAATTTCAGGTCTATAACAACGCCCTGATAACGTCTCAGAGTAATAACACTTACGAAAAGGCAATCATTAATCCTGAATTATGGGGACGGCTCGTTGAGTCTTCTGTGGGAGTTCACTTGATTAATAATTCCATTTCTGAGAGATATAATCTTTATTATTGGCGTGATGGAAATTATGAAGTTGACTTTGTATTAGAGAAAGGAGATAAAGTAATCGGGCTTGAAGTGAAAAGCGGAATGAGAGCGGAGAATGCAGGTATAGGTGTATTTACAGAGAAGTTTCATCCTGAAAAAACATTGCTTGTTGGAACAGGAGGAATTCCTTACGATGAGTTTTTAAAGATTAATCCAAAAGAGCTATTTTAATATTATAAAGATAGTATACGAGATACACAAGAGGGTACAGTATAGGTGCTAAAATGTGTCTTAAAAGTGAGATGTCGATTTTATAATAAACTGATATATAGAAAATAATTATAAAATATTTAGATTCGAATCCTTTTAGGATGTAAAAAAGCCTTGATAATAAGTAAATTATCAAGGCTTTGCATTTTTCGCGGTATGGACGGAAGATGAACGCATCATCTAACCGGCACATATCTAATATTTTAGTTCAATCAAATACTCAGTCCCATGTTATATCCCAAGAGGCTGTTTCCCTGCTTCTCTCTTTCCTGCATAACCCTATGAACTACAAGTACAAAGATACAAAAAAATATCTGTTTTTTCGACAAATTCCGAGAAAAAATTATCTTTTTTTCATCCACCAAGGCTTTGCCCAGAAATTATATCCGCTTCCCGATTCTTCCTGATAGCTTTGATATCCCCAGGAAGTTTGTTGTTTGGGACGCCCCGGTTGGGTTATTTCGTCTTTGTCATAATGATCCAGATATTCATCTTCTTTTGAAATGAAGGGATCCAGCCAATCGGCTTTTTCTTTTGCCCAAGCAATTTTTTTCAGCACCTCCTCTTCTTCGATATTGTTCTTTTGGAGATAGTCTTCATACCTGTAAATGTAATCACGTATGATGTTTGCTTTGTATAAACGGTCTGCCATTGTAAATAGAGACTGGAATTCCTTTAATTCCGTTTTCCGTTTCATCTCGAATTCCTCACGTTGTCGTTCTTCTTCCTCACGTTTAATACGTTGTTTTTCTTCTTCAATCCGATTTTCTTTAATTTCTTCCGATTTGATTTCGCAAAAAGCAATTATGGCAGCAATTTTATCTTCCAATTTTGTGTATGACGTATCTTTATAACATGAACTTTTTTCCCAATATCCAAAATGATAGAATATGTTGAAATGCAGTTCGCCGCTAAAAATATTGTTGTAATTATCGCGCGGATTACTACTGTTTGGATTTTGCCTTTTTCTTTCAGTCATATTGACACGGAATTCCTCTTCATTGACCACAAAATACGTTTTATCCACATCGATCTTGACGCGATGCCCCCGATTGTTCATTGACTTTATAATCGTAGAAAAAATTGACAATGCCCGATCAACCGATACATTGGAAACATAAACGTCCAGCGTTTCTTTAATTTTACTTTTGTAAGGATTCTTTCTCAGATAAACATTATTATCTGCCGATTCATAAGTGCCTCTTAGTTTTTCTTTCGTGTCGATAATCAGGGCTTCTTTTGCATACAACACTTCTGAAACCGCATACCAATCGGGATTTTCAGACAGTAACAATTTTTCAAGGTCTCTTTGCTTATTTATCAGAGGTTCAAGATCAACAATAATATCATTTGGATCAACCTCTTTCAAGTCAACATATTGTTTTTTTCTTCATATTCATTTGGTATAGGTAATATTTCTACTGTTTTTCCGCTCTGTAATTTCGCCCAATATCCAATCGGAGGTGTTGGTATATTCATCGATTTACAATGTTTTCTTAAACCGTTGTCCGATATACCAAACCGTTTGCATACGGTAGACATCGGCTCACTCCAAACCAAATCATATAGTTCTTTTCGTGTCAGTTTCATAGCTTTATTTTTTTAATATCTTCGTCCGCTTTGATATTCTTCGGCAAAAGTCTTAACCCGGGAACCTTCAACCCATTTGACCAATTCATCTTCAAAAAAATACACTTTTTTATCTTGTACATAATGAGGAATAGATCTTGAGCGAACCAATTTATTTATAGCTCTTTCGGTTTCATCTAAAATTCTGGCGGCATCTGCAATTCCTATCGGACGGTGCTTATCTACTCCCAAACCAAGCTGTTTTTCAATATGTTCCAATAGTACCCGCATTTCAGCGATTTCATTTATGAGGTAATTAACTGCTTTGGGAACATTCTGCATGGTTAATTCTTCTTTTTCTTCTTCTGTACTTTTTTCCATACTCTGATAATTTAAAATGTTTTGTGTGCAATATTACTAATTATTCATAAGAATAATCGAACATAAAAATATAAAAACAAACTTAATAGCACACAAAAAATAAAAAACAAAGGATATTCACAGCCGTTAAAAACCGGATGCTTTTATGGCTGGATAAGATGTGTAAAACGTATTATCTTTTTAAATCACCCTTGCAAATTTTTCGAGTACAAAAGAAAATTCAGACACAAACACAGATTATTTCGAGTATGAAAGAAAACTTCACAACATTAGAGGTATTTCGAAGATGCGGTTTTTGAGTATTCTATTATTTAACAAGCATTTAATCAGCCGCAAAAGTAGAATAGGTAATGATTTGGAAACGACTGAAACTCTTTGGTCTGCTTAGTTTCTCCATTGTTTCAAATAACTCAAGCACAAAGATAAAAATAGTTTTTCAATCAACATAATTTGAAGATAAAGTATTTTTAGTCCAAACAAAAAGGCTACCCAATTTATTTTGGATAGCCCTATAACATCAATTTTATCTGGCTAAAATTTATACAAATTCAATCCTGTTTCTTCATCGAAAGAACGATTAGCTTCACCCCCAGAATCTTCGACAACAAACTCTCCTGCCTTATCTATATACTTTTTTGTAGTGGGATCAAAAAAACGTAAGGTAGCTTCATCTACTGTGTCAAGACCGTAAACTGCTCCTGCTTTGATATTCTGATCTTCACAAAACGCAGTAATTGCTTTTGTAATTTCAGCACGATTCTGAATGCTTACGATATACTTGTTTTCAACTCTCTGATTCTGGAAATTGAGTGCTGCTTGCGATTCCCATTCTTCGAGAATTGTAAACTTCGAGCTATTTTCAACATCCTTGTATTAACAGTTCGTTATTTTTTATAAAAATATAATTACCGGTTAGTTGAAAAGCAGTTCTAATGCTTACTAACATCTGTATTACTGTTTTTTTCTGACCTTTTTATTAGGGTTTGTTACTGTAGTACTCTTCATCCGTAACCGGTTTCAGCCATACAGTCGGCTCATTTTGGCTGTTGATGCTTACGGCTATATGAGTAAGAGCACTGTCAGGCGACGCACCATGCCAATGTTCTACATCAGGAGGTATATTGACTACATCACGTTTTCGTATTATTTGGATTGGTTTACCTTTCTCCTGATAGTAACCCAAACCAGCTGTTACAATGAGTACCTGACCTCCCGGGTGACTATGCCAGTTTGTTCTCGCACCCGGTTCAAAAGTTACACTACCAACTCGGCTCAGTGTATCCGAAAGTATTTCCCGCCAAACCTCTCCGGTGAAATTACCGTTCGTTCCGGTTGATTCCTTTTCCGAAACCTTTTCTCCTTTCGGGAAAAAAACCTCTGTTTGTTGTTGGTTGTCGGGATTAACTTCGTTTTCCGTAGACGGCTGTTTGCAAGAATAAACTGTGATGATTGTAAAAGCCATGATTATAATGTTTATTTTATTCATTTTATATCGTTCTTTTGATTGATTATTAAAACTAATTTCCACAACTTTCGATTTGGCGTACTTGCAAAGAATCTACGCTGAATTATTCTTTTTCGTGCAGCTTTTTCTTCTCTTTCCTGCATTACAGGATAGATAGGCAGAAAATCGTAAGTGAGGTAAAACTCAGTTGTAAATCCACCCCACGCACCGCTTTCAAACACTTGGTTGATTTCTCGTATGTTCTCTGCTTTTGTACGCAACGTGATAATTTGCCCGATACCCATT
Organism: Breznakibacter sp.; assembly: GCA_047600785.1. Lineage (GTDB taxonomy): Bacteria > Bacteroidota > Bacteroidia > Bacteroidales > Marinilabiliaceae > Breznakibacter. Next base: position 1,652,914 of record JASGKH010000002.1, read on the forward strand.
ACCACATTCCACGACAGAATCCGACTGCGGCTCTGGCTGAGTTTTTCGTAAAACTTCTGCTTCATGACCCGCGTCTGAATAGTATCCACCGGATTTTCTTGGATATGCCGCAACACAACGGTTATCATCATGCTGTCGCTCGATTGATATGGAATTGTGCTTGTGGGTTGCTGCTGTGCATAAGTCAAAGAACCGACAAAAACGGTAATAATCCCTATTATGATTATTTTTTTCATTGCTTTCATTTAATAATTTAAAATATTTATCTGTTAACTTCTTGCCCTGCTTTATAGACGTTGGAAATATTTTTCGTATTTTTTATATCGTCAACAGGGTTTGCATTTAAGACAATAAAATCAGCGACTTTACCAATTTCCAATGTGCCGTAGTCTTGGTCTATCCTCAATGTTTGAGCCGCATTTTGAGTGGCAACGTTTATTGCCTGTAACGGGGTTAACCCGGCTTGTGTCATCAATTCCAATTCCAAATGTTCCGAAAACCCCTGCGCCCTGAGAGGGGTTGCTCCACTATCGGTTCCCAAAGAAACAAGTATCCCCGCATCGAAAACACGTTTTAAGTTTTTAAGAGCTGTTTCAAAACCTTTCTGATTGGTTTCGAAGTTTTTGCCGGTTTTCACACTGTTTTTGAAATCATCAGATGTTATCATTTCATATACCCCGGGTTCAAGCGATTCTTTGAAAAAGTCATCATTAATCCATTCCGGCTCAAACCCATAGACATACGAGAACTTATCTAAGCTCAATGTGGGAATATATACAATATTTCTGCTTTTCATCTGCGCCAATGTATTATCATCTATCTCCTTATCACGAATGCTATGTGCAATAATGTCAATACTGTCGTTTACTAATTGCTGCAAATCAGATAAATAATAGACATGCGCCGCTACCCGCAAATCCCTTTTATGTGCTTCCTCAATAATTGTCCTTATTATTTCCCAATCCATTTTGGGTACCGAGCCAAGGAAATCGTCCACCCATATTTTGACTATTGTGGGATTGAGTTGTTTTAAACTATCCATTAAAACAGGAATATTATCCGTGCTTGTGGGGCGAAAAACGGCATCCATTGCCATATTAGCCGGTGGAGCGCCGTTGGTCACACCAAATCCGCGCCCCGCATTTAACATTCTTGCGCCGAATGTCCCGTTTTCTGCTTGTTCCCGAAGACTATCGGCAGAATAGAAGAGAGGTCTCTCACTACCCATCGACATGACGTGTAAAATACCATAATCCTGATACTTTTTCAGTTGGGAAGCGATATTTTCTTTTGTATAATTTTCAGGAACACATTCTGTACCTTTCAGTATCCCGACATGCGAATGGGATGCAATGATAGCTGGCATTATGGTTTTCCCCTTCAAATCAACCGTCTTCCCAGTAGTATCGGACAGATTTTGTCCTATTTTCTGAATCCTGCCGTCTACGACCAATATGTCACTGTTTTCTAAAACTTCACTGCCGTTACCTGTAATAATGGTAGCATTTTCAAATAAAACGATTTCCGTATTTTGTTCTTTTTGACTACAAGAAACAATCGTCAAAATCATCAGTAAGAATAGAGGTTTAAAATAAATTGTAGTCATAAGGCATTATTAGCACTTTAAATTGTTGAAATATAAATCACATAACGGTATCTTACCTCCTTGTTGATTACTCTTTTGCAGGCTTGGTTCAGATAATTAGCTGATAACCTGCCTTGAATTTGGCAACAAACCGCAACAAACCTAAAATTTATACAAATTCAAACCTGTTTCTTCATCGAAAGAACGATTAACTTCACCCCCAAAATCTTCGATAACAAATTCACCTGCCCCTTTTATAACGGCTGTCAATAAATGTCCCGCGATGGATGTATAATCAGCGCGCCCCAAAGTGATATGCAGGTGGACATATGGTTTACCGTCCTTCTGTGAAATGTTCCCCGTAAGGTTGGTTACTTCCATTTGTTCTTTGTAGGTCTTGTCTACATACTTTTTCGTATTGGGATCGAAAAAGCGGAGGCTTGCTTGGTCAACAGCACCGAGACCAATCACCGAACCGGCTTTAATCTTTTGATCCGTAACGAAAGCGGTGATAGCTTCTGTAATTTCAGCACGATTCTGAATACTTACAACATACTTGTGTCCAAACTGTTTGTATGTGTACAACTTAGCTTCTGTTTGTGCATTTGCAGAAAAAATACTGCAAAGAAGAAATAATGATAGAATAATCTGTTTCATAACGTAAATCTTTGTTTAAAATTTATACTTATGGTTAATATACCTCCTGAATAACATCAATAGTAAGTAAATCTGCTTTTTCGTCCAGTTCTTTTTTGAGTGTGAGAAAATGAGCTGTTTTATTATGAAAGTCAATTGTTTCTTGAGATTTCCATTCTTCGAGAATTATAAACTTTAAGTCGTTATCAGTATCTCTGTGCAATACATACGAAATATTGCCTTCTTCTTTACGTGTTGCATCTGTTACGGTGTGCAACACTTTTACGATATCTTCCTTAAATTCCGGTTTTGCAATTATAGTCGCCACAATTTTTAATTTCTTTGTGTTTGACTTAGCTTCTGTTTGTGCATTTGCAGAAAAAATACTGCAAAGAAAAATCATTGACAAAAGAACTTGTTTCATATTATTTGTTTTTAAATTATTGAATAGTATATTTTAATGGGTTTTTGATGGATTGTGAAAAGTTTTTTACATAGTTTTCAAATTCATTTAAATTGGCAAAGCCGAATTTTGTCCAACCGTAGCCTGTATAATATATTACAGGTTTGTTTGGTTCATATGTTACAACGGACAATACATGCGAATGTATCTCTTTTTGCTTTGACTTGGGATTTATGAATTCGTAAGTGTTTTTTTCTACACTTTCAATAATTGTTGGAAAAAGATTCACGATATATACCTCACCCGTATTTCTATTATCTTCGAGATAAATGTTGTATCCATTTTCAAGAGATGACACAATTGAGTCATTCCCCCTTATAGAAATACCTGCTGCAACTTTTATAGGAGTAGATGTTCCATATTCCTGCCTAATTTTTGTCAGTTGAGAACCCGCATCAATGGAAATAGTACGGATTTCAGAAAAATTAGCACCATCTACATTGATGTCTTTATAAATGAACTTAACAGTTGTACGCAAGGGGCCATTTTCAAGCACCTCTGATAAAATGAAATTTTCGTTCAGCCAAAGCTGTCCATTCACGTAAGGTGCCATTGCGCCTCCACCAAGCGCGCGTCCTACTTTATAATCATCCAAACCTTCACCACTGTCGGTGTGATAAGAAGATATTTTAGCCAGTTCTTCTTTATACCACTTGTCGATAATCAAATCGTTGGTGCGCTTGTACCAAACATCGATACCGTTGCTTGGACCGTCAATCGCAACCAATGCAGGTCCGTACAAACGGAAAGCCACAAAATCGTTTTCCCAAGTGAAATCGTCGTAACGTTCGCTAAATAAACGTCCGTAAGTTTTGCTTTCAAATTCCTGTGGCAGACCTGCCGAAACAGTAAAATCAGCTTTTGCATCTTTGCTTCCGAGTTGAAAAATCAAGAATCCGTCGTATGTTACCTGCGAAGGGATGATTTCTTCCTCCGCATTTTTCACTATATACGTTTGTCCGTCGGTAAGATTAAGCTTTCCCTGTAATTCAGATACAGAAATTTGTACCAACTCCTTCGAACGATTGTAATTCGTTGTGCTTTCAACGTTTATTTTTAATACTTTGTCTGATGAACAAGCCATAAAGACAAGAGATGCAAAAATTAAACAAATTATTTTCTTCATATGTTTATCTAATATATAATACTAAATCCATAGTCAATGTCTTTCCTGTAAAATCAGGTTTTGAGACTATTGTTGCTATAATTCTCAATTTGCTCATAATAAATGATTTTATTTACGAGACAAAGTTCTATATTCTTTTGGGGAAATGCTTTTCTAAGAAAGTCAAATAACTTGACTATATGCGCCAAAACTAATTCGCATGAGTAGAAGGGGGACAGCCGAAGAAATCTTTATATACTCTGGAAAAATGAGAAGGATTTTCAAACCCAACCATAAAGCAAACATCTGTTACGGATAGAGAAGTATTAAGTAACAATTCCTTTGCTTTGTTTAGGCGTTTTTCTTTTATCCAACTCGAAGGTGACGTATTGTAAATTGTTTGAAAATCCCGTCGGAAACTGGATAAACTTCTGCCCGAAAGAAAGGCAAGTTCTGATAAAGAGACTGGATTTGCAAAGTTCTCTTCCATAACATTTACGATACTTGTCTGAATAGGATTTTTTAAGAGTAAGATTTGAGATAATAGATTTTCATCTGTTGCAGCAATATCGTAAAGCAACTCTATTATTTTCAGACGAAGTAAGTTTTCTTCAATATTTTTTTCTGGTTCTTTAAAATAGATTTTAACTGAATCAAAAAATTTTATTAGTCGGTCTTTTGCAGAAGCAACTGTTATATGAAAACGTGAGTCGTCAGGTGAAATGTCGGACTTTAAGCTTACGGCTTTCACAAAATCACTTAAAAACTCATCTTTCAGAAAGAAAAACAAACAATCATAAATATCTTCCTGATTAGCATCTCCAACCTTATGAAAATTTATAATAGTCGCCTTCCTAAGCAAAATCATCTCACCTGCATTTACAACATATTTTTCTTCTCCAAATGTTATCGTATTCGTCCCTTTTAGAACAACCAAGAGTAAATGGTCTTGCAGATACATTGATCCAATATGAGATTGTGTGTGCGTACATGCTTGTACAATAATAGCTCCCTGCACTTTCAAAGAGAGTTCTTTAAAGCGTGGAGTATTCAAGCAAGACGGCATCCTGTCAAGTTTCATAAGCGGATATTTACACTAATATGATAACGAGTAAATAGCATTGTTATTGCCCAATTTAACAATCATCTTATACAAAAATACATAAAAATGCTTGTTTTAATGGAAATTGTCATCTTTTTCTCTTTGAACAGAAATATCAAATTATTTGGAATTTTAAGAAAACAGAGACATATAAGAACTAACTATTTTTGTGTTAGAAAAATAGATGTAAAGCCTTGAAATATTATAATTCGACCTAAAAGAAAAAAAATGGCAGAAAGGATAATGATACATTCGTCTGCCTTTGCAGTAATTCATAGCGTATGATTATTAGATATCATTTTTATTTTCAGCAACATATTGTTTCATTAAAAAATTTATGCCTATGAATGAATTATTAAGAGAGAGGTTATTCAGACTATTATCTGAACCCTCACAAGTTACAAATGAAGAAATGCAAAATGCCTATGGGTGCTTTATGGAGCGGTTAAGAACTGTCAGCCAATCCGAACAAAACTATTCGGAAACCTTTCGGATGCTGAATATTACTCGTATTGAGTTAGTAGGCATAGAATCGCTATATCGGCACGGGCAGGGGGAAAAACGCCCTAAAATTTGCTTACCATAAAAAAGCGTTATCCCTTGTTGATGCTGAATTAGAACTTCTAAACCTGAAAATCCGCTATCCCAAACAGTTCCAACTTTACGAACAACCGACCTTTCAATCCGACCTTTATATTCTCCCTAAGTCCAAAGACTTGGGGATTGTTGCTTTGGCGGAGATTGTAATAGCCCTTTTCTTCTCAAAAAAAGTATTCCAACGGAACGGAAAATCTGCACAGTTGAGCCAAATTGCCCATGCCTTTGAGAAAATATTCAATTGCAGTTTTGGCAGTATCTACGGCCAACAGGAAAAGATATTTGACCGTAAACCATTTAATCGGACAAAAGCCCTTGATTTCCTGCGCAATCTCATAATACGAAAGGACAAAATAAACAAGATGAAAAATAACCGTTTTGCAACAGCCTAAATAATAGGGTATTATAAGAAACTTTCGGGGGAGTAGTTAACTACTCCCCTTTTTCCGTTTCCCCGTTCTTCCGTCCTTTACTTTATCAATGCATTGAAAACAAATAGTATTAATCTGTAAAATGAAGCAAAATGTATATCAATAACGAAGATTTTGAAAAATGGATGGAGAAGCTGTCCAAAAAGCTCAATGAAATAGGTCAGGATTTGAAATCACTGATTAACACATCCGATGTATTTGAAGAAGACGAAAAGATTTTGGACAACCAAGATTTGGCATTCCTGCTGAAAGTAAGTTATCGAACCTTACAACGATACCGAACAGCAGGAAAGCTCCCTTACTTTATGATCGGTCATGAGACCTACTACCGCACCACCGATGTCCGCAGCTTTGTCCGCGAACACATGGATTTTCAAACCTACAAGGACTTTGAAAAGAAACATCCAAAAAGTGATAATGAGGGATAAGATAAGAAAAAGAAAAGAAAAGAAAAGAAAAGAAGAAGAAAGATTCCGCATTCTTTTTTGCTGTTAAGCAGAATGCCGAATTTCAATGAGGCTGTATGTATTCCACCGCCTGCTTTAACGGCTCCGCATTCAGCCGAAGCGATGCCGCCTGCCGGCTCTATCCCTTCCGCTGAATTGAGCAAGAGGGAACGGGACAAGTCCTGTTCTTCCCTCTTGCCCTGCGGGGCAAAGCCTTTTTAATCAAAGGCTTGATAAAGACAGCTGTTATAACACCTGTTATAAGTCTTTTTATATTCAGACTTATAGTCAAGAAGTTAACTCTATAAATTGTTATAAAATAGTTATAACTATGACAGAACAACACCGAAAAACAGTTTTTACCACCATCGGAATAGATACGGAAACCAACCGGATGATAGAAAAAATCTGTAAACGCTATTCGCTGAAAAAAGGGGAAATAGTAAAATTGGCTTTCCGCTATATTGATAAAGCGCACATCAACCCTGCCGATGCACCCGAGTCGGTAAAAACGGAACTCGCCAAAATCAACAAAAGGCAGGATGACATTATCCGCTTTATCCGGCACTACGAAGAAGAGCAACTAAACCCGATGATACGGACAAGCCATTCGATAGCCGTTAAGTTTGATAAAACGGTGAAAGAACTTTCCCAAAACCTAGATACAGAAATAAAGAATTCAAAGGATGTGCTTGTTCAGGTACTGCGAAAGTTGGATGAACAGTTTGGCAAACAGGCGGAAGTGATAAACAACCATTCTAAATTTATCAATACTTTGTTCCAAACACAGAAGAAAGGAAATACAAAACTTATGAAATTGATACATCTCTATTCGGAATTAGCTGTTTGCGGAGTAATGGATACCAAACGGAAAGAAAACCTGAAAGCCGAGATAGTGACGCTGATTAACGAAACCCAACAATAAAAGCCTAACTCAATGAATATAGATTTCGCACCGCCGTCCAAAGGAACATATAACAATGCAGGAAGTTGTCGAAGATTACTTTCGTATTTGGAGCACGAAGACTTAGAACGCATGGAGCAGGGAATCTATACCGAAGGCTTTTTCAACCTGACGGAGGACAATGTTTTCAAATCACAAGTGATAAAAGATATAGACGGTAATATCGGACAACTTCTAAAAACGGATGCCAAGTTTTATGCTGTCCACGTCAGCCCATCGGAAAAGGAACTGCAAGCAATGGGAAACACCGAACAGGAACAAGCCGAGTCTATGAAAAGATATATAAGAGAAATCTTCATTCCTGAATATGCCAAGAATTTTAATAAAGGATTATCGACAGAAGATATAAAGTTTTACGGCAAGATACATTTCAATCGTACCCGTTCCGACAACAATCTGAATATGCACTGCCATTTAATTGTCAGCCGTAAAGACCAATCGAATAAAGTCAAAATCAGTCCGCTTACCAACCATAAGAATACCCAAAAAGGAATTGTGAAAGGTGGATTTGACAGAACAGCTTTGTTTGAAAAAGCTGAAAAAGGTTTTGATAAGCTGTTCGGCTACAACCGTCAATTATCCGAAAGCTTTGAATACTATAATGCGATGAAGAACGGCAGTATTGCAGACCAGCTCAACATGCAGGAAAAACAGATTGCCGATGACGGAAAAAATACAGATATGTCTATACAGACATACGACAGTAAGTCCGCAGACCAATACGTCAATATATCAGCAAATAAGCAGGAGAATAATGACTTGGATAAGCAAAGAATGAATGATTTAAAGCAGTCAATCAACAATGAAATAAATCCATCAATAGATAAGTCAATAAATAAATCAATAGACCCGGCAATCAGTAACGATGCAAAATCCTATCTACCGCCCATGAAAAAGAAAAAACGAAAGCCACGATTATGACAATAAGATTTCAAATTTAATGTGGCAAAAGTGACTTATAATACTACTTAAAAATCAAATAAAACAAGGATACCAATGTGTTTTTAGATGTTTCTCTTTTTGAACTATATTGATTTTGTATTAGTCAAATTATTACAATGTTTTATATTTCAAACAAAACATGCTCTTTTGTATAAAATATAAAACATTATTAGAGGAGAACCAAGTTTGTTTTTTGAAATTTGAAGAATAAATAATTTGCAATTAAAGACAGATTTTGTACATTTGTGCAAAATATTTATAGATTGAAAAAAGCTAAAAAATACGAGTACATTGATGATTATCTGCTTAATATACGAACTAAAGGCAGATTCTCTTTTACTTTTGAAGAATTAAAAAGTACATTTGATTCTTCAGAGCAAGCCCTTCGTAGAAAAATAACTCGACTGAATGCAGATAAAAAAATTGCGATTATTCGAAAAGACTTCTATGTAGTCCTTCCTCCTGAATATACAGAAAAGGGCGGACTTCCTCTGTACTTATACATTGATGATTTAATGAAATTTTTGGGTCGGGAATATTATGTGGGATTATATTCTGCGGCTGCTTTATATGGAGCTGCTCATCAACAACCAATGGAATATCAGGTAATTGTACAAAGTCCGATGAGAAGTATTGTAGGAACCGATACAAAGATTAATTTCTTTGTCAGAAAAACGTGGGAGCAAGCCAGCATAGAGAAGAAGAAGTCTGCTGCCGGATATTTTAATGTTTCGTCTCCTGAACTGACTGCATTAGATTTCATGTCTTTCAATGGGAAAATTGGAGGGATTTCTCGGATAACAACCATCATGGAAGAACTTGTTGAAGAAATGAAACCTTCGCAAATGTATAAAACAGCATCTGCTTATCCACAGAATTCGGCTTTACAACGTCTAGGTTATCTATTTGATAAGGTATATAATAAACAAGACTTGGCAAAGTCGATTGAACGTGTATTAAAGGGAAAAACTACACAAAACATCTTGCTATCTATTTCATCTCCTAAGAAGGGCAATGTTGATAAAGATTGGAAAGTAGATGTAAATGTAAAAATAGAAAGTGATTTATGATACCATTACGATACATAGAAGAGTGGAAAGAGAATGCTCCTTGGTCGAGTTACGCTCAAATTGAGCAAGATTTAATCATAGCAAGAGCTTTGGTTGAAATATTCTCGGATGACTTTCTAAAGAATTCGCTTGCATTTCGTGGAGGAACAGCTTTACATAAACTATACTTACTTCCACAAGTACGTTATTCCGAAGATATCGACTTGGTTCAAATCAATTCAGAGCCTATCAATCCGGTATTGAAACGTATCCGAGAGAGATTATCTTTTTTAGGAACAAAAAGGACGATAAAACAACATATTCATAATAACACGATAATTTACCGATTTGACACGGAAGTTCAACCTGTCATTAATATGCGGCTGAAAATAGAAATCAATACCCGTGAGCATTTCAATCTTGGATTAAAAGAAATTCCATATAAGGTTGAAAATGGATGGTTTTCGGGGGATTGTAATTTAACCGGATATGAGTTGGAAGAGTTGCTTGGAACAAAAATGAGAGCCTTATACCAACGCAGGAAAGGTCGTGATTTATTCGACCTCTATTGGGCTTTGAAAAACCAAAAAGTCGATACGGAAAAACTTATCCATTGTTATAAAACCTACATGCAATTTTCTGTTGACAAGTCGCCTACGCAAAAACAATTTCTTGTCAATATGGAAGAAAAAATGATTGACAAAGAGTTTTTAGATGATATTCATATCATCCTCAAACCGGGAGTAGAATATGATAATAGATTGGCTTGGGAAAGAGTAAAAACAGAGTTAATTGAGAAAGTTTGAAAGAATTTTGTGCTAATATGTAAAAAATATAGTATGAGTCTATACAAAGAAATAATCACGTGGACTTCCAACAGACCACTGTTCATCCAAGATGCTATTAGAAGATTGTTGGTAAACCCAATACTAACAGATTCAGATATAGATGAATTACTTCTACTTCTAAAAAAAGAAATAGGTTTTACAGGAATAGCAATAAATGCTATTCCTGCCACAAATACAAACATTCCCACAAACATTGCTAATAGCACAAATATCACAAGATTACTTTCAATAGAAAACCCTATAAATATTAATGCTCTTTGGAATAACGCCAAACTCTATCCTAAACAAGATGGTCTTACATTAATCTATGGAAAGAATGGTTCGGGGAAATCTAGTTATGCTCGAATATTAAAAAAATTATGTTGGAGTAGACATAAAAATATTGAATTAAAGAAGAATGTTTACTCTAAAGATATTACCAAGCAATCTGTAAAAATTACATTTACACATGAAGGGAATAGCACGACATTGGAATGGAAAGAAAATGAAAATACTCATTCCGCATTAAACTCTGTTTATCTATTTGATAGTTACTGTGCTTCAATCTATTTAAATAGCGAAAATGTAACAGAATACAAACCAATGGGAATTGATTTGTTGGAAAACTTAATTAGATTATGTCACAAAATAGATGCATCTATTGATGATGAGATAAAATTATTAGTAACAACTAAGCCTCAATTGGATTTTCAAAAATATCGTGAAACAAATGGTCTAAATTGGTATAATCAGATTGAAAATAAAAAGAAAGCAGAAATTGAATCGGTCATAAATTATACTGAAGAAAATGATAGAAGGAAAAAAGAATTAACAACTATTCTACAAAATAGCAATCCTAGTGAGGCAAATAAAAGTTTACAACAAAAACTTGCACGATTCAATACGGTAAAGAGCAGTGTTACTTTAATTGAAAACTTCTTTTCGGATGAAAATAGAATTCAGATAGAGGACTTAAAGAAAAGTTTTAATGCTAAAAGGGATGCATATCTTATAGCACAAGAAAAATTCAAAGAAGATGACCCTTTGGCGGGTGTTGGTTCAGAATCTTGGCGTGCATTGTGGCAAGCAGCAAAAAAGTATGCTATTTCAGAAGTCCATCCACAAACTCCTAATTATCCTGCCGAAAAAAGTGCCGAAATTTGTGTTTTATGTCAACAACCACTAAGTACAGGAGCAAAGAATCGGTTAGATCGTTTTAAGGCTTTTGTTATAGATGAAACCAGTAAAGAGTTTACCACTGCAGAAAATATTTTTAAGGCAAAAATTACAGAAATCGAAAAAATAGAGTTGATTCCTACGGATACTTTTGTCGAATTAAAGTCAGAGATTCCTCAATTTGAACAAGCCTATAATCAATTCCAGCAGCAACTAATTCTAAGCAAAAAAGAATTTTTGGACTATCTAAAATCCGAAAATTCAGACATTCAAATAAAAAATAATCTGCCTCAATTATCTAGTGTCATTGAGTCTCAAGTTCAAATAGTTAATTCGACCATTATTGCAAATAATGGATTGATTGAAAATAGAACTGTACACGAAAAAGAATTACTTGAGTTGGATGTTTTGGAAGTGTTAAATAAGAATAAGGTACAAATCTTAAAGTACTATGATGAATATCTATTGAAAAATGCACTTAATCAATGCAAAGCAAAGACAAATACCAAATCTATTTCCTCAAAGATTGGAGAAGTCTTGGAATCAAGAGCAATAGAACTACAACATCAAGAATTTTTGGTTCATTTACGTGCATTAAATCCTAAAATTGCAGATAAAGTTTCTATTAAAAAAACGAGAACGACTGATGGGAAGACCTTTCAAAGATGCGGTTTTAGCAATCTTAATGAACAATTACCGATTATCCTAAGTGAAGGAGAACAAAAAATTGTTGCTTTAGCCAATTTTTTATCCGAATGTACCATTGATGGAGCAAAAAACACAATAATTTTTGATGATCCTGTAAACTCATTAGATCAAGATTATCGAGAGTCTATTGCAAGAAAAATAGTTGATTTATCTCTTGATCGACAAATAATTGTTCTCACACATGATTTGTATTTTTTAAGACTATTATTAGATGTTCATAAAGAGAGAACTAATGACGAATGTCCAATTATAGGCTTAAAAGAATACAAAGGATTTAGTGGAATCCCTTCGGATGAAATTCCATATCTAGCAAAAAATGTTCAACAAAGAATAGATACAATCAGAGGTGACTTAGCCGAAATAAAGAGTTTAAGCATAGACCAAGTAGCCCAAATAGAGCCAATATTAGAGCGAGCTAGACAACGAATGAGAAAATTGCTTGAACGTTCTGTCGAAGAAATTCTTACTAATCGAACCATTCAGCGATTTAGCAAGAATATCAACTTGAAACAAGAAAATCTTGCGAATCTAGTAGTGGTTGAAAAAACAGATATAGACTTTATACTATCTCTTTTTGGAAAATATTCTATAACAGAGCATGATGGTAGTACAGAGACAATATCAATTCAACCTAATGAATCACAAATAGAACAAGATTTAGATACTTTTTTTCTATGGAAAGAAGAATTTAATGTAAGAGCAAAATCTTTTAAACAAGCAAATGGATATAGATGATAATGACTAAAAAGCCAAACATAATTCTCTATAAAGATATTGTTTTTCCATTTGAACAAGCTAATAAAGAATTAGTTTTGATAAAACAAGATATAGACAATAGAAATGAGCAAAGACAAATGAAGTCTTTGTTTCTATATTCATATGCAGTTTTTGAGTCTACATTAGTTCAGTCATATGCAAAGATTCTATATGCCTTTCCTGAAAGATTAAACATTGAGGTAATTGATTTTAAAAAATATAAGAAGGATGTTATTTCAAATAGTTTATCTCACACTCTTATAGAACAACTTTCCAATGATTTTTCTAGGAGTTTATCCTATGGAAAAATAGCTGATAGCTTAAAGAAATATGGTGATGTTTTTCAAATCTCAATTGCTAAAACAAATTTGAATAGTTTAGAGAAATTAAAAGAACTTAGAAATACCATTACTCACAATTCCCCAATCCAAAGTGTACTTAAAAAAGAGTTATTAGTGGATTATGTTTGTTCAATTGAGTCTGTCCTCAACGAAATTAATCAAGCCCTAAAATTAAAGTATCAAGAGTACACTTATACAAAACTAATAAAAGATTCATGGAACTATTTATTTAATTCTCCTCTTTTAAGGTTTGAAGACCATTGGAGTTTTGACAAATTAGGAAGAGTATCTAACTATAAATATGACACATTGAAAAAAGTAGCTTCTTCGTTAAGTTCTTCCGAACGAACATTTTTTATACTATTTATGATCAATTATAGTTCCTATTTATGTAATGACGTTTATAAAATAAATGATATTTCAATGCATGTTAGCATTTCTAAAAGAGATAAAATAGCATATATAACAGAATTATTCGACAGATATCCCTTATTATTACAAGATTTTAGATCGGAGAAATAGTTATGTCACTTTTGTCAAATCAACCTATTCCATATCATTTACATCTCAACGATAGAAGATTCGAAGAATTTGTCAGGGATTTGTATTGCCAAGATATTCAACAAGGAATCTTTGGAAATGAATTTGATGATATTACTCTTTTAGATGGAATTAGAGAACAGGGGCGGGATTGTATTTTACATAAAAATGGCAATAATGTTGGTGTAATACAATGTAAACGATATAAAAATGGATTGAATAAACCTGAATCAGCAAAAGAGATTATTAAGTTCTGTTTATATTCAATTCTACATCCTAATTTCATATACGATATTAATACATTTGAGTATCATTTTGTATGTTCAAACGGTTTTAGTAATCCAGCAGTATTGTTCTTGAAAAGCTTCTCTGATGAGATTCTTCAAGAAGAGGATTTGGAAAAGTGGATAAACCAAGTGATACAAGATAATAAGACGCTTGGCAGGATTGATTTTGATCAAATCAAAAATCAATTGTACGGAGTTTTGTCTAATATTAATATAATTCCGATAATAGGGACTGAGCTAGATAGAAGGCTGTCTCTTGAGCATAATAAAAATCTTTATGATAAATATTTTGAAGTTAAGAAAGTCGTTGATAATACAGAATTAGCACCAATAAGAGAAGCACTGGATGACCTTCGAAAACCTGCGTCTATTTATAATCATGATTTGTTAGAAGAATTGGGAAATGCTTCTTTTACACTTTATAGGTGTAAAAATTATTTTGGAAATCTTACAGATTCTAATATAAAACGCAAAGAAACAACAGAGTTATTTGACTGGATAAAATCATCGTTACCAATAGGATCAGAAAAAGAAAGTGGAAATATTCTGTTTCTCTCTGGTTCAGCAGGCTGTGGAAAGACAACGATACTTCGAGATTTATATGAATTACTGATTAAAGAAGATATTCCTGTTCTTGGTCTTAAGTCAGATGTCTTAATTGCAAATAATCTGGAAGACCTTCGATTGAAAGTAAACTTAACTCACCCTATTGTCAAATCGATTATTGAGATTTCTAAAAATTCCGATAAGATTGTAGTGTTAATTGATCAGTTAGATGCACTTTCTCAATATTTATCGTCCAAGAGAGACTATATAAATACTTACATTCAACTTATTGAATCATTAAAGAATCATCAAAATATTAGAGTAATTGCTTCTATCAGGGAATATGATTTGAATTATGATTTTTCATTTCATGCTTACAAAAGCAATAAAAAAATTCAAGTAAGCGAACTTCGTGATGAAGATGTCGAGAATATCTTATCTAAATTAGGATTGACGAAAGGAGATTTGACAAACACTTTATTTTTATTGCTGAGAAATCCTAATAATTTGGATGTATTTTGTCGAATTTACAATAATGATACAAAAGTTCATGAGATTAAAACTCTTCAAGATTTATATACTGAACTATCGAAACAACTTTCACAAAATCAAAGCATTGAAAAAAGAAAACTTAGGAAACTACTCTATACAATAGTTAATGAACAGTATATTCAAAGGTCAATTACGATCTCATGTAACAATATAGTCGAAGATTATCCCACCGAATTCAGTTTTTTAAAAAGTCAAGGCATTATTTTCGAAGAAAATAATAAATCATTACGCTTCTTCCATCAAACTTTTTATGATTACCTTTTTGCTAAAAAATTTATTGAGGAAAAGGGAAATTTGATTGATTATATAAAGACGAATAAACAGTCTTTAGAAAGTCGATCTGGTCTAAAAATGATAATTTCTTATATCTCTATTTCAGACAGAAAAGAATATATACACATAACAAATTATATACTTAAGTCAAACAAAATAAGATTTCATATAAAATCATTAGTAATATCACTGTTATCCAATGTTGAGAACCCATTGAACGATGAAAAAGAAATTGTATTAAAACTAATCAAACCCAATAAGAAATACTATAATGTATTTATTGACAGTTTAATTTCTAAAGGTTGGACTAATTGGCTCATTCAAAAAGGGTTTTTGAAAAATTTATATGAATCTAAACCGACAAGAAAAGACAAGTTCTTTGACAAGAAAACAAAATTCTCCCAATTTGTTTTATATAGTCAATTATATAAAGATTATTTGCCGTATGAGGTGAGACGGAATCGGTCTCTTAACATGGCAACCGCTCTTTTGATACGAAATTTGCAGTCAAACGTTAATGATATTTTAAACTTGTCGCCCTCTCTTGAATTTGAAGAAAAGAAACAAATAGTAGGAAGAATATTATACTTTAATAAAGATTGGACAAATCCATTAGCATATGACTTATTTCTTTATTGTAAAGACTCTTTGGATTCATATTCATATCATCATATACTTGAAAATATTACTCCTGTAAATATAGATTTTGTAATAAAAGAAATCGAAGAAGATGTATATGATGGAATTATAGAAAGAGAAAAGAAAAACAATAGAAACAACTGGTATGAGAAAAAGAAATTATTAGATTTAATCAATAAAGTTTCGCCTGAAAAATCAATTATATTTCTATTCGAGATTGTTCTTTCTGTCATAAAAAGTCAAGAACACTTGTGGATTGATGAAGAAGATAAAATGTTAGTTCCAGATGGCTTGTTTACAACTTTTAGTGTAGAAAACGATAAAAGTGATTACCATACAGATAGAGAACGTATTTATTCAAGATTAATTCGCTGGATAAAGGAAACTCGTA
Source organism: Breznakibacter sp. (assembly GCA_047600785.1). Lineage (GTDB taxonomy): Bacteria > Bacteroidota > Bacteroidia > Bacteroidales > Marinilabiliaceae > Breznakibacter. The sequence continues at coordinate 1,669,270 of JASGKH010000002.1, forward strand.
CTAAGAATCCGACTTTTTATAATGACTTTGTTAGAACGCATTATATTTCTAAATACCACTCTATCTTGAAAATTGTATTGTGTGTATTGGATAAACCCGAATCAGACAGGGAGGATTTAGTTATTTCTATCATAGAACGGATGTACAAGATTAATCAAATTTCACATCATGGAGAGTTACAAGGAGACTTATTCCGACTCATACAACTTTGGTTTCCGACATTCTGTAATAAAAATAAGAATATTGTTCTGGATATTATTTTATCTCTAAAAAATAATGGGGAGTTAAACCCAGATAAAAGAGAAGGAAGACCTCCATTTTACTCATCATTTGGCTTGTGCACATATTTATTTTTACAAGCATTACCCTTAGAATATATAAATTCTAACATTGAAGCAAAAAAAACATACCATGAACTTAATAGGAAGTTTCCAAAAGTAAAGCCTTTTGATTATTTATATAGTAGTCGTTTTCAAATGGGAGGAATTGGGTCGCCAATCAAACACAATGCATATGCAAAAATGACAGAAGAACAATGGTTGAGATCATTTGTCAAATACAATGAAGATAAAATTCTTTATAGTTTTACAGGCGGTAGAGAGCAACACGCACAAAGATTGGAAGAAGAAATAAAAAAACAGCCAAGCAATTTTGTTAGTTTAATACATAAAATAATTGAAGATAAGAATATTCATGAATCCTATATTGCTCATGCATTATATGCTTTGGGAGAATCAGACCTTTCAAATGATTTATTGAAAGAGATTTTTGTATCTGCAATAGTAAATAAACGGTATTGTGAGGATAAACTTTTCTACATTACTTTAAGCTTTAAAAAAATATTTGCAAAAGGAATAGACGATGAGAAATTAATCAATTTTGCTATTGATTTAGCAACTTCATATCCTAACCCTGAAAGAAGAAATGACAAAGATTTGTATAGTTCATCCATAAATTCTATTCGAGGATCATCTATAGAAGCCTTGTTCATATTAGACGTAAAAAAGCATGGTAAAATGATCTTAGAAACACTGGAAAGTGTTGTACAAAATGCAAATGAGGATATTCTGTCATCCGTTCTTCATGGATTAGCATATTTGAATAAATATGATATTGAGAGGGCATTTTTATTATTTCTATCAATTACTGAAAATGCATCTGATGAACTATTTGTTCACTCTTTCCATTCGGGTCAATACTATGCTCATTATGATTTCTCTCGTTTAGAACCATACTTAATTCGAGCAAAAGAGATTAAAGATAAGCAATTTAGAAAGAACATTTCGGCAATGCTTTATTTTTCATGGCTGAGAAATTATCCAAAGGCAGAGTCAATCTTATTTGACTATATCAATAATGACCCGAAATGTATTGGTGAAGTAATTCATTATGCCATAACCAATTTCTATTTTGAAGAAGATCGAAAAGGAGAAAAAGCAATGTTTGTATTAAATAAGTACTTGGATTATGAAGATGAGCATATTTCACATCAATATGATTGTTGCTTTTTACAGTATAAAGAATCAAATGTGAAATTTCTCGATTTGTACTCATGGGTGATAAGATATGTAAATTCAAAATCTTTTGAATTCAAAAAATATTATATTCTTGAATACTTGCTGAAAAATAGTGCTGAATATCCAGATGAATGTTTTAGGATTTTCAAAAAAATACGTTTTAATCAATTCAAAAAAGAAAAAGAAACCGAATATTCATTTACAGTTAGGGAACATCAAATGAAACTGTTAATAGGATTTTATAATATTTTCAATGCAGATAAGAAAGCTAATAGAAGAAAATGGGTATATATAAATAAAATTTTTGATACTTTATTTGAAGATATTAGTTATAAAAATGACATTAATAAAGTTTTAGATTTGATTTCAAAATAATCGTATTATTATTTCAAAATACGTTTCAATGATTGCAATATGTATAGCAAAGAACAAGCGGGGTTGATGATGAACTTTATAGTCATACAAAAAGTAGGAAATAAGATTTTGTTTCCAATGCAATTCAGTTAATTCATTTATTTTGTTATAGAACTTCATGTGTTTTTTTCTTCTGTTACTACCGTAATAGTTAGAGGAATTACAAAATCAAATAAAAGTATAGTAAGATAAAATTCTTATAACTTACTTATAATCTTAAAGTTCCTTTTATTTATCTGTACACAAATGTATATTCCAAGAATAAAACGCCAAGACTAAACGGAGTATTTTGCCAAATCTTCCTTTCTCGTGCCTCGAAAGAGTATTTACCAAAATAGTCTTGTCTGATTTATTCTTTCCATAAGAGAGATGTTTAACAGATAAAGAATCGGAAAAAATATAAATATGTGTGAGTATCTTTGGGAGCTTCTTTCTATATCAATCATTGTATAATCCTGAGAAGTATTCCCATGAAAAATCAGAAATTCTATATTCAGAATTGATTTTCACGCCAACCGTAGCCACTTCCTGCCATTGCAACAAACTTCTGAAAATCAATCAATATTTAATCTTTCTTTGTCGGAGAATCATTGCAATGAGACCGATTTAAGTATTAACATTAAAAAATAATGATATGGAAGTAATAGCAATCGAAAGCAAAACTTTCGAACTCATAAAAGATAGATTTGAAGGTTTTGCAAAACAAATCAAACAATTATGTAATCACGATCAGCCTAATAACAAATGGCTCGATAATCAAGACGTTTGCAACCTTTTGAATATTTCAAAAAGAACGTTGCAGTATTATCGGAATACAGGGAAAATATCTTTTTCGCAAGTCAACAGTAAATGTTACTATAAAGTGGCAGATGTAGAAAAACTGCTTAGAGATTCTTTGATTTCAACTTCAAAACAAAATCAGAATAATGGAAATATTGGATAAAAAATCAGAAATAATTGCATCTTTACTCCGAACATTGGACGAAATACAGGATACGGTCAAAGAAGCCCTGAAAAGGAGAACTCCGCATTTGAACGGAGAAAAGTATTTGACAAACAACGAGGTAAGCAAATTGCTGAACTTAAGCATACGTACTTTGCAGGATTGGCGGGATAACGGAGTTATCAGCTACATACAAATATCAGGGAAAATTCTTTATCGACAGTCGGATATATTGAAACTATTAGAGAACCATTACGAAAAATCATGGCGGGAAGAGTAAATCTGAAAACAATACAATAAAAGCGAGTTCTTAAAGCTCGCTTTTATTATATCCGACAAAAAGGAATTGTTTTTACCCGAATTTGGCATCAACCTGTTGCATGTCCCGTAAAATGGAGCTGTCCAATACTTTTGCATAATGCTGAGTCATTTTTGTACTGGAATGTCCGAGCATTTTGGCAACATTTTCAATCGAAACATTATTCGCCAAAAACACTACCGTAGCCGCTGTGTGGCGGGAGGTGTGCGTCGAGATTTGCTTTGTAATTCCGCATAAATCAGCAATTTCCTTCAAGTAGCTGTTCATTTTTTGATTACTCAAAACGGGTAATAAAACATTCTGTCTAAGGCATTCCGGGTGTTCTTTGTATTTATCTAAAATTACTTTTGCTTGATGAATGACCGGGATATTGCACATATTACCCGTTTTTTGCCGGGGCTTGCGTATCCACAAAACATCATTGCTGTCGGTAATCAGATGCGACGAATTTAATTGCTTGACATCTATGAAAGCAAGTCCGGTAAACGAGCAGAACAAAAATATATCCCGCACTACTTCAAGCCTTTTGATAGTAAATTCCTTATTTTTAATCCGGTCTAATTCTTCCTGGCTTAAAAAGTCAACTTCCGTCTTTTCATGTTTGAATTGAATGCCCACAAATGGGTCTTTCTTTATCCATTCATTGCCAAGTGCAATACGGATGATTTTCTTTAAATTTTTCAGATGTTTCAAAGCTGAATTATGTTGCATATTCTTTTCCGCTTTCAGGTAAAATTCAAAGTCTTGAATGAATGCACGGTTTATCTCTTTCAGCAGAATGTCATCTTTATTCGTTGTATGCCTGATAAATGCTTTCAGTGTATTCAACGATGTTTCAAATTTCTCGACCGTCGAAGCGGAAAAATCCTTTCCAATCAAAGCCCGGCAACGTTTGTTATGTTCGCCATAAACATCCATCAATGTTTTTTGCGACTCATCCCGTCCGTATAACTTATCCCTGATTGCATCAACCGTAACACGCACTCCGTCTATTTCCAATTCCCGGTGGACTTGAAGAACTTTTGCCTTCATCGTATCAATATAACGATTAAGCTCTTTACCGACTTTGCCTGTTGAGGTACAGCATTCCCTTGTCTGATTCCAACTGTCAACGTCAACGCTTCTTTTGATGGAAATATCCACAGTCCTGCAATTAACTGTAATACGCATACAAATGGGCGCTTCCCCATTTTTCAACATCTTGTGCTTTCTGAGTAGAAAGTTCACATTAAATGTACTTTTCTTGTTTGATCCCATGATAAACTCCTTTCTTTAGTTACAAAATTACTATTAAGAGTTCATTTATCCGATATGCAAAACGCTGAAAAACAGAGAATAAGGATTCCAAAAATGGGACTTTTTCCGAACTTTTTAAAGTCCCACGGATTAGCCTTTTTTTATTGCTTTTTTATGGGATTTTTTGCTTGGGGAGTGAAAAGAAAAAGTCCCGTAATCGTTTGAATTACAGGACTTTTCTTTGATTTTCTAAACTTATCTGCGGTATGGACGGGACTCGAACCCGCGACCCCCTGCGTGACAGGCAGGTATTCTAACCGACTGAACTACCACACCATGCTTAAACGAAAGTATTAATTCTTAGCGGTATGGACGGGACTCGAACCCGCGACCCCCTGCGTGACAGGCAGGTATTCTAACCAACTGAACTACCACACCGTGAGGATGATAAACCATCAATCCCTTTCGTTTAAAGCGTTGCAAAGATAGCACTTCTTTCTTTGTTTGCAATAGGGGCAACGATATTTTAGCCATATTTTTTAGCGACTCGTTTTCATGCAACCAGATAATAATATGGCAAAAGCCAAACAGCCATAAACCGGGATTCCACTCCTATTATTCTATATTACTGAATCTCAATCCTTCTTCAGAAGCATCGACCGATACGATTTGATCGTGTTGCAATTCGTCCGAAAGAATTTTCTTCGACAAATCATTCAACAGATACTTCTGAATGGCACGTTTGATAGGCCTTGCACCAAACACCGGGTCAAATCCAGCGTGAGCAATCCAATCAACAGTACTTTCGGAAAAACGAATGGTGATACCATTCTCAAGAAGTTTTTTGCCCACACTATTAAGTTGTAATTTCACAATACTTCGTATCTCGCTCTCCGATAAAGGGGTGAACATAATCACCTCATCAATCCGGTTAATAAATTCGGGACGGATGGTTTTCTTGAGCATCTCAAATACCTCTTGCCTTGTTTTTTCATGCAACTGTTCTGAAAAACCATCAGAGGATTGTTCAAAATTCTGCTGGATAATGTGCGATCCTACGTTGGAAGTCATTATAATAATGGTGTTCTTGAAATCAACGGTTCGTCCTTTGTTGTCGGTCAGCCGTCCATCATCGAGTACTTGCAGCAAAATGTTGAACACATCGGGATGTGCCTTCTCTATTTCGTCGAGTAAAACCACAGAATAAGGTTTCCGACGAACCGCCTCGGTCAGCTGTCCCCCTTCGTCGTACCCTACATACCCCGGAGGTGCACCAATCAAACGTGAAACCGAATGACGTTCTTGATACTCCGACATGTCGATACGAGTCATTTGCGTTTCATCATCAAACAAGAATTCGGCCAGTGCTTTGGCCAGTTCTGTTTTGCCGACACCGGTCATTCCCAGAAAGATGAACGATCCAATCGGTTTTTTGGCATCCTGAAGCCCGGCCCGCGAACGCCGTACCGAATCAGCAACTGCCTGAATGGCTTCATTTTGGCCGATCACTCGTTTATGCAGCTCACTTTCAAGCGACAAAAGTTTTATCTTTTCACTTTTCATCATTTTCGACACAGGAATACCGGTCCATCGACTCACAACTTCGGCAATATCCTCCGAATCAACTTCCTCTTTTATCATTGCCGATTCCAATTGTTGGGCTTTCAACTGCTCCTTCAGTCCGGCAATCGCATCTTCAGACTCTTTTATGCGGCCATAACGAATTTCGGCCACCTTATCGAAATGTCCTTCACGTTCTGCTTTTTCAGCGTCGAACTTCAAGTTCTCTATGTCGTTTTTATGGGCTTGTATTTTATTGATCAGATTACGCTCCGATTCCCATTTGGCTTTTAAAGATGCTCGCTGGTCTTTCATTTCGGCGATGGTTTGTGCCAGCGATGCCAATTTCGCGGAATCGCCCTCACGCTTAATCGCCTCTCTTTCAATTTCAAGTTGCTTAATACGGCGTTCTATCTCATCGAGCCCTTCGGGTACCGAATTCATTTCCAATCGAAGTTTCGATGCGGCCTCATCGACCAGATCAATGGCCTTATCAGGTAAAAAGCGGTCGCTAATGTATCGGTGTGAGAGTTCCACTGCCGCAATAATTGCCTCATCTTTAATACGTACCTGATGGTGGCTCTCGTAACGCTCTTTAAGTCCGCGGAGAATTGAAATGGCATCCAGTGTATCCGGTTCATCAACCATTACGATTTGAAATCGGCGCTCCAATGCCTTGTCCTTTTCAAAATATTTTTGGTATTCATTGAGCGTAGTGGCACCAATGGCCCTTAATTCACCACGTGCCAGGGCTGGTTTCAAAATATTGGCCGCATCCATGGCGCCTTCACTTTTTCCGGCCCCCACCAATGTATGTATTTCGTCGATAAAGAGAATTATTTCGCCCTCGGCAGCAATCACCTCATTGACAACGGCTTTTATGCGCTCTTCAAATTCACCTTTGTATTTAGCACCGGCAATCAATGCCCCCATGTCCAGCGAAAATATTTGCTTGGTTTTGAGTAATTCGGGCACATCGCCTTTTACGATCCGGTGGGCAAGTCCTTCGGCAATGGCAGTCTTTCCGACCCCGGGTTCCCCGATTAGTATCGGATTGTTTTTGGTTCGACGCGACAATATCTGCAGGATTCGTCTTATTTCATCATCACGGCCAATTACGGGATCGAGTTTGCCTGACAGGGCCCTTTCGTTCAGATTGATTGCATAACGGCCCAGTGAATTATAAGTATTTTCGGCTGAGGGAGTTTGCGACTGTGTCCCTTTCCTCAAATCTTTAATAGCCAACATCAGCTCCCTTTCGTTGAGCCCGGCATCTTTTAATAGATTGGATGCCTGGTCTTTTACTTTTAAAAATGCAGCAAGGATAAATTCCAGTGACACAAACTGATCGTTAGCCGATTTGGACAAATTAACGGCCTGTTGCAACAAATCGGTCGATGTGCGTGAAAGATAAGGTTCTCCGCCCGATACTTTCGGAAACGATTGTACCATTTGGTTCAATGCAGGGCTGATATCCCGAACCCCTAGTTTTCGGAACAAATACCCGATCACGCTTTCATCGGCATCAAGAATCCCTTTTAGGATATGGGCAGGCTCAATAGCCTGATGATTGTTGGCTTGAGCTATCTGAAACGCTTTTTCGACAGCTTCTTGTGCTTTTATAGTAAAACTGTTCAGGTTCATCGTTCAAATTGTTTTCTCTCTGGGCATCAATTAGCTTGCCATCTCGCCCAATCACGCCAAAAAGACAACAGCTGCGCCTTGCAACATGACATTATTACAGTGCGTAAGTCCTAGACAACAAAGTTACGATGAATGGTGAACTAAAACTTTTATTTTTTTGCAGACATTTTTTTTGTAATTTTAAACTTCCGTAGATTGGTTTTGGTGGAACATTGATGCAACTACTGCGATATTAAAAGGCACGGTTAATTGCATAGGTTTGGGCCAAATATGAGTTTCACGGAGAGTATTGGCCAAAATTTAAAACAAATTTTAGACACATGAAACGTCGCTTGACAATGTTTGTCTGTGCCATGTTGGTGATATTTTCGGTGCCGGCAAATTTAAACTCACAAGAAGACAAATTACTGCAATCGTGTGAAAAGTATTTAAAATCACCATTTGTAATCACAGGCCAGCCTCTAAAAGCTTTTTTGACGGGTGAAGAAGTCGCGGAGTTCCACGCCACGTTGTTCGAAGGGAACATATATCGGATTGTGGCCTGTAGCCATGAGCCGGACAATATTACGTTTTCGGTATATGACAGTGACAGGAACTTACTCTTTTCAAACAACAGCTATGCCGATGCCAACTATTGGGATTTTAAAATGGAAGGATCCATCGAATGCATTATAGAGGCCAAATTAAGCTCCCCAAAAACATCATCGGGGATTGCCCTTTTGATGATGGGCTTCAAGTATACACAAAACTAAATACGCACAAAGTAAAATATGTCGAAAGGGGGTATACAAATCCCCTTTTTGTTTTTGCCAGCTAACCGTTCATCGATGAGTGAGGAGATTCTAAAAGCGCTGATGCAGCTATTTGCCTTGGTTACAATGCCAAACGATGCCGAAAACCTTCGAAGGGGAGTCGTGCTTGCCTTCCTTCGCAAGATATTGAACAACCATCGCGCCTCGTATTTTATCGGCTTGTTTGATAATTATTATGACGAACACAAACTAAAACTTTCAGAAAAGGACAAATTACCCCGCAGGATTGCCGCATCATCGGTAAAAGCATTAAAGATAGCTTCAAAAGTCAACGAAGGGCTCACTTATTACCAAAAGGTAATTGTGGTGATCCAATTAATGGAATTCCTGAACTCGTCAGAAGGAATAATGCCCGTAGAAAAAGAGTTTATTGACAATGTTGCGCAATTATTCCATATCGATAGCGAGGATTATTCCTCCATTGTATCACTCATTTTGGCTATTGCCCCAACTGATGTAAGTGGTGACCAGTTTCTGGTACTGGCCCATGAACCCGAAAATTTACCCAGGACAAGAACTTTAAGATGGGAACACCTGCCCCAACAAATGCTGGTGGTCCGGTTAAATTCGGCCAACGTACTGCTGTTAAAGTTTTTCCGAGATATTGAATTGACTATTAATGGCCAATTGGCTGATTTCAGACATGTACACATACTCCGTCCAGGCGCAACCATTCGGACAAGAAAATGTGACCCTCTCTATTTTAGTGATTTGCAATCGGTCTTTGAGGAAAAGGACTTGTCTTCATCGTTAGTTTTAGAGGTAGATGGGATATCCTTTTGGTTTAATAAACAAAAAATAGGGTTGCAACCAATGTCATTTTGTGCCCATTCAGGAAATCTTGTAGGCATTATGGGGGACAGTGGAGCCGGAAAACCACCCTGGTCAACGTTCTTTGCGGGATAGATGCCCCTTCGCGCGGGAACGTCACCATTAACGGAATTGATATCCACAAAAACCCCAGGGACGTTGAAGGCCTCATTGGTTATGTATCGCAGGATGATTTACTGATTGAAGATTTAACCGTCTACCAGAATCTTTTTTACAACGCTAAATTGTGCTTTGATAACTTCTCGGAAGCCGAAATAAAAAATAAGGTCCTAAAGCTTATGGATTCCCTGGGGTTACACGAGATACGCGATATGAAGGTCGGCTCTCCGCTAAACAAGAACATAAGCGGAGGACAGCGCAAAAGGCTGAACATCGCACTGGAACTCATCCGTGAACCTTCGGTACTTTTTCTTGATGAGCCTACATCCGGGTTGTCGTCACGCGACTCCGAAAATATTGTTGACCTGTTAAAAGAGCTGTCGGCAAAAGGGAAATTGGTGTTTGCAGTCATTCACCAGCCTTCATCCGACGTATTTAAAATGTTCAACCAGCTCTTAGTGCTCGACTCTGGCGGGTATTTGATTTACAATGGAGATGCATTAGACAGCATCCCCTATTTCAAAAAGAGTATCAACCATGCCAATTACGAAGAAGGGGAATGTCCCACCTGCGGCAATGTAAACGCCGAACAAGTGCTTAATATCGTTCACGCTAAAGTGCTCGATGAATATGGTAATTTCACACCGTATCGAAAAGTGGAGCCCGAAGAATGGTATCATAAATTCAATTCGGGTTTTACCCCAAAAGCCATCGAAATACCCCATAGAGCCACACCGGTCAACACCACGTTTAAAATCCCCGACAGGCTGAAACAATTTTGGATATTTCTGCAACGTGATTCCTTATCGAAGTTTGCAAACAAACAGTATTTACTGATTAACCTATTGGAGGCACCCTTACTGGCGTTACTGCTTGCTTCGTTGTTGAGGTTTTACAACGTGGATGCCGGCAACAGCACCTATGTGTTTGCCAACAATCCCAATTTGGCCATTTACATCATCGTATCCGTTATTATAGCTTTCTTTATTGGTATTACGGTAAGTGCCGAAGAAATAATCAACGATAAGAAAATCCTAAAACGGGAATCATTCCTGAACTTAAGCCGCCTAAGCTATATTGGGTCGAAGGTATTTCTCATTTCTGTATTATCGGCCATTCAAATGTTTTTGTTTACGGCAATAGGGAATTATATATTTGGAATAAAGGGGATGGTTGGACATTATTGGATGGTGTTGTTTTCGACCGCTGTCTTTGCCAATTTGTTGGGCCTGATTATTTCCGATACATTGAAAAAAACGGTAAATGTATACATCCTCATCCCGTTCCTGGTCATCCCACAACTCATATTGAGCGGAGTATTTGTTAGTTACGACCGATTGAATCCCAAGTTATCGACCCCCGACGCAATACCCTGGTACGGAGAGGCCATTACTGCCCGGTGGGCATTTGAGGCATTGGCCGTCCATCAATTTTCTAAAAATAACTTCCAAAGGCAGTTTTTCGAGAAAGAAATGATAAAAAGCCAGGCTCATTATATGAAAGAATATTGGGTTCCTGCAATTGAGAATAAAATAAAAGACCTCCATAATACAGAAAAGGCAAAAAATGCCAAATTACTTTTGCAGTATGAATTTCGTAAAGAACACCTTCACTCTTTAAAAATTCCATTTGTCCGATACGACTTATTAGAAGATGATGCCCAAGCGCCCAAAGACTCGACCAGAATAAACCAACTCATTGATTACATCGGTAAAGTTCGGCTGTTTTACCGACAACTATACAATGCAATTGACCAGCAAATCGACAATGAGAAAGTCGCAATGACCTCAACACCTGCAATGAGAGAGGTCTTTTTACGACTAAAGGATGAATATTCAAATGACCCTTTTGAAAGGTACGTAAAGAACGCCGATCGCTTGTTCGATAGTAAAATCATTGAATACGACCATAAATTGATCCAAAAAACCGATCCTATTTACAAAGAACCGGAAAGTCGCTACCTTAAAGCCCATTTTTTTGCCCCTTACAAAAATCTACAAGACCTTCACATACCCACATATTATGCCAACTTACTGGTAATTTGGATATTGAACTTGACAATGTTCCTTGTCCTCTATTTCAAAATATTTACAATATTAAATCACCTAACAACCGTGAAGTTTAAAAATCCAGTATCCAAAGCAATAAAGACCAAGTTTACATTTGGATAGAAAAAAGCTCCATTACGCGATGGTTATTTTTCTGAATCGTGCTGTTCGATAAGTTCAAAGAAACCATTCTCCTTGTTGTAATTGTAAATCTCTCCGGTTTCGATAATGTAATACAGCCCCATGATAGACAATTCTTTCTTTTGGTATTTATCCCGAATAAAAGGATAGGTAAGCAAATGTTTCATTTGTTCCACAATATTGGTCTGTTCCGTAAGCCACTCACGGGCCGCATCATTGCCACCGGGCAGCTGGGCCAATACCTTTTCTCGAACAGGCTTTGCCAGTTCGAGCCACTTACGGGTGTGTGGTATATGCTCAAGTCGTTCCTCGTCCAAAAATAATGCTGAACAGCCCCCACAATTTGAATGCCCGCACACAATGATATTTTTCACATTCAATACCTGAACAGCATATTCAATGGCCGACGTCGTGGCCAGAAACTCATCAGCTTTACGATAAATGGGAACAATATTGGCGATGTTTCGAACCATAAACAATTCACCGGGCAATGTCTGCGTTATCAGATTTGGGACCACACGCGAATCGGAACACCCGATAAATAAGGTGTGAGGCTTTTGTTCCTTTCCCAAATCATGGAAAAGCTTTCTATGATTTTCGAAATCGTTTTCCCTAAACGCAACGATACCTTGCAATAGTTTCTCCATCAGGACTTGATTTTATCAATAAAACAGCATCAACGCAAAAAAGGTTGCCATTGGCAACCTTTTGTATCAATTACTATTGATTGGAACTTGCCAAACCGATCAGCACCAATTCGGCGGTGGCAGGGTTCGTCGCCAAAGGTATATTGTGTACGTCGCAAATCCGCATTAGCATATTGATATCGGGTTCATGGGGATGGATATCCAATGGATCACGAAAAAAGAATACTGCATTAATCTTTCCCTCAGCCACTTGAGCAGCTATTTGCGCATCACCCCCTTGCGGTCCCGACAAAACACGCTCCACTTCAAGACCTGCACTTTGCGCATGCTTACCAGTTGTACCTGTGGCCACGATGGATATATTGGCCGAGTGAAGAAATTTTAGGTTTTTATTCAGGAACGAAACCATTTCGGCTTTTTTTCCATCATGGGCAATAACTGCTAATTTCATAGTTTTTAAGAATTTATTGGGATAGAAACATTCCGCAAAAACAACAGGCAACCATTATTCCGATACCTTCGCAAAAGTAACACAAAAAAGGCTGCCATCGCGATGGCAGCCTTTTTTCTTTATTTCGAAATTAAGTTGATATCATCCATCAACTTATCTTTATAAGATTTTCCAATAGGTATGATCTTAGATCCTGATTCGATGTTAATAATCACTGAGTTGTCTTCGATCACTTTGATTTTGCTCACGTTAACGATAAACGAACGGTGCACCCTTACAAACTTATCCATCGGCATCTTATCACTAATGGCTTTCATCGTAAAGTGAATGGTAAACTTGTCACGAAAAGTATTAACGACCACATAATTTTCCAACGCTTCAATCCAAAGGATATCGTCATATTTTACCCTCACCAGCGACGAGTTGTTTTTAATAAATATTTCAGTGCTTTTTCGGGCTAAATTTTCCTTTTTTTCATACCGTTCGCGTGCTTTTGTCACTGCTTTGATAAAACGCGGGTACTGAACCGGTTTCAGCAAATAATCTGTTACGTCGTATTCGTACATTTCAAGGGCGTATTTTTCCTGTGACGAATAGATGATGACCTGCGGCAAAACGGTCAATGATTTCAGAAAGTCAATCCCCGACATTTCTGGCATTTCAATATCCAAAAAAATAAGGTGGATCGGGTCTTCAGGCTGGCTGTTGGCCAAAGCATTGATTGCCGAAACGGCATTGTCAAATGTCCCCACAAGGCTTAAGCCGTCTGTCTTGTTTACAAACTCTTCAATGACTTTGGTCGAGAACTTGTCGTCGTCAATTATGATACAGTTCACGGTTATAAGTTTTAGTTAAGTTCTGCTCGCCTTGTTGGTTTTTAATCTGGACATTACGTGTTTCAACAGAAAATACCGCAAAGCAAACTTTTCAAATTTATGAAATTTAAAACACATACATAACGATGTTGTGCGCAATTTTTTATGCAAACTACACAAAACAGGTGACCAAAGGCATCACAGAATAGATTAACCATCGCCAGCCAACACAACGATAACTTCATAATGGTAAAATAGTTATACACATCCCATACCTCTCTCTTCAAAAAATTTACGAACCAATAGATCAGGCTTTTTGAGCGAGTGCATTAACCATTCGTACTTCAACTGGTCATGTTCAGTGGAAGTAAGCTGCCAATTAATCGTTGATCGCCGGAGTTGGCTCATTAAAAAATTCATTACCAAAGCAGCTGACACTGACACATTCAAGCTTTCGGTAAAACCAACCATAGGAATGAACAGGAACTCATCGGCCATTTGTTCGGCCATTTGAGAGATTCCCAAATGTTCCGAACCAAAAATGATGGCTGCTTTTCCCTTCAATAAATCAAACCCATGCAATGCGCCCCCTCCTTTATAAGGTGATGTAGCCACAATACGATATCCATTTTCTTTCAACAACGCCAGTGCATGTTGGGTATTTTGCTCCTCTTGGTTATACTTACGAACGGTTACCCATTGGGAAGCTCCTCTTACTACATCACGGTTTATCTCAAACCGATTGTAATTTTCAATGACATGTACATCCTGAACACCGAAACAATCGGCAGTACGAATAACGGCACTGGCATTCTGCGACTGATAAATATCCTCAAGCACTACGGTGATATACCGGGTACGTGCCGACAACACCTTATCAATCAATGATTTTCTATTATCTGTTACAAAATTTTCGAGGTAACTGTTTATATTGACAAGATGTTCCTCGATTAAATACCTATCCATAACTCAAAAAAAAAGAGAGCACGAATGTACTCCCTTTTTGATTCTTTTCATGATGGAAAAAATCAATTCACAGCATCGTTAAGTTCGCTACCAGATTTAAACTTAACTACTTTTTTAGCTGGAATAGTGATTTCCTTACCTGTTTGTGGGTTACGGCCTGTACGTGATCCTCTTTCAGACACGCCAAAAGAGCCAAAACCTACTAATGCCACACGATCGTTCTGTTTCAGCGCATCAGCAGTTACTTTAATGAAAGCATCGAGAGCTTTTTTGGTATCGGCCTTGGTCAAACCTGACTCACCGGCAATCGCATCAATTAATTGAGCCTTGTTCATAATAACTGTAAATTTTAGGGTTTAAAAAAATTGGTTCATTAACTTCCTTACACAAATATAGATGATTTCTGATGTTTACCAAATTTACGGCTCAAAAAATGAAGCTCAATCCTTGTGAAATCTGTTTTTCATCGCATTTTTAACATTTAGAAGAACAAAAATCCGATCGCCATTCTTAAAAATATGACTTTTGACATATTTTGTAATTTACCCCCTAATCCATATATCCCCTATTTCATAAATTTCTCCCTCCGCTGTAAATTCAATAATCCCCAAAGCAGTAAAACCATCGATGCAGACAAAAGAATAGCTCTGTTCTGGGCCACAACCGATGCCCATACCTGTTCGCTCATGCTTGTGGGTTGTGCGAACGGATTGAGGAACACGTTCCATTTACTTTCATTGTAGAATCCCGATAACACCCAAAACAACAAACCCAGCAATACCACAACCACCACGGTACCATTGCCGTTGCGCACCACAGTGGAAAACGCGAACCCAAGCATTCCAAAAAATGCGATGGGGACCATTAACCG
Source organism: Breznakibacter sp. (assembly GCA_047600785.1). Lineage (GTDB taxonomy): Bacteria > Bacteroidota > Bacteroidia > Bacteroidales > Marinilabiliaceae > Breznakibacter. Next base: position 1,684,584 of record JASGKH010000002.1, read on the forward strand.
AACAGCATAGGTTTGTATGGGGATATTAACCAATATAAAATTGGACATTCCGGCCAGCAAATACAGATAACCAAGTTGTATGGCCAGCACAATGGACAAACGGAGCAGATACACCTTATATCTATAATTTGGGATACCAAATACTATTTCAAGCACACGGGCATCGGCATCGTTTTGTATACCAAACACCGTAGGGAAAAAAATTAACAGTAACCCGGGAAACATCAATTGGTAATAGATTCCTTGTAATGTCACTGCGTCGGAAGAAAAAAGATTTATGAGCGTAATAAGGAGATAAAAAATAAGCGATGCTGCAAAAAAGTAAATAAACTTATTGCCAAACACAACTTTGAGGTTATAACCGACCAAACGAAACGCGTAACGCACATATGGAAATATTCTGAACATATGAATGAACTTAATTAGTTATTATCGGCCATTGTGTTGCAGCATCAGCAAATAGGCATCTTCGAGCAATGGTTTCTGAGGCGTCGCACCTTCAAACGGCTGCTGGTCGCTGAGGCAACGAACCACCACTCGGTTGCCGGATTTGACATGGTGTATGATACGAAAACGCCGGTTTATGGCGTCGAATTCTGCTTCTTCGACTTCTGCCTTCCATACTTTGCCATCGGCTTCTTTAACCATGTCCTGGGGTGCACCCCAATATTTAAGTTCACCTTTGAACATGACGGCCACCTGATTGCACGAACTGGAAATGTCCTCAATAATATGGGTAGAAAAAAGCACCACCCGTTCACGGCTCAACTCGACCAGTAGGTTGCGGAAGCGGATCCGTTCGCTCGGATCGAGACCGGCCGTAGGTTCATCCACCACCAGTATTTTTGGCAAATGAAGCAAAATCATGGCGATGCCAATACGTTGTTTCATCCCTCCTGAATACGAGCCGATGGCTTCATGGCGCCGATCCCACATGTGCACGGAGCTAAGCACGTAATCGATGCGCTTGTTTCTTTCGGAGCCTTCGGCAATACCTTTCAGCATGGCCATGTAGTCAAGAAACGCATAGGCTGTCATGTTCTCGTACATGCCGAACTCTTGGGGCAGATAACCGATAAGTCCCTGTAGTTCCTCCCGCTTCAGAGATGTATCGATGCCATTGATGTAAATCTTCCCATAACTTTGGTCCAGTACACCACAGATATTGCGCATCAGAGTGGTCTTTCCGGCGCCATTGGGGCCAAGCAGGCCGATCATTCCAGTCTTGAATTCCAACGACACACTTTTCAATGCCTTGAAAGGTTGTCTTCTTTGTCCGATTCCGGGGATTTGCCTGACTGTGGTCCAATACCATCGTCTTATGGCGTTCCGGCGTCCCTTGCCCAAAGGCACGGTAATCCGTTCGTCTTTGAGCATTTTGCCAGAGTAAACCAACGCCAATCCACCGTACCAGGCTATCCAAATAAAGACAACGCTAACCACTGCATCCCATCGTTGCATGAAAACAATACCTGCCAACAACGGAAATCCAAACCAATAAACAAAGGGAACTGTCCGAATTAACTTTTTCCCAAAATGCGTTGAAGCTATCTTATCAACCAAGTACGTTCCCGCCCCTTGTGTAAAAAACAAAGGTGATAGCAGATAAAACATCAATGTCATCAGAAACAAAGTGAACGCGCCATCAATATAAAACCATACAAAATAAATGGCAAAGCCTAGTAACGAGATTTGCCATACGGCATCTCCCCACGCTTCGGACGCGCTTTTTTCCACGGATTGGCTGCGTATAAGCCGTTGACGGGATTCCCATTCCCTAACAAACCGCGCCGGACGTTCATATACTTTGACCAATTTCCGGATTGTAATGGTAATTTGGTCATGTGTCCCAATTCCAGCCCCCTGGGCTTGTCGAAGGCTATGGGTAATAAACCACACCACAGCCGGTACTCCCGACACACAAAGCACCAAATAAAGCAATTTCCACACCAACGAGGCATCGCTAATGCCAAAGATAAACCATAATCCCAGCAACCAGCTGAGCCCCATTGCGATCCACCACGTCGGCTTTTGCGATTTGACCCAAACAATGGCCGATTCCAACCCATATGCAAACGTAGGTACAAACACCAATGTCAATAATGTGCTGAATCCCAAGCCCCCGATCACCGTAATGGCAAACGGCGCGCCCAAACTTCCCACGTATTCGGCTTTGCCCATTGCCAACGGGACCATGGCAATAATGGTCGTTCCAGCGGTGATGGTAACGGGACGGATGCGCGAAATACCGGCCATGATGAGCGAGCGCAGTTGCGACATGCCTTCTTTTCGCAATTGGTTGGCATAATCCATTAAAATGATGCCATTGTTCACGACCACACCCAGCAAAATGAGGAAACCGACAAGGGTATTCAAACTTAACAAAGATGTACCTGAAGCCGTTAAGGCCAACAACGACCCGGTAGCCGCCAATGGTACCGTAAACATCATGACAAACGGGGCACTGAATGACTCGAACACCGAGGCCAAAATCATGTAAATAAGCAATACAGCAACCAAAATCAAAAATTTGAACTCTTCGAACTGGTTCTCGTCATGCACAACGTCCACTGCAACGCCTGATGGCAAAGGAATCAATGCCACTAAATTCTCAACATCGGCACGGCTACCTTCGAGCAACGAATTCGATTCGTTGACCTCATCGGAAAAACGATAACTGACTTCAATGACTTTTTCCTGGTTCACACGGTTTATTTCTGAACGGCCCGATGCATAACTGATGGATGCCACTTCTTTCAACGGTACCACGCCTCCATTAGAAGACTCGACCTGTAATGCTTTTAAATCCGACATTTTCTTTTGGGCTTCAGGCGTGGTTTGGATCGTTTTAAGATTTATACTATATTCTTCATTCCCAAGTTTGAAGGTACCTCCCGACGATACTTGTGTACGGAACGTGGCCAGTTCTTGTGTCACATTAGCGGGCGAAATGCCAGAAAGTCCCATTAACAAATGGTCAAAGCCAAGATGCACTTCGGGACGCGCCGAAGCTGTAGAAATGCTAACGCTGGTAATATTCTCGAGATTTTCTTCGAGATAATATTTCACATCATTGGCAACTAACAACATTTTATCGTAATCCTCACCCTTTATCACTACCTTCTCGGTTTGGGCGCCAATGTTGAACATCCTTTCGATATCGAAACCACTGGCTACTCCTCCTCCCATTCCCCGGTTACGAGAGCTACTACTGGTCTCGAGGCTTTGCGATACACTAATATCAGCTCCCTGTACCATTGCCACGCGGCCTTCTACATCTTTACGTATTTCACCCAACAAGCGTTTACTTCTCTTTTGGTAATCTTGGGGAAGACGTACGGTCAAGTTGGCTGTCTCGGCATATACTTGGGCAATGATGTCCGGTTCCTCGGCAATGCTATCAAGTTTTTGCTCGAGTTCCCGTACCACTCTGTCCGTGGTTTCGAGCGTAGCTCCTGTTGGCATTTCGACCGTGACGTAAAAACTAGCCGTTTCAGCCTCCTTGGATGTATTGACAGAAACAGCCAGACTCAAAAATATAGATATAAAAAGCAATACCACCGAACCAACCACCACCTGTACCGGGTGCCGCAAGCAAAATTTTAAGAGATGTATATATATTTGGACCAGACGGTTATGAAGGTTCAAATATCCAAATGCAGCCGCTTTCATCCGTTGCTTTCGGCGAAGGAAAACCAACGTGAGCACGGGCACCAAAACCAGGGCCACCACCAATGAAATGACCAACGTTGCCACAATGGAAACGCTAATATGCTTGGCCACCAACCGAAACATCACATTGGAAGAGAACACGAACGGTAAGAACACTGTGATGGTGGTCAGTGTGGATGCAGTAACCGACCTCCAAACTTGTTTGGTCCCGAAAACGACGCTTTCACGGAAACTCCGGCCTGTGGAGGCAAGACGGTGGATATTTTCCATAACCACTACGTTATTGTCAATCAGCATGCCAACGGCCAATGCAAGCCCAACCAATGTGAGTATGTTAATGGAGATGCCAGCACCGTAAAAGAAGTTGAAAGCCGAGTAAACAGATACCGGAATGGCCACCATGGCCACAAACACCCAGTAAATGTTACGAAGAAAAATCCAAAGCAAAAAAACAGCAAGTATCCCGCCTGTAATGGCAAGCGAAATCACCCGGTCGATATTGGTCTTCATGGTTTCGGCGCCATTATATTCCACCGAAAGTTCAATTCCTTGTGATACCACATCACGGTTCACTTCGCCAACCTCGGCCAATACTCTATCGGCCAAATCCAACAAATTCACTTTCGATTCGCGCGCCAACGTCATGGTCACTGCATCTTTGCCGTTCACGCGGCTGTACGAATCGTCCTCCGACACGCCAAACCGCACAGAGGCCACGTCTTTCAGCCGGATCGTCGCATCGGATTTGAGAACGATGTTCTCTAGTTCGTCAAGGCTCTTATAGTCGGCCTCTACAGTGACAAGGAATTCACGCTGCCCTTCTTTAGCCACGCCAACCGATACTTTGGCGTTTTGGCCACCCACAATCTTTTGCCGAATCTGTCCAAGTGTAATATCATGACTTTCCATGAGGCGTTCGTCGACCTGGATATCCACACTTTTGGTGTGGCCTCCGTACACTTCCACGGCAGCGACGCCATCGATGCTTGAAAAACGTTCTCCGATGGATTGTTCCACCAAATTACGCAAGCGATCGACTCCTCCCTCTCCACGGACCTGAATACGCATAAACTGATTCGTCACCTGGCTGACATCGACCTTGAAAACCGATGCCGAAAAATCGTCGGGAAGAACAGACGACGCTCCTTTTATCTTTTCAAGCAATTTGAGATAGCTCACCGACACATCGGCATCATTGGTCAAGGTCACCACCACCGAAGCACTACCAGGTGCTATACGGCTTTCAATGCTTTCGATATTTTCGAGTGTGCCGATCAATCCCTCAATGGGAATGACGCCTTTTTGCTCGACATATTTAGGGTCGGTTTCCGAAGGGGCTTGCACGTGTACGTAGAGCACGGGCAACTCGGTATTGGGCAACAGTTCCACCGTAAGCTGATGGTACGACACCACGCCCAACATGGTAAGGGCGATAAATAGCATCGACACCAATACTTTTCGATCTATCAAACTCTTCATTGGTCGATGTGTTGTGATTCGGCTTCGGGCAAAATGCGATCGAACAGGTCATAAACACAAGGTATAACCACCAGGGTTAGCAAAGTAGACGTGACCATCCCCCCGATGACCGCAAGTGCCATGGGTGATCGCAACGAGGCACTTTCGCCAAACCCAAAAGTAAGTGGAAGCAAGGCCAATACAGTCGTCGCACTGGTCATTAAAATGGGGCGGATACGTTGCTGCCCTGCTGCCACAATGGCACTGCGGCGATCCATTCCCGCCCATTTGTTCCGGTTAATGGCATCGACCAGTAAGATGGCGTTGTTCACGGCAATACCGCCCAACATAACCACTCCGATAAGCGCCATGATATTAAAATGCTGGCCGGTAGCCAAAAACAACCATACGACTCCCACGCCTGCCATAGGTATGCTCAGTAAGATCGTAAACGGGTGTAACAGCGATTCAAACTGCGCCGCCATAACCATGTAAACCAATACTACCGCAAGAATAAGGGCGAACATCAGACTGTCAAACGACTCTTCGCGCTGAAGTTCCTGCCCCGCAATCTTTACCTGAAAACCGTCGGGAAGTTCCACATTGGCCAAACTTTGCCGAACTTCGTTGACCAATAAGCTAAATGGTTTGTCGCCTAACGGATATCCCTGTATCTTTCCCACGCGCGATTGGTTCACCCGTGTCAATTGAGCAGGTGCTTCGCCAATGGAGATCTGAGCCAGCTCAGTGAGCATGTATTGGTTGGTACCACTTGTTATCTTCAATTGGTTCAGCTTTTCCAGAGTGACATCGGGCATTTTTAACCGAATGTCCACCAGTTCTCCTTCCACATCCATGTTGCCGCCATCGGTACCTTGCAAGAACTGACTAATCTGGGACATAATGGTCGACACATCGATATTGTACATACCCGCACGGTAGCGGTCTATTTTTATGGCCACTTCGGGAGCACCTTCCTCGAACGACGAATAAGACAACGCCAAACCTCCGATTTGCTGAAGCTCTTGTTTTACCTTGCCTGTGGTGGCAATAAGCTTTTGCAGATCGTTGCCTATCACCTGCACTTCAAAAGGAGCTTCATCGGTTCCCAAAATGTCGGTCAACCCGGAACCTCCCTTTTTATAATCGATGTTAAGTCCCGGCACGTCTTTGAACATGCTTTCCAACCCTAATATGATGTTGTTTACGTCTACCGCGTTTTCTGAACCGAAAAGCAGTTTTATGGTTCCGGTATTGTTGCCCGAAGTTTGCCCTGTGGTAGTCACATTACTGCTGCCGGGTCCCACATGGGTATAAACATGCGCTATCCTGCCATTTACCAGTTGTACGGACACCTGCCCAATACGATCGGCGACATCGGCCGTGCGTGCCAGAGCCGTCCCGGCTGGTAGTTTAAGCGACAAATTCAACTCTTTGGTTTGATAACTGGGCATGAATTCACTTCCAACAAAACGAACAAGATAAAATGTAATTCCCATTACCACCAACGTGGCAATAAGCACTGCATCGCGTTTTGCCAATATGGAGTTAAGCCAGTTGCCATACCTCAGGAATTTCAGACCTTTGGGTATTTGTTCCATCCGGGATTTCTTTTTGGAAAAGAAGAGGTTTACCATGACCGGAATAAGCAAAATGGCGACGAAAAGCGACGACATGAGAGCAAATGCCACCGTCCAGGCCTGATCCTTGAACAATTCGCCTGAAGCGCCCTGAAGATATACTACCGGCAGAAACACCACCACCGTGGTCAGCGTAGATGCCACCAATGCCCCTCCAATACCGTCTATTCCTTCGATTATGGCTTCCCGTAACGGCTTCCCTTGTTCCAACATCCTAAAGATATTCTCCATGGCCACAACCGCATTGTCGACCAACATGCCTGCACCCAGGGCCAAACCTCCAAGCGTCATCACGTTCAATGTCAATCCATTGAAATACATCAGATTGAAAGTAGCGATTATTGAAATGGGCATTGCAATGCTTACCACCAATGTCACTCCTATGCGGCGCAAAAACACAAACAATACTGCCACCGCAAGCAACATCCCAATCAATGCGCTATCTTTCACTTCGTTAATGGCATCACTAATAACAGTACCTTGGTTGTTAACCATCACCAAACGATATCCGGGCAAACGTTTTTCGAGCCTTGCAAATTCATCGTCAACAGCTTTCACCGCATTGACGGTGTTGTAATTTGTTTCTTTGTAAATGGCTACCCCAAGGCATTGTTTCCCATCGAGCGACACAATGTTCTCGGGCTCCGATGTACCCAACGAAACAGAAGCCACTTCACTCAACAGAATAGGTACCGATGAGGCAGAAGAAGTACTGGTTGTTCCTGTCGAAGAACGATACCCTATCACCAGATTATTCAAATCGGATGGATTTTTAAAGACCGCAGTTCCTTTAATAATGTAACGCTGTCCCGATTCTTCGATGTAACCACCCGATACGTTACGGTTGTACGATGATAAAGCCGAAGTTATGTCCGACGAGGTTAGTCCGTTCACTTCCAGCACATCGGGATTGGTTTGGATGATGACCTGCGGCTCCAGCCCCCCACTCAACTTTACATCGGCAATACCATCGAGCCTCACCAGGTCATTGACGATGTATTTTTCGGCAAGTTTCCGCAATTCATTCATGTTCAGGTTTCCTTCGGGCACCAATGCAGCCTCTACCACGGGCGACGCGTTGGGATCAAAACGCGAAATGGAAAATTCGTCCACTTCACTGTTCTGCTCCAACGAAGCAAGAGCCTTTTGCATATCAAGGAAAGCTTCGTCCATGTTTTGGCCAAAGTTGTATTCGATCGTCACCAGGGCCACTCCTACCGATACGTCAGATTTGACAGCTACCACGCCCTTTTGGCGGATAGCCAGAGCTTCGATATTTTCGACCAGACGCGTTTCTATTTCTTCAGGCGTACGCTCACCAGCGGTCAGTTCGACATACAAACGGGGGCTATTAAGGTTTGGGAATAAGTCAGTGCCCAGCTTGGACAACGAAATAAATCCCAACAAACCCACAGCCAATATAAACATCCACACGGTGACCGGATTGTCAATCGCAAAACGGGCTATTGATTTCATTTTGATAATATTATCTCCCTTTACCTCTCCGGAGGAAAACAAAAAAGGGTAATGCTTCCATTTAAATCATCACAAAACACACTGACCTGCAATCACTTCACAATCTTAATCTTCGAACGGTTTTTTAAGGTTTCGTAGCCCTTCACGATCAATCGCTCACCAGGCTTCAACCCGTCTACAATCTCGATGTAGCCGTTATTTTCCAATCCGGTACGCACCACACGACGTTGTGCGGCTTCACGCTCAGCCACGAACACCACCTGGCTGTTACCGTCGGTCAGGACCACATCTTTCAGCACAACCAAAGCGCTATCCTTTTTTTGTAGTTCGATTTCGCAACGCACAAACATCCCCGGACGCAATTTCCCCCTGTCGTTGCCAATGGTCACACGCCCTGCAAAAGTACGGGTGGTTTTATCGATGGCCGGCGACAGTTCGGCAATGTGTCCTTTCAATGTATCGGTTCCGGCCGTATAATTGGTGATGCTAACGTTTTGTGATACTTTGACTGTGGGCAACAGGTTTTCGGAGAAACTTAAGTCCAGCACCATTTGATTGTAATCCATCAAATCCAGCACCTGAGTGGCCGATTCCACCCGTATTCCTTGCGAGAAATAGGGCAATGCGGTCACAACGCCATCAAAAGGCGCCTTGATCTGCATCTTGGCGATGGCAATTTTGGCATTTTCGTGGCTCTGGCGGGCCGATAGCAACGTTTTCTCAGAATTAACAAGCTCGCGAAGCGTGACGCCGCCTTTTTCGTAAAGTGCTTTTTGTTTCTGATATTCCATTTCCGAAATATCCAGATCGAGCTTTGCCCCTTCCAGGTTCGCGTTGTTTTCGTACTCTTGGTCAATCAAATGAATAATGGTTTCGCCGTTTCGCACCGCATCACCCATACGGAAACGGTTACCCGTGCGCGGGTTAGTTTGAAGCTCGTAAGCCCCGGCCATTTCGGTCTTAAATGTGATCTCACGGGCCGCAGCCACCACACCACTGGTTTGGTAAACCTGCCGGATGGGTTTAAGAGTGACTTCTTCGACCGATACGGGCACGGCCACCTCGGTAGAATAGTTCGATTGCTGGTTGTTGCACGAAAGGGCTACCACAGCAAGAATAGACAGGATTGGGAGGTATTTCATAGAGTAATATTTTAATATTCAAATTATTAAAAGACACCAACTTATTTCTTTTTAGAGAAATCGGGCACAATATTACGGCTGTTTTCGTAATCGTATAAGGTTTGGATTTTCATGTTTAGCAACTCTAACTTATACTGGATCAATGCATTGGTTAGACTTTGTTTTTTTTGGGTCAATTGGTTTTGCACCAGGTTAAGATCCATACTGGTCAGGTCACCGTTTTTGTATTTCTCAAGGTTAATATCATAGGTCAGCTGCGCATTCTCTTCGTTTTTCCTGGCAATATCGATTTGATTAAGGTAGTTGGCCAGGTTACGGTATACCTGACGTATGGATAGGGCGATATCGATTCGCTCGTTTTCGAGATCCAGTTCCAGACTATTTTGGGCTGCTTGCTGGGCCCTCATTTTGGCCTTATTCGCTCCCCAGTCAAAAATTGGGATGGAAAAGGTCACCTGCACATTTTGGTTTTTAGAAGGGTCCTTGTATACATTCTTCAATTTGACGTCGTCACCGGAAATACCATAGGACAATCCGATATTGCCATAAAATTCGTTTTCGGCTTTTGTGGTGATCAAATCAAATTGGCCTTGCTCGATTTCGATTTCCCGTTGGCGCAATTCCATACGCGAAGCTAACCCTCTTTCAATGGACTGCTTTAAATCAATGGAAACCGGAGTCACCGATACCTCGGCCAAAACCGTGATCGCGTCGTCCAAAGGCAATCCCAATAGCTGTTTAAAATTATCCAAGGAATTTTCGAGCGACACTTCGTCATCCTGTACGCTCGATTTGCTTGAAAGCATGTCCAATTCGGCCTGGAATAATTCCTCTTTAGCCACTAACCCAGCATCAACCTTATTTTTGATAATCTCATAGCTTTGCATCCTATTCTCATACTCTTCCCGAGCCGTCTCTAAACTTTTTTGGGCCTGGTAAACTTCGTAAAATGCCTGGGTAACAGATTTCTCAACTGCCAACAACCGCAATTCGTAGTTCAGTTTTGAATTTTCGAGCGAGTATTCCAATCTACGAATTGTCATTTTGGTTCGATTATAAGTAAAGATGGGTTGGTCTACCCCCAACGACAAGGTATTGCTAAATCCTTTAAACGCATTTGCATTGTACGTGGAATAAGAATCCTGCCAGCCCAAATTGTTGGTCAGTGTTACGGTACCATCGGTTGCCAAGATGGGTTGTTCCACCGTAAATCGTCCGCCACTCGAAGTGGTCTCGTTGGTTGACCATCCCAGCCGTTCATCGTACTCGCGCTGGTTGGAATAAGCGATTGGCGTCACGTTAAGCGAGAATTTTGATTTGAGTGCGGCCCGTTGTGCATTTAAATTCTCCTGGTTTTGTTCCAAGCTTAAGCGGGCTGCTCTAATGGTGGGGCTCATCTGGTTGGCGATGGCCAGTGATTGATCTAAGGTAAGCATACGCTGTCCGTAAATTGACGACACAACTGCAATGGAGAACAACACCCCAAAGCCATACCTTAATTTGTTAAATCTCATAGTCTATGGTTTGATTGTCTGGTTTATCTCTCGATCAATAGCTCTTTTTTACCCACTTCACCGCATCGGCAAGTACTATGTTCCGCTCAGTTTTATCGCTTAACGATACACTTGCTTCTCCCTGCGAAATGTAAAAATCGCCAAGGTACACCCATCCTGATTCCTGAGAAGGATCTATCTCAACCTCGGTGTTCCCGTCATCACTGGAAACAGAATAAAGGTAAGTCCCTTTTTCTTCATTTTGGTCGCGGCGCGGCCCTCCTCCCCGCTGCTGAGATAGGTACACATACACAGTATAATTGCCGCTTTCGGTCAGAGAGGCCTTCCATTGGGCCGATGCGTTACCGTTTCCCTTGGCTTTGTAGACGGATGATTTGACGTACCGACCAAAATAATTTGAATTTAGTGTGGGTTGCCATTTCAGCGAAGGCGACCAAAAAGTAATGTTCTGGTATTTGTCGCCCGATGTCACCTCCTCGTTACGCTTCATCCACCAATCCTTAATGGTTTTGGATTCTTTTTGGTTTTCAGTGCTAAACCCTTCATCCTCGTTGTCAACAATGGTTTCAAACTTTTCCCCGATACTAATGGAGCCTGTATACTCCCTCATCCCCTCAAACGGAACTACTGTTTGCGACGAAACCTCATCGATGCCTAAACGTTGCGACGAAGGGATATTTTCAGCCACATAGGTATTGATGATCAATTCACGGGGTTCACTGTCACTCATCAAACCAATTTCAACTTTTTGGCCCTGGGCAATTGAAAACGATTGTTCGACCGACGCCGCAGGGCCTCCTCCACCAGGGCCAAATCCGCCGCCAAAACCTCCTCCCCGGCCCCTGTCGCGCATTTGGGCCCTTATGCCAATATTGATAACCCCATCGCCGTTTCCGGCATTGGCCACTTGTGTCCGTACAAAATAACGAATCCTGTCCCCTTCTGTGACTTTGTATGCTTGAGTCTTGCCAAAAATAAATGCCGGCATCGATGCATTGTCCATCCAGTTGCGGATGGCATCTTTCATGTCGTTGCCACTCGACGCGGATAAGTCATCTACAAATTTATCGGAGCTAATGAGCGAGAAACGATTTTGAGCCAATACGGCATCTAATTCCCGGTCTATTTCCTTGGGCTTTATACGCATTTCAACGGTAGCAAAAAACTGATCTCCTTTCTTTGATATAATGTCGGGCAATTGCGCATCATTTTTCATGGTATTGAGCATTTGCGTCAAGCTCATTCCCCGCATTTTCAATAAAATCTGATCGGAATTACCGCTATTGGGACCAAAACCCCCGCTCCTGCTTTGCGACTGTACCCGTGTAAACATGTAATTTTCGGTAATAAATTGCATAATGGGGAACCCTTCTTGCGAGATGCTATTGGTATAGCTCAGAAACTGGGGAAAGACAGCTTGCTTGCCCCATCCTGCCAAACTACGCAAGTCAGTTCCTCCAAAACGGAAATTCATTCCCGGTTCAAACAACATGTTCCCGACAACGTTCCGGAACAACCTGACCTGAATTTCCTTGGGCAAAAGCCCTTCGTTATTACGGTCATTGTCACGCTCAACCCGTCGCTTTTGACGGCTGATATCGTTCATGAAACTGCCTGCTCCGCCATGTTCGGCATAAAATACCATGCCTGGCATATTATCGTCGGTCGCAAGCGTCCAGCTTCGCGGATAAGTGTAAAAATGAATGGGGACTTCGACCAAGCAGAACTGTCCAAATGGATAATCCATGCCAAGTTTACGCTCATATTCACGTTTCATATCAGAAAGCACATCAGGAATGGTATCAGCCACCAGATCGAAATTTGATAAAATGCTTTTGCTTTGGGGATTCATCCAAAGCGATACCTCGACGCCATCGACCTTCACCGTTTTTACATCGTATCGGCCGGCCAACAAACTGAGGGCGTTAAGCGGCGTAGATGGCTTAAAGGCCACCCATCCGTCAGACATATCTTCCTTGCTGCCTTGTGACAGCACACTGAGTCCGTACGCCATCTTAGCTTTAAGCTCAAAGCGGGTAAATTGCGGTTGGTTTCGAAAATCACGACTTGCAGCAACGGGATACCAACATGCTTCGCGAGTAAGCAAAAGAAAACCGGGTTCCACAAACGATAGCTGTTTTCCTGCCACCAATGGATCCAACCGGTTCAATTCAACACGGGCATTCTCCGGAATTTCGGCAAAAGTGGCTTCATTGTTCGGCTTGCCCGAATAAGCAATAGCCACAGATATGTTTCCCTCTCTGGAAAACCGTGAAGACTTGAGATCGACCAAATGCAATGTCTGGGAAAAGTCAATCTTGCTACCATCTACCTCTGCACTTTCGACTTTAAAGCCAGGATTCAAAACTAATTGGATGTGGCCGTCTGCCTTGCAAATTCCCTTTAACAAAGCCTTTACCTGTATTTGATCTCCTTTATGCTCCACCTCCAAGTGGGTTTCGCCGACAATAACCGACACATCCACAGGTAATTGACTCTCGGCCACCCTGATTTTAGCCCTTAAACCCACGCCTGACTGTTGGGTCGTGACATAACTTGTCAACATAACCAAAGCAGTTATGCCCGTCAAGGCTGCACCTGTCAGCATTTTCGACCGAAACAGTTTTTCCTGCGGTAAACGAGGCAACTTCAAAATAGTTAAGCACACAAAAGCCAGCCCCAGCAAAGTGTACCCGCCACGCAAGAGTATCAGGTCGCCCCAGTTGGGCCAACCGACAAACCCAGAATAAACCATGGGAGTGCTGAATGCCACAAAATCGAAGACATTAAACAGTTTTCCCGACAAGAAAAAAAGACTGGCTCCCAGTAGTCCCAGCATAAGGATAAACACAATGGCCTGGTTTCGGATAAGCGCCATTAAAAAAAACGACATCCCAAGTATCAAAACCAGCGTAGGCAACGAAATTACCAAAGGATAAACCCAATAGGTAACAGGGATAAAATTGACATCTCTTGCGATTAAATTAAAAACCGCACCTATGGCCAACACAATCAGGTTCAATACCAAAAACACACGCATAATTCCCAGCATCTTTCCCAACACATAGGCATAGTTGGACATGCTGCGAACGTAAAACGCTTCGGTGGTATCAAGTTTTTTATCACGTCCCAAAAAATCCGACGACAAAAACACCGCAATGACGGCCTGGAACAAGTTTAGCAGGAAAAGATTCAGATAAGGCACGCTTCCGGGTATAACGCGCCCGGACCAACCTCCGTCACCCAGTGTGGCAAGACCCACTAAATCGAAAAAAGCAATAAAAACAATTGATATAGCGGCAAAGATTCGAAAAAACCAACCCCGCGTAAGGGTCTTGGCTTCGTATCGGGCGATGGTTCCAATAGTTTTGAGGGTGGTCATAGCAATTTGTTTTCGGTTAACGATTCCATGAAGTACACGTATGCATGTTCCAGATTAGGGGTAATCCCGGTAACCTTATAAGCATCAAGTTCCCTGGTATTTTGTGCAACGACTTCCAATAGGTAACCCTCACCGGTAGGAATGGAAGTAATGACCTGGAATTTTTGTTTAACCGTTTCCATCTGCTCGAAACCGACCTCGATCCCAAATACGTATCCCTGGGCTTTTGCCATAAAATCAGAAGGTGATCCATGGAACATTAATTCACCTTTGTTGATAAGTGCCATTTGGTTACATGACGACGAAATATCACCGACAATGTGTGTGGAAAGGATCACGATAACCTCTTCTTTGGCTAAACGCCCTAACAGGTTCCGGAACCGGATACGCTCTTCTGGGTCGAGGCCAGTAGTCGGTTCGTCCACGACAACAATTTTCGGATGGCCGATAAGTGCCTGGGCAATGCCCAAACGCCGCTTCATACCGCCCGACAATTTATTGGCATAACGGTCACGGGCTTCGTACAGTCCAACTTCACCCAACATTTGGTCGACCATTTGCAAACGTTCCTTTTTCGACGTCACTCCGGCCATCGATGCGGCGTAATCCAAAAATTCCCAAGATTTCAGCTTAGGGAAAAACCTAAAATCCTGAGGTAAGTATCCCATAATGCTTCGGATCTCCTTTCGCTGGGATGAGAGTTTAGCCCCGTTCACATACACTTCACCCGACGACGCATCCTGGAGCGTAACCAATATGCGCATAAGCGTACTTTTTCCTGCACCGTTAGGCCCCAGCAGCCCAAACATTCCATCGGTAATTGTTAGATCAATGCCCTTCAGGGCTTTGAACCCGTTAGAGTAAATCTTCTGCAAATGTTCAATCCTGATTTCCAAAGTAATATCATTTAAAAACCACAACCGATCCCCGCTAGCAATTATTTTAAACCATGCGAAGACAAAAATTCGTGACCTGCCACCATCACCTGGAGATCACTTGGGTAAACACCCCAATGCCATTTAGATCACATATTTCTGATAATCAATCAACAGACTGACCTTCTTCAGATACGTCGCGAGGGGGATCTTGCTGGCGTTCACCATGCGGCACGCCACGTTGTTCTTGGTTAAAACGTTTGGGGCCACGATCTTTGCGTGACATGTATTCCATCATTAAACTATCAAACTTCACAACCTGACCGGGATGGCAGACCCCGCGAAGTCTCTTGAAATGATAAAAAATAGAGGTATCGACCGCAGCCCTCTTTTCGGCAATAATCCTGAACAGGTTGTCGATCTGTTGGGTGGAACCATCTTGCACCATAATCTCACGGTTAATGACAAACTTTAGACTATCAATTTCACGGTTGAGGCGGCCTAACATTTTCATGTGGGCATCACTCAATTGCCGAAACCGGACTTTCTGAAGCGAATCGAGCTGAAGGGTTTGTTCTATCGCATCGCGGCGTTGGTTGCGCCATTCACCACCCCGCCTCTCCCCCGAATCGTTAGAGTAGTCGTTGATATAAAAGATCCACCATACCCCAATAATCAATACATTCACCAGTATCAGCACCCCGATGACCAGTTTGTAACGTTTAGCTTCATCCATTTTCATAATCAGTTGTTTGTTCTTTCATAGGCCAGCTGGCTATAGTTGCCATAAGTATCGGCATCCGCCGATTGTTCGTCAAAAATAAGGTAAGAAGTCGATTGCTCATCTTCCGCACCTGTCTCTTTGATCGTATGCAATGTGTACACGTTCAGTCCAATTAGCAACGCAATACCCGCAGCCGTTACCTGCCAAAAGTGCGATCCATGCGGCACTTTCATCGAGCGGGTTTGCGTTTCCTTACCGGCAGCTGCCATGACACGTCCCACAAAACCAACAGGTGCATAATTAGTTTCCAATGGAGCAAGGGAATCTAACCATTGGTCGATTTCTGTTTCCAAATGTTTTCTTTTCTGCTTTTCCATGGCTTCATATTTTGTTATCATCTTGCTTTAATACCCCATCTTTCGTTTATTTATCGAGCTCTTTCATCAACATTTCTTTCAAATTCCGTTTTGCCCTGATCAATAACGATTCGACCGATCCAACCGTCGTATCCATGATCTCAGCCACTCTTTCCTGCTTCATCCCTTCTATTTTTGCCAAATTGAACGCGATCTTCTGTCGTTCGGGCAATTGTTCAATGGCTTGGTTTAAGAGCATGTTCCGTTCGTTCTCTTCCATCAACCAATGAGGATGCTGCGAATTGGTTGGCTGTAACCTTTCCAGCTCGTCATTGCTCTTAGGTTGAAAAGCAAACAGACTGCGCTTTTTACGCTTTTTCATACGCATCATATCCATACAACGGTTTACCGCGATGCGGTATATCCAAGTCGACAAGGAAGCTTCGCCCCTGAACTTATCCAATGACCTGTATATTTCCAAAAACACCTCCTGGGCAACATCCTCGGCATCCTCACGATTTTTGAGCATCACAATACAGGTATGGAATACCTTATGTTGGTATTTTTCAACCAACACATCGAAAGGTATTGTGGATCCATGTTTTTCCAAGGGTATTACCACCTGATCAATTTGCATCTAATCAGCATTGTTTTGTCTTATTTTGTCGATACAATGTGACTTTTCCTGCGTAAGTTAACGTATTTAAGTTTAACCTGAAATTGAATATAGTTTTAGACAACTCATATTCAACTAACAAACAACACATTAACTGATCACCTTTTTCCATAGCCCCAGCACCATATGCCTATGCAACCGCTAATATTGCAACCACTTCATCGCCATATATATTTATGCCGTTGATCGTGAGTGTGGGCCACTACGAGAAATCAATGCCGAAATCGGAAGAACAATTTACAGGTAGGCAACCTCGCTTTGCCGTCCGTTAAGGACTTAAGAATATGTTGCGAACACAGTGTACGATCCGATATCGATATATTTTCAACGTAACAACTTATTTTTCTGGAATAGATCCTATGTCCCCACTGGCAAAAAGTCGACCGTGGTCTAACCAAAGGGAGAATACCATAGTTATCACCTACATCACAAGAGAGAGAAACGGACTGAAAACCGGCCACAGTAGCACCAAGCCAATACAAATCGTACCTTCCAATACAGATCTAAAATTATTACCGTTTTTTTGTAATTTAGATGTCATGGATAAACATCTGCTGTTAATATACTAAGTTGTAGGCATGATCGGGAATCTTCAATTATTTGCAGATCAAATACAATGGAATTGAGACTGGGTAAACTAATCTTTGGAGCAATGTGGTTGGCCATTTTATTGTCAGGTCACCTTGTCTCGGCGCAAAAAGAAGTTTCCAGTCGCGAGATTTTATTACTCAATTCATACCATCGCGGGTTTAAATGGACCGACGACATTTCGCGTGCCGTGGTTGATTATTACAATGACTCCGTAAGATATCGAATTTTTGTGGAAAACATGGATTCAAAAAGGTTCCAGTCTCCCAAATATTTCGATCAATTGGCAGAACTTTACCGGCATAAATATAAAGAGACAAAGATCGATGGAATAATTTGCAGCGATAACAATGCACTTGACTTTATTTTAAAAAACGGAATAGAGTTGTGGGGGCAAATACCGGTCGTATTTTGTGGAATCAATAACCCTGAAAATTACAAAGCCAAAGTAGATACTTCACGGATTTTTGGCGTTGAAGAGATCATCGATATTAGGACAAACCTCGAACTGGCTTTAAAGTTCAATCCTGATATAACAGAATTCGTTGTTATCGGGGACAAAACACTCTTGTTCCCGATATTCGAGGTCCAGTTTTCAAGAGCAATCGCCCAACTCAACCGTCCCGTCAAACAACGGGTTGTCATTATCGACAACATTGAGCAATTGGCCGATGCGTTCAATATTATCGATCCGCGTGGCAAGGCCATTTATTTGTTAAGTCTGTATGTAAACCGCAACGGCATTCCTCGTGAAATGGCACTGGAGGCGCGAACCATATTACAAAACTCAAAAATTCCAGTTTATGGCAACTGGGATTTTCTGATGCCAAACCTAATTATCGGAGGAAATATCATTTCGGGGTACGATCAAGGTAAAGCTGCTGCCGAACTACTCTACAAGCGTTTTACCGACCCCACTTTCAAACCACGATTTGCCATTCCATCGGAGCAAAAAATGATGTTCGACCAAAATCGGCTCGATTATTTTAACATCGATCTCAAATTACTTCCGCCAAACTCTACCATCCTTTATAAAGCCCCTCTGACGTGGGAAAAATATCAAGCAGAAATCGCCTCTATATTAATTGCTTTCATGGCACTCATTACCATTATTATATTTCTTATATACAACATCACACAAAGAAAAAAAGCAGAACAGGAACTTATTCAAAGCGAAAACAGGCTGGAGCTTGCCCTGGAAGGTGCAAACCAAGGTTTATGGGACGTAAACATGAACAACAAGTTCATTTATACCAACAAAGAGTTTGCAAACCTTCTGGGTTTCCAAACATCCAAAGAGCTGGGGATCAATTATTACAATTGGCGCCAGTTCATCTTTAAACAAGACCTGGACCATCTTTATGAAGCTTTCCTCTTGCATAGGGATAGTAAAACGCCCTCTATCAATTGCGAAATCAGGCTTATGAAAAAAGGAGGGGATGTTATCTGGGTACTACTTTATGGCAAAATAACGGAATGGACCAACAGCGCCCCTTCCAGATTAACTGGTTCAGTCCTTAACATTGACGACCAAAAAGAATTTGAAAACCAACTGAAACTTGCCAAAAACAAAGCCGAAGAGTCTGACAGGCTAAAATCGTCGTTCCTGGCCAATATGTCGCACGAGATACGCACACCAATGAACGCCATCATTGGCTTCTCTGATTTGATAAATTCCGGGGCAATCAGCAAAACTGAACAAAAAATGTATCTCAACCAAATAAAAAACAGCAGCGAAAGCCTTTTGAACATTATCAACGACATCATCGACATATCAAAAATCGAGTCGGGCCAAATGTCTATTCATAAAGAAGAGTTCGATTTGAACGAATTGCTTACCAAAGTGGTCAGGATCGGAGAGGCATTAATTTCGAAAAACGAGAAGCAAATTGAGTTGCGGCATCCCAATTTAAACCATTCTGTAAGACTTTCCACCGACTCACACCGGCTCGAACAGATTTTGCTCAACCTGATATCAAATGCAGTTAAATTTACACACAAAGGGTATATAGAAATAGGATACAAAACAACGAACAACCAAGATATTTACTTTTTTGTCGAAGACACAGGCATTGGTATTGCCAACGAACACAAAAAGGTTATTTTTGAACGCTTCCGGCAAGGCGACGAGTCGTTGGCCAAAAAGTTTGGAGGAACAGGCTTGGGACTGACCATTTGTAAAAACCTGGTTCGTTTGCTTGGTGGCGACATCGAAGTGAAATCGGCACTTAACAATGGATCCAGGTTCACGTTCCATATCAAAAAGGATCTTTGACCCACGATGTCCCATATTATCAAATTTTAGCGAAAACCAAGAATGGAGTTATTCTATACGGCCAATTTCGAGGAAAACAATTATACGCTTTCGGAAGAGGAAAGCAACCATTGCATTAACGTGCTAAGGCACCGGACCAGCCACTCCATTGCAGTAACCGACGGAAAAGGCAATTTATATGAAGGAATCATTGTCGACGCGCACCATAAAAGATGTAGAATATCGGTTGAAAGGACATCGCCACACACATCACTACTTCCTTATCTCCACATAGCCATAGCACCCACGAAAAATATTGAACGGTTGGAGTGGTTCATCGAAAAATCGACCGAAATAGGCATCAGCGAAATCACATTGCTTCTATGCCAGCATTCTGAACGAAAACAAGTAAGATTAGACAGATTGGAAAAAATATTGGTGTCGGCCATGAAACAGTCAGGATCACTCTTTTTACCCGTTTTAAATGATCTAATATCTCTGAATAATTTCGTGTCGTACCCCCATCAGGCCCAAAAATGCATTGCCCATTGCAATGAAGGCAAACGGTATCCCCTTTTCGAAAAAGCAAGAAGCCAAGCTCCAATAATCGTAATGATCGGTCCTGAAGGCGATTTTTCCCCCAATGAAATAGAATTGGCGTTAAAGAACGGATTCGATGCCGTTACGCTGGGAAATAGCCGACTACGTACCGAGACTGCAGGGATGGTAGCCTGCCATACCGTGCACCTCATGAACGAAATCCAACACGTATAAAATAACAAGTTATAGATATTTATCGAGCGTTTGCACTTTTAAGAATTTCATAAATTCAATCGTGATTTTATTTGTCACATCGCCTAAAATGCAATTGCCAAAGGGACATGTTTCCTTGCTACCCGGACAAGCCAACACATCGACTTTGCCTTCAATGGCCTCGTAAATATTGAGCAAAGAAATTTCATGAGGCTCCTTTTTTAACATAAACCCACCCGTAGGGCCACGATTCGACGATACAAAATTTTCTTTTGCCAAACGTTGCATCACCTTTGCCACATGATGCTTTGAACTGCCTATACGCTCGGCGATCTGGTTTACGTTAAGCTTCTCATGGGTCATGGCAATAAGGGCCATGCTATGGATACCAATTGTTGCAGCTTCCGAGAGGGCAAGTATGTTAGACATTATTCAGGTAATTAAACACCAAAATTACCTGATAGCAATAAAATAAAAAAACCCGCGAAGCATAATTTCACGGGTTTCTAATATGTTACACAACATTATTTGACACTTTCCAGCACCAATGTCTTGGTCGGAGCATCGCAAACCGATGACGGACCAAAATATTGAATTGGCCCAGGATATACATATTTGGTATTAACGGCCCAATCTTCACGTTGCCCCACCAGCTTTTTGAACGGTGCACCGTCCAACTTCACCAATGCTTTCTGAATCACCGGCTTCATGTGTCCGTGGCGTTTTTCCATGTTCATCATCATGGTAATGGGCACCCCTCCTGCAATCCATTTGTCCGAAGGGGCCGTAAGGTTACGCACCGAAGCCATATAACCTGTTTTTCCTTCACGGATCAATACAGACGCTGTAAAACCAAGCGAATAGCAATAGTCGGCATCGAAGTTCGAAGGCGACGCACAACGGCCTTCATAACCAAAGAAATGTGGTTGGCCTTTGAATTTACCCGCAAACTCGCCCGCCTTCTTTAAACCTTTGATGTAGGCTTTAACCATATCGATCAACAGTTTTTCAGTCTCGATAAGTGAAACTTGCACGTTTCCGTGCGGATCACGGTCAAGCAGCAACTGGTTGGCAAAGCTGTTTGGCAACGAATTGAATACCGAGGCACTCTCGGTTGAAAGATATTTCACGATTAACTCACGTTTCTCCTTGTTGGTTTCCAATGCATTCATCTCCGCATCGTGGTGAGCCATCATATCGTTCAATTCGGCGATCAATTTTTTAATGGCCGGAATAAATTCGACCAAACCTTCAGGAATAAGTACGGTTCCGAAATTATTGCCATTGGCAGCCCTCGCAATAACAGCATTGCCGATGTAAGCAACCACATCGTCCAGTGTCATGTTCTTGGCCTCAACTTCCTCGGAAATAATGCACAAATTGGATTGGGTCTGCAATGCACACTCCAAAGCAATGTGCGAAGCTGAACGGCCCATCAATTTAATAAAGTGCCAATATTTTTTTGATGAATTGGCGTCACGCTGGATGTTACCGATCAATTCGCTATAAACTTTGCAGGCCGTATCGAAGCCAAATGAAGTTTCGATCATCTCGTTTTTAAGGTCGCCGTCAATGGTTTTGGGAACTCCGATAACCTGAACGCCACATTGCTTTTGGGCAAAATATTCGGCCAACACGCACGCATTGGTATTGGAATCGTCGCCTCCGATGATCACCAACGCAGTGATGCCGAGACTCTTACAATTTTCAAGCCCTTTATCGAACTGTGAAGTTTCTTCCAGTTTGGTACGACCGGAACCGATGATATCAAAACCGCCGGTATTACGGTAGTGATCAATAATATCAGAAGTCAATTCAGCATATTCGTTATCGACCAAACCGCTCGGGCCTCCCAAAAATCCGTAAAGCTTGCTGTTGGGATTTATTTTTTTCAAGCCGTCAAAAAGGCCCGAAATAACGTTGTGGCCACCAGGGGCCTGACCACCGGAAAGAATCACGCCAACATTCAATGCAGGGTAAGATGTGGCATTTGCGTCGGGTTCAAAAGAGATCAACGGCATGCCGTAGGTGTTGGGGAAGATTCTAGCAATCTCAGCTTGGTCGGCCACCGATTCGGTTTTCTTGCCTTCTACGATTTTCACTGCCCCTTTCAGTGATTCGGGCATTTTGGGAATATAACTTTCCCTTGCGATTTGAAGAGCGCTTTTGATCATTGTTGTGTTGTTTGACTATTTGGTTATTGGATTACAAGTCATTGAAATTTCTATAAAGCCCTGCAAATTTGGATATATTTTCGGGAAAAAAAAACTGCTTTTCAACAATCAGTCGTCTCCCACACATCCTAATTTTCGCTCTCCCCACTAAGTTATTCATTGGAATTTATTCGCAATAGATATAATGAATTCCCTATTTTTGGACAGTTAAACAATTACCCCATGTCATCCATGTCGAATCAAGCAAACCACCCGCGTACGATCGGGATACTGACCGGAGGAGGCGATGTTCCCGGATTGAACCCTGCCATCAGAGCGATTACCATTAGGGCGATCCGTGACGGATTTAGGGTCATAGGCATTAAAAACGGCTGGCAGGGCATCATCCAAATAGATCCTTCCAAACCACTCAAGGACCAAGAATACTGCATGGTGCTTGATGAAGTATCCGTAGACCGGATTGGACGGACCGGCGGCACGTTTTTGCACTCGAGCCGTACCCGCGCCGATATCGTACACTACAGCGATGTACCCGAGCATTTTGCCCATATTTATAAAGACGAATATAACGACCTCACACCCGAAGCCATCAACAATTTAAAACATATCGGCATCGATTACCTGATTCCGATCGGGGGCGACGACACGCTGGGCTATGCACATATTTTACATAAAAAAGGCATCAAGATTGTGGCCATCCCCAAAACGATGGACGGTGACGTACCCGGGACCGAATATTGCATTGGGTTTAGCACCTGTGTCACGCGTACCATTGAACTCACGCAATCGTTACGTACCAGTGCGGGGTCGCACGAGCGGTTTTTGGTAGTTGAAGTTTTTGGGCGCAATGCCGGCTTCTCGGCCTTGCTACCTACGGTTGGCGGAGCAGCTGACCGTTGCGTGATCCCCGAACACCAATTCGACATGGAACTGCTTACCGAGCTAATGGTGCAAGACCGCAGGAATAATCCAAGCAAATATTCAGTGGTGCTGGTATCGGAAGGTGCATCGTTTATTGGAAGCGACATTATTTATGACGAAGCGACTACCAATGCGTTTGGGCACAAAAAACTTGGCGGTATTGGCGAAATCGTCAGCCAACAACTAAAAATCCTCTCAAAGAAATTCAATAACGGACGCGAAATTAACGTGATCAACCAAAAGCTTGGTTATCTGGTGCGTTCAGGCCAGCCCGACGCACTTGACACCATTGTCCCAACGGCTTATGCCAACCTGGCACTTGACCTCATCCGCCGGGGAATCTTTGGGCGCATGGTTTGTATTCGCGACGGACAATATTCGCACATATCCATAGATGCAGTGCAAAAAGATGAGCACGGTGAGAGTGTGAAAAAAGTAAATGTCGAAAAGTTTTACGATACCAACCAATATCGTCCCAAATACGACTATATCATTGGCGAACCGATGATGATTCTCACTCGGGACTAAATACCGTCAGCACATCCCTAAAAAGCAGCCGTAATATATGCCGTTACTATCGCTTATTGTTCCCGTGTTCAACCGCCCCAACGAGATTGAAGAGTTGTTGCTCTCGCTCATCCAACAATCGGTAGTAACCGATCTTGAGGTGGTAATCGTAGAAGATGGTTCAAATCGACGATGCGACCACATAATTACACAATATAAGCCACAACTTCCAATCCAATACATATTCCAACAGAATACAGGACCAGGCCCGGCAAGAAACAACGGGGCCAAACACGCCAACGGTACTTATTTGGTATTTCTGGACTCGGATGTAATCTTACCGACAAACTACATCCAAACGGTTATTCTAAATTTGGCCAATTTGTCCGTGGATTGTTTTGGGGGCCCGGACAAGGCACATGAGTCGTTTACGCCCGTCCAAAAGGCCATCAGCTACGCCATGACATCGCCTTTAACAACCGGAGGTATCCGCGGATCGAAAAAACGTATGGATAAGTTTTATCCCCGCAGTTTCAATCTGGGCATCAAAAAAACGGTTTTCGACAAGATCGAGGGATTTTCGGCAATGCGATTTGGAGAAGATTTGGACTTAAGCATGAGACTTATCGAAAACGGCTATTGTACCGGCTTGTTTGCCGATTCATGGGTATACCATAAACGACGGACGACTTTCAAATCATTTTACAAACAAGTATTCAATTCTGGGATTGCACGCATTAATCTCGAAAAACGGCATAAAGGAACACTAAGGCTGGTACACTTGCTTCCTGCAATGTTTGTGATGTTTAATATAATTGCATTTGTTTCGGCGATGTTCGTTTGGCAAATGGCAGTTTTGGCTCTATTACCCGCATTTATTTTTCTTGCCGATGCATTTATCCGGACTAAGGAATTACGTGCATCGTTGCTTTCGGTTCCCGCATCGTACACCCAACTATTGGGTTACGGATTAGGATTCATCAAAGCCTTTTATGTCCGGATCCTAATGGGAAAAGACGAATTCCATAGTTTCGCAAAAAACTTTTATAAATAACCTTAAAAATAGAAAGGCAGCCCGAAACGGCTGCCTTTTTTGTTTTTTGAATTTATTTACACACTACCAATCCAAGCCTTACCACTTGTTGATTCTGTACAAATCGATAAGGTATCTCCCTCCGAACAAAGCTACATGGGATATCGGTTTCTCTTGCGTCTGGCACGGAAAAGTACCGGGGATCATTCTTCCATTTCTATCATTTTGAAAGGGATATTGATAATGGATTGGTAATCTTCACCCGCTTCAAACATATCTTCATCATCCTCTTCATAATACCAGTTTATCTCAACCTGGTGTCCTTTTTTATGGATCAATTCCAATTTTTTGAAAATATCCAAAATACACTTCGATGAACTGGTGTTGAAATATTCCAATTGTATATTCACATCGGTTTCTTTCAACGGATTCGATCCGTACTTTTCTAACCAATCGATAAGAGGTTTGTAGAACTCTACCGAATTCTCAGGAATTGACCGTCCCTTGATCTCAACCAATCCTTTGTCGCCATCAAACCTAACGAACGGCGTTTTCGGTGTTCCTTCGCGAATAATTGTTTCCATACGGATAACTCTCTATATTTAACTGATATATACGTCCATTGTAAAAAACACATGTTCACTGTTGGCCGGGAAAAACTGATACTCCAGCTTATTGCCGGTTTTCCTGACAATATCGAGCATCCCCAACCCTCCTCCTCCTTTGTTGGAATATTCGTCATTACCCAAAATATCGCGGTACAACGTTTTTATTTCCATGTCTGAAAGCGAGTTAAGCTGATCAATGCGGTCTTTAAGCATCAACTGCTTGCTGCTTTTTATGAAATTACCTGTAGTGATACGGTAAAACGTGCCATCTTTTACCACCATAAGTGTCCCAAACTTTGAATAGGTCTCCCCATCCACAAACTCACCGGGTGCCACATCGGAATGGTGGTACAAATTCTGGAAACACTCAACCACTACATTATAAACCTTCTTCCGGACAGGACCTTTGACGTCCATTCCATCAAAATAAACTTCAATCTTTTCGAGAGTGCCCGAGATGACATTTGGATTGATTTCGCCCATGAAATCAACCACCTTATCTCCCACTTGCTTCTGTGAGTGCCACTCCTTCAGATCAAAAACCATAATTGTCTTATCCAAATGTCTTCTACAAATATAAAAACTTTGTCATAACAAATTCGACAACCCAAAACAAATGTTAAATGATTTATTAAAGTAATTGAACAAATCATCAATTGTACAGCAAGGTAAAGCCAATTTAGAGCGTGTTTAAAATAGGATTAAACCCGATGATCACCTTACGAATCCTCTCTCAGATTCCGCTTCCATCGTAAAAATAAGGATCTTTGGGCTTAAACTGTACAATTTTAGAACCGGGAGGCACGTCCGATGTCACCCATACATTGCCTCCAATTACAGATCCTTCACCCACCGTAATCCGTCCTAAAATAGTAGCTTGTGCGTAAATCACCACATTATCCTCTACAATCGGATGTCGCGGAATTCCCTTAATGGGATTCCCTTTTTCGTCAAGTTTAAAGTTTTTGGCCCCCAATGTCACACCTTGGAATAATTTCACGTTTTTCCCTATTATCGATGTTGCTCCGATCACTACCCCTGTCCCATGGTCTATCGTGAACGACTCACCGATTTGGGCGTTGGGGTGTATGTCAATGCCAGTCTCGGAATGCGCCATTTCCGATATCATTCGCGGAATTAACGGCACATCAAGCTTTAGCAGTGCGTGGGCAATGCGGTAATTGGCAATCGCACGGATGGCCGGATAACAGAAAATAACCTCTCCCCTGCTTTGTGCCGCAGGATCGCCAATATAAGCCGCTTCGACATCGGTCGACAATATTTTACGCATTTGCGGCAAGCCCTGTATGAATTTAGTGGCCTTTTCGAATGCCTTTGTCTTTTGTTCCACGTAATTGTTCTGCTCTTCTGCCGAACACATGAAACACAAGCCCGCATGTATCTGATCGACCAAAAGACTGAACGCCTTTTCGGTATTGACGCCCAAATAATAATGGATGCTTTTCGGAACGGACCTCCGATTCCCCGAAATATCCGGGAAAAAGGATTTCGCGCAATAAGCCTACAAGTTCCTTCAGAGCTTGTATCGAAGGCATTGGCTGATCGTGCAAATGTCTATGGCAAACCGAATGGTACGAGCTTTCGGCTGCAAGGAGCTCAATCGTTTGTTTAAGCTCAATGGGGTATCTCTGTGCACTCATCGATATAGTTGTTTACTTTTTTTACAGCTAAGTTTAACCTGCTACTTCCAATTCCCCTGACAATTTCATACCTGAAACCATAAAATTCAAGCTGAGCCATATATCGTTCAAACAACTCAAGCCTTAAATCCCCGTTTTCACGAACTCCATCGGCAATCCAAGGCAAATCAGGGTAGCACAATAAATACAAATCAATCTTACAATTCCGTATGGCATTATCAAGCCATATGGGGCATTGATTATAAACGACTTCAAACCATATTTTAGTGATAACCAAAAAGGTATCAAAGAACACAATGGGATGTTTCCCCCGAGGGGAAGCAATCGCTTCGTTATATTCATCAATCTGCCTTTGGGCAATGCATTCCACATCTTCAATTGTGTAATGGCGGTTTAATTTCGACACATATTCACGTGCAAATTCGGGAGCAAAAGCACCATCGAAAAGCCCGGCCAGTTGACGGGCCAACGTCGATTTACCAACTGATTCCGGTCCTGTCAATACTATTTTAACCATTTAACGTATTGCATTGGTCCAAAAAATGTCTACGCCATGTCATCAATCCAATAATAGAACCTGCTGTATAAACCACATACAATCCGGATGTAAAATAAAGCCCTTTAACTCCGAACATTGCCACGCTAATGGCATTCACCAAAATCCACACATACCAATGCTGGATAATTTTCTGCGACAACATCCATGTGGCCGTGATACTTGCCGCAACGGTAAACGAATCGACAAAAGGCAATGCGGACGACGCCAGGCCCAGATATTCAGGCATATAAAGCAATAACCCCAATAAAGACAAATAGCAAAGCACGGTGGCCGCAGCCACGCCCACCAGCGTTTTGGTGGTGATATTTTTAATGGGTAACCCGGTGTTATCGCCCATTTTTCCCCAGTGTACCCATCCATACACGCTAATCACAACATAATAGACGCTTAAGCCAAAATCGGCATAAAAATGCGAATGAAAAAACACCCAAGCATAAAGTGCCGACGACACAATGCCAAAGAACCAAAGCAATTTCTTTTCCTTTATCTCCAAATAAAGATAAACCAACGAAAGGACTGTAGCCGTAAGCTCAACGGCTCTATCAAAATCCCAATCAATTCTCATTTGTGTTCAGAAGCTGATTGTACAATTCCTTATTCTCGATTAAATTCAGGGCTTCTTGATAGGTATTGACAACGGGGTTGATCACCTCAAAATAGGCCGACGTCCCCCACAAATCACGCGCGATGATGGCCCTTAACTGAGTATTGATAACCAGCTCAGACCGTTTGAAATCCTCTTCTTTGAACTTGATATTTTCCTTTTCCGCAACTCTTTTCATTTGCTCGACCAACTCTCCGGAAATGGTAAATTTTTTAGTAAAAGCTGACAGCGAAGGATAGCTGCCGGCCAAACTGCCTCTGTTCGCATCGGTGTATTCCAATGCCACTTTGTTTATGATTCCTTTTGCCACCACGTCTCTATAATACTCCGAAAACATGGATGTATCGGCAGGCACAAATTTATCAGGCATAATACCTCCACCTCCATATACGTTTCGCCCTTTCGCCAACGTTTTGTACTGTGCCCCCGTCGATGCCTTTATGCTGTCGGAATGCAGTAACTCGCCATGTGCCACACGTTGGTACAATTCCGAAAGATATACTTCAGTCCCTTCATCGTATGGTTTTTGGATACACCTTCCCGAAGGGGTGTAATACTTGGCCGTAGTCAGTCGGATATTGGCTCCATCAGGCAAGGTAAATGGCCTCTGAACCAAACCTTTACCAAAACTTCTCCGCCCGATGACCATGCCCCGATCGTGATCCTGGACGGCACCTGCCACAATTTCACTTGCTGAAGCACTACCCTCATCAATCAGCACCACCAATTGCCCCTTTTCAAACAATCCGCGTGAAGTCGCAAAATAGTCACGTCGCGGACTGTTAAGGCCCTGAGTAAATACAATCAATTTTCTATTGCCCAAAAACTCATCGGCAATTTCAATGGCAGCGTTCAAGTAACCTCCTCCATTCCCGCGCAAATCCAATATCAACGATTGTAAATTGTGCTTTTGGAGCTTTTTCAACGCCTCCACAAATTCATCGTATGTGGTAGATGCAAAGCGGTTAATCTTAATGTACCCTGTTTGGGGCGAAGCCATGTAGGCTGCATCAATACTAAAAATAGGTATTTGACCGCGCGTCACGTTAAAGGCCTGCAACGCCAACGATCCTTTTCGCTGGATGGCAATCAGTACC
This sequence comes from Breznakibacter sp., assembly GCA_047600785.1. Lineage (GTDB taxonomy): Bacteria > Bacteroidota > Bacteroidia > Bacteroidales > Marinilabiliaceae > Breznakibacter. The sequence continues at coordinate 1,714,258 of JASGKH010000002.1, forward strand.
TGGGTTCCTTTAGGACCCCGGAGCATTTTAAACACATCGCTATTTTTCAAACCGGTGCCGGCCACATTTTTCCCATCAATGGACAAAATCCTGTCGCCGGCCTTGATGCCTACATTTTCCGAAGGCCCGCCTGGAATGGTATTCACGACCATTAACGTATCGTTCAGGATGTGGAATTCAATGCCTATCCCCTCAAAACTTCCATTGAGAGGTTCGTTCATTGCCTCCACTTCTTTGGCACTGATATAAACAGAGTGGGGGTCTAGCTTCTGCAACATGGCCACAATGGCCTCTTCGGCCAAACTTCCCTTATCAACACTATCGACATAAAAAGTAGATATAAGGTTCCACGCCATTTGGAATTTTTGGAATTCTTTGTCAACAAACTGACTTTTTGCCGACATGGAAACAATTAAGAATGCTATGCAGAAGGTAATGGGTATAATGACTTTTCTCATCGTATCAAATCGATAAGGGTAAAAAACAAAGATAGAATTTTAACAGAAGAATAAGATGGATGCGACAAAAAACGGAGAGGTCAATTCCTCTCCGTTCGGTATGTCATTCCCATTCGATGGTTGCTGGTGGTTTTGAACTGATGTCATATACCACACGATTAACCCCTTTTACTTTGTTGATGATATCGTTTGATAACCGGGCCAAAAACTCGTAAGGTAAATGTACCCAATCGGCCGTCATCCCATCGGTCGATGACACGGCACGCAAAGCGACCACGCTTTCGTAAGTCCGCTCATCACCCATTACGCCTACCGACTGCACCGGCAAGAGGATAGCCCCCGCCTGCCACACCTGGTCGTACAGGCCACTATTTTTCAAACTGGAGATGAAGATGTAATCGACCTCTTGGAGCAACGTCACTTTCTCTGGTGTGATCTCGCCCAGAATACGGATTGCCAATCCCGGCCCGGGAAACGGATGCCGCCCCAAAATGACTTCATCAATGTGTAAGGCACGTCCAACCCGGCGCACTTCATCTTTAAACAAAAGATTCAGAGGTTCAACCACTTTAAGGTTCATTTTTTCGGGCAGCCCCCCCACATTATGGTGCGATTTGATAGTGGCCGAAGGGCCGTTCACCGATACCGACTCAATGACATCGGGATAAATAGTACCTTGGGCCAGCCACTTCACGTCCTTTATTTTGTGTGCTTCGGCATCGAACACTTCAATAAATACACGACCAATGATTTTGCGCTTCTCTTCAGGATCGGTCTTGCCTTTCAGCTGGCTAAGAAAACGCTCTTTGGCATCTACTCCGATCACGTTCAATCCCATATGTTTATACGAATCCAAAACATTTTCGAATTCGTTTTTGCGCAACAATCCGTTGTCCACAAAAATACAGGTAAGACTACTCCCAATGGCCTTGTGCAGCAACATGGCGGCCACCGAACTGTCAACTCCGCCCGAAAGGCCAAGCACCACCTTGTCATTTTGGAGTTTGGCCTTCAATTGCCCTACCGTGGTTTCAATGAACGAATCGGGCGTCCAGTCCTGCTTACAGCCGCAAATGTCGGCCACAAAGTTTTGCAGGATAGCGGTCCCGTCGGTTGAATGGTATACCTCGGGATGGAACTGGAGTCCGTAAGTGGTTTCACCTTCTATTTTGTAAGCAGCCACTTTTACGTCGTGCGTGCTGGCTATGATCTTATAATCATCTGGCGTTTTCACAATGGTATCGCCATGCGACATCCATACCTGCGAATGCTGGTCCACGCCACGAAGCAGCTCATTGCCGGAATCGGCAAATTCCAGGTTGGCCCTGCCATATTCCCGAGATGCCGAGGGTGCCACTTCACCGCCAAAATAATGCGACAAATATTGGGCGCCGTAACAAACGCCCAGCAAGGGCAACTTCCCTTTTATTTCGGACAGGTCGGGTTTAGGGGCATTGGCATCCCTTACGCTAAAAGGGCTTCCGGAAAGAATAACACCTTTTACAGAACTGTCGGGAGTTGGTATTTTGTTAAAAGGATGTATTTCGCAATACACATTGATCTCCCTGATTCTACGGGCAATCAATTGGGTGTACTGTGAACCAAAATCGAGAATGATAATTTTTTCCTGCATTCGTTTTTCCTAAAATGAGTCAAAAAATAGTTGCGCAAATATAACGATATATCGGTTGATGTGCGCCATTCGGTATAAAATCAGAAACATGGAGGAGGGACATCACAATTGGTCCCGATGGGGAATATCGAACGTTTTGCCTTCAATGGCCAACCGTGTATTGGGGAAAATGGGCATAGCCTCGCGAAGATACACATCAAGCTCGTGGTAACGTGATGAAAAATGCCCGATGACGAGCATTCCTACACCTGCATCTTTGGCTGTTTGTGCGGCCTGTGCCGCAGTACTATGAGTAGTTTTTTTTGCCAATTGGGCGTTTTCGGACGTAAACGTAGCTTCATGGTAAAGCAGATCAACCCCCTTCACGTCATTGGCCAATGCTTTAAAATATTTCGTATCGGAACAGTAAGCGTATGAACGTGGCCGTGGAGGCTGGACTACCAACTCGTGGTTCGGGACAATTTGCCCGTTTTCCAGCATTAAATCACCTCCATCTTTAATTTTCACGATCTCGGCAATCGATAATCCGTACTCTTCGATGCGTTCTTTACGGATATTAGGTAACGAAGATTTTTCCGAGAAAATGAACCCACATGCGGAAACCCGGTGTTTCAACGGAATACTTTCGATCGTGATTCTTTTATCTTCAAAGATAACCTGCCGCATTTTAAGGTTCAATGGAACAAAATGCACGTCAAAGGGCAAATCGGGACAGAAATAATTTAAATGGGGGCGGTAAAGCCTTTCCAGATCGTGATGGGCATACACATAAAGAGGGTGCTTTCGCCTCAATAACCCCAACGTGGAAATGAGACCAATAAGGCCAAATACATGATCGCCGTGCAAGTGCGAAATAAAAACGTGATCGATTTTAGAGAACCCGATTTTATACTTTCTCATCTGCATTTGCGTGCCCTCTCCGCAATCGATCAAAAAAAACCGCTCAGATACACTGAGTATCTGAGCGGCCGGATATCGTTCCGATGTGGGCAATGCAGAATTGCTGCCGAGGATCGTTACCGAAAATGTCATCTATTATTTCTTTTCGATGGCATTCCGCATCATATCGATTCCATCGGTTACGTTGGGCGCGATGTTGAGCACCGAATCAAGCTGGCTAACAGAGATCAAACGCTCCACCGCGGCTTGCAGGCCCGACAACACAAACACCCCATCGGCATTTTTACACAAACGGTTGGCCACCAAGATTGCGCTTAACCCAGATGAATCACAATAGTTGCTTTTGCTCAAGTCAAGCAAAATATTACGCTCGCCGTTACCCGAAAGCAGCACAAGTTCCGATTTCAGGGATGGGGCCACGTGCGTGTCAAGCTTCTCTTTCAAAACTTGTACTAAAGTAAAATCATCTAGTTTCTCAATCTTGAAGTCCATTGCTGAATGTTTTGCTTATTCGTTGTCGCTTGACTTTTTTTCGTTCGCTTCCATTTGGTCTTTCAAAGCCACCAAATCGCTAATATCCCCAAAGGTAGTTTTTTCAACATTCTCTTTCACCTTTTTGATCGCTTTTTTGGTGGTTTTTACCTGAGCTTTTTTCTCTGCCAGTTCGGTCGCTTTTTTATCGTCTTCAAAAATCCTTGAATGAGAAAGGATTATACGCTTAGAAGATTTGTTGAATTCGATGACTTTGAACTCAAGTTTCTCGTCAACCTTAGCTTGGCTACCGTCCTCTTTTACCAGATGGCGTGGAGTCGCAAAACCTTCAACACCGTAAGGAAGAGCGATGACTGCTCCTTTGTCGAACAACTCGACAATGGTTCCTTCGTGGATAGAATCTACCGAGAAAATGGTCTCGAACACATCCCATGGATTTTCCTCCAATTGTTTGTGTCCAAGGCTCAAACGACGATTTTCTTTGTCGATTTCGAGAACCATTACCTCAATTGGCTCACCGATCGATGTAAACTCGGCAGGGTGTTTGATTTTTTTGGTCCAGCTCAAGTCCGAGATATGGATCAAGCCATCAATGCCTTCTTCGATTTCCACAAACACACCAAAGTTGGTGAAATTGCGGACGGTTGCTTTGTGCTTGGAACCTACGGCATACTTGCTCTCGATGTTTTCCCATGGATCTTGTTTCATTTGCTTGATACCCAACGACATTTTTCGTTCGTCACGATCAAGGGTCAAGATAACGGCTTCCACCTCGTCACCCACGTGCAAGAAGTCCTGAGCACTTCTCAGGTGCTGCGACCAGCTCATTTCCGAAACGTGGATCAGGCCTTCTACACCAGGGGCAATTTCTACGAATGCTCCATAATCGGCCATCACCACCACTTTGCCTTTCACGGTATCGCCTACTTTAAGCTCGGCGCTCAACGCATCCCAAGGATGGGCAGTCAGCTGTTTCAAACCAAGGGCGATACGTTTTTTCTCGTCATCGAAGTCGAGGATCACTACGTTCAATTTCTGATCAAGTTGAACAATCTCTTCCGGATGGGTAACACGGCCCCAAGAAAGGTCGGTAATGTGGATCAAACCGTCTACGCCGCCCAAATCAATGAACACCCCGTAGGAAGTGATATTTTTAACGGTACCCTCAAGTACTTGACCTTTTTCAAGTTTAGAGATAATGTCTTTTTTCTGTTGTTCAAGTTCGGCTTCGATAAGCGCTTTGTGCGAAACAACCACGTTTTTGAATTCGGGGTTGATCTTAACCACTTTGAACTCCATGGTCTTGCCCACATACATGTCATAGTCGCGGATGGGCTTCACGTCGATTTGGCTACCTGGCAAGAAAGCCTCTATGCCGAACACATCGACAATCATACCCCCTTTGGTGCGGCACTTGATGTAGCCTTTAATGACTTCATCGCGCTCAAGGGCTTCGTTCACCCGATCCCAAGAACGGAGTGCGCGTGCTTTTTTGTGCGAAAGGACCAACTGTCCTTTTTTATCTTCCTGGCTTTCAACGTAAACCTCTACCTTGTCGCCAATTTTAAGATCAGGGTTGTAACGGAACTCGTTACGGCTAACGATCCCGTCGGATTTAAACCCAATGTTGATCACAACTTCACGCTTGTTCAGCGCGATCACTTCACCTTCCAAAACTTCTTTCTCCGAGATGGTCGAAAGGGTTTTGTCATACATTTGCTCAAGCTCTTCTTTGGTTGCGGTAACACCAGCAACCACGCCTTGTTCGTAACTATCCCAATCGAAATCCGCATCGGGAGTAACAGCGATTTGATTTTTAGTCATTTAATTTAAACTTTAAAACTTAACTAGTTGGTTAGACATTATTTTGAAAAAACCGCCGCAAAGGTATCAACTTTTTCAATTGATGGAAATAGAGCCCTTTAAAAATATTTTGAAACCAACAGAAAAAAACGACAAACCCAGGTATCTGCCAATTATATTTTAATTTTCAAACAGTTATTAACAATCCGGCTTATCGGAATTTTAGTTAACTTAAGCTAACCGAAAACTAAAATTTCCTAATTTTGGTCTTTTTACTTTTCATTTGCCATATTTGTGCAGTTTTTAGCTGAAAAATACCAGAATGTTTTAAGCAAAAGGTAAAATCCTAACAGTAGTAAATCACCTCTTAAAAAAACCATGAAAATTTCAATCGTAGGAACAGGGTATGTTGGATTGGTCACTGGCACTTGTTTTGCCGACACAGGTATTAACGTGACTTGCATCGACATTGACGAAAACAAGATCAACAAGTTACGAAACGGGGTGATCCCCATTTATGAACCGGGTCTTGAACAATTGGTCGAAAAAAATGCATCCAGCGGAAGATTGGACTTTTCAACCAGTTTAAAAGAGTCGATCGATAAATGCGAACTGGTGTTTATTGCCGTGGGGACACCTCCCGGGGAAGACGGCAGTGCCGACCTGAGACACGTCATTGAAGTTGCCCGCCAAATCGGCCGCCATATGACCGACTATTTAGTCGTGGTAACAAAAAGTACCGTACCCATCGGAACCGCCCAAAAGGTAAAGGCCGCAATCAAGGATGAACTGGAAAAGCGCGGGTCGGGCATTGAGTTCGATGTGGCATCGAATCCCGAATTCCTGAAAGAGGGCAACGCCATTGACGATTTTTTAAAACCCGACAGGATCGTGGTAGGAACTGAGTCTGAGCGTGCCGAAAAAGTGTTGCGAAAACTCTACAAGCCTTTCCTGTTAAACGGGCACCCGATCCTTTTCATGGACATCCCCTCGGCCGAAATGACCAAATATGCCGCCAATGCGATGTTGGCCACCAAAATCAGTTTCATAAACGACATGGCCAACCTTTGTGAGTTGGTAGGTGCCGACATTTCGATGGTACGTCAGGGCATAGGGAGTGATTCGCGCATCGGCAACAAATTTATTTATGCAGGTGCGGGATATGGCGGTTCGTGTTTCCCGAAGGACGTGAAGGCCGTAATAAAAACCGCCGAGCTTTACGGTTATCCTTTGCGATTGCTCAAAGCAGTCGAAGATGTGAACGAAGACCAGAAGAAGATCATCCTGCAAAAAGTAAGATCGTATTTTAAAAACCATTTGGAAGGGAAGACCATTGCCATTTGGGGACTTTCTTTCAAGCCACATACCGATGATATGCGCGAAGCACCATCCATTGTCATCATCAACGGTTTACTTGAGGCCGGTGCCAAAGTAAAAGCTTTCGACCCCGTGGCCACCAACGAGGCCAGGCACATTTTCGGCAACAAAATAGAATACGGTACCGATCCGTACGATGTGCTGATTGATGCCGATGCACTGATTCTCATTACCGAATGGCCCGAGTTCCGCCAATTGAACTACAAGGTAGTGGAAAAACTGCTTAAGCACAGAGTAATTTTCGACGGACGCAACATATACGACATGGGCGAAATGACCGAAAACGGATTTGAATACCATGGGATCGGCCGTTCGAACGTTGTGAAACACTAGCCCCTATTTATGTAAAATGAAAAGAATATTAGTGACCGGAGGTGCAGGTTTTATTGGGTCGCACCTATGTGAACGACTATTGGATGAAGGCAACGATGTGATTTGTTTGGACAACTATTTCACAGGAAGCAAAAAAAACATCGTGCACCTGCTCGATAGTCCCTTCTTTGAATTGGTGAGGCATGACGTGACTCATCCATACTTTGCCGAAGTCGACGAAATATACAATCTGGCCTGCCCCGCATCTCCGGTGCATTATCAGTATAATCCCATCAAGACCATTAAAACGTCGGTGATGGGAGCGGTAAACATGCTGGGATTGGCCAAACGCATCAAGGCAAAAATACTTCAGGCATCGACCAGCGAAGTATATGGCGACCCAGAAATACACCCACAGCCCGAAAGCTATTGGGGCAACGTCAACCCCATCGGCATCCGTTCGTGCTATGATGAAGGAAAGCGTTGTGCCGAAAGCCTCTTCTTGAATTACCATCGCCAAAACGGGGTGAAGATCAAGGTCATCCGTATATTCAACACTTACGGGCCCAGAATGAACCCTAACGATGGACGTGTGGTCTCCAATTTCATAGTACAAGCTTTGAAAGGTGAAGACATTACAATCTTTGGCGACGGGACCCAAACGCGTAGTTTCCAATATGTGGATGACCTATTGGAGGGTATGTGCCGGATGATGGGTACAAAAGACGAATTCGTCGGTCCCATCAACATTGGCAATCCCAATGAATTTACCATGTTGGAGCTGGCACAAACGATAATCGAACTAACCGGCACAAAGTCGAAAATCGTTTACATGCCGTTACCCGCCGACGATCCTGCCCAGCGACGTCCGGACATCGACCTGGCCCAGAGGGAACTCAACAACTGGGAACCCCAAATACAACTACGTGAAGGATTGGCAAAAACCATATCCTACTTCGACGAATTACTGAAAAAGGAATTATAGACCAGCATCCAAATCCATCACGAAAGCCATATTCCCAATGGAAAAACAAACAGTGACACAAACCAAAGGCATTATTTTGGCAGGAGGTTCGGGAACAAGACTTTACCCTGTTACCAAAAGCATTTCGAAGCAAATCATCCCGGTTTATGACAAACCAATGATCTATTATCCGCTATCGGTCCTGATGCTCTCAGGCATACGGGACATCCTGATCATTTCCACTCCCACCGATTTGCCGTTGTACAAAAAACTATTCGGTGCCGGGGACCAGTTGGGGCTCCGTATTGAATATGCAGAACAACCTTCGCCAGATGGTCTGGCCCAGGCATTTTTGATCGGTGAAGCGTTTATCGGCAATGATAACGTATGTTTGGTTCTCGGCGACAATATATTTTACGGTTACGAATTCAGCCGTATTTTAAGCGAAGCAGTGGCCCAACAAGACGGAGCAGTGGTTTTTGGTTATTATGTAGATGACCCGGAACGTTACGGCGTGGCCGAATTCGACGCCAGCGGAAAAGTCCTAAGCATTGAAGAAAAACCCCAAGCCCCTAAATCGAATTATGCCGTAACAGGGCTCTATTTTTACAGCAACGACGTGGTGACCAAAGCCAAGTCATTGAGACCATCAGCCCGCGGCGAGTTGGAGATTACCGACCTTAACCGTCTATACCTTGAAGAAGGGCGTTTGAACGTAAAACTGCTTGGCCGCGGCATGGCATGGCTCGACACAGGCACGCACGATAGTCTATTACAGGCAGCCAATTTCATTTCGACCATCCAGAACCGTCAGGGACTGAAAGTTGCCTGTATTGAAGAAATTGCTTATAAAAAGGGGTTCATCGATAAGGCACAACTGTTGAAACTGGCCGAAACCCTGAACAAGAACGAATATGGACAGTATTTAATCAAGATTGCCACCCACGAATCGTGATTTTGAACATTACCCGAACAATGGAGATACAAACAACCAGTATAGAAGGATTATTGATCATCAAGCCCAAATTTTTCAACGACAAAAGAGGTTTCTTTTTCGAGGGTTTTAATGCGCAACGTTACGCCGATGCAGGAATTACCGACCACTTTGTGCAAGATAACTTTTCATTGTCGCAGTACGGTGTCATCAGAGGCTTGCATTATCAATTGGCTCCCTTTGCCCAATCAAAGTTGGTACAAGTCATAAAGGGGAAAGTACTCGATGTGGCAGTGGACATCCGCAAAGGATCGCCTACTTTCGGCAAATACGAAACCGTGGAACTCTCCGACGAAAACCGTTGGCAGTTTTACATTCCCCGTGGTTTTGCACATGGCTTTTCGGTATTGAGCGAAGAGGCGCTTTTCCATTACAAATGCGACAATTACTACAATCCGCAATCGGAAAGGGGTATCATATACAACGATCCCGGCCTGTCGATTGACTGGATGCTGCCAGAAGGTAAAGCCGTCGTATCGCCCAAAGATTGTGTGTTACCGTTACTGGCCGAAGCCGAGATAAATTTTCACCACCACACAAACTATTAACAAAATACACAAACAAATACACATGAGTACGAACGATTTATTGGAGAAAGTGGTCAAAAGGGCCAATATTTGGCTGGAAGGAAGCTACGACGAAAAGACAAAAAGCCAGGTAAAAGCCCTTTTGGAAAACAGTGATAAGACCAATCTGATCGATGCCTTTTATCAAGACCTGGAATTTGGCACCGGCGGGTTGCGTGGGATCATGGGCGCAGGCACCAACCGCATGAACATCTATACCGTTGGGGCAGCCACCCAGGGCCTTGCCAACTATCTGAAAAAGGAATTTGCGGCGTTGCCCGAGATCAAAGTCGTGATCGGTTACGATTGCCGCAACAACAGCAAGTTATTTGCGCAATCGGTTGCCGATATTTTTTCGGCAAACGGTATCAAAGCATACCTTTTTGAAGATCTGCGCCCCACTCCCGAAGTATCGTTCGCCATCAGGCATTTAGGTTGTCAGAGTGGCGTGGTCATCACCGCCTCACACAATCCGAAAGAATATAACGGCTACAAAGCATATTGGAACGACGGGGCCCAAATTATTGCTCCCCATGACAAAAACATCATCTCCGAAGTCAATAAAATCCAAACGGTTGAAGAAATTAACTTCGAGAAGAACAACAAGTTAATTGAGATACTGGGCACCGAAATGGATGAATTATTTCTGGAACAGGTAAAGACTAATTCCCTTGCCCCCGATGTGGTTAAACGCCAGAAAGACCTTAAAATCGTTTACACCCCCATACACGGCACCGGAGTAAAAATGGTTCCCGACGCGTTGAAAAGAATTGGTTTTGAAAATATCATCCCCGTTCCCGAACAAAACGTAGTAAGCGGCGATTTTCCCACTGTGGTTTCTCCAAACCCGGAAGAACCTGCCGCCATGGAAATGGCCGTAAAAAAAGCCATTGAAACCAATGCAGACATCGTCATGGCCTCTGACCCCGACTCGGACCGTTTGGGTATTGCCATCAAAAACGACAAAGGCGAATTTGTGCTTGTCAATGGCAACCAAACCGCCGTACTGCTAACCTGGTACATGCTCAAAAAGTGGAAAGAAAACGGAATGCTTACCGGAAAGGAGTTCATTGTCAAAACCATTGTTACTTCTGAAATTTTGAAAGATATCGCCATAAAGAACGGTGTGGGATATTTTGATGTGTACACTGGCTTCAAATGGATTGCCGGAATTATCCGTGAACTCGAAGGCAAACAAAAATACATCTGCGGCGGAGAGGAAAGCTATGGCTTTTTGCCCGGCGATTACGTACGCGACAAAGATGCAGTAGGAGCCATTGCCATGATGGCCGAAATAGCGGCCTGGGCCAAAGATAACGGCAAAACCGTTTACCAGCTGATGCAGGATATTTACCTCGAGTACGGGTTCTCGAAAGAGCGTATGAAATATGTGGTTCGCCAAGGCCAACAAGGCGCTGCCGAAATCAAGGCAATTATGGAAAAGCTGCGCCAGAACCCACCGGTGGTTTTGGGCGGTTCCAAACTGGCCGTTATCAAGGACTATCTTTCGTTGAAAGCCACCCACAAAACCAATGGCGAAATTACGCCCATTGCGTTGCCGGTAACCTCGGACGTACTACAGTTCTTCACAGAAGATGGTTCCAAGATTTCGGTACGCCCATCGGGAACGGAACCGAAAATCAAATTCTATTTCGAAGTGAAATATCCGGTAAAGGATCGTTCGGAATGGGACGAGGCCAACCAAAAAGCAGATGCCCGCATTGAGGCCATGATGAAGGATATGGGTCTGTAAAATACAGTTTCAAAAAGATTCTACAAAGACCAGATTCCCCAATCTGGTCTTTGTCTTTATTCAATTCCCAAATTGGTCATCAGGAAAGTTGACCAAATAAACCTTTTCCGTTGCCCGGGTAACGGCCGTATAAAGCCAACGCAAATACTCCACGCCTTTGTCGGCATCCGCGACCATGCCCTGGTCCACGAACACCGCTTTCCATTGGCCGCCTTGAGATTTGTGGCACGTCATGGCATAAGCAAACTTCACCTGTAAAGCATTGAAATAGGGATCCTGCCGAATTTTATCAAACTGAGCTTTTTTACTCTTCTCATCCCTGTAATCGGCCATAACCGATTGGTAAAGAAACTCCTGCCCGGCTTGTGACAATGCAGGGGTTTCTGCCTGTAACGTGTCGAGAATAATTTTCACGTCGGCCTCGAAATACCCGTGTTCCACAAACCTCACCGTGATATTGGCAAACCTAAGGCCGTGCAACTCCTCGTATTTCCTTACTTTTACCACTTCGGCAATGTCTCCGTTGGCAATAAAATCGACTTCCTTGTTACCGGCCAGCCAAAAATAATTGTTTTTCACCACCAGTAACAAATCGCCCGCAGTCAACTCCTCTTCCCTGAAAAGAATCGAATTTCTTATGCCCTTGTTATATAACACGGCGCGCTTATTACTGCGACAGACCACCATTGTCTCTTCCAGCCCGTATGTGTCAAAACATTGGGAAATGGCTTCGATTAGTTCACCTCCATTGATACGATGCATATCGTGACAATCGAGCACTGAAAATTTGGGTAATTCTGCATTTTTGTCAAAATCTCCGATGCTACGTCGCAACAAGGTCGCATTCTCCAGAATCCCGCTTTGGGCAGTTTGCCGAACCACATCGGTCAGCGTATATTCGTCTACCTCTACATTATAATGCTTTAGCACATTTTTGTCCAATGCAGGACTTTCGGCAAAGTTAACGGGAGGTAACTGGGCGGTATCGCCAATCAGAATCAATTTGCAATTGTGTCCCTGAAAAACATAAGAAAAAAGATCATCAAGCAATCGTCCGCTACCAAACACCGATTGTTCCAAAACCGAATTGGCAATAAGCGAAGCCTCGTCAACAATAAATAACGTATCTTTATGAGTATTAAAATTCAACAGAAATGCTCCCATTCCGTCGGATGACGATTTTTGACGGTAAATTTTCCGATGGATGGTATAGGCAGGTTGCCCGGCAAACGAGCTCATTACTTTTGCAGCCCTTCCCGTTGGCGCCATCAATATGCTGGAAATCTTGAATTGCGAAAGCGTTTTTACAAAAGCACTTACAACCGTCGTTTTCCCAGTCCCTGCAAAACCTTTAATAACCAATACCTTGTCCGACTCAGGGTAAGTAATGAAAGGCGCAAACGCATCGATCAACACTTTCTGGGAAGGTGTTGGCACATGCCCCAGATTTGACAGAACCATGGCCCTTATATGTTCCTCGACCATTTTTTCAACAATTAAGAACGTGAAAGATGAAGTAGGATTTTTTATAAATTTGTGGATTCGTTTCCAAATTAAGACAAAACCCGGCAATAATGAAAACAGCCTTTGCAAGCCATATCGACAAAAGATGTTGTCTTGTCAAAGCGTTTCGTTAAAAAAGAATCTCAAAACCAGTCTGTTTCGATTCGTTCGTTTCTGATTTGAAACAGGCTTTGTTCGTTTCATGTTCAAAATATTGCACATGGGCACAAAATATTTGAGGTAAAAATTAGGTACGAAATGTCTCTTGCCGGCAAAAAATGACAAATGTTAAGAGTACCATGGCCATGCATAGTCAGCCAGAAAATCGGATATCGGAAAAACGAATACAGACAAAGAAAACCGGGAATAATGACCAAACACATAAGTGGATCTTCGTTTGCCGATGAAGCATTTGATCCCACACTGTCCCAATCGTACTATTTATCCATCCGTGTCGCCACAGACGGGGTCTCCTTTTGCATTCTTGACCCGGTAAGGAACCTGTTCATAACGTTCGGATACCACCCATTGGAAATTAAAAACGGAAACTGGGCCGAATTGTGGTACATACTGGAAACCGAGCCGTTATTCGAACTAGAGTACCAAAAGGTGATCGTTCTGTACGAAGAAAAATATTCGGTTTTGGTACCGGGGATGCTGTACCGCGCCGACAGAACCGCTGAGATCCTGAATTTCACCTTCTCGTCGGGACTTGAGAATGCTATATACATGGAAAACAGGATAAAGCTTGCCGATGCCGTTAACATTTTCGCCATTCCCAAACAACTGGCCGACAGATTCCGGAACCAATTTGGGGATGTACATTTCTTACATGCCACGACCCCTTTATTGGAATCGAACATGATAGACGGCTTACCGGTAAACGGGCAATCGACCATTCGTTTGCATTTCGAGAAAAACCGGTTTTATATTTTAGTGTTGGAACGAAGAAACCTGAAGCTATTCAACCAATTTGATATTTCCTCGCCAAACGATATGATTTACTTTCTTTTGTTTGCCATAGACCAACTCCAATTGTCAACAAACGATATATTGCTCCTGTTGAGCGGGACAATCGAACGTGATGGGGAATACCAGCAAATGCTAAAAAATTATTTCAAAAAGGTCCGCTTTGAAAAGATCGACAGACACGTGAACTTTTCACACGCATTGAGGGATGTCGATTATCCGCGCCATTTTCAACTATTCAATTTTTCGTTATGCGTATAATCGGCGGCGAATTTAAAGGCAGGCGGTTTTCCCCGCCATCGGGTCTAAAGGCACGGCCAACCACCGATTATGCCAAAGAAAGTTTGTTCAATATTCTAAACAACCGTCTCGATTTCGGACAAACCAAAGTTCTTGATCTGTTTGCAGGAACCGGAAGCATTTCGTTGGAATTTGTATCACGTGGCTGTAATCAGGTTACCTGCGTAGAGATGCTCGGCTTGCATTATACGTTCATAAACAAATGCATCGGCGAACTGGGGCTGAAATCGTACATAACCCCCATCAAAGGCGATGTATTTCGCTTTATCTCCAAATGCACCGATTCGTTCGACCTTATATTTTCAGATGCTCCCTACGATTTAAAAAACGGGGATACCTTGCCCGATTTGATTTTTACAACATCGGTTTTAAAATCCGATGGCATATATATCATGGAACATTCGGACAAGAAAGATTTCAGCCGTCACCCAAATTTCCGGGAAGTAAGAAAATACGGGAAAGTCAACTTTTCATTTTTCGGACACCAAATAAACGAAGCGGATTGAAGAATGTGACATGCTAAAGAAAAAGGGTGAGCCATAAAAGCCCACCCTTTCTTATACATTGAATCTTACCTTAATTAATCACGATACCATTCAACTTTTTTGATCAGGCCTTCCACATTGATGATTTCCATGAACGTGGTGCCACCGCCTATACCAAAACTTCCACCGATATAGACGACCAGATCCTTGTCTTCCAGAATGTCTTTTTTCTTCAGTTTATTAATGGTTTTACGCAAGATCTCCGACTTATTGGACCCTTCTTCCGTTAAACGTGCAGAAACACCATAAGAAAGGGCCAATTCACGACCCACACGAGGAGAGTAGCACAAGGCATACACAGGCACTTTTCCACGGAAAGCCGCCAGGAAACGCGCTGTTTTACCAGTAAAACTATCGGTGATAATCGCTTTGACATCCAACTCGCGGGTTGCTTTCACGGCAGCTTCGGCCAGATAAGCGGTCAAATCGCTTTTGACAATGGGCACGTGGATATCGTTACGGATGTCCTTGGCCGGTTCAACTTCCATGGCAATTTTCGACATGGTCTGAACCGCTTCCACAGGGTAATTTCCATAGGCTGTTTCACCACTCAACATAATGGCATCGGTACGGTAGTAGATGGCATTGGCAATATCGGTGACTTCGGCCCTGGTAGGACGAGGGTTTTTGATCATGGTATGCAACATTTGGGTTGCCACGATCACTGGTTTCTTGTTCTCCACACATTTACGGATCAACTGGCGCTGTACCAAAGGAATCCTTTCCTGTGGGATCTCAATGCCCAAATCGCCACGTGCCACCATAATGCCATATACGCATTCCAGAATTTCATCGATATTTTCGACACCTTCCTGGTTTTCGATTTTGGCGATGATTTTAGCAGGACAGTTGGATTTATCAAGGATCTTTTGCACTTCCATCACGTCGGCACGATTACGCACGAACGAGTGTGCAATGAAATCCAAATCGTTTTCAATTGCAAAATGGATACAATCGATGTCTTTTTCGGTAATCGAAGGCAAATTGGTCCTAACACCAGGAATGTTCACACTTTTACGGCTACCTACCGTCCCATTGTTTTGCACCTCACAGGTCAGGTAATCGGCGTGCTTCTCGGTCACTTTCAATGCCACTTCACCATCATCGATCAAAATCAGGTTGTCGATTTGCAGATCCTGCACAAACTGATCGTAATTTACACTGATGCATTCAGGTGTCGACTTTACATTTGGATTGCTGATCACCTTGACCACATCACCTGTTTTGAGTTCAATGTTTGCGTCGGTCGGCGTGGTCCGAATTTCAGGTCCCTTGGTGTCGATAAGAATGGCTATCTTACCCGATACCGCCCTGGTGTTGTTAACCACACGGGTAAGGCCTTCGCGGTTCATGTGCGCGGTATTGAGGCGTACGACGTTCATCCCCGCCTTGTAAAGTTCGCGAAGGAATTCCACCTCGCAGCGTTGGTCCGAAATAGTAGCAACTATTTTCGTGGATTTTTTCATTGACAATACTTGTTAAACGTTAAACGACTAGATTTCAGATATTATTGAATCCTTGGATTTTTCATAAAAACGAAAGCAAAGCCAACTTGTACGAGTTTAGCCCGAAACCGGAAATAGAACCTTTGCAAACAGGGGCCAGATACGAATGATGCCTGAATGCCTCGCGTTTGAACACGTTTGAAATGTGCACCTCCACGACAGGGGTTGTAACAGCCGAGACCGCATCGGCCAGTGCGACCGAAGTGTGCGTGTAGGCGCCGGCATTCAGAATAATACCATCGGCATCAAAACCTGTTTGGTGGATCTTGTTGATCAATTCCCCTTCCACATTCGACTGGAAGTATTCAAATTCCACTTGAGGGAATTCCCTTTCCAAATCGTCGAAAAATGTAGTAAAAGACCTGTCACCATAAATGCTTTTTTCGCGAACGCCCAATAAATTAAGATTGGGACCGTTAATTACAATGATTTTCATTAGCTGAGGCCTTTTGTCACCGCGCAAAAGTATAACAGATTAACGTAAAAAAAAAATGTTCCCCACCGCTTGAAAAGCTAAAAAATCAGAAATATGAGCCATTGAAGGACCAAAGCTTAAAAACCCCCCACGGACGATACATATAAAATGCAACTTGCCCTTCGCCCATTGTATCAATAAAATTGAAAATAGATTATTTCGCATTAAACCAACCTGCACATGCAAAAACCTAAACACCAATCTGATAAATGCATGTTCACATAAGAAATCAGGTGATAGTTTCTATCCCGTCCGATGCATTCCTGGATTGGGACGAAATAATTCCTGCATATCAAACATAGCTGGGAAGCAAAACGAAAAGCAGCTTCCATCTTTTAAAATTCACGTCCCCTTCAACCTTTACATTGTTTTGAAACACAGAGAAACGGATGCCTGGCATGGGATCCGGAAATATCTTTTGGAATAAATAAGGCCATTATTATATAAATCAACAAAATTGATGCACAAATAGTGATATTTTTTTGCTCGGATACAGTGATATTTTTATATTTACTTAATTTTGCATAGGGAATTATACTACTTAAAAATCAAAAAAATGAATTGGGAAAATGAAATTGTCGGTTTTAGGAACTACCTAAAGCTAGAAAAAGGGCTATCGGAGAATTCCATCCATGCCTACGTAACCGATCTTTTGAAACTGGTCCAGTTTTTAAGGGACAAAGGAATTGACGGAGGGCCGGACAAAGTGGTTTTGGCCAACCTGAAAGCCATGATGGAAGACATTGCCCACAAAGGCATCAGTCCCCGTACGCAGGCAAGAGTAATCAGCGGAATCAAATCGTTTTACAAGTACCTTTTGATCGAAGAGAAAGTAGACCGTGATCCAACCGCCTTGCTTGAAGCTCCACGTGTAGGTCGCAAATTGCCGGAAATCTTGAGCGTGGAAGAGATCGACTCGATCATCAACGCCATTGACAACAAAAAGCCTGAAGGCCAACGCAACAAAGCAATACTCGAAACCTTGTACAGCTGTGGCCTGAGGGTATCGGAACTAATTGACCTGAAGATCTCAAACCTTTTCTTTGAATCGGGGTTTGTGAAAATTGAAGGAAAAGGCAGTAAGGAACGCCTGGTCCCCATCAGTACCAAAGCAATCAAAGAAATCAACCTCTATTTGAGCGAATATCGCCGTAACCTCAAAATTTCGCCAGTTTGCGAAGATGTGTTGTTCTTGAACCGCCGGGGCAAAAAACTGTCGCGCGTCATGATTTTCACCATCATCAAAGCATTGTCGCAAAAAGTGGGCCTGCAAAAGAACATCAGCCCGCACACATTCCGCCATTCATTTGCCACCCATTTGATCGACGGTGGTGCCAACCTAAGGGCAGTCCAAGAAATGTTGGGCCACGAATCGATTATCACGACCGAGATTTATACCCACCTGGACAAGGAATATTTGAAAAACACCATCATCCAATTCCATCCAAGATCATAACACCAAGATACCGAAACAGAGAAGCACCATCCAGGTGCTTTTTTGTTTCACGGCAATTCGATGACGTTGGCCGCAGCATACCTATCGGTCAAAACCACCCGATGTTTGTGTGCCAAATCTTTAAAGCTTTCAAGGGCCAGTTGGGGCAGATTGTTTTCGGCCGAAAGGTGCGAAAGACAAATGTAGCGCAACCGCTCCGAAGCATGTTCCGCAATGAGTTGCACGGCCTGATCATTCGATAGATGGCCCCGCTGGCCGGCCACACGCACTTTAAGATATTGGGGATAAGGACCACTCCACAGCATTTTTTCGTCATAATTGCTCTCAAGGAAAATGGCATCACAATCCGGTACATGGGATTTTACATTGTCGCAAGGTGAACCGATGTCCGTCATCACCCCCACTTTTGTATGGTCATATTCCACAACAAAACTACAAGGCTCCGCCGCATCATGCAATTTACTGAATGTATGGACGGTAAGATTTCCCACCTGAATCGATTCGCCCGGAGTAAAGGCATGGTATTGATCGGGGCGATGCTGTTCGCGGCTGTTTTTATAAGTTATTCTGGTCATGAAAACAGGCACACTCAGCTTTTGGCTCAGCACCCTGATGCCGCATGCATGGTCGGAGTGTTCGTGCGAAATAAAAATACCCATAATCTTTGAGGGATCAAGCCCTCGTTTTCTCATCCGCTCCAACACTTGGCGGCGGCTAATCCCTGCATCGATCAACACCGCATGCTCCCGGTTTCC
Organism: Breznakibacter sp.; assembly: GCA_047600785.1. Lineage (GTDB taxonomy): Bacteria > Bacteroidota > Bacteroidia > Bacteroidales > Marinilabiliaceae > Breznakibacter. The sequence goes on from JASGKH010000002.1 coordinate 1,733,018, forward strand.
CACGTAATAGCAATTTCCGTTGCTGCCCGAAGCCAGCGCACAAATCTGAACCATCCGGATATTTTATTAAGAAGCAGTAATCATAAAATGCTCAAAGTGATGGGCATTGGCAAATTTTTGCAAGAGGTCTTCGCTTTCAGCCAATGCCTGCTTCAATTCATCGGGATCATTCCCCAAGCCAATAAAAACCATCAGAAGGCGTTTGGTATTATGGGTCACCATTGTCCGTACCGAATCGCTGGTAGGGGTGCCAAAAGCGCTCAGCTCATCCCTGAATACGGGAAGCAACCCGATGTTGATGTCGCCCTTGCCAATACCAATGTAAGGTTCTTCGGGTTCTCCGATACCCAGCGATATCCGGCCGATAATGTTGTCGTGGTCATACCCGCAAATGGAATATCCGGTTTTGACGGACATGAGGTTGAGAACGTCCACCACGTTGCCCAATTTGTACAATCCCCGTCCGTTGGCTACCCGTCGCAACAAAGCTTCTGCCGACGGACGATAACGGTTGGGGTCTTTTCCCAGCTTCCGGTAAGCGTCTTTGGTGAGCCTGACGTATTTCATCTCACGAATTACCTCGGGTGTCAATCCTTGGGCTATTTGGGCAAGTTGGCCATTGACCAGCTCCGAAAGTTCACCCGAAGATGGCTCCACGCGCACGTGGCACGAAAAACCGCCCAAGACCAAATCGGGCAACAGAGAGCTAAGCGCAGCTTCTATGGCAATATTCATACGACCGTTTAAAACGTTGGAATAAATTTACCCTGCAAAATTAAACGAATAAACCATAACGGAAAACGAATCCCGAAAGGCATATGGCACAAAATGACACTCCCCCTCTTACTGTCTCTGCGCCTTCGCGGGAAAGTCAGGTACGTAAAAAAAGAAGATGCTCCCTGCACCATGTTTGGGCGGCACATCGGGAATTGTATCGTTTAATTTGGATAAAGGCTTATTTTTGGCGAATAAAGAACCGACGCAATGATTAAAGCTGTTTTCTTTGACATGGATGGCGTTTTGTACGATTCCATGGGACACCACGCCCATTCGTGGAGCAAAGCGTTTGCCGAAGCAGGCATACGCTACTCCGAAGCCGATGCTTACCAAAACGAGGGACGAACAAGTACCGGCACCATCCAGCTAATGTATCAAAAGCATTACGGGCGCCCGGCAACGCCAGAAGAAGTGGAAAATATTTACAACCGTAAAAGCCAACTGGTGAACGAAATGCCCAAAGCCCGGATATTGCCAGGTATTCAGGATTTTATAAACACGATAAGGACCGGAGGCATCGACATATATGTGGTCACGGGCTCTAAGCAGCCATCATTGCTAGACAGACTGGAACATGATTTTGGCGTGTGCCCGTCCAAAGTAGTTTCAGGCAAGGACGTTACCCGCGAAAAACCACATCCCGAACCTTATTTGAGGGCATTGGAAAAAAGCGGTCTGCAACCACATGGGGCCATGGTCGTGGAAAATGCCCCTTTGGGCGTGCAGTCGGCCAAAAGTGCAAGGTTATTCACCGTAGCCGTTAACACGGGACCGCTTCCCGACGGCACATTGAAAGATTCGGGGGCCGACATCGTACTTCAAGGAACCAACGCCCTTCAGCCTAATTGGAAGCTGATTCGCTCGTTGTTTTCCGCCCACTGGCATCTATCCTGACAACTGTTCATCCCATTACCGTCGCCACCAACCGGCGTGGACCGCCGTTATTGCGGAACTCGCAAAGGTAGATTCCCTGCCATGTCCCAAGGTTTAACCGATAGTTGGTTATGGGGATGTGGATGCTTTGCCCGATGATTGACGATTTGATATGGGCGGGCATGTCGTCGTCGCCCTCCAACGTATGTTCCAGATCCGGTATACGCTCGGGCACTATTCGGTTGAAGATGGTTTCAAAATCGGTTCGGACCGAAGGATCGGCATTTTCGTTGATGGCAAGACCCGCCGATGTATGTTTGATGAACAGGTTCATTAACCCTTTGGCCGGAAGTTGTTTGACATGTGAGGTAATGTAACCGGTAATAAGATGATAACCACGAGGAAATTCGGGCAAATTAATTTCGTATTGTTCGACCATATAGCTGGTTAATTGGCAATTACTGCCGAAAAATACAAAAAATCAAACAAAAACAACGTGCAAAATATCACCTCATCCGGATGCGCCACTCTTTGGGATAGTAGTTGTTCAATCGGTTGCCCATACTTTTTACAAAGCCCAACGGCACGCCCGAGTAACCCACCACGTTCCATCCTTTCTCTCCAAATTGTCCCAATTGGGTATCGCCGCGCAAATAATCGAGGGCTTTCCCAACGGGCAGATCAATGGACGGATACACCCCACTGTAATAAATCGACATGGCCAATGAATGGTCGGGCGAAAAATCGTTTTTGACCGTTTCGCCAAGCGCCACTCCCGCATGGAAAACGGTCAAATGGGTTTCTGCGATCCGGTAAACATCCTCCATTTGCGGAGGCAATGCCAATATTTTTCCGTGCGGGGTAGCAAAAACAAATTCATCGGGATTGGCCAATAAGCCGGCCGGAATGGCCAATTTGGGTTCCTTGCCTTTTTTGTCCTGCCTGCCTGCACGTTTCCTCTGGCTTTCAATGTTTCCGGATAGTTTGCGTACCACTGCACAGAAAAATCCTTCCCCTCTTACCTGATGCGGATAAAAGGCATATCCACATCCTTTCCCCAGATCAATGCAGGAAATGCCCCATTCTTTGGGGATATTGTCCAATGCGACCACCTCGGCATCGAATTGGGTTACCAGCCAATCGAGATTGTCTTCGTTCTCGTTCGGGTTAAAGGTACATGTCGAGTAAATAAGATAGCCGCCTTCTTTCACCGCGGGCCACACATCGGCCACAATGCGGCGCTGGCGCACGGCACACAATGCGGCATTGGCTTCGCTCCATTCGGTACGGGCCACGCTGTCTTTACGGAACATGCCTTCGCCGCTGCATGGCGCATCCACCAAAACAACATCGAATGAATTTTCCAACACAGAAAAACGGGAAGGGTCATTTTGTGTGGCTATCACATTGGGTAATCCCCATTTTATAATATTCTCGGCCAAAATATATGCCCGGGAACGGATGGTCTCATTGGCCACCAACACCCCTTCTCCGTTGAGATAAGAAGCGATCAGCGTAGATTTTCCACCCGGGGCCGCGCATAGATCCAACACTCTGGTTTGTGCATTTGGCCCTGGCAACACTTGCCGCATTACAAAATGGATGAACATGGACGAAGCTTCCTGCGGGTAATAACAGCCTGCATGGAAAAAGGGATCGAGCGTGAAACCGGGCCTTTCGGGAAGATAAACTCCGTGGGGGCACCAAGGCACTGCCTCGCCCGTGCGAAACCCTCCGAACGGTTTGGCCGGATTGTGCCTTACCGATACCGACGGATCTGTATCCAACGCTTGGATAAAAGGATGGCCGGCCCCGGGAAACTGCGTTTGGATACGTTGCACAAAACCATCGGGCAAAGGAGACATCATATGAAAAAGGCCATTGGTAACTGTATGAATTACTGAAATCGGTAGTATTTAACGACGCAGGCTAAGGATAGGAACGGTAGTTGACAATCCTTTCAATGTTCAACCTCGAAATAAAGCTTATAGAAATTGAGGCCTTTATCGGGATCGTATCCTTTCTCGATATAATTCTTCTTGCCGTGCACGTACACATGAAAATTTTTATCGAGCTTCAACACCGATTTGAAGAATCTTTTCTCACCCTTGACCGCACTTTTCGATATGTCGAATTCCGATTTCAGCGGCAACGCTTTTTCCGATTCAAAGAAACTTTTATACTCGTTGAACGCATCCAGCACTTCGGGCTGACGGATAACCTCCTTCGCAAAGTCGGCTTCGCTGAAGTTATCCTTCTTGTTGAAAAAATCGATGGAGCGGTTCAGCATGTCGATCTGCTCGGCACGCGCCACGTCATTATCCTCGTTGTACACATCGTCCACAAAATCGCGGCAAAGCTTTAAATAATTATTGGTAAAGTAATAATTGTCTTCACGCGGTTTCAGTCCCAAAAAATCATCGTGCCAAAAATGCGCATCGTTACCTTTGTTGATGTTATCGATGGAGCAAACCTTGAACCCCAACTGTTGCTCGGTACTGAAGATGAGGCAACCTTTATCGAGCTTTTTGACGTTGATGCCCTCCTGCGCCCCGAGTTCGAAATTCTGATCCCTGAGATAAACTTTCAGGAACGTTTCTTTGTTCTCAGACTTGAAGATGCCCAAAGCTTCCACGATTTCACCATCGACCACGCAATTGCGGAAACGGGCCATGTAAAACTCACCACCTTTAATCATGGGATGACCGGAGGTTTGGTACAGCAAATCGGCAATCTGTAGCGTGGCATCGTAGAATGGGAGCTGCCCGCCAAAAACATTCGATGCGATACGAAAAACCGCATTTTGCCCTACTTCCCCGGACGAGTGGGAAAAGTTAAAATATGCTTCTGATTTAAACGGCTTAAAGAAATATTGTATCAGGATGCCGCCCACCTCTTCATCGTCATTAAGGTTATACGGTGATTTGGAATAACGGACAGGTTCCCCGTCGGCTTTGCAGCCAATTTGGTGAATGACCAGATTGTCGATCGTAACTTGTGAAAAATCAATCATATCAATAAATAATTGCCCCACTGAGGCCAACGAACAAATGTACAAATTACAAACAACAGATTGACAGGCCCAAACAGATTGGGCGATTTTTTTCGACAATCTTCAAGCCGGAAACGAAAATCCGGATTTGCCGGATCGCCCCAATGGGCAAAGGGTACAAGCAAGAACTCTCCAAAATATTTAACGTTTCCGGGCTAATGTCAGGAAGGGAGCCATTGTGAAAACCAAAAGGAGAAATTAAATTTACGATACGATTTTTATCGGCAGTAAAATCATGCAAATAGGATTTAACCAAATCATGAGAGGCAAACACAAATTATCCCTTCCAGCACGAATGCTATATAACACGTTATGGTGCGTGCTGTGTTTGCCCGTTTATGCACAAAGCCCTCAGATCAAGCTCAACCATTTCTCATCATCGCACAAAATGCCCGGTGCATCCATCCAATGCGTGTACCAAGACCGTCTGGGGGTTTTTTGGCTCGGCATAGAATCGGTAGGGCTGACCAAATATGATGGGAAAACATTCACGGTGTACAAGAACGATCCCGAGGACACGAATTCGATATCGAACAATTATTTAGCGAAAATTATCGAAGACAACGATGGTAATCTGTGGGTAGCCACACGAAACGGGTTGAACAAATTCGACCGCAAAACGGGGACATTCAAACACTTCATGCATGCCCACAACAACGAAAAAACACTCGCGAGCAACGTATTGAACGGCATGATGAAGGACCATTACGGATTCATATGGGTGGCTACTTCCAATGGGTTGAGCATTGTAAACCCCGTCACCGAAGACATATTCAACCTCTTGCACAACCCTTACGACAACATACCGACATCGAACATTGAGATCACCAGTTTTGAAATAGACAGCAATGGAAACGTGTGGATAGGCACACTCCTACATGGGTTGCACCTGATTCCCGAAAAAAGCTACAAAGGGTTGTTTGATGAGTGGAGCCGTAAACCACTGAACCAAACGAAAGCAACAATTGCCGAAATAAAAAATTTTAAGTCGCAATTTGCCGACGAGGAATTGAACAACATCAGATGTCTTGCCATTACAAAAGACAAAGAACTTTGGATGGGCACCAGTTCGGGGTTGTATAAAATGGACATGCAAACCCAAACCGTGACAAAAAAAGTATTCCGGCAAGCGTCGCAAAACAGATTAAACGTTGCCACATTTCTGAACTTGTTCGTCGATTCACGCCAATACCTTTGGGCGGGCACATCAAACGATGGGCTGGTTTTGTTAAAAAACGGACAGGTCAGCTCCTATCTCAATGCCGAGCATTATGTCTCGAACCAGCTTAAAAGCAATGCCATCCGTGAAATCATGGAAAGCCGCTCGGGCATCATTTGGATTGCCACAAAATTTGGAGGCTTACACAATTACGACAGGCGGCAGGAAACATTTAAACTCATCAAAAAAAATACGCCGGAGCAGGACGGGCTGGACAATGAATTTGTGATCTGTACATTTGAAGACTCGCGCCAAAACCTCTGGATAGGCACAAAGGAAGGGGGGGCGAGCCTTTACGACCGGTCGCAAAAAGTTTTCAGGACCTTTAGCATCGAAACGACGAACAGGGCACTGACAAGTAACCGGGTAGAATCGGTGGCCGAGGATCTAAACGGTAATTTATGGTTTGCGACCGAAGGCGGCTTGTTTAAAATGGATCCGCACACTTATAAGTTCACCCAATGCAACAAATTGCATGTCCGAAACATATGCCGTGCGAAAGACGGCAATTTCTGGCTTGGCACGTCGTTTGGGCTTTACCGTTTTTCGCCCATCGGCGGACAAATGAACCCGATACACACCAGGCACAAAAACTTTTTTGATGCTGAAAGCAACATTTATATCACACGGATTTTCGAAGACAAGGATGGCGTGTTTTGGATCGGGACCAGCTCCAACGGGCTGTTCGAATACCATCCTTCATCCGACCTGCTGTACCAGCACATAAACCAGCCCAACGATTCCACATCGATCAGCGGCAACCTGGTACGCGCCATCCACGAAGATGCCAAAGGCAATTTATGGATCGGGACCAAATTGGACGGATTGAACAAATTTGATCGCCAGACACGGACTTTTACCCGGTTTCCGAATATCAGCAAACTGCAATCCAACACCATTTATTTCATTTTAGAGGACACATCGGGCAATTTTTGGATGGGCACGCACAGCGGCATCCTGAAATTTAACCCGCAAACGGAGAGTTACACATCCTTTGGCTTGAACTACGGGTTGCAAAGCCTCATTTTCGAGATCAACGCTTTTTGCAAGCTCCACAACGGTTGTTTTGCCATGGGGGGTAGCCAGGGCCTCAACCTGTTTAACCCCGAAGAAGTGAAAATCAGAAGCTTTAGCGCCCCACTTATAGTTTCCAGATTTGCCGTCACCAACAAAGACGAGTACAGGGATATCATGTCGGACCGATCTTTCCACTTAAAGCACAACGAAAACTATCTGGCCTTCGAATTTGCCCTGCTCGATTTTACCGAACCCGACGCCAACACATATGCATACAAGCTCGAAAATTTCGACCCGGACTGGATCAATTCGGGCAACCGGAATTTTGTGACATACACCAACCTGCCCCCGGGCGATTACGTGTTTAGGGTAAAGGGGGCCAATGCCGACGGCGATTGGACGGAGAAAGAAATTGCGCTCCAAATAAATATCCACATCCCATTCTGGAGAAGCGGCTGGTTCCACGTGCTAATGATATTGCTGGTATTTGTGGCCATCACGGCCATCTACTACATCCGCAGCCTGGTGATTAAACGACAGAAACAACAATTGAAAGCCGAAGTGGAACAACGTACCAGGGAATTGACATTGGCCAACAACCAACTTGCCGAATCGAAGCTGGCCATTGAGCAACGCAATGCCGAACTGTTGCGAAAAAGCAAGCAGATTATCATGCAGAACCAGGAACTGGAGAAACACCACAGACATTTGGAAACCCTGGTCACCGAAAGGACCAAAGATCTGGAAACCTCAAAATCGAAAGCGGAAGAGAGCGATCGACTGAAATCGGCTTTCTTGGCCAATATGAGCCATGAGATACGCACACCGTTGAACGCCATCATGGGCTTCATCGATATTTTGGAAGATGAAGGTCTTTCCCGCGAGGAAAAAAAACAGATCAATAAAATCGTCCAATCGAACGGCAATATGCTGCTACAGCTCATCAACGACATTATCGACATTAGTTTGATCGAGGCCAACCAGCTAAAATTATACTGGTCGACAATCAACCCCAATACATTCCTTAAATCGATACAAAAAGATTACTTAAACCACAAAGAGCTGAACGACAAAGAAATATCCCTGTTGCTAATGCTTCCGGCAAACAGCGATTCGTTACAGATACATACTGCTCCCGAAAGGGTCAAACAAATCATTCACAACCTCATCAACAACGCCATCAAATTTACCCAGCATGGAGAAATAGTGCTTGGTTACGAAATAGATGAGGCCAATGCACGGCTCATATGCTTTGTAAAGGACACGGGATGCGGCATTCCCCAAAACGACAAGACGATAATATTCAACCGCTTCCGAAAGCTCGACAACGACGGAACCATGGTACACCGTGGTACCGGCCTCGGATTGGCCATTTGCAAAAACCTTTGCGAATTGCTGGGCGGTGCCATCTGGGTAGAATCGGAAGTGGGAAAAGGCAGCCAATTTTACTTCACGCTACCGCTAACCGAAAAAGAGCCGCCGCGCGAAATCAAAGACCCGGCAAAGGAAACGGCAGCTGTTCCCGATTTCCGGCACAAAACCATACTGGTGGCCGAAGATGAAGAGTCTAACTTTGAAGTGATCAAATACATACTAAAAAAGACAAAGATCAACATCCTGCGAAGTTTTAACGGACAGGAAGCCGTTGAAATGGTTACCGCCCAAAGGGAAATCGACTTTGTATTGATGGATATTAAGATGCCAAGGATGAACGGGGTCGAAGCCACTAAAATAATCAAGGCTGCCTTCCCCCGGCTGCCCGTGGTGGCGTTAAGCGCATTTGCCCTTCAGTCAGAACAAAAAGACTTTGCCCGATCGGGATTCGATGCCTATCTGACCAAACCGGTCAACGCACATGAACTTTACGACGTGATGCAACTATTGCTCAACGGACACGCAGAAACATGAATGAAAAACAAGAAAGTGCCTAAGCACAAGAGATCCAAAGCTATCCGTACAATTCACTTAATTAACGGACAAAAGAGAAAGTGCAAGAAAAGCGATGAGGGGTTTCTTCTGCTTTCCAACTTTCGCCTTCTATCATTAAGACAATGAGGCGCTCTACTTATTTCAACCGGAAAACCAACGTTTGGAACGGTTTGAGCAACACGCCCATGCCTCCGGTTTGGGCCACTGCGACAGGACATTGCATGCTTGTTCCGCTGAGGAGCAGATCCTCCGATTTGAAAAACGCCCGATCCGACAACCCACAAAACCCGAACGCATGTCCGGGGATAACCACACGTGCATCTGCCCTGTCTCCCCCAAAGTTGGCCACACAGAGCAATACTTCGTTGGGCGTATAACGCAAATAGGCACTTAATGCCGCCGTATCGAAACGAGGGTTGGACGTGTTGGCATATGCCAGGTCATACAAATTACCGCACATAAAAGCCTTTTCACGATGCAGCAGGCCAAGGAGGGCTACGTATTTATCGCGCAGCGCTGCCTGTTCAAAAGTCAGGCCGGCCCCGTCAAACCGGCCTTGGTTTACCCAACGCTGGAACGGTACAACCGACCAATAATCAAAAATAGAGGTACGCCCGTCCAAACCACTAAATCCCTCTTGATCCATGCCATCGACCCCCACTTCCTGTCCGAAATAAACCATCAGCGGGTTGCTGTTCAATGTTGCGGACACAAAAAAACCGGGCCAGCCCTGTTCGCCATCTCCGGCAAAAAACGGAGAAGCAATGCGCTGTTCGTCATGGTTTTCAAGAAAGAAGAGCATATGTCCGGAGATCGACGATACCGCTTCCCATGCCGATGATATGGCATGGGCCGGTTTTTGCCGTTGCACCACGGCCCTGATGGTGTCGTACATGCCCACTTTATCGTAAAGCCAATCGAACCCGCCGACGGAAATATAGTCATGATAAAGCGACGGGGTGTACACTTCGGCCACAAACACGATGTGCGGATAACGGGCCTTTACCTCACGGATGGCATAGTGCCAGAAAGCCACAGGAACCATTTCGGCCATGTCACACCGAAACCCATCCACCCCCTTGCCGGCCCAATAAAGAAGGATGTGCAGCATCTTCTGCCATGTATCGGGCACCGGATTGAAATGCGGGGCACGCTGGCCGAACAAATCAATCCCATAGTTGAGCTTCACCGTTTCGTACCAGTCATACACAGACGGCGAAGCTGTCAAACAATCATTGCCCGTTACTTTGGCGGGCGATTCGGTGTAAATGTCCCCATCGTTGCCGGCGGTTACGGGGGGTTGGAAAACGGTACCGGGCAGATAATAAAAATTGTTGTGCGGCGAGAAAGGCAGCGACACATCGTCGCATGCGCCAAAATCTTCGATACCGGCCGGTTTTGCATCGCTCTTGTAGGCGCGCGCCACATGGTTGGGCACAAAATCGATAATGGCCTTCAACCCTGCCTCGTGCGTGCGTGCAATAAGCTGTCCGAATTCGGCTATCCGGTTGGGTACATCTTCCGCCAGATCGGGATCCACATCATAATAATCAACAATGGCATAAGGACTTCCGGCCTTTCCTTTGACCAGGTGCGGCGGATAAGGCCCAATGCCGTACGTCTGATAGCCGGTAGTTTTGGCATGCTCCGCCACTCCTGTATACCACACATGGGTGATGCCCATTTTCCTAAGTTCGTCAAGCGCCTTGGAACTGATCTGGTTCAACTTGCCGCATCCGTTTTGCTCAATGGAACCATTTACCACATTGGCTTTTGGCGGATTGCCGAACAACCGGACCAAAAGCTGATACACCACTGCTTTCTCCATTCAAATGCAATATTTACCCCACAAAACTGTTTGTTCCAAAGCGGCGAAAGATAAATAAAAACCATTACCGGCGACGCGATAAAAAACATATTTTTGGGACGTAAGATCGATTAACCACGACTACTCATGCCAATAAAACACACCGCCATCTGCTGCCTGTTCGCCCTGCTGTTTACAGGCCCTGTCTCTGCACAGTACTATTCATCGGGCGAAGGGCCCGCTTCGGCCAAATGGCAACAAATAAACACACCACACTATCGTTTGGTTTTCCCGTCAACGTTTACCCCTTATGCCAAACGCATTGCCTCGATACTTGACACCGCCTACCGTTACACATCGGCCACCATGGGAAGCAGTCCCCGAAAGACCAGGATACTGGTCCACTCCTATTCTGCGTATTCCAACGGTTTCATGAGCTGGGCCCCAAAACGGATGGAGCTCTATCCCACCCCTCCGCAAGACGGGATGACACAGGACTGGATAAACCACCTGGTGTTGCACGAACACCGCCATCTGGTGCAAACCGATTACCTGAACCGCGGGTTCTTGCGCGGGGCCGGTTGGCTGTTCGGACAACATGCCATTGGCGTGGGCATAGGGGTCCATTACCCCATGTGGTTTCTGGAAGGTGACGCGGTGCTGACCGAAACGTTGCTCACCCGAACCGGGCGCGGGCGCATGCCATGGTTCGCCAACCAACTGAAAGCCCAGATGCTCGAAAAAGGCATTTACAGCTACGACAAAGCTTACATGGGATCGTACCGTGACTTCGTCCCCAATTATTACGTCATGGGCTACCATCTGGTGACCGGTGCCCGCCAGCAATTCGGCACCGGCATTTGGCAGGATGCCGTGCAGGGCATTGCCGGCAGAAGTTGGTATCCCTGGCAGTTCAGCAAACAGTTGAAACGCCAAACGGGATTGAACAAAACCGCGCTCTACAACGCCGTGTTCGACTCGCTGCGCCTGGTATGGCAGAACGAGGACGGGCGCACGCACGTCGCGGCATCTGTTCCCGTCACCCCGCAACCCAAACGGTACAAAAGCTATTTGTACCCGCAAGCTTTGCCCAACGGCCATTTGGTTGCCGAAGTATCCGGTCCGGGCGAAACGACCCGTTTCGTGGAAATCGACGCCCGCGGGCACGAACGGACCGTGGTACAACCGGGCGCACGCAACGATGAACCGTTTGGCCTGACCAACCATAAAATGGTTTGGAGCGAACAGAAAGCACACCTTCGTTGGGCAAATGCCGCTTCGTCGATCATCAAGATGTACGACATGCAAACCGGGACACTGAGCTTTGTGGGGCCCAGGAACAAAAAATTGTTTGCGCCCAGCCTGTCGCCCGACGAAACAAGAGTGGCCGTCGTGGACATTGCCGACGATAACCGCGCCCTGCTTGCCATTATCGACGTACAAAGCGGCAAAATAGAAAAACAGTTCGACCTTGGGGCCGATATGCTGATAACGCCCAAATGGATCGACAACCAACAGATCCTTCTCATCGCGCAAACCCAAAAGGGAAAAGAACTCATCGTCTTCCACACCCTTGCCCAAAGTACCACGCGCCTTTTGGGCCCTACGCACCACGACATCAGGTATCCGTCCGTGCACCAGGGAAAAGCATTTTTCGGCATGGACCGTAACGGCCAGGAAAACGTGTTTATGATAGATCTTGCATCGAAACAAACCACGCAACTTTCGTCCGAACGGTTCGGCGCCACATCACCGGCCCTTGCCCCCAACGGCATCGTGTACAGCCGTTATACCGCCGACGGCTATCAAGTGGTATGCAAGGACACTTTGCCGGCCAATGACGGAATGGCCGACCGCTCAATCCTCTTTAACGGTTTGGAAGAAAAGGAGCTTGGTGTCCCCGACTTTTCCGTCATCGACACATCGCACCACGAAGTGCGACCTTACAGCAAGTGGAACCTGTTCAATTTTCATAGCTGGGCCCCGCTTTACGTCGATCTCGACGACCAGGGCATCAACCAGGGCATCTCCTTCATGTCGCAAAACCTGCTCAATACCATGTTCGTCGAAGCAGGTTACAATGCCGACCGAAACTACCGGACCGAAAAATATGTGGCGAAACTGACCTACAAAGGACTGTTCCCCCAGTTCGACCTGACCGTGAAAGTAGGCGATTCCGAGATTTTTTACGACAATGCCTACCGTAACGAAACCGATACCTTTTACCTGAAGGCCGACGCCAAACGGCTTTCCCTGCAGATTCTTCCCGGTGTGAGCATTCCGCTCAGGCTAAGCCGGGGCGCATGGAACCGTTATCTGTCGCCCTCGGCCAAATGGATCTATTACAAACAAACGGGCTACCACTACCAGATGGCCGACGTGACATTGCAGGGTAACCATTACCTGGTCGGCGAGTTCAACGATCTGACCTATCCCGATTTTGTGTCGCAGGGCATGGAGTACGACCTGTTCGGCTACAACCTGAAACGTGGCAACCAGCACGACATTGGCACCCGTTGGGGACAAGTATGGGAACTTAACTACCGCCACTCGCCGTGGGGCGGCCACAGCCGGGGCTCGCAGCTGGCCGCGCTTACACGCCTTTACTTTCCGGGCATTGGCCGGTATCATGCCATAAAACTCGAAAACAACTGGCAGTGGCGTACCTTTGGCGAACTGTACGGGCAAACCGGCACTTATCTTTTTTACCGGTATTTCACATCCGTGGTGCAATTGCCCCGCGGGTACGCAAACACCGATGCCAAACAGCTCTACTCGTTCAGGGGCGATTACATGATGCCGTTGGCCAGCCCCGACTGGTCGGTCGGCGGATTGGCTTACGTGAAGCGAATCACCACCAGCCTGTTTTACGATTTTACCCACGCCCGCTACAGCCGGACACTGGCATCGAACTTACAGACTATCCGGTTTAACGAACAATATACATCGGTAGGTACCGACATCAGGGCCGAAGTCCATGTGGCACGCTTCATCCTGCCTTTGGAAATAGGTTGCCGAGTGGCTTATTTGCCCGGCAACAAACAATTCTATTCGGAAATGCTCTTAAATATGAACCTGAGCGGTTATCTGGTAAATAAATAGTCATCGGGAACTTAAAAAAGTATCAGGATGAGTATCAAGACACAAGATGCCGGATCTTTTTAATCATTCTCCTGTGTGTTGCGATAGATGGCATGGGTTCGACCTCCCCTAACCCCTCCGAAGGAGGGGAACCGGAAGATGCACTGTACGCAATGGCACCCCCTCCCTGGGAGGTGACGGGGGAGGTCAGGTGTTTGAAACTTCCGGCTATTAGCCTTAAAAAACCTACGTCTGTCTTTCCTGCTCTCTTCCTTTTGCTCTTTTGTACTCTTCTTTGGCACTTTCCTGAACATGACCTCCTCTAACCCCTCCAAAGGAGGGGAACCGGAACCGCACTGCACGTCACCTCACCCCTCCTTGGGAGGGGCCGGGGGAGGTCAGACAGACTGTATGCCGCCGATAGACAACAGGGCTGTTTCATCCCCTCAAACATGGCATCACATAGCTTTTATTGATCCTACCTATGCATATATTTCGGCATAGACAATTTATGAACCTTGTAACGAATCGGTTTTACGCTCCGGGGTGATCCGTCTCACTGCCTCGGTGCGGTCCATCCTCCTAACCCGGTTCGGATTATCTTTACGTTCCGTCACAGATACCCTTTATGCCTCGTCACAGACATCCTTTACGCCTCGTAACAGATGTCCTTTACGCCTCGTAACAGACATTCTTTACGCCTCGTCACAGACACCCTTTACGCCTCGTAACAGACATCCTTTACGCCTCGTAACAGACATCCTTTATGCCTCGTCACAGATGTCCTTTACGCCTCGTCACAGACCATCGACATGTATGGAGATGACGGTCTGTCATTTAAGGGTGTTGCCGATTCATTTGTCTATAATTTAAGCAATACTCTGGTTGTCTGTTGTTTTATAAAACCACGAACCAAAGATCGACGGGGTCAACTACATGCAATCGCTTTAGTGCTTTCCCGGCAAAGCTAATTGTTGAAAACGCCTGGCGCAGCCGGGAAAGCGTCATGGGCGATGACCGAAAGAAAGAAACTGAATCAGGCGTTTAACCGATAAGGCGTTGTTAGGCCTATTCTGGAGTAGTTGACCTCCCCTAACCCCTCGGAGGGGAACCGGAAGACGCACTGTACGCAACGGCACCCCTCCTTGGGAGGGGCCGGGGGGGTCTGCTGTTTGAAACTACCGGCTATTAGCCAAAACCTGCGTCTGTCTTTCCGGCTCTCTTCCTTTTGCTCTTTTGTACTTTTGTACTCTTCTCAGGCACTTTCCCGGACATGACCTCCCCTAACCCCTCCAAAGGAGGGGAACCAGAACCGCACTGTACGTCACCTCACCCCTCCTTTGGAGGGGCCGGGGGAGGTCAGACAGACTGTGTGCTGCCGACAGCCGACATGGATGTTTCATTTCCCAATGCGAAAATAATTGTGTGCCTGACCTCTTCTTCCGGTTTTAAAATGCAAGTTCCAAAATGGGGATGGTTCGGGCCATCGGGATAAAATTGCGCCTCGAGACAGATTCCTGCAAACGGCCGGTGTTTCCCTGAGAGATAATCGCCGGTATAAACCTGCACCCCAGGCATTGTCGAATACACATCAACGGATTTTCCCGAGCTTCGCTCCCTTAACGAGGCCAAACATTGGAGCTCGCCCGTTGGATTTCCGATGAAATAAGTGTTATAACCTTGCAGGATCTCCTTTTTTAAAGGCATTAACCGCGATATGGCCGTGTATTCGCGAAAATCGAAGGCCGACCCCGAAACGGGCAGGACCTTTCCGGTCGGTATAAACTCGCTGTCTGTTTCAAGATAGCTGTCCGCCCATATTCTGAGTTCATGGTCCAGCACGTTCCCCTTCCCTCCCGTCAGGTTGAAATAGGCGTGATTGGTCGGGTTAAAGATGGTTTCACTGCCGGATACTGCCCGGTACCCGATATGCAACCGGTTATCGGGCAGGAACGAATAAGTCACCGAAAAGATCATATTGCCCGGGAACCCGCTTTCGCCGTCCGGGCTCTCATATGTCAGCACAAGACGGTCTTCCTCAATCCTGTAATCAAACACTCTTGAATTGAACCCGGCAAAGCCTCCGTGGTTGGAATGGTCGCCATCGTTTTTGTCCAGATGGTAAGTCTTTCCGCCAAGTGAAAAGCGTGCACCGGCAATACGGTTGGCAAACCGTCCCACGGTACTCCCGATGTAAGCGGCATCGGCAAAATAGTCTTCAATATGGTCGTAACCCAGGATAATATTTTCCGGTTCACCCCGGGCGCCGGCAACGGCAAACGAAACCAGCGTTGCTCCGTAATTGGTGACTTCGACATATGCCCCGCCGGGATTTCCCAGGCGGAACAGCAAGATATCCTTTCCTTGAAGGGTTGCTACTTTTTTGAAAGTGATCTGGGGCATGTTGTTTTTTACATTTTGGGCTGGGGCCCCATGTTCAGCACCAATTCCCCCCCGGCCATGATATCGTCATAGCTTATGGCATGGTGCGGCCAATCCGCCCCGTTCAGTTCGGTGCTTTGGATATAGACGTTTTCCGGGGAATTGTTGACGGCTTTAATGCCGAATTTCCTGCCAGAGTCAAAGCTGAACGTTATTTCGTCGAAAACAGGACTGGTAATTTCGTAACGCACATCGCCGGGGCAAACAGGATGGATGCCGGAAGCCGACAATACATACCAGGCCGACATCTGCCCGGCATCTTCATTGCCAACCAGCCCTTCAACTTCGTTCCGGTAAGCCTTTTCGCATATGTGGCGCGTCCATTTCTGGGTGAGCCAGGGGGCGTCCAGCCGGTTGAAAAGGAACGGAATGTGGTGCACCGGCTCGTTCGCATGGTTGTAATACTGGTTCCAGAGCAGCGAATCGGGCGTATCCTCAAAAAAGGCGGTCAGATCGGCCAGCGTCTTCTCTCTTCCTCCCATCAGTTCAACCATTCCGGGGATGTCGTGCGGTACGAACCAGCCCTGCTGGTAAGGGTTGGATTCGATGCAGCCGTACCATTCGCGGGTCCGGGCATTTCCGGGCCACTCTTCCCAACTGCCGTCTTCTTTCCTGGGCCTGAACCATCCTTTCTCCGGATCAAACACGTTGCGGTAGGCCTTTGCCCTTTCCGAAAAATATTGTTCATCGGACTCTTCTCCCAGAGCGTTGGCCAATACGGCCATGCACCAGTCGGAGTAGGCGTATTCGAGCGTGGAGGAGATGCTGTACGGCCCCGTGGAATAGCCGTTGGCGCCATTGCCGTATTTCCCGGATGTGTTCCGTGCATATCCATAGGCCTTACGGATGTCGTAATCCCTGATTCCTTTCACGTAGGCGTCTGCAATGACCGCCACGGCGGGATTGCCGATCATGCAGCCCGAATAGGCATTCAGAAATTCCCAGCGGTCGTAGTGCAACGTCCCGTTCTCTTCGGCCAGACTGATAAATGAGTTCACCTGGTCATTCACCAGGCGGGGATTGATGATGGCCTGCAACGGAAACTGGCTCCTGAACACGTCCCAGCCGCTGAACAGGGTACGCCGGGTGAAAGTCTTCGACATGTGGATCTGTCCGTCGCCCCCGGTGTAACGGCCGTCCGCGTCGGAAAACTGGCGCGGGTCGATCATCGTGTGGTAAAGCGCCGTGTAGAATACGGTTTTTTCGTTTTCGGAACCTCCTTTTACCGTTATCTTGCCCAGCGCCCTGTCCCATGCTTCCCGGGCATCTACATAAACTTCATCAAAGGAGCGTTCGTGAAGTTCGGCCATGAAATTTCGTTCCGCCCCTTCCATGTCCACAAACGAGATGGCTGTTTTCAAAAGCACCTCTTCATCTTTTTGGGTTTCAAAGCCGGCAAAGAAGCCCAGGTGCTTTCCTTCCATCCGGGTGGTGTCCCTGATTATCCGGGCCTCTGCAACTCTTTGCCGGTACCGTTCGCTTGTGACATCCTGCAGCTTTCGGCCCCAGTCGTCAGGAATTTCGGCGCTCCAGAAACCATGGCTTTTCAATGGTTTGCTGAACCGGGCATAGAAGTAAACCGTGTAACCGGCCTTTCCGTCGCCGTTGCCCCAGCCGCCGCCTTCGGGCGTACACTGCATCCAGCCGCGGACAGCATCGTTTTCTGTTATTTCGATGTATTGATACACCGAAGTACCGCCGACCCTCCGCGCCAGGTCGACCTGTATCCGGGAGTCTTTATTTTCAGGAAAGGTAAATCTCAGAATGCCGCCATGGGGCGATGCGGTGGCTTCGGCTTTTATGTTGCAGTCGGTGAGCAGTACGCTGTAATAGCCCGCTTTAGCCGTTTCGCTTTCCTTGGAGTAACGCGAACGGTAGCCGCTACCGGGTTTTTCCGGATCGCCGGCAACAGTTTTCAGCTCCCCGGTGGCAGGCGTTACCAGGAAGTTGCCCAGGTCGCCGTACCACCCCACACCGCTCATCTGGGTAAAGGCAAAGCCTTCGATGGAAGTGTGTTCGTAGCTGTAGCCGCTCCCATTGTCACCGCCCGTGATGGTATTGGGGCTTACCTGTGTCATTCCGAAGGGCGTAGCGGCGCCCGGAAACGTTTTCCCCAGTCCGTGATACGAATGGGCCGTATGGGTGCTCGCCCCGATAAACGGGTTCACATAATCCGATAAGTGCATGGCTGCCTTATGCTCCGTGTTGCAACCTGCCGATAAGCCGTAGAGTAAAAGCAGGACGGGAAAATATTTCATTCGTAAATAAGTTGTTTGAATGTGTTCGGATGGAATTCGCACGTGTTTATTTCAGCCGCGCTGATTTTCAATTCATGCAAGTTTGCGTTTTGGGAAAATATGCCCGTTTAGCTGTTTGTAATTTGTCAATGACCGGTCCAGAAAACTCCCAGGGCTTTTTCCTAACAACCGAATAACCCCATTGGCCTAATCCCTAACTCCCCATTTCGAAGGTTTGGGACCCATTTTGAATTCCAAGGTACCGCCTTTGACAATGTCGGCATGTGTGATACAGGTTGTATTGTAATTTTTGCCGTTCAGTCTGGCCGATTGTATGTAAATGTCATTGGCCGACTTTCTGGGTGCAGTAATCGTAAATGTTTTCCCGCTGTCCAGTTGTATTTCCGCCCGTTCCAGCAGGGGAGAACCTATCATGTACTCACCGCTTGCTGGATTGACGGGATAAAAGCCCATGGCGCTGAAAACGTACCAGGCCGACATTTCGCCGCAATCGTCGTTACCCGCATAACCGGACGACGTGGTGTTGTACAGTTCCTTCATGATCCGGGTAACGTATTTTTGCGTTTTCCACGGCTCACCGGCAAAATTATACAGGTAGGCCACGTGGTGGCTGGGTTCGTTTCCATGGGCATACTGCCCGATAAACCCCGAGGCGTTGTCGTTCAGCTCCCCATGATGTTCGCTGGTGAAAAATTCGTCCAGCTTTTTGACAAATTCCTGCCGTCCGCCTGTCAGTGCAACGAGGTCGGGGATGTTATGCGGCACGTACCAGTAATACTGCCAGGCATTGCCTTCGGTGAAAGGGTAGCCGCCATTGGCCCCGTAGCGGAACGGGTTGAACGGTTCCATCCAGTTGCCCTGGTCGTCTTTGGGTTGAAAGAAGCGGGTTTCAGGGTTATGAAGGTTGCCGTAAAACTGCGAGCGGGCAATAAAGCGTTCGTAATCGTCTTTTTGGCCCGATTTATCGGCCAGTTGCGCCACGCACCAGTCGTTGAAAGCCATTTCGAGCGTGATGGAGACCGATTGCGTCTGGATATTTTCGGGCATGTAACGGTATTTTTCCCATACGTCGAACGGAGAGTTCAGGTGGTTGATCAGCGATGAATTTTTAACAGTTTCGTAAGCTTTGCCGGCATCAATCCCGGGAATTTCTTTCATCACCGCATCTACCACCACGGGAATGGCATGGTTGCCGATCATGCAGTAATTTTCCTGTCCCCACAAATGCCAGATGGGCAGATAACCGTACGTTTCGTAATGGGCGATGAGGCTGTTGACAAAGTCGGCCGATCTTTCCTTTTGCAACAAAGTGTAGAGGGGATGGGCCCCGCGGTAGGTATCCCACAACGAAAAAGTGGAGTACCGGATGCCACCGCCGGTTTTATTCACAGAGAAATCCGTCGTCATGTATTCGCCGTTCACATCGGACATTGTGTTGGGCTGTATAAAAGTGTGGTACAACGCGGTATAGAAAATCCGTTTTTGCTCTTCGGTGCCTTCGATCCTGATTTTTCCCAGTTCGGCTTCCCACTCGTTGTCGGCATTGGCCACGGTTTTCCCGAAATCCCAGTCCGTTATTTCGCTTTCAAGATTCAGGCGGGCATTTTCAACACTCACAGGCGATAAGCCGATTTTAACCAGGAGCGGGGACCTGTCTTTGCCGTCGAACCCAAGGATTGCTTTCAGGCTGTTGCCGTTGATTACCGGGCAGTCGAAGCAAACGGTTTTTCCGTTTTTCAGCGCCGAGCGTACTATCGGTTTGGACAGTTTCGCATAAAAGCATATTTTGCGCAGGTTCGGCCAGCCGGTCATGATCCGGTACCCTTCAACGGTATGTTCGTCCACAATGCGGATTTGCGACAAGAGGATGCGCGTACCCCAGCTTTCCTTGTCGCGCGAATGGTCCAGGTCAAACACGACGTTCGTCCCGGCACCCTCGGGGAAGGTATACTTATGGAAACCGGCGCGGGTGGTAGCGGTCAGTTCCGCATTGATGCCCGTATCCTGCAATTTTACCTGGTAATAGCCCGGGCGGGCCGACTCCCCGCTGTGGGAAAAGGATGAACGGTAATCATCCCTGCCGGCCAGTTCCCGGACGTTGCCCGTGACAGGCATCAGCATTATATCGAACAGCTCGGCAACCCCCGTTCCGCTCAGATGGGTATGGCTGAATCCGTAAATGCTTGTGTCGTTGTAATTGTATCCGCATGCGGCATCCCAGTCGGGCGACCGGCGGGTGTCGGGACTCAGCTGTACCATTCCGAAAGGGCTGGTGGCGCCGGGATAGTTATTTCCCGAGAGGCCCGATTCGATGGCACCCGTTCCGATAAACGGGTCTACATAACCGGTTATTCCGGCTGTTTTTGCCTGCGCCATGAGCAGCAGCGGAAAAGCAGCAAAGGCAATTGTCTGAACAATTTTTTTCATGCATTCAAAATTAAGAGCCCCTTGATCCTCTTTCAACCACGAAGTGTCAAAGAAGCTGTTGGCCATTCGTAAAGACTTTCAGCTGCCAACTGCAAGAAGAAGTTTCATGTTTCAAATTGGCTGCCTCCGAAAACTAACCTCAAACCATTAAAGACCAGCCACCTACTTTCAATGTCATTCTGGCCGGCTTTGGGGAACCAACAGCAAAAAGCCAGCAGCGAACAGCTTCTTTCTTAAAACAACAATATCCCTCTGTCTAATCCAAAAACTCCAGATACCCACCTTTATCCAATCGTACGGATACCAACCGGCCGGCCGCGACCTCTGCATTAAAAGGCTGTCCGTTTTTAAGAAGTTTTAGATCCGTAAAGTTGGAAGGAAGTTTTACTGAAAAGAGATTGTCGGCCGTGGCCGTTATCCTGGCCTTTTTCACAAGCCCGTTTTTCCACTCCAAATCGACATTGGCACCGCCTCTTACACAAAGTCCCCTAAAATGGCCGGTATTCCATTCCCGGGGCAGTGTGGGCAGGAACTCGATGTACCCTTCGTGGCTTTGTACCAGCATCTCGGCCAATGCAGCCGGAGCCGCCTCGTTTGCGTCAAACGAAAAAATGTCCGATTCGGCACTGGCAATCCCGGCCGGTGACATGGTGAACAGGTTTTCCCTTGAAAATTCGACCAGCAAACCTTTCATGCTTTTATATGCCTCTTCGGCATTTTTCAGGCGTGCATAAAAACAGATCATGTTGGCACGGCTCCACTCCACATCTTCCCAGTTCTCAGAATTAACCTGGCGATGGACCGATTTCACGGCAGCTTCGGCCAATTCAGGGGTTTTGTCCAACGAGATCTGATGGAACGGGTACAACGCCAGCAAATGCGACGAATGGCGATGGTTAGGATGTGCCAGCTCATAATCTTCGAACCATTCCCGGATGGTCCCGTCCTTGCCTATTCTGATGGGAGGCAATTTTACCATTGCGCTTTCCAACAATGCCCTAAACTCCGGATCGACCCCCAGTATAAGGGAAGCTTCGATGCACGATTCAAACGTTTCGTGAACCAATACACGGTCACAGGTCGGCATCATCGAAAGGGCCAGTTCGCGTCCATTCAGCATGAATGAATTTTCGGGAGAAGTGCTTGGCCCTGTCACCAGATAACCGGTGTTGGGATCTTCGGCCAGATAGTCCAGAAAGAAAACCGCACTTTTTTTCAGAACAGGGTAAGCCTGGTCGTGCAAGAACTGTTTGTCACGGGTATAACTGTAATGGCTCCACAAATGGGATGCAAGCCATGCCCCTGCGGTTGGAAACAATCCCCATCCCACACCCTGCCCGGGTGCTGTATATCCCCACACGTTTGCGACCGTATGGGCGGTCCACCCAGGGCTTCCGTACACTTTCACGGCTGTTTTTTCGCCATGATACGATAAGTCTTCCAGATAATTGAAAAGCGGGACATGGCATTCGTGCAGGTTCCCGATATTGGCAAGCCAGTAATTCTGCTGGGTGTTAATGTCCAAATGATAATCGCAGGTCCAGGGCATGTTGCATGCCAGGTTATCGTTCCACACCCCTTGCAGATTGGCAGGCAAGGGAGAATTTTCCCTTGAAGACGAGATCAACAGGTAACGTCCGTATTGAAAGAAAAGCGCAAACAGCCCGGGGTCGTCTTTTCCTGTTTCTTTCAATTGTTTCCAGCGAACATCGGTGGGTAATTTATCCAGTCCGGTTTCCCCAAGGAACAGTTCGGTACGGTTGTACAAACGGGTATAATCCGCAATATGCGTCCTTTTCAGCTCCCGGTAAGTTTTTTGAGCTGCATTTTGGATTGTCCGGTCACACAATATCTTATAAGAAGGATTTTTGAAATCGGTTCGGATATCGATGGCAATAACCGCCTCGTCGGCGTTCTTTACGGTCAGTGTGCTGTCCCGGGCGGTCACAATGCCTCCCGTGGCCGAAACATGTATATTCCCCACATAATGTACGCCCCCGGGACCCAGTTTGGGGAACAATGCCTGCCCCGAAAACGATAAGATATTATCCGACGCTGTCACACCGGATTCCCTCAAAAGCTCCAGTCCCAATTCGAAACTCAGTGCATTTTTTTTTCCGGCAGTCAATCTGACAAGCAATACATCATCCGGATTGGAACAAATGTATTCGCGGGCGTAGTTTGTGCCGTCAACGTGGTAAGTGACCGTGGTAATTGAATTCTCTATATCCAGTTCTCTCTTGTAATTGCTTATTTCACCGGAATGTCGATCGAATTTTATCTTCAAATCGCCCAATGGAAGGTGCGTTCCAAACGAATTGGGCCTTCCCGACAAATACCCGGTCGCTAACCGATTGCCTTCTTCTGTTTTCCCATCAAAAAACAACCGGCGGATCTTCCCCAGCATCTCCTTTCCACAGGGAATTTCCTGGTGCTCATCATATTGTCCCGACCATAACGTAATTTCGTTCAATGCAATGGTTTCGGTGCCGGTACCACCGTACACCATAGCCCCCAGGCGCCCGTTTCCCATCGGAGTGGCTTGCATCCACTCCGTGGCAGGTTGCCGGTACCACAAAGCCAGATGTTCACCGGCATTTTCCTGGTGGCAGGCGATAGCGACCAACAATACGGAAGAAAGGGAGCAGAGCTTCAATTTATTTATAGTCTTCATGATAAGTTACATTAAAAAGAATTAATTAAACGGTTAGTCAATAATTGTGAGAGGCGACCTCCCCTATCCCCTCCAAAGGAAGGGAACCGGAAACGCACTGTGCGTCACCTCACCCCTCCTTTGGAGGGGACGGGGAGGTCTACTGTTTGAAGCTACCAGTAACCAGATGAAGAAGCTGCTTCTTTCGGCCTTTGGCACTTTTTCACTTTTCTCTGGCACTTCCTGGACATGACCTCCCCTAACCCCTCCAAAGGAGGGGAACCAGAAAGCGCACTGTACGTCACGGCACCTCTCCTTGGGAGGGGACGGGGGAGGTCTGCTGTTGAAGCTTCCAGTGGTTGGTTTTTAGCCGTAACCCTTTTGAAGAAGCTACTAAATACTGGCTACTAACCACTAAAAACTTCTTCTACCTTTCCTACTCTCTTCCTTTTGCACTTTTGCACTCTTCTTTGGCACTTAGGAACTCAGGCACTTTTTTAGAATCGGTTAAACGCCTGATTCAAAAAAGAATTTAAAAGATAAGGTACCCGGTTTTCCGGATACCTCGTCTTTTTGAAAGGGAAAGAAGAATTTGCTCCTCTTTCCGTCCTCCGTTAACCTGCATTTTGCACAAGTTGCCAGGAAGACCCTGCATAAAAATATCCTGCTATTATTTCACCACAAATTTGGCAGACGCCTTGTTGGCCCCTTTTACCGCACTAACCAGGTAAACACCGGAAGTCAGAGATACCGGAACTTTACCATTCATCTCTTTTACCCGGGTGTACGCCACGATACGGCCGTCCAATCCGATAACGGTTATGTCGTAACCTGCCAGATCAACCAGGTTCAGATTGCCATTTGCATAATAGACATTGGCTTTTTCAACTTTTGTACGGCCTATCCCGGTAGGAACTTCTCCCACTTCCACGGGATACCCCATGAAATAGTCTCCGTAAACATCTTTCAGGCTGGCAGGCACTTTCCATGTGAAATTTATCCTGCCGTCCCCCATGCCAAATGCCGACGCATCTTCGGTATCTTCGATGTAAACAGAATTTTCCGGGTCTTCCCATAAAGCGAAAATCTGGGCCAACCCTGTTTTTTCCAAAGACCAGTTCCCAACAAAAGCCACGCTGCCGGGAATTGTCAATGAAGAAAGAGCCTTACAACCTGAAAAAGCTCCCACATCGATGCTTTCCACCCCGTTCAGCTTTACGGAACTAAGTTTGGCACAATCCTGGAAGGCCCACTCTCCGGTACCAATGACACCACTCAATTCCACCATTTCAAGATTCGGACATTTGTGAAACGCATATGTACCGATAAACGGCACATCTTTTACCGTAGCCGAAATAATGGCTGTACCGGACAAAGCCCAGGACACTATTTCCCTGATATTTCCAAGGTTGATGGAAGCCAGTTTTGTCGCGTCCTGGAAAGCACACACTTTGAGACTTGTGACACTTGCAGGCAACTGGATGCTGGTAAGCCCTGACTGCTGAAAAGTGTGTTCGGTGATGGCCGTAACGCCGTCGGGGATATTGATCTGGGCCAGATTGGTACATCCATAAAACGCCCAATCTTCAATGGACTTTACCGACGCAGGGAGAACGATTTGAGTGATGCCGGTACAGCTTGCGAACGAACTGTTACCGACTACTTCCAGCCCGTCGGGGATAACAACCCCTGTAAGATTTGGCGCATCACGCAACGAATTGTTGCCGATTTTTTTCACGGGATAAGTGGTTCCGGCAATTTCCACGCTTGCCTGAACGGTTATGGTACCGGTGTATTTGACTCCACCCGGCAAGGCCACCACCTCGGCCGCAGCAGGACTTGCACCGGCAATCAGGTTGTAGGCGATACCGTTTACCACCACAGGGTCGGCCGCATTAACAGGCTGAAACGAAAATGCGCTAAAGGCAAACAATGCAAGCGCAAATGCATTTTTAAAAAAGTAGATTGTTCTCATAATAGAAAAATTAAACTATTAATAAATAAACTTCGAGCAATAGTTATCCTGGTTTGTCTGAAGTTTCACGATGTAAGTCCCTTTGTTAAAACCTGATATATCGACAGGTTGCAGATTGTCCCTTCCTTTATAGTTCTTTGACAGCAGGCATTTTCCTGTGATATCATAAATATGGACCGAGAGGAGGGCTTTATCCGAGTGCAGATAAAGCTTCCCGGCAGTGCTATCCAACGAAACGACCACCGGATCCGGACCTTTGGGATTTGCCAGGCCTCCGGTAGGATTCATTTCACGCAACCGGATCACGAAACCACCTCCTTTGGCCATGTCGAAAGTCAATCTGGAACCCTGTGCCACAACCTTTGTTTCCGGGATGTACTTCGTCGGTTGTGTACCAGATGCAGGATCGTCTTTTAGAATAACCGCCTGATAAGAAATTCCCGGTGACAGAAAACTGAAATCAACGTCGATGCTTCGTGCGTCCCAATTGCTCATGCCGCCCACATACCAATCCTTGCCGGATTGTTTGGCCATCAGGATATACTTACCCAGTTGGGCGTCCAACGGCAATGTTTTGTCCCAGACCGTTGGCACGGATGAGAGAAAATCAAGGATATCGGGAAATTTATTGTATTCGGTGGGAGCATCACAGAGATACCCAAGCCATTGATCAAAAATCACGTACATCGACAACTCATGTGCGCGGGTTCCCATGCTCATCGGGACCGTGTTGTCCTGATCAACCGGATAAAACTCCTCTGCGGTTTTGTTCCTCAACGAACCGGGCGTATAATCCTCCGGTCCTGCCAACGAACGGATGAACGGAAACAGGGTGTGGTAATCGGGCGTTACGAGACGTCTCCAGAAGTTATCCTCGCCACCACGAACCGCCTCGAAGTTCAAAATGTTCGGATAAGTACGGTTCAGGCCTGTAGGTACCGGGCATCCGTGGAAAATACCCACCATCTGGCTGTCGGCCAGCCGTTGTGCAAACTCATGCCCCCATCGCATGGCAATTTGATCGTTCCGTTCAAAAAAATCTATCTTGGCACCGGCAACTCCCCTGGCTTTCATCCGTTTGATCCAGTCACCGGGAGATTCCCCCACGTTACTGGCCCATGTCCAGACGATTATTTTTACATTTTTTTCTCTGGCATACCTGCAAAGTTCCGTTAACCAGCTTTCCTGGTAACCGGCGTCAAATGTCATGTATTCAATACCGTTGCCGGCAGCCCAGTCGATGTAATATTTGTACATCTCGACACTTAGGTTCTTATTGCCCACCGGAAAGGACACCCCTTCCAGCATGGCCTTGTGCCACCATTCCCACGCCGACTTTCCGGGCACGATCCAGGAGGTATCATCCAAACGGCAAGGTTCGGCAAGCAGGTACACCAATTCGTTGTTCAGCAACGATTTGTCATCGACCGAAGCAATAATGACGCGCCAGGGAAACGTGCGACTGCCATTGGTTTTGGCAATGTACTCTTCGCGTTCATACACAAGATGGTTTGAATAATAATTGTCCGGGTCCATCACGCTTTTGGGGTATTTCGCCCACATCCCACGCATGGACCTCACCCCTGTCGCGCGTTCCATGTACATCCCCGGATAATCGTAGGTATCTGCTTCGGTCACCACAACTTTGTAGGAGGTACCTGCAAATTCGAACAGCACGGGGGTGACCGAAAATTTATTGGCCGAAATGGCTCCCGGCACACTGTAGGTGCTGTATGTTCGTTCGAAATTACGAAACCCCTGGTGGATGGGGTACTGTATCCCGCCATCGCCCGTTTCCATGGAGGTGTTTGTATCGCATTCGGGAAAATAGACCTTGGTATTTGCAGTGAAGTTGAATACCGCATCCTCACTGTCAATTGTTATTTCCCCTTCAAAGCCTGTTGCAAACCGGTAAGCTACGCCTTCGTTGTAAGCTCTTACAATCAGGCTGTAGCTTTCATTAAATTCAACGACCAGCTCGTTGTATGCTTCCTTTATGGTTTTATTTTTTCCGATCAGAACCTCCAGCTCATTGTCCGCACTTTGTGTTTGGATGCTTTTTACCGTACCGGCTCCCACCACGGTTCCGCCGGAAAGATTGAGACCAATTGCGGAAGGGGCTATGAGCCGGGTTTCACCGTACCAGACTTCGTAGGTAGTCCCCCCATCCACGTGCAGTTTTATTTTCAACTGATTATCAGGAGAGACAACTTCGTAATCTGCTGCCTGCACATAAGGAACACAGAGAAGAAAAATTGTTAAAGACAAAAATGAAAATCTGCCCATGATCCGAATATTTATATTTTACTGCATTACTAATGAAGACACAGAGTGGGGACATGCCTGAAACCTTTGCCCGGCATGCCCTCCTTTTATGTTCCTTGTTATCGCTTAATAACCAGAATTCTGGTCTTTTTCCATTTCCATGTATGGATTGTTCTTTATCTCCGATTCAGGAATCGGCCAGCGTACATGGAAGTCGCTGATTGCGCCTTTTTGTTTGGCCCACGGGTTACGCTCTTTGATCAACTTCACAAAATTGCCCGTGCGGATCAAATCCATGCGGCGCCACCCTTCAAAGCAAAGCTCCCGGATACGCTCATCCATTATGTCGATCCTAAACTGTTCCTGTGAAAGGCCGCTCCATGCTTTATCGGCAGGAAGTGTGCCTCCCCATGCACGCCGTCTGACCTGGTTAACGATCCCTATAGCTTCATCCGTACGACCTCTTTCATTCAAACATTCGGCATAACACAAGAGGATATCAGCATAACGGACGAACATATAATTTTTGCCAGACCAGTAGAAGCTCCTGCCCGACGTAGCATCGGTAGCCTGAGCAGCAGGTGTAAATCGGTCAAGGCGTCTGTCCTCCCATTTTTTGACATGGGGATCAAGCTCATCGGCCCCCCATGAAGGAACTGTAAACGCTTGTCCCCGGTAAGTAAAATCAAAACGGATGCTGACGTTTCTGCGTAAATCCCCTTCTTCCCAGACTCCGCCTTCCGATTTCATTTTATGGGCGTATTCCGTGGGAAGGGCTACATCATACCCTCCAATGTAGCACGATTCCCCAAGGTTTGCCAGCGTACGGGAACCCATGTCCCACTGCCAGTAATTCGGGCCTGAGCTGTTGCACTTGTAATCGATCTCGTAAACAGATTCTTTGGAGTTGAACTCGACTTTTCCGTATTCGTCGAACAGGGTCGCATAGCTGGTCTCCAAACCATAATCTGTTAAAGCCTCAAAATAACCAATGGCCTTTTCGTAATCACGATAACCACTTTCTGCCGCAGCGTACAAACTCAACTTGCCCAGCATGGCC
This sequence comes from Breznakibacter sp., assembly GCA_047600785.1. Classification (GTDB taxonomy): domain Bacteria; phylum Bacteroidota; class Bacteroidia; order Bacteroidales; family Marinilabiliaceae; genus Breznakibacter. The sequence continues at coordinate 1,761,853 of JASGKH010000002.1, forward strand.
AGCGCAGCTCCCCGGGTCGCCCTGGGCCCGGTTTGCTTCCCCGCATCCAGGTTTTCCGATGCATACGTCAGATCGTCGAAAATTTGCTTCCATACAATGCTTAAAGGCTTTCTGGACATATCGATATCCGTTTCGTCCAAATCTTCGATCTCGACCACCGGTACCTCTCCCCAATACATGGCCAGTTCGAACATCGACATGGCGCGCATAAAGCAGGCGTTTGCCCTCAACAGTTTGATCCTGCCCTGTACGGTTTCGTTTGTTTCTGTTTGGGACAGTTGCTCCAACCCCCGTATACAACGTGCAGCCGTATTGACGGTAGGCCATCTTCTTCCCCACATCTCGGCAATCTGTGAAGATGTGGCGTTCAGCATCCCATCGTAATAATCCAGGCCCGACTGGCTCGCATCCGTCATCTGGACAATGCCCTGCTTGGTTTCGTCCAAACCAAGCATCGTAAAAACCAGGCCGGCGCGTCCGGCCTTGGCATCACGGTAAGAAGTGTACAGGCCGTCTACAGTAGGTTCAAGAATCTCCAGGTTCGTAAAGACTTGTTGTGTCGTCAAGGAGCTTTTCGGCATCTCGTCCAAAAAATCGCTACAAGAAGAAAAGCTTATCATGAACACAGCAAAAAAAGCCAATATATCTATTTTTTTATTTTTCATGATCCACTCTGTTTTTATCATGATTCGTACTAATGGTTAACTATTCTCAGAATGCCACATTTAAACCAAACACAAACATTTTTGTGGGAGGATACCAGTCTCCCGTTTCCGGATCATAACCTTTGTAAGGCGTTATACAGAATAGATTGGAAGCTGTAGAATAAACACGCAAACTACTCAACCTTAAAACATTAACCACACTGGTCGGAAATGTGTACGACAGTGTCAGTGTGGACAAGCGCAGGTACGACGCATTTTGCACGGAATGATCCATGTTACTTGCCGAAAAGGTGTTGTAGCCTGTGCCATCTGTGGGATCATGGAGCATCGGGCGGGGGAAACGGGCATCGGTGTTCCCGGGGGTCCAGCGATCGACCAGATCGGCAGAAGCAAGTCCTTTACCCGTACTGCCTATCATGGATTCGTACAGATAGCTCAATTTTTTTGCACCGTATGAATAATTGAACACTGCATTCAACATAATGCCCTTATAGGTGACATCCGTCGAGAAACCCCCATAAAATTTCGGATCGGGCGACCCCACAATCACACGGTCGTAATCGTCAATTTTTTTATCGGGCACCCCATCGGGACCAGACACATCCAAAGGGTACAGGTCTCCCGGATTAACATTACGTCCCGACCAGTCAATCTGGCTTAGCTGTTCCATGTCCCCGGCCTGGGCAATGCCGCCTGTTTTCCATATGTAAATGGTATTGCGCGACTCACCGACAAACAGGTTGCCTTCTTTTTGCAGGTTACGGTCTGCATCATAATTGAGGATATAATCGTTATCGCCGTATAACTTGGTTACTTCATTTTTGTCGGCAGAAATGTTTGCCGACACATTCCATTCAAAATCTTTTGTTTTTATGGCATTCACATCCAAGGTAAATTCAAGGCCCTTGTTTACGATTTCGCCAATATTCACGATTGTTCTTTTGAAACCGCTTGATGTGTGCACGTTACGGCTCATCAGCAAATCTTCGTTGGTGGTATGGAAAGCATCGGCCGACAAGCGGACTTTGCTATCCAGAAAGGCCATGTCCAATCCAAAGTTGAACTGACGTTGCGATTCCCATTTTATGTCCCTGGTTCCCACCTTCTCGGAAGCGATATAGGTGGTTACACCTTCTGTAACCCTTGGTGAATAAAGCGTAAGGAAAGAAAAATCATCAATTTCCTGGTTGCCTACCAGGCCATAGCCAATACGAACTTTTAATTGGTCGAATATATCCTGCCCGTCCATGAACCCTTCCTCGGTCACGTTCCACGCTGCCGAGAACGATGGGAAAAGCCCCCATTTATAATCGTTTGCAAACTTGGAAGAGCCGTCGTAACGGGCGGTGGCGGTCAAATAATATTTACTGGCATAGCTGTAATTGGCCCGTGCGATGTACGACATCAATGACGCATCCACAAAGTCGGAACCAACCGAACGGTTTGCGATGTGGTTGGATGCACCCAGATTATAATACGTAAAGATGTTGTTATCAAATCCCCGGCCAACCGCATAAGTGTAATTACGGCTCGTCTGGGACACACTGGAGCCTACCAGTGCATTGACCCGGTGGTCGCCAAAATTATTGTCGTAGGCAATTGTGTTATCCCATTGCCACATCGTCCTTTGGTCCCTGTCGTGTTGCGCTTCGCCATTGTGCGCATAACGGATTGCCTGTTGGATGTCGTTGGGAGTATATCTGAAGCGTGACTCCTCGAAATAGTTCACCGCAAAGGATGTCCGCATGTTCACCCCTTTAACCGGATTGATGTTCAGGAAGTTTGTACTAAGCACACGGTTACGGACACGGTCATTATCTATTTTCAACGTGTTAAGCGGGTTAAAATAGTTTTGATCGTAAAAATCACCATAGTTCAACGTGAGGATATCTTCGCTGATGGGCAACATCGGGTTGGCCCCACGGGCTTTATCGAACACATCATCACTATCCTGGATCTCTGATTTCGTACGGATCAGAGACGTGTTCGTACCTACCTTTAACCACGATTTGATATTGTAATCGGCATTGATGCGTCCGGTGTATTTCGTATCGCTAAGCTTTTTTACCATTCCTTCCTGATCCGAATAGCCAAAACTGAGGTAATAGGTTCCGCTTTCGTTCCCTCCCGTAAAACTGATCACGTGGTTTTGTTCCACCCCGTCGCGGGTTACTGCATCGAGCCAGTCATAATCTTTAAAATCCGGATTGTTGTAGGCATCCAGCTCATACTGCCCAAACACGTATCCACCGGTCCCTGAGGTCGGATTATAAGCTGTCATTACCCTGTTTTGGATAAACGCATCCAATTCGGCCTGGGTTGCATTCGGGTGCTTAGCCTGAAAACTGTTAACTGCCGCATCGCGACGCAGTTCAAAAAGCTGTTTGGAGTCCATCTTTTTAGGCATGTCGGCATAAGTACGCACCCCAAGCCAACCATCGTAGCTCACTTTACCTTCTCCCTTTTTCCCTTTTTTGGTCGTGATGAGAATAACGCCGTTTGCGGCACGCGAACCATACAACGCCGTGGCAGAGGCATCTTTCAAGACTTCAATCGAAGCCACATCGTTCAGATTGATCGAATTGAAACCGCCGCCATAGTTGTCCATTACCAACCCATCGACCACATAAATGGGATCGGTTGCCCCGTTAATGGTGTTTATGCCGCGCACTTTAATGGACGAGTTGTCGCCGGGCTTTACCGCACTGTTGATGAGCACCCCTGCCACCCGTCCCTGAAGCGCCTGGTTAATGTTGGTCACGGGTTTTTCTTCCAACACCTTGCTGCTAACACTTCCCACTGCCCCTGTAAGGTCGCTTTTCTTTAGGGAAGCACCAACCACGATCACTTCGTCCAGTCCCAATACGTCACTTTCCAATGCCACGTTGATCACCGGACGGTTTCCCACCGAAATCTCTTTTGCCGAATAACCAAGATAATTGAATACCAATGTGGCATTGGCGGGTACAGACAAGCTGTACCTTCCTGCCGGATCGGTTACTGTGCCAGAAGTCGTACCTTTCACTGACACATTGACCCCGATCAGAGCTTCAGAACTGGATGCATCCGTAACTGTTCCGCTGACTGTTATGTTTTGTGCCCACACAGGTAAGCAAATAAACATTAACAATGACAAAACAAGAAATTGTGTTTTTCTCATAAATAACAATAATTAGATTAAAAAAACTGATATTCCGAAAAATAAATGATTGCAATCTTAATGCATGCCCACACGTGGCAATGAACACTATTTGAGAGAGCTTGCCTCTTCCTGAAGAAGATTCTTGTGCCGGTAAATACCAAACGCATGAAACGTTAAACTTCAACACATTATAATTGCCCTTCCCTATAAGGAGACCTTTGCCCTCGTCTCTCTTACAAAACTACATGGCGTCGTCTGAATGTAACAGGCACAAACTTGTCAATTAATACCACAAATGTTGAAATATACTATTTGCAGAATTACCTCCTGCACTTGTATCGCCATGAAAGTCAATGGTTTTTCTTAACAGACACCACAAATCCGCCTCCTGCGGCAAGCGGGATGGTGAGCCTCGAACCGGAACTTATTCCCTGCGTTTCATAGATATAACGGTCAGCATATAAGTTGGCATCTCCATCCCTGTACACGTCCGCCGTATATTCATTGCCCGCGGGCAGGAATGAAAAATCAACCGTCAGTTCACGTGCCGTCCAATCGGTCATACCGCCCACATACCAATTTTCGCCTTTGCGCTTAGCCGTTAGAGCATATTCGCCGACCCTGGCATCCAGCACTCTTGTTTCATCAAAAGTGACAGGCACATCAGATAAAAATTTCATAATATCGGGATACTTACGGTACTCCATTGGAGAATCGCAAAGCATGGCAAGATATTGGTCGTAAACCACGTACATGGCCAGTTCGTGGCACCGTGTTCCTTGTGTCAGGGGCAATCCGGGGTCAATGGGGCGGAACGTATTCTGCGTTCTGTTTCGCATGGATCCGGGAGTGTAGTCAAGGCTTCCGCAAAGCATGCGTGTAAAAGGAAATACCAAATGGTGTTTGGGATTGGCCGTCAGGTCCCATTTGGAACACTCGGCACCACGCACCGCTTCAAAGTTCACTATATTTGGATAGGTTCGCTGCAAACCCGTAGGCTTGCCGCAACCATGATAATCGATCATCAGCCGGTACTTCGCCGCTTTTTCGGCGATCATCTCATACCAATCCATGGCCAACTGGTCATCGCGGTCAAAAAAGTCCACTTTCAATCCCACGGCCCCCCAATTGTGGACCATCTCCATGTATCTATCGGCTGTTTCCGGGGTAAGCGCCATGGCCACACACCATAGAAAGACACCTACGTTTTTCGATTTTCCGTAATCAATGATTTCCCGGATGTCCACTTTGGGATTTATTTTCGACAGATCAAAAATGTCAGACCAACCGGCATCGACCATTAAATACTCAAGATGGCTTTGGGCCGCAAAATCAATGTAAAACTTATACAATTCCGTGTTGCGGTTCGGCATCCCCGAAGGGATATCTGCCCCGGGCAACATGGCATCGTGCCACCATTCCCAGGCGGCTTTACCTGGCTTTATCCACGAAACATCTTCGAGACGTGACGGTTCGGCCAACTTATAGATGATTTGGTTGGTCAACAATGCTTTGTCGTCATCGGTAAGAATAAATACCCGCCACGGAAACGCACGTTTCCCTTCTGTTTTGGCAATGTACCCCCTGGTCCGTTGCACCACCGACACAAAATTGCCCCAGCTACCCAGTGCTATGCTGTCGGGATATTGGGCGAATGCCGCATGAAATCCGGATTCGCCTTTTTGGAGATACATTCCGGGATAATCCAGCACATCGGATTCCGCGACGACCAATCTAACCCCATCGGGATAAGAAAACAATACCGGCGTGATGGCTCTCTTGCCCTCCAAAATAGAAGAGGCTGTCTCATATTCGATGTACGACAATTCCCATGAAGTCCAACTATCCGTTTCGGGGTACTGTACCGTAGGGTTTTCGGCGAGGTTAAGCTCCATTTTTTCATCCGTCACCACCATGTCGTTTCCCTGGTTGGTCACGAAACGATAAGCCACTCCTTCATTGTACGCCCGCAACACCAATGAATACCCATCCTCAAATACGACGCATGTTTCGTTGAATTTATCCTCTAGTGTTTCAGATTTTCCGTACAAAGGCACAATGGTTTCATTCACGTTGCGCGTTTGGATGTCTTTTATTTTCGGATTCTTTCCCAAAAACCTATCGGAAAGTACCAGACCAACCGAAGATGGTCTTATGATCTCTTTCCCTTTGTAGGACACGCTATACACAAGGGAGTCGCGTGTGGCCAGCACCATTTTCAAGTGGGAATCGGGAGAAACCACTTCTACCTTTCGATCTGTGTTGCACGACGAAAGCAGAACAACAAACGCACAACCAATAAGCCTGGCATACAGGCATTTTAACATATCGACATGTATTTTTTTCATTTGATTTCATTGAGTTGTATGACCAAACTTTCGAATTCGTTGTACATGGCAAAATTCAACCCCACGTTCATCAGGTATTCCCCGCTGAACGTTTTTCCTTCGTATTTGGAGAAACGGGACCAATCATCCGGATTTTTATTGATCTCCTTCAACGTGTACTTTTTATCCGGATCAAGTCCCTGTAACACAATGGTGGGGGGCTTCGGGTATACTTCCTTCCTTACCAGAAAGTTGAAAACCACTGCTTCGTTTTTATCTTGGTTCACGTACATGAACACGGTACGGTTCTGCTTGTACGGCGAAAGGATGCGGTAAAGATCGCCCATCAGGATTGTACGGCGTATTTCTTTGTAAGTCTGGATGGCATTTTTCGAAAATTCATATTCCTTTTCCGTCATTTGGGAAGGCTGCAGGTCCATTCCCAGTTTGGCCGCCATGGCAATGTCGAAACGGCATTTCAACGGCGTGCCACGGCCTGAGATATGGTTTGGGGAGGCCGAAACATGGCTTGCAAGCCCAATGGCCGGAAAGAAATACTGCGATCCCCACTGGGTAAAAATGCGCTGGATAGGATCATTGTTATCACTGATCCAATATTCGTCGAAATACTGCATTGATCCGTAATCGATACGTCCGCCGCCACCCGAGCAAGCCATGAAAGTGACATCGGGATATTTTTTGCTTATTTTTTCCATAACCTGCATCAGGTTTTTCGAATAGTCGAAAAACAGGTGGGTTTGTTTATCGGCCGGCAAATATGACGAGCCTGGATTGAACACGTAACGGTTGCAATCCCATTTTACATATCCGATACCTGGATTTTGCTGCAGGATGCGATCGACCGTATTGTACACGAACTCCTGCACTTTAGGATTGCTTAAATCCAGGATCAGCTGGTTACGCTGCTCGGTCCTTTCCCGGTGAGGCTGCGCAATCACCCAATCGGGATGCTTTTCGTACAATTCGCTTTGGGGATTCACCATTTCCGGTTCCACCCATATTCCGAATTTGATGTTCCTCTTTTTACACTCCTGTATCAGGTAAGGAATGCCGTTGGGTAATTTCTCCGCATTGGTCTGCCAGTCGCCCAGGCCCGCATTGTCGTTGTTGCGCGGATATTTGCTGCCGAACCAGCCGTCGTCGAGCAGGAAAAGCTCGAACCCCATCTTTGCCGCATCGTCAATGATCCGGGTCAGCTTGGCCTCATCAAAATCAAAATAAGTTGCTTCCCAGTTGTTCAGCAGGACGCTCCTTTCCTTATCTCCGTTTTTGATGCCGTATGTCCTTGCCCACCGGTGGAAATTGCGGGTCATCTTTCCCGTACCTTCATTGCTGTGCGTGAACAGGAACGATGGCGTTTTAAATGTTTCGCCTTTCCCCAGGATGTATTCCGAAGCATATGGATTTGCCCCGGAAATCACCCGTAACCTGTTATTGTTGTCCACCTCAAAGCAAAACTGAAAATTTCCCGGCCACGCCAATGTGCCGCCGATAATTTCGCCCGAAGTCTCGGAAGCCGGCCCGTCCAAGGAAAGGATGAAACAAGGATGGGTAAACTGGTTGGTACGTACCCCCAACTTTGAATCAACAATTTTAATGCCCTCGGTAAGCCTTTGTTCCGCGATGTTCATCTCGTTTGCCCAGTCGCCGTGAAAATGGCTGACATAATAGGCCGGGGCATTGAACGACAGGTCGGACGACGCAAAATTGGTGAGACGAATATTCTTCTTTTGCCCGTTTCTTATCTCAACCCATTGCTCCAGAATATCTTCCTCCTGGTAAGCTTTGTAATGGATGGTCACAAAAAGATCGTAGTATTCGTCCTTCATTTCAATTGTGGTATGGACCACATTGCGGTCGACTTTTGTAACTGAGGAAGACAGGTATCCCAATTCGGTAGAAGTGTTGCCATCGGCCTGAACCGCTCTCAAAGCAGCCTCAAACACGTGGTTGGTCCCAAACGTAGAATAGGCAATAAACGACTCCTTGTCCATCAATTTTATTTCATCGATATTTTTTATTTTATTGCCAAAATAAACTTGCTCCAATCTGCTTTTTTCATTTATTTTTAGTAAAAGGCATGTATTATTCGTTGTTATCGGAATATATTCCACTGCTTTCACTGAAAAGCAAAATAGTATCAAAGAATATAAAACAATTGATTTGATTTTTTTCATAATATAAATCTCACTTTAATAATTTGTATGTAAAAAATGAATTGCTTTTACTACTCCAAAAGTATTCTCCAGAACCTTTAAAAACTACATACAAACTTGTCAATAAATAGCAGAGATGTAGAAATCACTCGCTTTTCAGGACTTCCGGAAGGTCATTTTGCTATGAAAGGATCATTATTCCGCCACTTTCATCGAAAAATCCGGAATAATCAACAGACACGGGACTATCAACAGGGCAAACACATTTAAACGAAAAGGAATTCTGCGGAAGATTTCACACGAAGAAAGAATCTTTTGCACTCCGTACCGGAAATTTTTGTTCACAGATAGCTTTCTAGCGCACGTCCAAACGTCCCTCTGGACGAAATTCATCTGAGCGGACGTTCGTTCGGGTAGGTCTTCCCATACCGATTAAAAAGGGGAGTCTGACAATCAAAAGCCTGCCGGACAGTGTCGTCATCTGATTTTCATCGGATCACCAGGTTTTAGGGAAAGTATGTGAGGAAACAGCCTTCAAAAAAACAGACAAGGACTTTGGAGCCACGTAGTACATTCACAAAACAACAGAAGGTCTGCATATTGCCAAGCAAAGCCTCAAATACCCAAAGCATAAAGAAGAAGGTCGCTTTGCGACTAATGAGAGAATGCGGAGAAAAGATCAGCCGTAAAATAATGTGCAATGAACATCAGGCGTAGAATGAACTCCCCTCTCATTCAGTCATCCCCTCTCCCGACAATTGTAAAGCCAGGAACTAAAAAAGTCCGGGTTTCACTTGTGTGGAACCCGGACTTTGATGATAAGCCTGAATGGTGGATATACGAAATTACATGTATCCTTTCCGGGCTTCCCGAAGATGAATCTGTCCGCCCTGGTGGTTAATATCCAGTAGCTCGAGTTTCGACAAAAAGTCTGTTGCCTCTTTTTTCTCTCCCAGTCCCAAATGCCCGAGTCCCATCACATAGTAACAGTGTATCCGGTTGCGCACGTTCAGGTCATCGTCCCAGATAGCCAGATCGGGCAATGAAACCGCGAAATAATCGATCTTACAGGTGTCGAAAAGATGTTTCCTTCCATGCGCAATCAATTTGTTGAAACGGCTCCGGGCCTTGTCTTCATGCCCCAAAGCGCGCCAGGCCAATCCCTGGTAATAGATCTTATCAGGCTGCTGGTCGTTGTAAAAGAAGGCCTGTTGGGGCTCGTCCGAGCCTTGCGTTGCCAGCATGAAACAGTCCCGGGCGTTTTCCATGTCACCCAGTCCCTGGTACGCCAGTCCTTTGTAATAATGGATGTCGTTTTCTTCCGCATTGGCCAACTTGCCTTCACCCAGGTTGTGAGGGTAAGCTTCCGTCTCTTCCAGCAACTGCAATGCTCCGGCATATTGCTTATCTTCGATGGCTCTTTTAGCCAGTTCAACGCGGCACAACACATATTGGCCGGTGACTTTCCCCTCGCCGCCTTCCCACGGATGGAACTTGCGGCCTGCGATCAGTTCCCTGGCCTTGTCATAGTCGCCCAACTGGTTACAAAGCGTAATGCGCTCAATGCAAAGATCGTCGCGTTGTTCCACCAGAGACAGATGTTTTTCAAGAAATGCCAGGCGTTCTGCATGTGACCGGCCCAGTTTTTTATAAAGCTGGTCAAGCTCCATTAGTATACGGGCGTCGGCCGTATCGCAGACAAATGCTTTCTCAAGCAGTTGCAGCGCTTTTGCCTTATCGCTCCGCTTGTTGTAATACGCCAGCGATAAGTTGCGCAGGACGGTAGGAAACGTGTCGTCAATGGCCGCCGATTGTTCCCAACAGACAATCGCATCGTCGTACTGGCGTGCGCCGTACCAGAAATTGCCCAGGTAATAAGGCGCTTTGGCATCCGAAGGGTTATACCTCATCGCTTCCTGCAAAATATTCACCTCTTCTATCCTGTTAGGGAAACACTTTTCGGGACTTTGCTGCGCCGCTTCCGTATAATATGCCTTTGCCGCCCCGCGGTTGCCCTTTTGCGAAGCAAAATAACCCAACGCATAATATACCACCGGGTAGATCGCCTTTTCCGGTACCCCTTTTGATTTGGCCAGTCCAATATATTCTTTTAACAGCCGGCCGGCTTCGTCATAACATCCGGCCGCGGCACAGTCGAGCGCATATTCAATGAAATCGTGTGCGGAACCGCGTGTAAGCGTACACATCTCCTGCAAAACGGCAGCATCACCCGTCAACAAGTACTGTTCAAAACGGCATCCCATGTTAAAGCGGTCAATTTCCAGTGACCCGAGGATCCATTCCAGTGCCTCCTCCTTTTTCCCCAGCTTTCTCAATATGGCAGCTTTCAGATGGCGGGCCTTGTGGTTGTGCCAGTTCCGCACCAGACTGCGGTTCACGTTGTCCAGCGCCTCGTCCCAATGCTGCCTCATGCCGTCAATCTGCGCCACCGCCAGATAGGCCGGATCCTTCCAGGCGGCGTTCCACGCCGATTTAAAGAATGCCTCGTACGCCTCGTCATATTTTCCCTGCATTTTCAGGCTCCAGCCAAGATTGTAATAAGGCTCCCCATCGTACGGGTTCGGATTTCGTTCGGTGAGCGTTTCCACCGCCGTGCGAAAGTACGGCTCTGCTTTGGTGAACTGCCCGCGGCGCATAAGTAACAGTCCCACGGCATTGTTGCAGCGTACGTCGCCGGGTTCGCGCTTTAGCGCTTCATTATAATAATCAAGTGGATTATAAGTGGCATGACGGTATTGTTCCAGGTGCAGCCCTGTCAGGTACAACTGCTCCGTTGCCGCAATATCTTCCGGCGCCTTTGCGGCACATGCCGGCTCGGGAACAGGCTTTATGTCCGGCTTTTCGGCCTGGTATGCAAGCAGCAAACGGTCATCGGCGGTTCTCAGCTCGAACCGGATAGCTTCCGGCTTTTCATCGCCGGTTTCCACCTCTTTCCGGTAAGGTTGTGCAGGTGAAATGTCAATATTCTCTTCCAGGAAAACCTTCCCTTCTTTATTTTTCAGAATAACCCTGAGGTTGCCGAACGCACCGGTGGTGTAGAGTATAATGCCGGTGCTCCCGTTGCCCGTCTCCACACTGACGATTGCATCCCTGGTGGCGTTCTTCACATAGCCCACTTCGGCATAGGGCATGAAATACTGCACCCATGATTTTTCCTCGTAAGGTTGCAGCCATGTAAAATCCGGCTGGTTATCGGCATACACGCCGGTCATCAGTTCAATGTACGGCCCGTCTTCGTCGGTCAGGTTCCGGTCCCAGGCCACCCCGAAATCGCCGCAACCCCATGTCCATTGTTTTTTACCGGGCGAAACGTGATGGTTGGCCACATGCAGGAGGCCGGCCCGTGCATCATCTTCATAACCGCCCACAAAGTCGTATTTCGACTTAATGGCCATGTATGAAGTGGGCACCGGGATATTTTTATATTTGGAGATATCCACCCCTGCCGAATAATCCTGCTTGTAATAAACCCCGGTGGCAATGGGGAACGTAGAAACATCCCGTTTCCCATGATCGAAAACCGCGTGCACATCGGGCGGAAATACCGATTTGTAGCCGTCGTTCACCACCACGGCCGGATTGGCCCACCAGAGAAATGTCTGCGGGAAAGGCGTACGGTTGTACACCTGCACTTTAATTTCCAGGTAGGCCTTTCCGGGATGCAACGTAAAGCCCTGCATCCCCTTGGTACGGAACATGCGCTCCACTTCGTTGCACCAGATGGTTTTGCTTCCGTCCGCATTTTCTTCAATGGAGCAGTCGGTCGGCAAAAAGGTGCTGGGACGGTGGTGCTGGGGCCAGTTGAATTCGATGCCGCCCGAAATCCAGGGACCGGTAAGTCCCACCAGTGCCGGCTTCACCACTTGATTATAATATACAAAATGGCGCTTCTTCACTTTGTCGTAGGCCATGTGGACACGACCGCCCAACTCGGGCAGCACCATGATTTTCAGGTATTCGTTTTCGATGAAAAACGCCCGGTAAGGTTTGTCTATTTTTTCATCGTCTATTTTTTCAACCACGGGATAAGGGTAAACAATGCCCGAACTGCCTTGGTAAACCCGTTTTTCCAGAAAGATCGGATTCTTTTCTTCTTCACCGATCGGATAGGTAGGAAGTAAAATCTCTTCCTCCCATGCACGTACCACTCCTGATTCGTTCACTGTCGGACGAATCAGATATTCAGTTATCTTTTCCATAATGTTTAGAAATAAAACATGTCTTAAAAAAAGGAGCCTGAAGACCCGACAATAATGGATCATCCCCTCTGTTCTGTGTTCCACCCAATTGCCGGACCTTCCGCTTTCGCTTAGAGGAACCAAACTTATTTTGTCAACTCTTCTTCGATCTCTTCCAATGTTTTACCTTTTGTTTCGGGCAAATACCTCACAATGAACCAAAGCCCCAGCAAACAGATGATCCCATACAGCCAGAAAGTACCGTAAGCACCCAGTCCGTTATTCAACAACGGGAATGAGTAGGTGAGCACAAAGCAGGCCGCCCATAGCGAAAACGTGGCTACCGCCATGGCCATTCCCCTTATTTTGTTCGGGAAGATTTCGGAAATAACGACCCATGCCACAGGTGCCAGTGTCATGGCGTAACAGGCGATGGCAGCCACCACCAGCACCAACACGGCAATACCCGTGATCTGGAAATAATAGCAGGCCCCCATAACAGCATAAATGGCGGCCAAACCGGTTGAACCAAATATGAGCAGACCGCGGCGGCCAAGCTTATCTACTGTGTACATGCCCACAAAGGTGAATATCACGTTAGTGACACCGGTCACCACAATATTGAAAAGGATGTCGGAAACACCGTATCCGGCCGCAGTAAAAACTTCCTGTGCATAGTTGAATATGACGTTGATCCCGCACCATTGCTGAAAAACCGCAACCACAATCCCGATCAGCAGTATCTTGGGTATTTTTCCCCTGAAAAGCATCCTGAAGCTTGTTTTGGCCGTCGTACCATAAATAGCAGCCTGTATGCCTTTCATCTCCTCCAAAGCATACTCTTTACCTCCTATTTTCGACAGGATGGAAGATGACTTATCCTGCAGTCCCTGCATGGCAAGCCAGCGGGGACTTTCCGGGATGAAAAAGATCAGGACAAAAAACAGGGATGCAGGAACCACCGCAGCCCAAAACATCCATCGCCACCCCATTTGCCCGTTCCATGATGCCAAAATGTTTTCGTTCGCCACCACAGGGTCGGCAATCAGCCAGTTGGTGATCTGTGCGGCCAGTATGCCTACGACCACGGTCAGCTGATTAATGGAGACAAACTTTCCGCGCACATTGCCCGGCGAAACCTCGGCAATATACATGGGCGAAAGGTTGGACGCGATCCCAATGCCTATTCCCCCTACAATCCGGTAAAAAACAAACCAGTCGATATCGTTTACGGCCCCAGTCCCGACAGCCGATGCAATGAAAAGGACCGAAGCGCAGGTCATTAGGGGTTTACGGCCATATCGGTCCGATAAACTGCCCGAAACCATTACTCCCAGCAGGCAGCCCAGAATGGCACTTCCCATTACCCAGCCCTGCATGGCAGGAGAATTTGTGATGTTGAAAAAAACTTCGTAGAAGGGTTTGGCCCCGCCGATAACGACCCAGTCGTAGCCGAAAAGGAGCCCTCCCATGGCAGAAACCACAGAGATGAGAAGCAAATAAGATGTTGTTTTTGACATAACACTTCGTTTAGATTGTCTTTGGATAGGTCAAAAATAGAATGGCGGCGCCTGTGAAAAATACACAATCGCTTTGAAAACATGTAAAATTCAACTACAATTGCCCTGAATCGTCCATTCATTAACATCACTCAAGTCCAATGCCGGTTATGGAAAAAATAGCAGAAGGTTTTAGAGGGGAAAAGGCCATTGTCACACCCTATAATATAAGACATTATCAGGCAAAAAACGCAATTACCCGGCAAATGTACATCACCCACATCGGTTACTATCCAAGGGCCAGGTTCCACTTCCGGGAACGCCCCAGGGGAACTGCGGAATACATCTTTATTTATTGCGAAGCGGGAAGCGGCTGGCTCCGGCATAACGAAGAAAAATACGAGCTCAAAAAGGACCAGGCCTTTATATTTCCGGCCCAGGAAGCCCATGCATACGGTTCATCCGCCACCTCCCCATGGAGCATTTACTGGTTTCATTTTAAAGGCGAGCACGTTGGCATGTTTTCTTCCATCATCGGGCGGCCGATAAATTTTCCAGAATCGGACCAAAGCCGTTACGGTGACCGTTTTGTGTTATTTGAAGAGATGTACCAAAACCTGGAAAAAGGATATAGCCCGGAGAATCTTGAGTATGTAAGTTTCTGCCTAATGTTTTTTCTGGCTTCCGTCAAATACATCGACCAGTACCGGGAAGTAAACAAAATAAAGGAAACAGATGCCGTTCAAAAAGCAATCCTGTTCATGAAAGACAATCTCGAAGAGAAAATCACACTGAAAGACATTGCCGACCATGTGGGTTATTCCGGTTCGCGCTTCGGCACATTGTTCAAAGAAAAAACATCCTATCCGCCAATGGATTACCTCAATCAGCTGAAAATCCAGCGAGCTTGCTCCTATCTTCAGTTTTCCGACTTAAAATTTAAGGAAATTGCATTCCGGCTAGGCTACTATGATGCATTCCATTTTTCGAAGGTTTTTAAACTGGAAATGGAAATAACCCCTAAAGAGTACCGTAAACGCTACAAAAACTAACACATTGCAACATTTGTTTTATTTTTTGCCAAATCTGTAAAAAACAGAACTTTTCAAAGTCGATACATTTGTTGGCGTTGTATTTAAAACATCAAACAAAATGAAATGTATTGCTTTGGCTTTATTGCTTGCTTTACCATGTATTTCTTTGGGTCAAACAAGAAACAGGCAGACCATAAACGAACACTGGAAGTTCTGTAAAGAAGACGTAAAAAATGCCTTTGAAGCAGGTTTTGACGATGCGTCGTGGGAAACTGTGTATCTGCCGCATTCATGGAACATTGGGGACATCGAGGACGAAGCCTATGGCTGGTACCGGGGCACCGGTTGGTATCGCAAATCACTCCGCATAGGGAGTATTCCCAAAGACCGCCGTACATTTTTATGGTTTGATGCGGCCAACCAGGTGTGCGAAGTTTTTGTCAACGGAAAACCGGCCGGCGAAAAACACGCGGGGGGCTATACGCCTTTTTCGTTTGACGTGACGGAACTGCTGGTTCCCGACACCATCAACCAAATTGCGGTTAAGCTGGACAATTCCCATCATCCGGATGTCGCCCCCTTGTCGGCAGATTTTGTCTTCTACGGAGGCATCTATCGCGATGTGTACCTGATTGAGGCCAACGCCACACATTTCGATCTTCAGAACCAGGGCACAGGTGTCTTTATCCAAACGCCCGAGGTATCGGAGCAATCGGGCACGGTGATCGTTCGTGCCGACATCGTTAACAAGAATAAAAAAGGGACGTTCACTATCTCACACACGATTCTGGACGCAAAAAGAAATGCCGTTGCTGCCGTAAGCCAAAATGTGATGCTGAACCACCTTGAACAAAAATCGTTCATATCAAAGGAGATAAAGATCAGCACCCCTCACTTGTGGTCGCCCGACTCGCCATACCTTTATACGGTTGTTTCCGAAATCAGGGACAGATCAGGAAAAATTGCAGACCGGGTTGAAAACCCATTGGGATTTCGCTGGTTTCGTTTTGACCCACAGGAAGGTTTTTTTCTTAACGGAAAGCATTTAAAACTAATGGGCACCAACCGTCACCAGGATTATATCGGGTACGGGAATGCCCTGACCGACGACATGCACCGCCATGACCTAAAGCTGATGAAGGATTTGGGCATCAACTGCTTCCGCATATCGCATTATCCCCACGATCCTTCCGTACTGGAAATGGCCGACCGTTACGGGTTCATCTGCTTCGAAGAGATTCCCGTGATCAATTACATTACGCGGACCGACACATATCTGGAATCCACCAAAAGACAAATCAGCGAGATGATCCGCAGGGATTTCAACCATCCCTGCATCGTAGCCTGGAACCAAAGCAACGAAAGCGCCCTGTCGCGTCCCCCATATTTAAAAGATGAAGACTATGAAACTTACAGCATCGATCTTGCCGGGTTCTACAAAAAACTGAACGAGCACATCAAAGGAGAAGATCCCACAAGGTATTCAATGATCGTGCACAATTCGGGTGTCGCCGACCATTACAAAAGAAACTACCATCAGGCCGGTGTGATTGGCTACAATCTGTACCTGGGTTGGTACGAATCTGAAATCAATGACATTTTTGCATACCTCGAAAGCATGCCCGAAATCAATCCTGCCGCCTCCTGGTTTATTTCAGAATTCGGCGCCGGTGCCGATGCGCGTATCCGTTCCTTCGATCCTCTTCCCTGGGACCATTCCATTGAGTACCAGTTGAAATTCAACAAAGTTTACCAGAAAGCAATTGCCCGATACCCTTTCATTGCGGGAGGAACGGCCTGGAACTTCAATGATTTTTACTCTGAGGGACGAAGGGAAGTCCAACCGCACATCAACAACAAAGGGTTGGTGACATTGAACCGTCAGAAGAAAGATTCCTACTATTTTTTCCAGGCAGCATGGAGCAAATATGCGGTGGCCAACATCGGATCCAAATTGTGGGAAAACCGTACGGGAATAGAATCCTCGGGCAATTCCGGAATATGTTTCCAGCCCGTTGAAGTGTATGCCAATACGGGGGAAGCAGAGTTGTTCCTTAACAACCAATCGTTAGGAAAGAAAAAGATCAGCGATTTTGTGGCATCGTGGGATGTGCCGTTTGTTAACGGAGAAAACCTGCTGGAGCTCCGTGCCGAAAAAGGAGCACAGCAAATAACCGATTTCCACAAGGTTCATTTTAAGTTGATACCCCGAGACTTGAAAAGCGACAATTTACCTTTTGATGAAATTGCGGTGAACGTCGGGTCGAACTGCTATTTCATCGATGACAAGCAGAACAATTACCTGTGGATGCCCGATAAACCATACGAAAAGGGAAGTTATGGCTATACCGGAGGGAAAAGGTATGTACGTGATGAAAAAAGAGGCATTTTAGGCGCGGTCGACAACATATGGGGGACATTAAACGAACCGGTTTACCAGACACAATTAATAAACCCCAGTTACCAGTTTGACGTTCCCAAAGGGGCATACGAAGTAACCCTGCTATTTGCCGATCTGGACAACAGCTCCGTTGAAAGCATTTTTGACGTACAGATCAACGGGAACAAGGTGTGGAAAAATTTAAACCTGCGAAAAGAATACGGCAGGTACACTGCTGTCTCCAGACGGTTCGAGATAACGGTCAACGACGAAAAAGGCATTGAAATCATGTTCCCGGCCCAACAAGGACAAGCGGTACTTAACGGCATTGTGGTCAGGAAATTAATGTAGAAAGGATTCGTACGACAATGAAAAAGAAAGCTGTTTAAAAGTGGGATTTCCCACCAATCGACTGCGTCGATTGGTGCACCAGGTAACCGTTTTAGCGCCTGGCGCAGCCAGGAAAGGCACAAAACACACAAAGCCATATTCCCCCCCGACATGAAGCAGATCACGTTAAATAAATACATTGCCAACTACGTCCGAAGGGGACTTCAAAGTTGCCCCAAAGCAACGGATAATGCTTGTGCACGGGAGGAGGTTTATCTACATACATGGAAAAATAAATTTACGTACGTAGGTAAGTTTTCTTCTTCTCGTGCACAAACAAAGGCCGATAGGCAGGCCAGACTTCCCCGCCCCTTCCGAAAGAGAGATGCCGTTGCGTGCAGCATGGCTTCCGGTTCTCTCCTTCTTCGGTGGGATCAGGAGGAGGTCATCTCTGAGAAAAGTACAAGAGTGCAAAAGCAAGAAAATCAAAACAAATCAATACCAAATCAATATGCAACCAAAAGTCAAACACGCAGTTACAACAGCTATTTTAATCCTGTTCACCTTTACACTGGGTTCGGCCAACGTCCTCCGGAAAGAGATCGGTTCGGGCTGGAAATTCCGCCAGGCAAGACTTACCAACTGGTATCCGGCAACCGTTCCCGGAGTGGTACACACCGACCTGCTGGCCAACAAGATCATTGACGATCCCTTTTTTAAGCTGAACGAGCGCGGGCAGCAATGGATAGATAAAGAGGACTGGATATACGAAACCTATTTCGATGTGGACAACGAAACCGCAGAAATGAACCACATTCTGCTTCATTTTTACGGACTGGATACGTATGCCGACGTTTACCTGAACGGGGAACGGATACTGGAAGCCAACAACATGTTCCGCGAATGGAAAGTGGACGTAAAAGGGAAACTAAAACCCGAACAAAACCAACTGCACATTTATTTCCATTCCCCGATAAAAATTGACATCCCCAAATTCGATGCGCTTCCTTTCCAATACAGGACAGGTCCCGACCAGGCAGAGAACGGGGGAATCTTTGACAAACGTGTCAGCATTTTCGCCCGCAAGGCAGGTTATCATTACGGATGGGACTGGGGCCCGCGTTTCGTCACATCGGGCATTTGGCGACCGGTGGTACTGGAGGCCTGGAACGATTTGCGCATTGAAAATGTTTTCATCCGTCAAAAAGAAGTGAATGCCCAAAAAGCGACCATTGCCGCACAGGTTGAGGTGGCCGCTGATGATGATGTGACAGGAGCAAAAATATCGGTGAAAGACAATGCGACCGGAAAAATATACGGGACGGTCACTGCCAACCTGAAAAAGGGGCTTAACACGGTCCCCGTGAGCTTTGCCATTTCAAGTCCCAGGTTATGGTGGTGCAACGGTCTGGGCAAAGCAAACTTATATACTTTCAACACGGAGGTCACCATAGGGGGAAATATGGCTGACAATCAACTTAGCACCACCGGGATCCGGTCGCTGAAAGTGATCAACAAGCCCGACCAATACGGCACCCGGTTCTATTTCGAACTGAACGGTGTGCCCGTTTTTGCCAAAGGCGCAAATTATATCCCTTCGGACAATTTCCTGCCACGCGTAACGGCCCAAAAGTATGAACAAACCGTCCTAGATGCCGTGAATGCCAACATGAACATGCTACGTGTATGGGGCGGCGGCATTTATGAGAACGATATCTTTTACGAATTATGCGACAAATATGGCATCATGGTGTGGCAGGATTTCATGTTCGCATGCAGCTTGTATCCCTCGGAAGGCGAATTCCTTGAAAACATCCGCCAGGAAGCCATTGACAATGTGAAACGTCTCCGTAACCATCCTTCCATTGCGTTGTGGTGCGGCAATAACGAAACACATGAATTCTGGATCTCATGGGGCTGGAAAGAATTTTATGCCCAGCAGGGTTACGAAGACCTGGTCTGGAAACAGTATACCGATTTGTTCCACAAGACGTTGCCCGATGTAGTGAACGAATACGACCCGGAAAAGTTCTACTGGCCATCGTCGCCTTACAACACGGGCACCAACGACGATGTGAACAACGACCGCCATTACTGGGGCGTATGGCACGGCAAAGAACCGACATCCAAATTCAACGAGATACGAAGCCGCTTTTTCAGCGAATATGGCTTCCAGTCGTTTCCCGAATTTGAATCGGTAAAACTATTTGCCCCCGATCCGGACGACTGGAACATTACTTCGGAAGTGATGATGGCGCACCAGCGGGCCGGTAATTATGCCAACCTGCGCATCCGCGAATATCTGGTCAACGAATATAAGGAACCAAAAGATTTTGAAGGTTTTTTATACATGAGCCAGGTGTTGCAGGGCGATGCCGTCAAAGTGGCCATAGAAGCACACCGCAGGGATATGCCTTACTGCATGGGGACTCTGTTCTGGCAACACAACGATTGCTGGCCTGTGGCTTCATGGTCGAGCCGCGATTATTACGGAAGATGGAAAGCACAGCACTATTACGCAAAAAAAGTTTACAGGGACATACTGGTCTCTCCCATCGCGAAAAACGGGAATCTTGACGTTTACATCATATCGGATCGCCTAAAAGAAACAAAAGGAACACTGGATATCGAAATCATCAAACTTGACGGGACAAAAGTCAACAACCTGAGAAAAACAGTAAAAGTCCCGGCCAATACCAGTACAAACATATTTTCGACAGCTATCCGGACATTGCTGGACAATGTGCCCCGGCACGAAGTAATACTGCTTGCTACGTTTACTGACAATGCGGGGATCCCGTATACCAATCGTTATTTTCTGACCCCGCAGAAAGAAATTGAGTTTCCCGCCGTGAGAATCGACAGAAACATAAAAGCAGTCGATGGTGGTTACGAGGTGACCTTGCGGTCGGATAAGTTTGCCCGTGCAGTGGCAATGTCGATCAACGGAACTGACAACTTTTTTGAAGACAATTATTTCGATATTTTGCCGGGACAAGAAATCAGGGTAAAAGTACGTACGATCTTACCTCAGCAAGAATTCGAAAAGCAATTGAAGGTTACCTCTTTTGTTGATTACATCTGATTGCCGTAAAAACATTTTGAATCAGGCGCATGACGGACAATGCGAAAGTCAACAATATGAAGGTTTTTGCAAAATGACTCGTGATTGCCATTGATCTGACCTCTCCTATCCCCTCTTTCGGAGGGGACACGGGGGAGATCTGCTGTTTGAAGCTACCAGTAGCCAGATGAAGAAGCAGCTTCTTTCGATTTTTGGCACTTTTATCTGGTTATCAGCAACTTTCATGGACATGACCTCCCCTAACCCCTCCGAAGGAGGGGAACCGGAAACCGCACTGTACGCAACAGCACCCCTCCTTCGGAGGGGACGGGGGAGGTCCGCTATTCCTGCTCTCTTCCTTTTGCACTTTTCTTTGGCACTCAGGCACTCTTTTCAAAATGGGAAATTGGTAGTGAATGATTACGCCCCGCTTGGGGCAAGTTTTCTTTTCTGCCATCCGTCCAATAACTTTATTACAGCATCTCCTATTGCTGTTGTTTTGCAAATTCTTTGGGCGTCATGCCAAACTGCTTTTGAAACAGTTTAATGAAATACGACGGAGAATTGATCCCCACAAGGTAACAGACCTCGCCCGTTCTGTACTTGCCGCTTTGAATGAACTCGGCCGCTTTTTTCAGACGGATAAAGCGGATAAAATCAATCGATGTCAGCTCTGTTAAAGCTTTAATTTTCCGGTGAAGGTTCGAACGGCTCATGTACACTCTCTCGGCCAAACGCTCGACACTAAAATCGGGATCAGTGATGTTTTCTTCAACGATACCGATTATTTTCTGGATGAACTCCTCGTCGGCCTTGCTCATCCCTATATTCTGGATGGGCAGGAACGGTTTGCGCATAAAAGCCTCCCTTTCACGCCGTCGGTTGCTAAGCAAAGTTGTCAGCTGGGTAATGAGGTGGTTCATCGAAAATGGTTTTTCCACATACGCGTCCGCACCCATTTCCAGACCGTGGATTTTGCTTTGCAGATCGTTCTTCGCCGTGACAAGGACCACCGGAATGTGGCTGTACTCAAGGTTTTCCTTTATATTCTTACAAAGCTCGAAAACCATCCATTTCGGGCATCATGATGTCTGTCAGCACCAGATCCACATTTCTGTCTTCCAGAATCTTCATGGCCTCGATCCCATTCGTCGCCTTCTCTACCCCAAACTGTTTTTGTAACCTCTCGGCAATGAAATCGAGCATTTCTTTGTTATCCTCGACAAGCAAGATAATCTTGGCATGCTCGCCTCCCTTTAGTTCGTTTTCCGCGATCAGATAGTCTTTTTCAGGCACCTCCTCTGTCATTCCCGCATCTTTTTGCGTTAAGGGAAGCTCCATCACAAACTCATTCAAATGCTGGTATTCGTTGTAGTATAGACGGCCGTTGTGCAACTCGGCCAGCGAACGTGCCAATGACAATCCGATCCCCGAACTGGAGGTATTGTTGCGGTGCTTATTTCTCTGGAAAAACGGGTCAAATATCTTTTCGCCCAGTTCCATTGGGATCAAATCGCCGTCATTCCTCACCTTAATGTAAACAATGTTGTTGTCTGCCTTCAATTCCACTTCAATATACCGTTCGGAATATTTTAAAGCATTGGATAGCAGATTATTCATCACCTTACTCATGGCTTCCTTATCGAAAGGGAAAGTAATCCCGTTCTCAGGGAGCAGAAACTTCATTGTTTTATTTTGTTGGGAAACAAGAGGTTCGAAACGTGAATATATTTCTTTCAAAAAATCCGTTACATTGTAAGCTTGTACGGTCAAAAGAAATTTATTGCTGTCAACTTTCCTGAAATCAAGCAATTGATTAACCAGTCCCAGCAATTCATTCGTGTTCTTGCTCATTACCTTCAAGCTCCTCACCACTTCCGGGTCCTTGAAGTCTATTTCGAGCATTGATTCAAGCGGCCCGTTGATCAATGTGACCGGCGTTCTGATCTCGTGGGCGATATTCGTAAAAAATTCCACTTTGGAACTATAGAGCTCTTTCTCTTTCTCCGATTCGAACAAACGTTGCATTTCGGCATGCCTTTTTTCGGTCCTCCGGCGATAACGCTCCAGATACAGATACAACGTGAAAGCGAACAATACGACGTAAAAAATCCTTGCTGCCTTCGATCG
The DNA here is from genome assembly GCA_047600785.1 of Breznakibacter sp. Lineage (GTDB taxonomy): Bacteria > Bacteroidota > Bacteroidia > Bacteroidales > Marinilabiliaceae > Breznakibacter. The sequence goes on from JASGKH010000002.1 coordinate 1,784,800, forward strand.
CCACCACGGAGGCAAAATCTCTATTTCAACGGATGCCCCTTCTTTATTCCAATATTCATCGTTGTTACTCCCCATCACCTTAAACACATAGTCGCCAGGAGGCAGCTTCGCATACGAAACAGTCTGATTGGCATTCACATAAATCCAGTCTTTATCAATACCCTCCATCATATAGGCATATTTATTGGCCTTGGGGGCGGCAAAGCTTAAGGCGACAAAGTCAAACCCTATGTTGGATTGATCGTAATTCAACGTAATCTTTTTGGTATGGACCATTGATTTCTCCAAAGGGGAATTTTCCACGTTCAAACCGACCACGCTATTATGGATCGTCATCTGTGTTATATACACGGGCGGAATAAACCTGTTCTCCTCAAAATGGGATGGGTTGAAAGCCAGCAACCCATTCAGTCCTCCAAAATAAAACTTTCCGGCAGAACCGGCCAGAGCCGATTTATAATTAAACTGGTTGATGGGAAGGCCGCTGTTTTTTGAAAATACTTTTATCTTTTTGCTTCGCGGGTTAAACTTTACAAGCCCGTTATTGGTACCAAACCATAAATTATACTCTTTGTCTTCAATGATTTTATATGAGACATCGTCGGGCAAGCCCTCTTTGATGGAAAACGTCGTGAAATCGTCGGTTTCCCTGTTGTAACGGCAAATGCCCCCCCGGTCTGTCGCAAACCAGATATCCCCCAAAGTTGTTTCCGTAATATCGCTTACAGAATTTGAACTAAGCGACAAACTATCTTCGGCACTATTTAGGTAATGCACCAACTCCTCTGTTGTTTGATTGTATCTAAACACCCCGTTGCCCATTGTGGCAATCCAGATATAACCTTTGGAGTCTTCCATTATGTCGTACACATAACTTAACCCAAATTTATCGATCCTCCTAAAATATTTATCTTTCTTGCTTCCTACAAAAATCCCCCAGCCATTCCCGATCCAGATTTTCCCAAACTTGTCTTCACAAATAGAATAGACACTAGCCTCGTCCAGATTCAAATCGCTCCCTGAATAATGCTCTATTGTAAAGCGAGGAAAACGAATCACATCCATTCCGTTCTTAAAATAACCGACCCACGCTTGTTCCTCGTCCAGGTACAACCCCAACACCTTGCTGTTTTTGTAACGATCGGCACCCCTTTCCTCTATTTTTCTGAATTCCGCTTTTTGGGGATCAAGAATATTCAACCCCTTATCTTCCGAAGCAATCCATATGTTTCCTTTGGAATCTTCCCTTATTTCGCGCAAGCGCCTGCTTCCGAGCGAGTTCTTCGAATTACTCAAAGGTACATAACACTCAAAATCCATTCCCTTGCTTGCCAAATAGTTAGCCCCGCCAAACCGGGTTCCTATCCAAACGCCGTTTTCCTTGTCCTTATAAATGCTTTCCACTATGTTATCGGACAAAGAGTAAGCATACATAGGATCTTCTCTAAGCTCGATAACACTGTTTTTCAATTCATTGATTATAAAAAGCCCTGCTTCTGTCCCCACCCATAGTTCATCATTCAAATATGTGACATAACGGATTATTTTATAATGCACCTCGGGAGCTTTCACGTCAGAAAGAACATTCCTTCTCTTGTTCAATTTCATAAGCCTGCCTTCGTGTATTCCCAAAACAAGCTCGTCCCCATAATCGCACATGGTGTAAATATTCTCACCCCTAAGGGAACTTCCGTTTTTATCGCCCCAATATTGAATGAAAGAATCATTTTTTTTATCGTATGAATACACCCCGTTACCGTTTGTCCCGATCCAGACCGTCCCATTTCTTTCTATGCACATGCATTGGGGGTTCCCACCCTGATTTGGCATTTGCAAGTTGCCGATCACATAATGGGACAACTTCTTTGTTGGTTCATGGTAACGAAAAAGCCCCTCGTTGGGAATGACGATCCATATATTGCCATCCAAATCACCCTGGATCGATGAAACCCAGTCTGTTATTTTCGCACCGTTGACAGCCACATTACCAAAAAAAGAGAATCTCTCGCTTATTGGATCGAACACATAAATGCCTTTATCCGTTCCTACCCATAACTGCCTGTCCTTGTCTTCATACAATGCCGATATATTGTTATTCCTCCGGCGCAATTCCGAATCGTAACAATCAAAAATCCTCATGCGGGTACCGTCATAACGGTTCAAATGATTACGGGTACCGAACCACATGAATCCATAACTATCTTGCAGGATTGTTTTTACATTAATCTGCGAAAGACCGGATTCACTATCTATCCGTGAAAAATAATAGCTTGCGTTGACGGTAGTTTCTGCTTTCGACAAAAGGCTCGCGAACACAAGCATCCATACAAAACGGAGTCTCATCTGTTTTTTTAATTTGAATTTCATGGCCCACCACATGGCCGGTCGGATCTGTGTGCCGGTCCCGGGCAACGTGGGAGTTTCATGTGTAAAAGATACTTTCGGGCGGCGGCTTAATGTGGACTGCTAATCCTGAAAAACGGATGCCTGCGGAAACCCCTCGCCCGGAATTTATCCGGCTTTTCAAACCGGATCTTTCGCCATCCGTCAATTGTCTGGCATGGTTCTAATGCAAAACAATCAGGCCGCAACAATCGTAAAGATACATTTATAAATACAAGGGATTGTAAAAGCAAGAGAATACTTTAGGGAGAAAGCCCGGTCATACCATATCTGCTCTTTTTTATTAAACACGCTGCAGAAATGCTTTCTGTGAATGTAACAAACTGTCATCGGAGATGTGTCAGCAGATGAAACCGGAACATTCCGGTTTTCTACTTCCCTGCCCGGTCTATGGGAGACCTTCATGTACGGCCCGGAACCCTTACCTCGAGCCTGCGTTGTAAACCCGGACAGAAAACAACCCGGCACACACATGGGAGGTAACAGGCACGCCCGTGGAATCACCTTTCATCCGGCAGCAACCAACGGCAAAGGATGCAGATAAAGGGAGAACGGAAAGAAACTACATCGGCTCGGTACCGACGGGGCCACGGCTCAGTTCGATAAGGGTAATCTCGGGGCTCATCCCCACCCTTATGGGCATGCTCAGGGTACCCAGGCCACGGTTGACAAACAAGAATTGGTTGCCTTGGCGGTACAACCCGTCCCAGCGCTTAAACTTATATTTGGCCGGGCTCCAGGTGAACCCTTTGAAATCGACGCCCAGCTGCATGCCGTGCGTATGTCCCGCCAAAGTCAAATCGTAATCGGTTTTGCCCGCCACTTCGGCGTCCCAATGGTCGGGATCGTGGCTAAGGAGGACTTTAAAACCTGCATCGCCAATTCCCTCCGACGCTTGCGCCAGATTACCCGTATTGGGGAAATGCCCGCTTGTGCCCCAGTATTCCACACCGGCCAGAGCGATCGATTCACCGTTGCGGCGTAACAGCACATGTTCGTTCCGTAAAAGCGTAAAACCCAAACGCCCGTTTGCCTCTACGATTTTCAAAAAATTGTCGTTCCGCTCGGCATCCGAATCCCAACGCGAATAATAGCCGTAATCGTGGTTCCCCAAAATGGAGTAAAGCCCCATGGGCGCTTTCAATTCGCGGAATATCTTCTCCCACCCTGTGGCCTCCTGATGAAAATTATTGACCAAATCGCCCGTGAACACAATTAAATCGGGATGATGGCCGTTGATGATGCGTACCACTTCCTGCAATGCGTCAAAATCACCTTGAAAGCTCCCCAGATGCGCATCGGATATCTGCACGATCCGGAAGCCGTTCGAACGACACGGGGAGGTTTGGGAACGACAACTTACGGTAACGCGTATAAAAATCGTATCGTCCCTTGAACGCCCCAAAAAGAACGGATGCCATGGGCGCAGTGGCAATGACAATACCCACCTGGCTTAAAAATTTACGACGTGAAAGCCGTGGATAGGGTACTTTTTCGTTTTCGACAGGCAGAGGAGCCATCTGTTTTTTCCGTTTGTTCCTTTGGTGCGCCACGGCCCAAACGGAACTCCATGCAAGCCAAAAGAACTTTAAACCGTAAACCATAAGGAAAAAGACGATGACGTACCCAAACCATGCATACATGCCCGGTAATTTCGTACTGGGCAACATGACAAACAACACGGTAAAAGCCGTCAAAAACATGGCCGGCGACACCACGTACCAAAAAAAAGCAACCAACTTGTGAAGGCGGAATTCCCATGTTTCCCTAAAGCGGTCTCGAAACAAATACAGACCTCCATCGACCAAAAGAACCATAAACACCAGCAATATATAACCTTCAGCAGGATACCTCATGTCATCAATCAGGATTTGGGGTCAAAACTACGCACATTATTACGCCCATATCCCAAAGTTGTTTGTTAAAAACCCCACTTTTAACGAAGGTTAACAGACTGAAAGAAAAGTGTTAAGGACAAAGGATTTTAAGATCAGCCATTGCCCCGTGCCAGAAAAACGAATCCCAAAGCAATTAGCAACAAATGGTTAAAAACCTTGTCGGCGTTGATGGTCCCGCCCCAAAACAAAAGAAAAGCCGACATTCCGAAGATGAAAAAACCGGACATTACGCTTAACCAATGCTTGTTGATGAACCCTCCAATGAACAGCAGGACGGCAAACACCACAAACGACAGTGCAAAAAAGAAATACACCCCTTTCATGGAAAAGGTCAGAAACGTATCGAAATACTTTTGGTAAACAAGCACCAACACGCAAATACGCAAGAGCCAAGCCGATGTGGGAACAAAACTTTTTACCGGATTCATGTCTGTTATGGTTGTTCTATAAATATTAAATGCGAAAGTAAGTTTTTTGGGCGAATGGAAAAAAATAACCGGCCCGGAGGTTTAGTTTCCGGTAACCGAAGGTCATCCCAACGTTTATGGTTTATCGGATAAAGAAATCCCCTATCCGGCAACTGGATCATTCCCCGGTCCAAAAATGGATAAATCCGTAATTTGGGTATAAAAAACCGTAAGATGTGCAACAAAAATACCTGGACGATTAAGCAGCTTTGTAAATAATGACAAGACAGATAAGGGATGTGGAAAGTTGGGGTGTCTTCATTTCCGATTCCGGCACATTTTAACTTGACAATAACAAGTGTTCATGCGTTTTGTTCATTCAAAAAAACTATTTTGGCATTGAACGTGGCGCATCAGGTGTCGGGTCCTCCTGAATACAACAAAAACGGAAAATGAGAAACCCACATGCAAGCGGGCACACGCCGTTTCTGCTTAAAAATTAACGAGTCAAACTACTGCAAACAAAATAATTATGGGTGTGTTAAGAAAGACAAGAACGGCACTTGCCGTCACCTTCGGGGTTATGTTGACCCTACTGTTCCTTGATTTCACGGGCACCGTACACTCGCTTTTCGGATGGATGGCCAACATCCAGTTCCTCCCTGCGCTGCTGGCAATCAATGTGGCGATCATCATAGGATTGGTTGTGCTTACGCTTGTATTTGGCCGTATTTATTGCTCGGTCATCTGCCCTTCGGGCGTGTTTCAGGATGCGGTATCGCGCATCGCAGGAAGGGCAAAGAAATACCGCTTCGCGTATTCCCCCGAACGGAGAATATGGCGCTATGGCGTACTGGTACTCTTTGTGACGGCTTTTATTACAGGCATAGGCTCGGTGGTAGCACTGCTCGATCCCTACGGCATTTTTGGACGAATGGTGGCCCAATTGTTATCGCCGATTTATTCATGGGGCAACAATGCACTGGCTTATCTGGCCGAACGTGCCGACAGTTACCTGTTTTACGGCACTGAGGTGTGGATGAAAGGAATCGGCACCTTTGCCGTAGCGCTCGGCTCTGCAGGGCTCATTGCCCTTTTGGCCTGGCGTGGCGGACGAACCTACTGCAACACCATCTGCCCCGTGGGTACCATCCTCGGTGCAGTGTCCCGTTTTTCCTTTTTCAAACACCGTTTCGACAACGATAAATGCAACAGCTGCGGATTGTGCGCCCGTCAATGCAAGGCTTCGTGCATCGACGTCAAGCAGCATGCAATCGATTATAGCCGTTGTGTGGCATGCTTCAACTGCATTGACGCCTGTAACAAAAATGCCATGCGCTACGCGCGTCCTTCCAAAAAACAATCCGTCACAGCTCCCACCGTTGATCCAGGGCGACGCAGCATGCTTGCCGTTTCGGCCGCACTATTGGCCACCGCCGCCGTAAAGGCCCAAGAAAAAAAAGGAGATGGCGGTTTGGCCCACATCGAAGATAAACAGGCCCCCCAACGTCAATTGCACGTGGTTCCGCCAGGGGCCCAAAGCATTCGTAACTTCGGCCAAAAATGCGTGGGTTGCCAGTTGTGCGCATCCCACTGCCCCAACCATGTACTTAGGCCGTCGACGGATCTTATGCGGTTCATGCAACCCGAGATGTCGTTCGAACACGGATACTGCAGGCCCGAATGCACAAAATGCTCCGAGGTCTGCCCATCGGGGGCCATCGTGCCCATCAGCACGGCCGATAAATCGGCCGTGCAAATCGGTCACGCCGTGTGGCTGGAAAAGAACTGTGTGGTACTGGCCGATGGGGTTTATTGTGACAATTGCGCCCGTCACTGCCCGGTGGGCGCTATCCAAATGATAGAAAAGGCCCCCGCAACCACAGAGCCACAGAAAATACCGATGATAAACACCGAACGGTGCATTGGTTGCGGCGCCTGCGAAAACCTTTGTCCCGCCCGTCCGTTCAGCGCCATTTATGTAGAAGGGCATTCCATGCACCGAATCGTTTAAACGACACAGATATGTCAGACCCAAAAAATAGGATCATCCGTCGCGATTTCCTCAAACTATTGGGCGGGGGAACTGCCGCCGCCGCTGCCACGTTTGCAGGTTGTGATTCGATTTCGCGCCCCGGCGGCGGAAAAAGCACCGCCGAAGTACCCACCGACCAGATGACGTACCGCACCTCGCCGGCTACAGGCGACAACGTATCGTTGCTTGGATACGGTTGTATGCGCTGGCCCCTGCTTCCTGCACCCGCCGCCGACGGCAACGTGATTGACCAGGCTGCGGTGAACGAATTGGTCGACTATGCCATTGCCCATGGTGTAAATTATTTCGACACGTCGCCCGTTTACGTACAGGGATGGTCCGAAAGATCCACCGGTATTGCGCTCAGCAGGCATCCCCGCGACAAATACCTCATCGCGACAAAATTGTCCAATTTCAATCCCGCCACATGGAGCCGTGAGGCTTCTATACAAATGTACCACAACTCGCTGAAAGAGCTACAGGTGGACTATCTCGACTACATGCTGCTGCATGCCATCGGACTGGGGGGCATGGACGCGTTGAAGGGCCGCTACATCGACAATGGCATACTCGACTTTTTAATCGATGAACGCAAAGCCGGGCGAATCCGGAACCTGGGTTTTTCATACCATGGCGACATCAAGGTATTCGATCACCTATTGTCGTTGCACGACACCATCAAATGGGATTTTGTGCAGATACAACTGAACTATATCGACTGGGAACATGCTTCGGGCAGAAACACCAATGCCGTTTATCTGTACGGCGAACTGGAAAAAAGGGACATTCCCGCCGTCGTAATGGAACCGTTGCTGGGGGGAAGACTGGCCAAACTACCGCAATATCTGGCCGCCAGGCTTAAACAGCAACGCCCCGACGAAAGTATTGCCTCATGGGCATTTCGCCATGCGGGCACTTATCCAAAAGTGTTGACCGTACTCAGTGGCATGACTTACATGGAACATCTGCAGGATAACATCCGGACTTATGCCCCGCTCGAACCGTTGAATACCGGGGAGTTCGAGCTACTTACGGATACGGCCAGATTAATGATGGAGTATTCCCTCATTCCCTGCACGGCCTGCCAGTACTGCATGCCGTGCCCATATGGCATTGACATCCCCTCGGTGTTCCTGCACTACAATAAATGCCTTAGCGAGCACAATGTGCCCGAAAGCGCCCAGGACGAGAACTACCGCAAGGCCAGAAAGGCCTTTTTGGTGGGTTACGACAGGAGTGTCCCCAGATTACGGCAGGCAAGCCATTGCATCGGGTGTAACCAGTGTACCCCCCATTGCCCGCAGGCAATCAAAATCCCACAGGAACTCCGGCAAATCGATGATTATGTCGAAAAACTGAAACAAGAAACGTTATGACGATGGAGCATTTGGTCGAACGCCTGCACCACGGGAACTGTTCGTGCGTGATTGCCAGAGGCGACGAAGTACGCACTTTTACCCGGCGTGGCGTGGCCGATTTGTACGATTTATTAAAACATGACCCTCTTTTTTTGCAAAATGCCCAGATAGCCGATAAAATCATCGGCAAGGGGGCGGCCGCGTTGATCGTTAAGGGAGGAATGGACCGCGTTTACGCCGATGTGATGAGCGAACCGGCCTTTAAACTGCTGACGCAGGCTGCAATTGAAGTATCGTACGGTCGGTTGGTCCCCCATATCATTAACAGAGACCGTACCGACTGGTGTCCTTTGGAAAAAAGTTGCCGTTCATCGGATTCTATTGAGGAACTAATGCCCGTCATCGACGCTTTTATCGCTAAAATGCGTGGTATTTCCGCATTTTGGGCTTTTGGGGTATCTCTTTTGGGTTCTTCGTTATGGGCACAAAACACTGTCCTCAACGACACATTGGCGATACCCGAAGTGGTGGTCACCGGCACCCGTCAGGAAACGGACGTGCGCCACTTACCCATGAGCGTATCGGTGGTGGACCGCACACAAATCGAAAAACGTTACGAGCCATCGTTATTACCGGTTTTGACAGAGCAGGTGCCCGGGCTTTTTACCACTGCCCGAGGTATAATGGGATATGGGGTTTCAACCGGAGCCTCGGGCGGCATGAGCATGCGTGGTGTGGGCGGGACTCCCGCCACCGGGATGCTGGTGCTGATTGATGGACATCCCCAGTACATGGGATTGATGGGACATCCCATTGCCGATGCTTACCAATCGATGCTGGCAAAAAAGGTCGAAGTCGTGAGGGGGCCCGCTTCGGTCCTGTATGGGTCGAACGCCATGGGCGGCGTCATTCACATCATTACCGACCAAAGCAATGATGACGCGTTAAAGAGCCACGTCCGCTTGGGTTACGGCTCGTTCAACACCGTCACCACCGAAGCAGGCAGTCGATACCGCCACAAGGGGTTTTCATCGCTGGTCACCGGATCGTATAACCGAACCGATGGGCACAGGAAGCGCATGGGGTTTGAACAGTACGGCGGGTACGGCAAAGTTGGGTATGATTTTTCGCAAACATGGAAAGCGTTTGCCGACGTGAACCTCACCCACTTTAATGCATCCAATCCGGGGACAATCCTCAACCCCGTTTATGAAAACGACTCGCGCATAACAAGGGGCATGGCCTCGGCATCGCTGGAAAACAAGTACCACTCGGCATCGGGCGCGTTAAAGCTCTTTTACAACTGGGGCAGGCATCAAATCAACGATGGCTACGCGGAAGGGGGGACCCCGCGAGACTACCTCTTTAAATCGTCGGATCACATGTTCGGCGCCACCCTGTACCAAAGCGCGTCGTTTTTCCAAGGCAATTGGTTGACGCTGGGCTTCGATTTCAAACAATTCGGAGGCGTTGCCCGTAATGACTTTTTCACAGGAACAAGTACCACCCTTGGCGACAGAACCGAAGAGGAAGTGGCAGGGTATGCGGATTGGCGCCAAAACATAGGCCAGATATTAACCCTGAACGCAGGAGTGCGTTACGACCACCATTCGCGCACGGGAGGCCAATGGGTCCCACAAGCAGGCGTTTCCGTATGCCCTTTGCCCAGCGGGGAAATGAAATTGATGGCAAGCCGGGGGTTTCGAAACCCAACCATCCGGGAACTGTATATGTTTCCGCCCCAGAACCCCGATTTAAAGCCCGAAAGCTTATGGAATTACGAAATATCGTGGTCGCAACGGTTGTGGCAGGGACGCTTTGCGTACGGTGTGAATTTGTTCCTCGTTAAAGGTGACAATATGATCCAGACCATTGTGCAGCAAGGCCGTCCGCTCAATGTGAACACCGGGGAGATCGAGAACCGTGGGGCCGAACTCTCGGCCGCCTGCCGTTTGTCAAAGGCCGTTAACCTGTCGGGCAATTACAGCCTGCTGCACATGGAAACACCGGTCACTGGTGCTCCCGAACAAAAGATCTATCTGGGCGTAGACTATTTGCAAGGACGCTGGACAGCCTCCACGGGCCTGCAACACGTGGAAGGGCTTTATACGTCGACCAGCCCCAACACCACAGAAACCTACACCCTTTGGAACCTGCGGGGTGGTTTTGATTTAAATGACAAGATTGGACTATATTTAAAGCTCGAAAACCTTTTGGACCAGACATACGAGATCAATTCAGGCTTTCCCATGCCCGGTATAACGGTTATGGGGGGCATCAGCATCAACTTTTAAACCCGTTTACGCTATGCAAACAACCACATTAAAGCTCTATTCCTTGAGCTACTCTCAGGCAAGAACATACATGCTGGCCGCCGCTTTTGTGTTGGGCAATGTTGTCGTACCACAACTTTTCCATCTGATCCCTCGCGGGGGCCTGATATTCTTGCCCATCTACTTTTTCACCCTGGTGGGGGCCTACAAATATGGATGGAAAGTAGGGTTGCTCACGGCCGTGGCTTCTCCGCTGGCCAATTCGGCTCTGTTTGGCATGCCGGTGATAGCCATGTTGCCCGTGCTCATTGCCAAATCGACATTGTTGGCCTTTGCCGCAGGATTGGCCGCAATGTATTTTAAAAGATTATCGATTGCCATTCTGACTTTGGTGGTCCTTGCTTATCAATTGGCAGGAACGCTTGTGGAATGGGCCATTGTGGGTGACCTTCTCAAAGCGGTCCAGGATTTCCGCTTGGGACTCCCCGGAATGGCATTGCAGATTTTTGGAGGGTACCTGGCCATTAAATATTTGGCCGGGCACAAGGAATGAAGGCCAGAAAACGAGACTGCCATTACCTTTTTGTGGTTAAGCCCATAGAAGGACATGCACAAAAAAGAAAGGCTGTCCCGAAAGTTTCGCCGGAAGTTAATCCACAAAAATACAAAGCCACGGTACCTTGGGATTATAAGTATCGTGGCTTTGTGCTTTTCTTTCCTGCAGAAAGCAACGGACCGGTTCCAAGTGAACCAAGCAGCTTCGCCGGTTAGCTGAAAAACTGTTTTTTTGGGCAGCTTTTCTTTCAATTCAGGTTCCTGAACTCCGTTGGTGTGTACCCTACGTTCTTTTTGAACATGCGGGTGAAATGTTGAGGGTACTTAAACCCCAGTTCATAAGCTATCTCGCTCAATGTTTTGCTGGTGTCGAACACCTTTTCCTTCGCTATATCCATCAACTTAAGCTGAATGTGTTCCTGGGCCGATTTGCCCGTCTCCTTTTTGAGCAAATCACCAAGGTAGTTGGCCGAAAGATGAAGCCGGTCGGCGCAATATCGCACAGAGGGAAGCCCTGTGGTTTGGGGCTTGTCCGATTGGAAATAATCGTTCAGGACATTTTCGAACCGGACAATGACATCTTTGTTCTCGTTCCCGCGCGTAATGAACTGACGGTCGTAAAACCTCATGCAATAATTGAGCAAAAGTTCAATATTGGAGACAATGAGCGTTTTACTGTGTTTATCGATGGCGTGCCGCGACTCATGGTCAATTTTGCCGAGGCAGTCGATCACCACCTGCCGTTCCTGTTCCGATAGATGCAAAGCCTCGTACACCTCGTACGAAAAGAAAGTGTAGTCTTTGATGCGTTGCCCCAATGATGTCCCATGTATCAGATCGGGATGGAACACAAGGGCGTATCCCTGAGGTTGAAAATACTCCCCGTTGTTCTCCACGCCGATAACCTGTCCCGGGGCAATAAACACCAACGTCCCCTCCTGGTAATCGTAATTGCGCATCCCGTATCTGAGTTCGCCGCATTTTGTCTCTTTTAAGAAAATGGTGTATAATCCCATATACATGCGCATATGCTGAACTTCGGGCGATTTTGAGAAATCGATCACACTCACCTGGGGATGGTATGTTTCCTGCCCCTTAATGTCATTGTACTGGCTAACGCTTTCCACTCTTACGATCTTGTCCATACCGGTTCTTTGTTTATGGACACAAATTTAAACGCTTCATTTCGAATAAACTATGGCTATATATGCAAATCGGTAATAATGGTAGCAGAACCTGTAATCGGTATAAGACCCTTGCTGTTTTTTTGGGTCAATTTTGCATCATCACATCACGACAAATTGGATTCAAAAAACATCATTATGGAAAAAAGGACACTTGGCAACAGCAACTTGGAAGTTTCCGCCATTGGGCTGGGCTGCATGGGAATGAGCTTTGGGTACGGACCGGCGCAGGATAAAAAAGCAATGGTTGGCTTGATACACCGCGCCGTGGAGCTAGGGGTGACTTTCTTTGACACTGCCGAAATATATGGCCCGCTCGTTAACGAAGAACTGGTGGGGGAAGCATTGGCTCCCTATCGCGACAAAGTGGTAATTGCAACCAAGTTCGGGTTTGCACCCGCCACGCCCGGCGAAAAGCCATGGAGTACGCTGAACAGCAGGCCCGAGCATATCAAACAAGCAGTAGAGGGCTCACTAAAGCGTTTAAGGACCGATGTGATCGACCTTTATTACCAGCACCGCGTGGACCCCGATGTGCCCATCGAAGAGGTGGCCGGTGCCGTGAAGGAACTGATCGGTCAGGGAAAAGTGAAACATTTTGGATTATCGGAAGCCGGGGTACAAACCATTCGAAGGGCACATGCCGTACAACCCGTTACAGCTTTGCAAAGTGAGTATTCGCTGTGGTGGCGCGAGCCCGAAGAGGCCATTCTTCCAACCCTGGAAGAACTGGGAATCGGTTTTGTGCCGTTTAGCCCGCTTGGCAAGGGTTTCCTGACAGGGACCATCGACGAAAACACATCCTTTGACAGTACCGACTTCCGTAATACCGTTCCACGTTTGTTGCCCGAAAACCGCAAGGCCAACCAGGCGTTGGTCGACTTAATCGCGCATTTCGCCCGGGAGAAGGGTGCGGCACCGGCACAAATCGCATTGGCATGGTTGCTTGGCCAAAAACCTTGGATGGTGCCCATTCCCGGGACTACCAAGTTACACCGTTTGGAAGAGAACATCGGGGCCGCGCAGGTTACCCTTTCCGATGAAGAATTGAAAGCCATCGGGATGGCGGCCGAAACGATTCCGGTCCACGGAACCAGGTATTCCGAAAGCTCACAAAAGTTGATCGATCGATAATAAAAACAATGCGGTTTGGAAAGGAAGACTTTTAAACTTCGGACAGACAGGAACGGAGTAGAAAAAGCTAAATAATGGACATTAAGAACGGGATCCGGGATCCGGGATCCGGGATACGCCACCCACGCCATGTGATCGATTAAGAAAACCATATGAAACGAACCACTGGTAAGTCCCACCTGCACAAGGAGGGATGATCTGGCTTCTGAAAAATAAATTATTAATACATGAAAACAAAGATCATTTTATTGATTTTGACCATTATCCTAACATCAGGCTTTAGATTGAGCGCACAGGACGGCATTTCCGGAACCAAAATGTTGGTGGTGTATTTTTCGCACACCAAAAACACAAAAGAAATTGCCATGCAAATCCAGGAACTGACCGGAGCCGATACATTCGAACTGGTACCGGCAAGGGACTACCCAACCGAGTATCAGACGCTTATAGAACAGGCCAAAAAAGAGATAAATGCCGGTTATAAACCGGTACTGAAAAGCAACATGGAAAGCATCAAACAATACGATGTAATATTCGTTGGGTCTCCTAACTGGTGGAGCACCATTGCACCGCCAGTGGCCACGTTTCTGGGCAGCCATGACTTTTCGGGAAAAACCATTGTACCGTTCATGACCCACGAGGGAACCAAAATGGGAAGCAGTGAAGCCGACATGAAAAAATCCTGTCCCAAATCGATCTTTTTGAAAGGATTGCCCATCAGAGGCAGTTTGGTGAAAAAGGCCAAACCCGAGGTCGCACTGTGGTTGCGCGAGATTAAAATGATAAAATAAACGTGCTAAATTTGAATATGATGAACAAGAACGTTTTAATCCTCTCGTCCAGTCCACGTCGAAAAGGCAACTCCGATACCTTATGCGACCAGTTTGTATTGGGGGTACGCCATACCGGTCATGTGGCCGAGAAAATTTTTTTGAGGGACAAGAAAATTAACCACTGTACCGGATGCGGCGTTTGCTTCGAAGGCAATAAGAGTTGCCCGCAAAAAGACGACATGCCCGAAATACTTGAAAAAATGGTAAAAGCCGATGTCATTGTCATGGCCACGCCGGTTTATTTCTACACCATGTGCGGCCAGATGAAAACCCTGATAGACAGGACCTGCCCGCGCTACACCGAACTCAACAATAAAGCATTCTATTTCATTGCTACTGCCGCAGTCACAAACAAACGGGCCCTCGACAGAACTTTTGATGAGTTCCGCGGTTTTACCGATTGCCTCGACAACCCGACGGAAAAAGGCGTCATCTACGGTGCCGGCGTTTGGAATGTGGGCGATATCGAAGGCAGCAATGCCATGGAACAGGCATTTGAAATGGGGAAAACGGTTTAATCCGACGCACTAAAGAGACGAACGGTTTCTCCTTGATATTTCTTATTTAAACATCGACAAATTAACTCACAAAATACAAAACCATGTTCAATTTTGATTTTTACAATCCCACGCGGATTTTCTTTGGGAAAGATCGTCTCGATATGGTTGGCAAAAACGTGCCCGCCAACGCTTCGGTACTGATCACCTATGGCGGCGGAAGCGCCAAAAGAAGCGGTCTCATCGACAAGGTGAAAGCCAATTTGAGCAACCGCAAAGTGGTTGAGTTTGGCGGCATCGAACCCAATCCCCGTTACGAAACATTGATGAAGGCGGCAGAAGTGGTACGCACCGAAAACATCGACTTCATCATGGCCGTCGGCGGCGGTTCGGTCATTGATGGTACCAAGTTTATTTGTCTGGCCTCGCATTACACAGGCAACGCAACTGATTTGCTGAAATACGGCTTTGCTCCGATCACCGCCGACGTGGTTGCCAACGTGGTCCCTTTTGGTGCGGTGCTGACATTGCCCGCAACCGGTTCGGAAATGAACAGCGGAGCGGTCATCAGCCATGGCCATGGCAAATTCCCCGTGATGAGCGAAATGGTGTTCCCAAAATTCTCCGTCCTTGATCCGTCTTACACATTCACCCTGCCCAAAATACAAGTGGCCAACGGAATAGTGGATGCCTTCGTGCATACCACCGAGCAGTACATCACCTTCCCCGTCGATGCCAAAGTGCAGGACCGCATGGCCGAGGGCATTCTGCAAACACTCATCGAAATTGGTACCACCACAGTGAACGAACCCGAGAATTACGATGCACGGGCAAACCACGTATGGGCAGCGACAATGGCACTTAACGGCATCATCGCAGCCGGCGTGCCGCAGGATTGGGCCACCCACATGATAGGACACGAACTCACCGCCATGTTCGGCATCGACCACGGCCAAACCCTGGCCATTATCCATCCGGCGTTGCTCGACGTATGCCGCGGACAAAAACGGGCCAAACTGTTGCAATATGCCGAACGCGTGTGGAACATCACCAAAGGTGACGATGACGAGAAAATCGATTTGGCCGTTCAGAAAACCAGGGAGTTTTTCGAAAGTCTCGGCATTAAAACGCGCCTGTCACAATACGGTGTTACAACCGATAAGATCCCCGCGGTGGTCGACCAACTGAAAGCACACGGCCTAACGTCGCTATCCGAGTCGGGAAAGATCACGTTGGAGGTCAGCCAAGCAATTCTCGAAAAAGCACTTTAATCGCCATAAAGACACGCAAAGGTGCGAGGATAACACCAGACATAGGCGAACCGCACCGATATTGCCTGTTATCCACTTGTAAAAGGGGAAGCCAAGCGTTGGCAACGCTTGGCTTCCCCTTTTTATTTTTTCTGTTAAGGCGCGCTCGTTCCTTCACCACTTATCCCAATGCACGTTGGCTGCCTCCCACTTATCTTTGGACTTGTCTTCGCCCGTGGGATAACCAACGGCTATCACGTTCAGCGGGATAATGGATGCCGGGAGGTTAAGCAGTTCCACCACCGTGGCTACCCGTTCCTTTATGGGATGAACGCCGGTCCATACCGCGCCCAGTCCCATACTTTCGGCCGCCAGTAAAATGTTCTGTGTAGCCGCCGAACAGTCTTGCACCCAATATGCCTGTGCATCGCCGGTCAGGGCTTTATCCAGGTCACCACAGACCACAACAGCTGCAGTGGCCTGCTTGAGCATTTTGGCGTGGGGCAATGCATCGGCCAGTTTATCCAGCAGGCTCCGGTCGGTAATAGCCACAAATGCCCAGGGACGCTTATCGCGGGCAGTCGGGGCTGCCATCCCGGCTTTGGTAAGCTCTGTGAGTTGCTCCTGGCCTACCTTCCGATCGGTGTACCGACGCACACTTTTGCGGTTGTAAATGGTGGCAAGCGTTGGGTTTTCATGAATAACAGGCGTATACGCAGGTTCCTCATTGTCTTTAAAAAGTTTATATATATCGTGGGGTTTGCCCAGACGCTGGCCATATCCATAATAATAACCGCTTTCAAAAATCACCGGCTGCAGCTTTTCAATGTCCACCTGTCCCTCTTCGTCCAGTAGATCGGGATCGATCTTGGTGTCGACCACTCTTCCGACAAACTGGGTATGGGTTCCCAATTCGATGGTGTGCGTCACTTCACATTCAATCACAATGGGAAATTCGGCAATGTAAGGGGCGTTTACATGATCGCCCTTCACCGGCGTAAGTCCTAGTTTTTTGAATTTATCCTCATCACGTCCCAACACGGTCCCAACATAATCCATGTGGGCAACATACCTGGCCGACGGAACGTTGACCGTAAAAAAACGGGTTGCCATAATGTTCTCGTATGTCTTGCGTGAAGGTCGAACGGATATGGCAATGCTCATGGGGTCGGAATTGGCGATACCGGCCCAGGCCGCGGTCATGATATTGGGTTCGCCGTTGTTGCCGTACGAGCCGATGACCAATGCAGGTTTGGGCATGATCCATCCCTTGGGGCCCACCGACTTTTTCACGGTCTTTGCCGTCGCAGGATTTTCCTTGGCTTTGTGGACTTTTTCGGTTACTTTTTTATGCGACTCGGGCCGTGCCGACTCTTTTCGGAAACTTAACTGGTAAACCAGAACCAGAACGACGGCCGACAAAAGGATGTTTAACAGGATTGACTTATTTTTCATATGTCGATTGATTTGTTTTGTGGACAATGGGTTGGATGGTATCGAGCAAACAGCCGGTCGGGCAAAGTTGGCACCACGGACGGTTAAAGAACAACGACAGGACCACGATAAAGGCGCCGGCGATCAGCATCAACGACGATGCCACCTTGAACGAAAACGCCATAAAGGGCTCCATATCGGCCAGCGGCAATGCGAAACCCAATAATAAACTTGCCCATATAAAGCTTAAATAGACGGCGCGTAACGTGACCACCGATATTTTTAGCGATGCACTCCGTTTTTTAAAGGGTGACACTTTCGATACCAGCATCTGTATGGCCCCCATGGGACACAGGTAATTGCAGTAATATTTACGATGGCCTGCCAGGGCCAGGGCCACGGACAGCAACAAAATGGCCAGCAATTCCCAATGGCTTTGCCAGGGCAATCCCTTGGTGAGCCAATGGTGAAACTGCCCGAGCGATAGCATCTTTGCCGACCATACGCCCATGACCAGGACCACCCCGGCCAAATAATACCAATAATACTTACGAAACCGTTTGCCCAACACCATGCCCAGCGAAAGGAAAAGCAACAGGCCCATTAGCAGCAATTCGACGGCCCTGATAACGGAAAAGGGCCGTTCCTGGCCTTTTAATTGCAGATAGTTGGCCGCGGTTTGATGCACTGTCCGGATGATGGCCTTGCTGCTAAAGGTAGCGCCCGAAACCGCATCGACCTGTCTCGATAGCAAGGACGTATCCACTGCATGGCCGTTCCAGGCGTCCAACAGCTTTTTCTCCTGAAGGTGACGGATGTACCCGGGCGTTTCGGAGTTGGGAAGCAACAATACGTTTACGATCTGCTTATTGGCATCCAGCGCAACCAATAGGGGCACGTGACCGGCATATCCCTGATAGCGGGCATCCAAATCCTCCGATATCAGGGCATATCCCAAAATCTGCCGGTCTTTATCGGTTACCGTCAGGCTCTTGTCCGCGTTCCGTTTGAACCGTTCGGCCTTCGGAAAGGCCTTTTTGATGTCATCCAAGCCGTACAACGGCTTTTCATCGGGCTTAATCCATTGCAGCGACGCACCGCCACGGATGGCAACTGCCGCCAGCAGAAGCCCGATGACGATGTAATTGAGAATGCTGTTTGACGAAATTTGTTTGAACATGTTTTAACTGAGTAGCGAGTTTAGTTTTTGAGCAAATTATACAGCTGCCAAAACTTCCTAAATCAGAGCATAAACCCTCCATGATAAAGAATATGGCAAATTTTAGCGTGCCAATTTGTAAAAACCAACCGAATGGGCAATGGAATATTGCCGTCTTAACATGTTCTTAAGATCACAGCCCTTTACATGTCCAGGTACATCTGTCCGATAAAACGCAGCTGGGCTTCGAGCATGGCTACCTTTTTCATGTCAAAGCCAGCATGAAGGGCCGTTTTTACCGGACGTGAATAGATGTATTCAATCTCCATCGGACGCCTTTGGTCAAAATCAAGCTTCATGCTAGGTGCATACGGCTTCATGCGATCGGTCATGTCCATCATTTCCCCTGCAAATTCCTTCCGGATGTTTATGCCGCAAGCTTGTGCCCCCAGCACCACTTCCATCATCACCTCAAATAAAAGCGTCCTGGTCGCATCCATCTCCATCAAACGATCGGTCGTGGCATTCAGCACCACGGATAAACCGTTAAAAGGGATGTTCCACACAAGCTTTTGCCAGCGGGCCACGGCGAGGTCGGGCAACACTTCGGCCGGCACCCCCGATTCGGTAAAGTCCTTTTCTATTTGCGCCACGACCGGGACAATGTCACCTTGGTACACGCCCATATTAAGCTTTCCATAATCAAGATGCGTAATGTGCCCACTACCGGTTTTATTGGCACAGATAAACGCCATACCGCCAACGATAGGTTGCGTCGGAAAAGCAACCGCCACATCCTGCTCCACACTTAGTCCATTCTGTATCAACACAATCACGGTATCACGATGCAGTAACGGAGGCAATAATGTACGGAGCAGATGGTTGTTGGTCGTTTTAAGGCACACCAGGACCACATCGGCCACCGGCATGTCCGAGGCCGACGAATAAGCCTTGATGTCGGCAAAGTGGAAGTTGCCATCCACGGAATCGACCTGTAAACCGTTTTTAGCGACAAACCGATAATCGCTGTGGAACAAGAAATGGACATCTTTTCCCGAACGCGCCAGTTTAGCGCCATAAAAGCCACCCAAGGCACCACTTCCCACAATGGCATATTTTAATTTCATTCTGCATTATTCATTTAATGGCCAGTCGTAATGGAAAACTCCTTCACCCCGCCAAAGGGGCGGCAATTTATCACATCCTGCTCTTTATCGCAAGCAAATGATCACAACTCCTGATCCCTTATCGGATCTATCTTGATGTTCAACACTCCCTCTATTCCGATTTCTACCGACCGTTAAGATATTGTTCTTCCCTTTTCCCTATCTCGTGACAAGACCATATTTGCATCGCTATGGAAATCGCATTTTTTTAATTAGATATATATTTATTTCAATAATATTTAAGGATAAGTTGACTTTGATCTGAGAAAAAGTTGAAAATAACCAGAGAAGAAACAGTATTTGTATCAAAGAAAAGCCCGGCAGATGATACAGGACAAACTTGGTCTCTTTTTCTTGCCGATTATCCTTCCGACAAGTCTACCTCAGATCCATCATTTGCAGGAATCGGCACATCTGCCCTTCCCGGCTTGATACGACACCGGCACAACGTACTTTTATTATCATAATGATGTCTCGTGCGCGAAAAGGGGGCCTTCGTGCGCGAAAACGGCATTTGGTGCAAAGGGCATTGCGGTCTCGGCATTTTTTCCATACTTGTGGATAAAATGAATATTGATATGCACCCTGTCATGAAAAAACTGTTTCTGTTGCCGTTTATCGCAGGCTTCTGCGCACCCGTACTTGCCCAGACCGACTCGACGATCCACTTCAACGCCGACGTCAACGGCAAATGGAATTTTTACAACGACTTCAGCCTTTGGGGGAACAAGACGTTCTACACCGACGGGCTGAAAGCATTGTACCTGAAGAACACGCTCCTCAACAGCACGTTGGAAATTGCGATCTCCGAATGCGCCGGTTGCTATCACGGAGCCGCATCTTCCGGCGACGCGATCATACGGAAAGCTGGATCCGGGAAGAAACTAATTATCGGGCACTCCTCCGATGCTAACAGCGTACCGCAGAGGGCCACCGGTATCCTGGGGTCGGTTTCGCCCGACGGCCTGTGGGTGTACAACAACGGCAACACCTTTTTGGGGAACTCTTCGGAAACGCCTCCCGTTGCCAAGCTGCAGGTAGGGGGAAGCCAGATCACGACAGGTCGGCTGCAGGTCGGCAACACGAACGACGGGTGGATAAACAGCCCGATTGCCGGATGGACCAATGGGTTTGAAGAAACCGATGCGGCCCTTTTCGTGCCGTTGAGCCAGGGGGAAGTCTCGGACCTGAGGCTTTATATCCCCGACAATGTGGACGATTCCTTTTCGGTCTGGGGCAACACGTGCACGGGCGGCGACTGCAAGGATTTGAACAAGGCATCGCGGGTGGCCAGGTTCAGGGGCGACGGCCATGTGTCGTTCAGCGGCAACGTGGGCATCGGCCTGGGGGATGCCCTGCCCGACCAGCGGTTGGTGGTGGACGGCATCATCCGTGCCGAAGAAGTAAAGGTCGAAACCGTGAACACCGCCACGCTGAACGTGGAAGGCGGGGTGTACGCCGGCAAGATCAAAGTGGCCGCCAACGGCCAGACCGCCGACTTTGTGTTCGAAGAGGGCTACGACCTCAAAGACCTAACCGAAGTGGAACGGTACATAAACGAACACAAGCACCTTCCCGGCATCCCGGGCGCCACGCAGATGGAAGCCGACGGGGTGGACCTGGCCGAAATGAACAAGCTGTTGCTGCAGAAGGTGGAGGAGTTGACGATGTACCTTTTGATACAAGAAAAGAGGATAAAGAAATTGGAGCAATCAAGATGATATATATACTTAAATTAAAGTACAGATAACGCATTTTAGTGATGCAATTGCGATTTTTAGTCTCTGAGATTATTAACTAACAAACATAGCCACCCAGTATGAAACCAATTTTTTTGACATTGATTTTTGTAATATCCACGATGACGAGCGTTTCTGCACAATGGAATGGAAGCAACCCTGTTTTGCTAAATGATTCAACAGCAAATGTAGGGATCGGTACGAGTGAGCCGAATGCAAGATTACACATAAAAGGCATCGGAGACCAAGATTTACTATTGGAAAATGCAACCATCGGAATGGCACCAGAAGGTTCAAAATATGCAGATCTTGTATTGGGAAGATGGGAGGATTATTTTTTGGATCTGACAAATTGGGGATGGGGTGCCCGAGCTGCGGCAACTGCGCTAAGGATTTCTGCGAACCAAACTGAGGGTAAAGAAGCTACACTGGCATTGGTGAGAGGTAAGTATCCCAACGTAGAATTTCTCGATCTCTACAATAACGGTTATGACGATGCAAGACAATTTGGGATAAGGATCCAAAAAAGAGGTAGTGGAGAATATAACGATTTTGTTTTTGACCAGTACGATGGAAGGACTTTTAGCCCGCTTATGGTCCTGAAAAAGAATGGCAACGTGGGGATAGGAACAAACGCCCCTTTGGCTAAACTTGATGTGTCCGGTTCGATACGTGCCACTGAAATAAAAGTTGAAGCGAAAACCGCCGACTTTGTGTTTGATGAGGACTATGACCTTAAACCCCTTGCCGAAGTGGAGCAATATATTAAAGAACACAAGCATCTACCTAATATCCCAGGCGCCATGGAAATGGAGTCCAACGGCGTGGACCTGGCCAAGATGAACATGCTGTTGCTGCAGAAGGTGGAAGAGTTGACGTTGTATTTAATAATTGCCCGGAAAAACTACGAAACGTTGAGCTATGAACTAACTCAACTCAAAAGTTTGTTGTATTCAAATAAATAGCAGTGAAATTTTATATCTCTTTTAATCAAATGCATCATGTTGATAAAAAAGTGTGCCTCACTTTTTATCATTAAGTGTGATATCTGAGAACACGGGTTTTCAATCACTTCAAAATCATACCGGCAACTCCCAACCCTCAGGCAGGTATTGGGCGCATGAAGAGAGGGTATAATGTGTGCAATTTATGATGGCTCTGCAAAGAGCCACATTCCATGCGTAACTTAATTGAAAGATCGAAGAGCAAAAGCCGCAGGATGGAAAAGGGAAAAAGTAGCGAAATGAATGCAGATACAACCAATTTTAATAAAGGCCAATAGATGCAAATGTATATAACCATGAAAAAAAGAGTACTGTTATTTCTCTTAGTTATGCCTTTGGCAATTGTTCTTTCATATGGTCAGGACGTATCTGATATCGAACAGCAATTTAACGAAAAGTTTGTCAATAGACCATATAATGAATTTGGTAATAATCTCAATAAAGATATTGATTATCACACAGGAGCTGCCAATATAGCCATTCCATTGCATAATGTTAAAATTAAGAATATTATAGAAATCCCTATAAGATTAACTTACAATACAAGTGGAGTTAAAGTTCCTGAGAGACCCGGGCCAATTGGTTTAGGCTGGAACCTTAATGCAGGAGGTTTTATCAAGAGGGAAATCAGGGGGCGGTCAGATGATGGGAGTTTTAGAAAATTAACATGGAGATTAAGAAATTATAGTTCTTCAAATAGCGCTCAAAGGTCACCAACTTTTGATGAATGTAAAGCATATAGAGGCGATCCATCTACAGTGAGGAGTGTATTGTTTTCCGGCCTGGCCGATCTTGCTTCCGATGTTTATCATTTTTCATTTGGAAATATTAGTGGCAGTTTCGTTATCGATAAAAATGGGAACCCACATGTTTTAGACCAAAGACCTCTTATTATTAAGAAAAATACTATTAATCAAAGTAATTATTACGATCAATTTTATTTTACTATATTTGATGAAAAAGGCAATGAATACCAGTTCACAAAACCATCCATCGTCAGTTCAGCTAATCAATACAAGCATGATGATCCAAATGATGCACAAGAAATGGATAAAGCTTACTGGTTATCTGACCAAAGATTGAATCTCCTTCAATATGATCTTTCCTTGAATAAAGTCGAGATGTGTTGGTATTTAACCAAGATCGTATGCCATCAAACAAGCCAGGCTATTTTGTTTGATTATTATACCGATGACGATTCCTATAAAGTGCCTGCCAATACAAGCATTAACTTTTATCTGTCAGTTAATTCCCAAGGCACAATTTCCTCTTCCCAAATATTACGTAATGAAGAGGTAGGAAGCGATTTCCAACTTAGACAAAACAATGAGTTTCCTGATTATATGCACACGAATGCTAATATTGTAACCATAAAGAGTATCACTACTCCTTTTGAAAAAATTATTTTCAAAAGGTCTTCGACCAAAAGGCAAGATCTTCCTAATCTATATAGCATAGAATCTGTAGAAATTAAAGATTTGAACGATGTCAGTTTAAAAAAATTCTCATTCACCCAGTCATACTTTATAAGCGACAGAAAATGTAATTCCGATGCCAGTTTGTGCAAAAGATTAAAATTGGAATCAATAACAGAATCCAATGGCATATTCAGCAAGAACCCTTATGTGTTCTATTATGATGAGGCGAATAAAATGGCTGGCCGGGATTCGTACAGCTTGATGGACTACTACGGATACTCCATAGATCCGTATGAAGACAATATCGGAGTAATACCCAACATATCATTTAGAAGCAACAATTATAATATTTCGAAAAACATTGGACTTGCTTGTAATCGTCAACCTGTTTTTCCGGAAATGCAAGCTTTTGCTTTAACTGATATAGAATATCCTACCGGAGGTAGAATTCATTTTGAATTTGAAGCAAATGAATATTACGACGATAATTCTGGTACGAACAAAATATCAGGAGGTTTAAGAATAAAAAGAATAACAGAATCATGCAGCAATTGTATTGATATTGTGACTAATTACTCCTACAATCGGTCCGATAATTCTTCGCAATCAAGTGGGCAGATTGGTGCCCCTCCTGAATTTTATAGAGAGATTAAAGATGCCAGTAGGTACCCGGGTATAGATATTTGGATGATTGGGTCTATTTGGCCAGTTAACGACATTGGCACAACTGGAGGTAGTCATATTGGCTACACAGAAGTTACTGAATCCAATCCGGATAATGGAAAAACAATCAGAAGGTTTACCAATTTTAAAGACCATCCGGATTTAACAAACGCTGATTATTATAATCTGGCTCTTGGCAGTGCTTTCCCTTCCGATTTTGGTTATAATACGTTCATTCTTCCAAAAACAAGATTAAATGATGAAAGGGGATTGTTAACATCAATAGAATACTACAATAAATCAGGTACACTTATTAAAAAACTTTCCAATACCTATAATTTTGACTACTTGCCTTCAAAAAAGATGGTAAGTGAAAATGTAACCATTGTATTAGCCAGAGGGAATGCCCAACCATACTCGGGCTATGGCTACTTCCATCCGAATATTGATTTCTACATCATGAACAAATATACTTTTGAAAATAATGAAGATATCGCCTTTGTTGGTAGATATTATGATGTGTGCAAAATGGTTCGGCTGGTTCAAGCGATAGATTCTACATTTCATAACGGCAGTGAAGTTATTGTTAGAAAAAATTATTCCTATAACAATGTAGGTTTGCTTTCAGAAGAAACTATAGTAAATAGCAATGGATCTACAATTCTTAAAAATTACAAATATCCATTTGATTTTTCTGTTATTTCGCCTTACAATGCCATGGTAGAGAGAAATATTATTTACCCGACGATTGAGCAAAGCGAATGGAACGGGGACAAGCATGTTCAAACAAAAAGGACGGGTTATGATGTGTTTTCCGGGGGATTAATAAACCCAGTTATGGTGAGTGTTAAAAATGGTTCACAAACTTCATCAGAAATAAGGTTGCGGTATACTTCCTATGACGACCATGGCAACCTTACCGGGATTAAAAATGAGGATGACATCCCTGTTTCATATTACTGGACCAATAATCAAACCCATCCAGTTGCCATGATCGAGAACTACGACTACGCAAGCCTTGAGGGGAACGGCCCCCTCAAGGCGAAGCTTGCAGAGCTAGAGACGTTCACGGAAATGGGCGGTGCCGCGGCCAGGGCCGGGCTGGGACAGCTGAACGCCGAGATCAGGTCGTTGCTGCCCGCCATGGCGCTGGCCACCACGTACACCTACTCCCCGTTGGTGGGGATTACCTCTTCGACCGGCCCCTCGGGCCGCACGGTCTACTACGGGTACGACGCTTTCGGGCGCTTAGAGGTTGTGCGCGACCAGGACGGCAACATATTGGACAAGTACGAGTACCGATACGCCACCCAGCCCTAAAACCAATAAGATGGGAACGACATTAAAAACAGCGGCCCTGTTGGCCGTGGCCCTGCAGCTTTTCGCCCCGGTGCGGGCACAACAGCAGCCCCTTTGGCAATGGGCCGTCCAGCTGGGCGGCCCCGGCTGGGACATGGCCAACGGCACCGCCGCCGGCGCCGGGGGCAACGTCTATGTCGCGGGCGGCTTCACCGACAGCCTTTACGTGGCGGGCAAGGCCGTGGCCGGGCCGGGCAACCGCGACGTGTACGCCGCCAGCTTCGACGCCAAGGGCAAGCTCTCCTGGCTCTGGAAGGGAGGCGGCCCCGGCATGGACAAAGTGACGGCCGTGGCGGCCGACCCGCGCGGGGGGCTCTACGTGGCCGGTACCGCCGACGGGGAGGCCACCCTTGGCAAGACCAAACTGGATACCAAGGGGACCAAGCTCTTTTTGGCCCGCCTCGACGCCAAAGGCAAATGTGGCTGGGCCCTGGAGATGCCCTTTACCGGAACCGCGTCGGGCTACCTGCTCGAGGTCACCGCCGCCGGCGACCTGCTGCTGGGCGGCACCTTCTCCGACACGCTCACTATCGGTGCCGACAAGCTGGCCTGCAAGGGGCTGGGCGACGCCTTCGTGGCCCGTTTCACCGCCGACGGCAAGCCCCTTAACGCCAAACAGGTGGGCGACCGGGGCAAAGAGGTAGTGACGGCCCTGTGCGCCGCGCCCGACGGGGGCGCCTACCTGGGACTCCGCTACGAAAAGGACCTCACGGTCGACAGCCTAAAGCTGGTGGCCGACACCAAAACCCCCAAGGGCAACGCCGCGTTGCTGAGGCTTGACGGCACCCTTGCCGGCAGGACATATAAACGCTTTGTGGGCGATAACTACGCCGAGGTCACCGGCATATGCGCCGACACCTGCGGCAACACCATACTGGCCGGCACCTTCGGGCCGGTACTGCGGTACGATACCCTGGAGGTGCGCTCCCGCGGCCTCAACGACCTCTTCGTGGCCAAGGCAAGGGGCGCCGACAGCATCATCTGGTTGAAAACATATGGCTCCAAATACCAGGACGCCGCGGGCGGCCTCTCCCTGAACCTGTTGGGCGGGGCCATGGTGGCCGGCAGCTTTGCCGACACCCTGTCGCTCGGCACCTTTTCGTTGGCCGCCAAGGGCACCACCACCAACACCTTCCTCGCCCAGTTCGACGGCGACGGCAACCCCACGTGGGCCGTGGCCTCCGGCGGCGACGGCAACAGCACCGGCCGCGGCACGGCCGTCGACGCCGGGGGGAGCATCTACCTTGCCGGCACCTTCAGGGGCAAGACAGTCGTGGCCTCCGAGGCCATGGAGTCGAAAGGCGGCGAAGACGTCTTTTTGGCCAAGTTCCACAACTGCCCGCCGGTGCGCGGGGCCATCGACGCCCCGGCCTACCTCTGCCAGGGCACCGTAGCCGGGATCTCCGTGGCAAGCGGCTTCTACGGCATCAAATGGAACGGCAGGGCCGGCGGCCGCACCCTGGAAGTGTCCGCCCCGGGCACCTACCGGGTGGAGATGGCCGACGCCAAGGGGTGCGCCGTAAAAGACAGCGTGGAGATCAAATACGCCCCCCCTGTCGCCTTCACGTTGGGCAGGGACACCGCCCTGTCCATCGGCAAGTCGCTGCGCTTGGAGGGTCCCGGCAACGTATTGGCCTACCTCTGGCAGGACGGGACGGCTGGGACTAGCCTTACGGCCCAAAGCCCCGACGGGCTCCCCGGCACCGTGGCCTATACCCTGGAAGTGACCGACAGCCTGGGCTGCACCGGGAGCGACACCATTTCGGTGGAATATTACCTTCCCCCCGGCTTTGCCGACCTGTCCGGCGGCGCCAGATTGGTCGACACCTACCCCAGCCCGGTCGTCGACCGGCTCTCTTGGCGGTTGCGTACCGAAAGCGAGGTGCAGCTGCGGGTGGAGGTGGCCGACGCGGCCGGCAACGTGGCGTACGCCGAGACGGTGCCCCGTTACCGCCCCGGCGAGGTGCGCAAGGTGCCCTTCAACGGCCTCCGCCCCGGCCACTATTACCTGACCCTGTACAGCGGCGCCCAAAAAGCGACCGTGGGGCTGGTAAAGAGGTGACACACGAAAGACAAACGGCTTTAAACCCATATAAACACGCACGTACGGCGTCTTATGCCTTGATGCCCATATCTTGAAACCCTAAAAGATGAACCGACTCAGATACCTGGCCGCCTGGGCGGCCGCCGTCCTTGCCGGGCAAGCCGCCCACGGCCAGGCCGACATCACCTTTGCCGGGACGGTGACCGGTAAATCCGAGGTCACCGCCTCCCGCAGCATCACCCTTCTCCCCGGCTTCCGCGCCGTGGCCGGCTCCGACTTCCGGGCCTACCTCAGCGCCCAGGGCAACGCCGGAAGCCCCACGGCCCCCGCGCCCGTGGCGTCCGCGCCCACGCAGGCCGCAACCCCCGCGCAGGGCCAAAACTATATCCGCACCATCA
The DNA here is from genome assembly GCA_047600785.1 of Breznakibacter sp. Classification (GTDB taxonomy): domain Bacteria; phylum Bacteroidota; class Bacteroidia; order Bacteroidales; family Marinilabiliaceae; genus Breznakibacter. The sequence goes on from JASGKH010000002.1 coordinate 1,813,011, forward strand.
CGTTCCGCGAGCCGTTGACGGACATGCCCACGGGCGCCTTCGCCCACACCGAACAGGTCGCCTACTACGACGGGCTGGGGCGCCCCAGCCAAAGCGTGGCCGTGGGCGCCTCGCCCGACGGCCGCGATATTGTGACGCCCGTGGAATACGACCCCTTCGGCCGCGAGGCCAAAAAATACCTGCCCTACGTGCCGGGCGGCTCCAACGGGGCCTTCAGGCCGGGGGCCGCCGCCGCCGCCGCCGCCTTCTACGGCAGCACCGACGTGCCCGGGCGTGCGAGGGACGCCGTGGCCCATTCGCTCACCGAGTTCGACAACTCCCCGCTCAACCGCGTCCTGTCCGTGACCGGCCCCGGGCAGGACTGGCACGCCAAAGGCAAGTCCACGGGATACACCTACACCACCAACGCCACGCCCGTCGGGTCGTGGGACGAGAACGGCGCCCCCTTCCAATACCCCGCCTCCTCCCTTTACGTGACCGAGACCACCGATGAGGACGGCAACCCGGCGCGCGAGTACAGGGACAAATTGGGACAAGTGGTGCGGAAGGAGGGCGTGAACGGCAACGAGACCCTGCGCACCAGCTACGTGTACGACGGTTTCGGGCTGCTGCGCACCGTGGTGCCCCCCAAGGCCTCATCGCCCGCCGACACCGAGCTCTGCTACTTCTACACCTACGATTCCCGCAAACGGATGGAGTTCGAAAAAGATCCCCGGGGCCGCCGCCGTCTACATGGTGTACGACCGGCGCGACCGGTTGGTGCTGTCGCAGGACGGCAACCTGAGGGCCCAGGCCAAATACATGTTCACAAAATACGACCAACTGAACAGGCCCGTACTGACCGGGACGTTGGCCATCGCCAAAAGCATCGACGCCATCCGTGCCGATTTCGGGGCGTATTCCGCGACCTTGTACGAATCAACGGCGGCATCCCCGGCCACGTACGGCTATAGCCTGAACAACAGCTACCCCGAAGGCTACCGCAACGTGGCCGCCGCCGACGTGTTGACGGCCACGTGGTACGACAACTACGACTTTTTTGTGCCGATGCAGCTGACTGCCGGATACGGATATACCGACTATCCCGTCCCTTCGGGATTTGCCGTCGATAAATCGGCCATGACCAAAGGGATGCCCACGGGCACCATGGCCAAGGTGCTCGGCGATGCCGGCTCCGGCTACCAGGTGGCCGACAGGGAGCTGGTGACCGTGACCTTTTACGACGGTTACGGCAACCCCATCCGCACCGTGGCCGACAACCACAAGGGCGGCAAGGAGGTCACCAGCACCCGTTACAAACCCGTGACGCACGGGGTAGCCGAAACGGTCAGCCTCCAACGGATTCCCGGCCAGGCCGACCTGGCCATCGCCAGGAGCTTTACGTACGACCACACGGGCCGGTTGCTCGAGACCACCAGCCAGGTGGGCAGCGGAAGCAAGGTGGTGCTCGCCCAGATGGAATACAACCCGTTGGGGGAGCTTGTCGGGAAATACCTCCATTCGCCCGACGCCGGAACCGGCAGCCGCACGTTCGCCCAGAAGGTCGACTACGCCTACAACATCCGCGGCTGGCTCGCCCGGATCAACGACCCCGACGACCTGGGCGGCGACGCCTTTGGCATGCAGCTTTGTTATAACAACCTGGCCGGGATCAATTCCGCAACCGCCTCGGGCGGCCCCCGCTACAACGGCAACATCTCCGCCGTGAAATGGCACGCCGCCGGGGACAGGCAGCGCGGCTACGGCTTTGCGTACGACGGCCTCAACCGCCTCACCGCCGCCAGGTACGGCGAAGGGACCGCCCTGGACGCCAACCCGGGCGCCTTTAACGAGACCGTCCCGCAGTATGACGCCAACGGAAACATCGTAAGACTGCAACGCCATTCCAACGGCACGTTGGCCGACGACCTCACCTACACCTACGAGCTGGAAGGCAAGAGCAACCGGTTGCGGAAGGTGGCCGACCCCGTCGGCGATGCGGCGAACGTCTCCGACTACGTGGTACGGGCCGCATACGATTACGGCTATGACGCCAACGGCAACATGGCCGTTGACCCCGGCAAGAACACCACCGTGTCCTATAACCACTTGAACCTGCCCCTGTGCGTCGCGTTCCCCGGCGGGGAGAAGATCTTCTACCATTATGACGCGGCGGGCCGCAAGCTCGCCCAAAGCATCGAGACCCCCACCGGCGAAGGCGACAAACTGACCGAGTACGTGGGGGCCGCCGTCTACGCCGACGGGCAGCCCTCCTTCGTGGGCCACGAAGAAGGCCGCACCGTCCCGGACAACGGGGGCGGCTGGCGCTACGAATACTTTTTGAGGGACCACCTGGGCAACACAAGGGCCGTGGTGGCCGGCACCCTCATCCCGGGCAGCGCCGACGTGCTGCAGACCACGAGCTATTACCCCTTTGGGCTGGTGATGGCCCAAACCGACCACAACACCGTGTTGCCCAATTACCGCGAAAACCGTTACCTTTACAACGGCAAGGAGCTGCAGGGCGACGGCTTTGGCGGCGTGGAGCTGGGGTGGCTGGATTATGGAGCTAGGTTCTATGACCCGCAGATAGCAAGGTGGACAACACCTGACCCTCTTTGTGAGTACCATTATAATCTAGCACCCAATCACTATGTAATGAATAATCCAGTGAGGTTTATTGATCCATTCGGACTGGATACCACTACAGTAGTAGATTCAGATGGCAATCCTCATTTTAATTTGGATGAAGTGGTAGTAACCTCTAATGACAAGTCTGTAAAGAAAAGTAGCATGCCAGGATTGCAGCTGTGGGGCCAGGGAGATGGGAGTCAATCTTCTGCAACACCAACTACTGGTCGTATATGGTCTAGCTACAATATGATGGAATTACTTGATCTGTTTGGGGCTTTCTTTCACTTTAAAAAACCCAGCAAACCGAGCATGGAGGAAATGGCAGGTGAATCAACAAAAGCAGCTATTGAATCGTTGAATACTTCTGATGAAGAAATAAAAAAGAGAACAACAGGTGAGAAAACTACTGAAACAGATAGAAGTGGGCAAACAACTAATATAGAAAAGAATAACCAACAAAAGGAAATGCAAGATCAGCAAAAGATCGATACAATTTTCACAATCGCAAATAGTACACCCACAAGTTGGGCATTGTCTGACGACAAAGTCTATTCGAAAGGGGACACTATGGGAATTACCATACTTTATGGTACAAAGCCAGGTAAAGGGAGCGATTCAATTAGATACATCAAATACTGACACAAATGAAATATATTATTTTGGTCGTTTCATTATCTATTCTGTTTTCCTGTACTGAAAACAAGGTTTCAGAAAAAAGATTTTATAACTCAGGAAAGCTAAAATCGCATTATTTTTATCTTTCAGCAAAAGACACAATGCCATTTAAGGTGATAAATTACTACGAAAATGGAGAGGTTATGGATACTAACTATTATAATAGAAAAGGCCAGCTTGAGGGGTATTTATATTACAATAATATTAAAGGAGAGTATAAAAGATGGGCTAATTACCACAGGGGACTTCGAAACGGAATAAGCATGGTAAAAAAACATAATGGGGATAATGTAATTCAATTTTTCAAAAACGACACTTTAAATGGGATAGAATACCAGTATGATAGCCTAGGTAGATTATCAAGGGAAGTATTATGGATTAAAGAGAAAGCTCTTGTTTTAAAAGAAATATGTAGACCGAATGTTGGGGATACTTTAATGAATTTTGTTAAAACAGCAGATGGTCTACACAAACGTATCGAGATAGTTTCCGACACATTGCTGGTTCAAACGTATTATGATATTATTGACGGTAATAACCCAAACCCCATAGGATCATTATTGTTTGACAACAAGGGTATTATTGGAAGTCATATAAACAATAGCTATCAAGAGGTAAATATGGCCGATACAATAGAAAGAGGTCTTCCTTTATTAGTTAGGGTTAATGGGCACTATGGGAATTTTAAAGATGTTAATTTAGAGGTGGAAATTGGTGATATAAACAATAAGTTTGAATTTATTACAAAAACCAAGAAATATTCAAGTCCTAAGGGCATTTTAACTTTAGAATTCGAAATATCTGATTATCAAAATGGATATAATCTTTTGTTGGGTAAAGTTAAACTAAAACGAGATTCAATCGTGTTTCATGAAAGTTTTTTGTTTGAAGACTACTGGGTTTTTGAGTAAAATCTAGCAAAATGTTTTATCCTTGATATTCCAGTCGGTTTTTTTATGATAAAAATTTGACATGACAGGATTTGGGTTTCTGATAAAGACATCAGGTGGTCATGCAAGAAAGAAGACTTAAAAAAAATGAAGCCCAAAATGAAAGTAAAATATTTTGGCAGCAGAAAAACTGAGGGGGATCTTGCCCTTACGCCTACGATGCCACGGGCCATAAGCTGGCCCAGAGCCTCGCCCCCTGCCGGCGATAGGGCGACAAACTGATCGAGTACGTGGGGGCCGCTGTCTACGCCGACGGGCAGCCCTCCTTCGTGGCCCACGAAGAGGGACGCACCGTCCCGGACAACGGGGGCGGCTGGCGGTATGAGTACTTCCTGAAGGACCACCTGGGCAACACGAGGGCCGTGATGGCCGGCACGCTCATCCCGGGCAGCGCCGACGTGCTGCAGACCACGAGCTATTACCCCTTCGGGCTTACCATGGCCCAAACCGACCACAACACCGTGTTGCCCAACTACCGCGAAAACCGTTACCTTTACAACGGCAAGGAGCTGCAGGGCGACGGCTTTGGCGGCGCGGAGCTGGGATGGTACGATTATGGCGCCAGGTTCTATGATGCGCAATTAGGTAAATTCCATACTATTGATGATTATTGTGAGTTTCTGGATAACTATACCCCTTACAATTATGCCATAAACAATCCAATCTATTTCATAGACTATAATGGGGAGAACCCTGTTGCAGTAGTAGCTGCAGGAATTGGGATTGTAGAGGTGGGCCTATTGTCGACCGGGGTGATTTCGACCGGGATAATACTGCAAAAAACGTCCTATGGCCATTATGAGTTGACCCCGGGGATAAAACAATTGTTTAGTCCTTTGAGGAAATATGGTCTTTATGCCAAACATGCTTTCCTTGTCGGATATTACTCATTTGCCAAAGATAACAGGCATGGAAAACTTGGGAAAGTAAGGAATTATCGTCAAGGGGCTAGGATGAACCGACCGAAGGGTAAAGAAGGGAATAAACCTTATAAACTGCCTGAAGGTTGGGAATATGTGGGCGGTGCTGCAGTTGGAACACAGGCAGTTGTCCATGCAGTTAGGCTTTACGTCACCAACAAAGAGTCTGTTACGCCAGGGCAGCCTGAATTTAAGACTTCCAATCTCAACGAATTTTACCCTGACAATAATTTCGACATACTAAAGTCAATAATCGAACGGGAGATTGACGGGGAAGGGGGTTCAGATAGCCGGTTGACACCTTCATCCAATAACAAACCAAGAGAAATCGACCCGACCCTAGTGCCCGAGCCGGCCCCCGTAGCTCCGCTGAATCCAAACTATCGGCCACGAACACTGGTTATTGACCCCGAGCCTGAGCCGCCGCTTCCGGAACAACCGAGAGATCTGCCTGATCTCAGACCTGGGAATGACAAATAAGAAAAGAAAAGTATAGTACTGAAAATATATGATTGAAGAAACAGAAAAAGAAACGATTCAAACAAGAATGATTGAATTGTTTGATAAAAAGGCCTATGCTGCAGTGACCCAAGTGTATAACGAGAACAAGCACCTGATAGAATTTGATCTTGATGTTATCGCTTATGTTGTAGAATGTTACATGCAATTGAGTAACATACACCAGGCATCGCTTTTAGTCGATCAAGCATTACACAATTTAAAAAAAAGAGAGGATGAAGGCACTTTAAATACGGATGATGAAGATGATTTTGACTGTTTCCTGAATTATAAACTTGAAATACTATACGAACAGAACCTGCATTTTTACACCTTATATTTTTTTTATAAATACAAGCATAGAATTAAAGATTTAAACTCTGTAAGAGAATACATGGATTCATCCAAAATTGCAATAAGGAAAAAGCTGTTTTTGGGAACAACCAGCATAGCTATTTCCTATTGGACTTTATATCATATTTTTCTAAAAAGTGTTATTCCTTATTCTATGGGCATAACCATTGAAGTGTCCATTTTTGTATGGGGTATCCTCTATTTAGTTGCGTTAAAGACAGTGCTTAATCATAAAAAATGAATTCGTGACTATGTTCAGTTCATTTCCGTTCAGCGTAATCTAACCTCGAATTACGTCATATTTTCTGGGCCGTTTGCTCTCCGCCATTAACGCTTCTTTAACGGCATGTCGGCCGACCCCTGTTTATATCCATGAACCGATCAGCAACAGGCTGAAAAGGGGAGCGATTCCTAAGGCGACATAGCCGGCGTCTCCAACCTCATCCCCGGCGGAACCGACGTGCTGCAGGCTACCAGTTACTACCCGTTTGGTATGGTGATGACCTAGACCGATCACAATACCATATGCTGACGAACTATAGGAAAAACCGTTACCTTTACAACGGAAAAGAACTCCAAATCGACGGCTTTGCGGGCGTGGAACCCGGGTGATTGGATTACGGGGTACGGATGTACGACGCTCAATTAGGTCGTTGGCATGTGCCTGACCCTGCCCCTCATGTGAGTACCATCATAATCTAACACCAAATCACTAAGTAATGGATAATCCGGTGAGGTTTATTGATCCATTCGGACTGGATACCACTACAGTACAATCCTCATTTTAATTTGAATGAAGTAGTAATAACCAGTAACATGATTCTGTAATAATTACAGGTTATTACAATTATCCTCTTGATACAAATTTTCATGGTTCGGTTTCCCGTTCGGTTGCATATCATGTTAATAAAAAAATAGCATTGAAAGAGACTACGAATTATTCCTCGGGTTACAAACTAAACAGATAGATACCTTATTATGAAAAAAGTATTATTTCTTTTCTTACTATTAACATCTTGTGGAAACAAAGATGAAATAGTTGAATATTATCAAAACGGTGCAATCAAATCTGTATATATGCTGAAAAATGGCTTTAGGGAAGGAGACTCGAAGGACTATGATTCCCTTGGCAATTTGCAACTAAAATCAGAATGGGCAAACAACCAATTACACGGTGTGCAAACCGAATACTTTCAAAATGGTCGGGTTAAGGCATTGTACAACTGGATGGATGGAGTTAAACATGGTAGCTATGTTTTGTTCGCAAAAACAGGTAGTATTATTCAGACGGGAGAGTACTATGAGGGTTTGTTGTGCGGTTACCAGAATAGGTTTGAAGACGGTATGTTAATGCAATCGAGGCATTATGTTCTTGTTAACGACTCCGATTACCTAAATCAGTTTTTTGTTTTTGATGGCTTTGGAAATATAAAGTATGAAAGGAGTTTGTATTACTCTATTGCCTATCAAGAGAGGCATGATACCGTTTTGAAAAATAAAGAAGTATCGATGAAGTTAATAATGCAGAACCTAAATGTCGGTGTTGACGGTTCAAGCGAAGTAAAGATTGTCTTGGGAAATTTTGACGGGAGATTCCGTCTGTTGGAAAAAACTTCATTGGACACCATAAAGGTCAACGGACTGATTAAAGATCTAAAATTCTCTTTTAATAATACAGGACATCAATTCAAAAGAGGTATGATATTGAATGTTTTTAAAGACGAACTAGGAAAAAATGACACAATAAAACTATTCTTTGAGAAACATTTTTTTGTCATTGGGGATTAAAACAACGTTAAGGCTCTAATGGCCATTCCCTATTCTGTGTGGGGATTGAGCAACAATATCAATTGCTAGAGAAAAGGAATATGGTTCAACTATTTATGCAATAGCTAAAGGTAGAAAATATACCATAACACTAAGACTGATAAAAAAGGAGAAAATGCAACAATAAAACCAACGGAAGCATCAAAACGTTCTAATAAAGTACGATATTAAGACAGAAGAATGCTAGAAAACAGATGAAAATGACATATATAAACAACAAAAAATCAATCTTTATTGTATTATTGGCAACTTTTATAATTGGTTTTTCTCAGGTTAAGCCGCCTGCCGCCAATCATAGTAGTAAGGGTTATATCCCTAAATCTGGTTTTGTGCCTAATGATACGACTGCCATAAAGATCGCGGAAGCAGTTTGGTTGCCTATCTATGGAGAAAAAATATACAATAAAAAGCCGTTCCATGCACGATTATGTAATGATAAATGGATTGTTGAGGGATCACTGCCATCAGGGATGAAAGGCGGTGTTCCATACATCGAGATACAAAAAAAGATGGCAAAATCTTAAAAGTTATGCATGATAAATAAGGACACTTTGTGAGAGTGTCAAATTAAAAAAAGTACATATTACATCTTTACTGGAATCTTATGCAATATTATTGACCGACAACAAAGGCACTTGTAACGTAGAGCTACTGGCGGGTTATTATCCCTTTAGTTCCATGCTTCGGCCAAAAACAATAGTTACACATATAATTACCTGCGTTAAAAAATTCGAAAACGATATATATAATTTTTTATTGTTGGAAATTTTAGAAATGGATTACTAGAACAAAGCCTCTAGTTCATAAACAAGCCCGTGTTCTTGGTTAATTATCGAGACCACATTCCGGATCGGTCGTGCGTTAAAAATTCACAACAAGCGGGGCATCCATAAGATTGGATGCCCCGCTTGAAAACAATAATTTTCCGGTCAACAGTGCTTAAAGAAGCCCAGATCGTCGATCTTGGAATTGTTGATGTATTCAAAGCGCTCGTGGTTGGCCGCTTTGGCAAATTTGAGATACACTTCTGTAGAGGTACGGAAACGGTCGTCGCGCTGGGTATCGATCACCAACAGATACGACATGATGATGTGTCCGGCCATCTCTACCAAACGGCGTGCGTGGAAATCGATGTATTCGTTATCCTTCACATCGGTCACCAGTTTTACGGCACGCTCGTACTCATCGGTCATGCCAATAAGAGTGCGACGATAGCTGTGCAACTCGGGCTTCAGTTCCATCAGTTCATACTCGCGGATGCGGTCGAGATAACCACCTGTGGTCACACCTCGAATAGCCGCCACCACCTGCAACTGGGTAGTTCCTTCGTAGATGGAGGTAATACGGGCATCACGGTAGATACGTTCCACCGGGTAATCTTTCATAAAACCAGAACCGCCGTGTATCTGCAACGCATCGTAAGCCAACTGGTTGCAGTATTCGCTCGACATGCCTTTTACCAACGGCGTAAAAATGTCGGCCATTTTTTGGTAACGTTTCATCTCGTCGCGCTCGTCGTTTTCCAGCTTCCGTTCGTGCACAATGTGCTCATAAGTCTTGTAAATATCTACAAAGCGCGCCGTTTCATATAACAACGTGCGCGATGCGTCGAGCTTGGCCTTCATGTTGGCCAGCATTTCGTACACAGCGGGGAAATGGATAATGGACCTGCCGAACTGTTTGCGCTCCTGCGCATAGCCCAGCGCTTCACGGTACGCCGCTTCCGATACTCCCACCGATTGTGCGGCAATACCCAGGCGGGCCCCGTTCATCAATGCCATCACATATTTGATCAGCCCCATCTTACGGGACCCCACCAATTCGGCAGGCGCATCTTTGAACACCAGCTCACACGTGGGCGACCCTTTAATGCCCATTTTATTTTCGAGCCGGCGCACAATTACGGCCTTGTGGTTGCGATCGTAAATGAACATCGAAAGGCCACGGCCATCGGCTGTCCCCTCCTCGCTTCGTGCCAATACCAGTGAAATGTGGCCGTCACCATTGGTAATGAACCGTTTCACGCCGTTGAGGTACCATTTGCCGTCCTTCTCGTTATAAGAAGCTTTGAGCTGTACGGCCTGAAGGTCTGACCCCGCATCGGGCTCGGTCAGGTCCATGGCAGCCGTTTCTCCGTTGGAAATGCGGGGAAGGAAGCGCATCTTTTGGTCCTCGTCGGCAAACTCGTTGATAGTTTCGGCGCAATCCTGCAAGCCCCAAATGTTCACAAAACCCGCATCGGCGCGTGATACCACGTCGGCCGCCATGATATAGGGCACAATCGGAAAGTTAAGGCCCTGGTATTTGCGCGGCAGGGTAATGCCCATCAAGCCTGCTTTCACCAATGCATCAAGGTTTTGCTGGGTCCCTTTGGCGTACACCACCTCGTTGTTCACGATGCGGGGCCCTTCGTGGTCCACGCTTTCGGCATTGGGGCCGATAATATCGCCGCATATCTCGCCCACTATTTCCAGGACTTTTGCGTAGCTGTCCATGGCATCTTCAAAATCCACGGGGGCGTAGTCGTATTTGTCTTTGTCTTCGAAATTGCGCTCTTTCAGGGCCACAATTTTTTTCATCAGCGGATGCGCCAGATGAAACTGAAGCTCGGGGGTATCGATAAAGAAATTAGCCATTTTTTTAATGTGTTTTTGGTGGTGCCAAACATCAGAGAAGCACGAAGGCACAGAATCGTTCTTGTAGATGAATCAGTGTTTATGCCCACCAGGGTGAAACTTAACAACCCTTCCAAGACATTACTTGGAGTTCTTTTTGTAATATTTGATGAGTTTAGGGACGATTTCGCCGACATCACCGGTGATCACATAATCGGCAATTTTGTTGATGGGGGCGTTGGAATCGGAGTTGATGGCAATCACCATCGACGACTCTTCCATGCCCGCCGTGTGCTGTATTTGCCCTGATATGCCGCATGCAATATACAACTTGGGACGGACAGTGACCCCGGTTTGTCCGATCTGGCGGTCATGGTCGGCAAAGCCGGCATCCACCGCCGCACGCGAGGCGCCCACCTCGGCGCCCAACACCTCGGCCAATTGGAAGAGCAAGTCGAAATTCTCTTTCGACCCCATGCCATAACCTCCGGCCACAATAATTGATGAGTTCTTAATATTTACCTTCGACTTTTCCATGTGGCGATCGATCACCTTCACCACCAGACTTTCGGGTTTCAGGTATTTGGACACTTCCACCTTTTTCACTTTGCCTTTGTGCGTCACCGAAAAGATCTCTTTTTTCATGACCCCCTCACGCACAGTGGCCATTTGCGGCCGACAGTCGGGGTTAATGATGGTGGCCACAATGTTACCGCCAAAGGCAGGACGGATTTGGTACAGAAGGTTTTTATACTCTTTCCCTTCCTTTTTCTCTTCGTGATCGCCGATTTCGAGGGCGGTGCAATCGGCCGTCAGACCACTTTGCAAAGCCGACGATACGCGCGGGCCGAGGTCACGCCCAAAGGTCGATGCCCCCAACAACGCGATTTGGGGCTTTTCTTCTTCAAACAAACCGCAAATGATGGATGTATAAGGCAAGGTGGTGTAATGTTCCAGCCGGGGATCATCGGCCACGTGCACCACGTCGGCACCGTAAGGAAAAAGTTTGTCTTCGATGCCCGATAGCTGATTGCCGATTACCAATGCCTCGAGCTTGCATTTCAGCTGGTTGGCAAGCGTACGTCCTTTTGTAAGCAATTCAAGGCTTACGTCGGCAACCTTGCCATCGTCCATTTCGCAAATTACAAATATATTGTTCATTGTCTGTCTTGGTTTTGTGAATGCGGGTCCAATGGCCGCAAAGCCATGGGATACACCACATATAGTTTAACTGTAATGGGATTAGCCGATGGTATGGTTCTCGATCAGTTCTTTCACCAGTTCCTCGATCTCTTTGTCGTCGGCGGTCAACCGCTTCGATTCCTTGGCCTGAAACACCACGTTCTCGATTTTTTTCACTTTGGTGGGTGAGCCCGACAAGCCCAGCCACTTATGGTCGCACACGATGTCGTTCACGCTCCATTCCACAATGTTGAGATATGGACGGTCAGCGGTCAGATCGATGTAATCCTCACTTTGGCCCTGACGCTCAGTCACGGTTCGCGCATGCTTATACTTCATTACCAGTTTGGCGTTACGCGGACGGCAATCGGGTGCCGAACTGTTTACCGTCACCACCATCGGATAAGGACACGACACGGTTTCGATACCTCTTTCGAGGCGGCGGCGCACTACCACGGTGCCACGTTTGCCCATGTGGGCTTCGCTGGCGGCCAATGCATGCGGTTCGCCCAGCACGTCCGGCTCAACCGTCTCGGCCTGTGTAACCGATACTATTGCTTCGGCATAGGTTACCTGGGGTAAACCTAATTTCTCGGCGACCTGCGGACCAACCTGGGCCGTATCGCCGTCAATGGCCTGACGGCCGGCAACAATAATGTCGAAGTCCTTGATTTTACGAACGGCACACGACAAGGCATAAGAAGTTGCCAATGTATCGGAACCCGCAAATGCACGGTCGGTCAAAAGAAAACCTTCATCTGCACCACGATACAATCCTTCGCGGATAATGTCGGCAGCCCTGCCAGGCCCCATCGTCAGGATGACAACCTGGGAGCCGGGATGCTTGTCCTTCAATCGCAAAGCCTGTTCAAGTGCATTGAGGTCTTCGGGGTTGAAAATAGCCGGCAACGCGGCACGGTTTACCGTCCCATCGGCCTTCATGGCATCCTTGCCCACATTGCGTGTATCGGGAACCTGCTTGGCCAAAACAATGATTTTTAATCCCATAACGTCAATAGATTTTAAAATTTGGATAGAATAACAAATATAAAAAAAGGTTTCATTTGCGGTACGCTACCACGGTACTGATTTCCAACGGCAAATCACGGCCAATCAACCTTCCTTGTCAATTATTGCCAATATTTCGAACCTTTGCGGCAACACCTATCCAAATAGGGCTCAAGCGATTAAACACGCGCGAATAAAGGCATGAAGGATCTTGTTCCACAATGGAAAATGTGTTGAAAAGCAGATAATTTAGATTAAACCAAAGAAACCGACACACACAATCCGCCCCGCAAGCAATTGTGAAACCCGGGACCTGCCACAGCCACACCCCACTATAAAACTATTGTACAACCAGATAGAAATTAATCACAAAAAAACACCATTCATTTAAAACATTTCCATTTGCCAATCGTCTCCGAAATTGTGGCCAGTTTTGCCATTCAAAACACATTCATTTGACAGATAAACGACATATAACGGAAATCGTAAAGCTTTTCGGCAACCGCTTACGGGGATTTATCCGCAAAAGGGTAAATTCAGCGGAAGACGCCGAAGATATCCTACAAGACGTATTTTACCAACTGGCAGAAGCCGACTACATGATGAAGCCCATCGAACAAATGTCGGCCTGGCTATACACCGTGGCCCGGAACCGCATTACCGACTGGTACCGGAAGAAGAAAGCAGAACCGATTTCCGAATTTTATCCCGATGACGAGGAAGATGACATGATGATGGAAATGAACAATATCCTGGCTTCGACCGACAACTCGCCCGATACCGAATACTTAAGGTCGTTGATATGGAAAGAAATGGAGACCGCGTTGGCCGAACTGCCCGAAGAGCAATGCAACGCGTTTGTACTGAACGAACTGGAGGGCATGTCGTTCAAAGAGATCGCCCAAATGACCGATGAAATAGAAACAACACTTATCTCGCGCAAACGCTATGCGGTCCTTCATCTACGCAAGCGGTTGCATGAATTGTACGAAGAATTGATAAATTTTTAAACGAAAAAGAATGAAACGATCAACAATGAAAAAAAAGTTTTGGTTGATTCCTCTGCTCATTGGAGGGCTAGCTGTTTTAATATTGGTTATCATGGCCTTATGGAATGGGCTAATGCCAACCATTTTTCAGCTTCCGCAAATCGGGTACTGGCAAGCCGCCGGCCTTTTGTTATTGGCCCGCCTGCTGTTTGGCTTTGGCAGGCATTGGCACGGCCCAAGGCACTCTCCTGGTTTTTTCCACGATAAATGGCAAAATTTGACGCCCGAAGAGCGCGACCGATTCAGGGACCGCATGCGTAAACGGTCCCGGTTCTGGGATGACCCCAGGTCTGCCGGAGCAGATGGCATGGTCCGGGAACACAGCACCTCGGATGAGCCGGAAGACAATTCCCAAAGAAAGGAACGAAATAAATGCCGGGACTGCCACCACCGTCATTCATGGCATGAGAGATAGGAAATGGCACGACCACGTTTCTGAAATGATGCCACAATAACGCACGAAGCCCCAAAATCACAGAAATACTGTCATTGGGGGCTTCGTTCACACAACAAAATGTGGCAAAAATATCGGAAGGAAAAGGAATGGCTGCAAGTTGTATTACTCTTTCCAATTGGTTATCAGCCCAATAAATTCATCTCTATACCCATAGGGATCGAATTGCATTGCCCCTTTGCCCAAATCCAAAACCATTTGTTTCGTCAACGTACCTTTGTATTGCGACTGCTTCATCAGCAATCCCAACCCGGCAACCGATGCCGCAAACCTCATATTATCAGATGATGAAACTATTTCCACAGGCATTCGATCGATGTCGAGCGTAAGGGACCGGCTTTCGGTCTCGTTCGGCATTTTATATTTGAAGTCAAACCGGGCGTACGCTTCGGCAACGGTCGCATCGAGCAATACGATCTCGTACAATGCCGTAATGGTTTGCGATGCACCTATTTCTCCTGCATCGGCAGTGTCATCCTCGAAATCCTCATCCTTTAGCTTCCGGTTTTCGTATCCGATTAACCGATACGACTCTACCATGTTAGGGTTAAAGACAACTTGGATCTTTGAATCTTTGGCAACGGTATAAAACCTGGACAATTCGTGCGTGAATACCTTTTGTATCTGTCTCGCGTTATCAATATACTCATAATTGCCGTTGCCTTTGTTGGCAATTTGCTCCATCATGTAATCGTTCAGATTCCCCTGGCCAACCCCCAGCACGGTGAGGTATATTCCGCTTTCGCGTTTCTCTTCGATCAATTTAACCAGTTCTTCCGTCGATGAGGGGCCCACGTTGAAGTCGCCGTCCGAACCCAAAATGACCCTGTTGTTGCCATTAGGAATGAAATTGCTCTGTGCGATCTCATAGGCCGTCGAAATGCCTGCCGCTCCGGCGGTCGATCCGCCGGCCCCCAATTTGTCGATGGCCGCCTTGATCCTGTCTTTCTCATCGCCATAGGTCGATTCAAGCAATACCGCAGCTGCGCCCGCATAGGTCACAATGGCAATTTTGTCCTGATCGCGCAGGTTATCCACAAGGGTCTTAAACCCGGTTTTCAAAATCCCCAATTTGTCGGACGAGTTCATCGAACCCGATACATCGATAAGGAGAACAAAATTCGAGTAAGGCAATTCGTTTTGCGGAATCGTGGCCCCCTTCATCCCGATTCGCATCAGGCAGTGATCCGCGTTCCAGGGGCATTTTGACATCTCGGAGTTCAGCGCGACGTTTTCGCCGTCCGAAGGGTCTTCGTAATTAAACGTGAAGTAATTGATGAACTCTTCGATCCTGACGGAAGCCTTGGGCGGTGTTTGCCCCAGATAAAGGAACCGCCGCATGTTGGCATATGCCCCGCCATCGGCATCCACCGCAAAAGTTGAAGTCGGATGGTCCGACACTTTCAGGAACGGATTCTCCTCGTAATCTTTGTACTGCTCATTGTAGGTATCGGGATGCAGTTCGGCTCCATCATAATAATCGCCGGAAGAATAGTAATCGCCGTCTTCACTGCAACCCCAAAGCAATGCCGTAAACAGGCAACAAACGGATAAGAAAGATTTGGTATTCATGGATGTTAAAGTTTTGTCTTCGTTTTTTTGATGGATAAAGGAGATAAATGGTTGCTTGACGGTATTTATGCACAGGTAGGTATTTCCTATCTCTAAACATCTGCAATTTAAGGGAATAAAAAAGGGATGCCCTCAACGGACATCCCCTTCATACATAACTTTAAACAAACAACCACCCCAAAAGGGCGTATTACTTACTTTTATCCAGAATGGCCTCGATCTCGTCCATTACCCTGTTCATGGCCGCAATAGTGGTTTCGAAAGGCTGCGATGTCGTCATGTCGACACCTGCATCTTGTAGCAATTCGATCGGATATTTGGTGCTTCCCGATGCCAAAAAAGCCTTATAACGTTCCAATGCGCCAGGTTTTTGGGCCAACACATCGGCCGCCAGCGATATTGACGCAGTAAAGGACGTGCTATATTGGTACACATAAAAACTACGATAAAAATGGGGAATGAATGCCCATTCCATGTCACAGTTTTTGTCGATGACACAAACCCCCTGATCATGTCCGTAATATTTCTTCAGAATATCTCCGTACAGTTTTGTAAGTGCCGACCCGGTAATCGGTTGTCCTTTATCGCCCATTTGATGCATGGCCAATTCAAATTCGGCAAACTGCGTTTGGCGGAACAGAGTACCCTTAAAACGGTCGAGCCAGTCCATAAGCAACGCCAAACGTTGAGTATCGTCGGTCACTTTCGGCCTCATGCTTTCGAACAACAATACTTCGTTAAAGGTACTAGCCACTTCGGCATTGAAAATGGAATAACGGGCCAACGGATAAGGTTGCGTTTTGTTGGAATAATAACTGTGCATGGTGTGCCCCAACTCGTGCGCCAACGTGCTTACTTCATTGTATTGGTCGTTATAATTAAGCAAAATGTATGGATGTACATCGAACGCCCCGCCGTTCGAATAAGCCCCGCTCCGTTTGCCCGGTGTCGGATAAACATCGACCCAACGTTCGTTAAACGCTTTCTCCACCACCGACACGTAATCCGGCCCCAGAGATTTTAATGCGTCCAATACCAAAGGTTTGGCCGTATCGTACGGATAGGTCAAGGTGACGTTGCCGGTAACGGGTGCATACATGTCGGAATAATGCAACGTATCCACGCCCAGCATGCGTGCTTTTATTCTCAGGTAACGATGGAACGCGGGAAGATTTTTATTGACGTTCTCGACCAACGAAAGATATACCGATTCGGGAATCTCGTTGGGCTGAAGTGCTGCCTGTAACGACGATTCGTAACGGCGCGACTTGGCCCCAAACACATCCTCTTTCACGTTGGCCCCCATCAGTTCGCCCATGGTAGCCTCGAACTTTTTCCAATTGCCCCAATAGGCATCGAACACCAATTGACGATCGGCCCTGTTTGCGGACGCCCGGTATTTGCTATACCCGGCGTTATCGAGGGCCACTTTTTGTCCATCCGACAATACCACGTCGGGCGCAGGCATTTCGGCATTGGCAAAAATGTTATAAGTCGATGCGGGAGCCCCCATGATCAACGATGTCAATGCCAAAACGGCTTCTTCCTTATCGGACAACACATGTTCCTTTTGACGGAAAAGCGACATCAGCATCTTTTCGTAAACTTTCAATCCTGGTTCTTTTTTAATGAATTTCTCAATGGTTTTCCAATCTACCGAAAGGATTTCCGGATTGATGAAAGCTGTTTGGGCCCCAAAATCGGTAAACATTTGCCTTAGTTCTTTCTGCAAAGCCTGATAATGGGTATTTCGTGTATCGATATCGGCATTCATGCCCACATACACGGCCAAGCGGCTGGCCTGTTTCGAGATCTGCGTGTTAAGCTCAAGGCACTCCAGCAACACGGTCGCCGATTTGGTTAAGCGACCTTTATAGGAAGGAACCTTTTCCATCAATTTGGCTACTTCGTCTTTCCCGTTTCTCCAATCGTTTTCGCTGGCATAAATGTGCGACAAATCCCACTTGTAACTGTCGGCTATTGTGTCGCGTGCCGACTGTGCAAGGATCGGCACGACAGGACCCAAAAGGGCCAACGCACATGCCATGGTAAGTACAGATAATTGTTTTTTCATGGTTTAATAAATTGTGGTATAAAAATATTGTCATTGGGGCAAAGCAACGATGAGAATTGACGGATTAACGTTTTTTTAGCAAAAGAATCCTTTCAATTTAGAACCATCCGTCCACTTATGCAATAGAGCACCTTACGTTCATATCAAATCGGCTACTTCTCCCCTGGCCACGACCAGCAAATCGCCGGGCGCAATTTTCAGTTGCAGTCCGCGGATACCCGCACTCACAAATATAAAGTCGTGCAACGTGATGGTCTCATCCATGTAAACGGGATAATTCCTTTTCATTCCCAAAGGCGAGCAGCCGCCCCGTATGTAGCCGGTCAGCTCCAAAATCTCTTTCATCGCCACCATGGCCGCGTTTTTATTGCCCGACACTTTGGCCGCTTTCTTCAGGTCAAGCTCTTCTCCTCCCGGAACCACACAGACAAATACACCTGTCTTGTCTCCCCTAAGCACCAATGTTTTAAAAACCTGCCCAATGTCCTGCCCCAGTTTCGTTGACACGGCCAAGGCACTAAGGTCCGATTCATCCACTTCGTAAGCGATCAATTCGTAAGGAATATGCTGGGCGTCGAGCAGACGTGCAACATTGGTTTTTATCATGGCCCTGAATCATTAATGGTTACCGTCAAACGTACAGAAAAGGGGGACGGCCTATTCCATCACCTCTTTAACCCGTCCTATCTGGCCGTTGGCAAGCCTCACTTTAATTCCGTGCGGATGGGACGGGCTGTTGGTGAGTATATCCTTTACGATCCCGTATGTGATTCGTCCCGTACGTTGATCCTGTTTCAATACAATGCCCACTTTCAAGCCGGGATGTATGTGTTTACGAAATTGTCCGTCCATTCTGTTGCTGATTGTTCCGGCAAAGATACGGGACAGACAGGCAAGAATTCAGTCTGGGTCAAATATTTGGAGGGTATTTTGTTTTTTGTCTGGTAATCTTACCGAACGGATCCCACAAACCCGGCCATTCCGCTACATTAGTTGCGCATGCCGAAAGCAACCGACCACATGGTCGTTTACCATTCCGGCGGCTTGCATGTAGGCATAGCAAATCGTTGGCCCTACAAAATAGAATCCATTGCTTTTCAATGCCTTGCTCATTGCCTCGGCTTCGGGCGATACGGCAGGGATTTCCTTTAATGTCTGCCAATGGTTATGGATGGTCTTGTAGCCGGTAAATTGCCAAATAAACTTGTCAAACGCCCCATATCCTGCCTGTACCCCGATAAATGCATTGGCATTACGGATGGTAGCTTCAATCTTCGAGCGGTTACGGATAATGGAAGCATCGTTCATTAACCGATCGACATCCGCAGGTTGGAATTGGGCTACCTCATGCACATTGAACCCGGCAAACGCAGCCCGAAAAGCTTCACGCTTTTTCAAAACGGTGGACCAGCTGAGCCCGGCCTGAAAAGCATCCAATACCAAAAACTCAAAATGTTTGGTATCGTCATGCACGGGAACGCCCCACTCGTGGTCATGATAGTCAATCATCAACTGCGGCGTGCCCGTCCAGTCACATCGGTCAACGGAAATGTTGGATTGAAGAGCCATAGAATCGAGAATCAGATAATACATTAAAATACAATGTTCACACAGGCAGAGGAATACAAATCGAGATAGCCCATCTTCCCAAAATGAAAATTAAGGGGAACCAATTCGATATTAAAACGACCGTCATAATTCTTTATCCGTACTCCAGCGCCAAGATAACCGCCCACTTGCGTCGCCCCTACATACTCCGACTTCACCTCCTCTTCGTCCGAGGATTTGGAATCGCCAAGCAACCCGTTCATATGGTTCAGTAAAAGCCCTGACCCGAGCGTAAAAGCGAACGCCGTTTCGTCAATGGCATCGTACCAAAGGTTACAACCCAAATTGGTTGAGCTAAAC
Source organism: Breznakibacter sp. (assembly GCA_047600785.1). Taxonomy (GTDB): domain Bacteria; phylum Bacteroidota; class Bacteroidia; order Bacteroidales; family Marinilabiliaceae; genus Breznakibacter. Next base: position 1,832,710 of record JASGKH010000002.1, read on the forward strand.
CATTGATCGCGCAAATCATTAAGTTTTTTGGACCCATACCCGCCCGAGCTGATGTATGGATTCACGCGGACACGTTCGTTTTTAAGTGTCCTCAAATAACCAAACGTGAGAACCATTCCCCTTCCCTCTACGTCCTCGTTCATGTACGACCCATAACCAACACCCGTACGAAAGCTGTTGCGGTATTTTGCCTGCTGGGACCATCCCCAGGCCGGTACAAGAACAGTTATAAGCACCGACAATATCAATCGTTTCATCCGAAAATAATTTGTTTCTCAAGGCTTCATGAAACACACGCAATGAATTTTCGCCCGTGTTTGCGCACAACGGGCCATGCTCGTTTCATGGAATAAAAATAATTCAGCATGAAGATATAATTATGGGCCGATTCCGGCAAAATAAAAAGGCCGCTCTAAAAGAACGGCTTCACATTTATATTATAGCAAAAGGTCAATCTTCACCGCCTTCGTCATCATCATCTTCTTCGTCGCTGTCATAACCGGCAAAATCGACGTCGTCGTATTTGTCCGTCAAACCATCGTCATCGTCCATTTGATCATAGATCGATGGTTTTTTTGTGCGCTTTTGGAACATATCAGATTTCACCGTGCGCTTTGCCGACATTTCATCCTGGGAAGAGAAATCCGATAAAAGTTTCTTCCGCGGGCCCTGAGATTTCATTCGTAATACCCTCCAAATAATTTGTTTAGTAAATGTTTATCTGTTGGAAAAATACAAAATTTTCAAAAAAAGAGATGCGGCGCATAAAAAATTTTAATCCATTAATAAACAACAGAATACAAACAGATTTTCCAGATAATGGGATTGAACGAGGCGCCGTGGGAGCCAAAAGTTATCCCACGGCATAACCCATTCGCCTTTTTTATCCAATGACATCGCACAGTATATGGGAAAAAGCTTCGCAAAACCGTTTCACAAAAGTTAAGTTTTTAACCTCAAAAAATCGTGTCAGTGAGGGATATATGTCGTAAAAAAGTGGTTATTTCGCGCTTTATCGTAATATTAAAAATGACTGGCAATTATGAGGAAATGGCGCATTGAAGATTCGGCCGAATTGTACAACATTACCGGTTGGGGGGTAGATTATTTCTCGATCAACGAAAAGGGCAACGTCACCGTTTCGCCCCGTGTTGGCAGTGGTTCGGTCGACCTGAAGGAATTGGTGGACGAATTGATGGTGAGGGACGTATCGAACCCTTTGCTGATCCGATTCCCCGATATTCTGGACAATCGGATCGAAACGATCTCGAAATGTTTCAAAACCGCCGCCGAAGAGTACAAGTACAATGGCGAAAACTTCATCATCTACCCCATCAAGGTAAACCAAATGCGCCCGGTGGTGGAAGAGATAGTGAGCCATGGCAAGAAATTCAACATTGGGCTTGAAGCCGGATCAAAGCCCGAGCTTCACGCCGTAATCGCCATCCAAACCGATTCCGATTCGTTGATTATCTGCAACGGGTACAAAGACGAGAGTTACATCGAGCTGGCGCTGCTGGCCCAAAAAATGGGCAAACACATTTTCATCGTAGTGGAAAAGCTCAACGAGCTCCGCTTGATTGCCAATGTGGCAAAACGTTTAAAGATACGCCCCAATATCGGCATCCGCATAAAACTGACCAGTTCGGGCAGCGGAAAGTGGGAAGACTCGGGCGGCGACAGCAGCAAATTCGGACTTACATCCAGTGAATTGCTGGAAGCGCTCGATTTTCTGGAGAAAAACAAAATGGAGGATTGCCTTCGGTTGATCCATTTCCATATCGGCAGCCAGGTCACCAAAATACGCCGCATAAAGAACGCGTTGCGTGAAGCATCGCAGTTTTACGTCCAACTGCATAAGCTGGGATTCAAGGTCGAGTTTGTGGACATCGGCGGCGGGCTTGGCGTTGATTACGACGGCACCCGTTCGTCGAACAGCGAAAGCAGCGTCAATTACACCATCCAGGAATACGTCAACGACTCCATATCGACCTTTGTGGACGCCAGCGATAAGAATGGTATCCCCCATCCCAATGTCATTACCGAAAGCGGACGTTCGCTTACGGCCCATCATTCGGTGCTGGTGTTCGAGGTATTGGAAGCCACCACCGTTCCTGCGTGGCAAGACGACGAAGAATTGAACGATGACGACCACGAATTGGTGAAAGAGCTTTACCAATTATGGGAAAAGCTGAACCAGCCCCGCATGGTCGAGACCTGGCACGATGCCCAGCAGATCCGTGAGGAAGCCCTCGACCAGTTCAGCTTTGGCATTGTCGATTTGGAGACCCGTGCCAAGGTCGAGCGTTTGTTTTGGTCCATTGCCCGCGAAATACACCAAATGGCCACCGAAACCAAACACGCACCCGACGAGTTCAAGCATTTGTCAAAAATGTTGAGCGACAAATATTTTTGCAACTTCTCTTTGTTCCAGTCGTTGCCCGACTCTTGGGCCATCGACCAGATATTCCCCATTATGCCCATCCACCGTTTGGACGAAAAGCCAACCCGGGGGGCAACTTTGCAGGACATTACATGCGATTCGGACGGTAAAATCGATAACTTCATCGCGACCCGTAACTTCTCGTACTATTTGCCCGTGCATTCGCTTAAGGGCAAGGAAAGTTATTACATCGGCGTGTTCCTGGTCGGTGCCTACCAAGAAATCCTGGGCGACTTGCACAATTTGTTTGGCGATACCAACGCTGTACACGTCACCGTGAACAAAGACGGTTACGAGATCGAGCAAATCATTGACGGCGAAACCGTGGCCGAGGTACTCGATTACGTGCAGTACAACTCCAAAAAACTGGTACGTACCGTGGAAACCTGGGTAACCAGTTCGGTAAAAGCAGGAATTATTTCGGCCGAAGAAGGCAAAGAGTTTCTCTCTAACTACCGTTCTGGCCTTTACGGGTACACGTACCTCGAATAATACACCAAGGCAGTGTAACTATGGACAAAAGGCAGAATCTTAACCGGTTTCTGCCTTTTTTGTTTTTCCGTGAAGGTTTCCGGTAACATTCAAATCTTGGCAGACAAGGGCAAAACACGTGATTCGGACGGGCTTTTTTACATTTCCAAGGATCCAGGATCGTTTATGCTTTGGGAATGCTACAAAAAAAGGGTTAACCCTTTTGGGGAAAACCAGTATCCCTTCTCCGTCTCTCTCCGCCAGGCCGCAAAGCACCTATTCAGACATGCCGGCACCGTGGCACTTTACATAAGCTGGTGTATCAAAGCCGACGGCAAAGACCTTCCCGCATTTAAGCATTCCGCATCCCTAATCCTTCCCTCCTAACACCGCCTCACCTGCAATTGCCCGGACGATAGCCCGACCACTTCCACCTCACTATCTTTTTCAATGTACGCCGTCAATGCAATGGCATCGTACAATTCGCCATCAATCAGCACTTTGCCCGAGGGACGCAAAATGGTCGATGCCTTGCCCCTCTTGCCTATCAGGTGCGACACGCTCATGTCGACCCCCACAAAACCTTCTTTTATGTCCTGGGTCGACAGAAGCGCCACACGGGCAAAAGGTCCTTTGTTGAATACGGCCTTGGTCAGCCATATCCCGCCAAAGAAAGCCCCCATAAATCCCAGTATCACAATCAAAAAGGCTTTCAATAACTCTTCGAACGACACATTGGAGAAATCGAACGCCACGTTATTGACCAAGCTGAGCGTCAGACCCAGGACCATTAACGTAATCCCCGCAAAACCGGCAATGCCGAAACCCGGTATCACAAAAATCTCGACCCCCAGCAAACCCAATCCCACAATAAAAACGATAATCTCCCAATTTTCGGCCATACCATCGATATACAAAGGCGCAAAATAAAGGACCGCAGCCGTCACCGCAGCTACGAGCGGAAAACCGATGCCCGGCGTTTGCAGCTCAAAGTATATCCCGCCGATAATGACCAATATCAAAATGCCCTGAAGGATGGGACTAGTAAGGAAGCCTTTCAAACCGTCGAAAAACGAAGGCTCAAAAAACACAAGCTCCGGGTTTTCGATATGAAGCTGACGGCATACGTCGTGAAGGTTATTGGCCTCGCCTTCGCAATAGCTGTATTTAATAGCTTCACGGGCCGTCAACGTCAGTATTTTGCCGGTATCGATGATCCCCGGGATATAAACGCTTTCGTCCACCATGGCTTCGGCTATTTTCGGGTCACGTACCCACTTCACGATCGTATCGTTCCCGGTAACCACCGTATCGGCACCATGTGCCTCGGCGGTCGCACGGATCGTTGAACGCATGTACGACTGGTATTTGTCGGGCATCTTTTGCCCGCTCTGGTCTACTACCGTGGCCGCCCCGATGTTGGCCCCCGGGCGCATGTAAATACTGTCACAGGCAATGGCAATAAGCGCTCCCGCCGACGCAGCGTTATTGTCGATGAACACGTGCACCGGAATGCGGCTGTTAAGTATTTTGGTCCGGATGGAATCGGCAAACACAACTTGTCCGCCATAGGTGTTCATGTGGATGATGACGCAACGCGGGTTTAACGTTTCGGCTTCTTTAAACGCTTCTTGCGTGTGTACCCAGGCCGTACTTCCGATCTCGCGTTGGATCTTTAACACATACACAAGGTTCTCTTCCGTTGTTTTTCCGTTTTGGGCGTACATTCCCATAAACAGTGCGGACAAAATAAGCAATAAGGTAAAACGGGACATATGGCTATTGTTTCGATTATGGTCATAAAAATAGGCATTTGCGTGGGCTTTATGGGTCGCAGGGGCTAAAAAAAGAATTTCATCCGAAAAACAGGCCATTCCGAATCACTTCTCCGTTTTGGGGATATAAATCATGCGATTGACCGCCAACGTGGCCCCTACGACCGACACCATGGCCACAAATCCGCCCAAGAAAATGCCTACGTAAGGAATCATCAGCACTAACGCGTACATGATACCGCACCCCAACGCCAACCCTTTATGGATACTTACGAACAAAAGCGACTTGACATAACCTATGCGGTGCTGCTCCACCCCGTAATCAACAAACGATGCACCAAAGAAGTAAGCCGAATTGACAAAAAAGGCCATCGGGGTAGCAAACCCGACGACAGGAACGAACGTGGCCACGAAAATCAGCAGATTCAGCAATGTCTCCTTCACCAAATTACGTACCGATACCATCACGCCCCGCCATATATCCGACAAAAAATCCCAAAAACCGCCGCTCACATCCTCGCCGGTGTGGATACGGTAAGTCACGGATGCCAACCACGAAAGTACGGGGGACAGAACGACCATTATAAAGAAGCCGCCCACATAAACCACGACCATGAACACCGCAATACGCACCACGATCCATGCAATCCATTTAAGCGCCGTCACGACCGATTGCACCCATATGGGCAAATGTCCCGCATCGGGTAAAAAAGGCGAAAGCCAATCGGTGAGCATCTGCGCGAGCTGGGTTCCCGAACGCAGGCCTAACCACCATAACAACAGGTTGATCAGTAACGGAAAAAAAAAGAACCACGCCAAGCGGTGCCTGAAAATAAAGGAGAGCCCCTTCCAGAACATCCCAAAACCAAGAAAAAAGAGTTTGAGAAACTGCATCGTTTTATTTTTTAGAGGGTTTCGGCCACCCAATAAGCAGGCTACAATCTAACCTAAATTTCGAAAAAATGCTACTTTTGTGCTCTCAATAAAAAGAGCAACTGCTATGATGGACATTCAATTACTCACGGCTATCTCGCCTGTTGACGGCCGCTACCGCAACAAAGTGGACGGCTTGGCCCTTTACTTTTCGGAATATGCCCTGATACGCTATAGGGTATTGGTTGAAATTGAGTATTTCATTGCCCTTTGCGAAGAACCGCTGCCACAACTGGCCGGCATCGACAAGTCGCTCTATACCAACCTGCGCGCCATCTATCAGGATTTTCAGCTGGAGGACGCAGAACGCATCAAAGAGATTGAAGAAATAACCAACCACGACGTAAAAGCCGTGGAATATTTCATTAAAGAAGAATTCGACATACTTGGCCTGCAAGCCTACAAAGAGTTCATCCACTTTGGACTGACGTCACAAGACATCAACAACACCGCCGTTCCTTATTCGCTGAGGGACGCGGTACATGAGATATATTACCCGCTGCTCGAAGAACTCATCCAGCAACTCGACGACATGGCCTCCGAATGGAAGGACGTGGCCATGCTGGCAAAGACGCACGGGCAGCCTGCCTCCCCCACCCGTTTGGGCAAAGAAATAAAAGTATTTGTAGAACGTTTGAACAAGCAATTGGCCTTATTGAAAGGCATTCCCTGTTCGGCCAAATTCGGAGGCGCCACCGGTAACTTTAATGCGCACAATGCTGCCTATCCGCAAATAGATTGGGTGGATTTTGGCAATCGTTTCGTCAATGACGTGCTGAAACTGGACCGGGAGCAGGTAACTACCCAGATATCGAACTACGACAACCTTGCCGCCACGTTCGACAACCTGAAACGCATCAATACCGTTTTGCTTGACCTATCACGCGATTTATGGATTTACGTGATGATGGAATATTTTAAGCAAAAAATAAAAAAAGGCGAAGTAGGATCAAGTGCCATGCCCCATAAGGTAAACCCCATCGACTTTGAGAATGCCGAAGGGAACCTGGGGATCGCCAATTCCATATTCGAGCATCTGGCGTCGAAACTCCCCGTGTCGCGTTTGCAGCGCGACCTGACCGATTCCACTGTATTGCGTAATATCGGAGTCCCCTTGGCGCATACCGTCATTGCCATCAAATCGCTGCAAAAAGGGTTGGGAAAACTGATCCTGAACACCGATGCCATCGATGCCGATCTGGAACGCAATTGGAGCGTGGTGGCCGAAGGCATCCAAACCATCCTCCGCCGCGAAGGCTACCCAAATCCTTACGAAGCCCTTAAGGAACTCACGCGTACCAATACCGAGATCAACGCTGCTTCAATTGCCAAATTCATCACCGGCTTGAACGTGGACGAAGCCGTGAAGGAAGAGCTTAGTGCCCTTTCGCCCAAAACCTACACCGGTGTGTTTAAAATTTAATTGAACTTAAATTCTTTGTACAGAAACCGTAAGGGATTACCTTTACGGTTCTTTTTTTGACATGAGCCCATCGTACAGATGTTCGTCTAAAAAGACATTGATTTTTCGGAAAACATATTCCTAACAAACAATTACAAAGCGAGCATGGTCCGTTCAGCATGAACACGAATGAAAATTCGCCATGCGATTAAGAAACAAATTATTTTCGGATGAAAGATATTGCGCTAATACTTCGACGCTTTGCGTTTCCATACAAGTGGAAACTAGCCCTGAACCTAATCCTGAACGTTCTGTCCGCGGCATTCTCGGTCTTCTCCATGGGCATGATGATCCCGGTGCTGGGCATCCTGTTCAATGAACAAAACGACGTCATGGCCATGGTCCCATGGGAAATGACGCTGGATTCGATACAAAACAATCTCTATTACTACATTACACAAATAAAGCTTACCAACGGCCCCGGATGGTCTCTTCTGTTTGTGGGCGTTTTCATTATTTTCGGGACGTTGCTTAAAACCGGATTTGCCTTTTGGGCTTCGTCGGTCATCGTAGGCGTACGCAATAGTGTGGTACGTGACATACGCGACCGTTTGTACAAAAAGATTATTGCCCTTCCACTGGGATTTTACAGCGAGGAACGCAAAGGCGACATCATGTCGCGGGCCATGGGCGATGTACAGGAGGTCGAAAACTCGGTAATGTCGTCGCTGTCAATGATACTGAAGAATCCCGTCCTCATTCTGGTTTACCTTACCACCCTGATGATCATGAATTACAAACTCACGCTGTTTGTGTTTGTGATGTTGCCCATTGCCGGAGGATTGATCGGACGCATAGGACGGTCGCTTAAAAAATCATCGCGTAAGGGACAGGAAAAGATGGGCGAGATAGTCGGCACTTTGGATGAAACGCTGGGAGGGCTGCGCATTATCAAAGCATTCAACGCCGAAGGGAAAATGTCGTTGCGCTTCCGCAAGAACCTTGACGAATACCGGAAATTGGCCAACACTATCATGCGGCGGCGGGAATTGGCTCATCCCATGAGCGAGTTTATCGGTACGGTGGTCATCGTGCTGGTGGTTTGGTATGGCGGGACCCTGATCATCAATAACAGTTCCAGCGCACTGACCGGATCGGCATTCCTGGCATTCATCGGCATATTCTTCCAGATCATCCAACCTGCCAAGGATTTTTCGAATGCCTTTTTTGTGGTGCAAAGGGGTATTGCTGCCCTGGAGCGGATCGACAAAGTGATGGAAGCCGACGTTTCGATTACCGATACCCCGGATGCCAAACCCGTTACGTCGTTCGAAAAATCCATCGAATACCGCCACGTATCATTTGCCTACGACGAAAAAACGGTTCTCAAAAACGTATCGCTAACCATCCCCAAAGGGAAAACCATTGCATTGGTAGGGCAATCGGGCAGTGGAAAAACCACCTTCGTGGACCTGTTGCCTAGGTTTTACGACACGGTGGGCGGGGGAATATACATTGACGGCACCAACATCAAAGATTTAAAAATACACGATCTGCGCAACCTAATGGGCAACGTCAACCAGGAAGCCATCCTTTTTAACGACACCATCTACAGCAACATTACCTTTGGCGTGGAGAACGCCACTTCCGAAACAGTACAGGCCGCGGCCAAAGTGGCCAACGCCCATGACTTCATCATGGCCACCGAAAACGGTTACCAAACAGTGATCGGCGACCGGGGGAGTAAATTATCCGGCGGGCAGCGCCAACGTCTCAGCATAGCCCGCGCCATATTGAAAAACCCTCCCGTTTTGATTTTGGACGAAGCCACATCGGCACTCGACACCGAATCAGAGCGGCTGGTACAAGATGCGTTGGAAAAATTGATGTCCCAACGGACTTCCATTGTCATTGCGCACCGCTTGTCGACCGTGCGCAACGCCGATTTGATCTGCGTGTTCCACGAAGGTGAAATCGTTGAGCAAGGCTCTCACGACCAACTGATTTCAGAAAACGGTATCTACAGGAAACTGCACGGCTTACAGATGAGGGATTGAATGAAAAAGTGGAACGTAAAACGCGTAATTTACTTTGATTAGTATTTTTTAACTCACAATTATATAACTCTAAAAAAGCCATCTCGTTCAAAGAAACTGATAGGTTTTAGGGAACGATTCGAAGGGATAAATGTTTAGGGTCATGCTTATATTGTTTCTGATTTGGGTTTCGGGTACTGTGTTGGCCCGGAAAAAAAGTTGTGATGTATTGTCACCAACACCAGGTAATCCCCAAACTACGACAACAGATGAACTTGCCCCGCCCCACTCCGTTGTCCTCCTTATCGACAGCATTTCACATGTCCTCCAATGCCGCATCAAGATAAAGGAAGCCCCCATACGTACCACACTCAACGTAAGGCCATCCTTCAAAAGCCTTTTTGTAAGGCCTGAAAACCGTCAATACATTATTCGCGTCAACAACAGTCCCAAATTTAAGGGAATATATAACCACGAGGTCCCACAACCTGCGCTCGACGGGTTATGGGTACATGAATTGATGCACATAAAAGATTACCAATCGCGAAGCACATTCGGAATATTAAAGCGCGGGGCCCAGTACCTGACAATGAAAGGCCGGAGGATGTTTGAGCACGAAATCGACCGTATGGTGGTGAATGAAGGCTATGGCGAAGCGCTATACCATTGGGCCAATTTTATAATGTACGAATCGTGGGCCAGCGACAGATACAAATTGTATAAACAATCTGTGTATCTATCACCCATGCAGATCAAAAGCGCCATGAATCCCAATGTGTTTGCAGATGCCGATTAGAACGACGCCAGCACATCGGCCAAATGGATGGTTTGGATGGGAAGGTTTTGCCGGGTGATGTAACTTTGGATGTTCATCAGGCACGATGCCTCGGTGGACACGATGTACTCGGCACCTGTTTTCAATGCATTTTCGACCTTTTGCTGCGTCATGGCCGTTGAAATGCCCACAAACTTCACCATAAAAGTACCCCCAAATCCGCAACAGGTGGTGTTTTCCTCCATCTCCACCAATTCAAGCCCTTTCACATTGGCCAATAGCTGGCGGGGCTGGTCTTTAAGGTGATATTCGCGAAGGGCCGAGCAGGCATCATGATAGGTGATCTTGTGCGGAAAAGAGGCCCCAAAGTCAGTCGTCTTCATGATATCGACCAGAAAGTGGGAAATCTCAACCATGTTGCGATCCACACGCCCACATTCGGCAAGCATTGCCGCATCGTTTTCAAACAGCTTTGGGTAATGGTTCTTTACATATCCGGCACACGATGCCGATGGCACCACAATGGGACGGTCGTGCGGAAAATCGTTAATGAACTTTTTGGCAAGCTTTTTCGATTCATTCCAGAACCCGCTGTTGAAAGTAGGCTGACCACAACATGTCTGTTTCGGATTGTAGTTTACCTCAACACCGGTCTTTTCCAGTAACTTCACCACATTCCATCCGGTATCGGGGTATAGTTGGTCAATGTAGCAAGGAATGAACAAATCAACTACCATTTGGCAAATTTTTGCCCAAAAGTAAATGAATAATCCCAAAAAAACATTGGCCTTGACTTAAAAAAGCCGCCAACACTCCAGCAGGCCTGAAAAAACCCAATGATAGGTTTAACGCCTGTCGATATAAGAGCATAATTCCGTCGGAAACCTGCCGTTGAAAAAGACGAAGCGACGAAAAGCTTTGGGATGGAAAGATGCTTCAGCTAAATCCTTCTGTCTATTAATGTATGGATATTTTTTCTCTTTAATGATTGCCAGACAGGACAAGACCATGGAAAGAACATGGATCCCATTCCTCATGCTATCCGGGATAAACTTTAAAGGATCCCAAAACGAAACAAAAGTTTCGGGCAAACGTAGAAAACCACTCCCAAAGAGACCGTAAACGATAAAGATCAGTGGGGATGAAACGGTACGTCGAACAACTTTTAGATGACATTGAGGTAGCACAGAACAAAGCTTACGAAACGATTGACAGGTGGGTCGACTCGAACGGGACCTCCGGGTCGGAAGATTATTTTGACCCACAACCCGACGACGGCATCGTATTAAGCGAATTGTTCGGACTTGAACAATGCTTCTTACCGCCCGACAACTATCTTGACGATGAAGAGTTGCGCGAAGTCACCACTGCCATTATCCAACTTTGGCGTGCACACGGGTTGTACCCGATCTTCACCCCAAATCTACCTAAAAGACTCAAATACAAGCTCCTATGCAACAACTGGAACCAAATGGTATTTCCCAGCCCCGGCGAAAAGGTTGACGTGGAACTGTGTGATTACCAAACATGTCCTTTTTGCGACGAGTGTCCGGTGTGTGAGCACAAAAACGACCCAATAAAAAAATAAGAAGCACCATAACTGTCACTCTTTCGAAGGCACAAAAACCAGAGAGATTGAGTTCACACAATGACGGGTATTTTTTTGGGTAAGCCTCTCCCCTACAAATACATGCCCAAGATGGGCACCGCAACTGGAGCACACGATTTCGGTACGCCGGCCGTCGGCGTCGGGCAGGCGTTTCACGGCATCTTTTATTTCTTCGTCAAAACTAGGCCATCCGCAGCCGGAATCAAATTTATCGGACGAACGGTACAAGGCGGCGTTACAACGCTTGCAATGGTAGATTCCAGCAGCTTTGTGGTTGTAATATGTACCGGAGAAAGGGCGTTCGGTTCCTTTCTTCACAATCACAAGCTCCTCTTCGAGGGTCAAAGGACGAAATTGTATGGTGGATTTTTTTTCCTGCGATTCCATTTTACATGATAATGATACAAACATGGCGACAAGCACTCCCAGCCTGACAATTGGATTAAAAATGTTTTCCATACCTGAAATGTTTGTCGATTAGAGAACAATACATCCCGCAAAAAGTTTGGAATTACCGGACCAAAAACCAGCTTTTCAATTCAGTGACAGAACGGCGAAACACATTGAAATCAATTTCATGCTTTGCTCCCGTAACTTTTCCCCTGTGGGAATATTGCCAAAAATCCCAGCCTGGGGCATCCAGGGTAGGTTCTTCGTCTAAATCGCAAAACCATAACGGGTAAATGTCATAAGTCCCTTTAATATATCTGTTGTAAGCATCCAAATTGGTATAAATCATGGGGCGTGCACCGGTAAGCCTTTCTACCTCCGTCAAATAGCGGCCAATTTCACGTTTCACTTCTTTGTCCGGACGGGTCGACAACGTGTTACCCCAATGTTCTACATCAAGAACCGGTAATAAATCACCTTTTTTGACTTTTGCCGTTTTGGCAAAGAACTGCGCTTGCTTTTTACCGTCTTTCGAAAAACGGAAGAAATGGTAAGCCCCCACTAAAATCCCGGATTCTTTTGCCGCGTTGAAGTTTTCGTCAAATAACGGATCTTCATAGTCCTCTCCTTCGGTGGCCTTTACGTATGCAAAACGTACATTGGCTACTTTAAGTTTTTCCCAGTCTATTTTGCCGGAATGCTTTGATACATCGACCCCAAACACACTGTATTGCCTTACCGCCGCAGGGACCGTATCGGTAGACCACCATTTACGCCACACCGCAAACATTGCCACCACCGCAAGAAATACCGCAATGGACATCCATGCAATTTGCGTTCGTTTACCGTTTTTCTTTCCTCTGTTTTTGTTTTTAGAACTCCCCCTTGCCGTTACGGTGGTTTTACGTTTTACCATTATCAATGTCGTTGCGTCAAATCCCTTCCATTCATTCACAAAACGACGATGCCCCATGGCCGTTTTGTGGGATGGAAAGCCATTGTGAGATTACTTTACCCAGAAATCAAAAAATTGCTCGTCCCCGATGTAGCCCGTCAATCGGTCACCAATATTCACAGGCCCCACACCTGCCGGAGTTCCTGTGTAAATGATGTCACCGATTTTCAGCGTAAAGTAATTCGACAGGTGCGCGACAATGGTATCGATGGAAAAGATCATGTCGCGCGTATTTCCCTGCTGTCGGGGCAACCTGTTCACATCCAGCCGAAAATTAATATTTTGCAGATCGGCAAACTTCTCCTTGGGCACAAATTCCGATACAACGGCCGACCCGTCGAACGCCTTGCATTTTTCCCAAGGCAGTCCCTTTTTGCGGAGCTCGTCTTGCAAGTCGCGAGCGGTAAAATCAACCCCTAAGCCGATTTCATCATAATAGCGATGGGCAAACTCAGTCGCTATGTTTTTTCCTAAACGGTTGATGCGCACCAGAATTTCTACCTCATGGTGAAACTCATTGGCAAAATCAGGGATGAAAAACGGCTGGTTGTTACGCAGCAATGCCGAATCGGGCTTCGAAAACACCACTGGCTCGGCAGGAAGCGGGTTTTTGAGCTCTTTGGCATGCTCTTCATAATTTCGGCCAATGCAAAGTATTTTCATTGTCGTAATTTTTTGGGACCTTAAAGGGTCAAGAAGCCGTATCCGATCGTTATTTGTTATTGAATTTCCTCAATTTAATGGCCGTGAGTACGTTTTTGGTATTCAACGGAAAATCGCCATTCATCATCCAGCCGTAGTAGCCGGTATCGGTATCGAGTACCTCCTCCACCTTACGACCTTTGTACTTGCCAAAGTTGAACACTTCCTCGTTGTTCTCGTTAAAAATAATGCGGCCCGCCAAATCGGCATTTTTGTTGTGCGACGAGAACGACGACAAAAAGTCGATGTCGTTTTTCAATTCAGGGTAACGGTCAAGTTGGGCCTTGAGGACTTCGTAGGTAGCTACCACATCGGCATAGGCGCTGTGCGCATTTTCCAGCGTTTTGCCGCAATAGAACTTGTACGCGGCCCCCAGATTGCGCTTCTCCATTTTATGGAATATGGTCTGCACGTCCACAAACTTACGACGCATCAGGTCAATATCAACGCCTGCTCGAATAAACTCCTCGACCAACATGGGAATATCAAATTTATTGGAGTTGAAGCCGCCAATATCGCACTTATCCATAAAATTAGCCAACGAACGCGCCACTTCTTTGAACGTGGGACAATCCTTTACGTCTTCATCTTTGATCCCGTGAATATCAGATGCTTGTTTAGGAATCGGAATGCCAGGGTTCACTTTTACCGTTTTGCTCTCTTCGCGCCCGTCGATATGTATCTTTAGGATGGAGATTTCCACAATGCGGTCGGTGGTCATGTTCAGTCCTGTGGTTTCCAGATCAAAAAAAACAATGGGGTTCTTAAGATTTAAGTTCATTATCTGTAAGTTATATATCTAAACTAAATTTATCAACGTAGCCTGTAAAAATAGGGATATTTTCAACCAATCAACCATTATATTCGGGAAGATACATTTCGCTGAAATCCGTTACTGCCGTACTCTGCCAGAGTCGTTTTGTAAACCGTTCCCCTATAGCAGACCGAAACTGAGTGAAGCCATCCCTGCATTGCCGTGAACCTACCGGCCTGTTATTTTGTTGAATGAAAAACGACAGACCATGAAAAGAACAATGATGCTTTTTGCCGTCATGACAGCAATCATGACCTTATCTTCGCAAAACCCGGCCAGCAAGCCTGTTCCTGCACAGTTCCCTGAACTTCCTTATGCGTACAACGCCTTGGAACCGCACATTGATGCCGCCACAATGGAGCTTCACTACAGCAAACATTTCAAAGGGTATTACGATAAATTTGTAACTGCCGTAAAAGGCACGCCACTTGAAAAAGAAAGCCTCAAAACTATTTTTTCGCAAATAAGCAAATCCGATGTGGCGGTACGAAATAACGGTGGCGGCTACTACAACCACATGTTGTTTTGGGCCAATATGTCGCCCAGTCCCATTTCCATGCCCGATGCTCTGAAAAAAAGCATTGAAGCCCAATTTGGCTCGGTGGACAATTTTAAAGCAGAACTGGACAAAGCAAGCCTGGGCGTATTTGGAAGCGGCTGGGCCTGGTTGATCATGGACGAAACCGGAAAGCTGAGAATCACGACGACCCCTAATCAGGACAACCCGTTGATGGACGTGGCCAGTGTGAAAGGCACTCCCTTATTGGCCATCGACGTATGGGAACACGCTTATTACCTTAAATACCAAAACAAACGCCAAGCTTATATCGACGCATTCTGGAACGTCATCAATTGGCAAGAGGTTAGTAACCGGTTTGCAGAAGCAAAAAAATAAAGGGGAACAGAAGCCCCATACCGAAGAAACAATAAACCCTTTGGACGTTAATGCCGTTCAAAGGGTTTATTATTTGCGCCGATCGGTTAATTTTGCCAGACCATTCGCAACAACGCAATTCCCGATGGCAAGATACAAGAATGCGAGCCCTCTTTATGCTAACAGCCCCAGACGAGTCAAAACAACGACATAACTGGAACAGACCGTTGGTGCGACAATTCAGATTTTGTTCATCGTTGTAGGACATTGGGATGAAAGCGTCTTTTGCCTTAAGGATGAAGAAACGGGCAAAGAGAAAGAACGTAAGTTAAAATAGAAAACCGGCACATTGAAACAATTTATCCCTGACAAGTTTGTATTAGCCCTGTTGCTAATGATAGGGTTTGCATGGATTTATCCCGATCCGGGCGCGGGGAAAACGCCTGTCAACCTGGGTACCGTCATCGATGTGGGCGTCACGCTCATATTCTTCTTTTACGGATTAAAGCTTAGTCCGGAGAAAATAAGGTCCGGCATGGGCAATTGGCGGATGCACCTCACCGTGCAGTCGGTCACGTTTTTGGTTTTCCCATTGGTGGTGCTTCCATTCTATCCATTGTTCAAAGGGACAGAGTATGAACCATTTTGGCTCGGCATGTTCTTTCTGGCCGCACTGCCGTCCACCGTATCATCGTCGGTAGTTATGGTATCACTGGCCGGGGGAAACATTGCGGGAGCGATTTTCAATGCCAGCATCTCGGGTATCATCGGCATTGTGGCAACTCCTCTCTGGATGGGACTGTTTCTGACCAGCCATGTGCAGGGAGCTGATTTTTCGGGAATCGTGCTGCAATTGTTCATCCAAATCATCGTGCCCGTGGTGGCAGGTTTGCTCCTTCATCGTTTTTGGGCTCGCTGGGTCGACAAATACCGTAACCAATTGGCGATGTTTGACAAGGCCACGATCCTTTTAATCGTGTACGAATCGTTTTGCCATTCATTCGATTCCAATGCCTTTTCATCGGTAGGATTTGCATCATTGGCGGGATTGTTCATTGCCGTGGTGGCACTGTTCTTTGCGGTGATGGCATTGACCAACCAGATATCCAAATGGCTAAATTTCAAGATTGAAGATCACATTACGATTCTTTTTTGTGGTTCGAAAAAGTCGCTGGTGCACGGCACAGTCATGGCCAATGTGCTGTTTGCCGCCATGCCGGGCAGTGGCATCTACCTGTTGCCCATCATGATATTCCATGCGTTCCAATTGTTCTACATCAGTTTGTTGGCAAAAAGAATGCGTATAAAAACTGCACATCCCGTACAATAACAAACCTCTTGAACCGGATTACACCGCAGATGCGCCAGAATCAAGTTTCTACATTAACAGGGACAATGTCTCTGGTCTAAAAAAGCGGTCCAGCGTTGGCTTCAGGAAACCATGCCATATTGAGAAGGGAACATTCCCAATTTCAGGTTCAAGGTCATTGCTTGACAAATTTAGATGAAGACTATTCGCTTTTTGCCACGTTCAGGGAGACGGTTATCGACAAAACACCTAATCCAATAAAATCTTGTTTGACATGGTAACACAACGTATTTGCATAATAGGATCGGGTAACGTGGCCACCCATTTGGCCATTGCGCTTACAAAAGCGGGCCATTGCGTGGTCCAGGTCGTTAGCAGGCAATTTTCCAACGCCCAGCACCTTGCAACCCGGGTCGACGCCCAGGCATTAACCGATGTCGCCAGAATCGATCCTTTCGTCGACGTTATCCTTCTTTCCGTACCGGACGAAGCAATCGAACACATTGCCAGTCAATTGCCAATGACACAAGCATTGGTGGCACACACCGCAGGGAGCGTATTGATGGATGTACTTTCGCGCTTCGACAATTATGGGGTGTTTTACCCATTCCAGACTTTTTCAAAACAGAAACACGTGGAGATGCTCCAGGTACCATTTCTTCTTGAAGCCAATTCGGCAGCGAATTTGCAAAAGCTGGAGATTGTGGCCCGATGTCTCAGCTCTCGTGTCATGAAAGCCGATTCGATGCAGCGCATGCAACTTCATATCAGTGCCGTAATGGTTTGTAATTTCACTAACCATTTGTATGCCATGGCATACAAACTTTTATCCCACAACAACCTTCCCTTCGAATTGCTGTACCCCTTGATGGAGGAAACCACCCAGAAGGCCAAAACCATGCCTCCCCATCTGGCACAAACCGGTCCGGCCGTGCGCGGGGATTGGGCGGTGGTCGAAAAACACATGGCCATGCTGGCCGGTTTCCCCGGCATCCAGGCAATTTACGGGATGATGAGCCAAAGCATCGGCAACGACCATGGCATAAAAAGAGACGAAATATAGAACTGTTAAGATGTTCGATGTGGCACGCTAATCCGGGCATTCGCCAAACAATCGAAAAAATCGCTACTTTAGGCCTTTCGTTTGAGGAAACAACCTGCAAGATTAAATCCGATATAGATTTTTCAGCCATGAGCAATTTCAAGGAAGACCTGATGAAAGTGAAAGCTTTTGCGTTCGACGTAGACGGTGTACTGTCATCACAAATCATTCCCATGCACCCATCGGGCGAACCCATGCGAACCGCCAACATCAAAGATGGCGATATTATGCAACTGGCCGCAAAACTGGGTTACCGTCTGGCCATTATCACGGGAGGCAACACCGAAGCCGTGCGTAAACGTTACCTCAACCTTGGCATTGAAGACGTGTACATGGGCGTGTCGGAGAAGTTGCCTGTGTTTGAAGCCTGGTTGGCAAAGCGTGGACTTAAGGCCGACGAAGTACTCTATATGGGCGACGATATGCCCGATTATCCCGTGATGCAAAAAGTGGGCGTCCCTGCCTGCCCCAAGGATGCAGTGGAAGAGATTAAAGGATTGTGCAAATACATATCGGACCATAACGGCGGCGAAGGCTGCGTGCGCGACGTCATGGAGCAGGTACTCCGCGCCCATGGCCAATGGGGAAAGGATTATGTGTGGTGAATAGCATTAAAACAAAATCTAACCGTTTTAGCACAAAGCAATCATTAAACAAACACCACCGCTCAACGAACGGACATAAAACCTCTATGAAAATTCTATTTTCTTAAAGAAACATTTACACATATCTTGCTTATCTAAAATAATTAAATACCTTCATCATGAATTAACTCTTTTTAACCACTAAAAATCGAACTATGAAATTAAAAAAGACAGTAGCTGCTTTATTTCTTGCAACTATCTCAACTGTAAGCTTTTCCCAAATTCACTTTGGTGCAAAAGTAGGCTTAAATATAAGCCAGATCGAGTTCAGCTCAAACACAGGTACGGATGAAAGCCCTCGCTTAGCTCCAGTCTTTGGAGCCTTTGCCGAAATCAGCATCAACGATAAATTTTCATTTCAGCCCGAATTGCATTATTCGATGGAAGGCACTGTAATGTCTGGTTCCATGTATTTTGAGGAATTTGATGAGGAAATCGACATGGACATAACCTTCAAAACAGATTATCTAAACATTCCATTATTGGCAAAATACAAATTTGGTAATGGCTTATGCTTGCAGGCAGGTCCCCAAATTGGCTTTTTAATGAAAGCAAAAGTGACAGCTGAGGCAGAAGACGTAGAAGCCACAGAAGACGCCGAGGATGCATTTGAAAGCTTAAATACTTCTATTGCCCTTGGTGCCGCCTATGAGCTGAAAAACGGTTTAGGATTCGACCTTCGTTACAATTTTGGCTTAAGCAATGTATTGAAAGATTCCGGTGATGAAACAGGGAGATTGAACACCCTGCAAATCTCTGCATTCTACAAGTTTTAATTTAATCAGGATAAATTGCAATAGTTATAGGTTGCCCTGCAAGGCAACCTATTTTTATAGAAAGATGCTTTGTCAAAAACATCCATTAAGTTTCAGCTTACAGTGCCAATTGTTAAATTTACACCGCAAAACAGCAAAACTTACAAACTATGAAAGCCTGGCTTGAATTAATCCGGTACAAAAACCTGATCATTGTCGGGTTGCTGCAATATTTACTAAGATATGGCCTTTTACTGCCCATTCTGGCATCATACGGGGTGGAACCGGCACTGTCTCATGTCCAGTTCGGGTTATTGGTGCTGGCCACATTAAGTTTTGCAGCGTCGGGTTACGCCATCAATGACTATTTTGACATCAAGACCGACCTCATCAATCGCCCCCACAAGGTATTGGTAAGCAGAAAAATACAGCGCAGGGAAGCATTACTCCTGCACCTTATACTGAGCTTTGTCGGGGTATTCTGCGGATTGTTTCTGGCCTTTGTGGCGCGCAAGGAGACATACATCATTGTCACTTTTTTTGTTCCCGCGCTGCTTTGGTTTTACTCCACCACGCTAAAAAAACAATTTGTGATAGGCAACCTCACCGTGTCGTTGCTTACGGCAATGGTCCCATATGTGGTTGTATCGCTTGAATTTGCTATTTTGGCACGTAGCAAGGGCATCGACATTATCCGTAGCGAAGCATGTGGCACTGCCTGGTTTTGGACCACAGGTTTTGCATTTTTTGCGTTCATCAGCAATCTGGTACGCGAGATAATCAAGGATCTGGAAGATGCCAAAGGCGACCAGGCCAGTGGATGCCGCACCCTTCCCATCGCACTGGGCGTAAGGTATACCAAAACACTGGTCATTCTCATCACCCTATTTTTGCTAACCGCACTGTGGACGATTTATTTTTTTGTGCCGCAATTGTACCAAAGCCGCCTGACATTGATCTATTTTGCAATTGCGTTGACACTGCCTTACCTGTTTTTGATCCGCCAGGTAAGCAAGGCAAAGGATCCCAATGATTTCCATATGGCCAGCACGGCCAGCAAAATCACGATGCTTACGGGTATCCTGTTTATTTTTGTGGCAGGAAGTTTTTTTTAACGATTCATATCCCTTTCATGGATTTTGGAAACGCATGCCATCTTTTCCCTAATTTGGATGGCCACAGAATTATTTTGGCATCTCAATCGCCACGTCGGCAACAGCTATTGGCTGAACTGGGATTGCATTTCGATGTATTGGTGAAACCCGGTATTGACGAATCGTTCCCCCCGCACCTTCCCGTGGAAGAAATCCCTGTTTATTTGGCCAGGCACAAGGCAATGGCTTACCACGATGAATTGGCAGCACCCAAAACCGTGGTCATCACTGCCGACACCATTGTGGCCGTAGACCATCATATTTTAGGAAAACCGGCCAACCGCGCCGAAGCTGCCGAAATGATGCAACTGATGAGCAACCGGAGCCACCTTGTAGTGACAGGTGTAGCTGTTACATCGGCCTCGAAACAGGTTTCGTTCCACGCAACGACACAGGTGTGGTTTAAGCAGCTTGCCTCTGCCGAAATAGATTATTACATCGACCATTATCGTCCCTACGACAAAGCGGGGGGTTACGGTATTCAGGAATGGATTGGGTTGGTCGGCATCGAAAAAGTAGAAGGCTCTTACTTCAACGTAGTTGGACTTCCTGTGCAAAGACTGTATGAAGAATTGAGGCGTTTTTGAGCTTGTTGGGAGAAGCGTGGCAGATTTGCCTGTGCATTCAATATATTTATTCAGGCCAATATTGATTATTGGCCGTTTCCAGAAGCAATTGGATTTATGCTTTAATGCCACTATCTCTATAGGCCAAAGCTGACAGCAATCATCCCCTTTTCTTTATATCACACAATGACATTCGTCTTGTGCGGAGAGGCTTTCGTCTTGTATCTTGCATTTTTGCATTTATTTCAAACTGAGGAAAACGTAACCAATTGAACACATATCAATGATTAAACGAACATTTATTGCGCTGATCGGTTTCGGGATGATCTGGGCAACCGCCAAAGCCGACGAAGGGATGTGGATGCCCGTTCTTTTGCAGAAACTGAACATAGCAGACATGCAGGCCAAAGGATTTAAACTCTCGGCTGAAGATGTGTACAGCATCAACCAGGCCAGCCTGAAAGATGCCGTGGTACTTTTCGGACGCGGTTGCACGGGCGAACTGGTGTCGGACCAGGGGCTCCTGCTGACCAACCACCATTGCGGCCTCAGTTATATCCAACAACACAGCAGTTTGGCAAACAATTATCTGGAAAACGGTTTCTGGGCCATGGATAAAAGCGAAGAGCTTTCTAATCCCGAACTGACGGCTACCATCCTCAAGTACATGAAAGATGTAACTGTACAAGCACTGGAAGGTGTTGACGACCAAACGAACGATATCGACCGCGAAAAACGTGTCCGTACCAATACCGACCGTATTGTGCGCGATGCTGTCAAAGGGACACATTACAAAGCCTCGGTCCGGCCGTTTTTTGGCGGCAACCAATATTTTTTGTTCGTGAACGAAGTGTTTGAAGACGTCCGTTTAGTGGGTGCGCCTCCATCGTCCATCGGTAAATTCGGCGGTGATACCGACAACTGGGTCTGGCCACGTCACACAGGCGATTTTTCGGTGTTCCGTATTTATGCCGACGCCAACAACCAACCCGCTGCTTATTCGCCCGGCAACGTGCCTTACAAACCCGCAAAACATTTTAAAATTTCGACAAAAGGCATCAACGAAAATGATTTTACCATGGTATTCGGCTATCCGGGTACCACACAACAGTACGTACCCTCGTTCCACATCGAAATGCTCCAGAACCAACAATACCCGGAACTTGTTGATTTAAGGAGCAAAAAACTGGACATCATCAAAAAATGGATGCGCAGCGACAAGGCCATCCAGATAAAGTATACATCAAAAGACGCTTCCATTGCCAATGCGTGGAAAAAATGGACCGGCGAAATCGCGGGCCTGAAACGATTGAACGCCGTAGCCGCCAAACAAGAGTTCGAAGCCGGATTCCAGCAATGGGCCAATGCACAAGGCAACACGCAATACCAGGCCATTTTGGCCGGTTATGCGGCCATCTATCCCAAATACACGCCGTTGAAAGTGACGGAACAATACCTGCTGGAACTCTATTACCGTAACGGCATCGAAGTAACCGAACTGGCCAACGAACTGGTTCCTTTGTACAACCAGTGGAACGAGAAGGATAGGGATGCGAAGAAGACGGAAAAAATCCTGTCGAAGACCAAAACCATCGCCGAAGCGTTTTTTAAAGATTATGACCCGCGCGTGGACCAGGAAATGACCGTGGCCATGTTAGCGGCCTATCTGCAGAAAATTCCTGCGGAATATAAATTGGATGTGTTCAACACCATCGATAAAAAATACAAAGGCAACATCACCGCATATGCCACGCATTTGTTTAAATCCTCATGGCTTGTGGATGCAGAAAAGACCAAAGTGCTTTTGGATATGGAACCGGCCAAAGCCATCAACCATTTGGAGGAAGACGCAGGATGGCAACTTTTCCTGTCTATCTCAAAAATGTACGGCAACGTGGTGGTACCGCAACTTACAGAGCTTAATTCCGCTATAAATAGGCTCAATCGCCTGTACATTGCAGCACAAATGGAATACCAGCCCAAAAAAAGTTTTTATCCCGATGCCAACCTGACATTGCGCGTGGCTTACGGTTCCATAAAAGGCTATAAGGCTGCCGATGCAGTCCATTACAACTATTTTACAACACTGGACGGCATTATCGAAAAAAGCAAAATGGGGGTATACGACTATGTGATACCCGAACGGCTTCAAGAACTGTATGATGCACGGGATTTTGGTCCCTATGCCGTCAACGGAAAAGTACCTGTCGCTTTTGTGGCGGACAACCACACCACCGGTGGCAACTCGGGTAGCCCCGTGCTCAACGACAAAGGCGAACTGGTAGGCATAAATTTTGACCGTGCATGGGACGGGATTACCAGTGACCTGGTGTTCAACCATGAACAGTCGCGCAACATTTCGCTGGACATCCGTTACGCGCTCTTCCTTATCGACAAATACGCAGGTGCCGGATATTTGCTGGACGAGATGGAATTGGTGTGGTAAAATAGAAAAAACAAGGGCGACACAGATGATTACCTGTGTCGCCCTTATTCTTTGTGTGACATGCCATGCACTTTTGCGAAGATGTGTTGCCTCTCCTTCCCAACAAGCAGGCAACAATGCCTGCTGTACAGTTTACGATACTGATCCCTCCCTCACGCCGAATTCCGGCTTGCATTGATATTTCCGAAGAAACAACGGACGATCAATTTCTTCCACATCTCTGCATCGTGTTCGTTCTCTTTTTCCACAGCCTGACGGTATTGCCCCAGTGCATATTGCTGGATGACCAGCAACGGCAACACGATCTCTTCGCGCACCGTGATCGATTTCAGGTTAACGGGCACCTCTTCCATCAGTTTGCGATAGCCCGACAGTTTCAACAAATAGTCGATGGTGTTCTCGGCTTCTGTTTTCAACAGGTTCCAAAATTCGCCGAATTCAGGGTTCTTTTCCAGATAGGCAGTCAATTCAAACCTAGTTTTAGCCAGTGCTTGCATACTATTATAAACCAATGCCCTGAAAAAAAGAGATTTATTGAAAAGTTCCTTCAACTCGCCTCCTTTCCCTGCATGGTCCAGGGCCATCAATGCAGCACCAAAACCAAAATAACCCGGAACATTTTGCTTCATCTGCGCCCATGCCCCCACAAAAGGAATGGCACGTAGATCGTCTAGGTTGAGCTTGGCGCTTTTACTGCGTTTCGACGGGCGGCTCCCCACATTGGTATCGCCATAAAAGTTGAGTACGGTGGCTTGGTCCAAATAATCCAAGAACTTGGGATGTCCTTTTAAGTCATTGTATGATTGAAGGCTTAAACGGGCCATTTCGTCCATCAACGCTTCCTGCTCTGTAGTAAAATCCTGCAAGTCACTCGGAAACACATGATTGCTCAATCCGGCTGTCAACAACTGTTCGAGGTTGAACCTTGCCGATTCGTGGTTTCCAAATTTCGATGTGATGGTTTGTCCCTGGATGGTCAGCTGAATTTCGCGGTTTTCCACACTTTGCCCGTGCGCCGCATAAAAAGCATGTGTTTCGCCTCCGCCGCGTGCCGGAGGTCCTCCGCGTCCATCAAAAAAGAGTACTTTTACCTGATTTTCACGGCTAAGTCGCGTTAATGCCTTTTTTGCCTTATAAATGCTCCAGTTGGCCGCCATGTAACCACCGTCCTTGGTGCCATCGCTAAAACCAAGCATAATGGTTTGCCTGTTTTCGCGCTGGGCCAGATGTTGCTTGTAAAACGGATGTTTGTACAGAAAATCCATCACGGTTCCGGCCGCGGCAAGATCGTCGATGGTTTCGAACAACGGAACCAGGTCGAAAGGCAAATTGCCCGTCCAGCCTGATGCACGAAACAAAAAGTGGAGGATGAACAAATCTTCGGCATTACGCGTGTTCGAGATAATGTACCGATGGCACGCGTCGGTTCCGTTTTCCTCGTGAATAGTCTTAAGGATCCTGAACGTATTGATGGCTTCGGCCGTTATATCGCCAAAACCGGCCACATCAAGGTCAAGCACGCCCAAGCTGTTCCAGAAGCCGATACGCTCCACTTCCGTTTTGCAATTGTCATAGGCCTCCTTTTTCCCGATCGACGCCAGAATGTCGTCCGCAATCTTACGATGTACACGGCTATCCTGACGGATATCCATTTCGGCAAAGAAAAAACCAAACACTTTCACCCTGTCGATCAATGCTTCGACCAAATACGAATGGATGGAAAGGAAATCGTTATCGAGTTTCGTTCTGATCTCTTCCAAATCAACGATCAATTCACCACTGTGGTTGTAATGGATCTCTTCGTGACGATAAATGGTTGCCTGTAATTTACTCTCTATCACACGAATGGCTATGTCAGTGGTCGGGAAGGTCAGTTTTCGCTTCAAATCACGTACATCGGCCAGATAAGCACGTACCACCGATTCCTTAAGCTTACGTGCAGTGGTCAGCGTAATGTCCGATGTCACAAATGGGTTACCATCCCTGTCTCCACCAGGCCAAAAACCCAATTTGATAACCGAAGGATTGATTCGGGCCGTGCCCGCGCTTCGCTTGATGTCCTGAATAATGTCACCAATGGTTTTATAAAAAATATTTTCAAGATACCAGATAAGGTTCACCGCTTCATCGAGCGGTGTGGGTTTTTGCCTGCGGAACATAGGGGTAAGCCCCAACTGCATAAGCAACATATTGATATCCTGAAGATTGTTCTTCCTTACCGCTTCCTCCAAATCGGTAATAATGCTGAGCATTTTACCGGGATAAAACTGTGTGGGGTGTGCGGTTAACACCACACGGATGCCAAAATCGGCCAATTTATCTCGAAAACGGGCCTGCTGTTCTTCGGTCGCCAATTTGGCCACAAAATTGGACAACGTGCCACGCCCCTTGGTGTCATGTATCTTCTTGAACGCGGCATCCTCAATGGCATCGAACAACACGACCTGCCGTTCGATGTATTGGACGAACTTAAAAAGCAAATCCACTCTTTGCGCATCGCCCACCTTCACGTAATGATCATCAAAAAACGCGTCAATAATCTGTTGCGGCGACATTTTTGCATTGAGGCCGCTCTCGCATTTAGCGGCCAGCAAGGGCAGATAATGCCCGGTACTTTGTACCCCTTTGTACGGAAGCGTAAGGAACAAACTGTTGAAAAGCTGGTACCTGAGTTTCACATACTGATCGAATGATTCGGTTTGGTTCATAATGGCAATGGTAAAATAATAATTCGTTATCCCAGCCTTTTCCCTGAGCGAAAAAAGAGGTTGAATCGTTTAGATGGGGCGAAAATAGGAAATCATCGCCACAATGCGAAGCCTCTTTCTACAAACCAAATGTTTTTACCCATTGCGGAATTTGACAAAGAACCAACAAGCTGTATAACAAAGATTATAACATCATTATTTCTAAATATGTCATATCTTTAAAATACGCAAGTCATATAATTAAATAATGCAAATCAATTTTATTATTGAGAACACATTGATGCACCGCAAAGATTTAAGATTAATTAATGATTTTTTTCTCTATTAAGCATTACATTTGCACATCGCCACGGAGCAATTGTTCTTCCGATAAAAGCATGCTCTGTCCCGTGACCAAAAGCTTGCGTTTTCCGTTTCTTGAACCATCAGTAAAACGATTCATAATTTTGAATGTCATGAATAAATCCTGTGAAATACATCTACAAAAAGAAAAGGAACAAACTATATGGAAGTTATAGGCAAAAGTGATCTTTTTAGGTCGCTTTTTTGTTTTAAGCAGTATCCGTCTTAGTAAGTTAACCAGACACGTTAAAATTTTGAAATTTGGGTTATAAAGCCAGGTAATACAATCCTTCCCAAATTTTCAATCTTAGCAGGATAAATGTTTAATTCCATAAACAATTTAGTCAAATGACCGTTTATTCTTTACACAATACCTATCTAAAATGCCTCAAGATTATATACCAATACTGATCCAGTCGGTTGTTGTTTTGGGTTTTGTAATTACCACGATGGTAGCTACCCACTATTTAGGCCCAAAACGCTCGTCGAAAGCCAAGCTCGAGAATTTTGAATGCGGCATTGAAGGAATGGGCAATGCCCGAAGCCCTTTTTCGGTTAAATATTTCCTGATCGCCATACTTTTTGTCCTTTTTGACGTGGAGGTAATCTTCATGTACCCATGGGCCGTAAATTTTAAAGGTTTAGGCAAAGACGGGTTTCTCGAAATGCTCTTATTCCTGACGCTTGTATTGGCCGGGTTCATTTACATACTGCTGAAAGGTGCTTTAAAGTGGGATAAAAATTAACACACAGAAAGGAAAAGGGTCATGGAAAAACAAATTATTGCCCCCCCAACCATATCCGAAATGCCGGAAGGTGTTTCCGGACCTGGTTACTTTGCGACCTCGTTTGACAAAGCCATCGGACTGGCCCGAAAAAATTCATTGTGGCCGCTTCCCTTTGCAACTTCCTGCTGTGGCATCGAGTTCATGGCCACAATGGCGGCAACATACGATTTGGCCCGTTTTGGTTCCGAACGGCTCAGTTTCTCCCCCCGCCAAAGCGATTTGCTGATGGTAATGGGAACCGTGGCAAAAAAAATGCAACCGGTTTTACGTGAGATCTATATCCAGATGGCCGAACCCAAATGGGTGATGGCCGTTGGTGCATGTGCCTCAAGTGGCGGGATTTTCGACACATACAGCGTTTTGCAGGGAATCGACCGTATCATCCCTGTCGATGTGTATGTGCCGGGTTGTCCTCCCCGTCCGGAGCAGATAATTAACGGGCTAATGAAAATACAGGATCTGGTTGGCAACGAATCCCTCCGACGGAGAAATTCAGAAGCCTATAGCGACCTGATGTCAAAATATGACATGGAATAAGCATAGCTTTGGCTTGTGCCCACATGAAATTGAATGGAATTGTCATGAAAATATTCGGTGGATGCCGAAACCTAAAAAACAAGATTTGTGTACCCGATCAATTCTGACAGAGACGAGTTGGTAGTTTCTAAATTAAGCGCACGCTTTGGCCATGCCATCGAGAAGCATGAATTATTGCTCGATATGCTTTGCATTACGATCAATAAAGATTTTATACCTGAGATCATGGAATTTCTCCGTGACGATCAGGATCTCCGTTACAATTTCCTGACCACATTGTGCGGAATGCACTATCCCGAAAACGAGCAATTGGGGGTAGTCTACCATATCCATAGCTTTACCAACAACCACCGGATCAGGCTCAAAACGGTGACAGAGCTCGAAAACCCCAAAGTTCCGACCCTCACATCCCTTTGGCCGGCCGCCAACTGGATGGAGCGCGAAGCTTACGATTTTTTCGGCTTGCAGTTCGAAGGCCACCCTAACCTGAAACGGATATTGAACGTGGATGAAATGACTGCTTTCCCCCTACGGAAGGATTTTCCTTTGGAAGATCAGACCCGTCACGACAAGGACGACAGCATGTTCGGAAGATAAATGCAGAGTTTTGAAATATAAGTCTTGAGCCGCGGCGGCTTTAAAACTTTTGATTTTAAGATATGACACAGGTATCCCGTACAAATTATTGGGAAAAAGACATTGTAAGTTCAGAGGAGCCCAAGGAATACAATACCCTCAACGTTGGCCCGACGCATCCTGCAACCCACGGGGTATTCCAGAATGTGATGCTGATGGACGGCGAGTTTATCGTCCATACGGAACAAACCATCGGTTACATCCACCGTGCGTTCGAAAAAATTGCAGAGCGCCGGCCATTTTACCAGATCACACCACTGACCGACCGGCTGAATTACTGTTCGGCCCCGTTGAACAACGTGGGGTGGCACATGACCGTTGAAAAACTGTTGGGTATTGAAACTCCCAAACGGGTCGATTATTTGCGCATTATCGTTATGGAACTGGCCCGTATTGCCGACCATTTGATCTGCAATACCGTCATTGGGGTCGACAGCGGAGCCCTTACCGGTTTTACTTACTTATTCCAGGACAGGGAATTCATTTACGAGATCTACGAAGAGATCTGTGGATCCAGGTTGACCACCAACATGGGGCGTATCGGCGGGTTTGAACGTAATTTCAGCCCAAAAGCATGGGAAAAGATCAGGCAATTCATGAAAACCTATCCCAAAAAACTGAAAGAGTTCGAAAGCCTGCTTGCACGGAACCGTATTTTCATGGACCGAACAATCAACGTTGGGTCATTCTCCGCCGAGCGGGCGTTGGCCTATAGTTTCACAGGACCAAATTTACGAGCTTCAGGTGTTGACTACGATGTCCGGGTCATGAATCCGTATTGTTCGTACGACGAATTCGAATTTGATGTACCTGTCGGCCAGAGCGGTGACACCTATGACCGTTTCATGGTCCGTCAGGAAGAGATGTGGCAAAGCCTTCGAATTATTCAGCAAGCAATAGATAAACTGGACAAAATGGAGGACAAGGAAACCTATTTTGCTCCCGACCCCCGTTTTGTGCTTCCTCCCAAAGAAAAAGTTTACAACAACATGGAAGCACTGATCTGGCACTTTAAAATCGTGATGGGAGAAACCGACATTCCCCCGGGAGAGGTTTACCACTGCATCGAAGCGGCCAACGGAGAACTGGGCTTCTACCTGATAAGTGACGGAGGCCGCACCCCCTCGCGTTTGCATTTCCGCCGTCCAAGTTTTATCTACTATCAAGCCTATCCCGAAATGGTAACCGGGGACATGCTTCCGGATGCATTGCTTACAATGAGCTCGATGAATATTATCGCCGGCGAACTTGATGCGTAACGGCAAATGTCGTAATTGACCAGAAAACCAAAACATAATGCAGAACACCCAAAATAATATTGAATTTGGCCGCGAAACGCTCGATCTGATCGACCAGATCATCAAACGGTATCCGGAAGGCCGGCAAAAATCGGCGTTACTGCCCGTATTGCATATCGCACAGGCCGAAAACAACGGCTGGCTCAGTCCGGAAGTAATGGATTACGTGGCCTCACTGCTCGGCATCCAACCCATTGAAGTGTATGAGGTGGCTACTTTTTACTCGATGTTCAACCTCAAACCGGTTGGCAACTGTGTGATTGAAGTTTGCCAGACCGGCCCATGCTGGTTAAAAGGTTCTGAAGAAATATTGAAGCATTTCGAACAACGGTTAGGCATCAAACCCGGAGAGACAACCGCAGATGGCCGTTTCACCCTGAAGACGGTTGAATGTTTGGCCGCCTGCGGGAACGCACCCGTTATCCAGGTCGGAACCGAGTACCACGAAGACATGACCAAAGAAAAAGCAGACCATCTGCTCCGTCAGTGGACCCAGGAAAACAAATGCTCGCACTCCAATCCATATTTGTAAGCCATGGCACAAAAGATATTACTCAATAACATCAATGTTCCCGGGCTTTCGACATTTGAAGGTTATCGCAAATTGGGAGGATATTCTTCGGTTGAAAAAACACTGAAACACTTTACTCCCGATGACGTAACCGCCGAAGTTAAAAAATCGGGATTACGGGGTCGCGGCGGTGCAGGTTTTCCTACCGGAATGAAATGGAGCTTTATCGACAAAAGCACCGATAAGCCCCGTTATCTCATCTGTAATTTCGACGAAAGCGAGCCCGGGACTTTCAAGGACCGTCATTTCGGACAGTTAAACCCCCACCAGCTTATCGAGGGAATGATTTTAGGTTCCTATGCGCTTGGGGCACGCACTTCATATATATATATCCGTGGTGAATTATTTTATGTATTAAGGATCATCGAGAAAGCCATCGCGGAAGCCTATGCCAACGGATTCTTGGGCAATAACATCCTTGGAAGCGGTTATTCGCTCGATTTGTATTGCCATCCGGGCGGCGGGGCCTACATTTGCGGTGAAGAAACTGCGCTGATCGAGTCCCTGGAAGGAAAACGCGGCAATCCGCGCATCAAGCCGCCGTTCCCTGCGATTGTCGGGTTGTACGATTGCCCGACCGTGGTAAACAACGTGGAGACCATCTCTTCCCTGCCCTGGATCATGAACAACGGAGCGGATGCTTATGCCGCAATAGGGATCGGCAACAGCAAGGGGACCAAATTGATCTCAGCCTGCGGACATATAAACAAACCGGGTGTTTACGAAATAGAACTTGGGCTTCCGGTTGAGGAATTTATTTACAGCGATGAATATTGCGGCGGAATCCGTAACGGCAACAAACTAAAAGCCGTGGTTGCCGGGGGCTCTTCCGTTCCGATCCTTCCTGCCGGGCTAATCCTGAAAACGGCCAAAGGAGAACCCCGTTTGATGAGTTATGAATCTTTGGCAGAGGGAGGCTTTGAAACTGGAACAATGCTCGGTTCCGGCGGGTTCATCGTTATGGACGACACCACCTGTATCGTGAAAAACCTGCTGACTTTTGCCCGGTTTTACCACCACGAATCTTGTGGACAGTGCAGCCCATGCCGTGAAGGAACTGGATGGATGGAAAAAATACTTACACGAATCGAAAGCGGCAACGGAACGGCAAAAGACGTCGATTTGCTGTTCAGCATTTCGAAACACATAGAGGGAAATACGATTTGCCCGCTGGGCGATGCCGCCGCATGGCCTGTTGCCAGCGCTATCCGCCATTTCCGCCATGAATTTGAAGAACATGTAAAACAACAGAAATGTCCCTTATCAAGGTAACAATTGACAATATCGAGGTAGAAGTCGAGCCGGGAACCACAATCCTTGAAGCTGCCCGTAAAATAGGCGGGGCGGTTGTGCCCCCAACTATGTGCTACTACTCGAAACTAAAAGGAAGCGGTGGAAAATGCCGCTCCTGTCTGGTTAAAGTTGCGCAGGGATCGGCCAAAGATCCGCGCCCGATGCCCAAACTGGTGGCCTCGTGCCGCACGTTGGTCATGGACGGAATGGTCGTTCAAAACATCACCTCACCGGAAGTGATGGAGAACCGTCGCGCAATCACGGAATTTTTGCTGTTGAACCATCCGCTCGATTGCCCGGTCTGCGACCAGGCCGGAGAATGCCATCTTCAGGATCTGTCGTACGCACATGGTTTGGCCGATACCCAAACCGTTGAGGAGCGCAGGACCTTTGCCCCAATCGACATCGGCGATAAGATCAAGCTGCACATGAACCGTTGCATTCTTTGCTATCGTTGCGTCATGGTGGCCAATCAGCTTACCGACCAGCGTGTCCATGGGGTTTTATTCCGCGGTGACCACAGCGAAATAAGCACGTACATTGAAAAAGCCGTTGATAGCGATTTTTCGGGAAATATGATCGATGTTTGCCCGGTGGGAGCTTTGACAGACAAGACTTTCCGCTTTAAAAGCCGCGTATGGTTCACCAAACCTTTCGATGCACACCGCCATTGCCCTAAATGCAGCGGGAAAGTGGTGCTTTGGAAAAAAGGGGATGAGATTCTTCGGGTTACCGGGCGAAAAGATAAATACGGGGAACTGGAAGAGTTTATTTGTGACGATTGCCGTTTCGAGCACAAAAACAATGACGACTGGACCATTGAAGGCCCACGGAAGATCGAAAGACATTCGGTTATTTCCCAAAACCATTACGAAAAAGTCGTAAACCCTGAAAACCCAAACAAAAAAGAGTTATAAAAAAGGCCCCTTGTACAAGAGCCTGAAAGCAAAATACCATGGATTGGACGCTGTACATTTATAAAACCATTTTTCTGGTCATCATATTTCTGATCACATTGGTCGTGGCCATGTATTCAACTTATGGCGAACGGAAAGTTGCCGCATTTATGCAAGACCGCATCGGCCCGAACCGCGCAGGACCATTTGGAATTCTGCAGCCACTGGCCGACGGGGTTAAAATGTTCATGAAGGAGGAGATCATCCCTTTAACCGCCAATAGGAGGCTGTTTATTCTGGGACCTTCGATTGCAATGGTAACCGCCATGCTCACCGGCGTCGTAATTCCCTGGGGAGGAACCCTGACCATTGGGGAAACCGAGTTCCCGATGCAAATCGCCGACCTTAACATCGGCATCCTGTACGTGTTTGCAATGGTTTCAATTGGCGTGTACGGGATTATGATAGGAGGCTGGGCTTCGAACAACAAATACGCATTGCTGGGTTCGATACGTGCCGCTTCGCAAATGATCAGCTACGAAATTGCAATGGGTATGTCGATTATCGCGCTGGTCTTAACGACCGGCTCGCTGAGCCTTCACGATATTGTCCAGCAGCAGCAAGGTTTCCATTGGAATGTTTTTTACCAGCCATTGGGATTTTTGATTTACTTCATTTGTTCGATTGCCGAAACAAACCGTGCCCCGTTCGACCTTCCGGAATGTGAATCGGAATTGGTTGGCGGTTACCACACCGAGTATAGTTCGATGAAACTTGGCTTCTATCTGTTTGCCGAGTACATCAACATGTTTATCTCGTCAGCCGTAATAGCCACATTGTATTTTGGCGGTTATCATATGCCGTTCATCGACCAGCTTGGATTATCGGCCAATGCGGTTACCTTGCTCGGATCGCTGTTTTTCTTCCTGAAGATTTTCTTTTTTATCTTCCTCTTTATGTGGATCCGATGGACGTTACCCCGTTTCAGGTACGACCAGTTAATGAGCCTGGGATGGAAAAAGCTGATGCCGTTGGCTATTTTCAATATCCTCGCAACGGGTGCTTATTATTATTTCACTGCATTCAATTAATCAGGACACGCCATGCAAGCATTGACGAACAGATCCAGGATGGTTTCGCAAAAAAAGATGACACTTTGGGAGTGGATATATATCCCTGCCATTGTGAAGGGAATGTCCATCACGTTGAAACACTTTT
This sequence comes from Breznakibacter sp., assembly GCA_047600785.1. Classification (GTDB taxonomy): domain Bacteria; phylum Bacteroidota; class Bacteroidia; order Bacteroidales; family Marinilabiliaceae; genus Breznakibacter. The sequence goes on from JASGKH010000002.1 coordinate 1,866,152, forward strand.
TCATGAAAAAATCCACGATCAGTTACCCGGAAGTAAAACGTGAGTTTAGTCCGGTTTATCGGGGACAACATGTGTTGAAGCGTGACGAACAGGGCCGTGAAAGGTGTACGGCCTGCGGGTTATGCGCTGTCGCTTGCCCGGCTGAAGCCATTACCATGATCGCCGCAGAACGTAAACCGGGCGAAGAACATTTGTACAGGGAAGAAAAATACGCCGCAGAGTACCAAATCAACATGTTGCGGTGCATCTTCTGTGGCGATTGTGAAGATGCCTGCCCGAAGGAAGCTATTTTCCTGACCGATCGCATTGTGGACGCCGAATACCAACGTACGCCTTTTGTTTATGACAAACCACTACTGGTTGAGCCCATCGATCCCCAAAAACGCATTGATGTCTCAAAAAGGCAAACCGAACGTGTTTTGAAATTCAAACAGGATAAACGCTTTGCACACAACAGATAAAAACAATTGGCTTTAGATGATTTACGCCGTATGGGTCCTGAGGGTCCCGATCGTGAGTCTAAAGGCCAGAAATAACAAAGAGATGACATTTTTATTTTATCTTCTTTCAGCCATCATGGTTATCAGCGGACTGTTTGTGGTTCTTTCCCGGAGTCCGATCAACAGTGTTCTTTCGCTGATTGTATGTTTCATTGGCATGGCTGGACACTATATTCTGCTGAATGCCCAGTTTTTGGCCGTGGTCCACCTGATCGTGTATACCGGTGCCATCATGGTGTTGTTCCTTTTCGTCATCATGCTGCTGAACCTGAACGAGGCAACCGTTCCCCAAAAAACATCGGGAACCCGCGTGGCCGCCGTAATTACCGGAGGCTTATTCTTTTTGGTAATGCTGGCCGCCACCCGTTATTCCATAGAAGCTCCCCGTTACCCGTTTACGAGCGATATCGGGCTGGTGAAGGAAATAGGAAAAGCCTTGTTCAACGAGTTCCTTTTGCCATTCGAAATCTCATCGGTCTTATTCATTTCGGCAATGATCGGAGCGGTTATGTTCGGGAAAAAAGAAAAAACAACAAAAATGTAATCATGAAATATCCATGTTTCCCAAAAGCAATACACCCAAATTTGACTAACCATATGGATGTTCTATCTGGCCCACGAAATACAAATTTTTAAACAGATGAAAGAAATCACTTCTGCCATACAAATCATCCCGCTGGAACACTACGTTTTATTGTGCGTGACCTTGTTTAGTATTGGTTTGCTGGGAGTTTTGTTCAGGCGAAACACAATTATCATCCTGATGTGCATCGAACTCATGTTCAACTCAGTTAACCTGCTTCTTGCCGCATTCTCGGCCTACCATTCCGATGCCGCGGGACAAGTCTTCGTGTTTTTTATCATGATCGTGGCAGCAGCTGAAGTCGCAATCGGGTTGTCCATCCTTGTTATGATGAAGCGAAATGTCGACTCGGTAGATATTAACCTTTTGAACCGTTTAAAATGGTAGAATCAATCCCCAATATGAACCTTGCAATACTTGTTCCTGCGTTGCCCTTACTGGGATTTTTGCTGATCGGGCTGGCCCGTAAACGCCTGAAGCATAACCAGGGCGGAATTATTGCCAGCTTAATGGTTGGCCTTTCATTTCTGGTGTCGGTGGCTTTGTTCTTTTCGCTCCGTCACTCAGGGCAAAACTCGGCCACAGTCATCCTCTTTAACTGGATTACGTTAGGCGATCTGAATATCCCGTTTTCGTTCCTCATCGATCACTTATCGTTGACGATGATGTTGATCGTGACAGGGGTTGGCACATTGATCCATATATATTCCATCGGCTACATGCACGATGACGAACGCGTCAATACCTTTTTTGCCCAGATGAACCTGTTTACTTTCAGCATGCTGTTGCTGATTATGGGTTCGAACTATTTGGTTTTGTTCATCGGATGGGAAGGTGTCGGGCTTTGCTCCTATCTGCTGATCGGTTTCTGGTTCAAAAATCCGGCCTACAATTATGCTGCCCGCAAGGCTTTTGTCATGAACCGGATCGGTGACCTTGGTTTTATATTGGGAATCATCTTGTTGTTTTTTACGTTCAGATCCGTTTCGTTTTCCGAAATTTTTCCTCAAGCCGCTGCCATGCAAGGCGGAACCCCGATAATCACACTGATCACCTTATTGTTGTTGGTTGGCGCCGTGGGTAAAAGTGCGCAAATTCCGCTTTATACATGGTTGCCCGATGCAATGGCCGGACCAACGCCGGTTTCCGCACTGATCCATGCAGCAACCATGGTTACGGCAGGTATTTATATGATTGCCAGGTCAAGCGTATTATATAACCTCGCCCCGGCCACGCTCAACGTTATTATCGTCTTGGGATTGGCCACTGCTATTTTTGCCGCCATCATCGGGTTAAAGCAAAACGATATTAAAAAAGTATTGGCATATTCAACGGTGTCACAGCTGGGATACATGTTCCTGGCCTTGGGGCTTGGTGCTTATTCGACGGCTGTTTTCCATGTCGCCACGCATGCGTTTTTTAAAGCATTACTGTTTCTCGGTGCCGGAAGTGTTATCCACGCCATGGGCGGTGAGCAGGATATTCGAAAAATGGGGGGGCTACGCAGCAAAATGCCGGTCACTTATTTAACTTTCCTGGCGGCCACGCTGGCTATCAGCGGGATTCCTCCATTCTCGGGCTTCTTTAGCAAAGACATGATCTTAAGCAAAGCTTTTGAGCACAATCCATTGCTTTATGCGTTGGGACTTGGCGGGGCATTGCTTACTTGTTTCTACATGTTCCGTTTGTTATACCTGGTTTTCTATGGAGAGAACCGTTCTGCTGATGCCCACCCGCACGAATCGCCCAAAACAATGACCGTACCGCTGATAATATTGGCCGTGCTGTCGGTATTTGGAGGTTTGCTGAACATCCCTTCACTTTTCGGGGGAAACCTTGGGTTGGCCAATTACCTGCAAAGCGCTGTTGTTTCTAAAATTTCCGGAGAACTAAGCCATGCGACCGAAATCGGATTGATCATCCTTTCCGTTACCCTTTTGGCCGGAATCATTTATTGGGCGTACCAGACCTTTGTCAAAAAAGCGCGAGTACCATCGGGAGACGAAGTCAAACAACCAGCTTTGCAGCAAGCCATTGCCAACAAATTCTATGTTGACGAGCTGTACCGCTCGGTATTTGAAAAGCCGTACGGATATTTATCCGGTTTCCTGTTCAGAAAAGTCGAGTCAATGCTCCTTGCCCCGGCCGTGGACGGGGTTGGAGGGCTGTTTTCCAAATTGGGCGACTGGACCCGTCGATTGCAACGGGGAAACATGAGTTTTTACCTTTTTGCCATGGTGGCTGGTATCCTGTTGTTTATTGTATTCATCCTGTTAATCTGATCCCATGACACTATTGATACTTCTTTTATTGCCATTTGTTGCCGGATTAATCCTGGCGTTTTTCAAATCCGGGACTACCGTGAGATATGCTGCCCTTATTGCCGCGATTGTAAATCTTTTGCTGACAATTACTTTATTGGCAGGAACAGAACCGACAAGCTATACCGCCGAATGGATCAACTTCATGGGAATCCGGTTCTCGCTAGGATTGGATGGGGTTGGCCTGATCATGGTCTTATTGACCAACCTGCTTTTCCCGTTCATCATCATGGCAGGTTTCGGACGTGACCAACGGAACATCCCGATGCTTAACTTTCTGATACTGTTTGCTCAGGCGGCTTTGAACGGGGTCTTCATGGCACAGAATGCATTTCTTTTCTATATTTTTTGGGAGCTGGCACTGATTCCCGTTTATTTTATCCTGCTAGTCTGGGGAGGTGATGACCGCAAAGCCGTTACTTTGAAGTTTTTTATCTACACAGTAGCCGGAAGCTTGTTCCTGCTGTTCGGGATCATTTACCTTTATCAGTTGACTCCCGGCAACCACACCACCGATTTTTCGGCATTTGCCCAGTTGAATATTCCAGAACAGACACAGATTTGGTTGTTTTGGATACTTTTTATCGCATTTGCCATTAAAATGCCGGTTTTCCCGTTTCATACATGGCAACCGCCCACTTATAAAACGGCATCGACCCAGGGGGTAATGATTTTGGCGGGCGTGATGACCAAGATGGGAATCTATGGTGTCATCCGGTTGCTACTGCCTGTTGTGCCCCAGGGGGTATTATACTGGCAAAACGTCGTCATTGTATTGGGCCTGATCGGGGTTATTTATGCTTCGGTAATCGCCTACAAGCATACCAACCTGAAAACCATGATCGCCTATTCGTCCATGGCCCATATTTCGTTGATGGCTGCGGCATTGTTTGTATCCAGCCAATATGCCATCCAGGGGCTATTGTTCCAGGTGTTGAGCCACGGGATTACAATTGCCGCGCTTTTCTACCTGACCTGCCTGGTGGACGAGAAAACCGGAACCACGGAATTTCACCTGCTAGGCGGGTTGAAATTGAAAGCCCCCAACTTATCGATATTGTTCCTGATTGCGGTACTGGGCTCGATCGCATTGCCATTAACCGCCGGGTTTGTTGGTGAATTCCTGATAATTATCGGACTCTTCCAGCAATCGGTATGGTTTGCCCTATTGGGCGGATTAACGATGGTAATGGGCGCTATTTACATGCTCTACGCTTACCAGCGTGTCATGCTCGGTGGGCAAAACGCCGCATTTTCGGGGGTAACCGATCTAAAATCAATGGATTACGCAATATTGCTTCCGCTTGTTGCATTGATTCTGGCTTTTGGTGTTTTTCCCCAACCAATACTCAATTTGGTCGGACAACCGTTGAGTTCTGTGGTCAGTCTTTTGAACCCTTTAACCGATGCTATTTCTTTAATAGCCCGTTAACCCGAATAAAATAAACTGAATACTATATAAGCAATGAGTGCATTAATTTTTACGGTAGTTCTTGGTATAATAGTTCTCTATTTGGGTTTTGCCAAGAACAAATCCATTTTGTCGCCTGTGGCTGTTGCCGGATTGGTTGTTTCACTTGTTCTTTCGGTAAAAGACTGGGGGCTGGGATCGGCCTATTTCCACAACATGGTCCTGTTCGACAATTTCTCCATTGCATTTAATGTCTCCATGATCATCGTGACCATCCTGATCTTTCTTTTCGGGATCGATTATTATAAACGCATGGAACATTATGTGGCAGAACATTATACACTCATGATTTTTGCGTTGGCAGGTGCTTTCCTGATGACATCGTATTCGAACCTGATCATGTTGTTCCTTGGAATCGAGATCCTGTCAATCCCGCTTTACATTTTGGCGGGAGGGAAAAAAGCATCGTACCGTTCGAATGAGGCTTCATTTAAATATTTCATGATGGGATCGTTTGCGACCACTGTTTTCCTTTTCGGAATCGCATTGGTTTACGGTGCATCGGCCACGTTCTACCTGCCTGAAATAAAAACATACATCGCCCAGTTCAACGGACATTTGCCGCCAATGTTATTGGTTGGTCTGTTGTTCACGCTTATCGGCGTCGCATTTAAAATTGCGGCTGCCCCGTTCCATTTCTGGAGCCCCGATGTGTACGAAGGTGCCCCTACCCTGGTTACTGCGTTCATGGCCACGGTCGTAAAAACGGCAGGGTTCGCAGCTTTTTACCGTTTGTTGGGAATAGGTTTGCTACCGTTACCTACATCGCTCGAAAAAGCACTTTGGGTAATGACCGGATTGACACTTCTGGTCGGTAACCTTGGGGCATTGAAGCAAACCAATTTTAAACGTTTGCTGGCCTACTCCGCCATTTCGCACAGCGGGTTCTTAATGTTGGCCATGCTGTCGCAGCATGACTCATCGGCTTCGGTCTTATTGTACTACACCTTTGTTTACTCATTGGCAACAGTTCCGTTGTTCATCATATTCATTCTGGCCAAACGTGCTTCCCGCGGATTGGAAGAGCTTTCTATTTTCAGGGGCTTGTATAAGGAAAAGCCCTGGATTGCCATTCTTGCCATCGTGCTGTTGATGTCACTGGCAGGAATCCCTCCGACAGCCGGGTTTATGGCCAAATATCAGGTATTCGTGCTATCGATCGGCCAAGGTATCTTACTGACCTCCATTTTTGCGATTGTTATGGCAATCATCGGTGTTTATTACTATTTCTTCGTGATCCGCGAAATATTTACCGACCAAGCGCAATTTGAGCGGCCAATCGTTATCAGTAAAATAAATGCACTTCTAATTGTGGTTTGTACAATTGCAGTTATTGGGATGGGAATTTTTATGTGGAGGATTCCAATCTAATCCAAAATTGGACAATAGGTTCTCCATTTCATTGTACCCCTTTGCGGGACAATATTTTCCCGTCCACAAGAACATTAAAATACAGGATACCAGTCATTTGTATTATTATCAAGAAAGAAGCTCCGTCTAATTTCGTTTTTAGGCGTAAAACTCTTATTACATCGACTCTATCTACTATTGTTATTAAGTATCTATGCTTACTAAGTTTCTGCGTGGTTTTCGTTTTACGGGCAAGGATTCTCCGGTATCTGATAGCTACCCTGAAGAATCCGTTGATTCTCCTTTGGACCAGATGACTGGATCCACCTAAAAGCAAGATTTCAGGACCAATCAACCATTACCATCCCGACTCAACCACATTTTTTCATATTCGTCCTGTCCGTAATGTGTAGATCCCGCCTGTCCGAATTCCTTTATTCCTTTCTAACAGGCAGAAAATAATACATTTCTCCCCTTATTCACCATCTCTATTTGTCTATTATTCTTGGTTTATGCATACTTCTACAAAATGCCTTCCTTCTTCTCAATTATTTTGAGAAGAAAGAAACATACCTTTGGTTTGGGAATTATTTCCAAAGCAATCATGAAAGTTAAACGTTTCACTATCGCCACACATGCCTTGGTTTGGGTATTGTTGTTGGTTATTCCCTACGTTTCAACCGATCAGGTCTTTAATGCGATAGACTCTTCGTCCGATAAGAATTATCTTTTACTCTGCCTGGTATTGAGTACCGTATTATTGGTAATTTTCTATTTCAACTACCTTTTTCTTATTCCTAAATATCTACTTACAAAGAAATACTGGTTCTATTTTTCATTTTTATTGCTGGCAATTGTAATCGTATTCTTACTTTCCGGGCTCATATTCTTCCTTTCGGATTTTAACCCCGAGGCATTCCTTAACACAAACCCGATCATTGAAAAGATCATTCCCGTTATCATCGTGAATGCTCTTTTGTTGTGGCTCTTATCTATTGTATCATCTATTCTGTGGACAATTTACAGCCGGTTAAAGCAAACTGAAAGCGAAAAACTCTCAGCACAGATCGCGTCTCTCAAATCACAGATCAATCCCCACTTCCTGTTTAATACGTTAAACAATATCTACGCCACGGCCATCGACACTTCTCCCAAAACGGCTGATATGGTTGACAAGCTTTCGGAGATGATGCGCTACACGATGAAAGAGACCCAACAAGATTTTGTTTTCCTGGAAGATGAGATTAATTACATCAGCAATTACATTGAATTGCAAAAATTACGTTTGGACAGGAGCGTGAAACTGGAATACCATGGTTTGGAAAATATTCCAGCCTTACGCATTGCTCCAATGTTACTGGTTCCTTTTATTGAAAATGCGTTTAAACATGGGGTGAACTCTGAACAAAAGAGCCACATCAAAATTGAAATATCAATGGACAAAACAGAGTTTCAGCTAAGTGTGGTGAATAATAAAGTGAATGTTCAACGGGAAATTTCCGAAAAAAGCGGATTGGGAATCGAAAACACAAAGCATCGCCTGAATCTGATTTATCCTTCAAAACATTTACTGGTTATTAACGACACCGGAAAGGAATATTTTGTCTCTTTATACATCAACTTACAATGATAAATGCCATTGCCATAGACGATGAACCTTTAGCACTTACCGTGATTAAATCGCTATGCGACAAACATGCAGGCGTCAACCTGCAAAAAACGTTTACCCAACCAAGCGAGGCACTAAAGCATTTGCGGAAATTTCCAGCCGACCTGATTTTTTGCGATATACAAATGCCTGCCATGACCGGGATCAATTTAGTAAAGTCATTGCAGCAAAACACAATGGTGATCTTTACCACTGCTTTCAGCGAATATGCAGTCGTTAGTTACGAATTAAACGCCATTGACTATCTACTCAAGCCTATCAATCAAAAGCGCTTTACACAAGCCATTGACAAAGCACAGGAATATTTTGACCATATCAATAAAAAAGATCATCGTACAGAAAAGAATATCTTTATCCGTGCCGATTTCAGTCTGGTAAAAATTCCCATGGCCGATATCCTGTACATTGAGGGATTGGCCGATTATCTCAAAATTTATATCAAAGACCGCAAGACCATTGTTGCACGGATGCCCATGAAAGACATGGTAGAAAAGTTACATTCCAACGATTTCATTCGTGTACATCGTAGTTTCATCGTGCCATTCAGTAAAATTGAGGCAGTGAGGGGAACTACCATTTTCATAGGCGACAGAGAGTTTCCCATTGGACGAACTTACGCCGATGAGTTTTTTGGCCGCTATTCTTTTTAAGAACTTCTCTCATTGGTGATATCCCGAAAATCCGAAAGGAGGCTCTACGTTCTTCGCACAAATCGTTGACTTCTTCTCAAATTTTTTTATACGGATATTTTTTATTTCACATTTGTTCGCAATCACAAAATGATTGTCGAACGCAAACTGGAATAGGCAAATAAAATATCCTAATTCATTAACATGTATAAGAAAAAAATAGCAACGAGCCTCCTTCTTCTAGCCAGCACAACGTTATTGCTGGCACAATCAAAATATACCGTAAGCGGAACGGTGAGCCAGGAATCTTCAGGCGAAACACTTATAGGAGTAACCGTAGTGGTGGTGGAAAAGCCCACCGTAGGAGTAGCAACCAACGAATACGGTTTTTATTCCATTTCGCTCCCCAATGGCAATTATACGCTGCGTTTTTCCTATGTTGGATATAATCAGGAATCAGTTTCTGTGAAACTGGATTCAAACATTACGGTAAGCATCAATATGTCTGATGAAAACAGTTTGCAAGAGGTGGTAGTAAGCTCCAAAAGAGATAACGATAACCTTACAAAAGCCACCATGGGCACCGAAGTACTGAATATGAAAGAGGTTGCAAAACTTCCGGTCGTATTTGGAGAAAAAGATCTGGTAAAAACCATTCAATTAATGCCTGGCGTAAAATCCAACGGCGACGGAAGTAACGGCTTTTCCGTTAGAGGCGGTGCTACGGACCAGAACCTGATATTGCTGGATGAGGCTCCTGTGTATAATGCCTCACATTTGTTAGGTGTTTTCAGCACTTTCAATAGCGATGCCATCAAAGATGCCACCATTATCAAAGGCAATAGCCCGGCACAATTTGGCGGCCGCCTTTCATCGGTGCTGGATGTAAAAATGAAAGAAGGCAATAACAAGAACTACCAGGTAAGCGGCGGCATTGGTTTGATCAGCAGCAGACTGACCGTAGAAGGCCCTGTCCAGAAAGAAAGATCATCGTTCATTATTTCCGGCAGACGGACTTATGCGGACCTTTTTGCAGGGCTTTCGTCTGATTTTAAGGATGTCAGATTATATTTCTATGACTTAAACGCCAAAGCGAATCTGGCGATCGGCGATAAGAATAAAATATATTTCTCCGGTTATTTTGGCAAAGATGTATTGGGCGTATCCAAAACATTTGGCAGCGATTGGGGAAATGCGACCGCAACATTAAGGTGGAACAGCATACTGAGCAGCAAATTATTCTCCAATACATCCTTTATTTATAGCAATTATGATTTCAATGTTGGTTTCAAAAGCGATGGCAGTGAAATTAATTTTAATTCCCACATCGAAGATTTGAACCTAAAGCAGGATTTTACTTTTTATGCAAATTCTAAAAACACCATACGTTTTGGCTTTAATGCGATGTACCATACCATTACTCCCACAAGAGCAGGGGGAACAGATATTGTAAGTGATAAAAAGAGCCGAAAAGGATTAGAAAATGCAGTGTATTTAAGTAATTCGTACAAGGTATCCGACAAAATCAATTTTGACTATGGATTACGGTTCTCTTTTTACAATGTCATGGGTGGGGATACCTATAACATTTATCAAAACAATAACCTCACCGACTCTGTAAAATTGGCCGATGGAAAAATTGGAAAGACCTATTGCAACTGGGAGCCAAGGCTATCTGTGAATTACAGGTTAAGCAATACCGCAAGTGTAAAAATTGGCTATGCGCGTAATACTCAGAGCCTGCACCTGATGAGCAACTCTACCGGTGGCAGCCCCACCGACCAATGGATTGGGAACAGTTATAACATAAGGCCGGAGATAGCCGACCAGATAAGTGCGGGATTCAGTAAAAATTTTATCGACAATGCCTTTGAATTGAATACTGAAGCCTATTACAAAACAATGCAGCACCAAATAGATTACAGAGACGGGGCCGACATAAACACCGTTCCTGATATAGAAAGCGAATTATTGTTCGGTGAAGGTAGGGCTTACGGTTTGGAAATCTTACTGAAAAAGAAAAAGGGAAAACTTACAGGATGGCTTGGGTACACACTCTCTAAAACCGAAAGACAGATAAATGGCATCAATAACGGCCAATGGTACAATGCAAAACAAGACCGCACGCACGATTTGTCGATAATAGGTATCTATAGCCTTACACCACAATGGATACTGTCGGGTACATTTATATACACCACCGGAAATGCCGTAACATTCCCTACAGGCAAATATGTTTTGAATGACATGGTGATGTACCAATATGGCAGCCGTAATGTAGACAGAATGCCTGCCACGCACAGATTGGATATTAGCGCCGCTTACGAAAAACCCACCAAACGAAAATACCAAAGCTCATGGAGTTTCGGGCTGTACAATGTTTATGGCCGCAAAAATCCATACAGCATCACTTTTAAAGAAAACAAAGACAATCCCCAAAAAATAGATGCCGTCCAGACATTACTCTTCCAATGGGTACCCAGCGTAACCTATAATTTCAAATTTTAAGAAAAAATAAAAATGAAAAGTATTGTCAGCATAATATTCATCGCCTTAGTTTTTACAAGTTGCGAAAAAATAGTGGATTTAGATTACCAAGGCAATCAATCCCAAATTGTCATAGAAGGCAATATCACCAACGAAGCCGGACCGTATTATGTGAAAATTACAAAGTCCATTGGTTTGACAGACACCGGAACCTACCCTACAATTGATAATGCTATAGTTACCATTAGCGACAATGCAGGAAATGGGGAAACCCTTACACCACAAGGAAATGGCATATACCAAACGACCACGCTAAATGGAGTTGCAGGCAGAACATACACACTAACCGTGGAGGCAGAAAACCAGACATACACAGCCCAAAGCACCGTGCCGCAGCAAGTACCATTTGATTCAATTAAGGTAGAGGAACTTGTTTTTACGGGTGAAAAAGAATATAATTTAATACCTGTATACAATGATCCAATTGCAAAAGGCAATAACTACCGGTTTGTATTATCGGTAAACCACAAACTCGTCAATCAACATTTCATCCAGAATGATGAGGTGAAAAACGGCGTGGCCAACACCCTGCGACTGGAAGTAAACGATGATGACCTAAAACTAAAAGCAGGAGATTTAATCAATATAACAATGCAATGTATAGATGAAAAAGCGGCCTTGTATTACAAGACAGTGGCTCTGGCGGGTGACAGTGGCCCTGGTGGAGGAACTACACCAAACAATCCTCCAAGTAATATTTCCAATGGGGCATTGGGACTATTTTCGGCTCATACAGCGGAAACGAAAAGTGTTACGATACCGTAGTTAATATTGAAACAAATCGCAACATCATTCCAAGTATAAATTGAGCAAACACTTTGCAACGACCTCACACCTGAACAGACATCAGAAATTGTTAAGCGATTTACACCAGAAGCCAAACTCTTATACACGACAAAAGTGAACTATACAAATCTTGAAATAAAAAACCTATACATAAAACTTACCAATGACAAAAGGTTACCTGTACAATTACAGGACAAAATGATAAAAAATCTAACCGCACAAAAAGTGGTAACACTGGACAGCGGACATTTACCTATGATAAGTAAACCAAAAGAATTGAGTGAAATTTTAAATGGCTTTATAAATGAATAAATTGAAAACGAACAAGACACTTAACCTAAAAACACGAACTGAATGGCGAAATTGGCTTCAACAGAATTTCAACATTGAGAACGAAGTTTGGTTGGTTTATGCTAAAAAGTCATCAGGCGAACAACGCATCCAATACAATGATGCAGTTGAAGAAGCCCTATGTTTTGGTTGGATTGATAGCACAAATAAAACCCTTGACAAAGACCACACCATTCAGCGATTTACTGTCCGACAAACCAAAAGCAGTTATTCACAACCCAATAAAGAACGACTGAAATGGTTAGCCGAAAATAATCTGATTCATCATTCATTTCTTAAAACAGTTCAAGAAATTATTTCAAAAGAGTATGTTTTTCCATTGGACATTATAGATGAAATAAAAAAAGACAAAACAGCTTGGAATAACTATATAAAATTCTCAGAGCCATACAAACGAATACGAATTGCATACATTGATAGTGCAAGAAAACGACCAGAAGAATTTACCAAACGACTGACTAACTTTATTCAAAAAACACAGGACAACAAACTTATTTTAGGATTTGGTGGAATTGACAAATACTATTGACCAGAACAATGGCAGACTGTAATATACGACAGAAAAAACAACGAACCGCGAACAGCACCTACAAGAAATTGGCGGTTCAGTGGTTAATTGAAGTTTTATGTTTCGTATAAAGTTTTGTGGTGGCAGACAGTTTTGTGCTTCGAAATCGCCAACCTATTGTAGCTGTAAAACATTATGACCAGTGGTAAAAAAATCCAACCCATGATAAATGAGAGGGATTGACAATAATTCATTAATTTGAATCATGAAGTCATTCATAGAAACCAACCCTGTATATTTCTTTGAGTTTTTCAATACGTTCATCGAAACTCATCGGAGTAGTTTTCCAGATGGCCTGTTTTAGCTTTTTCTTCAGCGATTTACTGCTCTTTTCGCTTGCAACCAACGGGGATTTACCTTTCGCCTTTTACCGAAAAAAGGGGATCTCATCAAACTTGATAAAATCCCCACTTTTGTGATCGCTTTACGATCGTTTGGGTGGCCTGGCTCCATTGCCTTTCGGACACGTATATGCCGATACTTATGTACTTCGATTTGCGCCCATGATGGCCCTCATTTGGATGAGGGCGGTGCCGTCTGTCAATAGCTTTCCCTTACGGTTTAAAACGAATCTGTAGGTTGGTTGCGTTCATGTCCAATTTTTTGTACCCGGGGAATAAAAGTACAACGTGGGTACAAAAACGGTACTTTTTGATGGTTTTAACTTTTCATCGATGGTTTGGAATGGATGTAATGGCTCGGTTTGTCGTTGGAGTGAATAAAAAAGGCCTCACCGATGGTGAGGCCAGTGATCCCGGCGGGATTCGAACCCACGACCCGCAGCTTAGAAGGCTGCTGCTCTATCCAGCTGAGCTACGAGACCATCCGGATAAAACCAAGATCTTTTTTACAGATCCCGATTTTGCGCTGCAAAGATAGAAAAATATGCCAAACCACTCCACCTCCGTCTGCTTTTTTGAATAGTTTTGCCTCATTGTCCAACTCAATATTGACAAGAGATTCCATGAACACACCGATAGAACCACTTGCAACCACCCTCTTGCTCTCCGCTTCGGATGTAGACATACGTAATAGACTGAAATTATCCTCGCTTTTTTTGATGATGCAGAATGCGGCGGCGCAACATGCAAAAATGTGTGGTTTCGGGTTTGAACACCTTGATCTCCAGGATTGCTTTTGGGTGTTGTCGCGTGCCAAAGTGGCAATGCGCAATCTACCTGAATGCGACGATGAAATAACCATATCCACATGGCCCGTTGGAACGGATAAATTGTTTGCCCTTCGCGATTTCGTATTTACCGCTTCAAATGGCATTCGGATAGGTGCAGCCACGACATCTTGGTTAATACTCAACAAAAACACATTCCGCCCACAGCGGCCCGATGCACTAAACGGATTGATTTACCCCAACCTACCTCGTCCGTTTACTTCCGATGCACCGAAGATCAACGGATTGCAAGAGAAACAAATATCACACAGCCAAACTGCATATTACAGTGACATTGATATGAACCGCCATGTCAATAATGCAACATACGTGGATTGGATGTTAAATTCGTTGGGTCCCCAGGAACTTCCCGACGCTCCCTTCTCTTTTTGCATCAATTTTACCGGACAGGCCGTTTGGGGAGATAGGGTGGATGTGTACAAACACCCGCAAGAACATTCAACAATGTCATTGGAGATCAGAAAAGGAGATGTCACGGTAACCGGAGCGCAACTGGTCCGTCACGATACGGACGCATGTCTGTTCGCATAACGGATGTGTACGTTTAACCATTTTATCTCATGCCATAAAAAATACGACACGATCAATGCCGATAGGGTATCGGCAACAGGCGCCGAATACCACACGCCCTTGATTCCCCAAAAGTTCGGGAACACAAAAAGAAACGGCAACAACATAATCACCTGTCTCATCATCGACAACAGGGCTGCAATACCGGCTTTTCCCGTGGATTGGAAAAAATTACCCACAATTATCTGAAATCCGACGAAAGGCAAGGCAAGTAAGATTAAACGAATGCCCTGGGTACCGATTTCCAATAATCCGGGACTATTGTTATTGAAAATCTTGATCATAAAGCCAGGGAACAACTGTACTGTGATAAACCCGACCACGCATATGGCCGTAGCCGCTTTAATACATAATACCAATGTCTGTTTCACCCTCGAATAATTACGTGCCCCATAGTTAAATCCAATAATGGGTTGGGCGGCCATGTTAATGGCAATAACCGACATGACAAGGAATATGATCACGCTGTTTATAATGCCCATTGCACCAATGGCCAAATCGCCCTCAAACTTCGCCAGCTGCATATTAAACACGCCTTGCACCACACTCGAGGCCAATTGCATTGAGAACGGGGCGAAGCCGACCGAAATAATATACCAAATTATTTTACCGTCAAGCTTGAAGTGGCGCGCATGCAATTTCACAATCGATCTTTTACTTCGAAAATGCCAGATTACCCATATCGTCAATAATGCTTGCGAGATAACCGTAGACCATGCCGCACCTGCCACTCCCATGTCAAACACAAATATCAGCAATGGATCCAAAAGCAAATTGGTACCGGCACTAATCATCATCGAGAACATTGCCGTCCGGGCATTCCCTTCGGAACGGATAAGGTTGTTGAGCGAAAAGCCCACCACATTAAACACCGTCCCCAACAATATGATGTCCAGATATTCAGTGGCATACTTGTATGTTTCGGCACCGACCCCAAAAAAATGCAGTATCGGATCTTTTACCCAAAAACCAATCAACATGATGATTGCCGATACGATCACCGTCAATACAAATGCATTCCCAAGTACCCTATCGGCCAGGGCATAATCTTTCTTGCCCAAAGCAATACTTATCCTCACGCCTGCCCCCATGCCTATCAGCATGCCAAACGCCATCATAATAATCATAATGGGGAAAACCGCACTTAACCCCGACAGTGCCAGGGCACCGACCCCATGCCCTATAAATATTCTGGCAACGACGTTGTATAACGAATTAAGGATGACCCCTGTAAATGCAGGTACAAAATACTTCCACAATAAAGAAGTTACCGGACGTTGCTCCAAATCGAGCACATTTGATTGATGCACTTTTTGCATGACAAACAGAAATAACGATAAATAGAATACAAAAACTGGGAGAAGAACATGTATCCATAAAAAGCGGAAAGCCGCTGGAGAATTCCAAGCGGCTTTCACTTAACCAAACCTAACCCTAAACTATGAGAAAACATTAATTATTACGACAAAGCTTATGCCTTGTTACATTTTCGACATCTAATTAATGTTAAAATTTCAAATCCGTTGATCTTTCTTTTGAAAAAAAGAGCAGCATTACACTGCCCTTTCTTTTAACCTAACCTTAACTAAACCTATGAAAAAACTCTCCATCTTTTCACTAACAAATATACTACCCCTTTTGCTTAACAGATACTATAAAAAGTTAACGTTTGTCAATCCATTGCGGCGAAAACTGGAATATTGACGCAAAAACGCAAACAGGGCCTTCTCTTCATTAGTTAGGATGATCAATTCCCACCATATCATGCACTAACGTGTACTCCAACGATGCTTTTCATTGAAAAATGAGTAAGCCAAACATGCACCGCCCCTTGTTGCCCCATTTGAGGCATGGAACTTCGATCCAATTTAAAATATCTACATATCAATGATATATATACATCACCCATGGAAAATTCCAAAGGAAATTCCATAAAATACCCCATTAATATTCGTTGAAAAAAAGGTGTGTTTTAAAAATGAATTTTCATATTTGCACCACCAAAATTTAAGACATCCTTTACTTAGGATTAATATATACATAAAACAAAGTAATATGAAATTCTCACACCTATTACAGTACTTTAGCCCCAAAGAGAAAAAGTACTACAAACTGTTCAATGAAGCAGCAGCCAATATTGTGGATGCCTCGGAAGAATTGGTAAAGATGGTGAACAACAACGATCCGGAAGAAAGGAAGGCCATTCGGTTAAAAATAAAAAACCTGGAAAGGAAAGGGGACACGTTCACAAACCAGGTATTCGACGAGCTACACCATACTTTTATAACCCCCTTCGACCGCGAGGACATCCATCAGTTGGCTTCCACAATGGATGATGTATTGGATTTCATGAACAGCTGCTCCGAAAAAATCGTCGTGTACAGATGCAATACTTTCAGTACCAACATGCGAGAAATGGTCAACTGGATAAACAAAGGCTGTGTGGAATTACAAAACGCCATAAACGGACTGGAAGGTCATCAAAAACCGGAGGCGATCATGAAAGCCTGTATGGAAATCAACACCATTGAACGTCGTGGCGACGAGTTTTACGATCTGGCCATTTCACAGCTTTTCGAAAACGAAAAAGATGCCATTGAATTGATCCGCCAAAAAGAGATTTTACAGACCATTGAAAAGGCACAAAACAAAATAGAGGACGTGTCGGACGTTATCAAGACCATTTTGGTCAAATATGCTTAACTCCCTATAAAAACGGTTACATTTCTCTTTGCGAGGATGGAAAAAAACAATCTTATATGCTCACTCTATTAATTGTGATTGTGGCTATGGCCATTGTGTTCGATCTGATCAACGGGTTTCATGATGCGGCCAACTCAATAGCCACCATTGTTTCGACAAAAGTTCTGGCTCCGCTTCCCGCAGTATTGTTCGCAGCTTTTTTTAACTTAATGGCGTTTTGGATTTTCGATCTTAAAGTGGCCAATACCGTGTCGAAGACTGTAGAATCGGGAGCTATAAACCTTCAAGTAATTTTAGCAGGTTTGATTGCGGCCATTATATGGAACCTCATCACATGGTGGCGGGGTATCCCTTCATCATCGTCGCACACGTTGATCGGGGGATTTGCCGGTGCTGCGGTCGCCCATACCGGTTCATTTTCGGTAATCAACCAGGAGGTCATCCTGAAAACCATTGGGTTCATCTTTCTGGCCCCTGTGATAGGTATGCTGATCGCATATGTGATATCGATCTCCATTCTTTGGTTGTGCCGTCGCTTTAATCCCCATAAAACCAATAAATGGTTCAAAAGGCTCCAACTCGTCTCGTCGGCAGCGTTTAGCCTGGGACATGGAGGTAGCGACTCGCAAAAGGTAGTCGGTATTATCAGTGCGGCCATGATCGTATACATTACCTATCTGAATACCCACGGCATGCCTATTCCCGAATGGGTTCACGTGACAGAAACAATAGATGCCGTTGGGAAAAAACATTTGCACGTTCCCACGTGGATCCCCATATCATGCTATCTGGCCATCGCCTGCGGTACCATGATGGGGGGATGGAAAATTGTAAAAACCATGGGAACCAAGATCACCAAAGTAACCCCGTTAGAAGGTGTTGCCGCCGAAACCGCCGGCGCCATAACCTTATTTGGAGTATCGCAAGGATTGGGCGTGCCGGTTAGTACCACCCACACCATAAGCGGCTCCATCATGGGGGTTGGCATGACCAAACGTTTATCGGCCGTACGTTGGGGCGTGGCATCGAATCTTCTGGTAGCATGGATACTCACGATTCCCGTCAGCATGTTTGTAGCTGCCCTGGTATATAAATTTATGGTATTGATCGGGTTTTAACCAACGAAAACAAATACCCCCATTTTAACGACTCAGATTCTAAAGAGTCTGATACCATTCAAAACCAAGGGCGCCACTGTAATTTGTGGCGCCCTTTTTGCTTTTGCAGAAACCGTTTTTCCGTAAGATTCCCACTTAATTCAATCCCTTCAATACTTCCAAGGCCTTGCCATAATCGGGTTCGGTAGCGATTTCGGGCACATATTCCACGTACTTTACCACTCCATTCTTATCGATAATGACGGTACCACGTGCCAACAATTTCAGTTCATCAATCAGGAAGCCGTATTTCAACCCGAATTCCCGGTCTTTGTAATCCGACACCGTGACAATATTCTGTAAGCCTTCGGCCGCGCAAAAACGGCTTTGCGCAAATGGCAAATCAAGAGAGATACTCAGCACCACAGTATTTTTCAGATCGTTGGCAATTTTATTGAATTGCTTGTTTTGGAGTGCACATACCCCTGTATCAATTGACGGATAAATAGCAATCACCACATTCTTCCCCTTGTAATCACTAAGTTTTACGGGATTGAGACCAGCACCTATCGCCGTAAAGTCAGGCGCCTGGCTTCCCACTTTCACTTCATTGCCAACAATGGTCACGGCGCCTCCTTTAAAAGTGACGTTTACATTTACTTTGCTCATGTCTTTCTAATTTAATATTTTTATTGGATCGAGTTTGCTTTTAAGAACAGCTATTGTGGACAATTGTTCTTTTCGATTCCTGAAATTGCATGGATAAAAGATATAGCCCAATGCATTCTATATCGTAAAAAAGTGATCTCTATTGTTCTGAAAAACGAAAAACTGACTTTCAGGAAGTTAATTTTACGGGTTAAAAAAAGTTTCTACAGCCTTTACTTTTTTAGCAGAAACACTTGTGACGTATTAAAAATTCCATATTTTTGCACCGCAATTGAAACAAAACGCGGAAGTAGCTCAGTTGGTAGAGCACGACCTTGCCAAGGTCGGGGTCGCGGGTTCGAATCCCGTTTTCCGCTCCAGTGACAAAAAGTTGTCAACCAAGATCTAATTTTGCCGTTGTAGCTCAGGGGTAGAGCACT
The DNA here is from genome assembly GCA_047600785.1 of Breznakibacter sp. GTDB lineage: Bacteria > Bacteroidota > Bacteroidia > Bacteroidales > Marinilabiliaceae > Breznakibacter. The sequence continues at coordinate 1,885,574 of JASGKH010000002.1, forward strand.
TCCTTGGTAAGGAAGAGGTCATGGGTTCAATTCCCATCAACGGCTCATCAAGCAACCGAAAGGTTGCTTTTTTGTTTTATACAATCGTAACCTTATCGCATACATCCTTCTAAAGCGAACCATTGCAAAATACAAAAGCGCAGAAACCATAACGGCATCTGCGCTTTTATGAAGAGAATATACCCCTCTCTATTTTTTGACCAGCTTAAACGCATACTTTTTCCCATGGTTGCTCACCTCCAGGAGATAAATACCATTGGGGAAGTTGCCCAAATCGACATTGAAAACCCCGGGGCTGTGGCCATTCTCCAGCAATTTTCGCCCAACCATGTTATAAACCACATAGCTAAGATCCGATCCCGCATTGTCGATTTCAACACGGAAAATAGCTTTGGATGGATTGGGATGAACTTTGCCCTTCTCTGCCACATAAGGAACCATGGTGGGGGTCAATTTTTTGAGTTCAACGGCTAACTCACTTGTCTCCGTTATCGCCACCGTTGCCGAGTAACTTTCATATCCGTTGGCGGTCACGCTCAATGAATAGCTGTTATTGGGCACATCATTAATAGCTAATTTTCCGTCTTTATCGGTCAACCCGTTGTAAGTTCCCAAAACAACTGACGCACCAGGGACCGCAATCCCTCCATTTGTCACCACCACCGATACGTTGGCACAAGACGATAACGTTATCAGCGAAGAGGTATTCTCAACGCCGGACGACACCCGGACTGCCTTAACCATAAATTGACTTTGCCCACAAGCCGCTGCATCAAAATCAAACGTTGCCGTATTGTCAGCCATCCCCTCGTTTTCGGCAACCAATTCTCCATTCTTAAATACCCGGTACACAATATCACCCGTCATTGAGGAAGAACCGGACCCGGAACTTTTTAGGGTGTTCGTTGCAATAGGTAATGCTTCCCTGACCGCAAACAAAACCGATGAGGCTGCCGGGGGCACAAGTTTGGGAGAAGAGGGCGGTTCGGCCGTCATCACACGAATATCGTCGAGCATGAACAAGAATGCATCGTTTGACACACAGTTGATGGCAAATCGTATTTGTTTTCCCGCATAGGCAGACAGATCGAACTTATATTGTGTCCATGCCTGAGGGACCTCCACATACGGATTTGGGGTGATCTCCACAAATGAAGACAATTCTGTTCCGTTCTCGGATATCAATACCCGCATACGCTCCAACCCATATAAATTGGTATAGCTGGCCGCCATAAAAGACAACCATTCATTGCCCGTGACACGAAATTCGGGAGAAATCGCCCAGTCGTTATTCGTTTTCCCATATGCAACGGCACACCCCAAAAACTGATTCCCGGAATAAGGAGTACACGGAAGATCAATCCCTTCATCTATATAGGGGTTTATCACGATAAACGATCCCGTATAGCCTTCGTTTGGAAATGTGACAACCACTTCCTCTCCGGTCTCATCGTCTCTGTAATCAAAAAGGCCCCATGTCCTTACGCCATCCATATCCACGAACGTCCAGTTTGGGATAGACAGGGCAAAGGGGTCGTATCCGGTAAAGTTTTCCTCGATCACCGGATTCCATTTTAAATTGACCGTCCCATCAAACACAGTATTTTCGAGCAGCTTTGGCGCATCTATTTTATCACTATCCATTTGCACGTTTATGGTACGATTTTGTGTTCCGGCCATTTTGCCCCAAACGGTCTTCTTGCCACTAACAGCCACTGAGTAAGCAATGTCGTGCAATGTGAATGGCATGACAAACGAGGCTCTCCCGTCCGAGACGGTCGCCGAGGTTTGCGTTCCGCACGTAACGGCCGCACCTGATATCGGCATCCCGTTTCCATCGGTAACGGCAAGCGTGAAGGTCACATCCCCATGGACAGTATAGAATCGGGCTTTCGGCGCATTCAACTGATAGATTTGCCCATCTTCGAAAAATTCAAATGCTGTGAAATAATAAAAAGTGTTTGGCTTCAGGTTGGTTACTTCAACCTGGTTACCGGTTCCCGAATAAACCACGTACTCTTGCGGGTTGAGCAGGCTACCGTTGCCAAACGATGACGACGCTGAGTAGGTAGTCCCGTTGACAGGTAATCCCAACACAAGGCCTGCTTCTTTACAAACCACCAATATTTTATCGCCAGTTCCCTTTGTCCATCCCAAAGCGATACTATTTTGGGCATTGGACAACAAATTCAGCGACGAAGGGCCGACGGGTAGTGTTCGATCGATTTTTAGGATCCTGAAATCATCCAGGACCACACCATACCCGTGGTTTCCTTTAGCTTCCAATGCAACCTGGAACGACTCGGATGCCGTGAACTCCCAATAATCATGTTTCCAATCTTTCATATCGGAAGTATATTCGCCAAGTGTCAACCAATTCTCAGACGAAGCATATTTAATATAAATACGAAGCTCATCCTGATCCGCTCCCCAAATAACCTGGGCATGTTGCAACATGATACGGAACTTCTCCTGGCTTTGTGCCACAAACATGGGCGAAACCAAACGGGCCTTGCCCCCCTTTACATTCGAAAAGAAATAAGCATTTTTACTACCCGAGTAGGCCGAACCCGGAAATCCGTTATAGCCTCCTGCCCGGGTAGTCCATTCATCAATGCCGTTTATTATTTCGTTGTGCCAGTTCGAAAGACCAGTTTCAAAGTCGTCAACCCAAGGATAGGAAGCAACCGGGGCCTGATAAGTAGTGGCATATCCGTTGAGTGCCACGGAATAACCGGTTCCTTTATTGCTCCATATGTGGTAATAGTAAGTTGTCAGGGGTGACAGTGGGGCATGCAAGAAGGCAGAACCATTTCCGTTATAGATCACGGTTCCTCCGCCTGTTATTTCGTCCCCCACTCCGTAATTGGAACCATCTACCGGAGTCCCAAACGTGTTGGTCATGCTCACGGCAATCATTACAGGATAATTATCCTCAGAAGCCGTCCACTCCAAATCAACAGATTGAGAGTCTATCGTTTTCGAGGAAAACGTTTGGGGCATTCCGTTTTGAAGCGTCATAAAATCGAATGACACATTTTTGCTCCCATCCACCTCGATGCCAGTAATGGACTTGTTGGTCACCAATCCGTTCCATGCCAGAGAAGACGGTGTAGATGAATCGGTAAAGCTGGTATTGCCCATACTTCCGGGGTAAGGGCTCGTTGCGGAATTAAGCAAGCCACTTGCTTTCTTGATGTACAACCCCTGATGGCTTGTTGCATTAATGGTGTTGATTGAACGTTTGGCCGCGATGTAATTTCCATCCACGTGATAAATCAACATGCCTTCGCCAGGAATATAGGCATCGAACCCTGTTTGGGTACGGTTTTCCAGCAAATAGTACTCATTGGAGGTTTGTGTATCGATGCGATAAGCCGTTTGTGAACCAACTACCGGGGCCAGAGTCATGCGGGCCGGCAATGATATGGTGGTAATGCCAAGCCATCCCAATTCTGCTTTTGAGAAAGGATTGTGATGTGCAGGTGTCGCATTTGAATTGTTGTATGCGCCCATTGCCATCACGTCCCAACGGCCTGTGCCGTCCTGAAGCCCGTTGGTTTCGTAATCGGTATCATAATAATCGGGGAGTCCGAGGCTGTGTCCAAATTCGTGACACAATACCCCAATGTGGCACATATTGGTGGTATTGTTGTTGAACTCGGGCTGTACGGTATAGGAATTTATACGTTTCCCGTCAAATGTACGTTCGGCAACGGTATAACCAAAATCAGACAAGGTATACGAATGCGACCAGATGTCCAAAAGGTCGGCACTGGATTCCTGACCTTTTCCCACATGGAAAATGGCAACGGCATCAACGGTCCCGTTCCCGTCGTTATCGAATTCCGAAAAATCAACACCTGCCGCATCGGCAGCTTTTATCGCATCGTAGGCAAACTCTCCCCATTTACTTTCGGGGGCATAATATTCCCGCGTTTGCGGCAAAGTAACCCATGCCGTCACGGTAGACTGGATATTTAAAAGCCCGTTGGAGTTCTCTAAATGGTAATCTTTAAAACTACCCGTACCATTGTAATTGGTTTGGTTCAACAAATTGTCGAACGATGCCTGTGTATAAGTAGGCGCAGTATTCGAAAAGCTGGCCAAAATCACCAGTAATTTTGGGTTTCCCGATGCGGGGAACGCTGCATTGACCGACGCGCTTTTCAACAACGACGGAGTAGCTATTGCCGAACCCATTTTGGGGACAAACGTGCTCTCGTTGACACCCACATGCAAAGGGGTCGATTTCAGAAACGATTGCTGGCTTACAGGACGATCGGAACGACCATATGCCTTTTTACCGGAAGCAACCACATTGCCGGTACGGTTTAATGTGGCATATTCAAAAATCCCTTTGGGATTCTTTACAATACGGTAACCATCCGTGGTAGTAGTCCAGTTAAACCATTCGTCGCCATGCTGGAACACTTTCAATATAGTCCCATCGGACTGTTTAACTTCAATGGCATCGGGATGGGCCCCGATAGGAAAAGCCTCATGAACAGCCATTGTTACCAGTAGCAAAAGCAGTAAACCTTTAACCATTGTAAAATATTGTTGATGTTATAAAACTAAACGGATTTAGACAGCAAAGGTTGTTATTTTTGCCGTTCTATTTACCAACGGCATGAAAGCATTTGTAAACAACAATATTTTTCTGGCGATTGTTGCTTGTTTATTGTGGTCGACGGCATTTGCCGGTATTAAACTGGGACTTCCTTACACCACCCCCATCCAGTTTGCGGGGGTCAGGTTTTTTCTGGCAGGCGCATTGCTCACCCCTTTGGCCATTAGAAGCGGAGGGTTCTTTACTGCATTGAAGGAACATTTTAGTCTGATAGTCTGGGTGTCGCTCACACAAACCTTTATCCTGTATGCGCTTTTCTATTGGGGAATCAGCATGTTGCCCGCAGGGATAACCGCCATCACGGTCGGTGCACAGCCTCTGTTTGTGGCACTGGCGGCACACTTTGCAATGGCCAACGAACGCATGTCTATCCAGAAAACTTTCAGCATTGGCCTGGGATTGGTGGGAATTGTCCTCATTGCGGTCGGGAAAAGCATGGACGCCGAATCGGGCCCCAAACAAGTGCTTGGTTTCATATTACTGGTTGCAAGCAACCTGTCGTCCGGCATAGGCAACATTATCGTAAGCAAACAGACCAAAACCGCTTCGGCCGTGGTACTCAGCAGCTGGCAACTGATGCTGGGAGGGTCGGGGCTGTTCGTCCTCTCGCTTTTCTTTGAGCCGTTCACCGGATTCGTATTCCCTTTTCCCTATTACATGGCACTGGCATGGCTAAGTTCGTTGTCGGCCATGGCATTTACAATTTGGTTCGTGCTGTTGCAACGGCCGGGCATAAAGGTTTCCGATCTTAACGTATGGAAATTCATCATTCCCGTATTCGGCGCAATATTAAGCTGGTGGGTCGTACCCGGCGAATCGGCCGATACCGTTTCGGTGATCGGCATGTTGGTCATTGGTTTGTCGTTGTTATGGTATAACCTTCAGGCAAGAAAAAGACAATAATCCCAATCGGATATGGGTGCCACACACGGACGGATGTGCCGGTCACCACAGCAGGCGGCTATTGGCCCCTCCCGTCCCAATGCTGGTGTTTTATGCATGGAATCCGTCATCTGATGTAAAAAAGGATGCCCTAATCCGCCTAAAAAGTTATTTTTGCCTTTATAACAAAAACAGAAGAATTACGTGTGCCTGTATTTTAGAAGCATACCTCTCGCCATGCTGTGCGTGACCTTATTTTTCCGTGCAGGGATGGCCCAATCTCCCGCAAACGGCATAAAACCCAATCCCGGCGAAGGCACCAACGCCTTCTTATTACGAAACGGGCTCAATCCGTTGCAACACATGAAAGCTTTCGTGGAACTTAACACCGGAAAGTTTGGAAAAGAAAATACATTGCTGGCGCACCACATCTATTTCCTGCCCACGATCAACGACACGTTCACCGAGCCTTTGTTCGGTGAAGCGCTTAAGGAAGCCACCATCAAAACAAACGAACTTACGGGGGCCACGTTTTATCTTATAAGCGGGCACGGGGGCCCCGATCCCGGCGCTTCGGGCCAATACGGGAAGCATAAGCTGGACGAAGACGAGTACGCTTACGACATAACCCTGCGCCTGGGCCGGTGCCTCATTGAAAAGGGGGCCAAAGTGGTGTTTGTGGTGCAAGACCCCAACGATGGGATCCGCAACGAAAAAATATTGCTTTATGATAACGACGAAACGTGCATGGGCGACCCGATCCCCCTTAACCAAATAGAGCGGTTGCGACAAAGGGTCGACAAAGTGAACCAAATCTACAAGGCCAACCCCGGTGGCTACCACCGGTCGGTAAGCATACACCTGGACAGCCGGAGCCAAAAAAAACAGATCGACGTATTTTTCTATTATTACCAGGGAAGTCCCAACGGACAAAACCTGGCAGAAACACTCCGCCAGGTTTTCAACGAGAAATATAAGCTTCACCAACCGTCGCGTGGTTTTAGCGGAACCGTATCGACCCGTGAGCTTTATGAACTGAAATACACCCACCCGGTGTCTGTGTTCATTGAACTGGGCAATATACAGAATACCCGTGACCAGCAACGGTTCGTGATCGAAACCAACCGCCAGGCATTGGCCGTGTGGCTGGCCGAAGGCCTGGTACGCGATTACCGGTCCCATAAAGGCGCTTCCCTACCGGGCAACGACCAGGCACCTAAAATGTAATGTTTAGCAACCAGAGAGATAACAGATATACACCTATCTATGGCCTGGCCATAGACCAAACATGAAAGACATGAGTGCAACACTATTGGTTTTAGCGGCAGGAATGGGCAGCCGTTACGGAGGCCTCAAACAGTTGGACGAAATAGGACCGTCAGGCGAATCGATCATCGACTATTCGGTGTACGATGCCATACAGGCCGGTTTTGGCAAGGTGGTGTTCGTCATACGCCATTCATTTGCCGACCAGTTCATTGCCCGGTTCGAACCTCATCTGAAAGGAAAGATCGACTACGAATTTGTTTATCAGGAACTCGGTTATTTACCTGACGGCTTCCAGGTTCCCGAAGGACGCGAAAAGCCCTGGGGCACAGGGCATGCTATTTTAATGGCCAAAGATGCCATCCATACGCCGTTTGCCATTATCAACGCCGACGATTTTTACGGACGCGAGGCTTATGTGCAGGTCGCAGGATTCTTAACCCAGAGCCAGGCTGACAACGAGTACGCCATGGTGGGTTACGCACTGAACAACACTTTGTCGGAACACGGTACCGTGTCGCGCGGCGTTTGCCAGACCGATGCCAGCGGGAACCTGGTATCGTTGACAGAACGTACAAAAATCGGCTACGAAGGGGGCAAGATTTACTATTTTGAAGAAAGTGGCAAAACCGAATTAACGGGACAGGAGCCGGTTTCGATGAACTTTTGGGCATTCAAGCCGGCCTTTTTCGGACAATTGGAATCGGAATTCACCGATTTTTTGAAAGCACGGGGAACTGAACTGAAATCGGAGTTCTATTTTAATGCCGTGGCCGATAAACTGATAAAACAAGGCAAAGCAACCACCAAAGTCATTAAAACCCCAGCCAAATGGTTTGGTGTTACCTATCAGGAAGATAAGCCGCTAGTGAAACAAAATCTGGCCTCATTAATCGATCAGGGCATTTATCCCCTAAAGCTGTGGCAATAAACCTGCTCCCTCACTTTATTGTAACCCCGGCGTAAGTCCTGCAGGACCTTGGCGCAGGGGTTACAAAGCGTCTGCCAAAGACAGAGGGAGGGTTCAGAAGAAAAGGGCTAACAATAACTTCTTTCGCGCTTTTAGTGAAAGGTATTGACGCCCTTTTTGCCCCATGCATGCCCCGTAATGTTCTCCCCTCGTCATCCAAGGCAGAATACCTGATGGTCCATCCTTAATGCATCCACGCAAAGAAGTTTTCCCGACAGCACATTTCCCAAACCCGTAATAATTTTTACAGACTCAATGGCGGCATACATGCCTATGAGCCCCGCTACAGGCCCCATGATCCCCGGAGGGGTGGCAGCTGGTAACGGTTGACTGGGGTAAAGCTGACGATACCCTTTTGCTCCCCGGTAATGAAATACCGAAAGCTGTCCGCCCCATTGCTCGGCCGTGGCATACACAAAAGGCTTTTGTAATTGGTTACAGGTATCGTCCAGAAGGTAACGTGCGGCAAAGTTATCGGTCGCGTCCATGACAATGTCAAAACCGTTGACCATATCGTTGATGTTTTCCGCATCCATGCGTCGATTGAAAACCGTCAACCGACAGTCCGGACTGATTTGTCCCAAACGTTTGGCAGCCTTTTCGGCCTTCGGCAACCCGATTTGCCCGGGATGGTAAAGCACCTGCCGGTTCAGGTTCGATTCGCTCACCGTGTCAAAATCCACAAACCCTAAATGCCCTACTCCTACCGCCCCCAAATAAGTAAGGATGGCAGAGCCCAAACCACCACATCCGGCCACAAATACCGATGCGCATGCAAGCTTCTTTTGGTGTGATCTATCAAAACCATCAACCAACAGGTGACGGGAATAACGTTCGGAATCCGGATTGACCATGGCTTAGGTTTTCAATTATGGACTATCAACTTATAAATTCTTCGCAGTTTTAACTTCCGAATCCCCTGAAGAGGATTTGAATCAGGCGCTTCACAGATACTCCCGTGAAAAGATTCCCAATTCTTTTCTTCGGAATGACCTCCCCTAACCCCTCTAAAGTAGGGGAACCGGAAAGCACACTGTACGTGATGGCACCCCTCCTGTGGAGGGGCCGGGGAAGGTCCACCTTCGAAACGGAAAGAATCAAGCACCGTGCGCATTTTAGATCCAGTTCAATGGCAAGGCATCTGACCTCCCCTAACCCCTCCACAGGAGGGGAACCAGAAGACGCACCGTACGTCACATCACCCCTCCTTCGGAAGGGCCGGGGGAGGTCCGCTATTCCCGCTCTCTTCCTTTTGCACTTTTGCACTTTTCTCTGGCACTCAGGAACTCTGGCACTTTCTTCGATATCAGCCATACGCCCAATTCAAAAGAGGATTTAAGCTTTCCCAGAATCAGCTCCCTGGGGCACTTGCAAGCAGTCGGCCCAATCCTTCCACACCGGTTCAAATCCCTGCTGACGGATGGCATCGGCTACTTCCCTGGGTAAACGATCATCATTGACCGCAAATTGTTCCAGTTCATTGTCCCCGCCATAGCCACCGGGCCCTGTTTTCGATCCCGCACTCATGGCCGTTACTCCCAGAGGAAACACATTGTCGCGAAAATGTGCACTCTCGCGCGTTGAAAGGGAGATTTCCAAATCATGGTCAAAAAGGCGGTATGCACAGATCAGTTGCACCAAATCGCGCTCGGAGGTGGAATATTGCGGTTGAAACCCATTGCCGGCATGAGGCCTCAAACGTGGAAACGACACAGAGAGCTTCGATCTCCAATATTTCTTACGCAGATATGACAAATGGAGGGCCGTAAAGAACGCTTCCGTCCGCCAATCCTCCAGTCCGATAAGGTTACCAAGACCTATTTTCCGGATCCCGGCCTGCCCTATCCTGTCGGGCGTTTCCAACCTGTAGCGGAAATCGGTTTTCTTCCCGCCCAGATGATAATTGGGATAAGCCTTTTCGTGGTATGTCTCCTGGTACACGTACACACCGTACAGTCCCGCATTGGCCAGACGGGCATATTCATCGGCCGCAAGCGGTTGCACTTCAATGGAGACCTGATGGAAATATTTTCGGGCCAGTATGACCGCTTCCTCCAAGTAATCGATCCCTGCTTTTCGGGGGGCTTCGCCGGCAACCAGCAGCAAATGCTGAAAAGGGTTTCGCCTGATGACGGACAACTCACGGGCAAGCTCATCCATGGATAGGACTTTCCGGGTTATCCGGTTGCCTGCGTTAAATCCGCAATATACACAACAGTTTTCGCAAAAATTCGACAGATAAAGAGGTACGTAAAGCTGGACGACATTACCGAACCGCTGCCGCGTGACTCGTCGGCTGGTATCGGCCAAAATTTCGAGCACCGGCACCGCTTCGGGCGACAACAGCGCTTTGAGGTCATCCATCTTACGAACACCGTTCGCCAGCACCCGTTCCACGTCGGTACGTGTTTGCTGCCGGATGGATTGGGCCACCTCATCCCAATCGTACAAGCCTATTTGAGGGTAAAACGTCATTGCCGTATATTGTTTAGGAACCAACAATTAAAAATCGGTTGTTCAATACTTCATCCGAAAAGCAGTCAAGGATAAACAAAATAAGGAGGCTATACTTCCATATAAATCCGGGACTACGCTCCCATACAACCGGAGGTTATGCTCTCCGATACCTTGAGGCTACGCTCTCCGACACCTTGAGGTTATGCTCTCTGATACCTTGAGGTTACGTCCTCAAAGTGTTTGAGGCTATGCTCTCCCATAATTCCAATGGAAATATCCGGTCCAATCCCAACAATGGGCCGGATCAAGAAACTATTGGAAAACGCTTGCCACATATCTCCGTCCGTTATCGAAAAGGCAAAAGATCTGACAAAACGGTTTCTTCTGCCTATTATCCACTTCTACCCATTCCTTATGTCTCACCGGCTACCCAAAAACGCCGTCAACGGGCTCGAAGCCGATGCATTGGTTTGTGCGGCGGGCAAGCCTGCTTCAAACCCCATTCGCCCGGCTTCCACGGCCATTTTAAAACTTCTGGCCATTTCAACGGGATCGGCGGCGATGGCCATGGCGGTATTTACCAGTACGGCATCGGCCCCCATTTCCATGGCATCGGCGGCTTGCGACGGACGGCCAATGCCCGCGTCCACTACCACAGGGACATTGGATTGTTCAATGATGATGCGCAGGAATTCGCGCGTTTGTAAGCCTCCGTTGCTGCCAATGGGCGATCCCAACGGCATGACGGCTGCCACTCCTACCTCCTCCAGGCGTTTGCACAGCACGGGATCGGCATGGATATACGGCAATACCACGAAGCCCAGTTTCACGAGCTCTTCGGCCGCTTTGAGCGTTTCTACGGGATCGGGCATAAGGTAACGCACATCGGGATGGATTTCCAGCTTCACCCAATTGGTTTGCAGCGCCTCGCGTGCCATACGGGCAGCAAATACAGCTTCTGCGGCATTGCGGGCCCCCGAGGTATTCGGTAACAGGTCGACTCCCGGAATGTCCAAATGGGCCAGTAAATCATCGTGCGGATCATCAAAATCCACACGACGCAAGGCCACGGTCACCAACTGCGTGCCACTGGCCTTGACCGCTTCGGCCATCGACGCGTTGGAACCAAATTTCCCCGTGCCCGCGAACAATCGGGAACGGAATGTTTTATCCGCAATAATGAGTGGTTGCATCTGATCTTTATTTAGCTATTTCAACGTTTATGCTCCCTGTCGCCTACGACCGGACCTGTTCGGGCAACGGCACCGTCAACGCTGCAATAACGCGCCGCGTTTGCGTTACCGGATCGCCGGCATGGGCTATCAGCCCCGATACGGCGATGCCTGCGGCACCCAACTGCCGGATGGCCACAATGTCTTCCAACATGATCCCTCCGATGGCCACAAACGGCAAACAAATGTTTCGCTGCCGCATCCCGGCCACCAACTGCCGGTATCCGTCCAACCCCAGAATTGGGCTCAACCTCTTTTTTGTTGCGGTAAAGCGAAAAGGGCCGATTCCCGCATAGTCGGCCCCGGCGTCGTGCAAATGCACAATATCGCCGATGGTATTGGCTGTGCCTCCGATGATTCCCACTTGCGGATACATGTTTCTGACATCAGGTATGGACATGTCATCTTTTCCCAAATGCACGCCATGCGCTCCCGTGTCGCGGGCAACCAAAGGAAAGTCGTTCACGATCAATATCGCCCCGTTGGCTTTGCATAAGGGCAATGCCCATTGGACCACCGTTTCCACTTCTTCCAAAGAAGCGTCCTTCATACGGATCTGAACCCACCGACAGCCACCCTCAAGTACCTGACGGATTTCCTGCCGGACCGAGGTGATCGTTTTTCCCTGGGTCACATACATCAACCGAAACCGGGAAGGAGTGAATTTTTTGAACATTGCATCGAACATTGGCTTGTTGACTGGTGATTGTTTAATCATGCACGCCCAAAAGCGAGGGTGAGGATAAAAGAAATTTTTCGGTGTAACGTTTGGCATTTTCGCACGCCGTAAGGAGCGATGCCCCTTTGGCCAGATTGGCCGCCACAGCCGATGAAAACACGCACCCGCTGCCGTGTTTTCCGTTATTGGGAAAGGGTACGCCTCCAATGGTGGCAACTTCTTTCCCGCACAACAACAAATCGTTGGCATGGCCATCGGCATGGCCTCCTTTGAGCAGGATACTACCCCAACCGTTTCTGCCAATCAGATGGTTCAATTGGGGCACTGTCGTCCCATTGCCAAAAATCAGGGCCGCTTCACTTAAATTTGGGGTCAGTAACGTAACGTCTCCCATTAAACGGATAAACGACGAAGGCCGGCGATGAAAACCAAAACCTGCCGATGCCCCAATGACCGGATCCCACACGATAGGAACTCCTGGCTGACGGCTTTTTAAAAGGTCAATAGCCCCAATAATCGCCTGTACCGAACGTATCAATCCTATCTTCACGGCAGCAAACCGATATTGTTCGGCAATGGGACGCAATTGTCGTATTATTTCTCCGGTTGTGACCCACGAGAGGCCCACAAAACGGTCCTCGGTCTGATAAGTGATCGCTGTGGCTATTCCCATGCCGATTACGTTATGTGCCGCCAATGTTTTTATATCTGCCGCCAAACCCGCGCCACCACACGGATCCCACCCCCCAAGGCTCAATACGACCGGTCGTTCCATGCTTTGGTAATCAATTTTAATTGTTCAACAGATCGATCCACATCAACGGCTATGCCATCCGTCACCCACAATCCGCCCAGCAAGGCAATGCCCGCAAACCCCATTTCCCTGGCCAAACGGGCATTTCCGGCACACACACCGCCCAATGCGACCACGTTTCCCAACGGGTTTTCCGGATGCTTTAGAATCTTCCGGAGCCCGCAATGGCCAAACGCGGCATGATATCCTGCCTTGCTTATGCTTTCGAAAATCGGGCTAAGGAAAAGGTAGTCGAACCTTTCGCTGTGCACCACGACTTCTTCCACCGAATGGCAGCTTTTGCTTCGCCGGTAATGCCCGTCCATTGTCCCAATTGCGTCTCTGCTTTCATGGATACCGCCAAGGCCAAATCCCACGGCCAACTCGTGATGGTAGTGGAGGGTCAGCCGCTCCCGGACGGAAACATCAATACGATCCAGATAACTCTCCATTTTCCTGTCAATCGCTTCAGGCTTTCGAATATGGACGTAATGGGCCCCGTTATCCAAAAGGGCGTGAACGGCTTCGTGCTCACGTTCCAAAAAAACAGGCAGCGTTATGGCTACCACAATAGGGTTTGGCAAACCGGCCATCCTTTAAAGGTTATAAAAAGTTCAATGTTTCAGGTTTCGGACCTTATAGCCAAAAAATTTCCGACGATTAGCTTCCCGCTACCGGCATAGGGCAGAAAAAAGCTCTCTACACTTTCACATTCCTGTTTCTCTGACACTTAGACACTTCTCTCTTGGACTTTCGCACTCCTGTATTTCTTTCAAGCCACACTGTCCCTTCCTTCGTCATTCTTTCCCCCTTTGCGCCATCCTTCTCACTTCGTGCGATGCCCGCATGGAACAAAAATGTTCGCCGCACATCGAACAGAAATGCTGTTCCGTCGCATCGTCACCCGTTCCGGAGGCTGCGTGGTACGCCATGGCCGTATCGGGATCCAGTGCCAGTTTAAACTGGTCGTCCCACCGAAATTCAAAACGGGCTTTGCTCATGGCCAGGTCATGCAGCAATGCCCCGGGATGTCCCCTGGCAATATCGGCCGCATGGGCAGCCAGCTTAAAGGTTACCACGGCCGTTTTTACATCGTTCGGATCGGGCAGGCCCAAATGCTCTTTCGGTGTGACGTAACACAGCATCGAGGCTCCCTGCATGGCAATCATGGCTCCCCCAATGGCCGATGTAATATGGTCGTAACCAGGGGCAATATCGGTGACCAACGGCCCCAACGTATAAAACGGGGCTTCGAAACAGTGGGCTAACTCCTTATCCATGTTCTCGCCGATTCTGTGCATGGGCACATGTCCCGGTCCTTCAATCATTACCTGCACGTACTCGTCCCACGCTTTCCGGGCAAGTTGCCCCAACACCGCCAATTCGCCAAACTGGGCCTCATCGTTGGCATCGGCCTGACTGCCGGGACGTAATCCGTCTCCCAGCGACACGCTAATGTCATAAGTAGCCAGAATGTCGCAAATCTCATCAAAATGGGTGTAAAGAAAGTTTTCGGCATTGTGCAGGGTCATCCACTTGGCCATAATGGCCCCTCCCCGCGACACAATGCCCGTAACCCGTTGGTAAGTCAACGGGATGTGCCGTTTCAACAATCCGGCATGGATGGTAAAATAATCAACCCCCTGTTCGGCTTGTTCGATCAACGTATCACGATAAACGTCCCATGTCAGATCTTCTACTTTTCCGCATACCTTCTCCAGTGCCTGGTACAACGGAACCGTACCGATGGGCACCGGTGAATTGCGGATGATCCACTCCCGCGTTTCGTGGATGTGCCTGCCCGTGCTCAGGTCCATTACCGTGTCGGCGCCCCAGCGAATGGCATGTATGGCTTTCTCAACTTCCTGGCCGATGCCTGAAAATACAGGGCTATTCCCAATGTTGGCATTGATTTTTACCAAAAAGCGGCGCCCAATGACCATGGGTTCACATTCGGGATGGTTGATATTGGCAGGGATGATGGCACGCCCCGCTGCAATTTCATCACGAACCATTTCGGGAGTGATCAACCGCGCACGGTCCTCGTCGACCAAGTCGGGCTGTATGTCAAGCAATTGGTTCTCACGCAAGGCCACGTATTCCATTTCGGAAGTGATGATGCCCATTTTTGCATAATAAAGCTGGGTGCACGCATTCCCCGTTGCTTTTCGGGGATTTGACCCTGTACAAGGGAATCTCAAGGAACGCAACGAGGGATCACATAACCGTTCCGCTCCGTACGTTGACGACAGGTGCAACAACCGCAATGTATCGTTCCGTTGATCGATCCAAGCCTCCCGTATCTTTTCGATGCCTTTGGTCAAATCAATCGTCGCCGATTCATCGCCATAAGGCCCCGACGTATCATAAACGATAAGCGATTGCTTGCCTTTAACGGGACAATTTCCCTTGAGATCGATGCACTTCATGCCTACCTTGAAATTGAAATCCGGATGTGGCACATACAATTTGCGGGCTCCATAGGTAGATCGCCCTTTTATTGTTTTGTTCAGGATATTATTCATTGGACGTGGATTTTAAGATTGGAGAAATGAAAACCGCATCGCATCAGCCTCCACGCGTAGCTTGAATAACGGTAATGTGGTCGTTCTCCGAAAGGACAAAGGAATCCCACTCGTCCATGTGGACAATGGTCCCGTTTACGGCCATGGCCATGCCTGCCCGGGGCAGCTGTAATTGCATGGCTAAATCGACCAACGATTGGCCATTTAACAAATCGATTGTTTTTTGATTGACATTCAGTCGCATGTGGCAGTTTGGGTTACATTCAACAATTCCAAACAACCGGGGAATGCCAAAAATCGGGAGCAGTTACGCACTTCCTACGCCGGTATTACCCGGATCAGGTTATAGGGTATAATCTCAGCCTTTTTGTCAAGGCACCCCTGTCGTTTGATACGGCAAATGTAATGGATTTTTTAAGTTGCCGACAAACGCAATCAGCAAATATTTTTAACGATTTTACATTAACACCTAACAATAAATAACCTACAAAATGCCAACTAACTATTAAACATTGCCGATCCAATGTTTGGTAAAGTGCAAAATATTATTTTTTGTACTTATAAGTTAATTAAAATTAAAAAATAAGATTTCACGTAAATAAATGATTCAAAGCCGTTCTATTTTACATTTCAAATAATAACTTTGAAATGGTTGTCAAAAATTCGAGACTGTTCGTCAAAAAGTCGAAAACCGCCTTTAACTCTTTACCATCTGCGACACCCATGTATTCAGTTATATATTGAAGCACATGGATTACTACCGCAAATGGTATTAAAAATATATTTGATATTAAATACATAAACCAAAAGAACAAGATGTTTCCACCTTGATCCTGAAATTTTTATCTTTTTTATAAATAACTATCAACTTACCACCCATTATGAAAGAATTTCAAAGTGAATTCTCGAGCAACATTGATGTTGCTGAGACAACCTGCGTCAGTACACATCTTACAAAACTTATTGACGTGACAGAACCCTATTTTGCACTAAAAAACCTGACCTGGGAGGACGACGGTTATCTAAAAGCTGAAGTCCAGATCGAAATGACTGATCATTTCGAAATACCTTTTCTCAGCTTATCCGAGGCAGGCCGGCATGTGGCCATTTTGGGATCCTTGGCCTTGGCCCAAGACAACCCAAGAAAAGAAAAACATTATTACTTGGCTTGCGATGCTGTTTTCGACAGGGTCCACTCCCAGGCTATTTCATCCGGGAAATGTTATCTCAGGGCCAAAACCCTATCCATCGACAAACGGGCAGGAATAGTCCACGGCCAGCTATTTTCCGACTCGGGAGTACTAACTTATGATGCAGAAGTACGCTATGCCATCATCCATCACGAGGTGTTCGGCCGTAAATTCAGCAGCCATTTTGTAGATTCCGAACCCCGGTGCACCGACAATCCTTATGCCCGGAAAACCCCTGTCAGAATGGAAAAACAGACCTCGGAAAACCATACTGGTTACATCGACTCTATTTTAAGAAACGATTGCGCAGGCCATTTTAATCACTATCCGGCATTACCGGTGGCGAGAATTTCCGGCGCAATGTTCGAACTATCAGGAGATCACTATAATATACTACGGAATTCTGACAGCAACTATTGTATCCGACGAGTAGAAATGCATGCGGAATCGTTCATTTTCGCGGGAGAAAAAGTAAAAATCACCACCGAACATAAAGAGGATTTGTCGGGAAAAGGCACATTAATCGAAGCCCATGCACTAATCAATCCAGAATTTGATTACAAAGCCGTTGTAACCAAATGTTGGTTTTATTAGTATAAACAAAATGTTCAGATGATTTCTTTTGGTTATAAAGAAAATTACATAATTGAGTAAGTACATTAAACCACAATCTAAATGAATGCTCTTATTTCCAGCGTAAACCCCTATCTGTTTTACTTGATAGCGTTGCTTCTCAGCTCGGTTGTCTACACCATCTATTTGTATTTTACAGCCAAACATTCAATCGTATTCAAGTTAGGAATGTTCATCCTGCCATGTTTAGTAGTCCTTTGTTATACGTCGTTCGTATTCGCAAAAACCTTTAATTTTTTGCTTTTTATACCAGCTTTGTTATCATTGTTCCTTACCCTCTATGCGTTAATGATGCTCATAAGAAAACCCATCTCGACGCTGGAGACGAAACTCAGCGAAATAGCCCAAGGGCAGCTAAACGTTGAAATCGACGAAAAACTAAAAAATCAAAAAAATGAGTTCGGATTGATAAGCAACAACATACTAAACATGGCTTCACAATTGAACAATGTAGTTACATCTACAATATCTGTATTAAGCAATTTATCCGAATATAGTAAATCGCTCTCCTCGGTGTCGTCGGAACTTTCAGAGGGAGCTTCAATACAAGCCAGTTCTACCGAAGAAGTCGCAAGTTCCATGGAAGAAATGACCTCAGCCATTGTACAAAACACGACCAATTCAAAACAAGCCGAAATGATTTCGAGCAAAGCTTACGAGAACATCATGGAAGGTGTAAAATCGGCATTGGAAACCGTCACTGCCATGCAATACATCGCCGCTAAAATTAAAATCATCGACGACATTGCCGCACAAACCAACCTTTTATCGCTCAACGCCGCTGTAGAAGCGGCAAGAGCGGGAGAATACGGCAGAGGATTTGCCGTTGTTGCCACCGAGGTAAAGAAGCTCGCAGAAAGCAGCAAAAAGGCCGCCGAAGAAATCAGCACCCTTTCATACTCCACGCTCACGATTTCTGAAAAGGCAGGCAAACAACTAAAGGACACCACCCCTGATATTGAAGCAACGGCACAGATTGTCCGTGAAATCGCCGTATCGGGCAATGAACAAAAACTTGGTGTAGAACAAATCAATTCAGCACTGCAATTGTTAAGCAAAGAAACACAGAACAACTCGGCAACCAGCGAAAAAATGGCGCTCAGTGCCCAAGAATTAACTAAGCAAGCCGAAAAATTAAAGGACTTATTAAGTTATTTCAATTGCAATTAACTTGTTTGACAACGTCAAATAATAAATTTCACAAAAATAGGGTATTGTTCTGTAAGAAAGAAACGTTACATAACAAAAAGAATCGAATGGATTCCAGATACGATACAAAAACCACAAAGGCCCCAACGAATGTCGGGGCCTTTGTTTGTAAGGATTTCCTTGAGAGCCGAGAAGGGGACTCGAACCCCTGACCTATTGTTTACGAAACAATCGCTCTAGCCAGCTGAGCTATATCGGCATCAATGCTGCAAATATAATGGTTTGGCTTTTTATTCTATCGTTTGTTTTTTAGAATTTACCATAAAAAATTGGCACAAACCGGTCAGTCCGCACTCATGGCATTTAGGCTTACGGGCCACACACACATACCGCCCGTGTAAAATTAACCAATGATGGGCAATAGCCAATAACGATTCAGGAATATGCTTGACCAATTGCCGTTCCGTTTCCAATGGCGTCTTTGCATTAACGGATAAACCGATTCGCGCAGCTACTCTAAACACGTGTGTATCGACCGCCAATGCAGGCTTATCGTATGCCACCGAGACAATAACATTGGCCGTTTTACGACCAACGCCGGGCAATTTCTGTAACTGGTCCACATCAGATGGAACGATTTCATTAAATTCACGGACCAAGGTCTGCGCCATTCCCACTAAATTTTTGCTTTTGTTGTTAGGGTAACTACATGAACGGATCAATTCAAACACTTCGTCGGGTGTCGATTCGGCCAAAACGCTTGCCGTAGGGAAACGCTCAAAGAAGGCTGGTGTTATCTGGTTCACGCGTTTGTCGGTACATTGCGCCGAAAGGATAACCGCAACCAGCAATTCGTATGGGGTACGGTAACGGAGCTCTGTTTCGGCCACCGGCATGTGGGCTTGGAAATACTCGATAACTTTTTGGAATCGGTCTTGGGTTTTCATTAATAGAAATTTGATGTTCCGAAATCAAAATTTTGAACCAAGGTCTATGTTTTAAAGGCGATGTTTCTTTAGGATATAGCAAACTACAAATTTACAAAACATCGGGTTTTGGCCCAAGGAAAGTCAGAAGTTGTAACTCTCTCTACATAAACAACAACAAACTCACGGCCATCACGGCCATTCCGGCGACCAAACCATAAATGGACAAGTGATGTTCGCCATACTCCCGAGCGGCCGGCAGCAACTCATCAAGGCTAATGAACACCATGATGCCTGCCACGCCGGCAAAGATGGTCCCGAATACCAAAGGGCTCATGAACGGCATCAGAATCAAATATCCCACCAATGCCCCAATCGGTTCTGCAAGTCCCGATAAAAAACTTAACCGAAAAGCCTTACGACGGCTTCCGGTCGCATAATAAATGGGTACCGACACCGCAATCCCCTCGGGGATATTGTGGATGGCAATGGCCACTGCAATGGCAATACCCAAATTGGGATCCTGGATGGCGGCAGTGAAAGTGGCCAATCCTTCCGGAAAATTATGGATGCCAATGGCCAATGCCGCCATTATGCCCATCCGCATCAGCTTTGTGCCCTTTTTTTGTTCCATGGCCGACATGTCTTCAACAGAATGCATCTCATGCGGATTTTCATTGCTGGGAATAAGTTTGTCGATCAATGCAATAAGCAACATTCCCGAAAAAAAAGCCAGTACCGTAAACCATGTGCCCGGCACGTTTCCATAAGCGTCGGCCATTGTGCTGCGCGCTTTGGAAAAAATCTCCACGAACGACACATAAATCATTACTCCCGCCGAGAATCCCAGCGAGATGGATAAAAATTTGGTATTGGTACGCTTGGCAAAAAAGGCCATAGCGCTTCCAATACCCGTTGATAAGCCGGCCAAAAGCGTGAGGGCAAATGCCGGAAGTAATTGTGACCAAGTTAAATCCATGCGGTTATTGTTTATTATTCCTTCCTCTCCAAATAAATCTGCGATGCTTGCCTAAAACCAACAAAGAAACGGTGTCCCCCGCATTCGACTTCCATCGATCCGTCTGGTTTGTTTCGTGTAACCACCATGATGGTTTGCCCCAAAACCACGGAATGTTTGTCGTAAAACATTGCATTTTCCGCAGTTTTGTAAATCAACCTTACGACCACCCCCTGCTCATCGGGCACCATCTCACAAAGTCTTTTATGTTGCGCAACCACCGGCATCTGCCCTTGCGGGCCCGGAATGGGATCGCCATGTGGATCTATCGCAGGTTGGCCAAGATAATCGGCAATACGTTCCATTAGCGCATCGGACGATTGGTGCTCCAAACGTTCAGCCTCGGTATGGATGCTTTGAAGATCCATGCCCAGGATTTGGTATAGGAATGCTTCCCATAACCTGTGCCTACGCACCAGCTTGAGTGCCCGGGCCGTCCCCTGCGCGGTAAGTTTTAAAGCCTGATATTTCTCGTACTTGACCAACCCCTTGCGCGACAATTTCCGGGCCATATCGGTCACTGCAGGACTAGACACCTGCAACGAACTGGCCAACAACGAACTGGTCACCTTCAACTGGTCATCTTTACCGATCAAATATACGTGTTTCAAAAAGTCATCGACCGATACAGAACTGCGCATGCCCCGATTTTTAACTTCTTAAATTTAAGCATACTTAAAAAATAACCATGCAACCAGCATCTTTTTTGTTTGATGGAAATATTCCCCGTCAAACAAAAAAGCTCCGGCCCTTTTAGAACCGAAGCTTTATAATATGATCAATCACAAAGGATTAAAATTAAAACATTTTCCGAAAACAGCGTTTTCGCTTATGCTGAATATGATCGAATGATTTCCACATTTGTATGGCCACGTGGTTATTTTCCAGCATACCTGTGGTTTCAACATACTTGACCTCATCGGCATTGGCGGTTTCCCAAAGATCGTTCATCAACAATGCCGCCACACCCATCTTTTGCAATTCGGGACGGACACCTGTTAACATCAAATCCATCTCTGTCGGATGATTGATAGCCTTGTTCAGGTGCCACCACCCAAACGGCAACAATTTCCCGCCTGCCTTTTGCATGGCTTCCGACAGTGACGGCATCGCAATGATAAAACCGGCCATCTCACCTTCTTTATCCAAAATAACCTTCACATAACGAGGGTTAATGGCCGGGAAATATTTGTTGATGTAGTACCAAACCAACTTATCGGGCAACTCAAAAGTACCGAACAATCCTGTAAATGCCTGATTAAACAGCGCAAAGATCTTTTCTTTATATGGCTCCAACTCTTTTTTGGAAGTGAAATTCACCGACCTCAATCCAAAACGCGTTTTGAGCATTTCGGCTACTTTGTACGATTTTTCGGGCAATGCTTCCGGGAATGTTATACGGAACTCCAACCAGTCGATTTCCTTTTGGTAGCCTAAACGTTCGTAATGATTGAGGTAATAATCCATGTGGTAATCGCTGGCGACCGAGGGAATCCAGTTGTGTCCTTCAATCAGCAATCCCTGGTGGTCAAGGTTCGAAAATCCCAAAGGTCCCATGATACCGCTCATTCCTTGCTGTCTGGCCCATTGCTCTACGGTTTCCATCAGCTTATCGGCAACCTCCCGGCTATCCACAAATTCAGGCCGGGTAAAACGGGCCAATGCTTCATCTGTTTTTTCGTTCCATAAAGGATTGACGATCCCTCCGATACGTCCCACGCATTTGCCATTGTCGTAAGCCAGCCAGAATTTGCTTTTGCAAAACTCCATGGCGGGATTCTCCCCGGGGATCAACGCTTTACGCTCATCGTCTTTCAATGGCGGAACCCAGTATGGATTGCTTTTATATAGACGGTAAGCAAAGTCGACGAATTCGGTGATTTGCTTACTGGTGGTGACTTCACGAATTTCTATAGGCATAATTACTGATTGAGGGCGGTTTTACTCATCGCGAAAAACGGCCACAAATCTACCTTTTCGACCGCAAATATGCAAAAAGTGACAACGGACAAACGATCTTTCGGGCTTAAGCCCATTTTTCCGACCGGAGTTGCATCGTAGTCGCCCCGCATGCACAATGGTTTACCTTCAAAATAATCCCATCAACCGGAACACGGGCACCCACAATGCCGTGGCAAGGCCCATCAATCCAATGGCCAAACCGCTGATGGCACCCTCTATAACGCCCAATTCCAATGCCCGGGCGGTACCCAGTCCATGCGCGGCCGCCCCCATAGACAGTCCCAGAGCGATCTTGCTGTGGATGCCTAATTTTCGGAGAATAAACGGCCCGGCCACACCGCCAAAAACACCTACGATAACTACCACAACCGCTGTTAGGGGCGGAATGCCGCCAAATTGCTCGGAAATGCTGATGGCAATTGGCGTGGTTACCGATTTGGGAGCCAATGCAACCATCATGCTGGTGTCAGCTCCCATCCATTTGGCAATAAACGCCACACTGGCAATGCCAATAAAACTTCCGACCGCAATGGCCGTAAGCATCGACAGTAAATTTTGCTTAACATGTTCCACCTGTTCATAAAGCGTATAACCCAAAGCCACGACCACAGGACCCAGCATAAAGTCTATAAGTTGACTACTTTCCTTAAACGTTTCGTATTCGACACCAAAACACTTCAATGTCAACATAATAACAGCAATGGAAAGCAACACAGGGTGGAGCAGCGGCAACCGGGTGCGTTTGTACAGATAGGTTGAAGCCAAATAAACCCCAAGCACAAACGCAATGGTAAAAGGCTGGGTGGCAAAAAGGTTTTTCATTTCTTCCATTTTTCCATCTTTTGTTGCACCAAAGCCGTTGTCACAATCACCAATACCGTGCTCACCACCGACGACACCAAAATGGCCCAAAAGTGACGCCCTATTAATGATACCGATGTCATTAACCCTACGCCCACCGGCACAAAATATAAAGCCATGTGCCCAATAATGCCGTCAGCGGCTTTCTTTACCCGGTCAGGCTTGATCCATCCAGCCAGAAGCGATACAAAAAGCATTACCATGCCAATAACGCTTCCGGGCAACCATCCGCCGATAAGCGAGCTTACCAGGTTACCCAATGCAAAAAACAGAAATATGAAGAATAACCCCTGAAGCATATCCAAAATTTATTTGGTGCAAAAATAGGGGCGGATTTAGAATTAAAAGCAATAAAACATCAGGAAACAGTCATTATTTTTGGGTTTCCGAAAACAGTTCAATTATTTTTCTCCATGCGTCCCGGTCTTCATTCATCGGCCATTCAATTGATACACTGCCAGTTGTATGTTTTTGTAAATAACGGGCCAACCACCATGCGCGGAGGACAGCCAACAAATAGTTATTTTGCCAATTGGTCCCATTGACCGACAGCATTTTCCTTTCCGTTTCCGACAACATGGATAAGCGTGTGGGGACGCCGTCGGTTGCCGAAAGGATGGAAACACACAACGTATCGACCTCCATGGTCAAGGTTAGCAATGTTTTCCGTTTTTGGGACAGCGTGGTCAACGGCGCCTGTTTTTCCCTTTCTATCGAACGGTATCGGGGCATTGTCAAAAGTGGAATTTCCGCTACTTCAATTTGGGGGACAATGCGCACATGCCTATGCTTATTTATTTGTGACAACACCAAACCCAATGACGTATCAGTACTGCCGACCTCAAATGCATCGGGCCAATAATAAATTGCCACCGTCGTATCGATTGACGAAAAGCTTGGCGTTCCAATGGCCATTGGAGGCGCAAACTTAGGAATGTCGGTCAGGTTAACGAACATTTGGACTTCGTCCATTTGCTGTCCCCCCATTACCATACTTGCGGCGATAAGCCGTACATCCAAACGACTTTCTTTCGAGAGATAAGGAAATATCAAATCTTGCGATTGAAGGTCAAAAATTACACCATCATCAAACACGAACCGATTTCCCAATTGGGTATATTTTTGAGGGTTTGGCCCCAGTAATGTTTCCATTTCACTGACCATCGAACGTGAACCATCGACCTTTTTCTGAACGGTATCGATTTTTCGCGCCAATTCCGCCAACCGCCGTTCCCTGGCCGATATTTTAGTCAGCAACAAATCGATTTGTCTTTTCCTGATATTGATAGCTTGCTGATCTGCGGGAAATTGGAGCTGCAACGTATCAATCTCTTTTTCCAGTTGACGCATGGAATTTTCCAAGTTATCCTTTGCCAATGATTCCTTATCGAACAAATCGGCCAAACCGCCATCTTTCCCCAGTTCTTCAAGCGGCTTATTTATCCGTTTGGCAATGGTTTGTCCAATGCGGTCGATATATGAAATGCCATCGTCAGACAATGGGTCAGGCGTTAAAGCACCAAGGCCCGTAAACAAATGATAGCTTTTATCGCCGATGGTAAAAACGATCATCGGCTTAAGAGAACCGTCCAGCCCAAACAGGGAACAATGCACAGCCACCGAATCGATGGCCGGCAAGTCGATGCCCAGCGATGTTTGCGAAAGAGGAACCAGCGCCTCACGCCGTATCGCATACGAATAAGTGAACAAACCGATCCCTACGCCATATCCTTTACGGTTTTGGTCGAACATGTGAGGTTCGTATTCGTACAAAAGTCCGGCGGTACCGCTACCATCGCCAGCGGCCAACATCTTTACCTGGTAGTATGACGCCGTATCGGCAAGCATTTCAAAGTAAGTGCGGCTACGAACCCCAATCCACTGCACAATGGTCGATGTCCATGTTTCCAACAATTTTTTTTGCTCATGCGGTGCTAGCTTCAATTGCGTTAAGCGTTCGCATTTTATTGCCGACGGCAAAGATGGATGCATGACCGTGGCCATAATGGCAACCGCTTTTTTTCCATCGTGCTTTTTTGTTGGTAGCTTTTTATATACCGGCCGGGCTAATTGGGCAAAAAGAGTGTCTCGGCCAAACTGACCTTCATCAATGGCCTTTTTTAAATGATGCGATAACTCCCAAAGCGTGGTTTTTACGGCCAGTTCGGCCAAAATACCATGCGACTGGCGTTTCAACCCTCCAAAATCGATGGACAAACTATCAGGATATACCGTCAAAAATTGTTCGGCCAGGTTGTAATCGACCGTGGCCCGGTATTGTTCCTTCACCACGAATGGATCTTCGCAAACCATAAAAAATTGCCCACAAACTGTTTTCAGCACGTTTGTCTGCATGGTCACCCGGTACAACCAAGCCCGTTGTTGAGGAGTAAACGGTTTTTGTGCTTCCAGGGATAACCATCCAAACACATGGAAGACCAAAAGGATCCACCATCCACCAGTTGCGCATAATGAACGAAGTAGGGATACCGGTTTCAAATCTTGATGGAGTATGGCTTAAAAACGTTGCAAATCGTTGGATTCTTCAATGTAAATATCCCCAGAACGGCTTTCACTTAACATGACCATGGCATTGGCCACTTTTTCGGCCTTAATGGGACGGAACTTTTTCAATTTCCCCACCATTAAGGGGCCCAAAACTTTAAAACAATATTCGCCCAGTTTTTCGGCAAAACGAAATTCGTTCCGTTGCCCCAAAAGCAGCGACGGCCTGACAATGATGAGCGTCCCTGGCCCAAGCTGCCCAAGCCGTTGTTCCATTTGCCCCTTCGTGCGTAAATAAAATTTTTTGCTTTGGGCATTTGCCCCAATGGAGCTAACCACGGCAAAATGCCTGGCTCCTTTTTGCCTGGCCCACTCGGCCAAACCGACGACGGCGTCGTAATCTACCACACGGAACGCGTCCTGTGAACCCGCCTTCGCAATGGTCGTGCCCAGTGCACAAAACACATCATCGATACGGGCAACCGGCAACAAAGCCACATCGGCCAATGCGATACGATGGAACACTATTTTTGGGGATTGTTGTTGAGGTGCGTTCCTTCCGGCCACATGTATGGTTTGATATTGGTCCGAAGCCACCAGTAAATCCAAAACATGCATACCGACCAACCCTGTGGCCCCCATCACCAACGCTGTTTTTCCGTAAGCATCCATAATGATAGAAGTAAATTATGGACAAAAGATAGGGATTTAACGTTATTCTGAACCCACCCGCACAAATAAAAAAACACTTTGACGAATTTTCGCCAAAGCGTCATTATAAAAATACCATCAAATATAATTTTCCAAACCGGTCAATCGCCATCGCCGGAACCAGCTTCCAATTGGTCGGCCCTATTGATCTCGTTCCCCTTTTCGTAATAATAGATGATCAGCCTGCATGTATCGCGCAAAAAATCGATCTTTCCTATATCCACACGGTTAATTTTTTCTATGCCGGTCCTCTCCTGCAAGTCGGCAAGCAACTCTTCCCGTTTGCCGGCCTTAATGAGGTGTATTTTCTCATAAATGATCACCTTTGCCGATTCATGGCGCAATAGCCATATTTTTTCCATGCCATATACAACCAGTACCAATACGGTGTTGGTAAACAGTTGTTCGGCGACACTGATTTTTTTATTTGCCACGGCATTGAGTACCGACACACCAATGACCAAAAACAAATAGGTCATTTCTTTAATCGGTATTTGATCGGTACGGTACCGTAAAATGCCGAATATTGCAAACAATCCCAACGCAAACCCCAACTCGATCTTTACATTGTTGAGCATATGGCAGAGCATGAACACGATGAGACTGATCAGTATGTAAGTGAACAGGTAATCTTTCCGTCGTGTGGTTCCGTAATATAACCACCGGACCAGCAACAATACCACCCCCATATTTAAAAGCAAACGCAATACCAATTCCGCAAAATCGCTGGTATTGATCAACTCCACGTTACCCATTTTAATTTTACTAAGCCACAATAACAAGGTTGTTGTCATGTTCTATTTTTTTTAATTTCAGGAATTTTGGTTTTAGTTGGTTTTGGTTGGGTAAATCATAAAGTAATGCGCTGCCGACACAATATTTACTGAAGCCGCCCTCGCGTATATTGTATTGTTTAAGCAACGAAATAAAAGGTGACCGACATGAAAAACCATCGCGTTTCAACTCTACGATGGCAAGGAACGGAAGCGAACATTGGATGCCCTGTGGCGAATTGAACCCCAAATTAAAATCAATGGTAACCCTTTCTTTAAACTGGTTGCTAACCAGTGTAACACGGTTAAAATGGTTTTCGACCATGGGAAGTAGTTCCTTGGGATCGATGTCGATGTTTTTTGCCAAGAAAGCCAACCCGTTTTCATCGAGCAACCCGTTGTTCAAGCGGTTCTTAATACGCCATTTGATTGTGCGGTTTTTGTTGTTTTTCAATTTTATTTCCAAAAACGACACGCCGGTTGCCTCATACATCCGGTGGCGGATTTTGTAACGGTTCATTTTGCCCTTCATGTGCTTTTCGTACAAAAAGAAATCTTTGGTATCGAAATACACCGTACGGTACCGGAAATTCCGCATTCCTTCTATCTCAAGTATCCTGTAATGCTTTAAAGCCTGCCTTAATAATTCGGGCAACCTTATCGAAGACATCAGGAACTTGGTGTCGGTCCGGTTCATAAACTCAACCTCGTCCATTTCGGCCAGACTAACGGGGCCAAATTCCCCCACAAGCTGATCCACCCATGGCAACACCTCCTCATTGAGCCTTTTCATATTTGTAGAATTTTTTAGTCTTTATTTGATTGTCCGCATCGTAGGTAATCCGTTCGGTGCGAAAACCATTCTCGTATTTGTACTCAATGGTTTTGGTGAGTTTGCCCGAACTGTTCTTCACGATCTCTTTGATCTTTTTTCCTCCTGAATCATAAACCATGGCCGTACTTACGTCGGGCTTACCGTCTTTATATTCTATTTCTTCGACCAAACGGCCGGTACCATCATATTTCGAAACAAATACGATTTTTTGCTTGCCATATGGTTTGCCTTTTTCATAATCCTGTTCGTAAATCGTTTCCTGTAAAATCCCATTTTGGGCCCTCTCGGCTTTGCTTTGGGCCTTGGCCTCTACACTTGCCGTAACGGCAAGCACCACCACAAAAAATGTCACCGAACTAAAATAAACAGAAAAATGACTCGATAGTCTGTTAATGGAATCCATAAGCTTAATTGATTGTTTTTGGCTAATTGCTGTCTTGTTGCGAACCTTTCCGGTTGCGGTAAAATTAACCATTAATTAACTCTAAGATAACGACCCCGGCTTGCATTTCATCATATACGGGCAAATATTCATCAAATAGGGCCCTTTATTCCATCAAATCCCGGATAATGTCATGCAACCGGATACCAACAACCTTTTTTATCCAACAAAATGTTTAGTGGCTAAAAGCTGTTGGCTAGATTCCTGTTGATATAAATCCCCTCCTGTACCCCTCTCCGAACAATCCATCCATTTTTTTCTAAATTTGGATGATCAAAAAATGACATAAAAAACAATTTCAATGAAAGAAAAACTTCTGATATTTATACTACTCGCCATGATTCCGGGCGGTATTTCTGCACAGAAAAAGAATATCAAAAACCAAACATTCAAATTTGTTAGCTTTCCCGATTTTTTCAATTTCGACATCCCGGAGCCATGGCCTCCATACGATGAAGCCGTGAATTATTTTCTGGACCAGGTAAAAAGTGAAAACCCGCGATTTGCATTGATATGTGGCGATTTGGTGAACGGACATTGGTGGGATAGCCCACAATGCGTCGAACACATGGGAGCCATTTATTATTCGGGATGGAAACGGCGCATGGCCCAACACAATCTGAAATATTACACCGCAGTAGGCGACCATGAGTTGGGGGATGATCCCTGGCCTGCGGAAAAGCGCAAACTGGTGCCCCACTTCGAACGGGTTTACGCGCAATACCTGCAGATGCCCGCCAACGGACCAGAAAGCAAAAAAGGCCTGGCTTATTATGTGCGTGAAGGCGATTTGCTGATCGTGACCGTCTCTCCTTTTGACGTAGTTGAAGATTCCATGCGTATCCAGGTAGCCGGAGAGCAGCTTGAATGGTTCAATAAGGTAATGGACAACCATCGTGATGCCAAATTTAAGATCGTACAATGCCATGTCGGCATCTGGGGAAATATCAAAGCACGGTCGTCAAGCTCCATCATGCTCGAAAACGGTCGGGAAAGCATGTTCTACAAGGCAATGAAACAACACGGCGTGGATGCGGTGTTTACCGGCGAGTTTCATGATGTCACGGTTTTGGAAAGCGACGGGATTTGGCAAATCGTCCACGGATCATCATGGGGACGTAAAATCGTAAACACCCAGGATTACATAGTCGGCGAAATAAATGGAAACACACTGACCCTTACCATGAAACAAATATTTATGGATGCGCAGGGCGATGCCATGTGGAACTTAAATAAAAAACCAGGCCCACAAGAAAAGGTGTCAATCAACGAACGTACGTTGAAAAACGGCCCGGAGATCACAGGAACACTTGTCATTGAAAATAACGGAGGGGCAAAAAAAGTTATCCGGAAAGACGGAGTGTTCGCAGTTGAGTAAAATTGGGACTCAACCAAGTCCATGCATGGATTGTTCATTAACATTACACAAAAACCAACAAAATGAACAATCCTATCCATCCTTGCCTTTGGTTTGACGGAAAAGCCAAAGAAGCTGCTGTTTTCTATTGCTCTGTATTCCCTAATTCAATAATTGTAGAAGAATCTGCGATCGTGGTAGTTTTTGAACTGAACGGCAATAAATTCATGGCATTGAACGGAGGCCCCCTATTCAAATTCAATGAGTCGGTATCCTTCGTGGTCAATTGCGACACGCAAGACGAAATCGACTACTATTGGGAAATCCTTTCACGAAACGGCGAAGAGAGCATGTGCGGCTGGCTGAAAGACAAATTTGGGGTATCGTGGCAGATCATCCCATCCATATTGGGCCAACTCATGAGCGATCCGGAGAGAAGTCCGCGTGTAACCGAGGCCTTCTTGAAAATGCGCAAATTCGACATCGACAAACTATTGCACGCATAAATCTTTTAAAGATGGAAACTTACATTGCACTTCTTCGTGGCGTCAACGTAAGCGGCAAGAACACAATAAAAATGGATACTCTTCGCCAAACGCTTACCTCAAAAGGATTTACCAATGTGCAAACCTATATCCAAAGTGGCAATGTGGTATTCCAGTCCACGTCAAAAGATCCTTATGGCCTGGCAAAGGAACTGGGTTCCCAAATCACCTCAACGTTCAACCTTGAGGTTCCGGTTATTGTAATGCCATTATATAAACTACGGTCCATCGTAGCCGAAAATCCTTTTGCTGGCAATGAAGAAAAAACGGTCCAGTATCTTCACGTGACTTTCTTGGCGTCCCCACCAGACTGCACCGATTTAAGCAAACTCCGTCAAAAACAACTTTCCAACGAGGAAATTGCCCTTACCAAGGATGCTTTGTATTTGTACTGTCCGCACGGCTATGGCAACACAAAACTGCATAACGCCAACATCGAGAAGCACTTGCATGTGACCGCTACCACACGCAACTGGAACATTACACAAAACATCCTTGGCTTGGCCCAAAATATTGCCAATGGCTAGCTTCCAATATTGGCATTCAAAAGAGACCACCATCAAAAACCGACGTCGAATCGTCCCCCCAAAGACATCAATGCTTTGGTTTAAAAAATTTTGCAACCACAACATTCGGGTCTTGAATTTTATAAGACACTAATTAATCCGATTGAAACTTGCTTGATCTTTTTTGACTAATTTCGCCGCACAACCGACCGATCGGTCAATACAACCTCAGGCGAACACACATCCAACTGGTTAAGTAAAAACAAAACTAACAGCAGTTACAAGACCAATATGCCAACGCACAACGCCGGCATCTGGAAGAATGGGACTTTCATCTGTTGACAAGAAAAATAAATTCACAACGATTTCATCAAACAACATGAAACCAAGCAAATTACTGATCATTCCCATTGTCCTGGCAGTGGGATTTTGCACAACCAATTTATTGGGGCAAAAGAATGTTCGCACCAGTGTGGTGGCATTTTACAATTTGGAAAACCTGTATGATACCATCAACGACCTGTCTATCAACGACGAAGAATTCTTACCCAACTCGGCAAAAAACTGGAATACGAAACGCTATCAGACCAAACTCGAAAATTTATCGGGTGTAATCGCAAAACTAGGGCATGACGAAGACGTGACCGGACCAGCTGTGATCGGTGTCAGCGAAGTCGAAAACTTAGCCGTATTGAAAGACCTAACCACACAGCCGGCGCTTAAGCCTTTTGATTATCAAATTGTTCATTTCGACTCGCCCGATAAACGCGGGATCGATGTGGCCCTTTTATATCAACCAAAATATTTTAAGGTTACCAATGCCCGTGCATTCCCGCTGATGATTTATGACGAAGAGACGAAAGAACGCATATATACGCGCGACATGTTGGTGGTATCCGGATTGTTCGACGGAGAACCGATGCACTTTATCGTTAACCACTGGCCATCGCGACGTGGCGGTAAAGACAACAGCTATTTGCGTATTACCGCTGCACAACGGTGCCGCCACTTGGTCGATTCCATATCACAAACCGCCCAAAACGCAAAAGTAATTGTGATGGGCGATCTGAATGACGACCCAACCGATGCCAGCGTCATAAAATATATGAATGCGACGGGGAATATAAAAAGCGTGAAGAGTGGCAAAATGTACAACTCCATGGAACCACTCTTTAAAAACGGGATCGGCACGCTGGCATACCGTGGCCAATGGAACCTTTTCGACCAGTTTCTACTCACTGAACCTCTTGTGTCAAAACGTACCAAAGGTTATAAATTACAGAAAGCACGTGTATTCAATGAGGCATTTCTGATCCGTGACGAAGGGCAGTACAAAGGCTATCCGTTGCGCACGTTTGGAGGCAACGATTACCTTGGCGGTTACAGCGACCATTTGCCCGTTTATGTCGTACTGGTAAAAGAAGAATAACTATTCTTCAGAAGAGGATATAACCGAACCCGCCCTTCCCGCGGGTTCTTTTTTTGCCGCTACCATAACGTCATCGGTTATTTATATAAGCGGTTCGAGCGGATATATTTTGCCACGCCGGCAGGAACAAAAAATGACACGTCTTTATTCCCGGCCAGTAATTGACGGACAAAAGTCGATGATATTTCGAACAACGGGGCCTCGGTCAACACAATGCCATGATGCAAAGGAACGTTTCCTGTAGGCGACCCCGGTCTTGGGTAGACGAAAATGGTGTGGTTATCTTTTATTTTTTGTGCGTCTTTCCATCTCCCGACCATTAACACGTTATCGGCTCCCATAATAATGGAAAAACGGTGCCGGGGATAAACGGACTTTAAAACGTCCAGCGTGTCGGTCGTATATGATGGTACCGGCAAATTAAGCTCTATGTCACAGGCCTTGATATCCGGATGGTCATCCAAGGCTATTTCGACCATTTTCAGGCGATGCCGGCCATCGATCAACGACATTTCCGTCTTGAACGGATTCTGCGGACTCACCACCAGCCACACTTCATCGAGATCCTGCGTGACCAACATGTAATTGGCCAGCGTCAAATGCCCTACGTGGACAGGGTTGAACGATCCAAACAACAATCCCACATGTGCCATGGCTCAACGTTTAGCATGGAGGAAGTCGGCCAATGCCCTTTCTGCCTCCATTTGGGCGGTTAAAAGATCATCGTTCACCACCACAATGTCGAACCTGGGGGCATAAGCAAGTTCACGGGATGCTTTGGACACCCTTTCCGCTATTTTTCCGGGCGAATCGGTACCGCGTCCGACCAGACGTCTCTCCAATTCCTCAACCGAAGGGGGCTGGATGAACATGGACAATGCCTTATCGCCGTAGATTTGCTTGATGTTCACACCCCCTGCCACATCAACATCAAGTACGATGTTTTTGCCATTGGAGGTGATACGATCGACCTCGCTCTTCAATGTCCCGTAAAAAGTGCCGGGATAAACCTCTTCCCATTCGAGAAACTCTCCGTTATCGATACGCTGGCGAAATTCATCTGTCGTCAAAAAATAGTAATCAACCCCATGCCTTTCTTCCCCACGAGGTGCACGGCTGGTGGCAGAAATAGAAAATTCCATGTCGAACCCCCGTTGCAAAAGGTATTTTACAATCGTGGTCTTGCCCGAACCCGAAGGTGCTGAAAAAATGATAAGTTTTCCTTTTTCCGGCATAGTTACAGAATATTGAGGATCTGCTCCTTTATCTTCTCCAGTTCATCTTTCATTTGGATAACGATGCGCTGTATGGCGGCATCGTTGGCCTTGCTTCCCAAGGTGTTTATTTCGCGTCCTATTTCCTGGGCTATAAAACCTAATTTTTTCCCGGCAGGTTCTTTGTCGCCAATGGTTTCGTTAAAATAATCGAGATGGTTCGCCAATCGCACCTTTTCTTCGGTTATATCAAGCTTTTCCAAATAAAAGATCAGTTCTTGCTCAAAACGGTTTTCGTCCACAGAATAGTTGCCGGCCAGTTCCTCCAGGCTTTCACGCAAACGGGCACGTATTTTGACGATGCGTTCTTCCTCCAATGGCGATACTTGTGCAAGGAGTCCCCGGATGTTCCCGATCCGTTGGTTGATTTCCCGCTCAAGCACATTTCCTTCCTGTGCCCTAAACCGTTCAATATGCAAAATAGCCTTCTCCACGGCCGTCATCACCAGCGCCCATTCAGCTTCATCAAGTTCCGCGATCTCGGTTTTTACCGTTTCGGGCAACGGCATAATTATCCGCAAAAAATCGGTTTTGTCAACCACTCCCAAATTACGTGCAACAGGCAATAGCTGCTGGTAATACTCCTCGATTATTGGAGGGTTTATCTGGGTAATCTTATCGGACATCGCCGATTCGACAAACATTGACAGGTCTATTTTTCCACGCACCAAACGACAACTTATCTCGTTGCGGAGTAAAAGCTCCTTTTCCCTGTAAATAAGAGGGATCCTTGTATTCAAATCAAGTTGCTTGCTGTTGAGCGATTTTATTTCGATACTCACTTTTTTGTTGGGGAGTTCGCAAACGGCTTTTCCGAATCCCGTCATCGAATATATCATTGTCTATAATTTGGTTGTGAAGCTGCAAAGTTACGATTTTTATGTCTTGTCGGTATCGTGAATCCCTTAGAGTGGACGAATATTCCGAACCATTCGAACAAATAGTTCAAATACAATCCAAAAACCGGAAAAGCACCATGCAACCAAAAGTTCATTTCTAAGCCACATTCGACAGAAAATAACACAATTGGGACAACAGATCGGATACCCGGCCCGATAACGTATTTGAACAAAAGCCTTTAATAGTGGTTTACCTGAGAAAGGCTAAAAATTGGTTTGCTCGTATGGCAATATATTCCATCAGTGATTTGGAAAAAATCTCAGGCATAAAGGCCCATACCATCCGTATCTGGGAACGGCGGTATAAAATCATCGCCCCAAAACGGACCGCCACCAACATCCGGTATTATTCGGACGAGGACCTGAAACGCCTACTCAATATTTCCGCATTATGCCAAAACGGATTTAAGATTTCAAAGGTGGCCGATCTGGACGATGCCCAGATTAAAGACCGTGTGGTAGATTTAAGCCTGGACATACGCAACCAAAACATACAAATAGATGGCCTTGTGGTATCGATGATCGAGATGGATGAACTAAAATTTATCGAGATCTTAACCAATTCGGTCATCAAACTGGGTTTCGAGGAGACGGTCGAATCAATCCTGTTCCCTTTTCTTGAACGCATAGGAGTACTTTGGCAAGCCGGGTCGATTTATCCGGCACAAGAACACTTTATCTCAAACCTTATAAGGCAAAAACTGGTTGTAGCCAACGACAGTGAGATGGGTCGCTCGAAAAAAGGGAAGACCCGGATCATGTTTTTCTTGCCTGAAGGAGAATTCCATGAGCTAAGCCTTTTGTTCTACAGTTTTATTGCCCGGAAAGAAAACCTCGACGTGCTTTATCTGGGCGCTTCGGTACCCATTAATGATTTGGTGCAGGTTGACGGCACACGTCCCATACAAATGCTATTTACGTCGTTTGTCACTTCACATGGCGAAGACAGGTTCTCGGATGTGGTCTCAAGGCTGGTACAACACTTTGGCGACCGCACCATTTTTGTGACCGGCCTGCAAATTAAAGAATCGCACATCCCCCTGCCGTACCAATTCAAGGTGATCAGGTCGATTGCCGATTTCAAAAACTGCCTGAACGAGTTTAAAGGATATTGAAGGAACAAAAACGGTGTGACAACCATGCCGACGACTCGACAAAGACATTGAAACACTGCACAAAACCCGGGTCCCGATTTGAAAATACCCAGATGACTAGAAAACGGAATGAAGGATATGAGCCGACGGGCTTTCAAGCCAGTAACCGAAGATTTTACACCCTTTCCTTAAGAGGTTCCACAACCCGATTCCGTTTCCATCTTCCTGTCAGGAAATAAATTTGTGTAAGCAAATAGCCAATGACCCAGCCTATCGGAATGGCCCACCATATGCCATTGACGCCAAATTTGTGCGACAACGCGATGGCAAACGGAATGCGTACCAACCACAACGAAACGAGACTGAAAAACATGGGGACAAGCGTGTCGCCCGCACCACGTAAAACCCCGTGAATGACAAACATGGTGGAATAGACAACGTAAAACGATGATACAATGGTCAGATAATTGGTACCATGCTCAATTACTTGCGGGTCAGTATTAAAAATACCAATTATTTTATCTCCCCACACATACACCACCATCATCACCGCAATACTGATCGTCCACGCCATGGCCATGGTAGCCCGGTATCCTTTTTTAATCCTGTCGGTTTTATTGGCACCGTGGTTTTGTCCCACAAAAGCAGACAACGCACTTGACAGATTCATGGCAGGCATACCTGCCAATGAATCGATACGCCCGGCAATGGTATATGCGGCCAGTACCGTTGTATCGAAATTGCTGACCACCCGTACCAATGCGGTAAGCCCCAAAGCCACAAATGTTTGTTGAAATCCTGTAGGCAATCCGATTTTCAAACTTTGCCTAAACATATATTTGTCGAATTTCAGATCGGACAAACGGAACGAAATGAGCTGGTGGCGACGGGTCAGAAACACTGCGCCCAGTACAAACGGGACCATATGGGCAATAACAGTGGCCCAAGCCACTCCTTTTATCCCCCAACCAAACACGACCACGAACAATAGATCCAACGCCACATTGGTTATGGCAGCTATCACCATAAACCACAAAGGGGTAAGGCTGTCTCCCATTCCCCTCAGGACCGATGCAATGCCGTTGAATCCAAAAAACGCAACATTCCCCAACATATAGATATTAAAATATTGGGTGGCCAAAGGCATCACATGGGGCTCGATATTTAAAAAACTGAATATTTGATAGCTAAAAAGGATTCCAAATGCGGTAAGGACCACCGATGCCCCAAAAAGGAATATAAAGATGGTGCCGGTGGCTTTTTTCACCTCATCAAAACGTCTGGCGCCAAAATATTGGGAGATCACCACCGTGGCACCGCTACCGATACCGATAACAAACGCGATAAGAGTATATATGACGGGGAAAGAGGCCCCAACAGCGGCCAACGCTTCTTTTCCCAAAAAGCGGCCCACAATAATACTGTCAGCAATGTTGTAAGCTTGCTGGAGCATGTTGCCAAACACCAGTGGCCATGCAAAGTTAAGGATCAATTTCCCTTCGTGTCCTTGCGTTAAATCTTTCATCAATTCTCAATGATCAATCCACCGGCCTTTTAATGGCATCATTGTTATTTTTTATATGAAAAACCAACAACTGCGCGCTCTTTGGCGCGAAAATTGCAGGAAAAACCGCGTCATGGTAAGGAAGAGCATCGCTCAACGTCGATGATTGCAAAGCAATTAAAATTTGACGGATTGGACAAATGTTGGCTCCGCAAAAATCACAACTAAAGTTAACGGTTTTAAATCACTATGGAGGATTGTTTACTTTTGCCCCCTAAAAAAGGTATGTACAAATGGTTAGTAATTTTAGGATGTGGGATGGCAGCATCGGCAACGACCTTGGCAGCACCTCAATCAAGTCCCCATTTCCGCGAACTACGTCCGGTACATTACACCATAGGGAGTTTGTCTGGAACCCCAAGCATCTGGAATTACCAATCTGACGAACCAACCAACTTATGGAATGCCAGCCCCGTTGTCAAATACATTTATATACACAACCAATGGCAAATGGGATTATTTTATTCCCAGGTGTATAAAGGCAGCATGAGCACTTACTCCATGCCACAGTTGTGGGAAAAGCCGCGTAAAACCATGCTGCACTCGCTTTTGTTGAAATACCGTACACCTAATTACGGGAAAATCGAATACAAACCATCCTATCTGTCCGGTAATTATTTGCCCAATACACAAATATCCAGATTTTACGGAACTTCAAACCTACCCAAAGATGCATTTAGGGAAGCCCGGACCAACCGTATTGAAAATACGGCCAACCGGTTAATGTTCAACAATCCTTCCATGGTACGCCATCAATGGAACAAAATACCTTCTCCGCACCGTTTTGTGATGGAAGGTGTATTGCTCGACAAAAAAGCAGCCCAGGAAGCTTTCCGGGCCAGCATCATAGATGTGAACAAAAAGCTGGAAAAACCTAAAACCGAACAGCGTTTGTGGACTTTAGCCGGCGTGGAAGCCCTGCAGTTAAGCCAGGCTTATTATTCCAATTGGGTCAAAGGCGGACAAAACTCCATCACCCTGTTGAGTAATTTAAACGTAACGGCCAACTACAAAAAAAACAAAGTGGAATGGGACAACAAAGGGATACACAAAATAGGGATACTGAATGCCGAAGGCCAGAAATCAAGAATCTCTGACGACCTGATCCAAATCACGTCCAAAGCTGGCCTCAACGCATCAAAGAAGTGGTATTACAGTACATTGTTCGATTTCAAATCACAATTTTTTTATGGCCGGGACAAAAGCAACTGGGACAAAATACTTTCCGGATTCATGTCCCCCGCTTACCTGACTTTTGCTTTGGGTATGGACTATAAGGCCCAAAACTTCACATTGATGCTCTCCCCCATTTCCTCAAAAACCACAATGGTCCTCAATACCGTCCATGTAGATCCAAGCCGTTACAATATTCCCGACGGAAAACGCTCTTATTCGCAAACGGGAGCTTCGGTAAACAGTAACTTTAAGTGGAAAATAAATACCGAATTTACCCTCACATCCAATTTTGATCTGTTTTACGGATACATGGCCGGTACCCCCGAGACCCAAATGGACTGGGACATAACGTTTGACATGCGGATCAACAAATATTTGTCGACCAAACTAAACCCTGTCTTGCGTTTTTACGGAAGCGAAAGTGACAACCTCCAGATGAAAGAGAACTTCAGTGTGGTATTCAGCTATAAGTTTCCCCAAAACTGACAAAATACAGAGGCAGTGAAAGACAAACAGGCCTTTTGTCCCCACTGCCCCGATAATTATCAACTACGCCGCCTAAGACGATCTCCTATCCGATCTCCACAATGGTGATTCCATTGCCGCCAAATTGCACGTGCTCGTCGCGGTATGATGTCACCATGGAAATAGAGGCAAGGTAATCGCGGATAATTTTTCGTAAAATGCCGTCCCCTTTCCCG
This sequence comes from Breznakibacter sp., assembly GCA_047600785.1. Classification (GTDB taxonomy): domain Bacteria; phylum Bacteroidota; class Bacteroidia; order Bacteroidales; family Marinilabiliaceae; genus Breznakibacter. The sequence continues at coordinate 1,924,561 of JASGKH010000002.1, forward strand.
TGAAGAATCTTTAAGGTTGTGGCTTCGCACACAATGGCATCATCGACGTGGTCAATCACACGCAGCAACGCATCATCGGCCCTCATGCCACGTACATCAATATCGGGCTTAAAATTGAGCTTCTTTTGCCGCACGCTTTCCGAAATAGCCGACATTACCGGCTGAAATGCCTGTTTGACCTCTTTCTTAAACGCATTCCGGCTGATTCGGGCCAACCGGTTCAATTTGACACTGGTCTTAAGGTTGCCAAAAGCCACCAACGCATTTTTACCGTCAATTTCCAATATTTCGCCCGGGACATCTTGCCCTTCCAACTTCACGGTATCGCCTTTGGCCAAAGGAAAGTTTTCGATCGTCGAATTGGCCGTCGATTTATTTTCGGTTTTCGGGGGCTGTTGTTTGTTCGTTTTGCGTTGTTGGCGTTCCACGATCTGGCGCATTTTCCGTTCCACTATTTCGTCAGCCGCTTCGTTGGCCTCAACCTGCTCCTTAAGTTCAGAGAGCTTTTCACGTACCAACCTGGTGCGCTCCTTTTCGGCCTGCGATTCACGAATCTCGCGGATGGTATTTTCGATCTGCTTATTTACATCGGCCAATAACTGAGCCGCCTGGCTTTTAGCTTGCTTGATAATCTCCTTTTTCTCCTTTTGCACTTTCTCCAGCTCGGTTTGGTATTGGACCAACACCCCATCCAGCTTTTTCTCGCTCATCCTGATGGATTCCCGTTTCTGCTCCCAATAACGCTTGTCTCGCACAATCTCGCGCAAATGTTTGTCGAAATCAATATGGTCTTGCCCGATTTTTTCTTTCGCTTCACCAAGTATCGATTCGGACAACCCAATTTTCCGGGCTATCTCAAAAGCAAACGAACTGCCAGGTTTCCCCATTTCCAACTTAAACAATGGTTGTATGGCATGCGTATCGAACATCATGGCCCCATTGACAATGCCCGGCGTTTGTGCCGCAAAATGCTTCAGGTTGGTATAGTGAGTGGTAATAACGCCGTAAACGCCTTGCCTGTTAAGCTGTGCCAACACCGATTCGGCAATGGCACCGCCCAACATCGGTTCCGTCCCCGTCCCAAATTCATCAACCAACACTAACGTTTTGTCGTTACCGTTTCGCACAAAATATTTCATGTTGGTCAAGTGCGAGCTATAGGTACTTAAATCGTTTTCAATACTTTGCTCGTCCCCCATGTCAATAAAAATGTGATCGAAAATACCCATTTTCGACCCTTCATCCATAGGTACTAGAAGCCCGCATTGCATCATATATTGGATAAGCCCCACCGATTGAAGGCAGACCGACTTACCTCCCGCATTGGGTCCCGAAATAAGAAGGATGCGTTGGTGTTGGTTCAATTCAATGGTCAAAGGCACCACCGTTTGCCCCAATGGATGGAATTGCAGAAATAACAAAGGGTGTACGGCCATTCCCCAATAAAACTCAGTGGTTTGACGCACCACCGGCAACAAGCTGTTGGTGCGTTGTGCCAGTTTGGCTTTGGCCATTAAAAAATCAATCAGCCCAAGAAACTGATACGCATTGAGCAAATCGGGCAGATAAGGTCTGATGTCGTTGCTGATAAGGGTTAGAATACGTACCACCTCGCGCCGTTCGGCATATTCCAACTCCCGGATTTCGTTGTTTATTTCCACAATTTCGGCCGGTTCGATAAACGTTGTTTTTCCGGTAGCCGACTCATCGTGTATAATACCGCCTATTTTTCGTTTATTGGGCGAAGGCACGGGAATAACAGCCCGACCGTCGCGAATGGAAACCGCCGCATCCGAATCGACCAGCCCCTGGGTCTTAGCTTGCCGCAAAATAGCCTGCATCTTTTTTGATACCGTGGCCATATGCGACTGGATATCGGACCGTATCCGGGCCAATTCGGGCGATGCATGATCTTTTATTTTCCCGTACTTGTCGAGGATGGCATTCGATACGGTCTACAATGAACGGGTGCATTTCAACGCCTTCGGCTTCATGTTTTAAGCGTGGATATTCATCGACATTCTTCGATGCCAAAAAACGTACCAAGTCCCGGATAGATGCCAGCGACCGACGCAGATCGAAAAGTTCCTTTTCTTCGAGGAACAGCCCTTCCACCCTGATTTTCTTCAGGGCATCACGGACATCGGCAAACACAATGGTCGGCAGATTATCGGCTTGGCTAAGGATGCACAAAAGCTCACTGGTCAATTCCAGCTTTGCCGTTACTTCCCCAAAATCGGACGAAAACGACATCCCATCGACCATCTCAATGCCCATCTGACTGGCACAATATTCTTTAAGCAATTCCCTGATACGGGTAAATTTTATTTTCTCTTCAAAATTGAAAGGATATACCACAACTCATAAAATTTTGACAAATTTAATACTTTATCGTACTATGCCGAAAAATGGCTCCGTGAATGAAAGGTTACAAAAACACGACCTGACACAGAACCTGAAAAATGCACAAACCGTAAGAACATTAAACCATCCTCAACAATGGCGAAAAAGTTACTTTCGAAATTATATCAGAATTACCTCAAGAAGTTCATCTTTTTCAGGAGCGAAAGACATGGGATCCAGGAACTTCTCTATTTCTATTCGTTGTACATTACCTTTCTGCTCTCTTTTGTTTCCATAATCACCAATATCATATTGAGGATCCCTTTCGTCGTCAATATCTTTGCAGCCATCGGGGTGGTACTTTCGTTGTTCCTGTTTTGGCTCGCTTACCGTAAAAACAAGATAGGACTATCGCAGAATATCTTTCTCGCTTACTTATTCCTTGCATTAAACGGATTATGGATTTACACCGAAGGCAGTGCCGGTTCGACGCTGATTATCATGCAAGCCCTTCTGCTGATGGTCATCTTTTTCATCCCATCAAAAAAAATGTTGCCTGCCATTATCGTGGTTTTTGTTAACGTAATGACTCTCTTCGCACTGGAGGTCTTTGCACCGTCGGCCATTGTCAAATATGAAAGCTCCGTCCAGCGTACGCTTGATATATTCCAGGTCACACTGATTTTCTTTTTGCTTGAGCTTCCGGTAATTATTTATGCAAAAAGATCTATTCTAAATGAACGAAATGCTGCCATCAAATCGGAAGCCGAAAAAACTTCCTTTTTTTTAAGCCTCAGCCACGAGATACGTACCCCGATGAATGCCATTCTGGGCTTTTCCGAATTACTGGAAGATGATGAATTGACCAGGGAGCAGCGGCAACACTATCTGTCGATCATCAATCAAAACGGACGTACGTTAATGAATCTGCTGAACAATGTCATCAGCTTCTCAAAACTTGAATCCAACCAAAATTCGGTAACCATCAGTTCCATCGATGCCAACGAATTAATCCAACAGGTTTATGATTCATTGCAACAAACAATAGACAGGACCAAACACATTGAATTCAGGATGAGCCGGGAAGATCCGTCACCAACCATATTGACCGATGTATTAAAAATCTACCAGATACTGCTCAACATATCTTTCAATGCCATAAAGTTTACCGATGACGGATTTGTAGAGATAAGCTACAACCAGTATCCCGGTTACATTGTTTTCCACATTAAGGATACCGGCAGCGGGATTCCCAAGGAGGCCCAGGAAAATATATTTGACCAGTTCAAGCAAGCCGGACAAACGCTAAAATCATCCACGCAACATGGCGCCGGTTTAGGATTGGCCATTTGCAAAAGACTGGCACATCTTATTGATGCAGAGATTACGTTAGAATCTGAGGTCGGCAAGGGGACCACCTTTTTTGTAAAAGTCCCGATGAAAATCCTTCACCGGTAGGATCAAAAGAAACCCTAAAGTATTGACAACAGGAAAACGGTGATGTAATTTTAGTTTGCTTTTCATACTCTCCTGGTTTCCAAAATAGAAACACCTGAAAAAAGATGTGTGTAAGGTTTAAGGTTAGTAATTTAAAGGTGTTTCAATGGCCTGTCCCTATTTTTGAGACAGGCTACTTTTTTTATAACACATAACATCAGATGCTTTTCAGCTTGCCCAACAGGTTGTCGAGCCCGAGGAGGATGGCTACCGCCAGTGATACATAAATGAACACCGTCGGAACCGAGCGAAACCATTCCGCCAACTGTCTGATGCCATTGGTAAGGTAATCCAGCTGCTTTAATCTGAGCGATTGTCCTAAAGTTTCCACATAAGCGTTGCCCAATTGCATGTCGTACCATACGCAGGACACAACAAAGAGCAGAGCACCCAGGCCCCACCACAGCTTTTTCCAGTCGAACACGCTTCTTTTAACTTGCAACGGTTGTGCCGCCCAATCGGCCATGACCCGTTGCATGATTTTTTTCTGCAACCCTGCGGGCGCCTCTTGCGGTCCGAACGATTTGAACAATTCGCGCAAACGTTGTTCCTCCACATGGTTGTTTAACTTCTCGTCCATGGCACGGTTACTTTAATTCATAAAATTCATCTTTCAACATCACCGACAATTGCCTGTGTAATTGTTTTCGGGCCCGATGCAGCTTCACTTTGATGTTGGAAACCGATAATCCGGTGATTTTTTGTATTTCGTCGACAGAAAGCTCTTTGTAATAAAACAAAATTACGACAAAAGCATCATCTTCTTCCAACCGGGCAAGGGCATTCTGCAAAAGTACCCTTTTGTCTTGGTCTTCAAGCGATTTATCTGCTTGTGCATCCACCCCTGCCAATTTGCCCTTTTCCATCAGGTCAATGTCGACGAATACCTGTTTCTTGTTCCTGCCGGCCGACACTGCCGTGCGGTACACAATTTGGTACAACCAAGTAGAAAAGGCAGACCGGCCTTCAAATGACACAAGGTTTCGATAGGCTTTAAAAAATGCATCCTGCACAACTTCTTCGGCCTCTTCGCGACGTTTTACGATGCTAAGCGCCAAAGTAAAAGCCATGTGCTGATATTTATCCACCAACGTGGCAAACGCGGCCACATCGCCTTCCACCACTTGTTTCACTATGTACTTGTCCGCATCTTTCACACGAAAACATTTTAACTTATTCGGCCAACAAGCATAGGACGCCGTGAAAACGTGAAAAGTTACAAATCAAGTAAAGACAAACGTGAAAAATATTTCCCTTATTTTTTTATTGGTTTTTTGTAACCGGCATCAATATCATCGCGTCTCATGCACAAATCGCACATTGCAATGCCGAAAAAAACAAACAATTAAAACCATAAGCCATGGAAATAGAATTAGTTCCTATCGTTTTCCTGGGAGGATTGTACGCCACGATCATCTCGATTTCCTACTTCCGCACCCGCAAGACCGAAAGACTATCTTTGATAGCGGCTGGAAAAGAAGCCTCCATTTTCGACGAAGCCGATAAAAAACCGAAACTCCACTCCTCGTTCAAATACGGATTGTTGATGATAGGCCTGGCACTCGGACTGCTGGTCGGCGAAGCATTGGCCAAAAGTACTGCCATCAGGCCCGAAATTGCTTACACTTCAATGGTGTTGATTTTTGGGGGGATCAGTTTGTTATTTTTTTACTGGTACCAGAATAAAATGGCCCAAAAAAGTAAAAACGAAATATAACCCAAAAGTCAGATTGGGAAAATGAAAGAGGCTGTATCCTGATAACGGAACAGCCTCTTTCTGTTTATGCAGAATTTTATTCTTCAAAAATTAAGGTTATCGTTTTATGGTTACTGCCATTCATCCAACGAAACGGCTTACCTAAATCCACAAAACAGTCGATAACCTTTTCAATTTTATTTGATACAAACATACCTATCCAATCTTAACCGGATATTTGGCTTTTGTTAAGAAATCATGAATCATTTATCCTCCTGCAACTTTATCAGGTTTAATGCCGATCCTGCTTTAAACCACTCTATCTGTTGCTGGTTATAAGTGTGGTTAGCCAAAATATTTTCTTTGTTCCCATCAATATGGGTCAATTGGAGCGTCAACGGCTTTCCCGGCGCAAACTCAACCAAATCCAGCAAATCGATAATATCGTCTTCCTGGATTTTATTGTAATCAGTCTCATTTGCAAAGGTTAACGCCAACATTCCCTGCTTTTTTAAATTGGTTTCGTGGATACGGGCAAAACTTTTCACCAATACAGCCTTCACACCCAAATGTCGGGGTTCCATGGCAGCGTGCTCGCGGCTTGATCCTTCGCCGTAATTCTGGTCGCCCACTACAATCGAATCAATACCTGCCGTTTTATAAGCACGTTGTACGACCGGCACTTCGCCATGTTGACCGTTAAGTTGGTTTTTCACGTTATTGGTTTCACCGTTAAAAGCATTGACGGCGCCAATCAACATGTTGTTACTGATGTTGTCGAGATGTCCGCGGTATTTCAGCCATGGGCCTGCCATCGAAATATGGTCGGTGGTACATTTTCCTTTGGCTTTGATGAGCAGTTTGGCACCGGCAATGTTTTTCCCGTTCCAAGGTTGGAATGGGTCTAACAATTGCAGGCGATCGCTGGTAGGGCTTACAACCACTTCTACTTTCGACCCGTCGGCAGATGGAGCTTGATAGCCGTTGTCTTCCACGTCGAACCCTTTGGTAGGCAATTCATCACCCGATGGGGCATCGAGTTTCACGGCCACACCATCGGCATTCACCAAAGTATCGGTCAATGGGTTAAAATCCAATGTCCCGGCAATGGCCAAAGCTGTTACGACTTCGGGCGATGCTACAAAAGCAAAAGTATTAGGGTTGCCATCGGCACGTTTGGCAAAGTTGCGGTTAAACGAGTGTACAATGGTATTTTTTTCCTGTTTTTCAGCACCCATACGGGCCCACATGCCGATGCAAGGGCCGCAGGCATTGGCAAATACTTTGCCGCCAATTTTATCGAAAATATCGATAAACCCATCACGTTCAATGGTATATCGCACCTGCTCCGAACCCGGCGTGATGGTAAATTCGCCATGGGTCTGCAACTTCTTATCGACCGCCTGCTTGGCAATGCTGGCCGAACGGGCAATGTCCTCGTACGACGAATTGGTGCAAGAGCCGATCAAGCCAACCTCAACTTTCAGGGGCCAACCGTTCTTTTTGGCCTCTTCGGCCACTTTTGAAATCGGGGTAGCCAAATCGGGCGTAAACGGCCCGTTCAAATGGGGTTCCAATGTATTAAGGTCAATCTCTATCAGTTGATCGAAATATTTTTCGGGGTCCGCATACACCTCTGGGTCAGCCGTCAGATGGTGCCTGACGGCATTGGCGGCATCGGCCACGTCGTGACGGTTTGTCGAGCGGAGGTAACGCTCCATCGATTCATCGTACCCAAACGTCGATGTGGTAGCCCCGATTTCGGCGCCCATGTTACAAATGGTCCCTTTCCCCGTACAGGAGATGGATTTGGCCCCTTCACCAAAATACTCCACCACTGCACCCGTACCGCCTTTCACGGTAAGGATTCCGGCTACCTTCAGGATAATATCCTTAGGGGCAGTCCAACCATTCAACTTACCGGTCAGTTTCACCCCTATCATTTTGGGAAATTTTAGCTCCCATGGCATGCCGGCCATCACATCCACGGCGTCGGCACCGCCTACACCAATGGCAATCATGCCCAGACCGCCCGCATTCACGGTGTGCGAATCGGTACCGATCATCATGCCACCGGGAAACGCATAATTCTCAAGAACCACTTGGTGGATAATGCCCGCACCGGGTTTCCAAAAACCAATGCCATATTTGTTGCACACCGAGCTAAGAAAATCGTAAACTTCTTTGTTCGAATCCTTTGCCGTCTTCAAATCATCACTGGCACCTATTCTGGCCTGGATAAGGTGGTCGGCGTGAACCGTTGAAGGAACCGCAGCCGTGGCCTTTCCCGCATGCATGAACTGCAACAATGCCATTTGCGCCGTGGCATCCTGCATAGCTACACGGTCGGGGTTGAAGTCGACGTACGATCTGCCCCGTTCATAAGGCACAGAAGGTGCTTCGCCGGCCAAGTGGGCATAAAGGATCTTTTCCGTCAGTGTAAGCGGACGCCCCAACGATGTTCGGGTCTGTTCCACCTTTTTGCCAAGCTGGGCATACACCCGCTGGATCATCTCGATGTCAAAAGCCATGGTGAACTATGATTTATGTCAGTTATTTACTGCAGTGGCCAAAAATAGGGATTTTTGCCCAATAAACACAAGGCCGTGGACGTAATCGGCAACATCTTGCACGCCCAAACCGACAGGCCGTTGTTTGAAAAACACTACATTTCAAGCAATCGGACAAACTTGATGTAAAACAACCAAAAATGGGGATTGTTTTTTTGGGATACGAAATAGTAAGGCCACAAAGATTAAATCCTGTGGCCTTACTATCCCGCACATCGTAATCCTATTTACGCAAAGCAAACGTAATGGGCAGGGTATAATCCACATCAACTTTTTTGCCCTGGTGCACTCCCGGCTTCCAATCGGGCATCATTTTCACAACCCTTAACGCCTCTTCATCAAGTGTGGGCGACAGGCCCCTTATCACCTGGACATTTATGACTTTGCCCGTTTTCGCAACGACAAACTTTACGAACACCTTTCCTTGTATCCCTCTCTTTTGTGCTTCCACGGGATATTTCAATTCAGATGCAATGAATTTTATCAATGCATCCGTGCCACCAGGGTATTCGGGCATTTGGTCAACGGTTTGGTAGGTCTGTTGCTCTGTCTGCTTAGCATCTGCTGACTTACCATTTAGGTCGGCCGAGGTATACCCGACCACCACCACTCCATCCAGATTAGCCCCATACGGGCTTTGCTCTGACTCTTTTTTGGACGTAATCAGGATAACGCCGTCCCCGGCCTTGCTACCATACTCCTCTAGCTTAGATTTATCTTTGAGGACTGAGATTTCCTGAATGGAATTTGGATCCAACTTCTTCATGGTCTCCATGTCAATTTCTTTGCCGTCCAACAAGACCAATATATTTTTCCCATCAAAGGGACGAACTGGAATGGCCACGTTTTCCTGTTTCGTGCTATCGGACGCTTCTGCGTTGTACCGGAATGTTACTTCTTGCTTGTATTCGGGTACGGCAAATGCATAAAATACCAATGCCATTGCAGGCACTGCCCATAATAACCTAAACTTGCGCCACGAAGGCTCTATTGTATGTGTCATCATTTTAAACCGCTTTTTGTTGAGTGAATAATTAAACAAATGGCCAATCCGGACCGCCTCGCCACCCATGACCTGATTTAGCAATACCGCTTTGTACACAGCAGGCTCGGTTGCTTTATCAAGCACGCTCCTGTCAGCCAAAAATTCATGGTTTTGCCTGATGTAACGACCGTAAAGCCATGCCACCGGGTTAAACCACTGTAGCAACAGAACCGTTTCGGCCAGTATCAGATCGACCCAGTGGCGTTGTCCGACATGCGAGGCTTCGTGCTTGATGATTTCCCTGCGTTCGATCTCGGAAAGTGAAGGATTGATAAAAACGTAGGAAAAAAACGTGAACGAAGCCCTGTAAGCATTCGTCGATACGACGCTCATCGCCCCATCGGCCTGGGTTTCGGCCTGATGAATAACGCGTACGACCTTGGCGATCTGCCATAACAAACGCACCATAAATACCAGTACGCCCGCACAATAAACCGCCCATAGCCACTGTTCCCATCCGTGTGCGCCGGCAACGGTCGCTACAGGTTGCCCAACCAACACGACATTGTGCTGACCGGAAGGATCAATGGGCACATTTACCACGTAACGTACCGTAAGAAGAGGAAAAAGCAACGACGCGAGCAAGCCTCCCAAAAGAAAACCCCTGATTGGGACAAAAAAACGTTCGTTACGGAGAACCAAATGGTAAACCAAAGCAAAACAGGTGAGCCAAACGGTTGATTTGAACAAATACGACGCAAAAGTTTCCATTTCATATCGTTTAGATGATCCAACTACGCCTTGCCGCCATTTTGCGACAGTTCCTTTTTTGTTTCCTCCATCAGTTGCTCCAATTCTTCGATGGAAAGGTCTTTTTCGCGTGCAAAAAACGAAGCCATAGCAGGGAATGAATTGTTGAAATAATTCCGCATCAGTCCAAAGAGCTGGTTTTTCGAATAGTCGTTTTTAGAGACCAACGGGAAATAAACGTGTACGTTGCCATACGATTTATGTCCTACAAACCCTTTGCCTTCAAGAATCCTTACCACGGTCGATACCGTGTTACGGGCAGGTTTGGGATCGGTAAACCTTTCGCGGATGTCGCGCACCACTCCTTCTCCCATTTCCCATAGAATCTGCATGACTTGTTCTTCTGCTTTTGTCAGTTGCATGTCAATGTATTTTTTATCAATCCTTCCATACAAATATACGACTATATTTTTAGTCACAAAATTATTCTTTGCTTTTTTGACTATATTTTTAGTCGATTTATTCAAACAAAAAGCCACCTTAAAGGATGGCTTTCATTTTTAACTATTTACAGCAGGACACATTGGAAAACCTATAATTCCAGATCCACGTTGTGCAATTCCACCCAAGGTAGACCATGCTTGTTGAGTTCATCCATGAACGGATCGGGATTAAATTCTTCCACGTTATAAACGCCAGGTTTCTTCCACAATCCCTTAAGGTACATCATGGCCCCGATCATGGCAGGCACACCGGTGGTATAGCTGACCGCCTGTGTGCCGGTTTCGTGGTAAGCCACCTCGTGGTTGCAATTGTTGTACACGTAGTAAGTTTTTTCTTTTCCGTCCTTCAGTCCCTTAATACGGCAACCGATGGACGTCCAGCCTTTGTAATTTTCACCCAAATCACCGGGATTTGGCAACACGGCTTTCAGAAACTGTATAGGCACGATTTCCACTCCATTGTATACAATCGGCTCAATACCGGCCATCCCGATGTTCTGGATCACGCGAAGGTGCGTCAGGTACTCTTGCCCAAAAGTCATCCAAAAACGGGCGCGTTTCAAGGTTGGAAAATTCTTCACCAACGATTCGAGTTCTTCGTGGTAAATAAGATACGATTCTTTAGGCCCTATCTCAGGATAGTTGAGCGGCTTATGTATTTCGTGAGGTTCGGTGTAAGCCCATTGCCCATTTTCCCAATATTTGCCTTTTTGGGTCACCTCGCGAATGTTGATCTCCGGATTAAAATTGGTGGCAAATGCCTTGCCGTGGTCACCGGCATTACAATCCACGACATCAAGGTATTGGATTTCGTCAAAATGGTGCTTGGCTGCATAGGCAGTGTACACACTGGTCACGCCGGGATCGAAACCGCATCCCAGAATGGCAGTGATACCGGCTTGTTTAAAACGGTCGGCATAGGCCCATTGCCACTTGTATTCAAACTTCGCCTCTTCTTTGGGTTCGTAATTGGCGGTATCCAAATACGAAACACCTGTTTCGAGACAGGCATCCATGATAGTGAGATCCTGATATGGCAATGCCACGTTCACCACCAAGTCGGGTTTAAAACTGTTGATAAGTGCCACCAGTTCTGGCACGTTATCGGCATCCACCTGAGCAGTCTTTACGCGACCGCCGCCGATCTTTTCGGCAATGGCGTCACATTTGCTTTTGTTTCGGCTGGCAAGCATGATGTCGGTAAAAACTTCAGGCAACGCTGCCATTTTGTGGACCACGACGGTTCCTACACCGCCGGCACCAATAACCAAAACTTTACCCATTTTTTGTGTGTCGTTTTAAGCTGTTATTTAAAATGATGAATTACCCGGCAAAGGAATGAAATTTTTTCAAATTTCACCATGAGTTCGTGGAGAATAAACTTTTGTGTCTTTGGGGTTCTGGCCATGTAATAACAATTTGTGGCCATGCACGATCCCACAAACAACCAAGTTTATACCCCCTCAAAATCCATGAAGGATTTTATTCGCAATACAGGGGCATCTACATTGTTCAATATAATTAAATCACACACTTCCATGCCGGAAAATGGTTTCATCAAAAATCGTAGTACAAGTTCCTTAACGAGGTGCGAATCCCCACATAAACAAATTTAGAGGTGAGCGTTTCCTGGTCGTTTTTCTCGTTACGGTAGCGAAAACCCACGGTAAAATTGAAATTGTTTCGCGGATTCACAAGGTACGAGGCCGAGGCATCGGCAAATTCCAAATCGGTTTTAAGTCCCTGGCCGATGACATTGCCGTAATCATTGATCCGTGAATTGTTTGATTTAAAGATGTCTTTTCCATATGAACCATCGTCAACATCTTTGCCGTACATGGCCTTCACCGCCTGTAATCGTAAATAGATCCGTTTGCACCGGTAATTTACGATGACCAGTCCTTCCTTAAAATTGCCACCTAGCGGATGTGCCAAAGGTTGATTGTAGTGTCCGTAGCTGCTGATGGAATCACTGTGCGAATACATGTACGGACGTGCCTGGTTGTATTCGGCCTGTACCCTCAGGTTCTCGATGCCAAAGAGATCGAACGTTTTCACCCCTATCTGGAACGCATATTTGTTGGCCCACCAATCATTGTCCGAAGTCAGCTCGTCCAGCTTAAATTCATCGAACATAAACTGGCCGTATACAGTTACCCATTGGGCCATTACATACTTCGCATTCAGCCCCAGAAGCATATTATCGGGCGACCCGATGCCGTATTCCACCGGACGGAGAAACACAAACGGATTGGCGTATTCCAGCTCAAACCCGCGCTTCACGCCACGCTCGTCATAATCGGCCCATATCACGGCTTCGAACATACCAAGGCTAAGTCTCTTGCCCAGATTCCAGTCCAGGAAATGGAAAGCCCCGTATTTAACGGGATACCGGTAGTCGTTCGAATTGTTTTTGACAATATGTGACATGGAGGCCCACATGGCCATGTATTTGATTTTTCCAAAAGAGGTGTTGATCTTAAAATATGGATAATTGGACGCCACATCGGAAAGAAGCATGGAGCGGTATCCATCGCCGATAAAATTTTTCCCATGCCCCAGCTGAAGATTGAAATGCTTACCCGCATCGAACGATACGTAGCCCGACGCCGACGAATAATCGAACACCTCGCTTGTTTGGTCATAATTTTGACGTTTGGCCTTGCCTTGTCCCGGAACAATCTGGTTATCTATGACAATCTGCCGCAAGTAATTGGGAAATTTGGACTGGTTCTCATAAAAGTCGGCATAAAAGGCAAAGCGCTTACCAATTGTCCCGTTCACCATGGCCCCACGTGTATTCACGTAGGTATTTTTGCCTTCCTGACTTTCCTTTCCCAATTCAAAATCGAAAAGCGGATTGATAGATACGTCGTAATCATCGGTTTTCCAACGCAATAGATTGTCGTTGACAAAACGCCTGACGATATGTTGTTTCCCCCCCCACGTCTTAATACCGGCATAAAGCAACGAATCCATATCGAAAAGTTCCTCCGACTGACGCATTTCGTAATTACGTATGGCCGTATGGAAATTCGTGTTGGGCTGGTAAATAAGTTTTTCTGAGTTAAAAAACTGATGGTTCTGGTTTATCCAGTAACTTTGGGCACCAAGCAGACTGCACGTGTGTAGCAGCACCCCCCAAACGGCACAGCGCAGAAAAGTGTTTTTTCCTTTTCGATTAGATAACGATTTCGTCATATTGGTTTTGTTGATGACCTACTATATTTGTCGCATTAAAAGCAAAGTTAGGCTTTTTGCAACCATTTTCACGGCTCACCTGTTTTAGAACAAAATAAGCAAAAACGATATTTACTAATTTACCACATAAAAACAAGGCTGAAAATGAAATTCCTTACAGTTATTGCCGCGTTGTTTATCGCAACAGGCTTGTTTGCCCAGGAGAATTATAAAACCAACCACCCTGTTAGCGAATACACCAATGTGGAAACGCACAAGGCCGTGGCGATCGACAATGCAAAGAGGTTTGCGGCCAAGCCAAAAAGAGTAATCTTTTTGATCGGTGACGGCATGGGCGTTGCACACCTTTACTCCGGGTACACCGCCAACAAAGGAAACCTCAACGTGTTCCAAATGCCATACGTCGGCTTTTCCATTACTTACAGCGCCAACAACTACATCACCGATTCGGCGGCCGGAGGAACTGCGCTTGCGGCCGGAGTGAAAACCACCAACGGCACCATCGGCATGGATGCCAATGGAAAACCGGTACAAAGCATTCTCCATTTGTCAGAAAACAAAGGGTTGGCCACTGGTCTGGTATCGACATCGTCCATCACGCACGCCACTCCCGCGTCGTTTATCGCCCATGTGGCAAGCAGGGGAAGCTATGAAGACATTGCGCTTGATTTTTTGCAAACCGATATAGATGTGTTTATCGGCGGGGGACGTAAACATTTCGAACAACGCGCCGATGGGCGTAACCTCAGCGAAGAACTGAAGAAAAAGGGTTATAAAGTGGCCTATTCGCTGAAAGACGTAGCAAGCACCAACACCTCTAGAATGGCCGTATTGACCGCTGACGAGCACAATGGGAAATCGACAGAACGCGGCGACATGCTGCCCCAGGCGACCACTAAAGCAATAGAGGTACTGAAAAACAACAAAAAAGGGTTTTTCCTGATGGTAGAAGGTTCACAAATCGATTGGGGCGGGCACCAAAACGATGCAGCTTACGTTGTTGGCGAAATGCTCGATTTCGACATTGCGGTCGGCAAAGCATTGGAATTTGCGGCCAACGACAAAAATACGCTGGTGATTGTCACCGCCGACCACGAAACGGGCGGTATGTCGCTGGTGGGAGGCAATATCCCCAACGGTCAGGTGAAAGCATCTTTTAACAGTCCCGACCATACTGCCGAGATGGTGCCGGTTTTTGCTTACGGGGCAGGCGCCGAGAAATTTGCGGGTGTTTACCAAAACATCGACATTTTTAAAAAACTGGCCGAATTGATGGAAGTTGGCACTACCAGCCGTAAACGATAACCCGAAAAAACAATCTATCCCGATAAAAGAAGTTGTCCCAAAACCGATAGTTAAACACTTTTACTGAGTCAGGGAAATGCGAAAAGCTTCATGGTAACCCGCGGCCATCTCCCATGTTTTAGTGAAAACAATTGTTTTTCGGACATCTTCTTTGTTTCTTTTTTGCTTTACATAATTAGCTACATCCCCTTTTCCAAATGTTCCCGCAGGAACTCCTTTACATGCAGAGACCGGGGCTTGTTGTGCTTAAAAACGTCCGGACAGATTCAATTGGACGTTGCAGGAAACAACAGTCAAGCCATTTCCCGATAAAGCCAGACAACAGTAATTCTATGTAAAGGCCTACCTTATCCGGTAAGTCTATAGAAACACAAAAGGGAAAGGATCTTGCCTCGACTGAACCATCGCCAAACAGCAAAGTTGGCAATCTCTGTTTCTCGCCCAATTGACCAGGCAGGTACCTAAAGCGTAAGTAAGGGTACAAAAAATAAGGTCAGCTTACATCCGGATAAAATGGAGGTTCCTTAGAGGTAAGTCAGGGTGCCCCAAACGCAAACCGGGGTATAGAAAAACAAGACCGGCTTACGCCAAACAAACCCGAAACACCTAAAATGTGGGCAGATTTGGTTTTTAGAGGCCCTGGTTTGGAGGCAATATGGGCGGGTTCGGTAAAATATATGTTAGTCCCAGGCTCAATTAATCCATCATTGCATAAACAGCCACCCCATTTTATCAGCCCAAAACGTCAATCCCAACGACACGGCAAAAGCGACCACAGGGGCCACGGCCCACACCACAAAGAATTTATTGACCGATGTTTTTCTGAAAATGTTCTTTGCACCAAGCCTCGCCACACCAATACCTATAATGGCCCCCGCGTTAAGTTGGACCAACGATGTGGGAATTCCTTTGGTAACCGAAGCGACCAATAAAAGAGACGCCGTGATAAACGAAATAACAATGGCTTCAAAAGGGCCAAAAAGAAAAAGCCCTTTACCTGTGTTGTTAAGCACTTTGTTGCCCATTACCGATGCCCCAATGGCAAAATTGGGCGCTATAAGCAATGTGGACAAAATCATCATGGTCAGGAATCCGTTTCCTTCGGCAGGTAAGTTCAATTCGTTGACCATCATCGAAGCAATAGGGCCGGCCGCATTGGCCACGTTGCTTGATCCGATACTGAACGCAACATAAAGTGACATGACAATAATAATCCCCTTAACGACAGGATGCTGTGACAGGTTGCCGTACGTAAAGTAGCCTTTCCTGCGTATGGGGTTGTATATGTATTTGCCCACAAGATAACAAATCACGAACGACAACACCGGTGTAATGAACCAGGCCGGGACAACTTCGGTCAGTAATTTTGAATGGTCCGACTGTCCCAAATAAATTGCGGGTGCCGTTAGTGCCAGCACCGTCGATTGGCTTGTTGATTGGGGCACTCCCAACAGATTGGCTATCAGCAACGATAGGGCAACGGCCAAAAGGACGATCGACACCAATACCCAATTCAACAACCGGGGATCTATCAAGTCTTTCCCCATCGTGTTGGCAGTGGCTTTACCTGCCAATAAAGCACCGATAAACACCATCAGGCCAAATAACCCGGGAATGACGGAACGTTTTAAAAGGTTTGCGCCGTGCGCGGCCGAGAACGATGGGGCTACTCCGCTGGCTCCCATGTTAATGGCCAAAAAAACACCTACCAGAAGAGGAATAAGAATATGATTGAACATTGGGGACATTACCAAACTCCGTTTTAAGATTTACAATAACGCCACCAAAACTATCTTTTGTATTTTTCCGACCAATGGATGAAAACACCTAAATCATTGGTCGTATAAATACGTACAAAACGGACAAGATTTACTCAGATCAGCCCGTTGTGATAGGCGTAAAGTACCAGGCTGGCCGTGTTCTTGCAATTGGTTTTCAGCAATATATTGCCCCGGTGCTTTTCGACCGTACGAGGGCTGATACAGTATTTTTCGGCAATTTCGGAAGTAGAAAGTCCATTGCATACTTCCTTCAATATTTCCTGCTCACGTTCGCTTAATTGCGATGCACTGTAATTTGCAGATTTACGCTCGCGCTGGCTTACCAAGATGTTGGCCATTATCTCCTGCGAGATGTACGTGCCTCCGGCCGCAACTTTTTCAATGGCCATTTGCACTTCCTTAAAATCGCTGCTTTTAAGCAAAAAACCCTTTACTCCTATTTCGTTCAATTGGGAATAGTACGACTCGTCGCCATACATCGAAAGCGCAATGATTTTAAGATGGGGCCTGCGTCCCAATGCCTTTTGGGCTGCCACACACCCATCCATTACAGGCATAGCGATATCCAAAAACACCAAATCGGGATCATGCACCGAAAGATTGTCCAAAAACTCTTCGCCATTCGCGGCCTCACCGACCACGTCAATGTCAGGCAGATTTTGCAACAACAACTTAAAGCCGTTACGAAACAGGATATGGTCGTCTACAAGTATGACCGTGAGCTTATCAGACATCATTCACCGGAATTTGTATGGTGACAAAAATACCCTTTTCACGTTTTTCATCAAACCGGACCATTCCCTTTAACGATTCTACCCGTGAAAATATATTGTAAACACCGATTCCCGAAAAATCGTTTTTTTCGATGGATATCCCCGCTTCAAAACCTTTGCCGTTGTCCTGATAAGCCAGGACCAATGCCCCGTCTTCCAAATAAATAGCACATTTGGCATGGGTGGCCCCCGAATGCTTGTAGGTATTATTGACCAATTCGCACGCAACACGGTACACCACCGCCTCAATGTTCGGGGCAAAACGTTTCCCCTCTATGGCAAAATCATACTCGATGTTGAATTTTCCTGCGATTTGGATTTTATGGATAAAATTCTTGAGGGCTTTTTCAATGCCAAAATTCGTCAATACATGGGGACTTAAGTTATCGGATATCTCTCTGATATTACGGATGGCTTCGTTAACCATCAGATCCACGTTTGCCAACACCTCGGCCTTGTGCTTTTCGGGAGTATCGTAACGAAGAGCGGAGAGCGACAGTTTTATCGATGAAAGCACCGGCCCCAACCCGTCGTGCAAATCGCCGGCAAAACGTTTCCTTTCACGTTCTTCGGTCTCTATAACCGCAGTAAGCAACCGCTTTTCGTAGTCGCGCTTACGTAGTTCCGCATCGTGCATGTACCTGAATATTTTTCCGATAAGAAACACCCCTACCGCCAAAAACAGCGAGGTGGCAATGCCCAGCCACACAAACAATGTTTTAAAGTTATCGATGCCGATACCGGTAACCAATGGTACCATTTCTAGAAAATGCCTAACGGCCATAAATACCAAAGCCGCCGAAATAAGCATCCACGAAAGGTTAAACTTGGTCATCCGGGTCAGCCTCATGGCTATCGAAACGGCCACTAAATGCAAAACGATGGTAATGCCCAAAAGAATTTTCAGAACCATATTCTGGTCGTATAAATGGGAGTATTTATCCAAATATATGCCAACTTCATCATATTGCAGCCCGGTCAGGCAAACTAAAATCCAAGAAATTCGTTTGAATTTGAGAAATTGCCCGACAGTGTTTGTTGATTTTGTGTTTTCGATTAATTTTACGCAATTCTAAAGTTGACAAGACCGTTGGAATAAAAAGGGTTATTAAATTTGTGCCGTAAGAAGGTAAAGAATAAATTAATAGATCGACCGTTATGAAAAAATTCATGATTTTAGCCGCAGTTGTTTTTGTCATGGCACTAGGTACCGTGTCTTGCAAATCGACACAGGACTGTCCAGCATACGGCAAAGCCCAAACAGAACAGTCCGTTCAAAGAGCTTAGGCTTTGTATAATGGCAAAAGCACGAGCGGTTTCCGAGGGGACCGCTTTTTTTGTGCGTAAATACCAATTAATGACCCCGTTTTACGGGCTAAACCCGCATTAATGTTTGTTAAAATAAATTGATTATTCTTGATGATATGATGATGATTTTCTACTTTTGACACGCATTTTAAAAGACCCCTATCAATTTAACTTTTTAAAAAGCGATAAAATGTCAACAATCAAGATTGGTATTAATGGTTTTGGCCGTATCGGCCGTTTGGTGTTCCGTGCAGCACAAAATTTCAACAACGTTGAAGTCGTTGCGATTAACGACCTTATCGACGTTGATTACATGGCTTACATGTTGAAGTATGATTCTACTCACGGTGCTTTTAAAGGCACTGTTGAAGTAAAAGACGGTAAACTGGTGGTTAACGGCAAAACTATCCGTGTTACGGCCATCAAAAACCCTGCTGAACTGAAATGGAACGAGATTGGTGCCGAGTATGTTGTTGAATCAACCGGTTTGTTCCTTGAAAAAGAAAAGGCAAAAGGTCACATCGAAGCTGGTGCTAAAAAGGTGATCATGTCGGCTCCTTCAAAAGACGACACCCCAATGTTCGTAGTTGGTGTAAACCATAAAAAATACACCAAAGAGATGAATTTCGTATCAAACGCTTCTTGTACCACCAACTGTTTGGCCCCCATCGCCAAAGTATTGAACGACAAGTTCGGTATCGTTGAAGGTTTGATGACCACCGTACATGCAACTACCGCGACCCAAAAAACCGTCGATGGTCCTTCCATGAAAGACTGGCGCGGCGGTCGTGGTGCCGGACAAAACATCATCCCTTCGTCGACTGGCGCTGCCAAAGCCGTAGGTAAAGTAATCCCTGAGCTAAACGGGAAACTGACCGGTATGGCATTCCGTGTTCCGACTCCTGACGTATCGGTAGTTGACTTGACTTGCCGTTTGGCCAAAGGCGCTTCTTACAAAGAAATCTGCGCTGCCATGAAAGAAGCTTCTCAAGGCGAATTGAAAGGCGTGCTTGGTTACACCGAAGATGCTGTTGTTTCCAATGATTTCATCGGTGACACCCGCACTTCTATTTTCGATGCCGAAGCTGGTATTTCTTTGAACGACAATTTCGTTAAAGTAGTTAGCTGGTACGATAACGAAATGGGTTATTCCACAAAAGTCGTGGAATTGATCCAACACATGTATTCGGTAGACAAAGCTTAATTATTTAAGCCCTGCATACCAAACCCTTCCGGAATCCGGAAGGGTTTTTTTTTACTTTTTTCTTTCTTCGCCTTCGTCACGCAAAGTGCCCTTCGCCGCTTCTTCATTTATCGGCATTTCCATAGCCTTCCACTTGTCCTGCGCCCACAAACGCCATCTCTCCTTTAATCGTTATATTTCTGTATTACAAATATATATGCAGTGTGTGTTACAGAATTGCAAGTAAATGTTTCCGCATTACAAGCATTCGACAGGCCCATGTTACAAATTCGACATGCTTCTGTTACATTAAGCCGATTAACAAATATTCACACCACATACCTTTGGATTAGCACAAATTAACAGGTCCGCACAACAATGGCATTAACATTAAATGGAAACTATATTCTAAATTAATTCATCTATGAGAAAAATCAGAAGGTTAAGAAAAGGAGCATTTATGGTATTTTGCCTCCTTTTGTCGGTACACCTCACGGCACTGGCCCAGCAAATAAGGGTAACAGGAAGTGTAAAGGACAAAACCGGCGAGCCACTACCAGGCGTATCGATTGTGGTAAAAGGTACATCCTCCGGAACCGTTACCAATGTAAACGGGACATACGAGATTGAGGCCCCCTCCCCATCGGCAACCCTGGTGTTTTCGTTTATCGGTTTCATTCCCCAGGAAATCGTGATAGGTACACAAAGAAGCATTAACGTAACCATGCAGGAGGACAATTTAGGCCTCGACGAGGTGGTGGTAGTTGGTTACGGACAAATGAAACGTACCGATCTGACCGGGTCCATGGTATCGGTATCGAGCGATGCAATCAAAAAAACGGTAACGACTTCAATCGACCAGGTGCTACAAGGACGGGCTGCAGGCGTTCAGGTCCAGCAGAACTCGGGCACTCCGGGTGGTAGTTCTTCAATCCGCATCAGGGGGATCAACTCATTGAACGCATCGAACGAGCCCATTTTTGTAATTGATGGGATCGTGATCGACGGTTCGACCAACTCAAGCAGCGAAAACGCACTGGCATCCATCAACCCGTCCGACATTGTGTCAATGGACGTACTCAAAGACGCATCGGCCACCGCCATTTACGGTGCACGCGGAGCCAACGGCGTCATTATCATTACCACCAAACGAGGCCAGACGGGCGAAGCAAAAGTATCCTACGATGGCTACATCGGGTACCAACAAATGCCTAAAAAATTGGATTTGTTGAACCTTCGTGAATATGCCGAACATAAAAATGCAAGAACCGCAGCGGGAATCGTCACCGCCGACGATTTTTTCGTTCGTCCCGATCTGCTTGGCAACGGTACCGATTGGCAGGACGAATTGTTCCAGTTGGCCCAAATGACCAGCCACAACCTCTCGGTCTCCGGTGGGGCCGAAAACATAACCTATGCGCTGGGCGCCGGCTACCTGAACCAGGACGGTATTGCCATCGGATCGGGGTTTGAACGGTTGAACCTGCGGGGTAACCTGGATGCCAAGGTGAAACCCTGGATGAAGATGGGCATCAATTTTTCGTTGAGCAATTCGAACCAAAACGTGACGGTGGATGACGAATCCTTAATCAAAACTGCCATGAAACAAACGCCCAATGTAGCCGTACGGAACGCCGACGGAACATTTGACGGTCCCGATACCGACATGTACGTACAGACCAATCCGGTAGGTTTGGCCATGATGCGCGAAAACGAAAACGAAAAAACGGGCATCCGCAGCAACATATATGCCGAAGCGACCATATTAAAAAATCTGACGATCAAAACTGAGCTATCAAGCGATTTTGGCGTTACCAACACCTATAAATTCAACCCCTCGTACTCGTTCGGCGCCATTACCAACGAAGTCATCGAATCGGAACGCTCCAAATCCTACAGCAAATTCTGGACATGGCGCAATATTGCCAATTATAACAATGTATTTGCCGACATCCACTCCGTCAACTTAATGCTTGGCCAGGAAATGCAGGAATCGCGCTGGGAATACCTTTATGGTTACCGTAGCGGTTTCCTGAACAACATGGCACACGACCTTAATGCCGGTGACGGCACGACGGCAAGGGCAAATGGGCAAAGCAGCGAGAATTCCATCCTATCGTATTTCGGACGTATATTCTACTCGTTCGACGACAGATATCTATTGACCGCGACCTTGCGTCATGACGGGTCGTCGAAATTCGCCGAGGGAAACCGTTGGGGAACCTTTCCGTCCGCCGCATTGGCATGGAAAATATCCAATGAATCGTTTATGAAAGACCACGAGGTGGTCAATAACCTAAAGCTGCGTTTGGGATGGGGCGCCGTGGGTAACCAAAACGTCGAGGATTACGCGTATACATCGACCATGGCCGCCGTCACAACCGTATGGGGCACAGGTCAGCTCAGCGGGAATACGGCCAACCCGAAACTGAGATGGGAAACGACTTATTCAAGCAACGTGGGGCTGGACGTGAACTTGTTCAGGAACAGGATTGAGTTCATCGGCGATATTTATTACAAAAAAACCAAAGACCTGCTGCTGCGCCTGCCTTTACCCGCCTACGTCGGCTCGACAGGACAAGGATCGACCACTCCCCCGTGGGCCAACATTGGCTCGTTGGAGAACAAAGGGATTGAATTGACATTGAATACGGTAAACTACGACAAAAGGAACTTCCAATGGCGCACCAATCTGGTATTTTCGCTCAACCGGAGCAAAGTGCTGAAACTTGATACCCAGACAAGCACGCTGGACAAAACCATCCAGGAAGGCTCGGAAACCACCATCGTTACCCGCACGTCCGTGGGCAATCCAATTGGCATGTTCTATGGCTACAAAGTCATCGGGCGTTTCAATACGGCAACCGACTTCTTTTATAAAGACGAAGAGGGCAATATCAAGGAAGTCGCACGACCGAAAGGATTGTCCATTAGCGAAACCGGCACATGGATAGGTGATTACATATTCAAGGATATTAACGGTGATGGAGAAATCACCGAATCGGACCGAACCTTTATCGGCAACCCCGAACCCAAGTTTACTTATGGTATCGGTAACACATTTTCGTACAAGAATATTGATCTGACAATACTACTGAACGGATCGTACGGCAACGATGTCATCAACTACCAACGCCGCTGGCTCGAAAACCCACGTGAAAACCATAATTTGCTGAAAGAAGCCATACGTTACGCACGTGTGGAAAAAATAGATCCTGACGGCCCTGTCGATTTCCGCAACATGCACATCACAGGAGGCGACAACGACATGTACCGCCTATCGGCCTCATCGTCGAACAACAACAACCGTATGAGCGACCGTTATGTGGAGGACGGTTCCTTCCTGCGTATCCAAAATATTTCGTTGAGCTACACGCTTCCCGCAAAATGGTCCGGCAAGGTAGGCCTTGACAATGTACGGCTTTATACCAACCTGCAAAATGTGTACACGTTCACCAAATACTCGGGCTACGATCCTGAAGTTGGTTCGTTGAACCAGGATGCATTGTTGACGGGCATCGATAACGCACGTTATCCCTCGCCCCGCATTTATACGTTCGGGATAAACCTTACCTTCTAATCCATTAAAATGTATTTAGCAATGAAACTCAATAAAACAATATTGGTGATGGCATCGGCCGTCATGCTTGGCATAGCCGGATGTAGCGAGGATTTTCTGGACAGCAAGCCCAACGACAGGATCACGCTCGACAACTATTTTACCAGCGAAAGCGAACTAAAAGCCGCCACAGCAGGCCTGTACAGCAAAGTATGGTTTGACTTCAACGACAAATTTTATTACGCCCTGGGCGATGGCCGTTCCAACAACCTTTTTGCTCCGTACTCCGATTACATTTATCCGTTCACCAATTTTACCGAAACTTCGCTGACAGGCCCGCTGGTATCGGCTTGGGCGTCGTTGTACAACGTGGTGGGGCAATCGAACAACACCATCAACAATATCAAAAAGTATTCGACCAGCAACATAACCGAAGCACAAATGAACGAAGCCATTGCCGAAGCACGCTTTATGCGCGGGACCGCATACTGGTATCTGGCATCGCTTTGGGGCGACGTGATTTTGATAGAGGACAACAGTGTGTTGGTCAACAACCCCATTGTCAATACCAATCCGAGGAACGATGTGTTCGAGTTTGCCATCCGCGACCTTGAATTTGCGGCCAAGCATCTTCCCGTATCCGTATCACAAAAGGGACGATTGACGCAATGGAGTGCTTACGGGATGTTGGCACGGGTGTATTTGTCATATGCCGGTCTGCATAATGTAAGTGATCGCAACGGTGGCGTACGCGATACCGAATATCTTGAACTGGCCCGCAAAGCGGCAAAAAAAGTATGTGAAGAAAGCGGCCTGGGACTCAATACCCAATACGGCAACCTGTTCACCATTGCCGGGAACAACGATCCGGAATCTCTGTTTTCCCTTCAATGGGTCGGGGGAACAACCGAGTACGGCATCATTAACACCCAACAGGCTTATTATGCATGGAATTCCGAAATTACCGGTAACGATGCCGCCTGGGGATACTACACATTTGCATCGTGGGATATGATACGGGAATATAACACAAGCGATTCGATACGCCTGCACGCCACGTTTTGCACCTATGGAGCCCGGTACCCGGAACTGGCCAAAGCTGCGGGCGGATACCTTTACGAAGTAACCGACCGTTGTAACGTAAAAAAGGGCGTATCGGGTTCAAGCAAAGACACCGACGGCGTATCGGCACGGATGAATTCGGGCCTCAATACCCAGATGTTACGTCTGGCCGAAGTTTATCTCATTTATGCCGAAGCCATATTGGGCAACAACCCATCCACTTCCGACGCAACCGCACTGGAATATTTCAACAACGTACGCCGCCGTGCCAAAATGGACGAAAAGACATCCATTACCTATGAAGACATACGATACGAACGCCGTGTTGAATTGTCCATGGAAGGACAATACTGGTACGATTTGGTTCGCCGTGCCTATTACCGTCAACAAGAGGTACTCAACTACGTAAACGAGACACAAGAACGGGCGGTTAGTTACGAGTATTCGTCAAGCACAAGCAAATACGAACCGGGCGATAAAAACACGGCCCAGCAAGTGGCCACCGCCACGGCCAATTCGTTATTGCTCCCCTATCCCGAATCGGAACTGGTACAAAACCCGTTGCTAAGAGAGCCCCCGGTCGCGTACAGCTTCACGGAGGAGAGAATTAATTTGTTTGAATAATCCCAATATGCTACATACTATGAAATTACGATATAACATATGGCTGGTACTCGGAATTATGCTGTTATCGGTCGGATTTACCGCTTGTGAGAACGATGATGATAGTTCGGACAGTACCCCTATCGTGGTCACCGCAGTCTATCTCGAAGACGCCGATTCGTCCGTTCCCGACCGAGAGGTTACTTTTATCCGTAAAGGGCAAGTCATGAGAATCGAAGGCTCAGGATTCAAAGGCATGAAAAGAATTTACGTCAATGGGCACAATAATTATTTCAACCCGGTTTATGTGTCCGGCAATTCAATGCTGTTACAAGTCGATAAAGAAACCCCTGTTATCGATGCCGATCCGGAGGAACGAAACACCATCCATTTTGTCAAAAGCGGTACGGAGCTTGTTTATTCGTTTGCCATACGTGACGCGGCCCCGACCATTACCCGCATTTCGCACACTTTGCCATTGCCCGGTGAAACCATTACCATTTACGGGACGGGCTTAAGCGAAACAACCAAAGTGGTCTTTCCCGGAAACGTGGTCGTTACCGACGGCATCGTATCCGACGAGGAAGGCAAATACATCCAGGTCGCTATGCCGGACAATCTCACCGAGAGCGGGTCGCTGTTTGTGGAATGTGCCAACGGAGGTGCTTATTCGCCCGCCTATTTCAACTTCAAAGCAGGGGTCATCCTCGATTTCGACGGACTCGGCACCCAAGGTTATTGGGGCTGGAGTGCCGCAGGAAGCATGATCAACAAAGACGACCTGGAATCGGCCGTGATCGGAACAGGCAACTTATCGCAGGGATTTTACTGCGCCCATCGTCCATCCCGGTTGACCGAATTTGCCCAGGGAAAAAACCGGCTGACCGAAGTATGGACGGCCGGGAATGATGTCGATGACTGGCGCGGCCAACTCATCCCTTATATTCCGGCAACCACTCCGGTCAGCCAGGTGGCTTTCCAATTCGATATTTATGTCCCCAACGAATGGGTTAACACAGGCTTCCTGAAAATTTGCTTATACAATGGTTTCAACGGCGGCGAATGGAGCAAGGATGCCTATAACTACGTTCCGTGGATTGTGGAGAAAGAAGTCGTCCCCTTTAAAACCGAAGGCTGGACTACCGTAACCATTCCGTTCAGCAAATTCTATTCGTTTTCGGATACAGAAAAGACCTTTACGTTCGAAAACGTACTGGTGACAAGAGAAGATGCACAATGGCGCAATTTTGGCTTCTATTTCGAGAATTCCGACTTCAAATTGTCGAACGTTACTGGAAGCAGCGCCGACGAGACCGAATTCCCATCGTCACCCACATCCGTCAGCGTGTATACCGACAATTGGCGGGTGGTTTCGTTGAATACTCCCACCTACAGTGATTTCCCCGAAGACGACGGTCAATGACTGAACCTGAGTCGTTAATTATTTAAACGCATAACCATATGAACTACAAAAAGATAATTCCAACCTTGGCATTCACCACATTGCTGGCCGCAGCTTGCGACGACAGTAAAATGGAATGGGAAACGCGCGATCCCGACTCACAGATCACTATATCCGAGATCCCGTTGAGCTTAGCCGAAAAAATTGCGCGGTATGACGTTTTAAAATCATATTCCGACATGACAGTGGGCGTTGGCATAGACCTGGCCCTCTATATGGAAAATGGGACCTATGCCCAAATCGTCAATGACAATTTCGATGAAATCACCATCGGGTACCACATGAAACATGGCCCCATGGTCGGCAGCAACGGCAAAATAGGGTTTGACCGCGTCGACGCAATGATCGAGAAATTAAAGGCCGCGGGGTTATCTACATTCGGACACACCCTGGTTTGGCACCAAAACCAAAACGCCAGTTATTTGAACGGATTGATAGTCCCTACGGTCATTCCCGGACCGGCAGGAAGCAACGCTCTTGATATCTCCGGGTTGGAAGACGGCTCGTTCACAGGCTGGGGACGGCCAAACCTCGGGGCCGGCATCACAATCGAAGACGGCGCCGGTTTATCAAATTCCGCCAAAGCCCTAAAGTTAGTGTCGGGCCCAAGTTCCTCGGCCGCATACAACCTACAGTTGCAAACACCTTCCATCCCCGTGGTTTCAGGGCACAATTACCAAATATCGTTTTACATTAAATCCGATAAAACAGGGAAAGGGAGAGTCTCGTTCAATGGGCTAAGCAACAATTACCCGTACAAAGATTGGTACGCCACCGGAGCAAACTGGACCGAAGCATTTGCAACCACTTCCACATGGCAACAGGTTAAGATAACCATCAACGACTTTACCGGTAATTCGTTCTTGTTCAATTTCGATTTGGGGTATTTGCCCGATGTGACTTATTACATCGACGTAGCGACCATTGTGGTGGTCGATTTGGACGCCGAACCCGAAGTCGTGAACATGTTAGCCAACGGCAATTTCGACACCGACCTGACTGGCTGGTCGGCATGGAACGGCGGAGCCAGCAGTCTTGCCCACGTCACCGGTTCCGACGCACTTGAAGGCAACGGTGCCATGAAAGTGATAACTTCCACAGCGGGAGACTATTGGAGCGTCCAGATCCATTCCAATTTTACGGAAACCCTTGCCGCAGGCGACTACAAACTATCGTTTTATATCAAGTCAGATGCCACAGGCCTTGTTCGTTGTTCCACCACAGGAACGACCAAATATCAGGGAGATCAGGCCACCTCATCAACCTGGAAGCTGGTGGAATGGACCTTCACCTCCGACGGTGCCATCACAGGCATAAACTTCGACCTGGGGAAAACACCTGCAACTTATTTCATCGATAACGTAGTGGTTAGTCCCGTATCATCTGCAGCTACGGCACCCAAACTCAAAGTAGCAAAAGCAGGTGCGGTTTACCTCGAAAAAACGGATGAGGAAAAGGCCCAGTTGATCGGCGACGCGATGGAAAGCTTCATCTCACAAATGGTGGAACATTACAAAGCTGATGTCCACGCATGGGATGTGGTGAACGAACCGATGAAGGAAGACGGAACTCTGCGTGACGGCAACGTCACCGATCCTGCCAATGACGAATTCTACTGGGTGAAATATTTAGGCAAGGATTACGCCGTAACAGCCTTCAGGTTGGCCCGCCAGCACGGAAATCCCTCCGATGTACTGTTCATCAACGATTATAATCTGGAGCACAGCCTTGCCAAATGTCAGGGTCTGATCGATTATGTAACCTACATCGAATCACAAGGAGTCCAAGTTGATGGAATCGGTACCCAAATGCACATCAATATCAATACAAACAAGGGCAACATTACCGAAATGTTCAACCTGCTGGCAGCCACAGGGAAGAAAATAAAGATTTCGGAGCTGGACATCCAGGTATTGACCAATGCCCCTTCCGCAGAACAATATGCTGCCCAGGCCGGAATGTACCAATTTGTGGTCGACCAGTACCGGACAATTATTCCGGTAGCCCAACAATATGGCATTACGGCATGGGGGGTCAGCGATGCAACAGAAGAGCATGTGAACTGGCTACCCGACGATGCCCCCAACCTCTGGAATGCCAAATACGAACGTAAACAGGCCTATAAGAGCTTTGCCGATGGGTTGGCCGGACGCGATGTGAGCGAGGATTTTACGGGAGAATTGGATTATTGAGATCGCTGGGCCTGGCCCAAAAAACAGATTATAGAACCCGTTACAATTTCAGGCCTTACGGACAATGGTTCCGTAAGGCCTGATCTTTTATCGTCCCACAATACCAACGATATGGCACACCACCTTCTTTATTTTGTTATTTTTGCACCCTATCCCATCCGACAAAAGCTCATAAAAATCTATAAACCAATAATTTTAACAACAAAAGTCTTTCAACGAACAAAATGGCCATCGACATCTCCAAAATCCCATCGCCGTGTTACGTGCTCGACGAGCAGTTGCTCCGCCAAAACCTCCAACTTATCAAATCGGTCAAAGAACGCGCAGGCGTAGACATCATCTTAGCATTTAAGGCCTTTTCGATGTGGAGCGCATTCCCCATCGTCAGGGAATACATTCCACATTCAACCGCAAGTTCGATCCATGAGGCACGTTTGGCATTTGAGGAGATGGGGAGCCTGGCACACACTTATTCGCCAGCCTATACCGAAAACGATTTCCCCATCATTTTAAAATACAGCAGCCATATCACCTTCAATTCATTTGCCCAATTCGAGCGGTTCCTCCCCCTGGCAAAAGCGCATGACCGCAAAGTATCTCTGGGTATCCGCATCAACCCCGAATACAGCGAAGTTGAAACCGACTTGTATAATCCATGTGCCCCGGGATCACGCATGGGAGTAATAGCAGCTCAAATGCCCGAAAACCTCCCAAAAGAAATTGAAGGACTCCATTTTCACACACTTTGCGAATCTACATCGTACAATTTGGAGAAGACCCTTGAAGCGATCGAAGCAAAATTTGCCCGCTATCTTAAACAGGTGAAATGGCTGAACATGGGCGGAGGCCATTTAATGACGCGCAAAGGCTATGATGTGGACCATTTGGTCGATGTCTTAACCCGCTTTAAAAGTAGATGGGGCATCAACATCATTATGGAGCCCGGAAGCGCCTTTGCCTGGGAAACAGGGGTACTGGTATCGCAAGTGGTCGATGTGGTCGAGAACCACGGTATTCGGACTGCCATTCTGGACGTGTCGTTTACCGCCCATATGCCCGATTGTTTGGAGATGCCTTACAAACCCCGTATACGTAACGCTTACCACGAACCGGTAGAGGGCAAGCCCGCCTACCGTTTGGGCGGCAATAGCTGTCTTTCCGGCGATTTTATTGGTGACTGGTCGTTCGAGAAAGAATTGAAACCCGGCGACACCATTGTATTTGAGGACATGATCCATTACACCATGGTAAAAAGCACCATGTTCAACGGCGTACCCCACCCTTCCATTGCCATTTGGAACGACGGCAAAGGATTAAACGTGGTGCGCCGATTTGGTTACGAGGATTATAAAAACAGAATGTCGTAAGATTGGTTAAACCCCGATGGTTCAGGAAAATCCTGCAGGTTTCAGAATTCTTCGTCCATGTCACGGAGAAGGTCGTTGATGCGGTCGGCAAATTCGAAATCGGCAACAATCTGCCCCCAATTATGGAACAAACCATCGAGCGCAACATCATGGAACGAGCGGAGGGTGTATGGAATACGGCTTTGATCGAGGATGGATGTGAACACATGCGCCTCGATCTCATTGTCCAGTGAAAGAACGACCTGGTTTTTCATATGTGGTGTTTTTTCCGATCAATTTACACCACAAACAAAAAAAAGGCAACCCCCGAATTGTTAAAAGCGGGGGGCTAATCTCCTATTCGATTTCAAGGAATTCTTTTATCGCGTCCAGATAATATTCTTTCCAACCTTCGGCTATCTCATCATAAGCCTCGTCGGGAATATTGGCATGCACAAGTTCTACCTGCACTTTGCCCGCGCCGTCAGGAAATATTTTAATGGTGGCAATCGATTTTTCCGGCTGATCGCCAAAATACCACTCCTGCACCAATTTGGCATCGGGCACCGATTCGATGACGCGCCCTTCTATATCCCCTTCCCACAATGAAAATTCCGTACCGGGCACATCGCTCATGACGGCCGGGTATCCAGACCACAATTCGATGGTAAACGGATTGGTAAGGGCTGCGTACACATCAACCGCCTCAGCCTTAATCTTCATGCGGATTTTAAACTCTTTTGGCATAATCAAAGAGCTATTTTTACCACCACCTTTTGGACAGGAACCGGATTTTCCACCGCCATACCAGGTGCATGCATGTCTTCGGGAAAAAGGACGGCCGCTTCGCCGGGCAACATCAACCAGTTGGAGTAACGTCCCACCTTCGAAAGATGGATATCTTTTTCCTCATTGTAAGCATCAGGAACGGTAATGGCCCCCAAACCGGAAACACCGATGAATTCCTCTCCCGAATAAATATACTGGATATCGATGTATTTCCTGTGCCCTTCAAACTTTAGCCCCGACAAAGGTTTTGAGTCGTAAGCCTGGAATATAGCAAACAGTTGTTTGCCTTTAATCTCGATTTTTTTGTTGTTGCCGGGAGTCACTTGGCTAAAGTAGTCGGCCATATTGACGGTTTGGAGGAAATGGATTCCCTCTTTCAACAACTCGTGCGCCGGGGCTTGGGCTGCCAAAACATCTAGTGTTCCAAATAGTGCCATGTTGAGAAATGTTTTGGAAACAAAAGTAATGCTTCACCCAATATTGTACAAACGTT
Organism: Breznakibacter sp.; assembly: GCA_047600785.1. GTDB lineage: Bacteria > Bacteroidota > Bacteroidia > Bacteroidales > Marinilabiliaceae > Breznakibacter. The sequence continues at coordinate 1,955,962 of JASGKH010000002.1, forward strand.
TGCAGAAAAAGTAACACATCACCTGATTTCCTGGCTTTGCCATAAATAAAATACAATGAGGGATTAGTCAAAATGTCCTTATTCTTTTGTGTAAAAAAATAAACCTGATAAATAATTCTTCGTATTTAAATGAAGTTATTTCATCCCAATCAACACGATATAAGCTATTTTAGATAATAGAATAAATCCAATCACCTAATTTTATATGCACATGGAGTTTGCAGGATAAATATTTTCCTATAATTTAGACTTTGCACTTTCGACCACTCATATTGCCTACCTAATGTTTTGATAAGATTTTTATGGAACAGTTTACGCCCAGGAAATTCTCAATTCAGTTAAGTTTTGAAGAGGTTCGCCTCCCTCCTTTTGAAGATATATTGGTATTGGGGAAAAAATGCCCTCAAGGCAAATTTGGAGTGTACAGGTCGTTTGAAATGCTATTGCCCAACGAATTTGAAGTTTTCGAAATCGAGGACAAGGTGGTTGAAGCGATCTTCATAAACAAGAGGATACTTAGAAAAATGAACAAGGATAAGATCATCCAGATACTAAAAGCCAAAGTATTTCCGTTTATTTCCGAAAGTGAGGTACTGAAAGTTGAGTTTAAAGTAAAAATTTCCTACGATTCATTGGAGGGGGAACACACATGGAAATTCTAGACTGCATATCCACCAATTATCCCCAAACACACATACTTCAAGGGGTATCGGTAATAGAGGAACAGTTACTGCGCCATCAATACCTGGTGGTGCTTGACGAAAACGAGAACTATTATGGCATACTTACTCCTTTGGATCTGATAAAGCGTCCCCATAAGATTGTGATAGACTGCCTTACCCCAAAAGAAGTTATCTACCCCGATGATACCCTCACCTCAATCTTCGAAAAGTTTGAGAAAAGCCAATCGCATGCACTTCCGGTCTTCGATGCAACCAATTTTGTCGGCATTATGGAAAAGCACGCTGTGATGAAAAAATTAAAATCTAAACTACACGAATTACACCACGGGACGTCGACCCCCAAAAACGTGAAAAACGTTTTCCTAAATACCTTGTCCCACGAAATACGGACTCCACTCAACGGATTGCTGGGGTTCATGGAGATAGTGGACGAGATAGACCCCAAGGCTTCCATGTACAGCGATGTCATAAAAAAAAGTGCCGACAGCTTTTTGAATACCATGAACGATCTGGTCGATCTGGCCATTATCACATCAGGGGAGAGCATTGACATCCAAAAAGAACCGGTATGCATTGATAAGCTGCTTCAGGAATTGTTCCATTTGTTTGAAAAGGGCAGGATTCCCGAACACTCAAAATTGGTTTATCTTGCTCCTGACCATTCCGATTTGGAAATACTGGCCGACATAAAGAAAACGAAACAAATACTCTACCATTTAATCGACAGCACCTTGCGGTTCTGCGACGGAAGTGTGACAGAATTCGGGTTCAGTCTTTCCGAAAACCAAACACAAATCATTTTCCATGCTTATAATTCGGGCAAAATATCCGATAAGAACATAAAGGACCGGATAACGGAGATCTTCAGAGTGGGCGACTCATGCTGTTCCCAAGAAGAATGGGCACTGGGCGTTGGACTACCATTGGTAAAACGATTGTGCGATGTGTTGGGCGGATATGTCATGTTGAAAGAAGCAAAAGAAGGAACCGAATTCATTTGCATCTTGCCTTTAGATAATTGAACAAAAGCATCTTATACCCCCGGAGGATCCCATAGACCAACAATAAGCAATCATCCCAAATCAATAAGCCAATCCCAACTTTGTGGCCAGATTGCCAAACAACGTCTCTGTGCCGGGATCAGTTCCTTCGCCGAGGACGGGCAATTCATCCCAGCTCGCCCCTTCAAACAATTTATAGAGGTATGATTTAATGTATGCGATCGATTCGGCAGAAATAACTTCCGGAGCTTTGGGGAAACGGTTGAATATTACCCCAATCACATTTGCTTTTCTGCTTTTGCACACTTCCAATGACAACAATGTATGGTTGATGCTGCCTAATTTTCCAGATGTAACCAACACAACAGGCATGTCCCGTTCGACCACATAATCGACCGTAAGCAAGTCGGGGGTCAACGGCACCATTATCCCCCCTGCTCCTTCGGTAAGCACAACCGGGAATTTTTGCTCAAGGGCATTTAGTGTACGATCCAGTACTGAACTGTCAATGGAAATGTTTTCCATCCTTGCCGAAAGATGGGGCGATGCAGGAAAACCGAATACGTAAGGACAGGTATGCCCGGCGTGATCTTCAGGCAAAAGATCGATCCCCATCAACTGCCGGTGCACGACAATGTCGGCCGATATGCCCAAACATCCTGTTTGCACCAATTTTGCCGTGATGGTTTCGGTTCCTTTCTGACGCAATGTTCTTGCCAATAATCCGGTAACCATGGTTTTGCCCGAATCGGTATCAATGCCTGAAATAAAAAGGTTCATGTTAAGAAGTTTTGTTTTCGACGATATTATAAATTGAACGTGAAGTGTTTTTCCGTTAACGCTTGCGACACACAAACAACATGGGGTGGTAAGTTAACGGGTACCCGTTCTCCGGATCAAAATATGAACGATAACCTGAACAAAACGTTGAGAATTGCGTCCTCCTCCAATCAGGCACAGAGGTTCCCCCCACCCCCGTCTGCTTCACATGGCGCAATACTTCCATTGGTGCTGGAAACCAAAGCGTGTCTGTCCATTCGTTAAAAGCTAACACGTCAAAGCACGGAGACAGAAGATCATGCATCCCACCGGACGGTAAATAACCCAATCCTGCACCGCTACAAGTCCTCATTTCTAGAAAATTGGCAGGGCCAAAGGTCGAGAAAGCAAACACGCCCTGGGAAATAAGCGAATCGGCCACTTTCCGAAAAAAAGAAGCTTTATCGTGAAACCATTGGACGGTAGCCCCTGACCAAACCACGTGACAAGCGTCGGGCAACTCAATACTTTCGGCGTCGCCAGTCATAAAATCAAAATAGGGAATACCGTGGCTGGCGACTATAGGCCTGATAAAACCGACCGACGCATCTACCAAATCATTGGCAACGAAACGTTCCGGTCTCATACATGCCAGGAATTCGGAGGTCAGTACACCCGTACCACAGCCAATCTCCAGCATGTGTGCGCAGCCCGACAAAAATGGGACGGCCATTCGGACCAATTCTTTAGCCATTGCAATCTGAACCTGTGCATGTTGCCCATAAGTCGGCATTGCCCGTTCAAAACGCAGGGTCACTGTATGTTTGTCAACCGATACACTATTTGCCCCCAGATTATCCATGTGACCAATTTTTAAGGATTCACGTTTAACAAATCGTCCCATGTCCCAAACCCGTAAAAAGGAAAATGTCCCCACGGCACCATCACGAATTGTACACGGCCAGTCCATGCACTCTGCTGGTTGGCCGCAGGAAAGATCAAATCGTCAGTACCGACCATCGCGCTCCGGAACACTTGGTTTTCAGCAGGTTCTGCCATTATCCCCAACCTATGCAGTTCGTCCGTCAATTCGTCAACCCCTCGTTGGGGCAATGCGGTTTCGTAACGGACACGATGTCCTGCATGGTTGAACATGCGCCGGTTGAACTTTTTTATGTTGGCCTCCGATAAATTTCGAAGCGTTCCGTGAAACACCTTCGTTGGGATACCCATTATGTCGTCGACAGGACTTAACGTCCCGTTAATGGCAACGGCGCCGGACAGTTGGGACGCAAACGGAGCCATCAGCCGGTTGGCCACTACCGCCCCAAATGACCATGCGACCAAAACGATCCCGGCATATGGCGCCGCGAATTCCGCCCAGTCAAACACAGGAGGTACGCTCCGATAATCGAAACACATCAGCACATCATATTCTTTGGAGCCGAACGCTGTAAACGGTTCGGGCCCACTACCCCATCCCGCAAAGAAGAGGATGAGCTTACGGCAGTCCTGTCGATGCAACCAAACTGTTTGCATGAATTTATTTTCGGTTGATGTTAAATTTCCTGATCCCGTCGTTGATATGCGCGGTTAAACTTTCAAGCTGATCCATACTGAGATTGGCCGTGAGCGAAAGCCGCAAGCGCGAGGTACCTTGCGGCACTGTTGGCGGACGGACAGGCATGACGAAAAAACCGCTTTGTTGTAAATGTTCCGACAACTTTACGGCCGCTTTGCTATCGCCCACCATCACAGGTAAAATGTGGCTTTGCGATTCAGATGCCATTTCCATGAGGGACAACATACGCTGACAAGCCAACGACAAATCGGCCAGTTTCCGACGACGTGAAGCGAACGATTTGTTTTGTTGCAACACGTAAAGCGTCCAGGCCAGATTGACGGGCGGCAGAGCCGTTGTAAAAATGAGCGTACGGCATTTGTTCACCAACATCTGACGGAATATCCCGTTACAAATCACGAACGCGCCTACCGACGCCCACGCTTTGCCCATGGTACCTACCAACAGGTCTATTTGAGGCAACAAGCCCAATTCCTCGGAAAGACCAAGCCCTAAACCGCCGCGCAAACCGACGGAATGTGCCTCATCGACGTACAAAAAAGCATCGAACTCTTGCTTTATCTGCACCAACTTGGCTAGATCGGCCACATCGCCGTCCATGCTGAATACCGATTCGGTGACAATAAAAACATGCCGGTACCGGTGCCTTTTTTCGCGGAGCACCTGTAACAACTGCCCGTTGTCCAAATGGCGGAACCGCACATGGTCCGCATTGCATAAACGGATGCCGTCGATTAAGCTGGCATGCACCAACTTATCGGAAAGCACCAGATCGCCTTTCTGGGCCAATGCAGGTAAAATGCCCACATTTGCATGGTAACCGCTGTTAAAATATAAAGCCGGTCGCCCGTACATGTGCGCCAACTGATGCTCCACGGCCACATAAAGCCGATTGTTGCCGGCCAGCAAACGCGACGAGCAAGCGCCGTACGGATTACCAACGGCACTACCCAACCATTGCTCCTCAAAGCCAACGGCCAAATCGGCATCAGTAGCAAGGCCCAAATAATCGTTCGACGAGAAATTGGCCATCCTTACCCCGTCAACCTCCGATAGGGTCGGTTCCAGATGGTTGCATTCGCGCATCTGCCGGAATCGGCCCTGTTGTTTGATCTGCTCTATCTCTTGGATGAATTGCTGGTACATATCATTTTTAGGGATTAACAAATATCTAAACGTCAAACAGATAGACATAGACTGTTTCGAAAACGGCTTATTATCTACGCCCGTCCGGATACAGACGGGTGCCCTAAGTTCCAACCACCTTTTTCTTTGTCATATCCACTTATGTCTCATTCTACTTGTGCCACCACGTGACACACTGCCGAGGTAAGTTTTTCCAACTCATTATCGGTAGCCACAAACGGCGGCATTAAATAAACCAAACGGCCAAAGGGCCGTACCCACACGCCACGACCGACAAATAGTTTTTGTATCGCTCCCATGTCAATGGGCTTCGTCAGCTCTACGACGCCAATAGCGCCTAAACAGCGCACATCGGCTACGTTGGACAATCTGGAACAAGGCTCCAAACCCTGTTCCAGATTGCGTTGGATACGTTGCACTTGCTGTGCCCAATCATTCTCCAGCAACAGTCCGATGCTGGCGTTTGCCACCGCACAGGCCAATGGATTCCCCATAAACGTGGGGCCGTGCATGAACACACCCGCATCGCCGCGCGAAACGGTCTCGGCTATCCGGTTAGTGGCCATCGTGGCGGCAAAGCTCATATAACCTCCGGTAATGGCTTTGCCTAAGCACATGATATCGGGCAATACCTGGGCATGCTCACAGGCAAAAAGTTTCCCTGTCCGGCCAAACCCCGTAGCAATCTCATCAGCGATGAGCAACACGTCGTGTTGTTGGCACAACCGGCTAAGGAGCTGTAAATAATCGGACGAATAGAACCACATACCTCCGGCACCCTGGACAATCGGTTCGACCACAAATGCGGCCAGTTCACCTGCATAACGATCGAAAAACGCAAACAGTTGCTGCCGGTCGGTATCGCACAACGGTCGTCCAAAACGCGATTGCGGCCTATCGATAAAATACTGGATGGGCAGACCACCCGCAAACAACGAATGCATGCCCGTGACCGGATCGCACACAGACATGGCGTGCCAGGTATCGCCATGGTAACCTCCGCGCAGGGCAGCAAACTTTTTCCTCTCCGTTTTGCCCAACGACTGCTGGTATTGAAGGGCCATTTTCATGGCCACTTCCACCGCCACCGATCCCGAATCGCAAAAAAAGACCCACTGCAACGGTTCCGGCGTGAGAAGGACCAACTTCTCGGCCAATTGCACGGCGGGCCTGTGCGTGAAGCCGCCGAACATAATGTGTGACATTTGAGCCAACTGACCAGCCATCGCCTTGTTCAACACCGGATGGTTATAGCCATGCACCGCTGCCCACCACGACGACATGCCATCGGTAAGTTCTCTCCCATCAGTCAACCGGATGGTGCATCCTTGCGCCGACTCCACGGGATAAACGGGCAAGGGGTCAATGGCCGATGTATAAGGATGCCATATGTGGTGGCGATCAAAATGGAGCAATTGGTCATTCATAAGCAAAAAAATATTAAGACACTCATACATAAGATAGACAAGACCGCACGGACAAAAGGAGAAAACTGTTTCTTTTGGCTTTTTGCACTTCTCTATTTACACCTGATAATCACCAACTTATATCAAATAGAATTTTTCAGGTTTTCTTATCTGCATTAGCAATCTCGCCCTACTTTTTCGAACATCGCTTTGTCCTGATCGACGCTAGACCCCAAAGTGGTGAGATAATCACCCACCAGTGCCGCGCTGATACCCGAACGAAGCGCCTTTTCCTGGATATGGGCAATAAGGTGCCGTCCGCCCGCAAAGCGCAAGTGTGCCTTGGGATTGATGAAACGGAACAAAGCGATGGTTACCAGCACCTCGTCATCGGACAATTGCATGTTCCCCTGAAGTGGAGTTCCTTCAATGGGGTTAAGGATGTTGAGCGGGATGGACACAACACCCAGTTCCCTGAGCGCAAAAGCCATTTCGATCCGTTGCGCCATGTCCTCTCCCATGCCGATAATGCCGCCGCTGCATATTTTCAATCCCACCTCCTGCGCTTCACGGATGGTGCGCCGTTTTTCTTCGAATGTGTGGGTGGTACAAACCTGTCGGAAAAACGACGGTGCCGTTTCGATGTTGCAATGGTAGTGTTCCACACCCGCATCCCTGAGCAATTGCAGGTCGGGCGTACGCAACAGTCCCATTGAGGCACAAAGGCCAATATTGCTCTGATTACCGATCTCTTTATAAATATTACAGGCTTCCTGTACCTTGCGATGATGAAGTGCCCGCCCGCTGGTCACCAACGAAAAACGATGGACGCCTTTCCGGTCGTTCTCAAGAGCCAGTTTCAGGCTGTCGGCGACACTTACCAGATCATACTCGGCCACACCTGTTTTGTAAAATTTCGATTGGCTGCACCATTTGCAGTCTTCGGAACATCGGCCCGACTGCGCGTTCATGATGGAACACATGTCAACCCGTCGTCCCACAAAATGCGCGCGAATCTGGTCCGCAGCCGTATAAAGCGCTTCTTTTTCGTGGGTACCCGCCAACATATGTGCTTCTTGTTCGGTAATGTGGCCGTTAGCCAAAACCCGTTGTTTCAGGGCTTCGATTTGTTCAATGGTCATGGTAAATGAGTTTGGTGACGGCACATGGCCGTCAGGGTTGGAAATAAAGCAGTTTTATCGCCAAAAACGGTAAACGCGACAGTATGATGGTCCACTGCGGCAACCAACGCAAAAGGCAACAAAAAACCCCAAAGGCGTAAACCAATGGGGTTTGAATTATAACAACGTAACGAAGGAGCCTGGGCACCTTCGCTTTTTGAAACTACGGCAACGACGGCCAGCAAATTGCTGGCCAACCACATATCTGCAGATGTATCATCCGGGGAATCATCCCTCTCAACATCATCACAGGGATAGAAACAAGGATCGAACGGATTTGCAGCTCCGTCTTTACGCGACAACGTCTCGGACACCACGGTTTTAAGCGTGGCAATACGTACCAACTTCCCCAACGAGGCAAACACTGCATAATTTTTACGGCTCCACCGCCTAAAATTGAGCAGGACCTTTGGACGATATGTGGGCAAAACGATATGCATGGTGCGGCAAAACTAAACTATTTTATCGGCCAAACAACTACGCAAGCAGATGTTTTTGAAGCATAAAATCTGCAATACGTCATGTGTATGCCTCCATATTTCCTGATTTTAAACAACTTCCCTACAAGGGGTCTCCCTACTTGTAGAAAGGTTTGTTTTTGTCCGTTGGAACCGCCCGGCAAAAACCGTTTCACCTGCTTACGGGCTACCGCACTTTTAGACAAAGCGGACCGCAAACCGCGAGAGAGAACTGCGCACGTGTGGTAAAAATTACGTACGCAAATAAATCCATGCACGTATGGAAACTTTTTTCGGACGTGCACCGCAGACCGGACGGAAAATCTTGCCGCAAATGTTCAGGCATCCGTTTTATAACCATGTCAACAGCCCCAATGGACTGAAGTGGCTATCGTTCGGAAATCACGCCATTAATCCGGCCTGCCAACGTGAAACTATCTGTAAAACAATTTTTAACAAAGCCATGATCACCCGCTTCCCCCTCAATTGAAGATTTCATCGGTTCGGTAGAAATAAACCGGCCGTTAGTTGAATAAACTGGCAAGGCCCAAATAGGTAACGTAAAATTGTACAAGCTAATTCATCGAATAAATTAGTTTCTCTCTTTTCTTAACTTCATCTTGTTTGCAAAAAGCCCCGTTGTTCCGAAAGCGGAAAGCGGGGCTTTTCCTTGTACAAAGCCAGAATTGGAACGCCAGCCCCGATATGTTCCACTGGTAGATCAAAACTTCCCATTTTTCGGTCAATATTTGGATAACGGAACACATACCCAATATCTAAATTTGAGGAAAAAACATGAACAAGCCCCAATCTCTTTTCTGCATTTTGGTAATGTTGGCTTCAATGGCCTGCGCACAGCATTACCGATCACATTCCTGATATCCCCGTCGATTCGTCATACAACGTACAAAACGAATACAATAAGCATGTCAAAAAACATCCGGACATACAGGTGGCAGAAACAGGCGATACGGGCAATATCCGCATTATCCGCGACATTGTTTATGCCAGTTACCAGGGTCACGACCTGCATTTAGATCTGGTGCTTCCCCGGAAACAGGTATTCGGCAAACGCCATCCGGTAATCGTCATGGTACACGGCGGTGGATGGCGGAGCGGCGATAAATCAATGGAAATGCCCATGTCGTGCGAATTGGCCCGTCGCGGATATGCGACCGCAATGGTCGAGTACCGTATGTCAATGGAAGCACTTTACCCTGCGGCCGTCATGGATATAAAAACAGCTATCCGCTGGATACGCGCCAATGCCAAAAAGTATGCTTTGAACACCCGGCATATCGCAGTCCAAGGCAATTCGGCCGGAGGACAGATGGCCTCGCTGATCGGCTCCATCAACGGAGAGTTCCCCAAATACCAAAGCGGGTTGTACCCCAGGCAGAGCGACAAAGTGCAGGCCGTGTTAAACATCGACGGCGTACTGGCGTTCATCCATCCCGAATCGGGCGAAGGCAAGGATTTGCCAGGCAAACCGTCGGCCGCCACATTGTGGTTCGGTTCGCCGGTCGAGGAAAATCCCGATGTGCGCCACGAAGCATCGGCCCTTACACACGTCAACAAACATTCGGCGCCAACATTGTTCATCAACAGCTCCATTCCACGATTCCATGGGGGACGCGACGACATGGTTGCCAAAATGGACACTTTTGGCATATACAGCGAAGTCCATGAACACACCGATTGCATGCACACGTTTTGGCTGTTCCATCCGTACTTTAACCAAACCATTGACTGGATGGATGCGTTTTTGAGAACGGTTTGGAAACTTTAGATAGACCGCAACACGGACAAGCGACCATAACGTTATAGCAAGCACGTTGTGGTCACTTTGGTAACTGCCACAACCTTTTGGGAAAAGCATCAAAATTTACACAACCAACACTTAACCAGACAAGGGAATAAAGTATGAAGCGTTGGGCCCTTGAACGCCAACAACACCCCAAACCTTTACAAACACGCCTCTTGTTGGCAAAAACAGAAATCCCGCTAAAGAAAAAATAATGCAAAACAGGCTAACCTTAAAACAAAAAAAACGTAATACCCACATTGCCATGCGAATCCCGCACCATGGCATGCGATTTAGATTGATTCTTTGTAGCATCAATAACAATGGGTTATAAATTCACGGCCATAGCGCCGTCAAGCGCTCTTGGAGCAGCCGTCAAGAATTTTTTCATCATTGAATTCAACAATGATACTCCCGAATCAGATTATTTGTTGCCCGATGGGCTTCCTTCTTTTTTCTATCTTCAAACCGACAAGCCCATCGATACACGTTTCGGACACGAAGGGCAAGTAGTGTCCTTGCACGAAGGCCTTTATATTGGTTACAGCAATGTAGCTGTCCGGTTCACCTACACACGATCGACCATTTGGGGGGCATCCGTCTACCCCGCGTATTTCAGTATCATATTCGGGCAAAGCCCGCTCGATATCGTAAACCAATTTCGCCGACTGGAAAAAGACGAACTCCTTTGTGCGATCCGATCCACACTCTCCGAGACAGGCACTTTTGCGGCAAAAGTATTTGAGCGTTTTGAAATATATATTGCACGCCAATTGGACCATCATTTTTTGGACGGTAATGACGTGCTCAAAGCCTTTGACAGGCTCACCGATTCCGGGGAATATTGTTCGCGGGTGGAAGAGCTGGCCCAAAGCTTAGGTTATTCTCCACGCTATCTGAATTCCCGTTTCAAACGATATTTTGGGATGCCGCCAAAGCAATACATAAAACTGGTCAGGCTCAATCGTGCCTTAAAATGCTTTCACGACTGGGGCAAGGAAAAAAATCTATCTTTTATTGCACAGGAAATCGATTATCACGATCAATCCCACTTCATAAGAGATTTCAAGTCAATTTGTGGGAAAACGCCCAAAGAGGTTTTGGCCGACACTGATTCTCTGGCAAATAAGTTCCGGTTGTTCTAAACATAAAATATCGTTCTTCCGAAACGTACAATTTTTTCTCCCGGGCAAATCATTTCTTTGTATTTGAAACCCATCGGATTCCCCGAACGCTATATTATTGGTGGGAGCCGAACGGTGTTTATGTGTTCGGGAATAAGGGAACTTGCAATTCCCAATGTGTTACGCCTAAAATCTCCGATATGAAAACAATTAAAAGCAATATCTTGAGAAACATATTCGTATCCATCGGACTTGTTATCTTTGGGCTAATCGTTTCATCGTTTGCGATTACTGAGAATACCCGTCAAGGTGCGTTTCTAATGTCATGCCCCAATTTCTCCAATAACTATTGGGACATTTCTGGAAATATTCAGAGCAAAGCAGATGCTTGGTCCAAAGTTCCTTTGGAAACATCGTCGCTTCCTGAGGCAGCAACACCCTCCAAACCAATATTAATAGTCCCGTCCGATCAGCAGACCGAATATGACGATGCGACTTTTGGATGGAACATTGTTACGGATAGCAACGGCAATGATGTGACATACGATTTGTACTTGGGAACCAGTTCTTCGAACCTTGGCCTGCTTCAAGCCGGGCTTTATGATGGTTATGAGAATGAGTCTTTACTCACCTTTGTTTATGAAGATAATTTCTATTGCTTACTAATAATTCCACTTTCATCTACTACTACGTATTACTGGAAAGTGGTGGCAAAAAACAGCAATGGAGATGCTGTTGAAAGCGATGTCTGGAGTTTTACTACCAGTGATACCAATTACTCCGTTCCAACTGCCCCCGTAAGTCCTACTCCGTCCATAGATGCCGCTGATGTAAACGTTGTTCCAATGCTTCAATGGGCTTTGAGTGAGGATGCTGATGGCGATGTTGTAACATACGATCTTTACCTTGATACAAACAATCCGCCTGTAACGCTTTTGGCATCCGGCTTAAGTAATCCTGGTTTTAAAATCCAAAACCAGTTAAAGGGCAATTCAAAATATTATTGGAAAGTGGTAGCTGCTGACGGCAGGGGAGGACAAACGCCGGGTGCAGTATGGAACTTTTCTACCATGAACAATCCTCCGGCAAGTATATTATTGGCTTCACCTATAAATAATGCAATAAATGTTTTATATAACGCAGAACTGTTCTGGAACAAAGCATTTGATGCGGATGATGACATTTCATACTATGAGCTTTATTATGGTATAGCAGAACCTTTGACGAATCCACTGGTAACTACAAGTACAAATATATTCATTCATCTGAGCGCCAATACGACCTACCATTGGAAGGTTGCTGCAATTGATGCTCATGGTGCCCGGGTAACCAGTGATACATGGAGTTTTACGACGGTTGCTTCGTCCCTTAACCATGCACCGTCATCGCCTCAACTTCTATTCCCAGCTGACAACGCAACCGACATCGGCTTTCAACAATCATTGGAATGGAGCCCTTCTTCTGATACAGATCAAGATCTTGTATACTATGATGTGTTTTTCGGAACAGAATCTGATTCTGTAAAACCAGTAGCTACTGCCCTTACAGATACAACTTATCTGCCAGGGGGGTTGAGAGCATCAACAACCTATTACTGGAAGGTTATATCGTATGATAGAAAAGGAGGTATGTCCGAAAGCCCGTTGCAGAGCTTCTCAACAACTGTGGATGATGTGGGGATATCGGATATTTCTATCTACTATCGTTATTATGGATCCCCGTTGTACCAGTTTACAAAATCAACGCTCTCGCCAGCTTTCTCAGTTGATAGTCTTTCTTACAAAACAACCGGACGTACGACTGTATTGGATGCTGTTGCCATTGCTCTTTACTACAGTAATCCCACTACTATAGTTAGCTTTAATCTGCCATCGTCATTTACCCTTACTAAAGATATCACTTCCAGCTCCGGATTACCCAGCGGGAGAGATATTTACCTGATAGAAGGAACGTTCTCAGGTCATACATTCGTAACAGTTCATTTGCGTGCAGGATCTACGGAACTGGTCTACACCCTTGATCTGGGGATAAACCGATTGCCAACAGCTCCCGTTCTAAAGACTCCTGATGATGAGGCCCGGGGTATTGGCACGCATCCGGTATTTTCATGGGATGGAGGAGAAGATCCTGAGAATGGTAGTGTGATTTATAGAGTTTATCTTGGCACCTCTTCAACACAGCTCAATTCTGTTGGAAATTCATTGAATAAAAAAACATTCACACCAACAAACACACTATTAAACAGTACCCGGTATTACTGGAAGATTGTTGCTATGGATATGTTGAGTGAAAGCACAGATAGCGAAGTGTATTCATTTGTCACAGAAAAACCGGCGTCACTTCCCATAACAGCACCGGTATTGATGTACCCGCGCAGTATATCTACCTACATGGAGACAAGTTTTGATCTTGTATGGAAGTATGATCTTTTAAGAAATGCCACTTACGATGTCTACTTCGGTGTAGACGAAAATCCGGAAAAAATAGCCGGTGGTATAAATGATGTACGTTATACGATTAAGGATATTTCTTACAACACTACCTACTATTGGAAAATAGTGGCCAATCATTCTGACGGCACTACTACAGCAAGTGCCGTTCAAAAATTTAAAACAAAACCACAGGACGGTAATGAAACCGGATCTTTTACAGATGATCGTGACGGACAGGTATATCAATGGGTAAAAATAGATAACCAGTACTGGATGGTCCATAACCTGGCCTATGAACCCGAAGAAAACGACGGTTTTACCGGGTACCAGTATGCAGCTGATACGGGTACAGGAGGAAAAGAATATTTTATATTAGACAATAAAACAGATAATCTTAACAAATATGGTTACCTGTATAACTGGGCAGGAGCCATGAATGCAACTGAAAATACAAACCCGGAATTTTCCAAACAGGGTCTTTGCCCATCCGGATGGCATATTCCTGTATATGAAGAATGGCAGGCGATCTATCCTACACTTACCGGTACGGTAGGTGCTGCAGCGAATACAGTTTACTATGAAAACTGGAATATACCTGGCAGGGAAACGGAATGGCTTAACCAAAGTGGTTTAAGCATGCTTCCTTCCGGTTATAAAACCAGTGTTAATACCATTGTCAATACCAATGCTGCACAGTTCTGGCTTGCAGATGATTTTAGTGATATACGTTATCTCTATGATGACTCTGAGACCAGACTGAAAATCTATCTGCGAAAAGAGAGTGCCTATGCGGGAAGTTCATCTGTGCGTTGTGTGAAAAATACGAATAATTCACCCACTGTGCCAATATTAACCAGCCCTGCTGATGGAACTCTGAATGTTGACTTTAGCAGTGTTATTCTAAACTGGACAGCCAGCACAGACCCTGATGGTGACAGTATTAAATACCAAGTATACCTTGACAAAGACCCGGCTCCATCTCGTATAATGGCAGAGAATATTACATCAGACACCTACCGGGCTAACGATCTGGCAGAGGGTACTGTTTGGTACTGGAAGGTAAAGGCCACTGATTCATACGGCTATACAGTGGAAAGTCCGGTGTGGAGTTTTACTACTAGCTCTGGTTCAGGGAATTCCGCCCCAGAGTTACCATCAATTATACAACCACTAAATGAGGTAACACAAGTTGACCTGGTACCGTCACTACACTGGAATTCTTCCTCAGATCCTGACGGTGATGCTGTTGTCTATGATATATATTTCGGTGAAGGTGATTCCGATCTTAAAAGAATTGCTGAAAATGTGACGACAAACACCTATTTACTGACTAAAGTACTTTCATCTTTAACAACATACACATGGCAGGTTGTGGCAAAAGACGGAAAAGGGGGGAATGCAGAAAGTGAACTTTCGCATTTTACAACTTTAAATAATCCGCCTCAGAAACCTGTACTGGTTACACCGGCAAATAATATGTTGGGGGCTTTGACAACACAGAAGCTGGTCTGGAATGAGACTGTTGACCCCGACGGCGATGAAGTTATCTACAGAATATATTCAGGTACGTCACCTTCAGCACTTACATTGATCGCCAGTACGTCAAGTGGATATTTTGATTATAGCTTTTCCCAGATTAATATAACTTACTACTGGCAGGTGATTGCCGATGATGGAAAAGGGGGAACGACCGCTAGCGATGTATGGAATTTTAAGACCTATACCTCTTTAATGGCTAATTCTACTACACTTAAGTCACCATTGGATGGTGCTACTGGCATTTCTGTCAATCCTCAGCTTCAATGGAATACTTACCCAAGTTCATCCTTTAAATATGATCTATATGTTGGAACCACAGTGCCTGTGCTGGTTGCCAGCGATCTTACGGCTACATCGTTTACCATTAACGCACTAAACGGCAATAGTCAGCTTGCTCCTCATACTACTTACCAGTGGAAGATCGTACTTAAAAGCAGCCAGCAAAATGTAAATGAGACAGCTACCTGGTCATTTACGACATTAAATCAAGCACCTACAAAACCAGTCTTGTCTTTCCCAACTGACAATGCAGTAAATCAACCCTATACGGTTGCATTGCAGTGGCAAAAAAGTACAGATGCTGATAACGATCTGGTGTTGTATGATGTTTACCTTGGAACATCCCCAGACCTTCAGCAGCAGATATCTGTTAGTCAACAGGGAACAACATTTAATATTCCTTCATTCATATTGAAACCGAATACAGTATATTACTGGAAAGTGATAGCAAAGGACCAGTACGGAGGAACAATTACAAGTGATATACGTAGCTTTACAACGAGCAACAACGCGCAGAACACTGCCCCTTCTGTGCCCGTGTTAACAGCCCCTTCTAGTTATACAAACGCTTTACAAACGCCTGTAACATTGCAGTGGCAACCTTCCATCGACATTGATGGCGATGCTGTGGTGTATGATGTATACCTTTCTTCAACCAATACCTTTACTGCACCTCTG
Source organism: Breznakibacter sp. (assembly GCA_047600785.1). Lineage (GTDB taxonomy): Bacteria > Bacteroidota > Bacteroidia > Bacteroidales > Marinilabiliaceae > Breznakibacter. The sequence goes on from JASGKH010000002.1 coordinate 1,972,034, forward strand.
GCAACAGGGCTTACAGGCACCACCTATACAATTACATCGGGTATACAGCCCCACTCTGTCTGGTACTGGAAAGTATCGGCCCGTGACGGAAATGGAGGAGTTGCCAGCAGTATCACATGGAACTTCACATCCCAGAATAACGCTCCTGCAGCTTTTCAGCTTGCCGGGCCTGCCAACGAAAGCAAGCTCGCTACCACAACGGCTGCGCTTGCATGGACAGCTGCCACCGACCCCGATGGCGATGCCGTGGTGTATGACGTATACTTTGATAAAAACGTCCAGCCGGTAACACGCATAGCCGAAAACCTCGCAGATATTTCTTCTTTCCAGACACCTGTTCTTCAAAACAACACGGCCTATTACTGGCGTGTGGTGGCCAAAGACCTGTATAACGGAAAGACTAACAGTTCAACCTATAAACTTATTGGTAAAAATGAAAGCCCCACAGCGCCGGTACTGCAAAGTCCGGGTAACAACAGCGCCGTATCAACCGCTACAACGACCCTTGGCTGGCAGCAGAGTGCCGACCCTGATGGTGATGCCATTGCCTATGATGTTTTTTTCGATACCACTCCTGAACCATTGCATAAACTGGGAACACTTCATGTAGGGCACTCATTTGCCACACCTGCATTACAGGAAAACACGCATTATTATTGGAAAGTCACGGCCAAAGATGGTAACGGCGGAGCTGCTGAAAGCACCACATGGTCATTCACCTGCCAGACAGATGCAGTAAACCAGGCACCCACTGTTCCCGTACTACTGGCTCCTGACAATCTGTCTTCCAGTTTGCAGAAAGATGTAACGCTGGCATGGTATAGCAGCACAGACCCTGAAGGAGATGCCGTGGTGTATGATCTTTATACAGGAAACAATGCTACTGCACTAACCTTGCAGGGAAAAGATCTTACAACCACCACGCACACACTAGACAACCTGCCTTCAGGCCAGTACCACTGGAAAGTGGTGGCCAGGGATAACAGTAACAACAGCAGCATCAGTGCCGTATGGCAATTTACAGTAACCATAAACTATACACTGGCCGGATTGATTATGGATGCTTTGGGAAAAGCACTTGAAAATGTTTTGCTGGACGGATTTACCATTCCGGTTTACACGGATGCCGCAGGTATATACAGCACAGAAGTTACCGAAGGATGGAGCGGTACAGTTACCCCCCGGCTTTCAGGGTACACATTTAACCCGGTCAGCAGCATTTATACGAACGTACAGGCCAGTGGTACAGAACAGAACTACACCGCAACCTATACCGGTAATTACGTCATTACAGGTTACATAAAAGATAATTCAGGGAATGCCAAAGCAGATGTTTTACTTCAGGGTTTTCCCGCAGTGGTGAAAACTGACGAAACAGGTCAATATACCGCTACAGTACCTTCCGGGTGGTCAGGCGGAATAACCCCGGTATTTGAAGGGATAACATTCGATCCGCCCGGCAGAACATATATCCGCATAGAACATGATTATACAAGTGAAGATTATACCGTGTCTATAATCAATGGTGTGGCAGCTATAAATGAGCGGGCTATCGTTGTCTACCCCAACCCGGCGAAAAACGGCATCATAAGAATTCAATTTCCCGGCGACTCGGCCTTTATACAAATACACGACCTGATTGGAAATCTGATATTTGCCGGACAGATAACCAACAATTCAAAAATCCAGCTTCACTCAAAGGGAGTACTTATTGTGAATATCCGTACGGACAGCAATTCATACACGCAGAAAATAGTGGTTCTGAATACCCCCTAACGCTAACAACTAACGGGCATGTGCCAGCTTCTCGCCGCATTGGTCACAATAGTTAGCGGGTTGCGGATTACGATGACGGCACCGGGAGCATTCCCGTCCATCGCCATCCCGGTTGGCTTTTGCAAGTTCGGAAGTCACGATACCGGTCGGGACCGCAATGATGGCGTACCCCATTGGGATCACAATTCACAGTATGTGCCATCGTTGGTCAGGTTCTTGCACGGATAACGCCATGCCAGGCCGGTCCCTTCGATAAGATCGTCGGCCGTGGCCGGTCCCCACGTCCCGGCAGGATACCCGTGCACCGGGATCTCGGGATTATTCTTCCATGCGTTCAAAATAGGATCCACGAACTTCCAGGCAGCTTCCACGGCATCGCCCCGGTGGTAAAGCGTGCTGTCGCCCAGCATGCAATCGAGCAGCAACCGTTCGTACGCACTGGGCAAATATTTGTCGCTCAATTCCGTGTAATGGAAATCCATGTTCACTTCATTGACCCTAAAGCCGGCACCGGGTTCTTTCATGCCAAACTTCATCAACAACCCTTCGTCGGGCTGTATGCGTATGACCAGTTTGTTATACAGGTTCGACACCGTACTGTCGGTACAAAACAAATGGTGCGGCGTGGGCTTAAAGTGGATGACGATCTCGGTGACCCGTGTGGGCAACATTTTGCCCGTACGGATATAAAACGGCACGTCCGCCCAACGCCAGTTGTCGATGAAAAATTTCATGGCCACATAGGTTTCGGTGCGCGAATCGGGTGCCACCCCGTTCTCGTCGCGGTATCCCTTTTGCTGCTTGCCACGGATAGACGATTCTGTATATTGCCCGCGGATGACGAACTTTTCGAACTTCCTCCTCCTTAATGGGACGCAACGATTGGAAAACTTTGACGATTTCGTTCCGTAAGCTGGTGGAATCAATAAGCACCGGGGGTTCCATGGCCACCAGCCCCGCCAACAGCAAAAGATGGTTCTGTACCATGTCGCGCAACGCGCCCGAACCTTCGTAATAGCCGCCGCGGTTCCCCACGCCGATCTCCTCGGACGACGTAATTTCGACGTGGTGAATATAGTTCCGGTTCCACAACGGTTCGAAGATGGTGTTCGAAAAACGCGTCACCAAAAGGTTTTGCACCGTCTCCTTTCCCAAATAATGGTCAATGCGGTAAATCTGCTCCTCGTTGAAATACTTTAGCAACGCACTGTTTAAATGTTGGGCCGTTCCCAGATCGTAACCAAAAGGTTTTTCTACAATCAGGCGCTTAAAGCCGTCCGATTCGTCGCTTAGTCCCTGCCCCGACAAATATCTGGGTACCAATTCGTACATGCTTGGCGGCGTGGCCAGATAGAATATCACATTGCCGCTGGTATCATGTTCCGCGTCCAAACGCGTAAGCTCGGCCTTTAGCCCCGCATAATCGGGTTCCGACAACGTATCGAACGCATAATAGCAAAGTTTTTGGGCAAACCCTGCATGCATTTCGGCCTTCTCATGCTTGAAAGAGGCGAATTTCGATACCCCGTCAAGCATCTTGGCCCTGAAATCGTCGTCCGAAAGATGCGTACGTCCAAGCCCCAACACAACAAAATTCTGGGGCAATAACTTTTGCACGTACAAATCAAACACAGCGGGAATCAACTTACGATAAGTCAAGTCGCCCGATGCACCAAAAATCACTAAAATATGGTTCTGTGGAATTATCATGTCAGCTACTTTTTTTCCTGTTAAAATAATGGGCCGAATCGCCCCATTCGCCCAATGCCACTTGCTTTCCCGCCATTTCAATGCGGATGGCGGCGCAACCGGCGCAATCATCGGTTCCTTCGTCGGTGCACGGTTTGTTTTCGTACAACAAATAATCTTTTCGGTGAAACGACGGTGTAATGTTGGGCATAATAACGTTTGCACCTATTTTTAATGCTTTTTCCCGTCCTATGGGGTCAATGGCCTGCAATGCGGTAGTCGCGGCAATATTGATATCGGGCATCATCAAACGCAAGGCCGCAACCATGTTCAATGCCACACCAAACCGCCGGACAACAGGCCAAAGTCGGTGGCGGTGCCCGTAAAGCGGTGTATGGGCATGCTCAATATAAGGCCCCATGCCTACCATGTCCACATCAAGCCTTTCCATGAACAGCAAATCATCGGCCAAATGGCCGTAATCCTGAAAAGGCAACCCGATCATCACGCCCGTACCTGTTTGGTAACCGATCCGTTTTAAGTCGTACAGACACCGCAAGCGGTTGGCAAAACCATGATCGGCATCGTTAGGGTGTATGTGGTGGTAAAGCGCTTCAGAGGACGATTCGATACGCAACAAATAGCGGTGTGCCCCACATTCATACCAATACCGGTAAGTCTCTTCCGTCTGTTCCCCCAATGACAATGTCACGCCCAGTTCACCGCCGGTCATTGTTTTAATTTTCATCAACAACCCACCGATCCGGTCCACAAAGGCAGCGTCGGAACGCTCGCCTGACTGCAATACCAGGGAACCATAACGGTTTTTCCATGCCAAACGGGCCGCATCCACTATAGCATCATCGTCGAGTGTATAACGTTCCACTTCGTGGTTGCTTTTACGGATACCGCAATAAAAGCAATCTTTGGTACAGATGTTCGAGAACTCTACCAATCCCCGGAAAAAGACCTTTTTGCCGACCACAGCCTCCGCCACCTGACACGAACGTGCATGCAGCAGCGTTTGATCGCTGCCTCCGGCCGATATTAACCGGATCAGGTCATTACGGCCGAACGTTTGCTGTACAAGAATGTCCGGGAATTGCTTTTCCACTTTTTACAAAGGATGAGTGTATGTAAGTAACAAAAGTAACCAATTTGCTAAGTTTACCTAAACCTTCAAGTTTTTGGAAACCTTGAAGATCTTCTTTAAAACATGAAAAAAATAGGTTTGTTTAACCTTTTTGCCCTATAAATGATTTCCGGGACGGACGCAAATCTCCGGAGAGCAACAAATACCTAATCCATAACTGGTTGTACGGCATGATAAAGGTCGTCTTTATTCCATGACGATTCGCATCATCCTTTCGGATTAATCTACATAAATTTGATAGGAAACCTTATCTATGAGGGCAAATGGTCAATCAGCAACTTATCAACCCAGATAGTATCGTGGTTGTCGGGGCTTCGGACAATACGGAGAAACCAGGAGGGAAAATCTTAAAAAACCTTTTGGACACCGGCTATTCGGGCCAATTGTATGTAGTAAATGCCAAGCAGGACAAGGTACAAGGCGTTGTGGCCCACCAAACACTGGAAAGTTTACCTGCAGCAATTGATCTGGGAGTGTTGGCGATCCCTGCCGCCGACTGTCCGTGGGTGGTAGAAGAATTGACCAAAAAGCACAGAACCAGAGCTTTTGTGGTCGTATCAGCGGGTTTTTCGGAAGAAGGAGAGAAAGGCCGTGACCTGGAAAAGCAATTGGCAATGACCGTCGATAAAGCCAACGCCTGCCTTATTGGCCCAAACTGCATAGGTGTTGTCACGCCATACCACAGCAGCGTGTTTTCCACCCCGGTTCCCAAGCCAACCCCCAAAGGCGCCGACCTCATCAGCGCATCAGGTGCCACGGCAGTGTTTATCATGGAAATGGGACTAAAAATAGGACTCCGCTTCAATCATGTGTTTTCGGTGGGCAATGGCGCACAAACCAGCGTGGAAGATGTATTGGCCTACATGGATACGCACTACGACGCCACCTCTCAGTCACAAATAAAACTGCTCTATTTCGAAAGTATCAAACATCCGCAAAAACTACTGAAACATGCCCGCTCCCTCACGGACAAAGGCTGTAAGCTGGTGGCCATCAAAGCCGGTACGTCGCAGGCCGGCAAACGGGCCGCGATGAGCCACACAGGGGCAATGGCCGGCAACGACCAGGCAGTGGGGGCATTGTTCAGGAAAGCAGGTATTATCCGTTGCCATGGCCGTGACCAAATGGTACATATAGCGGGAATTCTTCTCCACGCCCCGTACATTGGCAAAAGCATGGCCATCATTACCCATGCAGGCGGCCCGGCCGTCATGTTGACCGATACATTGGAAAAAGGCGGTTTCCAGATCCCCAAACTTGAAGGAAAAACAGCAGAAAACCTCCTTTCGAAACTCCATCACGGATCAAGCGTGGCAAATCCAATAGACATACTGGCCACAGGGACACCCGAGCAACTTGCATCGGCCATCGATGCATGCGAAAACCAATTCCATTCCGTCGACGGAATGGTGGTAATATTCGGTAGCCCGGGCCTATTCCCGGTCGATGGGTTATACGATACCATCCATCAAAAAATGGGCATTTGCAAAAAGCCCGTTATTCCAGTACTGCCATCGGTAATGAACGCCCAAAGTGTTATTGAGCGGTTTAAACAACAAGGGCATATTGCATTTTCCGATGAGGTGGCCGTAGGCCATGCATTGGTCTCGGTACTAAAAGCCCCGAAAACCTTTGCACCCGTTTACCCCAGATCCAATCATAAAACCAATCTGTTGCAAGATTTTTTAAAAAAGCAGAACGACGGGTTTCTTACGGCTTTTGAAACAAACCAATTACTGGAGCTGGCCGGTATTCCATTGGCCAGGGAAATACATGTTAGTTCGGCAGATGACATTCCCAATGCGGTACACAGCCTTGGTTTTCCACTGGTTGCCAAATCAACAGGGCCCCTCCATAAAACCGAAGTGGGCGGTGTGATCACCCGGATAAAAGACCTGGCCGAGCTTCGGTCGGCCTACGTCAAGCTGATGGCCATTGATGGGGCCACAGGCGTATCGTTGCAACCCCATCTCACCGGCCATGAACTTTTTGTGGGCGCAAAAAGAGAACCTGGTTACGGCCATCTGATCGTTTTCGGACTTGGGGGGATTTACGTGGAAATGATCCGTGATGTAGCTTGTGTGCTCCTTCCCGCATCGCCTGGCGAAATTGCCGAAGAACTCCGGAAATTACGTATTTACCCTCTTTTTAAAGGCTTCCGGGGCCAAGCCCCCATTGACGAAGCCGCATTTTGCGAACTGATAGGACATGTGTCCGAACTACTGGTTGCCTGCCCCGAAATTGACGAGCTGGACCTTAACCCCATTTTTGCCACGACAAGCGGGCTTTTTTGTGTGGACGCGCGATTGTCGGTAAAAAAAATCGCCCCTTCCGGTTAATTTCCCTACGGCCTGTCGCATTGGTCTTTATCCAATGCTCCGAAAGGAAGGACCTTTCAAGACGCAGAACCAAATTTGGTAATTCGATCAAAAACACTAATCTTTGAACCGAAGAAAATGAACAACTCCTCAGGCTTCTTTGTTGCCGGGCACTTAGCCGATCATTTTTTAGGCAACTTTTTTTATCTTAAAATCCAACTTACTGGCCCCCCATTGAAAATGGGATACTGACACAATGCCGTATTGCGTGCGGGTATTCCGTGTGGCAGACCGGCAAGATGGATTTTGTCCAGTTTATTAACATAACCAAATCAAAAATGCAAGAAACCGCCATTTTGTACGGACCAACCAAAGGCAGCGTGGCCAAAGTAGCCAGGATGATAGCCGATCAATTACCGAACGCCGGACTGGTCGAGGTGAAACATATCGACGCCGGCACATTCAAAAAATACAACCATTTGATTCTGGGGTTGAGCACCATTGGCCGTGCCAATTGGGATTCACCACATACCGACGTTGACTGGGACGTGTTCATGGCCCACATCGACCAGATTGATTGGACCGGCAAAACCGTGGCCATTTTTGGTTTGGGTGACCAGACCATGTATCCCGACAATTTTGTGGATGCCATTGCCTGGTTGTACGACCGTCTGGCCAGAAAAAACATAAAAATAGTGGGCCACACAAGTCCTGAAGGTTATAAATTCAATGACTCGGAAGCGTTCAGGGAAGGTGTATTCCTGGGCTTGCCCGTAGACGAGGACAATGAGCCCGATTTGACCCCCGGCCGTGTAAAAAACTGGCTTGAGCAATTAAAAAAAGAAGGTTTCTGATTTATCCGGATCAAAAAAGCTTACAAACCAAATGAGGGTTCCCTTGCCCATATCGCCCAAAATTGTCGATGATGCCCTGAAGGCCCATGAAATCGATAATATCGGTCATGCCACCATCCGTGAGGTATCGGCGGTGGTTGCTGACATTGAAGCGGTTACGGGCATGGAATTCATCCACATGGAGATTGGGATACCCAGTTTGGCACCCCCGCCTGTCGGCGTACAGGCCGAAATCGAAGCATTGCAAAACGGTGTGGCTGCCCAATACCCGCAATTGAACGGGATTTCGACATTGAAACACGAAGCGTCTCGATTCCTCAGTGCATTTGCCAATGTCCACATCGATCCGCAAGGATGCATCGCCACCGTGGGAAGCATGCAGGGAAGTTTCGCCGCATTCCTTTTGGCAGGACAACTCGACCCCAAAAAGAACACCATTCTGTTCCTCGATCCGGGGTTTCCCGTACACAAACAACAAGCTGCCGTAATGGGTTACCAAATCGCATCGTTTGATGTGTACGAACACCGACATGTCGATTTTGGCCAGCAACTTGAACGCTATTTTTCGCAGGGCAATATCGCGGCCGTCATCTATTCGAATCCCAACAACCCCACATGGATCTGTTTCCACGAAGACGAATTGGAAACCATTGGACGTTTGGCACAACAATATGACGTCATCGTGGTGGAAGACCTGGCCTATTTCGGCATGGACTTCCGCACCGATTCGGGGCATCCGTTCCAACCTCCCTACCAACCCAGCGTGGCCCGCTATTGCAACAATTGCATTATACTGGTATCGAGTTCCAAAGCATTTAGCTATGCAGGGCAGCGGGTGGCGTTAATGTGCGTCTCCGACGAGCTTTACCACCGCCATTATCCCGCCCTGGCGCGACGCTATGGAATAGGGGAATTTGGCAATGTGTTGGTGCAACGCATTATCTATACATTGTCCTCAGGAGCAAGCCACAGCGCGCAACATGCACTGGCGGCCATGCTTAAGGCTGCCAATGACGGTACGTTCCACTTTCTGGACGAGCTTCACGAATACGGCAACCGTGCTCATGACATGAAGCGCATCCTTACCGAAAATGGCTTCGGGATCACCTACCCAAACGACATCGACACTCCCATTGCCGACGGATTTTATTTCACGTTCCATTACGATGGACTAGCAGCTGCGCAATTGCAAAAGGAACTGTTACGATACGGTATCAGTGCCATATCCCTATACAGTGCAGGATGCCGGCGCGAAGCGTTAAGGGCATGTGTGTCGCAGGTAAAACAAAATCAGTTCGATGAGCTTACACGCCGGCTGAAGCTGTTCTGCTCAAACAATCCGAAATAATCACCCACAATCTAATAAGTACAAGAGTTAATCATCTTAACATGGCAAAAGCAAGAGGAGCAATAGTGGTCGATCAGGTGACGTGCAAAGGATGTTCGTTGTGCGAAGAAGCCTGTCCGGCCAAAGTCATTGAACTGGCCCACGAAGTGAACGGAAAAGGTTATCATTACGCCACCATGGCAAGGCCCGACGCATGCACCGGCTGCGCCAACTGTGCCATGGTATGTCCCGACAGTTGCATCACCGTATACCGTATAATGGTTTAAAAGCACCCGCGGCCAAAAAACACAGGAAAAGGGAATACCCTATCCGTAAACATTTAGAACGAAAAACAAAGCTACATGAGAGAGCTAAAATTGCTGAAAGGTAACGAAGCCATTGCCGAAGCGGCCATACGCTATGGCGTGGACGGATATTTTGGTTACCCTATTACCCCGCAAAGCGAAATAATGGAAACCCTGATGGAACTCAAGCCATGGGAAGATACCGGGATGGTAGTCCTACAGGCCGAAAGCGAAGTGGCTTCCATCAATATGCTTTACGGCGGTGCGGGGTGTGGGAAAAAAGTCATGACATCGTCATCAAGCCCCGGCATCAGTCTGATGCAGGAAGGGTTATCGTATATTGCCGGCGCCGAACTGCCCTGTGTGGTGGTAAACGTGGTGCGTGGCGGACCGGGCCTGGGAACCATCCAACCGGCACAGTCCGATTACCTGCAGGCGGTCAAAGGGGGCGGGCACGGCGATTACAATCTGATCGTGCTGGCGCCCGCATCGGTACAGGAAATGGCCGATTTTGTGAAGCTGGCCTTCGAGCTTGCCTTTAAATACCGCAATCCGGCCATGATCCTGTCGGATGGAATTATCGGCCAGATGATGGAGAAGGTTGAGCTGGACAATTACGTACCGCGCTGGACCGATGAGGAAGTGAAACAGATGCACCCGTGGGCATCCACGGGCAAACCCGCCTCACGTCCCCGTAACATCATCACCTCACTGACCCTGGAATCGACCGAAATGGAAAAGCATAACCGGAAACTGCAAGCCAAATACCGGCAGATAGAGGCCGAAGAAGTACGTTACGAAACATTTAGTTGCGACGATGCCGAGTATCTTTTGGTGGCTTACGGTTCCAGTGCAAGGATATGCCAAAAAGTGGTGGAAATTGCCCGTGAAAAAGGAGTTAAACTGGGCTTACTGAGACCCATTACCCTGTTCCCTTTTCCCGCTGGCGCCATTGCACGGTTAGCCGACAAGGTAAAAGGAATTTTATCGGTCGAGATGAGTGCAGGCCAAATGGTACAGGACATCAGGCTGGCCGTCAACGGAAAAATAAAGGTCGAACATTACGGCCGCCTGGGTGGGATCGTGCCAACCCCGGGCGAAGTCATCGAAGCGCTTAAACAAAAATTGATAGGAGGATAACCCATGGCAGTCATGTTGGAAGATATCATCAAACCTGCAAACCTTGTTTACGAAAAAAACAAGCTGCTCACCGACCACATCATGCACTATTGTCCTGGTTGCAGCCATGGCGTAGCGCACAAACTGGTGGCCGAAGTGATCGACGAAATGGGCATTCAGGAACAAACCATCGGGGTTGCACCCGTAGGATGTGCGGTGTTTGCCTATAATTACATCGATATTGATTGGCAGGAAGCGGCACATGGTCGCGCGCCTGCATTGGCAACCGCCATTAAGCGGTTAATGCCCGGCAAATTTGTGTTCACCTATCAGGGTGACGGCGATTTGGCCGCCATCGGTACAGGTGAAACCATCCATGCCTGCAACCGAGGCGAGAACATCGTCATTGTATTCATTAACAACGGGATTTATGGCATGACGGGCGGACAAATGGCCCCAACCACCCTCGAAGGCATGAAAGCCGCCACTTGCCCGTACGGACGCGACCCACAACGCGACGGTTACCCGTTAAAGATTGCCGATCTTTTGGCCCTGCTTCCCGGAACATGTTACGTGACGCGCCAAGCCGTGCACACGCCCGCAGCGGTGCGAAGGGCTAAAAAGGCCATCCTCAAAGGTTTCGAAAACCAGGCGGCCCAAAAGGGTACATCCGTCATCGAAATCGTATCGACCTGCAATTCCGGGTGGAAAATGACGCCCGTCCAGGCGAACAAATGGATGGAGCAACACATGATCCCGTTCTATCCGTTGGGCGATTTGAAGAATGTATGAGAAAGGGCAGAGATAAGAAGGCAAAAGAACGGTTCGTTTTTAGTGCAAACATTACACTTTGCACCCAAAATCCGGGGCTTTTTCCGCAAACGGCCTCTTAAAAAAGTCGATCTGTTTGCTCAACACGCCTACTTCTTAATATATATCTAGGATTTTAGACACTCAGGCATTAAAAAAATGAAAGAAGAAATAATCATAGCAGGCTTTGGCGGACAAGGCGTTTTATCGATGGGGAAAATATTGGCCTACTCAGGCGTCATGCAACACATGGAAGTGTCGTGGATGCCTTCGTATGGCCCCGAAATGCGAGGCGGGACAGCCAACGTGACCGTGATATTGAGCGATAGCCGCATCAGTTCGCCCGTGTTGCATGAATTTGATACGGCCATCATCCTCAACCAACAATCGCTCGATAAGTTTGAGCATGCCGTCAAGCCCGGCGGGGTATTATTGTTCGACAGCAATGGGTTGACCCGTTTCCCCGAACGCAAAGACATATCGGTGTACCGCATCGATGCGGCGGAAGAAGCAGTGAAGCTCCATTCGGCAAAAACCTTCAATATGATCGTGTTGGGAGCTTATCTAAAGGTCAACCCGGTCGTCGAATTGGATAATGTAATGAAAGGTTTGGCCAAATCGTTGCCCGAACGCCACCATCATTTGCTTCCGTTCAACGAAAAAGCCATCCACCACGGCATGGAACAAGTGGTCGAAGTGTGGAAGGCCGGTTGATATAGATCCTAAGCAAATAGTAAAAAGCCTCGGATGAACTCTGAGGCTTTCTATTTTATACACATTTGAACTTTACACATAATCGCATTAATATCAGATGATTATAGTCCATACTTATTGATTGTCAATCTTTCAATTATTGCGATTCTAATTGGACTTAGTGCATATTTTGGAAGCAAACTTGTTTAAGTTTTGAAAAAAGAAATGAATTTTTATCATATAAATTATAGTTTTGATAATCAATAAATTCCGTTCACGAACACAAGTATAGTGCATGCGGATCTCAGTGATTTTTAGTTCATAAAAAACCAGTATAAGCCCCGCTTCGTCCGGAACAATGTCTAGGCGCCACCCGTCACTCATTATAAATAAAATGAAATAGAATTTACCAAGGAAGATGTTGTTTCCTCGAAATGGGTCCAGCACTTATTTCGGCTCAAAGGGCTGAATTTATAACAAGTCAAATACTTGAATTGTTAGAGGAGTACGATAAAGCATATAGTATTTTACAAATGATTCTGAAAATCAAAAAAATACGAGAAAAGACACTTGCATATTTTTAAATTATTGAAACTAAATCCGAAATTGGTAATTGCTGACGAGCTTGATGAATATGCAAAGTTGAGAAACATACTGATTCTTGAATTTCTCCAAAATCAAATGAACAGATGTGGAGAGTAATTCAATTCTGTTACTCATCTGGTAGATTTTCTAACACACAGGATGGAAAAATTCTCTGGAGGCTTTTTTTGTATTTTCTGGTACCCGTCGTGTGAAAGACACCTATCATTTACCAATAGAAATATAAAAACTGCAAGATTCCTTTGAATACTCCATGAAATCAATGAATTACAATAAATTGAAAAATAAAAACATTGATACATTTGATGTTTAATTAATTGAATACAAATCTTAAATTCTAATATATTGCTGAATTAGAATGTTCGGAAATTTTTAGTAATTTAGATGAAAGACAGACTGATAAACTTAAGAATTATTTACAATTAAAGTTGTTTGTATTACATACTTAACATTAGAGCAAAATAATTATTAATATAAAAAACATCAAAAATGGAACATTCATCAAACCACACCAATCCAATTCTTTCTTTGTTGCCTATGATTTTAATTATGATCCCAATGATATTTGTAATTAGAGGATTAGCAAAAGCAAAGGGCAAAGATCTGACATTATGGACTGTATTGGCTTGCATACCGTTTGTAAATTTTATTGTTCTACCATATATTATAGGAGTACCTAGTAAAATTCAAGAAGACAAAATGGATAAGATTATAGAATTATTAAATAAACAAGATCAAAAATAAATATTTCTTAATAATTGGAGTTAAATAAAAAAACGTGTTACAACAACGGGTCGTAAAACGTGTCAGTTTCATTGGTTTTCCAGCGTATCGTGGTTTGTCATGGTGAAACATTCGCAGCTCCACAATCCGATAGGTTTCATATCTACGACCGATGGGCGTAATTATGTGAAGACAATGCCAAACGAATATCAGCAAATATCTAATCGAAAGGAACTTTTTGCTTAATTAAAGAAAGTCATTGACATTCTGATTAATTAGAAAATAAAGACGGGCTATATGATTTGAGACATCTAAATCATCTTATAATTCCAGATTTGGATTTCAAGAATACATGGACATAAAAGGCTTATATATTGCGAGAAATGTTTTAAGGTAAGTAGGGTTTATTAAAAATGAGAAATCCATAGATTTCGATTTGATAATTATTCCATTCACAGAAAATCAAATCTTTTTTGAAAGGACTGCTGTGTGAAATAAAAGTAGCCTAATCAGTATCCTGTACGGAGAAATCCGTTAAAGTATGAGAAAAAACGATGCACAGCATGCCGTCATAGTTTCAGGCAACAGGAAAATGTAATCCGAAAGATTCGCGATTTTGATTAAGTCATTAAGGGTAGAAAGAATTTGAAAAAATGTTTCAGATTTTACCGTGTTGTATTATTTTCTATACCTTTGCATCTGCTAAAACAATCGGATGTTTATATTTAATTCGGACATTGTGCTGTAAACAATCTGTACTTTTTGTATAGATTGTATCTTCGTTTGTTCTCGGATAATCCTTTTCGAGAACAGTTTTCTATTGAGTCAATTTAAGTTTTAATCTGCGTACAATGATGAAAGCATTGTAATGCGTTTCGTGTATGCAACAAAATAAAAGGATATGAACGAAGAAAAACAAACAATCCACGAATTTGATTTGAACGTAATTTATGATTTTTTTTCAACTGTAGAACGACAAGGACCAGGAAGTCCCGAAATAACGCTCAAAGCATTGGGTTTTATAGACGGTCTCACTGAAAAGTCCAAAGTTGCCGATGTTGGTTGCGGAACAGGCGGTCAAACAATGGTGTTGGCACAAAACATTCCGTGTGGAATTATCGGTGTTGAATTATGGCCAGACTTTGTCAGTCAATTCAACCAAAACGCCCAAAATAAAAATCTTCACGACAGTATGAAAGGCGTTGTCGGCAATATGGAAAATCTTCCGTTTCAAGAGGAAGAATTAGATTTGATTTGGTCGGAAGGTGCGATTTATAACATTGGATTTAAGCGTGGACTAAACGAGTGGCGAAAATTTCTGAAACAGGGCGGATATATCGCAGTGACAGAAAATACTTGGTTTACCGAAGAGCGACCTGCCGAGATTCAGGAATTTTGGCAAAAAGCCTATCCCGAAATAGATACAATCCCCAACAAGGTTGCCCAAATGCAAAAAGCAGGCTATCTTCCGATTGCCACTTTTGTCGTGCCCGAAACCTGTTGGACAAACTATTATTCCGTTACGCAAGAGACTCAAGAATCTTTTCTGAAAAAATATAACGGCAACAAAACCGCAGAAGAATTTATAGGCTATCAGCGATATGAAGCAGAGTTATATTACAAATACAAAGCACATTACGGTTATGTATTTTATATCGGAAAGAAGATTTAGAGTATGAAGTCAACCGTAAATCTACAGTTTGGCTAAAATGAGGATCTGAAAATTCCTTTCGTGTGTGGGCTTTTACGCACGAAAGGTTTTTTGATTATTTTACAAAATAACAAAGGTATAAATGTCGGCCGACAACAATGGTTATAAGGGAATAAACAATAAAGCGATAATTTTCAATTAAGTATCCTATTCTTGCATTGTAGCGGTTTGACAGGAAAGCAGTCCGCAACCGTCACGCCCCAAGGTCCTTTACAGCAATACTAAAAATTTAATTACAGCATTTACGAAGAGGATCTATTCATTTAACTTCCTATCGAAATTTATATTCTTGATATTAACACAGGATTCTTCCAATAGCAACCAGCCTGCGATTTACCAGCGGTTTGGAGCATTGTTCAAAACACCCTCCTGAATATTCACATGCGTCACCCTTTGTTTAACGATGAAAATTTGTAATTTCCATCGTTTTTGGGGACTTTTGCAACAATGGCAATACCTACAACTGTTACAACAAAAGGCATTTAAAAGATTAGACCGCCATTTGACGATTTGCAGAAACAATGAGTTGGAAATAAAGTGCATCAAAAAGTACACAATATTTCCACAATTGGGTATAATTGGTGTAGCTAAGTTACACCTATAAGTAAGTTGCCAGCAATGCTAAGATGACTACGAACATTGAACATATAACAAGAAAGATAATTGAATATGGCAGATTAGAATCCTTTTCTGACCTTGAAAATCTATTTCATAATTGGAGAGATTATCAATTTTTTCTTGACGAGATTCACCAAGAGATAAAAAAAGCATCAGGTGGACAAAGTTTTCATTATTATGAAACATTCCATCGACTTGCTGATAGATACGACTTTAAGAATTTACTATATCTGATAAAAGGACTGACAATTGTTGAAAATACTGTTAGACACGGTGGGAGTGTTTCCCCGATTATAGCATTATACAAAAAACTTGTAGAAAAAGCTGGATTGTTTTATTTGACTACTGGTGACAAACAAGGAATCTATTTTTTAATGCAGAGTTTAGAAAAAAGTCCAAACAGGGATATAGAAGATTTAACACATTGGATTCTTGATAAAGCAGACAATATTTATTTGCCATTTGGCATTTCGACTCTAACTTCAAAAACAATCCCTGAAATTAAGAAAGAAGTTGAAAACTGGCTGGAACGACAAAAGGAAATTGCGCAACGAGAGAAACAGGAAAAAATTGATAAAGAACATCGAGATGAATTAAGGAAGCAACAAGTTGCCAAAAATATTGAGAATCAGAAGAAAAAAACTGATTTGGAGCGAGAATATCGTGATTCACTCAACGACTTGAGTAAATCAGAACTTTTGACAAAAATCCTTAATGATAAATTGCGTCCAGTATATTATTACTATGGTGAATTAAATGACTTAGATAATCTTGATTCTGAATCTATTGATTTATTGAAATTAGTGATTCGCAGGTTCAAGGATAGTGAAACTGGACAATTTAAGAGACTTAAAAGCAAATTGATATATTTAACTGAAAATAAAGCACATGCTGGCAACACGTGGTATAGCCAATAAGGGTTTCAATGGTATGCGAAGGTTTGTAGCCCGCTTCAACTTTTCGTGTACCTTGATAGGAAATCACCCGCAATCCCTTACTGGCCATACCGCCAACCGTTGGCAACCATTAAAAAAAGAAGGATGAAATACATCCGAATAATACTAATAATATTGACTTTATCCGCATGTGGACAAGGTCAAATAAAGACACCTGAAAATGCAATGGGAAAATTTGAAGAATTTAAACAGAAAGAGAAATTCATAAAAGATTCTCTACATTTTTATCCAGGTCTAGCAGATCCAACAATGAAAAAGTTGTTGTCTGAAAAAATCAATAAAGTAGCTGATGATTTTAAAGCAGTTGCAGAAAGTAAATCTCCAACAGATAAAGATTATCAACAGAAAATAGGTATTGGCTTAAAAAACTTCGGAGATGTGTATCTAAATCTTGACACTGAAGATAGAGAACGTGTTTGTACCTATTTTGAGGAACTAATGGATATTGTCGGTCTGGAAAGTTCGAATGGCCAACTGAATGAATTTATGTACGGATTTGATCCTACGAAATAGAAAAAATTAACGGTTGCCAACATGCGGTAACATTTCAGGCGGCAAAGGAGCACAATTTGAGAGACTTACAATTTTTATTAAATTCGTAACGGCAGAAAGGAAAGCAGTTCCTAGCGCCGCCGTTGCGTGCAATACCAAAAACTACAGACATGAAACAGTACTTGGCAATATTATTCATTCTTTTCTTTTTGAATCCATCTTTCGGACAAAAGAAATTAGAGATTCCAGAAAGTCAAGTAATTCATAGCTTCATTGAAAAGTTGCCAGAAAATTTGAAGGAATTTAAGTTGGCAGATTTACGCGTATCAACAGATTCCTTAAACATAAGGATTTGGCAATCGCACGAAATCTTTTCAATAAATCACAACAACGCAATTTCATCTGATTACACAATCTTTACCAATGGTGACAAGCTAATATTTGCCTCCTTCAACTTCACAGAGCGCATTTCGAATAATATTCTAGATTCTTTATTAGCCTCAGGAATAATGAATTTAAAAAATGAGAATTATAGAGGAATAGACGGGAATTTTGTTCTTATTGAGATCTCGACAAAAAGCAAATACAAAATTGTCAGTTTTTGGTCGCCAAATCCAGAAAGAAGTAATGACTGTAAGACTGTTATTCACATTCTTGATATGTTGGATAAAACAATTAGTTCAACTGAATTACAAAATGGATTTCTAAATTTGTTAGAACCGGGTGGATATAGATGGGGAATGACAAGTATTAGAATTGACAGGTTTTTAAACAAAGGCATAGCCAAAACAGATTTTTATTCTCAGATAGAAGAGAAAATCAAAACAGAATTAAATATTACCGAAGAAACCAATCATTGGGATTATCCTTTAATCTTAGTCAATAATAAACCAGCTAAGATTGCCGATTTGAATAATTACACTGACCGAGATATTTCTAAACTTGAGATTATAAAGCCTGACAACGAATTGATAGCATTGTATGGAACTAACGGCAGTAATGGAGTTGTAAAACTGGAAACAAAATAAATTAGTTGATATGCAAAATTAAATACTACTCATCCGCATCAACTTCTCCACGGTCAGAACGGTGATTCCAAACCATGCCCCATGCCGCCACCGTTATGTGTAACTTAAAGCAATGAGATAGAGGGCAATGATGAATACTAATTTCGTAAACTTAACAACAGAAAACCTTGCCAATGAGCATTTATGCTGTCTTATCCGCAGTAAAAAGCCCCATCAAGGTATTGACGCAAAACGGCAATGGCTTTCTGACCGACTAAATGAAGGTCATGTCTTTAGAAAGTTAAATGCAAGGGCTACGGTTTTTATTGAATATGCCCCTCTTGAAACTGCCTGGGTCCCCATAACCGGTGACAACTATTATTATCTGTATTGCTTATGGGTTTTGGGTAGTTACAAAGGAAAAGGGTATGGGGAATCGCTGATGGAGTACTGTCTGGCTGATGCCAAAGAAAAGGGCAAATCCGGGATTTGTATGCTCGGGGCAAAAAAACAAAAATCATGGCTTTCAGACCAATCATTTGCGAAAAAGTTCGGCTTTGAGGTTGTTGATACGACTGATAATGGATATGAATTGCTGGCACTTTCTTTTGACGGAACCACACCAAAGTTCGCACAAAATGCTAAAGACCAAAAAATTGAAAGCAAAGAACTAACAATTTATTATGACATGCAATGCCCTTATATTTATCAGAGCATTGAGATGATAAAGCAGGATTGTGAAATGCATGACGTTCCTGTATCTTTAATTCACGTGGATACGCTACAAAAAGCAAAGGAATTGCCTTGTGTTTTCAATAACTGGGCTGTGTTTTATAAAGGAAATTTTGAGACCGTGAATTTATTAGATGCCGCCTACTTAAAGAGAATACTCAAAAAATGAAAATACAATTTCGGCTTTTCCCCGTTGATTATCAGGACTGCCTTAGTTTTGTAATAACGAAATGAATAAAACAAGCTACACATAACAAACGGTTTGGTGTCAGGCCCGCAGAAGTAGTGTTTGGGAACTTCGTCTCCCGCTCGGAACGTTCGATGGATTGACAGCACTTCGTCCCGCCAATCCACCGAAGGTTGTACAGAACTTAAAAAGTAAACAGCATAAATGACAGAAACAATTTTAGTTACAGTTGCGGTTATTTCGAGAGTCATTTCGAACCCTTTGGCAAACGTCTATCAAAAGCAACTAACTTCAAAAGGGAACAATCCGTTAATAGTCAATTTCCTAACCTATTTTTTGCTTTCAATATTTTGTTGCGCTCTTCTATCTTTCACAAACATCCCAAATATTGGAAACGATTTTTGGATCTACTCGATCCTTGGCGGAATTGCAGGTGCCGTTGGAAATGGTTTTCTTGTGAAAGCGCTCCACATGGGAGACTTGTCTGTTTTAGGTCCTATAAATTCGTATAAATCGGTTGTCGGAATTATTGTTGGGATCTTTTTACTTTCCGAAATACCGAATATCTGGGGAATTTTAGGAATTATACTCATTGTTTACGGCAGTTACTATGTTTTAGATACAACGGACGAAAAATTCTCCTGGAAACTTTTAAAAAAGCCGGAAATTCAATTCAGAATTTGGGCAATGATTTTAACCGCAATCGAAGCCATTTTCCTTAAGAAAGTTATTTTGGCTTCCTCAACGGTTTTGGCATTTATGAGTTGGTGTTTTTTCGGTGCATTGTTTTCATTTATTGTGTTATTCTTTTATAAAATCAAAATAAAAAACGAATTCAGGAAAACTCTTAAATCAGAATATCTGACCAAATTCCTGCTATTAATTACTTGTATTGGAACAATGCAATTCACGACCAATTTTGTTTTTGACCATATGTCTGTAGGTTATGCATTATCACTTTTTCAACTTTCAACAATTGTAAGTATCTTTTTGGGGTATAAATTTTTTCAAGAAAAAGAAATTGGGAAAAAAATATTGGGTTCTATTATTATGGTTGTTGGCTCTGTATTGATTATATTATTAAAAAATTAGAAAACGACGTACAATAAGCGGTTTGTCGTCAGGCGGGCAAAAGTGTGGTTTTGGAGTTTTATCGTCCGCTCAACTGCCCGGGCCGTTGGCTTAAAGGTCTAAATACATCATAAACATATGAATATCAACAAAAAAAGATCATTACAGTCCTCTCTAGGCCCCATTGGCCACGTATCCCACCACACAATACCTTACCACTTTTGTAAAATTCCTGTCCGGGTATTGCCCAAACCAATTTTCCCATATCTTTGCATCACAAATTTTGGTTTCCCAATACATTGGGATTAAAAGGGAATCCGGTGCTTCCTGATTGAACGGAAAAAGCCGGAGCTGTCCCCGCAGCTGTAAACCTATCTGCATAAGCAGATGTTGCTTCCATAACCCACGCCACTGCGGTAAAACCGCGGGAAGGCCATGGAAGCAGGGTGAGCCAGAAGACCTGCCAATATTTATCATTCGTAGCTTTCGGGAGAAAGGCGAAGGATAGAGCTGCTTCTTCGGTTCACCGGTTCTATTTTTCTTCGATTTCCTGTTGCTACCACAACAGAGACCAATGATTACCAATATATTAGCCAGATTATTCTTTTTTGCGATGCTCCTATGCCCCGGTATGCTTCTGTCGCAAAAAACAATCACCGATACGACCATCATGATTGATGACGTGGAAGTGAGGGCATCGCGTTTAAAGACGGGTTATTCCGGAGGAACGGTCCTATCTGTCGATTCTTCGGTCATCAGGACATACCAAACAAGTTCGTTGTCCCAGTTACTTGGCGACGCGACCGGGGTTTCCGTCCGATCGTACGGCCCGGCAGGAATGGCCTCTGTCTCGATGAGAGGCGGAGGGGCCGCCCATACAGCTGTGATTTGGAACGGCCTCAATTTGCAAAGCCCTATGAACGGAGGAGTAAACCTGTCGGTAATCCCCGTCGGGCTCATTAACCACGTCGACGTACAATACGGGGGAAGCGGAACCCTGTACGGAGCAGGCAACATGTCAGGAGCCATCCATCTTTCAAATCCCAACATGGGTAAACAACCTAACCATTTCATTTTTGGAGTGACATTGGGCAGTTTCGGTTCATTAGGAATAAACGCATCGGCCAAAGCTGGCAACCAAAAGCAATATTTGCTTGTCAACGGGCTATTCAAACTGGCTGACAACGACTTTCGTTTTGTGAACACGGCCAAATACGGACAACCAAACCAAACCCAGACAAACGCACAGATGCAACAACATGGCGCATCGCTGGATTACGGCTATAGGTTTTCGGATGCTTTCAGGTTGGGCTTTGCATCGATGTACTCGCACAATGCCATCCACATCCCCACACAAATGACGCAGGCAAGCGTTAACCGGGAAACACAGACCGACAATAACCTGCTTTCCTCCTTAAACATCCGGTACACCGGAAATTCTCAAACCGTTACCTATAAATTCGGAACACTCTACAACCAAGTGCTTTACCACAATCCGAACTTGCAACAATCCGAAACCGACAACCATTCCCAATCGGTAGTTCACGAAATTGAATACAAACAAACCATTGCCAGGAACCATATCGCAACGATAGTTGTCAACTATACGCATGAAACCGCCCATTCCGATGCTTTTGCGGCAGATCCGTCACGCGACAGATTCTCGGGCGTGGCGTTCTACAGAATCAACGGGTTTAACGACCGGCTGGAATGGACCACGTCAATCCGCCAGGAATCGTCCAACAGCCACTTTTTCCCCATTGTGTACGGATCGGGGTTTGACTTCGGAATGGCAAACTGGTTAACGTTCAAAACCTGTGCTTCCAAAACCTATAGAGTCCCGACGTTCAATGACCTATACTGGAAAGAGGCCCTAGCATACGGGAATCCAAATCTAAAGCCGGAAAACGGCTGGTCGGCAGAAGGTAGCCTCGAACAACGTTTCAATTTGAACAGTGCCGACTTTCTGTTCTCGGAGTCGCTGTTTGCCAATTCGTTTCGTGACTGGATCGTTTGGCTGCCTGATGCATCCGGTGCATGGACTCCCACCAACAAAGAAAAAGGCCTATCGCGAGGCATTGAATTTCGGGCAACGGCAAAAAAAACAATTGGCCGGGCCAGACTTAAGGCCGACGCCGGTTACACATTCACCCATTCTGAGATTGAAAGCAGCGACGAATACAACAAGCGTTCAATGACCTATGTGCCCAAGCACAAAGCCAGTTCGTCATGGGGCATTGAATGTAAAGGATGGACGGGGCTTCTCCAATTGAATTATAACGGGGAGCGGTATTACGACAACTCCAATTCCCTGGAAGGATACTTTACCGGCAATCTGCACCTATCGAAACAGATACTGGTTTGGGGGCACCAAACTTATTTAAGCGGGCATGTATATAACCTGTCCAGCACCAATTACCAAGTCATGGCCTGGTATGCCATGCCCAGACGCAACTATTCAATCAGCCTGAACATTACATTATGAACAAACACTTATATCAAATGAAAAGACTAATTTTCGCTCTGTCCCTAGGTTTGGCATTGGTTTTCGCGGGTTGCGAAAAAGATGATGATAAATTGGTTCTGGACGTAACCGACAAAACAGGTTACTACGTCCTTAACGAAGGAAGTTTTGGCGATGGTAATGCTTCCATAGGTTTCCTTGATTCAGACGGAACCTATTACGACGATCTGTTCTTCAAAACGAACAACCGTGTCTTGGGCGATGTACTGCAATCGATATGCATCGACGGCCACACGGCATATTTAGTATTGAATGCCAGCAATAAAATAGAGATAATGAACGCAAATACCTTCGAAGAAAAGGGCACTATCGAAGGATTCAGTAACCCGCGCTACATGATCGCATCCAACGGATATGGATATGTGTCGCAATGGGGCGATTATTCGGGCAATGGCCCTGCGGTCAAAGTTATCGACCTTTCAACCAGAAAAATCACCAAAACAATCAGTACCGGTGATGGCTCGGAAAGGATGCTGCTGAGCGGGACCAACCTGTTGGTTGCCAACAGCGGAGGCTATGGATCGAACAACACCATTACCGTTATCAACACCACCACCAACGAGGTTTCAAAAACCATATCCCTGGAGGATAACAATCCAATGGGCTTCGTGGTCGATAAAGATGGCAGTATCTGGGTACTTTGCTTCGGATCGGTCATTTACTCTGCCGATTATAGCAGCATTGAATCCCAAACCCGCTCTGCATTAATCAAATTATCACCGACCACGTTTGAACCTCTGGCCACAATAGCTATTTCGGAAACCAGCCATCCCAACCAAATTGCAATCAACCCTGCGGGCGACATCATTTATTATGGCGGCGGTTACAGTTTCCATGGCATTTATGCGGTTGGCATCGATGCGGCCGAAGTCCCCTCTACCCCATTAATCGACGAATCGTTTTACGGATTATCGGTTAACCCCGTAAACGGGGAAATAGCCGGCTTGCTTGCACCTTCATTCTCGCAAGTGGGACAAGTGATACGCTACCAGGCTAACGGCACGTTCATAGCATCGGTCAATGCGGGTATTGGCCCCAACACAGCCCTTTATAAAAATTGACGATAGTTGTTTTTGAAAGAATTGCCACATGCCATTGGCAGTTTAGAACGGGGGCTTGGGAAAAGCTCCCGTTTTTTTTACATTCACGTTTTAAATAAATACCGTACATGCACATCCATATTCTCCAGCACGTTTCGTTCGAAGGCGAAGGCATTATTGCCGACTGGGCCTTGCAACACCACGCACAAATAACCCATACACGTTTTTTTGCCGGCGAACCACTGCCTGCCACTGTCCATTTCGATTTGTTGGTAATAATGGGCGGCCCCATGGGCATTTACGACGAGGTACAATATCCATGGCTCGCCGACGAAAAAAAGTTCATCCGAAAGGCCATTGATGAAGGAACCAAAGTGTTGGGGATTTGCCTGGGGGCACAGCTGCTGGCAGACGCACTCGGAGCCAGGGTCACCCAGAACAGGCACAAGGAAATCGGATGGTTTCCCATACACCCCACCACCGAACGCCTTTCGCTTTTCAATGTGTTTTATGAGACCCTTCCGGCCACAATCTTCCATTGGCACGGCGACACGTTTGACATTCCCCAAGGGTGCAAACATCTATTTGGGTCAGAAGCCTGCCAAAACCAGGCATTTATTAAGGATGAGCAGGTCATTGGGCTGCAATTCCATCTGGAATTGAAAAACGAAAACCTGCAACAGCTTATTGAAAACGGACGCCACGAACTGGCACAGCTTCCGTTCGTCCAATCGGAACACCAGCTGGTCAACGGCTTTCCCCAACATCACGCCACATGCAAGGAACTAATGTCCGGATTGTTGGAGAAATGGCTGAAATGAACATATACGCCCCAAAAGCATCCGGAAACAAATAGAATCGCCCAATCCTGTTTCACTTTTTTCAACAAAAATTTAACACAAAGCATCTCCCATTCGCCAATTATTTGTTGTAATTTAATGGAACTTTAGGTTGTCGAAACAGGCATTTTTAATGTTCGTGCCTGTTTTTCGTTGAGGGAACCAACCATCGGAACGACAAACCTAAAATCCACTGAGGGCTGGCATTGAAGGAGTAGAGTGGGATATTTTGTTTATTAACCACTAAACATGCTTTGTGATGACCGCAATTGAATTCAACACCCAATTGGAGCAAGTTCGCAAACACTTGACCCGTTTCGCGTACCAACTGACCGCCGACAGCGAGAACGCCAACGACCTGATCCAGGACACGTTGTTTAAGGCGTTGGCCAACAGGGATAAGTTTAGGGAAGACGTCAATTTCAGGGCGTGGACTTTCACCATCATGCGAAACATTTTTATCAATGACTACCGCAAAGGACAAAAGTACCGCCGTGTGGATACAGCACCGGACCATTATTCGATGATGCACCGGAGCGCCAATTTTGATACGCCCGAGGGACGGGTAACCATGGCACAGGTCCGCGACACGATCGAACTATTGGAAGAAGAATATAAAACTCCGCTGCTAATGCACATGGAGGGTTTTAAGTACACCGAAATTGCACAAAAACTGAAACTAAAAATGGGTACCGTAAAAAGCCGTATTTTCCTTTCACGGAAAAAGCTGGCCGTCCTGCTTAAAGACAAATCGCTCAGGCATGTTCCTTCATTGAGCTGAGAAAAAGAGGTGGCCAGATCAAAATAAGGAAAAGAGGCTGTCGGTCTTTTAGGTTTGACACCCCTTAGCCATTCTTCTGCCATTCCTCTCCGTAAGCCGGATTGAGCGAATAGAACACGTGCTTTTCGGTGAACACCATCTTTAGGATGTTGGCCGACACCATATTGACGAGGATCTTTTCGGCTTTATAAAGCGGGATGGCGGCCAAGCGGCCGAATTTCGATTTGGTGATGCCGGGATGGTTGCCCAAATAATCAATCAAAAAGCGTTCAGGCCCCTCGAATCTGAACATGGCGCCATACCCTTGTTTTTCGCGCCGCCACACTTTGAGAAGTACGGTATTGGCCAATAAGTTCTGGTCGTTCACACGGATATACACCATGAACCGACCATCTTTGTCGGGAGCCGAAACAGGTTTTTGGGCACTTGCCGCAATAATGATTTCCAACACGGACTTACCGTTCACATGCCATTCTTTGGTTTCGAAAGGCACGGGCGGCTTGCAGTACATTTGGGCCGCCGCCTCGATCATATAGTACTCCTCGTCGGAATACACCCCAACTATATTGCCGTTGTCCTTGACCCCGATCAGCAGCCTTCCCCCGTCAGTATTGGCAAAGGCCGCAATGGAACGCGCAATTTTTTTGGAGTCGTTAATGGCATATTTAAAATCAAGCTGTTGATGCTCGCCCTGGCTTATCAAATTCGATAAATATCTACCTGCGGCCGTCATGGTCAAAAGGTGTTGTCGGAACAATGCAAAAATGAAAATTTTGTCGGCGGTAAAATATAACAGGAAAGCTTTATTTTCCGGTCCACCCGTCAATCGTTGTTTTCTGCAAACAACAAATCTACCGGCAAAAACAATACGAGGACCCTGTTGTCACATGGCACGATGCCATTTTGCCAAGTCTTGGAGAGATCCTACTCCCCTCTTGTATTCACCATCCAGGCCGAGAACACCTGAATGAAATCCCAGTACGACCGGATGAGGTGATCGGGCATGCCCGTCCGGAGCAGTGCCTCTTTGTAGCATCCCAGCCACACCACACGGGCCCTTGCATTGATACGAAACGGTCTGTGGCGCGATACCATCATGGGATTTCCCCGGTTTTGGCTGTAATAATCGGGCCCTCCCAAACGTTGCACAAAAAAATCGGACGAATGTTTTTTGGCCGTTTCCAACGCCGATGAGTTTTCGCGCGGGAAAAGATGTTTTATCTCGCTTTGAACCAATAGATCATAATGGTCCGAAATGAGTTTCCGGACCCCCTCTTCGCCCAAAAACGCATAAATGTCGCCGTCGATGTTAGGGACATCGGGCCGTGCCCCAAATCCATACTCCTGTATATCGAACTCCATGGTCGCAGTTTAAATGTTAATCAATTAATGCAAATAAAGCCATTTTGTTCATCACTAAAATACCCCAATACCCAAAATTTAAAGCGTCCGGCCCACAACACATTTACATTTACCAGGCTCGGTTCGCATCATGGCTTCTTACCGTCAACTTTTTCTGCACGGAAAGGTACATTGGCCCATCATCTGGCAATGGCCCTTCCATGCATGAAAAAACGAGACACTTTTGATATCCGAAGCGAAGTGGGAAAAGGGACTTGCGAAGAATTGATCGTTTTTTCGTTTGAGCTATTGCCATACATAAGGACAAGCAAACAAGACTTATAAAAATCATAAAAAAAACACATGGAAATGGTTACCTTCTTATGCGTATCCGACCATTTTCCATAAACCGACAAACCTAAACTTTTTTCAAATGGATGCCCAATCATTTTATCGTATATCAAAAGTCGATGCCGGAGCTTGCTCCGGGTCTGTCCATTGCGTGATAAAATACCCAAATTTTCAGTCTATGACAAAAGTGAAATCGCTCGAACGACCTCCGAAAAATAAGGGACAAAGTAAAACCGGAACTCAGCCTGCGTGAAAAGGGAGATATGCCCGAAAGAATGGTGCAGGTGAAGATTTCCATGGATGTTTGCGGCATAGCTTCGGGTGCCAAGGAAATCATGAGCTACTTTATTGAAGAACTGGACCGTTGTTCCATCAATGGCGTGGTAACCCAGACCGGTTGCATGGGCCATTGTCATGCCGAGCCTACCATCGAGATTACGTTGCCCGGTAAGGAACCTGTGGTTTTTGGCCATGTGGACACAAAAAAAGCCTCCGAAATCATCGAGCGGTACATCAAAAAGGAAGAACTGGTCGACGGCATCATCCCCAACAGCTACCAAACCACCGACAAAGAATAATCCTTCCGAACACCCAATAAGCCATGGCAAAATATACAAACCACATTTTGGTATGTGCCGGCACGGGATGCCGCGCATCGCAAAGCGAACTGGTTGCGGAAAGCCTTCGCTCCGCTCTCGAAGGCAACAACCTTGCCGACAAAACGCAGGTGGTCCGCACTGGTTGTTTCGGCTTTTGCGAGAAAGGCCCCATTGTAAAAATGGTCCCCGACAATACCTTCTACGTGCAGGTAAAACCCGAAGATGCGTCGGAACTGGTGGCCGAACATTTGATAAAAGGACGCCGGATAAAACGGTTGCTTTATGTGGATCCCGCGACCCGACAACCCATCAGCGATTCAAGGCACATGGGCTTTTACAAAAAACAAATCCGTATCGCATTGCGCAACTGTGGCTTCATTGACCCCGAAAACATTGACGAGTACATTGCCCGCGACGGATATGCCGCACTTGGCAGGGCATTGACGGAAATGACGCCGGAACAGGTAATCAAAGAGATTATGGATTCGGGACTACGCGGACGCGGGGGCGGCGGATTCCCGACCGGGTTAAAATGGGACATGACCCGCAAAGTCAATGCCGACCAGAAATATGTGATATGCAATGCCGATGAAGGCGACCCCGGCGCATTTATGGATCGCTCCATTCTGGAGGGAGACCCGCATTCGGTGCTCGAGGCCATGGCCATTAACGGTTACTGCACAGGTGCGTCCGAAGGGCTGGTGTACATCCGCGCCGAATATCCGCTGGCGATCCAGCGTTTGCGAATCGCGTTAAAGCAAGCCCGCGAATACGGGCTGCTGGGCGAAGGCATTTTCGGCACCAACTTCAGTTTCGATATTGAAATACGTTACGGTGCGGGTGCGTTTGTATGCGGCGAGGAAACAGCACTCATCCACTCCATGGAAGGCATGCGCGGCGAACCTACGGTAAAACCTCCGTTTCCCAGCGAAAGCGGATACAAAGGCAAACCTTCCAATGTGAACAATGTGGAAACATACGCCAACGTCCCGGCCATATTGCTGAAAGGTGCGCAATGGTTCGCCTCCATTGGCACAGCAAAGAGCAAAGGGACAAAAGTGTTTGCATTGGCAGGAAAAGTCAATAACGTGGGCCTGATCGAAGTCCCAATGGGAACCACCTTACGCGAAGCGGTTTTCGATATCGGGGGCGGTATCAAGGACGGTAAAAGATTCAAGGCCGTGCAAACCGGAGGCCCTTCGGGCGGCTGTCTGACAGAGAAGCACCTCGATGTTCCCATTGACTACGACAATTTATTGGCCTGCGGCTCCATGATGGGGTCGGGCGGAATGATCGTGATGGACGAAGATGATTGCATGGTGTCGGTGGCTAAGTTCTATCTGGAATTCACGGTGGAAGAATCGTGCGGAAAGTGTGCGCCGTGCCGGATCGGCAACAAACGCCTGCATGAAATGTTGGTAAAGATCACCGAAGGAAAAGCCAGCGAGGATGACCTAAACCGTCTGCGCAACCTGGCAAATGTTATAAAAGACACGTCGTTATGCGGATTGGGACAAACATCGCCCAATCCGGTACTTTCAACCATGGATAATTTTCCCGATGAATATGATGCGCACATCCACGACAGAAAATGCCCTGCAGGAAAATGCAAGGCACTGGTACATTACGTGATCGACGCTGAAAAATGTGTGGGATGTACGCTTTGCTCCAGAGTTTGTCCCGTCAATGCCGTTAGCGGCGAAAAGAAAATGGCACATTCCATCGATGCAAAAATATGCATCAAATGCGGCGCATGCGCCGAGAAATGTAAGTTTGGGGCCATTCGCGTGCAATAAGTGACAGTCTTTTGAAACAACAACCCTATCAAAATGGAAATGGTTAAACTGACGATAGATGACAGAACGATAGTGGCCAACAAAGGCACTACCTTGTTGGATGCCGCCAGAAGTATCGGCGTGCACATCCCTTCCCTTTGTTACATGAAGCTGGAGGATATGAATTTTGAGAACAAGCCCGGCGGTTGCCGCATTTGTGTGGTAGAAGTAGAAGGACGACACAACCTGGCACCGGCCTGTAAAACCGAATGTGCCGAAGGCATGGTGGTACACACCCATTCAATCCGCGTTATCAATGCCCGCCGCACGGTCATGGAACTTATCCTGAGCGACCACCCGTTCGATTGCTTGATCTGCGCCAAATCGGGCAAATGCGACCTCCAAAGCCTGGCCCAGAAACTTGGCATCCGTTCCATTCCCTATAAAGGCGAACAGTCACGTTACAAAGGCGATTCGTCGCCGGCCATCATCCGTGAAATGGACAAATGCATCATGTGCCGTCGTTGCGAAACAGCTTGCAACGAAGTACAAACGGTAGGCGTGTTGTCGGCCATCAACCGTGGTTTTAACGCGGTGGTGGCACCTGCTTTTGAGATGGACCTGGAACACTCCCGCTGCACGTTTTGCGGACAGTGCGTGGCCGTGTGCCCCACCGGTGCATTGACCGAACAAGACAACACATGGATGGTGATGGACGCCATCGTCAATCCATCCAAAACAGTAGTGGTACAAGCCGCACCGGCCGTGCGCGCCGCATTGGGCGAAGAGTTCGGGCTGGAGCCGGGGACCCTGGTCACCGGTAAAATGGTTGCCGCGCTACGTAAACTGGGCTTCGATTACGTGTTCGACACCGATTTTGCCGCCGACCTCACCATTGTGGAAGAAGGGACTGAATTATTAAGCCGGTTAACCAAACATCTCAACGGAGACAAAAGTGTAAAGTTGCCCATGCTGACCTCTTGCTGTCCGGGATGGGTCAATTTCTTTGAATACAATTTTCCCGACATGCTGGATATCCCCTCCACAGCAAAATCGCCCCAACAAATGTTCGGGGCCATTGCCAAAAGCTATCTTGCGGAACAACTGGGCATTAAACGCCAGGATAT
The DNA here is from genome assembly GCA_047600785.1 of Breznakibacter sp. Lineage (GTDB taxonomy): Bacteria > Bacteroidota > Bacteroidia > Bacteroidales > Marinilabiliaceae > Breznakibacter. Next base: position 2,002,555 of record JASGKH010000002.1, read on the forward strand.
GGTGGTAGTGTCGGTAATGCCCTGCCTGGCCAAGAAATACGAATGTAGCCGCCCTGAATTTGCCATCGACGGGAACCCTGATGTCGATACCTCTATCTCGACCCGCGAATTGGCACAAATGATACGTAACGCCAACATCGACTTTGCCGGACTGGCCGACGAAGACTTCGACCGGCCGTTAGGCGAATCGACCGGTGCCGGAGTGATTTTTGGGGCCACGGGAGGTGTAATCGAGGCCGCCGTACGTACCGCATACGAGACATATACAAAAAGAACGTTGCCTCGTCCCGATTTTACCGAACTTCGCGGCATGGAAGGTATCCGTTCGGCCACTGTTGATTTTGACGGCTTGCCCATCCACATCGGCATTGCACATGGCCTGGGGAATGCCCGCAAACTGCTGGAGGACGTCAGAACCGGTAAATCCGAATTCCATGCCATTGAAATCATGGCCTGCCCCGGAGGTTGCATTGGCGGCGGCGGCCAACCTTACCACCATGGCAACGTAGCGGTTCTGAAAAAACGCATGGCCGCCATTTATCGCGAAGATGCAAACAAACATATCCGTAAATCACACGAAAACCCTTACATACAGAAACTCTATGAAGAATTTTTGGGAGAACCGTGCGGTTATAAATCTCACAAGTTGTTGCACACGCATTACTTTAACAGGACAAAGAAAATCGAGATCAACCATTAACACGGATCCCAACAATGGCAAGTATCAAATTACCCGAAAACAAAGTCCGGGAACTCAAGGAAATCTGTAATAAACACAGCAATGATGGCGGTGAACTCATCAACGTGTTGCACGCAGTACAGGGTTTGTTCGGCTATTTGCCCGCAGAGGTACAGGAATTGGTAGCCTCCGAGCTGAACGTGTCGGTAGCCCATGTGTACGGCGTGGTCACGTTTTACTCATTCTTTTCGATGACGCCCAAAAGCGAGCACCCTATCTCTATTTGCATGGGCACTGCGTGTTATGTACGAGGTGCCGAGAAAGTGCTTGACGAGTTTAAACGTTTGCTCAACATTAAGGTGGGCGATACCACGCCCGACGGTAAATTCTCGCTCAGCTGCCTGCGCTGCGTGGGCGCTTGTGGCCTGGCACCTGTAGTAACCGTGGGCGAGAAGGTGTACGGCCGTGTTGCCCCCGAAAACGTAAAAAGCATTTTAGCCGAATACAACTGAAAAACAAAACCGAAAAGTGCAGAAAGCGTTCGAAAAGACGCTTTCTGTCTTTATGGCCATTTCTTAGGCCTTTTTAACACCCTGCCCCTTAAAAACGCACACGTTTCATCCGTAAATGCTCTATTTTTGCAGCACAACCCGAAACCATCCACATGCAACATCTAAAAAACACAGAGATCAAGGAATTGGGCGAAGTTTTGCTCAAAGCCGGGGCGTATTTGATGAGTTCCGGTGCCAACAGCAGGCGGATCAGGGCCATTATAGACCGTATTTCCGGGTCGTTCGGTTACAATACCGAATTATTGATCACCCACAGGGCTTTAATGATTTCGTTGAGCGACGAAAACGACAACACGTTTTTCAGCAGCCTGAAGCGGACATCACCGCACGGCGTAAATTTCAGGATCGTATCGGGCATTAGCCGCATGAGCTGGCGCATACTGGAGGAAGGATGGGACATTGTACAGATAGAACGGGAACTCGACCGTTTGATCGCACTGCCCCACTACCCAAGGTTGCTTATCCTTTCAACCGTGGCTTTGGCCGGTGCATCGTTCTGTAGATTATTCGGCGGCAATTGGATCGATATGACCGTGGCTTTCGGGGCTACTTTTGCTGGGTTGTTCGTCCGCCAGGAATTGGTCAAAAGGCATTACAACCCGTACATATGTATCTATTCGGCCTCGTTTACCGCATCACTGATATCGGGTTTTTTCATGAAATACGGCGTTGATCTTAGCCCTACCCGCGAACATGCGTTTGCCACCTCGGTGTTGTTCTTGATTCCCGGGGTCCCGCTGATCAACTCGTTCTCCGATCTTATTGACGGAAACCTGATGAACGGTATCGTACGAGGCATAAACGGATTGATCATCGCGTTTGCCATTGCGCTGGGATTGATATCGGCCATGTTAATCTATCAAATTTAAAGCCAATGGATTGGATTCTGTTTTTCGAAAAGGGGATATGGCTGGGATTGGCCGCATTGGGGTTCGCCATTTTATTCAATGTGCCCGTTCGGACATTGTTTTTCATTGTGTTTCTCGGCGCATTGGGCGGATTGACCAAGGCCGCGGTGCTCCATTTCCACATCAGCGTGGTGCTGGCCTCGTTTGCCGGCGCAAGCATCATCGGCATGTTAAGCCTTTTTGTGGGTTACCGCAAGCACTCGCCGCCAATGGTATTTGCCATTCCTGCGGTCATCCCCATGGTGCCGGGGGTATTTACCTACAAAGCCATGTTAGGCCTCATCCATTTGGCCAGCAACAATTACACCGACCAGTTTGGTTCTATATTGGCCGAAACGGTGAACAACGGACTAAAAGCCCTGTTCATCCTGCTTGCTTTGGCCGCCGGGGTCGCATTGCCGTTGTACATTACCAGAAGGGAGACAATCAAGGAATTCATGTTCGAAAAGCGTCGCAGAAACTGAAAACGGACAGGGCGCTTCAGGGTTCCAGATCCGACCATGGCACGTTGGGCTTGTCGGTCATCGCATGACGGATTTCCCCCTGTTCCCGATCGGAAACACATTTAGGCAACCGCCAAACAATTGCGGTTTATCTTTGTTTTGATACCTTGTGGCATCACCAGACCTGCCAACAACGCAATACAATTACAACATATCCACATGGGAGCTTTCAACTATCAGGTATTTGACGACAAAAACCAATTGGCGAGGTATTTTGCCAACATTCTGAAAAAAAAGACCGGGAACCGGGACAAAGTCTATCTGGCCATTTCGGGAGGCAGCACGCCGCAACATATTTTCGATGTCATGGCCAATGAATTTGCCAATGACATTGCATGGGACAAATTGTTTGTCTTTTGGGTCGATGAACGGTGCGTGCCCCCAGCCCACGCCGAAAGCAACTACCGAATGACCTATGTACATTTGCTTTCCAAGGTGCCTATCCCCGCATCACATATCTTCAGGGTAAAAACAGAATTGGGGAACCAGGAAGCCCTGCAAGACTATATATCGACAATCAACACCCACGTTCCCAAACACCTTGGCATACCACGGTTCGACCTCACCGTATTGGGCATGGGCGATGATGGACACACCGCCTCCATATTCCCGCACGAAATACAGTTGTGGCATTCGCCCGATGTGTGCACGTTGGGCCATCATCCGCAAAGCGGGCAGGTGCGTGTCACACTGACCGGCAAAATCATTAACCATTCGGAACAAATCATTTTTCTGGTCACTGGCAGCAACAAATCCGAAAAACTGAAAGAGATATTCGGCAATTCCGATAAGTCGACCGCTTATCCGGCTTCGATGGTCGATATGGCCAAGACCACGTGGCTGGTCGATGCCGAGGCAGCCAAACTATTGACCCTGTAAACATTACCGCCACACGGTTCGGACTCCAAACAACCCGATTACCGATTCCGTCCCGATAACCTGTCGACACTTCATGCCCATGTTCAATTTTTTAAAAAACATTGACCGAAAAGATTACCGTCCCAGATACGGAGGATTGGAGATATTGCATTTTATCGGTCCCGGATTGTTGGTCACGGTAGGTTTCATCGATCCGGGCAACTGGGCGTCGAACCTTGCCGCTGGGGCAAATTACGGTTATGCGTTGCTGTGGATGGTAACACTGTCGACCGTTATGCTGATCATGCTCCAACATAATGTGGCACACCTTGGCATTGCCACCGGCCTGTGTTTATCCGAAGCCGCATCCATATACCTCAAACCACGTTATTCGAAGCTGCTGCTGTCATCGGCAATGGTGGCTTCCGTATCGACATCGTTGGCCGAGATTCTGGGCGGCTCCATCGCCCTGCACATGCTTTTCGGTATCCCGTTGCGCGCGGGAGCATTGCTTGTTACCGTGTTTGTGCTGGTCATGCTATTTACGAACTCTTACAAGGTAATGGAGAAATGGATCATTGCGTTCGTATCGGTCATCGGCCTATCTTTCCTCTACGAGCTGTCGCTGGTGCACATCGACTGGGGACAAGCAGTGACCGGCTGGGTGACGCCATCGTTTCCCGACGGCTCGATGATCGTTATTATGAGTGTACTGGGGGCGGTTGTCATGCCGCACAATTTGTTCCTCCACTCCGAAATCATACAAAGCCGCCAATGGAACCGCGAAGATGAGAAAACCATCAAAAAACAGTTGAAATTCGAGTTTTTGGACACATTCCTTTCCATGCTTGTCGGATGGGCCATTAACAGTGCGATGATCTTACTTGCCGCATCCACGTTCCATGTCAACCATACGCCGGTATCGGAGTTGGAACAAGCCAACCAACTTCTGTCACCATTATTGGGCAAGCACGCGGCGGTTGTATTTGCCGTGGCGTTATTGTTTTCGGGTGTCGCATCGACCATTACGTCCGGAATGGCCGCTGGCTCCATTTTTGCCGGCATGTACAAGGAACCTTACGACATAAAGGACAACCACTCGCGCTTGGGGGTAGCGACATCGCTTCTATTGGCAATGGCCATTATTTTTTTCGTGTCCGATTCGTTCCAAGGGCTTATTATTTCCCAAATGGTTTTAAGCATCCAGCTTCCCTTCACCATATTCTTACAGGTCTATTTAACCTCTTCTGAAAAAGTAATGGGAAAATACAAGAACTCCACCTACTCGAAAACAGCGTTATACACGGTGGGCATAATCGTATCGTTGTTGAACCTGGCCCTGCTGGCCAGCTTTCTGATATAAAAAAAGTTGCATGCCAAACGGCATGCAACTCCCATCCATTCAAACTATCTGAAATCTACGAACGTTCGCCCCTTTCGTATACAAACCAATACAGCCCTCCCGTCAGCAACGAGCCGCCTACGATATTGCCCAGGGTAGCGGGCAATAAATTGTTTACCAAAAATTCAGGCCAGCTGACAGGTGCGCCGTATAGCATGGCCGTAGGGATAAAAAACATGTTGGCCACGCTGTGCTCAAATCCCATGGCCACAAATGCCATCACCGGAAACCACAGGGCAAGGATTTTTCCGCCCACATCCTGTGCCGCAAATCCAAGCCAAACGGCCAATGCGACCAACCAATTGGCCCCGATGCCCTTTGCAAAAACCTTCAGGAACGGAGCTGTGGTCTTTGTTTCGGCAATCTTCCATATGCTGTCGTGCCAGGGGTTGGCGGCAAACAATCCCGTGCAATAGGCCAACACGTAGGCAACGAACAGTGCCCCCACAAAATTGCCCACATAAACCAATGTCCAGTTTCTCAGCATCGATGTTACGTGCATCTTTCCCGACATGACTGGCGGGATAAAATAGGCCGTATTGCCGGTAAAAAGGTCGGCTCCCGCAATCCCGCAAAGAATAAGCCCCACGGGGAAAACGGCTCCCATCATGAATTTCGACAATCCCGGGTTCTCGGCCGCAATGCCCGGCATCCCCCCTCCCACCGTAACCGCCAACAAACCGCCCAACGCAATGTAGGCTCCGGCCATAAACGCAAGCACCAATGTATTGGTCACACTTGTATTATGGCGTATAAACGCCGCTTCGTGTACCTTCTTCAATATCTCTTTAGGTGTATAGTAAGCCATAGAAAAAACATTTGCCGGCGAAACCGTCGGCCGGATTAAATTTTTCAGATATTTTGGGTCGGATCAAAGAAGTAGTTTGCTGCCTTGTCCGCAAATTGTCCCTATAAAAAAATCCACGTCGTTCGCGGATAATATTGATAAACCCAACAAAACCATCCGGCACCTCATTCTTTAGACATCGGGCCGATTGTCCCGTTGCCGTATTCCCATAACCGGATGTCGTGCTGCACCCCATCGGGATATGCACTACATCCCGTCGGGGCATAGCATTGTACCCTGTCAAGGTATAACGTTATACCCCGGCAGGGTACAACATGACGTTCCCCTCCTGTCAATTCACCACCACCTCTTTCACGTAAAGCGAAAAGATATGCTTTGCCCTTTCAAGTTGCTCGGGAGTGTTCATGGGCACGTCATGGAGTTTATATTCCCAACCCAATGCATCGTATTTATGAACGCCCAACTTGTGGTAAGGCTGAATCTCAAGTTTTTCAACGTTTTTCAGGCCTGACAAGGTCTGCCCTAAACGGTGCAGGTGCGCTTCATCGTCAGAATGGCCCGGCACCAACACATAACGTATCCATGCAGGAATGTGGTTTTCGGCCAGATAAGACGCAAAGGCCAGACTTCGGCTGTTAGACTGCCCGGTCAATGCCTTGTGCCGTTGCAAATCGATATGCTTAATGTCCAGCAACGCCAGATCGGTGAAACGAAGAAGCGTTTTTACATCGGCGTTCAACACGCTTCCGTTGGTGTCGATACAAGTGTGGAAACCTTTTTCTTTCAATTGAGAAAATAGCTCGACAAGGGCCCTTGCCTGCATAAGCGGCTCTCCGCCCGATACCGTCACCCCTCCCTTTTTACCGAAAAAAGGTTGCTGGCTCAAAGCCATTTGCACAATGCTTTCGGGTGTGTACAACGTTCCCCCGCGATATTCGATGGTATCGGGGTTGGCGCAATACAAACATTTGAAATTGCATCCTTGCAGGAAAATCACCAAACGGATGCCCGGCCCGTCAAACGTTCCCAACGACTCTACCGAATGAACCCTTAGCATGGAAGATATGTGGTTAGCCCTGTGCCCGGAGTTCCACGTTCTTAAGTCGAACCACGGGCACAGAACCTTAAACTTTAAATGGTTTCGAAAAAGCTGCGCGAAATCACGTCTTGCTGCTGGGCCCTTGTCAACCTCACGAAGTTAACGGCATAGCCCGACACACGGATGGTCAGCTGAGGATACTTCTCTGGATGCGCCATGGCATCTTCCAGCATTTCACGGTTCAGCACGTTGACGTTCAAATGGTGCGCATCTTTTGAAAAATAACCATTCATGATGGACACCAGGTTCTCCTGCCTCTGCTCACTGGTTGGGCCAAGAGTTTTGGGCACAATACTGAACGTATTGGAAATACCGTCCAACGAATCGCTGTAATCAATTTTCGACACAGAGCTCAACGACGCAATAGCCCCGCTTTTGTCACGCCCGTGCATGGGGTTGGCCCCGGGGGCAAAGGGTACACCTTTGGCGCGTCCGTCGGGCGTTGCACCCGTTTTCGAGCCGTAAACCACGTTCGACGTGATGGTTAATATCGACAACGTCGGTTCCGCATTTTTATAAGTAGACAAGCCTTTCAACAGTTGGTTCAAATAGGCAGGCACCTCTTTGGCAAACACGTCCACACGGTCATCGTCGTTGCCGTAGCAAGGGAAATCGCCTTTGATCAAAAACTCGGATGATACGCCCATATCGTTGCGCACCACGGTGACTTTGGCATGCCTGATCGCGGACAACGAATCGGTCACGATGCTCAAACCTGCCGCGCCATAAGCCAGGTTGATCCTAGGATTGGTATCGACCAGAGCCATTTGCGACTTCTCGTAATAATATTTGTCGTGCATGTAGTGGATGATGTTCATCGACTCGTTGTACACGCGGGTAACCTCCTGCATGGCAAGCTTGAAGTTGGCCATCACCTCATCGAAATCCAACAGATCCGATTTCAACGGCGGAATATTGTGCAATACCTGTTTGCCGGTAATTTCGCACTTGCCCGCATTAATGGCCAATAACAATGTTTTGGCCAGGTTGCAGCGTGCGCCAAAAAACTGGATGTGCTTGCCGATCTCCTGGAACGACACACAGCAGGCAATGCCATAATCGTCGCTACCACGGGTACTGAGCATCAGATCGTCATTCTCGTACTGGATGGACGATGTGTCGATGGACACCTGAGCACAGAACAACTTAAACGGTTCCGGAAGGTTTTTGGACCACAGCACCGTCATGTTCGGTTCCGGCGAGGGACCAAGGTTATAAAGCGTTTGCAAGAAACGGAACGATGTTTTGGTCACTTTATGGCGTCCGTCGGCCAATGTCCCGCCAATGGCTTCGGTCACCCAGGTGGGATCACCCGCAAAAATCTCGTTGTACGCATCCATACGCAAATGGCGGACCATACGGAGCTTCATCACAAACTGGTCGATAAGCTCCTGGGCATATTCTTCGGTGATCAACCCTTTTTCAATGTCGTTCTCAATGTAAATATCAAGGAAAGACGATACGTTGCCCAACGACATGGCGGCGCCGTCCTGCTCTTTTACTGCGGCCAAATAAGCCATGTAAACCCACTGAACGGCCTCTTGTGCGTTCTGTGCAGGACGGAACAGTTCCAAACCGTAAATGTCGCCTAATCCTTTCAACTGCCCCAACGCCTTGATCTGTTCCGATACCTCTTCCCGCAAACGGATACGCTCATCAGTCATGGGCCCAAGCAATCTGGCCAAATCTTTCTTTTTGGTCTCGATCAAGCGGTCGGTACCATAAAGAGCCAAACGACGATAGTCTCCAATAATACGGCCACGGGCATAGTTATCGGGCAACCCAGTTAAGATGCCCAACGAACGGAATAAACGGATTTCGGGGGTATAGACATCGAAAACACCATCGTTGTGGGTTTTTGCATAATGCCGGAAAATATCTTTGACACGGGGCGATACTTCCAAACCGTGCTCTTCACAGGCCTTCTCGACCACGGCAATGCCACCGTAAGGTTTCATGGCACGCTTGAGCAACTGATCGGTCTGAAGTCCAACGATCAATTCTTTATTTTTGTCGATGTAACCGGCCTTATGGGAAGTAACTCCCGACACGGTTTCGGTATCAATGCCCAACACGCCATTGCTGGCGCGTTCGCGGGCAATGTGATCCAGACAAATTTGCCACAAATCCTGGGTACGTTGGCTGGGACCACACAAAAAGCTTCCATCGCCGTCATAGGGTCGTATGTTATTGACCACAAAATCGCGAACATCAATGGCATTTTGCCAATTACCTGATTTAAACATTGCTATATCAGTTTAGTGTTTTTATTAACTAATTGCAAACCTTAAAGATCATTTAAATTGAATTTTAAACACACTAACATTTCAAATAAAACCATGTTTTGTAATCTTTAGTTTGCAATGCAAAAATGCAGATATTTTTCGGTAATAAAATACTCAAACTATCTTTTTCGAAAAATTTAACATCCTGCGATAAACAGAAAGAAAATAAACAACTAAAAAACAATCAAATACAAAAAAATACGACATTCATGATTTTTATATCGCACGCGATTTTTCTTTATATTTGCATCTCGATTGATTATGTCGCGAACGATAATTAAATTTAATTGATATGGATACCGATTTCTATTCGTTAACCGCAAAAACATTGCAGGGCAAAGAGTTTAGTCTCTCAGAGTTAAAAGGCAAAACAGTTCTGGTTGTCAACACAGCCAGTAAATGCGGATTGACCCCTCAATACGAGGGCCTCGAGTCACTCTACCGTAAATACAACGCCCATGGACTGGAGATCCTTGGATTTCCTTGTAACCAATTCGGGAACCAGGAACCTGGCGATGCCAAACAAATTTCCGAAGGATGCCTGATCAATTATGGGGTATCGTTCAGGATGTTCGAAAAAGTGGACGTGAACGGCACCGGCACCCATCCCGTTTTTAAATGGCTGAAAAAACAATTGCCCGGATGGTTCGGAAACCGTGTAAAGTGGAATTTCACCAAATTCCTGCTTGATAAAAACGGAAAACCCGTTAAACGTTTTGCCCCTGTGACCACTCCTGCAAAAATGGAGGCTTACATAAAAAGGGCACTGGAAATTGATTAAAACCCACCCCCGGGCCAACGAGTTCAATACAATGGCCCGGGGGGGTTTCACTATAAAATACACCGCTACTTATGACCGACAAGCAACGCCCCCACCCCCCTGCGCCCGACGCCAACGGCTACCCGCAACTAAAACTTGAAAACCAATTGTGTTTCCCGTTTTATGCAGCATCAATGCTCATTACCCGTAAATACCAACCCCTACTCGACGAACTAAGCATTACCTACCCCCAATATCTCGTATTATTGATTTTATGGGAACGCGGGGCATTGACGGTCGGACAAATATCATCGTCATTACTACTGAATACCAATACAATAACGCCACTTCTCAAACGAATGGAAAAATCAGGACTTCTGGAACGAAAACGATCCGATGCAGATGAGAGGCAGGTTCTTGTCAGCCTATCCGATAAAGGCACCCTATTGCGCGAAAGGGCCGCGCTAATCCCATATAAACTTTTGGAAAGAATAGATTACCCGATCGAAAAAGCGGTATCGATAATGAAAGAAATAAAAAACATTATAGATTTGCTCCAATCAGATTCTACCTACAACAAATCAATTAATCCAAAAAAATAAATGATGAAACAATTGTTCCTTCTCTTATCCCTTTCGCTTTACTTGATAACCCAACCCATTAAATCCCAAACTATTTATTACGATGCAGACTGGATACCCACCTCGCAACAAAATGCCGTTTACTACCGTCCCGCACCCATAACTAAGGACAGTGGTTTTGTGGTTGAGGATTATTATATGTCGGGACAACTGCAAATGAAGGCCCTTTCGCTGTCAAAAGACAGTGACACGTTTCACGGGTCTGTGGTTTGGTACCATCCAAACGGACAACAGTCGCAAACCGCATGGTACGATCAAGGAACAATGCACGGCGAATTAGTAAATTTTGATGTAAACGGCAAAGAACTTGCCAGGGCGGATGTCCACGAAGGCACTATCCAAAACGGTACCGCATATGCCCGATATAATTCGCTTTATACCATCACCCAATATACCGATGGTGCAATAGAGTGGACAGCCGTCTACGACGAATCTCCATCTCCTACCAATGCCAAAATAGTGACATATTACAACCTGGAAGCAATAGCAGACCACGTGGATTATTTTGATGGGCAAGGTAAATTCATCGGCACGGCCACAACCATGGAACCAGGCTACAAGGTTATTGATGGTACCGAAGTGGATTATGCAATTAATCCTTTGGTTCCCATATCAGTTGCCAAAAAGAAGAACGGTATGTTTACGGATCCCCGCCTTCACTTGTTTTCGTGGGGAGGGACAAAGGCCATCGATTATTTTTCACAAGCCGATACAGATACCGAACAATACATCATTGCCCAAGTATTTTTCAATGCCCTGGGCGATCGACTCGACTCATTAAGTTACGAGTCCGGAGTTCCCCTTGATGGCACTCTTTATACATTTGGCGACAGTTATGCCAGTGCTTTCAGCGGCGATACAGTAAAAGAATCCTCAACCTATCGGCAAGGGCTCCTGGACGGGCCTTACAGAACGTATTACGGGAACGGGGTATTGCAATCGTTGACCATTTACGAAAACCAGATCCCCGTGGGCACGAAGACCATATATTCGCCCAATGGAACCGAATTGTACAAATTGGAGTATCAAGACGGCGAGCCGTGGTCGGGAACCGACATGAACGATTATTCCGTTACCGGATATTCAGATGGTGAAATAGTGGAAGAAACGGTCCTTTACGCCCCTTGCCGCCCAAAACAGAAAACGGTTTACGAAAACGGACAAGCAACCAGCCAATCGTGGTACGATCCTGACGGAAACCATATGGGTACTTATTCACAGAACGGACAAATACAAAACGGAACGTACGTAGAGACCGATTACAACGGCTGGCCCGTCAGAATCACTGAATACTCCAATGACAATGTCGTTTCGACACGTTATTTCTACGACCGTAAACCGGTATACACCATTACGGCCAACGGCATATCCTTATTCACGGACCCCGAAACGGGCAAATCCAGGTCATGCCTGTACCAAAACGGGCAACCATGGGAGGGCACTGTATTGGAATACGATTATTACAACCAATACCTAACCTCCGAAAAAAACTATATTAACGGGCAACAGCACGGGCTTTGCCGAACTTTTTCTTTTGATTGGGATAGCGGCCTCAACATACTGCAGGTATCCGAAAACTACAGAAACGGTATTCTGAACGGCACACGTACCGTTTTCAGTAACGGAATTCCCCAAACCGAAGAGAATTACATCAACGGCATCGTTGACGGTGTTTCTCATTATTACGATGCCAATGGGGAAAAACTATCGGAAGCCACTTTTACCAATGGATTACCGCAGGAAGGTACCGTATATGGGTTTGATTACAACGGCCTTGTGTCCGAAATAATTCATTACGCCAACGGGGAAAAAGAAGGAAACGCAAGTTATTTTACTTACGGGGAATTGACATCAACGGAAACCTACGAAAACGGACAGTTGGTACAAGTAAAAACCATCAGTCCCTTGTCCGACACGTTAAACCTCGAATACAAAGGCGGGGAACCGTTTGAGGGAAAAAATTATTCGTACGGCGTACTGAACACTTATACCGACGGGCAATTGCAGGAACAACAGGAGTACGACACAGAAACGGGCACATTGTTGAAAAGCAAAACCTTTTTGCCATCCGGAAATGTGACACAAACTACTTATTTTTCCAATGGCAATGTAAAATCGACGTGCACGTTCGAGGACTATTACCTAAACGGAAAAGTCATTTGTCACGAACCTAGCGGGAAAAAAACATCGGTTGCCTATTTCTCAAAAGGACTTTTAACCCAAGGAACCTTCATTGCATTCAACGTTTATAGCGAAACGGAATATATTAAACTAAAGACGATAAAAAAGGGTTGGGAGGCCATCATGGTCATTGACGGCAAGCCTACAAAAAAAATCTCGTTTTCCATATTGTCGCAACAAGATCTTACAGCCAATTTGCAAGATTTTATCGACATGCTGAAAACAACGCATTACGACTACGATTTTGCCTTGTTGACCGGTTACTTGTATTAAAACCGACACAGACACCCCTGTAATACCGAACAAACAAATCGCAGGGGTGTCCTTTATTTTGTTGCCTTCTTCAAAAAAACAGGTCTCTCTCCCCTTTTCTTATTTTCTCCAACCTTTCTTCCAATTTGCGTCTGGCCCGATTATCCTCGCTACCGGCCAAATTATCACGGATCAAGTCATACCCCTTCCTTTTGGTAGATTCGGGCGCGTAGTCTTCTAAATATTCGGCCAGAGTCAAGATGGCGTTAGGTTGACAAAAATGCTTGATGTAACCTGGCACCGAAAATTCCATGAAATGTTCACCTGTACGTTTTGCTCGATAACACGCCGTACAAAACGACGGGATATAGCCCTGCCCGATCAACTCTTCCATCACTTCGTTAAGGGAACGGCCATCGCTTATGATGAACTGTTCTTTTTCCAGATTTTGCCCGATACCGTCTTTCGTATATCCTTTCATCTCGATGCTCGTACCGCCGTCTATTTGCGACACGCCGTACTGCAACATCCTGTCTCGGATACAGGCCGGTTCACGGGCTGTCAGTATTAGTCCGGTATAAGGCACCGCCAACCTCAATATTGCGACCAAACGGATAAACTCATCGTCACCCACGGCATATCGTGGATCGACCATATAGCCAGAAGCCTCTTTGATGCGCGGAAACGAAATGGTATGTGGTCCCACATTGTACAATGCTTCTAAATGATTGGCATGCCGCACTAACGCCATCACTTCGAAACGCCAATCGTACAGGCCAAACAAAGCCCCAATCCCCACATCGTCAATACCAGCCTCCATAGCCCTGTCCAATGACGTCAATCGCCAATCATAATGTTTCTTTATACCTCCTAAATGAACTTTGGCATATGTTTCACGATGGTACGTCTCCTGAAACACCTGATAGGTTCCTATCCCGGCCTCTTTCACTATCCGAAATCCCTTTATATCCAACGGCGCCGCATTGATATTCACCCTCCGGATCTGTCCCGTACCGCACCTCACATCATATACAGTCCTTACAGAATTTGCAATAAATTCCGCATCATACCGTGGATGTTCCCCATAGACCAGAACCAACCGTTTGTGCCCTGTATTTTGCAATACTTTAACCTGCTCAACGATATCATCATGCTCGAGGGTCATGCGGACTTGCTTTTTGTTGTCGGTCCTGAACCCGCAATAAACACAATTGTTTACACACATGTTACCAATGTAAAGAGGTGCAAACAACACGACCCGCTTGCCATAAATCCTTTCTTTCAACCCACGGGCAGCTTGCTTTATTTCTTCGATCGACGCCGGGTCATCGGCTTTTATCAATACGGCTGTTTCGGCCAGGCTAAGCCTTTTCTTTTCAAACGACCTGGCAATCACGTCCTTCACCCGTTCCCTAGAAGGCAATATCGTGTGCAATATGTCCCAGATCTCCTTTTCATCAATGAAACTTAAATGAGACATATCGACAATTCTATATTTCTGGGGATAATATATGATAGACATGATAGTTTGGAAAAAGCTAAATTGCACTGTTTGCTGCCATATAAAGTTAACCATTTCGATGCGATTGATCCGGACATATTTCCTTCAATGGGTACAAATTTCAATGTATTAAAAATAAAACGATTACGCATCGCCCAAAAGCAACGACTTCCTTATCCCCGCCACCAACAACACACTGATAAACAACATAAAAAGACACTTCCACATATTTGATTGTTAAAAAAGAGGCAAAAATGATTTTTGATTCAAATAATCCCTACATTTGACAAGTTTTTATCACTTAAATTTTTTTCTTATTATGAACATTTTCGTTGGTAGCCTTCCCTTTCATGTTGAGGAGGCTGAATTGAGATCAATTTTCGAAGAGTACGGAGAAGTAGCATCGGCAAAAATCATTACTGACAAATTCTCAGGTAAAAGCAGGGGTTTCGGTTTCATCGAAATGCCTGACGACGAAGTAGCCCAAAAAGCTATTGAAGAACTGAACGGTGCGGAATTGGATGGCCGCACGATTGTAGTTAACAAATCAGAAGAACGCAAACAAGGAGATCGTCCACGCAGCAATTTCCGCGGTGGTAACGGTGGTAGCCGTCCTGGCGGTGGTGGTTTTAACCGTGGTGGCAATGGTGGTGGCGGCTTAAACCGTGGTGGCAACGGTGGCGGTGGTTATAACCGCAACAATGGTGGCAGCCGCAGTGGTGAGTCAAGGTATTGATTTTTCTTCGATAGCTACGATACTATATACAAAACAGGCGGGTTTCCGCCTGTTTTTTTTATGCGTTTAATAAAGGCCATACCCCACTTCCATTCCCGTTCCCTCCTTAAACAACGGAATTGACACGGGTAGTTTTCCTTTGCTGAAGATCCGTCCGTCCAAAAACCTTACCACTGCAGTTCGGGCATAAACAGTATCCTCATAACAAAGCACCAAGTTAACCACA
Source organism: Breznakibacter sp. (assembly GCA_047600785.1). GTDB lineage: Bacteria > Bacteroidota > Bacteroidia > Bacteroidales > Marinilabiliaceae > Breznakibacter. The sequence continues at coordinate 2,017,966 of JASGKH010000002.1, forward strand.
TCTTTCAGTCCCGATATCTTGGATAATCCGTAAGGCATTCCGCCATAAAACACCACCAGCCGTGCATTTATGTTCTTATCGTTACGCAAGTCCGCCATGACGGGTAAATTCCAAATGCCCCTTGATGGAGCGGAATTATCCATCCACCATATTATACGCCCAAAGCGCTTCAAATCATTTCTCAACTTTATGGTTTGTGCCGCAGTCATTGAAGGAGACAACTCAACGATTTTCGCATTTAAACACCCTGTCACCATCTGCCGCCACTCTTTTTGATGGGGCATTACCAATATAACCAACGAATCTTGGGCCTTTACTAAATTGGTATCCGTCCCCCAGCTCAATGTAGTCAACGACGCATCGGCCAATTGCTGCAACAATTTTTCGTCCATAGCTCCATTTAGTCTTTGCAGTACGTCAACACTATCTGTCACCAGCCAATCCGTCAATCCAAGTAAATACTTCATTGCCAGAACTTTTCGGCATTTCAATTCAATGTCAGACCAACTCATCTCGCCGCCGGTAATAGACTTTTTGATTTCATTAATGGCCAGTGCAATGTTCTCTGAACTCTCTACCACATCATTTCCCGCCGCCAAGGCCAAAGCATCAACTCTTCCCGGTTGGCCTGCCTTTTTCACCCCCTTCATGTTCATGGCATCGGTCACCACCAATCCCGAAAATCCCATTTGTATCTTTAGCAAATCGGTAACTATTTTACGCGACAATGAAGATGGTAATCCAGCCAAGGGCTCCAAGCCTGGCACCTCCAAGTGGGCGGTCATAACCCCATACACCCCATTTTTTATCAATGCTGCGAAAGGAACTAATTCTAAACTGTCAAAGCGTTGGCGTGAATGATCAATGATTGGCAATGCCAAATGTGAATCGGTATGCGTATCTCCGTGTCCCGGAAAATGTTTTGCAACGGCCATAACGCCTCCATCTTGCAATCCGTGCATCAGCCAAACCGACGACCGTGCGACCCGATTGGCATTTTCCCCGAATGACCTCACTCCAATGACCGGATTGGCCGGATTGTTATTGACATCGGCCACGGGACCAAAGCTCACCGATATCCCCATTTCCCGTAATTGACGGGCCATGCCCATCCCTGTCCGATAAAGTAACGTATCGTTGGTAATGGCTCCCAGCACCATGGCCCTGGGATATGGGACAACGCCTTCGACACGCATTGCTAATCCCCATTCGGCATCAATTGCAGTAAGCATAGGTACATTGGATCGGCGCTGTGCTTTGTTGATAAACGACACAATGGGCTCGGCCTTATTTTTCATAACAAGAATACCACCAGGTTGGTACCTGTTTATCATTTCCAATAATACCTTCTGACGGTTCGGATCGCCCAACTGTTCGACCATGGGCCAAATAAGCTGGGCAATGCGCATTTCGGGAGTCATCGAATTGTACACCGAATCGACCCAAACATGGTTTACGGGCAATTCGCGGTTATATCCGCCCCCCTGTCCATAAGAAACTGTTACAAATGCCGCAAAAAGGAACAATATGCCAAATCCTTTCATCTCTTGTCCTTCTTTTCAAGGATATATCAAATATTTCCGTCTCATCTCTAAATATTTGTCGATGTCTGCCTGCCATGTCTTACGAATCTGAGCTTCGGTCATTCCTTCAAGGATTTGTTTCTGGAGCACATCGTTACCTGCCAATAAATTAAAAAAACGTGGACTGGAAATAAAACCAGGTTTATCCCCCCAATTTCGATGGAAATCAATAAGATATTTTAGTGTAAACCGGCTATCGCCGGGAGCATTACGCAAATCAAGCCCATAGCAAATTTTGTTCTCGTGCAATGGCTGCCTAGCCATTCCATCGATGCTTTCAGGGACGAAACTAAACGAACCAAACCGTTTGTCGGGATAGCCCGCCACTTGAAAAGGAAACCCCGTTCCCCGGCCTACACTGATAGCTGTTCCCTCAAAAAAACACAACGAAGGGTAAAGGCGTATGGACAGATCGTTCGGCAAATTAGGCGACGGCTTTACGGCAACATGATAAAATTCTCCGCGTCTGTAATTGGCCATTTTTACCACTTTCAAATTACACCTTGCACCAGCCTTCAACCATCCTTCGCCATTTATCATTTGGGCCAGTTCTCCAATCGTAAGTCCATGTACCACGGGAATCGGATGCATCCCGACAAACGATTTGAATTTTGGGTCAAGTACTGGACCATCCACGTAATCGCCGTTCGGGTTGGGCCTATCCAGCACAACCACTCCCACGTGCTGTTCTGCACAAGCTTCCATCAGCAAATGAAGGCTCGAAATGTATGTATAAAAACGAACACCTACATCCTGAATATCGAACAGTACCCAATCAATCCCTTGTAATTGCTGGGGAGTAGGTTTCTTTGCATCGCCATAAAGGGATATAATGCGAATTCCTGTTTTCCTATCAACGCCATCCAAAACCTTTTCACCAGCATCGGCATTGCCTCTAAAACCATGTTCAGGAGAAAAGATCACTGTCACATTTACGCCAAGAGCCATCAATGTATCTACCAGATGAGTATCATCGACCAAAGATGTTTGGTTAACCAATACTCCCACGTTTTTGCCTTTTACTACAGGCAAATAAGCCCCAAAGTCCTGATTACCCAACCGGACCTGTGAGATTAAGGCAATGGGTAAAAAAAAGATCCCCAACACAAAACAAATCCATCGTAAATACATAACCTCGTTTTTTGTGGAACGATCCGTCAAAAATAACGCCAAAGCCCCGTCAATCGAGAAACGACCGGGGCTTGGAAAACATCTTTGCCATATATCCCTTTTAAGCTTGCCCCATTGGCCCGCCAAAAGTCATGGGCATGACAGGTCCAGACTCTTCGATGTGCTTTATGGGGCCATGTGTTGCCTCATACTTCGACACATTGTCCATCAGCGCCGCCATTAATCGTTTCGCATGTTCGGGAGTGAGTATGATCCTTGATTTTACCTGGGCCTTGGGCATCCCAGGCATTATCCGGATAAAATCAAGCACAAATTCCGATGAGCTGTGCGTGATAATGGCTAAGTTGGAATACACGCCCTGCGCCACTTCATCGTTCAGCTCGATATTAATTTGGTTTCGTTTTTCGTCCATGAGATATACTGTTTTTTAATGTAAAGATAAAAAAGCTAGCGTCACCAAAAAATGATGGGCTGCTTTTGGAGCAGCCCATCGTTCTTGTATCTATCTGTCGGAGACGGCCATCATTCAACCTCTTCTTCCACTTCACGTTTAGTGGCAAGTTTTTCGAAACTCGTCCATGGCTCCAACCACGATACGGTCAAATTGACGCTGGCCTGTACCCGCAGGAATCAGGTGACCACAAATCACGTTTTCTTTCAGACCATCAAGTCTGTCTACTTTACCTTGGATGGCTGCTTCGTTAAGCACCTTCGTGGTTTCCTGGAACGATGCGGCAGACATGAAGCTTTGCGTTTGTAACGCGGCCCTAGTGATACCTTGCAACACCTGACATGAAGTAGCGGGAACCGCATCTCGTGCCTGGATCAATCGGAGATCGCGACGTTTCAATTGGGAGTTTTCATCCCTCAGGCGACGTGCGGTAATGATCATACCGGGACGTAAGTTAGAGTCGCCGGCATCAATCACCACTCTCTTGCCCCAAATACTATCGTTCTCCTCCATGAACTCGATCTTATCGACCACTTCACGTTCAAGGAATTTGGTATCCCCCTGATCTTCTATCTCGACTTTACGCATCATTTGGCGCACGATGATCTCAAAGTGTTTGTCATTGATCTTCACGCCTTGCAAACGGTACACGTCCTGAACCTCGTTCACGATATACTCCTGAACTGCGGTAGGACCTTGAATGGCCAAAATATCCGATGGGGTAATGGCTCCGTCCGACAAAGGTGTGCCGGCACGTACATAGTCGTTTTCTTGTACCAATATTTGTTTCGAAAGGGGAACCAAATACTTTTTCACCTCGCCGTTTTTCGAAGTAACTGCAATCTCGCGGTTACCCCGTTTCACTTTACCAAAGGTTACCTCTCCGTCAATTTCCGACACCACGGCTGGATTCGACGGGTTACGTGCCTCGAACAATTCGGTGACACGCGGCAAACCACCGGTGATATCGCCGGCCTTACCCACGGCACGCGGAATTTTGGCGATGATCTCACCCATCTTCATCATGTCACTCTCGTCCACTGCTACGTGGGCGCCCACAGGCAAGTTGTAAGTCCTGATCACCTCACCATTCCCCTCCACAATCTGGATGGCAGGGTTTTTGGTTTTATCGCGGGTTTCAATGATTACTTTCTCTCGGTAACCGGTTTGCTCGTCCGATTCTTCTTTGTAGGTAACGCCTTCGATCAAGCTATCAAACACGACCTTACCTGTTTTCTCGGTGATGATCAACGCATTGTACGGATCCCACTCGCAGATCACATCCCCTTTTTTGATATCGGCACCGTTTTTCACGTACAGTTTCGAACCATAAGGAATGGGGTGTGTGGTCAATGCAATATTGGTGTTTTTGTCCACAATACGTAATTCTGCCAAACGGCCAATCACAATGTCAATGTCTTTACCCTCCTCGGTGGTAAAGGGCACCGTACGAAGTTCCTCAATTTCAGCCACCCCATCGTATTTGGTAATGATGCTGTTTTCGGAGGTAATGTTCGATGCGGTACCACCCACGTGGAAAGTACGGAGTGTCAACTGTGTACCTGGTTCACCGATCGATTGGGCAGCGATTACGCCAACGGCTTCGCCAATCTGTACCATTTGGCCTGTGGCCAGGTTACGGCCGTAACATTTGGCACATACACCTTTTTTCGACTCGCAAGTCAATACCGAACGGATCTCGACACGCTCAATAGGTGAATCTTCGATAATTCTGGCCGCTACTTCATCTATCTCTTCACCCGATTTCACAATCACCTCTCCTGTCATCGGATGGGTTACATCATGCACCGATACACGCCCAAGGATGCGTTCATACAGTGTAGCCACCACCTCTTCGTTGTCTTTGATCGGCGCCGCACTCAAACCGCGCAAAGTCCCGCAATCATCTTCGTTAATGATCACATCTTGCGATACGTCCACCAAACGACGGGTCAGATAACCTGCGTCGGCCGTTTTCAATGCGGTATCCGCCAAACCTTTACGAGCACCGTGGGTAGAGATAAAATACTCAAGGACCGACAGGCCTTCTTTAAAATTCGACAAGATAGGGTTTTCGATGATCTGGCTACCTTCGGCCCCCGACTTTTGCGGTTTTGCCATCAATCCCCTCATCCCCGACAACTGACGGATCTGTTCTTTTGAACCCCGTGCCCCGGAATCCAACATCATATATACAGAGTTAAATCCCTGACGGTCACTGCTCAACTGCTTCATCACAGTTTGGGTCAAACGGGCGTTTACATGCGTCCAAATGTCGATGATCTGGTTGTACCGTTCGTTATTGGTGATAAAGCCCATGTTATAGTTGTTCAACACCTCTTCCACTTCGGCATAGCCTTCATCCACCAACGTTTGTTTCTCGGCAGGAATGATCACATCGTCCAAATTAAACGACAAACCACCTTCAAATGCCATGCGGTAACCTAGGTTCTTGATATCATCAAGGAATGCCGCCGTACGTGGGGTTCCACAAACTTTTTGAACGTTACCAATAATGTCCCTCAATGCTTTTTTGGTCAATATATCGTTAATATATCCAACTTCTTTGGGGACGAACTCATTGAACAGGATACGGCCCACGGTCGTCTCGATCAATGTCAGTTCCAATTCCCCCTTTTTGTTCAAATCGTACGTTTTAACCTTTACAATGGCATGAAGGTCAACCTGACGTTCGTTGTAAGCAATTTTGGTCTCTTCGGGGCTATAAAATACCAAACCTTCGCCTTTGGCCCCTGTACGCTGTTTCGTCATGTAATACAAGCCCAGCACCATATCCTGTGAAGGCACCGTAATAGGCGCGCCATTGGCAGGGTTCAAAATATTCTGGGACGCAAGCATCAACATTTGCGCTTCCAAAATAGCGGCATTGCCAAGAGGCAAATGCACTGCCATCTGGTCACCGTCAAAGTCGGCGTTGAATGCCGCACAACTCAACGGATGCAACTGAATAGCCTTGCCCTCTATCAATTTGGGCTGAAATGCTTGGATACCCAAACGGTGAAGGGTCGGGGCACGGTTCAACATAACAGGGTGCCCTTTTAATACGTTCTCCAAAATATCCCAAACCACAGGGTCTTTACGGTCAACGATTTTTTTGGCCGATTTCACGGTCTTTACGATGCCCCGCTCGATCAATTTACGGATAATGAACGGCTTATAAAGCTCGGCAGCCATGTCTTTGGGCAAGCCGCATTCGTGCATATTCAATTCAGGCCCCACAACGATTACCGAACGTGCAGAGTAATCCACGCGTTTACCCAACAAGTTTTGACGGAAACGGCCTTGCTTTCCTTTCAAACTGTCGCTCAACGATTTCAAAGGGCGGTTCGAATCGGTTTTTACCGCATTGGCTTTCCTTGAGTTGTCGAACAACGAATCGACAGCCTCTTGAAGCATCCTTTTCTCGTTACGTAAAATAACCTCAGGTGCTTTGATCTCGATCAAACGCTTCAACCGGTTGTTACGGATAATCACCCTACGGTACAAATCGTTCAAATCGGAAGTGGCGAAACGGCCACCATCCAAGGGTACCAACGGGCGAAGTTCCGGCGGAATGACAGGTACCACTTTTACCACCATCCATTCAGGCTTGTTGGTTCCTTGCGATTCACGGAATGATTCCACAACCTGAAGCCTCTTAAGAGCCTCGTTTTTACGCTGTTGCGACGTCTCCACATTGGCGCGGTGCCGCAAATCGTACGATAATTCATCCAGATTGGTACGCGCCAAAAGCATATACAACGCCTCGGCCCCCATCTTGGCTATAAATTTATTCGGATCTTCGTCTTCCAAATGTTGGTTTTCTTTGGGCAGCGAGTCCAAAATATCCAAATATTCTTCTTCGGTCAAGAAATCAAGCATCTTCACTCCATCGGCGGCTTTAATACCGGATTGTACCACCACATAACGCTCATAATAAATAATGGCGTCAAGTTTTTTCGATGGCAAGCCCAACAAATAACCGATTTTATTAGGAAGCGACCTAAAATACCAGATATGGGCAACCGGTACGACCAATGAAATGTGCCCCATCCGTTCACGGCGAACTTTTTTCTCAGTGACTTCCACACCACACCGGTCACACACAATGCCTCGATAACGAATGCGTTTGTATTTGCCGCAATGGCACTCATAATCCTTTACAGGACCAAAAATCCGCTCACAGAACAGACCGTCCCTTTCAGGCTTATAAGTACGATAGTTGATTGTCTCGGGCTTCAACACCTCACCGCTGGACATTTCCAAGATCTCTTCGGGAGATGCCAAACCGATAGAGATTTTTGTAAAATTGCTTTTACTTTTATGATCTCTCCTGAATGCCATATTATATTGACTATTAAATTTTTATATATCAGACAGGGCAAAAGGGCGAAGTCCCAAAAAGTACTTCGCCTTAAGTAATTAGTCGAGTGTTACGCTCAAACCGAGGCCACGCATCTCGTGCAACAACACATTAAGAGATTCGGGAATACCCGGCGTTGGGAGAGGATCACCTTTCACAATCGCTTCGTAAGCTTTTGCACGTCCCATCACATCGTCCGATTTTACAGTCAGGATCTCCTGCAAAATATTGGCGGCACCAAATGCTTCAAGCGCCCAAACCTCCATCTCACCAAAACGCTGACCACCAAACTGTGCCTTACCTCCAAGCGGCTGCTGGGTAATAAGCGAATACGGACCGATTGAACGTGCGTGCATTTTGTCCTCAACCATGTGTCCCAGTTTCAGCATGTAAATTATACCCACTGTTGCTGGCTGGTGGAAACGCTCACCGGTACCTCCATCGTAAAGGTAAGTTTTTCCAAACCGTGGAATACCTGCTTTATCGGTCCATTCGGTCAAATCGGTCAATTTACCACCATCAAAGATTGGAGTGGCAAATTTGGTACCCAGCACCTGACCTGCCCATCCCAAAACAGTTTCGTAAATCTGGCCAAGGTTCATCCGCGAAGGCACACCCAACGGGTTCAATACAATATCCACCGGGGTTCCGTCTTCAAGGAACGGCATGTCTTCGGCACGGACTATTTTCGATACGATACCTTTATTTCCATGTCGGCCCGCCATTTTATCGCCCACGGTGACTTTCCGTTTTTTGGCAATGTACACTTTCGCAAGCTGCACAATACCCGCAGGAAGCTCGTCTCCAATGGTCACATTGTACTTTTGGCGCTTTTCTTTTGCCTCGAGTTCACGGTATTTGATCAAATAGTTATGGATCACTTTTGATATCAGATCGTTTTTATCCTTGTCGGTCGTCCACTTATGCGGGTTCACGATCAAATAATCGATATCCTGAAGGATTTTCTGTGTAAACTTGGTTCCTTTGGCAATCACATCCACACCTAAATAATCCCTCACACCTTGTGACGTTTTACCATTGATAAGGCTGAACAGTTTATCGACCAACCGGCCTTTCAATTCTTCGGCCGAACGTTCAAATTCGCCATCTATCTTAGCCAACAATGCTTTTTCCGACGTACGTGACTTGCGATCTTTGATGATGCGTGAAAACAATTTTTTGTCGATCACTACACCGCTCAGCGAAGGAGACGCTTTTAAAGACGCATCTTTCACATCACCTGCTTTTTCGCCAAAAATAGCACGGAGCAATTTTTCTTCAGGCGTCGGATCACTTTCTCCTTTAGGAGTGATCTTACCGATAAGGATATCCCCTGGTTTCACGTGTGCACCGATGCGGATCAAGCCACTTTCGTCCAAATCCTTGGTTGCTTCCTCGCTCACGTTGGGAATATCGGAAGTCAGCTCTTCCAAACCGCGTTTGGTGTCGCGAACTTCCAACGAATATTCATCAATGTGTACCGACGTAAAGATATCATTGCTAACGACTTTCTCGGAAATAACGATCGCATCCTCAAAGTTATATCCCTTCCAAGGCATGAACGCCACTTTCAGGTTACGCCCCAAAGCCAGTTCCCCGTTTTGGGTTGAATAACCTTCGGTAAGGATCTGTCCTTTGGCCACCCGATCACCTTTAATTATCAATGGTTTCTGATCGATAGTGGTATTCTGGTTGGTTTTTTGATACTTGCTCAAATGGTAACGTTTCGTTTCGAGCTCAAAGCTTACGAAACGTTCGTCTTCCGTTTGGTCGTAACGAATCACGATTTCATTGGCGTCCACGTACTCAACCACACCATCACCCTCGGCCACAATATGGGTACGCGAATCGCGGATCAATTTTCCTTCCAAACCCGTTCCAACGATAGGCGCTTCCGGACGCAAAAGAGGTACAGCCTGGCGCATCATGTTCGATCCCATCAACGCACGGTTTGCATCATCGTGTTCCAAGAATGGGATCAACGATGCGGCAACCGATGCAATTTGGTTTGGAGCCACATCCATCAGGTTCACCTCTTCGGGAGAAAGAACCGGATAATCAGCACCTAACCGAGACTTTACACGTGGATTTACAAAATTGCCGTCGTCTTTCAACGGAGCATTTGCTTGTGCAATGGTTAAGTTCTCCTCTTCTTCGGCCGACATATAAACGGTTCCATTGTCCGATAAATCTACCACGCCGGTTTCAACTTTGCGGTAAGGCGTTTCGATAAATCCCAAATTATTGATCTTTGCATAAACGCAAAGCGACGAAATCAAACCGATATTAGGCCCTTCTGGGGTTTCGATCGGACACAAACGACCATAGTGGGTATAGTGCACGTCACGTACCTCAAAGCCTGCACGTTCACGTGACAAACCGCCTGGTCCCAATGCCGACATCCTACGCTTGTGGGTAATCTCGGCCAAAGGATTTGTTTGGTCCATAAACTGAGACAATGCGTTGGTACCAAAGAAACTATTGATTACCGACGACATTGTTTTACTGTTGATCAGGTCAATCGGCGTGAACACTTCATTGTCACGAACATTCATACGCTCGCGAATGGTACGCGCCATACGCGCCAAACCAACACTGAACTGACCTGCCAGCTGCTCACCCACGGTCCGTACCCGACGGTTGCTCAAGTGGTCAATGTCATCCACATCAGTTTTTGAGTTGATCAACTCAATCAAATATTTAATAATAGCGATGATATCCTCCTTGGTCAGGATTTTTACCTCACCGGGAATCTCAAGGCCCAGTTTTTTGTTCAACCTGTAACGTCCCACATCACCAAGGTCGTAACGTTTATCGGAAAAGAACAACTTTTCGATCACATCACGGGCAGTGGCTTCATCTGGTGGCTCAGCGTTCCTTAATTGCCGATAAATGTGCAATACGGCCTCCTTTTCGGAGTTACACGGATCCTTTTGGAGCGTATTGTAAATAATTGCATAATCGGCCAGGTTTTGTCCTTCTTTATGCAGCAAGATTGCCTTGGCTCCCGAGTCAATAATCTCATCGACATGGGAATCCTCTAAAATTGTTTCCCGGTCAATGATAACTTCGTTACGCTCAATGGATACAACCTCACCTGTATCTTCGTCAACAAAATCTTCAATCCAAGTTTTCAGCACCCTGGCAGCCAACTTACGTCCAACTACTTTTTTAAGTGCCGTTTTATTCACCTTGATCTCATCGGCCAAACCGAAGATCTCAAGAATATCCTTATCGCCTTCGTATCCAATTGCACGTAACAATGTGGTTACGGGCAGTTTCTTTTTACGGTCGATATAGGCATACATCACATTGTTGATGTCTGTGGCAAATTCGATCCACGATCCTTTAAAAGGAATAATACGGGCCGAATAGAGTTTACTCCCGTTGGCATGGATGCTTTGACCAAAAAATACACCTGGTGAACGGTGAAGCTGTGACACTACCACACGCTCGGCCCCATTAATGATAAAGCTGCCTTTCTCGGTCATATAGGGAATTGTCCCCAAATAAACATCCTGGACTACGGTATCGAAGTCTTCATGTTCTGGGTCAGTACAATAAAGCTTTAATTTAGCTTTCAGAGGTACGCTAAAGGTCAATCCCCTTTCAATGCACTCTGGAATCGAGTACCTTGGGGGATCAATGGCATAATCTAAAAATTCGAGGACAAAATTGTTTCTCGTGTCGGTAATTGGGAAGTTTTCGAGGAAAACTTGATTCAAACCTTCACTCTTGCGATCTTCTGGTGTGGATCCCAGTTGAAAAAATTCTCTAAAAGACTTCAATTGAACTTCCAATAAATCAGGATAATCCAACTGATTCTTGATGGAAGCAAAGCTAATCCTTCCGCTATTATTTGGAGTCATCTATCAACTTATTAAGTGAACTTAACATTTAAAAGCACAAAAAGGTTTAGGACCCCATGGGTTTATGGGTTCCTAAACCGTATCCTTTAGCGGGATGTTAATTACTTAAGTTCAACTTCAGCTCCAGCTTCTTCTAATTGAGATTTCAATGCTTCAGCTTCTTCTTTGCTTACTTTTTCTTTGATAGCGCAAGGAGCTTTGTCGACTAGTTCTTTAGCTTCTTTCAGGCCGATACCGGTCATTTCTTTAACCAGTTTCACGATAGCCAATTTAGAGCCACCTGCAGATTTTAGCAACACGTCGAACTCAGTTTGAACTGCAGCTTCGGCAGCTTCGCCGCCAGCAACAGGAGCAGCAACAGCAACAGCTGCGGCAGCAGGCTCAATGCCATACTCATCTTTCAAAACTTTAGCAAGTTCGTTAACTTCTTTTACAGTTAAATTTACCAATTCTTCTGCAAGCTTCTTGATATCTGCCATTTCTGTATAAATTAAATTGTATTGTTCTAAAATTAATTGATTATTTATCGCCTAAGGTTTTAAGCAACCCATGAATGGTGGTTCCACCACTCTGAAGGGCCGAGATCACGTTCTTTGCCGGCGATTGCAACAAACCGATCACTTCTCCAATAAGTTCCTCGCGAGACTTGACGCTTACCAAAGCATCAAGCTGGTTAGCCCCCAAGTACACACATTCTTCCACATAAGCACTTTTCAAAACAGGCTTATGGCTTTTCCTGCTAAAGTCTTTAATCAGCTTTGCAGGTAAATTGCCCGTGTTGCTGAAGAATATGGCCGAAGTTCCTTTCAATGAAGTGAAAATCTCAGAATAATTATTCTCGCTTTGCTCAAGTGCTTTGCGGAACAAGGTATTTTTCACCACCATCAGTTTCACGCCCTGGTTAAAGCACAAGCGACGTAAGTCACTCGTCATACCAGCATTCATTCCACTCGTATCGGCCACATAAAAATGGCTATACTCTTTGATGGTAGATGCCAAATCCTGTATCAACGCGCTTTTATCTTCCTTTTTCATGTTTCTTAATTCTTAATTCATTAAACAATTAAGCCTCCACCGACTTGGCATCGATGTGGATACCGGGACTCATGGTGCTAGAAAGATAAATGCTTTTGATATAGGTACCTTTTGCAGCTGACGGTTTTAACTTTTGGATGGTATTAACAAATTCCTTCACGTTTTCCACAAGTTTCTCCGGTGCAAACGATACTTTTCCGACTGTAGAGTGAACAATCCCATATTTATCAACTTTAAAGTCGATTTTACCGGCCTTCACTTCCTGAACAGCTTTTGCGATCTCCATGGTCACTGTTCCGCTTTTGGGGTTTGGCATCAAGCCACGAGGTCCCAAAACACGTCCCAACGCACCTACTTTAGCCATCACACTTGGCATTGTAATGATCACATCCACATCGGTCCAACCACCTTTGATTTTTTCGATATAATCATCCAACCCCACGTGATCGGCACCAGCGTTTTTAGCCTCTTCCACCTTATCGGGAGTACAAAGCACCAACACGCGGGTCTCTTTGCCTGTACCATGAGGTAAGGAAACTACCCCCCTTACCATTTGGTTGGCTTTACGCGGATCGACACCCAAACGTACATCAATATCCACAGATGCATCAAACTTGGTGGTGGTAATCTCCTTCACCAAAGAAGAGGCCTCTTCGATATGATAAAGCTTGGCAGCATCAACCTTCGATAATGCTAACTTTTTATTCTTTGTTAGTTTTGCCATTTTTCCGAAAAGGGTTTAATTAATTTTTACCAGGCTTCACTCCGTCAACGGTTACGCCCATGCTTCGTGCAGTGCCTGCAATCATACTCATGGCAGCTTCAACTGTAAAACAGTTCATGTCAGTCATCTTCCCTTCTGCAATACCTTTTACCTGTTCCCAAGTAATTGATCCAACTTTTTTGCGGTTGGGTTCAGGAGAACCGCCTTTGATTTTGGCAGCTTCCATCACTTGAACTGCAGCAGGAGGTGTTTTTACGACAAAATCGAACGATTTGTCTTTGTACACCGTAATAACCACAGGCAACACTTTTCCAGCTTTTTCCTGTGTCCTGGCATTGAACTGCTTGCAAAACTCCATAATGTTCACCCCTTTGGAACCCAGAGCGGGACCTACCGGAGGCGAAGGATTTGCGGCACCACCTTTTATCTGTAATTTGATAAAAGTTTCTACTTCTTTAGCCATTGTAGCAATTCGTAATTGGTTTATTATAAAAATAAATCGATTGGAAAAATTGGTTTACGCTTGCAGGGACAAACTTGGTTTGTCATGGAAGCTACATACTACTAAACGTGCCAATTATTCTTTTTCGACCTGTAAAAAGCTTAATTCCAATGGTGTCTTACGTCCAAAAATTTTCACCATTACTTTGAGTTTCCTCTTTTCTTCGTTGACTTCTTCGATGGTACCGTTAAACCCATTAAAAGGACCATCAATCACTTTCACCGTCTCGCCAACAATATACGGGTTATTAATCGCTTCATCGGTAGCGGTCAACTCATCCACTTTACCTAAAATTCGGTTTACTTCCGACAAACGCAACGGCGTTGGGTGATCATCACCCAAAAAACCAATAACATTGGGAATATTCCGAAGAACATGTGCCATTTCACCAACCAAAGCAGCCTCAACCAACACATAACCAGGAAGATATATTCTCTCCTTACTTACTTTCTTGCCATTTCGAACCTGATAAACTTTTTCGGTTGGAATAAGAACCTGGCTAACGTAATCCGTGAGCTTCAATGAGGCAATTTCACTTTCAATATATTCCTTCACCTTTTTCTCCTTGCCCCCAATAGCCCTTAGGACGTACCATTTCTTTTCAATCTCGGCCATTTCGAAAAAGTTGTGTGTTAATTAAAAAGCGTCTTATAGATAAGCCCCAAAATCTTGCTGAACGAGAAATCCATGGCAAAAACAACAATTGCAATAATCACCGAAGCAACCATTACTACAATTGCACTATTCGTCAACTCTTTCCAAGTTGGCCAAGATGTTTTGGTTACAAGTTCGGCATGAACTTCTTTGAAATATGCAACGACTTTATTCATTTTTAAATACTTTCAATCAACCGGTAAAGGTTAACAATCGTTTTTATTGTTAAAGGCCTCTTTTATTACGGGCCTTTTAGCACGGGAGGAGAGATTCGAACTCCCGACAGCTGGTTTTGGAGACCAGTGCTCTACCACTGAACTACTCCCGTAAATGATTAGGAAGGATCTCTCCTTCCTAATCGCTATAAGGTTTTGGATATTACTCCAAAATTTCGGTAATCTGTCCGGCACCTACCGTACGGCCACCTTCGCGGATAGCGAAACGCAAACCTTGGTTCAATGCCACAGGGTAAATCAATTCAACGGTAATGCTTACGTTATCACCGGGCATAACCATCTCAGTGCCTTCAGGCAGAGTAATTTCACCGGTAATATCCAACGTACGCAAATAGAATTGAGGACGATACTTATTATGGAATGGGGTGTGACGACCACCTTCTTCTTTTTTCAACACATAAATTTCAGCTTTGAATTTAGTGTGAGGTTTGATTGAACCAGACTTACAAAGAACCATACCACGTTTTACGTCGGTTTTGTCGATGCCGCGAAGCAACAAACCTACGTTGTCACCGGCTTGACCTTCGTCAAGGATTTTACGGAACATCTCAACACCCGTACATACGGTTTTCTTACCTTCAGAACCTAAACCGATCAACTGCATTTCGTCACCGGTATGGATTACACCTGTCTCAATACGGCCAGTTGCTACAGTACCACGACCAGTGATCGAGAATACATCTTCAACAGGCATCAAGAAAGGTTTCTCAACATCACGGGGAGGAAGGGGAATCCACTCATCAACAGCAGCCATCAGTTCCATTACTTTATCTTCCCATTCAGCTTCGCCGTTCAATGCGCCCAATGCTGAGCCGCGGATAACCGGAGAATTGTCTCCATCGAAGTTATAGAAACTCAAAAGGTCACGAAGCTCCATTTCAACAAGGTCAAGAAGTTCTGCATCGTCAACCATGTCCACTTTGTTCATGAACACAACGATACGGGGAACGTTTACCTGACGGGCCAAAAGGATGTGCTCGCGTGTTTGGGGCATAGGGCCGTCGGTAGCGGCACAAACCAAAATAGCGCCGTCCATCTGTGCAGCACCAGTAACCATGTTTTTCACGTAGTCGGCGTGACCAGGACAGTCAACGTGCGCATAGTGACGGTTTTCGGTTTGATACTCAACGTGTGCGGTGTTGATAGTAATACCACGTTCTTTCTCTTCAGGAGCGTTGTCGATTGAATCGAAAGATTTTACTTCGGACAAACCCTTTTTAGCCAATACTGTGGTGATAGCGGCAGTAAGGGTGGTCTTACCGTGGTCAACGTGACCAATGGTACCGATATTCACGTGAGGCTTGTCCCTTTTAAATGTTTCTTTAGCCATAACTCGAAATATTTGACAATTAGATATAAATTGAAAACTTCATTTAATTTTTAAATGATCTGCATCACCGCACTATACGGGAAGGGATGCCTTTTTGGCAAGGGCACTAAAGGTAAAAAAAAATGAGAAAAGAAAGATCTTTACCCAATTATTTTTCCGACAAAACCGCTTACCTAACAATAATTTATGGTGGGGAGAGGAGGATTCGAACCTCCGAAGTCGTAAGACAACTGAGTTACAGTCAGTCCCATTTGGCCACTCTGGTATCTCCCCGGTCAGAAACCTGAATCATTACCCAAGTTCAGAAACCGTTCGTCTTTTCATTTTAATAGGCTGATTCACCTCAGTTAATCAGCCTATTAATTTTTTTTTGAAGTTTAGGAATTGCGCCTAAATTTCGGTGTGCAAATGTATAATTAAATTTTTACCCAACAAATATTTCGGGTTATTTTTTACGCTATTTGGTTTTCACTTTTTCTTTCCATTTAATTAGCTGCTTACGCAAAGCTTCACAAGCTAAATCAATCGATTCCTCAAAGGTCTTTGATTGCTTTTTCGCAAACAATTCGCCACCCGGAAGGTTCAAGCTTATTTCAGCAACTTTATTTTCGGTATCGTCCGATTTCACCAAGCGGAGAATCACTTCAGCGCTGATGATTCCTTCAAAGTACTGGTCTAACTTTGATACCTTTTGGTTGACAAATTCTTCCAAATGATCCGCAGCTGTGAAGTGTACAGATTGCAATGTAATGTTCATATCAATTCCTCCATTCTTTTAAGCCCTGGGATGGGCTTGTTGATAAATAGAATTTAATTTTTCGAAACTGTTGTGGGTATAAACCTGGGTGGCTGCCAAACTTGAATGGCCCAACAGTTCTTTTATCGCATTAAGTTCGGCTCCGTTGTTAAGCAGCGCAGTTGCAAATGAGTGCCGTAATACGTGCGGGCTTTTTTTCCCGACTGTCGTCACCAGAGTAAGATATTTTTTCACGACCCGGTACACCAATTTGGTATAGATCGGTGATCCTTTTGAGGTAAGCAAAAAATTCGGCTGAGCAACGTTCCCAAAATGGGCATCCCGTATCAAAAAATATTTTTGTATCGCCTCTTTCGTACTTTTGCTAAAAGGGACAATTCGTTGCTTGTTACGTTTACCGGTAACTTTGATCACCTCGCCCGACATATCGATATCCACATCCCGAAGGCCGACCAGTTCGGAAAGGCGCATTCCGGTAACATAAAACAAATCGATGATCAAATGGTTACGTTCTCCCTCGTACGAATCATCAAACGCCACATCATCGAGCAAACTATCCATTTCCGCTTCACGAACGAAAACCGGCAGGCGTTTGGGCGTTTTGGCTGAAACAATTTTTTCGGTAGGATTGGTTTCGATGGCACCTTCTCGCTGCAGAAAGCGATAAAAAGATCTAAGTGTAGCCACCTTACGGTTAACCGACCTGGCAGCTGTCCCCCCATCAAGCATATTCACCATCCACTGGCGAATGTGCTTGGGGGTAACTTGGGTCCAATCGGTAATCTGTTCGGAAGCGAGATAATTATGAAATTGTGATAGATCACTTTCATAAGCAGTAGCCGTATGGAGCGAACCACGCTTCTCGAACTTGATATATTTTAGAAAAGAATGAATATAATCCATTTACGAAAGGCAAAACCTTGTGGTTTTTATATTTCCAAGATACGAAAATATCAAGTAGAATAAGCCCTTTCTATAAAAAAATTATTACTCTTCGCTTTTTTGAAGTTGTTGGATATATACGGCTTTTTTGAATTGCTCGCGTTTCTCAACCGAAGGTTTGGTAAATGCCTGACGGCTACGCAATTCTTTCATTACACCTGTTTTTTCAAATTTACGTTTGAATTTCTTCAAGGCCCTCTCAATGTTTTCGCCTTCTTTAATAGGTACTACGATCATAATAGACTCTTTTTGTGCAGCAAAGTTAATTAATAAATCTCTTCATTTCAATCATATACAAAATCAGATGCCTATAAAGACCTCTAATTTTTGCAGCTGCAAAGAAAATGAAGTTTATCGGATAGCGCAAATTTTTTTTATTTTTTTTATCGGCGCTTTCCACAAGGTGTCACTCCACGCTTAAATAAGCAACAACCATCTGCTTATCGGCTTGTTGGAAAGATGGCAATTCCAGTATCTGGGCAACAGAAGCAATCCTTCCTTGTTGCTTACGGAGATCAATGATCTCTTTTGCCTTGTAAAACCCAATATATGGATGGTCTTTCAGTTTACGGAGCGATTCTTTGTTGACATTTAAGGGCTTTATTTTAGAAGCATCCACAGTGAGGTGGTTTTTTATTTTATCAAACAAATCGGGAGAAATACCATCCACCTCCAATAGTTGGCCGAGGGTGCAGTAACCTCCCAAGCGCGACCTAAAGAACACGATACGACGCGCATATGCAGGTCCAATGCCTTGCAAAAGATCAAGTTCCGTAGTGTCTGCGCTGTTCAGTTCCAGTACGAATGATGGTTCAGCCCCCTTTATACGTTTGGGTGCCGATGCATACGCAATCCGTTCCATCACGGAATCCAATGAGCCGGATGACAATTCCTCGACCGTGAATTTTCGGGTAACAAAAAAACGTACTTGTCTTGCCTGCAAGCTATCGGCCAAAATAGCTGATACTCCCAATTGCACCAGTTCATTACGCGACATCGAATTTAAATCGACATAAACTGGGGGGGGAATACTGTTTATTATGGTTCTGAGATGGAGCTTGAAATGCAGGCCTTGCTTCATCGAAACACAAATGTGGCAATAACAGGTCCACAAGCAGGGAATCAATGCCATAAACAGCATAAATATCGGAAGCCTCATTAAATCGTCCCCCCGCCTCAAGGTATTTCTTCCAATTCAATATTGCCCGGGGTTTAAATCCCAACGATTCGAGTCGTTTGATGGAAATGTCATTGGGATTTAGCAGACCGGACTGAATTAAATCCATGTCTTTAGGTCGTTCCAATACCCCATCATCGGATTGTGAAAAATCTGCCTCCACTATGTGGTATTCCAATTCGTGGGACGAGACAACGGACAAAACAATCAGGACAACCATCATAATTGTCAACAACGTCGCCAATATAGAAAATGCACGTTGTTCAGAACGGCTAAGGGCCCAAAAATCCTTCCACATATTTTTTGGAAGGCAAAATAGAAAACCATTCTATCACCGATATCATACAAAAGGGTTGTTTTGCTCAGAATATTAAAGAAACTTTCCTGAACTTTTAAGATTCTTTAAAATAGAAAATGCCCTATCGACGTCCTCATCGTTCACAATAATGGTAAACTCGTTGGTGGTCGAGACCACCTCTTTTATATTGATCCCCTCCCAAGCCAAAAACTTCAATATCTGATAGTAAAAACCAGTGAAATGGATATTGCTGGAAGGTAATTTCAATGTAATGGCCGAAAGGTTACTGCTTTGCCAAATGAGTTCCTCATCTTTGAAATGATCTTCGACCACCTTCTCAAACGATCCGCTCACAACCAAATTCGATTCAAAAACACCACGTACCAAAGTGTAAAACACATCGTGGTTACCTACAATCTCGTTCATGAACCTGGTATGGCACAAAAAAATGGTGTTGCTGTTGCGAAAAGTAAAATCGGTAAGATTAGAGCGAACGATAATGTCGCCAAGGTTAGCCAACAATGGACCAATGTTACGGTGAAGCGTTTCATCCCACTGCGGAATCATACGGTTTAGGGCCATGACAATGGCTCCTTCTTTTATTGGTTTCTGCACCAGTTTTTCGATCTGGGGCTGAATTTTCCGGGCCACTGACGAAATGTTCACGATCCCGTCACTTAACGCTTCGGCCAAAAAAGGCTTTACTTTAATAATCAACTCCACTGCCTGTGCCACTGTCACCATGATCAATTTTTTAGAAATTGAAAGATTTATCCCATTGTATTACCGATACAAAAATATAAAAGTTAAAATATTAACAAATTGTTACATTGTAAATTTATTTGTTTGGAAATTTTTTTCAGAGAGCCCAAACGTTTATATTTGCGACATAGTTATCTTTGTAAAAAACAAAACAAAGCGATGGGAATCAAAAATTTACGCGGGTCGATAGTGGCTATAGTGACCCCTTTTAAGGCTAACGGAGAGATTGATTTTGAGACGTTTGACCGACTTATCGATTACCATTTGGAAAATAAAACCGACGGGATTGTAGTGTGTGGAACCACCGGGGAGACCCCGACACTAACAGAGACCGAAGATGCCGCTATGATTGAAAGAGCTGTGAAACGCGTAAATGGCAGAATCCCGGTCATTGCAGGTACCGGCAGTAATTCCACACACGAATGTGTGGCTTATACCCAAAAAGCAGAAGAATTGGGAGTCGACGCTGCGCTTATCGTTGCTCCATATTACAATAAGCCTACCGAAGAAGGGATGTACCTGCACTTCTCCACTGTTGCAAAATCAGTAAAAATCCCTATTATATTGTACAATGTACCAGGAAGAACGGGAAGCAATATTTCGGTTAAGTTGGCCTTACGATTGGCAAAGGATTACGGAAATATTATTGGGATAAAAGAAGCGCAGGGTAACCTTGCAGTGGTGGCATCGTTATTGGCAAACCGTCCCGATGGATTTAAAGTGTACAGTGGAGATGACTTCACGTCGATGTCAACCAACTTTTTAGGTGCAGATGGATGCATATCTGTAGTTGCCAACGTCATTCCCCGAGAGTTCCACGAACTAATGGACCATTCGATGAACGGAAAAGTCAACGAGGCCCGTAAGATCTTCTTCAGGTATAGCAGACTGATGGATCTCATGTTTGTGGAATCAAACCCGATACCTGTCAAAACGGCCATGGCACACAAGGGGATGATTGCAGAAGTGTTGCGCGCGCCCCTGTGCGGCATGGAAGCAAAAAATAAAAAAGAATTGGTCGACGAAATTGAAAAATTAGGAATATAAAAGAGAGGACAACAGAGAGAGCGGGATTATGTCCGCTCCGTCCTATTCTTGTTTGTAAACGTACTCAGGTTCTTCAAATATTATTGATTCACAGCTATTGAGCCAGATATGGATTTCACATACCCCATCCTTCCCACAATCCATTAAATAATCGTCACATATTCCCATCAGGAAAAGATTATTTCCGTAAAAATATCCTTTTTTTAAATCTATTTTGTCATGGTCCTCTCCAGGCCAAAGGTAAGGCCAACGATACTGAACCAATAGTTCAAACCACAAACAACGTAATGGAAACGATCAACACATTGTTTTCCCACCGAAGCATCCGTAAATATCAGCCCAAACAAATCGATGCAGAATTACTGAAAGAGATACTCACGGCAGGTACACGGGCTTCTACTACGGGAAACATGCAAGTATACAGTATCGTGGTTACCCAGTCAGATGAAATGAAAGAAAAGCTAAGACCTTGCCATTTCAACCAGACGATGGTGACGGAGGCTCCAGTGATATTGACCTTTTGTGCCGATTTCAATCGATTTAAAAAGTGGTGCCTACAAAACAAAGCCATCCCCGGATACGATAATTTTCTGTCTTTTATGACCGCGGCCATTGACGCACTTTTAGTGGCACAAAACGTATGTGTGGCAGCCGAATCAAAAGGTATCGGCATCTGTTATTTAGGAACCACAATTTACACTGCCCAAAAAATTATTGATATTCTGAATTTACCCAAAGGTGTGGTTCCCATCACAACTGTCACGATGGGCTATCCTGCCGAGACACCGGGGCTAACCGACCGGCTAGCTCTGGATGCGGTAGTACATTATGAAACTTATTCGGATTACAACGAAAGCTCTATCAGGCAACTTTACAGCGAAAAAGAATCGATGCCTCTGTATCAAAAATTCGTAACGGAAAACGGAAAAGAAACGCTTGCCCAAGTATTTACCGACATACGTTACAAAAAAAGCGACAACGAACACTTCAGCCGCTTATTACTTGATGTTCTTAAACAACAAGGATTTATAGAATAAAAAAACGGCAAGCGATCGAATTTAGCCAGCCTTCGGAATTATGATGGAAACGATAGGTGTGCTTCGGAAAGAAACCAAAAAAATATCACAAAGGGATTCTTTCCCGTTGGTTATTGCCTCCCGACCAAATAAGGATCGACGGCAATCACATTAAGTGTCTTTGATTTCAAAAACCTATAAAAAGTGGTTATTGGAACTTCAATCCCATTTTATCCGACAAAGCAGTTAAATCATCGACCACGGGTTGAAGTAGGTCAATCCCGTTGGCCAATCGTTCGGTAGCAAGTTCTCGCTCCGGATCACCGGGAACCAGTACGCGTTCCTCTCCTTCCACTGGCACTGCATTCCTAAACGTCGTGATCCAGTTGTCCATATGCTTTTTAAATTCTTCGGCAGGACGAAATGCATCAATACGCCAAGCCCCCACAAAATGGCCAATACCTTTACCCACCGATTGTCCAATGGGATCGATATAAGCCACAAACGGAGGAACCCAGGGTCCGTAATTAGCACCCGACAATACAGCTGAAAAGATATCGACCCATCCCCCCAAGCAATATCCTTTGTGCGAACCGTGCAGCCGATCGCCGCCCAAAGGTAACATAGATCCTCCTTTCTTTAAAATGGCCGAATCTGTCGTCGGTTTACCATCTGTATCTTGCGCCCATCCTTCGGGCATTGGAAGATTTTTACGCTGAAGAACTTCTAACTTCCCGTTGGCCACCGCCGTAGTTGCCATATCGATCACTAAAGGAGGCTGCTCCATTGCGGGAATGGCTACGGAAATAGGATTCGTACCCAAAAATTTACTTTTCGAAAAAGTGGGGGACACAAGTGGGCTAGCATTGGTCATTGCAAAACCGATCATGTCGTGCTCCAGCGCCATCATGGAATGGTAACCCGCAATGCCAAAATGGTTGCTGTTCCGCACAGCTACCCATCCGGAACCTGCCACACGCGCCTTTTCAATGGCAATTTCCATGGCTTTGGGGGCCACTACCAATCCGGCACCCAAATCACCATCAACGACTGCCGTAGACGGTGTTTCGTGCACAACAGTAACATGGGGAACAGCATTAAGCCGTCCTTTTTCCCATAATCTTACATATCCGCTTAAGCGAGCCACACCGTGCGAATCAACCCCCCGTAAATCGGCGGAAACCAACACTTTTGCAGCAGTAGAAGCATCGGTATCGGGCG
This sequence comes from Breznakibacter sp., assembly GCA_047600785.1. Lineage (GTDB taxonomy): Bacteria > Bacteroidota > Bacteroidia > Bacteroidales > Marinilabiliaceae > Breznakibacter. The sequence continues at coordinate 2,041,064 of JASGKH010000002.1, forward strand.
CACCCATTTTTTTAAATACCTCAAAAACAAATTTTTCCAAATATTGGGCAGAGTAAACCATTTCTTAATTTTTTCGCCAAAAGTACAATAAAACCACATTTTCCATTTTAAAAACGTAAACAATCACATCATTCAAGCAACCTCAAAGGCTTTTGGCGCGTCACATGGATAATAAATGACGGAATAACCATGAAATCCACATCCCCTCTTATCTTAGCCTTGACTTCGCTGCCATTGGCATTATCGTGCCAAAAAGACCATCGTGACACCCCCAACATCTACCATCCTATTGAACTGGATACAAAAACGGCTCAAATGGTAGTATCCAACAATCAATTTGGTTTCAACTCATTTAAAGAACTTGCTAACACAAAGGAAAACCTGTTTATCTCACCGCTAAGCATCTCCCAAGCATTGGGAATGGTTTATAATGGTGCAACGGGTAAAACAGCCATCGAAATTTCAAATGTTTTGGGATACCAAAATCCGTTACCGGACGACATCAACCAATCATCGAAAACCTTACGGGAAGCATTGCTCAACGCAGACAAAAGCGTTGATTTTTCAGTGGCCAATTCCATTTGGTACAGTCTACTTTTCGACATTCACCCTGACTTTACCCGCTCTAACCAAACATACTACGATTCTGAAACGAACGCACTGGACTTTAGCGATACCGAAGCATCGAAAAACACCATCAATAGCTGGGTAAACGACCAAACAAAGGGCAAAATTCCATCGATCGTTGAGCAAATCAAGCCCGAAAACGTGATGTTCCTAATCAATGCCGTGTATTTTAAAGGGCAATGGAAATATAAGTTCGACAAAAGCAATTCTTCGTTGAGGGCATTCTACAATAACAGAACCGAAGAAAAACAGGTTACGGCCATGACGCAGGAGGCCGGTTTAGGCTATTACGCCAATAATGATTTTACCACCGTGGAGATGCCTTACGGGAACAGTCATTTTTCAATGGTGGTCTTATTACCCAATGCGGACAAAACCACTCAAGACATTGTTGCACAACTGACCCCGGAAAACTGGAACACATGGGTTTCTTCAATGACGCAGACGAATGTGAAGATTTATCTTCCAAAATTCAAAATGGAATGTGATCTGAACCTGAACGATTGCCTGGTTCAATTGGGAATGCCCAGTGCATTCTCCGGTTCTGCCGAATTTTCCAATATGGGAACCCCCGCTAACCTGGCTATTGATGAGGTAAAGCACAAAACTTTTGTCGAAGTGGGCGAAGAGGGTACGGAAGCTGCTGCCGTGACCAGCATCGGCATCGTAACAACCTCATATCCTCCCACTTCTCCAACGCCCGTGATCTTCGATGTGGACAGGCCCTTTGTGTTTATCATTCGGGAAAAAGATACCAATTCTGTAATTTTCTTGGGACAAGTTTATTCGCTATGAACTAGGGTTTAAGATGACGAAAATCCCGCTTCCTGAAAAACAAGAGGCGGGATTTTCAATTTGTCAAACACGGTGCATGTATGCCGACGATGCTTGTTGCGTAGGCATAATAAGGATGTCATTGATATTAACGTGCGGGGGGCGCGTCACGACAAACTCCAATGCATCGGCCACATCGGCTGCCGTCAATGGGACGATTCCCTCATATACTTTTTTTGCTTTGTCGGCATCGCCATCGTAGCGAACCAACGAAAATTCCGTTTCGACGGCTCCCGGCGAGATACCGGACACCTTAATTCCATATTTCACCAGATCGATACGCATGCTTTTAGTGATAGCTGCTACCGCATGCTTCGACGCACAATATACATTGCCGTTTTCATACACTTCCACTCCCGCAATGGATGCGATATTCACGATTTGTCCACTTTGGCGTTCCACCATTTGGGGAATAATTTGCCGTGAAATAAAGAGCAATCCCTTCACGTTCGTATCGATCATCCGTTCCCAATTTTCCCATTTTCCCTGGTGGATAGGATTCGATGCCGGCTGCAAGCCCTGCATTGTTTACCAACAGATCGATTCGTTTCCATTGTTCCGGCAACGATGCCAACGCACCCATCGTTTGCTGGTTGTTCCTTATATCAAACACCAACGGAAGGCATTCACAATCATGCGCAACTCCTAATTTACCGCACAACGTGTCAAGCCGTCCGCTTCTCCTTCCTGTAAGTACCAACCGATAACCCAATCTGGCCAATGTGTAAGCCATAGCCTCACCGATTCCCGATGTGGCTCCTGTAATCAATGTCGTTAACTTCATTATAATGTCATTTATGAATATCCTTTGTTGAACGAGTTGGCAAATTGGCTTATTTTTTTTACTTTCAAATCAACAAAAGATCATTCTTTCTGATTCGGATGGCAATTTTTAGGGTAAAAGCAAACGACCCAAACCGATTGCCGAAAACCAATTTCAACAAAACAGTCATGGACACATCGCTAACGACCCAAACCGACGCCGAGAAGCTGAACCTTTCAGCCACGGAATATAATCTAATCCAACAGATTTTGAACCGTAGTCCCAATGAATTGGAACTTGAGATATTCGCCCTTTTATGGTCGGAACATGCCAGTTATAAAAATTCGTTGAAATGGCTCGGGCTACTGCCCAAAGAAGGAGATCGTGTATTGGTAGCCGCAGGCAAGGAAAATGCCGGTGCCATTGACATAGGCAACGGTTTAGCTTGCGTGTTCAAAGTAGAATCGCACAACCATCCATGTGCGGTGCAACCTCGCCTGGGTGCATCCACGGGTTTAAGAGTGGTCACCCGCGACGTGATGTCAATGGGGGCCAAGCCACTGGCCATCCTGAGTTCATTGCGGTTCGGGGACGATTCCCGCGATACAGCCCGTTGGCTGTTCGAAGAAGTCGTGAAAGGAACCACCGATTTTGAAAAGGGATTCGGCATCCCCGTGGTAGGAGGTGAAATATTTTTCAATAAGGGCTTTAATTCCAGTCCCATTGTCAACAACATGGTCATTGGCGTGGTGGACAAAAATGATTTATTGAAAGGAAATGCAACCGGCGAAGGGAATTTGATTGCCATATTGGGGGCACAAACCGGAAAAGACGGCATCGATGACGATGCATTTGCCGCCGACCTGATCGATCTGCTCGAGACCAAAAGCGTATCGATCGAGGAATTACGTGATGTCTCCATCGAAAAACAATTGTCCGAAGCCATCCAGCAACTCAATAAATCAAAATGTATTGACGGACTACAGACCGTTGGTGCACAAGGGTTGGTGGGTGCTGCGGCCGAAATGGCAGCCAAAGGAAACAATGGCATCAATTTGTTCGTTGACAGGGTCCCTACAAGGGAAAAAATGACCGGCCGCGAAATACTTTTTTCCGAAACGTGGGGACGTATGCTGATTTGCTTTAAGCCCCGCCACACTGAATCAATCAAGCAAATTGCGTCAGAGTGCAAGATCAGCATGGCAATTATCGGCGAAATCATTGAAGATACCAATCTGGTCTGCTACCACCATGAACATAAAATAGCCCAAATACCGGCCCAGTATGTGGGTTTGGGAGGTAACGCACCAATATACGAACCGTCTTACAACGAACCGACAGAAAAACCGAACCCTATACTAGTGGACGATTTACCGGAACCCGACCATTATCCCAACGTGATGAAACTGATGATCAAAGGGCTTAATGTGGCTTCGAAGAAATGGTTGAGCGAAAAGTTTTCCAAATGCATCCATAACGAAAGCGAAAACCACAAGTTTCCATCTGACGCGTCATTTATTCCCGTTAATCAAAACGAAATTTCGTTGGTGGCCACGATGGACTGTAACCCTAATTACATGAAGGGCGATCCGTATGTCGGTGCTCAGATTGCCGTGGCCGAGGCAGCGCGCAACATCATATGCGCCGGGGGCGTGCCACTAGCCGTATCGGATTGTTTGAATTTTGGCAATCCCTCCGACTCCGAGGCATACTGGCAGTTTGTCGGTGCAATCAGGGGCATTTCCAAAGCATGCAATACGTTCAAAACCCCAGTGATCAGTGGAAACGTAAGCTTTTACAACCAACGTTCGGAGGAGGGCAAAATTGTACCGGTCATTGCGTCACCAGTCATAGGAATGATTGGCCTTCTGCAAGAGAAAGGGCACCATACCACTTTGTCGTTCAAACAAAAAGGCGACATGATTTTCCTGATCGGCCATTCGTACAACGATGTAAACGGATCGGAATACCTGCGGTTGGTACACAAAACGGAGCCTTATGCGCCTCCGGTATACAACGAAGAAGAAGAAGTAACCGTCCAGCAAATTGTTGCCGGCCTTATCAAGCACGGATTGGTGCGCTCGGTACACGATGTGTCGAACGGAGGTCTATTTTTTACTCTTTTAGAATCGGCCATTCCGTTGGAATTCGGATTTGATATCACCACCGATGCCGAAATACGTAAAGATGCATTCCTTTTTGGCGAATCGCAAAGCAGGGTCGTGGTATCGGTGGCTCCCGGCAAACAAGACCAATTTGTCGATTTCATGATGGAGTCCAATGTTCCGTTCTCGTTATTGGGACATGTCACCAAAGGCGAAATGCGCGTGGATGACGAATCGTACGGCTTTGTGTCCGATATCAAACCAAAGTTTGAACACACATTAAAAGCCTGGGCCGAAGAACAATAATGCATCCTAACCTAATTATGCACGATCGTACAGGGTTTCTCTTTTCGGGAAACCCTTTTGCATTGGCAAAATTACAACTTCCAAGCAAACATTTTGTTAGCCTTATTCCCTCCTTTATTTAAAGGAAACACATAACTTTACCACCCAAACAAAAAACACTGGAGATGAAATTCGCAACTGTCTTTATCGGCTCGTTTTTTTTAATGGTACACACGCATCTGGCCGTTGCCCAAACCGATTCCACCACTTTGGTAAAGGCCGGTGACAAAGTGCCAAAGTTTACCATTTCCAACGACCACAAGACCATCGACAGCCACCAATCGGGGAACAAAATAACATGGATCAACTTTTTTGCCACGTGGTGCGGCCCTTGCCGTGAAGAACTTCCGGAACTCCAGAAAGTTTGGGATGAATTTAAATCAAACCCAAATTTTGAGTTGTTGGTCGTAGGACGCCAACACACCCAACATGAAGTCGATGCATTTGCCAACACACAAAACTATACCATGCCGTTCTATCCCGACCCCGAAAGGCTGGTCTATTCTCTATTTGCCACATCGTATATCCCGCGTAACGTAATTATAGACGAAAAGGGAATTGTCGTTTATTCGACCATTGGGTTCGAGAAAACGGAATTCGATGCAATGGTTTCGTTCGTGAAAAAGAAACTGTACGGGAATTGAACAGCGCTCCCCGTACCGATGTTTCCCCATAGCCGTTGTGCGAATGGCTAACTTTTCCCATTTTTGGCAATAAAAAAATTGCGGATGACAGTAAAACCCTATAAAAACGATACGGGCAATAAAAAAGACCAAGTTGCGCGGATGTTCAACAACATTGCTCCCAAGTACGATTTTTTAAACCACTTTCTGTCAATGGGCATTGACAAACTTTGGCGAAAGCGTGCCATTAAGTTGCTTAAAAGCGCTAAACCGCAAAAAGTACTCGATGTGGCTACCGGTACCGGCGATTTGGCCATTGCCCTTTCGAAAAAACTCGGCACAAAAGTGACAGGCCTTGATTTGTCGTCCGAAATGCTGAAAGTGGCCGAACGGAAAATCGAAAAACTGGATAATATCGTTATCGAATTGGTGCAAGGCGATTCGGAGAACCTTCCTTTTTCGTCGGACGTATTCGATGCCATTACCGTGGCTTTTGGGGTACGAAACTTTGAGCATCTTGAGAAGGGATTAACCGAAATGATGCGGGTCCTGAAGCCCGGTGGCAGGATGGTTATCCTGGAATTTTCAAAACCATCCGCCTTTCCCATGAAGCAGCTATATAATTTCTATTTCAAAACCATTCTGCCCTTTTGCGGCGGATTGATCAGCAAAGACAAAGCTGCGTACACATATTTGCCTGAGTCCGTGAACCAATTTCCAGAAGGAAAAGCATTTACGTCTATTTTAGAAGGGATAGGCATGGTATCGATAAAAGAATACCGTCAAACGTTTGGTATTGCCACTATCTATTTTTCAGAAAAGCCGATACAATAAAACCATATCGCTGCGTTATTTCTAAAACCGTTTCATTGAAAGCACTCACTGTTAGTCTATTGACTTTCTTAATGGCCTGTCCGATCGTCTATGGGCAAACCGACAATAAGAAAGGGGCCCCAAACCTAAAGGGTTTTGACGAAAAGCCTTTGCATTTTGGCTTTTTGTTGGGATTAAACACCATGGATTTCAGAGTGTACAACTCAGGAGCTGCCACTGCCGAAAACAACCAAACCCCGATCTATGCCGAAGTTTTGAAACTTCAACCAGGCATCAATATAGGAATCGTATCGAACCTTCGGTTACGAAAATACCTTGACCTGCGCTTTTTGCCCGGGATTTCGTTCGGACAACGAGATTTATCGTACATTACCAAAAACGGAGACAAAGTAGAGGAGACACCGTTACAGATCAAATCGACGTTTTTAGAATTTCCCTTGTTGTTGAAATACAGTTCGGCACGTCAACACAACTTTAAGCCTTATCTGGTCGGCGGGGTAAACGGCCGCATCGACCTGGCCAAGAGCAAAAAAGACAAAGTCGTGCTAAAACCGATGGATGTTTATCTGGAACTTGGTGTAGGCATCGATATGTATTTGAATTATTTCCGTTTTTCGACCGAAATCAAGGGATCCCATGGTCTGTTTAACGTCTATAACCCCAAAGGCACCGGAGAAACATCAGACATCAAATACAATCAGGCCATTGACAAATTGACTTCGAATATATTCCACCTGACATTTTATTTCGAATAAACCAGGATTCCCCTCCGCACCCCACACAATTCCCACACTGGATGAAAAGAGAGATTGCGCTTCGATTGACTCCCAAAGAAGCCTCAGATGCAAAATATTACAAACAGCAGGTGGCGCTCAAAATGGCCGTCAAGCCCGAAGCAATCACTGAAATAAGAGTCATCAAGCGTTCCATTGATGCACGCCAAAAACAGGTTTTCGTCCAATTAACCGTTGAAGCGTACGCCAATGCCCCCGCTCCTGTTGTAGAAATGCCGGTGTTCGAATACCCGTTTGTGGGCAATGCCCCGGCCGTGATCGTGGTAGGGGCCGGTCCGGGAGGTTTGTTTGCCGCACTGCGGTTGATCGAGCTCGGCCTAAAGCCCGTTTTGCTGGAACGTGGCAAACCGGTGAGCGAGCGCAAGCGCGACGTAGCTGTTCTTAACCGAAACCAAGGCTTGAACCCCGAATCGAATTATGCATTCGGAGAAGGTGGAGCCGGCACGTTTTCCGATGGAAAACTGTACACCCGTAGCCAAAAAAGGGGCGATTTCAAGAGATTCACCGATATCTTACGTTTCCACGGGGCTAGTGACGATATTGCCATTGATGCGCATCCGCACGTGGGAACCGACAAACTTCCGGGAGTGATAAGGAACATCCGCCAAACCATTCTGGAGGCAGGTGGCCAAGTCCACTTTGAAACCCGTGTAGACGACCTCATCATCGAAGATTCTTCAGTTAAAGGGGTTACGACTTCAAAAGGTGATCATATCTTCGCCGATGCAGTGGTTTTGGCCACCGGCCATTCGGCGCACGATATTTACCAAATGCTGAACGATCGGGCCATTTTGCTGGAAGCTAAAACCTGGGCCATGGGCGTACGGGTAGAACATCCGCAAGAACTAATCGACCAGATACAATACCACACTCCCGAAGGGCGCGGCGATTACCTTCCGGCCGCAAGCTACAGCTTTACCACGCAGGTTGCCGACAGAGGCGTATATTCGTTTTGCATGTGCCCTGGAGGCTTTATCGTACCTGCCATGACAGGCCCCGAGCAGATGGTCGTGAACGGCATGTCCCCGTCGAAAAGAAATTCACCTTTCGCGAACTCGGGGATGGTCGTGGAGATACGTCCCGACGATTTGGGCGAATACCGGCAACATGGTGTGCTGGCCGGATTGATGTTCCAAAAAGAAGTGGAACGGATCTGTTACATCAACGGCGGGAAAGGCGTTATCGCGCCGGCCCAGGGGCTGGAGGATTTTGCCAGGGGGCGGTTGTCGTTCGACCTGCCCGAATGCTCATATATACCGGGGTTAATATCCAGCCCGTTGCATTTTATCCTGCCTGAACATATATCGAAACGACTACAGGAAGGATTTAAACAATTTGGCAAATGGGCCGATGGTTACCTGACCAACGATGCCGTGGTGCTGGGAACCGAAAGCCGTACTTCCTCGCCCGTACGCATTCCCCGTAATCCGCTTACGTTTGAACATATACAGATAAAAGGTCTGTTTCCCTGCGGTGAAGGAGCGGGGTATGCAGGGGGAATTGCCTCAAGCGCCATTGATGGCGGAAGATGTGCCGAGATGGTGAAAGCCGTGGTTTTCGACAAATCACTTTAAGCCTGCCGGAAGAATCCCCGACGGCGAAACTCGGAACATACAATGGCCGCCGCAACCGAGACATTAAGCGATTCGGGCTTGGTACTACCCTGTGAGAAATCGGGGATCAGCAATTTTTTATTTACCAGCGACGCAACTTCTGGCCCTATTCCTTTTCCTTCATTCCCCAATACAATAATACCGTTGGCCGGTAACGTTTCGGTGTAAATCGGGTTTCCTTCCAAAAAGGTCCCGTAAACGGGAATGCCCGCCTTAGCTGCATCGCCAAGGTAACCGCCAAGTTGGGTATATTGGACGTTTACACGGGCAATGGCACCCATGGTTGCCTGAATTACTTTGGGATTGTAGCAGTCAACGGTACCTATCGAGCAGACCAAGGCATCGATGCCAAACCAATCGGCCAGACGGATAATCGTTCCCATATTTCCCGGATCCTGCACATCATCGAGCACAAGGATAAGCTTATCTGCAGTTGGTTTTATTTGTGCACCTGAATCGGGTATACGCACCAAGGCCAACACGGAGGCAGGAGTTTTTAGAAAACTGGCTTTCCTCATCTCCTCGCCTGAACATTCTATCGTCTCACGACAGTTTACGTTGAATTCAGTGAGCCACTCTGCGGTCGCCACAAGACATTCAATGGTGGCCCCCGCCGCATTTAAATCGGTTACCAATTTGGTTCCTTCGGCTACAAACAGCTTATGTTCCTTTCGGAATTTTCCGTTTTGGAGCGATGCGATCAGCTTCAACTTGTTTTTGCTCAACATGAAATTTCCTTTGACGGCAAAATTAAATTATTAAATGGATTTAGGTATCTTTAGCCTCCCACAAAGCCAATTGAACAAGAACTTGGCACGTTTTGTGCAATTTAAAACCGATCAACATCCCATCTCTATCCGATCGTGCGCAACATTAAACACATACGCACCGCATTCAGGTGCTTCACCGTTTTGGCAACCCTCGCATTAATGGCTTCGTGCAGCCAGGTCAAATACGTTCCCGAAGGCAAATATCTGGTGAAAGACGTCCACATACGGCATACCAACAGGGAATTACCTAAAAATGAACTGCAGTCTTATATCCGTGATAAAGAGAACCTAACGATACTTGGTATCTGGAAGTTTCATTTGGGACTTTACAACCTATCGGGGGCCGACACCAGCAAATGGTACAACCGTTGGTTAAAAAGAATCGGCGAGGAGCCCGTGCTGTACGATGAGAACCAGACGGCCATGTCACGCGAATTATTGGAGAAATATCTCCAAAGCAAAGGTTATTTTATGGGAAAGGTGGTTGACACCGCCATTGTAAGGGGCAAGAAAAAAGTCAGGATTGAATTTGCCCTGTACCCTGCCACCCGGTACCGGATCAATAAACTAAGCTATCGCATTGAAGACGATTCGATCCGCCCGATAGTCAGTGCCGACTCGTTAAGGACTTTATTAAAGAAAAACCGCCCGTTCGACAGTGATCTGCATAACCAGGAACGGGACCGTGTCACCGCCCGTTTAAGGAACCGTGGCTATTATGCGTTTTCGAAAGATTATATTTATTTTAAAGCCGACAGCACCATCGGCAACAACCTGGTCAACGATACATTGGTGATCATGCCCCCGTTGACGATGGCGGGCAATCAGCCCATCCATCAGGGGTATCATGCAAAATACAAATACCGCCATGTGTATTATGTGATCAGCAGTAATCCCCAAAAGGCCCTGCTCAGTACCGAAGATCCTTCGGTACGGTTCGACACACTAATGTTCCAAGGTGCTTATTTCCTGTATAACAACACAATCGATGTGCATCCGTCCGTGCTGGCAGAATCAAGCTATATTGTGCCCGGTGAATTGTACAATGCCTTAAATGCAGACAGGACAAGGACTTTGCTGTCATCGCTGAGCACATTCCGGTATATCGACATCCGGTACAAGAACGTACCTAAACCCTCTTTGTCCGATCCGTACGAATACCTTGACTGTTACATCCAGTTGATTCCGTCAAAAAAACAGTCCTATTCCATCCAACTGGAAGGCACCAACTCATCGGGGAACCTTGGGGCCGGTGGGAATATCAGGTTTCAGCACAACAACCTGTTCCGTGGCGCCGAATTGCTGGACGCGGGATTGAGCATATCCGAGGAGCGGCAATTTGTGAGGGGGACCAAGGAGAAATTCAACACATTCGAGGTCGGGGCAGAACTAAAGATCGAGTTTCCCAAGTTCATGGTACCGTTCGTATCGGAGGGATTTCGAAAAAGATACATACCGCGCACCTCGATACAGTTTGCGTACAACTACCAACGACGGCCTGACTATACCCGGACGATTGCCAACGTGCGCTGGGGTTACAACTGGCGCGGATCGAGGTACATCACCCATTACCTGTACCCGAGCGAGTTCAACCTGATTTGGCTCCCTACCATCCATCCCGACTTTCAGGCGGATATTAAAAACACATTTTTGCAATACAGTTACGAGAACCACTTTATTTTGAACAGTAACTATTCGTTGGTTTACAACACCCAAACCAGGACAAAACAACCGGAATATTTTTGGGGCAGGTTTAATTTTGAGCTGGCCGGTAACCTGCTTAACCAACTGGCATCGTTGTGGGAAAGTACTTCGGACGACTATAATGATATTTTGGGAATACGTTTTGCGCAGTATACCAAGGGAGATGTAGAAATCCGTTACCATCATGCCCTGGATAAGTTCAATTCATTTGCTTACCGTTTTTTCACGGGGGTGGCCTATCCTTATGGCAACCTGAAGGTGATGCCTTTTGAGAAAACCTATTTCTCGGGCGGCGCCAACGGCATCAGGGCATGGCCGGTAAGGGGACTGGGGCCCGGATCGTACAGGGACACTACCTCGACATTCTACAACCAAACCGCCGACATAAAACTTGAAGCAAACCTTGAATACCGTTTCAAGCTGATTTGGTTAATGGAAGGTGCGTTCTTTCTGGACGCAGGCAATATTTGGAGCATACGGGAAGATGCCAGTCGTGACGGCGGGCTGTTCCGTCTCAACGAATTTTACAAACAAATAGCTGTCGGCACCGGATTTGGGTTCCGAATGGATTTTGATTACTTCCTGTTCCGGATCGATGTGGGGGTAAAGGCTGTTGACCCCACCAAACCATCGGGCAACCGATGGGTATTTGGAGGCGAGACGTTAAAATGGAGGGAAATGACGTATAATTTTGCCATCGGCTATCCGTTCTAAAGATTAGAGAAAGCCTGCAAAATGGTCACTTTCAGAATAAAAAAATGCCATCCTGGTAACGGATGGCATTTTTGTGGAATTAAGTGCGATGGGGATCAAGCTTTGCCGGCCGAACCCAACACGTTTTCGTTTTTGTGTTTGTATAGCGCTTTCAACGCGTCGCGAGCAGGCCCCAGGTATTTACGCGGATCGAACTCGCCCGGATTTTCTGCAAAAGTTTTGCGAATAGCGGCTGTCATTGCCAGACGACCATCTGAATCGATATTGATTTTGCAAACGGCCGATTTAGCGGCGCGGCGCAATTGCTCTTCCGGAATGCCTACGGCTTCTTTCATTGCGCCACCAAATTTGTTGATGGTTGCCACGTGTTCCTGGGGTACCGATGAGGCTCCGTGCAATACGATGGGAAAACCGGGAATGCGTTTTTCGATCTCTTCCAGAATTTCGAACTTCAACGGAGGAGGAATCAAAATGCCGTCGGCATTGCGCGTGCACTGTGCCGGTGTAAATTTGTGGGCACCGTGCGAAGTCCCGATCGAGATGGCCAGCGAATCAACGCCGGTACGTTTTACAAAATCCTCAACTTCTTCGGGGCGGGTATAAGAAGAGTGTTCTGCGACCACGTCATCTTCCACACCGGCCAATACGCCAAGCTCGCCTTCAACGGTCACGCCGTGGGCGTGTGCGTATTCAACCACTTTTTTGGTCAATGCGATGTTGTCTTCGTAAGAATGATGTGATCCATCGATCATTACCGAAGAGAAACCGTTGTCGATACATTCTTTACAGATCTCAAAAGTATCGCCATGATCAAGGTGCAATACGATGGGTATTTCATAGCCCAATTCTTTTACATATTCCACCGCACCTTTTGCCATGTTGCGCAACAAAGTAGCGTTGGCATATTTACGGGCACCCGAGGATACTTGAAGGATAACTGGAGATTTGGTTTCCACACAAGCCTGAAGGATAGCCTGAAGCTGCTCCAGGTTGTTAAAGTTGTAAGCCGGGATGGCGTAACCACCGGCCACAGCCTTGGCAAACAGTTCTTTGGTGTTTGTCAGGCCGAGTTCTTTGTAACTGATAGCCATTTGTTCAAGTTTATTGTTTGTGTTAAATCGAATAGCACACTTTTTGATGCGATGCAAACTTATAAAAACAAAACCGCTTTTACAATTTTTGCGGTGCCGCCCGATTTCAAATATTCAGCTGCGGCCCTTTTTTAACTTTGTTTAAAACTTACTTTTCACGCCGGCACGATGTCGTTGCGGACGACAACGCAAAGGCATTCGATTTTTATTCCTGATGGTTTGGTTTGAAAAGCGACAGGGAGGAAGACTTATATGAAACACCCGACGGGTGCAAATGGTTTAACGTCTCCCGATATGCCACCCGGAACATTCATCGTGATTGGGTGTATTTCGTCTTCCGGAGATCAACGTAAACCAGCCCTAAAACATAATCGGGCAATCGGTTTATTTCCTTTGGTTGCCGTTCAACGGAAAGGTTTTTTCGGAAAAGGCTACAGGCAATCCGGCTGGCGCGCCCATAATCGGGGAAATACCGGTTTTCTTTGCATTTTTTGGCACTATTTATGGCGCTTTTCCAGGTTCGACACTCCTTCGACACAGGTTCGTCTCAGGTTCGACATGGATTTATTTCGAGTTTTACACATTTTGTATCAAGAAACGGATAGTATAGAAAACAATCCCAACCCAACGTTTGTGACTTTTTTCGTACAAAGGGCGGTTAACGTTCGTCCCTGCGGACGAACGGGGCATGGGGACGACAGTTTTTCCGGGAGGATGGATCCAAAAACTTACATTCCCTGTGTGAGGGTATATTCGCTTGGGGTTTTCTTGTAGAATTTTTTAAACACCCGGCTAAAGTATTTGGGGTCGTTGAACCCGATGCGGTATGCGACTTCGTTCACCGAAATATCTTTGGGTGCAAGCAAGGTGACCGATTTTTTCAACCGGAACACCGTGATGAAATCGTTGGGCGATAAATCGACCAATGCTTTGATTTTCTTGTAAAGAAGGCTCCTGCTGACAAACATCAGGTCGGAAAACAGTTCCACATTGAAATCGGGGTTATGGAAATTGTTCTCCAAAATTTCGTAGGCTTTTGACAAAAATTTTTCGTCGAGCGACGAAGTTGCCGGTTCCATGGGCTTTATTTCGGTTTGCGCACAAAATTTGCCCCGTAATTTGGACCTTATTTCGACTAAATTGTCGATTTTGGCTTTGAGCAGATCGAGGTTGAAGGGCTTGGGAATGTAATCATCGGCCCCGGTCTGCAAACCTTCCAACTGGTTTTCGACCATGGCCCTGGCCGTTAACAATACGACCGGGATATGGCTGGTGTACAGATTGTTCTTTATTTGCCTGCAAAGTTCAATCCCATCCATTTCGGGCATCATGACGTCGCTCAAAACCACATCGGGAGCGTGTTTGCGCGCCAACTCGTACCCGCTTTTCCCATTTTCGGCCATTAATATCCGGTACTTTGGGCTGAACGCGCCCGACAGGAAACTGCATAATTCTTTGTTATCTTCTACGATCAACATGACTGGTTTTCCTGATAGCTCTTCCATCTGTTGCTCGAACAGGAAATGGTTGTCGTCGTGAAAAAGATCCTGGATCACCTGGACTTTCTGCTCGATTTCCGAGATATCCCCCGCCACATGGTCCACGACTTCCACCTCGCCCAAATCTTCGAGCCGGCAAGGCAACAATACCGTGAAACGGCTCCCTTCCCCTTCTTTGCTGTGTACGTGGATCTGACCGTTCATGGCCCCGACCAACTCGGATGTCAACGCAAGCCCGATGCCGGTTCCGTTGACGCCTTTGTGAGAAGGAACACGATAGAAACTATCGAAGATCCGTCCCAACTGATCGGCTGCTATTCCCTTGCCTGTATCTGCGACTTCGATTTGCACTGCGGGCAACTGCCGGCCATCCTTGTCGATGAGCGCTGTGCCCAGCCCCACAGCTACATTTTTTCCTTCCGGGGTGTATTTAAATGCATTTGACAATAAGTTGTAAAGGATGTTCTCGACCTTTTCGCGGTCGAACCAGATATTTTGCCCGTTCAACGTGTCAACGTAAGAATATTCCATTCTCCGTTGCAATGCCAACCCTTCAAATGCCCGGACAATGTCGTGGACAAATTCGGAAAAATTCCCTTTGGTCACCACCAACCGGAGGTTGTCTGTCTCAATTTCCCTGAATGCGAGCAGTTGGTCGATAAGCAAATGCAAACGGCACGCATTTCGATGGACCACGTTCAACGAATCGCGGACCATTTGGGGCAGGCCGGTTTCCCTGACCAAACGTTCGATGGGCGAAACTATTAACGTAAGGGGGGTACGGAACTCGTGCGAGATATTCGTGAAGAATTTAAGCCGCGATTGGTTGTTGCGTTCAATCTCTTCGTTCAAGGCCAGCAACTGGTCACGCTGCTGCATGATTTCCTCGTTTTTTGACTCAAGTTCTTTCTTTTGGCCTTCGATCAATTCCTGCCGGTGCTCCAACACTTTATTGGCCTCGCGCAGCTCTTCCGTTTGTGTTTCGATCCGTCGGGTGCGTTCCTGTACCATTGCTTCGAGCTTGGCTTTTTGGACAATAAGCCTACGGCTATGGTAGCGGCTATAGATAATGGCAAGGAGTACGATGAAGAACACCAACAACATCCTGAACCAAGGGGTTTGCCAGTAAGGCGGACGTATGTGGATATTAAGTTCGGTCAATTGATCGCTCCACGCTCCGTCGCTGTTCGACGCTTTGACCTTAAACACGTAATCTCCGCCCCGGAGATTGGTGTAATTGGCCAAACGCTGGTTTGCCCCTACTTCTACCCAATCCTTGTCTACTCCGTCAAGTTTATAGGCATACCGGACTTTTGCGGGGTGGAAAAAATCCAACGCCGAAAATTCAATGGCAAACACATTATCCTTATATGAAAGGGACACGTTGTGGTTAAGCGCAAGGTTTTCGGATACCGCCACCTGCCCATGCCTTTCTTCTCCCAACGCAACCGGATGGTTGAACACGCGTAGGGCCGTTATGGCCACATGCGGATTTGCAGGGTATTTAGGGAAAGCTGATGGCAAAAAGTAGTTAAGACCGTTCACTCCGCCGAAAAACAGGCGGCCATCGGCACTTTTGTACGATGCCGACCAATAAAACTGATCGCCCAGCAAGCCATCTTCCATAAAATAGTTGTCGAATGAGTTGCTTCCCGGATCGAAACACGACAGCCCATGGTCGGTGCTAAGCCATAAATTGCCGGCATCATCCTGTTGTATGCCGTAAACCACGTTGTTGCAAAGGCCATCGGACTGTGTAAATTGTTCGAACGACAACTTCCCGCCGGGCAATCCTTTACATTTCAACAAACCATCCCCGTATGTACCTATCCACATGGTTCCCGTATTGTCCTCGAGCAACGAAATGATGTAACCGCCCGGCAGGTTTCCCGTTTCCGGCGATTGTGACGAGCTACGGTACACTTCGAGCCGCGACATGGGCAATTCAACTTT
The DNA here is from genome assembly GCA_047600785.1 of Breznakibacter sp. Classification (GTDB taxonomy): domain Bacteria; phylum Bacteroidota; class Bacteroidia; order Bacteroidales; family Marinilabiliaceae; genus Breznakibacter. Next base: position 2,057,333 of record JASGKH010000002.1, read on the forward strand.
GTCCGGGTTGTCCAAAACGCTCGACGGAAACCGGTAGAGGCCGTTACGCGTGCCTACCCACAGAAAATCCTTACTGTCAAGATAAAGGCAACCGATTTCGGTAATCTGCGAAAGGGCATTGTCCGATGTCCTCAAATCGAGGAAGGTATTGTTACCCAAACCAAGTATTGCCAATCCGCCTTCCGTGCCAATCCATAAGAAACCTCTTTTGTCATATACAATCGATGACACGAATGCATTGACAAAGTCTGTTTCAGGGTTGTTGACCGGGGGAATGAACCGTTTAAAGGTTCCGTTACCGTCGGCTTTGCACAATCCGCCGCCCCATGTGCCAACCCAAAGCCGGTCGTTGGGCGTTTTAACCAGTGACGTAATAAAATCGGAAGAAATGGACGACGTATTGGCCGGGTTATACTTAAAATGCTGGTAGATGCCCGTCCGGGCGTCGTAACGGTTAAGTCCTCCCCCTGCCGTACCGATCCAAAAGTCGTTCCCTTCCACCAATACAGAATTGATGGTATTGTTGGATAAGCCATTGGGAATGTCTACTTTATGTTCCATCTGCAAAAAGGGCTTTTGGTAGATGTTCATCTGGTTGATCCCTCCTTTCTCGGTCCCTACCCATATATTTCCCTGCGCATCGGCCATCAGACAGTTTACAAACTTGCTGTTGAGCGAAAATTGCGATTGCTGGCCCTGGGGGACATGAAAAAATGAATTCGTTTGCGGCAGATATACATCGAGGCCACCCAGCGTTCCCACAAATATCCTCCCCATCCCATCCTGCAAAATACCGTTTATGCGTCCGTGGCTTAACGATGCCGGATTGAACGGGTCCGGAAAATGCCAGATTGGGGCTGAACTGGCCCTATCGAAAACAGCCAACCCGAAATAGGTGCCCAACCAAATGTTCCCGTTATCACTTTCGAAGATCGACAGCACCAACGAGCTTTGCAACTGGCTTTGGTTCCATGTTTCGAAACGGTTGGCCTGTATTGAAAAGAGGGCAGCCCCATGGTTGGTGCCCACAAGCACATTGCCGTTTTTGAGCTGGTACGCCACCCCTACGTGGTTTCCCGGCAATTCACTGTTGGCCGTATCGAAATGCAGGATCCTGTAACCTTGCGACGATGGTTTTAAAAGGAACAAGCCTTTTTCGGATGTTCCCGCCCATACGTTACCTTGCCTATCGCAAAAAAGCGATATCACCGACACAGCCTCTTCCTCCGCGCCGGCCAACCGGAACTGCTCTATTCTGTCGCTTGCCAAATCAATAAAACAAAGACCTTGCTTGGTGCCGATCCAAATACGCTTATCGGGCGATACGGCCAATGCGTAAACCAAATTGGATGGCAACAACGGTTTCGTGTAGTTGCGGAACGTGTAACCGTCAAACCGGCTCAAACCGTTGCCCGTGGCAAACCATAAAAAGCCAAACGGGTCCCGTTCAATATCGTTGACGCTATTTTGCGACAATCCATCGTTGTTGGTGTAATGCCTTATATGGAAATTCAGTTCCGACACATTTGTCCGGTTCGCACAGATATTGCCCCACGATGCCAGCAACAAACCAACGAATGAAAATACGTTCACAAAGCGTGCCTTCATGTGTTTATAATTTTATAATTCATCGGCCCCAAAATGTAACCACCCAACCATTATCGATGCATCCACACCGTGTAAACCTGAGTCCTCCAAACGATGCAGTAAAAGTGCTAGATTTGGGAATACAAACAAAAAGCATCCGGCATTAAATATACACCCCAGAATGAGCGTATTTTAAACCTTTATAAAAAGCCCTGCCTTTTACATACTTTTTTAACAAATCCCAAAGGCAAAAATAAACCAAAATACTCATATTCAATACACCTAAAGAAATACCTTATAAATATTCCCAAAGGTAACATGAAACACGTTTTAAATATTTTCGCCTGCTCTGTTAAAAAGAGTTCATTTTATATCGATAAAAAAAGTAAATTTGACTGATAAATAACAGTACCGACTACTTAAAAACGTTATGCCATGGGACTATTTTCAGCATTGATAGGAAATGCGGGAGCCGTTGGCCAAGCAGATTTGGAAAAGGAATACGGCAAACTATTGGTTGAGGGAGAAACCATTGAACTGGGTTTTAAGTTGATACGCGATACATTTATCTTTACCAACAAACGTATGATCCTGGTGGAAAAACAGGGTCTCACCGGAAGTAAAACCGACTACAAAACAATTACTTACAAAAGCATTACCCGATTTAGCATTGAAACTGCCGGTACGTTTGATCTGGATGCCGAACTTAAAGTTTGGATATCGAGCGAAACACAACCCAGCATCGTTAAACAATTCAACAAATCGGTCAACGTGTACGACGTACAAAAGGTCCTTGCGACTTATGTACTCGGATAGGATCTAAAAACATTAAACATTTTACATAAAAACAGTTTACAAATCCATGAAGTCAATTTTCAAATCAAGCCAAGCCATCGCTGCAGCCGTTTTGGCGATTGCTTTGGCATCGTGCAACTGCGGGAACAAAAATGTCGCCTCGATCACCAAACAAGATTGGGGTAAATTATCGACAGGCGAAGCCGTGGAGCTTTACACCCTGAAAAGCACTACCGGTATTGAGTTAAAGATCACTACTTACGGAGGTGCCGTTACATCGTTGAAAACACCTGACAACAAAGGCCAAATGGGCAATATTGTGTTGGGTTTCGACAACCTGGCCCAATATGAAAAAGGGACCCCGTTTTTCGGTGCGTTGATCGGCCGTTACGGCAACCGTATTGCCAAAGGCCTGTTTACGCTTAACGATTCTACCTACACGTTGCAAACCAATGACGGCCCCAACCACTTGCACGGGGGCAAAGTGGGTTACGACAAAGTGGTGTGGAATGCGGAAGCCATTGAAAGCAAAGATGCTCCTGCCCTGAAGTTGACCTACCTGAGCAAAGACGGTGAAGAAGGTTACCCCGGGAATTTGCAGGTTACCGTCGTTTACACCCTCAAGGGCAACGACCTGCAAATTGACTACCACGCTACCACGGACAAGGCAACTCCGGTGAACTTAACCAACCATGCTTATTACAATCTGGCCGGCGAAGGTACTATACTTGACCACGAGCTAACGCTCAACGCTCCCCAGTACACCCCTGTGGATTCAACATTGATCCCGACCGGCGAACTGGTTGAGGTGAAAGGCACACCATTCGATTTCACGACTCCGTTTGCAATTGGTGCGCGTATCGATTCGGTTCCCGGTGGTTACGACCACAACTTTGCACTTGCTCCCGCTACGGGCGATTCTCTGAATTTTGCCGCCCGTTTGACGGATCCCTCAAGTGGGCGTGTGATGGAGATTTTCACCAAAGAACCCGGCATCCAGTTTTATTCGGGCAATTTCCTGGATGGCAGTATTGTCTCCGGGACACGGAGTCTGGTTAAATACAGTGGTCTGTGCTTAGAGACCCAACATTTCCCCGATTCGCCCAACAAGCCAAATTTCCCTTCTACCATCCTGAATCCCGGTGAGACTTACTCCACCACTACGGTAATGCGGTTTGGCGTGAAATGATCCGTGCGGAAAGTTCGGGCAACTTTCCCCTAAATATATAAACCCCGGGGAGATCTGTACCTCACGGGGTTTGTTTTTTTGATATAATAAAACCACACAAATACAAGTCCAATGAAGACAAAAATTCTATCCATGCTGTGCCTGGCTGCTTTAATCCAAATGGCTACCGCACAAAACAAGATCAGTATCCATGCCGATTTGGCCAAGGAAAAGATCAATCCCGAGATTTATGGTCATTTTGCCGAACATCTTGGGCGGTTGATCTATGGCGGAATCATGGTTGAGCCCGACTCTAAAGTCGATAATATCAGGGGGTTCCGGACCGACATCATTGCCGCGCTTAAAGACATGAAGGTTCCGGTGCTCCGCTGGCCGGGCGGCTGTTTTGCCGATACGTACAACTGGCGCGACGGCATTGGGCCAAAACACCAACGGCCATCGATCGTAAACATCCATTGGGGCGGCGTGACCGAAGACAACAGTTTTGGTACGCATGAATTCTTTGATTTTTGCGAACTGATCGGGGCCGAACCGTATGTGAACCTCAACGTGGGATCGGGTACCGTGCGCGAAGCCGCCCAATGGGTCGAATATATTACGTCGAACAACCCTAGTCCGATGACGGATTTGCGCAAGGCCAACGGCCGGGACAAACCCTGGGATATCAGATATTTTTGTATCGGCAATGAGAACTGGGGCTGTGGCGGACACATGACCCCCGAGTATTATGCCGACTTATACCGCAACTATGCCACTTACTGTGGCGGAGCCAAGTTCAAAATTGCCGGTGGCCCCAATGTGGACGACTACAACTGGACCGAGGTACTGATGCAAAAGCTGAGCCGCCATAAGTTTCTGATGCAAGGGCTATCGCTGCATAGCTATACGTTTACCAACCGATGGGAAGATAAGGGTTCAGCCACCGAGTTTGATGAAGCGGCATGGCACCAAACGTTGCGAAACACGTTAAGGATGGAAGAACTGGTAACCCGCCATGGCACCATTATGGACAAATATGATCCCAACAAACAAATAGGGTTGATGGTGGACGAATGGGGGACCTGGTTTAATGTGGAACCCGGCACAAACCCTGGTTTCCTATACCAGCAAAATACTTTGCGCGACGCGCTGGTGGCGGGCATTAACCTGAATATTTTCAATAACCATTGCGATCGTGTGAAAATGGCCAACATCGCCCAGATGGTGAACGTGTTACAGGCGGTGATACTGACCAAAGGCGACGAAATGCTCCTGACCCCTACTTATTACGTATTCAAAATGTACAACGTGCACCATGGCGCTACCATGATCCCGTTGAACATACAAACCGAAGATTATACGATAGGGCGCAATTCGTTACCGACGGTCAACGCATCGGCATCGATAAAGGACAATGTGGTAAACGTGACCATGTGTAACCTGAACGCCACAAAACCCACAAAAGTGGAAATCGACGTTACGGGCTATGAGGCCAAAAGCACGTCGGGTAAAATCATCACTTCTGAAAAAATCAACGATTACAACGATTTTGGTAAGCCAGAAAAAGTGAATATGAAAGCTTTTAACGTGGCAAAACCAAAAAACAACAAGCTAACCATCGATTTACCGGCCAAATCGGTCGTACTGGTGCAGTTGGCACAGTAATCTTAAAAGAGGGTGGTCAAATTGAAGTGCACCCTCTTTTTGTATAGTGTCAAAGAGAGTGCCTGAGTGCCAAAGTTCCTAAGTGCAAGAGGGGCAGAAGGCAGAAGAAGTTTTTAGTGGTTAGTAGTCAGTATTTAGTGGCTTCTTCAAAAGGGTTACGGCTAAGAGCCAACAACTGGAAACTCCAAACAGGAGACCTCCCCCGGCCCCTCCGAAGGAGGGGTGCCGTGACGTACAGTGCGTTTCGGGTTCCCCTCCTTCGGAGGGGGTTAGGGGAGGTCATTTCTAAGAAAGTGCCTGAGAAAAGTGCAAAAGATCGAAAGAAACAACTTCTTCATCTGGCAGCCAGTAGCTGGAGACTGGCTGCTTCTTCTGCCTCCTACCTGTTTGTTACTAACTTGACACTAGTCTGCCAAATGAGCTGAGCCCTTTCCAACAACAGGAAACTCATAAAACTTTTCACCTTCACTCTGGTCAATCATCACCTGGTCAAGGATGATATAAGGTGTCAGCGCCTTTACGGTGATAATAATGCGGCCGGCTTGCCGGAAGGTATAGGGGAAGGTGACGATTGCCTGTCCTCTCAGCACATTTTGTTTCCATGTTTCGCTGCGATCCTTCACACTGTAATCTACGGGCGGCAATTCTTTTCCATCGACTGTCAATGATATTTTCATCCCTTTCCCGTCTACGTCGTGGTTGGGGATGGCGGCAATTTTGATCAATGCATCACCTGCTTCTTTAACGTCGAAAACAAAGGACAGCGAATCGCCTTCCTGCACTTTTACGGCTGCAAAACTATGTCCCAATCCTTCAACTATCTGTCTGTTTTCCGGCAGGTTGATGGCTTGTTTGGCATTTTGGGCAAGTATGGGTTCTTTTTTCCCCTGAATTGGCAGGTTGGCAGGTTGATAGCCTGCTTCTAACAGTGAATCGAGTTTCCCGAATACCGGTTTTTCAAACACCGGCAGGTTTCTTGGCCGGAAATCCATCATCCGGTCCCATTTGCCGTTTTCCATACGGGAATAATCCCCGGTAATGCGTTCTATTTCATAATATGCCTGAATACTTTTTTCGGCATACGATTTTGCTTCCCGGAGGTCAATTTCCGTATAATGGTGGGACAACCGGGCGTTGAGCCATTTTTGGTTCATCAGGGAGGCGCCTCTGACAGGGTATTCGACCAATTGGAAAAAAGCGTTCTTTTTGCTGTCGGGGATTGACGCGCGTAATTGCCTTACCTGTTCTTCCAAGGACAGGTACCCAAGGATGCGGTTTTGCAGTTCGTTATTGAAACCGGGATTGTATTCCGAATCTGCGACCGGCGTAACCCCTCTTCTTGGGTAATTGCCCGGTTCTTCCACTCTGCTCCATCCTGTATGCTCGGGTTTGCGAAAGTTTGCCAGCCGGTAATATTCTTTTAGGATTGACGTGATTTCGTCGGTATGTTGTCCGCCAAATTCCCTTTCTACCCAACGGTCCAGATGGTTAAAAACGGATTGCTCTTTGCCGTTTTGTTCGCAAAAGCGAATGTCCCAGGCCATATCGAGGAAAAATTCCGTCAGGTATTCTCCGGGTTTTATATCTCCCACATTCAGTATCCAAAATTTATCGGCTCCATGTTCGTAAGCCCGTTTCATTTCGGTATATACCAATGCGGGGGACGTGGAAGCAAGCCAAAGGTAATCGTGCGGCCTGCCCCAATAGGAAATATGGTAGTAAACACCTGCCCTGCCCGCACGTTGTTGTTCCTGGGGATCAGATAACCGGCGGATATAACCGTAATTGTCATCGCACCACACCAGGGTAACATCATCGGGCACTTCCAATCCTGCATCATAGACTTCCAACACTTCCTTATAAGGGATAAAAACCTGTGGGATGTCTTGTACGGACGGGAATTTTGTTGTTCCCGTGGCGACATATTTCTCCAATAGCCCTCGTTGGTCGGCAATGATCTGGGCCAGGGCGTTTTTATGTTCCTCCAATGTCTTCACGCCTTGCATCATCCCGTCATGTTTACCGCGCATCCCAATGGTAAAGAGGTTTTCCGACCGGTACAGTTCTTTCAGCCGTTCAGTCCAAAACGAGATAATCTGTTCTTTGTTTTTCGTGTAATCGTATTCGCCCTTTCCGCGGACATCCCATTCTCCTGCGGCATTGCTCATCATGGGCTCGCAATGCGAAGCCCCTACCACCATGCCGTATTTTTCGGCAGTTTCCCTGTTGCCTTCGACCATATAAAAGGGTACGGTGCATTCGTGCATGGCCGGCCAAACCGTATTCGCACGCAAGCGAAGAAGAAGCCCGAATATCTTTTCGTAGGCTTCGGGGCCTATGGCTCCTTTGGACGATTGAGGGGCAAGGGTTTGCGTAGCCCACGGCATCAGTCCCCAATCTTCGTCATTCAGGAAGATGCCGCGGTATTGCACCGAAGGCGATTGGCTGTTCTTGTAATTTGCAGGCAATGTAAGTTTCGTCTTTTTCCCGGGCGTAACATCTGCCCACCAGGCCCAGGGCGAAACGCCGATTAACCGGGACAGTTCGAGTACTCCATAAGCTGCTCCCCGCGGGTCGCTTCCGATAACAAACAGGTAATTTTTCCTGCCGGATGTTACGGACTGAATCCGGAATGCTTCCCATTTATCGTGAATTCCGGAAATATCTATCCCGTGTTTTGATAAAAGTTTTTGAAATTCCGGTTCACGGGCGGGAATACCGACAATGACGGAGCTGCTTGTTATTTTGCCGGTCTGCGTAAACGGATGGGTACAGACTAATCTGGAATCTTCTATCAGCATTCCGATGGCCGTTTTCACGACCCGTTCGTTTCCTCCATAATAAACAGGAGCCCCTTTGTCATTGGTAATCAGGCTAAAGCCCGCCGAGGCGTAAGCCTTTGAGAGAAATAGAAACAGAAAAAACTGTATTGCTAATTTTTTCACTTGTTTATGGTTTCGTTTATATAACATGCGGATTTTTTCAGGTTCATGTTTATCCTTGAATTATTTAATAACGATCAAATTATATATCCTGCGTTATCTGACCCAACGGGTCGAATGTTTATAATTGCAATGCCGTTCCTGAATATGCGACCCCTTTGGGGTCGTATGGTACGGTGACAATGTTTTATCTACTACTACTACAAATATATGAACCCGCTGGGTTCATTCCTGACGAACCGTGTGTGTTTAACTACATGTCTATAAATATAGGTTCATCCCTGGTGAATCACGTGTGTTTGTAAAGCAGAATTTTGCCTTCCCCCTGTGCCCTATAACAGGGTTACGGACTTATCTCTATTCATATTCAATGCAGTTCAGTATCACAAAATAATCATTGCTGCCGAACCGATCTCCTTTTTTATTGTACCAAACGCCCTGTTCGCCGATAACTTCCACAGTCAGCGTGTAATCGTCCAAAGGGAGTTTCGGGCTGATAAAACGTAACCCGTTGTCGGGCACCTTGCTGTAAAAATCGACAACTGAGGAGCATACTATTTTTCTTTGTTTACCGGTGATCGTAACGCGTGCATATCCGCCATGGGGCGTGGTTTCACCGATAAGAGCAATCTGCGACCCGTTAAACGTAACCTGGACGGTATCTCCTTTCCTGTTGGAAACAAAGGGTTTGTCGTCGGGCAGGGACAAGGGTTTCTTTTGTCGTATAACCGGTTGCAAGGTGTGGAAATCCCACGATGGCCAATATTCCGGGACGGACAGTTTTGTCCCATCGGTCTGCATGGGCAACCATACATGGGTTGCTGCCTCCCCTTGCCGCGGAAACGACCAGCGATCGCCCATGTACACCGGGATTGTATCGTTGCCACGGACCAAAGGTAATACAAAGGAGCATTGGGAGTTGTAGGTCAAACTCCCCTCGGGACAGAATAAACCCTGTTTTTCCCAGGGGCCTTCAATGGACGGCGCCGTGTAATAAAAATTGTCGTTGCGCTCCCAACTGGTCAGGCTGGAATACAACAGGTAATACAGCCCGTTTTTCTTAAACATGGCAGGTGATTCGCCTGAGCCGGGAATACGTTCGGCAACTTTTGCTTTTGCAGAGCGGTAATCGTCGCCCAAACGGTAAATGTCGCCGTGATGGATGAGCAGATAGCCTTTACCGTCGCTGTCCTGGAAAGTGCCCATATCCCAGCGTCTGATGGGTTTTCCGTCAAACAGCAGCGCGCCTTGAAATTCGTAATCGCCATTGATGGTTTTACTGGTTGCGTATCCGACATGCGGGTCGTTGTATTTCATATCGTCGGCATGCATGTACATTACATATTCTCCGGTGGACGGGCAACGCATCACTTTCACGCGCTCACCGATGCGGTTGGGCCCCAGCAGCCCGTCCTTTTGCACAGGCAGTACCATGCGTTCAAACGTCCAATTGACCAGATCGGGTGATGAGTAACAGCTAAAGCCGATGAACTTATTGATGCTGTCGGTTTTATACTCGCCGAACAGGTAATACTTTCCACCATCCTTTACGATACAGGCGCCATGGGCATTGACGATGTTGCCGTTGTCATCGAACCAGGGGACGCCGTTGTGGATGAGCCTTTCTCCGTGGGTCACATTTTCTTCCACTATATTCCCGGTGTTCTCCGCTTTTCGTATGAATTTATTCACTTTTCCAGCATGCACGTTTTGGATTTCCACGTTACGGACAGGGAGGTTCTTATCGCCTTTCAGTTCATAAATGGCATCGGTCTCGGTGCAAATCATATTTTTCAAATGAATATTTTCGATTTTCGTGTAGCGGGTTTCATAAGTCGGTACAAGGTCTCTCCATTGATAAAGCACGTCAGTATCGATTTCAAATACGCGTTGTGTTTTTCCTGCTGTTACATTTTCCATGTAAATATTTTCGACAAAGCCTCCCCGCCTGTGATTGGTTTTTATGAAAAAGAAACGGCGAACATCCGCTGCCGAACAATTATGCATGTATACATTGCGTACACCGGCCGATATTTCGCTGCCCACGCCCAGCAGCGTATGTCCGTTGACAACGTTGCAATTCCGGACCACAATGTTTTCGGCAGGCGTATTCAGCCGCCAGGCGTCACGATTACGCCCCGATTTGATGACCACGGCATCGTCGCCCTGGTCGAATATACAATTTTCCACCAAGAAGTTGCGGGTCATTTCGAGGTCAATCCCATCGTTGTTGTGTCCATGCGCCTTTACATCCAAGTTGCGGGCGATTCCTCCGTCGCACATGTATATGTGGATTGTCCAGAAAGGACTTTCACGGATTCTGAAACCATCGAGCAACACGTTCCTGCAACGGTTGAAATGGACCAGGTGCGGACGAAGGTTATTTTCTCCTTTTGCCATCTGGCGCTGTTCCACCGGCACATCCATGGATGCTTTTGTGTAAAGCTCTTTCAGGGCGTTCAAATGTGCCTGCGGACGGCCGAACCATTTTTTCCAGGTATCCATTTGAGGGCTTAATGTCCCCTTTCCCGTGATTGCAATGTTTTCGCAACCGAACGCATAAACCAAGGGCGAATAATTGTAACATTCCATGCCTTCCCAGGAGATCATAACAGCAGGAAGGTAATCACCGGGATTGTCGGTAAACCTCAAAACGGCATTTTCTTCCAGATGCAGGTTCACATTGCTTCTGAAATGGATGGGACCGGTAAGCCATTCGCCTGCGGGGACCACAACACGTCCGCCGCCTGCATGGTTGCAGGCTTTGATGGCTTTCGCAATGGCTTTGGTGTTGTTGGCTTTATTTCCTGCAATGGCACCATAATCATTTATATTAAAATCTTTTCCCGGAAAAATGAAGATTTTGATGTTTTCCATTGGAAACGGGGCATCCACCTCAACTGTTTGGTATTGATTGTCAGCTTGTTTTTGTGAACAAACCACGTTTGAATACAATAAAGCAAAGGCAAATATTAATTTGATCGTTTTCATGCGTTTGTGCTTTTCATTGTGCGCCGATTTCCCAACTTGTATGTTTGTCAATTAACCGGTCCGTGATACCCATGCGCCTGCCGCAACTATCTTCTACCACTGCCCCTTTTTGTTTGACAAGTGTGATAGCTGGTTTTGAATTTGCAATATTTACTTTTTCCCTGTATATGCCGGGACGGATCAGAATGGATACACTGTCTTTCTGAAACCGATATGCTGCACCGACAGCCTCTTGAACGGTAAAGAAATCGCCACTACCGTCTTTTGCCACGACTAAATCATTGTGTCTGACATATGGGGCTAGTGCGGGAACTTCTTTCACAACCGCATCGATGGCGATGCCTGCCGTTATTCTTGCGCCATATATGTTAAGATGGGTATTGTCCACCCTTCCTTTCGGGCTAAATCCATACTTTCCGGCCGGAACCCACATAAATAGTTCCTTTGATTTTTCGGTTCCCATTCCGGACATCAGGTCGTGGGTCAGCTTATTCATGTCAATAAAGGGAACGTTCAATTCTTTTGCCACCCTGCGCGGGGCATTGGCGTATTCTCCGTGCGTGTCAACCAGCACAGCGCCTTCTTTTTCATAGCTGTATTGATGCCCTGTGGCGCCTTCGGGAGGAAAATTCCGGCGTACAATCGAATTGAACAGAACAGGGATTCCTCCTTTGTCCCGTGCGTCATTAACAAAACGCTTCAGATTCGCATCAAACGTGCTTCCCGGTTCGGTGTGCAGATCTTCAGCCAGTTTTTCGTCGTTGTGGCCGAATTGGATAAATACGTAATCGCCCTGGTGAATTTTGGAAAGTACTTGTTCCCAACGCCCTTCGTTAATAAAACTGAGCGTGCTCCTTCCGTTCACGGCGTGGTTGTTGACCACTGCATCTTCCGTCAGATAACCCGGAAGCATTTGTCCCCAGCCTCTCTCAATGTTCCCTTTTGCCAGATTTTTGTTTGCCATCGTGGAGTCGCCGATCATGAAAATAGTGACAGCCTCTTTTCTGTCGGCTGTGAAGGATGAAAGAAGGAGAAATATGTAGAGTACGAACATTTTGTTTCTTTTTACAAGAGCCCGCGGGCTTTGGGATAATTGCCCGCGGGCTTTTAACAATCTTTATTTAAATGCCATATCAACTATAAAAGCATTACTCATCTGCCGATCTCCCCAAAAGGGAAAGTGCAGCGATCTTAAGTCCTATTTGTCACTACAACTTTGGGTTTGTGCATAAAACTTTTCCGGGGCAGAAAGGTCCGACGGGTTACGCTTCTGCACAAATACATCATCTACAGCCATAATGCGTTTGTTTTGTATTTGGACTTTACATGTTTTTGGCCCTGGCAGGTTTTTTCATTTCACTGTTCAGCCGGCTGGTCGGACACTGTGGGCCAGTAGGGATTTTGGTAAATCGGGGATCCTGAAACGGTTGAACCATCGGGCGAAGTCAGCAGGAATTGTTTGATCATGATCGGTTCCAGGTAGTGGGCCATCTTCCAGGTAAACCCATTGTAACACCTTTGGGTGCCCGTTTTCCGGTAGGGGCGAAGGTACTCGCCGTCGGATTCCGGTGAGACATTGGCGCTTGTGGTACCGTCGGCCTTTAAATTGCTGTACCACGATTCCATTGGCGTGTTCCAAAGATGTATGCCTTCGGGAATATAAGGTGTTGTAGTCATCTGGTCCATTGCCCGCCAGCGGCATAGGTCCATGTAACGCAAGCCTTCGGATATAAATTCCGAGCGGCGCTCACGACGGATGTTATAAAGCGTAGCATCCACCAATTGTCCGCCCGAATAAGCACCCCAGTCGTTTTCGGCTTCCTTGTTCATGTCGGTACTCGCAATGGTCGCATCGATGTCCGTATTGACATGCGCGCGCTGGCGGATCGTCTGCCAGTATCCCCGGGCTGTGCCATCCAGATTTCCGTTACGTTCATAACTTGCTTCCATGTAGTTTAACAAGGCCTCGACGGAACGATAAAGCACCAGGCCCGTGTAGCACTTTTGCATATCGGAATAGAACCTGATATCGAAAGAGCCGCCTTTCCGTAAAGCATAACCGGTTGTATAGGCAACTTGGTCGGCCCCCTGGGTTATACCGGGATATGGCTCAACTTTGTATAAAATGCTAAGCGCGGACGAACCATCGATCAGGATATTTTTTTGTCCGGGTTCTTTGAGGAACAATGCCAAACGCGAATCCCTGTTTGCACGGACATCGGCAATGGTCTTGTCTCCCTGATAATACCCGTCGCCATCGGCATACGTCCCATGCGAGTATACCGGTGTCCCGTCGGCCATCAGAAAGTTCTGCACATAAGCCCGTGTCATCCCTACGGCCCAATTGCCCTGATTCGCGGCAAGACAGACATCGTGTGTGGAAATGCCGAGTGCATATTGCCGCCATAGCAATACTTCGGGAACAGAGGACAGATTTTCCACTGCAAACATTTCGTAATACGGATTTGCAGCTTCGGTTACTGATTGTTGCAACACGCCCGTATTCGCCGTTAGCTTGCTTTTATGTTTTTCCGCCACTCCCTTTGAAGCCGACATGGCTTGTTCCAAAAAATAGTTGATTTCGTTGTCGATGCTTCCGCTCGGGAACTGATAGCTGGCATTGTAATCTTTTGTTTTGCCGGGCCATCCTTCGCCATTAGGTACGAAAGCCGTACTCCTGAAGTATTTTAACCAGGTTCCTTCGAACAACGCGACACGCGATTTGACCAAAAGGGCCAGATCGAGGTTGATGCGGGTCGTAGCCATATCTTTCCCGGCCAGCAGGGTTATCGCCTTGTCCAGATCGGACAAGATGAAGCGTGCCACTTCATTGCGTGGCATACGCTTGCTGGCATTGGTAAGGACCAGCGCATCATCCGGCAGAGGTTCGGTAATAACCGGGAAGTCTCCGAATTTCTGGTACCGTTTAAAATATTCGAGCGCGCGCAGCACATACATTTCGCCAATGTAATGTTTGATACCCGCCAAATCGCCGTTGATGGTATTTTTTGAGCCGTTCAGATCATCCCCAAAACGTAACAATACGTTTGAAAAGAAAAAATTAAGCCTGTAGATCACTTCAAACGACCAGTCTCCGCCTGAATTGGGGACTTTCCATTGTCCTTCGTAAAAACGGTCGGGCGCTGTTCCCGTTATTTGGTTATCGGTACCCTGGTCGGTTGCGTAATAACCGTAGGAGTTTCCCGAATTACCGGAAAGAATGCGCGGATACATATCATCTGTGTATGCCTGAAGCTGGGAAGCTTCCGTAAAGTATATATCGGGTGACACGGAAGATTGCGGTTCACGATCAAGAAAATCTTCGCAGGATGTGAATGCGGCAATTAATGCCATAGCCAGTGCTATTCTATGTAGTTTCATGTTCTTAATTCCATTAAAAAGTTAAACTCAGACCAAACGACCATGTGCTGGACAGCGGATAAACATTTCCGCCTATTCCTCCGGTAGCTGTTTCGGGATCGAACACATCAAACAATGATGTGATAGTCAGAAGGTTTTCTCCCGACACAAAAAGACGGCATTTTGAGATACCTGCTTTTTGTGTCCAGGCCAATGGCAGGGTATAGCCCAATTGCAGGTTTTTCAGGCGCATATAGGCCGCATTCTGCATATAACGGCTCTGTACACGTTGATTTTTGCCCCCATCTGCATAACTGAGAAGAGGACGGGGAAAATAGGAATCAAGATTTGCAGGGATTTCATGTCCGGACAATCCCGTTGCTTCGGCACGGAAATAATCATTGTGCTGCACAAAACCGCGCATATGCCATTCGCTCACATTTCCGCGAACCCCCCAGAAGTAACCGCCTTCGTTATCGTTGTTTGTGCTGGAGTCGCCGCCGGGCCAGAAATCCTTTTTCATTACGCCCTGAAGAAAACAACGGAAATCAAAACCTTTCCAATCGGCGGTAAGGTCAATTCCATAGAAATAATGAGAATAGGAATCGCCCAATATTTTCAGGTCTCCGTGGTCATCCAGTGTACCCGCACCGGTAGTGATCTTGCCATCACCATCCAGGTCTTTGTACATGATGTCGCCTGCCGACCATTGTGACCCAAGTGCCGACTGCCCGCCGTGGGGCAATGACGCCAGGTGTGCATCCATTTCCTCCTGTGTTTTTGCAATGCCAATGGTTTCAAATCCCCATATCAAACCGTCCTGTTGCCCGGATATATAAGTACTCAACGAATTGGTCTTATTGCTCGGATAACTGTCGATATAAGTTACCTGGTCGGACAGAGACAGGTTTATTCCATAATTCAAGCCGTTTGCCAACCGGTCCCTCCAGGCCAGTGAGACCTCCCACCCTCTTGTCTGCAAATCGCAGTTATTGGTTTGGGGGGCGGATATACCCAGCGTATTGGGAAGTTCGGGAGCAGGTCCCACCATGTTTTTTGTATAACGGATAAAGTAATCTGCCGAACCGGTCAAACGGTTGTTGAAAAAACCGTAATCAAGTCCGACATCCCATGTGCGGACAGATTCCCATGTCAATACCGTGCTTATCAAACTACCTACAGATGCGGTATTGGGCCTGCTGCCGCCCTGCAGCCAACTGCCGTTCAAAGACCCCAGGCTCATTGTCCGGTAGGTCGGGTACCAGGTGTTCGTATTCTGGTTGCCCAACTCGCCGTATGAGAAGCGAAGTTTTAACAGATTGGCCACGTTGGTCAACGGTTCCCAGAAACTTTCCTGTGCAATATTCCACCCGGCGGAGAATGATGGTGAAGTTTGCCAACGATTCCCGCTCCTGAAACGCGAAGTGCCGTCGTAACGCATATTGACTTCAGCCAGATAACGTCCTTTATAATCGTAATTCAAGCGCCCGAAGAAACCGGCCGTTGCCCATTCGTTCCCGTAACCGGCTACGGTCGCATCTTTGGCCGTGCCGTTACTCAGCAATCCATTTGTCAGGTTGAACTCGGGCAATTCGGAATATATCAGCCCATTTTTGAAAACATTGAAATCGCCCTGTGTCAATTCCTCCACCTGAAAACCGCCCATAATCTTGAAATTGTGCGTGTCCTTGAATGAGCGGGAATATTCGCTGTAAATATTAAGGTTCAGGTAGTTTTCTTTCTTTTGTTCCTGATATAGGCCGGAGTCATTGATCCTGTAAATGTAAGCGCCGGTAGGCCCTACCTGATAGGCACGCAGGGTGGTTTCTTTTATCTGTTGGTCAAAAATGCGGTAGTTAAATTCCACATTGGTTATCCAGTTCTTTACCGGTTCAATGACAAAAGCCGCCTGGTAATAGTGCTGGTCGGTCTGCACGTCGCGGGTTCCACCGCCTGCCAGTTCCACTGCATTGTAACCGTAAGGGTTCCCGCTGGGATCGTACATGGGAATATTGGGCCAGTTCTGACGGCCGTACATGCGGTAGAAAGTGTCATTGAATGTCCTTGGGCGCCAAACATCGTTACGGGTAAAACGCGACGTGTAACTGAATTTCAACCAATCGGTCAAAACACTGCTGAATTTACCTGTTACATTGTAACGTTTCAAGCCATCGTCACCGATCTTGATCAATCCGCCCTGATCAAGGTAATTGAAAGAGCCATAATATGTCATCTTTTCGCTCCCACCCGAAGCGCTCAGGTTGTGTTCCTGAGAAAACACGTTCTTTTTATATAGTTCGTCGTAGATGTCAGTGTTGCCGTAAGCGGTAGACCAGACATCATTCCATGCATCCGGATTGGTAGGACTGGGATCCATTCCGCCCGTAAGTATGCCCGCCTGATAGTCGAGCATTTTCTGCATCGTCTCCTCCGAAAACCTGGCGGATCTGCCACTGTTTCTGAGGGATTCGTTCATCATGACGGCAAACGTGTAAGAATCCATCGATTCCGGCAGGCCGATAGGGCTGGCAATACGAAAATTGTTGTTGTAATTGATGGAGGCCTTTCCTGCCCTGCCTTTCTTTGTTGTGATCAAAATGACCCCGAAAGGTGCGCGTGAGCCGTAAATAGACGAGGCTGCGGCATCTTTCAGCACCGATATGTTCTCTATATCCTGAGGGTTTACAGTATTGATATCGCCTTCCATACCGTCAATCAAAATTAGCGGGGAACCGCTTGAACTGCCGATGGTCCCGGTTCCGCGTACAGAGATGCTCATGTTTTGGTCCAGCGCGCCGTTGCTGGTTGAAATCTTCAAACCAGGTACTAAGCCTTGCAAGGCTTGTGGGGCCGAAGTAACGGGGCGAGACTCAAGGTCCTTTGCCGTAGCTATTCCTACCGCACCTGTCAGGTTTACTTTTTTCTGGGCACCGAATCCCACGATTACCACTTCATCAAGAGACTTCAGGTTTTCTTGCAGAACAATGCTGAAACTTGTCTGATCCCCTACTGTGATCTCTTGTGTGGCATACCCCAGCGATGATACCTGCAGATTTGCGTTTGCAGGTACCTTTAACGTGAAGTTCCCATCCATATCAGCACTCGTGCCATTGGTCGTGCCTTTTTCTACGACGGTTGCCCCAATGACCGGCCCACCTGCAGCATCGGTTATCCGGCCTTTAATTTCCCTTGTTTGCGCATACAAACTCTGGGAAAACAAAATGATACACAGGAGCCAGACGACGTGTCCCAAATGCTTTGTCTTTCTTTTCTTCATAGGTTGATTCATTGTTGATTTTTTTTAGTTAACAATGGCTGTTTTTGTCTCTTTCCAAAAAGAGATAGGCGAAGTACCGATATTTCACACTCTTTAATAGATGGTAAAACAGGCAGACAACACAGGTATATCGGGCAATTAACAGGGTAAAGCAGGCATGCACAATCCACCCCTCATTGAATTAAATACATGATTTATAATATTTTGCCCCTAAAAAAAGGCAAATGGGGATTGGGAAAATGCAGACCTTCCAAAGGATATATCTATTAGAAGATTGACGGGATTTTGTTCTATTTTTATTCGGGAGACAACAGTAACGGTTATGCAGGTAGGAAGAAATTTTTTCTGGGTTATGTGGTGCTTACTGTTATTCACGGACAGCGGCATTGCCCAGCCTTATACTTTCAGGCACCTTGGGGTCGAGAACGGCTTATCCAACAATTATGTCACAGACATTGAGCAAGATGGACAGGGGTGCATCTGGATTGCCACAGAGTCGGGATTGAGCCGGTTCGATGGCAGAAATTTTACGGTTTACAAGAAAAACAATTCCGGCCTGATCAGCAATGCGCTGAATGCACTTCTGTATGACAAGGATACAAATACGTTGTGGATTGGAACAAAGGGGGGACTTAGTGTATTTTGCTGCTTTTCAAGCCGGTTCGAAAATTATACCACCCACGAAGGCATCGAAATAAGTGGTGTCGCATATCTTTCCCATGCTGCCGATACCGGAATATGGATAACCAATCACCACGGAGGGATTGTATACTGCGACAAGAAGACCCGACGGTTTACACCGTTTGCCGGTATAAACATCCCGGAAATGGACAGACCCAATTGGTGTTCCTACGACGACGGAAAAGGGAAATTGTTTATCGGGCATGCCCAAAACGGATTAAGCATTGTGGACCTAAAAAGTAAAACTGCACGGAATTTCAGGCATGATTCCCACAATCCCAAAAGTTTACCGGGAAACAGTGTTTATTCCATTTGCACAGACCATTTAGGCAACATCTGGATAGGGACGAACCAAGGACTTGCCCTATTCAATCCACAGACGGAAGAGTTTCTTGTTTTCACGCATGAACCGGGCAATCCGCATTCCCTGATTGCCGACCATATCTATAGCATTAAGGAAATGGATGATGGCATGTTATGGATCGCTTCTGACATAGGGGGGATCAGCATCCTCGATTTGCGTCACATCAGCTTTATGGACCCGGAGAGCGTGAGGTTTCTAAACATTACTTCATCGGGTGGCCAGAACGGGCTTTCTTCCGGTAACATCAGAAGTTTGTTGCAAGACGTGTATGGCAACATCTGGATAGGCAATTACAGCAGCGGTGTGGATTTTATCAGCCACACCCAACCCGGTTTCCACGTACTTCCCTATACCACTGAAAGGGGAAACGTGATAAAAAACAAACCGGTTTGGGGCATTTATGCGGATAATGACGGGCAGATATGGTTGGGAAGTGAGAATGAAATAGCGGTATTTAAGGACAATCAATCGACAAAAGTCTGTCCAATTGCATCTTATCTGGGCAGACCGTACGGACAAGTGTTTGCGATTAAAGGCGATAATCGGGGAACGCTTCTGTTAGGGATATATGATGACGGGCTATTAAAATTCAATCCCCGGAACAACCGGGTTGAAAGAATAAGGCTTGACATGGACAATATTGACATCATTACTTTTTTTGAAGATAACGACGGCAAAATGTGGATAGGGGCAGAGTATGGCATTTACACGTATACCGGGAATGAAATTCATATTGAAAAAGCCATCAATGACCAATTGCCGGACAGATCTGTTTACGGTATTCTTCGCGACCGTCAGGGAAAATTATGGGTAGGGACCTACGGAGGGGGTATTGCCGTTTTTGACAGGAACAACCGGAAAATTGCTGAGCTTAACGAAGCAAACGGGTTCTGTTCCAATTCCATCAGCCATCTTTATCTGGATTCCCACGGTTCTGTATGGGCCGCCACCCGTAATGGCATCGGGTATGTTGCAGATACCGGTTATCCCTACCGGTTTGAGCTGTATAACGACAAGCATGGACTTAAGGAAACCCATGTACGTGCCATTCAGGAAGATAAAACAGGTAATATCTGGATAAGCACCAATGATGGAATTTCATTTTGGAACAAGCGAAAGCAAAGATTTGACAATTACGACCACCGTGATGGTATTCCCATCGGAAATTTTATAGAAGGCTCGGCTTGTTCCACATCCGACGGTATTATCTATTTCGGTTCGTTGAATGGCGTTTGTTATTTTAATCCCCATGAGCTGGTGGAAGAACGTCGGGTTGCTCCGGTACAGATAATAGAATGTAAAGGGTTCAACAAACAGACAGAGAACCGTAAAGAGGAATTTTTAATTGTTCCCGAAGACGGAATGATTGATTTGCCATACAACCAAAATTCTTTCCGTATTTCATTTTCCGTGCCGGACTATTCCCAAAGCCGGCAGGTCGAATATGCTTACATGATCGAGGGACTGGAAAACGTATGGTACAATACACAAGGCGAGAACCAGGTAACGTTCCGCAACCTTTCGCCCGGCGAGTATAAATTCAAAGTAAAAGCCCGGTTGAAAAACCGCGACTGGGATGACAGCCATATCGCATCAATGCCTGTCCGTATACATCCTCCCTTGTGGCTTACCTGGTATGCCAAACTTTTTTACGGAATGGTTTTTTGTTTGGGAATATTTGTAATCCTCCGTTCTTATAAAAACAGGCTGGCTTTGCAAAGTTCATTGGAACTGGAACGGAAAAACAACCGGAACAAGCAGGAATTGAACGATGAGCGCCTGCGTTTTTATACCAATATCACCCACGAGCTCCGTACGCCGCTTACGCTGATACTGGGCCCCCTGGAAGATTTACAAAACGACCCGGGCTTGTCCGCTTATTACAGCAAGAAGATCAACATCATCCATGAAAGTGCCATCCGGCTTCTCAATCTTATCAACCAAATACTGGAATTCAGGAAAACGGAAACACAGAACCGGAAGTTGGCAGTGAGCAAGGGAGATTTGGCAAGTCTGGTTGCTGAGACAGGGCTTCGTTACAAAGAATTGAACCAAAACAATAAAGTAAAAATCCATGTCCACATTGAAACGGAAGACACTAAGCTTTATTTTGATGGCGATATGATGGCCATGATCCTGGACAACCTGTTATCAAACGCCGTGAAATATACGCCCGAAGGGGAAATCAGGCTCACGCTTCGTTCCGTCAGCGAGAACGAAAAACGATACACGGAAATAGAGGTCAGCGATACCGGATATGGCATTGACGAACAGGCACTGCCGCATATTTTCGACAGATATTACCAGGCAAAGGGCAAACACCAGGCTTCCGGCACCGGCATTGGGCTTGCTTTGGTAAAATCATTGTCGGAAATCCACGAAGGGACTCTATACGTGCAAAGTAAGACGGGGACAGGAACGACCTTTACTTTCCGTATCCTGACGGAAAATACCTATCCCGGCGCCTTACATAAGGAGGGGAAAATTGTACCTTTTCCGGAAACCGGGACCGTGAACGTTGAAATGGAAGATGATACAGATGTCCGCCCGGTCATACTCGTTGTGGAAGACAACACCGATATCCGGGAATACATCGCGTCTTCGCTGGCTTCAAACTACAAGGTCGTTACGGCAGCTAACGGAAAAGATAGTCTGGACCTGGCCCGAAAGCACATACCCAATATCATTGTCAGCGACATTATGATGCCGGTCATGAATGGTATCGAACTGTGCCGGGCAGTGAAGGAAGACGTTCGCACCAGCCATATACCGGTCATCTTATTAACGGCCAAAGACTCCATCCACGATAAGGAAGAAGGCTATGAGAGCGGGGCAGATTCGTACATGACAAAGCCTTTCAGCGCAAGATTGTTGCAAAGCCGCATCCACAACCTGTTGGAGTCCCGGAAAAAACTGGCACAACAAATAGCAATCCAAACGCAGGAACTAAAGCCGGAAGACATCCGGGAACCTTTGAAGCTAAGCAGGTTGGATGAAGAATTCCTGGCAAGGCTCATCCACGTTATTGAAGAAAACCTGAACATAGAAAAATTGGATATTGCTTTCATGATGGAAAAAATGAGCATGAGCCATTCTACTTTTTACAGAAAAGTGAAAGGATTGACGGGGATGTCGGCCAATGAATTCATCCGCAAGGTACGGCTAAAGAACAGCCTGCGGCTACTTCTGAGCGGCACATACAACGTATCGGAAACAGCTTACATGACAGGGTTCAACGATATTGCATATTTCCGCGAGTGTTTTAAAGAAGAATACGGAATGTCTCCTTCCGAATATTTGCGACAACAGAAGAAATGACGGCCAGGAAGTTTACAACTTTCCAACAATGAATCATTGCCAAACGGAAGTCAGTCACAGCAAAGGAGATAAATCCAAAGCGTGATAACTCATGGCAAAGCTTTGAAAATATTAAGGTAACATTTCGACTGGATTGAAAGATACTTAAGACATATTGAGTTGCATTTTAACGGAATTCAGGAACTAATTGACGGCTAATCTATTTCAAAACTGTATCTTTGCAAATAAAATATTGCAGTTATGGAACTCACAATCAACATAAAGGAGCAGAGCAAAATAGCAGCGTTTCTTAATCTAATAAAGAAATTTGATTACATAGAAATAGTAGATGTAAAAGAAGATGTGGGAGAGACTCCATTAGAGCACCGCGATTTGTTGGATAAAAGACTTCAAAGAATAGAGAAAGGCGAAACAACTTTTAAGAATTGGGATTCGATTAAGGCAAAATATGAAAACAAAGCGATTTAATATCGAAATTTCAGATGAAGCCGAAATTGACTTTGACAAATCCTACGAGTACTACTCAGAAGAAAATCCAAAAGTTGCAGATTTTTTTTTCAGGCAAATCAATTTGAGCCTTGAGAATTTAAAACAACATCCGACTTCTTTTCCCATAGCCTATAAGGATATTAGAAAGTACGTTGTAAAAAAATTCCCTTTTGTAATTTATTACCAGGTAACTGATTCCATAATTCGTGTGATAGCCAATATTTCATTCAAGTAGAAACCCGGAAATTTGGAATGACAGAATGTAAAGCACGACAGCACAACACAGTGTATAGGCCATAAGGGTTTGGCTTCGCCAACTTTCAATAGTGGTATGCGAAGTGTAGTAGCCCTCATCAACCGGTGGACAAGCACTCAGTCCGCCTCTCCTACAGCTCATATACTAACTGCAACATACAGGATAAGCTTTTTTATAGCCACTAAAAAAGCAAACCACGCCATAGGACAAAGCCCGTTGCGTGGTTTATACAAACTAACAATCAACAAAACATAGAACGCGCTTAATCCCATCCATTCAGAATAGAGAAAATGGCTTCTTTTGAAAAAGCGGCCAGTCTTTGAAGAGGCTTCCAGCTGTTAGCTATTAACTTTTCGAAGAAACCACTAACTACTGAAAACTTCTTCCGCCTCTCCGGCACTTAGGAACTTTGGCACCCAGGCACTCTCTTTTGCACTTTTCTCCGGCACTCGCTCATTTCTTAACCCTCACCACCACAAACGATAGTGGCTTGAGTTGGAGAGGTACTTTTTTTCCGCTGAGTTTCACCTCAAACTCAACAGGCGAGATTTTGGCAGGTTCGTCCAACGAGTTCATCGCGTCTTTTGACGGTGCGGACAATACCCACGCCTTGCCTTTCGAGGCAAGCTTTTTAACACCTTCAACAGTGACATTCACTTCTTTCCCGGCCGATGATGCGTTTACGACCTTCAGGATGATCTCATTCGTGTCTTCATCCAATGCCGCCGTGGCATACAACCCTTCCTGCCCGGTCACGGCATTGCCGTCGAGCAATATTGGCACCACTTTGGTCCCTGCATTGTTGGCATACATCTTTTGTACGTAGTAATTGGTTGTTCCCATGGAGCGGAGGTTGTCGAACCAAATCATGTCGGGCGTCCACTGCCATCCATCGATATGGGCAAACAAAGGTGCGTACGAGGTGAGGTGTACCACTTCGGCGTTCCGCTCAAGGCCGGTCATAAAAGCCGCTTCGGCAAGGGCACAGTCCCAGTTGTTTTTGTTGTCGGGGCTTGCAATGGCCACGCTTTGTGCTGCATATTCGCCGGCAAACACTTTGGGTCCTTTTCGGTCGTATGAGTCATAACGGGTTGCATTTTGTAAAAACCATTCGGGTTTTCGGTAATAGTGCTCGTCCACAATCTCGGCGTTCAACTTTTTGAGTTCGCCCCAGGCATAGTCAAAATCCTTGCCGTCGGGAAAAGGGCCGGAACCCGATACGATAACGATTTCAGGGTATTTGGCCTTGATGGCTTTTTCGAACACCACGAAACGCTCGATGTACTGGGGGCCCCACTGTTCGTTGCCCACGCCAATGTATTTAAGGTTAAACGGTGCGGGGTGTCCCATTCCGGCACGTACCCTGCCCCATTGGGTATCGGTGCCGCCGTTGGCAAATTCAATCAGGTCAAGGGCATCCTGCACGTAAGGATCGAGCTGATCAAGGGGCACCACTTCGCCCGTGTTGAACTGGCAGGCCATGCCGCAGTTGATGATGGGCAACGGTTCGGCACCAATGTCCTCACTCAGCAGAAAGTATTCGTAAAAGCCAAGGCCGAACGATTGGTAATAGTCGGGCGTAAGACGGTGGGCAAACTCAGTGTTCCAGCGGTTCACGATCATTTCACGGTCTTCGACGGGTCCCACGGTCTTTTTCCATTGATAACGCACACACAAATCGTGCCCTTCAACAATACAACCTCCGGGAAAACGGAGAAAACCAGGCTGCAGATCGGCCAAAAGCTGCACCAAATCGGCACGCAGGCCGCCGGGACGGTTTTTCCATGTGTCATGGGGAAAGAGCGACACCATGTCGATATCAATGGTGCCTTTGCCCGAAAACAGGATGCGGAAATTGCCTTTTGCCTCAGTCTGCGAGGCGGTAAACGACGCGGAATATTTATTCCATTCGGAGCCCGACACCTTAAAACCGGCTTTCGCTATCTGTTGCCCTTTGGCATTGAGCAATTCGATGGATGCGTTGATGGTTTCACCGTTTTTGGTACGGGCCAGCACGGTAAAGTCGTAACGGAGGCCCTGCTTGATGCCCATGCCACGGAAGCCTTCGTTGGCCAAACCGAATGGATGCTCATCTCCGGCTACGGTCACCGATGCGTAACGGGGGTTTGCGGCATGTAAATCCTCACGGTTTTGGATGAGCACGTGGCCATCGGTCTCGTTTTTTCGTATCTCGCTCCACCCCATTAAGGGTTTGTAAAACTCGAACGAACGGTTCTTGATCATTTCGGCATAAATACCGCCGTCGGCCGCAAAGTTTATGTCTTCGAAAAAGATGCCGTACATGGTGGGCTGAATGGGTGCAATGGGAGCAGTTGGTTTGACAACCAGAGTTTGAGCTGGAAGAGTTAACGGCATTGCTGCCATCATGGCTAAACCTGCTAGTGTTGTGCGAATTTTATTCATGATTGTGTACTTATGTTGCTGTTTTTGATGTTTATTAAAAACTATTTGCCGAATGCATAGTCTGTAATGGACATTATTATTACAATTTCTTACCCCAAATAAAACGTTAGCCCGAAACGACATTCCAAGGGCGTCAATACCCTTTTCACGATCGCAAAAATGAGTTATTACCGCTTTATGGTTTGTACTCAAAATTATACCTTTCTTCACTTTTGAAGGTGGATGATTGTCGTCAACAAGAGGACAATCAGACAAATTATCACTTCAAGCAAGATAGTATATGCTTGAATTCACGCTAGGTCAGGTGTCATTCACAAACTTTTATCAATTTGTCCACCCCAAATATCTATCAGTACGCTTTAGTTAAGAATCGTTAAAACTAATTTTACATCGAGTAAGAGATAGGAAGAGTATTATATGGACCTTAAATAAAAACTATCAATTACCAATCTTGAACTAAGACTGACCAATACTATGGAAAACATCAAAGCCTCAAAAACAGAAACGGGACGAAAAGGAACCGTCGGGAATAAAAAACTGTTGATTTGGCATATTTGAATGTCTCAGACCGAACCATCCAAATGATGGAACAAGTAACTGTCCATGCAAATGGGGAAAGGTGGTACAAACGAACTGTCAGATGATGTTGAGAACAGGACAATTGCCCAATACCAAGAAGCTAAATCAGAGTGTTGGTTACAAGACTAACGCCCCATATATAATTAAAACAAATGAATTCAATCAAATTTAAATTTATGAAAACAACTAAACTGATGAGGTGCGCTTTGTACGCAGCAGTTTTTGCGGCATTTGGCTTAGTTGGGTGCGAGAAGTTGGATATTTATTCAATTGACGCGCCCTCTGACCTGCAGAGCAAGATCGACTCAATTGCAGCTTCGAAACCAAATACAGGTGACACTACTTACATCACCATCGCAACAGCAATAGTCGGGGCTGAAGATAACAGTTCAGGGTGGTGGACTGCATTCTCGGATTACTTCACCATTCCGACAAACAAACTATTGCATATTGAGTTTATCAACCATACTTCCGGCGCTGGCAACTGGAATAACTGGAATCTTGCTGTCGTCAATATGACAGATCGTGCTGCCGCCGACTATAAAGAATACTTTGTTCTCCGTTCCGATGCCTACGGCTGGGGTAACGGTGATTACGACGGAAACATGATCTCCCAAAACTATCCCGACACCGATGGAGATGGCGATATCTGGAACGACTTCCGCACAACCATGCAAGGTGCTTATGTGTCTATCGACGTTGACCACTCTGCGACCGGCAATGTATATGTCACAGCCACTGCCGTTGGAACAAATGGTACAACGCTGATTGAAACCTATCAACAACCGGTTTCTGCGACTGCCAATATCGTAGCTTTCTTAGTTTGCGATGGCAGCTATTTCGAGATGAAAAAAGCATACCTTATACCTTCTAAAGTTACCGTTGTAGAGGATGTTAACCCTGTTTCAATCGCGATTGAAGGACATCCTGAGTTTGTTGAATTAGGCAACGAAAATTTCTGGGGTAGTGCAACAGCTACTGTTACTTACGCCGACGGATCTTCTGAGCAAGTTGATTCTGCGGATATCTCATTCAACGTTGTTCCTGACATGACGACACTTGGACAAAAAACTGTTATCGTTGCCTATAGCAAAACCAAGCAAGGCAAATACACCCAAGCTGTATCGACCTATTACACCTTAGAAGTCACTAACCCTGTTGTAAGCTTAGAGCTTACTACTCTGCCAGACCAAACCAAATACTATTACTACAACCCCATCATATTTGACACTAGAGGCCTAGTCGTAACAGCTACCTATTCCGACGGTTCAACAGGTGTAATAGGAAACGAGCTTCTACATTTCGATATTCCAGATGCCGAAGGTTCCCAGAACGCTGTCATTTCCTATGTTGGAGCAACCAGCACCATTACTACTACTTGTCCTTTAACTCTTGTAAAGGGTGTAGGTCAAATAGGCGCGGGTGATTTTTCTACCGGCTGGTGGGTGGCATTCTCTGATAACTATACAGTTGCATCAGGTTCGAGTAAGACAATTACAATGTACTGCTACTCCAACGAGGCTGAAAACTGGAAGTGCCCTATTACAATTCTTCGCAAAGCCAACCTCACTGAAAATGCAGTAGTTCGCATGGACGATGCAGGTTGGGGCAGTGGCTATGACACGGCCACCCGCACAAATAACTGGAATTGGGAAACATTCAAATCAAATATAAATGGATCCAAGGTCGTCATCACAGTTAAAAACAATGGAGACAATACTGCTAATGTTCGTTATGATGTTACTTACGCTAACGGCGATACGCATTACCAAACTTATAACGGTATAACAGTAGACAGTTCTGATTTGACTTGCGCACTTACAGTAGAGAATTGTTATCTCGTAATCACGGAATAATCACTTAGATAAAATATTATATCATGAAATATATGTATTTAATCCTGTTGGGATTGCTGGCTCTCGCACCTGCATCATACGCAGAAGGCAACGGTAAAGCCGACCAGATGTCAATGACTCAAACAGGCAACATCACAGTAAAAGGTAAAATTGTTGACGAAAGCGGGGAACCAATTCCTGGCACCACCGTTCTACAAAAAGGAACATCCAACGGTACCGTTACCGACATTGAAGGCAACTTCTCTCTTATTGTTCCTTCGGACGCTACGCTGATAGTATCTTTTATAGGATTCAAAAGTATTGAAGTAACCGTTGGGGGAAAAACTGAGCTCGGCAACATCACATTGGTTTCGGATGCAAAAGAACTCGACCAAGTGGTAGTAATCGGGTACGGTACACAACGCAAGGTTGACCTGACTGGTTCAGTTGCCATTGTGAACACTGAAGAGATGAAGAAAGTATCACACTCAAACATCTCGACAATGCTCGAAGGAAAAGTAGCCGGCGTTCAAATTACATCCGACGGACAACCGGGAGCCGACCCTACAGTACGTATCCGTGGTATCGGTTCGTTCGGCAGCACCGCTCCCCTCTATGTTATCGATGGAGTACCCATGGGAACAACCATACGTGACTTCTCGCCAAACGATATCGAGACCCTTCAGGTACTTAAGGATGCTTCTGCTGCCGCCATCTACGGTTCGCGTGCTGCCAACGGCGTGATCATCATCACCACAAAGCAAGGTAAGAAGAACGAAGCCATGAGGATAGACTACAGTGGCTACTATGGTTTCGACCAGGTGCAGAAAGACGTATACGATGTGATGGATTCTTACCAATATGGCCAATATGTCACCATGGCATACAATAACAGCGGCATGGATGTTCCTGCCGGATACGATCCTACAAATGCAAAATATGTCGACCCGAGCGAAGTTAACACAAATTGGTTCGAAGAGGCGTTCAAAACAGGTGTTCGTCAGAACCACAACATCAACCTCTCAGGAGGTGGCCAAAACAATACTTACAACATCGGTCTCGACTACTATAGCCAAAAAGGAACCATGGTAGGTGCCGGTCCTAACTTCGATCGTTATACTGCCCGTATCAACAATACGATGGATGTGAAGTTTGTCAAAATCAAAACGAACATCGTGTATAGCCACAGCGACCAGGACAATATGGCCCTCAGTAACGCCAACGAGTACGTACAGGGTCTATATGGTGCACAATATCCTGTAATGGCCTCGGCCCTGCTGTTACCTCCAACTATTAAGGCTTACGATGAATCGACCTGGGTTCTCGACGACAAAGTTTCGGCCGCATCGGAATACAGCTACGACTCTTACGGTTACGGTACTTACTATGACGACGTCCATGGAGATTTGCGTGTAACGAACGTTCTGCTTACCAATAGCTTACTAAAGAGGCATTCAACCGTTGACCGCATTGTTGCTTCGGGTTCGGCAAATGTTGACCTCATAGACATGGTTGGTTTCAAGAGCAGCAACCACAAGTTCGATTACAACCTTAACTTGTCGTACAGCAGAACCTATGCAAAAGACTTTACATTCGTGCCTGCATTTATACAGAGTACAACAAACTACTTGTCAAAAAGCAATGAGAACCTGTCAGAGGGCTATCGCAGCTATAGCGATGCACTTATAGAAAACACGATAAACTACGATGGTAAACTTGGACGCCATCACATCAATACAGTTGTTGGTCAAACATTCCAGCGCGAACTCTATCACACGCTCACCGGCACAGGTGTTAACTTGCCTGAACCATATTATCTGCAGGTAGGCAATGCAGAGGAGACATCATCATACAGCAATGAAACCGAACACGTATTGGCATCGTATATCGGTCGTATAAACTACGATTTCGATCAGAAATACCTTATTTCGGCAACCGTACGTCGTGATGGCTCTAGCCGACTTTCTTCAGATGACCGTTGGGATTGGTTCCCATCTATATCCGCAGGTTGGCGTATCGAACGCGAAAACTTCTTCCCTGTGGACAAATCGACCATCAACCTGCTCAAGATTCGCGGGAGCTATGGTGTACTTGGGAACGAGAATATAGGCGAATACCAATACATGGACGTGATGTCGAGAGGCAACTACACATATAGCTTTGGAAATACAAAGGTTACCGGCTCAGCAATATCAAACTATGTAAACACAGCCATTAGGTGGGAAAAGAAGAAAACTGTTGATTTAGGCCTCGACCTCGGTATGTTCAACAATAAGCTGGAATTTACTTTCGACTGGTATAAGTCAACCTCAGAAGACCTTCTTTATAGCGTAGCAGTCCCAACCAATGCAGGCGCGACCAACGGAACAGTAACGATGAACGCCGCAACAATGGAAAATTCAGGTCTTGAGTTCCTGCTTGCATATCACAATTACCAACACGCTGTTAAGTTTGACATTTCAACAAACTTATCTACCCACAAAAACGAGGTAACAAAGTTGGGCGTTTCAGGCGAACCTCGTACCGATGGCTACTGCCGCACAGAGGTAGGTCGTGAGGTTGGGGAATTCTATGGCTACGTTTCCGAAGGTATCTTCCAGTCGCAAGAAGAGATAGATAACCGTGTCAACTCAAATGGCCAATACATCAATCAGAACGGAGCACAACCCGGCGACGTTATATACGCCGACCTCAACAACGATGGCGAAATAACCAACGCCGACCAAAAATTCCTGGGCAGCGGACTGCCAAAGATTAATTACGGCTTGAATGCACGTGCCGAATGGAAAGGTTTTGATTTGAGCATATCGACATATGGAGCTGCAGGTTTCAAAGCTGTAGATTTTGTTGACGTCACATTACGCAGTTCATACGGCGCACTCAACAAGGACGTTAGTTTATTGAATGCCTGGACAACGGAGAACACAAACACTGATGTGCCTCGCGTAGCGTACAAATCGTCAGGTTCAATCACCAACGATATGTTCAGCCAACGTTTCCTGCAAAATGCATCCTATCTGAAAATTGCCAACATCGAATTGGGCTATAACTTCCCTGACAAATGGTTTGGAGGCTATGTGAACGGCGTTCGCATATACGCATCGGCTCAAAATCTGGCCACATTGTCTAAATACAAAGGTTACAACGTAGACTTCGCCGGAGGTACATTCACTCCCGGTTACAACTATGCTTCGTATCCAACACCACGAACCATCATGTTCGGAGCACACTTCTCATTCTAAAAATATAATCTAAAAAATAGAGTATCAACATGAAAAGTTTAAATATAATTCTAACAATGTTGGCGCTTGTTGGAGGCATGACAGCCTGCAATGACCAACTCGATGTTCAGAACCCGAACAATCAGACAACCTACGAATTTGGCGATTCAGAGTCAGAACTTCAGGAGGCTGTCATCGCGTGCTACAACCGCATACGCCTCGAAGGTACATTTGCCCGTGTTGGCTACGCTTTGGATGCTGTACGTGGCGACGAAGTCTGGAACTCATCCCAACAATGGTATCTGGAGTACGATAACCTCAATTCTCCGGGTACAATCGGAATAGGCGACGAGTGGCCATGGCGCGACAACTACCATGTAGTAAACCGCACAAACTTTGTATTGTCGAAAGTCGATGGTGCCAATCTATCGGAAGCTTCCTATGATCAGATAGCCGGACAGGCCCTCTTCCTCAGATCTTTGGCATACTATCATTTGGCTACCTATTACCAAACTGTTCCATTGATTACAGACTATGCATCCTATTCGGACATCAACACCATGTATGCCTCCAACAATACTCAGGACGAGGTGTTTGACCAAATTGAGGCTGACCTTACAAAAGCGATGCAAATGTTGCCATCGCGCGATAAAGGTGGTGAATGGGCCCAAGGTCGCGCGACATGCGGTGCTGCTGCCGGATATCTGGCCCGTGTATTGATGTTCCGTCATAAATATGATGAGGCTTATACCGTACTGAAAGACATCATCGCCGGCAAATACGGGCATTATGAACTTACGGCCGACTATGGTGACAACTTCAGAGAAGGTTCGGCATACGAGAATAACTCAGAGAGCCTCTTCGAAGTTCAATTTATGGACTATGGCACGGGTGGCACCGACGAAGAGTGGACTCCGGTAAACATAAGCTCGCAGGCAACCCAAGGTCATGCAATAGAAAGCAACTACGGTTCCCAGGAATTGGGTAGCTGGGGCGACTTGGCCGGTGCACCCTGGCTGTATAACCTATTCAAAAAAGAGAACAGCACAGATGGCCGTCTCGATCCCCGTTTGTACTGGACATTGGTTACATACGAAGCTGAATATAGCAGCTATACCGACCTGAAAACTGCGGCATATCCGAATGGAGATCCTCGTATCAACACCGTTTATCAAAAAGACATAACTGCAACTCCTCTATCGAACAATGCCCAAGGTGGCATATCAATCGCTAAATTCACCAATGCAAGAAACAACATCTATAGTTCTATAACCACCGGATTGCATTGTGGAATCAACCTGCGCCTTATGCGTTATAGCGATGTGTTGCTGCGTGCAGCAGAATGCGAAAATGAAATCAATGGCCTAACCCAAATTGCTATCGATTACATTAACATCGTACGCCAGCGCGTTGCCCTTAAAGATCTTAAACTTACCGACTTTTCGTCTGCCGATGCGCTTTTCGAACACATAGCAAACGTTGAACGTCCTAAAGAATTCGGTTGCGAAAACGGACGTGGTATCAACTTACTCCGTTGGGGATTCTTTTACGATACAGATCGTCTGAACCAATTGGTTGAACATGGTTATTATAAGCGCGATGGCAAAGCCTCAACCGAAGAGCTTACCGCCGAAACCGCTGACGATTCATCGTTCAAATACTATTATAAGGGACATGAATACTTCCCAATATATCAATCTACTCTTAATGCCAACCCTAATCTTACAGGTAACTCGGCAAACAAGAATGAAGATAATGGACCCGCTTTCAGAGCCAAGTGGAATATTCGTCCTGTTGTAAAATAGGAATCATTCACTTAAACCAGAGACTTCCTTATCGACGTATTTTTGTAAGTTGATAAGGAAGTTTCTTAACAAAAACATATTGGACATGAAACTAAAGTATTTACTGATTTCATCTGTCAGCATAATTGCTCTATCGTTTGTAGGATGCAAAGACGATGATGTTGAACCTAAAGAGGATGAGCCTGATCCCGTTACAAATTTCACCATTCCAACATACGCCGACGACTATTCATCGATATCGTCGTGGTCAAACCGAAACAAGTGGAATCTGGCCAACGTTCACGACCCATCGGTTGCCTACTACAACGGATATTACTACATGTACGGCACCGATGCCTCGTATGGAAATGCCCACGAAGGGCACGGCCATTTTCAGGGCAAACGTTCAACCGATTTGGTGAATTGGGATTGGGTAGGCGGGCCTTTTTATGATGCACCTTCCTGGGTAGCCGACTCGCTCAACGCCATTCGTTCGCGCATGGGTCTAGATGCCATTGCCAAAGACAACATCATATACGGCTACTGGGCACCGGTAGTACGCCGGGTCACCGTGGGAGGAAAAGAGATCTTGCGTATGTACTACAGCATAGTTATCGACAACTACATCAAAACCGGCAAAGCCAACACCTCGGCCAACTTTGACGGAAGCTGGTCCGAACGCTCCTTTATCGGCATGTGCGAATCGACCGATCCCGCCGGAGCTGTATGGATTGACAAGGGTTTCGTTACATGTTCATCATCCGATCGTGGCACAGACTACAGTCGCTCCGGTTTATCGAATTGGGATGCTTATTTCTACTATAACGCCATCGACCCGACCTATATCGTAACGCCCGAGGGAAACCATTACCTCATACATGGCTCATGGCATAGCGGCTTTGCACTGTTGCAAGTCAATGCAACAACAGGCAAACCTCTCAACACACTAGGTGAGCCTTATGCAAGCAGTGCAAGTGAGCTGACAGCCCGATACGGTGCGAGAATTGGCACACGCACGGCCTCGTCGCGTTGGCAAGGCAGTGAAGCTCCCGAAATCATATACAAAGATGGTTATTATTATTTGTTTATGGCCTACGATGGCCTCGACGTACCATACAATACGAGAGTGGTCAGAAGCACAAACATCGAAGGGCCATACCTTGACATCACCGGGCGCAATTTTACCAACGGAAGGGGCGACTGCTACCCTATCGTAACCCACCCCTACAAATTCAATCTTAGCAACGGATGGGTAGGCATCTCACACTGCTGTATCTTCCAAAAGGAAAACACCAACGAATGGTTCTACATGTCGCAAGGACGATTGCCTGCCAACGCGGGTGGCAACGCCTACTCCAATGCCATTATGATGGGGCACGTACGCCGCATTGTATGGTGCCCGGCCTCTCCAAGCGAACCCGACAACCTGTGGCCGATAGCATTGCCCGAACGTTATGCCGCCGTACCCGATTACGGTACGATAACCAAAGATTCGCTTGTAGGAACATGGGAGCACATAAACCTTAAATACAGCTATGGAGAACAAGACCTCGCCTCTGCCCTAACCCTCAATGCCGACGGTACTATGTCGGGAGCACTGACAGGCAATTGGAGTTACGATGCGGCAAAAAAGCAACTAACATTGGGCGATGTGGTTGTTTGTGTTGAACGTGAGGTCGACTGGGAAGCCACCCCACGCCACGTAACATTGGTATATGCAGGAACTGAAAAAAATCTAAACGCAACATATTGGGGCAAAAAGAAAAAATAATACTGATGTCATCTCCACATAAAAGTTAATGTTTATCAAACCATTAAACATGATTAGCACAAATATGTATGACACCTCCTTTTTTTATTTTTTGAATTAA
Organism: Breznakibacter sp.; assembly: GCA_047600785.1. GTDB lineage: Bacteria > Bacteroidota > Bacteroidia > Bacteroidales > Marinilabiliaceae > Breznakibacter. The sequence goes on from JASGKH010000002.1 coordinate 2,091,940, forward strand.
GCTCTTAACCGATACTTTTTATGATCTGATCTCCCCATCTTCCCTTTGGAAGGGATGGGGAGATCAGATCATATGATTTGCAAGTCATTTTGCCCATACTTGATCGTTGTTGGGATTCGAATTACCTACCAGGCACCTAATTCAATTTATTTTTATTGGCAATCGTTCAATATAAAGTGGTAAATGATTCTTCAAAACACTATTTTTGCGGATACACATTGATACCATAATTTTATGTCTGACAACGAAATTAAAATTGGCGTTGGCTTTAGCCAGGTAAAATTCGGGATGACCGAGGAACAAGTCATTGAATTACTTGACCAGCCTGATGAAACCGAGGAGATGACCTTCGAAGACGGCGGCAACGCCATTATTTACTATTACGATGAATTGGGGGTATCACTCTCGTTTGAGTCGGAAGAAGATTACCGGTTGATGGAGGTCTCTTTCGAAGACGAGGATTTTTCGGTGAAAGGGTTGTTAAAGGTAGGCCTCAAAAAGTCGAAACTTTCCGAAATATTCAAACAACTGGGCCTGAGCGAACCTACTCTGGAAGATCTTGCCGCAGACGGTTACCCCGGCAAAGAGGTGTACACTTTCGACGACGAGAACCTTAATGTATGGATCGACGATGAAGAGGTATCGACCATACAGATTGGGCCCCTTTGGCTTGACGACGAAACCATTAGCTGGCCCAACTGATTGCTTGCATAAAACGATATAAAAGCGAAGCCATAAATGGCTTCGCTTTTTTTGTTCGCCAACGCTCCCTTTGCCCCAAAAGCCTGCAATGATCTGCCGATCGCAATTATATCCATCACATTGTTTTTCTCTCAATATTTAGACAATACCGAATCTCTTTAAAAAATTTATGCTACAAGTCCGGCCAGTTCATTGACGAATGGCCCGGATTTGTTGTTTTTACCAAATAATTGCAATAGTTTTAGACTCTGCGTCCAATTCCCCATGATAACGATTTGTATCCCTGTCTATAACTTCAATGTCAATGCGTTAGTTGACGAACTGATCCGGCAGGCCCACACGCTTAACGTCCCTGTCGAGATCATTGCCATTGACGACTGCTCTTTCCCAAGTTTTAGAAATTTAAACACGTTACTGCCCGGGAAAACCCGCTTTGTACAGTTAGAGCGCAACATTGGCCGCGCAAAGATCCGCAATCTTTTTTTGCAATATGCCACATACGACCACTTACTTTTTCTCGATTGTGATGCACTGATCATCCGGCATGATTTTTTGATAAAATACATCGACACGATACCCGATACCACTGAATATGTGGTTTGTGGAGGAAGGATCTACGATCCGGCACGACCTCCCCTAAAGAAAATGCTGCGCTGGAAATATGGTATCGAACGTGAAAGCCGGCCTGTGGAAGTAAGGCAACAAGATGCCAACAGGTCATTCATGACCAACAACTTTATCATACACAAACTTTTGCTCGAAAGCGTTAAGTTCGAGGAACGCCTGACAGATTACGGCCATGAAGACACGTTGTTTGGTTATGCGCTAAAAAAGAGAAAGATCGCCATCACGCACATTGATAACCCGATACTGAACGGCGATGTGGAAGACAACGATGTATATCTGGCCAAGACTGAACGAAGCATCTGGAATTTATTGAAAATAGTAGCTTTTACCCGAAACGATACGGCCTTTGTAAAAGACGTTTCGTTGCTAAGGGCAGCTAATAAATTGAAGAAATTTGGCATAAAACCTTTGGTTAGGTTCTTATTTCGTATTTCAAAAAATACCATTCGAAAAAAGTTATCGGCCGGACAAGTTAACCTTACTGTATTCGACTTTTATAAACTCGGATTATTATTCGAACATGAAAACAATCCTTCTTAGCAACAATCAGGAGTTACCCGCACTCCTGGATCAGTGGGAACCCAGGCTGCTGGCCCTGCCCTCTGACACCATTGCCAACCGACGTAACAAACAGAACCGCACCATTAAACAAATAATGGGGCATCTGGTCGATTCGGCCTCCAACAACACACACCGTATTGTCCATTTCCAATACCAGGCCACCCCGATGGTTTTTCCCGACTACGCCAATCTTGGCAACAATGACCGCTGGATTACCATACAGGACTATCAGCATGAGGATTGGCACAGCCTTGTGCAGTTGTGGAAGTATACCAACCTGCACATCGTCCATGTATTCAACCACATAGATGAATCAAAACTTGACCATGTATGGGTTTCGGCCTTGAACAAACAAATTACCATGCGGGACATGATAACCAGTTATCTCGGGCACGTGAAGCTACATTTGTCCGAAATAGAAGAGTTGATCCAGATGGACTAAACCAATACCGGCATGTTACCAATCGGAAGGCATACAAGAGAGTGATTCCCAAAATAAAAAACTAAATCTGGTGCTATCCCCAATGCTCCCAAAACAGACCCAACTTCATTCCTTTTTGCCTGTTTTTATACTTCTTGGCACTAACCATCGTGTTTTTGTGGATTCGTCACGCTTTCGTCATCGCTCCGCCAAAAGCTTATGTGCCTTTTCTTTTGGACCTGCTTAAGGAATGGCGATGGAGGGGGCATGCAATTGTTATCTACGTGTGGAGTGGTTTTGTGTAAGAACAATTGAACCGATCGTTTCGAGCGATTCTCCCGTGACTGGCTTCAAGGGAAGGAATAGTTCGTCAGATTTCCGGCAAAACCAGGCACCTGAGTGGTTACATGCCATGGGGCAAGAAAGAGTAGTAAACCGTTTTTTCTGACAAAATATAAACACATGAAATACATAGAGAGCAAGGCTTTTGAAAAGCAAAATTTTTCGGACAAACCATTGCCCAAAGCCGAATACGAAGACTGCACGTTTACGAATTGCGATTTTTCCGATGGCGACCTGTCGGGCATTGCATTTACCGATTGCAGTTTTATCAATTGTAACATGAGCCTGACCTCACTGGACAAAACGGCGTTGCGGGACGTTAAGTTCAAAGATTGTAAAATGCTGGGGATCGATTTTGAACGATGCCACGACTTTGGCTTTGCGGTCGGTTTTGAAAACTGCATACTGGATCATGCCTCGTTCTACAAACTGAAACTGAAAAAAACCGTGTTCAAGAACGTGCAGTTCCATGAAACCGATTTTTCGGAATGCGACCTCACGCTGGCCAGTTTTGATTGCTGTGACCTGGCGAATGCCGTGTTCGACCAAACCGTTCTCGAAAAAGCCGACTTAAGGACCGCCATCAATTATTCCATCGATCCAACAAGAAACCGCATAAAAAAAGCCCGTTTTTCACTGCCTCACGTGGTTGGGCTTTTGCACCGGTTCGACATTGAAGTGGCAAATCCGTAACTGGATTGTCTGGCCAAACAAAACCTCTGTTCTGCTGTTAACCTTTGGTAACCAAAAACTAACTACCATGGCCAGAGTAAGTACTTATCTCAATTTTCCCCGCCAAACGGAGGAAGCGTTCAACTTTTACAAATCGGTCTTTGGGGGCGAATTCGGGGGTGAGGGTATAGCCCGCTTCAGCGACATCCCGGCTTCGGACGGCGCCAATGCTCTTCCCGACGAAGAGAGAGACCTGGTAATGCACGTCGAGCTCAAAATCCTGGGCGAACACGTATTAATGGGAACGGATGCGCCTGAATCGATGGGATTCAAGGTGAATCCCGGAAACAACATATACATCAACCTTGAACCGGATACCAAGGCCGAGACCAGACGGCTGTTCAATGCGTTATCGGAAGGTGGTACCGTAACAATGGAACTTCAGGACATGTTTTGGGGCGCTTACTATGGGAGCTGTACCGACAAGTTCGGTATCCAGTGGATGTTTAACTGCACGGGAGCGTAAAGAACCGGGCAAAGAGCTACAAATAAAAAACAACGGAATGATGCAGGGCCGGCAAACAATTCCGGAGAAATGCCGAAGAATCTAAAACACAGAGGCACAAAGACCCGGAGAAAATACCCCATATGTCTTTGTGCCTCTGTGTTGAAACCAGATCCCCCATCACATGTTATCCACATATCCGTACACGTACGAAAGTGCGCGTTGCACGGCAATCAGAACCAAACGCAACTGTTGTTCGGAGTGAGCCACGGTAATAAAGTTCGCTTCGTACTGCGACGGGCTAAAATACACGCCTTCTTTTAACAAGCTTCGATAAAACCATGCAAAATTCTCGAAATCGCATTGTTTCACTTCTTCAAAATTGGTAGGGTTTTGCTTGTGGAAAAACAACGTGAACATTGGCCCCACGGCGTTGAGCTTCACGGGATAAAGCTCTACGATGGCTTTTAGTTTTGCCAGAAACGATGATGCTTTCCGCTGCAGTTCGTCGTACACGGCCGCATCGTCGAGTAACCGTAAGGTCTGATAACCCGCCTCCATGGCCACTGGGTTGCCCGACAATGTGCCCGCCTGGTACACAGGGCCCAACGGCGCCAGTTTGTCCATAATATCGGCACGTCCGCCAAATGCCGCCGCAGGAAAACCGCCGCCCAGTATTTTACCAAGTACTGTCAGGTCAGGCTTTATGTCGAAATATTCGGCCGCCCCTCCCCTTGCAAGGCGAAATCCGGTTATCACTTCATCGAAGACCAACAGCGCGCCTTTCTGGAACGTTATTTCACGCAATAATTTCAAAAAGCCCTGTCTGGCGGGGACTACGCCCATGTTGGCAGGAACAGGCTCCACGATGACGGCCGCCACTTCATAGCCACGGTCATCGAAGAATGACTTTAACGCCACCTCATCGTTAAACGGCAACGAAACGGTGTTTTCGGCAAACGAAGGCGGCACGCCCGGGGTTAAACGATGGCCGGTTTCGGCCACGCCCGAACCCGCATCCACCAAAAAGTGGTCGGCGTGGCCATGATAGCACCCGTCGAATTTCACAATCAAATTCCTGCCGTTGTAAGCGCGTGCCAGGCGCACGGCACTCATGGCTGCCTCGGTCCCGCTGCTCACAAACCGTACCTTTTCGATTGCAGGAACCATTCCGACCACCATCCTGGCCAAACGGGTTTCCTCAACAGTGGGCGCACCAAACGATGTGCCCCGGCGTACACGTTCCAGCACCGCCCCCACCACGTCGGGGTGTGAATGCCCGACCATGGCTACTCCCCACGACGCACACAGGTCGATGTATTCGTTGCCATCCACATCGGTCAGGATGGGGCCTTCGCCCCTGTCGAAAAACAGAGGTGCACGACCGATATTTTTAAACGACCGCACCGGACTGTTCACCCCGCCGGGGATGTAATTCAGCGCGTCTTGATAAGCTAATTTCGATTGCTTGTCCATGGGGAATTATAAGTTTAATGGTTGAAAGTCACTTAATTAAATGATTTACGACTGACTAACAGCTTCTTAAGGCCCAATCTTTCGCATAATAGGTAATGATATAATTGGAACCGGCACGTTTTATGGCGGTCAGCACTTCGTTCATGGCGTTGTGCTCGTCCAAAAAGCCCTGGGCCGCGGCCGATTTCACCATCATGTACTCGCCCGACACCTGATAGGCGGTCATCACGGCTTCGGGACGCGCCGCCTTGGCACGGGCAATTACGTCAAGATAGGCATGGGCCGGCTTCACCATGACCCACGCCGCACCTTCGTCAAGGTCGGCAAGGACCTCGTCGGTCCCTTGGCGGATGGTGCGAAAATCCATCTGGTACGCCTTGCGGTCGCCAAACGACGGGGCGCTTTGGGCGGCATCCCGAAACGGGCCATAGAAACCCGACGCATATTTGGCCGAATAGGCCAGTACTGCGGTTCGGGACAATCCATGCTGATCGAGCAGCTGGCGGATGGCCTGCACCTGGCCGTCCATCATGGCCGACGGGGCCACCATATCGGCTCCTGCCCTGGCGTGGCTTAATGCCATTTTTGCCAGAATGGGCAACGATGCGTCGTTATCAATGCTCTCGCCGTTCAATACTCCACAATGACCATGGGAGGTATAGCCGCAAATGCAAACATCGGTGATAACCATGAGACGCGGAAATTTCTGTTTGACAGCCGACACCGCACGCGAAACCAGGTTACCATCGGCGTACGAAGCCGTACCATCGGACGTTTTCACTTCGTTGCCCACCACCCCAAACAATAATATCTTGTCAATGCCCAGCGAAACACTCCCCTTCCACATCGACCAACAGTCTGTCGATGCTAAAACGGTTCACGCCCCAAAGTGATTCAATGGGATCGGCCACGTCAGTCCCTTCCACTACAAAGTAAGGATAGATGAAGTCAGCCACCGACAGGTTGACCTCGGCGTACTGGTTACGGACAGCAGCGGTTGGGCGGTATGGATGGAAACGTTTGAAAGGCATTTGGGTGTTTTTAATGGTTTGTTTTTAGTGAACAGTGGGGATGGTTGGGGTTCATTGTTCCGGATTCTGGTCCATTGTTTTCCTTTTGTATTCTTGCACCTTCTTTCCGGAAGAAAGCGGCAAGTCGTTTACCTGGCTACGCCAAGCGACCTGGCCGGTCAGGTGCCCGGACACTCTTTTTCCCGTCTCCCTCCCCCGTGCCGCCACTTTTAAATGAGGCGGGAGCTGGCCATAAAACCGGATAAAGTTATCAATGGTGGAAGGCGATGTAAATACCACCCCATCAAAATCGTCAAGGTTATGGCGGATAATATTATCGGGCATTACCGTGTCATAAACGGGCAAAACGGTCACCTGGTGTCCCAAGGCCGTCAATCCGTCGGGCAACACCGGCAACCCCAGAGATGAGCGGGGAATAAGGATATGTTCGCCCGCAATGGTTTGTTGTTTGAACCATTCGACCAGTCCCTGCGACGAATCCTCGGCCGGTTCGGGCGGCGCCAGAATTCCTTTGTCCCGCAATGCTTTTGAAGTGGTCCGGCCAATGGAGGTTATCTTTACCGGCGACAATGCCCGTGCATCCAACCCCACTTCCATTAAGCGGTCAAAAAAATGCTGTACCGCATAACGGCTGGTGAACACAATGCGATCAAAACCGGCAATGCCCCGCAATGCCTGTACCATCCGTTCGTCCAACGGCAGAGGCCGTATGGCAATCATGGGCGAATGCACGCAAATGCCGTCTTCCTTAAAATCGGCAGGATTCAATCCGGTAAACAGCCAGCGTTGGGGCATCCCGCCCCCACGTATCCCCGCACTGTTCCCGACAATGATAATGGATGGGGATCCCAGCGGATCCCCATCCTCTGAAAGCGTTGCCAAGGTGTAACGTCTTTTTTCTTCGGTTTGTTTAGAGGCATCTTTTACCACCACTACGGGAGTTTTGGGATTCCATCCTTCGTCCATCAGCTTTTTTGCCAACCCGCTCTGGGTCGATGCTCCCATGAAAACTACCAGTGTATCGGCTTTGGGCACCTGTAATTTTACCAAGTCATGCCCCGACAGGAACACGACCGACGACGACACGCCCCTTGCCGTGAGCGGCACCACGGCCGCCGCCGCCGCCGCCAATGCGCTACTGATGCCCGGAATGATGGTCGCTTTTACCAGCCGTTCGGACAAGAAATGAAATTCTTCGGCCCCACGGCCAAAAACCAACGGATCACCGCCCTTGAGCCTAACCACACGCTTGCCTCCAACGGCATGCCGGTGCATGAGCTGGTTTATTTCGTCCTGTGGCGAATAATGGGCTCCCTTTCGTTTGCCCACATAAATTTTATGGGCGCAATACCGTCCAAGTATCGAGGTGTCGATTAAATCATCGTATATGATATAGTCGGCCCACGCCAGAAAAGCTTCTGTCCGACGGGTTACCAGTCCGGGATCGCCAGGACCAAAACCGGCAATAACCACCTCGCCCCACCTCTTACGTATGTCAAATTCCTCGAAAAAGTTCCTCCACCTCGTTGTTTCCTTTTTTGGCCACTACGGCCAAATGTCCCTGAAGCGGATGGGTCTCGAACAGCAGCACTTCCGATGCCCTATGGCGCAACCCGAGACGGTCCAACGCACAGGTGGCCACGATCAATGCATCCACATGCCCATTGTCCACCTGGGCAATACGTTCCTCAATGGTTCCACGGATGCTGGCTATCTTCAGATCGGGACGCAAGGCTGCCAACTGCCCGGCACGTTTTTTTGAACTGGTTCCTACGGTTGCTCCCAAAGGTAATTCGGCCAGCCGCAGGTTTTGCCTGCCCACGAGCGAATCGGACTGGTCGGCGGCGGGCAGCAACGCCACAACCATCAACCCTTCACGGAGCGGATAAGGCAAATCCTTTGCCGAATGCACCGCAATGTCGGCCTCATTGTTCAGCAACGCCTCATCCAGTTCACGTGTAAAGAAGTCGGCAGGTGCCTCTCCCATCAGCGACGTGTTTTTGTCCTTATCGCCCAAACTGAGGACAGGCACCAGATCAATGACCACTTGCGGCAACAGGGCAGCCACCTCGTCGCATTGCACAAGTGCCAGATTGCTGTTTCGGGTGACGATGCGTAAGTGGTTCATTCCTTTTGATATTTAAATGTATGTTGGAGGAGATTCCCAAACCTTGAAAGTTTTAAAAACCTTCAAGGTTTAAGAAACCCACCTCATCATATACCGTTCCATCATGATGCAAAACCGTCCGACTTCTTCTTTTACTATTTGCTCGGCCTTTGCAATGGCGTCCTTGCGATGTTCTATATTTTGATCAATGTGCGATTCCAGATCCGACACGTTGAACAACCTGACCCCGGGAAACTGGCTGATGGCAGGGTCCACATCGCGGGGAACGGCCAAATCAAACACAATCATGGGTTTATCCTTCGGAAACCGTTCGGCCTTCACCACCAGGTGGGGCGCCGCAGTGGCCGAGATCAACACGTCGGTTTGTTGCAAATGCGCCTCGATGGATGAAAAATCGAACGCCGTAGCTCCATATTTATCGGCCAATACCTTGGCATGATCGAAGGTCCGGTTGGCCACAAAGATGGACGACGCTCCGTTCTTTACCAAATAACGCACAATGTTCTCATTGATGTGATGCACGCCGATAAGGGTGATGCGCGCCCCTCGGAAGGATGGCATCAATTCGTGCAATAACCGGTAAACCGTTTGGCTGTGCGACACCGCCCCACGCGAAATACCCGTTTCGGTACGAACGCGCTTACCCACAAACAATGCCGTCTGGAAAAGTTTGTGCAACGACGGGCTTAAATTGTGCCGTCCGGTACTCTCGGCATAGGCCCGTTTGACCTGTCCCTGGATGGACGAATCGCCCACCAGACCTGATTCCAGACCTGCCACTACACGGAACAGATGCTCTACATCGCCGGACAACACACTACCCTGGCCCGAATAGAGTTCCAGCCGGTTACAGGTTTGTAGCTTCACGCCATAGAACGGCCCCTGTCCGTATTGGGCAATCAACCGTTCACGTTCGGCCAAAGGCGTATGCTTATCATATCGAACCAATTGCACCATCTTCAATCAACTTTTTAATCTCGTTCCGCCACCTTACCGTTTCCAGCACATTTTGTCCGTTCGAACTCACCGCCACCGACATATGGCTGTGCTTATAGATGGCCGGTGACACAAATCCGCTCACGGCCGGATCGTCCACCACGTTCACCAAACATCCCAACGCTTTGCCATCTTCCAGCACAGTACGGTTTATCACCTCGTTGTCCGTCGCGGCGAACACAAGAAAGTGCCCCTCTAAATCGTCGGAAGAATAAGGCTTTTCGTGAAGGTTGACCCACGTGCGTGATCTGATCCCCTGGCAAATTTCGGGCGACACGACCTTTATTTTCCGGGAGTAACGTTCCAGCCCTTCCAGTTTTTTGAGAGCTACACGCCCACCTCCCACAATCAATATTTCGGTTTGGCTTACATCGATGCATATGGGCAAGAAACTGTTCATGCGGAGGATGTGGTGAGTGGTTTGTTTAGTGGTTAGCTTATTCCAACGCTGGCAACTAGGCCTTAATCCATCTTTTTTACAGCACTTTTACCTGTGGCCTGGCCTTGACAATTCCTTTACGGATGACAAAATCGCCGAATTTCTCTCCCGTATCCCGTTCATCGGCGTATTGGGGGATGATGACGGAAAGTTCTTTGAGGATGGCTTCCTCGTCAAGCATTTCTTTGTAAAGAGTGTTGAGCCGTTCGCCCGAAAACCGGCGCCCAGATAAAGGTTGTATTTGCCGATGGCACGCCCCACCAACCCGATCTCGCCCAGAAACGGACGTCCGCAGCCGTTGGGACATCCTGTCATCCGTATCAGAATGTCTTCGTTGGTCAGATCGCACTCGGCCAGAATCGATTCTATTTTACCGACCAATGTGGGCAGGTAACGTTCGGCTTCGGCAAAAGCCAAAGTGCAGGTGTTCAGGGCCACGCAGGCAATGGCATTTTTACGCATGCCCGATATTTTGTCGCTGGGGTACACGTTGTACTTTGTTAAAACTTTCTCCACGCGCGGCTTATCCAACTCCTCAATGCGGCCCAGCACCAGTCCCTGGTTACCTGTAAGCCTGAAATCGCACACTTTGATGCGTGCCAGTTCCCGAAGGGCGCTTTTCAGTTTGTAGCTGCCCGCATCCTTTACGCGTCCGTGTTCGACAAACAGACCAAGGTACCATCGGTTGCTGGCGGCCTTCAACCATCCGAACGCATCGCCGTTCTGCCTGAATTGGAAAGGACGAACAGGTTCCAGCCTGATGCCGCTGCGTTCTTCAAGTAACTGCCTGAACACTTCGGTACCAAGGCGGTCAATGGTGTATTTAAACCTCGACAGTTTACGATTCTCGCGGTTGCCATAGTCGCGCTGGATCTTCACGATCTCTTCCACTACTTTCAGCGTATCGGCTTTGGGAACAAAGCCGATCACATCGGCCAGCCGCGGATAGGTGCTTTCCATGCCAAAGGTCATTCCCAGACCACCCCCCACAGCCACGTTGTATCCCAACAACTTATCACCCTCGCCAATGGCAATGAGACCAACGTCGTTGGCAAACACATCCGTGTCGTTGTAGGGGGGAATGGCCAGCGCAATTTTAAACTTACGCGGTAAATAAGTCTTTCCATAAATGGGTTCCTCGTCGTGCTCGCCATCGCCCAATAGCTTGTTATCCAGCCAAATTTCGTGGTAAGCCGTGGTACGTGGCAATAAATGGTCGCTAATGGTTTTGGCAAAGGCTGCCACTTCGGGAACCAAAGGCGACAGACCTTCGTTGGACGTGGCCATGACGTTGCGGTTTACATCGCCGCACGCTGCGATGGTATCGATCAGCGTGGTGTTGATACCCTGCATGGTCTTTTTAAGGCTGCGTTTTAAAATGCCGTGCCACTGAAAAGCCTGACGGGTGGTCAGTTTCAACGTTCCGCTGCCATATTGGTCGGCCAAACGGTCGAACACCAGCCATTGGTCGGGCGTGGCAATTCCGGCGGGAACACGTGCCCGGATCATAAAGCTGTAAAGCGGTTCAAGTTTCTGCTTTTTACGTTCGGCATCCAAATCGCGATCGGTTTGTTGATAGCTCCCGTGGAACTTGATCAGCTGTGTGTCATCGGGCGAAATGGCTCCCGTGGCGTTATCGGCCAAACTTTCCACAATGGTGCCGCGCAAATAGTTGCTGTTTATTTTGATGTGCTCCACCGGCGATGGTTTCCAATCGGTGGGCTGTGGTAACTGTGACATGTTTCTTTGTTTACAGTGGTTTGTCTTTAGGGGCTAATTTACAGTGGTTGTTTTTAGCGGTTAAAGGCTCAGTGACAGTTCACGAAACAATCACCAACCACTAAAAACCAATTAATTACCGACCACTTTATTCAATACACGTCCTCCTGGTAACGTCCGTCCTTTTTCAATCGGGCCAAATAGGTTTCGGCATCTTCGCGGCTCATCTTTCCTTCGATCTGGAGCACGTCCAGAAATGCATTCTTCACATCGCGGGCCATGCGTTTCATGTCGCCGCACACGTAAAAGTGGGCACCGGCCAGGATCCATTCGTACAGCTCCTTGCCGTTTTCTTTAAGGCGATGCTGCACGTAGATCTTCTCTTCCTGATCGCGCGAGAAAGCGACGTCCAGCTTGGTCAACAGGCCGGCTTTCCGGTACCGGAGCCACTCGGCCTGATAAAGAAAGTCGGTGGTAAAATGCTGGTCGCCAAACACCAGCCAGTTTTTCCCCATGGCCGCTTCAGCGCCCCTGTGCTGAATAAAGGCCCTGAAGGGCGCAATGCCCGTACCTGCCCCCACCATGATGACCGGCACATCGCCATTGACTGGTAAGCGGAACTGGTTGTTGGGACGGATCTTCACTTTCAGGTTTTCATCGTCCTCCAAACGGTCGGCCAAATAAGTGGATGCCACCCCTTCGCGCAAACGTTCATCCTTTTCGTAACGCACGGCACCGACCGTAATGTGTATCTCTTTACCGACCTCGGCCGGGCTCGACGAAATGGAGTACAAACGGGGGGGAAGTTTTCGCAGGATGCCTATCAGCTGGTCGGCCGTGAGCTTCACCGGATATTTGGCCACTAAATCCAGCACATCGGTTCCGCGAAGAAAATTTTCCTGTGCATCGCTGTTGCACAAAACATCTTTCAGGTCACCGTTTGGTAACAACGCCGCGTATTTTTTCAGTACGGGGGCCGTTACCACGGTTAATTCGTAATAATGCGTCAATGCTTCGCGCAATGACACCTGGTGGGCATCTACTTCCACCAACTCGTCCAACGGTAGCCCCAACTGATCTGCAATGCGTTTAACCAGTTGCGGGCTGTTACTGGCATACACTTCAAGCGCGTCGCCCGGTTGGTAGACAAGGCCCGTCTTATCGGTCGAAAGCTCGATATGCCACGTCTCTTTTTCGGAGCCACGGCCATTGAGCGGTACCTTTTCGGTAACCGGTACTTCTACCAACACATCGGCAACCTGTACGGAGGGGGCTGTATTACCGGCCGTTCTTGTCGATGTGCCGGAGGCAACAGATGTTCCCGCAAACAGTTTCACCACCGAAGGAATGAGTTTGGGCAGTTCGTTGCTGAAATCCACGTCCAGGGTGGCGACATCGGCCAGTGGGGTTGCCCCCTGCCGTTTCAGGAATTCGTGAAAATCGATCCCTGTCTGGCAGAACTTCTTGTATGAACTGTCGCCCAAAGCAATGACCGCAAACGGCTTATCCTGCAGATTAGGCGCTTTTCTGCCCGACAACAGTCCGTACAGTTCCTGGGCCACTACCGGAGGTTCTCCCTCTCCATGGGTCGATACCACGATCAGCAACTGCTCTTCGTCCTTAAGGAACCGCACGTTGTAATCTTCCATGCTCAGCAACTTGCTCCGGATACCAAGCCTTTCGGCTTCCTGGTTCGCTGCAATGGCCACTCTTTGCGAGTTCCCCGAATGCGATCCGTACAATACCGTCAACGATTTTGAACCGGGCACATGCACGGCATCGGTTGCCTGTGACATAGCTTTGGGCTGTGCCTGGGCTGCAGGAACGGCTGTGGCAACAGGCGCAAAATCAATGGCCGCCGAAATATACCCTCCCAGCCACAACAACTGTTCGCGGTTGAGATTCGACAGCACCTCTTGCAACTGGCCTCGCAATTCAGGGCTAAACAACTGGTTGTCTGACATATTTCTCATTCAAAATTGGTTTGACGTGAAGCATGGAAACTCCGCACGCCAACTATTTACTTTTCCTATCGTTTTTACAGAATTGAGGTTAAAAAAAGAGAGAGAAGGACTCTCTCTTTTATTTCTGTATGCCCAATGAACACACTTTTAACCCTTCAGCCATCGGTTCAATGTCAGTCGATGTTAAAGGTGCTCAAATAACGTTCGCCGGTATCAGGTAAAATCACCACCACGCGCTTGCCTTTGTTTTCGGGACGGTTAGCGACCTGAATGGCAGCCCACAACGCGGCGCCCGATGAATAGCCGCACAAAAGACCTTCTTCGGTCGCGGCCTGATGGGCTGTTTCAATGGCATCGTCGTTCTTCACGCGAATTATTTCATCAAACACTTTTGTGTTCAGCACATCGGGAACGAAACCTGCGCCAATGCCCTGTATTTTGTGTGGTCCAGGCTGACCGCCCGACAAAACGGGACTTGCATCGGGCTCAACAGCAATGATCTTTACGTTGGGGTTACGCTCTTTTAATACTTCTCCCACGCCGGTAATGGTGCCCCCGGTGCCTATACCCGATACAAAAAAGTCGACTTTCCCATCGGTGTCATCCCAGATTTCAGTTGCCGTGGTAAGACGGTGGACGGCGGGATTGGCCACATTCTTAAACTGTTGCGGAATGAACGATTTCGGATTCTCCGATGCGATTTCGGTCGCTTTTTCAATGGCACCCCTCATTCCCTTTTCGGCAGGCGTCAACACCAATTCGGCACCAAATTTCTTGAGCAGCTTTCTACGCTCGATGCTCATGCTTTCGGGCATGGTCAAGATAAGCTTATAGCCTTTCACCGCAGCCACAAAAGCCAAGCCCACCCCGGTATTACCACTTGTTGGCTCCACAATAACGGTGTCTTTATCCAACAGGCCTTTTTGCTCGGCATCCTGGATCATGTTGAGCGCGATACGGTCTTTTACCGATCCGGCAGGGTTAAAAAACTCAAGCTTCGCGACCAGTTCGGCACTTTCGCCCGGAACAAGTTTGTTGATCTTTACAAGAGGCGTACGGCCTACCAACTCTGTAATGTTGTTTGCAATTCTTGCCATAATTGTCTTTGATTATTATATGTAATACATTAATTTATCGGCACTTTCGGAATAATGTTTCTGGATTTGATAGAGCGATACACTCCGCATCACCTCCCAAAAACCGTCAACGGCATCACCCAACGTTTTCTCGACCACTTGCAGGATCAAATCCCCACTTTTCGAATCGGATTTAATATCTATCCCCTCCAGTGCAGTTACCACGTCCGACAACAAAATCTCCTTGGGATCTTTGTTCAAACGGTATCCACCACCAGCACCACGCTTCACTTCCAACATGCCACTTTTTTTCAGGTCAACTGCAATAGCTTCAAGGAATTTCTGTGGTATATCGCACGAGATGGCCGCTCGCTGGATGCCCGTGAATTCTTCATCATCGATGCTCAGGAACAACAGGAACTGAACACCATATTTCACTCTGTTTGAAAACCTAATCATTTCCGTATGATTTTTGAACAAATGTAATGCATGCTTTCATGTTTCCAAATTTCCGAATCCCTATTTTTCATACCTTTTTAAAATGATTTATCTATCACAACCTTCAAAATGAATACAACATAATGAAAACGAACGCTTTGAATAAATTCAAAGCGTTGGATCGTAATTCATATACAAAAAATAGGTTTTACGGGAAATTTCACATTGGCCGGGCCGTAAAACAACGGGAACGAAGCGTACACGGCCGTGAAACGGCAACACCCCAATTGAGGGGATGTAGTTCTTTATTCGCTAAAAAGCTTCGCGAAGCGTGAAATAAACGGCATGGTCCCCGCCGGAAGCTATCCCGTAATCAATACGGAAGTTAAGGTTCTCTGCCGGAAGTGCTTTAAAACGTATCCCTGCCCCAGCTGTATATTTAATGTATGAGAACATTTCCCCTGAATTGCCAAACGATTCACCTGCCCCCGCAAATACCACAGCACCAAATCGCCACCATACGTCGCGTCTCAGTTCACCCTGAACCAACCACATGTGCCGGCCAATGTATTTATTGGGATGCGGAATGCCACGTAAAGCGCGTTTCCCGCCCAACGCCGGCATTTTGAAGAAGGGGATCTGGCCGTCACTTACCGTTACCTGGAATTGGCTTGCCAGTACCATGCGTCCCAACTGCTGGTAAACGCGGGCATCGGCCATGGTCTGACCGTAATTGAAACCGCTTCCCATCCAACCGCGCGAAAACACTCCCGAAGCTTGTACCAACCACCCCTTTTGCGGATACGTGGCGTTGTTGCGTGTGTCGTAAACCCACAACGGGCCAACCTGGTTTGCCCAACCGCCCGCACTTCCTTCTATTTCTGCACGTTGGGAATTTGGGATCCGGGGGCGGTGGCTATACTTTCCAAAATCGTACGAAAGCCCAACGAACCATTCATCGACCAATGCCTTGGCCACCATGCCGGAGAACTGGATCCTGGTAGCATCAAACTCGAACGGCAAAGTGGAAGCGTGGTGGTTTCCAACACCGTAAAACTTATCGGGCAAGAAAAGCCACTGCAGCTTCGAAGAAAACCGGAACCCGCTGGCAGTAAAAGCATCTATCTCAAAATCGGCTTCGTACATCCCGGTGGTTGACACTAATAGATTCGAAGTCAACGTCGTCGGGCGATAATATACAGATCCTTCCCTCTGCATTGGATCGATCCGCCAAATGGGCATCACCCCGAACTCAATGCCTGTACGTGGCGTATAACCTGCCGCCGGATAAACGGCCAGTGAGTGACGCCCTTTTTCAACACTGAAAGCATCGAGCACCGTTTCGCCCCACGCCACCATTTTTCCAAACACACCGGAAGAATCGGGCGCTAAAACGATCGATTGTCCTTTTAAAACAAAAAGCCCATTCCCAAACAGGAACAGGCACAAGAGCGATATGAGTTTTTCAATCGTCACGACAACGCTTGTTGGATATCGGCCACCAAATCGGCCACATCTTCAATGCCCACCGACAGTCGCATCATGGAGGGCATTACCCCCATGCCCAAACGCTCCTGCGGCGTAAATTCGGCATAAATGGTGCTGTACGGATGAATGATGAGCGATTTGTTATCGTTAAGGTTTGTAGCCCGACGGATGACCTTTAGCTTGTCCATAAACCGGAAACAGGCTTCTTCGCTTTCCAGATCAAACGTAAGGATGGCACCCGGCTTTCCGTTGAACTGCGATTGTGCCAATCGAAAACCGGGATTCGACGGCAAACTTGGGTAATTGACCGCTTTGATCAACGGGTTCCGGGCCATGGATTCGGCCAGAGCTCTTGTGTTATCCACGCATTTGTCGACCCTGAGGGCCAAAATATCAAGCCCAAGGTTCATGTAATGTGCCGTATGTGCAGTCATGGACCCTCCCAAATGGCGGAAGATCTCTTTTCGCAGGCGGGCAATAAACGCATCCTTTCCAAATTGGTTCCCCCATTTTTCAAGGGCCGGCAGCTTTCGCCAGTCAAATAATCCGTTGTCTACAATGGCGCCGCCAAAAGTAGTGGCTCCGCCCGATATGAACTTGGTGGCCGACATTACTTCGACATCGACACCGAAAAGTTTGGAGTTGAACACGTAAGGCGGCGTGGTAGTGCTATCGGCCACCAATGCAATGCCGTGCCCGTGCGCCCAATCTGCCAGTTTGGTTATATCCACAATCTCAAGTTGCGGGTTGGTAATGGTCTCGAAAAATACCGCCCGCGTATGTTCGTCACGTACAGCTTCCAAAGCATCCGTATCGGCCACATCGGCAAAATGGACTTCAATGCCCATCGACGCCAGCGTATTACGAAACAATGCGTATGTATGGCCGAACAAATGGTTGGATGAAATGATATTTCCCCCGTTTTCCACCAATGAGAAAATGGCCGATGAAATGGCCGCCATACCTGATGCCATGGCCAATACGGCGTGCGAATCGGTCACGTTTTTCAGTTTGCGCTCAAAATAATCGACAGTGGGATTTGAAGTGCGTGCATATGCATGCCCCATTTTTCGCCCGCTAAAGACCTCTTCCATTTCGGAAGCCGTTCCAAACTCGAAACCCACGCCATCGTAAACAGGCATGTGTAACGACCCGTAAGCATCATTTTTGGGCAGTGGCGTGTGCAACACCCGTGTGGTATATCCGTTAGCCATTGATAAAATTTTATGGAGGATGTCAAAAAAATGAATTCGCAAAGCTAAGAAATTATGCCGTTGCCGAACTTTTTTACCGCCTCCATTAATTCACATCGAAAAACAATGATTTGACCGATGCCGCCTAGTTGTACAAAACCGTCATTGCACGAGCAACATCCTTCAGTTCTTTTTCCTTAAATCCGCTACCGCCTCGGGCAATACGGCATCTATCCCGTATCCGTTAAGTCCGAAGCGGATATAGTTGAGGACATCGGCAATTTCTTTGTCCGAAAGATTGCGGTAAGGTGACATGATGCCGTTATACACTTCACCGTTTACCACAATTTCACCGCTCATACCGTTTAAAAGCACATCAATGAGCACATTGGCATTTTCGCGAAGCCTTGGGTTCTCCGTCAACGGCGGAAACATTTTTGGCACTCCCTGCCCCTGGGCCTGATGGCACACCTGACAATGTTTGACATAAACGTTCCTGCCGTTCTCGGCATCGTAATGCTGGCTACTGGCCGCCGTGCCTGCTTTTTGTCCCGACGGTCCGCCGCATGAAGCCACAACAATGCCTGCGGCGAGAACCATGGCCACCCATGAAATTGGTTTCATTGATTTATCGGTTTTGGGAGTTGAATATCCGCTTTCCTTGTTATAATCAAAATGTATCGGGAACATTGAAAAACATTTACCCGTACCTCAAATATCCATTAAAATTTTGTATTTTGATGCAACGGTGCAAATAAAAGGAAACGATTTAAAACCATCATTGCCAAAATTTGTTTTTCATCGGCCGGACATGCAAAAGTGTAACGCATCGTGCCCCGTGGTGGTTCCTTTCCGGCACTTTTTGCGCATTGCCCGTTGAATTGTTATTTTTGCGCCCGAATTAAAACACCTGATTGACATGATTTATAAATTCCGGTTGATATCAAGTGAAGTGGATGATTTTGTGATGGAGATCTCTGTGGATAGCACCGACACTTTTTTGACCTTGCACCAGTTTATCCAGGAAAAGCTAGGATATGATCCATCACAAAT
Source organism: Breznakibacter sp. (assembly GCA_047600785.1). Taxonomy (GTDB): domain Bacteria; phylum Bacteroidota; class Bacteroidia; order Bacteroidales; family Marinilabiliaceae; genus Breznakibacter. The sequence continues at coordinate 2,110,771 of JASGKH010000002.1, forward strand.
GGCATCGTTCTTCTCCACGGACCATCAATGGAACAAAGAAACGGAGATTACGCTGCTGGACATGATGGACACGGAAAACCCCAATCTGGTAGTGATGGAGAAAGCGATGATTGCCGATTATATCCAAAGCGTGAAGCAAAGGCTGTTGTACGTGTTTGACTTTTTTAACGAGAGGGCCTTTTTCATGGAGGTTTGCGGCTTTGAAGAAGGCATGCTCGACGACCCTGTTTGCGATAGGACCATAGGCAATCCGCCCACCCAGATCGAAATGGACGGAATGATGGCCGACGATGCGTCGTTCAACGACGAGTTTGAAACAGAAGAAGAATTGGACGATTTCTTTTCAAACCACGACAGCTTTGAAGATGAATCGGATCTTGAAGATCTGGGACTGGACATTTACAAAGACGAATATTAACAGAAACCATTTTCCTTTGGCTGATTCGCGTACCCCCGCCCCTAAAATAAATACATCACATTGGCTTATCGTGCTGGTTGGACCAACCGGCATCGGAAAAACAGACCTCGCCATCCGGCTGGCCCAGCATTTTGACTCGGTAATCATTTCCGGCGATTCCAGACAAATATTCAGGGAACTGAACATTGGCACGGCCAAACCCACTCCGGGCCAACTGGCCAGGGCCAAACATTATTTAATCGGCAGCCATTCCATTTCCGATTATTATAGCGCGTGGCAATTCGAGCAAGATGTACTGGAGCTCGCCAATGGGTTGTTCCCCGTCTACAACCCGTTGATATTGACAGGAGGATCGATGATGTACATCGACGCCCTGTGCAACGGCATCGATGAGATACCGACCATCGATCAGGAGCTCCGTAACAACCTGATCAAACAATACCGGACCGAGGGCATTGACCCCATCCGGCGATTACTCAAACAACTCGATCCTGAATTTTACGGCATCATCGACCTGAAAAACGAAAAACGCATCATCCATGCCGTGGAAATATGCCTGATGACCGGACGTCCGTACAGTGGATTACGCACCCACACCAAACGCCAGCGTCCGTTCAGCATCGTCAAGATCGGGCTGGACATGGAGCGTGAAGATCTCTACAACCGCATTAACCAACGGGTGGACATGATGATCGAAGAGGGTCTGATAGAAGAGGCAAAGAACCTTTACCACCTCAAAAGTCTTAATTCGCTGAATACGGTGGGCTACAAAGAGATTTTCGACTATTTGGACGGCAACACCACGCTTGGCGAGGCCACCGAACTGATCAAACGCAACTCGCGACGATATGCCAAACGCCAGCTATCATGGTTCAGGCGCGATGCACAAACCGCATGGTTCCACCCGTCGGAGTTCGAATTGATTGTTAACTTTGTCGAATCGACCATCGAGAACACATAAAAGGCCGGCGATCAATTGATTAATCTTTCCCGCGGTTTACATCTGGCGTGAATGCCGGCCTTTTTCTTTACCCTTTAACATGCAAAAATGGAGAACAAACGGTTTAACATTCGTGTGTACGCCATCATGTTCAACGAACAGGGCGAAGTATTGCTGTCGCACGAACATATGCTGGGCACGTTCATGACCAAGTTTCCGGGCGGCGGGCTCGAGTACGGCGAAGGAACCATTGATTGCCTGAAGCGGGAAGCAATGGAAGAATTCGGGCAAGAAATAGAGGTAACGGAACATTTTTATACCACCGATTATTTTCAACCCGCCCTCTATTTTGACGACACCCAGTTGATCAGTATTTATTACAGGGCAAAATTCATCGACCCCGGCAAGTTCAACAGGGACAATGGCCCCCTTCCGCCCCGCGCACCCGAAGGATCCATATCGTTCCAATGGATTGCCCCGCAGGATGTTGATGCGGAAACGATGACGTTCCCCATTGATAAAAAGGTAATGGGTATGATAAAAGAAGTACGCGGACAGAGGGGGAAATAAGTTTTTTTCCCACAAAGCCACGAAGGCCACAAAGTCTTGCCTCTGTGTTCTTGGTGGCTTTGTGGGAAAGTGTTTATTTCAGTTTAAACGCGACTTTGCTTTTCACATCCGTTGACGACGAACCAACGATGGCTTCAAAATCGCCCGTTTCAGCCACCCAATCGTGCTTATCGGCATCGAAATAGCTCAATGCGGCTTTATCGGCAGTGATCGACACTGTTTTTTCTTCACCCGGCTTGAGCGTGACCTTTTCAAATCCCTTCAGTTCTTTTACCGGCCGGGGCACCGACGATTTCACGTCACGAATGTACAATTGCACCACTTCGGAGCCTTCTCGGCTACCTGTGTTTTTGATGTTAACGGAGAAAGTTATTTTATCGGACGGCGACACTTCCTTTTTATCGGCCGAGAGTTTACCATATTCAAAAGTGGTATAACTCAATCCGTGGCCAAAAGGAAAAAGAGGTTTGATCTTTTGCTTATCGTGCCAACGATAGCCAACAAAAATGCTTTCGGTGTAATTGATCTTTCCGTTGCTTCCAGGAAATTCGCCTATCGAGTGCGCCGAATTATCGGTCAATTTAACGGGAAAAGTAAATGGCAATTTTCCGGAAGGATTTACATCGCCCACCAGTACCGACGCAATGGCATTGCCTGTCTCAGTTCCCAAAAACCATCCCTGTACAATGGCGGGAACCTCGTTCACCCAAGGCATGGCCACGGCGTTGCCCGAAATGTTAACAACCACGAAGTTGGGATTTACTTTTGCCAATTCCGAAATCAGTTTATCCTGGTCGTAAGGTAATTCCAGCCCTAAACGGTCAGCACCTTCACTGTCCTGATTGTGGCTTTTGTTCAATCCGCCGAAAAATATCACATAGTCGGCACCTTTGGCTGCCTCAAGCGCTTCGGCCACCAATACGTCAGCAGGACGGTTTTCGGATAAATCCTGTCCCGTAACCACTCCGTTGTAACTGCCCGATGCATCGCCCACGTAACCACGTGCATAGATGACTTCGGCCTGCGAGCCCACACGTTTTTTCAATCCGTCGAGGGGGGAAACTTCGTATTTGGCTTTCAATGACGAACTGCCACCTCCCACAGTCATCATTTTAATGGCGTTTTCACCGATTACGGCGATCTTTTTCGTTTTATTCAAATCGATGGGCAATATGCCATTTTTGTTTTGGAGCAACACGATGCCCTCCTGGGCTATTTTACGCCCCGCCATGGCATGCTCCTGTGTACCGAACGACCCGTAAGGCCTGTTCCGGTCCATGTTGGTGAGGAAAGCAAGGCGAAGGATGCGACGTACTTTCTCATCCAACTCCTTGGTACCTACCTCACCCGACCTGATCAGCGACAAATATGGCGCAGCCAGAAAATAGTTATCGTACGCATTGCTTTTGCCCCACGTCAAACCGTCGGTCCAGGTGCCAAACTCCATGTCCAACCCGTTGGATATGGCCTCGCGGGTGTCGTGCACCCCGCCCCAGTCGGCCACGACCACACCTTCAAAGCCCCATTCTTTACGGAGTATATCGTTCAAAAGGTATTGATTGTGGCAGTTGTGCTGGCCTTTGTATTTATTATACGATCCCATAATGGCCCATGTCCCGCCTTCCTGCACGGCAGCTTTGAATGCAGGCAGATAGATTTCATAGAGGGCACGGTCGTCGACAACCACGTCCACGCCGTGGCGGTCGGTTTCCTGATTGTTGACCGCAAAGTGTTTCACACATGTGGCCACACCGTTTTGCTGAACTCCCCTGATGTAAGGCACCACCATCCGGGAAGCAAGGAAAGGATCCTCGCCCATGTACTCGAAGTTACGGCCGTTGAGCGGCGTACGGTAAATGTTGACCCCGGGGCCCAGAAGCACATTTTTATTACGGTAACGGGCCTCTTCGCCAATGGATTTGCCGTACAAAAGCGACATATCGGGATTCCATGTGGCAGCCAAACAGGTCAATGCAGGAAAAGCGATGCACGAATCGTTGGTCCATCCGGCCTGTGACCATTCGTCCCACAATACCTCCGGACGGATACCGTGGGGACCATCGGTCATCCAGTTATCGGGAATACCCAAACGAGGTACGCCTCTCGAACTGAATTTGGATTGCGCATGGCACATAGCGACTTTCTCTTCGACCGTCATGCGCGAGAGCGCGTCTTCCACACGAACACTGATAGGCTTGGACCCATCGAGATAGACCGGAATCTGGTTCTGTGCACCTGCACCCAACGTGCAGATGAAAAACAGAACAACCATAAATTTCAATAGTTTGTTCATTGTCACATAAGTTAATCAAAGGTTGAACATTGTTATTTTAATCGCAATCAAACACCTGAAAAACAATATAATAAATCTCATACAAAGTAAAATCAACTACTCCTTTCGGAGAAACAGAAGCGGTATGTCATTTTTGCCAAAAAAGTTCTGCGAGTACCTTGTTACGGCAAAAACACCTCTCATCGCAATTTCAACGGCTTTACTTCTGGCCAAAAGTAAATTTTGCCTGTTTTGTATCACGGCTGTTCCCGCCAATCATTACCTGAAATTCACCCGGTTCGATAACATATTCCAGCTTTGCGTTATAAAATCTGAGCACATCGGGTGTAATGGCGAACGTGACCGTCTTTGACTCTCCCGCCTTCAAATGTACTTTTTCAAAACCTTTCAGTTCCTTGACCGGTCGGGTTACGCTGCCAACCAAATCCCTGATGTACAGTTGCACCACTTCGGTTCCCCCGCGGGTACCGGTATTGGTGACCGTCAGCGAGGCAGTTATTTGCCCGCCGGACAGCAAGTGATCCGAACTCAGATGGACATTGCCGTATTGAAACTGCGTGTAAGCCAATCCGTAACCAAAAGGATACAACGGGGCGTTTCTCTCATCGAGGTAATTGCTGCGAAATTTTTGGAATCCATGGTCGGACGCCGGCCGGCCCGTGTTGTAGTGGTTATAGTACAGCGGGATTTGCCCTACGCTGCGGGGAAACGTTACGACAAGCTTTCCGCCCGGATTCGTGTCGCCAAACAACACATCGCCGATGGCATAGGCTGCCTCGCTCCCGCCAAACCATACATTGAGGATGGCCGGGACATTTGCGTCTTCCCACACCAATGTCAGCGGACGGCCTGTAAACAAAAGCAATACCACCGGCTTGCCCGTCTTCAGGAGCTCGGCCAGTAAGCGCTTTTGTGCATCGGGGATACCAATGTCGGCCCGACTACTTGATTCTCCGCTCATTTCGGAGGCTTCGCCCATGGCAGCCACGATCACATCGGCCTTCCGGGCAATGGCCAGTGCTTCGTCCCTGAGTTCCTGCCAGGTACGATCGTCACGTTCCAAGTCACGCCCAAACACGGTCGAATTGGTTTCCAGCACAGGATCGTCGGCCAGGTTGCACCCCTTGGCATAAAGGATCGTTGCGTCGGGACCGGCAACGGATTTTATCCCTTCTATCAATGTGGCAGGTTTCTTCAGATCAGCAGCCACGCTCCATGTCCCCACCATGTTTGAACGGGTATTGGCCAATGGGCCTACCACGGCAATGGTTTGTGATTTTGATAACGGAAGCGCATTGTCCTCGTTTTTTAAGAGCACAAAACTTTCGGCCGCAATCCGACGGGCCACGGCACGATGCGCCGAGGTATAAAGGTCTTTTAAAGGCCTTTTCGTATCGCAATATTTATAAGGATCGGCAAATAAGCCCAACCTGTATTTCGCTTCCAATATCCTGCGACAGGCTGTGTTAATCTGTGCTTCATTGACATCACCGTTGGCCAGCGACTTTGTCAATGTTTTCACAAAGCCCTCGCTGACCATGTCCATATCCAACCCTGCATTGAGTGCCAAAGCCGACACTGTCTGCAAATCGCCCAGTCCGTGGCTTGTCATTTCCGCCACTCCTCCATAATCGGCCACCGTAAATCCTTTGAATTTCCACTGCTCCCGCAATACATCGGTCAAAAGCCATTTGTTGCCATGCGAAGGCATCCCGTTAATGACATTGAACGAAGCCATTACGCTGGCCGCCCCTTCTTCAACCGCTGCCTTATACGGATACAAGTAATCGTTGTACATCCTGAACGGGCTCATGTCCACCGTATTGTAATCCCTTCCTCCTTCTGCCGCACCGTACAGCGCAAAATGCTTGACACATGAAAGGATCTGTGTGTCCGATGCAAAGTTGTTTTCTTTGCCCTGGTAACCCCGTACCATGGCCTTTGCAATTTCGCCGCCCAAAAAAGGATCCTCGCCGCTACCTTCGGATATACGTCCCCATCTCGGATCCCTGGAAATATCGACCATGGGACTGAAAGTCCAGCAAATTCCGTCGGCGCTGGCTTCAATGGCGGCAATACGCGCCGATTGTTCAACAGCTTCCATGTTCCATGAACACGCCAATCCCAGTGGAATGGGAAAAACGGTTTCATATCCGTGAATAACATCCATGCCAAAAAGCAACGGAATTTTCAAACGGCTTTCCTCCACGGCAACACGCTGTATTTCCCTGATTTTGGCCACACCTTTGATGTTGAACATCCCTCCTACCTGTCCTTTGCGGATTTTATCGGCAATATGGCTGTTCTCGGCCAAACCGGTAATGATATCACCGTCACTGGGAAGATTCAACTGCCCGATTTTTTCTTCCAACGTCATTTGTCCCATCAGTCGGGTGATGAATTTTTCCATCTGTAAATCGTCGGGGATTTGGGCCTTCAGGCCGATGGCCAGCATAGCTGCCAAAAACAACGAAGACAAAATTTTTTTCATAAAGCGGTAATGATTAATGGTTATTGCTTTACTGTGCCAACTACATGTATTGCAGCTTTACCGGCACATGGAACCGCGTGTCCCGGCCAGCACAAGGTCAAAGCTATCGAAACGGAAGGTACCTGTGATTTATAGGATGGAAAAGTAGCCGGACAATGAAATTAAAATGATAATTATAAGCACATTAACCAATTATAGCCTTTCAAAAAAGTAGTTGGATTAAAATCGTTTATTTCCCATTCGACGGCATTGAACCAATCTTCATCACCATCTGCTCGAACTCGCCCCGCGATACGGCGGCCTTGTTTCGCGCCCTTGTACGGTAGTTATAAATGGCGCTGAGGGAATACCGGAGAAATGCAGCAATTTTTACGCTGTCGGTAATCCCAAGACGTATCAATGCAAAAATTCGCAACTCTGTGTTAAGCAATTCACCGGGTTTAAGCACCACTTGTTCATCCTTCGCAAGCAGATGGTTAAATTCGCCCACAAACGTAGGGTAAAGGTTAAGGAAAATATTGTCGAAAATGCGGTACAGCTCTTCCAGCTCATCATCGACAAGGGTGGTCGATTTCAACATTTTAAAAAGTTCGTCATGCTGGTTGGAAATAGCCTTTTTGTTCAACGACACGCGATAACGCTCTAATTTGTTGATGTATGTGGAGCAAAGATCAAAAAACTGGGCAATGTACTCCTCCTTGATATGGTTTGACTCGGAAAGCTGGACATTGCGTTCCTGTAACTGTGCATTGGCCCGGCTGATATCTTCGTTCAATTGTGCAAGCCGTTCGGTAGTCTGCGATAATTCTTCACGAATACGCGCCAACCGATTCATTTGCCTATAGACCAACACAATGGCCAACGTCAGAAAAACCGCCAATGTACTGATCAGCCCCAGGTAAAGTTGCAGTTGGCTTTTACGCTTGGCCTCCTTGTCCAAATAGGCCGCATTGATAATGTTGTACACTTCGGACATGAGCAACGTGCGAAACTGGGCATTGCAAAATACCGCATCTTCAATGGCCGATTTGGTACAGAGATAGGCATTGTCAATGTCACCCGCTCCGAAATACATCATCGCCAGAATACGAACGGACGCATTGTCTTTAATGCAGTTATGGATATCGGCAATCGCCGAAAGGGTAAAATATCTTTTGGCCAATTCGAATTGCCCTTTTTTGAAGTATGCATTTGCCAAAAGATAAGTGATCATGGCATGGTTGGGCGTGCCGTCATTTTCAATGGCCAGCAACTTAAGCAAATCACGTTCAGCCTCGTCCGCTCGGCCCAAAATCACGTTGTATTCGGCCACGTTGATCCGGTACCTGAACGAAGTGGGATCGAGCACCGCCAACAAAGAGTCACGGTAAGCCTCAACCTGCTTCCTGTAACCGTCAAGATTATGGTTAGCGGCGTAATGTGCAAAAAACTGGCTGTACGCCTCGTAGTAATCGGGCAACAAATCGATGGACAGACGGGCACTGTTTATTTGGGAAAGAATTGCCTCTGCCTCCCGAAACAGGCCCGAGGACGAATAAAGAGGGACCATTTGGATTTGCACCGGAATGCGCAGATTGTCGTTTCCCAGCAAGCCAGCAATCCGAATGTTTTTGTTTGCGTACGCAATGGCCGAATCAAGCTTAAATTTCCGGTATTCTGAAATCAACCGGTTATTGAAATCGTATTCCTGCCGCAAAGTCAAACTACCTTTCGATTCTTTGAGCTTGGCGATGCGTTCTTCTTTTCGTTTCGTAAACTGGGATTTTTGGACGATGGCCTGCTTCAATTGCAGATAAACGGAATCACCCTTTGCCTGTGACAAGACCGGTTGTGGCGCAGTAAAGAAGGCTGCCGCAAACAAGCACCGCAGGGTTGCATAAATGAAACGTCCAAAATATTTGCTGCAAATATTCATACCGAGTCCGTCCATATCCCCGAATAACGAGTCCTTTGGATTTCAATTATAGTCTTTTCTCGATCTTATAATTGTTACGTTCGCTCCCGTTACGTGAAATGAGCTCGGCCAAAAAGCCTGCCATAAACAATTGTGTTCCAATAATCATGCTGGTAAGCGAAATGTAAAAGTATGGGCTTTCGGTGACGCGCGGGGCGCTATCGCCGTTAAATACCGTCCATAACTTATGCCCTCCCAAATATGCAGCGGCCACAAAGCCCACCACAAACATGGCCGTCCCAAGCCCTCCGAACAAATGCATGGGACGCTTGCCAAACTTGGAAATGAAGGTAACTGACATCAGATCAAGGAAACCCTTCAGAAAACGTTCCAAACCAAACTTCGACACACCGTATTTGCGTTCGCGATGACGAACCACTTTTTCGCCAATACGCGAAAAACCGTTCTGGCGGGCCAGAATCGGAATGTAACGGTGCATCTCGCCATACACTTCAATATTTTTGACCACCTCCTTCCGGTATGCTTTAAGCCCGCAATTAAAGTCGTGCAACTTAATGCCCGACACCCACCGCGCAATATGGTTGAACAGTTTGCTGGGAAGGGTTTTACCTATAGGGTCGTGCCGTTTGCGTTTCCATCCGCTGACCAGATCGTAGCCGTCCTCACGAATCATTCTTACCAGTTCGGGGATTTCGTTGGGACTATCCTGCAAGTCGGCATCCATGGTAATTACCACCTGTCCCTCCGCGACCTCGAAGCCGCAATACAACGCAGCCGATTTCCCGTAATTACGCCGGAACCTAATTCCCTGGACATACGGGTATTGGGTACCAAGGGCCTCAATGACGTCCCACGAACCGTCATTGCTGCCGTCATCGACCATAATCACTTCAAACGACCAGCCTAAAGGAGCCACCACACGGTCGATCCATGCCACAAGTTCAGGCAACGATTCTTTTTCGTTGAACAGAGGGACAACTACGCTTAATTCCATAAATAGCTATTCTATGTTTCTCATGGCCGATTCGAACGGATCGCCCCTTCGCCTCAAAATGGTCGCAATAACCAACGATACAAGGAATCCCATGAACGCACTCATGGGAATGGACATTAAAGAAGTGGTCAATTGCGATTGTTTGGCCGCCTCGGCAGTACTCTTATCATATTCCTTAATGAATGCATCGATTTGTGACTGGGGGACACCGGTCTTTTCGTAAAAGGCCACTGTTTTTTCGGCAATTACCTCCTGTACCCGGGGTGCATATGCGGGATCGACCCAGCTATTGAACACCAATTGGTAACCGGCCGTGATGATGCCTGCAAACAACATTAAAGTGGTTCCAAAGCGTACACCTTCCCAATAGCGCATGAAACCGCCAAAATCTTCGTTGCGGAAACGCTTCATCAACCAGTAAATGCCTATCACGAAGGGCAGGAACGAGAACAGGAACATCCATCCCATGATACCCATAAGGCTGTGTTTTTCCAAATCGATGAAGACGTAAAGCAACACATGCGACAATATGAGCAACGGCCCAAGATAAAGACCATACCTCATGGCTGCTTTGAACAATAACATAGCCTTTTCTACCATAAACAAATTTTGAATAAGTTTTTACAGACGCGAACAAAGATAGGGGAATTTTCCGGCAAACAGATACGGGCGGTAGTTTCAACGGCCATACAATATACAAAGCGGAAGATGCTTTCTGTTCAAAAGTGAAGATACAAATTAAAATGGCATATCCGTCCGGTGTCCGCCCCTCTCAATCAGTTATATACCAATAAATACGCATGTTTTTTCTAAAAATTGACAAAAAAACGTTTGGAAAAGACGATAAAACCGCTACATTTGCAACCGCAAAACGGGTAAGTCCCATACGACCAGCTCCTGTTGAACTCCCCCAGGGCTTGACCGCAGCAAGGGTAGATGGTTGTAGCGGTGCGATATGGATCGCTTACCCACCCGCCGATGTAGCTCAGTTGGCCAGAGCAGCTGATTTGTAATCAGCTGGTCGGGGGTTCGAATCCCTCCATCGGCTCGGAGGAAGGCAAGAACGCTTGTTAAGACAAAAAACATTAATAACTTTGGGGAGATACCAGAGTGGCCAAATGGGACTGACTGTAACTCAGTTGTCTTACGACTTCGGAGGTTCGAATCCTCCTCTCCCCACACCAAGCTGCCGGTGTAGCTCAGTTGGCCAGAGCAGCTGATTTGTAATCAGCTGGTCGGGGGTTCGAATCCCTCCACCGGCTCAGAAAAAATTGAATGCGGGAGTAGCTCAGTTGATAGAGCATCAGCCTTCCAAGCTGAGGGTCGCGGGTTTGAGCCCCGTTTCCCGCTCATGAAAACCCCACCGAAACGTGGGGTTTTTTACTTTTCGCCACCTCTATAACCGACCGGGCCCAAAGCTTCGGCATTCTTTGCATGTCCTTGCATTGAAACTTACTTAAACGCGACATCCCGCAGATATCAAGGAATAATCCAAATCTGACATTTCCCATCTGTAAACAAGATCCGTCTTTCATTATTTGCACAAACAAGCTTAAATATCCAGGGGCTTGTCCGGGAAATTGCCATTGCCGTTTGTCGTCATCTGTTATTGCCCGTAAGATCTTGCAAGACTTTGTCCGCTGCTGCCACATTGCCGGGAATCTCCCTCACAACCGTCCGACAGACCAGAAACACAGGCCATTATCCCAATCGGATACGGATTACGCCAATTGTTGGTGTTTTGCACGATAATCCTTTGGCGTTTCCCCTTTTAACCTTTTAAAGGTACGGTTGTAATGCGGGATATCCTCAAACCCAACGGCGAAGCAAATGTCTGCAATGGGAATTGACGTCTCGCGAAGCATCAGGCAGGAGCAATCGATACGATATTCGTTCAACGCCGAGAAAAAGGGCTTTCCCCTTTCGCGCTTAAAAAGGGAACAAAAAGACGACCGGCTCATCCCGACGTACCGGGCCACATCGTCAAGCGTGATTTTCCGTTGGTAATTATGGACCATAAACCTGGAAGCTTCCTGTATCCTGGAGATACCCTTGCCAGGCTTGGAATAGCTCCCTACCACGCGCGCCTCGCCCGAAGAAGCGATCACTGAAAGGATACCAAGCAACGATGCCAGCTGCAACATGTCGTTCTGTTGCAACATGTCCGTCATTATGGCCTGCAACTGGTTTAAAGTGTCGCCTACAAACGATACCGCTTTGTTTATCGTATTGATATGCAGAAGATAATTTTCTGTTTCAGGAAACGCATCGATGCATCTATCTAAAAACGTCTGGGTGAAAATAATGGTAATGTTTTCGATTTTGCCCCCTTCGTCATGGTCAAATTCATCAAAATACCAGCCATGTGTCAGATTGGGAGGTAACAAAACCACTTCTCCGCTTGAAAAGGTTTCCACGTTATCCCCAACAATACGGGTACCACTCCCTTTAAGAATATAGGAAAGTTCCCATGCAGGACTCTGATGGAGCGTGATTTGTTCGTTCCAGACGATATGGACATGGTCGAAAAGGAAAGACTTTGTATCGTGAACACCGACATGGCAATATTTTACATCGTCGGGCATGTGGTTGCCATTTTTTACGTTTACTGCGAATATCCGACAATAAATGTAAAAAAACAACAATCCGGCAACAAGCAATCCCGCTAATTTTGCCGAAGTCCATGTCACAACTTAGGTCGCGCACCGGATAATTGCACATATCATCAATACCAAAATAAAAGCTTCCAGTCGCTGGCTTTTTAAAGAGGCCAACCAAACACGAACAGACTTCTGCTCCTCTGTCCGTTTATTGTAAACCTGACACTAATTTAAAACAAACGAATACCACCAACAACATGAATTTAACCAACACACAGCCCAAGGGTTTTTCCGACACAAAAAACCATTATGCCATACTTGACGGGTTGCGCGGGGTCGCTGCCGTCATTGTAGTCATGTTCCATATTTTAGAAACTTTTACAGGCGGTGACCATTCGAAGCAAATCATCAACCATGGCTATCTGGCCGTCGATTTCTTTTTCGTTCTTTCGGGTTTTGTCATCGGGTATGCTTACGACGACCGGTGGAACAAAATGAGTTTAGGCATCTTCTTCAAACGCCGGCTCATCCGGCTCCATCCGATGATCATTATCGGGATGCTGATCGGGGCGGCCACGTTCTATCTTCAGGATAGTGCTTCCTTTCCCGCAATCGGGGAAACCCCTGTCTGGAAAATGGCATTGGTAATGCTCATCGGATTCACCCTTTTGCCCGTACCGTTGTCGATGGACATCAGGGGATGGCAAGAGATGCACCCGTTGAACGGTCCAGCATGGTCGTTGTTTTTTGAATACATCGCCAACATCCTTTATGCACTTTTCATCCGCAAACTATCGAATAAATTGTTGGCCGTGTTGGTCTTCATTGCGGGCGCCGCGTTAATCCATCTGGCGGTAACCAGCCCCCACGGCGATGTCATCGGCGGTTGGTCCATTGAACCATCGCAACTGCGGATCGGCTTTACCCGCTTGCTTTACCCTTTCTTTGCAGGGTTGCTGCTCTCCCGGATCTGCAGACCAGGCCAAATCAAGCACGCTTTTTTTTGGAGCAGCCTGTTGCTGGTGACGGTACTTTGCGTTCCAAGGATCGGGAACCATGAACAACTGTGGATGAACGGCCTGTACGATTCCCTGTCCATCATTTTGGTTTTTCCGTTGATCGTGTATATAGGGGCCAATGGCGAAATAAAAGGAAAAGCGGCTGCGAAAATCAGCGGATTCCTCGGTGACATATCGTTCCCGATTTACATTATCCACTACCCGTTCATTTATTTGTTCATGGCTTGGGTGGCCAACAACAATGAGTTTCTGTCGGGACCGTCGCCCTATGCGCAAATCGTTCTGGTACTTGCTGCCATTGCCGTCCTTGTCTCATCCATGGCCGTGGCATATGCCTGCTTTAAGCTGTACGACGAGCCGGTCAGGAAATGGCTGACGAAACGTTTTATGAACCGGACGGCACACAACGGCTGACCCAATTGGTGCCGGCGAACCACGATTGCGCCGGCACCAATCCATATCCCGTCAAAATAACCTGCAAATGCGGGAATCAGGTTCGATAATCTTTCCTTGTCCGGCATCTCGATCCTTTCCGGTTCCTTAAAAAAGGAATCTGCTATAGACATGCGGAAACGTCCCTGCCAACCCGATTGGTGAATCCAAACCGTTAGACTGTAAGTATAGCCCAAAGGATAGGAACTACAAACGTCTTCCCGTTAAGACAGGCATATGCCAATTGGCAGCGAAGTAACAGGTAAGCGCTTGTGTACGTGAGGAGTTTTTTACGTACGTGAGGAAATAAACTTACATATTGCCTGCAAGTTTTCTCCCCCACGTGCGAATCCGGAAATCCGGGATTAAACGCGACGCGACGAAAACAGTTGGGCTAAAAAGGATTGCCCACAACAATTCTGTCTCCAGAATCATCGACTTCGAACAGATGCGGGATGCGTATATAACGCCCGTTTTTATCCTCTTTGTGGCTATGTACCGACATCAGCAGTTTGCCCCCGAAGGTCCGGAACAACATACCGTGCCCGAAATCGGGCGGCGTGACGAGATCTTTCTCATGAATCCACGGACCGTCCAGCGTGCCACTTTGGGAATAGGCCACTCCCTGGGTATAAATGTTGAACACCCAGCTTGTCCATAACATTCCCAGCTTGCCGGTTTGGGTCCGGAACAGCCAGGGGCCGTCGGTTACTTTGTTTGGAATAACTTCTCCTTTTTCACCATGCTCTTTGCTCCAGGGCGACTCGCTGGCACGGAACAACAGCTTGCCTTCACCGGCAGAGCCGCTTAAATCGGGCTTCAGTTCTATTTTTTCAACGGTACCGTCCCAGTTCTGCAACCATTCGTGGCAATAAACCATGTACGGTTTTCCGTCGGTGTCCACCCAAAGCGTACCGTCCAGAGTGGGCTTGTCCGCGGGCAGGTACTCAGGATCTTTCATGGGTACGTAAGGGCCGTCGGGTTTATCGCTGACCAGCACATGACAGGCACGACGCTCAATGACATTGCCCCTGACCGTGTCGATTTTCACGTCTCTGTTGGTGAACGTGGCGAAATAGTAATATTTGCCGTCGTAATGGTGCAACTCGGCGGCCCAAACCATCGGATTGCTTCCCATCCATGATTCCGGATCGGTCTTTGCAATTGTGAACGGGCCGGTCCATTTCCTCAAATCCCTGCTCTTCCATAACATGCCACCGGTACCGGTCATGTAGTAAGTAGAGGTGTTTTGGTCGGCCAAGACAAACGGGTCGCTCAGGCGGATGGAATCCGACGGAACATCCTGCTTTAAGGGTTGTTCCCTGTTTTGTGAAAAAACCAATATCAGGTTTAGGCCCATTAAGGCCGCGATCAACAAACATCTTTTCTCCAACATACCACACAGACTATTTCACAATCACATTATATTCCCCGCTCTCTATCTCAAACACCTCTTTTCCGTCCCTTTTTCCGATGTATTCCACGCCCCTCGCATTTTTCATTGGTTTTCCGTTCCAAAGAACAACGCTGACCGAAGATGCCTTCAGAAACAGCGAGGCAGTCGTGTTGGCAGGTACCACAAAACGGTAATGGCATGCATTGCCTTTCAGCTCCCAACCACTTTCGATGCGTCCGTACATGGAGTCATAATGCCCTTTGGCATAGGTCATTTCCCCTGTAGGATCCGGTTCTGGGATTAACACGAAATGCTTGAATGCCGGACTGTTTTCATCCCTCCGGATACCCAGGGAATGGCTGTACATCCATGCCCCGACGGCCCCGAAAGAGTAATGATTAAAAGAATTCATACGATTGTTCCCCCCGAAGCCATTTGTACGGGTATATGAGTTCAGGCGTTCCCATATCGTGGTGGCTCCCTGTTTTACGGGGTACAGCCACGAAGGATAAGACGTTTGCCGGAGCAGGCGGTACGCAACATCCGTGTATCCGTTATCTGACAGAGCATCATTGATCCAGGCAGTACCGATAAAGCCGGTCATGAGCGAATATGGCGGGCACAGGGTACCGTCATCTGCCCTATTTTCCCGTGTAACGGTTGCCGCAAAGTTCGTTCTTGCCGCCTCTTTGTTCGCTTCGTTGAATATATTGAACTGCAACGGAAGCACATAGGAAGACTGGGTATCGGTAATTGTGCCCCGGAAGGCAGTTTTTCCGGTCTTGCCATCCACATAGGTTTTATTGAAGAAAGCCTTCCTTTCCGTACAGAGTTTGCCGAACCATTCGGCATCTTCTTTTTTATCCAGAATGGAAGCTATTTTACCCATTTGTTCCAAATCATAGATGAAGTAGGATTCCCAGAGCAATGTCTTTTCGGTTTTCCCGTATTCCGGGCTTAACCAATCTCCCAGGCTGGACCATTTTCCCCGGTCTTCGTCATTCAGCACCCCTGTTTCCGGATTAATGCCTTGCACAAGAAATCGAATGAACCTCTTCATTGCATCATAGTGTTCGGCCAATAGGTCTTTGTCACCATATTGCAGATAGCTTTCCCATGCTACGGTAATACCGGCGCTGCCCCACAAAACGCCGCCGAATCCTCCTCCCAGCGGCGCTACATCCGGAAAACGCCCGTCTTCCCGTTGAACATCCCTCATTGCCTGCATATGCCTCCTTAGGAATTGCGGAATATCAGCCAAATAGGTCGCTGTCCGGGAAAAGACCGATATATCCCCGCTCCATCCCAAACGCTCGTTCCTTTGCGGGCAGTCCGTTGGTATGGACATAAAATTAGCCAGGGTTGACCATGTAATGTTTTCCCACAGCTTATTGACCTCAGATGAAGAGGTTTCATAGTTCGAAGCCAACCCATGGACAGAACTCAGTACTTCGCCTTTAACCGCCTCCAATGGCAGGGGCCTGGAAATACCAGTTATCTCTATGTAGCGATAACCGTGATAGGTAAACCGGGGACTTATTGTTTCGTCACCGCCTTTTGCGACATAGATTTCCTGCGCCATCGCCGCACGAATATTTTCAAGCATGATCATTCCCGCGTTTTCTTTATATTCCGGAAGATCCGGGTATTTGACCTCCGCAAAACGCAGTATTATCCTGCTGCCTGGTTTCATCCCTTTCAGATTTACGTTGGGAACTCCGGCCATATTCTGTCCCATGTCATATACAAACACGCCCGGACGTACCTCTTCTACGGCAACGGCTGAAAGTTCCCTCACCTTTTTCACGGTCTGGCCGAACTGACCGGTCAGAACCATATCGCTATAATCCTCTGTCATAGGCATATCAAAGGCTTTATTCCTTTCATCCCGGCTGACATGATCCATTGTAATTTCCACGGTTTTCCCCCATTGGGAATCATCAAAAGATGCCGTATTCCATCCTTCAATAAGCGGTTCTTTCGTCGCATCGTACACCTCTCCCTGAAAGAAACTGCCATAAATCACAGGCCCGTTGTTATAATAGTTCCATGTAGCCGGATCCGTTACGATAATATCTTCTTTCCCATCGGTATAGGTGATGATAAGTTGTGCCAGCAAGGATTGCCTGTCTCCGAAGAAATTCCAGAACTCGCCCATATAGGTCGCGCCACCGCTCCACCATCCTTCTCCCAGAATGGCCCCCATGGCGTTCCTGCCCGCCAGTATATCCCCGGTCACATCGTATGTCTGGTACAGATGGGTTTTATTGTATTGGGTCAGGCCGGGATTGAAATAGTCATTTCCTATCCGTTTTCCGTTGATATACATTTCATAAATCCCCCGTGAAGTCACATATAAACGGGCCTTTGATATTTTGGAACCGGACGTTGAGAACGTTGTACGCAGCATGGGCATTGCATTCCGGCTGGGATCTGCAACGACAAAAGCATCCCTGCCTTTTCCTGTAACCCGGTAGGAAGAAGCTTTGATGTCCAATTCATGACGAAAACCTGAAAAAATGCCCTGATAACTGTTACGATTGTCCAGATCCTCGGAAAACAGGATATTGGACGGGCTCCGGTAATTCAGGACCTGTACGTTTGAAAAAAAAGCAGTCTGCCCTGCAGGAACTGAAAAGCCGATATCTCCGGCCACCGGATACGCGATAAAGTCGCCACCCTGGCCCAAAGGATTGAGATTGACCTCGGTTATCAGATTTTGCTCCGCCATTCCATCCATATAAACACGGGTGTGCCCCAAAACAGAGGACAGGTATATGACATGTTTCCCGTACCTGTTTTTCTTATTTAGAATTGACGTAGGGATAAGGATGCTTCTGAAAGGAGTATCTTTTTTATCCTGTGGGGCATATCCGACCCTGTAAATATGCAATTCGGCAGAACCGTCCGATTGCAGGGAAGAGATATCCAGTTCGATTAAAATATAGGCACTGTCCCTCGGATTCTCCAGCTTATAAAGATTTTTGCCTTTGTCCGCTAAACGGTCATCATTGGCGCCGTAAATAAATCCGGCTCTGGTAGTCCCTGCAGACTCGTCCAGTTGTATTGAGAAATTAAGCCTGAAAACCGGAAGATAGGCGGAATACAGCACCATGTCCCCATCACCGCCGCCTATCCATCGCGCCCCATTCCAGGCAGGAAGAGGCGGACCGGCATTCATTAAGCCAGTCTCGAACCAGGATTGTGCCGTACGTTTGTTTTGGTGCCGGTCCCATACCGTAACCGCCCAGGTATAGCGCGTGCGGGGCTTCAGCGGCAGACCGCCATACCGGACATTCAAAGAAATGTCTTCTTCTGTTTTGCCTGAGTCCCACACTTGCAGGCCCGTTTCATCCGTAATGATGATCCGGTAAGCCCGTTGGCGCTCTCCGCGTTCTTCTGCGTCCATTTGCCAGCTGAACCGGGGATGTGCGACGTCAATCCCCAGAGGGGTTTCCGTATATTCCGTCTTCAGGTTTACTATTTTTACATTTTCGGCCTCCAGACGGTAAGGGGCAAGAAAGCTCAGAAACAAAAAAAGAACTGGTATGGTCCTGACTGGATACATAACTAAAACTGACAAATTTATTTATAATACCATAGCTGTTAATGTCCGGCAACATTGATCGTGAGCACTGCATCGGGCAATCCGTCTGACTTTACAACAAGCCCGATTTTGCCGGGTTTGTGCGTACTTTTCACCACAACCAACGCCCGTCCGTTCCACACTTTTCGTTCCGTACCGAAATATGGAGACGGGTCTTTCAAATCCGCATTGTCAATACCGATAACCGTGCCCGCCCCTGTTACCTCTACGTGAACCACGTTGTCGGCCGTTGGCTGGATGTGGCCGTCCCCATCCATTATTTCGATGGTGATGAACGACAGATCCTGCCCATCGGCCAATATTTCGGTCCGGTCTGCGATTAAACGAATCTTCGCTGCGTCACCTGCGGTTGTTAGGGTTGTCGACGCCGATTCTTCCCCGGCCTGAACCCCAACCGCTTTTAAAATCCCCGGAACGTAAGGTACCGAAAATATCGCCTTGAATTCTTGTTCCATTGTGGTATGTTGCTCCCCGATAAGGTTGTCGTTCAAATACAGACGAACATCCGGATACCTCGAATAAACCTCCACCTCGATGTCTTTCCCTTCGTGTCCGGGCCAGGTCCAACTTTCCCACGTCGGCCAGACGGACCACATGGTTTCTTTAATTTTTCCGTTGTGGGGATTGGGCTCTCTGACGGCCATGTATAGTTTTTTCGTGTTGTTGTACAACAAATCCCGGTAGTGCGAGATCGGTTTTCTCCGGCCAATCAGGTCAATGTCGCCGCAATAAGCCCCGTGCCATGGGAAAAAGTCTTTTTCCCAATGCTGGCCGTCGGGTTCGCCGGGATAATAGTAGCGGCCAATGCCCGATTCGCCAAGATAATCCATTGCCGTCCAAACGAAATCGCCAATGATATACCCGTTTTCATGGACCAACTTCCAATTTGCGAAAGCGTCCCTTGGATAGGACTCGGTCTGAACAATAACGCGCGACGGAACACGCTGATGGTCTGATGGTGCACGGTGCAGCTGATAATTATACCCGCCAATGTCGTGAACGGCAAAAAGAGAATCGAATATTTCCCAATCACGGTCCCAAGTGGTCATGGCCGAAGTGACGGGACGGGTATCATCCATTTTGCGGACAAAGCCGGCAAGCATTTTGGCCGTTTCCACAGCCCCGGGCTTTTTCCTCTCGATTATTTCGTTACCTATGCTCCAAAAAACAACAGACGGGTGGTTGCGGTCGCGCAATACCATTGCTTCGATGTCGCGCTGCCACCATCCATCAAAATGCATTGCATAATCATACGGCGTTTTGTATTCCCGCCACCCGTCGAACGATTCGTCCATGACCAAAAGGCCCAATCTGTCGCATGCATCCAAAAATGCTTCCGAGGGAGGGTTGTGCGACGTACGCACTGCGTTAAATCCCGCATTTTTAAGCAATTCCACTTTTCTGGTCTCGGCCCTGTCGTACGCGGCAGCCCCCAGACAGCCGTTGTCGTGATGGACGCATCCCCCGTTAATGATGGTTTTTTCGCCGTTCAACAAAAAACCGTTTTGTGCACCAAACTGGATGGAACGTATTCCGAATGCATTTTCGGTCCTATCAATCACCGAACCGCTTTGGGTTATACTGACCTGGGCCGAATAGAGACAGGGCGTATCGGGCGACCAAAGGTCGGGATTGTTTACCGTAATGGTCTGGGCCACTTCCTTTGTTGCATTAGGCGGCAGCTCAACCTCCAGTTTACCGGAACCGACGCCCTTTGCGTCCCCATTGACCAGGTTTGTTGACAAAACAATGCGCTGGGACTGTTCGGTGTCGTTTTTCACCACGGTTTTCACTTGGACAGTCGCACTTTCCCTGCTTACCCGGGGCGTTGTAACCGTAACTCCCCATTGACCGATGTGGACAGGGGCTGTCGCCACCATCCATACATGGCGGTAAATGCCCGACCCGCTATACCAGCGGCAGTTTTTCTGCTGCGAATTGTCAACACGTACCGAAATCACGTTTGGCTTATCGAAAAAAAGATGCGGCGTTAAGTCATGGAAAAACGAGGAATAACCATATGGACGTATGCCAAGCGCATGCCCGTTGATGAAAACTTCCGAATTCATGTAAATGCCTTCGAAGTAAACCGAAACCTTTTTACCCTTCCATGCAGATGGGACCTTAAACGTTTTGCGGTACCATCCCACACCGGCAGGGAAATACCCGCCATCGTTGCCCATTGGATTTCCGGGGTCCAGTCTCCCTTCAATGCTCCAATCGTGGGGCAAATCCAAAGTCCGCCAACCGTTGTCGTCGAACGGCACTGTGCTTGCATTGGGAAAATCGCCCAATGCAAACTTCCAATTGGCGTTGAACCGTTGTTTGCGAAGGTGCTTATCCAGCTTTTGGGCAGTTGCCTGGGCCCAGCAACCGACAAAACATACGGTTGCAATGATTAATAAATGGCGGGTATTCATGAGTATCGATAATAAATAGGAGATGTTGTTTATCTGGCTTCCACAAACGAATTGAACGAACGGGCCTGCAACCGGACATTCAGGTAACGGTCTTCCAGCCTGATGGTGACCTCTTTCGCTTCGTTGTTGAAATTGCCGGCTATCACCACATATTTGCCCTGAGGTGTTTTGAGGACCAAAACAGGCATTTTGTTTTGCGACAAAGGTTCAAAAGCCACCACACGTGAACCGGGAGCAATAAAGTTTGTATAATGCTTCACGGCATAATACTCGGGCGTAAGCGTGTAAGCGCGCGATTTGGAGTCCACCCGAACCAGCGCATTCTGTTTCCATCCCCAGGTGCTAGTCCCGTCATCGGCCAATATCACGTTCCAAAAAATATATTCATCGCAACCGTTGCCCAGATAATGGTTTATCAACCCGAATGTATGTTCTGCGCCTTTCCAGTCGAAACTGCCCCAGCCGCACTCACTTTCGGTTTGCATGTATTTGTATTGGGGATACTTTTCGCGTATTTCGGGAAGTATCTGCCCGCCTTCCCACTGGAAGCCAACCCCTTTGATGCTTTCCTGCATTCCCGGGTCCGAAAGGATTTTATCGATCTCATCAAAACGGTTGGTGTTGATCGTACCAAGGTAAACCTCGACCCCGGGATGGTTCTTTTTTAAGGTAGGGGCCAAATACCCTGCGTTAAAACGGATGGTCCCCTCCGGAGTCCAGGCGCAACCGGGATAAGCGGTGTAACTGTACGGCTCGTTCTGGTACATGGCTTTGGTAATGGGTATGCCCTGTTCCTTGTAGGCATCGATAAATTTGCTGAAATAGAGCGCGTACGATTGCAGATAGCGTGGATCTTGTATAAAATAGTCGTTGGCTGCAAGTATCGGAGGGAAAACGCCTTCGTCTTTTTTCGTATTGCCTTCGTGAAGGGCAATGTTCGATTTAGCGGACATCTGGTTGTGTTCGCCGCTTTGAACCGAATAATAATTGTTTATTTTCATCCACCCCGGCGGGCCCCACGGCGATATCCAGAAAGTCATGCCGGGATTGTATTGCTGTGCAAAACGGATGAAAGGGATCAACGCCTGTTTATCGCGGTCAATGTTGAAATATTGAAGCTTGAAATCGCCGGCCACTTCGTCGCAACTGTACCAGTTGCGTGCGTAATCGTTGGCATTCATGGGAATGCGCCCAATCGTGAAACGTAAATCTCCCGTAGGGGAAAAGATGTTCTTCATGATTGTTTCCTGCTCGTTCTTTGCTAGGACATTCAACGCGTCGTAGCCCAGTTCGTTAAAGCAGGTTCCCCAACCGTTGAAACCGATACCTTCTTCGTTTCCTTTCACTTCAAGCACAGGGAAGTGCGTTGAGCTTATTTGCAACCTGGTTCTCGATTCTTTCCAGTTATTGCCTTCCGTGCTGCTTATCCAAACATAGGTTTGTGAAAATGCTGCGGTCAGAAACATAGCTGCACCGCTCAGCAGGACATATCTTTTGAATGCATTATCCATATAGATTCGTTTGGTCAATAATGTTTTGGCAAAAGGTATTGCCCTTTCCTAATCTTTTGTGCCAATTGCCTGTACTCCCTCGGTGGTCATTTGAATACGTTTTATGGTGCCATCATCATGGTAATGCAATCCATCGATGCACACCGACCGCAGATAACTCCCCCCGGCCGTAGGGATTGCCCCGTTGTGGTACACAAAATACCATTGGTCCTTATATTCCACAATGGCCTGATGATTGGTGTTGCTGTTACCGGCCACCTCGTTGAGGATGCCTTTGTATTCCCAGGGACCGTGTATGCTTCTGCTCATGGCGTAACATATTTTTTCGGGGAACCAGGCCGCGTACGAAAGGTAATACCAGTCGCCATGTTTATGGATCCAGGGCGCTTCGGTAAAATACGGCAGGTCAATGCTTTTAATTTCGCCATCAAGCTCAACCATGTTTTCCTTCAGCCTGGCATAATAGCAACAAGTATTACCCCAAATCAGGTAGGCCTGGCCGTCATCGTCAATCCAGACGGTGGGATCTATGTCATCCCAAGAAATACCCGTGCAGCTGGTGGTCATATTGTTCGTCACCAGTGCCGACCCGCGGGCATCGGTAAACGGCCCTGTGGGACTGTCGGACACCGCAACGCCAATGGCTTTCCCTCCCGTGTGGTGTTCGGTGGATACATACCAGTAAAACCTGCCATTTCGTTCGATTACCTGCGAAGCCCAGGAACTATGCCCCTTTGCCCAGCTAAAGTCGCTTGTTTTGAGAGGAACCGGATGTTCGTACCAGTTTTTCATGTCAGTGGTGGAAAATACCAGCCAGTTGGGAATATCGTACCATTTGCCGTCGCCTGTATCCTGACCGGAATAGAGATAAAACACATCGTTGTGCACCAGTGCAGCCGGATCGGCGGTATACTTATGGGTAAACAACGGGTTGCCGTTGGCGATGTGCTTCACAGGCTTTTTCGCATAATCCGCGTAAGCCTTGTTCATGTCGGCCAGTTTGCCGGCAATGGCAGTTATCTCTTTGATCGATAACGCCTTGTCGTAAACCCTGAAATCGGCCAGCAATCCTTTCAAATAATTATCGGCTTTGTAAGGAGAACGTGCGATAAAATTGAACATGGTCTTTCCCAATGCATTGGGGCGTATATCGACCTGACCGCTTTTATGCAACACCCCGTCCAGGTAAATACTGCCCGTGGATCCTTTCTGGGTGTAAACCACGTGCTTCCATCCCCCTTTTTCCAGGCTGCTGCCAACGCGCAGAGCCGATTCGTTCCGGTAGTCGGTTTGTGAAACGGCAAACCCCAGATCCCTGGCGCTAAGAAACATGCAACCGTTCGCATCTTTAAGCATATCGGGCGAATTGGAGAAGGACCAGATAAAATTGCCGTTCGTACTGATGTTTGCCGAATTGTCGGCACATACATAGACAACGACGGAGTAATCGGCCAGCGACGCAATCAAATCGCCGGCCTTTTCGCCCATGTCGACGTAGCCCTGCGCATGACCCAGATCCACAATATTGAAGGCCCCCATGTGGTCAATCCCGGCGCTGTTTTTCAATGTGCCGTCGTAGCCATTGCCCGTTTTGTCAATGACTCTTCCCGATGGGGATACACTTTGAAAGTCATAATGCAATTTTAAATTGCCCTTTTGTGCCGATATAACATGCGATACCAGAAACAAGACAATTACGAAATTTACGATCTTTTTCATCGATCTAAAAAGTATCAAGATTTAAGGCCCTATTATTTAACCATCCTCCAGTGTACCGGCAAAGCACGGCACGAAAACATTCGTGTAGTATGGAAATTTCCTTATCCTTAAAACAAAGGTATTGACACCGGTGATGAAAAGAGGGACTCTATTCATGAAAAATTGGACTCTATTTGTCACAAACAGGTTGTTTGCAACTTGTTCCGGGCAGATCTTTCCCAATGTCCCGTTTTGCCGGGCCTTTGCAAATGGTTGCGTTCGCACGCACCATGGCGGTTCCGTTCCGGTAACCGGAAGCGGGAACGCCATGGTCCTCTGGTTTCCCGTCACAGAACCATACTAAATCGTTAACTTGCAAAGCCAATCACATTGACCAAAACACCATGTCCCAAATAAGCATTGCATGGCCGATATTGTTGCTGTTACTACCGGCTTATGCCGGCTCACAACCATACGCGGTTGAGAAACTGGGACTTGAAAACGGATTGTCGGACAACTACATTTTAAGCATCGCCCAGGACAACGACGGCTTTATGTGGTTTGGCACAGAATGGGGACTCAACAGGTTCGACGGCCATACGTTCATGACCTTTAAAGCAGGCCATCCCTATGGCAACACCGTTTCCGGCAGCGGCATTAACCGGATTTTGTCCGACAAAAGCCACAATTGTTTATGGATAGCTACCAAAGCCGGCGGTTTAAACCGGTTCGATTGCCCGACCCAGCAATTCACACACTACCCCATCCACTCCGATAAAAGCAACAGCACAAAGGCCAACGGCATTACCGACCTTTGTTTTGCCGGGGATGGGAACATTTGGCTGGCCACTTATAACAATGGGTTAAAGAAACTGGACAAAACCCGCGACAGCATTATCCATTACGACCGGTCAGACATCCCGCAGCTTAAGGGATACAAGATCAGATCCATTGCCGATGACCTAAACGGAACCGTTTACATCGGCCATTGGGGCGAAGGGTTCAGCGTATGGTCGACCGGAAACAATGCATTAAAGCATTATACGTACAACGCAAAAAATCCCAACGGTTTGCCCGCTAACGAAATTCTGGACATCTGCATCGATTCAAAAGGGAATGTCTGGCTGGCCACGCACAGGGGATTGGCATTGTACCATCCCGACAGGGAAAGCTTCACCGTTTACAAGTACCACCAACACAATCCCAACGGCTTAAGTAACGACGATATCCATTCGCTGTGCGAGATAAACAACCAACTGTGGATCGGCACCTGGCGGGGGGGCGTAAACATTTTGGATTTAAACACGGAAGATTCGTTTTCGCCCGAAACAGCCCGTTTCGGCCATATCCCCTCCAACGATCTTCCGACAGGACTCTCTTCGCCATCCATCATGTCGGTTTTTCACGACAGTTTCGGGAACATATGGATGGGTAGCTACGGCGAAGGCATCAACGTCATCAAGCACTTGGGATTGTTCTTTAAAAAACTGTCATATTCATCGATCAAAGGTGACGAAAACGGATTGAGCGACAAGGTCGCTTCAAGTTTGTGTATTGACAGTGACGGGCTGCTTTGGGTAGGTACCGGAAAGGGAACCGTCGATGTTTTTAAGGCGGATACCGCTGCGCAATACTACCGCAAGGTCAATACGCTGTATCTGGATGGCGACGTGCTCTGCGCCATGGCCGACGGCAAGGACAACATATGGTTTGGGGTCGATAAAAAAGGCCTGGTCCGCTACAACAAGGCAAATAACCGTTCCGAGACCATCAGACTGGGCAAAAGCGCTTACTTTAACACTTACGTGTCGGCCATTTTCGAAGACAACAACCACCATGTATGGATCGGGACGAATGACGGTATTTTTGTATACCGTACGGACACAAAAAAAATAGACGAATACAACGGCAAGGACATACAGCTCCCAAACCACCTGATACGCAACATCTGTCAGGATGTCAACGGGAATATATGGATCGGAAGCGGCATTGACGGATTGAGCGTGGTCACCCCCGGTTTCCGGCTGATCCGGCACTTTGACCCGACCAATGGCTTTATCGCCGGCACGGTCAACCACATTTACAACGATTCGGGGCACCATATCTGGGTGGCCACGCCCTACGGGGTGGCAATGTTCAACGACCTGGACGGCCAGTCGTACGGCTATACGGTCATAGACCAGCAAAATAAGCTGCCCGACAACCACATACGTGCCATCACCGAAGGAAGGCGGGGTGAATTCTGGATTGCCACCAATGCAGGACTTAGCAAGTATTCCCAAAACGAAAAGAGAACCGAGAATTACGACTTCCACGACGGACTTCCATTGGGTGCTTTCAGGAACGGAACCGTCACCAAGGCACCAGATGGAACAGTGATCTTCGGTACGCAAAACGGAGTGTGCTACTTTAACACAGATAACGACGGACTTGAAGACAATGCACTGCCTCCCGTGGTGGTCTCAAGCTTCACGGTAAGCACCCCCGGAGGTATTTTCGGCGATAAATCCCTGACAGTACCGCTTAAATCGGTAATAAAGTTACCCCACAACCAAAACACGTTCACCATTTCGTTCAGTACAGCAGACTATGCCCTGGAAGACCGGATCGGGTACGCCTATTCGTTAAAAGGGGCAAGCGACAACTGGTACCATACCAGCGGACAAAACCAGGTGACTTTTCGGAATCTTGCCCCCGGCAAATACACATTTATGGTGAAACCGGGCATTCGCAACAAACAATGGTCGGAGCAGACCACACAGCTACAGGTCGAAATTACGCCCCCATTTTGGTTTTCATGGTGGGCAAAAGCCTTTTACCTGCTTGCAATTGGTTTTGCCGCCATTGCCGTTGCCAGGTTTTACAAACGAAGGCTGGACCTGCAGAACCAGCTCTACCTAGAAAAGCAAAGTCACCTTCAGGCACAGGCGCTGAACGATGAAAGGTTAAAATTCTACACCAATGTGGCCCACGAGTTAAAGACACCGCTGACCCTGATAGTAGGGCCACTGGACGACTTGGCTTCCGATAGGCGAATGGACCCCGGACAATCGAAAAAAATATCGCTGATACAAAAAAACGCCCGGCGGTTGTACGCACTCACCAACCAGATACTGGAATTCCGCAGAACAGAAACGCAAAACCGTTCGCTCAGGGTCACT
This sequence comes from Breznakibacter sp., assembly GCA_047600785.1. Classification (GTDB taxonomy): domain Bacteria; phylum Bacteroidota; class Bacteroidia; order Bacteroidales; family Marinilabiliaceae; genus Breznakibacter. The sequence continues at coordinate 2,138,236 of JASGKH010000002.1, forward strand.
CACAGCAATATATCGGGCCTGATCAGGGAAATTGTGCTCAAGTACAAAGAGCTGAACCGGAACACAGAAGTAAAAATCGACCTGCTGGAAGAAACCGCCTCTGTGGTTTATTACGACAGGGAAGTGATAACCATCATCCTGGACAATTTATTGTCGAACGCGTTCAAATACACGCCCCGGGGGACTGTCACGGTTGTGTTGAGGGAAATAACCGTTGAAAGTACCCGATACATGGAAATAGAGGTGAATGACACCGGTCACGGCATACCCGATGAGGTGCTTGACAGAATATTCGACCGTTACTACCAGGCCAATGCCGGCCACCAAGTACCGGGTACCGGTATCGGACTGGCGCTGGTCAGGAATCTGGCTAACCTCCATGAAGGAAGCGTGTCGGTCAGGAGCAAAGAAAACACAGGAACCTCGTTCTATTTCCGGATAAAAAAAGACAATGCATATCCCTACGCAACACATGTCGATGCCCCCTTTCCCATGGCAGCCCCTCCCAACGGCACTTGCCCGCTGCTTCTGGTGGTGGAAGACAACGATGATCTAAGAAACTATATATCCGGTTCATTCTCGGAAAAATTCGGCATACTTACGGCAAAAGACGGGCAAGAAGGACTCAGGCTGGCATTAGAAAAAATGCCCGACATGATCATAAGCGACGTAATGATGCCCCTGATGGACGGCTCCCAAATGTGCAAGCTGTTGAAGGAAGATATCCGGACCAGCCACATCCCCATCATCCTGCTGACGGCCAAAGATGCAGAAAGGGACAAAACAGAAGGGTACGCCTCGGGAGCCGATTCATATCTGACAAAGCCGCTTAGCATGGATCTTCTTAAGACCAGGGTGGATAATTTGCTGGAGGGCCGGACGAAGATAGCCGGTTATCTTTCGTCCAATGCCTATAAAAAAACCTTTGCTTCCGATGCCCTTTCGCAAATGGACAATGATTTCATCAAAAAAGTCGTAACGCTGATCCAGACAAACATGCAATCAGGGCAATTCACCGTATCGGACCTGACAGAACTATCAAACATGGGGTACTCATCATTTTCGAAAAAGATGAAAGCACTCACCGACATTCCTGCCAATGAGTTTATCCGAAAAATTAAGATGCAATATGCAGGACAGTTGCTTTTATCGGGGCAATACACGGTCTCCGAAATTGTACACCAAACCGGTTACAGCAGCATGGCCTATTTCCGGAAGGCATTTAAAGAAGAGTTCGGAGCGCTGCCGTCCAGATATCTGGAAAGCTTGGAGGATACACATTGAAGATAATATTGGGGAAAAGAGGTCGGTTTTTGGGTATTCTGAGAATTATACCACGGTCCATCCTTCAATATAACCTCAGCAAGACTTGACATTGGTCATGAAAAATTGATGGGATTATTGAATCGCTACCGTAAAGAAATTAGAAACGAGCAAGATACGATAATATTCCAGATGGCAGGAAATCAAACTTGGAAGTCTTCCCCAATCCACCACCAAAATGTACAAATACCGGCAAAGCCCAGGTTATAGCCGGAGAAACCTGCAAATACCCCAATAAGTATCAAAAAGTGCAACGCCCGGCCTATATGCCATCGCGCATTAAAATCCCGGAGCCTCGGCGTTCCACGAAGGGCCGCAACCGTTGTTTACCTCTGGCCATCCATGTTTGTCCCATGAAATCTCATCGAGCAGCAGCACACGGCCTTTGGAGCTGGCCACATCCACTCCGTGGTAAAGTACCCAGTGGTTGTTGGCATCGTCTGTCACAATTTCGGAATTGTGCCCATTGCCCACAAAGCGTTCGTTTTTGGCAATAACCACCTCATAACCGTTGTCCAGCATGCTTCTACCCGATTTATCGACATATGGGCCCAACAAACTTCGGGACCGTCCCACCACCAACTGATAAGTGCTTTCGACACCCTGGCAGCATGAACCTACCGATGCAAAGAAATAATAATAACCATCTTTCTTGAAAATGTAAGTGCCCTCAAATGCCGTTCCCGCAATTTGCTGAAGCACCTTCCCTGTTTTAAGCGACAGTCCGTCATCGTTCAATTCGGCACAATAAATCCCTCTGAAGCTGCCCCAGAAAAGATACTTTCGCCCTTGGTCTTCGATATAAAACGGATCAATGGAGTTTTGCACGCCGATCTTGTTGCTGCGGAACAACTTGCCATGGTCGGTAAAAGGGCCCTCAGGCTTACCGGCCGTGGCTACGCCAATGCCACATGTCCATTCCCCGCCCCATACCGACATGGAATAGTACATCACATACCTGTCGTTGATAACGTTGACATCGGGGGCCCAAATGCCACCTCCGGGCTCAAAAGCAGGGCGTGTGCTATCGGTAAAAGCAGTGCCTGCAAACAGCCAGTCAACCAGATTCCGCGATTTGTAAACAGGCACGTTGCGGGTATCTTCAGTGGCATACAAATAAAAAGTACCGTCACCGGCCCGGACAATGGTGGGGTCAGGCAAGCTGGCCGCCACCACCGGGTTTGAATAAGTCTTGGATTCGGGCCCAGGAATTTCGGTTCCTGGGCCCATGATGCGACATGACGGCAACAAAGCCGCCATCGAAAAGAACAAAAGACACCGCATGGAAAATGGATTATTCATCGTTCAATGAGTTGCAAATTTCGCGGTTCGCCCTGGCGGCCCGCTCTTCTTCCAGCTTGATGACTTTACGGTCGTAGGTCATCAGCCCGTTCACCTCGCCTTCCACATCGGTGGTTTGAGTGTAGACGGCCGCCGAAAAGCCTGCTTTGATAAGTTTTTTCAGCATCCCGGCATACTTGATATACTCGTCGGTTACTTCCCTGGAGTCTTTAAACTGGATGTAGCCCCAGTTTTTGTCAGGCTGCCACAAATGGTCTTTCAAAGGAAGACCGATACCGCCATATTCGCCCAGAACGGTGGCCCGTTCCGCGTCGTAAAGATATAGTTCGGGACCGGGGTAATTGTGCAGATCCAGCATATCGCCGGTACGATAATGGTTACCTCCACTGGCCGGGTTTACCAGCCGCGTAGGATCGTAAGCTTTCGTCCACTCGGTGATCTCAACCGTTTTGAATTGCCCCCATGCCTCGTTAAACGGAACCCATACCCCAATGCAAGGATAGGATGCCAGGCAATCGATAATCTCTTTCCACTCTTTACGGTAATTGGCTTCCGACTCGGCCGGACGCACCAGTTCGGTTCCATTGAAATAGTTGCGGTTTTGCCACTGGGGAGATTGGTTGCCGTTGGGCATATCCTGCCATACGATGATGCCCAGCTTATCACAATGGGTGTACCAACGTGCAGGTTCCACTTTTACGTGCTTGCGTATCATGTTGAAACCAAAATCTTTTGTCTTTTGGATATCGTACAACAAGGCCTCTTCGGTAGGCGCCGTGTACAGGCCATCGGGCCACCAGCCCTGATCCAGCGGACCAAACTGGAAATAATCCTTGTTGTTCAATTGCATGCGCACGATTCCGCTGGGATCACGTTTGATAGAGAATTTTCGCATGGCCGCATAACTTTTTACGTTGTCGGTAAGCTTGCCGTTTTCATACAGGTTTACTTCTACGCCATAAAGGAAAGGGCTTTCGGGAGACCATAATTTGGCACCGGGCATGGGCAATTCGATGGGCTGGCCCACAGCGACCCTTGCTTTGGCAACGACAGAAGCGCCGTCTTTCACGATCACTTCCACCACATCGGCAGCCGAGGCGTTTTGTGCGCATACATCCATGTGCAGCTTATGTGCATCAATGTCGGGGATGGCCTTCAAGGCCGCAATGTGCTTTTTGTTCACAGGCTCCAGCCAAACGGTCTGCCAAATGCCCGACACGGGCGTGTACCAAATGCCGTCGGGGTTGTTCACCTGCTTGCCCCGGGGTTGAAACCCCTCGTCGGTGCCATCCCATACCTTCACCACCAGTTTTTGGGCGCCCGGTTTAAGGTATGGCGTAATGTCGAAACAAAATGGGGTGTACCCTCCAGTGTGGCTCCCGATCTTCACGTCATTGAGAAACACCTCTGTTTTCCAGTCTACGGCTCCGAAATGCAGCAAAATATTCTTGTTCTTCCAACCTGACGGCACGGTAAAACTTTGCTTGTACCACAATTCGTTTTGGCCTCCAAGTGGTTTCATAACACCCGAAAGGCTTGATTCCACTGCAAAAGGAACCAGTATTTTTCCATCAAACGTTGTCGGTTCGCTTTGCCCGACGGGGACAATGGCATAGTCCCAAAGCCCGTTCAGGTTTTTCCAACCGGACCGTTCCATTATTGGACGCGGATATTCGGGCAACACATTGTTCACATCAACGGTTTCGGCCCAACGGGTTTTGATCTTATCGCCCTGTGGCGACCACTGGGCGGTAAGCCGAACAGCCACAAACACGAAGGCTGTGGATACAAATAAAAACTTTTTCATCATAGGTGTTTTTGGTAAGCCCTCAAGGTTCTGTAAACCTTGAGGGTTTTGAGTATTTACTTTGTAAAAAGTTCCAGACGATTGGGCGTCAACAGCTCCCAAAGCGATGCCACCGTCCAGCCGGGGGCAAAAATGTCGTTGTAGAAACCCTTGCCGTTGCGGCCATAATCCCAATTGGTATGCTGAACCACTTCGGGATAATACCCCCTTTTGCCAATGCCGCACATATGCCCTTCCACAGGCAGCAGCTGGCACATGGAGGTTTCGATCACATCGGCAAATTGGGCCAGGCCAGGTTCGTTGAATTCGGTAGCCAGCCAATCCAATACTGCGCCAAACTCAAAGATAAACACATCGATATGGTTGTTCTCGACCGATACATTGCCCCACCCGCGGGTTTTCAGGCCCACATCGCCCAGCATTTGTCCCTGGGCAAAAGGCACGTCCCACACATAGTACCACGATAAAGCAAAGAAAGCCGACTTCTTGCACAACGCCGCATACCGTGCACTTTCGTCGCCTTTGGTAAACACCGACAAGTAATACAATGCAGTTGAGGCATAATACGATGCTTCTTTATCTTCACAATTGGCATCGAGGGTCGACGAAAAATAATCGGCCTTTGAAATGATCTCGCGATCCAGATACCCAGCTGTCTTTCTGGCGCTGTTTAGGTAACGTTTATCCTTGAAATAAACCGATGCCAACACCAATGTGGGTGTAGCCGAAGGAGTGCTTCCGCCACTTTGGTCCACAACCGACATATCATCGTTGAACTTGCGCGGGAAACTTCCGTCGGCCCGCTGCAATGCCAAGAATTTATCGAGCATGCTTCTCACTTTAGTTTCCCATTCGGGATGCCTGCGTCCTTGCTTTTTCTCGTATTGCAGGTAATTAAGCACGGCATATAACCCTTCGGACTGGCGGCGGATGCTGAGTATCTTCTCTTCGAAACCGTTATCGAAGTCCACCACCTCTTTAAAGAAACCTGCACCGGTAAACCCTCCTTTCAAATAAGTATCGTACACCTTACGGCTGTTGGCCACCAGTTCCGGACGGTTTTGCTGCTCGCCGTACTCCAATGCATTAAACGCATTGAGAAGGATACGGCCCACAAATCCTATCTCGGCAATTCCCGAACTCTCGCATTTGTCAGTGTGCATGTGCACGCCCGACATGTATTTCAACTCATATTTGTCCACAAAGCTTTCGATGAAGAAATTGCTCAGCACTTCTTTCATTATCTCGGGCGTATAGGGGGTTTTTACCACTTCGGGCCTGTACAATGCATACGAATAGCGCCACACTTTTTCGACAAAATCGGAAAAACCGGCACTCCTGTCCTTGTTTACCTCCCAAATGAACGTCACTTCCTCTCCCTTTTTAAGGTATTGGAATGCTTTGACTTCGGGGGCCAACGTTAGCTTCCGGACGTAAGTCTTAGGCGCCTCGTGATAAGGGAACCCGAACGATAGAACGGCATTTCCGCCGACATTCTCGAATCCGGTATAGCCGATGGACGTACTTCCCGACAGGATCACCTCCCCATCCTTGTGCGTAGTGAGTGCTTCACGGTTGAATTCGTCCACCCGGGCCACGGTCATGTAGTCGCCCGTTCTTTCGTTGAAGATGCCGGTTAGCGGCGTGCTTAAGCGGTCTTCCCGTACAATCCAACTATCGGACGTATGGAACGAGGGGGCTTCTTTGGGCGAACGCAGGTTACGACGATACCAAAATCCCGGCATGTAAAACTGACAATCGTCATGGGTAAAGCCACTTTCGATTTTTTGTGCGTAATGAAAATAAACGTCCTCCAACGCTTTAATGGTGACCGTAATGCGCTGCGAACCATTTATCTGGTCCACGTTCTGGGCAACGTCCACCGGGATTGCCGTGGACGGTACCATGGCAAAACTATTGGGTGAAGCAACCGTTCGGCTGGGGTGCAACCCATATTCCACGGCCATATTTCCCGGAATTTTGAGTGAAATGGATGCTGATGATTTCTCAACGGAAAAATTGGACGATGCCTGTGCATGAACACACAAGCCGGTAAAGAAGCCTAAAATAAATTTAGCGGATGTTCTCATTGTCATGAAGATATTGCTTTAGCACATAAATAGTTGATTATCTGGGAGCCGGAACCACCAGGCACCGTTCGGCCCATTGGTTGTATTTATCCTCCAGTTCGGCGACCCTCCCGGGGTACAGTGGCGCTACGTTATCCAGCTCGGAGCGATCGTCATGTAAATTATAAAGTTCCCATTCGGCAATCGGGTTACCCGTTTTTACAATTTTCCATCCGTCCCGGCTTATGAGCGCTTTTTCATTGAAATGTTCAAATGCGATGAAGTCATGCCCCTCTCGTTGTCCGGTTTGCAAGACCGGCACCAGGCTTTTTCCTTCCAGCGGGATGATTTTTTTCCCGTTGTATTCCGACGGATAGCTGGCTTTTGCCAGATCCACGCAAGTGGCCATGATATCCATCACATGTCCCATTTGCGACGTGATGCTACCGCTTTTTAGTTTAATACCGGCCGGCCAATGTGCGATTAGCGGTGTGCAAATCCCCCCTTCGTATTCACGTGCCTTCCAATAACGGAACGGTGTATTTGCCACGTTGGCCCATGCAGGACCGATGGACGCAAACGAGGTTTCTGCACCCGGCAGCACTTCTTTTTGCCGTGGATAAACAATAGGGCGTCCATCACGTGTCATATCCGGACGATCGTTGTCGCCAGGAGGATAATTTTGGCACATTTCACTGCTGCAACCGTTATCGGACAGAAACAGGATAAGGGTATTCTCATATTGGCCGTTTTTCTTCAATGCCCCGACCAACCGGCCAATTCCGCGATCCATCCTGTCGACCATGGCCGCATGCACGGCCATGGCGCGCGCATCCCACTCGCGGGTAGGGTTCTCATCCCAGCGGTCATCAAATTGCCGCGGCGAAAGAAAATTATCGGCCCTTCCAAAAACACCCAGCTCTTTCATCCGCCGGTAACGCATATGGCGGATGGAATCCCATCCCACCTCATAAGTACTTTTGTATTTTTCTATATCTCCGGGTTTCGCATGCAACGGCCAATGGGGTGCAGTATGCGCCAGATAAAGAAAGAACGGCTTATTATCGCCGGCATAGCGATTTATGTACGCCACGGCCGTATCGTTCAGCGCATCGGTGATGTAATAATCGGCAGGAACGTTTTTAACAGGCTCATCGCCATTGACCAGGCTAAACGGATCAAAAAAATTGACCACTCCGTAAATAACCCCATAAAAACTATCAAACCCTTTTGATGTAGGATACAGCTTTTTATCGGCAAAACCGGGGTATTGCACATGGTGCGCCAACCATTCCCGCTGGTCGTCGCGCAGAGGTGTTTCGGCAACATGCCATTTGCCCACCATGCCTGTATTATAGCCGCTTTGTTTAAGGACCTCGGCAATGGTAACGGCATTATCGGATAACTGTCCCCGGTATCCGGGCAGGTTCTCGTTGAACGTCATACGGCCGATCCCGGCCTGATGCTGGTACAAGCCGGTGAGCAGCGATGCCCGGGTGGGACAACTTCGGCTACAGTTGTAAAACCGGTTGAAGCGTATCCCGTTCCGGGCCAGATCGTCTAAACTGGGTGTTTGTATTTCGCCTCCGTAACAGCCCAAATCGGAATACCCCAAGTCATCGGCCAAGATAACGATGACATTCGGCCGCTTATCTTTTTTCTGGCATGACAGGGCCATGAACGCCAGCACGCCAATGGAAAAAGACTTTATAAAGCGTTTGTTTTGCATAACAACTTTTGGTCGAAATAATTATTGATCGATCGTTTATTTTTTCTCGACGATTTTTCCTTCCAGGTATTTTATTTCTCCTTTCACTCGAGTTGTTCCGCTGTATTCAGAGTTGGTGATGACCAACCACATCGTTTCGTTGTCTTTTAGGAACAAAGAGTTGTAATAAGCACCCACGTTATCGGGCAAATTGGTCAATGGAGTTACCGCCGTGGTAAGGTTTTGTCCGTTATTGTCGCCCACAACGATCCGTGGATAACTGGTTTGCCAAATACCATTACGGCCGTTCACATGGGCCGACATCACTATTTCGCCGGTAGGAAGCTGTAGCACATAAGGTGCTCCGCCGTGCGCATCCATGTTCACGCGCCAGCGTAAATCATCCGACGTCCCGTCCCACGGGGTTGCATCCCATTCACCGTCCAGCGAACGTTTCAATAGCGAAGGGGATCCGAAGCCGCCATCGTTCACGATCTCAATACCGAACAAAACACCTTTGTTGCCTTGTAGCACCACAGCCACGGGCATTCCGTCACGGCGGTTGGGCGAATAAGCCGCACGCTTAAGCTCCGTCCATGTTTCGCCGTTATCGGTCGAGCGGGAATACATGATTTCCTGATACAAGTTGGAACCGGGATACCATGCCGCTTCGCTGGCCACAAGCATTTCCAGTTCCCCGTTGGGCAATTGCACCACCATGGGTTCCCATGTACGGCCGCGGCCGATGATTTGGGGATCGCCCCATGTTTCGCCATTATCCTTCGACAACATGACCATTACATGGCAATTGTCGTTGGTTTCCGGGTTGCCGTTCCCTACGAACGACATAAGTATCCACCCGTTGTGCAGCCTAATTATTTCCGGATTGCAAAAACGCCAGTAGCGCCCGCCAATGGTTGATTTCTCCTTGTCCATCAAAATGGCCGGCGACATCCAGGTACGACCGTTATCCACGCTTTTTTGCAGATAGATGTTCACCCAGTGATCGGAACCAGAACCTCCATGATAAACACACAGCAACGTGTCAGCATTTAAACGGATAATGCGCGGGTACTCGGCCTGTAAGCCTTCGGGCGAGATGCGGTGCAACGTTTTGGTGGCGTCCCAACGAATGGTGTGCTGCACCGGGCTGGTGGTTTGATCCACCTCGATGCCGCTATAGTCAGACAAAGTCGTCACGTTCTTTGTGATGGTAAGCACTTCTCCGTCGACGGTCGCCCGGGCTTGTGCAATATATTTAGTGTTTGGCGCAAGGTTCGGAATAAGATCCGTGGCATATTTGTAATTTCCCAGATCCGTGACATTTACGGACTGGAGATTGTCAATGGTTGTTCCAAACCTAAATGCCACATTGGGATTCCCCAGAATGCTCGAATAATCGGCCAGCTCAAAACGTGCGGCCACCGATGTTTTGGTTATTTGCCAGTTTTCAGGGGTCCATTTAATGCCGGGCAAAGTTTTGGCAATACGGCCGGGGCCATAGACCATGGACCCATCCTGCGTTTTAAAATACGCCCGAATGGAGTAAGAAGTTCCGGGGGCAAGGTTTGGACAGGTCAATTCGAAAGTGGAACCCGAAGGGACTTCAGTTCCCACTTTTACTTTGTTCATCTCGGTATAACCACGGGTGTTGAGATCCGACAGATTATAGCAAAAACCGTATTCCACAATGTTCGCATCCTGAAAATCGAAACCGCTGACCTCAAAATCGGCACTATTGACCGCCACGCTGATCAACGTAACGTTAAAATTGACGGTTTTAACGGCACGGGTGACGTAAACCGGCTCACATTGAGGTTGTGCGTTTATTTCGGCACGGTAAAGCCCATCGGAATAAGCAGTAAACTCGTATGACGGACTTACTGCGTTCGCAATATCGGACCAGCTTATCCCGTTGTTTGTGGATGTCTGCCACTGGATGGTTCCGTAATTATCGGCGTCCCAGGCTATCTCAAGTTTGGTTTTCATGCCGCTACGGGCATAACTGGTCTCCGTTTGGGCCAACGTATCCAGGTAATACGAAAAAACAAGGGAGGTGAGTATAATTGATTTGAGCATCATCATACGAGAAATATTTAGGATTATTTTACAACAAGAACTTTGGTGATTTTTTTCGAACCGAAATAAGCAACCACCAAATAGCGACCGGTTGCCAGTTGGGATGTACTGATCTCGAAACGACTGCCGGCACCGGGCACCGGGCAAGAAAACCAGAACCGTCCATCCATGCCATATATCTCTACCCGTTTCAAATCCTGCAGTTCGGGGGATTGGAGATAAGATAATCCGTCAGAAGGATTGGGATAAATCGACAGCAATGGCTCACCGGCCTCTTTCACGCCCAACTGGAGATCGATGTGATAAGCCACGGAGGAAGTGCATCCGGCACCGTCGGTCACTGTTAACGTGTAGGTTCCCTTTTCGGTCACGGTCAAAGTTGGAGCGGCACCGATTTGTACACCGTTGAGCGTCCATGAGAACGAATAAACACCCGACCCTCCGTGAATTTCGGCCTCGAGCCCCAATTCCATGGGTGCGTTGTGTTCGAACGATTTATAAACCTCTTGTGGCTGCACCTCAAACAATGCCGATTGCTGGAAGGGGATTTTCACCACCGTTTGCGCGGCCAACGAACAAGTGCCCCATATTAGGAGAAAAAAAATGATAGAGATACGGTTCATTGTCATAAAACGATTAAAGTTCGTTCCGGTACGAAACCTGTTTCGTACCGGAACGAAAACAATTAAAAAATTTATTTCACGATTACTTTACGGACCACAGGCCCGCCATCAACGGTAACTTCCACAATATAGATGCCTTGCGACAGGACTGTGGTGTAAACGGCTACATTGTCTTTTGCGCTGACCAATGCACCTGTAGCGGCAAAGACTTTCACACTGGCTGCTGCTTTGCTATCGATTTTAAGCTGGTTTCCGCTCACATAGATACCAACCAGATCGGCATTGGTTTTGCCAACGCCGGTGCCCGTGCCAACGGTAAAAGATGCGCCTGCGGCAAACACCGACCCGTCGAACGATGCATCGATGGCCTGCACGCCCCATTCGTAAACTCCATCAGGCAGGTTATACAAGGCTATGGATTTGTTCAACATGGCGTTGCCCAGATCGAGCACTTTGCGGACCCCGTCCAATTGTCCACCTACATGCGAACGGCAAGAGTTATAGAACTTCCCGTCCTTTTTCAGATAATATTCATATGAAAGGGCAGCTGCAGGGGTTTCTTTATCGGTTGCCGCACTCCAGCTCAAAGTGATTTTATTTGATGCTTTGTTTACGCTTAAACCCGTTGGCGCCGAAGGACGTTCGTTCAAAGGGGCTGCCTCATTGATCAACACGGTCGAAGTACGGCCCTTAACATCATCGGTTGCAAAATATGTAGCGTCCCAGCTTTGTCCCGACATGAAGTAGTCCCGTTTTCCATCACCGTTCCAGTCGGGGAAAAGGATAAATGCCTCCGAACCACCGGGAATCCGGGTTTTTGTATTAAAAGTGCCTGTTCCGTCGTTCAGCCAAAAGAATCCGGCTTGTGTCCCGGTCTCTGGAGCGGGGTTCCAACCCGGGATGAAGATATCGGGTTTGCCATCGCCGTTCCAATCGAACGTGCGGGTGGAAGTCCCCGAACTATTCAACGGGCGAATGTCAACCGAGAAGTTAGGTTGCACTTTTTCGGTGTACGTACCGTTCTTTTGGTTCACATATACGTGCGATATGCATCTCCACGCATCGCCCGAAGCAGGTTCTCCGGTCCCGGTGCCACCTTCGCCGTGGATTGCAAAATCCAACCATCCGTCGCTGTTGAAATCGGCAATATCCAAACCTCCATTGGCCTTTTGGAAAATGGAGCCGTCGCCCAGGAACAACCGGTAGAAAGTGCCCGGCTCTTCTTCCCCCAGATTTTCAAACACATCGGCCAATACCCGTGCACCATTGTTGCTGGCCGGATTGTCACAGTTGCCCGACACGAAGAAGTCCATATAACCATCGTTATTATGATCAAACACTTTAACCGTAACCAAAGCCAGTTCGTAATCGTGCAAGAGTTCGGTGTTGGTGACATTAAAACTGTAATTGCCTTTGTTGATCAGTACAGCCGAATAATTGGCAACGACATTGCCGATCTTTTCGTAACCAATGGCCACAATATCAGGAAGTCCATCGTTGTTGAAATCGGCCACGTTTACGGTTACGGGACGAAAGGCGTAAGAATCATCGTCGAAAGTCAACGTTTTTTTCGTGAACGTACCATCCCCTTTTCCTTCATAAATGCCCGGTTGGTAAAAAATATCACGGTTGTGCCCCGTCGCCACGATATCCATGATCCCATCACCATTGAAATCGGCCACGATAAAATTGGCACGTCCGGCATTGAGCAAGTTCGTGGGCTTGGGCTCAAATTTCTTTGTCGATGGGTTGTACATCAGCAGTGTGGTAAATTTTTCGGTTTCCACCTGATTCCCATCCGAATCTTCCAAGTATTGCTTTGTACGACCGTTACCACCAAAAATCAAATCCAAATGACCGTTGTTATTCAGGTCGACCTCTACGCCCCCGCCATACTCTGCGCCGTATGACGGATTGATTTCGATGGTTTGGGCAAAGCTGCTCCCAACGAACAACACACCCGATAAAATTGTAGCAATTTTTTTCATTGTTTATATGCTTTAAAGTGAATATTGGGGTTATTTGTCAATGAACATTGGCGAAGTCCAGCCGGTCATGGGTTTCACTGTGCCCCCAAACCAGCCATCTTCGTCCATGTCCAACTTGTCCATTGCCAAAGGGCGACGGTTAAAACCGCTCCCCATGACGGGTTTTAAGAGATCGGTCACGTTGTACAGGATAAAATCGTCATTGTTGATGTCGGCAAACACACCGCATACATTATTGGGGTTAACCAGCTGCACACCGTTTTCGATCAGTAACGTACCCGTACCTGAAAGCAGTTCGTTCCCGTCCTTATCGGCATACGGACCTGTAACCGCCGTGGAGCGACCATAGCGTATCTCGGTACCGGAGCCATTTTCCACAATTCCCAATAAATAGAAATAATTGTCTTTGCGGTAAACCGACACATCGCCAAACCCGGCTTCAGACACCTTTACCGGTGCATTCCTCAACGTAGGCAGTTGGCTTCTCCTCAGTGTCAACTCTTGCACGTAAGTGCCGGTCTCGGTTGTGTAAAAAAGATAAAACCGGGTTCCCACTACAATGAAAAACGGATCTTGTAAACTGGTTGACACGGTATTCGTGTTATCGATCAATTTGCCCAAATCACTGTAAGGGCCCTGGGGGGCTTTTGCGCAGGCGGCACCAATGGCCTGATGCCCGTCGATTTGATAAAACAACCAATATGAGGTGCTGGCAATGGTGCGCGCAAAACCAGCCGTCATGGATTGAATGCGGCCTTCAGCCCAATCGGGGCGTTTGTAAACCGTGGTTTCGGTACCCGACACGACGGTATCGTTCACCAAAGGGAAAGCCGTGATCGAATTAAATTTCCAATCCATCAAGTTGTTGGAGCTTATAACCGGGGCACAGTAAGTGATGCCGCCTGTCCACTGGGTTTCGCTGCCAATACCGGTGTAACTGGTCGCGCCTTTGAATACCGTCCCCAACTCAAAATCGGGCTCCCACACCGGATTTCGGTAACTTGAATTCTGGGGCAAAGTGCTTCCCGAATAGTATAAAGAATCAATGCCATCGCCACTCACATCGGTACATGAGGTAAAAGAGACCGGTATCGAAAAGACACCTATTGCGACGATGATAGCTAAGCCGATTATTTTTTTCATATCCGACTGTTATTATTTTATTTGCTGATGAATACTTACGAATCAATAACCAGGATTTTGCTTCAACCCGGGATAGAGCGATAACTCCCGGTTAGGGATAATGAACAAATGGTTGATGCCCACGGTATAGGTATTGAAATCGGGATCGCGCAATGCCAGCTGGTTCACACCTTCCTGTGTATGTATGTCGCCCCAACGATCCAGGTCAAGCCATCTTGTGCATTCGCCGCAAAGCTCCATCAGTCGCTCATGTTTAATTTGGTCGAGCAATGCATTGTAATCGGCATACATTGAAGGATCCAGATCTTTCATGTTGACCCTGCGCCTCACTTTGTTGATGTATTCCACGGCCAGATTGCGGTCGCCGTTCAATTCGTTCAGCACTTCGGCATACATCAAGTACACATCGGCCAAGCGGAGCATCCTGAAATTGATCCCTGAACTGTAATCCTCCTTTTTTGAAGGATCGGAATCGACGCTGCTGTATTTTCGCCAGTAGCATTTTTTGGCCAGATCACCTCCTGCTTTCCATTCGGCATAGGTTTTGCCGTAATACTTCATGTTGTCGTTAAGGTTCTCGTAAAACAACGTGTAGTATTTGCGCAAATCAGAATTGCCGTCCTTATCCAGCTCCTTGTCGAACTCATCGAGTAGCCATTCGCGTGCAGAGCCGTCAAACCAAGCCCCCTCGCCCGATTGCAACTGCAAACCGAAAAATTTCGGGCGGTGTGCGCCAACTTCTTTTCCGTTGATAAGCCCTTCTTTAAACTGGATTTCGAAAATCGATTCAGAATTGTTTTCATTGGCCATGGTAAAGTTATCTACCCAATTAGGCACCAACGAATAGTTGAGCTTCAGTACTTCTTCGATGGTTCGTTTGGCTTCGGCCCATTGCGTATTTGCCGCTGTTTGGTTTTTGACCCAGGGCCTTTTGTAATATCCGGCCAATTGCATGTGTACACGGGCTTGCATGCCAAGGGCAGCGCCCAGGGTAACACGGCCCAGATCCTCGCCGCTCCATGATTTGCGTTCTTTGAGCAATTCCTCTGCTTTCTCAAAATCGGCAAGTGCTTGTTTGTAAATCTCCTCCTGCTCAATTATCTCACCGTCTTTGGTCGATGACACCTGACGGGGCCCTTTTCCGTAGGTTCCGGCCAAATACCAAAAACTTACCCCACGGATAAAATAAACCTGCCCCAACAGTTCGTCGGCTTCTTTTTGTTTGGCTGCTTTTTCCAGATCGTTTTTCGCGTTGGCCAAAAAGATGCCGTAGCCACGGCTGCTCATGTTATCGATTACCTGATTGACATAGAAGAGCTGACGATAAATGGCTATCCATGGAGCCCTAATGCCTTCGGTGGCATCGGTATTATAAGGCGTAAGCTGAAAATTCCCGTAAGCATGCCACTCGGGTGCGGGACCGTCGCTATAACCTTCATCGCTCCGAAGCAGCATCAAAACATGGTAAAAGCGACTGAAATAATTAGGAATACGCCATACCGAATAGGAGGCATTGAGCCCTTTATAATAATCTTCTTCTTTTTCCCAATAAGTATCGGACGATTCACGATTGGGATCCATCAGGTCCAGATTGTCATCGGAACATGAAAGAGCTCCAAGCAAAAGCAAACCGGTTATAAATAATATCACTTTTTTCATATGTGTGTGATTTTTCTGTCGTTAGATTACAAGTTGGATTTGTTAGAAAGTGATTTGTAACCCCATGTTATATGATCTAACCGGGGGATATCCACCTGTGTCGTTGCCTTGCCCAAACACATCACCGCTCACTATTTCAGGATCGTAGCCTTTGTATTTTGTGATGGTCCACAAATTTTGCCCGCTCACATAAAGACGGCATCTGCTTGCATTAATCCTTCCGGTCAGAACTTTGGGCAACGTATAGCCCAGCTGTAAGTTTTTAAGCCGTAAATACGAGCCATCTTCAAGAAAACGATCGGTTTGGGCACGACGGTTGTCGGTTGAGCTCGCATAAGGACGGGGATACTCTGTTGAAGGATTTTCCCAGGTCCATGGCTTGGCATCGGCAGGAAAATTGTCCACATCGAACCTTAGCAATTCAAAGCGTTGGGCATTAAAAACTTTGTTGCCATACGATGAAGCCCAGAACATGGTAAAATCGAGCCCCTTGTAATCGGCACTAAAGTTCAAGCCAGCCTGGAATTTAGGAAGGGGACTCCCCATCCATTGCCGATCCGATAAATCGATCTGTCCATCCCCATTGTAATCCACGTAGCGTACATCGCCGGGTTGGGCATTGGGCTGTATAAGCTTTACCGTACCATCGGCCAGGGTCGTGGTATGCGCAAATACTTCGTCCATGTTTTGAAAGATACCACCCGTTTCTATCAGGTAAAAATCGGCCACCGAGCGTCCTTTTTCGGTTCGGTTAACATTGTTCCAACCACCTTCACGATACAATTCGCCAAGGCTTAATACCTCATTCTTCACGGTGTACAAATTGGCGTTCACGTTGTAGTTGATCTGGCCGATCTTATCGCGCCAGCCCAACGAAATCTCGACACCCCGGTTCGACATCTCGCCATAGTTTGTCCAGCGACTGGCTACTCCGGTCGCCCAAGCCTGAGGCAAGTTGATCAGCAAGTCGCTCGATTTGGAATCGAACCATTCGATAGTGCCGTATAACCTATTATGCAACAAAGCATAATCCAATCCGATATTCAATGTGGTTTTGGTTTCCCATCCCAACATCGTGTTCACACTACCGCTTTGCAATGCACCATCATTGATGGTTTCGTTGCCGCTAGGGCCAAAAATGGCATAAAAACCTTCATACGGGCCACTGTTGTCGATGCCCGGGATATAATCGTAATTGCCCAAGGCCTGCATATCGCCAATCACCCCATAACTCACGCGCAGTTTCAAGTCATCGACCACGTTTTTCAGCGATTCGAAAAAGCGTTCGTTTACCAACCGCCAGCCAAAGGAACCTGAAGGAAAGTAGCCACGACGATTCTCTGGACCAAATTTCGAAGATGCATCGCTACGGAGATTGAATTGCAAAAGGTAGCGGTCGTCATAATTGTAGTTGGCACGCCCCAAATATGAAACCATGCGGTGTTCCTGTTGCGAACCCCACATGTTGTTTTGGGTGCCAACCAGATCAATCTGCCACAACCCGTCCACCATTTGGTCGTACCCTTCGGCCCTTAAATAGTGCCATTTGTCATTCTGGTAGGTATAGCCCGCAAGGGCCTCAATAGAATGTTTCCCGAATTTCTGGTTATAAGTAAGTGTGTTTTCGGCGATCAAAGTCATGCGCTGGTCACGAATCTCGTTCAACACATCGTCGTATTTGGTTTGAGCCGATCCCATACGCATGGTATAGGCATAATCCTTAATTTTTTGACGGCCATACCAAAAGTCAAGTCCCACATTTAACTTGTAAGTAAATACCTTAAGCAATTTCAGCTCACCGTAAACATTACCGATTACCCGGTTATCCACCGTTCGGTTATCCACCGTCTCCTGTTGGGCCACCGGATTGGTGCTGTAAGTCGGAAAATAAACGCTCCCGTACCCATAGCCTCCCCTGCCCGATGGTTCATCCGGATCGTAAATAGGGATTACCGGAGGCATGACCAACGCATTGGTAAAAGAGCTGGTTCCCGTGTTGGTCAGTTTCCGGCTCGCGCTCGACAACGTGAGGTTTTGCCCGATCTTCAATATGCCGTAACGCCCTTCCGAGTTTACCCGATAAGTAAAACGTTCGTACCAAGGCCCCTGAAGCACACCATCCTGAGAGAAGAACCCGATACCGGTCATGAATGATGTATTTTCGGAACCTTGCGAATAGGTAACATTGTAATCCTGCATTTTGCCTACACGAAAAATCGCATCCTGAAAATCGGAATTGGGCAAATACGTGCCGGCTTCCAATGCCTGTTTTGCGGGCCAATCCATTCCTGCATTGATATACGATAGCTCATTGTAATACAAAAAATCAGTCGTATTCATCATTTTGATTTTCTTGGCCAACTCCTGAAAACCGTATGCGGCGGTAACATCGAAAGTCGGTTTGCCTTCCTTTCCTTTTTTGGTAGTGACTATGATTACGCCATTTGCACCGCGCGATCCGTAAATGGCGGTCGATGATGCATCTTTCAACACCTGCATCGACTCAATATCGGAAGGATTGATGTGGTTCACATCATTGACGATCAAACCATCCACCACATACAGCGGGCCCACATTGGAAAACGAACCAACCCCTCGGATGCTGATTTTGCCCATCGAACCCGGGTTCCCACTCGACTGGATGGATACTCCCGCGACTTGCCCCTGAAGTATTTCGGAAATGCTCCCAGAAGTAAGTTTCTGAGCTTCTTTCATGTCGACAACGGCTACCGCCCCGGTTACGTCCTGTTTGCGCTGGGTACCGTACCCCACCACGACCACCTCTTCCAAACCCGACACTTCATATTCCATGGCCACATTAATTACCGAAGATGAAGCCACCGGTTTTTCGATGGTCTTAAAGCCGATGTAAGAAAAGCGCAAGATCGCGTTTGCAGGCACACCAATCTGGTAATTGCCGTTAATGTCGGTCACGCTGCCGTTGGTAGTCCCGATTTCGGCTACGCTAACGCCTATTAGCGGCATATTTGTGTCATCGGTTACTTTCCCTGTCACAAAGGTTCTCTGTGCGGTATTTTGTCCCCACACATTCACTGTCGGCAAAAGCATCAAACAGAAAAAGGCAGGCAAAAGCATGGTTTGTGCCACTACGCCAATCATTAAGCTGATTAGGCCTCGTGCACAATTGTTGTAAAGTTTGATTTTCCTCATATATTTCTTAATTGATTTAAGATTGTCTGTCCCATTGATTTATTTGACAAAAAATTTATAGATGCAGGTGTGTGAATATGTCTCCCCAGGATTCAACCTTGCCGAGGGGAAATGGGGCTGATTGGGGCTATCCGGAAATTTTTGGGTTTCAAGCGCCAATGCCTCACGATAATTTTGTGTTTTACCATACTTACCCGACACCTTGCCGTTAAAAAAGTTACCACTGTAAAATTGGATACCTGGCTGGTCAGACCATACTTCCACTGCACGTCCCGTAGATGGTTCGTAAAGCATGGCCATGCATTTTACATCGTTAGATAAATGGGTATCTACCACCCAATTATGATCGTAACCGGCACCATTTCTCAATTGCTCGTCACTGGCATCGATGCGTGCACCAATGGCAATAGGTTTTCTGAAATCGAACGGTGTATTATCCACCGACTGAAGTTGCCCGGTAGGTATCAACATTTTGTTCACGGGCGTAATGTAATCGGCGTGAATGGTGAGCACATGATCGGTAATTGTCCCGTTACCTTCCCCTTTTAAATTAAAAAGACCATGGTGTGAAAGGTTAACCACTGTTGGCTTATCGGTAACTGCTTTATAGATAATCTTAAACTCGTTGTCGGCAGTCAACATATAGGTCATTTCCATGCGCAACGTACCCGGGAACCCTTCTTCCCCATCGGGCGATATGTAAGAGAAGGAAATTTCATTTTTTGAGATCTTGTCTACGTCCCATACCACCATATCCAAACCTTTTAGGCCTCCGTGCAAGGTTTGTCCGTTGTTGTTGATGGGCAGGTTGTAGGTTATGCCATCCAAATCGAAACGTCCGTTGGCAATACGGTTGGCAAAGCGTCCTACCACAGGACCTAAAAAGCGCTCGCCTTCGTTGTGCAGGTACGCTTCTATATTATCGTAACCAAGCACGATGTCTTCATATTTCCCTTTCCGGTCGGGAGTCCAAAGCGATACCACACGTCCGCCAAAGTTGGTCACCTGCATGTAAATGCCGTTCCCCGATTCCAGAGTGTACAACGAAACATTCTTTTCGTCGACCAAAGTGATGAATTTATTAGGATCGAGCAATTTGACTGTTTTGGTTTCATTGCCTTGGCATGACAATAACCCAATTGCGATTAGAAATGCGACGATATTCCTCATTAAGCTCCCAAATTATTTAGTGGTTCGTTTTTTGAGCGCAGGATCTTTTCGTTTTAAACAATTCCACACTCTTTGACATTTTTTTTGATTTCCAAAAGTAGACGCACCTCCTTAAGCCGTATGCCATATTCCGGTCAGAAAATGAAAACCATTAGCCATTTCAGGGCACAAGACCAATTTTTACCATTTTCTGACCCACGGTTACCATAACTGGTGCCACGGGAGAATTTCCCTGCATCAATTCTGTGCTACTTTTGCAATTAAATGGCCAGGGCATGAATAAGAACTACTTTTTCCTCACCCTTCTTTTTACACTGAATATTGCGGCGGGCGTTGCCGAAGATTTATCGAACATCCAATTCCGAAAGTTCCAGGTTAACGAGGGTTTGTCGGAAAACACCGCGACCTGCATCATGCAGGACAGGAAAGGTTATTTGTGGTTAGGGACCAAGGACGGCCTGAACAAATTCGACGGCATAAATTTTACCGTGTACCGCAACCAGAACGATGAAAAATCGATAGGCAACAACTTTATCAAAAAAATTGTACAAGCCGATGACCACACATTATACATAGCTACAGACAATGGAATGTACATAATGGATATGGCCACGGAAACGTTCAAACGGCTGGAGACCATACTTAACCTGGCCGATAGGACCATCACTTCCATTACGTCGTTGCTGATAGACAAGCAAGGTTTATTATGGATTACTTCCATGGCACAGGGAGTATATGTGTTCGACCCTGTAAAGATCGAGCTAAAGCGGATCAAATCCTGGGAATATGATTTGACCAAGACCAGCATATGGACTGTGTTCGAGGATAAATCGGGCGGCATTTGGGTAGGGTCACGTATAGGACTGTTGCAATACAACCCCGGCAAAGACCTATTGGAACCAGTGGAGGGGCTTATCGAATACACGACCGATTTCAACAAGGAAATTCTTTCAATTTTTGAGGACCCAAAAGGAAATCTGTGGCTTGGTACCTGGCAAAACGGGATAATATTTTACAACAAGCAACGGAAGGGATACTCCGGGTTTTGCGGCCCCCACAGCAAAGACTATTACATCACTCACATACGCGCCTTCCTACAATATGATGATACCAACCTGCTGGTCGGTGCCGACGATGGCCTTTATCTGCTGAACACCGACACGAAAAAGACCGCTCGCGTGGATGTACCATATAACCGGTATAGCCTTGGTGACCAAAACGTATACAGCATTATGCGTGACCGAGAAGGCGGTATTTGGATCGGCACTTATTTTGGCGGATTAAATTATTTAAGCAATTCTGTCTTAAGCATCGAAAAATACCTGCCAAACGACCGTGAAGGGTTTCTTTCGGGAAAAGCCATCAGCCAATTTTGTGAAGACGAAAAGGGTAATCTTTGGATTGCGACCGAAGATGGCGGATTAAACTATTTCGACGTTACCACCAAACGCTTCTCGCAACCGGTACAAACCAGTTACCACAACATACATCCGTTAATACTAATAAATAACGAACTTTGGATTGGCACGTTCTCGCGCGGGCTCGATGTGTACAACACCATCACAAAAACGATCCGGCATTACCGAAACAATCCGACCAAAAGCAATTCGATCAACGACGATTGTGTGTTTTCCCTTTACCAAACCCGCTCGGGCGAAATTTACGTGGGAACCACTATCGGGCTAAACCGGTACAATCCCCAAACCGACGATTTTACGCACATCGAGAAAGACTCCATCTCGTTTGTTTACGACATAAAGGAAGATGCCTATCACAACTTATGGGTCGCATCGTACAACAAAGGCATTGCAAGGCGTAACGGAAAAACCGGCAAATGGACCTATTACAACCAGAAAGCCGATGAAAATGACCCGATTGTCAACAGCAAGTTAACGGGCATATACATCGACACACAGAAACGCCTTTGGCTATCCAGTGAAGGCCATGGCTTGTTTTTGTACGATTATGCAAAAGACCGGTTCCAAAACATTTCGGAAAAAGACGGCTTGCCCAACAATGTAGTGTACGGCATTCTCGATGACCAGTTCGGCAATATTTGGGTAAGCAGCAACCAGGGACTGGTATCGTTTCCGTTCGGCGATATTGGCTCACAGAAGCGTTACACCCAGGAGGACGGGCTTCAGAGTAACGAATTCAATTATAAATCGAGCCTCAAGTCGCGCAACGGCAAGCTTTATTTTGGCGGCATTAACGGATTCAACTGCTTTTACCCTCAAAATCTGAACAACAACATTAACATTGTTACTCCATCGGTCGAAATAACCGGCATGCAATTACTTGGCCGCGACAACGAAAGCAAAGACAAGCTTATATGGAATGCCATCAACCGGAAAGAACCCATCGTGCTTACCCACAATCAGGCTTCGTTTACCATTTCATTTATCAGCCTCAGCTACGTCGCCCAATCGAAAAACCAATACGCTTACATGCTTGAAGGAGCTGATTCGGATTGGAACCACATTGGCAACAACCGTAACGTAACCTATGTGAACCTACAGCCCGGCAAATACACTTTCAGGGTAAAGGCATCGAACAACAACGGCATATGGAACCAAACAGGAACCAAGGTCCAATTCGAAATATTACCTCCGTTTTGGCAATCGGCACCCGCTAAGATTCTGTACGTCATTGTGTGGTTGTTGTTAGCCCTGGTTCTTGTGAAACACTACGTGAAAAAAAGCAAAACTAAGCAGCAATCACAGCTCGAAGCCTATAAAGCCGAACAAGAAATGCTGGTATTCAAGTCCAAAATTGATTTTTTCACCAATATAGCCCACGAAATCCGTACACCAGTCAGCCTGATCAAAGCTCCTTTGGAAGAAATCATCCAGTCGAACGACGGGAATGCCAATACCAGGCAAAACCTTTCGATCATTGAAAAAAACAGCGAACGGCTTAACGTACTCATCAACCAATTGCTCGATTTCCGCAAAATGGATTCGAGCGAATACGTTGTCCACGCCGATAAGGTCAACCTGAAGAAGCTCGTCATCGAACTATACGAAAGGTTTAGGAAGACGGCCCAAAGCCAAAAAATTGATTTTGATATCGCCATGCCCGAGAAAGCTGATATATGGGCCATATCAGACTCCGATGCGCTAACCAAAATCATTGGCAATTTTTTAACCAACGCGCTGAAATTCACAAACAACAAAATCGTACTAACACTAAAATTTGATGCCGACGATAGTTTTATGGTATCAGTTGCCGACAACGGCAGGGGCATCCCCAATGAATTGAAATCGCATATATTTGACCCATTCTATCAGGTTCACTCGTACGATAACAAGAAGGGTACTGGCATCGGATTGTTCCTCGCCAAGCATCTTTCGGAAGTCTTAGGCGGCAAGATACAAATTACCGACAATCCCGGGGGCGGCTCCATATTCTGTTTCCAATTCAAAAACTTGCCCGAGAGCAAACCGGAACAGACACAGCCATTTCACGAGAAACCGACCGGGGTCCCCGACATTACCGTTACCCGAACTGATTCGACCAAACATCTATTGGTGGTGGAAGATAACGTAGATATGCTCCATTTTATAGAAACCAGCATGAGTAACGAATACCGGGTCGATACAGCCGAAAATGCCGCCGAAGCGTTGACCCTGATGGAAAAAAGCGCATACGACGTGGTGGTTACCGACATCATGATGCCTGATATCGACGGCCTTCGGTTCACTCAAATACTACGTGACAACATCAACTACAGCCATATTCCCATTGTATTGCTGTCGGCCAAAACCGACAATCTCACCAAGGTGGAAGGTTTACGTGCCGGCGCCGATGTGTTTATCGAAAAGCCATTTTCCACTTCGTACCTCAAGGCACAAATATCCAGCCTGTTGGCAAACCGAAACGCCATCATGGAAGCTTTCAACCGTTCGCCGCTCACCTCATACTCCATACTCGCCACCAACAAAAGCGATCAAGATTTTTTAAACAAACTAAACGAGGAGATAGACAGCCACATTTCCGACAGCGATTTTTCCATCGAATCGCTCACCGACAAGCTTTTCATCAGCAGATCGAACCTACAGCGTAAACTGAAAACCATTTGCGGGTTTACCCCGGGCGACTATTTACGGACTTATCGTCTAAAAAAAGCCGCATCTTTGCTGCTTGAAAACGGACTGCGCATCAACGAAGTGGCTTTCGAGGTGGGTTTCAGTTCTCCCTCGTATTTCACCAAATGTTTTGTGAAGCAATTCGGCATATTGCCCAAAGAGTTTGTGAAACAACATTCCGGAACAGACGAAGAGTAATCTGGTTGCCATGCAAGAATTATATGAATGATACATACGACAACGGTAATCCCATCTGGGTTTCGGGACTAATTCTTACTAATTTTGGAAAACCTCCGAAAAGCGATAATTTTTCAGAAACCTAAGATTAAGCAGCGGCTCTTTCCATCGTTATTACAGAAAAGATATTCTTTCCGGGACAAAAAGCAATAACCGCCAAATCCAATTTAAAATGAAAAATTTACTAAAAATTCTTTTGATCGCACTCTTTACCACTTATGGTTGCTCAAACGAATCGCCCCATGCCGACGACTGTTCGTTTTCGATAAATGGGTTGGTCTTCACCAAATCAATCAACAACGCAAAGCTCATGACCGACTTTGCCGGACAAAATAAGTTAGTGATGAAAAGCGGTGCAAAAAGTGATTTCTTCAACACTCCAAACGGCAAACATAAATTCAGCAACGCCCCGATGTTGCTTACTCCCGTAAACAACAAAGAAGCGTTTACGTTTACGGCGAAAGTGACCCCATATTTTTCGGGAACATATGATGCTGGTGCAATTTACATTTATGTCAGTAACAACAGATGGCAAAAGTTTGCATTCGAAATGGACGAACGAAAACTGACGCGTCTGGTCACCGTACGTACAATCGGGACTTCCGACGACAATAACCACGATGCCTCCGTAGGCCCCTCCGTATTTATGAAAATATCATCCAATGTCGAGTCAATCGGGTTTTACTATTCGACCGACAGTATAAACTGGCAATTAACGCGTGTTTATGGAAATGATTTTCCGGACAACGTTTGGCTGGGAATCAGTTCGCAATCCCCAATCGGCAATGGCATTACGACTATGTTCGAAAGTTTCTCCCTGAATAAGACATCTGTCAAGGATATCAGAAAAGGAATCTAGCCCAACCTACCCATTTTTCCTTTCCCAACAATAGCTCTTTCAGCAACACAGCCATTGCAACCGATACGACGAAATTTAAACAAGGATCGCCGATAGTGGCAGAATGTTAAGTCATCCTCTTGATTTTGTTATTCGTGGAAAAACCAAGGAACAATTCAAAATCCCGAAGTAATTTCATGAGCAAGCTCATTGCACTTGAGCCGGTCACATGAAACCACACCGGACATTTTCAACCAACAGATCTTTAATTTTGACCCTATGAGAACAACCGCCACATTTTTTGCTTTTCTGTTTGTCCTTATCGTATCGGCCCAAACGGAACTTCCGGCTTTTCTTGAAGGAACGTGGAAAACGGAACAAGATGAAACCTACGAACATTGGGACAAGCTAAACGACAACCACCTAAAAGGGTTTTCGTACAAGATAAAAGACGGGCAGATAACTGTGTCCAAGTATTTAGATATCTCCCGCACCCGCAGTAAAATCATTTACCATGCCACCGTCCTTCATCAAAATTCAGGGAAAAGCATTGGCTTTAAGTTGATAAAAAACGATCACACTTATTCCTTTGCAAACCCCAAGCATGATTTCCCCAAAATAATCACTTACCAAAAACTATCCGACACGGAGGTTTTGGTCAAGATTTCCGATGGAAAGCAAAAAAACCATACCTACAAGTTGACAAAACATGTTAAATATCAGGAAAAAAACGATAGCACGATTCTCAATCCCAATTACGATACCGAGTTGGCACAAAAACTGGACGCCGACGATTACGGAATGAAAAGCTACATATGGGTTATCCTCAAAACAGGCTCCAACCAAATCTCCGACAACGAATTCATCAGCGAAAAATTCAGAGGCCACCTCGCCAACATCAACCGTTTGGTGGAACAAAAGAAATTGGTCGTGGCTGGTCCTTTGGGTAAAAACGACAAGCAGTACCGCGGCATTTTCATCCTACAGAACATCGGATCGATAGATGAAGCAAAGGAATTACTTCTAACCGATCCCGCAATAAAAGAAGGCTTGTTGGACACGGAATTATACAAATGGTACGGATCGGCTGCTCTTCCCGAATATTTGGAAAAAGCAGATAAAATATGGAAAAAAAATCCATGACGCCCGCATGTCCCCAACTCCCAGAATACAGCCAGTACTTAATTTATGGAACTTTCTTTTTAATTTCGACAGACAATTCAAATCCACCCCAGACCAATATAACACTGGTTTCAAAAACAACAAGAATCGTACGACCCGCTGTTCTTAACGGCCGCAATTAAACGCATGCATGGAAATACATAACCACATACAAATCATGATAGTCGTCACGCTTATTGCACTGTTGCTGTTACTAATATCAATCCACCTGGCCATCAGGCTGAAAAAAGCGGAAAACGGCAAAAGGGCAACCGAAGAGAAGTTCAATCAGATCGAAACGCGCCTCAATGCACTGCAGCTCGAGGCCCTTGAGTCAAAACTCAACCCCCATCTTTTCAAAAACATCTTAAATTCCATACAGTCGCACGCCTATCAAACCTACTTTGCACTCGACAAATTGGCCAACGTACTGGATTATATTTTGTACGAAAGCCGAAAAAAATTCGTATCCCCAAAAGAAGAAATGGAATTTGCCCTTAACCTCATCGAAATCAACAAAATCAAACTCAGTCCGCTTTTCGAGCTTAAGGTGAAGACAAAAACCAACGAGTCCGATCCATTGCTCGAACAAAAACTATTGGCCCCAATGGTCTCCATCGACCTAATAGAGAATGCCTTTAAACATGCCGATTTGCAAAGCCCCGACGCATTCATTGCCATTACTTTCGAACTGAAAAACAATGTATTTTCGCTTACCGTGGCCAACAAAGTTTCGTCCAAACCGAGAATAACCAAGGAAAAAGGCGGAATTGGGACCAGTGCGACCGAACAACGGCTAAAAATAATTTACCAGGATGATTTCAAGCTCGACAGGTTTGTCGAAAACGATGTTTATATTGCCCACCTAAAAATCAATTTGCTTGAACACAAAGCTAAAATGTTTACTACTGGACGATGAGCTTCCGGGACTGACCTACCTGAAAATGCTTTGCGAACAGCTTCCGGAACTGGAGGTCGTAAAAGCATTCAACAATCCGGTGCTTTTTATGGAAGAAGCCGGGCAAATCGACTTCGACCTGTGCATTTTAGATATTGAGATGCCCCAAATGAACGGACTCCAGATAGCCAACCTGCTCAACGGAAAACCCGTCATCTTTACCACTGCTTATACAGATTACGCGGCCGAAGCTTTTGATTTGGATGCCGTGGACTACATCCGGAAGCCTGTCAACCGCGAAAGGCTGCAACAGGCCGTCAGGAAAGCCATCGCCCGGACAGGCATGGGCAACCATCAGGGGAAAAACAGGCAATTCGTACAACTCAACACGGACAAAGGCAAAGCGCTGGTGTTTTTCGACCAACTGTGCTACATCAAAACCTCGGATATCGATAGCAGGGACAAAATAGCCAAGTTGTCCGGCGGCGAGGAATTCACGATCAAAAACATATCATTCAACGAACTAACAACCCAATTGCCCCAAAACGACTTTTGCAGGATCAACAAAAAGGAGCTAATCGCTTTAAAAACGGTTCAGGTGTTCTCATCCAACGAAATTACCGTTTCAGTGAAAGATGTAACGGGAAAAAACCTCAAACTCGCATTAAGCGAAACTTACAGGAACGAATTCCTTCGAAAAGTAAAAATTTGATTCGTTACAGATTTTTGCTTGTTTGTTACAAAACTTCGACGCAATATTGCGTGAACGGATTTCGGGTTTAAATAGTTTGCAAATTTGTAGTAGCCCAAAAGTATTTACAATGGAAGCGAACATTTATTGTCAAATCGTATGGCAACCACCCAAAAGCAGGGTGCCGCCCTTGCCCGGATGGTTCAGGAAACCAGTGTCTATACCCAAAGCACTGCAGTTTCCGAAAATTATCCGTGACGTTTGCAACGGGATTTTGTTTGGGAATGTGCCCGTCAAAACAATCTTGTTCTCGACCGATCTGGCATTGATCGAAAACAACGATGCGGACGCGGTTTTGGCCGTGTATCCCTTCCCCCCATCGGCCAAGATAATGCAATCGCTTATCAATTTTTCGGGAAGACCCGTGATTTGTGGAGTAGGCGGCGGTATTACGCAAGGGAAGACGGCCGCCGAAATGGCTGTCAGTGCCGAAGGATTGGGCGCCAGCGCGCTTATCGTCAACCAACCGTTCAAAAACAAACACATCGAACGGATCAGGAAACTGGTTTCCATTCCTATTATATCCAGTGTTTCCGTGTCCAATTTCAATTTCCGGGACCGAATAAATGCCGGCGTCGATATTTTTCATGTGACGGGAGGCAACAACACGGTCGACATCATTAACCACCTCACCTATGCCGCCCCTTGTTTTCCGGTGATGGCCACCGGCGGAAAATCGATGGACGACCTGAAAGGAGTGGTAAATGCCGGTGCGGACGCAGTTGTCCTAACACCGCCCAGCAGTGGGGAACTTTTCAGGGTAATCATGGACAAATACCGAATGGGCATCAATTATTTAAAGAAGTGAACAACAGGTGATTATTCGGCGACCACCGCTCCATTCTTTATTAAAAAATGAATATTGAACAAGACTAACAAAAATACAGCCAGCACTATGAAACGTTTCAGAAATGTCTTTTTTTATATTTTCGTCATAGGAGGCTTTTCGGCCTTAATGTATTGGATTGTTTTACAGGGAACCACCAACCTTGAGCAAGGCAGGAATATCGTCATTCCCGAAAACGGGAATTCGCAATGGCAGGAGTTCATCAACGCACTTATCCATAATCTGGAGCACCCATTGGCCATTTTACTGGCCCAAATCATTACCATAATCGTCGTGGCACGCATATTTGGGTGGATATGCAAAAAAATAGGGCAACCCACCGTCATCGGCGAAATTATTGCAGGTATTGTACTGGGGCCTTCGTTGGTCGGTATGTATTTTCCCGAATTTTCGGCAGCCCTTTTTCCCGCACATTCGCTGGGGAACTTACAATTTTTAAGTCAAATAGGCCTTATCCTGTTCATGTTTGTTATCGGGATGGAGCTCGACCTGAACGTATTGCGGAAAAAAGCACACGATGCGGTGGTCATTAGCCACGCGAGCATCATCATCCCGTTTGCATTGGGAATGGGCTTGGCATACTTCATTTACCAAAACTTTGCCCCGCAGGGAGTGCAATTCTCCTCGTTCGGACTGTTTCTGGGCATTGCCATGAGCATCACCGCTTTTCCGGTACTGGCACGGATCGTACAAGAACGCGGCCTGAGTAAAACACGGCAGGGAACCATCGTCATTACTTGTGCGGCAGCCGATGACATTTCGGCTTGGTGCCTTTTGGCCGCAGTCATCGCCATTGTAAAAGCAGGCTCTTTCGTCAGCGCATTGTACACCATATTTTTGGCCGTGTTGTACGTAGCATTGATGATAAAAGTAGTAAAACCGTTCCTGAAACGGGTAGGTGACCTGCATTCCTCAAGAGAGAACTTAAGCAAACCCATCGTGGCCATTTTCATCGTCACGATGATCATTTCGGCCTATGCCACCGAGGTAATAGGGATACATGCATTGTTCGGCGCATTCATGGCAGGGGCAATAATGCCCGAAAACGCCAAATTCCGTCACATCTTTATTGAAAAAGTGGAAGATGTTGCGCAAGTAATGCTATTGCCGTTGTTTTTTGTGTTTACCGGGTTAAGGACCCAAATCGGGCTGTTGAACGATCCTTATTTGTGGGAAGTCACCGGACTGATCATTCTAGTGGCCGTGATAGGAAAATTTGTGGGCAGTGCCATCGCCGCAAAATTCGTAGGCCAAAATTGGAAAGACAGCCTGACCATTGGTGCGCTCATGAACACCCGGGGATTGATGGAACTGGTGGTGCTGAACATTGGCTACGACCTGGGGGTGTTAACGCCCGAGGTTTTCGCCATGATGGTGATCATGGCCCTGGTCACTACGTTCATGACGGGACCAGCATTGGATTTGATCGACCGTTTGATGAAATCGAAAAACGAAGAAGTGCCTCAAGAGGTAAGCGAGATAAGCAAATACAAGATATTGGTGTCGTTCGGCAACCCAGAAGGAGGAAAACCGTTGTTGCGATTGGCCAACGGTTTTGTTCGAAAACTAAACGGGAAAGCGTCCGTCACGGCCATGCACCTGTCGTCAGCCAACGAATTGCACCATTTTAACGAAGATCAGTACGAACAGGAAAGCTTTCGAGCCAATCAGACAGGAATCGGAAAAGCTCAACCAAAAAATCACCACACTGTTCAAAGCTTCCAACGATATTGATTCCGACATTGCCGAAGTGGCCAACAAAGGTGATTTTGATTTGTTGCTGATCGGTGTCGGACAATCAATTTTCGAAGGTAGTTTACTGGGCAAAATCCTGGGGTTTACCACGCGGATCATCAATCCCGAAAAAATCATTAACCAAGTAACAGGTAAAGAAAACCTTTTCGAGAACCTTCCTTTCGAAGACAGGACCAGATTGATCCTGTCGAAAAGCAAAGTCCCCGTGGGTGTGTTGATCGACAAAGGATTTACCGAAGCAGGTAAAGTTTTTATCCCCATATTCAACGAAAAAGACATTTTCCTTATCAAATATGCCCAAAAACTGATCAATAATTCAGAGTCGCAAATAATTGTCCTCGATGCCGCCGGCCAAATCAAAAACACCCCGCAGTTCAAAGAAACCATTCGTTCCATTGAGCAAACGGCACCAAACTATATAAGCCTGCAAAGTGAACAGATAATCGAGAAAGAATTTCTGGACCAGCAAGACTTGATGCTGATCAGCATTGATAGCTGGAAAAAACTTGTTGAAGCGAAAAGTCTTTGGTTATCCGACATGCCTTCGGCGCTTATTCTTCGCGACATCAACCAATAAGATCCATTCTCATTCTCGAACCTAAAATATTTTGTGCATATTTTTTACATATTATAAAATTTAGATCGTAAATTTGGGTTACGTCCAACTACCTAACACGTAACACCCATGTACAGAAAACAATGGACAATCATTTCAATCGCGGTTGTCATAGGTTTGGCATGGATGGCATTGTGCCACGATGACTCATTTTCCCGATTGCAGAAAAGGCAAATTATCCGGATAGGATATGCCGTTGAAGCACCTTATGCATTTATTGACAAAGAAGGTAAAGTAACCGGCGAATCGCCCGAAACGGCCAAAGCCATCGTATCCAGGTTGGGAATCCAACATATCGAATGGCGGTTATCGGAATTCGGATCGCTTATAAAAGACCTGCAATCGGGAAAAATCGATGTCATCGCCACGGGGATGTTCATCAATGCCGAAAGAGCCGAGGTGGTGGGATTTTCTGAGCCCGTTTTCCATGTCAGGCAAGGCATGCTGGTCCAGAGAGGGAACCCCAAGCAAATTCATTCCTATAGCAAGGCTCTGGAATTAGACGACTTTAAAATTGCCGTCATCGATGGTGCCATTGAAGAAAAAATACTGTTAAAACAAGGATTCTCATCAAGCGATTTGATACAGGTACCCGATGCCATGTCGGGACGTTTGGCCGTGGAGCAGGGCGTGGCCGATGGGCTGGCACTGTCGTCACCCACCATTACTTGGATGGCTGCCCAAAACCTGTTGGGCACCACCGAAGCGGTCGTCCCATTTGAGCAACCCACCATTTATAACGAGGAAAAAATAGGTTTTGGCGCTTTTGTGTTCCGAAAAGAAGATAAGCAGCTACGAAAGAAATGGAACGATGTGCAGAAAACGTTCATCGGAAGCCCCAAGCATTTAAAACTTTTCGGGCAATTTGGCTTTACGCCACACGAATTGCCGGGAAATATATCCACCAAAGAGATTCTTGCAAAATGATTACCCAGCCGACCAACATTAAGCCCAGCAAAATACTCAATCCCAGACATTGGTTCTGGGCCGCGATCGTGTTATCCGTAATTATTTGCGTGCTAATTGTATATCTGCATTACAGACAAAAAGAGGTATTGATCCGTTCGGCACAGACCATCGACGACTTTAGACAAGCACGCATCGACCTTGCCAAGGGCTTCTTGTACTGTGGATTATCCGAAGACAAACTTTCCCCTTTTGACCAAAACGAAGGGATCGCATACATTGATCAAGCCGTAATTGCCATTAAGCATAACCTAAGCCAGCTCAACTCTTTCCCCCTGTATTCAAGGGATAATGATCTACAATTCATCAATTTGTTCATTGACAAAAGTGCATCGTTCCAAACCACGCTCAAAAAATGGGACACACAGGCCAGAAGCGACAAAAAGACCCATCTGCAATTGAAAATCACTTATCACGAACTGGAAAAAATGGCCGACCATGTCGATGACGTCATTGTACAAAGTTTTAACCATATTTCCCTCAAATTCAATCACTTTTTCATCATAACGCTCACGCTTGCGGCCGGCACGCTCACGTCCATATGTATCATTTTATTTGTGGCCGTGGGACAAAATAAAAAATCGGAAAAGGCGCTAAAAGAAAGTGAACTAAACCTTCGCAAGCTGTTCGACAATATGCTGAATGGATTGGCCTATTGCAAATTGATCAAGGAAAATGGGACAACCGAAGATTTTCTTTTCCTGGGCGTCAACAACTCGTTCTGCAGGTTGACGAAACTTCATGACGTGGTCGGCCAAAAAATGACAACGGTAATCCCCTCTATTTGGAAAACCGATCAAACGTTATTAAAGTTGTTCGAGCGGGTAGCCACTACGGGCGAAACCGAATCGACAGAAGTATATGTCACTGCGTTCAACGAATGGTTTGCATTGAAAGTATACAGCACGCGCCATGACCATTTCCTAATGGTCTTTGATATTATTACCGAGCGCGTTGAATCGGAGATCCTACTCAAACAGAAAAACGATGAAATAGAAGCACAGAACGAAGAATACCGGCAAATAAACGAGGAGCTTAAAGAAGCAAAAAAACGTGCAGAAGAAAGCGACAGGTTAAAAACCGCTTTCCTTGCCAACATGAGCCATGAGATCCGGACCCCTATGAACGCCATTGTGGGTTTTGCAGAATTCATTGTAGACCCTGATATTCCGGTTGAGAAAAAGGAATGGTATGCCTCCATCATCAAAGGCCGTTCGTACGATTTGCTGAGGATTATCGAAGACATATTGGACGTGTCGCGCATCGAAGTAGGGCTATTGTCCATTGTTAAAGAACCCGTGATGATCGGCAACACACTACGCGACACTTTTGAGTTCTACAAAGAAAAGCTGGCCACCAGCAATTTGCAATCCAGTATCAGGCTAAACATTCAGGTTGACCCAAAAATTGCCAACCTGAAAATAATGACCGACGAACAACGCCTCAAACAAATATTGAACAATCTCCTCGACAACGCTCTTAAATTTACCCACCAAGGCACCATCGAATTAGGCTGTAACATAAGAAACGACCTATCGATAATCTACTATGTCAGTGACACGGGCATCGGCATTGCCGCCGAAAAACAAGAAATTATTTTTGACCGGTTCAGGCAGGCTGAAGATGCCATGACCATAAAAAAATACGGGGGAACCGGCCTTGGATTGTCGATAGTGAAAGGATTGGCCGGATTAATGGACGGAAAAGTATGGGTAACATCGGAGTTAGGCAAAGGCAGTACGTTCACGGTTGGGCTACCGCTTCAAATAGTCGAAGAACCGGTTTCCTGTATCGGGCAACAAGATGACCATCAATTTTTCCCAACCAATTCCCCGGTCAAAGTATTGATTGTGGAAGATGACACTACAAACATGGAATATCTCAAAGAAGCCCTCTCCAGGCCAGAAATAGAATTGTTCGCAGCCACAGACGGCGAAAAGGCATTGAAATCTTTGGCGCGCGATCCTAACATCAAAATCGTGTTAATGGACATAAGGCTTCCTGACATGAACGGCCTGGAGCTGGCACGCTTTATAAAGCAGGAATACCCACAGATCAAAATTATCGCCCAAACCGCCTATGCTTCGAACTTTGATAAATACGAATGCATCCAGGCAGGTTGCGATGATTATCTGCCCAAACCTATATCTTTAACAAATCTCATTTCCCTGGTTGCCAAACACGCCGGTTGATTAAGTATTTCTGCAAAAAAGTGACCGATTGCCAGGCCTGCCTTGGCCACTTTGGAAAACTTCCATCAGCCAAGCATGAGGAGCAAGTAACAATCAAATGCCTTTGGTTTCAGGAGCCCGTAATGCGAACCACAACCACTTTTACAACAGAACCAAACTATAAATGAGTCCGTTGCAGCTCCTTTAATTCGTCAATAATACTTGGAAACTCAGCTAGCAACGTCAACGCCTCCGCGAGATTCTCTATCTCGGTCAGATGTGCCAGTTTCTTCCCAAATTTGGCCAAATACTCACAACCCGATGTTTGGCCTGCCAATTCCAGTTCTTTGCCCAATACCTCGATATGTTCAACATTGGGAGCTTCAACGGCCTGGTAATAATCGGACAAATATTTTGTCTCAAGCGAACGGATAAGTTTGTTCAGGTTTTGCTTCAACTCTTCGTTCATTACAATGGCCAAAACCAACGCATCGTTGATCTCACACATCGTATCTTCCCCAAATTGTTCCGAATGTTTGAGGAATTTCGTCAACACCTCCAACAAGCGAGGGATCGAAATGGGTTTAATCAAGAAATCGTCAAACAATAGGGCATTGATCCGTGAAGACGTTTTTACGTCGGGCGATGCCGATATAGCCACAATTGGTATGTGCACGGTCGTTTTGTTCCCTTTGATGGCATTAGATGCCTCATACCCGTTCATTTCGGGCATCCGTAAGTCCATTAATACCAAGTCCGGTCTAATTTCAACAGCTTTCGCAACAGCCTCCAAACCATTGGACGCTTGCACCACTTCCAACGAATATTGGCTCAATATATCGCTTAACAAATGACGATTTTCCGCATTATCATCGACAACCAGCACTGTTCCTTTTTCAAATTGATAAGCCGTAAACTCCTTGTCCTCCACAACTGGTTCTTCCGTAAGGTTACCAAATTCCACGTGTGGCAACAGGATAGAGAATTCGGTCCCTTTGCCCGGTTCACTTTCGAGACCAATGGTTCCCCCCATCATTTCTATCAACCTCTGGGTAATAGCCAATCCCAGCCCCGTCCCTCCATATTTTTTTTGGACGTGCCCTTTCGTTTGATAGAACGGATCGAAAATAAGGGCTTGCTCTTCTTTTGATATACCAATACCCGTATCTTTTACCCTTATTACCAAATCTACATTTTGGAGCCCAACCTCGATTGCTTCAACATCCACACGCACCTCGCCTTTATTGGTAAACTTAATGGCATTTCCCACCAGATTGATCAAGATCTGGTTTAGGCGCGTTTCATCCAACATCAATGCGCGTGGCACATTCGGGCTAATACATATGTTCAGCGGAAGGTTTTTTTCCAATAGCTTTTCAGAGAACATTTGTTTGATTCCGGCAAGCACAGAACAAAAATCTACTTGATCGGATTCGAGGTTCATCTTGCCAGCATCGATCTTCGACAAATCCAAAATATCGTTAATGATGGTCAGCAGACTTTTACTACTGGCTCGAATGCTCTCGATCTGCTGACGATGCTTGGGGTCGGCCACTGCTTTATGCAACAGTTCCGAAAACCCGATGATGGAATTCATAGGGGTCCGGATCTCATGGCTCATATTGGCCAAAAACTCGCTTTTCGCCTTGTTGGCCTGTTCTGCGGCTTCACGGGCAATCCTGTCATGTGTGGCCTGGATGCGGGAAGTGATATCAGTGTTGATACCCGTCATACGCGTAGGCCGTCCGTGTTGATCACGCATCACCATCCACGACGAACGGATGTACCTGGATTCACCCGTTCTTAAAGTGATTTTAAATTCGATCTCTCCCACATTGGGTGCATCGCTAATGTTTTGTATTACAGAATCGACTCTTGCACGATCTTCCGGAGCCACAAATTGCGGCCATCTCTCGCACAAATCGATGTCCTCATATGGTTGCAGCCCGTAAAGCCGATACATTACATCGTTCCAAACCAACTTGTTTTCCACCAAATCCCAATCCCATACTCCTATTTGGGCCGCCTTGGTAGCCAAAGCAAGGCGCTCGCTGGTTTGGTTCAGTTCGTCAACCGCTTTTAGCCTCTGCATCTCGGCATCAATGGCATCAAGCGCGTATGAAATATCAAGTCCCATTTCCCTGATCAAATCAGCTTCTTCGGAGGTATTGAAAAAATCTACATCTGAGGCATACAGGCTAAAAATGGACACAACATCCCCGTTAAGAAAAAGCGGGATGGCAGCTACCGAATGAAATCGGCCCTTTAGTGCCACATCCTGCCAATGGGCCATCCCTTCATCCTTTAATATATCTTTACAAAAAGCCACATTCCGGCTGAAAATGGCCTCACGGGTTATCCCTTTGTCAAAAGGAGGTTGCGTTAGGTAAAACTTGTCAAACGGCACCGACACTCCATGTATCCCTTTCGATGCCACCGGCACTACTGTATGATCGTTCGCATTATATTCACCAATCCACGCCAGATTGAATTTGCCAAATTCAACGGACACATCACAAATAATCTGGTACAACTCGTACTTTTCGTGGGTGCGGGCAATAGCCTGGTTAACCTGGCTCAAGGTGGCATACAAACGGCTAAAGGTCTGAGCCTGGTTTTCTGCTTTTTTCCGTTTGGTGATGTTACGGATCACCCCAATGGCTCCGTTTACTTTGCCTTCTGTATTATAAAGAGGCGTCAGAACATCCCATACAACCATCTTTAAATTGGAATAAGTGTTGTACACGAAATATTCCAAAGGTTCGTTGCGTTCCCCGTTCAGCGCCTTTTCAATGCGTTTCGAAACGTCGTCGGGACAGAGCATGGCAAATATATTTTCTCCTATCTGGCCAATCACATCCTCTTCTTTCAACCCGGTCATATCGACCATATAAGGATTCCAGATCTGGATTCGACGATTAACGTCAAACACGACAATCCCTTCATTGGCCCCCATAATTACCTGGTTCAGGAATAAGGCCGACTCGTGCATTTCTTGCTCCGAATTAAGTTTAACCAACGAAATGCCCACGTAATTGGCCATCGACTCCAATTCGCCAACAGCATCCGCATCAAAGAACGAGTCACGCGAATCGTCAAGTTGTAATAGTCCAATTATATTGTTCCCCGATTTAACAGGAATCCATAAAACCGATTTTCGTTGTTTATAAGCACAGTACAAATCCGTATTCTTGTGGCAAAATTGCTCGCAGTCGTCCATTTTACTGTTCCCATCAACCCACATGCTACCGTAAGCCGATGTATGCTGGATATTACGGCACGGGAAGCCGTTCACTATATTAAAACAAATGCAATTGTCGGAAGGTGCTTTCATTTGGTCACCCCATAACGGATCATTGCTGGTCTCCGGCACCAACCTTCTGGCTTTTTTGCCTTTGTCAATCTTGAATTGGGGATATTTTCCCGATCGATTGGCCATGAATGACACATTTTCGCATCCAATCACTTCAATCATATGCCTGATCACATCCAATACCAAGGCTTCTACCGTGGTCGCATGATTACAAATATCCAGCAGTTTAAATGCTTCGGCACGTCGTTTTTCAACTTTCCGGCGGTAAGATATATTGCGCGAGACACCAAAAATTTTCGAAGGTGTCCCCTCTTCATCGTTTATAATGGTCGTAACCACCTCGGTATGAACAATTCCTCCATCTTTAGTGGGCTGATCGACCTCGGTCACATTGATCATCTGGGAGTTATCACCGGCCATGAGAGGTGTCGTATCTGCCGTCAGCAATGTCTTCACTTTTTGGGCCGATTCAAGGGTGAGGGCCTCATCGACAGGCACCGACATCACCTCTTCGGCCGTAAAACCTCTCAGTTTCTCGACGGACGGGCTTACATAATCAAACCTAAACGATACTAAATCCATTACCCAAATGACATCTTCTATCGATTCGGCAATAAATTTGTATTTCTCTTCGCTTAATTTCAGTGCATTTGCGGCTTGTCGTTGAGCCGTGATATCCACGGCAATTGAAATGATCAGATCCTGGCCATGGACGCTGGTCATTTCAACGGCATGCATCAAGCTTAAGTGTTTACCTAAAGTAGTTCTGGCCGATAATTCATATGGAGGCCGATGTACTTGCTGTTTCATCTGCGCTAATGCATCGGGTGCCCCTGTTTTACTTTTGACCAAGCCCAGTTGGGTGAGCGATTGACCCACAACCGTCTCCCTGGAACATTCAAACAGCCGTTCGAAGCCAGGGTTAACATCGAGCAATATTCCAGTTTCCGGATTGATCAATGAAATGGCCGCAGGATTGGCCGAAAATATTTTTTGGAAACGCTCTTCCGACATCCGAAGGTTCTGTTCGACTATTTTTCGCTCGGTGACATCTCTGAAAATGCATATCAGATTGGACTGATTATTCCATTCAAGTGGCCACCAGGTTACTTCCACGTCGATCACCGTATCGTCTTTCTTTCGAGCCTTGGTGGCCATAAATCCGCTTTGGGCAGGCAATTCCGGATAACCGGCCAAGGTCTTGGCTTCGGTATCATACACATAATCCCAGTCCCACACACTGAGTGCAAGCAGTTCATCATGGCCATACCCCAGCATGTTCGCAAAACTTTGGTTAGCCTCGACCACACGACGGGTCGAGGAAATAACGACCATGCCATCGACCGACTTCGAAAACAAGTCATTCCGGCGCGTTATTTCGGCCGAGAGTCTATGTTCCAGTTCCTTCTGTGCGGTAATATCGGTAAACGTGGCATATACTGCATAAGGCCTTTCGACACCCGGTTCGAATAAAGGGATGGCGCTCACCAATATCCATAAGCATTTACCCAGAAGGGGATTATACACGCCCATCTCATGGTTCTCGATGGGCTTACCTGTTGCCAGCGCCATCATTGACGGATGTTCCCCGCCAGGAAAAACAGAGCCGTCACCACGTACCGTTTTCCGGTGCAGATCAATGAAAGCATGCCCTTTCATCTGCTCCAAACTAAGTCCAAATATCCTTTGTGCAGCAGGATTTGCATCAACGATCACCCCATCTGGCCCCTGGTAAACAACCCCTTGCAGCATGGTATCGAATAAGACATGAAATTTGGATTCGCTTTCCTTTTGGGAATTTTCTGCTTCTATTTGTCCCGTGACATCGGTAATCATCACATGACGGGCCAATTTGCCGCAGAAAACGATATCGTGCGTATGAAGCAGCACATAAATGAAATCCCCGTTTTTTTTCCGATGCCTTACCGCCCCGATCTTATTAAATTCCTCATTCAATGAATTTAACAGGCCCATTAACTTCGGCACGTCTTCGATTGGACGAATGTCGGCAATGGTCATTTGCAAAAATTCGTTTGATGTATAACCGTAAAGGATTTCCGCAGCCCTGTTCACGTTCAAAAAGGCCAACGACCCCAAATCGAAAATCCACATGGGTTGCGGATTACCATCGAACAAAACCTCAAACGAATTTAAATTAGAATCGAGAACCGTGCCATCATTTATGTGAGACCGATCATCCATAGGGTTTAAGGATTATTAATCAAAACCATCAATGCCACTCATCAAATCCTATTTCGCTACTTCAGAAATCGACGATTTAGCAGCCTCAAAATAAGGTATTATGATGACTTTTCCAACAACCATCTATCTCTTAGGCAGATAAAACTTTCAAAAACAAAATTTACAGGCCACATTCAAAAACTACATATATTTAGCCACCAATGCTTTTAATCCGTTAAATGAAATCGGCTTGGTAACGTAATCGGTGCATCCGGCTTCAATGACCTGCTTTTTCCCGTGGCTGTATGTATAGGCAGTGACTGCTATAATGGGAAGTTGCGATGCAAATTCCCTTATCTGGCGTGTTGCCTCCAGTCCATCCAATAAGGGCATTTTAACATCCATGAGCACCATTTTTAAGTTAGGGTTTTCACGGCACATGGTCACTGCCTCAATTCCATTACTAGCCCTTAGATAGGGCAATTTCAACACATTGAGCATCTCGCTCATCAACATAAAGTTGGTTTGTTCATCTTCTGCAATCAATATCAGGTTGTTCTGTGCTCTTTGGTCTTCCATCCGGGACACTTGGGAGACGGATTGTATTTCGGCTTGAACGGCCTTATCCAAGAACAACGTAAAATAGAATTCCGATCCAGTCCCTAAGTGCGAAATAACTTCAAGCGTACTCCCCATCAACTCCACATAGGCTTTGCAGATGGCCAGCCCCAATCCCATGCCCCCGGCCTGCTTGGAATGTTGGTCAACCTGCAAAAAGCGTTCAAAGATGCGCGTCTGCATTTCCTCCGGAATACCAATTCCTGTGTCTTTTACAAAAAAGCGGAGCCCATCTCCATTCCTGTCAACACCAAATGCAATGCCTCCTTGGTTGGTGAACTTAAAAGCATTGTTCAGCAGGTTGGTAAAAATCTGTATCAATTTGGTCTGATCGGCCATGTACCTGCTACCTCCCTCCAGCATTGGATCGATCAGGCAGCGGACCGAAAGCCCTTTGTCCTTGGCTTTAGGGGCGTATTGTACGTACAAAGTACGAAGTATGCCAGCTACGTCCACCGGCTCAGCCTTTATGGCCACCTGCTGGGCTTCGATGGCAGCCATATCCACAATATCGTCAATAATAGCGATTAAGTGGTTGGCGCTACTTAATATGACTTGGTTAAAACGTCGCCGTTTTTCCAGCATCAACGATTCGTCTTCCAACAAGCGGGAAAAACCCAATATTGCGTTAATCGGGGTACGTATCTCGTGCGAAATGTTATGCAAAAAGGCCGTTTTGAGTTTGTCGCTCTCTTCCGATTTACTTTTTGCCCATTCCAGCTGCATTTGAGTCTTCTTGCGATCGGTGATATCGGACATAAAACCTTCCAACAAACTGGCTTGGTCGGCATCGCGGACAATGGCCCCCCGTACCCAGATCCATTTCACCATGCCTTCGGCACAAATGATCCTAAATTCCATGCTTATGGGTGGCGAATGAAAATAGGCCTTTTCAATTTCACCATGGATGTGCAAAACATCTTCTGGGTGTACGATTGACCCAAAACTACGAATCTTGTTATGCAGAAAGTCTGTGGACGGGTAACCTGACAATTCTTCAATTCCCTGGCTGAGGAACAACATGGTCAGATTGCCATCTGTCCGGCACGAAAAAACAACCCCACGTAAGTTGTTGACAATGGTTTTCAATTTTATCGTGCTCTCGTTGAGTTCCTTTTCTATTTTCTTTCGAATGGTTATATCGCGAAAACTCCAAACACGTCCCACTGTCAGCCCCTTCACAACCTGGGGCTGTGAAAATACTTCATATTTACGACCGTCCACAAAATGCAACGTATCGGACGATACCAAATTTGGATCGATATAATCGGGCGATTGAGGATCGACAAACGACTTGGGAATTAATAATTGGGCACCGAAAAATGCAGAAAGTTCCTGATTAGAGGAAGAATGGAACTTCTCCTCAGCAACCTGCCACATCCTTAAAAAACGACTATTGTACCTTACAATCCGGTTGTCGTTGTCAAGGACCAACAATGCATCAAACGTGATTTCGAATGCAGCTTTTGCCAATGCCAAGCCATATAACGCATCTGAATTCTCAATGCCGGTTACCGTCCCTTCCGTACATTCCAGACTCTGGTTTGGGCGCTTTTGCCCCAAAAAATAATGTACTTGATAAGGAAGCCATTTCAATTCCTCGAAAGTTATTTGCGCATCAAATCCAAAATCGGAAGGCTCAGGCACCTCTTCTTCTTTTGATCTTAAAACAATTATTGGCAACGACTTGAATATGGGTGCATGATTTCCAAGCAATTTATGATGGCCTTCAGGCAAGGGCGCTATCACAAGTAATGCATCGGGGGCCTTGCCCGAATAATGTAAAACAGCACGAACCAGTTCCTCGACATTTGAAACCGGATTACCGATTAACTTAATACCATACGATTCAAACCTTGGAAGGATATCGGACAAAAGACCAAATTGGCTACAATAAACCAAAACGTGACAATCGGGCCTCATAAAACTTCAATAATTAGAACTTCAGATGCAAACAGGTCTCATTATTATAATTACGTTAAAAATACAATAATCCATCCAAAAATCAACAATCCCGAACAAACATGAGGGTATTCAAAATACTTTTTAGATCATCGATTCTTAATTTCTCAAAGAAACCATTAAACCACATAAAAAAAACATAATACATGGATTGTTTTGACGAAAATGCATTTATTAACGAAAACGTTCTATTTCAAATCCTTATATGTAATATTTATACCTGCACATTCAAATTCATTGTCAGCAAAAAAATGGGGGGCGGTAATTTCGACAAACACTTTTACCGTTTCGCGGATTTCGAAAACTTTTTCGACGGCAAAATTATCAGCCGCATTGTCGTAAAGCACTGTTCGGTAAGCATCGTCAGAAATTAAACGTATATGGATCTTACCCAGCTTCCCACGTCCGCAAACCGCCACGTGATATTCCCTATCGCCCAAAAAAGTAGTATTGAGCTTAATCTTTTTCATTTTCCGGATGGCAAACGACCTGGACAAAGAGCTCTGTTTAAACTCTTTGGGAGCTGAATGGCATTTTTTCTCATAATCCCGGCAGCTCTGTGCGTTATTGTCAAAAGTGGCAATAACAAAAAACACGGTTCCTGCCAGCATAAACTTCATCAGATTCATCATGGGC
This sequence comes from Breznakibacter sp., assembly GCA_047600785.1. Classification (GTDB taxonomy): domain Bacteria; phylum Bacteroidota; class Bacteroidia; order Bacteroidales; family Marinilabiliaceae; genus Breznakibacter. The sequence goes on from JASGKH010000002.1 coordinate 2,181,316, forward strand.
AAAGAATGTGGTTAGTTTTTACTCCACAACATACGCAATTTCGTGAGTTCGGCGTTTAGTTCCATTAATGATTTTTTTGTCGATTCGGCCGAGCGGTTGGAGCTGATCACGACCGCTCCATCATAGCGTTTTTGTGCTGTTGGGGGCGATGTTTTTGTGCTGTATGCATCAAACGCCGCCACAATCGATTTTATCTCCGACAACATCATCTCTTTGGTAGTCTTATCCAAATATTTCCCAATCATGCTTTGCAACTGGTCAAGGATAAGTTTTTGATCACCCAGGCGACGTTTAAAATCGTTACTTTGCATATCCATTTGCGTAGAATTTACGGCCAGGTATACGCTCTCGACAAAAGCGCCGGCCGATACCAATGTGTAATGATTGAAACGCGACGTTTCGAACAAATTGTCCATTACGATTTCGTATACGTCATAATAAAGCTGCTTCAACGTGTCCACATTGCCAATATTATCGGAAAACCGGTTTTTGATTTTTTCGATTTGCGAGGGGAAAATATTGAGGTTTTTTCCCATTTCATCAATCACCTGAAAATATTCAAGCGCAGTGGAACTTTGCCTGAAACTGACGCAATAGGCCAAATCGGCCAAGTAGCAACCCAGAGCCAAATATTGCTCTTTGGATGTGCCATAAAGGGTTTTATTGACGGTTTTGTTGAGTAAACGCGGGTGGTATTTCAATTCGTCCTTGCTCACATAATGCAATACTTCATCGGGCGAAGGCACTGCAAATAATTCTATCACTGCCGTATCTTGCACCGGCGTTTCTAAAAACGCAGCTGCTTCCGCTGACTGCGAAGCTCCCCATACCAAACAACACGCTACGGTAAAAACTTTCACCAACCTATTTTTATGCGCACGACCCATAATCATAAAATTATTAAGATTTAATTATTCATTTTTAAGCCATCGTGGGTATGTAACCCAACCGATACTTTTATTCCTCTAAAATCGTTGTTTGTAATGACCAAATGACCATGATGGATTTCGGCAATCATTTTGGCAAAGCCCAGTGAATGCGCCAATGAATTAAAAAGGTCGAACTGGGCATCGATCTGAGCATCGGACAATGGACCTGCCTGATCGCTGTACACAATCTCCAGTCCTTCTGACTGCTTATTGATATCCACCTTAATGACTGCCCCCGCATGATTGCGATCGACCATAAAGTCCATCACGATCAAAAAACATGAGGCCACAAGCTGGTTTTCCCCCGGTATAAAAATCTCTTTGTCGTTCAACGGCATCTCAAACCGAACGTTTTTTTGCCTTAGTTTTTCATCCAAATGGAACACACTGTAACCAAGCATTTTTCGAACGCCCAATCTCTCGGCTTTCAGGTTCATGTTTGGTGATTGTAACTCAGTGATACGCAAAGCCGTGTTCACATAAGTTTCCATCTTCACCAACGAATTATCTATTTTATCGACCAACTGAGCTACTTTTTTGGAATCAACTTTATGCTTCACAATTTGCAGCATACCGGTAACCTCACGCAGCGAATCACCGACTTCTTTTCCCAGTACTTTGAGAAACTGCTTCTTCGACTCTTCTATACGTGTGAGTTCGTTGTTGGTTTCGACCAAATGGGCATTGGTATCGAGAAGTAGCTTATTGGTAAACTGCAGCTCTTCGGTTTTTTCATTGACCATTTGCATCAATTGCTGGTTTAGCTTTATCTGTTCGGCCCTGCTTTTTTTCAGTTCCACGTGTACTTTCACACGAGCAATCAGCTCACTGGTATCGTAAGGTTTCACAATGTAGTCTTCGCCGCCCGCTTCAAAACCTTCCATGATACTTTCACGGTCGGCTTTGGCGGTGACGAACACCACCGATGCATTGTAACCGGGTAAATCGGTCTTAATTTGCCTACATGTTTCGAAACCGTCCTGGTCGGGCATCATCACGTCCATCAAAATCAAATCAAACTCCTCTTGCCTCAGCCAGTTGATACATGATTTACCATTGAGGGCAAATTCACTCTCATACCCATATTGATTGAGAATAGTGGCGGCAACCTGAATATTTTTTGGGTTGTCATCCACAATCAACACTTTTCCTTTTCTCAAATCCATATGGTGTAAATTTATTTTTGAAGCTATTGTTTCCCAATCCTTATACTAACTCATAAAGATCGGCAAACTTTTCGAGGTCCACGATACATTTTTTCAGTTCTTCCACATTGAAGTTGTTGTAACAGGATTGCAACCGCTTCGCAAATTGTAACAATTCACCTACCTGCAATTTTGTTCCCAGCTCAATTAACACCCCTACAATTGGTGGAATCTTGCTGAATGAAGGCGCGTCGCGAAATGAAGGCCATAATTTTGCCAAAGCCAATTGGCATTCAACTTTAATGTTTTGTTCTATTTCCACAACTGCGAAACCGTTGTTTGACGGCAACTTGAAAGTCTCATGGTCAAATACATCCCCCACAAACAAATTCCCCGCATTTTCGTAGCGCGAAACGACAACTTTACATTTGGGCAAATCGACCTTAAAATGGGAACCCACTCCCGACTGGCTATCTAATGTAATGCTTCCTTCCATAAGTTCGACCAAACGCTTCACAATGCCAAGTCCCAGCCCGGTACCCCCGTAGCGACGGTTATCCTGCCCGTCCTGTTGCACAAAGTCGTCGAAAATGGTTTTCTGTGACTCTGGTTTTACGCCGATGCCCGTGTCAATAACCGAGATTGACAAGAAAAGTGTACCATCAGGGTTTGGAGATGTTTCCACAATCACTTCCACATGCCCTTTCTCGGTAAACTTAATGGCGTTTCCAATCAAGTTGCTCAAAACCTGCCGCAACCTTGTATCGTCAATCCAAATTCGTTCGGTTGGCGGGTTGCCCGGCAATTTCAACTTGAGTTGTAAGAATTTTTCTTCAGCAGGAGCCTTGAACATGAAAACGGTTTCGCGCATCAACTGGACCACATCGACTTCCGAAGGCCTTAACGATAGCTTTCCGGCTTCGATTTTCGAGAAGTCAAGCAAATCATTGATCAGGTCGAGCAATGCCATGCCGCTTTTTTTGATGCTGTTAAGATATCCTAGTTGGATTTCATCTGTTGTATTGTTTTTTAGCAAATCGGAAAAACCGGTTATGGCGTTCAACGGGGTTCGCAACTCGTGGCTCATGCGTGCGATAAAAACACTTTTGGCTTTGCTGGCCGACACTGCCTCTTCTTTTGTTTTGACCAGCCGTTGGTTCAACACCATTTGTTCGGTGATATCGAAATGCACCGATATGACTTTTATCGGCCTGCCTCCGTGCGAATATGTCACGACTTTACCAATGCTTTGTATCCACTGGTATTCGCCTTTTGCGTTTTTAATGCGGCTCACGAAACGGAACTGGGGAGTTTTGTACCTTAAGTGAGTGATGAAATCCCGGAAACACAGTTTTACATCGCAAGAATGTACCAACCGGATAATCTCGGGAATTTCAACCAATGTTGAATGGTTCCCGTATCCAAGCATCTCAAGCCAAAGCTGGCTGACCTCTACCGTGCGTTTTTCCAGATTCCACTCAAACGTTCCCAGATTGGCCACATCCATTGCCATGAGAAGCTTTTCGTTGGAGTTTTTTGTTAAACTGTATTCTTGGATACGGTTAATGGCCAAACCAAACAGAGTTGACAAATTTTTTAGGGTTTGCCCATCGGCACTGGAATATTCGGTTCTTTTGCCGGCCACAAACAGTACGCCCTTGTAATCGTTGTCAATTTCAATGGCAGCCCAGGCCATTTTATTAAACGGCAACAATTGGTAGATCGGAATATCGCCAACCAGATAATCATTCAAATCTTGGTTAGCGAAATGGCACATTTTTTCGTCATGATGCTTCAAATAACATTCACGAAAATGCCTTTCGAGCATCTCGACCTCCTCCTGATATGAATAACTGCTATCGGAATAAATAGACGTCACCAACTCGTTGTTCAGTGGATTTCGATAAGCTAGAAAGCAAAATTGGCTTTCGGTAATCTCCAATGCATATTGCCTGACCAACAACAAGACAGTCCCAAATTTATCCACGTTGGATAACAATTTACTAATCTCGGCCATGTTTTGGTTGATCTTTACTTCTTTGAGCAACCTGTCCTGTGTATTCTTATGTGCCGAATGGTTATATGCCATGTAACACAATGAGTTTTGAGGCTTATCGTGAATGACGTATACCGATGCCATGACGGGGTAAACCTCTCCCATTTTGTTCCGATGCTTGGTTTCGAGCTGAATGGCACCACGCTTGATAATGGAGCGCATCAACCTGTTCCACTTCATCACACCGGACACAACCAGTATTTCTGTGATGTTGGCAAATTGGGCATTCCCTTTATCCCACCCGTATGAGCCCCGGGCTTGCATATTGGCATAGGTCACAAAACCATGTACATCGCAAAAAATATAGTCATTAGGGGCGTTTTCGATGACGAAGTTATTCTTCTCGACTTGTGCCCGTAACAAGATTTCAACCGATAGATCTTTCACAATGATGATCCATCCCTGCGAACGGTCCAGATAATCGGATAAGGGAGCCAAAGTAAATGATGCAGGGACCCGTGTCCCTTGTTTGGTCACAACTGCCCCGTCAAAAGTATAAGGCCCATCGTCAGACCTAAATGCCGTATTGGAAATATCAATTTTTTTTACGGTTTCATCAGCTGTTTCAATCAGCTCCCAAAGGTTTAACTGGTCGCTCCCCACATTCAAAGATGCACCAAACAAACCGGACATCTTCGCATTGCATCCGGCCACATACCCACTAGCCTCTACCACAATCAACCCCTCGTCTACATTTGGGAAAAGTGAATTCAGCAAAGCTTCAACTTTTCGAAATGCCACGTTCGAACCGATATCCTGATGGCAAAGTAAAGTATCTTCGTTGCAAGCTTCGCTTTCGTTATCGTCAATTTGCCCATCAATGAAACGGGACGGTTTTGCTAAACTATCCGGATTTTCTTCCAACAATGCGTTGGAAATAGAAATAATCGCATACCCATCATCCAAATAGGATGCATACCCAATGGAAAACGACACACGCCAGATATACTTTCCCGTGTTTTTATGGGTATGTACAATAGCTATTTGCTTTTTGTATACTTGACGGGTTTCAAACGCAAGCTTAAACATGTCGTTTACACTGCACGAGCGGCACATGATTCCTGTACCACAAATTCCTTTAGACAAGACATTATCGCAATGAAGTAGGCGCCCAAACGATATTTCAACGTTATCGGAATCGGTTACGCCGAATATTTCTTTTGCCGCATGGTTGATCCCCACTACAATATTCCGTTTGTCAACGGCCAGCGTCGGATGGGGCAACGAATTTAAAATACTGAGTAGATGTGACGACACAATAATCGATACTTAACTGACTTTGGCATGTGTACGCAAAGCAGCTGACTATGTTTTACGGTTTTGTCAACAAAATCAATCAGTTCATCATCAATCCCCCAATACTGGGTAATCACCATTTGCAGAACTAACGTGTTTCGTAAAATAGCTAACGGATAAACCGATCATCAATTAGAAATTTCAGCATGAAACACATAAAAGTATTCTCATCGGATAAGTATCAAACTCCCCTTTTTAGTTAAAATCCCATCGTTATAACCTTTAACCACCACCACATATTGGTAAGTTTCCATGGGTTGCGGTTTTCCGTTAAAGTTTCCATCCCAACCTTCTTTTAAATCTGACGATTGATAAACGATCTGTCCAAAACGATTAAATATTTTCATACTTACCAACTCTTTAATCCCCCATCCGTTAACAAATGCCCTATCGTTCACGCCATCGTCATTGGGAGTAAACGCATCGGGAACATCTACCGAAAACTTCTGGAGAACTGTCACGTTCAGAGGATATTGTACGGTAAAGCAATTGCTTGTGTCGGTCACTGTCACCACATAATTTGTCGATACCAATGGCGATACTTCAGGGTCGGAACAATTGGAACACGATAAGCCTTCGGTTGGTGTCCATGAATAGCTTAATATGCCCCAATCGGTAATGTCCATTGTAAAATCTTCACCAACAATGATCGTGGAATCCTTTATGGCAACCACCGGGATTTGTTGCACAAACACATTGGTGAATGCCGAGTCAACACAGAAGTTACCATCGGTCACCTCTACTTTATATTTTGTGCTAACCAAAGGCGATGCCAACGTGGCGGCCGAATTGGGGGCAGATAACGCGGTGACCGGGCTCCAGCTATAGGTTATGCCGCCCTGGGCCGACAATCGGGCCGTTCCTCCTAAACAGACCACCGTATCCTTGTTCGTCGCTATTGAAGGCAATGGCCAGACAGTGACAATCTGATCCGTCAGGGTATCGGAACAGCCTAAGTGATGATAAGCGGTTAGGCTCACCGGATAATTACCTGCCTGATGATATAATATGGATGGATTTTGGAGATCGGACGAGGTCCCATCTCCAAAATCCCATTTCCAGGTTTCGCCGTTCAACGAATTATTCACTATTACGGGCAAAAAAGGCTTACATCCTTTGGATATGTTGTCCTGAAAATAAAAACGTGCCCTCAAATCCAGCACATGCAATGTATCAACAATTGCTTTGTTACAAGTATTTTGATCATCGGTACGAATGAAAAGCACCGGATAAACATTTCCCGCATTTGTGTAGCGGTGCCATACCGAATCGCCCTCTGCCGTATAACCATCACCAAAATCCCATTTCATGTCATAGATGTTCCGTTTGTCAAAGGCTACAAATTCCGTATCGATATTTTTACAGATGGTATCAGCCACGCCAATCTCGGCATAAGGACCTTCCACATGGATATATCCTTTTTTCACAATGGTATCCGAACAGCCGTAAGTCGTGTAACTGACTAAGGTTACATCATGGTCGCCCGGTTTGTTGTAAATAAAAAAAGGATTCTTCAGTGCCGATATATTGCTGTTTTCGCCAAAGCTCCACTTCCACCCGCCCAGATTCGGTGATTGGGAGAGATCGGTAAATTGGACCACGAATGGGTAACAGCTCGATGAATTGACGTCGGCCACAAAATCGGCAACCGGGGGATCTTGTACTTTGATGTATCCTGTTCGTGTGGAAGATGCCTGACATCCATGGTTGTCCACAATATCAAGGGTTACCGTAAATTCTCCCGCATCGGGGAAAGACCATGTAGGCATGTTCTTCGTCGATGTCCCCCCGTTACCGAAAGTCCATTTATAGTCGACAATGAGGCTTTCGGACGTATCCGTGAACCTTGTCGAATCGCCAATGCAAAGAGTTGAATCGATGGCCGAGAACGATGCGCTCGGGAAAACAGCCATCACATGCTGGTTTTTGGTCAACTGATTTGTGCATCCCACAGCATCGGTCACCCTTAACCCTACCGAATACTTCCCGAATTGCGTGTAATCGTGCTCGGGGTTTTGCAATGTCGACATGGAATTATCGCCAAAATTCCACAACCATGACACGATGGTGGTATCGGATTGGGACAAATCATTGAACGCAAAAGTCACCGGCATACACCCCAATTTGTAATTCCCCTGAAAATCGGCCTTAGGCGAAAACACCTTAATCCCGATAGTGGCAGTATCGGCACAACCGTTCACATCTTTGGTGACCAACGATACCGATTTAACGCCGCTCGACCCGAAGCTCCGGGCAATAGGCACGTCGGTAAACACCTCGTCGGCACCGCTGTTGAAAACCCACAGGTATTTTTTCGCCTCGTTTTTGTACACGAACGCATCAGCATCAATTGAGTTGCTGGCATCGAAAGTAAGGGATGTATTTACACACGTTTTATCGGCAACGGGAGACACGATACTTTTTATGTCACGTACCGATGTTTGGTAATTATAATCGTAGGCGCACCCGGTTTGGCTGTTTACGGTTTTTAATTTCACCACGTAGTTTCCGCGTGCACTATATTGGTGTGCAGGAGTTAACGTGGAGGATTCCAATGCCGAACCATCACCAAAGTCCCACTGGTACGACGTAGCATCCTGAACCGTGCCCACAAAATGATGCTCGAACGGCTTTTCACAATCCACCGTTCGGTTTACAGAAGCAATTGGCCCCAATATGGTAACCGCATTGTTTTTGGTCACCGTACTTTTGCAACCGTAGTTATACACGTTAAGGGTCACGTTCATAGGACCGGTCTTTACATAAAAGTGGGGAGGGAAAGGCATCGCATCTTTATCCCCATCGCCAAAGTCCCAACTTGCACTGGTTATTTTCGAAGTTTCGGGAGAAATTATGGTAAAGTCCACAGCATTGATCCCACATACGGAAGTATTTCCGACAACGACAAAATCGGGACTGACCTTTTCGCCGGCGTTGATATTTTCGGTAACCGTATGCACGCAGCCTCTGGCAGTGGTAACCTTAAGCGTTACCGGTATTTTCCCGGCCGAAGTCACATCCACCGCCAATTGGGCAACGGCCTGTTCGTTACCCGTGCCCAGCTTCCATGTGCGTGACACGATGGAATCATTGGGGGTGACATAAACAGATTTATCCTTAAATACCAGCGACATTGGGATGCATCCGGCCAAAAGGCCACTATTGCCTCCTGCTCCCGGGTCCATAAGTACTTTGGGCAACTGCACGGTCACGCTACCCGCTTTCACCATTTTATCCTTACACCCGTGCTTACTGGTTACTATCAGGGTATCGTTAAATACGGCCTTTTTGTTGTCGTCAAGCTTTATCGTTGATAAATAGCTGACCTGAGGATTTTCCTGTGTCGATTGGGTCCCATTACCAAACCGCCAATCGTAAGTATGTGCATTGACTGATAGATTTTGATAACCAATAGATTGCGGCAACTGACAAATGAAAGTCCCTGATGCCGAAAAATCGGCCTTCACGTTCTCTACATTCAATATGGAGGACAATGTATCGGTGCATGTCCCATTTGAAGCGACAAGCGAAATCGGATAATTGCCTGCCAAATTATATCTCTTTTCAGGGCTTTCGATATTTGAGGTAGTTCCATCGCCAAACAGCCAGGTAAACCGGTTCGCACTTTTGCTCAGGTTGGTGAGTTTCACCGTACCCTGCGGACAAATGGTATCATCGGACAACACGAACAACGCCTCGGTTTTCACTATTTGAATAAGGTTGGCCCGCTCGGCATGTCCCATACAACCAAACGTATCGGCTACAGTAAGTTTCACCGTATAATTGCCTGTCTGTTCGTAAAGGTTAAGGGGCGATTTCTCAGATGACACTTTGCCGTCACCAAATTCCCAACTCGATGTATACGAAACAGGACTTTCCGTAAGGTTATTGAATGCCACATTTAGTTTACCGTTGCACGAATAAGTCTGATCGGCCCCGAATTTTACAATTGGTTTTAGCACATGCAACAACTTTTCAGACGTATACGCATCGGAACAGCCATATTGATTGGTCGCCAGAAGCGTAACGTCAAAATCACCCCCCGTCGCATAACTTACTGATGGGTTTATTTCTGTGCTTTTACTCCCATCACCAAAACTCCATAAATAGGTCAAGGGCGAACCTTGTTGATCGGTAGACAAATTGGTGAACGATGCCGCAAAGGGAGCACATCCCAATGTATCGCCGGAAAATGAAAACAAGGCTTTCGGTTTCTGCCTGACCACGATGAAATTCTCGGCCACCAGCGAATCCTTGACTCCCGCATTGGTCATCACCAATTTCACGGTGTAGCTTCCGGGTTCTATGAACGTAGCTTGGGGATGGACGGCGGTCGAAGTATTTCCGTTGCCGAAATCCCAAAAAAAAGCAGCACCAGAGAGTGGATTACTTTGATTCGTGAATTTGACAAATATAGGTGAACACCCATCCTGAATATCTGCGGTGAAATTGACCCAGGATTGGGATTTCACGGCAAAAAACACTATCCAGACAATGGCAGTTGACAACAACCGAAAACGCACCATAGGTAAGGTCATTAAATATGCAATTTAAGTAAACTTTATAATTCTAACATTTTCGGCATAGCCCCAATATCAATAAATATATCCAAACTCCTGTTTTTATGCAAACCGTCCCAACTTCTTTTCACTGCAATAACTCCTACAATCCTTAGTGGAGGCAGATCAGTATAAAAAATAGCCCATTGCCTCTACCCGTCACATTGCCCCGTCATCTGTCCGAAGATCTTATGTCGAACGTCCATTAATCCCACATGTACAAATCCTGCAATGTTTTGTTATTTTTATTTGATTTGAATCACAAAAAGTGATATTTTGGAATGTTCTTGACCTAATTTGCGACTTGCAATTTATGAAGAAAAACAGAAAGATTTGAAAAGCAAAACGCCTACACTGATCGCATGTTTATTTCTGTGCATCAATGCATTGTCCCAAAACATTCATTTTTCACAGGCTTATTCGGCACACCTGACCTTAAACCCGGCCAACACGGGAAGGTTCAACGGTGATTGGCGTGTCACTGGTATGTTTCGCGATCAAGGCCTGCAATTTACTTCACAATACAAAACTTCGTACGTCAGTTTTGAAATGCCTGTGTATATCCGCAACGAACGTATTGCCACCGGTATCTTTTACAGTCACGACAACTCGGCGGGTTCCAACCTTCCGGTTGAAAGGATTTTTGGCAATTTGGCAACGTCAGTGCCATTATCCGTCAACGGAAGCCTTACGACGGGGATCCAACTGGGATATGTACATAAGCAAATCTCGTGGAACAACATATCCTTTCCTGACCAATACAACCGCGCCATTGGGGGTTTTGATCCCAACCTCCCCACTTCCGAGCGGTTCGAGACCGACCAAACCGGATGGCTTGATCTTGGCGTAGGCCTTGCTTACACACACAAATTCAAGAAAATGATTTTAGTGGGCGGATATGCCATGCAACAAATCAACACTCCTCAGGAAACATTTTTGGGCGTAGGATATGACCTGCCGGTAAGACACGTGGCACATGTAAAAGCTGATTGGAATCTTTCAGACCAACTGTTCGTGATCCCCTCGGTCGTTGCAACCTGGCAACGAAACGCACGCCAACAACTTTTTGGGGCTAATCTGGGCGTTAACCTTAACGAATGGATGGGGCAACGCAACAATTTTATAGCGGGTGTCCATTATCGCAACGGGTTATTCGATGTTTCGGACGCTTTGATATTTTCGACCGGTTTTACGTACCAATATTGGAGCCTTCTCGCATCTTTCGACTCCGACGTGTTTGGTTCCAAAACAGGCCATGCCTCGGCCTCTGCGTTTGAATTGGGACTTGTGTTCAAGTTACCATCAACCGAACTAACCTATAAAACCGTGCCATGCGAAAGATATTAGCCCTTTTCTGCGTATTTGCATTGTCAATGTCATTGGGCAAACTTACCGAAGCCAATGCACAAAATCCAATCGCCCCTACTCCGCTAAAAAACTGGCAAGTGAAAGGCATGGCCAAAAGCGCTCTTCGCATGGGCGATACCCAACAAGCGGCTTTTTTTCTCACACATTGGATAAACAGGGACAAAGAAAATACACGCGTGGCGTACCTTCTGGCCTCTTGCCATGAAAGAAACCGCGAATACCACAAGGCTGCCCACATTTACGATTCCATTTACCAAAGTGCCCCGCGTACCAATCCATATGCGCTTTACAAGTTGGCCGAAATGCACAAGTTTTTAGGCCTTTACCCCGACGCTTCGGAGAAATTCAACACAGTGCTGCGTCAACCCCGTAAACTAAACCAGCATGGCATCACCAAAAGGCAAATAGAACAACAAATAGCAGGCTGCCAAATGGCCATTGCCTGGGCCGACACGATACCCATAATGGGCGTAGAAAAGCTCAACTCGACCATCAACTTCATGCACAAGGAATCGGGTCCTTTGATCTTAAACGACCAAACTTTTGTTTATGGTTCCACACGTTTACCACTTTTCCCCACTATGGATGTGGACGGGTTAAACAGACCTACCAACAAAATTTATTCTGCCACTTTGGAGAACAGCGAATGGACAGGGGGCTTACCGGCTCCTGCGCCATTCACCCAAAAGGAAGGGGACGATTGGGGCAGCGGCGTATTTTCAGTAGATAAACAACGGTTTTATGCGTCTTTTTGTGCCCCAAACCTGAAAGGCAAGATGATTTGCAAAATTTACGTGTCGGAACAAACCGCTACCGGCTGGACGCCTTTTATTCCGCTCGGACGGGGCATCAACCACAAGCGTTACTCCTCGTCGCAGCCGACCATCGGTACTTGCTACGATCCGCGGCTCGAGGTTCTCTACTTCACATCGGACAGACCGGGCGGAGCAGGCCGCAAAGACATTTGGTTTACCGTGTACAACAAACAAAACGGCACTTATAAACGGGCTCAGAATGCCGGCGTGTTTATCAATACCCCAGCCAATGAGATGTCGCCTTTTTACGATTTGACGTCACACCGTTTGTTCTTTAGCAGCGATGGATGGCCAAATATTGGTGGATTGGACATCCATTACTCTACGGGCGAACTGGTAACTTGGGAAGAACCCAAAAACATTGGAATTCCGTTCAATTCGTCATTCGACGATTTGGACTACGTGCAATCCGAATCGGGAAAAACCGGATTTTTTATATCCAATCGACCCGAATCGTTCAATGATTTATCAGCTACTTGTTGCGACGACATTTTTACATTTTCCGAAACCATACAGCCGCGCATAAAAATCTCCGGAAAACTGCAAAAAAATGAAATGCCCATGGATCTGGACCGTTTGCTGGGCAAAGGGGCCGAAACAGTCGGATTACCCACGCCAACCTCCGCATTGGCAAACAAAATCATTACGGTCCATACCATAAGGGATTCGTCAACAATAGTGTTTTTAAAACAAACTTCCACCGACGAAAATGGGGAATTTTCCGTATGGGTTGATAAAGGCTCCGATTACACAATTACCGTAAAAGACACTTCTCTTTTGGTCAATACGTTCGAATTTACAACCAAACAACCAACCGAAGGAACCACTGCCGAATTGAAGATCGATGTGGTCCCATTGACCGTACGCCCCCAAAAGCCGATTGCCATCCACAACGTATATTACGAATTCGCTTCGGCCGAATTAAGCCCCATGGCCCGAGAAATACTGGACACGACACTGGTCGTACTAATGAAAAAATATCCTTACATAGCCGTAGAAATAGGTTCGCACACAGATGACAAAGGCGGTGAGAAATACAATCAACGGCTTTCTGAAAAAAGGGCCGCAGGAGTGGTAGCGTATCTAATCAAAAGTGGGATATCGACCCAAAGGCTCACTTACAGGGGATACGGCATGAGCCAGCCCATTGCCCCGAACACATTGCCCGATGGTTCCGACAATGAGGAAGGGCGCCAACAAAACAGACGTACAGAATTTAGAATCGTTGGGACCATTGATGATTAAAACGGGACGAAATTTGTTAATTTCAACGCATTATTTGCGCTGCATCAATGAAAGATAGATCATTAAGTGCCATCATCGATTTTTTTGCCCTTATCTCCAACAACGCCCAGTTGTCGGGTCCCCAACTTATGGCCAATCTGGTCGAAGTGTACCTTTCGGTTCAATTCTCCAAACAGTCGACCGAAATTTACATGACCAAATTTACCCAAAAGGCCAAAGAATATGCCGATATCCGTTTGAAGAACGAGAAAAAATGGGACACATTCTTTTATTCCGAAATAGAAGCCCAATGCTATATTATTACCCGTGAGGTACAAGCCTCAGACAGACTGTTGGTGCTGATATACCTGATGGAATTGTCGCCCTACATGACAGGAGCAACATTACGGACCAACGAAAACGCCACAACGCCGGTTCCGTTTTTTAACAAACTAGCTGATTTGCTCCATTTTTCAGAAACCGATTTTGCAGATTGTCTTTCGTTCGTGAACGAAACGTTTTCGCAGATAAAAGGAGAAAACCAGGTATTGGTCGTGACCGACAACAAATACCTTGAGATACCCGAAGTGAAAATAGAATACCATCTTCATCTCAGGGGACAAATGATTTTTCTGAAAATCAACTCTGTCAATACTATTCTCTATAAAGTAAACGGAGAATCGCGCTTCGAGGTCAACGGACACCAAATATACAAGCGACGGACAAACGTGCTTTCAAAAGGTGCTCTTATACAAGTCGACAATTATTCGACCATCTATTTTAACGACATTGAAAAATCGTTGTCGACGACAATGAAATCCGATCCCACAGTCGTCCTTCAGGCACGCGGTATCGAATACAAGTTCCCAAACGGCAAAATTGGAATCCACGAACTTGGTTTTTCTGTCAAGTCGGGCGAATTGATGGCCATTATGGGAGGTAGCGGATCGGGCAAAACCACGTTAATGAACGTTCTTATCGGTTTTTTAAAACCGACCAAAGGAAACGTCGTGTTAAACAACCTGGATATACACCGTCATCCGAACCTTGTAAAAGGCTACATAGGTTACGTACCCCAAGACGATGCACTGATCAATGACCTTACGGCTTACCAAAACCTTTTCTATAACGCCAACCTTTGTCTGGGGCATTTAGATAAAGAGGAGCTGACAAACAAAGTGGACGATCTGCTCAAGGAACTTGGCCTTTACGAAATCAGGAACTTAAAGGTAGGCTCACCGCTAGAAAAGGTAATAAGCGGCGGACAGCGAAAACGCCTCAACATTGCCATGGAACTGATACGTGATCCAAAAATCCTTTTCCTCGACGAACCGACTTCGGGGCTTTCGTCATCCGATTCGGAAAACATCATGCAACTGCTAAAAACAAGTACGTTCCAGGGGAAACTAATTATTATCAACATACATCAACCATCTTCCGACATATTTAAGTTGTTCGACCAGCTCCTTTTCATCGACCAGGACGGGTATCCGGTGTATTTTGGACGTGCCGCGCATGTCATGTCATTCCTGAAAAAAGCCATGCGTTATGTCGATGCGCATGAAAACGAATGCCATACCTGCGGCAACCTAAATCCCGACGATATTTTCCACTTTGTGCAAATGCGCAAAATAGATCAAAACGGACAGGAGATGCCCGACAGGGTGTTTACCCCTGTTCGCTGGCACCGGTCATTTTTACGTCTTTGGTACAACTACGACACCAATGAGGCAATGAAAAAACCGTTGCCGCACCTTAACCTGAACCTTCCCTCGTACCTTAAGCAATTTTGGACTTTCAACATCCGTAATTTGCTGACCAAGCTGGCCGACAGGCAATATTTGGCCATGTCGTTGTTGCTCCCGCCTTTGCTGGCTCTGGTATTGAGTGTATTTTCACGCCATGTAGACCCAACATTGTGGGGACAATACGTATACGGGCGGAACGACAACATTCCCCACTTTTTACTGATGAGCGTGATCGTAGCCTTGTTTGTGGGAATGATATCAAGTTCGGAGGAAATCATCAAAGACCGTATGGTCTTAAAGCGGGAATCGTTCCTCCGGCTATCATTCGGGGCGTATGTAATGGCCAAAATACTTTTTCTCGTTACATTATCGGGCATTCAAATGTGGTCGTACCTGAAAATATCGGGCATTATCCTCCAACTTCCCTATTATGGGATGAAACTATTTCCAATACTTTGGGCAACTGCATGTTTTGCCAATGTGCTCGGCCTGTTGATGTCATCGTTGTTTAAATCGGCGGCCGCCGTATACGTGTCGATTCCGTTCTTGCTTATTCCGCAAATTTTGCTTTCGGGAGGGGTAATAAATTTCGAAAAAATCAATCCCGCATTCTCATCGCCCAAATACGTACCGGCAGTAGCCGATGCCATGGTCGCCAAATGGTCCTATGAGGCCCTGACGGTGGATTTATTTATGGAGAACGACTACACCGCCCTTTTTTATGGCACAGATAAAGAATTGAATGAATTGGCCTATTTGCGAAATTTCCTGATCCCCGAAATCGAGAACGTCTATTACGGACACTTTACCGATCAACCCGTTGTTGCCACGGATCTAAATACCAACAAACTGCTGATGAACGGCCTTGTCCAACTTTGGGAATCGAAATACCTTGTTTCGTTAGGAAAATTTGACCCAAAAACAACGGGTACCGGATTCGCCGACTACATTGACAATTGTAGGACCATCCTATCTAACCACTATGATAAGGCCCAATCGATAAAAGATTCTTTGTTGTCCACATTTGGTTCATCGATGATCGATTCCATCCGGATGCGCAATACCAACACCAAGCTTAGCGATTTGGTTACCGGTAGTGAAACTTTTAGAAAAATCACGATTGTCGATGAGCAATTTGTACGAAAAATGTCGCCCATCTACTATACTTCACCGCATGAAATAGCTCGCTCCCACATATATGCACCTACAAAAAACATCGCCCACCGTCAGTTACCGACCAAATGGTTTAACGTGGGGGTCATTTCTTTGTTTTCGTTATGTCTTTTGGCCATATTGATCGGATCGCGCAATATGCAACGCTCTCTACGGGAACGTTCATGGAGTCCCCATCCCGCAAAAAAACGAAAACCAGTCCATTAAATCCTATACCTCGGCGGGTTTACCAATATCTTAACCAAATCCTCACGCATAATGGGTTTGGCCATGTATTCGTTAAATCCAGCCTCCAAACATTTTTTACGGTCCTCGTTCATTACATAAGCAGTGTTGGCGACTACCGGAATTTGAGGATTGATACGTCGTATGGCCGACAGAACCTCAAACCCATCAATATCGGGCAATCGGATATCGCAGAACACCAATTCGATATTGGCCGATTCATAAAACGTCTCAATGGCCGTGATCCCATCGTATGCGTATAACACTTCCACCCCAAGCTGTTCCAGCAATGCCCTCATTAATTGCGAGTTTTCAAATGAATCTTCCACCAGCAATACTTTTTTTATTTTTAGGGGCATTTGCTCCGGCAATGCCACATCGTGATCGAGATGCTTTTCACCTTCAACTGGCGATTGAATTTCTATCGGCATCATTTTCACTGGAATATCGACCCAGAATGTGGTACCTTTGCCTTGCTCCGATTCAAAATCAATGCTTCCGTTTTGCAAAGCCACAAGGCCTTTTACAATGGTAAGGCCCAAACCAATTCCTCCGTAAACTTCCCCCTCGGCATTGCCAAACGAAGTGAAAGGCAGGTAAATAGCGTCTTTCAATGATTGCTTGATTCCCATTCCCGTATCCTTGATCCAAAAACGCATACTGGATTCGTCACAAACCAAACCAATTTCAACGGTACCGTTGACAGTAAATTTAATGGCATTCTCAACCAATTGGTTATAAGCCTTGAACACACACTCCTGGTCTAGCAATATTTTTCCGGCCCCTGCTTTTTCCATTCTAAAAGCCAAACCAATGTGGTTCTTCCCCGACCGAAACAATGCTTTTTGGGCCGAATCCATCATTTGTTCCTGAACGGAAGATATATTAACCCATTCCCTGTCCAATTCCACCTGGTTGGTCTCGAGTTGTGAAATCTCCATCATCGAATTCAAAATGGTTAATAGCTGGTCGGTACTTTTTCTGATCAATTCGACAAAACGGCTTTGGTCTTCGGAAAGATGGTCCATTTCAAGCAAATCGAGAAACCCCAGAATGCCATTCATGGGCGTACGCACCTCGTGCGAAAGATTGGAAAGGAATATGGTTTTGAGTTTATTACTTTCTTCGGCCTGTAAAATGTTACGTATGAATTTTTGCTCTTGTTCTTTTGTCCGCGTAATGTCTTTTAGTACAACAACCACTGTGTCCGCTTCGTCGCCCTCTATTACGGGAACCAATGACAGGTTAAACCACCTATCAGGCTCTCTGAGCAACTGCAATTCAACCGATCGTTGGTTCTTTTGCCGGAACGTTTCCCCCACCAGCTCTCCCAAATGGAACAGGGTTGTTTTGGTATTCAAAACATCGAATAAGCTTTTGCCGTTTCTGGCCATTTCATTGCCAAGTAATCCAAGCATTACCGTGTTCGCGAATTTGCACTCGAAACCGGCGTCCAGCAACATGACACCATTGCCAATATTTTCCAAAATATTTTGTGCCTGATTCAATTGCCGGTTCAATTGCACCACCGCAGAAATTTCTTCCGATCTATCCACATAAATTGTCAGCCGATAATCTTTTGCTCCATATCTCAGATGTTGCGACAACAGCTCTAAATGCAGCAACCGTCCATCTTTTATATAAGTGGCACGGCGGACTTGCTGGCCATCGAACAAGAGATTGCGCTGGGGAACCGGCAACATACGCAATGCTTCATCCTCAACGTCTAAATTTAGATCTGCGGTTGTTATGTCATTGGGGGCAATATTGAAAAAAGACAGTGCTTTGGGGTTTGCTTCAACCATCTGTTCGTGTTGCGAACCGTCTGCGCCCATTTCATGCAATACGGCCGGAAACGGGATGGAATTAAACATGGCCTGGAGTTTCTCGGATACAAGATTGCTATACGTATTGGCCAATTCAATTCTTTTCAGCAACGAATCGTGTTTATCCTTGTATATTTGGTTTAACTCGAGAAGTTCTTTTGATTCGGTCTTATCGGTGAAAAGGAGTAATAAAATACCCGATTTGTTTTCGGTACTTACCAACTTACCCGTCACTTCGTACCAATTGTCCCCCACATGCAATTCCCCGACATAACTGCCATTGGCAAACGCACTTTTAACCACTTGAACCAACACATCGGACCAAACGACGCGATGCTGAAAATCGGCCAAATTTGTTTTTCCAGGTTTGATAAGCGCATTCACATCCAATACCTGATCGGTACCCACATGAAACAACACGTTATAATCCCGATCAACGGCAATAACAGTGTCCCTTTTTTGGCTTTCAAACAACAATCCCAGTAAGTTGTTTTTCTCAAAAAGTTGCCGGGTCGTATCGAACCGTTTTTTCATCTGACTGAAAATCAACCAATATAATAACAATGCAGTCGCAAATACAAATACCAAACCTTTTATTGTTTGGATCATATTGTGATTGGCTAAATCAAACGACAAGTGACTCTCTATATAATCTGATCCCAAAATCCAAAGGGTTCCGATTGCCGCATAAACAAATACGATGAGAAAAGGCGATCTCCATTCCGACTTTAAATGATGATTTTGCATAGCAGAAACAGCAATAATCTAACTCCAACAAATTATCTCAACTCTTAACAACGATATCCCACATAAAACAACCCTTACCAATAGGGTTGGATGACATAAAGATATGATTTTAATACAGCCTGAACTCCATGATATGGTATTCAGCAAAAAAATACTGTTTGACAATAACACTCTATTTACAAATTCGGTTTAGCTAAATTTGATACTTTTGCAATTAACCAAAATTTTGCACATGGACGTAAGAATTGAACAGGGCTGGAAACAGTTATTGCAACCCGAATTCGACAAAGAGTACTTCATCAAACTTACTGAATTTGTCCGTCAGGAATATCGTCAGCACCAGATATTCCCACCTGCCTCAAAAATCTTCAATGCATTTGATTTATGTCCTTTCGACAATGTCAGGATAGTGGTACTGGGCCAAGACCCTTACCATGATGTCAACCAGGCACATGGTCTGTGTTTTTCGGTAAACGACGGGGTTAGACTTCCCCCATCACTGATAAATATCTACAGTGAAATAGAGTCGGACTTGGGTATTAAGCCTCCCCAAAGCGGCAATCTTGAACGTTGGGCCCGCCAAGGCGTATTATTGCTCAATGCCACGCTCACGGTACGGGCACATTTGGCCGGATCGCACCAAAACAGAGGCTGGGAACAATTTACCGACAGTGTGATTGCACGACTGGCCAACGCAAAAAGCAACTTGGTTTTTTTATTGTGGGGTTCATATGCCATTAAGAAATCGGCATTGATCGATGCAAGCAGGCACTGTGTGCTTACGTCGCCCCACCCATCCCCATTGTCGGCACACAGGGGATTTTTAGGCAACAAGCATTTCAGCAAAGCCAACGATTATTTAGTTTCAAAAGGTTTGGAGCCGATACAATGGTAGGTTCTTTGTATAAAAAATATATTATTGCCCGAATCAGTTTCCTTCACGCCTGTCCCAAACCCAATAAGTTTTATCCCAACCCCTGTCTAAATTATGTATCGGGCAACCTTTCGATAATCTTTGGTTGCCGGAACAGGTACCACAACTAAAAATCAATTTTTTATAGCATTTTATCCATCCGTCCTGTCATTAAAGATCTTACTTTTGGTTCTAATTAGCCTGATTTGATAGCACTTAAGCCAATTCAACTGATATGATGATAAAAATTTATCCCGAGAACCCAAATCCACGTGCCGTCAACCAAGCGGTTGAAGTACTTGCCAAGGGTGGTTTGCTGATTTATCCCACCGACACGGTGTACGGTTTGGGATGCGACATAAACAATGCCAAAGCCGTTGAAACCGTGTGCCGCTTAAAAAACATCAATCTGAAAAAAGACCACCTGTCATTTATTTGCCATGATCTCAGCCATTTATCGGATTACACCAAGCCCATTGACAACAGCACGTTCAAGTTGATGAAGCGACACCTGCCAGGTCCGTTTACTTTTGTTCTGGAAGCCAACAACAATGTTCCCAAACTCTTTAAAAACAATAAAAAAACGGTGGGGATAAGAGTCCCCGACAACAATATAATACGTGAAATCGTGACCCAGCTGGGCAACCCCGTACTATCGACTTCTATTTACGATGAGGACGAGATCATCGAATATACCACGGACCCTGAACTTATTCATGAAAAATGGGGCGAAAGAGTTGATTTGGTCATTGACGGCGGTTACGGCGGCAATATTGCATCGACCGTGGTAGATTGCACCTCCAATGATTATCTTATCATCCGTCAAGGCAAAGGGGAACTGGAGCTTTGAGCTCCTATCAGGTTTTCCAGAATTGGGGCGAAAATAATATGATAACCGTAAACAACTCCAATCGGCCAATCAACATCAAAAAAGACAAAAACCATTTGCCAAACGCAGGAACT
Organism: Breznakibacter sp.; assembly: GCA_047600785.1. Lineage (GTDB taxonomy): Bacteria > Bacteroidota > Bacteroidia > Bacteroidales > Marinilabiliaceae > Breznakibacter. The sequence goes on from JASGKH010000002.1 coordinate 2,202,303, forward strand.
TCACTAAAATTGAATGCAGGACCTAAACCGTTAAGTCCGGGCCCGATATTTCCCATTGCGGTGGCCGCAGCACCTAACGATGTTTGCACGTCATATCCCATCAGCGACATCACGATCATCCCCAACCCAACAAATAAAAGGTATATTACCACAAAAGCCAATACATTGAACACGATCGATTGAGGTACTGCGCGCCCATTGAACCTCACCGGGATGACGGCATTGGGATGGATCATCCGTCTCATCTCATAACCACTGTTTTTTAACAACAAGTATACACGTGCCATTTTTATCCCTCCTCCGGTCGAACCGGCCGAACCACCAAAAAACATCAACATAAAAACCAATCCAACCAAAAAAGCTGGCCATATCATATAGTCCTCTGTTGCAAAACCTGTTGATGTGACAATGGACACAACTTGAAACAAAGCGGTCCGAAAAGCACTTTCAACGGAGTGGTTCAGATCGGAAAAAAATAATCCCAGTGCAACAATCGACGAGAATAACAACACAACCAATCCGTAAAATTTAAACTCATCGTTGTTCAGCTTGCCAACCTTGCCGTTAACCACTGCAAACAAAATGGCAAAGTTGGCTCCTGCCAAAAACATAAAGAAGGTGATCACATATTGCAGATAAGCAGAATCCCAGTGCGCCACACTAGCCTGTTTGGTGCTGTAACCTCCCGACGCCATGGTAGTGAACGAGTGGCAAATGGCATCAAAAAAAGACATCCCTCCAAACATCAGGAATAGGGTTTGGACAAGAGTAAAGCCCACGTACAGCAACCACAGCCTTTTGGCGGTGTCCTTAATTCTAGGCTGTAATTTATCATATGTCAGACCAGGGACTTCTGCTTCGTAAAGCTGCATTCCCCCAACGCCAAGAAATGGAAGTATGGCCAACGACAACACTATAATTCCCATCCCTCCCAACCACTGCACGATACTTCGCCAAAACAGAATTCCATGGGGCATCTCTTCAATATTGTTCAATATGCTGCTGCCCGTGGTGGTAAAACCCGACATGGTCTCGAAAAACGCATCGGTAAACGAGGGAATGGCACCGCTAATGTAGAAAGGAAGTAATCCAAAAAACGAAAAAACAACCCAAACCAATGCCACGACCAAATATCCTTCACGTTTTCCCATCCCCTTTTTTACATCACGGGTAAAATAAGCGATTCCTCCCCCCATCAGTAAACAAATAGCAGATGAAATCAGAAAAGCAAGAAAATCGTATTCTCCATAAAACAATGCAACCATGGTACTTAAAAACATAAAAATGCCTTCAATGACCAAAAGAAGCCCCAATAACCTAACAACCAATCCAATATTAATCATTCAAACTCCATGTATAAAATTGCACCTCCGAAAAACAACTGGGATATGATCCCTTGTTGCCCTTGCGAATGCAAAATAAATAAGCATTAACTATCCCAAAATAGAACAAGTTTTTTGGGGAAAAGGCCCCGATATGAAATCAAATCCCATGTATCGGGATCGTAATCAACGAATGAACATCTTTTCAATTTTACTCACCGCAGAAGGAAGAGCAAACACCACCACCCGGTCGTCGGGCAAAATAATCGTATCGCCGGTAGGAATAATGGCTTGATCGCCACGGATAATACCGCCAACGTTTACATCATTGGGAATATTAAGGTGGCGCAACGGCTCCTTGGTCGCTTTCGATCCGGGCTGTGCGATCAGTTCGATCACTTCCCCCTGGGTCGCGGTCAAACATTTGACATTCGATACATTGGCCCGCAATGTATAACGATAAATATGGCTGGCCGCAATGAGCTTTTTGTTGACAAGTGTCCCAATGCCTATGTTTTCGGCCAAAGCAATGTAATCCATGTTCTCGACCTCGGCCACAGTCTTTTTCACTCCCATTTTTTTTGCCAACTGACATGCAAGAATGTTCACCTCACTATTCGCAGTTACCGCAACAAATGCATCCATTTTCTGGATTCCCTCGTCACACAAAAGTTCCAGATTACGCCCATCTCCGTTAATGACCAAAGTATGTTCAAGAAAATCGGCCAATTTGCTGCTCTTCTCCTTTTGTATTTCGATTAACTTAACATTATAGTTCTCTTCGATTTCTTTGGCCACTTTTTTCCCGATGCGACTACCCCCCAATATCATTACATTTCGCACATCGAATTGCTTTTTTCCTGCATCGTCGAGGACTTGGGATAGCCCGCTTTGCGTGGTAATGAAATAAGCCAAATCGTCATGCAGGAATATTTCTTGTCCATGGGGAATAATGGTTTCTCCGCCACGGTGTATGGCAACCGTATTATATTCACGCGTCGCGTGCATCTGGGCCGCCTCGGCCATGTTTCTCCCGGTCAGTGGCGATGTGCTCCTGAGCTTAAGCCCGACCAAAAGCAGCTTGCCGTCAGAAAACTCGAACATCTGGCGGATACCCACCAGCTTCAACGAAACTACAATTTCACTGGCCGCAAGTTGCTCGGGATAAATCAGTTCATCGATACCCGATTGTTTAAAAAATTCTTTGTTCTCGGGAAGCAAATACTCATGGTTATTCACCCTTGCCACTGTTTTTTTGGCGCCTAGTTTTTTTGCCAAAATTGCGGCTAAGATACTCATGTCCTGATAAGGAGGTACCGCAATGAAAAGATCGCACATCCGGACGTTGGCCTCCCGTAAATCTTCGAGCGAGGTCATACTCCCCACAACGGTCATCAAATCAAAATGGGAGTCGATTTGTTTGAGTTTATCCTCTTCCTCATCCATCAATATCACATCATGGCTGGCATTGCAAAGCATTTTGGCCAAATGCGTACCTACTTCACCGGCACCGGCAATCAAAATTCTCATCGTTCAGATAAAGTTGTTTAGTCAATAGCCTTAAAAACAGGGCACAAAGTAAAGCGATTTCATTGTGAAACCAAGCCGACCGAGTTTATTTAACCGCTATCAAATAAAAAATGTTCTGCTGTACTGGTTTGCCACCACGATATTGTAGAAAAGACCGGACCTGACATTACCGGACATAGCTTTCGACCAAGCAGCCAGTTTCTACCCTGACGGGGCCGGAACCCGATACTCCAGCATAAGTTTTAGGGGCATTGCGGCATGATGATTTACCAAGAACCCAAAACCGTGTACCCTGGGCATCGTGCACGCAAACTGCTTCGTGCCCGTTTTCGATGCAAAGAAAAATTGTTTTAGGCCCCGCCGCATTATTCCCGACCTTGGTTTTAAACATGTGCACGGTTGGACAAACTTCAACGGAACAACGTGAATCTCCAAATCGGATCTGATGATTTTTGAGGCTATCGATACCCAACACACATTGCGATCGCAAAAAGCGCTTTCCCCACAATCCCAAAACCGACATTGATGCTTGCTTCATGGCATTGTCGTTCTCGACCAACACATATCCTTGCCTACCGACCATTACATTGAAAAATGTTTTGTTGGGCTTAACCGACACGCACAACATGGTTGATGTCGAAGCGGCCAGCATCCGGTAAGACAATGAGGCCAACAGGAAGATACCCAAAGTAATGCCTAATGCCATCTCCAGGAATCGCCGGGTCGCCACATAGTTGACAATGAACAGCAGGGATATAAAAAACAAAATGACTTCAAATGTGGTCATCGACAAATTAGGGATATAAGCACCGGGCAATGAAGCAACCCAAGTGGCCGAATTGTTCATGAATTGTACCAAATCGGCCACAACACCAGCCACCATTTTAAACAAAAAACTATCCACGGGAAGCAACATCAGCCCCAAAGCTCCTATCAGAATGGTTGAAACAACAGGCAATACCAATAAATTCGCCAGCAGGAAATAGATCGGAAATCCGTTAAAAAGCATGAGCATAACGGGAAAGGTCGTAATCTGGGCCGCGATGGATACCGCGACCGATGACCAAATCCATCGCAATCCGATGAAATTGAAACAGAACAACGCATTGATTGGCCGATAAAACAGCCCAATTCCCAAAACCGCCAGATGGCTCAACCAAAAACCGGCATCGTACAAACTAAACGGATCAATTAAAAGGATGATAAACCCCGAAAATGCAAGTATGTTGCACATCGATGCATTCTTTGAGGCTTCTTTGCCCAACAACAATACACTAAACATTATGGTAGCCCTTAATACCGAAGGCGGAAAACCCGTTAACCATGCATATAGCCACAAGAAAGCAATGCTGCACGGAATGAGCAACCATTTCTTCCGGCGCAGGAAAAACAACATTTGTGACACCAACACAAACAAAATGCCCACATGCATCCCCGACACAGCCAACACATGGATAACGCCTGACTCAATATAATCATACTTCAACTCAGGATCCAATATGCTATTATCTCCTATCACCAACGCCTGTACCACTCCCTGCAATTGCACATCTCTCATGCCTGTACGAAATACATTTACGAATTTATTCCGTACATCATGCATCCAATGGCGGGCCCACCCTAACCGCGGGCCATTATCCACAACCCGCAGATCATTCACAAAAAAGGAGAATGAAAATCCCTTTCGGTGCAAGTATTTACCATAGTTGAACTGGTACGGAAAATCGGGCTGTTTAAAGGGCATCAGAAAACCATTGCCAACAATGGTTTTTCCGAAAATAGAATCGGGATCAAATGCTTGATTCTTCGCATAAAAAAGCGCGTTTACCGGACCGGCAACTTTTACTGACGAACCGACCAGCGAATCTATCCGGACATTAAACCTGCAACTATTAACGTTGTTCTGCGCAATTTCTGTTACGACACCAAAATAACGGCAGTTACCTTCATTGGTTATTGCAGGTACCTCATTGCATTTCGTCCATGTCACGCCAAATATGACAAGTATCATTGCCACAAGTACGCCTGGGACCCACCGATACCTATAATTGCTTTTGAGGGAACTTCGCAGAAAAATCAAATAGAATAGCAATAAAAATCCGGCCAAGCATAAACTTAACACTTTAAACATCAAGCTACTTGCCTTGAAATATTCTGATGAGACGACACCGATGGAAAGGTACAGGAATATTTTGGCAAATGGATTCTGGCGGAAGAAATGCATAAGGGTCAGGTTTGTCCCTAATTTATGCAATTTCCCAAAAACAAAAAAGCCGTATCCGATCACACGAACACGGCTTTTCCTCTATTAACCCAAAAAATAATTAATTAGCCGTATAATAATCAGTTCCATAACCATACACATATGAATAATTTCCCTTCTTGCTCGGCAAACCATTCATGATGAAAGTAAGATTATTGATTTTTTGTACTTTGCTATCTTGCAATACTTGCTTAAGTACTGGCTTGGGAGTAAAATTATGCCGAACGACCATGATGCTCACATCCGAATAACTTGTGAGCAAATGCGCATCCGATACCAACCCAAGCGGAGGAGTATCAACCACGATAATCTCATATTTTTGTTTCATCAGATCAAAAAGATCCCTGGTTCCCTCACCGGCTATCAATTCGGCCGGATTCGGGGGAAGTGGTCCGGAAAATAAAATGTCCAGATTTCCAATTCCCGAAGGAACCGTTTTTAAAACATCCTTTTTATCGGAAATATAAAAGTTGGTAATCCCTTCGCTCTTGTCATCAATCCCAAACGACGCCCCCAACGATGGCCGACGCAAATCAAACCCCATCAGTAACGTTTTTTTACCAAGTTGGGCATAAGCCGTCGCCAGATTAGTGGCGCAAAAACTCTTTCCTTCGCCGGGAATGGTGGAGGTAACCAAATAAACACGTGACTCCGAATGGTTCGCAAAATATCCCAACGATGTTCGCAATCCCCTAAATGATTCGGCAAGAATTGATTTAGGATGCTCCGAAAGATATTTAGCTGCAGACATCGCATTCTTTTCATGGGGAATTTGTCCCGAAACAGGATGTTTGGTGAGTGCCTCCAGATCTTGTTCGTCCTGGACTTTATCATTCAGGTAAACGATAAAGAAAATCACGACCAACGGCAAAAAGATTCCCACGACCATCACGATCAGGAAGCTTCGCGTGGTATCGGGCGCAACCTGCTGGCGGTACATTGCCTCTTCCACAATCTCGTTATCGGGTAAATTGGCCGCTTTGGCCAATTGGGCTTCCGAACGTTTCTCCATAAGGAACGTGTACATTTCATCGCTCAACCTAAACTTACGGTTAATGCCTACCAACATTTGTTCGGTTTTCGGCAATCGCCGTATTTGGCCGCTCAGCTCCATTAAACGCTTGTCCAAATCACGCAACGTCAGATTGGTGGTTTCGACAAGACTCCGCGTATTTTCGAGGATGGAGCTCTTAAGTGTTTGTATTTGGTAATCGATACGGGTAATATTCGGGTTGGCAATCTTTGAATTGAATTGCATCCGTGATTTTTCGGCATTCTGCAAACTCAAATCGGCAATAAGTTTGGTCAGGACCCCGTCTTCCACCCCCATGGCCGAGGGGGCCATCATTTCCTGCACGTCACGGTTGCTTTGTAAGTATTCAATCAGGTAGTTATAATAATCCAGTTTCAGCATGATAGAAGCCCGCTGGTTTTCCAGGTCTTGTGATTGCTTGATAATCATTTGCCCTTGCATCGACACGTCCATCACCTCGTTTTGTGATCTAAAATCCTGCAACACCTTCTTGGCCGCACTTAACGAATCACTAATCCCCGTCAATTCCTTTTCTATAAAGTTGATGGTGTTCACGGCGATTTGGTTCTTTTTATCGAGCGTGTAATTCATTGACGTTTGGGCCAATCTGTTCAGAAAATCGATCCCCTTGGCCACGTTGTTTTCGACAATGGACACTTCAATGATGCTGGAACCACTTTTTACCCGGTCGAACATGATCTTGCTCTTATATTGCATCACCAATGAATGCATCGTATTGACCTTAAAACGATATTCACGTTCGTAATAAGGCACACGCGCAGTGTTCTCCTCAACAGGTACAACCGTCAACGAAAAGAAGTCGGTTTTAATGGGCTCAAAAAATTTATGCTTTTGATCGTATGTCCATCCTCCGCTCAGTTTCAATTCAAATTCGTCACGCGACACAAACTTAAGCCTAAACTCCAGGTCCCTGATTTTCAAATTTGTCGTATCTAAAATAACTTTAAAAGGTGAAGCTTTGTATATTTCGTTCGACTGAAAAAAGCCGTCTTCGTAATATGACACCCCAAAATCAAGTTGCTTAAGCGTTTTTTCGATCTGCTTGTATGAGGTGAGCAATACCAATTGGTTTTCCAATCCGCTATGTAGACCCAGTTTAAACCCCTGAAGGGCATTCTCGTCCACAGCCCCCATGGATGAAGTTTGCCTGCCCTCGCTGCCCGAAATCAGTATCTGAGTCCCCACACGGTACATCGGAGTAGTGGTTTTAAGGCTGTAAATAGCCCCAAACAACGATAACAGGAAAAAGACCGGAACTATATACCAATAATGCAAAAATCTTGTGAAAAACTTCTTGAAATCAAAGTCTTTGTTCGACAATTGAGAATCCAAATCGCTCATTTATTGTTCAATTTTTAATTTCTATTCGACGTTACCGTCATAATCAATATTCCCGCACTTAGAATCGTAAGGATGAATTCGTAAGGCATTGATGACAAGCTCCATGCCTTCAACCTACGGGGTTCCACATAAATTACATCGCCAGGTTTCAAATAAAAGTACGAAGAATACATAACCCTATCGTCCAATAGGTTAACCCATACCATTTGATGGGCCTCGCCTTCTTTTCGGATAATCCGCACTTTGCGTCGGTTCGCATAATCGGTCACATCCCCGGCCAAGCTCAATGCTTCGATGATGTTAAGCTCTTCCCCGGCCAGCACAAAGCGGCCAGGGCTGTTCACTTCGCCGATCACGGTAATGTTATCGTTCAAAAGTTTTACCGTCACACTGCTCTGCTCGATGTATTTGCTGACGGCCAAATTGATTTTGTCACGGATATCGGACAGTGTCAGGTTAGCCACAAAAATCTTTCCGATGAATGGAAAATCAATGGATCCGTCCAGATTTACCCTGTACCCGAGCAAACTTGTCGACATTGGGCTTTCTGGCAACTGGGTGTAACCCGAATTTCGATTCAGAAATGCCGACGTTGATTCGTCCAGACTATTGACCGTAATATACAACACATCGTTTGGTTTGACCAAATAATCCGTCTTTTGGTCTTTGAATTCCTCTTCGATGTCTTTTAGTCTCTTGGTTATATCTCCCTGAAGGTAAATGCTATCTTTTAAAGGCACGCAAGATGTAATCGAAATCAATATCAATGCCGCAATGGATATGTTAATTCTCATGTGGATGGAGTAATGTGTTCTATTTAATTTAAACATTAGAAAACCACTTAAATATACATTGAATTATTGATTAAAAGAAAGCAATTCGACCGAACCTCTGTTCCCGGTCCATCTTCAAACTTTGACCTCATCCAGTTTTACGAATTGGCTGTTCATCGACACGAATTCTGGGACCATCTCCTTCATTTTAACCACCAATCCTTCATCCGATTCCTCTTGAAGCGCGACGAGCAGCTCATTGACCGATTGGTTTATCACCCCAAAATCCTGTTCCCTTACCTGGGCAATCATTATTTTATCGTGATGGGTTGGTAAAGTCGTTTCCTTCGATGCCAACAATTCCTCGTAAAGTTTCTCCCCGGGCCTTAATCCGGTAAACTTGATCTCGATATCTTCATCCAGTTTCAAGCCGGCCAATTGGATCATCTCTTTGGCCAAATCAACAATCTTTACCGGTTCGCCCATATCAAACACGTAAATTTCGCCTCCCTTACCCATAAAACCGGCTTCCAATACCAATTGGCAGGCCTCGGGAATGGTCATAAAAAAACGTGTTATCTCGGGATGGGTCACCGTTACGGGACCACCTTGTTCTATCTGACGTTTAAACAGCGGAACCACCGACCCGTTCGATCCCAATACGTTCCCGAAACGGGTTGTGATAAACGACGTGGGGACATTGCTTAATTGTGACAATGCCTGTACGTACATCTCGCAAAGCCTTTTCGAAGCGCCCATGACGTTCGACGGGTTTACCGCCTTGTCGGTTGATACCATCACAAACTTTTGCACTCCGTTGCGAACCGACAAATCGGCCAGCATTTTCGTGCCGCCCACATTCACCCGAATGGCCTCAAAGGGGTTTTCCTCCATTAAGGGCACGTGTTTATAGGCTGCTGCGTTAAAAACGATTTCTGGTTTGTGACGTTTAAAAACCTGTTCCATACGGAAACGGTTGGTGATATCGGCAAGCACGATCTCAAAAGGGCCATCGTAATGTTTCAACAAAAGCTCCTGTTGCAAATCGTATAACGCCGATTCCGCAATATCGACCAACATGATTTTTTTGACGGGGAACCGCAACAACTGCCGAACAATCTCAGAACCGATGCTTCCGGCTGCGCCCGAAACCAAGATCGTTTTTCCCGACAATCCGTTTGATATATTTTTAAGGTTGAGCTTTATTTCATCACGGCCCAACAAATCCTCAATCCTTACGTCGCGAATCTGTTTTGTGTTGGAGATACCGTTCACCCAATTCTCCACCGATGGCATCACTTTTAAACGCCATCCCAGTTCCATGCATTTGGACGCGATTTCCTGCTTTTTTTGGATAGGGATTGAATTAATGGCCAGAATGATTTCTGAAATGCCCTTTTGCTGCCCGACCCCGACCACATGTTGCCAACTACAAACCGGAATGCCGTGCAGAACAAGGTTTTCCATTGATGGTTTGTCATCGGCAAAGCACACTACGCTCATCGGGTTGAGCTTATCATTTTGTATGGCTTCCAACGTAATTAACCCCAAATCGCCAGCTCCGTAAATCACTGCATTGACCGATGATGTTTTGCGGGTCAGATAGGCATAGGTCTCACGCACAACCATCCGAAAGCCCAGACAAAAGAAGATGGTCACGGTAAAATGAAAAATAAGCACCAACCGAGGAATATCAACCCATTCGAAAAACAACGGAACAATGGATTGAAAGGCCCAAACGAACACAAACGCGATGAAACTCGAAACGATGACCAATCGCAACTCGGTGTAATTGCTGTGCCGGATAACGCCTCTGTACGAACCAAACAACAAGAACGACACAAGGTATACCAATAAAGTCCATGCTCCTCCCCTAATCAATTGCAACACCGAATATGAGTCGATGTGCAAATTCAATCTTAAAACAAAAGCCACCACATAAGCATTGGCCGAAAGCATCACGTCGATAAGCAGAATCCACCATGGAGAGATAATTCTTCCCTCGAATATTTTGAGTAAAAATGCCTTCATCTTTTGGAACTTTAAAGCATGCTTTGGTAAATATCGCTGTTTTGAAAGTGCTAATACTCATGTTTGTGATGAATGGAAATGATTGAGTGGCAAAAAAACAAAAACATGCAACTAAAAAATCAAGCACCAGTACATCTGAAAACAGATGAACGAAATCACATCATCCAGTATTCCCACACCAATCATTCCCATATGGAAAACAACGTATTCCGAGATAGGAACGGAAATATCAAAAAAAACCAACGCGGGACATGGAGAACCATATCCCGCGTTGGTTTTTTAACGCATGATCACCGTACAATTACAGCGCCCTCCCTATCCCAATACCGCATTTACGGATTCAACAACATATTCCAAATCCCCATCCGTCAACAACGGATAAATGGGTAACGACACGTTCCCTTTCCATATTTTTTCGGCCACGGGAAAGTTGTCAGGACTAAGCCCATACCTGCTCTTGTAATATGTCATCCGGTGCATCGGTTTATAATGGACTGACGTACCGATCCCTTTTTCAGACATTTTTTCAATAAATTCATTACGTGAAACGGGCGACTTTTCATTCAGCACGATGGGGAACAGATGCCATGCATGGTCGGCGTGCGGTACTTTGCATCCCGGCAAATCAACCATCGGCAAAGTGTTCAACCGGTCGTAATAAAACAGGGCCACACGTTGTCGTTCCACCCGCATTTGATCGGCATATTCCAGTTGGGCCAACCCGATGGCCGCGTTCAAATCGGGCATGTTATACTTATATCCGGGCGCTACCACATCATATTCCCACGAAGGCTTGTCGGATGTAAAACGGTCCCACACATCGCGGTTTATACCATGCAATCTCATGGTTTTCACACGCTTATATATTTCATCATCATTGGTGGCCAACATTCCTCCTTCACCTGTAGTGATGGTTTTGTTCGCGTAGAAACTAAAACAGGTCACATCTGCAATTCCGCCAATTGGTATACCGTGAACAGCGGCCGGAAAGGAATGCGCGGCATCTTCCATTACCTTAATCCCATGGCGCTTACAAATATCCATGATGCCAGTCCCTTGCCCGTTGACCATTTCGGCCGGATGGCCACCGTAATGCACCACGATCAGGTATTTGACATCCGGGTGCTTATCGATCGCTTCTTGCAAGATCTGCGGCGAAATAAGCTGCGTGCCATACTCCACGTCCAGAAAAACGGGATCGGCATCTAAGTAACGGATCACTTTGGCAGTAGCGGTAAACGTCATATCGGGCACAAATACCTTGTCGCCCGGTTTAACGCCCAATGCCTCCAGCCCAAGATGAAGAGCCGCCGTACAACTATTTACGGCACAGGCATGTTTGGCTTGTATTTTTTCGGCGAACAATTGTTCGAAACGTTGGGCTTTGCCGGCCGTAGTGAGCCAGCCGCTTTCCAACACTTCGGTAATGTACTTTAGCTCGTTGCCCTGGCACGATATTTTGGAGAAAGGGATTTTAAGCATACTTCAAATTTATTTGAAAAGAACGGTTATGAATGTCTTGGATAGTATCTTCAGGTCGTTCCACAAGCCGGATTTATTGACGTATTCCAAGTATAAGTCAAGTTTATAGGGCAAGATCTCGTCGCGGTAAGTCAATTGGGGGTCGGACGATTGAGCCAGTAGTTCCTCTTCATTCCGGAACACGATGCTGGCATTGTCGGTAATGCCAGGCCTGACCGTCAATACCTTTGCCCATTGTTCGGGATACACATCGACCCATTTGGCAACTTCGGGGCGGGGCCCCACCATTGACATGTCGCCTTTCAACACGTTGAACAGCTGGGGAAGTTCATCCAACTTACTCTTCCGGAGAAACCGCCCTACGCGCGTGACGCGTGACGAGTCGCCGGCATCAAACGAACCTTTTTCGGTACCCTTTAGGATGCGCATGGTCCGAAATTTATATAGCCTGAAACTTTTTCGGTTCAATCCGATCCGCTGTTGTACAAAAAAAACGGGAAATCCGTCGGTTGTCCATACCATGACGCATAAAACAAGAAAAAGCGGTGAAAAGCAAAGGATCAAACACAGGGATACTATAACATCGAAGAATCTCTTTCCCATTCTTATAAGTGGTTTAACGTGACGTTGAATTGCCCGTTTTGGCCAAGCGATGACGGAACAGCAAACTGACGATTCCCTTCAGGTATCCCCACCCGTACGACACATGAAGGGTGGCCATGGCCCAAACAATATGACCGGCAATGGCAACGGGCTCGTTTATGGGTCGTGCACCCAGCCCGACCACCGTCAATCCGGCCAGATAGATCAATGCCCCAGAAACAAAAAACAGCCATGCAAAGGGGAAAAACAGTCCCAATAACAGAGTCGACAACAAATATCCTACAAGTAAAGCAGGTACCAATTGCCTTACAGTGGCAATTCTCTTTAATTTCAAGTTAACCAATGGCTTAAACAGCCCATACTGGTAATACATTTTAAACAGTTTTCCGTAAGTGGCCCGTGCATAGTAGCTAACCACCAGATTAGGGATCAGCACAATTTTAAGCCCGTTCTTGATCATCCTTGCATTAAACTCATCATCCTGATTACGGACAAGTTCCTCATCAAAAAGACCTATTTTATCGAATACTTCGCGCCGGAAGCATCCAAACGGAACGGTATCCACCTCCTTGACCTCATTGGTTCCGATACGAAACCATGCATTCCCAACGCCAAACGGGTGCGATAGTGCCACGGCAATGGCTTTGGCCGCTAAACTTTGGTCGGCCGGTTTGGTTTCGATCAGGCATCCCACGTTATGGCAATCGTAAGTACGCAAAGCGGTTACCAGCGTCGTCAAATAGTTGGCCGGATATACCGAATGGGAATCCATCCTCACAATTACATCGCCTCCCGCCTTCAAAATCGCAGTGTTCAATCCTGTGGGAACGATTCGTTTCGGGTTATCGACCAAATGGATATTGGAATGATCGGCCGCAAATTCGGCCACCATTTCACGCGTACCGTCATCCGACATGCCATCGGCTACCAGTACTTCCATCCGTTGCGATGGATAGTCTTGCGCCAAAATGGCTTCGAGCGTTTTTAGAATATAGGCCGATTCGTTGCGAACCGGCACCACCAATGATATAAAAGGCTGGTTGTTGTCCATGAAGATTTTTTTTACGGAAACTACCGGGATACCTCGGACACGAAACGCCTGAATTTACCCATCCGTGTTCGGTCAAGGACCTCGTAACGGCTCATGCGAATGTCCAAACCTTTTTCCAATGACGAGTCGCACAGCGATTTCAGGAACCCTGTCTCTGCATCGTTAAGGTCACGCGGGGCCACATAACGTATGTCGAACGCATCGCTGTGGGTTTGGATCACTTTGTATTCCGTGATGACATCAAACTTGTTGGAAAAATCTTTGAATATGTAATAAAATGCCGTATCGCCGGGAGTCTTTTTCCCCGACGGCAATACGGCCATATCCTCCCGGCGGCCATACAGCTGGGTCAGATATTGCCTGCCGTTTTGCCAGACCACTGCCCCTAAATCGCCCGGCTGGTAACGGATAAAAGGCGTACCCATGTTAAATAGCGACGTAATGGTGACATTGCCCAACTGTCCGTCGGGCAAAACGCGGCCATCTTCATCAAGTATCTCAATCTTTATCAATTCAACAGGAACTTCCCAATAGGGTCCCGTGGCAAATCCCAGTATCCCGAATTCCGAGGCGCCGTATTCATTGCAAACCGGCGCACCGATGGCATCTTCAACCAATTGACGTTCATCGGCATCGCACATCTCGGCCGTCAGGATGCAGCCTTTTATGTCTGGGGATATGTCCGTCAAGATTCGTTGGGTCCGGTTCAGGTATTTGGCAAAACTGATTATCGGATACGAATAACCGTACAAATAAGCAAATTTGCGTCGCTTGAATCCATCCGCCCATGTCTCCAAAGCCTGATCGGACAGATCGAGTACCGGAAAGCGTTTGCGATGCCCCACAAGATCCTTTATTTTCTCGACGTACTTCGAGGTAAACGTCGATGGGGCACCATAAAATCGAGCCTGCCAGTCGTTCAACGATACTCCTATTTGCCCGTAACAATGAGCCACATGTATCCATGTCAATGTATGGGTCAGCAAATCCTTTGAAAACCGGAAAGGTTTACCCGACGATCCCGACGTGCTTGACCAGTAATATTTATTTGATTTTCTGAGCCATTGCTCACTGTCAATGCCATGCTGCTTAATGACGGTTTTATTCATCACCGGAAGATGGTGCCATTCATCGGGCCAGTGGCCGACCAAATTCGCATAGGCTTTGTTGTTTGCCCAATGGTAACCGGCAATTTCCCAGGCCTGGGCATTGTGCCACTGTAATTTATCGGATACAAGATTAATCTCTTTCCATTTCTTACGTGCGGCATTAACGGGAAACCCTTGCCATTGCAACAGTTTAAAAAAGTCGATCATTTTAACGGTTCTGTTTCTTCGTTTTTACGGTGCACCACCGATGCATCGGGCACCAACATCAGGTAGGCAAACCCCATAACCACTCCCGGCATGGCCAAACGCATGGCGGCATGGAACATGGTAAAAAAACCGATAAAGAAGAACACAAGGAACCATGACCGCTGGAGCAGGTTTCCGTACCGGAGAAAATGCCTGATGGGCATGATCAGGTAGGCAATCAAAATAAACAACAATCCCATCAGACCCTGCTCGGCCAACAACCGGCTGTATTCAGTATGTGCGGCCGCGGCATGGCCAAACTCGCGGTAGTGGTACATCATTGCCATTCCATAGCCGGTTCCGAACATTGGATAATCGGCAAATGCTTTTAAATCGCCAAGCATAATATTCTCGCGGCCCGATAAATAACTCTTACCGTCTTTATGCTCTCCGGTAAGTACTTCGGACGTCGATTTTCCCTGATAACGGTAAAGCAGAAAATTATTCGACAAACTGTTGGCCACCCACACGGTAATGATCAACACGACCAAACTGCCCAATATGTAAGGCTTCATCCGGTTAAGCTGTGTCCTGAACGTATGGCTTTTAAGGAACAGATACCCCAGCCCGATCAGGATGGCAGTCAGCATGCTTAATATTCCACCGCGGCTGAGCGTTAACAATCCCCGGAGGAACAACAAACCGATCATGGCATAATCGAGCCCCCTTAACGGTGTCAACTTGAACCCTTGAAGTGCGAAAAACACCGCGATTAAAATGAACCATCCAAAAATGGTGGAAACCTGGTTGGCCGCGAATCCCCCGGCAGCCAAAGGGTTCGATTGCACACTGGTAAATACCAGCGTGTCGAGGCTGGCCACCAATGAGATACCGACCACCAACGTAAAAGCCGGAAGAAATACGAAGCGTAATAAATCAAGCAATTGTTCTTTTGTAATCGGTTTTCGAAAAAAATAGGCCGCCGAAAACAGGAGAGACAGAGGCCCCGACATATTGAACATGACCATTTCACGGGCACGTCCCGGCTCCGGATCGGATGCCAAAAAAATGGCCGGAATCAACAATCCCAGCAACAAAAGAAACAGTGGATGAAGCCCCTTTCCCTTTCGTATCAGAATACCTGTAAACAGAATGGCAATGGCCGAATATTTGCCCATCTCGTAAAACAAAAACGAACCGGACATACGGTACATCAGCTCGAAACCAACCACGTACAAGGCAAAATAACCGGCCATGTAATCTTTATCGCCCGTCACCACCACAATAAGCAGCGACAGGACCACAATGCCAACAAAATAATAGCCCACCACTACCGGCGCAAATTTCATCAACATTCCCAGAAGCAAATGGACGCCTATCAACAACCAATATAGCGACGGACGCCTAAATAGAAATCCCATGTAAAATGTTTGTTATATTTCAAATTTCCAACCCCTTTGTGCCATTAAGCTAAGTGACAATTCCATGACCACCCCGAGTTTGAACGGCTCCGCAACTTTTTTTATCCCATTGCCTAACCGCACGCACAACGCATCATCACTGAGCATCCAAACCAACTGTTCTTTTATGCCTTCGACATCGTGACATTCAACAAAACATGCGCTGACGTCGTGCTCAAAATATTCGCCCAATGAGTTATAACGCGTAATCAGTACCGGAATTCCCACCATGCCCGACTCAACCAAAATACCGGGAAGCCCTTCGCCGAAATGATACGTTGGTAAAGCCAGCAATCTGTATCCGGTAATTGTTCGTTGAACCTGGTCCGGTTGTAAAACCCCTTTATATCGGATTGTGCCATTGCTGTTTTCGCACTTCGCAATGAACTCAGCTTCGTATCCGGGATCAATATCGCCGTAAACGTCCAAACCAACCAATGTATGGCCTGTTTCGTTGACAAGTTCCACGGCCCGGATCAAATTGGCCACCCCTTTGGTTTCCGTGACGCGCGACACAAACACAATCCGCATACGGTCAGCCTTGTCGATGGACCATCTCACCCCGTCGTCTTTCCGTGGGTTATATACAATCTCGACATTCCGCAACCCAACGGCCCCGAGTCCGTTTTTAAGGATCAGCGATTCGGCCATCACCACGTCCATCTTGTTCAATTCGTGTACATAAAGCTTTTTGAAAATCCATTGCAGCCCTGCTATTTGCCGGTCAAAGCTACCTCCGATGACAAAAAGAGCCACCTTTTTTCGTTTCGCCAGCCTGACAAAAAACAGTACCGCCACCATAAATATCCGCCCGTTTTTGTTCAACGACAATATCAATAGGGGGTGCCGCCATATAAACGCCAAAAGATTCCTGTAATATTTCAACTTTGATGACTCCCGGTTAATGCTGTCAAAAAAATGGATGTGGCGCACACCGGCATTCGCAAAACCTTCTTTCAGAAAATCGTTCTTAATCCCATCTCCAACAAAAGGAGGAGAAAAAGGTCCGATAAATCCGATGGATACAATTTTTCCAGACATTGGGGAAGATACGTTAATCATAATGGTTCCAAAGCATCCCTTCGCCAAGCAACAGCCTGTATGTCATCACAATCCGACCTATTGCACTTTGCTTCGAATAACTCTCCATAACCCTTAAATGGAATCTGTTTGCCATGTCTTTTACTTCGCCGTTTCCCGAAAGACATTTCACGATTGCATCTGCCAATGCATCGGGATCGCGAGGCGAAATCAGCATCCCAAATTCTCCATTACCCAGCACATCGGCACATTCGCCCACGGCCGTACTCACCACCGGCAATTTTGCCAATCCGTACTCGAGCAACGACACGGGCAGTCCCTCTGAAATCGACGACAAAACACCAACCTGGCACTTCTGCAGGATTGTCTCCACATCGGTACGCGAGCCCAGTAAATGAATATGTTGCCGGGCAGGATCGATTTTGGACGAAAGGTTTCTGACCGATTCAAGGTACTCATCCTGATTATCGCCACCAACCATATATAACTGGGCATAAGGATATTGTTGCAATACCTTTTCGAAAGATGTTAACAACGTGGCGTGATCTTTCTGGGGACGGATGTTTGCTAACGACAATATTTTGGGGCCTTTGTCTTCGTTCGGAAGGTTTACCGTCCCCAAATCGACATTGGCGAAATTTAAATCCGGAAAATTGCGAAGATAATAAACACGATCGGGGTCAAATTTCAGCACTTCTACGGCGTAACGCAACAGATTACTATTGACCACGAACGCGTAATCAATTAATTTCCGGCAAAATAAAAGACCGCGTTTATCGCGTTTTTCCAAATAATCGCTCATGCCGAAATGGTCGTGCCAAACTACTTTCAGGCCAGGTCTAAACATTTTGATCGCACAAGCCCAGTAAACAGAACTTGAATGCGAATGGATCACCTGAATACGATGCTTCTGTACAAACCTTAAAATGCGCCAAAATGCGACTATGTCAAGGAATCCCTTCTTGTTGGCCACCAAAAGTTTTTCCCGGTCGTAAAAGAACCGTGCCAGATCGCCCGACGAGTGTGTGGCGCACAAATAGCTGTCAATTCCCACATCGGCCAGCCCATTGGCTATGTTAACCGCCATCCGCTCGGCCCCGGCCGCAATGAGCGAATCGATCATGTTCAATATCCTTAAGCCCATGGCATCGTTTTATCCCCGTAAATATTCAGTTCTGTTTTTCAGGTAAACGAGGATTCGTCGTGGAGAAGTTTTACCACATCCTCCTCAAACCGTTCCAACGTATATTCCCTGGCCCATTCCATTCCCGACATGGCCATTTGCCGGTACGCATTGTCGTTGGTTATCAGATCTAAAATGGCTTTGGCCACCAATTGTGCATCGGGTTCGACCAATACGCCGCGCATTCCGTTGCCCAGCATCGAATGCACGCACGATACCCTTGTGGAAACGGGCACACAGCCCCACCACATGGCTTCGGCCACCACTTTGGGCCAGCCTTCGGACATGGACATAAACACCAGAAAATGTGATTTTTGAAAATAGCCGATCACTTCGCCGGGAGATATTTTACCCGTAAAAACCACTCTATGCGCCACATCCATTTCCTCCACCGCCTGCCTTAACATGGCTTCCTGGTTTCCTCCGCCAATTAAGGTCAACTGGGCATCAATACCCGAATCAAGGAGCCGTTTCAACGTCTTCACCGCCACCAAAGGACGTTTGTTGGCAGTGAGTGTTCCTACAAATACCAGCCTGACAGGTTGCTTGTCCGATATATCCCTCACACTTACCGGTAATTTGTCGGCATTGGTGTATGACGCCGTATAAAAAGGAACAATGTGGCGGCTCTTTTCGCCCCAATCCCCGTAAACAAGCACCTTTGTACGATGCGTCAGCCATTCATTGCGCAAAATGCGCTGCTGGAGCCGGTATGTCCAGGGTTGTGTAGAGTTCCAGTCCCAGTTATTGGCATATTTCACCGTTTTTATCTTTCCAGGAAAAAACAATTGGACGAACGAAGCCACAAGTCCCATGTTACCGGGGCAACGTAAATGAATGTGGTTCGCCCTGTGCATCTCACGAAACAATACCCAAACAACCAATGGCAGCCGGACAAACGTTGACATAGCGGCCGGAAATGATTGAAGGTTCAGGGCAGGCACTTTCACAAAATGCAGGTTTGGATGACGGTAAGCCATGTCCAATGCATCGGGTTTTGTGTGGCCCAACGGCGCCACAATCGTTACCGCATCGACATGCTTCAGCCAAAGGTTCATTTCTCTGACGTAAGGCGCATAACTGTAATAGTTACGTTGGTCATCGTATTTATGCCATGCATAACTCACCACCAAAAAACGAATGTTTTTCTTCGATTCTCCCATCAGCGCAATGAATTATAAAAAGCCAGATTCTCCACAACCAACCGATCGGCATCGAACGTGTGCAACACAAACCGGCGGCCAGCCCGGGCCATCTCCTCCATTTCGGACGGATGGTCAAACGCATAAAGTATTTTTTCTGCAATATCGGACGGATTGTGCGGATTGCACAACAACCCCGTCACTCCATGTTCCACCACTTCGGGGCCCGGCCCTGCCATGGTAAATATGACCGGCCTCCCGGTCAGCATGGCTTCGGGGGCCACTAATCCCAGCGTTTCCATGTGCGAGGGAAAAATGCAAATGTGCCCTTTTCGATAGGCGTCGGGCATTTCCGGGCGCTTTAAAGTTCCCATAAATTTTACATGGGCCAGAATATCCGGCGGAATGGTTTCTTTCAGCATGGCGATGTACGATTTCTTATTGGGGAAGTACCAATCGCGACCATACACGCATAATTCGACCTGAGGGTATTTCTCGATCACTTTGGGCAGAGCCTGGATAAGTTGCCTGATTCCTTTTTTCTCACAAACCGTTCCCGCAAATACCAAACGGTAAGGCACAAATGCACTACCATCGGACGAAAACAAACCGGAGTCAACCGGAAGTCCCACCACGGCTATCGGTTTTTGGTGATAAGACAAATATTTTCCCGTGTGTGTCTGAACGTATTTTGAAACTGCAATGAACCCATCGGCATTGCGAAATGACCATTTCTCCTGAAGGCCTTTCCACCACTGAACAGGCCGGTTCTCCGATTCTGCAAAAAAATGATGTCCTCCGTGCAGCCGAATAACTTTACGGTACGGCGTTGAGCGGGCCACAAATGCCAATCCTGCTTCCGGACTTTCCACGATGTCGATGGGTTGTTTTTTGTGTAAATCCTTCAAAAACCGACGGATCCTGATCACGTTCGGAATAAAAGCAAACCGCTTTCGACCCGAATGGGGCAGCCGGTAGAGCTCAATCCCTTCATCATTCATGTGTACCAGCTCCTTCTTTTGCCCCACACCCACTACCGTGACGCAATGGCCACATCTGACCAGCGCCCTGCCGAAAGTTTGCACAAAACTACCAATCCCTCCGGTTGCCCACAACGGATATTCGTGCGTGAGAAAGCAAATGTGCATGGACTAATTTTTACGGTTTGCGACCGACAAGCAATAGGACGCCAGGTTTTTCGAAGCTTCGGTAACCGGATGCAGCACCACGTTCCGGAACCAGTCCCCACGGCTTTGGGCCACCTCCGAAGGTTGGTGCAACGCTTTATTGACCGCCGATACGATTTCTTCTTTCCCGTTCAGCCAAATCACACAATCGCCGGCAGGCATGCTTCGGAACTGCTGGTATTGGTTGTTGACCCTGGCCGACCAGGACGTCACTTCCGGCTGGTCGTAGTTAATATAGATAGCCGGCTTATCGAACACGGCGAAATCGTGCGCCATGGTCGATCCGACATTGATGACCGCATCGGAATGCAACGACACATTCACCAGTAAGGCCACATCTTCGGGCGTGGGCACAATGGAATCCCAACCACCTTTGTATGATTTCCACAACGGGTCGGACACCTTTATCAAACCGGGATATTCTTTAACGACTTTTTCAAAACGTCCCGAAAGGTCAACCGGACAACGGCGCAAAAGTAGTTGCGGTCTTTCGGGCCCGGGCATCTCCATCAACATTTCGGCCACGTCGCGCAAATACAAATCATCACAAGGGAACGTAAGATCGTTGCCCGAAAAACAAATAATTTTCTTTTGCGGGTCGAGACCGGTCTTTTCACAAAACTCATTTTTGGAAAGATGCCAATCAGGGCGGTGGTAAAACTCAAATTGCGGCGTGCCGGTAATCGCAATCTGAGTGTCGGGGATTTCGGGATAGTACTTGTTCATCTCTTCCTTCATAAATTGCGACCATACCACATAATATTCCGACCGTACCAAAAGTCGCGCCTTGGGTAAATTGTCCCACGAATAAACGGCTCCCACGGAGGGAATGCCCAATTGGCTTGCCGCTTCTACCACGGCCGATGCATCGATGGAGCGCTGGTGCGTGCAGAAAAGCACGTCGGGTGACATTTCTCGCAGCACATCTTTTTGCCCGGCCACGAAAGACGAGCGTCCCAATACCTTTTTGTACCAACTTTCCAAAAACAGGATTCCTTTGTAGCGCCCAAACGTCAACCGACCGATAAACGCAGCAAGAACAAAGAAAAGCCTGGTGGCGCCTTTGTATTTTTTACGCGTCCAGTTGATCATGGTCGTTGGGTTATCGTCCAGCTGCGTATTGTAACGCAAGCGCGCATATGTAATTGCCTCTTTCAGCAGTTTCCCGGTGAACGATTCGCCATAAATGGGCATCCGCTGATAGGTGAACGTTCTATCGGGATGCAATTTTTTCAGCTCCTGTAAAATTTCATCGGACAAAGTGGTGTAAAGCACCACCTCATCGTGTTCCGCGAAATGGTCCACAAAGCTGCTGTAAAGATAGTTGCGCAACCCGGTACCATCAGGTACCAACAGACAAATCCTCATTTTATACCAAATTTATATCCAACACTTAAGGAAAAACTTTGAATTCGCAACTCAGAACCCGGCACCACGGAGCGACATCACCCATTCGGCCCATTCTCTCACGGCGCCTTCGCCCCCTTTTTTGGTCATTATCTTAATCCCGGGAACTGATTTGACCGCATCCACAGCGTCGGCAGGACATGCCGCCAATCCGACTTGTTTCAGCAGTTCCAGGCAATTGATATCGTCGCCGATATATGCGGCCTGCGCCAAATCGATGCCCAAACTTTCGCAGATTTCCCTGGCCACCGCCAGTTTTCCGCCGTTCCGATGACCTTGTCTCAAATAATCGATTTTAAGTTTCTGCGCACGTCGCTCCACCAACAATGTATTCTCGGATGTAATAATGCCCGTCTTGATACCCTTTTCGCGCAACAAACCGAACGCCATCCCATCACGGGTATTAAATTTTTTAAGTTCATCGCCCTGCTCGGAATAATACATACCGGCATCGGTCAACACGCCATCCACATCCGACAAAAAAAGCTTGACGGGCAATTGGCGGTCATTCTGTTTTGACAACACGTGCTTTTGAAAGAGATTGGCTGCCACGGTCCAATCGTCGGGGTCGTCAATCTCGACGGCCGAATAATCGGGCATTTCATATACCCCAATCTTTCCGGAAAGACGGTTTCTGTCCCGCAGGATATTTCCCACGGTGGAGATGTAGAATGCCCCGTTTTCCATCAAATGTCCCTCAAAATCCTGACGACGCGGTCTATTGCGGTAGTCGTAATTAACCGGCGTTCCGTCGGGTCGCCAAAAAAAGCGTTTTTGCCGGACGCAGGTCAGCACCGAATCACATTTCTGGGCCCACACCATGTCCAACGCCCCGTTTAAGTGCTCGGCCTGTGTAAACGGCGTGGTGGCCTGGGCCAAAATGAACCAGTCGGTTGGATTGACCTCTGTCCCTGCCCTTTCGATGTACTCAAGCATGACACTTTCGGTCGATGCAGTATCTGACGCATTCTCGGGCAAGCGCCTGTAAACCGATACCTTGGGCATTTTAAAGCCAGAAACCACATGGTCAATTTCGTCGCTATCGGTAGCCACGACCACACGGTCAATCCGCCCAACTGCGTTTAAGGCATTCACCAGCCAATATACCAACGGTTTGCCACAAAAATCCTTAATGTTTTTCAAAGGGATGGATTTGCTGCCTCCCCTTACCGGTACAAACGCAATTACTGCCATCTTACCTGATTCTTTTTCAACTTATTACGCTGTACGGTTTCAATATCCAATACATCGTGGTCCTTATACGTCAGGGCTTTGCTCACGGCACGGCAGTCGCGGGCCAAACGGCGCATTCCGTCGGGTTCGAGCGAAGCGGCGTGATCGGTACCTCTCCATGTACGGTCCAACGTGTAGTGACGCTCTACCCATTCGGCACCCAGTGTAATGGCCGCCACATCGACCGCAATGCCCAAATGATGGCCCGAAAAACCGATCGATTTGACCCGGTGTCCGTATTTTTCCTTTAAACGGGTGATTTCGTACAGGCATATATCCTCAAACGGTACCGGATAACCCGACGTACAGCTATAAACCACCAAATCCTTGGCTCGTCCCGTTTCTTCAAAGAACGACACCACCTTTTCTTCCTCTTCTTTGGTGGTCATGCCAAACGATGCGTGGATTTCGCCGCCATAATTTTCGCACAGGTATCTGAGCATTGGTTTGTTCAGGTTACAAGCCGATGGAATTTTGATTAATTGCGGGTTGATTGACGTGATTTCTTTGGCCGACGTCAAATCCCAAACAGATGTGGAATAGATCAAATTTTGTTCCTCGCACCATTGTTTAAGCTGTTTGTGCTGATCCAGGTCAAATTCCAGAAACTCACGGTGCTCGCCGTACGTTTTGCCATATGAATTGACAGGATTGGGGTGGGGTGCGTCGTATTCTTCCTCACTCAATAATTCACGGTTATGGCGTTTTTGGAATTTAACCACATCCACTTTGCAGAAAAGAGATGCAGTAACAATCATCTCATGGGCAATGTCCATGTCGCCTTTATGGTTGCAACCAATTTCGGCAATTATTTTCGGCACTTTCATCGTTATTGTATCATTAAAATTATTTTTCTAATTGAACCAAACCTACAAACACAGATAAGCTTTCAACGGTTGTGCTGTTAGTCAAAGAAATCGGCATTTACGTAAAAATCGGAAAGCCAATTGGGTAAAAGGCCAGAGTAACCGGGCCACCTTTACTTTTATCGTTCGATGGCTTGAAGACCAGGGGATAATCTTCTCCGGCGATTGAACTCCCAATGCAAACGTTTCAATCTTGTGTTCCGGCACCGTGTTACCCATGTGATAGGCATACCCTGATGGGGAAGATAATCTCAAATACCCCTGGCGCTCGGCCGCAAAATCAATGTAATCGTGTTCATACCCGTTTCGGAACACATGTTCCACATGCCGGGCGTTAAAAGCGTCCACCACCTGCCGCCGATAAGTGGCCAATGCGTGGACTGCGCCCAATACTGCGGTCACATTTCCGTTTCGGACATAGTACTGGCATTTTCGCCACGGGAACTTTCGTTTTATGCCCGGCCGGCTGTACAAACCCGCATCAACAGCATGGCCGATACCGATCTCAAAGTCATCAATATCTTTATCTTCCACTACCTTACCTTGACGAAAAGAGGTGCCAAGCATGTTGCTGTTGAAACTGTAAGCCAAATGTGCCGCCGGAAAACAAGTGACCATTCCTGCCTGGGGAAATGCATTCATGATTTCGGCCACCGCATTTTCCCACCCATGAAAAAACAAGAAATCGGCATCGCAAATGGTCACGAAATCTTCGTATGAGGCACGGGCTTCGGCCAATACATTTTCAAGTTTCCCACGGTTTTGGTTTCGCACCACGTATTTGTCAATCATTCCTTTATCGACAAACTCCTGGGCCACAGCCGATGCCCCGGCACACGAATTATTGTTGATGAGCGTGATGTTGGTCTGCGAGGGATCGATCGTTTCCGTTAACGATTTAAGGCACCAACGCAACACATCGGGTTGGTTCCGGAAGTAATTGTCAGTGGTGTTGGGAATCCAAAACGGCAAAATCACCCGATGTTTTTTGTGCTCCAGCGTTAGTATGTTCTTCTTTAAGGGATTTGTCCCTATCCTCATGGTTCCTTTGTTTTAGGATGAAGTAAATAATCGACCCGAAAACGAAGGATTATTCCCCACACCACCGAAGGGAAAAATACCAGTAACGGTGCCATCCTAAGACAATTGGCAAATGCCAGCCAATACGTCCTGGCATCTTTGACCAATCCCAGTTGCATGTGCATCAATTGTTTACGCAAACGGTTAAAATGTGCAAAATCAATGCGTTCACGTCGCCTCAGCACAGAGATGGTATTGAACAACACCAACGGCAAATAGTTGTAAGCAAAATTGTTCCGCGAAATACCTCCTTCGTGCACCCGGTAAAGCACCAATGGTTCGTCGAGAAAGTAAAATGGGGTATAAAAAGCCACACGACAGTAAAATTCCATGTCCTCGCCGGCTGCAGCCATATTTTCGTTGAACAGCCCTGCCTTGTCCAACACCTCTTTTCGGATCAATGGAGTTGACATCATCACGGTAAAGCGGCCGACCATCCGGTCAAACACATAACCGTGCTTGAGCATCGGGTTATTCAAACGTCCTGCGATTTCCCCTGTTTCTCTGCCAAAACGGTCAATGATTTTGCAGTAGCCATGCACCAACCCAAACCCAGGATTTTGGTCCAGCGCGGCCACTTGCTTTTCAAGCTTTTGGGGAAGCCATATGTCGTCATCATCGGCAAAAGCCACGTATTTGCCCATGGCCAGGCCAATGCCTACATTACGCGGCCGGATGGGACTACCTGAATTCTCAATTTTGATGTATCTTACTTTTTCGAAGGCCTGGCAAAGCAGTAGATTGTCGTCCCCGGGAGTCCCATCGTCCACCACAATGATTTCAAAGTCCTGAAAAGTTTGATGAAGAATACTTTCGAGCGTTTGTCCCAAATAAGAGGTTCGTTGGTAGGTAGGAATAACAATGGAAACTTTAGGCATGGGAAATTGCACGATTTGTTTTTGCACTAAATGTATTTATCGATATCAACTCAATTTAAGTAAAGAACCAAATACCTGTCGCTTTGATTACTAAAAGAACAATGACTAAACTTTAGAATATCGGTCATCAAAAAATTTTAATCTTTAGAGATTTTTGAATACACCAATTTATCTAAATAAGAACGACAACTCCATAAAATTGAAGCCAACCAGCAAATTTATCAAAATTATTGCCTGCCCGAATATTTCGCACGCAATTTTACATACAGCCACAATTGGCCAATGTCCAATTGCCGCCATGCGTTTTTCCATACATATCTGATAGCTTTTGTATATCCATGCCGGCACGCTTCAATGGCATCATCGCTCATTTTTTTGTATATCAAACTTTTGTATTGAGGAGCCAGTGACAGGTAACGGGGCAATATTTTGAAGTGTCCGTCCCAATAACGTTCGCCCTTGCTCATTTCGGCACTTTGGCGGTGACGTCGGTATTGACTGAATACCTGGTCTTTGAATGCAATGCCGTGCGTTAAGGCAATACGCATGAACATGTCCCAATCTTCGGCGAACAATTTCTCATCAAATCCGCCCAGTTCTTTCAATGCTTTCGTGACGTAAAGCCCCGAGGCCGTGGGAATGAAACATCCGTGCTTCACCAGTTCGGGAAAAATATTGCCCGATGGCATTTGTCCGTTCTTAAAAAGCTTTTTCCGATCCTGGATGACCGAATCTCGAAACACAACACCGTTTTCGTCGATCCATTGGATGTCGCCGTACATGAACCCCGGCTCCCAGTCCAAACTTTCAAGGAACGCAATTTGGTCGGCAATCTTATTTGGCAACATGATATCGTCGCACGGCCATGGATGGAAGTATTTGGTTTGGCAAAGCGACAATGCATGGTTCATGGTACGGGTAATTCCCCAATTTTGGGAATGGGGCAGGAACTCCACGTCCAAACTGCTTTGTCCGATCCACTGTTCGATCAACTCCACGGAGCCATCGGCAGAACCATCGTCGATGATATACAGCTTGCCAATGGGATAGACCTGATTGGCAATACTGTCGAGACTTTGCCTGAGGTAAGCCGCCTGGTTATAACAGAGGGCCACCACCGTGACCAGTCCTTGTGGTAAATTTTCCGTCATTACGAAACTGATGCATTAAAACTATTGACCACATGGGCCACATATTCAATCTCTTCCACCGTATGAACGGGACTGATGGGTAAACTCAACTCCGTGGCATGGATATGTTCCGAAATGGGAAAATCCATTGCCGAAAGTTCTACGTAGGCCAGTTGCTTGTGCGGTGCAACAGGATAGTGCACCAACGTCTGTACACCATGTGCCGCCAAATGTGCCTGCAACGCATCGCGTTTTGGATGTAGCACGGGAAACAGGTGGTACACGTGACTGCCGTACGCTGCTTCGTGCGGGACTGTCAGACTAGGTAACGCCAATTTTGAACGATACACCTGAGCCAACATCCTGCGATGATTGTTTTCGGCCTCCAATCCATTTAACCGAACCCGTAGAAAAGCTGCCTGAATCTCGTCAAGACGGGAATTGAACCCTTTGTAGATATGGTGGTATTTTTTTTGCGATCCGTAGTTTCCCAACGCCCGGATGCATTCGGCCAGTTCATCGTGATTGGTGGTTACTGCGCCCCCATCGCCCAGTGCACCAAGATTTTTGCCGGGATAAAAACTGAAACCCGCCGCGTTGCCCAAATTGCCTGCCTTTTTCCCGTTTTTGTACACCGCGCCGTGGGCTTGTGCCGAGTCTTCGATCAGCAGCAATCCGTTTGCCTGGCAAAATTCAGCAATGGGCTCCATATCGGCCAGCTGTCCGTATAAATGGACCGCCATCACCGCTTTGGTTCCGGGAGTTAACGCTTGCCGAAGTTTGCGCGGGTCAATGTTGTATATCAACGGATCAGGCTCTACCAGCACCGGTTTCAAACGGCTCTGGGTAATGGCCAGAACGGATGCGATGAACGTATTGGAGGGCACCAGCACTTCATCTCCCTCATGCAAAAACCCTAACGCCTGGTAAGCTTCAAGGATCATGCGGAGTGCATCCAACCCATTTGCCACGCCAATGCAATGTTTTACACCGCAAAAGGAGGCAAATTCTTTTTCGAATGCATCGACTTCGGTACCGTGGATGTACCAGCCACCTTCGATGACTTTGCGCGCAACTGCGGACATTTGCTCAACATATGGCCTGTTGACAGCTTGCAGATCAAGAAATTTGACGGTCATTGCCGTTGAGTGGTTATAGAGTTAATTTATAAAAATCGTGGCAGACACCCGAAGCTCCAAATCCTTCTTTGAAGGATGCCAGACCGTAATTGAGCACCTGGCCGTCCGATTCGGTCGATGTTCCAAAACTAAAGTACCGCTTGTCTGCCTTGAATGTGTCGATAATGGCATGGACCAGAAATTCGGCGGCACATAATTCCTTCCCCAAATCATTGGTATGCAGGTATTGCGTATGCACAAACCAATGATCGGAAAATAACCAGCATCCGCCCAAAAATTCATTGTGACGGTGCACGGTCCATGTGGATATATTTTTGGGGAACCGTGATTGCAACAACACGGCTTCCTGCACCGTATGGACAGGATCGACCAGAAAACGTTCGTTCAGGTTTTGCTTGACCAACCGCATAAACAACTCCAGATTTCCCTGCCGGGCCAACGTAAGGTCGTTGCGTTGCGATTTGTTGAAACGGTAGCGCTTGTCACGGGCAAAACCACAATGGGCCTGCAGGTCGATGACAAACGACAAATCGCGCCGCCAGAGAACGTAACCACGCCGCCAAAGCAACCACGCATCGTTATCGGCCACATGGTGTGCAAATATTGACGGCTTTTGTTTGTATACCACCTCTTTCATTGCACTATCCCGATAATACCCTTCCATGAGCGCAAAGCACTGTTCCAATTCTTCGGAGGATGTGCGTCTGGCTATTACCCATCCGCCATAGGTCAATCCCTGGTGGGAATGGATGACACCGTTCCGTTCGTTGGCCGGAAACAACGCCACCACTTTGTTTTCATGCCTCACCACCAAACTATGGTCGGTAAACCTGTCCGCATGGTAGTCCATAAATGCACGGTAGAACAAAAATACACCGTTCCACGAATCCTTGACAAATCCGTCCCACTGTGCGGCAAATGAAGGCTGATATCTTTCAACAGACCACATAGGGGAGAATTTTACGGTATTTCGACATCACGGATGAACTTTGCGGGGCTACCCCCATAAACGGAGTATGGCGGTACATCACGGTTCACAAAACTATTGGGTTCTACAACAGCACATTCGCCAATGGTGACGCCTGCAATAACCATGCACGATGCTCCGACATGGCAATGGTCGCCCACCGTGATGGGAGCCGCCCCGATAGGGTATTTCACCAACAAGCGCGGGCTGGCCGTAGGACCCGAATCGACAATGAAATGGCAATTGGGTCCAATGGAACAATAATCACCAATGGTAAGCTGGGCCGAATAGCCATTAAGGATGGTATTCATCCCCACAGTGCTGTACCTGCCTATTTTAAGTAACTGGCCCTCACGGCCAAATACGGTACAGCGTTTCCCGATGGTCACGCCGTCGGCAAGATCGACGTTGTTGATCGATGTGGCATCGTCCACATCGACTTTCTGACCCACCACTATATTTTGTAAAATCATGATCTATAAATTACCCCAGTTCACTGGGATCGAGTTGACGAATGAACTTGGCCGGACTGCCACCATAAACCGAATATGACGGCACGTCTTCATCGACATAGCTGTTGGTGGCAATGATGCAACATTCGCCAATGGTGACTCCCGGCGCAATGACACAACTTGAACCAAGCCATGTGTTGTCACCGATGGAAATAGGAGCTGATTTGACAGGAAACAGCACTGCTGTCTTTGACTGGGGCACCACTTGCCAATCGGCTACGATGACACATTGCTGGGCAATGGAAACATTTTTGCCAATGGTAATTTTGGCATTGGTCCCGTCTACCATCACGTACATGCCAATGATGGTACCGTCGCCAATCTCCAGCTGATGGGCCTTCGATCCATGTAAATGGCATTCTTTGCCAATTTTGATGTGGTTGCCAAATTTGACAAAATTGAAACTGGCCGACGGGTGCAAATTCACCTCATCACCCATTTGTATTTGACCCGTCAACATTTCGGAAATAATTTATCAATGACACAAAATATTCAAGATGCGGCTCATCAAGATTTTGATGGCAAGGCAATATGAATGCCTCCTCGCCATAAAAGACGGTGCATTCAACACCTTGGGCCTGCATGAAATGTTTTAATCCATCCAAATCGAGACGAGGCGCCCGGCACACAAATGCTCCGGGTACGTTGTTCGTGCTTGCATCGAACCGGGACGTAAACCCCGATGCACCCAGTGCATGGGCCAAGGTACGGTGGTTTCTAATCCGTGTTTCAATGATGGGCTGGCGGTTTTGGCGATAGACAGAATAGTTGCGTTTTAGATACGACGCAAAACCGGCGTCGATGTCCGACATAATGGTTTGCGACTTGTCCACCAAAATACCGCCGCACTGCATGGGAAACATTTTGGCCAAACTGAACAACACATAATCACCGACCGTCCCCACGGGCCCTTCATCCGTAGCCGAAAACATGGAATAAGCCGCATCTTCGATCAACGGATAACCCATCTTTTTTATTCGCAGCAATTCCTGGTAAGCAAACCCAAATTCGTGGTTTACCAATACCGCTGCGGTTTGAGGACTTTGCTTGCGTGACCACCGGCAGTGTTTCTCGATGGTACGCGTCACGCAACCGCTAATGTAACGGTTGTTAGAGGTGGTTTCGATCCACACTTCGTCGTCGGGCCTAAGTGCCAGCTTCTTCAGTGCCAAATCCAAAGCAGCGGTCGCACTCGACGTCAGTATTCCCGTAAATCCGTTGACTTCAACACAAAAGGGATCGCCCTCCATTTGCCGTCCCCAGTTTCGAAGGTTCCGGAACGCGTTCGGACGTGGCAAATGGGCTCATGTAAACGGCCATTTGTCTAAACGGCTCGGGATTGACAATGTAACCGTTGTTAAAGTGCACGGAATCCTTTGAATTTTTCGTAAGTACGAATGTAATCCGATTCGGTATATGGATGCGATGCCAGCACCAAACAAATGGCACCCGACGAAAAATTGATCAATTCCCGCCAGATACCGGGCACCACGTGTAGCCCAAAATAGGGCCGGTCAAGATGGACCACTTTTTTGTTGGTCCCGTCGTCGATAATGACATCGAACGCACCGCTCAACGATACGATAAACTGTTGAAGCTCCACATGGGCGTGCCCGCCCCTGTCAGCCCCACCGGGCACATCGTACAGGTAATATACCCGTTTGACATCGAACGGGATGTTCACCAAATTATCGAGCGCCGTCAGGTTACCTGCCCGATTGTGCACCTTTGGCAAATGCACAATGCTGCAATCATAGACCGTTGATTTCATTCAGATAGGTTTGGTAGTTGGTAAAATCACGAATGTAATCGTCCTCGCTATAATGGGTGGACGATAAAACCAATGCAATGGAATTGGTTGAAAAGTTTTCCATATGGCGCCACAATCCGGATGGCACGTAAAGACCAAAATACGAGCGGTTTAAATGATAAGTGCGCGATTTATCTCCGTCGTTGACCACCACATCGAAACTTCCGGACAGGGCCACAACAAATTCATGTTGCTGCTTAAACGCATGCCCCCCTCTGATCTGTCCGCCGGGCACATCATAAATCCAGTATACACGACGTATCTCGAACGGAATATGCTTAAACTGCTCCACAAACGTCAAATTGCCACGTTCATCAAGGATTTTCGGGAGTTCAATCAGCTTTTCCATTGTCAGAAATTTTGGAGTTCTACCATACGTTTGAATCTCGGCGATGCCTTGTACAAATCATCGAACTTGCCTTTCGCGGCAATCCGTCCCGATTCGAGCAAGAAAATCACATCGGCCTGCCTGACGGTCGATAGTCTGTGGGCAATTATCACGATGGTAAATTTGCCCATTAAATTGTTGATATTGGCCTGGATGATCTGTTCGGTTTCCGAATCCAACGATGAGGTCGCTTCGTCCATCAACAAAATGCGGCAGCCGCGGTAAAGTTCCCTGGCAATGCTGATACGCTGCTTTTGTCCACCGCTGATCAGAACGCCGTTATCGCCCAGTACGGTATCTTCTCTGTCCGGCATTCCGTCCATCATCTCGCGTAAGGCTGTTTGGTCAATGATTTCGTGAAAACGAGCCAACATATCGGGCGTTTTTTCGGCCCAAAAGGTGATGTTATTGAAAAGTGTATCGTTAAACACCACTGGCTCCTGCGTGATGTATCCAATGTGAGAACGGTAACCTTTCACGTTCCCGGGTGTCAAAAGGTGCCCATCCACATCTATTTTACCACTTGTGGGGGACAGTAATCCCGACAGGATATTGACCAACGTGGTCTTGCCCGAACCGCTTTCCCCCACAAACGCAACCGTCTGGTTTTGTCTGATTTCCAGATTTATTGCATCTAACACCCGGCGATCGCTTGCAGGATAGCGAAATGATAAATCTTCGAAACGAATGTTCTTTATCTCCCGGAATTGTTCATCCTCCAAACGGATCGTTTCTTTCTTCTCCCTAAGCTCGTCCACCATCTCCTGGGTAAGCTTAAGCCCCCCGGTGTTGGTCAGAAACGACTGCCAGCTGGTTTGTATTTCCAGCAAATTGGTCAATGACCGGTAAAAGAACATCAAACTCAACACAATGGAAAACATAGGAACCTTAAACACCACCACCTGAATGTATATGACCAGTGCCACGATCCCAATGGTCAACGGTTCCCGCATGGCCGCCGAAATGCCGCCAAGAATCCCCATTTTGAACGACAATTTTTCAGAATCGTATACCAAATCGATCAACTTTTTTTTGTATTGATCAATCAAATTGGTCGCCTTCAAATATTTGTAATTTCCCACCATTTGTATCAGCTTCCCCTGAAGGCCGTTGGCTATAAGCGATTGCCAAAGCGACGATACCTCGACTTTTTTATTGATGAGCCGATACAAGAAGTTGCTCAAAACCCCTATGACGGTGATGAACAACGCAAACTGGAAATTGGCCGCAAATGCCAAGACCAAATATCCGGCAAGCATAATAGCACTTTGGATAGTGCTGAAATAGGAGATGAATGCCCCCACCGCCTTACCGATTTCAGAGACGATGACATTATGTATCCGTCCCTGGTCAAGCGATACAAAGCCCGGATATGAAATATCGCAAAGTCCGCTGATGACTTTAATCCTAAGGTTTCGGGTAAATGCCACCCGAACTTTTGTTGCGTAATATCTCTCGAAAAGTTTTACTCCTCCCTTCAACACAAAAAGCGACAAAAGAAATACCAACACCGTCCCGACTGTCAGTGAAATTCCCATTTTGGAAAAAAAATCGATCACAAACTGAAGTTTACCCAATGTACCGGCATCGGCACTTCCCGAGTCGGCCACCTGAAAAAGCGGGATAAACAGTGTAAGCCCGATTCCGTCCAAAAAGGCAATTCCAGAACTTAACAACAAAAGCACAAAAAAACGGTACCGGATTTGTCGAAAATAGAAAGTAAAATACTGGAAGTTATTGATAACAAATTTCTTCAACATTCATCAACAGAATTAGTGTTGTCGTGGTCTTGCTACGGCTTCGCCTCCTCGGTCACATGGATGGCGAGTTGGTTCGGAAGACCACATAATAATGTATCGTAAAAGCGCTTATACACATAAATATAGCACCGTATTGGATACAATGTTCGAAAATATGGCAAACAGAGGTTAAAACTTGTCGAATGGTTACTTTGGCATTACCAACCCTAACCTGTACTTTAAACCGATATACCTTCCCTACTCTCGCATTTCCCAAAAGATTTCTCGTAAAAAATCTTCTTATTTTGCAAAAGATGATCGTAACAACTTTCCTAAAATAAATCGGTCGGCAGCAATCAAGTGTCAATTCAATGATGTTTAAACCCTCATGAGGTCACTGAGTTTCTTCAATACAGGCCCATATGGAATCTTCCGGGCAAAGCGAACAACCGGATTGGCCATTTGGTAAGGGAATACGAGAAAGTCGGTTTTGAGCCCGTATGTTATTATCGGCACTGCCCCCAGACCCGATTTGAAAACAGCCATTGCGTTTCCTTGTTCTTTGGGAACAGGTCCCATGTTGAAATAGTCGTACTGTTCGTGTTGAAATTTTTTGATCAAATAATCGATTGTATAGCCGGGATAACCATTTTTATACCCAAATTCATCACATCCGTTCATTAACCCATACACCCCCTTCTTACTCATTACGCACATAGCCATAAAATGGATGTTTTGTTCGGAATCGCGGCATGAGAAAACCCTGATCATCCCATTTTCGATCAATGGTTTAATATCCCGTTCGGAAAACAAAGGCATCGAAAAAGGATCATAATCGTTACGATTTCGCCCAATTCGGCTCTGGCGTGTGTCTTCAAGCAATTTGATGAAATAAGGAATGCTTTCCCATGTTTCTTCTTCTACGGTCGGGCCGGTCTTCAACGCTTGTTTGATTTTTCCTTTGATACTGGAGGTCAGCTTGTGCCCAACATAACCATTTTGGTAATCAATCACAAATTCAGCACGTTTATACGGCAAAAAGCCTTGGGGGAAACCTCCCTCGTCATAAACCTGTCTGTCATAATAATCGAATATAACCTGGGAATAACGGTGTTTTCCGGCGTAATCCCTTATTGCTTCCATGCTTTTTTGCAGGATGTATTCGCCGGGCAATACCACCGGGTAAGTATAAAAAAACAAACGGGTCCCTCCAAAATGTCTCACATTTATAGCAATGCCACAAGCCTTGGCAATGGGTCGGTTGTTTTGCTTAACCACCAAGAAAAGTGTTTTTCCGCTTTTTTCTCCCATTACCCCAACCCAGCGAGGATCGGCAAAAATACTTTGCTTTTGACCATTCAAGGCATTCGACCATTCGCTTTCGCTACATTCGTAAACCTCTAATTTTTCCATTGTGGACTCACTAATTCATTTTCATTAACATCCAATTTATTCCTGGCATCGCGTTCACCGCTCAACCTATCCAGCCCTTCCGTAGCGCATAGGCCTGTAGTTTTCGAACAAGCCAAAACGATGTTACGCAACGTATTACCCAATGAAGAGGGGTAAGCCAATAATATCTGATCCCAAAAAACGGACTATAATATCCATATGTTGCATAGCGCTCAGCTCCCATCGATTCTTTGTACCGAATAATTCCTTGTCCACCTTCCTCTCCGGAAGGCGCTCCCCCCAAATTATAGTCGTGGTACAACTTGGAATGGACCTGTTGGATGATATTCGCATCCAAAAACGATGGTGCTCCTATCTTGTAAGCTCCTGTATCCGACCCCATTAAAAAACCATAAGTCCGATTATCAAACTCAATGTTCAATTGTATGCTGACCACTTTTCCTTCAAGCGTGGCATAGTAAAACTTGGCACCTCCCGTTCGAATGAGATTTCGCAGGGTGTTCTCGTTCAAATTCAATAATCCCAACGGGTTATACTCAACACCATATTTCCCAGTCCGCACCTTTTGTGTCACGCCAATAAGTTCAAAAAGCTTATCAAACAGTTCTTCGGACTGTGATTCATGGAATTCGACACCTGCTTTTCGCGCCTTTTTCACATTCTGTTTGAAGCCGAAACTAAATTTCTTTATTTCTTCATTTGGAGCAAAATAGAGTTTAAGCTCTTCGGAACGAATAACCTTATAACCAACCACATCGGCCTTGTGGTGGATGCGCTGGTCAAAAGGCCTTACGCTTAATTTTGAGTAACCGCACGTCCTGGCATAATCCAACAACATGCCGTAGCATTGCCTGTGCGTATCATCATCGTAAACAGCCATTGCCGGACCCGAATAAAAGTAGAGTTGCTTACCAAGCAAAGCTCCTCCGTTTATTTCCAACCCGGCAATTTTTGCTTTCACTTGATTTTGGATAACAAAATCGAGATAAACAGGCCTGCACTTTTCATTTTGCGCTGACTCTATCCATTCCGGGCTAATGAAAAAACTGTATTTGAAATCCTTTAATTTAGCTTGCCATTCCGATTTATTTACACGGTTAATTTTGGTAATGTCCATATGTTTAACTTCATCTTGTATTTGCTTGCTGTTACTGAACCATTCCCCTCCTCTAGTTCTTCGCACCCGAAAAAAGCATGCTCAGCTTTCTCCGTATTGCCATTATCCATTTAAAATCGGGAACTGAAGAATTGATGTAAAAAAATAAATTAAGAATTTTATATGGATATATCAAGTAATAGGTATAAGCACCATGCTTAAATATTTTTTCTCCTCCCATGCCTGCTTTGTAGGAATTTAACCCTTCGCCCTCCTGATTGGCGAGCTCAACCCCTAAATTGAATACAGCATGGCCATCAAGGGAATAATGGTGCACAACTTCAAAATCGGCAAATGAAGAAACCCCGTTAACGTAAGCTGTGTGAAACGACCCTTTTAAAAGGTTATATGCCCTTTTACCGTCATCGATCATCAATAAAACCGACTGGACCTGTTCGCCGTCCATCGCGATATAAAATCTGGCCAACCCGCTTTGTACCAACTTTGCAATAGATTTCCGCTCCAAATTAAAAAGATAGAACGGAGAATACTCAATCCCAAATTTAGACACCCTCCTGCTTTTGGTTTCATCAAGAAACGACATCAACAGGTCGAGATAACGCAGCTCCGTCGATTGTTGGACCGATGCATTTATTTTGCGGGCCTTTTTAACGTTCCTGAGTATCCGTGAACTGATTGTTTTGTCGTCATATTGCTTTAAAAGATCTATCTCGTATTCATGCGTAGAAGTCGGGTTATATCCTTTCACTGCCGGTTCATAACTATGCAATTGATCCCAAGGCCGAATACTGATCCGGGAATAATTGCACCCAACAGCAAACTCCCAAAGGCTTTTTAAACAATCCTGAAACATGGCAGAATCAGGGGTCCGCATGGCAGGTCCTGAATAAAAATACAATTGTGACCCCTTCAACCAACCGCCATCAATAACCAAGCCCGATATTTTTGCGACCACAATCCCATTCTCATCAAAATCGATATATATCGGTTTGCACGTTGAATCGGCCATCGCCTCGACCCATTTTGGCGACAGAAAAAGGCTGTACCCAAACTCCTTAATTCCATTTTCCCACTCTGTTAAGCCTCGTTCTATTGCAATCATAAAGCCTGTTTGTTTGTGTTTTTACTAACAAAAACCGTAGTGGTTAATTCCCATCAATTTTTTGCAGGGGCAAAAAGGTGGCTGACTTTTTGGGCCATGCCGTCAAACCATTTGATTTTGGAACAATAATGCCCAAGCAACATCAGTCCGTTCAATATTCTGTAGGGAAAAAACAGATAGTACGTGTACATCCCGAACCGCTCCGTCGACCGGGCACAGATACCTTCTTTATACTGGTTCAACCCTTGCCCTTCTTTTGTACACAGCTCCGGCCCCAGGTTTAACCACCGGTAGCCCTGGCCGCGCAACAACTGGACTTCTTTAAAATCGATAAACGAAGAAAGGCCATTCGCATACGCTTCGGTGCGAGATCCTTTCAATAGGCAGCAGACCCTATCTTTCGAATAAACCAACAAGAGCACACTGTAGGTCTCCCCGTTCACCTCGGCACACAGCAGCTTTGCCATCCCTCTGTTCAACAGAGTTAAAATGGATTCCCTGTTCAGGTTAAACATGTAAAATGCCGAATAAACGGTACCGAATTTTGAGATTCTCCGTCCTTTTGTGGAATCCAAGAAAGACAGCAGCAAATCGAGATCCTGTACGCTGGCCGATTCTCTGATAAAGGCCCCTGCCTTTGTGCCTTTCTTGATGTTTTTCATTACGCGGGAACTTATTTGGCATTCGAATCCCTCCATTCCCAGATCGATGACATACTCGTGGGTAGATGATTGGACAAACCCCAAAACTCTTACCGGAACATTTGGGGTTTGGTCCCAAGGCCTAATACTGATCCGTGCATATCTGTTTTTGATTGCAAAAATCTTCAGATGATGAAGAAATACCCGATACATTTCATTCGAGAACTTGGCAAACGCCGGACCCGAAAAAAAATACAACTGGGTTCCCTGCAACCGATTCCCATTAACGACAAGCCCTCCCAAGATGGCTTCTGTTCCTCTGTCGGAAATCAGATTCAAGTAAATGGGCTGGCAAGAATCTGTTGACATCGATTTTATCCAAACCGGGTCGATAAATATCGACCCGGGAAATTTCTTAAAGTCTTCGGCGTACGGGCCAGCATCGGTTGAAACAATTGAATAGTGTTTGGAGGTTAATGGATGAGGCATCGGGAATATGGTTAGATTAATGTCTGGGCTTACAAAAGCTTTTCAAATTTCATTTATTAAAAAAACAACCGGAATCAATTAATTGTCAAATATTTCATATACTACCACGAAATATTTCCTGAAATCACTTTTGATCCGAATTTCACCACTCGGTCCATATATCTGTTCCGCGACAAAATTTTGGCAGAAGACATTAACGGATTTATCAAATTATGGGGAAACGTAATAAAATGGGTATATGTACCATAAGCCAATCTTCGGGAACATCCCAACGATTCTTTGTACTCCGACAATCCTTTTCCTTCCTCTCCCGCGGCCGTTCCCGCTATGTTGTAGTACTTATAGCCCTCCTCGTGCAACTTGTTGATGAGATGATACTGCAAAAAATGCTGTATCCCGTTCTTATAAGTAAACTCGTCAGATGCGATCATCAGTCCGTACATGCGTTTATCCTTGTCCAAGGCACATCGGACACAATGGATTTCGCCATCAACTTCCACATGAAAGAGCTTAAGTATTCCCGAGTAAAACAATTCATCGACTTTTTCTTTGGTCATAAAAAAATAGGGGTACGACTTATAATCGGCTCCATATTTCTCGAAACGGATCTTCTGCGTCAATTCCAATAATTCATGGAGTTTCGCAAGAACCCGTTCCGAATTTTCAATATGGAAAGTTGCACCTGTTTTCGTGGCCTTACGAACATTGTACATGACGGATTTACCAAATTTGGGTGCCTGCTCGCTCAAATCGAAATATTTCACATACTCAAAAAGGCCTCGTTTATAAAATCCATCTCGGCTATAGACCCATTCGTTCTGCTGGTCGTAATAATTGATGTTTATCTTTGACAACCGCTTCTTCCTTGCATAATCCCACAACGACGCAA
Organism: Breznakibacter sp.; assembly: GCA_047600785.1. Lineage (GTDB taxonomy): Bacteria > Bacteroidota > Bacteroidia > Bacteroidales > Marinilabiliaceae > Breznakibacter. The sequence continues at coordinate 2,241,861 of JASGKH010000002.1, forward strand.
TACATTCGAAATAAAGATCTTTATTGTTCGAAATAATCGCAGGACCTGCGTACATGAACAAATATTTCCCGGTATACCTGGTTCCCGGCAGTATCAATCCAGAGGCTTTTCCCACAACCACGCCATTTCTCACCAAATTCAAATAAACCAGATTGCTCTTTTCGGCCATTGATTCCATCCATTCCGATGTAACAAACAAGCTGTAGATATAATTGGAAAAATCCGAGTCATATTGCCCGCGGGTAACCTCTATCGCATTAATGTCATTTGATCTCTTTACAAAAAAAAGTTCCATTTCCTATTTTTTTAATGAACCCTTTCCAACCCTTGTATATGTCCTTATATAAACCGTTTAAAAAAACCAATCAACCCTTTATCCGACGATGGTAACTTCCGTCCCAACGCCAATAAAGGATTAAGCAATCTTTGCGGATATGTCAAAAAATTGGTGGTACACCCTGCAAATATGTATTTGGTTGCGCCCATCGATTTTTTATATTGTTCTATACCACTTCCACCTTCATCGGCAGGCCCGCCTCCCGGATTATAGTAAACGAATCCCTGGTCCTTGTATGTGCTTATCAGATTATAATCGACAAAAGATGGCAATCCGTTTTTGTAGGCAAATCCGTCGGACCCCATAAACAATCCGTACACTTTTCCTGCTTTTTCTATGTTATATTGCACACTGTTTACGTTTCCTTCCGTTAATGTGTAATAAAGCTTTCCCAAGCCGTTATCGATAAGCTTTTGCAAGGCATGCTCATCAATGTTTTTCATATAAAACGGGTTGTATCCGCTTCCATATTTCAACGTCCTATGGTTACGCGTATACCCCAACAAATCCAGCATTTTATCAAGGATCACGCTCGAATCGGATTGATTGAACGTTACGCCAAGCTTCTCGGCCTTTTTAAAGTTTTTTTTGAAACCGGTGCTGAATCTACCCCCTTCTTCATTCTTGAAATCAACGATGTACTCATACCGAAAGGTTGGATAGAATCCTTTGGCCCGGCATACCCTTTCGTTTTGCTGATCATATGAACCGATCACAATGCGCGAAAACCCATTTTCTAAAGCCCATTTTTGTAACGCAGCATGGCATTCATCAAAATAATCCACTGTATCATCGGAAAAGGCTGGCGCCGCATAAAAATAGAGCTGCTTTCCTTTTAGTATTCCCCCATCACATTCCAACCCAGAAAGCTTTGCGACGGTATTGCCATCCAGCAAAAAATCCAAATATAATGCCTTATGAGACTCATCTTCCAAAATCTCAAGCCATTGTGGCAACAAAAACAAACTATATTTAAAGTCAAATAAATTTTTCTCCCAACTCTCCAAATCGGCCAATTGATTTTTCTTTACAACTATATTATTGTACATGAGATCTTTAATTACAAAACAAAAAGGACAACAATGGGGTGTTATGACAGTAACCGTTAAAACACATCGACAAGTTAAACCGAATATGTAGTCGCTTCCGCTTCTTTTTTATGAATTAACGATTTTCATACACGACTGCTTTATAATACGGAGTCTTTATTTAAACCCGCATTCCCAAAAACAAGTGCTATTATACGACACCCGTTATTTGGGGCCACATCGGTTCTCATTCGAGAAATCCACAGCACCTCCATTCATTAACAACTGATATTGAGATATTTAAATGAAAAAAGGTGTAATTTATTCCCGTCAATGCCTTCTCTCATCATGATCTGTCATTCATCCCAAAAGATTGGCCAAATATAAAATACTAATTATCAGATACATAACCCCGACATACTTCCCCTCTACAAAAAACATTATTGACGAAGCGCAACATTTTCCTGATGAATGCGTTAAATTTGTCAACCAACCACACAAATACTGGACACTTTAAATTTGCAAAAAGATGAAGACATCACACATTCTTGTTGTGCTTTCATGGCTTGCATTATCTGCAACGACATGGGCCAACTCGTTTTATGTTTCGACAACAGGGTCTAGTAGCGGAAACGGAACTGTTTCGAACCCATGGAACCTACAAACAGCCCTAAACCATCCCGTGTCGGTGGTTGCAGGCGATACAATATTCATAAGCGAGGGAACATACAAAGGGCATTATACAAGTAAATTAACCGGCACATCGGCAAAACCGATAAGAATTATGCCATATAACCAGGGCAAAGTGGTAATTGACGGCAATACCGGGGTATCGGAAACCACGTTAACAATAAACGGTTCCAACGCAATTTACTCCAACTTTCAGGTTACAAATTCCGACAAAAAGAGAAATTTCCTCAACAATAACGTCATCGTTTGCAGTGGCATTGATGTATTCGGCCCCAACATAAAACTAATCAATCTATTGGTGTATGACAACATAGGCAACGGCATTGGCTTTTGGTCATCGGCAATCGATTCGGAAATATATGGGTGCATCATATTCCATAACGGATATCAGGACAGCTCGCGCGGGCATGGACATGGCATTTACACGCAAAATGCCACAGGGACGAAACAAATAAGGGACAACATAATATTCAACGGATTCCAATATGGTGTCCATGCTTATACAGAGGAGGGTAATATTACAGGCTTTAATATCGAAGGAAATATTTGCTTCAACAACGGAGTATTGCAAAAGAGCGGCGAACTGAAGTCGAACGTATTGGTTGGCGGACTACAGCCGGCCAACCGGGTCACGATAAAAAATAACCATTTGCTACACCCGTTTGCCCAAACGGCCAAAGCCCTGGAGCTGGGATATGGCCCCATTAACGAAACAGCCACGGTAACGGGAAATATTTTGTATGGCGGAAATGTAACCGTTAAGGTCAACAAATGGAAGAACCTTACATTTACAGGCAACACCGTATTAAGTTACGGTCTTTTGATGGAACTGATAGTCGATGGAGTGGATTACAAAGTTTATCCTTGGAACAACAACAGGTATTTCGGCAATTCAACATCCACATTTAGTGGTCTGACCTACACAAACTGGAAAACGACCACCGGTTTCGACAGCCAAAGTACTTATACGGCATCTCTTCCCAGCCAAAACGAAGTATACATCCGCCCCAACCAATATCAAAGCGGCAGGGCGACCATCGTGGTCTATAACTGGCAAAAATCATCGACCGTACAAGTGGATCTGTCCAGTGTGTTAACATCAAATGCCGGTTATTCGATTTATGACGTGCAAAACATCAATGGGCCAGCTATCGCAACAGGGACGTTTACCGGACAAAAAATCAACCTTCCGATGACCCTAACCGCCGTAGCGGTACCAAATGGAGATGTGCCAAACAAACCGGCACATACGGACAAAGATTTTGGCCTTTTCCTGGTCGTTAGCAACTCCACCAGCTATCCGATACCGACACCGGTTCCGGACACATTGGAAAAACCCATCAGCATTTTTCTAAATCCCACGGAAAAACTCATGACTGTTGATTTCGGAGATTCACTTCCCGAAAACGCCGATCGCATACTGATTTACGACATTACGGGAAAGATAACCCAAGACCGGCCATTGGCCAGTACCTCAGCCCTAAAAACAGATATTGATTTATCCAGCTTAACGAAAGGGGTCTATATCGTAAAGATCGGCAGGTTTACGCAAAAAATAATCATTGCACGTTAATATTGTTGTAAAATGACACCCGCCTTGCTGCTATCTGGTTCCATTTCGATATATTTGGTTATAAACGAACGTTTTTCCACTAACCAAATTTTATCACATGCCTTTAACCGAAGAATTAACTGCAGTTTATTGCACTGAAAGCAATAACACAGATTGGGATCGTTTTGTACAGCATTGCGACGGGGACATCCAGCAAACGTCGGCATGGACCAGCATTTATTCCGACGAGGGGATGGAAGTTCTCCGTTTTTACCTGCTCGACAGAGCAACTATCTTGGCCGGCGCCCAAATCGTAAAACACAAGATCCCGTTTTTAGGGCAAATTGGCGTTATCCAACAGGGTCCATGTGTAAAAAGCGATTCGGAAGAATCCCACGACCTGTTCTGCCAAGAAACTGTAAAAATCGCATCATTGGAAAAGCTCAAGTATATAGCTGTTGTACAAAACTATAACACCCAAAATTCGACGAATAGTCTTCGCAGGCACGGCTTTAACCCCAAGCCGGGCCATTTACCTCCAAATCCAACAGTAAAAAGCACTTGGATATTGGAATTAAGCCGGCCGGTCGATGCTATTTTCGCCAACATGAAAAAGGGCCGACGAAAAAGTATCCAAAAAGGCCTGACGTTTCCTATCGTCCATAAACTTGGTGATCGGAATGATCTGAACACCTTTTTTGAGCTTATGCTTGAGACGTGTAAACGAAGAAACGCAAAACCAATCATCAACTCGGTAGATACTTTTTACAAAGTATGGGACAGCCTGTCCCCAAACAAATTGATTGTTTTGCATTTGGGGTTGGTGGACAATAAAGTGGTGTGCGCTTCTTTGGGCCTAACATGCGGGAAAACATACAAGAACTGGTTTTGGGGCTGGAACGGTGAATATGCCCATTACAACATTTCGGACACCATTGAATGGAAAATCATTGAATGGGCCAAAAGAGAAGGATTCCGCTATTATGATTTTGTGCATGTGGATCCCATCAGTGCGGAGGCAATAGAATCGGACCAGCCCATTGCCCCGGAAATAAAGGACCGATCACATTTTGGTTCCACATTCTATAAAATGCAATTTGGTGGCCATATTGTCCATTATCCCGATATATATTACTACTATCCAAGCAAAGTCAATTATTTCATATTCCACGTTCTGGGGAAATGGGTGTTTGGTTCCGAAAGATTTAGGGTCTTCATCATTGGGTTGATCAAAAAAGTAAAAAAGTCAACACAAAAAGCCCACTCAATTGGAACCACCTTGTATTTACTTCCGGAACACTCATTCCAATTGATCGAAGCCGGGATCATTTAAAACCAACATGTACAATGGGTGTTATTTGAAGGAAATTTGTAAATGCCAGACCGATTGGTTCAATAAAACTTCGATAACTCCACCAATTCTTTCGTTTTTACAACCGATATTGATTTGCCGTTCATTTCGATGGTGCCGCTACGTTTCATTTCCTGTAAAAGGCGTACCACGGTTTCGGTGGCGGTACCGACCATGTTGGCCAAATCTTCACGTAACAACACAATTTCACCTGACGATCCCGGGCTTTTGCGCTTAAACTTCTCCGATAGGATAAGCAACGTGTACGCCAGCCGCTCGCGTACGGTCATGTTGGCAAATACGGTGACCGAATTTACCATCACGCCAAATTCATGGCTTAAACTGGAAAGCAACGTGCGCATAAGCACGGGAGACTCCGCCAATACTTTCAAAAACAATTCTTTATGAATAAACCCAATCTTTGTATCCTCAATGGCCATGGCCGAATCGGGCAACGGTTCGTGACACAGCAAAGCCGAATACCCTAAAATTTCACCGCTGGTGCACAAATACAATATGTGCTCGCGACCGGTGTGGTCTGTCTTGATTTTTTTTACCAATCCTTCCTTTAAAAAGTAGATGCCGGAAGGATAAAGCCCCTCTACAAACAAATTTTGTCCCTTGCGGTAAACTTTGTCAACCATGTACCCTTCCAGCTGCTGGCGCAACTCAGCAGGAATATCCTTAAGGATCGAATCACTTTTTGACGTAAACTTGTCAATTGGAAAATTATCAATCGGGTTCATACGACGCCGGTTAATTGGTCATACAACGAGACTGTCTAAAAAACGCAAAGCAGGCTCAGTGGCACAACTAGGGATCAGTTAATTTATGGATATAAAATTATATTTTTTATTGATAAAAATCAAGATTATCAGAGACCAATTTCAACGGATTAACTTCGATTATTGGGTTATTTTGCAGCGGATTCAAAATAGCTGTTTGTTTTTAGAATGATGGGTTTGGATGAATTGTTCCGCTACAATTTGGGAATAGGATTATCAGGGATCGTTCTTTTGACCATGCTCCCTATTAAATCAACACGATGGGTATTAACAACCCTGACTTTGGTGACCGTGATATTGTCCAGTCTCATTGCGACAGAAGCAATGATGGGCCGTACAGACGGCATCTCCATCGGATACGTGGAAATGCTGGGACCAATCATCCTAAAAATCGATGCTCTGTCTGCCTGGTTTGTTCTAATTGCCAACGTGGGGGTGTTGCTTGCAGTTTTTCACGCAACATCGCTCCCTGACAACGACACTCCAAACATCTATGTGCGAATGCATTATTTGGCACTGGCAGTGCTTCACCAATCGCTTGTCTGGGTGCTTTCGGCACAAAATGGTTTTATATTCCTGTTTGCATGGGAAATCATGTCACTTTCATCGGCATTGCTGCTGCTGAACGGGCCCGTAAACCCCAAAACGTTGCTACCTATTGTCAGTTATCTTGTGCAAATGCACCTGAGCGGCATCTGCTTAGCCATGGCGTTTATATGGATGTACGTGTCTACGGAAAGTTTGGACATGGGTCTTCTTTCGCAATTTCTGAATTCCGGTTCGGGGATCTGGCCGTTCCTGCTCTTTTTTATCGGTTTTGGATTAAAAGCCGAATTTGTCCCACTCCATGGCAAAGTGCCGCACGCTTATCGGACGGCCTCTCCGCACGTGGCGGCCATTCTTTCGGGCGTGATGGTGAAAATGGGCATTTTCGGATTATTAAAGATTGCTATCGCCCAACAAAACAATCTCGTTTTACTGGGCGAAATCGTACTAACGGTATCTTTTTTATCTGCACTTTACGGGGCAATGAACACGGCCGTGCACAGGAACATCTTTCGGATGCTGTCTTATTGCACCATCGAAAACGTCGGATTGATGGGTGTGGGCATTGGCCTGGGAATGATTGGCCTGGGGATGGGCATGCCATGGCTGGCAACGTTAGGTTTTTGCGGTACGTTGCTACATATCTTAAACCATTCGCTGGGCAAAATGCTGTTGTTCTATTCCGGGGGATGGGCCATCGTCCAAGCGCGGACATACGACATGGACCAAATGGGAGGACTTGCGAAGCAAATGCCGAAAACCGCCGTTCTTTTTCTTATAGGCGCATTGGCGCTTTGTGGCTTACCTCCTTTTAACGGTTTTGTGTCGGAGTTCATGCTGTACGCCGGTTTGGTACACGGACTAAACGCGGACAAACTGGAACTTGTGAGCCTGCTGGTATTGGGACTGGGAGTGATGGCCCTGATCGGCGGAATGGCCATCCACGCCTTCACAAAAACGTTTAGCGTGGCGTTTTTGGGGCAATGGCGCAACAAACACCCGCAACCGCTCCATGAGGCCTCGTTAAAACAATTAATGCCTCAATTTTTTTTGGTTGCGCTGATGCTCTCTGTTGCCTTGTTACCTGAATTTTACATCGGGTTGTCCAATCGCATTTTGATTGAGTCGGGGTTGTCTGTTGCATCCCCTAATGGAATAGAAACCTCTCCGCTTCTCAGCGCCGTTGGCCATATTAACTTATATGCCCTTCTACTATTGGGCATAGTGGCATTCATTTGGCTGATAAGGTACAAAACCACTCAGCACAAGGCACGATCCATTCAGCCGACCTGGGGATGTGCCAATCGGTTTTCTGGTGCCAAATTGCAATACACTGGCAAATCGTTCACAAAATCATTGGGCAAGATTTTCGGATTTGTGATCGTAGAACAGAAATCTTATAAGGAGATCGATCGAAACCACATTTTCCCCGCCGGACGAAAATATGCGTCACACTATCACGACCTAGTCGAGCAGAAACTCCTGGATCCCCTGTTGCAACGATTGGTTTTCGTGGCCAATTACTTTAAGTTCATCCAAAACGGGAGGGTGCAATCATATGTATTATACGGAATTGTGTATATCTTAGCCATTTTCGTACTAACCCTGTTTACCATCTTGCCATGACTATTGTTGCCGTTGTTTTCGGCGTTACCTTTTTAGCCGTTGTTTCGCTGCCTTTGTTACCGGGAAAACACAAAGGTCTGGCCATGGTGGCGGCAATTTTGGCAAATACAGCGGTTTCGGGATATGTAGCATTTAATGCGCTAACTGGCCACGGAACGGAAATACTTTTTGACGGGAACATGGTTACCGGTCCTATTGCCTTACGCGTCGACGGATTATCGGCATGGTTCATCCTCACCATTGACCTGGTGTTCTTAATGGGGGCATTCTATGGTATCCAATACCTCAAAAATTATGGCGCGCAGCCGACTTCTTTGTCGCTGCACTACATTGCCATGGTCTTTCTTCACACGGCATTATTGGCAGTATGTTCCGTGCAAAACAGCTTTGTATTTCTGGTGGCATGGGAAATGATGGCGCTGTCGGCCTTCGTTACCATTATTTTCGAACATCATAAAATAACGAGCATCAAGGCCGGCATAAACTACCTCATCCAATCACATGTTTCAATCGTCCTATTGATGATGGCCTTTATTTGGGTAGCCGTAAAAACCGGCAGTTTTGATTTCAATGCTGTTCGCGCCTTTGTGGAAAGGGAACACCATATGATTTCGGTGGTGCTGTTCCTTTTATTCTTTACGGGATTTGCGATCAAAGCAGGATTTATACCGTTCCATACATGGTTGCCCCATGCACATCCTGCTGCTCCTGCACATATTTCGGGCATTTTGTCGGGTATAGTCGTAAAAACCGGTATTTACGGCATCCTCCGGATGATAATGTCCATCAAGTCCGATTATCTTGCACTGGGGGTATTCATTCTCGTGGTTTCGGTATCGGGAGGAATATTCGCCATATTAAACGCCGCGCTCCATCGCGATATTAAACGGATGCTGGCCTACTGCACTATTGAAAATATAAGTATTATCGGCATTGGTATCGGGATTGGGCTGGTCGGAATAGGTACCGGTTCGCCCATGCTTTATTATTGGGGATTTGGAGGGGCCCTGTTGCATTTACTCAACCACGCACTGTTCAAATCCATGCTGTTCTTCTCTATCGGGTCCGTTTATCAACAAACCCACGCCCGTGACATGGACCAACTGGGTGGTTTGGCCAGATCAATGCCCATAACCACTGTGTTTTTCCTTTTAGGCTCCGTGGCTGTTGTCGGCTTGCCTCCGCTCAACGGCTTTATGTCAGAATTCATTATCTACAATGGATTGATCGATGGACTAAGTTCTTCTTCCATTGGACTCTCCATCGTCATGGTTCTTTCATTCGGAGGACTTGCCGTGATAGGGGGATTATCATTGCTAACATTCACAAAAACTTTTGGTGTGGCATTTTTGGGCACGCCACGCAGGGAATTTGCCTTTCGTCCCAAAGAAGTGCCGTGGAAAATGTGGTGGCCACAGGCATTCATCCTCACAATTATGATGCTCATTGCTTTCATTCCACAATGGTTTTTGATGCCTGCGTTTAAAGTGGCGCAAAGCACAATAATCCCAACATTGGGTTTCGATACACCGGACATGGACGGGACGTCGCACTTGTTGCGGCATATTGGCATATCGGGATTATTGTTTGGTGCCATCGCCGGGGGCATTCTTCTTGTAAGAAAACACGCAGGCAACCAATCGCTTGTCCGCCAAGAGGCCACATGGGGCTGCGGCTACCCTTCCCCATCGTCCAAAATACAGTATACGGGCAAATCGTTTTCTAAAACCCTCGGTAAAGTATTCGGCTTTATGGCCATTGAAATAAAGCACTTTGACGAACTTGACAAAACGGAGATATTCCCATCGCGTAAAAAATACGTGTCACACTATCTTGATTTTTTCGAAGAAAAGATCATCGATCCGCTGTTGCAACGGTTATTGTACGTAACCAATTATTTCCAATTCATCCAAAACGGGAAAGTACAATGGTATTTGCTGTATGGCATTTTATTTATTGTGATGGTGTTTTTGCTGACATACGCCAGTGAATTGTATAAAATGTTCACTCCCCTTAAGGAATCGTTGTCGCCCTAACCCCTACATTAAGTTTTCATCATGTATTAGAAATCCACCTTTACTGGTTTATCAATATGCTGAGTTTTGTATTTATTTTTATTGCTGCCCTGTTTTTTACGGGCATCGTCATACGAACCAAAAGCATCCTGTCGGGACGCAAGGGGCCCGGCGTGTTGCAACCGTTGCACGATGTGGTGCGACTTTTCCGCAAAGGATCGGTGTACAGTACCACCACCAGCTTTGTGTTCAAGTTGGCGCCCACAGTCTATTTTGCATCGGTGCTGGTGGCGGCCATGGTCGTACCTCTCGGACAATCGAAGGGCTTTCTGGGTTTTGAGGGTGATTTCATCTTTTTTGCCTATGTGCTGGCATTGGGTAAATTTTTCAGCATCATTGCCGCCATGGACACGGGCAGCAGCTTTGAAGGCATGGGTGCCAGCCGGGAAGCATTGTTCTCGATGTTTGCAGAACCTGCATTTTTCATCCTGATGGGATCGTTGGCATTGCTTACGGGGCATACCTCGTTTGTCGACATTTTCGCCACGCTTCATTTGGGAAGCTACATTAATTATGCATTGGCCGTACTGGCTTCATTCGTGTTGCTGATGGTGGCCATGATCGAAAATTCCCGACTACCCATCGATGACCCCAAAACACACCTCGAGTTGACCATGGTACACGAAGTGATGATATTGGATAATAGCGGGTTTGATCTGGGGCTGATCCTTTCGGCAGGATACTTGAAATTTGCCGTTTACGGCGCATTGATTGCTAACTTGTTTTTAGGATCGGCAGGATTCCAGTACGCGATCCCCATTTTTTTGGCCGTACAATTTATAATGGCCGTGGTGGTGGGCGTGTTGGAATCGTTTATGGCACGGTTCCGTATGGCGCACAACGCACAGTTTATCGTGGCGCTCTCTTCCGTGGCATTGCTTATTTTCTTTGGGGCGTTACTGGTACTCGAAAAATTTGTGTAACGGGAAGTGGCCAGCGTGGCAAAACATGAAATGATTCGACTCAAGACCCTGAAATTAAAACTTAAAACAACATGCTTCACGTTTTATTGATCACGTTTTTAATTACCCTGTTCTACATGTCAATTGCCAACAGGCTGTTTACTTACGTAAACGTGTTGGCATTCCAGGGAATATTGTTGTTTGTGGCAGCGTTTATCCAACTGGTCAAGATAGACACGCTGAACCTGATCCTCATTCTTCTGGAAACCATTGTTTTTAAAGCCATTGCCGTACCTGTTTTTATCCGTTACGTACTTAAACGGAACCAGATTACACGTGAGGCAGAACCATTTTTGCCCAATTTCGTGTCACTGATCATCGTGACTCTGATTGTAGTGGTTACCGTACTGATAGCCAACAGCATTCACGATGAACGTTTGGATAAGATGTTTTTCGTGGTTGCGCTATCGACCCTTTTCACGGGGTTGTACCTGATCGTGTCACGACGCAAAATAATCACCCATGTCATGGGTTATTTAGTGGTGGAAAACGGCGTGTTTGTAATGTCGTTGGCCGTAGGGTCCGAAATGCCCATGCTGGTAAACCTTGGCATTATGCTCGACATTTTTGCCAGCGTACTCATCCTTGGTATTTTCCTCAACAAGATTGGCGATGTATTTAAAGACGTGGACGTAAACCAATTGACAAACCTCCGGGATTATTAAAATGCCGTTAATAAACAACAAAAGGCCCAAAGACAATAAACCTGCACAAAAAAGAAACTTACCTTCATGATTGCGATATACCTTATAGGTTCGATACTGATAGCCCTTGGACACTTTGTGAACCGTAACAAATGGGTATCACACACGTTGATAGCCGCCTTTGTCTTGTTACAGGTGGCCGTCACGCAACATGCGTTTACCCACAGGGGCCTCTCTGAGTGGACATTCTTTACTTACGATGGATTGGGGGTTCTGTTCTTTTTGGTCCTGAGCGTGGTTTCTATTCCTGCGTTTATCCATAGCCATATTTACCTTAACGACCAGCCTGCCACTCCCCCGTTACGGGCCATCTACTATGCGGCCATTACCATGTTGATCGCGTCCATCGGTATGGCTTACATGTCCAACCACATTGCCGTCACCTGGATATTTACCGAACTGACCACCTTAAGCGCATCGGCGTTGATTTACCATCACCGCAACAAGCTGGCACTGGAAGGGACATGGAAATATGTATTTGTATGCGCCATCAGCATCAGCTTTGTCTTCATCGGCATTTTGTTTTTGGGATTGTCATTGGGGCCTGAAGGGCACGGCGATTTGTCGTTCGCCAACCTGATAAAGCATTCCGATAAACTGAATGCATTTTGGCTACGTTTGGCATTTCTGTTCATTTTTACTGGATTTACCGCCAAAATGGGACTGGTGCCCATGTTCACGGCCGGTATCGATGCCAAGGACAAAGCTCCAGCTCCCGCAGGTGCGCTAATGTCAAGCGTGCTGATGAACATGGGGTTCATCGGCATGTTCAGGTTTTATGTCGTGGTCGCACACACCCCGCTACATACATGGGCCAACATGGTGATGGGTATTGCCGCGGTATTGTCGGTGCTGGTGGCTACCGTATATATGATAAAGGTGAAGAACATTAAACGGATGATGGCCTATTCCAGCATTGAACACATGGGGTTGGTGGTTCTGGGCATAGCGGCAGGCGGAGTAGGATATTATGCGGCTATCCTCCATTTGGTACTGCATTCGTTGGTAAAACCCAGTCTGTTTTTCCAATTCACCCAATTTTACCGCGTGTTCAAAAACAAAAGCATTTACCACACGGGCAACTATTTTAAGTACAACGCGGCAGGTGCAATGGTGTTTTTGCTTGGCTTTATCAGCGCCACTGCCATGCCGCCGTCAGGATTGTTCGTAAGCGAGTTCCTTATCTTCAAAGCATTGTTCCAGGCCAACCAGATATGGGTACTGACAGGTATTTTGCTTTTGCTCACCATGATTATTTGGGCTTTCGGCAAAAACATCCTCAAGATACTTTTTATTCCCGCCGTGGGTTTCGATGACAGCCAGGTGCCCACCATCAGCCCTTGGGAATCGCTCACCCAATATCTTTTGCTGGCATCGGCCGTCTACTTTGGGCTCAATCCGCCCACATGGTTCGTCGACCTCATTAACCAGTCCATCCACATATTACCACATTAAGCCATGCAATATATTGCCATAAAAAACAACCAATCGATTCCCTCTGACGATATTCCCGTGCTGGACTATCCATCGTTTTTTGAACTGAATACGTCACTGGTTGGCAATCCGTCGTGCCATTGCGTCAATTATTACGGCTACCGGTCGGGCAGCAAGGTAAAACTGATCTGTGCCATTGCCGATGACAATGACCATATGATTTTCGTGTCATCGTGCATGGTTCCGGTCAACGCCATGTTGGCTTCGTTTTCTGAAAAACGGCTTTGTTTCGAACGTTTTGAACGCGAAATACACGAGAATTTCGGGATCGGCTTCAGCGGTCATCCCTGGTTAAAGCCCGTAAGGTATGCACATAATCGAGCCGACCGGGACCAAACCATGGCCAACTATCCGTTCTACACCATTGAAAGCGAAGAATTGCATGAAGTGGGCGTAGGCCCCATCCATGCGGGCGTGATCGAACCCGGGCACTTCCGCTTTGTCTGCAACGGCAAACAAATCCTCCACCTGGAAATCCAACTGGGTTATCAACACCGTGGCATTGAACAATTGATGCTGACAACCGATAATCGGCACAAACGTGCCATTTTGGCCGAAAGTATTGCGGGCGACACCACCATTGGACACACCACCGCTTTTTCGCAAGCATGGGAAAACCTATGCGGATACGAAGCATCGGCCGATACGCAGTTTTCGCGTTCGCTGGCTTTGGAGCTTGAACGGATGGCCGTCCATACCGGCGACATGGCGGCCATCAGCGGCGATATAGCCTACCAACTGGGCAATTCGGTATTCGGAAGGCTCCGCACACCGATCATCAACTACATGCAGGAATGGGGCGGCAACCGCTTGGGGAAAGGTTTTGTGCGCCCGGCCCAAAACAGATTTCCGTTTACGCCGCAGCTGGCCGAACGTCTTTACGGGATACTCATCCCTTATGAACGTGATTTCCACGAAATGGCCGATAAGCTTTTCACCCTCCCAAGCGCATTATCACGCCTGGAACGCACGGGAACCATCTCCGACCAAGAAACATCGACGATGGGATTTGTGGGGATGGCGGCACGTACCACCGGAGTGCCAAGGGACGTACGTCGCACACATCCGTCGGGGTTGTTTGCCCACATGGAACATGAACCCATCGTGCTCACTGCCGGCGATGTGCACGCCCGTGCCGACTTACGCCGCAGGGAAGTTGATCAGTCGATGGCTTACGTACGCCAATGGATCAGCGATCTGCCCCAAATAGAACATCCAAGGCCACTCCCCGATCTGCGCCCGAACCAGTTTACCATTTCGTTGGTAGAAGGGTGGCGCGGCGAAATATGTCATTGCGCCATTACCGACCACAACGGGAACCTGGCACATTACAAGATCAAGGACCCCTCGTTCCATAACTGGATGGCACTGGCACTGGCCGTACGCAACAACGAAATATCCGACTTTCCCATCTGTAACAAGAGTTTCAATTTGTCGTATTCGGGGCATGATCTGTGAGAGAGAAATGGTTGGTTCACTGTGGTTAGTAGTTTTTCAAAAAGCATTAACTTTCCCTCGCCCCAGAACGTTGGGCCCCAAACTTGAAAACATCGAATTTCAGAAATGATCGCAAACCTCAAAATACTTTACCACCAGGGTAAGCAATTTATCCCCGACGTGACAACGGCCAAAGTTCCCGGCATTTTCAGGGGAAGGCCCGTCATCTCGTCCATTAGGGTCAATGAGTTGGCATTGGCACAAACTTGCCCGATGGATGCCATTGGCACATCGCCCGTTTCCATCGATTTAGGCAAATGTAACTTTTGCGGCGAATGTGCCATGCATTTCCCCGAGAAGATATCGTTTACCACCGACTATAAGTTATCGAGCAACACGCGCCAGGGATTGGTGGTGACTGAAGGCCATGATGTCCCCATTGTGGTGGATGCCACACAGGTACGCAAAGAAATCCGCCGTTTGTTTGGCCGTTCGTTAAAACTTCGGCAAGTATCGGCAGGCGGTGACGGCAGCGGCGAGTGGGAACTGAACGCCTCGAACAACGTTCAATTCGACATCAGCCGTTTTGGAATCGAGTTTGTAGCATCGCCACGCCACGCCGACGGCATTGTGGTAACCGGCCCTATCACGGAAAACATGGCCCTTGCCCTGCAAATGTGCCACGATGCTATACCCGACCCCAAGATAGTGGTACTTGCAGGCACCGATGCCATCAGCGGAGGTTTGTTCGCCGACTCGCCCGCCATGGACCGTGCGTTTTTGGACAATACCCGCGTTGACTTGTATATTGCGGGGAATCCGGTACATCCGCTCACGTTCATCAACGGGTTACTGGCCCTGACGGGAAGGAACCAATGATGCTCTGCACTTTAGGAGAAAAGGTAGTAGCTAAAAGACAGAAGCATAATACCGGCCCCGGTATTGTAATGGCTCCCGAAACGGGGGAATGAAATAAAGGAAAAAAGATGCCGGACACCAAACTGGCAAACCAAATGAAACAGACGATTTACATCCATTCTTTCATCTGATTTCCCCATTATCTCCATCCGCACCGGTACGGACGGGCACCTGAATGTCTTATGTCTTTCTTGTCTTTTTTCAATGGCGAAATTCCTGCCGGAACCGCGGCTTGCTTAGGGCAAGCTTTCGTTATTTTACGATTTTTATTTTATACGACACATCGACCTCTCCTTTGCTGATTTTGGTAAGTTTGCCCTTAAGCAAACGTTTTTTCAGTGGCGACAAGTAATCGATAAACAGCTTGCCATCGATGTGGTCGTACTCGTGCTGGATAACACGTGCGGCAAACCCTTCGTAAACTTCATCATGGGATTTAAAATCCTGATCGAAATACCGGACTCTCACACGCGAAGGACGTTGCACCTCCTCACGGATCGTCGGCAAACTCAAACATCCCTCGGAATCGGTTACCGTTTCTCCATCGCGTTCCACAATGTGGGCATTGATAAACACCCTTTTGAAATCTTTCATTTCGGGTTCTTCATCGGCCATCGGGGTCGCATCGACCACAAACAATCTTATCGGAAGGCCGATCTGAGGGGCGGCCAGGCCCACGCCATCAGCTTTGTACATGGTCTGGAACATGTCGTCGATCAATTGGGGCAAACCAGGATAATCGGCGGTAATATCGGTGGCAACCTTACGTAACACAGGATGCCCGTAAACAACAACTGGATATATCATCAAAAACTAAATTAAAACTTCAAAATATGCGTTTCGATTCCATATAAGATTGCAAAATAATGGTGGCGCTTATTTTATCGACCAACTCTTTGTTTTGCCTGTCGGTTCTTTTTAGCCCTGCACCGATCATGGTCTGGAAGGCCAGCTTCGATGTAAAACGTTCATCTACCCATTCAACAGGGATATGCGGAAATTTGTTCTTTAATGTATTGTAAAAGGGACGTATATAACGCATCGATTCCGATTCTTCACCTGAATTCTGGACGGGATGGCCAAGCACGAATAAATCGACCGCCTCGCTTTTTATATATCTCTCCAGAAACGCAACCACATCTTTCGATGGCACGGTGTCGAGACCATTGGCTACGATTTGCAACGGATCGGTCACCGCCAATCCGGTTTTCTTTTTCCCATAGTCGATCGCCAGAATACGCCCCATGCCTAATTTTTTCGCAAAGGTACAAAAAGGTTTGAGATGGGAAACATGGCCATCTGCCGTTGCAACAGGCCCAAGAAACCATTGGGCAGAAAACATCTTCAAAATGCAAAAGCCGCCCCATCACAGGGCGGCTTCACTTGGGCAGGTATGATTAAAACATATGATTACCGGATGGCAGCTTGTGCCGCGGCCAAACGTGCAATCGGCACCCTGTATGGCGAACAGCTTACATAGTTCATGCCTGCACGATGGCAGAATTCCACCGAACTTGGTTCTCCTCCGTGCTCGCCGCAAATGCCCACTTTAAGCTTGGGATTTTTGGAACGGCCGCGTTCAATACCGATCTTCACCAGTTCACCGACCCCATCCTGGTCAAGAGCCTGGAACGGATCACCAAGCAACAATCCCTTGTCGATGTATATGGGCAGGAATTTGCCGGCATCGTCGCGTGAAAAACCATAGGTCATTTGGGTAAGATCGTTGGTGCCAAACGAAAAGAATTCGGCGACCTCGGCAATCTCGTCGGCACGGATGGCCGCCCGTGGCACTTCGATCATGGTGCCTACCATAAAATCGATTTTATCGTTGCGTTCGGCAAACACTTTACGGATGGTTTCGCGTACGATCTCTTCCTGCATTTTCAGTTCGCGCTTTGAGCCGACCAGCGGGATCATGATCTCGGGATATGTCACGATTCCCTTCTTTTTCAGGTCAAGGCAAGCCTCGATGATGGCACGGGCCTGCATTTCGGTAATCTCGGGGTAAGTATTGCCCAAACGGCAGCCACGATGGCCCAACATGGGGTTGAACTCATGCAGGTCGGCCACTTTTTGCTTGATCTTCTCAAGTGAGATCCCCATCTCCTTGGCCATTTCCAGTTGGTTGGCATCTTCATGCGGCACAAATTCGTGCAGCGGAGGATCGAGCAAGCGGACAGTCACCGGAAGCCCGGCCATCGCTTCAAACACATCGGTAAAGTCGCGGCGTTGAATGGGCAACAATTTATCGAGCGCCTTACGACGGCCTGCCTCATCGTCGGCCAGGATCATTTCGCGCATGGCTTTAATACGCTCACCCTCAAAGAACATGTGCTCTGTCCGGCACAAACCAATGCCTTCGGCTCCAAAATAGCGTGCTTTCTTGGCATCGCGCTCGGTTTCGGCGTTGGTACGTATGTTCATGGTCCGGTATTTATCGGCCAATGCCATTACCTCGCCAAAATAACCGCTCAATTCCGGTTCAACGGTCTCAAGTTTTCCTTCGTACACCTCTCCGGTCGATCCGTTCAACGACATCCAGTCCCCTTCTTTAAAGGTTTTACCTGACACGGTCAGCGTACGGTCTTTATAGCTTATCACGCAGGCACTGACACCAGACACGCAACACTTACCCATCCCACGTGCCACCACCGCAGCGTGCGAAGTCATGCCGCCACGTGCGGTAAGGATACCTTGCGCCACGTCCATGCCTTCCAGATCTTCGGGCGATGTTTCGATACGTGCCAAAATCGTCACCGGGAATTTACGGGCCTCATCGGCGTGGAACACCAATTGGCCGGTAGCCGCACCGGGCGAGGCGGGAAGCCCCCGTGCCAGCACGTTGGCCTTGGCCATGGCCTCCTTGGCAAATACGGGATGAAGGAGTTCGTCAAGTTTATTGGGTTCAAGACGCAACAAGGCCGTGCGTTCGTCGATCTTCCGTTCACGCAACAAATCCATCGCAATACGTGCCATTGCCGCAGCAGTACGCTTTCCGTTACGGGTCTGGAGCATCCAAAGCTTACCGTCCTGGATGGTAAACTCCAAATCCTGCATGTCGCGGAAATAGTTTTCGAGTTTGCGTTGTGTATCGAACAGGTCTTTGTAAGTTTCGGGCATGTACTCTTCAAGAGAAGGGTACTTGGCCAAACGTTCTTCTTCTAAGATACCCGAATATTTTGCCCAATTTACCGAACCAGCTTTGGTAATGTGCTGGGGGGTACGAATCCCCGCAACCACGTCTTCGCCCTGGGCATCGATGAGATATTCGCCGTTAAAAACGTTTTCGCCAGTGGCGGCATCGCGGGTAAAAGCCACGCCCGTGGCCGAGTTTTCCCCCATGTTACCAAATACCATGGCTTGTACGTTCACGGCAGTGCCCCAGCTAACCGGAATAAGGTGCATGGCACGGTAATAACGGGCACGCGGGTTCATCCAACTGTCAAAAACGGCACAAATGGCTCCCCAAAGTTGCTCCCAAGGATCGACGGGAAAATCGAGACCGGTGCGTTTTTTTATGGCGGCCTTAAACTTCACGACCAACTCTTTCAAATCGGCTACGGTCAGTTCTGTATCTAGTTGAATGCCTTTTGCGGATTTCACATGCTCCATGATCTCCTCAAAAGGATCAATGTCTTCTTTCGATTCCGGTTTCAGGCCCAATACCACGTCGCCGTACATTTGGACAAAACGGCGGTATGAATCCCATGCAAAACGTTCATTGCCTGATTTTCTTGCGATGGCCAACACCGATTCGTCGTTAAGCCCCAAATTAAGTACGGTATCCATCATTCCCGGCATCGAAACGCGCGCGCCCGAACGCACAGATACCAAAAGCGGGTTGTTCTTATCGCCAAATTTAGAACCCATCACATTTTCGACATAGTGCATGGCGGCCTCGGTTTCCTTGCGGATGAGTTCAACCACCTTCTCTTTGCCCAATTCGTTATACTCGGTGCAAATTTCGGTTGTTACGGTGAACCCAGGGGGTACGGGTACACCAATGAGGTTCATTTCGGCCAGATTGGCCCCTTTGCCTCCGAGCAGGTTTTTCATGTCTGCCCGACCTTCGGCTTTTCCATCGCCGAAGGTGTAAACGCATTTCTTTTTCATACTCTCCAAATTTTAAATATTTGAAACAGATTGCTTTGTTCATGTCAAAACATGTCCGTGCGTAAGACCCACATTACCATCGACTATTGATGTAACGACCAGTGCTCCCTCTGCACGAAACCATGTACCGACCAACGACAACCAGAAATACGCTTACATCATCGAGCCATCACAACCTTGAATATGGATATGCAACCATCTTCCATACTGCTCCATTCTTTTCATCAGGACATCTCGAGCCTAACTTTTCGGACTTTATATATGTCCCGACAGCTTGCAAATGAGGCCTTCCTGCCCCAAATCATTTTGCATGCGGGTGACTTATGCTTCAATAAAAATAAACAAAAAAGGTTAACCTGATTCGGTCAACCTTCGCAAAAGTTAATTTATTTTAATTTCCCGGGCGCATTTCTACAACAACTGGTTTTGCAGATCTGTCAAACAGGAAAATCATCAGTGAATTTTTTTGAGTGCATCAAGAAGTCAACGTATTGAGCACGTGTGTATGCGTAAGGCTCCCTGATTTTACTGCGCAACATGTTCCCTCTAAATTCATCGATCGATTTGTAGCCATTCTTCTTCATGTAATCGACCAACGTATCGAGCATACGGGTAATCTGGATGGCCCCGTTCTTATAAATGGTGCTTACCACCTGAACCACATTGGCCCCTGCCAGGAGCATGGCTACAACGTCTTCTCCGTCCATAATGCCCGTATTGCTGCAAATATCGGCTTTAATGTTGCCCGCCAGCAATCCGGCATAACGTAAAGGCAGGCGGTTCTCCCCTTTGTAACTAAGGTTATAGGGTTGTTTCATTTGATGGTTATGAATGTCTATATCGGGCTGGAACAATTTATTGAACAGCACAAATCCGTCAACACTTTCGGCATCCATTTGTTTCACCGTATGCAACGGGTTGGTGTAAAAAGAGCTTAACTTAACGGCCACGGGAATTTTCACTGCCTGTTTAACTTTACTGAGTGCTCCAATACGCATCTTCTCAATGTCAGTGCCAGGCTTATCAACGTCGGTAACAGTATTATAAAAATTCAGTTCCAACCCGTCCACGCCTGTTTCGGCCAAATACACGGCAAACTCCACCCACGATTCCTCTTCCACGCAGTTAAGGCTTGCAAATACCGGAATAGAAAGGGTTTCCTTCAGTTTCCTTACCGCCATGAGGTGGGCTTTGGGTCCTGAATGGACTATTTGGGGGAATAAACTGGTCATTTCGGCATTGCGCTCGTCGTACATGTGGAGGTCGTCATCAAGTTCCGCAGCTTCGAGCTGGAGCTGTTCTTCAAACAACGATTTGTAAACAATGGCCGCAGCCCCTGCATCCTCTAACTTCTTGGCCATGCCCAAATCGGTTACCAAATTACTTGCCCCCACAATGATCGGGTTCTTTAGGGCGACTCCCATGAAAGTGGTTTGTAAATCCATAGTTGTAATGTTATTGGTTATTAAATATTTCGGGTCTAACGTCTATCGTTCGAACTTTTCAGGTCAACGTCCGGCACCCAGGATAAATCCTGTGGTTCCTGGCTTTGCCAAACGGCGGGCCGATTGCGCTAAATTCATAAAATCTGCGGTTCAGGGACGCCCCGGAATACCGCAGGGAAGCTTGTCGTTAATTAACAACCGATTGGGATTAAAAGTTCTATGGGGAATGCCCGCGAATTACTGTGATTTTTAAATAAAATTTACGGAGCCACATGGATGGTTTTTTTATTTTTACGCCGCAAAAGCCTAAGAAATGACCAAAGAACGCGAAATCATCCTTCTAAACATATCGGGCGAAGACAAACCCGGATTAACGGCATCGCTTACCGATGTACTGGCCGAATACAAAGTGAACATTCTGGACATCGGCCAGGCAGTTATCCACGAAGATCTGGGTCTTGGCATTTTGTTCGAGGTTCCGGCCAAGGCCGAATCGTCGCCCATCCTCAAAGATCTGTTGTTCAAAGCCTATGAGCTCGGGCTCAATGTAAAGTTTACACCTATTCCCGAAAAAAAATATCAGGAATGGGTGTCGCACCAAGGCAAAGAAAGGTACATCATCACTCTATTATCAAGGAAACTGACCGCCGAGCAATTGGCCCTGGTGGCCAAGACCATCTCGCAACAAGGACTTAACATCGACATTATCAGTCGTCTGTCGGGACGTATCCCCATCGATGAGAACAACGGCCATTCGAAAAGCGTGGTGGAGTTTTCGGTTCGCGGTACGCCCAAAGATATGGAGAGGTTGAAAAAAGATTTTATCGACATTTCCAAAACATCGGGTGTAGATATCGCTTTCCAGGAAGACAATATCTTCCGGCGCAACCGTCGTCTGGTATGTTTCGACATGGATTCGACCCTGATACAAGCCGAGGTCATTGACGAACTGGCACGCAAAGCCGGTGTATACGATCAAGTGAGTGCCATTACCGAAGCAGCCATGCGCGGCGAACTGGACTTTAAAGAGAGTTTTGTGAAACGTGTGAGCCTGTTGAAAGGACTTGACGAGAGTGTTATGAAAGAGATTGCCAACGAACTTCCGTTGACCGAAGGTGCCGAGCGCTTGTTCAAAACCCTTAAAAAATACGGTTACCGGACGGCCATCTTATCGGGCGGATTCAACTACTTTGGCAATTACCTGAAAAATAAGCTGGGTATTGATTACGTATTTGCCAACGAACTGGAGATTGCGGACGGCAAACTGACCGGTCGCCATTTGGGCGATATTGTGGACGGACCCAAAAAAGCCGAGCTGTTAAAATTGTTGGCCTTCAAGGAAGACATCCACTTGAACCAGGTGATTGCCGTGGGAGATGGCAGCAATGATTTACCAATGATCAACCTGGCTGGTTTGGGCATTGCATTCCATGCCAAACCCAAAGTGAAAGCTTCGGCCAGACACGCCATTTCGGAAATTGGTCTTGACGCCATTTTATACCTGCTTGGCTTTAGAGACAGGGAAATCAATATCTGATCTTGTTGCGGGGCAATGCAAGGCGACTAAGTCTATGAAGTTTAGCTTTGGATCGCCCCCTCTGCCCCCAAATCAACACTTGAAAACCGACCACTGATGTAACCCCACAAAATAGTACCTTTACCATCAAACATAAACGGGAACAATGAGACATTTCTTTTCAGTTGTTGCGGCAGCAGTCTTGCTAGGGGCCTGCGGTGCGCCGCAGGAAAACGAATTTTACTATTCGTTGAAGGACATCAAACTTTCGTCGGACAAGCTGACGCCTGAAACGCTTTGGTCGTTCGGACGGGTGGGTGACATGGATCTTTCGCCCGACGGCCAATGGGTTGTTTATACCATGTCTTATCCCAATATTGCCGAAAACAAAAGTTATAGCGAGATTTATAAAGTGTCGGTGGCCGATGGGAAAACCGAACAGTTAACCCGTACCAGAAGTAACGAATTTGCGGTATGCTGGCGGCCCGACGGCAAAAAGATAGCCTATTTGAGCGTAAAATCGGGCGACGTGCAATTATGGGAAATGAATCCCGACGGGTCACTTCCCGAACAAGTCACCTACGTCAAAGGGGGTATTTCCGGATTCCGCTATTCGCCGACCATGGACAAGCTTTTGTATACGGCCGATGTGAAGCTCGACAAAACGGTGAACGAACTTTATCCCGATCTTCCGCTGGCCAATGCACGCATCGAAACAGATCTAATGTACCGCCATTGGGACCAATGGCATGATTATGCTTACAGTCATCCGTTTGTGGTCGATTATCAGGACGGACGTACATCGGGCACTGCCACCGACCTCTTGGAAGGCGAAAAGTTCGATTCCCCCCTTGCACCCCACGGCGGCATGGAGCAAATCGCATGGAGCCCCGAAGGCAAGCAGGTGGTATACACCTGCAAAAAGCTATCGGGCAAAGCTTATGCTTATTCTACCAATTCGGACATCTATCTTTATGACCTGGCAACCAAAGCCACTACCAACCTCACCAAAGGGATGATGGGCTATGACATGAACCCTGTATTTTCACCGGATGGCGAGTATCTGGCGTGGCAAAGCATGGCCCGTGACGGTTATGAGGCCGACAAATCAAGACTAATGGTGAAACATCTACCGACAGGGGAAACCAAAGATCTCAGTACCGGGTTCGATCAAAACGTATCGAATCTGCAATGGGACGGCAATTCTACCCTATGGTTCATCAGTAACCACCATGCATGCGACGATATTTACAAAATAGACATTGCCACATCGGCCATAACACAGGTCACTCACGGTGACCACGATTACACATCGTTCATCAAGATAAAGGATAAGTTGGTGGCACAAAAAATGTCCATCAGCCATCCCGTGGATATCTACTCGGTAAATGCCCAAACAGGTACCGACACGAACCTGGGCCATACCAATGACGGCATTTTGTCGCAACTGAAGATGGGCAAAGTGGAGAAACGCTGGATACCTACCTCCGATGGAAAACAAATGCTAACCTGGGTTATCTACCCCCCCGATTTCGATCCTGCGAAAAAATACCCTGCACTACTCTATTGCCAGGGTGGTCCCCAAAGCACCGTCAGCCAGTTTTGGAGTTACCGCTGGAATTTCCAGATAATGGCTGCCAACGGGTATATCGTGGTAGCTCCCAACAGGCGTGGATTACCTGGATTTGGCCAGGAATGGAATGAACAAATCAGCGGTGATTACGGAGGACAGAACATGAAGGATTATTTAAGCGCCATTGATGCACTGGCACAGGAGCCGTTTATCGATGCAGGCCGTTTAGGCGCTGTCGGCGCCAGTTATGGCGGTTTTTCGGTCTATTGGCTGGCGGGCAACCACCATAAGCGTTTCAAGGCGTTTGTGGCACATTGCGGTATTTTCAATTTCGAACAGATGTACCTGACCACCGAAGAGACTTTTTTCGTGAACTGGGATCTAAAAGGAGCTTACTGGGATAGCCAAAATGCGGCTGCCCAGCGCAGTTACGGTTTCTCTCCACACCATTTTGTAAAAAACTGGGACACTCCCATTTTAGTGGTGCACGGCGAAAAAGATTTCCGTATTCCTTATACCCAGGGCATGGCCGCTTTCAATGCTGCGGTAATGAACAACGTTCCGGCCCGCTTCCTTTGCTTCCCCGAAGAGAACCACTGGGTATTGTCTGCTCAAAACGGCATTCTGTGGCAACGTGAATTCTTTGGTTGGCTGGATAAATATTTAAAATAAGCGCCAACGCACAAAAATTAAAACGCGCAATGGAATAACAGATATTCCATTGCGCGTTTTGGCTTAATACATCAATAATTTACTGATATATCATACTTTACATCATTAAAACATGTAACTTCATGTGGCTAATGTTTTTTTACCCCAAAGCAACCTTTACAGACCAAGTCCCGTCAAAAGCAATGATACACTGAAAGATGGAAGAAAAAGTAAAGAGGATGCAAAGGATCACATTATCGGTTTTGATAGGCGGATTGGTGGTGCTTGTCAGCACACTGTTTTATAACCAGGGCGGAAAACCTCCGCCGCATCCCTTCCTTTTTAAAATAATAGATCTAAAAACGGGTGAAAACCTGATCAGCAATGGCCGTTACCAAAGCGATAAGCTAAAGATCATTTATGAGGATGGCAACCAGATGAAAGAGGTCGATCTGAAATTTTTTATCTCTAACGATGACGGGGTGCTGGTATTCTCATCTGACCTGGCCCGCAAAAGCCTCGACCACCACCGTTTTTACATTTGCTTCGACAATGCGGATACTGATACGCTGGACATTGAACTGAAAACAGGAAAAGGAACAAATGGCAATGGCCCACGTCTAAAGGACGTGAAGCATAACGGCCATTCGGCACAACTTTATAACGAAAGTTCACTGCAGGGCCCCAATCAATTCTTTCTCATTACCAAATGAATATTGCCCAGGGCGAATAAAATCGTAAAAACACCCGGCAATCAAGGGAAAATCTTTGCACGAGTAAATTTTATCAACGCATTGCCAAAGCATTTTAATTTACGGGAACAGTATAAACCTCCGGGCATGGATGAAAGTAGTACTCAGGCATAACCAAGCACGATACTCAAGCCGGCCTCCGATTTTGTATGCAAAAGACAATTGATTTATGGATCTGACCACGCCAAACGGTGCAGGATCCCTGAGAATATTCTGTAAAATCATTGGAGGCTGAGTAGATCTTTGTTTAATTTACACCGCCATGGAACAACATAATCCCATGAAGTTGCCGGAGCCATTGCTTTTTTGCAACTTCTGGGGTATACGAACAAGATCGATAACGAACATATGGGAAAACTATTTTGGGTAATAATGGCCTTTGTGGCCGGTACTTTTCTGCCGATACAGGCAGGGCTGAATGCGAAACTGGGCAAGGCGGGCGGAAGCGCTGTTCATGCGTCCATGCTGTCGTTTGTGATTGGGACCGTGGGCTTAATACTGTATATTTTGCTTACGCGGCAAACCGTTTCGTGGGCCGGGGTGAAAACCGCCCCGGCCTATGTGTGGTTGGGAGGATTGCTTGGTGCTTTTTATGTCACGGTCATCATCCTGTCGTTTCCCCAATTGGGACCGGGCTTGACCTTTGGACTGGTGGTGGCCGGCCAAATGCTTGTCTCTGCATTGCTTGAGCATTTCAATGTGCTTGTGGCGCAGCCCCAACCCATTAGCTGGCTAAGGGTGTTAGGGATGGTAATGGTAGTGGGCGGTGTTATCCTCATGAGGAAATTCTGAGATATTCCATCCATAACAAATACTTGAAACACCCCCAATAGGTGTACCAAAGGGTATTTTTCGGCAACGGGCAAAAATTCCGTATGAATTCCGAGGGGGAATAGATAATTAATTCCATATTCTTTGCTTATAAAATGAATTTAAGAACCCATTACGACGCACTTTATCAAAACGCTGTCCAAAAAATAGAGTCGAATGGGTATTCATTGGACGATTTAATCGATTCGCCCGACGACCAAAGAAGGGGTATCACACTATTGATCCGCCCCAAGGAAAAGGTTCGGCTCAGAATCCGGCAATTCCTCAACGAATTAAGGCTGATTGAGCCCAAACAATATTACCAGCCCGATCCGGACATCCATGTCACTGTATTGTCCATCATATCGTGCCATCCCGGTTTCGAACTGCAAAACATCTGCGTGTCCGATTATATCGATCTGATTGGTCAAACCATCAAAGCGGCAAGCCCTTTTAAGATACGCTTCAACGGGGTTACCGCCTCACCATCATGCATTATGGTACAAGGGTTTCCCACCGGCAACACGTTGAACGACGTGCGCGACAGGCTTAGGGACTGTTTTAACCAATCAGGACTGCAGCAAAGTATCGATTCCCGCTATTCCATACAAACAGCACACATGACAGTGGTCCGTTTCCGGGAACCACTGGTAAGGATAAATGAATTTTTAAAGGTTGTGGAACGCTACCGCAATTTTGACTTCGGGACATTGTCGATTGACTCGATCGAGCTGGTATACAACGACTGGTACCAACGCAACGAGCTGGTAAAGGAGCTCCACAGGTTTAAGCTCGCCGGTTTTTAGGCATTCCGACACCGTGGATTTATGCTTGCCGTTGAAAAACGAATGGTAAGTTTAACACTTAAATAAACAGAAAATAATGATGGTAATAATTTTATTGGCACTTGCATGTTTTACCCTTTTAGGCCTTATGGCATTTGCATATTATGGCGCATTTGCAAGCCTTAACATACGCATTGAAGAGCAAGGAGGCGAGACCGTGGTATGCCGGTCCATTACGGGCGATTACCGGCAAAGCGGTATGATAATGGACAAGATTTACTATACCCTGCTGAACGATTACAACGTGGAGACTTTTAAAGGTTACGCAAAATATTTCGACAACCCCAGAAACGTGGAAAGAAACAAGCTCCGTTCCGAGGCCGGCTGCATTGTTGAACCTGCCGATGCGGACAGGCTTGCCCTTGCTGCCACCGATTTTATGACCAAGCAGTTGCCCGTCGACCACTATATTGTTGCCGAATTTCCTTACAAAGGAAAACTGTCGGTGTTATTTGGCCTGGTAAAAGTATATCCGGCCCTTCGTCGATTTGCAGACCAAAACGGTTGTGGCGATGCGCCGGTCGTGGATATCTATGATATTCCGAACAAAAGAATCTTCTATCGAAAAGAGATAATTGTTGAGTGACAGCGTATGGACAACTAAAAAGCAAAATCACTTTTAATCTGATATGTTTTTTTGTTTCCCGGCTGGTTTATAGGAAAAACGAGAACCAAGTTCCAAAATCCGCGTTCGTTTTATAGCTTTATCAAAAAAACGTATGCTCACAGTTACTGGTCTAGAGGGAACTTATCGGCTTACCCCGCAAGATGCCCCCAAAGGCAAATTCGGAGGCATCTTGCGGGGTGAACGAATACACGACGGGCTGGCAGTGTCGGCAAAAAAACTACCACAGGCTACAGTGCCCGACCAGCAGTCGGCACGTCAAAAGGTCGGGCATCTTGACCATCACGGCATTACACCCACCATTGAAACCGTCGAGTACCAAGGTGACAGTTATCTCATCAGACCGTATATCGAAGGAACTTGTTTCAAAACCATACTGAAAAAGCACGCCATTCGCAAACATCTGGAACCGTTGTTTTTCGTGAAAGCAGCCGTCTCATTGCTGAAAACGCTGGAACATGTGCATTCGAAGGGGCTCGTGCACCGCGATATCAAGCCCTCAAACCTTATTTTAAAACATACGCCTCAACAACATCCCTGCACATGGAACCCGTCCAACATCGTACTTATCGATTTCGAACAAGCGTGCGTATATCCTGCGGCAGAACCTTCGCGTGCACCTTTTGCGCTGGTGTATAGTCCACCCGAGCAGTTGCTCAACCACAACGAGTTGGTTTGTCCGGCCAGTGATTTATTTGCATTATCGGTTACCCTTTTTGAGTTATTATCCGGCAGTGCTCCTTGGGTCGATTGCAACGCCGAGGTACTTATGCATCTCCAACTCACCTACCCCATGAGGCACAGGCCGGGCATCGACGAGCCCCTGTTCGAAATACTTGCCAAAGCTGCTTACAAAGAGCCTTTTAAACTCCCGCCACGCCGACTGGCCGATGAAGTAATCGTGGAGATATTGGGCCAAGGTATTGCCAAACGCTACCAATCGGCACTCGACATGCGTATCGAATTGGAAAACTATCTAAATGCGAACCCCGAAATACCGAAACACAACCTATGGGGAAAATGGTTTGGAAAATAACCGGAAATTTGGATTGCAAGGCACCGCCCACACCATACTCCGTGCCGGCACGGAAGTGCAACTTAAATTTCAGATACTCTTTGTTTCCAATCAATCAACGTTTCTGCCCAAAATCCTGATTGATCCCTATTAAACAGTTGTTTATGCTCAATCTACCGTACCGTTTATAATTTTGAAACTCCTCACCATATTTTTATAAGTCACCTTCACCACATAAAACTGGGTGTTGGAAGGCGAATCAAACTCTATCCTGTCGGTGTTGGCCGATATACTTTTTTGTAAACGGCCAAAAGCATCCACTACCTCAATGGCCACTTTGCCCGCAAAAGCAAGATCTTTTACTTTCACAATGGCTTTGTTGCCAATGCCGACGGCAACAATGTCAATGCCAGAAGTCGTATTCCCATCCACACCAGTCGATATTCCGGGTGCTTTATCAATGGCCTTGAAACTAAGCTCGAAACGGTTCTGACTGGAAACTGCCCCCGATGTAAAAACATATCGGGGTGTCTTGCGCAGATCAATGCTTTCACCGGTCACCAAATCCGTAAGAATCACATTGTCAGCAGATCCAAACTGGTTGATGTTGGTGGCCGTAAATGTAAATGGACCTACCGTACCCGAACCAATATTTATAGCTAATGGAATTACCCGTCCTGTCATATCCGAAGGAAGAACATTAATTATCAAATTCTTACCTTCTTTTTTCGAGTACAGCGATACCTCTCCCGTCCCTGTAGAAAATCTCTTTTCACTGTCATAGACCAACGAATAGCCATCGCTCCCAATTTCACGGAACGCCAGCACGTTTTCATCTTCGACCATCGCATTACCCAATGACAACCTCAATACATCTGTCGATGAACTGGCCGATTTAAGAGAGCCTGCGGCATGGGTTCGAACAAGATTATGGATGGTTAAAACTCCCGGGGCATAATTACGTACCCAAAACGACTGGCCAGGGGCTATGTAGCGTGTACCTCCGTTGGCCCCGATATTGGATGCGATGTTATAAGTAGCATAAATGGTACTCCCAGAAGCATTTGTTGTGGTCCATATTGTAGAAAGCGAGTTATCCAGGAACAGATGGGAACTTGCCAAATCCAGGTATGCCAAATAAGGATTCGCTACCAGATTCCACCCATTGATCGAACGGGAATAATCACCCTGACGTAAAGTCCCCGTGTAAAAAACAGCTACATCATCGGTCTCGCCAAATTTTACAGTATATCCCTCCAAAGCATTCTCTTCCCCATTAAGGCCTGTCGCCCCGGAACCTGAGGAAATGGCCGACCAGGCAGCACCTGTATATCGGTACAAGTTGAATGGGTTAGCTGTTACACCATCGTAACTCGCATAGGTAACGCCATTCACCCCATGTCCCACGTACATGTAACGGCCATTGGGATATATCCATCTCACGGTTACAGGGGCCGATATTGTGCCCCACGTCAAGAACGAGACAGGATTGTCAATGGTATTCTCAACGATAATGGATGCACCGTCGTTCAAAATATCCCCATTGACGGTTACCCGTGCACCGGACCTAAATGTCAACGAAGCCCCGCTTTGGATTCCCAAGTGATTTATCGTTACGTCATCGCTTATTTCAGGATTATGGGTACTCCCTTTAACCATCACATTATCGGACGGCAAAGGTGCCACACCACGTTGCCAGTTCTGATGGTTATTCCAGTTGTTGTTGATGGCACCGCTCCAAACGTAATCAGGATGAAATGCGACCAAAGGCTGTTCGTGCATCGCCAAAGTACATCCGCCATTGGATGCCGTCACGCCGAATATAATTCCGCCAGATGTATACGACAAGTTACCTGTGGACAAGTACAAATCGGAACCGGTTCCTGTCAATGTCCCCCCGATATCAGCTCCTGCCGATACGTTACGGAGTTGGTATACGGTACCTATCTGGGAACCTGGAACCACGATATGGGTCGATTCACCTTCGTATATGACTGGGGCCAATGCTGTAATAAGTTTTTCATCGATACTTTTGTGCACCGTCACAGAAATCTGGTCTGTGGCTGAATTGACCGACGTTCCGACCCGCTCTTCCACCAAAACAGAGCCATTCCCATGATTATTCCATTCCACAGAAACCGTATTTCCACCCATCGTTGCCGTACGCCATAAAGTGGCATCTTCGGGCACAATGGTACCTCCTGTTACGGTCCATCGGTATTGGTTCAACGGATTAGCCTGAGTACTGTATTCAACTGTTCCCCCCTCACACAATGCAACATCAATGAATGATATATCCGGAGATGGTAAAATCGTTATCGTGACGGAATAAGTTTGAGAGGTACCGTCCTGAGACGTCACGCTGTAGCTCTGGGCAGTTGTAAAATCACGCGTTTCACCCGATGCCGGACTGACCGTTGCCCCCTGCGACACTGTCAAAACCGGTGCCAAAGCAGTTATAACAGAGCCCGCAGGCATTGTCACCGTAACGGTGCGGGAGGATTGGTCGATCTCCGTCATTCCAGCCTGGCCGGTAATGGTGAACGACAATATTTGCTTCTCTGAATTTAAAGCGTTGGTAACGACAACCGTATAAATCTGGGAAGACCCGTCTTCTGCTGTCACTGTATACTGTACGGGCAATGTAAAATCGACTTCTTGTCCCGAAGCTGGATCAACAGATGCCGCGGCAGATACCACAATGACAGGAGCAAGGCCGTTCCTATCGGTCCCATATGGCATAGTGATGCTCACCGTTTTGGCGGGTTGGTCAATTACGGTGACGTCCAACTGTCCTGCGATATCGAAACCAAGAATTTGCTTTTCGGTATTTTTCTGGTTGGTAATGGTGACCGTATAGTCCTGGAAAGTTCCATCTTCGGCAGTTACCCTGTAAACCACGGGCAACGAAAAATCACGTGTTATTCCCGATGCCGGCGAAATGCCTGCTTTGGCCGAAATGGTAATGATTGGGGCAAGACTGGTTAAATTGGTCCCCAAGGGCATAACGGCAGTAATTGTTTTTTCCGTTTGATTAATGGTGCTTGTTCCCACCTGTCCGGCAATGGTAAAGCCCGTGATCTGTTTTTTTCCACTTGGCGCACGAGGAACAACGATTGCCGTATATGGCGTGCTTTCCGTATATCGCAACACCCAGCTATCTGGGTCGATGGCCACTGCCGTGACCGTTTTCGTAAAATCAAAATAATAGGTCTGTACCTTTTGGCTATTCTGTATCGTTTCGGTCCTTGTTGTTCCATCCTGAAAAGTAAACCGAACCCGAAGTGGCATTTCGAACAAGGGCCAATTTCTATTATCAACCTGCCATTGCAAAATGGTCAGCCCCGTTTTTCCTTCGTCCGTATCGGAATAAAAATTGAACGCATACATGGGGTAACCTTTATTGTAAATCCACTGATCAAAGAAATTGGATAGATCTTTTCCACTGATCCCTTCGCACAATTCCTCAAGATCCTCGGTACTGGCATTTTTAAACCTGAATGCCGGATCTTGCGCAAACGTTTTAATACAGTTAAAAAACACCTCGTCCCCCAGCACACCCCTTAACATGTGGAGCACCCAAGCTCCTTTATCGTACGCAACCGTCGTAAATACGCTGAAAGGATCCGAATCATCCGACAGAAAAACGGTACCTGCACTTGTGCCTGCAATCGTAGCTGCACTGGCATCCTGCATCGTATTCATATGGTTACGGTAAGCAGTCATCCCCTGGGTATATTCATAATAAAGCGCTTCGGCATACGACGCAAATCCTTCGTTGATCCACACATGGTGCCAATCGGTGCAGGTCACGGCACAACCAAACCACATGTGGGCCAATTCGTGTACCATTGTTTCCCTCCAACTGGAGTTCATGCTATTCATAATGGAATTGGTCTGGTTCTCTATGCCCCCGTAAAACCCGATCTGGGTCATTCCATATTTTTCATCCTTAAACGGATAGTCGCCAAAATAGTGGATAAACGCATCAAACGCCTGGGGCATAATGGATACACCTGTTGTTGCAGCGGCCACATCGCTAGGAAATACAAAATATTCAAGCGGGAAGTTATGCCCGTTATTGTTGTAGGTCTGGTTAATGGTGTCGTATCTTCCTACAGCCACCATCACGTAATAGGGCACGCACGCATGACGGTGCTTCCATTTAAACGTCGTGTAACTGCCCGAAGTTGTGGTTCCCGTTAATATGCCGTTGGAAATACCCTTCATTGTTGCCCCACCATAGGTGGTCGGGGTGGTAATGTCGACATACACGCTGTCGGCCTTATCGGTAGGCCCATCTTTGCAGGGGAACCAATAATGCGCCAAATAGGGCGTGCTGAGGGTCACTGCAACAGGAAAATTGTTACTGTTAGGGAAAAATCTAAATCCTTTATACCCGTTGGGCGACACAGGGGTTCCGCTGTAATCGATACGAAGCTTCACGGTCTCACCATTGTAGTAAGTTCTATCGAGGGCAAGCGTGATGGTATTGGATGAGTATCGCGACCAACCGGCTGCATTTTCCGACACGGCACTTACCGTCATTGAGTTGTGCAGGTTCAGCTTTACTTGGTTCAGGTTATTGATCGTAGACAGCAGCTCAACATACACACTTCCGCCAATGGTTTGGGATGCGGGGGTCACGCTGAGCGATATGTGGTAAAACGTGATATCGATGTTATTGTCGGTATTTAAGGTTTGGGACGCTTCGGCCATGGCCATATAATTTGCCATTTCAGCTTCACGCAATGCCTGCAAGCTGTTATCATTGTCTTGTGCCGCAGCGCTCGTGGAAAGTAAGCACAAGAACATTGCCGTTCGCACATAACTGTCTATACCGAAGAGCTTCTCTGTTTTCATCATCCAATTTGTTTTCGATGCCATCCACAACCAAACGGTCTCATGTATTAGAACGGCAAGCACATATATTGCAATTTAAGAAATCGGGAACCGGAGAGGGTCGTCTTTTTTACAGAAGGCCCTTTTAATTACATTGACTCCCTCTTTTTTAGGACAAAACGGATAAAGCCCTCTTCTATTCACATCCACCTACGTCGCTACATATATTTACAAACTGAAATTCAATATATTACACAACCAGACATATTATACTGGATTAAATTTGTTACCAAATAGAAAAGGGCCGCCACTTGATCAGTGACGGCCCTTTTCTGTGATTTGAGTGTTTATCACTCTGGCGAGTTCATTATCTTAAAGCTTTTCATTTCCCCTTTATAAATTACTCTCACCATGTAAAACTGGGTATTGGCGGGAGCCTCCAGCTCAGTCCTTTCATTTCCGGACAGCACATTTTTGTAAACTTTACCCTGTGCATCCATCACTTCAATGCCCACCTTACCTGCAAAAGCAAGATCTTTCACTTTCACAATGGTTTTGTTACCAATACCAACGGCCGTAATCACGATGTTGTCCGAAGCCGCAGTTTCATCCACTCCGGTCACTACTTCAGGGGTTTTCTCGATGGTTTTGAAGCTAAGCTCAAATCGATTTTGATTGCTAACGGATGATGTGGTCGTAAAAATGTATTCGACCTTTTCACGCAGGTTAAAGGACTCTCCGGTTACCTTATCCTGTAAAAATACATCGACATCGGGCATGAATTCGGCAATATTGGTAGCCTGTAGTTTTAAAGTTCCCGTACTATTCGATCCTATAGTCAAAAACAACGGAATCACCCGATTCTCCATATTATCCTCAGGCAATGCATTAATAATAAGATTATTACCTCCTTTTTGAGTATAAAGGGATACTTCGTTGTTACCTGTACTGAATCGTTTCTCACTGTCGAATATGGTCGAATAATTTTCTGAACCATATTCTCTGAACACAATCACATTTTCATCACTCACAGCACCTCCCGACAATACAATGCGCAACACATCATCAACTGTCCTGGCAGATTTTAGGGCACCTGATGCATGCGTACGTACAGTATTATCAATTGACAAAATTGAGCTCGAATAATTGCGTACCCAGAATGACTGGCCTGGTGACACATAACGTGTCCCTCCATTGGCCCCCACTTTTGTTGAAATGTTATATGTTGCATATACAGTGCTACCAGATGCGTTGGTGGTTGTCCAAACAGTTGAAAGGGAGTTACCCAGGTTTAGTCCCGTGCTTTCCAGATCCAGATAGGTTTGATAAGGATTGCCCACCAGGTTCCATCCGTTGATCGAACGTGCATAATCGCCCTTGCGAAGGATTCCCGTATGTGATACCGTCACATTGGTTGCATCATTGAATTTTACCGAATAGCCTTCCAATACATTTTCACTGGTTCCATTCAGCCCCGCCACTGATGTAATAGCCGACCATGCCGTACCTGTGTAGCGGTAAAGGTTGATCGCATTAGACGCCGGGACATCGTAATTGTTGTAGTTAACCCCGTCAACGCTGTGTCCTACATACATGTAACGACCGTTCGGATAAACCCATTGTATAGTAACCGGAGAGGCGATTGTGCCGTATGTCAACAACGACGTAGGCTTGTCAACCGTGTTTTTGACCAATACCGTCGCCCCCGTATTGACAATGTTCCCGTTCACTGTCATCCTTGCCCCAGGTGATAAGGTTAACGATGCTCCGGAAGCGATCGACAAATTGTTGGACAAAGCCAACGTCCCTTCATTAACAACCGGATTATTGGGTGTTCCCAAAGGAATAATGGCATTCGCAAAACCATCAGGAATCACACCGTTATACCAGTTAGATACAGCTCCCCAATCGCTTGAATGGCCTAACCATGTATATAATTGCAAGAGCGACCATCTAACCAAGCCGCTGTTGGCATCGGGCGACTCCACGTCTTTCTCATATGTGTAATTCCCTAAAGTCCCCGAAGCATCTACGAAATAGAACACCGTGGTGCCAGAGGTACGTGTCACATTGTACAACGGCCCTCCATCAAAGATCACGTTCTTGACGATGATTTCCTCTCCCGATTCGGCCAACAACGTCAAATATGTACCTGTTGCAGGAAAACCATTCGTGAAATATCCGTCCGACAAGTTATAAACATTGTCTATGCTAGCTCCATTTTGAATGTTTAATCCTTGTTCATCGGTATAGACAATTTGATAATATTGAGCCGCGATATGGCCACCTGAATTTACCTTCAATGTATACCTACCGCCCGACAGGCTTGTGACCGCGGCCCGATTGTTGATTCCCGACCCCACCAACGTCAAACTACCTGCACTATTGACATTCACTCGTGCCCCATTGCCCATGTTAAGTACAGAACCTCCGTTAAGGTTCAATGAACCGGTCACGGTCAGGTCGTCAGTACCACTGCCATCTCCCATGTTCAGCATGTAACCATTAACCGACAATGTACCGCTGATAAGGTAAAGCGCACGTTTAACGCCTATATTGGACGTGAGCTGGTAGGCGTTTGATGAGGCATTGATGTCCAGGTCGTAGAAATCACCTGTGCCTCCGTTCAACAAACCAAGAATTTTACTTCCCAACAAAGTTACTTTACCTGCCCTTGAATTGAAAGTACCGCTATTCTGCCAGTTACCATAAACGGTAAGTGCATGATTGGCCGAAGTGATATCGAAGAACGACCCGCTTTCCATCACCAAATTATCTTTTACGGTGGTCGCATACCCCAGTTGGTACAGGCTTGTACCCGCTATGGTGAGGCTATGGAAGTTTGTGCCTCTGTTATTTATTACCCTCGCACCACCAACTCCATCAAACCTCACGTTTCCGTTCAATGCCACCGTACCGGTTGTTCCACGGGTCCAGTTCCCTTCAACCGTCATATAGTCGTTGGACGACACA
Source organism: Breznakibacter sp. (assembly GCA_047600785.1). Classification (GTDB taxonomy): domain Bacteria; phylum Bacteroidota; class Bacteroidia; order Bacteroidales; family Marinilabiliaceae; genus Breznakibacter. Next base: position 2,278,529 of record JASGKH010000002.1, read on the forward strand.
GAAACCAAACTGCCGTTTATCGTCAAATCGCCGTTCACATCCAAATCGGCCATTCCTCCATCATTAGGTGTATTAAGCAAAATGGAAGCACCAGAATTGATCGTCAGATTTTTCGTTTTCTGCCCGTACGTAGTCAATATGGGCTGATTAACGGCCGTTGCAATCACAACATCTTCGTCGCCCGTAGGAACAATTGAAGGACCATAACTTGCCGTCCAGTTGTTCAGATTGTTCCAGTTGGTACTAACCGATCCGTTCCATGTAAGTTTCACAGGTCCAGTCCAATTTATCAGATTATATGGGTCATTGTCGTAATTCTCCCCTGAGAAAACACCCGTAGAATTATAAAATTCAAGTGTTCCTGTTGAGGCTGTAGTTTTGGCCACATTGTAGGCGCCACCTCCCGGGTTGACGGGAAATATGACATTGGCAATGTAATTGGGTGCCACAAAACTTTGGTTATTTTCAACGCGGAGCATTGGTCCAGTGGTCGTGCCGTTGGTAAACGTGCCTTCGCTAAAATTGTTCGTGGCATGAATAGTCGATCCAGGAGCTAAGTATACACCTGCACTCGACATGTATTCGAACAAGTAGTATTTCGCAGCGATCACACCCTCAATTACAAAGTTGTAACGCCCGGTGGCATTATGGGTGACCGTGGCCATCGCAGAAGTAGAGCCAACGACCTCGATTTGCCCTGAAGAAGTGACGGTCAACGAGGTGCCATCGCCCAGCATTAGCGTACCGCCTGCACCTATTTTATAAGTTCCGCCGATAACTGCCACATCGGTATTCCCGTTACCCAAGCTGATTACTTTTCCGTTCCCGTTTAGCTGTCCGGCTTCCAACCTAAAATCGCCAATCAACGACAGGTTATCAATGACCGTATAAACCGCACCACTGTTAATGGTCATGTTCAACAATGACGACCCGTTGGTTCCAATATTTGCAACTCCGGTGGGTTTATTCAAATAATAGGTTCCTGTATTACTTGAGAAAAGCCCGCTATTGGATGCAACGAAGTTCCCGCCCACATAAATGGTGCGTCCGTTTGCATGAAACTGTCCTCCCGTAACAGTAAGGTTGTTCCGAATCACAAAATTGTTCAACGTATTGTTGTTCACAACCACATTTCCAGCTCCTTTAGCCACCGTTAAATCATAAAAATTATTGGTGTTCGACACTCCAACCGAAATCGATTGATCGGAAGACAAGCCATTAAATACCACATTCCCACTGTGACAAATAAAGTGACCTGCGCCATTGTTCGTCCAAGCTCCGCCTACAGCCAGCGAATAGTTACCGGAACTTACATCAAGGGTTGAATTATTGAACGTCAGGTTCCCTTTCACTTCGGTATTTCCCCCAAGTGTTTTGGTAAACGCATTGTTCAAAATCAAATGTCCATATGAAATGCCATCGATGGTTTGATCCTGCGTGCCATTATAATACGTCAAACTGGTTTCTCCTAACGCATAGCTGCCAAACCCTTTGGGGAAATTATCGGCACCCCTTACATAAACGGCTTCACCGTTCTCTAAGGTAAACGTTCCCGTTCCGTTAGGATTGACAATGGAGTTGGTTCTCAGGTCAGCATAATTGATCCCGTTCACAATGGTCATATTGTTATTGACAGTGGCATTGCTATTGAGGTAAAAGATGCCTCCGGTGCCGTTGACCGTCAAATTATAAAACATTCCTCCGTTAATAGCCTGATCCCCTGCACGATCAAACACAATAGTCCCACTGCCACTGTAAGCACCTGTACCCGTCCATGTGACACCGGCAAATGTATGAATACCTCCACCGTCGGCAAATGTTCCTGACGACGAGACAGTCACATCACCGTTAAAATCAACCACACAACCTGTATTGGCAAACATTGTTGAGTTTATGGTCGTGGTACCGGCTACTGCAATGTGGTTACTAAAATGTTTAACACCACTTCCCGACACGTTCAGAATATTAAAATTTCCATTGCTAACAGTTTGATCGGCTATACCAGTCAAATTAACTGTGCCGCCCGATACCGCAGTGGCATTAAACGTACCGTTGACCGACAAGAAATCACCTTTCAAATCATACACATAGTTGGTCGATGACGGCACCACCGTCCCGTTGGATATCACCCAATTTCCATCAATACCAATCGATGTACCCACCAGGTAGAAAGTAGTTGATGCGTTATTGAATTCTACATTATAAAACCTCGACGTACGCGGCGTGATGTTAGCAGTCCCCACTGATGAATTGAATACCACCGACGAATTCCCGTGCATGTAAATACTGTTAGTCCCTCTTGTCCAAGAACCACCTACTGTAATTACCGACGAAGAACCGCTGACCGACAAGATACCCGTATTGGTTCCTGTTCCGATTTCCATATCACCAGCCACAGTTAAATTCCGGTTGTTATTGATGATCAACGTCCCATTGGTAATGGTAAGTTTCTTACAAGATGCGTTGGAGTAAGCAATGACGGGATCGTTAGCCCGGTCTGTAATGACGGCCTCAAGGGTTGCTGTCGGGACTCCGTTGTCCCAGTTGCCCGCTTCATGCCAGTTGGTGTTCAACGCCCCCTTCCAGTTGGTTTCGGTTACGGCCGGCCATTGCAAGAGTCCCGATGACGCCGAAGCCAAAGCTTCGTTATCTCGTTCGAACTTATAATTGCCTAAACTTCCACCCACCGCATCAAACACAACGGGAGTAGCGGCAGCCTGGCGCCATACATTGTAGTGGGTTCCCACTACCGGGGTCCCAGCATAGTTGAACGCAATATTGGAAACGGGACCTCCCGCATAATCGCATTCAAGATTCAAATATCGGACATTCGATGCATTCCGGATATTTTGGAATGCACCATCAGATAAGTTGTAAGTGGAATGTAATACCGAACCGGTCAACAAATTCATACCCGCATCCTGCAGGTACTCGATCAAATAATAACGTGCTCCAAAAGTTGCCCCGGACAGAATATTGATCTGGGTTTCGGCTCCGGTAACGCCAGCCACCTCACGGGTAAGAGTGGCTATATTGGTTGCGTCGGTACCAACCAAATAAAATGCACCCGACACGTTAAGCACACCTTGCGACGATTGGTTGTTGAATTTCAAAACTGCATTTTCATTTACCCTCAACGTCCCATTGACGGTAAAGTTTTTCCCTAAGGCAATGTTACTGCCCAATACAAGTGTTTTGGAATTCAACGTCAACTCGGCACCCGCACCAATGGCCATTGACCGTGAGAAACGTGTCATAGCCGATTGCAACCGGTAAAGTACAGGACCTGCGGCAAACTCTACGTTATAAAAGTTTGATCCGCCACTGGCAATATCGATTTGAGACAAATTACCGTTAAAATTTACCGTTGACGTATTTACCGTGAACGTGCCGTTATTGGTCCAGTTACCCCGGATACCAATGTTATGGTATGTCGGAACCAAGTTATCGGAAGTATTGAGTGTTGCTCCCGAATTGATCAGAAGATTCCCGTTCACCGTCCAGTCAGAGAACATTCTTTTAGTACCGCTACCCGACAAAGTAACATTATTAACCGCAAAAGCCGGCGTATTGATATTTTGGCTTGCCCCGTCAAAGATGATGTCTGCACTGGTACTCATCAAACTACCTCCGGACGTATTGGTCATGCTGCCATAAATTTTGTGCGAAAGAGAACCCAAATCCACGTTACCCGACGAAATTGTGAATGCACCATTGATGTCCGTTCCATCTGTCACAAACGTTTTGGTAGATGGATTGGCAAATGTCACGTTATAAAAATAGTTTGTAGCGGCACCTGCACCTGCTTTAATGGTCTGGTTTGAATTACCGTTGAACGTAAGCGTGCCACCGGTTTGGGTGTAAATCCCGTTATTGGTCCAATTGGTTCCTCCAAACGCAATGTTCCGGCTGGTCACAACGGTCACACCGGATTGAATGGTCAAATTTCCCTCAATTGTGCACACATCATTGCCATCGCCTATGGTTTTAATGCCTCCTCCGGCAAATTCCATGGCACACATCAACAAATTGTTGTCCACGTTGTCAGAGATGGTTTGGTTACCGACACCATTAAGCGTCAGGGTAATGGCAGACGACGAAGGCGTGTAACCTGTCAGATAAATATTGCTGCCTGCTACCCGCATGTTTTTCCCTCCATCGACATAAGTGGATGCACTCACGTCCCAGTTACCCAAAGCGATCAAATCGGCCACTCCATCGGATGTGACATTTTTGGCGTTACGGAAGTAAAGATTGCCATATTCAATGTTTGAACCGGTAAACAATGTTTGGTCAACTCCTGCACTGCTGTACATATAATAAGTACTTCCCGCATCCAACTGATAATTGTTAAAACCAACAGGTATTGCTGCCCCATCGGACGATGGCCGGGCATTGAACACACGCGCCCCTGCCTCTGCAGCAAAACTACCAGTGCCATCCGATGTCATGTTCCGGAAATTGGCCACACCCGATGTACTGTACATCATCAAATCCACACCTTGTTTTACCAGCACGTTGCCCGTGATATGGAGGTTACCATTGGTGTACTTGTCGCCGGTACCTGCCAATACCAAATGGTTAAATCCGGCAAGGTTGGAGCTAATATTCCAATCTCCGCCCACATGGGTCAAAGTGGCCTTATCTCCCGTTCCCCAATTAATGAGGCTCCCTGCCGTTGTACTAATGGTTCCGGTCAGCGTTATACTGGCATCATTGGTTGCCATGTCAAGCGTGGTGGTACCATCGGCAAGATAAATATTGCCCAACACGTTAAAGTCTCCCAGTGCCGTTTTGGTCGTTGACACTCCATTGGTGTTACGTCCGAAGCCTATATGGCCATATGTGGCAGGAAATACCAATTGATCCATATCGGCATAATAATTAACACGGCTTGTGGCAGCCAAATCAATGGTTTCAAACCCCCCTGGAAAATTATTGACTCCCTGTACGTGTACTGTGGCATAGTTGGTAAACGCATTGTCGGTCCCTATACCGGAAAGGTGATAGGTTCCTAAATAAACAACACCACTGCCGGAATTAACAACCACCGAGCCGGAAGTGTTAATGTCACGCATTAGGGTTTTAGAACCCGCATTACGGAAATCGATATGGTGGAAAGAGGTCGATGAAGTGCCCGCATCAATTTGCTGCGCAGAGGTTCCATCAAATATTACCGTTCCCAAACCATATTGACCAAGGGCTCCACCATTGTTGATCCAATACCGGCTAACCAATATATTGAATTGTCCGGCATCAATGGTCGTACCTGCCCCAATGGTCAGGTTGTACGATGCTTTTATGTTCGATTGCAACGTTTTGGTTCCCGTTCCGGCAGTGGTAAAATTGTAAAATGTGCCATTGGTAATGGATTGATCGGCGCCATTGAACATGACGATAGAGGAGGATGGGTCGAACAATCCGCCCGTATCAGCATCAATAAACCAGTTACCTCCCACATACAATGTATTGGCAGCGGCAGCGGCCGATAACTGTCCGTTGGTAATGGTCAAGTCATTAAGCACATTGGTGGGCGATCCCAAATTATAATTAGCCCCCGGTGCATTGAATGACAAGTTGTAAAAACTTTTTCCAGTGCCCGTTCCTCCACTATAAATGGTCGATTCGCCTCCTGTTCCATTAAATATTACGGTCGAATTGCCATGGTTATACGTACCAAGGTTAGTCCAGTTTTTACCCACATACACCACCGATGCGGCATTGCCTTGGGTGAAAGTTGCATTGGCACTGCCTATCGAAAGGTTTTCGATTAACGTAAGGTTTTTCCCGCCTTGGATCGTTAATCCGATGGCTGCACCGCCCTGTGTGTCCATCATCACACGTTTCACTGTCGCATCACCCGATGAAACGTTCACCGTATAGGCCGACGTCAGATAATCATGGTTCAAATACACAATATCATTGATCCCAGGCAGTGCATTACCCGACCAGTTCAGCGGGTTATGCCAGTTGTTGTCGCCATGATCATTGTCCCAAAAGAAACCTGCCGGATACGTCCATTCGATCAACGTGCCAGGCGTTCCATTATCAGCTTCAAACGCTTCGCCGGCCAATGCACCCGATGCATCTTCCACGGTGACGGTACCAGTTCCCAATGCGCGCGCAATATTCTTGGAAGCACCGCTGTTGAAAGTAATATCCTCCATCGCAAAATCGGCAAAGTTCAATCCGGTAAGTGTCAAATAAGCCCCTGTTGAAACAGTTCCCGAAAAAGTGCCGTGGCTAAAATTATCTGTGGCATCAATGGTTCCACCCGAAATGGTAATGCGTGCATTTTGCAAATAATAGTTTATTGCATGGATGGTCCCGCCTGTTTGGTTAATGGCAAAGGTCGTAGTGAGTCCGGTCACATACGCCAGATTGGTGGATGACCCAACAATTTTAAGCGCACCGCCCGTCATGTTGATCCCTTGCCCTGAATTAGCAAAGACAAGGCTTGAATTTTCATCGACCAACAAACTGCCGCCGTTGACCAATATTTTGCGATTATTGTTGTTGACGGTCAAAGTTCGCTTGTTCAACCGCAATTCACCCGCCTGAATCTCCATATCAGCATATTGCATACTGAAATCACCTTCGGTCTGGTAAACCGTACCGGGAGCATTGACTACAATGCCACGGAATGCTGTGTTGTTGGGTTTAAACGTTTTTATGCCTCCACTGCCATTGAGCGTCAGCACGCTACTGCTATTGCTGTGGCTAAATGTTGCCGAAATATCAAGATTTCCACCCACCCAAACATCAAAAGTACCCGTGGTAAACGTACCGGTATTGACCGTCAAATTGTTGGTCACCTGCAAATCACCTTGTAACGTCGCCGAACCAGAAGCCAGATTCACTTCAAAATCGAAAAAGCCTTTTCCTGTCGCAATGCCCGATGATGTACCGGTGTAAACGTTAGCCCCTGTACCTGTAAATATCACTTTTCCACTACCGGGAATAAATACGGCACCTACCGCGTTATTATCCCAATTGCCCGTCAGAGTAATAGTTTGGTTGTTTGCATTAAGCGTGGCCGCAGAAAGGGTAACGTTTCCATTGGCCGTAATGTTGCCTGATAATGTCTTGGTTCCGGTACCGCCAAAATTTACATTCCGGAAGGTGGTTGAGCTAATGGATTGGTCTGCCCCGTCAAAATAAACAGTACGGCTCGCATCATGTTGAAAAGTTCCGTTGTTTTCCCAATTGCCCCGAACATATATTTCAGAATTGGAGCCTTTGACTGTTGATCCACTAATGGTCCAATTTCCATTAACATTTACGGCAGGTGATCCGCTGTATTCATAATATATCGTTTTATCACCGGCACCCGTAAATATCACGTTGCCCAAGCTAAGCGGATTCAAATTTCTATTCCTGACACTCTGAGCATCTATACCATTGAGTGTCAGAATACTTCCCCCCGCCAGCAATACATCGCCGGTTTCCACCGCATTGGTATATAAGTAAAGCGATCCGCCCAGCGTCACTTCCTGGCCGGATACATCCAAAATCCCGGCATCTTGCGCGATGCTTATATTGCCCAACACTTGCATGCCACTATTCACCTTCACGGTTTGTTGGCCTACGGCATTGGGCTTATTGACAGTAAATCCACCAAAAGCACTTGACGTATTGGCATTTACGGTTTGGATAGATGAACCATTAAACGTAGTCGTCCCTAGGGTCTGCGAAAACACACCGCTTCCTTTCACCTCCATATGGCCCCCGATCGAGACATTTTTAGCCAAAAGATACAAACGGGCACCACTCTCAACCGTCAAATTACCAAGCACTGCGGTATTCGTTGGTGTTACCGCCACTATTCCTGTATTGGCAATAACCACGTGATTAAAGGTTGCCCCGTTCATGATCTGGTCAATGCCATCAAACACAATGGTACCGGTAGCCGATGCAGATGTGTAATTGGCACTGTTACTCAATTGCCAGTTTCCGGCCAGAGTGTGCGTAAAACCTCCATCATAAAAGACGGGAGTACCTCCTACCACAGAAATTGCACCGTTGATATCCAGTGCTCCCCGGGCAGTCTTGTTTCCACCGTTAAAAGCCATGTTTCCGTAAATGAATCCATTGGCAACGGTTTGAGCCCCATTCAGGCTATAATATACCGAGCTGTTTACGTCCAACGTTCTGGCTCCTGAAAATTTACTTGAAAATACGGTATAAAAATCGGTGCTGGTAGTTTGCATCTGACAATACTCGCCTAGATTCCAATTATGCGGAGCACCGCCTATCCCATTGTCGTTCATCGCCACGATCAACATAATAGAAAGACTGCCCGAACCATTAGTGATATTAAAATCATTATAAATTTCGATATTACATCCTGTGGCAAATGTTTTGGTCCGGCTGGCAGTAGCTCCGTTTTGTGCAATGTTCAGGTCATAAAAACGGTAATAACCGGTACCGTTGGCAGCAATCGATTGATTGGTATCATCGGCATCCAGTGTCAATATGGCACTGGCTCCGTCGATGGAGCCGCCGCTTCCGTTGGCTATATTTCCGGAAAGGGTATGGGTATAAGACTGCAAATCCAGCACAGATGCGTTGTTAATGGTCAAATTCCCATTAATATCCAAAGCGCCATCCACTATTTTGCGAAAACCGGAAACACCTCCCAATGTCAAATGTCCATACACAATACCTCCTCTCACTGTTTGTGCCATTGCCGCATCATAAATCACATTAGAAGTTGGTGCCAAATCGTAAGTTCCGAACCCGGAAGGAAAATTATTGCCACCTCTTACATACAAGCTTCTTGAGGCATCGACTTTCAACTGATATGAGGTTTGTCCAACCACCCGGGTATTATTACCGATAATCAAATACCCGTTCACCACATTCAGGTTATTGCCCATAATAAGGTCTAGCGACGTAGCTGGCGAAGTGATCGACAACCCCACATTCCCTTCGATACGCAATTCTGCTGTACCAAGTACGATTTGATTGCTGGCATTACTCGTGGATAGATTGCCTCCTTTCATCACCAACACACCTGACAGATTACAAACCCCATCAACCCGAACCCCATTGCTCACCGTTTGTGTGCCCGATCCCGAAATGGTTGCCCCGCCCGACAAAGTAAACGCATTAGTCACGCTCATGTTCCCTGCTATACTTTTAGAATTGGCTCCGCCGTTATTAAAAGTGGCATTATAGAAGGAATTGGTTCCGTTCAACTCAATGCTTTGTACACCTGTACCTGCAAAAGCAGTCGTTCCGGCTGTTTGCGTATAAAAGGATCCACTGTCAACGGTGAAATCACCCAACGACGTAATACTGAGGGCCGTTTGCAAAACGGTATTGTTGGTTATCCACAAATTACCGTTCACTGTCACATTCTCCTGTAACGAACCTGCACCACCCCCTGAAAAAGTCACGTGGTTAAACGTCACCGACGTGGCAGAAGTGTTGTCGTTAACTGTATTTACCATGCCATCGAATACAATGGTCCCGGAAGCGATATAGTTACCTGTGCCGTTTATTGACCAATTGCCGCCCACATTGTGTACCAGACCGCCGTCATTGAAGGCAGCTCCCGTTTCAATGGTAACATTGCCGTTGATATCCAATCCGATTTCGGCAGAGACAGAAGCGCCTGTTTTGAAAACCACATCGTTCAACATAGGTATATTTGCCCCATTGATTACCATAATACCGTATAATTCGGCATTAGCCACAACTCCCGTGGATGGTTTCAAATTGATTTGGCCATTGTTATGTAAATTTCCATATATCAACAATTTATGCGATGGAGATCCTGCCGACCCTGCCGTAAGCGAAGCACCTGATTTCACATCCAGATTTTCGCGAACAGTCACGATTTGTTGGGCCGCATTAGTCCCAATAATCAACGCCCCGGAAACACCTTGCCCCACAATCAGGTTTTTGATATCAAGATTGCCGTTGTTATCTACGGTAACCACATGACCATCCTGAATAACCAATGTATTCAAACCATCTGTCACACTGGATGGATTTCCGCCCGAGCCGTCGGGGTTCTTTGACCAACTGGTAATCAATCCTGCCGATACATTGCCTGTCGAGTAATAAACCGACGCCGGGTAGTTCCATATAACCAACGTGCCTGGGTTCCCATTATCGTTGTCGTAATTTTCACCGGACAAGGCCCCCATGGCATTATCAAACACAATGGCCCCATTTCCCGAAGTGCGGGTAACGTTGGCCGATGGCCCTGCATTAAACGTTACATTCGACACCGTTGGCAATCCTCCAAGATCAGCCCCTGTCAAGTTCAGATATTGTGCACCACTTCCATTTGAAAACGATCCATTACTAAAATTGTTTGCGTTGTTGATGGAGCCGCCTGATATGGCAATACCGCCCGAGAGATAATTAAATTCATAATGGTTAGCCCAGAATTGGGCCGACACATCGCTTTGGATAATGGCATACCCTCCCAACGTTCCGTTGCGCGATACAACAGCTGGATTGCCCGATGAACCGACCACTTTGAGTATGCCGTGGTTGGTCAATGTTTTACCATTACCCAACAGCAATTGAGCATTGTCATCTATTTCTAAAGTTGCTCCGCTGGCAATGATGACCAAACCTGCTGTGGTAACAATATGGCCATTGGAATCGCCAGTCGATGTTCCTCCAACAGACATATTGCCGTTAATTGTGGTGGCATTCTGAAAGCTTTTTGTGCCACTTCCCCCAAAAGTCAGGTTTTGGTAATTTGCGGATGGAAACACCGCCTGATCACCATTTCGTCCATAATTGACCGTGCTATTGGCCGATGCCGTGGTCGTGAACGTTGAAATGCCGTTATGGCTACCGTTTAAGTTCAGCACATGGGATAATCCCGTACCTGTCATGGCAATGGAACCCGTGATGTCAATCAAATCGCCACCAATGGTCACCGTTTTAGCCGCAGTAGAACCAAAATTAAGTATCCCGTCAATAATAGCCTCTCCTCCCACGTTAACAGAAAGGGCCGAGGTCCCCAAATTAAAGGATGCATTATCGTTAACCGTTAACCTATTGGCCACATCAAATGCACGGCTCACTATTTTAGCATTGGTATTGCCATTGGCTAATAAAAGGTCGTAAAACGTAACTGTTCCCGTACCAGTTCCTGTATTGATGTTCTGTGTGCTGGGCGACACGAACGAAGTAGTTCCTGCTGTCTGGATGAATGCTATTGCTGCATTGCTGTTGCTGACAAACCCTGATGCAACATCTAAATTACCAGTAACCTCAACAGTCCCATCGGTCACCGTAAGTGTGTTTATGCTGTTGGTCCCGCTACCCGTTACACTAATAATACCCGAAGGTTTATCAAAATACGTAATAGCAGCGGTTTGATAGTACATCCCATTATTGATGTAACTATTGGTAATGGTAAGATTCGATGAATTATTCAGTTGTCCTGATGAAATATTCAAATTGGCTACAGACAAAGGACTGAGCAATGTGTAATAAAAAGTGCCGGTTCCTAAATTGTGGTTTAGCTGACCAAGAATCTGATAACCCGATTGGAAATAAATATTCCCTGTTGCTGCCAGCACATTCCCATTTCCCAAATTGAGCACAGACCCCGTGGTTCCCCTAAATTGTCCCGAATTACTCCGGACAAAACCACCCAATAAATTTATCGTTTGGTTGTTCAAGTCCAGATAGCCCGTAGAATGGTTCAAAGTCAGGGTTCCGTTGATAGTCACCTCACGGTGCAGAACAACAGCAGAGGAATTATAATTCCCGCATGTAAGGTTGTTGAATGCAACGGGGCCAGTTCCGTTAATCACAAACGACGTGGCATCCAAAAAGCGAACGGTCCCATTTGTGAACGTTAAATTTCCGGCGTTATTGACAAACGCATTTCCGCTTGTTCCCGAATAAAGATCAATATTCCCGGCATACAAAACACTTTTGGGATTGGTTCCGTTAAAAGTTAAATTGCGTAACCGCATTGAAGATGAACCACTCCCTGAAATAAGATCACCACTTCCCTCAAATATCAAATCACAATATCTTGTACTTGAAGATTGCAAGGTGACAGAACCATTGTTTATCAATTGCCCATAAAGCGTCAATGTCTGTATCGCATCGGCCGCTGAATGTTGAAAAACTGTGTATTGCCCAATCGTAAGGTTACCAAGTACATTCAATGAATTGTTAAGCGTTTGAAGCTGTCTGGTTCTCACCGTTGTTCCCGACAATACCTCTGTCTGCAAGTGATAGTAGTCCGTAAGTCTAATCGTTTGTGTACCATCATATCTGTACATTACCGTATTGCCAGTAGCTACCACGTCCAATATTCCCACTGCCATGGGAGCCGCAGCACCGCGATACTCAAGTGTCGATCCAGCCTCGTTTTTCCATTTGGCATTGGTCCCCTCTCCATTCAAAGTGCCCTGCACAATTGCTTGCCTGTTGTTAATTACCGTTACATTGTCGGCAATGGCCAGTGTATTTCCAAATGTCACCGGAACATTAAGATTCAAATCCGCGGATATTGTCACAGCTCCGCCAATAGTCAATGCATTGTCTCCGGAAACCGTTTGTGCATTGGTCGAAAAAGCGACAGTACCTGTTCCTGTCTTGTTAAAAGTACCATTGTTAATGATCCCGTTTCTAAAAGTAAAAGCCGATCCATAGGCCGTACTAAAACTACCTCCTGTGCTGACACTGAAACGGCCATGAAAATCGGCCGATCCGTTGCCATTGGTATCCAATAAACTACCATAAACATCAACATGTCCATACACAGTAAGGGGGTTGCTCCAAAAAATGTCAAAACTCCCATTAACAATCAGATCCCCATTGATAGTTACGACCCTGTAATTATTCGTCGTTGTTAATGTCCCGTCGATGGTCAAATTCGCACAAGTTACTGTCTGGTTAATCGTTACCATGGCTCCCGCCGCAATCACCACATCATCAGTGGTTGTCGGCACTCCCCCGCCAACCCATGTCGATGTTGCATTCCAGTTACCTCCGGTACCGGTACTTGTAATAGTTGCTGCTTGTGCAAAATGGAGACACATCAGCCACAAACCACCCATAATCCATAACGCCCGATAAGAAAAAACAATCAATCCCCAATATTGAAGATTTTTAAAAAACATGAATTTTGCGAAAGTAGAAGTGTATCTCATGAAAATTGATATTACCAGTTCAGTGAAAATTGACCCTGTTTTTACGGCCAATGTAGGTCATTGTTACGATGCCTCCAATTTAAAAAAGCTTAACTGTCAAAAACTTGACAAACCTATTAAATGGCAAGACAAAAACAATGAAAAATCAAATAAAAGAAGGCGCAACCAATGAAGATTGCGCCCTTGTCCGTAAACTTAACACAAATTCTTACTTGCCAATATTTATAATCTTGAAGCTCCTCATTACATTTTTATAGGTCACTTTCACCACGTAGAACTGGGTGTTGGCGGGTGCTTCAAGTTCTGTTCTGTCGGTTTCCGACAATATGTTTCTATAAAGCCTCCCCGATGCGTCAATCACTTCGATGGCCACTTTTCCCACAAAGGCAGAATCCTTCACTTTGACGATGGTTTTGTCGCCAATGCCGATGGCCGTTATGTCTATGTGGTCCGTTCCTGAGTTCTCATCCACTCCGGTCACTACTTCAGGGGTTTTCTCCACTGCCTTGAAATTTAATTCGAACCGGTTTTGGGCCGAAACTGCTGTAGCTACAAATGTATATTCCGGATTCTCGCGTAAGCTGACGGACGCCCCCGTAGCCTTATCCAATAAATAAACGTCCACGTCCGGCATGAACTCATTGATATTGGTTGCCTTAACCGTCAGGGTTCCGGCGGCTTGAGCTCCCACGTTCATCCACAAAGGCACTACTCTCCCCTCTGTCTCTTCCGGAAGAATATTAATGATCAAACTCTTACTTTCTTTTTGGGTGTACAGGGAAACTTCTTCCGTACCTGTCGAAAACCTTTTCTCGCTGTCAAAAACCGTCGAATAACTTTCGCTGCCACTGTCTCTGAATGCCAGTACGCTTTCATCGCTAACTTTTGTATTGGTCAGCACCAGCCGCAATACATCTGACGTTGAGCTTGCGGCTTTCAGCACCCCGGTCGCATGAGTCCGTATCGTATTGCTCATGGTCAGTGTCCCCGCCGAGTAATTGCGTACCCAGAACGATTGCCCTGGTGCCACGTAGCGTGTACCTCCATTGGCACCTATGTTTGAGCTAATGTTATACGTGGCATAAACCGTGCTTCCCGAGGCATTGGAGGTCGTCCACACGGTGGACAGAGAATTTCCAAGGTTAATACCACTGTTTTCCAGATCAATGTATGTGTTATAAGGATTTGCCACAAGGTTCCAACCATTGATTATACGCGTGTAATTTCCTTGGCGAAGGGTTCCCGTGTGTGATATGGTGACGTTTGCAGCTTCTCCAAACTTCACAGAATATCCTTCCAATACGTTCTCAGCTCCGGTAAGTCCCGTGGAACCAATCCCTGAGGAAATAGCTGCCCATGTCGAACCTGTATATCGGTAAAGACTGAATATATTGGCCGTAGGTACATCGTAGTCGTTATAAGTAACGCCATCGACACTGTGTCCCACGTACATGTAACGGCCATTCGGATAATTCCATTCTACCGTAACCGGAGACGAGACAGAACCGTAAGTCAGGAACGAAGTGGGCTTATCGACCGTATTTCGGATCAGTAGTGTCGCTCCAGGGTTGCTGATATTGCCGTTCACCGTCATTCTGGTCCCGGGGTTGAGCGTGAGCGTGGCCCCTGTCCCCATTGCAATTGTATTTACCTGTACCAAACTTCCTTCGTTCACAACCGGATCGTTTACCGCATCATTTATAAGCACATTGTAAGAACCGCCAGGCACATCTCCATCGCACCAGTTCCCACCATTGTCCCAATCACTATCAACAATCCCAGACCATAATCCCGGGGTCGTAATTTGCGACATCCCAATATTGTTGCTATAAGTTTTACATCCCAACGACGTGGTCGCCGCCACATTTACGATCTGTCCATCCAAAAGTCCAACGGTGGTATAAACCGCCGAGGAACCGGATTGCTTAGAAACTCCATCTATAAAGAACTCGTAAGTTACCGACGGCCCGGTCCCGGGAGTTGCGGTAAACGTAACGGCTTGGTTATAACAAACGGCATTATCACTGTCATCGGACAGGATAGAGACTGTTGTTGAGGGATCGACCGTGATGCTTATTTGTCGTGCAGCACTGGTATTGCAACCATTGGTCGCTGTGACCGATAAAGTACCACTTGTGGCATTGGCTGTATAATCCAGCGTTGCCGAATGGCCATTGGAAACGATATTTACTCCTGTTCCTGAGTAATTCCAGTTGTAAGTAAGCACGGTGGCATCCAACGGAACGGTGTAGACCACGTTGTTCTCTCCTTGACACACCTCTGCATCACTTGCCGTAAAGGTGCCGGGTTGTTGCGCCAGCAAAGGGAAAGTCACCATCACATCGTCCGACGACGTGCACGTACCGTTGCTGATTGTCCATCTGAGCGTGTATGCCGACCCATTGGTCCCGTTAAACACGCTACTAGGAACAGTTGGTTGTACCACTGTTCCTCCGGTGCCTGTCACAATGGACCAAAGCCCTGTTCCAACGGATGGTGTATTGGCCGCCAATGTTGCAGACGTAGCACCACACAAAGCCAGATCCGAACCGGCATTGGCTGTCGTTGGAATGGCATAAACGGTCACCACACCAGCATCCACAACTCCTGCCTCGTTCCCGTTGTCATAAGTAAAACTGGTCAACTGGTACGTGCCGACTTCAGCAGCAGGCAGCACATACGGCAATGCAGATATGGTCACCGGAGCTTTAGCTACCCCGTTGATTTTATAATTCAATATATAGTTAAATCCGATAGGCGCAGACGATGTAAAGGTAACCGGTATTCCGGAAGAGGTCCCACAGATAGTTCCGGACGGAGTAAGTTTTGCCTTGGGTTTAACGGTATTGACAGTTGCCGATGTCAAATCGACACGTCCCGATGCGGGAACGGCGATCCGGCCCGACGAAGAAATGGTTCCCGAATTGTTATCTCCTGTCGCCGATGAAGCATTGTGGCCCCATTTACTGGTTGAAACATTGTAACTGGCCACCCGCAGATCGCTTACGCCATTGGCCGTGACCAATGGGGTTACGTCGCTCGACGCATCCCAACCGATCCCGATAATGGCCTGGCTTCCCGCAGTGGCTGCGACCGTCCAATACTCTTTTGAATTCACGTACGAAAGTGGTGCTTCGTACGACGCATATGTCGCATTAGGGGCAAAATATTCCGTCTGCCAATCGATGGTTCCTGTCTGCGTGGCCGACAGTTTCAACTTACTACCCAATACCCCGTCCTTTCCAACCGGGAATGTGAATGAATCGCCCTGGTTGATCCGTTTTACCATAGGGCCATCCACATACGAGGTTGATGTTCCCGCTGAAGGATACACACAAGTAACAGAAGTATTGGTGATGCGCAACAAACTTGACGAAGAGGTACGTATAGTGCCCGATGTCAACAAAAGATTGCCTGACACTTCTTGCGTCCCTGCAAAGATCACACCCGAAATGTTGTTTATCTGCAAATTATTGAAGGTATTGTTCCCCGTGAAATCCCCCGAGGCACCGCCAATTGTTTGTGCCACGGTTCCTGCAAACACCACGGTTGCGTTGCTTCCGGTACCGGCTTTAAACACGCCTGTGTGGTACCGCTCCATGGTTCCTTTAATCGTCAGCGACCTATTGTTCACGCTATTGTCGAGCGTTGGGCCGTCAATCACTAACCGTTTGCAAACCGTTAAATCAGCATTGGGAAGTATCCGGTTTCCGGTACCCGTTACCTTCAGGTTGGGCACAGAACTGAATAAATCGGAAATAATATTATAGGTTCCCGAACCTCCATATTCAATGGTGGCGTTGTTGTCGCAATCCACAAAACTCGTGTACCTTCCTGCGGGGATTACGGCACTTTCAAGATATAAAGTTCCACTTCCCTCAATCAGTCCAAGATTATGCCCCACATATGGGGAAACTATCTTAAGCTTATCGTTAATGGTCGTTCGATAAGCAAAACAGTTATTGGCATCTGCAGTCACTTCAGCATTAATTACCACAATAAAGCCATTAGGTCCTCCGTCCGGGCATGCAGGTGCCGTCCCTACAGGAGTCCAAATGGTTTTATCGGTCCAATTGCCCGGTACATTGGCCTCATACACCGGGACTTCATTGGGAACATCGCTATCAAGCCCTGCAGTGTATTCTCCACTTAGGTTGCTCGTTCCCGAAGGAAACGTAAAACTAATCTTATTAGCCGATTCATCCACATTATCGGTCGTGGCTCCCGGGGTAGCTTTGCTCCAACTGGTACCCGGCACGATCAATCTGGCAGCCACATAGTTTACTTCGTCAGCAGCTGCTTGTTTCACATCGCCGGTATGGTAATAGAAGTTCACATCGCCCTTAAAGCCAGATATGCCATTGCTCTCTACTTCCCAATAATAATCCAAAACCCTGTATGGCGATAAGGTCGCCGGGTGCTTTTCGTTCACGGTATTGACCCTGATAGCTCCAACCGTCGCGTTTTGGAGAATGGTCAGTACGGCCGGGGTATATTTTCCTGCCAACCCCATTGGATAAATAAACTCAGTCGTCGACGCAATTATGGGGAAATACTTACGAATCCCAATATTACTGTAGACCCCATCGGAGCTTATCATTTTGGATGTTCCAAAATTATTCCCCTCAATATTGGCATCTTGTCCTAAAGTGAGCAGATATTTATTGATGTCGAGCACCCCACTGGCCAATTTAAAATTGCGCTGCAAGGTGATACCATTTAACAATCGGGCCCCCAACACATCGTTCAATTCCAGACGGCCAAACGTACCGGTACCTGATAACAAGTGCACGCTTTGCCCGCCTGTAAGCACGACACCACCGGCCGATGCACCGGTTGTGTAAGTGGCATTGTTGACCAGATCTCCGTTCAGATAAATGGTGTAATTTCCCATCAACAACTGACCACTGGCCAACTCCATGTGACGCAGCACATTCACGTCGCGAATCAATGACACCGATGTGACCGGGCTGATTTTCAAATCGTAAAAGTCAGTGGCCGTTGTTCCTTTTATGGTTTGGACACCACCGCTAAACGTTGTCAGGTTATTGTAATGGTTGTAGACGCCGTTGTTGGTAAAATCGCCGTTTACCGTAAGCGGAATATTCAACTGGCTGTTGGCATCCAATACACTATTGGCATTGGAGAGTGTTAAATTCCCGTTGAGAGTTAGCGGGCTTACCAATAATTTCACGGTAGCATTGGCCGCCGTGGCCGCTGTACGCCCGGTGACCGTCATATGGTAGAGGGGCACGGTGGCATCCACCAGATATTGTTGCGGTGTATTACTCAAATTGTGCGCAAATACAATTTCCCCACCAGTTACCGATGACGTTTCAGGACGCAGATACAAGTCACCATAGGTGTTGCCACCGCCGCCGTATACAAAATTTAGCGTACCTCCCGACATGTTGAAAACACTGCCGTTGTTGAGTACTTCCAATTTGGCATTCGTAGTAATGGCATTGCGGCCGTTTATAGTCATCGAGCCACCGCTTTGTGTGTATTTTAAAATCCCACTTGTCGATGACGGATTCCGTCTTATTTGCCCATTTACCACTAAGATACCTCCACGCACCTCTATTTCAGAATCTCCGCCGCCCGAATATTCAATGTCATTGTTGTAATTCACAGAACTTGTTGGGCCCACATATACGTTTCCACTTACCACGGTCAGTTTTCCGCTCAAATACAGATCGTTGCTATTTGAACTTGCATTGGCAATCAGTACGTTCCGGTTACCCGAATTACTGTAATCGACATATAAACCCGCAGCGGCAGGAATTGTAAATGGACTGGAAGTGGCAATGGTAAAATCGGAGTTCGGATTGGTCCGTTTGTATTCAAAGGTTCCGTTTTGTAACGTCAGCCAGCTATCGGCCGGTGTGGTAAGTGTGCCTCCGATGTTACAGGTTAACGTGGAGGCCTGGGATGTGCCTTTGTTGACGGTAACTGATCCCAATACCGTTGTCGGCGTACCGCTTGTATTGGTTAAACTGGCATTATTATTCCCATAAAACACAATTGGAATATTTGAAAAATCACAACCGGCGTAAGCATTATTTCCCGTTCCCAATGCTGCGTTGTTAATCAGGCTTCCCCCAATTTTAAAACTTTGGTTGCTCGCATCACTGTACACGCGAATCCCTGCTCCGGTATTTACGACCACATTTCCGTCGACAACAAAATTTTGCGCCAGATTATTGTTTCCATAATAAATCAACGCACCACCTTGCAATTCAAAATTCCCTTTAACTGTTATTGTTTTTGCCACCCTCGAAGTGGGGGCTGTTGGATAATTACTGTTCCATGTAGGGCAAAACCATGATTCGGAATTTTGACCTTTCGTTATCAGATTGCCATAGACCACGACATCGTTATTGGGAAAGATAATATTGGATCCTCCCAATGGAGAAATTACCAAATTACCGTATGAAGACGTTCCATTGGGCAACCAATAAGTGGTACCGGCAGTACTGTTGACCGTATAAAGCTCGGTGGTTCCCAAATTGGTGTTAAATTCAGAAAAATCGCCCCCAGGGAATGCAAACGTACTCTGACTGTTGTAAGATGTAGTCAAGCGGAACAGCCCGTTTCCGTTGGGATGGTTCCGTACCATACTAAACACACAACCTGGATTGTAGCCAATATCCAACGTGCCGCCAGTTTCAATTTGTAAACTGGCACACCGTTGCACTCCGCTATTAATATTCGTGTTATGGGTGGCCAAGGTTACCGTATGGCCATTGCCTATTATAACAACATCATTTTGGCCGGGCGCGGCTGTTGGCACATTATCTGCCGTATGGCTTGTCAGCGACCACGTATTTAAGGTGCCCCATGTACCGCTCCTTCTGCTGTAATAAACCTTGGGCACTCCAAAAGGGTTGGTCGGGCTGTCATCTCCCGCAGTATAATCGCCATCCACAAATGCCACATTTTCCATGAAATTCCCGGAACTAGGTTCCCCGATTAAGTTCGATGCATCCACCACGTCGTCAACGGTTCCCCGCGTCCATGAATAGGTTGCATGGTTATATCTTGCAGCCACATACCCATCTTCGGTAACGCCTGACCCTGTTACCAGGTTAGCATTGGCATAGGTATATGCATGGGTCACCGTAGCGCTTCCCAACACCAATCCCGTCGACTTCACCCGCCAATAATAAGTGAGGCTTCTTCCTTTGGTCGTGGTGTTAGGGTGTTCCGCATTCACGGGCAATATGGTCACATTGCCATAAGATGTGGGTACATTGTTAAGCGTTATGGTAGCCGGAGTGTAATTGTCCACTCCTACAGGATAAGTAAAAGCCCCCACCGCCGCAAAGGTTTTGGTAATCCCCCCATCGCCCGACTGGCCGCTGGTTTTCACAAAACGGTTGGTTCCGGTACCCGCAAACGCAGCATTGGCCCCTATTTTCAAATTGTACGATGCGATGTCTAGGCGTTTATCGTTGGCAAAGGTCAGCACCCCGTTGATAGTCATATTGGCCAACAACGAAATTGGTGCGGTCGCAGCATTGGTATTGTTCATCTCTACGTTTTGGAATATTCCGTTGCCGTCGCCCCCAATAGTTTGCAAAGCCGTTCCTTTAAACAATAGCTTACCGCTTCCGATGTGTGTACCGGAGTTTGTTATGTTGCCCAACATCTCGACGGTTTTACCGCCATCATTGAATTGTCCTTTGGCCAGGTCGAATACCCCCTGTACGGTCAATGTGGTTTGCGTTCCCGCCAAAGTCAACGTTCCAGAGGACTTGTCGATCGTCAGATTGTTCAATCCCGCGTTTCCGTTATTAACAGTACCACTGATCGTTAACAACTGGGCAGATTTGCCATTAAACAACGTGGTGTTGGCACCTGAGTTGTAAGTGGCTCCCGATGTGATGGAGAAATCGCCTCCAATGGTAACATTTTGTCCACTGGCATTAAACACCCCACTGGTCAGGTCAATGTTCTTCAACACGGTCAGCGGATACGATGCACCCAATTGCAATGCCGACGTGCTTCCTCCTTGTCGGTTCAGTACCATATTTCCAAATGGGGCACTCGTACGAATAATAAAATTATCGTTCCCTGACATGGGATAAAACTCAAATGAACCGCCCGACACACTGACATTGGCCGCCGACGAGAATATATCGACGGCATATCCATTGGCATCGCACACATCGTAGATTTTCACGCTGCCCCCGGTCATGGCATATACGTTGGCTGTGGCGTTGATATTAAAAGTCCCTTTCGATCCATCCACCCCCCCGGTTAACCGGTTGGTATTGATGGTTGCATCTGTCATGGCCGCCAAATCGGCCGACGATGTATATTGCGCTGGCGTTCGCTGAAACCGTCCACGCAACGACACGATACCTCCCGTTTGTAAATATGAAGCTAAACCAGATGCCCCTCCTGCCGCACGTATCTGTTTGGTATCCACAAAACCACCATTTACCTCCAATTGGCCTGATGCGTAATCCCATGTCACGAGACCACCCGATTCCCGGGTCGAAAAATAACCATCATTTACCTGTAACTTACCATACACAGAGAACGACGAGGCATAGGATGCTTTATTGACACCGTTAACGCTGCCTGTACCTCCCGATACACCATAAGCTGCATTGATCTCCCTGTAATCATCGGCTGTTGTAAGCACAATCACGTCGGGACCATTCAACAATAAGGCGCCGTTCACCGGAACATAAAAATCACTGTTGGGCGTCCCGTCGTTCGATCCTTCCGTCAACGAAGGAATCACGGTCAAACCTGTTAGTTCCAAAGTACCCGTACGTATCCAAAGTGCTTTCTTCAAATTGGGGTTCTGATTGGTCGCTCCATTGGTATCCCCTCCCGAATTATTGGCCCCGAATAATCTAAACCGGTTGTATGCAGTCGAATAAACCGTCAGTTTATATGTTTGGTCAACTCCTTTATCGAGCACTAAATTGTAAAAGTCTGTGGTTCCGTTGCAGGTCAATTTATTATTACTGGCGCCCATAAAATATACCGTTGCGGCACCGGTTTTCCTGCAGCCGACGGAAACGCATCAAATACTGGGTAATCCAGATTGGTTAACCGTACGGTACCGTTGTTGGTAAAATCCCCATAAACAACGATTGTATGGAAATGGGTATAGTAGTTCAAAAATGGCGCCGTTCCGCCGGTTATGCCTGTAGGTGTATTGGTTGTGTTGCTCTTTCCCGTACCTACGGTAATCGATCCTCCGGCATCAACCAGTATGCTCCCGTTGATGGTAAGCGATCGTTTGGCCGTAGAGGCATTATCCCCAATACGAAATGTACCTGCTTTAACGTTCAGATTACCATAAAGCACTAAATCGCCCATTTGCGAGGCAACAATCCCCGAAGCATTGATGGACAGGTTATTGTACTGGGTTTGCGCGACAGGTAACGTAAAACTGGCCGAATTGTAGTATTCCACCGTCCCACCACCGTTTTGCACCAACAAATTGCTGGCCACGGAAGGAAACTGAACGGAGGCCAGACGCAAAGTACCTTTCCCTTGCAGCGTGGACATCCCTGCGGTAAAACCGTAGGTTGACATATCGATGATCCCCCCCTCGTTAATGGTCACGTTCATATTGGCCACCGCGTTATTGACCGATAAGCTTACTGTGCGACCGGACAAAATAACCACATCAGTGGAGGCCTTGGGCACCATACTCCCGACTTGCGTGGTTCCACTGGGATCGAAGGTCCATGTGGAAGGATCGTTCCAGTTTCCCGATTTGTACGAATAAAATTTGTTGATAGACGGCACAATGGTCAGCTCTTCCGATTTAAACACCGAATTGCCGGGGCCACAACTGCCACTGTTATTCCCAAACCAACAATCCCCTTCTTTGACGACATCAAATGTCAGGTTATTGGCACCGGTTATTGCCGGCGCTGTCACGGTTAACGCATAAGTACGTGATGTACCCGGTGCCAGACCTCCGGCATTGACACGAACCATATAATCTGCTTCGGCATTCCATTTCACGCCAATGTTCACATCCGGATTTGAATCGGTCCATGTGGCTTGTCCGCTGTTGGTCACGGTCACATATATTTCCCGTGTTTCGCCTATTTCCCAAATTGTAGAGCCAATGTCCATTCCTGTAAAGGTCGCGTGATAACCAGGGGTATAGGTGATACGAACAAATCCATTAGCGCCAGTACCACCTGTCCTTGTACCGCTAGAATTCCTGTATCCGCCAGCTCCACCACCACCATAATTATTACCGCCAGCTCCATTACCTTGATTAGTCCTTCCTGTACCGCCGCTACCACCATTTTCGTTTGCGCCCGTCCCAGCAGTTTGACCAGAAGCAGTTCCGCCAATACCCTCACTTCCTGCGCCACCACCACCACCACCGGAATAGTTACCAGTTGAACCTGTACCTCCATTACCACCCGCATATTTTGTTGTACCTGTTGAAGCTACAGTGGTTCCTCCATTTCCACCAGTAGCTGTATTATTTGCGACACCACTGCCTCCGACCGCAATAACAGAAGTTGTGTTAAAAGAAGAACTTCCTCCAGCATTACCAGCTGTTCCTCCGGTACCTACAACAATATTGTAAGAAGCTCCTGGGACTACCGTAACAGAACTTTTCACATAAGCTCCACCACCGCCACCGCCGCCAGCACCATTAGTTGTTCTTGTACTTCCCCCTCCTCCGGCACCCCAAGCTTCCACCATAATAGAAGTGACCCCCTGAGGCACAGTAAACGTCCCATTTGTTGTAAATGACTGGGTTACCTCTTGTGCAAACATTGAAACGGCCACAAATATCAACAAGAGAAACAATCCGAATTTTGTAGATAATTGCAGACAGCTGTTTTTTAGCCATTCATTTCTATTCACACAATTTTCCTGCAGTTTAAAGCAGTACAGCTTTTCCATGTTATACAGTTATTTAATCCGTTTTCTCGTTCAATGGCAGTTCCCAATAGGCATAGAGTCACCCAATGAGGGATCTACTTTTTTCAAAAGCCGGGCAAAAATAGTAAATCTGTAGGCCTTATACATATCGACTTCTCTATATGTTTCCAATATCGGAACCTATTCCCCAATGTTTTGACAAACCAACGTATACTGGGGGTGAACGACGGCATAACAAAGAAAAAGGCGTACCGCTAACGGTACGCCCCTGTTTGCATGTATCACAAAAACAACTTAATGTATTGTTGTTATATTCATGATCTTAAAGCTCTTCACCACATTGTTATAAACAACCTTTACCATGTAAAAAGGAGTATTGCTTGGCGCGTTTATTTCAGTGCGATCGGTTTGTGACACCACTGCCTGAACCAATTTACCCGACGCATCAACCACTTCTATGTGCACTTTACCGGCAAAAGCCACATCCTTCACTTTTACAATGGTTTTACTACCAACCCCCATAGCCGTTATGACAATGTCACTCGTCGTGCCATTGTTTATGCCCGTAGTCACATCGGGAACCTTCTCAATGGCCTTAAAACTAAGCTCAAACCGATCTTGACTTGAACCCGTCACGGCATCAAACGTATATTCCGGTTTCTCGCGCAAATTAGTAGTTTCTCCTGTCGATTTATCTAAAAGGAATACGTCCATATCGGGCATGAACTCCGTAATATTTACGGCTTTAATGACATATGTACCTGCAACTTGGGTTCCAATGTTCATCCACAAAGAAATATTCTGCGACTCCAGATTTTCATCAGGAAGAACATTGATGATCAAACTTTTTCCACTCTTCTGCGAATAGACCGATACTTCTCCCGTTCCGGTAGAAAAACGCTTTTCGCTGTCATACACCTCTGAATAGCTATCGCTGCCCGAAGATCTAAAAGCCAGGACCATTTCATCTTCATCACTTCCTCCTGTTAACGTTATACGCAGAATATCAGTGGATACAGATGCAGATTTAAGTACGCCCGTAGCATGGACACGGGCAGTGTTTGAAATCGTCAACGAAGAACTACTGTAATTACGGACCCAAAACGATTGGCCTGGAGCCACGTACTGTGTCCCTCCGTTGGCCCCCAGCGCCGATGCGATATTATAAGTGGCATAAACCGTTTTACCTGAAGCATTGGCCGTCGTCCATACTGAGGACAACGAATTACCCAAAACCAATCCGGAGCTTTTCAAATCCAGGTAAGTCGGGTATGGGTTGGCAATCAAGTTCCAGCCATTGATGGCCTTGCTGTAATTACCCGTACGCAGGGTTCCACTATATGTCACTGATACATCCGCTGTTTCATTAAACTTTACAGTATACCCTTCCAACGTATTTTCTGTTCCACCAAGACCTGCAGACGAAGTAATGGCACTCCATGCCGTTCCCGTATAGCGGTAAAGGTTAAACGAATTCGCAGTAGGGGTATCATAATTTGCATAAGTTACACCATCCACACTATGCCCCACATACATGTAACGGCCATTGGGATAAATCCACTGCACAGTAACGGGAGCAGAAATAGTTCCCTTGGTCAAAAAAGATGTTGGCTTACTCACTGTGTTTTTTAACAATATGGTCGCCCCTGTGTTACTTATATTTCCTGATACCGTCATCCGGGCACCGGGATCTAATGTTAATATGGCACCTGTCCCCATGGTAATGGCCTTTGCTTCCGCTTCTGTTCCCTCACTTACAATTGGGGCCCTGGTGACATTATTTATGGCCACGTTCGTGCCTGATGTTGGGATCTTCCCTTCTTTCCAGTTGCCCACAGTCCCCCAACTGTTACTAACACTCCCGGTCCACGTATATGTAATAGTGACAAGTCCAAGTTCCTCAACGACTAAATCATAAAGTGTTGTGTTGCCCGATTCATTGGCTACAAAATCATCCAAGTCACCATATTTATTAGTTCCCCAATTGCTAGGTGTAATTGTGGCATCAGGATCTACGATATAAAAGTTTTCACTGTTGGTTCCGCCAAACCCTCCTCCTCCAAACGTAAAATCTCCTCCAATGACCACATTACCGCTATTTTGTATTGTTCCATTCGTTGCTGAAAAATTACCTGTAACAACTATATTTCCCGAAATATTCATACCCCAGTTACCTAGTGCATTAAAACTACCGTGAATAATCAACGTCCCTCCTGCTTCAATCGTAATATTCGACTGAAGATTAAAATCTCCATAAATAACAACAGTCCCTCCATTCCTGATATAAGAGTGGTTTGTAAGGGTACAACTTCCGCTTAATTCCTCAGACCCTACTGTTAATAAAGCCCCTTTTTGCACATCAAACGTTCCCCCGGAAAAACTGCCAGCATTCACTACTGAATTTGAGTTAGCAGTTAAGTTACCGTTAAAGGCCCCCGAAACAATTAATGTATCGTTTACGGTCAACCCCCCATAACCTGCGGTCAAACCTCCATTAACAATAAAAGTTCCATTAACGGCCACATTGGCACCGTTCCATGTAAAATTTCCGTTTTTGGTGATTGTCGAATTCGCCACGATTGTAATGGTTTTCCATGTTTCTGTAGGTATGGAGTTACCGACCCAGCTCGAGCTCGTGTCAAAATCTCCTGTTTTTTGATTTGCGTATTGCGAAAATGCATTTACTGAAAACAACAGCAAAAACAATGTACTTCCCAACAACACTTTACTCATTAACTTTTCCATGTATGGCTATTTATACAAAACGTTTTTATCTAATCCTTAAATTTCACACGGTAAACATCTACAGAAAAAACTACTCAAAAACACAATAATGTGTTATCCCAAATGCCCGACGGATATTGTGTCCGCATTTCGTAGAATGTCCTGAAAATGATGCATAGAAAATTATCGTCGTCAGCTTATACTTCAAATCGGCAATAAAGTTCCTAATTAAAGCTTTGTATTGACGAACCAATGCCAATTTGTGACAGATAGCTCAATATTTTTAAGATCAGTTAATCCATTGGGAACATGCCTTTCCATCCGACAATCATACTTAATGTCGAAATGTCTCCAATGGCAAAATAATTACTGTCTGATGAAATCTACAAATCCGGGACGACTATATTGACCTTAATCACAGTCTCTTTCCTAAAAGAATATTGAGTTTTTCATTAAAACCAGATTCCATGCATCCTCTCCCCCTTACCCGCATCGATAAATACGGTACAAAGATCTGAAAAAAATTATCCAAAAGGCACTTTTAAGAGTTAATGATCTATAAAAATGAAATATCACTAAATAACTGATACACAAAAAACATCAACACAGTATTTGCAATACAATTTTAGACAAGGGCCAAAAACCGGGAGCTTCTTATCGTTACCATTACCATTGCCCTAAAACAAACATTGCCCAACGGAAAAAGCAAAGTAGTTATCTTTTTAAAGATCCGAAACCTCAATGTTTCTACAGAATGCCAACATTCCTTTTCGCACCAGTGCGTCACTCTCCCACAAATTGTACTCTGTGTGACCAATGGGTCAATTGTGAACAAACTATCTCCCCGACACCATAAACAGTTCTCTTTTTTCCTGATGACCCGGTGCAATACCAATCGGTTACCTGCCATAAAAAATACCATATCACCAACTGCGACATCGTGGACCGACACTCGCTCAACCCTTACCCTTGCTCCGGGCTTCAAGCACGGATACATGCTATAGCCAAACACAGGGACCTCTACCGTAGTGCCCTCCCGCACCAATGTGCCTAACACATACTGAAGTTTCAACCTGTTCGGATTCTCCATTTGACACGAACAATCTGTTTTAAGCTAAATATCCCCTCACCAATCGTACCACATCGGCATCGGGCTTAAATGCAAGTTCAAACACCGGGACTTTTTCAATGATCGACTGGACGATTTCCAGATGATGTCCTACTGTCTCACGCGTATGAAGGTGTTGCATGCAATTGGCCATTACTTTGGCCATGGCTTTGGCTCCTTTTATTGGTACAAGGGTGTTATCTTTGGACTGGGCCAGTAAAAAAATCGCAGTCAACGGAGCTTCTTTCGGCACATCCGTATAATATGGCATGGGTGTATTAGCAATGTTGTAACCATCTGTTACGGGCATCAGCATTAACCTATCATCGTTAACCACTGTGGCCCCACCATTTCCCCATATCCGGGCCATGGTTGATTTTCCGATACCCGACACTCCAGTGAACAGGTATCCTTTGCCTTTATCATCCACTCCCGATGCGTGTATCACCACCCCATTGTGGAAGTGCGCCAAATAAATCGACAACAATACCCCCAACGGATTTTCATACAAATCAAAACACACGGGCAATTTCGCCGGATGCAAATAATACGTCACCTGTCTGGCTTTCCGATCAATCGATACCAATGCGGTTTCAATATCACATTTTCCATCAAAATGCACAAGAATGCCAACTCCCTGCGGTAATTGTAAAATTTCCCAGGAATAAGGCATTTCGATATCATCCCACGGACGACCGGTCAGCAATACGTCTCCTTGGGGGAATTGGTCCACGGACAACACACGGAAGAAAACGTCATAACAGGCCAGGCATGAATCATCCTCATAAAAAAAATAACGGCTACCTGCATTCTTATTTACAAGCACGCCGTCATCTATATGGCCCAGCTTTAATCTTAACCCCGCCAGAGTAAAATATTCCACGGGGCCAACCACCTCCCCGTTCATTGCGCCATACCTGAATAATCGGGTTTATCACCACCAAACGGCGATGACGAAACGGATTTTAATTGATTATTTCCTTCAACGGAAGAAGAAGTAGGATTCGCAGGAGGTTGGGTCATCATCAATAAAGAAATCTCCCTATCAATCCTCACGGATTCGACAGATGGTGCAAAATATTGTTTTTTAAGCTTTGAAGTCATTTAATGCCAATCATGTTTATGCAAACGTTACTACGTGTTTTGCATGAGTTTGTTCCAAAAATATTTTTACGTCATTGAGGGCGATGCTCTTTTCCACCTCAAACGATTCAACAACTTTTTCCGCCAGCTGGTTTAGGGTCAATGGGGTTTTTAAGCAATGCCAAATGAAAGCCCCCACTTCGTTAAAAGTAAACACTTCGCTCATGTTGGCTACCTGATTGACCAGCGGAACCAATATGAGCTCATCGCCCACTTGTTTCTCCACAAATCCTTCAGCTCGTACATATTTCAGCTCAACCATGTCACTTTTGAAATCAACGCAAAAATAGAAAAAACATATGAACCCCAAATAAGTTGTTTACTAACCTCCACATTTTCTTGACCATTTGAGGATCGTACAAGATAAAACGTTTAGCCCGGCAAACCTTCCCCTTCGTAATTATTCCATATTGAAGTGGTAAGTAATTTTTCCTATTTGATTGGCCGTGGCATTGGGATCTGCATTAAATTTGGTCTTACGGGCGGCTTCTGTTGCAACCCTCCATAAATCATTGTCCTGGATCGTCGTCCCTTTTAGCTGGGGCACTGCGTTGATCACGTTACCGTTTCTATCCACGGTAATTTCAACCACAACGACCCCATATTCATCCTTCGGGTAAGACGGTTCGTTCAGTTTGCCCACCAACGAACGGCCGCTCAAATCAAATCCCGAACCACGCGACCCGGTTCCTCCGGGGCCTCCCGTACCTGTGCCGCGCGATCCCGTACCGGAACCTTCGCGGTTGGTGGAATTGGGATCTCCCGTAAGCTTACCCTGATTGCCCGAACCTGTTGTATTTCCTTCTGACGTGGATGTACCGGTCCCTTTGCCTGCAAAAGCATTCTTCACGGCACTCTGTGCGGCAGCGGCTTGTTTTGCCAGTGCATCCTGACGTTTACGTTCTGCTTCCTCGGCTTCCCGTTGCTGGCGTATCTCTTCGTCGCGCAAGCGCTTGGCTTCCAAATCGGCCTGACGTTTGGCTTCATTCTCCTTGTTGACCTTTTCTTTCTGTTTCTTTTTCTCTTCTTTTAACGCTGCAGCTTCTTCAAAATCCTGGGTATTTACAGATTCTTCCTCCGGCTCTGGCTTTGACTTTGCGGGAGGCGGGCTTGCCGGTGGGGGCGTGGACTCTTCTTCCATGGATGCAACGGCACCAGACCCCATGGGCTCGACCAGGCCCGATCCGGTATCCGAATCGCCAAAATTGACCAATAAGCCCTCTTCCGGCAGCTCCATCCCCTGAAATCCGACCAACAACAACATTATCAACAATACACCGTGGAACGTAATGGTTCCCAGCACCCCATATTTCCGATAATCGTCCTTTCTCATCTGTTCATAATTTGCTTTTCATAGGCCAGACGGAACTCATCATCCTCTTGTGCGAATAATGCCTATTCACGGCTTGTTTTTATTCTATTTTTCGACATGAAGCCCCAGCCTCTGCATCAAAAGAAATAAGCACATGGCTGTCAATTCATCAACACTCCACCATACCCCAAATGCTTCTTCCTCGTACTTTGGCCCTTGGCCATTTAGATTCAACTTGGTAAAGTTAGTAAAAAAGTAAGGAAGCCGTTCAACAACAGTGCCAAAGTAAAAAGGCTCAAATTTAATTTAAGGTTATTACCAAAGTAAAAAGCCTATTCTTCTTTGTTCTTGTGTTTTTATCCCTTTCCCCTTTGCCATCTTCTTCAAACAATATTACTCACCGTTTTGCGACGCCCCCTCTTCCTTGGTCTTCTTTTTCTTTTTCCCATCACCACGGATAATGGCCCAGTATTTTGCCCAAAGTTCATCCCAAGTGTTGAACTCCTCGCGGAAAGAAACTCCTACTCCTTGTTTGGTCGGCGACGTGGACGTATAGATAATGTCATTGTTGGTACGCGTGTAAGCATGTGCCCGAACGGTACCTGTAGAGTTCAACTTAACGTTCATCTCAAAATCGCCGATAAAAGAACTCGCCTTGGCCGTGGATTGATATTCTTCATACCCCACATTGGTGTTAATACTCACCCGGTCGTTGAACAACTGGGTGCTCAAAGCCACTTCGATCTCCCGTTTCGAAATATCGTCGCCGGGGCGGTAGTTGACATCCACGTCGATGTCGTTATTGATTTGTGACAACCAATTGCTAAACTGGTTCGACAACATTTCGGTGGTTGTGACCAACGCCGCATTCGTACTGCCGCGATCCGAGCTTTGTTCGGTGCCTTTTTGCATCTCGGGCGAATAAAAGCGGTTCAACACCAACAACGACAGTACCTGACGGTTCAGTTCCTCATCGGTATGGATGTACTCTTTCAGCAAGCTACTGTAGCTTTGTTCCAATGTAGGCGTTTCGATACCAAACCGGATGGACGGGCGCATCAACCTGTCGGTCAGGTAAAGGCTGCAATCCACGGGAATACGCTTCTTCAGATCGGCCAACGAACTGTTGTCGCTCGCCGCCGATCCCACCAGATCGGACAAACTGGCACGCAGTTTATAAATGGCGTTGATATTGATAAGGGCATTAAACGGATCTCCGTCCCAACGGATTGTGCCACCACGGTTGATGACAAATTTTTTATTGACCACGTTTTGGAACGAGAACAAATAATCCCCTTCCTCGATCAATATATTTCCGAACATGGAGATATTGCTGTACTTGTCCATCTTAATCTGGATGTCGCCGGTTCCCGAACCTTTCAGTATGTCCCCCACACGTTGGTCAAAAATGACCTGGACTTTGGCATCAGGGGTTATTTCGATGTCCATGTTCATTTCAACACCTGCTAAATCGATCTTGTAATCAGGGGCTGGTGCTTTGTTTGTTTCTGTATCGGCCTTACTTGACGCAAACCGAATGAATTCATTGTTGCCCACTTCCGAATCGGATTGAACGGGGATGTAAAATTGCGTATTTGGCATTGATTTTCCCGCAATATCGATGTTTACAAGGCTTGCTACGCCGGTCACTTTCATGGTGCCTGTGCCGAAAACAGTTCCATAGTATATCGGATTGTCCTTCAGCTTGGTGTCCATTACCAACATGTTGTTCACATCCACGGTCATGTGGTAAGTCATGCCAGAAAAGCTGGTATGCGCAATGTATCCCTTAAACGTACCACGATGGTTATACCTGTCACGGATAGTCATATTTTGGAACACAATACGGTTAGGCTCCAGGATTACCGAATCGGTCAGCGAATAAGTTGTTTTGAGCAACCCGATATCAAGCCGTCCATCGTTTACCTTTAAACGTCCCGTCAGAACCGGATTATCGATTTTTCCTTCCAGGCTTATCGTTCCCGAAGTAGTGCCCTTTATGTTTTTGGCGATGGAACTGAGCCAAAGTTCCAAAAAACCTATCTCGCACTCGTTCACGTTGGCTTTTAGGTCGACCTCACGGGTATCTATATAATATTTACATCCGCCTTTTATTTTTTCCTTTCCCCCTTCGGCCAACAACATATCAAGCTCCAAAGCATTCTGTGACATCATCCAATCGCTCGATGCCACAAAACGGCCCAAACGTTGCTTGTTGAACTCAAATTCATCAATGGAAATTTCGCCGACCACCGTAGGCGTATAATAAAAGTTTTGCGCCTGAAACTCTGCATTGAGCATCCCACCAATAGATATGCTCCCCAGTTTGACATTGCTTAATATATTCCCCAGGTTAATATTACGGATATAACCATTTATCCCATCATTGCCCTGTTTGCTTACCTTGCCGTTAACCACTATCTGTTGGTTGTTATGCCACATCCTAAAATTGTCGATCGAAAAATCCTGATCGGTGACGATAAGTTTTGCGGGATTGATATTCCAAACCGTATCGTTCACCACTATTTGCGAGGTTGCAAGGTCTATGGCAGCCGTCAGGGCCGAGTCGCTTCGGGAAAATTGGGTATTGGTAAGAATGGCCCCGCTGTTGGACCGTGCATCCCAGTTATTCCAAAACACATTGGTCGACAACTTGTTGTTACTAGCCAGTTGTTGTATCGTAAAATTCCTCAGATCAAGCTTGTTCCATAGCGTCATATTATCCACATGAAATGACAGGGCCAGGTTCTCGTTCGAAAAAGCATTCACCACCAGATTCTCGGTTTTGACCATGCCGTACTTGGCAAAAGGGACTTCCCCGTCGATCAGCAGCTGGTTTCTGTCGTTCGTGAAACGTCCTTCGAACACCACCCCTTGCGACAATTCAATTTCCGGATCGATAAAATTGAGCAATTGCCCCAATTTATTGGTGTAGACATGAAAACTAAAGTCGTTTAACCCCGATGCAACATATTTCGATTTACCTTTTTGGATGGAAGGGATGTAAGATGCCACCAACTGTGACAAGTCGTTGCCGATACGTGTAAGGTTGTAGTGCCCGTCGATCTCAACCGTCAACAGGTCGCTGCGCACCAACAAACGTTTTTTATCTTCAAACCGTTCGGCACTTACCACCAGCGAATCGACATGGATATCCCTGCCGGGACTTGCCAGCAACGCATCATCGACCCTAAAGAACCCAGCCAGGTCATCGAGAGAGGCCCCATCGAAATTGGAGACCATGTCGAACGACAAAAAAGCGTCATTCAAAGATGGCAACAAATTAAGTTTTCCCAGGTTCAGATTGTCAACCTTGGCAAAAAAATTGAAATTGGGAAGGGTTCCGCTAAGATCAACGTTCCCTGTAAAATCCAAATGTCCAATAGGATCGTGTACCTGCACCTGTCCATCGAATTTCTGGTTGGCGAACAGTCCGTTCAGTTGCACATTCTGCAGTTTGTAGTTACGTACGTTCACCGAGTCGATTTTTCCCTTCAGGTAAGCGAAATAACTACGGTTGTTCTGATGGCTCCCGTTCACTTCCATGTTCATGGTAACCCGCCCGACATGTTCACGCAAATTGAGCATGCGCCCCACATCGAACCCCACGGTTTTAAAACTTCCGGAAAACGTCACCCGGTCGGTAACCTTTACACCAATGTCGGTACTGATGTTCCCCAAACGGGTGGTAAACCGCCCATATGCCACCAAATCGTTGATGAACCCGGTAAAGTTACCCTTGTACTTGATGGTGCCCAGACGGTTGAAAGATACCGGCAACGCATCGATTTTAGATCCGGGCAACCCGCTGAGCAACAACCCAAGATCGCTGGCATTGGTCGATAAATCGGTAATATCGAGGAACAAAAACGTTTCTTCGACACGAGGCAACCCCACCAGGTTAAAGTTGGTTTCGACGGACGATTCACGCCCAAACGAAAACACCACACTATCGCCTTTTAAGTTAGGCAATGACCCAGAGAATTTACCGGCCAATGACAACGGGGCTTTGATACTGTCGCCCCAAAAAGCAAAATAAGCCCAATCGGCAGGCGATACCAATCCTTTCTCCAGTAAAAGTTTAAACTTGACGTTGCTGTCCAAGTGGGCCAATTGTGGTATCGAATCAAACTTGACCATTGCGGTATCCACTACTATTTCCGACTGGCCGGTAAGCAGGTGGAAATCCGATACACCAATGCTCCGGTCTGTTTTGTAAGCCCTGAAGCTCCCATCTTTGATCCCGAATCCCGACTTCTCCACAAACGAAAGGTGCTCCAGCGTCGCGGTCAGTGAGTCAGGAGCCAGAGAAATCTCTCTGGCCATCAAATTAAGTTTGTCCACACGGATATCACGAATGTCAATGCGTGAAAAAACATTCACGCTATCGTCCGATTTCCAGGCCATTGTCCCGTTGATCAGTTCGACCGCCGACGTACGAATATCCCATGGCGATACTTGTTCCGTGGTGTCAGAACCGGCAAAAAGGAATGAATAATTAAAGATCGAACCGGTTTTATGAATATGGATTTTAGGGGCATCAAACCTGACCGACCGGAAATAAAGCTGATGCTTACGAAGGGAAATATAGGCAATCGACCCTTTTAACCGACTAACGTACAAAAGTGAATCGCCCGATTGGTCTTTTACCAATACATCGTTCACAGACACTCCCCCCAGCGGAGAGACGTATACGCCCGACACGGAGATCTCCGTTTGGTATTTGTCGCTCATCTGTTGGGCGACAAACTGTACGATCCTGGTTTGTATCGATGGCAGCAAAAGCAATAAGGACGCCCCTACCGGCAACAAGATGATGACCAGCAGCAGGGACAAGACGAACTTGTATATTTTTTTGATATTTTTGCGCATGTTTGATCTTGCCAAAAATAGAGATAATAAACATCAACAGCAACGGCATTAAGGTTTTGGATACAATCCGGCATACTTTTGCCAACTTAAGGACGTCCGACGAACCAAACCGTGTCGCCAGCGTTTCGCAAACAATCAATACCAAGAGATCACTCCGACCATGAGCACCTATATTTTAGCCATCGAATCGTCATGTGACGACACCTCTGCCGCGGTCTTCCAAAACGATGTTATCTTGTCAAACGTAGTGGCCAACCAAAAAGTACACGAAGCATACGGCGGCGTGGTGCCCGAACTGGCTTCGCGCGCACACCAGCAGAACATTATCCCGGTAGTCGACAAAGCGTTGATAGATGCCCATGTGACAAAAGAACAAATCAATGCCGTGGCATTTACCCGTGGACCAGGCCTGATGGGATCGTTGCTGGTGGGGACATCGTTTGCCAAAGCCTTTGCGCTGGCAAGAAACATCCCGCTCATTGAAGTCAACCACTTGCAGGCACATATCCTGGCACATTTCATCAAAGAGCATGCCGAAGACACCAACCAACCAAAGTTTCCATTCCTTTGTTTATTGGTCTCGGGCGGCAACAGCCAAATCGTATTGGTCCACAATCATTCACAGATGGAAGTGATTGGACAAACCATTGACGATGCGGCGGGCGAAGCATTCGACAAATGTGCCAAAGTAATGGGACTCCCCTATCCCGGCGGTCCACTGATCGATAAACTGGCAGCCCAGGGAAACGCCAACGCCTTTCAGTTTTCAAAGCCGCGTATCGATGGGTACGACTACAGTTTTAGCGGTTTAAAGACATCGTTTCTTTATTTTTTGCGCGACAATCTGAAGGGAAATCCCAATTTCATCGAAGAGAACAAAAACGACCTTTGCGCATCGCTGCAAAAGTCAATCATCGATATCCTGATGGATAAGCTGGTACTGGCAGCCAAGGCGCATGGCATTAAAACCGTTGCCCTGGCGGGCGGGGTATCGGCCAATTCGGGTTTACGCAATGAAATAGAGCGTCTGTCCCAAAAACACCATTGGACAACCTTCATCCCAAAATTTGCTTATACAACCGACAATGCGGCCATGATTGCCGTGACGGGGTATTTTAAGTATCTGAAAGGCGAATTCTGCACACAGGACATAGCCCCGTTTGCAAGGACACAATTTTAGGTGCACGAACGGATGACTTGATATGGCAGAATCCCAAAGAAGCGCAGGAAACAGGGATATATCCATTGGAACGATCAGTGGCGGCCCTTATCACTCTCTTTATCTTTGCAAAGAACCATCGCTTAACGCCGGTAATCCATCGGCAATAAACGCCAGCTTACCATACTTCTCCGTTCCTTTTGGTAAGAAAAAAGGGAGATAACATGGTGTTCTATCTCCCTCTCTGTATTATCGCGGTGAATACACATTCTTAAACTCAGCCCAAAGCGGATCGTTCTTTGGCGGGTTGGCAGTAATGGTTATCTGTTCGTGGGTTACCGGGTGTTCGAACTCAATCCGCCGGGCATGCAGGCTGATGCCTCCATCGGCATTGGAACGCGGAAAACCATATTTTAAGTCCCCACGGATGGGACAACCAATTTTTGCCAACTGACATCGGATCTGGTGGTGACGGCCCGTTTGCAAATCAACCTCCAACAAATGGTAGTTGGCCGAACTCGACACGTGCAAATAGTGCAAAATGGCTTCTTTGGCGCCATGCTTGGGCTTATCGTAAGCTTTCGATTTATTTTTTTCCGAATCTTTCAGCAGGTAGTGCGTCAAAGTGTCCTCTTCCTGCGGAGGAAGCTCCTTGACCACTGCCCAGTAAGTCTTTTTCACCTGCTTTTCAAGAAACATCTTGTTCAAGCGTGCGACGGCCTTACTGGTACGGGCAAAAAGCACCACACCGCTTACGGGACGGTCCAAACGGTGCACCACCCCCAAAAATACATCCCCGGGTTTATTGTATTTTTCTTTTATGTATGCTTTTACCATGTCACTCAATGGCTCATCACCCGATTTGTCGCCCTGCACCAAATCGCTGTTGGTTTTGTTGATGGCTATGATGTGGTTGTCCTCGTACAGTACAATGGGTTTATTCATCCGAAACTTTTGTGTGCTTGTTAGTTAATAATTGTCCGATCAGTACTGTTCCTTTTCGTTGGGGAAATCGAGCGACTTGACATCATGGATGTAATTGGTCACCGCCCCGGTAATCTCATCAAATAAATTGTGGTACCTGCGCAAAAAGCGAGGCGAAAAGCCATGATTGATGCCCAACATGTCGTGCAACACCAATACCTGTCCATCGGCTCCTCTGCCCGCACCAATGCCGATGACCGGAATAACCAATTCTTTGGCCACCCTCTCGGCCAAAGCGGCCGGAATCTTTTCGAGCACCAGCGCAAAACAGCCCGCCTCCTCAAGCAAATGGGCATCCGTCACCAGCTTACCGGCCTCTTCTTCCGAACGTGCACGCACCGTATAAGTCCCAAACTTATTGATTGACTGAGGGGTTAGCCCAAGGTGCCCCATTACCGGAATCCCCGCAGAAAGGATTCGTGTGACCGATTCCAAAATCTCGTTGCCTCCTTCCAGTTTCACCGCATCGGCACCTGTCTCTTTCATGATGCGGATAGCAGAATTAAGGGCCTCTTTCGAATTTCCCTGATAAGTACCAAAAGGCATATCGACCACAACCAATGCCCGGTCAACAGCACGCACCACCGATGCCCCATGATAGATCATCTGATCGAGGGTAATCGGCAAAGTCGTTTCAAAGCCCCCGAACACGTTGGCGGCCGAGTCGCCTACCAAAATCGCATCGATACCAGCTTGGTTCACGATACGTGCAAACGAATAATCGTAAGCCGTTAACATGCTTATTTTTTCGCCCCTGTGTTTCATCTCCATCAATGCATGGGTGGTGACTTTACGGGGTCTGTTTTGTGCAACCGACATTTTTTTGAGATTTAATTGGTCGGCAAAGTTAAGTATTAAATGGAAATCCGAAAAAACAGCGGGGAATTAACAAACGGACAATGTCCTTTTCACGTTTCCTTGCGATTTCAAAACCGGACAAGAATAAATGTTCGGTTTTCGGACGACTTTTAATATCTTTGTCACTGATAACCCAATCGGCATGTTTCTAGTAGGTATTTTCAGCACTCCGATCCCATACCTGTTGTTTCTGTTGTGTTACGGTGTAAGCTTTGTCATCACCAACAGAAGTGACGATATCGGCGTGGAAGAAAACGGGGCCAGGGTTTTGTCCTACGATGTAAACACTAAAAAAACGGAATCGGTTAGCAGCAGCAATACGTTCCATTATTCAAACTGGCGCAAAACCTACACACAAAACCACCAGGCAACCGAAGTTCATTGCCGGCAACTACCCTCTATTGTCTGTTCACCGCCCCCAAGGCTTCCTGTCGCATCCAACATTCCCTTAAAAGATAGGTTGCGGGATGCGTCGCTTCCCAAACGTGCGCCCCCAATGGTTTGATTTTGAAAAGAACAGATCCTCTTGCCCGCAAGAAGGTCTTGTAGATGAACGAAGGTGTTGGGTCTGGTATCCACTACAGTCCAACATACGAGTCTTTCTACATCTTTGCCCCACCACAAAATCAACCATAAAAATCAAATATGGAAAACCCATTCGTTGCCATATTGTTGGGCCTGTCCATCTCTACAATGGCCAGTGCCCAACACATCCCGACAGAGAGCGATACGGTCAGGATAAAAGAGATAAACCTCGACGAAGTGACCGTGCTGTCGATAAAAGAAACCACCGAAAAATTAAGAGACCTCCCGGCAGCAGCCACCAGTTTGGGGTCCAGCGTGGTGGAAAGCCGCGAGATGACATCGGTAAAAGATGTCACCGCACTGGTTCCCAACCTATTCATGCCCGACTATGGGTCAAAGCTTACCTCTCCCATTTACATCCGCGGCGTAGGTTCTAAGATCAATTCCCCATCGGTGGGTTTGTATGTCGACGACGTCCCCTATTTCGAGAAGGCAGCCTTCGATTTCGAACTTTCCGATATCGAACGCATCGAAGTGATACGCGGTCCGCAAGGCACTCTATACGGCCGTAACACCATGGGCGGCATTATCAATGTATATACAAAAAATCCGGGAAATATCCCTTCGGCCAGGATCTTACTGGGCGGAGGCGATTATGGGCTCAAACGCACCCAGGCATCGGTTTATGCCCCGGTCACAAGTAATTCGGCCATTTCGATAAGCAGCTTCTTTACCGAGAATGACGGTTATTTCGTAAACCAATACAGTGGCGATAAAGTGGACAAGTCGACAAGTTTTGGCGGACACGTCAAGTACAAGTTGCATTTGGGCGAAAAATTAAATTTGTCGTTAATGAGTTCGGTGGAAAGGCTGAACCAGGGGGGTTACCCTTATGCCGAATTCGTGGACAGTACACGTGTGACCAAGCCCATCAACTACAACCATGCCAGCGGGTATGACCGTGATTTATGGAGCAACGCATTCACGTTGACCTACCGGCACAACGGCACTCTGGTTCGTTGGGTTACCAGCCATCAATATTTAAAAGATTACCAGGATATTGACCAGGATTTCTCGGCAGCCAACACTTACGTCGTCGCTCAGGATATGAAGCAAAACGTACTGGCCCAGGAAATCATCCTCAAACAGCAATTCACTGACCGGATCAGCTGGCTGGCAGGAATCTGGGCCTTTAAGCAATGGAGCCTGAGCCAACTGGACCTGACCACCAACGGTGCACATTCTTACACCAAATATTATGACAACCCGACCTACGGCACGGCAGCATTCACCGAGATCAAAATATCGGACCTGCTTTTAGACGGGCTTTCGCTGACGGCCGGCCTACGCATTGACCGTGAAACGCAGGAAATGGACTATCTCCACAACCGCACGGTAAACAATGTTCCCGAGAAGGCCGCCCAATTCGACCATTCGTTAAATTTCGACCAGATATTGCCCAAACTGGCGGTTTCGTACCAGCTCGCGACCAATGCCAACACCTATGCCACAGTGACCAAGGGCTATAAAACGGGCGGCTTCAACACATCGTTCGAACGTACTGAGGACGAAACGTTTTTACCCGAATATAGCTGGAATTATGAAGTAGGTTTTAAAGGAAGCGGCTTCGGCAACAAACTCAATATCGGACTCTGTGCATTTTACATCGACTGGAAAGACCAACAGGTGACACAACCCGTATATCCCAGTAAAAAGGGGACCATGTTGAAGAATGCAGGAGAATCGAACAGCAAAGGCATTGAGGTGGAAATAAACGCACGTCCGCTCACAGGATTGGATCTGGCTCTAAGTTATGGATTGACCGATGCCCGCTTCAACACCTATTACCGTGATACGGTGGATTTGGCGGACCCATCCCAGGCCATCGATTACGGAGGCAACTATTTCCCGCTCGTACCGAAAAACACGGCCATGGCTTCGGTCTCGTACCACCTGCCCTTACGTACGCAATTTTTCACCGGTATATTGGTGAACTGCAACTATCAGGGCGTGGGAAAGATTTACTGGACGGACGACAACAAGGGCTATCAGGATTATTACGGCCTGCTTAACGGCAAACTGTCGTTGCAAACCCTGCACCTAAAGCTTGAAATCTGGGGCAAAAACCTGACTGCACAAGATTACCACGGTTTTTATTTTCCGTTATCGGGAAAATCATATGTCCAAATGGGCAAACCGCGTACTTTTGGCGTCAATCTGGTAGTAACCATTTAAAATCAAGGGGAGGCTGTCCCAAAAGCAAGGTTCTTCGCCGATCGGTTTGTTGCCCGGCCAAACCACCATCACGAAACACGTTCCTTAAAAATCACGGAAATGCAAGCACAAACAATCTTTTCAGGGTCCGGCGTGATGGTTAAAAACGCTTTTTCAAGACAGCCCCACTATTCCATAGTATCATGAAGAAATATTCCACCCTGCTCTCGCTCTATCTGGCCCAAAGCATTCCCATGAGCTTTTTCTCGACCATTGTCCCCGTTATCATGCGGCAAGAGAACTACTCACTGGAATCCATTGGCTATTTACAATTGCTAAAACTCCCATGGATACTGAAGCTGCTATGGGCGCCAATGATCGACAAGCACGGGCAGACACTTGGTAAATACAAACGATGGATTGTCGGTTCGGAACTCTTTTATGCCGCCATCATCCTCGGCACAGGGTTTCTTGATTTAAAAACCGATTTCATGGCCATCGTGGTGATGATGTTGGTGGCCTTCACGGCATCGGCCACGCAGGACATCGCCACCGACGCTTTTGCCATCCTGGTATTAAAGAAAAATGAACGCAGCTTTGGCAACAGCATGCAAAGTGCCGGCACGTTTCTGGGAACGCTGACCGGTAGCGGGGTGATGTTGGTGATCTACCACCACTTTGGATGGAACGGCCTGTTGCTTTGCCTGTCGCTGTTTGTGGTGGTGGCATTGGTCCCGCTGTATTTCTTCGACACGAAAAAAACCGAAATGCCTCCCGCAGACATATCGCGGCACACACCCGCAAGTTTTAAGGACATTGGGTTGTTTTTCGTGCAAAAAGGCATGTGGAAACGGCTAATCCTTCTCTTTTTTTATTATTCGGGGCTGATCGGCACCCTGGCCATGCTCAAGCCGTTTTTTGTAGACCACGGATACAACATCAGGCAAATCGGCACTATTTCCGGCATTTACGGCACAGCCGTGGGTGCATTGAGCGCATTGGCCGCCGGACATCTCATCAATAAGCTGGGACGCAGGTTTTGCATGTACCTTTTCAGCTTTATGGGCTTTGTCACCATGATGCTGTTTGTATGGATGGGGCTAACGGACGTGACCAATACGCTTCTATACGCCGGGACGTTTATGCTCTGGGGCACATACGGGCTTTGTTCCGTGCTTATTTACACCATCTCGATGGATGTGGTGCGCAAGGGCCGCGAAGGAACCGATTTTACCATCCAGATAGTGGTGACCCACCTAAGTAGCCTCGTGATTGCCGTTTTAAGCGGCAAATTCGCCGATACGTTTGGTTACCAGGGACTTTTTATCGCCGAAGCAGCCATCGCCGCCATGGTGTTTATGTTTATTCCACTGTTGTACAACGAAATCCGCCCAAAAGATGAAAGTTCCCAAGAACTTGCTCGATAAATACAACCAAGCCCTTCCGCGTTACACCAGTTATCCGCCGGCCAACCATTTTAAGGCCATGGACAATGACGCATACATACGGCTTCTGGATGAATCGAACACACTTTCGCCGTCCAACATCTCCATTTACATCCACATTCCGTTTTGCCATAAAATCTGCTTCTATTGCGGGTGCAATTCCATGCGGCTGAGCCGGCCCCAAACTGTGACCGAATATGTGGAGGCAATCAAAAAAGAGATTTTAATGGTGAAAGACCGTCTCGATGGCAACCGGAAAGTGTCGCAAATCCACTATGGAGGAGGGACCCCAAATGCCATTCCGGTCGAAATGTTAATGGAAATCAACCGTTTGATCTTCGATAATTTTCGGTTCATCGACAAACCCGAAATCGCCATTGAATGCCATCCGGCACATTTATACCCCGACACCATCGAAAAACTGGTGCAAGGAGGTTTCAACCGCATCAGCCTTGGGATACAGGATTTCGATGCCAGTGTACTAAAAGCCGTGAACCGCGAACCGTCGCGCATGCCAGTGGACCAGATCACCCGCATTTTCAAGTCATTGCAGCCAGAAGGAGGCATAAACCTCGACTTTATTTACGGGTTACCTTACCAGACGCCCCAAAGTTTTCTGTCATCAATGGCCAAAGCCATTGAACTGAACCCCGATCGCGTCGTGACATTTTCGTACGCCCACGTGCCCTGGGTGAAAAACCACATGCAGGCATTGGAAAAAATGGGATTGCCATTGCCCGAAACGAAAATGCAGATGTTCGAAGAATCGTACCTGATGATGGTAAACGCAGGTTACACGGTGGTGGGCATGGACCATTATGCCAAAGCGACCGACGAACTGGCCCTGGCCCTGGCCGACAACGAGCTGCACCGTAATTTCCAGGGCTATTGCACCCGCCGTACTACCGGACAAGTCTATGCTTTCGGCGTGTCGGGCATTGGCCAGATGACAGGAGGCTATGCCCAAAACACCAAAAGCGTAGAAACCTACATCCAGGCAATTGGTTTAGGCCAATTCGCCGTCGAGAAAGGAGCGGTGGTCAACGAGCAACAAAAGATCATCCGCGATGTCATTGACCAGCTCATGTGCAACCGTCTGTTACAATGGGACAAAATAGGAACGACATATGGTATTTCGCCATGGCAGGTAAAAGAGGCGGTCGGCTTTGACATGGCCCGTTTCTCCGGCATGGCGGACGACGGGTTGCTTTCGATCGACGCACAAGGCGTGACCGTAAGCGAACTCGGGCGTTTTTTCATCCGTAACATCGCCTCATCGCTCGATCCCATGCTGGCAAACGGGACGAATATGTATTCAAAATCGGTATGACGCATTAATTTTACCACACAAAACGGCCCATCGCCCAAATTGACACCCACATGCCCGATATGCCCCCGAAAGAACGTAAAGCCATTATCATCGGTGCCGGCCTAACCGGTTTGACGACCGCATTCTACTTAAAAAAACAAGGCTTCGATGTAAGCGTGCTCGATATACTTCCCCAAGCGGGAGGAGTAATCCAGACACACAGGGAAAAGGGATTTGTGTTCGAATCGGGCCCAAACACAGGCGTGCTGGGGAATCCCGAAACCGTGGAGCTTTTCCGGGAACTGGAAGGCCTGTGCGAATTGGAAACGGCCAACCCCGCCGCCAAAAGCCGCTGGATATGGAAAGGAAAACAATGGGAGCCTCTGCCGTCGGGATTATGGGAATATGTACGCACCCCGCTGTTTGCGGCAAAAGATAAGCTCAGGCTTTTTGCCGAGCCCTGGCAAAAAAAAGGCACCGACCCCAACGAAACCCTCGACCGATTGGTGCTCCGCCGGTTGGGCAAAAGCTTCCTCGATTATGCCGTTGATCCGTTTGTCGCAGGTGTTTATGCCGGTGATGCCGGATATTTGGTCCCCAGGTTCGCCCTTCCCAAACTGTATAATCTGGAG
Organism: Breznakibacter sp.; assembly: GCA_047600785.1. Classification (GTDB taxonomy): domain Bacteria; phylum Bacteroidota; class Bacteroidia; order Bacteroidales; family Marinilabiliaceae; genus Breznakibacter. The sequence goes on from JASGKH010000002.1 coordinate 2,322,843, forward strand.
CAAAACCATGGCAGTTTCATCCGCGGGGCCATTGCCAGGCACAAACAGCCCAAATCCGAAAGGGACAAACTGGCCACCCGCGAAGTGTTTTCGGCAAAAAACGGACTGGGAAGCCTTATTGGCGCAATGGTTGAACGCATTGGAAAAGACAACCTTGTTTTAGGATGCCACGGCATATCGGTCGATTGCGCCGCAAACACCGACGGGAGCCTTCGTTACATTGTCAAAGGCCATGGGAACGGTTTGCCCATCCACATCGATGCCCCGTGGTTGGTGACAACGAGCGGGGCACACTCGTTACCGGACCTGCTACCGTTTACCGACCCGATGCTGCTCCAACCTTTCGACGAACTGGTATACGCCAAGGTTGTGCAGGTCATCCTTGGGTTCGAACACTGGCAGGGCATTCCCATCAATGCGTTTGGAGGGTTGGTGCCTTCCCGTGAAAAACGTGACATACTGGGTGCGCTTTTCACCTCGTCGTTTTTCGAAAACCGTGCCCCCAAAGGAGGAGCCCTGCTGTCGGTATTTTTGGGCGGCATGCGGCAACCGGCCATTTTCGGCATGACCGACGAAGCCATTATGCAACTGGTGGAAAAAGAGCTGACGGATATGTTGGATATTCCCTGTTTCAATCCGTCCGTTGCCAGGATTTTCAGATACCATCATGCCATTCCCCAATACGGGGCATCGACGGAGCAACGGCTACTGGCCGTATCGGCCATCGAAAACAACTATCCGGGGCTGGTCATCGGGGGCAATTTACGCGACGGCATCGGGATGGCCGACCGTATTAAACAGGGACGAAACATTGCAGAAGATCTAGGTCAGCGATAGAGGCTCTCCCAAAATCCCCGCAAAACCATCCACCCATTGTGGAAAATCGTTCAGGCTTTCCACCAGAGATAGCTTTTCGCCTCCGTTGTTTCTGAAAAGTCCATCATATTCGTAACCGATCTCCACAACGGTTTCGAGGCAATCGGCCACAAAAGCGGGGCTTACCACCAACAAACGTCTTGTTCCTTGCTTGGCCAGCCGTTTCACCGCGTCGTCCGAAAAAGGTTCCAACCATCCTTTGCCCAAACGCGATTGAAAGGCCGTGGTGTAGGTCCCTTGTGGCAGATCCAGTATACCGGCCAGCAATTCTGTGGTCCGGTGGCACGCCGCATGGTAGCAAAAACGGTTATCCGCACCGTAATGGCTTACACATCCCAGTTGTGCGCACGTTTGTGCGCGATGTGTACGTTCTACGTGCCGTTTGGGCAACCCATGGTACGAGAACAATACATGGTCGTATTCCCGATAACCGGCCTGACGGATGCGGTCAGCAAACGCCCCCAGGTACGTGGGATGCTCAAAGAACTGGCCCAAAAACCGGATATCGGGCACCACATCCCGTTTAGCGAATTCATCCATCACCGCAGCTACGGCTGTACCCGTGGTCGACGATGCGTAGTGCGGGAACATGGGCGCCACGACGACACGGCGATAACCGCCCTTTAGTATTTTATCTATGGCTTCGGCAATGGTGGGATTTCCGTACCTCATGCCCACTTCCACATGAAACCCGTCCCCTAACCGGGACTGCAACCTTTTGGCAAAAGCCCGGGTGTGGAATAAAAGCGGCGACCCGCGGTCCGTCCATAAACGACGGTACAACGCGGCCGACTTCGGGGCCCTGAAAGGGACTATAATACAGTTCACCAATATTTTCCGTGCCAGCCAAGGCAAATCAATGACCCGAGGGTCATTGAGGAACTGTCCCAGATAACGGCGCACATCGGGTACGGACGGGCTGTCGGGCGTACCGACGTTGATCAGCAAAATGGTTGCTTTTTCCGAATGGTCGAACATTGGTTTACCACATTATAAAGTGTCGCTTTCACGGCAGCACGGGCGGTCGCGCCACAGGTGCAATGCCGGCAGGGCTTGCCCAGACAACTGTTCCCTGCATGGTTTAAGCTGGCAGAAGATACAACATTCCCTCGAATCATTGCCTTTTCATTGTGGGGTGTATTTGCCGGACATCAAAAATAGGCAAATAATATATATCCGCACAAGCCGCTACACGCATCAACGCCTCATAAAGGCAAACCATCCCAAAGACAAACACACGTTGCAGGAAAACCGGTCCCTTCTGCTGCCATCAGCAACCCATCATCTGACAAATCGTCACGACTGTCAGCCAACAAAAGATAAAAACAAGCACACGGGTTGCCAAAATTACATCAAAGCCACTTGTTTTTTTCCGTGGCACAACCTTTGTCCAAAGCACCATCGTGTGATAACGAAACAAATCTAAAACGCAATAAAATTATTTCAGAAATGGCAAAAATAATAGGTATCGACCTTGGGACCACCAACTCGTGCGTATCGGTAATGGAAGGCAACGAGCCGGTCGTCATCCCCAACAGCGAAGGGAAACGTACCACACCTTCGATCGTGGCTTTTGTAGACAACGGCGAACGCAAAGTAGGTGACCCGGCCAAACGCCAGGCCATTACCAATCCCCACAAAACCATTTTTTCGATCAAACGGTTCATGGGGACAACGTTCGAACGAAATCCCCGGCGAGATCAAACGTGTGCCCTATTCTGTCGTAAAGGGCGACAACAATACCCCGCGTGTAAAGATCGATGACCGTATGTTCTCGCCCCAGGAGATATCGGCCATGGTTCTCCAGAAAATGAAAAAAACCGCCGAAGATTACCTTGGGCAGGAAGTAACGGAAGCCGTGATCACCGTGCCCGCTTACTTCAACGACGCACAACGCCAGGCCACCAAAGAGGCCGGCGAAATTTCAGGGTTGAAAGTGCGCCGTATCATCAACGAGCCTACTGCCGCAGCATTGGCATACGGCCTCGACAAGATGCACAAAGACATGAAGATCGCCGTATTTGACCTTGGCGGCGGTACGTTCGATATCTCCGTCCTTGAATTGGGCGACGGCGTGTTTGAGGTAAAGTCGACCAACGGTGACACCCACCTTGGCGGCGACGACTTCGACGACGTGATCATCAACTGGCTGGCCGGCGAATTCCAAAAAGAAGAAGGCATTGACCTGCGCAAAGACGCCATGGCACTGCAACGGTTGAAAGATGCGGCCGAAAAAGCCAAAATAGAGCTCTCAAGCTCCACCAGCACCGAAATCAACCTGCCGTACATCATGCCGGTCGACGGTATTCCAAAGCACCTGGTAAAAACGCTGAGCCGTGCCCAGTTCGAGCAATTGGCCGACAGATTGATCCAGCGCACGCTCGAACCTTGCAAACTGGCGTTGAAAGATGCGGGCATGACCCCTTCGGACATTGACGAAGTGATTTTGGTGGGCGGATCGACCCGTATCCCTGCCATCCAAAAAATCGTGGAAGACTTCTTCGGGAAAAAACCGTCGAAAGGCGTGAACCCCGACGAGGTGGTAGCCGTAGGCGCTGCGATCCAGGGCGGCGTATTGACCGGCGAGGTAAAAGACGTATTGCTGCTGGACGTGACCCCGTTGTCGTTGGGTATCGAAACCATGGGCGGTGTTATGACCCGTTTGATCGAATCGAACACCACCATCCCGACCAAAAAATCGGAAACCTTCACCACCGCGTCGGACAGCCAACCTTCGGTTGAAATCCACGTGTTGCAAGGCGAACGCCCCATGGCACGCGACAATAAAACCATCGGGCGTTTCCACCTCAACGGTATCCCGCCGGCACCCCGCGGCGTGCCGCAAATCGAAGTGATCTTCGACATCGACGCCAACGGTATTTTGCACGTCACGGCCAAAGACAAAGCCACGGGCAAAGAACAAAGCATCCGTATCGAGGCCTCATCGGGATTGACCGACGCCGAGATCAAACGCATGCGCGATGAGGCTTCCGCCAACGCCGATGCCGATAAGAAGGCCAAAGAAGACATCGATAAGCTGAACCACGCCGACAGTTTGATTTTCCAAACCGAAAAACAACTGAAGGAATTTGGGGACAAGCTTCCGGCCGATAAAAAAGGCCCCATCGAAACTGCGTTGGAAAAACTGAAAGAGGCCCACAAAAACAAGGACATTGCAGGCATCGACACTGCCACGGCCGAACTCAATTCGGTGTTCCAGGCCGCTTCGCAAGAAATGTACAACGCCAGCCAGGCCCAGGGACAACAACAACCAGGTGCCCAAGCAGATCAGGCCCAGGGCGGATCGAACAAAGGCAAGAGCGATGAAGTGACCGATGTAGATTTTGAAGAAGTGAAGTAATAAACCGGTTTCAACATCGGGAATTGGAAAACAGGAAAGGGCATCCGTATTTCGGGTGCCCTTTTTTTATACTTCCCTTAAGCCCAGCCATCAAATAGGGTTGATTCGCTTCCGGCGATTGACCGTTCCCATTCCCCAAAAGCGGGGCCTATCCTGACGTACAGAACGTCCTCCGTAAAAAAACATCCATCCCCCTATCCGGGAGGGACCTAAAAGCCATGGGAGCTTTTACGTTGCCCGTTATTGGGACGACCTTCAATTAAACTACCATCCCTGACAGGCAAAAATCTTTCACCAGAAAGGATTTGTTTGTTTTCTAACATTTTATATTAAATAAAAAATATAACTTCACGTTTCCGGGCAACCTGTCCAACAACCAAACCGCACATTGGTAACACATGACAAAGCAAAACCGGCCGGCAATCGAACAACAATAAAAAGTCTGATAATCTAACTAATCCATTTATTAACTAAAAAGAAAAAAACAATGGCAGTAACCTATGTACTTACCCAACGAGGTAACCCGGGCGCACCCGAAGCCCCGAAAAAATTTTATGCACAAGCCAAAAGCCGCGACGAACTGACATTCCGAAAACTCAGCAAGGAAATCGCCGAAGGCTCAACCACAGTAAGCGACAGCGATGTGCTGGCGGTACTGAACGACCTGACCAAGATACTGAAACGCCATTTGAGCAACGGCGAAATAGTTCGCTTCGGCGACTTTGGATCGTTCCAAATCACCCTCACCAGCGATGGTGCCGAAACGGCCGAGAAATTCAACGCCTCGCTGATCAATGGCGGCAAGGTTGCTTTCCGTCCCGGCATCGACTTAAGAGAAATGCTTTCGACACTTAAATACGAAAAAGCCAAATAAAAGGGAAAAGCCCTCGGGCTTTTCAAAAACGATTATCGGGCAATTTTTAAAAGCCCGGCGGCTTTCACTAAAAAGCCGCCGGGCTTTTTAGTGAAAGGCCGAAGGCTTTTGGGTAAAAGACGGCGGGCTTTTGTCCCGAAGACGGCCAAGCCTTCAAACAAGCCTCGGCGTGCAGAGCTTTTTTGTTATTTTTACAGCCACACAAGAACATTGTTTGTCCTAAAGATTGTCCACACGCACCACAAAATCATTTTCCATGAAGCATCTGCTCACCGTTTGTTTCGTATTCATCTCGCTGTCGGCCCGGGCACAAGGCACCGACATATTCGGGAACCCCGTCGCCCTTCCTTCAAAAAAGGTGGAAGCTGCGAACAAGGGACAGTTAAACCATACCGACGCAAAGGGGTTGAAACAAGGACCCTGGGAAAAATTCTACCAAAACGGAAGGCCGGCTTACAATGCCACGTTCAGGGACGATAAACCGGTCGGCATCATGACCCGCTATTACCCGTCGGGAAAGACAAAAGTCCGTATTGACTATGGGACGGCCGGCGAAACGGGGAATGCCGAAATATTCAACGAAAACGGCAACGTGATCGCACGCGGACTTTACCGCCAAAACCAAAAAGACAGCATATGGGTGTTCTATTATGCCTCCGGCGAGGTTCCCGGTGCCGTATCGGCCAAAGAACAATACAAAATGGGGATAAAACATGGCAAGAGCACCATCTTTTATCCCAACGGGCGCGTAGCAGAAGAAGTCACATGGGCCGACGGAAAAAAAGAGGGCCTGTGGCTCCAGTTCTACGAATCGGGCAAAATAAAGATGGAATCGGGCAACCGGAACGACAACCCCCACGGCCCGTACAAATACTATTTTGAAAACGGCAAGCAAGAAGTAAACGGCCTTTACCAGGACGGCCTCGAAAACGGCAACTGGACGTTTTACAAGGAGGACGGCAAATTCGACTACGAACTGGAGTTTGAAAAAGGCTCGTTAAAGAACAGCGATGCAATTGACAAACGGTTGCAGGAACAACTCCAGAACTGGGAGCAGAACAAAGATAAGCTCCGCGATCCCGAAAAACTGATCAACGACCCCGATGCCATGATGTTGCTCCGCTAAAATGAACCGGCCAGATAAGGAAATACAAACCAGCCAAAAGCCTTTGTACACATTGTGCACAAGGCTTTTTTTGGCACTGCTGCTTCTGGGCACATGGCCTTCAAATGCCCAAACCAACGGTTATTTTGTGGAGTTTACCGACAAAAACGGCACGCCGCACAGCCTCCGGAACCCAGGCACGTTTCTTTCGGAACGGGCTATCGTCCGTCGCTTGCGCCAGCAAATCGCCATCGACAGCACCGACCTGCCCGTATTGAAAATTTATGCCGACAGTCTGAAAAACATGGGGTTGAACGTGCGCCATCTGTCCAGATGGATGAACGGCGCCATTGTAAAAACCAACGATGTGTCCATGATGGATACCCTTGCACGACTCGGTTTTGTGAAATCGGTGCAACTGACGTACGGCCCCTTTTCACCGGACGCCGTGGACAAAAGCGAAAAAACCAACGAAAACGTACTAAAAAGCAATACCGAGATCGATTACGGCGCCGCATGGCCAAACATCGCCACCGTCAACGGCCATGTGCTACACCAAAAAGGTTATAAAGGAGACGGATTGCATATTGCCGTCATCGATGCAGGGTTTTACCGTGCCGACGAGCTGGCATTGCTCGCGCATCTTTTCCAAAACAACCAGATCCTGGGCACCAGGGACTTTGTAGAACCCGGCACCAATGTGTACACAAGCGACACGCACGGCATGTATGTGTTGTCGATAATGGCCGGGTATGCCCCCGGCACCTACATCGGTACCGCCCCCGATGCCTCGTTTTGGTTGTTGCGCACCGAAGACGTGGGTTCCGAATACCCCATAGAAGCCGATAACTGGGTGTGCGCCGCCGAGTTTGCCGACAGTGTTGGCGTGGACATCATCAACTCGTCGCTGGGGTACGGGTATTACGACAATCCATCGTTGAACCTCAATTACCAGGCGCTTGACGGAAGCAGCCGTATTTCACGCGCTGCCAACATGGCAGTCAAAAAAGGAATGGTGGCCATTAACAGCGCCGGGAACGAAGGCAATAGGAGCTGGCGTTATGTACTTACGCCTGCCGACGCCCAAAACGTTGTGGCGGTCGGGGCAATGGACGCCGATTCGGCACGCGTTTCCTTTTCGTCGGTCGGCCCCACGGCCGATAACCGCATAAAACCCGATATCATGGCCCTCGGGTACCTGAACGCCATCCAAAGCACCGACGGAAGCATCCGTTATGGAAGCGGCACATCGTTCGCCGCCCCTATCGTGACCGGCCTTACCGCCTGCTTGTGGCAAAGCGCCACCTGGCTTACATCGGAACAAATAATCGAAATTTTACGCCGTAGCGGGCATACCTCTTCATCCCCAAATAATTTGACCGGCTACGGGATTCCCAACTTTGCCCTTGCGCTCGAAAAAGCATATGCCAATCAGGCGACGCAACGATTTGTGGTTTCGGGCAATCCGTTTCGCGGGTCGATCTTAATAGAACGGACCGCCCCCATCGAATCCACGGTCCCGTGGTCCGTGCAGCTGTTTGACCTGCACGGCCGGTTAATGGCCAAACAGCACACATCGGCACCGTACATCCACCTGGCAAACCTTAACCGGCTGGCCAACGGCTTTTACGTGTTGCACGTTGAGGATGGGAGCCACACATCGACCTTCAAACTAATAAAAAGATAAAATGGAAATCACCCCGGTTCCGTTATCGCAACTGGCCTCAATGGTCCGACAAAGTTTGGCCACAGCCATGCCCGACAGCTATTGGGTAGTGGCCGAAATCGCCGAACTGCGCGAGCATCGCAACGGGCACTGCTACCTTGAGCTGATCGAGAAAGATCCCGGTTCGAACCAGATCACCGCAAGGATGAAAGCCAATATCTGGTCGTATTCGTACCGCTTGCTCAAGCCCTATTTCGAAACCACCACACGCCAACCGCTTACATCGGGCATAAAAGTCCTGGTGAAAGGACATATCGAATACCAGGAAGTTTTTGGGCTTAGCCTAAACATCAAGGACATTGACCCATCGTTTACGCTGGGCGACATTGAAAGAAAACGGCGCCAGATCATTGCCCGATTGGAGGAAGAGGGGGTGCTGGAGATGAACAAAGACCTGGAGTTGCCCCTGGTCATCCAAAAAGTAGCCGTCATCTCATCGCCGTCGGCAGCAGGGTATGAGGATTTTGTGAAACAATTGACCAAAAACAAAGATGGGGTAAAATACTACCTCAAACTATTTCCCGCCATCATGCAGGGCGAACAAACCGAAGCCTCGGTCATCGATGCGCTGGAAAAAATTTACACCCACGAACAGTTCTTCGATCTGGTCGTCATTGTCCGCGGCGGCGGTGCCACGGCCGATTTAATGAGTTTCGACTCCTATCCGCTGGCGCTCAATATTGCACAGTTCCCGCTTCCCATATTCACGGGAATCGGCCATGAACGCGATTTTTCGGTGGCCGACCTGGTGGCCCACAGCCATCTGAAAACCCCGACGGCCGTGGCCGAGGCCATCATTGACCACAACCTGCAATTCGTTTACCGGCTCGGGGAGTCACAAACCACGCTCCTGCAATCGGCCCGAGGGTTTCTTGAAACGGAAACCGAACGGTTCTCATCCCTGTCAATGCGCCTAAAGCCCGCCGTTTCGCGGCACATTGATAACCAGAAGGCCAGACTGGGCCGCTACGCCGACAAAAGTACGTTTGCCGGATTAAGATATCTGACCGCACAACGGCACCGGCTGTCACGAAACGCCGAAAAGCTCTCGTTCATCACCGGCAGACGGTTCCGGCGCGATGCCATGCTGCTCGACTATTCGGGGCAAAGCATCGGGAAAGCCGTAAAATCATACATCAGGGCCGAACAACGTAAGCTTGGCTTTTTGTTGCAGGCCAACGCACTGCACGACCCGATCCTGCTGCTGAAACGGGGCTATTCCATCACATTGTTGAACGGCAGGGCGGTTAAATCGGCCAAACAAGTCAAAATAGACGATAAAGTCGTCATCAGGCTATCCGAAGGAGAGATTACCGGCAACATCATCGACATCAAATAATTACCCTGTTCGGTCGTGTGCGCGGACAATTGGCATTGACAAAAACTTTATCTACATTTAAGCGCCTTTTCAAAAAGAAAACTCTCAATGCACGCCAAACCAACCTTTTCGCTCCTGCTGTGGATACTGTTTATGTCCGTCGCCGGCACGGCCCAAACCGTTTCGCCCGGCACACACCGGAAAACCTTACCGTTGCAACCGGATAAAAGGGACCCCCAACGCCTCTCCCAATATTTCCGTGAAGCAAACACATCGCACGATGTGGGAAAAATGCTTGAATGCATCGGGATCTCGATCGATTGGCAAATGCCCCTGCTGGCCGGCACCTTCTTGTCGCAGGGCCAAGAAACCTTTAAAGAAAAAGCCGATTCTGCCCAACTGTCGTTCATCCACTTTATCGATGGAAGGGTACAGACCCATAAAGGCCTGCACAAACAGGCCATCGGCAGTTATGAGCGATCGCTGGCATTGGGACGGACAATGGCCCACGATACGCTGGCCGGCTACGTTTATCTCGGCATCGGCCAATCGTACTGGCTGATGCGCAACTATCCCCAGGCGATCGAATACTTTGAGTTGTCGCACAACTTTGCGGTCAAACATCTCAATGAACCATTACGCCTTGAAGCCTTGTCGCGCAAAGGCGAAGTGTACGCACAAATTGCCAACTATCCCAAAGCCATTGAGCTGCAACTGTTGGTGAACGAACTGGCCATCAAACACAACTACAAACGGTTAATCGCCACATCGTATGATCAGGCGGGACTCATTTACCTGCAAGTAGGCCAGACCCAAAAAGCTCACGACGCTTTCAAGGAAGCGCTGTCGATTTTCAGGGAGTCGCAAGATTCAGCACACATCAGCAGTTGCCTTGCACACTTGGGCGAAACATTCCTGAAAATGGGCAATACCCCCCAAGCCGTTGACCTGACGCTGCAAAGCCTGAGAATAAGCGAGCAGCTGGGCGACACGCTGGCCATCTGCACGACCCAGTTGTACCTTGGGCAAATAGAATTCCGGAACAAACGCCTGCAACAGGCAGTAAAACATTACCTGAAGGCACTGGAACTGATGAAGCACAAAGAGGATGTATCCCTGATGGCCGCCATAAGGTTCAACCTTGGCGAAGTATTCCTGGCGCTTGGCAACACCGCCGCGGCACACGATTATCTGGTGCAGGCCGCCCAGACCGCCGGCGAACTGGGCGAAAGGGAACTGATGGCCAAGTGTTACAACACCCTCAGTTCGGCTTACGAACAAAGGGCCGATTACGTGAATGCCCTTAAAGCGAAGAATGAGTTTGCGCTGATAAAGGATTCCGTCCTGAACGAGCAAACCATCGAATACATTGCAAGGATGGATGCCATTTACCGCTCCATCAACAAAGAAAACATCATTAAAACCCTGAAGGCACAAAACGACAGTGCGGCCAAAAGTTTGGCCTCGCAGCAAACGGCCAAGGAAAGTTTCCTGGTCGTGATAGTGGTGCTGGCGGTAACTGCCATTGCACTGTTCGCCGCGTTCAGGATCAAACAAACAGCAGGCAGGAAGCTGGCCCGGATGAACAATGAGCTGTCGCACCTGAACGCCACCAAAGACAAATTTTTCTCTATCATTTCACACGACCTGAAAAGCCCGATCAATTCGTTGATGGGATTTACCGAAATGATCGTGCTCCATGCCGAGGCCGGCCATTACGAGAAACTGGGCGAATTTGGACAGATGGCCCATAACAACACAAAAAAGCTTTACAACCTGGTGGACAACCTCCTGCTTTGGTCGCGCACCCAGGTGGGCACCACGCCCTACCAGCCCCAACACATCGACGTGGGCATACAGTGCCAGAACATTATTGCATTGTTAAGGTTAAGCGGCGAGGAAAAGGACATTGTGATCAACGGGAAATTGGAAAAAAACCTCACGGCTTTCGCCGATGTCAATCTCTTCAATACTGTTCTGCGCAACCTGATCAGCAATGCCGTTAAGTTTTCGCCCGTTGGGGCAACCGTCACCGTCACCACAAAAAAACAAGACGGCCATGTGCTGGTTTCCGTGGCCGACACAGGCGTGGGCATTGCCAAGGCCAACATTGGCAAGCTGTTTCTTATCGACTCCAATTACAGCACACTGGGCACGTTCAACGAAAAGGGATCGGGGCTTGGCCTGATCCTTTGCAAAGAATTCGTAGAGATCAACAAAGGCTCCATCGGCGTTGAAAGTGAAGAAGGGAAAGGCAGCATGTTCTATTTTACCGTACCTTTGGCAATCAAAAACGTGAAGTCATGACCAAAAAACCATTCGGCTATGCAGAGGCCATGAAAGAGATCGAAACGATTTTACGCCAAATAGAGCAGGACGAGTTGGACGTGGATGACCTTTCGGAGAAAGTGAAACGGGTATCGGTATTGATCAAGCAGTGCAAAGAGAAATTGCACAACACCGAAGCCGAAGTCGAAAAGATCTTAAAAGAGATCGAATAACACCAATTTTACCATCCATCCCACACTACATTATTTGTTTTTTCCCATGCAGTTAGGCATCGACGACAAAGATTTACAACGGTTCATCATGGTGGGCGACAGGGTATTGATCAAGCCCAAAACACCACAGAAGAAAACCAATACAGGCCTATACCTTCCCCCCACGGTCACCGAGAACGAACGCGTGTTAAGCGGCTACGTCATGAAAGTGGGGCCCGGCTACCCGATCCCAATGGCCACGGAAAGCGACGAGCCGTGGAAATCGAAACAGGACGATGTGAAATATGTCCCCCTGCAACCCCAGGAGGGCGATCTGGCAGTTTATCTGCAAAGCAACGCCATCGAAATCGAATACAAACGGGAGAAATACATCATTGTGCCCCAATCCTCCATTCTGTTGCTGATCCGCGACGAAGGACTGTTCGAATAAACAACCGCCCGTGGAGAGATCAGGACAAACTGTCGCTATCAAAGGCAAAAGGAAGCAGATAACGGGCTTCGCCAATTTTCACCACCTTTTCGTTGCCGACCAGAATTACTTCGTAAGGTTGATTCTGACGGTGCTCGCTTTCCAGCATCACCTGGCGGCAAGCACCGCACGGGGTAATGGGGGAATCGCATAAACGGCCGTTCTTAGCCGCCGCAATGGCAAGTTTCACGATTTTGTGCTGAGGGTATTGGGCGTTGGCATAAAACAACGCCACCCGTTCGGCACACAAGCCCGACGGATAAGCGGCATTCTCCTGGTTGTTGCCCGTCACCACGCTTCCGTTGTCCAGCAGCAAAGCCGCCCCGACGCTAAACTCCGAATATGGCGCATAGGCGTTTTCCAGCGCTTCGATGGACCTTTCGATCAACATATTATCCGTAGAAGACAATTCCGTCCGTACGGCGGTTTCCTCAAATGGGATCTTAAGCTCTTGCTTTAACATTCAATCAAAATTTAACGCCTGCCGCTTTGGCACAACAAGCCACCAAATATACATCCCATTTTAAAAATAGCGAAAGGCCGGTGTCATTGACCCATTTTTTTATCTTTGCACCAAACGTGTAACAAATAAAGCAAGATGCGCAATTTCGATTCGTTGGTTTTATGGATTGCTTTGACGGGCACATGGTTGGGCGGGACGTCGTTTGCCCCCCCAAAAAAAACCACGCCTCAGGAATACATCGAAAAATACAGCGACTGGGCCATTGAAGAAATGCGCCGGTCGGGCGTGCCGGCCAGCATTACATTGGCGCAGGGCATGATAGAATCGGGCAATGGCAACAGTAGCCTGGCCGTGGAGGCAAATAACCATTTCGGCATCAAATGCCACAAAGAATGGGACGGCCCGTCGGTGACCCTCGACGACGACGCCCCAAACGAATGTTTCAGAAAATATGAGTCAGCCTACGATTCGTTTAAAGACCATAGCGATTTTTTAAGGACCCGCGACCGATACGTTTTTTTGTTCGACATACCCACCACCGATTACAAAGAATGGGCCCACGGGCTGAAGAAAGCCGGTTACGCGACCAACCCCAACTATGCGCAACTGCTTATCAACCTTATTGAGACGCACAACCTGACCCGTTTTGACGAACTGGTCGACAACACCATGCTGGAAACGGATGAGTTTGGCGTGAAAAAGACCACCACCCGCCGCAAACGCATCGACGACTTCATTATCGACCTGAACAAAACGCACGCCGTGCAATACAACAACGGCGTGAGGTACGTCGAGGTGCGTCCCGGCGATACGTTCGAGTCGATTAGCGAAGAATTCGGCATGAAGACATGGGAGATTTACCGGTACAACGATCTGCCAACCGGAGCCAGCATTAAATACCACAAGTATCTGTATATCCAAAGCAAGCGTAACAAAGCGCACCCCAAACACAAAACCCACACCATGCGCGAAAACGAAACACTTTTTGCCGTGGCGCACAAATATGGGGTTAAGCTTAATAAGTTATATAAATACAATCATATCAAAAAAGGCACCGAACCTGAAACCGGACAAACCATCCAGCTAAGGGGACGCGTCAAATAAAAACACCCAAAACCCGGCTTCACAACCTGTTGCCGGGTTTTTTCTTCTAACGGATTTTGCCTATTTTTGGAACCTTTTGTAAAACGACGGCAGCATCATTGCCTCCATATCGGCAGGTGCGTTTGGCATCGGACCCATCCGTCATTGGGCATATTGCAATGAACACAAAACGTTCTCCGGCAGTCCCGGAACAAAAGAAACAACATCCCTTGCCGCCGTGCCACTGGGAAGGCACCCCGCCATAAAAATGGTTGCGTGGCCATGGGGCTTATCACGAATCAGCAATCGTCTCGAACACATGTCGACACAACAACTAAATATTCGCAACAAGAGGGCCACTTTCGATTTTGAGATCATCGAAAAATATGTGGCGGGAATCCAATTGGCAGGAACCGAAATCAAAAGCATCCGGATGGGGAAAGCCTCATTGGTCGATTCTTATTGCTACTTCAGCAACCACGAGTTGTTCATCAAAGGCATGAACGTATCGGAATATTTTTACGGCACCTACAACAACCACCAGCCGTTGCGCGAACGGAAACTGTTGTTGCAACGGAAAGAGCTGAACAAACTAGAACGCAAAACCAGGGAATCGGGGCTGACCATCGTGACGCTTCGGGTATTCCTGACCGAACGCGGGTTTGCCAAAGTAGAGATTGCCCTCGCACGCGGTAAAAAGCAACACGACAAACGCGAAACACTCAAACTGAACGACGCGAAAAAAGAGATGGACCGCGCAGTCAAAAAGTATTGACATTAAACGTCAGGAACATCATCAACCATCAACTCCCTCCGTCGAGTACAACACATTAAAACCGGTAGTTCAATCCCGTGTTTACGCCAAAGGTATACGGCCTGAAATCATAACTTGAAGAATGATTGACCGGAGTAATGAAATATTTGAACACCGGCTCGACCATTATGGTCAGATTGGTCGATAAAGGAACATCGAAACCAACACCCACATGCGAGCTAAACGACAGGTTCTGGATGTTGGACATACGCCCGATGCTTTCCGTTTTCCCGTTTATGGTTTGCAAAGCCTTATTACCGACCAAAAAATTGGCGCTCACCCCTCCGGAAAACGATAATGCCCCGAATTTGAGCCTGGACAAATAGAACCTTGCCGACAAGGGAACCTCTAAATAATCAAGGACCTGTTTGATGGGGCCATCTTCGGTTGTGATGACGTCACTGTTTGAACGCAGTTGATCGGAAGTCGTATAAAAAAACGACTCATTGCTTGTGTCAAGACTGTTGTCCTGGTTCCCTGTCACAATTTTCCCCAAAGAATTCTGGCGTACCATCACTCCGTTTTGGGCCGCTTTGGTCACTGCGGTTTGGATTGCATTGGGCGCATCCATGGTCCCCGTTTCGGGATACCTCAATTCCTGGCCTGCACGCGTGTATATGACACCCGATTCGAACACCCATTTATTGCCCTGGAATTTTTTAACGGTTAGCCCACCGTTGATTGACGACAGCCCACTTTCGTTGACATTGGATTGCAGTTCGCTACTCCCATTTAACGTACGGAACGAATGCGACGGAGAGACTACCCCTCCGATGGCCCAGGCCGAATTCCCCAAGGTTCTGGTTTTGCGGGTATCGGCAAAATATGGCACATCGTCCCACTCACCTTCGGGAACAAACGACTGTGTATACACGGATATCACGGACAAGGCTCCCGCATCTACCGTTGCAACCTCAATCCCTTTCGAGAAGATAGGGTCCAACAATGGAGTACCTTTGCCGGAACCCATACTCCCCCTTTCGTTTTCCCTAAAATTTACCGCCAACGCCATACCTGTTGTTTTTCGGCCCTCTGTTGCACCGATTCCATCGAGACCGATGAACGTCGCCGGTTCTCCTTGTTTGCCCCCATTTAAGCCTTTATTTACATGGCCGATATCGGACGGCGCTCCCAAATCCCCGGTCCTGATATCCGCAACCACTGGCTGTTCCGCAGATAGGGTTTCACCGGCCAACGACGGGGAATTGCCGGTAACAACCGGCAAATGAGCAAATGGCTGATGCTTGCCGGATTGCCACAAATAAACCAGTCCGCCCAAGGAGATGACCAATGCGACCCCGGCCGCCATCATCCAAAATGGCTTAAATGCAAATACGCGATCTTTTTTGGGACCATCCATGGTGCTCTCGATGCGTTCCCACAAAGCTACATCGGGCGCGACTTCATAATCTGATAAGTTGTCCCGAAAAAGCTCATCTATCGGATGCTGTGCTTGCATATATTTTATTGTCTAATTTCTGAACCATAGCCAATCGTTGCTGGAGCCATTTACGTGCCCTTGATAGATTTGACTTGCTGGTACCCACATTGATCCCCAACTTTTGTGCAATCTCTTCGTGCGGATACCCTTCGATGGCGTACAATGAAAAAACGATTTGGTATTGGGGCGGCAACTCACGTACCAACTCTAGTAGAAAAGCAGCGTTGAGGCCCCCCACGTCCATATCCTCGTGCAAAGGTTCATCGGATAAATTTTCCAATGCGTCGTATCCCCTCACCTGCGGCTTTTTTCTGAACTGCTCGATCACCGTATTCACAATGATCCGCCTAACCCACCCTTCGAAAACTCCCTCAAACCTAAAATCACCTATCCGGTTGAAAACCTTTACAAAACCATCTTGCAAGCAATCCTCCGCCTCAGCCTGGTTATGGGTATACCTCAGACAGACAGCATACATTTTAGGGGCCAGTAACTCATATATAGCCCTCTGTGCTTGCCGTTTGCCTTGCTGGCAATCCTTAATCATCTGTTCCGATACAAGCTTCACCAAACTGAGCGTTTTTCAATAGTTTATGACCGTGAATTTAACCCATTTGGCAACCCGAATCAATACATACACCATGTTGCTTTTCTTAACCTGCATTTGGACGGTATGACGCAGAAACAACAACCTTGGTTGCGCACGGACCATATTTTCCAACCGAATTTCAAACCTACGTCTCCCTTTTGGATAATAAATGATATTTTTACGCTTGCAACCCTTAATTTCCCATCAAACACCGCTCAAAGCCCCTTAACAAAGTGAAACGATCCTCGCGCCAAGGTTTCAAATTCCTCATCTACTCCCTGCGGTTGGTGTGGCAAAGTTCTCCCAAATGGAGCATGGTAAACACAGGCATCGTGTTGTTGCGCGGGGCTATTCCGCTCGTGGTTCTTTTCCTGATCAAATGGTTGATCGACGAAGTGGGCATCATTGTGCAACAGCCCGTTGGCCAAAGACAATTTGACGATGCCATTTGGTTGATCGCATTTGCGGGAGCCCTATTCCTGACAAACAGTTTGGCCAGCTCGTTTGGCGTATTGGCACGTGAAAAGCAATCGCACAAAGTCAACGATCTGGTGCAAAACCTCATCCACAACAAAACCACCCGCATCAGTTACTCGTTTTTTGAAGATCCCGATTACCAGGACGTCTATTTCAGGGCCATTAGCGACGCCAATTACCGTCCCTCACGGATCTTTTTCGGGTTGATAGGTCTTTTGCAAAGCACCGTGACCATGTTGCTACTCGGAGGCATGCTCTTATCGCTCAACTGGTGGATGGCAGGCCTGCTCATGCTCATCCTTTTCCCTTCCGTTTACCAACGGATGCTCTTTTCGCGACGGATGTTCCGGCTCCATCGTAGCCAAACCGAGGACGAACGCAGGGTCGCTTATTATAACCGGCTTCTCACCACGCGCGATTACGCCAAAGAACTGCGTGTGTTCAACCTTGGCGACGTATTCAGAAGCCGGTTCGAGAAATTGCGTTTGGCGTTGCGTCACAAGCAGATGCTGTTACTCGTCAGAAAAACCAAAGGTGAAGTGGGCACACAGCTGCTCACCGCATTCGCCATCGTATTTTTTTATGGCATTATTGTCGTCGACACCATTAAAGGCCATATCACGCAAGGGACAATGATCATGTATTTCTTGGCGCTCCAGCGGGGTTATGGCTACTTTCAGGATCTGCTGTCGCGCATCTCCTCGTTGTACGAGGACAGCCTGTTCGTACGCAATTTCATAGAATTGATCGGGATAGAGACTGGAGGAACACAACCGACAGCACAAAAGCCTTCGGCCTTTCCCGAAAAGATCATCCGCGGCATCCACTTCCAAAACGTATCGTTCCGCTACCCGCATAACCCGCGCTGGACACTCGACAATATTACTTTTGACGTGCAACCGGGCGAAACCATTGCATTGGTCGGGGCTAACGGTGCCGGGAAAACCACATTGGTGAAATTGCTGGCCGGTTTGTACGCCCCGACCCAAGGCAAAATCCTCATCGACCAAACCGATTTGTCCTCCATCAGCCAAGCATCATTGGCCGAGAACATGAGCGTGATATTTCAGGATTTCATGCTTTACAATACATCGGCACGTGAAAATATCTGGCTTGGCAACGTCAACAAATCGGTGGATGACCCGGGGGTTGAAAAAGCAGCCAACGAGGCAGGCGTGCACGACCTGATATCGGGTCTGAAACAAGGTTACTCAACGACGCTGGGAAACCTGTTCCAAGGCAGCGAAGAATTGAGCCAGGGCGAATGGCAGCGTATGGCGTTGGCACGATCGTTCTTTAACAACGCACAGGTCATTATCCTCGACGAGCCAACCGCCAGCCTCGACGCATTTACCGAAGCCCGTTTAATCGGCCATTTCCGCGAGATTGTGCAAGGACGGACCGCTTTCATTGTCAGCCATAGGTTAAGCACCATCAACCTGGCCGATAAAATCGCCGTGCTTGAGAACTCCCGGTTGGTTGAATTTGGCCCGAAAGATGAATTGTTACAGAAAAAGGGTGCTTACTACAAAATGATCACGGCCCTGAAATAAGGGATCGGCCCAAAGTCCCATGCATTTTCACAATGTGTCCGGATGATCCAGGTACCAGGAAGATACCGCAAAAAAGAATGCTTACATGTAACGGAATAACATGTAAGCATTGGCATCTTTGGACTAGACCCGTTTACCAAATAATTAAAAAGCCGTTCCGGGATGCTCCCTGGGCGGCTCCGATTTGCAGCTACTAGTGTTCCACTTTATAAGCCATCACCCGATTATCGAAAAACGAAGGGACGTAAAGGATACCCTTTTCTTTATTGAAACCGATATCGGCGGCGTTGACTTTATCTGCAGTGGTATTAAGGACCATAATGGGCTTCTGTCCTTTTTGCACCCAATATGTTTTCCCCTGCCAATCGGAATACAAAAATGCACCGGAGCCATTCCAGGCCAATCCGTCGATACGACCGGTATTTCCGGCCCAAACGGACACCTCCATACCGGGCAATGTAATGGACACAATCCCCTTGGGAGTACCGGCAAACAAAGTGTCGCCTTCCACGGCCAATCCATTCACACCGGCCAACGCATCGGAAGAAAGCCATTTGGTAAATATGCCATTTTTTAACTGATAAATGGATTGATCGTCCGTATCCGACACATATACTGCCCCATCGGATGTGGCGGCCACATCGTTAAGGAATTTACCCTGGGCAGCCTGGTAACGTTGCACGATTTTGCGCCCGTCGATGTCAATTTCCACCAATTCGTCAATATCCGATACAAACAACGACTTTCCAACCAACACCATCCCCTTGGGTGCGTTTAACCCTTCAATCCACTTTAAATTAAACACTTTGCCCGTTGGAGATAACGTGGAGATAAACCCATTTCCGTCTTTATCCGTAGGATTTCCCGAAATATTTGAAACAAATATCAATTTCTCCGTATGAGCATAAAGCGCCGATTCGGGGACATCGAAAACCTTGTCGGTTGCCCATAACGATGTCACTTTCGGATTCTGGGCAAGCATGGGCAACACCGCCCCCAGCATAAATCCAGACAAAACAACTTTAACTATTTTCATGTTATAATTTTATTTGTAATTTATTGTACCATTTATCACAAGAAAATGACCAAGCAACACAAAGGTTCTTAGAATGTTAGGATTGAAAAAAAGATACGTTGTCCGAAACCAATGTAGCCAGAGGGTGCCATCAACGCGGTTCCTGAAAGAAAATCGATTCGTACAATTTAAACCAATATTTCCTAAATATCCACTTTTTTATCACCGCTAAGAAAATCTAATGAATGGAGAACATCAACGACTATATCTCACGCATTACCAAGTTAGCGAACCGTAACCAGGAGCTCAACCAACAGATCAAAGAGTTGATTGGCCGGTACGAAGGGATCCAGGAGCAAAGCAACAGGTACCATAACTTATTGCAATTGTACGCGCCGGAGGAAATTGGCCGTAAAAAAATGGGACGCCGCAACATGCGACGCATTCCCATGGTCTCGTTGTTATACGTGTCGGTCCGCGGCTTTTCCAAATTGCACGATCATCCCAAATCGACCGACCTTGTCGACATGCTGGACGAGATCCACATGACGCTTCATCTCATTGCCAAGAAATACAACTGTATAAGCATAAAAACCATCGGCGATTCGTTTTTGTTTGCTGCCGGTATCGATACAGAGAACCATACCAATCCTATCGACGCGGTAAACGCGGCAATGGAAATGCAAAAGGCCGTCCATTCCTGTTCGTTGTCGCTGAACCACGGCAAACCTTTTTGGGAACTTAGTATAGGCATCCACACCGGCCCCGTAACCGCCGAACCGACCGGAAAGAAAAACAACCCCTTCGCGCTACTGGGAGAAAGCGTAAACATAGCTTATAGACTAGGGCGGACGTGCAGTCGTGGACAAATCAATTTGTCGGTAATGACGGGCGAAATGGTGAAGGAATTTTTTGAGTTCTCTCCCCTGGGACAATTGCCCGTTAAGTATAAAGGACAAATGGAAATGTTCCTTTTTAAAGGCATCCTCCCCGAATTGGCAGATAAAACAGACCCAACGCTTCCCAACCGCGCGTTTAAGACCAAATATGGGCACATACAATTTATGGATATCCAGGAAATAATGCTGGACCGGCTGGAACAGCTTTTGCCTGACAATCTTTACTACCACAGCGTGAAACACACCATTGACGTAGTTACCGAAGCGGAACTGATCGGCTGGGCCGAGGGTGCCAACGACGAAGAGATATTATTGTTGAAACTGGCCGGCCTTTTCCACGACAGCGGGCACATGATAGGTTATCACGATCATGAAATGCACGGCACCCGAATTGCGCGGGATATGTTGGAAGAGCACAGTTTTTCGCCGGAACATATAAATACCGTCTGCCGTCTTATTATGGCCACCAAGCTCCCGCCAGATCCCAAAGACAAATTGGAACAGGTTATGTGCGATTCGGACCTGGACTATTTGGGCCGTACCGATTTTATCCCCGTTTCGAATACTTTGTACCAGGAACTAAAGGAACGTCGCATGATAGACAACTACGACAACTGGAATAAAATGCAGCTCTCTTTTATCCGCAAGCATCAATACTTTACACAAACCGCACAAAAACTAAGAGAGGTTAACAAGCAAGCACAGATCGAACGCTTAAAAAAACTGTTGCAGCACGAAGATGCGGATACGTTGCGGCGACCTTAACCTAAAAATTACTTGTCAAAAACCAGATCGAATACCACTATTTCAGGCCTGTTACCTGTCCGTACAGGGGGCCCCCATGTCCCGAAACCGGTGCTGACGTAAAAATGTGTTTCCGCTCTTTTGAGATACCCCCTACTTACTTCAAATATTCGTTGGGTCACATATCCAAATGGCCATAACTGGCCGTGATGCGTATGCCCCGACAACTGTAAATCCACGCCTGCCTCCACGGCCTCCTGTAAGTTATATGGCTGATGGTCCAGTAATATAACCGGTTTCGATCGATCCACGTGATGCATTAACTCCTCCATCGACCGACGATCCCGACCGGAAGAGCGTCTTACGTCCCTGTCCTCGCGCCCCACAATGTAAAACGAGTTGTGTACCAATATCGCAGTGTCGCGCAAAAAGGTCAACCCATGTGATGACAAGTATTCCACGGTGCGCGACACGCCTCCGATATGCTCATGGTTCCCCGTGATGGCATACACCCCCAGCGGAGCTTTTAATCGCAACAGGCTTCGCCCAAGATTTTGCCTGATGACGGGTTGAACATCCTCGTCCACCACATCGCCGGCAAATAAAATAAGATCCGGATCAAGGCCATGGATGGTGTCGACAAGCTTGTCTATTTTACGTTTGGCAATAATGGTCCCCATGTGCACATCCGAAGCAGCAACAATGCGCAACCGCTCAAATTCGCCTCCATTTTTCGGGATGTGCAACGTCATATAGCTCACCTTGGGGTGCCATGCATTCAAAAAGCCGCCGCCCACAATTAAAACCACGGCCGATACGACCATGCCCGTCACTATCAATTTCAACCGCAAGTACTCAGGCGAGCCGATTTGGGGCAAAAAATGGAAAAGGCGGTTGGCCAACCGAACCAGATCAATGGGCAATAACAGCAAAAACGCATACAACATAACCGCAAACCAAAGTGCACCGGCCCAATGAAACACGTCGGACACAGGCGATAACCACACTTTTTCGAGAAAACGCCCAATTGGGTAAGCCAGCATGAAAAAGATCACTCCCCATCTAAAGCAAGCCTTCACGACAGGCCATGCTTCAAGGCCTTGGATTCCCCTAAAATAGATGTAGAGGTTTACGCCAAAATGTACCGAAAGAATTATGGTTAAAAACACGAAAAACGCCATCTGTTTCATATAATTAAACTGTTTCCGTTAAATTCACCCTTTTAACAAAGCCTCAATGTGCCCAACCCTTTCGTCCATGGGATCAAAGGCACTGACCCAATGGATCCTGAACCCATTCCGTTCCATGCGACGAAACCATGTCATTTGACGTTTGGCAAACTGGTGAATAGCAATATTAAGCTCATCAAACATTTGATTGTACGATATTGTTCCGGTTACGTACAAGGTCAGGTACTTGTACTCCAACCCGTAATATATAAGCTCGTCGGGAGTCACTCCTTGATCCAGCAATGCTTTTACCTCATCAACCATGCCTTCATCCAACCGTTCCTTTAAGCGTTTGGTAATCCTGGCCCTTCGGCTATCTGTATCTATCCCCACGCCAACGACCAGCGGCCGCACCTCGGGCAGCGTAATATCGGGCAATTGATGATGGGCATTGAACTCCTCTATTTCAATGGAACGAATGGCACGAGGAATGGTATCGGTGTCGGTTTTATTGTGAAGTTTTCTATACCCCGATAAAATCTGGGCCAGTTCGGCAAGGCTTTTCCCTTCTAAGCTTTGGCGTAATTCGGGGTTCACCGGCACGTTAATCAACTTATACTGGCCCAGAACCGCTTCAATATATAATCCAGACCCTCCGCACATAACCGGAAATCCTCCGGCATGGGCCACATCCGCAAATGTTTTGTAGAAGTCGGCCTGATACTCATACACATTGTACTTATAGCCCGGAGTTACCAAATCCATTAAGTGGGAACGGACCACCTGCCCTTGCACCACATAATCAGCGTAATCCTTGCCCGTTCCGATATCCATACCTTTATAAACCTGTCGCGAATCGGCACAAATCACTTCCCCTCCTATCCGGTAGGCCAAATTGGCGGCAAGCTTCGTTTTGCCCGATGCGGTAGGACCAACAATAGCCACCAGATTGTACGGTGTCCCTTGAAAGTCGATGGCATGCAAATTGCTCCCGCTTACCAACGGAAATATTGATTTTCCAGTAAAAAAATCGTGACCGGATAATGTGGGTTGCATTTCAAACGACTGTATATAAATAAACCATGGCAGAAAAAACCAACGTATTGGAACGATGCGGCACAAAGTTAAAATTTGGATGTGACAAACCAGTTTCCGGGTAAGAAACACTTTGCAAGGAACATCCCCATTAATATTATTTAACAAATCACAGTACTTTTGTGGGGTTGAAATTTGATTCGCAAATCCATAATTTTGTCAAATCATTCCATCATCATTAAACATAAATGGGTTAGAAACCCTATAACCTTCCTTTTATGAACACCCGAAAAGAACGGAAACTAAGGCGGATCAGCGACGAAGAGTGGAGAGAACTCTCGTTTACCGATAAAAAATACGAAATCAGCAATTACGGCCGTGTAAGGAGTTTTTGTTACGATAAATCTGAAGGACGGATTGTGAAACCCGGTAACATCAAAGGATTTAACAATGTAAGCCTTAGAGTTGACGGCAGAAAACGTTCCTACTTAGTGCATAAACTAACAGCCGAATATTTTATTCCCCGCGATAGCGAGGACCAAAGCGTCGTAATCCATTTGGATTGGAACAAGCAAAACAACCACATAAACAACCTTCAATGGGTTACGCGTGAAGAAAGCTACAAGCGGATGCACCAACTACTTCAGGAAACCCGAAAAAAAGCGGGCAAAGTGGTCACAAGCTCAAAACTCAAACCTGAAGATGTACGGGTGTTGAAAGGAATGCTGGAAAAAGGCGTCAAGCAAAGCGTCATTGCAAAGCTATTTAGGATCAGCGAAATGCAAGTCACTCGAATTAAACGAAACGAAAACTGGTCGGAAGTTGAGCCACTGGTTCATGCATAGGAATCCCTAACGCTAAAAAATCATAAAAGACGCGTATTGCAAACCAGCCATTACGCGTTTTTTTGTTTTGGTGCATACAAAGACTTAATTTTGCTTTCATGGATAAATGGAGCAAAGTAATGGCACGCATAGCTTTGTGGCGTGTCAAGCACATTAAACAAGGGGAATTCATCCTTTACCTTAGCCTGATTATAGGTATTTTAAGCGGATTGGCAGGAGTTATCTTAAAGAATACCATCCATCTGGTAAGGGAATATGTACTGGAAGAGTCCATCCAAAGCGACCATAACCTTTTACTGTTATTTTTACCGTTAATTGGGACCCTTATTACATTGCTTTTTGTCCGTTATGTAATAAAAGACAGCCTTGCGCACGGCGTGACAAAAATACTTTACGCTATCTCTAAAAGCAGCGGTTTTATAAAACTCCACCATACTTTTTCCAACGTATTGGCTAGTACCTTCACCATTGCCCTGGGCGGTTCGGTAGGAGGTGAAGCTCCCATTACGCTTACGGGATCTGCCATCGGGTCCAATCTGGGGCGCATGTTCAGGTTAAACCATAAATCAATATCCTTGCTGATCGGATGTGGTGCGGCAGGAGCAATAGCAGGTATTTTCCAAGCTCCGATAGCCGGGGTAATTTTTACGTTGGAAGTTTTGATGCTCGACCTTACAACTTCCTCCATTGCCCCTTTGCTGATCGCCGCAGTATCGGGGACAACGGTATCATATTTCCTATTGGGCAAAGATGCCGAATTCATGTTTCGGTTGATTGCACCGTTCAACCTTGAAAACATACCATTTTATATGCTTCTAGGAATTGTGGGGGGGTTCATAGCCCTTTATTTTAACTGGAGCGTGGTGGGCATTGAGAGACAGTATGCCCGTATAAAAAATGTTTTCATAAGATGGGCCATTGGAGGCACTCTTCTCAGTTTACTAATATTCCTATTCCCCCCTTTTTACGGCGAAGGCTATGCGACCATCCGGTCGTTGCTGGAGAATGATGCCACAAGTATTCTTAACGAGAGCCTCTTTTTGAATTTCAAACACGAAGAGCTCACCCTTGTCGTCTTCATGGCCCTGCTTATTGTATTGAAAACGTTGGCTACCGCCTCAACCGGCGGAGCCGGGGGCGTAGGCGGGGTATTTGCGCCGTCGTTGTTCCTGGGCGGGGTAACCGGTTTTCTTTTTGCGCGCATCATGAACCTTCTGGGGTTTAACCTTCCCGAAGGATATTTTGCGCTTGCGGGAATGGCAGCGCTTATGTCGGGCATCATGCACGCACCGCTCACGGCCATTTTCCTTATTGCCGAAATCACCAACGGTTACGCCATGTTTATTCCGCTAATGATCACATCGACCCTGGCATACCTTACCATCAAACGTTTTAAAAAACACAACATCTATACCGAACGTTTGGCAGAAAAGGGCGAGCTCATCACCCACCACAAGGATAAAACTGTTCTCACGCTCATGAAGCTGAACAAGGTCATCGAAACCGATTTCCACACCATCAAGCCCAAAATGACATTGGGCGAGTTGGTAAACATCATCAGCCAATCGCGAAGAAACATTTTCCCTGTCGTCAACGGACACCACAATCTGGTGGGAGTGGTTTTGCTCAACGACATCCGCCACATCATGTTCAACCATGAACTGTACAATAAGCTAACGGCTGAGCAATTGATGACCATTCCCCCTGCATTTGTCGATTACCACGAAAACATGGACAGTGTGATGAAAAAATTTGAGGATACCGGCGCATGGAACCTTCCTGTATTAGAAAACAGTGAATACAGAGGCTTTGTGTCCAAATCAAAAATCTTTTCGGTCTATCGCCGGGTTCTCATCAATTATTCCGACGAATAAATAACACATGACTGTCATGATCGGCATAAAACTTTGATTTTATGGCAAACAATTAGGGCAATTAGTGTAATTTTGGGACGAAAATTTCCATAAAATCTCAAACAGCAATATAATTTATGAAAAGGGACGACCAGATATTTGACCTTATTCAAAAAGAAAAGGAGCGCCAACTCCATGGCATTGAACTTATTGCTTCCGAAAACTTTGTAAGCGAACAAGTCATGCAGGCAATGGGATCGGTATTGACGAACAAGTATGCCGAAGGACTTCCCGGCGCACGATATTATGGTGGTTGCCAAGTAGTTGATAAATCAGAGAATTTAGCTATCGAAAGGTTAAAGCAACTTTTCAAGTGTGAATGGGCCAATGTTCAGCCCCATAGTGGCGCACAAGCCAACATGGCCGTACTGATGACCGTTTTGGAGCCCGGCGACAAGTTCCTTGGCCTCGACCTTTCGCACGGTGGCCACCTTTCTCACGGCTCACCCGTTAACAGCTCTGGGTTTCTGTACCAACCTATTGCCTACACGGTTAAAGAAGACACCGGACTGGTGGATTATGACCAAATGGAAGCATTGGCCATTGAGCACAAACCCAAATTGATCATCGGCGGTGCGTCGGCTTATTCACGTGACTGGGATTACGCCCGCATGCGCACCATTGCCGATAAGATAGGTGCTCTTCTGATGATAGATATGGCCCATCCCGCCGGTCTCATTGCGGCCGGTTTGTTAAACAACCCCTGCGAACATGCACATATCGTCACCAGTACCACCCACAAAACATTGCGTGGTCCCCGCGGTGGCGTCATCTTATTGGGAAAAGATTTCGACAATCCATTTGGGAAGGCCACCAAGAAAGGCGAAATCCGAAAAATGTCGTCATTACTTGATTCAGCTGTATTTCCCGGTATCCAAGGTGGTCCTTTGGAACACGTTATTGCGGCCAAGGCGGTCGCTTTTTACGAAGCATTGCAGCCTGAATACAGGGAATACCAGACCCAGGTAAAGAAAAATGCGGTAGCTATGGCTAAAGCATTTATCTCCAAGGGTTATAAAGTTATTTCGGGCGGTACCGACAACCACAGCATGCTGATCGACCTTCGTACCAAATTCCCCGAATTAACAGGCAAAGCGGCAGAGAACGCGTTGGTAATGGCGGACATTACGATCAACAAAAACATGGTTCCTTACGATAGCCGCTCTCCATTTACTACCTCTGGGATCCGGGTCGGTACGCCTGCCATAACCACGCGCGGCGTAAAAGAAGCCGAGATCTCAACGATTGTCGAATTGATCGACGAAGTCTTGTCGAACGTTGATAACCAAGACATCCACACATCCGTGGCCCAAAAGGTAAATGGGTTAATGGAGAAATACCCTCTTTTCGCATATTGATTGAATGGGTTAAAACAACAATAGGGTGGCGAATGCGTCACCCTTTTTCATTGTCGTTTCTTCACAAGCATATTTAAAATCCCACGACAACAAACCCTTATTCCAAATGTTCCATAAAAAAACAACCAATGAACAACAGGATCTGTAAATTATTCAACATACAATACCCCATCGTGCAGGGCGGAATGGTATGGTGCAGCGGATGGAAACTTGCTTCGGCCGTAAGTAACCAAGGTGGATTGGGCCTTTTGGGCGCAGGTTCAATGTACCCGGAAGTACTAAGAGAGCATATCCGGAAAATGAAACAGGCAACCCGGAACCCTTGGGGCGTAAACGTGCCTCTGCTGTATCCAGACATCGACCAACTGATCCAAATCATCATTGAGGAAGATGTGAAGATTGTCTTTACATCAGCAGGAAACCCGGCCAAATATACCGCATTGCTAAAATCGCACGGAATAACCGTGGTGCATGTGGTGGCCAACATCAAGTTTGCAAAAAAATGCGAAGAATCGGGTGTCGATGCGATTGCAGCCGAAGGATTCGAGGCCGGCGGGCACAATGGTCGTGAAGAAACATCCACATTGACATTGATTCCTGCGATACGCAAAGCAACGTCGTTACCATTGATCGCGGCCGGCGGTATCGGTACCGGTAAAGGAATGCTGGCCGCCATGGCATTGGGAGCCGAAGGTGTACAAATAGGATCGCGGTTTGCCATCTCGGAAGAATCGTCGGCACATCCGGCGTTTAAACAACTTGTAGTAGGCATGGGTGAAGGACAAACGTTTCTTTCACTGAAAAAAATATCGCCCACCCGCCTCATCAAAAACAAATTCTTTGAGCAGGTGAACGAAGCCGAATCCAGGGGCGCATCGGCCGATGAATTAAAGGCCTTGTTGGGAAGAGGGCGTGCAAAAAAGGGCATGTTCGATGGCGATTTGGACGAAGGAGAGTTAGAAATCGGACAAGTCGCTTCGTTAATCGATTCAGTTAAAAGCGTGGCAGAAATATTTACCGACATTCTGTCGGAATACCGAACTGCACTCGATGAAATGGTACATGGCACCTCCTATAGGTTTTAATCGTTACGCCAATCCATCACATCAAATAAATCTGTATTTTAGAGAGGTTTAAGACGTTCATAAATGTGGAATCTGTCAGAACAAGAAGAAGAGAAATACATACGCGGCAAACTGGATGAGCTGTTGGCTTCATGCCCCCGGTGCAACGACGAGCAAAGCATCAAATTAGTACAAAAGGCCTTTGAAGTGGCCTATGACTCGCACAAAGGCATCAGGCGGAAATCGGGCGAGCCGTACATACTGCATCCCATTGAAGTTGCCCGGATTTGCACACAGGAAATTGGCTTGGGGGCAAAAGGAATCGCTGCAGCATTGTTGCACGACGTGGTGGAAGATACCGATATCACCATTGACGACATACAAACCATCTTTGGCCCGAAAATCGCATCCATTGTGGATGGCTTGACCAAGCTATCGGAAATTCTCGACCAAAACAAATCGAAACAAGTCGAAAATTTTAGAAAACTGTTGCTCTCAATGGTCGAGGACATCAGGGTCATTCTGATAAAACTGGCCGACAGGTTGCACAACATGCGCACGCTCGATTCGATGGCCGAGAACAAACGCCTGAAAATTGCCGCCGAAACCATCTTCTTTTACGCCCCCCTGGCCCATCGCCTTGGACTTTATGCCATTAAAACAGAACTGGAAGATTTAAGCCTCAAATATGAATCGCCACAAATCTATAACGACCTCTACGAAAAGGTAAAGGCCAATGAAGAACGGCACCAGAACCTCATCAACCACTTTTCGATACCGATAATCAAAAAGTTGACCGAACAAGGTTATGAATTCGATATCAAAAGTCGTCCCAAATCGATCTATTCCATTTGGGCCAAAATGCAGAAAAAAAACATTCCCTTCGAGGAAGTTTACGATATTTTGGCCATTCGTATCGTATTCAAAGCCGAGCCTAGCATACCCGAAAAGGCTCAATGCTGGGCTATTTATTCACTAATTACGGACATTTACAAGCCAAAACCCGACAGGCTCCGCGACTGGGTCAGTACCCCAAAGGCCAACGGCTACGAAGCATTGCACGTTACCGTGATGGGACCCCAGGGGAAATGGGTAGAAATACAGATACGATCACAGCGGATGGACGAGATTGCCGAACGAGGCTTCGCCGCCCACTGGAAATATAAAGGCAGCCAGGACCGTGAGTCGGAACTTGACGTTTGGCTGAAACATATCCGTGAGGTACTCGAAAGTCCCGATACCGATGCATTGGAATTTCTCGACGATTTTAAACTCAACCTCTTTTCATCGGAGATGATGATCTTCACCCCAAAGGGGGAGACGCGTATTATGCCGGTCGGGGCCACGGCCCTTGATTTTGCGTTCGAAATACACTCCAATTTAGGATACAAATGCATCGGGGCCAAAGTGAACTACAAACTGGTTCCCTTAAGCCATATTTTAAAAAGCGGTGACCAGGTCGAGATCATCACATCGGAAAAGCAAAGGCCAAAATATGAATGGCTAAACTTTGTAACAACCGCCAAGGCCAAAACCAAGATCAAAGAGATTTTCAAGAAAGAACGAAAAAGCATCATCCTGAAAGGAGAACAGATGCTTGAAGCCGAACTAAACAAGACCAAACTCACTACCAATTCCCGGATCATCAAAAAATTGTTGTCGCATTATCACCTTACTGACAAAGATGAGTTGTGCTACAGGATCGGCAACGAAAGCATTTCGCTCGAGACCCTGAACAAAATACTGAGCGACAAAACCACCAACAAATGGGTTAAATACTGGAAACTTTCATTTGGAGGGTTAATGAGCGGCAAAAAAGAAGAAGAAGTACCCGAAAGCTCAAAAAAACATTTTGTTCTTACCGATGAAAGCGATCCCGAACAATACACCATTGCCACCTGCTGCAATCCAATTCCCGGCGACGAGGTGGTTGGCTACATCGACGATGAAAACAAACTGATCCTCCACAGCCGTAAGTGTCCCAATGCCATCAAACTCATGTCCAGCGAAGGCAACCAAATTGTTTCGGCCCAGTGGGAATCACACAAGATCCTCTCCTATCTGGCAGTCATAACTCTTTCGGGGATAGATCAAATGGGCATTGTCAGTAAAATTACGAAGGTAATTTCCGAGGATCAGAACGTCAACATGCGCTCAATCAGTTTCGACAGCCACGACGGCATATTTGAAGGAACAATATATTTATATATCCACAACACCGAAGACTTGAATAAGCTTATTGCCAACATTATGAAAATAAAAGGAGTGCATTCCGTCATTCGTCAGGAACGCATGAAGAGTTGATTGTTTTAATTTAATCTAAACAAGTTTCCGTATTTGGGATAGATTAACTATTTTTGGTTCTTAACCAAAGAAAGTGTCCTTGTTTTAGCTCATAAATGTATAGAACCGCGACACGCATCCAAGACAGAAAAAGTTCCAAAAAGGAATCGCAATGAGCAGAGAAGCCAATAAAGAGATCGTCAAACAACTTTTTACCGAATATTTACAAAAGAACGGGCACCGCAAAACACCCGAACGTTATGCCATCCTTGATGAGATTTATTCGCGCGAGGGACACTTCGACATCGAATCGCTGTACATTTTCATGAAAAACAAAAATTATCGGGTCAGCAGGGCCACGTTGTACAACACGATTGATCTGCTCCTCGATTGCAAGTTGGTCATCAAGCATCAATTCGGGAAAAACATCGCCCAGTTTGAAAAGGCATTTGAATCGAAACAACACGATCACCTTATTTGTACGACGTGCGGATCAGTTCAGGAATTTTGCGACCCAAGTATACAAGTCGTACTGACCAATGCCACACAAGTAATGAAATTCTCGGTGGCCCACCATTCTCTTTACGTTTATGGCACTTGCGCAAACTGTGCCAGCAAACAATGATCAAGCACGCCTAATTTAGACGCGACACCCCTTGTTTGTCCTCCCAAACAGAAAAATTTATGCCCAAAAACATAAGGCGTAAACCCTAAAATATCGTATTTTTATCCCTCGGAATTTCGGAAGTGCGAGTAGTTGCGCTTCCGATTTTCATGTTTACGAACCTGTAAATTAAAACAATGGCTTAGCCGACACCTGGACGGGAGATCGTTAGAGCAAGAACCTGAACGCAATGGCATATCCATATTACCCATTGCGAGACACAAGAGCGTGATCACCGGCATGGGGATGTCCGGCCAAAGGCATCCGATGGGCATACGACCAATTAATAAAAAAATTTTAGACACATGAAAGTTGATGTTCTGTTAGGCCTCCAATGGGGCGATGAGGGCAAAGGAAAAGTAGTAGATGTGCTTACGCCCAAATACGATGTGATAACCCGTTTCCAAGGCGGGCCAAACGCAGGCCATACACTGGAATTCAACAACATAAAACATGTGCTCCACAATATCCCATCGGGCATTTTTCACGAAGGCAAGATCAACATCATCGGCAATGGTGTTGTACTTGACCCAATCACGTTCAAGAAAGAGATCGACTCGCTAAAAGCAAAAGGGTTTGACCTTACCGATAAACTTTACATTTCAAAGAAAGCACATCTGATCTTGCCCACCCACCGAATCCTGGATGCGGCATCAGAAGCATCGAAAGGGCAAACCAAAATTGGCTCCACTTTAAAAGGCATTGGTCCCACCTACATGGATAAAACAGGAAGAAACGGCATTCGTGTCGGCGATATCCTCCATAATTTTGAAGCAAAATATGCCGCGCTTAAAGAAAAGCACATTAGTCTGTTGTCCATGTACAAGTTCGACTATCACATTGCCGATTACGAACAAGGACTGATGGAAGGCATTGAGGCCATCAAACAATTCAAACTCATCGACAGCGAAAACGAAATCAACAAATACATCGGGCAAGGGAAAAGCGTGTTGGCCGAAGGAGCACAAGGCACCCTGCTGGATATCGATTTTGGATCGTATCCATATGTCACTTCTTCAAACACTGTTTGTGCAGGTGCATGTATTGGGATGGGGGTGGCTCCGACCAAAATAGGTGAGGTATTTGGTATCTTCAAGGCCTATTGTACAAGGGTCGGCAGCGGACCTTTCCCTACCGAACTGTTCGATGCCGATGGAGAAAATATCCGCAAACAAGGCCATGAATTTGGAGCTACCACTGGTCGTCCACGCCGTTGCGGCTGGCTTGACTTAGTGGCATTAAAATATGCCGTAATGGTCAATGGCGTGACCCAGTTGATAATGATGAAGAGCGATGTGCTCAGCCAGTTTGAGACCATTAAAGTATGTACCGCATACAATGTTAACGGCGAAATCACCGAAGATTTTCCTTATGAAATCACCGATGGCCTGAAACCCGTCTACACTGAACTTCCCGGTTGGAACAGCGATTTGACCGGGTTAAAATCGGAAGATGAATTCCCCGAAGAATTGAACAATTACATCAGTTTCCTGGAGGATCAACTGGGCTTTCCAATTACCATCATATCGGTTGGTCCCGACAGGGCACAGACCATTGAAAGAACTTTAGAGATCGTCTAGTCGATCACAAGGCCATCTTACCGGGATGTGGAAAAAACCGACATCTGCTTCGTTTTTCCACATCTTGGCAAGAAATTATTGAATTAGGGCAAATTTCTTTTGGTTTTTAAGTATCATTCCGTCTTCCTGAAAAAACCAATTAAGCGTCTGTTCTCATAAGCATTCAATTCCCTTTGGTATAATCCGTAAAATTTAGATTGCCTGCTATCCGCATAACCTATGCGTTGCAGCAATGCGTGCATTTTGTAGTTCATATCCGCACACATTACAAACAATTCCTCAAATCCCTTCTCTGTACTTTGTCCATAAGCAGCCGTCACCAAATCCGTGCCAATCCCCAAACGTCGATACACAGGATGAACAAAAAGCGAGTACAAAACCGCATAATTTGCATCTTTATCGAAATAATACGATCCATAGGTCAAATATGCAGTCCCTACTTTTACTCCTTTAATTTTTACGGTAAGCAATAAACCGTCGCGATATGTATTCCCAATGCGGTGAGGTTCCCTTTCTACCAAAATTTGACTTTTCAGTTTCAAACCCAATAGCCGGACGACACATCGCAACACATAATTCAAAAATCTGTATACCAATATCTTAATATTCATTTTATTCTTTTTTTAGATCAATATGCCCTCTTCCCCTCCCAAACATTTAATTTGATTTAACAACCATTTAAAAAACTTCACCAAATATATCCACATCTTTGCAATGTAGATTTTTTTCATAGATTTGGATTTGGTTAATTAAAGCTGATTTAAGGGGAAGGACAGATGTGATATCTGTCCTTTTTATTTTTTAGTCGGTAAAACTTTCAAATTGACACAAAAAACATTGCTTTAAGATGATTTAACAACCGTTCCGATCTCTTCACAACAAAATACGACATCTTTGCAATGTAGATTTTTTTCATAGATTTGGATTTGGTTAACAAAAGCTGATTAAGGGGAAAGGACAGATGTGAATCTGTCCTTTTTTTTTGAAAAACTTACTTTTTGTTGTTATATTTCACCTAACACAAGTTAACCTTAAACAAATGGAAAACCTCTTTTTGCAATACCTTCGCGAAACATCAGCCAAATTTACACGGCACGAAGATAAAATACCCCATAGCAAACCTGTCATTACGATTAGTCGTGAGTACGGGTGCCCAGGTGAACGTATTGCCGAGAAACTGATCCTCACGTTAATTAAAAAGAACCATGCGGCAGGAGGAAAGGACAATTGGCACTGGGTCAGCAAAGAAATTATTGAAGAGTCGGCGCAGAAACTGAAAATAACCCCATCGTTGATGCAAGAGTTATCGAAAAAATCAGATGAAGGCTTATTTGATGGCTTTGCGTCGTTTTTTGCCGACAAATTCTATCCTTCCGACAGAAAGATCCAAAACACGATTGCCAGTTTTATATACACTGCTGCAATCAAAGGAAATGTTGTCATTTTGGGACGCGCATCGGAGATCATTACCCGCAATTTTATCAATGCGTTGCATATAAAACTCTATGCACCTTTAGACTGGCGCACCGAAGTAACCAGTATCAACGAAAGTGTAAGCATGGGCACGGCAAAAAGGCTTTGTGAAGACAACGATGCCCGAAGGGAGGGCTTCCGGCATTATTTTAGGGGAGAAAAAGAGAGTTCCGGCTTTTACGATGCGATGTTCAATTGCAAAGAACTCAATGACGACGAAATTATCGAAATGGTATTGATCCTGGCGGAGACAAGGGGATTTGTTTAGTCCATCGCAACCTCCACGGTTTATCTTTACAGCTTTTTCACTGATAAAACTCCATCAATTCAATCACCTGCCACCGGTATGATGTTCCGAACAGGTTAAGATGGTTTAAAACATGGTATAACAGATAAACCGGCTCACGTTTATTGGCTCCGGGCCCCAGCGGCCATTGTCGTTCATAAGCAAGGTAAAATTCAGGATCAAAACCTCCAAATAGTTTGGTCATAGCCAAATCAGCTTCCCGATGCCCGTAGTAAACTGCCGGATCAATTAAAACCGGCTCCCCACATGCTCCGACCATAAAGTTCCCTCCCCACAAATCGCCATGCAGCAACGACGGCCCTTCTTCGCAGCCATGTAGAATATCGGGTAATATGTGGACTATGCGGCCAAATAGTTTTTCCATATAGCTATCGATATAGCCATTATCCTTTGCCATATTAAACTGGGGCAAAAGCCTATAGTTCAAATAAAACGATGCCCAATCGGATATAAGCACATTGTCCTGAACCATATTCAGTTGTGCTGTTGATCCTATAAAGTTATCGGATTTAAACCCAAACCCATCCGAAACAAATTTGTGCATTAAAGCCAATTGACGTCCAAAGGCCCGAAAAAAGTCGCGGTCCCTCCTACCCGGTTCAATCCATTCCATTACCAAATACGAATCGCCCAATGCAATCACTTCGGGAACCTTAATGCATCCACACCTTCTTATTTCGGCCAAACCGATTGCTTCTGCATCCAGCATTGGTTTGGGGACATCACTTTTCACAAAAAACGGTTGGGTGTTCTGAAGCACTATTTTATTCGTCCGCGATATCGACCCACCCGAAACAGGCTTGCAATCGATAACCCTGGAACCTAAAACGTTTTCCAGTTCATCTTTTAATTCTTTGTCCATTTTGGGTAATGCTTGAAAGGAGTCCACGGCAGGCAATCTCCAAAATATCGAGAACCAATTCGAACCCCGCCTCTCCTCCATAGTACGGATCCGGTACCGAATGGTGGTTCCCTAAAGTTCCAAAATCAGTCATTTTTACAATTTTCGCCCTTTGCGTGTCGTTCTTTGCCAAATATTTTAAATCGGACATATTTCGAACCATCCATGGCAACAATCAGATCGAAATTGTCAAAATCGGACAATCGCACCTGACGACTGGTACCGGTAAGGTCATACCCTCGTTTGGCGGCATGGCGTCTCATTCGGGCATCGGCCATTTCACCGGCATGCCCTCCGTACGTTCCAGCCGAATCGATGTAAAAATGTCCGGTTAATCCGGCTTTATCGACCAAGGCGTTCATAACCCCTTCCGCAGCGGGGGAACGGCATATATTGCCAAGGCAAACAAACAGCAATTTGTATATAGGTTTTGGTTCCATACGTAAAACCCAAGTTATTAATGGCTAACCGGACAAAAACATTTCTCCGGGACTTCTCTCATGTGTTCGCGAAATTTCCAAATTTAAAATAGTCCGGACAAAGTATCAACACAAAATCTATCCCGAAAAAAAAGAGACTTTTCAAGGGAATAATCCCTCAAAAAGTCTCCCTAGAATCTTCTAGTCCGGATAGCTTTATTCTACCGGAATGTCTTTATTGACGTTCCTGCACCCGATCAACGCATACCACAACATGTATGCAAGACAGGCAAACATGACCCAATAACTGTTTATGTAGCCAAAATGGTCAGATACATAGCCCTGGATAAGCGGCACAATTCCCCCGCCACAAACCATCACCATAAATATCCCGGATGCTGCAGCCGTGTATTTGCCCAGCCCCTCAACCGCAAGATTGAACACCCCTCCCCACATAATGGAGGTGCAGAGACCACATAGCACCAGGAACACAATACTGATCGGCACCTGGATTCCAAAATAAGGCAGTGTGATGGCGAGAGAAAGGGGGCTAATGATGGCCAATACAACCAGCACTAAGCCCAAAGAGGACACAGCGATCATCATTGTTTTGCTAGATACTTTTGCGCCAATTGATGCGCCGATCAATCGTCCAACCAGCATCAGCAACCAATAAACACCGACAATGCTGCCGGCAGTCGTGGCATCAATCCCCAGCCCCACGTTTGCCGAAGAAGTAGAAGCGGTCATAAACAAGTTCGCCGTACTTGGGATCCCGATTTCAATACCTACATAAATAAAAATTGCAATGGCCCCAAAGACAAAGTGGCGGAACGAAAGGGGACTGTGGGCATGTTTTACCTTTTTTTCCTCAGCCGATTCCATATGCGGCTCGGGGATTTTCACAAAAGACAACACCACAAATGCCAATGCAAAGATACCCAATGCCAATAACAAGGCAGGGTTCGCTTTTTCAATGGTACGACCGGCCTCTGCTCCCATCAGCCAACCTACCAACATTGGAGTGATCGTAGCACCGATCGAATTTATAGAACCACCGAATTGCAAAAGGCGATTGCCCGAATTACCGCCACCTCCGAGTGTGTTCAGCATCGGGTTCACGACAGTATTCAGCATACACATTGAAAACCCTGAAATAAACGCACCTGTCAGATATACGGTAAAGCTTCCGACCTGGCCCGACAAAAATTGGACGGAAACACCAATAAACCCAACCGCAATAGCAGCCAATGCAGTCTTCTTATATCCAATTTTCTTAAGCATGATGCCTGCAGGAATCCCCATAAACGCATACGCCAAGAAATTACCGAGGAAACCCAGTTGCGATTCAAAGTTTGATGCGCCGAACTGTTTTGCCACGATAACCCCCATGGGACTGGGCAAACCCGTTACGAAAGCAATCATAAAGAACAACGCAAACATCATTGCGATAGGCAACGTGTAACTTTTCTGATTTGTAGTCATTTTTTACTATAGATTATGTTGTGAATAATTATTTGGCCGAAAACTTATGCACACATGAATTCTTATATACCTGGCCCGGTTTTAACAGTGTGGACGGAAAAGCAGGTTGGTTGGGCGAATCAGGATAGTTTTGCGTTTCAAGGCATAACGACGAACGCATTTGGTAAGTCACCCCATCTTTGCCTCTGTCGCTACCATCGAGCCAGTTGGATGTATAGAGCTGTACTCCGGGCTGGGTAGTGTAAACTTCCATAACACGTCCCGACGTTGGTTCGTGATAAACGGCAGCAAGCCCAAGTTCTCCGGTCGGTTTGTCAATCACCCAGTTGTGGTCGTACCCTTTGCCGTACGAAATCTGATCGTTGCCATCATCAATATGGTCGCCAATGCGGTGCATTTGAACAAAATCGAACGAAGTGCCTTTCACCTCTCGGAATTCACCGATAGGGATCTGGAATTGGTTGACCGGAGTAAACGTTTTGGCATTGATCATCAGCTCATGGTCCGTTACCAACGGGCCGTCATGGCCTGCCAGATTAAAAAACGAATGTGAACAGATGTTCACATGAGTATTTTTATCGGTCGTAGCCTCATAATCAAGTACCAGCTCATTGTCCTCGGTAAGTGTGTAGGTCACTTTCACATTTAAGTTGCCCGGATGTCCCATCTCCCCGTCTGCACACAAATAAGACAGCTCAACAGCCTGCCCGTGGGTTACGTTCCTTACGTCTGATATATCGAACACTTGATTGTTAAAACCTTCCGGTCCTCCATGCAAATGGTTGGGACCATTATTGACGGGCAATTGATAAACCACGCCGTCAATGGTGTACGTCGCATTGGCAATACGGTTGGCGTAACGGCCACAAATGGCCCCGAAATACGGATTCCCTCCGATATACTCCCCAATGCTTGAAAAACCGGCCACGACATCGGCAAATTTGCCATTGCGGTCGGGGACATAGATGCTGACGATCTTAGCACCAAAATTGGTTACTTGGACCACCAAGCCGTTTTTATTGCGAAGCGTACGCAGGCAAGTGGCTTTTCCTTTAAAAGAGCCCACAAAGTTTGCCTCGTCGATGATATTGAATTTTTGATTGCCCATTTTTCAATGATTTGAAACTTTGGAAAAGTAGGTGCTAAATGTAATGTGAAAAAACGATAAACAACAAACTCCCTCGTGACAATTATGCAAAAGGGAGTTTGTTTAAATTTAAAGTTCAACTTTCACGGATCCTTTTTGACGGATAAACAACTTGTGGCAAGCACCTTGGCCAAACACATGTTCCAATGTGGCGACATATTTATCCAGCAGGTTTTGCGGTACAAAGGCCTGGATGGTCCCGGCAAATCCACCACCATGGACGCGCCATGCCCCCTGGCCTTTAAGAATCAGTTCGCTCAACGCGAGAGCCAGTGACACACCTTGTTCTTCGACGTTGTTCACCGGATAGATGTTTTGGTTGTACATGTACGAACTGAATCCGGAATCGACGACCATCCCCAAGAATGCTTTAAAATCGTTTTTCTCCAACGCAGCAACCTGAGCCACCACGCGGGCGTTATCGCCCTGGAAATGGATAGCCCGCAGCAATGCGCGATCGCTCACTTTGGTACGAATGGTAGGAATTGCCTCAATGATTTTATCAATAGATACCTGGCGCAATACGTTCGCCCCAAGTTTGGCCGCCACCGACTTCATTTCAGTAGGAAGCGATGCGTATTCATCGTTCAAATCGGCATGGTTGCCGCCCGTGTCGGTAATTACCAATGCAAATCCTGTTGCCACAAAATCAAAATTCACTTTTTTCACGATGGGCTTGGAGGGATCTTCAAAATCAATGGTCACCAAACCACCCACCGAACATGCCGTCTGGTCCATCAAACCACAAGGTTTACCAAAAAAGTTGTTTTCGGCATATTGCCCAATAATGGCATTTTGGATGGGATCCAGTTTCCCCTGGTTGAAAAGATGGCTGATGATCGCACCGATCAAAACCTCGAACGAAGCCGAAGAACTTAGTCCCGAACCTTTGGGCACACCTCCGTCGATGCATGCATCAAAACCGCCAATGGCATACCCAAGTTCCTTTAACCGGGCACTGATTCCTCTTACCAACGAGCCTGAAGTAAAAAACTCATCTTTATTGGGGGTTAACACAGACAGATCAACTTCAAACTGAGGATACCCCAGGGACAATATACGCACTTTACTGGTTCCGTTTGGGGCAGCCACTGCAATATTGTCAAGATTCACGGCTCCGGCCAACACACGACCATAATTGTGATCGGTATGATTGCCGCCGATTTCGGTACGGCCGGGAGAGCTGAAAACCTCTGCTTCGGCTGCATTGAATGAAGTTTGGAATTTTTTGATCAGGTCGACATAACGATCGGCTTGTTTTTTCAGCACTGCGGCATCGGTGCCATAAAGTTCTTTCATGAAAGCGTTGTTGCCATTGTTGATTTTGGCAATCAATGAATCAATTTTTTCCATTTCAAAAATTTTAGATATTTCGTAGATGACGTTGATTTCAGTAAAATCTTGCCCTCCTCCCTTTTTTTCAAAATGGCCGACGGCTACGCAAAGTAAACATTTTTTCACATCCAAACCTACTGGTAGATAGTGGTAGGGTAATTATTTTTTCATCACCCAAATAAATATATGATTATAAGTAATTTAAGTTACAAAACAGCAGACAAACAGGCACTTCAACATGCTTTGTTCGCATTTTAAAAGAACTTAAAATTTCCATAAAAACGAAGATTTACGGCATAAAAAAACCCCGGAATCCGGGGTCTTTTTATATTCATGAAAATGTTGTGTTTACAATGATTTCTCGGTGAATTGTCCCAGTTTGATATACTTTTGGTAGATAGTGGCATAAACCGCCGCATTGGCCGCATTGGGATAATAGGTTTTCTCGAATCCTTTTCCCATCGCTTTTTGCGCATCCTCCACCTTGGGATAGACACCGGCAACCACTGCTGCAAACATGGCAGCACCAAACGCGCAAGTCTGCTCGGTACGGGCCACTTTAATCGGCATATTCAGGACATCGGCCAACGTTTGCATAACAAAAGGAGATTTTTTGGCGACGCCGCCCAAACCAATAATCTCACGGATTTCAACCCCTTCTCGCGCAAAGCGGTCAACAATTGCTTTTGAACCAAAGGCAGTTGCTTCCACCAATGCCCGAAAAATCCTCGGTGCCGACGAACCAAGTTTTAACCCGGCAATGGAACCGGTCACTTCCTGACTGGCATCGGGCGTACGGCGTCCGTTCATCCAATCGACGGCAATGATGGTCGACTCTTCAACGGGAATGGTCGCAGCCTCTTTAGCTAGTTCGGGGATTATTCTGTCCAGTGTCTCATCAACCAATTGGGCGCGGACAGTTGCATCCACCAGGGTGGTTTGGGCCAGAATGCTTTCAACCGGCCATGCCACAACACGCTTAAACCATGCGTAAATATCACCAAATCCACTTTGGCCGGCTTCAAGGCCCACATAACCCGGAATGACCGATCCATCGACCTGACCGCAAATACCGGCGATCAATTTATCGCCAATCTGCTCGTAAGGAGCAATCATAATGTCGCACGTGGACGTACCAATTGCACGCGCCAGCACATTGGGCGTTACCTCTCCGCCAACCGCCCCCATGTGGCAGTCGAACGCACCTACGCCCACGGCCACTTTCGTGGTCAAACCAAGACGCAGGGCCCATTCAGGAGTCAATGTGCCCACGCTGACATCACTGGTATAAGTATGACGAAACAACCTATCGCGATAACCTTTCAACAACGGATCCAGCGCCACTAGAAAATCTTCGGACGGCAATCCGTCCCAAGCCTCCAGCCACATGGCCTTGTGCCCGGCGGAACAACGGCTGCGCAGCACTTCGCCAGGCTTAACCTTACCGGTAATCAATGCGGGCATCCAATCGCAATGCTCAATCCACGAACAGGCAGCTTTACGTACCGCTTCATCTTCACGCAGTACATGAAGCACTTTTGCCCATACCCATTCCGAAGAATAGATGCCACCTTCGTAAGCTGTATAGTCAATTTTCCATTTCCGCGACAGTTCATTGATTTCGGCCGCTTCTTTCACCGCCGTGTGGTCTTTCCACAACACGAACATCGCGTTGGGATTTTCCTCAAAACCAGGCAACAAAGAGAGGGGTATCCCTTCTTCATTAACAAACACCGGAGTGCTTCCCGTGGTGTCGAACGAAATCCCGACCACGTTTTCGGCCACTCCTGCCGGTGCCTTGGCCAATGAATCCTTCACGATAAACTCCATCGCCTCGACATAATCGAGAGGGTGCTGGCGATACTGATCTTTTGCGGGATCGCAATATTTCCCTTCGGTCCAACGAGGATAGTATTTCACCGAAGTAGCGACTTCTTCGCCGGTAAGTGCGTCCACAATTACGGCACGAGCCGAATCCGATCCGTAATCGAGTCCAATAACATATTTTTTCTGTGACATTTTTTCGATAATTATTTAAGAGTAAAAACCTCTATTTCTGTCCATAATAAGCGTTCTTTCCATGTTTTCTCTCAAAATGCTTGGTCGTTAGATGCGGGTTCATGGCCATTGCCGGATTCAACATTTTGGACACATAAGCCATTTTGGCCATTTGTTCCAGCACCACGCTGTTATGGACGGCATCGTGCGCATTTCTTCCCCATGTAAAGGGCGCATGGTTTTTTACCAGTACGCCCGGAATATGCACCGGGTTCAACCCATTGAACGTTTCGACGATCACGGT
Source organism: Breznakibacter sp. (assembly GCA_047600785.1). GTDB lineage: Bacteria > Bacteroidota > Bacteroidia > Bacteroidales > Marinilabiliaceae > Breznakibacter. The sequence continues at coordinate 2,365,431 of JASGKH010000002.1, forward strand.
GCCTGTTTCCTTTTCGTATGCCCCTTCCACCTCTTCTTTTGTCATGTCACGCGTACAGGGAATGCTGTCGGCAAAGTAATCGGCGTGTGTTGTTCCCACAATGGGCAAATCAATGCCTGCCTGAGCCCATGCGGTAGCATAAGTCGAATGGGTATGCACCACTCCCCCTATTTCGGGGAACGCTTTGTAGAGCACCACATGCGTAGGGGTATCGCTCGAAGGGCGAAGATCGCCTTCCACGACATTCCCGTCAAGGTCCACCACCACCATTTGCGAAGCTGTCATGCCATCGTAGGCCACACCGCTGGGTTTTATCACCACCAGCCCACGTTCTCGGTCAATGGCGCTTACATTGCCCCACGTAAAGATTACCAAGCCGTATTTGACCAAATCGAGGTTAGCCTGGCAAACCTCTTCTTTCAAATGCCTTAACATACCTTGAGAAATTACCAGAAATAGATGTAAAACAAAACACAAAATATTACGACACCGACAGAAGCAATGACATCCCACTTGTTCCAGCTATTCCGGATAACCCTCTTATAGTCGCCTGTGAAAGTAATCGCATCTATCTGTTGAGCGGTTGGCTTCGGAGTGAAAAACGACACCACGACCATCATCAACATGATGAAGGCAAGCAACCATATCTCAAAGATAAGCCAGTTGGTTTGCCAAAACCAGGTAGTGGATTCCCAATACCAGCCAGTCATTACGTTTTTACCCGTATTTGTTAAGATGTTGGTCAGCAAGCGTACCATACCAAGAGCAAAACCGATTATCATACCAGCTTCACCTGCTTTCGGGGTAATTTTTTTAGAAAATATTCCAAGGACGAATACCGCCACCATGGCAGGAGCAAGCAGCGATTGAATGCCTTGGAGATAGTCGTAAAGGCTGCCAAGACTCATCATGACTGGTATCCATACAATACCAAGTACCACTACCACAACCGTTGCAATACGGCCTACCAAAACATAAGTAGTTTCGCTTTTATTTTTGAACATCGGCTTGTAGAAGTCTTCCGTGAACAGTGTCGCACATGAGTTAAAGAATGCCGCCAAAGAAGCAATAAGAGCCGAAATAAAACCGATTGTCACAATACCTTTCACACCGGCGGGCAATACAAATTTAACCATTGAGCCAAAGGCCGTATCTGGGTTCTCCAATGTAAAACCGCTATCGGGACGTGCAGCCAGTGCGGCGGCCACCATACCCGGTATCAGGAACATAAATACAGGCAATAATTTGAAATAACCGGCTGCAATGGTGCCTCGGCGCGCACGCTTCATCACTACGTCGTTGGCCTCGCCTTTTGTTTGTCCGAGCACACGTTGAACAATGTGTTGGTCGGTGGCCCAGTACCAAAGGCCGATAATCGACGCTCCGATAAATACCCAAAAACCAGGATAGTCGTCGTACAACGGATCGCCAGTCGAGAAGTGGAACATGTGGTTTGTGCCGTGGGCAACGCCATCTGTTCCTATGTTTAGCGTTTTAGAGTAGTCGATCATCGCAGTCCAACCATCCGCGATACTGCCGCCTCCGAGTGTTGACAAACCCAGGAAGAGCACAAGGAATGAACCAATGATAAGTATAGGCGTCTGAATCGCCGACAGTGTCATTACGCCCTTCATGCCGCCCAGAACGGTAAAGATGCCCGTTAAGACGATCAAACCGATAGCTCCGTACCAGAAAGGCAAACCGAGAAGGCTCTCCATGAAGATCCCGCCGGTAAAAGCTGTCACACTCACTTTGGTCAGCACGTATGCAATAAGCGTAATGATAGACAGCCACGAGCCTGTAGCAGGTGTGTAACGGGCTTTGAGGAAGTCGGGCATTGTGATGATTTTACCCAGTTTATTGTTCATAAGTTGGTAAAAAGGCACAAAAAGCCACCCCAGGATGAGTATCATCCAGCCTTGCATCTCCCAGTGCGCCATGCCTACACCAGCCTTTGCGCCTGTGCCTGCAAGTCCTACAAGGTGTTCAGAGCCGATGTTCGCAGCAAAGATGGCCGCACCGATGATATACCATGGTTCGCCTTTTCCAAACAGGTAGTCTTCACTGCTGGCACCCTGCAGCGTACGTTTGTGCTTTTGTATAGAACGCCATACGGCCCAGGTTACAGCAAGCACGCCGACCGCGATAATTACCCAGTCTAGCCAAATAAATTCATGTGAATTCCAATTCATCTGATCAAGTGTATAAGATTTTTAAGAAAACAATTATTTTTCTCCGTAGTCAATCTAGTGTCCGGGGCTTTTGCAAGATTCCGGATATATCTGATGGCTTCCGTTATTCAGGAAATGGTCTATTTGCAAACACGCACAATTTCAATGGCAGTACTGCCTTATCCTAGGCACAAGCAGGGATTCGCCTTTTTGGCAAACCAGGGAATTATCCGACCAACATCCGGCCTTTTGTCTATCGACAAAACATAACCAAAGGGCGGAATCATGGCCAAAATCCTGCACACCGTCCGCAAACATGCAGATTATCAAACAAGCCCTTTACGCCTTGTTTCAGGGAACGGGATTTTGTAATGTTTTTCATAGATACACATCCCGTCGAAGCAACAAGCCGGCCGGAAAATATCCAGCCAGCCCATTGATGATGAAATGGTTATCGCAATGCCTTGTTCAGCATGTAATATACCTCGTTATTGCGAAGATCCTGACGGAACTGACGGATCGTGGTATCCTTGTCAATGATCAGCAATTCAACGTCTGCTATTTCAGCGTAATCTTCCAACATTTCCGTTGTCACTGCAAACGAGAAGCTTGAATGGTGGGTTCCCCCGGCCAGTATCCAGGCCCCGGCACCTACCTCTAAGTCGGGCATCGGTTTCCACAACGCGCAGGCAACCGGTAGTTTGGGAAGCGCGCGAGGCTCGGTCACCTCTACTTCGTTCACGATCATGCGGAAACGGTTGCCCATGTCCACAATGGTGGCTGCCACTCCCGAACCTTTATGTGCCTGAAATACGAGACGGGCACAAATGCGGGCATCGCCGATACCCAGAAAATGGACTTCTATGCGGGGTTTTACGCCGGTAATGTCAGGGTTGATCTCCAACATATGTGATTGCAGGATGGTACTGTTCTCCCCGTCGAAGTTCAGCGTATAATCTTCAAGGAAAGATTGTCCGCCGGGAAGCCCCTGCCCCATTACCCACATGGTACGGACAAGTGCTGCGGACTTCCAGTCGCCTTCGGCGCCAAAACCGTAGCCTTCGGCCATCAACCGTTGCGAGGCAAAACCCATTAGTTGTTTCATTCCTTCCAGCTCATTGAAACTGGTTGTGAACGCTTTTGCCCCTTTGTCCTGCAAAAAGCGGCGAAGACCGATCTCCTGGGCGGCAGCATCGCGGACAAACTGATGTTTCTCCGCTCCTTTTTTGCAATCGGCCGAGAAGTCGTAGGTTTTCTCATATTCAGCAATCAATGCATCCACTTCGGTCGCCGTTACCGCATTCACGTACGGAACCAATGTGGCGATAGGCGCATTGTCCACGTGGTACCCTAAACGGATCTCGGCTTCCACTTTGTCGCCATCGGTCACTGCCACATTGTTCATGTTATCCCCGAAACGGATGATCAACATATCTTGGGAATCCGCCCAACCGGCACAAACACGCATCCAGTTAGCTATTTTACACTGGGCAGCTTCATCCTTCCAATGGCCCACCACGACCTTGCGGGGTTTACGCAAGCGGCTGGTGATATGCCCAAACTCGCGGTCACCGTGGGCCGATTGGTTGAGGTTCATGAAATCCATGTCAATGGAATCCCAGGGTATCTCTTTGTTGAACTGGGTATGAAAATGTAAAAGAGGCTTGTTCAGCTCCTGCAATCCATGGATCCACATTTTTGCAGGCGAAAAGGTGTGCATCCAGGTAATAATACCGATACACTTTTCGTTGCCGTTAGCCGCTTTAAATGTAGCGGTCACTTCTTTCGCTGAGTTCACGGTGCCTTTATAGACAACTTTTACCGGTAAATTCCCCGATGCATTCAACCCGGCAACCATTTGGGTTGAGTGGCCATCAACAGCCACTACCGCATCTCCGCCATAGAGAAGTTGAGCTCCCGTAACGAACCAAACTTCGTACTGATCGAATAATGATTTTTTCATATCAAGAAAATTTAAATCGTGTATTTATATCGAAACTTTATTTGCAATGCATTCCGAAACCGTTAAAAAACCTCAATTTCACAAACCTAAAGCATCCTTTCTTCATTCAAATAAAAGTATTTTAAACTTTTATTTGGGCAAAAAAATTAACCGAATACCGTTGGACTATCCGCCAACTTGGTCTCGTCATGTTTGAACCGATAATAAAATGCCCCTTTTTTCGACTCGGTGGTATTTTTCACGTTCAAACGCTCCAACACATCCATCGAAAGCACTTTCTTACGGAAATTCCCCGGATCAAACTGCTTCTGGTAAATGGCCTCATACAAACTACGCAGCTGCATAAGCGTGAACATATCGGGCAACAACTCTTTTCCCAACAACATCATGCTCGCCTTGTTCTGAAGAAGCTCCAACGACTTCTCGACAATTTGGGCATGGTCAAAAATCATTGACGGCAAACGCGTGACCGGCCACCAATGGGCACCACTTTCACGCACCAACTCTTTGTCGTGCTTGTCGATACGAACCAACGCGACAAAAGCCATGCTGATAACCCTGGCGCCAGGATCACGTTTAGGATCGGAGAATGCCACGACTTGCTCCAAAAAAAGATCCTTCAACCCGGTCGTCTGCATTAGTACCCGGAAAGCGGCCTCTTCAAGCGACTCGACCTCTTGCACGAAACCTCCCATCAACGACCACTTTCCAAAAGCAGGCTCGAACCCCCTCGGATAAAGCAGTAGTTTCAGATCCCCCTCTTCGTATCCAAAAATAGCACAATCGACGGCAACATAGTGGCGTGCGTGCTGTTTGTACATTTCGCTAAGCATTTGTATGGCTTGTTGCTCCATCATGGCAATGTAAGAGATTTGTGCAAATTTATAAAAGTATCCGATACCTATATAAAATAATTTAAAAAGTTGAAAAAAAATATTTCATCCATGGATTCCCGAAAGCTGCCCATATCCCCCCTTTGCATTTTTTTCAACGCGCGCACTTCAATCCGGGCTGCCCTGCCATTAAGTCCATTTCCGAACTCCATTTGCTGCTGTTATTGCAACGCAAACCCAACCAGCAAATTCAATGCAAAATTATCGGCAACACGATCGAATGCGTAAGGTCCGTAACGGTAATGCACTCCCACCCCATAACGAATGAAAGAGTGCCGCAACAAATCGTGTAACGACAAGCCGGATTCAAAATAACCTTTGCGGAAAGAGAATATGGGGTATGTTATGGAGGACGACGCGCGGGATGCATCGGCCCAACCTGCCTTTGACGTAAAGACCAACCGCGGCTTAAAGGATGATTTTTTGTTGAGGTTGAAAGCCCATTCATGTGCAAAGGAAAAAAGCGCAAACCTGTCGGCCGCAAATTCATTCATCCGCATGGTGGAAAACGAATGCGGGATCTCGAGGCCAACCTGCTTGTAAGTCCCGAATCCGCTGTAAAGAAGTGTGGAATTGTAATCGCCCCAAATCCCACCGGCCGTCAGCCGAAAGCTCACCGATCGCGACGCCGTCAGATTAGTCGTCAATTCCCCCTGCCCCTCTGCTTTATAATAAGCGGTTCGCGACGGGCCATCCAGCTCCCCGTATCTTATGTTGGCCCATAACACAGGCCCGTTCGCAGAGTTGGCAAACAGGCCCAATGGCGACCAGGTATAGGTTTCGCCGGGCCTCCAGCGAAATTGTATCGCGCCCTCGTGACCGCTGAACGCTTGTCCGACCATTGGGTTTTGTACAAACCGGTAAGGGATACGCGGCTCTATCTCATAACCGGTCCATTGAAGACGGGCCTTCCATCCTCCACCCAACCGCGATTCGGCCGCCACGATCCATGTAGTGTTCCGATCCATCGACTCGGATAAATATTTACGAAAAGATTCCGGCGAAAACATTTTGAACCCATCCAAAAACGAGAAGGCCCCCGTTTCGGCATAATCATTTTTCCATTCCAACGAGAATTTGGCTTGATGCTCCTTCGACAGGTGCACGTCGAAAGAACCACCGTACATGTTTTCGTTTATACCGAAAGCATGCACAAAGTATCCGCCGGCATCGATGCGTTGGGATACCGACTCACCCGTGGCAAGCCCTATCCCCAATTTCCATCCCTGGTACGACGAGTAATCGACCAGCTTACGATAGTCGAGCTTCATCGGTCCAACAGGTATGTAGCCATGCAATAAATTTTTCTGGAATTGCACCATTTTGTCCAAATTCACTTTTCGGCCGAGGCTATCGACAATCCGGTACGTCAGCGAATCGGTACGCGAAAGTGGTACGTAACGATATGCATCGACCGATGGGGCATTGTTTTTATAAGTTTCATCGCGCAACACGGTGGATGAAAATTCGTTGGGAGAGAACCGGGGAGATAGGTCAACGCCCATCACATAGCTTTTTCCCTCGGCCAACAAAGGATAAGGCGATTTCGGCAGGGCCGGCACCGACAAGATACGCAAGCTGCTTTCTAACTGTTCAGGGAACCAAATCCTGCCGTCGACCAGACGATAGTTTTGCCTGATGGACAAAACATAAGGCGTACCTTCGGAAATAGTCGTGGCGGCAACACTTTTGATTCCCCACGTGGCGGCATGTATATGAAAAGTTCCGCTCATCCCGCTGATGTTCGCATTTTTTTTGGGCGAAAAAGAAATATAATACAATACATCGCCCCCGGCATCGAAAAGGGTATCTTCCAATACAAACAGATACTCTTTTAATCCCATCGGCGACAAAGGATTAAGGAACTCTTTACCAAGCAGCTCCAGTCTCTCGTTGTAAAAGGCAAAAGGTTGGATCTGTGCAGGAAGAATTGCCAGCACAGGCTCCGTCAAGCCACTTACCCGCCCCGTAATAAGCTTTTCGGAAAATTTACCGGGCCGTTGATGTTTTTTTTCCGATACAGATTCAATAAGCATTAAATGCTGATCGTGAAGGGTCGCTACGTGTTGGGTTGGCATTTTTTTACCATCAGCCAACGAATCGGGACCCAAGTACCGAAACGTCATCTTATGGTAGACGATACATTTGTAATCGGTCGATTCGTCGGGGTTATTCCGGTTCCGGTGATCCAAGACCTTTTCCATCACCTCAAATGCCACGTTCTTTGTCGGAAACACATCTATTTGCAAAAGACTATACGGCTGGGGAACCAACATCAATACATCCATTGTTTGCAACTCGGAACAGCTTATTGCGATTGTCTTATACCCAATGCAACTAATCTGCAGCCTATCGTCGGGAGCCACATAAGCCAAACCGAAATACCCGTTGATATCGGAGGTGGTCCCCAACGTTTTACCCGTTACGGCCACATTGGCAAACGGAACCGGTTGTTTGGTCAACGAATCGATTAGCTGGCAACGGATATTTCCCTGGGAAAAACCATCAATGAAAAACAGAAAAAGGGAAATAACCGAGACATATCGATGCATGGAAAGACAAAACAATTGGGTTTACAAACACAAATATGCAAAAAGGATGGCTTAACGACTGCCCTTTTGAGATTTAATTTGGATGTGGCCGTGGCTAGTTTTAGAATAGTTTGACGATCCTTGTCCTTGTTCACAAATTGCTTATGGTGTAGCCTCAGGCAAAGTAACGGCTACCGTGTTTGCCGGACGTGTGTTTGCCACAGGATCGCACCATGCACTCGCCGACGATGCCGGCTTCGTCGGCCATGACCAACAGGTTGCCCAAGTAGTCGGTGTTACAGGAATAGAGTGTGTCTTTGCTGCCGTTCTGTATGAAAATGGTGATTAACTAATTACCCAATATCGCACGGTTTCAACAGAGAAACAGCAAAACGTCAATTAACAATTAATGGTTCATCATATAGCAGGGTTAGATACAATCAAACCCCAAATACAATAAGAATGACACACATGGTGTAATGAAAAATAGATTTTGCCCATTAATGCTGGAAACTGAACTCGTGAATCATCATTCCATTCTGTATGTCATTACTAATTGTATCTTCAACAGCCCAAAAGATTTGATAGCGTTGCATACCTATGCTATCGGATTTTACACTATACGTTACTCTTGAATTCGATACCCTAAACATTCTTATAGGATATCTTCTTAAATCCCTGTCTTCCAACTCCTCGGGCCGATACTCGCCAATCATTACAACTACTTTACAATTTGGGGGATTGGCTAGACGTATGATTTTCGCATATTCGGTTCCCCTTTCTAAAAAGACATGGCTAATGCTATCTTCAAAAAGGATTCCGTTTCCGCCATATTTAGTTGAAACTCCATTTTTGTTATAAATTCGATAGTACAATAAATTGCTCTGATGATGGAGTCGATAACTCATTACCTTGCCATTTCTGTGATATGTCGTGCTTTCCGTCATTTCAACTCCCAATCTTTTTGTCTTCAATATGCGACAAAAAGTATCACCTAACAGATAGTCATAAACCGTAACACTATCCGTTGACTCTGTTTTTTGTTTAAACACGACATCTTTTGTACCATTATCCGTTTCTACTATACTCATGCTACATGCACTTAGAAACAAGCCAAATGCAGATATGATAATTTTACTATTTACGTTTTTTGCCATATTTAAATAATGACTCATTTGATGGATAGTGATAAAATGTATAAAAGCTTGTATCATTATTTAATATTGTGATGATACTTAGAATCGGGTGATTGTTCCAATATCCTCCATCCATTCTAACTATGGTGTCTCCATCATTAATTCCACGAAGATCTGTCGATGGATCAGTTATACGCATCATAAGCCCCAACGCCCACTCTGTAAACTTCAATTCAATTGGATTATCCCACTTCATATCAACAGGATAAGAGTCAACATGCTTAGCTTTGGCTGCAGGTTCCCATGTTCCATTACCCGTCACAACCAATCCTCCCATTTGGTGGGAATATCTCATTGGGGCTCCTCCCGTGGCAAAATAATGTGAATCGATACGGGTATTGTCCCTGCTCACAGCATTCCAATTGTTCATGATTTTTTCCCTATAATGGGATGTCCTCGCATCCCAAATTTTTTGGTCGATTGCCAGGCTAATTCCCGCATAATCCGGTTGGTGCATGTTTTCGGTGTTGAACACCTCCACACCTCTGTACGTTAGCCTGGTCCCAACAAAGTTACCCCGTGCCCCACCCTCGGGCGTGAGGTTGGGGTTACTGGCCGTAAAGTTATAGTTGACGCCGAACCATATAAGTCTGTCTCAAAAATAAACTTATCTTCTAGAAAATTTAGTATTTAAAAACAGACTCAAGGGTGTCCCGAATTTTTGAGACGCCCTCGTATAGTAGACAGCAAAATCGTGCAGATATTCTAAGGCCGGTCCCCATAGATTCCTTTTCAGCCATTTGCCAAAAATCTTTATATTATAGGCTTGGGGCACTACACCAGAATAAACGCCTAATCACTATTAATACAAAGATAATTAGTAGTGTTCTTCACTTTTGATCACGTGATAACAGTGATGGATTTTCCCTTTCTGTATATTATTTGTAGTTGAATCTTCAATGGCCCAATAAACAACCATTTTGTTTTCCCCCAGAGAATCGAACGAAAATGGATAACTGTAAATTCTATTCCCCAAAACCTCCATCTGTATCGGGAATTTTTTCAAATCTCTTTCGTTTAATTTTTCCTCAGTGAATACGCCTACCATAACAACAATTTTACAATGTGGAGGATATGCGAAAAACACATCTTTCTTAAACCATTTCCCTTGATAAACAGTATCGCAGCACGTATTGCAAGAAAACAATATTCCTTCGCCTCCATATTTCTTACTCACGCCTTCTTCGTCATATAGTCTGTAATATTGTAAAGAATCAGCATAATATACTCGGTACGCACGAACATTGCCATTACGGTAATAAGTTGTTCTTTCTTGAACCTGCATTCCATGAAAGTCGGTTTTTCGAACTTCTATCGCCAATCCTCCCAAAAAATATCGATAAAGAGCGAGAGAATCCTCTCCCCTTTTATAAAGATATACTAGATCCTCCTTCGAATCTTCAAAATTTGCTATTTCCAATCTACATCCCGAAAACGTTAAAGCAAGCAAAGTGATTGTCAATACACTTATATATCTCATGTCAATCTCCATATTTATAAATAGATGCATTACTTGATTTAGATTCAATTGTATAATAACTTGTATCTTTGCCATTTATATATATGATTGCTGTTGCAGGGTAACAGCAACAACCTGCAGAACAGTGTACCATCTTAATAATGGTATCTCTATTATTGATTTGACTTAAATTAGTCGAAGGATCACCTAATCCTTTCAGTATAGACAGACCCCATTCGACCATTGTCAATTCGACATTTAATTCCCACTTCATATCAACAGGATAAGGGTCAACATGCTTAGCTTTGGCTGCAGGTTCCCATGTTCCATTACCCGTCACAACCACTCCTCCCATTTGGTGGGAATATCTCATTGGGGCTCCTCCCGTGGCAAAATAATGTGAATCGATACGGGTATTGTCCCTGCTCACAGCATTCCAATTGTTCGTGATTTTTTCCCTATAATGGGATGTCCTCGCATCCCAAATTTTTTGGTCGATTGCCAGGCTAATTCCCGCATAATCCGGTTGGTGCATGTTTTCGGTGTTGAACACCTCCACACCTCTGTACGTTAGCCTGGTCCCAACAAAGTTACCCCGTGATCCACCCTCGGGCGTGAGGCTGGGGTTGCTAGCCGTAAAGTTATAGTTGACGCCCCCGCCAAAATCAGGGATTCCCCATTTAGTGAACTTCTCGTTAAGTCCGCCGGTGTAAATGCCATCGCCGTCGGAGTCGGTGCCATTCAGGTACCCCCAGGGCCGGTCCCACAGGTTCTTCTTTAGCCATTTACCTGCATCTTTGAACCAGTTCTCCCCCGTCGGATCACTGTATATCAACGGGTTGTCCATGCAATACGCGTACCGGTTGTAGTTCCCCCACTCGCCCGGTGCCTGGATGTAAGGGTCGGGGCTGAGAAACCTTGCCACCAACGGGTCGTAAGCGCGGCCGTTCATGTTGATCAGCCCAAACCAGTCCAAATGTTCGTGCAGGGTGTAACCGCGTGCGAACAGGTAACTGGTGCGGGTGTCGGGCTGTGTCCAGTCCACGGAGTTGCGGCGTGCTCCCCACGGGCCGTAGGACAGGCGCTCCACCACGGTGCCGGCTTCATTGGCCACGGCCAGCAAGTTGCCCTGGTAATCGGAATAACAGTAATACAATGAGTCTTTGCCGCCGTTTTGCACAAAAATGGCGCTTAGGCCGTTGCCTGTGCGAATATAATGGATTTTCCGGGTTGTGCCATCGGGCTTTATCTCTTCTTCGTAATCGCCAAGGTAATAGCGGGTAAGGGTGGGTTGGTTATGGTACTTGAATATGCCCTTGCGGCGTTGGCGGTCTACACCGTAGGTTATATCCAGGGTGTGATTGTTCTCGGTGATCGATTCTATTTTATCGAAATCGGTATAACTAATCGTTTGCAGTTCATCGGAAACCAGGGCGGGATTGCCCAAAATCGAAGTCAGGGCGTGTGGTGGCTGCCCGTTTTCGCCGTACACCATCGAAAAACCGATGTCGCTTTTGGCGGTAAGGTTGCCGTTCGCCGCGTCGTACCCTACGACGTTTTCTTTGGCAAGGTTACTGTTTTGGTACACATCCCAGCTTTTCAGGCGGTTTTGGGCGTCGTAGGTAAAATGCTCGCTTTGGGTTATCCCATTGGGTGTCTTAATGTGGTCGGTACGCCATTCGAGGTTTCCTTTTGCATTGAACACATATGCCATGGACACGATGCCCCCGGCATGGAAGGTTAAGGGCAGCCCGCGCGTGTCGTAATCATAAGCAAGTTCACAGTTCCCCTGTTTGGTCTTTTTAAGTTGCCCGCGTGCGTTGGCCTCCATGGCTTCCCAAACGGTTTTGCCGTTTTTATCGGACACACCGGTCAGATAACCGTAACCGTCGTATGTGTGTTTGGTGTAATACCCGGTGGGGTACACGTTTTTCAATACACGACCAAAGGCATCGTACTCGGCGCTTTTGGTGTAGGTTTTGTCGGTACCAACAGTTTCGGTGACCGAGGTAAGCCGGTTAAACGCATCGTAGCCGAACACTTGCCCGTGTTTGCCTTCTATCTTTACCGATTCCATGCGGTAACGCGCATCATAAGTGTACCGGGTGGTCTCAGTATTCTTGCCGGAGATGGTTACCTTGTCCAAAAGGCCGGTGGCCGGCAGGTATGCATAGTCGGTCCGCGTAATGGCGGGAGACGTTTCCGTTTGCCGCCTTTCCGTCCACAGCAGTTGGCCGGACCCGTTGTATTCCGACAAGATGGTTCCCGCATCTGGATCGACCATTTTGGTGCGGTTACCATGCAGGTCGTACCAGGTCTTGACCGGTGTGCCACCCTCCGGGGTGGCAGTCTGTACCAATCCCGACGGCCAATAGGTAAAAACCACGTTTTTGCCGTTGGTGGTGGTCGAAACGGTTTGTCCCGCCACGTTCAGGGTGGTTACGACGGTGTCGGTGGGACCAGTGACGGTAGTCGTCAGTCCATCGTAACGGTATGCGGTGGTACCTGAAGGGGCCACGACGGACGAAATGCGACCGTATTCGTCGTAGGCACTGGTTGACGCGTAAGTCGTTGCCGCTCCTCCCCCGAAAAACGGTTCGGAAATGCGCCAAAGCTGCCCTTTCGGGTTGTATTCGGTGGCCACGGATATTTGTTTGCTGTTCAACCCATAGGCATCCCTCCGCACTTCGCGGCCAAGCTTGTCGTACCATACCTTAACGGGCGATGAGCCTGAGGTTTCGCCATAGCTGTAATAAACGGCCCCGGCAGGGGCGTCCCCTTTCCCTCCGGCCCATTGCAGGGCCGTGGCCGATTGCACCTTCGCGGGAAATACGGTGCGGGTGGGACGGCCGAAGCCGTCGTATTCGTAAGTGGTGGTGCCCGTCTCGTCGGTTTGGGATCTCAACAACCCCAGTGTTTCGTCGTGCTGGTAGCTGATGGTTTTGCCGAATTCCACATTGGTGGCACTTTGCACGAACCTGCCCGAGGGAGTATAAGCAAACCGGGTGCTTAGCGTCCTTCCGTTGGCGGTTACCTTTTTCAGCTGCGGGTTGCCGAAGAAGTCGTATTCCGAGGCGGGGTATTCCGTCACCACTTGTTTACCGAGACCTGGATCGGCAGTTACTTTGGTAAGGTTGCCTTTGGCGTCGTATTCGTAATCTATGGTCCGAATGAAATAATTATACTCGGTAAGAGGGGGCAAAGGACGTCCCGGAGTTCTTTGGAATGTGGCTATTATTGTTGTTTCGGAAAGGGGTTTGCTTGGGTACTGCGAATAGGTGATTTTTCTCGTGGTATTTTTTATGCCATGGTCTGTTTCTATTGTTTGGGGATTGCCCTGATCGTCATAATTATCGTAGCTGATGGATATTTCGGTCCCTGCGAGAAAGTCTGTAGAGTATTGTTTGGTTAAGTCCAGTCGATACCTACCGAAAAGTTGGTCCGTTGGGTTTGCACTATTAAGTGTAGGGGTGGAAATTGAATACTCCATTCCCGAATCATAAACCAGGCTGTCGTTGATTCGTATCTCCTCTTTGTTTGGGTAGGCGACACGATATGAATCATCAAATTCATACACGGCATTTACACTCTTGTATGGGGTAGAAGCAGACAAGTTTTCGTACACGTTCGTCTTTATCTGACTCAAGCCGATAAAGCCTTTTCCCAAGGGGTCTAACTTAGCTCCTGCATAACTGATCTTTGATATCTTTCCGTCGGGATAGGCCACCTGTGATGCCACGTAAATAGGAGCCGCCCAATCTTTTAGTGTGGACAAGCTTTCATTTGTTTTGACGTAATGGGTATAGTTCCCATATCCGTTGCCGTGTACCAACGGCCCGTAATCGATTCCCGTGGTACAATCGCCGAGGATATTAATAGCCTTTATATAATTGTTGCGGTCATAATACCTGTCCAAATGAGTATTAAAAAGATATGTTTTGGTTACACCTCCAAAATATGAGGCATAAATCCTTGGCTGCCCGTTCCCGATAAAGTCGGCCACGAACATGTCGGTCCCGTCCTCGCCGATATTGATGTAATTACCTTGGTATTTTACGTCGTACAGTATCTCGGAATGCGAACTGCCGAAACGTCGTTGGTTTGTACTTGTTTCTATTTGCAGGAAGGTTTCCAGCCGCCACCTGTAATAAAAAACATAATCCCAAAGGTTACCGTTTTGTGTTCGTGTGTATTGGGTCACATCGACATTCTTTACGGATCCATCAGCATTGAAGAATTCATTTTTAAAGTCGGTTTCTTTCGATTTTTGTACCTTATAAAGTTTCACGGGCTGTATCAATACACTCAAATCTTTCAAGCCATCTCCGTTGAGATCCAAAACACTTCCCCTTAATTTAAAATACTTTGATGTAATGCTTGTATAATTTTGACCTGTATATGTCTGGGTAACTTCATTGGCATTATAAACAGAATACCACGTTTCTGCAGGTTGTGCATTGAAATTGGAGAAATAGATCAGGTTCTCGTTCCTGATGCCTATCAGGTCGGACGTACCGTCATTGTTCATGTCCGCAACCACCCAGTTGTATTTCGAGTCGTCGTCGTACAACGTATTTTCATATCTCTTACTAATTTCATTGCCAACGATCTGGAATATTGCGGTGTATTTGTCGTGCGCAATGACAAAATCGGATTTGCCGTCGCCGTTGAAATCGCCCGCCAGCAGTTGATGAAATTTAGAAAAATCGATATCTGCCAAAGCAGGGAACGAGAGTTCCGTAAACACAAAATCGTCCATTAAATACGCCTTCTTCTTTTTGTCGGACGTCTGGATTAACATAAGAAGCTCCTCGTCAGAATCTCCATCAAAATCTCCGCTGATAAAATCATAATATTGCTTTGAATTGTCCACATTAAACGTTTGCTCTTTTAAAAGATTGATTTGGTAATCATAAATACTGACGGTGAGTTTGCCATCCTTTTTTCGGTGTATGACAGCTTCGGCATGACCATCGTTGTTAAAATCGGCTGACAGAACCATCTTCATTTCGTAGGCAATGTAATTGCCTATGCTTTTCTTGTAACGGGCATCACCGGTTGTTCGCCCTTTTTGAGTAAACACCTCAATATAAGTGTCATTATTGTTCTTAAAATTTGTGAGCCCCATCGCATCATCCCGTCCTTCGTTTGTGAAATTTCCGACCAAATAGTGGGTTCCCATGATGGCATACAGGTTTGGTTCTTCCGTTTCGACAGAACCCCATTCAAACTTTATCGGGAAAACCCGATCGCCATTGCCGTTTTGTTTGTCGATGCTCGTCATACGGCAGACTTCTCCTTTTTGGTAGTTTAAGACATAAGTATACAGCAGCTGGGTTCCCTTCGAGATGGTGATTGTCTTGAGAAGCTTTGAAAAATCTACCCTATCGTTGTATTTTCCGATATAGCATACCGCCCTGTCTATTTCGTCATAACTAAATTCGATTTTGTAATCAGCACTGTGGGACGGCACATTGTCGTTCAATGTGTATTCAATCGTTTGAATCCACTTTCCTGTAGAAGGAGTGCCTCCGTATGTATATCTAACGTAATTCCCATTCCGATCTGATACTTTGGATACATACCATTGATAAACCCCCTTTTGCGAAGAAAGAACCAACTTTGAATCACTGCCATTTCCATATTCTATGACGGTTCCGTCTCTATTTTCCTTTTCAAACCATGCGGGGCCATTTCCCCAAGAACCTTGGGTATACAACCTGTCAAAATTTTCATGGCATGTGGCGAAGACCGTTCCGGAACCACTTTGACCATCTTCGTATTGAAAAATCGGTTCTCCATCCAGTTCGAAAAAATCGGTCTCATCAAACGCGATTGTTTGTTTTGCAAGATTGTAATACGAACCGGTCCTGGACACAACAGAAATTCCCGCCATGTGAAATTTTTGCCCCGCAATCCCGTTGCCGGCCTGGCTGTTGTACACCAGCGATATGTTGGGCTGCATCCCGTTGATCCCCGCAGGGACCTCGATAGGGATGGTGTAGGTGGCGGCCCCGGTGGGGCTTACCGCAAACTGCCCGGGGATGGTGCCTACCACATAGCCTTGCTGCCCTGTTGGCACTGTCCCTGAAAACGTCCCGTCGGACAACATGAACGTGTTTTCCGTGGGCGGGAACAACAAACATTGGTCGATCTTTGCGGTAAAACTGTTTCCGCTGCCGGCGGTGTAGGTAAAGCCGGGCTTCAGCTGCACATAGTCGCGGGCCACGTAGGTTTTGGTGCCGGCTTCCGGGGCGCTCAGCACATGGTTGGGTTTGGGGTCCTGGGCATTGGCGAGCGTGCATGACAGGTATATGGCGGATGATAAAATGCGGATGGTAGTCGTATGAATATGGTTCATGGTATTGGGGTGGTATGCCTTGGGCGTGCAAGGCGGGGTTAGGCAATGGTTATTGTTGTTTGATTATTTTGTACGACTTTTTGTGGTTGCTTGCTTGAAGGACTAATATGTAGTACCCGCTGGGCCGGCCGGTAAGGTCAACGGGCCATTGGCCGTTGCCCGTCTGCTTGTGGCTGCCGAGCAGGTTGCCGCTTTGCGAGTACAAACGGGCCGTGTAAAGCCGGTCGTCGGGACCGCCGGTGATTTCCACGCGCAGCATGCCTTTGGTGGGGTTGGGGTGAATGTGTACGGCGGCTTCGCCGAGGTTTTCTTCCAACGGCTTTATGCCGGCCGAATCGAGTTGTGCGGTTTTGGGGGCGGACAGGGTGATGGTGGCCATCCTGCGCCCGGTACGGTTCCCGGCGCCGTCGTAGTCGTATGCCACGCCGTACACGCTGCTTTGGGCGGAAAGGCCGGCCGTTGTTGAGGCCAGTAGGGCCAACAGGAATATTTTTTTCATGTGGGTTATGGGTTTGGGTTGTTTACTTTTTCGGCCAACGTGTCAAGCTTTTTTTGCTGTTCGATCACGTACAGGGTCAGTTCCTCAATCTTCTGCAACAGCAGTTTGTTCATCTCTGCAAGGTTTACGCCGTCGGCCTCCATCTGTGTGGCGCTGGGGATGTCGGGAAGGTGCTTGTGTTGGCTGATAAAACTCTCCACTTCCTTTAGGTCGCGCAGGACATAGCTGTCGTCGAACACGAAGTCGGCGGTCTGGGCTTCTACTTTTATCTCGGTGGCGCGGATGGTGCCAGATACATCGAGCTTGGCGCTGCCTCCAGGGGATTTGCCGATGCCGACATTTCCGTTCCTGAGAATTGTCATTTTTGAAATGCCCCAATCCACTTTTCGACCGACACCCGTTGATTTTTCTGAAATGTAGAAATCCATTTGCCCTCCATTGCCAATAAAGCGGATGGCCCCGGCCCCTCCGTCGTATGCTCCGGCATCATGGGTGTAAATCATGGAGTTTTCAATCCAGTCAATGGATTTGTTTCTGGTGGCTCCAAAAACGATTTCATGGCTCCGTCCCATAATATCGGTAAACAATCCTGTTGCTTGTTCTGAACCATCCACAACAAGCTTATTGGTATTGACAGTTCCCGCATTAAGATTATTCATGTTCGACCACTCCTTGCAATTTATGATCGTGCCTTCCGGCAAAGCACCCACCAACGGTTGTCCGTCCAATAGCGTAATAAGGCCTCCGGCTCCCACGATTCTCCGGTAGTGCATGTTGGTATAATCGGCATTGATACGCACGTAAATGTCAATTGTGGCCCCATTGCCAACCCCTTTGATGTTTTCCGCCCCAATGTTTGAGTCCATCAGGATCAACGATACATTGGTGGCCGGTCCTGCCGTGGCGTCCTGACGTTTGAACCGGGCAATCAGCTTGCCGAAAAAGAACTGGTTATTGGCCGACCCGTTGCCCAATATTTCGAACACGGTCCCGAAATCTCCCCACCCCCCGTCGTTGGTGCAAGTGGCCATCCGGGTCCAGTATCCGGCCATCTCAGAGCCGGTTCTTGCAGAACGTCCGATCTGGGAACTCAGGTTGTCCTCGACTGCCTGCGCGTTCAGGCAAACGATGCCGAACCATACCAATACTGCTGTGTAGATAACTTTATTCATTGGTTATTTTCCGTTATTTGTTTCACCGCCATTTCCAGTTCTTCAAACCTTCCGCCCAGGGATTCGATCTCCTTGTGCAGCTTGTTTATGCTTGCGTTTTTAAGGATAAGCGCTTCATCTTGTTTTTCGATCGTTTTCTGTTGGGCCAACAAGTACAAGGTCAACTCTTCGATCTTTTGCAGCAGCAGTTTGTTCATTTCGGCCAGATTCACCCCGTCGGCTTCCATTCTGGCGGCGCTGGGGATGTCGGGAAGGTGTTTGTGGGTTCGGATGAACGATTCGACGTCTTTTAGGTCGCGGAGGGCGTAATTCTCGTCGAACACAAAGTCAGCGGTTTGTGCCTCCACTTTTATCTCGGTGGCACGAATGGTGCCGGCCACATCGAGCTTTGCACCCGGAGTGACAACCCCGACACCCAGGTTTCCGTTCCAAAGCAGGGTCAGCGCACTTGATTCATCGAGGTATCGAAGACCGCACCCAATGTTTAACCGGTTGCCCGAAGTTGCATCCGGGCTAATCCAAAACATTGAGTTATTGGTCGGATGGTTACAACCAAATATAATCCCCGCACGTTCATTTACAGTGCCCCGGTCATCGAATCCGTATTGAGGATTTTGAATGGCTATCCCCCCTCTTACATGCAACCGGCCGCCGGGTGAAGTGGTGCCTATCCCCACATTGCCGGAGGCAGGAAAAACGTTTGTCTGGGCATGGCCTGTAAAAACGGCCAGACAAAATAAGGAAAGCATAAACGTTTTCAATTGAGGCATAATCTACATTTTTGTAATGTTGGCGCAAAAAAAACTATTTCCATCCACATGGCAATGGCCGTTGCACCAAATGCCGTTTTCGCGCACGAAGACCCCCTTTTCGCGCACGAGACATCATTATGATAATAAAAAAATGGCCACACCAACAAAACCGAGATCCTACAAAAAACAGTCACAGGAAATACCTACCGGGGAATCGAGTGCGATTGAGGCCGAACACTGTGTATGAAAGTTTGGTGGCCATCGGCCCGCAAACCGGTAAGATCCACGTTTGGGCTTTCTTTGTGGATATCCGGACGGACGAGGTAAGCAATTCGGTTCATCCGGGAACGTTTTGACACCATCCCCCACATCATAAAAACAACAAGCTCACGGCAAAGGGACAAAACAGGTCCATGCGTGGAACCGTAAATGCGAACGTATGACCTGCTGGCCAGTAAAAGACCCATCCAATAACTTTGTTCCGTGTACTCCGGGTTCGACCAAACATCCATTGCGCATCCGAGCGATATTCCTGTCAGTAATGCCGTTGACAATGACTACATACAAATGGAAACCATCCATCCTCTGCCCCGGAACCGGTTGATCGTTCAACAACAAACATTCGGGCTCACAAGAATTGAATTAACCAACGAACCGACACCCTGCCCCAGCACAACATCGAAACACACCTCCGTCAACACACTCGAACAATAATAATTCACTGTCCGGGCTTAACCTTTCGGAGAATCCCCCGATCAGAACATCCGGTCGAGCTGACGCTGGCCATTACAGTTACCAACGCCTGAGACTAATAGTTGTCCTCCATTTCAAAACCAAGTACATTGGCTGGAACATGCAAAAGGACGGCCCTTAAGCCGCCCTTTTGTTGAAGTTTATTTCAGTAAACCTGCTTTTAAAAGAGTTATTTCACGTGAATCGAGGTACCTCCATTGCCCCCGCGGAAGGTTCTTTTTTGTCAATCCGGCAAAGTATACACGGTCGAGCTTTTCGATCTTATACCCGAAATGCTCAAAAATACGGCGCACAACGCGGTTACGTCCCGAGTGGATCTCGATGCCCACCTGTGACTGGTCGTTATCGACATAACTAATGTCATCGGCTTTCACGAAACCGTCTTCGAGTTCAAAACCGTTGGCTATTTGTATAAGGTGCGATCTGTCGACCTTTCGGTCCAGAAACGCATGGTAGATCTTTTTTACTTCGTGCTTCGGATGGGTCAGTTTTTTGGTCAGTTCACCGTCGTTGGTCAGTAGCAGTACCCCGGTCGTATTACGGTCGAGGCGTCCTACCGGGTAAATGCGCTCATCACAGGCGTCGGCCACCAGATCAAGAACAGTGCGTGCGGCATGTGGGTCATCGACAGTCGTTATCACATCTTTGGGTTTGTTCAACAGAATATAGATCATTGGCTCAACGCTCAACTGGCGCCCTTCATACTCCACCTTGTCGTTCTTTTTCACGATCACGCCCATCTCCGTCACCACATTCCCATTGACCGTGATTTGGCCTTGTGCGATCAACTTGTCGGCTTCTCTGCGGCTGCAAACCCCGGCATTGGCGATATAACGGTTCAAACGCATCTCGTCGAACGAACGTTTCACCTGGTTCTCCGGCTTACGAAGGGTTGACGTGTTGATTACTTTTTTTGGCCCCTGAGAAGCTCTCGGGGCCACCTTCGCGGCGCTCCCGGTTTTTTTGATAAGGGTAAAGCGTCGTGTTGCTTTACGTTGGTTTTCACTCATTGTCAATAATTATTTGGCGCAAAGTTGAGAAAAAAGAGCCGAATAATCATTCATTTTTGCGTATTTTGCATTTTTTGGGGAAAAGTAAACATAAATTGAGAAAACATAACTAAAGTAATGACACTCATCAAATCGATCTCGGGCATAAGGGGAACCATCGGCGGCAAAGCCGGTGAGGGTTTAAGCCCTCTTGATGTGGTAAAATTCACCGCTGCTTACGGTCACTGGATCAGGCAACGTGCCAACAAGCCCAATGTAAAAATAGTGTTAGGGCGCGACGCACGCATCTCGGGCCCTATGGTGGCCCGATTAGTCCTGGGTACACTGCAGGGACTGGGCATTGATGTGATAAACATCGGATTGGCCACAACCCCCACCACCGAGATCGCGGTGACCGCCGAAGAAGCCGACGGGGGCATCATTTTAACGGCCAGCCACAACCCGAAGCAATGGAATGCGCTAAAGCTTTTGAACGAAAAAGGGGAATTTTTGTCGGCCCGGGATGGGGAAGAAGTATTGGCCATTGCCGAAAACGAATCGTTTGTGTTCGCCGATGTAGACCAACTCGGTACCACCATCGAAGATTCCACTTACAATGACAAACACATACAGCATGTGCTAAATTTGGAATACGTAAATGTTGAGGCCATAAAAAAGTCAAATTTCAAAGTGGCCATCGATTGCGTAAACTCGGTGGGCGGCGTGGTATTGCCCAAATTGCTGAATGCATTGGGCGTGGCCGAAGTGATCGAACTGTATACAGAACCCAACGGTCAATTTCCGCATAATCCCGAACCCCTTCCCGAGCATTTGGCCGAAATCTCGTCACTGATCAGGGATAAAAAAGCCGATCTGGGTTTCGTGGTCGATCCGGACGTGGACCGTTTGGCCATTGTAAGTGAAGACGGTTCCATGTTCGGAGAAGAGTATACCTTGGTTGCCGTAGCCGACTATGTTCTGGGCAGGCAAAAGGGCAACACCGTGTCAAACCTCTCCAGCTCAAGGGCATTGGCCGATGTAACCCGTCGGCATGGAGGTATTTACCAGGCAGGGGCCGTGGGAGAAGTGAACGTGGTAGCAAAGATGAAGGAAATTGGCGCCGTCATTGGAGGCGAAGGTAACGGAGGGATCATCTATCCCGCATCGCATTACGGACGCGATGCATTGGTCGGGATAGGGCTGTTCCTGACCCATCTGGCCCTGAGCGGCAAACGATGCAGCGAGCTGAGAAAAAGTTACCCATCCTATTTCATGTCAAAAAACAAAATCGAGCTTACCCCGCAAATCGATACCGACGCCATCTTGCAGGCCATGAAAGACAGATACAAAAACGAAAAGGTAACCGACATCGACGGGGTAAAGATTGATTTTTCCGAAAGTTGGGTCCATCTACGTAAATCGAACACGGAGCCGATCATCCGTATTTACTCGGAGGCAAAAACACACGAAGCGGCCGATCAGCTGGCCCTGGACATGATTGCCGAAATCAAGCAAATCACATCGGTCTAAAAATATAAAAGGCACGTACACATACTTAGCACGTGAACGTGCCTTTTTTCTTTACCCTCTAAATCCCAATCAATGAAACCACAAACCTGTAGGCTCCAGCCTATCTCCGTCAACAATGCAAGATTTGCGATTAGCCGCTGTTTCTCTGTTAATTATTAGTTAAAGCAATAAACAGTAAAGGCAACCCGTTGAGTTTTTGCAATCTTCGTGCCTGCTTTCTTGCCCCCGCAAAAAAAGCAATACACAAACTCTTAAATCACAAACCATTAAATCGTCATTGGAATGAAACGCACCCAAAAAAAATCATTCCTTATCGGCTCCATTGCGGTAGTGGCATTGGTAGCTGCCGTCGTTGCCTTATCCAAATCGGCCACGGACGGACAAATACAAATCACCGTTCCCGTCCAGAAAGGCAACTTCCAGGCGTTGGTTTACTCCACCGGCCAGCTGCAAGCCGAACGGTCGGTCTCCATCGATGTTCCCTCGGAGCTATCGGGACGCCGGATCGGTATTTATGAAATAAAAATCACCAAGCTGGTCGAAGAAGGTACTGTCGTAGATAGCGGCGAATTTGTCGCGGCACTCGATCACAGTGCCGTGGAAGAATTGTTGAACCAGGGCCGTGACAACCTGGAGAAAGCTCTTCGCAGCTTTGAAGACGCCAAAATCGACACCAACATCAACCTCAGCAACCTAAGGGATGAGCTTTTAAACTCAAAAGTGGCCGTGGAGGAAAAGAAGTTGATACTCAACCAATCGGTGTACGAATCGCCCGCGGTAAAACGCCAGGCTTCCCTGGACCTGGAAAGGGCCGAACGCCAGCTGGACCAGGACAAACGTAATTACGAACTCAAGCAAAAGCAGGACGTTTTCAAAGTGCAACGTGCCATTGAGGAGGTCAACCGGCAACGGGAAACAGTGAACGAAATCGAGAGGCTGTTCGAGGCGATGAACGTCAAAGCGCCACAACCGGGCATGGTTATTTACGGCAATGACCGTTTCGGCAATAAAATAAAGGTGGGAAGTACGGTAAACCGTTGGGCCCCGCAAATCGCCATGTTACCCGACATGACGTCGATGATCTCGAAAACGTTCATCAACGAAATAGACATTTCACGGGTAAAAACGGGACAAAAAGTCAAAGTGGGCATCGACGCCTTCCCCGACAAGGAATTTGACGGAATCGTCACCATCGTGGCCAACATCGGGCAGGTGCTTCCGGGCGGTGACGCGAAAGTGTTTGAGGTAACCATCCGTATACTGGGCTCCGATCCCCTGTTACGCCCGGCTATGACCACCAGCAATGCCATCACCACCGACGTGTTCTCCAACGTGCTTTTTGTTCCGTTGGATGCAGTTTTCAAAAACGACTCGTTGCAATACGTGTACAAACGCAAAGACGGCCCCTGGGAAAAGCAGGTTATCGAGATTGGCGTGACAAACGAAAACTTTGCGGTTGCCATGCAAGGAGTCGACGAAGGGTACCAATTGTTGCTGAACGAGCCGGAGAACGGGGCCGAAATGCCTTACAAAGGACTGGATATCTACGAACAAATCAAACAGAAGAAGGCTGAATCGGAACAAAGGAAAGCCCAGCAACTGAAAGATTCACTGGAGCAAAAAACAGCCCAAAAGCCCCAGGACCCTGCCGGCAACGGGGAGCGAAGGGGCGGTAACCGTCCAAACAGGGAGTCACGTCATTAACATCCACGCAACGTTTTGCGACCAACAGGCAAAGCATGAGAGAAAGTATTGATAAATTTATACGACGATATTGGCATGACGTGGTCATTGCCATGGAAGCCATTCTGGCCAATAAGCTGAAATCATTTTTGACCGCATTGGGCATCATGTTCGGTGTGGCCGCAGTCATCAGCATGCTGGCCATAGGCAAAGGAGCCCAGCAAGAGGTATTGGACCAGATAAAACTGGTCGGCGTCAACAACATTATCATCAAACCCAGTACCAGCTCAATCACATCGCCCGATGCAACATCTACCGAAGACGTCAGCGGAAACAACCAGCAACGTTTCTCGCGCGGGTTAACGTTGCTCGACGCAAAGGCCATACAAGAAACCTTGCCCACCGTGCACAAAGTAAGCCCCGTGATATCGTTCAACTATTTTGCGGTCCTTAACGGCAAAAGTTACCCGGTGGTGCTCGAAGGCGTTTCAAAGGATTATTTTCGAACTGCTTAACATGAATTTGGCCAAAGGCGAAATATTTACCGAAGGGCAAGATGAGATGGGAATGCCGGTTTGCGTCATCGGCGACAACATCCGCAACCGTTTTTTCAACCAGAACGATCCCATCGGAAAGTACATCAAATGCGGACAAAACTGGCTGAAAGTGGTAGGCGTGGTCGAAAAGCGCGACTTCACCGCCAGTGCCTCTGATGAAATGGGGATCAGCAGCAGCGACAACAAAATCTTCATCCCCGTAAAAACCATGTTACTGAGATTCAAGGACCGGGGAAAAATAAGCCCCGAACTACTGGAACAGATGGCCCGCGGCGGACAACGGTTTATAAGCGTGGGGGCACAGTCAACGGAATCGGGCACGAAATCGGAATCGACCCACCAGCTCGACAAAATCATCGTACAAGTGTCGGAAACCGAATATCTGGGCACCACGGCCGACATTATCAAACGGATGCTGTTGCGCCGCCACTCCGAAATCTTCGATTTCGAAGTCACCGTGCCAGAATTGCTTTTGAAACAACAACAAAAAACCAACGACATCTTTAACCTTGTACTTGGCGCCATTGCCAGCATTTCGCTGATAGTGGGCGGCATTGGCATCATGAACATCATGCTGGCATCGGTATGGGAACGCATCAGGGAAATCGGGACCCGCCAGGCCATCGGCGCATCCAGGAAAGACATCGTCGTGCAATTCCTTTCCGAATCCACCCTCATCAGCATCTCCGGCGGAATAATAGGGATCGTACTCGGCATTTTGCTGGCCCATCTCATCCATGTCATGAGCGACATCAAGACCATTGTATCGCCCGTTTCGGTATTCATCGCCTTTGGCGTATCGGCATCGGTGGGCATTATTTTCGGTTACCTGCCGGCCAAACGTGCTGCAGAACAAGATCCCGTTGAATCGTTAAGACAATAACCATGCAGAAAAAAATCTTCGTGACCGTGATCGCGCTATTTCTGGGCATCGCCCCACGAACGCTGAATGCCCAGAAAAAGCAAGAAGTCAACCTCAACCTAACGTTGGAACAATCCATTGAGCTGGCAAGAAAGCAGTCCATTGCCAGTTTCAGGTACAAAAACATGTATCTGGCCAAATATTGGGAATTTAGAAGCTACAAAGCCGATCGTTTGCCCGGATTAAAATTGTCGGCATCGCCGTTTACCTATAACCAGTCATACGAATTTGACCAAAGTTTAAAAAAGTATGTGCCCGACCAGTCGCTCACCTCTACCGGCAACCTTAGCTTAAGCCAGAACCTGGCATTTTCGGGAGGTTCGGTCAGCATTGTGTCATCATTGCAACGATACAACAACCTGGAGAACGACGATTTGTACTTCCGGTCGCAACCCCTCAGCATCGTATTAAGCCAACCAATAAACGGGTACAACACCTTTCGGTGGGACGCCCGCATCGAACCGTTGAAATTCGAGGTGGCCAAAAGAGAGTTCGTCCAGTCGGTCGAAGATGTGGCGATCTCCGCAAACCAATATTTTTTCAACACCGTCAGCGCCGAAATCAACCTGAAAATCGCCGAAACCAATTATCACAACGCCGACACTCTGTTCCGCATTGCCAAAGGCCGGTTCGAAATCGGGACCGTCACCCAGGACGAATTGCTCGATTTTGAGTTAAGCTTCCTAAACGCCAAAATCGACCAGACCAAAGCAAACCTGAGCCTGCGCCAGGCCCGTTCGTCGTTAAACAGTTTCTTGGGTTTGGACGACCACATCCTGGTCACGTGCATCATACCTTACAATATTCCACAAATAAAAATCGATCTTGACAATGCGTTGGAATTATCGCTCGAAAACAACCCCAACATTATCGAGTACGAACAACAATTGCTCGAAGCAAAGCGAAGCGTAGCCTCGGCACGTGCCACCAGTGGGCTTGACGCCAGTGTCCGCGCCAATTTGGGCCTGAACAAAACGGCAGGAAACTTTAATGATTCGTACCGAGACCCGTTCGACGATAACCGGAGCATCGGTATTTCGCTGTCCGTCCCCATTCTTGACTGGGGATCGCGCCATGGGAAAATCCAAATGGCCAAATCCAATAAAGAGGTTACCGAAGCCGCCATCCGTCAATCGCGCATCGATTTTGAGCAAAACGTGTTCCAACAGGTGATGGAATTTAACCTGCAAGATGAACAGGTGGAAATTGCGGCCAAGGCCGACACGATTGCGCAAATGGGATACGACGTCACCAAACAACGGTTCATGATCGATAAAGTGGACGTCATTAAGCTCAATTCGGCCCGTAATTCCCTGGATGCCGCCAAACGGAACTATGTGGACGCATTAAAGCGTTACTGGACCTATTACTACACCATCCGTAAGCTTACGCTTTTCGATTTCGAAAAAAAAGAACCGCTTATGCAGTCGTTCGATAAATTAATTGAACAACCATGACTTTCAAAAGAAAAAAGATAGCCATAGGCGCAGCAATTGCCTGTACGGTTATTGCCGTTGCATCCTGGTTGTTCGGTTCCTCCGGACAAGCCAGCGCCAACACTGCCAAATGCGAATCGGGGACTTTCGAAACCACCGTGATCTCGGTGGGTGAAGTGCAAGCAGTGAAATCATTGGATATTCTGGTACCCGACGCATTAAGCCAACGCGAAATCCGCGTGCAATGGTTAAAGATCACCGACATGGCGGCCGAAGGGACCATGGTACGAAAAGGCGATTACGTGGCCACGCTCGACCCTGCCGATGTGGACAGCGAACTGAAACGTGCCAACGAGAATTCCGACCAGCTGCGTAATTCATGGGAAGAGGCACGATTGGACAGCTCGCTGAAGCTTTCCACATCGCGTGCCGATATACGCAACGCCAGTGACGACCTGATCGACAAAAAGCTGAAGGTGGAACAATCGGTATTCGAATCCAAAGCTTACCAGCGCCAGGCCCAAATTGAACTGGAACGCACCGAGCGGCAAGTGGAGCAAAAAAAACGGAATCACCAAAAACAACAACGTCGCCTGGAATTGGGAATCGAACGGATAAACAACGATATCAAGCAAGCCGAAAAGCGTCGTCAATTGCTGCTCGATCTGCAGGAAGGACTAAAAGTAAAGGCCCCGGCCGACGGGATGCTGCTTTACGCAAAAAGCTGGAGCGGCTCCAAAATCCGGGTGGGCGATGAAGTGGGACGTTTCATGCCGCTAATTGCCACGCTTCCCGATTTATCAGAACTGGTTTCGGAAGCTTTTGTGCAGGAAGTCGATATCAAACACATCAAATTGGGGCAGAAGGTCAGAATGACCATTGACGCCTTTCCGGAAGAGAAATTCACGGGCAAAGTCACTGCTGTGGCAAACATTGGCCAAAAAATGCCCGGCAAAGAAATGAACGGGTTTAAGGTTACCATTGCCATTGACCCGACCACTGCTAAAATATTACCGGGAATGACCACCAATAACAACATTGTAACCGGTATATGGGAAAATTCATTGATGGTGCCCCGCCCTGCGGTGTTCGGCTCAGACAGTTTACAATATGTGTATGTGCAACATGCGTTCAATGTAATAAAACAAAAAGTCAACACATCGGGCGAAAACGAGACTTATTTCCGGATCTCCAACGGTTTGCAAAAGGGCAACAAAGTGCTGCTGGTTGAACCCCATGACGGCCCATCCATGCCATTGACGGAATAAACAGCCACAAAAAACTCATTATCAACCAATAAATCCACATCAGACATACCAGCCTGCGGCAACATATTTTAACCAATACTGTTGTATATCATTTTTTGGGGCAGCAGGGGTATGGATTAACTTTCTTATATTTACCGCACTTTTGGGCCTTTGAAGGTTCCAAAACAATCACAAGGTTTATGAGGCAAATTTCATGTCGTGACAATTTTTTCCGGGCGAGTAAATCGGAACGGCAACAATGATCAAACAGATTGGCAAACCGAAAATTTGCGGCCTAAACCAAAAAAAGGTTAAAGTGTTATAAGATTGACCAAATTGGCCTAAGCAATCCAACAAACATTAAAAATACTGAATTTATGAAAGTTACCGTTGTAGGTGCGGGTAATGTGGGCGCAACGTGTGCCGATGTTCTTGCATACCGTGAAATTGTGAACGAAGTGGTATTGGTTGATATTAAAGAAGGTACCGCCGAAGGAAAAGCATTGGATATTTGGCAAAAATCGCCCATTACCATGTACGATACCCGCACGGTTGGGGTCACCGGCGATTACTCGCGTACCGCCGGCTCCGATGTGGTGGTGATTACCTCGGGTTTGCCCCGTAAACCGGGAATGAGCCGCGATGACCTTATCGAAACCAACGCCGGCATTGTAAAGACCGTGACCGAAAACGTCATAAAGCATTCGCCCGATGCCATCATCATTATCGTTTCGAATCCATTGGACGTCATGACCTTTCAAGCGCACATCACCTCGGGTTTGTCGCGCAACAAAGTAATCGGCATGGCCGGAATTCTGGACACCGCTCGTTACAAAGCCTTTTTGGCCGAAGAACTTAACATATCTCCCAAAGATATCCAGGCCATTTTGCTGGGCGGCCACGGCGATACCATGGTTCCCCTTCCGCGTTACACAACTGTCGGCGGCATTCCAGTAACCGACCTGATAGCCGAGGATAAACTGAATGCCATTATCGAACGCACCAAATTTGGCGGCGGCGAGCTGGTTAAACTAATGGGCACTTCGGCATGGTATGCGCCAGGCTCTGCCGCAGCCCAAATGGTTGAGGCCATCGTGAAGGACCAACGTAGGGTATTCCCTGTTTGCATTAAGCTTGAAGGCGAATACGGAATTGACGATTGTTATCTGGGCGTACCGGTTGTTTTAGGCAAGAACGGCGTAGAGAAAGTGATTGAGCTTAAGCTTGATGCAGATGAAAATGCCCTTATGCAAACTAGCCGTCAGCATGTACGCGAAGTGATGGAAGTTCTTGAAAAGCAGAAGAAAGGGTAAATAATTGCCTTTTATGCAACAACGATACACCAAAGGCTGTCCGGTTTCGGACAGCCTTTGTACATTTATGAGCGATCCCCTAAAATCAAATGCCAAGCCTGCATCACGATAAAACACTAACAATAAAACAACTACGAACTACGGCACGGGATATGATGAGATGGCCTCGAAATAACCATTTTTAAGATCCGCTGTTCCAACTGCCGGAATTTAACAGGACATCCTAAGTCCGGCGTTATCAATCCGGATCGTAATTGATTTGAAAAACGAATTAACGTAGCCACATAGGATGAAGGCCAACATATAATTTAGACGGCCTAGGGGGCCGCCAAACAATCCAGAAGTTTATTTTTGGAAGCGGTACAATCTGTTCAATCTATAAAACCATGAAAACTCCCAGTTTGAAATTCTTTACCTTGCTCGCGGTCACTGCATTGACCCTGCAAAGTTGTGCGAACAACAACCGCGAACGCATTGACGGCAATAGGGAGTATGCCAAAGCCGACAGACCGGTGGAATCATTTAGCGAAATTGAGATCAAAGGCGACTTTGACGTGGAAATCGCCCAGGGAAATACTCCGAAGCTATCAATCGATGCAGATTCAAACCTCCACAATTACATTTACACCGAAACCCAGAACGGCAAGTTGACCATCAGCCAGCCGGACAATCGCCGGTTAAAAAGTTTCAGGCAGATAAAAGTGTTCATCGAAGCACCCAATATCAACGAAATCAAGGCTTACGGACATAACCGCATTACGTCGGCAGGGACTGTGTTATTCGATTCTATGCGGATCGAGGTGTACGGCGCCACCACTGCGTCACTCGCCATCAAAGGCGGTCACTTGTCCGGTACTTTTCCCGGAGCCGTCGATTTAACCCTACAAGGCAATGTAAATACGGTTGACCTCCAGTTTCCCGGTGCGGCCGACCTGAACGCTGCCAAACTCCAGACCCGCGATTTTAACCTTAAATTGCAAGGGGCCGGAAAAGCCAATATTTTTGTGACCGAAAACCTCAACGTTGAAATATCGGGCGCGGGATTGGTAAATTACTTGGGCAATCCCTCATCGGTACACTCGTCGATCGGAGGAATCGGCAGGTTGGTTCGCGCCGATTAAAATCAGGTTAACCGGCCTCCGGAGATGACGAAGGAGGAGGATCGGGGGCAATTTCCGTTGATGGAGATGCAATTATCGCATCTGGATCACTCTCGTCCCCGTCACGGAGCACAAACCGCTTGTAATACGACATCAGGATGGTGGTTAGCGGCAATGCCAGCAAAAGGCCGATAAAACCGAGCAGACTCCCCCAAATCGACAAAGAAAGCAACATCACTGCAGGATTGAGACCATAAGCCTTGCCCATGATCCTGGGAGTCAAATAAAGATCCTGGATCAATTGCACGATCGATACCACCAACAATACCATAAACGCTTCGTGCCAAAAAGTCCTGCCGCTATCCAGGGCACTCAACATGGCCAAAGTGAATGCGGGGATCAGCCCCACCAATTGCAAGTAGGGCACCAAATTTAAAAAGCCAAGAAAAAGGCCCATCATAATACCCAACGGCAAATCAATAATCCAAAACCCCAAAGCAGAAAGGATCCCCACAATAAGCGCAATCAGTCCCTGCATGCGAAAATAAGTGTGCATGCCGTGTTTCAAATCGCTTATCACCTCAACGGACAACGACCGGTATTTTTGGGGAATCATTTCCGGCCATTTCTTTTGGAAGTTTTCGAAATCGAGCAGCAGAAACACCACATACAGCAATACAATGGTTATGCCTGCCAAAATCGTAAATACCTGATAAGATCCTTCAACCACCGTCCAAACCTGCGACATCGCTTTTTGGAGCAATGGGGACAGATTTTGCGGGTTCAAATAGTCTGTCACCTTGTAATGCTCAAAGAATTCTTTTAAATAAACATCCAGTTCACCGGGAAGGATGTCGGTATAGCTTGCCCTATCCATATACTCCGCCACCAAATTGCCCATACGCACCATTTCGGCCACAAACGCAGGTACGGCCAGCCTTACCAGCAAAACAACGGTTAATACGATTGCAAACAACGCCACCAACACGGCATAGATGCGTTTTTTAAGATGTAGCCTACGCTGCACCAGCTCCACAAAAGGTTCAATAAGATAGACCAGGAACACGGCAACGAAAAACGGGATAAGTACTGCGCTCAATCGACGGATCAACAACAAAATGCCAATCACCATCAGGGTTGAAATGACCATTCGCACGACCCTGTCAAACGTATAAAGCTGTTGCGGAGCTGCCATTTTGCGATTATTTTAAAATGTCATCCGATAAATATACAAGTTAAGCTACAATTAATCCATCGTTCCCATTTTTTTAATTTATTTGCAAAACGGAATAATCTATGACGGCCTGAAGTCCCTTTCCGGGGAAGGATGTGAAAGCATCGCAAATATTTGCAAAAAAATGTTGAAATTATTTAATTTCCCCATTGATCAGGGAAAAGCGATTTATTAATTTGCATGTCAGGAACAAGGCTATCCCGTACGTGACAAATACGGCCTAACCCAATGATATTATGACGATAAAATCCCGGCATATTCTCTTTTTTCTATTGACAGTACTGCTAACGGCATCGTGTGAGCGCGAATATCTTTTTAGGGGAGATAACCGTGGGCTGAAATTCAGCGCCGACACCGTGATGTTCGACACGGTATTCACATCTTTTGGTTCGGCCACTGCCGTACTGAAGATCTACAATCCTTACCAGGAAGACATGTCGATCGATGCAGTGGAGCTGGTTGGGGGCGAGAACTCAAACTTTAGGGTAAACATCAACGGCACCGCCGCTTCTTTTTTACAAGATGTAAAGATTAGGGAACGCGACAGCCTTTTCATTTTCGTGGAAGTCACCATTGATCCTGCCGGTGTCGACGTACCGTTTGTGGTCACCGATTCCATACTGTTCCACACCCGCGAAAGGATACAATCGGTAAAATTGATTGCCTACGGGCAAGACGTGATTGTGCTCCGCAAAGAAAAACTGCAGACACAAACATTCACCAAAGGAAAGCCTTATTTGATTTACGATTATGCCGTGGTGGATTCGTTCCAGCAATTAACCATTGAACCCGGGGCCAAGCTGCATTTTCATAAAGATGCCAGTTTACTGGTACTGGGCTCGCTGGTGGCCAACGGAAAGTACGACGACCCGATAGTCATTGAGGGCGACCGTTTGGAGGATTTTTATTCCGACATACCTGGACAATGGGGTTTTTTGCAATTTTTGCCAGGCAGTAAAAACAACCAGCTCCACCACACCATCATCCGCAACGGCACCATGGGCATCAGGGCCGATTCCATTGGCAATGGGAACGAACCTCCCCTGATCCTGGGCAATTGCCGTTTTGAGCACATATCATCGATCGGCCTGCTGGCCGAAACATCAAACATATTGGCATACAACTGTTTGTTTGCTGATTGCGGGTTACACTCCGTGGCCCTAACGGTCGGTGGCAATTACGAGTTTTACCATTGCACCATTGCCAATTTTTTCAACCGGTTTAAATCCCGTACCACTGAAGCGTTATTATTAAACAACCATTACACCGACGACAACAACAACAAAGTGGTTGTCCCTTTAAAAAAAGCGCTTTTTGCCAATTGCATCATTTACGGTTACAATTATTCAGAAATCGATTTCGATCTGCAATCGACAAGCAATGAAACCACCGATATGGAAATCAACTATTGCTTTGACCATTCGTTGATCAAGGTGAACGCGTCAAGCGTTGATTTAAGCAACAGCAAAAAATTCATCAACGTGATAAATGGGAAAACACCTTCGTTCATCGACAGCAGTAAATACGATTATCGTCTGGATACTTTATCGGCCGCACAAAACGCGGGAAAGAAAGAATACGGACTGTTGTATCCCAAAGACATTTTAAACGCCGACCGCCTAACCGACGGCGTACCGGATCTGGGCATTTATGAGCGAATAGAAAAACAGTGACATGCCAATCCGCCCTTTCTTCCTAACCCTTATCCTTTCCGGTTGCCTTACTTTCTCCATCTGTCCCGCGAATGGCCAGACCGGCAATTCAAAGCCGTCGTCGTTCATGTTCTATAACACGGAAAACCTGTTCGATTGTTTCGACGACAGCTTGTCGACCGGCGATGACGAATTTCTACCACAAGCCACGCGCCACTGGACTTACAAACGTTATAAAGACAAACTCAACAAAATATCAAAGGTCATTCTCGCCGCCAATGGATGGGCACCTCCCTCTTTGGTGGGACTTTGTGAAATAGAAAACCGTTCGGTGATGCACCAGTTGGTTAACTGGACGGGGCTGGGGGCAGCAGGTTACAGGTTTGTCCATTTTGAATCGCCCGATGTACGTGGCATCGATGTGGCCTTGCTGTACCGTACGGATGACTTCCGGGTCCTCTCGTCGATTCCTTTGGCCGTCAATTTGTCCGGTGCACACAAAACCCGGGATATTTTAATGGTGAAAGGAATTTTACATGGCAGTGACACACTGCACGTGTTCGTGAACCATTGGCCCTCGCGCCTGGGAGGCGAAGAGCAATCGTCCGCCAACCGGCAAATCGCCGCCCACACACTTACCGCCGTAAGCGATTCTATTTTTAGCGCAAACCCACACGCATTTGTCCTTCTGATGGGCGATTTTAACGACGGCCCTTACAACCCAAGCATATTGCAATTGGGGGAAAAGGGATTTGTAAACCTTGCCACCCTTGACGGAAAACCCGTGCAAGGATCAAATAAATACCGGCAGGACTGGGAGCTGATCGATCAGATTCTGGTATCACGCACATATGCAGGCAAATTAGCCGCCCAAGGAGCTTCTCTGGCGTTTAAAGTGGTGGATTTGCCTTTCCTGCTCGAAAAAGATGAGACCTATTTGGGGCAAAAACCGTTCAGGACGTTCATAGGTCCCGTTTACCACGGAGGTTTCAGCGATCACTTGCCTGTCATTGCCATCCAACAACCCTCCGGAACAAACAAATACTGAGAAACGATCATACCCCACTGTGTTGTCGATACCATTCAAAGGCGGCTACCGTGGCTGCCTGGGCCACGTTCATGGACTTGACGTTGCCGGTCAAAGGGATGTGCACGCACAAATCACATTGCTCCACCAGATACACAGGTAAACCTGCTTGTTCGTTCCCCAGAAACAAGACCATTTTCGAAGGAAGCGCTGCTTTAAAGATATTCTGCGAATTTTGGGCGGTTTCCAACGCCACCTTTACATGGCCATGAGGGATAACTTGCAACACATCGGCCTCGGGCACACGTTCCATTTCAGTATGGGCAAATGCCGTACGGGCCACACGTTTTAGCTTGTCCCAGCTCACGTTACCGATATGCGATTCCACGGCCACCACTTTTTTCACGCCCAAATTGCCTGCCAATCGCATAACACCTCCAATATTTTCAGGTGTCTTAAACCTCCAGGCCACCAAAATCAGTTCGCACCCTTCTCCTACCGGAGGCACGTGATGTGCACCGAAAAAACGTACCGCGTTATACACCATGGGACTTTGGATTTGCTAAGCCACTGGCATCAACGCCCATTTCATGCCCAAGTTTGAGCATCAACGCCCATGCCTCTTCCCTGTCGTTGTGGATGGTTCCTTCCAAAATAGCTTCTTTGATAGCCGCTTTTATGTCACCGACCGCTTTACACGGCATCAGGTTGAAATGCGCCATGATTTCCTCACCCGACACGGGCGGCTGGAAATTACGGATACGGTCCTTCACCTCGATTTCTTGCAACTTACGGCGCACGATTTTAAAATTACGCAGGTATCGCTTTACTTTTTCCTCGTTCTTGGACGTAATATCGGCCTCGCACAACGTCATAAGCGAATCAATGTCGTCTCCTGCTTCAAAAAGCAGACGGCGCACGGCCGAGTCGGTCACCTCTTCCTCGCTCAACACAATGGGACGCATATGTAACCCGACCATTTTTTGCACAAACTTCATCTTTTCGTTCATTGGCAGGCGGAGGCGTTTGAAAATGCCCGGCACCATTTTTTCGCCAATAAAGTTGTGGTTGTGGAATGTCCATCCAACCTTGGGATCGTAACGCTTGGTCGCAGGCTTTGCAATGTCGTGCAACAACGCCGACCAACGTAACCACAAATCGTCGCTGAAAGGCGCCAGTTGGTCAAGGACAGCCAATGTGTGGTAAAAATTGTCTTTGTGCGCACGGCCGTTCACCTCATCCACGCCCTTCATGGCTTGAAGTTCGGGAAATATAATGGCCAACAGCCCCGTTTTTTCCAATAGCTTAAAACCCACCGACGGTTTTGGCGACATCATTATCTTGTTGAGTTCGTCGGCAATACGTTCGGCGGACACAATGCCGATGCGTTCCCCATTATCGGCAATGGCCTGAAGCGTGTCGGCATGGATGGTAAAACCAAGCTGGGCGGCAAAACGAATGGCGCGCATCATCCTTAACGGATCATCGGAAAAGGTGATGTGCGGGTCAAGCGGCGTCCGGATCAACCGATCGGCCAAATCCGCTTCACCGCCAAAAGGGTCGAGCAGTTGCCCGTAGTCCGACCGGTTCAAGCTAATTGCCAAAGCATTGATGGTAAAATCGCGGCGGTTTTGGTCGTCCTCCAGTGTACCCGTCTCCACGTCGGGCTTACGCGAATCATGCCGGTACGATTCTTTACGGGCGCCCACAAATTCAATTTCCGTATCGCGGTATTTAATCATGGCCGTACCGAATGTTTTAAACACGTTAACGCGCAAATTCCCCATTTTGACGGCCACCTTTTCGGCCAGTTCTATTCCGTTTCCAACCACCACAATGTCGATGTCTTTCGATGGACGGCCCAAAATAAGATCACGGACATAGCCTCCAATTACATAGGCGGTTACGTCCATGTCGCCAGCAAGGACCGACACGATTTTGAACACCGGGTGTTTTAAATGTTCTGTCAAAATCACAATTCCGTTTTTATTGAAGGCAAAGTTAAATTTTTAATGTTCGTTGAAAAGAGGACTTCCAATCCTGTTTTCAGGGGCAGAACATATATATCGGTCCAATTGTTTAAATCCATACCACTTTCCAGCAACATACTATTATACAATTAAAAGAAGTTAATCCCGGAAAATTCCGGACAAAATTCAAATACATATTTAAATATTTACATATATTTGCATCATAGATTTATTTTGACACAAATAAAACACAATAACCATGGTCACACATTTAACCAAGGAGACTTTTAAAGAAAAAGTCTTCAATTACGAAAAAAACCAGGAATGGGTGTTTGAAGGAACCAAACCTTGTTTGATCGATTTTTACGCCGACTGGTGCGGACCTTGCAAAATAGTAGCCCCTGTATTGGAGGAACTAGACAGGGAATATAACGGAAAGATCGACATCTTTAAAGTCAACACCGAAGCTGAACAGGAATTGGCCGCGGTATTCGGGATCCAAAGCATCCCGTCGCTGCTTTTTGTGCCTACAGGTGCACAACCGCAAATGGCCATGGGCGCTCTGCCCAAGGATACGTTTGTGAAAGCCATCAAAGAGGTCCTTGGCATTGAAAAATAACCGATTTATAAAACAGAAACACAACTTCGCATGAAACATCTGTTGCTCCCGGGAGTTTTGGCATTGTTCTTTGCCACATCTACCTCATGCGCCAATTCCACGGCATCGAATCCTCCTTCCGAAAATAACCAGAACGATCCTTCAAAAGTAATTTATCTGACCAAGGAAACGTTTAAGACGGAAGTGTTCAACTATGAAACGCAAAAAGAGTGGAAATATACGGGCAAAGTGCCGGCCATTTTGGATTTCTATGCCGATTGGTGCGGGCCTTGCCGCATGGTTTCTCCCTTGCTGGAAGAGCTGCAAAAAGAATATGACGGAAAGATACAAGTGTTTAAGGTCAATACCGACAATGAGCGTGAATTGGCAGCCACATTTGGCATACAAAGCCTTCCGACCATTGTGTTCATTCCTATGGAAGGCCAGCCGCAGGCTATTTTGGGCTTCCGTCCCAAAGAGGATTTACAGAAAATGGTCACTGACGTCCTCAAAGTTCAGAGATAAAACTGTTTTTACGACACAAAAGGCCCGGTTTGATTTCCGGGCCTTTTTGTATGGATTCCGCCCCAACCCCGCAACTAACTCATTTCAAACACATTTTACCCCACTCATCCCCAAACACAAAGGGATGGACCTCTTTGACATTTGTTTTTTAAAATGCTTTGCCATAAGTTTGCTGCGTTGTTTTGGGGGTGCCGCACCAATGTCGGCTGAGATTATACCCTTTGAACCTGCACGGATAATGCCGGGTAGGAAAAAATGGCAAACTTCTCTCCTTCCCATTCCAACACCAATTATCATACTTCAATGGGGTGCCCGGTCGTCCGGGCTGAGATCATACCCTTCGAACCTGGCCGGGTAATGCCGGCAAGGGAATCGCTATCTCTCCTCATTGCAGTTTATTGTTTTACCATTCAAAAAACTGCTTTAATGAAAAAAAATTGGATTTTGGGAATTCTAGCCATCCTGTTTACAGGAAGCGCATCCGGGCAATTCCTTGTAAAAGGCGTGGTAACCTCATCAACGGGAGAAAACCTGGCAGGTGCACTGGTAAACTTTCGCGGGACCAGTGTGGCCACAAATCCAGACGGAACGTTCGCATTCGATCATGTACCCTATGGCACACACACGCTGGATGTCCGCTTTATTGGGTTCGAAAACCATTCGGAAACCATAGCTGTGGCGCAAAACCTTGACCTGAAAATCGTATTGGCCGAAAGAAACGTTTATGCAAACGAAGTGGTGGTATCGGCCATCAAAGCGCGCAAAACCGATCCGGTGGCGTATTCTGAACTGTCGAAGGACGAAATTACCAGGAACAATTACGGACAGGATGTCCCCTATCTGCTATCGCTGACACCGGGCATGGTGGTGTCGTCCGATGCGGGAACCGGGATCGGCTACACCAACCTCCGGTTAAGGGGCAGCGATCTGACGCGGATCAACGTCACCGTAAACGGTATTCCGCTGAACGATGCCGAATCGCAGGGCGTGTTTTGGGTCAATATGCCCGATTTCGCATCGTCGGTAGAAGAGGTACAGGTGCAACGCGGTGTGGGTACATCGACCAACGGGGCCGCATCGTTTGGAGGCAGCATCAATTTTGGGACCTCCAGTGGTCCCGACGACGCCGAAGTGCTTATCGACAACAGTTACGGATCGTACCGGACATGGCGAAATTCGGTGTCGGTAAAAACGGGGCTCCTTAACAACCATTTTGTGTTCGATGCCCGCCTGTCGCGCCTGACATCGGATGGCTACGTGGACAGGGCCTCATCCGATTTAAAATCGTTTTATCTTTCGGGCGGGTATTACGGCCGCAGCAGCTCGCTGCGTTTCGTCACTTTCTCAGGCAAAGAAAAGACCTATCAGGCATGGAACGGCGTACCGAAAGTAAAGTTGGACAACGATCAGGACGGAATGGAAGAACTGGTCGCAATGGACGGCTGGTCGGACGAAGAGGCGGCAAACCTCTACAATTCCGACGCACGTACCTTTAACCGTTATTTGTACAAAAACCAAACCGACAACTATCAACAGGACCACTACCAACTGCACTTTTCGCACAAAACCCGTTTTAATCTGGCATTGAACGCCGCATTGCATTATACCAAAGGGAAAGGTTATTACGAATCGTACAAGTACGATCAGAAATTTTCGAAATACGCGTTCCCTTTTGACTCTTTGCAGATGGAAAACGGTTACGTAAAAGCGACAGACCTGATTGCCCAGAAATGGCTCGACAACGACTTTTACGGAGCTACGTTTTCGGCCATTTACCAATACGACTGGCTGCACCTGGCAACGGGTGGCGCAATAAACCGTTACGATGGCAACCATTACGGCGATGTAATCTGGGCGGCAGTGAACAACGGCATCTCCAATTCGTACCGTTGGTACCAGAGCACGGGCACAAAAGACGATTTTAACTGGTATGTAAAAGCCACGGCAAGCGCCACCGAACGGCTCAGCATATACGCCGATGCCCAATATCGCCGCGTGTCACACGAACTGGAAGGCACGCACGACGATCTTTCCGATTTGACACGTCAAATGTCATTCGATTTCTTCAACCCAAAATTCGGGGCGAATTACAAGGTGGATGACCGGATACGTGCTTATGCGTCGGTGGCAGTAGCTAACCGCGAACCATCACGCAACGATTTCCGCGAT
This sequence comes from Breznakibacter sp., assembly GCA_047600785.1. Taxonomy (GTDB): domain Bacteria; phylum Bacteroidota; class Bacteroidia; order Bacteroidales; family Marinilabiliaceae; genus Breznakibacter. Next base: position 2,405,133 of record JASGKH010000002.1, read on the forward strand.
GCCGATATCAGTAAACTTCCCACTTCCGAGCGCCTTATCGATTACGAAGCGGGGATTGAAGCAGCAAACCATTGGGCGGCCATCCGGGTAAACGGCTTTTACATGGCGTACAAAGACCAGTTGGTGCTAACGGGCGAAATAAACAACGTGGGGTCGCCCATTATGACCAATGTGCCCAACAGCTATCGCAAAGGATTGGAAGTTTCGGGCGGGATAAAGCTTACCGGTAAGCTGAACTGGACGGCCAATGTGGTTTTATCGGCCAATAAAATCAAAGATTTTACCGAACACGTAGACAACTGGAGCTATTGGGACGACCCGGACAACGAACCGTACCAATACGTAACCGCCCTGGGCACTACCGACATTGCCTTTTCCCCCAATGTGACGGCGGCCAGCCGCATTGATTTCCAATTTGCAAAAAATTGGAATACTGCCCTGCAAACCCGCTACGTGGGCAAACAGTACATCGACAACACCTCTGACAACGAACGGATGCTCGATGCGTATCTGGTGAACGACTGGTACCTGAACTATCGTACCCAAATGAAAGGCATTGCCACCATTGATCTTGGACTTCAGGTGAACAACCTGTTGTCGGAGAAGTACATCTCGAACGCATGGGTTTACAGCTACTATTATAGCTCAAAACGCGGCGTGCTTGATGGCTATTTCACCCAGGCACCACGGAATTACATGGTAAGGATGGCACTGACGTTTTGAGCACTGCTGTACGGAATGCAAAATCCCCGGCTTGCATTGGCAACCGGGGATCTTTTTTATTGTCACAGGATAAAACTTTCCATTATTTAGCGCGCACAACCTCTTTTATGGAATTTCCCCTGAGAAAATCTCCCACGTCCATCCTCTTTTTTCCGGCGGCTTGCAACGAAAGGATTTCGATATTGCCCTGCCCGCACCCGACCAGAAACCTCTTCTTCCCATCGCTCTCCACAACACCCGCACCAATGGAAGGGCCTGGGCCGATTCTTGATTCGAAGACTTTAACAAAAAGCAGATCACCGTCGACAAGCTCCAGTTCGGTCCATGCCGTAGGGTACGGCGATAAGCCGCGGATGAGATTATGCACCTGCACCGCATCGTTTTGCCACCCGATGCGGCAGTCCTCCTTAAAGATTTTTGGGGCCGGGCGCAACACCACATCGGGAAAATGGCTTTGGGGAACAGGGGTGACCCCGTTCCCTACGATGGCTTGTACCGTTTCAACCACCAAACGGGCCCCCAGTACCATGAGTTTATCGTGCACCGAACCTGCATTATCGGACGGTTCAATGGTTATTTTTTCTTGTTTGATGACATGGCCCGTGTCGATTTCGTGCCGGAGAAAGAACGTGGTGACGCCCGTTTCCGTATCTCCGTTGATAATGGCCCAATTGATGGGCGCAGCGCCACGGTATTGCGGCAACAACGACCCATGCAGGTTGAATGTCCCCAACGGGGGCATGTTCCATACGACCTCGGGCAACATGCGGAAGGCAACCACGATTTGCAAATCGGCTTTAAGAGACCGGAGTTTTTCCAAAAATGCGGAATCTTTCAGTTTTTCGGGCTGAAGGACTTCTAATCCCTGCTCCTCGGCGTATACCTTTACCGCCGGCGGTTGAAGCTTCTGCCCGCGTCCGGCCGGCTTGTCGGGAGCCGTGATAATCCCTACGATGTTATAATGCTTTTGCACCAATGCTTTCAGGCTTTCCACCGCAAAATCGGGGGTTCCCATAAATACGATACGCAATTTTCCATCCATTAGCTTTGCTCCCTTAATTGTCTGTTGCCTTTGGTGTATGCCGGATGATACGGGCAATGCCTGCATCCGTTGCCACAACAATAGCCACGTTCCGACAGGAATTTTGCCGTCATCACCCTATAGCCACGCGGGTCCAGATAAAAATCCACGTTTTCGGCCATGGGTTTAGGATTATAGTCTAAATCATCCAAATACACCTGGGGTCAATTTTTCGGATGCCAAAGCTAATCGATCAAATCGTTTTTTTGGCAAAATATTTCATAAACTGTAACCGTTCGTACCCTGCTGGGTTAATCACCTGGTTTTGGGCCAAAATACCCCTAAGGCTATCGATATTCCCGAATCCCTTCTCGTCCATCCATTGTGACATGCCGTTAAGGATGGCGGAAAGATAAGGCGTTCCGTTTTTATACAAACACGATGCCACCTGCACCGTTTGGGCACCGGCCAACAACATTTTCAAAGCCGTACCGGCATTGTGCACACCGGTGGACGCCGCCAACTGGCAATCGACCCGCCCCGACATTAGCCCGATCCATTGCAAGGACAGGTAGTAATCGTCAGGTTTGCTGAACACATTGCCCGATACCACGTCAAGCACATCCAAATCAATGTCGGGCGAGTAAAAACGGTTAAACATCACAATGGCATCAACACCCGTTTGGGAAATGTTTTTCACAGTGGTCCCCAAACTTGAAAAGTAATGGCTGATTTTGACCGATACCGGAATGGACACCTGGCTTTTGACCCTCCTGACCACATCGATCACCAGCTTTTCGTTCTCAAATGCCGTGGCTTCCAGATTCGACGGTAACACGAACAAGTTAAGTTCCAGCGCATCGGCACCTGCATCCTGCAATGTCCGGGCAAATTCGGGCCAGTTGTACGACGTAACACAATTGATGCTGGCAATGACCGGGATCCTTACCCGCTGTTTGCATTCGGCAATTAACCGGAGATAGGACGAGAGGGAGTCTTCGGTATCGTCATATTCGTAAAATTCGATGGTCTCGGGATAAAGGTAACTGGAAGAAAACATCCGCCCCCGCTGCTTTTCAAGCTCTACCACGATTTCCTCTTCGAACAGCGATTTAAGGACGACTGCCCCCGCACCAAATTTTTCAAGTTCACGTATCTCTTTTACCGAGGCTGTAAGCCCCGAGCTGGAGGCAATGATCGGGCTTTTGAGCGGCAAGCCCATGTAACTGGTTGATAGATTGGCCATGGCATTGGTTTTTGAGATACCCCCTTAATTGATCCATATGCGATGAGGTTACACACATGCACCGCACCGTATAGAAATTGAGAGATATGGACAAACATATAAAGGAATTTTGTACCTTGAGGGTCCAAACACATTCGAAAAAACAGTGGAGGCAACTGTTTGGGATATCAAATAAAATGCGGGAGGGAACTTTCCCGGGGACAATCATCCGATGGTCCCTTTGCTATCACCAAACAGCAAATCATGACCGCGCGATTTGAGCCTCCACCTTTTTCGTTGTTCAGTTTACTCTCAATTAACAGGGAAAAAATGTAAAAGTTTTAACGATGTGCGTAAATGAAGAAAAAAATAACAAATTCCCACCGGCACGGCCTCTTTTTTATGTATTTCCAAATATTGTAACAATCAAAAAGCCAATCCGAACGGGATTGGCTTTTTTTATTGGTGTAACGAAATATTTTTCTGTCTTCCGTTTCAATTATCTTTTTCGTACTTAATGAAACTAAGGTTGTGCCCCATGCGGGAATGTTTGGTCTTCATGTAGAATTCGTTATGCACGTTGGGTTGTACTTCAATGGGAATGTTTTCCACGATCTCAAGGCCATAGCCTTCAAGCCCCACTCGTTTCACCGGATTGTTGGTCATTAACCGCATTTTGGTCACGCCCAATTCGCGGAGTATTTGCGCCCCTACGCCATAATCGCGTTCATCGGCCTCAAATCCCAACTCGGTGTTGGCATCCACCGTATCGTAGCCTTGCTCCTGCAGTTTATAGGCCATTATTTTATTCATCAACCCGATGCCACGGCCCTCCTGGTTCATATACACGATCACGCCTTTCCCTTCCTTCTCGATGGTTTCCATGGCTTTGTGCAACTGCTCGCCGCACTCGCAGCGCAGTGACCCGAAAATGTCGCCCGTGGCGCACGACGAATGCACACGGACCAGAACAGGCTCATCTTTTTCCCAATAGCCTTTTATCAGGGCCATGTGGTCTAACCCATTACTTTTCTGCTTGAACGGGATAAGCCTGAAATTGCCATGTAAGGTAGGCAGATTCACTTCGACTCCTTTTATGATAAGACTCTCTTTCAACAACCGATATGCAATGAGGTCTTTTATGGAAATGATCCTGAGTTTGAATTTTTTGGCAATACCCACCAGCTCGGGCAAACGGGCCATGGTTCCGTCTTCGTTCATGACCTCGACCAACACGCCTGCCGGCTGCAGACCTGCCAGACGGGCCAGGTCGACGGCCGCTTCGGTGTGGCCTGCACGGCGCAGCACACCACGCGACCTTGCCCTTAACGGGAAAATGTGCCCGGGACGGCCCAAATCTTCAGGTTTGGTGGTGCTCCGGCTCAATGCCAACAACGTCTTGGCCCTGTCGGATGCCGAAATACCGGTAGTGCAACCTTCGCCCAACAGATCGACGGACACGGTGAACGGAGTGGCATGCAACGATGTATTGGTACTGACCATCAATTCCAATTCCAATTCGGCGCAACGCTCTTCGGTGAGCGGGGCGCAGATCAGTCCACGTCCGTGGGTGGCCATAAAATTGACCTTTTCCGGAGTAATAAGTTCGGCTGCAGCAATAAAGTCCCCTTCGTTTTCCCTATCCTCGTCATCAACCACAATGACCAATTCGCCGTTTTTAATGGCCGCAATCGCGTCTTCAATGGTATCCAATTGAAATTCTTTTTCCGACATCAGGTAAAATTTTGAGGTGCAAAATTACACAAATGAACGCCTTCCCCAAATTAAATGAATTCCTTATTGCGCTTTGTCTTTTTTGAAACGTGACAAAAAACGGCGATAGGCAATGACATATGCGTCCGAGTTGAGCAATGCCGAATCGGTGGCCGACTTGTAAGTAAGGAAGATACCGACGGGCAGCAACACGAACGACGACAACCACATGCCCTGCCAGGCGTCCCAAATGCCCTCGCGCGCCATTTTTTCGCCAAAAGTATTTACAATGTAGTACACAATAAAGAAAAGCACCGACACGACCACGGGCATTCCCAACCCCCCTTTTCGGATAATGGCCCCCAGCGGCGCTCCGATGAAGAAAAAGATAAGGCATGCAAACGACAAGGTAAACTTCCGGTGCATTTCCATTTGGTGGCGGGCAATCTTTTTGTCTTCATTTTCCACTGCCCGCGACTGCTCTTCAATATTCATCTTCACGTCGCGTGCCTGGCGCAACGCGTTTTCGACCACCTTTTGCTTGTCACGGACCTTCATGGCGTCCACCACGCTGTCGGTATTGAGCGGCTTGGCCTTGTCGATGGCCGTGAGCCGGGTAACCGTATCGGCCGGCTCGTATGAGCGGGCCCGGACAAAATAGTTGTGCTTGATCCGGGTCCCTATTTCGTTGACCAGCAACACACGCACTTTACGTATCGAATCTTCGTCCTTTTTCAGTTGCCCCAAATTTTTCATTTTATCGCTTGACTTGAACAGCCCTTCGTCGGAACGCGAGAAATCGAATCCGCGCAACTCGATCAGCGCAGTTTGCGACTCGAACACATCGGTACGGAACGATTGCATTTCCCGCGGTTTAAGCCTCCGCCTTTCGTTGGAGGCCTTCTCATCGTACCGCACCCCCTGGTAAAGGGTCAGGATCATGTTCTTTTTATCGTGCGATACTTTCAGGCTGCCTGAATCGGCCAAAGTCACATTGCTGTTGCGCGACAACCTATCACGATGATCGTAAATCATCAGGTTGTACATCATATTGGTCTGACGGTTCTTATCATCGATTTTTATCGTAAAGTCACCCACGCCTTCATAAAAAATCCTTTCCTTGATATCAAGTTCAGGCCTTGTTTGGCGCACGTCATAGATCAACGTGGTCAGTTTGAGGTTCGCCACGGGCAACATGTTGTTCGAAAACTTAAAAGCCCCGTACGAGACAATCGCGATGAGTACGATCAACGGCAACATGATGCGCGGAAGCGATACGCCTGCAGATTTTATGGCCGTTAACTCGTAATTCTCGCCAAGGTTCCCAAAGGTCATGAGCGATGCCAGCAAAATGGCCAGCGGCAAAGCCATGGGCACCACCTGCAACGATGCATAGAACAACAATTCGGCCAATACGTACCATTCAAGCCCTTTCCCCACCAAATCATCGACATATTTCCAAAGGAACTGCATCACCAAAATGAAAAGGGAGATAAAGAAGGTCATGACCAATGGCCCCGTAAAGCTCTTAAGTATAAAAAGATGCAACTTTTTCATTCCGAAAATTTAAATCATGCCAACGGCAAACATTGTTTCAGGCAGTTACCTACGTAGACCTCACGCAGCATAATCACGTTTCCCAGATGAAACAAAAAAATCCAGCCGTGAAAGCTGGATGTAAAAGTAATCAAATTGCGCATCCTCCGATTAATGGGAACCTAAAACGTGTTTGAGCATTTCTATTTGCCGGTTCCAAAGCTCTATGGCATCGTCGGCCTCATCGGCCTCCGCAAAATCGACGACGATCAGGGCCGTATCGCCGGTAAGCTCATCCACTTCCACCTTAAACTCAAAATAAGACTCCTCGTCCCCATCATCGACCCAACGGAAACGGATCGACCGGTTTTCTTTCCGTGCCACTTCGTGGGCCTGTTGCTGCGCCCCTTTCCAAATAAACGTGTAAAGCTGGCCTTCCACGTTTACATCATCAGAGAACCATTCGGACAACCCGCTTGGAGTGCTTAACCGATTAAACAAAATTGCGGGAGAAGTATTCAGGATATACTCCAAATTGATTTTTTGTTTTTGTCCCGACATGATCTGCTATTGATGTGGTTATATTAAAAATACGAAAATTAGCACATAAACCAATAGAATCCCAAGAAACAGCACGGATCCGGAAACATAATCCTTTTCCAATTTGGGTGTCAAAAGGTTAAGGCAAATTTAAAAAAATATCGCATTTTTTATCTGTAATGAGTTCTTAATTTGATTTTTTTGCCATACATTTGCAACCGCAAAAACAAGGGATACTCCCTTTTTAAATGCAAGCCGAGGTAGCTCAGCTGGTTAGAGCGCATGATTCATAATCATGAGGTCGGCGGTTCAAGCCCGCCTCTCGGTACGAAAAGGTTGTCACGGTAACGTGGTAACCTTTTTTTATTTTGGTCGTCCCGGACAAAAACAAAGGCGCATCCGTCAACGGATGCGCCTTTCCATACCAAATCAAACTATAAATTGCCTCTTGGGACAAAAAACAAACGGTTATTTCGTGCCGCTTTCAATAATGCTGACGGCATAACCCCCGCCCGGTGCTGCGGTGAGCTTCAATTCAGTTTTGTTGGTCACCACCATTTTTTTAATGGTGTATGCCTGCGGATTGGTTTCGTAATGGGCATCCTTCCCATCGGCATAAATGGTGGCCTGGTATTTTTTGCCGGGCTCCAAAAAGTCAAGCTTGAATTTGGATGCATGGCCGTTTTCGTCACTCGTGCACCCCACAAACCAGTTGCCGGTACCTTTGGCTTTACGGGCAATGGTGATGTAATCGCCCGGTTCGGCTTCGATGACTTTGGTTTCGTCCCAATCGACGGCCACATCTTTAATAAACCGGAACGCATTGGGGAAACGGTTGTAATTCTCGGGCAAATCGGCAGCCATCTGCAACGGGCTGTACATGGTAACGTACAACGCCAGCTGGCGGGCCAAGGTCGAACGGACCCACGAATTGTTGTCGGGATTGAGTTTATTCAACCGCATCTCGAAAATGCCCGGGGTGTAATCCATCGGGCCGCCAACCAAACGGGTAAACGGCAAAATGGTGGTGTGGTCGGGGTTGGAACCGCCAAATGACTCATATTCGGTACCACGTGCCGATTCGTTGCCGATAAGGTTGGGATAGGTACGGCACAAACCTGTCGGGCGCACAGCTTCGTGTGCATTGACCATGATTTTGTATTCGGCCGCTTTGGTCACCGCGTACAAATAATGGTTCACCATCCATTGGCCATAGTGGTATTCGCCGCGTGGAACAATGTCGCCCACATATCCGCTTTTTACCGAGTTGTAACCGTTATCGACCATAAATTGATAAGCTTTGTCCATGTGCCGCTCGTAGTTGCGTACCGAGCTGGACGTTTCGTGGTGCATCATCATCTTCACTCCTTTCGATGCAGCATAACGGTGAATCTCCTTTACATCGAAATCGGGATAAGGTGTCACGAAGTCGAACACATAATCCTTCGACAGGTCAAACCAGTCTTCCCATCCCACGTTCCAGCCTTCCACCAGCACGGCATCAAACCCGTGAAGGGCCGCAAAATCGATGTATTCCTTCACGTGGGCGGTATTGGCCGCGTGGCGTCCGTTGGGAACGGCCTTGCCGTAATCGAATTGGTCAAGCTTGATGTTGTTTGCATCAGTATAGGCCCATGAGCTTTTCCCGGTAATCATTTCCCACCAAACACCCACGTATTTTATGGGCTTGATCCATGACGTATCATCGTATTTACACGGTTCGTTCAGGTTTAGGGTGATTCGGGACATTAAAATATCGGCCGCTTTGTCACTGACGATCACGGTGCGCCAGGGCGACTGGCAGGGCGTTTGCAGGTAGCCTTTATCACCAACGGCATCCGGGGTCAGAAAAGACTCCAGGATAAAGTTTTTATCGTCGAGGTTCAGCGACATGCACGAATAATCGACCAGGGCCGCTTCATGGATATTAATATAAAGGCCATCGCCGCTCTTTAGCATAAGCGGGGTTTGCACGCCCGTTCCGGAAAATGTGGTCTGTGAGGCATTCCCGGTCACGGCGCTCTTCATCAGCCCGCGCACTTCCGATAGTTTTGAGGTCACGGTGCTGTACTCCTGTGTGTCGAAATCGCCGGGAAGCCAAAACGCCTTGTGGTCGCCGGCCAAAGCAAACTGCGTACGTTCTTCCTTCACCACAAAATAGTTGAGGTTGGGTTGTTTGGGAAATTCGTAACGGAAGCCAAGCCCATCGTTAAATAAGCGGAACCGAACCACAACAGTACGGTCGGTCGAGGATTGGGCAAGGGTGACGACCATCTCGTTGTAATGGTTGCGGATACTTTTCTCTTCGCCCCACACAGGTTCCCACGTTTCGTCGAAAGTAGAGTTAACGGCACCTGCCATGGCAAAGCCATCCATCAGGTGTTTGCCGTCTTTCAACTCAAGTCCCAGACGGCTCGCCTTAATCACCGCCTTGTTTTTGTAGTCGAGACGATAAGTGGCCACGCCGTTTTTCACCTCTACGTTGAGCACAAGGTTTCCGTCGGGCGAAGTAAGTTTTTCGGCCTTCATGGCAAAGATGGTGACCATGCAGGCAATCATGGCTAAAATTCTTCTCATATCAGCTTGGATTTAATGTTTAAAACTGTTTTTCGCGTTATCGGCAACAAAGATACCGGCCAGGCAAGTATCAAGTCAAGCAGTACAGTAAAATGGTAGTGGATTCGGGGTTGATGAAAAACATATGAACATACGTTTCAAATACTTACAAACACAGCAATCCTGAAATAAAGTATTGAAACGATACCGGATAAATGGGGTTTTACCATGTTTTCCCCTTTACATAGACGCTTGCCTGATAAACAACGATCAATTTTTCAGTACGCCGATCTGCATCACTTTCCCTTCAAAATCGCCACGGGGACCGGAAGCCTTGTTCCTTACCTTGGTGCGGTAGTTGTAGATGGTGGTAAGTGAATAGCGGAGGAAGTGCGCGATTTGCTCACTGTCGGTAATGCCCAGACGGATAAGGGCAAAGATACGCAGCTCGGTATTCAGGCGCTCGCCCGGTTTGGGGTACACCTTTTCGTTTTCGTTGAGCAGGGAGTTAAAGTCATCGACAAAGGAAGGGAACAACCGCAAAAACGAATCGTCGAAATTGGCATAGAACTCGCGTAATTCGTTATCGATAAGCCGGGAAGATTTAATGGATTGGAAAAGTTTGTCAATTTTGCCCGCAATGGCCATTTTATTAAGCATGCGGCGGTAGTCGTCCATCTTTTCAATGTAGGCCGAACACAAATCCATGTACCGGCCAATGTAGGTTTCTTTAATTACCCCCGCTTCCGACAACATAAGGTTCGATCGTGACAATTGCACATTGGTGGCCGACAATTGCCTATTGGCCTCGCTCAGTTGCTTACGCGCGGCCGACAAGCGGCGCATCTGCCCCGACACCAGCACCACGGCCAGCACCAGCAGCAACGACAGTACGGAACTGACCGCCAACAGCCACACCACACGATGGTGCTGTTCCTTTAATTTGGCCTGATAAGCTTTGTCGATGAGCGGATATACCTGGGATATCTTGAGCGTACGCAAACGGGCGTTGCTAAACGTGGCATCCTCCAGCGAACAGGTAAGGTAGTTGTAGGCCCGATCGATATCGCCCTCCTCAAACAACAAAGTGGCCAGCTGCCACAACGAAATATATTCTTTGACCACCGAACGGATGTCGGCAATGGCCGATTGGATAAGGTACCCCTTTGCCGTTTGTTTATCGCCCGTCCGCCAATATGCATCATAAAGCAGGTAGGCCACAATGGCTTTGTCGTGGCTGTCGTCAGGGATGGAGGGGTAAATACCATGCAGCAATGCCAATGCCTCGTGGTATTTTGCCTGTACAATAAGCTGATCGGATCGCGAAATGGCATATTCCCGTGTGGTCGGTCCTGCCAGCAATAAAATGGAATCGCGGTAAAGCGACGTGAGGACATGGTATTGCCAACGGTCGGAAGATGCCGTTGCATAATCGGCCATGGCGCCGTACACGGTACGGTTCACATGGTAATAATATTTTTTGAGAAGGGAATCCAATGTTTGCACATCGATTTGTCCAAGGCGATCGACAGACTCTTTGTAACTCCCCGACGTGCACAATACCAATGCAAGGTTGAGTTGGGTTTCGGACCACAACCGGTTGTCTCCCATTGCCAAAGCCAGCTGTTGCTTTATTTCGGCATAATGGAGGGCAGAATCGGTATTGTACGATAAATACCGGCCCAGCAACGAATCGCAAAGCATATAGCGCGCCATCGGTTGTACGGCAGCGGCCAAACGGGATTTCAACAATGCCAGCTCCGATTCTTTCCCGTGCCGGTAATCGTCGCGATGGGCAATGACCGTATCCAGTACATTCAACAACGAATCGACATTTTGCGGCCTGGCAATCAGCCCAACACTGAAAAAGAAAAATAAAACAGCGGCGATTCGAAGCATAAAATGGATTAAGAAACACAAAATTAAAAAAAACGAAAGAATGGAAGGAATCCTCCCAAAACTAGCTACAGGAACCGACCTCCATTTCGTAGCCAAAATATACAAATAGCAACAATAGGGTTCGACGGAACCACGACGGAGAAAAGACGGAACCACAACGGACCAACAACAACTCCATAAACGGTATCAAAAAATGCAAAATACGGAACCAATTTGTACCTGGGAGCACACATTAACGAAAACGGGGCATGCCGAATAAACCGACATGCCCCGTACACAAACAGCATACACAGATTTATCTGTCCGTCTTTAAATAAAGCAGGTTGAACAGTTCATCCCGGCCAATAAGGTTGGTGTTGTTGAACAACGCAAAGTAATCGGTGCGCGAAGGGTTAAACACGTAAATGCGGTAAAGGTCCTTAATGAATTCACGTTGCTTGTAATCCCATTCGCTGATTTGCCTGTATGGCCAGTCAGACACGGATTTGCCCACGTAGGGCGTAAGAAAATCGACGGCTTTATAAAAGTTACGTCCATCGGCCGACACAGAGTCATCGATTCGGATATCCAGTTTTTTTGCCATCAGGAAAATATTGACCATGTGGTGCAAGTTGAACTGCGAATAACCAAAAGCCAACGTACGCCTCAACTCTTGCGGCTGGCTTCCGTCAGGTTCTATCTGTGTAAAGATACGCCTGGCCGGAAAGTCGCGGATGAACCGTTCGGCCACACCGGTCCTGCCCGTGTAAACGGCATAGGCAATTACCTGCGCGTCGTGGGCCACGGCATGGTTATTTTTCTGGCGGCTTTCCTCCTGTCCCTGCTCACTGGTCAAAATCCAGTCGAGCAGTTGGCAAAACCACACCTTAAGCTTTCTGGCATCTTTGGCAGTGAATGCTTTTGACTGTTCCAACAACTGAACCGCATCGAGCATCTCGACAAACGAATAGGCATCGATCACGCCATAGCATCGCCCCCGGTCGTTATTGGTACCCGGAATGATCTGTGCGTAATTAAGATTCGGGTTCATTTTGGTACCGGGATTGAAAAACCACACCCTTACCAGTTCGGCAGCTTTGCGGGCATACTTTTCGTCACCGCTGAAATACCAGGCCAACGATAAGGTAGTAACCCTCGATGCCATGTCGCCCAACCGGTTTCGGTCGAGTTTTTCAAGTTCGGGGTTCGATTCGCCGTCCCGGCTAATATACGGTTTACCGTCGGGCTTCGACGGGTCGGGCCAATAGTAGCGGGCCTGGCTGAGATAATCGTGCTTGTCACCGCTGGCGGGCACTCTCTCTTTTATCATGACCGACAACGGAACCGCCCCCAACGCGTCATCGGCCCTGGCGATAAGACCGGCGTAGGCATCGGCGTAAAGCGGGTTGTCGAGCGATTGCCTGACCGCAGCGAGGTGTTTCCCGTTCCAGATGGATTGGGCGGAGAGACCGGACACAAGCCAAATCATCTCTGCAACCAAAAATATTTTGAGTCTCATTTTCTTTTATCAAACATGGATGGAACCGTGCCAAACCCCAAATCCCGCTGTCAATAACACAGAGCAGCATTCCATCAGGAAAAGTCTCCCGCAGAACACTGCCCTGCCGTCAAACAGAAGCCGGTTAAAGCAATGGCCCGGTAATCACTTAATGGTAACGGTCACTTTATAGTTTTGCGAAAACGCCCTCACTTCATACTCTTCGGTCTTATTGTTGGTCGTACTCGACACATCGGTGTTCGAAATGGGCACGGCCGCATTGGGATCGAATGTTTGGACAAGGAACGTACCCGTGGCTCCGTTCAGGGCCTTTACGTAAATATCCTTTACCCCCTTTACTGCGTTGGGCCACACCATGGAAAACGCACCGTTTGCATCGGGCGATAACACGTTGCCGCTTTCGTCGACAATTTGGTAATCGGTTCCGCGCACAGCGGTCCCTGCCACATAATAGTAAGCCACGACGTCGTAATCACGGACCCTTTCGCTGTGGAACTGCACGGGAATACCGATGGTATTTTCCCGCACCACATCAAATTTTACGTCATTTTTAAAGGTCCCCCAATTCTCGAACCCAAAATAGTAAATGTGTTCGTAAGCAGGGTCGCCGTCGCTCCACTCATCTTTTCCGCAACCGGAAAATACAATGGCGGATACCGTAAGAAATGCTATCAATATCTTTTTCATAATTCTGTTCTTTTTTGGTTACTCGTCCCATTTAGGGTTTTGAACGACCACACCACCCGAAAGCGCAATCTCGTTCAGCGGGATTGGGTACAGGTAATCGCGTGCAGGGTCGAATTTTCGTGTTGCGGCGATTTCTATCACATAAATATCAGGTTCGCCATAAACAAACTTTCCGTTGAGATACCCATTGGCATCCGTCAACCGGTTTGCCAAATCACTACGCTGTTTCGATGATTCCCCGTCCACGTATTTTGCGCCCAGGATATCGACGGGCAGCACATTTTCCGCAATCTTCCAACGAATTATATCGTTGTACCTAAATCCCTCGTCCAACATCTCGATGGTACGCTCGCGACGGATCTCTTCGCGCATGTCCAACCCATTGGCTGTCACAAAATCATTGGTCAGCCGTGTATTGAACCCTACCCTGCCCCTCAACGCATTCACGGTCAGGTCCAGCTGGTCGTCGGTAATGGAACCGTTGTACTCGTAAAGTGCTTCGGCATATGAAATAAGCACCTCAGCGTAACGGATCAACATTTTGTCAATGGTTTCTTTCGAGACGGTTGTCCATTCCGACAAAAGGAAGCCCTTTTTCAATGAATATCCGTTCCCGTGCTGGTTGCCAAAAGGGACGTAAGCACCCTTGTAAGCATCTTCTCCCAATTGGTAAACGGTCATGGACAACCGGGGGTCACGATTGGCAAACACATCGTTGAAGCTTGTCTCGGGCGATATCCTCAACGAAGTTTTTTCCCGGGGCAACCCATCGGAATAAAGGAACTGATCGACCATCTGACGGGTCACGGAAACCAGGTTTTCCATTTGCCTGCTATTTCCGTGGGTCACGGTCCCTTCACCGTTAGGCCCGTAAATCTTCACAAAGATATTTTCACGGTTTTGACGGCCTTCGCCTTCGAACAAAAACAGTTTCTGGAAATTGGCGTACAAACTGTGCTCTCCTTCCTGGACGACCAGTCCGGCCGCATCGACAGCCACCTTCAGGTGATCCCGGTAGTTATTGCCCAATCCGTGGTATTTGCCAAAAGTGCCCTCGAACAAGCCAATCCTTGATTTTAAGGCCAGGGCGGCCGAACGTGACACCCGCCCCCAATCGGCCGTAGACAGGTTAGATATTTTGGGCAACCATTGGGCCGCAAAATCAAGGTCGCCATAACATTGTTGAATAACCTCCTCCCGGGGCGTACGGGCAGAGTAAAGCAGCGGATCCTCCGTATTATCAATGGCCTTAAGCATTAAGGGAACATCGCCGTATTTCTGCACCAGTTCAAAATGATAGTAGGCACGGAAGAAATACGCCTCGGCCAGCCAACGTTTTTTTACCGCCTCATCGATATCGGCTTTTTCCCCTTTACCTATGATGTTGTTTGCCGTGAAGATACGGTAATAAGGATCGGTCCAGCTACCCGATGTAGAAGGCACGGTCCAGTTACCGTTCGAAACATCATCAGAAGATGTTTTCACCAATTCATCGGAACGGGTGTCGTGGGAAAAACCTCCCAGCAAGTTGTACAAGCGGTTGCAAGCACCGCGCAGATCGGTTTCGGTTTTCCAAAACGATTTATCCGTAAACGTTGTCTCCGGCTCCAAATCCAGCTCACATCCTGCCAGAAGCAACACGGATATCCACAATAATGATTTATAAAGACTTTTCATCTGTTCATTTTTTTGTATTCCATTGGACCAGGCAAAACCCTTCTTCACAGGCAGGCCATTCTGCCCAAACAACCCTGCGTGCCTTTATTGAACGGCATAACGGTTTTACACGGCCCCACGATTTAAAAAGTTAGATTCAACCCCAGCGTCCAAGTCCTGAAAAAAGGATAATAGTTTGCCCCGGCATTGTTGCCAACCTCGGGATCGAACACAGAAAGGACTTTGGAATGTTCCCACACATCTGTTCCAGCCACATAGACACGGGCCTGTTCAATAATGTTCTTGCCGATCGGCAACTTGTAGCCAACCTGGATGTTTTTCAAACGGATATACGCCCCGTTTTGCACCCACTTATCGGACGGTTTAAAATTGAAATCGTTCCCGTTGTTGTTGTATATCCTTGGCCAGAACGCATCCTGGTTGTCTTCGGTCCAGTAATCGCGATGGATGGTCCATGGCATGTTGGACGTGGAATAAAAAGGTGCGATGGTACTGGTCTGGATCAGAAACGCCCTTTTACCTACGCCCTGGAAGAAACACGAAAAATCAAACCCTTTCCATTGCGCCGACAAATTGACCCCGTACATATAACGGCCATTGGTATTGCCCAAATAAACCAGATCGCCCGGGTCCTCCGGAGTCCCCCCGCCGGCACCTATTTGGTGGTCTGCTTTTCCCTGCGCCACATATTTCACATCCCCACCGGCAATCTTCCCGTCGTTGAATGTTTGATAGCCAGGGTTATCTGCTTTATATTGCAAATACTCATCGCGGCTTTTCCAATACCCATCGGTCTTGTATCCCCAAATGGTATTCAGCTCATAGCCTTCCAGCAGTTCGACCGTACCTGCGGCAATGGTGTTCTTGCCATCGTATTTCAGCAACTCGTTCTGGCTGTCAGAAACGTTGAACGCTGCCTGGTAAGAGACGTTGCCTATTTTATCACGCCATTTTATCTCAAACTCCCATCCCCAGGTTTTCAATTCGCCCACATTGGCGCTCGACACCGATACCCCCAGCAAACTGGGCAGCTGCAGCGATGCCAACATGTTTTTGTTGTATTTCCAGTAATAATCGCCGGTAAAGCTCAACCGGTTTTCCAGCAGGCCAAGGTCTATACCGACATTGGTGGTTTCAATGGTTTCCCATGTTTTCGATTGCGAGGCCAGGGCCGTTTGATAGTAATAACCCTCGCCCATATGCGTTCCGCTCGAGATGGTCGCGATATAATCATACAGCCCCAGTACGGCACCGTTACCCAATTGTCCCCACGAGGCCCTTGCCTTCAGGTTCGAAATTACATCGAAATTGAACCAGCTCTCCTGGTTGATGCGCCATGCAGCAGACACAGAAGGAAACACTTCCCAGCGGTTATCGGGCGACAGCCTTGAGCTACCGTCATAGCGAAGGTTTCCCTCCAGCAGATAGCGGTCATCGAAATTGTAATTGATGCGCCCAAAATATGAATGCATGGCCCACGTTTCGATGTTGTCCGACAAGGACGTGTTGGTCACTACCGATGCATCATAATAGTTGAAGCTAAAAAAATCATTTGAGTTCAGATTGTTTACCGTTCCCGAAATCTGATCCTTCCGGTATTTCTCGTAAGTTGAGCCAGCCAATACCCCAAACTTATGCCGTGAAATATCCAGATTGTAATTGACGGTTGCTTCTGCTTTATCTCGGTTGTCAAAATTTTTGGTCTTGGTCAGCGAATTTGGGTTGTTGGCCTGAAAACGGATGTTGTTGCCCAATCTGTCGTACCAAACCAACGTACGCCGCTCTACCTGGGAATTATATTCGCCGTGCTGGCGCGAAACGTTCAGGTTCACGCTCAGGCCTTTCACAAAATCTTTAACGGTGACGTTGCCGCTGCCAATATAGGATTCGTACGTATTCTTTGTGATGCCTCCATTTTTCATCAAATCAATGGGATTGACCTGCAAATCGCCATTGTACGGATTGTCGTTTACATCTTCCTCGGGAGCAAAGATCGGTTGGCGCCCCCGGACCCGGTACAGCCGTTCCAGAATGTTGGTCACCCCATAAGGGTTGGTTTCGGTAAATGCTCCCTGATAGCTCACCTGTGCGCCAAATGACACATACCTGTTCACTTCCGAATCCAGCTTCATCCTAAAATTGTAGCGGTCGTAATTGTCGGGGCCGTATTTCAGCAACCCATCCTTTGTGTAATATCCTGCGGAAACCAGATAGTTCATCTTTTCCTCGCCTCCCGAAATCGAAACGGAGTGGCTCTGTTGCGTCGTCACATCTTTTGTGCCTTTATCGACCCAATTGGTAGCCTGGAAATAATCCCAACGGCCATTGGTGTTGTTGGGACGGTAATTGAAATTGGGATTGGCCACCCATGATGACTGCTCTGCATTCCACTCGGGCGACCCATTTTCATTGAAACGTCCCAAGTTGATCATCTCCTGCTCTTCCCATGCAGGAACCCTTTCCGGCATGTTCCCGGGCACGTTAAAACCGTAATAGCCGTTATAGTTTACGGTCACTTTACCTGACTTGCTCCCTTTCTTAGTGGTAATCAGCACCACGCCTGCCGCTGCACGGGCACCGTAAATAGCTGCCGATCCGGCATCCTTTAAGACAGAGATCGATTCAATGTCGTTGGGATTCAACAACGTCATATCCCCTTCAACCCCATCGATCAGTATCAATGCTGAAGTGGAGTTGACCGATGAAAATCCGCGGATGCGCAGGCCCGATGTTTCAGAACCCGGCTGACCGCTGCTGCGCAACACCACTACGCCTGGCATCTCGCCTTGCATGGCACTCAGCACATCGGTCGTTGACTTTTTGGTGATGACTTCCCCCTCAATGGCCGCAACGGCTCCCGACAGGTTCACCTTGCGCTGTGTACCGTAACCGACCACCACCACTTCGTCAATGCCAATGTTTTCATCTCTCATGGTGACGTTGATGGACGTTTGGTTACCCACCGCCACTTCCTGGGATTGAAGTCCGATGCAGCTGAACATCAACACCGCATCGGAGTTCGGCACTTTAATTAAGTAATTACCTTCCATGTCGGTAATTACCCCGTTCGTAGTTCCCTTCTCGATCACGGTAACGCCAGGCAACGGGGCGTTGGCCGAATCGCTTACTTTCCCTGAAATCGTTTTGACTTGTGCCATCAACCCATAACTGAAGATGGCCATTATCAACACGAAGACAGGTCTCATCAATAGATTTCTGTTTTTCATAATTAATAGATTTACATCAATTAAAGCTTCGTTTTTGTATGTTTCGTTGTCGTATCAATGCTTCCAGATAGTAGTAATCGGCATAAACCAAAGGCACGTCCACTTCGTGGTTGCGGTGGCGGAACCCTACCGAATGGTCAAGCAGATACCCCCATCTTTCGCCGTTATGCAAAGCGTATTTCGAACCAAGGGTATTTAAAATGTCACCGGCCAATGTTTTGTACTCAGCCGATTTTTCGCCCACATACCCCGAAAGCTCCAGCAATGCCGATGCGATAATGGCCGCAGCCGATACATCGCGCGATTCCGTAGACTGTTCGGTGTAATTGAAATCCCACATGGGTATTTTGTCGGCCGGGAGATTCGGATGGCCGAAAATGTAACGGGCAATTTCCTGGGCCTGCTGCAAATAGGCTGGTTGATGGGTGAAACGGTAACACATTACGTAACCATATAACCCCCAAGCCTGTCCGCGTGCCCAAGCCGAGTCATCGCCATCACCCTGATGGGTTACTCTTTCGTGCACCTGCCCCGTTTCGGGAACGTAATCCACCACATGGTAACTGCTGTAGTCCGGCCTGAAATGGTTTTTCAATGTGGTATCAGCATGCCTCACCGCAATACGGTAATAAATTGAATCGCCGGTAAGCTCGGTGGCTTTGAACAGCAATTCAAGGTTCATCATGTTGTCGATGATCACCGGAAAACTCCATTGCTCGGTGTTGAAATCCCACGAACGGATGCATCCAATGGTATCGTTATATCGGGTTATCAACGTCTTTGCCGATTGCACGATTACATCCCCGTAGTCTTTATTCCCTGTCTGCCACAAGGCATTACCATAACTGCACATGATTTTGAAACCCATGTCGTGCGTGGTTTTGTTCCATTGCTCATCGGCAAGCATCTCGGTGTATTTTTGAGCAGGGATCTTCCATTTGCCGTCTCCTGTGTAATCGGCCAAATACCAAAGACACCCCGAAAAGAAACCACTGCACCAGTCACCTGATTTCACATAACTTATCCGTCCCTGTTCGGTGAGTGAACGCGGAAAAAATCTTTTTCCTCCCTGTTGCTTTTCGAGTTCATAATCCGTATCGGTCTGCTCCAGAAGTATGGAAAACTGAGCAGCCAACGTTTCCGGACTGTTCACCGGCACCGCCGGCTTACAACAGGACAATGTCCCCGCTAAGTATGCGCCCAGCATTACATTCCGGATCGTGGCTTGATTTAGGTTTATCATTCTGATGAATTATTTATTGGTTATTATTGCTGGGGATGTACATGAAAGTCCCAAGCCCATCGGCACAAACCGATGCGGCAAACAACTCTCCTGTTTTGATGATTTTGATGCGGGCCTGTCCGTTGGCCAATTCAATGACCTGTGACCCGGTGGAAGTCCCCTGCATTTTTATTAGCCGGGCATCGCCGGTTACGTCGAACCGCACACGGTTCCGGGCATCCAGGCATACTTTTCCCTGGGCATCGACGGCCGTGGCCTCCAGATAACTCATCTGAGCACCAACGGGAATCTCTTTAACGACAATCCTTGACACAGGCCCCCAAATGCCAATTTGGTAAGCCACAGAAATCTCATCGGTCAACGTTTGCCCTTTGGCACGCCCAACGGCCCTTAAGTGGTTGTTGCCTGCGCGGAACACGGTTTCCCAAGTAAGCCCCATGGCGGGAAACCCGTTGGCATCTCGCCTTTTCATACCCTGGCTTTTCCCGTTGACAAACAGTTCCACTTCGTCGCAATTGGAATACACACGAACCGTCTTGGTATCCCCCTCGTTCCCCCATCTTATGGGCCATGAATGCCCATAAATGTGGACCATAGGCTTATCGGCCCAATGCGCCTGTATCACGTAATATGTCTCTTTTGGAGTAAGGTCGCGTTGCACCACGCCTTTCTGGTTCACATATGGAATTGGGTTTTCGGGCCGAATGGGCGTGGCAAAATCTTTGAAGGTCCAAAATGCAGTCCCCGTAAGCCAAGGCATTTGTTTTTGCCGGGTCAGTACCCAATCGAAAAGTTTCCGCCGCATAAGTTTCAGACCAGTCACCATTACGTGACATGTTTTTACCCGCACTATATTGCTGCAATACCGATGTGGCATTTGGAACCATATTTTTTTCCGACAACCATATGCTGTCGGTTTGCTCCGAATGGCGTCCCGCATGGCTATCCCCGCCCCACTCCGCATGCAGGAAACGATCGGTTTGTTGCACCTCGAATTGTGTCACCCGTTCATAATCGGTGTAACGGCCACGGTACCATCCGGGCCATATCGAAGGTGAATACACGTCGACAATGTCTTTGCAAAAATCACAACGACGAATGGCGGTCAACCGCGTCGGATCAAGCTTATGTGCCAGCTGGTGGAGCTCTGACATGAACGTGCGGATGGAATCCCGGCTGAATGATTCAAAATCGCCGGGCCAATCGTTTTCGTTACCCAATCCCCATAGGATCACTGATGGATGGCTGCCGTGCTGCCCAATCATCCGTTGGAGCATTTGCCGCGCCTGGCGCTTGTAAGCATCTCCTCCCAAGCCTCCCCTGCACCATGGGATTTCTTCCCATACCAAAATCCCAAGGCTATCACACAATGCAAGCACCTTGTCCGATTGCTGGTAATGCCCCAGACGGATGAAGTTGGCCCCCATTGATTTTATCATCTGCATTTCAGCCAGCAGCATCTCTTCGGTTTCGGCCGCACCCACATTGGCAAAATCCTCGTGCCGATGTGTACCTTTCAGCAACAAGCGTTGGCCGTTCAGAAAAAATGGACCATGCTTTTGGAATTCGAAATGCCTGAACCCGATCTTCCGGGAGATTATATGACGGTGGCCGTCCCACCTGGCTTCCACGTTCAACGTATATAAACCTGGCAATGATGGCGACCACAACACGGGCTTGGGAACGGACAATTGAATTTCATCGGCCGACGCAGGATGAACTTTTGAGAAAATAGTTTCACCGTTGCCATCGACCAAGGTTATATGATAGTTGACAGGCTGCTGATCAGGTGTGCCGTTCACAGGTTTTATGTGCACAGTTCCCATTTTTCCTTTTGAGTCGACCAACGTTTGCACGTTGACCAATGCCAGCCAGTTTTCGGGACGGTACACCAACGTGACGGGACGGTACAAGCCTCCGTACAATGTAAAATCGGATAAATTGGAGGGAATCATCTCCAAATCGCGCGAATTGTCGCAACGTACAGAAACGGGTATAAGTCCGTGGTAATTTTCAGAGAGGTATGCATCGTTCTTGGCTTGCAACAGCGCACCGGTCAAATCAACCTCCCACGCGTCGTAACCACCTATGTGCGATCCTGCTTTTTGCAGGCCCGCATACACATCGGCTTTTTGCCCGACACCTTCGAACCGTAAAAAAGTACGTCCATTGGGATAAGGGTTCTCATCCTTTAAATAGATACGGTACCATGCAGGGCCTTGATAGTATTTACCATCAGGATCCACGGCATCGGTCGCATTGTAACAATGTGGCACTGTCACATCCTGCCACATGGGGAAATCAGAGGGTTGGCCGGCTTGCGGCGCGCGGACTGCCTCCCATATTCCACCTAAATCGCACTTTACAAACTGCCATCCATTCGTCAGCTTAACCTCCTGCTGCCCCCATGCATCATTTAAATAGAAAAGGGCAAGTAGCATCGCCACTGCGAATCGGAAAAATATAGTCTTTTTCATACACCGGGGTTAACAGCGTAAAACTATCCGCCCCCGTTCGCATAAACTTTCAATAATTTGCCGATAACCGTCAATTTTGGTGCACCATTGTCACGAATGTTCCATATTGAAACATCGCTGACAGGGATTCAAAAAGATTTACATTTCCTTTGTATGGTTTTCCGCCACGTCTATGTCCTATGAAAAAAATTGGAACCGTACTGCTGATATGCGTACACTCATTGGTCGCATCTGCGACCGGGAAGTTTGTGGAGTTTAGGGAAGTGTCTCCCAAAGGGGGATTTACATTTGGCTCCATCCATCAAATTACCGAAGACAAACATGGGTTTATCTGGTTTGGGTCGCACCACGGGTTGTTCCGCTACAACACGCAGACAATCGATAAATTCGTCCATATCCCTTTTGATGATCGGTCCATTCCGTCGAATTACGTTACATCCATTACCAAAAGCGACGATGGGGCTCTGTGGTTTGCAACCGACAACGGCATCTGCCGTTTTAATGAAGCCAAAGAAAACTTCGAACGGTGTACGTTTTTTGATTCACATAAAGAAAGGCTCCCCGACGCGGTCACCCAGATCATTGCTTCTGACAATCACCAGATGTGGATACTCAGCGACCGCAAACTACTCTTGGCCGACACGGAACACTTCACGTTCGAATGGATCAAAATGTCGCCGCAGGACAATCTGGTCACCTTTATTTATGTAGACAACCATAAACGTCTTTGGTTGAAATCAACCACGGGCATGATCTATTGGGCCGATAAACCGTATGCATCGTTCCAGACATTTGGCAACGCCACCAATCAACCCGTCCAATCCATGCTGTTCACCAAAAACAAATTGTGGATAGGTTATGAATCGAATGGGGCAGAATGTTACGACATTTACGGATCGCTCGTTGGCAGGTACGGGCGGAACACGCCCAATGGCTTCGACATTAAAAGCGACAGGGTACGGAAAATTTTCGAGGATCTGGAAGGACGCATATGGCTTGCGACTTACAACGGCATCGCGGTTCTCGACAATGGCAAAACCACGCTATACAACGAAAGGAACACGCGGGGGATGATGCACTCCAGCATCTACGACATTTTCATGGATAGCAAAAAGGGGATTTGGGTTGGTACCTGGTCCGGCACGTTATCGTATGCCAATCCCTACGACAATACATTCTCGCACCTAAACACACAAAACGGCTTGTCGAACAATGTCGTCAGTACCATTGCCGAACGAAACGGCATCATATGGATAGGAACCGAAGGGGGGGGGATTAAATTCATACAATCCGCTTACAGGGCAAATAACCAAGCACTTCATTAACCCGGGCTTAAGTGACGAACAAAACATAAAATCCATTGAGATCGACAACCAAAACGCACTTTGGATAGGGACATTTAACGATGGCCTATGGCTTGTACGCCAGTTTAGCGGTAACGAAAAGCCCTTAATGCCTCAAAAAGTGGTACAAGGCGGTTTTTATGCCGTAAAGAAGCAAGGAAAGTATATTTGGGCCGCATCCTATTACACAGGGCTCTTTAAAATCGATACAGAAACGTTACGATCCGAGAATTTCCGCGCCAATGCCAGTGACCCAACATCCATCGGAAACGACATGCTTCGTTCGCTCTTTGTCGATTCGGAAGACGGGATATGGATCGGTACGCAAAACGGACTCAGTTACCGCAAAAACGGGGACGATAAATTCATCCATTTTCTTCCCGATGCAGCTGATACCTGTAGTTTAGCTGGCAAACAAATCTATCACATCTTCGAAGATTCACATAAAAACGTTTGGGTCAGTACATCATCGGGACTAAGCCGTTTCAACCGCCATTTGGGAAATTTCACAAAGTTTGGCCTGAACAAAGGAGTCTCGGGGTATGAGATTTATGGAGTGGAACAAGACAGACAAGGCCAATTATGGATAAGTTCCGACGATGGGATCACCCTATTAAATATGCAGGACGGCTCATTTCGCCATTTCATCGCAGCCGATGGGCTACATGGCAACCAGTTTAATCCAGGTGCCGTTTTTCTTTCCAAGTCGGGCATTTTATATTTTGGCAGTCCCAGTGGGCTTATTTATTTTAATCCGGCCAACATTAAAACGAACACCGTGGTCCCCACTCCCGTGGTCGTAGGAATATCCATCAATAACCAGCTCCAGATACCCGCCGATTCGTTGTCCATCCTCCGTATGTCGACGCTAAACCTAAAAGAACTGAGATTGAAGCACGACCAAAATTCAATCACATTCCATTTTGTGGCCAACAATTACCTAAGCCCTCAAAAAAACATGTTTAGCTACCGATTGGCCAATTATGACGATAAGTGGATAAACGCAACCCAAAATCAATCAGCTACCTATACGAAAATCCCGCCAGGCAAATACATTTTCCAACTAAAAGCAGCCAACAACGATGGCACTTGGAACCAAGTCCCATGCGAAATCGAAGTCGTCATCCTATCCCCCTGGTGGAAAAGCTGGTGGGCATATTCCATCTATTCATGCATTGTAGCCTCAATCATCTATTTCATTCAACGCGAACGGCTTACAAAACAAAGATTATTGAATGATATCTTCAAAGAAAAAATTAAAGGTCAAAGCGAGAAGGAATTAAACGATGCCAAACTAACCTTTTTCACCAACATCTCCCACGAAATCAAAACACCTCTCAGCTTAATACTCTCCCCTCTCGGCATGATATTGGAAAAAAGGAAAAGCGATGAGGAACTGGTTCGATTCGCTTAGTACCATCCAACGAAATGCCAATCGTCTGAAACATCTTCTGCACCAAGTCATTGACATCCGACGTATTGACGCGGAAAAACTAGACTATAATCCGGCTCCTACCAATGTTATCCAAAACCTTCACGATTTGTTCGCTTGTTTTTCCATCGAAGCACGCGAACGTGAAATAGATTTCCAGTTCATATCCGAATCAAATGAATTTGAGGCAAATATCGACCCCGACAAGTTCGACAAAATTGTATTCAACCTACTTTCCAACGCGTTCAAATTTGTGCCCGAACATGGAAAAGTAATCGTATCCTTGTCAAAGGACTCCATCAGGAAAAATTACACATTAGGATCCGAAATCCATGACGACTACATGGAAATAAACATATCAAATACAGGATCTTACATACCGGCATCGGAACACAAGCAAATATTCGAACGATTCTTCCAGGGCAAAGAGAACAACAAACACGGCACAGGTATCGGATTACATATGGTCAATGAATACGTGTCGCTGCATAGCGGACAAATCGACGTACAGTCTTCCGAAAACAATGGGACTTCCTTTATCGTACGTATACCCTTTTCAAGGGGGGCAATGGCATCCAACGCCACCGAGACCATCGGCAGTCAAAAAAACCAAACCGAATTCAGGCCCATATTGCCAGAGCAAGCGATCATTAACGATGGCAAACGCAATTTAATCTTAGTGGTAGAAGACAATCCTGAACTTCGTTCCTTCCTCCGTAAATCACTATCCCATACTTATACAGTGGTAACTGCTCCCAATGGGCAAAAAGGTTTCGAACAAGCAATCGACATTAACCCCGACCTAATAATCTCCGACATCATGATGCCCATAATGGATGGACTTGAGTTATGCAAGAAGCTCAAACTGGACGAAAACACCAATCATATCCCTGTTATACTACTGACAGCGCTTTCATCCGAAACGCACCAAATCGAAGGCCTGATGACAGGTGCCGATGCTTATATCCCAAAACCTTTCAACGAAAATTTGCTACACACACAAATCCAGACCTTATTGCTCAATCGGCAAATACTAAAAGAAAGATTCCTTGATCCCGAATCTCCCCTTGGCGACAACAATGCAGACATTCAGGATACAGCCTTCATCACCAAAGCAATCACGATCGTCGAAGAACATTTGCTGGATCAAAATTTCAATGTTGAAGTTCTTGCAGACAAGCTCAGGGTTAGCCGTACTTCGTTACATCGCAAACTTAGGGCGCATACAGATCAATCGGCCACCGAGTTCATCCGCTTTGTCCGTCTGAAAAAAGCGTTGAAATTGCTTAAAACAGGGAACTATACGATCGATGAAATTAGCTACAACGTCGGATTCAATACCCCATCATATTTCTCTCAATCATTTAAAAAACAATTTGGAAAAACACCCAAAGAATACCTAGGCTTAAAAGATTGAAAATATCTTTTGGCGCAATCCGCCACCCAAGTCCGATTGCCATAGAGGCGGGTCTGTCCATGGCCGGCCCGTCCTCTTCGGGTCCGTACTATTTCGTAAGATATGGGGGCATCGGCGAACGGACACCCCCGCCAAAAGCATCCGGAGGTGCGGTGCTACAGGCCCTCGACGGGGGCAGGTTCCCCTCCACGGCAGAGGTGTCGGCCTTCCTGGAAAGGCACTATGCCCTGCTGGTACGGCACGCGGCAACGGGCCTTTGATGCGCGCCCCTTTGGTGTTTTCCGTCCGGGGGCAAAAAAAAAGGCCCCCCGGACGGCAACGTCCGGGGGGCCCCGAAGAACGGCGGCGACCTACTCTCCCGCTGTACGCAGTACCATCGGCGCGGCAGGGCTTAACTTCTCTGTTCGGGATGGGAAGAGGTGGGGCCCCTGCGCTGTGGCCGCCTTGGTGTCGGGGGCCCCGGGCGCGCCTGCGCGCCCAAGGCCCGTGTTATCCTTGACATTCACGGCAAGACCAAAACAACCGGCCGCGCGCGGTGCACGCGGAAGCTTCGGGTAATTAGTACCGCTCGGCTGCGGCATCGCTGCCCTTACACCTGCGGCCTATCGACGTCGTCGTCTGCGACGCCCCTATAAGGAGGCCTCATCTCGGGGCGGGCTTCGCGCTTAGATGCTTTCAGCGCTTATCCCTTCCGCGCTTAGCTACCCGGCGGTGCCCCTGGCGGGACAACCGGTACACCAGCGGCGCGTCCATCGCGGTCCTCTCGTACTAACGACAGGCCCCCTCAAGCCTCCAACGCCCGCAACAGATAGGGACCGAACTGTCTCACGACGTTCTGAACCCAGCTCGCGTGCCACTTTAATGGGCGAACAGCCCAACCCTTGGGACCTTCTCCAGCCCCAGGATGTGACGAGCCGACATCGAGGTGCCAAACCGCCGCGTCGATATGAGCTCTTGGCGGCGATCAGCCTGTTATCCCCGGAGTACCTTTTATCCTTTGAGCGATGGCCCTTCCATACGGAAACCACCGGATCACTATGCCCTGCTTTCGCACCTGCTCGGGTTGTCTCCCTCACAGTCGAGCCCCCTTGTGCCATTGCACTCTCCCGACGGTTACCGATCGTCGTGAGGGGACCTTGGGAAGCCTCCGTTACTCTTTTGGAGGCGACCACCCCAGTCAAACTACCCGCCAAACGGTGTCCCCCCCCGAAGGGGGTTAGGTCCCAGACAAGCAAAGGGCCGTATTTCAACGGCGGCTCCAAGGTACCTGGCGGCACCCATTCATAGCCTCCGGCCTATCCTACACATCGCTTGCCCAAAAACAACGTTAAGCTGCAGTAAAGGTTCACGGGGTCTTTCCGTCCCGTTGCGGGTAAGCGGCATCTTCACCGCTACTACAATTTCACCGAGCTCACGGCCGAGACAGTGCCCAGATCGTTACACCATTCGTGCAGGTCGGAACTTACCCGACAAGGAATTTCGCTACCTTAGGACCGTTATAGTTACGGCCGCCGTTTACCGGGGCTTCGATTCGGCGCTTCCTTGCGTGACGCCTCCTCTTAACCTTCCGGCACCGGGCAGGTGTCAGGCCATATACGTCATCTTGCGATTTGGCATAGCCATGTGTTTTTGGTAAACAGTCGCCTGGGCCATTTCTCTGCGCCCCGCCTTGCAGCGGGGACCCTTTCTCCCGAAGTTACAGGGTCAATTTGCCGAGTTCCTTGGCCGTGGGTCACTCGAGCGCCTCAGTATGCTCAACCCAACTACGTGTGTCCGTTTGCGGTACGGGCCGCACGGCTCGCTTTTCTTGGATGCGGCTGCGTTGCTTCGCTTCCCCCGGGGGGTAGGCTCAGCGGGCTATTCCGTCAGCCCCCAGCAACCTGGCCGCACCGTCGCTTTCATCGCCGCGCGGGCGCGGGAATCTTGGCCCGCTTTCCATCGGAATCGCCGCTCGGCTTATCCTTAGGTCCCGGCTTACCCTGATCCGATTAGCGTTGATCAGGAAACCTGAGTCTTTCGGCGTGGGGGTTTCCCGCCCCCATTATCGTTACTCATGCCTACATTTGCTTTTCCGCCCGCTCCACAATGCCTCGCGGCACGGCTTCGGCGCCGGCGGAATGCTCCCCTACCAGTGTGCCCGTGGGCACAATCCACGCCTTCGGCAACGCGCTTATGCCCGATCATTATCCATGCCCGGCCGCTCGACTAGTGAGCTGTTACGCACTCTTTAAATGAATGGCTGCTTCCAAGCCAACATCCTAGCTGTCGCTGCAGCCGGACCGCGTTTGGCCAACTTAGCGCGTATTTGGGGGCCTTAGACGGTGGTCTGGGTTCTTTCCCTCTCGGGCGCGGACCTTAGCACCCGCGCCCTCACTCCCGCGGAGCGTTTCGCAGCATTCGGAGTTCGTCAGGATTTGATAGGCGGTGAAGCCCTCGCGTCCTATCGGTAGCTCTACCTCTGCGAAACTCCCGCGAGGCTGCACCTAAATGCATTTCGGGGAGTACGAGCTATTTCCCAGTTTGATTGGCCTTTCACCCCTACCCACGGCTCATCCGAAAACTTTTCAACGTTTACCGGTTCGGCCCTCCATCCCGTGTTACCGGGACTTCAGCCTGGCCATGGGTAGATCACAAGGTTTCGCGTCTTCCCCCGCCGACTGCGCGCCCTGTTAGGACTCGCTTTCGCTTCGGCTCCGCCCCTGGGGGGCTTAACCTGGCCGGCGAGGGGAAACTCGTAGGCTCATTATGCAAAAGGCACGCCGTCACCCCAAAAGGGGCTCCGACCGCTTGTAGGCGCATGGTTTCAGGTACTGTTTCACTCCGCTGTCCGCGGTGCTTTTCACCTTTCCCTCACGGTACTGGTCCTCTATCGGTCTCTCGGGAGTATTTAGCCTTGCGGGATGGTCCCCGCGGGTTCGGACAGGGTTTCTCGTGCCCCGCCCTACTCAGGGTACGGCTGCCCGCGGACGGTCGTTCGCGTAAGGGGCTATCACCCTCTGCGGCCGCGCTTTCCAGCGCGTTCCGCTCCGACCGCCGCGGCCTTGGCGCCGCCCTACAACCCCCGGGGCGCCTAAACGCCCCGGGTTTGGGCCTTCCCCTTTTCGCTCGCCACTACTGGGGGGATCGATGTTTCTTTCTTTTCCTCCGCTTACTTAGATGTTTCAGTTCGGCGGGTTTGCCTCCCTTGCGGGATACCGTGCCTTCAGCACGGTGGGTTGCCCCATTCGGACATGCCCGGATCAACGGCCGTTTGCGCCTCCCCGTGCCTTTTCGCAGCTTACCGCGTCCTTCGTCGCCTCCGAGAGCCTAGGCATCCCCCATGCGCCCTTGTGTGCTTCCTTCGTCGGGCCGCATTTGCGGCCCCGCCCTCGCGGGCCTTTTGTTTTGGTCTGCCATCATGTCAATGAGCGTTCCGTCCTTGCGGACTTGCGCGCCGCCCTCCCAAACGGGGGGGGCGCCTTGTGCTCGGGTAGTCCCGGGCAGATTTGAACTGCCGGCCCCTACATTATCAGTGTAGTGCTCTAACCAACTGAGCTACGGGACTGTGCAGCCGACCCTGCCGGGCCTGCCGTCGGGGATATCCCCGTCGTATGTCTTTGGTCGGTACCTTTGGCGGGAAAGCGCCGTGCTTTCCGTTGTTCCGGTGCGGGCGACCGCACCACCGGAGGGCCTCTCCAGAAAGGAGGTGTTCCAGCCGCACCTTCCGGTACGGCTACCTTGTTACGACTTAACCCCAGTCACCCGGTTTACCCTAGGCCGCCCCTTGCGGTCGCGGGCTTCAGGTCCCCCGGGCTCCCATGGTTTGACGGGCGGTGTGTACAAGGCCCGGGAACGTATTCACCGCGCCATGGCTGATGCGCGATTACTAGCGAATCCAGCTTCACGGGGTCGGGTTGCAGACCCCGATCCGAACTGGGACCGGCTTTGGAGATTCGCGCCCCCTCGCGGGGTGGCGGCCCTCTGTACCGGCCATTGTAACACGTGTGTCGCCCCGGGCGTAAGGGCCGTGCTGATTTGACGTCGTCCACACCTTCCTCGCGGTTTACACCGGCAGTCCCGTTAGAGTGCCCGGCTCGACCCGATGGCAACTAACGGCGTGGGTTGCGCTCGTTATGGGACTTAACCCGACACCTCACGGCACGAGCTGACGACAACCATGCAGCACCTTGGGGGACGTCCGTGGAAGGGCCGGTTTCCCGGCCTGTCGGCCCCCATTTAAGCCCGGGTAAGGTTCCTCGCGTATCATCGAATTAAACCACATGTTCCTCCGCTTGTGCGGGCCCCCGTCAATTCCTTTGAGTTTCAGCGTTGCCGCCGTACTCCCCAGGTGGGCCACTTATCGGTTTCCCTTGGCCGCTTGCGGTGTATCGCAAACGGCGAGTGGCCATCGTTTACGGCGCGGACTACCAGGGTATCTAATCCTGTTCGATCCCCGCGCTTTCGTGCATCAGCGTCGGTATCGCTCTAGCAAGCTGCCTTCGCAATCGGTGTTCTGTGGCATATCTAAGCATTTCACCGCTACACGCCACGTTCCGCCTGCCTCGACCGAACCCAAGGGAACCAGTATCAACGGCAATTTTAACGTTGAGCGCCAAACTTTCACCGCTGACTTAATCCCCCGCCTACGCACCCTTTAAACCCAATAAATCCGGATAACGCTCGGATCCTCCGTATTACCGCGGCTGCTGGCACGGAGTTAGCCGATCCTTATTCGCACGGTACCGGCAAGGGGCCACGCGTGGCCTTTTTTCTTCCCGTGCAAAAGCGGTTTACAACCCGTAGGGCCGTCGTCCCGCACGCGACATGGCTGGTTCAGGCTTGCGCCCATTGACCAATATTCCTCACTGCTGCCTCCCGTAGGAGTCTGGTCCGTGTCTCAGTACCAGTGTGGGGGGCCTTCCTCTCAGAACCCCTAGGCATCGTGGGCTTGGTGGGCCGTTACCCCGCCAACTACCTAATGCCACGCATGCCCATCCATGACCCGCGGACGTTTGACGGTGGGGCCAGGCGGCCCCGCCGTGTCATGCGGTGTTAATCCCCGTTTCCGGGAGCTATCCCCCTGTCATGGGCAGGTTGCATACGCGTTACTCACCCGTGCGCCGGTCGGCCGGCCGAAGCCGGTCGCCCTCGACTTGCATGTGTTAGGCCTGTCGCTAGCGTTCATCCTGAGCCAGGATCAAACTCTCCGTTGTCTTTTAGTTCTTGATTCTCCTGTGGGCCTTCCGTCACGGGGCCCGGCTCTTTCCTCGCCAAAATTTCCGGGCGGGCATGCGCCCGCCCCGTTTTTTAGGTACTTCCCAATGTTTTCAAAGATCTTGCCCACGGCGCCGGCCCTTTCCCCGGCGCGGCCGCCGGAACCGGGACGCGTCCAACCGGAACGTCCCCCCTGCGGCCCCGGCCGGATGCCGGGCGCTATCCGTCGAAAGCGGGTGCAAAGATAAACCCTTTTTTACCGTATCTCCAAATCGAAAAGCAAAAAAATATCATACTTTTTGATAATACACACCAAATGAGATCATTAATTTTCAACAAACACAAAGACGCATGCATCACAGAATAGATGCTGTATATCAACATATTACAAACACAAAAACGTCACAAACACCTCATTTACAAAACATTTAACAAATATGGATTTGAGGTGCATGGTAAATTTCAAATTCGGCAAAACGGTTTATTGTCGTATCTTTGCAACCGCTAAAAAAACGAGTAAAAATGGCCCACAAATCTGGCTACGTTAATATCGTAGGAAACCCTAACGTTGGAAAATCAACATTGTCCAATGCTCTTATCGGCGAAAAGCTGTCAATCATTACTTCTAAAGCGCAGACAACACGCCATCGAATATTGGGAATCGTAAACGGAGAGGATTACCAAATCTTGTTTTCCGACACTCCAGGTGTTTTGAAACCGAATTATAAACTCCAGGAATCAATGTTGAAATTTTCCAAATCAGCATTGGTCGACGCGGACATCATATTGTACATAACCGATATGTTCGAAAAATTCGACAAAAACAACGGGTTCCTCAAACAAATAAAGGAAACGAAAGTTCCGGTACTGTTGGTCTTAAACAAGATCGATTTGGTAAAACAAGACGAATTGGAAAGACTTTGCGATTTCTGGAAGCAAGAATTGCCCAATGCCGAAATATTTCCCACATCGGCCAAACATGATTTTAACGTCAAAAACCTGTTTGCGCGGATACTTGAGTTGTTGCCCGAAAGTCCTCCTTACTTTGATAAAGACACATTGACGGACAAATCGGAGCGATTCTTCGTGACCGAAATTATCAGGGAAAAAATATTAACCTACTACAAGAAAGAGATTCCCTATTCGGTAGAAATAGAAGTAGAGCAATTTAAGGAAGACGCAAAAAACGTAAACATCAAAAGCGTGATACATGTAGCGAGGGAATCGCAAAAAGGAATATTGATCGGTCATCGGGGAACTGCGCTAAAACATGTAGGAACCGAAGCACGAAGGGATATTGAGGCTTTTTTGGGCAAACCAGTGTTTCTTGAACTGTATGTAAAAGTAACCAAGGACTGGCGTGACCACGAAAATGAACTGAAACGATTCGGATACGATCTCTAATACCAACGGAGCAAGATTATCCGGTTGGAAATGGTACGGATAATGCTTACTTTTGCGCCCCGCAAAAAACAATGCATTAACAACATACAAAATGGGAAACATCGTAGCCATAGTAGGTCGCCCCAATGTGGGAAAATCAACCTTGTTCAACAGGTTGACAGAAAGCAAAACCGCAATTGTGGATGAAACAGCCGGCGTGACCCGGGACCGACTTTATGGTAAAACTGAATGGAACGGCCGTAAATTCTCGGTCATCGACACGGGAGGGTACGCCACCAATTCGGAAGATATATTTGAAGAAGAAATCCGAAAGCAGGTGCTTATTGCAATCGAAGAGGCCGACATGATACTTTTTCTAACTGATGTGACCACGGGCATTACCGATTACGACGAGGAAGTGGCCGACATTTTGCGCAGAAGCAGAAAAAAAACAGCCGTGGTTGTCAACAAGGTCGATAATTCATTACGATTAAATGATGCCGCCGTATTTTATTCGCTGGGGCTCCCTGAGCTATACTCAATCTCATCGATCAACGGATCGGGAACCGGCGACTTACTCGATTTTATTGTCGAAAACCTTCCCAACAAGGAGGATGAGGAAGAACTGGATCTGCCAAGGTTTACTATTGTAGGACGCCCCAATGCAGGCAAGTCTTCGATATTAAATGCATTTATCGGTGAAGAACGGAACATCGTAACACCCATAGAAGGCACTACCCGCGATTCAATATATACAAGGTACAATAAATTCGGCCACGACTTTTATCTGGTCGACACAGCAGGTATCCGTAAAAAGGCCAAGGTGAAAGAGGACCTGGAGTTTTACTCGGTGATGCGTGCGGTACGTGCCATCGAAAGCTCCGATGTCTGCTTGCTGATGATAGACGCCACAAGGGGAATTGAAAGTCAAGACTTAAAAATCTTCCATTTGATCGAGCGTAACCAAAAAGGGATCGTGATATTAATAAACAAATGGGATTTGGTAGAGAAAAGCAACAATACGGTGCGCGACTATGAAAAGATAGTCATGGACAGGATCGCCCCATACACCGATGTGCCCATCCTGTTTACTTCTGCCCTTACCAAACAACGGATACACAAGGCATTAGAAGTTGCATACGAAGTGTACGAGAACAAAAAACGCAAAGTGCAAACCGCAAGGCTCAATGAAATAATGTTGCCCATTGTGGAAAGCATGCCCCCTCCCGCCACGAAAGGAAAATATATAAAAATAAAGTACGTAACGCAGTTGCCCAGCACTACCCCTTCGTTTGCTTTTTTTTGTAACCTGCCACAGTATGTCAAAGAACCATACAAAAGGTTTTTGGAGAATAAGATCAGGGAAAACTTCAACTTTAAGGGGGTTCCCATCAATGTTTTTATGAGAAAGAAATAACAGGTACATAACCAAATGCTGTCCATCGAAGACAGCATTTTTGTTTTTATTTGGAATGCTTCTACATAAAAATTACCTTTGGCAAAAAAAGAATGGTAATAACGTCAGATATGAAAATGGCCGACGTGGTTATGCTGGACATACAACTACTGGCCGTTATTCAAAGGCTTGAAATCCCATTGGGTTTTAGGGAAAAAACGGTCGCCGAGGTGTGTGGAGACCACGACGTGGATGTGAACTTCTTTATTCAGCTGGCCAATACCTTCCGAGACAAGGATTATTCACACCCCGAAAGTTTCATGGCGTTTTCGGCAACTTCGATGGTCAAATATCTCCGAACCTCCCATCGTTGTTATGTCGACCATCGCGTTCCCGCGATTGAAGAAATGATCATTGATTTAGAGAATGATTTGGGAAAGGATTCCAACGCCGAGCTATTATTGAATTTTTTCAGGGAATACGTCAGAGAATTCCATGCACATTTGGAGTTGGAAGAAAAAGTCGTATTTCCATACGTGCTGATGCTGAAAAGTTGTATCGATGAGGGGAAAATCCTTTCCGAATTCAATGAAAGATTCAACAACTATTACATCGACAAATACCTGGAAGACCACAACGATATCGAAGAAAAGCTGTTCGATCTGAAGAACATCCTCTTAAAGTACATGCCTCCGCCCACCAACAGTTGTAAGTACAACAATCTAATTTTTGAACTCTTCAGGCTAGAAGATGACTTAAAAGACCATTCGAATCTGGAAGATAAGGTGTTTATCCCCAGAGTAAAATCGATGGAAAAAGAGTTGAAGAAAATAATCAAGGCAGGCAAATGATCACCGTATTTTTGGGAGAACCATCGTTTATTATCCGTAAAGGGATCCTACAGTTGCTGGGCGAATTCAATGAGATTGGCAAAATACAAGAATTCACCAATGCCCACGACCTGGAACATGCCCTAGAGGACGAACTGCCCGACGTGGTTATCGCCAATACATATTTCGACCAGATACTAAGGGACAATACCCCCAGCGGAGAAGAGTGCCCATACCAAATACTCTATCTTTACCATTCGCCGTTACCTTATGGCGAAAGTATGTCACATCTTTCAATATTTGAAGATAAAGGAACTTTGGCCGAGAAGATCCAACATGCGTTGCAGACCTGCCGGCCAAATTCAAAAGGGGATGAAAACGAAGAGTTAAGTCCGCGAGAGAAGTTGGTCCTCAAACACGTGGCATTGGGCAAAACCAACAAGGAAATTGCCGACATTTTATTCATCAGCACACATACGGTCATCTCGCACCGCAAAAATATCACTAAAAAACTGGGTATCAAAACAGTATCGGGATTAACCGTCTATGCCATTCTAAACAAACTGATAGGCATGGAGGATATTGGGTAATGTGATGGATGTGGGACATCTCCGCTGTTATCCCCGGTACAAAGCCCTTAAATTTCCATTTTTCCCAATGAATTTAGATATCTCTTAAACTGTTGTTTTTGGAGAATTGATTGTATAATTGCACATCAAACACCCACGTTTTTTACCCAACAAATGAGAGAACAAATTGGGAAATATTACAAAATAGCATTGACGCTGGCCGATATTGTATACGAATATTCCAGAATACAGGTAAAGCGCGTCCATTCAATTGATTGGAAATCCTATTTGCATCCATCGGTATACACGTCGGAGGGTATTGAAAGACTGGCATCGGTCGGCCTGGATTTATTTATCGGCATCAGCATTATGCTATTCCCACTGGGAGGTTGGATCATTGGGATTGCCTATGTGTTGCTTCGCGATGCATTGCCTTTTTTGCAAGGGCAGAGCCTGGGCAAACATTTCTTTGGCCTCAGGGTCGTTACCAAACATAACCTGAAACCCATAACCGGGCAATACAAGCGATCGATCATCAGGGGCGCCATCATCTTAATTCCCGGACTCAACCTTTGGGATATATACGTATATTTCACATCGGGCCAGCGCTTGGCCGATGAATGGACCCAAACCATGGTGATAAAGGAGCGTTATCACATAGGCACCGACACAACCGGCAAAGAGATATAAAACACCGAGCCCTGGCCGATTTCGGTCTCGAACCAAATAGTCCCGCCGGCACCCTCCACAATATTTTTGGTAATTGCAAGGCCCAACCCCATGCCACTGGTTTTAGTCGTAAAGTTGGGCACGAACATCTTTTCCCTTACCTCGGGAACAATGCCTTTTCCGTTGTCGGCAAACGACAGTTCAACAACTCCGCCGGACCCAGTTACACCGATACGGATTTCGGGAGTTTTACCCGGCAATACCGACTGTAAGCCATTTTTTATCAAATTATTGAACACGCTCAACAACTGTTCTCCATCGATATTGACATACACAGGGGACTCGATTCCTATATGGGTTCGGAACACGGCACCCGATGATTTTTCGTACAATGCAATGGTATTCAATAATTTTTCGATCAAATTAATCCGTTCGATCTTCGCAGCGGGCATTTTAGCGAAATGAGAAAATTCAGTCGCAATAACCGACAGTTGCCGGATATGGTCAATAAGTGTCTGGGATACGCGGTGAATAAAACTGTCAAAATCAGGCACCTTATCGTCCCATGCCTTCTGCAAGTACTGCACGCTCAACTGCATGGGCGTGAGCGGATTTTTTATTTCATGGGCAATCTGCTTGGCCATTTCCCGCCATGCCAATTCCCGTTCCGACCGTGCCAACTTTTCGGCACTCTGCGCCAGTTCGTCCACCATTCGGTTATATTCTTCCACCAAATGGCCAATCTCGTCATCACGATTGTATTCAATTTTTTCGTTATTCAAACCTAACCGCGTTTGGCTCAGCCGCTGTTGCAACACCAGCAGAGGACGCGTAATCTGGCGTGAGGCCAGCAATGCCAACCCGATGGCCAGCAGAATAAATACCACATATGCATTGACCATGGCGACCAAGATGGAAGATACTTCCTCTCGTAACTCGTTATGTCCCACGAAATAAGGTAAATTCAGATAAGCCAATACCTCGTTACGTTGGTTGAGGAACGGCACATAAGCCGATATGTAGCTCAGTGACCCGATGGATTCGTTGTGGATAAATTCCCGTTCACCCTGCAAGGCCAATGTATTATATGCAGCAGGATGCATGTAATTGCCAATCACTCCTTTCTGATAAAGTTCGGGACGTGAAGTCGCCAACAACCGTCCGTCAAGGCCAAACAAATTGATATCGGTATAAAATACATTCGAGAATGTTTGAAGCAGATAATTAAGATATTCAGACATTTCGGGTGTCAGCTTACTCTCGGAACCTACTTTTTGTTCCATCTCCATCATAATGGATTTCAGTCGTTGCGAAAGCATGTCGTAGTTCTTTGACTTGTATTGCGAAACGGCGTAAAACACAGAACTAAAACCAAGGGCCACCAAAAACAGCAGACTAAAAGCCACAAGGGTTATCTGGATACGCTCGCGGATAGAGTAATCGACCGATACACCGGGATGGCCGATCCTTGCCAAAAAAATAACGCCAAACGACAGGACCAAAAACAATGAATAGATAACGGTAAAAGCCATTAACACGTTGGAGAGCCCCACGGAAGGGCAACTCATCACGATGTTGGTCCCCACCCGTGGCACGTACACCAAATGGGAATACTTATTGGCATATACAAAATACTTGCCCTCCCCCTTTAACTTGTCGAACCGTTGGTTGGTCACCTGGTACAAATAGTTTCCACTTCGTTTGGCCAAATGTCCGTTGACATATTTGGCGTAAGAATAATCTTTGAGCAGATCGAATTGGGCCTGATCTTTTTCGCTTATCAAAAGTTCTGGATAACCCACGCCTTCGAAAAAGGGTTTCGAAGTAAACTCGATGAAAACAGATGTCTCTAACCCCGGCCTGTTCACAAAAAAGCGAAACACGCCAAAATAATTGATACGCCCATTCTCTTTCTTCATGAAATAAAAGCGCTTGCTTCCCGAAACCGGTTCGCCGTAACGCTGTACCATCTCGGCAAAATAACGGTAGCAATCGTACGTTTGGTTCGATCCTTCGACAAATAAATCGGCCCTGGGCCAACAAGGGATCACCTGGATTTCGTAACGGCTGAGATACCCGTAAAAATAGTTCTTCACAAGATACTGCCTCAGTTCTTCCTCGTAAACCGACTTGTTGGCGATCATGTTCCTGAATGTAAGGATCGACAGACAACCGCTTTTCAAAATCAGTTAAATACATTTCGGCCACCGCATCCTGCTCCCCGGCAAGTTTATTGGCCAACGTTTCTATCAGAAACTTGCGGTCGGCCTTTTCTTTTGCGATGCTGAATTTAAAAAAAAGCATTTCGGCATAAATGCCGAACACCAGTACCAGCCAGAGTAGGTGCCGGTAGCCGAAATAAAACTGGCGCCGCTGCCGATAATATCCTCCCAGTGTCGTCACTCCAACCAGAAAGAGCCCCGACCACCAGTACAACACCCCGTTTGCAAAATAACTGACCAGACAAAGGACCAACGAGACAATCAACGTCGTGACAGCCACAAAGCGCCATCCCAAAATGGGAAGGTACCGCTTCAGTAAAAAGTCGGTCCATAACGCAAACGACAAAAACAATAAGAACACGCCTACCAATTTGGCGATCTGCATACCTGTCATATCCACAATGCGACTGAACAGGTATACTTCGGTAGAATGTTCGACCAATACGAAAACAGACAGGTTGACAACCCAAAAGAAAACTGCAAGTGCCAAAAAACTTGCTACAAAACCTACTTTATTGTTTTTAAGTTCGGGTGATGGTATATAAAACCGGTAAAACAGGTATGAGATCCAAGCGACGAAAAGAGTTGCCATCACGAATTCGCCTATTGACGACAGCCAGGCAGACAACGCAAAATGGACCGGTGAGAACAGCTCCCACACCGACAGCGCTTGGTACCATCCGGGCACAAACAAGAGAAAATAGAGCACAAACGTAAATAAAGCCAATGCCCATAAAAACAAGTTTGCTTTTTTATCGGAGACAATCCGGATGAACCAATAATTAACCAATGCCGCAAACGCGACGATCGAAACCAAAAGGCAAACCAGGCTCAGATGGCCGTAAAGATTGCTTTTCCCTTCTTTTCCTTTATGGGCCAAACTAAAAAAATACTCACCGGGAGGACTTTGTACCTCTATCCATCCGTTCGTTTTCCTTGCCATAATTGGCACATCGCTGGATATATTAAATTCCGGCGCGAAAGCATTTACCAGATATTTGTTTTGGTATGCATACTCGGCTTTGATCCCCATCAGTCCGACCACCGTATAGTCAGCTTTAGACCGTTTCGCACACAAATACCAGCCATTGGCCAACTTTACGACCGGCTTATCGAACAACGTGTTGGATACGTTATTGAGCGGTAGCAGATGAGATGTCCACGCTACTAAAAATGTATCGCGGAACACAAGGAACTCGTGCCCCCCCCTTCTCTTGCCTCCCAATACATCCCAGGTCATTCGGGGTTGATCGGCAATTTTGGCCGCCGCATTGATGGTGGCCATTTCAAGGAAGATTTTCTGGCGATCAAGCTCTTTTCCGAATTTAACAGCATCGAATTCGGTAATTTTTGGGGATCGATGCAATATTTCGAAAGTTATCGTCAATAAGACAAATATCGTTAATGACGCAATGAGCCACAAACGGACATTCCCGAACATCGCCAAAAACAGATGTTTCAACCGCTTAATCATGGTGGTAAGGTTCACCTTTTAAAATTGTCATGCCCCGGTACATTTGCTCAAGAAAAATAACCCGTACCATTTGGTGCGAAAAAGTGAGCTTGGACAACGATATCCGTTGCTTTGCAGATTTGTATACCGCATCGGAGAATCCATAAGCCCCACCAATCACAAATACCATCCGCTTGGTCGACAGGTTTATGTGGTTTTCAATCTCGGCCGCAAATCCTCTCGATGAAAGTTGCTTGCCACTTTCATCAAGCAACAGCAAATGGTCGCCGGGCATTAACGTTGACAAAACCAGCTCGCCTTCCTTTTCTTTTATCTGATCCAAAGTGAGGCTCTTGGTATTGCGCAATGCCGAGATCTCCTTCACCTCAACGGGTATATAGTACTTTAACCGCCCCAGGTATTCACTGATACCCGACTGCAGCCATGCCTCGGTCGTTTTTCCTATCCAAACAAGAACAATTTTCACCTTCTGCACTAATAAAATAAGTTTATCCCATCCCTACCGGGGTAATTCCGGTGTTACAAAACACATTGGCACGTCCAATGCAATCCGACCGGTCGGCAACTTGCAAGAGATGGCCGGAAAAAGCGACGCATATCTACGGCCAACGCAATTTTGAATGTTTTCAAACAAAGCAAAATACAGGCCAATGCCATTGCATGGAACCACGGTTACATTATTTTTGTGTCTCTGGCCCTTTTGTTAAACCAGAAAAAGGACCAAGCTCAAAACGCTTCCGCTAATTTAAACTTAATGGTTTGATTTTTGTAAGAGAATTGCTCCAAAATGAGTATTTTATAATTCACAAATCAATGAATAAACCTTTAAAAACGGCCATTACGGCACTGGTATTGTTTACATTGGGACTGTCGGTACAAGCCCAATCGTCAGTACCCGATGCCGTGGTCACAGCTACTCGCAACAACGATAGCCGTGTCTTGGCCTCCTACTTTAACGACAAAATTGAATTGATCATTCCCGGCAAATCGGGCGTATTCTCAAGTGCCCAGGCCGAACAGGTGATCAAAAACTTTTTTGTCTCGAACCCTGCAGGTGATTTTAAAATCATCCACCAGGGAGTAAGGGACAACTCGTCGTTTGCCATTGGCAAATACGCCTCGAAGAACGGTGACAGCTATAGAGTATATTTTTTGGTAAAGGATAGCGGAGGAAGCATATTGATACACCAATTACGGATTGAAACACAAGATGAATAAAGAGATACTCACCCATCTGATTGATCTTGCAATTGCCGAAGACATTGGCGACGGAGACCATTCGACCCTATCGTGCATACCCGAAGATGCGGCTGGCAAAATGCAACTTTTGGTAAAAGAAAGCGGCATTATTGCCGGCGTCGAAGTGGCCGAACTGGTATTTAAACGCATTGATCCGTTCACAAAATTCGAAATCCTGATAAAAGACGGTACAGCCGTGAAACCCGGCGATGTAGCCTTTTACGTGAAAGGTAAGGTACATTCCTTGCTTAAATCGGAACGTTTGGTGTTGAACATTATGCAGCGCATGAGTGGGATCGCGACCCAGGCCCGGGCTTATGCCGACAAACTGGCCGGATTGAAAACCAAAGTGCTCGACACCCGGAAAACTTCGCCCGGAATGAGGGTATTGGAAAAAGAAGCCGTGCGGATTGGCGGAGGCTGCAACCATCGCATGGGACTATATGACATGATCATGCTCAAAGACAACCATGTGGATTTTGCGGGCGGAATTTCGCAAGCCATCCAATCTGCGAAAACATACATCAAGAACGAAAGTAAAGACCTGGACATTGAGATAGAAGTACGAAATTTTGAGGAACTCCAGCAGGTTCTCTCAGTTGGCGGTGTAAAGCGTATTATGCTCGACAATTTTAACATCGAAAACACACGCAGGGCGGTAGAAATGATCAGCGGACGGTTCGAGACCGAATCGTCGGGCAACATTAACCTAAATACCGTTCGTGATTACGCAGAATGCGGCGTGGATTACGTATCCGTTGGAGCGCTCACCCACCACATAAAAAGCATGGATTTGAGTTTAAAGGCCATATAAGCAAGGTATACGCATCGTCATCCAAAGGGCTGCCGGGAAAAGTATTGTTTTCCCGGCAGCCCTTTATCTATCCCCTCAAAAACAACTGGTTATACAATTAGTGTATAAAATACAATTTCATACAAACTACCCATTGATTGATGACATTCTTTATTTGATTTCTGGGATTTTGGAAATACTTTTGCATCCAGCAACCATTAGTGTATTTACTACACATAAATCCAATATCTATGAAAACCGACCTGCCAAAGCTGAACCAAAATATATCGGTGGATTGCGTCATTTTCGGGTTTGACGGAGAACAGCTCAATGTATTGCTGGTTGACCGGACGTTGGCCGATGCCCAGGGGAATATACTCTTTAGCGATCTCACCCTAACCGGCAACCACATCTACGAACACGAGGATTTAGATGACGCGGCCCAGCGAATCTTGTTCGATCTAACGGGGTTGAGCAATATTTACCTGGAACAATTCAGTGCGTTTGCCCATCCCGACCGATTGAAGAAAACAGCAGACCAGCAATGGCTAGCAGCAAGTGAACGAAATCCGGACAGCCGGATCGTGACCATCGGGTACTTCTCGCTACTGGCCACCAAAAAAGTCACCCTTGAATGGAAAGGGCGCAACGTAAAATGGTATCCTCTGCCCGGCATCGGGGAATTGGCTTTCGACCATAACTCCATTCTCAATAAAGCCCTTGCCGCATTACGCAGTAAATTGCGCAACGAACCCATTGGTTTCGAGCTGTTGCCGGAGAAGTTCACGTTATCGCAACTCCAAAAAGTGTACGAAGTGATATTGGGCGCGCCGCTCGACAAACGCAATTTCCGAAAGAAGATTGCACGAATGAAGTACCTCATCCCTTTGGACGAAAAACAAAAAGGCGTGGCCCACAAACCTGCACAGCTTTACATTTTTAGCCGTGAGGTTTATGAACGTACCAAACGTGAAATGTTCGATTTCTCTATTTAAGAATATATCCCGAAACGAAGCTTAAGAACCAATCCATATGAACGAAAAATTATCGATTAAAGAAAAAATAGGCTATGCCTTGGGCGACGGTGCCGCAAATATAGCCTGGCGGGGCGTTGCAACTTTTTTGCTTATTTTCTACACCGACGTGTTTGGCCTTACCGCAACTGCGGCAGGTTTGCTGATGCTCATAGCCCGCTCGAGCGACGGCATCATTGACATTCTAATGGGGATTGTGTGCGACCGGACCAATTCGAAGTACGGAAAATTCCGTCCGTGGGTCTTGTGGACTGCCATTCCATTGGCCGTCACATTGTCGTTGCTGTTTACTTCGCCCAACCTGGGGCCTACCGGGAAAATCGTTTACGCATACGTTACTTATTTGACATTCTTCCTTGTCTACACGGCCAATAACATCCCCTATGGGGCGCTAATGGCGGTAATGACCGGCAACGACAAGGAACGGACCAGTTTGGGATCGTACCGGATGGTAGGCGCTTTCACGGGAGGAATGGTCGTACAGGGGGCATTGCTATTTTTGGTATCGTATTTTGGTAATATCAACCCTACCATCCACGTCCAACAATTAGGGGCAGAGAAGTTTGAGGTGTCGGTGTCGGCACCCAAAGATGTGGCCAAAGTCAACATCGAAAGCAAGAACGGGATTGCCCTGTTCGCATGGAACGATCCAACCCTGCCCGATAGCCTGAACGTACCTGCCGTTCGCAAAAGCTTTTCCATGAAAGCCAATGTCCCTTACTTGTTCATTGCCACCGGCACAAACGGGTTGGACAAAGACCACATTACGATCATAGACCAACAAAGCGGTTACAGCAAGGCCATATATCTGTTATCGGTCTTTCTGGCGTTGTTCCTTATCGTCACATTTTATACCACCCGTGAAAGGGTATCTCCGCCCAAGGAGCAAAAAACCAACCTGGGCAAAGACCTCGTTGACTTGTTGAAAAACCGTCCCTGGATCATCTTATTGCTGATAGGACTTTTGTTTAACATATACAACTCGGTAAAACAAGGCGTGCTGCTATACTATTTTACCCACTATATGCACCACCAATTATTGGCCGCATCGTATATGGTAGCCCTTATGCTCGTTTCAATTGCGGGAGCGATGATCACCTCGCCCATCGGCAAAAAAATCGGCAAGAAAAA
Source organism: Breznakibacter sp. (assembly GCA_047600785.1). Classification (GTDB taxonomy): domain Bacteria; phylum Bacteroidota; class Bacteroidia; order Bacteroidales; family Marinilabiliaceae; genus Breznakibacter. Next base: position 2,449,280 of record JASGKH010000002.1, read on the forward strand.
CCTGTTCATCACGGCACTCCTGTTTTCGGGAGCCACGAACGCCCTGCTGGCATTCTGCGGTCCTTCCGATACGGTGGGGATATTTACGTTGGGGATGGCCTCGGAATTTGCCGCAGCCATTTTCCCTACCTTATTTTTTGCCATGCTCGGTGATGCCGCTGACTATTCCGAATACAAGAACAAAAGAAGGGCAACCGGTCTTGTTTATTCCGCGGGCTCGTTCGCCACTAAACTGGGGCACGGCGTGGCCGCCATTATCATCACGGGCATACTGACCCTGTTTAACTATAACGGACAGGATGCCTCAACCATCCAACACGCAGCCCCTGGCATTGTCATGCTAATGAGTTGGATTCCCGCCCTAATAGCCGCACTCGCCGCCATCGTTATGGTATTCTATCCCCTAAACCAAAAGAAACTCAGCGAGATTACGGTAGAATTGAACCAACGTCGAGAAAAAGAAATAACAGACCCGAGCACAACCAACTGACGTTAATCACACCAACAAAAAGCACCACAACAATTTCCGTTAAATACCAACAGATACTTTTTATATAAACTAAATACCCGGAACATGAAATACGGCTTTTTTGACGACGTAAACCGCGAATACGTCATCACCAATCCACAAACACCCTGGCCCTGGATCAATTATCTGGGCAATGAGGACTTTTTCTCGCTCATATCGAACAGCGGCGGCGGCTATTCATTCTATAAAGATGCCAAATTCAGGCGTATCACCCGTTACAGGTACAACAACGTACCCATGGATAGCGGCGGAAGGTACTTTTATATAAAAGACGGCGACACCGTTTGGTCGCCAGGATGGAAACCCTGCAAAACCGAACTCGACAATTACGAATGCCGCCACGGCATGAACTACACCGTTATTGCCGGTGAAAAGAACGGCGTAACTGCAAGGGTCCTGTGCTTTGTCCCCCTGAAAACATGGGCCGAGGTGCAAAAAGTAACCTTATCGAACCACGGCAGAGAAACCAAAAAGCTCAAACTGTTTTCATTTGCCGAATGGGCACTTTGGAATGCGGCCACCGATATGGAAAATTTCCAACGCAACTTCTCGACCGGCGAAGTGGAAATAGACGGATCTGTGATTTACCACAAAACCGAATACAAGGAGCGTCGCAACCATTATGCCTATTACTCGGTAAACACTCCCATTGACGGATACGATACCGACCGTGAAACGTTTTTTGGCCTTTACAACGGGTTCGACGAACCACAAACCGTTTTGGAAGGCAAACCGCGCATGAGCGAGGCCCATGGATGGTCGCCCATTGCCTCGCACTACCTCGAAGTGGAACTAAAACCGGGTGAATCGAGGGATTTTGTATTTGTACTTGGTTATGTGGAGAACAACGATGACGACAAATGGGAATCGAAAAATACCATCAATAAGACCAAGGCCAGGGCCACCATTGCCAAATTCGATACCCCGGCCAAGGTAGACGCCGCATTGGCCGAACTGAAAGCGTACTGGCACAAGCTACTGGGCATCTTCACCATCGAATCGGGCGACGAGAAGCTGGATCGCATGGTCAACATATGGAACCAATACCAATGCATGATCACGTTCTGTTTTTCACGTTCGGCATCGTTCTTCGAGAGCGGGATTGGCCGCGGCATGGGGTTCCGCGATTCAAACCAGGATCTGATCGGTTTCGTGCACCAAATCCCCGCACGTGCCCGTGAACGCATCATCGACATCGCCTCGACCCAATTCCCCGACGGCGGCTGCTACCACCAATACCAACCGTTGACCAAACGCGGCAACAACGACATTGGCGGCGGATTTAACGACGACCCTATGTGGCTGATTCTGGGTACCACCAGCTACATAAAGGAAACCGGCGATTTTTCGATTTTGGACGAATCGGTCCCGTTCGACAACGACACGAGCCTGGCCCGTCCGCTGTTCGACCACCTGACCGTGTCGTTCGACCATGTGGTGAACAACCTTGGCCCCCATGGCTTGCCGCTGATCGGCCGCGCCGATTGGAACGACTGCCTGAACCTGAACTGTTTCTCGAACGATCCCAACGAATCGTTCCAAACCACAGAAAACAAAACCGAAGGCTCGAAAGCGGAATCGGTAATGATTGCGGGGTTATTCGTGGTCTACGGACGTGATTACGTTGAATTGTGCCATAAACTCGGCAAAACCGGCGAGGCAGCCCGCGCCCAAAAACATGTGGACGATATGGTTGGAGCCGTGAAAAAACATGGCTGGGACGGCGAGTGGTTTTTGCGTGCCTACGACTACTATGGACGAAAAATAGGCAGCAATGACAACGAAGAAGGTAAAATATTCATCGAATCGAACGGTTGGTGTACCATGGCTGGCATCGGCGCCGAGGAAGGCCTGGTGGCAAAAGCTCTCGATTCGGTAAAAGAACGGTTGGACTGCCAATACGGTATCGTCCTGAACAACCCCGCATTTACCAAATATTACATCGAATACGGCGAAATATCGAGCTACCCGGCAGGTTACAAAGAAAATGCAGGCATATTCTGCCACAACAACCCATGGATAATCATTGGCGAAACCGTGATAGGCCGCGGCAACCAGGCATGGGAATATTATAAAAAGATCTGCCCCGCTTACCTGGAGGACATTAGTGATTTGCACAAAACGGAACCCTACGTCTATTCACAAATGATTGCCGGCAAAGATGCCTTCAAACCGGGCGAAGCCAAAAACAGTTGGCTCACCGGAACCGCCTCATGGAACTATTACACCATTACCCAATACATCCTGGGTATCCGTCCCACCTACGATGGGCTGCTGGTAGACCCGTGCATTCCCAAAGAATGGAAATCGTACAAGGTGAACCGCCACTTCAGGGGGACCACCTATCACATTGAGGTGCTGAACCCCCACGGTGTGAGCAAGGGTGTAAAACGGATGCTGATTGACGGGCTGCCTGTTGATGGCAACGTCATTCCCGTCCTGCCAAAAGGCAACCATAATGTAACGGTCACCATGGGATAGGCACACATTTTTTCCACATATCTTCAAATCCAAACGCGGAAACGGAGCTCCAATTTTTCCGCGTTTGGTTTACTTTTCGTTGGCATGTCCCCTCTCTATCGGCATCCATACCGTCCTGATTTTTGAAACCTCCGACCAATCCAATATGAAGACCAATATCATCATACTTCTCATAAATGCATCGATCGTACTGAGCACAAGTTGTACGGCACCCAAACATGCCATTGCCCCGAAACATGCCGGGCTGATTCTGGCCAACCAAGTGGGTTACGGCACCATGTATCCCAAACATGCATTGGTCCGCTGCCAATCCAATAGTTTTGCAGTGACCGATACTTGCGGAAGGATCCTCTTTCGTGGACAAACGGGCGAAATGAATTACTGGCCGCATTCGGGCGACAGCGTGGCCGTAGCCGACTTCAGCGCTTTCTCGCAACCCGGCATCTATTATTTAACGGTGAACGATACAATAGTGTCCCACCCGATCTGCATTTCGTCCACCCCCTATGCCAAAGCAGGCAAGGCCGCCATCAAAGGTTTTTATTACAACCGCACGGCCATGCCCATTGATTCGGCATACGGAGGCAAATGGGCCCGTCCTGCAGGACATCCCGACACGGCGGTATACATCCACCCATCGGCCGCCACCAGACAACGGCCGGCCGGTACCGTGGTATCATCGCCTTTAGGTTGGTACGATGCCGGCGATTATAACAAATATGTCGTGAACAGCGGTATAAGCACATACACGCTGCTGAAAGCGTTGGACGATTTCCCTGTATTTTTCGCAGACCAAAACCTTCAGATCCCAGAATCGGGGAACGCACTGCCCGATCTGCTGGACGAAACGTTGTTTAACCTCCGTTGGGTGATGACGATGCAGGATCCACACGACGGCGGCGTATACCACAAATTGACCAACAAGGACTTCGATGCGTTCGTCATGCCGCACCAGGCCACCGAACCCCGTTACATGGTGATGAAATCGACGGCGGCCGCTCTCGACTACGCAGCGCTGCTTGCCCAAGCTTCACGTATCTTAAAAAAATATGAAGCGCACCTTCCGGAGTTGTCCGACAGCTGTCTTACATTGGCCACCAAAGCATGGGCGTGGGCCATGGACCATCCGAACCAAATTTACCAACAACCTGATGACATCACCACGGGCGGTTACGGCGACGCGAACCTGGCCGACGAATGGTTTTGGGCCGCCACCGAACTGTGGCTCGCAACCCGCTCGCAAACCTATGCCGATGCGATGACCGCACACTACCAGCCTTGGGACGTGCCCGGCTGGGGCAACGTGGGACTATTGGGGACATTATCGGTATTAGGGACAGGCATGGAAGATGCATCCCCCGTTGCCACGTTGCGAAGCGATTTTTTAACATTGGCAGACAGGCTCCTTGCACAAGAAAATGCGTCTGCTTATCAAGTAAGCATCGACAAATTTGATTGGGGCAGCAATTCCGACGTCGCAAACCAAGGCATGGCAAAACTGGTGGCCTACAGGCTGACCAACGACAAAAAGTACTTACACTCGGCCATCCACGACGCTGATTACATTTTAGGCCGTAATGCCACCGGATATTGCTTTGTCACCGGTTTTGGGAGCAAACGCGTCATGCACATCCACCATCGCCCATCGGCGGCCGACGGCGTGACAGGTCCCATTCCCGGCTTTTTGGCCGGAGGCCCAAATCTGGCGGTACCGGACGATTGCGGAACGGAAGTGGAACGGTCGGCGTATCCCGCAAAATCGTTTGTGGACGAAGCATGTAGCTATTCCACCAACGAAATAGCCATCAATTGGAACGCCCCATTGGTCTATTTGCTGAACGGGTTGACCAGCGAAACAAAATAATGCCCCCTTGTTGAGATGGGCCCACACATCGGCAGGCCCTATTTTCCGGCACATCGCGCCATTAACCGACCTGGTCCCTTACCTTATCAAATTCCCTCGGCATGGAAAAAAATTTCCTGCCGAGGGAATTTTTTTCCATGCCGTAAGAAATAATTTTCTTCGGCAGGAAAATTGGATTTTGGGGCCGTGCCTTTGGGATGATATACAAACCGGCAGACCGGATGTTTTTTGACAAAGCCGGACAAACCGCCCAAACATGGCACATACCTTGTTGCAGGCAAACAACAAAATAACGTAGTCATATTTGAGTATATTTGCCACAAATGAAAACACGACTCACCATACTTGCCATATGTGCGCTGTGGGCCCAACTGTCCCAAGCCCAGGAAGAACGTTTCGACGGACGCCCAAAGCAAACAACAGGAGAGGCACCCACCATTGCCAAGAAGATCAAAGTTTGGAAATTATCGGAAGGCTATACATTTGCCGATTCGTTGGAGAACGATACGCTGGTAACCGGGTTCCAACGTCACAATCCCATGCTGGCAAAAAATCCCATGTCAGTCTATACGGGCAATCTCGGGGCTCCTTACCAATCGATGGTGCTGGGGGAAATGGAATACGACCAGGACTTCATCTTCACCAACGTACTTAAAATGTATTTTCCCGATCCTGACAATTTTTTGTTCTACAACACCACAGTCCCTTACACCAACCTGACTTACAGGACCGGAGGTCCTAAACGACGTTCGGAAGAGAACATACGGGTCTTGTTCACCCAGAACGTGAACAAGCGGCTGAACGTGGGCGCAGTTTACAACCTGATGTCGTCGATAGGACGTTATGATGCACAACGTGCCGACAATGAAATGGTACGATTGTTTTCGAGTTACGACGGCACACATTATTCGGCCAACCTGAACATTGCCATCAATAACGCCAACCATTACGAGAACGGGGGCCTGGAGGATGAAGCCGCGATCTTATATCCCAACCAATACGGTTACAGCCAATCGGAGAACATACCGGTGAATTTTACATCGGCCAGGAACCGGATCAAAAACGTTAGATTCTTCTACAACCAGTCGTACACCATCGGATCAATTGCACCCGAAGACTCTACCGGTGAAAAAGCCCCCATACCTATTGCCACGGCATACCATACGCTGGATTTCGACCGGTACAGCCGTATTTACAGAATAAACGACTTAACGTCTTATTACAGTGACGGATTTGACGATGCATTTTACCCAAACATATACGCCGACACGCTCATGACGCGCGACACGACCAAATATTCGGTCGTGAGGAACATGTTCCAGCTCAAATTCAACGAAGAGGCGAACAAATTATTAAGGTTCGGTGTCCGGGCCTATCTGCTGAACGAGATACAAACTTACCAGACCCAGCAGAAGCCCACCAAATTCTCTCGTGTCGACGATATCAGTTATCCCGAGTACCGACATGCCCGAAAAACCCAAACCTCAACGGCAGTAGGCGGACAGATATTCAAAAACCTGGGCGAGAACTTTTGGTGGAACGCAGGGCTCAAATTGTACGTGCAGGGGTACCGCATCGGTGATTCGGAGATAACGGGAAACCTCAACAGCCTGTTCAAAGTATGGAACGACACAGCCGGCGTATTTGCGTCGGGAGGGTTGTACCTCCAATCGCCGGGCCTGCTGTTTAACGATTATTATTCAAACCACTTCGAATGGCACCACAATTTTAACCGCGAAAAAACGGTAAAGGTGCGCGGAGGTATCCGTATCCCCACCAAACGCTTCGAACTGACCGGCGAAATCCGCCTGATAAACGATCATTTTTATTGGAACCAACAAGCCATGCCCGACCAATCGACCGGCGTGCTTAAGGCCATGGAAGTAAAACTGGGCCAGCATTTCAAGATAGGTGGTTTCAACAGCATCAACCAGGTATGGTGGCAGGCTACCAGCGACGCCGAAGTGATGCCGTTGCCGACGTTGGCCGCCTACACATCCAATTTTTACGAGAACGTGGCATTCAAAGTACTCCGGTTCCAGATAGGTTTCGACGTAAGGTATTTCACCGCCTATTACACGCCCGGTTACATGCCCGCCACCGCCCAGTTTTACAACCAGCAAACGCGTAAGGTGGGCGATTACCCGTTTGCCGACGTCTTCATTAACTTCCACTTGAAGAGGGCACGTATCGGCCTAAAGATGGACCACGTAAACCAAGGTTATCCCAACAACGACTATTTCCTTACGCCGGGCTATCCTGCCAACCCGCGCAGCTTTAAAATAAGCGTGTCGTGGAATTTCTACGATTAAACAAACCCCTATCAACCAACCTATTGAATCATAATATTTGGAACTGGCACACAATAGTTCGTATCTTTGAGGCCGAATCAAGACAAAAACGAAAATGAAGCGAAGTTATTATTGGATAGCAATTTTGCCCTTGCTATGGACAATGCAATCGTGCAATTGGCTAACCAAATTAACCGGTAGCGAAGACGAAGAGAAAACGATAGCCATCGATCTGGAAGAGATCCGCCAGCAGGGAAAACTGAAAGTGGCCATCGATTACAACTCCACCAACTATTTCATATACAAGGGAAAGCCCATGGGCTACCAACTGGAGCTATTGCAGGAACTCTGCAACTTTTTGTCGCTAAAACTTGAGGTGACCGTATCGAACGATGTGGAAAAGAATTTCGACAACCTCCTCTCCGGCGAGATAGACCTGATTGCCACCAACCTAACCGTGACCAACGATCACGCCACCCAGGTAAACTTCACCGAACCGCACTGCTACACCCGTCAGGTTCTGGTACAACGCAAATATAACCGCGACGAAAAAAGCGGCCGTCACAAAGGGTTCAACGAATTGATCCGCAACCAACTCGACCTGGCCGGAAAAACCATTTACGTCCAAAAAAACACAACCTATTTCCAACGCCTCAAAACTTTGTCGAACGAAATCGGCGACAGCATCCACATCATCGAAATACCCGATTACGAATCGGAACAACTGATCGGATTGGTTTCCACGGGCGAAATCGAGTACACCGTGTGCGACGAAAACCTGGCACGTGTCAACCTTAATTTTTACCCAAACCTCGACATCGAAACGGCCATCAGTTTCCCCCAGAAAATCGCATGGGCGGTAAGACCCTCTTCGCCGCACCTGCTCGAAGCCGTCAACAATTGGATGATCGGCTTCAAAAAGACGGCGCGTTACGAAAAAATCTACCAAAAATATTTCCTTAACAAACGGTCGATCCACCTGACCGACATAAGTTTCAACTCGTTGAAAGGTGGCCAGGTATCGGTTTACGATGACCTGATAAAGGCCGAATGCAAAGGCATGGCATGGGATTGGCGACTGGTGGCTTCGCTCATTTACCAGGAATCGCGCTTTAGCAATGCCGCCGAAAGTTGGGCCGGCGCCCAGGGGTTAATGCAACTGATGCCCGAAACGGCCGAAAATTTTGGCGTAATGGATGTCTATTCACCCGAGCAAAACATCAAAGGCGGCGTAAAATTCCTAAAATGGCTGGACGAACGCCTGTCGCAAAGAGTCGAAGATCCCGACGAACGGCAGAAATTTGTGCTGGCGGCCTACAACGTGGGCATCGGACATGTGCTTGATGCCATTAAGCTGGCCGAAAAAAACGGGAAAAACCCCAAGATATGGGAAAGCAATGTCGATTACTACCTGCTGAATAAATCAAATCCTGAATTTTACAACGACCCGGTCGTGAAATTTGGCTTCTGCCGGGGAGAAGAGCCTTATCTGTACGTGAAAGAGATTATGGAACGGTACGAACATTACAAAAACGTGATGAAACACTGAGAAAACTGCTCCGGCGAAATAAGCAAGCATGGTCTCGCCAGAAAGATTTACTATAAAAAAGACGAAGAGACAAAAGATTTTGGAACAGAAAGACAAGGGGAAAGAGGGTTTCGGGCACACCCTCTAACCTAACGCCACTGGTCTAACACCGAACTATTTTCCTCCCTTCGGATTGCCCTCGCCCCCTTAACGAATCCATTTCCGTTATGCCAAACCTCCCGTCAAAAATAACAACCCGCTTTGCCCCCACGCCAAGCGGTTATTTGCATATTGGCAATGTGTGGTCATTTGCCTTGACATGGGCTTTGGCCAAACGGCACCATGGAAAAATCAGGCTTCGCATCGACGACATTGACAACACGCGCTACCGGCCCGAATATGTAAAAGATATTTTTGAAACCTTGGATTTTCTTGGTCTTGACTACGATCTGGATCCCCGGAATGTAGAGGAATTCGAGAAACAATACAGTCAACAACACCGATTGGAAAGATATGGCCACCTGCTTGAAGAACTAAAAACAAACGGAAAGCTTTATGCTTGCAACTGCTCGCGAAGCCAAATCAACGCCATGTCCCACAATGGGTTATACGAAAGAAAATGCACCCATGCCCATATTCCGTTCGACCAGCCGAACGTAGCCTGGCGCATAAAAATTCCAAAGCCTTGCCCGATTACCGTGCACGACACATTTACAGGCCCGTCCATCCTCGATCTGAACCAAACCATGCCCGACTTCGTCGTGCAACGGAAAGACAAGGTCCCTGCCTATCAGATTGCCTCATTGGCCGACGATGTCGATTTCGATATCAACCTGATTGTAAGAGGCGTGGATTTGATCGACTCGACGGCCGCCCAACTTTTTCTGGCCCGGGAACTTGGCCTTTGCAAGTTTGCCGATACCATATTTATACACCACCCCCTGATCATAGACGCCCGGGGAGAAAAACTCTCCAAATCGAAAGGTGACACCTCCATCCACTACATGCGTACACACGGGATGAAAGCCAGGGATATTTGGGCCGATTTGGCAAAAAAAGCAGGCATTGCCTCGACCGTGGTTCAAAATGCCAGCGATTTTGCCGACGCATTCAATCCCGGAATATCCCTTGCTAAAGATGCAGGTGTGGAAAACATATAAAAACAAACAACCTCATTTCTATTTTTGCGTAACAGCTTTGGCATAATCATTGAACCGGAAATCACAGACGCATTAAATAATACCATGAAAAAATTAAAACTTTACTTACTGACATCCGTTATGCTATCAGCACTTTTGGTATCGTGCGAAGAAGAAACCGTTTACGACGAAACCTTTCTTTACGGGAAATGGAAATCGGGAACGGAATATTACAGGTATTTTAACGATGGTACCGGCTATACATGGGATACGTCAGACGACGTAACCGAAGAGGAAGCCCAGGACTTTACATGGACGCTGGAAGCATCGGACCTCACCCAGATCCACATAATTGAAATGGGAGGTACCGTACCCAAATACTACACGGTGACGGAACTTACCTCCACCACGTTGAAATACAAAGACGATTTTGGCAAAAGCTTTTCGTTTTCCAAAGTATCGGATTAACCAATCTGCTTTTCACGGTTTCCATTTTTTCTCCACCTCACTTTTTTCAATTCTCACCGCATTTTATGAAGAAAATTGTCAAACCCATCCTTATCATACTGGCATCTGTCATTGCATTGGCCCTGATAGCCATCGGCATCGTGGTTTGGCTTGTATTTACGCCGCAGAAACTCACTCCCATCGTGCGTAAACAAGCCGTTAACTACCTAACCTGTAAAACCGACATCGGCGAAGTGGAACTGACGTTTTTCAGTACATTTCCAAGTTTTGGCCTCAAAGCAAACCACGTCTGTCTGATCAATCCCGTCAGCGGAGCACCAAACGACACATTATTTTCGGCATCGAACGTGCTCGGAGTGGTTGACCTTGGTGCTTGGTGGAACAACGACCAGATTGTGCTGACGGAAGTAAAAGCGACCAACGGCCAATTAAACCTCTTTACCGACAGCCTGGGGCATACCAACTACGATGTGATGGTGACCGACACCACAGAACAAACGACATCCGAAAACACCATGGCTGTCATCGACATCCGCCACGTAGAATTAAACAACCTATCCGTCGGCTATGTGGATCAATCCCTCAAATTTGCCACCCACATCCGTAACATGGACGCACAACTGGAGGGAATATTGAGCGATAACAAGTTCAACGGACATCTCAACGTGGCTCAATCGGCCGTTTGGCTTGAATACGATTCCGAAAAATATTTGCAAAGCTCAGCCGTAAAACTGGACATACCCGTCGAAGTGGCCTTCTCCCCGCTACTGATCAAGCTAAACAACGCCCACGTGTCGGTAAACGACCTGGCCATGCAATTTAACGGAACGGTCGAAATCGATTCAACATTCAACAGCTACACGACCAACCTCGCTTACCAACTGGATGACTGGCGGCTGAAAGAAGCATTGTCGCTTACCCCGCCGTCGTACCTAAATTATCTGAACGGTATCGATGCCGATGGGAGCATCTCTTCAAGCGGCAAACTGACAGGTACATATAACGATACGCACTACCCGGTGATGGACATACTCCTATCCGTCAAAAACGGGAAACTGGCCTACGAAGGCTTACCGTTTCCATTGGATAAAATAAACGGCCGTGTGGCATTTTATTCCGATATGGCCACCGATTCCATTTCATATGTCCGGATCGATCAGTTCTCGGGACGTACCACCAACTCGTCATTCTCCGTCAAGGGCAACATCGACCAATTGTTCAGCGATATCCGCTGCCGGTTGGAAACAAACGCCAGTTTGCTTCTGGCCGAACTGAACCCGTTAATCCCCACGGAGATGAAAACAAAACTAGAGGGCCGTGCAACGGGAACCGTGAAAGCAGATTTCACGTTGGCACAGATCGATAAAATGCAGTTGGAAAAACTGAACCTATCAGGACAAATCTCGGTGTCGGACTTAACCGCCGTTTACGACAGCATCACGGTACGAACCAACCTATCCTCCCTCGAATTTGCGTTGCCCAATCCCAAGCCATCCGATCAAAAGGCCCGTTTCGCACTTGCAAAACTCAATGCCGACAACCTGGAAGCCTCAAAGACCAAAAGTTTCGATGCCAAATTGAAAAATGCACTCATCCGGATAGAAACCTCCGACATGCGCGACACCACCATCCTTCCCCACATCCATGCAACGTTTGAGATGGAAGAGTTGACCGCAGGTATGGACACCCTGCAATTGAACGCCCAAAGTCCCAAAGGAATTTTTGGCGTCGCTCCACGACAGGGCCATCCCCTTGAACCCATCGTCGACATAAAATACCAAGGCGGAAGATTATTGGCCGCCATGGGAAAAGAAACCGTCAGCATCGAAAAACTAAGCCTTGACGCCAACGTGGAAAACCACTCCCAGGAAAAAGACGTTTTCCTGCAATGGCTGACCAAGGGCTTTATCAATTTGGACAAAGGGCAAGTCTGCCTGTCTTCATTTAAATATCCCTTTGAGATCCCATCCATAAAAATGGATTTTACCCCCGAAAACCTACATATCAAAGAGGGAACGGTGACCATCGATAAATCCGACTTTTCGCTTACGGGAAATGTCAGCAATGTATTGTCGTATTTTCGGGGCGATTCGATATTAAAAAGCGATTTGACATTCTCGTCGCAACATATCGACATTGCACAACTCATGAACCTGACCAACGGGATCGGCAACGAGGATACAACCTCCTCGTCGACGGGCGGCCCTTATATGGTTCCCAAGAAAATGGACTTAACCCTGCACACCGACATCCAAAAAGCAACGTTGGGCATTGACACCATTTCCAAAGTACATGGAGATGTGAGGGTGATGGATGGCATATTGGTACTCGATGACATTAAGTGTACCTCGCCGGCCACCAAAATGCAATTGACGGCCATGTACCGTTCCGAAAGAAAAAACCATCTGTTTCTGGGCATTGACTATCACATGTTTGATGTGGATATTGAAAACCTGTTAAAAATGATTCCCGATATCGACACCATCATGCCGATGCTAAAATCATTCAAGGGAAAAGCAGAATTCCATACAGTGACCGAAACTTACATGGATTCGTTATACAATTTAAAGAAATCGACCATACGGTCCAGTTCTTCGATAAAAGGCAACGATCTGGTACTGATGGATGGCCAAACGTTCTCCGAAATTGCCAAAAGCCTCAACTTTAGAAAGAAAACCGTCAACAAAGTCGATACTTTATCGGCTGAATTTACCATTTTCAAAGATGAGATCGACATCTACCCCTTCCTTATAGTAATGGATAAATACAAGGCAATTGTGGCAGGCCGGCACAATCTGGACATGACCTACAAATACAAAATATCAGTGGTAGACTGCCCTTTACCCATAAAATTAGGCGTAGATATCACAGGCAATATCGATGATTTTAAGTACAAGGTCACACCTTGTGTATTGGACAAATTATACCGTCCCATATCGCAAAATCTGGTACAAAAGCAGCAACTGGACTTACGAAAGATGATGTACGATGCATTGAAGAGAAAAAATAAATAGATACAACAAGGGGCTTGATGATCAAGCCCCTTGTTGTATCTGCCATTGTCCTGGCAAAAACCGGTTTTTCACAAACGGTTCAATCAACTCGACAAATTCACTCAAAATCATGGCCGTAGCCCCCCACACACTCCGTCCGCCAATGCGGTAACTCGGTGCCACCAATTCGAAATCGTCTTTTTGGTAAAAAAAATCGGCCAGATTATCGGCACTGAAAAATTCATCCACAGGCACTTCCATCAATTGCTCCACCTCAAACGGGTCGGGATCGAATGCCGGTTGACCGTTATAAATACCCACAAAAGGGTAAACCATAAAGTTGCTGTGGGGAATATAGAGAGGGCTTAATTGGCCAATGCGCTCGACATTACCGGCAATGCCAGTTTCTTCGAATGTTTCGCGCAAAGCAGCATCCCATGCATTTTGATCAGATGGCTCCCATTTGCCGCCCGGGAAACTTACCTGTCCGCTGTGCGCCCCGTTGTACAACGGACGCTGGATTAACGGGATGTGCAAACGTCCTTCTTTAAAATAAAGCAATACCATGACACTGCTGTTGCGTGCTCCCACCGCACTGGTAACTGCACCATCGGGAAACCTGTGGGGAGGCGCCATGCGCATATGAGCCCTTAATCCGGGCAGTTCCCCTGTAAACGCATATTTCATCAGTTCCTTAAGTTCCATCACCTTGCTTTTTCTGTCAATGTTTGAGGGGTTGTCCAAACATTGGGCCAACGCAAACAAAATAAAAAAAATCGACCTATCTACCAAAGAAACAACGTAATATTTAAGTTGTTTAAAGTTAGCCACAAAAAATACCGACCTACTTAAAAGTAGTTAAAGCAAATATCAGAAACAAAAGCAAAACATTAACAAACAAACGATTAACCAGCATTCATCAAATTTGTCATCCAAGTCTCTGTTTCCTACCAAAATGTAGGAACGTAACAAGGGAAATTAGTCAGCAATATTTTTCACACAACACATAAACACCTACAAGACAAACAATTAAAATCACATAACAAAACCCTTCCCGTTTGGAACTTCAACTATGGCACGACTCATGCCTAAAGGTTTATCGAATGGAAATTTATTAACCTAGATTTTATTAAGCCATGAGGAAAGTTGCTATCTACGGAAAAGGGGGTATCGGTAAATCAACCACTACCCAGAACACAGTAGCCGGCTTGGTGGAAGCCGGAAAAAACGTAATGGTGGTGGGCTGTGATCCCAAGGCCGACTCGACCCGTTTGTTGCTGGGCGGTTTGGCACAAAAGACCGTACTTGACACCCTTCGTGAAGAAGGCGAGGACGTGGATTTGGACGATATCGTGAAACCAGGCTACGGCGGTGTACGCTGTGTGGAGTCAGGCGGCCCGGAACCAGGTGTGGGATGCGCCGGCAGGGGTATCATCACCTCCATTAACTTGCTTGAACAGCTGGGAGCCTGGGACGATAAGTTCAAAATTGATTATACTTTTTACGATGTATTGGGCGACGTGGTATGTGGCGGTTTTGCAATGCCCATCCGCGAAGGAAAAGCTGAAGAAATCTACATCGTGGTATCGGGCGAGATGATGGCCATGTATGCAGCCAATAACATCTGCAAAGGGATCCAGAAATATGCACAGGCCGGTGCCGTACGTTTGGGCGGTCTTATCTGCAACTCACGCAAAGTGGACAACGAACGCGAGATGATCGAAGAGCTGGCCCGCCAATTGGGTACACAAATGATCCATTTTGTGCCACGCGACAACATGGTGCAACGCGCCGAGATCAACCGCAAAACGGTAATCGAATACGAACCCACGCACAACCAGGCCGACGAGTACAGGAAACTGGCCGCCGCCATCGACAACAATAAAATGTTCGTAATCCCAAAACCGTTGGAAATTGACCAGTTGGAAAAACTGCTGATCGACTTTGGAATTGCCAACTAAGAAAGTACCTAAAGGGCAAAGTGCCTTAGTGCCTAAAGCAATCGTTGAAACAAACTCACCCTTAATCAAGCATTTATAATCACTGGCACTCAGGCATTTCTTTTCACCCACAACTACAAAACCTTAAAACAACTCAACCATGTTAATGATAAAAGCAATCGTTCGTCCCGAAAAATCGACCGAAGTGATGAAAGCCCTCTTTGAGGCCGGCTACGTGGCCGTTACCAAAATGCCCGTCGTGGGCCGTGGCAAGCAGCGTGGTATCAAAATCGGCGATGTTACCTATGATGAGCTTCCCAAGGAAATGCTAATGATGGTGATCAAGGACGAAGACAAGGATTTTGCCGTAAGCACCATCATGGATGCCGCCCGCAGCAAACCGTCGGGCGCGTTCGGCGACGGAAAGATCTTCATCAGCCAGGTGGACGAAGCTTACACCATCAGTCGCGGTACCAAGGAACTCTAACCCCAAAACCTACGATTATGAAATGTGTAATGGCCATTATCCGAATCGACAAGATGAACCAGACCAAACGTGCACTGCGTGATGCCGGCATCTCATCGATGACCGCCACCGGCAATGTGTTTGGCCGCGGCAAAGGCCTTTGGGAAGCCAAAGTGCTTGAAGGTGCCAAACAAAACCACCCTGAAGCGATAGCCTTGCTGGACAAAGAACCACGCCTGCGCCCGCACCGGCTGATACAGGTCACCGTGCCCGACACACTGGTTCCTACCGTGGTGGATGCCATCATTGAGGCAAACCAGACAGGAAACCCCGGCGACGGCAAGATATTCGTACTTCCTACCGCCGATGCCATACGCATCCGGACGGGTGAATCAGGCGATGCAGTACTCGATTAAATGAACGACAATGGTGAAGAAAAAAGATTATTCAAACGGGATACCCGATCCGTCGTCTTTTATAGACGACATGCTGAGCAAGTATCCCAACAAAGTGGCCAAAAAAAGGGCCAAAGCAATCG
Organism: Breznakibacter sp.; assembly: GCA_047600785.1. Taxonomy (GTDB): domain Bacteria; phylum Bacteroidota; class Bacteroidia; order Bacteroidales; family Marinilabiliaceae; genus Breznakibacter. The sequence continues at coordinate 2,465,517 of JASGKH010000002.1, forward strand.
TCATCAATAAACCGGGCGAAGATCAGGAAATACAAGCCAACGTACGAACCATTCCGGGCATTATCACCCAACGGGGATGTACTTATGCCGGTTGCAAGGGGGTAGTCCTGGGACCTACCCGCGACATCATTAACCTGGTGCACGGCCCGATTGGCTGCAGCTTTTACGCATGGCTGACACGCCGTAACCAAACCGCCCCGACCGAAGGCGAAGAAAATTACATGACGTACGCCTTTTCGACCGACATGCAGGACCAAAACATCGTGTTTGGCGGCGAAGCAAAACTGAAAGATGCCATCCGCGAAGCATACGACCATTTCAAACCAAAGGCTATCGGGATCTTCTCGACCTGCCCCGTCGGGTTGATCGGTGACGACGTACATTCTGTGGCGCGCGATATGAAAGCCGAACTGGGGATCAACATCTTTGGGTTCTCGTGCGAAGGTTACCGCGGCGTATCACAAAGTGCCGGCCACCACATTGCCAACAACGGCGTGTTTACCAACGTAGTCGGATTGAACGACCGTCCCCGCAAAGGCAAATACCAGATCAATCTTTTGGGCGAATACAACATTGGCGGCGACGCGTTTGAACTGGAGCGTCTGTTCGAAGAAGCAGGTATTGAGCTTCTATCAACCTTCTCGGGCAACTCCACCATCAAAAGCATGGAATACTCACACACGGCCGACCTTAACCTGGTCATGTGCCACCGTTCCATCAACTACATAGCCGAAATGATGGAAGAGAAATACGGGATACCCTGGGTAAAGGTCAGCTTCATCGGGGCCGAAGGTTCCGCAAAAGCGTTGCGCAAAACGGCCGATTTCTTTAAAGATCCAGAACTGACAGCCAAAGTGGAGGCAATCATTGCCCGAGAAATGGCCAAAGTAGAAGCCGTCCGCTCTAAAGTGGCCGCCAAAACCAAGGGTAAACTGGCCATGATGTTTGTTGGCGGATCGCGCGCCCATCATTATCAGGACCTTTTCAGGGAACTGGACATGAAAGTGATCTCGGCAGGTTACGAATTTGCCCACCGCGACGACTACGAAGGCCGTCACGTCATTCCAAACATCAAAGTAGATGCCGACACCCGCAACATCGAAGAAATTGAGGTGGAAAAAGACATCGAACGTTACCGTGACGATTTGGCCAAGCGCAAAGCCGAGCTCATTGCCGAAGGCTACACTTTTAGCGACTACGCAGGGATGATGCCCGAAATGGAAGAAAACTCACTGGTCATCGACGACGTGTCGCACCACGAAACCGAAAAGCTTATTGAGCATTTCCGCCCTGACGTGCTTTGTGCCGGTATCAAAGAAAAATACGTGGTGCAAAAATCAGGCGTACCCCTCAAACAGCTTCACAGCTACGATTACGGCGGACCCTATGCCGGTTTTGAAGGTGCTGTCAATTTCTATATCGAAATGGAACGGATGCTTTGCACCAATATCTGGAAACTGGTCGACGCCCCCTGGAAAGACGAGCCTTCGATTGTGGGAAGCATGAGTATTAACGCTTAATTATTTGGAGGACAAAACCATGTTACTTCGACATACAACAAAAAACGTAAAGGAAAGACAGGCGTTGACGGTCAACCCGGCCAAAACTTGCCAGCCCATCGGGGCCATGTATGCGGCCCTTGGCGTTCACGGTTGCTTGCCCCACAGCCACGGCTCGCAAGGCTGTTGCTCGTACCACCGCAGTATGCTGACCCGCCACTACAAAGAACCTGTAATGGCGGCCACCAGTTCGTTCACCGAAGGTTCATCGGTATTTGGCGGCCAAGCCAACCTGCTGGCAGCCATCAGCACCATTTTTTCGGTGTACGATCCAGACATCATTGCCGTGCACTCAACCTGCCTGAGCGAAACCATTGGCGACGATCTGGGACAGATCACCAAAAAAGCGATGGACGAGGGGAAAGTTCCCGAAGGCAAATTCGTGGTACAAGCCGCCACCCCCAGTTATGTGGGTTCGCATGTCACCGGTTTCTCATCCATGGTCGAATCATTTGTAAAAGCTTTTGCCGTCAACACCGGTGAGCTGAAAAGGCAGCTCAATATCCTGTCGGGCTGGGTTGAACCATCGGACATGCGCGAAATCAAGCGTATTGTGGCCATGATGGGCATCAAATCGGTCCTGTTGCCCGACACATCCGATGTGCTCGACACGCCAATAACCGGAAAATTCGAAATGTATCCCAAGGGAGGTACCACTATTCCGCAAATGGTAAGCATGGGCGACAGCATGTTCACGCTTGGGCTGGGCGACTGGGCGTCGCGCAAGGCAGCCACCATGCTCGAGAACAACTGCAAGGTAAAATTCGACATTCTGGACCTGCCCATTGGCTTACGTGCCACAGACCGCTTTATCAGCGGGTTGAGCAAAGCAGGGTGCGTATCGGTTCCCGAACTGGTGAATACCGAGCGTGGCCGTTTGGTCGACATGATCACCGACATGCACCAATATCTGTACGGCAAACGCGTGGCATTGTGGGGCGATCCCGATCAGTTGATCCCCCTGGTGGAATTCCTTGTCGATCTGGACATGAAACCGGTCTACATCGTATCGGGGACACCCGGCAAAAAATTCGAAGGCCGTATGGCCGAAATACTTAAAGAACGGGTACCCGAAGCCAAATTCAAAAACGGAGCGCAAGCCGACATGTACCTGATGCACCAATGGATCAAGGAGAATCCGGTAGACCTGCTCATCGGCAACACTTACGGCAAGTACATTGCACGCGACGAGAACATTCCGCTGGTGCGCATGGGGTTCCCCATCATCGACCGCGTCGGGCACAGTTACTTCCCCACGGTAGGTTACATGGGAGGTATCCGTATCCTTGAAAAGATGCTGGGCGCCATCATGGACAAAATTGATGCCTCCAGTCCTGAATATTCATTCGAATTGACGATGTAATGCTTTTTAACCTCCAATCCAAACGGGAGTTGGAGGCTTATAAGAGATGAAGACCGAAGGACAATCAGACCGATAGAACAGACCATGGAGAACGTTCTTCCCTATCTGCCATAGTCCAAACATCTTTCCATCTTTTTACACAAATTATTATTGGGTTCAGGATTTACTCACACATGGACGTTTATAGTCGTTATCAGTCACCGTTTGCTCATTCAATCTTTTTGTCCAGTGTGATTTTAGGCGGCAGCGCATCCGGTCCGCGTCACATTAAGTCCCATTATTTTCCTCTTCAGACTCAAGGGATCTTTGTGTGGGACGGGCCGGTCGCTGCCAATGCCTGAATAAAAGTGCCTGAGTGCCTAAGTGCTAAAGAACCGAATCGACGGAAGTCGTCCGGTTCGCCAAGAAAAAACATGAGACCTTAAGCGTTGAACCCATAACTTCCTCAGCCATGGAACGATTTTTAAAGGACCGCAGCAATCAAATACTCACCAAAGGCAAAGACGGCCATGAACTGGTGTGTGACAAGAAAAGCCTTGCCGGATCGGTAAGCCAGCGTGCCTGCGTGTTCTGTGGCTCGCGTGTGGTGCTGTACCCCATTGCCGACGCACTGCACCTGATACACGGCCCCATTGGCTGTGCCGCTTACACGTGGGACATACGTGGTGCCCAATCGAGCGGCCCGCAACTGCACCGCCTCAGCTTTTCGACCGATTTGGGGGAGCGGGACGTGGTGTTTGGCGGCGAAAAAAAATTGTACCGTGCCATTACCGAACTCATTGACGCTTACAAACCCCAAGCCGCATTCGTATACTCCACCTGCATCGTGGGCGTGATCGGCGACGATGTGGCCGCCGTGTGCAGGCGCGTGTCGGCCGAAAAAGGCATCGATGTGCTTCCCGTCATGAGCGAAGGTTTTAAAGGCACCAAAAAAGACGGTTACAAAGCGGCATGCGATGCGCTGTCAAAGCTCATCGGGACCGATGACAATTACGAGGCGCCACCGTTCAGCATCAACATATTGGGCGACTTCAACCTTGCCGGTGAACTTTGGATTCTGGCCGAATATTACAAACGCATCGGCATCAACCTCATCAGCTGCCTGACCGGCGATGGCCGCGTGGCCGAAATCCGCCGTGCCCACAAAGCCTCGCTCAACGTGGTACAATGCTCTGGTTCGATGATGACGCTGGCCAAAGAAATGAAGGAAAAATATGGCATCCCGTTCATCAAAGTATCCTACTTCGGCATTGAAGACATGTCGGATGCGTTGTACGAAGTGGCCCGTTTTTTCAAAAACGACGCATTGATCGGAAACACCCGCACGTTGGTGGCCGAAGAGCTCGGCAAACTAATGCCGGCCCTTGCCCCTTACCGCAACGATTTGATGGGCAAAAAAGCAGCCATCTACGTGGGGGGCGCATTCAAAGCCATCAGTCTGGTCAAGGCCCTCAGGCTCATTGGCATGAAAACCGTGCTGGTGGGATCGCAAACGGGCAACGCCGATGACTATAACCTTCTGAAGAAACTGTGCGACGAAGGCACGATCATCGTAGACGACAGCAACCCCAACGAACTTTCTGAATTTGTCAGAGAAACAGGAGCTAACCTGTTCATCGGCGGAGTAAAGGAACGCCCCATTGCCCACAAAATAGGCATTGGTTTTTGCGACCATAACCATGAACGCAAAGAAGCGCTGGCCGGCTACATCGGCATGATCAACTTCGCCAGGGAGGTACATGCCTCGGTGATGAGTCCGGTATGGAAATTTGTAAACAAAGGCAGACTCCGGGATTTGGAGATGCCAGACAGACAGATTTAGAAGGCCATAAAGAATGTTCTTCGCATTTACAAACGACCTATCTGACTAAGATCTAAACGTCTAAAAACTTACCCATGGATAAACTCCCCTATCTCACCGAACGAACCCCGTTCACGGCCACCCGAAACGCCTGCAAGCTTTGCGCCCCGCTTGGTGCCAGCATGGCTTTTAAAGGTGTGGAAGGCTGCGTGCCGCTTATCCACGGCGGACAAGGCTGCGCCACTTACATACGTCGTTACCTCATCAGCCACTTTCGGGAACCGGTCGACATTGCATCGTCGAACTTCAGTGAAGAGACGACCATTTTCGGTGGATCGGCCAACCTGACCATGGCCCTCGATAATGTGACCCACACTTACAATCCCGGTGCCATAGGCGTGGCCACCACTTGCCTGAGTGAAACCATTGGCGAAGATGTCAACCTGATGCTTAAGAAAGTCATCGGCGCCCGGAACGGTAAAGGTCCTACGCTGGTCCCCGCCTCCACGCCCAGTTACCGCGGTTCCCATGTCGACGGATTCCAGGAAGCCGTGCGTGCGCTGGTGCAAACCATGGCCATCGGCAACACGCCCGTCGATCAGATCAATGTGCTCCCGGGCATGGCATCACCCGCAGATATCCGTCATCTCAAAGAAATACTCAACGCCTTTGGGGTGAATTATGTGTTGTTGCCCGACTACTCCGACACATTGGACAATCCGTTATGGGACAATTACAAGCGCATTCCCGACGGAGGGACCAAACCGTCGGACATCGCCACCATGGGCGGCTCGTTCGCCACGGTGGAACTGGGGTCGGTATACGCACAAAACGGCGCAAAAATGGCCGGAAGCGACATTGGTGCCGTGCAAACGGCCGCCAAATGGCTCGAAACCAACCATGGTGTGCCCCGCCACAACCTGCCCCTGCCCATCGGGGCCAACCAAACAGACAAACTGATGGAGACGCTATCGACCCTGAGCGGCAAACCCATCCCCGTCGAAATCACCAAAGAACGCGGACGCCTGATCGACAGCTACATCGACGGGCACAAATACGTGTTCGGCAAACGCGCCGTGGTATACGGCGAAGAGGACTTCGTGGCCTCGATGGCCGCATTCCTCGACGAAATCGGCGTGGAGGTCATCATGGCCGCATCGGGCGGCCACACGGGCGTACTCAAATCGCAAATCGAAACCCTCTGTCCGGAAAAAGGGCATAAGACCGAGGTCCTGGCCGGCATCGACTTCGAAAAGATCAGTGAGTATTGCCACGACCATAAACCGGACTTACTGGTGGGCAACAGCAAGGGTTATTACATCGCCCGCGCGCTCGACATCCCCATCATCCGCGTGGGTTTCCCCATCCACGACCGTTTCGGGGGACACCGCATCCTGCACCTTGGCTACCGGGGTACGCAACAATTGTTTGACACCATTGTAAACGCGTTGCTGGAGAAAAAGCAAGACGATTCGGAAATAGGATTCAAGTACCTCTAATTAAACACAGAGACACTAAGACACAGAGAAAACAGAACATACCCCAAAAAAGGAGATAAAAACTCCGTGCCTCTGTGCTGAAAACTAAAAATCGCCAAACCATGAACACACTCGACTTCAAAAAACACCCCTGCTTCAACAAAGAAGCACATCACGAGTTTGCACGCGTGCACCTGCCCGTAGCGCCCCAATGCAATGTGAAGTGCAACTACTGCAACCGCAAGTTCGACTGCGTGAACGAAAGCCGTCCGGGAGTGACCAGCAGCGTGTTGTTGCCAGAGCAGGCCATCGCATACCTCGACAATTTGGTAAAGATCATGCCGAACCTGTCAGTGGTGGGCATTGCAGGCCCTGGCGATCCGTTTGCCAACCCCGAACAAACCATGGCGACCATGCGGTTGGTCCGCCAAAAATACCCCGACATGCTGTTGTGCGTCTCTACCAACGGACTGAACGTAGCCCCCTACGTGGATGAACTGGCCGCACTGGAGGTGTCGCACGTCACCGTGACGCTCAATGCCGTCGATCCGGCCATTCTCAATAAAATATACGCATGGATACGCCATGACAAACGCGGCTACTTTGGCGAACAAGCGGGCGAAGTAATGCTGGAACAACAATTGAAAGCCATCGACCTGTTAAAAGCAGCCAACATTGTGGTGAAAGTAAACACGATCGTGGTACCGGGCATCAATGACCATCACGTGGTGGAGGTGGCCAAAGCCATGGCGGCCAAAGGCGTCGATCTGATGAACACCATTCCCTTGTTCCCTGTCGAAGGAACACCGTTTGCCGATCTCAAAGAACCCGGTTCGTCGTTCATGAAAGAGCTGCGGAAAGGCATCGAAACATACCTGCCTCCCATGAGCCACTGCGCCCGTTGTCGCGCCGATGCCGCCGGAATGTTGGGCAACGACAGTGCCGAAGCCGCCCAGTTGTTGCGCGAAGCGTCCAAACTGGTGATCACCGACGGAGAGGAACGCCCCTACGTGGCCGTGGCCAGCTACGAAGGTATCCTAGTGAACCAACATCTTGGCGAAGCCGATAAACTGTACGTGTTCCGTGAAACCCCAAACGGTTACAAACTGGTCAACCAACGCATCACCCCGCCATCGGGCAAGGGAGACAACCGCTGGGAGGAACTGGCCATGATACTGAGCGACTGCAGGGCCGTATTGGTCGGCGGCATCGGCCCCAGGCCGTCGTCCATCCTGAAAAGGAACGGCATCCACATTGTCGAGATGAGCGGATTGATCGACGAAGGGCTCGACCACGTGTACAAATCCAAAGAGCTCCGTACCCTTTGCAAAAGCGAAATGTTCAAATGCGGCAGCAATTGCAAAGGGAACGCCACCGGATGCGGATGAAAAAGAGCTGTCGGCCGTTAGTTTTTTAGTAACCCAAATTATAAACCATCCTTCAGCTTTCCTTTTGGGACTGGGGGCTTTATTTAACAATCATGAAAAAACCCGATTATCACATTTTGGTATGCAACTCGTTCCGGGTTGCCGGCGATGCCCAGGGCTTCTGCAACAAAAAAGGAGCTACCGATTTGCTCCAGTACCTGTCGGACGAATGCAACGACCGTGGCCTGGATGTGACCATTACCTGCACGGCTTGCCTGAACGTGTGCTCACAAGGTCCCATCATGGTGGTGCACCCGAACAATCTATGGTACGGCGGTATCACCACCGACCGCATCGAACGAAATCCTCGATGCCCTTGAAAACGACGAAGCGGTGGAGGAATACCTGATCACAGACTAAGTGAAAAGAAGACCAACAGAAGATAGACTGACAGATAAGATTTTCAGAGACTTCAAGAGGCCAACACCCACACGGTCCCGTCTAACTGTCTGGCATCTAAACGTCTGATCTCTCAAAAAAAGACGCTCATGAAACACCTCATTGACACAACGCTGCGCGATGGAGAACAAGCACCCGGTGTAGTGTTTACGCTGGCCGAAAAACTGCACATCGCACAACTTCTGGATGATGCTGGTGTGCCGGAACTGGAGATCGGCACACCTGTCATGTCGATCCACGAACAGGATGAGATCCGCACGTTGTTGTCACAGGGGTTCGGTTTTAAGGCCACGGCATGGGCACGGGCCACGGCCGGTGATCTGGATGCCTGCGAGAAATCTGGGGTCGAACGTATCAACGTCTCTTTTCCCGTATCGGACATCCAACTGGCCGCCATGGGCAAAGACGCCAAATGGCTGTTCGACCAAATGGCACATATCCTTCCCCAGGCCATCAATCGTTTTGCGTACGTGAGCGTGGGGGCACAAGATGCCTCGCGGGCCAATCCCGCGTTGCTGAAACAGTTGGTGCTGGGGGCAGTGGCTTATGGGGCCGGGCGCATCAGGCTGGCCGATACGGTGGGCGTGATGAACCCCTTTTCGGTGCAAGAGATGTTTACGGGATTTGCCGGTTGTTTTGCCGACATCGATTTCGAGTTTCACGGACACAATGACCTGGGAATGGCTACCGCCAACACCGTCGCGGCATTGTCGGCAGGGGCAAAATGCGCAAGCGTCACCGTAAACGGCTTAGGCGAACGGTGCGGCAACGCCCCGCTGGAAGAAGTGACGGCCGCCTGGAAGCACAGCTTTGGAGGAAACCTGGGCATTGACCTAAAAAAGTGTGTGGAGTTGAGCCGGTACGTCGAAAAGATATCGGGACGGTTCATGGGACTTTCAAAGCCCATTAGCGGCGATATGGCCATGTGCCACGAAAGCGGCGTACATACCCGCTGCCTGATGAACAACCCGCTGGCTTACCAACCGTTTCTGGCCGAGGAGATCGGCGCCGAAACCAGTTTCATCATCGGCAAGCATTCGGGTTCCGCAAGCATTATGCAAATACTTTCGCAAAACCAGATCTCCGTCACCGACGATCAATGCCGCCGCATACTGGACGTAGCCAAAGAAGCCTCGTCGGCACGCAAAGGCCCCCTTTCCGAAAGCGAATTGATAGGGTTGGCCGTAAGGTACCTGTACACCAGCAGCAACAAGTCGTAAGGCACAAACATGAAAACCAAGCCACCGACATCCAACCAAATACCATGAACGGATACATAACTATTTTCGAGACCGGGATGCAGTATGCCCAATCAGCCGAATCGCTGGCCAGAGGCAGCCGGTTTCTGCCCAGCATGGCCTTGAACATGATCGGCCTGGCCACGGAATGCCTGTTGGGCAGCGTGGTGGAAAAATACGATTTGTACGTGCCCCATGTCAGTGTGGGCACGTTGGGGCAGGCACTTGCCAAAGCAGGGCGTTTCCCTGAAGCCCTGCAGCCACATCTCAAACTGTTGTCGTTGGGATGCGCCGTTTGTTCGGTGTCGGGCGACGATGCAAAGTTTGCACCCAACATCGACAAATTGCTGAATGCGTTTGCCCACATTAAAGATTGGGTGGCAACCGAGATGATCGAAAAAGCCCCGGCCTAATCGAAACGGATGGCCCTCGACGGCGAAATGCGTGCCACGAAATACGAGGGGCCAAGCAACATCAGGGTCGTAACGGCAACAGAACCCGCGTTGAGCACTATCAGGTAAGTGGGATCAATGTAAACAGGGACTTTTTCCAGGTAATAGTTGGTCGGGTCCAATGATATCAAACCCGTGCATTTTTGCAACAAACAAAGCCCGATCCCCACGACGTTGCCCCATAACAAACCACGTCCCACAATTGAAACGGCCACATATACAAACACTTTTCGCAACAACAGGTTGCCGGCCCCCAAAGCTTTAAGGATACCGATCATGTTGGTCCGTTCCAAAATAAGGATAAGCAGCCCCGAAATCATGTTAAACCCGGCCACCAAAGTAATCAGTGCCAGTATGACCACAATATTGGTATCGAGCAGATCGAGCCAGCCGAATATTTGCGGTTGCGACTCTTTGATGGACCGTGTGCGGAGCATAATGCCATCGGGATCGATATAACCGGCGGTTACCATACGTGCCTGCCCGGCAATATCATCAATCTGGTCAAAATCGTTTACCAGCACCTCGTACCCGGCAATTTGGCCATCATCCCAATTGTTAAGCTTTTGCACCTGGCGGAAATCCACAACGGCAAAAAGCTCATCGAACTCGGGCAAACTGGAATCGAAAATGCCCGCCACCACAAATTTGCGGGCCCTTATTTGTTTTTCGAGGAAATACATCGGCACGCCGTCGCCGACCTTCAAACGAAGCATATTGGCCACCGGCTTCGATACCAATATCTGGTTCGATGCAGAATCGGCGGGAAGTTCCGGTATCTCTCCCTCAATCAATATGTTTTTAAAGAACGACCAATCGTAATCGGTCGATACCCCTTTGAGCACCAACCCGTGTACCTCGCCCCCCGCTTTTATGATACCCGGTTTGGAGATGAATTTCTGCACGTGCCGGACCCCTTTTATAGCTTTCAGCTCAGCCAGCAATCCTTCGTTCTCGCGAATGGGATTGACTTCGTACGACAAATTGTAGTCGTAGCTCATTACCTGGATGTGCCCGCCAAACCCGATGACTTTCTCGCGCACTTCCTTTTTAAAGCCCAAGCCCACGGCCACCGAAATAATCATCACGGCCATGCCAAGGGCCACGCCAAGGGTTGCTACTTTCACGACAGGCCCGGCCAGTACTTTACCCGCAACCTCTCCTTTCCGAATACGGTTGGCTATAAAAAGTGCTAAGTTCATGGTCACCAAAAATAGGTAAAATTGGCAGAAGAAAGGTAGAGACGCAGAGGTACGGAGCCAGAAATGATTTTGTGTTCAATTCTTAAGGAACGGCGACACGAAATTTGCAGATCAAAATCCCATCGGCCCCATCTTCAATCCCATTGCTTTTGCCCCTCCCCTCATTTTCCCTGTTTCAGTGCCTTGCTCAAAATACCAAACACCCCACGGATAAACGAGGGACTGGTAAGCACCTTCACGACGGGATTGGCGGCCGGGCGGCCTGACGTAGAACGGGATCCGGATCCGGGACGCGACCACCGGGCGGCTTCTTTTTCCATTTGGGCACGGCGTGCGGCATCCTGGGATTCCTGTTCGAGGGCATTGATCTTCCGTGTCAACATTTCAAACGCACTATCACGGTCAATAACCTGCTCATATTTTCGTACCAGTTTAGAATTCTGGTTTATTTTGGCGATCTCGGCCCCGGTCAGCACGTCCATACGGCTTTGCGGCGCACGCAACATGGTGGCGGCCAGCGGCGTGGGCACACCTTTTTCGCTCAATGCGGTCACCAGAGCCTCGCCAATTCCCAACTGGGTGATCACCTCATCGGTTTTATAATAATCGGACAGCGGATAGTTTTCGGCAGCCAGTTTAATGGCCTTACGGTCCTGTGCGGTAAATGCCCTTAACGCGTGCTGCACCTTCAACCCCAGTTGCCCAAGCACCCCGTTCGGGATATCGGCGGGATTTTGCGTGACAAAATAAATGCCCACACCTTTTGAACGGATCAGCTTGACGATGTTCTCGATCTGGTCGAGCAACGCTTTGGAGGCCTGGTTGAAAATAAGGTGCGCTTCGTCGATAAACACCACCAGTTCGGGCTTTTCGGCATCACCACGCTCGGGCATGGTACCGTAAATCTCGGCCAGCAAACAAAGCATAAACGTCGAAAACAATTTGGGTTTGTCCTGAATATCGGTCAGGCGCATCACGTTGATGTAACCGCGCCCTTTGTCGTCGATCCGCATCAGGTCGTCCACCTCGAACGAAAGCTCGCCGAAAAACATGTCACCGCCCTGTTGCTCCAATTCAATAAGCTTGCGAAGGATGGTCCCGGTGGATACCGTGGATATTTTCCCATACTCACGTTCAATTTCGGCCTTGCCTTCCTCGGTAATATACTGGATGACCTTTTTCAGGTCCTTCAGGTCGAGCAACGGCATTTGCCTGTCATCGCAATACTTGAAGATCATGGCCATGATACCGGCCTGCGTATCGTTCAGGTCGAGGATGCGCGACAAAAGTACGGGTCCGAATTCCGATACCGTAGCCCTCAGCCGGACACCGTCCTGTGCCGACAACGTCAACAGTTCGACCGGGTAACCACTGCTTTTGTAAGGCAGGCCAAGTTTTGCGTGGCGCTCGGAGATAAACCCCTTTTCCTCGCCGGGCATGGCAATGCCGCTCAGGTCTCCCTTCACGTCCATCAACAACACCGGCACGCCAAAATCAGACAATTGTTCGGCAAACACCTGAAGCGTTTTGGTTTTGCCCGTTCCCGTAGCGCCGGCAATCAAACCGTGGCGATTAAGCGTTTTTAAGGGGACCTTCACCATGGCATCGGCCAATGCCTCGCCTTCCAGCATGGCAGCCCCTAAAACAATCGATTCTCCCTTGCCAGAATAACCGTTATTGATGTGCGACAAAAAATCTTCTTTCTTTCCCATACTTGCCAATAAATTGGGTTAACGAAACTTGTTTTCCGGGGCACAAGTTAAAGCAATTTCGGCAAATAAAGGGCAATTCAAAGGGCAACTTCGCTCTTGTTTTTGTAAGCCCTCCGACGGCGCGCATCCACAAAACTCTTCACAAAAAACGCCAGGGCCAGCAACGTGGTGGCCATCATTAGCACCACCCTGAAAATGCCCAGGGAATCGCCCCGGCCGACCACCCCCGCCAGCGGTTTGAACAAGGCTCCCAGAAGTACCACGGTCAATACCACGGCAACGTGCGACAACACTTTGTCCTCGATCCGGACCCCTTTATTCAGTATCCAGAGGGCAACCCCGAAAAAAGCAGGGATAAAAGCCGTCAGCGATGGCTCGTTGCTGCTGAAATAGGCCCATAACGACATAACAATGAGCGTAATGCTGTTCAGTAAATTTGCATGGTGCGGTTTCATGTGACAACAAATTAGTGATTAACTGTTTAATTAAAGGAACGACGGAAACATCCTGCCACGTTGCAACGGAGAATCCCCGATCGGTTTCGGCCCCGGCAACATCGAGGTTGCACGTTATAAACCAACAACGCCCCTGTTTAGTTCAAATGCAAAGGGCAACGGCATCATTACCCATTTTTCCGCCCACCTTCACCACCGATCCTCCCGTCCCGCTCTTTTTTTGGCCATCTTTGTACCTGTTCGTAAGGTAACGCATTGATTAAACCATTTCGATATGAACAAAAACCAACACTCCCGCAAGGGAATCCCCAGTTTGGGAAAAGCGGCATTGGCAGTCACCATGGCATTGGCCATCGGTTTGCCCGGCACATTGGCGCAAAAGAAAAAAAAGACACCGGCCGGTACGGATGTAAAGGCGGGCAACCCCATCATTACCCACAAATACACCGCCGATGCGGCCGCCCTGGTTTACCGCGACACGGTTTGGCTTTTTGCCGGACACGACCAGTGCCCTCCGTCGCGCAACCGGTACGAAATGCATGAATGGCTCATTTTTTCGTCGACCGACATGGTGAATTGGCAGGAACACGCACCGGTACCGGTAACCCCGACCTTTGAGTGGGCCACCGACGATGCATGGGCATCACAGGTGATTGAACGAAACGGCAAATTTTATTGGTATGTAACCGTATCGCACAAGGAAATCCACGGAAAAGCCATTGGGGTGGCCGTGGCCGACCATCCCACGGGCCCATGGAAAGATGCCATTGGCAAAGCCCTTATCACCAACGATATGACCACCGACACGAACATCTCGTGGGACGACATTGACCCCTCCGTGTTTATCGACAACAACGGACAAGCCTACCTTTTTTGGGGCAACACCAAATGCAAATACGTGAAACTGAAAGAGAACATGGTGGAGATGGAAGGCCCCATCGAACGTATCGAGTTGCCGTTTTTCACCGAAGCTCCGTGGATACACCAACACAAAGGCTGGTACTATTTGTCATACGCCTACCAGTTTCCCGAAAAGATTGCCTATGCCATGAGCCGGAATATCGAAGGTCCTTACGAATTTAAAGGCATATTGAACGAAGTGGCCGGCAACAGCAACACCAACCACCAGGCCATTATCGAATACAAAGGCAAATGGTACTTCTTCTACCACAACGGGGCCATCCCTACCGATGGCGGCAGTTTCCGCCGTTCGGTATGCGTCGACTATTTGCATTATAACAAGGACGGCACGTTAAAGCGTGTGGTGATGACTACCGAAGGGGTAAATGGCCTTCCCTAACCCCTCCGGAAGAGGGGAACCGGAAAACAGCAATGCACGCAGCGTCCCCTCCCCTGTCCGGGGAGGGGACGTTGAGCAAACGACCGACACGCAGCAACGAATGTCCCCATGCGTACACGGTATCGGTAGCGGTCGCTACCCAATAATGGTAGCGATTGCTACCTGGTAATGGTAGCGGTCGCTACCCGATGTTGGTAGCGACCGCTACCAACTATCGGACAGGGTATACTACCGGGTGTTCGCATCCCAACGAAATAGATTACTTCTACCTGCGTTGGACGTATAATCCAGTGTTTAACCGGATCGATCCGGGAACACTTGCCCTTTCTTCATCATGGATAGCGATTACTTGCCCGTACCCTGACATTTTTGTAATTTAAGCTTCCAAATAAACACACCAAGCATTATGGGCAACAAACATCGCTTCGACCATTCCATGTTTATGGTCAACCCGGGTACCAGCGTCAATTTATCGTCCATCGACCCGGCATGGACCCACGGCATCGAAAGCAAAGAAAAAGCGCAAGAAGCGTTGCTGGACGACGTCAAAACACTGACCGCGGCCCAGGAAGTGCTTTGGGCGGCGGGACAACAGGCGGTGCTTATCATTTTCCAGGCCATGGATGCGGCCGGCAAGGACTCTACCATCAAGCACGTGATGTCGGGCGTAAATCCGCAAGGCTGTGTGGTACACTCGTTCAAAGCCCCGTCGGAAGAGGAGAAACAGCACCATTTTCTGTGGCGGCCCGCCCGCTATTTGCCGGGCAAGGGGCAAATAGCCATCTTCAACCGCTCGTACTACGAAGAGGTGCTGGTGGTGAAAGTGCATCCCA
The DNA here is from genome assembly GCA_047600785.1 of Breznakibacter sp. Lineage (GTDB taxonomy): Bacteria > Bacteroidota > Bacteroidia > Bacteroidales > Marinilabiliaceae > Breznakibacter. Next base: position 2,480,736 of record JASGKH010000002.1, read on the forward strand.
GCTTCCTGAAAGGGCAATGGCTGCCGCCACAATCCGACGGGCAGGACCTCGATTGGCTTTGGCAACGCCGTTACGACGAGATCAGACGGTGGGAACAGGCACTGGCCGAGCAGGGCATTACCATCATCAAGTTTTTCCTGCATGTATCGAAAAAAGAACAAAAAGAGCGCTTCCTGAAACGGCTGGACACTCCCGAAAAGAATTTCAAGTTCTCGGCCGCCGATGTGAGCGAACGGGCCTATTGGGACGATTACCAAACGTCCTACCAGCAGATGCTGTCGGCCACCAGCACGGCACATGCCCCCTGGTACGTGGTACCGGCCGACAAAAAATGGTTTACCCGTGCCGTGGTGGCCGATGTGATTACCGCCCGCATCGAAGCGCTTGACCTGAAAATACCACAACTTACACTACAGCAGTTGAATGAACTGCGCGAGGCAAAGCAGAAGCTGGAGAGAGAATAACGTACCATTATCACACCCCTGCAAATTTTTATATACCAACACCTTCCACACCAAGTCATCCCAATGGCGTAGAAATGACGTTGTGTTTCCCCTTTCCGCGTTTTGCACAGGATTATTTCACACCGTGGCAGGTTAACTACGTCAATGCCTAAGCCGGTCCTTCCCCAATTCCCTTAACAGGCAAACGGTTGGTTGTATCCTTCTGCGAAAAGCGGCAAAATCGGCCATCGACCAATTTATCAATACATTAACAATGCAATGCTGTATTGTTGATGTATTTTTTTTGCCCGTTCGATGAGTTTTTGAGAAAACGCTTCTTTCCTATGCAACCACGCGATTAATCAACTTTGCGCCGTCGCAAGTATCGCTTATTCGCCTCCGTTCCATTACCCAAAACGGCCCATCTCCCCTTCTAATCAGACTTTTCTCACAATAACCTCTAAACATCAAACAAATTGAAATGAAAAGAATCAAGCTCGTACTGTTCCTCACGCATGTGCTCATGCTTAACGCCTTTGCGCAAGATTACGAAGTAAAGGGAGTAGTGACCGGCAAGGAGGATAACCTTCCGATGATTGGTGTAAACATTGTAGTAAAAGGCACCACGCAAGGCGTAGTGACCAATGTGAACGGCAGCTATCTTATAAAAGTTCCTTCGGGCAGTGTGCTGCAGTTCTCGTTTATCGGCTATGCCATACAGGAGTTTTCCATCATTAAACCTATGACGCTCAACGTGGTGTTGGCATCTGACTCAAAAATGCTCGACGAATTTGTGGCCGTGGGTTACGGCTCCATCAAAAAAAGCGACCTCACCGGCTCGGTGGCCTCCGTATCGGCCGATAAGCTAAAACAGGCACCCGTATCGGGCATCGACCAGGCTTTGCAGGGGCGTGCCGCGGGGGTGACCGTGAACGCCAACAGCGGACAACCGGGCTCGCAGGCCACCATTCGTATCAGAGGTGTGGGAACCATCAACAATTCCGACCCCATTTATGTGGTGGACGGAGTGATATTGGACAACATCAGCTTCTTAAGTCCGGGCGACATTGTATCGACCGAAATATTGAAAGACGCTTCGGCCACGGCCATTTACGGGTCGCGCGGCGCCAACGGCGTCATCCTTATCACCACCCGCAAAGGTTCCGCCACAGGAGATGCCCGCATTAGCTTTGACGGATATGTGGGCGTGCAAAACCGCTGGAAAAAGCTGGATTTGATGAAGCGCGACGAATTTGCCCACTTCAAGGCGGTGGCCAACAACTCGGTGGATTTGTTGGAAAGCGATTTCAACAAATGGATTGAAACATGGCTCACAGGCAGGCGCTCGCCTTATTTCCCGGTCATCAAGTCGGAAACCGACCCCAACGGCTTTGATTACTCGACCACCGAAACCGACTGGCAGGATGAAGTGTTCCGGCAAAACGCCAAAATCCAAAGTTATTATCTGTCGGCCGAAGGCGGCTCCGAAAAAAGCCAGTACGCCATGAGCGCCACCTACTTTAAGCAGGACGGCACCATTATGGGTTCGTGGTTCGAACGGCTTACCCTGCGCGTAAACAGCAGCAACCAACTGAAAAAATGGGTAAAGGTGGGTGAGAACCTGTCGTTTATGAGCTCCAGCGGACGCAATGCGCTCAACAACAGCGCCAGCGCCGGGGCCTCTATTCTTTCGGCGGCCATTGCCATGGCGCCATGGGACCCCACGCATTACCCCGAAGGCTCCATAAGCTACAAAACCACGGCCGCGGGCGGATACCCCAACGGGCGCGACCTGAGCGGGCAGATATCCGCCTCATCGAATTTTAAAAACGTGGTAAACCCGTTCAGCATGGTGGAAAACTCGCACCCCGAAGACCAATACGAACGCTGGGTGGGCGACGTATACGCGGAGCTGACCCCGCTCAGGGGATTGACCCTGCGTTCGGACGTCAGCCTGGATTTGTCGAACGGGCGCAGCCGCATCTACAAACCGCAATACCTGATTTCGGCCTTCGACCAGTCGACCGAGAATTACCTGGCGCGCAGTATGAACCGTTACCACACCATTATTTTCGAAAACACGCTCAACTACCACAAAACGGTGGCCGAAAAGCACGACCTCACGCTGTTGCTGGGCACCACCACACAAGAGTTCAATTATTACACCATTGGGGGTTCGGGCTCCAATTTCCCCAACGGCGACGACCCGGCAAACTGGTACCTGTCGAAAATACCCACCGAAAACCGAACCGCCGCGGGCGACGGCGTGGACCGCAGCCGCATGACCTCGTTCCTTGGCCGCTTGCACTATATCCTGAACAATAAATACATGGCTACCATCAATTACCGGATGGACGGATCGTCGAAATTCCCCAAAGAAAAGCTGTGGGGACAGTTCCCATCACTGGCCCTGGGCTGGAAGATTAGCGAAGAACCGTTCTTTGCCCCGCTGAAATCACAAATAGACTACGCACGCTTACGCCTGGGCTGGGGACGCATCGGCAACGAAAAGATACCCACCAGTTCGTTCAGCTATTCCATTTTCACTTCCGGTCCCACCTTTGTGGATTATGTGCTGGGCACCACTCCGGCCCTTGCCACCGGCGCCACCGTGCTAACCTATCCCAAAATAGGTAAATGGGAAGAGACGGAGCAATACAACGCGGGCATCGACTTTGGTTTGTTCAACGGCAAGCTGAGCGGGACCGTGGACGCATTCGTGAAGGACACCAAAGACATGCTGCTCACCATTAAAGGCCCCGCCCATGTGGGCAACCGCTACGATGCCATGAACAACGCGGGCGAAGTACGCAACCAGGGCATTGAACTGACACTGGACCACAAAAACAGGATAGGCAAAGTAGAATGGTCGCTGGGCGGAAACGTGTCGTTCATCAAAAACGAAATTACGGCCATGAACGGGGGCGATCCCGTGTGGCGCGAAGGTTACGCGGGCGACAACCTTATTTTGTGTGATGCGGGTTATGCCATCAATACCTTTTGGGGCTATAAGTACGACGGCGTGTTCAAAACGGTCGACGAGGTGGCACAGCACGTCAACAGCCGGCAGGTGGTCATACAACCCGGGGCTTCGGCAGGCGACGCCCGTTACGTGGATTTGAACGATGACGGCACCATCGACGAAAAAGACAAAACCGACATCGGCAATCCCTTCCCCTGGCTGACGTATGGTTTCCAAGGCTCGCTCAATTACAGGAACATCGACTTCCAGTTCTTTTTCCAGGGGGTGTACGGCAACGAAATCTACAACGCTCTCCGCTACCGCACCGAGGGCAAGGGCGACGAGGCCACGTTGAGCCGGACGATGAAAAACGTGTGGTCCACCGCCAATCCCGACGGAACCATTCCCAACCCGTTCGGCAACACCAACAATTACCGGGCTTCGAGCCGTTTTGTGGAAGACGGTTCCTACCTGCGGTTGAAGAACATACAATTGGGCTATAGCCTGCCTAAAACCATCACCGATAAGTGGGGCGTCGGCAAATGGCGCTTTTACATATCGGCCAGCAATCTGTTCACCTTCACCGGCTACAGCGGCTACGACCCCGAAGTGGGCAGCGGCATCGATTACGGCAACTATCCCCAGGCCCGCACCGTGCTGGTCGGCACCAACATAAACTTCTAATCCCATAAAACCATTGTTGTAAAATGAAAAAATATCTTATCCCCATAGCCATCGCCGGTTTGGCCTTTACTTCGTGCGACGACTGGTTGTCGGAGAAAGTACCGGCATCGACCACCCTTGACGACTTTTTTACCGAAGGCAGCACTGCCGTACAGGCCGTAAATGCCGCTTACGTACCCCTGATGTGGGAGTACAACCAAACGTACTACCCTGAATGGTTCATTGGCGATGTGGTGTCGGACGATGCGCTGAAAGGCGGGCAAAACATCAACGACATGTCGGTGGTGTTCGACATGGAAAACTTTAAAACGGAAGACAACAACGAGTTCCTGCTCGACTATTACCGGGCCCAGTACCAGGGCATCGGACGGTGCAACCTTGTGTTATCGGAAATACCCGCCATGCCACTCGATGCCGTACTTACCCAAACCCTGAAAGACAGACTGGCCGGCGAAGCCAGGTTCCTCAGGGCCATGTACTATTTCCGGTTGGTGCGGTTGTTCGGCGGGGTACCCAAAGTCGATTTCGTGGTGCCCAACGATGGGTGGAAACAGCCGCGTGCATCGGCCGAAGAGATCTACGAACTGATATTCAACGACCTTCATGAGGCGGAAAAAGGACTTTGGGAGAAAGACGTTTATGCCAGCACCGACATGGGGCGTGCCACCAAAGGTGCGGCAAGGGCATTAATGATGAAAGCATACCTGGCCGCCCACCGGTATGACAGTGCCAGAGTGGTGGGCAAACGTTTGATAGACTCGGACAAATACCAACTGTGCCCAAAATATGAAGACAATTTTACGTTGGCGGGCGAAAACGGACCCGAATCGGTATTCGAAATCCAGTACATGAACGACCCTACCAGCGATTATGGCCAGGGAAACGGTTTCACCCGCGGCACCTTTACGGTGATACTGACCCGCTCGCGCAACTCGCAGGCCGGAGGTTGGGGCTTTAACAAACCCACCCGGAACCTTTACGACGCCTACGAGGCCAGCGACCCCCGCCGCGATGCCTCCATCATTAACCCCAGCGACGAACAGATACAGAACCCGGCCGAAGAGATTTATCTGGGCAGCCGCTATCTGAACAGAAAATATGCCATGATGGACAGCAACGGCGCCTATGCCCCGTTGGCCCACCAAAGCCGTGGTGAAATAAACCACAAAGAGATACGCTATGCCGATGTGCTGCTGATGTACGCCGAAGCGTGCTGCGAACTCAGCGACATTGATGCCGCCAAATGGGCTTTGGAAGAGGTCAGGAAGCGTGCCCGCGAGGGAAACGACCAAATTTTGCCACAATTCCCCTACGGCAGCTATGCTGACAATACAGTCGATCTGCAAAAGGCCATCCGCCACGAACGGCGCGTGGAACTGGCCATGGAAGGTCACCGGTGGTTCGACCTGGTACGCTGGGGTGTAGCCGCCGAAACCATGAACAGTTACCGCGACCAGGAATCGGATGCAGTGAAACAACACATGGGCACCTTTGTAAAGGGGAAGCATGAATTGTTTCCAATTCCTGCCGCTGAAATAAACCTCAACCCCATGGAGCAAAACAACGGCTACTGACCATTTTGCACAGTTGTATTGATGGGAAAGGGTGTTAAGGAACGACCCGAAGCGCCCCTTTTCCCAAATCCGTGTAGCTCTTCTCTTCAGGATCGAATTTTCGTCCAGAAAATACCCGGTGGATGGTGGGAAAGGGGCGCATCACCCGTCCTTGAAACCACACATCATTTGTCCAACTCCACATCCCGTCACTGCAAGCACATTACAAACCAGTTGATGTATTACGCATGCAATGTTCCTTTAATCCTCAATTACAATATAAACAATTAATCAACAATAACTTAAAAAAACAGAGATGTATCCCTGATGTATTTTTTCCGGTCATCTGATGTATTCATGATGAGGCAAAAAAAAGCCGAAACCCGGAGTGTCCGTCTACATTTGCCGACATGTTAATCATTCACAAAAATCATTTTATCATGAAAAAAACTCTTACTACAATCGCAATCATTGCATCAATGGGCTTAACCCATTCGGTATTGGCCCAGGACGATTTCTCCAAAGGCTCGAACTATCACTTAATCTATTTGGATGAATTTACCGCGGCTAAAATACCCGCAGGCCAAATAGTAACGGACTTAAGGATTGATGACACCCAAAAATTCCTTTATATCTGGGACAACACTTACAATGCATTAACCTCCACGGGGCCAAACTGGAATGGAGAGGTAGGCGAATACATGTCCTTCTCGGTTGGAAACGCCGGGTGGTCAGGCATGGGCTTTTGTGCGGTGGCTCCATTAACATTGGATCTTTCTTCCATCACCTCGGACTACACGTTCCACATTGCCATGAAATCGACCTCAACCAATTCCCATCTTCTTATTTTGGCCGGAGGAAACGGTCTGGAAGGCAAAGCGTGCATCGGTTCACAAAATTTTGAAGATGCAGGAAAAAGCTATGTCCCGGTAACCAATTTTACCCGCGACGGGCAATGGCATGTGGTAGAAATACCCATGAGCACGTTCTTTAACGGCGGCCTGCGCTATCCCGAGCCATTCAACGGCAACTATCTTGTGGTGTTAAGCGGCGGTCAATCGGGAACCCGTATCGACATGGATGCCATCTACATTTACAAGAAAAACACCTCCACGGCGGTAAAGAGCACCAAGGGCAACAACGTATCGGTATCGGTGCAACACAATAAGGTTACCCTGCCCAACGCCGTCGGCCCGGTTGACGTTTACAGCCTTACCGGCACAAAAGTCAAAACATCGGCCAAAACTACTTTCGACGTAAGCGACCTTGCCAAAGGCATCTACATTGTAAAATCAGGCGATTTCGTGGGCAAAATCCAAGTGAAATAACCCATCCATCAATCACCGAGGCTGTCCAAAAAGTCCATTCCGCTAAACACTCACAAAGCACGACCCCGTTGTGAATTTTGTGGGGACCCAAGCTCTCCGGACAGCCTCCACCACAATCACAAAAGCCATGCAATCCAAAACAAAACTGCTTGTCCTTTTATGCCTTATCCCGTTTATCGGTTTTGCCCAAAGCACCACGGAATACGAACTGGTCTGGGCCGACGAGTTTAACGATGCCTCTCCGTCTCCCAACCCGGCCAACTGGAATTTTGAGACAGGGGGCAGCGGATGGGGCAACAGGGAGCTACAGTACTACACCAACCGCACCGAAAACGTGAGGGTGGAAAACGGCAACCTGGTGATTGAGGCTTTATTGGAAAACTATGGCAGCAATGCCTATACATCGGGGCGAATCACCACAAAAAACAAGGCCAAAATAAGGTACGGAAAAATCGAAGCACGCATCAGCCTGCCATCGGGACAGGGAACCTGGCCTGCCTTTTGGATGATGCCCAACGACAATGTGTACGGAAGTTGGCCCCTGAGCGGCGAAATTGACATGATGGAACACGTGGGCTCCGACCCAAACATGGTGTCGTTTGCGGTTCATACCTATTATAAAAACGGCTCGAAAGGAAACAACTGGCACAGCCAAATAACCCCCAGCAACGTGGAAGGCAATTTCCATGAATACGGCATCGAATGGTTCGACGACCGCATCCTGTTCTTTTTCGATGGAGTAAAGCAGGTCACGCTTTGGCGTAACCTGAGCGAAGATTACCGGGGATGGCCTTTCGACCAGGATTTCTTTGTCATCCTAAACCTTGCCATAGGCGGAACCATGGGCGGTACCGTCGACAATGCCATCTTCAGCAATCCTGTGAAGATGGAGGTGGATTACGTGCGCATTTACCGCCAGAAAGTAGCCACCTCGGCAAAAGCGGCCGATATTGGCGACCTCGCACCCGTTCCCAATCCGTTTACCGATTTTGTCCGGTTCAACAATTCGTCCGATGCAGATGTGGCCATTACCGATGCATCGGGCAAAACGTTGGTACAAACCCGCATCGGGCCCAACGGAAAAATCGGCACGGCACATCTCCCTCCGGGCCTTTACCTGGCCCGTATCACCGGAAACGGTTTGTTCTCAGTAAAAAAACTTGTGAAACGTTAACCCCTCTTTTTCTCCCAATCAGCTAAATCCAGACAAATGAAAACAAAAAAACTATCATTGCTTTTTGCGCTTGGCTGTTTTGCCTGCAGCTGGGCCTTTGCAGCCGTTCCCCACGGTTCCATAAAGGGAACCAACCAGCCATTGTATCCCCAGGGCGTCGCGGGAGGCGATGTGTCGGCCGAAGCTAAAGCCACCACACTCGACTTCAAAGTGGTGACGCTGAACGGCCAATCGTGGGTGTACCTCAAGTTTACGGGCCCCAATAACCTCGACACAGGTGCCGACTGGACATCGCAGTTCCGGTACTGGAACGCGGAAAACGTCAAAACCGAAAACAATCTCACGAGCTCAAAAAATGCCGCAACCAAAGAAATTACCGGCACTACCGCCGTACCCGCCCCATCACCCCTGAAAATCTCATTTTTTCAGGCTATTACAGAGGATGGTTTTTCTGAAACAGCCTTGTTTCTTTACGACATGACCGTTCCCAACAGTCCCGTTGACGGCGATACAGAAGCCCCAGCACTGACCGGATGCCAGGTGGAACCGGCAGAAACTTCGGCAAGTCTCACGTTTACAGCTTCCGACAACAGTGGCGACCTGTTCTTCCACATCACCGATAGTGAGCACCAAATCGAAACTGTTGCATTAAGCGGCCAGATTACATTGGGCGGACTTACGGCCTCCACCACTTACAACCTAACCATCACCCCTATCGACTTCAACGGCAACGAAGGCACGCCACTGCAAAAACAGTTCACCACCAAAGGCCTGGTGCAAATAGTAAGTGGCATTGCCAAAGAGATAAAGTTCGTATTGAAGAGCTCGGCCAGCGAACTGGAGTACTATTACGAATTTACCAATCCTTCCAACACATTCAGAGATGCGGCACTGAAGATAACCCCATCGGGCGGTACCACTTTTGAAGTGAAACCCACCGTAAGCCCCGATGGCAAATATTGCCACGGAAAAACATCCGATGCGTACATTGCCGGCAAAGTGCTTGCACTGAACCTTTGCTATTTTGTGTTTGAGCCCGGCGATCCCGTTTGGGAGAACTATGTGGTAGACAACACCACGGTAACCGATGGCCCGTTGGCCGGCACGCCCATCATGCACCAGATGGGAGACGCGGCACCTTCCGACAATACACCCCCCACATTAAACAGCGCCACGCTGGCCGATGCGACCACGGGTTACCTTAAACTTTCACTTAACGGTACCGACGACCAAGCAGTTTATTACGAAATTGCAGGAGCCGGAGAAACGGTTAACGCCTTTAGAACCGGCGATTATTACCTGACGAATATTTTGCCGGGCAACACATACAACCTCATTATAAAGGCCAAAGACCTGGCCGGCAATGTTTCGGACAACACCATTGAGTTGAAAGCCAAAACAGCATCGGCCCGATCAAACGTGGCCGACGGCGACAACCTCAACTACAACACCATTGTTAAGCCCGCAGGCATTGGCGGAGAAATTGCGACCATTATCCAACGAAACGGACAAAGCCTAACCATTGGATGCACCACCTTGAGCCCGCTATTGGGAGATGCAGCCAACCGCACGTTCCACCCCAAAGAATCAGGCTTTACCCCGACCGTAACAATCAACAATGTAAACTACCCCCTTGAACGCACTCCCGCCGAAGAAGGGTTGGAAGGCATTACTGCCGCATCCGTTACCTTCAACGACAAGGTCGGGGATGTGGACATTGTGGACGGCAATGTGCTAAACCTGCAATGGAGCGTGTTTTGGACGCAAGGCAACGGTAATTTCTTTACGGGAACCTTCACCTATAAACTGGGCGACGAGGGACAAACCGACACCGATGGCCCTTCGGCTCCGCAGCTCACGTTGGAAAACGGGCTTTTGACATGGCCTTCGTGCGCCGACCTGCTTAGCGGGACCAAATGGTACGAGATAAGCATCGGCAACTCCGTCCCGACCATGCTGTTCGACCTTGGCGAAGCCGGCTTTACCGTTCCATACACCCCGTTGAGCACAGTGACCGTCACCGCAGTCGATTTTGCAGGAAACAAGTCGGAAACAGCAACTTTTACCGATATACAAACGGAAGCAAAAACAGCAGCACTGGAAAAAATCCGTGTCACTGTCAGCAATGGTACCATTAGCGTAGGCAATTGCGAGCCTTATAAACTTATCCTTGCCAATATGCAAGGAAAAACAGTGAAACAATGCAACCGCACATCCACCCTTGATGCAGGCAGCCTGCCCAAAGGCATTTACCTGCTTACCTGTATCGATGGCAAAGGCAATGTGCAAACCATAAAAATTAATCTTTGAATCAGACACATGGCTATTGAGGAGAGTGCCTGAGTGCCTGAGTTCCTAAGTGCAAAAGGAAGAGAGCAGGAAAGCAGAAGAAGTTTTTAGTGGTTAGTAGCCAGTATTTAGTAGCTTCTTCAAAAGGTCTACGGCTAAAAGCCAACAACTGGAAACTTCAAACAGTAGACCTCTCCCATCCCCTCCTTCGGAGGGGTGTCGTGACGTGCAGTACGTCTTCCGGTTCCCCTCCTTCGGAGGGGTTAGGGGAGGTCATTTCCATGAAAGTGCCTGAGAGGAGTAGAAAAGTGCAAAAGATCAAAAGGAAGAGAGCAGGAAAGCAGAAGAAGTGCCTGGCGGCTTTATCATCAGAAGGCTAAAAACTACGGTCCCTGCGTGAAACATCCGAAAAGGAAAGGGTACAGAGCAGATCTTAATGCCAACAGCTTCAAACAGCAGACCTCCCCGTCCCCTCCTTCGGAGGGGTTAGGGAAGGTTGGGGCCATCAGGTATTGGAAATCGTCATTGAAGGGCATGGTAAAAAAACACAACGTCTTGTGTCTTGATACTTAAATCTTAATACTTACTTGAACACATGAAACGAACCTTTATCACATTTGCTTTTACTTTCTTCATATTTGGGGTGGCTACGGCCCAGTACGATGGTTACCAATTGGTATGGAGCGATGAGTTTGAAGGTCCGTCGTTGAACCCCGGCAACTGGACTTGCGAAACAGGACGTGGCAGTGGCGGCTGGGGCACGGGCCAACTCGATTATGCCACCGATTCGCCCAACAACGTGTTGGTGGAAGACGGCATGCTGAAACTGACACTGCGTGATGACGGCGCTCCGGATAACTCTCCTGCAAAACCCTATACCAGCGGTCGCTTGACAAGTTACGGCAAACGGTCGTTCACCTATGGAAGAATAGAGGCACGCATCAAAGCCCTCCACAGCCAGGGATTGGGCTTCGCCTTCTGGCTGCTGGGCGACAACTACCAAACCCTGTATTGGCCTAAATGTGGCGAAATAGACATTGCAGAAATCACAGGCAAAACGCCATCGTACAACATTGGCACCATGCACTACAGCAACGGAGGCTCCCATGCACAAAGCCAGGGCAGCTTTACCTTACCTGACGGGCAACGCTTTGCCAACGATTTCCATGTGTTCAGCATTGAATGGACGCCCAATTACATCCAATTCGCCATAGACGGGCAAAACTATTACAAACGCTGGATCATTAACTCCATTGATTACGACCCGTTCCACAAACCGTTCTTCATCATTCTGAGCACAGGCGTGGGCGGGACATATTCGGGACTGCCCGATGCGACTTCTGTTTTCCCCATGACGGTAGAGATTGACTGGGTACGCGTGTACCAGCAGACACTCACATCCACAGATCGCCACACACCGGCAAACGCGGGCACAATTAAGGTCGTACCCAACCCGGTGTCTTCGGTTGCAATTATCGAACTTCCGGTAAAAAACCACCGGATAAAGTCGGCCCAACTGTTCGATTCGCAAGGACGCCTGATCATGTCGCTGGGGAATGACACATTTACCGACGGCAAGGCCACAATCGATCTGAACAAATTCCCCCAAGGCACCTATCTGTTCAAAACCATTACCGATCAACGTGTATTCAGTTGCCACATTCTGAAGAAATAAACTACACATAAGCCATAATGAAAAAAACAATTGTGACAGGCATGGTCCTGCTGGTGACACTCTTTTGCAATGCCCAGGAATATACACTCGTCTGGGAAGATGATTTCAACTCGCCCGTACTCAACGAAATGCAGCACTGGACCGTTGAAGTGGACGGCAATGGCAGCGGCAACAACGAAATGCAATATTATCGCCGCGAAAACGTCACCATCGAGCCACACCCGTCGGGAGCCAATTGCCTGGTACTTTCTGCAAAACGCGAAAACTATCTGGGTAAAGTGGCCACATCGGGCCGACTGGTGACCCACAACAAAATATCGTGCCGTTACGGCAAAATCGAAGCGCGCATCCACTTGCCCGAAACCGCCAACGGGCTGTGGCCCGCCTTTTGGATGATGGGCGAAGATTACCCCACGGCAGGCTGGCCCAAATGCGGCGAAATAGATATTTTGGAGATGGGCAATTCATACGGCATCCAAACCGGCACCCAGGATCGCTATTTCAACGGCGCCTGCCACTGGGGCGAAAGCTGGAACAATGGAGCCTATCCCAATTATGCCCAGAGTGCCACATGGGCCACATCGTTGCAGGATGATTTTCATTTGTTCACACTCATTTGGGACGAAACGTCCATCAAGATGTATGTCGATTTGGACAAAACTCCCAATGTACAACCCTATTTTGTGATGAATATTGCGGGACAGGATGTGGCGGGAAACGTAGGGCGGTACTTTCACAAACCATTCTTCATTCTGTTGAACCTTGCGGTAGGAGGCAACTTCACGGGCATTACGGGCAACAGCAACATTAACAAAATTACCGCCTTACCGGCCGATGGCACACCCATAAAAATGTGGGTGGACTACGTGCGCATTTACCAAAAAGGCAACTCCAACGAACTCTATTCGGGTCCCGCTTTAAGTACCAATGTGAGCGAACACGGGGCCAGCGCGGGCATTTTCCCCAACCCCACCAAGGGAGAACTCAACGTGGCGGCTCTACAGCCGCTCAACCATGTGGCCATTTATTCCAACGCAGGACGTTTGCTCAAAACCATACATAGTCCCTCGGCCCAACTCGACGTGTCGTCGTTGGATTCGGGGCTCTACCTGTTAAAACTGGTTTACCTCGACAAATCGACCGAGATACTCAAATTCACGAAACTGTAAAAAACCACCGCCCTTTGCAACGAGTGCGGCAAGGTGGCGCAAGGGGAACAATATCAATTTATTACGTCCTGTTTTTGAGAAACATCCATGTTGAGCAAAAGCATTGAAAACAGAAACTGACAGGAAATCACTAATTTTGAAAAAAAGGACAATGCAACAGATTCTTGAAACACGAAAAGAAAATAAAGAGCCTATGCCAAGCCCTCAAAATTAAAAGACTCTATGCTTTTGGTTCTGTTGTCACCAAAAAGAACCGATTTATGAAGCGTGAGACTAAGAAGTATCTTTTCGACATAAACACGTCAATCGATTCAATGTGTGAATACTTAGGTGCAAAACAAAATTTCTTTGAATATCAAAAGAATAAATTATTACGGCGAGGAAGAGAAATCACTGGAGAAGCAACAAACAGGATTCTTAAAATTGCTCTTGAATTTAATCTGGCAAACGCCCGGCAAATAGTTGATACGTAAAATCGGGGAATTCATGGTTCTGACAAAATTGATGATACGGTGATCTGGGAAATTATTTCAAATCATTTACCCAATCTTAAAAAAGAATAAGGAGCCTACCCTGCAACAACTTACACCATCCATCTCCGAAAATAGAGTCTCTTCGATTAAAAAACATAACACGTCCGCCATAAACCACGTCCCATACCGCCACCGTTTCCGAAACATTGGTACACCGTTGCCCGTGAGGCCAACCGTTTCGGCAAAGGTTAACGCACGCCACACACCATCTGTTTACCATGGCCCAACGCACACACATACACAGCTACACATCGAAAAGCATCTTATTGGCAATGGGGTGTTTTTGCTGGATCATGACCCATGCCAACTGGAACCCAAGCCTGAGCAACTTTCCAAAATCCCTCTACCAGTCAGGTCCGCAAAACTGGGCCATTTGCCAACAATCCAACAACTGGATGTACTTTGCCAACAGTTACGGACTTCTCGAATTCGACGGACTTCACTGGACTACCTATCCGGCAAGCAATTACAGTAACGTCAGGGCCATTGCCATTGACAAGCACGGCCGTATATACGGTGGCGCCTACAATGAATTTGGCTATTACGACCCCACGCCTACCGCCCACCTGAACTACAGATCCGTTTCGGAATCGTTGCCACAAAACGAGCTTACTTTCGGAAATGTCTGGCGCATCTATCCGTTAGATGAATCCATCATCTTCCAGGCCGACTACAACATCTTCAAATACCATCCGCAGAACGGCATTGAAAACATCCGCTCTGACGACAAAATTATTTGCAGCACCTGCATTGACGGCACCGTTTACGTGGCCACAACCAACGGTTTGTTTATCCTGTCGGGAAATGCATTTTTCATGCTGCCGGGCACCGGCGAACTGAAAAACAAACAAATTTGCGGCATTGTAAAGGACAAGCACAACAGGTTGGTCATTGCCACCAAATCGGACGGTTTTTACCGTTATGCCAGTAACACTTTGAGTAAATGGGCTACCCCCATTGATGGCTTTGTACAACGCAACGCAGTGTTCTGCATTACGTTGCACGGACATACATTGGCCGTGGGCACTATCCTCAGGGGCGTAGCCATACTGGACACCGAAAGCAATACCGTCAGGTACATCAATTCATTGTCAGGCCTGCAAAACAACACGGTATTGGGAATGAATTTCGATCGCAACGGAGATTTGTGGCTGGCTCTCGATAACGGCATTTCGTTCGTATCACTTACGTCACCTTTCACTTATCTGTACGGGCAGATCAATTCCCAGGGAGCCGGATATGCTTCTGCCATATACAAAGACGTATTTTATATTGGGACCAATCAGGGGCTTTTTCATACCAACTGGCCTGTAATCCCTGCCGAATCCCCATTGTTATTCACTGCCATCGACAATTTAAGGGGACAGGTGTGGACGCTGAACGAAATTGACGGCACCCTGTTTTGCGGGCACGACCAAGGAGCCTTCGTAATAGACGGCCAAAAGGCCAAAAAGATCTCAAGCGACGCGGGTTTTTGGCTTTTTCAGAAATGGGGCCGCAGCAACCTGATCCTAGCGGGAAATTATACAGGGTTCTATTTATTGCGGAGAAACGGCCCACAATGGGACATTAAAAAAATAAAAGGGTTTAACGAATCTGCACGACTTTTTGAGCAAGACGCGGACGGTACGGTTTGGATGAGCCATGGGTTGAAAGGCATTTACCGGTTCAAGTTCAACGACTCGCTCGACTCCATCTCATCCATCCAGTTTTTCGGGAAAGAGCAGGGACTACCCGAAAACACCAACCTTTCGGTACTCAAACTCAACGGACGCATTGTATTCACCACCTCCCAGGGCTTGTACAGGTTTGATGAAGCAACACAACGCATGGCCCCGTTCGATGACATGAACGCCATACTTAGCGGCAATGTATTCTACACCAAATTGTCCGAGGCCCCGAACAACCCAAACGAAATCTGGTACATCCACGGACAGCATTTGGTGATAAAGGATATTGAAAAAAACAGGGAACAACGTTTCAACCTCGAAAACGAAATGGTCTATGGATTTGAGCATATTAAAATATTAGATGCGTCCACCGCCATCATCGGCAACGAGAACGGCTTCAGTTATTTTGACAAAAACACCGTCCACTCCACCAAATCACGCATTGCCAACTGCATCCGCAAAGTATTTATCACCATGCCCAACGACTCGCTGATTTGGGGAAACAGCCATATTCCTTCCGACACTGCCGCATTGTTTACGATCCCGTTTAAACACAACTCACTGCGCATTGAATGCAACGCCCATCCCTTTCTTTCGGATCCGAATACCATCAATTTTTACAAACTTGAAGGATTTGACAAAGAATGGAACCCGTTGCCGGAATCAGGCATTAAAGAATACACCCATTTAAGGGAAGGAAAGTATCAGTTCATACTAAAAACCCAAAATCCAACGATGCACCAAACCACACTGTCGACGTTCCATATTGAGGTATTGCCGCCGTGGTACCGCTCAAAGGCCATGTATTTGGGCTATTTGCTATTTTTTGCCAGTGTGGTATACGCCATTTATTACTTAATCGGACAACGCATTAAACACAACCAGCATAAAATTGAAGCCGACAAAAACCGGCAAATCGAAGAACAAAAGGCCAGCTTCTTATTGGAAGCCCACGAAAAAGAGAAAGAGATCATCCAGTTACGTGCCGACAAGCTCCAGTACGAACTCAAAGGCAAATCGCAGGAACTCGCCAACACGGTAATGAACCTTGTACGCAAAAACGAGATACTTACCGAAATCAACCTCGATCTCCAAAAGAGCTGTACCACCGACAGCCTGGAGGCGGCTCGTGGCCGGTTACGAAAACTCCAGATTAAAATCAAGGAAAACATTGAGCACGACGACGATTGGGCCAAGTTTGAAGAAAATTTCGATACCATACACGACAATTTTATGAAACACCTGAGCGAACGTTTCCCCCAATTATCGAAAAACGAAAAAAAGCTTTGCGCCTACCTCCGGCTCAACCTGGTGTCGAAAGACATTGCTCCGTTACTCAACATTTCGGTACGTGGCGTAGAGATAAGCCGTTACCGTCTTCGCAAAAAAATGGATCTTCCCCGCGACGTGAACCTTACCGATTTTTTGCAACATTTGTGACAGTCGGTCCTTCACCAAAACCAAAAGGGGAACAGTATGCCTGTTCCCCTTCTGATAAATCATTTATCGTCAAATTCAAACCATTCTTCCCGGATATGCCGCCAGTGCTTTAGCCAATGTCTCCAACGCACTGGCCAAATCGTCCCTGTTCAGCACATAGGCAATCCGGACCTCGTTGAACCCCATGCCCGGCGTGTTGTAAAAGCCACTGGCAGGGGCCATCATTACGGTTTGTTTGTTGTATTCGAAATCGCTAAGAATCCATTGGCAGAATTTCTCGGAATCATCTACGGGTAAACGGGCTACCGTATAAAACGCACCTTGCGGCATCGGAGAGTAGACACCCGGGATCTTGTTCAATCCTTCAACCAAGAAGTTGCGGCGCGCATGGTATTCGTGGTACACCTCGTCAAAATACGACTGGGGGGTATCCAATGACGCTTCGGCGGCAATCTGCCCAAACGTAGGGGGACTCAACCGTGCCTGGCCATATTTGAGGGCCGATTCCAATACCCCTTTGTTTTTGGTAATCATGGCCCCGATACGGATGCCACATTCACTGTAACGCTTGGACACCGAGTCGATCATGATCACGTTCTCCTCAAGTCCTTTGAGCGTCATGGCCGAAATATGCTTTTGGCCGTCGTAGCAAAACTCGCGGTACACCTCGTCCGAAAACAAGAACAAATCATGTTTGAGCACCAGCTGACGGATCTTTTCCATCTCTTCGGCCGAATACAAATACCCGGTGGGGTTGTTGGGGTTGCAAATGACGATCCCTTTGGTCCTGGGGCCGATAAGCTTCTCGAACGCCTCAACGGGAGGCAACGCAAAACCGTCGTCAATGGTGGCTGGCAGCGTCTTCACCGTGGCGCTGGCCATGGCGGCAAATGCGCCGTAGTTGGCATAAAACGGTTCGGGGATGATGATTTCGTCGCCAGGGTCGAGGCAACATTCAAAGCCAAACCAAAACGCCTCCGACCCGCCCGTAGTTACCAATATTTCGGAGTAATCCACATCGATGCCGATCTTTTGGTAGCTCGCCGCCAATTTTCGCCTGTAAGATTCCATCCCCGCCGAATGGCTGTATTCCACCACACGGAGGTTCGCGTTTGCAACTGCGTTCAAGGCCACTTCGGGCGTCTTGATGTCGGGCTGGCCGATGTTCAGATGGTACACTTTCACGCCCCGCTTTTTGGCAGCCTCGGCAAAAGGCGCCAATTTACGGATGGGCGACGAGGGCATAATGATCCCACGGTTCGAAATTGTTGGCATTTTAATCTATTGCTATAACTTAAATTTTGGCATTGCGGCCCCGGCCGGTTATATTTGGAATTGCAAACCATCGTTCACGACATTGCCCCATGCATGTGCCTGTTTTCCAAGGAACAATGCCTGAGGCAAATAACCAAGCAACCTTTTATCTCTTTATTTATATCCTTAATTCCCTATACAGAATGGGCAATCCTTAACCGTCAGCCGAAACCGTGCGCAAGATACTTATCTTTTCGTGCACTCCGTTTCGTTGCGCTCAAAAAAATATGACACCTATCATGATTTACCTTCACCCCTCCCTCAAAAAGTTATTCACGGCCCTCACCACATGCATTTTATCGTTCGGCACACTTTGGGGCCAGACGATTTCCGGCACCGTTACCGACAATGCCCAATCGCCCGTCCCCTATGCCAGCATTCTGGTCAAAGAAACATCAACCGGCACAACGTCCAACGCCAATGGCGAATTTGAACTCTCGCTGCCATCCGCAGGTTTGTATCACGTCACCTTCCAATCGTTGGGCTTCGAAAAGCAGGAAATCGCGATACCCGTCGGGCATTCCGCCCCGCAACCGCTCCGCATAGAACTTGCCCCGCAATCCTATAACCTCAGTGAAGTCCGGATATACTCAAGCAAGGAAGACCCTGCCTATCCCATTATGCGCAAGGCCATCGCACTAGCCCCCTACCACAAAAAGCAGGTGTTGGATTTCACATCCGAAGTGTACATCAAGGCATCGTTTATTGCCAGGAAAATTCCTGCCTTTATCCGGAAGCGCATGGAAGTGAACGGTCAAAAAATTGAGGAAGGACAATGTTACACGGCCGAATCGATAAATAAAATAAGCTTTGAACAGCCCGATAAGTACACGCATACCGTGGTCAGTTCGCGCAGTTCGCTTCCCCCGGCCGACGAAGGGAATGATCCCATGGGCTACATCAATGCCAGCCTTTACGACGCCCAAATCGGGAAAATCATCACCCCGTTATCGCCCAACGCATTTAGCCATTATCAATTCCGTTACGAAGGCTTTTTTGACGACGGCCCGCTCACCGTCAATAAAATAAAAGTGGTCCCCAAACGCAAAAGCCAGCAACTGCTGGGCGGTTACCTGTACATCATCGAAGGCCTTTGGTGCATCCATTCGGTCGATCTGACCAACCATGCATTTTGGGGCGATATCCGCATACGGCAGGTTTACACCCCTGTCAGGGACGGGATCTGGATGCCTGCCACACATCATTTCGATCTGGAGGTTTCCATTATGGGAACCAAGGCCGATGCCACGTATGCAGGGTCGGTCAGATACCTGACGGTGACCCCCGACAACAACCTGAAAGCACCCGCATGGGTCAAAAAACCCGAAGAACCGGCACTGGCCGATCCCGCCCCGGCCGGGCAACCCAGCAAGGCACAAAAGAAGCTGGAAACGGTGATGGCCAAAGAGAACCCCACCAACCGGGACATGGCCACCATCATCCGGCTAATGGAAAAAGAGAAAAAGTCGTCGGCAACCAAGGACACATCGATGGAAATTGTTGATAACTACCGTTTTGCGCCCAAACAGGACACCGCACAACGCGACACGGCGTATTGGAACGCCATCCGCCCGATCCCCCTAACGGCCGACGAACTGGCAAGCTACCAAAAGGCCGACAGCACCAAACTGGCATCTGTGGCAAATACCCCTGACACAGCCAAACAGAAAAGCAAATCGTTTTTTGGCAAGCATGTCTCTCCGGTGCTTTTCGGGCACCATTGGACTGCCCCCCAATCCAGGGCCAAGTTCGGGTGGAAAGGATTCGCCGGCCCATCGAACGTAGGATTTAACCCCGTTGATGGTTGGACGTACAGTCTAAAAGGCTCCGTGCAACCACGCATCGATTCGTTACGTTCGCTAAAACTATCGCCCGGGGTTGGCTATGCCATCGCCCGTGACCGCTGGCTGGGCCAGCTTGACGTGGCCTTCAGTTACTCGCCCGTAAGGCGTGGGACGTTCAGCGGAAGCATCGGCCGCCAAACCACCGATTACAACCGCGACAACCGCCCGACAGGCCTGGTCCACATGGGTTACAACCTGTTACTGAAGGAAAGCTTCCGATCGTTCTTTGAACGTACCTACATCGACGTATCCAACGGCATCGATCTGGCCAACGGCCTGCGCCTGACCGTGGAGGCGAACTACCAACGAATGTCGCCGTTGGACAACCACACCGGCTTTTCGTTTTACAAACGCCACACGCCCTATAGGCCCAACACGCCGGTCAACCCATTGGCCGGCCCGGCCAATATGGCGCACCAGAACCAGTTTACTTACGGGAGCACCATCGAATACACGCCAAAATATTATTACCGCATCGTCAAAGGCCAAAAAACAATGGTCCGTACCGACTGGCCCACCTTCGGGCTGACGTGGCAACAGGGAATCCCGAACCTGTTTGGCAGTGATGCCCGATGGATGCAGCTTGAAGCCACCATCAAACAACAGAAGGCCGTTGGGCTGTCGTCCATCGATTACATGGTAAACGGCGGCGGCTTTTTGCAACGTGACCGTATGCACTTTTCGGCATTTAAAGCATTTGCCACATTCGATACCGACATCGAGTTCAAACCCATGTCCCATGCGTTTGCGCTGCTCCCTAATTACCGGTTCCACACCAACCGCCAATACATCCAGGGACATTTGGCTTACAGCACGCCCTTTCTGGCGCTCAAGTACCTGCCCTTTTTCAGTAACCGCCTGTGGAACGAAAACCTTTATCTCCGCCATTTAACGGTGCATGGGCGCAACAGCCACACCGAAATCGGTTACGGGCTGTCGCGCATTTTCCTGCTGGGCGAAGCGTCGGTCGTGGCGGCGTTCGAAAACGAAAAATACCACAGTTGGGGCGTGAAGCTGACATGGAGTTTTTAAGTTGAGGCCATCCAAGACAGTACGAAAAACAGATTACCCTTAAAATAAAACGTGCAAACCTTCCCGGGCACAATCTGCACTAAGTTTGGAAAACAGGGCGGCCAACACTGACTTTTTTGGGTCCTCCCCCTCATCGCAGCCACAATTTTCCTATTTTTGCACCCTAATTTCAAGTCAATCAAATTAATCATGCCAATGCCCAATCCTAAATGGTATACCCACTAGGCACTCAGGCATATAGGCACTCAGGCAATTTCATATGGACAACTCCGGCAAATACAACCCATCGGCATCCGAAAGCAAATGGTACCAATACTGGATGGGCAAAGGCTTCTTCCGTTCGAAGCCCGACCATCGCGAGCCTTATACCATTGTCATCCCGCCGCCGAACGTCACGGGTGTGCTGCACATGGGACACATGCTCAACAACACCATCCAGGATATTTTGGTACGCCGTGCCCGCATGCTGGGCAAAAATGCCTGCTGGGTGCCGGGAACCGACCATGCCTCCATTGCCACCGAAGCCAAAGTGGTGAACAAGTTGCGCGAACAGGGCATCGAAAAAACATCGCTCACACGCGACGAGTTTCCTGGGCCATGCATGGGAATGGACGCACAAGCACGGCGGCATCATCCTTGAACAATTGAAAAAACTCGGCGCGTCGTGCGATTGGGACCGTACTTGCTTTACCATGGACGAAGTGCGCAGCCAGGGCGTCATCAAAACCTTTGTGGACCTTTACAACAAAGGGGCCATCTACCGCGGCATCCGTATGGTGAATTGGGACCCCAAAGCCAAAACGGCATTGAGCGACGAGGAAGTGATCTACAAAGAGGTCCAATCGAAACTTTATTACATCAGCTACCAAATTGAAGGCAGCACCGACGTGGTGACCATTGCGACTACCCGCCCCGAAACCATCCTGGGCGATACGGCCGTGTGCGTAAACCCCAACGACGAACGGTTCAAACACCTCAAAGGAAAACGCGTTATCGTGCCGCTGGTGAATCGTAGCATCCCCGTTATCATGGATGAGTACGTGGACATGGAATTCGGGACGGGCTGCCTGAAAATCACCCCTGCACATGACATCAACGACTATGAGATTGGCATGCGCTTTCACCTCGAGAGCATCGATATATTGAACGACGACGGTACCTTGAGTGAAAAAGCAGGCCTTTATGTGGGCCAGGATCGTTTTGCCGTACGCGACCAGATAGCTGTTGACCTGCAGGCGGCAGGACATTTGGCCAGGATGGAGGATTACACCAACAAGGTGGGCTTTTCGGAACGCACCGACGTGGTGATCGAACCAAAGCTGAGCACCCAGTGGTTCCTTAAAATGAGCGATCTGGCCAAGCCCGCCCTCGATGCGGTAATGAACGACGAAGTGGTGTTCCACCCTGCCAAATTCAAAAACCTGTACCGCCACTGGATGGAAAACGTGAAGGACTGGTGCATCTCGCGCCAGCTCTGGTGGGGACACCGTATTCCCGTTTACTATCTGGCCGACGGCAGTTACGTGGTGGCCGAAACCGGTGCACAGGCATTGGAACTGGCCAAAGCGCAAACGGGCAATACCGGCCTGTCCCTGGCCGACCTGTGCCAGGACGAGGACGTGCTCGACACCTGGGCGTCATCGTGGCTGTGGCCGATTACGGTCTTCGACGGGTTCAACAGCCAAAAGGAAATCGATTATTACTACCCCACCAACGACCTGGTGACGGGGCACGACATCATCTTCTTCTGGGTGGCGCGCATGATCATGGCAGGCTATGAATTTAAGGGAACCTATCCGTTCAAAAACGTCTATTTTACCGGAATGGTGCGTGACAAGATAGGCCGCAAAATGTCGAAGTCGCTGGGCAACAGCCCCGACCCGCTCGACCTCATCGACAAGTTCGGCGCCGACGGCGTACGGGTGGGCATGTTGCTCTGTTCGCCCGCGGGCGGCGACCTCCGTTTCGACGAAAGTTTGCCGGAACAGGGCCGCAACTTCGCCAACAAAATATGGAATGCGTTCCGTTTGGTGAAAAACCAGCAGGTGGACGTCGCCATCGACCAGCCACAAAATGCGGCGCTGGCCGTGGAGTGGTTTGGCCATAAACTGAACGAAACGGTGGAGACGATGAACGACCATTTTGAGAAATACCGTATCTCGGATGCGTTGATGACCATCTACACCGTGTTCTGGCAAGAGTTCTCAAGCTGGTACCTCGAAATCGTCAAGCCCGGTTATCTGCAACCCATGGACGCCAAAACCTACAATGCCACCATGGGCTATTTTGAGCAGTTGCTGAAGCTCATCCATCCGTTCATGCCGTTCATCAGCGAAGATCTGTGGCAACAGATGGAAAACCGCCGCGATGGGGACTCCGTCATGGTATCGGCATGGCCTGCCGGCGGCAGTTACAGCAAAGAGCTGCTGGAGCAGTTTGAACTGATGAAAGAAGTGACCTCGGGCATCCGCAACGTGCGCACCGAAAAGAACATTGCCCCCAAAGAGCCGCTCAACCTCATGGCAATGGCCAACGGCGAAGCGTACCGCAACCAACTGGACGCAGTGTTAATGAAACTGAACAACCTCACTGCCATTGAACAGGTACAGGATAAGCCCGACGGCGCCGTATCGTTCCTTGTCAAGACCACCGAATATTTTGTGCCCGTGGGCGGTTTCATCGACGTGGAGGCCGAACTGACCAGAATGCGCGAGGAACTCAGGTACCAGGAAGGGTTCCTTGCATCGGTGATGAAGAAACTAAGCAACGAGCGCTTTGTGTCCAGTGCCCCCAAAGATGTGGTGGACAAAGAATTCCAAAAGAAGGCCGATGCCGAAAGCAAAATCGAATCGCTGAAGGAGGGCATTGCCCGGCTGACGAAGTGAACGGCCTCCCCGCTCCCTCCGAAGGAAGGGTGCCATAACGTGCAGTGCATCTTCTGGTTCCCCTCCTTCGGAGGGGTTAGGGGAGGTCATACCAATGAAAAGAACCAGATTATGCCACGAAATGCAAATCTGCGCCAGCTTTTGAGCATGAAATTTTGAACCCATTTGACCTCCCCCGTCCCCTCTTGCGTGCAGTGTATCTTCCGGTTCCCCTCCTTCGGAGGGGTTAGGGGAGGTCATACCGAAGCAACCCTTAGGGTAAGCCAATGATGCAAGAGAAGAAGATGGTTAGATGTTAGACCGGTAGATCAGACTAAAAAAGATGGTTTAGAAATTTGTTCTCTTACGTTCTTTTTATCCCAAAGCCTTTCGCCTCTTCGTTTTTTTAGCTCCAAGGCACGGTTTTCTTTTGTGGTCCCCGTGTTTTATGTATTGTCCTATTCGCAATTATTTCGGAAATTGCACCTTTACCAAACGAAAAAGAAACATGGGCTCAAAAGAAATTTACCAACAGAAAATCGAGGCACAGCTCGAGGTCTGGAAGGCAGAACTCGATGTGTTGAAAGCAAAGGCCAAACTGGCCGGCATCGATGCGAAAGCCGAGCTATCGCAACAAGTGGATGTGCTGGAAGGAAAAATGGCCAATGCAAAAAGCAAACTGAACGAACTGGCCAATTCCAGCGAAGAAGCCTGGGAATCGATCAAAGATGGCGCCGAATCGATATGGGACAACCTCAAGCAGACGTTTTCGGAAGTGAAGTCGAAGTTCGATAAATGACCATCTCCTTCGCAAACAAAAGTCATCAACCTCATCTCCAATGAAGAAAAAGATATTAAGGTACACGGCGCTGGCCATCGTGGCGGCATTGGCCATTGCCATTTGGTGGCGCTACTTTTTCGTGTTCGGCGAAGGCGTCAAGGCCGGGAACCTGAACTTCATCGTCAAAAAAGGATACGTGTTCAAAACATGGGAAGGCCGCCTGATACAAACGGGCATAAAAAGCAGTACGCCGGGCGCCATCCAAAACAACGAATTCGATTTTAGCGTGGCCAACGACAGCATTGCCGTGCAACTGGAACGTGCGGGCGGCAAGTTCGTGGAACTTCGTTACAAGGAATATTTGCATCCTTTGGCCTGGCGCGGCATGAGCAATTATGTGGTCATCGAAGTGCTGGCCATTACCGACAGCAGGGAATAAAATCCGGCAAACACAGGAATACAAAGGCACAGGGCTTTATCTGCCCTGTGCCTTTATGTTTTCACCTTTCCGTTGGAGGGGATTGGGGAGGCCTTTTCACCATGGTCCACGTCAAATAGCCCAATAAAGCCACTACCGATAGGATCGCGCCCCATATTACCCGCGAATCGGCATACCATGGCGTTGGCGGGGACGGCCGGTCAGCTTCCCGTTCGATGCCCAAATGGGCAATTTCCGTGGCATTGGCCGGTACCTGGCCCCGGAAATAAGCAATATCGTAATGCGGCATCTGCCGTTTTGCGTCGCCGAACCGTAAATGGTAGGTTTCGCCGCCGGTAAGCTGCGCCACACAATGGCGTTTCAACATGAATGCTTCGGCACGGGATATCTTTAACGGCGGGTTGTCGTGGTTAAACACTTCCAGCACCAACTTTGCCGTCCGTACCGACGGCAGTTCAATGTCGATGGGCCTGTCCGATTTCAGCTCCACCGTGGCCACAAAATCCAGCCGTTTTTCGTCGTCACCGGCGTACACATTGGCTTGACGCAGGTAGAGGGCGGGCGATACGACTTCCAGTTTCACGTTGTCGACCACCATAAAGCCGTCGAACGCCACGCTCAACCACGATGTGCGGGCGGCCGCACTATCTGCCTGTACCCACGTGGCGTTGAGCGGCACATAGCTGCCCGGGCTGCTTTCCGACACATAATATCCGGCCTTTTGCACATGAATGGGGCTTGAACGGCGGTCATCGATTTCAATCCGCACAAATTCGTAATCGACCAGCGGGAAGTTCACGACCTTGAGTTCGGCCACCGTTTTTCCATCCCCCACGGGGCGCACCCAATCCGATTCCTTTACCGAATACCACACCTGCCGGTCGTTGCTGCCCGTCAACCGGAGCTGCTTTTGCACATCGGCATTGGCAATAAACAGGCTCAGATTGTCGATGCGCTGCCGCAACGCATTGTGCAGGACGAGGACGGTGGTGGAATCGGCCCATGTGCGCGACAGGATGGGATATTCGGTGAATTGGGCCGAAATGTGCCGCCGCGTCTCCGTATCGATCCAGTAGGGCACTTCGACATTCTTTGCATCGAAAATCCTCAAATCGGAGAAATCGGGTTGCGACAACCCAACCAATCGGGGGGTAAGTACAATGCGGTAAAACCCGTCTTCATCCACGGGATTTACCCCGGCCTGGAATTTAAAGTGCTGGGCAAAGGCCAACGCAGACACTCCGGCCAGGGCCAAAGACACGTAATATTTTAGCATCGACATCATAGCTGTTTACATTTAAACAAAAACACTGGTTTTCAAATCCCTTTCCCGTCGCTTTTTAGCGAACCAGGCAGCTTTGCCAGGATACAACTCCGTTTCGGGCAACTTTGCAAAGGTACGGAGCCGCCCAAAACCTCCTTCGGATATTGGCCCAAAAGATACCCAAACACAAGCAATAAGACAAAAGGGCAAAAGCCCGAGGGCTTTTAAAAAAAGATTACCGGGCAAATTTAAAAAGCCCTCGGGCTTTTGGGTAAAAGCCGGCGGGCTTTCGGGTAAAAGGCCGGGAGCTTTTACCCAAAAGACGGCGGGCTTTTGCTCCCCATCCCCATTGCCCCGCCGTCCGGTCCGAAACGCCATGCATTCCGCCGCCCCACAAATAAGTATCCAGACGTCATGCCCCAAAAGTTTTTACATCTTAATCCGCATCGTTTTGGACGCCTTTCCCATCGGCCAACAATCCCTTGAGCTTTTGATAAAGGAACGACACGACCAACAGCAACACGCCCAACGATACGAACGCGGCAATCTTGCCCACTTTGCTCATTCCCCACACATCGACAAGGAACAGCTTGAGGATAATAAGCCCAAAGAGCGACAGGGAAATGATGCGGAACAGCCGTATTTTCCGTTTCATGCCGTACACCATCAGGGCAAACGACAATATGCCCCAAAGGATGGGATACCCGAATTTGTGGGTTTGCCTTATCAGGTCATAGCTTTGTTCGGGCGATTGGTAAAGCAGCCACATCGCCACATGGTCCAATTCCGCACTAAGGACGAATACCACGGCAGCCGCGGACAGCCAGCAGACCAAGTCGGGCTTCCGGTTGGCCGACTCCAGCAACCATTGGGCGCGCCTGGCCGCCACATAGACCACATAAATGGTTGCCAGGGCCACAAATGCATGGAGGTGGAAGGCCCACGCAGCGTCACCGTATTGGTCGAGCGCGGCGTTGCGCAACACAATGAGCGAGGGATTGAACGCCCACAAATAACAGAGGAACAACACGATGCCCACCAGCAGGAATGCCCATGACAACCCTGTCTGTTTGTGCCGGCGATGGACAAAAAACATCGTTCCTACGAACAATAACGTATAGGCAGCCAAAACGATCCTGTGTGCCGAAACAAAATCGACATACGTCCAAAGCTGATGCCTCAGCTCAAGGTAAAGCCCAAAATAAAGTCCCAGCACCAATGCAATACCCAGCACCAGTTTCACCGGCCGGTTCTTCCAGGCCCATGACGTCAGAAAGAAGTCTGTTTTTTCAATACTGGCCAGCCGACGGTACAATCCTATCGACGCCACGGCCACCATCGACGCAACAAATGCCTGGTTGGCCAAAGGTTTCAGTATGTCATTGCCCCCATAAAGATCTGACCAGTCCATGAGCAGGCTCACGACCATCAGCGCCAACACCAGCAACGATGACTTTTTGATAAGTTCAATGCCCGATTTTTGCGACAGCCAAAGCAGCAACACCCCTTCAGCGGCCCAAAACAGGGTAATGTAGTTGCCTTTCAATTGGATGGGCGCGGCCAGGCTGATGAACGTAAGCACCAATCCCACCAACAGGTAAAACAAGTTGCGGTCTACCTGATGGTTGCGGTAAACCAGTTGGGCAAACACATAGTTGAACACGCCCAGCGCCACGGTAAACAATCCGCGGAACATCCCATCGTGGATGTTCGACAGGCAAACCATGCCCGCCACGAAATAGAAAAACGAGTTGCTGACCAGCATACTTATGTCCAACGCCCTGAACGGGTGCTTGTGTTTGATGTTATACCCCACGTTCATGGCAAAAAACAGCAGATAAAATAACGTGCCGAACAGCAATGCGCCCGCAAACGGGGCGTCGTCACCCATGGCCTTGCCGCCCAGCCAGCCACCGTAGATCAACAAGGTAAAGATGTAGCTCAGTACGTTCACAAGGCCCCATTTCTTCTGCACCGAGAGGATGGTCATGCCCACGTTCAGTATCAGGAGATAGGAAAACAACACCACGTAGCTCCCCTCGCCCGAACTGACAAAAAACGGCGTACCGAAACCGCCCACCAGCGCGATCACGGCCAGTTCTTTCCGGTCGTACAACACCGACAACACCACCGCAAACGCGGTAATGACCACCATGACGGCAAATGCGGCCGTTTGCGACAACAAATGGTAATCGTGAAAACCAATGCCAATGGAGAAATAGAGCACCGACAGCCCGCCGCCAATGAGCACGGAACTGAAGGCGGTAAACGTTTTCCGTAACCGGTGCGCCACGCCGATGAGCGCACCGCCGCTCAGTATGCCGATGGCCATGCGGCCTACTTCGTTAATCCATTCCTGGTCGATGGCGTATTTTACAAAAAAGCCAATGCCCAATACCAATATGGCAATACCTATTTTATTGATGAGGTTTTCGCCCACAAACTTTTCAAAATCGGGATGCCGCTCAAAGAACGTAGCTTTCGGCCTTGCAGCGGGCCCGGGCACAGGTTTGGGACGCGGCACGGAAACACCGGGCGAAGGGGCCGGCTGCACCCTCCATGGCTTTTCGGGCACTTCCGTGGCTTCCGGTTCCGTGACTTCGGGCACTGGCGCCGCCGCCATCGTTTGGACGACCTTATCTTTAACGGCCAACGGCACGGCATCGGCCTTTGCATCGGGCGAAGGTTGATGTATCGGCCCCGCTTGCATCTTTTCGATTTTATCGCGCAACTCGTCCACGTCGCGTTTGAGCCATTCGGAATAAAGCTGTTGCTTCCTGAATCCTTCCACAATCAGGCTGCGGAGCCAGATAAAGGCCGCCACTAAAACTATCAGCAGTAAAAGTTCCATACACGCAGGGTTGGTTTATGTTCCATAAAGATGCAAAAAACATCGTTAGGTTGGCTTATTTCGCCATCTGACTTTGATTGCCGGCCACGTTTAAAGCTCCGGAACCGTTACCTTTACACCGGGAATACTTTGCGCATGACGAACATCCGAAAAACAAACCCGCAGAATAACCTGCAAAAAAGCAGGGAGGCTTTTCACAAACTATTGGCCCTGATCGACAAAAAGCGGAAGGAGCTTGCCAGGTACCGCACCAGGATCGAGACGGGGAAAAAGGTCTATGCGGAAAGAATAGCCCCCTTGCACACCGGGTATGCACAATTGCAAAGAGCTTACGCGTCCAGCTTGTGGGACTGGCTGGAAAACCCCAACCTGTCGCTTCCCGAAGCAGAGAAGCTGGAACTGGTGATCTCCCATGCCATTGAGGAAGGATTGGCATTTGCCCCAAACGATCCCGGACTGTCCGATTTGATGGCAAAACTGGACCATCGGCGAAAAAGTGGCTGCACAATGAAAAAGCCCGCCACACATTTCCGCCAACCAGAAAACAATAAAAAACATGGAGGGGGAACGCACCCCAACGGGAAAATGGCCGACATGCCCGAGCTAAAAAGAACGACCAAACAGTTGTTCACCGATTTGGCCAAGAAACTCCATCCCGACCTTGAGCGCAACGAACAGTTACAATCGGAGAAAACGGAACTGATGAAACAGGTCACCGAAGCTTACGACCAGCAGGATCTTTTCGGACTGCTGCACCTGCACCAACGGCATATAAACGATGAACGGCTGTTGGGACCCGGCCAACCGGACGGGGACAAGCTCCAGCGTTACGCAACCATGCTAAAAAAACAGGCCGCCGATCTCCAGCGTCAAATAGATGACATGAAAAACGGGGCCTCCACCCGGTTCTTGTTTCACCTGACATCCGGTACCGAATTGGAACAACAGCAGAAGCTGGAATATATATCCCTTCAATTATCGGCACGTAATGCCAGGCTTCGCAATGAAATCGCATCGACCATGGCGGATATCAAAACGTTCAAAAAGCACTTAAAATCGATCAATCCGGACAATCCGGTCCGATGATCCAGCCACCTTACTCCGGTTTGGCGATCTTTCCATTGATGTAATCGGCCAACACCTTTGGATCGTCGGAACCGATCCAGACCTTGCGGTAGCGACCGCGCAAGGTAAGCTCGATGGCCTTATTGCCCGATACGTTGTAAAGTACCGCACCGGGCCGGTAACGGATCCCCCATCCCAAAGCCACGTACGAAACGGGCCTACAATTCACCACCTCATCCAGTGCATACTTCCCGCGTATAAGCCCAATGCCGAACGAAAAACGCACGTACTTGTCGTCGATCGTGACGGTGAGCTTGTAACACAGCAACAATACCAATCCTCCGATTGCCCACATGGGCCAGAGGGATGCCTTATCGGGATTGATAAACCATATCAGGGCCATCAGGCCTGGCATCACGGCCAAAAACACCCATCCAATTTGTGTTCGTTTCATCTGTCTGGAAATTTATAACGAGTTGTTCAAAGGAACATCCATGCCTGTCGGTTACGTCCTTGTATGCCGCCAATAGGAAGCATGAATGTTTTATGGGAAAAAGATCCCTGGATCGTTCATTTTCGGTAAACCGTAAAAGGAATGCCAACGGGACAATCCAATGGACGGGACATTAACCGATCGATTTTAAAAAACCGGCAATCGCATCGACAAGTCCTTCCTGCAAAGGCAAATCGGGTTGACGATAAGTGGCCAGATTGGATGCGGGCTCCTTGTCGCACTCTTTTAGCACGTGGTTCATGTTTTCGAACATCAACAGCGTGGCACCGGGTTTGGCGGCCGATAGCAATTTTGCATCCTCCACGGGAACCTGCATATCCAGCGTCCCTTGCACAATCAGCGTGGGAACGGACAGTTTGGCGATCTCGACCGCAGGGTCATACTTCATCCACGAAATCAGGTAAGGCTGTACGGATGCCCGGAACAGAGCGGCCAACATGGGATTGACGGATGCCACGGTACGTTCCTGCAACAAACTGTCAATCACATTACCGGCCTGGGCAAACAGTTCGGCAGGCAACTTGGGCCTCAGCTGTTCGCGCAATATCCGGTCAATGCCCCTTCCCGCACCCGCTACCGACACCACACCGGCGACACCGGCGCGTTGCGCCGCCAGAATGCAAAGGAGTGATCCTTCGCTATGGCCCAACAAAACAACCTTTGCGAAACGTTTATCGCCCTTTAGAAAAGATACCCATCCGGCCACGTCGTCCACATAATCGTCAAATCTCAAATCACTCTCTTTGATACCGGCACTTTGGCTTTTGCCGATTCCCCGTTTGTCGTACCTCAACGAGGCTATCCCGTGCATTGCAAACCCTTCCGCCAACATTTTATAAGCATTGGTATGGATGCCCTGCGGCGAATTGCAGTTGCGGTCGGTTGGTCCCGACCCCGCCACGATCAACACCACCGTGGACACCCCGGGACGCACAGGCACCGTTAAGGTTCCCGAGATTTCGCCGGTTCCGGTCTGTAATACCACCTCATCTTCCACGAATATCTGGTTCCCATCTGTTTGGGCCATTGACGCCAAAGAGCCGAACAGCAGCCCCATCGAAATAAATAATGTTTTCATTGTCGGATAAATTATCATGCGGAAATTGCCGTTCGCGTCCATCACGCCCCTATCGGTCACGCAAGGGTGCCTGCCACACATCGGTCACGACCATGTGCTCCATCCATAAGTACCAGGAGATTCCCATGGTTACAAGCACGGATATGACCAACACGCCGACAAATATGCCCACGGCTTTTCCGCCTTTCAGGTTTACCGACACCGAAAACGCACGGTACATCCAGGCCACCATCCACACGGTAAATGCAATGGTAAGGATGATTTGGGCAATGGCCAACGTGGTTTCTCCCACCGACATGGACACTGTCTCTCCCACGCCAAGATGTTTGCCCACCAACATTTTTCCCAGTTTTTCCATGGCAGGCACAAAAGGGAGAAATGCGGCAAAGAAATAAGGCAAGCGGGCCATGCCCTGGGTCCCGAACACGTCGATGAACCTTGGACGCGAGTTCGAAAAAATAAGCCCTGCCACGTACATCAGCAACGAGACTATGCCCCAGTTGATGCACCATTGCACCATCAAAGCCCCAAACGGTAAACGGACACCGACCTTGACCGAAAGCACATCGGGGAAATAGGTTCCGCTAAAACCTGCCACCAGAGCCGTGCCCAACGCAACTGCCATGCCAATGGCAAAAGATTGCCACCCGGCCACATAAAAGAACGGATTTATAAAAAGTTCAAGCTTCTTTCCCATGGCTCTGTTTTTCAAGTTTAAGAATCAAATCGTCCAACATATTCCTTACGGTAGGGTAACTCACCCCCATTTTTTGGGCCATTTGTTTCAGGCTTCCGCTACTCAGCACAAAATCAAGCACAATTTGTTGCTCCTTAGGCTCAAGCTTCGCCAGGACCGGCAGATCGAACGTGCCGTTAATGGCCGTGCCGCACGCACCGCACACCAGTGATTGCACGTGCAATCCCGAAGCACAACTGGGACAAAGAATCGGTAGTTTTTTCATCCATGAATCACATTAATCAATGCAAATATAAACTTTATAAATTAATAACTGAATTTTATTTATAAATTAATAAATAAAATCAAACAACAATCGATCACCGGCACAACCCGGCACTTGCCCCATTGCCAGGCTTTATTGTCCCATGTGGCGGAAACTCCCTCCCGGAAACGTTCCCTGCGCCCGTTTTGAAATGTCCCAATATCCGCCAATCGACGCCAACAGAACTTTCGAAATAAGAAATCCCGGGATCGGGGGATGGATGTCACAATAAACCGGTGTGCTTTCTGTACCTGCCCACATGGTACACACCAGGAAAAGTCATTTTCAGAAAGAATATGGTGACTGTCCCGCCCAACTTCCCGGCACCTGTTTCCACAAAGAGACAACGTTCCAAACCGATATGCTAAAACAAACCAGCGTTTTCGCCCATCGATCATACAAAAAACGCACGCCGCTTTACCCCCAGATATTATTCTATTGTGAAGGCAAAACGAAACATGTTTACCGGACAACATGGGCACACCTAGCCAGGCCTAGCTCCCGCAGGAACTTTGTGACCGGCAAAAAACAAAAGGGCACGACCTGTGATTGAATGCCTGGCCGGATACAGTAAATAAAAGGAGTTTTTACATCAGGGGACGGTCTTACCGGGACAAAAATCATTCGATGCCCCCAAGCAGAGGAAAAACATCGGGACCGAGCACCTGTCCCTTATAATCGAACGATTCAAAATGCGCTTTGTCGCCAAAAAGCGCAAAAACCGCATCCTTCTCAACCACCGACTTACCCTTTGCCAGAATGGCAGAATAACTCGAAAATGCCCCCAAAGCAGCTGCTTGCCCATATTGCTCGGCATACCGGTGCACCAGGGCAATGGTCTGTCTGATCCGGTCATCGGTTTCCAAGCCACACCTGAAAAAATTCTGATCCAGCAACACTGTCTCCTGGGGCATGGCTTCCTGCTTAATAATGGCCAAGCCATAAGTATTGAACAACTTCCGGAGGTTTTCGGAGATGAAATGCCCAACGTCACCGGGATGATCGACATATTCATCTTTGATCAAGATGACTTCACGGGCATAAAACACCAAATGGAAACGGTCGGGCAACAAGCAAAAGGCCAGCAAATCGACCATGTTGCCCAGTACGACCTGAAAACGTTTTAAAAAGAGTTGATAATTAGCTTCGGTAAAGAATATAGGGCCATTGTACGAGCTTTGCTTGAAAACATGATAATATTTCCCTCCTTCAATGGGTAATGTCAGGTATCGTGAAGCCATTTTTTTAAGCCAAATTAAAAAAATTCCATCAGTTTGGAAACATACCCGACATCCGATTTTTCGACAGCTCCCCTGCCCGTCCATACGTTTTTACAAGCCATGGTCCAGAAAAGGCTGATCATCATTTCAATTCCCATCGGGCACGGAATAGACCGTAACCTCGTTGAGATATTTTATTTGGCCACTAATAAGGCTATCGGGCAACAAAAACCATGGTTTCCGCCATCTCTGCGGATTATAGGCAGGCTGCTTCACCAACATGTTCCGGTACTTCATCTGCCCGATATCCAATCTTTTTAATTTATGGGATTGGGCATCGGCAACGGACCAAACCATTTCTCGCAAGTATCCTCCTTTTTGGTTCTTTTGTGAAAAGTCGATTATTGCCAGGGCACTTTGGGGCACCCAAAACTCCCCGTTGAACCCGTAAGTAATTTCATTGTGTTCGTAAAGCACTTTAAAGGTCGATTGGTCACCGCCCACGGCCAGGTAAATATCAGGCATTAACCATTGTTGCGCTTTTGGGCTCACTTTCCAACGGGCCCACGCAATACCGTATGTGGCAGAATCGACCAATAGTTGCCCAGAATAAAATACCCATTGGGTCTTGTCGGTCTGGTCGAACGACAAGAGATACATCGGCCTTCCCTGAAAATCGACCATCCCGTCGAGTTTATAGTCGTAGTACTTGACAAAATTTTGATCAACAAACGATAACCTGGAATAAACCGGATCCAGCAAGGGAACCGCATCGTTGTACTTGTTTTGGGGCTCAAAGCCAATGATCGTGGCATAATTCTCGGCGCTGAACCTTCGTCCGGCCTGCAAACGTGTGTCAATCGACGCAGTCGTGTTGGATAACAACGGCCATTTCTGTACAAACACAAAGTCGGTCAGCTGCATCAACTGGCCATCGGCCAAAATCCTTTCGCGATAATAGCCCTGACGGATAAAATTGTTGGGGTTGCGGTTGGCAGTCAGCTTTTGTTGCATCCGTTTCACTATCTCGGCAACACTTTTATCCGACAGTACAGGATCCACTCTCTCCAACACCACGTCTTTTCCCGCACAGGAAGTCACATCGGCCACACGGGTCTTGTACCCCGCTTTAGAGAACATCAGTCTATCGGTAGCAACCACATTAACAGTATCGATGGCAAAAAACCCATCGGCATTTGTACAAGTGCTCCATTCTTTGCCCAAAGCCGATACACTGACATACGCACCCGGTGAACCATCGGGCAAACGTATGTTGAATACGTTCCGCCCCAACGCATCGTACACATTTACTCCGGCGGCAGATTGTGCCGTTTCCGGTTGCACGTCATTTACCCCACTGCCCGCAAATTCAGAAGCTTGTGCCATATGGACAAGGGATCCCGGCAAACCGGAAGACGACAATCCGTTCACCTCGAACCGAAACTGGTCGGCCACATCGGAAGTAAAAAAAGAGATGCGTGCCGTGCCCAGCGAATCGGTCTTTAAGCTGGGCAACCAGGCCAATGTATTGCGCTTATCCTCCAGCACGTTGTCTGGTTTGTCGCCCAGGTAATTGGGCTGGTAGAATTCCTTCACTCTCGAAAAGCCTTGCAATGTTACGTTGACAATGCCTTTGTAACGGGTTTTGGCACGCAACCCCGCACCATTGGTCGTATAAATGGCCAACACAGCTTCGGGCGATGTATAAATCTCGGGCATGGAGGAAACATTGGCTCCCGATGCGGTTTCATCGGCAGCCGACAACATATCCGCTGAAGTGCCCTGAACCGCCGCATCCGCCTGCGATGCCGTACTTTCGGCCACATCGGTTATGCCAGCCGCCGACATTGCCGCTTGCGACTGTAAAGAGTTCGCGTCTTTTCCCTTTTTCGGGAAAGTAAGTTCCACCGACGCCACCACTTCGGGATCCATCGAAATCAATTCCTCAATAGAGTACAACCGTAACATGCTTTTGAGAACCCCTTTATCATCGGTGGCACCGACCATTTCCCCGTCCACGTAAATAAAAAAGCGGTGTGGGATTTTGTTTAGCAATCTAAATCGGATGGATGCCGTATTCGACACCTCCCATGAAGAATTTATGCCCAATCCGCTCGTTTGGGGCATCTGTGCAATGGTTACCGCATTGCAATCCAGATACAATCCGGGAATGGCATCGCCTAAGATACTCATCAACCCGTATTGCCAGGGATTATCCTTCACCATCTTCTCTATTTGCTTCTTGTTCACCCCGTAATCGGGAGCGCCGTACATGGCGATGATCTTCTCCTTGTCCGACTTTAAACGATCGGCGGTAACGACGACCTCATCGATGGTGACATCGGTGGTATCGATAAAAAAATCGGTCTTCAACGCCCGGACCAATTCGTTTTTCAACGATCCTTTCTCGATGGTAAGCCCCGATTCTTCAACAGCGGGGGTAAAAGAAACGGGTTCGTTCCCTGAATTTTGAACAAACAACTTGCTGAAATTATCTGCGGGCTTGGACTTAAGGTTCGAGCTTAGATCGATGACATAATCAGCATTGGCACTCATCTTGTTGCGTGTTTGCACCACGGCGTTAAGCGTATCGTAAAAATCGCGCAGCAAAAAGGTAAAATCTCCGCCGGAACCTGTTTTCTCGGAAAAAACCTGCATCTTACCCGACACGAACATAGTCACGTCCAAACCGGAAGGCGCTTGCTTAAGATTCGATTTCCGCAACAAGCGACCTTGAACGTATATCCCGGGTTCTTCGAGGTACGATGGCACTTGGATGGTATCGGCCAACACATTCCTCCAATCATAACGACGCCAGCCATTGGTCAACATCAGCAAATCGGTTTTCAACTGTGCCTTGCGCGAATTATCGAAACACTCTGACGGATCGTATACATTGCCCGGTAAGTTGGATGTCAGCGCCAGATATTGTGCCATATCGACCGATCGATAAGCTGCGTCGGGAATGCGCCGCGCATCGGTGACGGATACGGCGAAGTCTCCCATTACGGGTCTGCCATCCTTATCGGTCGCACGAAGCTCAAATTCAGCTTGCCCGCGAGGGCCACCGGGCAGTTTTATTTCATGAACGGAAAGATTGAGCCGTTGGTTGTTGTTTACGAACACCAATCGCTCGCAGCAAGGTGTTTTCCTTGAATCGAACAACGTCAGCTGGACGATTCCGGTGGTAAAATCGCTTTTAGAGATCTTAAACGTTGACTCTCCGTTTGTCAACACCCCTTTCATGGCCACTTTGGGCACACCATTCTGCAATCCCAAGAGAAAAATCGCTTCATCGCCTTGCGTTTCCGACACGTTCGACACCGAAACCAACAAATCCGGACTTTGCCAAAAACTTTCAACAGCCAGATGAAACCCTTGCCGGCGTGCCTGGGGCAATGCATAGGTATACCGGGCTCCATCGGGACCATCGACGACAGCCTGATACGTCTTGCCGGATTGCGGATTGAGCATGAAATAACCTTTGCCTTCCCACATGGAACTAATGGAGCAAACCGTTTGCCCGGTTTCATCGACCACTGCACCTTGAAAACTGGCTGCCCGCCCAAATTGCGTAAGACCTTCAAATGCCACACGGCAATTCACGCCCTCTACCATATCGCCCCCTTCAGGAAAAAACGAAAGAAGCAGTTTCTCATCGTCAGCGGCCATTAAAGAAGGATGTCCCCCTGACTCTATTTCACGGTGCGTCGTATCGGCACGGGCAGGTACATCATTGTCGTTCACCACGGTTATGTTCCTGCGGAAATAAAATTCGCTCCCAAAATTACGCATCCAATTGGTGTATGCCACCAAATGGTATTCGCCACCGGAAAGTTTGTCGCTAATGGGAATACTTCCCCAGGCCCTTCCGTTTTGCAGTTTGAATATTTGCTTTAAAGCGGTCGTTCCC
This sequence comes from Breznakibacter sp., assembly GCA_047600785.1. Lineage (GTDB taxonomy): Bacteria > Bacteroidota > Bacteroidia > Bacteroidales > Marinilabiliaceae > Breznakibacter. Next base: position 2,518,836 of record JASGKH010000002.1, read on the forward strand.
GATGGCTTTACCAGTTCGACATAAAGCACGCTTTCCGATTTATTGGGTAAGTGGGTCGATGCCTCGAGCAAAAAAGCACTGAACCACAAATCCTCCCCCACCGCATAAATGGGCCTATCGGTTTGTACGAACAGTTTTTCCTGCCTATAAATTGCCTGGTAAGTTTTCAGCTTTTTAATCACGTCCTTTTCCCAATCATCGGACGGGATAAAAGCCATCATAACAAAGGCCGCGAAAACGAGCGGAACATGGGAAAAAGGCAAAGAAGCCATCAACGTACGTAGATTTTGCATTGGGATAGAACTATGGTTAACAAAAGCTAAAGTTAATATTTGGACTTAAAACCCCATACACATACCATCCTTAGACGGCTTTTAAAAGCAAATCCTTTTGTTAACCTCAGGAACAATCCACACAAAACCATTTGGACAATGCATGGTCAGGCGCCTTCAACCAGCTCTGAATACAATTTTTGAAGGAAAGGCCTCTCATAATAATCGTCGTCCACGATTGCTCCGTTCCATTCCAACACATCAAGGTCGACCTCGCGCGGACCGAATTTAGGGCGGCTTCTGTCACGTCCGACCCTGTTTTCCACTTCCCTCAAAAAAACTTTTAGTTCGGGCATGGCCAAATCGGTAATAACCCGAACCATTGTGTTCACAAAGTCGGGCTGATCGGTTATGCCAATGGGCTTGGTCACCAAATGCGGAGCCCTGGCCGTTATCATTACCCGTCCGGAAAGTAAATCCAACGCCTTGGTAATATTGTGCGATGGTTTAATATTGGACCCAATTGAGATGACTACACTATTTTCCATTGCGAAAAGCAGTTAACCCAACCTGCACGCTATCGGCAAAACGCAACGCATGAGGCTTGGCTATCTCCACCGTAGCCTGCAATACCCTGTCGTCGGCCATGACCACGTTCAATACTTTGCGCGCCAATGCTTCTATAAGGTTGAAATGTCCGTGTTCGACCAACGTTACTATTTTTTTGGTGATAAGCTTGTAATCCAATGCATCGTTGGGATCATCGCTCTCTTCGGCATGCACCGAGTCATATTCCATCCTGATGTCGATTACCACATCCTGCAATTTATCCAGCTCATGCTCGCTAAAGCCCAAATAGGCGCGAAGAAATAATCCTTTAATGTGAATTGTGGCCATGGCTATGATTGTTGGGATTTTGACCTATGTAAGATGGCTTCCCGAATCGACATGGACGATTTGCCCTGTGATATGCGGGCAATGCAGAAAATAGCCAATAGTTTCGGTAATCTCGGCTACGTCCACGGCTTCGGACAATGGCGACCCGGCAATGACTTTGGCAAAATTTTTTCCGGCGGCGCCCACGGCCGGCAACACAGGTCCGGGGGCAATGCCGTTTACCCTTGTGTGGGGCGCCCATTCAAACGCAGCCATCTTTGTCAGTTCGGCCAACGTTTTCTTTGACAACAAATATGCCGCATGTGAAAATTCATTGGAAACAATCCTGGTATCCAATAAATTCACCACCAATCCTCCGCCATGCCGTTTATGAAATTCCTGCATCAACATAAACGGAGCAAAAAAATGTACCGAAAAATTCCGCATCACATCTTTGCCCCCCGTTTGGGAAAGTGTTTGCGGGAAAAACACACTGGCATTGTTCACCAATAACGAAACACGCCCAAAACCAGCCGGCAATAGGTCGAATATGGTCGCTACGTTCTGCCAATCTTCCAGATCGAATTGCACCAAAGGAAATGTTCGCGCGGGGTAACTGGCCTTTAGTTGCCCGTGCAGTTCTTCGGCCTCTGTTCCGGAACGATTGTAATGGAGCGCCACATCGTAGCCACGTTGGGCCAAATAGCGCGAAATGGCATTTCCTATACGTTTTCCGCTACCTGTTACCAACGCACAAAGATGGGACTGAGCCTTATGTAAAGGAGCATCAGCCATAAATCATCCCCACCAATTTTTCAAGATACGTACGATCCACTTCGTCGAATGCGTTCAGATCTTTGCTATCTATATCAAGCACGCCAATTATCCGGTTACCTGCATCACGTAGCGGCACCACGATTTCGGAACGGCTAAGGGGAGAACAGGCAATGTGGCCGGGAAACTGGTGCACATCGGGCACCACCACGATTTCGCCATTGTTGATCCCAGCCCAGCAAACACCTGTATTTTTTTTCAGCTTCAAACATGCCAGCGGCCCCTGATAAGGCCCTACCACAAGCTCTCCGTGATGAAGAAGGTAGAACCCCGTCCAGAAAAACGATTGCATTTTATGGTGCAACAATGCATTAATGGTGGCCATGCGCGAAATGGGATTGTCGGTAGCCTGTATTAAATCGCGTACCTGAACGATGATCCTTTCGTAACGCCCTGCTTTAGCTTGGTTCATATATCTTTCGACAATTAAAAATGCAACAGAATGCTTACGTTCAATTTAATAATGGACAGGCCAGGCTGTTCCACAAAAAAACCGAAGACTTTAAAAGTAATTAAAAGCCTTCGGTTCACAAAACCTTAAAACGATTATATCGGAATCATACCCGATTCATGGAACAAACCTCAATCTTTTAGCATTTCCTGCAACTTTTTGCGGGTAAAAAAGATACGGCTTTTTACGGTGCCGATGGGCAAATCGAGCTTTTCGGCAATCTCTTTGTATTTAAACCCTTCGGTGTGCATTTTGAAAGGCACTTTAAAATCATCGTCCAAACGTTCAATGGTCAAGGTTAGTTCTTTTACGTTCTGTACTTCTTCAGGAGTTTCAGACTCATAATTCTTTTTATAGGCCGAACGTAAAGCATCCTCACTACCATCAAATGTATGGCGGCTTTTTTGGTCTCGTCGATAATTGTTGATGAACGTATTTTTCATGATGGTGAACACCCACGCCTTAAAGTTTGTGTTGTTCACAAATTGGCTTCTGTAGGTCAACGCTTTCAACGTGGTTTCTTGCAGAAGATCGTGCGCATCCTCATCGTTCGAGGTCAAACTGAGGGCAAAAAAACGTAATTTATCCTGCAACCCCAGTAAGCTGTTATTGAATTGTAAGGTGGTCATGACGTTGTCTATTTTTTGTTCCCTATTTGTTGAACAAAGATAAAAAACAGATAAAAGATTTCCAAACCTGTTTATCTTTTATTAGATAAATAAAGAAGAATGATTCTAAATAGCAAAATTCACACCAACATACGAATCAGCGACTTGCAGACAAGTAGTTCAACAATTCTAAATTGCACGCTCCTTCAAGCAAGTTTATGCAATCAGTAAAAAGATAAACCCCAAGGCCCTCCCTGAAGGAAAGAGCTACCGGCATACAGCTTTCGTTCAATTCATTAAACCACTTCCTGGTATACCAACTATAATGGTAACAGCTACAGCAAGAAACATCAAAACCATCAAGCTAAGTCCAATAATGGCCAATACGCCCATGATGGTAAAATGCAGTTTCAAGGATTTCAAACTATCTTCCAGATACGATTCGCGTCTGGTTTTGAGTGCCGTTCCGGCATTTGATCCAAATTTATACAGGAACAAAGCCACGAAAAAATAAACAGCCCCTATTACGACATAAACCAGTGAAACAACGATTGGAGGAAAGGGCATTGCGGCAGCTCCGGCAAATGCCGAAAGCATCGTCATCACCATCCCCACAAACATTGCGCTGATTACCACCAAACCTGAACTGATAAAACCTAAGATTCCAAGAAATTTAGACCAACGCGCGGCAGTCACCAAAAAGTTTTCGGCATCGGACGTCAGTGTCAAAACGGGACGTTCGGAAGAAAGAATTTCGTTTTCCATGGCTCAAGAATTTGTTTAGTTTATTGCAAAAAATGGATTTGCCACATTAAATAAAGCAATAAGCTCTTAATAATCCAACTCCGACGAACCACCAGGATATTATTTCTGAAATATGCATCATTACTTCGGCAACACATCGCAGCAGTCTGCCCTCCGGGCTTTTGTCTTCTCCAAAGAACAAACCACGAGGTTGTATGTTATTGAATAAACGAATATTAAACCTACGACCATGGAAATTCAAGACCGGCGGGTGATCGGTAGATTGGCAAAATCGTTCGATCAAACCATCCAGCCTGCACAATCGGGAAAATTATGGAAAGCATTGACAAACTGTGGTACCGAACTTTGGCTCGACACTGGCGACATGGAGGCCATTGACAAACTTTGGGATTCATCAATGACAGCCGTAACCACCAATAACACTTTGCTGAACCAAGAGATCCAAAAGGGCATATACGATAAAATCGCACAGGAACTTAGCCTCGAGCTAAAACATATCGAGGACCCGCATCACCGGATCCGTGAAATTGCCTTTTTCCTTAACGCATTGCATGGATTGAGGCTGGCCCACCGGTATAAATGCAAGGTGAGCGTGGAACTGCACACAGATCTGTCGCATCATGTCGATCAAATCGTGGCATACGGCATAAGGTTCCATGCCATTTCACCCGACAATTTTATCGTAAAAGTGCCGTTTACCCCATCGGGACTATTGGGTGCCCGCATCCTGCACGAAAAAGGTATCCCTGTCAACCTAACGCTTCAATTCAGTGCCCGACAAAACGTATTGACCGCTATTGTGGCCAAGCCCGCTTTTACGAATGTGTTCATGGGAAGGGTGCAAGCATACATTGAAAGCAATAAACTACAGGCTTCTCCCATGTTTTCCGAAACGGTGGTAGAGCAAACACAGCTCCAGCTTTGGCATCTGCGCGAGAAACAACTTTCCCCGACACGCCTGATAGCGGCCAGCCTGCGTCATCCAAGCCAATTGCTGGCCATTAGCGGCTCCGACGTATTCACCATTCCTCCTTCGGTAGCTGAAAAAGGAATAAATTCATTGGATGCCCCCCATGCCCCTGCCATTGTGCCAACGGGGCAGGCCACATACGCCCCAGCACCTGCATTATTACCTGCCATTGCATCCCTCGGGACTGTACCCGACACGCTGGTCAAGACAGCATTATACATTGACAAACATATACCCAAACAGGCCAAGGAACTGGAAAAAATACTGACAGACAACGGCTTTGGCGATATCTTCCCTAACTTTTCTCCTGGCGATATGCAAAAAATCGCAGCCGACGGCAAGATTCCCGTTCATGCACACTGGGAAAAGCTGATCGGGGAAAAACGTTACGCCATCGATTCGCTGCTCACGGAAGCAGGCCTGGCATCGTTCACGGCCGACCAGGCACAACTCGACAATAGGATCTTGTCCCTCATTTAAATCAAAAAGCGCAAAAAAGGGTTTATGCCGTTTTGCGCTTTACAACTTAAATTTACAACAAGAGAAATTATTCCTCTTCCCCCGTCTTTTCGTCATCAACGTCAGACTCGTCATCTGTCTCATCATCCACATATACCTCCTCTTCATCGTCGAGGATGGCTTGTCCCTTTTCATGTTCGACCTGTGCTTTGGCTTCGGCCCTGGCACGTTCTTCGGCCAATTTTTTGCCTTTGGCCCCCACTTCGGCATCATCGCTAAAATACGGGAAGAAATCCACAATGGGACTTTCGGCCACGGCCACGATTTCAAAATCAATGGTCATGCCGGCCAATCCTTGTTCTATTTTATCGCAAGCGTCTTTTACTCCCGAGGCAAGCACCAACATTTGGTTGGCAACTTTCTTCTCTTTTCCCGCTGCCTCGTCGATGGACATAAAAGTGATCTTGCATTTGTACCAGCGGTCACCATCCTCATTGGGGAAAATATTGGTATAATTGGCCTTACGGATATTGGTCACGACAAATTCGCCACTGATGTAGGCTTCCATTTCACGGTATATACGTTCCTCTGCTTCGGTAAATGAAACGGCATCGACCAAATAGGGCTCGTTGGCCTTTTTCTCTTTTCCTGTTTTTTCGTCGATCTTGGTATATCGAACCTTGCATTCAAACCAATTCTGCATGCGGTATGTTTTTGTTGGGTAATTTGAAAACAACACTTTTTGGAGGGAAGCAAAGATAAGTTTTCGATTAGAAATAATACCCCGGCCCTTAAGGTTTAATTCATCCCGGAAACGCACAAAGACATACATTGCGGCATCACAAGACCGGCAAATCATTCATTGACATGCATCGCAAAAATCTACCAAACAGCAATTCTAAATAAAATCCATGTACGTTAAAAAGTGCAAACCATGGATAATATTTACACCAAGGAAACTATTTATTCAAAATTAGTTTCCTAAGTTTGCAGTAAACTTTGTGAAATGACCCAAGAGCAGATGGAAATAGTCACACGCGTCGGAGAACTTTATCTCCGTTACGGGATCAAAAGCGTGACGATGGACGATGTTGCACGTGAACTGGGAGTATCAAAAAAAACCCTGTACCAATATTTCTCCGATAAAGGGCAACTGGTTGAAGCAGTGATCCAAATGAAATTGGCCCAAAGTACCGAGATGGCCAAAGACATTATGGACAAAGGAGTCGATGCGGTAGAAGAAATGTACCTCATCCACAAGTTCCTGGATCTCATTGCCCGACAACACAGCCATGTAGCTGAATATGACCTTAAGAAATACTACCCCGCACTGTTTAATTCGGTACTTAAATTCAAACGCGAACGTTTGTACGACACTTGGAAAACCAATATAGAAAAAGGGAAAACAGAAGGGCTTTACCGACCTGAAGCAAACACCGAAATCATATCAAAGACCAACCTTTTACGATTCGAGAGTTCCATCGAAAGCTGCATTTTCACCACTGAAGAACTTCTCTCACAAGACTTTTTCACCGAGATGTTTACCTATCACATTCGAGGAATAGCAACCTGCAAAGGGATAGAGCGAATGGAAGAGATACTGAAACAAAAACCATAAACAATTCACCACCAATGAACTCGAACAAGAGAAAAACAACGTTACCATGGCTTTTGGTATTTTTAGTACTAAGCGTGGTGGCGCGTGCACAGGAGAAAACTCCCCAGCCCCTTTCGCTGGCCGAGGCCAAGACCCTTGCCCTGAACCAGAACAAAACCATCCAAACAGCCAGGCTCGACATGGAGATTGCCCACAAAAAAGTGCAGGAAACGACAGCCATCGGTTTGCCACAAGTGAACTTTTCGGCCAACTACCAGCACATTTTCAAGGTTCCCGAGTTTAGTTTTCCCGTATCGGGATTAGGCAACCAGCCTCTCTATCCTGCAGGGAACTATCCCAGCGGCTATACCGAGTATAAATTGGCCGACGACTTGTATGCGTACAGCTTTGCGGGCCCGGGATATCCGATTATGGAACAGGATAACGCCACGTTCGACTTTCAAGTGAACCAGCTCATTTTTAGCGGAGAGTATATCGTGGGACTTCAAGCGGCCAAGGTTTACAAAACCATCACCGAACAACTGCACAAAAAGAACCAACTCGATGTGGCCCTCAGCGTCGAAACAAGTTATTACACTGCACTGGTACTTGCCGAAAACCTGGCCATTGTCAAACAAAACGTTGAGCTGACTCAAAAGACGTATCAGGATTTAAGCGCAATGCTGAAAGAAGGTTTTGTGGAAGACACCGAGGTAGACCAGTTGGAATTAACGCTAAAGAGCTTAAATAACCTTGAAATCTCCATGCAAGGCCAATTAAAAAGCGTGCTCAACATGTTGAAATACCAGATGGGAATGGATCTATCACAGCCCATCGAATTAACAGATAGAATAGATCTGGCCGTGACCGGGTTACCTGCACTTTTGTCCAATGATTTTCAGGTAAACGACAACATTGAGTACCAAATGGTAGCCAACCAGGTGGAGGTACAGAAATTGAACCTACGGCGTGAACAAAGTAGTTTTTTGCCAACGGTTGCCGCCTTTTACCAGCACCAGGAGAAACTCAAGCAACCGGCCTTGGACTTTACCCCAAAAGATTTATTGGGAGTGTCGCTCACGTTGCCACTGTTTACCAGCACCCAACGTTTGGCAAAAGTGAAGCAAGCATCGCTGGAACTTGAAAAAACCAAATTATCACAATCGCAGCTGGCCGACGGCCTGGCCCTTCAATACGAAAGCCAAAAATTAAACTATGAAACGGCTTACAACAACTACATCAACCAAAAGCAAACCAATGAAATAAGCCGCAAAATTTTTGACAAGACCGTTATTAAACTAAAAGAGGGAACCGCCTCGAGCCTCGATTTAACCCAAGTACAGGCACAATACCTGAGTTCCACAGGCAATTATTACACAGCCATGCTGAACCTGTTGAACGCCAAAGCAGAACTCAACCGACTGACATCGCAACAATAAAACCCCAACAACAGATTAAAAAGAAAAAACAATGAAAACATATATCACAAAGATACCGTCCGCACTATTGGCCATCGCACTGGTTCTGGGCTGCCAACCCGACAAGCAAACCAAACTGATCGAACTCAAAAAAAAGCAGCAAGCCATTAATGCCGAAGTTGCAAAACTCGAAAGCGAAATCGCCGCCGACACGTCGATTGTAAAAAACGAGGATAACGGGATCAAGGTCGTAACCGCTACAATAACAAAAAGAACATTCACACACTACATCGAGATACAGGGCAAGCTTGATGGGGAAGAAAACGTACAAGTTTATCCCAAAGGGCAGGGCGGGGTGGTAACCCGTATATATGCCAAAGTAGGGCAACAAATAGCCAAAGGCCAATTACTGGCCCAACTCGATGATGTTGCTTACGTGAAATCGTTGGAGCAAACCCGTGCCCAGTACGATCTGGCTAAAGAAATGTACGAACGCCAAAGTAGGCTGTGGGAACAAAAAATAGGATCGGAAGTACAGTATCTGCAGGCCAAAACGCAAAAGGAAGCCCTGGAAAAGGCCGTAGCGGCTTTGGAAGAACAGGTGGATTTCATGAAAATCAAATCGCCCATTGCAGGATCGCTGGAAGACTTCCCCATAAAAGTAGGGCAAGCCGTCTCCCCGGTATACCCGGTGGCAACCGTCATCAATTTCAATTCAATGAAAGTGGTAGCAGACATTGCCGAAGCTTACGGCCCTAACATCAATGTCGGCGATTCGGTAGCCATCTATTTTCCCGATTTAAAAAGCGAAGTAGCCAGTACAGTCGCATCGGCCAGCAAATATATTAATCCGGTAAACCGTTCGTTCAAAATAGAAACCCGGTTATCCGGCAGCGACAAACAATTCAGGGCCAACATGATTGCGGTAGTTAAAATTGCCGACTATAAAAACCCATCCACAGTGAGCATCCCTGTAAACTATATACAAACCGATTCGAAAGGAGATTTCGTGTTTGCCGCCGTTGAAGAAAACGGGAAGTGGATGGCCCGTAAAAAATACATCCAGCAAGGTCGAAGCTACAACGGTACCACCGAAATAATTTCGGGGCTAACGGAAGGCGACAAAGTTATTTCCGTGGGGCATTTAAGCCTCAGCGACGGGACGCCGATCCAACTTTGATGTGTGCCCTATATCTTTTAAGCCATGCTTTTACCTCAACAAGCAACCATTATGGAAAAATTAAGTAAAGAGTTTAAGCCAACCAACTGGTCCATCGACAACAAGACTAGTATTTACGTACTGGTACTCATATTGTTGATCTTCGGCTATTCCAGTTATACCCGAATCCCCAAGGAGCAATTCCCTGAAATAGTCATTCCGACCATCATCGTCAATACCGTCTACCCGGGTACTTCACCCCAGGATATTGAGAACCTGGTAACACGCCCTATTGAAAAGAACCTGAAATCAATCAACGGGGTAAAAAAGATAAGCAGCAATTCCATACAGGACATCAGCTCTATTGTGGTAGAGTTTGTGACCGATATAGACCAAAGCGAAGCCAAACAAAAGGTAAAAGATGCGGTTGACAAGACAAAAGGAGATTTACCGACCGACTTGCCGCAAGATCCCGATGTGATGGAAATAGATCTATCAGAAATACCGATCATGTACCTCAACATATCGGGTAATTATCCGCTCGACCAGCTGAAAGTATATGCCGACGAACTTCAAGACCGCATCGAAGAACTGCCAGAAATTACACGCGTCGACATTGTGGGTGCCCTTGAAAAAGAGGTACAGGTAAACCTCGACATGTACAAAATGCAAAGTTTTAACCTCACGTTCAGCGACGTAGACAGGGCCGTTGCCAGTGAAAACCTTACCATATCGGGAGGTCCCGTGGACGTACAGGGAATGAGTCGCAACATCCGGATAGTAGGCGAATTCAAAGACGTAGAAACCATTAGCAACCTAATAGTCACCGCATCGGGGGGTGGTTTGGTACATTTAAAAGATGTGGCCGAAGTAAAAATGGGGTTCAAGGACCAGGAAAGTTTTGCCCGCCTCAACGGACAAAATGTGTTAACTCTTAACGTGATCAAAAAAAGCGGACAGAACCTGCTGGACGCGTCCGATCAAATAAAAACGATCATCGATGGGCATCTTGCCAACAAGTTTCCTAAAGATCTATCCATCAACGTGTCGGGCGATCAAAGCAAGTACACCCGTACCACCCTCATGGACCTAAACAACACCATCATTATCGGTTTTATTTTGGTCACCATTGTGCTAATGTTTTTTATGGGCGTCACTAACGCATTCTTTGTCGGCGCTTCGGTGCCGTTGTCAATGGCGCTTGCCTACATCGTCATGCCGGGCATTGACTTCACTATGAACATGCTAGTAATGTTTGCCTTTATTTTCGCGTTGGGTATTGTGGTGGATGATGCCATTGTCGTTATCGAAAACACCCATCGCATATTTATGCAAGGCAACATGAGCATTGTCCAGGCTGCCAAGTATGCGGCAGGCGAAGTGTTCATCCCCATTCTGGCGGGAACGCTTACCACGCTGGCACCGTTTTTCCCGCTGGCATTCTGGCCGGGCGTAGTGGGCGAATTCATGTTTTACATTCCCGTCACAATTATCATCACACTGTTCGCATCGCTTATTGTGGCATACATCATCAACCCTGTGTTTGCCGTCCAGTTTATGAAACGTGACGAGGAACACCATGGGCTGCCGCGCAAAAGAATGTGGATAATCGTTGCAATATCGGTTTTCCTGGCCGTTGTGCTCCACCTTGTATCCTTGCCATTACCGGCAAACCTCGCACTATTCGGGGCTTTGAGCCTTGTTGCGCACAACCTGTGGGGTTATAAGGTATTGCTGCATTTCCAACATACCATTATCCCCAAACTCCTCGAAAAATACGACAAGCTATTAAGAACTGTATTAAAAAAACAACGTCCTGTATATTTGGTTTGGGCATTGATCGGGCTATTGATCGTTTCATTTGTCATTACGGGAATGTTTCCCCCCAAAGTGGAATTTTTTCCCGACGGTGAGCCAAACTCCATAATGACTTACATAAAGCTGCCAGTGGGTACCGATGTGAACGTAACCGACTCGGTAACCAAAGAAGTGGAGAAACGCATTATGGGCGTACTGGGCAAGGACAATGAAATTATCGAATCGGTGATCTCGAACGTGGCATTGGGGGCTTCGGAAGATCCGTTCGACTCCAGTACCAAAACTTCACATAAAGCAAAAGTCACCGTAAACTTCGTAGAGTTTGCCAAACGCCATGGGCAAAACACCAATATCTACATGGAAAAAATAAGGGACGCGGTAAAAGGCATTCCCGGAACGGAAATAAATGTAGCCAAGGAACAAAACGGACCACCAACGGGAAAACCGGTCAACATCGAAATCAGCGGTGATGACCTGGACCTGATCATCGAAACATCCGACAAGTTTATCGCCTATCTCGACTCATTAAAAATACCCGGAGCCGATAAGTTCAAAACCGACTTTGAGAAGAACAAGCCCGAAATTGCCATCGCCATGGACCGCCAACGTGCCAATAGCGAAGGCATTTCGACCGCACAAGTGGGCATGGACATCCGTGCCGCCGTGTACGGCAAAGAATCGTCGAAATTCCGCGAGGGTGAAGAACAATATCCTATCCAATTACGCTATCTGAAAGAGCAACGTGAAAACCTGGACAGGCTCATCAACACCCACATTACTTATCGGGATATGAACACCGGAATGTTGCGAAGCATACCCCTATCGGCAGTCGCAAGCATCAATTACGTAAATTCGGTGGGCAGCGTGGCCCGCCTGAACCTAAAACGTGTCATCACCATCAACTCGAACGTGATAACGGGCTACACAGCCAACGAGGTGGTTGCCGCCGTCCATTCAAGCATTCCCGGATTCAGTAAGCCCGACAACGTGGACATCAAAATTACAGGAGAACAAGAAGACCAAAAAGAGTCGTCGGACTTTTTAGGGTTAGCGATGTTGCTTTCGCTTTGCCTCATTGGTTTTATCCTCATTACACAATTCAACTCGTTGGCAAAACCCATTATTATCATTTCCGAAGTCTTGTTCAGCCTTATAGGCGTACTACTTGGTTTTGTAATCACGGGAATGCCCATTTCCATCATCATGACAGGCATGGGCTTGGTGGCGTTGGCCGGCATTGTGGTCCGTAACGGCATCCTGTTGGTTGAATTTACCGATGTTCAGCTGGAAAGCGGGTTGCGTCCCCGCGAGGCGATCATACATGCAGGAAAGGCCCGTATCACACCGGTGTTGCTCACCGCCGCGGCCACTATTTTGGGCCTGATCCCGTTGGCCATTGGTTTTAACATCGACTTTGTAGGGCTACTTACCAGCTTTGAACCCAAAATACATTTTGGCGGCGACAATGCCGCGTTTTTCGGACCTTTGGCATGGACTATCGTTTTTGGATTGACTTTTGCCACATTCCTTACATTGGTCATGATACCTGTGATGTACCATGTTATTTACGCATTCGGGATCTGGAGAAAAAGGCTTGTCCATAAATTCAGGTTTAGAAAGTAAAAAAACACCGGAAACAGATAAGCAAATCTTGCTTATCTGTTTCGTTAGTCTTATGCAGGTGTAGATAAAAAATTGAACGATTTTCAAAAAAAATCAATTTGTGCGTACGTGTTGGGGTAAATACAATTGTCTAAGGGATGTAAAACGAGAATTAACCGATAAAAAGGTTTGAGAAATGACAACTAAAAACATCAGACGAAACTTATACAAAGTTCTGCGAAAAACTGGCGTACGCCGCGAGTTGATTGCCGAGGACGCCACATTGAGGGATGAATTGCTGGTAGATGACGTGGACATGATTTGTTTCCTTTACTATCTGGAATCAAGTTTTAATGTGGATGTACCCAACGAAGAAATTGGCCAACTGGCTTCAGTGAGGTCTACGATCGACTACTTGCAACGTCATTGCGCCTGACATTTGCGCATTGGCTTTTTTCCGGGTTGTTTTCAAAGCAGTTCCAAAAACCGTCAATTCCCATATCCATCTGCTTTGAAAACAACCTTTTTTTATTTCATTCGCCCAAAGGTTTCTTAAAAACCCTTTCCAACTCCTCGTCGGGTTTAATTACATTAAAGTCTTTCCAAAAGTCGGGATCGGCCCCGGTAAGCTGTTCTGCCAATACATAATCGGGCCTGAACGACTCGGCATAACGTAAGCGTTCTCCGTCAATCGGACGTAAATCGGAAATCAGCATCTCGGTCGTAGCTTCAAAATCAGCATCTACCTTGTTTTTTCTATCACCAACCTTAATTTTGATGTCGCCCCTCACACTGTTCAAGATCCATCGATCTTTGAAAGGTCTGTAGGTCACTATATATTTTGCAAAATAAGGCTTGGCCTTAAAATCACGCGAATCTTTTTTAATGAGATACTTGCGGCTCTCTTTCAGCGTTTGCTTTGTCATTTCGAACCATACCGACACCACGGCGTAAGTTTGGGCATCAATCAAGAATTCACCGTTGTAAAGTAAATCGCCATTGTCGTTAATCGGCATAAAAGCTATCCGGAAAAACGTACGGTTGTCGACCCATTCGGCATTCAGGTAAATATATTTGTACACGGGAACCGATTGCTTGTCAGGAAAAAAATCGAGGTAACGCATAATGTCGAGCCTTGAAAAATAAAATGGCCCTCCCTGTAAACGGAACTGGATCAGGTCCATTTGCTCGACGTCTTCATTCTTTCTCCCCTTTACAAACCTTACCCGTTCCATATTGAAGCTTTCGGCATAAGGGGGCTTATACACTTCAATAACCGCTTCCGATACCTGCACAAAGCGATCGTCCTGTTTCACCGATTCCCTAAAAAAACCTGTCAGGGCCACCGACGATTGCAAATAATTTCGGTCACGCATCTCTACCACTTTTGCGATCAACAAGTCAGCGGACACCGGCATTACCTGAACTTCGGGCAGTCTCACATGCGTAGGGTCCATTGGCACGACCAACGTGGTGTCGGATAAAGGGATCGACACTTTTTCACGCGCATATCCAATCATTGAGAAGAAGATACTGCTTTCCCCAATCCGATCGCCCAGATCGCGAGGAACCAAAAACTCAAATTCGCCTTCTGCGTTGGTCATGGTACCTATTGGCGCATTTTCTACACCGATGCTCACCGATGGCAATGGCTGCCCGTCTTCTGCATCAACCACTTTACCTGTGATTCGTACCGGTTTTGTAAACGGCCGGGGCACTGCGGCGCAATGCCTGCTGATGACAATCTGTCCGGGCAAAGAAGATATTTCCACATTCTCGCGGCCCAGTACGCCATAAAGAGACGTTTTCAATTCGACATCGGCCCAATTGACACTGACGACCGAATCGAGCGGCAGCGCATCGGCATCGTAAGATAACCCGGCACCCAATCTAACGGCAAGCGTATCAAGCAGGCCCCTTATTGTTATTGATGTAAATTTCAGCGATAATTGCTTTTTTAGAAGGGCATCTTGTGCCGAGCCTTGTACCACACTCCCTATAATAAAAAAAACAATGACCGACCATTTTCGAATTGATGCCATCACAGGCAATTTAGGATTTGGTTTATTTAAGCCAATTTAATCAAAATCAGTTCACGCCTGAATGCCGGACCACAAAAAAACCGATGGACCCAAAAGCATCCATCGGTAACCAAATCTATTCAAACTATGAAAAAATGTATAAACCCAATTTCTATTCACATCAATGACGGTTCGTCGGAACGGTTTCTTTGCTAAAAATGTAAGCACTTTCGGTTTTCTCCATCTTTAAGTTAAATGTTAATGCCACCACTTCCGACACATAATCGGCGCTTTTATCGTTAAACGAAGCGGTTAAGCGTCCATTGAGCAATGCAGGATCGGCCGCCACAAAATGTAAATGGTAAACATTTTGCAACGTATTGAACACCTCGGCCAACGGCGATTCCTTGAACACCAGCTTACGGGTTTTCCATGCATCGTAATTGACATCGGTATTGACCGATTTTTCCAAAAGTCCGGTCGCCGCATCGAACACGGCCTTAAGTCCCTTTGTCAAAACCACTTTACCTGATCTCCCAACGACTTCCACCACGCCTTCCCCAACGGTTACTTCCACCAGTCGGCTCCCGGGAAAAGCCTTTACGTTGAATGATGTGCCTACCACTCGCACGGTCACGTCCCCGGCTTCAATAAAAAACGGCGAACTTTTATCTGGCGCCACTTCAAAAAACGCTTCACCGCTTAGCTTTACATCCCTACGGGCAGTTCCAAATTTTTCGGGGTATGACAACTGACTGCCTTTGTTCAGGTTCACGACCGAACCATCGGCCAGGGTCAATGCGCGGACATCATGGATGGCCTGGGCCGACATGAGTGCGACTGGCGGTTGCCCAAGGTTGGCCAACGATCCCCACATCCATACGCCGACCGACACCAACACCAGCAAAACTGCGGCTGCAGACCAAATGAACCCCAACCGTACCTGATTTTTCGATTTGTTTTGGCCAATCTTACTTTTCACATTGATAAATGCGGCCTCTGCGTCAATTGAACCGTACCGGGCGGCATAGGTGGCAATATCCCAGGCTTCGGCAGCGTTATCGAAATTGTGCCTGAAACTCTCGTCTTTATTCAAATCTGCACCAATCCCTGCCTGCTCATCCGACGATGATTCTCCGGCCAGATGTTTGGCTATCTTTTCCCACCTATTTTCGTTGTTTAAGCTTTCCATAGTCGCTTCTTGTTCAATAAAGACATCCAATGCGCCCAAAACCCTTATTCAGTTGTGCTGATAAACACGACTTTTTAAATGGTACAGGTTGTCACGAAGGTATTTTAGCGCTTTGCCGATCTGTACTTCCACCGTTTTTGGAGATATGTGGAGCGTTTCGGCAATTTCTTTGTAACGCATTCCATCGACCCTGTTCATTTTGAATATTCTTTTACGCTGTTCCGGCATTTCTTCAATGGCCCTGTTGATTCGTTCAAGGACTTCGGGATCGGGAAAATCGGGTTCCGGTTCCTCCTCTCCCATCGGCTGGCGGGACTCGTACTCGCGCACGATCTTGCTGTGTTTCAACTCATTTCGACACTGATTCTTTACACTTACGATCAAATAGGCTTTTACCGAATCCACATCGAGCGATGTCCGTTTTTCCCAAAGCTTTACAAATACGTTTTGTACGATATTCTCGGCCAGGTCCTTGTCGCCCATATAACGTAAGGCAAACAGGACCAAGTGCCTGTAGTAAAGGTCGAACACGACTTTAAACGCCTCTTGATCGCCAGCTTTTATGCGCAAGAAGAAACTTTTCGCTTGGGGAATATCGACGCTTGGGTGCACCATACAATTTGAGGGTTTACCAAATGAAAGACATCCTTAAAATTAAAATCCCTTATCGCAAAATCATTTTTTTTGTGAACGGCAAACACTGTGGCCGATTCTTACGTGCACTCAATCATCAATGACAAACTCGGACCATACGGCCAACTCGGCATCGGGAAGCGAGTCCGGCACAAATGAAAACAATTTGCTCTGCAAAAGTTCCAAGTGTGCACCTTTGGTAAAAATAAAGTGTCCCCGGTTGTTGAATTTATTCTGTTCCCCAACTTTGGTCGTAAAACCCTGGAAAAGTGTCTCATCGGGATAGTACTTCCTGTAGGCATCTGAAAAACCTTCTTTTTGTAAAATATGGCTTGCAGGAAATTCCATCACAAACCCACGATATGCTTCTTTATTCCGGGTGGTCCAATCAAGGTGTGAACCACTATGAAGGGTAAATCCCAGGCAAGCAGCCTTTTTTTTATCTGAGTCGCCAATTGAATGCAAATTACTAAGCAACAATCTCAACTCGGTACCTCGCTTTTTGTCCTCTTCGTCGATAAAAGCGTACGGATCTATCCCGCGCGGATCGAACAACCGGTTAAGTGAAGGTAACGGCGTTAGCCAGCAAGAACCGACGGCCAAGTTGAACTTACTGGTAGGATGAACCCATACGATGGCCGCATTTTTGTCTTTGGCCGACCGAAACGTGTCGCCAAGCCGGTGTTTGGTTATCACCATCAACCCGTTGCCTCGTAAATAACATTGACCTCCTAGTTTTTCGAATAAAAACGGTCCAAACATATTTGCATCCTGAAGCATCACGATATCGGCATCGGCCCTTTTTATCTCGGCAACAGCTTTTTCCCACAAGAAACGCCGCCAAACCAGAGAACTGCAATTGAGCGTCATAACAGTGACCGTTGATGCTTTGGTATCCCATTGCACCTGTTGACCGGCATCCTTTTCATACAAAGCAGCCATGTCGTCGTCGGTTAATGCACGGCCCCAATAGCTTAATTCATCAACTGCCCCCTCATATGGGTATTGGGCAAAATTACGTGTTTGCATGGACCCCCCTATCTCCAATACGCCTGAATAATACAAGCTATCGAGGTCTTCGAGGCCTACTACCGCCATTTTTTTGCCGTTCCGGTAGAGGTATGCCTCTCTATTCGGGTGCGAATATGCAAATCCCCACTGCATCCATTCCGATTTTCCGGGACTGGATTTATCATTCCACTGCACATGAAAAAACCTTTGCCCATCTGACAGTTCCCAACGCCAACGTCCTAGCGGCAACGACATCAACCTCCAGCCCCTTAACAATCCCGACGCAGTATGGCAATCGGACAACACCACACTGGTGTCGGCCGCGTTGGGCCGGCGCTTTAACCACACTGCAACCGTAAATCCATTGTAATCGGAAGGGCTGTACTGTTCGGGGAACGTAAGCAACAACGGATTTCTATTGGGAGCCTGGGCCGCAAAGTCAAGACAAAGGCCGCTGATGCCTGTCGAAAATAACCGGCTATCATTTCCCCATAAAAACACATTGAACAACGCATCGTTGGCGATTTGCCCGTTGAATGAGAAATAAACCAAGGGCACTCCGGGAACGGCCTTGTTTTTAGGGCCATCGCCTTTACAGGCCAAAAGTGCCAACAGCAGACATGATACGGGAAAAACCTTTGCCATGTGCATCAGATAAGGGTTACACGCCCCATCGAACCACTCCATAAGCCAATTCGATGAGAAGACGCCTAAATCGATGCTATTTTACGATGGAAAAGCAACCAGAGTTCGCTATTTCGTTCAAAAGTTTTGAAAGGCATTTTTCAGTTTCAACGATCAGCTGCTCCACTTCGGGACGACCATGTTTCTGGGCCTGCTCTGCCTCAATGGAAAGCGGATAAAGCTCCGTGGCCCCAATGGTTCCCGTGATACCCTTTAACGAGTGCAGCATGCGGTGTACCACTTCCGCATTGCCCTGCTCTTTTTCAAGATGAAGACGTTTGAAAAAATCGAGATGCTCGGCATAAAAACGTGACACCAAACGATCGTAAAAGTCCCAACGGTTTGCCAACCGTTTTAGCCCTCCGTCAATATCAAGGCCCTTAATTTTATAATACGGTCGGCCCACTTCGGCACTACTATCGGTACGAGGCAAAGATCTGTGATCTTTTACGCTGATCTTACTTAAATCAAATGGCGGGTTTATCATAATCGTCTAGGGTTACAAAATGGATCACACACAAAGGTTACAACAATTTTTGTCGAAACAGGTTATCGGGTATAACAAATTTCAAAAAAACAACTGCCTGTTAATCCGCTCAGGCTTTTTAAGTATTTTCGAACAAATTGTTAACCATGCTTAAGTTAGGATTTTTTTCGATACTCGCCCTCATCCCCATGGTATCTTTTTCCCAAAAGACTCCCAAATATGAAATGCGCGGGCTTTGGGTGGCTACGGTAAAAAACATCGACTGGCCATCGAAACCAGATTTGCCAGGCGACGAACAACAAAAAGAAGCCATTGCCATCCTCGACAATGCAAGATCGCTCAACTTCAACGCCATTTTCCTGCAGATACGGCCTGCTTCCGATGCGTTTTACCAGTCATCTCTCGAACCAATGTCCATGTACCTTACGGGAACCTCGGGACAAAACCCCAATCCCTTTTACGACCCGTTGGCGTTTTGGATCGAACAAGCCCATGCCCGCGGACTTGAATTGCACGCATGGATCAATCCTTACAGAGGCAACATGTCCGTGAACGACAAATTGGACGGGTCCCATCCCATAAACCAACGTCCCGGCTGGTTCATTTCCTATAACGGACGCCAACAATACGATCCTGGTAATCCCGAATGCCGTGAGCACATTGCGGCAGTGGTGGACGAAATTGTTGCAAATTATTCGATTGACGGTATCCACCTTGATGATTACTTTTATCCTTATCCAAAAGCAGGCGAAGAATTTAACGATACGGCCACATTTGCCAGGTACAATCCCAAAAATTTGTCAAAACCTGATTGGCGACGGGAAAACGTGGACCAGACCATTCAGCTTTTGCAGCATACCATAAAAAACCGTAAGCCGTACTTGCCCTTTGGCGTAAGCCCGTTTGGCGTTTGGCGCAATAAAGCCGACGATCTGCTTGGCAGCGACACACGTGCCGGCATTACCAACTACGACATGTTGTATGCCGATATCTTGTTATGGTTACGCGAAGGATGGATCGACTATGTGGCGCCCCAAATTTATTGGGACACGGAACATCCGACCGCTAACTACAAAGTACTGGCCGAGTGGTGGGACAAGAACAGTTATGGGAAATCGGTTTTCATTGGGCATTCGCTTTACAGAGTCAATCAGGATCCCGCACCATGGGACAGTCCGTCCCAACTGCTCAAACAAATAAGGATTTCGCGCCTCAAGCCCAACGTATACGGCAGTATTTTTTTCAGTGCCAACCACTTAACCCGAAATCTCCAAGGATTACAGGATTCATTGCAACAGGACACTTACAAGTATCCGGCACTGGTTCCACCGACGGTAGAAAAAGAGAAAGGCAACCATTCCCAAAATCCGATTATCGTAAAGAAGGTTGGAAAAAAATTGAAATGGAAAAATCCCAACAAGCAAGCCAAGCTTAAGTATTATGTGGTTTATGCATATGAAAATCTGGTGAGCAATCCAGAAAATGATGCTGCACACATCATGGCAACCACCACGAAAAACCATATGGAATTAGACAAGCATCTTTATAAAGGCCGTACGGTTTATTTCAAAGTATCGGCCATTGACGAATACAATTACGAAAACGCACTAAGTTATCCCCGAAAGGTCACATTCAAGTGACCGATAACCGACATCAGGGGGCCAACCTCATTTTCAGTCACGGAGATTTTGATGAACCAACCCCCAAAATGGTTGTTTCTACCCCAAAACACTGTTTCATGAGCTACCCGAAATCTCCACGAAAACAAATACAACTGGATGCGCATAAAGTATATCGTA
Organism: Breznakibacter sp.; assembly: GCA_047600785.1. Lineage (GTDB taxonomy): Bacteria > Bacteroidota > Bacteroidia > Bacteroidales > Marinilabiliaceae > Breznakibacter. The sequence continues at coordinate 2,539,492 of JASGKH010000002.1, forward strand.
CACAGGAAATAGCGCCATCGGTTTTTACCATCGAGTTCGAAAAAACGCATTTGTTCCTGCCCGGCCAGGTCGTCGCCGTATCGACAAAAGCCAATGATGAAGAGCCCAGGTTGTACAGCATTGCATCGGGCGTTGACAAACCGTTTATGCGGATACTTTTCGACATCAATCCCATGGGGCAACTCACCCCGCAACTGGCCAAACTGAAAGCCCACGACACCATTTACGTATCGAAGCCCATCGGCAAATTCATTGGCGATGGCCAGGAAGCTTGGTGGATTGCTACCGGAACCGGTGTCGCCCCGTTCATTTCCATGGCCGAATCCGGACTGTTCGAAAACAAGACATTGCTCCACGGCGCACGTACACTTGATATGTTTTACTACCCAGACCTTTTCAGCGAACTGCTGGGCAACAAATACCTCCGGTTTTGTACTTCCCAACAAGCACCCGGTATCATTGCCGGAAGACTAACCCGTTTTTTAAAAGATCGAAGCGACTTTGCACCGCACATAAAATACTACCTTTGCGGGAGTTCGCAAATGGTTATCGACGTAAGGGAAATACTTTTAGAGCAGAAACACGTGCCCATGGACAACGTTGTGGCAGAGATTTATTTTTAACCAAGAAGCAATGGAAAAGGAATGCCTGTTCGGCAAAACACTGCCTGAAATTGGGCAAATAGTGAAAGATGCCGGGCTGCCCGCCTTCACGGCAAAACAAATAACGGAATGGCTGTATAAAAAAAATGTGTCGTCGATAGACGGGATGACCAATTTATCGAAGCTGGCAAGGGCTTATTTGAACGAGCATTATCGACTGGGAAAATCGCCCCATTCGAAGGTACAGGAATCGGCAGACGGAACAAAAAAATACCTGTTCCCTACCGTTAAAGGACAATTTATCGAAGCGGCCTATATTCCCGAAGAGGATCGGTACACCCTTTGTGTATCGTCGCAAGTAGGTTGCAAAATGGGATGTGTGTTCTGCATGACAGGCAAACAGGGCTTCCAATCAAACCTGACGGCCGCCGAAATCGTCAACCAGGTGTATAGTTTGCCGGAATCCGACAAACTTACCAATGTCGTGTACATGGGCATGGGCGAACCGATGGACAATATCCGCGAGGTCTTGAAAAGTCTGGAAATATTCACTGCCGACTGGGGCTTGGCATGGAGCCCGCGACGCATCAATGTATCTACCATCGGGGTAATCCCTCCCATGAGAAGATTTATCGAAGAAAGCCAGGCCCATTTGGCCGTTAGTCTACATTCACCCTTCAACGAAGAGCGAAAAACATTGATGCCCATTGAGAACGTTTACCCCGTCGAAGAAGTAGTCGAACTGCTTTTGGACTACGACTGGGCACACCAACGCAGGGTATCGTTCGAGTACATCATGTTTAAAGACATCAACGATACACCAAACCATGTAAAAGGCCTGACTAAATTATTGAACCGTTTAAAGTGCCGGATCAACCTTATCCGCTTCCATCCTATCCCGAACACCCCACTTTTGGGCACTCCGGACGATAAAATGGATTGGTTTAAAGGAGAGCTGGAAAAGAAAGGCATTACCACCACCATCCGCCGCAGCAGAGGGCAAGACATTTACGCAGCTTGTGGGCTCCTCTCGACCAAAGAATTGTTAAAACAGCAAACCGACACCGATTTCTGACAGATCCGGACCGATGTTTTCATTGGAACTAACCCACAACCGTTCGATTTATAACATAACTAAAAACTTTTTAACAACCAATATTGGCATTGATATTTTATCGGTATAAATTGGAACCTAATTATTAACCTTTATTCATTAAAGTTATGTTGAAACTTACATTGAATGGGTCATTGGGCCAAGATGCCGAAGTCAAACAAGTGGGTAACCGAAAAGCGATCAATTTCAGCGTGGCCGTATCGCAAGATTACAGGGACGGCGAAGGAAAAAAAGTAGAGCGTACCGAATGGGTTCGTGCGGTAATCTGGAAGACGGAAAACCAAAGTGCCAAAATAGCAGAATACCTCAAAAAAGGGCAACGCGTGCTACTTGAAGGCACCCCATCAAGCGAATCGTTCAAAGGAAAGGATGGGGAAACTCACAATTACCTCCATATAAACGTAAAAGAACTCGAATTATTGAATTAAAAACGGGAACTGCTTTAAATGTAAGCCCCTGCTACCCTTAATGGTAGAGGGGCTTTTCTTTATACCTTCCCCCAATGACAGGGAAACCCGTTTTTTGGCAGTTGCGACAAAAAGCCTAAGTTTACACGATGGTACCATGGGAATTGTACAATTCCCATGGTACCAGGAGAGAGTGGTATACAAAGATGCAATTGGCCAACATCGACGCCCTGCCGCAGATATGCAGATGAAACGCCTGACCAATCGCTATACCAAGATCCGAACAAAGGAAATATGAAATTTTAAGCAGATGGAAAAAGGACATTCATTTCACGCAACTTTAGTTATCATCTCCATCATGGGTATTGCATTAAGTTGCTCCAATTCGGAAACAAAACTGGCAAAGAAACGCTACGAACAGGCACAAAAACTTTATCATGCCAACGAATTCAACAATGCGAAGCTTATCCTCGATTCCATTATCGAATATTCGCAAGGCAAAAATGAATACCATTCATTGGCCAAAAAGCTTATGAACGAAATAAGCATCAATGAACAAAAACAAAACTTGGTATTCCTGGACAGCCTTTTGGGCGAGAGGGAAATCCAGCTCAAAACATTAAAGCGGTATTTTATGGTCGATTCCATCGAAGGGCTACCGAACCGCTTGGTCCATTTCAGACAAAGCGCCAACAACTCGTTCAACCGCACATTTATAAGACCCAATCTTGACGAAAACGGAACATTTTTCATATCTAGCCATTACTGCGGGACCACATCCATCGAGCACAACCAGATAAAGGTCTATTTTGACGGAAATTCAGCTTTGTCGGAGAAAATTGATTACGACGATCAATTGAACCGTCGTTACCACGACGCCACGTACAAATGGGAGATCATCCAATTTAGGGATGGAAAGGACAACGGTGTCGTCGATTTTATAGCCCAAAATGTGGACAAACCGATTAAGGTTCAGTTTTTGGGAAGGGCGTCGTATTCCATTGTCATGGAATCGTTCGACAAAGAGGCCGTAAGGGACAGCTATGAGATGAGCTTCATTATCAAAGAGATCTTACGGATAAAAAAAGAAAAAGAGAACGCGATCAAGCTACTAAAACAATACGAATAGCAGTGTTCCAACCCTCCGATGCTGAAAGGCCTGACATGAGCAGATCCTTTCATTGGGCAACATAAGGCGCAAAACTTTAGAATCCCTTTAGCACTTAATTTCCATCTGTTCATCAAAAAAAGACATGCGTGTCTGAAAGAGCTATGTAAATTTACTTAGTAATCAGTCATCGCATGTCAACACTATACATTTCAAGGCGTTTGGCAATTTTAACCTCTTTGTTGCTATACGTCGTGACAGTTTTTTCGAGTGGTTGGGAAAATGCAACGATCTACAAGGAATCGTATCCCGGCCACGCATCTTTATTCCGTCCAAACATCCCGGCACTTGCTATAAACCCATTTCCTGCAATAGCAAACACGACCATTTCGGGTACCGAGGACCAAACGGTCATATTTACCCAAACGGATTTTACCAACGCATTTCCCGACTTGACTGGTCCGTTAGACAAAGTGATGATTTTATCATTGCCGGCCAACGGTTCTCTCAACCTATCGGGTGTACCGACCGCCCAAAATGCAGAAATCGTACTTGCCGATCTTGACAACATCACCTTTGTCCCCGATGCCAATTGGAACGGTAGCACCTCGTTCTCGTGCAAAGGATCGGACGGAACAGGTTACTCCGACACTCCTGCCGACATTTCCATTAGTATTGCAGCGGTTAACGATCTGCCAACATTGTCGAACATCACAAAAAACGGCAACGAGGATGAAGCGCTCACTTTCTCCGACACCGACTTTTTATCGGCGTTTACCGACGTAGACGGTTCGTTGGCAAAAATCAAGATCACTTCGCTCCCTGGCAATGGAACCCTTAAAGTTTCTGGAAATCCGATCTCCGTGAATGGCGAAATTACAACCGGTACGCTGGGAAACCTCGTTTTTGAGCCAAGTGCAAACTGGAACGGAAGCACATCGTTCGATTGGAACGGATACGATGGCGAATCGTATGCCGCAACCGATGCCAAAGTAAACATCTCCATTACCGCCGTCAATGACGTCCCGACAGTATCTGCATTTTCGCTGAACGGCACCGAAGACGTAGTCCTTCACTTTACCAAAGCTAATTTTACGGGATCATTTTCCGATGTGGAAAGCGCATTGACAAAAGTTGAAATTACCACATTACCGGCCAATGGCACTCTGAAACTTTCGGGCACCGGTATCGCAGCGAATGCGGAGATAGACGTCAACGATCTGGACCAGCTTACGTTTGAACCATCGGCAAACTGGAACGGAAGCACATCATTCCAATGGAACGGGTATGACGGAACCTCCTATGCGGCAGCAACGGCAACCGTCACCCTTAGCTTTGCCGCGGTCAACGACACGCCAACGTTTACGTCAAGTCCCGTTACATCGGCAACACAAAACGTGCAGTACAGTTACGACATTTCCGCAACCGATGTGGAAGGCGGCACGCTTACGATTACAGCTGTCACCAAGCCGTCGTGGCTTACATTCAGCACATTGGGCAACGGACTTGCCAGGCTGGAGGGCACTCCATTACAGGCACAAGTCGGTACCCATAACGTGACGTTAAGGGTGAGCGACGGCAACACATCATCGGACCAATCGTTCATCATCACCGTGGCCAATGTTAACGATGCCCCGGTATTTACGAGCACGCCAGTGATCAACGCAACCGAAGACGTGATTTATACCTATAATATAACCACTTCCGATCTGGACGGCACCATCCCCAACATTACCGTCGACGTCAAACCCACATGGCTCGCATTTACCGATAATGACAACGGCACTGCCACGTTAACAGGTACACCAACCAACGACCATATCGGGGTACACCAGGTTACGTTACGGGTGAGCGACGAATTGTCGTCTGCGACCCAATCGTTTGAAATCACGGTGATCAACGTGAACGATGCTCCTGTCATCAACAGCCAGAAAACACTTTCGACCGATGAAGATGTCCCGGTCACGATCAATCTGTCAGACCTAAACGTGACCGACGTGGACAATACCTATCCAACCGGTTTTACCCTTACAGTGGGAACAGGGAGCAACTATACGGTTTCGGGAACAACCGTCACTCCATCGTTAAATTTTGTTGGCACGCTTACGGTACCGGTACAAGTCAACGACGGACAAAGCGTCAACAGTACCAGTGCATGGTATAATTTACAAATTACGGTGAATGCGGTAAACGATGCGCCCACGTTATCGGGGTTTGAAACCACCGCACTCACTTACACGGAAAATGCGGCAGCCGTCAACATTTCATCGGCCATTACCGTTGCCGATGTGGACAATACCACATTGGCGGGCGCCACGATAACCATCGGCGGTTTTGTGAACGGCGAAGATCTGCTCACGTTCACCAATACCGCTTCCATTACCGGCACGTGGAATAATTCCACAGGTATCATGACGTTATCGGGCATCACCACTTTAGCAAATTACAATACCGCATTACGGAACGTTAAGTATCAGAACACGTCGGAGAACCCGACCGTTAGTGCACGGCAACTGATCGTATCGGTCAATGACGGCACCATCTCTTCGGCCCAGGCAAGCCGCACTCTCGTTGTACAAGCAGTCAACGACACGCCGGTTGCCCCAAGCTTTACCGTATCGACCAAAGAGAATGTGGTTAAAACCATCGATATCGGGGCATACATCACCGATGCCGAAAATAACGTCGCATGGAACACGTTGTCCATCACTCAGAATCCGGCTCATGGATCCGTCAATGTCAATACCTCATCACATACCATTACCTACACTCCCGTACAGGGCTATTCCGGATCGGATTCGTTCGCTTATCAAATCTGTGACAGTCAGAGCGCATGCGCTTCGGGCATTATCACGGTCTCCATTTCCAACGAGGCTCCGGAACCACAGGACGATACCGCTTCGACAAACGAGGATACACCCGTAATTATCAATGTTCTGCAAAACGACACCGATCCCCAAAACAACCTGCTGCCATCTACTCTGACCATTGTGGCACAACCCACAAAAGGGACGGTTCAAATCCTGGCCGACCATACGGTACGCTATTCGCCGGACACAAATATTTACGGCGACGACTCTTTCGAGTACGAAATTTGCGATGCCACAGACTACTGCTCGCGTGCCAAGGTTAACATTACCATCAATGCGGTAAACGACAGTCCTTCGATAAACGACGATGTTGCCACTACCAGCGAAGATGTGCCGGTATTGATCGACGTGCTTGCCAACGACAACGATACCAGTGATCCGTTGGGGGGCATCGATGCCAGCACCCTGACGGTCAGTTCGGCACCGTTGCACGGCACTGCAGCCGTTGAATCGGGGAAAATACGTTATATGCCCAACACCAACTATTTCGGATCCGATTCGTTCTCCTATACCGTAAAGGATAAAGGATATCCGCTACCCGCCATCAGCGGCTCGGCACAAGTAAGTGTCACCATCAATGCGGTGAACGATGCCCCTGTAATCACCGGCCAACAACCGTTATCCACCGATGAGGACGTACCCATTGCCATTACATTGGCAAACCTGACGGTAACGGATGTGGACAACACTTATCCCCAAGGCTTTACACTAACCGTACTAAGCGGCACCAATTATACGGTAGCCGCCAATACGGTCACCCCATCGGCCAACTACTACGGGACACTGACAGTACCTGCCAGAGTCAATGACGGTTCGGCCCAAAATGCCAACAGCGAAGTATACAACCTTACAATTACCGTGAATCCCGTCAACGATAGCCCGATAGCCACAGACGATATGGTTTATACGGGAGAGAACACACCGATCAACTTTGGCGTGACGGGCAACGACTCCGATCCCTACGATCCGCAAGGCGGCATCGATGCAGCATCGCTCACCATCACCAGGTTTCCCAAAAACGGTTCGGCCGTGATCCTGCCCAACAACAACATCAACTACACCCCGTTCCTCGGATTCTTCGGCAAGGATACCATTGAATACCGAATCGCCGACCTTGGCTATCCGTTGCCCGCAAAAACCGCGTCGGCCAAAATATATATCGAAGTCTTCAGGTTATCGCCCGAGGCAAACAACGATGTCGCCACGACGGCCGAAGATATCCCGGTGGAAATAAACCTTTTGGCCAACGATACCGATTCGGGCAATGACATTAACCCTTCATCCGTAGCTATTATAACGGCACCGGCCAAAGGCACGTTAAGCACGCCTTCGGGAGGAAAAGTCACTTATACGCCTTCCCTCAATTATCATGGCACAGACTTTTTCACCTATACGGTAAAGGATTATACCAACCTTACCAGCAACGTGGCCAGGGTTGACATCACCATTACTCCGGTGAATGATGCGCCGGTTGCCCAGTCATCGTCTCTCAACACACGTGAAAACATGTCGGTGACCATTCTGTTTGCATCGGTCATGTCCGATGTCGATGAAAACATCAACCTGCAATCGGTCGTGGTGACCCAATACCCGACAAACGGCAGCCTGACAGTGGACAAAGCCAACAATGAATTCATCTATCAACCTGCTGCAGGATTTACGGGCACCGATCAATTCAGGTTCAGGGTGTCGGATTCGAACAATGCCCAAAGCAACGAAGGCACTATTACCATCGTGGTATCGAACCAGGCGCCCAAAGCCAACCCCGATGAATTCGCCACGAACGAAGACACGCCCCTGATCATGAATGTGGCGCAAAACGATACCGACCCGCAGAACAACATCGATCCGTTATCGGTCAGCATCGTCACCATGCCAAAGAACGGAACCGCAAGCGTCAATAGCACCAACGGTTACGTCCGGTATGTACCCAATACCAATTACCATGGAAGGGATTCGTTGGAATACCGTATCTGCGACACCGACGGGTATTGCGATGTCGCCAAAGTAAAAATAACCATCAACCCGGTAAACGATGCCCCTGTTGCCAATAACGATGCGTTCGAACTCTACGAAGATACCAACGGCACCTTCGATGTATTACAGAACGATACCGATCCGGAAAACAACATCGATGCAGGTTCGGTCACCATTGTAAGCAACCCGTTGTACGGCACCCTGGAAGTGAACCCGGCAACCGGCATGGTGACCTACAAACCAATGCACGATTTTAACGGCCAGGATAGTTTTTCATATAAAGTATGCGATACCCAATCGGCATGCAGCAATACGGCGACGGTGTTGCTGACCGTTATTCCCGTCAACGATGCGCCCGATGCCAGGGCCGACATCGTAAAATGCTACTCAGGCATTCCGACTGCGCTATCCCTTTGGACCAACGACGTAGACGTGGACAATAACCTCCTGCCTTCATCCATTACCATTACCACTTTTCCTTTGCACGGCACGGCCACTGTCGCTTCTAGCGGCGTAGTGACCTATACCGCCGCCGCCGATTACACAGGTCCCGACACCTTTGAATACCAGATTTGCGACACCGACGGGGAATGTGACAAAGCATGGGTCACGTTAACCATCTATTCGGGCAACCTGGCCCCCACCCCGGAGGCTGACCACGCAACAACCAACGAAGACGAGCCCGTCCGCATTTATCCACTTAGCAACGACACCGATCCGAACGACAATTTAGATCCGTCCACATTCAAGATCGTTGTACAGCCGGTACACGGCAGCGTTGATCTGGATGTATCCAGCTCATCGGTTATCTATACACCTTTCGCTGATTTTTATGGAGACGATTATTTCGTGTACGAAATCTGCGACAACGACTTCAACATGGTACTTTGTGCCTCCGGTACCGTATTTATTACCGTGGTCCCCGTCAACGACGCTCCCGTTGCCTCCGACGATTATTTTACCGGCTTCGACAATATGGAAAACCAATACAACGTCCTTGCGAACGACTTTGATGTGGATGGTGATGTCCTTTCCGCCACGTTGGCAGGCCCGTCTTCTTATCCGGACATAGACGTCCAGTTAAGTCCGACAGGGATATTGACGGTGACGCCCGCATTGGGTGTTTACTGCCGGCAGATCACGCTAAGTTACAATGTTTGCGATGCACAGGGAAGTTGTGGCGCCGCGACCATATACATTGACATTGAACCAAGCGACAGCGACGGTGATGGCATACCCGACGCAGTGGAAGGCCTGACCCTCGATTCGGACAATGATTCGACGCCCGACTATCTGGACACCGACAGCGATAACGACGGTATCAGCGACAGAATGGAATCGGGCATGGAGAATATCTGCAACGACACCCCGATCGATAGCGACAATGACGGCACGCCCGATTATTTGGACACCGACAGCGACAACGACGGCGTACCCGACAAAACAGAAGGTTTCGACGATTGCGACAACGATGGCGTGCCCAATTATCGCGACTATTTCGACGATTGCGAAAACAGGCTGAAGGTTCCCGAAACCTTTAGCCCCAACGGCGACGGGATTAATGATTTTTGGGTGATCCCCGTAATTGCCGATTACCCGGAAAACCAACTGACCGTTTACAACCGTTGGGGAACAGAGGTTTACCACAAAACCAACTACGACAATTCATGGGACGGTCGTTCATCCGTATCGACGTTAGGTAAAGATATCCTTCCGGAAGGCACATATTTTTACGTATTGAAATTGGGCAAAGGGGAAGCCACCCTGAAGGGAACCGTTTACATTAAACGCTAAGCGATCATGACCAGACACCGCCAGATATGTACCAAAATTGCCAAAAGCATCATGGCATTGGGCTGCCTTTGCACTATAGGAAGCCAGAGACTAGCAGCCCAAACCGATCCGCTTTATTCGCAATACCAATTCAACATGCTTGCCATTAATCCAGCTTATGCCGGATCGCGCGACATGATGAGCCTGTTGATGTTATCGCGTAACCAGTGGGTCGGTTTCGACGGCGCCCCGGTTACCCAGTCGTTTACGGCCCACAGCCCCTTTTTCACCAACTACACGTCGGCGGGGTTGTCGGTCACACGCGACAAAGTCGGTCCAATGTCACAAACCCTTATGTTTGCCGATTATGCATTTAGGTTCAGGATTTCACCGCAGGCGAAACTTTCATTGGGATTAAAGGCTGGCTTCAACAACCTGAAAGTCGATTACAATAGCCTGGAGCGTACGCCAGGCTCCAACGATCCCGCTTATGAAACCGGGATAATGACCAAGCTAATGCCCAATTTCGGGTTTGGCGCCTACCTGCACCATCCGTCCTACTATTTCGGTTTCTCAATTCCCAGATTGGTTGAAAACAACTTTGCAGACCAGGATAATGGCAATGCCGTCCTATCGGGCCGCGAATCGCGAAACTATTTTTTAATGGGGGGAGCAATATTTTCTTTGCACAACGATTTCAAGCTTAAGCCGTCCATTCTGGTCCGAATCGCCGAAGCATTGCCCATTACCACCGATTTGAACCTAAACCTGCTGTATGCAGACAAATTATGGACCGGCGTCATGTTTCGTCCCCAAAGTGCATGGGGTGCCGTGATCCAGTACCAGTTCATCCCCCAGTTGAAGCTCGGATATGCCATCGAATTCACCACCAACGACCTGCAAAGCGTTAACAATGGCACCCATGAGTTTATGCTGCTTTATGAGTTCTATTTCAAAAAAAACAAAGTATTCAGTCCCCGATATTTCTAAAAGACTCCCCATGCGTTTCGTTGTACCATACAGTCCCCTTTCATTGATCCTTCTTTCCGCCTTTTTGGGGCTACAGCCTGCCCTGATGGCTGCTTATTCGCAAAACCGGCAATTGACCAAAGCCGATGAGCTTTACGCCGGGTTCGATTACCCCGTCGCCATAAAAAAATACCTCAATGTCAACAAAAAAGGGATTTCACCATATTATACGGCCACGCAAATAGCGCATAGCCACCGTATGATGGGACAACCCGACAAAGCCGAAACGTGGTATAAGAAAGCGCTCCAGTACTCCGATGTACAAAACTCGACTTTTTTCTATCTGGGACAAGTCTTGTACCAGCAACAAAAAAACGAGGAAGCCATACCGTACCTGAACCGATATTTCCAGAATAAAGGGTACACGTTTGGCGCGCTCACCAACAACCTTCCGACCCTGATAAATTATCTGAAGCGGGATTCCAACCGGTACGAGATAAGGCCAATGCCGTTCAATACCGAATTTTCGGAAATGGGCCCCGCACTCACGGGAAGGTATATCTATTACTCATCGAACAGGCCCGAACGAAGTTTCGCCCAATGGGCCGACGTGCGTAACAACAAAACATTTTACCGGGTATTCAAGCACGACACGATCATGGGGCTTCCCGACGAACAAGCAGAAGCCGCATTCCGGACCCCTTACAATAACGGCCCCATTTTCTTTACCCGCGACGGCAACGCCGCGTTTATCACACGTAACGTCCACAGCCGGAAGGAATCGGCCGATTTGCACATTGTGATCTCGGTACTGAAAAATGGCGAATGGTCTACCGAGGTTTCAAAATTACCCATGAAAGACGATGGCTACTCGATCTTCCACGCTTCGCTGACCCCCGATGGGAAAAGGTTGTTTTTTGCGTCGAACCGCCCCGGAGGTTACGGAGGGATTGACCTTTATTATTCCGACATGAAAGGCGGCTTTTGGACAAAGCCCATTAATTTGGGCCCTAACGTGAATACGCCGGGAAACGAGGTCTTCCCTTTTGTGGGCACCGACGGCACGCTCTTTTTTGCATCGGATGGACATCCGGGCCTGGGCGGGTTGGATATTTTTTCGACACCGGTAACCGAAAACGACTTTGGCATCCCCATCAACATGGGGGCCAGCCTAAACAGCAGCTTCGATGACTTTGGGCTGGTGTTGAAACCTGACCAACAATCAGGGTATTTTACCTCAAACCGTGCGGGCGGCAAGGGCGACGACGATATTTACGAAGTGAGGTTCACCGCCATGGCCGCGTTAGTGACCATTTCAGGCCAAACATTGCTGCCCGACCGAACGCCCATCAATAATGTTCAAATAACGATACTGGACGAAGTGGGTACGTTGTTTAACCAGTTGGAAAGTGATGAAAACGGTAAGTTCAACATATTGCTGCCCAACAACAGCACGTTCACCATTCTTTTCAGAAAAAAACTGTTCCAAAACAAAGAAATCATTCTTCAACCCTCAGACCTGAGGACCAAAACCAAAGAAATAGAGGTAGAAATGATCCGTCGTTGACACTTCCAAACCACCCATCAACCATCAGGTTCCCGAACAATTCCCCCGAACTTTGCTTAACAGCCTCTGGAAGCAAGGATACCGGGGCCCTGTCCCCTTCAGCACAAACGGAATTGGGTACGATAGAGCTTTGGCTCCCGCACAACCGTGTTCGTGCGACCATCGTAACCGCTCGGTTACGATGGTCGTAACAACACTGTTGCGGTGATCGTAACAATACTGTTACGATGACAATAACAACACTGTTACGGCGATCGTAACAACGCTGTTACGACGACAATAACAACGTTGTTACGATGGTCGCAACAACACGGTAATCATATTCCCGGCTTAGTTTATGCACTATCGGACAACGTCCCTGATAACATAAAACAAACAACCGGAGGCTCACAATCTTTCATTGTTAAACCTCCGGCAGTTTTTTTGCCCGGTTTCCCGGTATCAAAACGGTAAATCACCCGTTGCATCATCGGCAGGCGGGATTTCAGTAGTTTGGTATTGGGGCAACGGTTGGTCTGCCGCCGCTTGCGAATCGGCAGCTTCCACACGCCAGGCCTCCAACGTGGTAAAATAACTGACCCTTCCATCCTTTTCCCATTTACGGCCTCTCACGTTAAAGCTCACTTTCACTTTCTGGCCAACGGCGTACGGCTCAATGTTTGAACAACGGTCCTGCCGAAGTTCGAATTTCACAAAATCATTCCAATCGCTGTTGCGCTCGTTCTCAACTTCAATGACGAACTCACGCTTCTTAAAACTGGCGCTAATCTCCTGAACGTTTTCTTTGACAATCAATTTGCCTGAAATCTCATAATTCATATATACTTGATTAATCGTTTTTATTCGGTTTCAACTATCACGATCTTTTCGATTTTGTCGCCGACCCGAATGGCATCCACTACTTCAAGCCCTTCATACACTTTGCCAAAGCAAGTGTGCTGGCGATCAAGGTGCTTGGTATTGCTGCGTCCGTGGCAGATAAAGAACTGCGATCCCCCGGTATTCCGTCCGGCATGGGCCATCGACAAAACGCCCTTGTCATGGTACTGGTTACCACCAGAAAGCTCACAATCGATTGAATACCCGGGACCGCCCGTACCAACCCTTCTGTCGGACATATCTTTCGAATACGGACATCCTCCCTGGATGACAAAATTAGGAATAACCCTGTGGAAAGCCAACCCATCGTAAAAGCCATCTTTGGCAAGCTTCACAAAATTTGCGACAGCATTGGGGGCGTCTTCTTCATAAAAATTCACTTTCATTACCCCCTTCGGGGTATGTATCTCTGCGATTCTCATATCATATAAAATTTAACAGGCCAACAATTTATTAAAAACGCTGGTTATAAACAACCAGATAAAGCGGCATTAGAACGAAAAAGTCCGTTCCCAATGAAACTGGGAACGGACTTTGGCATATGTCCCTAAAAATTACTTTTTCACGATTTCGATCAATTCGACTTCAAAGACCAGCGTAGAGTTCGGTTTGATCTTTTCGCCCGCGGCCCTGTCGCCGTAAGCCAATCCGGCCGGAACGAACAATTTCCATTTCGAGCCGGCAGGCATCATTTGCAATGCCTCGGTCCATCCCTTGATTACCCCGTTTACATAGAAAGTGGCAGGTTCCTTCCGTTCCAGTGAACTATCGAACACCGTCCCGTCGAGCAACGTACCATGATAATGGCATTTCACCTGATCGGTCAAACCAGGTTTTGGCCCGTTGCCTTCTTTGATTATTTGGTACTGCAAGCCCGATTCGGTGGTAACCACCCCTTCTTTGGTCTTGTTCTCTGCCAGAAATTTCTCGCCAGCTTCAAGATTGGCTTTGCTCTCGATGTGGGCCAGCGAATCTTTCTTTTCCCTTACCTGGTTAAATTTGGTACGAAGGACCACGTCAGCGCTCATTTCATCGAACACGCCATTCTTACCCCCTTTGGCCAATGTACCCAAAAATGCGTTCATGAACACTTTGGTATCGATCGTATCGAACTGGCCTTTGCGCATTTCGATATATTTATCGCGAAGTTTCGATTTTGCAAACGCTTTGGCAAATGCTTTTTGGTCAAGCGTATCCAACGGAAAGCCCTGATTGGAAAACTGTTGGGCATATTGGCTTGCTTCAAGGTAGCCCAATGCATAGCTGACACTGTCAACCTGGTTCTTCAATTTAGGTTTCCCGCTAGGGATTTGTGAACACGACGATAATGACAACACCAAAGCTGCTGTCAATGCAACAGAAAATTTAGCTTTCATATTTTCGGTATGTAATTAAAAGATTAAACTATTTCCAACAATTCAACTTCAAATACCAACGTGGCATTGGGGCCGATTGAATCGCCCGCGCCACGCTCACCATAAGCCAGTCCGGAAGGGATAAAAAGTTTCCATTTATCGCCGGTCTTCATCAATTGCAACGCCTCCACCCATCCCTGGATAACCCCGTTCACGGGAAACACAGATGGGGTCCCGCGTAACACCGAGCTGTCGAACACAGTCCCGTCGATAAGCGTTCCATGGTAATGGCATTTCACACGATCAGAAGCTTTGGGTTTTGGGCCGCTGCCCGATAACAATATCTCATACTGCAACCCGCTGGGCAACACGGTCACTCCCGGTCGTTGTGCGTTTTCTTCCAAAAAACGTTGTCCCTCGAGTCCATTTTTCTCCAAAGACTCGCGTTGTATGCTTTGAAAAAACTCGTTCAGCAGGTCATTGACTTCACGTGGACTCATTTCGGCACCCACACCGGTCAACCCATGAAGGATCCCCTTTGCAAAAGCATTTTGATCGAGGTTTTTAACACCGGACGACAATAAATTCTGGGCGACACTTATCCCTAACGAATAACTTACTTTTTCCATTCCCTTTTGGTTCGATAGTATTTTTTTGCACTGCGAATATACACTATTTTAGTGTTCAAAGAGTTTGGCTGCTCCAAAAAGAGCTTTTTATTCAAACAGTACGCAAGTACCTCGGATATTGAAACTTAACACCCAATCAACCTTCGACATTCCATCCTGCACGCCAATAAAGAACCCAAGCCTGGCAACTGCACCTGTTTTCGGCCCAAGGCCTTCTTTTGCACCGGGCTACATGGGCCCGCGATCATGCGTATCCCGACATCAGCCCTCCCATAATACCAGGGCCAACTTGAACAAGGCATTGCCCTTTTCCAAATTAATCCGATGTTTGGATAAATAGAGAAACACGCCCGTAATGCGCATTTTTTAAATGGGACCATGTACCCCAGCTTTTATAACATTAACGCCGTCGATCATGCTTCAGATCCACATGTGGACCCGCCCACGCCGAAACATTTTTTAACACTACGCTCATTACCAAATGCCGGTCCCTTTTCCAAAAGAAGGGGGTATAATGTCTTCTCGAAAGCAAAATCAATGTATTTCCACATTTTTAAACAAAACAAACAAACAATTTAAAATCTGAATATTACAATCGAATCAAATACATTTCATCCATATTCCATAATCAAAAAACACCTCCATCGTGTACAAGTTACACCATACATCGCGACAAATCGCGGCAGGTTGCAAATATTTGTTAAAATACATTTACATCGTTAAACTCTACTTAACACACAAGAGCTATCAAAAATGTGTAAAAACTAAATTCAAAGCTATGCTTAAAAAATGTGCGATCTTATTGCTGATGCTTGCTGCGAATCTCAGTTTAATGGCCCAGGGACGAACAGTTTCAGGAACAGTAAACGATTCAGGCAATGCACCGATACCTGGCGTATCGGTTTCGATTAAAGGGACCACTAGTGGTACAATTACCGACATTAACGGAAAGTTTTCGGTAACAGTATCGGAACCAGATGCCGTGTTGGTGTTCACGTTTATTGGGATGAAGGCGCAGGAAATCACAGTTGGGACCCAATCGACCATTGATGTCACCATGGCTTCGGACAACGAAGAAATCGACGAAGTGGTTGTCATCGGCTATGGTGTCCAGAAGAAAAAACTAAACACGGGCGCCACTGCCCAAGTCAAAGGTGAAGACATTGCCAAACTAAACACCACCAACCCATTGCAGGCCATGCAGGGCCAAACACCCGGCGTACAAATTACGTCCACCTCCGGACAGCCTGGTGCCGGCATGAATGTGACCATTCGTGGCCTGGGAACCGTGGGCAACTCGGCACCGCTTTACCTGATTGATGGTATAGGCGGAGATATTTCTACGCTAAACCCTTCGGATATCGAAAGCATTGACGTATTGAAAGATGCCGCGTCTTCAGCCATTTATGGTGCCCAGGCGGCAAACGGCGTGGTACTCATCACCACGAAAAAAGGGAAGGCCGGAAAATCACAGGTTTCTTTTGATGCCTACTACGGTGTTCAAAACGTAGCACGTAAAGTTCAAATGCTTAACGCAAAAGAATACATGACCATTATGGACGAAGCACGCGTGAACTCCGGCAACACCCCTTACGATTGGTCATCTTTTGTCAATAAATATGATACCAACGGAAATACCATTTCGTTGGGGATATATGACCCGAACGGCAACGTGTACGACACCGATTGGGTCGATGAAATGTTTGTCAAAAACGCGGTGACCCAAAATTACAACCTAGGGATAACCGGCGGATCCGAAACTTCGACTTATGCGATGTCCGCAGGTTACACGGGACAGGAAGGGATTGTAGGCGGTCCCAAGGTGTCGTCATATGATCGCTACAACTTCCGTATCAACTCAGAACACAAGCTTTATGATGGTTTTCTGACCGTGGGAGAAAACGTTAGTTTTATCTGGAAGGAAAACACCGGTGTAAGCACGGGGAACCAGTATAACAATACCTTGCGCAGTGCATTCGGGACTTCTCCGCTGGCACCCATCTACAACGCACAGGGAGCGTATAACAACACCACCAGCTCTGTGTGGAATGTTGATGACGGCAACCCATACGCATCAATGATGACCGGGAACAATCTTTCCAAAAATGCGACTTTAGATGCCAACGTCCATGCACAAATCGAACCGATCAGAAAACTGAAGATCAGGACTGTTTACGGGATCAGTTACGGGGCCAGCGAATACCGCTCTTACACCCCTATTTACAAATACCAGGCTTCGACAGAGAATTCGGTGACCAAAGTTGACCAGAACAGAGGCGATGGCATGACCCAGGTTTGGACAAATACCGCTAACTACGATTTTACCGTTGCCGATATGCATGCATTCAACACATTGATCGGTATGGAAATCTCGAAATACGATGGCGGTTATTTGAGCGGCAGTAACACGAACCTGAAAAATGGATTCGACTCATGGTCTACGGCTTACTTATCGAACACCAACGGAACTGAAAACAAAACGGTGGAAGGCAGGCCCAACGACGCCACACGTACCGTATCCTATTTTGCGCGCCTCGGCTGGAACTGGAACGAAACCTACATGTTGAATGCAACCTTCCGGGCAGACGGATCGTCAAAATTTGCCAGCGGAAATCGCTTTGGGTACTTCCCCTCCGTTTCTGCGGGCTGGACCCTCTCGAACGAAAGTTTCATGGAAGCCACAAAAGAATGGCTCGACTTTTTGAAAATCCGTGGCAGCTGGGGACAGGTGGGCAACCAAAACATCAATGCCTATCAATATTTAGCCCCGGTCACATCAAGCAATGTCAACTACAATTTCGGGACTTCAGGCGGACAGGCAGCATGGGTCACCGGTGCTTATCCCAGCCGTTTGGCAAACGCAAACCTCCAATGGGAGACGTCAGAGCAAATTAACTTAGGTATAGACGCCCGTTTCATTCATTCGAAACTGGGATTAAATGCCGACTACTATATAAAAACGACAAAAGACTGGTTGGTCGAAGCTCCCATTTTGGCTACCGCAGGTGCCGGAGCCCCATTTATTAACGGAGGCGACGTGAAAAATACCGGTATTGAATTGGCTTTATCATGGAATGACAATATCTCCAAGGATTTATCATACAGCATCGGCTTTAACGGTGCATACAATAAAAACGAAGTAGGCAAAATCCCTACCGAAGATGGCATTATCCATGGCGCCACTAATCAGATTTACAACAACTCTCCCGAATATTACCGGGCTTCCAATGGCCATCCTATCGGATATTTCTGGGGATACAAAACAGCCGGTATTTTCCAGAACGAAGAAGAAATCAGCCAATGGATCACAGCCGGGAACGGCGTCAAACAAACCGATGTCAAACCCGGTGACGTGAAATACTACGACGTAAACCACGATGGCGTCATTGACACAAACGACAAAGTCGATCTGGGCTGTGGCATTCCGACGATGACATTTGGTTTTAACATCGGACTTAACTATAAAGGCTTTGATTTGGGAATAACGGCTTCCGGTGCGGCAGATTTTCAGATTGTACAATCATATCGCAACCATGCTTCCGAAAAGGCAAATTACTCAAAGAGAATTCTTGATCGCTGGACCGGCGAAGGGACTTCAAACAAAATTCCCCGTGTAACCACCTCAAACATCAACTGGGAGTTCTCCGATCTGTACATCCAGGATGGCGACTACCTGCGTATCTCCAACGTGACACTTGGATATGACTTCGCAAAACTCGTATCCTGGAAATATTTATCGCAAGCCCGTATATATGTGCAAGGACAAAACTTGTTAACATTTACAAAATACGATGGAATGGATCCTGAAATCGGTTCTTACAATGGCACCGACGGAAACAGTGCCGATACTTGGGTCTCTGGGGTTGATATGGGATATTATCCGCATCCGCGCACAATACTCGTAGGTGTTAATCTAAAATTCTAAAAAGAGTAAGACAATGAAAAAATCATTTTTATATATCACATCCTTTGCTGCTTCTTTGCTTGCGTTAGCAGCTTGCTCTGACGAATTCCTGGATACATCGTCAAAGACAGAATCGAATACGGAAACATTCTACAAGACAGAGGCCGATGCCGAAATGGCTCTTATAGGCTGTTACGATGGCTGGCAGGGCACTGTTTCATCCGGCGGCCCTGGCTTCTATCTGGCATCGGAAATGCTTTCCGACCAGTGTTTTGGTGGCGCGGGAAATGGTGATGCCCGAAACTGGCAGGTGCTTGATCGCTTTGACCAGGCTGAATCTTCATCTGATCAGGATATTTTTGATACCGACTGGGGGAACTATTATGCAGCCATTTACCGTTGCAACGAGTTGTTGGCGCACCAAGACCAGATCAGTTGGTCGAGCGACGCCGTTAAAGGCCGCATTTTAGGCGAATGCCGTACTATCCGGGCAATTCTGTACTTTGATCTGACCCGTCTTTTTGGAGATGTCCCATTATTTACCGAACCTGTAAACGAAAATCGTCCACGTACGGACGCATCTGAAGTTTATAAAGTTATTGTTGAAGACCTGAATTACGCTTCAGCGAATATCCCTGCCAACGCATACCCCATTGCAGGCCGGAACACCACGGACGGCCGCATCACCAAATATGCCGCCGAATCGATGCTGGCCCGTGTGTATCTCTTCTATAGAGGATACTATGGCTCAGATCCGGAAGGGTGTACCAAAGAAAGAGCTTTGGCTGCGGTAGAAGACGTCATTTCCAATGGAGGATATGATCTGGAGCCTGATTTTGCAGATCTTTGGATGCCGGCCAGTACCAAATCGGCCGCTTCCGAATATTCGTGGATTACAACCTATGCAGGCAAATACTGTAATTCAGACGGATGGCATTCCGGCCAGGGTGAAATCTCCAAAGAGTTTGTACTTAACCTGAAATTTAACTCTACACAGGATTACGACGGCAATGCCGATGGGAATACCTTTCAGGTCTATTTGGGGATCAGGAATACAAGCTTCTCTCCTTTTGCAGTTGGCTGGGGATGTTGCTCTGTGAACCCCAGATTCGTAAATAAATTTAATGGTGACCCCCGTATAGAGGCTTCTGTGATCGATTATAATTCGATTGGATTCGAGGCTTCTGAAACCTTTTCGTCCTGTTTGAACGATACACGTGAATACACAGGATATGCCGTAAAGAAGTACTCTCCTATGTGTTTCTATGATGGGACAAGGGAATCTGTTGGCTTAAAACTTGGTGAACAGCATCAGAACATCACGTACTATATCGATTACACAGTAATGAGATACGCGGATGTGCTTCTCATGGCGGCCGAACTTGGTTCAGGCAACGCACAAACGTACTTTAATAAAGTTCGTGGACGTGCCGGGTATAACGATGCCAAGCCTGTTTCTAAAGAAGCCATCATGGAAGAACGCGAAATCGAGTTTGCTTTTGAAGGTATCCGTTACTGGGATTTGCTCCGTCAGGGCATTGATGTGGCTGCCTCAACAATTGCCTCAAACCAAAACGGTGTTTCGGTTAAATCCGGAGGTACCGATGATGTAATGGTTACATCAGCTGCGAATATTACTGCAAAGAAAGGGTTGCAACAAATCCCGAACAAACAGATTACCCTGTCGAACGGTGTTTTAACCCCCAATGCTGGTTGGTAACTATTGGATGTTAATCATAAAATATTGAAAATATGAAACTAAAATATCTTTCTTTACTTGCAGGGGCCGTCTTGCTTGCGTTTTCGGCCTGTGCACCAGACAAATATGAATTGGGTCTCCCAAATGTCACATCTGGAGAATTGGTAGAGGGGCTGGCCTATACAATAACCCACGATGCGAATAATCCCAATATCGTATACCTAGAAAGTCTCATGGGGACTGAATTTACTCCATTGTGGAGCCATCCTCTGGGACGGAGCCAATCCAAAAAAGTAACGCTGAACATGCCTTTTGAAGGGACTTACGATGTCGTTTTCGGGGTAGTAACCAGTGGCGGCATCGTATATGGGGATACGGCCCATTTTACGATTGATCAATTTTATGCCGACTTTGTTCAGGGTGAAATGTGGGAAGCTCTTACAGGGGGTAACGGCAAGTCAAAAACATGGGTACCGGATAATGGCAATTACAACATGAAACAGGGATTTTATTCTTGTTTTGAACCAAGTGCCACTTATTTGGATATGGTTGCCGATAAAGGCAAGAACAACTGGTATGCAAAAGATAAAACATGGTGGGAGCCTTCTAACAGTGATGTCGGCAATACCGAGGACGATTTAAAGTCATACATGACCTTCTCACTTATGGGGAAAGCCGGCTTAAAAGTTCATCGCTTTAACGGAGGCGTGGAAACCGTTACAGAGGGTATCTTTAACATGGACACGGAGAATCATATCATTAATGCTATTGATGTCGATTTTTTGCATGGCGCCTGGGCAGACGGCAAGGCCGTTGATTTCAGGACCGGATTTCAAATTCTTGTTCTTACCGAAAACCAGCTGATGATAGGGAATTATCGTGACGAAGCGTTGTCAGGCGAAGGTCGGTGTGTGTACTGCTGGAACTTTGTCTCGAAGGAATATGCAGATAATTACACCCCCACGGTAGTAAAAGATTTTACGCTTGAAGAAAAATACGCAGATACCAAAAAGATAAATTGGCAAAGTTACATTTCGGGAATCACAGATTGGACACTGTCCAATGAATCTCCTTTCGACTGGTTTAACCTAAAGGGAGAGCGAATCAACTCGTATGCCAGTACAAGTGAGTATCCTTCCAATATAACCCCGGTCGGCAACGTCGATAAAATTGCGTTGAGAACGTCATTTGCAAATGGCACGTTTGCATTCTTTGATTTGGATGATACAAGGACCTCGGGAAACATTTCCCTTACCACCGATGGCTATATTGAGTTTGGGACAAAACTGCCATCCATAGTGATTGGTGGTGATTTTATCAACTTCAATCTTGATAACGACAATCGGTTAAGGGTTCTTGAATATGAACTGACTTCCGAAGGACTGGTGTCGGACATGTGGGTTGGTGTTAAGCAGTACGATAACCAAGGGGCCGCTTACCAATATTTAGCCTACCATTTCGTAACGGGATATGTTGATCCTGGTTATACGGCTCAAATGTCATTCTTCTATTCTCCAACATTTGCAAACACAATCAATCATCAACAATTGATTCTTGATCAGGGTGAAGTAACTCTCACTTATGAAGGCAGCAGTGCAAGCGTCAATTTCGACGGATGGTATATCGATATCCTTAAGATAAAAGCAGCCCATCCCAACGCCACAATGGAGATAACAAAGATTGTTCTTGACGGACAAGAAAAAACATTTAATGCATCATTGCTGGATTACACAGCTACTGATGGGGATAATCCGAATACCCTACGCGTTTACATCTGTAATCCATGGGGATATGTAGAAGGGACATCATTCTTTAATCCGTCTGAATGGCAGTTCAATTCTTCTATTTCAGTGACAATAAATCTGGAATATAACGATTAGTACTTGTTAAACAATACAATAAAGATTTCATATGAGAGCTAAATATTATATAGGATTATTGTCTTTGGTTGTAGGCCTAACCACGTGGTCCTGCAACGACGATGTTGAATATTCTATACAAAAGGGATCATTAATCCAGAACGATCAGTTAATTACCGGTGATTGTTCTGACGTGACTGCCATATCGACCACATTCAATGGTTCTGTCACGGGATTGAAAGAACAATCTCCATCGGCTTACAGTATTGGTTTTTATTACTCAACATCCGAAAATCCCAAAGGAGGTACTAAAGCGGTTTCGACGCTTAACGAAGATGGGACATTTTCTGCGTCCGTATCTGGTCTGACAAACAATGTGACATACTACTATTGTGCTTATGTCATATTGCAAGGGAAGATTACATATTACGGCAGCATAAAGAGTTTCATAACAACAGATGCAACGATAGCCGTCGCTGATGCTGCCGACATAACAGCCGTATCGGTGAAATTAGGCGGTACAATGAACGGCGTTGATGAACTTATCGGAACATCGTCATTATCTTACGGTGTTGCAATTTCCACCACAGACGAAACCGCACAAAGCGGGCTTCGGTATGAGGCCAAGACCACATCTAATGCGTTTACTGTTTCGCCTGATAATCTGATTCCTGGTAAGACCTATTATTATGCTGCCTATGTCACGATGAACGGCGAAGACACTTTTACTTCCGCAAAATCCTTTAAGACCAATGACTTTGAAGTCGAATTTGTCGATTTGGGTTTAAGCGTGCTTTGGGCAAAAAACAATGTTGGCGCCACTGCCGAAAACCAACTTGGTGGCTTGTACGGTTGGGGTGATGCCACCGGCCTGGAACGCTCGTCGCAAGTGAGTGCATACGGCGTGGCAGAAAATATAACCAATACCGAATACGATATTTGTAGCGCAAACGGAATGGGTTCTATGCCGACCTTTGCCGAAATCAAAGAACTTATAACAAAGTGTGAAAGCGAGTTAACGGAAAAAAATGGCGTAAAAGGTTATACGTTTACAGGTCCTAACGGCAATAGCATCTTTATGCCTATAGCAACAGGGTATCGCGATGCGAATACCACAACTGCTGACGATATGGGGTATTACTGGGCGTCATCGATTGAACCAAACTCTACAGATTATGCTTACACCATGAATATAGGAAGCTCGGAAACCGGTTGGGGAACAGCAATCCGTTCGAGAGGATTGGCCGTACGTCCGGTGAAGAAAGCCTTGGTCGCATTCAATAATTCCAAGTTGAAATTTGGCGATGTTGAGAACAACGGCAATTTCAGATTGGAAATCTTCAACACATGGGGAGATACGGGCAAAGACCCTGGTTTAGATGCGAATAATTTCAGTGCAAAAAATGAAGTTTTTGTCAACTTTACGGTATTGGGCATGGGCAAATTGGCAACTCCCGTAACTGCTTACATCGTGTTCGCCGATGGAAGTTGGTCAACCCAGCAATGGAGCGCAGGCAATGCCGGCGATTGTCAGGTGACCGGCGATGGAACTTATACCGTATCGGTAAGCGGTGTCGCTAAAGGGTTAACCGTATTCTGTGTCGATTTGGTCGGTCTAGGGACTCAACTTGGAGACAAATTGGGCAATGTTAAGGCATATGTCAATTCGATATACGTTGACCAAAACAAGGATGTGCGTTATACTTCAACCGGCGCCGAAATTCTCAACAATAACCTGATTGCCAGAGATATTGAAAGTAATGGAAATTTACGGATGGAGATCTACAACGAGTATGGAGGAACCAAGGCAAATCCTGTAGTTCCGTCTGGATCCGTCCAATTCTCAGAACAACTTGCAGTGACATTCACGCTATCTGGTCTTGGAACGTTAAGTCAATCATATCCGGCATACATGGTATTTGCGGATGCAAGCTGGGGACACGGCAATTGGGGGCCTGGCTCTGAAGGTGATTCCGAAATTACCGGAGACGGTACCTATACCGTTTATATTAAGTCGTCGGATCTCTCTTCGGGAACGGTAGTGTTCTGTGTGGATATTGCCGGGTTGTTAGCATCTGAATCAGGGGTAAATCCTGAAAATGTAAAAGCGACAATCGATGGCATCTACATGAAATGATACGAATTGTAAAAAGGAATTTTTATTGGGATGGACAAATTGTCCATCCCTTTTTGTCCTCTGTGTTGTTTAACTTGTAATCCCTGCAAAAAAACAGATTGTAATATTCCGCCGGGTGACATCACATAGCATTATGACATTGCCTTGTAGTATTTTTGTATCGCAACAAACGACATTGTTTGTAAGTGTGTATTAATGAAAAACAGTTTGAAATGAATAGAGCCATAAAAAGACTTCAGTTTATTGTACTGGTATTGGTTGCCACTGCAGGATTGGCAATCAATGCATGTTCCGATAAAGAAACAACTATCACTCCTGAAGTGAAGTTTGCCAAAACAGAATTTACCTTTCCTAACAGCGGGGGTACGGGAACTCTGGCAATTCAGACCAACATTCCGCTAGAAGTCGTCAGTGCCGATGAATCGTGGTGTACAGTGACTAAAATCGATATTGCATCGACAAAAGTGGTTCAATACACCATAACAACTACGGCAAATCCAGAACCTGAAACTCGTCAGACAAAAATCACAGTCTCCGGCTCTGGGTTTGAAGCCGAAGTATCTGTTATCCAGACGGCCGGAGATCTGATAGAAATAACAAACGATGCAATGAGTTTTGAATGCCAGTGACGATGGCGGCGAATTCACAGTGTACCTGAATGCAAATGGAGAATTTAGCGTGAATGTAAGCAACAGTTGGGTTTCAGTACTGGAAAAGACCGATACAAGTGTTAAGTTTTCCGTTTCATCAAATCAAGGAACAGCAAGGACTGCTACCATCACGTTCACGTGTGGTAGTGCTTCAGCCGAATTTGTGGTTAAGCAAGAGGCAGGGGAGAACACGGTAGGCGGCAGCGATGCCATGGCTGTGGCCCAAAGCCTGGGCCTGGGTTGGAATTTGGGGAACCAGTTGGATGCGCATAACAATGGAATTGCAAATGAAACGGCATGGGGAAATCCGGCAACAACACAAAGTGCTTTTGACAAAATAGCAGCTTCAGGGATTAGATCGGTTCGTATCCCTGTAACCTGGCTTGGACATGTTGGTTCGGCACCCGACTATACCATAGATGCTTCCTGGTTGAACCGTGTTGCCGAAATTGTAAACTATGCCGAAACAGCAGGACTAAAAGCCATTATCAATATTCACCACGATGGAGCGGATAGTAACTATTGGCTCGACATCAAAAATGCGGCCACAAGCGAAACGGTAAATAATCAGGTAAAGGCCCAGCTCATAGCTATGTGGACCCAGATTGCGGAGAAATTTAAAGATAAGGGCAATTTCCTGATCTTCGAATCGATGAATGAAATACATGACGGAGGCTGGGGCTGGGGGGCCAATCGTACCGACGGCGGCAAACAATATGCCGTGCTGAACGAATGGAACCAGATATTTGTCGATGCCGTACGTGCCACCGGTGGCAATAATAGTGACCGTTACCTTGGAGTACCGGGTTATGTAACCAATCCGGACCTGACCCTCAACTATTTTGTATTACCTACCGATGCGGCAACGAATCGCCTAATGGTTTCCGTACATTATTACGATCCATACGAATACACACTTAACGACAAGTATTCCGAATGGGGACACACTGCCGCCAGTGACAAAAAGGAAAGTTATGGCGATGAAGCTGATATGAAGTCGATGTTTGGCAAGCTAAAAACCAAATATGTCGATAACGGAATCCCTGTGTACATAGGTGAGTTTGGATGTGTACACCGTAGCACAGAACGTGCCGAGTCGTTCCGCAAATACTATCTCGAATACATCTGCAAGGCAGCCAAAACATATGGTTTGGCCCTCTTCTATTGGGATAATGGAAGCGCCGGAACCGGGAAAGAAAGTTCAGGACTGCTCAATCATGGAACAGGAAATTACATCAACAACGGTAAAGACATTATTGACATAATGGTAAAAGCCATCAAGACCGAAGATCCACTATATACACTGGATTCAGTCTATGATAGTGCACCTTGACAATTGGGCTCAATCGACGGAAACAAGGATTTAGACGGTTTTGCTTTGGCCGAACATCAAAGCCGTTTCTGACATAACCAATCCCAAAGGGTTTAGAGGGACGGTACAGTAAAAGGGACGTTTCGTATCACACAACATTTAAGTACAAAACAAAAGAGAGGGTCCAAAGCCCTCTCTTTTATTGAAATTAACCCGAAAGAATTATTTCCCCATTGTCATCAGATCGAGGAAGCAACATAAAAACAAGATGGCAATTTCTATGAGGATTAATCATTTCGCTGATCTCTGAAATTCCCAACATAAATACCTCTCTGTCCCGTATTTATGTGACTGCATAAAAAACCAGACAGCTTTGAAATAAATATCAAAACGAGGGAAATATTAATAAACAGGAGTTGATGCACTCCCTGATTTTAACGTTGGATTTTCAACATAGGATTGGCTCGTTTGCACAACTGAATGGGCAGGCCCCAAGGATCGCGCATCATCACCAATACAGTTCCTTCATTCGGACTGACCTTAGTCACAAAGGTTGCACCAACTTTTTCCAGACGCTCCTTATCGGAAATTGGGTTGTCCGACACAAACGCAATGTGGCAGATCAATGGGTCCATCGACGCATAATCAGGCACATTATCAACCGGATTATTATATATTTCAATCATCATATTCTCACCGTCATCTGCAATAAAGTGCGTAAACGGCGCCTCTTTTTGACTAAACATGATCTTCATACCTAAATTCCGCACATACCAACCAGCCATTTCGACCGGCATTGCCACGTTTAATGCAAAATGTTCAATCTTCATAAATACTCATTGTTCAATTATGTCCAAAAATAACAATAAATGTGGACGCCTTTTACAACAAAAGTTTACCAACCCAAGAATACTCAACGCTTTTTAACAATAAAACAGAAACTCCCCAATTGACACTCCTCTATCATTTTCCGTACATTTGAAACATCACCTCTTTTCAATGTAAAATGCTTTGGGTATCAAACAATTTTTTCAACATAATATTATGGACACTTTAGGCTACAATGAGGCAGAGAAAATGATTCACCGAGTGACGATGGTCATGAGTTCCGTAGGAAAAAGCCTCATCCCTCCTAGGGTAGATAAAAGTCACACCCACCTTAAATGGAACGATTTCAAGAAGACCTTAAATTCCCAAATGTTTGTCACCGACAAAGGAAATCCTCTTTATCTCTCTTTCAATCCTTCATCGTTTATCCTTTCGTTCATGACATCAAACAGTGTTTCAGCCGGGGAAACCAATGCTGAAGACTATACTGCTCGAGAATTACTTGAATGGTGTGAGAACTGGCTTTATGAAGAAGAGGGGCTCAAAGGAACCCTAGACCCAATGCATCCTGCAACCAACGACATCTGGGACACGGTTATCAGGCGCCCACACGATGAATTTCTGTTTATTTGGCTGGCCTTGCATTCCCAGGCTGAGCGGGTTCTTGCCGGCATTGCGGCCACAACGGGATACCTGCAGCGAGCCGCCTTGCACCCCGAGGATGATGAAATGTCGGTGCTTCTTCCATTAAGGCACGAGCCTAATACAGAACCATATGCCATAGAGGCAGGTCTGTCCATGGCCGGCCCTTCCTCTTCGGGTCCGTACTATTTCGTAAGATATGGGGGCATCGGCGAACGGACACCCCCGCCAAAAGCATCCGGAGGTGCGGTGCTACAGGCCCTCGACGGGGGCAGGTTCCCCTCCACGGCAGAGGTGTCGGCCTTCCTGGAAAGGCACTATGCCCTGCTGGTACGGCACGCGGCAACGGGCCTTTGATGCGCGCCCCTTTGGTGTTTTCCGTCCGGGGGCAAAAAAAAAGGCCCCCCGGACGGCAACGTCCGGGGGGCCCCGAAGAACGGCGGCGACCTACTCTCCCGCTGTACGCAGTACCATCGGCGCGGCAGGGCTTAACTTCTCTGTTCGGGATGGGAAGAGGTGGGGCCCCTGCGCTGTGGCCGCCTTGGTGTGGGGGCCCCGGGCGCGCCTGCGCGCCCAAGGCCCGTGTTATCCTTGACATTCACGGCAAGACCAAAACAACCGGCCGCGCGCGGTGCACGCGGAAGCTTCGGGTAATTAGTACCGCTCGGCTGCGGCATCGCTGCCCTTACACCTGCGGCCTATCGACGTCGTCGTCTGCGACGCCCCTATAAGGAGGCCTCATCTCGGGGCGGGCTTCGCGCTTAGATGCTTTCAGCGCTTATCCCTTCCGCGCTTAGCTACCCGGCGGTGCCCCTGGCGGGACAACCGGTACACCAGCGGCGCGTCCATCGCGGTCCTCTCGTACTAACGACAGGCCCCCTCAAGCCTCCAACGCCCGCAACAGATAGGGACCGAACTGTCTCACGACGTTCTGAACCCAGCTCGCGTGCCACTTTAATGGGCGAACAGCCCAACCCTTGGGACCTTCTCCAGCCCCAGGATGTGACGAGCCGACATCGAGGTGCCAAACCGCCGCGTCGATATGAGCTCTTGGCGGCGATCAGCCTGTTATCCCCGGAGTACCTTTTATCCTTTGAGCGATGGCCCTTCCATACGGAAACCACCGGATCACTATGCCCTGCTTTCGCACCTGCTCGGGTTGTCTCCCTCACAGTCGAGCCCCCTTGTGCCATTGCACTCTCCCGACGGTTACCGATCGTCGTGAGGGGACCTTGGGAAGCCTCCGTTACTCTTTTGGAGGCGACCACCCCAGTCAAACTACCCGCCAAACGGTGTCCCCCCCCGAAGGGGGTTAGGTCCCAGACAAGCAAAGGGCCGTATTTCAACGGCGGCTCCAAGGTACCTGGCGGCACCCATTCATAGCC
Source organism: Breznakibacter sp. (assembly GCA_047600785.1). Taxonomy (GTDB): domain Bacteria; phylum Bacteroidota; class Bacteroidia; order Bacteroidales; family Marinilabiliaceae; genus Breznakibacter. The sequence continues at coordinate 2,569,158 of JASGKH010000002.1, forward strand.
TCCGGCCTATCCTACACATCGCTTGCCCAAAAACAACGTTAAGCTGCAGTAAAGGTTCACGGGGTCTTTCCGTCCCGTTGCGGGTAAGCGGCATCTTCACCGCTACTACAATTTCACCGAGCTCACGGCCGAGACAGTGCCCAGATCGTTACACCATTCGTGCAGGTCGGAACTTACCCGACAAGGAATTTCGCTACCTTAGGACCGTTATAGTTACGGCCGCCGTTTACCGGGGCTTCGATTCGGCGCTTCCTTGCGTGACGCCTCCTCTTAACCTTCCGGCACCGGGCAGGTGTCAGGCCATATACGTCATCTTGCGATTTGGCATAGCCATGTGTTTTTGGTAAACAGTCGCCTGGGCCATTTCTCTGCGCCCCGCCTTGCAGCGGGGACCCTTTCTCCCGAAGTTACAGGGTCAATTTGCCGAGTTCCTTGGCCGTGGGTCACTCGAGCGCCTCAGTATGCTCAACCCAACTACGTGTGTCCGTTTGCGGTACGGGCCGCACGGCTCGCTTTTCTTGGATGCGGCTGCGTTGCTTCGCTTCCCCCGGGGGGTAGGCTCAGCGGGCTATTCCGTCAGCCCCCAGCAACCTGGCCGCACCGTCGCTTTCATCGCCGCGCGGGCGCGGGAATCTTGGCCCGCTTTCCATCGGAATCGCCGCTCGGCTTATCCTTAGGTCCCGGCTTACCCTGATCCGATTAGCGTTGATCAGGAAACCTGAGTCTTTCGGCGTGGGGGTTTCCCGCCCCCATTATCGTTACTCATGCCTACATTTGCTTTTCCGCCCGCTCCACAATGCCTCGCGGCACGGCTTCGGCGCCGGCGGAATGCTCCCCTACCAGTGTGCCCGTGGGCACAATCCACGCCTTCGGCAACGCGCTTATGCCCGATCATTATCCATGCCCGGCCGCTCGACTAGTGAGCTGTTACGCACTCTTTAAATGAATGGCTGCTTCCAAGCCAACATCCTAGCTGTCGCTGCAGCCGGACCGCGTTTGGCCAACTTAGCGCGTATTTGGGGGCCTTAGACGGTGGTCTGGGTTCTTTCCCTCTCGGGCGCGGACCTTAGCACCCGCGCCCTCACTCCCGCGGAGCGTTTCGCAGCATTCGGAGTTCGTCAGGATTTGATAGGCGGTGAAGCCCTCGCGTCCTATCGGTAGCTCTACCTCTGCGAAACTCCCGCGAGGCTGCACCTAAATGCATTTCGGGGAGTACGAGCTATTTCCCAGTTTGATTGGCCTTTCACCCCTACCCACGGCTCATCCGAAAACTTTTCAACGTTTACCGGTTCGGCCCTCCATCCCGTGTTACCGGGACTTCAGCCTGGCCATGGGTAGATCACAAGGTTTCGCGTCTTCCCCCGCCGACTGCGCGCCCTGTTAGGACTCGCTTTCGCTTCGGCTCCGCCCCTGGGGGGCTTAACCTGGCCGGCGAGGGGAAACTCGTAGGCTCATTATGCAAAAGGCACGCCGTCACCCCAAAAGGGGCTCCGACCGCTTGTAGGCGCATGGTTTCAGGTACTGTTTCACTCCGCTGTCCGCGGTGCTTTTCACCTTTCCCTCACGGTACTGGTCCTCTATCGGTCTCTCGGGAGTATTTAGCCTTGCGGGATGGTCCCCGCGGGTTCGGACAGGGTTTCTCGTGCCCCGCCCTACTCAGGGTACGGCTGCCCGCGGACGGTCGTTCGCGTAAGGGGCTATCACCCTCTGCGGCCGCGCTTTCCAGCGCGTTCCGCTCCGACCGCCGCGGCCTTGGCGCCGCCCTACAACCCCCGGGGCGCCTAAACGCCCCGGGTTTGGGCCTTCCCCTTTTCGCTCGCCACTACTGGGGGGATCGATGTTTCTTTCTTTTCCTCCGCTTACTTAGATGTTTCAGTTCGGCGGGTTTGCCTCCCTTGCGGGATACCGTGCCTTCAGCACGGTGGGTTGCCCCATTCGGACATGCCCGGATCAACGGCCGTTTGCGCCTCCCCGTGCCTTTTCGCAGCTTACCGCGTCCTTCGTCGCCTCCGAGAGCCTAGGCATCCCCCATGCGCCCTTGTGTGCTTCCTTCGTCGGGCCGCATTTGCGGCCCCGCCCTCGCGGGCCTTTTGTTTTGGTCTGCCATCATGTCAATGAGCGTTTGCTTTATTAAAAGCATGTGGAGAATAACGGATTCGAACCGTTGACCCCCTGCGTGCAAGGCAGGTGCTCTAGCCAGCTGAGCTAATCCCCCATATGAAAATACCTATGCGTTGAGAACAGAAGCCAAATTTACCTCTCCAGAAAGGAGGTGTTCCAGCCGCACCTTCCGGTACGGCTACCTTGTTACGACTTAACCCCAGTCACCCGGTTTACCCTAGGCCGCCCCTTGCGGTCGCGGGCTTCAGGTCCCCCGGGCTCCCATGGTTTGACGGGCGGTGTGTACAAGGCCCGGGAACGTATTCACCGCGCCATGGCTGATGCGCGATTACTAGCGAATCCAGCTTCACGGGGTCGGGTTGCAGACCCCGATCCGAACTGGGACCGGCTTTGGAGATTCGCGCCCCCTCGCGGGGTGGCGGCCCTCTGTACCGGCCATTGTAACACGTGTGTCGCCCCGGGCGTAAGGGCCGTGCTGATTTGACGTCGTCCACACCTTCCTCGCGGTTTACACCGGCAGTCCCGTTAGAGTGCCCGGCTCGACCCGATGGCAACTAACGGCGTGGGTTGCGCTCGTTATGGGACTTAACCCGACACCTCACGGCACGAGCTGACGACAACCATGCAGCACCTTGGGGGACGTCCGTGGAAGGGCCGGTTTCCCGGCCTGTCGGCCCCCATTTAAGCCCGGGTAAGGTTCCTCGCGTATCATCGAATTAAACCACATGTTCCTCCGCTTGTGCGGGCCCCCGTCAATTCCTTTGAGTTTCAGCGTTGCCGCCGTACTCCCCAGGTGGGCCACTTATCGGTTTCCCTTGGCCGCTTGCGGTGTATCGCAAACGGCGAGTGGCCATCGTTTACGGCGCGGACTACCAGGGTATCTAATCCTGTTCGATCCCCGCGCTTTCGTGCATCAGCGTCGGTATCGCTCTAGCAAGCTGCCTTCGCAATCGGTGTTCTGTGGCATATCTAAGCATTTCACCGCTACACGCCACGTTCCGCCTGCCTCGACCGAACCCAAGGGAACCAGTATCAACGGCAATTTTAACGTTGAGCGCCAAACTTTCACCGCTGACTTAATCCCCCGCCTACGCACCCTTTAAACCCAATAAATCCGGATAACGCTCGGATCCTCCGTATTACCGCGGCTGCTGGCACGGAGTTAGCCGATCCTTATTCGCACGGTACCGGCAAGGGGCCACGCGTGGCCTTTTTTCTTCCCGTGCAAAAGCGGTTTACAACCCGTAGGGCCGTCGTCCCGCACGCGACATGGCTGGTTCAGGCTTGCGCCCATTGACCAATATTCCTCACTGCTGCCTCCCGTAGGAGTCTGGTCCGTGTCTCAGTACCAGTGTGGGGGGCCTTCCTCTCAGAACCCCTAGGCATCGTGGGCTTGGTGGGCCGTTACCCCGCCAACTACCTAATGCCACGCATGCCCATCCATGACCCGCGGACGTTTGACGGTGGGGCCAGGCGGCCCCGCCGTGTCATGCGGTGTTAATCCCCGTTTCCGGGAGCTATCCCCCTGTCATGGGCAGGTTGCATACGCGTTACTCACCCGTGCGCCGGTCGGCCGGCCGAAGCCGGTCGCCCTCGACTTGCATGTGTTAGGCCTGTCGCTAGCGTTCATCCTGAGCCAGGATCAAACTCTCCGTTGTCTTTTAGTTTTTGATTCTCCTGTGGGTAAAAAATAACTTTCACCTGTTCTCAAAACGCATTTAGAAAAATAAATTTCGTAGGTATTTTCAATATTTTCAAAGAACTTTTTCTTTTTGTGTTTCACTTTGTTGTCAAAGCGGCTGCAAAGGTAAATCTTTATTTTAAACCTCCAAATTTTTCTTCGTTTTTTTTTCGCCGACTCTATCGTCAAAGCTTTAGAAAAACTGGGATTCATAATTTCAAACATACCGTTTTACAGCGGCGCTCTCCCTCGAAAGCGGGTGCAAAGATAAACGACTTATTGCCGAATTTCCAAACTATATGGGCGAAAAAATTAAAAAATATTCATCTCACACTCTAAACAGTTCATTACCAACAATATTTTTCGTATATCGTTTATTCAAAAATGCGTGGAAATATAAAAATCTCAATATCAAATAAATAATAAAAACAAAATATCTTACTCCACTAAACATCAGGCAATAAAATCCACATCCCCACATTTAAGGATAGTATGTTGGAGAGAATATCAAAACCAGCATTGGGTTAGATTTAATGTAATGTTTTTAAATTTGCACAATGCAGGATCATTCAAAAATAAACCAATCTTACATGTCAAAAAACTTGGTCATCATACCGACCTACAACGAAAAAGAGAACATTGAAGCAATTATTAGGGCTGTTTTTGCACTCTCTCATGAATTCCATATTTTAATAGTAGAAGACAATTCACCCGACGGAACGGCCCAAATAGTAAAAAACCTCCAGAATGAATTTGCCGGAAAGCTCCATATATTAGAGCGTAAAGGGAAGCTGGGTTTGGGGACCGCTTACATTGCAGGATTTAAATGGGCCATTGCCCTAAAATACGATTACATATTTGAAATGGATGCCGATTTCTCTCACAACCCTGCCGATCTTATCCGTTTACATGATGCTTGTACATTGGACGGGGCCGATTTGGCCATTGGCTCAAGGTACAAATCGGGGGTGAATGTGGTAAACTGGCCCATGGGCCGTGTACTGATGAGCTATTTTGCATCGGTGTACGTGAGAGCAATTACCGGAATGAAAATAATGGATACCACTGCCGGTTTCAAATGTTATTCACTTAAAGTTTTAGAGACCATAAAATTGGACAATATAAGATTTAAGGGCTATGCGTTTCAGATAGAAATGAAATTCACCACATGGAAATATGGTTTTAAGATCGTGGAAGTGCCCATTGTGTTTACCGATCGCAAAAAAGGAGCCTCTAAAATGAGCGGCGGTATTTTCAACGAAGCAGTTTGGGGGGTAATGAAAATGAAGTTTTATTCGTACTTTAAGTCCTACAAAATTTAAACAGGATTTTATCCCGGATTGTTTTTTAGAAAACTTTTTTATCACAATGAACACAACACTGCTACAAGGAGCCACCATCATTAACGAAGGAAAATCGTTTAAGGGAAGTATTTTGATTGATGGCGACAAGATAAAACAGGTTATCAGACAAGGCGACGAACTGCCCAAGGCATCCGCGACAATTGATGTAAGCGGGAAATGGGTGATGCCCGGGATCATTGATGATCAGGTACATTTTAGGGAACCGGGGCTGATCCATAAAGGAGATATCTATACCGAATCAAAAGCGGCCGTGGCGGGGGGGGTAACCTCGTACCTGGAAATGCCCAACACCTCTCCCCAAACGACATCGGTGGAGGCACTGGAACAGAAATACCAAATCGCAGCCGAGAAATCGCTGGCCAACTATTCGTTTTACATGGGGGCTACCAACGACAATCTTGCCGAACTATTAAAGGCCGATACCAAAAAAGTATGCGGAGTCAAGGTATTTATGGGTTCATCAACAGGAAATATGTTGGTTGACAACAGCGATGCCCTCAGCCGGATATTTGCCGAAGTACCCATGCTCATCGCCACGCATTGTGAAGACGAGACCACCATTGCGCGTAATATGGAACACTACAAAGCGAAGTATGGCGATAATGTGCCCTTTAACGTACATCATTTGATACGGAGCGAAACAGCTTGCTTTATCTCATCGGCCAAAGCTGTTGAATTGGCGGTAAAATACAATGCCAAACTTCATCTGTTGCATTTGTCGACAGCCAAGGAACTTTCATTGTTGGAAAACAAACCTTTGGACGAAAAACGAATTACTGGTGAAGTTTGTGTCCACCATTTGTGGTTCGACAACAACGATTACGACAGATACGGGGCACGGATCAAATGGAATCCGGCCATAAAAACCTCACGCGACAAAGAAGGATTGTTAAAAGGGTTGCTGGATAATAAACTTGATGTGATAGCGACCGACCATGCTCCGCACACTATTGAAGAAAAGAACAATGGCTACTTCAAAGCCCCGTCGGGCGGCCCGTTGGTGCAACACTCGCTGGTCGCCATGCTGGAGATGAGTAAACAAGGTAGAATTTCACGCGAAGCGGTGGTTGAAAAAATGTGCCATGCACCCGCCAAGCTTTACGAAATAGAAAAACGCGGCTTTATCCGTAAAGGTTATTTTGCCGATTTAACGGTGGTCGATCCGTCATCGTCATGGACCGTGGCTCCCGACAATATATTGTATAAATGCGGATGGTCGCCGTTTGAAGGAACAACGTTTGCCCATAAGGTTACGCACACGTTCGTCAACGGTCATTTAGCATACCAAAACGGCAATTTCGATGAAACAAAAAAAGGCGAACGCCTCATATTTAACCGATAGCACATGGACTCCCCCCACAATGCATTTTGGGCCGTATTATTTGCCGGTATCGCAATAGTGACAAGTTGTACGCAAAAAAGCGATGAATCGAACGGAAAACGATCCAATTCGGGAAATGAATATTTGGTGGCCGACACCATTTTTTATCCGGTTCGGATCAAGAACATCAATCCCGATGACGAATGGGCCGATATTCGGTTAAAGAAATTAGACCGTAAAAAATTAGTAGACCAACTCTTCGAATCAGTTTATTCGGGCCAAGCTATCGCATACAATTACTTGACCGATTCGCCGATCCCTATCGACGAGATCAAAGAAATGGAGCAAACGGAAAATTATTCCCGCGACAATGTCGTCGAACTCGAATTCAGGGAAAAATGGTGGTTTGCCCCCAACGAACCTTCGTTCAGGAAAGAAGTGCTGTCGATACTTGTAGCCTATGCTGCATTCGAAGATGACGGAAGCTTAAGAGGATTGAAAGCCGCATTCTATATTAAAAGTAAAAACTGAGATTCAGATAAACCCATCGTACCACCATGACTCCACAGCCTTCAAACACCACCATTCTTATAGACCAGGCAAGAGCAACACGAAACGTTTTCCCCCATCTGTTGGTGTTGATCGGCGGATTACTGCTCTTTTTTGATTTATGGATGACCAAAATAGGTGGAGTTGTTTCCATTTTGGCCGGGCTCTTTAGTATGTTTGCACGCACAGGGATTGAATTGGATGCCCCAAAAAACTGGTACCGAAACTATATGGCTTTGGGCAATTTGCGCTGGGGCAAATGGAAGCCGTTGTCGCCCATTAACTATGTGGCCATCGTAAGGGTACGGTTGACGCAGCTGGCATTTCGTCCTTCAGAGGTCACATTCCGTCAATCGGCCGACAAATCCACCGAAGCCTACAACGTGAACCTTATTTTTAAAGATGTGCCGAACAAAGTGATGAAGCTATACACCGGCAACCTGGATCAGGCGTTTATGGTCACCAGGAAGGTAGCCAAAGAACTTTCGTTGCACATTTACGATTGCACCACACAGGACAAAAAATGGATTGCGCCGGAAAATTTGTGACCATCCGGCGCAACCCGTTTCCTAAAACTTCCACCCGGAACGCTTCACCACATACATTGCCGATTTGCGCGTAATTTGGGAATCGATGATTTCTTTTTGCGACGTGATCTCCCTTATCGAATCAGACGTGTAATGGCGTATGGTCACCAGTTCCACGTCATCGTTATAACGTACCGTGTAACGCTCTTCCAGTTGTTTGATAAGATCGGCGATATTTCTCGTTTTATCGATGCATACCGAAAAATTAAGTGCCGATTTTTGCATAAGATTAATAGCAAGTTTTTGTTGCCCGAAAATCGCGAATACGTCACTGAGATTGTCCTCAACGATAAACGAAAAGTCGCGCGGCGAAATGGTCAGGAACAACTGGTCTTTCTTCAAAATAAAAACAGGACAAGGCATTGTATCCTGTTCCAAGTGACAAACAATCGTCCCTTCCAGCATAGGATCGACAAATGATTTTACCCACAACGGGATGCCTTTATTCTGCAACGGTTTTAATGTTTTAGGGTGGATGACCTGTGCTCCGTGGTAAGTAAGTTCAATAGCTTCCCAATAGGAAATCCGCGAAAGCTTCACGGCTTTGGGATACCAGCGTGGATCTGCACTGAGCACGCCGGGCACATCTTTCCATATGGTCACGTTTTCGGCATTAAGGATGTGACCAAGAATGGCCGCAGTGTAATCGGAACCTTCACGTCCCAGCGTGGTGGTAAGATTGTTAATGGTCGACCCGATAAATCCTTGCGTAAGGTAACGTGTGGTACCTTGAGGAAAACTGAACGTACCGGCCACGAATGTCGAGGTCAAATCCCAAAGTACGGATGGATTCCGGTAGTTCTCATCGGTCTTAAGCACCGGGCGGATGTCGACCCATTGGGTATGCACGTGCGAGTAATTAAGAAACTCACATACGATGGAGGTTGATAAGATTTCGCCAAAAGACACAATCCTATCATAATCAAAATCATAATTCAGCGATGGCTGTTTTGCCAGCTGTAGTTGCAACCGGGCAAACAGGGTATCGAAAACGGGCTGGAAACGACGATCGCTGCCAAACAAATCGTCTACAACCTGCTGATGCGCTTTTCTAATTTTACCGATGCCCGATATTTTTCCGCTTTCGCTGCCGGACACATAAGCATCGACCAGTTCCTCTAGGGCATTGGTGGTTTTTCCCATGGCCGAGACCACAACCACCAAAGGTGTTTCGGCATTTTTAATGATATTGCATACGTTGCGGACGCCATCGGCATCTTTTACCGATGCGCCGCCAAATTTAAATATTCTCATTGGGGTTTCAGATTCTTATTAAGAGACGGCCGAATATACGCAATAATCGACCACGCATGACCTGATAATCGACATGAATATCGAAACATTAAACCCCAATCCACCATTAAAAACAGAAGAAAAGCGATGCCGTAACTTTTATCTTAATTTCTTGGTAAATCGGTCAGGGTTTACCATGTCATTATTTCTGAGTTTTCTGTGAACCGGATTAAAAATCCATGTCGGAATTTCGCACCATGCGGCTAAGGTATTTGGAATGTTTGCCATTTATATTCCAGAAACATAACACAAAATTAAAATATCCTTCAAGCAAGTCTGGATTAACATCTGTCAATTCGTATTCTCTTTTCAAATTACCAGTCCATTGATCAATCGAAATAATTTAATCGCATATTTTATTGTATTTTACGCATAGAAATAATTGAAATATCCCGACATTTTATTGCCATACAATATATTTAGATTAATTTTTTAAATAATTTCACCAATAGTTGCTGAATAACCCAATTCCAAACAAACGTCCGATTAACCGACAAGAAATATCTTCAGGTTTTTAGGAAGACTAGAGAGAACAAACAAGTTTGACCTATATCAATAATTATTTAAAGCCTTATCTAAATGGGAAAGATTATACGCCTTAGTTTTTTCTTGTTGTGCATGCTTGGTCCAAGCTTATATGCACAAGGTGTTATTTACCTGTACGACAACGCAGGGAACCGGATAGAACGGGCAATTGAGCTAAATGCCGCGAATACAGCAAAAAGTGCGGTTCTGGAACAGCAAGTCTTTGAAGAAGCACTAGCCGGACAGGAAATAAAAATTTATCCCAACCCCACGGAAGGACAGCTATCGGTCAGCGTCGTCCCATTGGAGAGCCATCTCGAAGGCACAATTGCCGTTACCGACATGAACAACCGGTTGATACTGACCAAACAGATTACCTCCGGGGTCACCCCTATTGACCTCAGCGCTCAACCAGCAGGTTACTATTTGATGAAGATCATCATAGGGACAGAAACTTCAACGTGGAAGATCATAAAAAAATAACATCTCTATCCTTAACTTTTAATTGTTTATGAATGCAAGACCACACACAGGCCATGCCGTGGCAGTGTTATTGATTGCCCTCGTCATGCCATTGACCGGATATGCCCAATCACAGAAAAAAACATCGACTCCCGACTGGGAAAACTGGACCGAAGAGCAACTTAGCCAGTGGGAGGATTCAGTTTTGAAAGCACTTTACCCGTTTCCGGAAATAAATCGATCGCCAATTGCTGCCGATAGTGCAAAAAGTATCGCAGCCTACAACACAAGCCTTGACAACCAAGTAGAACAATCCCTCCTCATTTCCACGCAGGCTATCACCATCGATCAATCCAAAGGAGTTGGGGAAATACCAATTATACCAGGTATATCACCAACCGGTTCATCCACTTACCAAGTGCCGGTCAACGTGTACCCCGGCCCCAATGGCATTCAACCACAACTGGCTTTGGTGTACAATAGCAATGGCGGCAACGGCACGCTGGGAATGGGCTGGGGTTTGAGCGGGATTTCAAAAATTACCAGGATAAACAAAAGCGTATATTATGACGGAAAACCGGATGGGGTTAACAGGACCAGCGATGATGCTTTTGCCCTGGATGGCATGCGCCTGATAAAGACCAGCAGTACCGGGAATACAATCAATTACGAAAGCGAACAAGGTCAGATAAAAGCGATTGCCTATTTGGCCGGAAGCATCGTATCCTACTTTCGGGTGCTTTATCCCAATGGGAGTAAGGGAATTTATGGCCATACGGACAATACCGATAGCCAGGATCTGGAATACCCATTGATGGAAATGACCGATCTGCAAGGGAATATGGTCAATTACAGCTATTCCTGGTTCTACAGGAACTACGTTAGCCGCATCACTTATGGTGACAATGGCGGGGCCAGCGTAGTGTTCGAGTACGATACCACAAGACCAGACCCTTTTACTATTTACCAGGGAGGGTTGCAATTGTACGAGAACAGACGCCTGATAAAAATCCATTGCAAGTATGGGAACTCTGTCCTCCGCACTTATGAAATAAGCTACAAAACTGAGAAAAGCAACTCGGTAATAAGTCAAATAAATTGTACGGCCGGTGGAAAAGCGTTCAACCCACTGATGTTTAATTACGGCACGGGCAACAGCCAAACCTCTTATAGCCGAAACGATGTGCAGCTTCTGGAATGGTACAATGCTGGTGATTCTCCAAGTTCGATACGTATAACAAAAGGCAAATTTGATTATGGGGCGGATGACGATGGCGTTATTTCGCTGCCCAACAAAAATCCCTACTGGAACCACTATCGAAACTCCACAGCATTCAGGCATTCGCAAAACCGTTACGACAACAAATACGCCGGGGATGAGAAAATCTTCCTCTATGCCGGGCTAGCCGACTCCTGGGCTTCGCCCATGCCCAACCTGACCACAGAGGCCGGTTTTGTGGATATTTTTTGCGCCAACGTGGACGGTAAATACGAAGAAGAGGTGATAAAAGTGAACAACAAGGTTAACGGCAGCAATGACGAGCTGACGTTCAAAGTTTACACGGCCAGTCTTTACACAGGTTTAGCACAAAAATACACGCGTACGTATAATTTTTCGACAGTGCTGACCGATGCCGACGGGGGAAAAAGCATCCATCCAAAGTTTTATTTTTCAGGCGATTTTAGCGGCAAGGGCAAGACGGAGATATTGGCCGTTTCGTGCCATAACCCGCTTGGGAAGAGCGACATTACGTCTAAATGCTATTTGTTCGATTTGGAAAGCAACACGAAACTGTACGAAGGATACGTTTTTCCCTATATAGTTGATTTTGTTGGTGTAAGACAAACCGATCCCGATGCGGCCTTCAATAACACCGACCGCCTGTTTGTGATGGATTACAACGGTGACGGGAAAAGCGACATATGTCTCATTAACGACTCGGGGACAAATATCTACACATTTGACGTGGCCGGTTCGAGCTATACCATGCGAAAAGTGGCCACTTATACAGGATTAAAAAAGTCGAATCTGGCGGGACGCAGCCTGATGCCCGGCGAATTTGACAGCGATGGCCTTATCGACCTGCTCGTGTCTCCTGCTACCTCCGGAGGTAGTTCCTGGTCTATTTACCATTCCCTGGGAAATGGCCAATTCAACCTGACCACCTTTGCCGGTACATCAATATCGACAGATGAAAACAACGGGGTAATGCTTCAAGATTTAAACGGCGATGGTCTTACCGACCTGATCAAATACTCGTCAAGCGGCTTTTTCACCTATATTACCCAAAATGGCACTCCGTCTTATGCCAGTTCATATACTACCCATCCAACTTATGCCAAGCTAATCCCCACCAACATCAATAGCCGAAATGTTTTCAGTCAGCTGCTATCGATCAAGGATGGAATTGTCACCAAATATCTATTTCCCAGAGACGACACACGGGAACGCATGCTGAGTTCGGCCGTGAACAGCCTTGGGGTGGAGTACAGGAACAATTACCAAAAACTGAACAGTTCGGCGTATAATGCCAGTGGTTCGGTTTATACCAAAGGTTACGGGGCTACCTTCCCTTATGAGAATTTTAATGGCCCCATGTGGGCATTGTCGACCCAGGAAGTATGGCAAAATGAACTGAAACAAGAATCGGTCTCGTACAACTACCAGAACGCCGTGATCCATAGGCAGGGACTTGGCTTCAGAGGTTTTGAAAAGATGACGGGTTACGACAATGTCCGGGGGCGGTCATTTGCACAGGAAATCGATCCGTACAACTATATGATCCCCAAGACCGACGAATCGCCAACCGGAAAAAATACATATCAATATTCGGTTAGTGTACAGACCAATAAAATACTGAAACTACAGCTGACCGGAAAGACAAACTTCAACAAGCCGGCAAACACCAGCACATCCAGTGTTTATACCTACGACACCTATGGGAACGTAACCAAAGAAGTCGTTACTTATACCGGAAACATAACCGTGACCACTGATAATAAATTTTCAAACTCGACAAGCGAAACAACTTATTTTTTGGGTTTTCTTCACGACCAAACTGTAACTACTAACCGTAACGGCGCCAGTTCTTATTCCCGTTTCCTTTACCCTGTCTATAGCAACGGCCGACCGAACGTTAAAGTTTATTTAACAGATGGCCAAACAGTTAAGCAGGAAACTTTCCGGTACGACGGTTTGGGGAAAATTAAAACCAAAACGGAAACACGATTCTCATCGCCCACATTAACCACTACATATTCGTACGACGCTTATGGCCATCTGATAGGGACAACCGATCCCATGGGTTTTACCGCCGAAATCCATTACGCCGCAAACGGCCTGCCCGATTACACGAAAAACCATAAAGGGCAACAAACCATCCTGGCATACGACGAATTCGGCCGCCAGAAAACCGTGACCGACCCACTCGGACTAGTGACCGAGACCAGCTACAGCTGGGATGCCACCGGTACCAACGGTCTTTACTGCATTACCCAAACTACCACCGGCCAACCAATCCAAAAAGCATGGTACGATGCGTTTGGCCGCGAGGTACGCCAGGCCGTACAACGTTTTGACGGGCTATGGGCCCAGACCGATAAACTGTACGACAGCTACGGACGCCTTCAAAAAGTATCGCAACCTTTTACCGGCAGCAACGCATCGTTTTGGCATACTTACAGCTACGATAGCCATGACCGGCTTCTGTCCGTAGCCCAGGCTTCGGGTAAACGCACAACCTACTCGTACAACGGGTTGCAGACGACGACCACCGACGACGGCATTGCCACCACCCGCACCTTCGATGCATTGGGCAAACTGGTCAAAGCCGTGGATCCCGGCGGAGTTATTGTCTATTCCTTACGGCCCGACGGACAACCATCGGCCATTGAGGCATCGGGCGGTATCACCACCACTTTTACTTACGACCTGGCCGGACGGCAACTGAGCATCACAGATCCATCGGCCGGGACAACCAGTTATGGTTACGACAGTGCCGGAAACCTAAACAAACAAGTGGACGCCGAAGGCCGGGAAACGACCATGGTATACGACAATTACGGGCGCATGACGTCCAAAAACACTCCTGAATTATCGACCACCTATACTTACAACACCGACGGGCTGCTGACAGCGGCCGCCAGCAACAACGGGACATCGACCACTTACACCTATGACACGTATTTTAGGGCGACCTCAGAGAAAGAGACCGGAGCCGATGGTTTGTGGATCGAGAAAACTTACAGTTACAATACCGATGGCAATGCAGAAAAACTGACTTACACGACCCACGACGGCACCGTGGCCAGCGAGCACTACGCTTACAGTTACGGCAGATTGACCGAAATTAAACTGAACGGCACCACATCCATTTTTAAGCTAACGGCACAAAATGCATTGGGACAGCCAACTGCTGTGACCACCGGCCCCATTGCCCGCCAGTATACTTACGACAATTATGGTACCCCGACCGGAAGAGCGGCCGGGAGCCTGATGGACGCCGCCTACAGTTTTGATGCGGCCACAGGAAACCTGCTCAGCCGGAAAGACCAGAAACGGAACCTGACCGAAACGTTCGGTTATGACCAGCTTAACCGCCTGACCAATTACGGAAAATACATGGCCATCTACGACATCAAAGGCAACCTGGCAGGAAAAAGCGACGTGGGGACTTTCTACTACGCCAACGGCAACAAGCCCTATGCCATGTCGGGCGCCGCCCCGATAACCAATACCATACCCCTGCGCTCCCAAACCATCACATACAACTCGTTTGAACAGCCCGCCACCATATCCGAAAACGGCTATTTGGCCAGTTTCAGTTACAACACCCAAGGCCAACGCGTAAAGATGGAGGTAACGCAAAATGGCGCGGCCCATTTGGTACGCCACTATCTGGGAGCTTGCTACGAGAAGGACCAGGGCATTGCCGGAACCAAAGAGAAACTGTACCTTGGCGGCGATGCTTACACGGCACCGGCAGTATACGTGAAGCAGGACGGTAGTTGGCAGCTTTACTACGTTTGCCGCGACCATTTGGGCAGTACCACCCACCTGGCCAGCGACAGCGGGGCATTGGCGCAGGAGTTGAGCTTTGACGCATGGGGACGCCTACGTAACCCGGCCACCCAAACCGCCTATGCCTCCGGCAGCGAGCCCGAGCTGTTCCTCGGCCGTGGCTACACCGGGCACGAACACCTGCCCTGGTTCGGATTGGTAAACATGAACGGGCGCCTTTACGACCCAGCCCTTGGACGGTTCCTTAGCCCGGACAATTATGTGCAGTTACCCGATTTTACACAGAGCTATAATCGGTACGGGTATTGCTGGAATAATCCACTCAAATACACAGACCCCACAGGCGAATATGCAATCGTTGATGATATTATTGCTGCAGCAGTTGGAGGAATTATAAATTTAGCCAGTAATGCAATTCAGGGTAACATTCATAGTTTTGGGCAAGGATTAGCAGCTTTCGGAGCCGGTGCAGTCGGAGGTATAGGGGCAATCTACCCAGAATTTGGAGGTTGGGTATGGGGAGGCGCTACCGTAGGAGCTACCAATGCCTGGTTAGGGGGTGCAAGATCTGCGGGTGATATTGCTATGGGTGCTGGTGTTGGTGTGGTCTCAAGTGTTACAGGCGGTATGGCCGGACAATGGGCTGTAAATACCGCAAGTCCATTACTTAGTTCTATTAGTAGTCCTGTATTAAGAGGTGCGACAACAGGTGTTATTGGTGGTGCAGCTGGTGGCTATGTCGGAGGGTTTACTGGCGGGTTGATAATGACAGGCGATTTAAGCCAGGCTAGTAGTGCAGGTTTTAATGGCATGTGGATGGGTGCAGGCATTGGTGGAGTTACCGGAGGCGGGTATGGCTACAAATATGCTGTTGAAAACAACCTTAATCCATGGACGGGCAGGTCAACATTAGAGCTACTCACACCTTTAAAACCGATAGAAGGTTATGTCAGCCCTAACCAAAAAGGCCAGGAAGGTGTAAACAGAGCTATTGAGGAAATTAATGCACAAGGGGGAAAGGTTTTAAGGCAAGAAGTGACCTTAGAAGTAAATGGAGTTAGAGTACGAGTTGACATTGCTGCCGATTTTAATGGCCAGATAACATTAATAGAGGTCAAGAACGGGCCATCCGCAGGTTTTACCCCTAACCAACGTATTGTATATCCTCAAATGATGGATGGTATACCAATCATACCAAGAGGAGCTAATGCGAATTATATTTGGCCTGGTCAAGTTGGACAATCAACAACTTTCTATGTTTTAAAAATAATTAAGTATTAAGAGATGTCTCAGGTATTAAAAAAAGAAGTTGAAAAGGGTTTGGCTGCAATCTGCAACAGGATTGGTTTTAAAAAGAAACAATACTATTTTATAAAACCAATAGATGACAATGTGATAGCGACTCTTAATTTTGGCTTTATTCTACATAAAGCTAAAGGACATGTTTTTATAGACATTGGAGTAGGTGTATTTCATAAATTTGTTGAAGAATTATATGCTAAATTAACAGGAATTGACAAGTCTGTTTTTAAGTATACCATTAGTTTGCAAATTGGCGATTTAATGCCGGGAAATTCTTTTAAGGAATGGGATTTTGCTGAAAATGCGGATAACTCTTATTTGTATGAAGATATGCTAAAGAATATTCAAACCTACGGTTTTGCATACCAGGAAAAGATGAAAGATTTTGATAACCTGTTAGAAGCCTTTGAAAAAAGAGTCCCTGGCATATTAAACCAAGCTAGGGACAGGTATTTGCCCATTCTTTATTATCTTAAAGGGGATAAACAAAGAGGATTAAAGGCTATTGAAGAAGCTATAGAAAAACAAAAAAAGCCTTTAGCTGAATCGAATATACCTAAATTTAGTGGTGCGAAGGAAGAAATAACCATTATTGGCAGCGGTATTGGTAAGGTTGACCCTGAATATTTAAAGTTTGCAGAGAATTATAAATTATTGTAATAAGGAGTGTAAATTAAACTCTGTCTAGTTCTTTTCTATTGATTTTTAAACCTACTATTATTTTTTCGTTTTTCAACTCTCAAAAGCTTTTCTGAACCCGTTATGACATTGGGCAAGGGCGGCGACCGAAGGAGCCGTTCATATACCCTTGGCCGATTTCATAGCGGGTTCTTTCTTTGCTTTTGGGATTAAAAACCACAAGTCTATCTTCATCCTATCCCCAAATCTGATGTGCAACTGCTGCGCCGTTATGGCCCAGTTGACGAACGGCATCGTCCATTTTTTCGAGATATGCCCGGTGGCCAGATAGATGAGCTTCAGCAGTGCCACGTCGTTGGGGAACACGCCCTTGGTTTTGGTCACTTTCCGCACTTGCCGGTGGAAGCCCTCGACGGCATCGGTGGTGTAGATCAGCTTACGGATTTGGGCATCGTAGTTGAAGTAGGCCGTGAGTTTTTCCCAATTCGCATGCCACGACTTGAGTACCACGGGATACTTCTTGTCCCATGTTCCGTCCAGCTTTTGGAGTTCCTGTTCGGCCTGTGTCTTATTGGCGACCTGGTAGACGCATTTGAGGTCTTTCATGAACGCTTTCCGGTCCTTGGAGGCAACGTATTTGAGCGAGTTACGGATCTGGTGGACGGTGCACGACCGAATCTCCACTTTGGGGAACACAGTGACGATGGCTTCGGCAAAACCGTTCAGGTTGTCGATGCTGGCGATCAATATATCGTCCAACCCACGGGCTTTGGGGTCGGTCAAAACACCCAACCAGAAGTTGGCACCCTCGCTTTCGGAGACGTACATCCCGATCAGTTCATTGCGGCCTTTCTTACTGATGGCCAATACGTTGTAGACTACACAACTGACGACCTTGCCGCCGTCCTTGACCTTGTAGTGCATCGCATCAAGCCAAACAATGGCGTACACCGGCTCCAAGGGGCGGCATTGCCACTCCTTCGCTTGGGGGATGACACGTTCTGTGATCTCGCTCAGCGTACTATGGGAGATTTCCACATCGCACATCTCCTCGATGTGCGAGGCAATGTCTCTAAAGCCCATCCCGAGGCCATAAAGCCCGATGATCTTGGGGGCGAGGTTCTCGGCCAATACCGTCTCCCATTTATTGACGATCTGCGGCGTAAAACTGCTGTTACGGTCTTGGGGCGTTTCAATGGTGATCTCGCCGGCAGCTGTCTTTAGTGTTTTGCTGCCCTTGCCGTTGCGTTTGTTTCCCTTGGTACCCTCTTGGGCATCGAGGGCCCCATTCATTTCAGCCTCCAAGGCTGTTTCCAAGAATTGTTTCAACAAAGGGGCAAAGGCTCCGTCCTTGCCCGCTAAAGACTGCCCGCTCATGAGTCGTTCGAGGGCTTTGGCCTGCAGGGCCTTAAATGTTTCTGAATCCATGTTGTGTTCCATCTGGGTACAAGTTTATATGTTTTTCTTGTACTAGACAGAGTTCAGTTTACAGCCTTATTATTAATGAGACTTATCATTACAAACATCATAGCCAAAAACCGGACAGTACGAATAATTTCTTGAAATAGTCAAGCCTCGGGGAGATGGGGCTTTGTTATTTTACCTAAAAGCCTGTTTCGTTTTAAAATTTTGGATGTAGGAATGACGTGGTATCGGCATCCATTTTTTGTATATCGTTGATAGGTTCTTCCCCACGCTAGCGCGCGGATTTGCAATCCGTGCTGATTTAGCTGCTACATCTTGATAGTTACGAAGAAGACGTAAAACCCGACGGCAATACCCGTAAAATCCACTATATTAGTGCAGGCAACGGCCTAACCCGCCATCTATGTGCAGAACGGCGGCAAAGACTCCTTGTATTGCTGTTACACCGACCACTAAAGCAACCTGCCGGCCGTGACCAACGAGGCTGACACCGAGGTCGAGCGCCTGACCTACGACCCGCGGGGCGCACGACGTAACCCTGCGGACTGGACACAGCCCGACATCCGCGCATCACACCTGTTCGCGCGCGGTTACACCCTGCACGAGCATTTGGACGATTACGGGCTGATCAACATGAACGGAAGGGTATATGACCCGCTGATGGCGCAATTCCTGAGCCCCGACCCCCACATCCAGGCGCCGGGTAGTTGGATGAATTATAACAGGTATGCTTATTGCCTCAACAACCCTCTCAAATATACTGACCCAAGTGGGGAGAAGTGGTGGCATTGGTTATTAGGGGATGTTTTTACCGGAGGAGCTGTGTCTATGTTTGGATCAACCAACACCGCTATTGTAATATCTACAACATTTGCGAATACTGTAGCTCAAACCTCTGTAAGCAGCTTCTTCAATACAAATCAGTCTTCTAACAGCTGGGAAATTTGGAATGGCTTATTTAAAACGGACCCGAACCTATCTGGTGGAAACAGACTTGAACAGTTCTTATCAAGATTCACGTGGGAAGCGCCCCAATCTCTACTTGGTTATGCCGCCTCTGATATTCACAATCTGTTTGGTGGTGTTAAAAGTGTTGATTACTATGGCGGAGCCACTGTTATTGAGACTTACTCCGAAAGCTGGGGAGGATTTACGTTAGGAAGTTATATTGTCGGACACAGAGGAATTGCTGCTGATCCTAATAACAGATTGTTCCAGCATGAGTATGGGCATTATTTGCAAAGTCAGTCTTCCGGGTGGTTTTATTTGTCAAAATACGGGATACCAAGCGCATTAAGCAAAAATGGAACAGATCATAGCCTGCATCCTGCCGAACAGGATGCTAACGTAAGAGCTTTTAGATATTTCAATAAATATGTTACTGGATATGCTGGTTGGAATCATAATGTAAGAACAGGTAATCCAATTGTTGGTTATAACCAGAACTTGCCTTATAATGATGCTGCCAATCAGGCTGCGTTAAATAATGGCAGACTGCGGTTAGCTTGGTATGATTATTTATTGGGCCCATCTAATGCTTCAGTACTCGGTATTGTAGTACCTGGATTAATAAATGCAATTTATTTAAATCAGCAATATTAAAACCTTAAAACTATGCAAATGATAAAAATTCTAATATTGATATTATCCCTTTTATTGATGTGCTGTACTTGCAGGGATGATGAAAATTGTCATAATACAATAATTTCTATTAACAATTCTACAGATACACTTTATATTACCTCTTCAGGTGAATATCCTGATACTTCTATATATAATCCAAATCCGGTATTAGACCCCAATTTTACTAAAGTTCTTCCCAATGAAAGTAACACAAGGGTGCTTTGGGGAAGAGATTGTATTGAACTCGCTTTTAAGGATTTAATTCCTTATGATACTTTAATGGTTTATGTTTTTGATGCCAAAGTATTAGAGGAGAACGCATGGGAAACGGTAAAAGAGAATTATCTTGTGTTAAAACGCTATGATTTGAGTTTAGAAGACTTACAAAATTTGAATTGGACGATAACATACCCATGATACGAATAGTTATGCCTACTGTATAAACAACCCATTAAAATATACCGACCCGAGCGGAGAGAAATGGTGGCATTGGTTACTAGGGGATATTCTTACAGGAGGAGCGATTTCGCAGACGGTTGCTACAACTGCAGCAACATTGGCGCCAATTTCCAGTGATTGGGGATATGAAACACAGAAGTACGTTTCTCCCATTGCCATTAAGCTTAACTTTAATTTTGGAAGCATTCAAATTGGTTTAGGTTTTGATGTATCTTATGGGATGCTTAAAGGAGGCCATGGTTATAGAGGTAGTTACGGAGCGACCTATTATTGGAGTAATTATGGCGGATACAACGGATGGGAACAAAGGATTGGCGGCGAAGTTGAAATATTACCCCTTTTAAGTTATTCAGGAACAACGTTTATAGATGGCGAGAATAACCAAACCACCAATAGAATTACACTTGGGGATCCTTTCTCATTTATGTCATATGAGAACGACACAGAAATGCCATTTAATTTCTTTGGTGTGCCAAAATACGATGGAAGTGATCGTTACCGTACAGCAAGCGCAAGGATTAGCGTTGGCGGATTAGAGATAGGCTTGAATCTGCATACAGGGATGGCCGGAGGGGACGGATACGATATGATTGGAACTGGAGTAAAAGGAGCCCCACGTGTTTTTACCGGAGGGGATATTGATGATCCAAGAAAGAGAGCAGGTGTTTTGTATATCGGTTTTGGTCCAATTCGTATAGGAGCCAATTCTGAAGGCATAAGACATACTTTTCAGAATAGGTTAGCACATGATCAATTCTGGACTTATAATTATGGTGAGCAGTACCCTTGGGTTTTGAAATTGGATAAAAACCCTAGGTTTTATTGGTATTTTGGGACTGGAACAGGAAATACAAATTGGTAACCTTTAATTATTTAAAATATGAGAGCACTTAGTATTTCAATAGCGATGCTCATTCTGTTGCTTTCATCCTGCTGTAAGGAGAAGTATACCGATGATGAGTTTGTACTTGATAAAACTTCGTACCTTGGTAACCAAATAAAGACAGATGGTTATTATTATTCTCAGGTTGAAGGTGAAGATTATTATCGGTTATATGTATTTTATCGTGATGGGATTGTTCTTATACCTGGAGTTTTTTCAAATCCTGATGAATACATTTCAAATTTTGTAGCAGGATTTAACAAAGAAATAAAGGATTTCTGGGGATTATATGTGATTGAAGATAGTTCAATCTCAATTGAGTACTATGTGCCCAAAATGATTGAGGGTATGCCGGCCTATTTAAAAACCGGAGATATCATTAATGACACAACCTTTGTCATCACGGAGGTCAAACGTTCGAAAAACGGTTCGGAACGTAAAACAATCAGCGAAACCTATCGTTATAAATACTTTGACGAGAAACCCGACAGCACCAACAGTTTTATCAAATGACCAAAAACGGAATTGCCCCTGCTTGTTACTATAAAGCAAAACATTTATAAAGCAGAACTATGAGACAACTATATATTTGAGACAGATGTTTGTACAGCAACACTGTTTATGATAAACGGAATGGAAATTGGCAACCCTGCTCTTTTGGTGCGACTATCCGGAAAGCATCACTTACCCGACCGAGAACAACAGTTTATTGGCACAGAAGTTGAGCCTTGATGCATGGGGACATCCACGTAGTCCGGGTACCCAAACTGCCTACGCCTCCAGTAACGGGCACGGACACCTGTCCTGGTTCGGGCTTAACCTCTACGACCCGGTACCCGGGAATTCCTCAGCCCCGACAATTATGTGCAGTTACCCGATTTTATATGCAGAGCTACAGCTTGAACAATCCCCTGATATACAGCGATCCAACGGGAGATAGCTGATTCAAGGATGCAGCTAAATGGATGAAAAAGAATCTATGGAACAAGCTCTGGGGATACTTGAACGGCGCCGATTTCGACGGCGATGGCATTTACACCGGTGGGCTCAACGAAAACTTCACCAAATTGGGAATCCTCCCAATGCAGCAAAACAAACCGATAACCAGCATATGGAAAAGATACGGCCATTTCCCAACCTTATTACAGGGCAAAACCATTGCAACGCCGTTTCCATCTTTATCTTCTTCGATAATGTTTCGATACCCCATTGGTTCTTTTCGGATCTCCGGAGAAAAAGACCGAAGAAATATCGAAGGGGTATCGAAGAAGATAGGGCATCGACCACCACATGGAATTCCTTCGTCCATCTCTCGTTTACATCATGGGGTACATTTTGCATATTTTGGCAATGAGGATATGAGAAAGCACCGAGAGGGACGGGAAACGCGTATTAGGGGCAGTATCGATAATACGGGACAATCTGCTTTCTATTGTGTGCTTATTCCCGACCAACATTCTCCGGATGTCTGAATTATGCGTATGTGACGTCTTTTTTTACCCCTTCCAAACCCGGTATTATATTTGTAGACTAAAATGCAGGGACGCGCAATGCCCAACGATGTACAGAAACTTTTTTGTCTGGCCTGTCGTTAAACCTTTTTTTGTTGCCAAGGCAACTGTCACAATCAATTATCATCCATGTCAACAACCATCCGAGCAAACACGTTTTATACCATTTTATTCCTTCTGCTATTTCATGTACAGGTAACGGGACAAACCTTTTCCGACTATCAAAAGCTCAACGACTCGGAAACAAGGTTAGAGGCTTATAAAGACGACGACAGGATGCTCCGGTTGAAACTGATACAATTGGAGGTCATCAACCAATCGCGAAAAAAATATAAGGCCCAGCCCGTGAAACTGGATATTTTGGCATCACGCGCAGCTAATAAAATCGCACAAGAGGGTGCACAGGAAAGGTTCATGGGGCACTTCAATTTGAAAGGCGAAAACCCATGGTACCGGTATGCGATAGCGGGCGGTACAGACCACGTGACGGAGAACGCGGCGGGTATTTCTTCCGGGGCGGAAATCCCATCGGCCGACAATGACATTCTTGGTTTCATGAACGAGCTGCACCAGGCGTTCATGGCCGAGAAGGCGCCAAACGACGGGCATAAACAAACCTGTATCCATCCGCACCACAACTATGTGGGTATCGGAGCCGCCTGGTATAAAAACGAATTCAGGTATTACGAAGAATATTTAGGGAAATATCTGGAGGTGAAAGGTTTTAACCGGACCATAAAAGCTGGCAGTAAATGGGACTTATCGATCAAGCCAATATCTAAATCGCATCATCTGTGGGCCGTACTGGTTTATCACCAGCCATTTCCCAAACCTATGTCGGCCAAAACGGTCTCGGGCATCCCGTCGTATGATGATTTCGGAAAGACGTTGGTACATAATCTTGGTCCCTGGGAGATTCCGGCCGGGGGAAGTAATGGTTTTTCGGACCTGACGTTTACCTTTAAGCAAAAGGGACTTTATTACGTGCAGGTTTATTTGAGCGATAAACCGTACACGAAAGGAAAAGCATCGACCGAAGGGAAAATAAGCGCATCCGGCGTGGTAGTGGAAGTGAAATAATGCCGATAAACGGCGTGGCACGCATTATTGGTTATTTTTGCAAAAAAATTTAAGTGGAACCCAATATACTGTTATCGAACTACGCCAAAGACGCACGTGTAAACGAACTGTCGAAACTTATTGACGACCCTGCCGTGGTGCTTCAACTGAAAGACGCGGCTGGTTCGTTGCCTTCGATGCTGGCGGCGGTTTTACTGGCCAAGGGGCCACATTTGGCAATATTGCCCGACAATGAAACCGCATCGTTTTTTTTTCACGACGTTATGCAATTGACCGGTGAAAAAACAGTCTTCTTTCTCCCATCGTCGTTCAAACGATCGCCCGAGTACGGGCAACAGGACACCGCGTCGGTGATTCTGCGTACCGAAGCGCTTAACCGCATTGCCCAAAAGGACAAACATTATATTGTGGTAAGCTATCCTGAAGCGGTGATGGAAAAAGCACCGTCGGCCAAAGAACTGGAATCGTCGACGCTGAGGATATCGAAAGGCGAACGCCTTGATCCGCATTTTGTAGTAGAAGTATTGTCCGAATACAATTTTACCAAGGTTGATTTTGTGTACGAACCGGGACAATATTCGATACGCGGCAGTTTGATAGACATCTATTCGTTTGCCCACGAGGATCCTTACCGTATCGATTTTTTCGGGGAAGAGGTTGAACACCCTCCGTACGTTCGATCTGGAATCGCAACTATCGAAGCAGCAATTGTCGGAAATCGCCATTATCCCCAACCTGACCAAAAAGCAAAACAGGCAACAGTCCATTTCATTGTTTGAGCTGCTGGCGCCTTCGACCAAAATATGGATCGATACGCCTACTTATCTTTCGCAACGCATCGACCACGTGTACGACCGCATCGGCCAAACCACCGTGGAGATGGACGATGACGGGGAAGATGGCTCCGTTGTTCCCGAAAAAGAGCAGTTCATCGATGGCAAAACGCTCCATGAGCGACTGAAAGCGTTTGCGCTCATCAACTGGGGATCGGGGCGATTACTGGGAACCAAACAATTGTCGTTCGGTTCGGTGCCCCAACCCGTGTTCCACAAGAATTTTGCGCTGCTTGAAGAAAATCTTCGCCAGCAGCACGACGAAGGCTACCGTTGCTATATTTTATCGGACAACGAAAACCAGCACAAACGCCTCAAAAGTATTTTTACCGACAGGGGAGCCAAAGTATCGTACTCGGAACTGGGGCTTGCACTCCATGAAGGGTTCATTGACCGCTCGCTAAAAATCTGCGTTTACACCGACCATCAGATTTTTGAACGCTACCATAAATTCTCGCTCCGTACCGATAAGGTAAAAGCCGCACGCCAATCGATCAACTTCAGGGAGCTGAGCCGGCTGAACCCCGGCGATTACGTGGTGCACATCGACCATGGCATTGGCCGCTTCGGCGGGTTGGTCACGACCGAAGTGAACGGCAAGCCTCAGGAATCCATCAAATTGGTATTCAAGGACAATGATGTATTGCTGGTGAATATCCATGCATTACACCGCATCAGCAAGTTCAAGGGCAAAGACGGCGAGCCGCCCCGTATCAACAAATTGGGTACGGCCGCATGGAGCAACCTCAAAGAAAAAACCAAATCGAAAGTCAAGGATATTGCCCGTGAATTGATTGCATTGTACGCCAAACGGAAATCGGAACCGGGTTTTGCTTTTTCGGCCGACACTTACATGCAGGCCGAACTGGAAGCTTCGTTCTTTTTTGAAGATACGCCCGATCAGGTAAAAGCGACCACGGCAGTAAAAGCCGACATGGAGTCGCCGACCCCGATGGACCGTTTGGTATGCGGGGACGTGGGATTCGGTAAAACCGAAATTGCGGTGCGTGCCGCCTTTAAGGCGGTGGCCGACAACAAACAGGTGGCCATTCTGGTACCGACCACGATTTTGGCTTTGCAGCATTACAGAACGTTTTCCGACCGGCTCAATGAATTTCCCTGTAAAGTCGGTTACATCAGCAGGATGCGAAAAAGCAAAGACATCAGCCAAACTTTAAAAGAATTGAAAGAGGGGCGCCTGGACATTATCATCGGCACACACAGGTTGATAGGAAAAGATGTGGTGTTCAAAAACCTTGGACTTCTGGTCATTGATGAAGAACAACATTTTGGCGTGGCCGTAAAAGAGAAATTAAAAGAGCTAAGGATCAACGTGGACACGCTTACGTTGACGGCGACCCCGATTCCGAGAACCTTGCAATTTTCGCTGATGGGCGCACGCGACTTGTCCATCTTGAACACCCCGCCGCCCAACAGGCAATCCATCGTCACCGAATTGCACATGTTCAATGAAGCCATTATTACCGAAGCGATTCAATACGAAGTGAGCCGGGGCGGACAGGTTTTCTTCATCCACAACCGTGTGCAAAACATTGCAGAGGTGGAAACCATGCTCAAAAAAATGCTGCCGAACGTGAAATCGATCGTGGCACACGGACAAATGGAAGGTAGTAAATTGGAAGAGATCATGTTGTCGTTCATCAACGGCGATTATGATGTACTGATTGCCACCACCATCATCGAGAGCGGTCTCGACATTCCCAATGCCAACACCATCATCATCAACCATGCACAAAACTTTGGGCTGAGCGAACTGCACCAATTGCGCGGCCGTGTAGGACGGAGCAACAAAAAAGCATTCTGCTACCTGTTGGCTCCTCCCCTTTCCACTCTGAACCAGGACGCCCGCCGTCGCTTAAAAATCATCGAAGAGTTTTCAGAACTGGGGAGCGGGTTCAATATTGCCATGCAGGATCTGGACATCCGTGGTGCGGGCAACCTTTTGGGCGGTGAACAAAGCGGCTTTATTGCCGACATAGGTATCGAAACCTATCACCGCATATTAAACGAGGCTATGCTGGAGCTTCGCGAGACTGAATTCAAGGATTTGTTCAAAGATCAGACGAGCAATGCGGAGCAACTCACGGATTTTGTTTCCGATTGCCAGGTAGAAACGGACCTGGAGATACTTTTGCCCGAAAACTATATTTCCAACATATCGGAAAGGATGCAGCTTTACCGGGACCTGGATAACATTGAAACCGAAGACGCTCTGATGTTGTTTGCACAAAACCTGGAAGACCGTTTTGGCAAGCTTCCGCGCCAAACCCTAGAACTGATAGAAGTGGTAAGGGTTCGTTGGACGGCTCGTTCACTGGGAATCGAGAAGATCGTCCTTCGTAATAATTTATTGGTGCTGTATTTTGTGTCCAATCCGCAATCAATGTTCTACCAATCGGCCACATTCGGCAAAATACTGGCGTGGCTGCAACAAAACCCGAGAAAGGCCACCATGAAAGAAACCAAAAACCGCCTGACGCTGAGTTTTGCCAATATCGAATCGATCGAAGAGATGTCACAAAGGCTTCGGATGTTAGATGGCTTTTCGGGCTAACGGGTTACCACCCACTCGCCTACCGTCCCCACACCCGAACAAACCCCAACGGCCCTCATCGATAGCCACTCCCCGTCCGGGTCGGCCACGCTCACTTCGAACCACGAGAGTTTATCCTTGTTGTTTGCGGCGGCTTTTTTCACGGCATGGGCAAAGTTCTCTGCCGAATGATGCAGGGCGGGAAATTCTTCTTTAGCCTGATGGTTGCACACCAACAGGTTGAACAACGGGTCCAGGATCACGACCGGTTTATCGGAATCGAGCAACAGTTCACGGTAAAACGCGGCTTTGCGTTTTTGCAACACACGCCCCGTCACATCGCGAATTATCAGTTGGTACGCCATTTCGTCGTTAAACCGCACGCTGCACCCCGATATCTCCACATGCACCTGATCGCCGTGGAGATCTTTCATCAGCACATATTCGTCCACGAAACGGTTTTCTTCAGAGACAGGCTTATCCAGCAGTTCGCGTACTTTTTGCTTTGATTCGTCCGCCACGAAACGTTCAAAATCAAGCCACATCACATCCTCAATGTAATGTGTCTTCATTATCGAGTCCAATGCCAGTTTATTGAGATATTGGATTTTTTTATTCCTCACGATCACAATGGGCACAGGCGATTCGGAAATGAATTCACGATAGCCGCGTTCGCGCTTTTTCTGATCCACATCCACACGATGCTTAAAATAGGCAAGGTCAATGCTGATGCCGAGTTCTTTTTTATTGACCGGCTTTACCAAATAGCCATACGAGTTGCTCACAATGGCCCTTTCAATAATCAGATTGGAAGTATCGCCCGAGATATAGATGACCGGAATATCAAGTTCTGTTTTAAGTTTCTCTGCGGTTTGGATACCGTCAAGTTCGCCCTGAAGGTGGATATCCATCAATATCACGTCGGGTTTTAACTGATGGCAAAGCTCAATGGCCCGGCTCCCCGTTTCACAACGTCCCACCAGCTCATGGCCAAGTTCACTTAAAAACATTTTAAAAATGGTAGAAATAAAACGGTCGTCTTCAACAACTAATACTCTTCTCATAAATCAAGGTTTCTAGCTTTGGCACGTCACAGTAATTTACATGGTGCGCTAAGGCATATGAATTTACGCAAAATTGTGGGACGTTCTATTTTTTTATATTTGAAACCTAAAAAAACAGAAAAAGTTTGAACCTAGTTATCGACCAAGGCAATACTTTGACCAAAGTAGCCCTTTTTGATGGTGAAGAAATGGTAAGCTTCCGTTCAATGGCCGTTTTTGGAACCGCAGGACTTGAAGCGTTAGTACGGGAAAACTCCGTCGACCGTGCAATTTTTTCGTCGGTCAGCGGTAGCGGCGACTCAGATTTTGGTTTGCTGAAAATGCTCATCCCGCAATCCATGCGGCTTGATACGAACACCCCTCTTCCATTCGTGAACCTTTATGCCACGCCGGAATCGTTGGGAAAAGACCGGGTTGCGGCAGTGGCTGGTGCCATTGGCCGTTATCCCCGCGAAAACCTGCTGGTCATCGATGCCGGCACAGCCATAACGTTCGAACTGGTAACATCCGACAACCGTTACGTCGGCGGAAACATTGCGCCGGGCATGCAAATGCGATTCAAGGCACTGAACCAGTTTACAGGAAAATTGCCGTTATACGCTCCAATGGACAACGTCGACACAATGGGCAATACCACCCAAACTGCTATTGTGGCGGGGGTGCAGAATAGTATGGTGTTTGAGATTGAGGGTTATATGCAATACCTCGTGAGACAGTACCCCGGCATAAAAACCATCCTGACCGGGGGTGATTCAGAATTTTTTGCAAGAAATTTAAAATATCCCATCTTTGTACATCAAAACTTGGTACTTGAAGGCCTAAACAGAATTTTAAAGCACAATGCATAGACACCACCTATTATCACTAACCATTTTTATTTTTGTTTTATCAAATTTACAGCTGCAAGGACAAAGAAGGACGTATTCACCCGCTTCCCGGTTTGGCCTTGGCGAGATCAGCACCAACGCCACGGGACAGGCAAACGGCATGGGACAAACCGGGATAGGTATCAGTTCGTCAAAGTATCTGAACAAATTAAACCCGGCCTCTTATTCGGCCATGGATAGCCTTTCGTTCTATTTTGATGCCGGGCTAAACGGGTTTAGCCAAAAGATATCTGATCCGCTTGCGTCGTCCAACTTTAGCAATTTCGTGTTTGACTATTTTGCAATAGGATTTCCTATTTCCAAAAACGTCGCGACAAGCATCGGGATCTCGGCCTTTAGCAAAGCGGGGTACAATCTGCAGCAGACCAATGTCGACCCCGACCATGGCAGCTCATCGAGCCAGTTCAATGGTTCGGGCAATGTGTCGAGCGTCTATTGGGGCTTGGGGGTAAAACCGTTCAAAAACGCTTCTGCCGGCGTGCATGTATCTTACCTTTTTGGCAACCTTAAACATGTGAGCTACATCGAATACCCCGATGATTTGGGGGCATTGCGCTATGGCAGGCTGAGCGAAATGCGGGTAAACGATATCTACATCGATTTTGGCGCCCAATACAACATTGACCTTGACAACGGGAAACGGTTGATACTGGGCGCCACATTTGCGCCCAAACAAAACATGCACAACAAGTATTCAACTTTTACCGCACAAGGCGTAAACGTCAACACTGACAATGATATTATCATGACCGGTGACACGATCGAGTATATCCCTCTCGGTTCCAAAAGCTTTGATATGCCATTGAGTTACGGACTGGGTGTTTCGTACCAAATTGACGACAAACTGATCGTGGCTGCCGATTATAAATTTGAAGGTTGGTCAAAGACCCGTTTTCCTGACGCTTACACGCAAACCAACGATATGACAAGGTATTCGGCCGGTGCCGAGTTCATACCCAACGATCGGAACAACAGAAACTACCTGTTGCGCATCAGATACCGTGCCGGTGCCTATTACAAAAACGATTATTTAAAAATAATGGGAAACCCGACCAATGAGTTTGGCATAAACTTTGGGCTTGGATTGCCATTGAAACGGACCAGGTCATCTGTCAACTTAGGATGTGATATCGGGCAGAAAGGAAATGTTGACGATAACGGTTACAAAGAGGACTACGTCAGATTTACATTGAGTTTTACCATGCACGAATACTGGTTTGTCAAACAAAAGTTTGACTAACAGAGATTTTGTGATAACGGGTAAGCACTCCTGTGTCCGATCAATGTTTACGACAAACGGAGCATCGTATAAGTAAAGGAAAAAAACAAATTCCCCATTGGTACACCTGAAACAAATATTCCCGATAATTACGGCAAGTAGCACGATGCTACTTGTTGTTTTCTTTTTAGGGGCCTGCCAATCAAACAAACCTGAAGAGATACAGGCATTCTCCAATCTGGAGGAATTGCCTTCCGTGTCCATTACCAAACTGGAAACCACAATTCATGACTCGGGAGTAGTAAAATATAAATTCGACACGCCGGAACTCAAACAATTCGATAAAAAAGAGCCTCCCTACGTCGATTTTCCACAAGGACTGCACGTGGTGATTTACAAAAAAACGGGGGAAATAGACGCACGGATAAAAGCAAACTGGGCAAAATACTTGACACGCGAAAAGCTTTGGGAGTTGAGGAACAACGTGGAAGCAGTGAATCTGGAAGGGGATGTATTAAACACAGAACAGCTTTTTTGGGATGAAACGAAAGAGCTGGTCTACAGCGATCTATACACCAAAATCACGACCAAAACGGAGATATTGACGGGCATTGGGTTCGAATCGGACCAAAATCTCTCCAAATACACATTCCGTAAACCACAAGGAATTTTTGAGATAGATACCCAACCCTAAAGAAAAAAACGTTTATTTGTACCTGCGTTTTTGTCGTTGCACCCTGAAATGGAGAATTTTGTATCTATTCTATTCCTGTTAATCCTTTCGGCCTTTTTCTCGGGCAGCGAAACGGCCTTTCTTTCGGCCAACAAACTGTTGCTCGAGCTGAACAGATCCAAGCACCCGTTCCCTGCAAAGATCATCGACGTTTTCGTACAACATCCGAGCACTTTCTTATCGACCATGTTGATGGGCAACACCATTGTACTGGTGCTGTACGGCCTGAAAATGGCCGATATCCTCTCCCCGCTGATGGTATCCTACATAAGTTCCGGCTTTCTGCTACTGGTGACGCAAATAACCATATCAACCCTTATCATTTTACTGACATCCGAGTTCCTTCCCAAAACAGTGTTCCGCATCGATCCTTTGCTGGCTCTGAACATATTGGCCATTCCAATGGCATTGTCCTATGTCCTGTTATACCCCTTTTCGAAATTTACCATCTGGCTTTCGCACCGCACCATAAAGCTTGTCAGTCCAAACGAAGGAGGCCATGACCATGCAATACCCGTATTGGGACGCCTAGATCTGGACAATTTACTTTTGGTGCACGAAGAAAAAAGCGCCACTAACGAAGAAATTCCCCAGGAGGTGAAAATGTTGCGGAATGCACTTGATTTTTCATCGATCAAAATCAGGGAATGCACGGTCCCGCGTACCGATATCGAAGCCGTTGAGGTTCACGAATCGATAGAGAACCTGAAACAACGGTTCACTGAGACGGGCTTTTCAAAAATCATGATTTACAAAGACACCATCGACAACATTATCGGTTACGTCCACGTGAGCGAATTGTTCAAGCACCCAAAGGCGTTGCGTTCCATGGTAAACCCAATTTCGGTGATCCCTGAAACCATGACGGCCAACAAAGTTCTTGAAATATTCACCCGTGAGCATAAAAGCATTGCATTGGTCGTGGATGAATTCGGAGGTACGGCAGGGATTGTGACCATGGAAGATATCCTGGAAGAGATTTTCGGGGAGATTGATGACGAACACGACGTATCGGATCTGAAGATCGAACAAATCAGCCCAAACGAATTTCTTTTTTCGGGAAAAGTGGAAGTGGATGCCATCAACGAAAAATTCGAACTAGGGCTCCCCTATTCCGACGAATATGAAACCATCGCAGGTCTTTTGCTTTTTTACCACGAATCGATCCCGAACCCGCACGCAGTCATCCTGGTCGGCAAATTTGAGTTCACCATCGAATCGGCTTCCAACAACCGCATAGAACTGGTCAAATTAAGGGTAACGGATTAAACAGCCTGCTTCCGGAATCCCAACAATATCAAACAAATCCCATAAATACCATAAACAAAAGCCTACTCCGTAGGTGTAATCCAAATTTTTGTATATTCGTAACCTCAAATAAAAAAATACTAATCGTTTAATAATGGCTACACTAGAGAGAATAAGGAACAAGGCCGGAATATTCATCACCATATTCATTGGCGTTGCATTGTTTGCGTTTGTACTGACGGATCTTTTACAACCTGGCCGATCGCTTTTCGGCCAAAAGGCCAACGAAATCGGCAATGTAAATGGTTCGTCTATTATGGTTGAGGAGTTCCAGAACCATTACGACGCATTGGAAGAATGGACGCGTTTGCAATACCAACGTTCATCGCTCGATGAAAACACCACAAACCGTTTGCACGAACAAGCGTGGGACCAACTTCTGCGCCAGAACATTCTCGGTCATGAATATGAACTTTTGGGAATAAAGGTGACCGATCAGGAAATGGTATCCCAAATTGGAGGAGTAACCCCCCACCCTGCCATACAACAAATGTTCACTAATCCAGATAACGGGATGTTCGACCGACAAATGGCATTGGAGTCGTACCAAAGACGAAGGGAGAACCCGACCGCCGAATTTTTCTGGAATTACATGATCGAGCAGATTAAAATTGAACGTCTTTACAACAAATACAGCTCATTGTTGAAGAATGGGATGTATGTGACCTCAATGCAGGCAGACAAAGAGATCGAAGCAAAAAAGAACAATGTGACTTTTGATTATCTGGTAAAAAGGTATTCGACGATCTCGGACAGCAGCATTTCCGTCAGCAGCGACGAAATCAAGGCTTTTTATAAAAAGCACAAGGAAAATTTCAAACAGGAAGCTACAAGGGACATCCAATACATTACGTTTGACATTGTTCCCTCCGAAGCTGACACCAAAGCGGTGGAAGACATTGTCACAAAAGCCAAAACAACATTTTCCGATCCGGCGACCGATGTGGCCCAATACATCAACCGTAACTCCGACAATGCCCCTTATGCGGCCAAAAACCTTAAGGCTGACGAAATAGCCCAAAACCTGCGTTTATTCGCCACAACGGCACAACCCAACGAGGTTTTCGGTCCTTATTTCGAAGGAAGTGCTTACAAGCTAACCCGTCTGGTGGCAATAAAACAAGTCCCCGACTCCGTAAAAGCCCGCCACATTCTTGTTTCGGCCAACACCCCCAATGCCGATAAGACAGCAGACAGCCTGTTTACCCTGGCAAAAAAAGGCAGTGATTTTGCCGAATTAGCTCGTAAAAATTCCCAGGATCCCGGTTCTGCCGTGAATGGCGGTGATTTAGGATGGTTCCGCGAAGGCATGATGGTAAAACCTTTCAACGACGCTTGTTTCAACAATGACAAAGGAGACATCGTAAAGGTACAAAGCCAATTTGGCTGGCATATAATCCAGGTACAGGACAAAGGCAAGCCTGTCACCAAATATGAACTTGCCACCTATGAAAAGGCAGTGGTTTATAGCCCAAGAACTTATAGCGATATTTTCACCAAAGCCAACTTGTTTGTTTCGGGGAACGACACCCAGGAAAAATTTGAAAAAGCCGTGAAGGACCAAAACCTCACGCCGCGTTTTGGTCGCGACATCCGTGCCAACGATCGTCGCGTTGGAGCTTTGGAATCGCCCCGAAGCTTAGTGAAATGGGCCTTTGAAGCAGAAAAAGGTGACATCTCCCCCATTTTTGAATTGGGTAACCAAATCGTCATTGCCGTGCTTACAGGGCAAAAGGAAGAGGGGTATGCATCGGTCAACGATGTCCAGAACCAAATTAAGGCCGAACTGGTAAAAGAGAAAAAAGCCGAAAAATTGATTGCCGAATTAAAAAGTGCCTCCCAAGGAGGCCAAAGCCTGAACCAAATTGCCCAAAAAGTAGGTGCCGAAGTGCAAGCCGCCAGCGGAATCAATTTCAATTCATACCAGGTACCCGGTGCCGGTTTTGAACCAACGTTGGTTGCTTTGGCCGCCTTTAGTCCCGCCAATACAATTTCACAACCCATTAAAGGTGAAAATGGGGTTTACCTTGTGTACGTGACCGGCGTCTCGACCCAAGACAATGGCTCGGATGTCGATGCAGAAAAAGCCCAATTGGCCCAAGCTAACCAGTATAAAGTCGATTACAAGGCTTTCGAAGCTTTGCGCGCAAAATCAAAAATCAAGGACAACAGGATCAAATTCTATTGATACAAAAAGGATCCCAAATTAAATAAGGGAAGAGGCTGTCCACTGTGAAGGACAGCCTTTTTCTTTCCCAGGCAGCGACAAGAATCGGGGATACACTTTGCCTCTCGCTCGTTACCCTTATGTACGACATCCAACAAAAACAACCAATACTATTGTTTGGGAAACAGCTGGTTACTTCAAAGGCGGACAACAAAAAAGAAAGACCTTTGGAACGGATAATAATTCCAAAGGTCTCTTATGAATTGCAAAATATTAGTATCTGCTTAACCGGAAGCATGGCATACCTTAATACGCCCTGACCGGCCAACCTTCATAACTTTCTAACGAAACAAGCCACGGGAAACAGATAACGTCTTTCAGCTTAAAAGCCTTTTTACCATATCGGCAATCGCTTTGCCATCGGCTTTACCAGCCAGTTCTTTGGATGCGAGCCCCATGACCTTGCCCATTTCCTTGGCCGAAACAACCCCACTCTCCTCAATCAGCGCCTTTATCGCGATTTCCAATTCACCGGCCGAAAGTTGTTTGGGCAAGTACACAGACAGGGCATTCGCTTCTTCCAATTCACGATCGGCCAAATCGGCACGGTTCTGTGAGGAGTATATCTCTGCCGTGTCCTTTCGTTGTTTCACTAACTTTTGAACGATCTTCAACGCTTCGTCGTCTGAAAGCTCGGCCGTGGCACTCTTGGCCGTTTTTGCTTCGATGAATTCCTTTTTAAGTCCGCGCAAAGCCTCCAGACGCACAGACTCACGCGCCTTCATGGCCTCTTTGATGTCATTTGATACTTGGTCGAATAAACTCATGATCCTATATTTAGTCTACATTGTCGTGTAAATACGGATTGTCTTTGCTGAAACGTGGCCCGTTAACCGGATCATCGGACAAAGAAAAGCGCGATACCTTCGATTGTGGGGTTTGGTAACGATTGTCCACATTGACATTCCTTCTTTTGTAAGCCGGTACGTTTTCACGTTGTTCGATCAGGCGTTCGTCATTCAACTCTTCGCGCATGGCTTGTCCCCGGGAATAACCGGTTTCTGGATTAACGGACGGACGCACCTGGCTCACTTGCTGCGGCGCAGCATATCCTTCCGGTTTTTGGACCACGGGACGATAATATTTTTCGTACAACCGAGACTGTTCATCATCGGGAGAGGAAGGGTTGCTGTTTTGGCCGAAACGTGGTTCCTGCGCCCCTCCCATCCGGTTTTGCGGGTAACCGTCATTGCCTGCCGCATGATGCATATTTCCGGAACGTGACGGTCCCGTAACCACCCGACCATCTTCATCGAGCTGGAAGATCCGGCCCACAGAGCCGGGACGAAGGGGCTGGGACTCCAATACCTGCGACGTATCGAATCCGGTAGCAATAATGGTTACACAAACGCGTGACCCCAATCGTTCGTCAAATCCGGTACCCCATATGATACTGGCGTTGGCCCCCACTTCCTCTTGCACATAATCAGTGACGATCCCAATCTCGTCCATGGTTATCTCGTCATGCCCCGACGTAATGTTCAACAGGATGTTGCGTGCCCCCTTAATATCGTTGTTGTTGAGCAGCGGCGATTCCAATGCAGCCTGGATCGCATCGATGGCACGGTGCTCTCCTTCGGCCGACGCCGATCCCATGATAGCCACACCACTGTTCTTCATGACGGTCTCCACATCGGCAAAATCGACGTTAATGTAACCGTGCACGGTGATAATTTCGGCAATACCCTTGGCTGCGGTCGTCAACACGTTATCGGCCTTACCGAATGCATTGGACAACTTAAGGTCACCGTACATTTCGCGAAGCTTTTCATTGTTAATGACCAGTAACGAATCAACGCTCTTCTCCATTTCGGCAATTCCTTCAAGGGCTTGCGTAATACGCACTTTCCCTTCGAAACGGAAAGGAACGGTGACGATGCCTACGGTAAGGATCCCCATGTCTTTGGCGGCCTTGGCAATGATAGGTGCGGCACCGGTTCCGGTCCCACCGCCCATACCCGCCGTAATGAACACCATTTTGGTATTGCTTTGCAACACCTGCATCACATCGTTGATGTTCTCGATGGCGGACTGACGCCCAATTTCGGGCTTACTGCCGGCACCACGGCCTTCGGTAAGCGATTCCCCCAACTGGACCTTTGTGGGGATGGGGCTGTTGATCAACGCCTGCGCATCGGTATTGCATACCACAAAGCTGACGTCTTTAATCCCCTGGTTAAACATGTAATTGACAGCGTTGCTACCGCCGCCGCCGACACCGATTACCTTGATGATCGAGTCTTTACTTGGCGCAATATCGAAATTGATTAAATCTTCCATGTGTCAAAATTTAAGGATTAGACCTACATATCCGCCCCCGAGTCGGCATTTTTATCGTCGAATATTCCAATGACACGTTCCTTCAACGAATCAAACAACGAACCGGTGGCCTTTTCATAGCGGCTACGGGCATTGCCTTTCCGCCATGACGAAGACGAACGCTCAGGCGTTTTGCCTGTTCCGGGGACCAGATTAACTTTGTCGTTTTCTGCTTTATTTATGTTTTTTGGTTCTTTTTCCATCTCTTTCTCGGCTTCGGGGAACAGCTGGGGTTCAATGGCACGTTTTACCCTGCGGTCCATTGCGCTCAACAGCAGCCCCAAGCTGGTCGAGAACATTGGCGATTGGATTTCGGGGAAGTAATTGCCTTTCACATACAGATCAGGACGACCGATACGCACGTCCAATCCGGTACGGAACTTGATAAGTTCGGACAAATTGCGGAGTTCGGCACCTCCTCCGGTCAATACAATGCCCGCCCCCAGCTTATCGTAATATCCAGAAGACTCGATCTCGTACAGCACAAAATCGATAATCTCTTCCATCCTTGCCTGAATGATATTTCCCAGCAGATTAAGGGAAACTTCCTTAGGTTCCCATCCCGACATGCCCGGAATGGTGACCACATCCTCTACTTTTTCGGTATCGCCAATGGCCGATCCGAACTGTACCTTAATGGATTCCGCATGCTTCTGCAAAATGCCGCACCCTTGCTTGATATCAGATGTTATCGTATTGCCGCCATAAGGGATCACGGCTGTGTGACGGATTGAACTGTCATGATAAATGGCCACATCGGTGGTCCCCCCACCAATGTCCACCACCACCACACCGGCCTCTTTCTCTTCTTCTGTCAATACGGCGCGGGCCGATGCCAAAGGCTCAAGGATCAGCTCGTTGAGCATTAAACCTACCCGTTGTATACATTTGGTAATGTTATTGACCGATGCGTTTTGCCCAATGACGATATGGAAGTTCCCTTCAAGTTTACGGCCCGACATACCCACAGGGTTTTTAATGCCCGTTTCGTTATCGACCACGTAATCCATGGGAATGACATGCAATATTTTTTCGCCCGGTTCGACTGGGATCTTATAATTGTCGGAAAAAAGGTTATCGACATCGGCTTGCTTTATCTCGTAAGAGGAATCGATAAACAGGTATCCCTGGTTACAAATACTACGGATATGCTGACCGGCAACGCCTACGTAAATGTCGGTCAGTTTACGCCCAAGCCTCATCTGGACGCGGTTCACCACATCGGCAATTGCACTTACCGTTTCTTCGATGTTAAGCACGACACCACGCTTCACTCCGGTAGAAGGCACCTTTTCGATGCCGATAAGCTCGATTCTCCCTCCGGCAACTTTACGTCCCACCAATGCCACAATTTTTGTGGTGCCAATGTCGATTGCTGCTATAAGGTTTTGTTCAGGATTCATCTGTCTTGTATTTTTCTTTGTCTCTGGCCTAATGGAATATTTACGTCATTCCTGTCACCCTCCGATATCCGTGCGCAAAGGAAACGTAGATATTTCATAAGGGTCATATTTTTGTGCAAATAACCTGTCCTTTATATTTTAAGTTAATCTCTTTGTAACTGTTCCACTCCAAGGGACGCAATCCTTTTTGATACAATGCCAGTAAATTACGGAACTTGTATTCCAAATCGTTCACATCCCCAATATTTATGTAATGGTCGCCCACGCGGGGTACCAAAATAATATCGCCCTGACTGTTTATGTGGATTTGTTCGATCTGGGCACGCCAAAACGAATCATCTTTTATAAACCCATCAAGCTTTACCAAATCGGTTCGATCTTTCAACTTGTCTATGTTTCCGGTTACTACCATCAACCTTTTTGTATAGCTCCCCCTTAACGGAATCTTCACCCCCTCCTTATCGAGCAAAAAAGTACCGCCATCGGAAAAGACCCGCAATACGGGCTGACGTTGGCTTACCACCACCCTTAAAACACCTTGGGGAGTAAAATAGGCTTCGCTTTTGGCCACCGAAGGATATTTGTCCACCAGATGTTCTACTTCTTCAAGGTTAATGTCTTTAATCGTCTTTTTTGTCAGTCCTTTGATGTGCGAATACACATAATTCTTTACTTCTTTCGAGGTCATGAACTGCAACTCGACACTGTCTTTGATCTGAACACTGACCCCTCGGCACGTTCGGTTTTTGTTGCTGATTAACACGAACGACCACATCACAGGAACATAAAGTCCTATAAGCGTCCAAACCAATATTTTGACAAATCGTTTCATCGTTCGTAACCAAATACAATTCCGCAGGTTAAATTTAGCCCCCTCAATACATTAATTTGCTCAAAACCAATCGTTATTTATTAACAATTGCCATTTTTTATCAACCATTTCCCCTCAAAATTTCCATGTCAAAGACTTGCTTTAATTGCGGCAACAATTGGTCGATATCACCAGCCCCCATGGTCAACACCACATCGGGCCCCGAGGCCGCAATAGCTGCTGCCAGATCTTGTTTTGCCACCACCTGCACCGGACATTTGATGTTTTTGGCGATCAAGTGGGAATCAACCCCCGGTATGGGCAACTCACGTGCCGGATAAATATCGAGCAAAAACACTTGATCGAATTGCGACAAGGCCATCGCAAATTCTTGGTGAAAATCATTGGTACGGCTGTATAGATGAGGCTGGAAAGCCGCCACTATTTTTTTCCCCGGATAAATGGCCCGCACACTTTTGGCCGTTGCATTGATCTCCTCGGGATGGTGGGCATAGTCGTCGATCAGACAGAAACGTTCATGTTTGATCCAATAATCAAAACGGCGTTTAATCCCCGTAAACGATGCCAGTCCTTTTCGCAACTCATCGGGCGTAATCCCTGCCGTAAGTGCCATGGAAGAAGCGGCAACCGCATTCTCGACGTTCAACAGACCAGGAACGCCCAATTCGAGACTGGGAACGGTACCGTTGGGCGTGACCAACGAAAAAGAGTAAAAACCATCTTTCAGCACAATATCGGCGGCATAAAAATCAGCCCCCTGGTCGGAAAGTGCATAAGTAAAGCTACGTTGCTCCGGCAATGCGGCCACTCTCAACGAAAGTCCTTTTTTTACCACCATTACCCCGTTTGGTTTTACCTTTCCCAGGAAAAGTTCGAAAGCCTCGGTCACGTATTTGCTTTCGCCATAAATGTCAAGATGGTCGGCATCGGCCGAGGTGACCACTGCCATTTGCGGCGAGAGATTCAGGAACGAACGGTCAAACTCGTCGGCTTCCAGTACGACCCAATGGCTATCGGGCGATGATAAATAGTTTGTCATGTAATTTTTAGAGATGCCGCCAATGAATGCGTGACAATCGACGGATGATTGCTTCAACAAATGTGCCGTCAGCGTTGATACCGTGGTCTTTCCATGGGTTCCGGCCACACAAATGCTGCTGAGCCCTTCGGACACAACGCCCAAGACCTGGGCCCGCTTCAGCACCTGATATCCATTATCTTTCAACCAATTAAGCTGAAAATGGTTGTTGGGGACCGCAGGTGTGTACACCACCAATGTGGATTGAACAGGAAACCCGGAGAAATCGAATGCATCCGGCGCATCGTCGTAAACCACACGAATCCCTTCGGCTTCCAACTGCCGCGTAAGAACAGTGGACGTTTTATCATAACCGGCCACCACTCTGCCCGCTGTATTGAAAAAGCGGGCCAGGGCACTCATTCCAATGCCACCTATCCCAACAAAATACAAATGTGTGACCGAATCGAATCTCATGGTCTTGATTGTCTTACCAATTTGAACACTTCGTTTGCAATATCACCAGACGCATTTGGCCTGGCCAGTTTCAATACCTGTTCCGAAATGGCGCTCAGACGTACCGGGTCGTTCACCAATCGGGAGGCAATATCGGCCAACGTATGCGTCTCGGCATCTTTTACCAGTACAGCTGCGTTTTGCGATACCAGGGCCATGGCATTTTTGGTTTGATGGTCCTCGGCCACATTGGGCGAAGGCACCAGCACTGCAGGCTTGCCCAACAACGCAATTTCGGATACGGAACTGGCACCGGCACGCGACACCACCACATCGGCCAGTGTATATGCCAGATCCATGCGTGACACAAAATCGTGGATCTTAACCATCTTTTTTAATGATGAATCAACGGCCTGGTCAATTCCCTCGAAATAAAACCGGCCCGTTTGCCAGATTACTTGCACACCGCCCTCGACAAACGTTTCCAAACCAGCCATAATACCTTGGTTGATTGAACGGGCACCGAGGCTTCCGCCTATTACCAGCACCGTTTTTTTACGGGCATCGAGACCAAAATAAGCTGCGGCTTCTGTTTTTGAGACGTTGGCCAACAAACTTTGCCTTACCGGATTGCCCGTGAAAACGATTTTTGAGGTGGGAAAATATTTTTCGAGACCTCCATAAGCCACACAAATGGTTTGCACTTTAGCAGACAAGATCCGGTTCGTCACTCCGGGATATGAATTTTGCTCCTGAATAACGCTAGGGATCCCCATGCCTGTTGCCACCCTTAACACCGGGCCACTGGCATAGCCCCCCACTCCCACAACCACATGGGGGTTGAAATTTTTTACAACCTTTCGTGCCTTGATCAGGCTGGCCAATAACTTAAAAGGAAATATCAGGTTCTTCCATGTCAACCGACGCTGGAACCCAGCTACCGGTAATCCCACAATGTCGTACCCGGCAGCAGGCACTTTCTCCATCTCCATTTTGCCTTGCGCGCCCACAAACAAAATTTGTGCGCCGGGTTGCACGTCGCGAATCGCATTGGCAATGGAAATGGCCGGAAAAATATGCCCTCCGGTACCGCCGCCGCTCACAATGACGCGAATATTTGAATTTTTCTGGTGCTCCATTACTCTAATCTGTCAAACGGTTAAGCTTCTGCTTCACTATATTGCGGCGCTTTTGCCGATGTCCCGGCATTTGCCGTTTCTTTTGGGGCTTTATCTCCGTCCACATCCTCAATGTTGCAACGGCTCACACTGAGAATAATGCCAAACGCGGCAAAGGCAAACAAAATGGACGTCCCTCCCATGCTCACCAAAGGCAACGGTTGCCCGGTAACGGGAAATAGCCCCACCGCCACGCCCATGTTGATCATTGCCTGCATGACCAGTATGAGCGACAACCCCAACGCCAAAAAGGCAGGAAATGTTTTGGTACTTTGCCGCACGATGAGGGCCGCACGGTAAAGCAACGTCAGGTAGATCAGCAAAATGAAAAAGCCGCCGACAAAACCAAACTCTTCGACGACAATGGCATAAATAAAATCGCTATACGGATGTGGCAAAAAGTTGCGCTGATAACTGTTTCCAGGCCCTTTACCAAAAAGGCCGCCTGTAGCTACCGCTATTTTAGCCTGATTGGATTGAAAATCGCCCGCATCTTCTTTTTCCTGCGAAGAATCTTTGCTGATGTACCGTTCAATCCGTGCTTTCCATGTTTCGGCGCGGTGCAAAAACGGCACATACGACGACAATATGATAATAAGCGTAATGCCCGCCAACGCAACGGCAGCCGTTCCGGCCAAATATTTAAAAGGCACACGCCCCACAAACATCAGCACCATGCTCACAAACCCAATCATGGATGCGGTGGAAAGGTTTTCCGTAAAAATCAACCCACACACAATACCGATGTAAACCATTGACGGCATGAACGCATTTTTGGCAGGGACACCTTCCTCCTGATGTTGCGACAAAATACGTGACACGTAAATGATAAGTGCAAATTTAGCCAACTCCGATGGCTGGAAACTGATGCCAATGCCCGGTACGGTCAACCAACGGGCCGCCTGGTTCAGGCTAATGCCCATGGCCAACGTCATCATCAGTAAAATAATGGATACCCACAAAATACCTTTGGCGAAACGGGCAAATACCTTGTAATGAAGTTTGTGCAAAAATATGGCCACCGTAATGCCCAATATCAAAAACACAAGGTGCTTGAGCATGTAATGGGTGGTATTCCCTCCATAATATTTGTAGGCCAACGTTCCCGTCGAGCTGTAAACCGCCAACAACGAAAACACCGACAATGTCATCATCAGCCCCCAAATCACACGGTCGCCCCGCATATGTCGTTCAACCAACCCCCACATATCCAGATATTTTAAACCAAATCACTCCATTACAGATCCCGAACACATTCTTTGAACTGACGCCCACGATCTTCGTAATTCTGGAACAAGTCGAAACTGGCACAGGCGGGCGACAACAATACCACGTCGCCTTTGATGCCGTTTTTATAAGCCATGTATACCGCATCGGCCATCGATTCGCACTCCAGCACCAAAGGCACCACGCCCGTAAAAGAATCGACCAATTTTTTGTTGTCCTTGCCCATGCAAATGAGCACTTTCACCTTCTCGCCGGCCAAAGGAACCAACGATGCGTAATCATTGCCCTTGTCCACACCGCCCGCAATCCAAACCACCGGACGGTCCATGCACTCCAGCGCATACCACGATGAATTGACATTGGTGGCTTTTGAATCATTGATGAATTCGATGCCCCTCACGCTTAACACCTTTTCCAACCGATGTTCAACACCTTTAAAGCTACCCAAGCTCAGACGGATAGACTCCTTCCGGATCCCGGCCACATTAGCGGCCACCGACGCGGCCATAGAGTTGTACGTGTTGTGACGCCCCTGAAGG
This sequence comes from Breznakibacter sp., assembly GCA_047600785.1. GTDB lineage: Bacteria > Bacteroidota > Bacteroidia > Bacteroidales > Marinilabiliaceae > Breznakibacter. The sequence continues at coordinate 2,612,800 of JASGKH010000002.1, forward strand.
GCCAATTCTTTGAAGAATATGCTCATACGCTCATTATTTAAAGACACGTGAAACTGATCGTTATCGACATAAACCCCTTGTCTGGCTTCGTTGGCAAACCCGAACGGAAGCAACACCGATTTGATATGGAGTTGCCCCATTTTGGAAGCCATCACTTCGTCATCGGCGCAATAGATGAAAAAGCACGATTCATCTTGGTTTTGGATAATCCGAAACTTCGAATCCACGTAATTCTCCATTTTATAATCGTACCGATCCAAATGATCGGGGGTAATGTTCATCAATATGGCCACATCGGCCTTGAATTGGTGCATGTCGTCGAGCTGGAAACTGCTCAGCTCGATCACCCACCAGTCGGGTTCCCCGCCGTCGGCCACCTGGCGGGCCAGGCTGGTACCCACGTTCCCGGCCAGCCCCACATTGGCCCCACCTTCCTTCAATATATGGTAAACAAGCAATGTAGTGGTTGTCTTACCGTTACTCCCGGTAATACAAATGGTTTTGGCATGGGTATAACGTCCGGCAAACTCTATTTCGGAAATAATTGGTATCCCTTTTTGGCGAAGGCTTTTGATCAATGGGGCCTTTTCGGGGATGCCGGGACTTTTGATCACTTCATCGGCATTCAGAACAAGTGGTTCGGAATGTTTTCCTTCTTCAAAACCGATGGAAGCAGCCGTCAACTCCCGACGAAAATTCTCTTTGATAGCTCCCATGTCGGACACAAATACATCAAAGCCTTTTTGCTTAGCCAGCAACGCCGCTCCCACACCGCTTTCTCCTGCCCCCAGCACCACAATACGCTTTGTCATGGTTAACGGACTTTAAGTGTGACAATGGTGAGAATGGCCAAGATGATACCGATGATCCAGAAACGGGTCACGATTTTCGATTCGGGATACCCTTTCTTCTGGTAATGATGGTGGAGCGGGGCCATCTGGAAAATACGACGGCCTTCTCCAAATTTCCTTTTGGTGTATTTAAACCAGCTCACCTGCATTACCACAGAGAGGTTCTCGACCAAGAAAATACCGCACAGAATAGGGATCAACAGCTCGATTCGGATGAGAATGGCACACGTGGCAATGATGCCGCCAAGGGTCAAACTGCCCGTATCGCCCATAAATACCTGTGCAGGAAAAGAATTGTACCATAAAAAGCCCACCGTGGCCCCGATAAATGCCGCCATGAACACGACCAGTTCTTCGGAATGGGGAATATACATAATATTGAGGTAGTCGGCATAAATGATGTTGCTCGACAAATAAGCAAACACCCCTAATGTGGTACCAATGATCGCTGACGTACCGGTTGCCAGGCCATCCAAACCATCCGTGATATTGGCCCCGTTGGACACGGCCGTAACAATGAAAATGACGACCACGATAAATACCAACCAACCCCACTTTTGGGCACTCTCGCCTAAAAATCCCACTACAGAGGAGTAGTCGAACTCATGGTTTTTTACAAAGGGAATGTTAGTGACGGTCTCTTTTACATCGCGTGTTTTGGTCCTTTCGGTCGTTTGGCCGTTCACGGTTTCGATAACGATTTTTTCACCGGGCACACGTTCGCGCACAAACACATCGTCGCTCAAAAGCAAAGTCAGGCCAATGATCAATCCAAGGCCCACCTGCCCCATGATCTTGAAACGTCCGGCAAGCCCCTCCTTATCCTTTTTGAATACTTTGATGTAATCGTCCAAAAAACCAATGGCACCCAACCACACGGTGGTAATGATCATAAGGATGATGTACACATTGTGCAACTTGGCGAACAACAGGGTCGGAATCAGAATGGATGCAATAATAATAATGCCGCCCATGGTCGGCGTACCTTTTTTCTGGTACTGCCCTTCGAGGCCAAGATCGCGGATCTCCTCACCTATTTGCTGGCGTTGAAGCAAGTGGATGACTTTCTTTCCAAAAATGGTACTGAAGAGAAGCGACGCAATGATGGCCAACCCTGACCGGAAAGTAATGTACTGCCACATTCCGGCCCCCGGAACATCGAACTGCTGGAGATATTGAAACAGATAATACAACATGTCAATTCAAATTTGTTTGTTCATCAAAAATTCGCCTGATCTCTTCCCGGTCATCAAAATGATGTTTGATCCCCTTTATTTCCTGATACGTTTCGTGCCCTTTGCCCGCCACAAGCACAATATCGCCCTGATTGGCCAACATGCATGCCGTGCGGATGGCCTCGTGGCGGTTCACGATGGAAAGCACATGGACACGATCCTTTGATTCCACCCCTTCCAACATTTGGGCAATAATCTCGTCCGGCTCCTCGCTGCGCGGATTATCGGACGTAAGGATTACTTTATTGCTTCCTTTTACAGCCTCGCGGGCCATAACGGGACGCTTGGTCCTATCCCGGTCGCCACCGGCTCCCACCACCGTAATGAGTTGTTGCCCCGGCTGACGGATCTCGTTGATGGTTTCGATGACGTTCTTCAATGCGTCGGGCGTATGGGCATAATCAACCACCGCCGTTATCCCGCGCGACGAACGAAGGGTTTCGAACCTGCCGTCCACCGGATACAGTTTACTGAGCGCCACCAATGCTTCATCGGACGGATGGCCCAGAAGCACCGCGGCCCCGTAAACGGCCAATAAGTTCGAAGCGTTGAAATGCCCCACGAACGGCGTATAAAGCTCCTTACCGCCCACGTCAAGCTGCATGCCATCGAACATGCTCTCGATGATACGGATACGGAAATCGGCCATCTCACGGGTAGAGAATGTATGTTTGCCGGCCTTGGTATTCTGAAGCATCACGCGGCCGTGCTTGTCATCAAGGTTGGTAAGCGCAAAAGCCCCTTGCGGCAAGTTATCGAAGAAGCTTTTCTTTGCCTTCAAATAAGCATCAAACGTTTTATGGTAATCCAGATGGTCGTGGGTCAGGTTGGTGAATATTCCCCCTGCAAACGTCAATCCGGCAATACGCTTTTGGTCCACCGAATGCGAACTCACTTCCATGAAACAATAATCGCAGCCCGCATCCACCATTCGTGCCATCAGCTTGTTGATGGCTACGGCATCGGGGGTGGTATGCGTTGATTCTATCTTTTGGTCGACAATGTAGTTGGACACAGTGGAAAATAAACCAGCCTTATAGCCCAATAACCCCATAATACGGTAAAGCAACGTGGCAATGGTCGTTTTGCCGTTGGTTCCTGTCACCCCTACCACTTTGAGGTAACGCGACGGGTTTCCGTAAAATGCAGAGGCCAGCCGCCCCAGCGCCTCCGACGAATCGGGCACCTGGACATAGGTAACCTGCGGATTCCGGACATCGGGCATCTGTTCGCACACCACCACCAATGCCCCCAATTCAACGGCTTTGTCGATATAGATGTGCCCATCGGTAGCTGTCCCTTTGGTGGCGACAAACAGCGTACCCGGCGTGACCTTTCGCGAATCGAACACCACGTCCGTCACCGTCGGATCAGAGGTTCCGACTTTCGAAATCACGGCCACATCGGCCAGTAAAAATGACAACGACCTATCCATATCAGTTCAGTCTTAAAACAATTCGATCTCCTTTGTGATACCGGACCCCGGGCTGCACGCTTTGGTTCACCACTTTGCCGATTCCCGACAGATAGACTTTCATCCCGAGGCTTTCGAGCAACGTGACCGCATCGGTGGCCCCAAATCCCTTTACGTTGGGCACCAATCCCTTCTGCTGTTCTTTCGACACCACTTCTATTTCCCTTTCACCGGCCTTACCACCTACCCAGTCGGTTTCGGAATTATCATCATAATCCAGGTCCACTTTTGACAATACTTTCTTAAGCGCCGACCGTTGCCCGGCTTTGGAATAGGGCATCGATCTGGTCAAAAGCGGCTCGGGTTCCTTAAATATTTTGCGGTTCTTAAAATTGGCGGCATACAAGCGATCCGATATTTCTTTGAACACCGAACCGGCCACCACGTTACCGTAATACACGTTGTTCGAGGGGCCGTTCACCACCACAATGCAAGAGTAGAGCGGTCTCTCGGCAGGAAAGTAGCCTACAAATGACGCCTGGTACGATTTACCTCCATCCTCGGACCGATAACCGTTGATGCCATACCCTTTCGAACCCTGCGCAATTAACGCGGTGCCCGTTTTCCCCGCAATTTTATAATGTTCGTTCCGGAGGTTCATGGCAGTGCCGTTTTCCACAACCCCTTCAAGCAAATTGCGTACTTTGCGCAGAGTAATGCTCGAACAGATGGATGAATTGATCACGTCCGTGCCAAATTCATCGATCATTTTTCCATGGCGCGACACTCCGGCCACAAACTTAGGACGTACCATAGTGCCGTTGTTGGCCACTGCATTGTAAAAGGCCAGCACCTGCAACGGAGTCATTTTCACCTCATACCCAATGGACATCCAGGGAAGCGTGGTTCCCGACCAAGTTTTTCTGTCAGGGCGGTTAACGAACGGCGGCACTTCGCCCGTGATCTCAATACCCAATTTTTCGTCGATGCCCAAATCGCTCAATCCGTCCAAGAACTTCTCCGGATTCTTTTTATAATTCTCATAAATGATTTTTGAGATGCCCACGTTCGATGATACCTCAAATGCACGTGTTACCGTCATTTTACCGAGGTGGTCCTTGCTGCTGTCGGTCATGGTGCGGTCGAAGAATTTGACCGTTCCGTCGCCGGTGTCAACCACATCGTTAATATCCACCACCCCATCTTCCAGGGCAACCATAAGCGATGCCAGTTTAAAAGTAGAACCCGGTTCGGTGGATTGCCCCACGGCATAGTTAAAATGGTCTTCGACATATGCACCGGGAGCTGCACGGTGAAGGTTCACCATGGCTTTAACGGCCCCCGTTTTCACTTCCATCACAACGGCAACCCCATAACGGGCGTTATGGCGGATAAGTTGTTCTCGCAAGGCATGTTCGGCCACATCCTGTATTTCAATGTTGAGTGTCGACACAATATCGTTCCCATCGACCGGGGCCACCTGGATTTCATTCACCCACATGCCGCCCACTTTGGCTTTATCACCTACCCCATCGCTTCCTGCCAGCACATCGTTGAAAGCCAATTCCAGACCAATGCCCCGTATAATCCTTTTTCCGGTAGAATCGCGCTCCAGGGTAAATTTGCCAAGGGTGCGCGCCCCCAATGATCCAAACGGCATTTTACGGCTGTCATCCGATTCCACGATCAATCCGCCTTTGTTGGCGCCCAACCTGAAAATGGGGAACTTGCGTAATTTCTTTAATTCGAGAACCGAGATACGTTTCTTGCTCACCGAATAATATTGTAACCCTTTGCGACGGGCCACAACCAAATCGTTCCGATAAGCAGCGGGCGATTTATCGCGGAACAACTGCGACAGGCACAATGCCAAGCTGTCAATGTTTTCACGGAACACTTTGCCGGTTAGCCCCTTGGCGCGCGTATCCATGTAAATGCGGTAACCCGGTACCGAGCAGGCCAATTTACGCCCGTCATCCGAAAGGATCGATCCACGGTCGGCTTCCAGTATTACATCTTCCACCTTCAGTTTGGCACTCTCTTGTTTCCAGTGCGACGCCTCGATGAATTGCAGCTTTACCATGTTATAAAGGATACCCAACGCCAAAAGCACCATCCCGATGTAGATGATGCCAATGCGCCATAATATATCCTTCTTGATGTTCATCCGTTACACTTTTCTATCAAATACTAAACCTGCGTCTCTCGTTCTCAATCAACCTCCAGCACCCGGGGCGGTTCGGACAAAGGCTCCAGATCGATGCCCTCTTCGTGCAACCGTCTTTCCACCTGCGACTGTTTACTGATCTGCATCAGTTCCGACGCGGTGGTAATAGCCTCGCTCCGTAGTTCCTTGAGTTCTTTTTTCATCAATGTGAGTTCGGTAAGCAGACTCTCTACTTTATAATGGTTGGCGATGTAACAAAACGCCAAAAATGCCACGAAAAGAACGTACGACAGTTTTTTGGTGACAAACGGTTTCGTAAATACCTCACCGCTCACCACCTCACGCAACGAAATACTTTTGATTTCCTTTAAGTCTTCGCTGCCGTCGATAAATTCCCTGATCTTTTCCTTGTTATCCTTCCCAAACATTTTTTTCGGCAATTCTGAGTTTTGCACTACGGGCACGCGGATTGGCAGCCACCTCCTGGTCGTCGGGCACGATGACCTTGCGGTTGACTGCCGTAAAAGGCACATGCGAATGGCCGTAGAAGTCTTTCTCAGCCTCGCTTTGGTCGCAATTTCCCGATTTGATGAAATTTTTCACCATCCGGTCTTCCAGACTATGGTAAGAGATGATGCTCAGCCGCCCTCCTTCGGGCAACAGATCAAGGCTTTGCTCCAACAATTCGCGCAATACATCCATTTCGCCGTTGACTTCGATGCGGAGTGCCTGAAACACTTGGGCCAAAAACTTCGCTTGTTCCTTTTTCGGGGCCAGCCTTTCTGCCAATTGGCGCAGCTCCGCGGTAGTGGTAAACGGCCCTGACGAACGGGCACGGATAATTTCGTCGGCCAATCGCCCGGCTTGTTGTATTTCGCCGTACGTACGAAAAATGGCGGCCAACCTCTCCGTTGGGTATTGGTTTAGGATGTCCGATGCCTTGATTTTCGACACCTGGTTCATGCGCATGTCCAAATCACCATCGAAGCGGAACGAGAATCCCCGCTCGGGACTGTCGAAATGGTGTGACGACACGCCCAGGTCACCCAAAATACCATCAACCTTATCGATGCCCAGATACCGCAAAAAATGGCCGATGTACCGGAAATTATGACGGACAAAGACCAAACGTCCATCATCGGGACGATTGGCATAGGCATCGGGGTCCTGGTCGAATACCACCAACCGGCCGTTGGGTCCCAATTGCGAAAGGATGGAACGGCTGTGGCCGCCCCCACCAAAAGTCACGTCGACATAGGTACCGTCCGGTCGGATGTTCAAACCTCCAACCGATTGCTCAAGCAATGCAGGTATGTGATACGGTTGATCCATGTCAATGATTAAGCGTCCAACGGATTGGGCCCGCCCAAAAACTTCTCGGCCAACGAAGCCAGCTCTTCACTGTCCATTCCCGAGTTTTCGTATTTGGTTTTGTCCCATATTTCGATCTTCTTGTCAACTCCGACCAACACCACCTCGCGATCGATCCCTGCCAGTTCCATTAAACGCTTAGGAACCAAAAAACGACCGTTGCCATCGAGCGTGACTTCGGCCGATCCTTTGAAGAAATCGCGAAGAAACCGGCTATGCTCACGGTTATAGGGATTTAGCCTTTCACGGATGCGGTTTAGTTCTTGCTCCCATTCGACATAGGGAAAAAGAACCAGGCACGTTTCGTAAAGGTCTTTACGGACCACAAAACGCTCGTCTCCATTGGCACCCAATACTTTTTTGAATGCCGACGGCAGCACGATGCGCCCCTTGTCATCTGTTTTTACCTCAAAATCACCGACAAACGTGACCATTCCCTTTACGATAGTTTGTGTGGTAAAAGTAGATAATTTAAAAACCACAATCAACCACCTTCAACCACTTTATTGCATTTTACCACACTTTGTTGATAAGTTTTTTTTGAAACAAAGAGAACGAAGACACGGAAACCACTGAAAAACAACAAAATAAATAAGCCATACACAACACGGGGCAGGCTTTCTCCCCTAACCTCCATGCCGGCCAGCGGTTCCGTACTCCCAACCATGCGATCTTCGCGAAAAGCCGACACCCTGTACCCGTCGACCATGAGCCCGATTAAAAAAAACACAAATACGTTGACACTATTTGTCGCCGGGGGGTAGTAATTTTGCCATCGGAGTTACGGTTACCGACATTCCATAAACCGCACAATAACAAGATTCTTAACATTACAAGCCCGCATTTTTTCGTATTTTCACCAAGCCATGGACACGCTAAAAAAACTTGAAGTATTATCGGACGCCGCCAAATACGACGTGTCCTGTTCGTCAAGCGGCAGTACGCGCACCAACACGCCCGGCGGCATCGGCAATGCGGCCAAAGCGGGCATTTGCCACAGTTTCACCGAAGACGGACGGTGCATCTCGCTGCTTAAGATACTTTATACCAATTTCTGTATTTACGATTGCGCCTACTGCATCAACCGGCGCACCAACGATGTGCCGCGGGCTGCTTTTACCGTAAAGGAAGTGGTGGATATTACCATTAACTTTTACCGCCGAAATTACATCGAGGGGCTATTTTTGAGTTCGGGCATCATCAAAAATGCCGACAATACCATGGAACAACTAACCGGAGTGGCCAAAAGCTTAAGGCTCGACCATAAATTCAACGGTTACATCCATTTAAAAGCCATTCCCGGTGCAAGTCCGGAACTGATCAGGGAAGCCGGGCTATACGCCGACCGTTTGTCGGTCAACATCGAAATCCCGTCGGAACCAAACCTGAAAGCCCTGGCCCCCGAGAAGGACTATGGCAGTGTGTTATCGCCCATGACGCTGATAAAAACCGGCATTGAACAAAACCATGAAGAGCGGAGAATATTGAGGCATGCCCCCCTGTTCACTCCTGCCGGACAAAGCACGCAACTCATTATCGGGGCCACACCCGATACCGACAAACAGATATTGTCATTGGCATCGAACCTTTACCATCAAAACGGGCTAAAGCGTGTGTATTATTCGGGCTATACCCCTACCAATACATATGACAAACGGCTTCCGGCACTTACCGTGCCCCCGTTGCGGAGGGAAAACCGCCTTTACCAATCGGATTGGCTGATGCGTTTTTACCAGTTCAAGGTCGATGAAATCGTCAATGACGTCTATCCCGATCTGGATCTCGACATCGACCCCAAGCTCAGCTATGCGTTGCGCAACCCGCACCTGTTCCCGGTCGACGTGAATACGGCCGATTATCACCTGTTGCTCCGGATTCCCGGCGTGGGGGTCAAATCGGCTAAAATGATTCTGGTGGCACGCAACCACCGGCGCCTGAACTCCGACAACCTGGCCAAACTGGGGGTGGTGATGAAACGGGCCAAGTATTTTCTCACTTGCCATGAATTAAAAGTGGCATCCGTTCAAGAGCTAAAGCCTGAGTATGTGCGGGCAATCCTGACCTCGACGGAACGAAAGAACAAAACTCCCGATGCCATCCAACTGAATTTATGGGGATAACAACCATTTACCAACCCGAATAGCGAACAGATGCTGGAATACCGTTACGATGGGACTTTTTCGGGCTTTCTGACATCGGTCTTTGATGCATTCAGCCGGAAAGAGCAACCCGACGCCATATTGCCGCCCGAATCGCAAGGGTTGCTTTTTGCCGAAGTGCATCGGGTTGATACCAATCCGGAACAGTCGGAACGCGTATGGGCAGGCATACGGAAAACCGGTGGCGACCTGACCGGCGAACATCTTTACTATGCTTTCCTATCGCGGGAAGAAGGAGTGGAAACAGTGCTGCTCCGTTACTGTCAGCATTTATTCAACTGCAGGCAGCCGGTAATGACCGATTTGGGAAATTCCGACGTGCTGACGGTGCACAAATTGTACCGGAAAGTGGCACGCGAGGCACACAGGGTACTAATGTTCCTGAGGTTCGAACAGGCTGCCGATGGGACTTATTTTGCCCCTTACGCGCCAAAGTATGATGTGGTCCCGTTGGTGGCGGGCCATTTTAAGGCGCGGTTTGCCGACCAGTCGTGGATTATTTACGACACCCGCCGTGATTACGGTATCTGTTTCAACGCCAAAGATGGCCATATTGACCGGTTCTCCTTCGAGGCCCCTGCCTTCAATGCGGCCGACGGCAAGCTCAATCCCGGCATCGAACACCCCGACGAGGATAATTGGCAAGCGTTATGGCGCGCTTATTTCAAGGGAACGGCCATTGCGGAAAGGAAAAACCCGACGCTGCAAATGAATTTTATGCCGAAACGTTTCTGGAAATACCTGACGGAAAAACGGATATGAACGACGGGGCGTTGACGGGACCCCGTAAAGGCGCGGAACAACAAAGGATTGATCGTGTTTTTCCATTAATTTTGGCCCAAATAACTATTTGCAATGACACACGTAGCAACCACGCCCAAGCTTATCGACATCGAGAAGGTGTTTGCCGACAAAAACCCAAAATTGTTGAAGTTGATCCCAAAATTTGTGATCAACTACCTGAAAAAGGTCATCCACCAGGAACGGATCAACTACTTTGTGGCCAACAACACCGACAAGCAGGGACTGGCGTACACGCACGCGGCATTGGATTATTGCCATGCCCGTGTGAGCCAAAAGGGATTGGAGCAGATACCCACCGGCAAACGTTACATTTTTATCGCCAACCACCCGCTGGGCGGATTGGATGGCGTGGCCTTCATCGATGTGGTGGGACAGCGCTTTCCCGACGTAAAGTTCCCCGTAAACGACATCCTAATGCACTTGCAAGGCCTGCGCACCATTTTCGTGCCCATCAACAAACACGGGGCCCATGGCAAAGATGCTGCGCGGCAACTGGAAGAGGCGTTCGCATCGGATAGTCAGATCCTGTTCTTCCCCGCAGGAATGGTGTCGCGGAAAATCAAGGGGGAAATCACCGACCTTGAATGGAAAAAGAATTTTGTGAAAAAAGCCATTGCCCATCGGCGCGATGTGGTTCCGGTACATATATCGGGCCATAACAGCCGTTTTTTCTATAACCTGGCACGGTTCCGTAAACTGATTGGCTTAAAGGTCAACATTGAGATGCTTTATTTGCCCGACGAAATGTTCAATGCAAAAACCAAAGACATCGCCATTACGTTCGGTACACCCGTGGAGTGGCAGAAGCTGGAGGACGAACGCGATGCCGACGAATGGGTAAAGGAGCTGAGAAGCAGGGTCTACGGATTGGCCGGCAAAATGCGGTAAGGCCGAAAGCTCCTATCCTTTAGTATTTTTTCGGCGCACAGGATAAGCCAAAGGCAATGTAGATCAAAGAACCCGGGATTGCCACCGGTTTCCACACGGGACAAGAAAGGGTGTAGGGTTGAACCGTCCATTTCCCGCCGGACGATGCCACGGATATTCTTTACCCTGTGTCCCAACAACCGGAATAGTTAGTGGCAATATCTCCGTTTTTTAATTATTCATTGGAACAAAATGCAATCCAGAGTTTTCAAAGGTTTCTTCCTGGCTATTTTAGCGGCGATACTATGGGGTGTTTCGGGGACATCCGGGCAGTTTCTCTTCCAACAAAGGGGGATCAATGTGGAGTGGCTTATCACCGTACGAATGCTAATTTCGGGCTCTATCTTGCTGCTCTTTGCCCGGTTTGGCGAGAGATCGGATTTGTTGTCCATATGGAGGAATAAAAAGGATGCCCTGCAATTGGTTGTTTTCGGACTTACGGGCATGCTGGCCGTCCAATACACCTATTTTGCGGCCATTAAATATTCCAATGCGGCCACGGCTACGGTTTTACAATATTCGGGCCCGGTGATGATTGCCGTGTACCTTGCCGTCAAAAACAAGAGACTGCCAAAATTGATGGAGTTCGTGGCCATCTTATTGGCTGTGCTGGGCACTTTTTTACTGGTTACACACGGCAATGTGGACAGTCTTTCCATTTCAGGGATAGCTTTGTTCTTTGGATTGGCATCGGCCGTGTCGTTGGCAATTTATACGCTTCAGCCCGTGCCGCTTTTGCACAGGTATAAATCATCCGTTATTATCGGTTGGGGAATGTTGATGGGCGGTTTGGCATTCAGCTTTATAAAAGCGCCCTGGAACGCAGACGGGACATGGGACGCCCAAACATACCTGTGCACGGCTTTCATTGTCATATTTGGCACATTGACCGCTTTTTATTCTTACCTGACGGCCGTCCAACTTATCGGGGGGCAAAAAACGAGCCTGCTTGCTTCTGCCGAACCGCTTTCGGCAACAATCCTGGCGGTGCTGTGGCTCGACGTGCCATTTTCGGCGATTGATTGGCTGGGAACCATCTGCATTGTTTCCACGATATTTTTACTTAGCAGGAAACGATAGGGAGAGATTGCCCGAACAGAAATGAGCCAATAGAGATATAATCGCTTGCTGTCATGCATTTCTTATTTTAATTATTGAATCAGGCGTTTAACCAATAAGGCGTTGTTAGGTCTATCCCGGAGTAGTTGACCTCCCCTAACCCCTCCGAAGGAGGGGAACCGGAAGCCGCACTGTACGTTACCCTTCCTTCGGAGGGGCCGGGGGAGGTCAGCCGTTTGAAGCATCCAGCCGTTAGCCGTTGGTCCCTTTCGGATGTTTCACGCAGGGACCGCAGTTTTTTAGCCTCCTAATGATGAAGCCGCCAGGAACTGCTTTTGCACTCCTCTTTGGCACTTAGGCACTCTGGCATGACCGTCCTTAAAGGTTGTTTGTTGTTTATCGGCTGCACGGTTACGGCAAATGTTCTGTTGCCCGCAGACGGGGTGCCGCAGTGTTGCGGCAAGGGTTCTATATACCGCAGAACATTTGCCGCAGGCTGCAGCAGATCTTCTGCTGGCCGATGACGGTTCGCCGCAGCGTTACGGCCGATTTCTCCGGAAGCTTTTCCCCTTCATGTGAATGCGTTGCAAGGGTGCACCGAACCCAAATATAACAAAATGTTTGAAAAGTCCCAAAGAAGCAATGAAAGCTATTCGCCCTCTTACATCTGCCATTTGTTTTTAAATCCAAGTCTTATAAATTAGCGTCTGTAAAACCACCATGAAGGCATATACCATAACCCTAAGAACCGGCTGTGACAACATTTTTCGAAAGACAAGTGTCTCGTCTTGCAATAAAAGCAATGAGTGCTCATACATTTTGCCCCCACAGATATATCAAATTGAACATTGGGATGTTGGGAGAAATGAATAAAAACATCTTTCTGAGGAAGATTTTAAGAATAGGAAAATATAACAGGGACAAATGATTCTTAGGAACAGACATAAAATCCTCATTGTTTCCGATCACCTTTTTTGGGATGTGGACAAAACGAAGATCGGACCGATTCGAAACAAAAGACTGATCATCGAAAGGATCATTACAAGGGGCGATCTTACGGAATTTGTAATGCTCAATACATTTTACCCTAAATCAACAATTGTAGAGGTCATTAAGAGATTAAGCTATATTGACAAAAAGACGTTAAATTACGTAGCAGACTTCTACGACATAAACAAAAAAGATTTCAAATGCACAAGGAAACGGTTGAAGAACCAACATTGGAACTCATAAAAAAACTGCAATCGTCAGAAGCGTTGAAGGACTTTGTTCTTGTCGGCGGTACTGCCCTCGCTCTCCATCTGGGACATAGAAAATCAATTGACATCGATCTGTTCAGCAGGAACCCGTTCGATGCACAAAAAATGTCGGAAACGCTCGAAGCCGAATTTGAATTCAAGCAAGAATATATCGACAAAAACACCCTCAAAGGGCATATAGGGGGTGTAAAGATCGATATCATAACACATCCTTACCCAGACATAGACCAAACAGTCGAAGAAAATGGGATAAGGCTTGCATCGATAAACGACATAGCCGCCATGAAAGTAAACGCAATATGTGTATCAGGGGAACGCGTGAAGGACTTTATTGACATTCACGAACTCCTCAAAACAAAGAAAATGTCTGACATACTGGAATGTTATTCAAAAAAATACAGCCAACGCAGCATAACGCACGCAGCAAAAAGCATCGTCTATTTCGACGACGTAGACACGACTGATTGGCCAGTATTGATAAAAGAAAAAAAATTGACTTGGAAAAGCGTAAGAGAGAACATTTCATCGAGTATGCAAGAACACAACAAAGCAATCACCAATAAACAAAGTGCCGCGCTTTACCAAGCCATTGCTAAAAACGATGCGGAAAGTGTCAAAGCAATCATGAACAAAGGTGTTGAACCAAATTTTACGCACGTGAGGCTTGTCAATGAACTTAAACAGAAAGGCGGCGATATTGACCCGGTTATCGAAAAAATGATAACCCGAAAGAATCCGGACAAAGGATTTGGTAAATAATACAACATGCGAACAAAAAACGTCAGATTATGTCGTAACCAAACCAGTTAAAGCAATCCTCTCCGGACACACGATAAACAACCAGATTATTGCCCAAAAGGTTTGCGAAACAGTTGGCGCCCCAATTGCCTTGCCATCACAACAAAAAAGGCGCGGTCTTTATTGTCCGCGCCTTTTCGTTTTATTTTAACTCTTCCCTCAAGAACTGGGCCGTAAAGCTTTCCTTGTGTTTGGCCACCTCTTCGGGCGTACCGGTGCACAGGACTTCGCCGCCCAAGCGGCCGCCTTCCTTGCCGATATCGATGAGGTGGTCGGCCACCTTTATCACGTCCAGGTTGTGTTCAATGACCACTACGGTGTTGCCCTTGTCCACCAGTTGGTTGAGCACGTCGAGCAGCACGCGGATATCCTCGAAGTGGAGGCCCGTAGTGGGTTCGTCCAATATGTAAATGGTTTTCCCGGTGTCTTTTTTGGCCAGTTCGGCGGCCAGCTTCACCCGTTGGCTTTCACCGCCCGACAGCGTGGTAGAGGGCTGCCCGAGGGTGATGTAACCCAGCCCCACATCCTGCAACGTTTTGATGCGGTGGTGCAACGACGGGATGTTCTCGAAAAACTCCACGGCCTGATCGATGGTCATGTCCAGCACATCGCTGATGGACTTGCCTTTGAACCTCACCTCCAACGTTTCACGGTTGTACCGCTTGCCTTCGCAGTCGGGGCACTTCACCATTACATCGGGCAAAAAGTTCATTTCGATCACCTGTACGCCGCCGCCTTTGCATGTTTCGCAGCGGCCGCCGGCCACGTTGAACGAAAAACGGCCCGGTTTATAGGCACGTATTTTGGCTTCCGGCAACTCGGTGAACAGTTTGCGGATGTCGTCGAACAGTTTGGTGTAGGTGGCCGGGTTCGACCGCGGGGTACGGCCCAGCGGGGTTTGGTCCACGTCCACCACTTTGTCGAGGTGCTCCAACCCTTCGACCTTGTCGTAAGGCAACGGATCTTTTACCGAATTGTAAAAATGCTGGCTCAGAATGGGGTACAGCGTGTGGTTGATAAGCGACGATTTACCGCTGCCCGATACGCCCGTTACACAAATGAACGTGCCCAGCGGAAAACTCACCGCTACGTCCTTCAGGTTGTTGCCTTTTGCCCCATGGATAGTCAGCAGCTTACCGTTGCCGGGGCGACGTACCCCAGGCACTTCTATTTGTGCACGCTGTGCCAGGTAATCGGCTGTGAGCGAATGCATTTTGAGCAAATCCTGCGGCTTGCCCTGCGCCACCACCTGCCCACCATGCACACCGGCACGCGGCCCGATGTCTATCACGTGGTCGGCGGCCATCATCATGTCGCGGTCATGCTCAACCACCAGCACCGAATTGCCCGTGTCGCGCAGTTGGGCCAACGAACGGATAAGACGGTGGTTGTCGCGCTGGTGCAGGCCAATGCTGGGCTCGTCCAGAATGTAAAGCACGTTCACCAGTTGCGACCCTATCTGGGTGGCAAGGCGTATGCGCTGGCTTTCGCCGCCCGACAGTGTCATGGCGCTGCGGTTGAGCGACAGGTATTCGAGGCCTACGTCGAGCAAAAAGCTCAACCGGCTGCGTATCTCCTTTAACACCTCAATGGCAATGGTACGCTGCTTGGGGCTCATCTTATCCTCAATGTTCCCGAACCATTGCGCCAACATCGACAGGTCCATCTCCGACAGTTCGGCAATGTTTTTATCGGCAATGCGGAAGTGTATCGCTTCCCGGTTCAGCCGCTGGCCGCGGCATTCGGGGCATTTGACCGATTTGATGAACTGGGTGGCCCATTTGCGGGCCTTCTCCGACGTGTCGTTGTCCTGTTGGTCAATGATGTATTTCACCACGCCATCGAAACTCAGAAAGTAGCTTGCCTGCGACCCCAGCGGGGTGTTTTTCAGCGTCAGCGGCTCGCTCGATCCGTGCAAAATGGTGTCGATGGCCTCTTCAGGGATATCCTCAACGGAGGTTTTCAGCGTAAAGCCGTACTTTTCGGCAATGGCTTCGATTTGCCAGAATATTAGTGCATTCCGATATTTTCCCAACGGGGCAATGCCGCCGTTGTAAATATTCTCTTTTTCGTTGGGGATGATTTTGTTGAAGTCCACTTCGTCGATTTCACCCAGGCCTTTGCACTTGGGGCAGGCCCCCTGCGGCGAATTGAACGAAAAAGAGTGGGGCGCCGGTTCGTTGTACGAAATGCCCGTAGTGGGGCACATCAGCAAACGGCTGTAGTAGCGGCTCTCGTCCGTGTCTTTGTCCACCACCATCATCACACCCTTGCCTTGCTTCATGGCCAGCTTAATGGAGTCGTTCAACCGTTTGGGGTCGCTGTCGTTAATCTCCATGCGGTCGATCACCAACTCAATAAAATGGTTTTTGTAACGGTCCAGCTTCATGCCGTACGTCACCTCTTTGATCTGTCCGTCCACCCTCACGTGCAGGAACCCTTTTTTGCGGATCTGCTCGAACAGCTCCTTATAATGCCCCTTACGACCTTTTACCAACGGAGAAAGGAGGTAGACCTTGCGTCCGTGGAATTTTTTCGATGATGAGGTCAAAGATCTGCTGGTCGGTGTATTTCACCATCTTCTCGCCCGTTTCATACGAATAGGCATCGGCGGCCCGTGCATACAGCAGGCGCAGGAAATCGTATATCTCGGTAATGGTGCCCACAGTCGACCGCGGGTTTTTGCTGGTAGTCTTCTGCTCAATGGAGATCACCGGACTCAAGCCCAGTATCTGGTCCACGTCGGGACGTTCCATGCCTCCCAGAAACTGGCGGGCGTAGGCCGAAAACGTCTCGATGTAGCGCCGTTGCCCCTCGGCGTAGATGGTGTCGAACGTCAGCGACGACTTTCCGCTTCCGCTCAATCCTGTGATCACCACCAGCTTGTTGCGGGGAATGGTGACATCGATGTTTTGCAAGTTGTGTACCCTTGCGCCGTAAACCTGTATTGATTCCTCAGGTTCCAAAACCGTTGAGGTTTCGGTCATATTGTTGTTTGCCACGCGCTGTCGAAATTGATTGGCAAAGATAACAATTAAGCAGCGGAAAAGGATGGTGCCGGATGGCCGAAATTAAGAAGTGGTTTATTTTTAGTGTAGAGGAAAGTGCCAGAGTTCCTGAGTTCCTGAGTTCCTGAGTGAAAAAGGAAGAGAGTAGGAAAAGCAGAAGAGGTTTTAAAACGAATGTAAATAGCGGACCTCCTTCGGAGGGGTGTCGTTGGGTACGGTGCGGCTTCCGGGTCCCCTCCTTCGGAGGGGTTAAGGGAGGTCAAACCGAAGAACCTTTTCATGGGAGTACCTGTGAAGCGCCTGATTCAATGAATGTTTTTGAATACTTAAAGTGCGGCGGGTTAATTTCACGTCAAATAATTGTAAATTGCCAATGACCGTTCGGAATGTGAAACCTTAAATTTTTCCACAATGGACAGCGAACGTTTAGTGGTTGTATTTTCCGGCAATCCCATGGAGGCCGAAATGTTTAAGAGTTTGTTGGACGAACACGGGATCGGTGCCAGCTTGCGCAATTTGGCCATGGGCACACTCGCCCCCTGGTATGTCTCCCCAGGCGGGCATTCCCCGGTGGACGTGGAAGTGCTGGAAAGCGACAAAGAAGCTGCATTGGAATTGCTTGCCCTTTTCCAGCAAGAACCGTAAAGGGAGGCGTTCGGCAACAGCGGAAGCCTTATTCTTTCGGGACCTTTATCTGGTATGTTTTGCCCGGCTTGTTGGTCAGAAAGGCTTCGCGCAGCCATGGGTTCAGTGTTTTTATCTGCTTGTAGGTGGTACCATGGCTTTTGGCAAACTCGGCAAAGCTTACCACCGGGCCTTTGACTTCCACTTCTTGGGTTTCCCAAGGCTGGTAGAGCTCTTCGGCGGGAACCGAAAAGCCGTATTTCAACGGATTGTTCAGGATCTCTTTCACGGCCACGATCCGAAATACGTACCGAGCGGTCTCTTCGCCAAAATAGAGATCGAAATACCCTTGTTCCTGCTGGCGGGTTTGCTGGCGGGTAATTCCCGTAAGCCCGGCATTGTACGATGCAGCGGCAGTGGTCCAGTTGCCGAACCTGGCATAAGCCTCCTTCAGGTATTTGCAAGCTGCCACCGTCGATTTTTCAATGTGGTAACGTTCGTCCACTTCGGTTTCCACTTCCAGCCCGTAACGTTTGGCCGTGTCTTTCATAAATTGCCAAATGCCCACAGCCCCGGCCGGTGATTGGGAAGTGGGGATAAAACTGCTTTCGATCAGCGCCAGGTATTTAAAATCGTCGGGGACACCTTGTTCCTTCAATATAGGTTCTATAATGGGAAAAAAGCGGCTGGAGCGTTTAATGAACAACAATGTTTGCGAGTGCCAATAGGCATTGACCAATATTTCACGGTCAAGGCTCTCGCGTATATCCCTCCGGTCCATGGGCAACGCCTCGCCCGCAAAACTGGGACGGTTTGGCAACGGGAACGATGGGGCCGTTACTGGATGCATGCCGGACGAATGGATTTTGGATGAATCCCTATCCGCACTGGATATGAACAGATTTAAAACCAGCGTGGCGGCAATGACCAATGTGGAGATGGAAAATATTTTGAAATAGATGCCTGGAGACGATTTTAATTGCATGGTCGTGTGATGTATGCCGCAAAAATAGGCTATTTTGGAAGGAATGCAAGAGCGAAAAGGGAAATCCTGCAGAGATCTTTTTCTTGTGCCGCAACAGGCATAGCCCCATCCTAAACCACGTTAAGCTTAACCGACGTATCGGGGTTGGGTGAAAACCGGCAGAACCATAACCGTCCCGAGGCACCAGGAATGTGGTATTCCTTCTCCTAAAACTCAACTGATCATGCTCCAGTTCATTTTTTGACGCGACAGCTTTGAGAGTTGTTTGGAGAGGATCATGTGTTCAGGAGCTTCCAGCATGGGGTCCTGGTCAAGAACCTCCTGGGCAGCCTGACGGGCATGTTGCAACAGGGCCTGGTCGCGACCGATGTGGGCGATTTTCAGATCGAACGGAAGCCCCGACTGTTGGGTACCCTCCAAATCGCCGGGACCGCGAAGTTTCAGATCGGCCTCGGCAATCTCAAACCCATCGTTGGTCCGCACCATTATCCCAATACGTTGCCTTGTCTCTTCCGACAATTTGGGCGATGTCATCAATATGCAATAGCTCTGCTCGGCACCCCGGCCTACACGCCCACGCAGCTGGTGCAGTTGCGAAAGTCCAAACCGTTCGGCGCTTTCGATGACCATTACCGATGCGTTGGGCACGTTCACCCCTACCTCGATCACGGTGGTGGCCACCATAATGTGTGCCTGTCCCGATTGGAACAGTTGCATGGCTTCATCCTTTTCCTGCGGCTTCATTTTTCCGTGCACCATTACGGTGGCGTATTCGGGAAACGCTTTCTGCATGTAGTCGAACCCTTCGGTCAGGTTTTTGAAATCGATCTTTTCCGATTCGTCGATCAACGGGTACACCACGTAGACCTGACGGCCGGACTCGATCTGCTCACGGATGAAACGGTTGAGGTTGTTGCGCCGGTTGTGGAAATAATGCTCCGTTCCAATGGGTTTACGTCCCGGGGGCAATTCATCGATAACCGATACGTCCAGATCGCCGTACATGGTCATGGCCAACGTACGGGGAATAGGTGTAGCCGTCATCACCAGCACGTGAGGCGGATGGGTATTTTTTTTCCAGAGCCTGGCACGCTGGGCAACGCCAAAGCGGTGCTGTTCGTCGACCACCACCAGCCCCAAGTTGCCGGGTTGGACCGTATCTTCTATCAACGCGTGGGTACCAACGAGGATATGCAGTTCCCCGCTTTGCAGTTTGGCATGTATCGCATCACGTTCGCTTTTTTTGGTCGAGCCTGTGAGCAACGCGATTTCGATCCCCATCCCGTCGGTCATGTTCCGGATGGTTTCGAAATGTTGGCTGGCCAATATCTCCGTGGGCGCCATCATGCACGACTGGTATCGGTTATCGGCCGCGATAAGCATGACCATCAACGCCACCAGGGTTTTTCCGCTGCCTACGTCGCCCTGCAGCAACCGGTTCATTTGTTTGCCCGATCCCATGTCGCGCCGCATCTCTTTAATCACTCTCTTTTGCGCATTGGTGAGTTCAAAAGGAAGGTGATCGGCGTAAAACGTGTGGGTAAAATGGCCTACCACATGGAACGGATGCCCTTTCACGGCTACGTTTCGCTGGACCTTCAGCTTTAGTATGTTGAGCTGGATATAAAAAAGCTCTTCGAATTTAAGACGGAAACGGGCTTGTTCCAACGCTTGCGCTTGTGGCGGAAAATGGACGGCACGCAACGCCGTGTCGAGCTGCACCAGTTTGTAGCGTTGCACCAAATGTGCGGGCATCGTCTCTGGTATTTTCCCCTGGAACGCGGCAAACACCGCTTGTTCCATCTTCATGATGGTTTTGGAATTGATAAACCCCGTCTTCAGCTTCTCTGTGGTATTGTAGTAAGGCTGTAGTCCCGAATAAAGTTTGGTGTGTTCTTCCTTCACAGGCTCCAGCTCAGGGTGTACCACGTTTATTTGCCCGTTGAATACCGATGGTTTACCGAATACCACAAATTCAGCGTTGGGCTGGAGTTTGTCCACCACAAATTTCTGCCCTTTAAACCAGATCAGTTCCAGTATCCCGGTACCATCGGTGACTTTTGCAACCAGTCTTTTTTGCCGGGCCTCGCCCACTTGCTGAACCCCCAGCACTTTGGCCCTTACCTGTATGTATTGCATATCGCCCGTTAGTTCGCGAATGGCGTAAAAACGGCTGCGGTCAATGTATTTGTAGGGGAAGTAATAAATCAGGTCCTCAAACGACACGATTTTGAGTTCTTTCTTCAGCAGATCGGCTTTTTTTGGGCCGACACCCGGAAGGTACATGATATTTTGTGTCGACAGGTCGGACATGTGGATTCTTGGTGATCGGCAAATTTAACCCGATTTTACGAAACGGATCAAATCGTTTCGCCCACGGGCATATGCACAGATTGACGGCAAAAAAAAACCGCTCCCTCGGGAACGGTATTTTTTGTTCTTTCGCTATTGGATTATTGAGCAACAACAGCTGTCGTGTCAGCTACTACAGCAGCTGTGGTGTCGGTTGCAGCAACTTCTACAGAGTCGGTAGCAACAGTTTCTTCAGCAGCTTTAGGTTGTTGGTGACCAGCACACGAAGCGGCAAGAACCGCAATAGCGAAAATAGCAAAAAACTTTTTCATGTAAATACAGTTTTTGGGTTTGAAAATGAATAATCTGTTTCGGGATGCAAGATAGGCTTTTTGTACGAAAAATTTGGAATATTTTTCTAACGAAATGTTAAAAGTAAGCTCTGCGGCTTATTGATATTATGTGGCAATGCCACAATCCCACTTGCGAACTACGTGCCCGAATTGTTATATTCGTGCAAAAATTCGAAGGTGAATTGGTACAAGGTTAGGCACTTCATTGCCTATTTATTTACGGCAAGACACCGAAAAGGGTATGGCATCCACAGTCCTTTTGTGTTCGACTTGGTTCGCGAAACCGTATGCCAAAAGCAACGCTATTATTTTTTTGACAAGATTGCAGGGATACGGAAAAGTTACCTCAACGACCATAAAAAACTTGAAATAACCGATTTAGGCACAGGAGGCGATCGAAACCCGCAACAAACCCGAACCGTTTCGCAAATTGCACGTTGTGCCGCCGTCCGTCCCAAATACGGTGAGCTATTGTCGCGCCTGGTGGTCCGTTTCTCCCCGCAGACCATCGTGGAACTGGGAACATCGTTGGGCATAGGGACCATGTACATGGCTTTTGTGAACCGAAAATCCAACGTGTTGACCATCGAAGGCTGCCCGCAAATATTGTCGATTGCCCACCAAACGTTTGTCCATGAAAACTTGCCCTACGTGAAATGCGTGCAAGGAGATTTTGACGATGTGCTGGAACCGTTGTTAAAACAAGTCGATAAAGTCGATTTTGCATTTATCGACGGAAACCACCGAGGTAAGGCAACCTTAAAATATTTTGAGGCATTCCTGGGTAAAGTGCACAATAATTCGGTCCTGGTTTTCGAACGACATCCATTCGTCATCCCATATGCATGATGCATGGAAACATATTGCGGGCCATCCCCGGGTCACGGTTTCGATCGATATGTTCCAGTTCGGCCTTGTCTTTTTCCGGAAAGAATGCCAGAAGCAACATTTTGTGGTGCGCTATTAAAGGATGGCAGGTCATTAACAAGAGATTAACTTGCCGATTTTTCCCCAAATTCCGTTGCGGCACGGTCAATCGGTTATCTTTGTTGTTCATCGTAAAAATACATGCTATGTCTTCAGTTGTGATCTCTCTTAAAAACATCGTAAAAAACTATCAGGTGGGTACCCAAGCCGTGCACGCGTTGCAAGGGGTTGATTTGTCCATACACAGGGGCGAGTATGTGGCAATTATGGGTCCGTCCGGATCGGGCAAATCCACGCTGATGAACATCATCGGGGCTCTGGATACGCCCAGCGACGGGCGCTATGTACTGAACGGAACCGATGTGAGCGACATGACGGACGAGCAACTTGCCGAAATTCGGAATAAAGAGATCGGCTTTGTATTCCAGACCTTTAATTTGTTGCCACGGTACAACGCTCTTGAAAACGTGGTATTACCGCTTATTTACGGAGGGGTGCCCAAAGCCGAACGGTTGGAAAGAGGCCAGGTTGCGTTGGGCAATGTGGGATTGACGGAGCGTATGATGCACAAGCCCAACGAACTATCAGGCGGGCAACGCCAACGTGTCGCAGTGGCAAGAGCCCTGGTGAACCGTCCATCGATTATTTTGGCCGATGAGCCCACCGGCAACCTCGATTCCAAAACATCGGTCGATATTATGCGCCTGTTTGGAGAGATACACACCAAAGGGAATACCATTATCCTGGTAACGCACGAGGAAGATATTGCCCAACACGCGCACCGCATTGTACGCCTGCGCGATGGAAAAATAGAAAGCGATCAGGCAAACCACCATGTGGTAAATGCGGTGGCGGCGGTTTAACTTTTTATGCCGCATGCATAAACAAAAGGACCGCCAGGCATGTTAATTCCCCATGCCTTCAATTAGGGCGTTTTTATTCCATTTTGAAATTGTAAATGAAAAAGAGTTTAGTATACACCAGAACCGGTGACCAAGGACAGACCGGGCTGATAGGAGGAACACGCATCCCCAAGGACCATATGCGTCTTGAAGCTTATGGGACCATTGATGAGCTCAACAGCCATATTGGCGTGATCTGGTCGTATCCGATCGATGATCGTACCAAGGAAATATTGTGGGGCATACAAAACCAGTTGTTCGTGGTTGGTGCTTATCTTGCCACCGATGATGCCGTATCGGACCTACGCAACCGCTTAAAGCGCGACCCCAAAGTAATTGAGATGCTGGAACAGGAAATGGATGTGATGGAAAATGCACTTCCCCCTTTGACCAATTTTATCCTACCGGGCGGCCATCCAGCCGTGGCGGCCTGCCACGTGTCTCGTACAGTGGCACGACGTGCCGAACGCCGTGTCATCCACATGGGGCACGA
Source organism: Breznakibacter sp. (assembly GCA_047600785.1). Taxonomy (GTDB): domain Bacteria; phylum Bacteroidota; class Bacteroidia; order Bacteroidales; family Marinilabiliaceae; genus Breznakibacter. The sequence goes on from JASGKH010000002.1 coordinate 2,636,428, forward strand.
GTTTGAGGTTGATCCGTGGGTCATCAGATATCTAAATCGCCTATCCGACTACTTGTTTGTGTTGTCACGTCATTTGTCAAAGTATTTCAACGCAACAGAAATTCCTTGGAAGCCTGAGTTGTAAATATCTTCTTTTTTTATATCTTCGCCAATAAGAGAGTATTACTTGAATTAATTATTAAATAGTTAAATAAGTACTATGTACTGGACACTAGAATTGGCCTCGAAGCTTGAAGATGCTCCTTGGCCTGCAACCAAAGACGAGCTTATCGATTTTGCCATTCGTAGTGGTGCTCCACTTGAAGTGATCGAAAACCTTCAGGAGATTGAAGATGAGGGTGAAATTTACGAAAGCATCGAAGACATTTGGCCCGATTATCCCAGCAAAGACGATTTCTTCTTTAACGAAGATGAATATTAATTTTGTATTTTCCGGTTGGTGCGGCGCTGTTTGGCCGGATCGGCAAACCGGGAAATGGTAACCGAGCATAAACACAGAAGAGGGCTACACGCCCTCTTTTTTGTTTTATCGAACAGGGGAAGATTGCCAAACTATGTTATTCCTGATGATGGTTGGAGATATGTTCTTTTGCTTTTTTCAGGTTACCCACCTCTACATCTTCAAAATCATCGAACAGCGGACGTTCTTCCATTTTGGGAAGTTCATCGATCTTAAATATGTCATCTTTGTTTTTGGGACGAAAGTTCTCGAGCCATATGAACCCCTGTAACCTCACATCTTTTTCTGGCAACAAATATGGAGGATTCATATTGCCTCCGGGCGTAACCCGCATGATGATGCGTTCGATCTTTCGCTCTTTGAACATTAACGTAAGGTTACTGCTCTCGGCACGGTTCACTCCGATAATCGCATCTTTGTCTTTCGGATAGTAGATGGTCTGCCCGTTTCCGTCCACATCGATTTTATACAAATCGTTGTTGACAAAAAAGCCGACCATGTTCTTGCCTTTTATTTGGTTGAACAATATAGAATCTTCCTGTTGGGCCACAAATGCGGCGTTGATCAACTCTGCTTTATCCAAGACCTGGTTCTTTGTGTACAGCTTAATTGTTTGGGCACTCATCTGCGATCCCTGTGCCCAGATCACCGGATCGTGGAACATGGTATTGGTCGAATCGATGAGGTTGTAGACCATTGAATCGCAACGGCCCTGGATGTCGGTCCTGAAGAACTTGACTTTATAATATGCCCGGATCAATTTGGTGCCGAGCTCGGGAATGGTATCCATCCGTAGGGTATCGGCATGCAGGTGCAACGTATCTCCCCGGTATATCTGCTGCATGACCGCCTTTTTCGTGGCGAGGGCGTTTTTGGTAATCTCATTGTACAACCCGTAATTTCCTTTGATGATTACATGGTTTACCGTGTCCTTTAACACCATGTTGCCAAACACTTCGCCCAAGCCTATCTTTTTATCGTAATTGATGGTATCACCGTACAGCGTTTGTTCCTTCCCCTGGATGTAACTGTTTTTTCGGAGTTGGGAAAAATCGTTCTTCGTGTCGTAGTAACCATCTTCGGAATAAATAAGGTTGGAATCGGAAACAATGAACGTGGGACCCAGAATCTTGACCGTCTCCGATGCCGTATGGTATTTCATGGTATCGGAAAACATGGTGTACTTGGGATTATACACCTTTACGCTGTCCTTGAAAAATACTTCGTCAATATCGGGATGGTAATACCCCCAATCGCTCAACAACGTGTTCTCTTTGTTGACCACTTTGCCGCCATTAAAGTAATACCCCACATTTTTGACCCTATCGTAATCGAGGAACTCTGTGGTAAGTTCCACGTCGCCTTTTACCATCCGCACGTTTTTGCGCACACGGGCAAGGTTTTGGTTGCCCAAATAGTCCAATACATCACCGTAAAGATGCACCGAGTCGTTGTGTATCATATGCACACGGCTGTAGGCGATCACCATGTTGGAATCGCGGTACATGTAGGCACTATCACAAAACAAAACCGTGTTGGCATGACGGAACCTGACGTTGCCGTGCACCACCTGCACCCCTTTTCCGTAGACCTTCTCGTCGGCGTTCAGGATATCGGCCTCTTCAAGCTGGACTTTGGAGCGTTGCTGCGTTTGGGCCCGGACGTGCCATACAAAACACAACCACAAAAAAGCAACCAACATGAATGCGGTTGCTTTTTTGTGTGACGTGAATGCCGGTACAGGATAGAATCCGTTGAGTTTCCCCATGGTTTTGTTATATCTTATTTCCCCCACTCCGGATATTCGAACTCACAGTTTACCCATGACTTGTCGAGTGAAATGTAGGTGGATTTTTGTTTTTCCCTGATCCAGTTTTTCATGGTATCTTCTTTCTTTCTGATGATCAGGATATCTTGCAACAACTGATAATCGTCTTTTAGATTGGCCTTATGCGGATCGGTTTTTCGCTTTAGCTGCACAATCCGGTAAACGTCTTTACCGTTTTTGTCTTTCATTAAAAACGGCTTCGACACGTCACCTTCGTTAAGGTTTTGCATGGCCTTTATGATCTCAGGCTCCAAATCATTGAGCGCGAATTTTGCAGAGTTGTTGTTGGCTTCGTTTACCATAAGCCCGCCGTTGGCACGGGTATCTTTATCCATACTGAAACGGAGCGCCGCCTCTTCGAACGTTACTTTATTTTCGTTGATCAGTGCGGCAATCGAATCGATACGGGCTATGGCCTGCTCGCGCGATTTGGTACTCACTTTCGGTTTAAGCAAAATATGCCGTACGTTAATACGGTCTCCTTTCCGATCAATAAGCTGGATGATGTGAAACCCATATTCGGTTTCCACAATTTTCGACACCTTGCTTTTGTCTTGCAAATTAAATGCCACTGTAGCAAACTCGGGCACAAAGGTCGACCGGGTTGCCCACCCCAAGTCACCGCCGCGCGATGCGCTTCCCGGGTCCTCGGAGTAAAGCACCGCCAATGTGGAGAAATCGCGGCCCTCGTTCACTTGTTTCTGGAAATCGCGCAACTGGTCTTTCACCCGGTCAATTTCCTTTTGCTCGTACGGGGGATACACCGAGATCTGGTTCAGTTCGTATTGAATGGGCACATTGGGCAAGCTGTCGGGATTCGCGTTTTTGTAAAAAAGACGTATTTCCGAAGGGGTTGCTTTAATGTCCTTGGTGATTTTGGACTTCATGCGCTCCGTCATCATTTGGTTACGCATTTGGTCCATCATCTCGCGTTTAATCTGCAAAATCGATTTGTTGAAATATTCTTCCAACTTCTCTTTGTCACCGATTTGCTGGATGTAATAGTTCATGCGGCGGTCCACCTCGCCCACTACCTCATTCTCGCTTACTTCAATGCTGTCGAGCACTGCCTGGGCCAACAACAGTTTTTGTATCAGCAGGTCTTCAAAAATACGGCATTTGGCATCGCCTTGAAAACTTATGCCTTCGGCCAGTGCTTGTTGGTATTGGCCTTCGATATCCGATTTCAATACCGGTTTGTCGCCCACAATAGCGACCACTTCATCAATGACGTTGCTTTGTGACCAGGCATGAAGGACGGTAAGATGCAGGCACAATGCAATAAATGCGGTTGTAATAGATTTCATGGGCAAATTTCATGTTTAACCATCGGCATCGGGAACCATCCCCAATGGGCAATGAGTGTTTTCTGTTTAAAGAGCGTTTTTCATGGGCCTAAAACCTTTGGTTGTGATGCTTTTGTGGTGAGAAAACAGTCCAGTCCGTTGGTTTTTAACGAATGCCAAAATTAATAGAATTTTACGACTTTTTGTTTGAGGCCTTCTTCGTATATATCATCCTCAAGTTTCTTTATGTATTCGATACGCTTTTTGTTCAAAAGAATGGCCTTGATGTCATTGCGCACAAATTCGATGGGCGCGGTCGAGTCTTCGAACATGATATCGCGTATCGAAAGGAAGTAGGCAAATTCACGGTCGCGGGTATGGTAATAACGTAAGGTTTTAAAATGTTCCGACGGATTATAAACGGGCGAAGGCAATTCCGATTGAAAGTTGTCGATGTAACGCCATTGATCAAGAAACGAATCAAATTTTTTGGCATACTGATAACAATAGGCTTCTAAATCAACAAGATCACCGGGACGTGAAGACCGGTACCATCCTTCTATGTCACTGATCTTTGGTGCGGTCAACGGAATTTTAATGAAGATACCCTTTATGATGGGACGGGTCAACCTAAAATTCTCTTTCATCTCGCGGTAATACGCCTCAATTTCCGAATCGGAGATGATAGGGGCAAATTTTTGTTCCAGCAGTTTTTGCTGGTATTGGTAAGTAATGAGCGATGTCCTGTACTCTTCGATCAGCTTTTCCACATCCATTTCGGAGGGAGAAAGGTTTTGTTCGGCTTTACGCAGCATCAGTTGGGTACGTACCCAGCGGTTGATGTAATCCTGGGCAAATACAATACTGTCGCCAGCGCTCAATCCATCAGGAACGGCATCCTGGAGCTGTCGTTTGGTCAATACTTTGCTATCAATGCCGGCCACAGGCTCCGACAAAGGATCGGAACCTGCTCCTTTGCAAGCACCAACAACCAGCATAATGGCAAAAAAACGGATGATGACGTGAATTCGCATCGTGTGTTATTGTGTTTTGATTTTCTTGAGCGCTTTGTAGTTGATTTTGGGAGAATATTTGGCTTTGAGCGACTCGACCCAACGTTTTTCGAGTTCGGTTTGATAATCCGAAAGAACCTGCCCACGAATTTCATCCAACCCATAAATCGATGCGGGGTTGATCTTTCCGATGATCAACGCCTTTGTGAAGCCCGACGGGTAAACCACATTCGCATTGGCTTCGTTAAAAAAGTTGGCATCAACAATGGCTTTTTCTCCTTTGGCGAATTTGCCTTTTTCGGTCTTTACTTCGGTAGAACTTAATCCAAATCCACTGATTATAGAGTCGTTGACCGCCGTGTCGGTCGATAGTACAGATTTTAGTTTGTCGTAAGTTGCCTGGTCGTTGCAATAGTAAATAACGCCATCCCACTGCTCGGGTTTTGGATATCTCTGCCTATTGTCCGCAAAAAACAGGTCAAGCCCCGTGGTATCCGCAGCAGCTTTATTCCAAACTTCTTTCTGGCTGATGTCGAAAATCAACAATCCATCGTGGTATTCCGAAACCAGGTAACGGTATTCGGGGTATTTCTTTGCCAATTGTGTTTTCTCGTAAGCCAACAGCTCATTTTTGCAATAATTGTCGAAATGTTGATCTATCTCTCCCGTTCCCCGACCAACCGAAAAAGAGGGTTGGGCCTTTAAGTAGCCGATGAATTGTTGCTGCGTGCGTATCTGTTTGGCAAACGAACAAACAGGTAAGTTCTGTTTGGGGGAAGTGGCAAAAAACACAGAGTCGGTCATGCCTTCTTGTCCAACCAACGATTTAATCGGCTCCAGATTTGCTTTATTCGCTACAAAGTCTGTCTCTGCCTTGATCCGTTCCAGTACGGCATTTTGTCCGGCAAATGCCCGTTCATCGTGGGCAATACGTTGGTAAATTTCCTCTTTCATGTCGTCGAACGAGGCGACAGGGCGATGGTCAAGCCTTTTGATTATATGCCACCCAAAGGGCGTTTGGATAGGTTTCGATACCTGGCCGTTTTCGGCCAACGCAAACGCAGGTTGTGCAAACTCGGGGATCATGCGCCCGGTATTAAACCAAGGCAGTTCGCCGTTGTTCATGGCCGAATTGCGGTCGTCGCTATTCTCGCGGGCCAAAGTACCAAAATCCGCCCCGTCCAATACCAACACATACAATGAATCGATGGTTTTTTTTGCTGATTCCTTGACTGTTTCGGGGGCATCCACAGGAAACATCTTCATGATGTGGGCCGTTAGGATTTCACCACCGGCAGGACGCTTGTCATGCACTTTGATAATGTGGTAACCAAACTGGCTTCGCACAATGTCCGATACCTGTCCTACCGGTGTACGGTAGGCGGCCGATTCGAACGGGTAGACCATTTGGAATCCGGAGAAATACCCCAACCGTCCACGGTTCTGCTTGGCCGACGGGTCTTCCGACAATTGAAAGGCCAACTCGTCAAATGCGTCTCCTTTCCTTACACGTTCCAATATTCCCTTGGCTTTGTTGTAGGCTGCAAGTGTGTCCTGCGGAGTTGGCATTTGCGGCAACCGGACCATAATGTGACTGGCATCCACCTCATTTAACAACCGTTGATAGGCTTCCTGCGCAAGATTATCTTCGGTTTTTTTGTCGTTCAGGTATGGCTTCGAGAGCTCATCCCGATAATACGAGAACTCGTTTTGGAACGTCTGCGTGGTATCGTAGCCTTTCTGTACGGCATCGGTTACCTTGAGCTTGTAATTAACGAAAAGATCGAGATACTCTTTTGACGACAGCGGGGTTTGGCTTAGCTGGTTGTTTTTGTTGTACACATACTCAAATTCATCCAGCATAAAATTTTGATCCTGGATTTTCAGGACCACGGGCGATTTTTTCTGGGCGCCAGCCTCCATGGCCATAATCCCGGCAAACATCAACACATAAAGTCTTTTCATAATTCGTCGATATCTATGACAGTTTTGGTTTGATTCAAATAGTTGTTGGAATAACGACCATGTGCAGGACTTTATTTTATGCAACGCAAATTTGCGATCAAATTCAATCCTTATTTTTTCGGGGACTAAAGAAAATAAAAAAGCCCGAAAAACCAAAAGGGTTCGGGCTTTAGATATGGAGGGAAAGCTGTTAACGCGAATAATTGGGGGCCTCACTGGTTATCGTCACGTCATGTGCGTGGCTTTCGGTAATGCCGGCGCCGGTAATACGCGTGAATTTGGCGTTGTGCATATCCTCAATGTTACGGGCACCACAGTAACCCATGCCGGCACGCAAGCCCCCGATCATTTGGTAAATGACCTCGTTAAGCGTGCCTTTGTAAGGAACACGGGCCGAAATACCTTCGGGAACCAGTTTCTTTATATCATCTTCCACATCCTGGAAATAACGGTCTTTGGAGCCGTGCTGCATGGCTTCGATAGAACCCATGCCTCGGTACGACTTAAATTTACGCCCGTTAAAGATGATGGTTTCACCGGGCGATTCTTCCACTCCGGCAAACAACGATCCGGCCATTACACTGTAGGCCCCTGCCGCAATGGCCTTTACAATATCGCCCGAATAGCGGATACCACCGTCGGCAATCACAGGTACCCCGGTGCCGTTCAATGCTTTCGACACGTCGTAAATGGCCGATAGTTGAGGAACGCCCACTCCGGCCACCACTCGGGTAGTGCAGATGGAACCAGGGCCAATGCCAACTTTCACGGCGTCGGCTCCCGCCTTGACCAGATCAAGTGCCGCTTGAGCGGTGGCAATGTTGCCCACCACGATCTGCAGATCGGGGTAACGACGCTTGGCTTCTTTCAGTGTTTCAATCACGCCACGGCTATGGCCATGGGCGGTGTCGATCACAATAGCGTCCACGCTGGCTTTGACCAACGCGTCGATTCTTTCGAATGTGTTAAAGGTGACGCCGACACCGGCCGCTACACGCAAGCGTCCTTTTTCGTCTTTGCAGGCCCGGGGTTTATCTTTTGCCTTAGTGATATCTTTGTAAGTAACAAGCCCCACCAGTTTGTTGTTCTTGTCAACCACGGGAAGCTTTTCTATTTTGTGACGTTGCAGAATGGCCGCAGCCGATTCCAGATCGGTGCTTTGCTGTGTGGTGACCAAATTCTCTTTGGTCATCACCTCATCAATGGAACGGTTGAAATCGGGTTCGAAACGCAGGTCACGATTGGTCACGATGCCGACCAGATAGCCATGTTCATCAACCACGGGAATACCTCCGATACGGTATTCGCTCATCAATCGAAGCGCATCGCCTACGGTTTTCCCTTTACGGATGGTGACCGGGTCATAGATCATCCCGTTCTCGGCCCTTTTCACGATCTCCACTTGTTTGGCCTGTTCCTCAACGGTCATGTTTTTGTGGATAACGCCTATACCACCTTCGCGGGCAATGGAAATGGCCAAACGGGCTTCGGTCACGGTGTCCATGGCAGCCGACACGATGGGAGTGTTCAGCTTGATGTGGCGCGAGAATTTAGAACTGAGGTCAACTTCGCGCGGCAATACTTCCGAATAAGCGGGGATTAGCAGTACGTCATCGAACGTAAGGCCATCTGACACAATTTTATCTTCAATGAACGACATCGTTGGTGAATTTAGGCGTTAAAAAATTGGGGCAAAATTATAAAAATAATCGTTGCCCCAATTTATAAAAAATGTGAAAGGATATTATTGGTTTTCTTCCGTTTGTGCGGTTGTTTTTGAAGGAATCATTACCACTTCGACCATTGCGTGCGACGAAAAGGTTTTACCGGCAAATTGTTGGATGGCCAAAGGTGTCATGGCACCGACCCGCTCAACATAATTGCTTGTCAGATCAATGTTTTCCACATATTTATTCTGCAAAACGCCCATCCAGTAACCATTCTCCTTTTGGTTTTCGTTAAAGGTTTTTACGAAATACTCTTTGGCCTTTTGCAAATCAGTTTCCGAGGGACCGTTCTCCAACAGCTCTTTTATCTCGGCGTGCAACAGTTCAACCATGCGGCCGGCTTTTTCGGGATCGGTATCGAACCTCAAGGTGATGCTGGCTTGTTTGACCGGTAAGAGCTGATAGCTTGTACTAACCCCCACGCCATAGGTACCACCTTCTTTTTCGCGGATGCTTTCGACATAACGGATATCAAGCACGTGTTTAATGGCATTGAGGTACAGTATTTCGTTGGCCGTATACCCAAATTTACCTGTGTAGTTAGCATATACCGATGTCTTGGGCGTTTTCATCCCTTTGTCGAAGTGGCATGTCACAATTCCTTCGGGTATACGCACGCCACGATCGATGAATTTTTCCTTTTGGTTGTTCTTGGGAAGGGATGCCAAATAGGTCTCCAACAATGGCTTCAGCACTTCGGGCTTTATATTGCCGGTAATCAGCCATGTAAAGCTAGCCGGATCGCCAAACCGGGATTGGTACAGCTTCCGAACCTTTTCGAAAGTGACTTCCGAAAGCCTTTCGGCCGAAATGGGCTTGATGCGCGGGTGATGGTTGGCCACAATGACCATGACACTGTCCGAAAAAGCAGAACCCGGATCCAAAGCTTTATTGGCCAACGATGCTTTTATCCGCGACAGATAGGCATTATAAACCTGTTCGTCAAACCGGGGAGAGGTGAACGTTAAATGCAGCATCTGGAACAATGTTTCGGCATCTTTGGGAGAACCGCTTCCCGCCACAATATCGAACAGGTTTGACACAGAAACGGACGTACCCACTCGTTTTCCGGCCAGCACTTTACGCAAGTCTGGTTTTGAAAAGCCGGCCAACCCCATTTCCCCGACCAGACCAGGGAACAGCAAAGCTGCCAAATAATCGGCGTCATCCACATAGCTAAGCCCTCCCGGACTTAAACCACGTACCATCAATTCATCTTCTTTAAAGTCTGTTTGCTTAAATATCACTTTAATACCGTTGGACAATGTCCATTCTGTGGCCGATAGCGTACCGTCGAATTTCTCTTTTTTTATTTTTCCTGCCGCAGGAACGTGTGCCATCATCTGGTTTCCAACAGATTGTTCCAGATAGGGCGTAATTGTCGATGACACTATTTTGTCAAATGTTTTCAATAAGGTGCTTTTGTCCGGAATTTCACTACCTTCTACATCGGGAGCGGTCACGGTGATTACCACATTCTTATCGGTGACAAATCCCTTGGCCATTTGGTTGATCTTATCAATGGTGACCAACGGTAACTCTTTTCGGGCCATGTCGAGCAAAAAGTCAATACCCGGTTGTGGTTCGTTCTCTGTAAAATGTTCAAAATAAGCCCAAACATAGTCATCGTGCTTTTGCTTATCCCTGTCGGCAAATTCCGACTCGAGCGATCTTAAATAATTGGCTTTTGCCCGTTCCAACTCCTGGGGCGTAAATCCGTGGCGTTGCACCCGGAAAGCCTCGGTAAGCAACGATTCGAACGCCGGGATTATTCTATTCTGTTTGGCCGTGGCACTGGCCATGAACGCGTCTTTTACAGCGGTATAACCCCTGTAGGCGCTATAGGCATTTATGAACGGGGCATCTTCCTTTTGGGTCAATTCGCTGATCCGTGCATTCAACATCTGATTAATCAACGAAGTGGCCATTTGTGTTTTCAGGTAGTCCAACGATTTATCCTGCGGCCTTACTGTATTATGCTTGAAGTACACGGTCACTGTCGACTGGGTAGCCTCAGCATCGGTGGCAATGCCCACCAACGGCTGATCGTTGTCGGGAATGTCGAAAACAGTTTTGTCTTTTTTGTCTGTTGATCCGGGAATGGAAGAGAATAATTCTTTGACTTTTTCCTCTACCAAATTTGCATCAATGTCGCCCACCACAATCACAGCCTGAAGATCAGGACGATACCAGGCATGATAAAAATCGATGATGGCCTGGCGGGGAAAGTTTTTTATGACGGCCGTGTCGCCGATCACGTTCCGTGTTCCATATTTCGAAGCAGCATACATGATGGGCCTCAATTGATCGCTGAGCCGTGATTGGGCACCCGACCGGGTACGCCACTCTTCCAATATCACCCCGCGTTCCTTATCTATTTCTTCAGGTACAAAAGAGATGAAACTGCTCCAGTCGTGCAAAATAAGCAAACACGAATCGATGACCGATTCCCTTTCGACCGGAACAGCCGAAATGTTGTAACTGGTCACATCCATGCTGGTAAATGCATTCACGTTCCGTCCGAACTTGCACCCAATGGTTTCGAGGTAGTTGAGCAAAGATTTGCCGGGGAAATGAGTAGTTCCGTTAAACGCCATGTGTTCGGTAAAATGCGCCAAACCGTTTTGGTAATCTTCTTCGAGAATGGCGCCCACATTGTGCACAATGTAGAATTCGGCCCTCTTCTCGGGAAGCTTGTTGGCACGGATGTAATACGTCAGGCCGTTGGGCAGCGTACCGTGCTTAACCACAGGGTCGAGCAATGTGCCACTATCCTGGGGTTGTGCTTGCAACAATCCGACCACAAAAAACAAGATTGTAACTGGTAATAATGTTCGTTTCATTTCTATGGTAAACAAATTGGGATAAACATCATTTTTATAGGAAAATACGACTCTCCAATGCGTTATGGCACAAATGGCGTATTTTCCCGAAACTAAAATTATGAATACATATATTGATTTCACCCGATTTTAATAATTTTAACAAAGCTGGGTTATCCCTGTTTCCTATTTTTGTAGTGCACAGTCGTGATTCTCTCCATGGACAAATACAAGCAGATACTCAAACAATATTGGGGGTACGATGATTTCCGGGCATTACAAGGGGATATCATCCAATCGGTGGCACAGGGGCGCGATACGTTGGGACTGATGCCGACCGGTGGAGGTAAGTCGCTCACGTTCCAAATACCGGCATTGGCGTCCGAAGGATTGTGCATTGTGGTAACCCCCCTTATTGCATTGATGAAGGATCAGGTGACCAACCTCCAAACAAAAGGTATCAAGGCCATGGCCATCCACTCGGGTATGGGAGCCAAAGAAATCGCCGTAGCCTTTGACAATGCGATTTTTGGAAGGTACAAATTCCTGTACATATCGCCCGAACGCTTAGGGACCGTCCAATTCCGCGACAAACTGCAATACCTCAGGGTATCACTTATTGCGGTGGACGAAGCGCACTGCATTTCGCAATGGGGGTACGACTTTCGTCCATCGTACCTTAGACTGTCCGAAATACGTGAATTGTTGCCCGATGTACCTGTACTGGCATTGACGGCAACCGCCACGCCCGAAGTGGTAAACGACATTCAGGAACGCTTGCTTTTTAAGCAGAAAAACGTTTTCCGAAAAAGCTTTGAACGGCCCAACGTAATTTATGTGGTCCGTCAGGCCGAGGATAAAGACCAACAATTGTTAAAGATATTGGCCTCTGTGGCGGGAAGTGCCATTGTGTACGTACGTAACAGAAAGAAGACACGTGAAATCGCCGAGTTCCTCAACCAAAACGGCATCCGGGCCGACCATTTCCACGCAGGGCTGGACCATGATATGCGCGACAAGAGGCAGAAAGAGTGGACAGAAAACCAAACCCGTGTGATGGTGGCCACCAATGCATTCGGCATGGGTATTGATAAGCCCGATGTCCGCGTGGTCGTTCACATGGAAGCTCCCGACTCACTGGAGGCTTATTTCCAGGAAGCAGGCCGGGCGGGGCGTGACGAAAAGCGAGCTTTTGCCGTACTCCTTTGGTCGAATGCAGACAAGACCAGGCTACGCAGACAATTGTCGACCTCTTTTCCCGAACCAGAAGTGGTAAGACGTGTGTACGAGGCATTGGGCAATTTCTTCCAGTTGGCCGTTGGGTCAGGGTACCTGATGACTTACGATTTTAACATCGTCAAATTCTGTGCTGCCTATGGATTCAACACCGTCACGGTGTTCAACAGCCTCCGCTTGCTTGAACGTGCGGGTTACGTAGAATTTTCGGAAGATCTGAATTTGCCGTCGAGACTGATGTTCGTTATGCAACGCGACGACTTGTACAAGTTCCAGGTCGCCAATCAGGATTACGATTTGTTTATCAAGCTACTATTACGTTCCTACACCGGCGTATTCTCCGATTATGTGCCCGTCAGCGAAGATTTACTGGCATCGCGGGCCAACACTGACCGCCAAAACATATACGAATACCTCAAAACATTATCGAGACTAAAAGTAGTCCATTACATCCCGCAACGGAAGGGTCCGCAGATAACTTACTCCCAGTCGCGTGAAGATACGCGCTATGTCACATTACCCAAAGAAGTTTATGCACAGCGCAAAGAGGATTATGAGCGTCGCATCGAATCGGTGATCGATTATGCCTGTACGGGACATATTTGCAGAAGCAAATTGCTTTTACGCTATTTTGGGCAAAACGATGTGCCCAATTGTGGCCGTTGCGATGTGTGTACCGAAAAGAAAAAGCAAAACCTTTCGGACGAGCAATTCGAAGCCATCCAGCAAAAAATAAAGGATTTGCTAATGCAAGCTCCATTGCCCTACCACGAGGTATTGGCCCAAACAGGCGGCAGTACCGATGAGGTCCAGCGCGTGCTCCGCTGGCTGGAGGAATTTGAAGTCATTGCAACCGACGAACAGGGGTGTTTGGAGTGGTTAGGATCTTAACACCGGACTACCGAAAACATTGATTTGCAATATTTATCGTGACATTGACAAAAACGATCCCAAAGAGTGTTTTATTGTTTTTTCCTGTAAACAACAATCCGGACCTGACATCTTTCAAAAACCGTATCCTTTACGTAACCGGCATCCAGTATTTCAAATTCCTTATCAGAAAGATTATAAACGTTCGAATAAAACACCTGTTTCTCATTACCCGTGAACGGGATAAATTGTCGTAAATCACCGTCCATGTCTACATTATCAATCGAAGTTATATTTGGAAAAAATGAGGCCGTGCTATCAATGGGGATAACAGAATGATGATCGATATAACCAATGGCTTCCTTGCGCAACTTCCAATATGGCAAATGAGCCAGTGACGAATCCCAACCCTGGGCTATTTTATCCGGATAAACAATAAAATTGCCTCCTATTAAAGAAAAAAACATTAATGAAAAAAATAATTTGCGATTTTTGACATATTCTAAAAACATAAAAGCTAACAGAGAAATTACCAGATAAGATGCAATGTAGTACCGGTGTCCCATCGTATTTTTTATCATAAGGCTGGTCGCATATACGACAAAAGTTGAAAATAGAAAAATAATGATTGGTCTTGCGTGTTTATTCCAATCAATCTGCTTACGTTTCGTGATTAGCACAACTCCAATGAAGACCAGTATCGTTAGTCGGCCAAAATCCATAAAACGATGTATTAGTACAACCGAATTACGCAACAGGTTTAAGAAAAAGTCGGCGGGACCATCGAAATCCCATGCGTTACCCCATACTTCTAAAGGATTTGACGTAATCCATCCTTTGGTGGCGAGCCTCCAAACAACATACAAACCTGCAGGTAACGCACCTATAAAATATTCGAAAAACAATCGGGTAGTGACGAACTGTTTTAATTTCCCCTTTTTAATAAAGAAAAAATCAACAACCTCTATCATGAGAATGCCCAAACACATCATCATTCCACGATATGATACAATTCCCAACATTGCCAGAAAGAATGTCTTGGACAGGCTATTTTCTCGAAGATAGCCGTTGAGTGCCCCAAAAAAGAAAAATAACTGGATGGTCTCCGGCGTCACCTGTATCAGTTGTGACAATAAAGAAGGATCGGCCAATACCAATAGGAATGCCCAAACACGATCTTTTTCATTGGGAATAAACTGCATTATAAGTGAATAGAGCTGCCATAACAAACCAAATACAAACGGAAACATGAGCCAATGTGAAACACTGAGTGATTTGCCAAAGAAATCCCAACTCATCGACATCAAAACGGCAATAAACGGGGGATGGCCAGGATCAAACGCATCAGGAACACGCAATCCGAATGGATGAGATTGGTAAAGATGATTGCCCATTTTTGAAACAAATAGCACATTGTCCCAAAAAATACCGACATGGATTGAAAAAGCAGTGATGAGAACAGAGATTGTCAGTAAAACCACAATCTTTAAACTCTGTTTATACATACAAGAAAACACTTTTACAGACAAAGAAAATAAAATCCAACTGATTTTACTGTACGATTTAGAAAAGTTAATTTAATCGAAATACCATTGCACAGATAGTTTTGTTCAAAATAAGCCTTGATTTTTATCGGAAAGGCAACCAAAATTTTGCATCTATTGCCAAAGAACGTGGGATCTTACTATTAAAAAAGAGCTTTCGACATCGCTTTACGCCGTTTTTTCACGACAACCGAAAAACACACCACGATTATGATGCTGATAATCCCCTGGCACAAAATGGTATTGGCAGCGCCGATCCGTTGTGATACGGCCCCTACAATCAAGCTGCCCGGCGGCAACATCCCGAGAATGACAGCCGGCAAAATACTGATTACCTGTTCTCTTACATACGGGTCTGCTTCCAACCGCACAATGATATTTCTGTTGTAAATTGAGTCACGCTCCAAACCCCCATCAAAGGACAGACCGGCACGCCAAATGCATTGACTAATGCAGAGGCAGCACCAAGTACCGATTATTAATTTAACACTGCCAATGGCAGCATTTCCCCATTGTCGCGTTTTGCTGCCATTTTATGGATATCTTTGCACATCCGTAAAACTATATCGTTATGGAAAAAACCAAACACATCGTTATCATCGTGCCGCCAATGACCTCTATTCTCGACGTGGCCGGTCCGCTCGAGGTATTTGCAAAAACGATCGATTACATCAAAGAATACATCTCCCCCACAAAAGGATCATACACCATGCATGTCCTATCCATAGATGGCTCCTCTGTGGTCAACACCACCTCCGGCCTCCCGGTTGTATGTGAGGGAGGCATCGGCTCCATCAACTATGACGTAGATACCGTACTGCTGGCGGGCAAAGGAGCCAGCGAACCCGATGATGCAGCGCTGCTTCCTCTCATCAATTGGCTGAAAGACAACACCGACAAAGTTCGTCGCATCGGATCCATATGCGCGGGGACTTTTGTTCTGGCGGAAGCCGGGTTGCTCAACGGACGGAGGGCCACTTCGCACTGGCGTGTTTGCGATAAACTGGCCAAACGCTACCCCAAAATACAAGTGGAAAGAGACCCCATTTATGTCAAGGACGGCCACATATACACCTCGGCCGGCATCTCCACCGGAATGGATCTGTCCCTGGCATTGGTAGAAGAAGATTTTGGACGCGATGTAGCCGTCATGGTTGCAAGAATACTGGTGCTTTACCTGAAACGTCCAGGAAACCAGTCGCAGTTCAGCCATGTCCTGATGCACCAAACGGTCGATCACGAACCGATCCAGTCCATCCAGGATTGGATCGTCGACCACTTGGATGAGGAACTCACTGTTGAATTGCTGGCCGAAAAAGCATCGATGAGCCCAAGGAATTTTGCCCGTGTCTTTTTACGGGAAACGGGCATCACACCGGCCAAATATATCGAAAAAGTACGGCTCGAAACCGCGCGCCGACGGCTGGAAGAGACCCGGTTGACCATCGACGAGATATCGAACGAATGCGGAACAGGGAATGCCGACGGACTGCGCCGTTTGTTCCTGCGCCACCTGAAGACCACACCAAGTGATTACCGAAAAAGCTTTGCCTCTGCAATCGCATGACGCAAATCGTACAGGGAAGGTTCGATCCAAACCCTGGACGACATGCGGAAACGGCAATTACAGCGCCCCGAAATAAGAGGCCGTGCGTACCATTTGCGACACAAAGGACATTTCATTGTCGTACCACGACACGGTTTTGATCAATTGCTGGGAGCCCACGGTCACGATTTTCGTCTGTGTCGCATCGAAAAGCGAACCGTAGCTGATCCCGATCACATCGGCCGACACAATCGGATCTTCGGTATAACCGTACGATTCATTGGCAGCGGCCTGCATAGCGGCGTTGACCTCTTCCACGCTCACCGTTTTTCCCAATAACGAAAAGAGCTCCACTACCGAACCCGAATGGACAGGAACACGTTGCGACGACCCATCGAGTTTCCCTTTCAATTCGGGAATAACCAGACCTATAGCTTTGGCCGCCCCGGTGGTGTAGGGCACAATGCTGTCGGCCGCAGCACGGGATTTCCGGTAGTTAACCTTCGGATCGGGCGTGTCCATCAATGGTTGGGAATTAGTATAAGCATGGATGGTGGTCATTTGCCCGGCAACGATCCCAAATTTATCGTTCAGTACTTTCGCCATCGGTGCCAGACAATTGGTCGTGCACGACGCACAGCTGATCAGCTGGTCGGTTGCATCCAGCAAGCCGTGGTTCACATTGTAGACAATCGTTTTGACGTCCTTATCCGACGGAGCGGAGATAATAACCTTTTTAGCGCCCGCCACGAGATGCGCCGAGGCCTTCTCGCGCGATTCAAAGATCCCGGTACATTCCAGTACCAGATCAATCTGGTGCTTGTCCCAAGGAAGGTTGCGCGGGTCGCGTTCGGCATATACCGTTACTTCTTTCCCGTCCACGATCAGGGCATTGTCCGTATGGGCAACATTTTTTTTGAACGTTCCCTGTACCGAATCGTACTTCAGCAGGTAGGCCAACATCGACGGTGCACTCAGATCATTGATCGCCACGACCTCCAATTGGTCGTGGTTCATCATTTCACGGAAGGCCAGACGTCCTATCCGGCCAAATCCATTAATCGCGACTCTAACCATAATTTAACTTTTAGCAATTGATTGTGTTTCATCATGCCACAAAGTTATAGGATAGAAATAATGTCTGAAATGACAATATTCCGCCAATTTCTGCCAATAAACGATGGAGAAATACTTTTAGGCGTCCGGCTGCTTATATTCCTAAGCAACATGGAAAACCCATCTGCATGGCAAAAACAAGTTCGACAGATATTGTATCATGAATAAGTACAACGACATGTTTCGCGTCAGTACCAGCTACCCTTTCACTCCTTACTTATTTGCCCACATAGGCTTCCTTTCCAGAA
This sequence comes from Breznakibacter sp., assembly GCA_047600785.1. Lineage (GTDB taxonomy): Bacteria > Bacteroidota > Bacteroidia > Bacteroidales > Marinilabiliaceae > Breznakibacter. The sequence continues at coordinate 2,654,089 of JASGKH010000002.1, forward strand.
TCTCTTTATGAACCGGGCAATTTTCGGCGTGTGCTCCGGGCAGATAACCGGTACTCATCAGGAATTCATTGACGATTTCACCCCCCGTAAACCGAAACGTCTTTTTAAACAGTTTCACCCATTCTTCCCTGGTCTTGGGATGATGCTGTGCCAACCATTTTTCAAACGAACCAAATTCCTTTTGTAAACTTAAAATGGCATTGGCATTTTCAATGGCCGCGTTGACTTTTAGTTTGTTCCGGATAATACCCGCATCTGCCAAAAGCCGCTCCCTGTCCTGCCCGGTGTAAGCCGCCACTTTCGCAACGTCGAAATTATCGTATGCTTTCCGGAAGGCTTGCTCCTTTTTCAGGATTGTTTCCCAGCTCAGTCCGGCCTGGTTGATCTCCATGATCAATCGGCCAAACAACTCATTGTCATCGTGGATAGGAAAACCGTAATGGAGATCGTGGTAGGTCTTGTGCAGGTTTCTTTTTTCCCCGGCCTGCATGGTGTCAATGTAAGTGCAATATGACATGTACGCGGTGTTAAAATTTCAATTCATAATTTATAGCCATTACCCATATATTTCGGGCACGATGCCAAACATCGTATTGTTTACACTATAGTTTTTGACAATCGATCACCACAAAAGGAACGCTTAACGTCATTATTCCATCTGTCTGCGATTTAATGTTCAAGTCATTCTCTATTTGCTCGAACACTTCCGATCGTCTTTCTTCTGGGATGATCTCCTTCCAAGCGTCAATGAATGCAAGCCGGATAAAAAAATGACCCAACATCGTTGTTCCATCAACGAACTTGTATTCAAATCTGTCATGCTTAACAGAATCAATTGAGAAGCCATGCGATTTTATCTGTTCCAGATACTGTTCCAGGGGCTTACGCTTTTTATGAATATGTTTTTGCATTGACACCAAACAATCATCAAGCTTTAAATCGATCAGCACTTTTTCCAAAGCCACATAAAACTCGACCATTGTGCCATTCAAATTTACAGTCTGGATAAATTGCCCGCCAGTCTTGATAATCCTTGCACACTCCGATAATGATTTGTCAAGGTCAGCCACATTGTTCAATCCGTTATTGCTTACAATTAAATCGATCGAGTCGTCGGCGATCGGAATGTTCTCGGCACCACCACGAATGATTTCGATATTCCCTATCGCATAAAAGTCAATTTTTTTCTGTGCTCTGTCAACGGCGGCTCCCCATGGGTCGATTCCATAAATTTTTGAATCTTTGCCCAACCGCATGGCGATTTCAGTTAAGGGAAATCCGGCTCCGAACCCAATATCAACGGCACGGGTCCCTTTTTTATACCTGATCCCATCAAGTAATTTTAACCCAAACGGTGCTGCCCACAACGGCAATTCGTCAAATACCTCGACAAGCCTTTCTGAATCGTAATCCCAATCTGTCTTTAAATATTTTGTCATGTAGCAAGTTCTTTCTTTCTAAAATTTTATATGATCATCATCCCAGGCAATTTGTTCATCCCCGTAAAACTATAAAATCCACCACATTCCAATTCCTTCGTTGATCACCCTCAAATATGCAAAGAAATTCTCTCCCATGCCAATGCAAATTCCCCCTGTTTCCGTGAACCCACAGTACCCAACTTCGGTTTAAGGGAAATGCTATTTTCGCATCCACAGATGAAACAATTTTCAAAAACAACCAAACGAATGATGATCACCTTGATCTCCCTCTTCACCGTTACAGGTATTTCCGTTTTATTGTACATGCAGCATCCCAAGTTCGGCAAAGCACCATCGGGGCAACGGCTGGAAAAAATAAAACAATCTCCCAATTACAAAAACGGGGCGTTTGTCAACCAGACGTTTACCCCTTCGCTGACCGAAGGTTACTCATTTACCAAAATCTTTTACGACTTTTTATTCAAAAGGAATCCTGACATGGAACCCAGAAGCGCACTGCCGTCCGTTCGTACCGACCTGCGGGCACTCCCATCCCATCAAGACATATTGGTCTGGTTTGGACATTCCTCCTACTTCATGCAGGTACACGGGCTAAAACTATTGGTCGATCCCGTATTCAGCGGCAACGCCTCCCCCATACCCGGTTCCACCAAAGCGTTTGCAGGAACCGATGTGTACACCGTGGATGATTTCCCCGACATCGACTACCTCATCATCAGCCACGACCATTACGACCATTTGGACTACCGCACTGTCAAAAAACTGCGCCCCAAGATCCGAAAGGTCATCTGCGGCTTAGGTGTCGGCTCACATCTCGAACGTTGGGGGTTTCCCGCCGAAATGATAGAGGAGAAAGATTGGAACGAAACCATCCCGTTAGCTGACAGCGTGAAGATCCACACCCTGACCGCACGTCATTTTTCGGGCCGCACCTTCAGGCGGAACAATACGCTTTGGCTCTCATTCCTGCTAGAAACGCCCACGCAAAAAATCTATCTCGGAGGCGATGGAGGTTTCGATACCCATTTCAGGGAAATAGGCAAACAGTTTGGCCCCATTGATCTCGCCATTTTGGAAAACGGGCAATACAACCTTGCATGGCATGCCATTCACTGTCTGCCGGAAGAGACGTTGCAAGCGGCAAAGGATCTAAACGCCAAACGACTAATGCCCGTCCACTCATCCAAATTTGCATTGGGGATGCATGGTTGGAAAGAGCCTTTGAGCGAACTTACACGACTGAACAAAAATTATGGGCTCCCTCTGGTCACGCCTCTCATTGGCCAAATAGTCCATTTGGCCGATACCGCCCAGGTATTTAACGAATGGTGGGCAAACGTAGATTAACACAACAGTCCCATTTTGCAGGTGACCGGTTCCCGGTTTGACAAAACAACAAAAAGACAAGGTCGTCGAAGAAAATGGATCGGACGGCCTTGTCTTTTTCATTCCAAAATTCCGAAACTATGTGAGAATTTGCACAATCCCTATCCGTTCAGCCGGGTGAACAAACTTCCCCTTTTGTAATTTAGAGATCAGGAGCTGCCCAGAGCCTATAAATTCATCTCTTGGGATTCCACCTGCCAATCTTAGTTCCTATAAGTATCTTGTCGTTTTACCATCCAACCGGGATACAGCATCGGGAGCGGGCTCACTTCATCTATCTTTTCCAAGTCTTCTGCCGAAAGCCGGATACCGACCGACCGGATGTTGTCGTTTAGTTGGCCGACGTTTTTGGCCCCGATAATGGTGCTCGTAATTCCGGGCTGCTGCCTGACCCAGGCCAACGCCACTTGTGCCACGGTAGCACGGTACGATTCGGCAATTGTCTCCATCACCTCCACCAAATCATAGGCTTTTTCTTTATCAATGGGCGGAAAATCGAACGTTTCCCTTCTGGAGCCTGAGCCTGAGGACTGGCTGCGTTTGAATTTGCCGCTCAAAAAACCTCCCGCCAAAGGACTCCATGGAAAAATGGCCAATTGATGGTCTTGCGCCATCGGCACCAACTCATGTTCAATGTCGCGCGACACAGCCGAGTAATAATATTGCAGGCCGATAAACTGTTGCCATCCGTTATATTTGGCAATGGTCTGTGCCTTGGCCACCATCCATGCCGGCCAGTTGCAAATGGCAATGTAACGCACCTTCCCTGTATTCACCACATCGTTCAATGTATGGACGATCTGTTCGACCGATGCTTTCGGATCTACACCATGAACATACAAAACATCGATATGGTCGGTTTGCAGACGTTTAAGGCTGGCATCTACAGAATTGAACACATGATAACGGGAAAGCCCCAGACTATTGGGCCGGTCGTCCATGCGCCCCAATACTTTGGTCGCAACCACTACCTGGTCCCTTGGAATTCCCAGATCCTTTAAGGCTTGTCCCAACAATTGTTCCGATTGGCCAAAAGAGTACACGTTTGCCGTATCGATGAAATTGATGCCCGCATCGACCGCAGTCTTTATCAATGCGTTGACTTCCTGCTGCTGCAGTTGGCCGATGCTGCTCCACATCCCGGCATCCTGACCGCCAAACGTCATGGTACCGAGGCAAAGTTCCGAAACCATCAATCCGGTTTCACCTACATAATTGTACTTCATCGCGTTTATGTTTGATTGTTTAAAATAATGCAATACAGTCTGTTAAATGGGTCCAAAGGCGGGCAATCTCTTTCCTATCCCTTTACCCTGCCTTGTTTGTCCCAACGCAAAGTTGTATGGTTCTGCGGTAAAAGTGCTTGCAAGTTTCAAACCGATGTTTGCGAAAATCAAATAAACAAAACTACGGCACCATTGTTCTCTCCCTCTGTGATTTCTTCGTGGACCATTGTTGCCATACATGTTATCATTTATATCAACATCTGATTGCCTGCAATAGGTTGCTCATCGGCATTGCATTATTCATTCAGCGGTCTCGGAAAACCGGATAGCATGACGAACGTTCCCATCCTGGATGAGATCGTTAAAATTATCTCCATGCAGCGAAGTGGCAATGTCCGGCACAATGACAATCCAACACAAAGATAGGGAACAAGATTTTTGATTTTTTGAAAGGTTCACGCCCCAAACGTGAAGGTTTTCTTTCTTATGTTTGTATTCTTGGCGTTCTCTCTGTTGTATGTTACATTTTTGGCAAAGCCAACAACTATTGTCGGCCGGCGTGAACCCCAAGGCCTCGAAAGCAGGGAAAATAGAACGTTTCCCGTCCCGGTTGTCCCTGCAGGAACCACAACGGGAAGATGGACGTTTTTGTCCCATTCAGAATCCAGCGTGCGCTCATGACAAATAAAAAAGCGGTTATATTCGATATGGACGGTGTCATCATTGATTCTGAGCAATTCTGGAAGCAAGCCGAAAATGAAGTCTTTTCATCATTGGGCGTAAAAATAACCGACGAATATTGCAAAACTACCAGGTCCATGACAACTTCGGAAGTGGCAAGATTCTGGTACGGCAAATCCCCTTGGCAAGGCAAGCCACTGGATATTGTGGAACAAATGGTCATATCGAGGGTCATCGGGCTAATCGAAACCGAAGAATGTTGTATCATCCCCGGGATCAAAACTTTCATCGAAAAACTCAAAACCCAAAACTATAAAATCGGGCTGGCAACAAATTCGCCCAATCGGATCATTCCGGTCGTCCTGAAAAAATTAGGCGCCCCGCATTTATTTGACGCTGTCTCTTCGGCCGAATTTGAGAAAAAAGGCAAACCAGACCCGGCGATCTATTTGGCAACGGCCCAAAAGCTTTGCATCGAGCCGGAAGATTGTATCGCCATCGAGGATTCCCGTTCCGGAATGGTGGCTGCCAAAAGCGCAGGAATGACAGTGGTCGCTTATACCAATGGCAACAGAGACTTTAACTTGGGAATCGCAGATTACAGAATCGACAATTTTGAACATTTGAACGACAGTTTAGGCGAAAAACTGAAGACCTGCACCAAGCCGATTTAAAACGATCTCTTCCGCACATTTGTCCCATTCCCTTAGAAAAATACCAATCCACAAAAGAAAGGCCGTTTTTATCGATCGAGATTGTCCCCGAAAAATATTCCCCTTTGACGGGAAGCAAATAATCAGCCATTTACCCACCCTGCCAACGGAAAAACATAGCCGCATACCACATCCGTCGACCATCAAGAGCAATAAAAAACGGTGAACTTGATTATCTTTGAAACGGAATTCATTTTAATTAAGCATTAACAACTGAATTTGCCAATGAGCCAATTAGAAGAGATTGCTCCCGCAATTCCCAAAGAGATGATCGAAGCGGAACTGACCCGCGAACGGTTTGTGAGAAAAACCAACAAGGGTGATAACCGCATATACGATTTCGATGCACACGAATCGCCCATTCTGATGCAAGAGGTGGGCCGCTTGCGCGAAATATCGTTCAGGATGGCCGGTGGGGGAACCGGAAAATCGCTTGACATTGATGAATACGACACCAATCCGACACCTTACAGACAATTGATCGTATGGGACCCTGATGACAAAGAAATACTCGGGGGGTATCGATACATCATGGGCGACAGCGTATTGCAAGACCCTGAAAAAACCAATTGCCTGGCCACCAGCCATATGTTTAAATTTTCGGAAAAATTCATCGATGAGTTTTTGCCACACACGATTGAACTCGGACGTTCGTTCGTGCAGCCCATTTACCAATCGTCGAAAGCCGGGGCCAAGAGCCTTTATGCCCTCGACAACTTATGGGACGGGCTAGGCGGTTTGGTGGTAAAAAATCCAAAAATGGAATACTTTTTCGGAAAAGTGACCATGTACACCCACTACAACCAAACGGCACGCGACTTTATCCTGGGCTTTATGCGCAAATATTTCCGCGACCCCGACAACCTGGTGGAGCCTTTCACGCCCGTAAAACTTGCCATTACGCAAAAGGAACTGGACGATTTGTTCTGCAGCGACTCGTTCCTTGAAGATTACAAAATATTGAACAAGCGGGTACGCGAACTCGGCGAAAACATCCCCTCCCCTGATCAACGCTTACATGAACCTTTCCCCATCGATGCGTACGTTCGGCACCTCTATTAACGATGAGTTTGGCGATGTGGAAGAGACAGGGATTATCATTAAGATCCAGGATCTGTACAAGGCCAAAGTAGAAAGACATCTTGACTCGTTCAATCCTGGCGACAAGCACGAACATCACTGACAAATGGCCCGGCAACCATATAAACCGGGCCAAAAGAATAAAACGATTTCGAGAGTCGTACCCAAAAGGTGCGACTTTTTTTATATCTTTTAGGCCCTTTGGAGATCAAAACTCCCTGTCAGCTGTTCGACAACATCACAATACATTCCATATGACCCACTTCGACCTCATCGTGATTGGCAGTGGCCCGGGAGGCTTTTCGGCAGCCATGCGCGCCGTTGATTACGGCTTGCACGTTTGCATTGTAGAGGCCGGCCATTTGGGCGGTGCCGGGATCATGCACGGCGCACTCACCTCCAAAACCATGTACGAACTATCGCAGGACTACGCCGTGGCGGCACGCGTCGACCGCGGCTATCGGGTAGCCAGCCTTGCCGTAGACTTCAATGAGGTGAAAAAAACGGTAATCCGTGCGGCCAAAGAAAAACAATACCAGATGTTGAGCCAAATAGAGACTTTTTCATCTGAAAGAAGCTCCAAAGGGTTAGTGACATTGGTCCATAGCTACGCCACGTTCGAGGATCTCCATACCGTTTCTGTGAAAACAGACCATGGTACGCGTAAGCTTACGGCCAAAAATTTCATTATCGCCACAGGGGCCCGTCCCCGTACCATCCCGGGACTCGAAGTCGACGGACACCGTATCATTACGTCGGAACACATTCTGGACCTGGCAAAATTCCCGGAACGGATGCTGATTATCGGGTCTGGGATCATAGGATGTGAATTTGCGACCATCTTCAGCAACTTTAAACAAACAGAAGTCCATCTTCTTGACCGGGCCAACCGTGTATTGCCAGCCGAAGATGATGATGTAGGCAACTTCGTGGCGCGGAACCTGGAGGATAACGGCGTCATTGTGCACCACACGGCCCATTTGCGCACCATCCATAAACACCCCACCCATTTGGAGATTGTACTCGATTACGATGATGGACATAGCAAAGTGATTGAAGTGGACGTGGCATTGGTGGCCATCGGACGAGTGCCCAACACAGACAATCTGGGATTGGAGAACATTGGGGTACAAGTGGAAAAGAATGGAATCATTGCCACCAAAGACGATGGTATGTTGTTTGACAAAGACGGGAACTGCCATATTTATGCCGTGGGCGATATAGCCGGACAGACCCAGTTATACAGCGTAGCCGAACTCCAAGGCCGCCAGGCAGTAGAAAAAATCGCCGATACGCCCAGCCATCCGCTCGATTACAGTAACATGAGCACCCTAATGTTTTTCAGGCCCGAAGTCGCAGCCGTAGGTGCCAACGAAAAAACACTGCGCGCCAAAAACATCCCCCACAAAGTAGCTTATTACAGCAACGCCCTGGTCAACCGTACCGTGGCCATGCGCAGCACCAACGGATTTGTGAAAATCATTGCGGGGACCGACAACCGCATTCTGGGTATGCGCGCTGCCGGTCCGCAGGCATCGGCCTTTATCGTATCAGTGGCGCACCTCATTAACCAGGGGCAAAGCCTTCAGGATGTGCTAAAGATCTTTTATCCACACCCCAGCGTAGCCGAAGGCATACAGGAATGTATCCGTGTTCTGTCGGGCAAATCGATATACAAGCCCGAAGCGTTTCCCGACCTGATAAGCCTGAGGGAATGGAACCCGGAACATGGGCTTTGAACCTTAAAAGCCGATCGGAAAACACATATAATCTTTATCAGGTGGTTCCCGAAACACTGCCCCGGCAATCGGCTTTTGGGACAGTGCTGTTTTGTCATACCCAATCCTCTAAAAGAACCGGACATTTAACATCCTCATTTTAAACTAAAACACGGCTCGTCTGTTTCTGACCTAAGTCAAGGTTATATTTAGCCCAAATAACGGGAAATACAAAAAACTATCGACGAACTTCAAAGACAATTAACCGATCGCCTTCCATTTCCCCTTTCTAAAACTTAAAAATTTGCTGCCATGATCAAATCCGCGACACATGATGCCGAAATGCTGGTTTTTAAGAAAATCAACCAAACATTCCGTAACCTCAGCCCGGGACAACTAACCCAAATGGCCGTTGAGGGAAACCATGGACAAATAGCCGACAACGGGGCATTGGTCTGCGATACCGGTGAATTCAAAGGTCGTTCGCCCAAAGACAAGTATGTGGTAAAAGATGCCACGACCGCTGATTCCATATGGTGGGGAAACGTGAACCAGCCTTATGCCCCCGACGATTTCGAATCGCTTTTGACCGACATGGCAGAGTGGTTGCAAGGCAAAAATGTGTACGTGAGGGATGTGTACGCATGTGCGGCACTCAAATACCAAATGAATCTGCGCATTGTTACCCAATATCCATGGCAGGATCTTTTTGTGCACAATTTGTTTTTGCGTCCCTCCCCGGCTGAGGTACAACTTTTCGAAACCGAATGGCTGGTGCTGGCCTTGCCCGATTTCAGGGCCACACCTGTTAAACACCACACCCGGCAGCACAATTTCACAGTTTTGAACTTTTCCAAAAAGACGATTCTTATTGGCGGAAGCGGTTACACCGGGGAAATAAAAAAAAGTGTGTTTACGGCATTGAACTACACCCTGCCGCACCGCCAAAACGTACTACCGATGCACTGCTCGGCCAACATGGACGACCATGGCAACACAGCCATCTTTTTCGGGCTGTCGGGCACCGGCAAAACCACCCTGTCTACCGACACGGAGCGCCACCTGATCGGCGATGACGAACATGGCTGGGACAGCCACTCGGTATTTAATTTCGAAGGAGGCTGTTACGCGAAATGCGTCGACCTTACCCCCGAAAAAGAGCCGCAGATATACAGTGCCATACGCGACGGCGCCCTGGTCGAAAACACGGTGTTTCATCCCGGCACACGTTCCATCGACTTTTCCGACACCAGCAAAACCGAAAATACGCGCGCGGCCTATCCGCTCCATTACATCGCCAATGCCCGGATCCCGTCAATAGGAGGTATTCCCCGGCATGTGTTTTTTCTGACGTGCGACGCGTTTGGCGTTCTCCCTCCCATTTCGCAGCTCAGCGTTGGGCAGGCCATGTTCCACTTTATCTCAGGTTACACAGCCAAAGTAGCGGGCACCGAAATGGGCGTTATTGAACCCAAAGCTACATTCTCGGCCTGTTTTGGAGAACCGTTCCTGCCCCTCCATCCCACTGAATATGCCAGGCTTTTGGGCGAAAAGCTCAAGCAGCACCAGTCGACCGTGTGGCTGATCAACACGGGATGGTCGGGCGGAAGCTATGGCATAGGCCACCGGATAAAACTTGCGTATACCCGCGCCATGATCCGCGCCGTATTGAACGGGACCTTGCAAATGGCCGGTTTTGCCTTACACCCCATTTTCGGATTGAACATGCCAACCTCATGCCTTGGCGTGCCCGATGAAATACTGAACCCTGTTGCCGCATGGCGCGACAAGGCCGCCTACGAGCAAACCGCGCGTAAACTGGCGCAACTGTTCACCAAGAACTTTGCACAATACAAGAACTTTGCCAACGACGAGATCTTGTCGGGCACCATGGAAGTCGGCTAACAAAAGCTCCGGCCCATCACGCCGGCACCATAAACCGCCATCCGATCAAACCCCGATGTTAGTTTGTTCTTTTAATCCCAATAGGGACAGGATAGAGCGGCCAACCAACGTTGTAACGTGTCCCATACGGTACGGCCACCAAAAAAACACCGTTGATGCGTACGATTTTCGCAATTGCCGCCAACCGCCCCCTTTTGATAAATCACTAATTTCGCTTTCATGATCCAACCAAGGGGGTTCACCCATAAACTTCCTGCCAAACAAAATTCATCGATGAGACCTTATCGTATTTTCATGTTACTGGTACTCTGCACCATTCTGTTCGGAGTTGCCGCCCAAAAGAAAAAACCCACCATCTTTACCATCGGTGACTCGACGGTAAAAAACGGACAGGGCGATGGCGCCGGAGGCCTGTGGGGCTGGGGCGATCCGTTCCAGCTTTATTTCGACACCACCCAAGTGGCCCTCGAAAACCATGCACGGGGAGGAACAAGCAGCCGTACTTACCGCTCTATGGGGCTTTGGCAAAACGTGTTGGAAAAGATTAAAAAAGGCGATTACGTATTGATGCAATTCGGGCATAACGACAATGGCCCGCTCAACGATTCCACCCGCGCACGCGGCACCATCAAGGGCATTGGCGATGAAACCGAAACCATCCAAAACATTCTTACCAGGAAACAGGAAACCGTGCATACTTACGGGTGGTACATGACACAATTTATCAGGGAAGCCAAAGCCAAGGGAGCGACGCCCATCGTCATCCTGTCCATTCCACGCAATGACTGGAAAGATGGCAAAGTCCCGCGCAACGACCAGTCATATGGACTGTGGGCCAAGCAAGTGGCGCAAAAAGAGAAAGTGATGTACATCGACCTGAACGCCAAAATGGCCGGGGCTATGGAGAATCTGGGCGAGGCCAGCGTGACCGAAGTGCTGTTTTTTCAACGCGACCACACCCATCCTACGGCCAAAGGCGCCGTGCTGGCAGCTTCGCTGGTGGTGGAAGGGATCAGGGAAACGCCCAAATGCAAACTCAACAAGTACTTGTTGGAAGATCCCAAAATCGTGTTCCCTGTGAAGAAAAAAGTATTGATCATTGGCGATTCGACCGTGGCCAACGGACGTGACTCCGTGGTGGGATGGGGCACTTATTTGGCGCAGTTTATGGACACCACAAGGGTCGAGATCATCAACAAGGCCCGGGGAGGGCGCAGCAGCCGGACCTTCCTGAACGAAAAACTTTGGGAGGAAGCATTGCCGCTGATCGGGAAAAACGATGTGGTGGTCATTCAATTTGGACACAACGACGGCGGTGCCATCGACAAGCCTAAGTTCAGGGCCTCAATTCCCGGCAATGGCAACGAGAATCAGGAGGTAACCATCGAAAACGGATCTAAAGAGATTGTACACAGCTATGGATGGTATCTTCGCAAATACATTGGCGACACGAAAAAGCGCGGTGCCCAGGCCATTGTGCTTTCCCACATTCCCCGTAACCAATGGGTCGATGGCAAAGTGGAACGTTGTGCCGACAGTTATGGGGCCTGGGCGATGGAGGCGGCCCAACAAGGAGGTGCCTTGTTCATCGACTTTAACGAACTGATAGCTCGGGAATATGAGAAGACAGGTCCCGAAGAGGTTGCCAGATTTTTTCCCAGGGACCACACGCATACCAATAGTGATGGGGCAATGCTTAATGCCGCAATATTGGCGGAGGCCCTGTACGGAAACAAAGACTGCCCTTTAAAGGGTTACGTCGAAAAAGAGAAGATAACCTCACCATCACGCAAATCGTTACCATAAGAGACTGAAAGACTGATCGAGAAAAAGGGCATGCCCAAACCGACGTATGGTTTGGGCATGCCCTTTTTCTTTATAAAACCAGGCTTCCTCAGGATTGTCCCAATTCTATCCTAATCCCTTTCCCTTCTTTCCGGCACCTTTAGTGACTTCTTAATTGCATAACAAATTTAGAACATAAAATAAACCAAATAAAAAGTACAATTTAGAACAATCATCCCAATTCTTGCTCTTTTGCGTACAAAAAACCATGTGCAAAAAATAAGGCTCATCGTCAACACCATGGACACTTTATGGCCATTCATACAATATTTCAATATAAATCAACCACTTAAATAAATAATCAATTCACAATTTTCCTTAAATATATCCCATTTTTCCAAAAGCATGATTTTTGGCACATTGGTTGCCTTACTGACTATGTCGACAACTAATTTATCTTGCAAATAATTCATGTAAAAAATAAAAAGTCCATAATTTAATTCTTATTGACATGACGAAAAAAATTGCTTTTTACGGGAAAGGTGGGATTGGTAAATCTACGACCCAACAAAACACAGCTGCCGCCATGGCACATTTCCACAACCAAAAAGTGTTCATCCACGGATGCGATCCCAAAGCGGACTCCACACGGATGATCCTGGGAGGGATGAACCAGAAAACGATTATGGATACACTGCGCGACGACGGTGCGGAACTGGTCACGGTAGAAAAGGTGGTAACTTCCGGTTTTGGAGGTATTAAATGTACCGAATCAGGCGGTCCCGAACCCGGTGTAGGTTGCGCCGGACGCGGTGTGATCACTGCCATCGATTTGATGGAAGCACAAGGAGCTTACACCCCTGAGCTCGACTATGTTTTCTACGATGTACTGGGCGACGTGGTTTGCGGCGGTTTCGCCATGCCGATCCGCGACGGGAAAGCCCAAGAGGTATACATCGTTTGCTCAGGTGAAATGATGGCGGTTTATGCTGCCAATAATATCTGCAAGGGGTTGGTAAAATATGCCAAACAAAGCGGCGTACGCTTGGGCGGATTGGTTTGTAACTCACGCAAAGTGGACAAGGAACGTGAGTTTATCGAAGAGTTCGCTGCTGCGATAGGTACTCAGATGATCCACTTTGTTCCTCGCGATAACATTGTCCAAAAGGCAGAATTCAACAAAAAAACAGTCATTGAGTTTGATCCGGAGTGTAACCAGGCTAAAGAATACAGCGAGCTCGCCCGCAAAATCATTGAAAACAAAATGTTTGTCGTGCCAAAACCATTGACGATGCCCGAATTGGAATCGATGGTTACAAAATATGGTATTGTCGATTAATTGGGATAGCAATCTACGTTTAATACTCAAAAAGACTATGTTATGAAAATGATTAGAGCAATTGTCCGTCCCGAAATGTCCGACAATGTGACTGAAGGATTATCTGACGCCGGTTTTTATTCGATGACAAAGATGCCTGTTTTCGGCAGGGGCAAACAAAAGGGCTTAACCGTTGGGAACACACACTACGACGAACTGCCCAAAACACTGATCATCATTGTCACAGAAGACAAATCGGTCGATGAGGTCCTTAAAATCATACAATACAAAGCCTATACGGGCAATGAAGGTGATGGGAAAGTATTCATCACGCCGGTAGAAAGTGTATTGACTGTCAGGACCGGATCAAAAGAACTCTAAACAGGTTGTTCCAAAGCTACCCGTTAGGGGGATTTAGGGGCCGAACAACAATCCGGAAACATCCATGCGACATGTTAGTGGCACACAAGCGCCCAGATTCGCATGGATGTCCTGCCTCAGATATCCCGCCGGGGCATCTGGCCAATTAAATACAAATTTTTAGACACATGAAAGAAATAATTGCCTTCATACGCACAAGTAAGATGAATGCCACCAAGAAAGTATTGGACGAGCTCAATGTCCCTTCCGTCACGGCCATTCCCGTTTTCGGCAGGGGCAACCAAAGAGGCATAAACCCGGTACTTGCAGGCATTGAGATTAGCAAAGATGCATTGGTCAAAGGGAACATCACGGGGATGAAATTCGTCCCGAAACGAATGCTTGTGGTTGTTGCGAAAGACGGGGACGTTGACAATATCGTTAGCGCGATCGCCAAAGTCAACAAAACAGGATATATAGGCGATGGAAAAATCTTTGTATGCCCTACCGACAATGCCCTTAGAATAAGAACAAGAGAAAGTGGAGATGCTGCTCTGTAGTTAGTAACCATCAAAAGAACTATCATGCCATACCATCAATTTAAAGTCAGTGAATGTATCCCCGAACGTCTGCACCATGCTGTGGACAAAGGGGTGGGCGAAGACCTCACCCATGCCCTGCCGTTGGGATACCTGAACACCATTCCCGGAACCATTTCAGAGAGAGGGTGTGCGTATTGTGGTGCCAAGCACGTAATCGGAACCCCGATGAAAGACGTGATCCACCTGAGCCACGGCCCTGTAGGCTGCACTTACGACACCTGGCAGACTAAACGTTACATCAGCGATGACGGCAATTTCCAGTTGAAATACACGTTCGCGTCGGACATGAAAGAATCGCACGTGGTGTTCGGGGCCGAAAAAATGCTGAAGAAAAATATCATTGAGGCCTTCAATGCCTTCCCGCACATCAACAGCATGACGTTGTACCAGACCTGTGCCTCGGCGCTGATCGGGGACGACATCAATGCCGTGGCCGACGAGGTGATGGAAGAAATACCGGGCAAAAAAGTATTCGTCTGCAACTCTCCCGGTTTTGGAGGACCGAGCCAATCGGGCGGTCACCACAAAATCAACCTTGCATGGCTCAACCAAATGGTCGGAACGGCCGAGCCCGATATTTTCAGCAAGCATGTCATCAACTATGTCGGCGAGTACAATATTCAAGGTGACCAGGAAATGATGAGAGATTATTTCTACCGCATGGGGATACAAATTCTGTCCACATTTACCGGCAACGGTCGGTTCGAACGATCTCCGCTGCATGCACAAAGCGCAATTGAATGTATTGGAGTGCGCACGTTCGGCCGAGTACATCTGCGATGAGCTTCGTGTCCGTTACGGCATCCCGCGGATGGACATCGACGGTTTCGGGTTTGAAGCCACCGCCGATTCGTTGATGAAAGTCGGTTATTTTTTCGGTATCGAAGACAAGGCAAAACAAATCATCGATGAAGAATATGCCCGATGGAAACCCGAGCTGGACTGGTACGCCGCCCGGTTGCAAGGCGTGAAGATGTGCCTTTGGCCCGGAGGGTCCAAACTGTGGCACTGGGCGTACATGCTTAAAAAAGAAATGGGCATCAACGTGGTCTCGGTTTACACCAAATTCGGGCACCAGGGCGATATGGAAAAAGGGGTTTCGCGCTGTGAACCGGGAACCCTGGCCATCGACGATCCCAACGAACTGGAAAGCGTGGAAGCGATGTACGAGCTCAAGCCCGATCTGATCATGACCGGCAAACGTCCGGGCGAGGTAGCCAAAAAGATCCGCATCCCTTACCTCAACGTTCACGGGTACCACAACGGCCCGTACAAGGGATTTGAAGGTTGGGTACGCTTGGCGAGAGACATCTATAACTGCGTTTATTCGCCTGCCCACAGACTGGTACATCTCGATATCAGCAAAGACGAAATCCCTACCGGCCAAGGATTCGCCACAAGGGAATCGCTGTCGGACAAGAACCTGAGCGACGAGATCAGGAATTCGTCTGTATTGAGAGAATATACCGGCGCGTACGACCCGATACCCGGGCTCCGCAAAAAACTCGAGGAAAACCAATACTTGTTTCCCGATCCGGTAACAGGCGAGCTCAGGCAGGTTCCTCTGGAGAAACTAAAAAAGAACACAGTCACCGATATTGAATAATATCCAAAAAGAAAGATGATGGATAAAAATCTTGCCCTAGAAAAAATGTCCCAGCTGGAATGGTACATCACTAAGCACTGCTTATGGCAATACAACTCACGTGGATGGGACAGATTGATCCAGAACGAGCGGATCCTGACCAAAACCAAGCAGATGCTGCGCGGGGAAAATGCCAAAGATGACGACACCACTGCCGACAGGTACTATTGGAGTGAAGCAATGTCGCTATCAAGCGCATTCAAAAAGTACTTCTCGTGGATTACCGAAGCATCTAAGGAAGATATTGCCCAGATCCTGGATTTGCTGAAAGAACGAATGGACCACACGATGGTTCACGCTTCGCTGAACCAAGAGCTCAAAAAAGAACAATATTGACACAAATGTAGGTTTTAGGCGCAAACTCGATCAGGGGAACGATTCCATGCATCGTAAAACATCACGTAAACCTGCCCGATTTGCATAAAAAAGTTAACACTCTAAAAAATCGAACCATGAGTTGTGAATTGATAAAAAAAGATAGGGTCGGAACGATCAACCCGATCTTTACCTGCCAACCTGCCGGGGCCCAATATGTCAGCATTGGGGTGAAGGATTGCATAGGGCTTGTACACGGTGGCCAAGGCTGCGTCATGTTTGTGAGATTGACGATGTCACAGCACTTTAAAGAAAGTTTCGAGCTGGCATCATCATCCCTGCACGAAGATGCGGCGGTCTTCGGGGCATTGCACCGGGTAGAGCAAGGGGTAGACGTGCTGTTGATGCGTTACCCCGAACTGAAGGTGATCCCCATCATCACCACCTGCTCTACCGAGGTCATCGGTGACGACATTGACGGTGTGATTCTGAAGCTGGAAGCAGGCCTGCTCAAAGAAAAGTATGCAGACCGCGAAGTCCACCTCATTCCGGTGCATACCCCAAGTTTTGTGGGTAGCCAGGTAAGCGGATATGATGTGGCGCTGAAAGCTTTCGTCGAGCATTTTGCAAAAAAAGAACAAACCACGAACGGGAAAATCAACCTGATGACCGGTTGGGTTAATCCTGCCGACGTGACAGAACTGAAATCGTTGTTGGCGGCAATGGACGTCGATGCAACCGTATTGTTCGAAATAGAAACGTTCGATTCCCCCATCATGCCCGACGGGAACCACGTGTCCCACGGCGAAACGACCATTGCAGATCTGCAAGGGACCGCCAATGCGGTCGGGACCATCGCATTGAACAAATATGAATGCGCAAGGGCTGCCAAATATCTGGAAGATGAGTTTGACGTACCTGCCATTATAGGACCTACCCCGATAGGTGTGCGTAACACAGATACGTTCCTTGCCAACGTAAAAAAAATGACGGGGAAAGCAATTCCCGAATCCTTGGTCCGCAAAAGGGGCATTGCCCTTGATGCGAT
Organism: Breznakibacter sp.; assembly: GCA_047600785.1. Lineage (GTDB taxonomy): Bacteria > Bacteroidota > Bacteroidia > Bacteroidales > Marinilabiliaceae > Breznakibacter. The sequence continues at coordinate 2,671,313 of JASGKH010000002.1, forward strand.
TGCCGATGTGTCGCACATGTTCCTTGCAGGCAAAAAAGTCGCGATTTTTGGAAATCCCGATTTGGTCATCGGCTTGGCCGAGTACTGCATCGATTTGGAAATGGAACCTGTCTTGCTTCTTCTTGGAGACGACAACGGGACTTATGGCGCCGACCCGCGCATCAAAGCCTTGAAAGAAGTAGTGAAATTTGACATGGAAATCGTAACCAACGCTGATTTCTGGGAACTGGAAAACCGTATCAAGAACAAAGGCATGAAGCTCAATTTGATCCTTGGCCACTCAAAAGGCCGGTTCATTCCAATCGACTACAACATCCCGATGGTAAGGGTCGGCTATCCGGTTTACGACCGTGCAGGCGGGTTCCGCCATCCGGTAGTCGGATACGAAGGGGCGATTTGGTTAGCCGAAGAGATGGCAAACACTATTTTTACCGATATGGAATACAAGCACCACAAAGAGTGGGTTCTCAATGTGTGGTAATCTGCATTGCTTCTTACATTTTTCACCTGTCATTTCTGCAAAACTTTGCTCACCGGTACTTTTCAAAAGTATCGGTGGACAAAGATAAACCTGAAGAAGGAAACAGCCATGGTTGAGTTTGAATCAAAAATAATCGACGAAGAGTCCTTTGCCCTTAACTATGCCGATGCCGAGAGCTATTACCAAAGGGCATTGCAGTTTCAGACCATAATGCAACGTCCCAGCCTGGTTTTCAACCTTGCGGCGGTATCGCTCGAACGGTACCTGGTGGCCATTTGCGATCTGTACGGCGAAGAACCGAAAAACCACAACTACATCACGCTGATGCGCACGGTCGAAGCACTGGTCGAAGTCCCCAAAGAGCTAAACAAGCGCATCAAAGCCATGGATTGGATCTTTGGCATTTGTTCCATCGACGACTACCGCCACCCCAATCCCGGCGAAAAAGATATGGAAAACGCACTGGTGCTGTGCACGGAAGTGCAAAAACTGATCGACCGGAACAGGGTTGCTGCGATAAACGAGCAATCAAAAAAGATGTCGATGGGAGAACCCATCGGTTAACAATTACATTACCATAAACAACCTATGTCATGCAAGGACGAATGAAAGAACACCCTCTGTCGGCAGAGGAAGTAAGTGCGCTGCTTTTATCCCAATCGGTGGGCAATCTCGGCACGGTGTCGCCCGATGGTTTTCCGTACATCACCCCCGTGCATTTTGTGACGATGGATGGGAAAATATACATCCACGGCCTTTGTGCCGGCCAAAAGATCGATTACGTCAAAGCCAATCCGAAAGTCGGGTTTGAAGTATTCAAGATGAACGGACTCATCCACGATCCGGAATTGCCTTGCGACACCAATACCGATTACCAAAGCGTGGTCATATTGGGTACTGCCAAACTTGTCGCCGATGAGTCGCTGAAAATACAGGTACTGAACGAAGTCGTAAAAAAATACACCCCGCAGCATGCAGGAAAGTCCTATCCGCCGGCCATGCTGAAAGCCACCGGGGTAATTGAAATAACCCCATCCGCCACAACCGGAAAATTCTTTAAATAACCCGGTGCCTTCGGCCAACAACCTCTGAAACCAAGAACGGATGAAACATCCATGATGCCACCGATAGCCACACAGCATCTTGTGTCCTGACACCAAAATCCTGATACTAAAAAAATGAAAATTGCAGTCTTTCTTGACGATTACAGGCAAATCCTACCTTTTTATGGTTCGGGCATTGTCGAAATCTTTTCCGGCGAAGGAACGGTATGGAAGCGTGTCGACCAGATAGCGTTTGACATGAGCCAACAGATCGATTTGGCAGACCTGCAATTTAAAATAAACATGTTGACATCGGAATTTGAAGATTGTAACCTGCTCATCGTCGAAAACATCAAGGGACTCCCGGCGGCTTTACTACAAGAGAAAGGCATTGGCATATGGAATTTCAGCGGACTGTTTTTACCCGAATTGCTGGGGTTTGTGAAAGATGAATTGGATAAGGCATTGGCAAAACCCGAAAAAACGGTTGCCAGGCCGGTGCTGACCGGAAGCAAGGATAAGGCCGAATATGAGGTTGATTTGGCGGCGTTGCTTAGCCAGGACCGTGGGCTTAATTCGATGGACATCCTTATTCCGTTCATGAAAGAAACCAATTTCAAAAAGCTCCGGATCAGGTGCTCACACCTGCCCAAATGGTTCCACAAAGCACTTGAGGCCTTTGGATTGGTTGCGCAGATAGAGCAAGCGGGACCTGAACTTTTCATTGCCACGGTTAGCCCGGCACATTGGGATGCAAACATCGACCACCGCCGGCACATACAGATACCGGGCATGGGCGGCGGTTGCTCGTCGGGCGGATGCTGAAAACCGCATAAGGCCGCATCAATGTCGGGAAATATATGAACCATCGTATCAATAACGTATGAAAATAGCAGTGTTTGTCGACAAGTATGGAACCGTGCTTCCTTTCTTTTCGTCGGGAGTGGTGGAGGTTTACTCGGACGAAAACGGCGCGTGGAAATGCATCAATCAAATAGCACTGGATTTGAGCGGCGAGCCGGGAATGAACAACGTCCTTAAAAACGTCAGGATGCTGGTTTCGGGATTCGGGGGATGCAACCTGTTGGTCATCGAAAACGTCCAGGGCATTGCGGGTTCGTACTTATCCGATTTTAAAATAGGCATCTGGAAATTCAAAGGACGTTTCCTCGACGAGAGTCTGTTGGACCACGTCCGGCAGGAAATTGAAAAGGTGTTGCAGGAACGGAGACAAAACCAATTGGCAGCGGCTCCGGTACTGGTGGGGAACGAAGCAGATGCCGTTTACGAACTCGACTGGGCTACACTGCTCAATTGCGATGCGTCGCTCAACTCGCGCGATGTGTTGATCCCTTTTTTCCAAACCACCCGTTTCCGCGAGCTGATCATCATCTGCAAGCAATGTCCCAAATGGCTGGAACAATCCATGGACGTTTTCCGGCTTGCGTCGGTGTTCGATGATTTGGGAGACGGCCTGATTTGCCTGACCATAACGCCTATCGATTTCGAAACGGGATTAGAGGTCCGCAAGGCCGTTAAGCCGGAACAGATCATCAACACCGAAGAGTCGTGCTATCTGTCGGGTTGCGGAAGTGCCGACACCTGTGCCACCGGGGTGGCCAAAGACCAAAAGAAAGCAGAAAAAATACCGGTCCAATAAAGGTGCGTGCTTCGCCACCAACATCTATCCATTGTTTAGCAATACTGATACAACGGCCCACGCCGGAACACATTGATAAAAACAAAAGCACCATGAATACACTGCCATTACCCAATCACCCGTGTTTCGATGCCAACGCCAGCCATGCCCATGCACGTATCCACCTGCCGGTAGCGCCCAGGTGCAACGTGCAATGCAACTATTGCAACCGTAAGTTCGACTGTGTCAACGAAAGCCGCCCCGGGGTCGCATCGGCCGTGTTGACCCCGGCACAGGCACTGGCCTATGTGCGGGAAGCCGATGCCAAAATAAAGAACCTCTCGGTGGTGGGCATTGCCGGGCCCGGCGACCCGTTTGCCAACCCAAAGGAGACGCTTCTCACGCTCCGTCTTATCAAGCAGGCATTCCCGGACAAGCTGTTTTGCGTGTCCACCAACGGGTTGAACCTTGTTCCTTATATCGACGAGCTTTGCGACATCGGTGTCTCGCACGTTACGCTGACCATCAACGCCGTAGACCCCGTCGTCTCGTCGAAAATATACGCGTGGGTAAAAGCGGACTCCCGTATACTAAAGGGCCTTGAGGGGGCAAATTTTTTGCTCGACCAACAGTTGTCTTCGTTATCTTTGCTGCAGCAACGCGGCATCAAGGTCAAGGTCAACTCGGTGGTCATCCCCGCCGTCAACGATTTCCATATCCAGGAAGTTGCCAAACGTGCGGGCCAGCTGGGTGCCGCCACCATGAACGTGATCCCGCTGCTGCCCACACTCCACACCCCCTTTGCCAATTTTACGGAGCCCGACAAACAGCTTATCGCAACCATTCGCGACAGTTGTCGCGAATTTTTGCCCATTATGTCGCATTGCAAGCGTTGCCGGGCCGATGCCATTGGCATTTTAGGAAACGACAACAAAGAAATGATGGAACGGATGGAATATTTTTCACAGAAAAGCACAGGCAATTACCCTTCCCCGCCAAGGCCTTACGTGGCCGTAGCCACCAGTAACGCACTGCTGGTAGACCAACATTTGGGCGAAGCGGTTTCGTTCCATGTGTTCGAAAAAAACGGGAAGGGTTTTAACCTGGTCGACGTGAGACAGGCTCCCCCGACCGGGCAGAGCGACCTGAGGTGGATAAGGCTGGCCAAAAGCCTGATCGATTGCAAGGCCCTGATCGTGGTAAAAGCGGGGCCCAACCCACAATTCATCCTTGAAAATCGGGTCTGGCAGTGATCCATTTTACAGGGCTCATCGACCAGGCATTGCAAAACACGTTCGACAATCCGTCACCGGTGGCCTCGTCGGACACGGGGGACTTTAAGTGCGGATCGGGGTGCAAAGGCTCGGGCGGCGGTTGCAGGTAGGCCGCGATGGCACAACATTGGTCCCGATCCCGAATCAACACGGGTAAGATCCATACACCAATATTGGTTCGCACCACACACCAGAACTGGTGCGATGCATACACTAACGCTGGTGTATGCCGTCCACTAGCATTGGTGAATTATATGCACCAACACTGGTGAATAACCTACACCAACATTAGTGTATATTGGTGATCTATGTTAGCGGGGGATAATGACCTGCACACTGTAGGGGATGTGCCCACTGCCGTGACGGATAATGGAGCAACTCCTGTTTTTCAGGTAAACGAACGACACACTACCTTTGTCATCCAAATAAATAGTTTTTGTCCAGTGTGATTTTAGGCGGCAGGGCCATTGGGATCCAACGTGGTCCCATGGCCCTGCCAAAATTTAAAACCATTAAGTATTCGTGGTTGGATGCCGGCACCCAACGCATTAAAAACCGTTTGAACAAGGCGTTTAACCGACAAGGCGTTATTAGGTCTTGGGGGACAGTTGACCTCCCCCGGCCCCTCCGAAGGAGGGGTGTCGTGACGTACAGTGCGGTCTCCGGTTCCCCTCCTTCGGAGGGGTTAGGGGAGGTTATCTCTAAGAAAGTGCCAGAGTACAAGAGTGCAAAAGGAAGAAAGCAAGAGAAGCAGAAGAAGTGCTTAGCGGCTTCATCACTAGGAGGCAAAAAACTGCGGCCTCTGCGTGAAACATCCGAAAGGGACCAACAGCTAACGGCTGGATGCTTCAAACGGCTGACCTCCCCCGGCCCCTCCGAAGGAAGGGTAACGTACAGTGCGGCTTCCGGTTCCCCTCCTTCGGAGGGGTTAGGGGAGGTCATTTCTAAGAGAGTGCCAGAGTACAAGAGTGCAAAAGGAAGAAAGCAAGAGAAGCAGAAGTGGTTTTAAAACGAATGGCTTCTTTGGGGGCAACGACTCTAGGATCGACCAACCGCCTGACCCCAAAAACCGTTACGCGTTATATCGGAATTTTTTGTAGTTGATGCCAAACTTCTCCATCCTCAGCCCAAGCATCCTTCGGGTCAGCCCCAGTTCCCTGGCCGCATCGGTCATATGCCCTTTGTGCAGGGCCAATGCCTCCACGATCATTTCATATTCCACCACATCGAGCTTGGCAATGATCCCTTTCTTCGTGTTCTGGCTGTTTTCCACAATGGGCTTTTGCAACGACAACGGCAGGTTGTAGCTATGGATGACGTTGTCCTCCGAAAGGATGACGGCCCGTTCCATTATATTCTCCAGCTCCCTGACATTGCCCGGCCATTGGTAGGCCATCAGCATCTCCTGCACGGGGGTGGATATCCGCTTGATTTCTTTGCCGAACTGGGCCACGAACTTGCGCACAAAGTGCTCGGCCAGAATGAGGATGTCGCTGTGGCGCTCGCGCAACGGGGGTATACTGATGGGAAACACATAAAGCCGGTAGTACAGGTCTTCACGGAACCTGCCTTCTTTCACCATCTCCATCAGATCGCGGTTTGTGGCGGTAATGATGCGGATATTGACCTTTATCGGTTTGTTTCCGCCCACCCGTTCAAAAGTCCGTTCCTGCAGCACCCGTAGGAGCTTTGCCTGCATCGACAGCGACAGTTCCCCCACTTCGTCAAGGAAAATGGTTCCGCCGTTGGCCTCTTCAAAGCGGCCGATGCGCAACTTGTCGGCACCTGTGTACGCGCCCTTTTCGTGGCCGAACAGTTCGCTTTCGATCACGCTTTCGGGCAATGCGGCGCAGTTGAATTTCACAAAAGGTTCGTTGGCCTCGGCGCTATTATAGTGGATGGCACCGGCCACCAGCTCTTTCCCCACCCCGCTCTCGCCCAAAACGAGGACCGTGGACCGGGTCTTGGCAATGACGTTGATCAACGAATACACCTCCATCATGGGCTTAGAGTTCCCAATTATGTTGGAGGGATGGAACTTTTCCTTCAGTGCATTGCGCAACCGTTCGTTTTCGAGGCGCAAGAAGTTACGTTCCTCGTGCTCGATAAGGTAAAGCTCGACGGTTTGGGCAATCATGGTGGCTACAATCCCCAGCAGTTCCACATCGTAATTCAAATAGTTGGGATCTTCGCAAACGCGTTCAATGCTTATGGCGCCCAGCACTTTTTTACCGTACAGGATGGGGATGCAGACAAACGCCAGGCGCTCGTCCTCGTGCTGGACATGGCTCTGGGTACGGTTCAGGAACGCAGGTTCGTCGCAAATGCGGGGAACGACGATTTTTTCGCCGGTCTCGACCACGCGCCCGGTAATCCCTTCCCCAATGGAATAAACGCCACGCGTCTCTTCTTCTTCGGAAAGCCCGATGCTGTCGTGGATAAATATCTTGCCCGTTCTGCTGTTGTACAGGTTGAACATTCCTCTCACGACCCCCATCCCCTCGTTCATCAGTTTCAGGAGAATGCTCAGGGTGTCGCTCAGGTTTTCTGTTTCGGCCACCACTTTGCTCATCTGAAACAAAAGCGGCAACATTTCGCCACGGCAAATCTTTTCGTCGTGTTGGCAAACTTTTCCCTCGCAAAAGTGGATCAATCGGTAGGACGAGGCTGTTGTGTATTTGGAATTCATCGCGATGGTGGTTTTGCATGTTTTTTTAAATAGGCATTCAGTAATCTCGAGGCATCCACGCCACGCTGTCGGTTCATTTGCCTCCGCAAGCCGACAATAAACTCGTTGCCCGCATGCTCGCTCAACGTATAGCCCGCCTGTCGGGCCAGGTATTGGATAGCGGCACCTCCTGAATGCTTGCCCGCGATGATGGTACGCTTTCCCCCCAGTAATTCGGGCGAAAGCAGTTCGTATGTCAAAGGATTTTTAAGAAGCCCGTCCACGTGTATGCCCGATTCATGGGTAAAAATCCGGTCGCCGATGATCGGGTGTTTTCCCGGAATAGGCGTTTGCGTGATGCGTGCGACCCGCTTCCCCAGAGATTTAAGTCGTTTAAAATCGATGCAATAGTCCACGTCTTTCAAATGGGCCAGTATGGCCGAAAATTCCTCGAGCGATGTGTTGCCGGCCCTTTCACCAAGCCCCAGAACGGAACAGGAAATAACCCCTGCACCGCTTTCCCAGGCCGTAAGGGCATTGGCGGTGGCCATGCCAAAGTCGTTGTGCCCGTGGAAATCAATGGGTATCTGCAACGCGGGCGCCAGCTCGTCCATCCGCCGTTGCACGTCGCGGGGCGTATGCAACCCCAGCGTGTCGGCATAGCGCACACGGACGGCCCCCAATTGCTGGGCGGTCATAAACACGTTCGCCAGAAAGGCTAAATCGCTGCGCGACGCATCTTCGGCGCCGAACGAGACCTCGGCACCCCGGTCGCACGCAAAGCGTATCGTTTTTTCTATTTGGGACAAAAGCCAGCTACGGGAGCGTCCGAGCTTGCCTTCCAACATCACATCACTGGCCGGGGCCGACACGTGGACGGTCCATACGTCTGCCCGGAACGAAGCTTCCACGTCCTGGGGAAGCAAACGGTTCCACGACAGTACACGGGCCTGCTTCACTGTTTTCCGGATCAGCTTCAGCGTATGTTGCTCCTCCGGTCCCATGACCGGTATCCCCGCTTCGATGATGGCAATACCCATCTCGTCAAGCTCTTTGGCCACATACAACTTATCGCGGCGGGTAAAATAAACGCCCGGGCTTTGTTCCCCGTCCCGTAAAGTTGTGTCCAGGATGACTGGCGCCTTCATGATCCCCTCCTTTTTTTACCCTGTTCGTCACCATTCTTTTTTGTGTAGATTTTTCCACGTTGTCGATCGGTAAAACTGATCCAAGGGGGGCCAAGCTAAATTTTAGGGCATCTCCGTTACCGTATGGGAGCTTGCGCATGCCATTTCGGCAATGTCATATTGTTCGATGAAATTCCAGCCTACCCAGCATAAACTTTTCCCCTGGTTTTCCAGCTCTTTGTAACGCTCGTTGGTGACAAAGCCTTCCTGTTCCAGTGCGGCCCTAAACGCCTTTCCGGTCAACAGCTGCACCAGCTTTGTATGTGCCTTTGCCGCATCCCTTTTCAGCAACAGCTGCACCGGTATGGCAATGGCGCCGTCAAGGGGCCAAACAATGTCGAAATCGATGTTGTTCGAAATTTGCCGTGCAAACGAATATGGCAGCACATACATGCAATGTCCGGCAGTTTTGTCCCCGTTAATTTTCTCCAGTATCCGTGACGGCGATACGCATGTACTTATGTTACGGGTAAAAGCGGGAACGGCATTGAGCCCGTAATTCTTTATAAGGTGGAACAACACGGCATTCATGTACACATCATTCTCGCCTGTCATGACAATGTTGTTTTCGAGCCATGGGGCCAACAGCTCGTACCATTCCTTGGGATGTGGCCTCGTCATCATTTGCCGTTTGTCCAGCACCATCACCAATGCATCGGCAGCAATCACGTTCATCGGGTATTTGGCATTGTAGAACCCTGCCGCAGAGAGCAAACACGACGGATGCAACAAGGCATAATTATCATGGACCAGCAATTGTTTCACAAATACATGCCCGTACAACTTATTCATTCCGGTGGTGACGAGAATGTCGGGCAATTCGTCAATGCTCACGATCCCCCTTAAGTAGGTGTCCAGCACCGGGGTTTTGCAAATATCCCCCTTGAAATTGATCACGGAACCGTTATCGCTATCCGCAACCTCCGAATATTCCATGTCAAAGCGGGCCTGAAACTTTTCGGGCCATACGGCAATCATTGCCGGATTTATGGATCTTCGCCCCAACAGGTTCGAACCAAGGCCTTCTATATTGAACCCTTTGGCATTTTGTTCCAATAAATAATCCCTACCGGGAACCAACGCATTGCCGGAGTTGCTTTGCGGCTGCTCTATGTGGCCGGCAGCAGAAAGCAGTTCCTGTGCCTCCATCAAACGATCCATACCTCTTCTTTTTATATTATTTCATTATACACATTCACCACCCACTGCTTAATCATTCTGACAATCGGGGTATTATCCGAGGGGCGCTAAAAACCATTATAACATCGAATGAATAACGGTGTCTAAAAACAATCCCACGCCCTTTCTCCCTCTCTGAAAAAACAAGATGAAGCCTGGCCGTTACAACAAAGTGCAGTACCATTCTTGATGCCCCTTCCCTGCTGACGCAAAGCGGGCCATACTGCAAAAAAGCACGTCGCACGTCCCTATACTATATAAATTACGTGCCAAACCAACAAACATCTGCCATACAACCCCTTACCACGAACTATCCTCTGCCGGTTATGTTCCTTCCGGTACATAAATTCCCTGCCCATTGCATTCATCGTACGTTTATGAACATTCTTCGATCGCTTGCAAGTTCCTTTCCAAAGCATATACTGTGGGGAAGGTCTCTATATTGACCGTAATTTTCGATCCGGTCATAGCCAGCCTTTTCGTAAAGCCCAATCGCTTCAGGTTGTTTTATACCCGTTTCCAAAATTGCCTTTGAATAGCCTAACTCTTCGGCCCACACCTCCAAACCGCCAAGAATCAGTTTCGAGATCCCCTTGCCCCTATAACCCGGAACCACAAACATCCGCTTTATCTCCACGGTATCGTGCCCGTACTGCTTAAAACAACCACAACCAACAGGACTGTTCTCTTCAAGGGCAACAATTACCGTATCTGTCAAATCAACTTTATTGTATTTGTCATACTCGGCCTGCGCGCTTAAATACCTCCCGTTCAAATCATTGTCGAGGAGGGCGATCAGGTATCTAAACCCGTCGTCCATACCCTGCGTCCTTTTTAAACTGATAGAATCCATTCTGCTAAACATCGATAAGGAACGAGCTGCATATAGCCATCGTCCAAACACCATAAATGTAGTTTGGACGAAGTATCCAGCCAAACATGTGCCACACCAAACAACAACCTCATAAAAAGACAGTTAAACATTTCAAACCCTTACCTTTTTGTATGAAAAGACCACATTCCCTACAGAAATGTGGGAATCGTACTTGTCCGTCATCCTGTTTATCATTCAATTGCCCAAACAAAAACGCACCGGTGCCATGGGCACCGGTGCGTTTTTCTATCGGTTATAGCAGGTAATCAGTACGCGCGTTGGTTGATACCCTCCATATAGTGGATGAATGAAGTATTCACGACTTTGTTACCGCCGGGGGTCGGATATTTGCCAGTAAAGTACCAGTCACCGGTATCATTTGGACAAGCAAGATGGAGGTTTTCAATGGACTGGAATACAATTTCCACTTCGGCCTTAATGTCATTAGGGCGTAACATCTCGGCAATCTTAGTCGAAATTTCTTCGGGCGTAAACTGCCGGTAAATTTCCGACACGTAATTGACAATCTCCTCCTTGGGAAGATATTGCTGCTCTTTGCATTGACGGTACACATTCTGGAGAAGGTCCTCCTGCCCACGTTCTTTCAACAACTCCACGGCCGCCGAAAACGCACAAAAGTCCTTCAATTTGGCCATGTCAATTCCGTAACAATCAGGGTAGCGGATTTGCGGGGCCGACGATACGATAATAATCTTTTTAGGGTGCAAACGGTCCAGAATCCGTAGAATACTTTTTTTAAGCGTCGTTCCCCTCACGATGGAATCGTCAATGATCACCAGCGTATCCACATCGTTTTTCACAATGCCGTACGTCACGTCGTACACGTGGGCCACCATGTCGTCCCGGCTCGAATCGTCGGTAATGAAAGTACGCATCTTGACATCTTTCACTGCAATCTTTTCCACACGTGGTTCCAGTTCCAATATCCTTTTGATCTCCTCGTCCGACGCATTAGGGCCCAACTCTTTCAGTTTGTTCATTTTCCCCTTATTCAAATGGTCGCGGACACCTTGCACCAAACCAAAAAACGCGGTTTCGGCCGTGTTGGGGATATAGCTGAACACCGTGTTCTCAATATCATAATCAACCTTTTCCAGAATCGTCGGCGCCAAGAGACGGCCCAATGCTTTACGCTCCTGGTAAATGTCCTTATCGCTGCCACGTGAGAAATAGATGCGCTCAAACGAACACGAACGGCGTGTCTGGGGTACCTGAACCAATTCCTCCGAAACACGTCCGTCTTTTTTTATGATAAGCGCATGACCGGGCTTAAGCTCCTGCACCTGATTGACCTTTACCTTAATGGCAGTTTGGATGACGGGACGCTCCGACGCCACCACCACAATCTCGTCATCATAGTAATAACACGCGGGACGAATGCCCCATGGGTCGCGCATGACAAACGCATCACCATGGCCGATCATGCCGGCGATGGCATAGCCACCGTCCCAGCGACGACTGCTTCGTTCCAATATTTTCCTGACATCCAAATGGGTTTCGACAAAATTGGAGATATCGCGGTTCGAATAACCTTCGTTTTTAAATTGACGGAAACGGAATTGCACTTCTTCGTCCAGAAAATGGCCCACATTTTCGAGGATGGTCACCGTATCGGTATAGTCTTTCGGGTGTTGGCCAAGTTCCACAAGGGCATTGAATATCTCATCGACATTGGTAAGGTTAAAATTACCCGCCAACACAAGATTACGCGATTTCCAGTTGTTCTCGCGCATCACAGGATGCACATAGTCGATGCTGTGGTTGCCAAACGTGCCGTAGCGAAGGTGCCCCAAATAAAGCTCGCCCGCAAAGGGCATATTTTCCTTGGCCCACTGCACGTTTTTAAGCAATTCGGGACTCGATGCAGAGATTTTCTCGATGGGCTCATGGATGTGGTGGAACACATCTTTAATGGGATTCGGTTTGTTGGAACGGATACGGTGGAAATATTTTTTCCCGACAGGCTGGTCGATCTTCAGGTTTACCACCCCGGCCCCATCCTGCCCCCTGTTGTGTTGCTTTTCCATCAACAGGTACAGCTTGTTGAGCCCGTACATCCAGGTACCATATTTCTCCTGGTAGTACTCCAAAGGTTTCAACAACCTAATCAACACAATCCCACACTCGTGCTTAACTTGATCACTCATACTGAATCCCTCGTTTTACGGGGCCAAAGTTATCCGAATTTTCTATTCGCCCAAAGTGCCGGTTATCTTTCGGGGAACACCCGACACGCTTCCAGCCCGCAAAAAACCAGCGGATTCGGGCATGTCAACAAAAAAACCGTCTTGCAACGCAAAACGGTTTTTGATATTTTAACATAACAGGGCCATTACAAATCGGAAATGCGTATGGAATTGTCTTTTACCGGATAACAATTGGGGAATACACGCTTTAACTGGTAATACATCTGCAACGACTCGCTTTTATTCCGGAAATTCCCCACGCGCACGCGCCAAAAAGGTGCCGTAAACGTCAGATAAACCTTGTGTTCGGGAAATGATGACATAGCCAAACTTTTTGCATCCTGGGCTTCTTTTTTCGATTGCGTTCCACTACCGGAGTATACCTGGATACGGAATCCGTCAATGGAAGAGAAACGCTTGTTCGCCTCGACATGCGTTTTTACCAGATCGGCAATGCCATTGTCCTGCACCAATTCGACTTGCCCTTCGTTCCCATTGGGAACCGCCAAAAGCCGGGTAAAAATGTCGTTCTCTGTTTGCGCCATTCCGACTGCCGCACCCATGCTCCACACAAAAATGGCCACCGGCAAATATTTCCCCATCATGCATTTTATCTTTTTGCAATGCAAATATAGTACCTATTCGTGAGTTGGCACCACCAAAACAGGTCGTTCCGAATAATTTATCACTTCGTTCACGAAGGGGCGGATCAAATCGTTGAACGGGTTTGTATCGTGGTGTATCCGCACGGCAATCAGGTCAGCATTGACGTTTTCAGCATATTCCAACAACTTCTGAGGAAGATTATTCCCTTCTATAATTCCGTACTCCGATTCCAATCCCGCCTTTTTCTCCACAAAATCCTGCACTTGCCTGATGGCCGATTTGATTCGGTTGTAAACAAACAACATGGAAGTCCGTTTCATCCCGACCACATGGATGGTGGAATTGAACAATTTGCCAAATCCCACCACCACAGGAATCTTCATCCGGCTCTCTTTGGTGATATCAATGGGAAGGACGATCTTCTTCAATGGTTTCCACGGCATGCCTTTACGGACCAAAAGCACCGGACACATGGTGTTCGAGACCAACCGGTATGCGTTGCTGCCTACCCACTTGTCCTCAAAGCCCGAGATTCCGTGCGATCCAAGCACGATCATGCTGGAATCGTCATATTTGGCCTGGTTGGAGATCTCTTTGGTCACATTGCCTTCACGTATTTTTATGTCGACTTTACCTCCGGTCACTTTATATCGTGGCCTGATGTCTTTCAGCACCTTTTCCATCCACTCGTCCACTCTTCCCCGTATAAAAAGTTCCGGCTGGTCGTATTCGAACGGAGGGGCGTAATGTTTACCGGTAACCACATGCATCACCCGCAAATCGGCTTCGAACAAATTGGCAATTTGCAAGCCATACTCCAGTGCATTCATCGATGCCTCGGAGAAATCAATGGGTACAAGTACTCGTTTCATAAACAGAAAATTAATTGTAAATAAACTGAACAGCAAAAATCCCCCCAAACGAACTTCAATCTGTCAATTCATCGTTTTGCTCGGAGTGTTTACGATAAAAATAGAAAAAAGTTAAACAGTTCCGCGCCCTTTAACCTAAACTTTTACATCACTTTTCCTCATTTGGCATCCTGAAGCATATTGCCCCAAGGACCTATTCGCTTAACTTTGCACAACCCCAAATGCATCCACCCGTTGGGACTGCAAAACCGACCAATGAGCAACGAACATGGAAAAAGGACTGATTACCAGCGAGAAAAAACTCTTTATTGAAACATACGGCTGCCAGATGAACGTGGCCGACAGTGAAGTCGTCGCATCGGTAATGGAAATGGACGGCTACCAAATAACCGAAAACCATTTGGAGGCCGACGCCATTTTCATCAATACCTGTTCGATCCGCGACAACGCAGAACAACGTGTACTGGGGCGCCTGGCAGAATTCAGTTCGCTGAAAAAGAAAAAGCCGTCGCTGATAATCGGGATCATTGGTTGCATGGCCGAAAGGGTCCAAGAAAAATTATTTGAGCAGGGGGCCAGTATCGTGGCCGGGCCTGACGCTTACCTTGACCTCCCCAGCCTTATGGGCATGGCCGAGCAAGGAGAAAAGGCAATCAACATCAACCTCTCGGCGGAAGAAACTTATCGTAACGTCATGCCGGCACGACTGGGCAACAACCGGATCTCCGGATTTGTATCGATCATGCGTGGCTGCAACAATTTCTGCACGTATTGCATTGTCCCCTATACACGTGGCCGTGAACGCAGCCGTGATGCGTACAGCATTCTAAAAGAAATCGACGATTTGGCCCAACGGGGATTCAAAGAGGTAACCTTGTTGGGACAAAACGTGAATTCATATGTATGGCAGAATGGGGAAACCAACAAAAAAATAAATTTTGCCATACTCCTTGACGAAGCCGCAAAAGCATTTCCCCACATGCGCATCCGCTTCACCACTTCACACCCCAAAGATATGTCGGACGACGTGTTGCAAATAATAGCCTGTCACCCAAACATCTGTAAACACATCCATCTGCCCGTCCAATCGGGAAGCAACAGCGTGCTGGCTTCCATGAACCGCAAATATACGCGCGAAGATTACATGGCACGCATCGAAGCCACCAAACGAATAGTGCCCCATTGTGGCATCAGCACGGACTTATTCTGCGGGTTCCATAACGAAACGGAAGCCGACCACCGGCAAACGCTCGAATTGATGAAATGGGCAGGTTTCGACAGCGCGTTTATGTTCAAATATTCGGAACGACCCGGCACATATGCCAGCAAATACTTGCCCGACAACGTGGACGAAGCCACCAAGGGCAGGCGTTTGCAGGAAAATCATCGATCTGCAATTGGAATTATCCCATAAAAGCAACATGGAAGATATCGGCAAAACCGTGGAAGTGCTGGTCGAAGGCACGTCAAAAAAATCGCGGGATGAATTGTTCGGACGCTCGTCGCAAAACAAAGTGGTGGTATTTCCACGCGAAGATTTCAAACCCGGACAGCTGGTAAACATACTGATTACCGGAGCTACACAAGCCACACTGTTAGGCGCCGCCAGAACCAAACAACAATAAAGATAACGTACAATAACAAAAATGCCATGGACAAAAAAATAGAAGAATTCCGCTCATACCGCACTAAAATGAACGAGCGTATTTTAGGGGCCGATAACCTGGTGATCAAACGGCTATTCAATCTCGACACCAATACCTACGCCGAGGGCGCATTGCCTTCAAAGACCAAGGAAATGCTGGGACTTGTAAGCTCAATGGTGCTTCGGTGCGACGACTGCGTCAAATACCATTTGGAAAAATGCCACGAACTGGGCGTTACCACCCCCGAGATATTAGAAGTGTTTGCCGTTGCCAACATTGTAGGCGGTACCATTGTAATTCCGCATACCCGTCGTGCCATTGAATATTGGGATTTATTGGCCGGAGCCGAACAGCAACCGTAAATGCACTTCAAGTCCATCTAAAACAATACAGGTGAACAATATCGGGCAAACCGTTCTGTTCTATTTGCACTTTTTGACCATCTCCGAAACATCACCTGTAAACCAGGCACGCAACAGAACAAACATATTCACCTAAAAACAAACACTTTATAAAATACATAAACCATAATCCCTACGATTCAATTTTACATATCAGAATCACATTCTTGTGTCATAAAATACAAATTCCATTTTATTGTCCTGTGAGGCACATTTCCACAACACTCTATATCCCAATACACAAGAGAGGTTTTTGGCAAATTTGAATTTATTTGCGATAAAATGAAGTACACTCAATTATCGTTAATGTTTGGTTAAAAACTGTTAAGTTACAAAAAGCGATTGAATTACTCTTTATTTTTGTCAAAACCATTAAATGAGAATTTTGTAGATTATTAATGAAAAAAAAGAAAGACATGGAAAAGGATAATGTTCAAGATATTACGGTAAAGCTAAAGCGTAAGATCTTCATGTATTTTGTAATTGAGGTATTTTTGGTGATTCTTTTGTTGGGTTTTACTTTCTTCTTGATCTCTTTTGTGTTCAATTGATTTTTGGGCTAGAGCAAGAAAAGCCTTATTTTTTTCCGCGCAATCAGCTTCCCTTCGCACCACGTTGATAGTAGCCAATCTCCGGCCATTTGTTCGTAAGGTTCCCAAACCGTATCTCCCAGAAAAAATTCATACTCGTTCGAATCAATGAAATATTCGCCCTCAAATGGCGGCATTTCGTGACCATTATTATCCATCATCCTGGGATGGTCGATCCGGTACGAAAGCAATTTCCCTTTGCCTCCTTTCAGCTTTAACACCATGCCAAATTCGATACCGGGGCGGATGGCAACCATGTTGGTGATTTCCTCTATCCTGGGTAGTATTTTTGTTTCGTTATCATCCCAGTGGGAATATATCCCATAGGTATAAATTTCGCATTCGAGTTGCCGTCTTGCCATGTGTACCCGTCACTCTTCCAATTGGTACTTAATCTGGTCGAAATAAATAGGCAAATCATCGGCACCAACGCCCAATCGCAGTAAATGAGCTTTATCCTGGTTGAAAGTTTCCAGGAACGTATTAAAGCCCCCTTTCATCACCCGGGCACAATCGCAATATGTAGCAATGGCTTCCTTCACCTGCCCATTGCACAAGTAAACATGTCCCAGCCCGATGAGGTCAGATGCATTGCGTTGTGATACCATTAGCTTGTGGTAATATTTCTCAGCCTGGTCGAATTTACCCAGGACAAAAGAGCACCATGCGATGGGGCGCCATACTTTGGCATTGGACGGATCGAGGTACCCGACCCGGAAAAAATGCTTTAGCGCCTCGTCAAAACGGCTTACCTCCAGCAGGCAATGGCCAATGGCCGCATGCACCTGCAGGTTTTCCCCGTCAATTTTCACGATCTCGAGGTAATAAACCAACGCCTTATCGAACATTTTCAATTGCACGTAACAACGGGCAATCTTCTTCATGGTCCAAAGGTTCCCGGGACGAAGCAAATCGGCCTTCAAAAAACTGTTCAACGCATTTTGAATATCCCCCAGTTGCTGATGGCAAAAAGCAATTTTCTGTGTCAGCTCTACATTCTCGGGATCGCGTACCGACAATGTTTCGAATATCTCCAGAGCTTCGACATGGTAGTTCTTCCCGAACAAATATTCCCCGAGTTGCCGCGCCGGCTCGTTTTCGGGAAAAAGGCATTTAAAAAATCCTTTTTTGCAGAAATCCATTTTCCATGTAAACACATCCTGGAACTGATGTCTTTGGGGGTATATTTTAAAGAAACGGTATAAGTCCTGAATGTATTGGTTCGATACGCTCAGGTCTCGTTTACCGGGATTGATCATAAGCTCATCGTTGCTTATTTCGTTAAGCTGTTCCATCTCGGCTTTGAACATTTGTCCCAACATGTCGCGCTGCATAGAAGGCATGTGGGGGATACCCAGAAAGAGCGAATATTTGTCGGAATTGCACAAAAACGTTGAGTTACCGATATTGTCGAACAGCGTACTATGGCGCAGGGCATCGCCGCTTTCGGCAATGGCTTGCTGTACCAACGGATTATCGATGTAAAAAGGTTGGAACCAATTATGGAACTGGTTGAAAAACGGGAAATGTTTGAGCATTTGAAAGGTATTCAGAAACACATCGGCCCCTTCCATTTGCCATTTGGATATTTCCTCGAGTTTGTTTAAAAGCTGGGGCGAATCGGCAAACACTTCGCTCCATTCGGGATTCTTGTCATCGCCCTGGTCCGACACAAGATTGTCAAGATCAAGCTTCTGCCTGATGGCCGACTGCATCTTTATCACCTCGGGAATAATCTCATCCTGCAGCTTTTGGGATATTTTCTCGGTTTCGCGTGTACGGATCAGCTGCACCATCAGGGCCTGCATCTGCTGGGTTGTCTGCGGATCATCGTGCATTATCTTCAACCGTGCTCCTATTTCGGGGAAAAAAACAAGCCGGTCATCATATTTATAGAGTACCAACATCAAATCGACCAACGCACGCATCCGTACCCGATAGTCGTCATGCCCCGATAAGTTAAACAGCTCAATAACCAATGCATAGTTCCATGTACGCAACAACGACAATAGCACGGCACTACAGATAAGGGATTTTAAATGCCACGGCAACGACGGCGAAACAAAGAACGCCCTTAGCGCATCCTTGCCGGCATCGTCCCATTGGTCGTTAAGCCATACCGACTTAAACAAACGCGCAACCACGGTCGAATATTCCGGCGGATAAGCCAGGTCTGGCGATGCCAGCGATTTAAGCCTTCCCTCGTCCATAATCGCGTGCAAGGCATCCACTTTCGCAGCCATGGAAGGACCAGGATTGGTATCCAGGTCACGTTTCATGTCATACGCCATTTCACCGGAGAATTTGGTAAGCAACCGCTCAGATACCTGATCGGCCAAGGCGTACAAACTAACAACCAAATGATTGTAAACAAATGCGCGTTGGGGATCAGCAACCCCTTGGGCGGCATATTTAAGAATGCTCCTGTATGTCAATTCTAAATTATAATGGAGATCGATAAGGTCACCGTCGTGCAGCTCGCGCAACAGCGGGAGCAACAATGCGAATGCTTCTTTCAGGCGCTTTTCCTGAATGGCTTGCCGAACAACTGCGTGCGTATTTTTTATTTGTCTGGTTTCCATCACAATGACAGTACGTTTGTATTTGATCCGACCGAGGCATGAAGATAGGGTATCTGAAAGAGGAAATCAAAAAATAAGAATGACTGTATCCTATAAAAAACGCCTCAATAATCCTTTCAAAAGGCGGACTGGTCCCTCAAGGCAAATCTTCTGCCGCAGCATTGTAACAAAACACCGCAGCACATCGTCATAATTGTTTTCCCAAAAACCGTAGAACCAAATACAACTACCCTATGAGAGCTTACCACATCGACTGTCTGCGCATCTTCCTGACCGCACTGGTCATCTTTCACCATTCGGCCATTGCCTTTGGTGCCTCGGGCGGATGGTATTACCTGTCCCCCGTCACGACATCGGGCATGTCCCAATTGTTGCTTTCGGCACAAATGGCCATCGATCAGGCATACTTCATGAGCCTGTTCTTCTTTATCTCGGCCCTGCTCATGCCTGCTTCGTTTGACCGCAAAGGATTCCGTCGGTTCATGGCCGGCCGTTTGGTACGGCTTGGCATTCCGCTGCTGGTTTATACACTGTTGGTCCACCCTGCACTATGTTTCTTTATTTACCGTCATACAGGTCATCACGACGTTGGGTTCGGCGCTTTTTGGACAACCATCATGACCCGCTATGCCAATCCCGGCCCCATGTGGTTTGTATTGACCTTATTGTTGTTCGAGACAACCTATGCCCTTTACCGGCGTTTTATCTCCTTCCGCGTATCGTCGATTTTCGCAAACAGGAAACCTGTCGCGTGGACCGTCGTCGCGTTCATGGTCGTGGCCGGCTTACTGGCATTTGCCATCCGGTTGGCATATCCCACGGGAACCAGTTTTTTCGGACTACAATTCGGGTTCTTCTCGCTTTACCTGTTAATGTATGCGGCAGGCATCGTGGCAGCCCGTAAAAACTGGCTCGACCTCATCGGCACGGCTGACGCATGGCGATGGTTTGGATTGGCCATGCTAGCCGTGCCCGCATTGCTGTGGATGATGGGCTCCCATTCCGACAACCTGGAGCCATTTGCCGGGGGCATAAACCTGCAGGCTTTGTTCTATGCCATGTGGGAGCCTGTAGTGTGCGTGGGCATCAGCTACTTTCTGCTGGTATTTGCAAAGAAATACGCCCACAGGCCCAACCGGTGGGTATTGGCCCTATCGGCCGACAGTTACGCCGCATACATCATCCACCCTGTAATAGTAGTGGCCGTTACCATGTGGACCGAAACGATACACATAGCGCCACTGTGGAAATTGGCCGTTGTACTGGCAATCGCCATCCCTGCTAGTTTCGGGCTTGCGCACCTGTTGCGAAAAGTACCGGGGCTGGGAAGGATAATATAATGGCCGCCACGAGCTCTCCCGAAGAAGGGAAACAAATAGCCACACAGCGCCTGGTCCTGAATTTTTCAGGACCAGGCGCTGTGTTCAAAACTGTTCGGTAAACACAAACAAGGCACAAAGGTTCATAATGAGCTTTTGCGCGAATTCTCCACACGACAATCCACTCAAAACCTCCATGCCTTTTTCTTCTTTCCACGTATGGGAACGATTAAATACATATGTGAAAATGAAAAATAATGTGCATCATTTTATTTTTTAATGCGCATTATTCTATAATTTAATGGTGCTAGAATTTAAAAATCCAAACAGGGTTCCCTTAAATTATTCGACTGCTCTTTTCCAAAAGGACACATGGTTTTGGGAAGTCGGATACGTGAAAAAGAAAAAATTCAGCGGCATACACCCTAATCATCGCCGTCTGTTTTAGTCGACGGCTACCATGAAACACGCAAAAGGGCTTTGGCTTCAACAAACATACATAAAAGATAATTTCGGCCAAAGCCAGTTGAGGGTATGATTGCCATCTATTGGCCGAAACCAGCGGCAATTGTGGGATGGACTTTCTTCAGGAATTTATTCCGGACACATACGTTTATCAAATATTTTTCATACAAACACCATGGCACTTACTTACAAAATCGTTGCAACCAAAAAACCCGGTACGGGTATGCTGGGTGACACTCTTTACTATCCAAAGCTCACGGATTCGACACTGATGGATTTACGCGATGTGTCGCAAATATTGGCGCAACGCACCACTGCCAGTGAAGCTGACATCCGTTTGGTGGTAACGGGACTGATGGATTTGATTCCCGAACTGTTGTTGGACGGGAAAACCGTGAAACTTGACCACTTCGGGTCGTTTAGGCTGTACGCCCGTGCCGAGCCCTCCCCCTCGGCCGACGAGGTGAAGACATCGCACATACGCGGACTGCGCATATCGTTTTTGCCCGACAAACGAATGAAAGCCGAGTTGGCCCACGCCAAATTCATGCGCAAAAAGGAAAAGAGGGGATGAAGGGAAGTTTTGTATGCTCTTACGATCCACTCCTCGTCCCCCATTCAAAATATTGGACAATCCCTGTCCATATATTTGACACCACACATGGCGCAACCCATCCCACAGATCTACAAACCAATGCATTGTCCCCTTTGGTACACGATGTGTCCCATTTATGGCAATAAACACCGTTGCTTATGATCAAGTTAACCGATATCAATAAGTATTACAGTTCCAAGTTCCAGCGCACTTTTGTACTGAAAAGTATTAACCTGTCGGTACGCGAAGGTGAATTCGTCAGCATCATGGGGCCCAGCGGATCGGGCAAGTCCACGCTGCTGCACATTATCGGCCTGCTCGACGCACCGTCAGAGGGGCAATATGAGCTGTTCGGGCAACCCGTGCTAGGCCTGAAAGAAAAGGAAAAAGTGGAGTACCATCGTAACTTTATGGGATTCGTGTTCCAAGCCTATCATCTCATCGATGAAATGACCGTATATGAAAACATCGAGACACCTCTCATATACAAAGGCGTCAAATCCGGCGAACGCAAAGCCATGGTGGCCGATATGCTGGACCGTTTCCAAATGGTGGCAAAAAAGGACTTGTTTCCCGCACAACTGTCCGGCGGCCAACAGCAGCTGGTGGGTATTGCCCGTGCCATTGTGGGCAAGCCCAAACTTTTACTGGCCGACGAACCTACGGGGAACCTGCATTTCGACCAAGGCCGGCAAGTAATGGAAACCCTTCAGCAACTCAACGCCGAAGGCATTACCATCGTGCAGGTTACGCACAACGAAGAGTTTGCCCGTTACGGCCACCGCATTGTCCGCCTAAAGGACGGGCGCATCGACAGCAATGCGTCTTTGGATGCGGCACGGACACAAGCCATCGGTTAACCTCCGTTTTTCGTTCACAAACCGTAAACATTATATCCATGAGTATCCGCAACATCTTTTTTACGTTACTGGTCCGACAAATAAAGACCGATACCATAAGCTTTGTCATCAACCTGACGGGATTGGCCATCGGGTTGGCGATGGCCGCTGTTACCATCGTGTTCGTGTTGGACGAATGGGGATATGACACGTCGTTTCCCACCCACCAACGCGTATACCGTATACTGACCCAAAACCCCAGTGACAACCGCATGTGGGCAAGTTCCCCGTTGCCCCTCGGCAATGATTTGTCCCTCAAATTTGACGAGATAGAGGCATGTGCGCCCCAATATGTCGCCGGGCCTATGGAACTGAAAAACGGCGATACTTTTATTACAGAAAAAGGGCTAATATGTACCAGCGCGAACTTTTTCCGCGTGTTCGGGATTGAAGCGGAGCAAGGCAGCACAGCGCATTTCGATTTGTCGCCCGACCAGCTAATGCTGAGCCGTTCACTGGCCCGCAAATATTTTGGCAATGCCGATTGTACGGGCAAGCCCCTTGTAATGCGTTACCGGGGCAATGAGCATACCATGATGGTGGCGGGCGTTTACGATGATTTTCCGGCCAACGTCACTGTCCGTCCCTCCATGATGGCCAATATGGATTTTGCCGCAGAACATTTGGCCCACACCGTAATAACCACGAACGATACGCCCCCTAACGCTCAATATTTCAAAGAATCGTGGGAGCCGGGAGCGTTCTTCACCAATTACCTGCTGCTGAAAGAAAACACCGACGTTCGCTTCTTTGCCCAAAAACTTACTGCTTATGGGCATGGCATCAAAAACAACGATGGGGGACTTGAACTGTCGTTACAACCACTTGAGGACATCTACTTCGGCTCAGCATCCATTACCGATAACAACAAGGGCGATCTCGGCAATCCCGGCATGCTTTACCTGATGGCATCGGTAGGTCTGGCCATCCTGGTCATTGCCTGCATCAACTATTTCAATCTGGCATCGGCACAAACACTGGCCAAAACACGATCGCTGGCCGTGCGTAAAATGTGCGGGGCTCCCAGATCGTCCATTGTGGGGCAAACCTTGCTTGAATCAACAGCCGTGTGCATCATGGCATTGCCAATTGCCATGGCACTGGCCCACGCCGTACTGCCGCCGGTGAGCGGACTCCTCAATAAATCATATACACTGAGCATGGGACGCAACTTGCCGGCCGTACTGGCCTTTCTGGGTGCATTGGCGATAGCCATGGGCGTCGTGTCGGGACTGGCGGTATCGGCCAAACAAGCCTCATTCAGCCTCGGTAACGCACTGAAAGGCACTTACCAAACGGCACAGGGCAAATTTGGGATGCAAAAGGCCATGGTCGTGTTCCAAATGGCCGTTTTCATCGTGCTCATCGCCACCATGGCACTGGTACGCAAACAGATCAACTACGCGTTCGACAAGGATTTAGGCTTTACGAAGGAAGGATTGCTTCGCGTACCCTGCGGGGACCGCAGTTACGACTTGTTGAAACAGGAACTGGCCAAAGAACCCGGTGTGCTAAGCGTGACGGGAGCCTTGTGGGTACCGCCACATAAAGGGAAGATGAGCATTTCGGTGCCCAAGGCCGACGATCCCACACAACAAGTATTGGTCAACGGCGATTTTGTAGATTACGGCTTTGTGCAAACTATGGGCATGAAGCTGATAAAGGGTGAAGACTTTACCCGAGGAAAACACACGTCGGGCGTGCTGGTAAACGAAACGGCCGTGGCCACTTTGGGACTCACCGACGCAGTGGGCGAAAAGACGGCTTTTGGAACAGTCGTCGGAGTTGTATCTGATTTCCACATGTATTCCATGCGGGAACAAATCCCTCCCATGATCATCGGTCTCAACCCTTCCATGTGCCGTGAAATGGTGGTGCGTGTGCACACGTCACACCTAAAGCAAACCATTGCGTCCATCAGGCAACGGTGGGAGGCGACGCCGGGTACAGCTCCTTTTGATTTCAATTTCACCGACGACGTACTCGCGCAAATGTACGATTCGGACCTACGCATGTCCCAAACCATTGGGCTGTTGGCGGGCATTGCAGTGTTCATTGCCGCCATGGGCCTTTTTGGCCTGTCGGTGCACGCCTGTCGGCAAAAAACCAAAGAAATAGGCATCCGAAAGGTTAACGGCGCAAAAGTGTCGCAAATCATGGCCATACTGAACGGTACCTTCATCAAATGGACGGCCCTGGCATTCATGGTCGCACTACCTGTAGCATGGTATGCCATGCAGAAATGGTTGGGCGGGTTTGTCTACAAAACATCACCTGGCTGGCAAGTATTTGCCCTGGCGGGACTTTCGGCGTTCGGCATCACACTGCTCACCGTCAGCTGGCAAAGTTGGCGCGCCGCCACACGGAACCCCGTCGAAACGTTGAGGTACGAATAGTGACAGTTGTTTTAAAGGGAAACGGCCTGCTTTAGGGAAAAAGAAAAGTATTTGGCGCATTTCGGCATTGAAGCACAAAAAAGTTATTTTTGTGCTTTGCAAACCATTAAACTTTAAAGCCATGACAAATGCCGAAAAAGTACTCGACACTATGCGCACCGCGGGAAAACCGTTAAAAAGCGGCGAAGTAGAAAAGCTTTCGGGCCTGACAAAAGACGAGGTGGCTAAAGCCATGAAGGAGCTTAAGGCCTCTGAAGTGATCGTATCGCCCAAAATGTGTTATTGGGAACCAAAAAAATAAAAAAACCGAGAGGGCGTCCGGGAATCGGGCGCCCTTTACTTTTCATCGACACGCAGGTTGGCCGCAACCAACAATTTATGGAGATAGCCATCGCATTCGGGCAATCCTTCGACTGGGGCCCAGGGAGCAAAATCCTTATCGGTGGCCGGGCTATAAGGACCGTCTTTTATTTCGTAAACCACACTGCCTTTTTCAAGCGATGCCACGGCATGCCACTCACCGGGTTCCACTTCCACTCCATAAGTGCCGTCTTTGGCAGAAAGAACAACAGTTCGGGAAAGGATTCCCGTATCGTCAAAAAACATCATGGCCACTCGCCCTTTCAGCACAATGAACACTTCCCTTTTATCCGGATCTTTATGACGGTGCGGGCGCACATAGGTTCCCGGCTCAAAAGCATTGAGCATTCGCTGCAACAAATCGCCATCACCCCAATGGAAATTGAGGTTCTTCCGTTTCCGCGGCAACTGCCGGGCCTGTTCGCCCAACTGTTGCAACAACCTTTCGTCAATGATCTTCATTTCACCAACCGTAAATTAAACGGATATCTATACCGGCCTTCCTTATAAACTTTGTAAGTGGCCACAATAATAAACAATACATCAATCACGACCAGCACCATCATTAGCCCCTTCCCGAACAACAGTTTCCGTATGAAAAAAGCAAACACGAAGAGCACGGTCATGGATACCTGGAAATTTAACGATTCAAGCCCCTCCACATCGATGGAATCGGACTTATCCCTTTTTGCCAACCATACCCACAAAGGGCCGACCACGTTGGCCCCCGGCACGATAACCCCTGCCAATGCCGACCAATGGCACATGCACATCCACGCTTTATTGCTTAACATCATTGAATGAAAAATTTACCTAAATTAAAAAAACAAACTTTTCAACTCTCGTTACGTTAAAAACGTTAAATATTTTTTACGTTTTTTTACTTTTGCAAAAATAAAAAGATTCCCTTTCCACGTTACTTCTATGAAAATTCTGATAGCCGACGACATGCAGATTATTGCGGAGCTGATAGCCTCGCTGCTCGAAGGGCTAAGTGACGACATAGAATACCTGTTCGCTACCAACGGAAAGGAGGCCTGTAAGCTGGCCCTGAACGAAAGTCCCGACCTGATTATCATGGACTGGGAAATGCCGGAAATGAACGGGATCGATGCATTGACCCGTATTAAGCGGAACGAATTGACCCAAGACATCCCTATCCTGATTTCTTCCGCATTCAGCGATTCTGAAAGCATTTATAAAGCGTTGCAGGCCGGAGCCATCGACTACATACGCAAGCCTATCGATTCGGTCGAATTAATCGCCAGGGTACGGTCAGCGTTAACGCTATCAAGTGCCTTCCATAAACTGAAAGAGCAAACGTACCTTTTAAACGAAGAGAGGGCGCGCAGCGAGCAGATCCTGAGGGGTTATCTGCCCGAGGAACTGGTTTATGAAATTACGCACCAAGGTTTTTCAAAACCCCAACGGTACAAAAACGTCAGTATCTTATTTGCCGATCTGGTCGATTTCACCACCAACACTACATGTATGTCGGCAAAGCGGCTCTTCGACGAGTTGAACGATATCTTCCCGGCTTTCGATAAAATCACCCGACACAACCGTTGCATCAAGATCAAGACCATCGGCGACGCCTATTTGGCCGCCTGCGGATTGCCCAAACCCAACGAAAACCACGCCCTACACGTTGCCCAATTGGCCATTGAAATGCGTAATTATATCGCGGAACGCAATAAGGTTAACCCCTTTAAATGGAAAATCAGGATCGGGATCAGTTTGGGCAATGTATTTGCGGGATTGATAGGGAAGGACTTCTTTCATTTCGATGTGTTCGGCGATACCATCAACACCGCCGCCCGCATGCAGCAATACACAGCCCCGATGCAGATAAACCTTTCGGAAGAGACGTCAAAACTGATCTCGGCCCACTATAAAACCATTGAACGGGTGCCCATCCAAGTAAAAGGGAAAGGTGAAAAACGGATGTTCTACCTCCATCGCCCCGTTAACGCATTTGACGGATGGGATGATTTCGGGGCGCATCCGCTCAGAGGGTCCTTGTTTTAAACAAAAAATGCACTCCGCTACCCGGAGTGCATTTTGTATTTACACAATGGTACTATTTCACCAGCTTCTTGTATTTGATCCGTTTCGGCGTGAAATCCCCTAATCGGCGTTTTTTAGCCTCTTCGTAGTCGGAATAGGAACCTTCGAAATAAGTTACCACCGAATCGCCCTCAAATGCCAGAATATGCGTGGCCACACGGTCAAGGAACCAGCGGTCATGCGAGATAACCACTGCACATCCTGCAAAATCGTCCAACCCTTCTTCCAAGGCACGAAGAGTATTCACGTCGATGTCGTTGGTCGGTTCGTCAAGCAGCAGCACATTGGCCTCGTCCCTCAGGGTTATGGCCAAATGCAAGCGGTTACGCTCGCCGCCCGAAAGGACTTTGCATTTTTTCTCCTGATCGGCACCCGTGAAATTGAACCGTGCCAGATAGGCCCGTGAATTTAAATCGCGGCCTCCCAGACGGATGGTTTCCTGTCCCCCGGCCACCACCTGAAACACCGACTTTTCGGGGTCAATGGATTCGTGCGACTGGTCCACATAAGCTACTTTCACGGTTTCGCCAACCTCAAAAGTCCCATTATCCACCTTTTCGATACCCATGATCATGCGGAACAACGTAGTTTTACCGGCCCCGTTGGGACCGATCACACCGACAATACCGTTACGGGGAAGCACAAAATCGAGGCCTTCGAACAGCAAGCGGTCGCCAAAAGCTTTTGACACGCCGTGGGCCTCGATGACCCTCTCTCCCAGCCGGGGACCATTGGGGATGAAGATCTCCAACCTTTCCTCCTTGACTTTCACGTCTTCATCCAACAAACTTTCATAGGCCGAAAGACGGGCTTTGGATTTGGCCTGGCGGGCTTTGGGGGCCATCCGTACCCACTCGAGCTCCCGCTCAAGGGTTTTACGCCGTTTCGATGCGCTTTTCTCTTCTTGCTCCAGACGCTTGGTCTTTTGGTCGAGCCACGACGAATAGTTCCCTTTCCAGGGGATACCTTCGCCACGGTCGAGTTCCAGTATCCATCCCGCTACATTGTCAAGGAAATAACGATCGTGGGTAATTGCGATAACGGTACCGCTATATTGTTGCAAATGCAATTCAAGCCACTGCACCGATTCCGCATCGAGGTGGTTGGTCGGCTCATCGAGCAACAGGATGTCGGGCTGTTTCAGCAACAAACGGCAAAGCGCTACCCGACGCTTTTCACCTCCCGAAAGCTCACCCACCAACTGATCTTCGGGGGGGCAACGAAGTGCATCCATGGCGATTTCGAGCTTGGTATCGAGATTCCAGGCATCGTACTGGTCGATCTTCTCCTGCAACTGGGCCTGTTTTTCCATCAGGGCTTCCATCTTGTCCGGGTTTTCCAGCACATCGGGATCACCGAACTTAAGGTTTACTTCTTCGTAGGCTTTAAGTACGTCTACAATCTCCTGCACGCCTTCCTCCACAATTTGCCGAACGGTCCTGGTCGGATCGAGCTGGGGATCTTGCTCCAGATAGCCAACCGAATATCCCGGAGAAAACACCACCTGGCCTTCGAAGTTCTTTTCGATGCCGGCAATAATCTTCAACAACGTAGATTTACCTGAACCGTTAAGACCGATGATGCCGATTTTTGCACCATAAAAAAACGAGAGGTAAATGTTGTTGAGGACTTTCTTTTGGGGCGGAAAGGTTTTGGAAACCCCCACCATACTAAATATCACCTTCTTATCGTCTGACATATTTCTGTTATTTTGTTGCGAACGGCAAATTTAAGGTTTCCCCCTAATTTTAGATGAACTATTTTGGATCCGAACCATTTTATTTTCCATACGATTGTATTTCTAGAACAAAGCCCCAACCGGAAAGGAAGGGGCTTTGAATGAAATCGTTACGTTACTCTATTTGGAACCCATTTTTTTCAAATCGCTCAACAGCAGGGCATCACGACTTTTGGGATCGATCATGTGGTAATCGAAATAGTAAAATTTCGAATCGGCGGCACCTACAATAATTTTGTAGCAACGTGCTTTGTATTTGGTTCCTTCGGGCCCTACTTTATGAAGGAACACGGCATCGGGATCTTTGCTTTCGATAACTTTCTCGACCTCTTCGCGGGTAACCAATTTAAACTTGTAAGGATAAACCTTTTTGATTTTAGCCTCGGTATTAACATCCATCGCCAATTCGTCGGGGACTAAATACAACACTTTATCCTTAAGGGATGCCACGTTCTTGTTATAGTATTTCAACGGATTGGATTTGATCAGACCGGGATTGGCGTGCATCAGGTTCACATGGTCCTGGATGAAACGGATAAACGCATCCATTTTATAGGCATACGAATCGTCCTCGACCCTCATGTACGACAACGGGATAGAGCATAGGTCGGGCAAATCGCCAATGTTGTATTGGTTTTGTCCCAGTAAAAGGCTTAAAAAAGTGTAGCGTGCTTTCGTACGGTCGGCATCGTAAGTTGCAGTGGTCGTAAGCAGAAACGAATAGCTCGGGTCACGCCTCTTTTGTTCAAATTCCTTTTGGTTGATGAATTCAAATTGTGTCAGAGTCCACACGTTGTTCATCACCTCTTTGATCTTAAAATTAAAATCGCTCATGGGGTTCTCGTCCATGACAACCAAGGTCCGCGTTTTAAAGAACGCATCGTACTCCTGAGGACTTGGAACATGCTCCTGGGCAACAATGCTGCCCCAAACCATGGTGCTTACAAACAACAACAATGTTTTTTTCATCCGTAAATAATTTAATAAATAAGGCCGGATGGAACTCGCATGATGAATTTTCATCCGTGTTTAGGTTTAACGAATCATGCCCGTTTCGTAACTGTTTATCGTTCGGGTTTTATGACAATATCTATCGATGTTCAAACCATTATTACGCACCGGTGTAACAATTGTACAAATCTTTTTTGCATTTTTAAAAATGATACAAATACCAAACCATCACAAACCGTACCGAATGAAATAAGCCTACAAGTGATCCGATTCCAGAAAATAAACATTGCATACCACAAACATTTATTTGACGAATTGCGTATGATGCCTCTCGCTTTGACGAAAAATTAAAATAAAATCCGCCAAAATGAAATTCTTAAATAGACTTATCACGCTATTCAAGCAGGACCAGGACGAAAAACTGGAACTTGAAGAACGTAACCGCATATTATTGACCAACTTGTTCAACTTCGTCTTATTTATCATCGTATTCTCCGAAGGCTTATACGCATTAATGGAAGAAGTTATTTTGTACGCAGCTCCGTTATTAATGTTTAGCCTTTTGTTCCTTGTAAACTTTCTTTTTTTGGCACGTAACGCGCACAAACCTTATTATCGCGTTTTTCTGTTGACAATGGCCTATCTCACGCTGACGTTTTTTGCATTGGCGGGAGGGAATTCGGGTTTTGGTATTTTTTGGAGTC
Source organism: Breznakibacter sp. (assembly GCA_047600785.1). Lineage (GTDB taxonomy): Bacteria > Bacteroidota > Bacteroidia > Bacteroidales > Marinilabiliaceae > Breznakibacter. Next base: position 2,702,056 of record JASGKH010000002.1, read on the forward strand.
TGCTGTTCCCGCTGTTCATCATCCCCATTTTCGGAAAAGCTAAAGGGATATTCCACAGCATAGTATTCTTGGGCATCGTGACATTGATATTTTACGTTCTGAACGGTTTTATCCCCCATGCGCCAACCTACAGTGCATCCGTAAAATACTTGTTTTTGGGCATGTTCTGTATTATCACGTTTACTTCGTACACGCTCTTGTCCATATCGAACGAAGTGATCCTGAACAAAGAAAAGATCATGCTGGATTCGCAAAACATAAGTCGCACGCAGGAAGAACTGATCTCTCGGCTATCGCACCAAATACGTACACCGCTAAGCAATATCACCGGCATCATCAACATTCTTGAGCGCTCGTCACTGGACGACGACCAGCGTGACCACATCCATACCATCCACGCGTCGGCCAACAATTTGGTAAATGTGGTAAATAGCATGGTAAGCAGTCAAGCTTCTGGCCTGAACCAAATACCCAACGAAGAGATCAGCTTTAACCTTTACTCCATTATAAACAACACGTTGCATCTTTTCAGCGATGACAAAAAAAACACACGTTTCAGCATCTCGCTTTCGGCCGATATCCCTACCAACGTCATCGGCAGCGGCATAAAAACCAAACAGGTGTTGCTGAACGTGTTCAACAGCATTCTAAAACAGAACAAAGAAGAGATCAAGCAACTATCGGTCGAAGTGACACGAAAAGAGAATATGCCCGGTGCTGTGGATTTGACATTTAAAATAGTGAGCAATCTTATCATTCCAATCCAAAGTAGTGTAGTGCCGAAAGAATCACTTTACAACCAGGATATTATCAGGATAAACACGTCGCGTTACGTACATTCGCTTGACCTGCATATTACCCAAAGACTTATTGAATCGGACGGCAATTCGTTAAATATTTATCAATCCGGCGACCGGACAGTGGTGGAATTTGGGGCTTCGTTTAAAGAGAATTACCGGAGCCAAAGCCTTTTGAGCATACAGGAAACGCACCTCAAACCCGACTACACGTCGCAAAATAAGGTCGATGCCAAGGATGCAAACATTTTGCTGGTCGAAGACAATTTCAGCAATCAGCAGATCATCATCCTTTACATCAAGAACGAAGTAAACCGTGTGGATGTGGCATTTAACGGCAAGGAGGCCCTTGACAAATTCGGGAAAGCCAAATACGATCTCATTTTAATGGATGTGCAAATGCCGATCATGGATGGGTTCAAGGCCACACAAAAAATCAGGGAGATAGAAGAGAGTACCAACAGCCACACGCCCATTATCGCGGTGACGGCCAATGCATTCCCAGAGGACAAGGAACGTTGCATTGCCGCAGGAATGGACGATTATATCAGTAAACCGTTTCAGCCCGACGAACTGATCAAAAAAATAAAAAAACATTTGGGTTAACGGACGCTCAATACGAAAATTGAAACATGCCAACTTCCGGACAACAAGTGGCATTATCCGCCAGAGGATTTTCAAGAAACCGAGAAAGAAACATAGAAATGGATCATTCCATTTTCGTGCTTCCTCTTTTCATCGGACTTTGGATCTGTAACCTCATTGAAGCAAGGCAAATGTCCATTCAAAGCGTTAAATATACCGTAGCGTAATTTATTGTGGCGTTCTCTTTTTCTCAACTGTCATCATTAAACCAGTTGCGATGTGATCGGTCTAAAGCCAATGAGCAGGATGTCATCGATTTGCCAGTATTCTTCACCCATCCATTCTTCCATTTTTTGATGTAAAATGGCCTTCTGATCTTCCATGGGAAGTTTATGGATATTAAGCAACAAATGTCTGAAACGCCTGTATTTGAATTTTTTGCCATCAGGGCCGCCAAATTGGTCGGTGTACCCGTCAGAGAACATGTACATCACATCATTTTCTGTAATCGGGAACTGTCGTTTGGTGTATTTCAGTTGGGTCCCACTAAAACCAATGGAGCTCCGGTTGCCGTCGAAAACGATCAGTTCGTTTTCCCTCACCAGATAGATTGAACTGTTTGCACCTGCAAACTCGGCCATTTTTTTATTGTAATCAATCACACAAATGGACAAGTCCATACCGTCCCTCATCTCATAACTTGAAGAGTGCCCCGCATTTTCTTTTAAAAATGTACCGCTAAGTTGCTCGTTCATCATGTCAAGGATTGTGGCAGGGCAATCCACCCTTTGCATTTCAACGATGTTCCGCAACAAATCATATCCTATAATGGACATAAAAGCACCGGGCACTCCATGCCCTGTACAATCTACTTCAGCCACAATCAACTTGTTTTCACGGGCATAGAAATAATAAAAATCACCACTTACAATATCTTTTGGCCTATAGTAGATGAACGATTCGGGTAAAAGCCTTTTTACGGCATCTTCGGAAAACAACATCCTTTCCTGAATCCGCTTAGCGTAATTTATGCTATCGGTCAGACTTTTATGGGTTCTGGCCAATGCCTCTTTCTGCAATTCCAGTTTGGTCTTGTCTTCAGCTTTTTCCTGTAAGTTCTTATAAGCTTTTCTATAACTGCGGATGCGATAGTTCACCACGCCATGAAAAAGTACAAAAACAGCAATAAAATAGAAAACAATGGCATACGTCGATAGGTAAAGAGGCGGTGAAATGGATATTTTCAGGATGGCCGGCGTATTATTCCATACCAAGTCATTGTTCGAAGCCATTACTTTCAACGTGTAATCACCCGGAGGAAGGTTCGAAAATATCGCCGAATTTTTCGAAGTGGGTGCACTCCAACGTTCATCAAATCCATCGAGCATAATCCGGTACCTGTTTTGGTGTGGCTGGGTAAATTCCAATGCGGCAAAATCAACCTCCAGCGTACTATTTTTCAAATACTTGAACGACAACTCCCTTAATTCGCCCTGATGTTGAGACTTTAGTTCTCCGCGGCTGTATACTCTGGCTCCTTGGATAACGACACCCGGAATTTTCTTATTAAGCTCTATAACTCCCGGGGCCAAATAACTCACACCTCCAAACCCCCCAAAAAACAATTCCCCGTTCAGATTGCAATGAACGGCACCAGGATTGAACGCATAACCCGACAAACCGTCATCAATGGTGAAGTTGACGACCAAGTTGTCGATCACGCACGAAATCCCAAAATTAGTGCTGATCCAAACACGGTTTAAATGGTCGCACAATATCCCGTTCACCACATCGTTAACCAAGCCGTCGGCCGCTGAATAGATCTTAAAGTTTCGGGTAGCTTTATTTAAACGTGCCAATCCCTTTCGCGTACCAATCCAAATGTCCCCTTTTTCATCCTGGGCCATCGACAGGATAAAATCGTTAAGCAAAGCATTCATTTGAGGATTGGAATGAATCATGCGCTCAATCTTCCTGCCCGATTGCGAAACCCGATCCAATCCCTTCCGCGTACCGACCCACAGGACATTGTCCGAATCGACCAGCAAACAATTGACTTCGTCATGGCTTAGGGTGTTGGGGTAATCAGGATCGCTGAAAAAGCTCTCGATACTCTTCCCATTGTATTTGTAAAGCCCAAAGTTGGTCGCAATCCATATATTATGGTCCTGATCTTCGGCAATCGATCGTACGTCGTTCTCCTGCAACAAGGTGGCAAATTCTTTGTTATCGCCATAATTGAATGCGACAATCTGTTTTTTCCCGGCTAAATATTTAAAAATACCCTGATTCGTCCCGATCCATACATCGGAATTATGGTCGGCAAACAGCGCAGTCACGTCAATCGGCTGCGAGCCTTTTTCTTTTTGCACTTCCATTATCTGCACCCGACCCGTCTTCCGGTCGTATACCAACAGCCCTTTACCTTGTACCCCAAGCCACATCTGGTTTGGGGCATAATAAAGAAGCGAGGTTACATTTAAGCTACCCTTGGGGCTCAAGCCCAATACACTGGCATCGATTGATTGAAAACGCGAAGGGTGCGAATCAATCTTAAAAAGTCCATTGAATTGGGTCCCAACCCAAACAATACCGCTTTTGTCTTCGATCAAATCGGTGACCCGATCGGTTATCCCCCCCATGCTAAACTTGACCAAATGAGTTTGGCTGTTACCATTTTTATCCAACTTGATAATGCCACTGCCACATCCCACCCATACATGGTCATTGTCGGCATTAAACAGTTTTATCTGGCCGACGAGTTGTGTTTGCCCATTGGAAGGGAAGGGCAAAAGTACGTGTTCATGAGGATCGTACCAGTGGAGCCCTTTGTCGGAAGCCACCAGAATCCGATCCCCCATGGCAACAATGTCGGTCACTGCCTCCTGAAAAACCTCCGAAGGCTCATTGCCCATACGGATACGTACAAATAACGACCCTGCAGGATCAAACAGATTTAGCCCATCTTTGGTACCCAACAATATTTTGTCGTTATCAAGCGGATACAGCGGATAATTATAAGCAAAATCGGACTTGAACACATTGGAATAATGCCCAAAAGCTTTTATTTGCTTGTCGTCGGACGATAGTTTGGCGATATACGATCGGGTTTTCACCCACATATCTCCATTCCCGGCCTCCAAAAGACCGCATACTTCATTTTCGGGCAACGAATTCGGATCGTTTGCCACACGCTGTATATGCTCAAATTGCTCTGTTTGCCTGTTCCATATACTTATGCCCCCATAACGTGTCCCCACCCAAATGTCACCTGTAGACGATTCGCAAATAACTTGGACAAAGTTATCAGAGATACTGTGCACCTGTTCAATACCATGCCGGTACACGGTGATCCGGTTGCCATCGTATCTGTTAAGACCATCTTCGGTTCCGATCCAAAGATACCCTCTGCTATCTTGAAGTAAGCAAGTCACCTTATTGCTCGACAATCCATCATTGATTGTAAATTGCCGCTGCCTCCACGAATAGGATTGTCCGGCAAACAGGCCATCGGTGAAGCACAAAAACAAAAAAACAGTCAGAATAGTCGTTTGGCAAGAAAACATCGGCGAGTTGAAATGTAAAAACTTTCTAAAATAAGAAAAAAGCCACCAAGGCCAACATTTTGAGAAAAATAAATGTGGTGTGCAATGGTCGGCGCAAAAGGCAATGGGGTGTACATCCCCGTAAGCATCAGCATTAAACCGTTATATTCCCCAAAAATCGGGCAGAAGAAAAATGATACAATTCTTCCCTAGTACCATCATCTGGCAAATAACCGTGCCTTGGTGCCAGAATAATCTTACGGCCGGCATCCACAAACAAGAGAGACAGACCTCACTTTTGAAGGTCTTGTTTTCGCTGGATATTCAAATTCTGTCGTTAGTCATATGAACCTATCGGTTCTCTATTTTAAATGCTGGGCCTCTCCAACACCCATAAATGGTGAAGCCCGGCACATACCCTCTTATTGAAACAATTTGGCCAATTAGGTTTCTCCCGGTCACATTCCCCTCAGAGGCATTCCCTTCTGTTATACCAACATGCGGGATAAACAAACCACCTATTTGGCCACAGGCAAAATGATGGGTGGTTCAATACATCAGATACTGTTTAGCTATTTAAGCCTGCCTTTTCAATAAACCACTGAAGATTTTGTGATTTCGGACGTTCAATCGGCAATCCGTACAAACGGTCCCAAACCAATTGCGTTAGTACGCCCAGTGCCCGCGATACTCCAAAAAGCATTGTGTAAACCGAAAAGTCGGTAATCCCATAGCTTGTCAACAACGAACCGGAAATGGCATCCACGTTGGGCCAGGGGTTTTTTACCTTCCCTGTGGTGCCCAACACGTCGGGCACTACTTCATAGATGCTACGCACCACGTTGATGAGCGGCGCATTGGGAATGTACTTGTTTGCAAAATCAAGTTGCACGGTAAACCGCGGATCGGTCTTTCGTAATACAGCATGACCATAACCAGGTATTATCTGTCCCGCAATTAGGGTATCAATAGCATACTGGCGGATTTGGTCTTTTGACGGGCTGTCGGTTCCCAGTTCCTTCAGCATTTTTTGTATCCATACCATTACATCCTGATTGGCCATTCCATGCAAAGGTCCCGCCAACCCGTTCATCCCTGCGGAAAAACTATAATATGGGTTCGACAAAGCCGATCCGACCAAATGGGTCGCGTGCGCCGATACGTTTCCGCCTTCGTGATCTGCATGTATCACCATGTATAAGCGCATCAGGTTTTTCACCTCTTCTGAATCAAACCCCATCATATGTGCCAAATTCCCAGCCCAGTCAAGCGATGCATCAGGCGCTATAAAATTGCTGTTGTGGTTCACCCTGCGATAAATATAAGCGGCTATGACCGGCAAACGACTGATCAAATCCATCACCCCTTCGTACATCGGCGCCCAATAATCTCGTTTGTCCATACCGGCTTGATAGGCTTTACGAAATTGGGACTCAGTGGACATTGCCAAGATAGCCGTGTTGAACTGTATCATTGGGTGAGCAGTGACCGGCAATGCATCGATCACTTTAAACGCGTGGTCAGGAATATGCTGCGACCGCTCGGACCATTGCCTGCTGATGAATTTCACATCGGCGTCGGCAGGCAGTTCTCCCAAAAGCATCAAGTAAAACAAACCCTCCGGCAACGGTTCCCCTTCGGGATGCAACTTGGGCAATTTTGCCCTTAACTCGGGAATTGAATACCCGCGAAAACGAATACCTTCTTCTGGATCAAGTTTTGATGTGCACGTCAGCAACGAAACAATTCCCTTCATTCCCCCCAGCACCTGCCCGATGGTGATTTCCTGAATGGCCGTGTCACCATGTTCTTTAATGAGCTTTTTGACCAGTTCGGCTTTAGGTCTGCCGATCTCGATCAATCTGTCCTTAATGTAATCCATGATCCAATATTTATACTTTGAAACTTAGATTTGCCATTTCTCCTGCTCCCCAGGGCAGTGATAGAGGCTATGTTATTACATCAAACAGAAAAAATACAACATTGTTTAACGATTTACCCTAAAAAAACAAACGTTTGTAAAAACAATACCCTTCGTTTTACCTCAGCTCCATTAGGGTCAATTACTTAAATGACAGATGGGAAAAGGAACAAGACTATTGATCATTCCTATCGGTTTCGTCGGCTTCGATACAAAAGAAAAGGGTGTCCGAAATTCTCGGACACCCTTCTTTATAATTGCTTCCAAAGCCTTACTTCTTCAGCACTTTTTTATAGCCGTAAATAGCCAAATCACCCAATTCTTCTTCGATACGAAGCAATTGGTTGTATTTGGCCATCCTGTCAGAGCGGCTCAACGAGCCGGTTTTTATCTGACCACTGTTGGTAGCCACCGCTATGTCGGCAATAGTAGAATCTTCGGTTTCACCCGAACGGTGCGAAGTAACTGACGTATAACCAGCACGGTGGGCCATTTCAATGGCATCCAACGTCTCTGTCAGCGTACCGATTTGGTTTACTTTAATAAGAATTGAGTTGGCAGCACCAAGCTCGATACCTTTTTTCAAATATTCCACGTTGGTTACGAACAAGTCGTCACCCACCAACTGAACTTTGTCGCCCAGTTTCTTGGTTACTTTTACCCAACCGTCCCAATCGTTTTCTGAGAAACCGTCCTCGATAGAGTCGATAGGATATTTAGCAACCAATTCGGCCATAAACTCAACTTGCTGGTCAACAGTCAATTTCTTGCCGTTAGGACCTTCAAATTTTGAGTAATCGTAAATACCATCTTTGAAGAACTCAGAAGCGGCACAGTCCAAACCTATTGACACGTCACCGCCTTCTGAAGCACGACCTGGTTTGTAACCTGCTTTCTTGATTGCTTCAATAATGCTTTCCAACGCATCTTCGGTACCCTTCAATGCTGGAGCGAAACCACCTTCGTCGCCTACCGCAGTGCTAAGATTGCGGTCATGCAATACTTTTTTAAGGCTATGGAAAACCTCAGCACCCATACGCAAACCTTCACGGAAACTTTTTGCACCAACCGGACGGATCATGAACTCCTGGAATGCAATAGGCGCATCAGAGTGTGAACCTCCGTTGATAATGTTCATCATAGGAACCGGCAATGTTTTGGCATTGGTTCCACCGATATAACGATACAAAGGAATACCCAGATATTCAGAAGCGGCACGGGCAGTAGCCAACGAAACGCCTAAGATAGCATTGGCACCCAATTTACTTTTGGTCTTGGTACCGTCCATCTCCAACATTTTCTTGTCAACACCGACCTGATCCAACACACTGTACCCCACCAAAGCAGGCCCGATGATGTTGTTTACGTTCTCCACGGCTTTCAACACACCTTTACCAAGGTAACGGCCTTTATCGCCGTCGCGAAGTTCCAGGGCCTCGTTTTCACCGGTAGAAGCTCCACTGGGAACCGCAGCACGGCCCATGATACCGCTTTCAAGCGTCACTTCGACTTCAATGGTCGGATTGCCACGCGAATCAAGGATCTCGCGGGCATGTACATTAGCAATTTGTCCCATAATCGTTAGAATTGTTTATGTTAGAAGAGTAAATTCAAGTCAAAAAAAAAGGAATAAAGAAAAACCTTTATCCCTTTTGTTAGGTCTAAAAAGAGGAGGAAACCAACCGTCCCTCCTTCTTTTTATTAATTAGTTTTCAGAAGCGGATGCAGATTCTTCAGCTTTAGCAGCGCCTTCTACCTTTTTAGAACGGCTACGACGTGTCGTTTTCTTTTTCTCATCGGTAGCTTTTGGTGTCCCCAACATGTTTTCGTTGTAATCCACCAGCTCAATCAAACACATTTCAGCTGCATCACCAACCCTAGCGCCCAGTTTTAGGATACGTGTATACCCGCCGGGACGGCTGGCCACTTTGTCGGCCACTTCGCCAAAAAGTTCCTTCACCGCAAATTTATTGTGTAAGTAGCTAAAAACCACACGTTGTGCATGGGTCTTCTCTTCCACGGTGGTGAGGTTTTTGGTTTTGTTGATCAAAGGCTCTACATACATGCGCAAAGCCTTGGCTTTGGCCACAGTAGTTTTGATGCGCTTATGCAAAATCAACGAATTAGCCATGTTGGACAACATCGCCTTGCGGTGCGAGCTGGTCCTTCCTAAATGGTTAATCTTCTTTCTATGTCTCATCGCGATTATTCCTTATCTAATTTATACTTTGCGGTATCCATCCCAAAACTTAAGTTTAAAGTCTGCAATAAGTCATCCAACTCGGTAAGCGACTTTTTTCCAAAGTTTCTGAACTTTAACAAATCGTTGCGGTTGAAAGTAACCAACTCGCCCAATGTTTCCACATCGGCAGCCTTCAAACAGTTCAACGCACGCACTGAGAGATCCATGTCTACCAACTTGGTCTTCAACAATTGACGCATATGCAATACTTCCTCATCAAACTCCTCACTGCCGAATTTCTCGTCGGTATCCAATGTGATCTTTTCATCGGAGAACAGCATGAAGTGATAAATCAAAATCTTGGCAGCTTCTTTCAATGCATCTTTAGGATGGATTGAACCGTCAGATGAGATTTCAATAATCAGCTTCTCGTAGTCGGTTTTTTGCTCCACACGGTAGTTTTCCACCGAATACTTCACGTTTCTGATAGGCGTATAAATAGAATCGATGGCGATGACTCCAATTTCCGATTCTACCTGACGGTTCTCATCTGCTGGCACATATCCCCTGCCCTTTTGAATGGTCAGCGTTATATGCAAATTGGCTTCCGGATTCATACGGGCAATCACCAATTCCGGGTTCAGCACTTTGAACCCAGTCATGAATTGGTTCAGATCGCCGGCCCTGAATGCATCGGCACCGCTAATGTTTACGGTAAATTTCTCACCGTCCACATCTTCACTCAGCTTTTTGAAACGTGTTTTTTTCAAGTTTAAGATGATATCGGTTACATCATCAATCACACCGGGAACGGTGCTGAATTCATGATCAACTCCTTCAATCTTCATACTTGTAATGGCGTACCCCTCCAATGAGGACAACAAAATTCTTCTTAAGGCATTTCCAACGGTTATACCATAGCCGGGCTCAAGAGGACGAAATTCGAATCGACCAAATTTATCGTCCGATTCCAGCAAAATAACTTTGTCGGGTTTTTGAAATGCTAATATTGCCATAAGAATCAATTATTTAGAGTACAATTCAACGATCAACTGTTCTTTGATAGACTCAGGGATGTCAGTTCTTTCCGGTACGTTCAAGAATTTACCGCTTTTAGTGTGGGTGTCCCACTCAAGCCAGCTATAGCGTGAGCCACTGCCGCCAATAGAGTTGGTTATCACTTCCAGAGACTTTGATTTCTCCCGAACGCCTACTATTTGTCCGGGCTTCACCTGAAGTGAGGGAATGTTTACCACTTCACCGTCCAATACAATGTGACGGTGAGTCACCAATTGACGAGCAGCGGCGCGCGTGGGGGCAATGCCCAAACGGAACACGACGTTATCAAGACGTGATTCCAACAGGCCAAGCAACACCTCACCGGTTACACCTTTGCTACGCTGTGCTTTCTCGTAAATATTACGGAATTGGCGTTCCAGCACACCATAAGTATATTTCGCCTTTTGCTTTTCTTTAAGCTGCAAACCGTACTCACTGGTTTTCTTACGACGGTTTAGACCGTGTTGTCCAGGAGGGTAATTTTTCTTTTCGAAAGCCTTGTCACTACCGTAAATGGCTTCACCAAATTTACGGGCGATTTTTGTTTTGGGACCAATATATCTAGCCATTCTTCTAAATTTTTGATTTTAAATTATTGATTTTGAACTATGAATATGTGCCGCGAGATTATAGAGAGGTTTGTTTATAATCATCCATAATTCAACACTCAAAACCGCCAATTTATGGTTAATAACTAGTTGAAATTAAACTCTTCTGCGTTTGGGAGGACGGCAACCATTGTGTGGCAACGGGGTTACGTCAACGATTTCGGTCACTTCGATGCCCGTTGTATGGATAGAACGGATAGCCGATTCACGACCGTTACCTGGTCCCTTCACATATACTTTCACCTTGCGCAAACCTAAGTCATAAGCCACTTTGGCACAATCGGCCGCCGCAGTCTGGGCTGCATAAGGTGTGTTCTTTTTAGAACCCTTAAAGCCCATTTTGCCGGCACTCGACCAACTGATGACTTCTCCGCTTCCGTTGCACAATGAAATAATGATATTATTGAAAGATGAGTGGATATGGGCTTGTCCTAAAGCCTCCACTTTAACTACCTTTTTTTTCTGAGTAACTGGTTTCTTCGCCATGGTTCAATGATTATTTAGTGGCTTTCTTCTTATTGGCAACAGTTTTCTTCTTTCCTTTACGGGTACGCGCATTATTTTTGGTCGATTGACCGCGCAAAGGTAAGCCCAAACGGTGACGAATGCCACGGTAGCAGCCAATATCCATCAATCGCTTGATATTCAATTGAACCTCAGAACGCAATTCACCTTCTACTTTAAATTCTGATCCGATGATTTCCCTGATTGCCCCTAATTGGGCATCATTCCAGTCTTTTACTTTGGTATTCCGGTCAACGCCGGCTTTTTCAAGTATTTTAAGCGACCTGCTCCTACCGATACCATAAATGTAAGTAAGAGCAACTTCACCTCTTTTGTTGACGGGTAAATCAACTCCGACAATTCTTGCCATAATTAAATTCTTTTATCCTTGACGTTGTTTAAATTTTGGATTTTTCTTGTTGATCACGTACAAGCGACCTTTCCTGCGTACAATTTTGCAGTCTTCGCTACGTTTCTTGATGGATGCTCTAACTTTCATGTCAGATGATTTTTTATTTATATCTGTAACTGATTCTACCTTTGGTCAAATCGTAAGGCGACATTTCTACTTTGACTTTATCGCCTGGCAATATTTTGATATAATGCATACGCATCTTACCGGAAATATGTGCCGTGATAATGTGGCCATTCTCCAATTCCACACGAAACATGGCATTGGATAAAGCCTCTATGATGGTACCGTCTTGCTCTATTGAGGATTGTTTTGGCATATGTTAGCTAACCTTTTATTTTTCAGACTGCAAAGATAATACTTCTTCCACAAAAACAAAACTTGATAAAATATCCGCCTTTCCCTTCCTAACAGCCACAGTATGTTCAAAATGTGCCGACACTTGCCGGTCGGCAGTCCGGATTGTCCACCCGTCCTTCTCCTGAACAATGTTCCGCTTGCCCTGATTGATCATTGGTTCAATTGCAATGACCATTCCTTCAACAAGCTTACTGCCTTGCCCTGATTTTCCGTAATTAGGGACCTCGGGAGCCTCATGCAAATTACGCCCCACCCCATGGCCAACCATTTCACGAACCACCGAATAGCCACGACTTTCAGTGTATTGTTGGATGGCAGAACCAATATCACCCAATCTATTTCCAACCACAGCTTTCTCGATTCCTTTGTAAAGCGATTCTTTTGTCGTCTTCAACAAATTTCTGGTTTCCGGGGCAACTTCGCCAATTTCAAAAGTGTAAGCCGAATCGCCATAAAAACCATTAAAAACCACTCCACAATCAATCGATACGACATCTCCGTCTTTCAACGGCATTTTATTAGGAATACCATGAACCACTTGCTCGTTCACGGAAGTACAAAGGGTATTGGGGTACCCTTGATAATCTAAGAAACCAGGTATACCCCCATTATCCCGAATGTAAGTCTCGGCTATTCTATCCAGTTCCAGCGTGGTTATCCCGGGCCTTACCCAACGCGCCAGCTCACCCAATGTTCTTGCAACTAAAAGATTGCTTTGGCGCAGGATTTCTATCTCCTCCTCAGTCTTAAGATAAACCATTGTAACTGTTTAACCCTCTCCAATTAATACATTCCTCCACCGCCTGCGGTACGTCCTTTAATCCTCCCGCTTTTCAGCAGACCATCATAATGTCTCATCAACAAATGACTTTCGATTTGCTGTAAAGTATCAAGAACCACCCCTACTAAGATCAACAATGATGTTCCGCCATAAAATTGCGCAAATGAGCTTTCCACACCTGCAAGCATTGCAAATGCAGGAAGAATGGCAACCAATGCCAAAAACACCGACCCTGGAAGGGTAATTTTAGACATCACCGAATCGATAAATTCGACTGTTTTCCGCCCAGGTTTCACGCCGGGAATAAATCCCCCGTTGCGTTTCATATCCTCGGCCATTTGAGTCGGATTCACCGTAATGGCAGTATAGAAATAAGTAAATAAAATAATAAGAAGCGCAAAAGTAAAATTATACCAAAACCCTGTAAAATCGCCAAACACAACAGCTAAAGCACTTGTACTGCTCTCACTGTCCACAAAACCGGCAATCGTAATAGGGATAAACATAATTGCCTGTGCAAAAATGATAGGCATCACACCGGCCGCATTTACTTTCAGCGGGATATACTGACGCACGCCTCCTATTTGTTTATTGCCAACAATCCGTTTTGCGTACTGAACGGGAATCCTTCTTGTGCCCTGAACCAACATAATAGTTCCTACAAACACAAAAAACAGAATCACCAACTCGATCAGCAACATCACTGGACCACCGACATTACCGGGACTTAACCGCGACAACAATTCGGCAGTGGCGGAATGTGGCAATCGGGCAATAATACCGATCATGATGATCAGCGAAATACCGTTGCCAATACCTCTGTCGGTAATCCTTTCACCCAACCACATCACAAACATAGTGCCGGCAGCAAGCAATACAATCGAGGTCACCTTGAATAACATACTGTCAAACCCAACCACAAAAGCCTCTGCAGGGATCTGAGCCTTCAGGTTGGCCATATAGGCGATACCTTGAAGAATCAAAATAACTACGGTCAGATAACGGGTGATTTGGTTAATTTTTCGGTGACCACTCTCGCCCTCACGCTGAAGGCGTTGGAAGTACGGAACGGCAATGCCCAAAAGCTGAACCACAATTGAAGCTGAAATGTACGGCATGATCCCCAGGGCAACAACAGATGCGTTTGAAAACGCACCGCCCGAGAACATGTCCAACAATCCCATCACACCTTTACTGGTCTGATCCTTCAAGTTGTTCAACATGGTCGGATCAATACCCGGCAACACCACAAACGATCCAAGTCGGTAAACCAACAAAAAACCCAAAGTGGTGAGGATCCGGGTTTTCAGATCCTCAATTTTCCAAATGTTCCGAATGGTCTCAATTAGTTTCATTCAATTACAGTTTTACGGCGGTTCCACTGACTGCTTCAATGGCAGCCTGAGCCGTCTTAGAGAAAGCATGCGCTTTCACGTCAAGTTTGGTGGTCAGGGTACCATTTCCGAGAATTTTCACCAAGTCGTTTTTACCAACCAAACCGGCATTCAGCAACACGGTAGGATCGATAGCCGACACCCCGGTCCTCTCGGCGAGTGTTTGAAGCACTTCAATATTAATAGCTTTATACTCTTTGCGGTTCATGTTATTAAACCCGAACTTGGGCAACCTACGTTGCAACGGCATTTGCCCCCCTTCAAAACCAAATTTCTTCGAATAACCCGAACGCGACTTGGCACCTTTATGGCCACGTGTAGAAGTCCCACCATGGCCGGAACCCTCACCGCGTCCGATTCTTTTCCTGTTTTTCACAGAACCTTCAGCGGGTCTCAAATTATGTAGTTCCATAACTGTTTCGATAATGCGTTAAATAGTAATTATTTCTCTACAACAACCAAGTGTTGTACTTTTGCAACCATTCCCAAGATACTTGGGGTTGCTTCATGTTCAACGGTTGCACTGATCCTTTTAAGACCAAGGGCTGCCAAAGTCAATTTTTGTCTTTTGGTAGAACCAATCTTGCTCCTAACCTGGGTAATTTTAATTTTAGCCATAACAAATAAACCAATTAACCGTTAAACACTTTGTCTACGCTAATACCTCTATGGCTGGCAACGGTACGGGGGTCCCGCATCTCGGCCAATGCGGCAATGGTTGCCTTTACCAAGTTGTGCGGATTGGACGAACCTTTTGATTTTGCCAACACATCGGTCACTCCTACACTTTCAAGTACCGCACGCATCGCACCACCAGCTTTTACACCGGTACCATGGGATGCAGGCTTCATGAATACTTGTGCACCTCCGAAACGAGCCTCTTGTTCGTGGGGGATAGTGCCTTTGTAAACAGGCACCTTTACCAAGTTCTTCTTGGCGGCCTCAACGCCTTTGGCTATCGCTGCAGTAACCTCGCCGGCTTTGCCAAGGCCCCAGCCCACAATGCCTTTTTCGTTTCCAACAACCACGATAGCAGAGAAGCTAAATGTTCTACCACCCTTTGTGACTTTGGTGACACGATTGATGGCCACCAACCTGTCTTTCAGTTCAAGGTCGTTATTTGTTCTTACTGGTTTTATATTTTCTGCCATAATTGTTAGAATTTAAGACCGGCTTCGCGTGCAGCATCGGCCAATTGTTTAACCCTTCCATGGTACAAGTATCCGTTACGGTCGAACACCACTTGACTGATGCCGGCACTAAGTGCTTTTTCGGCAATTAATTTACCAACCAATGCAGCCTTATCGGTTTTGGTTCCGCTCTGCCCGCTGATATCCTTTACAAGTGATGAAGCGGACACAAGCGTGGTTCCCTTTGAATCGTCAATGATTTGTACGGAAATTTGCTTGTTGCTACGGAATACGGACATACGGGGTCTTTCAGGCGTACCCACAACGTTTTTGCGGATACGCTTTTTGATTTTTAATCTGCGCTCTATTTTAGAAAAAGCCATAACTCCAATTTTTAAACATTAAACTTTAGCAGACTTACCAGCTTTGCGACGAACAACTTCACCCACAAAGCGTACCCCTTTGCCTTTGTAAGGTTCCGGTTTACGCAACGAACGAATCTTCGCACACACCAAACCTAACAACTGCTTGTCGGCACTTTGCAAAGTAATGATTGGGTTACTTTTACGGTCTGTTTGAGCCTCTACTTTTACCTCGGGCGGCAACTGAATGTGAATCGGGTGCGAATAGCCCAAAGACAATTCGAGGATCTGACCTGTATTGGCGGCACGGTAACCAACACCTACTAGCTCAAGTTTTTTCTCAAATCCCTGAGACACGCCTACCACCATATTGTTGATCAAGGCACGGTATAGGCCGTGCATCGACCTATGTTGTTTCTCATCAGAAGGACGGGTAACCACAACGTTACCATCTTCAACCGATACAGAAATTTCAGGGTTAATTTGCTGGGTAAGTTCACCTTTTGGACCTTTCACGGTCACAGTGTCCCCTTTTAAGGTTACGCTAACACCAGAGGGCAATTTGATGGGTAATTTTCCTATCCTTGACATTTTTACTTCCTCCAATGATTAATATACGTAACACAATACTTCACCGCCTATTTGCTGTACACGGGCCTCTTTGTCGGTCATTACGCCTTTTGAAGTAGACAAAATGGCGATACCTAACCCATTGAGGACGCGCGGTAACTCACGATACCCTGTGTACTGGCGCAAACCAGGGGTACTGATACGGGTCAGAACCTTGATGGCGGGGGCTTTTGAAGCCTGATCATATTTCAGGGCAATCTTGATGATGCCCTGTTTGTTGTCCTCAATAAATTTATAATTGAGGATGTAACCTTTGTCGAAAAGGATCTTTGTCATTTCCCTTTTTAAGTTCGACGCAGGTATTTCGACCACTTTGTGGCGAGCCATGATGGCGTTCCTGATACGTGTCAGGAAATCTGCTATTGGATCTGTCATTTAAAAAAAGATTAAATTGATTCCGACGGATCGGAACAATATTTAACACTTAATATGTGCAAATAAAATTACCAGCTTGCCTTTTTCACTCCTGGAATAAGCCCAGCCGAAGCCATTTCACGGAATTGGATCCTTGAAATGCCAAACTGGCGCATATACCCCTTGGGGCGGCCAGTAAGTTTGCAACGGTTGTGCATGCGAACGGGCGAAGCATTCTTGGGCAACAACTGCAACCCAACGAAATCACCTTCAGCTTTCAACTTCGCACGTTTCTCAGCATATTTGGCAACCAGTTTGGCCCTTTTCACTTCACGGGCCTTCATTGATTCCTTAGCCATATAACTAGTTCTTTTTTAGATTTTTAAAAGGCATTCCGAATTCCCTTAATAAAGCATACGCTTCTTCATCCGTTTTTCCGGAGGTCACAAAGGTAATATTCATACCCATTATTTTGGTAATGCCGTCAATATTTATTTCAGGAAAAATAATCTGCTCGGTGATACCCAAAGTGTAGTTGCCACGTCCGTCAAGTTTGCTCTCGATGCCTTTGAAGTCGCGGATACGGGGCAGAGCCACGCGGATCAAACGCTCCATAAACTCGTACATTTTGTCACGGCGCAAGGTCACACGAACGCCAATAGGCATTTTACGACGCAATTTAAAGTTCGAAATATCTTTTTTCGACAAACAGGCCACAGGTTTTTGACCGGTGATGGCCGTCAGCTCGTTCGAGGCCACATCAACCAACTTCTTGTCGGCAACGGCACCGCCGATACCTGAGTTAATCACGATTTTCTCGAGCTTTGGAACTTGCATGACAGTGCTGTAGCCAAACTCCTTCTGGAGGTTTACCACGATTTGTTCCTTGTATTGTTTCTTTAATGCTGGTGTGTAGCTCATCACTTAATCTCCTCCCCTGATTTTTTAGAATAACGAACAAGTTTGCCTTTGTCATTCAACTTCCGGCCGATACGGGTACCTTTACCGGTTTTAGGATCCTTCACGTTAAGGTTTGATATGTGAATAGGAGCTTCCTGCTTAATGATGCCACCCTGGGGGTTGGCTGCATTGGGTTTTGTGTGTTTGCTCACCATGTTCACACCCTCCACGATCGCACGTTGCTTTGCGGGGAATACCTCGAGTACTTTGCCTTCCTGGCCTCTGTTCTCGCCGGCATTCACAACCACGATGTCGCCTTTTTTAATATGTAATTTAGTCATTTCAGTAATCGTTTGAATTGATTAAAGCACTTCGGGCGCCAACGATACGATCTTCATGTAACCATCACGGAGTTCGCGGGCCACAGGACCGAAAATACGGGTCCCGCGCATATCGCCGGTATTGTTGATCAATACACAAGCGTTGTCATCGAAACGGATATAAGAACCGTCGGCACGTCTTGTTTCTTTTTTGGTTCGTACCACCACTGCCTTGGTGACGGTACCTTTTTTCATGTCGCTTGAAGGCAGTGCGCTCTTTACGGTTACAACGATACGGTCGCCGATACGTGCATAACGTTTGCCGGTTCCTCCGAGCACCCGAATGCACAATACTTCTTTGGCTCCACTGTTGTCGGCCACGTTCAGTCTGGATTCTTGCTGTATCATGGTTATTTCACTCTTTCAATGATTTCAACTAATCTCCAACGCTTTGTCTTGCTCAAGGGGCGAGTCTCCATAATACGGATCGTGTCGCCGATTTGACAGGTGTTCTCCTCGTCGTGAGCATGGAATTTTTTGGTCTTCTTTACGAATTTACCATAGATAGGGTGTTTTTCCCTGATTTCCACTGCCACAACCACAGATTTGTCCATCTTGTTACTGACGACCACACCTATACGTTCTTTTCTGAGGTTTCTGGTTTCCATTCTTCCTTACCATTAAATTATTAATTTGCCTTTTTTTGACTCAAGATGGTCAATAAACGCGCAACATTGCGACGGGTGTACCGGATCTTCATAGGGTTTTCCAAAGGCGATACCACATGGTTGAGCTTAAGCCGATCAAGCTCAGCACGCTCAAGTTCGATCTTTTCCTCGATTTCCTTAATGGACATTTCCCTGATTTCTGACGTTTTCATCATTCTTAAACGTTTGAAGATTCAACATAATCCCTTCTCACAATAAACTTAGTGGTTACCGGAAGCTTTTGCGCAGCCAGACGCAATGCTTCTTTAGCCACTTCGTAGGGTACGCCGTCGCATTCAATAAGGATACGACCTGGCGTGACTGGTGCCACAAACCCTTCGGGAGCACCTTTACCTTTACCCATACGCACTTCGGCAGGCTTTTTGGTAATTGGTTTGTCGGGGAAGATACGGATCCAGATTTGACCTTGACGTTGCATGTAGCGTGTTACAGCAACACGGGCAGCTTCGATTTGCCTCCCGGTGATCCATTTGCTTTGCAAGGCTTTGATGCCGAACGAGCCGAAAGCCAGCTCATGACCGCGATGGGCTATGCCCTTCATGCGGCCTTTCTGCATCCTTCTGTATTTTACTTTTTTCGGTTGTAACATCGTTCCTGAAACAATTTACGGTTAACGCATGATTACTTTTTTCTCTTTTTACCGCCGCCCATTTTGCGTGGTTCTTTGGCAGTTTGGCCTACGTTTGGCGAAAGATCACGTTTTCCGTACACCTCGCCTTTGCAGATCCATACTTTGATCCCCAAAAGACCCATTTTGGTAAGCGCCTCGGCCTTTGCAAAGTCGATATCGGCACGCAACGTGTGCAAAGGGGTACGACCTTCTTTGTACATTTCGGTACGAGCCATCTCGGCACCGTTCAAACGTCCGGCAATTTGGATCTTGATACCTTCGGCACCCATGCGTATGGTGCTTGCGATAGCCATTTTAATGGCACGACGGTAAGCGATACGGCCTTCGAGCTGGCGGGCAATGTTATTTGCCACGATAATAGCGTCGAGCTCGGGGCGTTTTACTTCAAAGATGTTGATTTGGACCTCCTTGTCGGTGATCTTTTTCAACTCTTCCTTGAGCTTGTCAACCTCTTGGCCACCTTTACCGATAATGATGCCCGGACGGGCAGTGTACACCGTAATGGTTACCAATTTCAGGGTCCGCTCGATAACGATACGCGACAAACTAGCTTTAGCCAGACGAGCGTTCAAATATTTGCGGATTTTGGTGTCCTCAACAATTTTGTCACCATAGTTGTTTCCGCCAAACCAGTTAGAATCCCATCCACGGATGATGCCTAACCTGTTACTTATAGGATTAACTTTTTGTCCCATCTAGCCAGCTTATTTAACTTCGTTAGAAACTTTGCTATCAACATGAATTGTCACGTGGTTCGATCTCTTGCGGATCCTGTGGGCACGGCCTTGCGGGGCTGGCCTCAATCGTTTCAGGATACGACCGCCATCAACATAAATGGTCTTCACGTACAGATTTGCATCTTCCATGCGAACCCCTTCGTTCTTACCTTTCCAGTTAGCGATAGCAGACAACAATAGTTTTTCGACACGACCTGAGGCTTCCTTGGTAGAGAAACGCAACAGGTTAAGAGCCTCGCTCACCTCTTTACCACGGATCATATCGGCCACAAGGCGCATTTTCCGGGGCGATGTAGGAACGTTTCGCAGCGAAGCAAAAGCCAAACTCTTACGGTCCTCTTTGGCTTTTTCGGCAGCTATTCTTTTTCTTGCACCCATTTTTACTTTTTTTTCAAATTAACAATGCAGGGCTTACTTTTTCTTGTTACCGCCATGACCGCGGAAAGTACGGGTAGGCGCAAACTCGCCCAACTTGTGGCCTACCATGTTTTCGGTGACATACACGGGGATGAATTTGTTGCCGTTGTGGACAGCAATGGTGTGTCCCACAAAATCGGGCGAAATCATCGACGCCCTGGCCCAAGTTTTCACCACCGATTTTTTGCCACTCTCGTTTAAGCTCAATACTTTTTTCTCAAGCTTAAAGTTGATATATGGGCCTTTTTTTAACGATCTGCTCATAATGTTCTCAAATTAACCGATTACTTTTTCCTTCTTTCAAGAATGTACTTGCTTGAACCCTTTTTAGGATGACGTGTTTTGTAACCTTTGGCCAACAGACCCTTACGGGATCTTGGGTGACCGCCGGAAGCACGACCTTCGCCACCACCCATGGGGTGATCGACAGGGTTCATTACCACACCACGAACACGAGGACGACGGCCCAACCAACGGGAACGACCTGCTTTGCCCGATTTCTCGAGGGCGTGGTCGGAGTTGCCTACGGCACCAACAGTGGCGCGGCAAGAGGTAAGGATCATCCTGGTTTCGCCAGAAGGCAATTTGATAACGGCGTAATTTCCATCACGAGCAGCTAGCTGGGCAAAAGAGCCTGCACTGCGGGCCATGATACCTCCTTGTCCGGGACGGAGCTCAATGTTGTGGACAATGGTACCAAGGGGTATTTCACCAAGCGGAAGCGCATTGCCCAATTCGGGAGCTACGCCGGCGCCGGAAAGGACTTGTTGGCCCACTTGCAATCCGTTGGGTGCAAGAATATACCTTTTTTCGCCATCAGCGTACACCAATAACGCAATACGGGCACTGCGGTTAGGGTCGTACTGGATTGAGTCAACTGTGGCGGTTACACCGTCCTTATTACGTTTAAAGTCGATTACACGGTATTTTCTTTTATGACCGCCTCCGATATAACGCATGGTCATTTTACCGGTGTTGTTACGACCGCCGGATTTTTTCAGAGGCTGCAATAAAGACTTTTCTGGCGTGCCCGATGTAATCGTGTCAAACGCGCCAATAATTTTGTGTCTCTGCCCCGGTGTAGTGGGCTTTAATTTACGTACTGCCATCTCAATTAGATATTGCTATAAAAATCAATCTTATCTCCTGCTTTCAAGGTAACCAGGGCACGCTTAACCGAGTTAACACGCCCATGAATGATTCCTGCTTTGGTAAAACGTGTTTTGTTTTTACCCGGAGTCCGCAATGTGTTGACCGACTCAACAGTCACATTGTACAATTCCTCAACTGCCTTTTTGATCTGGATCTTGTTCGCATCTTTAGCAACCACGAAACCGTAACGGTTGTATTTATCCGACAAAGAGGTCAGTTTCTCAGTGACAATTGGTTTAATGATAATATTCATTGTGAGGTCCTCCTTAAGCGTTTAATAAGTTACCCAATTCGGCTACCGAACTTTCGAGCAACACAAGCGTTCCGGCATTCATGATGCAGTAGGTGTTCAAATCGTTCACCACCATCACTTTGCTTTTTTCGATGTTGCGCGAGGAAAGGTATATGTTTTTGTTATGCTCTTTAAGCACCAGCAACGACTTCACGTCAACCAGGTTCAAATTCTTTTGAATGGCAACGAATTCTTTGGTCTTAGGAGCTTCGAAACTGAAATCCTCCACTACCACAATGGCGTTTTTGGCCGCTTTGTAAGCCAGGGCCGAACGACGGGCCAATTGTTTAAGTTTATGGTTCAATTTAGAGTCGTAATTACGAGGACGGGGACCGAAAATACGGCCGCCGCCACGGAATAGGGGATTCTTAATGCTGCCGGCACGGGCACCGCCGGTACCTTTCTGCTTTTTCAGCTTACGGGTACTGCCCGATATCTCGCCGCGTTCTTTCGATTTTGAAGTTCCCTGGCGTTGGTTGGCCAAATACTGCTTCACATCGAGGTAAATCGCGTGGTCGTTTGGCTCGATTGCGAAAATTGAATCAGGAAGTTCAACTTTTCGTCCGGTTTCTTTACCGTTGATATTCAATACGTTCAGTTCCATTACTTCTCAATAATTAGATATGAACCCTTAGCGCCCGGTACAGACCCTTTAACGATGATCAAGTTGCTTTCGGGGATTACTTTTAACACTCTCAAGTTTTCGACCTTCACGTTGTCGCCACCTGTACGACCCGCCATCCTCATCCCTTTGAATACCCTTGAAGGGAACGATGAGGCACCAACAGATCCAGGAGCTCTCCCGCGGTTGTGCTGACCGTGCGTTTGACCGCCTACACCGCCAAATCCATGACGGTCCACTACCCCTTGAAAGCCCTTGCCTTTTGAGACACCGGTGATGTCCACAAAAACGTCTGCTTCAAAAAGGCTGTCAACGGTAACCACATCGCCCAAATTAAGCTCGGCATCGAAACCTTTCAGTTCCACGACCTTACGTTTTGGAGTGGTACCGGCCTTTTTGAAATGGCCGATCAATGGTTGGGTAGTGTTTTTCTCTTTTTTGTCGTCAAACGCCAGCTGTACAGCCTCATACCCGTCGTTTTCCAAAGTACGGACTTGGGTCACGAC
The DNA here is from genome assembly GCA_047600785.1 of Breznakibacter sp. Classification (GTDB taxonomy): domain Bacteria; phylum Bacteroidota; class Bacteroidia; order Bacteroidales; family Marinilabiliaceae; genus Breznakibacter. Next base: position 2,724,985 of record JASGKH010000002.1, read on the forward strand.
GCAAGGACCAGCTTCGATAACAGTGCATGGAACATTTTTCCCATCGGCACTGAAAACGGAAGTCATTCCGATTTTTTTTCCAATAATTCCTGGCATTGTTTAATAATTAAAAGATTATCACACTTTGATTTCGACTTCAACCCCGCTGGGCAATTCCAACTTCATCAGCGCATCGATGGTCTTAGCGGTTGAGCTGTAGATGTCGATCAGGCGCTTGTACGAAGCGAGCTGGAACTGTTCCCGTGACTTTTTGTTCACGAAGGTGGAGCGCAATACAGTAAAAACACGGGTATGGGTAGGGAGCGGTATGGGACCGCTCACTACTGCACCTGTGGTTTTAACTGTTTTCACGATCTTCTCGGCTGACTTATCAACCAAGTTATGATCGTAACTTTTCAGTTTGATGCGAATTTTTTGGCTCATGATTGAGTTTTGATTCTTTATAGTAATTCTGTTTTTCCTTTAGCTTCCTTCAACACTTCCAAAGCAATGGTCTTTGGAACTTCCTGGTACATCAGGAATTCCATTGACGAAGTGGCCCTACCTGAAGAAATGGTACGCAGTGCGGTCACATAACCGAACATTTCGGCCAAAGGTACTTTGGCCTTGATGACACGGGCACCTGCTTTCGATTCCATGCCTTCCACCTGGCCGCGACGTTTGTTGAAGTCGCCGATGATATCGCCCATGTAATCTTCTGGAGTTACCACCTCTACGCGCATGATAGGTTCAAGAAGCACCGGCTTGGCTTTTTTACTGGCCTCGCGGAATGCCTGACGCGCACAGATTTCAAACGACAACGAGTCGGAGTCAACAGGGTGGAAAGAACCGTCAAACAACGATACTTTGAGGTTTTCCACTTCGTAACCGGCCAACACACCGTTTTTCATGGCTTCTTTGAAACCTTTCTCTACCGATGGGATGTATTCACGGGGAATGTTACCGCCTTTGATGTCGTTTTCGAACTGGAGACCAGCTTTCCCTTCGTCAACAGGTCCGATTTTCACATAAATATCGGCAAACTTACCACGACCACCGGTTTGCTTTTTAAACACCTCACGGTGCTCCAGACTGGCGGTAATAGCTTCTTTGTAGTTCACCTGCGGACGACCTTGGTTACATTCCACCTTGAATTCCCGTTTCAAACGATCCATGATGATCTCCAAGTGGAGTTCACCCATCCCGCTGATCACGGTTTGGCCGCTCTCTTCGTCGGTATGGACGCGGAAAGTAGGATCTTCCTCGGCCAGTTTGCTAAGGGCATTCGACAATTTGTCAATATCCTTCTGGCTCTTGGGTTCTACCGAAATACCGATCACCGGTTCGGGGAAGTCCATCGACTCCAATGTGATAGGATGTTTCTCATCGCAAAGAGTATCACCGGTACGGATGTCCTTGAAACCAACGGCTGCACCGATGTCACCGGCACCGATGACCTCACGGGGCAACTGTTTGTTCGATTTCATCTGATACAAACGTGCGATACGCTCTTTTTTATCGGTACGGGTGTTCAACACATACGAACCTGCATCGATTTTTCCCGAATACACACGAACGAATGCCAAACGGCCCACAAACGGGTCGGTAGCGATTTTAAAGGCCAATGCAGCCAAAGGCGACTCCTCGTCTTGCGAGAACGACACCTCTTCGCCGGTTTCGGGATTGATACCTTTTACATCGGCAATATCGGTGGGGCTGGGCAAGAACTGGATGATGGCGTCAAGCAAACGTTGCACGCCTTTGTTTTTGAACGATGAGCCGCACAATATCGGGGTAATGGTTTGCGCAACGGTTGCCTTACGGATGACGGGCAACATGTCTTCTTTGGTAATCGAATCAGGATCCTCAAAGAAACGTTCCATCAACGCATCATCATGTTCGGCCACCGATTCGATCAATTTGGCGCGCCATTCTTCGGCTTCTTCTTTCATGCTGGCCGGAATGTCGATCAGCTCGAAAGTAGAACCATAAGTCGCATCATCGGTCCAGATAATGGCCTTGTTCTCGATCAAATCAACCACTCCCTGGAAGGTCTCTTCCGCACCGATAGGAATGGTCACGGGCACGGGGTTGGCGCCCAAAATATCTTTCACCTGACGCACCACTTCAAAGAAGTTGGCGCCCGAACGGTCCATTTTGTTGACGAACCCGATACGGGGAACACCGTATTTGTTGGCCTGACGCCACACGGTCTCCGACTGGGGCTCTACACCACCCACGGCACAGAAAAGTGCCACGGCACCGTCAAGCACGCGCAATGAACGTTCCACTTCTACGGTAAAGTCCACGTGGCCCGGGGTGTCGATCAGGTTGATCTTGTATTCCTCAGCGTTGTATTTCCAATTCGTTGTAATGGCAGCAGAGGTAATGGTAATACCCCTTTCCTGCTCTTGCTCCATCCAGTCCATGGTTGCAGCCCCGTCGTGCACCTCACCAATTTTGTGGGTAATGCCGGTGTAAAACAAAATACGCTCAGAGGTCGTTGTTTTACCGGCGTCGATGTGGGCCATGATACCGATGTTCCTGGTATGTTTCAAACTTTCCTTTCCCATTGTTGTAATCCCCTAAAAATTAAAATCTGAAGTGGGCAAAAGCGCGGTTTGCATCCGCCATCTTATGCATATCTTCTTTCTTTTTGAAGGCAGCGCCTTCCTGGTTGTAAGCAGCTACAATTTCAGCAGACAGTTTTTCGGACATTGATTTGCCGCTACGTTTGCGGGCATAAAGAATCAAGTTTTTAAGTGCGATTGACACTTTGCGTTCCGGACGGATTTCGGTAGGTACCTGAAAAGTGGCACCACCCACGCGACGGCTTTTTACCTCTACGGAAGGGGTAATGTTTTCAAGGGCCTTTTTCCAGTACTCCACGACACTTTTGCCCTCTTTTTCGGCACGGTCATTAATACGGTCCATGGCCGAATAAAAAATAGTGAAAGCGGTCGACTTTTTGCCATCGTACATCAAGTTGTTCACGAACTGGGTTACCAGTACGTCATTGAATCGGGGATCGGGCAAAATGACCCTCTTCTTTGGTTTAGCTTTTCTCATTGCTTTGTTGTTTATTGCTTGATATTGGCTGTAACACTTGTCTTCAGCAGTCCCGTCGGACCATTTACTCAACCGTTGTTCGACAAACCAATAAACAAACCTACATTACACATTAATTACTTCTTTTTACCTTTTGCCGGAGCGCCTTTTGCGGGAGCTGCACCTGGTTTACCGGGTTTTGGACGTTTTGTACCGTATTTTGAACGGCGCTGGTTACGACCATCTACGCCAGAGGCATCGAGCGTGCCACGTACCAAGTGGTAACGTACACCTGGCAAGTCTTTTACCCTACCTCCACGTACCAACACGATTGAGTGCTCCTGCAAATTGTGGCCTTCTCCGGGAATATAGGCGTTAACCTCTTTGCCGTTGGTGAGACGAACCCTTGCCACTTTACGCATGGCCGAGTTAGGCTTTTTAGGGGTAGTGGTATAAACCCTCACGCACACGCCCCTCCTTTGCGGGCACGCGCTCAATGCAGGAGACTTGCTCTTGTCCTCCAGCTTGTTACGTCCTTTTCTTACTAACTGTTGAATTGTAGGCATATAACTATTTGTTTAAAAAACTGTTTCCACACACAAAATCGGGCTGCAAAGATATTGTTTCGCCGCAAAAAAATGCGCTGATTTTCAACATTTTTCGCACCCTTACACAAAAAGCGCTGCAAAAGTACTAATTTTCAATCGAAAAAAGCAAACGCATACCGAAAATTTCCAACAAATGAGCAAGATAAAGAACACGCCTGTATGGAAATCTTGCTGCCAGGTCCCATCTTTTCGCCTCCGAAACCATACAAGAACCGCACCGACCCGGCATTTTTTCGGTCCTATAGCACCGAAACCGTACCGAACAATTATCGAAGCATGTCCGGCAATGTTCCCGAACAGGGATAAAACAACAGAAATCAGGAAACTACAAGCATTAGGAAAGCATGGAGAGGACCAATACAGACAGGAAACGATCTGGCTTCGGCCAACTGAAAACGTGCGGACATAACTACCTGTTTTTTATTGAACAGATGAACAGAGACCCGGGAAGCGGCTTACATATTCCCTCATTGGTTGCGGGAATGGCCCATGTCCTTGGTTTTAAGAGAGGACAGGTCAGAACTTTCGGCAAAGGGTCACGTTCAGGCTTGGCAAATACCCCTTTTTTGCAAAAAAGGAACCAAGTTCGTCATCGATGGCGGCGGAGAGGCGCGGCAATCCGTCACCCGATGTCCGGCGGATACGGCTTTGCGACGCAAACGTTTTCAAGACAGACAATTCCAACTGCAACGCCCAGGACGGATTCCCCAGGTCCACTTCATATCCCGTAAAAACGCCTATGTTGTGAAGGGTGGACGTGAGGGTGAGCGGGACCGACCGACGACGGTCGTCGATGGTGATGCCGTAATAATTCTCGATGGCCTCCGAGGGACATTCTTTGGCCACCAGCGCCAGATACGAATATGCTCCCCCGATGTAGAAGCATTTGAACATCCGTTTGACATAAGGCTTCATCTGCACACCGTATGAAAATGCATCGCCGATGGTATTGACCAGCATATCGTCGGCATCGAACGATTTCATAAATTCGAGCAGCACCACATCAAACGGAAAATCCAACACCCCCGCCTTTCCTCCAAAAAACCAATGTTCCGCGGCCCGATACTCGTACCCTGCCGAGTAGTAAAGAGGGACATCGGTTCCCAACATGATGCCGTGCCGGGGCATCTGGGCTTTCAAATCCACGATGCCCAAGCCCATAAAAAAGAACAAACAGAGTAACGGTCTCTTCATAAAGTGTGTATGGGTTTAATGCAGCACAAACACATGGTCAACGCAGCATCCGGTCCACATCGTCTTTGTAAGCCCTGCCGATGGGCAGTTGTACGCTATCGAGCTCAATGGTATTGCCAAAAAACGATTTTACTTTTTGCACGTTCACGATGTACGATTTGTGGATGCGTACAAATCTGCCCCTGGATAGTTGTTGTTCGAGATTTTTAAGGGTATCGAGTTTGACGTATTTGTGGCCGCCCGCATGGATCGTCACATACTCTTTAAGCCCTTCAACGTAGCTAATATCGTCAATGTTGATCTTGACCGATTTGTATCCCGATTTGATGAAGATGAACTCTTTTTCGGGCAGCGGGGCTTCGTGCCGATCGGGATTTATGATGCGCAGGGCTTTGTTGACAGCCTGCAGGAACCGGTCGAACGGAATCGGTTTCATCAAGTAGTCAATGGCATCGACGTTAAAGGCATCGACCGCATAATCGGCATAGGCCGTGGTGAACACAACCATGGGTTTATAAAGCAACGACCTGGCAAAATCGATCCCCTTGATGTCCGGCATTTGAATGTCGAGGAACAGCAGGTCGGGCCTTTCGTACATAATGGCCTTTGCCGCCTCGGCCGGATTGGTGTACGTCCCAAGCAATTGCAGGTAAGGTATTTTTTCGGTGTATTCCCGCAAAATGGTCAATGCCAGCGGTTCATCGTCAAGGGCAATGCATCGGATCGGGTTCATAACTCAACGGTTAAGTGTACGACATATATATTGTCATGCGGGGCAAACACAAGGGAATGCTTACGGGGATAAAGTGCTTCCAGCCTTCGTTTGCTGTTCTCCTCCCCTATTCCCCCATATTCCGAACCCCGGTTTGTACGGGTGTCAAAAGAATTTTCGCAATAAAAATCGACCACGTTTCCCCGTACCGTCATCCGGATGTCAATGTAGCCGCCTTTATTGATATCGCCATGTTTAAAGCAATTCTCGACAAAAGGGATGAAGAGCATTGGCGCCACCATCAACCCGTTGGGCAACGCATCGATGTCCAACGACAGTTTTTTGCGATCGACCAACCGTAACGACTCCAGGCCTACATAAAAACGCAGATGCGTGATTTCTTTTTCCAATTCGACCTTATCGGCGGCCGCATCGTAAATGATGTACCGCAGCAACTGGGACAACGACATCAGCGCATCGGGTGCCTCGGACGATCTGGTCAATACCAACGCATAAATGTTGTTGAGCGAGTTGAACAAAAAATGCGGATTGAGTTGTGCTTTTAAAAAGCGCAGCTCGGCCTCGGTTTTTTGTTGGAGCAAATATTCCCTTTCCCTCGATTGCTTGTTATAGAAATTCGCGATGCGGAGCAAGCATGCCACCATGAACACAAACGCCGTAATTCCCAGCGAGAAAAGAAACATGCGCGGCCGTTGGTTGGCCACGACCGGCGCGGAGGGCCATTGGGGCCATATTTCGAAATACTCTTCAACGGCCACGCGTGCCACCGACGACACGATAACCACGCCTATGCCCGCCCACGCAAACCAAAAATATTTTTTGGGAACATACAGTTTGGGGATGATGGCCCACCATGTGACATAAAATACGCCCATGAATATGGCCGTCATAAATGCCGCACGTTCAACGGCCACCCAATGGCCTTTGGCCGACGAGAAAAATCCCACCGCCACCACAAAAAAGGCCAGCCACACAGTGGTGTGTACTGTAGAGCTATAGTATTTCCGGACCAAATTATTGAATGCTAGCGAAGCGAAAATAGGCATAGGCACAAGAAATTGCAAATACAGGAAAAAAACAAAGCAGCATACCGTCAACAACCGGGTCTCAAAAAAGCCTCGTCCGCAGAAATCCTGGCGGACGAGGCGACCTACTTACCCATGGCACGTCACAGGACCTCGCCCGACGACAAATCCACGGTATATACTTCTTTCCCGATGGCCAACGTGGCGGTCCCATTGGCCGAATATGTCACCGATACATCGTACGTATATGCCGTGCCGTTAACCATTCCCGAAATGGTCCAGTCCAACGTTCCTTCGGTGATCTGTAACGAAGATTTGCTGACCTTGACATTATGGAGGCCGATTTGCGATGTCGAGTTCATGGCGCTTTGGTTGCGTACCTTCGACTGATATGACCCCGTGCGCGAAGAAGACCCGTTCAGGATGTAAGACGAAGACGACGTTTCGATTCCCGATGCGATCCATTCAGATGTGCGCGCATCGTCCATGGAACTTCGCACCCCGTTGTAGCCACCGGTTAGGCTACCGTTGTAATACATGTTCAACAACCCGCCGGAAGACCAAACAAACCCATATTCCATTGTGCAGGCGTAACTATAGGTCACGGTGGCACCGGGCAAATTTGACCGGACAAAAGTCGAGTCGGCTTTATAAATCGTATCGGCAGCCGTCGATTTCAGGGCTTCTTCCTCGTAGGTTCCAGAAAGGGAAGCCACGTCGACGATCTCGGACGAAAGTCCCGAGCTGGCGTATCCCAACGAAGCCGCAACCTCCTCGGCCACCGCATCGCTTGAAACGGCACCTGCATCGTCATCCTTATCGCAAGCAGTAAAGGAAAAAGCCGATACACTAATAAAAAACAGATAATAAACTAATTTTTTCATGGTTGATCGTATTTAAATTAAATGAGTGATGAATAAATCGCTGTTCCATATGAAAAGGTTATATTTCGAGAAACGAAAGGGATGCATTCGGGTCCCAAAGCACAAACAACGTGTTGGACACCAAATCGACAGGTACCAAACGCATTAAATTCTTTGCAAGTACCGGGTTCAACACAAACATCCGCGGGGCATGCCGTTTGGCAACCAGTTGGACAATCTCTTTTTTCCAGGTGCCCGCCTGGGTAAGCCTGGCCATGTACCCGTCCAGCTCCGGTTCATGGTCATTGGCAATGCCCATTGCCCTGATCATTACATTTAAGGCTTGTTTGCGTGTTTCGGCAATCAGGTCAACCTGTTCGTCGGTGAGCTCATGGTCCGTCATGTTGGCCACAGCGGCATTGAGGCCGGCGTCTTTACGCCGTTTGGCAATGGCTTTCAGTTGATCCCGCATTTGGAGGATATCGGCACGCTCGGTCTCGGTGAGGTTCTTTTCAAATTCCAGCCTTAACGGTTTAAGCTCGGGCGCCATGTGTGCCGAAAAGTAACCGGCCAATTCACCGTGAGCCGTTTTTTCATGCCTGGGTTGTGCAAAAATGCCCAATCCGGTTAAAGCCAAAAGAGCCGCCGGGACCAACCATCGTGCGAACGTTGCTTTTTTCATGTGTCTAAAATTTTGTGTTTTACATGTTCCGTTGACCGGATGGAACTTGCCGGCAATCACCGTCCCGTATGGAAAATGCTTGCCCGCGGCCCGTTCCATATCCTAAATTCCGGTCGGTTTCGTTCTTAAAGGATTACAACCCAAAAGTAGAACGACCCCGCAACGGCACACCTTCAAATTCTACCATCGACATATAAATTGGCACCAACCGCATCTGGGCACTCATCAAGACCGAACATGCACCGTGTTTTCATTGGATTCGTGGCGCATGTCGCCGTGCCATCATCAATGTCCTGGCGACATCTCCTTTGACGAACGCATTATTTTTCGGATATTTGGACGTCCATTCCATGTGCCATGAAAAAGTTTTTTACCATTATCGGTACCGTGCTGGTTGGTTGCAGTGTGGGAACGCCTTCGTCCAATGCCTCATCGGCAAAGACGGAAAAGACAATCGCTGATCCCGACAGCGTGGTCTTTTCCAAACTGGTAGAAACCCGGCGCATGGAAAACTGGGATACCGGGCACATCGACTCGTTGACCATAAAAGTGGCGACCTGTTTTCTTGGCGTCCCTTACGTGCCCCATACGCTGGAAGCCGACGGTCCGGAACGGCTGGTGGTAAACCTGAGGGAAATGGATTGTACCACTTTGGTGGAAAACGTGCTGGCCATTTCGTGGTGCTTGTCCCGCCAGCAAACCGGCTATGCCGATTTCAAACGCGCGTTGACCCGCCTGCGCTATCGCCATGGAGTGGTTGACCAATATCCGTCGCGCTTACATTATTTTACCGACTGGCTGATGGACAACCGGCAGAAAGGCCTGGTCGAATTGGTCTCCCAACAGTTTGCCACGGAACCGTTCACGCCCCACGTGGGATTTATGAGCGCCCACCCCGACAAGTACAGGGCCCTTGCCACCCATCCCGAATTTGTGGAACCGATAAGGCAACAGGAGGCCATTATCAACAAGTATGCCCTGAAATTCATCCCCAAGGCCGATGTCCCCAAATTTGAAGACCGGATACGCAACGGCGACATTATTGCCATCGCCACCGATATAAACGGGCTTGATGTCGCGCATGTCGGTTTTGCGTTGCACCACCAGGGCCGGTTGCATATGCTGCATGCATCGCTGACGGAGAAAAAGGTGATGTTGACCCCCATGCCGCTTGCCGATTATCTGATGGGCATAAAAAAGCATTCCGGCATTTTGGTGGCCAGGCCTCTTGCTAAATAATAACGTTCGAAACTAGCCCAGGCCACGTTCTTTGTGCCCCCTTTTCTCCGGCAATACGTTTCCTTCCACTTTCCTATTTACCAGGAGCGGAAACGCACATAGGCTAAAAATTACACAATACAAACCAGTTTTTCATCCTTGCAGGTAATTGCTTTCTCCGGCCAACGGCCGTGAAAGACAGGGCATCCATTGCCCCGGGCGCACAGCTTTACCGCAAAATCCGCCATTGCTGTCGCTTTTACGAAAAGTGAAAATTTCACAAAAAAAGCAAAAATATCCCCATCGATTTGGTTCGGATCAAGTTCCTTTATCCCGGTAATGTTGAGATCGTTATTTTGCGGCAGATCCAGGACCATCTGGCTTTTCAGCAGCGACAGGACAAACAAAAAGGGTAATCCCCGCTCCACGAAATCGACCAATCTTGAAATCGATAATTCATCATGAAAAAATCATTGATCGCACAACGCACCCTGAATTTAGTATTGGGGTTATTGTTAACGGTTCCCGTTTGGGCCCAGACAGAAAAGACACCGGCTTTTCCGGGGGCCGAAGGTTTTGGCCGGTATACCACCGGCGGACGCGGCGGCGCCGTTTACCATGTGACCTCGCTGGCCGATGACGGATCGGAAGGTACCCTGCGGTGGGCCATAAACAAAGGTGGGGCCAGGACCATCGTCTTCGATGTGTCGGGCACCATCCACCTTACGTCGGCACTGAGCATTACCAACGGCAACGTGACCATTGCCGGGCAAACGGCGCCGGGCGACGGCATTTGCGTGGCCGATTATCCTTTTTCCATCGCAGCCAGCAACGTCATCATCCGCTTTACCCGGTTCAGGCTGGGCAACAAATACGTGGACCAGCACGAAGGCGACGGATTGGGCGGAATGGACCAGCAAAATATCATGATCGACCATTGCTCGGTGAGCTGGAGCATCGACGAATGCCTGTCGGTATATGGCATGAAAAGCTCGACGGTGCAGTGGTGCATCGCTTCGCAAAGCCTCCGGAATTCGGGCCACACCAAAGGGGCACACGGATACGGCGGCAACTGGGGCGGATCGGGCGCCAGCTACCACCACAATTTGATGTGCCACCACGACAGCCGTACCCCACGTTTAGGGCCCCGCTCCTCCACACAGACCGACGAGCGCATGGACATGCGGAACAACGTGATATACAACTGGGCAGGGAACGGATGTTACGGCGGCGAGGCCATGAACGTGAACATGGTCAACAATTATTACAAGCCGGGGCCCGGCACCAGGCAGAAATCCTCATCGTTGCAGTACAGGATTGCCAAAATCGGTATCCGCACCGATGACTATATCGCCACTTATCCGGCATTTGCGCCCACTCTCCACACATGGGGCACGTTTTATGTGGACGGCAACTATATAAACGGCCACAGCGATGTGACCGCCGACAACTGGACCAAAGGCATCTACGCCCAAATCAGCAACGATGCCAGTGTGGACTATTTATACACCGATGAGGCCAAGGCGGCCATGCGGCTTTCCGCTCCCATCAATTTCGTTTATACCACTACGCATACGGCCGAAACGGCTTACGAAAAGGTACTGGACTACGCAGGGGCCAGCCTGTCGCGTGACTGGGTCGACGCCCTCATGGTATCGGATACCCGCAACGGGGTGGCCTCTTATACCGGGTCGGGAAGCGGCAATGTGTACGGCATCATCGATTCGCAGGACGATAACAAACCTGCCGATGCCGGCAGCGATTGGAGCGCCTGGCCTACGCTAAGCAGCACCGGCACGCCCACCGACACCGACCGGGACGGTATCCCCGATGCATGGGAAACCGCCAATGGGCTGGATCCAAACAACCCCAACGACGGCAGCAACCTGAACAGCGATGGCTACACCATGCTCGAGGTATATATGAACGGCCTGGTGGCGCATATCATGGAGGCGGGGAACAATGGGGGAACGCCCATGGGCAATACCGTCCCCCAGGAAGAAGAGGGCAGCTCCACAACGGTTACCTTATCGAAAAGCACCTATTCGGGCGATGCAGGCGCTACCTCGCCCTGGCCATTTACAGGGGGCTACACCATTACCAACAGCGGCGGGAAAACCTACTCGACGGGCAGTGAAGACGGCATCAAGTTTTCGTCCGGCACACGGTTTACCGTCACGCTCCCTGCAACGGTGAAAATCGGAAAAATCGTGTTTACGGGATATGACAATTACGCGGAGGAAGATTCCTACATCCAGGAATTCAACGGAACCACACTGGCAAGCACTGATTATGTGTTTCCCAAAAAAGACGGCAGCAGCTATACCGTACAGACACACACCATCACCCCGGAATCGCCGCTTACCAATTCATTTACCTTTACGTTTGGCGGAAAACAGGTGGTGGCGTTGCTGGAACTGACCACCTCCTCCGTCACCACCGGCATCCGGCAACCAACGACAACGGTTTCCGATCCCAATGCCCGCACCGACGTGTACGGCATCGACGGGCGTTTGATACGGCACCGTGTGGTACGCGGCCAGGCCACCGAAGGTCTGCCCAGGGGCATTTACATTGTGGACGGAAAGAAAGTAATGGTGGTACGTTGATACTTCAAGAAAGACAGAAAGTAGAAAAAACAACCACAGGGGCACGAAAGACCCGGCATGGAGGGATTTCTTTGCCAGGGAGCCGCAAAAGCACCAAAGCGTACGGTTAAAATTTTGTGTCCCGGTGCCCGGAACCGGGACGGCCACATGTCATCCCCGTTGCAAAAGGGCCGTATGGTACAGGTGGCTTATAAAATCCCATGCATAATACTCCACATTCACGGAAAGCAACCGAAAGCCGGTGCCCGACAGATCGAAAATGTCGTGGTAATGTTTCACCATCACTTCTTTGACCTTATCGACCAGGTCATCTTTAAAAGGAAGCAGCTGGTTGTCGATGGTGCGTTTGGAAGAGAGCCTGTGCATGGCTTCAAGCTCGTCGCTGAGGCGGTAGGGCGGGTAATTCCGATCCTTGTCGATGATCGACTCCGTATAGTTCAAAACGGTGATGGCATAGGTCTCCAGCAAGTCGGCAATGTCCCCGCGTACCGCAACGACCGGGTCATGGAGTTTTACAACGGGGTACAGCGTGGCCGCCAGGTCTTTTTTAAACGCATCCACAAACTCGTCCGTCTTTTTTATCTCGTCCAGGATGTGCCTGATCAGATCGTTTTTTTCATTCCGGTCCATAGCGCTTTTCTTTAATGCAACGAATATCGGGGTACGGTGCCAGCCAACCTTGTCTGTTGGGCCAAAAACAAGAAAGACGGAGTAAAAGGGACGAATCTGGCACCTCCACGGAAAAGAACGTAAAAACGTTCCTTTCCCCGTCCTTCGCCAGTCCTAAAACCTACATCTTCCTTATCCCCTATCACAAGTCCGTGCCCAAAACGGGATGGCTTAGAGCGAACCCACGTCAGTAATAACAGTTTTAAGCAAAAAAAGATCGGTGCAATGTAGTAAAGTATTTTGAACAAGCAATTAACGGGACCTGTTTTGGATACATCCGCTACTGTTGTTGCCTGGCCTTTTGCAATTCGTTGTTTTTATCGTGCCACTCCCGGCATGCCAAATAGGTTTTTCCGGCATATGACGGGATATCTTCAAAACCGGCCAACAAACGGTCTTCTATCAAATCGTGCAGGGCACTGGCTTTTGGCCGGCATTGAACTTTAGTTTGTTCACCAGTGCTTCCGGTTCGCTCAGTTCTTTTGCGTTCATCACATTGACGGTTTTATTGCCCTTTCAGGTCAAAAACGTTGCCAGCCGACCTAACAAACTAAAAATCAACGTATGCAAAACCAAAGAACCTACAACCGGGTAGTTTTGGTCGCACAAAGGTGACCTTGGGGTAGGATGGGGCACGGGCGGAGAAAGCGGGCAACACATATAAAAATGCCATGCCCGTGAAGTACTTACAGGTCCTTTTAACGTTTACGGATGTGAATGTTTCCGTTTTTTTGTTTAATTTGGTCGCTATTGCCTTTAAACCCCGTCAATCCCCCAAGGTTTGGGAAACCTTGGGGATTATAGAAATTTTTACGCCATGCGATTTAAGATAACCTTGACCCCCACCGGGCGGTACCGAATGCTGCCCATCGACTACCAGTACTATACCAGTGCATGGATATACAAAGTGATGGCCCGTGCCGATGCCGGGTTTGCCGAGTTTTTGCACCAACAAGGATACCGCAACGGCTATAAGCAGTTTAAACACTTTTGTTTTTCGCCCCTTGACATAGGCAGGCCCACTTTATGGAAAGAGAGGGGATTGCTGGAGATGCACGCCGGCCATGCCCATCTGCACGTGTCGTTTTGTTTTGGCGATGCGGCCGAACGGTTTGTGTACGGCATTTTCCGCGACCAACTCTTTTACCTCGGCGACCGCTTCAACGGCATGGACCTGCAGGTGGCGCACATCGAACGGATGCCCGATAATATTTACAACCAAACGGTGCACTACAGGGCATTGTCGCCCATTGTGGCAAGCATAAGGGCCCACGACAGCAAACATGCTTTTTACATGGGCCCGCTCGACGAAGGTTATACCGACGTGCTGCACCACAACCTGCTGGACAAAGCGGCCTCGATGCCCGTGCCCCCCATCTTGCCCCTGCACGGGGGATTTGAACTGGGCAACGTCACGGCCCCGAAATCGAAACTGGTAACTATCAAGCCATATACACCCCAACAAAGCAAGGTGCGCGGCTACACCTTTGGGTTCACGCTGACCGCACCCGCCGGGACGCACCGCCTGATCGCCGACAGCGGCCTGGGCGAGAAAAACGCCATGGGGTTTGGGTGGTGTGAAACGGTTTAATTCTTCATTTGGCAACCTTTACTTGAACCCCGAGGGAATTCTTAATTTTTAAACTTTATAAAGATGGCTATCAAATTCAGAGTCATTGAACGCGGACAACCCGGAGTAGCCGGGGGCGGCGAGAGGAAGTTTTATGTATCGCCCGTGATGAGCGGCGAACTGACCCTTACCGGACTTACCAAGTCTATTGAGAAAATCAGCACCGTGAGCGGAGCCGACATTCGTGCCGTGGTGTACGCCATGGTCGATGTAATGCGCGACTCACTGGCCAACGGACAAATCGTGCGCCTCGGCGAACTCGGCAGCCTGCGCGTGAGCCTTAACAGCGAAGGGAAAGCCACGGCTGACGCGGTAACGGCCGCCGCCGTCAAAAACACAAGGGTGATTTTTACCCCAGGCAAAGACATCAAGGACATGTTGAAAACCCTTGAATTCAGGAAAGAGAGCTAAGCCTTGAATGGCTGTATGGATTTTATGCCGTGAAAAAAAATTTTCACGGCATAAAAAAAAATTCCTTCGGCATAAAAATTTTTTCCCTCGGCACAAAACCGGTACCGGTACCACAAGCAATGTTTTACCGACAAAAAACAAAACAATGGCCATACGATACAAAATGATACAACGCGTGACCCCCGGCGAAAAAGGAGGTGGGAAACGGGCATATTACCCGGCAATCGTCACCAACCAAACGGTACAGCCTTACGACTTTACAGAACTGGTCAGCCGCGAAGGCCGGCTATCCAAGGCATTGGTGACCAAGTTTTTACTTGTCACAAGCAAGGTATTGAAAGAACAAATGCTCGACGGCAACATTGTGCAAATAGAAGGCCTCGGAAGTTTTTCGCCTGGTTTGCGCTACCACGGTGAGCCCAATCCCACCCGCGTAAACGCCAAAGACATGGAGATAAGCATCAACTTCCGCCCCTTTTTTTATATAAAAAAAGAGCTCGCCGACGCAAAATTCCAAAAGGTAAAAGAATAGGGCAATTTTACAAAGCAATTGGGCATAACCAGCCACAATTTCACATACATAAAACATGTTGCTTTTTTGGCAAGCGCACATTTTTTTCACCGCTGCGACACTGGTTGTCAATCACAATGGCGAAGTTCGAACACATATTGTCTTATGTCATACAACATAAAGATGCAACTGGAAATTGGGGGAGGGATGGTGTAAATTGGGGTGGAATAAAATAGCTCAACAACAATATAAACCCAAATGAGAATACATATTAAAACGTCAGGGATCCAAAGAATAGTCCCATATGACCACCAACACTTGCTGACCGGCACCATACACAAATGGCTTGGCCAAAACAATGAGCATGGAAGCGTTTCTCTTTACTCGTTCTCTCGCTTGGCAGGAGGAAAAGCTACCCCTCAAGGAATTCATTTCGAAAGGGGAACATCATTTTATTTCAGCGCGTCGGATGTAAATCTCATCAAAAGAATGATTGAAGGAATACGAACGACTCCCGGTATGTTTGCAGGATTAACCGTCACCGACGTTGCGATACAGGAAGACCCTGATTTATCAGTAAGAGAATTGTTCCACGTGGGCAGCCCCATATTTATAAAGCGACGGGACGGCAATAAAATTGAGCACGTACTGTATGACGACAAACAGGCAGGTGACTTTCTCAAAGAGACCCTACAAACGAAAATGGAACTTGCCGGTGTAGCCAACGAACCATTCCAAATAAGATTCGACACCAACTACCTTAGGCCGAGCATCAAAAAAATTACATATAAAGGGATTGCCAACAAGGCCAATTGGTGTCCTGTAATTATTGAGGGCTCTCCCGAGGTAAAACTTTTTGCTTGGAATGTAGGATTGGGTAATTCAACGGGGATTGGGTTTGGGGCAATTAAATAATTAACCACACCAAACCTCGAAGGTTTTGGAAACCTTCGAGGTTTAAGAACACAGCTATGTTATACGTTGTAAAATACACAGGTCCGTTTGGTTTTATAAAGCCTTGGACAGCGGTTAGGGATAGTGAAACGTTCTCTCAACAATTTCTAACTCCGTCAATTATTGAAGGAATGGAAAAAAAACTTTTTCCTGAATTACTTACGCAGACAGGTAAAATTTCAAAAATTATTCGCCATAGAATCAATTATTGCGGAATTGATCTACAGCAAGAGCGCACTTGGTCAAAAGGTGGCTTTCAGAAGGAAAAGAAAAAAGATGCGATGGGGCGCGAATATTATATTGCAAAAAACCTAGGAATCATTAATCGAGGCGTCATGCTTAATCCAAACCTTTATCTTGCTTTTACCAATGAAGTAGATGCCCTAGCTGCCTTTGCCCAAACGGTCTGTTTTTGCCGGAACGAAGACTTGCTATTTCCCACATTGATGCAACAAATGAACATCGAAGAATTTGAACAAATAGAAGGATTCGAACTGATTAGTTCATCTTCGGAGGTCGGTTTTAAAGTAGGCCACAACCGTTTTGATAACACCAGTGAAATGTATGGTCAACTTATTGTTATAGGAAACCCCATCAGAAATGAGAATACAATCGGTTGACTCAATATTAGCAAAAAGTGCAAACTATGGTAATTTGAGTTTACCTGACCACACACGGCAGGTAATTTCCGCTATTGAATATTTCGCTCACTGTTTTGAGGAAGATTTCAATCCTCAAATAGCCATAAAAGGAGCTCTTTTGCATGATTTGGGCAAAGCACATCCCTTTTTTCAGCGAAGGATGAAACAGGTTAATGCATCTTCTTTTGCAGAAGAACGAGAATTCAATTATATACACCGTCATGAACTGTCATCATTAGCTTTTCTCCCTGCTTTTCCTGATGAGGAGTGGGATGTTCTAATAGACATGGTCGTGGCCCACCACAAGTCTATTATAAACGATGCTAAAGAACGCGGCATACTTGATCTGAACGGAAAATATAGAAATTGGATAGACAACCACCTCAAAGAATGGGAAAATTGGAGCTATTATGGGTTTCAGATATTAGAGCAAAATGGATTTAAATGTAAAATATCGAGAGAAGAAGCTAAAAAAGCACTTGAATATGCAGTACGCCACTGCGAAACAAAGGTGCCTGGATGGTCCGTATGGAGAGGGTTGTTGATGGCTTCAGACCACTTTGCCTCAGCCTTTATGTACGAAACCTCGGATAAATTACGGCATTTGTTCGAAACCCCAAACTTAAGCTTCTATTTTGATTCATCGCGCAATATCCCCCTCTACCCACTTTCTCAAATCTCCGTGAACGACGAGCGCCCGCATACTCTGGTGGTTGCACCTACGGGTGCAGGCAAGACAGATTTTTTATTAAAAAGATGTAAGGGGCGAATATTTTACACACTTCCGTTTCAAGCTTCAATCAACGCCATGTGGGAACGGATGACCAAGACCATCCCTAATAAAGACATACGTTTGCAACATGCTACTTCTAAGATTGTTGTGGGTAAACATGTAGAAGAACGTCTACTGCAATCCTTGGTCGGTTCCTCAGTCAAAGTACTCACTCCCCACCAAATGACCGCAATCATATTTGGCACTCCGGGTTTTGAGAGTGTGATGCTTGATTTAAAGGGGTGCGATATAATCTTGGATGAAATCCATACCTATTCGGGTTATTCCCAGGCAATAGTCATTGAAATTGTAAAGATGTTACTGATGCTGGAATGCCGTATCCACATAGGTACAGCCACCATGCCAACCGTACTATACAACGAGCTACATCAAATATTGGGAGATAATCAATTGGTGTATGAAGTTAAACTGGACAATGCCGTTTTAGACACATTTAATCGACACACAATACACAAACTTGAGGACGAAACGGGAATAGCAGAGTTGTTGTCCGAAGCATTTGCCAACAAAGAAAAGGTTCTGTTGATATTCAATACAATCAACAAAGCTCAAAAAGCGTTGAAAGAATTCAAAGAACTTTTCCCCGAAATACCAATACTCCTGATTCACAGTCGCTTCAAAAGAGGGGATAGAGTAAGGTTGGAGACCCGACTAAAAAATGAATTCAACGGAGACGGTAGTGCTGAATTTAGAGATGGTTTAAAACCTTGTTTGGTTATCTCCACCCAAGTTGTCGAGGTTAGTTTGGATATAAGTTTTGACAGAATGATAACCCAATGTGCTCCTTTGGACAGTTTGATACAACGCTTTGGGCGTGTTAACAGGAAACGCTCTCCTGAAACAATTAGACAATACAAACGGATATACGTGATTGCTCCTTCGGGCAATGTACTTCCCTATAAAATGGAAGTGCTAAAGGCAAGCTATGAGCAGTTACCTGACGATGGCGGTGTACTAGAAGAAAGAAGCCTTCAACAAAAAATTGATGTGGTATATCCTATTTTAGACAGAAAGGAAATTGACATCCATTTAATCTTTCGGAACAATAGATTTAACATACTAGAGCTCACAAACTGTAAAAATGCGGTACTGGTTGATGCTTTAGAAATAGAGAGCGCCTCTTGCATATTACATGAAGATAGGGATAGATACCTACTCGCTAACTGGGAAGAACGGATACAAATGGAAATACCTGTAAACTGGAAGACAATTTCAAGGTATCGTATGGAATACGAACAACTTACCATAGGGTCTAACCCCTTTGTTATTCCTCAATGCAACGACGACTATTCAGAATATGGCTTACGATTGGTAGAACACGATAAATTCATATAGGGCTATGTATACAAGTTATATCGGCAAAAAGTTTCTAAAGCTTTACAATAAGATGAAAGGCATTGATTATTCGGCAGAGGATTTTTTCAACAATGTTATTCATCCTTTATTTTTTAATGATGAAAAGCATTTCATTAACGTTGCAAACTCATCCTTTTTCCAATCTGTACCTCAGAAACAACTAGACACAGAGAGGACCATACATGATATTAGACTTGAGCGATTCCACAAGAATGTTAAAGAAGATGGGGCTTCACTAACAACTTTGGTTGGATATGCTGCACAAGGGTTAGCTGCTGGAACATCTGGGCAGCTAACATCAATGAAGATCAATATTGAAACCGAGGAAATGTATGCTTCATGGGCTGGCATTGGTTTATCTGTTTCCATGGGAGGTGGTTATTCCATAATTATAAATGATTCCGAGATTTTATTGGGGCTCCATTCGGGTTGGGAGATATACCGAAAATATTTAACCCAAACGCCTAATCTGAAAGGTAATCAAGTAGATGTTTGGAATTCTTACTGGATATGCCATGTACTCTCGCCAAAATTTGATGCCAGAAACCTTTTAGATGGATTCGAATTACCTAAACCTGTCCCTTGTAAAGCCGACAAGTGGCGAAAATTAGGATTAACAGAATTTGAGTCAATGAATTGGATAAAGGTAGTGTTCGCAATAGCAAAAAAGTACCCCAATAGAATTTTTACCATAAATGCGTTCAAGTTTGCAGACACAAATCAAACATTAGGCTTCATAAATCTATACTTACCAGAGATTAAAAGATACTATGAGGTCAGAGATTCTTTGTTTATATCAAGTACAAAATCTATTCTTTCAGATGAAGAAATAGAAAATCTATCCCCACATTACTCTTTTAAAGATGCATGCAAACTCGGAACTATAGGTTTGAAATCCATTGAGCCAGATAAACTGCGCGAATATATGCCTATTGGTTCTTTCCCTTACTCACAAGGGAAGGAGTATAGATTTTCCGATGAAGAATCAATAACGAATTATCAACTTTTTAAAACTTGGATTATCGCCATGATTAACAAAACTGAACTACTAAACATGGCTTCTGGAATTGCTCAAGTACTTACAAAAATTGAGATTGATTCAAGAGAAGCGAAAAGAGGGAAAACAACTACAGAACAAGAGGCTAAAAAGATTTTTGAAGCTAAATCAATCAAAAGTTTCATTAACGAATTGATTTTGGTAATGGATAAATCACCAAAGGATTCAAACCTTATTAGAGAAACAATAGAAGAGGTTTTAAAAATGCCATACGATTTGTTTCCTCTATTTATAACTCTTATCAAATTCGAGTACACATATAAAAACCTAAAGAAATGAAAACACCTTTTATTTATTTGCGAGGGTTAAGACATGCAGCACATACTGTATTTAGCGTTACAAATGGCCAAAAATACTACCGTGATTATCAATTCAATAAAGACATGGCTTATTCAAGTGGTCAGCAAGTAAAACGTTCCATTATCGAGGCTCTCGATATGCCTTTTGCGGCCATTACTTTCAATTGGATAATTGACAAGAAAGGTAAAGCTGGAATGAATGAACCACATTCACCATGTGACCCAACTTATGTCGATCAGCTAATTGGTGGCTATATGAAAGCTAAGTCTGATTCTTATACCGTGAAAAGGCGCAGTCCTCTTTCAATATCAGCAATGAGACCTTTACATCCACTATTAGGTGGATTGGAGAAGGAAACTGAACCTGTTGTATTTGATCGATCAAGTCGGCCAAACGATCACAAAGTAGTTGTCTCAAAACTTGACGAAGAAGGCGACAGAATTACAATTCCAGACAATGAATTAGAGGAATGGTTAATAAGTAACAATAGAAATTTAGGGCCAAAATACTATAATGGAAATGGACAAACTCGTGCTTCTGGGCTCTTTATTTATGACGTGGCTATTGATCTTCGTACCTTATTTTGTGTATCGATAAATAAGCTAGAGCCTGAGCTTTTCCCTGAAATTGAAGAAAAACTCAGAGCCGAAGGATGGATGGATGGAAAGAATATTTTTGGAAACTGCTTAATCTGCCCAAAAGAAAAAAGAGAGGAAATAATACCTGCATTAGCCAACGCGCTTATTAATTGGCGAATCACTACCAACCAAGCTCGTACGTTCAGTTTAATGGAAACTGTTGCTTTGGCAATCAGTGATAATGCAAATCAAATTGCTTATGCGATTCGCGGTGATTTACGCGAAGATTCAGAACGCTTACAAGCTGTTCCAAAAATTGACGAAACTGTTAAAGCCGATCTCTTTGTAACCCCCATCGCATCAAGCTATATTGTTGGATCTGTGGGCAGCGCCGATGCATTGGACAAAGCCAAACAAAAGCTTATTGACATCATGTTGGAATTCCCTTACGAAAACCAAATGACTGATGTCTGAATTTATGTTAGCCCCTGAAGGTCTTCGCGACTTTCAGGGTTTACAAGTAACCCCAACCTCCGAAGGCTTCCGGAAACCCTTCGGGGCCTAAAAAAACCAACCGACTTATGCCAACCCATCGAATAGCCATAGACCCCAGAGGGTTCTACCATATCTACAACCGGGGCATCAACAGTTGCCCGTTGTTTGTCGAACACGACAACTACACGCACTTCCTGCGGTTGTACGACCGTTATGTGTCGCCCATCGCCAACACCTTCGCGTGGGCACTCATGGGCAACCATTTCCATTTACTGGTGCAGATACTGCCAGTGGAACGTTGGGGCCTACTAAACCCCGAAGGTTTTGGAAACTTTCAGGGTTTGGGGGCCGACAAGCGCATAAGCCAGCAGTTCTCGAACCTATTTAACGCCTACACCAAGGCCTTTAACAAACGGTACGGACGCACGGGCAGCCTCATGGAGCACACCTTTAGGCGCAAGCCGGTCACCGGCTGTACCTATTTAAAGCAACTGATGTACTACATCCACTACAATCCGGTTCGCCACGGCATGTGCAAGCATCCCGTTGAGTATGCTTGGAGCAGCTACCAAACCTGCATTGCGGCGAAGCCCACCAAACTGCAACGCGACATGGTGATAGGGTGGTTTGGGGACGGCGCATCGTTCAGACGTTTCCACGACGGCAATACTGATTTGGCGCACATCGACGAATAGCTTCAATTATAAACTTATGCAACCCACAGGAACCCACTTTAACTACTACCAGGTGTGCCACCGGAAGCTGTGGCTGTTCGGCAACGGCATTAACATGGAACACACCAGCAATCTGGTGGCCGAAGGCAAACTGATACACGAAACCAGCTACCCTTTCAGGAGCGACAAGTACACCGAGATAGAGATTGACGGCGTAAAGATTGATTTTTACGACGCACGAAACAAAGTGGTGCACGAAACAAAAAAGAGCCAGAGCCACGAAGAAGCGCACGAGTGGCAGGTAAAATATTACCTGTACGTACTCAAACAAAACGGTGTAGAGGACGCCACGGGCATATTGGAATACCCTACGATCCGCAAAACGCTGCACGTGGAATTGACGGCCGGGGACGAAGCGGCCATTGCCCGGATGACCGAACAGATCGGCGCCACCATCTCATCCGATACTTGCCCTCCCGTCCTCAAAAATAAAAAATGCAAAAACTGCTCGTATTTCGATTTTTGTTATTCGGGCGAAGAAGAAACAGAAATGGAATAAAACGTTCCCAAGCCTTCGGGGTTTTGAAAACTCCGAAGGCTTAAACCCAACTACATATGAAAAAGACCTATTACCTGTTCAACCCCGGGCAGTTGAGCCGCAAGGACAACACATTGAAATTCTCTCCCGCCGCCGAGCCCGATGCGCCGGCACCGGCGCCGGCGCCGCGTTACCTTCCGGTAGAGGGCATCGACGAACTGTACGTGTTTGGGGCGTTAGACGCCAATAGTGCATTGTTCAACTTTTTGGGACAACAGAACATTGCCGTGCATTTTTTCGACTATTACGAAAACTACACGGGTTCGTTCATGCCCCGCGACCAGCTGCTGTCGGGACGCATGCTGATGGCACAGACCGCCCACCATACCGATGCGGTGAAACGCCAAGCCATTGCCGCAAAGTTTATCGACGGTGCATCGTACAACATCGTCAAAAACCTGAGATACTACCATAACCGGGGCAAGGACATGGAAGAGATCATCGAGAAGATCGAAACGTTGCGCATCTCCATCGGCGAAATTTCGGGCATCGACCAACTGATGGGCATCGAAGGCAACATCCGCATGACGTACTACGACGCGTTCAACCTCATCGTCAACGACTTTACCATGGGCAACCGCACCAAGCAGCCTCCCCAGAACGAAGTAAACGCACTGATCTCGTTCGGCAACATGATGTGTTACAGCCAATGCCTGCGCGCCATCCACCAAACGCAGCTCAACCCCGTGATCAGCTACCTGCACACGCCCGGCGAACGTCGTTATTCCCTGGCGCTCGATCTGGCCGAAATTTTTAAGCCCCTGTTGGTCGACAGAGTCATATTCAAGGTTTTAAACAAAAAAGAAATACAGGAAAAACACTTCGACCAACAGATAAACCGCTGCCTGCTCAATCCTTCCGGCAAAAAGATATTCGTGCAGGCTTTTGAAGAACGCCTCAACGAAACCATAGAACACCGGAAGCTAAACCGCAAAGTCAGCTACAAACACCTGGTTAAACTGGAATGTTACAAATTGAGCAAACACCTGTTGGGCATGGAGGAATACAAACCGTTTAAGATGTGGTGGTGAAAAGAGGGAAATGGGAGAATAACTTTTGAAACAAACATAAGTATGACGGATAAAGGGCTATTTATACAGAATATGAAAATCCGAACAAAACAGTTTGCAGTGGATATAATAAAATATGCTCCGGGTTTCCCCAAAACCATACATATTATCGTATAAGTGACCAGCTTATGAAGTCAGGAGCTTCTGTTGGTGCCAATTAACGTGCGGCCTGTGGGGTCTGCAGAAACAATCCGGCTACCGTCGGAAGTAAATGAAATCATCGCAATGATGGCCAAAGCCCACAAAACAATGGTATAATATCTTTTCACCTATTTATTCACCCCATGTATATCATCCTCATGTACGACGTAAACGCAAAAAGAGTTGGCAAAATGCTCAAACTTTGCCGTAAATATCTGAACTGGATCCAGAACTCGGTGTTCGAGGGTGAAATCACCGAAGTGAAACTGATGGAATTGAAACACAAAGCGTTGGATATAATGGACCCGGCCACCGATAGTTTGATTATTTTCAAAACCCGTCAGGAAAAATGGCTCGACAAGGAAATCATTGGACTGGAACGCTCCGAAATTGACAATTTCTTGTGAGCAGCGGTTGCCTACCCCACCGCCTTATAACCAAGCTCTTTCAAAAAATCCCGTCAAAATCCGGGCCTTAGCGAAAAAACACGATCCGTCCGGTGCGGGACAACCCCCTTAAACGAGCAAACCCGCCGACGAGAATTCAGACTGATTTTTCAAATTCGGCAATCCTTTTCCCACACACTTCCTTTACCAAATCAAAAAGTTGTTCTACGGCCTGCATCAGGAGCTCCATGTCGGTTTTTGTTACCACAAAGCCGGGATTGTAACGCGCCTCCACATACGCGGCCTTTACAAGATTGAACAACCGTTTTTCGTCTTCCGTTTTCCGGGGGAAGAATATCTTTTCAAATTCACCGGAGTATTTCCTGACCGAGTCCAAAAGCTTGGCAAGATTATGTTGCTTGCTGTTTTCCAGCGTATAAACTAAACGGACGGCATAAAACAGGTTTTCGCAGGTCTGATGAAGAAAAAAAGAGGCCATTCTATAATCCTCATCTGTACTCGCATACTGAGCATGTTTAAAAAAACTTATAGCTCTATTATATTTTTCTTCAAAATACCCTTCCGCCTGTTGTTTTATCTCGTCATAACGAAGTTTGCGGCATCTCTCCAGCTTAAATTTGCCGCTATTGTAAAGGAATACCCCTTCCTGCTTCACCTGGGTGTAAAAATACCTACCGTCAGAGAGGTCTTTGTTCAGTTTCCCGATATCGTCGTTTATAAACTGAACCGGGGTTTGTTTATCGGGGTTTTTGTAGTAAATCTCCTCTATATTGTCCAGCTTTTGGCCAACTTCCTTGTCCTTGGCCCCACTGGTCACAACCAATATATCGTAGTCGCTCATATAGGTGGTACGGATGCCGAACTCCACCCGGCTGTCGTACTCTACATATTTTCCGGTGGCATAACTTCCGTACAAAATGACCATCTCGGTTTGCGGGATTCTTTTCAGGATCAGGCCGGTAAGGTATTTCAAATCTTCTTGTCGTTCCCGGGGAAGGTATTTTACGGATGTTTTCATGCAAAACGGTAACATTGAGCGTTAAAGGTAATAAAAGAGTGTTGTTTTATAAGTATTGTTTATACATTTACCCTGCGATTGTCAAAACAGCGTTAACATATTCCTGTAACCGGGGAACCGGCACGTTTTAATTTAACCGCAAAAAACACCTATTCGTTTTTACGCCCGTTCATCCTGTTCCTTAGGTTGTTAGTTCGTGCAACCAGGGAATAACAATCCATGACCCGCGCGTAGGACGGTTTTTTTGGGACAAACGTATTGCCATTCCAAGGTTAAAGGTTTGTTATTGCCCCGCGCTTTATTGTGTTATTAACTCCTGTGACGGGGCCAAACAGGAACAACCACGAACTAAGATGATACATAACGCTACATTAAAAACAGAGGTGCTTTCCATCCTCATTTCCCATGCAAGCTCGGCATTGAGATTATCCGACAGGCAAATCAAAGAAAAGTTTTTCCCCTATCCAATCTGCGTCAGCGATTATTATGAAAAAAACGAAAGGGAAAGATTTATTGAAATCAGGTTTGATGACAAAGAGACTTTCATTACTTGCACATTTGACATCCATCACAGGTGTAATTCTGCGTTTATACTTCCTGACCGTCCGGATGATACCCTCACGGCCTATGTCGATTATTTAAACTCTGTTCATGAGTATGATTATATCGGATACCGGTGGATTTTATCCAACGGTTATCTTTACTGTAAGCAATCAAAAGATGGCATTGGCTTTATGATCAACTGTTAGAACAAGTGGGGCAAAGGTAAAGCCTTGCCCCATGCTTACGCATCCGTTTCCTGCTTTAAACTTGCGGCTTACGGCAAGTCATTCCAATTCCGGATCGCACAATTCTCCCATATAACCATGTACCCACAAACAGATAGTTTGATTATCTTTAAAACGCGACAGGAAAGATGGCTCGACAAAGAAATCATTGTGTTGGGACAGGTCGAGAACCGGTAATTTTCAGTAAAAAATCGTCGATGTACTCGATTTCCCCTGCACTTACTCCGGCAATCCCACCTTCCTGTACGCTCAATGCTCTTTGACATACTGAAAACCAACCCGATAAAAAAGGTCGTCGATGCCCCACGCTTTTCCAATGATTGCACATCGACGACCTTCTCTTTGTTTTTTACCCAATCGTTACTACCTTAGGCCCAGCAAAACCGTTTATTTTTTTACAAAAACAAACGACTCCTAATTGAACCATGGTGGAATTGAAATAGCGCAGGAAGAAATTGCATAGGTTGCTGACCAGAACTCCTAATTGAACCATGGTGGAATTGAAATTAATGCCCCTTATTCGGCGGCGATGCGCCCCCTCTCTTCTCCTAATTGAACCATGGTGGAATTGAAATACGGTTCCACCGCCGATTCCGGCCATTCCGGCGCCCCTCCTAATTGAACCATGGTGGAATTGAAATCCCAAATATTCGGGGCGTTGAAGACGGGCATCCGAACTCCTAATTGAACCATGGTGGAATTGAAATATATGACAACTGATCATGGAAGTCGCCGTGTACCGTCCTCCTAATTGAACCATGGTGGAATTGAAATTGTGGTTTTATCGACGGTTTTGGCTGTCGATAAAATCTCCTAATTGAACCATGGTGGAATTGAAATTAATTTGAACGGCTGTTTTATCTTGCTTTTCCGGTCTCCTAATTGAACCATGGTGGAATTGAAATGGGTGATGGAATAGGTGGCCTCGTTCTCGGAGTCGGACTCCTAATTGAACCATGGTGGAATTGAAATGTAAGAATCAAGACAATCACTGATGAAATCAAAAACGCTCCTAATTGAACCATGGTGGAATTGAAATACATTCCTGAATTACCCGGTAGAAATTCGATGCCTACCTCCTAATTGAACCATGGTGGAATTGAAATAAAAGGCAGATCCGCACAACGTGGCCGTGACAAACTTCTCCTAATTGAACCATGGTGGAATTGAAATAGGCCTCAGACAGCACAACGATTCCCGTTGCAATTGCCTCCTAATTGAACCATGGTGGAATTGAAATAACTTCTAAGAATGTTTCCATGTTTTTTGTATTAAAACTCCTAATTGAACCATGGTGGAATTGAAATTCGCCAATGGGGATTGAGAAATAGTTACCGGTTGCACTCCTAATTGAACCATGGTGGAATTGAAATACGGTCGAAACGATTTCATTGGCAATCGTGGCTTTACTCCTAATTGAACCATGGTGGAATTGAAATTCATGTAAGGCAGTTCCGCAACGTCATACGAAATGACTCCTAATTGAACCATGGTGGAATTGAAATAATATCGTTGCGGCGGCCGATGCGACCGCTGTCACACTCCTAATTGAACCATGGTGGAATTGAAATTCAAAATTCCCCAAATACCTTGACCATGCCAAAAAACTCCTAATTGAACCATGGTGGAATTGAAATATCGTTTCATCGTTTGACGGTTTTTTGACATTCGATCTCCTAATTGAACCATGGTGGAATTGAAATTCTATGAACGATCTATACTGTAAAATAGGCCAAAAACTCCTAATTGAACCATGGTGGAATTGAAATTCGGTTAACAGCAAAAATATACATATAGTTAACATACTCCTAATTGAACCATGGTGGAATTGAAATATCGATCAGTGATGATATTGTGGACATAATTGGGTTCTCCTAATTGAACCATGGTGGAATTGAAATTAAAGAATCATCATTTAACCAATATGCGTTCAACGAACTCCTAATTGAACCATGGTGGAATTGAAATCGGAATTTGTGTGTACAGAAAGGGGGGGGCTGGCAGTCTCCTAATTGAACCATGGTGGAATTGAAATCTCCATTAGCGTTACTGTCAATATGCCCGAAAACGTCTCCTAATTGAACCATGGTGGAATTGAAATTATAATGTCTTATGACCCTAAATTACTTGTCAATGATCTCCTAATTGAACCATGGTGGAATTGAAATCCGCTTAAGCCGGTTTAGGTCCGCCTGCGAACCGTTCTCCTAATTGAACCATGGTGGAATTGAAATTCCTGTCGGACAGGTCCTTGTCGATAACCGTTGCGGGTCTCCTAATTGAACCATGGTGGAATTGAAATTTGCGTCTGGAACACGGATACGGCGTTATCTTCATAACTCCTAATTGAACCATGGTGGAATTGAAATGGTACAGGGAAGCCATTCCCGATACGGGTGCCGCTGACTCCTAATTGAACCATGGTGGAATTGAAATTTTCGATGGTTTGCATGGCGAAACTGGATTGGGTTTCCTCCTAATTGAACCATGGTGGAATTGAAATCTGTATTGCCGCGGACGGACTGAATTACTTATCATTCTCCTAATTGAACCATGGTGGAATTGAAATGGAAGCACCTCATCAAGATAAAAAGGAACAAGATCCTCCTAATTGAACCATGGTGGAATTGAAATTATTCCTAAGGGCATTTTCATTCTTTTTGAAAAGCAACTCCTAATTGAACCATGGTGGAATTGAAATAAATTTATATTTTACGGTTTTGGGGGCCCGGGGCCACTCCTAATTGAACCATGGTGGAATTGAAATATGAGTTTTGTTCCGTCAATATCTTTACTCGATCGGCCTCCTAATTGAACCATGGTGGAATTGAAATAAGGCGACGAACGGAAGGGCGGCGTCCTGTTCGGCACTCCTAATTGAACCATGGTGGAATTGAAATCGGGCCTGTGACAGGAACTTGCGGGACGCGGACACGCTCCTAATTGAACCATGGTGGAATTGAAATTGTGTCCGTTTTGATAAAGAACTCGAATGACGATTCCTCCTAATTGAACCATGGTGGAATTGAAATCCGAATAAGGGGCATTATGGTAAATAGGCAGCGAGCTACTCCTAATTGAACCATGGTGGAATTGAAATTGGGGACTGGCCTTTGCTGCCGTTACCGCCCTTGTGGCTCCTAATTGAACCATGGTGGAATTGAAATAAGGGAAGCTTATGGGCGACGACATGAAACAGTTCCTCCTAATTGAACCATGGTGGAATTGAAATTCCCGTTAAATGCATCAATTGCAAAGTTTATCGCGGCTCCTAATTGAACCATGGTGGAATTGAAATTTTGGAGCGGGTGGGCAGAAAGTATTCAAACCCGTCTCCTAATTGAACCATGGTGGAATTGAAATATTCGACATAAGCCGTTTCTGCCACACTATTGACGACTCCTAATTGAACCATGGTGGAATTGAAATCCATCAATGCCCGTGTATTCGTTAAAGTAGAGAAAACTCCTAATTGAACCATGGTGGAATTGAAATAGAAAAACAAACAGGCCGGGGCCAATGCCCTCTATTCCCTCCTAATTGAACCATGGTGGAATTGAAATAAGGTGTTTAAACCCGCGGCATCTAGGACCTTAACGCTCCTAATTGAACCATGGTGGAATTGAAATTATCGTAAGTGTACTTAAGACCCTCGCGTTCGGACTCCTAATTGAACCATGGTGGAATTGAAATTGGGCATAGTGGGGCTTGCATAAGGGGCAAATACACTCCTAATTGAACCATGGTGGAATTGAAATTGGGCATAGTGGGGCTTGCATAAGGGGCAAATACACTCCTAATTGAACCATGGTGGAATTGAAATTACGGGATGTATGGGACGATGTGGCATGTCTCCAGCTCCTAATTGAACCATGGTGGAATTGAAATTAAGTTGTTTGTTTTATGTAAAAACAGGAACATTGACTCCTAATTGAACCATGGTGGAATTGAAATTGGGCATAGTGGGGCTTGCATAAGGGGCAAATACACTCCTAATTGAACCATGGTGGAATTGAAATTACGGGATGTATGGGACGATGTGGCATGTCTCCAGCTCCTAATTGAACCATGGTGGAATTGAAATTAAGTTGTTTGTTTTATGTAAAAACAGGAACATTGACTCCTAATTGAACCATGGTGGAATTGAAATAAAACAATCATTGGAGAGATACGTCAAGGAGTTTGTCTCCTAATTGAACCATGGTGGAATTGAAATTATAATATCCGCCCACGTAACCGTAGATGGTCAACACTCCTAATTGAACCATGGTGGAATTGAAATATCAGGCTCCCAACCATCATTAATGGCCCTAAAAACACTCCTAATTGAACCATGGTGGAATTGAAATATGTGTCGGAATGGGGCGAAGAGGATGAAACAAGCACTCCTAATTAAACCATGGTGGAAGTAGAATTTGAGCTTATCAATATCTTATTCAGATCTCATTACGTAGGTTCAGCCTATTGCAGAGATAAAAAGAAAGTGAGAAAGAGAAAAAAGGCCAGACATCAGGCAGATAGATCGGACGAAGCAGCTGGTTTGTAACTCTTTCGTCATCTTATTGCCCCATTTATGCCTGCCTGTGCCAAGAAAGACGGATGTCGGAAAACCTTAAGCCTTTCTTATCTTTTACATTGCTTTCCCAAAAACCAAAGCTTTTATTAGCTTTAGCGTCAATCTTCCCGATATATCTTAACATATGCACTTTATCGACGAACACATCGGATTATCCGGCGTATATAACCGGCGCCGCACAGACCGCGATATTTTTCAGGATTTGATGCCGTTTAAGGTTAAGGAACTTTTGTTGGTGGCTGCTTACTACGATGCCTATGCCATTGTGCGCGAGGGCCGTCTCTTTGACAAAGTGTTTGGCGAATACCTCCAGTTGAACCTTTTTACGGCACCCCGCATTACCAGTGCCACCACGTCCGAAGAGGCCTTGGCGGCCATGGACCGGGTTGATTTCCAAATGGTCATCCTTATGGCGGGCCTCGACATGGATGTGTCCATCGAAACAGGAAATCTTATCAAGCAACGAAAGCCCAATGTGCACATATTGTTGCTGGTCAATAATAACGGAGATCTGTTCCGGTTTAATGAAACCCATCCGCTGGCCGCATGCCTGGATAAAGTATTTGTATGGAACGGCGACTCCCGCGTATTTGTGGCCATGATCAAGTATGTGGAGGATAAAATGAACTTTGCCAGCGATACCGAAGTGGGCGATGTGCGCGCCATTTTGCTGGTGGAAGATTCGGAGCGTTATTACTCACGTTATCTGCCGTTGCTTTATTCCATTGTGATGATGCAGACACAAGAGTTAATGAGCGAAGATACCACCGACCAGATCCACAAAATGCTTAAAATGAGGGTCCGTCCCAAAATATTGCTGGCAACAACCTACGAAGAAGCTGTGGAAATCATTGACCGGTATGTCGATAACCTGTTATGCGTGATATCGGACGTGAAATATTTCCGCAACGGCATCCACGAGGAATCGGCCGGCGTCGAACTTATCCGTTACGTATCGGCAAAGGGACAATTGCCTTGCCTGCTGCAGTCGTCAGATCCCTCCAATGCCGAAAAAGCCAGACTGGTCAATGCCGACTTTATCGATAAAAATTCCGAAAACCTGTCCATCCTCATCAACCAGTTTCTAAAAACCAAGCTGGGGTTTGGGCCTTTTGAATTTACCAATTCACGCGGGGCAAAGGTGGCCACGGCCAATAATTTGCGCGAATTTACCAAATGCATCGAAGAGGTACCCGCCGAATCACTTCTGTTCCATGCCCGCCGGAACGGTATTTCCACCTGGTTGATGGCGCGTGGCGAAATAAAGCTGGCCCAATGCTTAAAGCCTTATCAAATCGAGGACTTTGAAAGCTCAAACAAATTAAGGCAAACCATCCTCAATATCTTCGAAAGCGTCAAACTTGACCGTTTAAAAGGCCGCGAGGTGATGTTCGACCCCGAATTGGTCGGAAATTCCCATTTTGTGATGCGCCTGGGCGATGGCTCCTTTGGCGGAAAAGGCAGGGGGGTTGCATTTTTGAGCAATTTTATCGAGAACATCGATTTCGAAAAGCTTTTGCCCGACATCAACATCGGGATTCCCTCCACGGCCATCATCGGAACGGCCGAGTTTGCCACGTTCATTGATATAAACGGATTTAGCGGTATGTCGTGGGCCGACATGGACGATGAACGGATAAAACAGATGTTCGTCAATGCCCGGTTAAGTACTGAACTGTCCGACACGTTGCACAGTTATCTCAAAGTCATGAACAGGCCGTTGGCCGTCAGGTCGTCAGGTCTTTTTGAAGATTCGCTGGTACAGCCCTTTGCCGGAGTCTACAACACCTACCTGCTGCCCAATAACCATCCCGATATAGAAGTGCGGTTCAACCATTTGGCTATGGCGGTAAAACTGGTTTACGGCAGTGTGTTCAGCCGGTCGGCCCGTGCCTATTTTGAAGCCGTACATTACAAAATCGAAGAGGAACAGATGGCCGTCATCCTGCAGGAGCTGGTAGGGCATCGCGCCGGCGAGCGTTTTTATCCGAACATAAGCGGTGTGGCACAATCGTTCAACTATTATCCGTTTGGTTACATGAAGCCCGAGGATGGTTTTGCCGTGCTTTGCGTGGGGTTGGGGAAGTATGTGGTTGGCGGCGAGAAGGCGTTTCGATTTTGCCCAAAGCACCCGAAATTGGAACACAATTCGTTGTCCGACCAAATAAAAGATTCGCAAACCTATTTTTATGCGTTGATGCTCGACCAGGCCGATTTCGATTTAGCCACCATGGGCGAAGACGCCACCATCCAGCGGTTTAGCATTCGCGAAGCCGAGGAGGACGGGAACCTGAAACATTGTGCACAGGTGTACGATTTCCATTACGAGCAGCTGGTGAACGATTTCGGCAAGCGGGGCCCCCGTGTGGTCAACTTTGCCAACATCATCAAATATGACTCCGTCCCGCTTTCCGGGACACTGAACCTTTTGCTGCGCTTTTTTAAAGAGGCACTGGGGGCGCCTGTCGAAATAGAATTTGCAGTCGATCTGGAGCCCGGGCACCGCGGGTTGCCCACATTGTACCTTCTGCAGATAAAACCTCTGATCCGGCTCGAAGGCCATGCCGATGTTAATTTCGACAGCGTCGATCCCGGTAACGTGATCCTTCAATCGGTGAAAGGCATGGGAAACGGGCGCATCGAAACCATCTCGGACGTGGTGTACATGGATGTGGGCAGGTTCGACCGGACCAAAACCCAGGAGATGGCCAACGAAATCGATCTGCTGAACAAGAAAATGCTGGAGGAAGGGCTCCGGTACGTGCTCATCGGTCCCGGACGATGGGGCACTCGCGACAAATTCACGGGCATTCCCGTGCTGTGGTCACAGATTTCTGCGGCCAAAATCATTGTTGAAATGGGACTGCAGGACTTTCCGCTCGACGCATCGTTGGGGTCGCATTTCTTCCATAACGTCACATCGATGAATGTGGGTTATTTTTCTGTATCTTACGGGGCGAAAAACGAGTGGGTTGATTTAAATACCATTTCGGGGCAAGCATTGGTGCACGAAACCCATTATTTCAAGCACGTGCGCTTTGAACGGCCATTGACCATTTTAATGAACGGAAGGGAACAGAAAGCCGTGGTGGTACAAAACCGGAACAGTTCATTGCCGGAGTAAAAAGTGACCTTGATCCACATACCAAACTTTTGAAATGAAGAACCAGGTACGATTCGAATATCGCTTAAAGGGATCGGGATCGGCCGAGGGCAGTTTTGCTTTGGCCGACAAGTCGTTTGCGTTCGAACTGGGAAATGTATCAAATCCGCTGGCCGATTTACTCAACGGGTTGGTGGGGATGATCCTGGAACCTTCGCACATTTGGGGCGACGACAACGCGGCCTGGGTGGAATGGTACGGCAGGTCATCGGCATGGCGATGGTTATTGTCCACGTCCGATGGCCAGCATCTGCACGTGACCATCAACCAGTCGACGGATATGTTTGAGGATACCGCTTCCCGGAACGTGCTGGAAGGCGAATGCTTGTTCGATGGCTTTATGGTCGCCGTGGTCGCCGAACTCGATGCATTGATAAAACATACGGGACTGCTCAATTACGCCCAGCAATGGCAAAAAGACGAATTCCCGCTGACCAATTTCCTGTTTTTAAAAAAACAACTTGTCGACAAGGGCATTTGGCCCCAAACCTCCTTGCCTGATGAAAATTTAAGGCTCGAAACCAATTTGCTGTTGCTGTAATTGTCCTAATTTAAAGAACAAACCATTTTATGCGCATAGCCGTTATCGATTTAGGGACGAATACGTTTAATCTATTGATTGCCGATGTGTCAGGCAATTTGTCGTACCATATTATCCTTGAAACAAAAAATGCCGCCAAACTGGGAAAGGGCGGCATTAACAACCGCACCATCTTGCCCGACGCCATGGAACGGGGCATTGCCGCACTCCATC
Source organism: Breznakibacter sp. (assembly GCA_047600785.1). Taxonomy (GTDB): domain Bacteria; phylum Bacteroidota; class Bacteroidia; order Bacteroidales; family Marinilabiliaceae; genus Breznakibacter. Next base: position 2,759,528 of record JASGKH010000002.1, read on the forward strand.
AACACCTGCGTACCATTGCCGACCATAAGGTGGAAAAAAATCGTGTGCATTGCCACTGCCGCCATCCGTAACGCAGGCAACGGGGCCGGGTTCGTAAAAATGGCCAAAGAGCAAACCGGACTGGATATTACCGTGGTGGACGGGCAAAAAGAGGCCCAGCTGATCTTCGACGGCATCAAACAGGTTGTGCCGTTGGGCGATGAACGTGTGATGGTGCTCGACATCGGCGGTGGGAGCAACGAATTTATCATTGCCAACAAAGACGGTGTATTTTGGAAGCATAGCTTCGACCTGGGCGTGGCCCGTTTACTGGACCGTTTTGCCCCGAACGATCCCATCACGCCGCCCGAAACCGAGGCGATTGAAACGTACTTCCGGCAAGAATTGCAGTTGTTGTTCGACGCCTTAAAACAATTCCCGGTAAAAACATTGGTGGGCTCCTCCGGTAGTTTCGATACCGTGGCCGCCATGATCGCAGCGGTCCATCATCCGCACCTCGATGCGCAAAAGGTCACCACTTACCAGATAAAGCTCAACGACTTCCAAGAGCTCCACCGTCATTTTCTGGCTTCGACCCTCGAGGAGCGCAGCAAGATGGAGCGCATGGACCCCACTCGTGTGGAAATGATCGTGCTGGCTTCCATGTTCATTAACTTTGTGGTCCGCGAGTGCGGCATAGAAGAAATATGGCAGACTTCTTTTGCGCTTAAAGAAGGGGCCATTTATCAGCTGATCAGAGGGGAGCTTTAAAAACCTGGTGCTTTAGGCCTTTCGCTGGTTTTGTAAAAAGATTACATATTGAATTTATATGGCAAAAATATTAGTCATTGATGACCAAAAAGGCATCCGGAACACGTTGAAGGATGTGTTGGAATACGAGTCGCACGAGGTATCGTTGGCAGAGAACGGCCCCCAGGGCCTTGATCTGTTCACGGCCGAAAAGCACGAAGTGGTGCTGTGCGACATCAAGATGCCTGAAATGGACGGAATAGAAGTGCTTGACCGGATACTGAAAATAAACCCCGATGTGCCCGTGATCATGATCTCGGGCCACGGGAACATCGAAACCGCGGTAGATGCCATCAAGAAAGGGGCCTACGACTTTATCGAAAAGCCGCTCGACTTAAACCGTCTTTTGGTATCGGTACGTAACGCGGTCGAAAAAAAGGAGCTGGTTACCGAAACCCGGACCCTTAAAAAGCAGGTATTCAGGACCTATGAAATGATCGGCGAATCGTCTGCCATTGCCAGGGTAAAAGAAATGATCGAAAAAGTAGCGCCCACCGATGCCCGTGTGCTCATTACCGGCAGCAACGGTACCGGTAAGGAATTGGTTGCACGCGCCCTGCACGAAAAGAGCGCCCGTGCAACCATGCCGTTCGTTGAGGTAAACTGTGCGGCCATCCCGTCGGAATTGATCGAAAGCGAGTTGTTCGGGCACGAGAAAGGAGCGTTTACATCGGCCGTTAAACAACGCAAGGGGAAATTCGAGCAGGCTGATGGCGGTACGATTTTCCTCGACGAAATCGGCGACATGAGCCTTGCCGCGCAGGCCAAAGTGCTCAGGGCATTGCAAGAGCACATTATTTCGCGCGTGGGCAGCGACAAAGACATCCGGGTGGACGTGCGCGTATTGGCCGCAACCAACAAAAACCTTCAGGAAGAGATCAAAAAGGGCAATTTCCGCGAAGATCTTTACCACCGACTGAGCGTGATACTGATCCATGTGCCCGATCTGAACCAACGAAAAGAGGACATTCCCCTGCTGGCCGATTATTTTATGGCGCGCATCTGCGAGGAACTGCACCAATCGGCCAAACAGCTCGACCAATCGGCCATCGACGCGCTGATGACCATCAACTGGACGGGCAACATCCGTGAATTCCGCAACGTCATCGAACGGCTTATTATTCTTTGCCCGGCCACCATTACCGGCGATGATGTGCGCACTTACGCCATGCCTAATGCCTGACCGATGAGGACCGAAACCGACAGCCTGGGCGAATGGGCCATTCCCGACGATGCATTGTATGGCATCCATTCGGCGCGCGCAGCCAGGAATTTTCCCGGCGACGTACGGTTCCATGCCGAGTGGTACAAGGCCATGGGGACGGTCAAGGAGGCGTGCTACCAGACTTACAGGCGCTTTGCCAACGAGGTGCAGGCGCGTTACCCCAAGATGGAACCGCCCATTCCCATCATTCCCCACGAAACCATGGAAGCATTGGTCGCATCGGCCCAGGAAGTGACCCAAGGCGATTGGTTCGGCCATTTTATTGTACCGGCGGTACAGGGCGGTGCGGGCACCAGCATCAACATGAACGTGAACGAGATTATCGCCAACGCCGCGTTGGTAAAACTGGGGCGCCATTTGGGAGAATACGCCCACTGTGACCCCATTGAGCAGGCCAATGTGTTCCAAAGCACCAACGATGTGGTTCCCACGGCACTCAAAGTGGCCGCCATGCAGCTGTTGCTTATCCTTGAGGAAGAGATCAACAGTCTACGTGGTGCCGTTGAACGGCTCGAGGACCAATACCGCCATCGTTTGCGCATGGGTTACACACAGATGCAGGAGGCGGTGCCATCGTCGTACGACAGGCTTTTCAGCACCTACAACAATGCGTTGTCGCGCGACTGGTGGCGGGTGTCCAAATGCCTCGAACGTATCAAAGAGGTCAATCTGGGCGGCGGGGCCATCGGAACGGGAATTTCCATCCCCCGGTATTTCATTATGAACGTGGTGGGCGAATTGCAAGCACTCACGGGATTACCGTTTGCGCGAAGCGAGAACCTGAGCGACAACACAGCAAACCTCGATGTGTACGTGGAGGTGCACGCCACGTTAAAGGCCCATGCCGTTAACCTTGAAAAGATGGTGGCCGACATCCGTCTGCTGGGTGCCGATTTGATGAAAAAACGCCAGGTAAAATTGCCCCGCATGCAGGTGGGAAGTTCCATTATGCCAGGGAAAGTGAATCCGGTTGTCCCCGAATTTGTGATCAGCAGCGCACACCGTGTGTATGCCAACGACGTGTTGGTCGCCAGCCTGTGCAGCCAGGGATGCCTCGATTTAAACGCTTATCTCCCGGTTATTGGGCACGCCTTGCTTGAAAGCATCAAATTGCTGGTCAATGCCAATCGAAGTGCCATAGAGGGATTGTTCACCGGGTTAACGCTAACCGATCATCCGGAAAAAACTCCCCTGGTATATTCAAATCCCAGCATAAGTACGGCGCTGGTGCCTTACACCGGTTACCACAAGGCCGCCACGTTGGCCGCTTACATGAAAAACAACCGTTGCGATATTTTTGAGGCCAACAATGCACTTAACTTAATATCCAACGATGTGCTGCGCCTCCTCATGCAACCCCAAAACCTTTTAAAACTGGGCTATACAATGGACCAAACCATGGGGCCCCCTGACCATGACGCATAGAGGGCTTCTTTCACCGGAGGGAATACCGAAACCATTGGAATAGAAGCATCGTTGGCTCTTTGTTCTTCTTAACGCAGGGAAATTGCCAAACGGTTTTCCTGAAACCGGAGCACATAAGCCCGGGGTATCGGAGCACTACTGCTGTGACACCCTTAGCACTGCTGCTACGACACCCTTAGCAGTGGTGCTACGATACCCTTAGTAGTGGTGCTCTGATTTTACCGGTAACCCGGGGGCGGAGAACCGTTTACCGTTTGTCCAGCAGTTCCAACGTATGGTCTATCAACAATAAGGTCCCCGTTGCGCCATGGCCGGGTACCACGACGGTTGCCGCACTAAATTTTTGCCTTATCTTCTCCAGGCTCAGCGGCCAGCTTCGCACATCGGCATCGGCCAGGTTGCCCAACGAAGCCGATGCGGCTTCTTTTATCAAACATCCTCCAAACAAAATCTTTTCCGACGGCAAATACACCACAATGTTGTCATCCGTGTGGCCTGCCCCGGGATAAAAACATTTCACAGGCACGGCTTGAAAGTTAAAATCAAGCGTGTCCCTGAAGCGGATGAATGCCACGGGAAGATTTTTCTTGCGTGCGGTTTCGTAAGTCCGTTCCCCTGACGTGGACAAGATAAAGTGTTGTTGCAAATATCCCAACCCTCCCATGCAGTCCTCGTGCCAATGGGTCACTACCGCATGGTCGAGGTCAATGCCCATGCTGGTAAGGTACTGGTGGAGTTGCTTGGTGAGTTCGTTGTTCCAGGGCGTATCGATCAGCAATGCCTTCTGGTTACTGATGCACACCAATCCGTTGGCTGGCACGCGCCCGTACCGGGGCACATTGGCGTATGAGATATGCTGGTACACATTGTCGGTCAGCTTCACCAATTCCAGATCGGGCGAAATCCGTATCGTATCGGGTTGCCGGGCCATTGTCAGTCCTGTGGCCCAGCATAACACCATTGTCAAGAAAATACGCATGGAAATAATTTCTATCACACAAAAGCACCAGGGCCGTTGGTACGGCCCAATGCCTTCGTGCCCCTGTTGTCACAGGTCGTTTTATGTACAACCTACTCCTTTAAAACCATATCGATGCAAAGCACCGCAGCCAGGATCATCGTCCGCATGGGATTGTTCTCCGGTACGCGGGCATCGATTTCCAATATATAGTTGTCGGCCGAGGTGAAAAGTTCCTTGCCGATGCCGCTCCATTTTTTACTCACATGGGCAAACTCCATATCATCTTTCACGAAACGGAAGTCCCATCCGGTCCATTTGCCCTTCAGGGTACAAAGTAAGTTCTCGCTGGGATCTACCACGTTGAAACGGCCGCCGATGGAGAAAAATTTCTGGCGGAAACGGCCGACCAAACGTTCTTGTTCGTCAAACACGTCCACATCGGAACGGAACCACGTGGTCCCGCGTTTTACCGACAACACTTTGGCACCGTCGGTTGTTTTCACTTCAATGTCGAACGGCGTCATCCGTTTGTAATCGGTAAACCGGAACATTTTGGTAAAAAAACCAAGGTTTTCTTCGCGGCAGGTCATGATTTGCTGACCGTTAGCGGGATCGTAAATATCAAAGTTATTGGCTGCTTTGAACATGCCCACATGCTCTTTTACAAAGAAAAGATTGCGGTTTAAAATGGGATTCATGAATATATAGTGAATTAGTTGTTTGCGAGTGCGAATATAGTATATTGCCACATTGGATGGGAAAGCCACTCCCATTCTTTTCCCAAATTTGCGTTCATCCGGTGTCGACCGGCCTATGGTGGAGAGCCTAACGAACAATGGAAAAGATATCCAGATGCCCATCTGTACCGGCACGGACAGAGAAAAGATGACAAAGACCTGTAACGTTTTCTTCATCCCATTGTCCGTTCATATAAGCTTAAGGATGGATTTCCCGCGGAGACACAACAAGGATTCCTGAATAAAAACAATGTTCGGCCTTATTGTCGATGTGCCTAATTATGTCCTTTTAAACTCCTGTCTGGGTCATGGTTCGTTTTGGTCGAACTCTTGTTAAATTTGCATACCGGTACATAACTAAAATCCCATTGCAGCATCATGGCGAAAGAACGTCATCCCCATATTGGTATTTACGGCCGTGGCAACAACGGGAAAAGCACGCTTGTCAACTGCATATCGGGGCAGGATACGGCCATTGTGAGCCATGTGCCCGGTACGACCACCGACCCGGTAAAGAAATCGTACGAAATAACCGGCTTTGGCCCCGTGACATTGGTCGATACGGCAGGGATCGACGATTCCGGCGAATTGGGACGAAAACGCGTGGAAAAAACGTGGCAATCGTTAGAAACAATCGACTTGGCCATTTTGGTGGTGACACACAACCGGCTAGATGAGACAGAGCGCGACTGCATTGCCCGTTTCGATGCGCTGGACGTGCCGTTCATCGTGGTCCATAACAAGCAGGATGAAATGCCCATGGATACCGGTTTTGTGGAACGTTACAAAGCGATGGGGGCCAAAGAGATATTGCCATTCTCACAGGGAAAAAGCGTCGATCCGATCGTGAACGCCATCAAACGGGCAATTCCCGATCCGGCATTCAAGGCTGCAAACCTGTTGGGCGATTTGGTTGGGCACGGCGATATTGTACTGCTTATTACGCCTATTGATACCGAAGCCCCGGCAGGACGTCTCGTTTTGCCCCAGGTACAGGCCATTCGCGAGGTGCTCGATAACGATGCCGTGTGCATTGTGCTTAAAGAGCGCGAGGTAGATGCGTTTCTACGCAAAACAGCTATCCGGCCTGCCTTGGTAGTCACCGACAGCCAGGTATTCCCCAAGGCCGATGCATCTATCCCCAAAGAGATCCCGCTCACCAGCTTCAGCATCGCGCTGGCCCGTTTCAAGGGCGATTTCCCGCAGTACATCAAAGGGACGCCGCACATTTCGAAGCTAAAGGACGGTGACCGGGTGTTGCTGATGGAATCGTGCACGCACCACACGTCGTGCGATGACATTGGCCGTGTGAAGATCCCACGCTGGATGACCAACTTTACCGGCAAAACACTTTCGTTCGACGTGGTCGCAGGCCTCGACCAGGTCACGCGGCCAATGACCGATTATGCGCTGGTGGTGCAATGCGGGGGATGCATGGTGACGCGCAAGCAACTGGCCAACCGGCTCAGGCCGGCCATTGATGCCGGCGTACCGGTCACCAATTATGGCATGGCCATTGCGTATACGCTAGGCATTTACAGCCGTGCCGTGGCGCCGTTCCTCAAACCGGACGCGGAAGATTATTACTTGTAAACCATTGGCCGTGACGTTCAATGAGGTGTTTTCAAAAGGGCCAATGCCTCTGCCGTGGTATTGACAGGTAAATGGCATGTCCCGTTTGCGCAGACCAATATTTCGGTCGATGCCCCATTGGTCCTGCCTGCCAGTAAAGGAATGTCCGCCGGATTCCCACCCGCAAACAGGCAGTTGGGCAAATAATTCCGCTGCATTTCCAGTGCAACGTCAAGCGGATTTGCGCCGCTGATGCGAACCTCCGTTAGGCCGTGCACCCATATGCCCATTATTTTGTTCCAGTTGCCATAATATGGCCCCCCCTTGGTTATATGGCCCGATACGGTCTGGATCATTTTTAACGAATGGCCGACCCAGCTGTCGTCCCGGTAATAGGTCCCCAGTTTTAACAACACTTCGGCCATGACGGAATTTGAAGAGGGGGTCACGTTGTCCGTCACCTCGGTCTTGCGGGCCACCAATAACATGGCATTTTTTGGGGTGTAATAGAACAACGGCGATTCATCGGACGCGAAATGGGCCATCACATAGACGACCGTTTTATGGGACTGCCGGAGCCAATATGCATCGAAAGTAACCTGGTACAAATGGATGAACGCACTGGCCAAAAATGCATAATCATCCAAAAATCCGTCAATGCTTGCCGTTTGCTTTTTCAGGTTATGGAACAGATGGCCGTCATCGCCAATTGCCAATTGACAAATGGAATGGGCGCACTGCAACGCATTTTCCAGCAATGTCTCTTCGCGGGTGGCACGATACAGGTCGATCATTCCGATAATGGCAAGTGCGTTCCACGATGTCAGAACTTTGTCGTCGATGGTCGGTTTTATCCGCTTGTCCCGTCTTGTGTATAACAAACGGTGCGCCGTACGGAGCCTCAGATCTGCCTCTTCTTCGCCAATACCGAGCAAGCTGGCAACCTGTGATAATTCCGATGCAACGGAAAGCACGTTGATGCCGTGCTCCCAATTGCCATGGGAGGTAATGTTGTACCTGTACCTGACCACATCCAGCAAATGGTGTGGCAAAGCTTGCCGGAGTTCGTCCAAAGTCCACACGTAATACTTGCCCTCCACGCCTTCGCTATCGGCATTCACCGACGACAAATAAGTCCCGTTCCCATGCCGCAACCCGGTGTTGAGAAAGTGCACGATCCCCAGAGCCGTTGCTTTGAACGATTCCTTTCCCGTGGCCTGGAATGCATGGGCGTAGAGCGATAGCAACTGGGCGTTGTCGTAAAGCATTTTTTCGAAATGGGGCACATGCCAGTTGTCATCGACCGAATAACGGGCAAAACCGCCGCCCAGATGGTCGTGGATGCCGCCCTGCTGAACTTTTACGAGCGTTCCTTCCACTGCTTTCAGGGACCATGGCGACTGATGCAAATGATAATATTGAAGAAGGAATTCCCAGGCTACGGGCAATACGAACTTGGGCGAACCGTTAAATCCCCCTTTGCCCAAATCGACCAACGGGGCCCAGGCGGGAAGTAGCTGACGGTTGTATATGTTGGACAAATCGTGGGGCGGTTCGGCTTCGAATGGGGCCAGATCGGCTTGCCGGATATGGCGCGTGAGCCCTTCGGCCTGCAGCGCCACATCGTGGGACTTTACCTCCCAAACATCCGCTATCTGCCTGAGTAGCTGAAGCCACTGAGCTTTTGGAAAGTAGGTGCCTCCGTAAAAGGGATGACCGTCGGGCAAGGCAAAGGCGTTGAGTGGCCATCCGCCCGAACCGGTAATGGTTTGCACCGCGTCCATGTATATTTTGTCCAAATCGGGACGTTCCTCCCGGTCTATTTTTATGCATACGAAATGGCGGTTCATGAAATTGGCTACCTCCACATCCGAGAACGATTGGTGCTCCATTACATGGCACCAATGGCAGGCCGCGTAACCGATGCTCACGATCAACGGTTTATTCTCCTCCCGTGCTTTGTCAAGGGCCTCGTCGCCCCACGCAAACCAATCCACGGGATTATGGGCATGTTCCAGTAAATATGGACTGGTTTCGTGGATGAGCCGGTTGGTATGTGTTGCGGGGTGTGCCATTTTGAAACGATCTAAGAGGAATTGTACATCTGTGTGTGACCCTAACGATCCAGCCTGCCAAAAAGTTGTGTCTGAGTACCGTATATGTACCATTCCACTTTATGCTTTCTGGCCATCCAACAAAAAAGGGAAGCCGCTAAGCTCCCCTTTTCGTATTTATAGGCTTTGTTATCAGGCCAGTTTACTGATGCCCGCGGTTTGGGCGTTACGGTCCACCTTTTTGATAAGTCCTTGCAACACACTGCCCGGACCCACTTCGGTAAATAACGTGGCCCCGTCGGCCAGCATGTTCTGGACCGTTTGTGTCCAGCGCACGGGCGCGGTCAATTGGGCCACCAGATTTTGTTTGATCTGTGCGGGATCGGTAAATGGTTTGGCGCTCACGTTTTGGTAAACAGGGCAAATGGGCACGTTGATCAGGGTCGCTTCAATGGCCTTGGCCAATTCGGCACGGGCAGGTTCCATCAGCGGAGAGTGGAACGCACCGCCCACCTGAAGTTTCAGTGCACGTTTGGCCCCTTTTTCGGTCAGCAGGGCACATGCCTTGTCCACGCCTGCAATCGATCCTGAAATAACCAATTGGCCGGGACAGTTATAGTTGGCGGCAACCACCACCTCATCAATGGCGGCGCAAACCTCTTCCACCACGTTATCTTCCAACCCTACGATGGCGGCCATGGTCGACGGTTCGGCCTCACAGGCCTTTTGCATGGCCCGGGCGCGTTGGCTTACCAGTTTCAGTCCGTCTTCAAAGCTCATGGCGCCAGCGGCCACCAATGCCGAGAACTCGCCCAGCGAATGACCTGCGGTCATTTCGGGCTCAAAATCATTGCCCATCACTTTGGACAAAATGACCGAATGCAGGAAGATGGCCGGTTGTGTGACCTTGGTTTGTTTCAGGTCCTCGTCGGTGCCTTCAAACATCAGGTCGGTAATGCGGAAGCCCAATATATCGTTGGCCTTCTCGAACAATTCTTTGGCAAGGGGCGAATTTTCGTACAAATCCTTGCCCATACCTACAAATTGGGCACCTTGCCCGGGAAATACAAATGCTTTCATTAATTTCTGGTTTTAACGTTTCAAAGCCCCGGACGGCAACAACTTTTCTCTGATTAATTATCTACATATCAGATCAATGACCGAAGGATGGCTTTATTTGGTGCGTGGCAAATATAGGGAATTTTATACAAACGGACTGTGTATGCCCTTTGATGACGCCTCCTTTGAAAATAGAACGAGCCATGGGAGCACCGGTTAAACACCTAATCCGATTTCTTAGTTCCCATAATTCTATCCATTTCGTTTACCAGTAACGGAATGGCCGGGTACACCATGTCGTGGCCATAACCGTCCAGTTCAAGCAGATTGGTCTCTTTGTGGCCTACCAGTTTCATCATTCGTGCCATGTAAGCGTTTTCTTCATAACGCCCCAGCAATTCCATTTCGCGGTTGCCGGTTATCATTAAAAATGGCGGTGCACCGGGGCGCACGTGGTACAGAGGTGCAAATTGGTCAACAACGGGGCACGTCCCCTCAATGCCCCTTTCGGCGCGAACGGTAAAATGGGTAATCATTTGCCCGCTAAAAGGAATAAGTCCCGCAATACGGTCAGCATCCACGTAATGTGCCTGCAACCATTGTTTGTCAAGCCCCACCATTGCCGCCAGATAACCGCCCGCCGAATGGCCGGAAACAAAGATAAGGTCGGCATTGCCGCCAAACTCGCCAATGTGTTTAAACGTCCACGCCACGGCAGCCGCCGCATCCTGAATGTAAGCCGGGCACTGGGCTTTGGGCGACAACCGGTAATTGGCCGTAACGACCGCAAACCCTTTCTCCGTCAGTCCCTGTGGCAGGTGTTTTTCACCTCCCGTAAGCCCTCCGCCGTGAAGCCACACCACGGTGGCGAAACCCTTTTTGCCGGTCGGGTAATAAACATCGAGCCTGCAACGTTCGGCAATGTACGCATCATGTTGGCCGGTCCCGTTTTCGTAATAAGGAATGTCGGTTTTGACGGCTATGCTGGCCGGTTGCGACCATGCCGCCGTACTGGCGGCAAGTACGGAAATGGCAAAGAATATTTTTTGCATGGATAATTGGTTTGTGTGTTCGTTGGCTGCAAAGATGGTGGTTTTGACAGGGAAGGGCAACCATCATCCAAAAAAATCCGATACGGGCTCACACATCCCAAAATACTGCGAAGGGGTTAGGCCCGAGAATGTCTTGAACTCGGAAATCAAATGCGATTGGTCGTAAAAGCCTGCGGCATAGGCTAGCTCTGTCAGGTGGCCAAAGCGTTGAGTCTGTTGCAGGAATAGCGCCCGTTGAAACCTTACCACCCTTACAAATTGATGTGGGGCAAGGCCAATGGAGGCCGAAAACAGGCGCTCGAATTGCTTGCGGCTCAAACATGCCTCGCGTGCCAACTGGTCAATGCCGGGCATGTGGGGGCTCATCCCTATAGTACGGACCACGTGGGCAATACGTGGCAATTGGGGAATGGTGTGTTTGTACAACCACGATAAAAACAGCGTATCCAGAATGTCTGCCTGATGGTCGAACGACCGGGCACTGCCCAGTTTTTCGTGAAGCTCTTCAACCGGTAGCAAATGGGTACCCCAAAGGTCGAGGTGGGAATTTTGCACCTCGAACATAGGAAACCGGAAAAACTGCGACGCCCCGAATGGGGTGAAGGTAACCGACAGCATTTCGATATCGCCGTAAGCCCACACGTCGGAATACCCGTTGCGCTGGCCGCACAAAAACACACGGGGATGGGCATCCCTCCCATTGGCGCCGCCAAACACCGGTTGTCCCAGATGGAAAGTCAGGTCGGGGCAACCGATGGGGACAATACGTTGTGGCTCCCGTGTTTCGCTAGCCTTGAGTGTCATCAGCCAATACTGCTTGATGTAAGGGCGCAAGGCCGGCATCGGAGGCTTGGTGGTGTATTGCATGTGGAACAAAATGAAGACTGTCTGTAAAAATGCGGTTTTTGGTCTCTTGTGGCAACACGTTCTTATGTTTTTCCCACTACATCGACACGGTTGCTTGTTGCCAAGTTAGCGCTTTACGATAACAAAGAAAGCCACAAAGGACATAAAGCAATGCTCTAAATTCTTACCGAATGTGCCCTTTGTGGCTTTGGGGCAATACGTCTTTACCTGGCGGTTACTCGCCGTATAGCCCCATCCGGTTGCCTTCGCTGTCGGTAAACAGGGCGAAATAGCCACGCCCCTCGACTTCAATCTTGGTTTTGGGACGGACAATGGCACCTCCGGCCTCGACAATACGTTTCATTGTATCATCGAGATGTTTGCCTGTTTGGAAACTGACCACCACGCCTTGCTTCGAAGGTTCAAAGCCGGGCGAATGGATAATGGCACCTTCGTCGTTGGGCAGGCAGGCCATCTTTTCCTGCCCCCATTCCATCGGTTCCAGTTTCAGTCCAAACACGCGGTTGTAAAAACCAACGCCCCGGTAAAAATCGACAGTGGGAATCTCGACCCATGCCACAAACCTTGTTGCATCCATAAATAAAATATTCGATTGGTTTAACGATACAAAATTGGTCCCTGCGTGGCAAACAGGATTGGAGATTTGCGACATTTTGTATTTTTGGGAGGGAGCACCGTGCTGCAATAAATCATCCCGACGGGTGCGTTGTTTTTCGGGGATAAGTCCTAAATTGTCGTTTGCAATGAGGGGAACCATCCTAAACTTTTGCTTATGAGTAACCAGGCCAAACTGCGAAAAATGCTCGAAATGCTGTTGCTGTTGTCCGGCAACCGACTCTATTCCGTAAGGGATCTGGCAGATAAATACAGCACTTCCGAACGTACCATCTACCGTTACATCGACACTTTTAAGGAGGCCGGGCTGGTGTTTGACGGGCACGACGGGGTGTTCCACATCGACAAATACAATTCGGAGTTCAAAGAAATCAGCGAGCTGCTCCATTTTAACGAAGAGGAGGCTTACATCCTCAGCAAAGCCATCCATGCCATTGACGATACCAACCTGATAAAGTCGAACCTCATTAAAAAGCTCTATTCGTTGTACGATTTCAACCGGGTGGCCGACACGGTGGTGAAAAAAGAATACTCCGAAAACGTGCATAAAGTCCTCGATGCCATCAAACAAAAAAGACAGGTGCGGTTGGTGGCCTACCGATCGGCCAGCAGCGAATCCATTACCGACCGTTTGGTGGAGCCTTTTGATTTTTCTACCAATTACATTTCCATTTGGTGCTACGAACTGGCCTCGGGCATGAACAAAATGTTCAAGACCTCGCGTATCGGAGAGGTCCAGATCACCGACATCCCTTGGCGGCACCAGCATCTGCACAGCAAGGGCTTTGTCGATGTGTTCCGTATCAGCAGCAACCAACAGACGCATGTAAAACTGGCACTCACCATGCGGGCCAAGAGTCTGCTGGAAGAGGAGTATCCTTTGTCGGAGCGGCACATCTCCCTGCTTCCCGACGGACGTTACCTGTTCGAGGCCCCCGTGTGTGCCTTCGACGGCGTAGGACGTTTCATCATGGGCCTTTGTAACGAGGTGGAAGTGCTGAAGCCAATGGAGCTCAAACAGTTTGTGCGCGAACGAATGGCCGAAGCGATTGGGTGAAGCGGTAAAAAAACCTGATCATCGACAATCTCGAATACTTATACCGAAGGTGGCCCATATCCACCACTTCCCCGTGCATCACGGCTTTTGCAAACATCCCATTGAGTGTAGTTGAATACCCCTTACTTTTGACCATTCCATACAATAAAAATGCCTGGCAAACTAAATACATCCATATGTTTTTGGAATAAAAAGCCCTTCTTCCCCTCTTTATTAGCAATGTAATTAATTCTAACATGGTCGACGTCAAAGAAGTACCCTAACATCAACGATTTTGGATACCTTTGACATTAAAAGAAGTACCCTGGCCTGATAATTGTTAAAGATGGGCTGCTCATTTAGCCTGGGGACTTCCTCACCACCACTATCCGTCTAAAACGTAATTCAAACATTTAATTTATGAAGAACCATTTGCGAGTATTGATGGGTGCTTTGTGTGTGGTTGGCACCTTGGGGGCGAACGCCCAGTTGTTAAAAAATGCCCAAAGCGTTTTGCAAAAAGGCGTTGGCACAAGCCTTTCACAGGAAGATGCCGCGTCGGGCATTAAGGAAGCCTTGACGAAAGGAGTTTCCAAAGGCGTGGAAATGTTGTCGAAACAAGATGGTTATTTGGGCGATGCAGAGATCAAGATCCCATTTCCTTCCGAGGCCAAAGCGATGGAGGATAAATTACGGGCTATCGGTTTAGGGGACAAAGTCGACGAGGTGGTGGTCTCCGTTAACCGGGCTGCCGAAGACGCCGCCATAAAGGCGAAAGACATTTTCGTGTCGGCCATTAAAGGGATGACCGTGACCGATGCCGTCAATATTGTAAAAGGTAGCGACAATGCCGCCACACAATATCTGCAAACAAACACCACTTCCGAGTTGACAACACAATTTACCCCCGTGATCCAGGAATCGTTGGAAAAAGTAGATGCCACCAAGTACTGGGCCGATGTGGTAAATACTTATAACAAAATCCCGATGGTGAAAAAAATGAACCCAAACCTGACGGAGTACGTGACCCAGCAAGCCATTAGCGGTTTGTTCGTAAAGATAGCCCAAGAAGAAAAGGAAATTCGTAAGAATCCTGCTGCACGCACCTCTTCATTGCTGAAAAAAGTATTTGGAAGCTGATGGCCTCTTAAAAGTTAAAACCCCAAAGGTTTAAACCTTTGGGGTTTTGGGTATCCTTTGGGTTAAAAATCCTCGCCGCCACCCATTTCATCTGCCCCCATGTTCTGTTGGTTGCGGATGCCTTGGCGTTTGGGACTGTAATTATTAAATCGGTAGGTGACGGAGAGAGATACAATAGGCGCCTTCATGTTCCAGCTGCCGAAGGTGTAAAAATCTGCCCCCCGTGCCCAGTTTTCACGCTTACCTGTGGCAAACACATCGCGCACTTGCAGCACAGTGGCCAGTTTACGTTGCATCCAGTCGGCCCTGAACGCGGCGTCGAACGCATAAAAGCTTTCGTTTCGCCCTTGTGCCGTCGCTGTAGGGCTATTATAGCTACCGTTAAACTGGAACTGCGTGTTTTTTGAGAAATAAAACGAATTGTTCATGCGGGCGCTCCAGTTAAAGGTACTGTTTGAAAAATCCTGGCCATTGGCTTCTCCTGTAATCTCGTAATTGTACAGGTTACCCATCAACGTGGATTCCCACCATTTAAAATATTTCAGATTGAAACTGCCTTCCAGTCCCAACGAATAGTCCTTCCCAATGTTAAAAGGCTGGCGCATCAACACGTTGCCCGTGGCATCGCCTTCCCATTTACGGGCAATCATTTCCACCTTGTTATGTGTCACCCGGTAATAAGCTTCCATCGAGAAATAGGCCTTTTCGAATTGTTTGAGATAACCTATTTCGTACGAATCGATGAATTCGGGCAAAATATCCGGATTGCCCACACGCACGTTGTAAGCATCCTGCCATGTGATGAACGGCTCCAGATACCAACCGCGCGTCCGTTCCACCCTACGGGCATAACTGGCCATCAGCTGGTTATCGGCAGGCAATTTAAACGACAAGTGGAGAGTTGGGAAATAATCAAACCTGTCAACCGTAAATTCATCGTCGCCATATTCGATCATCCGGTAGGAATATTCGCCTCTCAACCCGGCCTGGTAGCCGAAACGCCTCCATGCGCCCGAATAAGTGGAATAAAGCGCGTAGATATCCTGATGGCCATCGGTTGTTTTGGAATACAGCGGCTCGTTCTCCCACTGGCCGTTCTCCCACACGTCCATCGTCGTCTCGTCGCTTTCATATTCCGTACGTCCCTGAAAACCGGCCTCTAATTTATTCGTCTCACCGAAAGGGCGGGTATAATCAATGCGCAATTCCCCACGTTTGCTGGGGCCGTCCTCCGTATTGAGATGACCGCTGGTTATCTCGTCCTGATCGTCGTAAAGAAAATTGCGCGAGGTCTCCTCGCCTGTTCGCGCCCCAAAATCGAATTGGGTACGCAACTCATGCCCCTTGCCCTCAAGCAAACGCAACCAACTGGCGTTCACAGAGTAAAAATCCCCGCCACGCTCACCCCATTCTTTGCTCTTATAATCCGACAACGAGCCGTCGGCAGTCGACGTCTGGGTGTAATTATAAGTCGAACTGTTGTCCATGCTACGGTTACCGTACCTAAAGCCTAACGTGGCACTGTTCTTTTGATTGATATCGATCTCCATGCCGCCACGAAGCCCCCACATCTGCATCGACCGGTCCCCATCACCAAAAGCACTTAACCGGGTGGTATCCTGCAAGTCATCCGAATAGGTCTCGCGCAGGCTGGTACTTTCTCCGGGAAATACACGCTTGTTGAAATCGGCCCCCAAACTGTAATTGATTTTTTTACGACGCAGATTAAGCAGCAGATCGCCGCCATAAGTGCCATACATCCCCACATTGGCACTGGCTTGCCCGTTTATGCCCTGGCTTTTGTTCTTTTTGGTAATGACATTGATGATGCCTGCCGTACCGTCGGGTTGGTATTTGGCCGATGGATTGGTGATGATCTCGATGTTATCGATGGAACTGGCGGGGATCTGGCGCAAAGCGTCACTGCCTTCAAGAATGGTCGGCTTGCCATCGATAAGTACAGTAAAACCCGAGCTTCCGCGTAATGACACGTTGCCTTCTATATCGACCTTCACCGAGGGGACATTCTCAAGCACCTCGATGGCGGTCATCGAAGCCGCCGTGGTTTGTTTACCCACGTTTATCACTTTCTTGTCGATACGGTACTCGAACGATTTTCGGTCACCAACGACTTCCACTTCGCCCAAGCTCTCCGAGGCAGGTGACAGTTTAATCTGTCCAAGGTTTAACGTTCGGTTGTTGTCGGTTACCTCAATGTTTTCGACCTTACGGCTTTCGTACCCCAAAAACGACACCTCCACATAAAAATTACCGTTAGACAACCCGGCAATCCGAAATTCTCCGGCCACATTGGTCACCGCACCGGTCACCAATTGTTTTTGTGCCGACGAATACACCGCAATGGTGGCGTATTCAATGGGGTCGTTCGAGTGCCCGTCGAGCACCACGCCCCTCATCATACCCCCTTTTTCGGCCTCCGCACCGGCAGCCATCGCTTCCAAACCACACAAGAGCAGCGCGGCCATATAAATCATCCCAAAAGTTTTCAGTCTCATCTTTTCTTAGCTTTAAATGTCATGTCCAATAGACGCCCCAGCCATAAAAAACCTTTGGCTTTTTTCCCCGGGAGGGCACAAAACTAAGAAACAAAACAGCAAGAGGTTCATTGTAAAATAGTTGCACACACATCATTAACACAAATTTAACAAGACATTATTGGGGCACGATAGTTCCCTTCCCCAATGTTTCTTACCGTATGGCCGGCAAAGGTTACCTAACACATTGCCCAATTGCTTAATGCATCCTTCATGTGGTTCTAACATCGTTTCATCCGATTTTTAAAATATTTGTCCGTCCCAATCAAATAAAAGGGAAAGAGCCTCATTGTTTGCAGGACAAATCCACAATTTCACAAAACATCGATTATGGGAAAACTATTTACAACTTCACTGGTATTGTTAATGGCCGGACTTTGGACCGGCACGCCGCCCGTGGCCGCCCAAACAAAAATTTGCGTGGTGTCGGACACACATTTCTTTGATCCTGATTTATTGATCAACGACGGCGTCGCATTCCAGACTTATTTGGCTTACGACCGTAAAATGCTGAAAGAAAGCAAAGCCATACTGGAATCGGTATTCCAAACCATCGAGGACGAAGTCCCTGCTTACCTGTTCGTGTCGGGCGACCTAACGAAAGATGGCGAAAAAACCGGCCACCAAAAAATGGCCGAATACTTTAGGCAGTTGGAAGAAAAAGGTATTCAGGTGTTGGTGACGCCCGGCAACCACGACATCAACAACCCACATGCGGTCAGTTTCGACGGCAACGCAACGACCCAGGTAGAAAGCATCACCCCCGACGAATTTAAAACCATTTATCAGGACTTCGGGTTCAGTCAGGCAACGGCCGTACACCAAGGCTCATTAAGTTATGTATATCCGCTGGATGACGAACTGGTACTTATTTCGATGGATGTGTGCCGCTATGTCGACAATGTCGAACAAGGCAGTCCCGAAACGTCCGGAGGTTTCACTCCCAGCTTGCTGGAATGGACCATTGAACAGGCACAACTGGCAAAAGCTGCGGGCAAAAAAGTTATTGGCATGATGCACCATGGCTTGCTGGAACACTATATCGGCCAAAAAACGATTATGGACGAATATGTGATCGATGACTGGGAAAACATATCGTCCCAATTGGCCGAATCCGGTTTTCAGGCCGTCTTTACCGGCCACTACCATGCGCAAGACATTGTCATGAAATCGACGACCAACGGTAGCACCATTTTTGATATCGAAACTGGTTCTACCGTGACTTATCCATGCCCATACCGTGTAGTGACGTACGAGAACAAAAAACTATCGGTTTCAGGGGGGCGCGTCACAAACATCGACTATGATCTGGGCAGCAAAGAGAACTTCCAAACCTATGCCAGGGATTTTATCGAAGCGGGACTCCCCACATTGGTCAAGGGCATGTTGATGAGCCCTCCTTATTCGCTCAGCACCGAAAATGCCACACTTATTGAACCTGCTGTTACCGAAGCATTTGTTGCACATTATGCAGGAAACGAGGGGACGCCGTCCGAAACGTCACAAGCCATCATCGCTTACCTGATGTCATCCGGTTACGCATCCATTGGTTACATCCTCAATGGCATGTGGGACGATCCCCAACCCGACGACTGGACTTATGTCATTGATATGGCAAACAATCCGACATTTGTGGTTCCTCAACAAAAAAGCAGTGATATACAAATCGTGACCGATACATCGGGCAATATCGCCATCATCAGCCGCACCCCTTTAAACAATGCTTCTGTATCAGTCTACAATCTTTTGGGAGAAAAATTTTATCAACGGATGGTCAACGGAGACCAATTTACGATTGCCTCATCGTCATTTCCGACAGGGATTTATGTGGTAAAAATAAACGGTGATGAAGTAAAGACGTCAACCAAAGTCGTATTAAGATAATAATCCATGTCCAATTTCCCTAGCTGCCGCAATGTATCGCGGCAGCTTCTTCCGTTCAACATTTTTGTCTGCCGCTAATATTGCCTCATCTCTGAAGCCGGCTTTTAATATATTCCACCACCTGCCAACGTTCATCAGGCGTCATCTGCCCCTGATGGGCGCCCATTACACCGTATCCCACCGAAATAATGTGGAACAACTCGCCATCAGGCCTGCTCCTTGCCTTATTCGTGAGCAACGAAGCCGGAGGATAGGGGTATTTGCCCGAAGTAAACAAACTCCCCTGGCCATCGCCCAAATCGCCGTGACACATGGTGCAATAAATGGTGTAAGCCTTTTGTCCCTTTGCCAACACAGTCTCATCACCTGCAAAGGGATTCTTCAACTCCTTACCAGCGGCATGAAGGTCTGAATCAGTTTTTTCGAAACGATAAGGGATGTGCCCACGCGGGACAGTATTGGGTACGGAAGACCGATTGGTTTTCCCGTCGGCAAAAACAGGATTCGCGCTATAAGTCTCGTATGCCTGGCTGTTTTCCATGTCGGGATAAAACGAATAACCGGGTTTATTGCGGTTGTGGTCGCACGACGCCAACGTACCCATGCAGATTACCACTGCAAGCATCTTCATTATATGGAGGGAATAACTGTTCATTGCAAATGGATTTAATGGGATTCGGCTTCCTTCAGAAACGGATGCCCTTGTGGCACCAAACTTTTATTGGAAAGCGATCTGAAAAACGCAAATACGAAAACGGACAAATAGACCAACAACAACCCGATTTCGATACCCCCTACAGCCACCGGTTGCCCCGTAACACCCGGCATTACAAGCAAAAACACATTGAGCCATTGACCGGCAAACACGATCAATGCCATAAACGTCAGCCAATGGGCCTTACGCCGAAGCCTACGGCTGATCAGCCCAACGGCAGGCACTACGAAGTTGGCAACCGGAACCAAATAAAACAACGTGGGGTATTGTTCCAAACGCTGAGTGTAATAAACTGTCTCTTCGGGTATGTTGCTGTACCAAATAAGCATGTATTGTGCGCCCCACAAATAGCCCCACAGCACGCTAAACGCAAAAAGGTAAGTACCTAAATCACTGTAAACCGGCTTGCCCGCATGCATGAACAAATTCATCTTGTTCAGTGCAAACAACAGCAGCACCACTCCTGCCACGGCCGACACCAACATGCCGCCCATTACGTAAAAGTTATAGATCGTGCTGTACCAATGTGGATCGATCGACATAAGCCAATCCCACACCGCCATGTAAAAAGTGAACACAAAACCCACGGCGAAAAAAGCCGACGCGTTCCGGAACTGCCTGTAAGCATCCGCACCGGCCCCTGCAACCAAGGCATCCGATCTTTTTTGCAACAGAAGGAACAACAACGTCCAGAATGCCACAAATAAAATGGTCCGCACACTAAAAAACGGCACATTGAGCCAAGCCGTTTTTCCCAACAAAACAGGATCGTCGCCCGGATGGCTCCAGTGGAACACGGAATGGATACCCGGTAACACCAACAACATCAACACCCCTCCGATCGGCAAAAATGCCCCCATGGCTTCGGGAATACGCTGGATACCGACATGCCAGCCCGAATCGGCCAACGTATGCGCAGCGACCAGCAAAGCTGCAAAGCCAGCCAAACCGACAAAAAATACGCCGTTTATCAAGACATTGGCCCACAAACGATGCCCGTCCGCACCCGACGCCAATATTCCCGATACAAGCAACACAATGCCCAGCACCAACAAACCAACAATGGTGTTCCGCAGTTTTATCGGTATCTCAAAATGCTTTTCCATAGGAGTCAACAGGTTGGTTGTACATTGTTTGACTGAATTCCCATTGCACCGGTCTGTTGCAAATGGAATGATGCGTTTTTCGCCTTTTCACCTCCTTCCAGCACCACCAGGAACCGGTCATCGGTAGTCGATGCATCAACGGCCAGCGACGGCGCACCCGCACCTAATCCCGATTTCACCATAAACGCAAAGGCCACGGCAAAAGCCGAAAGCAAGAACACCAACATCACCACCACGGGAAAAAATGAAGGAATGGCAAGAAATGGTTTACCTCCAAAATTGATGGGATAAAATTTGGCGTGGATGGCAATTTGCATCCCAAATCCTAACAACAGGCCCGCAATGCCCACCAACAAAGCTGCCGTAGCCAAACCTTGCTGTTTAGGCAATTCCAATTCATCGTCAAGGCCATGGACCGGGAATGGGGTATGCACATCCAATATCTTTATGCCCTCTGCCCTAAAATGCTTGACGGCCTTTAACAGGTCGGTTTCATCGGCGTAATAGCCGGTCACTGCCTCCCGTATGCCTTTTTTCAATGGCTTCATTGTATATCTTGATCGTTTAGAATTAGTTCTTTCGCCTTAAATTCCGTCTCGGCCTATTTCTTCCGCCCAAACCTCATCACACTTTTTACTTCGGCAATGGCTATCACGGGCACAAACCGAATAAACAAGAAATAAAGATGGAAGAAAAGGCCCAACGAACCGACGAAAATGGCCACTTCCACCCATGTGGGGACATAAAGTGTCCAACTTGACGGCAAAAAGTCGCGGTGCAACGATGTCACAACGATCATGAACCTTTCGATCCACATCCCTATGTTGATGAGGATGGCAAAAATGATGGTTACCCACATGCTGCGGCGCAGTTTTTTTATCCAAAGCAACTGAGGCAACACAAGGTTAAAGGTCATCATGGCCCAATACATCCATTTATAAGGGCCAAAAGCACGATTCACAAACGTGTAATATTCGTACATGTTGCCGCTGTACCACGCCACAAACCATTCGGTCATATAAATAAGCGCCACTACGCTGCCCATAAGGATGACAATCTTGTTCATCAACTCAATATGGGTCACAGTGATATAATTTTGCAAATGCAACGCCTTACGTGTCAGCACCAGGAGAAACAACGCCATGGCAAAGCCACAAAATATGGCTCCCGTGAAAAAGTATAACGGGAACACCGTAGCGTGCCACCCGGGAATAACCGACGTGGCAAAATCAAAGCTCACGATGGAACAGACCGCCACCACAAGAGCTGTGGTAATACCGGCTAATAGCTTGTTCATCTCCTCGTAACGTGCCCAATGTCGTGCCGAGCCTGTCCAGCCGAAACTGAAAAAGGCATAAATCTTTTTCCGGATACCATCTTTGGCCCTGTCCCGCACACTGGCCAAATCGGGGATCATGCCCATATACCAAAACAGAATGGATACCAGAATGTAAGCCGTTAGTGCAAACACATCCCAAAGCAACGGCGAGTTGAAGTTCACCCATACATCGCGGGTATTGGGGTACGGCAAAATGAAAAAGCCCAACGGCAACCGCCCCATATGGATAAGCGGGTATATCCCCGCACATGAAACGGCAAACACGGTCATAGCTTCCGAAGCTCGTCCCACTGCGGTACGCCAGCGCTGGCGAAACAGCAGCAACGCAGCTGAAATAAACGTTCCGGCATGGCCAATGCCGACCCACCACACAAAGTTGGTGATGTCCCACCCCCACCCCACGGTTTTATCAAGTCCCCACGTGCCAATCCCATCCCACACCGTAAGGAAAATGGCGTAAACGCCTGCCAAAAAAGCCAATCCCGATACAGCAACCCCGGCCAGCCAAAGCTTTCCGGGTTTGCCTTCCATGGCACTCAATACATCGTCGGTTACCTGATGGTAACTTTTCTCTCCCTCTACAAGGGGTTCTCTCAATGGCGACACGTGCATTAAATCAAGGTTTTATCAGTATTTCGAACTTTGGTCAGGTAAGCAACCGAAGGAAGCGTCTTCAATTCTTCGAGCAAATGGTATCTACGGGCCTCCTTCATTAAATGGACCACACGGCTATTGGGATCGTTCAAATCGCCGAACACAATGGCATCGGCCGGGCATGATTGCTGGCAAGCGGTCTGTATCTCGCCATCCTTCAGCGGTCGCCCTTCACTCTTTGCATCCAGCTTTTTCTCTTGGATACGCTGGATGCAAAATGAACATTTCTCGATAACACCTTTGGCCCTCACCGTCACGTCAGGGTTCAGCACCATACGTTTCAAATCCAGCGTCATGCCGGCCACATCGAACGTATTGCCCGGTATGGCATCGGCCCCCGTGTAATCGTACCAGTTGAAACGGCGAACTTTATAAGGGCAGTTGTTGTTGCAATAGCGCGTCCCGATGCAACGGTTATAAGCCATTTGGTTGATCCCCTCGGAACTGTGGTTAGTGGCCGATACAGGGCAAACGTTCTCGCACGGCGCGTTGTCGCAATGCTGGCACATCACCGGCTGGCGAATTACCTGAGGGTTTTCCGCATCGCCCGAATAATAGCGGTCAATCCGGATCCAGTGCATTTCATGGGCACGGCGAACCTCGTTGCGCCCGACCACGGGCACGTTGTTTTCGGCCGAACACGCCACCAGGCAGGCACTACACCCGATGCACGAATTCAAATCGATGACCATGGCCCAGTGGTGTCCCTTGTACACATGTTTCTCATACAACGACACCAGGTGCTTTTCGATTTCTGCGTGCATTTCGTTGCCAGACGCAGGATTCTCCAAATATTTATCCAATGTGGTTTCACGGATAATGGGACGGTTTTCCATGCTGTGATGGCTTTGTGTAGCTGCCAGCTCATAGGTCGAACCCGTCAACTGCACATCGGCTACCCAAGTGCGATAACTTCTTGTCCCGTTTTCCAAACGGGCGAATATATATCCGTTCGCCCCCACTCCGGTGGCCACATTACCGGCATTCCGCCGGCCATAACCAAGGGCAACGGCCAATGTGTTGCGCGCTTGCCCGGGCTGAACCAACACAGGAAGCTCCACTCCCAGAATTTTCACCAAATCGCCGTTGCTCCAACCTCTTAGCTTGGCATCGAAAGGAGACACGGCCAAATAGTTGTCCCAACACACTTTGGACACGGGATCGGGCATCTCTTGCAACCAAGGGTTATTGGCCCACTGACCATCGCCCAAAGCCACGGTCTGGTACAACAACAACTCGAAGCCCGGCGATACACCGCTTGCTTTTTCAACATTGCTTACAGCCTTGCCCGCCCAACTGTCGATCATTATGCCAGGTACATTGCCCGTTATTGGTTCCGTCAAGCAGCCATCGTGCAAAGCCTGATCCCAAAACGCGCGAAACGACGTAAAACCCGACATTTTGGGATAAAGGTCATCCTGGACCGTTTTCCTGATAAAATCATAATAACTACCTTCAATCCCGGCCAATTCCATCAATATTTCTTCCGGCTGCTTGGTATCGAAAAGCGGGTTAATGGATGGTTGGGCCAACAAATGAAAGCCATGAAAAGGCTCGTAATGGTTCCAGCTTTCAAGGAAATGGTTGGCACCAAGCAGGTAATTGCAAATGCGCGATGTTTCGTCGTCCTGATTGGTAATGGAAACCAAAAGTGGAATTTCTTTCAACATGTCGGCCAATTCGTTCTGTTCCGGGTAGTTATAAAGCGGATTGACCCCGCAAAACAACACGCCTTTCACTTTGCCCGACCCCAATCGGGCCATCCATTCACCAAAGACCACATCGTTGCCCTGATAAAGGTGCGATGCCGCATCAATTTCAACGGTGTATCCAATAGAACCCAGTAAATGGTTGATGGCCACGACAACCATCTGTATGTTTTCGTCGGTCGAACCGCTCACGACCAATGATTTGGCACGTTTATCCCATAACACGTCGGCCACTTTCAACACGTCATCCGTCAGCATAACATCCGACACCGACGCCCTTCCTGCTTTTTTCAACAGGGCATTGTACAGGGCTACGATCTTTATTCCTTCTTCCGATGGTTTAATCGGGTAACGAACATCGGCATTACTGCCGGTCAACGACATGGTCGACTCAAATTGGATATGTTGGGACATGGTACGTTCGCCATCCGACAACTTGCGCCCTTTTACGTATTGCCTGGTAAAACATACAGGCTCTAACCATGTGCCCAAAAAGTCGGCATTGAAGGCAACCACTGTTTCGGCTTTGTCAAAACGGAATTGGGGCAACATGTTTTGCCCGGCAACCTTGCTCCATGCGGTACGTAACCCGTGGTACGACACTGCATCATACGTCACGTGCACCAACGATGGGTAAACTTGTTGCAACCTGGCCACCAGCTTCAAAACTTCCGGCTGCACCACTGTTGGGGTCACCAGGGTTATTTCGCCCTGAACCGACCATGTTTTCAGTTCGGCTCCCAACTTTTCGAGCGCATCGTTCCATGACGTAGAATTACCTCCGACGGATACGCCCTTGGGCCGCGACTCGTCATAAAGGTTTAACAATGACGCCTGCACGCGTGCTGATGTCCCTCCCTTGGTTGCTGGACTTAAGTCGTTACCCTCCACTTTAATGGGACGTCCGTCGCGTACCTTTACCAGGATACTAACGGGCTCATTGCCGTCGAAAAAGGTAGACGCATAATAATTTGCCATACCGGGACGAATTTCCTCGGGCTGTACCAACAGCGGAATAGCCTTGCTGACGGGCCTTTGGCACCCGGCAACCACCGCCGCCGATGCCACACTGAACCCAAAAAATTTGAGAAAATCCCTTCTATTCGACTTGCCCACAGACTCAAGGACATCGGCAAACCCGTGTCCTTTCTCTTTTTGTGGCCCATCGTCGTTCGATTCCAACTCTTCAATACTAGTCCAATATTCCTTCATAAAAACGATTGTCAGTATGATGTTTGGTGCCCATTTGTATTACGGATACGCAGGGCGTGGTTTATTGTGTTCCCTTGGGGAGGCAAGTCAATAGTGGCATTTCATGCAATCATTGGCCCCCATGTCGGCAGGTGTAATTTTCCCAAGCCTGCCCGCTTTAATGTCGTCGTGCAATTGCTTGAATTCGGCATAGTAGCTATTATCGGCCACGTTGATCTCCTGGGTCTTGTGGCAATCCAAGCACCACCCCATCGACAGATCGTTCACTTGCTTCACGCGATGCATCTGGTCCACATCGCCATGGCATGCCTTACATTCCAATCCCGCGGCCATCACGTGCTGGGCGTGCGAAAAAAACACGTGGTCGGGCAATTGGTGTATGCGGATCCATTCGATGGGGATATCCTTTTCGAACATGTTCCACCAGTTTGGCAATCTCAAATTTGCCCGACTGGCTACCCTCACGCACAATAACGTGGCAGTTCATGCACACATTGGCCGCCGGCAAGCCTGCCGATTTGCCTTCGTCTGCTGTGGTATGGCAATAAAAACAATCAATCTTCAGATTTCCTGCATGCACCTGATGGGAAAATTTGATCGGCTGATCGGGCTCGTAGTTTTTACTTCGTCCCAAATCGATGGCCGAATGGGCAGCAATTTTCACAATGAACACTACCGAAAACAAAATGGCAAGAATGTGCAACGGTTTGTATGGTATCTTCTTGGAAAAGACCAAATCGAACAGTGCCACCAAAATGAACAATGCCAATAATGCGACCGTCAATACCTTATTGATGGAGGGCTTTGCCGCAGGCTCGGCCGATGCGTCCAATGATTTCAGGAACAGATGAAGTTGCACCAATTGGAGCGAATCAGGTTTGAAATCCTTATGCTTTTGTGCCGATACGTTATCCGCATCACTTCCAAAGACCGATGCAAACGCATTAAAATCCATCGTCTGTGCCCTCTGTGCCACCTCATGGCGCTGGGGATTAAAGTTCATGGTATCTCCCAAGTGGATAGCATGGCACGAAATACACGATTGTTCTGCTTTTCCTATGGGGATCAATCCATTAAACAGACGTTCACCAATTTTGAGATTTACCTCCGCATGATGCGGATCAACCACCCCTTCGTTGGCTAAAGCCGCATCGACGCTTATCGTCATCTGGCATATTAAAGATAGAAGGATCAAAAATCTTTTGAATAGACGTTCTCTGTTCATGAATATTTTGGTTAATGCTCTTCATCACAATGTTCAACATGCCTGACAATGCACTCCACGCAATACAATATATTAAGTTACAAACATATTCACACAAAACAACAATTGTCATTGCCATTTCCCACGACAACACCAACGGATGCATTTTCGATTAAAAACATATCAAAACAAACAATGTTCAAAAAGAATGACACGAAATGCAAAAAAATGTAAAACCAATATCCGTACCAACATCCACTTATCGACCAAAATTATTCTGGGACAACTAATATCGCCTACATATAGTGCGTATTCAATTTACGTGCATATCAAAGTCGTAAAACAAAATATCCACAACTCTTCGATGCATTTTTCCCTGCCGGAAGACTTTCTTAATTTACAAAATTTTCCCTAAAAGATTTCCTTTGTACGAAAAAAAAATCCACCTTTACCCCCAAGACACTTAGGCTATCGGCAACGTATCAAAAAAATCGTTTCAAAACCTAAAAAGTTTCATTTATGAGAGGAGCTATCATTGGAGATATAATTGGTTCAGCTTTTGTGGACAATAACCTGGACATCACCGATTTCCAACTATTGAAACCCCTTTCGGCATATACGGACAATACCATTACCACATTATCGACGGCCGATGCCATTTTACACAATAAAGATTTTGGAGAAACACTGAAACAATGGGTCCGTCGTTATCCAACCGCAGGTTACAAAGCTCCGTTCTGGGACTGGGCTTTATCGGAAAAGAAGATCTCGTACGTAAGCGACGGCGATGGTGCCGCACGCCGTATCAGCCCTATCGGGTTTGCGGCCCCTTCGTTAGATTGGGCGCTGGAGAAAGCGGAAGAATCGACCATTATCACCCATAATATACCTATCCGCATCATCGCTTCCCGTGCTTATGCCGGCGCTGTTTTTCTGGCAAAGCAGGGCAAATCGAAAAACGACATTAAAGATTTCATCGAAGGCCAGTTCAACTACAAGCTGGATCAGTCACTTGATGAGATACAGTATCAAATACGTACCACTACCGATCTGAAAACACCGGTTCCCGCTGCGGTAGCCGCATTTTTGGCCAGTACCGATTTTGAAGATGCCATCCGCAAGGCCGTATGGATCGGAGGCCCCAGCCATACCATTGCATCCATTGCCGGAGGCATTGCGCAAGCATATTATAACCACATTCCCAAATTTTTCATCCGCAAAACCCTTAATCGCTTAAACAGCGAAATGGAGACAACCTTGGAAAAATTTGAAAGCATGTTTCTGGTCCCAGTGGTTTAATACCAGATCAAAACAAACATCAAAAGCCGGATTGATATCAATCCGGCTTTTAAATTTCACCTTATCCCAGTCGTACAAGCCACAAAGCATGTTTCCGCAACCAATCCGGCAGCATAGTCTCCAATATCAAACAAAATTACATTGGCGGGGTTCCCCATTTTTACTATTTTTGCGCTCCAAAACAAAACGATTAAGAACGCTATGATTACAATCGACCAGATCAAAGATCTTGTTGCGCGTCAGCAGGCGTTGAGGGGGTATCTTTGACGTCGACCGTAAAACCATCGAAATAGAAGAGGACGAAACACGCTCTCAAGCGCCCGGTTTCTGGGACGACGCAAAGAAAGCCGAGCAGCTCATGAAGAAGCTGAGGGAACTCAAGGCCTGGGTTTCGGGTTACAAAAAAATAGAGCAAGCCGTCGAGGACTTGCAAGTAATTTATGATTTCCACAAGGCAGACGAAGCGTCGGAAGAAGAAGTGGACGAGCAATACGCCTCGACATTGGAGCAAATCGAAAGCCTGGAATTAAAGAACATGCTCCGTCGGGAAGAAGACAAGCTGGGGGCCGTCATCAAAATTGTGGCCGGGGCAGGCGGAACCGAAGCTCAGGATTGGGCGCAAATGCTTTTCCGCATGTACCAACGCTGGTGCGAACGCCAGGGCTATAAATGTGAAACCACCAACATACAGGATGGCGACGAAGCTGGGATCAAGACTGTCACGATGCAAATTGACGGCGAGATGGCTTACGGTTACCTGAAAAGCGAAAACGGAGTGCACCGCCTTGTGCGCGTATCCCCTTTCAATGCCCAGGGCAAGCGTATGACATCGTTCACTTCGGTATATGTAGTTCCGTTGGTGGACGACAGTATCGAGATCGAAATCAATCCGGGAATGTTATCATGGGACACGTTCCGGTCTTCCGGAGCCGGGGGACAGAACGTCAACAAGGTTGAAACCGGTGTCCGTTTGCACTATAAGTTCG
Organism: Breznakibacter sp.; assembly: GCA_047600785.1. GTDB lineage: Bacteria > Bacteroidota > Bacteroidia > Bacteroidales > Marinilabiliaceae > Breznakibacter. The sequence continues at coordinate 2,788,723 of JASGKH010000002.1, forward strand.
TCAATCCGGTCACGAACCAGCCTGACGAAATCGTGATTGAAAACACAGAAAGCCGTTCACAGTTCGGGAACAAGGACAATGCCTTACGTCTATTGAAATCACAATTGTACGAGCTTGAACTGGAAAAACGCCGTGCCGCCTCGGCCGTAATTGAAGCCGGGAAAAAGAAAATCGAGTGGGGTTCGCAAATACGAAGCTACGTGTTCGACGATCGCCGAGTGAAAGACCACCGCACCAACTATCAAACCTCAAACGTAGGAGCCGTGATGGATGGAGACATCGACGCATTCATTAAAGCATACCTGATGGAATTTGGAGGGCAAACGACATAAGATGCCCAAACCCACGAACAGGCCGATTGTGCGAAATTTTTAACCACACTAAAGCAAACGAATTGGTGCGCCTTGGATGATTTGACCTCCCCTAACCCCTCCTAAGGAGGGGAATCAGAAGCCGCACCGTACGTCACGGCACCCCTCCTTAGGAGGGGACGGGGGAGGTCTGCTGGTTGAAGTTTCCAGCTACCACTTATTAGCTGCTGCTAAAAACTCCTTCTTCTTACCTTTCCTGCTCTCTTCCTTTTGCACTTTTGCACTCTCCTTTGGCACTTAGGAACTCTGGCACTCAGGCACTTTTGGGGAGGTTGGCGGGGCTTTTCTTATTGCGGATCCACATCCACTTGTATCCATACACTACGGTATTCGGGCTGGGCAACGAGCGAATGGATGGCTGCCTGCACCATCTCTTTGGCTTTTTGCGGCGACGCCGTCCTTTCTATCTTGAGCATGATTTGGCGGATGTACTGGTTCTGTATGCGACCTATCAACGGGGTATGCGGACCCAGAACCCTATCGCCGAACAAATGGCGAAGCCCTAAGGCCAGGTTTTTGGCGGCCCTATCGGTTTTGTTTACGTCTTTATGCTTCACCGTGAGTTCAACCAAGCGGTAATATGGCGGGTATTTGAACTGTTGCCGCTCGACAAGCTGCGTGTCGTACAATGACTTATAATCATTGGCAATCACCTGCCGGACTACTGGATGCTGTATGTTGGCGGTTTGCAGGATAACCGTCCCCTGCTTTCCTTTCCGTCCGGCCCGTCCGCTCACTTGTGCCATCAACTGAAACGCCCGCTCGTGTGCCCTGAAGTCAGGAAAGTTGAGCATGGAATCGGCATCGAGAATCCCCACCAAGCTCACCTTCTCAAAATCAAGGCCTTTTGATACCATTTGGGTACCAATAAGGATATCGACATTTCCGGTCTCCAATTCGCCTATAAGGTTTTCATGCGCCTTACGGGTACGAGTGGTATCCAGATCCATGCGTGCCACCCTTGCATCGGGGAACAAAAGCTTTATCTCTTCTTCGATCTTTTCGGTCCCGAACCCGCGCGTCTCCAACGCTGGCGCCCCACACGCCGCACAGGTCCCGGGCAATACATAGCTGAAACCGCAATAATGGCAGGTTAAATGGTTGATGTGCTTGTGGTATGTCATGCTGACGTCACAATATTTGCATTTGGGAATGGTGGCACATTCGGCACACTCCACGTAAGGAGAAAAACCACGACGGTTTTGGAACAGGATGGCTTGTTCGCCGTTTTGGAGCGTTTTGCTCAAATGTTCCATCAGCAACGGCGTAAAATGTGACATCATCTGTTTCTTTTTACGGGCCTCCATCACATCGGCCACCAATATTTGCGGCAACTGGATGTGCTGATGGCGATGAAAAAGTTCCACCAATCCATATTTACCGGTTTGGGCGTTGTAATACGATTCAATGGAAGGCGTAGCGGTCCCCAACACCACCTTTGCCCCATGGAAGTGGGCCAGTACGATGGCCGCATCGCGTGCATGATAACGCGGGGCCGGGTCATACTGCTTAAAGGATGCCTCATGCTCCTCGTCCACAATTACCAAACCCAGATGGGTAAACGGCAGGAACACTGACGACCGGACCCCCAGAATGATTTGGTAATTGGCATGGCGGCGAAGGTTTTCCCACACTTCAACCCGTTCTGCATCGCTATATTTCGAATGATAGATGCCCAACTTGCTACCAAAATGGCGTTTCAAACGGGCGGTAATCTGCGTGGTAAGGGCAATTTCCGGCAAAAGATAGAGGACTTGGTTGCCAAGCTCCAGCTGTTCTCCAATCAAGTGGATATATATTTCGGTTTTCCCGCTTGACGTTACTCCATGCAACATCACCACGTCCCTCGTCGCATGTTCGTCTTTTATTTGCCTTAAAGTCTCGGCCTGGATATCCGACAGGGGATATGGAGGAATAGTTGCATGATGCGAAAAGTCCAGCCGATCCACTTCGGTTTCGATTTGGAGCACCACCTCTTTTTTTATCAGTGTGGCCAGCATCGACGCGGCACCCTCGCTTTTCTCGATCAATCTGCGACGTTCGACCGTTTTTCCTTTAAGTGCATCGGCGTATCCGGCCAACGACAAAAACTGCATAAGCATCTCGAGCTGTTTGGGCGCTTTTTCGAGCGTGCCAAAGAGTTTACGCAATGCCGCCTCGCTTCTATAACCGGGCGAAAGGGCCAGTACATTAACGGTTTTGGGTTTATAGGATTCGCGCACATGTTCATTGGCAAACACCAACTCTTCATCGATCAACCGGTTAATAATGGGCAGCAGGTTATTTATTTCGGTGGCATTTTGAATCTCCAAAATGGTACATACCTTCTTCTTTTTCACAAATTCAACTACCGCCAATTCCTTGTCGTTCAACCGCACTTCGGTTTCGTGCGCAGTGTTGAACACCACATGTGTTTCGCTTTCCAGTTTCAACCCGGCCGGTAAGGCGGCTTTGTACACATCGCCCGGCGCGCACTGGTAATATTCGGCCATCCACGTCCAAAATTTCAGTTGCAACGCGTTTACCAATGGATCGGCGTCAAGAATCTCCACCACTTCTTTTGCTTCGTATGCAAAAGGCGTGTTATGGTGAAGGGCATATACGATTCCCGAATAGAGTTTCTTTCGCCCAAAAGGTACCACTACGCGTTTGCCCACCTCCATCTGCGCGATCATGGGCAAAGGAACCAAATAAGTAAATAGCTGGGGAATTGGTACGGGAAGAACGACATCGGCGAAAAGAGATTGCATATCCGTTTATGTTTGCCCAAATCTATCAAAAATCTGTTTCCATTGTGACCGGACTCTTAATCCGGGATAACTTATAAACTGTCTTCGCCCGCCAATAAACTCTTCCGAAGACCCAAACAGTCAGTCCAGGCATAATTATCCCAAACAAAACGAAAAAGCCTGCAGAAGCAGGCTTGGTTTATAGTTTTCACAAAATGGATACAGGTCATTCAATCCATCCCAAAATGGTTTGGCGTCCTGTGACTTTTTGCCCGAGTTTCACTTCAATTTCGCTACCTAACGGGAAATAAACATCCACACGCGAACCAAATTTAATGAACCCCATTTCATCGCCTTGACTGATGGATGTTCCTTCATTGGCATAACACACAATGCGCCGTGCCATGGCTCCGGCCACTTGACGGACCAGGATTTGCTTCCCGTTCGCATGTTCAACCACAACGGAGGTACGTTCGTTTTCAGTTGACGATTTAGGCAAATAAGCAGCCATAAAACGGCCGTTGTGATGGCGGAAATACCGAACAATGCCTTTTACGGGAAACCAGTTGATATGCACGTTAAAAGGGCTCATAAACACTGATACCTGAATGCAACGGGTTTTGAGGTACTCGGTTTCTTCCACCTCTTCGATCACCACCACTTTGCCATCGGCGGGCGATACCACGGCCCTGTTATCGATAAATGCATGGCGCCGGGGGCTCCGGAAAAAGTTCAGTACAACAAAAAAGACCACAACCGATGGCACCAATGCGATTTGCATGATCAACGGGGACCACCCCGACACAAAGCCGGCCAACAAATTAATCAACGCCAACGCCGTTAATGTCACAATGATGGTTCCAAACCCTTCTTTATGTATTGTCATAATGGTTATTAAAAAAACGCACGAAATTACTTAAAAATTTCAAACAAAACGTACACAAAAGGGGCGGCGAATGTAAAAGCATCGAACCGATCCAAAACCCCGCCGTGCCCAGGCAAAATGGTACCGGAATCTTTTACGTCCATGGTCCGTTTGAGCATCGATTCGGTCAAATCGCCCAACGTACCGAACACGGCCACCACAAACCCCACAGCCAACCACAAAGCGGGAGCGTATCCGACAATCCAGTGCGACAACCCATATGACAGTGCCACGGTAAGCAGAACCCCGCCCACAAATCCTTCCCAACTCTTTTTAGGGGAGATACGCGGGAACAACCGGTGTCTTCCCATGGTCACTCCTACCAGATAGGCCCCGGTATCATTTACCCATACCATGCCGAAAAACGATAAAACCATATACGGATTATAGTCGCCCCCTACAAAAGCCAACTTTTGCAAGAACACAAATGGCACGACCACATAAAACGGAATAAGGAGGGTCGACGCCACATTCCAAAACGGACGTTCCTTAGCGCGATATAACTCGATCACAAACACGCACACCACCAAAGGAACCAACAGCAGCCAAAACCGTCCATCTATCCCGGCCAACAACTCCAGGGTCGACAATGTCCAGACTGACAATCCCAACACGTAGACCATCGCTTTTTGCGAACGCACCTGATCGGCATCCATCATCCGACGGAGTTCCATCATTCCCACAAAAACAACTAATGAAAAAAAGGCGGAGAACCACCAAGCTCCCAAGAAAACAGACACAACGACAGTAACGACAAATGCAGCACCCGTCAATGTTCGCTGCCAGAAATTACTCATATATAAACTGATTCGTATTAGATGATCGTCAATTTCGCCCCAAAGGTAACTTTTTTCAGGACAACGAGACCATCCCAGAACGGCAATAAGAAAGGCCGGCGGAATCTTCCGCCGGCCTTTCTTGCTTTTTATATGCGATCGTTTCTTCTACTTCGAAGTATCAATCAATACGATTAACTCTTTGGGACCATGGGCTCCCATCACAAGGGTTTTCTCGATATCGGCAGTCCGGCTTGCACCGCTCACCAATGTAATTTGCGAGGGCAATTCATGGGGATATCGTGATTTCATAACTTGCAATGCATCATCGACGAAAGGAACCAGTTGCGAAACCTGTGCCCAAACCACATGTACCGGAGGAAACACGTTGAGCCGGCGCCCCGATTCATGTGCAGAGCTGACCATTATCGATCCGGTACGTGCCACCAGACACTCACAACGGGTAATGGCTGCTTCCATGGCATCAAAACCTTCACGACTCGATTGCAGTTTCATTTTGTGCCCCAACATTGACATCAGTTGGCCATCAAGGCAATATAACGAGTCAATGTTTCTTTCGTCCAGTATGAGTTGCAGCCGGTCAATGAGTTCATCGGCCGAATTGCCTGCAAACACTTTTCCCGAAATAGCTTCCAGTTCATTTTTAAAAGTGTCCAACAAATCTGTAGGAACGGGGAATACGGGCGACTCCCATTCCGGCTCTTCAAAAGGACCGTCCTTACGCAAGCTGCGGCCACGCCTAAGGTTGGCCAATATCTCGTCACGCGAGCCCACCGGGTTGTTGTTCATCGTTATGTTGGTCCTTCGCTGATCCGTTCCCGTTTTCATCTTCAATCACATGGACCAGCAGGTGACGCTGGCCGAATATTTTTTCAAGATCCTCGCTGAATATCACTTCACGCTCGAGCAACAGCTCTGCCAGTTCAACGTGCTTTTCCCTGTTATCGGTCAATATTTGTTTAGCCCTCAAATACTGCTCCTCAACCGTTTTCTTGGCTTCTTCATCGATAAGCTCGGCTGTTTTTTCGCTGTAAGGTTTGCTAAAAGCATATTCGTTCTGGCCACTGGAATCGAAAAAGCTGATATTGCCCAAACGCTCGCTCATGCCAAAATATGTTACCATGGCATAAGCTTGCTTGGTAACTTTTTCCAAATCGCTCAATGCACCGGTACTTACTTTACCGAACATCAACTCTTCGGCCGCACGGCCTCCTAGAGCCGAACACATTTCATCGAGAATCTGATCTCGTGTGGTTAACTGACGTTCTTCCGGCAAATACCAGGCAGCTCCCAAGGCCTTTCCGCGCGGCACAATGGTGACCTTCACCAATGGGTGCGCATTGGGCAGCAACCAACTGATTGCAGCGTGTCCGGCTTCGTGGAAAGCAATGGCACGCTTCTCATCGCGTGAGATAATTTTGTTCTTTTTCTCCAATCCGCCCACAATACGGTCAACGGCACTGAGGAAGTCGTCTTTCTCAACAATCTTTTTGTTACGGCGTGCCGCAATCAATGCAGCCTCGTTACATACGTTGGCAATGTCGGCACCAGAAAATCCGGGGGTTTGGCGTGCCAAGAAATCCGATTTCACGTCTTCGGCCAACTTTAACGGACGAAGGTGTACATCGAAAAATTTCCTGACGTTCGTTAAGATCGGGAAGTTCTACCTGTATCTGACGGTCAAAACGTCCGGCACGCATCAACGCACGGTCCAATATATCGGCACGGTTGGTGGCCGCCAGAATAATAACGCCGCTGTTGGTGGCAAAACCATCCATTTCGGTCAGCAGCTGGTTAAGCGTGTTTTCACGTTCGTCGTTGGCACCGAAATTTGCGTTTTTACCACGTGCGCGCCCGATGGCATCGATTTCGTCGATAAAAATGATGCATGGCGATTTCTGCTTGGCTTGTTTAAACAAATCACGGACACGTGAAGCTCCCACGCCTACAAACATCTCCACAAAATCGGACCCCGACATGCTGAAAAACGGCACATTGGCTTCGCCAGCCACCGCTTTGGCCAACAATGTCTTCCCTGTACCCGGAGGGCCGACTAGCAATGCGCCCTTGGGGATTTTGCCGCCAAGTTCGGTATATTTTTCGGGACGCTTTAAAAACTCGACAATCTCTTCGAGTTCGGTTTTGGCTTCTGCCAATCCGGCCACGTCTTTAAATGTGACGTTGATACTCGATTCTTTGTCAAACACTTTGGCTCGCGACTTTCCCACATTGAATATATTCCCGCCACCGGCAGCTCCACCGCCACCGTTCATTCGTCGGAAAATAAATATCCACACCACGGCCAACAGCAAAAACGGCCAAATTGCATAGAATATATCACCAATACGGTTTTTCTCATCTTTATAGTTCAACGGCACGCTGTGCCCTTCGGCAATGGCCTTGTTACGTACTTCCTTGAACTCGTCGAGCGAAGGCAACGTGACTTTGAAGTGCGGGCCGTTTTTATCGGGACCGGCTTCTCCCTGTTCAAAAAGATCTTTGTATTTATCGATGGATTCGGGCTTCAGGGTAATTTCGGCAATGCCGGTGTTACGGATCACCACGACTTCTTTAATGTCATCCCCTTTTAGTATCCTGTTCTCAAAATCGCTGTACGAAATGGAGACCGGGCCTTTCCCATAATCCAAAGCCCCAACAATGATCAGGGCAAAAAAAATGGCTCCGTAAATCCAGTATAAATTAAATTTAGGAAGTTTGGGTTTGTCCTTATTCTCCCCTTCCTGGCTTGTGGGCTTTTCGTTACTCATTTATTGCTGATAGTTTGATTTTTTTAAAATAAGTTCTCAATGTCTGTTCGTTTGGCGTCGGCCCACAATCCCTCGAGATTGTAATACGGCCTCACCGATTTCTGGAACACGTGCACCACGATGTCCACAAAATCGACCAATACCCACTGCCCCTGCGACTTTCCTTCGGTGTGTAACGGCCACTCATGAAGCTGTTTCCACACATACTCTTCCACCGAATCGGCCACTGCGGCCACATGGACGTTGCTATCACCTTCGCAGATCACAAAGTATTGGCAAACGGCATTTTCTAACTGACGCATGTCAAGAACAGCAATATTTATGCCCTTCTTTTCCTGTAATCCAAGAACAACAGCGTCCAGCAATTGTTCGGTTGTGTACTCTTCCACCTCCAGATTTTCGGCCATCACCTCATCTTTTATCACCATAAACGCGCAATATTGGGCTTTTTGACCCTCAAAGATACTATTTTTACACATTCATCCCTTGTCCATGGTTTAATGTAAACGGGCAGGACAAATACAATACAGAATATTTGAAAGACAGAAGCGTACAATTTATTGACTGCTTTACCGTCAAAACTTTGCTGATTTTTTTTAACTATAAAACAAACCACTGACAATATGGCTGTCGAGCATGGTGAAATGTCCGAACCTAAGTTCTTCTATTATGACGAACTGGCTTCGACCAACCAAAAAATGAAAGAGCTGACAAGAAAGGCACCTCTGCCCGACATGAGCGTGGTAATAGCCCACCGCCAGTACGCAGGCCGGGGGCAGGTGGGGAACAGTTGGGAGAGCGAACCGGGCAAAAACCTCACGTTTAGCATGGCATTAAACCCCACGTTCGTGAAAGTCCAGGATCAGTTCCTCGTATCGCAGGCCATATCGGTCGGTATAACCGATGCATTGTTAAAAATGGGATTTGACAACGTGAAAGTGAAATGGCCCAACGATATTTATGCGGGCCACATGAAACTTGCCGGCATTTTGATCGAAAACAGCATTATGGGTGATTATCTGGAATATTGCATCGTAGGCATAGGTTTGAACGTGAACCAGACCAAATTCCTAAGCAATGCCCCGAACCCGACGTCCATGGCCATGCTTGCCAACCGGCACTTTGAGCTGAACCATGTGCTCGAGTCGGTGCTCGACAGTATTTATGAACGTTACCTGCAGCTGCAAAAGGATGACACGGATGCAGTACGGCAATCGTACCTTGAATTAATGTACCTTCACGATGGGCAACTTCACCCGTTTTCTGACTTTGAGGGTCCCTTCATGGGGAAAATAAACGGAATAGATACCTATGGAAGGCTCCAGATCGAAAAGGAGAATGGAACCAATGCTCTTTATGAGTTCAAAGAAATAGGGTATGTCCGCTAAACATCTTCGGGATATACGGACCACTCCTTTCCTATGCACTCTTCATTTACTGTAATGTTTGGCAATTGCCTCGGCCATCTTGTCAAGAAAATTCTGGATCGGTCCTGTGGCGATCAGTTTCATCATGGGGTTCAATTGGGCCTGGGCACTCAAATACAGAGATGTTCCGCCACTCTCGCAATCCGATAAATGTACGTTCAGATAGAAATTAAAAGGCACTTTGCCATCACCCACGTATTGCACCAATGTAGATGGTTCCTTTTGCGAGATGCGTAACCCTACCTCGCCCAGCCCATCCACCGTAAAACGGCAACTGTCGGCATCACTTTGCCAGTTCTTTACTTTATCGGACGGCAACACGACCGAAATGGCATTAAAGTCAGAGATAAATCCATATATCTCCGATGCCGGACGCACAGCCATATAGCGAGCACTTTCAAACGTCGTCATGTCAATATAATAATCCCTTAAAAAGAAAGACAGGATAATACCTGTCCTGTAATGAACCAATTTCCCGTCGAATCATTTTTGTCCCCACGAAGCAGGATCTTTTCGCCAATCGTTCAGGGCAGCCACATCGCCGGTAGTTACGTAACCTGTTTTCGACGCCACATCGATCAACGTTTTGTAGTTGCTTAGAGTATCCAGTTTCACACCGGCTTTTTGGAAATTATCCCCGGCAGTTTGGAAACCATAAGTAAAAATGGCCACCATTCCCAACACTTCACATCCGCTTTTACGAACGGCCTCCACGGCTTTCAGACTGCTTCCGCCGGTCGAGATCAAATCTTCGACAATGACCACTTTTTGGCCGGGACGTAAATCGCCTTCAATCAAGTTTTCCAAACCATGGCCCTTGGGAGCTGACCGGATATAGACAAACGGCTTGTCAAGCAGATCGGCCACCAAAGCCCCCTGGGCAATGGCACCCGTTGCCACGCCGGCGATCACATCGGCCTGGGGATAAAGGGCTTCTACCATTTTTGCAAACTCTTGTTTGATGTACGTCCGCACAGGGGCATATGACAATGCTTTCCGGTTATCGCAATAAATGGGGGAGATCCAGCCCGAAGCCCAGGTAAACGGGTTTGAAGGTTGCAATTTTATTGCTTTAATTTGCAACAACTGGCCAGCTACAACTTCAGCTACATTTTCCATGGAAAAAACTTATAAAGTGTTTTTTAACAACCGCATCCTATATATAAGCGAGCAATTGTTGGACATCCCGCAGATAACGGCTTCGCAAAAATATACAAATCGGACCGAACTTCAACAATTTATAAACGATTTTAGGATAGACACCCAAACGCAGGCCGCACAGTTGTGCGGGATTAATGCCGATATCCTGATGAAAGAAGCGGCCACTTGTTTTAAATATATGGAAGCGGCCGGAGGGATGGTCCGGAACGGGTTGAAGCAAGCATTGTTCATCTACCGGTTAGGGGTATGGGACCTACCAAAGGGAAAAATGGAAAAGGGAGAGGAACCGGAAGAAACGGCCCAACGTGAAGTCATGGAAGAGTGCGGCATAGACCGCCCGACCGTGCTTGCCAAAATCACGGACACTTACCACACTTACGAACATAAAGGAAAACACATACTAAAACGGACCCACTGGTACGCCATGGCAATTGACGGTTGTCCGGAACTGACGCCCCAAACCGAGGAAGACATTACCCTTGTGTGCTGGAAAGATTCATGGGATGATGTGCTCGCCAATACCTATCCGTCCATAGCCGATGTGTTGGCGAAAGTAAACGGCATGGGGCTATAGATCCTTCATGCATCGATGCCGAAAGCGCCCCGGAGCAACCAGCCCACGCCAAAGCTTAAAGCGGCCACGCTAAAACTTAGGATAACCATTTCCACAAAACGGGCCCCAAACCGTTCATCCTTCACCACCGCATAATAATAATTGAACACGGCAATGATACCCACAGCTATCCCCAGGGTGATGCCCAGTGAAAGATACACGTTTGAAAGCACCAAAAAGGGAAAGATCAGCATCAGAACGGTAAAAATGTAAGCAATACCAGTGTACCAAGATGCTTTCACGGCCTTTTTGCCATTGTCCTCCGATTTGGTGGATAAATATTCTGACGCGGCCATTGAAAAAGCGGCCGCAATTCCCGTAATGGAACCGGTCAGCGCAATTAGTCCCGGGTTTTGGAGCGCAAACGTCAATCCCGCCAAAGCGCCGGTCAATTCAACCAACGCATCGTTCAGCCCCAACACCACCGACCCCATGTAATTTAATTTTTGCTCCGATACCATGTCGATCAGTTCCCGTTCATGGGCCTGTTCTTCGGCCATTATCTCCTTGATTTGGGGGAGTTCGTGTACCAGCTCGTATCCCGCCTGGGCTTTCTCCTCATTTTTCTCCAGCAATTTGATGGCAAAAGTGGGACCGAATATTTTGGCTGCCATTGAATAAGACACAATCTGCGTATAAGATGGCTTCACATCGGTGCCCGATAATCTTTTAAGCCAGTTATAATGTTTTATTTCATCGATGGCAATACGATTGAGCACTTCACGATTGTCCGAATCCCATTTTTGCTGGCTGGCAACTTGCTTATAGACGTAGTGTCCGGTAATCTCTTGCTTTTGGAAAAGCTTAATCATCCGTAGTTGGACGGAAGAGAGAGGGGTATCCATTGTTTTCACGTGTAGGTTGGTTAATAAAAAAGGCCGGGGAAACCGGCCTTAAGTTATTAGTTTTTCGCTTTATAATCCTCTATGAGCTTAAGAAAGTCATCAAAAAGAAACTCCGTGTCCGTTGGTCCGCTCGACGCTTCGGGATGGAACTGGGTGGAGAAAAACGGTTTGGTCTTGTGCTTCACGCCTTCGTTGGTATTGTCGTTGATGTTCACGAACAAAGGCTCCCAATCGTTGCCCAGCGTGCTGTTGTCGATGGCAAATCCGTGGTTCTGGCTGGTAATGTAACATGTGGTCCCGCCCACTTTAATAACAGGGTGGTTGTGGGCACGGTGCCCATATTTCAGTTTGTAGGTTTTTGCGCCCGATGCGATGCCCATCAGTTGGTTACCAAGGCAAATACCAAAAATCGGCTTGGCTATATCCATCGCCTTCCGGATGTTGTCAATGGTCGCCAAGCACATTTGCGGGTCACCGGGACCATTCGACAGCATGACGCCGTCGTAATCCTCTTGCGTAAAATCATAATCCCAAGGCACACGGACTACAGTGGTATCACGTTTCAAAAGGCAACGCAAAATGTTGTATTTGGCCCCCGTGTCCACCAAAATGATTTTGTGCTTACCGTTTCCGTAAACCACCTTTTCCTTGGTGCTGACTTTCGCCACTAGGTTTTCTGTATCGGGATTGTAAAAGTCAACAGGCTCATTTTCCACTTCGATTTTCCCTAACATGGTACCTTTCTCCCGAAGGACTTTGGTCAATGCGCGTGTATCGACGTCAAAAATACCAGGAATCTCGTTTTGGATGAGCCATTCGCGAAGGCTGTTTTTGGCGTTCCAATGGCTGTATTCGAACGAATAATCGGAAATAACCAGGCCCGAAATATGTATTCTGTCCGATTCGTAAAATTTGGGCACGCCGTGTTCCAAATCGTCTTGGGGAACACCGTAATTGCCAATGAGCGGATAGGTCGAAACCAGAATCTGTCCTTTGTACGAAGGATCGGTCAAGCTTTCGGGATAACCGGTCATTGCGGTATTGAACACCACCTCGCCGGCCGTTGATTTGTGGTAACCGAACGATTTGCCTTCAATGGCGGTCCCATCCTCCAACACCAGCTTAATTTTCTTTAATTCGGGCATTTTATCGCGATATTATCGTTTACGTCTCAACAGAAAAAATGCATTTACCCTTTTTGGTGGATGGATAAATGCATGCGTTCTTTCATGCGCCAAAGTTAAAAAATAATTTGCCTCCCGCCATGGTTTTACCAAACTTTAATGCATAAATATCACAAAGACACAACCGATATGCATAAAAATACAAAGCCATCTTTTTCAGAGATGGCTTTGGGTATTGATGGTATTCTTCAGGAACGCTGGTCCAGCGATATGTAGGTATGCCGTTCGCCCACATTTTTATACGCAGGCCTGATGATACGCTTGCTGGTAAAAGTCACTTCTTCGATTCTATGTGCGGCCCAACCCGCAATACGCGCAATGGCAAAAATAGGTGTGTATATTTCTTGCGGGATATTGATGCACTCATATACAAAACCGGAATAGAAATCGACGTTGGCCGAAACCACTTTCGAAGTGTGGCTTTTAAATCTGTAAAACAATGCAGGGGCCAAACGTTCCACCGCGTCGTACAGATTGAATTCATCCAAACGGTTTTTCTCAATGGCCAGTTCGCGCGCTTTTTCTTTTAGCAAGATGCAACGTGGATCCGATTTGGTGTAAATGGCATGGCCAATCCCGTATATTTTTCCCGATTTGTCAAAGGCTTCCTTGTTCAGCAACTTATTCAGATAAGCGGCCACCTCTCCGTCATCCGCCCAGTTCTTAACATTTTCCTTAATATCTTCCATCATGTTGCACACCTTGATGTTGGCGCCTCCGTGAAAATCACCTTTCAACGATCCCAAGGCAGCTGCAATGGCCGAATAGGTATCGGTTTGAGCCGAACTTACCACGCGTGTGGTAAAAGTCGAGTTATTCCCTCCGCCGTGTTCGGCATGGATTACCAACGAAAGATCCAGCAAATCGGCTTCCAGCTTGGTGTACTTACTACCCTTCATCATGTAAAGAAAATTCTCGGCCAAGCTCAATTCCGGCTGCGGATGCCTTATCACCAATGACTTACGCTGATATGAGTGTCGCATGCCAAAGTAAGAATACGCCACGATGACCGGGAACTTGGCAATGAGGCTTAACGACTGGCGAACCAAATTGATGGGCGAATAATTCTCGGCCTCATCATCGGCCACATACAAAGCCAGTACCGAACGGGCCAGCATGTTCATAATGTTCCGGCCATGCAACGACAGGATCATGCTTTTGGAGAAAAACGACGGCAATTCACGTTCTTCGGCCAAAATATTGATGAAATGGGCCAACTCTTCTTGGTTGGGCAATTTGCCGGACAACAACAGATAAGCGGTTTCCTCGAACCCATGGCGACCGTCACGCTGGAATCCACGGGCCAAGTCCTGAATTTCAATACCCCGGTAATAGAGTTCGCCGTCCTTTGGAACAATTTGCCCGTCTGTTTTATCGTAACCCACTACATCGCCAATTCGGGTAAGGCCCACCAGTACACCGGAAAAATCGGCGTTCCTTAAACCACGCTTCACATTGTATTCGTCGAACAACGACTTATCTATTTCGCTGGCTTTTACTGCCGACCTTGCCAAACCGTCGAGTAGTTGATCCATGTTATTAAGAGTTATGATTGTGATTCGTTTGGGAAATGTGACGACAAAAGCGACCGGATGGCCTGATCGACTTGCCCGAAGCCAAAACAGTTGTTCACTGCGTCCATTTTATTTCTGATCTCGGCCGTACAGAGATTGCCGATAGATCCCTCGTGGGTATGGTTAACAGTACGTTGCGGCACAAAAGTGCCCTCTTCGATTTGGGTACCGACCATTTTGTAGGCATCACGGAAAGGAATACCCTGAAGCACCAACCGATTAACCTCTTCCACGCTAAACAGGTACTTGTATTTATCGTCGTCGAGCAGGTTTTGTGTCACGGCAATGTTCCCAATGGCAAAAGTGGCCAGGTCAAGGCAACTTATCAGTTCATCGAACGCAGGTAAAAACACCTCTTTGATAATTTGAAGGTCACGGAAGTAGCCTGACGGCAAATTGGCCGTTATCATACCTATCTGCTGCGGCAATGCTTGTATTTTATTGCATTTGGCGCGGATGAGCTCGAACACGTCGGGGTTCTTTTTGTGCGGCATGATGCTCGAACCAGTGGTCATTTCATCGGGCAATTTGATAAACCCGAAATTTTGGCTGGTGAACAAACATCCGTCCATGGCCAGTTTACCTACGGTGTAAGCGACCGACGACAATGCGGCAGCGACGTTGCGTTCAGTTTTACCGCGCCCCATCTGGGCGTACACCACATTGTAGCTCAAATCCCTAAAACCAAGCAACCGGGTAGTAAGCTTGCGGTCAAGCGGGAATGACGAACCGTAACCGGCCGCTGCGCCCAACGGGTTCTGGTTGGTAATGTTCCATGCGGCCAAAAGCATCTCCATGTCATCGGTAAGGCTTTCGGCATAAGCGCCAAACCAAAGGCCGAACGAACTGGGCATGGCTATTTGCAAATGGGTGTATCCCGGAAGGAGCACGTTCTTGTTCGCTTCGCTCTGCGTTTGCAGAATGTCGAACAGTTGATTGACGGAATTGACCGTCTCCTTTATTTTCTGACGGATAAAGAGCTTTACATCAAGAAGCACCTGATCGTTTCGCGAACGCCCGCTATGCACCTTTTTTCCCAGATCGCCCAGTTTTCGGGTCAACATTAGCTCTACTTGCGAATGTACATCTTCTACACCATCTTCAATGACAAACCCGCCTTCGGCAGCTAAGTTGAAAATGTGTTTGAGTTCGCCGAGCAATACAGGCAGTTCGTTGCTTCCCAAAAGCCCTACTTTTTCGAGCATAGTTATGTGGGCCATGGTGCCCAGTACGTCGAAGGGTGCCAGATAAAGATCCATTTCACGATCTTTACCAACTGTAAACATCTCGATCTGCTTATCTACTTTTACCCCTTTATCCCAAAGTTTCATTCTATTTTCCAATCAGATGCCCCCGGCGGAGAGGGTGGTTTTAAAATTAGTTGCATTAATTTGCCAATACCTACAGTTTTTTTGCAACGGACAAATATAACTTTTATATATCCAAGCGCAACAAAACAGAGGCAAAAATATGACTTTTATCAGATTTTATTCTTGACCGGATTAAGTGCAAGTTGATCCAACAAACGCCAATAAGTTTCGATGCCATTGGCAATTTCATCGATGTAAACGTATTCGTTGGGCGTATGCGAACGGGCCGAATCACCAGGACCTATTTTGATGGTAGAAAACGGCATCAATGCCTGATCACTTGTGGTAGGCGATCCGTAGGAGCCTAATCCCAAGCTTGTTCCGCGCTGTACCACCGGATGGTCGGGCGAAATATACGAACTGTTCAACCGGAACGAACGTGGTTTCACCTCGAAATCGACACTTTGCTCTATTTTTTCGCAAATCTCCTGGTTCGAATAGCATTCGTTCACCCTTACGTCGACCACCAAATGGCACAGATCGGGAACCACGTTATGTTGTGTACCTGCATTGATTTGCGTGACCGACATTTTTACCGGGCCCAACAATCCCCGTGATTCGGTAAACGGATGGTTCCGGAACCATTCAATGGCAGGTAACGCCTTGTATATGGCATTAACGCCTTCGTTACGGGCAGCGTGGCCTGTTTGTCCTTTTATGTAACAATCGAGCACCAACAAGCCTCGTTCGGCAATGGCCATCTGCATTTGGGTGGGTTCACCCACAATGCCTAAATCAATTGGGCCCAATTCTGGCAATATACTTGCCACACCGTTTGTGCCCGACACCTCTTCTTCGGCCGTAATGGCTACCACCAGGTTGTATGGTTGCTCTGAAGCTGCCAACAGATGGAACACGCCCAAAAGCGATACGACCGATGCCCCGGCGTCATTACTACCCAACCCCACCAGCTTATCACCTTCAAATGTGGGCGTAAACGGATCATACATCCAATTGCTGCCAGGCCTTACCGTATCGTGATGGCTATTGAGCAGAATGGTCGGCTTGGAATTGTCATGTGGCCTTGCCCATGCCCATACGTTGTTTAGATGGCGTTGGGGCCGGTGGCCGTTTTCTTCCAGCCAGCTAAAGATCAGGGTTCCCGTCTGCTCTTCTTCACGGCTAAGCGAAGGGAGCGCGATCAGTTTTGAAAGCAGATCGACTGCATTGGTGGTGGTTTTGCAAAAATTTTCCATGTCTTTTAAGGAATGAGAGTTGTGCCCGAAAACGCGCCGCCCTTCAATCCTTCCGTATTTGTAATCACGACCTTCTTCACTCCGGCGTCGATGGCCGCAAAACCATTGTCGAGCTTCGGGATCATTCCTTCCACAATGGTGCCTTCTTCCTGCAGTCTTTTAAATTCGGCATGGTCGAGCACCGGGATTACCGACGACGCATCGTGTTGGTCGAGCATAACCCCGGGTTTATCAAAGCAATACACCAAATTAACCTCAAAGCTCCCGGCCAATGCGGCAGCCAACGAGGACGCCATGGTATCGGCATTGGTATTGAGAAGATTGCCTTGCCCGTCGTGGGTGAGCGGTGCAATGACAGGCACCACATCGCCCATGATGAGCTGCCCGATATCGTCAGTTTGCACTGACACCACATCGCCCACGTAGCCGTAGTCAATTTCACTCACCGGACGTCTTTTGGCCAGAATGAGGTTCAAATCAGCGCCCGACAGCCCCACCGCGTTACATCGGCGGGCCTGAAGCGAGGCCACAATATTTTTGTTGACCAAACCGGCATACACCATGGTGACCACATCCAACGTATCGCGATCAGTAATGCGGCGTCCGTTCACCATTTTGGTTTCAATGCCCAATTTTTCGCTGAGCCTAGTGGCCGACCGCCCACCTCCGTGCACAAGTATTTTATGCCCGGGCAGTTTTACAAAATCGTCGAGCAATTTGATCAACGATCCGGTCTCTTCAACCACTTTTCCGCCCACTTTGACAATGGATAGTGAAGACATATTCAATATGAAATACCCTTCAAGCTCTTTAAGAAGAGACTTTCCAAGACATTGCGTTCTCGGGAAAGCCGTAAAGATAAAAGGGGATTGTTAAACTAAAGTTTTGACAATTTAAAGGAAAACGCACACTTTTACAACGATTCCAATATCCGTTTAATGACTGTTTGTGCCGAAAACACACGATTGGCGGCTTCCTGTATCACGATGGAGTTAGGGCTTTCGAGCACGCCGTCGGTCACGATCATGTTACGGCGAACAGGCAAACAGTGCATAAACTTGCCGTTGTTGGTCAGTGCCATCTTTGCATCGGTAATGGTCCAGTCAGTGTCTTTGCTCAATATTTTGCCGTAATCGGTGTATGACGACCAGTTCTTGGCATATACAAAATCGGCTCCCGCCAAAGCTTTGTCCTGATCGTACACCACTTCCATGCCGTCCATAAATTCGGGGGCCAATTCATAGCCTTTGGGGTGCGTGACCACAAAATCGACATCCGCTTTGCGCATCCACTCCACAAACGAGTTGGGCACCGCCTGCGGCAAAGCACGCGGATGGGGCGCCCAAGTCAGCACTACTCTGGGGCGTGCCTTGGTTTTATGCTCTTCAATGGTAATCAGATCGGCAAACGACTGACAAGGGTGGCGGGTAGCGGACTCTAGACTGATGACCGGCCGTCCGGATAGTTGGATGAACTGGTTCAGTATTTTTTCGGAATAATCGTCGTCACGGTTTTCGAAACGGGCAAACGAACGCACCCCTATAATATCGCAATATTGGCCGATAACGGGCACCGCTTCGCGGATGTGTTCGGGCTTGTCGCCGTCCATCACCACGCCGAGCTCAGTTTCAAGTTTCCATCCGTCTTTGTTGATGTCGAGCACGATCACGTTCATACCAAGGTTCATGGCCGCCTTTTGGGTGCTAAGGCGTGTACGCAGGCTCGAATCGAAAAAAATAAGGACAATGGTCTTGTTCTCGCCCAAGTGTTTGTGGGCATAGGGATTTTTCTTGAGTTCCAGAGCTTCTTTTATGGCGGTATCAAGGTTGCCGATGTCGTCGACGGTGAGAAAACGTTTCATGTATTTCTGATTTTCAATTTATCTGATTGGTCCTGCCTTTTTTTACTATCCCCATGTTTTCATGGGCTCTTCGGTGGTGCTTTTCTTTAAATGTTCGCCAATTGTCCGACAAAACAAAGTTCCAATCCCGACGGGCCGGCACAAAATCTTCGATCCGTCGGTGTTTGTGCCTCAGCGGGACAAGAAAGTCAGCTTACTCTCTTGTTTGGCCGTTTCCGCGAACAGTCCACTTATAACTGGTAAGCTCGCGCAGCGCCATGGGGCCACGGGCGTGCAGTTTTTGAGTACTGATACCTATTTCCGCGCCAAGCCCAAACTGTGCGCCGTCGGTAAAAGCAGTCGATGTGTTGGCGTACACCACAGCGGCGTCGGTTTCGTTGAGGAAGCGTTCCAACACGGCCTCGTCATCGGCCACCACGGCCTCACTGTGCTTGCTGCCGTATTTATAAATGTGGTCCAACGCGTCGTCGAACGATGATACGGTTTTTACAGACATTTTCAACGACAAGAATTCAGTGCCGAAACTCGATGCACCGGCTACCTGCAACAGTTGGCCGGGGTAATGGCCTTGTAACATGGCCAAGGCTTTTTCGTCGGCATACAATTCCACTTCTTTTTTGGCCAAAGGCGCCACTAAGGCGGGCAAGTCGGACAGTCGGTCCCTGTGGACGATTAGGCAGTCGAGCGAGTTGCAAACGCTGGGACGACGGGTTTTGGCGTTGAACACCACATTCCGGCCAATCTCCAGATTGCCGCTCCGGTCGAAATAGGTATGCACAATGCCGGCCCCTGTTTCGATGACAGGTATCCTTGACTGGCTACGTACCGATTCGATCAATCCTTGCGATCCGCGGGGAATGAGCACGTCCACATAACCGACAGCTCCCATCAGTTCATCGGCGGCGTAACGGTCGGGCGGCAACAATTGCACGATGTCGGGATTGACGCCGCATTCATCGAGCACGTGACGGATAACGCCGGCAATGGCATGGTTGGAGTGTTGGGCATCGCTTCCGCCTTTAAGTACACACGCATTGCCCGACCGGAAGCAAACTGCGAACACATCAAACGTAACGTTTGGGCGGGCTTCGTAAATCACGCCCACCACCCCCAGCGGCACGCGTGTCTTTTTCAACCGCAATCCGTTCGGAAGGATACGTTCTTCAATCAGTTCTCCCACGGGACAAGGCAGTTGCGCCACGTTACGAATGTCGGCCGCAATGTCGCGGATGCGCTTTTCGGTAAGCATCAGCCGGTCATATTTCGGATCGGAGGGTTCCATTCGCTCCAGATCCCTTTTATTTTCGTCGATGATCAACGGGATATTAGCCTCGGCAGCATCAGCAAGCCGATGAAGCGTTTGGCCGATTTCCCCGTCCGATAGTTTTACCAAAGCACGGCTGGCCGAACGTACTTTTTCAAATTGATCGATGCACTTCATTTGTGTCTTGATTTATGCGGTTGAGGCGTTATTGCTTGTCCTCCACGTTATGCGGGTAAAGGTAGAGGTAATCATAGTGGATCAATGGTTTATATTTTTTCCCAAAACGGTTTTTCTGGGCTTTTTCCACATCGTACTGTGCTTTACCCAAGCCGATGAGCTCGCTTTGCTCATTCAGTATCTTGAGCACGTCGCCTTTCTTAAATTCGCCGTTGATGCAAACCACACCCGGAAGCAACAAACTGGTGGCTTTGTGGTTGAACAATGCGTCTACCGCACCTTTATTGATCACGATCTCGGCTTTGGCAAATCCTTCAGAGTAAGCAATCCATTTTTTCACCGCCGCATGTTTGCCACCTGGAATTATATGCGTATGTGTCACGTCATTATAATTTTTCGACAATTCGACCAAAACATGGTCACGGGTACCGTTGGCAATATGCACCGAAATACCCGACGCGGCCGTTTTTTGGGCAATACGGCATTTGGTGAGCATTCCGCCACGTCCAAAATCGCTCTTGGTGGTAGATATATATTCGCTCAAATCGGTTTTATCGCCTTCGATCGTCCGTATAACCTTCGATCCGGGAAGTTTGGGATCACCATTAAAGATCCCGTCCACGTTCGTGAGGATAAAAAGGGCATCCGCTCCCATCATGGAGGCAATCAGTCCCGATAGCTCGTCGTTGTCGGTAAACATCAACGCAGTCACCGACACGGCATCGTTTTCGTTGATAATGGGCAGGATTCCGTTGTCAAGCAACGCGTTCAAACAGTTTTTCATGTTAAGGTAGTGCTCACGCGTACGAAAATCTTCTTTGGTGACCAAGACTTGAGCAATCCTGATCTGATGCTTGTCGAACAGCTGCGTGTAAATGTTAAGCAGCTTTACCTGCCCCACGGCCGACAACACCTGACGTTGCGACACTGTGTCGATCTTTTTGGGCAATTTGACCATGCTACGGCCCGAAGCCACGGCTCCGGACGATACCAGGACGACCCGCTTGCCATCGGCATGGAGTTGGGCTATTTGATCAGCCAAATGCGAAATCCGGTCAAGGTTCAGCATCCCGTTATTTCCTGCCAATACGTTCGATCCGATTTTTACGGTAATTGTTTTAAACACGTCGATAAAGGTTAGCGGGGTTACTTTCCTGTTTCGATTTTATTGAACGAAGTGATAAGGCCCTTGATCAACGACGAGCTAAATCCCTGATGCTCCATTTCGTTGAGGCCGGAAATGGTAATGCCGCGCGGGGTAGTCACTTTATCGATTTCGGCTTCGGGATGGTTCCCGCTTTGGATCAACAATTCGGCAGCGCCTTTCACGGTTTGTGCGGCAATTTGCAAAGCCAAATCGGAACCGAACCCAATTTCGACCCCGCCTTGGGTAGCGGCCCTGATAAAGCGCAATGCGTATGCAATGCCGCAAGCGGCCAATACGGTAGCGGCAGCCATCAATTCTTCGGGAACGATCAGCGCCTTGCCCACTTGACCGAAAATTTCCAGCATCAATGCTTCTTGCTCTTTCGACGCATTATAAGCCGAAATGCAGGTCATTGACTCTCCAATGGCAATGGCCGTGTTGGGCATGGCACGAAAAATGGGCAATGGTTTGCCGAAAAATCCGGTAATTTGTTTCGCGCTGATACCCGTGACCAACGACAATATCACGGTCTCTTGCTTCAACGATGGGGATATTTCGTTGACAACCGCCTCCAGTTGGTAGGGCTTAACGGCCAACATTACAATGTCTGCATTTGAGACAGCAGTTTGGTTGTTGGCCCCGAGTGTAATGCCGAGTTCTCCCAAATGGGAAATCAATTCGATGCGACGACGGGTAACGGTGATGTTCGATGGGGTGAGAAGATTGCCTGCCACCAATCCTTTGGCAATGGCGGTACCTAAATTTCCTCCGCCAACAATGGCTATTTTCAGGTTTTTCATCGTCCGGTTTTTAGTATTTGGAGCCCCAGCTATCCAAAGACTAAGCCGGGACTATTAATTTTCGTTTTCTACTTTTACATGGCCCCAGTTCTCGCCCAATTTAATCCGGTACAACTGCATCTCACTGATCCCAAACTGCTTGGCCAGCATTTTCAAGCGCGTCTTACGGTTAGGGTCATTTATTTTCATTTTCAAGCGCATCACCTGCGTGGCCGTTAATTTTTGTCCCTGCAGGGCATAGCGTTCTTTCTGTTTCTCCCGGGCTTCCCTTACCAATGGGTTCTTTTGCTGGTGTTCCACCACTTCCTCTTTGGTGGCCCACTTAAGATTCCCAAAATAGTTGTTCTTTTTGTTGAAGTCAACATGCAACACAAATGTTTGATCTTCGGCGGGAGGGTTCAAAAAGAACTCGGCAACCAGTTTATGGATGTAAAAAGTGGTAGATTTTCCAAAAGGCCTCATGGGCAATGTAGGGTAACCTCCCAGCAATCCCCCTTTAATAAGATTGCCTTCTTGAAGCTTGTCGGTAAAGCTAATTACCCTTCCATAGTTCGACAATGCATAGCGCTTTTTTAACGCACCCTTTTCAAATTCCAGCTCTTTCCACTCTTCGTTCCAAAAAAAACTGATCATGGTTCAAAATAATAAATGACATGTTAGGAGCTTTCCGACACGTCTTTTAGGCTGGCAATAAAATTGTCTGCCATTTCTTTAGATAATGTAAGCGGAGGTAGAAGTCGAATGACGTGCTGACCGGAAACGCCTGTAAATATACATTTTTCGTTTAAAAGTTGTTTCCTGACTTCCTGAATTTTTTCGTCGAATTCAAGGCCTATCATCAACCCCTTCCCTCTTACATCATTGATTCTAAACTTATTGGAAATTTCATCCATTAAATAGTTCCCTATCGCATGGGCGTTATTTATTAAATTTTCTTTCTCCATTACTTCCAAAACGGCCAAAGAAGCAGCGCAAGCAAGGTAATTTCCGCCAAAAGTCGTACCTAACATTCCATGTCTGGGCTTAAAATGAGGGGCAATCAATACGCCTCCGACCGGAAACCCGTTACCCATTCCTTTGGCTACAGTGACTATATCGGGTTGTGCTTTGCTATATTGATAAGCAAAAAATTTCCCGCTCCGACCATAACCCGATTGTATCTCGTCAAGGATCAACACGGCACCGTATTTCTTGCACAACCCCTCTAAATTTTCCAAAAACCCGGCATCCGGCACAATGATACCACCGATACCCTGTATGCCTTCGATGATCACGGCAGCCACGTCTCCCTCCTGCAACGCGTCTTCCACCACGTTTAAATTATTCAACGGCAGAATCACTACCTGGTGGCCAGCATTCACAGGTGCTACGATCGAGGCATTATCGGTCGCGGCCACGGCAGCCGATGTCCTGCCGTGAAAACCTTTCGAAAAAGCGATCACTTTTCTCCGTCCCGTATGGAACGATGCCAGCTTTAGCGCATTCTCGTTGGCTTCGGCACCGGAGTTGCACAGAAACAGGCTATAATCGGCCAATCCCGACATTTCGCCAAGTTTGGCCGCCAGCTCTTCCTGCATGAGGTTTTTCACAGAATTGGAATAGAACCCGATTTTCTGGAGTTGCCCGGCAACGCGATCCACGTAATGCGGATGGCTATGGCCGATTGAGATAACGGCATGGCCTCCGTACAGATCGAGGTATTTCCTGCCCTGAGCGTCCCACACATAACAATCTTGTGCTCTAACAGGTGTAATGTCAAACAATGGATAAACGTCGAACAAGTTCATAGCTTACTAAAAAATACCCCATGTTAAGAGGCGATTGGTTGATAATTTGGAGGTTTGGGACAGAACCGCACCCTAAAACAGGCGCGGTCCCGTCGTAAAGCCAACAGGTGCTTCAGATAAAGAAAAGAAGAACACCTAACTTAAACCATAAAAAAGAAACACCTCCGGTGCTAGAATGCCACCGGCTTTAAACGAAGGCCCGTTGACTCGTCCAAACCAAACATTAAATTCATATTTTGTACGGCCTGACCGCTGGCTCCTTTAAGCAGATTGTCGATAAGACTGATGACATGCAATTTGCTATCGTACTTATCAACATGCAGCACTGCTTTACTAGTGTTCACCACCTGTTTCAGGTCGGGGTTTTTATCTGACATTACCACAAACGGGTGATCAGCATAATACTGTTTGTATAGCTCGCACGCCTGCGCTTTGTCCAAACGGCTTTCGAAATACACAGAAGCCATAATGCCACGTGCAAAATCGCCACGAATGGGCACAAAATTCACTGGTTGCACAAACCCGGATTGCAACTGTCGGATAGTTTGCCCGATTTCATTAAGATGCTGATGGCCAAATGCCTTATATATCGAAACATTGTTAGCCCGCCAACTGAAATGCGTGGATGCCGATGGGGATTGCCCCGCCCCGGTTGACCCGGTAATGGCCGTTACGTGTACTTCGGGCAATTCTCCCAAAGCGGCCACCGGCAAAAATGCCAATTGAATGGCCGTGGCAAAACAACCGGGATTGGCTATGCGGTTGGCCTTTTTGATAACCTCGCGGTTAATCTCGGGCAATCCGTACACAAAATCGTGGTCAACAGCCTTCATGCGGTAATCGGCACTTAAATCAATGACCTTAACCCTTGCAGGCACATGATGGCTAGCCATAAACTCAACCGATTTGCCGTGTCCCATGCACAAAAACAGCACATCCACCCCATCCATGTTGACATCGGATACGAATGCCAAATTGGTGTCGCCGATCAAATCGGTATGTATATCGGCAATGGGATTCCCTGCATTGCTGGTGCTTTGCACGAACGCAATCTCTGCCTGGGGATGATTCAATAAAATCCGTATCAACTCACCAGCGGTATAGCCTGCCCCACCTATAATACCTGCTTTGATCATTTGCTTGTTGGTTTAGAAGACAGGAATACTGCCCATCTCTTTTCAATTAATTTGTTCGGCCCGTACCCGACAGTCGTTTTCTGTCTGTTACTCAATATCCAACTGCCCCTTGTTCACATGGTTGAAAATCTTCAGCTGGTTGGCAAGAATGGTCGTGAAGCCTCTTACGTCGTCACCGCTCCATGCTTTGTTTACTTCTCCGTAATCACCGAAGCCCGACTTCATCAAATCGTGTGTTGACTCGATGCCACATACTTCGAAGCGGTACGGTCTTAATTTGAGGAACACTTTGCCCGTGACGTTAATTTGTGTATGGTCAAGAAACTGCTCAATGTCCCGCATGACCGGCTCGAGGTATTGGGCTTCATGCAGCAGCATGCCATACCAATTGGACAACTGTTCTTTCCAATACATCTGCCATTTGGTCAAAGTGTGCTTTTCCAGTGTATGGTGCGCCTTTAAAATCATCAAAGGGGCGGCAGCCTCAAACCCTACACGGCCTTTAATGCCGATAATGGTATCGCCCACATGTACGTCGCGACCAATGGCATATTTGTTGCCCAACGCTTCAATGGCACGGATGGCATCCACGGGATTGGCATATGCAGTGCCGTTGACAGCGGCGATCTCGCCGTTCTCAAATTCAATGACCATATCCTCTTCACCGTCCGATTGAAGCTGGCTTGGATATGCTTCGCCCGGAAGCGGCTTGTGGGAGGTAAGTGTTTCTTTCCCGCCCACGCTGGTCCCCCAGAGACCTTTGTTTATGGAATATTCCATTTTTTTCCAATCGCGCTCCACGCCGGCCTTTTTGAGGTATTCGATTTCAGCCTCGCGCGAAAGGGTTAAATCCCGGATGGGCGTAATGATCTCGATCTCAGGGGCAAGGATTTGGAATGTCAGGTCGAAACGCACCTGGTCGTTTCCCGCTCCCGTACTGCCATGGGCGATGTATTTTGCACCAACCTCGCGGGCGTATTTTACGATGGCCAGCGCCTGAAAAATACGTTCGGAGCTTACCGATAACGGGTAGGTATTGTTTTTGAGGATGTTCCCGAAGATCATGTACTTGATACAGTTACGGTAGTACAAATCAGTTACGTCAAGATTAACGTGCTTCACCACACCAAGTTTGTACGCGTTTTGCTCCACCACATCAAGTTCGGCCTGACTAAAACCGCCCGTATTGGCAATTGCCGAATACACCTCAAGACCCTTTTCCTGAGAAAGGTATTTTACACAAAACGACGTGTCCAAACCGCCGCTGTATGCCAAAACTACTTTTTCTTTCATTTACACCTAAATTGGGATGGCCAAGGCCAAGTATTTTATGGTTTATTTATTTGCTTTTTCCATTGCCGGTAAAACTCAGCTTCATCAACACCGATTGTTTGAATCTCAACCATCGTCCGTACACTGGCATATCTTTGCCATTGTGCAGCGTTTTAGGCTCCGGGTGGTTCCCGTTGCTTTTGGCGTTCTTTTCCCATACCGGATCGTACAGCATACCGGTGCAAAGGCAATGTTTGCGGCCAGTACGCATCAAAATGTCGTAATTCACACAACTTTGGCATCCTTTCCAAAATGCTTCGTCGTCGGTAAGTTCAGAGAACGTGACGGGACGATACCCCAATTCGGAATTTATTTTCATGACCGCAAGACCTGTGGTCAGCCCAAAAATCTTTGCATCTGGGAATTTTACCCGGCTCAGATCAAAGGCCATTTTCTTTATGTCTTTGGCCAAACCATGGCCACGGTATTTTTCCACCACAATGAGGCCCGAGTTAGCCACAAACTTGTTGTGTCCCCATGACTCAATGTAGCAAAAGCCCGCAAACACGTCGCCATCCAATGCGATAATGGCTTTCCCTTCTTTTATCTTAAGCGCGACATAATCGGGGTTACGCTTGGCAATGCCCGTTCCGCGAACCTTGGCAGCATCTGCAATGGTTTGCAAAATCACATCGACATAAGAAAGGTGTTCTTTGGTTGCAATTTGTATTTTGAGGTTGATAACCATCCTTTTATTTATGGTAAAATTAAATGACCTTATTGTGCATTCCAGGAATGAACAATGCCAGCGCGTTCACTACATCGTTTTTGGTGACGCCTTCGCGTGCGATAAGCAGCAGGGTATCATCGCCGGCAATGGTTCCCAATATTTCATAAAGCCCGTAACTGTCAATGATCGATGCGACCCCATTGGCAAATCCGGGTTTTGTTTTTATGACCGCAAGGTTGCCCGAAAACTCAATGCTTTCCACTCCAATCAGGGGAAATTCATCGAATTGTGCCTCATCGGCAATTTTCATTCCTCCATCGCGAAGCGAATAAATATACCCCACTTCGGGATCGGGGACTTTGGCCACTTTTAAAAACTTCAAATCACGCGACAAGGTGGCCTGTGTGGTTACATACCCTTCTTTTTCAAGGATGGTCAGAAGTTCTTCTTGACTACCCACCTTCTGGGCGGTAATGATGTTCCTGATGGCAACTAAACGTTGCGATTTGATTTTCATGCTCTTTATAAAACTAAAAAGCTTCCTGCCGGCCTTGTTTTTGGGCCTGCAGGATGCTTAAACCAAGGGTACAAATATAATTATTTTTGAATATATATTCACAATAAATGCAAAAATATTCATTTTTTGGCCGATCCCAAAAGTTTTTACTAAAAAAGTTGTATTTTTGCCGCGATAAGCTTGTACGAAAGGGCTTTTTCATTAAATAAAAATCTGATATTCAATAAATTAAATATCAGACTACCACAAAATCGACGAATTGGAACAAATACAATACCATAAAATAGCGAGAAGCGATGAAGAAAAACGTAAAGAAGGCGATCGTTTTGGGATCGGGCGCCCTTAAGATCGGGGAAGCCGGCGAGTTCGATTATTCGGGATCGCAGGCACTCAAAGCACTTAAGGAAGAAGGGGTTTACACCGTGCTTATCAACCCGAACATTGCAACGATCCAAACTTCGGAGAACATTGCCGACAAAATCTATTTCCTTCCCGTGACCCCATTTTTTGTGGAGGAGGTGATTAAAAAGGAAAAGCCCGAACGGAATCCTTCTTGCTTTTGGCGGACAAACCGCGTTGAACTGTGGCGTTAAGCTTTATGAGGCCGGTACATTGGCCAAATACAACGTGGAAGTGCTGGGAACGCCTGTTCAATCGATTATCGAAACCGAGGACCGCGAGATTTTTGCCAATAAACTGGCCGAAATCAATGTAAGAACCCCTGTCAGTATTGCCGTTACCAGTGTGCAAGATGCTGTCAAAGCATCGGAAAAGATCGGGTTTCCCATCATCGTACGCGCAGCATACACTTTGGGCGGCATGGGCAGCGGCTTCTGCAACAACACAGAAGAGTTGATCCAACGCGCCGAGAACGCTTTCTCATATTCCAACCAGATTTTGGTGGAGGAATCGCTCAAAGGATGGAAAGAAGTAGAGTACGAAGTGGTCCGTGATTGTTACAACAATTGCATTACGGTATGCAACATGGAAAATTTTGACCCTCTGGGCATCCATACCGGTGAAAGTATCGTGGTAGCACCTTCGCAAACCCTTTCGAACAGTGAATACCACAAACTGCGCGAGCTGGCCATCAAAATCATCCGCCACATAGGTGTAGTAGGCGAATGTAACGTACAATACGCACTCGACCCCTACAGCGAAGATTACCGGGTGATCGAAGTGAACGCCCGCCTGTCGCGTTCATCGGCCCTTGCATCGAAAGCCACCGGCTATCCATTGGCTTTTGTGGCAGCTAAACTAGGCCTGGGGTATGGGTTGTTCGAATTGAAAAACTCGGTCACCAAAGTGACCTCGACGTTCTTTGAGCCCGCACTTGACTACATTGTATGTAAAATTCCCCGTTGGGACCTAAATAAATTTACAGGCGTATCCAAACAGATCGGCTCGAGCATGAAAAGCGTAGGCGAAATCATGTCGATAGGCCGTACGTTTGAAGAGGCCATCCAAAAGGGCCTCCGTATGGTGGGACAAGGTTCGCATGGTTTTGTGGCCAACCATCCACTGAAGGACAAGGACATTCGCGAAGAGCTGGCCGAACCGACCGACCAGCGTATTTTTGCCATTTCCGATGCATTACAGGCCGGCATCAGCATCAACGAAATCCATAATCTGTCACGCATAGACAAATGGTTTCTTGAAAAGTTAAAAAACATCACCGACCTGAAAGATCAGCTGGTGACCTACAATAGCCTCGACAAATTGCCTGACGGGTTATTGCGCTCGGCCAAAAAAATGGGATATTCCGATTTCCAGATTGCCCGGTTGGTACTCAAAACACCCGGTGAAGATTTGGAAAACGGGTTGTTGAAAGTCCGTAAACACCGCATTGCCAAAGGCATTACCCCGGTGGTAAAACAAATCGATACATTGGCCGGCGAATTTCCTGCAAAGATTAACTATTTGTATATTACCTATAACGGTACGCAACACGACGTGGAGTTCACCCACGACGGTAAAGGCGTCATCGTACTTGGCTCGGGTGCTTATCGAATCGGTTCCAGTGTGGAGTTCGACTGGTGTAGCGTCAACGCCCTCAACACCGTGAACACCCAAGGATACCGTTCCATCATGATCAATTATAACCCTGAAACGGTGAGCACCGATTACGACGTATGCCACCGTTTGTACTTTGATGAGTTGACGCTCGAACGTGTTCTCGACATTGTGGGACTCGAAGAGCCAAAGGGCGTGGTCGTATCAATGGGCGGCCAGATACCCAACAATCTGGCCATGAAGCTGTACAACCAAAAAGTACCCATTTTAGGTACTTCGCCGGTGGATATCGACAGGGCCGAAGACCGCCAAAAATTTTCCTCGTTGCTCGATAAACTGGGCGTGGACCAACCCCGTTGGAAAAAGCTGACCACCATCGACGAAATCTACAAGTTTGTGGATGAGGTCGGGTTTCCTGTCTTGGTGCGGCCCTCGTACGTACTTTCAGGTGCGGCCATGAACGTGGTAAGCAACAAGGACGAAATGGAACACTTCCTCAACCTTGCGACCAGCGTGTCCAAACAGCATCCTGTAGTCGTATCGGAATTTATTGAAGAGGCCAAGGAAATTGAGATCGATGCGGTTGCCAAGAACGGCGAGGTGATTGCTTACGCCATTTCAGAGCACATTGAGTTTGCAGGGGTCCACTCGGGCGATGCGACCATTGTATTCCCCCCTCAAAAATTGTATGTAGAGACCATCAAAAGGGTGAAAAAGATTTCGAAAGAAATCGCCAAAGCCCTTAATATTACCGGTCCGTTTAACATGCAGTTACTGGCCAAGGACAACGACATCAAGGTGATCGAGTGCAACCTTCGGGCATCGCGTAGCTTCCCCTTCGTATCAAAAGTTCTAAAAGTGAACATGATCGATATGGCCACCCGTGTCATGCTTGGGTTGAATGTGGAGAAACCGTCCAAAAACCTGTTCGATTTGGATTACGTGGGTATTAAGGCACCCCAATTCTCATTCGCACGTTTGCAAAAAGCCGATCCCGTATTGGGTGTCGACATGGCCTCGACCGGTGAGGTTGGCTGCATTGGCAATGACTTCTACGAAGCCGTGCTCCAATCCATGTTATCGGTGGGTTATCGCATTCCGAAACAAAACATCCTCATCTCATCGGGTCCTGCCCGTTCGAAGGTCGAACTGCTGACCAGTGCCCGCTTGCTGAAAGAAAAAGGGTTTAACCTGTTTGCGACAGGCGGTACCCATAAATTCTTTGCAGACAACGGAGTGGAAACCACGTTACTTTATTGGCCTGACGAGGATAAACAACCCAACACATTGGATTATATCCGCGAGAAAAAACTCGACCTGGTAATCAACGTTCCCAAAAACCTGAGCAACCAGGAGTTGAGCAATGGTTATACCATCCGTCGAAGTGCCATCGACTTTAACATCCCGCTGATTACCAACGCCCGTTTGGCGAGTGCATTCATTCACGCATTCTGTCGCATGGGCATGGAAGACATTGCCATAAAAAGTTGGGACGATTACAAGTAACCCTAAACCTCATTAAATTATCAAAGTCATCCAAAAGGATGGCTTTTTTATTAAAGCCCTATTGACAAGAAACGGCAAATACCTTTAATTGCCATCGTCCAACAATTGAAAGTTATGGGAAAAAGAACCTCTTTTTTTCACTGTACCGTGATTGCATGTGCATTTTGTGTTGCCTTTGCAATGGTTGTTTTGTCGTGCTCTCCACAAAAACAAATGGCAAACGGCAAATCGCCCGATGCCAAAGTACAGTCGACAGAAAGCGACGACAGCATCCAATATGAACTATTGGTGTTCGATCCTGGCTTTGAGTCGTTTCTTGCGCAACTCAGTTACCCTAAAGAATTCTATTCCGACAGTTATTACCACAACTGGAATGTCCGCTACGTGCAGGAGTGGAACAGCCGCTGCCGGAATCCCTTGCGTTATGGCTCGTTTTATGACACAATCCCATACGATGCCAATACCGATTACGGTTTGGATTTCAACTATCGGTTATACCATTATTTTTTATTTGTGGAACAGCAATACGGCATTGTCCTGATACCGCGCAGGGGAAAGTGATCTCCCCCGGAACCCGTGTGCTTTGCCGGACATGGACAACACTGGAGGATCGACATTCATATTTTCGCTCCAAAATTTAGTTGGGATAAAGATGAGAACTTAATCTGCAATTGTTTGTTAAACAATAAAGCCTTTCCGTGCGCTGAAAGAGCGATGGAACCTTATCGTCCGCAAAAAATTAAAAAGCAACCGCCTATTTTGTTAAGATAAATTAATTGCGTCAAAACAGATACGTGAATAAGTATTGACAATTGTCATATGGTAAACTAATTTATAATTAAAGGCAATTTAACGGTTGACTGAACCCAACTGGTTACTTTTGCACAAAAACCAACCAAGCCATGAGCACGCCCACCGCTCCAAAATACGATCCAATGATGGATGTTCTGACTGAACCTGGCACAGAGCTTAACACCATAGCCATGTTGGCCGAAAACGACCTATCGCCTGAAAATTTTTATCTTACGGGTTTTGAGGCCATTTCGTTCAACCGTCGGAAGTCGTTCGCCATCGAAACGGTCCTCTCGTCGGTAGCTACTTTCGACAACGAAGTCCTTATCCTGAACACCGGCGACAGAAGCTATGCGATATCCGCGTTATGTGACAAACTTCATGTCTCGTACCGCATGGTCGGAATCGATGAAGTGATTGACGATGCCCATAAATTAAAAGAGACTTTAAAACAAAATCGGCAAATATCACACATGGTGGTCTGCGAAGACGATACTTTTTCTCTGCAAGACGACCAGATGAAAAAGTTTGGGGAACTGACATCAGTTCATAAGCTCGATTTAATTGTGGAATGTGCCCGTAAACCGCTCTCTGTGCGTCAAGTCATTGAGTTTGGAATCTCGTTTCTGGTAAGTCCCATTCTAGGGGGTGCAAACCAATCATTGATCCTGGCACGCCGTTCCCGGTTGGTACAGGCCGAAGGCCGGAGCCGGTCGATGGTACACGACCTATACCGTTACTGGCAACGCATTGTGGCCCAACGTAGGCACATCATCGAGCCCATGGCCATTTAAGGCCATTCATTATAAACTGCAAAGCGACTCCGGAAAAGGGGTCGCTTTTTTGTTGTCCGCACGTTTGAACAAAGCCGGTAACGCAGGCTTAACATGGCCCTATTCTTTACATTAATTTCTCAATAGCTTAAAAATTAAGTTATTCCACAGCCTTAACATTGCATCGTCAACAAAACGAAAAGATGACTAAGCAATTACAGGAAAACGAAGTGCGCAAAGTGGAAGTGGCGGTCATTTCCGACACGCATTTGGGCATATACGGGAGCAAAGCCAAAGAGGCTGTCCGCTATTTAAAAAGCATTGACCCGCAAACACTGGTCTTGAACGGCGACATCATCGACGTGTGGCAGTTCAGCAAATCATACTTCCCCAAAAGCCATTTGAAGGTAATCCGCCAAATTGTAAAAATGATGGAACGCGGCACCCGTGTACACTATCTGGTCGGTAACCATGACGAAGTGTTCCGCCAGTTTGTGGGCCTTAAAATGGGAAACTTTAGCATTGAAAATAAACTGGTACTGACCAACGACGGTAAAAAGACATGGATCTTCCACGGTGATGTGTTCGACGTTGTGATGCACCACAGCAAATGGCTGGCCCGGCTTGGTGCACATGGTTATGGACTGCTTACGCTGGTAAATAAGTCGGCAAACTTCATCCTTCAACTATTTGGGCGGAAAAAGCTATCGCTTTCAGGCAAGGTGAAAGATGCGGTAAAAGGCAAAAAGAACATATCGACCCGTTTCGAAAAAGTAGTGACCGATTTGGCCATCCGCAAAAAATATGACTATGTGATCTGTGGACATATACACCGTCCTGAAATAAAAGAAGCTTACAACGGCTCCGGGGGTGTTACTTATTTAAACTCAGGCGACTGGGTTGACCATTGTACTGCCCTTGAATATTACGGAGGCAAATGGCATCTCAAAGTAGTAGGCCCCGATTTGGGATATACCAAAGATGACGACAAAGACGAAGAACTTCAGGATCTTTCGAAAAGCTACTTGTTCAAGGTTATGTACCAAGATGTTATATCGAGCTAACCCAAAAATCTTTAATGCCATGAAAATTCTGTACGCCATACAAGGAACCGGTAACGGCCATTTGGCCCGTGCGCTGGAAATTGTGCCATCGTTACAGCGCCATGCCGATGTAGACATTTTGGTAAGCGGTTCACATTGCGAGATCACGTTGCCATGGCCCATAAAGTACAAGCTTCATGGGTTGGGTTTTGTGTTCGGGAAAAAAGGCGGTATTGATTACCGGACTACCTTCCGCCAGTTCAGGCTTTCACGCTTTATCAAAGAAGCCCGGAGCGTGGATGTAAACCAGTATGATTTGGTAGTGAACGATTTCGAGCCGATTACCGCATGGGCATGTTTGTGGAAACGTGTCCCATGCGTGGGCCTCAGCCATCAGAACGCCGTTATGCGTCCCATAGCGCCCAAACCGTTGACATGGGACATTTGGGGTGCGTTGGTTCTCCGGTTTTATGCTCCGACACGATATGCCTACGGTTTTCACTTCCAATCGTTCGACAACCATACCTTTACCCCGGTAATACGAGAGGACGTGAGGCGCGCCTCCCCCACCGCTGACGACCATTACACAGTCTATCTTCCATCGTACGATGACTTTACCATTATCGATTTTTTAAGCCAATTTCCGCAAGATCGGTTCGAAGTGTTTTCGAAGCACAACCAAAAGCCCATATCGTATAAAAACGTGGATGTGGTGCCCGTGAACAAAGACAAGTTTGCCCAAAGCTTAATATCTTCAAAAGGTGTTCTTTGCAATGCCGGATTCGAAACTCCTGCCGAAGCACTTTATTTAAATAAAAAGCTATGTGTCATTCCCATGACGGGACAATACGAACAACAATGCAATGCCTTTACGTTGAAACAAATGGGTATTGCCACATTAAGAGGGTTATCCCATAAAGCATCGCCTGCATTGTTTGCACAATGGCTCGGTCGACCGCAAACCGTAAAAGTAAACTACCAAAACCAAACCAACCAAATTATCGATATGCTGATAGCCCGGCATGCACCTAAGGCGACCTTACCCCAAATGGCCATACCTGCCGGTTACGGATTCTGACACCTCTCTATTCCATTCTTTTCTTTGCCCTCGATGTACGTTTTCATACCGAGGGCTTTTTCACATCAAAAGGTTGGCCTGAGATATGGCACCTAATACATTTCCATTAAATTTAAAGTCGCTAACATAACCAAACCAATTAGGCCCATGGAGCTGATTTCGTTTAGCAATCTGGAAAGATCGGGATTGAAAATGCCCGAAAACCAGTTACTCAAAAAGCTACTTTTCCGTTATTTGAAAGTGGAGCGGATGAACCGCCTTTACCGGGACAAACTAAAGCATTGCCAAGGCATTCATTTTGTGGACGGTTTACTGCAGACCCAAAACATGCATGTGGAAGTACCGGTGGAAGAGCTCAAGAATATTCCGGAAAAAGGCCCCTTTATTGTCATGGCCAACCATCCGTTTGGATTTCTCGACGGGCTGACGATGATACAGCTCATGGCCCACCATTTTCCCAACTTCAAAGTTTTGGCCAATTACTTTTTGGGGGAATTTGAACCGATCAAAGAATTTTTTATCCCCCTAAATCCATTTACTTCTAAGGTGGGCATGAATATTTCGGGACTCAAAACCGCCATGCGCCATTTATCCGACGGTTATCCGCTGGGCATTTTCCCTTCGGGCGAAGTGGCTACTATGCAAAAGGGTTTTGGTAAAGTGGAAGACAAAGAGTGGGACGTTAACGTGGTGCGATTCATGCTTAAATCGAACGTACCCATTGTCCCGTTTTACTTTTTTGGGCAAAATAGTCTTAATTTCCATTTGCTGGGCAAAATACATCCTTACCTGCGTACGCTTTCCATTCCTGCGGAATTTTTCAAAAAAGAGGGACAGACTGTTCGGCTAAGGATAGGCAAACCAATAATGCCCGGCGATTTGAAAGCTTTTGAAAACAACGAAAAGGCGGGGCGTTTTTTGCGTACCTGTCTCTCCGCATTGGAGCGTCACGAGGTAAAGCAACGTTTTTCGGGATTCAACCTCCGCCGGGGACAAAAGCCGGAGCCCATCATCGACCCTGTGCCAACCGACGAGATAATACGCGAATTGGAGGTACTGAAAGCTAACGGAGGACTACTTTTCGCTAAGTCGAACTACGAAATTTACCTCGGCAAAACCACACAAATTCCTGTCATCTTACGTGAGATAGGCCGGTTGCGCGAAGTCACCTTCCGGCAAGTCGGCGAAGGCACCAACAAAAAGATCGATCTGGACAGCTACGACACCTATTACCACCATCTGTTTGCTTTTGACACCGACACGGGTAAAATAATAGGTGCCTACCGTCTTGGCCGTGGCGATGAGATTGTGCCCCAAAACGGGAAAAAAGGTTTTTACGTGCAAAGCCTCTTCGATTTGGACGAAAAGATGAAACTCATCCTGACCCGCACATTGGAGCTGGGGCGATCGTTTGTGGTGCGCGAATACCAGCAAAAACCGATGCCGCTCTTCTTACTGTGGCAAGGCATTTTACATTTTCTGAAAGCCAATCCAGCCATTGGCTACATCATGGGACCGGTAAGTATTAGCAACGATTTTTCGGGTTTTTCGAAAGATTTGATCATTGCTTTTATCCGTAAAAATTATTTTGACCATGATCTGGCCAAATGGGTGTACCCCAAAAAAGAATTCAAGGTAACGACCAATGCGATGGATATAGATGTGGTGTTGGAACATAACAGCAACGATTTGCAAAAGCTAGACAAATTTATCTCGGGCATTGAGCCAAACGCGCTTAAAATACCCGTACTACTAAAACAGTACATCCGTCAGAATGCCAAAATCATTGGTTTTAACGTCGACCCCGACTTTAACGATTGTTTGGATGGCTTGATGGTACTAAACCTGAACGACTTACCCAAAGAAACATTGTCGTTTCTGCAAAGCCGGTAATACGTGACCTCTCTTTGCTCCTTCATCCTGTAAGGTATATTACGGAGTAGGAGGAAAAGCCTGCTCCAAAATAGTATTGATAAAATTTTATCAGGCTTCCAGGCAAGTGCGTGGCACATGTCCGCAAATTCTTGTAGCATGGGAGAAAACAGATTCCCATGGTTTTGATCTGGCAATTTTCCAACCATCTTTTACAGAACATTGATCTCCGATCAATGTTCTTCCTGCAGCTTCAATCTCCAGTAAAAAATGTAGCACACAACAACCCAATGGCTTAACTCCCAGACAAGAAGCAACTCATTAAACAAAGCCTTTCACGGATTATGCCGTTACAGTTGTATCCCCAAGAAAATCACATCATCTACTTGGTTTAAGTCCCCTTTCCAATTTTCGAAATTGGTACGGATCATTGCGTATTGTTCGGTCATGCCCTTGTGCCTGATTTGTTCCAACAAGTTGGTCACGCCTACTTTCATGAACTTTTTGCCAAGTGGTCCCCCAAACTGGTCGGTATAACCATCGGAAAACATGTAAATCAAATCGCCTTTCTCCATTTGGTATTCAATGTTCACGAATGTATTGTTTTCGTCCTCGGAATTTACCGTATCACCAATACTACGGCGTGTACCCTTGTAAATCGATAAAACATTGCCTGTGTATAAAAATACAGGACGTTTGGCCGAAGCAACCCTTATTTTGTTAGATGGAATATGGATTTCGGCAATACAAATATCCATCCCGTCCTGTGCGTGCTCCTCTACATTCTTCTGCAAGAGATATTTCAATTCCTTGTCGAGGTTTTCGAGCATTTCTGCGGGCGATAACCCTGGTTGCGCTTTTGCGATATCGTTAAGCAAAGTGCTCCCTATTATCGACATGAATGCCCCGGGAACGCCATGGCCTGTACAATCGGCAATGCAAACCAACAAATAATCCTTATACTGGTGGACCCAATAAAAATCGCCACTCACGATATCACGCGGCAAAAAGTAAATGAACGATTCGGGATATGTCTGTTGCAAAAGGTTTAACGGAGGAAGTATAGAAGCCTGAAGCCGTTGTGCGTAGTTTATGCTATCCGTAATATCCCTGTTCTTTCGCTCAATTTCGGCTTTTTGCTTTCTCAGAGTGATGGTTTGCGTTGCCACTTCCTTTTGTAGCAATTGTTTTTGTTTTATCAACTGACTTTCCCGATATCGGATTAGTCTGTAAATGCCGAATGTAACCCCGACAACGGCAAAAACATAGAACCACAACCTTTTCCAGAAAGGAGGAAGTATTTCCAGCTTAATTTCAATAGGTGTCGGGGACGCGATGCCATCGGCATTGTATGCGACGACTTTAAACGTATAAGTGCCACTGGGCAAGAATTCGAAATCCTTAAAATTATTTGCTCCCAGATCAACCCATTCAGTCTCCTGTTCGCGTCCTTCTTCTTCCAATTTGTACTTGTAGGTAACCCCTTTGGGGTTTTTAAAACTGATACCGATAAAGCTGAAATGGTATGAATAATTTTTTCCGTACTGGTAAGGCAATTCGATGATTTTATCCATCGGATATTTTACCTTGTTGATTTCGATATTGGTGAAGTTTATGGTAGGGGGCACTTGGTTGGGCTTGTCGCGGTCGGGGAAATATTGGATGACCCCGTCAGAAGCCGCAAACCATAATGTATTGTCCGAAATCTTTCCATATTTGCAGGAAATCACCGCCCATACGGTTTTCGTGTCCAAACACCCTTATCTGCATGTTGTTCAGATCCACACAGCTAAGCCCCGAATGATGTGCCACCCAAAGCCTGTTGTGGGAATCACATTCCAAACTGTGGCAAAAATTCTTGGCCAATCCGTTTTGCACCGATATGGTACGGATGGAATCCCCAGAATACTGCAAAATACCTTTCCCTTTCGTTGCCAACCAGTATTTGCCATCCAAATCCTGGGTCATATCCGATACATCTACCGGAGATTGGTCGAGCCTATGTACTTCTATGTTGAATTGATCGATATCTATTTTACATATACCACTCGATTTGGGTCCGATCCAAATGTTGTTGGCCGCATCTTTGTAAATAAAGTTGATGCTGTTGTGCGGAAGGTTTTGTTCGGTGGTTAAATGGGTTAAGTTATTCCCGTTTTTTGGATCCAAAATATATAATCCCCCTAAAGTGGCAATATATATTTTTCCACTAACCCATTCAATGTCATTTATATGATTACCAAGAAGGTTATTTGTGTATGGATGGCGCGAAAATTTCACTTCTCCGTGCTTGCGCTTGTAAAGCCCGTTTTGACTGGTTGCAACCCAAAGTGTCTTATCGGGGTCTATCAAAAAGTCAGTGATGACATCGGCAGGAATACCTTGATATTTGTCGTAAAATTCATGGGCGGCAAAACAAAAGGGGTCGGTTTTCAGCATCCCATTTTCGAGGCCCATCCATAGTTCCTGGCCAAAATGGATGACAGCGCTTACTTTGTTGTTCTTAAACCCTATGTCGGCAAGTTGGTAGTAAATAAAATGGTCGTTGATAAGCGTGGATACACCGCCCCCGTAGGTGGCAAACCAGTAATTGCCCTCACGGTCCTGTAGAATGTCTTTGATGTTGTTTTTGTTCAGGCCGTTGGCTTCCGAAAAGTTCAACGATTGGTTGTATGTGCCTGACAAAGGATCGTACAGCAATTTAATGACACCATTCTCCCATGTGGAAATCAAAAGGTTACTTTCATCTTCCTCTATAATATCGGTAATGTTTTCGTTTTGGATGTTGAATGCGAGGCAAAGTTTGTTGTTCGAAAAGCCCTGCGAATTGTCGTTGGTCCACTTGTAAAGATAAAAACCTTTGTCTTCGGTGGCGATCCAGAATTCTCCTGCACTCTCTTTACGTTTGACGATGGCGTTGATACCGGTTTCCGGGATCGATCCGATAGGATGGACTTCGGCAACCAACCCGTCACTGCCAATCCTGACTTTTAATAACCCTTCGGAGGTCCCGACCAACAGGTTGTGTTCATCGATGGCGTTGATAGAATAATAAAGCTTACGCCCAAACTTTTCCCTGCTGAACAATTCGGACAATCTGCCGTTTTTGTCGATACGGATTATACCGTTGTTTTGCTCCACACCCCAGATATTACCCTCCTCGTCCTGACAAATGTCACGGACCGGACTACTTCCCGAAGGGATTAGGATCTTTGAAAAATTGCCACGCTGGTACTCCGATATGGTACCGTTATCGTGTCCGATCCAAACACTTCCCGCATCATCTATAAATATGTCACGAATAAAGTCTCCGGCCAGCGAATCGGCCACCGTGTAGTTTTTAAACCTGATACCATCGTATTTAACCAATCCTTCTCCTGTTCCTATCCATATGAATCCTTCATGGTCCTGGGCCAAGCAGTACACAAAGTTCTGGGGCAACCCCATGTTCGAGTCGAAAACCTTAAAATCGTACGACTGCGAATAAGCCAACGTGACCGGAAACAACAATACCGGCAGAATGAATTTTCGGAATGAATGGATGGGAAATGGCATGTGGGGTGTTATTTTTTAGGTATTCGCCTTGAATTTATACGGCTCTCGTATTTGGGAATGCCGCCAATAGGGACGCTAAAGAAAGGCATGAGTTCGCCAAATTGGTTTTCGAGAAACATTACCACGTTATTGTTCTTTATTTGCGGCGACTTGCTTTTGATGAACTGAATATCGATGGATGTGTTTTTCTCTGCTTCGGAGATGGTGTGCCGGCTTTCTGCCCAGTTATTATCACCAGAAGTTTTCATGAGCTCTCCGTTCTTGGCAACCGAGATCATCCTGATCAGACCATCGCTGTCCCAGTCGAAATTGGCTTGCCTGATGGCGACGACACGACTGTCGATATAAGGGTAAATGTGCGAGGTTTCGTTAACGTTGTCGTGCAATCTGAATTTGTATTTGAAATAAAACGCAAATGCACCTTCCACGGGCCTGTTCTCCGAAGAAGATGACGATAGGTAGAGTCTGTACATGTTACCGTCGTCGCCTGCAGTTCCTTCTACCAGAAACTTGAATACATTACCTCCGTATTCGGGAAGCATCTCACCCTCACTGGGGTTAAACGGACCAAAGGTGTACCATTTATTGTCATAACCGGGATCCGATCCGAAGGTCTTGGAAGCCAAAAGGGTTCCACTGTCATATTGCCCGTTTTTGTTGGCTTTTTGGGCATCTTCGTTCGAACAGGCACCCTTTCCCCCATAAACGCCATAGAACATTTTCGTGTTCCAACCACCTTTTTGCTCATCGTGGGCCCCCGATATGTCAGGGTCAAACACCCTGATGTAAATCGGGGCAGTAAAATCTTTTGGGATCGAGAAAAATATGATTTGGCAAAAATCGTTGTCTCCCCATGCTGTTTCGCTATTCGACCCAAACGTCACCAAAAACGGGATGTTTTCGTCAATTCCGGGAACAGGCTGTGCTTTTGCTTCCAGAAAACCGGTTAAAATCAAAAAGCAGATCATCAAGTGCTTCATCTCATCAGTTTGTAAGGTTTCACCATGCCTACGTTTCCTTTTTAAAGCAATTTTCGTTTAGTCTGTCACCTCTATTGTTAACGCAGAGCAATATTTTATGTGGGGGTTTTGTTCAGAAACCATGCCGCATTTTACGACAAAAGTACCTTTTGCTTTAAAACTGTGCGATACTTCCAATCCCTTTGCCTGGGAGCCATCGCCAAGCTCCCAGAAATATTGGTATGGCCCCGTATCGGGCAGATACGATTCTTTGGCATGAAATGTTGCTGTTTGGCTCTTTTTTATCACAGGGGGAGCCGTAATGACCACTTGTTCGATTCGGGTTACTTCCATGGTGTAGTCGGCTACTTTGAACATTTCAACGTTCAGCAACGTATCGATCGCAGTGAGCGTGATATGGTAGTTGCCGGGT
Source organism: Breznakibacter sp. (assembly GCA_047600785.1). Classification (GTDB taxonomy): domain Bacteria; phylum Bacteroidota; class Bacteroidia; order Bacteroidales; family Marinilabiliaceae; genus Breznakibacter. Next base: position 2,830,398 of record JASGKH010000002.1, read on the forward strand.
CCAGGGAAACAGTGTTGCGCGGTTTTTCCGGTTCCAATTTCGCCGTCGCCAAAGTCCCACACGTAGCGTACGGGCAGCGTGTCTGACTGGAAAACACCATCCTCGTACAGTTCAAAACAATAGTTGTCTTCTTCCTGGGGTTCGCACGCATCGAAGGAGGGCCAAAGTTGCACAAACGAATAGATGTTGTCCGATCGTTCGCGGTTAGACGTAAAGAACCCGGAATCATAATCCGTGGCCATATATATGCCAAAATCGTCGTATCCGCTGTTTATCGGTTCTGGAAGGGCAACGGGTGTAGTCCATTGGCCATTGGCCATCACTGTGTAATAAATATCCAAACCTCCCGACCCGCGATGTCCATCCGATGAAAAATAAAGTTTACCGGAAGGATGGAAAAAAGGAAACACCTCATTTCCAGATGTGTTAATTATCTCCCCTAGGTTCGTCGCTTCCCCCCACCCCCCGTTTTCGTATTTGCATAGGAACAAATCGGTTTTGCCCATCCCCGGTTGGTTGGACGCGAATACCAATATTTTTCCGTCGGGCGAAATAGCCGGTTGCCCAACCGATACTTTGTTTTGCGGCGGGATGACAGTACTGGGCATCCCCCAGTCTTTGCCGTCGGCCGATGCGAAGGCCACGATCCCGTTGTTTGCCGACCGTTGGGTTATGCCTGCTTTCGTGCTTTGAGTGGCAAGCAACGTGTTTCCGTCACGGGAAAAGATAAACGGTCCGTTGTTCAATTTGCTTTGATATTGGGCGAGAAATGGTTTGGGGGTCCCAAACTTTCCGCCGGGTAACATTTCAACCGAATACCAACGGTATAGGTGTTGCATGTGTTGATCGAAGTAACCGACAAATATGCTGCTGCGACGATTTGAGCTAAAATACAATACCGAATCTTTTACAAACGGAGCTATGTCGTTGCTGCTGCGATGGTTTATTGGGAGCGGGATAATCCGGTATTCTTGGGTAAAAACCGTGGTGCAGCCCATGATCATCAAAAGCAAGGCAAAGAGGTGTTTTTTCATTTCGTGGTGTTAAAAGAACTTGGGACTTGCTGTTTGTATTTTGTAACCAAAATGATAACGGAGCGATATTTCATGGGACCCGTTATTGTAAGTGGCTATATCGCCGGTCGTGAAATCAATGCTGTAAGCAATTCTGAAATGGGGAATAGGCTCTACGGCAACCATGGCGGTTATTTCATCGGTAGTACGGTAAGCCATCCCGCCCCAGACAGTTTTGCGCCATACCAGTGAAGCATTTGCATCGGCAATGGTTCCATATGGAGTGTTTAGCCTTACTAAGCACGAAGGCTGTATTTGGAATTGATCGTTAATATCGAACAGGTAACCTCCGGTTGCGATCAGCTCCGATTTCCCGGGATCAAATTTCGCTTCACCGGTTGTATAAACATCGGTGTAAAAAAAACTTGGGGTTGATAATCCCACAAAAAAACGTTGGCCATACCAGGCAGTTCCCAATCCTACCATGGGACTGGAAATAGCATCTTTCGTATTGAACATTGGGTCATTGGGATCATGAACCGGGACATCACTCCATGAAGCGGAATGGAACGACACGCCGACGTTAACACTCAAAGCCAACCAATTACGAGCGGATTGTTTAACCCTGTAAGTATACGACGCCGCAAAACCAGAATTACTTGATACTCCATACGACTGGTTGAAAGCCTCAACGCCCAAAGCTATTTGTTCAGATTTTAAAGGAGTGTGGGCCGAGAATAGTTGTGCTTGCGGCGATTTGTCCACCCCTGTCCATTGCTTACGGTAAGACCCGAATAGCGTCAATGCCTCGTTTGCTCCTGCAAAGGCGGTATTTACGGCATAACGGTTATGTTGGTATTGACTGATATAAATCTCTTTTTGTGCGACGGTCTGGGTTGCCAATGCGGTTATGAAGAGTATTATCGTGCAGAGTTTTCTCATTGTGAGGAGCGTTTCTTGGGGGTTAGCGTCTGATGACCAGATAATCTTTTACGGGCGATTGGCTTTTTGACGTGAACACGTAATAGTAAGTGCCATCTTCAAGTGGTTTTCCGTCCGTTCCCAAACCAGTCCAGTCGTTTTGATAATTCGCGGCCTTATAAACCAACTTACCTTTCATCGTAAACACCAACAGTTCGTTCTCTTCGGATGAATAAGCCCCTTCGATAATGAAGCGGTCGTTAAAGCCATCTCCGTTGGGTGATATCCCGTTGTACGTGGTATATTTGTTGACAAAGATGGACACATCGTCGTAAGTTACCGGACAAACTAGTGGAGTTAAAGTCCACCTGAACTTGTTTTCCCCCACCGAAAGTTTGGAGACAATGGTTTGTGGATCGGATTTACTTACGATATCCGTTTCCCCGCCGCCCGAAATCAACTGCCATTCGCCGCTGGCTGTAGAAGTCGTCGCATCCAGTTGTGTCTGGTATTGCCTGTCCAGTGTTTGGTCGGTACCGGCATCGGGTATTTCTACTTTTTCGACAGTTAACACGTGCTCACCGTTTTCGAACTGAGTGTTTTTACATCCATATTGATCGATTATCTCGTTAAGCGTATATGTGGTGGTAACGGTGGGCGATAGGTCTATTTTTTCGCTTTTATTATCAAATTCTAACGCAGAGGCAACTTCGTTCGCCGTGTATCTCAATGTCCATAAACCCTCGGTGTCGCTTAACAGGACCAGGGAAGTGTGGCTCCCTTCGCAAATCAAGGCAGCATCCAGATATGCATTCAATAAATTGGGAAGCGCGGCAAAATGCAGCGTCACGGCGTCCGATTTTTCGCATCCGTTGTTGGTTGCGGTCAGGGTATACTCTACGTATCCAAATGCAGGGGCCGATGTATTGGAATTCAACGCGGTTTCATTGGCGATGGCCGTGGTCGGAACCGATGTCCACTTGACTGTGCCCTTATCGGCATCTCCCTCAAGCGTCGTTTCAAGCCTTCCGCAAATGATTTTATCGTTTCCCGCAAACACGGAGGGTTGTATGTTTGTCGCTGCCGCCTCCCCATTCAGGTCCGTTGCATCGGCACTGCAACCATTGCCGTCGGTCACTTCGGTAAGTGTATAGGTTTGGCTACCGGTTGCGGGGATTGAGAAATTGTATGTGCTATTTGTGACGTTCGTTTGCGTAACGGATTGGCTTCCTCCACTGTTTCTGACAGTAAATGACCACGGAGACTGGCCTTCCAAAACCAATTGTGCAGGTAAGTTGCCCGTTGCACATATTTCCGCTTGTCCCGACAATGTGGCTTTGGGCGAACCTAAAATGGTAACCAGCACATCGTCCTGATCAATGCATGCACCTCTTTTTTCATTGAACGTGAGGGTATAAGTTCCGGCAGCTGTAGCGGTAAAGGTTGGTGAGGCACTGTTGCTATCGGATAAGGTGCCGTTTAAAGGAGTCGTCCAATAAATTTCGGAATCGCTGAATTGGGGAGTAGCCGATAACGCAGTGCTATAACCGCAGGCACTGCTTTGGTCGGTGCCGGCATTGGCCGTGGGCATATGGTCGATTTGGAATGTCACGCTTCCGCTCACATTGGTAGAGCCTTTGTTCAATTGCCATTGGCTTGAGGTCATTGACCCGTCAAACACCTCATGTAACTGGTAAGTCGTCGCCTCAGTAACAGACTCTGAGATAATCCAGTAGCCATCAACGAGGTTTTCCGTAAAAATCTGACTGTTATTTATGACGAATGTCTGGCCTGATCCCTTTGTTATTCTTATCGAATACCCAAACGGGGGTGTTCCCGTAAATTTTATTTTGAGTTGCGCCGTGCCCGATTCGCAAAATGCGGTAGAGCCCGTGTATTCCAAGGTGGCCGAAGGTGTTTGGCCCCAAAGAGTGGCAAACGACGCCAACAGTATCGACAATAAGATGTGTCTTTGGGTCATGAATAAGTTATGATAAAGGGAATTTTACGTTGAGTAATTTAAACAAAAACAATTAGAATTTGGCGGCTCCGCACAAAATTAATTATAATAAAGCAATTCTGCCCAAATAAGTTAGGGGCATCATTGCATTATGGCTGTTTTCCGTTAAAAAGAAATAAGGAATCAAACAGGAAGGGCCGTGACACGTCTCGGGTTATAAATCATATATTGAACGCTGGGTATCGGTCGATTTTCTTGCTTTGCTGTATTTAAAGCTTCGAACGGTCTCCATAAAGATTTTGCCAAAACTCTCGTCAGGTGCAGGGGCCGGCGATAACGAAATGTTCCCTTCCGGATCGATAAGGTAATATGTAGGCATTGACCTTATGTTGTAATCAAGCAATATTTTCCCATTGTGACCAAAATGAAGAGTGTTGTATTTCAGACTGTTTTGTTTGGCAAAGGCAAATGCCCTATCCGGGTCCTCATCCATAAAAATCGTTACCACCTCTAAATCTTTCCGGTTTTCACGGGCAATGGCCGAAAGCGAAATCATGTCCTTACGACATGCATAGTTTTGTGTATGCACAAAACCGAGGTACACAAATTTTCCTTTAAATGACCCAAGGGAATACGATTTGCCCGATGAACTGTATGCTTCGAAATCGGGTGCGGGCGTCCCCTTCTTTAGTTTGTTGAACCGGTTGGTAATGCCGGTGGCCAACAACTTTATAAAAGTAGTACTGCCGGATTTCCCGGCCAATTGGACCATTTGTTCGACCTGTGGTTTATCGTAACGGTCGGAATAGTAACCGTCATACAACGATTTTAACAGGATGGCTTCCCTGAGCGATGGGTCCAGGAACAATGTATCATCCGCCATTACCATTAATAATGTGTCGAACGGTTTGTTCTGCGTATAGGCTTCTTTCAATGGCTTGCCATTGGGCGTGGAAAAATAGTAGAGGAAAAAGTCCTTGAAAATCTCATTGAATGCGTCCACAACAGCCGGTTGGCCAAAATCGACACCGACCTTGTCGGTGAAATAGCCGATGGCGGTGCGTTTTTGCCGTCGGTAAACAATGTTGTAAATGCGTGCGTAACGGGCATGCTTATGGTTATCGAAATAGGTTCCCGGCAATGATGGAAAAATCGAATCGAGTTGGAAGACCATGTTTTGGGCTTTTGCCACATCGCCTTTACCGTATAATGCCATCACGTTCTCGGCATAAAGGGCATCAAAATTTTCATCAAAGTCCCTTAATCGTTTATTCAGCATCTGATCGTCGCCCTGCTCAATGCCTATTTCAATTTCCTCGGGGATAAAGTAAGGGTTGAACTTGTCGGCAAGAGGCTTTGGGGTATAAGGAGGGAGCACCAGTTTATAGGCCCCGCCCGGCTCCACATAAATACTTGCCCGGTATTGTCCCAAATCGGTCCAGCATTTCGACGTGGCATCCAACGCAAATCTGGCGTCAAAGTTTCCTAGACTGTCCACCAAGATGCGCACCGTTTCCTGGGTCTCCCTGGTAATAAAATTGGCTGTTTTCTCAAATACAAGGTTCATGCCCGCATAGTCGGGGGCTTTTCCAAAGAAACGGACCGAGTCCGTTGGCATTTGCCCTTGTGAGGCAATGCATAATCCGATAAACAGCCAAACCGATGTGATTGCTCTTTTTATTCTCAACGCCATAGGCACGCTTCAGTTATCCAATTTTATCTTGATTTGCTTAGGGAGGAACATGGATGCGTCGCCGCCGTGCTTGATGATATCGCGTACAATGGACGAATTTACCGGCGTGTGTTCGGGCGTAGTAAGCAGGAACACGGAATCGATGCCCGTCATGGCTTTATTTATTTGGGCGATGGCACGTTCGTACTCAAAGTCGGCCGACGTACGTATCCCCCTAAGAATATGGGAGGCATTTACCGTTTTGGCAAAATCGACCGTCAGGGCTTCGTATTTATCGACCGTGACACGGGGTTCGTCGGCAAACACGGCATTGATCCACTCAACCCGTTGTTGCACAGAGAAAAAATCCTTTTTATTGGAATTGTAACCCACGGCCACAATAATATTGTCGAACAGATCGAGCGCCCGACGCACCACATTTTCGTGGCCAATGGTAAAAGGATCGAAGGATCCTGGGAATATGGCTGTTTTTTTCATTGCCGTTCAAAATGGAATTGCAGGGTTTTATAGAGCTGCTAAAATTTGAAAAAATATCTAAGACGACCAAATAAGCCCAAACCTTTAACCAATTTGTGGACCAACGTGGTAGGAATATAGAAGAATTTTGTGTTGATAATCAGAATAGTGTTTGTTATTTTTATGGGCGGTGCCCGTTTGCCTAAACCAAACAGGCGCCGAATTGTTAATAGAATTTAAAACCGGCATCGTGCCTGGTTTATTTGTCAATTTATTATTGGATAATAACATGGTAAAAAGGTTATTAACGATATCATTGCTTTGGTCGGTTTTTGCATGGGCGTATCCGCAACAGGGAATGAACATCCAAACCGATGTGCAAATTGGTATTGATGAGCATCTGGGGGAATATCTGCCCGAGGACATTGAATTGGTTGACATCGACGGCAACAAGGTATTGTTGAAATCGCTTCTCGACAAAGCCACCATCGTCAACTTTGTGTATTACCGCTGCCCCGGCATCTGCACTCCATTAATGGATGCAATAGCCGAAGTGGTGAATCTGTCCGACATGGAATTGGGCAAAGATTATCAGGTCATCACCATTAGTTTCGATCCGTCGGAAGGGCCCGAGCTGGCAAAAAGGAAACGCAACAATTATTCGCTCCTGGTAAAGAAAGATGGGATGGAAAAAGGATGGCGTTTTTTTACCGCCGATAGCATCAATGTGTCCAAGGCCACCAATGCCGCCGGGTTTAAATACAAACGAACAGGCAACGATTTTATCCATTCGGCCAGTTTGATATTTGTAAGTCCCGATGGAAAAATTACGCGTTATCTCAATGGGACTTATTTCCTTCCATTCGAGCTTAAGCTGGCCGTAGTGGAAACATCCAAAGGCCAGGTAGGGGGAACAGTCAACAAGATCCTCAAGTTCTGCTATAGTTACGACCCATCGGGCAAATCGTATGTCATGAACGTGACAAAAATCTCCGCAACGCTCATGATCTTCACGGCTCTGATCGTGCTGGCAATCCTGATGGTAAAGCCGCGTAAAAAGACAAATCCGTAATTACTTTTAGCTTATGAGCAATACTCAATCCGAAACCAACTATGTAAGTTTCCGTGATCACCAGGGCAAGTATAAAGGTATTTGGGCCTGGTTGCTCACCACCGATCACAAGCGCATTGCACTGTTGTATCTTTGGTCGATGGTGATTTTCTTTTTTGTAGGAGTGCTTTTGGGCGTGGCCATGAAACTTGAGCTCATTGCCCCGGGCAAGACCGTGATGGATGCCCAGACTTACAATGCCATGTTCACGTTGCACGGCATCATCATGATATTTACCGTGGTAATTCCAGGGCTGCCCGCTGTGTTTGGCAATTTTATGCTACCACTGATGATTGGTGCGCCCGACGTGGCATTTCCAAGGCTGAACCTTTTTTCGTGGTATCTTTTTTTAATCGGGGCCATCATTGCCCTGTCGTCGCAGTTCATGGGGGGTGGGCCACCGGATACCGGCTGGACGTTTTACGCACCTTATAGTTTTAAAACCTCCACCAACATGTTGCCTGCCGTATTAGGGGCTTTTGTGCTGGGCTTTTCGTCGATACTTACAGGGTTAAACTTTATTGTAACCATGCACCGCATGCGCGCGCCGGGCATGACGTGGTTTAAAATGCCATTGTTTCCATGGACGCTTTACGGCACAGGATGGATACAGCTTTTGGCAACACCCATCGTGGGCATTACGTTGCTGATGATTATTGGCGAGAGGGTATTGAAGATCGGGTTCTTTGACCCGTCGCTGGGCGGTGATCCCGTGTTATACCAGCACTTGTTCTGGATTTATTTGCACCCGGCCGTATACATCATGATTTTGCCTGCCATGGGCGCTATATCGGAAATTATCCCCACGTTTGCCCGCAAATCCATTTTTGGGTACAAAGTGGTGGTCGTATCGACATTGGCTATCGCCTTTGTGGGGTATTTTGTGTGGGGACACCACATGTACACCGCAGGCATGAGCGGTACGGCGCTTTGGGTGTTCTCGCTGCTCACGTTTCTGGTGGCCATTCCCAGCGCCATCAAGGTGTTCAACTGGGTGGGCACGTTGTACAAAGGGAGCATATTGCTTGAGCCTCCTTTCTACTGGGCCATGACGTTCATTTTTGTATTTATGATCGGGGGCTTGTCAGGATTGGTACTTGGTAGCTTATCCACCGACATCCACGTGCACGATACGGCTTTTGTGGTCGCGCATTTTCATTATATTGTGTTCGGAGGGGTGGGCTTTGCGTTCATTGCCGCTTTGCATTACTGGTTTCCGAAAATCTGGGGGCGCATGTATGACCGTGGTCTGGCCATTACCGGATGGGTGATGTTTTTCATTGGTTTCAATACACTTTATCTGCCCATGTTCTTTTTGGGTATCCAAGGAATGCCACGCCGTTATTACGATTACCTGGAGCAATTCCATGGCCCGAACATTGTGTCGACCATGGGATCGTGGGTGTTGGTCACCGGGTTGGTGATTATTGCCATTAACCTCATTAAATCAGCGAGGCATGGAGCACCGGCACCGGCCAATCCCTGGGGTGGCAAAACGTTGGAATGGACCGTGCCGTCACCGCCGCCGCTTGAAAATTTCGATCAACCTCCCGTGGTCACAAAAAGTCCTTACGATTACCGCTAAACCTGATTATTTATGGAACATCCACATGCGGCTGCACATTTGCACCGCGACGACGAGGCATCCAAAATAGGGATGTGGCTTTTTATTTTTACCGAACTGCTGCTTTTTTCGGGTTTATTTATCGTGTATGCGGTGTACCGGTACATGCACACCGACGCGTTCCATCTTTGCGGGCATGAACTGAACGTGCCGCTGGGCACCTTTAATACCGTGGCGTTGCTTATCAGTAGTGCCACCATTGCAATGAGCACTTCGGCCATCCGGCTGGGGAACCGCAAGCTGGCGTTGGTGCTCATCGGCATGACATTGTTCGTGGCGTTGCTTTTTCTGGTGAACAAATATTTTGAATGGACCTATAAGTTTTCGCACGGATTGTATCCCGGCAGTGAAATATTGGCCGAACGCGGTCATGGCGACGTGCTTTTTTATGGCCTCTATTTTTTTATGACCGGGCTGCACGCGCTTCACATTATAGTTGGGTTTATCCTCTTAACCATTGTGTTCGTGAGGGTGAGAAACAGGACCATCACCGCCGAAAACCCAGTGCTTCTCGATAACTCCGGCTTGTACTGGCACCTGGTCGATTTGATATGGATTTTCCTGTTCCCGTTATTTTATCTAATTGCTTAACAAAATCGCTATGTCGCACGATCCTTCACACCACGTTGTCCCATATAAAACTTACGGCATCATATTGGCTTTGTTATTGGTGATGACTGCCATTTCCGTGGCAGTGACCCACATCGACTTAGGAGCCTGGGGCGTATTTACCGCGTTATTTCTGGCATCCATTAAATCGACGCTGGTGCTCGTTTATTTCATGCACCTGAAATTTGATTCGCCGTTCATGCGTATCATGGTCGCTGCCATATTTTTGGTGGTGGGAATTGTGGTGTTCATTACGTTACTCGATTACCTATTCCGATAAAACATTATAGTCTCCCGTCATGGCTGAAACTCAAAATTTTGTCTCTCACGTCGATGCCGCATTCGCATTCATACTTGGGGTATCGTTGTTCTTTTTAGTCGGCATCACTGTGGTCATGGTGTACTTTGTGGTACGTTACCGCAAATCGCGTAATCCCGAAGCCACACACATTGAAGGGAACAATACGTTGGAAGTGATATGGACCGTAATCCCGCTGATATTGGTATTGATGATGTTTTATTACGGTTATGCGGGCTGGCATCCGCAAACCGAGGCCCCAAAAGATGCGTTTCCGATTAAAAGCGTGGCGCGTATGTGGAGTTTTCGTCCGAGTATCCCAACGGACGGATCACCGATACGCTTTTTGTGCCAAAGGACAAGCCGGTGAAACTTGATCTGGTGGCGGTCGATGTGATACATAGCCTGTATATTCCTGCGTTTAGGGTGAAGAAAGACATGGTACCAGGACGGCAGCTCGACATGTGGTTTTTGCCCGAAGCGACCGGTGAATACGATCTTTACTGTGCCGAATATTGTGGGTTGAACCACTCGTATATGATATCGGTAGTAAAGGTGCTGCCTTCCGACGAGTTTGAGAAATGGTATACCGATACCACACAAGTGGCCGCAAAAAACCTTGCGGTGGATGCACGTGGGGCCGGAGCTGCCATTGCCAAACGTCTGGGATGCATTGCCTGCCATTCGACCGACGGCGTGAACTTGGTCGGTCCAACCTTTAAGGATCTGTACGGATCGGAACGCACTGTTGCGGTGAAAGGTTCCGAAACAAAAGTGATTGCCGACGAAGCTTACTTAAAGGAGTCCATTCTTGATCCGGCCGTTAAAGTGGTCAAAGGGTATTCGGCAGGACTGATGTTGTCGTATCGTGACCAATTGAAAGATGAAGAAGTGGATCAGTTGGTGGAGTATCTTAAATCATTGACGAAAAAATAATGTCATGACCTATTCCGACATTAAAATTCTTGGAAAATCGTCTATTTCGTTGGCCGTAGGTATCACCGCTTACACGGGTTATGTGTTGCAGCAAGGCCGTCTGTCGTTCGACGGACTGTGGGTGTTTTTCGGGATTCTGTTCCTCTCGGCCGCAGCTTCGGCATTGAACCAGATACAGGAACGGACACAGGACGCCTTGATGCACCGGACCCAAAATCGGCCATTGCCATCGGGAAGGGTATCGTTGTCATCGGCCTGGTCCCTGGTAGCGGCATTTTTTGCGGCAGGCACGTTGTTGCTGTCGTTCACTACTTTTTCCGGATTGTTGTGGGGCTGGCTGGGGTTGGTTTGGTATAATCTGGTTTATACCTCGTTGAAAAAAATCACCGCCTTCTCCGTATTTCCGGGAGCTGTGGTGGGAGCTATCCCTCCTGTGTCGGGATGGATGGCCGCAGGTGGTGATCTGGGCGATCCGCGTCTGCACTTTCTGGCCTTGTTCTTTTTTTTAGGACAAATGCCCCACTTTTGGCTGCTTGTAATTAAGTATGGCGAAGATTACCGGCGGGGGGGCTACCCCACGTTGTTCGACTATTTCTCGCTTGCACAGATCAACCGTATCAATCTGGTGTGGTTGGTGGCCACATTTGTGGGAGCGCTGTTACTGCCCATGAACCACGTGCTGGACGGGCGTTTCCTGACAGTGTTGCTCGTCCTTTCGAGCATGGGGATGATGGGATGGGTCACCATGCTTTTTTTCATGCAAAAGAAAGAACGGGCCAACCAGTCGCTCCGCAAATTGTTTATCGGGTTTAACTCGTTCTATTTGCTGGTGATGATCCTAATTTCGTTAGATCAAATAAAATGGTAAGTATATGAAGTGGATTTTACTGTTTGCCATGCCCCTGGTATGGTTTGCATGCAACGCCGGGAAAACGGCTGACCGATCGGCCGACGCGGCAACCGAAACGGCCCATGTGGCAACAATGAACCTTAAAGTGGGGGGAATGACCTGCTCCGGTTGCGAAAAAGCCATTGAAGCCGGACTAACGACACTCGATGGTGTGGTTAAGGTCGATGCAACGTTTACCGACTCGACGGCCGTGGTGGAAGCCGATACCGCCAAGGTGGATGTGGACAAAATAAAAACGACCATTGCTGCATTGGGCTATACAGTCATTGAATAGAACGGTGCCGGTCGATAATGAATGCAAAAAAGCGGAGAGCATGATGCCCTTCCGCTTTTTGTGTTTCATTACCGCAAGTTTTTGTTTGTGCAAAGGGTCTTTGTGGGCTCTTTCTGCACCGCATGTCTATTCCAGCGTAATTTTACCTTTTACCGGGATGCGGGTGCGCTGGTCAAACACAAAATCATAGTAACCTGCCTCACCAGCTTTACCAACGACCGTTAGCTTGGCCCGGCCAATCTCCAAGCCGCTTTTGTCGAAAGCCTTGGCCAAGATGGGCGCTTTGAAGTCTCTGTCGAAGATCATGTAAAGTGTTAACACGTTGTTTTTTCCACCATTGGGATTGTCTTCGATAGTGAACTTTCCGGTTTTAATGCCCTTTTCGATGAGCGGCTTCGCTAATTCAATTTCGCATTGTAACGATTTGTCGATGCCCTCTTTTACGCCGTCGATAAATTCAGTAGCGGTTTTCCCTACCGCTTCGCCACCTTTATTGATGGTCTCTTTGGTTTTTTCGGAAACTTGGTTGCAAGCCATCAAAAAACAAACGGTTGTGGCAAGACTAATGATGGTTTTTTTCATCGAAATTGAATTTTAAATTGTTAGTACGAGGCACACCGGGTATTTGCGGGGCACATTGACGGAGTTTGGGCCCGCAACAATGTGGACCCCATAATGAAGAGTTTGTTTTTCGGAGGTTCGACATTCAACACGTATTCAAAATTAGGGATGCAATGCCTTAAAGATACTCAAAAAGTAGTTTTCAAAGGATGGAAAAATAAAGGTGCGTCAATAAGCCTAAATTTTGACCGGTGCAATAAGTCCGAACAATACTAATTCCGACAAATAACCCTGGCATGCTATCCAATGTGGCATCTTACGCCCAAAAGTGCAACAGGAAAGGTACGCCTTGCTTCTTCTTACTTTATACATCTCAATCATTGGGAGGGCAAAAGGGATGGGCAAAATTTAAAAATCCCCATCGACTCGGTCTGGTCAATGGGGATTTGCAAGTACATTTCAGGCTGAGGCCACGCTTTTATTTCCCTGCTTGTTTAAACCACTTCCACATTTCTTTGTACGTCACCTTTTTGCCGTACATCAGTATACCTGTGCGGTAAATGCGCCCGGCAAACCATGTCATTCCGACAAACGAAGCGGCCAAGATAGCCATGGACAGCAAAATTTCCCAAAGCGGTATTTGGAAGGGGATGCGGGCCATCATGACTATGGGTGAGGTAAATGGGATCATTGAGAACCAAAAGGCCAAATCGCCCCCCGGATTGCGGAAAGCCGACATGGCCACATAAATGGCCAGTATCAGCGGCATCATTATCGGCAGTACGAATTGCTGGCTGTCAGTATCGCTGTCGATGGCCGAACCGATGGCGGCAAACATACCTGCATAGAGTAGGTATCCGCCCAAGAAGAAGTAGACGAACGCGGCGACTGACCAATTGACCATGCTCCAGTCGACCATGGAAAATATTTTGGTCAGCTGTGTTTGAAACCCTCCGGCTTGTACATCGGTGGACACCGAAGGCCCGGCAACCCCTCCTATTAGGGACACTATGGCAATCGTAAGCACCACCCATATCAGAAATTGTGTAAGCGCCACCATGGCAATACCCACTATCTTGCCCAGCATGAGCTGGAAAGGCTTCACCGACGACACGATGACCTCGATGATACGGTTGGTTTTTTCTTCCATTACGCCACGCATTACCTGGGTACCGTACACAAGAACAAACATGTACACCATCATGGCAAAAATAAAGCTGAGTGCCATGGTGATCTCGGTCGAGCTCGTTTTCTCAGAACCGTCATCGCCCAGTTTTACGGTCGTAAGGTCCACACGTACGTTCCGTAATTCGGCAATCAGGGTTAACACTTCGGGCATGTTTTTGCGTTGAAGGTATTCCTGGTCAAGACGTGATTTCAGACTTCGCTGGATGTAATCCTTGACGTCGATGGTAACTTGTGCGTCACTCATCAGGCGGATGGCGTTGGGGGCGTCGAGCAAATCGTCGGTAATAACCAGATAGGCGGCATACCCTTTATTTTTGTAGCTGTTGCGTACATCTTCTTCCGGTGTATTATCCAGATAGTCGAAAATCAGGGTAGACGTGTTGGCAATGGCCTGGCGGTATAAGCCGGTTTGATCGACGACGGCGATGCGTTTTTCGTTGGTATCTTCCATCGAAGCAAACCACGCGGGAAGCACCATCATGGCCGCAAACAACAGCGGGCCGACAATGCTCATGACAATGAAACTTTTTTTGCGTACCCTTGAAAGGTACTCGCGCTGTATGATCAGACTTGTTTTTCCCATGTCGATAAAGGTTAGTTGTTGGATTGTTTGACCACTTGTATAAACACGTCGTTCATTGACGGAAGTATTTCCCTGATGCCGTGGATTTCGGTCACGGGAAGCAACTGTTTCAGCAAATCGTTGATGGACACGCCGGACGGAAGTTTCACTTCTAGGTTGGCCTTGCTTTGTGTCTCGGTTTGTTTAAGCACGGTTCCGCCCAAACGGGTACATTCGTCAGCAGCACGTTGGGCATTTTCCACTTCCATTTCCACAAGGTTTTGCTTGAACCTGCGGCGGACATCATCCACTTGCCCACTCAAAATGGCCTGCGACTTATTGATGAGGGTGATGCTGTCGCACAACTCTTCGACCGATGACATATTGTGTGTTGAGAATACAATAGTGGCGCCTTGCCTACGAAGCTCAATGATCTCCTCCTTCAACAGTTGTGCATTAATGGGGTCGAAACCGCTGAACGGTTCGTCAAAAATGAGCAGCGACGGCTTGTGGAGCACGGTGGTAACGAACTGTACTTTTTGCTGCATTCCTTTTGACAGTTCTTCTACCTTTTTATCCCACCAGGGTTGGATCTCGAACTTCTCGAACCAAAATTTCAAGGTCTTGAGCGCATCGTGGCGGCTCATGCCTTTCAGTTGGGCAAGATAAAGGGCCTGTTCACCCACTTTCATTTTTTTGTAAAGACCACGTTCTTCGGGCAAATAACCGATTATCGACACATCTTCGGGGCGGAGCGGCCTGCCGTCGATAAGTATCTGGCCGCTGTCGGGCGCGGTAATCTGGTTGATAATGCGGATAAGCGTGGTCTTTCCCGCTCCATTGGGGCCCAAAAGGCCAAACACCGATTGCGGCGGCACGTCGATGCTTACTTTATTCAATGCAAGATGGTTGGCGTACTGTTTTACCACCTCGTTCGCTTGAAGATATCCCATTCGGAGGATTTTTTAGGTTGTGTTGATTAGTTAGTAACTGAACGACCAAATTTAGGCATTTATTGTAAACAAAAAACAATGCCACATTACCCCATTTTTCGTATAAAATGTCATGGGGTTTCGGATTTTATGCAAAATACAAAGTGATGAAAATGAAAAATTTGTTTTACAAAATTTTCGATCGATACGGAAATTCAGTGACCAAATAAATAACCAGCCGTGGCCAGATGGCATGCGTTGACAGGAGTGATTTACTCACAACCCGGGAATTCCTTGTGTGGCGTGGAAATTTAAAAGGAAAAGAAAATTTGTGGATTGTGGTCTAATCCGTGTCGTTTTTGCTTGGATGCGGCCATTTTGCAATACTTACTAAAACCTTTGTAATTCTGTACGATACGAGAAAATACGAGGTAATTGTTGTAAAACATTGAATTTTAACACCTTTATTTTTTTCATTTTTTAATACATTTAGTGGCTTTTTAACGATTGGTCTTGTGTACCAATTGAATCAAAACTAAAGAATTATCGATTATGCACGCACATTCTTCGGGAACAAAGAGCTTTTCGCAAAAACTTGCCGATGAAACAGGCATAGCAATTAACCGTTGCTACCAATGTGGAAAATGTTCGGCTGGCTGCCCCATGTCATCCGAAATGGATATGCCGCCGAGTGTTGTATTACGCCATTTACAAACTAACAATGAGATGCTGGTGCAAAAAGCAATACAGTCGTATTCGATATGGTTGTGTTTAAGCTGCGAAACCTGTTTGTGCAGGTGCCCAATGGAAATTGAAACTGCCAAAGTTATGGACTACCTCCGTGCCGAAGCTATCAGGACAAAACAGGTTAATCCTAAGGCCCGTAAAATTGTAGCTTTCCATAAAGCATTCCTTTCTTCTGTAAAGAAAAACGGCCGTCTTTATGAAATCGGACTCATTTTTAAATACAAGCTTGCATCCGGCGAATTTTTAAAAGATATGGTACTTGCACCGGGAATGTTTTTAAAGGGCAAACTGCACCTTTTTCCCGAGAGGATTAAACGTACTGCGCAATTGCAAAATATTGCCGCCAAATCTGTAAAGCATTAAAAACATTAAATCGAAAAAACAATCTATATGTCAGTAGCTGTTTATCCGGGGTGCTCATTAAACGGGTCTTCCAGGGAGTATATGGAATCGGTAAAAGCTATACTTGAATTTCTGAAGCTTCCTTTAAATGAGGTGGACGACTGGAATTGCTGCGGCGCTACCGCTGCCCATAGTATCGACCATGCGTTATCGGTTGCACTGCCTTCACGTATTTTGGCCCAGGCCGGGAAAGATGGGTATAAGGATCTGCTAGTTCCCTGCGCTGCCTGTTATAATCGTTTGAAAGCAGTACAAAAGGAACTGAATACTTCTGATGAGACCAAGCACAAGGTTTCCGAAATCCTGGGAGTCGACCTGCAAATCCCGGACAACATTTCCAACATCCTCGATTACATCAATACCAGCATTATACCATTAATATCAGGTAAAACCACCAGTCCGTTCAATAAAAAAGTAGCCTGTTATTATGGCTGTCTGTTGGTTCGCCCCCAATCGCTATCAGGCGAAACGCGCATTGAAGACCCTCAGGGGATGGACGAAATAATGAAAACAATCGGTGCAACCACCATTGATTGGGCATTTAAGACAGAGTGCTGCGGGGCAGGGTTCTCAATATCCAAAACCGAAACTGTGGCCCGTCTTTCATCTGCTATAATAAAAGATGCCGTTGACCGTGGTGCCGAAGCAATTATCGTTGCCTGTCCTATGTGCCATTCAAACCTCGACATGCGGCGTAAAGAAATCGAAAAATACAGTGGACGTAAATTCAATATCCCGGTACTGTATATAACCCAGGCTATCGGGCTTGCGCTTGGTATTCCGCCCAAAAAACTAGGGTTACACAGGCATTTTGTTCCAGTAAATTTAAATTAGAAAAAATGGCAAGAATAGGAGTATTTGTTTGTCATTGCGGTGAGAATATTGCAGGTACTGTTAATTGCAACAAGGTTGCAAAATCGGCAGAATCGTTCGACGGAGTTGTGTACAGTACCGATTACAAATATATGTGTTCCGACCCCGGGCAGAGCCTGATAAAACAGGCAATTGCCGAACACAAATTAACCGGGGTCGTTGTGGCTGCCTGTTCTCCCCGGATGCACGAACCGACTTTCAGAAAAACATGTGCCGAAGCGGGTATAAACGGCTATATGTGCGAAATGGCGAACCTTAGGGAGCATTGTTCATGGGTGCACGAAAAGGGAGATGCCACAACCGGTAAAGCAACAGACCTCGTAAGGATGATGGTTGCAAAAGTCCGTCAAAACAGGCCTCTTACCCCGATCAGGGTGCCTGTGAGCAAAACTGCGCTGGTAATTGGCGGTGGAATAGCCGGGATCCAGACCAGTCTGGATATTGCCAATGCAGGGCACAAAGTAGTACTGGTCGAAAAACAGCCTTCTATTGGAGGGCACATGTCCCAATTATCCGAGACTTTCCCGACGCTCGACTGCTCGCAATGTATTTTAACCCCACGTATGGTTGAAGTAGCCCAGCATCCGAATATCGAACTGATAACCTATGCAGAACTGGAGAGCCTGGACGGGTTTATAGGTAATTTTAATGCCAGGATCAGGAAAAAGGCCAAAAGTATAGACGAAAAATTGTGTACAGGCTGTGGCTTATGCACTACAAAATGTCCAACCAAAAAAATACCGGGCGAGTTCAATGAAAAGCTTGGTAACCGCACAGCTATATATGTCCCCTTCCCTCAGGCAGTGCCCAATAAACCTGTTATCGATAAGGCAAACTGTACTTATTACCAGAAAGGGAAATGCCGTGTATGCGAAAAAGTATGCCCTACCCAGGCCATCCGGTTCGACCAGGGCGATGAAATAATAGAACGTTCGGTAGGCGCAGTGGTGGTTGCTACCGGTTTTGAACTAAAAGGTACCAACTTTTTCCCTGAATACGGATACGGTAAATATCCCGATATAATTACAGGCCTTCAATTTGAACGGCTTGCTTCGGCTTCGGGGCCTACATTCGGCGAAATAAGGCGCCCCTCCGACGGAAAAATCCCGGAAAAAATTGTATTTATAGCCTGTGCAGGTTCCCGCGATCCTGCAAAAGGGATAAAATACTGTTCAAAGATATGTTGCATGTACACTGCAAAACATGCAATGCTCTACAAGCACAAAGTACACCACGGCGATGCCACAGTTTTTTATATGGATATCCGTGCCGCCGGCAAGATGTATGATGAGTTCACGCGCAGGGCTATAGAAGAGGACGAAGTAAACTACGTACGCGGTAGGGTATCGCGTATTTACGAAAAAAACGGCAGGCTCATAGTTAAAGGAGCTGATACCTTACTTGGCGCAATGCCTGTAGAAATAGAGGCCGACATGGTAGTGCTTGCTACGGCCGGTGTTGCCCATTCCGATGCATCGGACCTCGCCCAGAAACTGCACGTTTCATACGACGAAAATAATTTCTTTGTTGAGGCCCACCCCAAGCTAAGACCTGTAGAAACCAATACCGCCGGTATATTTTTGGCCGGGGCCTGCCAATCGCCCAGGGATATTCCTGAAACTGTTGCCATGGCTTCCGGGGCGGCAAGTAAAATACTAGGATTGTTTTCTAACAACGAATTGACGCGCGAACCGGTTGTAGCCGTCGTAAACCGTACAGCTCCACCGCTGTTTTCCACCTGTGCCGGGTGCTTTATGTGCCAATCCGTTTGTCCGTACCAGGCTATCGAAAAAGAAGAAATCAAAAACAGGGTCGGTGAAGTCATTAAAACGGTTGCCAGGGTAAATCCGGGGTTGTGCCAGGGATGCGGTACGTGCGTGGCTTTCTGCAGGTCAAAATCCATCGACATCCAGGGCTTTACAAACGAACAAATGGTGGAAGAAGTTTTTGCACTTTTGAATAATGATACCGAGTGATATGGAAAAGGAATGTAAAGTTGTTGCATTTGTTTGTAACTGGTGTACTTATGCCGGTGCCGATTTAACAGGTACCAGCCGTATCAAGTACTTCTCCAATGTTAAAATTGTACGTTTCCCTTGTACCGGGAGAATAGATTTTATGCTCATCATGAAAGCATTTGCCGAAGGCGCCGATGGTATAATTGTTTCAGGCTGCCATCCCAACGATTGCCACTATACTTCAGGAAATTTTCATGCACGCCGCAGATGGATCGTATTTAAATCTGTTATCGAAACTTTCGGTATTGACACCCGCCGCATCAAATTCTCATGGGTTTCGGCAGCAGAAGGGGCCAAATGGGCAGAAATAGTCAACAAAACTGTTGAAGAAATTAACGCCCTCGGGCCCTATGACGAATACCGCGAATTAGCAAATATTAAAGTTTCCTGATCGTAATTTTTGATTAAAGTAAAAAAATGAATAGGTTACATCAGATAATATCCGATTTGTTCTCCTCTGAAAAAGCTGGGTTGGTTGTCGGATATGAAAAGGGAACCGGCGAAAAACGGCGGCCTGCAATAATCAGTAACCCGGTTGATACGGAACGCTTGGTCTTTGACGAAAAATGCAGTCACAACCTTGCGGTTTACCTTACCAAGCCCGAGTTTAAACAATATAATAAAGTAGCCGTTCTCACCACGCACCTTACAGCAAGGTCCATCATCAGGCTTGCCGGGAAAACCAGTTTCAGAATAAAGAAATGACCTTTATCCTGATTGCTCCCGGCAATACTTTGGAAGTTGTTTCCGGCGTCGATGCCCTGGCCGGTTATATCGGAAAAGAAAAAGTCTATCCATCGGGCAATGCGGAAGAACTGGCTGCCAGGATCGATAGTATGAGCCGCGAAGAACGTTTTGCTTTCTGGAAAGAACAACTCAGCAACTGTATTAAATGTTACGCCTGTCGGGCAGCCTGCCCCATGTGCTATTGCACCCGTTGTACGGTTGAAATAAACCAGCCGCAATGGATAACCGTCCCGTCCACTTTACAGGGGAACTTTGAATATCACATAATGCGGGTAATGCACATGGCCGGACGCTGTGTCGATTGTGGCTCATGCGAAACAGCCTGTCCTCTCGACATCCCGTTGAACCTTATTACACGGCGGATGATTAAAGATATAGAAGCCGGTTTCGGCCCTGATCTGGTATCGGCCGATACCAGGAATGTTTTAAATACCTTTCAACCCGATGATAAGGAAAACTTTATCCAATAAGTATGCAAACAGAAACTTATGCAATATCGGACAGTAACCTGCAGAATTTATTGCAGGCTTTAATAAACGGAGGTCAAAAGGTTATTGCTCCGGTCCGCTCGAATAATAAAGTCCTTTTTAAGGAAATTACCGATCCCACGGCTGTTTGTACGGATCATATCCAAACTGCTTTATCCGCCAAACACCTTGCCTTTCCGAGGACAGAAACTTTATTTTCATACAAGAAAACAGGTAAGGATATTGCGATTACTGATTTTAACTACGATCAGATACCATCAACCATTCTTTGGGGTTCCCGACCCTGCGATGCCGCTGGTTTTGCTCCTCTAAGCGCCATCTTTAACTGGGACATAAGTGACGAAATTTATAATAAAAGGCTTCAAAAGTTAACCTTAATCAGCTTCTCATGTACAAAGCACGACGAATCGTGTTTCTGCACATCGGTAAACGGCGGGCCGGGGAATACTGCGGGGAGCGATATCCTTGTGACTTCAATAGGGAATGGGACCAACCTGGCTGAAATATTGACAGAAAAAGGCAAAGCAATTGTCGATAAGCACCCCGGCTTTTTTGAAAATAAGGGATTCGAGGTAAATAAAGACCAATACCTTACCCTTGTTGAAAAAATATTTGACCCCGGTAAAATAAAAGAAAAAGTGGATGCTTTTTTCGAAAGCGATGCCTGGAAAAAGCAGGCAGCAAGATGTTTGGGTTGTGGGGCCTGTGCTTATGTATGCCCGGCATGTGCATGTTTCGACATACAGGATGACAAGCACGGCAATTGTGGAAGTAGGCTTCGTTGCTGGGATTCATGCGGATTCCAGTTATTTACCCTGCACACTTCGGGTCACAATCCCAGGGAAACACAATCCCGTCGCTGGCGCCAACGCATCATGCACAAGTTTTCGTACATGCCCGACAGGATAAATGTAGCAGGCTGTACCGGATGTGGCCGTTGTTCACGGGCTTGCCCTGTTGACATGAGTATTAGTGAACATTTACAAACCTTGATTGCTGAAACAAAATGAGTAATAACAACATATATATGCCCTACCCGATGCGGGTCAACAAAATTACCAATGAAGCGCCCGGGGTAAAAACATTTCGCCTGAATTTTATTAATCCTGAAGATGCCATGCAGTTCCGGTTCAACGCCGGCCAGTTTGGCGAATATTCGGTTTTTGGTACCGGCGAATCCACCTTTTGTATTGCCTCCCCGCCCACCCGCGAAGGATATATCGAATGCACCTTCCGTCAGGCCGGGAAAGTTACCGGTGCCCTTGCAAATTGCGAAGAAGGCGATACAATAGGCTTCAGAGGCCCGTTTGGCAATATTTTTCCCATTGACGACTGGAAAGGTAAGAACCTTCTGTTCATTGCCGGTGGAATTGCATTGCCTCCCATGCGCTGCGTAATCTGGAATGCACTCGACAGGCGTAACGAATTTAATGATGTAACCATTGTTTATGGGGCCCGGTCAGTAACCGACCTTGTATATAAACACGAACTGGAGGAATGGAAAAACAGGTCCGATGTGAACCTCGTTATTACTGTCGACCCGGGAGGCGAAACTCCCGATTGGAAAGGTGAAGTCGGGTTCGTACCATCTGTTGTTGAAAAAACAGCACCAAAAGCCGATAATACAATTGCCGTTGTTTGTGGGCCCCCTGTGATGATCAAATACACTTTCCCTGTTTTGGAAAAACTGGGATTTAGTGACGAAAGTATTTTTACAACTCTTGAAAACCGTATGAAATGCGGGTTTGGCAAATGTGGCAGATGTAATGTAGGAAAATTGTATATTTGCAAGGATGGTCCGGTTTTCACGTATAAGCAATTGAAAGAGCTGCCAGATGAGTATTGAACAAATAGACCGGTTAACGTCACTGCGATATAAACAAACATGATTGCGCCAGGGACCTTACGATTTGGAAAAAGGCGAAAGAGAAAAAAGCCCCGTTCGTTTTTCTAACCTAAATTGCCTATCCGACATCCAAATATCTTCTTCTTTTGCATCATTGATCCGTTTTTACAGGGCCATGTCCAGATCGAATCCTTGTGTTAATTTATTGATGATGAAATCGGTGTCTGATAAGTTCCATAAATGGTATTTGAACTGATCGCCTTATTCTTGGCTCAGTCAACAACCACCGCGGAACCGTTTAAAAGAGCAGTGGTTCTCTTCCCAAACGCAGCTAAAATGCCAAAAGACGATTAACAATTGGACTTTACAGTTCATCGCTTGGACAAAGATATGTCACACAAGATCACAGGCATCGGCCGGCATCCAATGTTTGTCCTTGCCATCCCACTTTACGTTGCACCCGATGGGATTGGTCACGTTAACAGGTATACTTTTACCATCGACCAATGCAGTCAACACATCGGCCAACGTGTTTTCTGTCATTTTTGATGTATCGCGTGGCGAATCGACACCACGACCAGTATAGACCAGTCTACGTTGCACATCGAATACATAGAAATGCGGGGTCCGGAGTGCTCCATAAGCCAGTGCCACGTTTTGGGACCGATCGTGCAGATACACCCATGGGAATTTATGCAGTTCCATACGCGATATCATTCCATCAAACCCATCCTCGGCATAAGTGTTCTCACTATTCGAGTTAATAGCTACAAACTTCACGCCCTTACCGGCAAACGTTTCGGCCGTCGCCCGCGTTACCTCATCGGAACCAATTACATACGGGCAATGGTTACAGGTGAAAAACACCACTAAAAATGGAAACTCCTTAAAATCGGCCAATTTATAGAACTGGCCATCGGTAGCCTTTAAATAGAATTCCGGAGCATTAGCTCCTATTGACAATGTAAATGCCATAACGGAACGGTTTTTATAAGCAAACAATCGACCGTTTCAAAAGTTTATCCGGTAAAGAAACGATTACCTTTGCCAAAATTTTGAACGCCGACGATCATGAAAGGCTTTTATTCCATATTACTGTTAATTGCGTCAAATATTTTTATGACGTTGGCGTGGTACGGCCATTTGAAGTTTAAAGAGATGAAATGGTTCGAGCATGTGGGCATGATCGGTATTGTACTGATCAGTTGGGGAATTGCACTGTTTGAGTATTTTTTCCAAGTCCCCGCCAACCGCATTGGTTACAGAGGGAACGGTGGCCCGTTTTCGATGTTCGAGCTAAAAATAATTGCCGAGGCCATTTCGTTGACGGTGTTTACCATTTTTACTTTGGTATTCTTTAAGAACGAAACACTTAGGCTCAACCACCTGATCGGCTTTATTTTTTTGATACTGGCCGTGTTTTTTATTTTTAAAAAATAAAAGCCGTTTGCATATGGCAAACGGCTTAAGGGCTCATTTAAATTTCATCCAAGGATCGTGATTTACAACAAGTCTTGGTATTTCAACAATGATGGGAAATAGCAGGCAATCAAACCCAAAGCTTTTTCTTCCGGAATATCTCC
The DNA here is from genome assembly GCA_047600785.1 of Breznakibacter sp. Taxonomy (GTDB): domain Bacteria; phylum Bacteroidota; class Bacteroidia; order Bacteroidales; family Marinilabiliaceae; genus Breznakibacter. The sequence goes on from JASGKH010000002.1 coordinate 2,854,150, forward strand.
TTCCGCTATTTTACGTTGTTGATCGAATGCTGCCAAATTCATGAAAATCTCATTGTTCTCGGGTTTGAACTGAGCTTCTTTTCCAAAAAGACGTTCGGCCCCAAAACCAGCCTTGCGGCAAGCATATTTCACTTCCATGTCGCTTGAGCGTACAATGTAATCCTTGCATTTTGCTTTCTCAACCACGTAGATGAATACCGACGATTTGGCGTTTTCATACTTAAGCTCAAATTTGCGAGCTTGCTGGCCGTTAATTGTTTCAGATTGTAACTCTGAAATAGAATAACCGCCCATAGGGGTATTGGAATCACCACTCAGCGAAATGCCATCTGCATTGGTTGCGTTTGCGCTAAAAGCAAAAAGAGCCATTACAATCCATAACCCCAACGCGACAAGGGTCGCATGGAAAGCTTTTTTTGCCATAAGAGTCTCTGAAGACCCAACAACCTGATAATTCACACTTGGAGCTGCGGTTACAAACAAATTTTGCTTCATGACACTTGATTTTAAAAATTGAGTTTTATTGTTTTGCCCAATTCAATCAACGTACATGCCACAACACACAACACATTCATAAACAGATACATAAAAACCGAGCCATTCTTTTTTGACACCACATCGTTTGTCCGTTTTCGAACAGCAATGTCCAAGAATGCAACAAAACAAAAAAATGTCCGGAAACGAACACAAAAACGTCGTTATCATTAACCAAACAACAGCGACGTTTTCCCTGATAATTCCATTCATCTACATATTTCATTCCAATGCCTGATAAACCATGTTGTGGAACAATTCGTGCACATTAGGTCCCCTATAGGGCTGAACATTGGCATAAACAAGAAGGATAAGATTATACTCAGGATCAATCACTATAGGCGGCATTCCACATCCCATCCCACCGGTATGCCCCTTTTTAATCCAAGATGGTGGGCCACCTGCTTGTCTCCAAACAACTCAAATCCCAGTCCAAACTTATTCCCATTTCGCCCAATGCTCAAATCACCTATTTAATTGGATTGGTTGTCGAACTATACCAATTAACCAATCCCCCTTTTGGTCCCTATGCCACATGAAAGGCGAAAAACATTCCTGTTTTCCGCCTTCCATGTCACGTTCATATCCAAATTATTCTTCAGATGTTGGGAATTCCGGCCTGTCAAGCCTTTTTATCGCAAATTTTACGGCATAATAACTCACCACAATGGTTACAGGAAAAACCATATACCATAACATCTCACCAATATACATTGTGTTTTCTTTTTAAGGGATTAATAAATATGCACCTCGGTCGAATTCATCTCGTCTTTGTCGATCCGCTTTTTGTTAATGGCCCTCCATGCAAACCAAATATAGGCAACTACCACGGGAATAAACAAGGACACATAGCTCATTGCCGTGAGAGTAAAATGGCTTGAGGAAGCATTCTCAATGGTCAAAGAACTTTGGAGATCGGCCAATGAGGGGTAAAACGGAGTGTTATTGAAACCGGCAAGCAGGAACAGCGAAAAGACCACAAAAACAGTACCTATGCCTGCATGCCAGATAGACCGATGGCTTTTCAAAAACAAAGCCGCAACAATTCCATAAAGTACGCCTACGACCCCGCTCAGGAAAAGGAATACCACGATCGGCATCGACAACAGATTGTGCAAATACTTAAACGCTTGCACCGATACTTCTTTAGTCTGAGGATCATACGCAAAGCCTTCGCGCAACAACAGCCATACGGTAAATACAAGGAAAAACACCACAAACGGCACCGCATTGTACCAAAGGTGCTTGATCGACAACTTGTAAATATCGTCATCATCAATGGTGTTGATGAAATAAAGGATGCCAAGCACACGGGCCAAAAAAAAGACGGTTAGGCCCAATGACAAATTATGAAAGTTTAATGCAGCCTCCAACCCATGATAACTGTTTGCCCATTGAGATTGGTTTACATCGTTCACAAGAAAGTTGGCACCGGTAAAAAAAGTGCCAACAGCCGTCCCGATAAGTACAGTCCCCAACAATCCGTTCATAAATAAAAACACTTCGTAGGTACGTGGGCCGAATACGTTATGGGGCCTTGAACGGAATTCATATGCTATGGCCTGAAGCACAAAAGCAAACAAAATAATCATCCACACCCAATAAGCCCCGCCAAAGCTAGTACTATAAAACAACGGAAAAGACGCGAAAAAAGCCCCCCCGAAAGTAACCAACGTGGTAAAAGTAAATTCCCACTTACGGCCAAGGGCATTCACCAACATAGTACGGTGCAGCTCGGTTTTACCCAATGAAAACAACAAGGTTTGTCCTCCTTGAACGAACATCAAGAACACCAGCAATGCGCCCAAAAGCGAAATCAAAACCCACCAGTATTGTTGCAATGCGATATGTGATAATGTTTCAAACATGGTCAATGTCCTCCATCGTTAGGTCCAACTTTTATTTGTTTAAGCATAATGCGGATCTCGGCAAAAACCAATGCCGCAAACGTGACAACGAACAGCCAGAATGTAATCATCACCGAAGTGGTATCAATTTGTGAAACGGCCGAAAGTGTGGTCATCAAATCCTGAATCACCCAAGGTTGGCGGCCAACCTCGGCCACAATCCATCCGCTTTGGCTGGCAATATAGGCCAACGGAATGGTCCACACGGCTGTCCATAATACCCAACGGTTATTATAAAGCTTGTTTTTGTATACCAACCACAACACAACCACAAACAAAAGGATAAAATGCATTCCCAAGCCCACCATAATATGAAACGCATAAAATGATAACGATACAGGAGGAACCGTACGGTAAGCGTTTGCCTTTAGCACTTCAGGATTTGCGTCGTAATACACCCCGTAGCCAAAATACCGGAACGTATGGTTCAGCCATTCCTCATCGCTGAACTTAGCTTTAAGCTCTTCGAAACGAACAGGGTCCCCCTTTTGCGCTTGTTTGTAGGCAAGCAAAGCTTGTTGTGCTTCGTATCCTCGTTTTATTTTTTCTTCGGTCGGCATTATACCGTGTTCCGCATTCCCCAGCACCAGATCATTGATCCCTGCCACAAAAGCATCGGCTTTCAGAAAAGCCATGTACGACAAAGCATTGGGAATTTCGATCTTGACCAAGAATTTCTCTTTTGAAAGATTACCGTCCTCAACTCCCTGGGGTTTTCCAAACAACCCGATGGCGACCAAAGGGGCGTTGGTTTGACCTTCGTACAAGGCCTCCATGGCGGCAAATTTCATCGGTTGGGTCGATGCGATTTCCCGTGCACTGCTATCACCCGATACGACCAGTACGATTGAGCTTACGATGCCGAATACCGATGCGACGATAATGCTCCGTCGCGCCAAGAGCAAATGCCTTTTTTTGAGCATAAACCAACTACTTATACCGACAACAAAAATGGCAGCCAATACAAATCCCGAGGTTGTGGTATGAATGAACTTATTAATGGCCGTTGGCGAAAAAAGCACCTCCCAGAAACTAACCATCTCATTGCGGGCAGTTTCAGGATTGAATTTCATGCCAACCGGATTCTGCATCCAGGCATTGGCGACCAGAATCCACAATGCCGACAAGTTGGCTCCAATGGCGGTAAGCCATGTGGCTAAAAGGTGGAAACGCGGGCTTACTTTGTTCCATCCAAAAAACATAACCGCAATGAAGGTGCTTTCCAAAAAGAAAGCCATAATTCCCTCAATGGCTAAGGGAGCACCAAAAATATCGCCCACAAACCATGAATAATTCGACCAATTGGTACCAAATTCAAACTCAAGGATAATACCCGTTGCTACACCTATGGCAAAATTAATCCCAAAGAGTTTCATCCAGAATTTGGTTGCTTTCTTCCATTCCGGATCACCGGTTTTGTAATACAGCGTCTCCATAAACGCCAAAATGAACCCCAGGCCCAAAGTTAAAGGCACAAAGATCCAATGTACCATGGCTGTGAGGGCGAATTGCGCCCTGGACCAATTGACGAGTGCAAAATCAATGTGTTCCATCGTTTAGTTTAGATTTAGTGATTTGTTCTATGACGTGGTTAGCCCTATCTTCGGTGGTAGAGTACTTGTTTTTTAACGTATCGCGGAAAAAGAAAAGTTTAAATATAAAAAACATGACAAACAGCTTCAGAAGGATAATCAACCAAAGTGTTTTGGCCCAAACCGGCATTTGCACAAAGCCTTGATAATAGAAATTGAATATTCGTGATAGCCGGACCATAATCTTACGTTTTTGTTCAACCAAACAACAAAGTGGCTTTAACCGATTAACGGAGAATACAATAACACTCAGATAAAAAAATGGTTGAGATTTGTGTTGTAAAACACAAAAATTCACATTTTATATGAATAATAATTCCATAGTCTCTGTACGAATCTACGACTAATATTTTCCAAAAAAAATTAGACAATTATTGGATAATTCGAAAAAAAGGGGTTAAATTCGTTTTAGCATTTAGGTATTTATTTACCTATTTGCAATATAGTAATAACCGCTCCTAAGTCATACGGGAACATGACCCAGGGGCTTAAAACCATAAAAGATGACCGCAATACAATTCAACAACCGCGTTATTGGCATACAGCCAAAACTATTGCGCTACGCGCTGACTTTAACTTATAATGAAGAAGATGCAAGGGATCTGCTACAGGATTCTATTTTAAGGGCACTGAAGTTTAAGGACAAATTTACCGACAACACCAACTTCAATGCATGGATGCACGTGATAATGCGTAACACGTTTATCAACGATTACCGAAAAAAATCGCGCACATCAAAAAAGGACACCTCGATGGATGAGGTTCCATACCTTTCAAATTTCCATTCAACGAAAGAGACACCAGAAATGCACATCAGCGAGAAAAACCTTCGCCAAACCATTGAATTGTTGGACGAGGATTTGAAAACGCCGTTCAATATGTATGTGTATGGGTATAAATACAAAGAAATTGCAGAAAAACTGGACATTCCAATCGGAACCGTAAAAAGCCGTATCTCATTTGCAAGAAAACGGTTGCAGAATATGATAGCCAATTAACTCCCTCACAAGAATTTTCTAGCCCCGCAGTGCGGGGCTTTTTATTTACATATCAACCAACAAAAAACAAGACGTTTGAAATTAAACAAAAAGGGAATCCCGAAAGATCCCCTTTTGATTGAGAGTAGTATTTAGGTAGTAAGCGAACTAATTATATGCGGTTTCCCCATGTTCGTACACGTCCAGGCCTTCGGTCTCCACACGCTTGTCCACTCGCAATCCCACGGTCTTCTTTAAAACAAAGAATAACGCAAAACCAGCTGCTGCAGCCCAAACTCCAACCGCCACGATACCGATCAGTTGCGAAATAACAGCTGAAAACCCATGCCCGTAAAACAATCCGGTCGACGTAGAGAAAAAACCGACCATTAAAGTACCAAAAGCACCGCAAATTCCATGAACCGACGAAGCACCCACCGGATCGTCAATTTTTAATACATTTTCGACAAAAGACACCGCAAACACAAGCAACATACCTGCAAGTAAGCCTATGGCAATGGCCCCTATCGGACTCACCACGTTACACCCGGCCGTAATGGCCACCAAACCGGCCAATGCCCCGTTCAGCGTCAGCGACAAAGATGGTTTTCCATATCGTAACCAAGCTGTCACCAAGGTACCTACCGTACCTGCTGCTGCAGACAAATTGGTGGTGATAAATATCAATGATACACTTTCGATATTATTCCCGCTCACACCCAATTGCGATCCGGGATTGAAACCAAACCAGCCTAACCACAATATAAATACGCCCAATGCCGCATAAGTAAGGTTATGCCCCGGAATGGCATTGGTTTTACCGTTATATTTCCCAATACGGGGGCCCAACATCGCCGCCCCGACCAGACCAATCCAGCCACCAACAGAATGTACAACTGTTGATCCCGCAAAATCATGAAACGGAGTCTCGAGCGAGGCCAGCCAACCATTGCCCCAGACCCAGTGCCCTGAAATAGGATAGATAAACAACGAAACGACAATGCTATAAGCTATGTAAGAAATAAAATGGGTTCTTTCGGCCATGGCACCCGACACAATAGTGGTAGCAGTGGCTGCAAATACGGTTTGGAAAAACAGAAAACCATATCCGCTGATGCTTCCTGACCAACCTTCGGAAAAAAAAAGGTTGGGTGAACCAATCAAGCCTGCACAACTGGCCCCGAACATCAAGCCAAAACCGAGAATAAAATAAGCCAACGAGCCAAATGCAAAGTCAACAAGGTTTTTCATCAAAATATTAACCGTATTTTTCGTACGGATAAAACCCGCTTCGACCAATGCAAAGCCTGCCTGCATGAAAAACACCAAAGAGGCAGCGACCAACACCCAAAGGGTATCGATTGAAAAGGCTGTTTCTGTCATTAATTTTGCTGTGTCAACTGCTTCCATCGTGCCAAATTTTAGGATCTTACCTTCCCGTTTCTTTGTCGTATAACGACTCGTCTCCTTCATCGCCAGTACGTATCCTCAGCGCTTGGTCGACGGTTGAAATGAAGATACGGCCATCACCGACCTCTCCCGTGTAAGCAGATTTTAACAAGGCTTTAACCGATTTATCTACGTTAATATCCCTGACCACAAAGGAAATCATAGTACGTTCGATGACACTGGTGTTGTACATAATGCCTCTATATATACGACCTTGATGGTCTGTTCCCACCCCGCGAGCATCCCAATAGGTAAAAAAGTCAATACCCACTTCGTGCAAAGCCTCTTTTACCTCTTCGAATTTGGTTTTTCTGATGATTGCCTCAATCTTCTTCATGGCTACGAAGTTTTATCATCTCAGGGAAAGAGAAAGAAAAAAGAAAACCGGTCGGTCCTAAGGACGGAATGAGAAGACGGATGGCATTGAGGTCACAATGCCCGAGAGAAAACGGATTATAAGTCGGCTCCAGGTTAAAAGAGAAAAAGATCGGACCGACCGGTTTTTTCAGTTTAGGGGAGGGTTATAAAGTCACACCTACCACCAAGAATGTCTGCTCTCTATTGGGGTTAACAATGAACGAGGCAAATGGCGATACGCTATATTTATCACTGATGGCTACCTCTTTGGAAACTTTCAATCCCAAGTTTACCAGATTAAAATCACCGCTTACCGAATAATTTTCATTACCAGCACCAGCAAATAATGTGGCATATTTAAAAGAATAACTGGCCTCCACATAAAGATCTTCATCGGCATTTAAATATTTATAGGCAGCAAGGTTCAATCCACCAGTTGCATAAGTTAACCCAAGCTCCAATGTATGGTTATCGTCATAATTAAAGTAGCTATTGTCGTAACCAGCATTAGGGAAAAAATAATCGTTTACAACAACACCCAATCCAAAATCGAACGCATAGCTTGCATAAAGGTCACATTCGTCACCAAAACCTGACCCGTCAATTGCATAGCTGGCCCAAGATCCTAGAGTAAAACCTCCTGTGGAATACGACACCCCTGGTTGTATAGCAGTCGTACCCAATTGGGTTCCCCTCCATACATAACGGCTCACAAGATCTGCATTGATACTGAATTTGCTCTCCGATTCTTGAGCAAAGGCCGAAGTGAATAACACGGCCGCAGCAAAGGTTAAAACGGCTTTTTTCATAACAGTGTATTTTAGGTTTGTAAATCCGATTTAAACAGGGGTTCTTTTGAAAAAAACCGCATTTTTATCACAAGCACTCCCCATTTGGCAAGGGATCACTTTGCAAAAGTACACCTTTATGCATTGACTCCAAATTTTTCGTCGGGTATTTTCCATTTTTTTGCATATTTTCACAGAGACCCCCCTGAAAAAACAACACCCAACACTTCAATTCTGTAAAAACCCCAACAATACCCTAAAAAAACAAAGACATGACATTGTAATTTTTCTCAAAACAATTGTTTACAGCACTTTTTTTTGAATTTGGGCAATAATCCCTGTGCCACTGCCCAACCACACACCCTTGAATGATCTTCGGAAAATAATGTGAAAATCGGGGGAAACGGGGCGTTCCAACTACACTGTCCTTGCCGAAAGCCTAACATCTTGATTAAAAATGAGGTAGGTTTACTTTACCGGTAATGCATAGTTCAGTTATTTAAACATATGACACGACCAAGCTTATACAAAAGCACCCATGGCAAGCGATTACGCGAAGCGATTCGTGTGATTGAGCAAAATCGAAAATTACGAGACCTCGCCTTTACGATTACACCGTCCGAAAATGACAAGACGGCCATCATCGTTATTAAGATCTAAAAACAAAAAAGCAGAAATATTTGAGTTCCAAAAGGTAAAATTCGGGCCAGGCTCTAATGGCTTAACGGTTAATTACGACAGTTCTTCACGGAATATTGCAAACCCCAACCCAATAATGGTGAAGATAACGATTAAATAAACGTGTATGCGATTGCGTATTTGTCCAACAGCCTTACCAAATCCGGTAAGGCTGTTGTTTTTGTTTTTCTCATGTTATTTAGCAAGAATGACCAATGTGGCCTCTTTCACTCCTTCCGATTTGGCCGTCAACACAATATTACCACCCCCTCCGCTGCTTTGCACCAACACTTGCGCCAACCCGCTAAATGTTTTTCGTTGCCATTGCACGGCAGGTATTATTATCTGCAAAGCACCCGGTTGAGTATTGATATTATCCCACGGATGTGCTTTCACAAACGGCTCGGCAACCACAACCACGACATTATGCCCTGCCCGCAACATCGTCCTGTCAAGCGCAAAAACGTGCTGGGCCTGATTGTCGTCCAGATCTTTCGCGACCAATTGCCCGTTGACATACAACGACTGGTTTCGACCAACGCTACGGAACATCCATGTGACATTGCCTTCCAATCCGGCTTCCTGAAGGTTGAACTCGCCACGGTATACGGTCAACTGCGATTTGGAACCCGGAGCCAAACCACCTCCCGCAAAGGCACTTTCCCATGCGGAGTCATCAAAATTGGTTGCGATGGCCCTCTCCACATCAATGTCTGAAACCAATTTTTGTTTCCAATTTGTAAAATCAAGCGTCGAAACCGACTCCACAAACTGGTCGGGCTCATGCGATGTCGGATCACCATTTCCGACTCCGATCACACGACCAGGACCTTGTATCTCAAATTTGACAGGCAGGCTGGCATCGGGCACAGGATTACCTTTTTTATCAAGAATGCGTACGGTCACCACAGCCATATCGTTTTTGTCACCGACAACCGTGTTCCTGTCGGCTTCCAATGCCAACACAGCAGGAATATCCGATGTTACGACAGTCGTCTCCATGGCTTTCTTTCCGGACTTGTATCCAACAGCTCTTAACTTCCCGGGAACATACTTTACTTTCCAGGACAAATAACCGTTCACCTCCATCGCTTTTTTGCCCATCGATTTATTATTGGCAAACAGTTCCACATGGTCGCAATTGCCGTACACCCACACATCAATATCCTGTCCTTCACGACCTTTCCAGTTCCAGTGCGGAAGAATGTGCAGCACCGGTTCGTTACCCCACCACGATTTCAGGTAATAGAAATTGTCTTTGGGAAACCCGCACAGGTCCAGAATCCCGAAGTACGACGTGACCGACGGCCACGCATAGGGCGTTGGTTCTCCCCGGTAATCGAAGCCGGTCCAAAAAAATACACCGGCAAGGAAATCGCGTTTGGCGTAATATTGCCATCCTTCGCGGATGCTGATAAACCCGTTTTCGGTATTCGTGTCGTAAGCCGGTTTGTACTGTTTGGTTTTATCTTCGAAATAAATACCGCGTGTAGCGTGGGTCGACCCTTCCTCGGTACCCAACGACGGCTGGTCGGGGAAACGGGCATGGTGTTCATCGGGGCTTCCGTGGCGAAGATAGTTGTATCCCATCACCTCCACCACATTCGAAATACCGTACGTCCAATTGCCGCTAACGCCTGCCACCATGGGGCGGGTATCATCGATTGATCTGGCAAACGCCTGCATGGCTTGGGCAATACGGGCACCCTTCTCGTTCCCCTCAATGGCCCACTCCTCATTGCCTATCGACCAAAGAACCACACATGGGTGATTACGGTCACGGACAATAAGCCGTCTCATGTAATCAAGGTTTTGCTCTGAGATGCCCATCAAACGGTTCTCGTTCAAGATAAGCATTCCCAGACGGTCGCAAATGTCAAGTAACTCAGGGGTAGGTGGGTTATGAGACGTACGAATGGCATTGCTTCCCATGGCCTTAAGCTGTTTTACACGCCACTCCTGCAATGCATCAGGAATGGCACACCCCACACCCGCATGATCCTGATGATTATTGGTCCCTTTAATTTTTACGTGCTCCCCGTTAAGGAAGAAACCTTTCCTGGCATCGAACAATATGGTACGGATACCGAAAGTAGTTCTGTATTCGTCAATTAGCCTATCACCATCCCAAAGTTGGGTGAGCAATGTATATAGGTATGGATTTTCAAGCGACCAAAGTGTGGGGTTCTTCACGTTTAGTTCAACTTGAAAATTCCCCTTCGTGAACGAAGCCAGCTTGCCATTGGCTCCTTCCTGCCGGGCCACTACGTGCCCACTTGCATCGACGACCTTATTGATGATGGAAAACGTAACCGCATCCAAATTCTGATTATACACATCCACTTGGGCCGACACAATGGCTTCGCCTCCGGCAACCTGCGTAGTGACGAATGTTCCGTGTTGGGGTACATGCAACGGCGATATTTTATTAAGCCATACATGACGGTAGATGCCTGCACCCTCGTAGTACCAGCCCTCTTCGACCGATACATCGGCCCGCACCGCAATGGTATTTTCTCCTCCAAAATTCAGAAACTCGGTCACATCGAACGAGAAACCGTAATATCCACTGGGCTCGGCACCGCAATAAAAGCCGTTTACCCAAACTTTTGCATCACGTGACACGCCATCAAATTCCAATGACAAACGCCTTCCCTTATCCGATTCGGGAACGGTAAATGTTTTCCGGTACCATCCCACACTCACATCCGGAAAGCCCGGCCCTACCGCTTTGTAACCATGTGAATGACTCCCTTTGGGATCGAAAGGCATTTCCACCGCCCAGTCATGTGGCAAATCCACATCGCGCCATGTCCGATCGTCGTACTGGGCAGAAGCCGCACCTTCGCCATACCCTGCTTTTGCCAGATAAGTAAAATAAGAGGTCCCGACATTAAAGTCTTTTGTTTTATCGGTGGGGTGACCAAAAGTAAATTTCCAGGCGTGATCCAGCGAAATGCGTTCGCGTACGATCGGTTTTCCTGGGCAAATGCCATGTGAACCAAAAAACAATTTCCCCAGAAGAATAAAACAGCGATTTGTAATTTTACCATAATTTAAACGGATAGATTAGTTGAATCTTGTCTTCTCCATTCCCAGTGCCAAACGCAATGCTCAATTGGAACGACAATCAACCAAAATTACACATCCATCGCCGAGCATAATCCCTGATTTGAATCCAAATGCGGTGCAAAATCGCTAAACGGTTCACTGCATAAACAAAAAAAGCGCAACACTATAAAGTATTGCGCTTATCGAAGCGGGTGAAAGACCGGGTTCGAACCGGCGACCTATGGAACCACAATCCATCGCTCTAACCGACTGAGCTACATTCACCATTTTTGCAAAAAGCGAGGCAAAGATAATGCTTATTCGTATGTTTGCAACATCGTCCACAAAAAATTGCTGCATTTTTTACAACTTTCGCTTAAAACACCGTTGCACATACACTTCAATCACAAACAAATATTAAGCATGAAGTTTTTTACAGTAAACCCCGAGATCGATAACGAACTGAACAAGGTTTTATCCCTGATTAATCTTCGCAAAAACGGAGAAACGGCCGAAATGCTTAATCGAATGGGGATGAACTACCGGCTGAATTACGGGGTTTCACTGGTACACATAAGGCAGATAGCAGCGTCAACCCCACATTGCAACGAATTGGCCCGACGTCTTTGGCATCGCCATATCCGCGAAACAATGATTATAGCCACCCTTATCGCCGATCCCAACACAATGGACGCTGAAGAATTGCTTGAATGGGCACGCATGGTCCACAATACCGAATTGGCCGAACAAACTTCGATGAATTTATTTGCCCGCTACCAAGAGTTTCCGTTTCTTGTCCACGATTTCCTTAAAAACAATTCGCCCTTTATCAAAGCCACTGCATATTTTTCACTGGCGTGGTGGCTCCGGAATCCGCAAACCGGCCACACGGGCACGTTGGCCCTCATTAATGGGCTAACCGAAAGTTGCCAGCCCGACCATCCCATCATGGCCCGCGGCCTATCGATGCTGCTCAGGCAAACAATCCGCCAATTTCCTGACGGTCCCCAATTTGCAAAGCATTGGATCGAAAAGAAACAACACACCGATAATCCGAACCTACAGCTTGCCATTGAAGAAACCAGACAAGAACTTGAATATTTCAGCCTTCCCAAATAAGCCAGATTTACTATCTTTAGTCATTCATGGATGACAACAAAACATGCAAATCCTTCGAGCTAATTCACCCAAGCAGGTTCACGATTTCCTTTCGGTCGTCAACCTTATTTACCAAAACGACTCCAATTACGTCCGTCCGCTCGATGGAATGGTCGAAGAAGTGTTCAGCGAAAAACAAAACCCGTTATTCCTCAACGGCAAAGCCACTCGCTTCGTAGCTTACGACCAATCGGGCCGTCCCACCGGGCGCATTGCCGCCTTTATTAACGGCAATAAAGCTTACGGATACGACCAGCCTACGGGCGGCATTGGTTTTTTCGAATGCATTGATGATCAAGCGACAGCCTTTGCCCTTTTCGATACGGCTAAAAAGTGGCTGGCCGACCAAGGCATGGAAGCCATGGACGGCCCTATCAATTTCGGCGAGAACGTGGATTTCTGGGGATTGCTTGTAGAAGGTTTTACCCAGCCGGCTTTCGGCATGCAATATAATCCGCCTTATTACCGGACATTTTTTGAGCAATATGGTTTTGCCACTTATTACGAACAAATCACCAACCATCTCAACCTCAAAAAGCCGTTCCCTGAACGATTCTGGAGGATTGCCGAGCGCCTCATTGCCAAGCCTGAGTTTGAGTTCCGTCATTTCGAATACGCCAAGGGCGAAGAATTTGTCCGGCACGTGGTCGAAATATACAACGACGCATGGCGCTTCCATGACAATTTCACCCCAACTAAGCCTGAACACATCCGGACGTTAATGCAAAAAGCCCGTCCGTTTTTAATGGAAGAGCTCATCTGGTTTGCTTATCATAACGGTGAGCCGGTTGCATTTTTGGTCATGTTCCCCGATGTGAACCAAATAATCAGGCACTTTAACGGGAAAATAGGCTTTTGGGGAAAAATCAAGTTCCTGATCTTAAAGCAACAAAAAACCATGACCCGCACACGGGTTACCGCACTGGGCGTGAAAGCCCATTTCCAGCGCATGGGGGTCGAGTCGGGACTGTTCTACCAGCTCCGCGACGTGGTGGCACGTAACCCGCACATCTCTGAAATGGAACTCTCATGGGTGGGAGACTTCAATCCCAAGATGCGTGCATTGCAAGAAGCCATGGAATCGGTTTTCGGAAAAAGACACATCACCTACCGCTACCTCTTCGACGAAAAGAAACGACAAAATTTCCAACGCGTAAACACCATTTCCCCCGACACAAAAGAGAAAATCAAAAAAAGGACAACCGATTGAACCAGTGCCCAACTGTTGGTTTTCATGCAATGCTCCATTTGCATATTTGACAAGAAAAAACAAAACCAATTAGTTGGATTTTTGATTTTTATATCTAATTTTGCAGTCCGATTTAACGAAAAAGATTAAAAGCTACGATAATGAAATCAGGAATTCATCCGGCCAACTACCGCTTGGTCGCTTTCAAGGACATGTCGAACGGCGATGTATTCATTTCTCGTTCAACAGTTAATACCCGTGACACCGAGGTAGTAGATGGTGTTGAATACCCAGTGGTAAAGCTTGAGATCTCAAGCAGCTCGCATCCATTTTTTACCGGTAAAATGAAGTTGGTCGACACCGCCGGCCGTGTGGACAAATTCATGAACCGTTACCAAAAGCACTTTGACAACCGCAAGAAATAACTCATGTTCTTCGGTTCCACAAAATAGAAGCTTCGGTTGCACCGGGGCTTTTTTTGTTCGTAAATTCCAATCCGTTACACAGTCTTACAGGAATTCGATAACGCAACATCGCAATGGAAAAAATCAAGCTCTCACTGACGGACATCACCATCACTGACCAAGACGACCACTCATCCAATCCAATCCCCCTTGTGGCGAACGACAACGACGTATCCAACAACGATCTGGAAATTCCGGAAATCCTTCCGATCCTTCCGTTGCGCAATACGGTCTTGTTCCCGGGCATCATTATCCCTATTACCCTGGGCCGCTATAAGTCAAAAAAACTTATCCAGGACGTTCTTGAAAGCAAAGGTTTTTTCGGCACGGTCGCACAAATCGATCCCCAAACGGAGGATCCCTCCCTTGCCCAACTCCATGCAACAGGCACGGTGGCCAAAGTGATAAAAGTGCTTGAGATGCCCGACAATACCACATCGGTCATTATCCAGGGCAAACGCCGGTTCAGCATCAACGAGCTTGTGACCAATACGCCCTACCTGTACGCAAAAGTCAGTCCGCTGGTGGACATCCACCCCGCACAGGAACAGCAACGGGAGTTTGATGCTCTGGTAAGCTCGCTGAAAGACCTGTCGTTGCGCATTGTAAAACTATCGCACCATTTGCCCCCTGAAGCTGCATTTGCCATTAAGAACATCGAGAATCCGACCTTTCTCATCAATTTCATTTGTGCCAATACCGATACCAACACGACCGAGAAACAAAAATTTCTGGGTTGCGACGATCTTCAGGCCCGTGGCATGCTTTTGCTGGAAGTGCTGGTAAAGGATTTGCAACTACTGGAACTCAAAAACGATATACAGGCCAAAGTAAAAACCGATCTGGACCAACAGCAACGCGAGTATTTCCTTAACCAACAGCTAAAGACCATCCAAAACGAATTGGGAGGCAACCCCGTTGACGTGGAAATCGAGAACCTCAAAAAAAAGGCAACTATTAAGAAATGGACAAAAGATGTAGCCGACACATTCGAGAAAGAAACGGAAAAATTAAAGCGGTTAAACCCCGTTAGCCCTGAATATTCGGTACAATACAACTATCTCCAAACGTTACTCGATTTGCCATGGAACGAATGCACCACCGATAATTTTGACCTTTCGCATGCCGAAAAGGTTTTGGACCGTGACCATTTTGGTCTTGAAAAAGTAAAAGAACGTATCCTTGAACATTTGGCCGTACTAAAACTGAAAGGCGACCTCAAATCGCCCATCATCTGTTTGGCGGGACCTCCGGGGGTGGGGAAAACATCATTGGGCAAATCGGTGGCCGAAGCATTGGGCCGCAAGTACGTGCGCATGTCGCTTGGCGGATTGCACGACGAGGCTGAGATCCGCGGCCATCGCAAGACATATATTGGGGCAATGCCCGGCCGTATCATCCAGAACATTAAAAAAGCGGGGTCGTCAAACCCAGTATTTATCCTTGACGAAATTGACAAGATCAGTGCCAGCTTTCACGGTGATCCGTCAAGCGCACTCCTCGAGGTGCTCGACCCGGAACAAAACACCAACTTCCACGATAATTTTCTGGACGTTGACTTCGATCTTTCGAAAGTCATGTTCATTGCTACGGCCAACTCATTGGCCACGATCTCCCCTCCGTTGCTTGACCGGATGGAGGTCATCGATGTCTCGGGTTACATTTTGGAAGAAAAAGTTGAGATTGCCACCCGCCACATCATTCCCAAAGCGGCAGAAAACCATGGTATAAAAAAACAGCAAATCAGCCTCCCCGCCGAAACAATATCATACATCGTTGAGCATTATACCCATGAATCGGGCGTGCGCGAACTCGACAAAACGTTGTCCCGGCTTTTTCGCAAAGTGGCCCTTAAGATTGCGTCGAAAAAGAAATTCCCCAAAAGCGTAGGGATTGCCCAACTGAACGAATATCTGGGCGTTGAACGTTTCAGCAAGGATAGATGGATGGACAACCACCATGCCGGTGTGGTGACCGGTTTAGCATGGACCGCTGCGGGCGGCGAGATCCTATTTGTCGAAAGCAGTCTCAGCAAGGGCAATGGGAAGCTCACCCTCACCGGCAATTTGGGCGATGTAATGAAAGAATCGGCCATTTTGGCATTGGAATATCTAAAGGCACACGCCGGTTTGATAGATCTTTCACCCGAGGTATTTGATGCATGGAACATACATATTCACGTACCGCAAGGAGCAATTCCCAAGGATGGCCCCTCGGCGGGCATCACATTGGTTACCTCACTTGCATCGGTCTTTTCGCAAAAGAAGGTGGCTAAAGAAACGGCCATGACCGGCGAAATCACACTCCGAGGTAAAGTGTTGCCTGTTGGCGGCATAAAAGAGAAAATCTTGGCGGCAAAAAGAGCCGGGATCAAACGGATTATTCTCTCGGGGGAAAACAAAAAAGACGTATCGGAAATCAACCCGGCCTATCTTGAAGGGTTGGAGTTCAAATATGTCGATGAGATACGTGAGGTGCTAAGCCTGGCCATTACCAACGAAAAAGTAGAGAATCCCGTTGCTGTGGATGCAAAAGGCAAAGAGGTTTCTGAAAAATAGCCCGAACCGTCCATACAAAATACGCAACTATAAAAATCCGATGACCAACACATAATCTTCTGAATCTTGGCGGGAAGTTGTTCCTTTTCAGACAATCCCCGACCTTCCCGTGCTCAACCACAACAGACATTATCTGCCGCTGTTGCCACAATATCTCGATATGTATCTGACGGCTTTAAAATGCCCTAAGTTGGCCGCTGTTTGCCAATCTTTACAGGCTTTATCCTTCATCCCCAAATTATATTCGGCCACACCCCGGTTAAACAGCGCGTACATATCGGTTTTGTCCCTCTCCAACGCTTTGTCAAAATCCGCAATGGCCGCCAAATAGTTTTGCCCTTCTATCAGCGTCGTCCCCCGGATAGTAAATATGCCCGGCAAATTCGGATCGAGCCGGATGGCATTATCCAGATCTTTGGTCGCCGACCGTTTGTCCTCAAAATGTTGTAGCACAAACCTTGCTTTTTCGTAGTAACCGGCCCCATAAGTCGTGTCCGACAATGTTGCATTCAAAAAATCGGCATAAGCCCCTTCCAGATTCTTCTTCAGCGAATACAAAAGCCTCCCGTGCTCTACCAATGCATAAGCAAAATTGGGCTTCTTCTCTAAACAGATCGAATAATTAAGAAGCGCCTCTTCTTTCTTATTCTCGGCAAAGCAATATTGAGCCTCAAAATAGTACGGCAAAAAACCTTGTGGATACAATTTTTTCGATTGCACCAAGTCCTCGCGACTACCGTATGTGTTTTTGTACATGTACCGGGCATAACTCCTTAACGTATAAACGTTGGCATAAGTAGGATTAATGCGAATGTATCCGGACAATGACCGAGCAGACAGTTCATACTCTCCAACAAGCATCCGTTGGATGCCGTCGTTCAAATCGGGGCTAAACAACGATCGCCGGACATTGGACTTTAATTGGTCGTAGTCCATCCCAATATTAATCCAATTGGTATCGTTCACCAGCTTACTATCCAGAACCAATGCAGGCTTTGCTGTCTCCAACGCACAAAGAATGCCGGCCATTTCACCCCGGCTGTTAACGACCGGTGCCCCTATCGACTTGGACGTAGCCTTCACCGAAATCGTTCCTAAACGATTGAAAAAAACAAAGTTTTTCAGTGAAACGATCCTCCCAAATTCCACCCCATCTTCCACATCTCTTTCGTGGCCAAAAACCACCACCTCCTGCCCTTCCCCAAAAATCGTTTTGCTTGGGAGCAGGTATGGTAAATCACGTGTTCGGCCAATATTTAGTTTGACCAACGCCAAATTGGCCAAAGGGTGTACCTGAAGAACCGAAAGAACCCCGAATTTTCGATTGCTGCGGGTCTCGATCAGAATTGAATCTCCCGAGAAAAGAGTCGATGCCGAAACCAGTGCAATGCCATCGGAACTAACCACGCAACCTGAACCTTCGTTTATCGTCGCCCCGCTTGCCGACATGCATTTAACGGATAACACCGCCCGTTCCGCTTGATTGATTATGTCGACCAGGCGCTGGCCTTTGGTCAGCGTAGGCGAAACAAAACAGATAAGAACAAGGAATACTCTGTAAAAATGGATCATAGGCGGCTTAAAGAACCATAAATATAAAAAAGAACCACCCTCGAACCAATAACAAAAAGACGAAGCCAAGCACGGCAGTGACCAACGCCGTCTTAACAGCGTCTAAATAATCCCCGCCCGTTTTTAATTACCCCATAAAACCATGATCGGCCGGAAAGAAGATATCAAAACCCAGAAATAAAGATAAGTCATTCGCTGATCTCGCCACGGAGGGCCTTGTTCAGGTTATTTTTTATTTCGTCCGTATTTTGACTGTTACCCAACAGGAACATCAATTTTGTGATCGCAGCCTCGGTGGTGATATCCCTTCCGCTCATTACACCCATTTCGTGCAGATGGATACCTGTTTCGTAACGAAGCATCTCCACGCTACCCGCAATGCATTGTGTCACATTCAATATAATGATCTCTCGCCTCAAGGCATCTCCGATCTCGTTCAAAAACCACGGTGCAGTAGGTGCATTTCCCGATCCGAAGGTTTCCAGCACCAATGCTTTCAATCCGGAAGTATTCAGTACCGCGTGGACAAATTGCCTGCTAATGCCGGGATAAATCTTTAACAGTCCCACTCCTGTGTCCATTTTGGTAGCTACATTTAACTTTCCGTTCACATCTCCATATCGTATATAAGGGTAATTGTAACGGATGGACAAGCCACTTTCGGCCAATGCGGGATAATTATCAGAACGGAATGCCCTAAAATTTTCGGCGTTGTATTTCGTTGTCCGGTTGCCCCGGTAAAGTTTATCCTGAAAAAAGATACACACTTCGGGCACCAATGCATGGTTATTCTTTTTAGCGGCAGCAATCTCAAGCGCCGTCACAAGGTTTTCCTTGCCATCGGTGCGGATGGTCCCCATGGGTAGTTGGCTTCCTGTAAAAACAACCGGTTTGTGCAGATTTCCCAACATAAAACTGAGGGCACTTGCAGAAAAAGCCATGGTATCAGTTCCATGCAAAATTACAAAGCCGTCGTACTCATCGTAACTTTTCTCGATTAAAAGTGCCATACGTCCCCAGATTGCAGGTTCCATATCCGACGAATCGACAAGCGGATGGAATGTGGTAACCGACACCTGAAAATCAAAAGCTTTCAGTTCGGGAACCTTTTCAACGATCCGTTCAAAATCGAACGGTACCAACGAACTGGTCTCGGGATCCTTAACCATTCCGATGGTCCCTCCTGTATAGATAATCAATATTTTTGCCGGCATGACTTACACGTTAAAAATCGCTTTGGTATTTTGCCCCAGTACCCGGACCATCTCATCGAACGGCATATCATAAACTTGCGCCAACTTTTGCACAACCAGTTTTACGTAACCAGGCTCGTTACGCGTGCCCCGGTGCGGATGGGGCGCTAAATAAGGCGCATCGGTTTCGGCCAGTACCAATGAACTGTCGGCGTGCAACAGGACCTCTGGCAATATATTCTTTTTAAACGTCACGATCCCGTTGATCCCTATTTTAAACGTTTTGTATTCGGCAATCCGTTTTAGCTCATCCACACCACCGCCAAAGCTATGGAACACCCCTCTCAACCTGGAATCGTGGACCAAATCGACAACCCCGAATACTTCGGGAAACGCTTCACGGCAATGGATGACCACTGGGAGTGACAATTTTTGTGCCCATTGCAATTGCACCCGAAAGGCTTCCATTTGCCTGTCTTTAAAAGTCTTGTCCCAGTACAGATCGATCCCTATTTCTCCCACGCCGTAATACGGCCTTGAAAACAAATGAGATTCGATTATCTTCAGCTCCTGTTCCATATCTTCTTTCACCGATGTGGGATGAAGTCCCATCATTGACCTGCAATTAGGGAAATCCTTTTCCACCTGGTGCATCGCATCGATCGACCGACTATCGATATTGGGCATTAGAACCAACGATACGCCGTTGGCTTTGGCACGTTCCATCATTTGTGCCCTGTCGGCATCAAATTCGGCAGCGTAAATGTGCGAATGGGTATCGACAAGCATTTTTTGTGGCAAAAATATCGAATAAACCCAAATTAACCCGGATACACATCGGGAAATCCTAATCGTCCGCAAAGATGACATGTCCGGGAATTTGTGCCAGATGGAAAACAAAACACAGCCTGGTGTCAAAGACCCGGCTGCGTTTACATAACCAAATAATCCAATGCAACGTGGCTACACGACTCCTTGTGCCAGCATGGCATCGGCCACTTTCACAAAGCCCCCGATATTGGCGCCACGGATGTAGTTTACCTTACCTCCGGATTCGGCCCCATAACGCAAACAAGTTTGGTGGATGTTGACCATGATCTGGTTCAAACGGTCATCAACCTCCTGACTTGTCCAGGTCATGCGTAAACTGTTTTGGGACATCTCAAGGCCCGACGTGGCCACACCTCCTGCGTTGACTGCCTTACCTGGCGCAAACATGATCTTTTCAGATGCAAGGAAAGCGGCTTCGGCAGTACATCCCATGTTAGACGCTTCGGCAATGAGCTTGCAACCGTTGGCAATGAGTATTTTAACGTCGTTCTCGTCAAGCTCGTTTTGAATGGCGCACGGAATGGCAATATCAACCTTACACTCCCAGGGTTTTTTACTTGCATGGAAAGACGCACCAAAACGCTCGGCATAAGGCTGCACAATATCCTGGTTCGATGCACGCAGCTCCAACATATAATCGATCTTTTCGGCGTTCAGGCCTTTTTCATCGTACACATACCCATCGGGACCTGAGATGGTCACTACTTTAGCTCCCAGCTCGACCGCTTTAAGGGCTGCGCCCCATGCCACATTGCCGAATCCCGATAAAGCCACGGTTTTGCCTTTGATGGTATCGCCCCTGGTGGCCAGCATTTCACGCACAAAATAAATGGCCCCGAAACCAGTTGCTTCGGGACGGATCAGGCTTCCGCCATAATCAAGGCCTTTACCGGTAAGTACGCCGGTAAATTCGTTGCGAAGCTTTTTGTACATCCCGAACAGGTAGCCTATTTCACGTCCTCCCACCCCAATGTCCCCTGCCGGGACGTCGGTATTAGGGCCAATGTGGCGGAACAATTCGGCCATAAAGGCCTGGCAAAAACGCATGATCTCGTTGTCGGACTTTCCTTTGGGGCTAAAATCGGAACCGCCCTTGCCCCCACCCATGGGCAGCGAGGTTAAGCTATTTTTGAATGTTTGTTCAAATCCCAAAAATTTCAAGCTGCTGAGCGACACGCTTGGGTGAAAGCGTAAGCCTCCTTTGTACGGTCCAATGGCCGAGTTAAATTCCACCCGGTAGCCACGGTTCACCTGTACCTCGCCACGGTCATCGACCCAGGGCACACGAAAAATGATGGTCCTTTCGGGCTCGGTTATCCGTTCCAAAATACGGACCTTCTGGTATTGCGGGTTGTCGATGTAAAAACCCCAAACTGTTTCGACCACTTCCTGAACTGCTTGAAGGAACTCGGCCTCTCCCGGGTTCTTCTTCCGCACCGATTCCATAAACTCGACCATGCGACTGTCCATAACTGCTTGTGTTTTTTATGTTTTTGTTCGTATAATTTAGGCAAAAGACCAACGGCGCACAACCGTTTACTTTGAAACTAAATTAACGATAGCCTCATTTAAAAATGATGATTTACAACATGGTTTAACTCCGTCGAAACACAGAAAAAACAACGGTTACGGACATCAACGCATCTATAACAGCGCATCGAAAAGCACCATGACGGGATGCTCGGCCACACGATGCGTATGTTGTCCGATATGATGCCTGCACGAGGTACCCGATGCAGCCACAACAACCGAACTTGCACTGTTCCTCACGGCCGGGAACAACGCCATTTCCCCTATCTGGATTGCCAAAACGGCATGCTCCGCTTCATAGCCAAACGAACCGGCCATTCCGCAGCATCCGCTTTTGATCTCTTTGGCCGTATAGTTTTCGGGAAAACTCAAAAGCTTTTGGGTAATCGATGCATCGCTCAACACTTTCTGGGCACAATGCACATGGAATAACACTTCACGGTGCCTATTGGTGAACTGGCTGCGAAGAATCGCACCCCTTTCTATTTCGCGCCACAAAAATTCTTCGACCGTAAACACCGATCCTGCCAACCCCCAAGCCTCACCGGCCAAAGCATTTCCCACCAGATCGGGATACTCGTCACGGAAACTTAAAATCGCCGACGGTTCAATACCCACCAACGGCACATCGGACGTGATAAGACGGGATAGGATGGAAACATTACGTTCGGCAAGCTTCTTCGCGTTATCCAGCAATCCTTTCGACATATATGTCCGGCCACTCTCCACGTTGGGGGCCAATCGCACGGCATAACCCAACCGTTCGAACAAACGGATGGTGGCAATGCCCAGTTCCGGCTCGTGCAGATTGGTAAACTCATCCACGAACAGCCACACACGTTTGGGCGATCCATTCCATTGGGGGTCTTCGACTGCCAGTTTACGGAACGTCTTTTCGGCTACTTTGGGGAAAATAGCGTTACGGTGTGTTTTTACGGTTGCCGCCATAAAAAGCCGAAACCAGTTCGAACGGATAACGGCATTGGCAATCCGGGGAAAATATGACGCAAATGCCATTATCCGGGGCTGATAGGCAAACAGCTTATCGCGAAGCGACAATCCTTGCTTTTGCCGGTAATGGTTAAGGAACTCCATTTTTAACCTGGCCAGGTCAATATTCGAAGGGCATTCGGCTTTACAGGCTTTGCACATCAAACAAAGATCCAGTACATGTTTCACTTCGTCCAACGATCGGGTTCCGCCATCCAGTCCCCGGGACAAAAACAGCCTTAGCATGTTGGCACGCGCACGTGTAGTATGCTCTTCGTTTCTTGTGGCCATAAAACTGGGGCACATTCCCCCCCCGATTATTTGGCTTTTACGACAATCGGCCGAACCGTTGCATTTATCGGCACCCTGCACCAAACCTCCCGAAACGGGCCAACGAAAAGCGGCAGTTACCAGGTTGTTCACACTGGCATTATACCGCATGTGCGTGTCCATTGGCGGTGTATCGGTAATTTTTCCAGGATTAAAAATGCCATTGGGGTCAAACGTCCGTTTGATCTCTTTTAGAAATTGGTAATTTTTAGGCCCTATCATCAATGGGATAAACTCGCCGCGCAAACGTCCGTCTCCATGTTCGCCACTTAACGAACCTTTGTATTTTTTGACGATACCTGCCGTTTCCTCAGCAATGGTGCGAAAGAGGACCACATCGCCCGGGCGTTTCATGTTCAGTATCGGCCGTAAATGGAGTTCGCCGGTACCCACGTGGCCGTAATACACACACGACTTGCCATGTTTGGCCAGCATTTGCCCAATGTCGACCAAATAGCCGGCCATTTCACCGGGATGCACAGCGGTATCCTCAATGACAGGTACAGGAAAATCATCACCGGGCATATTCGACAACACCCCTAAACCAGCTTTGCGGAGTGCCCACACCTTGCCGATCTCTCCTCCTTTAAGCAACGGATAGGCATATCCCAACCCTTTCGTCCGAAATTCTTCCACAAGATGTTGGACCATGAGATCGATCGCGGTGTCCGACTCTGCATTAAATTCCACCAAGAGCAGGGCCGCAGGATCACCGTCAATAAAAAAACGGTTTTTCCGTTGCACAATGTTCCCCTTCGTTAAATCCAATACCGTTTTGTCCATCAGTTCCACTGCCGTAGGGCCATGCCCCAAAGCAATAAGGTTGGCCGAAAGGGCTTCGTCCAGCGAACCGAAATGGGCACACAACAAGCCGTAATGAGGGGAAGGCAACGGTAAAAGGTTCAACCGAATACGAGTAACGAACATGAGAGTTCCTTCACTGCCGGCAATCAATTTGCACAAGTTGTACGGTTCGCCTCCATTTTCAAACGGCATTGTTCTTGCCAATAAATCGATGGCGTATCCCGTATTTCGACGTTTGATGTCCGGACGGGGAAACTCGCGCTCGATTTCGACACGGTTTTCTTTATCCGATAAAATACGGTGAATTGAATTATAAATCTGTCCTTCGAACGTATCGGATCTTAATTTGGAATAATACCGTACCTCGTCCAATGCCATAAACGAAACGTGATCGGCATTGGCCAAAAAGCCACTGACCTGCAACAAATGGTCGCGGGTACTACCGTACACCAACAAACGGCTCCCGCACGAATTATTGCCTACCATGCCACCAATTGTGCAACGGTTTGAGGTAGACGTTTCGGGACCGAAGAACAACCCGTACGAACGAAGATAAACGTTGAGTTCATCCAAGACCACACCGGGTTCTACCTCCACCCAACGCTCCGGGACATTTACCTCAAGAATCCGGTTCATATAACGCGACACATCCACCACCGTTCCGTTGCCCACCACTTGCCCGGCCAACGATGTACCTGCTCCGCGTGGAATCAGCGGAAGACGATGTTTGTTGGCAAGATGTATCAACTTGGCTATATCGGCTTCATTTTTGGGAAGAACCACAGCGACGGGCATTTCCTGGTAAGCCGACGCATCGGTACTGTAAATGTGCCGTGTTGCCATATCGTCAAGCACATCGCCTTCAAGCGAGTGCCGCAACTCGTTAATATAGCCCGATGCCGTTATTTTTCTTGTTGACATTATTTACCGTTCCAAATTCGCATCCGCAATTTACCCATAAAAGAAAAGGAACCCATGTGGCAGGGTTCCTTTTCGATATTTTTTAACGCAAACGGTCATTTTACTTCCCATACATCACCGGAAAAAGCCAAGTCCCTAAACGATTTCACGTTCGATTTGGCCTGCACGTCGGCAATTTGCGTTGCCATGGCAGCATCGTAAGTCAAATCGGGCACGGCCCTTATCACGCCAAGCGCCACAGGGAAATCGGGATATTCCATGTTGGCCAGCTTCAGATGAATGGATGGATCGACCGTAGAAACATCGTGGACCAGCAAACCGTCTTCGGATATCCCGTTTTGACCTATCTCAACCACTTCCAGGTTCATCCCGTTCATTCTTAACCCTTTTTCCCAATTGTTTCCGAAAATCATAGGCTTCTCGTGCTCCAAAATAATGGTACGATCATCTTTAGATCCCTTTTCAGTCAATACTTCATGGGTACGATCGTTGAAAATGACACAGTTCTGTAATACTTCCACCACCGATGTCCCATTAAACCGGGCTGCCTCGCGGAGCACGTCCACCGTCAATTTCAATTCTTTGTCAACGGTACGCGCAAAGAAATGGCCACGCGCCCCAATAGTGAGCTCCCCCGGACGGAACGGGTACTCAATGGTGCCGTGTGGTGATGTTTTCGACACGAACCCTCGCTTGGACGTGGGTGAATATTGCCCTTTGGTCAACCCATAGATTTGATTGTTGAACAAGATAATGTTGATATCCAAATTACGTCGTACCGCATGGATAAAATGGTTACCACCAATAGCCAGAGCATCGCCATCACCTGTAATCTGCCACACCTTTAACTTCGGATTGGCTGCTTTTACGCCCGATGCGACTGCCGACGCACGACCATGGATGGTATGAAAGCCATACGTGTTCATGTAGTAAGGAAAGCGCGACGAGCAACCAATACCCGAAATCACGGCTACTTCCTCCTGCTTGTACCCTAAATCGGCCATTACCTTTTGTACGGAATTCAAAATAGCGTGGTCACCACAGCCGGGGCACCAACGCACGTTCTGGTCGCTCTTAAAATCAGTATATGTCAGTTCAGCCATGGTTAACGTGCCTCCAATATTTTCGTGAAGTGGTCGACTAACTCGGAACTTGTAAATGGCAAGCCTTGCACTTTATTATATTGTAAATAATTGATGTCGGGAAATTTCATCCGAAGGTAACCGGCAAACTGCCCAAGGTTCAATTCGCACACCACGACCTTGGGATATTTGCCCAACACGGCATGTGTGTTTTTGGGCAACGGATTGATGTAATTAAACTGTGCAAGAGCCACTTTATGGCCTCTTCCGTTCATGATATCGACGGCAGTTTGCAGATGCCCATAGGTCCCACCCCATCCAACCACCAGCAAATCGGCATCTTTGGGACCAAACACTTCTTGCTCCGGGATAAAGCCAGCAATTCCCTGCACCTTCGCTTCGCGTGTATCGACCATCTTCTGGTGGTTCAATGCATCGTGCGATACGGCACCGGTATGGTAATCTTTCTCCAAACCACCCAAGCGATGTTGCAATCCGGGTGTTCCGGGAATGGCCCACGAACGCACCAACGTATCGGTACTTCGCCTATAGGCCGACCATCCTTCGGCAGGTTCTTTGATGATAGGCGGATTAATCGGAGGAAACTCATCCATATCTGGAATGCGCCAAGGTTCTGTACCATTAGCCAGAAAGCCGTCGGAAAGCAAAATTACCGGCGTCATATGCTCCAATGCAATTTTTGCCGACATGTAAGCAAAATCGAAACAATTTACAGGGCTACTGGCTGCAATTACCACTGCAGGGCTCTCGCCGTTCCGACCATAAAGCGCCTGGAACAGGTCGCTCTGTTCTGTCTTGGTGGGAAGCCCCGTAGATGGGCCGCCACGTTGCACATTCACCACCACCAAAGGCAATTCGGCCATCACCGCCAGGCCAATGGCTTCGCCTTTCAGTGCCAATCCGGGCCCCGATGTGGTAGTAATGCCCAAATGGCCCGCAAAACTTGCACCGATGGCCGTGCATATGCCCGCAATTTCATCTTCAGCCTGAAAAACCCTTACTCCCAAATCCTTACGGGCACTTAATTCCTGCAATATTTCCGTAGCTGGGGTAATTGGATAAGAGCCCAGGAACAGGTTCAAATTGCTCTTTTCGGCCGCAGCCAAAAAACCCCATGCCACAGCGATGTTGCCGTTAAGGTTGCGATAATGCCCTTTCCTCTTTATTTCGGCAGCTGTGACGTGGTACGATGGCGCAATGGCCTGTATGGTCAGTCCATAATCATAACCTTCTTGTAATACTTTAAGGTTGGCATCAACCACCAACGGATTCTTGGCAAATTTTTTCCGTATATATGACCGTGGATAGTCCAACGGCCTGTCAAATAACCAGCATACCAGACCCAGCGCAAACATGTTTTTACTGCGTAAGATACTTTTGGTATCCAGACCCATCTCATTGAGGCTTTCTTTGGTCAGGCCGGTAATGGACACCTTTATGATTTGAAGGTCATCACGCTTTTCTTCAACGAAAGGATCGGCAGTTTTATATCCGGCTTTAGCCAGATTTTTTTCTTCGAACGAATCGATATCCACGATCACGGTCCCGCCCGGTTTCATCCACCTCACATTGGCTCTTAAAGCGGCAGGGTTCATGGCCACCAGTACATCGGCATAATCGCCCGGCGTAAATATATCCGAACTACCCAAATGTACCTGAAAGCCCGATACGCCGCCAATACTCCCCTGAGGGGCACGGATGTCGGCCGGATAATCGGGAAAAGTAGAAATATCGTTACCATAAATGGCCGAAGCGTGTGAAAATAACGTACCGGTCAGCTGCATCCCATCGCCCGAATCACCGCTAAAACGCACCACGACCTCGTCTCTCTCAATAACTCTCGATCGTCCCATCATTCTATTTTAAAAATCATGTAACCCGTCTTCAGCACCAAGGCAAAATACCCTGGTTTTTTTAGCCGTGGCAAAAATAGCCATTATGCCCTATCAAGAGATTGACGAATTAAAGGTTTATTCACATTTTTTGCGAAAACAAAGTCCGGATAACCTATTTAGATAAATTCCGGATAAGAAATCCTTTTCCTGCACCATCAGATTGGGCGATAACTTCTATTTTTGCAAAAAAAGCGATGGCACTAATCAAAACAATCAGAGGATTTACCCCAAAAATTGGGAACAACGTATATTTATCGGAAAACGCCACCATTGTAGGGGATGTGGAAATAGGCGACGACAGCTCGGTGTGGTTCAATGCCGTATTGCGCGGTGATGTAAACTCAATAAGGATAGGCAAAAAAGTAAACGTTCAGGACGGGGCCGTACTCCACACTTTATACCAAAAATCGACCATTGAAATCGGCGACAACGTGTCCATTGGCCATAATGTTTGCATCCACGGTGCAAAAATAGAAGATAATGTGCTGGTGGGCATTGGAGCAACCATTTTGGACCATGCGGTTATCGGCAGTAATTCGATAATTGCCGCCAATTCACTGGTACTGAGCGGAACCGTCGTGGAACCGGGCAGTATTTACGCAGGTGTTCCGGCCAAAAAGGTAAAAGACATCGAACCCGCACAAACCAAAGAAATGATCGACAAAATTGCCAATAATTATTTGATGTATGCCAGTTGGTATAATGAAGATACTCCGGAAAAAAAACAATAATCAAAGGACAATACGGTCCACATCAATATGGCGGTTTAGGAAAATTCCGGCAGCTTGCCTGAATTTTCCTTCGTTTTCGGTGGTATAGAACTTCACCGTTCCGTTTTTCGAACATTTCCCATCCATTTCGGGATGACGGACTAAATAATCCTTCAAGCTACGGGCCACGATCTCTCCTTGAGCCACCACGTTCACATGATCGGGCAAATATCGATCGATTTTGTCCAGCAACAACGGATAATGGGTGCATCCCAAAACGACCGTATCGATCATTGGATCGGCAAGGAAAAGCCGGTCTAAATTCTTCTTCACAAAATAATCGGCTCCTTCGCCGCCCGCTTCGCCGTTCTCGACAAGCGGCACCCACATGGGGCAAGCTTCCTGGGTTACCTTGACATCAGGATATAACTTTGCAATTTCCATAGGGTACGATTCCGATTGGACTGTTCCTACGGTACCCAACACCCCCACATGTCCCGTCAGGGTGAGCGAACCGATTTGCTCTACACTGGGCCTGATCACGCCCAACACCCTGCGCGAAGGATCGATCTTTGGCAAATCGACCTGTTGGATGGTGCGTAGTGCTTTGGCCGAAGCTGTATTACAAGCCAGAACCACCAGATGGGCTCCTTTGGCGAACAGGCATTGTACTGCTTCGAGGGTGTAAGCATAAACCACATCGAACGAACGGTTGCCATAAGGGGTACGCGCATTGTCACCCAAATAGATATAGTCGTATTGCGGCAATTTAGCAATAATGCTTTCCAACACCGTCAACCCTCCATAACCAGAATCAAAAACACCAATAGGTCCCGCGACTTGCATAATATGTATCAAAAAAAGAGGGTACCAAAGGCACCCCCCATAAAATTATCGAAGTTTTGCGAATTTATTTCACTCCAAGCTTAGCTTTCACCAAGGGTTCGCAATCCATGCTTTTTGCAGAATGATAGATCACCACTTTTGAACTGACATCAAAAATATAGATCAATCCTTGCTCTGCACCTACCTCATCAATTGCCTTCTGGGCTTTCTCAATGATTGGCTGCAGCAGTTGCTGTTCTTTTTGCTGAAGGTTTTGCTGGGCCAATGTACTGAAATTGCGGATACGCTGATCGTAATCCTGTATCTCTTTTTCCTTGGTCACACGGATCAATTCAGGTAAAGTATCACGTTGCGCCATGTATTCGGTATATTTTTTATCCAAATCTTCCGACATGACTTTCAGGTTATTCTGCAAGTTTGTAGCTTCTTTCTGCAAAGCTTTGTCGGCCTCTATTTTCTCGGGCAATTCGGTAATAAGTTTTTGTACATCAATATGGCCAAACTTAAGTTCCTGGGCAAAAGCAGACATCCCAATAAACACAAACAATGCAGTAACAAAGTATTTCATCGATTTCATATATTTTCAATTTATTTATTTCAACACTAACAATTTAATTCACTGAGCTTTAATCCCAAGTTTTGCTTTTACCAAAGGAGCCACGTCAATACTTTTATTCGAGCTGTAAACGGCCAACCCGGCTTCTTTTTCAATAATATAAATAAACCCGTTCTCGTCACCCACTTCCTGAATTGCTCGTTCTACTTTCTTTACCAAAGGTGCGTGCAACTCCTGTTGCTTCGCCTGAATCTGTTGCTGTGCCAAAGTGTAGAAATTTTGGATTCGCTGGTTAAAGTCCATCAATTCTTTCTCACGCTCCGATTTAATCTCCGGCGACAATGTTTTTATATCTTTGACATAAGCTTCTTGCTTGGCCTTTAATTGTTCCTGAAGAGCGGTCAACTGCGTTTCCTGCTTTTTGTACTCTTCTTCCAATGTTTTTTCGACCACCGCCATTTCGGGAAGCGCTTTAAAAATCTCCTCTGTATCGATATGCCCAAACTTCAAGCCTTGCTGGGCTTTAAGAGGCATCATTCCCACAAAGAGAAGTGAAATGATAAATAGTTTAAGTTTCATGAGTGAATAATTACTGTTAATGGGTGATGCCCGTTATTTTTCTATACAAAAGAGCCCAAGACTCTTTATCGTTCCTCATTTATTTGGTAATGCCCATTTGTTTAAGCACGTCGTCACTGATGTCGATTTGGGGATCCGAAAACAGCACGCCCACCTTGCTGGCCTTATCGAACACGGCCACGTATCCCTTCTCGGACGAAATTGTTGTTATGGCCGTATAAATATTGTCCTGTATCGGCTTTATCAATGCCTCGCGACGTTTAAAAAGTTCACCCTCGGTACCAAAATATTTTTGCTGCAGCAATTTAGCCTGCTTTTCTTTTTCTACGATTTCGTTTTCACGTTTGGTCTTCATTTCTGTCGACAGAAACACGTTTTCGGTCTGATACGCCTTGTACAAATTGGAAACCGCCTGAAACTGTGTTTCAACCTCTTGCTGCCACTGTTTTGAGGTTTGGTTGAGCTGCTCCTGGGCCGCCTCATAAGCAGGAATCCGTTTAAGTATGTAATCGGTATCCACAAAAGCGATCTTTTGCGCACCCGCCACAAACGACATAAATACCAATATGGCAACAAACGATAGTGTCAAAAAAATATTCCGATGGCTTTTCATTGTGACCTCCGGACTTAAAACTAGCTGTTTCATGACTTCGAAATTAGTGGTTTATGCCACATGAGCAAAAATTGAACCAATTTTTAGAAATTAAAAACTTTGGCCAATCACAAAGTGGAACTGCGACCCTCCCGCACCTGGGTAATTGGCCACGTTATCGAACCCATAGCCCCAGTCAATACCCATCAATCCAAAGATCGGCAAGTATATCCTCAAGCCCATACCCGCGGAACGGTGCATTTGAAACGGATTGTATTCCTTGAACTCGGCCCATGCATCCCCACTTTCGGCAAATGCCAATGCATAGACTGTGGCCGAGGGCTGCAAGGTAATAGGATAACGCAACTCCAGGGTCATTTTTGAATACATGTTACCGTTGGTGGTACTGTAACCTTTGGAGTTACGGCCACGCGGTGTCAATGAGGTATTTTCATACCCTCTTAAGCCAATGGTCTCACTGCTAAATGTACTGTAACCCGACATTCCGTCTCCACCAACGACAAATTTTTCGAACGGAGAACGAACATATTCGTTATAATATCCAAGAAAACCGGCTTCGAATTTGCCCATAACCACCAATTTACGCTTATTGTCAAGCGGCTGGAATATTGCTCCCTTGAACTTCCATTTATGGTATTCGATGAACTGATAAAGCTCTTTTTCGCTATCGCTGACATCGTTTCCTTTTTCAATATTGCTCGAAAGTTTTTTGAAATCTTTATCGCTCCATAGGCTATAAGGCGGTGTAAACTGAGTAGTTATTGAAAAGGTAGAACCAGAACGAGTGTACAATGGGTTGTCGATAGAATTTCGGCTCAACGTCAAATTCAGACTCAAAACATTTGAATTTCCATCCGACAAGAAAAGCATTTCCCAATCTTTCAAACTGTAATACTGATAACTCAATTCCGTATATATCTGGAAAAAGTCATCAGGCCAGCTTAGCCGCTTCCCATACCCGACAGACGAACCAAATATTTTCATATACTGGCTCGTATTTGTTTGTCCGTAGCCACTATAATAGCCGCCATAGTAATTATTGTAGTAACTGCTGCTAAGGCCCGTTTGCTTTGAATAATAAACAGAAAGGCTTAATGAGTTGGGTTTCTTTCCTCCCAGCCAGGGTTCTGTAAAAGAGGCACTATAGGTTTGGTAATAACTCCCATTGGTTTGTGCCCTTAACGAAAGTGTTTGGCCATCGCCAGTGGGCAAGGGTCTCCATGCTTCACCGTTAAAAATATTTCTCACCGAAAAGTTGGTAAATTTCAACCCCAAACTACCCACAAACATACCAGCTCCCCAACCTCCGCTGAGCTCAATCTGGTCGTTGGCCTTTTCCTCCAAGCTGTACACCAGATCAACAGTTCCGTCGCTTTGGTTTGGTTGAACATCGGGCGATATCTTTTCAGGATCGAAATGACCCAATTGTGCCAATTCGCGCACCGTACGGATTATCTCCGATTTACTAAACAATTCACCCGGCTTTGTTCTGATCTCACGACGCACCACATGCTCATGGGTTTTGGTATTGCCTTTGATAATAACATTGTTGATGGATGCTTGCGGACCTTCGTAAATCCTCATTTCCAAATCAATGGTATCTCCGACAACGCTAATCTCGGCAGGCGTGATGTTCGAAAAAAGATAACCATTGTCACTATATAGGTTTTGTACAGCATCCTCATCGGTCATCAGACGTTTTTCCAGCTGTTTCTGGTTGAACACATCGCCTTTTTTAATACGCAGCTGGCTTGCCAAAAGCTCGCTTGGATAAATGCTATTGCCCACCCAGGTAATGTCGCCAAAATAATATTTAAGGCCTTCGTCTATTTTTATCTTAATATTGACGGTGTTGTCATCGTTCCGCGTAATAGAGTCGTACACGATGTGGGCATCCCGGTAACCCTTTTCGTTGTATTTATCGATCAGGGCGATCAAATCCTCCTTATATTTTTCCTGCACAAATTTCTTGGTCCTGAAAAAATTGTAAATCTTCCCCTTGGCATTGGTTTTCTTCATGGCCCATCCGGCTTTAAAATCGGACAGGACCTCATTTCCTTCAAAAGTCAGTTCATTCACCTTTACCTTATCCTTTTTGTCGACGGTAATTTCCAGGATCACTTGGTTTACCTTGGTCGTATCGTCTTTTTGGAACACTTTTACCTCGGTATTGTAAAAGCCTTTTTCCACAAAGTGGTCCTTAATGTATTTCTCGGCCCTGTTTACCAAATAAGGGGTGACCTGGCTTCCTTTCATCATGGCCACTTTTTCCGAAATAGCATCTATTTCGCTCTTTTTAAGACCATAATACTTGATCTCCGACAAACGCGGTCTTTCGGTGAGCTGGATCTCGAGATAGATTTGCCGACCTTCGATCTTCGTTGCCAAAATCTTTACGTTCGAAAATAACCCATGATCCCAATATTTTTTGATGGCCTGGGTGATTTCGTCTCCGGGCACTTGTATGGCTTGCCCGCGACGCAAGCCGGAGAGGTTCACCAATATGGCAGGATCATAGTTTTGTACGCCCGACACGGTAATGTCGGCTATCTCGTATTTTTTAGGAGTTCCCGAGTAGGTGACATTGGGCAATTCAACCTGGGCAAGAACAGAAATCGGTGCAAGAAGCAATAATACAAAAAGCGCGAAAAATAAACGGTTTTGCATCCTGAGTTACTTTTTTAGTTGTTCGCTGGTCATTCCAAAACGTCTCTCTCTTCCCTGAAAATCGACCAATGCTGCATAAAAGTCTTCTTTCTTAAAATCGGGCCAAAGCACTTGGCTGAAATACAATTCAGAATAAGCAAGCTGCCACAAAAGGAAGTTGCTTATACAATTCTCTCCACTTGTACGGATCATTAATTCAGGATCGGGCATTCCAGCCGTGGATAAGTAAGAACTGAAAAGTGCCGTATCGATTTGTTCTTCATCAAGTTTGCCAAGACGTGTATCGGCCACAATATGCTTTACCGCATCCAGGATCTCCCATCTTGAACTGTAGCTTAACGCCAAAGTAAGCGTCAATCCCGTATTCGAGGCCGTTTGGGCAATACATTTATCAAGCTGGGCAATAACCCTCGAAGGCATATTGCTCGTACATCCAATGACGTTCAAACGTACATTGTTTTTCATTAATGTGGAAGTTTCGCTGCTAATGGTTGAAACAAGCAACGACATTAACGCATCCACCTCGGTTTTGGGCCGGCTCCAATTTTCGGTCGAAAAAGCATAAAGGGTCAAATAACCAATTCCAAGCTCGGCCGAAGCTTCTGTGACTTCGCGCACGGCGTTGACCCCGTGCTTGTGCCCAAAAACGCGCGAATTCCCACGTTTTTTGGCCCAGCGACCGTTCCCGTCCATGATGATCGCCACATGGATGGGCAGCTTTTCTTTAACCAGTTGCTCCTTCAGCGACATAAAACAAATATTTTCCTAATAACCTCCATTACAAGAACTTCGGCGTTTTAGCATATTAAACGACACAGTAACTCCCGCAAACGAATACCAATCATTGTTGTGACTGATTTCTTTGGTCCCGAACCCGTAAGGGTCGGTTGGATCGACCGATGTGGTAGCCCCGGCATCATCTAAATCGTCAACGAATGTTTTCCTCATGGTCCACTCGGCACCAATACGCATCCATTCTGTGATTTTATATTTCACACCAAAACCGAACGGCAAAGATAATACAAAAACCGTAGGACGCGATTCATTGCCCCCACGGTTCTCTTTTCGCTTGTAAACAATTGATGCTAAACCAACTGTAATATATGTCGTAAATACGGTATTGGATAAAAAGCGGTGGTCGTACGACAAAAAATTGAATTCGGACATGAGTGCCACATCTCCAAATTTGCGATTGAAACTGTAAGTGTCGTCCGGACCGACAGCAAAGAGCAGCCCATTTTGAGGATAACTGCCGCTCAGTCCCCCAATTGTTCCGGTGCCTTTCAATGCCCACCGATCCGATAGGGCATAACGGGCAAATCCTCCCAATGCCAAATGTGAATTCTTAAAAGGTGTGGCAGGGTTTAGATCGCCCATGTAATACGAAGTACCTAAAAACCCTCCGAGTTCCAATCTATCTTGTGCAAAAACATTGGCAGACAGACATGCACTTAAAACAATCAACACCCTACTCATAATCCCTTTTAAAATGATAGGACCATATAGGCATTTTTTCTGCGCAGAAACAGCAGAAATAGTCGAAAGCTCATTGTAGATTGAGGACCGGTTGCCAATCATTAACTTACTAGAGGTAAATAAAGTGCACAAAAATAATATTTAATCGGAATTATCAGCCATTTGCCGTACGAACACTAAAAAAAGCTCAATTAAGAATCTAGACCAAATTGACAAAAATTTATCGTACTGGAGCGCTCCGTACCACAACAAAAACAAAAGGTACTCCTTTAATCCAAAAGGCACCCCTATCCAGCTTGATTTCAACCAATTGAATGCAATTGCTTGTTATTCCAGAATAAAAACCTAAAAACCACAAACTTATTGCCCTTTTAAGTTCTTTTAACTCCAATTTCGTTTGTCGATCCCCCACATTAACTTATTCCGGAGTGTATTGTAAAAACTTTGGCCCTCGATTTCCAGCACGTTGACGCAAAAACCGGCTTTCTTAAGTACTATTTCGGTACCTTCGTCCAACACGACACTACGCGAGTCGAGAGAGGCCAGAAATTTTCCCCCACGTGCATTCACGCTTAGTTTTATTTCGATGTGGTTGGGAATAACAAACGGCCTTACGGTCAGATTATGCGGGGCAATGGGCGAAATCACAAAATTCGGCGAATTGGGATGGACAATGGGGCCTCCTACACTCAACGAATAAGCGGTAGAACCTGTGGCCGTGGCAATAATAAGCCCATCTGCCCAATATGAATTTAAAAATTCGCCATTCAGCCACGCCTGAACGGTTATCATCGACGCATTGTCCCGTTTGGTTATAGCTAATTCATTCAATGCAAAGTTCAATGGGCCAAAGTCGTTACCGGGAGTAGAAATCTCTAATAAGTCGAGTTGACGTAATTTATAACTTCCTTTAAAAATATGGGGCAACATATCAGAAATCCCCTCTTTGGATATGTCAGCCAAAAAACCAAGCCGCCCACTATTTATCCCCGCAATCGGGATGCCTAAATCACGCACATAAGTTACCGACTCCAAAAAAGCTCCATCCCCTCCAATGGACAATACCAAGTCGGTACCTTTTAATCCTTCTGTATCGATAAAAGAACCATCGAACGGCAACCTGATCCCCATCTCGTCAGCCAAGAAACGGTTAAAGGGTTTAAACACGACCAATTCACAATCGTAACGTTTCAAGCCATCCCATAATTCGATAAAACGATCCTTAAAATCTTGTCCAAACCGTTTCCCAAAAACAGCAATCTTCATTTACCGATGTTTTATGTATGGTAAAATTTATCATACCGCATAACAAAACGTGAAGTTGGCAAGAAAAACGAAAAGAAAAAGCATTGAAGAAAGAAAGATAGGGCTTTGGTTACATTTTAAACAGCAAATTGAAAAAAAGCCCTCCCTGCCCAATGCTGTTGAATGCATAATAGCAACTAAATGCCTTGTCGTAGAAAGTGACAAGATCAATGCCTGCCCCATATCCATACAAATATTTGTTAAGCAACTGGTTCGAGATATCTCCTTTTTGATTCCACACATATCCTGATTCATAAAACGCCCGTAGGTAGATCGTATAGTGGATCTTGGAGAATTTGCTTAGGGGAATAAAATCCCAATGCTTCACCTTGGTGGGGACAAGCTCGTAAAGAAACCTATTTTTCAATAACGCATAAGTTGGCCCATCAGCCACATGGTATTCGTAACCGGCAATATTGTCCTTATAGCCAAACCCCAACCTGTTGAAATAAGGAACTTCGCCATTGGTCCCCCACACTCCGGTGAACTCAGTACCAAAATCAAACCGGCTACCAATTGGCTGGTAAAAATTCAACCGTCCAACTGCATTCGCATAATCGACCTCGCTTTTTGAGCCAAGCCCATATTTTGTTAAAGTAATGGATTGGAGCAAACCTTTGAGCGGGTAGACCTTACTATCGCGGGTGTCATGGGTAAACATGTAAGAAAGCTCGACAAAAGAATTCCGACGGCTATTTGAGCCTAAAAAGTTCTGATTAATTATCCTTACCGAATCGGAGATGCTGTTTTGCTGATAGCTTACCGCAACCTGATGCCTTGAATAAAGATTGTGACGATACTGAAGATACAATTGGTTCTGGTTAGTGGAATAGAGTGTGTTCCCAGGGGTCTTTAAATAAACCGGCTTGTCGTTTATAGTAGAAACGGCCACGTGGTCAAACATGTTGTAAAGAAAAAGTACCCCCCAGCCAACCTTTCCTTTGTATTCGGGCGATTGGAACGACAAACTGAATTGGGTAGAATAGCCTGTCAGTAAACGAAATTTAACTGTTTCTTGCCTCCCCCTAAAATTATCACGACGAATATACATGCCGTAATTCATCATATCCCAATTCCCGTTTTTGATAAACGAACTTACATTTCGGTCGCTTTGCTCAAATAACGGAAATGCCCACAAGTACCAGCGTTCTTCGACCGTTATATCAAATACCACGGTTCTGTTCGGATTGAGCACAAAATTGATATAAACAAAGTTAAAAAGAGAGGTATTGAGCAAATTGTTTTTCGATTCTTCGGCCATCGCATCCAACCGTGCCGCATCAATCGTGTCACCTATTCCAAAGGCCAACTCCTTAATGATAATACGCTCTTTGGTTGTTTTGTTGCCCGATATTTTAATCTGCTGAACAACAACTTTCTCTGTTGCTGAATCCGGCTCCTTCGAAACCTTGTCCTTATGCGAACTGGCCATGGATATTTCGGCAAATGCGATAAAAACCAACATGCAAATGCCCCACATCATTACCCTATGCAGCCCAATCAACCCCATAAAAAGGCAAAATCAAATATCCAAGAATCTCATCAAGGCATCGTAGTTCTTACGTGCCATCTCATCCACGCCATCCTCACCGGCAAATGTGGCCTTCATATTGTAACCATACCGATCAAACGCCCTCATCACAGGCTGTATTTCGGTACGGTTAAGCTTTATCGACACAACCAATTCACTGTTCGGAACCAATTCCCTCACATACAAACTAAGGATTTTCGCATCACTGTCTTCCACAATTCTGGCAATCTCGCTAAGCGAATAATCACGCGGCGAAACGGTCAACTCCACGATCCCGCCCGGCGTATGGGCTGCGATCAGATCGGCCATGCGATGAAGTAAATCGGTTTGTGAGATCACTCCCAAATACTCCTTTTTTTCGTTGAGCACCGGTACTACCGATAACTTTAAACGGGATGCGAGTTCTACCACTTCATAAATATGCTGATAATAATACACGTAAGGCTTACTTAGCGAAATGCGGTGGTTGCCCAAAGGTTCGTCTGCCCGGTTCAAATCGTAAATATCCATGTCGGACACAAGCCCCAAGAACATTGTATTGTTCACAATCGGCAAATGCGATACCCGGAAGACTTCCATCCAGTTAAGGGCATCGAGCCCGGTATCGGAGGTCTTTAACGAGGGAATAATATCGGAAATCAAATCTTTTGCCAACATACCAACGAATATGGAAATACTTTCTATTTTTGCCGAATTGATTCAGGCAAATAGTACAACCATAAATTTACCTCTATTGCGACAAAGAATCAAACGTTTTGGTTGATTTTATTTGCCTTTTGACCAATTTGACTTTTCATTACAGGTTATGACGAAATTAAGTGTCAACATAAACAAAATTGCGACATTGCGCAATTCTCGCGGCGGCAATATTCCCGACGTGCTAAAAGCGGCCGTTGATGTGCAGGCTTTCGGCGCCGACGGCGTTACCGTTCACCCACGCCCCGATGAACGCCACATCCGTTACAAAGACGTGCTGGATATCCGTGGTATCATCAAAACCGAATTCAACATTGAAGGGTATCCAACCCCCAAATTTATCGAATTGGTTAAGACCGTAAGGCCCCATCAGGTGACCCTGGTCCCCGATTCGCCGGAAGCCATCACATCAAATGCCGGATGGGACACCATAACCCACCAATCATTTTTACAAGATGTGATCGGCGAATTTAAAGATGCGGGTATACGTACAAGCATTTTCATCGATACCGACCCGGCCCTGGTCACCGCAGCCGCACAAACAGGCACCGACAGGGTTGAGCTTTATACCGAGCCTTATGCCTCCGGCTACGAGAAAAACCGCGAAGCCGCCGTAGCCCCATTCGTGGAAGCTGCCAACCTTGCCAAAAAGCTGGGATTGACCATCAACGCGGGACACGATCTAAACTTGCAAAACCTAAAATATTTCAACAAAAATATCCCGTTTTTAAAAGAAGTATCAATAGGACATGCGTTAATTGCCGACGCACTTTATTTCGGATTGGAACGGGCCATTGCCATGTATAAGGAGCTGTTATTGAAGAAATAATCCCGGCACAATGCTCAACTTCAGGCAACTCGGGGAATCGGGCCCTAATATTGTTATCCTGCACGGTTTATACGGCTCGTCGGACAATTGGATTACCATAGGACGCCAGTTGGCCTTACGATTCCGTGTCTATCTAATGGATCAGCGCAACCACGGCAATTCACCCCATTCTGACGAGCATAGTTATTCGTCCATGGCCGACGATCTGCTCAAATTCCTCGATTCCTACAAATTGGAGAGCATCATATTGATAGGGCACTCCATGGGAGGTAAAACAGCCATGACATTCGCGTTACAGCATCCTGAACGGGTCGAGAAACTGGTCGTGATGGATATTGCACCCAAGTCGTACGCATCGTTCAGCAATTACGGCGTTGCCACCAACAACCATCGGTTGATATTGGATACCCTTGTAAACCTGCCGATCGCCCAATGCCAAAGCCGTGAAGAAATTGACCAACTATTGGAGCCTACCTTTCAAGATAAGGGATTGAGGCAATTTTTACTAAAAAACGTGACCCGCGACAATCAAAACCGGTATGCATGGAAGCTTAATGTGGCAGCACTTCAACGGAATTTAGACGAGATTCTCGACGGTTTTTCAAACTCTGAACTACAGAAGCTCACGTTCAATAACCCTTGTGTGTTCGTGAGAGGAGAAAAATCGGGCTACGTGCAAGATGATGATGTGTTGGGTATCCGCCGTATGTTCCCCAAAGCAGAACTGGTCACCATACCGTCGGCCGGGCATTGGCTTCACGCCGAACAGCCCGAACTGGTATTGAAAACTTTGGTTTATTTTCTGGAAGATTAAACCAGT
The DNA here is from genome assembly GCA_047600785.1 of Breznakibacter sp. Lineage (GTDB taxonomy): Bacteria > Bacteroidota > Bacteroidia > Bacteroidales > Marinilabiliaceae > Breznakibacter. The sequence continues at coordinate 2,894,649 of JASGKH010000002.1, forward strand.
ACTCTTTCCAAATTGATTGGATCAAGCAACGGTTCACCTTTGAAGCGGAGAAAAAGTTGGGCGGTCGCCAATACATCCTTTTCGCAATACACAACAATGCGTTCCAAATCGTTCTCGTGGTAATATACTTGCGCCACCTGACTGCCATCAATATCATCTTTGGGAGAAGGGATACCGAAAATAGCAGTGAGCAATCCGAGTGATGTATAATTTTTATAATCACCAAATTTCCACAAATCCAACGTATCCAAGAATTTCACGTCCCAAGGCTTTTTACCTGCCACGTCGAGTATCTGCGGCAATTTTAAGCCGTGTATCAGCATTCTTCGCGAGATGTACGGAAAATCAAATTCCTTTGCGTTGTGCCCGCAAAGGTTTTTGGATGCATCGGAAGTAAATGCGGCCAGCATTTTGGAAAATTCGGAAAGGATAATTTTTTCATCGTGCCCGTAAAACGATTTGACACGGAACATACGTTGCCCGCCCCGATGGACAATGATGCCGGCCGAAATGCAAATGATCTTTCCAAATTCGGCGTAAATGCCCGCACGTTCGTACGCATCCTGCGCCGTCTGGCCTTCCTTACGAAAATAAGCCGATTTTTTATCCCAGAACTCTTGAAGGTTTTCGGGGACCTGCACAAAGTCAGAGTATTGCGGCACAGTTTCTATATCAACAAACAAAATATCTTCGGCACGGTATTGTTCTAACATGGCAATTGGCAAGTTTTAGTGAAAATAAAAATAAGAAAAACCATAAATTCGCACAAACTAAAACATTAAGACCATGGTCAAACATATTGTGCTGTTCAAATTCAAGCCTTTTGAAAACCAAACGGCGAAGGAGAAAAAACTGGGAGAAATAAAGAGCGCCTTGTTGGCATTAAGAGATAAACTCGATTTTTTGCGCGAAATTGAAGTCGGCATCAATGCAAATCCCAACGAGAACTTTGATCTGGCATTGACGACGGTCTTTGATTCAATGGACGATTTGATACGTTACGCCAAGCATCCAGACCATGTGGCGGTCGCTTCGCTAATCGGCCCCATCAGGGAGGACAGGGCGTGCGTGGATTATATTTTCTGACTTTGCCAACAATAAGGGCCCCTGTTGCCGAAACTCCAGAGGCCCTCAATCCACCAATCAAAAAAAATCTCAATTTTATCCAACGTCAAAAAACTACTAAATGGTATCGGAAAACACAGCTTTGGCAAATTCACGCAGGTTGTAACGCGACGCCATAATTTCACCGTAAGCACCGGCTGTACGAATGGCAATAAGATGCCCTCGTTCGGTTTTGGGCAGTTGCACTGCTTTGCCAAAACAGTCGGACGATTCGCACACAGGTCCCACCACATCATATTTGTCGGGCTCACCGACGGACTCGATGTTCTCTATTTTGTGGTACGCCTGGTATAATGCAGGACGGATAAGATCGTTCATGCCAGCATCGACAATGGCAAATTTGGTATTCACCCCCTCCTTTACATAAAGGACCCTGGTGATGAGCGAACCACACTGCCCTACCAACGAACGCCCCAACTCAAAATGCACTTCCTGCCCATCACGCAGTTTCAAAAACTGCTTAAACACACTAAAATATGTGGCAAAATCGGGGACCGCATGCTGATTGGGATGATGGTAATCGATGCCCAAACCTCCTCCTACATTAATTACTTTGAGCAGCACCTTGCGCTGGACGAACCACTCCTGTAATTCGTTCACACGCAAACAAAGCCCTTTGAACGACTCCATATCGGTGATTTGTGACCCTATGTGGAAATGGATACCTATTAGTTGCACATTTTTAAGCGACATAACCACATCAACCACTTTTTCCAAATCCCAAAGATTAATCCCGAATTTGTTTTCGTTCAACCCGGTAGTAATGTAATGGTGCGTATTGGCATTTACATTTGGGTTGATGCGCAGGGCTACTTTGGCTGTTTTGCCTTTAACATTTGCCAGTTCATCGATGATACGCAATTCAGGAATAGACTCTACGTTGAAACATAAAATATTGGCATCCAAACCGTAATTGATTTCCCAATCGGCTTTGCCTACACCTGCAAATACCACTTTTGATGGGTTAAACCCGCGCTCAATGGCCTTCCGCACCTCATTCCCACTGACACAGTCGGCTCCAAAACCCGCATTCTTTATGATATCAAGCACCCGATCGTTGGCGTTGGCCTTCACCGCATAGTGCACATGGTAACCATACTTTGAAGCTTCGGACGAGGCTGTTGACAAAGTGCGTGAAAGCACGTCCATATCGTAATAATAAAACGGTGTGTCGAGGCTTTTGAATTTATCGACAGGAAAATAATGGTTCGTCATGGATGGTTTAATTGAACAGCGAACGACTTAGCGCATTGAGCGCTTCTTTTTTGTATTCGGCCGAAATGAGCAATGAAATATTATAGTTGCTTCCGCCATATGAGATCATGCGGACGGGCACATCTTTCAACCCATCGAAGATACGGTTGGCATGGCCCTTCGACGAAGCCACCAAATCACCGACCACTGAAATGATCACCTGATCATGATCGACTTCCACGCTACCGAATTTTTTTAAATCGTCAACGATATCTTCTAAATGGCGATTGTTGTCGATGGTCACCGACACGCCCACTTCCGATGTCGTGATCATGTCGATCGGTGTTTTGTAGCTTTCGAAAATCTCAAATACCTTGCGCAAAAAACCATATGCCATCAACATCCGCCCGCTTTTTATTTTAATGGCCGTAATACCGTCTTTGGCAGCTACGGCGGCAATACGGTTCTTGATCTGCTTTCCGCTGATCACCGTGCCCGGGGCCGTCGGCTCCATGGTGTTGAGCAATCTCACGGGAATATTGCCCATTTTGGCAGGCAACACGCATGTCGGGTGCAGGATTTTGGCCCCAAAATAAGCCAATTCAGCCGCCTCATCGAACGATAGATCTGAAATGGATTTGGTGCTTTCCACAAATCGGGGATCATTGTTATGCATGCCGTCAATGTCGGTCCAGATTTGTATTTCCTCGGCATTCACAGCCGCTCCGACCAACGATGCGGTGTAATCGGAACCGCCACGCTGTAGGTTATCGATTTCGCCAAAAGCATTCCGGCAAATGTATCCCTGGGTAATCATGGTGCCCACATTAGCCACGGGCGCAATGGCCCTTTGGATATTTTCACGGATGTACACCGTATCAGGCTCACCGTTCTTGTCGGTTCGCATGAACTCGAGTGCCGGCAACAATACCGATCCATGCCCCATTTCCTCCAATAAGTACTGGAATATGGCCGTTGATATTAACTCGCCTTGTGCCAAAATCGCTTTCTCTTCATAAACCGTAAACAAATCGATGGTAAACGATTTCAAGTAATCGAAGTGCGATTTGATAAGCTCTTTGCCTTTTTGTCTGAAAGCTTCGGTTGAATAAAGCTCCTCCACTTCCTTCTGGTATTTTTGTTCCAACTTACTGATAGCCTCATTGGCTCCGTCGTTGTTTTTCTTGTAAAGATAATTGGCTATTTCGACCAGACTGTTGGTGGTTCCCGACATGGCCGAAAGTACCACTATTTTTTGATGGCCGTCGTTTATCAACGCGGCCACTTCTTTCATGCGTTGGGCCGATCCGACCGAGGTACCGCCAAATTTCAATACTCTCATGACAACGTGTAATTTTTAAGTATAATGTTTTTCTGTTGGTTCGCGGGACAAAAATACAATTTTCCAATCAACACAACTATATTTTAACGAAAATGTTTATAAAAATATTATTTGTTAATATATTAACAAATAAGGGTTCTTCATTGATATTTTCAAAAGAAAAAGCCTATCGACCAAGGTCGACAGGCTTATATAACTCCAACAATTATACCTCATCAATCAAAAGAGCGACATTTGGCCAGTATCCTCATCGACATCACCTTGCGACATATCATCATCATCGGGCAATGGCTCTTCTTCTACCGGCTCATCTTTCACCAGTGGCTCCAGCTCCTCTATCTTTTTCACCTGATGGGTCGTTATACGTTTGCCCTTAGCTTTAAAGCTCTTTATGCCGATAAATTCCTCTACGTCCACCTCCAAAGGTTCGCGATCCTTATCATCGCCACTAAAACGAACCAAAATACGCGGATGGGATACTTTGGTGAGCAGGTTCAGTTTAGAATCCTTATGGTCGCCAATAAAACTTTGTGGTTTAGATGACGGCTCCAGTTGAAAACGTTTCAGATAGTAATATTTCTGCTCGGCATCGAACAATGCAGCACTCCACACCGTGTCTGAGTTAAACTTCTCGATGAAAAGCACGTTATCGTCGTAATGATTGGCCAAATCATAGTTCGTGGTGTAAAATTGCCCCGTGTTATCCATGACCAATATACAATCGCCATCATGAAACTCTCCCATATAATGGCCGCGTCCATCGGTATTGAGACGAAGCGTTTCCCTTTCAAACCAGATACGGAGACCGCCCAATGTCGAGCCGCCCTGACGTTTCATCACTACCTTGTGCACCTCGTTACGACTTAACAGGTTACCCATGGCGGCACGTCCTTTAATTGCCAATTCGGCCATGTCGTATTCAAACACAAGGTTACGGATACGTGGCTTGGGCTTAAGCGTCACCTTTAGCACCTCGGCCTCGCCATTGGGATTGGCACTGAAATAGAGCAGTTCCGACCCTGGCTTACCCTGCGTAACGTTATATTCCTTGTCGCGGGTAATGCCCGACACGGCAAACCGCTTCACGTATACGCCGCCACCTATTTTCCCATCGCGGTACACAGCGTTGTAAATGGTTCGTTCATCGTTCTTCCTGAATACCGTCACGTAAATGATGTCCTTTCCGAAAAAGGCCTTCTCCTGAACCTTGGTGATAATGTAACGTCCGTCTTTATAGAAAACGATCACGTCGTCGATATCGGAGCAGTCGCACACATATTCGTCCTTCTTCAGACCATATCCGATAAAGCCATCCTGACGGTTGATGTACAACTTTTCGTTGCGCACCACCACCTTTGTGGCTTCAATATTCTCGAAGCTCCGGATTTCGGTACAACGCGGAAAATTTTTGCCATATGTCTTTTTGATGCGCTTAAAATAATCGATGGAATAATCGATGATATGGGCAATGTTGAACTTTACCTGTTCCATTTCTTCCTCAACCGCACGGATATGCTCATCGGCCTTTTTGATGTCGAATTTGGAGATCTTGCGCACCGGTTTTTCTGTCAATTTGACCAAATCGTCATTGGTAATTTCACGGCGCAAGCGAGTGCGGAACCGATCGAACCCTCGATCGATGGCTTCAATGACCGCTTCCCAAGTATCGGTGTCTTTTTCCAGTTCACGGTAAATACGCTCTTCAAAGAAAATCTTCTCGAGGGATGAAAAGTGCCAGTCGTCCTCCAATTCGGACAACCGAATCTCGAGCTCCCGGTTAAGCAACGCTACCGTATGGTCGGTATTGGCTTTTAGGATCTCGCCAACACCCAAAAACTCAGGCTTTCTGTCACGAATTACACAGGCATTGGGCGAAATGGAATATTCACAGTCGGTAAATGCGTATAGGGCATCGATGGTTTTATCGGGTGATGAACCCGGCGGCAGGTGCACCAAAATCTCCACATTCTGGGCCGTGTTGTCATCGATCTTACGAACCTTGATCTTTTCCTTTTCGTTGGCTTTGATAATGGTGTCGATCAACGTAGTGGTGGTTTTACCGTACGGAAGATCGGAAATGACCAGCGTTTTGTTGTCAAGCTTCGATATTTTGGCCCTTACTTTTACGTTGCCGCCACGTAACCCGTCGTTGTAACGCGAGACATCGACATAGCCCCCTGTCGGGAAATCAGGATAAAGCACAAACTCTTCCCCTTTAAGGTAAGCTATTGACGCATCGATCAATTCGTTAAAATTGTGAGGCAATATTTTCGACGCTAAACCAACGGCAATTCCTTCCACTCCCTGAGCCAACAACAACGGGAACTTTACAGGAAGCGTGACCGGTTCCTGGTTCCGTCCGTCGTACGAAAGCTTCCACTCGGTGGTTTTGGGGTTGAATACCACTTCCTGGGCAAGCTTGGTCAACCGGGCTTCAATGTAACGCGGAGCAGCTGCACCATCGCCCGTAAAAATATTACCCCAGTTCCCCTGGCAATCGACCAACAACTCTTTTTGCCCCAATTGAACCAATGCATCGCCAATGGACGCATCGCCGTGGGGATGGAACATCATGGTGCTGCCGATGATGTTGGCCACTTTGTTGTACCGGCCGTCGTCCATCCGGCGCATGGCATGCAAAATACGACGTTGAACGGGCTTCAGCCCATCATTGATATGCGGCACGGCACGTTCAAGGATCACATACGAGGCGTAATCCAGAAACCATCCCTTGTACAGGCCCGGCAAATGGTTAATACGCGTTTCATCCACATCCCAGATACGCGAGCCTTTGCCACTGTCGGTACTGGGCGAATAGTCGGACAGCTCTTCTGTTTCGTTGTCGTCGTTATATGTTTCGTCGCTACTCATGACAGATACTAATCAAAAAAATCCAGATACTTACTCCATTTTGTCCACCAAATCTTCTTCGATCACCAGGTTGCCGATAATAAAATTCTGGCGTTCGGGCGTGTTTTTGCCCATATAAAAATCAAGAAGCTCAAACACACCATCGGTCTTTTTCAGTTTAACGGGCTCCAATCGTATATCCTTACCGATAAAGTTCTTGAATTCGTCAGGCGATATTTCGCCTAACCCCTTAAACCGTGTAATTTCGGGTTTCGGCCCTAATTCTTTGATCGCTTTTTGCTTTTCCTCATCGGAATAACAATACAGGGTTTTCTTTTTGTTCCTCACCCTGAACAGTGGCGTTTGAAGAATAAAAAGATGGTCATTCTTCAACAACTCGGGGAAAAACTGCAGGAAGAACGAAATCAGCAGCAAGCGGATATGCATACCGTCCACATCCGCATCAGTGGCAATGACGACGTGGTTATAACGCAAGTTGTCAAGGTTCTCTTCGATATCGAGCGCCGCCTGCAAAAGGTTGAACTCTTCGTTCTCGTACACTACTTTCCGCGTAAGTCCATATGTGTTAAGAGGTTTTCCCCTGAGCGAAAACACAGCCTGTGTATTTACATCCCTCGATTTGGTAATGGAACCGCTGGCTGAATCGCCCTCGGTAATAAAGATGCAGGTTTCGAGTTTCCGTTCATGGTTGCTGTTGTAATGTACCCGGCAGTCGCGAAGCTTACGGTTGTGGAGGCTTACCTTCTTGGCCCGTTCACGCGCCAGTTTCTGGATCCCCGAGATGGCCTTTCGTTCCTTTTCCGATTCAATGATCTTCTTTTGGAGAATGTCTGGCAGTTTCGGAATGTTTGTGCAGGTAATTATCCAAATCGCGGGTAACCGCATCCATTACATAGTTCCGCACACTGACCCCATTGGGGGCCATGTCTTTGCTTCCCAATTTGGTTTTTGTCTGCGATTCGAAGAGCGGTTCTTCTATTTTTATCGACACGGCCGCAATCATCCCGCTTCGGATGTCGGCCACATCGAAGTTTTTATTGTAAAAATCACGAATGGTTTTGGCCACCGCCTCACGAAAGGCGATCAAATGGCTCCCTCCCTGCGTGGTATGTTGCCCATTGACAAAGGTGTAATACTCTTCGCCATATTGGTTACCGTGGGTAAAGGCAATCTCCAGATCATCGGCTTTTATGTGGATGATGGGATAAAGCCCCGGAGAGGTCATGTTTTCGTTCAACAAGTCGAGCAGCCCGTTTTTCGACTGGAACACCTGCCCGTTGAAATGGATGGCCAACCCGGCATTCAAGAACGTATAGTTCTTCAGCAACGTTTCGATGTATTCAGACCTAAAGCTGAACGATTCAAACACCATCGGATCGGGATAAAAGGCAATTAACGTGCCGTTGGGTTCTTCGGAATTTTCAACGGGCTCCTCCGCCACCAATTCCCCTCGGCTAAATTCCACCTTTTTGGTTTGTTTGTCGCGAAAAGCCCTTACCTCAAAGTGTTCCGAAAGAGCGTTCACCGCTTTCAAACCGACCCCGTTCAGGCCGACGGATTTTTTAAACGCCCCAGAGTCGTATTTTCCGCCGGTATTGATTTTTGACACCACATCGACCACTTTCCCCAAAGGGATACCACGGCCATAGTCACGGATCGTGACACGGCCGTCCGTCACTTTTACATCTATTTTCTTTCCAAAGCCCATCATATACTCGTCGATGGAATTGTCCATCACCTCCTTCAACAGCACGTAGATGCCGTCATCGGCATAGGCTCCATCGCCCAATTTACCGATATACATGCCCGGGCGTTTACGGATATGTTCCTTCCAGTCGAGCGTTCGAATGGCGTCTTCCGAATAATTTTCAGTCATTTCTGTGGACATAGCGCACTTAACTAAACATAAACAACGGCATTAGAATCGCATATTCGAGATTACAATGCCAAAACCGAAGCCAAATATAACCAAAAAGCCTTAATCGCTGTCCGGGAAGTTATCAACAAGCGGCAAACAAGCATTCCAAAAGGCAAAGAAAATATCTACGGCACGAGAAACAAGAAGAGGAAAAACACCAGAGAACGGACAATTAAAAAACAGAAAAGGCCACCCTGTGGGTAGCCCTTCTGTTTTTATGAACGTGAAAATTATAATGTTCTCAGGTATTCATGGACATTGGCAGCAGCCACACGGCCGTTGTTGATTGACGTCACCACCAAACTAGCTCCCGAAGCGGCATCACCTGTCGCAAAAACCTTTTTCACCGAAGTTTGGTATTGCTTATCGATTTTAACGTTTCCCCGTGCATCAAGCTCAAGGCCGATCTCTTTTACCAAACCTTCGTGAACGGCATGCACAAAACCCATGGAAAGGAGCACCAACTCCACGTCCAGGATCTCATTGGTACCGGGAACCTCTTCCATTACCCATTGTCCCTTGTCGCCACGTTTCCAATCGACCTGTACCAATTCCACCTGCTTTAACTTGCCGTTTTCGCCGATAAACCGTTTGGTGGACAGGCTCCAACGACGTGTAGATCCCTCCTCGTGCGACGATGAAGTTTTAAGCACCGTTGGCCAGTAAGGCCACGGGTTATTGGAAGCACGCTGCGCGGGAGGTTTGGGAAGGATCTCTATTTGGGTAACGCTCCGCGCTTTTTGGCGGTTCGATGTTCCCACACAATCGCTACCGGTATCGCCACCACCAATAACCAAAACATTTTTGCTTTTGGCCAGAATCCGTTTGCCCATGTCAATCTCATCGCCACGTACTGCCCTGTTTTGCTGGGAAAGGAACTCCATCGCAAAATGAACGCCGTCCAAATCACGTCCTTCCACATCCAGATCACGGGGTTTCATGGCGCCGATGGCCAATACAATGGCATCAAACTCTTTCAGCAAATCTTCACCCTTCACATCATGGCCGACAAAGGTGTTGTAACGGAACTGAATACCTTCGGCCTCAAACAGTTTGATCCGACGATCGATGACTTTCTTGTTCAGTTTAAAGTCGGGAATACCAAAGCGCAACAAACCACCGGCCGCCTCGTCTTTTTCAAATACGGTGACCGTATGCCCGCATTGGTTCAACTGATCGGCGGTCGACAAACCTGCCGGGCCCGAACCAATAACGGCCACTTTCTTCCCCGTACGTTTTTTCGGAATACGTGGAACCACATAGCCCAATTCGAAAGCCTTTTCGACCGTTGCACATTCGTTCTCCCGGATGGTCACGCCTTCTTTATGGATAGCCAGCACACATGATTTTTCACAAGGTGCGGGACATACCCGCCCCGTAAATTCGGGGAAGCTATTTGTGGAGTGCAAAATACTGCTCGCCAATTTATAATCGCCACGGTACAATGCATCCTGCCATTCGGGGATTTTGCTACCTACGGGACAAGCCCAGTGGCAAAAAGGAATACCGCAGTCCATGCACCGCGACGCTTGTAACCTACGATCGGCGTCGTTCAGCGTTTGTTCCACTTCGCCATAATCATCGATGCGTTCATTGACCGGACGATAGCCGCTCTCCTTGCGGGCTACTTTTATAAAACCTTTTGGATCTCCCATAACTAAACCTTTTGGATACGGAACCGAAGCCTTTCCACAGGATATTGCATGACACCGGTTCTCTTTATGTGGTTATTGCCAGTTTTTACTAATCTCTTTTCCCAAAATTTACTCACGGATGTGGGGAGCGTCTTCGGTTTCGAGAAGTTTCTTCTCTAACGCTTTTACCTTTTGCTCTTCCATCACCTTCTTGTATTCGAAAGGAATTACTTTCACGAACTTCGACAGGTATTGGTTCCAGTTCACCAAAATCTCCTGAGCCTTGGTACTGTTGGTGTGCAACAGATGGTTTTGCAGCATCTCCTGCAACTCCTGTACATCGGCGGCATCTTCCACCTTACACAATTCAACCAAACCCTGGTTACAGTAATAGTCAAAATTCCCAGTTTCGTCAAGGACATAGGCAATGCCACCGCTCATCCCGGCGGCAAAGTTTCGTCCGGTTTTTCCGATAACCGCCACACGACCGCCGGTCATATATTCGCAGCAGTGGTCGCCCACCCCTTCAATAACGGCAACCGCTCCTGAATTACGCACGGCAAAGCGTTCGCCCGCCACACCACGGACATACACCTGACCGCTGGTTGCCCCGTAAAGTAAGGTGTTGCCCACAATAATGTTCTCTTCGGGCTTAAAGGTCGAACCTGTTGGGGGCACGACGATAATAGTTCCTCCGCTCAAACCTTTGCCCAGATAGTCATTGGCATCGCCTTCGAGCCTGAAATTGATCCCTCTCACCAAAAATGCACCAAAACTCTGCCCTGCAGAACCAGAAAACGTGCAGTTGATTGTATCCTTGGACAAACCAACCTCTCCGTATTTCTTTGATACTTCGCCCGATAACATCGCTCCCACGGCACGGTCTACATTGTTGATCGGTTTAGCGACCCAAACCTTGGACTGGACTTCGATGGCCGATTTAGCAAGCTTGATCAACTCACGGTCCATAACATCGTCGATATGGTGCTTTTGTCTGGAGGTATTGATCAGCGGATATTTCTTCCCTTCTTCGGGGAAATAGAGCAAACGGCTCATATCGATACCTTTTGTCTTCCAGTTGCCCACCGTTGGGTCTTGCTCCAGCAATTCTGTACGGCCAATCATCTCATCGAGCGAACGGATACCCAGTTCGGCCAGGTACTCACGCACTTCGCGGGCCAAAAAGGTAAAATAGTTCACTACGTATTCGTAACGGCCAATAAATCGTTTACGAAGCTCTTCATCTTGTGTGGCCACACCTGCGGGACAAGTATTCAAATGGCACTTGCGCATCATGATGCATCCCAACGTAATAAGCGCCCCGGTGGCAAATCCGAACTCTTCCGCTCCAAGAATGGCCATCTTCACCACATCAAGACCCGTTTTCAACTGGCCGTCGGTTTGCACTTTTACGCGACCGCGCAAATTGTTCATCACCAACGTCTGTTGGGTTTCGGCCAAACCAATCTCTACCGGCAAACCCGCATGTTTGATAGAACTTGTGGGGCTGGCGCCCGTACCGCCTTCGGTGCCCGAAATCACGATCAAATCGGCATATGCTTTGGCCACACCCGCCGCCACCGTCCCCACGCCGCTCTCCGAGACCAGCTTCACGCTGATACGGGCATTGGGGTTGGTACATTTGAGATCGAAGATCAGCTGGGCCAAATCTTCAATAGAATAGATATCGTGGTGCGGGGGAGGAGAAATCAACGTAATTCCTGGCGTTGAATTCCTTAGCCTTGCAATAATCTTATCGACTTTAAAGCCCGGCAACTGTCCTCCCTCGCCGGGCTTGGCGCCCTGGGCTATTTTGATCTGAAGTTCATCGGCATTCATCAGGTAATTGTTGGTCACGCCAAAACGCCCCGAAGCCACTTGTTTTATGGCACTACGTGCTTTCGATTTGAAGCGCTCGGCATCTTCGCCGCCTTCTCCGGTGTTGCTACGCCCGCCGATGCTGTTCATGGCCATGGCCATGGCTTCGTGCGCCTCTTTCGAGATTGAGCCATATGACATAGCGCCCGTAACGAAACGTTTCATGATAGCCGATTCGGGCTCTACCTCGCTGATGTCAACGGACTTGCGTCCGGCTTTCAACCTGATGAACCCGCGAAGGAACAATGGCGTTTGATTGTCCTCGTTCACACGAGCCGTAAATTCTTTGAACTTCGCATAATCGTTTTGCGATGTGGCCCATTGCAACAGACCAACGGTCTCCGGATTCCAGCCGTGCTTTTCGCCGTATTTGCGGAATGCGTAGGCGCCCTGGCTGTTCACGAACGCCTGGTTATCTTCGTCGCCAAAAGCCCTTTCGTGGAAAATGGCAGCTTCCCTGGCCAGTTCGTCGAAGCTTACACCGCCGATTTTCGATGATGTTCCCGCAAAATATTTGTCAATGACTTCGCCCGAAATGCCAACGGCTTCGAATTGCTGGGCCCCATGGTAGCTCCTGAGCGTAGATATGCCCATTTTCGACAAAATCTTCAGCAAGCCTTTGTCGATGGCTTTAATGTAATTGTAACGGGCTTCTTTATAATCAAGTTGCAGCTCGCCACGGGTCACCATGTCATCGATAACGGCAAACGCACCGTAAGGGTTGATGACGCTGGCCCCATACCCCAACAAAAGGGCGAAGTGCATGACTTCACGTGGTTCGGCAGTCTCCACGATCAAACCCACCTGCATGCGTTTTTTGGCCCGGATCAGGTGATGATGGACTGCCGATACGGCCAGCAGGGAAGGCACCGCTGCCAGTTCTTCCGAAATATCACGATCGCTCAGGATAATATAGTTGTTACCGTCGTCCACGGCCTTTTCAGCCACGGCACACATGTTTTCCACGGCCTTTTTCAAACCTTCGCCGCCTTGGGCCACAGGAAATAACATGGGGATGGTCACCCGGGTAAACGAATCCTTGCGGAAATCCTTGATCTTGCCCAAATCCGTGTTGGTCACGATGGGACTTTCGAATTTAATGGAGCTACATTGACTGGGCGCTTCGTCCAAAAGGTTTTTTGATACGCCCCCGATGTAGTTTGTCAATGCCATCACCAAACCTTCACGAATCGGGTCGATCGGGGGATTTGTCACTTGCGCAAACAACTGCCGGAAATAACTGAACATACGCTGTGGCTTATCCGACAGTGCGGCCACCGGCGTATCGTTGCCCATTGACCCTACGGGTTCGTTGGCTGTAGCGGCCATGGGATTGATAATCAAATTGAAGTCCTCGCGATTGTATCCGAAAGCTTTCAGATAGACCTCGTATTTATCGCCCAAAGAAGGGAGCACGCTGTTTTTTCCTTCAATGTCCCGTAAGCGGATACGATTTTCCTTCAGCCAGTTCTCATAAGGGTTTCGGCGCGAAAGTTGCGCTTTGATCTCTTCGTCGGGAATAATGATCCCCAATTGCGTATCAACCAAAAGCAGTTTTCCGGGACGCAAACGGCCTTTTTCACGGATCTCTTCGGCAGGGAACGTTTGCACGCCCACTTCAGAGCTCATCACGATCATATCGTTTTTGGTGATGATGTAACGCGACGGGCGCAGGCCGTTACGGTCAAGCGTACCGCCGATGTAACGTCCGTCGGAGAAAACGATCGATGCGGGACCATCCCAAGGCTCCATAATGGTGGAATGGTACTCGTAATAGGCCTTAAGGCTTGGCGGAATGGGGTTTTTGCTGTTCCAGCTTTCGGGAATCAGCATGGTAAGGGCATGCGGCAAAGTACGCCCCGTAAGGAAAAGGAATTCCAACACGTTGTCAAGCGATGCGGAGTCGCTTTTGTTGGGCTCGATGACAGGAAAGACCTTTGCCAGATCATCGCCAAACAAATCGCTGTGCAACAAACCTTCGCGGGCTTGCATCCACAATCGGTTTCCTTTGATCGTGTTGATTTCACCGTTATGGGCCAATATACGGAACGGTTGCGCCAGATCCCAGGTAGGGAACGTATTGGTACTGAAGCGTGAGTGCACCAGCGAAATGGCACTCTTCACTTTTGGGTTTTGCAAATCAAGGAAATACTGCCCCAATTGGCCCGGGGTCAACATACCTTTAAAAATAAAGATCTTGGAGGATAAACTTGGAATGTAAAAACCTTCTTTCTCCGTGAGCTCCGAATTACGGACATGATTTTCGGTGAGCTTACGTGCAATGTAAAGCTTACGCTCGAACACGTCCTGCTCCATGTTGTCTTTGCGCGTCACAAAAACCTGGCGGATTTTGGGTTCGGTGCGCAATGCAATTTCCCCGATCACCGAACTGTCTACCGGGACATCGCGGTAACCGATCAGTTCGAGCCCCTCGCCCAAGATGTTCTTGTTAAGAATTTCCTGGCAGGCAAGAGCCTCCTTTTCATTTTTGGGCAAGAAAACCAAACCGGAAGCATACTGCCCGGGTTTAGGAAGGTCAAATCCCAACGACGCGCAAAATTCATGGGGCACTTGCATGAGGATACCGGCACCGTCGCCCGACTTGTTATCGGAACTTTCGGCCCCGCGGTGTGTCATGTTCACCAACACTTCGAGCCCTCGCCGTACAATGTCGTTCGTTTGCTGACCTTTGATATTGGCCACAAATCCAATCCCACAATTGTCGTGTTCGTTGGCAGGATCGTACAAGCCCTGCGGTTTAGGAAATCTTTTTTGTACCATTTTTCAATATAATAAAAGAAGGTGTTTTCAAAACGGCCCCGTAGAGTCAAAAAATGGGCAACGCCCATTCATCAACCATTACCCGACAAAAGACACAGGGAGCCGGCAAACAAAATGTTTCCCTAAAAAACAGATGACACAAATCCAGAATGTTCTTTCGATTTTTTTTGCCCTACCCTTTGCGTTTAAATCTATGGAGACACAATATCTTACAATCCGAAAGCAAAAGTAGCGCATAAGATTAAAACCTCCAAAGATTTTTAGTCCAAAAATCAGAAATCAACGCCAAACGCAATGATTTTATGACTTTTTTCATATTTTTTTACAGATAAAATTCTTTTATAAAGCTTATTAGCCTCTGATTTATTTCACCGGCTTCTTCCGTAAACGACAGGATTTTAACGGCCGAAACACCAATCGCCCATGCAGAAACCGCTTACGGCGGCGACCAAATCACCCCCTGGCACCAGACAGGCTTAACATTCAATTAACCTTGTATTCACCCTGGAGTTACACAAACTTAATATTGCCATAATCGCCCCCCGAATGGCCCGCCATAACTTTGCCATCGAAACAACTAATGACAATAGTAAACATGGATTTAAAGAGTAGCATGTGGGCCGCCAGCCTGATAGTGTTGGCTGCCTGCGGAGGCAACCAGAACAAAGGCGCAAAAGGCGATTTGACCGGGCAGATACGGATTGACGGATCCAGCACGGTTTACCCTATCACCGAAGCCATTGCCGAAGAGTTTAGAGCCGTGTCACCCAACGTGAAAGTGACCGTTGGCATATCGGGTACCGGAGGCGGATTCAAGAAATTCGGCCGAGGCGAGACCGACATCAACGACGCTTCGCGTCCTATTAAGGAAAAAGAGGCCGAGGCCTGTAAAGAGAACCAGATCGAATACCAACAGCTCACCGTAGCTTACGACGGGATGGCCATTGTGGTAAATCCGCAAAACGACTGGGCCAACGACATTACTGTGGCAGAACTCAAGAAGCTTTGGGAACCACAAGCCGAAGGCGCAATAATGAAGTGGAGCGACATACGCCCCGAATGGCCCGGTGAAAAGATCAACCTTTACGGTGCCGATGCCGCATCGGGGACGTACGATTATTTTACCGAAGTGATAGTGGGCGAAAGCGGCAAAAGCCGTGGCGATTACACCAACAGTTCGGACGACAACGTATTGGTGCAGGGTATTTCGACCGACAAATATGCGCTTGGTTACTTTGGCCTTGCCTACTATGAAGAGAACATGGATAAACTGAAACTTTTAGGTGTAGACGCCGGAAACGGAGTTGTGCTACCATCTTTCGAATCGGTTTCAAACCATACTTACACCCCGCTTTCGCGTCCCATTTACATATATGTGAGCAAAAGTGCGGCAGACCGTTCCGAAGTAAAGGCTTTCGTGGAGTTTTATCTTGACAAAGCCGCGAGCATCTCGAAAGATGTGGGTTACGTGGCGTTACCAGCCGAAAGGTACACCGAAGAGCAGGCTAAGTTCGCCCAGTTCATTAAACAATAGCATTTCCGTGAATAAAGCCGGGGCTCTAAAAAAGAGCATCGGCTTTAACTTTTTCATCCCCGGACTAATTAAGCAAACATGAAAAAAAAGATTACGGAACGAGCCATTGAACAGGTACTTAAATTCAGTGCGCTACTTACCATCCTCACCACCATCGCTATTTTGTGGGTGTTGCTGAGCGAATCGGCCGGTTTTTTCAGGGAAGTATCCATTATCGAGTTCCTGACCGATACCCGCTGGACACCACTTTTTGAGAGCAAGCATTTTGGCATTCTCCCCCTTTTAACGGGCACTTTGCTTACCACTTTTATTGCCATTTCGGTGGCACTGCCCATTGGGTTGTGCATTGCCATTTACCTGTCGGAATACGCCAAGCCCGGTTTCCGGCGCGCGTTAAAGCCCACCCTTGAGGTGTTGGCCGCCGTACCAACCGTGGTTTATGGCTATTTTGCGCTGATGACGGTAACGCCGGCCCTTAAAATGCTGATCCCGGGACTGTCGGGCTTCAACTCGTTGTCGGCAGGCATTGTGATGGGCATCATGATCATCCCCCTCATCAGCTCATTGAGCGAAGACGCCATGCAAGCCGTGCCAAAATCATTGCGCGAAGCATCGTTCGGCATGGGGGCCACACGTTTCCAAACGTCGTTTAAGGTGGTAGTCCCGGCAGCCTTTTCGGGCATTGTGGTATCGGTCATATTAGCCATTTCGAGGGCCATCGGCGAAACCATGATCGTGGCCATCGCAGCCGGACAACAGCCGCGCCTGACGTTCGACCCCACCGTGGCCATCGAGACCATTACCACCTATATTGTGCAGGTAAGTCTTGGCGACGTGCCGCACGGGTCATTGGAATACAAAACCATTTTTGCGGCCGGGTTTACGCTGTTCGTGTTCACGTTTGCACTGAACAACTTAAGTTTTTGGTTGAAGAAACGATTCAGGGAAAGCTATGAATGACCAAATAAACAAAATACAGTCGCCCGTCGTGTTCGATCTAACGGTACAAACGCCCCGTGCCCGCATCAACAAACTAAAGGACAAGGTGTTTAAAGTGGTCGGTGTGGCCTCAACGTTATCGGGCCTGTTGGTGTTGGTCTATTTTTTGATCGACATCGCCATCGACGGCATTGCCCGCATCGACTGGGCGTTTATGACCAGCTTACCGTCACGCATTGCCTCAAAGGCAGGCATTTTGCCGGCTTGGGCAGGTTCGGCATGGATACTGGCGCTGACGGCGATCATCTCGTTGCCCATTGGCGTGGCCGCAGGCATCTATTTCGAAGAATACGCAAAGAAGAACCGTCTGAACAACATCCTTGAAATAAACATTGCGAACCTGGCAGGGGTACCGTCGATTATTTACGGCATCCTGGGCCTTGAGGTCTTTGGCCGATGGATGGGGTTGGGCGAAAGCCTTCTGGCCGGTGCGTTCACGTTGGCGTTACTTATCCTGCCCATTATCATCGTGGCCACCCGCGAAGCCATTAAGGCCGTGCCCAGTTCGTTGCGCGAAGCTTCGTACGGGTTGGGCGCCACCAAATGGCAAACCATATTGTACCAGGTGTTACCGGCCTCGTCGGGCGGGATATTGACGGGTACCATCCTGGCGCTGTCACGTGCAGTGGGCGAAACGGCCCCGCTCATCGTTATCGGGGCGCTGGCCTATGTGCCGTTTGTGCCAAGCACGCCCATGGACCAGTTTACGGTGCTGCCCATGCAGATCTTCAACTGGACATCGCGCCCGCAAGCAGCCTTTCTGGTCAATGCCGCCGCCGCCATCATTATTCTTCTCATCATCACATTCATCATGAATGGTATTGCAATTTATTATCGCAACCGTTGGCAAAAGAATCTGAAATGATGACCAATCAATTTGTTATCGACATCAAAGAAACCCCCGTTATGACAATTCCATACGAAGGTACGTTGCCCAAAAGCAACGTGGCAAAACCAAACGATCACCAACCCGATGCCAATGCCCACACGCCCATGCTGGTGAGCAAAGCGCTGAACGTGTATTACGGCGACAACCACGTGCTGAAGGACATCAACATGGAAATCGAAAGCAACGCCATTACGGCGTTCATCGGCCCGTCGGGCTGCGGCAAATCGACGTACCTGAGGCTGTTCAACCGGATGAACGACTTCATCGATTCGTTCCGAATGACGGGCAGCATTGCCATTGGCGGCAAAAACATTTACGATAAGGACGTGGAGACCGAAGAACTCCGTAAACGCGTGGGCATGGTGTTCCAAAAGCCCAATCCGTTCCCCAAACCGATTTATGAAAACGTGGCCTACGGGCTGAAAATACAAGGGGTAAAGAAAAAAAGCGTGCTGGACGATGCCGTGGAAAAAGCCCTGAAACAAGCTGCGCTTTGGGACGAGGTGAAAAACGACCTCAAAAAAAGTGCATTGGCCTTGTCGGGCGGGCAACAACAGCGTCTTTGCATCGCCCGTACGCTGGCCGTAGAGCCCAGCGTAATTTTGATGGACGAGCCCACATCGGCCCTCGACCCCATTGCATCGGCAAAAATAGAAGACCTGATGACCGAGCTCAAAAGCCGGTACACCATCATCGTGGTGACGCACAACATGCAACAGGCCAGCCGGGTAAGCGATTATTGCGCCTTTTTTTACCTGGGCGATCTGGTGGAGTACTCCGACACCCGGAGCATGTTTACCCATCCAAACAAAACCCAAACGCAGAATTATATTACGGGAAGGTTTGGGTAAGAAAACCGTTAGCTGCCAACCGACGGCTTTTAGAAAAAACACTGTACTTCAGCTAATGGCCAGTAGCTAATAGCTAAAGGATTTCCATTCCCGACAATAGCAAGCAAACGACCGATGAAACTTTTAGAAAAAGAACTGAAAATACTCCGCCAAAACATCATTGAGATGACGCTTTTGGTGACCAGCCAAATCGAAAAGGCCTGTGAAGCGTTCGATACGGCAAACAAGAACCTGGCACTGGAAGTGATTGCGAACGAACGCCGCATCAACGCCTATGAACTAAAAATGGATGCCGATTGCGAAAACATGCTGGCACTGTACACGCCCGTGGCCGCCGATCTGCGTTTCGTCATGGCGAGCTACAACATCGCATCGACCCTTGAACGCATTGCCGACAATGCCGCAGGTATTGCCCGGTATGTACTGGAGATGGACAGCCCTATCGCGCCCAAGGCCCAGGAACTGATCCGTTTCAAGGAGATGGAGACCACCGTGATGGAGATGATGGAAGATGCCCTCGACGCCTTTGAGGAAGAGACTCCGGGCAAGGCGTACAACATCCCCAACCGCGATCTGGTGCTGAACGAAATCAACATCAAATCGTCCGACATCATGGTGTACCTCATCAAAGAGAACCCCGACGACATTAAAAAATTGCTGTTCCTGTTCTCGACCATCAAAAAGATGGAACGCATCGGCGATCTTATCAAAAACATTGCCGAAGAGACCATTTTTTACATCGAAGCGAAGGTCATCAAACATTTGGCTTCGGGCAAAGAGGTGGAAGACAAATAACTTTTGAAGGATGCGCCACACTGCACATAACACATACAAATGCACAAAAACAAAACCCGCCATTTAAGCGGGTTTTGTTTTTGTTGGGCATGGTGGCAAACAATGGAAAAACATATCACCTTGCGGGACGCAAACGTCCAGCCTCGCTGAGCGGGAAAAAATGGTAAGTTTGTATGGATATTTATAAGTTGAGACGAGGTCAAGAGAAACTTCTACTACAATAAGAATTATGAAATTAGAACATGAAAGCTAACGAAACAAAAGTTGACAAATTTTTAGCGACAAACGAAACGACTTTCGCTATTCCAGTATATCAAAGAAATTATGATTGGAATTTGGTACAATGTAGGCAATTACTTTTTGACATTATTGAAACAGGAAAAAATGAAAAAGTAAATGCACATTTCATTGGAAGTATTGTATATGTCCATGATGACGTTTATACTGCCTCAGGCTTAACTGAATTGACAATTATAGATGGACAGCAAAGACTTACCACAATTACATTAATCTTTATCGCTTTATATCGTTTAGCTCAGCAACTTGATAATCCGACTTTAGTAAGTCGAATACACAAGACTTATCTAATAAATGAATTTGCACCAGAAGCTGAAAAGCTTAAATTAAAACCAACTGAAAATAATAAAGAAGCTTTACGTCACATCTTAAGCTCTGCCGATGATGGTGACGAATTTAAGGGGTATTCAAGAATAATTGAGAATTTCAACTTCTTTAAATCTCATATAAATAAAGAGAATTTTGAAACTGTAATGAGAGGATTGAATAAGTTGATTTTCGTTGATATTGCTCTCGATAGACAAAAAGATAATCCTCAAAGAATTTTTGAAAGCTTAAACTCTACTGGTTTAGAACTTTCACAGGCCGATTTAATCCGAAATTATATTTTAATGGGTTTGTCAAGAACAAACCAAGAAAAGGTTTATAAATCGTACTGGGAAGTAATTGAGAAAAATGCCAAAGATGAAATCTTAAACAAAAGCCGAGTTTCTGATTTCATAAGAGATTATCTGACTTTAATAAATAAAGAGATTCCAAACAAAGGAGAAGTTTACATTAAGTTCAAATCTCAATATCCAACCACAACAATAGATGAATTGGAAAGTGTATTAGCTGACTTGAAATCTCTTGTTAAATACTATAATAAGCTGATAAACCCCAAAAAAGAATCAGATAAAGAGATAAGAACACAATTAGAATACATAAACAGATTAGAAATAAATGTCGCTTTTCCTTTTTTAATGAAGGTTTATGAAGATTATTCTAATAGCTTAATTAACAAGCCCACATTCATTTCAGTTTTAAATTTAGTGCAATCATATACATGGAGAAGGTTTATTTTAGGTTTACCTACAAATGCTTTGAATAAAATATTCATGGGATTGTACTATCACAAAGATTTTAAAACAGACGATTATCTGCCTTCAATTCAAAGAATTCTTTTAAAGCTTTCAAGAGTTCAGCGTTTCCCTAGAAATGCAGAGGTTATCAATGCTTTGAAAGAAAAGGATGTTTACAATATCAAACCGAAAAACAGAATTTATCTGCTCGAAAGATTAGAAAATTACAACAACAATGAACTTGTTTTTATTGATGGAAATTCGGACATTACCATTGAACATATCTTTCCACAAAATCCTGACCCAAAATGGAAAATTGAATTAGGACAAGATGAGTATAACTTTATAAAAGAGAACTATTTAAATACTATTGGAAACCTAACCTTGTCAGGTAATAATGGAAAGCTAGGAAACAAATCATTTGTTGAGAAAAGAGACATGAATATTGATGGAAAAGAGCAAGGCTACAAATTCAGTCGTCTTTGGTTAAACCGAGATTTAAAAGAGAAAGAAAAATGGAATAAAGAGGAAATTGAAAGGAGAGCAAATGAAATATCAGAAAGGTTTATGAAAATTTGGGAATTGCCCGAAATTGATATGGAGCAAGAATCTGGCAATGACGAAGTAAATATATTTGATGCAGAAGACCCAAAACACAAAAAACTAGAGTATGCTATTTTCTTTGACCAAAGACTTAATGTAAACCAAGTTGCAAAACTTTACATTGAGATTTTTAAACAACTCTTCGATTTGCAACCTGAAACTTTTTTTACATCTGATATAGGACAAAAGATTAGCTTATCAAAAAATCCATCAGAAGATGGTTTACGACAAGTTTTACCTCTCAATGATACATATTTCATTGAAGGAAACATTGACAACATTGGCAAATTTGAAAGAATTAAACAAGCATTGACAATTTTCGGATTTGAGGATGAATTAATAATTAAATATGCTGATAAAAACGAAGAATAACAAAGCCCAACACCCAACAAGTGCGGTATAGCCAATATGAGAGGGGTATGCGAGGGGTTGGTTGTAGCCTGCGTCAACTTTCGGTGTAACTTGATAGAAAATCGCCCACAATTCCTCACTAGCCATACCGCAAACCTTTTGGTCACAGGCTTAGGTGCACTAAACTAAATTTGAAAAAATACAATGCAACCAATTCTTGAAAAGCGGAAAGAAGATTTAAAGAGTTTATGTCAGACTCTTAAAGTTTAAAGACTTTATACTTTTGGCTCTGTTGTATCTGATAAGTTCAATGAGAAAAATGATATTGATTTTCTAATTTCATTTGCCGACAACTTGAGTGTTGAAGAATATACAAACAACTATTTCTTACTTCATTATAAATTGAGAGAACTGTTTGATTGGGAAATAGACATCGTTACGGAAAGAACATTATCGAATCCATATTTCATAGAAAGTATCAACGAAACAAAAGTATCTTTTCAACATAAACTCTTACGCAGGGTCACAAACGTCCACAGGAAAAATGGTAAGTTTGTACAGATATTTACAAGTTATGGCCAATAATAAAATCTGATTACAACATGATTTACTATTAAACCAAATATGAAAATGAAAAATTTAAAACGGATAACGATTTGGGTAACAACAATTTTAGCAGCTATCTATCTAATTGTTTGTTGTTGGTTTTATTTTTCCCAAGAAAAACTACTTTTTAATATAGTAAAATTAGATAGCAATCATGTCTTTGAATTTTCAGATTCATTTGAAGAACATGAAATCATCATGAGAGATAGCATAAAACTTCATGGTGTGCTTTTCAAAGCTAAAGAATCAAAAGGATTAATTTTATGGCTTCCTGGTGGCCGAGGTATGATTGATAGTATTGGCCTTAATTCTCACTTCTATACCGACCTGAATTATGACCTGTTTTTACTGAATTACCGAGGATTTGGTAAAAGTGAAGGAATAATTAGTAGTGAAAATCAATTTAATCAAGACATGCAGTCTGTTTATGATTATTTTAAGGATACTTATGGTGAGAATAAAATAATCATCTTTGGATATTCACTTGGTACTGGCCCAGCATCTGCATTGTCGGCCAACAACAATCCGAAATTACTGATTCTGAAAGCGCCATATTTCAATATGTTCGAATTAAGTGAAAAAGTTTTTCCATATATTCCAGTTTCGTTACTTCAAAAATACAAGTTCCCGATAGCAGAAAACCTTCAAAAAACGAATTGTAAAGTTGTCATCTTCCATGGCGATTCTGATAAAAAAATTCCAATAGATGTTTCGTATCGCTTAAAAGCAAGCCTCAAACCATCTGATACGCTTTTTGTGTTGAAAGGGCAAGGCCACAATGATTTCATTAAAAACCCTGAATACTTGCAAAAGCTATCAAATATAATCGATTGATTATTTATGCCGCAAAAATAGATAATAATTACTGGCCATAACATTGTGTAGCATTAATGGCGGTTGAAACACGTTCCGCAAGGTTCGTTTCCCGCATCATCCATCTAACGGTTTGAAAGGAGATTCGCCCGCAAACCGCCACTAATGCTACACACACCGTTGGAC
The DNA here is from genome assembly GCA_047600785.1 of Breznakibacter sp. Classification (GTDB taxonomy): domain Bacteria; phylum Bacteroidota; class Bacteroidia; order Bacteroidales; family Marinilabiliaceae; genus Breznakibacter. The sequence continues at coordinate 2,918,377 of JASGKH010000002.1, forward strand.
GTAAGCTTAAAAAGACACCGCTACATTGACAGAATATCCGAAAGACATAAAATTCAAATACAGTTGGCGAAAATACCAACAGCGGGTGCTTGACGACTTACAAGGACACCTGACGGACGGACATTTACACGTCATTGCACCACCGGGTTCGGGCAAAGAGGCCGATGGCAATTAACTTTTGCAGGATGCCCCACGCAGCCATCACACACAAATGCACAAAAACAAAACCCGCCATTTAAGCGGGTTTTGTTTTTGTTGGGCATGGCGCAAACAATGGGAAAACGTATCGCCTTGCGGGACGCAAACGTCCAGCCTCGCTGAGCGGGAAAAAATGGTAAGTTTGTATGGGTATTTATAAGTTAGCTTGCAATTCGCAATGAGAGTATAGCATTCCGTTTAAGTTAAATGTCTTTTAGTAAAAATTTAAAATGAAAAATATAATCTGCGCTCTGATTCTTCTTTCCGGTAGCCTATTGTTTGCACAAAGTCCAAAAGAAAATCTAAATGGAATTGATATCGAAATCCAATCGATTTTGGATGATTACAAAGCTGTTGGCTTATCTGTTGCAATCGTAAAAGACGACAAATTAATTTACTCAAAGGGTTTTGGTTACAGAGATTACGAAAACAAACTTCCGGTAACTCCAAACACCGTTTTTGCAATTGGAAGTAGCACAAAAGCATTCACTTCAGCCTTAATTGGAATATTAGAAAAAGAAGGGAAACTGGATATTAGCGAAAGGCCTTCAAAATATATACCTCATTTAGAATTTTCAACAGACAGGATGAATACTCTTATTACTGTTGAGGATTTACTTGACCATAGAAGCGGATTGGGAAGTTTAGACGGTTCATACATTTTATTCCCAGCAGAAAGCAGGCTTGGATTAATGGAGCGACTTCCATTTTTAAAACAAAATGCCGAACCAAAAAACAGTTGGAGATACAGTAATTTTGGCTACATAATTTTGGGAAGTATCGCAGAACAAATATCACAAAAGAGCTGGGATGATTTGATCGAAGAAAAGCTGTTGAAGCCGTTGAAAATGGATAATAGTAATTCTTCGATCCATGAAATGACCAAACAAGCAGACTTCTCTTATCCCTACGGTATTTACAAAGGTAAAATTGAAAAACTCCTGTTTCAGATACCGAACAATGATAAACCCGGTGCCGCAATAAACAGTTCTGCAAACGATATGGCCAACTGGATAAAAATGTGGTTGAACTATGGGAAATATGATGAAAATGAAATATTACCAAAAGACTTTGCCAGAAATGCAATGAGCGCGAAAGCCATCATTAATGGAAATCCCCCAACAGAAGCAGGACAAAGCAATTATTTATTCGGATATGGTTATGGTTGGAATACCAAAATATTTAAAGGTCATTTTAGGGTAGACCACGGAGGAGCTGTATCTGGATTTTCGTCGAATGTAGTGTTGTTTCCCGCCGAAAAATTTGGGATTGTGGTTTTATCCAATCAGCAAAACAGCGATTTACCTTATACCATATCAAACATGATCTCAATCCGGATGTTGGGTTTACACAATAAAAAAGCATACGGTTACGAAAAGGAAATACATGACATAATAAAACCTGAAAACATTAACCCACTTAATGAAAACAAACCAACAACACACAACCTGGATTCTTATTGTGGCGAATATACAAACAAGGGATATGGAACAATAAAAATTACAAAAGAGAATGATCAACTTTATATTACATTCCCAACTTTTAAATTTGCTTTAGAACACCTGCAATTTGATCGTTTCAAATCAAAACTCATAAATGATGTTCCCCAACAAATGAACCCGGAATTTACGTTCAACTTCAACCTTGATTATAGGGGTGACATTAAAGAACTTGTTATGGATGTTCAGGATGGTGTTGTCTTTAAGAAAAGTAAATAAAAGAAACTACGCCTTACAACGGTTGGCGCCAGACGGGCAGGCTTCGTATGAAACTAATTGCCAAGCTTGAACTTATCGGCTCCGATTGAGCAGCGGTGCCAAAGATTCCCACCAGGCTGAAGACCATTGGCCACAGGCTTAAGAGCACAAAACAGACAGGAAACCACTAATTTTGAAGAAAAAATACAATGCAACCAATTCTTGAAAAGCGGAAAGAAGATTTAAAGAGTTTATGTCAGACTCTTAAAGTTTAAAGACTTTATGCTTTTGGCTCTGTTGTATCTGATAAGTTCAATGAGAAAAATGATATTGATTTTCTAATTTCATTTGCCGACAACTTGAGCGTTGAAGAATATACAAACAACTATTTCTTACTTCATTATAAATTGAGAGAACTGTTTGATCGGGAAATAGACATCGTTACGGAAAGAACATTATCGAATCCATATTTCATAGAAAGTATCAACGAAACAAAAGAACTGATTTATGGAGCGTGAGATTAAAAAGTACTTTTCGATATAAACACTTCAAGTGATTCAATCTTTGAATACCCGGAAGGTCAGCGATTTTTTTGAATACCAAAAGAATAAACTCTTACGCAGAGGGATTGAACGCGAAATAGAAATTATTGGAGAGGCAACCAATAAGATTTTAAAAATTGACCCAGAATTCAAACTAACCAATGCTAGACAAGATTGTAGATACCAGAAATTGGGTGATTCATGGTTATGGCAAAGCTGATGACGTATCTGGTGCTGAGCGAGATCAACATCAAATCGTCCGACATCATGGTGTACTTCATCAAAGAGAACCCCGATGACATTAAAAATTGCTGTTCCTGTTCTCAACCATCAAAAAAATGGAACGCATCGGCGACCTTATCAAGAACATTGCCGAAGAGACCATTTTTTTACATCGAGGCCAAAGTGATCAAGCATTTGGCTTCGGGCAAAGACGCCGATGACAATTAACTTTTGCAGGATGCCCCACGCACAGCCATCACACACAAATGCATAAAAACAAAACCGATGGATAAAATATGTTTCAATTGTAAATACCTTGCTTAATTGGCGTTGGACAAGGACTTAGATGTGGACATAAAACAAAACGTGAAGAAGGGAAAATGCCTCCTTTAGTTCCAAGCAGATATTATACTTGCGAGTTATTTGAATTTAAAACCGAACAATAAAAAGATTGGCAAGCAATAAATTACAACCACCAATACTAACAGTTCCTATCGTCGACTGCAACCAATCATGTTAAAAAGTCACGCCCGAAATAAAAGTTCCCAATTTGGGATTTTTGAATTATATTTGCAGCATCATTTAATTAATGCATGGAGAGAATTTTTTCAAAAAGTACACTAAGAGAATTTTGGGAGAAACATTCTGATTCTGAGCAGTATTTAAAAACATGGTATGATACGGCGATGAATGCAATTTGGAAAACACCCAATGATGTTAAGCAGACATATGCAAATGCTAGTATTTTAAAGGATAACAGGATTGTTTTTAATATAAAAGGCAATTCATATAGACTTATTGCCAAATTTAATTTTGAGAAACAATGGATTTTTATCCGTTTTATTGGGACCCACGATGAATATGACAGGATTGATGCAAATATGATATAGACATTAAAATGACAAAAAAATGAATATAAAACCTATAAAAACGGAAACCGACTATAGAAATGCATTAAAAAGATTAGAAATCATATTTGATGCTACAATTGGCACAGCTGAAAGTGATGAAGCGGATATACTTGGATTAATAATTGATGAATACGAAAAGAGACATTATCCAATTGAAACACCTGACCCAATTGAGGCCATCAAGATTAGGATGGAAGAAATGCAACTGAAACAAATTGATTTAGTGGATGCAATTGGTGGTAAAAGTAGAGTTTCAGAAGTTTTGAACCGCAAAAGAAGATTAACAATTGATATGATTAGAAATCTTACAAGAAGACTAAATCTATCACCAGGACTTTTAATAAATGACTATCAACTATCAAGATGAAGAAATACGGTTGGCTACATCACATATAACCAATGGTGGAGAAGTGATAACTTGAAATGTCTGGCCCCCATCAGGGTTTGTAACAGCGGATGGGTGACGAAGCCCGTAATCCGCACTACCTAAATGCATCGTCCGTTGAGGTAACCCAATATCCCTCCCCATGCTAAAACCATCAAACTTCACCTTCGAGCAAATACGCATATTTAAGTACGCCTTGAAATGGTTGCTGCTGGCCATTCCGGTGGCGCTGTTGGCGGGATCGATGGTGGCGCTGTTCCTGTACCTCCTAGACCTGGCCACCCAAACCCGGTGGCAACATCCGTGGCTGCTGTATTTTTTGCCGCTGGCGGGTGTGGCCATTGTGTGGCTGTACCGTTTTAAAGGAAAAAACACCGAGGCGGGCAATAACCTCATCATGGACGAGATCCACAAGCCCGGCGGCGGTATCCCCTTCCGCATGGCACCGTTTGTGCTCATTACCACCGTGGCCACCCATCTGTTTGGCGGATCGGCGGGGCGCGAGGGCACAGCCGTGCAAATCGGCGGCAGCCTGGCCAATTGGGTGGCCAAAGTGTTAAAGCTCGGCGCCGGCGACACCCGTATTTTGTTGATGATGGGCATTGCCGCTGGCTTTGGCGCCGTGTTCGGCACGCCCGTGGCAGGCACCATTTTCGCGTTGGAGGTGCTGGCCATCGGCCGCATTAAATACGACGCACTGATGCCCTGCCTGTTTGCCGCCTTTATGGCCGACATGGTTTGCACCGCCTACGGCATACAGCACACCCATTACAGCGAGCTGTTCGGCCAGGATTTGTCGGTGACGTTTCCCCACTTCAGGTTCGACCACCGGCTGATGCTAAAGGTTGTGGCGGCGGGCATGGCCTTTGGGCTTGCGGGGTATCTGTTTTCCGAGATGTTGCACACCCTCAAAAACCTGTCGAACAAATTCATCAGGCACAAGCTGCTGATACCCATGGTGGGCGGCGTGCTGGTCATCGGCCTCACCTTTGCCGTGGGCACCACCGACTATTTGGGGCTTGGCGTCACCACGGCCACGGGCGAGGGCACCAGCATCGTCAATGCCTTTCACGCGGGAGGCGTGGACACGTGGGGATGGTTTTGGAAACTGCTGTTCACCACCGTCACCCTTAGCATGGGCTTTAAGGGCGGCGAGGTAACCCCCTTGTTTTTCATCGGCGCCACGCTGGGCAACACCCTGGCCGTGGCAATGGGCGCGCCCGTTGACCTGATGGCCGCCCTGGGCTTTGTAGCCGTGTTTGCGGGTGCCACCAACACCCCCATTGCCTGCACGTTCATGGGGGCCGAACTGTTTGGCGCCGACCACATACTTTACTACGCCGTAGCCTGTTTCATTGCCTACTACTTCAGCGGGCACTCGGGCATTTACGGGTCGCAAAGGGTAATGGTGCCAAAGGCCGATTTAGCCCCTCGCCCCGACGGGCAAAACTCGCTGAAACAAATAAGGGAACTACGGATTGCGAAACTCTGGAAAAAAAGGTGAAGCAATATCGTTTTTGGCCATAAAAGACTTTTAGACCATCGTTTGGGTTTTGTACTGTCCCCAAAAAATCGCAAACCCCGGCAGGCGGCCTGACGGGGGCGCTACAAACCGATTGGGCCCGGCAGGTGGCCTGACGGCATTACTTTTTTTATTTTGACATCGGCAGGCGGCCTGACACGGTTACTTTTTTTGTGGCGGAGCCGGCAGGCGGCCTGACGACGTTACTTTATTTCGGTTGACCCCGTCGGGCGGCCAGACGGGACACTCCACGTTTTTTAATCCTCACACATGAGCCAAACAGCTTGGCGATGCATTATTTATAAAAGTATTTTGATTATATTCAATCTTTCTTTAATTCCTAAATCTTTAATTTTATGAAGAACAAGTTAACATCGCTTGACCTTAGCAGCCTAACCCACCTCGAAGCAGGTGAACTCGCAAACCGCCATTTGTCCGACCTGGGCACCATTGCCAGCCAAATGCAGGCCGAAACCGTTTACTTAAACTACCTAACCAACCTGCAAACCGCCGCCACCGGGTTTCAACGCGCCCTCAAAAAAATCCAGGGCAACGGGGCCACCCCAAAAATAGTACAGGCCGACGACGGGCGCGACCTTTCCTTACGCGCCCTCCGCAAAGCGGTTTCGGCAGCCACTTATTCCGATTCGGCCGACGAAGCCGAAGCGGCCTACCAGATTAAACTGGTGCTCAAAACCTACAAAAATATCGAACTGCTGGGTTACGAAGCCGAATCGATGGCTATAGACAAACTGCTGGCCGAGCTCGACAAGGGCGCTTATGCCCAATCCATCGCCACCTTAAGCCTGCAACGCCACCTCGTACGTCTGCGCAACGCCAACGAGACGTTCAAAAACCTGTTTGGCGACCGCATGACCACCTCGGCCATGCAAGAGACCTTTGACGCACGCACCTTGCGCCATGCCCTGCAGGCCGTGTACCGCGAGTTTGCCCTGTACGTGCAGGCCATGGCCAACGCCAGCCAGGGCGGCGCCTACGAGCAGGCTCTCAACCTCATCAACACCGCGCGCAAGTATTACGCCGACATGCTGGCCAGGCGCAAGGGCCGTGCCGCCGACAAAGCGACTACCGCCACCGCGTAACGCCATTGCCCAAACAAAAAGCCGCCCCTAAATGGAGCGGCTTTTTGTTTTTGCGTATGCGATGCCTCACACCACACCTTGTGCCACCATGGCATTGGCCACTTTGATAAAGCCGCTGATGTTGGCCCCTTTCACGTAGTTCACATAACCGTTGGGCTCGGTACCGTACTTTACGCAAGCGGCATGGATGTTCTTCATGATGGACTGGAGCTTCTGGTCGACCTCTTCGCGGCTCCAGGTGAGGCGCATCGAGTTCTGCGTCATTTCGAGGCCCGATGTCGCCACGCCTCCTGCATTGGCCGCTTTGCCCGGACCGTAAAGGATCTTGTTTTCGAGGAATACGTGGACGGCTTCGGGCGTCGAAGGCATGTTGGCTCCTTCGGCCACGCAGAAACAGCCGTTCGCGATAAGCGTACGCGCATCGTCTCCGTCAAGCTCGTTCTGGGTCGCGCACGGCAAAGCCACATCGCATTTGATGCCCCATGGACGTTGCCCCTCGAAATACTCGGCATCGGGATATTGGTCGGCGTATTCGCGGATACGGCCGCGTAACACATTCTTCAAGGTCATGACATACTCCAGCTTTTCGGGGGAAATGCCGTCCGGATCATAAATAAAACCGCTCGAGTCGGATAAGGTTACCACTTTGCCCCCCAGCTGGGTCACCTTCTCGACCGCATACTGGGCCACGTTGCCCGATCCGCTGATGGCCACCGTTTTGCCCTTCAGGCTTTCGTTGCGGGCCTTAAGCATCTCTGTGGCAAAATAAGTGGTTCCGTAGCCCGTGGCTTCCGGACGCAAGGGACTGCCGCCCCATTCCTGCCCTTTGCCGGTAAACGTTCCGGTAAACGCATTGGCCAGGCGCTTGTATTGTCCGAAGATGTACCCAATCTCACGGCCGCCCACCCCGATATCGCCGGCAGGCACATCGGTATCGGGCCCCAGATGGCGATGCAGCTCGGTGACAAACGACTGGCAAAACTTCATGACTTCCTGGTCGCTTTTCCCTTTGGGGTTAAAATCGCTGCCGCCCTTGCCCCCGCCCATTGGCAACGAGGTCAGGCTGTTCTTCAATACCTGCTCGAAAGCCAGAAATTTGAGCACGCTTTGGTTTACCGACGAGTGGAACCGCAACCCTCCTTTGTAAGGACCGATGGCGCTGCTCATCTGGACCCGGTACCCACGGTTGATCCGGATCTCGCCGCGATCGTCAATCCAGGGGACCCGGAACGTGACGATACGTTCGGGTTCGGCCATCCGTTCAAGGATCTTGTGCTTAATGTAAATCGGGTTTTCAAGGACAAACGCGGCCAAACTCTCCACGACTTCGTGGACAGCCTGATGGAATTCGGGTTCGTTAGGGTTTTTGGCCTTTACGTTGGACATAAAGTCCTCAATGAAATGATTTACTTTGGGGGTGTGCATAAAAATTTGGTTTAAAAAATGAATTAAAACAACATAATTGCAGTTGATAATTTTGTAAAACAAAAAACCAAAGCCCGTGATTATAGACAAAAGCACCGAGAAAAGCTGAGAAAATTCATGTTTTATTCCGAAAAAATATAATTTGGAAAAATATAAAACCAAATCGCCAGAAGCAATTACAAACCGAAAGCCCTACTGTATATTTCCCTTGCAAAACAACACATCCAAAAATCCCTTGTTTTATGAAAAGCCCAAAGCCGTACCCTATAAAAGCAAACATAACAACCGATTCTCCAGAACATATCATCTTTACTTAAAAAAATGAAGTACAAGCACAAAAAAAGCCAGCTTCCGCCGGCCTTTCCATATATCCGAACAAGAAACTCAATACTTGTCCAATTTTATCACCACCATGTTTCCGTCGCTATTGGTTAAGGTAGCCTCGTTATCACATTCGCCGTTGCCATAATCAATCACAAAGCTCGCCTCCGAATTGTTCACCTCCACGGTGCCGCTGACGGGGAAACGGCAGGTACGTTTTATCAGCACATCCGTCAGGGTATGGTCGTAGGACCACCCCAGCGAACTTGTCCCTACGGCGGTGCCGTTCACCAGAAACGCATCGTCCCACACATACAAAGGCGTCGAAGCCCCCGACACCATCTCCCGAACCTTGGATACGCCGCGCGATACCCAATGTCCGTTGGTCCCGGTCACCTTCAGCGTCGCAGTCCAGTTAAACTCGTAATTTCCGTTGGCATTCAACCCGTTGTTCACAAACTGGGTCTCCCCCTCCACATGATAGTCGTTGACGTAAAACCCATCGTATGAAACCGACCGTTCGGTATCGGTCACATACAGAGGCCCTGTCTGCACAACCGTCACCTTGCCCCTGGCTTTCACGCTAAACGGATGGTCGTCGTCAGGGTTTCCGACCACGCAATCCACGTTCGCGGTCCCAAAATCAATCGTCACTTCACGCGGCCACAGTGCCGGAAAATCAGGGAAAGTCACCTCCACCAACGGCAATGTGGCCGGCGATGACTTAAGCGCAGGCGCGCTTGCCACTGTTTCCTGATCGGTTCCGATGCTCAGCTCCACGATAATGTCGGTAACGTTCGACAGTTCGTTCAACAAAGCTTCATTTTCCGATATCTGCTCGCTTTCGGAAACCGAATCGTCACTTTGGCAAGACGCAAAAACCGTTGTCGCCAACACCAATCCCGCCCAAAAAATGTTCTTCAACTTCATATAAACAGTTTTAATCCATTCAACGTTTAATATGGCCACCCGCCGTACCAGTCCATTTGCGGAAATGCATGCACCATTGTATCTTTGCGCTCTGGCCGGAGGGGTCTATCAATAAACATACCATTACCGATGAACCGTAACGATTTTTTATATTCCGCCCTTAGGGAGCGAATCCTTTTGCTCGACGGCGCCATGGGCAGCATGATCCAGCGCTACAAACTTGCCGAAGCCGACTTCAGGGGCGATCTTCTCAAAAACCACTCCCACCCGCTGCAGGGGAACAACGACCTGTTGGTACTTACCCGTCCCGATATAATAACGGCCATCCACCGCCAGTACCTCGAGGCCGGTTCCGACATCATCGAAACCAATACGTTCAATGCCACCTCCATCTCACAAGCCGACTATGGCACCGAGCATCTGGTGTACGACATCAACCTTAAAGGAGCCCAGTTGGCACGTAAAGCAGCCGATGAACTGTCGACCCCCAATAAAATACGCTTTGTGGCCGGAGCCCTCGGCCCTACCAACAAAACAGCTTCGTTAAGCCCCGACGTAAACCGTCCTGCATACAGGGCCGTTACGTTCGATGACTTGTACGCAGCCTACCGCGAACAGGTTACCGGTTTGTTGGACGGAGGGGTGGACATCCTCCTGGTCGAAACCGTTTTTGATACCCTCAACGCAAAAGCCGCATTAGTAGCCATTAACGAGGAACTTAAAAGCCGTCACATCGCCAAATTCCCCTTAATGGTATCGGCCACCGTGGCCGATGCCAGTGGCCGTACGCTTTCGGGACAGACCATCGAGGCATTCCTCAACTCCGTGTCACATGTCGATTTGCTATCGGTAGGACTTAACTGTTCGTTTGGGGCAAAGGACCTCCGTCCGTACATCGAAGAGATGGGCAAAAAATCGCCGTTCCTCATCAGCGCTTATCCCAATGCCGGATTGCCCAACCAGTTCGGCGAATACGACGAAACGCCCGAAGAGATGTCGAAACAGGTCCGCGACTATCTGTCGGGCGGCCTGGTCAACATTTTGGGCGGATGTTGCGGCACCACGCCCGACCACATACGCGCATTCTCAAAAATCATCGATGAAGCCCACATCCATAACCCCAGGCCCATTGAGCATACCACGCGTCTGAGCGGCCTGGAACCGCTGACCTTTACGCCCGAGATCAATTTCGTGAACGTGGGCGAACGCACCAACGTGGCCGGGAGCAAAAAGTTTGCCCGTCTCATCAAGGACGAAAAATACGAAGAAGCCCTATCGGTAGCCCGCGACATGGTGGAAGGCGGCGCACAAGTCATCGACGTGAACATGGACGATGCGATGCTCGATGCAAAGAAAGAGATGGCGACCTTTTTGAACATGATGGCGTCCGATCCCGAGATTTCGCGCCTGCCGGTGATGATCGACTCATCGAAATGGGATGTGCTGGAAACCGGGCTGAAATGCGTGCAAGGCAAAGCCATCGTCAACTCCATCAGCTTGAAGGAAGGCGAAACCGAATTCCTCCACCACGCCGAGAAAATAAAAGAATACGGCGCCGCCGTGGTGGTCATGGCATTCGACGAGAAAGGCCAGGCCGACACGTTCCAGCGCCGCACGGAGATATGCGGACGCGCCTACCACCTGCTCACCCGGAAAGCCGGCTTTCCTGCCGAAGACATCATCTTCGACCCCAATATCCTGGCCATTGCCACCGGCATTGAAGAGCACAACAATTATGGCGTTGACTTTATCAATGCCACCCGCTGGATCAAACAAAACCTTCCCCATGCGCGTGTGAGCGGCGGCGTGAGCAACCTGTCGTTCGCTTTCCGCGGTAACGACGTGGTGCGCGAGGCCATCCATTCGGTGTTCCTGTTCCACGCCATCAAAGCGGGCATGGACATGGGGATTGTGAATCCCGGCATGTTACAGATCTACGACGAAATACCAAAGGATCTGCTGGAACTGGTGGAAGACGTAGTATTGAACCGTCGCCCCGACGCCACCGAACGCCTTATCGATTTTGCCGAAAAGGTGAAAGACCAGAAACAGGCAGGCAAAGAGGACGACCGTCTGGCCTGGCGTGCGCTTCCATTGCGTGAACGGCTGAACCACGCGCTCATCAAGGGCATTGCCGACTTTTTGGAGGAAGACCTTGCCGAAGCGCGTACACAGTTCAAGTTTTCGCTCGACATCATCGAAGGTCCGCTGATGGACGGGATGAACATTGTGGGCGATCTGTTCGGGTCGGGCAAAATGTTCCTTCCCCAGGTGGTGAAAACCGCACGCGTGATGAAAAAAGCCGTGGCCTACCTTCAACCGTTCATCGAACAGGAAAAAGCCGCCGGCGGCAGTGCCAGCTTATCGGCGGGAAAGATACTGATGGCCACGGTGAAAGGCGATGTGCACGATATCGGCAAAAACATAGTCGGCGTCATTCTGGCCTGCAACAATTACGAGATCATTGACCTAGGGGTAATGGTACCTACCGAAAAAATACTGCTCGAAGCTGTCAACCACAACGTGGACATCATAGGGTTGAGCGGCCTCATCACCCCATCGCTCGAAGAGATGGTGAACGTGGCCAAAGAGATGGAACGCCGCCAAATGAAGATGCCGCTGATGATCGGCGGCGCCACCACGTCGAAAATACACACGGCGGTAAAGATAGAGCCCAACTATTCAAATCCCGTGGTGTACGTGAAGGATGCATCGAAAAGCGTGCAAGTGGTAAGTTCGTTGCTGTCGGGCAAAGAAAAGGAGACATTTACCCGGAGCATCCGCGAAGAATACGCCGAACTGCGCGAACAGAACGACCGCAGGACCAACATAAAACTAATATCCATCGAAGAGGCGCGCAAATACAAACATGCCATCGACTGGTCGAAAACGGAATTCCAACTGCCGCAGATTTCGGGCGTGCACACGCTGACCGATTATCCCGTTTCGTCCATCCGCGAGTTCATCGACTGGAGGTTCTTTTTCCACGCATGGCGTTTGCAGGGCAATTTCAGCGGCATCGAAGACGTGGCCGACGACGCTTCGGCCGACCAGTGGCTGGCACGCTTCACCGACGAAGAAGGCAAAGCCAAGGCCACCGAAGCGCTCAGCCTGTACCGCGATGCCCAGGCCATGCTCAACCGCATCGAAAGCGAAAAGATGATACAAGCCAATGCCGTATTCGGTATCTTCCCTGCCAATGCCGTGGGCGATGACATTGAAGTGTATTCCGACGAATCGCGGACCGAAGTGATCACCACTTTCTGCCATATCCGCGAACAGCAGGAAAAAGCCGGTAAAACCAATTACTATTGCCTGAGCGATTTTGTCGCGCCAAAAGGATCGCACAAGTTCGACCACATTGGCGCTTTTGCAGTGACTGCGGGCATCGGCATCGAAGAATGGATCGGCAAATTTGAAAAAGAACATGATGATTACAACAGCATTTTGCTAAAAGCCATCGCGGACCGTTTGGCCGAAGCGTTTGCCGAGTTATTGCACTTCAGGGTCCGTAAGGATTTTTGGGGCTATGCGCCCGACGAGGAGTTCGACTATGACGAGATTGTCCGCGAACGTTACCGTGGCATCCGTCCCGCGTTGGGTTACCCTGCCTGTCCCGACCATTCGGAAAAACATAAACTGTTCGACCTGCTCAACGCCGAAGAGAACGCAGGCATCACCCTTACCGAACACTTTAGCATGTACCCCAATGCATCGGTCAGCGGCATTTACCTTTCGCATCCCGAAGCGGCTTATTTCGGTGTTGGGAAAATAGGGCTGGACCAGGTATCGGACATCGCCAGACGCAAAGGAACTTCCGTGGAAGATGTGGAAAAATGGATCCCATTGAATTTAGGGTATAAATGACTTGAGGTTGTTGATTTTTCAAAGTACCTTGACGGGAATTTAAGTCCAATCGATCCACAAATCCCCAGACAAATGAGAACCAACGCTCTGCCTATCGCCCTTTTGTTCATGGCGGGCATGTTTTCGTGCCACACGGTTAAGCAGCCGGCCTCCCACAACAGCAAAAACTCACTGGACTGGAACGGTGCTTATTACGGCATTGTCCCTTGTGCCGACTGCGAAGGCATAGGCACGCTGGTTGTTTTGAACAGCGACCTGACCTACCGGGTCGAAACAGAATATATCGGTAAGTCCGGCGACACATATAAAAAACAAGGCACGTTCAGTTGGGATGAATCGGGCAACATGGCCATACTGGACAACACAGACAAAGACAATACCCCGTCGTACTATGCCGTAGGCGAGAACACGTTAACCCAACTTGACCTGGGCGGGCAAAAGATAACCGGTAACCTTGCGGACAAATACGTTTTAAGGAAAGAGCCTTTGCTGGTGGAAAAATACTGGAAACTGATCGAAATCAACGGAGAGGGAATCCCTGCCCCGGAAAAATGGGTAAGGGAACCGCACATCATTTTCAAAGCCAACAATAGGGTAATCGGCCACAGCAGCTGTAATTCTTTTGCCGGAAGTTATAATGTGCAAAACGGGAACCTGATCCGCATATCCAACGTCGCATCCACCAGAATGGCTTGTCCTTCGATGGATGTGGAAAACAAGATGTTAGTGACATTGGAAGCGGTTGGTTCGTACCACGTACATGCCGACACGTTACAGCTAAACGATGGCAAAGGCAATGCATTGACAAAATTTGTCGCAGTGTATCTGTACTAAACGGCGGCACCTTCTGTAACCAAACGTCGAAGTTTTGCGCGTGCCCCAACCTGTCCGGCTCAAAAAACAATCTGAAAATCTTCTTCCCTTTTATGGAATTTTCTTTGTTCCCGCATCCTATCGGCAAAACTTAATTTTCCGAAGATGAGAGCAGCATTTCTATTGTCAGGACTATTGATAGGGACAGCTGTCCCTGCCGCATGGGGCGGCACATTGAATGAACGATCCGTAGAGACCGTTGTCTCCGAGGCCACCGTGTACATCGAAGGGGCCCAGCTGGTCAGAAAGAAGGGCATCGACTTGCCCGCGGGCGAAACGGTGCTGAAATTCGTGGGCCTGTCGCCCGACATGGATCCCAAGAGCATTCGGGTGAAGGCTTCAGGACAGGTAACGGTGGTGTCGGTCAACCATCAGTTCAACTATGTAAGCGAATGGAAAAAGCAAACCGATGCAGCCGACATCCAGCAAAAAATCGACGATATAGACAAGCAGCTGGAAGAAATCGGGATGAAGCAAGCCATTTTGCAGGAGGAACTTACTTTTTTGAACCTTAACCGCGAGCTTAACGGAAAAGAGCAAGCTTTGACTGCTGCAGCATTAAAGGAGGCAGCCCTTTTTTATCAGACCAAACTCACTGTGCTTAAAACCGATGAGCTTGCTTATCGCCGTACGACGACGGAACTAACTTTGCAGCGTAACAAGCTGGTGGGACAACTCAACGGCCTATCGGCACAAAAAGATGAACCGACAGCCGAGGTGGTCGTGAAAGTCAACGCAAAAACGGCCTCGCGGTACAACTTCGAACTCACTTATTTGGTGAAAAAAGCAGGTTGGTTTCCGTCGTACGACATACGGGCCAACAGCGTGGCCGAACCCATTGTGCTTACTTACAAGGCCAATGTGTACCAGCGCACGGGCGAGGATTGGAAAAACGTAAAGATTGCCTTTTCGTCGGGCAACCCGTCACAGGGCGGCGTAGCCCCCAAACTGAAACCTTATCATTTGGATTACTATCTGCGCGCTCCTGTTTACTTAAAAAACGATGCGGCTTTCTCGGGGAAAGTAACCGATTTGCCCGGCGAACCATTGCCGGGTGCCAGTGTCTCGGTTCCGGGAAGTACCATTGGCACGGTCACAGACCTGAACGGGAACTTTAATTTGGTGTTGCCTCCCAACACATCGCAAGTGCAAGTGTCGTTTGTCGGTTATAAAAATAAGACGGTCCCTGTGGGAAACGGGTTCACGAACATTGCCATGGAAGAGAACAACCTAGCGCTCGAAGAAGTGGTGGTGACGGGATACGGAACCGATGGTTCGGTGCCGGCAGCGTTACAAGGACGAGTCGCCGGGATATCCAGCCGCAAGGTAAAAATGGAGAGCCTGCCCGTGGAGATGGAAACGCGTTTACAAACCACTACCGTGCTGTTCAACATTGCCATGCCTTACACTGTACTATCGGACGGTAAATACTATGCGGTTGAGATGGACCATCTGACGCTTGAAACGGCGTTTGAGTATTATGCAGTGCCCAAAATCGATCGCGACGCCTTTTTGATGGCACATGTCACCAACTGGGAGCAATACAATTTGCTGGGCGGCGAAGCCAACATTTATTTCGAAGATACCTATACGGGCAAAACGGTCATCGATCCGGGAAGTTTCAAAGACACGCTCTCCTTGTCGTTGGGGCGCGACAGGAACATCGTGGTGACACGCGACAAGTCGAAAGAATTTACGCGTAAACAAATATTGGGAAGCCGCACGTCCGAAACGCACCATTGGGCCATTTCAATGCGAAACCAAAAGCAGGAAACCGTTACCGTCTCATTGTTCGACCAAGTGCCGGTATCGGCCCGGGATGAGATCGAAGTGACCGATTTGGTGCTTTCGGGCGGACGATTGGACAAACCTTCGGGCGAAGTAGTATGGAAAGTTGAACTCAAGCCAGGCGAATCCCGCAAAATCGATTTATCGTACCAGGTGAAATACCCTAAAGGGCGCAACCTAATGGTGGAATGATTGAGGAAAAACGGAAATACAAAAGGGCAGCGGTCTTTGGGGACCCTGCCCTTTTGTACTTTTCCAACAGATTGTCTTTTTGTCTTAAAACTTGCCAAATTTCATAATCAGTCCCACGTTAAATCCACGGAGCATGTCGGCAGGGGCAATGGATTTTTCGGAAAAATCGGTTCCCAACCGTTTTTTGTAATTCAGTTTCACATCGCTGGTGTAACGATAACTTCCCACAACGGCCAACCGCATGAACTTTACCAAATTGAATTCCAGCTCCACTCCCGGTTCGATCACGAAAAAGGCATTGCTGTCCTCGTCGTACCGTTCATTATCGTCCGTATTGTCATCTTCATAGTTACCCCAATGCTTGATGTAACCAATGCCTCCCGCGCCGATCAAAATAGGAAACGAAAGATGGACGGGATGCCTCCAACCCACAATAGGCTCCACATATATTCCGCCGTAACCGCCGGCAAATTCATAATCCTCAGCCAGGTTGAGGTCGTATGTCGGTTCCGACACAAAACCGTGCCCACCTAGCCCCAGTGCCAGATTATGGTTCAGTACCACGGCCCCACGTGCGCCAATAGTTATGGCATCAAGGTCGTGGATCTTGGTGTACCCTACGTTCAGTGCTCCATAGCCGCCAATGGATTGCATGTCGGGACGGCCAAAAATGGTTTTCATGTCGTTGTTGCCTTCTTCTTGGGCAAACACAGCGCAGCCCAATAACATAGCAAAGGAGAAAGAAATGATTATTCGTTTCATGGTCGGTAATTTTTTAAAATACATATGATAGTCCCAAAAGGGCCGAACTAAAGTTCACCCTAAAATAATCGGGTCCAAAAAATTCAAAATTGGGAATGAAGTCAGCAGAAATCACAAAAGGGTGTTTCAACACACGATATTCGAGCCCCACGTACCCGTCGAGACCGGTAGAGACAAAGGTGCGATGATAAACGGTAGGCGGATCGAACAAACGGAAAGGGTTATTGCGTTTGTTTTGGCTGTAAATGCCTGCATGCGCCCCATATCCGTAACAAACAAACCATTTGTCCGAGATCTTCGGAAATGCCGGCTCGTGCCATACCCTGAGGGCGGCAACGCTGTGCCCATGGTTTAGATGCAGGTAAACAACTTCATAACCCTTTTCAAAACCGGTCAGGTACTTATATGAAAAGCCTGTAAAGGCACCCTTCATCTTTATAGCGTGCTTGTAATCTTGTCCCTGGGCCCTGGTTCCCATCAAAAATAAAGTCAACGTAAAAAAGGTGGCAATGTACAATGGTTTCATGGTCGGTGTTTGTGTAAAAGACAAGTGTACTGATTTTGGGTTGCATCATTGTTGGTCAATTTTCAACTCCGCATCGGAAATATTGATGTTTAGCTGGTTGTTTGGTTGCGCTTTGCCCGAAATAAACCTCACCGGAGTGGTCTCCATTACCTTCAGGTGGTTGGACGTTTGCGGTTTCCAGTCGGCAGGAAACGCCGATTTGGTACGTGTGGCCTTTACCATGGCGCCAATGTTACTGTTTTTGGCCAACGAAAGATTGACGTCGCAGGTTTGGCTCACAATGTTGCACTGTTTAAAATTGGCCCCTAAAGTCAATTCTGTAAGTTCCCCATAGGTCAACTTTAGGTCGCAGTTCCCGGTTGCAAGGTTCAGCGCCAGTCTGGAGAAATAGGCTTCACCTTTGATGGACGATACGTCCATGATCTGGATTTGGTCACGACGCGATGTGAACTGAACATTGGACGCTTGTCCCAAATCTATTTTCGACGATTTGGAGTCCATTTCCAAGTCTGACAAATATGGGCATGAAAAATCCACAAAATTGAGCGATACTTTGGCATAACGAAGTTTCTTGAATTGGGCCGAACCGAACGCAAGATTAAGGGAAGCTTTCCCTTCGATGTCGCGTGCCTGAAGATTTCCGTTCGACAGGTCAATGGCAACGCTGCCCGTGAGCGACGGAAGTACCACATCGCCGTATTTATTTGACACTTTCACGTTGGCCGATAAAGGGACGAACACCTTGTAATCGATGCGCGATCGTGTGTCACTGGCCGAGAGGAAATTGGTCACTTCCTTTACATTTTGCACCAAGGTAGAATGCTTATCGCCCAACACCGTTTGGGCCGACACATGGTTGGGCAACGCCATGAAACTAAAGTCGATGTTGGCTTTCAGCTTACGGAACCGCTCTTCGCTTTTCTCGGCAATGCGGCACGTCACCTCAATTTTTACCGAGTCGTTGTCCCACGTCACCACTTCAACCATCCCATATTTGTTGCTGATGTCGACCAACACGCTGGGTGCAGTTTTGTAGGTTCGGGCCACCACCCTGGTTTCCTCGTACGTTTGCGCATGTGCTGAAGCAACCGCGCAAACCATGGCAAGGAACATTGTGAATGTTTTATGATTCATGGATATGGCTTTTTTGTTTGGCTGGTTCTTCGCTGGTTTTCAGATAACCCAATACCTCTTCGAGGATCGACAGCTTCAACCGGTAATTTTGGATCATGGCTTCCAGCACCTCGGTATTGGCCACGTTGTCGCCAAGATCTTGCCTCAGCTGTGCCAACGTGCTGTCCAGTTGCGCCATGTCATTGTTTATCCCTTCCGATATCTCAGGCTGATTGGCTGTAAGCTGCAGCACCAGTTGCTGTTTTTTGTTGATCTCCGATTCGTAATAACGTGCCGCCTCACTGACCTGCGCTTCAAAAGGAGACTCTATTGACACGGGCAAGCGGTTTGGTTTTGTGTAATTCCACGCCCATATACCTGTCGATATAACAACTACTGCCGCAGCCGCATATTTCACCCATTGCAGGCCGAATGTTCTCCGGGGCGGTCGCTCCACAATGTTTGCCTGCACGGCAATGCGTTCCCACACGTCCATGGAAGGCTCCTCGGTGTCAAAGCCCGCTTTGTGCTTTATGATGAAATCGTCGAATGGTTGGCTCATGGCTGTTGGGTTAATTATATGATGAAACCGGCATCTGGCCAGCTTTCAGTATGTCAATGATTTTTTTCTTGGCCCTCATCAGTTGCGTTTTAGAGGTCGACTCGGAAATGTTTAAAATGGCCGCAATCTCTTCGTGGTCATATCCTTCGAGCATGTACAGCGAAAACACCACCCGGTACCCGTCGGGAAGCAATCCCATGGCATGTTTGATGTGTTCGGTCGATAAGCCTTCATGGACGGAAGGTTCCTCCGAGTCTGCCTCTTCGCGTAGCATGTGCGGCCGGTCACTGTATTCCAGCTGGATTTTCCGTCGTTTAAGTTCGTTGATGCATTTGTTGATGGTAATCCGTTTGATCCATGCACCAAACGTCGACTCGAACCGAAATGTGTGCAACTTCCCGAAACGTTTCCACAAATGCCTCTTGTAACATGTCTTCGGCATCAGATCGGTTGTTCATCATCCGGCAACAAATATTGAACATGGCCTTCCCGTACAACTGGTAAAGCTGCTTCTGCGCCAATGCGTTCCCCGCAATGGCCTTCTCCACAATGTCGCGGTGTATGTCGATCTGTACGTCGATCAAAAGTTCGTTTTTAGTTAATGACAACGCAACTGCACAAGGGTTGCATCTTTGGATGGAAAATCGCGTTTTTTTTCGCGCAAGGAGTTTTGACAGGCAGCAGGGAGTCCCGCTATCCTTTGGCATATCTGGCTTGTAAAATAGCTTACGGCGCAACAAAACCGTTCTTCTCCGTGAAAAAAGGGAAAGGTCATTGCAAGGAAAAAGTACGCGTGTGGTTTCACAATTCCACGTGTGGTTTCATCCAACTTCACGTGTGTCGTTTGTCCTTTCCATGTGTGTAGTTCGCCAACTTCTCGCATGGTTTCCACCAACTTCTCGCGTGAAGTTGGGCAGGTGGGCGCAAGAAGTTTATTTTGTGCTACGTTTCCGCCCGAACCGTCCCGATACGATGGCCGGAAAGTTCTTACAGGGCAGGTTATAAACGTATGTCTGGCAAAGGTATCTGGTCCCGTCCGCACTTCTGGCCCAAACGGGCTCACGCCTGTAATCGCGTCCAAAAGCATAGGCCTGCTCGTAACGGTCGAGGCATCGTAACGCTTTCGTCACGTTTTTGAGTTTGAAGACCTCGCCTTCAACGGGTTTTCCGCGCCGGTACAACTTTACGGCAGGATACCACCCTATCAAATGCAAAGAACCACCGATGGTGGCCTGTGCCTGAAAAAGAGCCATGGACCGCAGGGCTCCGGATGCCCGGTTACGGAAGCAACTCTTCAGTGTCCCATAAACAAACAACTGCGATGGGCGAACCCGCTTCATGGCCTTAAATACTTCTTGCCCACACGATCAACTCCACCACAACAGAAAAGAGGACATAAAACACAATGAGCAATGAAATGCCACCAAGGCCCAAAAACGCAATCAGGGCAAGGCCCAGTGCCAAGAAAACAAACCTGTCCTCATTGCCCTTCCATTCAATACTCTTGAATTTGAGCGAAAACATAGGGATTTCGCTGATGAGCAACGCACAAAACACAGAAACCAATACGATGAGGAATATGGGCGAAAGCAACGACATTGCCCATGCGGCACCGCTTTTTATCAATAACGCAAACGAAGCGGTGAAAATACCGGTCGCCGTGGTGGTCAACCCCAAGAACACTTCCGACTGCCGGGTATCGGTATTGAACTTTGCCAGCCGAAGTGCCGAAAACGCAACTAAAATAAACGGGGAAAGGGTAATTATCTGATCTCTGACGCCCATGTCGAAAAACAATTGGCCTGTGGCATGGGCCTTTAGGCCATACATAATGTTTGAAAGGATCGCCGCAGGAGCCATCCCAAAACTGATAAGGTCGGCCAGAGAATCGAGCTCCCGGCCGATCTCACTGTAAGCTTTTAATGCCCGGGCCGCAAAACCATCGAAAAAGTCGAACAACGCCGCTGCAAAAATCAGATAAGCCGCCGTTTCAGCGCGTCCGTTAATGGCAAAGAACACGGCCATTACGCCGCACAACAGGTTAAGGATGGTAATGGAATTGGGTATTTGCTTTGTCATGGCTCTTGCTCAATAAATTCGCAGCGAATGTAGTGCAATTGCTTGTGTCGTAAAAGAGATCAGCATAAAAAATAAAGGTTGTAAAAGCCATATTTCTTTAAAAAATCATGACAAAAGTCAAAAAAAGATCTTGGTTCATTTGGTCATTCACAAATTCATCCTATTTTTGCAACTCATTCATCAACAACATGGCACGTTTCAACGGACATCACCATAACCATCATCACTTGCTCGGCTTAGGGTAGGCATGGTTTGTGTTGTCTGTTGTCAACAAATTAAATACATGAGGCTTACCCAAAAGGTAGGCCTTTTTTGTTGGGATGGCAGAAACGCTTGGTTGGAGGTCAATGGCAGTAAATTAAATTTTTGAACCCCAAACAACCTCTCGCCAACAACTAAACGCCAACAGTTTTTTGCACAGGCACTTTGAAAATAAAACTACCATATGTTACGGATTGCATTACAAAAAAAAGGACGGTTAAACGAAGATTCAATGGCCCTGCTGAAAGATGCGGGCATTAAATTCAATGTGGGCAGCGGCCGCTTAGTGGCTACATCAAACGACTTCCCCATTGAGGTATTGTTCTTGCGCGATGATGACATTCCGCAAACCGTGGCCGACGACGTGGCCGACATTGGCATTGTCGGCGAAAACGAATTTGAGGAGAAAGGGTTTAACCTTACCATTTCCAAGCGATTGGGGTTTAGCAGATGCCGTCTGTCATTGGCCATTCCCAAGGAGGTGGATTATCCTGGGCTGGCATGGTTCAACGGAAAACGGGTGGCAACGTCTTATCCTGCCATCCTTCGCAAGTTCTTCGATAAAAACGGCATTAAGGCCGATATCCATGAAATTGCAGGTTCGGTCGAGATAGCTCCGGGCATTGGGTTGGCCGATGCCATCTTCGACATTGTCAGCTCCGGAAGTACCTTGGTGGCCAACCACCTGAAGGAGGTAGACGTGGTCATGAAGTCTGAAGCCCTTTTGGTGGCATCGCCCGGTATTACTTCCGAAAAACAGGCGTTACTCGATCAAATCATCTTCCGTATCAATTCGGTACAAGCTGCCAAATCGAACAAATACATCCTGCTCAACGCGCCCAACGAAAAGGTGGCCGACATCGTCAAAGTGCTTCCGGGCATGAAGAGCCCTACCGTTCTTCCCCTGGCCCAGAAGGGATGGAGCTCGGTACATTCGGTCATCGACGACAAGCAATTCTGGGACATCATTGGCAAACTGAAAGAGAACGGCGCCGAAGGTATTTTGGTCATCCCGATTGAAAAAATGATTTTGTAAGAAACTAAAACACAGAGACGCGAAGACACTGAGAAATAAAAAAACCTTTGTGATTTTGTGTTGAATACCAAACGTATGCAAGTATCCATAAATCCCCCGCGAAACCAGTGGGACGAATTGTTAAAGCGTCCCGAAACCGATGTGTCCGGCTTGTTCGGGACAGTGCAAAGCATCCTGGACGAAATAAAAAACGAAGGCGATATAGCCGTACGCCGCTACTCCGCAAAGTTTGACGGTTTTGCGGCCGAAAACTTATTGGTTGGCCAGGACGAAATCGACGCTGCCTGCATGATGGTGTCAAACGACCTGAAAGAAGCTATTATCAATGCCAAACGCAACGTGGAAACATTCCACCGCAGCCAGATACAGGGAGTGAACAAGGTGACCACCCAAC
Organism: Breznakibacter sp.; assembly: GCA_047600785.1. GTDB lineage: Bacteria > Bacteroidota > Bacteroidia > Bacteroidales > Marinilabiliaceae > Breznakibacter. Next base: position 2,941,086 of record JASGKH010000002.1, read on the forward strand.
CAGGTGTAACTTGCTGGCAAAAGAGCTTACCCATCGAAAAAGTCGGATTGTACATTCCCGGCGGCACGGCACCGTTGTTCTCAACAGTATTGATGCTGGCCGTTCCAGCCAAAATCGCGGGATGCGCCGAAATCGTGCTGTGCACGCCTCCCTCAGAGGACGGTTCCGTTAACCCGGCCATCCTTTACACCGCATCGTTGGTGGGCATCACAAAAGTGTTCAAGATTGGAGGTGTGCAGGCTATTGGCGCCATGGCATACGGAACGGCATCTGTTCCCAAAGTGTACAAAATTTTCGGACCGGGCAATAAATATGTCACCGCAGCCAAACAGCTGGTGAGCTTAAAGGATGTGGCTATTGACATGCCGGCAGGCCCGTCGGAGGTATTGGTCATGGCCGACGAGAGCGCCAATGCCGCATTTGTGGCCTCCGACCTGCTATCACAGGCCGAACACGGCGCCGACAGCCAGGTGGTATTTGTGACCGATAATAAAAAGATGCTTGACGATGTGATGACGGAGACACGAGCACAATTGGCACGGCTGCCACGATCGGTCGAAGCGGGCAAGGCATTGTCGCACAGCCGGGCCATTTTGCTGGGGTCGTTGGCCGAAATGGTGGAACTGAGCAATGCGTATGCACCCGAGCATTTAATCTTGTCGGTAAAACATGCCCATAGGGTGGCCGAAAAAATCGTCAACGCAGGATCGGTGTTCCTGGGAAACTTTACGCCCGAAAGTGCTGGCGATTACGCGTCAGGCACCAATCATACATTACCTACGCACGGGTATGCGCGTGCCTATTCGGGCGTAAACATGGACAGCTATATCCGAAAGATTACCTTTCAGGAAATTACTCCCAAAGGGCTTAAAAACCTTGGCCCTGTCATTGAATGCATGGCCGGGGCCGAATTACTCGAAGCCCACAAAAATGCCGTTACTTTAAGGTTACGTGCCATCGATGGCGGCGAAAACGCGGCAATGATCTAACAATCAAACAAAAGACGACAGATACGATGAAAAAAGAATCCAGATGCCTTTCCGATCTATCTGTCCAAATATCCCAAATATGAACTATTTCGAAAAACTCCTTCGTCCCAATATCCTCCAACTCAAGCCCTACTCATCGGCACGCGATGAGTACAGCGGAGAAGCGGCCGTATTCCTCGATGCGAACGAGAATCCCTTCAACTCACCTTACAACCGTTACCCCGATCCTTACCAACGGGTACTGAAACAAAAAATAGGCAAAATAAAAGGTATAGATGCCAGCTATATCTTTTTGGGGAACGGCAGCGACGAACCCATTGATGTACTTTACCGTGCCTTCTGCGAACCGGGCATTGATAACGTGGTATCCATCAATCCTACATACGGCATGTACCAAGTGGCGGCCGACATCAACCACGTAGAGGTGCGCCGTGTGTTGCTGACCTCCGGTTACCAGATCGATGTACCTGCCCTGTTGGCCGCGGCCGACAAACGGTCGAAGCTCCTGTTTCTCTGCTCGCCCAACAATCCTACGGGAAATTGCCTGCACACCGCAGATATCGAAGCGGTACTGAAAGGCTTCAACGGCATCGTAGTACTCGACGAAGCATATATCGATTTTGCCCCTGGCAAAAGCTTTTTGCACCGTCTGGCCGAATTTCCCAACCTGGTGGTCCTGCAAACCTTTTCGAAAGCATGGGGCATGGCCGGGCTACGTTTGGGGATGGCGTTTATGGATCCCGCTCTGGTAAGGGTGTTCAATAAGATCAAATACCCGTATAACATCAATATTCTGACGCAAAAAACCGCGCTGGACTTGCTTGACCACTCCGTGCAAATGCAAAAATGGGTGGATGAGTTGTTGGCGAGCCGTGAAAAATTGGCCGCCGAACTTGCCAAACTCCCTTTTGTGGTGCATATTTACCCTTCCGATTCCAACTTTTTATTGATAAAAGCCCACGGGGCACGCCATATTTACCAATATCTGGTGGACAAACAAATCATTGTACGCGACCGCTCATCGGTCGCCCTGTGCGAAGGTTGTCTGCGCATTACCGTAGGCTCGGCGGACGAAAATATGCAGTTGATGGAGGCATTAAATCAATACCAAAACTAATTTGACCGATATGAGGATCCTGTCAATTTCCCTGTTTATGACAATGTTAACCAATTTCGCGGCATGTGCCCAAACCCAACGTATTGCACTATACGAAGGTGAAGTCCCTTTTAACAAACCCGGTGTGACGGTGACGGAGGTCAACGAGAACAACCGGATATCGAGAGTGTCAAAACCCGAGCTATACCATTTTGCCGTAAAGGTCAATAAGAAGGACGAACTAAAACCGGCCATCGTCATTGTACCCGGCGGTGGCTATGCCCGCGAGGCATTCGACCATGAGGGGCTCATGGCGGCCCAATGGTTTTCCGAACGTGGATACGAAGCGTTTGTGCTGAAATACAGGTTACCCGACCGAGATATTGTTGAAAACGCATCGAATGTGCCGTTAATGGACGGCCAACAAGCCATCTATCTGGTCCGTTCACGCGCCAGGGAATTTGGTGTCGATCCCAGCAAAGTCGGCATCATTGGCTTCTCGGCAGGCGGGCACTTGGCATCCACGGTATCCACGTTGTTCGCCAAACCTGTCAACCCAACGCTGGCCCAAGCCGATGTGCGCCCCGATTTCTCTATCCTGATGTACCCCGTTATTTCGATGGATACAGTGTTGACACACCGCGGCAGCCGCGAAAACTTGTTGGGCAAAAATCCTACCCAAGAGGCGGTAAATTACTATTCGACCCAAAACCAGGTGTCGGCCCAAACGCCCGTCACCTTAATGGTACATGCCATCGATGACGGTGCGGTGCCTGTGGGCAACACCGACGTCTATGCCAATAATCTGTTCAAGGCCGGAGGCAAGGTCTCCAAAGTAATATTGCCCATCGGCGGCCATGGTTTTGGTTTCGATCCCAAACGCCCGGTAGCCTATTGGACTGGTTATTTGGAAACGTGGCTGAAGGCAAACGTGAAATAAGATAGACGTCAGGATGAAATGTCTTCCTTGTCCCATCCTGCCTAAACATCCAAAAATCCCATTACTTCTTCAGAATGCAGAACAAGCAAAAAATACTCTTTATCGACCGTGACGGAACGTTGATTCTCGAACCGCCAATCGATTTTCAGGTGGATAGTCTGGAAAAACTGGAGTTTTATCCCGGTGTATTCCAACACATGGCGCGTATCGCAGCCCAGCTCAGTTATAAATTGGTAATGGTGACCAACCAAGATGGTTTGGGCACGCACCTGTTTCCCGAGGATACTTTTTGGCCGGCGCACCGCAAAATGATACACGCTTTGGAAGGTGAAGGCATCCGTTTCGACGCGGTGCACATTGACCGTACATTGCCCAAAGAGAACGCACCTACGCGAAAGCCCCGAACGGGCATGCTCACCGGGTATTCCGGAGAGCAATACGATTTGCCGAACTCGTACGTCATCGGTGACCGCCTGACCGACGTGGAACTGGCTAAAAACCTTGGTTGCAAGGCTATCCTTCTTAAACCGGTGGAGGAAGGGGAAAAGTTGCTTGCCTCGGTCGATTTTGCCGATGCGTGCGCATTGGTCACCCCCCATTGGAGCGAGGTGGCGGCATTCCTTTTCCGTAGCGACCGCACGGCCGTAGTGGAGCGCCGTACTGCAGAAACGCAGATACGCGTAGAAGTGGATCTTGACGGCACAGGTCAATGTCATATCCACACAGGGCTTGGCTTTTTTGACCACATGCTGGAACAGATCGGCCGTCATTCAAATTGCAACCTAAATATTGAAGTAAAAGGCGACCTGCATGTGGATGAGCATCATACCATCGAGGATACCGCCTTGGCACTGGGAGAAGCCTTTCGCAAGGCATTGGGAGACAAGCGCGGTATTGAGCGTTACGGTTACTGCCTACCCATGGATGACTGCCTGGCAACCGTGGCCATTGACTTTGGCGGACGCCCCTGGCTGGTATGGGAGGCCGATTTTAAACGTGAAAAAGTGGGCGACATGCCTACCGAAATGTTTCCTGCATTTTTTTAAAAGTTTTAGTGATACATCGCTAAGCAACATCCACATCAAAGCCGAGGGCCAAAATGAGCACCATAAGATAGAAGGTGTTTTTAAGGCTTTGGCCCGTGCCATTAAGATGGCCGTCCGCAAAGACCCGTTCAGCTCCCAGTTACCCAGTACCAAAGGGGTATTGTAGCAGAATTTGATTGTGCGGAAGTATTAAATGATTCTAAATTTTAATCGCAATTCGCCCAATCCAAAAACCTCTTCTGAAATACTTACATGCCATTATTCTCTGTTCCCCAACATTTTTCTTCTTTACTTGTATACACAGGGACGTGTTTAATAAGCACTTTATCTGCCATCGTAGGAATCCGCGCAATTATCTTTTGCAACAAAAGAGATTGAGTTTGCGTTAAGGGTGTAGATTCCCTGTAAAATTTGAGATTGTGGGAGAAACTAAATTTTCGTTTCGCACCACGGTATCTCAAAAGAACGAGGGAATCAACCAGATAGGCAACAAGCATGATCAAAAAGAGGATTTATGAGATTAAAGGATTTAAAAACTAGAACAAAACTGGCTTTAAGCTTTGCCGTGGTGCTGGCTGCCTGCATATCCATCGCTGCCATAGGGATATATAACGTTGTTGCGATCAACCGTGGGCACCAGATTTTGGAGCGCATTGAAGAGACCGAAATCCAATTGTCGCAGGCAAGGCTTTACACCCGTACGTTTCTTCATTTAAGGGACAAACAGTATTATGCATTAAGCACCGATTATGTCGACAAGGCAATTATGGGTGTTGATGATCTGATCTCAAAAAATGCGGGCGATGCAGACATTGAGCTCATTGAGAAATATGGGAAAGGGATTTCATCTTATAAATCGTTGATGGTGGAGAACTCCCTTGCAATGGAAAAACAAAACCAATCCATCGAGATCAGGGTCACCATGGCAAAGGACATTGAAGCGATGGTCGCGGCCCATGGGCTACCCGTCAACCACCCCATCCAATACTATTATATGCTTACCAGGTTGGCCGGTGTACAAATGTTTGCCTACCACAAAAGCGATTATTACGAAAATGCAAAAAAATATATTGATAAGGCTATCAAAGAATCGACCAAAGGGGGGTATGCCGATTTGACCCGGCTGCTAAAAGACTACCAGGAAGCGCAAGAGACGTTTTATGAGGCTTTTCTGCACATGGAAACGATAGAGGCTAAGTTACTGGACTTAGGAAAGTCGGTAAACCAAACGGCCCTAGAGATCAGAGAAAACAAAAAAGCCTCTACAGAATTAGCCCAACGCTCTACCATATCCTTTATGCTGGTGTTTACGTTAATAGCCGTTGTGCTCAGTTCTGCGGCCGTTTACCTTTTGTCACGGTATTTGACGACCATGATTGGCAGGGGAGCAGCCCTGGCGAAAACCTATGCAAAAGGGAATCTGGTATTTGGTGTCCGTTCCGAGGATTTGACGTTGAAAGACGAGATTGGCGATTTGGTCCGATCGATGGTGGACATGGCCAACAAAATGAAAGAAGTGATCGGTGATGTACTGAATAGTGCCGAATCTGTAGCAAATTCCAGTACACAAATCAGCTCTACTTCTCAGCAATTATCGGAAGGGGCATCGGAACAGGCTTCTTCGGTCGAGGAAGTTTCGTCGGCAATGGAAGAAATGCGTTCGAATGTTGACCAAAATGCGGAGAACTCACACGCCACCGAGAAAATAGCTGTACGCTCAACTTCGGACTTGGGTGTGGTTGTCGAGAAAGCGCAAGAATCGTTTGAGGCAACCCGCATCATTGCCGAAAAAATTACCATTATCAACGACATTGCGGTACAAACCAATATATTGGCATTGAACGCGGCTGTCGAAGCTGCCCGTGCAGGGGAGCATGGCCGTGGTTTTGCGGTTGTCGCTACCGAAGTACGAAAGCTGGCAGAAAAAAGCAAAACGGCTGCCGATGAGATTGTTTCCTTGGCCAAGACTAACCTCCAGTCGACCGAAGAAACAGGTGCCCAATTATTGTCCATAAAACCGGAAATAGAAAAAACCACCTATCTTGTGCAGGAAATAGCCCTTTCGAGCAAAGAGCAAAGCAATGGGGCGGCACAAATAAACAATGCGTTGCAACAACTTACCGTAGTGACCCAAAAGAATGCGGCGGCCAGCGAAGAACTGGCGGCCAGTGCTGAGGAAATGTCATTGCAGGCCGTGCGTTTGAAAGAAAGCGTATCATATTTTAATGTGGGCTAGACTTAAGCAATCCGTACTTTGGCGAGAATTTTATCATGAAGAAAAGAAGGCCACACCGGTTTCTGAACATTTGTTTGTACCGGTACGGGCAGAGATGATGGGGAATTTCTTTCCCTGCTTCACAATTTGTTGTTACGACAGGAACCCGAAAGTTTTTGCCTACACACGTAAGGAAGGAAAGGGCCCCACATGCATGTATCAGTTTTATCTACCCATGTATGTAAGTTTACGTTCTCACGTGCAAGAGCGATTACCCGTTGTTGCGGAACGGCCTGAAGGCCTGCTCCGGGGGACATTGGGGGTATGTATTCATCCAACGTGAACCGTCGTGAAATAGGAATTTTACACAAAATAGTGACGGCACCTCACGTCATTTTACCTTGCAAAGAGCCGGCAATAATTCCACAATGGTCCGCATCTGGACAACAGTTGGAGACAATCCATTGTGGTGTTTCCGGAAAATCATTTTTGTGCGGCCAATAAAAATACGGGGAATTTTTTGCCCGACAGACGTTGTATCTCATAGCAAGTTTGATGCGTGATATTCTTAAAGCCTATTTGCGCAAGCTTTTCCGATAAAACCACCGGATCAAAGCCCAAATGGACTTGCGCCCCGGGACCATGGAATGAACCGTCTTCCGTATACAGATCGGCAATGGCAAGATAACCGCCCGGATTAAGCATGTCGTAGAATTTGACCAGTATTTTGTAGGTGTCGGACACATGGTGCAACACCATTTGCGAGAATATACAATCGAATTTCCGGGTGGAATAATCGTCATGTTCCAAGTCGAAGAACAAGGGTGTGAAATGTGTCAAGCGGGCATTTGCTGCTTTCTCACGCATCACTTGAACCATTTCGTCTGAATTGTCCATTAACGTAACCTCAGAGAACCTGTCCGACAGAAGGAAACTCAATATGCCTGTTCCTGCTCCGTATTCCAACGCTTTCATGGTAGGACTTAAAGGTATCGTCTCAATTAAATGTTTGGCAATGGCACCGGAACGTTCCCAATGCGAGGGATCGCTGTCCCAACTTCGGGCTCTGTGGTCAAATTGGCTCATGGCAATGATTGTTTATAGGCAAAAATACAAATGTGTTCAATGTTGTGCAGGGCAAGGAAAACAATCCTTACTGATAAATGATGGATGTTTTTAACAACCAGTCATCATAGTCTTGAAGGATACGCGGGATATCTTCCACGTTGATCTGCCCGGGAAGCGTAACGGCAAATTCTTCCTCCATCCCAAAACCCAACAGCAGGTGCTTAAAATCGGAATGATCGTCGTCCAAAGCCAATCTTACCGGTCCCAATGCATTGTTTTGAAGAAAAAGTTCGGTTCTGTAGCACACGAGGTGATAATCCACAACCTGTTTGGGGACACGTACCCTGTGCTTAACCATGTAAAGGTTGATTTTTCCCTTATGGAGCTGTTTCATGAACCGGTCCACCGTCTTTTCCGATTTTACGAGACTGTGGTATGTGATTGGAAAGCTGGCATAACAGTAATCGTCAGTCCGGAACGTAAACCCGAATTGCTTGATCGAGCCCGGAAAATAAGTTTCACACTTTCGTTTGTCTTTTTCCCTGAAAAATACTTTTTCGAAAAATGAATCCATGTCGTGGCCCTTCAGATACAGAGAGTAAGTCAGCTGGTCCACTTTGGGCAACCGGATACGGCCTTTAATGGTATCACCTTGCAAGGTCACAACGTATCCGGGAACTTTATTTATTTGGCAGTTTGTACACGCTAACACCACTAGTACCGCTGGTAAGATCAGCTTCAATAAACGCTTTTCCATCAAAATAATTGCTTGCATAAAGGTTACATCCACAACGCATAAAACAATGTACCGAAAGTAAGATAAATAAACATACCGATAATATCGTTCATGGTGGTGACAAAAGGGCCGGTAGCCACTGCCGGGTCAATGTTGACACGCTTGAGCACCATGGGCACGAACGTGCCGAACAACGAAGCAAACACCACTACCGCAAACATAGCCGCGGCCACGGTGCCGGTCAACGCAATATCGGCCGACACAAAGTAGTTGTACGTGAATATGAGCAGCGATAAAACCGACGCGTTCATCAGCGCAATGGTGAACTCTTTGAACAATTTGCCCCATGTCGTATCAATGCCCATTGACCCACTGGCCAGTGCTTGCACAATGATGGCCGACGATTGGATGCCCACGTTACCGCCCATGGCCGCGATCAACGGCATGAAAAAGGCCAATTGCGGATGGTCGGCCAATACCCCCACAAAGCCGCCCACCACGCGCGACCCCAAAATCCCACCTATCATCCCTATCAGCAACCATGGAATGCGGGCCCGGGTGTGTATCCACACGTTGTCCGATATTTCGACATCTTCGGTAATCCCCGACGCCATTTGGTAATCCTTGCCGGCTTCCTCACGTATCACGTCTACCACATCGTCAATGGTAATGCGGCCGACCAACCGCCCCACGCCGTCTACCACCGGCAGGGCCACCAGACCATATTTGTCCATGATGTTGCTCACCGCATCGGTCGATTCATCCACGCGTACCGAAATCACCCCATCGTTCAGTATGTCCTTCATAAGGCTGTCGGCAGGGCTCAACAACATCCGTTTCAGCGAAAGTGTCCCTTTCAGTACGTTGTCATTGTCCACCACGTACACGTAGTACACTTCGTCGATCTCTTCGGCCTGACGGCGCATGCTACGAATGCAGGTGGGAATGTTCCAATTCTCCTTCACCTTGATCAACTCTTTGGCCATGATACCGCCTGCGGTGTGATCGTCGTAGGTCAGCAGGTCGGCTATGTTCCCGGCCGTACTGATATCGTCCAGATGCGACAATACTTCCTGTTGGATCGATTCGTCAAGTTCGCCCAACACATCGGCGGCATCGTCGGAATCCATGTTGTCGATGAACCGCTTGGCAATGACTTCGCTCGGCAGGTTTTCGAGAAACTTACGCCGGTCTTCTTCCTCCAGTTCGGTAATGACATCGGCGGCCGTATCATCGTCGAGCGTGAAGTAGATGTATTTGGCATCCTCCATGTCCAACTCAGCGTAAATTTCCGCAATATCGGCAGGATGCAGCTCCTGCAATATTTCTTTAACGGCCGCTTCATCTTTTCTGTCGATAAGCTCTTTCAGGTTTTCGACAAACTCGCGGGTCAGTTCAAATTTCGTCATTGCCATTTGCAGCGGTATTGGGAGAATTGTCTTTCAGGCATTAAAAACGATTTTGTGACGGTAATGGTTTTCGGGTTCATCCGTGGCAAAGAAAAGGAAAGGTTTTCCGGGCAAGGAAACGTTTTTACCAATGGCATGCACCCAGAACAAAACCACGTTTGAGCCAACATCAGGTCGAGAAATGATCTATTTCACAACCGGTTTCGAAGGGTTGTTCTCGACTAATAAGGTCAGTTCCACAAACTGTTCCACGGTGAGCTGCTCTGGCCTCAGGTTCACCAGTGGATGGCCCATCACGGCATCCCGGTTAAAGTCGATTAGTTTCAACGAATTGCGGATGGCCTTGCGTCGCTGGTTGAACGTGGCCTTTACAACCTGCTTGAACACTTTAGGATCGCAGCCCAGGTCGTGTCTTTGGTTGCGTGTAATGCGAATGACTGCCGACTTGACTTTTGGGGGGGGCGTAAATACGTTTTCATGAACCGTGAACAGATACTCTATGTCGTAATAAGCCTGCAACAACACACTTAAAATACCGTACTCTTTTCCGCCGGGTTTCGAAGCCAAACGTTCGGCCACTTCTTTTTGCAGCATGCCCACTACTTCGGGAATCATATCCCTATAATCCAATACTTTAAAAAATATCTGGCTCGATATGTTGTACGGGAAATTACCTATTAATGCAAATGGTGTTCCCATGGTCTCCTTCAGGTCGAGCCTGAGGAAATCGCCGTAAATAATTTTGCTCCCAAGTCCGGGAAAATGTTGAAGCAAATAATCGACGCTTTCTGTGTCTATCTCTATTAATTTCAAATCAATACCTGGCCTTTGTACCAAAAATTGCGTCAATACCCCCATACCCGGCCCCACTTCCAATACAGGCAAACCAGAGGCCAGGCTATCGGTAATCCGTTGGGCAATGGAGAGGTCATTCAAAAAATGTTGCCCTAAATGTTTTTTGGCACGGACATGTTTCATTCGCTTAATTTTTTCGTTATGGCTGATCTCCAATCTGTATATTTATCCTCCAAATTAAAGGATCTGCTTATCATGGTCATGCTTTTGCGGCGGGTTGGCCAACGCAAACAATTTCCATAAAAGCCTGCCGGATACATTGTTTTTTCCGGAAACAGCACAAATTGCACAGAACCGCAATGTTTGTTAAACTTGCATTATTTTCGCGCGGCAAAGGTACTAAGAAGTGGTTAGTTTTTTAGTAGTTAGTTTTTAGTGGTTTGCGGTTAACTTAACAAACCGGCTGCTAAAGATTAGAAATTAGCAACTTCCTCTAAAACAGCTTTACATTGAAAAGTACAACCAAACAAATCGTTCAGTTCCTCATTTTTCTTGCCATTGGGGCATCGGTGTTTTTTTTACTTTACAAAGATCAGGATTGGGGCCAAATGGGGAAAATATTGTCCCAAGCCGATTTCAAATGGATTTGGCTATCATTGTTTTTCGGCGTGATAAGCCATTGGGCGCGTGGCCAGCGTTGGAAAATGCTGATCGAAACAGCCGGTGGGCACGTAAAATGGCACCACACGCTGATGGCCGTTTTTATCGGCTATCTGGCAAATATGGTTTTGCCCCGAATGGGAGAAGTGACCCGTTGCGGAGTACTGAGCAAATATAAACACTTGCCGTTTGCCATGCTGGCAGGCACGGTTGTGGCCGAACGGCTGGTCGATCTGGGATGCCTGTTACTGGTTGTATTATCGGCATTTGTGATCGAATTTGACGTACTCCATGGCTTCATGGCCAAGAACGTGAATTTTATATGGATACTGGACCTTTTTACATCAGTATGGTGGTGGATTTTCGTGTCTGGATTGGTCGTGCTGGTCTGGTACCTGCTGCGGCGTGCGGTGCAAATGTCGGTATTCCGCAGGTTCAAAGGCATTTGGGCCAATTTCAAAGAAGGCTTCCGTTCGGTCAAGACCATGCAGTCGAAAACCAAATTTCTGCTTTATAGCGTGACCATTTGGGCGATGTATTTTTTGATGCAATACACCTGCTTTTTTGCGATGGACGAAACTGCGCCGTTAGGACCAACCGTTGCACTGGTACTTCTGGCTACCGGGAGCATTGGCATGTTGGCCCCGGTACAGGGAGGTGTGGGTACGTGGCACGGAATGGTCATCGCCACGTTGGCGCTGTACGGCGTCACAAGTGACCCTGCTTACGCATTTGCGCTGTTGGTGCATGGGGCACAAAATCTAATGATAGTGGTGGTGGGACTGGCTTCGTTGTTACTTTTCCCTTTGCTCAACCCTGTACAAAAAAATCAAGTTGAAACTTAACAACCAAACATTGAGATTGCTGGTGGCCGGCCTTCTTGGAGGATTGGCCTACTGGTTTGTGGTGAAAAGAATGGTTGGTTTTGATGGATGGCCTTTGCTTCACGCCAAACTGTGTTCCGATGTGGTTGTCTTTTCCTTCTTCGCATCGGGACAATTGGCTCTAATGGTTGCAAATCTGGGTACGGAAGCTTTTCGTTGGCATTTGCTGATCACTTCCGTCAACCCACAAGCATTTAAAAGATCGTTATTCCAAACATTGGCAGGAATGGCTGCCGGTGCTTTTACACCAGGCCGTTTAGGCGAACCGGTGGGGAAACTGATCGGTTTACCTATCGGGAAAACGGTGCACGCGGTATCGTTATCATTATTGGGCAGCATTTTGCTGAACACGATAATCGTGGCCGCCGGTGTGCTTGCTTTTGGAATTGCCTGGGGCAATGGGATTTTTGTGGATACCGGTCTTTCTGGCTCATTCGGGTTAGCGGTGTTGTCCTCGTGCATAATTTTTAGCATAGTGGTCTGGGGGTTTAAGCCTTTTATGGGATGGATGGCGCGTCGTTTCAAAATGCATCGTGTGTTGGTGGGGCTCTCCGGGTATAAAATCCCGTTGCTTCTATTGGTGACCGTTGCACGTTATGTGCTTTTTGCAATGCAAATGTGGTGGGCGTTGGTATTCTTTTCCCAGGCCCATGCAACGGGATTGCTGCTTGTCCTGATCCCCGTTTATTATGTGTTGGTGACATTATTCCCTTCTTTCTTCGGACTCGACCTGGGCATCCGCGGGTCTCTTGCGCTGATGTTGTTCGGATCGGTAATATCCAGCGATGGAGCCGTGTTGGTCGCCACCTTTTTTGTATGGCTGCTCAATGTCGCCCTTCCGTCGTTGGTCGGATTCGCGGCAACTCTATTTTGGTCCGGATCCAGAATAGACCGTCCGTTGCTTTTTTCGCCATAAAAATCTTACAGGACACGTATCTTTTTTCTATTCTGTTTATCTTTAGCCTTAACAATTTCTTGCAGATACAGTAAAAAGCAATGTATTTTTATGGGACACAACCGTTTGTGCCCTGTATTTGTTAGTGTGTGACAATATAAATCGATCGTTATGTTGCATCCAATTATATCTGATACCGATATGGTGAAGGCCATTGTTGAATTGCTGAAGCAAAACAACAGGGTTATCGTGCCCAATTTTGGGGCTTTCATAATCTCACAAGGATCGAATGGGAAGGTATTGTTCAATAACTTTTTAAGTTTCAACGACGGATTGCTTATTGGCCACCTGTGCCAGGAAAAGGGTTTGCAGAAAAACGATGCGTTGATTGAAATCAATAAATTTGTCGAAGCAATCCGGAATGCCCTTGAAACAAAAGGTGAATATGCGTTGCCTGATTTGGGAAGTTTTACCAAGGACCACCATAACGTGCTTCGTTTCATGCAGGATGTGGACCTGTATCTTTCCGATCATCCTTCATTCGAAACCGTCACATCCCCCCCTAAGCCAACCTCTAAAGAACTACTTGACATTGATACCGACACCTCTTTCGATAAAAAAGAGGATGAGCCTCCCATTATCGAAATCCCGAAAGCCAAAGTGGGAAACAAATTACTGACCATCGATGAGGAAAAGACTGAAATTACCGCACCTGCTCCTGTAAAAGACGATGGGGAAAAGACAATGAAAGACGAGCCGGTCCGACCCGGCAGGACAGCTTCGTCAACCCCTCGCCAGGACAGCTCGCGTTATTACAAACCCGAAAGTGCATATAAGGGAAAAAACGAACAATCCGAAAAAAAGGGACGGCCGTTGGGTTGGTTCGTGTTCATTTTTGTGCTGATCCCGATCCTGGCATTGGTAGGTTATGTCGGATTCTATCAGGATCGCTTCGGCTGGGTAGGAATGCTAAAAAACTTAATGGTCTCCGAAAAAACGGCCGAACCGGTAAATGTCCCCGCTCAATCCGAAGAACAGCCCAAGGAACAAGCAAAACCGATTCAATCCGAAAGCCAATCGCCCGCAACTTTCCAAAGTAATTTCCGCTACCACATTATCGTGTCCACCAAAAATAACGAAGCCGATGCGAAATCCTATGCAAATGGATTGAGAGAAAAGGGGTTTGCGAACACCGTGGTCATTCCCCGGAAAGGAAAATTTTTGGTTAGCATCGATGGCGCCAATGATCTGGTGGAGGTCGAGGCACGCCAGGAAGAGATTGTGAATACTTACCGCATTGAAAGCTACGTGTTGTTACTGAAATAATTGCGATCACCCCTCAGGGAAAGCATCACTGTTTCCTATGAACCAGTTTCTTTTTACGAATCATGCCATCCCTATTGGTGTATTGGCGACGGCCGCTGTGGGGGGGTATATTCTTATGGTGGCCCGTTTTTCACGGATATGGCGAAATCGCAAACAGGAACCAATCGCCGATTCCCCTCAAATGCCTTTTGTGTCGGTGGTTGTTGCATTTAAAAACGAAGCATCAAACCTTTCCGCATTGCTCAATGCCCTCAAATGGCAAACCTATCCACACGAGAAGTTCGAAATATTATTGGTCGACGATTCGTCGGATGATCATTTCATCGATGTTTTGGGATCATACGAAGATACACGTATCCAATTGCTGCATAATCCCGGTAACGGGAAAAAAGAAGCCGTTCGGCACGGGGTGATACATGCCAAAGGGGAAATTGTGTTAGTGACCGATGCCGATTGTATTCCTCCTGACAGTTGGATCAAGTCCATGGCCATTGCCTTTTCGTCGACAAAGGTCCAATTAGTCATAGGACCGGTAATGATGAACCCTGCAGCCGATTTCTGGGAACGGTACCAACGTCTCGATTTCATGTCGTTGCAACTCTCCGGTGCCGCGGCAGCCATGGCCAATCGTCCCGTTATGTGCAACGGTGCCAGTTTGGGGTTTCGGAAGCCGTTTTACCTGTCAACATCCGATTTAAGCCCCCAATATCGATCGGGCGATGACATGTTCCTTCTCCACCGGGCCAAACAAATGGGCAAAGAAATCGTCTTTCTCCAACGATCCGATGCGATAGTAACCACCCGCCCCGAAAAGACGCTCAAGGATTTTCTCCGGCAACGGATCCGGTGGGCCTCAAAAGCCAAGGGATATACCGATACCGATACCCTAATGGTCGCATTCATAGTGGCCTTGGCCAATTTCGCCTTGGTCCTGCTGCCTGTACTGGCATGGTTCCATTGGCCGTATCTTGTTCTGTTCGTTATGCTGCTTCTGGTTAAAGCAACCGTAGAAAATTCCTTCTTTAACCATGGGAAACGTTTCTTTGGCATTGATTATTCATTTTGCTTTTTTGCAGTGGTGCAGCTATTGCATCCTATTTACACGGTGGGCGTCGTATGTGTGTCAATGTTTGCAAACGTGAAGTGGAAGGGCGAAAAAGTCATTCGGTGAGAATGGCAGAGACAAGCACCCGGTTGTTATGACCATCGTCATATTATTTAAGCACGTTTTTCGAACAATGGCAATTTCGGCGTATCTTGCAGCCCCGTTTTTAAACGGAAACGTCATCTCAAAACAATAAAAAAATGACCGTAGGACAGCTAATCAACAACGCGAAAAGCACAGCTTTTTCATTCGAGCTGTTGCCTCCCCTTAAAGGGACAAACATCGAAAAGGTTTACAAAACCATTGATACGCTGGTTGAATTTAAACCATTGTTCATCAACATCACCTCGCACCGCTCCGAAGAAGTGTACCAGACCATGCCAAACGGCCTTTTTGAGCGCCGTACCGTGCGCAAGCGTCCGGGAACTGTTGCCATGGCCGCCTCCATCATGCACAAGTACGATGTAAAAGTGGTTCCCCACATTATTTGCAGTGGCTTTACCCGTGCTGAAACAGAGTATGCCCTCATCGATCTAAACTTCTTAGGCATCCACGATCTGCTGGTGTTGCGCGGCGATAAGTCGAGCCGTGACAAGTTTTACACGCCCACGGAAAGCGGGAATTCCTATGCGATTGATCTGGCAACGCAAATCACCGACCTTAACGCAGGGAAATTCGAAGATGGTTCAATGGGTGAAGCATTGTCCAAACCTTTTGCTTTTGCCGTCGCCGGTTATCCTGAAAAACATGATGAAGCGCCCAACATGGAGTCGGATTTGTTGTACTTGAAGCAAAAAGTCGATGCCGGGGCCGAGTACATTGTTACTCAAATGTTCTTCGACAACCAAAAGTATTACGATTTTGTAGCACGCTGCAGAGCGGCCGGCATTAACGTGCCCATCGTGCCCGGCTTAAAGCCCGTTACGCTCAGGAACCAGGAAACGGTTCTCCCAAAAATCTTTCATGTTGATATTCCTGAGGATTTTGCAAAAGCTATCCGCCAATGCAAAACCGATGATGATGTACGGCAGGTAGGGGTAGAATGGTGTACCATGCAAGCCAAAGACCTGATGAAGAACGGCGTGCCCTTGTTGCATTTTTACACTCTTATGGCAACCAAAAGCGTAAGAGAAGTCGCTCAGGCCGTATTTTGAATTCATGCCGGAATAAATCCAAAGAAGTGCACATATACCGGTTTGTGCACTTCTTTTGTTTAAAGTAGCTCATTCTGGGGTATCGGTATTCGTTGAATCTTTTTAGCTTTACATGTTCATTCTTTTTATGTTACCGGATAAATCAAAGACAATGGTTCATCGCCGCTTCTCTTTCCCAAAATTATTGGCTTTGCTGGTCGTGGTTTCGATCATGTTTTCAGCCTGTGCATCAAAGGGGAAAGTACCCAAACGGTACCGTTCGATACCTTGCCCCTGCGAACAAAAACGACATCGATAAGGAACCAAGGGCCAAAACAAAAGGCTGCCCTGTTTGAATGAGCAGCCTTTCGAAAGTATACAAAAGTCAAACGTTGCTTTGATTTAGTTTGTTCGATACTTAAACTTTTCGTTTTTCAGTTCTTCGTTAGCCTTCTCAATCTTCGTCTTCAGGCTTTCTTTGAATTCGGCCAAGCGTTGGGCCAGTTCTGCGTCGGACAGCGCCAGCATTTGAACGGCTAGGATACCCGCATTCTGGGCCCCGTCAATACCAACGGTGGCCACTGGGATACCCGGGGGCATTTGTACAATGGCCAACAATGCATCCAAACCGTCGAGTGAAGCTTTGATGGGTACACCAATCACCGGTAGTTTGGTCATTGATGCAATCACACCGGGTAAATGGGCGGCCATACCGGCAGCAGCAATAATCACCTTTATACCGTGGGCTTCGGCATTTTTGGCAAACCGTTCAACCGCCTCTGGGGTACGGTGCGCCGACAGGGCATTGATCTCAAACGGCACTTTCAGGTCGTTCAACAATGTGGCGGCCTTCTCCATTACCTTGTAATCGGAAGTGCTACCCATGATAATACTCACAACTGGTTGCATCATAATCGTTTTTGTATGTTCATTCATGGTTACAAAGCTAGCATCAAAGATGCGAATTGCCATCTGCCAGCAGATTGTTTTGAACACAATGTCTTTATTTTTCTTGAAATAAGAAACGCTAGTCTTTGAAAAATTGCATATACGTCAAAACTTTGTCGTACCTATCGTTTTTTTTCAAACCTTTAAGGCACAATTGTCATTATAACAGACTTAAATACTGAATGTCATATGGATACGATCCGAGTCTTGGTAGTGGATGACAATGAAACAAATTTGACGATTGTTTCATCCATGCTTAGAAGCACCGGTTACGAAATAGTTTTGGCCCAGGATGGCAAAACTGCCCTTCAAATATTGGACGAGACCAACATCGATATCGTGCTTCTGGATGTAATGATGCCTGAAATGGATGGTTATCAAGTTTGTGAACGGATAAAATCAAACGAAAAAACAAAAGATATCTCTGTGATTTTTCTTACGGCCCTCCGGGATACCGGCGACCTGGTAAGAGGATTTAACGTGGGCGGCGTAGATTACGTGACCAAACCTTTCCAGCGCGAAGAACTTATCGCCCGTCTCAATAACCATGTACAACTTAAAGTGGCGCGTGACTTACTGAAAAGGTATGCCGACGAATATAAAAATTCACGCAACGAGGTTATGTCCATGCTTTTGGAATTAAGCAAGGCCATCAATAAAGATTCCATGAATGGTTGATTTCGTAATAAACATAACGTGTCGTTCATTTTCCATCGGACAAAGGACCCGATAAGCGTGCAGGTTTTAATTTTTTATCGCTATTTGTCCACACGAAGTCCGCAAATTGCCAAAAGGTTATCTATTTTTTATATTTTTGCGCCTCGACACAACCACGAAATCTCTCTTCATGAAGCATATCAAACTATCAGACAAAGAGTTCGAGCTGTCAATCCCTTCGGGTGTCATTGAAAAGGCCATTTGGCGTATCGCAGAAAAAATGGATCACGATCTTAATGGTAAAGACCCTCTTATGGTTTGCATCTTAAATGGTTCTTTCATGTTTGCGGCCGACCTGATGAAAAGGCTCGAAACCCCTTGCCAGGTCAGTTTCGTGAAATTAGCGTCATACCAGGGCACGTCAACTTCGGGAACCATCAAAGAACTCATTGGGTTAAATGAAGAGGTAAAAGGCAGAACAGTGGTCATCCTGGAAGACATTGTCGACACAGGAATTACCATTAGCAATATCCTTAAACAAATTGAAGCATTGGGACCTAAAGAAATCAAGGTGGCCACAATGCTTTTCAAGCCCGAAGCGTGCAAGATCCCGTTAAAACTCGATTACATCGGCCTCGAGATCCCCAATGATTTCATTGTCGGGTACGGCCTCGACTATAACGGATATGGCCGTAACCTCCGCGATATCTATACGGTAACTCATTGACACAATCTTTTGTTGAATCATTTATAACGCAACCAAAACAATGTTTAATCTTGTGATTTTTGGGCCTCCGGGGTCAGGAAAAGGAACCCAAAGTGAAAAGATCATCGAAAAATACGGGTTTGCCCATATCTCGACCGGCGATTTATTACGATACGAAATCGGCAACCACACCCATCTTGGGGCCATTGCCAAAAGTTACATTGATAAGGGCGAATTGGTACCTGACTATCTGATCATTGACATGATTGACCATAAGATCGAAAAATTGGTCAATGTTCCCGGTGTCATTTTTGACGGGTTTCCACGTACCGTCGACCAGGCTGAAGCTTTGAAAAAGCTTCTCAACGGGCATGGCGAAGAAGTAAACGTGATGATCAACCTGAACGTGGAGCGTCAGGAGCTCACCGACCGTTTGGTAAACCGGGGCATTACGTCGGGCCGTTCGGACGACAATCCAGAAACCATCGAAAAAAGGTTGAAAGTGTATGAAGAGCAGACCACTCCGGTTATCGACTATTACAAGAAAGAGAGAAAATTCAAAGAAATTCAAGGTATTGGCGAAATTGGCGAGATATTTGAACTCGTTTGCCAAACCATAGACAGTTGCAGGTAACCATTCCCTGGGGCCAAATAGGTTCAACACACTGTTCTCTTTATATGAAAACCACGGCATTTTTATAATTTTGCCGTGGTTTTTTATTCCATTAACAAGCAAGCAATATGGCCACATCGAATTTTGTGGATTACGTAAAGATTTTTTGCCGTTCGGGAAAAGGAGGCCCCGGTTCTGCCCATTTCCGAAGGGAAAAAGCCACGCCCAAAGGTGGTCCTGATGGTGGCGACGGCGGACGTGGAGGCCACGTGACCTTACGGGGCAACCGTAATTTTTGGACGCTTATCCATCTCAAATACCAACGGCACGTGTTCGCAGGTGACGGCGGTTCTGGTGGACGGCAACGCAGTACCGGTGCCGATGGCGAGGATAAAATGATCGAAGTGCCTCTGGGTACCGTAGTCCGCGATGCAGATACCGGTGAATTTTTGTTTGAAATCACGGAGGATGGCGAAGAAAAGATATTGGCTAAAGGAGGACGTGGGGGACTTGGAAACTGGAACTTCCGTTCAGCGACCATGCAAGCACCACGTTTTGCCCAACCGGGCGAGCCTGCCGAGGAAATTGCGGCCATATTGGAATTGAAAATTCTAGCCGATGTGGGACTTGTGGGATTTCCCAACGCAGGAAAATCAACACTTTTATCGGTGGTATCGGCGGCTAAACCCGAGATTGCCGATTATGCTTTTACCACATTGGTCCCCAATTTGGGTATTGTGTCGTATCGCGATGGAAAATCGTTTGCAATGGCCGATATCCCCGGCATCATTGAAGGGGCACATACAGGCAAAGGATTAGGGATAAGGTTCTTGAGACATATCGAGCGAAACTCTATTTTACTTTTCATGGTATCGGCCGACAGCAAGAACGTGAAAGAAGATTATCAGATCTTACTTAACGAACTTAATGAATTCAATCCTGAGATGCTCGACAAACGGCGGATTTTGGCCGTCTCCAAAGCCGATCTGCTGGACGAAGAACTGATATTGGAGATAGAAACCGATTTACCCGAAATTCCCTGTGTGTTTATTTCGTCACTGACAGGTTTTGGAGTCACTAATTTAAAGGATATGATCTGGCGGGAATTGATGATTTCCAATCCACAGATTAATGAATTACAAAGCGAATCTGAGTAGATGGAACACCCATACCACATGGCTCCAACAGTTCGTTAACAGAACAGATACAATCAAAAAGCAGCGACCTGTGAATCGCTGCTTTTTGATTGTGATGACTGTTCATTCTCACCTACTTGGTCCATTTTCGGCCCTGTCGTCATGAAAATGGCCTTTCTTCCCTTCATTCTTAGGACCCTTTTTATGGTCGCCCCGTTGATCGAACCAAAGTTTTTGTTCATCGGTAAGCAACCCTCTAATTTGTTGGTGATGTTCGGCTTGTGTTTTCAGCAATTGGTTTTGCACCTTGGTTATTTCATCAATATTGGCATTGATGGATTTCAGGTCTGCTTTATCGGCGGTTTCAAGAGTGCGTTGATGGGCTTTCAATTCTCCCATTTTGTTTTGAAACACCTGAATTTGTTTTTGATAGGGGACACGCAATGCTTCAATCTTACTTTTCTGCTCATCGGTCAGGTTGGGGATCTCGTTGGTTGTTTTTCCCATTTGCACCCCATGACCTTTTTCTTGTACGTAATCTTTTTCGTTGCGCATTTGTGCGTTTGTCGTAAAACTGCAGACCAATATTCCCAATACGGTTGTCAAAATCATCATTTTAGTATTCATGACTCAATTTTTTAATTTACCATTTAAGTGCATTTCCCGATGGATAATCCATGGTGCCGTCGCGACTTTCTCCAACCGGGTAAACAATCGAACACGTTTTCATGCATGAATTTGTATCGCTGTTCTTGGTTGGTTAGACGTAGTCTTTGGCATAATCCTGTGCACCCAATCGTCCCCTGGCTGGTTTTATTGTTGGGCTACTTGGTATATAGGCAGATATGACAGATACAGGAATGTGTTTTTTGCTTTGTTATTTGTGGCAATGACTTAATTTTGGCGACTGAAAACATCTAAATTTTTCCAATGAGAAAATTATCGATTGCGGCTCTATGGTGCAGTTGTTTCGCTTTAGCTTCGGCGCAAGACGACAACCAAGTAAAGATTGAGGTCCATGGCTTTGTGAACCACGAGATGATGTATGACACCCGGCAGGTGAAAACGGCGCGTGAAGGTGAAGTCTTGCTCTTCCCCTTACCCGAAGCGAAAGATGTTGACGGCGACGATAAAAACGCGGCGGGCGAACTCAGCATGTTCAACTTCCACACGCGCTTACAAGTTGTCATGACAGGACCGCTGATCGGCAATTTTAAGAGCAGCGCCCTTATCGAAGGAGACTTTTTGGGTACTGGCGATGCCGCTCCCAACATGGTACGCATGCGCCATGCATTTTTTAAACTAGCCAACGAAAAGCACGAATGGCTCATTGGCCAATTCTGGCACCCGATGTTTGTGACAGAATGTTTTCCCGATGTAGTGTCATGGAACGTAGCGTTGCCCGTGCATGTGTTAAACCGCGCCCCACAAATAAGGTACACTTATGCCCCTTTCTCAACATTAAAGCTTTCATTGGCAGCCGTGTCACAACGGGATTTTACCAGTTATGGCCCCAAGTCCGAAACCGACAACACCAACACGGCATCCTCGTCGTACCTCAAACGTTCGGGTGTTCCCGACTTTCAAGCACAAATATCCTTTAAAGCCAGCCAAAATTGGTTAATGGGGCTTACCGCAGGTTACAAAACGTTGGTGCCAAGATTGTCGACCGCATTGAATCATAAAGCGGACGAATCGATCGGAGGGTATAATTTCAACGTTTTTTCAAAATTAAAGACCGAAAAAGCGACTTGGCTTGTACAAGGTATTTACGGGCAAAACCTTAGCCACTTTCTTATGTTGGGCGGTTTTGCGGTAAAGGATATTGATGCTGCGACCGATAAGCGTACCTATACCAACATTGCCACATCGTCGATATGGACGGATTTTGCGTATCAGGCTTCTCCAAAAATCAGATTGGGTATTTTTGCCGGTTATGTAAAAAACAATGGCAGTTCCGATGAAGTCACTGCTTTCGCCTCCGGCAAGCCGATCGTTTTTGGTCTGGGCAATGACATTGATTACATGACCAGCATTTCGCCCCGTGCGACTTACGCCATAAAACGTGTGAAATTCATGTTCGAGTGGAATAACCTTACGGCTGCTTATGGAACCATCCAAAACGATTTGACCGTATCCGACACCAAAAATGTCACCAACAACCGTTTTCTTTTCAGCTCCATT
Organism: Breznakibacter sp.; assembly: GCA_047600785.1. Classification (GTDB taxonomy): domain Bacteria; phylum Bacteroidota; class Bacteroidia; order Bacteroidales; family Marinilabiliaceae; genus Breznakibacter. The sequence goes on from JASGKH010000002.1 coordinate 2,963,627, forward strand.
TATAGTTTTTAATGCAGGGAGCAGGAGAAACAGAGAAGCCGTCCTTTTTATTCAAAAGACGGCTTCTTTGTTGGGCTATCAATAAGGTTACCGTAAAATCTCCGATAGCTTTTCTTCCAGCCTTGAACCAAAAAGGTCTTTTCCTATGATGTCCCCATTCCGGCTGATCAAATAGTTGGCAGGAATTGAATTGACGTTGTAAATACGTGCGGCATACGAGTTGCTCGCTTGAAGATCGCTGACACTAATCCACTCACAGCCGTCCTGCAAAATGGCATTCTCCCATAACACGCGACTTTGGTCCAAAGAAACCTGATAGATTTCAAATCCTTTTGACTTATACCTGGCATATAGCCGTTTGAGGTTTTGGTTTTCGTGACGGGAATTCTGATCGAACGATGCCCAATACGATAGCAAAACCACTTTGCCCCGTAACGATTCCAAACTTACCATCTGTCCCGACGGGGTGGGTATTTCGATGTTCGGGATGCCGCTTTTGGCATTTTCAAGCAGCATTTGCGTCATTTGTTGTTGCTTTTGCATCTTCAAAGCCGTTTGCACGTAGCTGTACAGGTGTTTCGACCTTTCCGATCCGGGATACAAGAGATTCAAGCTGGTAGCAATGGTCTTAAAGAACACTTGATCTTTCTTGTCCATCACGTTCATTACCGGGGCATTGTTCATTTCAAGAAAAAGTGCATAATAGCTGGCAAATGACCTGGGATTTTCCATCACAAAGCTGCCAATGAACTTCTTGTGTGCATCGATCACGCGCAGATATTGTTCCTCAACTTGCTTTTTCAACACCCATGCGCTTTCCGGCAACTGAGAATAAAGGGTTGCCAAACTATCGGCATCATGTTTGGTAATGCGTATCTTCCGGTTCAAAATCTTGACATAACCTGATCCCAGCGAATGTTGTACGTTGTAACTGTCTTCCAGGTGTCTGGCATTAGCTTTTACGTCAATATGTTCGGTCGAATCGGCCAACAACGTGATAAAATTTGAAGGGGACATTGCAAGCCTGAAAAATGTAGGCTCGGTCAACCCTTTCCCCCTAAACCTGAAAGTTCCTTTTTCACCCAGTTTCACAGAATCCAAACGTACGTTTTTGCTTAAATCCATCCTTTCCAAGTATAGCCATTGCCCCTCGCCATTATCTATGTGCCCCGAGATACGGTAGCTGTTGCCTAAATTACAGGCACTTGCCATTACGGCAAGTGTTGCCAGATAGAATACTTTTTTCATGAGAAGGTTCGGTTTTCTCGTTAGGGCGCGATTGATGCTCATATTAATGTGATTGATTTTTTAGGCTTTAGGTGACCGGACACAAATATAGAATTATTTCCCAAGTTGGTTTTTGATGGCATCCTCCAATAATGTTCCCCACACGTTTTTCTCCACGATCACGCCTTCTTTATTTACCAAAAAAGAAGCAGGGAGACTACGTATGCCCAAGTCCCTTATAGTGGGCGAGTTTTCCCCGTTCAAATCGTTGATATGAAAACATGCCAAACGGTATTGGTCAATGGCATTCCGCCAAATGGTTTCGGTGCTGTCCATCGAAACAACGTACACCTCAAGTCCTTTAGGATTATAGGTCTCCCAAAGCCTTTTAATATTTGGGATCTCTTTTTGGCATAAATCGTCGTACGAAGTCCATACAAAAACCAATAATGGTTTTCCTCTGAATTTGCTGATCGGTAAACTCTCCTTCCAAATTGTCCTGCCCGTAGGTTCTGGCATTTTATCACCTATGCGTGCCGCATTGGTGCTGTCAATAGCGGCAAACGCAGAATCGAGCCTGTAATGGAAATTACGGACCTGGGCTTGATAACTGTAATTCCGTATCAAATAGTTATCAACATCTATGAAAATCTGCCGATCGACCTGGGGAGCAAAGAATGTACGGTTACCTGCGGTCTGTAACAGGATGGGAAGGGCAGCCAGTGACTCTTTCCGGTTGTCCAGAAGGACCTGGAGTTGCTTTTTTCGTGACAATAAAAACCTATCCGAGAGCGCCACCAGCGAATCTTTTTCCGGAAGCAAAGGACGCAAACGGGTTGTATCGTTAAAGACGGCCACAATGCGTTGTAAATCGGTCTGGTAATCCAAGGCAATTTGCCTGGCGTCCAGCATGGCCTTAGTCTCCGCATTATCCATCACGGTCGGATTGGCAGACAGATTATCCACATCCGCCACAATGGTAGTGGTCTGGCCAGGCTTTAGAATCATTGCAAAAATGTTGTCATTGCCAACCCTTATCCGAAAGAACGATTCTTTCTCCACTGGATTGTCGAACACAAATTGCCCCTCCTTGACGTAGATGGCCGTGTCGAACGGCACATATCTGCTTCTCAGTTCTTCCAGATAAATCCCGGAAGTATCAGGATATCCGCCCAAATGTAACTTTACCGTCACATGGCCTTTTTCCTGTTTGGCACATGCGATGGCCATCACTAATACCAACAACGGAAAAATAACCACGTTGATTTTGGAAGTCATGTTGTTGTAATTTCTTTTAGATTCCATGGGTTAGTTCCAAATGACTAAATAATCTCCTGTAACTTGGCTCTCATAAGGCTTCAATCCCCATTTTGAAGAACCTTCCAGTACATTCCCATGGGAAGAAGCAATTATAAATACCGATTCGCAACAGCTACACTGACAGGTTTCACTGGTTCTTAAGCTGACGTAACACCCTGCACTTACATCCTGCGGGCACATAAGATCGAACACATAGAACCGGTCCGGCGAAATCCGATATACCACTACGCCATTAACACCCAACCTGTTGTGATTTGAATCGTATTTGACAATAAACGAAGAGGCTGCGTAAGCCGGGTCATTTAAGTATATTGAACCGGAAAACGACACATCCGGCAATGGATCTTCCTGTTTTACACATCCAGAGAATCCAACGATCATACACGAAACCCCTACCGCCAACAATATATTCCGAAATAGCATGTTGCATGCGATTTTGACCCCAAAATTACAAAAAATTAGTCCGAAGTTGGGCAATTGAGCAAAAACGGTTAATTTAGTAAAATTATAAGGTTGGGTTTGCTCTTGTGGCATTCCGTAAACAAAAGAAACAATGGATAGCATTGGAGATTTTTTATATCTGTTGCTGATGATTGGTGCCGTGATCGTCAGCGTAATAAAGAAGGGTAACAAAGAGAAACAAGCTGCACCGCCGCCTAAACCACCACAGCGTGACCTGAAGGACCTGTTCCCTGAGATGGGCAACTGGATGGATGACGAGGAAGAAGAGAAAGCGCCGGTAACGGAACAACGCCCCACAAAAATAGAAGTTGTCCCTTCCGCAAAACCCGTTTCTTGGGCACAACCAGTCCAAAAAACACCTGTGTTTACATATGATGCGCCCGAAATAGCCCAACCCGGCAGAGCCGTTGGGAAGTCCAGCCCAATGCAATTACACGAAGATGAGGAAAACATATCGTTATTTGACACAGAACCTTTCGATCTGCGCAAGGCCGTGATCTATTCCGAAATAATGAAACGCCCAACATGGTAAGATGCAGGTTGACTGACGATTAATACATTTAAGATATTTGACCAAACTCATTTTTCAAATCGTTTTTACTTTATTATCTTTGTGTCACATTCAACGAAAACAATCAACGGGCTTTTGAAATAAAGTTGCGTTTACTGATATTAAGAGTTAATTTTTTCGATTGTTGGGGATTAATTCTGAGAAACCATAGAACAAAAGAGTCCCGGGAGACTGGGATTCTTTATTTTTTGTGCTTATACAAACAAAAAGATTTGGAGGAACAACCATGTCCAAAGTGAATTACATTACCGAAGAGGGTTTAAAAAAGTTGCGTGAAGAATTGGTACAACTTGAAAGTATTGAGCGTCCCAAAATATCGCTTCAAATTGCCGAAGCCCGTGATAAAGGCGACTTATCGGAGAACGCCGAGTACGATGCTGCCAAAGAAGCACAGGGATTGCTGGAAATGCGTATTGCCAAGCTTAAAGATATCATTGCCAGTAGCCGTATCATCGACGAATCGCGTATCGATACGTCTAAAGTCCAACTAATGAACAAAGTGACCATCCGCAATATCAAGACCAACGCCACAATGGTTTATACCCTGGTATCGGAAAGCGAGGCCGATATCAAGAGCGGCAAAATATCCATCAACACCCCTATTGCCCAAGGGTTGTTGGGCAAAAAAGTGGGCGATAAGGTGGAGATCAAAGTGCCATCAGGTTTAATGGCATTCGAGGTGGTTGAGATTAATATTTAACCCCAGATAATATCGCCATGGCCACAATCTTTTCAAGAATCGCCAATGGGGAAATCCCATCGTATAAGATTGCCGAGGATGAAAATTATTTTGCTTTTTTAGACATCAATCCCCTTTCAAAAGGACATACGTTGGTGATCCCAAAAAAGGAAACCGATTATCTGTTCGATATTGACGACGCCACCCTGGCCGGAATGATGGTGTTTGCAAAAAAAGTAGCAATAGGCCTCAAACAAGCCATACCTTGCCTGAGGGTGGGGGTAGCCGTGTTAGGCCTGGAAGTGCCCCATGCACACATCCACTTGGTTCCGTTGCAAAGCGAATCCGATCTGGATTTCAAAAAAGCGAAACTAAAGTTAACCCCCGATGAGTTTAATGCAATTGCCGGATCCATCAGGGGAAAAATATGATTCGCGGAGGTCTCGAAAGAGACCTTTGTCATTTTTCACCCCAATCGTTTGAAAATGATATTTTTACGCTCACGCATAAAAACCACCAATCCCCAATATGGTAAACGTCTGTTTTTCTGAAATAAATGAATGGCTAAACTTGACGAATCTCCTTATTTTCTTATTTTTGCCAAATTGAATCGAAAATATAAAATGGAGAAGCGGATAAAGATAAAATCGGCATTGATTTCGGTCTATCATAAGGACGGTCTTGATGATATAATAAAGTCGCTTAACGCATTAGGTGTCACATTTTATTCAACCGGGGGAACCCAAGCCTTTATCGAAGAATTGGGTTTTAAGGTCGTTCTGGTTGAAGATCTGACAACATACCCCTCTATTCTGGGCGGTCGGGTGAAAACATTGCATCCAAAAGTATTCGGTGGTATTTTGGCCCGTCGCGAGAACGAGGGCGACCAAAAACAATTGGCCGAATACCAAATCCCCGAAATCGACCTGGTGATCGTCGACCTCTATCCGTTTGAGGCAACTTTAGCCAGTGGTGCTTCGTCCCAAGATATTATCGAGAAAATCGATATTGGCGGCATCTCCCTCATCCGTGCGGCCGCCAAAAACTTTAACGATGTGATCATCGTGCCTTCAAAGGCCCAATATATTGATCTGCAACACTTACTTAACGAAAAAGATGGTTCCTCGACCCTCGGGGACCGCAGGAAATTTGCAACTGCGGCCTTTGCAGTCTCGTCACATTACGATTCGGCCATTTTCAATTATTTCAATCACGGCCAGGAAGGTACCGAGCGTGTGAGCCTCAACAATGGGCAAGTGCTCCGCTACGGTGAGAATCCCCACCAGCGTGCCGTTTTTTATAAAATGAATAATGTGGCCCATGGTGCATCACTGGCCAATGCAAAAATATTGCAAGGTAAAGAACTTAGCTATAACAATTTGCTTGATGCCGATGCGGCATGGAAAGCTGCCAGCGATGCGTACCATTCGGTGAACCATTTGCAGGAAAAAGTAGCCGTGAGTGTGATCAAGCACCTCAATCCTTGTGGATTGGCGGTAACCGATAATATCATGAAATCGCTTGAACTGGCATGGGCCGGTGACCCCATCAGTGCCTATGGCGGTATTATCTGTTTTACCGAAAAAGTGACTGCAGAGGTGGCCGTATGGTTTGGCCCCAAGTTTGTCGAAATCATCATTGCTCCCGAATTCTCGTCGGAGGCGCTGGAAATATTAGGTAAGAAAAAGAATCTTCGATTGCTTGAAGTCCCCATTAAAGATATCACGACGGGTGAAAAACTGTATCGTTCAATCAGTGGGGGTATGTTGGTACAGGACGAGGACGAAGGTGCCGATACCGAATTCAAGACCGTGACCAAATTGCAGTTTCCCAAAAGCAAACTGAACCTTTCGGGATTTGGCATAACTGCTTGCAAGCATTTGAAAAGCAATGCCATTGCTATTGTATCGGAAAACAACGACGGTTCGTTTTGGCTAACCGGTGCCGGGATGGGACAACCCAACCGCCTTGACAGCCTTCGCCATTTAACAATGCCCCGATTTGACCAAAAGGGCGGTGTGAGCATTGAGAACTCGGTACTGGTTTCCGATGCATTTTTTCCTTTCCGTGATAGTATTGAGGCTGCCAATGAGTACGGCGTCAAATACATTGTGGAACCCGGCGGCAGCATTCGTGACGAGGAAGTAATCGAGGCTTGCAACGAATTTGGCATCGCAATGATTTTTACAGGAAAACGTCATTTCAAACATTAATAACGAGAGGATATGGGATTGTTTTCGTTCCTGACCCAAGAAATCGCAATGGACTTGGGTACTGCAAATACCATCATTATATACAACGACAAGGTGGTTGTTGACGAACCTTCTATTGTGGCACTTAACCGCCGAACCGAAAAGCTGGAGGCCATTGGCGAACGTGCCCGCCAAATGCACGGTAAAACGCACGACAACATTTATACCATCCGTCCGTTGCGCGACGGCGTGATTGCCGACTTTAACGCCGCCGAACAGATGATTCGCGGCATGATAAAGATGATCAACACCAAAGGGAAACTTTTTTCACCTTCATTGACCATGGTAATCTGTATCCCTTCGGGAAGTACAGAAGTCGAAATCCGTGCTGTACGCGACTCGGCCGAGCATGCCGGGGGACGTGAGGTGTACATGATTTTTGAACCCATGGCCGCGGCTTTGGGAATCGGGCTGGACGTGGAAGCTCCCGAAGGGAACATGATTGTGGATATAGGCGGCGGCACTACCGAAATTGCGGTGATTTCACTGGGGGGCATCGTCACCAATAAATCTATCCGTATTGCAGGTGATGATTTGACTGCAGATATTATGGAATACATGCGCCGCCAACACAACATCAAGATTGGCGAACGTACCGCCGAAGAAATTAAAATCAACGTAGGTTCTGCATTGCCCGAACTGGACAATCCGCCCGCCGACTATGTGGTACAAGGGCCAAACCAAATGACCGCACTGCCCATAGAGGTCCCCGTGTCATACCAGGAAATCAGCCATTGTTTGGAAAAATCGATTTCTAAAATCGAAACGGCCGTGTTGAGCGCATTGGAGCAAACTCCTCCCGAATTGTATGCGGACATTGTGAAAAACGGCATTTATTTAGCGGGAGGCGGTGCGTTGTTACGTGGTCTGGACAAGCGACTGACCGATAAGATCAACATCCAGTTCAAAGTGGCCGAAGATCCGCTACGTGCAGTGGCCCGCGGCACTGGCATAGCCCTCAAAAACCGCCATCGGGTATTGCCATATCTTATGCGGTAAACAAGAATTCTAAACGGCCACAAAGGTTTGGGTATCCAAACCAGTGGCCGTCTTCATTGCATGTTGCCATTGCTTTTCCGATAGAGTTGTGTACCGATGAAGAATTTTATACGCTTTTTGTGGCAACACTCGTTTGTGGTGCTTTTTGTGTTGATCGAACTATTGTCGTTGCTGTTGGTGGTAACCAATAATCCTTACCACAAGGCATCGTACATAAGCTCGGCACGAAGGGTATCAGGTTTCTTTTACGATCGGTTCAATACATTTACCCAGTTCTTTACCCTCGAACAGGCCAACCGAAAATTGGCCGAAGAGAATGCTTTTCTGCGCAGCCGTTTGCCGGGCAATTTTCAGTTATCCAATGATTACATCCGCCTGGTGACCGACAGTTTGGCCAACCAGCAATATGTATACCGTGCTGCACGCGTCATCAACAATTCTGTGAACAAGCCGTACAATTTCATTACGCTCGACAGGGGACGTAACCATGGGATCAAACCCGAAATGGGAGTGGTTTGTCCCGAAGGAGTGGTAGGCATTGTGCGTGATGTATCGTTAAGCTATACCACGGTAGTGTCCTTGTTGAACCAACGATTGAAATTATCCGCAAAGATCAAGGACACCGGTTATTTTGGTTCCATCGAGTGGGACGGGCATTCGCCACGCTACGTCAACTTAGCCGAGGTGCCGTTGCATGCCGTGGTCAAACCGGGTGATTTGGTGGTGACATCCGGCCATTCGGCTATTTTCCCCGAAGGAATACCCGTGGGGACGGTAGAGGAAGTTGAATACGTGGAAGGAGATAGTTACTACCAGATAAAGGTGCTTTTAAGTGTGGATTTTAACAAGCTATCGTACATTGAAACCATAGAGAACCGTAACCGATCGGAGCAGCTGCTACTCGAAAAAAAAGCGGAAAATGATTAAGGATATCATCAGGCAGGTATTTGCGTTCATTGCATTTTTATTAGCACAGGTGTTGTTGGTCAACAACATACATGTGCAGGTGTTTTGGTTTGTAAATCCGATGGTGTACATTGGATTTGTGTTGCTGTTGCCGATAGATACCCCCAAATGGCTTCTTTTGGTTTCTGCGTTTGCCATGGGTTCCATGGTGGACATATTTGGCAGTACGCCTGGTATGCATGCTTCGGCCACCGTGCTGACTGCATTTTTGCGGCACTATTTGCACAGTGTGATTATCCCGCGCGATAATTTTCAGCCTGCCACCATCCCCAATGCGGCGAATTTTGGGCTTCAGTGGTTCATAAAATACGTAGGGATCATGGTGGGCATACACCATTTTTTCCTATTCTTCATTGAAGCGTTTTCGTTTAGCCAAATCCATATCGTGATACTTAAAACCCTGGCAAGCGGCTTTTTTACAGTAATCTTGTTACTGGCAGCCCAACTGTTTGCTTTGGGACGAAACAACAAATAACGTGGCACAGTTCAATAACCGACCGATCGTTTTCATTGTCATCGTGGTGTTGGTGACAATTGTGTTCCTGGTGAAGCTGTTTCATATACAGGTACAGGATCCGTCGTATAAATTTTCGGCCGACAGCAATACACAGCGGATAATTGTCCAATACCCTGCACGCGGGTTAATGTACGACAGGAACGGCAAACTGATGGTGGCCAACCAGGCAGTTTACGATGTGATGATCGTACCCCGTGAAGTAACCAATCTGGATAGCCTTGACTTCTGCCGCTCTGTTGGTATTTCAATCGAAGAGCTTCGGGCCTTGTTTTCCGATCTGAAAAAACGCATCAGGGCCAAAAAGGCATCGGCCTACAAAGCGTCTCCGTTCGTCAAGCAATTATCGGTCGAACAATATGGCATCCTCCAGGAGCGCTTGTACCGCTTTAAGGGGTTTTACGTGCAACGGCGTACTTTAAGAAAATACATTTATCCGAACGCTGCCCATGCAGTAGGATACATTGGGGAAGTGGATGATGCCGTGATCAAGAAAAGTCCCTACTACAAGCAGGGTGATTATGCCGGCATCAGCGGCCTGGAATATACTTATGAAGAAGTATTGCGCGGCCGGAAAGGGGCTAAAGTGGTGATGGTCGATGTGCACCAGCGCGAAAAAGGTTCTTACCGCCACGGACAGTACGACACATTGGCCGTGGTCGGAAAAAACCTGACACTAACGTTAGATGTCGATTTACAGCAATACGGCGAACTGCTAATGCGGAACAAAACAGGCAGCGTAGTGGCCCTGGAACCTAGAACAGGCCAAATTCTGGCAATGGTTTCGAGCCCGACCTACGACCCCGGGTTATTGGTTGGGCGCGTAAGAAGCAGAAATTACCAGCAACTTGAAACGGACCCGATCAAACCACTGTTCAACAGACCACTGCAAGCCATGTACCCTCCCGGATCGACGTTCAAACTACTAAATGCATTGATCGGGTTGCAGGAAGGAGTGGTCACGACAGATACGCGTATCGGTTGCTCGATGGGCTACCACGTGGGGGGGTTGACCGTAGGGTGCCATGCACATGCATCGCCGCTCGATTTGCCCCAATCCATCCAAAACTCTTGCAACGCTTACTATTCGCACGTTTTTCGTAAAATCATCGATAATCCCAAGTATAAATCGCCCAAAACCGGGTTGGACATATGGAAAGATTATTGTGTGAAGTTTGGTCTCGGACATAAGCTGGGGGTTGATTTTTTCAACGAAAAACGAGGGTTTATTCCCAATGCAGAGTACTATAACAAAGTTTACCGGGGATCGTGGAATTCGGTCACGGTCATTTCGTTGGGAATAGGACAGGCAGAACTGCTGCTAACCCCGTTACAAATGGCCAACATGTGTGCCACCATCAGCAATAAAGGGTACTATTATACTCCCCACATGATCAAAGAGATCGAAGACGGCACAATTCCCGAACAGTTTAAGGAAAAGCATTTCACGGACATCAATCCCGAGTATTTCGAACCGGTGATCCAAGGTATGGAAGGTGCGGTTTGGGCCGATGCCGGGGGGACTGCACGTGTGGCACGAATCCCCAACATCCGGGTGTGCGGGAAAACGGGTACGGCCCAAAACCCCCACGGTAAGGATCACTCCATTTTTATCGCGTTTGCCCCCAAAGAAGACCCAAAAATTGCCATTGCCGTGTTTGTGGAGAATGCCGGGTTCGGCGCTACTTACGCTGCTCCGATTGCCAGCCTGATGATCGAGAAATATTTGACCGATTCCATATCGGTTGGCCGGAAACCTTTAGAAGAACGAATGATGACCGCAGATTTGATTCGCCAATGAGCCCGTCCTCCAAAATAGCCAAACGCATGGACTGGATTGCAGTCATGCTATATCTTATACTAATCGTTTTTGGTTGGCTGAACCTTTATGCGGCCAACTTTAATCCAGAAAACCCCATATTCTTCGATACGGGCAAAGAGTACTTCAAGCAGCTTATTTGGATTGTTTGTGCGTTGACGATGATTTGGGTGATTTCACACACCGACAGCAAATTCTTTGTCGAAATTGCTTATCCTTTTTTCGGTTTTACCGTTCTACTGCTTCTGGCCGTGTTGTTCTTTGGGAAAGAGGTGAACGGTGCCAAAGCATGGTTCGAGATAGGGCCACTGAGAATCCAGCCTGCCGAGTTTACCAAAGTGGCCACAGGGCTGGTGGTGGCAAGGGTCGTGAGCCGGTACGGCTTTACCTTCTCCCAATTTTCGCATTGGGGCAAGTTGGTAGGGTTATTGCTCATTCCCATTATGTTCATTTTCCTTCAAAACGATACGGGATCGGCGTTGGTCTATTTTTCCTTCATACTGGTGTTTTACCGTGAAGGAATGTCACCGCTGGTGCTGATCATCGGCATGCTGGCGGCCGTGGTTGCCGTGATGGCATTAATGCTTGAACCACATGTCATTTACATCGTAATGGGGGTGCTGTTGATTGTTTTTATCGCGATCAACCGTAATTTCCGTGCGGCTTATTATTCTTTGGGCATAGCCTTCCTTGCAGGTGGTACCGGGTATATTTTAAAAGAATATTTCGGGTTTGGCTTTAGTTATTTGTTGCTGGTCACGGGCGTACTGGTCATTTTATCGGTATTCTATTTATACCTGTGGGTTGCACAAAAAGCGAGATATTTTGCTATCGGGGTCATGCTTTTGTGGCTGGCCATGGCTTTTAGTTTTGCATCGGAATATTTTTTCCACCATGTGTTGTCCGACTACCAATTGACACGCATCCATGTCCTTTTTGGCATGGAGGAAGATCCGCTCGGGGCCGGCTACAACGTGACCCAGGCCAAAATTGCCATTGGTTCAGGGGGTTTTGCGGGCAAAGGTTTTTTGCAAGGCACGCAAACCAAGTTTAATTTTGTGCCGGAACAAAGCACCGACTTTATATTTTGCACCGTGGGCGAAGAATGGGGGTTTATCGGGACCACAGTAGTGGTGCTGTTGTACATGTCCCTGCTGTTGAGGTTAGTTTTTCTGGCCGAACGCCAGCACTCGGTGTTTAGCCGTGTATTTGGGTATTGCGTGGCGTCCATTCTGTTTTTCCATGTTGCCATAAACATTGGCATGACCATCGGGTTGGCTCCTGTAATCGGCATCCCGTTGCCGTTGTTCAGTTACGGAGGCTCATCGTTATGGGGTTTCACCATGTTGCTGTTCATATTTTTGAAGCTCGATACCAACAAGAGTGAGTTGATACGGTGACTACAGCAGCGGGCTGAACAACCTGGCGAACGATTCCTTGGCTTTTTTCCATATCGGGCGTTCGACCCATGAATCCATAAAGATCTCATTGCTGTCGTCCAAATCGTCGAAAAAGGTTTGTTTGGCCTGAAGCGAAATCTCGGAATCATATACAAAGGCCGTGACTTCAAAGTTTTGTTCGAAACTGCGAAAATCCATATTGGCCGACCCAATGGACGTGAGCACATCATCGCATACAAACGTTTTGGAGTGCAGGAATCCTTTCTGGTAAAAGTAAATACGCACGTTGCCTTCCAGCAATTCCTTTATGTACGAACGGGTGGAAAGAAGCGTGATAAACGCATCGCTTTTCTCGGGCAAAAGGATACGCACATCCACACCTCCCATGGCCGCAGCCTTAATGGCCAACAACACACTTTCGCTTGGTATGAAATAGGGGGTGGCGATGTAGATGTATTTCTTTGCCGATGCAATGGCATGGAAAATGCCCATCATAATGGCGGGCCAATCGGAGTCGGGGCCGCTTGATGCGATTTGGACGATTTTGTCGCCAACCGGCTTTTTCGATGGAAAGTACTTGGCGTCGGCCAATTCAACTTGCCGGACAAAATACCAATCAATCAAAAAAGTAGTTTGAAGCGAATTTACCGCATCCCCTTCGACCATTAAATGCGTGTCGCGCCAAATACCATATTCCTGGCTTCCGCTGATGTACCGGTCTGCAATATTGATGCCGCCCATAAAGCCCACTTCACCATCGACAACCAGTATTTTACGATGGTTACGGTAATTTACTTTGCTGGTAAGCCACGGGAAACGCACTTTAAGGAAGCTTTCGGCCTCAATGCCCGATTTGGCCATCAGCTCAAAAAAATCTTTCTTCAGTTCCCAGCTGCCCACATCGTCCACGATCAGGCGCACCTCCACGCCAGCTTTGGCTTTTTCGATCAATATTTGCTTGATCTGGTTGCCAATGGCGTCTTCTTCGAAAATGTAGTACTCAAGATGAATAAAGTTTTTGGCTTCTTTTAATGCGTCAATGATGGCTTTAAACGTTTGGTCCCCATTTTGGAGCACTGACACCTGGTTTCCAATGGTAATAAGGGAACTACTGCTGTTGAGCAACAGTTTCACGAGGTTTTTTTTCTTAAATGCAACGGTATTTTCAAGAAGGTTGCCTTCCGATAATCTATTTATTTGTGCCTTGGCCAATGACAAAAGCTGTTCGTGGTTTTTTAACCCTTTCCGGGCAATGATTTTTTCCTTACGGAGGTTCTGTCCAAAAAACACATAAAATACAATGCCTAGCCCGGGCAAAAGCAGAAGCACCAATATCCAGGCCAGAGTCTTCAAAGGACTCCGGTTTTCCAGTACGGTCATAATGATGACCACCAAAATACTGATGGCATAGGCCACGATGAAAAAAGGCGTGATGTACAACGATAGGTCGTGGAAAAATGACATAAGCTAGTGTAGAATGTTCCGTAAGTTAGCCATTATTGTGATATGTAAACATCCGGCTGTCACCAAAATATGTGACAGCCGCAGATCGGTTCCCCAATGACGGCGCCGCCACCCCATTTCCAAACCGTACGTTGCCCTCGAACACCAAAGCTTCATCCCACACCCCAAGGTCGATAAGGCTTTGGAGCAACATGCGGCCGCCCTCCACGATCAACGATTGTATCTGGCATTCGTGCAAGTGGTGCAATAATTCGGGAAGTAAACGCCGGTCGAACGGGAGCACGAGCCTTTCCACCGGGAGCATGCGGTTTTCATCGGTCTCGCCAACGATTAACGTCGGCACTTTTCCATCGAAAATATTGAGATGGGCCGGAAGCTTGTCCGTTCTGTCCAATGCGATGCGCAAAGGCTGGTTTCCTGCCCAATCGCGTACGGTGAGCGATGGGTTATCGTTTTGTGCGGTCCGTGTGCCTACCATAATGGCCTGCTCCCGCGCCCGAAGTTTATGAACGGCACGTCGTGCGTAATCGTTGGTGATCCAGGTGGGATGCCCCAGTTGGTGTTTCTGACGGTCAATGTCAATGAACCCATCCAGCGTCTGTGCCCACTTCAGGATGACGTAAGGGCGCTTCTTTTCATGAAAGGTGAAGAAACGGCGGTTCAAATGGCGGCTTTCCTGCGCAAGCACGTCCGTCACCACCTCGATGCCATGATGGCGCATCATTTCAATCCCCTTGCCCGCTACTTCGGAATATGTATCCACACATCCCACCACGACCTTTTTTATATTCTTTTTGATGACAAGAAGCGAGCAGGGCGGCGTGCGGCCAAAATGGGCGCACGGTTCAAGGTTGACGTAAAGGGTCGATGCGGAAAGAAGCGAGGCATCTTTTACACTTTCTATGGCGTTAACTTCGGCGTGTGGTTCGCCAGCTTTGCAGTGGTAACCCTCTCCAATGATCGTGCCGTTGTACACCACCACCGCCCCGACCATGGGATTGGGGTAAGTATGGCCAGCGGCCATTTCTGCCAGTTGTAGGCAGCGTGCCATATATTGTTCGTCGGATGTCCGCATCGGTACAATAAACGTTTGGGGAAACAGGGTTGTTTCCTAATTTTGCCAAAATTATTCAATTCCCGCCATTTGTTTTACCGTGGCGGCCTTTAATAACAATTCAACGTTCAATGACCGTCCGCGAAGCCCTCCGTCTGTTCGAAATGCAACTTGCCGATCTTTACCCGTTGAACGAATGCCGCCACATCGGGAAGTTGTTCCTTGGCCACCGGCTCAACTATTCCAATACCGATTTTTTGACCAAAGGCGATACCCCTCTCGACGCCAACATGGAAGAGGACATAAGGATCGCGTTGCTGCGTTTAAAGAACGGAGAACCCATTCAGTACATCCTCCAGCGGGCCTGGTTCATGGACATGGAACTGATGGTAAGGCCCGGCGTGCTGATTCCCCGTCCGGAGACCGAAGAGCTGGTCCAATGGATTGTGGATGACTATGCCGCATCATCGCCCAATGTACTTGATATTGGCACGGGCAGTGGATGCATTGCGGCAGGAATTGCCCGGTATCTGCCAGCGGCCAGGGTCCATGCATGGGATATGTCGGACGATGCGCTGGCGGTTGCTTCGGCCAATGCGCGGAATTTGGATGTAAACGTTGGTTTTTCCAAAGTGGATGTGTTGGACCTCCCCAACCATCTTCCACATGAGCCTTTCAACGTGATAGTGAGCAATCCCCCTTACGTGACCATGTCCGAAAAACGGCACATGCACCCCAACGTGCTGGACCATGAGCCGCATCTGGCCCTCTTTGTCGACGACCGCGACGCACTGTTGTTTTACCGGGCTATCGGCAGGCTGGGATTTCAGCTACTCAGTCCCAATGGCCGTCTCTATTTCGAAATCAATGAAGCGCAAGGCCACCAAACAGTCCGCTTATTGGAGGGGCTTGGTTACGCAAACGTGGTTCTTAAAGCAGATCTGCAAGGTAAGCACCGCATGGTCAGGGCTGATGTTAGCAGATGATCTGTAACCGGATCAAAAGGTATCGCGTTCGTTCAATTCCTTCAGATATCTATCAACTTCGGCACTTAATTCTTTCCAAAAATCCAGGAATTCCCGGTTAAACTCCGTGTAATGGGCTTCCAGCACCTGCATGGCCAAATGGACATTGTTTGGCATGGAGGTGTAATCGGCCATAATGGAAAGTGCCCTGGCAAGCCCATCTTTGCGTGCGTAGCTTTCCAACCGTCTGTTCATAATGAGGAACGGCACAAAGCTTCTTACGTCACGGGGCAGCGCAAAATAACGGCGTGCCAGCAACCCGTACGTCGACGAGGCAAATTCATGGAGGGGTTGTGCGGTGAACATGTTCCAGTTAACGGCCAAAAAATGGTCGTAAAACACGTCCAGTACCACACCTGCATAACGTCCATAAGCAATTTTAAGCCTTTCGGCACCTTGTTTGGTTATCGGATGCCTATCGGTAAACCAATCGATCTGGCGATGCAGCAAAATGCCTTTCTGCACGTTGGGCGGATAGCGTTCATAATCTTTCCCCTTTACATGGTCACCAATAAAGTTACCTATTTTGACATCGGCATTATTGCCCGACAAGAACAAGTGTGCCAGAAAGTTCATCCCCAAAAATAGGAATAAGCCGTTAGCTTTTCAAAAGTTATGGAAGGCAAGTATAAGCGACCGGAAACTTTTGGGGGGAAACGGTTTGGTAAAAATGCCAGCAGCAATCGCTTATTCTTAGCGATCAGATAAGCGCCGGCGGCTAAAACAACCTGAATGGCCCTGAACTTTCTCGTCCGTGTTGTTGTGGCACTCGCAACAATGCTGTTGTGAGTGCCGCAACAACATTGTTGCGAGTGTCACAACCGTACGGTTGTGCCGGGCACAAGAGGCAATGGTTCCATTTTTCGTTTTCCTGTCTTCCAAAGCCTCTCGATATGCTACTTATGCCTTTTTTTCAGTTCCCGTGCCAAGTCCTCGATCCGGTATCCTTTGTGGGTGAGCAACACAATGAGGTGATAAAGCAGGTCCGCACCTTCGTAAAGGAAGTTTTCGTCATCGTTGGCCATGGCGCCAATGACGGTTTCAATGGCTTCTTCACCCACTTTTTGGGTGATTTTGCGCGTACCCTTTGTGAACAGCGACGTGGTGTACGACCCTTCGGGCATCTCCAGCTTGCGTTTGTCGATAAAGTCCTGCAGGTATTTCAGGAACATGATATCGTCCAACGCATTGGTCTCGTTCCAGCAGGTGTCAGCCCCTGTGTGGCAGGTCGGCCCAACGGGATCGACCTTTATCAGCAACGTATCGTTGTCACAATCGACGGCCGCAGACACCAAACCGAGAAAGTTGCCGGATTCTTCGCCTTTGGTCCACAGCCGTTGTTTGCTTCGACTGAAAAAAGTAACCTTGCCCGTGGATACGGTTTTATCGTACGCTTCCTGGTTCATGTAACCAAGCATCAGCACTTTCAGCGTCGTATTATCCTGAATGATGGCGGGCACAAGGCCGTCAGGGGATTTTGAGAAGTCGATAGTCATGGGAAAGCTGTTAGCTGTTAGCTGATGGCCAATGGCTTTTGGATGTATCCAAGCCAAGCCGTTCCTCGCTAACCTTTATGTGATTAATTATTATTCAATTTATTGTAACATCATGCATTCTTCTTCCATCTGACGAAGAATTCCATTGACAATGGAAACATCGCCGGTTTCTATGTTCCACGCAACAAGAGACATGGCTCTTTGCCTAACAATCTGGCGTTTTGTAGTTTTTCAGCTTCTGGGGCTAAGTTTTTGTCCAGCGCACAAAAGTATACAAAAAAGCCAATAGCTATCAGCTTCTTACAACAATCCCTTCCTCCCTCAAATAACTTTTCAGGTCGGGAATGGCGATCTCTTTGTAGTGGAAGATGCTGGCAGCCAACCCTGCATCGGCTTTGCCAATGGTAAACACGTCTTTGAAATGTTCCATGCAACCCGCGCCGCCCGAAGCGATGACGGGAATGCTAAGATCGGTACTCAAGCGCGCCAAGGCTATGTTGGCAAAACCTTGTTTGACGCCGTCGTGATCCATGCTGGTGAAGAGGATTTCGCCCGCACCACGGCTTTCGGCCTCCCTGGCCCAACGGAACAACCGCTTGTCGGTAGGAATACGGCCGCCGTTCACGGTCACCACCCAGTCATCCTGGGTTGGTTCCTGTTTGGCGTCAATGGCCACCACCACAAACTGGCTACCGAAGTTACGCGCCATATCATCGATGAGCTGCGGGTTGCGCACAGCTGATGAATTGATGCTGATCTTGTCGGCACCCGCATTCAGCAATGCTTCGGCATCTTTTAGCTCGCTGATGCCCCCGCCCACGGTAAACGGGATGTTGATGTGGCGGGCAATACGGTGCACCAAATCGACAAACGTTTTACGCCCTTCATGGCTGGCCGTAATATCAAGGAACACCAACTCATCGGCACCTTGCCGGGCATAAAGAGCTCCAAGCTCTACCGGATCTCCGACTTCCTTTATTTCAAGAAATTTGACACCTTTAACGGTCATGCCGTTTTTAATGTCGAGACAAGGGATAATGCGTTTTGCGAGCATGGAAGAAAGTTTGAAGGCAGAAGGCAGAAGGCAGAAGTTTTACCCGCCTAACGCATAATGCCCTGTTTGATGTTATTTTATCGACTCTTGTACTTTCGAAATAAGCGATGCAAGCATCTTTTCTATTTCAAACCCCATAGAACTGACATGTTCAAAAGTTTCGGAAGGCAAATATCCTAATCTTTTAGCTATTTCCAATTGAGTCTGCAATTCATACAACGAACCTGCTGCCATTTGCAAAAAACGTGCATAATCTTTTGAGTGGTGGCGGCCATAGCCTTCGGCAATATTACTGGGAACCGACACTGCGCTCCGTCTCATCTGCGCTGTTAACCCATACACTTCAGAGGTGGGGAACGAACCCGATACCTGATAGCAAAATTCCACCAGATCCATCGCTTTTTGCCACACAATCAAATCTCGATATGTCTTCATTTCATCGTTTTACAAACAACTTCTGCCTTTTTACCCCTCTATCTTACCATCCTCTCCAATTCGCCCAGCGTGATCCGCCCTTCGTAAATGGCTTTGCCGAATATAACTGCAGGGATGCCTGCTTCGTGCAATGCCTCAATATCTTTCATGCTGCCCACGCCGCCGCTGGCAATCAGGTACAGACCGGGGAAACGTTGCAGCATCTCTCCGTAAAGTTCGGTCGATGGGCCCTGCAGCATGCCGTCTTTGCTGATGTCGGTGCAAATGGTCCTGGTGATTCCTTTGGCAATGTAACCTTCAAGGAAATCGAACAGACCGATATCCGATGTTTCCTCCCAACCCGAGACAGCGATCTTACGGTCTTTGACATCGGAACCAAGAATGATTTTACCGGGACCATAAGTGGCGATCCAACGTTCAAATTCACCGGGGTCCTTGATCGCGATGCTTCCGCCCGTCACCATTTGGGCACCACATTCGAAGGCAATCCGCAAGTCATCGCCCGTTTTAAGCCCGCCGCCAAAGTCAACGACCAAACCGGTTTTAGATGCAATGGATTCCAGGATTTTATGGTTGACGATCTTACCCGTCCTGGCCCCGTCCAGATCGACCAAATGGAGCCGTTTGATGCCGTGCGCCTCAAACTCGAGCGCCACGTCAAGCGGACTTTCGTTGTAAACCTTTTTTGTCTCGTAGTCGCCCTTGCTCAGGCGAACGCATTTGCCGTCGATAATGTCGATGGCGGGGATGAGTTGGATCATGATGAAGAAAGTGCCTTAGTGCCTAGGTTCCTCAGTGCCTAAGTACAAAGCTATGGTTTTGATTATGTAATCGATTTTATGAATGCAGACAAGATACGTTCTTCTTCTCTGGTAAGATCCGTCAGTGATTGACAATCCTGATCATTCAAATACCCCAGATTTTTTGCTATTTCAAGTTGCGTTTGCAGTTCGAACAACGACCCCATGGCAATATTCGCATATCGGGCCATTTCGGCTTTTGAGTTCCGCCCAAACCCTTCAGCCAGATTTGAAGGGATTGATACCGCGGCTCTTCTCATCTGATTGGTCAACCCATATATTTCATCTTTGGGAAAATCGGCCGTCGCCTTATAAGTTTCAGATACCAGAATGATTGCTTTCTGCCACGCTATCAAATCTCTATAAGTCTTCATGTTCTCTCATTCTTACTTTGGCACTCAGGAACTTTGGTACTTAGGAACTTCTTATATTTTCAAAAAATTCCCCAAAATCCTCTCTCCCACAGGTCCGCTCTTTTCCGGGTGGAACTGGGTCGCAAAAAAGTTGTCACGTTGGAGCGCACTGCTGTATGGCAAGATGTAATCAGTGGTTGCGGAAGTGTCCGGTCCTTTGGCCACATAATAGCTGTGCACGAAGTAGACGTATTCACCGTTCAACGATGCGTCGAACAACGGGCTTTTTACGTCATGGATCTGGTTCCAGCCCATCTGCGGCACCTTGATATTGAGCGGATTGGGTGACGGGATTTGGAACTTGCGTACTTTTTCGTCGAAAATGCCCAAACAAGGCACGTCTCCCTCTTCCGAATGGCTACACATGAGCTGCATGCCCAAACAGATGCCCAACACGGGTTGTCTCAGCTCTTTGATAAGCGACGACAACCCATGGTCGTGCAAGTATCTCATGGTCGTGCTGGCCTCTCCCACGCCGGGAAAAATCACCTTATCGGCACGGCGTATCTTGTCGGGATCGGCCGTGATCTCGGCTTCACACCCCAACCTCAGCAACGCATTGTTCACTGAGCGGATGTTGCCCGCATTGTATTTGATGATAACGATATTCTGTGGTTTCATATATTAAGTGCCTAAGAAAGCCGTTAGCTGCCAGCTTTTAACTTTCTTCAATTATGAGTAAAACTTGCTAAAAGCGAATGGCTAATAGCCTCTTCATTCCAATTCCTTCTGAAAACCCAGCACATCCAGCACGCGACCAAATTTTTCGCCCACGCGTTTGAAATGGGCGCATTTCCCGTAACCGTTCTTTTCGAACAGGCGGATGCTATTGTCGTTTTCGCCCGTCACAATGGCCAACAATGTTTTAATACCTCCTTGCCTGGCAATCTGTTCCATTTGGCCAACCACTGCGGTCCCAATCCCCTTTCCTGTAAACCCATGTTTCAGGTAAAGGGTGATTTCAGCGGTACGATCATAGGCCTGACGGTTTTTATAGCGCGTCAGGTAGCTGTATCCCACGGTACTTCCATCGACTTCAACCAAAAACGAGCAAAAGCGTGCATCGCCTATGTAGATGAACGATTTCAGCTCATCAACAGAAATGGGCTCAGTATGGAACGTGGCCGTTGAATTGACAATGTACCAATCGTATATCTCTTTGACGACAGGAAAGTCGGATTCGGCCAAAGGTTTAAGAATGACTGACATAATGAACCAACGGTTTTTTTAGACACTTGACAGACAAAAAAGACACGGAAGACATTCAGATATTTTTATTCATCCATCAGTCTCCCGTCGAAACGTCTTCCTTTCTTTATTTCATCAGCTCCCCGATCTTTGCCACCAAAGCATCAAACTCCCCGGGATTGAACAAGCGGGTAAGGAACACGATTTTCCCATCTTTGTCGATAAGGACATTGCGCGTCACGCCCGCTTTCTTATCGGCATACAGACCAAAGATATCGGCGTTGGGGTCAAGCGCCAGCGGATATGTGATGCCCGTCTGTTGGGCAAATGTTTTGAGCGTTTCCAGTGGTTCGTCGCGGTCAATGCCCACGACCACCAAGCCTTTATCTTTATAAGCCTGCCAGATTTGCTGTTCGATGTGGGGCATCTCCTTACGGCACACACTGCACCAACTGGCGGTAAATTGCAACATAACGGTTTGACCGCGGTAGTCTGACAGCTTAAACGTTTTACCATTGTCGAGCGTGGTCACGAAATCGGGAGCCGTATCACCCACATTCACCAAATAACCACGTTCATCAGGCGTCTGGGGCACCGACGGGGCACCAGCCACTGCCGCCAACGCCAAGCCAAGCAATAATTTAACCTTACCCATAATTAGTTGAATATAACGGTTCTGTTGTTGTACACCAATGTCTTGCGCTCCACGTGAGCTTTTACGGCGCGTGAAAGCACTATCTTTTCAATATCGCGCCCCTTTTGTACCAGGCTCTCCACGTTGTCGTGATGGGTAATGCGGGTTACATCCTGTTCGATAATCGGTCCCGCGTCCAAATCGGTGGTCACGTAATGGCTGGTGGCCCCAATAATCTTCACACCCCGCGCATGTGCCGCGTGATAGGGCTTAGCGCCTACAAATGCAGGCAAAAACGAATGGTGGATGTTGATAACGCGCTCAGGGAAATGCGACACAAAATCACCCGAAAGGATTTGCATGTACCGTGCCAGCACCACAAAATCGACTTGGTATTCGCGCAAAACATCAAGTGTTTTTTTCTCCTGTTCGGTTTTTGTGGCCGCGGTAATGGGAATATGTACAAACGGGATGTCGAACTGGCGGGCCACATGTTCCAGATCGGTATGGTTGCTGACTATCAACGGAATTTCGACCGTCATCTCCTTTCCTTCGTACCGCGCCAACAAATCATATAAACAATGCGACATTTTGGAGACAAAAATCGCCATTCGCGGCACTCTCGCCGAAAAGTCCAACCGCCACGTCATGTGGCAGGGCGTGGCAATGGCATGCTGGAATGCAGGTTCAATCTGGTCACGCGTTAAACCAAACCCGTCAAGCTCCCACTCAATACGCATGAAAAAGCGTTCATCGGCACGGTCGGTATGCTGGTCGAGCGCCACCACGTTACCGTTGTTGCGATGTATAAAATCGGTCACCCGTGCCACAATGCCACGCTGGTCGGGACAATGGATACGGATAATGGCCGTTTCACTGTTCAGTGTCATATCAAAGATGATTTTTGTCAGAGTTTGCAAAAGTAACGAATCATTTGGGATGAAGACATAAAGACGGATAGATATTAGACAGGCGGATGGGACTTTATGGACGGACCTTTAGCCTTTTAATGTTTCCGGACCTTTTCCTCTATCCCCTGATTTCTCCCACAAACCGGGCCACATCAGCGGCAATATCGGTACTGGAACCAAGCATTTTCACAAAAGCGCTGCCCACAATAGCCCCCGAAGCGTACCGGCAGGTTTGCACAAACGAATCGTGGTCGCCAATGCCAAACCCGATAAGGGCAGGGTTCTGGAGTTTCAATGCCTTTACCCTTTCGAAGTATTGGATCTGTGTCTCCGACAATCCTTTTTTGGCGCCCGTAACGGCTGCCGACGACACCAGATAAATAAAACCGTTGGTATTTGCGTCGATCAATTTGATGCGCTCATCGGGCGTCTGCGGCGTTACCAAAAAAATATTGGAAACACCTGCCCCATCGAACAACGGCTTGTATTCTTCCCGATACTCTTTGAATGGCAAATCGGGCAGGATGACTCCGTCGATGCCCGTTTCGGCACATTTTTCCACAAAGCGCCCGATCCCGAATTTGTGCACGGGATTTATGTACCCCATCAGGACCAAGGGGATGGAAATTTTTTTGCGGATGCCGCTAAGCTGTTCGAACAGCAGCCTGATAGACATGCCGTTACCGAGCGCCTGCAAGCTGCTGGCCTGAATGGTCGGCCCATCGGCCAACGGGTCGCTAAAAGGCATGCCGATCTCCACCAAATCGACGCCCGACTTTTCCAATGCTTCCAGCACGGCCACCGTATCGTTCAGGTTTGGATAGCCTGCCGTAAAATAAACTGAAAGGATCTCTTTTTTAGATGCGAATAGTTGTTGTATGCGGTTCATATCTGGGTCTTTTTATTTTAAGGAAGGAAATTTTCAGATGCTGGACATTCCGTTTTGCATACCAGATTATCGGTGCGTCACCACCAAACATTGGTTGGCGCCTTTTTGAAATTCGTAGGGCACGTTGAGCAAACGGGTTTTGAAACCTTCGTGCTTTAATTGCCTGATGACATGAGGCACATAGGGCGACAAGGCACCATCGAATCCCACCAACGGGAATATGCGTGCTTGTCCTGCAACCCGTAGCATTTCACGAATGGAAACCAAGTGGAACTCAGCGTCAATGTGGTCGTGGTACAAAAACAACAGGTGCGAACACACGGCCACGTCGAAGGCCGTATCGGCAAAGGGCAGATTCGGCAATTGCCCGGCCACATAACGCCCTTGCTGTTTCCCGTGTACGAAATCGGCCAAAAAAAGCTCCATGCTCCGGAGGCGCCGGGTACGCAAATGTCCCACGTCACGGAACACTTCCCACCGGTATCGGCTTTGGTTTCGCTCCACCTGCGCCATCACGCCGTCAAAAGTGTCGTCGATGCGCGCCTTGATATCAGCCGCACCGTAGGCATAAAGCGGATCGACCGATACGGCCCGCCGCCCTTTCCATGTCCATTCGGCATTGAAGCTGGCAGGCCCACCGCCGCAATCCAGCACCGAAGTGTCGGCGCCGAACGAAGCCAGGTCAAACATGAGCGAATATTCACGGGCATTACGCCCCAACGGAACAATCTGGTCCAGCTTCAGGCCAGTTTCTGTGATGGTATTCATGGACGTTGTACTTTGGAGAAAAAGGCGAATGGGATTTTAGACAGCAAGAAGCGGATTTTAGAGGGTCTGAAGCATCTTCCTTTACCTAATGTCCTGCCATCCAAATACCCTTCTCCCTATAAATTAAATCGTTTCATATACGTTTCCATGTCTTTGTCTCCACGGCCCGACACTGTGATAACCACACGGTCCGAGGGCTTAAAGGACATTTTTTTAAGGGCCGAAAGGGCATGTGCGGACTCCAGGGCAGGAATGATGCCTTCCAAACGCGTCAGCTCCAACGCCGCGTCCAGTGCGTCCTGATCAGTGGCAGACAAAAAGACGGCACGGCCTGTATCTTTCAAATGTGCGTGCTGGGGCCCGATACCGGGGTAATCCAGCCCCGCCGAAATGGAATAAGGTTCCACAATTTGGCCATCTTCATCCTGGATCAGATAGGTTTTGCTACCGTGGATGATGCCGACATCGCCCAGGGCAATCGTTGCCGCCGTTTCTCCTGAATCGACGCCCAGCCCTGCAGCTTCCACGGCTATCAGTTTCACCGACTCTTCATCGAGAAAATGGTAGAATGTGCCCGCAGCATTGCTTCCCCCGCCTACGCAGGCAACCACATAGTCAGGGTTGGCACTACCTGTCTTTTCCTGCATTTGCTCTTTAATCTCCTTGCTGATGATGGCCTGAAGACGTGCCACCATATCGGGATAAGGATGCGGCCCCACCACCGAACCGATCAGGTAGAATGTGTCGGTGGGATTGCAAATCCAGTCGCGAAGTGCCTCGTTCGTAGCGTCTTTGAGCGTGCGGCTGCCGCTTAGTGCAGGACGGACCTCGGCGCCCAGCATTTTCATACGGGCCACGTTGGGCGCTTGGCGGGCAATGTCCACTTCGCCCATGTACACCACACATTTGAGGCCCATCAGCGCACAAGCGGTGGCGGTGGCCACACCGTGCTGCCCCGCCCCTGTTTCGGCGATGATGCGCTCTTTGCCCATCTTTCTGGCGATGAGTATCTGTCCGATGGCATTATTGATTTTATGCGCCCCTGTGTGGTTCAGGTCTTCGCGCTTCAAATACACGTGGGTGCCGTACTTTGCCGATAGCCGTTCGGCATAATAGAGCGGTGACGGACGCCCCACGTAATCTTTCAGCAGGCCGAGATACTCTTTTTGAAATTCTTCCGATTGGATGATGGGCAGATATCGCGCCTCCAAATCATCGATGTTGGGCTGTAACATTTCGGGGATGTACGCGCCCCCGAATTTCCCGTAACGCCCTTTCTTGTCTGCGTGGTATTTTGACATGGTTCTATATTATTCGTTTTGAATCAAACGTTTAACTAATAAGACCAGACTACCCTGAAGGTAGTTGACCTCCCTTATCCCCTCCAAAAGAGGGGGAAAGTCGCACGTGCTAACTCCCCTCCTTTGGAGGGGCCGGGGGAGGTCAGGCCAGCAATCACTAATCATTTTGCTAAAACCTTTCATACTGTTGACTTTCGCGCTATCCGTCATGCGTCTAATTCAATATCCTTTTTGTGGGGTGAAGGAGCTGTTAACCTTTAGCTGTTGGCTTTTAGCTTTTGAAAAGCTAAAAGCCGGCAGTTAACAGCTTCTTATGTTTTGAAAAAACGTTTTCAACAACCCAATGTCTTTCACGGCCGGAGCCGTTTCAAAGCGGCTGTTGATGTCAACCGCATGGATGTTAAGGCCCCCGAGTTTTTTTATTCCAGCCGCATCATCAGGACCTATCCCTCCGCTGAGAAAAATAGGCTTTGAGTTGTCATATCCGTGCAAAATGTCCCAATTAAACTTCTTCCCGCTGCCGCCGTGTTGTGGCGTTTTGGTGTCAAACAAATAATAGTCGACCGCATCTTTGTAAGGTTCCAACGTTTTAAAATCGAACTTTTCATCGATGCAGAACGCTTTGATGACCGTCAGCCCAAGGTTACGGTGCAGCCAGCATTCGCCAGGAGGTTCACTGCCGTGCAACTGGACGGCATCGAGCCTGCAGCGGATGACGAAATCCCGGAACGTCGTCGAAATCATTGTCCACGAACACACCGACTTTTTGGGCGGCATCGGCCAAAAAGGCCGTTTCACGCGGAAAGCGCATGCCCACGTAACGCGGCGATTTGGCATAGAAGATAAACCCCACGTAATCGGGCCCCAATTCCATGAGCTGCGCAATGTTGTCGGGATCGCGCATGCCGCAGACTTTTATTTTTACAAGTTCTGGGTTCTGGGTCATATTAGTCAGTGCTTTGTTGTATGGCCTTAAAATTTTGAACGCAGAATCCTTCACTCAGAACCTCAACCTTTCCGAAAACTCCCTGCACGCCATCGCGGGATCGGCCGTGCGCATAAAGTTCTCTCCGATCAGAAAGCCCTGGAAGCCGTGTTGGCGTAAAAAACGGATATCGTTCGACGGAATAAATGCCACTTTCGCTGATCTTCACGGTACCTGAGGGCATCGATGCGGCCAGTTCCACGCTACGGTCAAGACTGACATGGAAGGTTTTGAGATCGCGGTTGTTTACGCCCACAATATCCACGTATTCATTGATCATGTCCAGTTCTTCACGGTTGTGCACCTCCATCAGCACGTCCATGCCAAGGGCTTTAGCCATGCTGCCCAATTCCCGGGCTTTGGCTTTTGTAAGAACCGCTGCGATAAGCAGGATGGCACTGGCACCCCACGACTTGGCTTCAAACACCTGGTACACATCGACCATAAAATCCTTTCGAAGGATGGGAACGGCCACCGATGTGCACCCCTGTATAAGGTCGGCCCGGCTGCCGCCGAAAAAGTCCGTGTCGGTAAGGATGCTGATGCCCGACACACCGGCTTCTTCATACCCTTTGGCCACGTCGGGAACCTGCGCAGTGTCGTTGATCACACCTTTTGATGGCGACCGCCGCTTGAATTCGGCAATGATACCCGTTTTTGCAGGATCGAGCAACGATGCCCTGAGCGACGGGCAATCCATGTCGAAACAGGCCGAGTCCTCAAGGTCGGCAATGCTCACCAACTCCTTGGCCGCGGCCACTTCTTCAAATTTACGGGCAATGATTTTGTCTAAAATATTCATAGGGAAAAAAGATGTTTAGATTTTCAGATATGAGGCGGATCGATAAGATTTGGGCGATCTTTCCTGGTCCCATGCATCTGCCTTCTCGTCTAAATGTCTCCTCATCTGGCTCATATGGTTTCTATCAGGCGTTTCAACACACTTTTTGCCGCACCGCTTTCGAGCGACAGACGAGCTTCGTCAAGGCAGGTTTTCAGGTCACGCTGAGGATACACACATTTGATCGCAAGAGCGGCATTGGCCACCACCACGTTTACCTGTGCCGGGGTTCCTTTGCCATCCAATATGTCGGTAAATATCCGGGCGGCTTCCGGCACTGTGTTTCCGCCAAAAATATCGTCCTGTCCGACTTGTTTAAATCCCAGATCCATGGGTGTCCACAATTTTTCGCCTTCCCGGAAAATGGCTTTGAAAGGGCCCGTCAGCGACACTTCGTCATAGCCGTCCAACGCATGGATGATGACGTACTGCTTTTCGGTTTGCTGATAGATGTAGTTGTACAAGCGAGCCAATTCCAGGCTGAACACACCCAGCAGTTGGTTTTTGGGGAATGATGGGTTGAGCACGGGGCCCAACATGTTGAAAAAGGTCTTCATCCCCAATTCACGCCGCATGGGGGCTACCACTTTCATGGCGGGATGGAACAACGGTGCGTGCAGAAAGCAGATACCTGCCTTGTCGATTTGCCGCTGGATGGCGGCTTCGTTGTTGGTAAACTTGTAGCCCAGGTATTCCATGACGTTCGATGATCCGCACGACGACGATACCCCATAATTGCCGTGTTTGGCCACCTTTACGCCTGCTCCTGCAACTACCATCGATGCTAACGTACTGATATTAAACGTATTTTTTCCGTCCCCGCCCGTGCCGCACATGTCGATGGTGTTAAAGCCGCTCAAATCGACCTTCACGCACAGTTCCTGCATTGCGTCGCGAAAACCCGAAAGTTCTTCGACCGTGACGCTACGCATCATGTAAGCGGTGATAAAGGCCACTATTTCCGAGTGGTTATATTTTTCTGTCGCAATTCCCGTCAGCACTTCACAAGCTTCCTGCCTGCTAAGCGTTTGGAATTCGAATAACCGTTTGAGTGTGGGTTTGATCATCTTTTGTAATTTGAAAAAGCTATCGGCCAAAAGCTTTTAGCCCATTGGTTGTATTTTATGCGATGACAGGCTATCAGCTAAAAGCTTTTTTCTCCAGCCAATTCTTAATCATCAACTTGCCATGTTCCGTCAGGATGCTTTTCGGGGTGGAATTGTACGCCGCGTACGTCGTGGGTGCGGTGCATCACGCCCATGATCTGGCCCTCGGCGTCACGGCTCGTTACCAGTAAATCGGCAGGCAGATCTTCGTTGTTGACCACCCAGGAGTGGTAACGTCCTGCCAAAAACGTGTCGGGGACACCGTGGAACAGCATTTCGTTGCGATCGACCACCGACACGGGGGTAGCCACACCGTGGAACACTTTGTTGAGGTTACGGATGCTACCGCCGTACACTTCACCAATGGCCTGGCAGCCCAGACAAACGCCCAAAATGCTTTTGGCAGCACCGTAACGGGCAATCAACGGCTTCAGTATGCCCGCCTCGTCGGGTACGCCCGGGCCCGGGCTTAGGATGATTTTGTCGTAAGCGTCCACTGCATCCAGTGAAATTTTATCGTTACGGAATACATCCACCTGGTCGTTCACCAATTCCTCCACGTAGTGTACAATGTTGTAAGTGAAGGAATCGTAGTTGTCAAGAACTAGTATTTTCATGATGAGTTAATATTTTAAGCCCTTCCAACCCCCCCTCCGGGAGGCTATTCACTGCAGGCCAGTAATCTTATTAAACAGCTCAGTTATCCTTTATCCGGCAAGTCAAGTCCAAAGCCCTTCCTTCGAAAAGGTTAGGAAGGCTAAAATTCCGTTGCCATTTCCAGCGCTTTTTTCAGTGCCCCCAATTTGTTGTTGACTTCGTTTAGTTCGCTCTCTTCGTTCGATTCGCTGACAATCCCAGCACCCGCCTGACAAAACAAGGTGTTATCGCGGCTTAGGAACGTGCGAATGGTAATGGCCTGGTTAAAGCTGCCGTCAAAACCCAGATAACCGATGCAGCCTCCATAGTAACCCCGGCTTTGGTTCTCATAGGTATCGATGAGCTCCATGGCCTTAAACTTGGGTGCGCCCGACAACGTGCCCGCGGGAAACGTGTCGGCCATAATGCGACATGTATTACTGCCGGATTTCAACTCTCCTTTCACGTCACTTACCAAATGCAACACGTGCGAATAATATTGTACTTCTTTGAATGTGTGCACCTTTACGTTCTTGCAATTGCGACTCAAATCGTTACGGGCCAGATCGACCAGCATGACATGTTCGGCATTTTCTTTGGGATCGAGGCTCAATTTTACGGCCAACTCCTTGTCGTGGGCGTCGTCACCGGTCCGGCGGAAGGTCCCCGCAATGGGATTGATGGTGGCAATTCCCTGATCGATGACCAGTTGCGACTCGGGTGACGAACCAAATATTTTATAATCGCCGTAATCGAAAAAGAAAAGATACGGCGAAGGGTTGATGTTCCGTAACGCACGGTAAACATTGAATTCATCACCTTCAAACTTTTGTGAAAACTGGCGTGATAACACGATCTGGAACACGTCGCCTTTGAAACAATGTTCCTTCCCTTTTTTCACCATGTTAATGAATTGTTCGTCGGAGACGTTGCTCGACTCGTCACCTGCCATTTTGAAGCGAAACGTGGGGATATTACGGTTCAGCAACAACGCCATCACCGCTTCACGGCGCGATGTTTCACCCTCACGCACGTTTTCAACAAAATAAAGCTGATTGCTAAAATGGTTAAAGGCAATAATGTTACGGTAAAACGCATACCGCAGCTCGGGAATATCGGTCGACTCCTGTTTGGAAGCCTTCAACCGGATGGTCTCAAAATACGTTACCGCGTCGTAAGCCGAATAGCCGAACAATCCGCTCACGTTCACCGGCAGCTTGGTTCCTTCCACCTCAAATGCCTTCAAAAAAGTATCTAACAGCGCAGGGACATCCTGTGGTTTGGACGGAACAAACTGTTCCGGTTCCCGTCCCGGCATACGCTGGGTCACAGTACCTTTGTGTACCTTAAATTCGGCCTCTGGCCCGAAACAGATAAACGACATGGAATTGCGGTTCCCGTGGTAATCGCTACTCTCAAGAAGCAATGTGTTGGGAAACACATCGCGCAGCTTTAAGTAAATGCTCACGGGAGTCACCACATCGGCCACCGAAGCAGGTACCTTGGTGCAAGTGGTTTTAATTTTGATGGGTGTCATGTATGCTGATGTTTTTGTTTTAGAAAGGAAGACGTTCGGGTGCCGACTGCATAGGGTGAACCGACAAGATCGAGATGAAGAAAAATCTTATCGTCCATTTAGTCTTATCCATCTCATGTCTAATAACCTCATTATCTTGTGTTGTTTTAAATGAAAAAAGGCTCACCGGAGTTATCGGCAAGCCTTTTTGTACTTTTAGGGTCAATGGCAACGCTCTCACCTCCGGTTTTGAAAGTAAGTTCCGTGCCACCACCAAATATTTTTTGAAAACAATGCCATCTGTTGCGTCTCGTTTGTTTTACAGGATGCAATTTTAGGAATTTGATCGAAACAATCAAAGGATTACCCTGATTTTTTTATGAGGAATATCATTTTACCCCACAAAGATGTGTTTCTCGGCACATTTAATAAACTGAATAAAAACACATAAGCGCACAATGGTTTTTTACGACGATTAAAACCAATGAAAGAAAACAGCACCTGGTAAACAAGATTAGCTAATTTTGCGTTCCAATTCGGCAATGTATCTTTCACAACTCCATTAGCCCCTGCGATGAACCAACCTTTCGAACGGTTTAAAAAGAAATGGAACATTTCCTCAAACTGGCAAGTTACGGTGATCTTCATTGTCTTTTCCGTCACGGGCAGTGCCGCCATGGTGGTGCGAAAACTGGTTTTTAACCTGATTGGCATTACCGCCGACACTTCGTTATGGATCAAGATACCGTTATACATCCTTATTCTGGTGCCGGCCTACCAGGTACTGTTATTGGTGGTGGGGTTCCTATTCGGACAATTCCGCTTTTTTTACGACTTCCAAAAGAAAAACTTTGGGCGTTTCGTCCGGCGCGGAACCAAATGACGGTTCGGTTATTTGTATTGGTACATCAATAATCGTACTTTGCTCTGTGCCGCATCGTACACCACCACAACCGGATAGGTATCGGTATCCAGGATTTCCACGACATCGGGGTCCCTCATCCCCATCGGATCGGAAATATGTGCAATGGTTTTGCCTTCATCGAACGTTTCGTACAACCGCAAATCGCTCATTTCTTCCTGGGTACGCCCACCAAACAACAGGTGTTTGGGATTTTCCCCATCCACCCAAATTCCTTTGATGTAAGAGTATGGGAGATCGTGCCCTTCATCGCCCTCATCTATTGGCGACTTAAAAATGAATTTGAACGTGTTGCCGGTCACCTTCGACAAAGCTCCTTCCTGCCCCACATAAAGTGTATTGGGCACGCCAGAGAAAAAGGAGAGTTGGTTGCAACGGCGGTTTTCCCAGTCGTCAATCCCAAACAGTTCGGTGCGACTCGTTTGGCGTACAGGGTCGGTGGCATCGATTTCGATTTTGGCCAGCCACGACACGTCCAACGGGGCTTCGCCCGATTGGTAGACATGGTCAGCATCGTTGGGCAAAAACGCAATGGCGCACGGATACCCCATGTACGATTCCTCGGCATAATTGGTGCGGTCCCATGTTTGTCCGCCGTCTTTTGAAATGGCCATCATGGCCCCGCCCCCCACGTTGGCAAAGATGTGGTTGGGATATCCTGGCCGTGCGGCAAAGCATACGTAAGGCTCGTAACGGTTGTCCAGGTTATCGTACACCGGCGATGTGGCAGGGTTCCATGTCTGGCAACCATCGGTGGAAATGTAAACCGTTCGGGTTTCGGGACTGTTGTTGTAGCCCAATCCCGCAAAAAAGGTTTGTGGTTGCCCGGAATGTTGGTAGATGCAGATGAGGTCTTTGCCTTCTAGTCCGGCACGGGTCCATGTTTTGGTGGCCAAATCGTTTTTCCATAACCCGTCACTGGTGGCCACGTACACCGTATTCTGGTAATACAATGCTGCCTGGAACAATGCCCCGCTCTCCATGTCAACTTGTTGGGGGATGTAACCATAATCAACAAACGTGCCTTTCCCCGAAGCAGGCAGTTTATCGGAATCGTCGTTGCAACCAGCGGCAACCATCAGGGCTGACAAAAGCCAGGCCAATCTTTTTCCTAGGTCCATATTGCAATAAGTTTAAATGTTCAATCACAATGATGGACAAAAGATACCGGGAGTTGCGCACAGGCCCCGATCCTTAACACAACAAAAAAACACCCTTGACCGGCCATTCCTGCCTCAGGCCCGTCTGGCACGTTTAATTTCGTCGATGCGGGCCTTGGCTTCGTCTTGTGTTGTTTGTTGTACGTAAACCATCAGCTTGGGGGCTACGGCCAAAGGGATAAGCGACAACACGGCCACCAACGCAAATGACCATTGAAGGCTCAGCATATCGGCCACAAAACCGATAACAGGGGGTCCGATCAGGAAACCCATAAAACCAATGGTGCTCACGGTGGCCAAAGCAATTCCGGGAAGTAACTTTTTTGATTTTCCGGCCATGCCGTAACAAAGCGGCACCACTGACGATGTGCCAAAACCAATCATCAAAAAACCAATGGTGGCGGACACAAGGGTAGGAACAAGCACGGCCAGCATAAAGCCAGACACAAGCAATAAACTACTTGCCCTTAACATGGTTACAATGCCCAAACGGTTTACTATCCTATCGGCCGTGAGGCGGCCCAATGCCATTGTGCTCATAAAAGCAATGTATCCCAAACGGATCAGATTTTCATTGGGCTTAATTACTTCTTCGAAATAGATACTGCTCCAGTTGAACATGGCACCTTCGCAGATCATGCTGGCAAATACGATCAGGCCCAAAAGAGCGATAAAACGGTCGGGCCTGGCAAAAATACGCGCCGGCCCACTTCCCTCACGACGCACCATGTCGCGCGGCAACAAAGTGTTCTTGAACGACAGCAGCACTACTAATGCAAACGCATACACCATTAAAAAATGCCGCAACGGCGTAATGCCATAACCGACCACCACTGTGCTGAGCAGTCCGCCAATGAAACCGGCCAGGCTCCAGATACCATGGAACGACGCCATAATGCTTCGCCCATAAAGCCTTTCAACACCAACCCCCTGCGTATTTATGGAAATATTGATGAGGTTACCCGTTATGCCAAATGCATAAAGCCCTATGGCAAGTTGCCACACAGTGCCCACGGTGCCCAGCCCCACCAATGCGGTGGGATAGACCAACGCTGCAACCGTCAGCATTTTTTTGCTGCCGTAACGACTCACCAGATAGCCCGACAAAGCCATGGCCGACAATTGTCCCATCGGCATGGCGAACAGTACGGCCCCCAGCTCTCCGGTAGAAAGCCCCAAAAGGTTTTTGATATCAGGGATCCGGCTGGCCCAACTGGCAAAAGTAATCCCCTGCACAAAAAAGAAAAACGACGCCGCCACCCGGTACCAACGTCGTGTATGAAACGAGTCAAAAGAAATCATACTTCACCAAATCTACTTCTCGGGGAACGTTCGGTTGTTTATTGCGCACCCCATCATGTTTTTCCGGCTTACTTACCAATCGTCATCGAACCTAAAACCTTGGTATTTCAACGGCAAAATGGCTTCAACAACCGTACGGCAAAGTTATGGAAAAACACGTTCTCTTTTTGGCCCCAATGCCAAAGCGCAATATTTCCGTTGTCAAGAAACGCCAATAATCCATTTCAAAAGAATGTCATATCATTTGATTTTTGCAATTTTGCCTCATGGAAAAAATACAAACGATAGACGACTTTTACAAACACAGGTCGCATTGGCTACCCAATAACCTCCCAAAGGAGTTTGGCCATTTCAACGTATTCAGAACCAACGATTGCTGCAATTGCCAAAAGCGTCCCATTCCTTATAGCCGAAAGGACTATTACAAAATATCGTTGTTGAAGGGACGGAACCAAATACATTATGCTGACAAGACGGTTTACAGTGAGAAGTACGCACTACTGTTTGCCAACCCGATGATCCCTTATAACTGGGAACCGTTGGACGACAACCAATCGGGATGTTTCTGCATCTTCACGGAAGATTTCTTCAGCGATTACGGCAATTTAAGGGATTATCCCATGTTCAGGGCAGGAAACAGCAAAGTGTATGTGCTGGACGAAACGCAGTTACCGCAGATCGAAGCGTTGTTCTCCAAGATGTTTGAAGAAATCGCCTCAGATTTCCTTTATAAGTATGATGCATTAAGGGGGCTGGTGTTCAACCTCATCCACAGTGCCCTGAAAATGCAACCTGCCGAATCGACCTATCACCCGACTTCCAATGCGTCGGCCCGTATCGCTTCCCTTTTTGCAGAACTCCTTGAACGGCAGTTCCCCATTGAGTCGCCCGTGCAGCACATGAGGCTGCGCACACCGATGGATTTTTCGGAACAGTTGTCGGTACATGTCAACCATTTAAACCGAAGCCTCAAGGAGGTGACGGGAAAAACCACCTCACAGCTGATTGCCGAAAGAGTTTCGCAAGAAGCAAAGATATTGTTGAAGCGCACCAACTGGAACGTGTCGGAGATTGCGTTTTGCCTTGGATTTGAAGAAACACCGCATTTCACCAATTTTTTCAAGAAGAATTTTCGGCAAACGCCCAAAAATTACCGTACAGGGTCGATTGTTTGATTTTTGCATTTTCCTGCTTGATTAGCATATTTGCTTTCCACGCCGCACGTCTACTTTTGCGTACATAAACAAAACTTCCATGCACCGACACAACGTTCCCATTTCACGCTTTCACACATTACTGATGGCCACTACAGCCGGGATTGCCGTGGCCAACATTTACTATAACCAACCCATATTAAAGGAAATAAGCTCCACTTTCGGGACTACCGAGAGCAAGGCCGGTTACATATCCATGCTTTCGCAAATAGGTTACGGCATCGGCCTCTTTTTTATTACCCCGCTGGGCGACAAAGCCAATAAAAAAGACCTAGTGGTGATCTTGCAATCACTTCTGATCGCCACGCTCCTTTTCATTTTTTTTGCCGGTACTATCTCACAAATGTGGCTGTTAAGCGTGTTTACGGGAATCTTCTCGGTATCGGTGCAGGTCATCATGCCGATGGCCGCAGGTTTGGACAGCGAAAACAGAGGCAAGAATGTGGGCACTATTTTCACCGGTATACTTGTGGGCATATTGGCGGCCAGGGTATTTAGCGGCTCAATAGCCGAATGGCTCGGGTGGCGTTATGTGTACATGTTTTCGGCCATGGCGTTGCTTGTGGTAACATTATTGCTTCAGATTTACCTCCCTTCGGTGCCCAACACGTTCAAAGGCAGTTATCCCCAACTCCTGGCATCAGCATTGAAACAAATTCGCCGTTTTTCGTTGCTGCGGACCACTTCGGCAATCGGGGCACTGCAATTCGGTTTGTTCTCTTCTTTTTGGACAACGCTGACGTTCCATCTCAGCGGAACGCCGTTCAATTTCAGCACCGACCATATCGGGTTGTTCGGGTTAGTGGCCATCGCGGGAGCATTATTGGCACCGGTTATGGGCAAAATGACCGACAAGGGCCAAACGGCGCACATACGCCGACTGGCAATGGGATTGGTCATTGGCAGCATTGTCATGATGATGTGGTTCCCCGCTTCGGTGGTTGGGCTGGTTTTGAGCGTGTTCCTGCTGGATCTGGGCGTACAGGCCATGCAGGTAACCAATGTGGCGTTGATATACAGCCTTGATCCAACCTCGCACAGCCGCATCAACACCATTTTCATGACCTCGGTCTTTACCGGCGGGGCATTGGGCACTTATCTGGGCATCGTTTGCTGGCAACACTGGGGCTGGTACGGGGTTACCTGCCACATGCTGGCTTCCTCGCTCCTCATACTGGCACTACTGGCCCAAGAGAAAAAAGCAAAGGCCAAAGATCTCGCACTTACAACCGGATAATCATAAAACGGACCGTTCTCCCCCACTCTCCGAGCCGGCAAACTGACCATAAAAACTTTAATCACAAAACGACCACAAGCAATCCCTGTCCACGCAGAAGGATGATTATTGGCGAGTCCCATCCGACCTTAGAAAACAAATTATAAACAGATGAAAGTAGTCGCAATCAACGGAAGCCCCAACAAAGCGGGAAACACCTATCACGCCCTGACCATGATGGGACATAAATTTGCCGGCCAGGGCATTGACCTCAACATCCTCCACATCGGCAACAAGGCCATAAGAGGATGTCTGGCCTGTGGAAAATGTTTCAAGAACAAAGATGAAAAATGTACCATTACCACCGACCCGGTGAATGAATGGATACAAAGCATGAAGGCTGCCGATGGCCTTATTCTTGCATCGCCGGTGCACTACGCGGGCATTCCCGGTACAATGAAAAGCTTTTTGGACCGCACATTTTACGTGGCCGGAAGCAATGGCGGCCTGTTCAGGCACAAAGTGGGAGCTGCCGTGGTTGCCGTTAGGCGTACGGGCGGATCGGCCACTTTCGATAGTCTGAACCACTACCTCACCTATTCCGAAATGGTACTGGCCACATCGAACTATTGGAACATCATCCACGGGCGAACCCCCGGTGAAGCGGTTGAAGATGCGGAAGGCGTACAAATCATGGAGGTGCTGGCAAGCAACATGGCATGGATTCTTCAAATGCGCGAACAAACCAGAAATTCGGTTCCAGCACCGGTTCCCGTAAAAAAAGTAATGACCAACTTTGTCAGGTAAAATCAAAGAAAAGCACCGTTTTCGGGATAAACGTTCCGGTCGAGCCACTTACAAAAATAAGATGGCTCGACCGGGACACCGGTATTTTTTCAATCGACCAGGTGGAAACGAACCGCACACCCTCCTCCCGGAGCCATTGATATGCGAATGGAATCTATTGAAGCCACTTCCTTTTGGGTGATTCTGATGGAACGTGGATTGTCCTTCCAATCGGCATCTTTCCCATCGGCATAGATCTCTGCCAAATATTTCTTACCGTTATCCAGAAATGACAGATCCAGATTAAATGATCTGGGCAATTCATTGGTGATGGCTCCTACATACCAATCCTGGCTGTTCCGGTCCTTGCGTGCAATGGTTACATAGTGCCCTATTTCCCCATTGGGCACCACCGTGGTATGCCAATCGCACGGGACATCTTTAATAAATTTGAAAGCCGGATCGTCCTCATAGTTTTCGGGCAGATCCGATGCCATTTGTAGTGGACTGTAAATCACCACAAAAAGAGCCAACTGCTTGGCCAAGGTGGTTTGAGCCCGGGTGCCGGGATATGCCGTATTTTCAAAATTAAACGTACCCGGGGTAAAATCGAACGGACCGGCCAGCATCCGGGTAAAAGGAATTACCGTGGTATACGAAGGTGGGTTACCTCCATCGGCCGACCATGCATCGTATTCCTGTCCTCTTGCCCCTTCCTGTGTCATCAGGTTGGGATAAGTCCTGCACAGACCTGTCGGCTTAACCGGTTCATGGTTATCGATCATAAGGTGGTATTTTGCCGCAGTTTCGACCACCTTACGGTAATGCCGGACGCCATACTGGCCGTCGTGCCATTCTTTCCCGTCAAGATACTTGTTGACATAGCCGGTTTTCACCGCAGTCACCCCGTTTTCGTGGTAAAGCTTAAAAGCATCCTCCATTTGCCGCTCGTAATTCAACGCGGCACCTGCCGTTTCGTGGTGGCCAATCAGGGCTACGTTCTTAGCGGCCCCGTACCGACATACTTTAGGTAAATCGAAGTCGGGGTAAGCCCGGGTAAAGTTGAACGCATCACCGTTCCCGCTCCAGTTGCCATCCCAACCGTAGTTCCATCCTTCTACCAAAACACCCGAAAACCGTGCCTGGCCGCAAAATCCATGTATTTCATGGCATTGGCCGTTGTGGCGCCATGCTTGGGACCTTGCCCCCAGGTGTATTTTTCCATGTGCATTCCCCACCAAATACCGATGTACTTCGAAGGTTTGATCCATCCCGTGTCCTCTATTTTACAAGGGTCATTCAGGTTCAGCATCAAATGCGACGTGATCAGGTCACCGGGCTTTTCGCCGACAAGCACAATACGCCAGGGAGTCGAAAAAGGGGCTTTTGCATATACTTTTATACCGTTGGCCCAAGGCACCAGTTCACTGATAAACGAAGTATGTCCGGCACGTCGCAACGTCATTGAAGCGTAGTCGGTCAGGTTGGCTTCGTGGATAGCGATGTATAACGAATCGGAAAGTTGCATCGTGACCGGAGTATTTATCGTATCGACCTCGCTGATGAAGGTATGGCGGGGAAGGCTTTCGTAATAGCTGTTATCGGAGTGGACAGGAATCCACCAGGCTTTGTGGTCGTCACCGAAAACGAATTCTGTTTTTTCATCGGCTATGATCAAGCTGTCGATACCGGGCTGGGAAGGGAAATGGTAGCGAAAGCCAAGCCCGTCGTCGAACAGACGGAAAATAACATCCAGCTTCCGGTGCTGACCGCCTTTTTCCTGTAAATGCACCACCAATTCATTGTAGCGGTTGACCACAAAACGGCTTTCGCCCCACGGTTGCTCCCATGTCTCATTCAACGATGCGGTATCGGTCCCTGCAATGCCAAAATCAGTACCCAGCGATGCCATGTTGACAAAGTCAAAACCCATTTTTGAGGACTGGATAATGGCAATGCCTTCCTTTTTCAACCGATACACAGGTTGACCGTTGTCGATGGAAAAACTCATTGATAACTTCCCGTCGGGCGATCTTAAAACAGATTCCCGCCTCTGGCTACAAGAAACCGCAATGACGGCAACCAGCCCCATGGCCACCACAAATTTCAAACAAATTCTCATCATAATATCATTTTTCTTTGTATTTCAATGGATTACACAGATTATCCAATACTGTCCAAACCCGGTCAATCCGTATTTTCGATGCTGGCCAGCAACTCATTCGCCTTTTCGGTTTGGAGCGATGCGAGGAAATAAAACACCTGGTCAAGTTGTTTTTGGATGGTTGCGCCGGCTTTATGCTTTTTCCTTAAATCGTAAAGCCGATGGATCAGTTCAAAGGCCCCGTT
The DNA here is from genome assembly GCA_047600785.1 of Breznakibacter sp. Taxonomy (GTDB): domain Bacteria; phylum Bacteroidota; class Bacteroidia; order Bacteroidales; family Marinilabiliaceae; genus Breznakibacter. The sequence continues at coordinate 3,003,301 of JASGKH010000002.1, forward strand.
GGCTCCGGACACTTGTGTGTGTGCCTTTATTTTATCGAGGTAACCGAAGCCAAATTCGGACGTGGGCTCAATGATAGTCCCTTCTCCAAAATCGTTCCAGGTTACCAATTGGAGATAGTCGATACCTGCATCGCTCGACATTTGTAACGTTTCGTCGAGTGTTGCACCGTTGTTATGGGGAATGGTCCAGTGAATGTCATCGGGCCATCCCCCCTCGGTATAGAAATCGACAAAACCCGGGTAAGCACTCCCTATAGAAAAGTTGACGTTTGGAACGCGTGAATCATAAAAATCACTAAGATGTGTCTGATCCATATACACCCAGGCATATTCACCTTTGGCGTTGCGGCCTGCATCCTGCAATTCGTTCCACAATGTCAGCAGCCAGGGTTTGGGGTTGATGGGGCTGAATACACTGGTCCATTCGCTTTCTGTTTGTAAAACGCCGGGCCCGAACACAAGTAACAACGGTTGGCCGTTGATTTTTGCATAATAAGGTTTTGCAAAAAAGTTGGATTGCAAATACAACATGTCTTCCTTGGCCGCAATCACGTTCGACGATGCTTTTCCTTGTTCAACCACCGCATTGGTTGTCCGGTCTTCGTACACAATTGAAAGCTCCAGGCCCACTTTGCCCAGCATTTCGGCAACAGCCTCGGTGTTTGCCCTGATTTTTGCATAATCGTACACATCGTGCGTTCCATACCAGTCGACCATTACGCCATCGATTCCCGCATATTTCATCAATAGCAGATGGTATTCAACCACATCTTTGTCGCCCGACGCATAAGGCCCGATAAGGGGATAAAAGTGCGATGCGATTTCGCGCTTGCCCTGTTGGTCCGTCACATCGGGATTTTTATTGCCCATGGTCCAGTGCATTCCCCATGTATTGTTGCCGTTCGTCTCTTTGGTCTCGAACCACGTCATGTAATGCACAAATACTTTCTGTCCGTTTTGTTTGGCAATGGCAACCGGAGGGTATTTTTCCAACTTGAATGCATCCTTGGCGGCATCGTCCTTTTTACATCCGTAAACGAACATAAGAACCAACCCCGCGACCAAAACATATATCGCTTTTCCCATTGTTGTTTGTTTTCGTTTTTCCGGCACATGGCATTTGCACATCGGGGAGAGGCATGGGCCATCCCCCGCCGCCACATTGCATTGTTGTGCTTACGACGTGCAATGTGGCGGCTAAGACGGCCTGCCTTCCCGTCGGTCAATACCCAAAATTTTGATGGAGGTTCGGATTTTTATCAAGTTCGGCCTGGGGAATCGGGAAAATACCCCTGTAAGCCGGCGTGGCCCCCTTTTCCCACCAAGGTTCGAAATAGGTTCCGAAACGGATGTTCACGGTGCGCCGGGTTCCTTCAAAAATGAACTCTTTCAGGTATTCTTCGTCCAGAAAATCCAGATCGATGGTTGACGGGGTGTCCAAACCGGCACGTATCCTGATTTGTTCGACGAACGGACGTGCTGTTTCGGGATAACCCAGCCTGACATAGCATTCGGCCTGCATCATCAGTACTTCGGCATAACGCATCACCACCAAATCGTGGTCGCGTTCCCATTCCTCATCGGCTTTCACTTCGTATTTATACAACCTTACACCTTCGTTCTCTTTCGCATCCACGAAGTTTTCAATCGACTCGGTGTAGTTCAGTTCGTCACCGTTCGACATCAATATCACATTGGTTGTCCCATAGACATACTGGGGACCTGCAAGCATTGACTTTTTACGGATGTCGTTGTCGTCGAACTTTGAATAAACGCCCGGTTGGGCGCACATGCCATTGCCGCTCCATTGCCACGGACCCGAAAAAGCCTGGCGTTGGTTGTAATGCAACGACATGGAGTTCATATAATTGCCTATCGTCCCGGCCTTGTGATCGTAGGGAATGACAAAAATATTTTCGCCCGATACCTGATTCTCGGTGAGGAAATTGGTGAAATAATTCCCCTCCAAATGATATCCCGCCACTTTTTCACATTCACTGATGCAATCCTGCCAGCGGGCAGTGCCAATGAACACTTCGGAATTGATGTATAAGCGGGCCAGCAGCATATGGCCCACGTTTTGAGTAAACCGGCCGTAAACTATTTCGGACGGCAACAGATCCATCACGTCCAGCAATTCGCTTTCCACAAATTCATAAACCTGTGCACGAGTGGAATTGGCAGGCGATTCCGCAGCGCCAAACCGGGTCACCAGAGGAACGTTTCCGAACCAATCGAGAAGCAAGTAGTAATAATAGGCCCTCAATCCCCGCAATTCGGCGAAAATTTTCTCTTTCGACTCATCGCTCAGGTTGGTCAGCGAAACCTGATAGATGATGCCGTTGATGCGGTTGATGCCCTGATAGGCATATTTCCAGGCACTTTGGAACAAAAGGTTGCCGGCCGTCCAGGTATGACGTTGTGCCTCCTGATAGCGTCCGCCATCTTTCCAGTTCTCGCCTCTTGTGGGGATACATGCTTCATCGGACACGGTTTCGTTCAGAAAAAAAACGAACTCCGACGGTGCATACGCATGAACCCCGTCTTCGGAGACACCCCGGAGCGACGAATAAGCTCCTCCCACAATGGTTTCCACCTCAGATGGTGTTTTTCCGTAATCGTCGGACTTTACTTTGTCGTACAACGTTTCATCCAGATCGGTACACGATGCAACCAGGGTCATCGCCAGTCCAAGGATACCAATGGTCAATATTTTTCGGTTCATAATCTTTGTTTTTTGAATTTGGCTAATGCATGCAAACCAATCGCGTTAAAAAGTAAGGTTGATCCCCATGGTAAAAGTGCGGGGTTTGGGATAGTAGTTGAACATATCGATGCCCGGATGGTCCAACCCATCGATACTGACCTCGGGGTCGATGCCCGAATAGCCGGTGAGTATCATCAGGTTTTCGCCGGTGACATAAATCCGGGCCTTTTGGAACCAATTTTTGGACAATGGCAACGAATAGCCAACGGTTACGGACTGTAATCTCATAAACGAAGCATCTTCGATCCAATAATCCGTCACCTCGTTGGTTGGCACCTGTGGCTTGCCGAAATAATCGTCGGGCACATTGTAAGCAGGCAAACGAGTATCACTATTCAGCACCATTGCCGTGGCATTCAGCACTTTTTGGCCGAACATGCCATACGTGGCCACAGAAGCGTCAAACTTTTTCCAGGTGAAATTCATGTTAAACCCGACATTGAACTTGGGCTGGGCATTGCCGAGCACGGTCGGTTCGTCGTCGATTTCAAGAACCCCGTCGACGATCTTCCCGGTTTTCTTGCCCCAAAAGGTCCCTACCGCTTCACCTTCTTTCAAAACCTGTGAATACACTCCGGTCAAACCGGTCAGGTTTTGTAAATTCCCCAGTTTTACCACATCGGTCTGGAATTCGTCGTTCGACAATTTCTCGACCACCATTTTGTTGGACGAAAGGGTTAAATCGGCACCAAAAGTGAAATCCTTTTTCTCGATAATGTTGGCATTCAGCGTCAGCTCAATTCCTTTGTTCGACAACTCGCCCACATTGGCCAGCATCTTGGCGTAAATGTATTTGTCGGCCGGCACCGAATAGGTATAAAGCAAATCTTTTGTGTTTTTCCGATAAACCTCGATCACACCGTTTAGCCTGTTAAACAGCGAAAAGTCCAACCCGATGTTGAATTGGGCGGTCGATTCCCACTTCAGGTTTTCATTGGGGTTTTGGGTTGGCCCGTAAGCCTGCTTCCATGTGTTGGTCGCGGCATCATAATAGGTGAGGCTTCCCGCACCGTAAATCGGCAACGATGCATAAGCGGAAATGGCATCCTGATTCCCCGTCACGCCATACCCAAGGCGCAATTTCAGGTTATTGAGCCATTCCGACGTCGACTGCATAAAGCCCTCGTCCGAAATACGCCAGGCCAATGAAGCTGAAGGGAACAACCCCCATTTGTTGTTTTTGCCAAAGCGGCTGGAACCGTCCTGACGAAGGGTGAACGTAGCCATATACCGTCCGTCATAGCTATAGTTCGCCCGGCCAAAAAACGACACCAGGCGGGTTTTGCCTTTGTACGAATAGACATCGCCCTGTCTATAATCCTGTCCGGCCCCCAAATTATTGTAAGTGAACAAATCGGTATCAAAGCCCCTCCGCAAAGCGCCAAAACCTTCATACACATTTTCCAGGAAAGAATATCCGCCCATCAGGTTCATGCGATGGGCGCCAAACTCATCGTCGTACGACAAAAAGCTTTCGATCTGGCTGTTGGCATATTCGCCCAAAGCTTTGCGTCCATACCCTTTATCGGTCTGGCCTTCCATCATGGCATAGGATGGCTTGTATTCATTCTCTTTCAGCGAATTGTATTCAAACGACACATTCGTGGTCGCTTTTAATCCCTCAATAATCTCCAATTCAGCTTTTCCATACCCCAGAATCCGCTGGCGTGTATTTTCGACCGAACGGTTGGTGTTCAATTCAACAGGGTTTTCGTAAAGGGTTCCGCCCACCTGCGTAAACATGCCGTTGGCATCCCTTACCGGAATGGTCGGGTTCAGGTTATAGCTTCGCTCGAAAATTCGGTAATCGACAGGCAACCATTTGTCAGAACTGGCGTTCACCCCGGCCTCCACTTTTAACCGGTCATTCAGCCCGTATTGGTACCCCGACACACTTCCTCCCAAACGGGTTAAATAGCTCCGCTCAATGATCCCTTCGTTATCGAGGTAGTTGACCGAGGCACGAAATCCCCCATCTTCATTGGAATTGCTAAAAGAAAGCACATGTGACTGGGAAATACCCGTCTGCTCAAGTTCCTTTTGCCAGTCGGTATCCCCGCCAAAATCGGTGGCATTTTGCACATGGTTGTCACGTACATATTTTCGCCATTGGTTAGCCGATAAAAGATCGAGGTGGTTGGCTACCTGCGATACCCCCACGTAGCCGTTGTAGGTGATGTTTTTGCCTTTGCCCTGCCTGTTGGTGGTCACGATGATAACCCCGTTCGCACCTCTCGACCCGTAAATAGCGGCCGAAGAGGCATCTTTGAGCACATCGATCGACACAATATCCGATGGATTGACCGCGTTGATGTCCACACCGGGAATGCCATCGACCACAATCAACGGACTGTTGCTGGCCGACAACGATGTCCCGCCCCTTAAACGAAGAGACGAACCGGCCGACGGGTCGCCCGATCCCTGGATGACCGACAGCCCGGCAATGCGTCCCTGCAAAACCTGTTCGGTCGAGGTCACGACCCCCTGCCTTAGTTTATCGGCAGGAACCGATGCGATGGCTCCGGTCAAGTCCGATTTCCGCATGGTGCCGTAACCGACCGCTACCACAACCGTTTCATTGAGCGATACCACATTTTGCAACAGGGTAATTTTTATCGGCATTGGCAATGCCGATGTGATGACCATCCGCTGGGTTTCGAAACTGACAAACGAAACGACCATTTCTTTGCCTTCGGGAACATTCAGGGTAAATTCGCCGCCGACACCGGTAACGGTCCCATTATTGGTCCCATTTTCCAGCACAGTGGCACCGGGCAACCCTTCGCCCGATTGATCGGCCACAATACCGGTTACGACAACTGTTTTTTGCTGGGCAAAAGCCCCTGCCGCCAGCAGCATAAGGCCTATGAAAAGGCACAGCGGCTTTCTGCACGGAGGTTGGATATGTTGGTTTACAATTTTCATAAAATCTTTTTTTACATGAACTGGATTCGATTTAATCAAAATGCCCCTGGCTTTAATCCAATGGGACCAAAGGAATGTCGGTATCGGCGATTTCCCTGTCGTTGTTGTCCTTAATGACAATATTGATTTTCGTCAGCCCGGTTAATCCTTGCAGTTCGGTTACCAGGTTCACAAAACCTTTTATCTCGGACCGGGCCCCTGAAAACTCGCCATGGATTGTTTTCGCACCGGCCGTAATCGTATAGACCAGTTTAGTTACGCCACGTTCGTTGTTGGTCCTGGAGATGCCGAGTATGTCTTTCTGACTGATCTTTAACGGAAAGAACCGAAGTGCCGGAGGAGGGGGAGGCACTACATTGGCCGCAAAAAGCTTTTGGTCGGGAGTTGTGGCTGCCCAGTTATCCCTGACAAACAAAAAGGCTATGTTCTCCATTTCATAAAACTCATCCACCCCGAAATACGTCATTGGTATCAGGTCCATTTTGTAAATCCCGTTCCCCAGGTCCTTCAGTTTGGTTTTTTCCACAATTTCGGGCAACCATGCCTGGTATTGTTGTTGCACATCCCAATCGTTCAACCCGGCATGCATGTGCACACTGGAAGCACCGGCAAATGAGCCCAGCTGATTCGAATTAAACAAAATACTCAATGGGGCCGTTAACGAAGGCCGGGCTGGATATGCACGAACCAATTCGCCCGCATTGGCAAAATCGGAAAAGTTGGTGTAGGCAATACTGGCAACCCCCGATTGTTTGGCTCCCGTTTTATCTTTTAGCCTCAACCAAAAGCCGGCACTGGCGGCAATGTCCTCGGACGACATGTGAAAATATTCGGTGGGAATCAGATCGAACCGCCAAACCATGTCCCCCACATAGGTCAGTTTTGCAAATTCCGATGAATTTTCCCAGTTTCCTGCATCGGGTTCTGAGGGAGACCATATCCAGATGTAGATATCCTGCCCGTCGGTAAACGTGGTTCCTGCCAGATCGAAATACCAAGAGGCTGCCTCGTCGTATTTATAGACAGCGGGATATGTCCACATTCTCGCAATATCACCTGCTTCCTGGGTTTGGGCTTTTACAACAAACGATACTGCCAAAAACGCAAAAAATAATAAGCCTAATCGTCTCATGTCTGTGTTAGTTTTGGGTAACAGGTGATAGTTTAAATACATAAGTCAGAAAGCTGAGGCCGTTGGATTGGCGCACCAGTTTGAATTCCATTCCGTTACTGGCTCCTCCCGACGGGATTGAGCTTAAAACCAGCTGGTCTGCCACCCGGTCTTTTGACGCATTTTGATAAAGGTTGATAACCAGAGGACTTTGATCGGTACGGGTAAAAGGAGAATTTAAACTCCAGTACCCCTCTTTGAGAAACAACTCCGGCACATCCCCACTTACACTGTAAGTTGTCGGATTATTTTCGGGATCTACATTGAGCGTAATCGTCAATGTTTCAAAATTGAACCAGTATGTAATCTCCTGTTCCGTGGGCTCAATGGCGTTCGAAATGGCATAATTGTCTACCATTGAAAGCTTTGTCAAGGCCCACGTCCCATTGACCTTTTCATAAACCGTGACAGGCGCCACATAACTACCGTCATCTGTAAGTTCGCAGCCTCCCAACTGTAAGGCAGCAAAAAACAGAAGCGCATAAATCGCTGTTTTTTTCATAGTTTTTGAATAATGGATTTGTTTCGCAATGCATTGTTTCGATGCAGGCAAAGCTAGAAGGAGGGACAAAGGGAGTGAATTTATACAGTCGGAATCTAGATATATTTGCCGACCACTAAGAGTCAACCTACTTAATAACAATAATTTAAAACCAATCTGCAAATAGAAAAATCTAAATAAAATCTAGGTTTTTATTCACATAAAATATCAAACAAATACAAATATTAACATGTCGTGATAAATAACAAACCCCCTGATCCACCAACCATTAAGATCAGAGTATCTCCTGTTGCTTCAGTCCATTTGGTTGCAACTAAACAGAGGTAATTTCCATGATTTTTTCCTCAAAGCCATCACGGTACACAGATTTGGCTTTGATCTTGGTCTTGTAAGTGTAAATGGTGCTTACGGAGTAATTCAAAAATTTGGCGATTTTGTCGTTGTCTTTAATGCCTAACCGCATCAGCGCAAAGATCCTGAGTTCGGGCGCCAACAATTCATCGTGCTTGGGGACTATCCAATCCTCCTTCCGGAACAACTGGTTGAATTCAGAAACAAAACCGGGAAATAATTTGATAAATATCTTGTCGAAATTGACGTATAACAGTTCCCTCTCCCTCTTTAAATCAACGTTTTTCATTATCGTGGTCAAATCGTCGAATTGTCGGGACATGACTTTTCGGTGGATCGATTTCTGAAAGCTGTCCAGCTTGTCGATGAATTCGGAATTGACGTTGAAAAAGTAGCCAATATATTCCTCCTTGATCGTATTGGCCTCGGCCAGGTGTTTGTTGATGATGCTCAGGTTCTCGTTGGTTTCCTGCAATGCAAGCTTTACCTTTTTGAGTTTCGCCAATTGCTTGTAAATAATGGCAAGGAACAAAATCACCAGCAATGACAACATGGTGGTGGCAACGGCATAATTCATTAAGCGTGTCTTTTGTGACTCTACCGTGGCCAATCTTTCGCCTTCGATGATCGGAAGGATGGATGCGATTTCGATCTTACGGTGCCGGGCATTGTACAAAGTGGCATCCTCAAGTGCCAAAACAATGTACTTATACGCCTTTTTTGTGTCGCCTTGCCGGAATAATAAATTCGACAAATTTCTCAATGCGACCGTCTCTCTCGTCGAAGCCCTCACGTCGGCTATCGAGGCCATGGCAAGAAACTTCATGGCATTGTCGGGCTGCTCCAGGTTGTTGCACACAAACCCAAGGCTCGATGCCGCGATGGCAAACTGATGGTTGGTCAGCCGATATTGCTCCATCCATGTCTTAAACGCATCGGCCGCGCCCGGCCAATCAGGAACTTTCATCCGTCTCAGGCTTTCCAACGACCAATATTCATTCGAATTCTCAGGGACATACCTTAGGGCCGTATCGAGGTACTGCACGCCGATTTTTTGGTAATGCTCCGAAAACAGGGGATCTTTATCGTAATCGGCCAAATCGAAATAAGCCCGTGCGGTAGTTGCGTAAAACTCTTTCTTCAGGGTGTCGGGCAATGTTTGGTACCTGATACTTTTCAACGTATCCAAAGCTTCTTTGAACAATCCCGAGGACAACAAAACAAAGCCCATTTTAATGTTCGAAAAGGCGATCAGTGGTTCCTGTCCCGTTAATAAAGCCTTCTTTTTTGCCAATCCAACATAATAAAAAGCGGAATCGTATAAAAACGATTGGTACTCCCCAAAAAGTTCCATCCCGACATGAAATTCCGCAACAGGCTCAGAATTATTGTAACTGTCTAATTTTGCGGTCAATGACCGTATCCGATCGTTCTTTTCCTTGATGAATTCTTGTTTGTGCTGGAGCAACGAGTCCAACCGGACCAACAATAACTGGACTTCGCTTGTCTGTGCAGCGAGCGTGACAGGTATAAAAAAAGCCAGTGCGGCGAAGATTGGTTTCATTGGAGTCGGAGGAGCTTGGATTAAGAATCCGAAGATATGAAATTCAGCGGAACCATCGCTTCCCACAAAGGAGCAAAGCCAAATCTATCGTTCCTTGTTGTCCTTCAGCTCCCACGGCCATATCACTACCAAGAAACCAGGGCATTATTTACCATCATGGCTTCCTCCAGCAAAAAAATTCTGCTTACCAGAAGCCGGCCGGCATTTCCGATAAGCAGAACAGATCAGGAAAACTCATTTCACATCTGCCAAAGCTTCTTTCACAGATTGCGCCAGGGAAGTGGTAGGCCTTCCGATTAGTTTTGACAATTGGCGGCCATTCTCATACAAATCGTTTTTTGAGGCGCCTACGTCCCAACCTGCAATGGCAAAAGCAAAGCCTTCAGGGATGCCGAAGCCTTTCAGGATGTTGGCATACTCTGCCTCTGACAGGTTTTTATACGGAATGCTTTTCCCGCTTTGACGGGAAATTTCCGCGGCCAAATCGGTCAACGTGTAGGCTTCATCGCCGGCAAGCTCATAGACTTTGCCCTGATGCCCCGAACCGGTTATAACGGCTACTGCAGCTTCCGCAAAATCGGCCCGTGCCGCCGATGAGATCTTCCCCTCTCCGGCACTGCCCGGAAATGCACCGCCGGCCACCGCTCCGGCTACCGAACCCGTATAGTTTTCGGTATACCAACCGTTACGTAACAACGTGAACGGGATACCCGATTCCCTCAGTGATTTTTCGGTGGCTAGATGTTCTTCCGCAAGACTTAAGGTCGAGGTGTCGGCATGCAACAGGCTGGTATATACAATCCACTTCACACCGGCCTTTTTGGCTGCATCGATGATGTTAGCGTGCTGCCGGGCACGTTGTCCGACTTCACTACCTGAAATAAGCAACAAATGGTCTATCCCTTTAAGGGAATCTGCCAGGGTTTCCGGTTTCCCATAGTCAAACCCACGCGCCTCCACACCTAAACCGGCAGCCTTTTGCGGTGTACGAACCAATGCCACGATATCTGCGGCCGATACTTTTCTTTTTAACTTTTCCACAACCAAGCGGCCCAACTGGCCGGTAGCTCCTGTAATCCCGATTTTCATGATGAATTCTGTTTTTTTAATTCTGTAATAATTACGTATTTGCTCCCAAAAAGCATCTTAGTTACTTTTGTATAGTCAAAGATAAAAAGTAAGTTATAACAAATCAATAACTTACAAAACGGTGCCATACTTACTATTTGGTTAGAAAAGTTAATAATCAATAAGATATAAACGAAAAAAATTTCAAAAAATATGGCAATCCTGAACAATGTCCGGTGCCAAATGTGGTAAACCGTATCGGTGGCAAATGGTCCATGCTGATGCTTTTGGCATTGTACGAAGATGGTAAACTGACATTTAACGAAACACGGCTATATCAAAACCATTTCGCAAATGCTTGCCGTCACTCTCAGAACCCTCGAGGCGGACTGACGGACTGGTTTACCAGATCCCGCCCAGAGTAGCATACACATTAACCCCACGTGGAAAATCCTTGTTGCCACATTTGCACGGATTGGCCAACTGGGCCCATAGCAACATGGGAGAGATCAAAGAATCAAGAAGGATTTTTGATAAAACATAAGTAAATAATAGCAAATTCCAACCACCCAAAACCGGCATCATAGGCACCATTGACGCCATGGCAAAATAGTTACGAACGGTTGAAGTTGAAATGAAGCTCCTTATCCATTGATTTTTCATGATAATAGCTGTAAATTGGATATCAGTCACATTTTTAACACAAAAAGATATGGGAATTATTGCAACCCTCATCGTCGGAGCTATCGCCGGTTGGCTTGGTAGCGTCATTTACAAAGGCAGTGGCCTCGGGATTATCGGCAACATTGTTGTCGGAATTATTGGTAGTGCCTTGGGGTACTGGCTACTGGGACTGATCGGAGTCCATCTGGGAGACGGACTGGTCGGGTTTATTCTAACGGGAGCAATCGGGGCAATTGTGATTTTGTTCATTCTGAACCTGATTTTTAAGAAACGCTGAAAACAGCATTTTTATTGCCCTATAAGAAACGAGAAGGTGGATTTGCGTCCGCCTTTTTGTTGCGTGGTGTTTTGGTTTATCCAGCAACTCTATTTTCAACTGTTCTTATTTCGGGAACGTTTCATTTCCCTCAAAGTTTTAAGTACATATATCCGCGACTTATAAGCAAGGTATATTGCAAAACCAGCTATGTTCAAAATGCCGATTTAATTGACCGCGTAGCGCTTCGATTTTGAACGTTTCGCCTAGCTTAGGTATTTTCTTGACTCCACACTAAAAATTACGGACAGAGAAAATGCAAGTACACAAAGCTACGAAAAGAGGAAATGGAAAACTGCATCAAGCCTTTTATTCCGGTTAACCGACGGGGTTTCCTCTCCCGATCCGATTCGGGCGATATTTTCAGATGTATAGTTCATAAATTGAAAACCGGTTGCCAATGGGGCTTTCTGTTTGTTGGTACAGAAGGATTTAATCCTCCTTTTAGCTGGCAGACGGTTTATTACTGTTACCGGAAATGGTGCAGGTTGGGAGTTTTCCAGGAGATGTTCACCACTTATCTGTGGATACAGAAAGATCGTTTGGACACGGAGAAATTAAACTTTTTTGTTTTTGCAATCTCAAATTTAGTTTAATCCCTTACTGTCAGATTAAGTCGTAACTAATGCAATTTATACCATGCTGGATGCATTCATCAGTAAGAAAAAACTAAAGGACGCCCTTTCGAACGTCCTTCATGATGTGTATTAATGTATTTTTATTGTTCTTATTATTCGCAATAAAAAACCTCTATACTTCTTATTCCACTTTTTACTAGTCGCATTTCTGTTATTTGCTCATCAGTTAATGGTTTCAAACTGGACACTTCTTTTAAAACAGCAAAACTGGTAATGTTACGCTCTAAGTTTGGGCATAAGCAATCGTCTTGAAGCTCGAGCGCAAAAGGTATAAATCCTTTATAAACAACAACTAAACCGGTAAATTGATAAATACTATATAAATCTTCATCTCCATCTTTACCAAAGAAGGATGTACTTTTAACTATTTTACTTCCAAATTCTTCTGTATGATAATTATAGTTGGATATAGTTAAATCATGCTTAAAAATACCTTTACTAAATTCAAATAAATAATCGTGTTCATAGTCAACGCAATCCCCTATCGTATTTTTCAAACTCGTATACTTCTTCAAAAGGCTAACATTAAATTTAGACTTTTGAAAAAACACAATAGAATCCCCTTTATTCAATAACAGTGTCGGCATTTCACAATAAAAACCAATCCTGTTTTTTACATATCTACTAACCATAACACCTTCGATGGTATCGATTTTAGCACAAGTTGTTTGTGTGTAACCATTTAAACTTAGTAGCAATAAAAATGTGTAAAATATCAAATGTCTCATTATTTGATTACTGTATGTTGACGTACTTGTGAACCAATAACATGTATTTTAACCACATTGTCTTTTGAACCGTTTGCAGTAGTAATAATTCTATTTGTTCCGTATTGTACTTCATTTTGCTTGACTGCTCTACTGCCGCTATAACTCATTATTCCATTAGTTGCAGTACTGCTCTTGCCGTTATCTGATTGACCATAAATTGGGCTGCCGGGCATTGCATTTTCATGGGGTAAACCCCATGAATGTCCCATTTCATGTATGGTATCACCAAGCCATCTTCTATTAGGGCCTATGCTGAGTGTTCTATCATTAGCATTCCATGTTCCAGCACTTGATAAACTCTCGTTATAAACCATTTTATTTGTGGTGGGGTTATTTTTTAGAACCTCGGTCATAGCATCATCTCCTTCTATTCCAACAAAATTTGCTTGATAATTAACAGTCCATTCATTTCCATCTCCATCAGTAATAGTCCATGTTTGTGAACCAAAACCATTTTCGGCTGCAAGTGCTGTTTCTGCAGTAAAGGTTGTTCCGTCCATTGGTCCACCTGATATTGTTCTGTCTTGAGTTATTGCAAGATTCGTAAAATTATTATCGTTTTTGTTGTAATAGATTGTCTGATTGATTGAAATTGTTTTACTCTCTTTATCGACAACTTAAATACCGTCACACCCATTTGGGTCAATTACATTTAACGGATTATTAAACGCATAATTATATGGACTCCAGCTTGCATATTTTTCTGCATGGGGGTCTACCCCCCTACCATCGTTCCTCCTCCGGGTCATAATACCTCGCCCAAAAATAATACAATCCCGTCTCACTATCAAGCTCTTTGCTGGTAAATAAATAAGGTGCTGCATACGATGTGTTTTTCTGCGAAGCCAAAATTTCCCCAAACGGCATATACGCCATGCACTCGCTCACAATGCCCTGTGCATTGGTTACGAGGCTGCTGCTGCCGATATGGTCGGGATGGTAAAATACCTGTCGAGCTCTTCCACGGCCCCGGTGTAGCCAAAGCCTGTCTCTACGGTACTCTTGGTGATGGTGTCGCCCCACTGCACGGGCGGGCATGGCACATCGCCGGGCTGGTTGAACTTGGGGTGGCGGGGCCATCCGGCAGGGACTAAGCTGTTTGCATTGTTGGTTACGGGCAATGCATTGCCTGTGGTTTCGGGTTAGCCATAAATACCTTTAAGGGTAGGCGGCCCGGGCGGGATGCCCAGACTTTTGTAGTAGGCAACGCGGCTTTGGTCGAGCTGGTAGGCACGTGCCATATAGTTGATGCTTCCGGCGGTGATACCAAATACACCAGGGCGGTACTGGTTGTTTAATTCTCCTGTGCCTATCTTGCTGCAAATGCGGGCCGATCCGGCATAGATGTGCTTGGTAAAACGCTCTTTGTTTACCACCATGTAGGGGCTTACATAGATGGTGTAGTTGTTGCGCGAGTGGTCGACACTGCCAGCGGGTGCGCCGTTGATATAAACGCCCTGTGTGCCGCCATAGCTTTTGATGGCGCGCTCGCCGGCATGGTCATAGGTGTAGTTGCTCACCATGCCGTTGTCGTTAATCATCATCAGGCGGTTTTCCTCGCCCCACAGCATTTGGCGGTAGTTTAAAACGAACAACCATTTGATTTGTTGATTGGTATGGTGTAACACAGTTTACAAAACCGCGCTAGCAAGGGGGGCACACCGCCCTTTTTGCTTGTATGCTTTATGTATACATTTATTTAAAACCGCTATTCCAGCTCTATGGAAAACGAAACTATCTATTTTGATATTTTTCAATTTGAAGTTTTAAATATTGGAATTTAGACAAAGTTATGTTTTGACTCATTTTTTTGTCTTTTTCATAATTATATAATGACATCAAATAGCCGGGGAAACCAACATTCATCAAGTATTCAGTTCGATTTGCAGTACTTAAATCGCGTTTAAGTTTATTTAGTACATCTTTCTCATCAAAACCAGGAGGCTTTTCATAACATAAAAAAAATGACACACTATCGATTCTTAGTTTTGATTCGATTTTTGAAATAAATTTTCGATCAAGCCTTTTCTTTGATGTTATTTTATTGATTTTGTCAACATGCCCTAAAGAATCAACAGTACAAAATATCAAAAAAGAGATATTTGCATCTAATAGCTTGGAAACATATTTCTCCCCTTTTAATTCTATAAAAGATTGAGCTAATATGACTGAGTTTATTTCCATACAACTCTTATCAACAGATATATGCTGTGCAAATGTTGTCACTCCAACATAATAAAACATCAACAGATACAATATTTTATTTGCCATACGCTTTTTTTATTAATAGCATTAAACTGAATGGGGCAACAGTCGTACTCTTTTTATAGTTGTCATTTCCAATGTTATTTTCCTTATTATAAGTAGCATAATTGTTTGCTGCGGTATTGTAATTAGACTGAAAGTCCATTGATGTGACTCTATCAGATGATATTATAGATGTACCTTTACTATAATCACCAAGACCGACTTTCGATTGGAATTCACCCATTCCTGCAAATGCACCATATCCAGTACTTTCAGAACCTATAGCCGTAGTAGCAACCTTTGCCTCAAATTCCAGATTAAACTCACCTTTAGAATAGTCATTTTTGTTGTCATTTTGATAAGCATGGAAAAATTCTTCGCTCAAAGTCCCTGATTTAATTGTCTCCTGTCCTTCTAAGAACGTGACTGTGCCACCCCCATCTTTGTTTGGCACGAATATACCATCAACAGGTTCTTTCCCATCAACTGATGGAGTTTGACCAAATTGAACAAGGTATACTTGTTTTGAACTTTCCAAAGAAGAATACATGGCATCAAACAACTTACTGTTAGCCCGCTGAAGAGCAACTTGAGTTTCATATCTTTTCCTGTCTTCTTCTGACATATTAGATACGTCAACTTCCATTCCATCGGGATCAATGAAAATAATGGGATTATTCAAGCAATATACATAAGAAAAAACACCAGGATATTTTTCCGCCAACGGGTCCTCCGTATGCCATCTTCCCAACGCCGGGTCATACATCCTTGCCCCGTAATCGTACCATCCCAGCTCCACGCCGCCAAAGCCGTCGCCCTGCAGCTCCTTGCCGTTGTAAAGGTAACGGTTTTCGCGGTAGTTGGCCAATACCGTGTTGTGGTCGGTTTGGGACATGGTAAGCCCGAAGGGGTAATAGCTCGTGGTCTGCAGCACGTCGGCACTCCCCGGGATGAGAGTGCCGGCCACCACGGCCCTTGTGTTGCCCAGGTGGTCCTTCAGGAAGTACTCATACCGCCAGCCGCCCCCGTTGTCCGGGACGATGCGGCCTTCCTCGTGGGCCACGAAGGAGGGCTGCCCGTCGGTGTAGACGGCGGCCCCCACGTACTCGGTCAGTTTGTC
The DNA here is from genome assembly GCA_047600785.1 of Breznakibacter sp. Taxonomy (GTDB): domain Bacteria; phylum Bacteroidota; class Bacteroidia; order Bacteroidales; family Marinilabiliaceae; genus Breznakibacter. The sequence continues at coordinate 3,019,424 of JASGKH010000002.1, forward strand.
GCCTTCGCCGGTGGGGGTCTCGAGGCTCTGGGCGAGCTTGCGGCCCGAGACGTCGTAACAGTAGAAGATCTTCTCCCCCCCGGGGAAGGAGACACACTGGGGTAGGTTCAAGTGGTTATAGGCCACGGTGATGTTCCTTCCGGGGTCAACGGCCATGTTGCCGTTGGTGTCGTAGGCGTAAGGGGCCGCGCTACGGGCGGCGTGGTCGGTCACGGACTCCAACCGGTTGCTCTTGCCCTGCTGTTGGGGCTACGCCCTACCTAAGGTACTTGCGGCCAGAAGCCTTATAGAATCGATGTAGCGGGACGCCACGCCGGACGAGGGTCTGCCTGCCCATAGAAGACAGGTCCGCTTCGCCCAACCTGTATGTCGTCGCTCAATCCCCAATGACAAAAAAATGTTTCTCAAAGAATAGTTTTATTGTGTCATTTTTTCCTAATTCGTCTTTAAAAACATTCAATATCATACCTCTTTTGAATTGATGTCCTGTATTATTAAAAGAGAATTTTAGATCTTTAATCAGTCCGTTGACCTTTATGGTGTCCAATGAAGTTTTTTCCAACAGACGGAATCTCCCGTCAAAATTTCCTAAGACAATCTTTACTTCGCTTGAACCGTCAACACCGACATTTAGGTTCTGCATTATTAACTTCATCGATACTTCTTTATTTTTCAAAACGGTATCATGCCTCTCTTGATAGGCAATAGAGTAATACAAACTCCTTTCATACTTTATATTTCCAAAGCCATCAAAAACAAAAAACTGATTTAGGTAATCGGAGTCGTTAACAAGAACATAATGCCTCGATTGCATTAACATACCGTCTTCAAACCTATTCTGGTAACCGCACAACAAACCCTCATAGTACTCTCCCGTCTGAATAATACTACCTGTTTTTGCGAACAAAACATAGCTACCATGTTTAACTCCATCCATCCAGTTGTACAATGCCTTAACCCGACCATTTTGAAAGTATTCGGTTTGCACACCGTGTAATTGGTTGTTTGCCCATTCTGATTTTAGTTGCAAATTGCCAAGGGAATCATAGTCCATCGAGCCTCCTTCTTTAATGCCATTTTTTAGCATATATACAGATTTGATTGCACCGTTTTGATAATATTCAACTATTTCATCTCTGTTTCCACAAGATGTTAATAGTAAGAAAAGAAATAATACTTTTTTCATAATAAGGTATCTATCTGTTTAGTTTGTAACCCGAAGAATAATTCGTAGTCTCTTTCAATGCTATTTTTTTATTAACATGATATGCAACCGAACGGGAAACCGAACCATGAAAATTTGTATCAAGAGGATAATTGTAATAACCTGTAATTATTACAGAATCATGTTACTGGTTATTACTACTTCATTCAAATTAAAATGAGGATTGTACTGTGGTGGTATCCAGTCCGAATGGATTCAACAAATCTCACCGGATTATTCATTACTTAGTGATTTGGTATTAGATTGTAATGGTACTCGCATGAGGGGCAGGGGCAGGCACATGCCAACGACCTAATTGAGCGTCGTACATCCCGGTGCAAATGGAAACCTGCGGTTTACCATTTTGCACCCATACAGCCCGATAAATCATTTTTTATATTTCTGCGAAATACAAAAAATAAGTTTTCTGAAAAGTTACTTATCCTACTTATCCATTTACTTTGCCTTGAATTGCATTAAAAGGGAAAACTTGTATTCCATATAGTTTGCTTTATACATTTATGCCATTTTATAGTCTAATAATAACGCAATGTTAGTTTTTCGTGTCAAAATGTAGATAAGTTTTATGTAATTTGTTACCTTTGTAAAGTAAAAATTAGTATAAAGAAAGTGCAGAATTTAAGAATTTTATCCCAAATCTTCTCACCGCCTATGTTCCAAAAGATAGTGCGGGAAAATGATACTGCACTTTTTGAAAACCAAACTACCAAGTATTTTAACGCTTCTTCTTATAATACAAATTTAGACATCATCAAATCTTTGTATAAAGCATTGCAAAAGCAATATAGATGTGAGTATGTCTATAAAAACAATATATTTCTTGACATTATTAAAGAACACGGTTTAAAAGATACATTGACATTAAACGAGTTTAGGGTTGGTGCTTCAAAAGCCGATTTAGTAATGTTAAACGGTATGGTGCGGATTTTTGAAATCAAAACAGAACTTGATGACTTTTCCAAACTATCAAAGCAATTAAACGACTATCAAAAATTTGCAGATGAAGTTAATGTTGTTACAGACGAGAAGAATGCAGAAAAATTAAAAATTGAGTATGCGAATACCAATATTGGCATTATTGTACTTGACGCAAAGAATAAACTACAAACGATTAAGAAAGCAAGTAGTAATACATCGTTATTTGATTTTGATACTATCTTCAAAATTTTAAGAAAACAAGAATATCTTGATTTGTTTGTTGATAAATTCGGGTTTATTCCTGATGTTCCAAATACTCAAATTTTTAGAGTTTGTTACGAGTTGTTAGCAAAAGAAGATATTGCTGATTTCCAAAAAAAGGTTTTGAACAAACTCAAAGAAAGAAAATTACTGAAACCCGACTTTCTGAAATCATCAAAGACCCCAAAAGAATTAAGACACATCTGTAATTCTTTGGATTTTAATGAACAGGAATATCATAAATTGTATAATTTTTTAGCAACAAATACCGTATGTACCAACCGTATTTAAGAGGTAAGCAGTTTGAATTGATTGGAATTAGGGAATTGACAACACCTGTCCTTGTGCCAAACCAGACGAAAGTATCGCCTATAATTGAGCCTGTAAAAAATTCATCAACACTAAAAACCACCTTAAAGGAATTGGTTAATAGCGATATTAACTTTACAATTATTGTAAATCCGCAAGTTGGTACTTTTACTGATATTGATGCTATTTTCGATGCTATCAAAAGCTCTGTTGGGGATAATAGAAATTACCAAATAGGTGTAATATTTCACAGAAATAGCAAACACGATAAAGCGATAGAATTTTTACAAAAATACGCTGATTTTGTTCCTGCATTAACCATTATACACAATACGGCTTTTGATAATATCACAGATATTCTCGCACTATACCAACAGCATTTTACAGTTAAGTATAATGTAATAAATCTATCCGCAACAAGCAAAAGATACCACAGAAATTTTGATGAAAGCACCAGAGTTGAGCTTGACGATTATTTCAATTCTCAAACAAAAAATTCTGATTATTTACAGGTAGATGAAAGTAATTTTTCAGAAGAACATCTTTATTACAAAGAAGAGGGCTTTATTGGGTTTTCCGATTATCTTTCCATAGGCGAAGAATATTCCGAAACAGGATTTTTACCCTATGCAGTGGCAATTCACTTGTCTTATGCAGAAGCTACGACAAAAAAAATTAGAGTAAAACACTTTGTTTCAAATTCCAATGAAGACCAATCCGATATTGCGGGAAAATTTGCACAAGCATTAGATAAATTGATTGCTTGGTGTGATGAAACAGGCTATAACTCTGTTGCCATTCCTTATTTTAGAGAATTTCACACAAACGGACACTTTCCGGGATTAGGAACATTAAAGAAACTCTCATTGATGAACCACATTGATTTAGTCTTGAAATTGATTTAATATGAATTGTTGTATAAATTGCTTTGAAAGTCGATACATAAATTCTATTATTTTAAATAACAAAACGGCAGGGAATTGCGACTATTGTAAATCGCAAAATGTTTCTATTTATGAGGCTTCTGAATTGAACCGTAATTTTGCAGGTATATTAGACCTCTTTGTAGTTGATGCCGAAAATGGCAAACCGTTAGAAACTCAAATTATTTCTGATTATTTTAGTCAAAAGGTTTTCACGCAAACTTTAATTGAAGCTGATAATGTTAAGCAACTTATTTCTGAAATTATTAAAGATGATATTGCCGATTATCAAAGCCTGTTAGATAATCCTGTAAGATTGAGATTTCAAAATGCACAAGATGAAGAAGACGTTAATCAACCGCTTTTTCTTTCTTGGGATAATTTTTCAGAAGAAATAAAAACAGTAAATAGGTTTCATCTGAAAAATCCATTGGATTTGGAAAAATTGAAATCATTGTTTAAACATTTTAGAAAAGAGATTTACAAAGGGAAGAAATATTATCGGGCAAGAATTAGTGATAACCCCAAAGGTTATGCTATTGACCAAATGGGTAACCCACCTAATAAATCAGCAAAAAGCGGTAGAGCAAATCCCAATGGTATTTCCTATTTATATTTAGCAAATGACGTACTTACAACCTTATATGAAGTAAGAGCAAGTTTGTTTGATTATGTTACAGTAGGAACATTTAGACTTGAAGAAAATATAAAAGTGATAAATTTAAGTCATTCCACCTATGATATTTTTGAACTTGCAGAATTAGAAGAATTGCAGTCTTTGGAAGAAGTAATGATACACGGCTCTTTCATTGATAAATTGGAACAAGAACTATCAAAACCGAGAAGAAGAAGCGATAGTGAATTAGACTATTTACCAACGCAGTATTTATCTGAATTGATTAAATCAATGGGATATGACGGTATTGAATTTAAAAGCTCATTGTATCAAAACGGTGTAAATCTTGCAATATTCAATCCTCATAAATTCAAAAGTTTAGATGTTAGTGTTTACGATATTGAGGATATTAAACTTGATTATATCGAATTAAAAGCGGAAGATACATTTTAAAATACCCACCCAGCCACCGCACAAAAAAAATACGGCTTTAGCCAGACTCCAACCACACAAGCCCTACGCTTCGTCTGTCTTCTATGGCATTGCCCCCATTTTTTAACAGTCATATTTTTTGTGGCTATGCTTCCCACGCATTTGGCACATTGCCTATTCCGCTTCGCTACATAGTCAAAGAGCCAAGCCGACACACAGCATAGCAACAAAAAAACGCTACGTTCCAACCGCCACCACCACTTCGCTTATGCCTGTATAAAAAATGGGGGAAGCTATGTTTACATAATGTGGCAATATAAGTTCCATTTTTAAATAATGCGAGACTATCTCCATTAATGTCGATAAAATTAATAGGACTATTGGCCGCATACGAATAATTTGAGAGGCTGTAGTATTTTTCGCTGAACCTGTCCTGGGTGGTAACCCGGCCTAATTGTGGGTCGTATTGCCGCCAACCAAAATCATAAAGCATTAATAATGATCCGTTTAAATCGTCATCTTGTAATTCTTTGCCGTTGTAAAGGTACCGGTTCGCCACGTAGTTGTCAACCGGCACGGCAAAATCCTTGCGCGAAAACGGCAGCCCGAACGGGTAATAGTTGTTGGCCTGCAGCACGTCGGCCCCGCCGGGGATCAGGGTCCCGGCAAATACCACCCGGGTGTTGCCCAAATGGTCTTTCAGGAAAATACTCGTAACGCCATTGGTTATCGTTGGCGTCGAAAACGGCCCGGCCCTCGTCGTTCAAAAGGACCGCCGGGGCGTCCCCGTCACACACGATGTTCCCAATGTAACCGGTGCTTTCGAACACCGCCCCCGAACCCGCTTCGCGCGATTGGGCTACTTTGTTGCCGGCCGCATCGTAATGGTAAAAGATCTTGTTGCCGCCGGAAAGGTGACGCACTCGGGCAGGTTCAGGTGACACTGAATGATATTAAGGCAAATAAATCCATCTTGTTGTATCAATACCATCTATTACATCATCATCCCTCTGTAAAAAGGGTATACCCACATTATCCTTATATATTTTAACAGAATCTCCCCTTATAATAACACTCCAAATTCTATTATTACAATAAATTACATCAGCGTTATTTTCAAATACTTGACTGGTATGAAAAAAATCTTCAATCCCAGAATATAAATATATTAATTGGCCGTTTATCTTTATAAAATTAAGTGAATTGCTATTGTTCAAGTTCCTTTTATCTCTCACAACATCCATAAGTGTTAAATGATAATAGTCTGGAGCAATTTTATCAATATACATCTCATGGATGAAGTTTTGACAGTTTACATCGCTAATAAATTGAGTTGATATATATATCAATCTATTATCAGCAATGGCTTGGTTATGATTCAAAATAATTCTGTCTCCTTCATTGCGAATCTTATTGCAAGAAAGGAATAAAACTATTAATATTGAATATAAAATATATTTCATTGAGTTTAATTATCTTAAGTTATATTTCCTAGAAATATTTAAATTTATTATTTGTAGGCTTAATCTTAAATCAGCTCCTTTAAGAATTTGTTCCCTGTCATACTTTATTGGTACAGGCCTACCTATAATGGCTCCTGCTTTGTCAATATAAGAATATCCTCCTGAGACATTTCCATTATAACTCATAACAATCCCCATTTTATAAGGAATTCTGATTGCATTGGTGCTATAATCTTCCCAAGACATCGAGGCATCAAACTCTTTAGATTGATGTGTATGTATGGTTGAAATTTCTGAAAATGTTGATTCAGAAACTGGATCACCTAATTTTGAATCTTTCAAACTGTAACCATACTCTTCAATGAAAGCCTGATTGTTTTCATTCTTATATTCAGGTAATACCAATACTCCGTCCTTTTTAATAATACCAAATTGTTCGCGATCAACATTATTTGCTTGTGTCCACATTCTGTTATATGCATCCGTTTGATTAGCAAACATTATACTGCCATCTTTTCGATAGTCGGTAATAACATTCCCTTTTCCATCCTTTATCTGATGGGTAACACCAACATAGTTTTGGCCCTCTTGCAGATCTTCCTGGGATTTGACGTCCGGGTTGTATTGATAGGTTCCGTCTTTGTCCGTATACCAATCCTTTCCGTCCGGGTCGATATTGATTATAGGGTTGTTGGCAAACATGCTGTAAGGGCTCAGGCCGTAGTAGTTCTCTGCGTGGGGGTCCATCTGCCATGTACGGCCCAGGATGGGATCGTACCCACGGGCATGAAAATCGTAAATATCCAGCGAAATACCCTCAAAGCCGTCGCTTTGAAATTCTTTGCCGTTGTAAAGGTACCGGTTCGCCATATAGTTGTCAACCGACGGGACAAAATCCTTGCGCGCAAACGGCAGCCCGAACGGGTAATAGTTGTTGGCCTGCAGCACGTCGGCCCCGCCGGGGATCAGGGTGCCGGCAAATACCACCCGGGTGTTGCCCAAATGGTCTTTCAGGAAAATACTCGTAACGCCACTGGTTATCGTTGGCGTCGAAAACGGCCCTGCCCTCGTCGTTCAAAAGGACCGCCGGGGCGTCCCCGTCACACACGATGTTCCCAAGGTAACCGGTGCTTTCGAACACCGCCCCCGAACCCGCTTCGCGCGATTGCCCCACTTTGTTGCCGGCCGCATCGTAATGGTAAAAGATCTTGTTGCCGCCGGGAAAAGTGACGCACTCGGGCAGATTCAGGTGGTTGTACGTGACATCGGTGCCTTTGCCCGGATCCGAAACCATGTTTCCGTTGGCATCGTAAGCATAATCGCCGTTGCCGTGGCGCACGTAATGCAAAAAACCCTCCACTTCGTCGCCGTTATCGGCCACCGACAGCAACCGGTTGTCACCTGGCATGTAAGAGTAGTTTAAATCGTCGGCAACCACCCCTCCGGCATAACGTTTCAGCTTTTTTATGTTGCCGTTGCCATCGTACTCCCCGATTGTTTCCGAAAACGCCCCCTTGTTCGATTCCAAAGCAGTCCCTTCCCCGTACCTGCCCTCCAGCAGCCGGTCGGCCCCGTCATAGTGAAACAGATACCCTCTTGCAACGTCGTTCCGGGTGCTCCATCGTATTGCGGCAATATTGCCGTTGAACTGTTCGCCCCCGGCGGCCCCTTCGCCGCCAACCCCGTCCAGGCCGGAATAGTACAGGTCCATCCCGAAAAGATCGCTTTTTTCGGTCCGGGCGCCATCGTTGATTGCGGTCAGCCACCCTCTTACATTGTATTCAAAGTCTACCTTTTGTACAAAACTACGGTCCTTGCCCGATACATTTGGCGAATGAAGGAATTTCTGTGCCAATTGTCCCAGTTCATTGTACCGCAGGGCCTTGTTGGCCACCACCGGTTGGTCGTTGATTCTGCCGGTGCATTCGAGCAACCGCCCATAATGGTCATATTCAAACCCTTTAACCTCTTTCAGTTGCCTGTTGCCATCCAGATACCGGCATTGCACCGACCTTACCAGCCAACCGGTTACCGGCGCATAGTCAAAATCAAACACATTCCACCCCCCCAAATGGTCGCTGCTTATCCGCCTCATTACATTCCCGTTGCTGTCGTAATACAATGAGGTGTACAACTCCGTCACGTCCGGCTTGTAACCGGCATTGCCGACATCCAGCACCCTCACCATCTGGCCCGTGGGAAGCCCCATTGAACGCCGTGTTTCGTAGTTTACGGTACTCCAGGAAGGGATAAACTCCAAAAAGCGCAAATTGTTGTCCGGTCTTACATTGGTCCATAAATAGTCGGAAGGGTAACTCACGTAGCCCAGTGAGCCGAGGCCCAAATCTTCGATGTACCCGTACCCGTCATACCACATCACATTCAGCACGTCGGTTTTTTCAATCCTCAATCCCTGGGGATAGCTTTCGTTGCCCCCATAACCATAAAACCCCGATCCGCCCGTATAACTTTCATATTGCTGGCCGGAATAGCCGGAGAACCATTCCCTGACATCCGCCATACCTGCCTCTACCGCCATCTTTCCCGACATCACCATCCTGCTAAAGCAATCGTATTTGTAAAACAGACATTGTTTCTTCAACCTGAGGTTTCCGTCCTGCACCATCACCAACCGGTCCCTCTGATCGTAAACCATTTCAACGATTTCGGCCCCGGGTATCTTTTTTGAGATCATTCGTTTTCTGTCATCGTAACTGTAGAAATAACACAATTCCCTGTCTTCCGGCGATGCTGCCAACGGAGACACGACCATCACCAACAATCCCTGAAGGTCATACACATAGTGCGTTCTCAGCACTTCATTCCCTGCTTCAACCTCTTTGATCAGGGTTTGCCCCAACGCATTTGAATATTCCCTCGCCGCATGGCCGTTTTCATCGACACTGACTTTTACCATCAAGCTCCCTTTCCCCATGGTCACCGCGTTTCCCGCCGCATCCCATGTCGGGATTTCGGTAAGGTTGGGTGAAAAGCTGTATCCGGCAAACCGGTCCTGGCTACCAACCCCAAATGCAACATCATCCACATCCACATCCGGTTTTATATACCACCCCAACTCTTCACCTGCCCAGTGCTTTCCCACACCTTGGACTTTCATCGTTTCATTGCCATCGAGCTCATAAGTAGCGAAAAGCTTCTCTTTTTCAAACCTGGCACCGAGTTTTGAGTAAAAACCATAGCAGTCCACATCCACATTTTTCCTGAAATATCCTATCTCCCCCTGGTTTGGCTTCACTGCAAATGGCAAATAGTGATCGTTCGACTTAAAATAAGAGGTTCTCAACGGCTCGACCAGATCCAGCCCCGAGGGCGAAGCCTGGGACCTGACAATTTGCAGCGCATTCCCCAGGTCATCATAGTAGGTGATCTCGTCACATGCATACACCTCCAGGTATTTATCTTGCCTGACATACCTGGGGGTTGAAACTTTCACGTAATTGACGCCCAAAAGCAGGCCCGTCCCAAGAGAAGCATCCACTCCGGACCTATCGCCCAGCACAGGCGTTTGGGGCAAATCGACATCCTGTATCGACGCATGGAACCGAACTCCCTTAGGGGCGTGAAAGCCGGGAAGAAGCCTTATCTGATTTTTGTCTACCACCTCTAATTCCCCAAGCACTCTGTTGTCCAGGGTGATTTGCCCCAGGCACGGGGAGAATCCGAATACAGAAACCACTATTGCAATGATAGTCCTTGACATACAACACATAATTGAATGTTACTTTTTTATAAACACGTTGGAAATTGTCAACCCTTCTCCGATCACTCTCAACACATAAGTCCCCGGAAGGAGGGAGGCCAGATTTTCCTCCATTTCCTCACGGGGCATGTATCTTTGAATCCTCCTCCTTGTCTGCACATTCCCGGTCAGATCGCTTATTTCCAAATCGAACATCGTTTCGCCATCGATATCCAATCGCCAGTGTATCATCTCCCGAACCGGATTCGGGTATACTTTCAGCGACTTTTCGTTTGCCAGCGAGCCGAGGGACAATGGCCGGTTATAGAAATCCACCACGATTGTATCGCCGTCAATGCAGCCGAACTCATCGACTGTTTCAAGAACAAATGTTTTGGGACCGGCTTCACCGTTTTCGTCTGAAGCCACATAATTTCTCTCGCCCGCTATTCCCTGCCACACATACCGGGCCATTCCATCAGGGCCCTCCAACACCAGAGAGGCGCCGATAACCAACGACGTATCCTGTCCGATTGAGTACCCCACTACCGGAGCCAATTGCACGGATACGGTATCACGGTAAATACACCCTGCCCCATCATGAACCCTAACCTGGTAACTACCGGGTCTGTCGATTTCGATAAGGCGTTTCCCGAAAACGGTATCGTTCCAAACTGCATTGGAATATTTTTTATCGACAAAAAGTGACACAGTGGCACCGGGACACACATAAGGCACCCCCATGATCAGGGTATCCGGCTTTTCGCAATTTGCATACCTGGCCACATACACATCTTCGCCTCCTGCGCTTTCCTGCACGCCCGAAGGGGAATCGAAGACATGGTTAAAGTTTCCAGCCAAGATCAGATTGCCATCCCGGTCGATTGTGGAACAGGTACCAAAACTGTGCCCTTTCTCTCCTCCGATCTTACCGGCCCAAAGCACGTTCCCGTCCCTGTCCAGTTGCATGGCAAACGTCGCGGTCGCCCCTTTTGCCGCGGCTACCACATACGGCTCCAGCTTCAGCGAATCGCAAAATGTGCCTGTCACCATCACCCCTCCGACACGATTACAGACCATTCCGGACGCATGATCGTTGAATTTTGAGCCAAAATGGCGGAACCACACAACCTTCCCCGTTGAATCCAATTCGGTTACGAAAAAATCGACCGCCCCGTTGGATTTTACAGTCACCGAATCGAACAGCAAACTGCCGCTGAAATTGCCGCACAAAAATGCACCTCTATCGTTTGTGGGCCTTGCCCCTTTCACTTCGCAATAAGATGGGCTGGACCATGTCTTTGCCCATCTGGCACTTTCACCGGAGCCGGTGGACATAAGGTAGGTGTTTTTATAACCCTCTGTGCCAACCACAAAACTGTTTTCCAATTCAATAAAAGGCTGGTCAAAACTGCCGGCACAAAGATATTCGCCATCCCCAAAGCTCGCCAACGCGTTTAGTGTCTCTTTCCCTTTTCCTCCCAATGCCGTTATGTTCTTCACCGTGCCTTCACTGCTTATCGTCACCCAAAAAATATCTGTTTTCCCCTTGCTGGCCTGTTTAAATTCACCAGCTGAAATACTGTCTGTGTATGCACCTCCGAAACAGATATCCCCGGAATCGTCGATGTCGATCACATGGCCGGCCGCCATTTTTGAACAGGCAATCGGGCACACCCAGCGACAGTTCCCCTTTGTGTCGAAACAGGCAACAAACAAGCCGTTCTTTCCAAAGTCGATATGTTTCTTTTTCCCGAAATTAACCTCGCCGGTCATGACGCCGCCGATATAGATTTCGTCTTTATCTGAAATCGCCATGCAGGTTAACTTGTCATATCCAACGCCACCAAAGGTTTTTACCCACTCAAACTTCCCTGAGTCCTTTAGTTTTGCCAGGTACAGGTCTTTATTCCCGTTGCTCTGCAGCTGTGTTCCGCCGCCCTTGATCTCGCCCACAAAAGCGCCCCCTACGTACACATTGTTTTTTGAATCGGTGACGATACCATTGGGTATATCCCATCCCAAGCCGCCAAGCTTCTGGGCCCAATGCCAGACTTTAACCTCTTCCGGCGATTGTCCGGCCATGTGACTTGCACATAAAAGCAGGAAATACAAAAAGCAGAAATAAGATTTACACATAACAACAAGGTTTAATAATTAACAATCCCGTATTCATACTTTTCCAATGTGCTCATATCCTGATCGATGACTTCATTCAGGCGCCCGGCGTTGTCGAATTTGTACTTTAACGCTTGCCCATTGGGTTTTATAACGCCGGTTATGCCTTCGAAATGGCTTACGGTGTACTTCTCGGCCAGATACCTGATGTTTTTGGCTTTTATGGCCTCGGTAAGCTCACTGATCTTTTCATCGTCATCTGATGTGGAATTTGGATCGTATGCCACTTCTTTCTCTGCAATAATTCTGGCAATCGGCAGGTTTTTCAAATTTCCCCACACATAATACTCCACAGGGCCGCCCAAGGGTTTGTACTTGTACAGCCTGCCATTTTTGTCAAACTCAAAATCGGCATCTTTAATAAGGTATCTCCCCACGTTGTAGCGGGATGCCACCCCGTCAATGTTTTCAATCTGAAAATCAGATATATTCAAGCCGGACAGATTCCGGTTATTCAATGAATAAACCGCTTTGGGCTTATAATTGGCCTTTTCGTCATACTCATGGTAAGTAGCTTCTGTTATTTTAGAAACCGCACCTTTCTTATGCTCTGTTTTTGAGAAAAACCACGGTGTGTATATGTGCTTGTTTTTCATAGAGGAATGGACTGACAAATCGGTGTTGTCGCACGGATAAAGGTAGGAGGTGGTAATGCTCTCATCCGGTCCCGTTGTGGATTTGCTTTCCGCCAGCAATCCTTGGTCGTTATACGTATATGCCGTTTGTTTTGAAAACAGGATATCCTCGGATGACGGATGGTACATTTTTTCTTCTTCAAGCACCAATTTATACCTCAAATCATATTCATCAAACATCGTATAACTGACAAATGTGATCGAAAACGGGATAACAGATCCATTGTTTCCATATAAAAATACACCACTTTCGCAAGTAAACCCGTCACTCAACCTTGTGACTTTGGGTGCCCCGCTGTTTCCAGTCCCGATCATGCGATATTCAAACCTTTTCTTTCTCACATAGCTCTCTCCAACTTCAGTTAAACTCTTTAGTTTGCCCAACTGCTGATAAGGGGGAATCGTCTCAACAAACATGAGATTCTCATAGGCATTGTTCCCGGATCGAAATGGTTTAGCGTCAAAAACATCTCCGTAATTGACAAACTCATAAACCCGTTCAATGCCCTTAAGATCGTCTTTTTCAACCACTCTCGAATACCCCACGTGAGACCGTCCGTTATAGCTATACTTCGTTAATCCGTTAAAACTTTCCAAATCCACATCAACCGTAATACGACCAAAGCTATTCTCACCTGTACTGCGAATAGAAGATTTATATACTTCCTCCAGATGACCATTCAACACCCCGCTCGACCGCTTACTGGCGTCTAAATACTTATAAGTATTGCTTTTCAGCAAGGTATGGTTTCTATCGTAGCTTTTGATTGATTTTATACGTGCTCCTCCTGTAAGCATAATATTAGACATGCTTGCCTCTATGTTCCAGTCGAACGAGATATGCTGTACATAGCCAAAATCACTAAATAAAACTCCTGTGCCAAACTCCTGAAATGAACCAAACGAATCATGCATACTCCCAGGCACATAATTTAGCGACGCTTTATTGGGAGCCACATATTTGGCACAGTCGTGCCTTTCCCATTTGAATTCAGAATACCCACCTGTTGGATAAACTATTTTCTGCAACAGCCCGTTGGTCGGATTGGCTCTGTAAAACCCCCACCTGTCGGCGCTCAATTGTCCCATAAGGCCGATATCAAGATCATTGTATTTGAAATCGTATCTCCCCAGATGTTCGTAATTATCCCAATTGGTAATTTGCGTCGGGTCAAATCCCTCCCAGGCATTACCCCCCAGTTTAATAAGAGAATGCAATGCCAGGCGATGTTCGTTTTGGTTTCCCTCTTCCGGTTTATGGATCAATCTGTAAATGGTTGAATTATACCTTGTCTGGGGGCAAATGGCAATTGCATCAAGCTGATACCATTTGAACTTATCTGCACTGCGAATCCAACAAGTCGTCAGTCCATTGTCAGGGCCACCGTCTTCCTTTTTCTCAAGATATTTTTTCGAATAGCCCATGCTTGGAGTTGTGCTACGCACAAACTGGATATAATCCAGATCCCGAAAATATACATCATAATATCCGGATGTCAGATTTGTGGGATATACAGGGAATATCAAGCGCCCTTCCTTTCGGTACGGATCAAACCTTTTTGGGGAATAACTACCATCACGTCCTTCAATGTGCCCAATACTCGAAGAATTGCTATAACTTACCCCGGAAATATTAAAAAAGGAAGGCGCCACATGGCAAATGGGATCACCTGCATTATAACCAAAAAGGACCATATTCCCGTCCACATCCTTAATCTCAGTCAGGTACCAGGCATCGGCACAAACATCCTTTGGGAAATAATACATGTCATAGTTTGCCGAAAACGAATTCCCAAACTCAATCGCCTGCAATGAACCCCCGAATTTGAAACTCGTTCCATCCGCCGTGGTTAGCACAAAGCCATATATAAACCGGTCGCCAAGCATGGTGGCCTCGGAGTGTCCAAGACGCTGCCTTACCGCTCCGATATTATTATATATCAAATTGTAATATGACAGCAGCTCGACCTTAATGTCTTCGCTGGTATCCAAAACCTGCCATCCCTGGGGGGTATAGAATAGCCTGCCGCTATATCCAGGGAAGCTAAAACTAAATTCATCGGCCTGTAAGTCCCTGTATAAATTGCTTGAACGATCATAGTATTGCAAGTTTCCTGTAATCGCATCATGCACCCCTCTCTCTATGTACCCATACATGTTATCTGTGTTAGAGGTGTATTCATCGGGCAAATCTTTCATCTTACGGCTAATAACCCCTCCGCAATTTAAATTCCATCCCAGCCCGACCCAGGTAGGGTGGGCATTTGGTTGAACCGATGCCGAATTATAGTCTAATGAAATGGGCATGTTTATTCGCCCGATGGAGACATTATAAACAGGAATTGAAATATTGGGCCTTCCGACGAACATATCGACCCCGAACTCTCCATGTGAATCCATGGAGGCAGCCTGAGGGCTGCTGATTTTCGGCGTATGCATGTTTTGCGCATAGGAATGCACGCTATAAACTAACAAGAACAGTAACACAATCAATCTACTCATAACGATCTTTCTTATTTGCAATAAAATACGTTCGAAACTTCATTGTAACCATCAGCACACATCAGGTACAGGCGCAAACCATGGTCCTTCAGGCTTCACGGCAAAGCCATCCATTTCTGGCCGACTATTGCTCTTTTCATCATCCTGTACCCTAAGTTACGGGGTCATACCTCTGATTTGTGCCTCAATAACATCCAGCCGTTCATCCTTTTCCTTCACAATCTTCTCCAACGCAATCAGGTACAGCGTCAACTCCTCCACCTTCTGCAGCAACAGCTTGTTCATTTCGGCCAGATCCACCCCGTCGGCTTCCATCTGCGTGGCGCCCGGGATGCCGGGAAGGTGCTTGTGTTCATTTATGTACCGTTCCACTTCGGTTAGGTCTTTGAGGTCGTAGCCCTCTTCGAACACAAAGTCGGCGGTCTGGCCGTTGGCGGCCACTTTGATCTTGCCGGCGTACACCCCGCCTTCCACGTTCAGCGTGGCGGTGTTCACGGTCTCGACCTTTACTTCTTCGGCACGGATGATGCCGTCCACCACCAACCGCTGGTCGGGCAGGGCATCCCCCAGGCCGATGCCCACGTTGCCGCTGAACGACACATGGCCGTCGCCCCTGAACCTGACCACCCGCGATGCCTTGTTCAAATCCTTGCAGTCGCCGCCCGTGCACGTGTTGCCCCAGACCGAAAAGGAATCGTCCTTATTGTCGGGGATATAAAGCCTCAGGTCCGAGACTTCCCCCTGGCTCAACGGCACGAAAAGGGCGGCATCGGTTTCTTCAAACCCGTTGGTCCATCCGGTAATCGGATTGTTTATCCACCAGTCGTTCGTGTTGCCGATCTGCAGCCGACCTGCCGTGATCTGGCTTCCCCCTACCTGCAGCTTGGCAACGGGGGGCGTCTCCGAATAGTTCCCCAAAAAGGTGTTGCCGTTGTTGTAAACCCACAGGCCGTCGGGCGAAACCGACCCCAGGATACCGGTGGCCCTCTGCGGTACGCTGTTGGCATCGGAGGCGTGCCCGATGACCAGTTTGTAACCGCTGCCCTTTTTGCGCAGCACTGCGTCCCCGTTCGAGGCCGCCCCGTGGTAGCAACCGGAGCATTCGGATATCGCAATTTCCAACGTGCTGTTGAGGAGTGAGTTTTTTAAGTATAATGCTTTCGATCCGTCGGTGTAAAACGTCTTGTTCCCCCAAAGGCTGAAATCGTTGTAAAAACTCCATTTGCCATTGACGTCAGCGTTGAAGTGGATCGTCGAGTCGGTCTGGGCGAAAACGGGGGCGCAGATGCCCGTAACAAGCAGAAATAATAACAGGTTTTTCATGGTCGGGTACGTCTCAATATTCATTTTATCCACAAGTATGGAAAAAATGCCGAGACCGCAATGCCCTTTGCACCAAATGCCGTTTTCACGCACGAAGGCCCCCTTTTCGCGCACGAGACATCATTATGATAATAAAAAAGCGCGTTGTGCCGGTGCCGCATCAAGCTGGAAAGGGCAGATGTGCCGATTCCTGCAAATGATGGATCTGAGGTAGACTTGTCGGAAGGATAATCGGCAAGAAAAAGAGACCAAGCTTGTCCTGCATCATCTGCCGGGCTTTTCCTTGATACAAATACTGTTTCTTCTCTGGTTAAAGTCAAGTCATTGCCAAAGACTATTGAAATAGACTTGGATTGGAATTATAGATTTAATTGGAAAAAATACCGTGGCCGTGACGACACAAGTATGACCAAAAAATGTGGCAGCAGAAAAGGAGGATACCAAAAGAGCCATCCCCTAAAGGATGGCTCCGGACATGGTCCCATTCGTTCAAAAACCGGACTCTGTGGATCGCCACCGACCCAAGTCCTTTGATCTGTTCAATGTAGCCGATACCCCGGCCGGAGGGACCACACGGTCAATTTTTTCCGGACATGGTTGGTCGTGTCTGATCCCATCCATTCCGGGGCCAAGCTATAAATGTGCCGGAACAGGTCTAAAGATCTGCCGCGGTTAACTCCGAAAAGGCTTTCTGGAAATCTCTTTCGGCCTCCAATGCCTGATTGGCCATGTGGTAATACAGGCCCACTTCAAGTACATAATCGAGCAAAGAGATATCTCCTGAGTCGAGCGCCTTTTTCAACAAATCGGTATTGTTGGCCACCGACAAAGCGTGTTGGTACGTTTCGGCAGTTACTTTCAACCCCAATGCACGCTTATGCAAAAGTTGCAGGTTGCCGTAAAGCTGAAGGTTGCTGTCAATCACCCTCGATTCGGCGGCTTGCATGGCCATTTTCGCTTGTTTGACGCGATTTCGGTTTTCCCACAACGGAATGGAAACACCCACGGAAACACCCTGATAATGCTGCCCTACCACCTTTTCGCCCATATACCCCGCCGAAAAAGAAGGCAATCCCATGGCTTTGCTGACCGATATCTGTGTTTTGCCGAGCCCGGCTTCTCCTTTTACATAAGCCAATTCAGGGTTTTTCTGCGAAGCCGTGGCATACCACTGGTCGAAATCCAGCGGAAGCTCTGCAGGTGCAAACAAATAGTCGTCGAACGCCACTTCATTTCCCCCGTTCAACCGCTTAAGCTGCAACAACAACGCGTGACGTTCGGCATCGACACGCGACGCTTCGCCCCGCACCGACGAAAGGTTGAGCTGGGCTTTGTTGTATTCAAGACGACTGGCATCTCCCCTTTCCAAACGCGATTGATACCCCCGGGCAATAGTTTCGGCATGTTGCAGTCGTACGTCCAGCTCCTTACGAAGGGCATTGTAGTAGATCAGATCGAGACAGTACTGCTTCGCTTCCAGCAGGATATTCATCCTTTCGGTTTTATACCGAATATCCAGCAAGCCGTTTTGTCCGTTGGCCAGCTTGCTTTTCATGCCCGTAATGGTCGGTATGTCGAACGTCTGCCTGACGCTGATGTCGGTCCTGTTGCCTATCTCTCCAGGGTTTCCCCACAAGTATCCAAAATCCGCTTCCGGACCGGCAAGATATATCCCCGTTTTGTTTTCCAGCTTTTGCGCCTCCACGGTTTGCCGGAACGCTTTCAGGGTGGTGTTGTTCTCTTCCACGGCCGCCAACACCGGGTTGACGTTGTTCTGGCCCCACAGCGGCATGCCCGCCAGCAGTGCCAATATGCTTATCGTTGCTTTCATTGTTGTGCCTGTTCATGCTGTGGCTTCGTCGTCGGTAATGACTTCCGCCACGATTTTTTTGTTCGTAATCAGGTAAATGATCGGGATAATAAACCCGTTAAGAAGCGTGGACGTGAGCAATCCCCCCAAAATAACTTTGGCCATGGGACTTTGTATCTCGTTGCCGGGCAAGTCACCGCCCAGCGCCAATGGTATCAGGGCCAGCCCCGACGATAACGCGGTCATCAGAATGGGGTTCAAACGGTCGAGCGAACCGTGCAGCACACTCTCGCGGGCCGACAGCCCTTCTTTTTGCAGGTCGTTGTAACGCGATATCAGTAACATGCCGTTTCGTGTGGCAATGCCGAACAACGAGATAAACCCGATGATGGCAGGGATGCTGATAACCCCATCCGAAAAGAGGATGGCAAATACGCCGCCGATGAGTGCCAACGGAAGGTTTAGCAAAATAACGGCTGACTGTGTCACGCTGCGGAATTGGTTGAAGAGCAACAAAAAGATTACCAATATGGAAAAAACAGAGGTAATGAACAGAATACGCGATGCCGCCTGTTCGCTCTCAAATTGCCCGCCGTACTCGATATGGTATCCTTCGGGGAGTGAAACCTGTGCCTCTATTTTCTCCTGGATGTCATGCACCACCCCTCGCAAGTCGCGTCCCGCCACGTTGGCCGAAACCACTATTTTCCGCGCCACGTTTTCCCGGTTGATGGTGTTGGGCCCCGTGGATGAGGTTATTTTCGCCACATAACCCAACGGGATTTTTCGCCCGCCCGCATCCACGATCAGATTACGGATACGGTCGGCCGTTTCCCGGCTCTCTTCGTTTACTTTCAGCGTCAAATCGAAGGCTTTGTTGCCTTCGTACACCTGCGACACCACTTCGCCTGCCAGCATTACGTTCACGATCCCGGCAAATTCAACCGGTGTCATGCCGTATTTGGCCAACATCTCGCGTTTCGGTTCTATTTTTAGTTGCGGACGTTCTACCTGCTGCTCCACGTTAAGGTCTGCAATACCTTCCACGTCCTGTATGTTTGCTTTGATCTGATTGCCCAAAGCAAACATTTTATTAAGGTCGGTCCCAAAAAGCTTGACGGCAATATTTGCCCGCGTACCCGATAGCATGGCGTCGATGCGGTGCGATATGGGCTGCCCTATTTCAACGTTCGCGCCGGGCAACACTTTCATCTTTTCCCGGATTTCGGCCAGCACCTCATCTTTCGACCGTTTTCCGAGAACAAACGGGGCCTCTATTTCCGACACGTTCACTCCCAGTGCATGCTCGTCCAGCTCGGCGCGTCCGGTTCTCCGGCCTACCGTTTTTATTTCGGGAACGGACAGAAGTATGTTTTCGGCAATGCGCCCCACCTTGTCCGATTCCTCCAGCGAAATGCCCGGAAGCGTGCTGATATTGATGGTGAACGATCCTTCGTTGAACGGGGGAAGGAAACTACGCCCAAACGTAAGGAAAATAACAATGGCTATCGCAAATACGACGCCCGTACCGCCAAGTACCCAACCCCGATTGGCCAAAGCCAGATTCAAAGCTTTCCCATAAGCATCCTTCAACTTGCGTACCACATACGGTTCCTTTTCGGGCTTGTCGTCCTTCCTTGGCCGTCCCAACAAATAACTGCATAACACGGGCGTCAACGTAAGGGCCACCAAAGTAGATGCCGCCAACGCCACGATGAACGAGATTCCGAGCGGGGCCAGCATGCGCCCTTCCATGCCGGACAGGAAAAATAGAGGGACAAAACTTGCGATGATGATCAGCGTCGAGTTAAGAATGGGCATGCGCACTTCTTTTGACGCTTCGAACACCACCGTCATCACGGTCTTTTGTTCATCTTTTGGTTTTTGCCTGTTTTCGCGCAAATGCCTGAACACGTTTTCCACGTCCACGATGGCATCGTCAACCAACGAACCGATGGCAATGGCCATACCTCCCAAGCTCATCGTGTTAATAGTCAGCCCCATCATCCTCAACGCCAATATGGAGGCAACCAGTGACAGCGGAATGGTTACCAGCGATATCACGGTGGTGCGGATGTTCATCAAAAAAACGAAAAGAACGATGACAACAAATATCCCGCCTTCGTAAAGCGACTTTTGGACGTTGCTGATGGAACTGTCTATGAACCGTGCCTGACGAAAAATATCGGAGGACACCTTTACGTCCGGCGGAAGTGTTTTTTGCAGTTCAACGAGCGATCGGTCCAGTTTTTCGGTCAGCTCTATCGTACTGGTTGCGGGCTGTTTGGTGACAGTCATCAGCACGGCAGGTTTTCCCCGCTCAGAGGCAATGCCCAGTTTCGGGGCCTTGTTCCCGATTTTGACCTGTGCAATGGTTTGCAACATTACGGGCACATCGTCCACGCGTTTAACAACCGTTTCGCCCAAGGCCAACACGTCGTTGGTCGACAGCAGGCCACGGACGATATATTCGTTGCCGTACTCGAACAGCACACCGCCCGAAGCGTTTTGGTTCATTTCCGTCACCGCGTCCATCACCTCGTCAAGGGTAACGCCATAGTGTTTCATTTTGGCAGGATCGAGCAATATCTGGTATTCTTTGATGTCACCGCCGATGACGGTGACCTGCGCCACACCTCCGGTCGAAAGCAGGCGGGGGCGTATGCCCCAATCGGCCAGTGTGCGTAAATCCTGCAGTGACGTGGTGTCGGATGTTATCCCGATGATAATCAGCTCACCTAAAATGGACGATTGCGGCCCCAACGTGGGATTCCCGACGTTCGAGGGCAGTGCGTCTTTCACTACGGCCAATTTTTCGGACACGATCTGGCGCGCACGGTAAATATCGGTCCCCCAGTTAAATTCGACCCACACAATGGAAAATCCCGTAGTAGACGACGAACGTACCCGGCGCACGTCGGTGGCACCGTTTACCGATGTCTCGACGGGGAAGGTCACCAAACGCTCCACTTCCTCGGGAGCCATTCCTTTGGCTTCGGTCATGATGACGACCGTCGGGGCGTTCAGGTCGGGAAACACGTCGACATCCATGTTGGTGGCGGTGTAAGTCCCCGCCAGCATCAGCAACAGCGATGCCACCAAAACAACCAGACGGTTGTTTAGCGAAAATTTTATGATCTTGTTCAGCATGTTGTTCCGTCTAAAAGATTAATGACTGTGGCCATGACCTTCGGGCATGACGGACGCAACGGATGCCAACCTGACCTGATAGACCCCTTTGATCACCACTTCGTCGCCCGCGTCCAGCCCCGAAAGGACCTGAACCCTTTCACCGTTGTTTTGGCCAAGGGTTACCTCTTGCTTTTTGTAGCCCTCTTCATCCAATTGCAAGAACACAAAATACAATCCTTGCTCTTCGGTTATAGCCGTGACGGGAACGGAAAGCACGTTGCTTTGCGCGCTCGAAAGCAGGTAAACGGTGATGAACGAACCGGGGATGATGTCCCCGACATTGTCGAACTCGAACGTGACGGGGATAAAAAACGACTGGCCCCCTGATGTTTTGCCGAACGACAACAACCGCCCGTTCAGATCGGAAAGTTTGTAAACCTCATCGTCGTACGATGTTTTAAAGTTGGCGCCGTAAATGTTTTTCAGGTTCCTGAAATAATTCTCCGACACTTCGGCGCGTAGCTGCAAGCGGCGGTTTTGCGATACCGTAACGATGGGTTGCCCCACCTCCACGTATTCCCCCTGCCTTACCAACCGGTTTTTGACATAACCGCCAATGGGCGCAACCACCCTCACCCCGCTTTCGGTCATGTTGGCCGATTGTGCTTCGTATACCGTTTTTGCGGTTTCGTAGCGCAGACGTGTCTGTTCAAAGTCTTTGGCCGAGATTATCTGCTCCTTGACAAGGCCTTCTGCACGTTGGTACTCCTTCAATGCCGTTTCGTAAGCTATTTTGGCTTTTGCGGCAGGGTCTCCCTCCTGCAGGTTTTTGGAAGAAATGGAAACAATCGTTTCTCCGGCCCTGACGGAAGTACCTTCGGTGATGGATGCATTGACAAACGACACGATGCCATTTGATGTGGCAACGACCGTTACTTCGTCACCCTGCGCAGCCTGTATCTGCCCACTCGTTTTCGTTACCTGCTGAAAACTTCCGGGGTTAACCGTTTCGGTTGTCAGGCCAACGGCCTCGGCTTGTTTTTTTGTGAACGAAATCTCATCGGCATGTCCGCTTTCTTTTCCCCTTCTGTGATCATGGCCGTCATCATCCGAATGACCATGGTCATCGCCATCCCCTTCAAAGTGGCCATGGTCGTGGCCGTCTCCTTCCGGGTGATCGTGACCGTCTCCCTCCGAATGTTCATGGTCATGGTCGTGATCGTGTACCGGTTTATTCCCGTTTTGTGCTGTATTGCAACCCGTCATCAACAAGATTGCCACCATCACCAATAGGTTTACTATGTATTTTTTCATTTTATATTCAAATTTAAGATGGATTGAAAAGGAAAATGTCCTCTTCGACCCGTTGAAATGGATAGAGTGTAACTGCTTTGGGGTTTTCGCGACGACGAAAAACCGTCTCCCGGCCCTAAAGGATAACCGACGATAATTTGATGCCGGTTGCTCTTGCACAAGCGCCCATGACCACACCAATGCCCAGTGTTTATTGATCAAGAAACATCAAGGTTTTCATTGCTTATGGCGCAATCCGAGCTGTGCATAGAATCTTCTACACACAGTACCGACAAAACATCTTAGCAATCGGATATTAAAACGCACCACAGGGGGGTGCGCGCAAGCCATGGAAACGGCTTGACTCTGCAGGTTTATAAAATGCGATGTACTTCCCGTATTCGTATCCAAATACCACGGATACGCTTATTTCTTCAAGGGCGAACGTCTCTGCCGCCAGAAAATACAGAGGAAAGTAAATGTGGTTGAGACCACTGTCGATAAATGGCTGGTGTGCATCGCCACCCGGTCGTGGGGCGATAAATTTTGCCTCGATGAAACAATCCTGATCGTGGCTTCTATTGCCCTGACCGTCGGGATGATGCACATGCCGATGATGCGATGCGCCATGGTCCTCGCAAATCTCCTTCAACACGCAAGCGAGCTGCCCATGGTGATGGTGCGGCACAACCGTGAGCACCAACAAAAACAACATTGCTGGCACGGTAAGCGATATGGAAATGATTCGTTTCACCTATCGGTCGGACTTTTATAACAGCTACAAAAGTAATATAAATGGCATGCAACTAAGTTGCATGTTTGCCACATTTTCCGCAATACCCTTTGATCACGAAGTTTATACTCTCCAGCTCCATGCCATCGGGCAGATCGAATTTGGGAACGTATACATTATCCAGACAAAAAGCTTGCTTGCAGTAATTGCAGTAAAAATGCACATGCAAATCGTCTATCCCACAATCACATCCATCCTGGCAAACCGAATATTTTACAGAGCCCGACCCGTCATCAAATTTATGTATCAGTTGTTTGCCAAGAAATAAACGGATCGTGCGCGAAATGGTCGATTTATCGATGGTATCCAATTGCGTTTCCAAATCGCCCAAACTAAAGGCCCTGCCGAAGCCGGCCATTGCGTTGTACACCAAAATACGGACGGACGTTGGCTTTACGCCCCTTCGGTCCATCGTTTTTATACTTTTCTCTGTCATGTGTCCAAAATTATAAACATTGGGAGTTTGCATTTGGCCTCATAATAAAAATAAAATAGTCGCAGCAAACCAACCACCGCGACATGCCTCCAACCGGCTCCCTTTTTCTTTTCTTGCATTGGGCTATTGGGGCAACGTTCTGCAAAAGCGCAAAGGAATTACCGGAAAAGAGACCCACAGACAACAAAAAGCCATCTTCCCGGTTTAAATTTAGAAAAACTTGCCAAACAAACAGATACGACACCTCAAACGGGATAATTCTATGCAACACCCCATAAGCAACAAAAACCTGGTTTGCATACTTGGCTTGTTCCTTTTTGCCCCGGGTTTCCTGGCGAACGCACAATACGGAGCCGATGGGCAAAAAAGACGGTATGTTTCCATATCCGGTCTTTGGTCGAAGGTCGAGGTGCATTCACGGCACGTCAAAAACCTTAACGCCACTTACCCAAATGGGGGTGGCAATAAATTACGGGGTCCACGACTTTTCAGAAAAAGCCATCGATACTTACGGTTGCAATATCCGCTTCGGGGGAACTTTTCAATACTGGCATTTCAACCATCGCGTGCTGGGAAGCGGTCTGGCCGGTTTGGTCTACACCGAACCATTTTTGTATACGCGTGACCGGTTTATGTCGTCAATTCGGGCCAGTGCGGGTTTGATCGGCCTCACCAAACCTTACAGCGAAGCGGCCAATCCCTCCAACCTGGCTTATAGTACCCACGTGGCATTTCCTTTATCGATCGAGCTGAACTTCTATTTTCCCCTCGCCGACCATTGGGCACTGGCCTTCTCGGCCGGGTTTAACCACTTTTCGAACGGAGGGATCAAAAAGCCCAACTACGGACTCAATTACTCCAGCCTGGCATTGGGGATAGAATACAACTTCACACATTACGGGGTGCCTCCCCGGCTGTATAGCCAGAACCTGCGCCTGGCACCACAGCATAAACGCCCGCAGTGCGAAGTGGCCGTATCGTTTGCCCTTTCGGGTGATGACAACGGAAACAATAAAAACCTGTACGTCCTTACGAACGCCAAATATTACCGCCAGTTAACGCGCATCAACGGTATCGGGACCGGTGTCCTGCTGGAACATAGGCTTTCCGGCGGCAATCCGGATGGATCGCCCGGTTCATTGTCGTTGCTTTTAGGCCATCGTTTCTATCTGGGGAAATTCTCCTTCACGCAAGACATGGCACTATCGCTACTGGGGGGGTTGAACAGTGGCCATCCGTTCTTTCAGCTCTATGCCATCGATTTTGCCTTGACCGATAACCTGTTGCTGGGAACCATCCTGAAAGCCCATGGAAACATTGCCGATTACCCGGGCATTAGGTTAGGGGTGCGTTGGTAGCGGATGCTTCGCCTCCGCATTTTGAAGAATGGAAAAAATCATCCTATCTTTGCCGCGGATTTTTTTAATGAACAACCCTATTTACTGATTATTTTGGACAGCGAAAAAAGAACATATTTCGCTTCAGATGTCCATTTGGGTTCGCCGCTGATCGACGACCCATTTGCACATGAGAAACGCTTTGTGGCATGGCTCGACTCTATTAAGCCAACCGCCGACGCCATTTATCTATTGGGCGACATTTTCGATTTCTGGTTCGAATACAAAAAGGTCGTCCCACGTGGGCACACCCGTTTGCTGGGAAAACTGTCCGAAATTACCGACAGCGGAATTCCCGTCCATTTTTTCACCGGCAACCATGATATCTGGGTGTTCGATTACCTTCCTGCCGAAATCGGCGTGGTTGTACACCGTGAACCACTCAAATTAACGTTGGGCAACAAGCGTCTGTTGCTCGCCCATGGCGACGGGCTGGGCGGGTTCGACAAAAAGTTCGCATTCCTAAAAGCCGTATTCACCAACCCTTTCGCACAATGGATATTTGCGCACATCCACCCCAACTGGGGCATTGGGATGGCCACCTTTTGGTCGAAAAAGAGCCGTGAAAAGAACCTGGTAAAGTATGGTTCGGTTTATTTGGGCGATGACAAAGAATGGCTGGTGCGCTACGCCCGGCAATGTCTGGAAAAAGAACATTTCGATTATTTTGTGTTCGGGCACAGGCACATTGACCGTGTCATCTCCCTGACCCCCGACAGTCAGCTGGTTTATCTGGGCGACTGGATCAATAAATTCAGTTACGGTGTATGGGATGGCCATGAATTGAGACTCGAATATTATAAACATCAATAACCAATTATTAAGCATTGCAGCAAGATGGAGCCTAAGGCACAAATTTATGCGGTTGCAACCGGTACGGGCTGTTATATTCCCCCGGTAGTGATGAAAAACATCGATTACGCCAAGCATGAGTTTTACCACGAAAACGGGACACGGATCGAAACTTCCGGCGAGGAAATCGTTACCAAGTTCGAACAGATTACCGATATACGCGAACGCCGGTGTGTGGCCGAGAACCAAGTAACCTCCGATATTGCAGCTTTGGCAGGAAAAGAAGCATTGGAATCGGCCGGTTTCGACCCCGAGAAACTTGATTACATTATCGTATCGCACAACCTAGGCGACATCAGGTACGGCAGCACCTATCCCGATATTTTGCCGACACTGGCATCGCGCGTCAAACAAAAACTGGGCATCCAAAACCCTCGTTGCGTGGCTTACGACATTACGTTCGGCTGCCCCGGGTGGACACAAGCCGCCATCCAGGCCAATTACTACATCAAATCGGGCGATGCCAAAGCCGTGTTGGTGATCGGTGCCGACACGTTAAGCCGCGCCATGGAGCCCCACGACCGCGATTCGATGATTTTCGCCGACGGGGCAGGGGCCGCATTGTTCGAAGCACAATGGAGCGATACCCCAGTAGGTATCCTCAGGCACGTGGCACGCACCGATACTTCGGAACACCTTGACCTGTTGAAAATGGATGAGGCCTATAAACCCGAACTTCGCGGCGGCAATCTTTACCTGAAAATGAAAGGGCGCGGCGTATACAACTACGCATTGACCTACGTGCCTTTGCTGGCCAAAGAGTGTCTTGACATAAACGGATTGCATCTTCGTGAAATAAAAAAAATACTTATCCATCAGGCCAACGCAAAAATGGACGAAGCCATCCTTAAACGTATCTTCCGTCTGTACAACGAAAAGGAAATGGACATGAACGTAATGCCCATGACCATTGCCACCTTGGGCAACAGCAGCGTGGCCACCGTCCCTACCCTGTTCGATCTGGCGGTAAAAGGCAAAATGGAAGGCCATTCGCTCCAAAGCGGCGACTACGTCATGATGACCTCGGTTGGTGCGGGCATGAACATCAACGCGTTCATGTATAAAATGCCGTAAAATGGAGACACCGGATACAAGAGGGCCGACCGGCCCTTTTTTATCCGATAGGCCACGGTTTCTTGCGGAAAACAAGCGGATTCACGAAATTTACCAAACGGAATGTTAACTCATATATGCAATCGAAAATGAAGAAGAGATATATTATTGCGGCCGCAATTGGGGTTAGTCTGTTTGCCATCCTTTTTTTCATGTCGTCATTTATCAAAAACTATGTGAACAAGCATGGCAAAGAACTCACCGGCAGGCGGGTCCATATCGAAGAACTGCACCTGAACTACCTGAGAACATCGGTGCAGATCAAAGGATTTGCAATGTACGAGCAATCTGACATCGATACTTTTGCATCGTTCAACGAACTATATATCAATTTCGACCCATGGGCGTTGCTGGCCAACGAATACGCCTTTTCGGAAATACGGCTTGCTTCCCCGCACGTCCACATCGAAACCGACGGAGAGCACTTTAATTTCGATGATCTGCTGGCCACGGAAGATTCGGCACAAACAGAACCAGCAGATACCACCTCGTCGGACGTGAGGTTCACCCTCCGGAACATCAAACTGACGGATGGCTTCTTAAGATACAACGACAAACTGGTCGACAGCCAGGTCGCTCTGCGTAACCTGAACCTTGACATCCCGTTGATTGCATGGAACAGCAACCAATCGGACGTCGGGGTAAATTTCAGGATAGGCGACAAAGGAGAGGTCACACTTGGCGCCACCGTCAACAACCAGCAACAGACATATGCCGTCACGGCCTCTACCCGGCACATTGACCTAGCAATGCTCACCAACTATACCAAAGATTATCTGGCCATCGACTCATTGAACGGCTATCTTTCTTCAGACATTGTCCTGCAGGGGCGCACGGATGATGTGACCATGATAAACATCAGCGGTTCGGTCGCGGTAGACAGTTTAAGGATGACCGACCAAACCCGGTCGCCCATCCTGACGGCCCAGCGCATAAGTACACACATCAAAGACATCGACCTGAAAAAATTCCACTTTGCATTTTCGGACATCACAGCCCACAAGGTCATGTTGTCGGCCATCCTGGACCGTCAAGGCTCCAACATAGGGACCTTTATTGCTCCCTACCTGAAGGCCGACTCACTGGCCATGTTACAAACGGATTCGACCGTTGTAGAAACCGGCACGCCGCTGACCTATCAAATAGACACCATCCGCATGGACGGCTCCACCCTTGCGTTCAGGGATAACACACTGAACAGGCCGTTTGGCTATGAACTCCGACAGATACGGATGACCATGGCCGGATTAACGGAATCGGCAACCAACGTGCCCATCGCATTTGACATGAACCTTAACGGACAAGGCACATTGAAAGGCGATTATGTATTGAACATGCAGAATCCAATGGCAATCAATGCCCGGATGAAAATCCACCAAATGGTATTGGAAAGCTTTTCGCCCTATTCGGAATATTATATTGCATCCCCCATGCTGGACGGAAGGCTCAGCTACGACATTGCGCTGAAGATGTCGGAAACCGTATTGGACAACCAAAACCACGTACATATCCAGGACCTGAAATTCGGGAAACGGACCAAAGACTCCACGGCCGTAAAAGTACCCATACGGTTGGCCCTGTACATCATCAAAGACAAAGACAACAAAATAGTGTTTGACCTGCCCGTTGCCGGCAATCCGTCGGAACCTCAATTCTCGTTAAAGAAACTCATTTGGAAGACTGTGGGCAATTTTTTCGAAAAAGTGGCAACCGAACCGTTCAACGCCATGTCGTCGCTGGTAAACGCCAACCCTGCCGACATCGAAAAAATCGTCTACGAGCCCGGAAGTGACAGCTTAAGCAACGAAAGCCTCAAAACAGTTGCCCTGTTGGCAAAACTTATGCGCCAAAAGCCCGACTTGAAGTTCACGTTCATCCAGTACGCCAATCCGGAATTGGAGAAAGAGCTGATTGCCGTCAAACTGTCCAAGGAGCAATTTATCCGGTTCAGGACACCTGGCCTGGATACCGCCCAGATAATTGAAACGGCCGCAAAATTATCGCTGAAAAACAACGATTTCGAGGCATTCATGGTTTCGAAGGTCGCCAATGCCGCATCGAACACGATGGAGCAGAACTGCATCTCTCTCATTGGCAACGAGGCATTGGAACGGGAACTCGGCCAAAAAATGCAAAGCCGTAACCTTTCACTGAACGCCGCATTTACCCATACCGAGCAAATTGCACCGGAAGCATTTGTAATCGAAACGGCAAACCTGAAAAACGTGGCCGATGAGTTGAAAACACCGGCATTCCGCGTAAAGGTCAGCCTCAACGAGTAGGTGTACGCCACAGGGAATTTCTGTTTGCAGGTTCCGCCTCCGTCGTGCATCCCATACCAATGTCTCTTCCATGGAAAAACCCGAACCCATTGCCGCAAAAACGCTTTTGGGAAACGTGAAACAGGGAGCCGGTAATATTTTCGGCCTTAGGTACAACATGAACCTCTACCGCGGGTGCCAGCACGGGTGCATTTATTGCGACACCCGGAGCACCTGTTACGGCATTGGCGAGCTGTCGCATATCCGTTTCAAGGAAAACGCCTTGCTCCTGCTCGATCAGGAGTTAAGCAGGAAGCGTACAAAAGGGACTATTGGCTTCGGCAGCATGAACGATCCCTACATGCCCGTGGAAAAAAGAACCTGCCTGACACGTGATGCGCTGAAGCTGGTTTACAAGCACCGGTTTCCCGTGCACATAATTACCAAAAGTGATTTGGTGGTGCGCGATACCGGTTTGCTCAAAAAAATATCGGAGACATACGCCGCTGTGTCATTGACCATCACCACGGCCAGCGATACACTGAGCGCGATCATAGAACCCGGGGCTCCGGTCAGTTCGTTACGCTTTAACGCCATCAGTCAGCTTTCGGACAACGGTATTTATTGCGGCATTACCCTTATGCCGATCCTTCCTTTCGTCAACGACCAGGA
This sequence comes from Breznakibacter sp., assembly GCA_047600785.1. Lineage (GTDB taxonomy): Bacteria > Bacteroidota > Bacteroidia > Bacteroidales > Marinilabiliaceae > Breznakibacter. The sequence continues at coordinate 3,049,668 of JASGKH010000002.1, forward strand.
ACAGAACATTGCCTCCATTGTGGAACGCGCGGCCCAAAACGGTGCCAAATACATCCTTCCCTTCATGGGAATGACGCTCCGCGAGGGGCAACGCGAATACTTTTACCAAAAGCTGAACCAACATTTTCCGGGACTGGCAGAGCAATACCAGCGTACGTTCGGTCCTAACTACGTGGCCAATTCTCCCAATGCGGACATGCTTTACCAAAGGATTGCAGAGTTATGCCGAAAACACAGGATTGAACTGAAGATGAAGCATTTCAATCCTCCATCCTCCGCTCAGCTGGATCTTTTTTGCTGAACACACCGTCAGCCGAAGAAAAGACTGCACCTTTTCAGCTCCCTGCATCCACCGAATAAAATATTTTCCTATGTGAACATTTTACCATTCTGAAAGTTACATAAACCAATAACCCTTTTAAACACAAACAAGATGAGAAAAAAGGTCCTTTTTTGGGTAAGCCTCATTTTCGGGCTGATGTTCATTAATGCAGGATTAAACAAATTCTTCAATTACATGCCGCCCCCGCAAGACATGCCGGAAAGCATGGCAAAGGTCATGAACGCATTCGTGCAGATTGGCTGGTTAATGCCGCTGGTGGCAATTGTGGAAATTGCGGGCGGTATCCTTTTTATCACCAACCGGTACAGGGCTCTTGGCGCCATCATGATCTTCCCCTTAATGGTAGGTATTGTTTTGACCCATATCGTCAACGAACCCTCGGGGCTTCCATTGGCCATTGTATTTTTTGCCATCGAACTTTGGGTTATTTTCGAAAACAGGCATAAATATCTGCCGCTGGTGACAGGGAACGAAGATTAAAAAAGACTAAACGGTAAATACCACAACAGACAAGATAACGAAAGCCCTGACAAGTCCATTGGCTGTCTGTTTCGCAAACGATATCCGCCGTTAAAGCCAACTGTCTCATTCTTTCTATCGGCACCGACATGCGTGTTGAGGCCTGTTCTATTACCATACCTTGCCGATAGAAGGAGGCAACGAATTGTTGCAAGAACTTTCCGGTCCCTATGGTTTCCGGAGAAATAGATTGTAAGCTATTTCCCACAAATTGCCGTCGGGATCGGCCACATCTGCTATAACCTCCCCAAAAGACTTTTTGAGGCTCTTTTACCACTTTAAGCCGAAGAGCGTAAACCAGATCATCCACCTCCTTCTCACTCCACATGTTATGGGCCAAGATAAAGCCCTTAAATCCGTTACCGACAGGATCGACCGCGGCATCGTAGGCCAATTCGGCACATGCATGGATGACACTTTTTTACGAAATTTGCTGCACGGATTATCCGCAAAAATTAAATACAGGCACATTTTTACAATACCCCTGTGAAAACCGTGCCGATAAAAAACATTGTGAAAATGGCGTCAGAACAGAATTACATAGAAATAAACAAAAGATCGTGGAACGAAAGGACCGAATGGCATTTCAAATCAGACTTCTACGATGTGGATGGATTTTTAAAAGGGAATACATCCTTAAAGCCGATTGAGCTTGAGCTGCTGGGAAACCTGAAGGGAAAACGCCTGTTGCATTTGCAGTGCCATTTCGGACAGGACACTATTTCCCTGGCCAGGCTGGGGGCTCATGCCACAGGCATTGACCTATCGGACAAAGCCATTGCAAAAGCAAAAGAATTGGCCGGAAAAACCAATTCGGAAGCCACGTTTATTTGCTGTGACATATATGATCTGCCCAACCATTTATCGGGAGCGTTTGACGTGGTCTTCACAAGCTACGGCGTTATCGGATGGTTACCCGATTTGGACAGATGGGCAAAGATCGTTTCCGGTTTCCTGAAAACCAACGGAAAATTTGTATTTGTAGAATTCCATCCCGTGGTGTGGATGTTCGACGACGATTTTAGCAAAATCGCATACAACTATTTTAATGCCGGAGCCATCAAAGAAACGGAAGATGGGACCTATGCCGACAAAAATGCCGGCATCAAGACAAACACCATCACCTGGAACCACAGCATGGGCGAAGTCTTTCAAAGTTTAGTGGCCAACGGGCTCGAAGTGGTATCCCTCAAAGAATACGACTACTCACCCTATGACTGCTTTCAGAAAACCATTGCGAAAGAGCCTGACAAGTTCATCATCGGGCCCCTCGACGGCAAAATCCCAATGGTCTATTCCATCGTAGCGGTGAAGAAATAAGAATGGTTAACAACTCCGACAGAGCACGGAACACATGGAGAATAAAGCGATCAGCTATTTATTGCAAAACCGCCCCTTGCACACGGCAATGCTTGAGGCCATACACAGGCACAGGGCCAATTTGTTTTATGCCCGGCACGACGGAGTACTTTTACAGGAAACCAACAGTGGTACGTACATGTTGTCGGTTAACGGTTTTGAGACAGGTAAAAAACTGATGGACGATGTACCACAATGTAAACTTGTCCTGCTCCACCAGGAATGCATGGTGCAACACGTGGCCCAAAAATATGGCTTATCCCAAAAACTCGAATGCGTGCAAGCGTCTTACATGGGCACAGACATCCTTCGGGCAACGCAGGAACTGGAAATAAAACCGCTCGACATCCGCCATAAACAAATCATGATGCAACATTACGACAAGTTGCCCGAAAACGAGATCGTAGAAATTTTAAACAGCGGCAGCGTGTTTGGCGGGTACAAAGACGGCGTGCTCATCGGCTTTATCGGAACCCATTTGGAAGGGAGTGTCGGGCTTTTGAACGTATTCCCGCCCCACAGACGTTTGGGATATGGCGAAGCGCTTGAATGTTACATGGTAAACCTTACCCTTGAAAAAGGCTGGATCCCTTTTGCCCACATCGAAACGAACAACAGTAAATCCATTGCCTTGCAAAAGAAATTGGGTTTGACCGTGTCAAAAGAGAGCATATACTGGTTATTCTGAACAAACCAAGCCGTTTTTCTTGACTCTTAAGAAAAGTCCAAAAGCCTGTTCGCAATATTTCCTTCATTACATATTTAATCCCGTCCCCTGGCTAAACAAGTCGTGGGGTATTACTGCCAGTATTCATAGATGCGGAAAAGCAAATGCCGGATATTTTCCATTTGCAGTTCCGCATCTTGGAAAGATGGTTTCAACAACCAAACGCCAAAACAGCCTTTCCCATTTTACAACGGCTTAACGGGCACGCAAATGTCCACGGTAAACTTACCATCTCTGGGCTCTTCGGGGTACATTTCAAAGCAAGGCTTGTCATCGGGTTGGTAACCGCTGGCAGGGAACCACTGTCCGTAAACCCATCCCCATGCCTGGGGGAACTCTTTTTCTGTAAGGACAAAACGGGCAATGACGTACCTGGCCGCATCAATCTCCATTTTGCCCACCTCTCCGTCTACTTTGGTTGCCGGAGGCACCGTAATACACACACTCATGCGCAACTTGTCCTCAATGGTCACGTTGGGATCGTCGTGGTAAATGACCAGCGACTTAAAATCGGCCCCTCCGATCAATCCCCGTGGCCCGGCCCATGTAAAAAGCCTGTTCCACAGTCTTTCGAACAACTTGCCGTCACCTTTATAAGGCCCAATATGCCTGATATAGGCCAACGTCATTTTGGGAAGTTCTTTCACCTCCACGTCTTTGTTAAGTTCCATGTTTGTCCTCCATTTAATTGTTTGTGAACCGGAACAAAAATACATGGAGGGCCTGTCCGAGGGTTGATACAGGTTGCTATCGAGTTGACCCCAATTGCTATTTTGGCGTTTGTGCCGTTTGTACTGTGTGGGCGACGTTTGAAAATGGTTCTTAAAATTGCGCGAAAAAACCGACTTGTCGGTAAAACCGCATCGAGTGGCAATATCGGCAATGGAGAGTTCGAAAGAAGTCGTAATAAGTGCGGCGGCCTTCTCCAGCCGTACACGCGTAATGAACTGGAAAGGCGTTTCACCCACCAGGGCCTGAAAGATCCGATGGAAATGGAACTTCGAAAAGTTGGCTTCACCAGCCAATTCATCCAGAGTAAATTGTTTGTCGAGGTTCGATTCAATGTAATCGATCACCTTGTTCATGCGCGATTTGTATTCGTTCTCAAGCACTTTGTTTTCAATCTGCATAAAACATTGTTAAGTTACGGATGGCAGTGGTATCATCTCTATTTTAGAGGGATCAATGTAAGAAAAGTTCCATAGAAGGAGGGAGAACATCGCATTTTTCGCACCGCCCACAGATCAAATGCATAATAAGCCATGCATTTGATCAGCCAGTATATGTATCTTCTATCGGTGCCGGGAAGGTGCCGGTTTGTGAAGAAAAAAGAGATTCCCGGTTCAAGATCCGGCAAAGGAACATGAGCTGAAAACAACACCTTTTTCCTTATTTGCATAAAATTCATCTTCCATCAACCCCCAATGTGTCAAATTCATCTATTATATTTGTGAAAACTTAATGAATTTCACCAGATATGAAAAAATACTTGAACCCCTTGGCTTTGGTCCTTTCCTTAACCGGTGCGGCAGTGGCTTTTAATGCATGTACATGCAATCAGCAATCAGGATCTACCAGTAAGAAGGAGATCGAAAAAGAGGTGAAAGAATTTGTATACCCTTTACCTACCGCATACGAAGTGACCGAAATGCTCAACCGTATCGAAGCCCCCTATATCCTTGGGCTTTCAAACCCAATTGCCAATGCGGGCAAATACATTACAGAAAAAAGCCAGGCGCTTAACCTGGGCGTATATAGTGCCGACTTAAGCTATGCATCTGCCTATCGTCAGAAACAAGAAACCATGGATTATATGGCCGCTTCCAAAAAGCTGATCGAAGAATTGAACATCAGCGCGGCCATCGATCCCGATATCGTGGATAAAATCGAACAAAGCGCCGATGATAAAGATGCCTTGGTGAAATTGATCACCGAATCGTTTTACGGAACTTATGCCTTTTTGCAAAAAAACGAAAGGGCTGGTATATCGTCGCTTATCATGGCCGGCAGTTGGGTTGAAGCACTTTACATCTCGACCAACATTTCCGAAGACACGTTCAAGAATAAAGAAATGGTCCAGATTGTGATGGACCAAAAGGACACGCTGGCCAAATTGCTGGAGATTATGGCCAAGGATGCCCAAAACAGCAATGTGACCGATATGGTCAACGACCTTCAATCCGTTAAAAATGCCTTCGATACAATTAACGGCGGCATTTCCGAAGAACAATACAGTACCATCGTAAAAGAAGTAAGGATCTTACGCGACAAGATCGTTGCGTAAGGTGCCTCTCCGTAAAAGAACTTGACAAAAGGAGCTTCTTTGGTAAAAGTAGCTCCTTTTTTTAAACCGATTTTCACAACCCGAAACCCTATGAGTGAGTCGCTGCTCGAAGCCTTGATGCAATTGTTCGCCTTGCTTACCGACACCCTTTCGGAAGGTAAGGTGGAACGGGCACGTACCTGGGTAGAGGTTTTTTTGAGGCAATCGTTCAACGGCGATTATATTTCAAAATACCTGGAACGTTACGACCACTACCTGACATCGTTCCGCGCCGAGGTAGAGCCCAACTCCCAGGCACAGAAAGATCGGTTGGCGGCCAAGCGCTATCTTAAGGTACTGGACATCTGCCGACAGGTAAACGCCGAAATGGAGCAGGAACAACGCATCATTTTAGTAGGACTGCTTCTCAATTTCCTGCAAAGCGACGAAGCTATCGGTGACGATGAAATTGCATTTGTGGGAACCGTGGCAAGGGAGCTCCAAATTAACGAAGACGATTTCAAGAACCTTTCCGTTTTCATTCTCCAAAAACCACACCAGGTACCTGACAAGTCTGCCCTATTGCTCATATCGGGCGAGCAGACCGACCCCATTGCCGATATCAAGCACATTGTAAACCCACGCCAGCAGGTTATCGTGTGGGTGCTACACATACAAAGCACGAACTCGTTCTTTTTTCGCTACTCGGGAGGACGCAACCTGTATATGAACGGGGCAAAAATGGAACAGAACCGTGCCCATTTGCTCAATGCGGGTTCCATGATCAAAACATCGTTGATGCCTCCCGTTTATTACGGCACCATCGCCGAAAAATTCTTCCAGCGCGAAGACCGTGGACGGATTATGTACCGCGCCATCGACGTGTCGTACAAATTCAACAATAACCAGATAGGTATCCACCCGTTCAGTTTCCGCGGCCGTTCGGGCCAGTTGATAGCAATTATGGGGGGCAGCGGAACCGGGAAATCCACACTGCTCAACGTGCTCAACGGCAACTACAAGCTATCGAGCGGACACATTACCATTAATGGGCACGACCTTCACGCCGAGAGCGAACACCTTCAGGGGGTGATTGGCTACGTCCCGCAGGACGATATGCTGATCGAGGAGTTTACCGTGTTCGAAAACCTTTACTATAACGCAAAGCTCTGCTTTAGCCACCTTACGCATGACGACATCGTGGTCCTGGTAGAGAAAGCGCTCAACGATTTCGATCTGGTGGAGGCGCGCGACCTGGTGGTGGGAAACCCATTGCGCAAAATTTTGAGCGGCGGGCAACGCAAACGCCTTAACATTGCCCTGGAGCTGATCCGTGAACCGTCGATCCTTTTTGTGGACGAACCAACCTCAGGCCTGTCATCAATGGATTCCGAGAAGGTTATCGTGCTGTTAAAAAGACAAACCCTTAAAGGGAAATTGGTCATCATCAACATCCATCAACCAGCATCGGATTTATACAAGCTTATCGATAAGTTGTTGATCATCGACAAGGGCGGGTACATTATCTTCAACGGCAACCCGATGGATGCCATTGTCTATTTTAAGGAACAGGCCCAGTACGTCAATGCCGAAGAGCGCGAATGCCATGCGTGCGGCAACGTAAAAACCGAACAGCCGCTCCGTATCATCGAGGCGCGTATGGTAGGGCCCAACGGTAAACCAATCCGTAAGCGCAAAGTCAAACCCCAGGAATGGTACCAACTCTACCTCGACAATTTCGAGAACAAATTTGAATGGAAAACACGCCATTCATCCAGAAAAGAGGCCTTGCCCCCTAACTTGTACAACATTCCGGGCCGACTGAGGCAGTTTAAGATATTTACCACACGCGATGCATTGGCCAAGATAAAAGACAAGCAATACCTGCTTATCAACCTGCTCGAAGCGCCCGTATTGGCTGCCATCCTGGGCTTTTTCACCAAATATATCGCAGGTACGCCTTCCGACCCGAATGCATATGTGTTTTCCGAAAACGTGAACCTGCCCGCCTATCTGTTTATGAGCGTGGTGGTATCGTTGTTTTTGGGGTTGAACGTCAGCGCCGAGGAAATCATAAAGGACCGTAAGCTGTTGAAACGCGAAAAGTTCCTGAACCTTAGCCGTTTCAGTTACCTTAGCAGTAAAATGATGATCTTGTTCTTCATTTCGGCCATCCAATCGTTGAGTTTTGTCGTGGTCGGCAACTCCATTCTCGAAGTACAGGGCCTCGACTTCGGTTACTGGGCCATTTTGTTCACCACTGCCTGCTTTGCCAATATGTTGGGACTGAACATCAGCAGCGGCCTCAACTCGGTGGTGTCTATCTACATCCTCATCCCGCTCATCTTAGTCCCGCAATTGTTGTTCAGCGGGGTTATCGTAAGCTTCGAAAAACTGCATAAGTCCATTGCTTCCGAAGCTTATGTACCGCGTATAGGCGATTTTATGGCATCCAGGTGGTCGTATGAGGCGTTGGCGGTGAACCAATACATGAACAACCGTTACGAGAGGCTCATCTTTCCTTACGAGCGCTCCATGAGCCAGACCACGTTCTATGCCACGTCGCTTATCCCCGAGCTCCAAAAGCTGAACAACCGCTGTCTGTCATCCATACACACATCGGAGTCGGAAGAGATCGATGCAGACACGGATGTGTTGCGCAATGAAGTTATACGTATCCAGGCCGACTGGCCACAATATAAACATTTGATTGCGGTACCCTCTACGCCTTTCAGCAAATCGGAAGGTGAAAAACTCAATGCTTCGTTCGATACGTTACGATCGGCATTGAACGCCCTTTACCGTGAACAACGTGCGGAGAAGGACAAGAAACTGACCATATTGGCCGAGAAGCTCGGCGGTGAAGAAAATCTGGTGGCTTTCAAGCAACGGTATTACAACGAGGCGTTGGCAACCTATCTACTCAAAAAGAACGAGTTACGTCAATTTGAATTTAACGGTGAACATTACCTCCAACGACGCCATCCGATATATCAAAGCCCGATGAGCAATTGGGGACGCGCCCATTTCTACGCCCCCGAAAAACGCATTGCAGGGATCGTCGTTCCTACCCCGTGGTTCAATGTGATGAATATTTGGCTGGCCACCGGGTTCTTTTACGTCACGCTCTATTTTGACTGGTTGCGAAAAGTTATTTATTTCTTCGAGAAATTCAGGCTCAAACGCATCAACAAACGGCTGCAACAATTAACCGGCATGTAACGCCTATAAAAACTAACCGGTAATCCCATGGAGTTTGGTCGGGTTGAATCAATAGAAAACATCAATTTTACACTCCCCTCTGATCATGTGGGCACACCCGATGTGTTGCTCCACGCAAAGGAAGAACCGCTATCGGTGTACGTGGGATGCGCCAAATGGAACAAAAACGAACTAAAGGGTTTTTATCCGCGCGGCACCAAAGATGAATTGGCTTATTATGCGACACAATTCAACTCCATTGAGCTCAACGCCACATTTTACCAAATGCCGCACCGTCGGCAAATAGAGATATGGCGCGATAAAACGCCCGATGGTTTTTGCTTCTTTCCCAAAATCCCGATGGGGATCAGCCACTTTGGCAAGCTCGGAGAATCACAGGCCTTGGTAGATGAATATTGCGATAATATTGCCCATTTTAACCGAAAGCTGGGGATGGTTTTCTTACAGATGCACGAAAATTACGGGTATAAAAACGTCGATCAGCTCGAATATTTTATAAAATGCTTTCCCAAGGCCATTCCTTTAGCGGTAGAACTTCGCCATCCGGAATGGTTCAGCACTCCCGATAAATCCGAAACGTTCTACCGGTTCTTGCAAACGTACGCGCGTGCCGCTGTCATTGTCGATACGGCCGGACGGCGCGATCTGTTGCACATGCGTCTCACAATCCCGGTGGCCTTTATTCGATTTGTGGGCGCAAACGTCCCCCATAGTGACCGGGTCCGTCTGGATAATTGGGTTGAACGTCTCAGCCAATGGGTTGGAATGGGGCTCCGGCGCATTTATTTCTTTGTGCATCAAAATACGGAAGAAGAATCGCCTTGGTTGTCGGCCTATTTTATCGAAAAGCTGAATGCCCGACTGGGACTGCGGCTAAAGAAACCCCGGCTAATCCCGGAAACCGGATTGTTGTTTTAGCGGAAACATAACTTAGCGCACTGACAATGAGAGACTTTAAGGGAAGGATATCCTATGGGGCATGGCTCAATGGATTTCTCCAACGGCATAGCACTATGGAAGTATTTATGTAAAATACTGATTTAAAGTAGATAGTCATGTAAAAAAGAGTTTTGTTCCCGATGCGGGGAATCATTTTTTAGTATTTTAGCAATCTAAATTTTTACCAAACAACAAAATCTGTGGCATTACAAGAAGAGATGGAACAGCAAGGTCTGTTCCTTTTTAAGTATCGGGGAATTCTCCCTCTGGTTGGGGTGATGGTCGCGTTAGGCGTATACATTTATGAGAAATCACAGCATGTCGACCAGGATTTGTTTGTAGGTGCCACGGCTTATGAACGGATTTGTTTAATCGTCTCATTATCGGGATTGCTTTTCCGGATTTTCGTGATAGGCCATGCACACAGAAAAACATCGGGGCGCAACACCAAGGAACAGGTAGCCGATAACGTAAACACAAGCGGCATTTACTCCATAATGAGACATCCGCTTTATACCGGAAACCTTATCATGTGGATCGGTATTGCACTACTTACCCGTAACTTCTGGTTCATCATGGCCTTTATGGCTGCTTACGTTGTGTACTACGAGCGCATCATGTTCGCCGAAGAACAGTTCCTGCGTAAAAAATTCGGACAAAAGTATCTCGATTGGGCCGCACATACCCCTGCTTTCTTTCCTCAGTTCAGGAATTGGAGAAAACCCGAACTTAATTTTTCGTTCCGTAAAGTATTGCGTCAAGAAAAAAACGGGTTGTTGGCCGTGTTTGTTTTGGTTTTCCTGTTCCAGCAAACTGCCGATTACATCGTAACCAGCTCATTTCAGATAAAAGATTGGGTAGTGGCAACCGGGTTTATCGGTTCTACTCTTTATTATTTGGTTATTAAAACATTGCAAAAAACGACCCCGATAATGACCAAAGGAGGACGTTAACTCAGATCTTTCGCAAATTGGCCGGTGCCTTTCACAAATATTACGCGCCAGGTGCCTCCTGTATTTTCATCGACAAACAACTTTCAATCCGGCTCCGTTCATAGCCTATGCCCGGAGCATTGAACCGTTGGGCCATTACATTTCGATTCTCCCAAAGCACTGGAATGGGGCAGTGGTCCCTGTTCCTTTCAAATCCTGCAATCTGTCGGGTCATTCCACAGTTTTATGTGGAAAAATTCCTTGTGGTACCCACCTGAATTCCACATTTTTCCACACCTTTTTTACATGCCCGGCATCGACGCATGTTTTTAACATCCTGTAAAGCAAGCCAATGACAAATTCTGTATTTTATGGGATTGGAGTGGCACATTTTTCTCAATAAACCAATCAACGCGTCGTCAAATATGCTATCAAAAATATGTTGGCGCGCTTTAGTTAAGGATGTGTTTTTCTTCCATTATAATTATTTTTTGTTTAATCATTTAATTTTTCAATTATGAAACGTTTAACTCTAAAAATTGCAGCTGTAGCTTTGGTTGCTTTTATTGCCTCTCCCTTGTTGCCACTTAAGGCAATGGACAGCCAAACCTGTTTGGCCACCGAAGCTACGTTGTTCGAAAACGAGGTGGAATGGACCCAATTGGAGCTGAAGGATGTGCCTGAGGCCATAACCAAAGCTGCTGCATCTAAATATGAAGGATCATCGGTAGAAACCGCCTTCAAAGGCAACGACAACACGTATAAGCTGGTTTTGAAAACGGGCGAGACTAAAGTGACCGCCATTTTTGACGCCGAAGGCAAGTTCCTTAAGCAAGAATAAGCCAGTGCCTTTTTAAGGCGTGCTTCTTTGTGATTACCCTTTAAACAAAGGGGAGGACGGGATGACCGTTCTCCCCTTTGTTGCATTGTTCCATTGACATTTAAAAACTATCTTTGGATCATCATGGATTTGGACGACCCAAATCGACGGCTTGTTTGCTCCAGTCCATAAACAACGATTCTTTTATGGCAAGGATTTTATTGGTTGATGACGATGTTCCGTTCAGCATGATGCTAAGTACCTGGCTTTCCAAACGGGGCTTTACGGTGGTTGAGGCATCCTCGCATGCCGATGCTGTAAAGCTTCTTAAAGAACAAAATTTCGAGGCCGTCCTTACCGACTTACGGTTGCCCGACAAAGATGGCATCGAATTGTTACGCCATGTCAAAGGGAGTTTGCCCAATCTTCCGGTGTTGCTAATGACCGGCTATGCCGATATACAAACGGCCGTGCTATCGATCAAGCTGGGCGCTTTTGATTATGTGTCGAAGCCTGTGATTCCCGAAGATATATTAGCCAAAGTGCACGATGCCCTCCGGAAAAACAAACCACCCACAGAACCTTCCACTCCCCATCCCGCCAAAGTACCATATATTATTGGCCAGAGTGGCGAGGCGGCCAAATTGTACGAGTACGTACGTTTGGTGGCGCCCACGCAGATGTCGGTGCTGATCACCGGCGAAAGCGGTTCGGGAAAAGAGTACATCGCAAGGCTTATCCATTCGTTAAGCGCAAGATCCAATGCCCCGTTTGTGGCCGTTGACTGTGGTGCTATTCCCAAAGATTTAGCGGCCGGCGAATTTTTTGGCCACATAAAAGGGGCTTTTACCGGAGCGATGGACAACAAGATCGGTTTTTTCGAATCAGCATCGGGCGGTACTATCTTTTTGGATGAGATCGGCAATTTGGGCTATGACGTGCAGGTGCAGCTTTTACGTGCAATCGAAGAGCGGATGGTCAGGCCCCTTGGAAGCCGCCGCGAGGTGCCGGTCGACGTACGAATTATCTCGGCAACCAACGAAAACCTGGTCCTTGCCGTGGAACAGGGAACCTTTCGCGAAGATCTTTTTCATCGTCTCAATGAATTCTCTGTCAAAGCATTGAGGCTTTGTGACCGTCCCGAAGACATCCCCCTTTTCGTAAACCACTTCCTTGATAAGGCCAATGCTGAATTGAACAAGCAAATTACCGGTTTCGACAAACACGTGATGGATGCGTTCATGGCGTACAATTGGCCCGGCAACCTGCGCGAATTACGAAACGTAGTGAGGCGGGCCACCTTACTTTGTCAAACATCGATGATTTCGCTGGCCGATGTCCCAACCGAACTGACCACTTTTCCGACAACCGACCACGAAACGTTGGCCGAAAAGAAAGAGAAGAACGAGATTGAGCTCATCAAAGAAGCACTTCAGCAAGCAAGGTACAATAAGAGCGAAGCTGCCCGTCTTTTAAACATAGACCGTAAAACATTGTACAATAAGCTAAAAATTTATCATATACATTAAGTCGGCGGGATATAACCATTTTGAAGAGGAAGCCAAAAACTGGTAAATCAGACTCATATAGATAATTTACTTTATCTTGCCCATCTGCCTAAAATTTTATGCCTTTCTCGCGTTTTCTTCTGCCATCTCCATAGTTCCTGACGAAGTTAGGGCAGAACTCACGTCACATTGGTTTTCCTCTTTTTCACTGGGTCAGTTGGCGTGCGAACCGAGCCAGCGCCTTAACTCCTTGCATTCATCCACCACGGCATTTACATGGATAGAAATGTCATTGACCGCCAGAGGTTGTTCGTTCTTCCGCTCCAATGCCTCGAGGTGAGGGAGAGCTTTGACCGCGTGCAACTGCTTGAATGTGGGGAGCATTTTGTGCGCCAACCGGGCCAGTCCTTCCGTATCCTTTTTCTCCAACAATTCAGCCAACTCATCGCCATGACGGCGCATGTCATCGGTCAGTGAACGGACAATTCGCCGGGCCGACTGAACGTCATTGTCCGCAAACTTCAATATATCGCCCAATGAATAACCATTACGGGGAACCTGCATATCGGGGCTGACATCAAGTAATGAAAGGTTACCGCCAAAGCGCTTTACCATCTCGTGCAACTGCGTTGGAGAGTAAGGCTTGCTCAAAAATGCACTAAACCCGTTGGCACAATAATCGGCTTCGGTAAGGTTTGTCGCGGCAGAAAGGGCTACCACGGGAAGTTGCTGCAAGTAAGGATCACTGGATTGACGGATAGCCCTCACCAGTTCCATTCCTGAAACACGCGGCATTTGGACATCAGAAAAAACCATAATGGCATTGTGTTGCGCCAGATTGTCCATAAGGCATTGCACATCGTCGGTGCCTTCCACATCGATGCCCAGTTGCTTCAATGCCGCAATACCCATTTGTAGTTGCGACGGATCATCGTCGATCATCCACACCTTTTTCCCGTTCCCACTGGGTATGGGAAACGATCTTTCTTTCGAGGACGAGTCCCTGGAATTATCATATTTTTTGGGCCTTATGGGAATTTGCACCGAAATGCAGCTTCCCTTTCCCGGCTCGCTCTTCACCTGTATGCTTCCCCCTAATAGATTGACCAACTTTAAGGTAATGGTCATGCCTAATCCGGTACCCTCAATACCCGACGCCGATGAGAAACGTGTAAATTCATCGAATAACCTTTCGCGCTCAGCATCGGTCATACCCATCCCGGTATCGGTCACCGTTATCTCCAACTGATCGTTTGCTGTCGATAAGAGGGCCTGGACCTCAACAGTCCCTTCCATCGTATATTTCACTGCATTCGACACCAAATTATTCAGTATCTGTTTTATTTTCAGCGCATCACCTAACAAGAAGGTATTGAGACCGGCGCTTGTTTTGCAACTCAGCCTGAGGTTCCGTTTCTGAGCTTGGGGCATGTAGCTGTGAAAAACATCTTCAATCAGTAAATTTGGGTTGAACTCAACCGTTTCGATGGGCATCTTCCGGTTTTCAAGTTTCCACAAATCCAACAGATTGTTAACCAATTGAAGAATGTAGTTGGATGAACTTTTCATGTGCGACAGATAGTATCTTTGCCGCTCGTCGGATTGGTTCATCTCCATGATCTCAACAAAGCCCATGATGGCGGATAAAGGGGACTTTATGTCATGGGTAACAGAATGCAACAACGTTTCGCGCCGCTTTAACAACTGATTGGCATAATCATTGGCAGCTTCCAGTTGCATCCGGTAGCGCCGGCTCCGGGTTACATCACGCATGGTAAAGAACAGAAACAGCAGGATCAGTGTCACTGAGACGACACCCAGCTGCACCAAAAACATTGAAGTTTTGGCAATTACGGCCTCTCTTTCTGACATTTGCTGCATGCCCCTTGCAAACTCTTCGCTTTCAAAATCGGTAAGTATACGTCGCAGCTGACTGGTTATTTCTGCACTTTGGACCATTATCCGGACCTCGCGCTGCTTGATCTGTGTAGCGGCCATCCTGGTTTGGCGCTGCCTGTCGGTCCATGCATCCTGAACCGCTTGTTTGGTTTGCGAATACGGAATGGAGCTGACGTTTGATACAACGGTATCGATGGTCATTTGGCGTGAAACGGTCACGTGTAACGTCGAATCGGGCTTACGGCCAAACAGACTGGCAAGAAAACCTCTTTTTTTGTCCTGTTTTACAAACGTGCTATCGAGAGTAACGGTTTCGCTGCGCCGCACCCGTTGTACTTCACGGATGGAATTGTTTACCGCTTCAATGGCCTGGATGGCTTTTAAATAAAAATCATCGGTATTTTGGGATGCTCTTATTCTATTAATTTCCAACATATTAGAAATCTTCCTTTTCAGCAAATATTCGATGGTATCAATTCGGGCCAACTGCTGGGAATCTTCTGCGAAAAGGGCCAACGAATCGATACGGGCGCTCAGCTCCCCCATCAGTGTCAAATATTTGCGAAGCGTTTGGGAATTACTTCCTTGCAGAAACAGTTGCCCATGTGTTTCGGCTTCAAGTAAATTGGCGAAGGTCTGACCGATCGCGGCAATTTTTTTCCCTGTTTCCTGGCTGTGCGGATCGGGTTCGGTCAAGCTAACGATCTGACGGTACGTGAACACAAGGGCTATTGCGGCAACAATAAAGAATGATAAGTACCCCAATACCAACTTGATCTCGATTTGGCGGGTTTTCAATATCATGGTCAAAAAGGTTAGAGACTGCGTGGAACAACAAACATGACAGACGAGGTCCCGCAGCAGCGAAGGTTTATCATAAAAGGTCAACGCAAAGGCCAGAAATTTATTGCCCAAGCACAGAATACCCGGCCAGCAATCCCTATTCGTCGTACGGGAACTTGAAATCCCTTACCATGGTTTGCAACGATGTAGTCCCGTTGTACACATTTTCTTCAATGACGTAACACACGTCAAAAGGGTTACCGCTTTTTATTTTGGGCAATACGTTGGCAAAGCCGAAAGCCACGCCCTGTTTGATAGCGGGCGAATGTTCCTCGATCAATTCGATTTTCAAATGTTCCCGCTCTTTTCCCACGGCTTTGCTGGTACCATAATCAAACACCCGACGGGAAGCAAACACCGGTTTCATGTTACCCGGCCCAAACGGGTGAAATTGCTTTAGAATACGATAAAACCGGGCATCAATGTCTTTCAAATGTATTTCGGCATCGATTTCTATTTGGGGAACCAACTGTTCGGGCAAGATATTATTGTTCACGTACGCCTCAAACCGTTCGATGAAAGCGGGTACATTCTCGGGCTTCAGGGTCAATCCGGCCGCATACATATGCCCCCCGAAATTTTCCAGCAAATCGCTGCACGCATCAATGGCTTTGTAAAGATCGAAGCCATCCACCGAACGGGCCGATCCGGTGGCAAAACCTTTCGATTCGGTCAGTATTACCGTGGGGCGGTAGTAAGTCTCGGTCAGTCGTGACGCCACAATCCCAATCACGCCTTTGTGCCACTCAGGGTTGTAAAGCACGGTACTCTTTTTGTCCGGCATCCTTTTATCCCTGGCAATCAACTCCAAAGCCTCAAGGGTAATGTTGCGGTCCAGATCTTTTCGTGTTTCGTTACACACGTTGATATCAATGCTCATCAAATCGGCGAGATGGGGTTGATCGCTCACCAATAATGCCACGGCATCGCGCCCCGAATCGATACGGCCGGCAGCATTGATACGAGGACCTATTTTAAAAACAATATCACTGATGGTAAGTTCCTTTCCTTCCATTCCCGAAATCTTGATAATCGACATCAATCCGGTGGACGGGGTGGTATTGAGCTTTTGAAGGCCGTAGTAAGCCATCACCCTGTTTTCGCCAATGATGGGTACAATGTCGGAGGCAATGGACACAGCCACCAGGTCGAGGTATTCGTAAAGCGTGTCTTCGTCAATACTCTTGTACCGGCAATAAGCCTGCATCAATTTAAACCCTACGCCACATCCCGACAGGTTTTTGTCGGGATAAGGACAATCGGAACGTTTGGGATCGAGACAAGCCACCGCCAAAGGTAAAGTCTCACCGGGCGTGTGGTGGTCACAAATAATAAAGTCGATTTGCTTCTCCCTCGCATAATCGACTTTTTCAACGGCCTTAATGCCGCAATCCAACGCAATAACCAAACTGCATTTGGTCTCGGCGGCATAGTCAATGCCTTTAAACGACACACCATATCCCTCGTCATAACGGTTAGGGATATAAAAATCGATGTTGGGGTAAAGTTTGCTCAAAAACGTGTAAACCAACGCCACGGAGGTGGTACCGTCCACATCGTAATCGCCGTACACCAATATACGCTCGTTACGGCCAAAAGCCTGGTCGATACGCACAACGGCATCTTTCATCCCTTCCATCAAAAAAGGGTCGTGCAGATCTGAAAGCTGTGGCCTAAAAAAAGCCTTGGCCTCATCAAAAGTCTTCACGTTACGTTGGACCAGCAAATTGGCCAATACGGAGCTTATATTCAGCTCCTCGGCCAAATGCGCCACTAATTCGGGATCGCCCGGTTCTTTTATGGTCCAGCGTTTTTCCATCAATCGGGAAGATATTTGTAAAAATTGTTTAAAAATAGCCTTTTTTCGGCAAAGGGAGCCATGGCCCTTACAGAAAACGAGAACTCTTCTTTTTCGTGTTCTCAGGAACACTGTAGGTCAATCTACTGCCAATCGATCCGGAAAATATCGGCCGCATGCTTTTTCAGTTTGCTTTTTATCTCATCCATTGGTACGCTCCGGCCCAGTTCTTTTTCAATAGAGGTGACGCCTTTATCCACAAATCCGCACGGATTGATGTAAGTGAAATATTGCATGTTGGTATTCACGTTAAGGGCAAAGCCGTGCATGGTCACATAGCGGCTGGCCCGTACGCCGATAGCGCATATCTTGCGGGCTTTCCCCGGCACTTGGGCATCGAGCCAAACACCGGTGGCATCATAAAGCCGCCCACCCTCGATTCCGTATTCGGCAATGGTACGGATAATAACTTCTTCCAGCAGGTCGATGTATTGCTTCACGCTCAAGTGCATCAGCTCCAGATCCAGGATGGGATAACCCACCAACTGTCCGGGACCGTGATAGGTAATATCCCCTCCCCGGTTTATTTTATAATAGGTCGCCTGTATGCTTTGCAGAAATTGCCCGTTGATGAGCAGGTTATCCGCTTCGCCGCTTTTCCCTAACGTATACACGTGCGGATGCTCCACAAACAACACATTGCCAACGATGGGCTGTGGTTTACCGGGCTGGTTGCGGTTGCGTAACTTGACAGCCACAACGGCATCGAACAGCTGTTCCTGGTAATCCCAAACAACTTTATAATCTTTTACTCCTAAATCTTCAAAATGGACGGGATACGATACCATGGTTATCTCCTTATAACTGCTTTTTCATCTTTAGAGCGTTAATGTGTTCTTCGGCACGGTACGACGAACGCACCAACGGTCCGCTTTCCACAAAACTGAATCCTTTTTTAAGGCCAACTTCTTTATACTTTTTAAACCGGATGGGGTCCACATACTCCACAACCGGAAGGTTGTCTTTGCCGGGCTGAAGATATTGGCCAATAGTCATCACCTTTACCCCCGCTTCCAGCAAATCGTCCATGGTTTGGTAAATTTCCCCTTCGGTTTCCCCAAGGCCAAGCATGATGCCCGATTTGCTGACCACACCCTGGTCCGATACATGTTTCAGCGTTTTAAGGCTAAGATCGTATTTGGCTTTTGTCCGGATAACCGGCGTTAACCGGCGTACAGTCTCCAGATTGTGCGAAATTACTTCGGGTTTTACATCGATTACCTGCTGTATCAGATGTTGAAGACCGTTGAAATCGGGAATCAGCACTTCCATCGTTAGGCCCGGATTTAGTTCCTTTACCTTTAAAATGGTTTGGGCCCAAACGGAAGCACCGCCATCTTCCAAATCGTCACGATCGACCGAAGTGATCACGGCATGTTTCAATTTCATTGTTTGGATGGAACGCGCCACTTTAATGGGTTCGTTCACGTCCACCGCCATTGGGCGACCAGTGGGGACATTGCAAAACTTGCAGGCACGCGTACATATATTCCCCAGTATCATGAATGTAGCCGTGCCCTTACTCCAGCATTCAGCGGCGTTGGGGCATTTGCCGCTGGTACAAATGGTGTGTAGGTCATGGTTACGGATGGTTTGGTTCATCCACTTATAATCGGCCGTATTGGGCAATTGTATTTTGAGCCAGTCGGGCTTTGAGATTTTATTTCGAATTTCCATGGCATCAATAGGCTGACGGCTATTGACTGCTAGCCACCAACTTTAAACTTAAAATATTAAACAGGGAATGCATCAAGAACAAGCTTGCTAAAGTACCGAAAAAAACGGCCTCACCAAATAAAGGATGTTGGCCGGTTTTTTATCTGTCGTTTAAATCTTGTCGTGTATAGAACAGTTGAACCACCCATTCGGTTCATCCGGAGGAGCATTTGTTGCACGATCATCCTCTTTGTGTGTTGTATTCATCGGCTTTATCACGTATTTTTGCGCGTTGAAAACAATGACATAATACCATGATCGAAAAACTGAAACCAATCATCGAAAACGCTTGGACCGATCGTTCGCTGTTAGAGAGTGTCGATACCCAGCATGCCGTTCGCCAGGTAGTAGAACTGCTCGACAAAGGGCTTATCCGTGTGGCCGAACCCATAGGCGACGATTGGCAAGTCAATGAGTGGGTGAAAAAAGCGGTATTGATGTACTTTCCCATCCAAAAGATGGGAACCATCGAAATTGGTCCGTTGGAATTCCACGACAAAATAGCCCTTAAACGCAACTACGCCGATTTGGGAGTACGCGTGGTTCCCCATGCAGTGGCCCGTTATGGTTCGTTTTTGGCAAAAGGCGTTATCATGATGCCATCGTACGTGAACATCGGTGCGTATGTCGATTCTGGGACCATGGTCGATACGTGGGCTACCGTGGGTAGCTGCGCCCAGATCGGCAAACACGTACACCTGAGCGGGGGCGTGGGTATCGGCGGCGTGCTGGAACCCGTACAAGCCGCACCTGTCATTATTGAGGACAATGCGTTCGTGGGTTCGCGCTGCATTGTAGTGGAAGGTTGCCGTGTGGGCAAAGAGGCTGTACTCGGGGCCAACGTGGTATTGACGGGCTCTACCAAGATCATTGACGTCTCGGGTGCTGAGCCGGTGGAATACAAAGGGTATGTGCCCCCACGCTCAGTCGTGATCCCCGGATCGTACGCAAAAAAATTCCCTGCCGGCGAATACAACGTACCCGCAGCCCTCATCATTGGCAAACGTAAAGAAAGCACCGATCTTAAGACATCGCTCAATGACGCATTGCGCGATTTTAGCGTGGCGGTATAAAACCTTATTGCAGAGGCCTAACACATAGGAGAAACCCTGTGTCTTTATGCCTTTGTGCTACATACAAGCATAAATGAAAGCCGATATTGACAAAGCCATCGAAGTGCTCCGGAACGGGGGCATCATCTTATACCCCACCGACACGATCTGGGGCATAGGCTGCGACGCCACAAACCCCGATGCCGTGAAAAAGGTATACGAATTGAAACAACGTGCCGATTCCAAAAGCATGCTGGTGCTCATCGATAACGCGGCCAAACTTCAAAGCTATGTCGATGTCGTGCCCGACGTAGCTTACGACCTTATCGGATTATCCGACAAACCACTGACCATTATCTTTGACGGAGCTAAAAACCTTGCGCCTAATTTACCGGCCGAAGATGGCTCGGTGGGAATAAGGATTACAACAGAGGCATTTTCCAAAACGCTCTGTCAACGGTTTCGTAAGCCCATTGTCTCCACTTCTGCCAATATAAGCGGTAACCCGTCGCCGGTCAACTTTGCCGAAATAGACGAAAAGATCAAAAACGGAGTCGACTTTATCGTGGAATACCGTCAGCATGACATGGAAAAGAAAGCCCCTTCAGGCATTATAAAGCTTGGGGCCAAAGGAGAAATAAAAGTAATCCGTCAATAAACCAAATATTATGCAACAAGAAACACAAGAAGTCTTCCACCACATACTCCCGGTACAAATCCGGTTTAACGACATTGATGGATTCGGGCATGTTAACAATGCCACGTTTCAAGAATATTTCGACCTGGGACGAGTGGATTATTTCAAAAAGGCCTTCGGTGGCCGTTTGTTTACCAAAGAACTGGCAATGCTGATTGCCTCTATTAAAACCGATTTCCTGACCCCTGTCCACTTGCACGATCAGGTAGAGGTGCGCACCAAGGTGTTTGAACTTGGCAATAAAAGCTTAAAAATGTTGCAACACGTGGTGGACATCAAGAACAACCAGGTAAAGGCTGTGTGCTTGTCTGTAATGGTATGCTTCCGCACGGACGACAACGGAGCGGAGGTTATTCCGCAAGCATGGCGTGACAAATTTAAGGAAATGGAGACCCTATAGCTCCCTTATTCCCTGTTCAGATCGATCAATCCGTTAGGGGCACTAATGTAAAGTATCTTTTGGACCTCATCAACTCCCGTGAAGAATTCGTCCGCCACGGGAATCAATATCTCTCCCATGGGGCCTTCCACCACAAATAAAGGGTTTCGCTCCGGATCGCGTAATTCGGTCACAATGCCCAATGGTCCGTGGAGGTCGTCTTCAATCCGGTAACCGATCAGCGACGTGGAATGGATAGAGCCATCTTCAAGCAAATCGGGTCGTATGTCGGCCCAAGCAGCCCATATCGGCGCATCGACCAACCGTTTGGCTTTTACTTCATCGTTTATCGTTCCAAACCCAACAAGAACCGAACCATCGCCGCGGTGTCGCATCGATTCCACATAAAACGGCACCAGGCCTCCATCCAATTCGGGAAACAGGAACTCGGGCTCCAAATCGTCAATCTCAATGTTGTTTTGGAGCCTTATCACTATTTCTCCCTCGATACCGTGCGTTTTAATTGCCACACCAATCTGACGGCAATCCTGTTTTTCGATCATTTGCCACATAGGTTATTTGATGCAAATATGGGCAATTGGAAGTAACCGGACAAGAATTTTACGTCATAGTTCCAGCTTATCCCTACAAACGAGACAACACCATCCCTGCTCTGTCTAATTGCCTGATACCTCAACATTTTTCCTCTCGACACAGGAAATGATATGCAGGATAATAAAAAAGCCACCCTGGGAAAGGTGGCTTTTGATGTGTCTGAACCATTGGTCCAATTACTCGGCAGCAGTTTCGGTGCTCTCCTCTGCAACCTCTTCGGCGGCAGGGGCAGCGGCAGATTTTGCTGCAGCTTCGGCTTCGGCCTTTTTCTTGGCCAATGCTTCAGCCTTTTCGGCATTGATTTTCTTTTCGATTTCAAGACGTTCTTTGGCAGCAACTGTTTTTGAGTTCGCCAACTTGTCCTTTTGGGCAGTCGCTTTGGCTTCTTTCTCGCTCACCCATTTTTCAAAACGGGCATCAGCGGTTGCCTGATCAAAAGCACCTTTTTTCACACCTCCCAATAAGTGCTTCTTCAACAAAACACCTTCGTTCGAGAGGATGATGCGTGTAGTATCGGTAGGTTGGGCACCGTTGTTAAGCCATTGAAGGGCTTTTTCAAAGTCTAACTGAATCGTAGCAGGATTGGTGTTGGGATTATAAGAACCCAAACGCTCAATAAACCTGCCATCTCGTGGCGCCCTGCTGTCAGCTACCACAATGTGGTAGTAAGCATACCTTTTGCGACCGTGTCTTTGTAAACGAATTTTTACGGGCATCGGAATTTTAATTAATTAGTTAAACAACCTACTTTGGTTTGAGGGTGCAAATATAGATGCTTTTTCGGTAATTTAACCGAATACGGAGCACTTTTTTTCTTGCATGGTCATTATATCGGTTCCTGTTGGTCCACAGGTTGTTTCCACTGTTTATTACGATATCTTCTCCATTTTCGTTGATCATGTAACCCCGGGTAAAAAAGAAGGCTTGTTGCATATCTCTTTCAGCGGTGATATGAACGGAACAACCACAGGATTACATTTTTTCATGTACCTTTGCACCAAATTCACTAAGCATGCTTAACGTTGGACGATACAACACCCTTAACGTTGTTAAAAGAGTCGATTTCGGACTTTACCTTGATGGGGGCGATAAAGGAGAAATCCTTCTACCCTCACGTTATGTCCCCGACAATATTGAAGTGGGCAACGACATAGAGGTGTTCATTTATCTTGACTCTGAAGACCGTATCATTGCCACAACCGAAAACCGCTGACCCAAGTTGGTGAATTCGCCTATTTAAGGGTAAAATCCATCGAACGGGTTGGAGCATTTCTCAATTGGGGATTGATGAAAGACCTTTTGGTCCCTTTCCGCGAACAAAAGATTAAGATGGTTTCCGGGCGGCAATACCTGGTCTATATATACGTGGATGAAGAAACGGGCCGCATTGTGGCTTCGGCAAAAATCGACAAGTTTTTGGACAATACGCCGCCCCAATATGCCGAAGGGGAAGAGGTTGACCTGATCATTGACCTGCAAACCGACCTTGGCTACACGGCCATCGTCAACCAACTCCATAAGGGCATGCTGTACCACAACGAAATCTTCGAGTATCTTGAACAAGGACAACGTTTAAAAGGCTATGTGAAAAAAGTGAGGGAAGATGACAAGATCGACCTTATGCTTTATCCGTCGGGATACAAAAAAGTGAAAAGCATGGCCAACACCATCCTTGACATTTTAAGCGAAACCGGAGGTTACATGGCCGTAAATGACAGAACCGAAGCTGAAGTGATTTACGATACCTTTGGCATGAGCAAAAAAAACTTCAAGAAAGCCATCGGCGGGCTTTACAAAGAAAGAAAGATAAATATCGAACCTAACGGGATCCGGTTGGTTCTGTAATGATCAGTTAGCCGACACCACACTCCCGTTACCGACAATGGTTTTATCAACCTGAACGGGAGCGCCTTTGTAAAGCACTCTCCCATTGCCGTCAATGCGCACATTGAGCAATCCGTCGACCCATACATAACAAGTGCCCGAACCGGTAATTCTTACCGATGCCTGATCGGCCGTGAGCGAATATGCAGAAACAGTGCCCGATCCTTCGACGGACAAGTGGGCATTGGCAACTCTCCCCCCAAATTCCAGTGTTCCCACTCCTCTTAGACTTGCCATCAGTTTATCGCCTTTGGCATAACGCACGGCAACCCTACCCGAGCCATTGAGCGATACATCCATTAAGTTACCCGTCAACGTGTCGGCGGACAAAAGCCCGGATCCCAGCAGCGACAAATCGGATACCGATGGCGATGAAACCGTGACATTGATTTTGTATGAGCTTTGTAACAAATATCCATTTCTGCTTTTTATCGTCAGCGTCCCTCCATCGGCAATGGTTTCGATGAACGGAAGGAGGTTCTCATCTGCCTTGACCACAATGGATGGGATGGAACTTTTTTTGTAAACCACCATAAACCCACCTTCCGCCTCAATTTTATTGAACACGTCCACGGTACGGTTTTCCGACATTACATTGCCGTTACCTGTTACTTTTTGCTGATCGGCCGAGCAACTGTTCAGCCCACATATGCCCAGGGCCGTTAACCATAACCACCTCATCGAAAATCCTCCTTTTGGGGCGCAAAAATATATCTATCAAACAAAATTCCAAAACAGGTTCTCACCCGATTATCATAACGAATTAAAATAGGGCAACACTTCCGCTTTTCGGGCCAAAAACGTAATTTTGTGCAAACATAACGCCATTATCGGCTGTTTTGAAGAAACAAAGAAACTGACCAGGATGTTAAAACAGAGTTTACAGCAAAAACTGCTTCAAAAGCTATCGCCCCTGCAAATCCAAGTCATTAAATTGCTTGAGATTCCCGTGATGCAATTGGAACAGCGAATAAAACAGGAACTGGAGGAAAACCCGGTTCTGGAACTCGAGCGTCCGGTCGATGACCCTGACCGAGAAGAGCCAAGCACTCCAGAAAACGACAACGACAAAGATGAACTGAATTTTGACGAGTATCTGCAAAACGACGACATCCCGGCATACAAACTTCAGGAACGGAACTATTCAAAGGACGACAAACACGAAGACATCCCATTTTCAGTAGGGGCCACTTTTCACGAAAATCTGATCTCGCAGTTAGGTTTGCGTATTTTTAACGATCGGCAGCGTCTGATCGCAGAGTACATTATCGGCAACATTGACGAGGACGGGTACCTGCGCCGCGAAGTGGACGAGATTATCGACGATCTTGCCTTTGCCCAAAACCTGGAGGTGGACGAACGAGAGGCACTTGACATATTGGAAATCGTCCAGGACTTTGATCCGCCCGGAGTGGGCGCC
Source organism: Breznakibacter sp. (assembly GCA_047600785.1). Taxonomy (GTDB): domain Bacteria; phylum Bacteroidota; class Bacteroidia; order Bacteroidales; family Marinilabiliaceae; genus Breznakibacter. The sequence continues at coordinate 3,074,663 of JASGKH010000002.1, forward strand.
CGGGATTTACAAGAATGTTTGCTGTTACAAATCAAGCGCAAGGACATGAGCGACCCGGTCATCGAAACCGCTTATAAAATCCTTAAGCACCACTTTGATGAGTTTACCCGTAAGCACTTCGACAAAATTGCCAAACGCCTTCATATCGAAGAAGAGGATTTGAAAGAAGCAATGGACGAAATCCTCCACCTCAATCCCAAACCGGGCAGTTCGTACAGCAACCCGTTGAGCAAAACGGTGCAGCATATCATTCCCGATTTCATATTGGAGATAGAAAACGACCAGTTCAACCTAATGCTCAACTCGCGCAACATACCCGAGTTGCGTATTAGCCAAACCTACTCCGAGATGCTTGAAGAGTACCAGTCGAACAAAAAGAACCAAACGCGCCAGCAAAAAGAAGCGGTGATGTTCGTCAAGCAAAAGCTCGACTCGGCCAAATGGTTCATCGACGCCATCAAGCAACGCCACAACACGTTGATCTTGGTGATGAATGCCATTTTAGAGTATCAGACCGAATATTTCAAAGAAGGCGACGAGACAAAGCTAAAACCTATGATATTGAAGGATATTGCCGAAAGCACGGGGTTGGACATTTCTACTATTTCACGCGTGTCGAACAGTAAGTACATCCAGACCCACTTTGGCATTTTCCCGCTCAAGTATTTCTTCTCCGAAGGGCTGCAAACCGAATCGGGCGAAGAGGTAAGTACCCGCGAGATCAAAAAGATCCTGGAGGAATGCATCTCCAACGAGTCAAAACGCAAACCGTTGACCGACGATGAACTGGCCGATGTACTTAAAGACAAAGGGTACAACATTGCCCGCCGTACCGTGGCCAAGTACCGTGAACAGTTGAACATTCCGGTGGCCAGGTTGCGTAAAGAGCTGTAAATTTCCCGGGCCTGTCTCCCTTGGAAATCATAGTCGGTCATTCATACCCCGGTAACCACGCAGACAGTTATCTTGCAACCGGCAAACGTATAGACCCCGCGTTTCCTGCGAAGGATTAAAGAGGGTTTTTAATTACTGAAACAGATGAAAAAACACATTGCAATTGCCATATCGGTCATATTCCATCCCATGTTGATGCCCCTGCTGGGCTTCTTTTTGATATTCAATGCGGGCACACACATTTCGTTCGTACCGCCCGATTTTCGTCGGGTAGTGTACGTGATTGCGTTTGCATCGGCATGTGTGCTACCATTGAGTATATTGCCTGTATTACTGCAATTCAAGCTTATCAATAGCTTTAAAATGGAATCGCACCGTGAACGGATTTTTCCAGTGCTCATCACCGGTGTATTTTATTTTTTGGGGTACATATTGTTGCGACGTTTTAATTTGCCTCTTTTTCTTTACCAGTTTATGCTAGGGTCGCTCGTCGCCCTTTATGCGGCATTGGTGATTACTTTTTGGTGGAAAATAAGCCTCCATCTGGTGGGTATTGGCGGTGTAACAGGAGCCATCATTGCTTTGTCGCTCAAAATGGGGCTTGGTGTAACACCTGCATTGGCGGCATTGTTTTGCGTGGCAGGGCTAATCGCTTCCGCAAGACTTTATTTGGATGCGCACACACCGAAGCAAACTTTGGCAGGTTATCTGTTAGGACTGTTTGTGGTAATGGCCATCCCGTTCTTCCAAATCATTTAGGTAGCGTAAAAAACATGTTTGCATATTACTGAGTACCATAGACAAACGTTTCAAAAAAACTGTCCTGTATCCAAATCTGACGGTTGGGCCGGAGTTTCGGCAAAGCTTTTGACGGGTTTTCCCGGAAAGGAGAACAAATCTTTCCCCTTTATCACTTTCACGCAAAAAACAGATACCCTAAAAATATAGCGGCCACCACTCCTGCCAAATCGGCCAGCAGCCCGCATGAAAGGGCGTAACGAGTACGCTTGATACCCACGGAACCGAAGTAAACGGCCAATATATAAAATGTTGTATCCGAAGCGCCCTGAAACATGCATGAAAGGCGCCCCACAAATGAATCGGCTCCATGGGCCTTCATCGAATCGACCATCAGCGTTCGGGCGCCACTACCGCTAAGGGGCTTCATCAGTGCGGTGGGAAGCGCTTCCACAAAATCGGTATTAAACCCCAGGCCGGCTACAATAACACGAATGCCATCTTCCAAAAAATCCATGGCCCCCGATGCACGGAACACAGCAATGGCCACCAGCATGGCTATCAGAAAGGGAATGATTTTCACTGCGATGGTAAATCCTTCTTTCGCACCTTCCACAAAAGCATCGTACACATTAATGCGCTTTCGAACGCCCATAAGTATAAAACCAATGATAATCGAGAACAACAGCACATTGGAAACCAACAATGAAACTGCGTTCATTTCATCCTGCGGGAGTGATTGCAGCCAATAAATCAATCCGCACACACCCAACATCATTCCCCCCAACCACGCCAATATGGTTTTGTCGAACAGGTTGATACGCTGCATCACCGCCACCGCTATCAGCCCGACCATTGTACTGAAAAACGTCGCCAGCAGAATAGGCAGGAACACGTCCGACGGATTAGCTGCCCCTAATTGTGCACGGTATACCATGATGCTTACGGGCACAATGGTTAGCCCCGAAGTATTGAGGACCAAAAACATGATCATCGGATTGCTGGCCATATCCTTTTGGGGATTGGTATGTTGCATCTCGGTCATGGCCTTGAGCCCCATGGGCGTGGCTGCATTATCGAGGCCCAGCATGTTGGCGGCAAGGTTCATCATAATGCTGCCATAAGCCGGATGGTTTTTCGGAAGGTCGGGGAAAAGCTTACTGAACAATGGCCCCATGATCCGTGAGAGCACGTTGACCATGCCCCCTTGTTCGCCGATTTTCATAATGCCCATCCACAACGATAACACACCGGTAAGTCCCAACGAGATCTCAAAACCTGTTTTGGCCGAATCGAACGTGGCGCCCATAATCTGGCTGAATACATCCACATTGCCAAAAAAGATCAGTTTAACCAGAGCTACCACAAAGGCAATAAAGAAAAATGCGATCCAAACGTAATTGAGGGCCATATGGATAGGAATGGTTGGTTTAAATTATTTGTTATCCGGAGCCCAGACTTTTAAGTTGTCTACTTTAAACTCCGAACCAAACGTTCCAATTCCGATAAGCCCGGACCTGCCTTCATCGGCTGCAGTCTCGACCACCAGTTGGCCATCTACATAAAGCTGAACGGAACGGGTCGCGGTTTGACGAACCAGCACAACGGACTGCCATTTTTCATAATCCCAAAGCACGCCTTGGTTTCTGGACGTCCCTATTTTCCGCGGCTTGCCATTTTCAACGCTAAACGTATTATGTGTGTATTTGGTCTCTTCTGATGCAGCCTGGGCAAAATAAAAGGTATTGGCGTCTGCATAACCATATATCACACACACATCGCGAAGATTGAAATCTTTGCCGCGTTGTACAAAATCGAACTCCATGACAAAGTCCCCGACCTCGAGTCCTTTTATCAATGCCATTTCAGAGGGAATAAAGGTTTTTGATAAATCGGCGCCGCCACCCATACATTTCATGTCTTTGCCCGATTTGCCATTTTTTGTCACTACCCATTGCGACGAATCGGAAAATTGGTATAAACCAAGGCTCTTTTCTGAAAAACTATCGGAAAAAATGATCTTCATCCCTTCAACGGATGATTTTGGCACTTGGGCCGACAATATGGAAGCAAATATGACAAATGGCAAAAGTGCAATGGCACGCATAAGGCCTAATGTTTTTGTTCGTTTGGTAAAGATATCCAAATATTTTCATGAATTATTGTGAAAGCAAATCCCGGATGGTTTTCTCGTCCCGCATTAGCTGTGCCTTTAATGCCTCGACACCCTGAAACTGCATTTCGTTGCGTACCCGGGCCACAAACTCCACCGATACTTCTTCTGAGTAAATGTCGTCGGTAAAATCAAGCAAATGGACCTCGATAGTCCTGAAATCAAGCTGTTTGCTCACGGTTGGCCGGTAACCGATGTTCAACATTCCATTGAATTTACGGCCCAGCACACGCACGCGGCATGCGTACACTCCGTCGAGCGGGATCAGCTTGGCCGTTTCCCCCACTTCGATATTGGCCGTGGGATAGCCAATGGTGCGGCCCAAACGCTGCCCCCCAACCACGCGCCCGGTAACGGTATACGGATATCCCAACAAGACATTGGCGGCCTCAATGCGGCCTTGTCCAAGCAGTTGCCTGATGGTCGACGAACTGGCTTTGACGCCGTTGGCCATTACAGCATCCACGCGTGTGACGCCAAATCCATACTCGTGACTATAATTCTCGTAATTAGGGGATTGTAAGTGCCCATCGCTGCCAAAACGGTGATCAAAGCCAACGACTAAATGAACCATCCCAATTTGGCTGATCAATATTTGTTGAATAAACTGACGGGCCGTGAGTGCCGCCAATTCTTTGGTAAATGGAAGGATCACCAAATGGTCGATCCCTTGGCGACTGAACATAAGGGTACGCTCTTCCAATGAAGTTAAAAAGCGCATGCTCCCGTTATCCTTTCCCAAAACCAAACGAGGATGGGGCCAAAACGTGATAACAACCGATTCCCCGCCAATTCGCCCGGCATTATCAACAGTTTGTTGCAACAGCAGCCGATGGCCCTTATGCAGCCCATCGAACATGCCAATGGTTACCACGGCTTTGGTTGGTGTAAATCCTTCTGTACCTGAGTGTACTTTCACTTTTATGCAATAAGATGACAGCAATGCAAACAGTTTTCCCAACGATCTCTTCACCGAGGAAAAACATTTGGCTGTTACAAATATACCAAATTGCAGGTGAACAGGGGCGCAGAACGGGTGTTTTGTCGGTACAACCCGGGAACCGTTTAATTTTGATCAACATGTTCCGCCAAAGATGTCCTGCGTGTGATAATCGGTGGAAATATTCCATTGACGTTTGCTAAAACTGGTGACAAATAAACGTCGTGAAACCCAAAATTTAAGTGGTTATTTAAAATTTCAACGTTTCTTTCAGCTTTTTATACCCCGTGCGGCTGACTTTAAGTTTGTGGTTGGACGCCACAACGGCCAAGTAAGTTTCTTTATCGTATGCCTCGAGGCGTTCAATCCGGTCAATATGGACAATATACGAACGATGGATACGTACAAATTTAGCGGCGGGCAAATGGGTTTCGTAATGCCCCATGGTTTGCGATTTCATGTAATGCCCTTTGTCGGTATGCACCATCACATAATCTTCCTGTGCTTCAATAAAAAGAATGTCGTCAACGGGAATGACCCTGATATTGGCACCGCTTTTTACCACGATGCGGGTCAGCTCAGTCTCTCCACTTTCGTTGGATAATGCCCCAAAAGGTTGCCACACCGGCTGGTTTTGCGCCAAACGATCCAATACTTTGTCAACAGCTTTACGGAACCTTTCGGCTGCAAAGGGCTTCATCAGGTAATCCACCGCGTTCATTTCAAAGGCTTTAATGGCAAACTCGTCGTAGGCGGTAGTAAACACCACGGCCGGAGGATTGTCCATTACTTCAAGCAGCTCGATGCCGGTAATTTTTGGCATTTGCACGTCAAGAAACATTATGTCGGGCCTCTGCTCCTGAACGGCTTTTAGTGCTTCAAATCCATTGGCGCACCGGGCCACAATTTCTATTTGCGGATAGGCACCAAGGTACGATTCCACGATTTGCCTGGCCAAAAGTTCGTCGTCCACAATTATCGCTTTGTATGCTTTACTGTTCATGGTGAACGGTTTGGGGAATGGTCAACATCACTTCAAAATGGTGGTTTTCACGTATTACCTGTATCAACCCATCCGTATGGTAAAGCATTCGCAAACGGTTGCGTACATTCTCCAACCCTACGCTTTCGCCTTTACGGGCAATGGCTTCGGGATCGTAATTGTTGATAATGGATATTTCCAGGCAATCGTTGTTCATCTGGCAGAAGGTACGTATGCTTACTGGCTCAATACTTTCATACACACCATGTTTTACGGCATTCTCGTATAACGGTTGAAGCAACATGGCGGGCAAGGTCGTATGTTCACAACGGTCATCTATCTCAAACTCGCTCCATAACCGGTCTCCGAACCTAATCCGTTCAATCTCGAGATAACGTTCCATATTGGCCAACTCATCTCGCAAAGGATGTAGCGTATCGTTGTGAGACCGTAGCGATTGCCTTAAAAAATCACTCAGCTTATTGACCATTTCACGTGCTTTATCGGGATCGGTAATGGTAAGCGAGCTGATGGAGTTGAGGCTATTGAACAGGAAATGCGGGTTAAGTTGTGCCTTTAACGCTTTGAGTTCAGCTTCTTTCAACAACTTTTTGGTGTGTATCTCCTGCTGCTTTTTCTCTTCCAGATCCTTATAAATGTCCAATGCATGGTAAAGAACCGCAAGAAAAAGCCACATCATCGTTCCCCAAATAATCCGAAATACCAAGGCTTTGTTGGCAAATTCTGCATAATGGGCTTCGCCGCGAAGCATCCATACCGATAATCCCCATGATGTAGCGACCCAAATCCCCAGATATGTGACAAATACAATGAAATGATTACTCAACTGCATCCACCGGTTGTCAGCCTTATCCGCATAAGTCAATGGAAACCACAAACTAAGACTTAAGGCCAGAAATATACCATTGTACACCAATGAATCGGCCAACGCAACCCATAGGCCGAATTGCTCAACAGTGTACAACACCATCCAATGTCCTAGTACCAAAACCCCCCATCCGGCAAGATAACAGTAGATGGTCCTTGATTGGTTGAAAAACGGATGCAACATGATTGTTCAGGGTTAATGTGTTCTTAATGTGTCTCAGGCGTTGGTCAATTCTCCTCCACCAAAGACGGCCGCACCTTTTATCCACAACGTTTTTGCACTGGGCGCAGCATCGTTTATATACAAGCGTTTGTCGGTAAATCCGCCAAAAATGCTAGTCACTTCCAGCTTTACGTTCCAATCGCGCGGAACCACAAGTTTTACGCCGCCAAAAATGGCCGCCACATCGAGCACAGCACCGTCTTCGCTCATTTTCGCACGGGCAAAGTGCATCTCGCTCCCGCCAAATATGGCAGTGATTTTACCGCCTTTAAAATTCTGCGATTCCACTTGCGAGACCGATCCTCCAAAAAGTGCCACGTCATCGATGACATCTTGTGAGTTTTGGTTCATGACGGGTTCGCAATGCAAAGTGTTGCTTCGCCGGTTAAATATCAATACCAATCCAATAAATACCAAAAGAATAGGCCAATAGCGCCATATGTCCACATCGGTAAACTTTTGAAGGAGAAAAAACGACGCTACACCAAAAAGGATAAAGGCCGGGGTATATTGCCTCTTCGCAAAGTTAAGCAACCCGATGGCCACCAATATCATTGGCCAGCTGGTAAGTACATCGAACAATGGTTCCGAGATCATGCCGAAATTACCGGCCAAATACACAAATCCGATGGCAATGAGTACGACGCCAAGTGCAAAACGACTTCTGTGCTTATGTGTTTTCATCTGTTCTGGTTTTTAATGCTTCAAAAGTAAGCAACCGGGACAGGTGACCCAACGGAAAATCGACGAACTGCGAAAATGGGCGGATGAATTGCGAAATTCGGGAATTGATCCGGAAAATCTGTTATGGCGAAAATAATTACCGATAGATAATGACTACGGTAAGGGTTTCTAACCGCTGAGATGTCATTTGTTTAAATTCTACCCCTAAAGTTTACCAACATGATTAAAAGAGCAATTCTTCCAGTAACACTGACAATGCTGATGGCATTTTCGTTTTTGCAGATTAGAAACGGTTCCTTCCGAGGCATTTCACGATCGATCTACACCGATGAACCATATTATGGCATAACCACGATAAAGATCGAAAACGGAAAAATCACCCACATCGATTTTGTGGTACGTGATTCCGATAAACATGTCAATTTTGATGGCACCTACGAAAAGTATTTTGCAGGGAATGATCTGTATGTCGATCAATGCAGAAACGACTGGAAAGGTATCCGGTCATATCCCGATAGTCTTCTCAAATACCAAAAACTGGAATCGGTCGATGCCATCTCGGGCGCCACATGGTCGTACAATCTGTTCAAAGCATCGGTAACGAATGCATTGGAAAAGGCCAAAAGCTCCAGATAGCTAACCACAAACACCATAATAAAATCCCCAGATACGTGCCGGACAGAGGTACCTGGGGATTTTTTATACAAAAAAGTCTTTCGGTGCTTAGTCACACATAAACATTCCCGATTTTTATCAATCTGGGTATATTCAACAGTTTCACTTTTCGCCCGTTAAGCTCGATCAAACGATCGGCCTTAAATTCCGACAACAACCTGATGACCGATTCGGTAGCTGTTCCCACCATGTTGGCCAGTTCTTCACGGGTAAGCGAGATCTTCAACGTGCCATCGGACTCTACATCAAACGTATCCATCAACAACAGCAATACCTCGGCCAACCGTTCGCGCACGGTTTTTTGGGCAATATCCGTCAAAAACTTGTTCGACTCGCCCAATTCCCTGCACGTCAATTTCATCAGGTTCATGGCAAATTCCGGGCTCTCTTTGATCAAATGCGTCAACTCATCGCCCGGAATGTAGCACAACACCACATCGTTTACCACTTTAGCGGTGGTACAGGCCAGTTCGTCACTGATCACGGACCGGAAACCGATCAAATCGCCAAGCTTGGCAAAACGGATAATCTGCTCTTTACCGTCGAAACCTGTTTTATATATTTTTAAAATTCCCTGCACCACCACGTATGTACCGTTAATTCGGCTACCTTCGTGGTAAATGATCGATCCTTTCTTAAAAAGTGTGCACACCATGGTATCGTGCAACTTATCCAGCTCTGGCTTAGAAAGACCTTTAAAAATCTCAATGTCCTGAAGATTAATATCCTCTTCATAGGGGACGCTTTGAAGGTTTTTCATGGGTTATTCAATGCTTTGTTGTTTCTTAGTGCTCTTAAACGACTGTTCTATGACGCTTTCTGTAAAATGCGTACGAAAGTATATATTTAAAACGGAACATTTGTCATGCCAATTCCGTTTATTCGACATGAACTTTTTAAGGGTACATTATTGCTGATGTTAAATTATAAAAAATATAACAACCAAGGACGGAAATCAGTTCAATCACAGAAAAATAATATTTAAGCCAATTGCCAGCCTGAATTTTTGAGATCAATGGCTAGTTATCAGGATAGATGTCATCTAAAGCTAACACCGGCCAACAGCTTCTACTGACGTTTCCCAAAAGACCGGGCGAAAGTAACTGGCGATTTCTTTCTGGGACACATGAACAAACCCTTGGGCCTTGCATTTTGATTCCGACAACTAATATATTATCCAAACATATGAAAGCGTCAATAAACGTAAAATGGACAGGAAATATGGCTTTCGAGACTGAGTTGTATGGCCACAAACTGGTGATGGATGCCGATGCCGATTCGGGAGGCGAAAACAAAGGCACGCGCCCAAAAGTGTTGCAATTGGCCGCATTGGGCGGCTGCTCGGGCATGGATGTGGTATCCATTCTTAAAAAGATGAGGGTGGATGTAGACGATTTTGAGATGATGATCGAAGGAAACACCAAAGATGAACATCCCAAGTACTACGAAAATATCCACATCGTCTACCAATTTAAAGGCAGAAACCTGCCAATGGACAAATTAGAGAAAGCCGTCAGCATGAGCCAGGATAAATATTGCGGTGTGGCTGCATTGTACAAACTGGCCATTCCCGTCACCAGCGAAATAAGGGTGGTGGAATAACTGAACACTTTTGTACCCTTATATCATTGCCCTGGCTTTTGTGCCGGGGTTTTTTGTGGATTTGATCAACTCTTACGGTAAATCCCTTATTTTTGGATTCCATTCAAAAACATCTTAGCCATGTCGATAAAAGCACTCGATATACAAAAAGTATACGGTTCGCAAAAGGCCCTCGACAATGTGTCGTTCAGTGTGGAGGATTCGGAAATAGTAGGTTTTCTGGGCCCTAATGGCGCCGGAAAATCGACCATGATGAAAATTTTGACCGGATACCTGCCCCAAACAGCAGGCAAAGCCGAGGTATGCGGCATCGATGTGTCCGACAATCCGCTTGAATTGAGACGGATCATTGGTTATCTACCCGAACACAATCCCCTCTATCTCGACATGTACGTGATGGAATATCTCCTGTTTGTGTCGGGTCTTTACGGCCTTAAAAAAAACACCAAACGTGTGAACGACATGGTTGATGTGACCGGATTGGGGGTAGAAAGACATAAAAAGATCGGAGCTTTGTCAAAAGGATACCGTCAACGGGTAGGGCTGGCACAAGCACTATTGCCCGACCCCAAAGTACTTATCCTCGATGAGCCCACCACCGGCCTCGATCCCAACCAGATTGTGGAGGTACGCGAATTGATCCGTAATCTGGGCAAAGAAAAGACCGTGATGCTATCCACCCATATCATGCAAGAGGTACAAGCCATTTGCCAGCGTGTCATCATCATCGACAAAGGGCATATTGTGGCCGATGACAAAGCTGATATGCTCTCGGCATCGACCTTTAAAAATGAAATGACCGTGAATGTGGAATTCGACCATCCAATCAACACGGAACTTTTGCTTTCGTTGCCCGGAGTCGTATCCGTTGAGCAGCTATCGCCAACCGAATTCCAGCTGAAAAGCTCCGACCAGATAGACATTCGTCCCCGGCTTTTTCATTTAGCTGTGTCGCAGAACCGGGTATTGTTAGGTCTGAACCGCCAGGTACGCTCTCTCGAAGAAGTGTTCCATGCCCTCACGAAACATTCAGGGCGCTAAACGCTCGATGTGCCATTGCCCCTGTTGGTTTATCGAATACCGGAAACGGTCGTGCAAGCGACTGGTCCTTCCTTGCCAGAATTCAAACGTGAGGGGGACCACCTGGTATCCTCCCCAGTGGGGCGGCCGTTTTATTTTCTGATCACCCATTTGATTGGACAATCTTTCAAATTCCTGAGCTACAAATTTGTCATCGACAGGTTGGCTCTGTGGCGAAGCCCACGCCCCCAGCTTGCTTGCCGGCGGACGGGAAGCAAAATAGTTATCGCTCACATCCTCTGGCGTTTTCTCGACCACGCCCGTAATTCTTACCTGACGCTCCAGTTCGGCCCAAAAGAAATTAAGCGCGACCTTCGGGTTTTGTTCCATTTGTTTGCCTTTATCGCTCAGGTAATTGGTAAAAAACGTAAAGCCATTGTCGGTCAGGTCTTTCAGCAACACGACGCGTGAATGTGGCATTCCATTATTGTCGACGGTCGAAAGGCACATTGCCGTGGGCTCCATTACCCGCTGGTCAATGGCTTCGTTCAGCCATTCCCTGAATTGGGCAAAAGGGCTTGGGTCCAGGTTCGGTCTTTGCAATTGTCCTTGTCCGTAATCTTTTCTGAGCTGGCTAATTTTGGTCATAACAATATCGTCTTCGTTAGCAAAACAGATAACCACTGTGTTTTGTTGCAAAAAGAACTTTAAGTAATTTACCAGTACTCAACAACTTATATCGATTATTCTTCCCCCTGCATGGCAATAATGAGTATATATGTTTTTAAACCATTATTTTACGGCTTATTAAGTGGGTGAAATATTTTATTTTTGCAAGCCCTTTAAATATTGGAAAGTACTACAATCTTTAAATTATGCGCTATAAATTGATTACTGCCGAAGAGGCCGCGTCATTCGTCAACCACGGCGATATTGTTGGATTTAGCGGGTTTACCCCCGCGGGTGCACCCAAAGTGGTGCCTGGTGCCATTGCTGCCAAAGCTCGCGAGGAGCATGCCAAAGGCAAGGAGTTCAAAATCGGGGTGATAACCGGTGCGTCCACCGGCGACTCGCTCGACGGGGAACTGGCACGGGCCAATGCCATTTCGTTCCGCACGCCCTATCAATCGAACGATGCTTTAAAAGCTTCACTGAACAGCGGCGAAACCAAATATTTCGACATGCATTTGTCGCAACTTGCACAAGAGCTCCGTTATGGTTTTCTGGGCAAAATAAAAACCGCAGTGATCGAAGCTGCCGACGTGACCGACGAAGGAGGTATCCTGCTAACCTCGGGAGTAGGGATTGCACCGACGATTGCCAAACTGGCCGATCAAATCATTATTGAACTGAACAGCCGCCACCCCAAAACACTCTTAGGGTTGCACGACATTTATGAACCCCTTGATCCTCCTTTTCGCAAGGAGATCCCCATTTACACCGTGCGCGATCGTGCAGGCAGCCCAATCCTGAATGTCGACCCCAAAAAAATCGTGGGCATTGTGGAGACCAACCGCCCCGACCAAGTGGGCGGATTTGCCCCCGCTGATCCCGTGACCCAAAAAATCGGAGATAATGTGGCCGAGTTCTTGGCCAGCCAAATAAAAAACGGCACACTGCCCAAAGAATTTTTGCCCATTCAATCGGGCGTGGGCAACATTGCCAATGCCGTGCTGGGCTCACTGGGCGCCAATCCCGACATTCCTCCTTTTTCCATGTACACTGAAGTAATACAGGATTCAGTGATACAACTGATGAAAGAAGGCAATTGTGTGTTTGCCAGCGGTTGTTCGCTTACCGTATCGGGTCCTGTGTTGGATGACATCTATGGCAACCTTGACTTTTTTAAAGACAAGCTGATCCTCCGTCCCCAGGAAATATCCAACAACCCCGAACTGGTACGCCGTTTGGGATTAATCACCATCAACACGGCTCTCGAAGCCGATATTTTTGGCAACATCAACAGCACGCACGTGCTGGGAACCAAAATGATGAATGGTTTAGGTGGATCGGGCGATTTCACCCGCAACGCATTTTTCTCAATCTTCACTTGCCCGTCGGTGGCAAAAGGAGGAAAAATATCGACCATTGTACCATTGGTCAGCCACCACGACCACAGCGAACACTCGGTAAAAGTGATAATTACCGAACAAGGCGTGGCCGATTTACGTGGCAAATCCCCGCGCGAACGCGCCGAAGCCATCATTGACAATTGTGTACACCCCGATTACAAAGAGCTGTTGTGGGATTACATAAAACTGGCCGGCAACGCACACACCCCACATACATTGGCTTCTGCATTTAACATGCACAGCGAATTTGCCAGGTCGGGCGATATGCGCAACACTGAATGGAAGTGAAGTGAGCCAGCTGTTAGAATAAAACACAAGAAAAACCCGCTGCAGCAAGCTGTAGCGGGTTTTTGTTTTGTGAACAGGGTGTTGATCGGCTTTTCTTGATCAATATAAGTTTAAGTCAATATATTTATTGTTGTATCCCAAGTATTTGCCCAAACTAATATCCACATGGGCCTGTCCGTTACAGGTTTTTCGGAAACTGAGCAAGGAATTTCCAAGATCGACAAAGGTATTGCCGCCAATCTTAAAATTCTGGGAAAGTGCATAGCCATCTATCGGATTCAGTTGGCAATCGGAATAGTTGACTCTGGTGTCGATCATTGCATGGTAAACAATGCCTCCCGACGCTCCTTTGGCTTCCACTATTTGTCCGCCCCCGTTTATAACAATATCATCATCATAAATATTATCGGAAGAGAAGTTTTGGTCAATGTTGATCATCCATACATTTTGTTTTATGGCGACAAACGGATCCGACGTTTTTTCCCGATCCAACCGGGCTATCTTTTCGTTGAATCTGATGCCGGTGATATTACCTATATTTAAAATAGTATCAGAACCGTTTCCCACGATGATATCCTGGCTGAGGAACATTGCCGTCACGCCATTTTCCCCTTCGTCAATAAACGGAACTGCGTATAAACCATATAGTTTTGTTTTTCCGCCAAGGATGTCGATATCGGCAAACAAAACAGACATTAACCCGGCGCCGTTATTGCCTGGTAAAATGGCAATAATGACGTCGCCGATGTTTCGATTGAACGGCAAAGGATACCGGGCATCAACGTGAACGTAAATAAGTCCGGTACTTTGATCATGGACCACGTTATCGGGCAAAGCTTCGCCTTTAATGGCCGAAACGGCAATGGAGGTACAATACCCCAGTGCCGTACAAGTCCTTAATCCCTGTTGCAAAGACTCCAATTCCGGTTTTTGGTTGTATTCTTCTATTTTTTTGCACGAAGAAAGCAGAAAGGCCAGGATCAATATCTTAAAAACAGTACAATATATTCTTTTCATAGCTATCGGGTCTGTAATGAAATAACCGGGATGGATGTAAATATGTATTGTCCAGATCAAATTACCATGTTCGGCCCTTCGTAGAAAATCTCCATTTTTGTACCGTGCATGAATACTAACAACACAATGAAAATAATGATTCCCTGTAGTTATTAAAAAGACAATCGGCGGGTATGGAACACGTATAAGACTTTACCCCGTATTGCCTGAAAATGAATAAAACATGGATACAAGACCAAATATCACCTGCAAGGTAAAAAAACTGCACATTGGTAGATCCAACACATATAAAACCCAAAGTGGGCAAAATCAGATGGGCCATATATGAACCGAACCAAAATCAGCAGAAGTTTTTGGGCATCCTAAAATGAAAAACACTAAAGGGTATCCTTTCGAACACCCTTTAGCGTGAATTAATTGAGAACTAACTTAAAACTCTGCATTCTTTGGTGTACGGGGGAACGGAATTACGTCGCGGATATTGCCCATGCCGGTCACGAAAAGCATTAGGCGCTCGAATCCCAATCCAAATCCACTGTGGGGTACCGACCCAAACTTCCGTGTGTCCAGATACCACCACATCTCTTTCACCGGAACGTGCATTTCTTCCATACGTGCCACCAGCTTGTCATAATTTTCTTCGCGCTGCGAACCTCCGATAATCTCACCAATTTGGGGGAACAACACATCCATGGCCCTCACGGTTTTGTTATCAGGATTCAGCTTCATATAAAACGCCTTGATCTCTTTGGGATAATCGGTCAAGATCACAGGCTTTTTAAAATGTTTCTCAACCAAGTAACGCTCATGCTCGCTTTGGAGATCTGAACCGTAACCAGTAATCTGGTATTTGAACTGCCCCTTTTTGTTCGGCTTCGACTCTTTTAGTATTTCAATGGCTTCGGTGTAGCTAAGCCTGACAAAGCTATTATCGAGCACAAACCTCAGCTTCTCTATCAGTTCCATTGAGCGTTCCTCTTCTTTTTTGCCTTTCTCCTCTTCTTGCAAGCGCTGGCTAAGGAATTGTAAATCGTCGATACAGTTGTCGAGGGCATATTTAATAAGGTATTTTAGAAACTCCTCGGCAATATCCATGTTATCTTCCAACTCGCAAAAAGCCATTTCGGGCTCAATCATCCAAAACTCGGCCAAATGGCGCGATGTGTTTGAGTTCTCGGCACGGAACGTGGGACCGAACGTATAAATTTCCGATAATGCCGTGGCTGCCAATTCGCCTTCCAGCTGGCCTGACACCGTAAGATTGGCCGAACGTCCGAAAAAATCCTGGCTGTAATCGATTTGCCCGTTGTCGGTACGCGGAGGGTTATCCAAGCTTAATGTGGTTACCTGGAACATCTCTCCTGCCCCTTCGGCATCAGATGCGGTAATAATGGGCGTATGTATGTTGTAAAAACCTTTTGACGAGAAGAAACTGTGTACCGCAAAAATCATTGAATGGCGGACACGGGCAATGGCACTGAACGTGTTGGTCCGAAAACGTAAATGGGCTATTTCGCGCAAAAACTCCAGCGAATGTTTTTTGGGTTGCAAAGGGTAATCGTTCACGTCGCACTCGCCAATCACGTCGATTTCTTTGGCCAGCAATTCAACTTTCTGGCCGCTTCCCTGCGATGGGGTAACTTCGCCCACCACACCAATAGCCGCACCGGTGCTGACTTTCTTCAACAATTCCTCCGAAAACTTCTCCATGTCCACCACCACCTGGAGGTTATGGATGGTCGAACCATCGTTTAACGCAATAAAATTAACCTGTTTGTTTCCCCGGCGCGTTCTTACCCAACCCTTTACGATAATTTCTGCCCCTATTTGACCGGACCTGAGCACCTCTGCTATCCGGATTCGTTTTTGTCGTGCCATAAAAGTTGATGTTCTGTCTGTATGTAATACGATTGGTTACTAGTGTATTGATTGCTATTGAGCCCGTAAAAATAGTTGATTTGTTGGCAATGGATTGAATTTGCGGAATAAAAAAACCGGAAAACTCCTTTCCCGGTTCATTTTCATGTCATTTGGTAACAATGTTCCGTCAAAATCCGAAAAGTCACTTTTTGGTAAATCGTTCCATCTTATTATCGTAATTGATGTAGTACCTGCCTTTTTGCAACCCGGCAACTTTCACCGATGATCCATACCCCTTGAACACAATTCCTCCGTATTCGTCGTAAATCTCGTACATGGTAGGGGATGAAAAAGAAATCAAATCGTCAACCCTTTCAGGGGTAAAAGTCACTTCCGGTATTGCAGCGGTCAACGTAACCTCCGGCGAAAGTTTTGATTTGCTTTTTGAATCGGTTTGCCTAACCCTAAACCGGTTTTCTCCGGAATGAAAACGCAACGGAACGGAATACGAATTGCTTCCCGGCGCGCCTTTACCTTCCAGTTCCCCCACCTTCACCCATTTGTTCCAACGGAACTGTTCCACAATAAACGGTAGTCTGCCCGATTCGTTAAGGGTGCTCCAAACCAATCTTTCACCTTCTATTTTGATGCTTTGTACATTGAACGTGGCTTTGGGACTCAGCACATCCGGATTAAGGACTTTGGGCAGACAGTCATCTTTGTAACGGATGGCCACCAAAACCTCATCACCAATCTTAAACCCATAAACGGACAGGTCGATCTCGAACGCACTCGAGTTGATCTCGTCGGTGGAGGTTGCCCCGTTTACCGTGACCTCGTACACGCAAAAACCGACTCCCGATGAAGCAAATGGGTTTTTCACGTAAAGATTGTCGCCCTGGTAAGTGCCCCTTAAAACCATTTCGCCCGCAAACAGGGAACCAATGGCCGACAATATGAATGTACAGATGAGTAAAAAGCGTTTCATGCAATTAGAGCTTAGGTTCAGCTATGCAATTTAAAAAAACATCAATAGCTTACCAAAAAATATTTAACGGCTGGGATGACAAATCATTAACAAAAAATCAGGGTTCTACCCAATCACCGTTCTCTTTTATCAGGGCTATAAGCTCGTCCAATGCTTCATTGGTCGGAATATTCCGTTTTACCAGTTCCTTTTGCTTGAAAAGCGATACTTTGTCCGGGCCCGATCCTACATAACCGTAATCGGCGTCAGCCATCTCGCCGATGCCGTTGACGATGCATCCCATAATCCCTATTTTCAGGCCTTTTAGGTGCGATGTGCGTTGCTTGATGGTTTCGGTGACATGCTGAAGGGCAAATAAAGTCCGACCACATCCGGGACATGATATGTACTCGGTTTTTGAGAAACGCACCCGTGATGCTTGCAACAAGCCAAATTGGGCAGAAAGCAGTACTTTTTCATCAATATGCCGGCCGGTAGCAAACACTCCGTCGGCCATTCCGTCGAGAAACAATACCCCCAGTTCGGCACCAATGGTTACCTGCAAATCTTCCGCATTTCCCGCTCTGTAATCGCGATGCAACACAATGGGGAAATCAATGCCTTTGCCGTGCATTCTCCATATAAAAGCGCGCATTTCGGCCAAAACGTTTGTATGGGTCGACCGGGCCAGAATAACGACCGAACGGCATTCCCTGAGAAAAGCAATCAATTCGTCCGTTAGATCAGATAAACCGAGCAAAAGAAAAAACGGTTCCGATTTGTCGACGTAGCAGATCTCGGAGATATTGACCAAGGGATACAACACACTTTGCGTCCCTAATTGCTTGTAAATATCAATCGGGACGATGCAGTTTTTGCCTTTCCCGGCCAATTCCGAGGCCAATCGGGGGACAGTAGTGAAAAAATAATCGGGGGCATCGGCAACCGACAAGATGGGAGACGACGGATCGGTAACCTCCTGGATCACCACTGGCAAATTGTTCCCTCCAATCTGGAGAACAGCTTTGGTCTTTAACCGATTGTATTGGTAAGGCGTAAAACCAATCGGTACTACCGGTTCGATATCCGAAACGGACATTGGGTTGAAATGGTTTACCAATTTCCGGGCCACGGGTATTTCCAGCTCAGGATCTTCAGTAAGGCTGACCCGGATAGTGTCCCCGATTCCATCGGCCAGCAAAGCACCAATGCCCACGGCCGATTTAATTCGCCCATCTTCACCATTGCCGGCTTCCGTTACGCCCAAATGAAGCGGGTAAGCCATCCCCTCGGCCGCCATAGTGGCCACCAGTAAACGCACAGTATGTACCATAATGCGTGTATTGCTTGCTTTTATGCTAAGCACGATACGGTGGAAATCCACACTTTGACAAATGCGCAGGTATTCCATACATGATTCGACCATTCCTTCGGGCGTGTCGCCAAACCGGCTCATAATGCGATCCGACAGCGATCCATGGTTCACTCCGATGCGGATGGCCGTACCATGTTCTTTGCAAATCTCCAAAAACGGCAACAATTTTTCTTTAATGATCTCAATCCCCTCCTGCCACGCCTCGTCAGAGCTATCATGTTCCCGGAATTTCTTTGCTCCCGATGCAAAATTGCCCGGATTGATGCGTACTTTCTCAATGAGTGCGGCCGCAACTTCGGCCGCATTGGGGTTAAAATGAATATCGGCCACCAACGGCCCTTTGTACCCGTTCAGGCGAAGTTCCGTTCGGATTTGTTCCAGATTGAGGGCTTCGCGCCGTCCTTGGGCAGTGATGCGCACCAATTCACCGCCCGCATCAAAAATACGCATGGCCTGTTGCACCGTGGCTTCGGTATCCATCGTGCCGGTGGTGGTCATACTTTGCACGCGCACGGGATTGCGGCCGCCAACGGCTGTTTGTCCTATTTTTACTTCCACGGTTTCGTATCTCGAATAACCAAACAGGCTGTGACAATAGATTTGGGGAATTTTTCCGGTTTTCATGGGACCGCGATGTAAGTTTTTTGATTGGAGAAACAATGTAGCCGGCAAGATGTTCGACCAAAAAAGAAAGCCCTGCTAAATGGACAAATAGCAGGGCAATATCTTGCATATCGCTTGTTTAATAAGCAGCTTTGAATTGCTCGAGGAACCGTACGTCATTCTCAAAGAAGTGACGGATGTCCTTTATTTGGTATTTGAGCATGGTAATACGTTCAATACCCATGCCAAAAGCAAACCCTGTATATTCTTTGCCATCGATATGGCAGTATTCCAAGACATTGGGATCGACCATGCCGCAACCCAAAATCTCTACCCAACCGGTGTGCTTGCACACATTGCACCCTTTTCCGCCACACAGCGAACACGAGATGTCCATCTCTGCCGATGGTTCGGTGAACGGGAAAAACGACGGCCGCAAACGGATACGGGTATCGGCCCCAAACATTTCCTTGGCAAAATAAAGCAAAGTCTGTTTTAAATCGGCAAACGAAACGTTTTTATCGATGTACAATCCTTCTACCTGATGAAAGATGCAATGCGCACGTGCCGATATGGCTTCGTTTCGGAACACGCGGCCGGGAAACAGCGCCCGAATGGGGGGCTGTGTTTTTTCCATCACACGTATTTGTACCGATGAAGTGTGGGTGCGCAACAAGACGTCGGGATCTTTGGCGATGAAAAAAGTATCCTGCATGTCACGTGCAGGGTGTTCAAGCGGAAAGTTAAGGGCCGTAAACACATGCCAGTCATCTTCTATCTCAGGCCCTTCTGCCACGGTAAAACCCAGACGGGCAAAAATATCCACGATCTCATTCCTTACAATCGATAACGGATGGCGTCCTCCCAGCGGAAACGGCGCCCCGGGACGGGTCAGATCGTTTTGTTGTCCCATTTGCGATTGCAGCTCAAACCGCTCTTTCAACGCATTGATACTTTCGGTCGCCGCATTTTTCAAATCGTTCAACTCTTTGCCCACTGCACGCTTCAGGTCCTTGTCAACCAGCTTGAACTCGTCGAACAGTAACGTGACAGAACCCTTCTTGCCCAAATATTTGATACGCAATTGTTCGGCTTCGTCGGCATTCTGGGCCGAAAACGCATCGACTTCGACCATCAACGATTTTATTCTTTCAAGCATGGGATTCACAAGTTTTAAGGCCACAAAATTAATAAAATGGCTTGGCAAACATACATTTTTGCTACAAAAAGCAAATCGATAACGACGTACGGCATACGAAAAACCCCTTCGCCGTAAACGGGACGGTAAAGGGGTTGCATGTTAAAGATGATAATCGCCGGCCGATTCGGGCTGGTATTCGATGTCCTCGATAAGAATACTGGCTACGCCGCCGGGAACGTTCCATTTTACCACATCTCCTTTTCGGTAGCCCAGTAAAGCGGTCGCAGTGGGCGCGAAAATGGATATTTTCTTTTCTTTCACGTTGGCCTCTTCGGGGTAAACCAATTGAAAAGTAAACGTCTTTCCATTGTCGAGATATTTGATGCGCACCACCGAATGCATGGTCACCACATCGGCCGGTATTTGCGTAGGATCAAGGATTTTTCCTCTCTTGAGCTCGCCTATCAGCGCAAGCGTTTCGGGTTTATTACCGTTGGCCCCCGGGATGCCTTGTTTGATACGGCTAAGGATTCTTTCCGAATCTAGCGAATTGATGATTAATTGTCCCATTTTGTAGATTTTAAAGGTGATATAAAATAAAAGAGCCCGGTGTCGCCGGGCTCTTGATCAAGTTTGGCGAATAAAATTCAATCGAACATGTTGCGCATACGGCTAAAGAAACTTCCTTCTTCAGCTCCGGCCACGGGTGTAAACGACGATGATTCTTTCAGCTTTTCAACCAGTTTGCGGTCGTCTTTCGAAAGATCTTTGGGAATATACACGTTAATGCGTACCAACAGGTCACCCTTTCCATAACTGTTCACCTCGGGCAACCCTTTGCCCCTTAAGCGCAAAATCCGTCCCGGCTGCGTACCCGGGTCGATTTTTACCTTCACTTTTCCCTCAATGGTAGGTATTTCAACGGGTGCCCCCAAAATAGCATCGGGCACGCTTAAATACAGATTATAAATCAAATCGTTGCCTTCGCGCATCAGCTCGGGGTGCTTTTCCTCTTCAATCACCACCAGCAAATCGCCGTTGATTCCTCCGCGCCGGGCAGCATTGCCACGACCCGATACCGAAAGTTGCATCCCCTCTTCCACACCTGCGGGAATGTTGATGGAGATTACCTCGTCGTCCCTCACAATGCCTTCACCGGCACAGTGGACACACTTGTTGGTGATGATTTTTCCTTCGCCCTCGCAGGTAGGACAGGTACTCGTGGTTTGCATTTGTCCCAGAATGGTGTTCGAGATACGGGTGACCTGCCCGCTGCCCCTACAGGTTGAACAGGTACTGTAACTCGACCCGTCGGCCGCACCGGTACCGTTACAATGCTTGCATTCCACATATTTCTTTACTTTGAGCTTCTTCTCCACGCCATTGGCAACTTCGTTCAGGTCAAGCTTCACTTTTACCCTGAGGTTGGTGCCTTTGTTTACCCGTCGGCCGCCACGTGTTTGCCCGCCAAAGCCTCCGAACCCGCTAAAGCCTCCAAAGCCACCGAAAATATCACCAAAGTGCGAAAATATATCGTCCATGCTCATGCCACCGCCACCAAAGCCGCCCCCGGCCGCCCCACCGACACCGGCATGACCAAATTGGTCGTAACGTTTTTTCTTTTCGGGGTTGCTAAGCACTTCGTACGCCTCGGCCGCTTCCTTGAACTTCTCTTCAGCCGCCTTGTCGCCCGGATTTTTATCGGGGTGATACTGGATGGCCTTTTTGCGGTAAGCTTTTTTTATCTCCTCGGGCGACGCACTTTTCGACACCTCAAGTATTTCGTAATAATCTCTTTTCGACATGGTTGTGTGTTTGTTAAATACCTACTACCACTTTCGAGAACCTGATGACTTTGTCATTGAGCAGGTACCCTTTTTCCACGCAATCGATCACTTTGCCCTTCATCTCTTGCGTGGCAGGTATCTGGGTAATGGCTTCATGCAAGTCGGTATCAAAACTTTTTTCTTTGGCCTCGATTTCCTTAATGCCTTGCGCGACCAAAAAATCTTTGAATTTATTATAAATCAACCCGACGCCTTCTTTCACTGCATTAAGGTCTTTGGCATCTTCCAAATGGGCCAATGCACGTTCAAAGTCGTCCACCACCGGAAGGATGCTTTTAAGGATTCCTTCGCCGGCCGATTTTGTCAACTCCATTTTTTCCTTCAGCGTCCGCTTCCGGAAATTGTTCGAACTCGGCCGAAAGCCTTAAATGTTTATCGTTAAGATCAGCAATTTTTTGGTTGAGCTCGTTCAGGGTAGCTCCAAAATTAGCCTGTTCCTTCTGGGTTTCTTCCGCAATCTGTTGTTCCCCGGCCATTGGATCCCCGTCAGCTGTCCCTGCAATCGGTTGTTCTGTCATGGAATCCGATGCATTGTCGGCCATTTCTTCATCTTTGGTCGTGTCGTGATGCGATTTCTTACTCATATGTGATTGTTTTATTAGCTATTTATTGGCGCGCAAAGATATGCAATTATTTTGCCATTGCTTTGGCGGCGACATTTTGGCAGCTAGCATATAATTGGGACACATAAAAAAAGGACAAGCTTGCACTTGTCCTTTTGGAATGTCAAGTGTTAATAGTTATTTCTGGTATTTTTGGAGCTCGGCTAACAATACTGCACCGCGCAGGTTTTTGGCCAAGATAATCCCGTTGCCGTCGATCAAATAATTGGTAGGTATAGAATTAACCCCGTAGAGTTTAGCCGGTTGGCTTTGCCATCCGCCCAAATCGCTTACGTGATATTCCCAAGTAAGTTTATCGGCGGCAATAGCATTCACCCAAGCCTCTTTGTTTTTATCAAGCGACACGCTATAAACCGTAAAGCCCTTGCCTTGTTTGAACTGCCTGTCTTTAAACGTTTGGTAGGCAGCAACCACGTTGGGGTTTTCGAC
The DNA here is from genome assembly GCA_047600785.1 of Breznakibacter sp. Lineage (GTDB taxonomy): Bacteria > Bacteroidota > Bacteroidia > Bacteroidales > Marinilabiliaceae > Breznakibacter. Next base: position 3,097,704 of record JASGKH010000002.1, read on the forward strand.
ACGGCACGGGCCACACCAACTGGCCCAGAAATCGATAAGTACCAGCTTCCCCTTCAGCGACGACAGGGCAATGGTTTGGCCCGTAGGAGATTGAAAGGACAGTTCCGGAGCCTTCTGCCCGATTTCAAAGCCCACGACTGTTTGTGAATAGACCGAAGCTGATAATACAAATACCAGCAAAAAATATGTTATTCGTTTCATTTGTTCTAAAAAATCTGTACTACAAGTTTGATGCCCTTTCACTTAGTTCAAACGAAGAACCGTTTTTATCGCTAGAAACATCCATGCTTCCGTGGCAGAAAACTACGGTATAAGTTACATGGCAAATAGAAACAATGCATAAAAAATAACCGTCTGTACCGCATCGCACGGTACAGACGGTCGAATTTAATAATTTTCCTTGGAAATTGATCACCCTCTTTTTAATCTTTCGAGGGCCTTTGTAATTTGATCAATAGAACCTGATACGGCCACAATGCGGCCATCGCCATCAATCAAATATTTTGTCAATTCCTTGGCTTCAAAAGCCTTGACAATTTCCGATCCGCGACCGTTAAAATCGCAAATGTGGTAAGGATATTCCAACTGATCGGCTTCAATGGCCCTGTTCAATGGGGTTTTAAAGCGATCCAGCGAAATGCTTACGATGGTAAATCCGTTGCCGTTCAGAAACGGCTTGTCACCGTAAGACTCAAGGAGGTAGCCTTTGGCATGGTTCTCTACCCTCGACGAAGCATCGTACGATGCCCAAAAGTCGATAAGTACCATTTTGCCCTTCACGGCCTCCAGATTGAAATAACTTCCGTTAAGCAAGGTGGTTCTGATCTCGGGAGCTTTTTTCCCAATGGTCAAACCCGTTTCCGGGGCCTTGTTATCGTTAATCAACGACAAGAAACCAACGCTTACCAAAACAAAAGCTACGGTCATCTTTAATAGTCTCATTCTGTTTATTTTGGTGAAACATACCGCCTCAAAGTTCCATATTTTAAATGGGCGGTTCCTCTATTTTTAGACGAAACGATGTTTTCGATTGACCAAGTTGTAAATTGGGGCTGCAAATATATGCTTTAAAACCTAAAAAAAGCACCTTTAGAGGGTTGTAAAAGTCGAAATAAATGTTAAATTACATCCGATATGACACATAATAATTTGATTACAAGCATATTAAACCTAATTTCCACAACAACAAGCAAATGATCAAAAGTTCCAAAAGGATCATTCTTGCCAAACCAGAACACGACAAAAGATCCCTATACCCTTGTACTCTTTTTCCTGCACATTCGACGTCCAAAGGATGTGGAATGTGCCCAATCTCAAAAATAAAGAGGACTTAATATCAATTAAACCCTTTTTATGTTTGCACCGATCTGGTTTAACCGGAGGTCAATTTGCTCGTATCCCCTATCAATCTGTTCGATGTTATGGATCACGCTCTTCCCTTGCGCCGAAAGAGCCGCGATAAGTAGTGCCACCCCGGCGCGGATGTCGGGACTTGTCATTACGGAAGCTCTAAGCGGTGTCTCCTTGTTCAGGCCGATCACGGTAGCGCGGTGTGGATCGCAGAGGATAATGCGCGCACCCATGTCGATCAGCTTATCGACGAAAAACAAACGGCTCTCGAACATTTTCTGATGGATGAGCACACTCCCCCTTGCCTGTGTCGCCACGACCAGGAACACGCTCAAGAGGTCGGGTGTAAGCCCCGGCCAGGGAGCATCGGCAATGGTCATGATGCTGCCATCAATAAAAGTATCAATTTCATAAACGCTTTGAGCCGGAATAAAAATATCGTCGTTCCGGAATTCCATCTGGATGCCCAGGCGGCTAAACGCAAGCGGAATGATCCCCAGCTCGTCGATGCGGCAATCTTTAATGGTAATTTCGGAACCCGTCATGGCTGCCAAGCCGATAAAACTACCAATCTCAATCATGTCGGGCAGAATGGTATGCCCACATCCTTTCAGTTCCGATACACCCTGTATGGTCAACAGGTTCGACCCGATGCCCGCAATCGACGCCCCCATGGCATTAAGCATCTTGCAAAGTTGCTGCACATAAGGTTCACATGCCGCATTGTAAATGGTGGTGGTACCGGGCGTGAGGGCAGCTGCCATCACAATGTTGGCGGTACCGGTTACCGACGCCTCATCCAAGAGCATATAGGTCCCCTTGAGATTGCTGGCTTCCACAGTATAAAAAATCTCATCGGAGTTGAACACAAACCGGGCACCAAGTTTTTCGAACCCATAAAAATGGGTGTCGAGCCTACGACGACCTATTTTATCGCCCCCGGGTTTCGGAAAGTAAGCTTTCCCGAATCTGGCAAGGAGAGGGCCCATGATCATAATGGAACCACGAAGCGACGACGCACGTTTTTTAAAGTCGGACGATTGCAAATAGGTCAAATCCACATTGTGAGCCCTGAACGTACAGGTATGCCTATCCGTACGGTTGGTCTCAACCCCCAGCTGACCAAGCAGATCTATCAGGTTGTTTACATCCAGGATGTCGGGAATATTACGGATGACCACCAGCTCTTTGGTCATCAACACGGCACATATTACCTGCAATGCCTCGTTTTTGGCACCTTGGGGTACAAGCTCCCCTTTCAGGAACCTCCCGCCCTCTATCTCAAAACTGTTCATAAAATGTAGGGAATGACTTGGCGCGTACTCAAGCCTTGTGTGTTTGATGTTTATTTTTTCTGTGGCCGGCGCTTTCTGTTACGGTACTGCTGCGCCCCAAAGCTGGCGTTGCTTTGCGGGACATCTTTCACTTCGGGCAACCTGACGCCCGATTCGAGGATCAGTTTTCCATTGGAAAGTAGCTTGAGGTCATCGATCACCCGCTCGTCGGTCGCCGAATCTTTGTTGTAAGTCATCAACGACTTTTTCATGTGCCCGGCGATCAACTGGATGAGAACTTTCTTTTCGTTCTCATCGGAATGGGAAATGGCCTTTTCGATCAACTCTTGCACAATACGGCCGTAATGCATGTACCTGATCCGACTGTTTTGATAAGGCACCTTTGCCGGTTTGGTTTGGAACATGGCAGGCTCCGGCACTTCGTACGGGTAATCGATGTCCAGTTTGAAGTCGGCCATAATGGCCAAATGATCCCATAGCTTGTGCTTAAAATCATGCACATCACGCAAGTGCGGGAACATGGTCCCCATGATGCCGATGATGGTTTTGGCACAACGCATGCGCTCTTCGCGGTCTTCGATGGTCACCGCGTGGTTAACCATTTGTTGAATATGGCGGCCATACTCAGGCAGCACCAATTTCTTTCTACTTGAATTGTAGTCCATTTACTTGAGAAGTTCTATAAAGCGTGAATGCAAACTGCGTGTCAAATGTGTTGACTTATGGAGTGTTATGGCGCTTGCACCAATGAATTTCCGCCAAAACTAAGGCAAAATTTTAAGTTTGGCAAATTTGAGCAATAATTGTTTTGTCCCGGCATTGTCAAATGCCACTGTGATTTTGGTATCGGGATGGTTTCCTTCAATGGCCATGATCCGTCCCCGCCCAAATCTTTCGTGTTCAACGCGTTGCCCGGTAGCGTATTCGTTGCCCGGTGCGTTGCCAAAGTTAATCCTGACAGGTGGCTCTTCGGAACGCGCCTGAAACTTGAATTTTGATTGAGGCGCCGACGACGTACGTTGAAACCTGGGTGCAAAGGAATTGTTTTGCGATTGGGGAAACCCGAAACCTTTAGGACGATCTCCGTGGATGATATCGTCAGCCGACACGTCAAGGTAGCGCTGGTCTATTTCGCCGACAAAGCGGCTTGGCTTGGCAAACTTCAATTCGCCGTACTTGTAACGGTTTTTGGCAAACGACAGGGCCGCGTAATCCTCAGCACGGGTGACGGCCACGTAAAACAGCCGTCTCTCCTCTTCCAGACCGTGCTCGGTCTCGGAAGCCATGGGCGACGGGAAAAGCCCTTCCTCGACCCCGACCACATATACATTTTTGAATTCCAACCCTTTTGCACTGTGTATGGTCATCATGGTCACGCGGTCGTTGTCTTCAGGTTTTTCGGTATCCTGATCGGTAAGGAGCGATACATCTTCAAGGAAGGCGACCAACGAGGGTGTTTCTCCCGATTCTATTTTACTGTTCGTAAACTCTTTAATTGCATTGATCAGCTCCTCGATGTTCTCGATCTTCGATTGGTTTTCGATCGATTTATCCTGGTGCAGTTCCCGCAATATTCCGCTGTCGGCCACAATTTCCCTTGCCAGTTCGTAAGCATTGTGGGTCTCTGCTTTTGCGGCAAACGATGCGATGAGCTGCACGAATCCGACGATCTTTTTTTGCGTGCCCGCGTTCAATCCGGCATGCCCCATTTCGCCCGATACAACGATGTTCCAAATACTTTTGCCCCGACCCAGCGACCATTGCTCCAATTTGTCGAGCGTGGTATCGCCAATTCCCCGTGCCGGGTAATTGATGATGCGCTTTAAGCTTTCCTGATCGTTGGGATTGACAGTGATGCGGAAATAGGCCAGAAGATCTTTGATTTCTTTGCGCTGATAGAACGACAAGCCTCCGTAAATCTTGTACGGGAAGTTCTTTTTGCGCAAAGCTTCCTCGAAAATACGCGACTGGGCGTTGGTGCGGTACAAAATCGCGAAGTCTTTATAATGGTAACGGTGCCTCATGCGACGCTCCATGATGTCGTTGGCAATGATAAAGCCTTCCTCCACATCGGAATAGGCGTTAAAGACTTTTATGCGGTGGCCTTCTTCTTTTTCGGAAAAAACCTTTTTGGATATCTGTCCCTTGTTGTTGGCGATGATGCTGTTGGCCGCATCCACAATGGTACGCGTGGAACGGTAATTTTGCTCCAGTTTGAAAAGCTGGTAATTGGGGTAATCGTTACGGAAATTGAGGATGTTCTCGATTTTGGCGCCCCTGAAACTATAAATGCTTTGCGCGTCGTCGCCCACCACGCAAATGTTCTGGTGCTTTTCGGCCAACTTTTTGATGATACGGTATTGTGACAGGTTGGTGTCTTGATACTCATCCACCAAAATGTACCGGAACCGCGTCTGGTACTGCGCCAATACATCGGGAAAATCGCGGAAGAGGATATTGGTGTTGAGCAACAGATCGTCGAAGTCCATGGCCCCGGCCTGATAGCACTGCTTCATGTAACGGGCGTATATGTCGCACACCAATGGCTTTTGCGATGCGCTGTCGGCCGAAATCCGAGTGGCGTCGCGGGCATAGGCCACGGGAGTCACCAAGTCGTTTTTGGCCGAAGAGATACGCCCGAGTATGTCGCCCGGCTTGTAGGTTTTATCGTTGAGCTTTATCTCTTTCACAATCGACTTGATCAAGCTCTTCGAATCGGCCGTGTCGTAAATGGTAAATGACGAAGGATAACCCAGCTTTTCGCTTTCCATTCTCAATATACGGGCAAAAATGGCATGGAATGTCCCCATCCAAAGGTGTTTGGCCATATCATCGCCCACAATGGCGGCAATGCGCTGTTTCATTTCCTTGGCAGCTTTATTGGTAAAAGTCAACGCCAGAATGCTTCCAGGGCGCGCACCTCCCTGCAGCAAGTGGGCAATACGGTAGGTAAGCACACGCGTTTTCCCCGATCCGGCCCCGGCTATCACCAACGCGGGCCCTTCGGTGTTGACCACGGCGCTGCGTTGCGACTTGTTCAGTTCGTCTAAATAATTATGCACTGGCGTTTCCTCATCAAATTTTTGCAAAAATAGCGATATAGGTCCAGATATTAAATTACCGGCAGCAATTTGCCACTGTTCTGCTGGCCCGCACCAGGAACGATGTTTGTATTTTGCCAGGGTGTGCGTAGTCTCCGCAGGTGTAAGGCCTGTCCGTGTTTCCTGTTTTAACCGGACCAGGAAACCGGTTCCGTCTGTTGAAATAACACTGGTCTTGCATTCGTAACCGTACGGTTATTGTCATCATAACCGCTCGGTTACGACAGACACAACAGCATTGGCCGTATCACCGGGAAAGGATCGGACAAATGGTCTGTCGTGTGGTTTAAATGCACTCGCTCAAGGCAATAATGTTCCGCCATGCATCGTTAATGAATAATTGATTAGCTTTGAACTTTGTTAATACCTCCCGTTGGGACCAAACCATCGATATCGGATTATGCGGCATTTAAAGATTATCGTTCTTTTTGTTTGTATGGCTGCATTGGCTTGCCCTGAAGCCGGCGCGCAACTCTCCTCCGGCACAAATATATTTTTGGAAGACGCACCCTATGTGTCTTCTCCAAACCAGGATCTGGTTTTTTATTACAACAGCACATCGTCCATCGCGTTAACAGCCACTGCGCCCACCGGGAACATTTTCGACGTTTACCTGGCGGAAATATGACGGCGGCACGTGGCAACTGTTCTCGTCGTCCAGCGGACTGGTGGACGAAGTATCCGGTTTGTCGGAAGGTGGCTATGAGGTAACCATTACTGACGGAAGCTCTACCAACGTGTACCGTTGCTGGGCTTTTGTGCCCGAAATAACCGGATCGCCCACGATCGAGGTCGAATCGCATACCTGTTCCCTGATCGATTTGGAATGTTCCGGGGTTTCCACAAAAGCGCTGTCGTGTGTCAATCCCCAAAACGGTGTGGTCGTGCCGATAAGTTACGGGCTGGAGTTCCAGTGGTTTGCCGACGGAACCCAGACAGGCACGTCCGGTACGGCCCAACAGGAACTGGATGCACCTTATTCCGATACGGATTATTCGGTGTCCGTGACGTCGAGGTTTTCGTTTCTGGATAAGTTGACATCGTCCGTAAACGTGGTCGCCAAAGCGGTTAACGCTGCCTTCGAGTACAAGATTATCAAAAACGAGGTGGACAATGAATACAATACCGAGTCGGAGGGCTCGGCTCCGTTGCGTGTGGAGTTTTACGGTGAACCGGATGGGACCGATAACCGCAGCAAGGGCCACATTACTGCCTACACATGGGCTTTTGGCGATACAGGCAAGGATTTCATACCCAATCCCTCGTTTGTGTTCCTAACGGCAGGAACTTATGCGGTGACGCTGACGGTAGAAAACCAGGCATCGGGTTGCACAAGCACATCGGAAGCCGAAAGTTTCGAAATCATCGATTTGTTCCTTGATGTCCCCAACTTTTTCACCCCCACCGGCGACGGTATACACGATGAATTCCGCGTGGCCTACAGCTCGGTAAAAGAATTCAAAATGGTGATCGTGAACCGCTGGGGACGCGTGGTTTACGAATCGACCAACCCGGACAAAGGTTGGGACGGGAACGTGAACGGAAAGCATGCGGCCCCGGGTGTTTATTTTTACGATGTGGTGGCCAAAGGCTATAATAAAGGGGAGCAAAAGCACATGAAGGGCTTTTTGCACCTGCTAAGGAGAGAGAAATAAAAGAAGTTCCTAAACCTCTCCTTGGGGGATTTAGGAACGCAAATATTATTCGTCGATTATGGCACCAGGCTCCCCCTAAAGCCCCTCCTTCGGAGGGGTTGGGGAGATTTTCCTTTTACTTTTTCCCGATGTAATCCACAATCCACTGGCCAGCAGCTGATGTGCTTAACGCTTTATCCTTGTTTTCGGCAATGTCGACGGTTACCGCACCCTCAGCCAACGAAGCGGCAACCGCTTCGCGGATCAAAACACCCTCGGCAGGCAAGTTAAACGCATACTCGAACATCATTGCCGCCGAAAGGATAGTAGCCACCGGGTTGGCAATGTTTTTGCCGGCCGCTTGCGGATATGAGCCGTGGATGGGTTCGAACACCGATGTGTGGACACCGATGGACGCCGACGGCAGCAACCCCAACGAACCGGTAATGACGCTCGCCTCGTCGGTCAGGATATCGCCGAACATGTTTTCGGTCACCATCACATCGAAGTTTTTAGGCCATTGGATAATCTGCATGGCGGCATTGTCCACGAACATATACTCGGTGGTCACTTCCGGGTAGCCCGGGGCCATCTCCTGGGCAATTTCGCGCCACAAGCGCGAGCTTTCCAGCACGTTGGCCTTATCCACTACCGTTAGTTTCTTGTTGCGTTTCATTGCAAATTCATACCCCAGTTTTAATATACGTTCCACTTCGGCACGGGTATATGTACAGGTATCGAAGGCGGTATTGCCGTTGTCTTTGCGCCCTTTCTCCCCAAAATAGATCCCGCCTGTCAGCTCGCGGATGGCCACAAAATTGGCACCCTCGACCAACTCACGGCGAAGCGGCGATTTGTAAAGCAACGATTCGAAAGTCTCGACCGGACGGATGTTGGCATACAGGCCCAACTTTTTCCGCATGGCCAATAACCCTTGTTCGGGACGGACTTTGGCTTTGGGATTGTTGTCGAACTTAGGGTCGCCAATGGCGCCAAACAATACTGCATCGGCTTCCATGCAAAGCTGATGGGTCTCGTCGGGATACGGTTCTCCCACCTGGTCGATGGCGGTCGCACCGGTCAGGCCGAACTTATAATCCAGTTCGTGGCCGAATCTTTTCGTCACCGCTTTCACCACGTTCAAGGCCTGGTCAATAATCTCCGGGCCAATGCCGTCACCCGGCAATACTGCAATGTTCAGTTTCATTGTCTCAATTTTGAAGAAAATTATTAATAGGTCATTCTATAAGTTACTTTTTTCTATTCCCAAATAATATAAAAAGAAAGGCGTGCACAATATAAAATACGAAATATCAGCTATGCTGTTCAGATAGGCATTCACAAAACCAGCACCCACCACGTGATAGACAAAATATATAGCTATCGGGACAAAAAGGGATACCCCTGCATAAAAAATTCTGTCGCTTTTGGTTTTGGCCACAAACCCTAACACAATAGCTATAAGAAAAAAAGAGACTGTGTAGCCCAAGGGAATCAAAAAAGAGGATTGGACAATAAAAGGATTCATCATGAAAAAGTCTTTCGGGAAACGGATTATCAACGGAAAAAAAGTAAGACAAAACGCAACAACCGCTACTATCCCAAAAATGCACATTTCGCTGATTTTTGCTTTTCCCCGATAGAGATAAGAAACAAAAAAGACAAGATAGGCCAATGCGAAGACGCTTCTGGTTGACAATAGAAAACCAGTGAACAAAGCAAGTACAAACCCACTCCATTTCATTGCAAATCCATGCCTTTCAATGAAATGCATCAACAACAAAACCAGCGTGGCATTTATAAACATATTGCTCCGCACTGCCAATTCCCAAAGGGCAAAAAGGCAGGTCAGTAAATAAACCCACAGGACACCTCCTGTTGCCTTCGTTTTATCCACTGCCCAATACACCATAATCGCATAGCCTATAAAACTGAGCCATGACAATTCGCCCATTTGGACAAAAGGATACGCGATCAAAAAATAAAACGGCATGGGTCCCGGAGGATTTCCCACATGCGATTCGGCATAATAAGGGTAATGTCCCGATTCCCAGCTTTTTAAAAACGAATCGATAACGCTCCACCGATCCACATTCAACGATGTAAGGGGAATGAAATAGTGGGAATAAACAATTGCCAGTACCCATAGTATAACAGGGATTGCAAATAAAACAAATTGAGCACGAGGCCAGTTGATCTGGTTCCGAAAGGTATAAGCTCCTATTTGGATTGCTGCTAACGCCAAAGTGGGCAGTTCTGCATGCGGGATGACCCTTCCCACATATTTATACGCAAACAATGCATTAATAAATACAAGGATCAGGAAGGCAATCCAATTCCTGACGTATGTTATTGAAACATGGGGGTGTAAGTTCATGAGTCGAGGTTCACTGCAGAATTATGTGTTGAACAAAAATGAGTCTACATAATAAACCTGCTTTGTGCCGGCCGTGTCTGATTTTTGTCTTCTTTTCCAAAGAAAGATCATTTCTCTATCCCGTCAAACAAAGAACACTTCTTTTTCAACGTTTTTGATATGAAATATTGTAATGATGTACGCATAACCCCTAAACCATATATGATACTTTTTTTGACTCCAATTGAAGAGGATTCCGCTTCATACCTGGTTGGACAAGTAATTTCAGCAATAAAATAACCCTTGTAGCATATTTGGGCCAACATTTGATTGTCAAAAACGAAATTGTCGGAATTACGATTATAAGGGATGCATCTTAATACTTCCGAGGAAAAAGCCCGGTAGCCAGTGTGATATTCCGATAATTTTTGATCCATCAACAAGTTTTGAAATAAAGTGAGGCATCGGTTGAAAAAATATTTATACAACGGCATTCCTCCCCTTAACGCACCGTTCCCCAAAATTCTCGATCCCAATACGACAGGATACACGTTGTTTGCGATCAAATAGCACATCGAATGGATCAGTTTCGGGGTATATTGATAATCCGGATGTAACATCACGACAATATCAGCATTTATGGCTAATGCCTTGTCATAGCAGGTTTTCTGATTCCCCCCGTATCCTTTGTTGGCCCCATGGCTAATCACATGACTGATCCCGATGGATTTGGCAAGGGCAGAAGTATTATCATTGCTACAATCATCAACCAAGATTGTTTCATCTACAATATCAAATGGAATTTCAGAGAAAGTGGCCAATAAGGTTTTTTCGGCATTATAGGCAGGCAATACCACAACAACTTTCTTCCCGTTAATCATACATGAAATGCTTTTGTTTTGGTCGCGAACTTAAATCTGCTCCTTCCACTTTTTCTTAAAATTCAGCGTACCGGTCTCCACCATGTTCAACATTTTCATGGTGGCCTTGATGGCCGCTTCGGTTTGGTCGGCGTCAAGCCCCCGGGTTTTAAATTCGGTAGCGTTGTATTCCCAGGTGATGACGGTTTCGACCAGTGCATCGGTTTTTCCGCCAGGGGGAATGCCTACCCAATAGTTGACCAACGATGGATAGGGTTTGCCCAGTTTATCGTAGATCTTCCAGATGCACTTCATAAAAGCGTCGTACTGGCCGTCACCCGAGGCGGTTTCTTCAAATGTCTCTTTATCGATGGTAAGGCTTACCGCCGCTACCGGTTTCAGTCCGTGGGCCAACATAAGGCTATAGTTGCCTACTTTTATTTTTTGGTTGATGGCCCGTGTTTGCAATACGTCCGATATGATGTAGGGCAAATCTTCGGTGGTAACCGTTTCTTTTCGGTCGCCAAGCTCGATGACCCGTTTTGTGACCAGTTTCATCTCTTCCGAAGAGAGTTCGATTCCCAGTTCTTCCAGGTTCTTTAACACATTGGCCTTGCCCGATGTTTTGCCAAGTGCGTATTTGCGGATACGGCCAAACCGCTCGGGCAAAAGGTTATTGAAATAAAGGTTGTCCTTGTTGTCGCCGTCGGCATGTACGCCTGCACATTGTGTAAACACATATTCACCGGTAAGTGGCTTATTGGCAGGGATACGGATGCCGCTGAACGATTCTACCATTTGGCTCAGTTTGGTGAGGTTGTTTTCGTTCAGGTTGGTATTAATTTTCAGATGGTCGTTAATGATGCCGATGACGGATGCCAAAGGGGCATTACCCGCCCGTTCGCCAAGCCCGTTCACGGTGGTATGAATGCCTCTGATCCCCAGTTTTAGCGCTTCGTACACATTGGCCACGGCAAAATCATAATCGTTGTGTGCATGGAAATCAAAATGGAGTTCGGGATAACGGTCGATCATGGTAGCTATAAACTCGCGCGTTTGATCGGGGTTGAGCACCCCCAATGTATCGGGAAGCATAAACCGTTTGATGGATGATCCCCTTAACGCATCTACAAGGAAAAATACGTATTCGGGAGAGTGCAACATTCCGTTCGACCAGTCTTCGAGGTATACATTGACATGGATGCCCATCGGCCGTGCCATACCGAGCGTGGCTTTGATATCGGCCACATGTTCCGGCGGCGTTTTGCGCAATTGGCGGGTCACGTGTTTCAATGATCCCTTTGTGAGCAGGTTGATGGCCCTTCCCCCCGCGTCTTTGATCCAGTTTAACGACAGACCTCCATCGACAAAACCGAGCACTTCGATCTTGTCAATGCAATTATTCTTCCGTGCCCACTCGGTAATGCGCTGCACCCCGTTAAATTCGCCTTCCGATACCCGTGCCGAAGCCACTTCGATGCGGTCCACGCCCACTTCTTCAACCAATAGCCGGGCAATGGCCAGTTTTTCGGCTTCATTAAACGATACCCCTGTGGTTTGCTCTCCGTCACGGAGCGTGGTATCCATTATCTCTACTCGCATCTTGTCCTCATAAATAAAATCTCCATCTCCCATTAAATGATCACTTACGGGGAACAGACCACTGATTACTTTCCCGTGTAAACAGTCAAAGAATGCGAAGGCCGCTGCGGGCCTCCGCGATCCCTGTAACTAATTCCTCCTGTTGGCTTCAAAAACTTCAATATCACCTTTGATGCTCAACAAATAGTCGATGTCGTCGTAACCGTTCAACAAGCAATTGCGCTTGTAGCTGTTTATCTCAAAGCTTTCGGTAGTTCCGGTGGCCAGATTAGTAATGATTTTGGCTTCCAAATCGACTTTTACCCTGGCTTGGGGATTTTTGCCCACGCTATCGAACAACGAAACCAAAAAACTTTCGCTGACAATCACGGGCAACACTCCATTGTTAAGGGCATTGTTCCGGAAAATATTGGCAAAGAAGCTCGACACCACCACTTTAAACCCGTAACCGGCAATGGCCCAGGCAGCGTGCTCACGGCTCGATCCGGAACCAAAATTCTTTCCGGCCACCAGCACTTGTCCCGAATAGGTGGGATTGTTGAGCACAAAGTCCTTCTTGGGAGAACCGTCTTTCTCAAAGCGCCAGTCGCGGAATAAATTGTCGCCGAAACCGTCTTTGGTAGTGGCCTTCAAAAAACGGGCGGGAATAATCTGGTCTGTGTCCACATTCTCAATCGGAAGGGGCACGAACGTCGATTCTAACGTTGTGAATTTTTCTGTTGGCATTGTCTGTTTCCGTTTTTTGTTAAACCTTAAATAATTGTACGCGGATCGGTAATGACACCGGTAACGGCAGCAGCAGCAGCGGTTAGCGGACTGGCCAGCATGGTGCGCGAACCCGGCCCCTGACGCCCTTCAAAGTTTCGGTTCGATGTGGAAACAGCCACCATCCCTGCAGGTACTTTGTCATCGTTCATAGCCAAACAAGCCGAACATCCGGGTTGACGGAACTGAAACCCTGCCTCGTTGAGTATTTTTTCCAGGCCTTCCTCTTTGGCCTGCGTCTCAACCTGGCGGCTTCCGGGGACAATCCATGCTACCACATGGTCGGCTTTCTTTTTGCCTTTCACAGCTTGTGCAAACATACGAAGGTCTTCGATGCGGCCATTGGTGCAGCTGCCCACAAACACATAATCGACTTTTTTGCCAATCAACTTGTCGCCTGCATGAAAGCCCATGTATTCCATCGATTTGTTGAAGGTAATGTGCGACGCAGGCTCAATGGTATCCAACGTGGGGATGCTGGCCGTGATCGCCGCGCCCATTCCCGGGTTGGTACCATAGGTAATCATCGGCTCAATGTCCCCCGCCCTGAAAATATATTCTTTGTCGAACACGGCATCGGCATCCGACACCAATGTACGCCAATAAGCTACGGCTTTGTCCCAATCGGCGCCTTTGGGCGCGTACTCGCGACCTTTTATGTAGCTGATGGTGGCCTCGTCCGGGGCAATCATACCTCCGCGGGCCCCTAGTTCAATGCTCATGTTGCAAAGGGTCATACGGGCTTCCATTGATAAACTGCGTATGGCCGAACCTGCAAATTCCAAAAAGTAGCCGGTACCGCCTCCCGTGGTAAGTTGGGCAATGACGTAAAGAGCAATATCTTTGGAAGTAACGCCTTTACCAAGCGCACCTTCTACGTTGATACGCATTCTTTTAGGTTTGGGCTGCATAATGCACTGCGATGAAAGGACCATCTCTACCTCACTGGTGCCAATCCCGAAGGCAATGGCGCCGAAAGCTCCATGTGTAGAAGTATGGCTGTCACCGCACACAATGGTCATGCCCGGTTGGGTGATACCTAGTTCAGGGCCTACCACGTGTACAATCCCGTTGTATGGGTGGCCTAACCCAAACTGGGTTACACCAAACTCCTGACAGTTTTGTGCCAGCGTAGCCACTTGGTGGCGCGACAATTCCTCACGTATGGGTAAATGTTGATCCAACGTAGGGATGTTGTGGTCGGGAGTGGCAAAGGTTTGATCCGGACGGAACACCTTGATGCCACGGGCTTTTACTCCCGCAAAAGCCTGGGGACTGGTCACTTCATGCACGAAGTGACGATCGATATACAACACGGAGGGGCCATCCTCGATGGACTTCACCACGTGTGCGTCCCAAATTTTGTCGAAAAGCGTTTTTCCAGCCAATTTCCAACAGTTTTAAATGGTTATACTTCAGCTATCTTTCCAATCTTCGAAATGGCATCGATGTATGCTTCGACCGATGCCGTCACTATATCTGTATTGGCCGAAAAGCCATAATAGGTCTGGTCTTTGTGCTCAATTTGTATGTGCACCTTCCCCAAGTCATCGCTACCGCGCGTGATGGCTTGCACCAGATACTCCTGAAGGTGCACTTTGCGCTTTACCAATTTTTTCACAGCCGTAAAAGCCGCATCCACAGGACCGTTGCCAATGGCTGTCTCGGTAAAGGTGTCTCCATCAAAGCTCACCTGTACCGTTGCGGTGGGAATGGTCGACTTTCCGCAGGTTACCTGTAACGATTTCAGCTTTACGCCCACATCGTTTTTTTCTTTCTCCACACCGACCAACGCTTCCAAATCTTCATCCGACACGTCTTTTTTGCTATCGGCCAGATTGAGGAATTTTTGGTACACCTGATCCACCTCTGAGGGATCAAGTTTGTAACCAAGCACCTCAAGGCGGTGCTTCAAGGCGGCACGACCGCTCCGGGCCGTCAATACAATGCTCGATTCTTTCACGCCGACGTCGGCGGGGTCGATGATTTCATAAGTCTCACGGTTTTTAAGTACGCCATCCTGATGGATGCCCGATGAGTGTGCAAACGCGTTACGGCCCACAATGGCTTTGTTGGGCTGCACCGGCATCCGCATGAGGGTGGATACCAGCTTACTGGTTTTCATGATCTGTGTGGTGTCGACACCCGTCTCGTAAGGCATATCTTTGTGGCAACGGATGGCCATTACCACCTCTTCGAGCGATGTGTTGCCTGCGCGTTCACCGATGCCGTTGATGGTGACTTCCACCTGACGTGCGCCGTTGATCACACCACTCAGTGTGTTGGCAGTCGCCATACCCAAATCGTTATGGCAATGGGTCGACAAGATAGCTTTGTCGATGTTAGGCACGTTGTTCACCAAATAGGCAATTTTGGCGCCATATTCATGGGGCAAGCAGTAACCGGTGGTATCGGGAATGTTGATGACCCTGGCCCCGGCTTTGATCACCGCTTCTACGACACGGGCAAGGTATTCGTTGTCGCTGCGGCCGGCATCCTCGGCATAAAATTCCACCTCGTCGGTCAACCCGGCAGCAAATTTTACCGCAGCCACGGCCCTTTCAATGATCGCGTCGGGGTTTGAGTTTAGTTTCTGGTAAATATGGTAAGGTGATGTGCCGATACCCGTGTGGATACGTCCATGTTTGGCGAATTTAAGGGCTTCGGCGGCCACCTCAATGTCTTTTTGTACGGCACGGGTCAACGCACAAATGGTTGGGTTGGTGACGGCTTTGGAGATTTCGACGACCGAGTTGAAATCTCCGGGACTGGAGATAGGGAACCCGGCTTCGATAATATCCACCCCGAGCTTTTCGAGCTGGCGTGCCACTTCGATCTTCTCGATGGTGTTCAACTGGCAGCCGGGCACTTGCTCGCCGTCCCTCAGCGTGGTATCAAAAATATAAACCTTGTTGCTCATATATTGCGAATGTTTGGGGTTTTATGGGGAATTGGGTCCCTATTTTCAGGTATCAAGATTTTAGTATCAAGTATCAAGACAGGACTCTCGTCTTGTGTCTTGATACTTGTATCCCGACACTACGGTAATCAGTTGTTTTCCGGGCGCAACTTACGCACGGCAGCGCCGGCACGCCACATTTCACTCTCGCGGAGTTCTTTCAACTCGGCCTCCAGTTTCACACGGTAATCGGGCTGGCTGTTCGAATTGATGGAACGCTGCGCCTCGTTGCCCGCAGCCACCTCGGCGTACAGTTTCTCAAATACTGGCTTGGTCGCATCACGGAAGGGTTTCCACCAATCCAATGCCCCGCGTTGTGCAGTGGTCGATGTATTGGCATACATCCAGTCCATGCCGTTCTCGGCCACCAAAGGCATCAAGCTTTGGGTCAACTCTTCCACGGTTTCGTTGAAGGCTTCGGAAGGAGAGTGGCCGTTGGCCCGCAACACTTCGTACTGGGCGGCAAAAATGCCCTGGATGGCACCCATCAACGTACCACGTTCACCGGTAAGGTCACTGAACACCTCACGACGGAAATCGGTTTCGAACAGGTAACCGGAACCGACGCCGATACCCAATGCGATCACACGGTCTTTTGCACGGCCGGTGGCATCCTGAAAAATCGCATAACTGGAGTTCAATCCGCGTCCTTCGAGGAACATGCGGCGCAACGAGGTACCCGAGCCTTTTGGGGCGACCAAAATCACGTCCACATCGGCCGGAGGTATGATGCCGGTACGTTCTTTATAAGTAATGCCAAACCCGTGGGAAAAATAGAGGGCCTTGCCTGCGGTAAGGTATTTTTTCACGGTTGGCCACATTTGGATCTGGCCTGCATCGGAAAGGAGGTACTGAATGATGGTAGCGCGCTGCAACGCCTCTTCGATTTCGAAAAGGGTTTCTCCGGGAACCCAGCCGTCGGCCACAGCTTTGTCCCAGGTTTTCGAGTTCTTGCGCTGGCCGATAATCACTTTCATGCCATTGTCCTTAAGGTTCAACGACTGGCCGGGGCCCTGCACTCCATAGCCGATCACGGCAATGGTTTCGTTCTTCAATACATCCTGAGCTTTCGACAAAGGAAATTCTTCGCGGGTAACTACGTTTTCTTCTACTCCTCCGAAATTAATCTTAGCCATAATTCAACTTGTTATTTAAAAATTAACTTAATCCAATACTTTCTTTTGACGGTCCAGTGACCTAAGGTAGGTGGACAATTGTTCCCAGTTGGTTTTGGTTACGGCAATGCGCCCCGAACGGATAAACTGCAACACGCCGAACCGGTCAAGCTTCTCGAACAGTTCCTGCGTTTCGTTCTTGTGCCCTGTTTTTTCGATCACGGTATAGTCGCGGTGCACTTCAAGGATGCGCGCGCCGTATTTCCGTACAAGCTTTTCCACGTCGTTGCCGCTGGTAAGCGCCTCGGTAGGCACCTTATACAACGCAATTTCCTGGTGGATAATCTCATCGGCGGTAAACACAAACGCCTTGATGACATCGATACGTTTATCGATTTGTGACACCAGCTTGTCAACCTGCTCCCTGGAGGTGAAAACCACAATGGTAAACTTGTGGATCCCGGCAATGGCACTTTCGGATGTGTTGAGGCTCTCGATGTTGATGCCACGGCGTGTAAATACCGTGGTGATCTGGTTAAGTAACCCTACGTGGTTTTCCGAAAATATGATGATGGTGAATTCCTGTTTCATTTTCTTAGTATAAAAATGTGAGTATCAAGTATCAAGATTGAAGTATCAACGACATCGACCAAAGTCTTATGTCTTGATACTTGCGACTCTACTCCAGCCTTATGTCCGAAACCGAAGCTCCGGTGGGAACCATCGGGAATACGTTGCCCTCTTTTTCGACCACGATTTCCAGCAGGAAAGCATTTTTATCGGCAATCATGCGTGCGATGGCTTCGTCAAGGGTGTCACGCGAAGTGACTTTCTCTGTGCTCAACCCGTAACCCTTTGCAATGGTTTGGAAGTCGGGGTTGATCAATTCGGTCGATGCATACCGTTTGTCGAAAAACAGTTCTTGCCATTGACGAACCATGCCCAGGAAGTTGTTGTTCAGCAATACGATCTTCACCGGGACTTTGGTTTGGAAAATGGTCCCCAGCTCTTGTATATTCATTTGGAACCCACCGTCGCCCACAAACAATACGACCGGTCGGTCGGGGCGTCCCAGTTTGGCCCCAATAGCGGCAGGAAGGCCAAAGCCCATGGTTCCCAATCCCCCGGAGGTTACTACGCTACGGGTTTGCTTGAATTTGAAATAACGGTTGGCCACCATTTGATGCTGTCCCACGTCGGACACGCAAATGGCATCGTTCCCGTATGCTTCGGTAATGCGGCGCACCACTTCTCCCATGGTCAATCCGGTTTTGGACGGATATAGTTCAGGTTGGATGATTTTTGTGTCCTCTAACTTATAACAAGCCCTGAACTCGTTCACCCATCCTTCATGTTTATTGGGTGCGACCATGGCGGTAAGCATGGGGAGCGTTTCTTTCACATTGCCCAACACGGGCACGTCGGCATAAATAATCTTATTAATCTCGGCAGGATCGATCTCCATATGGATGACCTTGGCATTAATGGCGTACGACTTGGTATTGCCTGTTACACGGTCGTCAAAACGCATTCCGATGCCAATGATAAGATCTGCTTCGTTCGTTTTGATATTAGGTCCATAATTCCCATGCATTCCCAACATGCCTACGTTCAGCGGATAATCCGACGGCATGGCCGACAAGCCCAACAATGTCCATGCGGCAGGTATCCCCGCCTTATTTAGGAATTCTTCCAGCTCTTTTTCGGCACCCGCCAGGATCACACCCTGGCCGATAAGCGCCAAGGGTTTTTTCGACAGGTTGATCAACCGGGCGGCTTCGGCAATTTTATCACGCTCTGGCAATGGAACCGGGGTGTAGCTCCGGATTTGGGTAACGGGCTTATATCCGAACTCCATCATGCTGGCTTGCGCATCTTTGGTAATGTCAACCAAAACCGGCCCCGGCCTTCCGGTACGGGCAATGTAAAACGCTTTGGCAATGGCATCGGGAATATCTTGCGCCCGTTTGACCTGACAATTCCATTTGGTAACGGGTTGGGTAATGCCAACCACGTCGGTCTCCTGAAACGCATCGGTTCCCAGCAATGGCGAACCCACCTGCCCCGAAATGACCACTAACGGAGTTGAGTCGATCAACGCATCGGCAATACCGGTGACCGTGTTGGTGGCACCGGGCCCCGAAGTCACCAAGCACACACCTACTCTGCCGGTAACCCGTGCATACCCCTGTGCGGCATGCACGGCACCTTGTTCGTGGCGTACCAGCACATGGTGGATTTTATCGTGGTAATCGTAAAGTGCATCATAAGTTGGCATAATGGCACCGCCAGGGTACCCGAAAATCAAATCCACGCCTTCGCAAATCAATGATTGCATAATGGCATGAGCACCCGACATCCTGACCGTCTTCTTCTCATCCTTCTCCATGAGCAATTGAGTTTTCGTTTCCATGTTTGGTGTTTGAAGAGTATTTTGGGGATTATATCAAACAAACCGCTCCTAAATCGGCAGAGCTGACGAAATGGGCATAGGCCTTCAACGATTTTGACACTGTGCGCATTCGGTTGACGGGGGTAAACGCATTATCCCCGCGTGCCAGCTCTTCTTTCCTTCTCACTTCCATATCGTGGGGGTTCACACCGACTTCAATGCTGCGGTTAGGTATGTCGATGGTTATTTCGTCACCGTTTCTCACCAAACCGATTTCTCCTCCCGCAGCCGCTTCCGGCGACACGTGACCAATGCTCAGTCCCGACGTACCACCACTAAAACGCCCGTCAGTAATAAGGGCACACTCGGTGCCCAAATGGCGCGACTTCAGATATGAAGTAGGGTAAAGCATCTCTTGCATGCCGGGACCACCCTTAGGCCCTTCGTAGCGGATAACCACAATGTCGCCGGCCACCACTTCTTCGTTCAAAATGCCGTTCATGGCATCGTCTTGTGATTCATAGACACGGGCCTTACCCACGAACTTAAAAACAGATTCGTCGACGCCCGCTGTTTTCACAATGCATCCGTTTTTTGCAATGTTGCCATAGAGCACGGCCAGGCCTCCATCTTTAAAGTAGGCATGTGGCACGTTGCGGATGCAGCCTTTTTCCCTGTCGGTATCAAGTTCTTTGTACTGCGTGCGCTGCGACCCCATGATGAGGTTGAATACCCCGGCCGGCGCACTGCCGTAGATCTCATATGCTTCAGGGGGCACAGCCGCCCCCCCCATAATGTCGTAAGCAGCCAACGCCTCTTTCAATGAGGGAAAATCGATCCGTTTCACTGTGGTGTCCAACAATCCTTCACGGTTCAACTCGGCTAAAATGCCCAAAATGCCGCCGGCCCGGTTTACATCCTGGATGTGGTAGTGCGAGTTGGGCGCCACTTTGCAAAGCACGGGCGTTTTCCGAGAAAGGATATCGATGTCTTTCAACGTGAAATTCACACCGGCTTCGTGTGCGATGGCCAACAGGTGGAGTACAGTGTTGGTCGACCCGCCCATGGCAATATCCAATGTCATGGCGTTCATAAACGCTTCTTTGGTGGCGATGGAACGGGGCAACACGCTTGTGTCGCCATCACGATAATATTTGTAAGTATTTTCAACAATCAGGCGTGCTGCCTTTTCGAACAGTTTCTTACGGTTGGCATGGGTGGCCACAATGGTTCCGTTGCCGGGAAGGGCCAAACCGATGGCTTCGTTAAGGCAGTTCATCGAGTTGGCGGTAAACATGCCCGAACATGACCCACAAGTGGGACATGCATTGCGTTCCACGGCACTCACCATGTCGTCACTCACGTTATGGTCGGCAGCCATAACCATGGCATCGATCAAATCCAACGCTTTATCGCCCACTTTTCCTGCTTCCATGGGGCCGCCCGACACAAAAATAGCGGGGATGTTCAACCGCATGGCAGCCATAAGCATGCCGGGGGTGATCTTGTCGCAATTGCTGATACAGATCAGTGCATCTGCCGTATGCGCGTTGCACATGTATTCGACACTGTCGGCAATCAAATCGCGCGAGGGCAACGAATACAACATGCCATCGTGCCCCATGGCAATGCCATCGTCAATGGCCACGGTGTTGAATTCAGCGGCGAAGCACCCCAAACCTTCGACGATGCGCTTCACCTCCTGACCTATTTCGTGCAGGTGTACGTGCCCGGGAACAAACTGGGTAAAGGAGTTGGCAATGGCAATCACCGGTTTCTTCATTTGTTCCTCGGTACGTCCATTTGCCCTCCAAAGGCTACGGGCTCCTGCCATACGGCGGCCTTCGGTCGATGTGGCGCTTCTAAGTTTTATCTTCATCGTCATAGGTTGCGTATTTTTTTAAGTCCAACAAAAAAGCCTTTCTCTCCTCTGCCGAGAAGTGAGAAAGGCTTGTTCATTATTTCTTCATTTCATTTCTATACACCATTCTCACTTCTCCGTAGTTCCGACCACGAGAATAATAATGAGGCTGAGAATGAGTGATAGATAAAGTTTCATTGATCTAAACCGACTAATGATGGGCAAAAATAGAATTTATAATCCAACCATCAAATATTTCGACCACAATTTTATTGACAAATGTCATAAAAACAAATTAACCATCAAAAAATCAATGACATAAATAATTAAATTTTATGCATTCATCATTAATAATTATACAAAACCATCAAGCCCATCCTCAAAACGTCCGAAGGAAACAAGTGTGGCAGGCAATTGGTTCACTGCCCAAAAGCTAAATCATCGGATAAGTGAGTTGTCAATGTCAATTTTTTTGTCGTGGGCATAGGTTAAAAAGGCAAGTTTCACGGCCATCATCATGTCGTAATCATTTAATGCAGGATTGATGTTGGCCCTTGTACGAAGATATACAATGAACGAATCCAGTGCCTGTCCGTTTAAGCGGGTAAAATCGCCTATGTTCTCATGCGAAATCAACCGATTGTAACGCTCCATGGCCTTTTCTTGCCGGGACAACTCCATGGCCTGACGTTCGTCTTTGGTTTTGCCGGCCAAGCCAACCCCATTAAGAGAGGTTAGCGGAATCGAAAGCCCTGTGCCGCCAGATGCCATTTTTGCATCCACGGCAAGTTCGTTCATGTCAAGGTTTACATGATATTTGAACGGCTTATCTTTTTCGTCGAGTTTTAGATTGAGGAATGCTTGTTTAAATGCTGCATACGAATAGAATCCATGTACGGTAACTTCGTCGAGCGAATAAGTTTGTTTGGTTACACGGAAGACCTGGAGTGTCTGAGGCTCGTTACTCACCACGAACAGCGACTCGTTATAGCCAAGGCATCGGAATTTGAGGGTGTCGCCATTTTGTACTTCTATTTTAAACAGTCCTCCGTCGTTACTTTTTGCGGTTTTCTGTGTACGTGTGTTGAGAAAATAAGCAAAATCGACAGCTTCGTCCCCACATTCAACTTTTCCAAGCAAGGTTGCTTCTTGTGCTTCGAGTTTGGCGGCAAAAAGCATTGAAGCACCTATTAACAAGCAGTTGATGACAGATAATTTATTATTCTTTCCTTTGACCATTTTTCTCAGTCTTGTATTTCTCAAACGTTTCAATTATCCTAATTCGTATATATCCGCTGCTCTCTTTACCTGTCAGTTTGATGTTTGCATTGCAATAGACGAAAAAATCGTCCAGTTCCTGCGCTTGCAAGCCGGTAATTTCGCCTACCAATTCTTTATTCATTAACGTGGCACCTTGTTCGGAAGCAATGAGTTGCTGCATTTTCCGTTTACGCCTTTCGCGTTTGCTCATATGGTAATAAGCAAAACTCATGGGATTGGTCACGGCGGCAATAACGGGCGGCTTACCTCCCACGTCGCTTCTGAGTTCGACGGGAGTCGGATTGTTATAACCCATTACGATGCCATCGGGCATGGCTCTTTGCAAATGTTCGTTGGCGCTTTGTGTGTACACATCCACTTGTTTGAGCATAATGGACGTCCGGGCCAAAGGGATCGTGAAATATTGTGATCCATCGGCCAATATTTGTTTTATTTTCAGAGTTTTAGAGCTATATCCCAATGCCAATACCCTCAATGAATCGGATTGTTCCAGCATAAGGAGGAAACGGCCGGCACTATCGGTCGGAAAAATGGCCATTTTCTCGTAACTGGCCAACCGGGCGTAAGGAATGGGCTTGCCGTTCTCGGCATCGGTAACCACTCCCCTTACGGATACCTGGGTTTGCCCATTTGCCCAAAAACAGGTGATGATAAGAAATATGAATAAAAATATCCGTTGCATTGAATGGAATTTCTTTAAATAAAAGTATGGTTTTGGTCGACATTATTACGAATACCTTGCTCGTCAATTGGGTTATTTAACGATTTTTAGAGAATAGAACACTCCTGAATGATGCGGGCAGGACAAAGATGGTTGCCCCTGGATGCGGGGCCTGGATCAATACTCGCCAATGATCTTGTTATCGGCAGAAGCCCGTTTTTAAACCGCTCTTCCTATACATTTAGATATCGCCGAAAGTGCACGTCACTTCCATCTCATAAATTACTAAAGAGATTGACAAATCTAAACAAAAATGCATCGGTTAAGTTCGTCCAGACTGATAGAAATGACCTGAGGCCATGTGTTCCCAAAAGATATCATTCCTAAAATCAGGAAGCTTTGGCGAAAAATCCCTGTCATGGGAAAAAAGATCTACCTACATTTCCCTATTCCATTGGTTGATTGCTCGAAATAAGGGACATGATATTCTTTGGGTTTTTATTTAATTTTAGACAATAAACCTCAAGAACCCATGTGTTTCAGTAAATCCCAACCGCATTGTAAAGCCCTTTGGGGCATTCTTTTACTACAATTGGTTTTTCTCGTGCCCGCTAAAGCTTCGGTCATCGAAATCGACAAAAACTTTAGATCATTTTTAATTACCCATCAAGCCTTGCATTTTGAAGATCCCGACAAGCTTTTAACTGCCCAACAGGTCTTGTCCCAAACCTTCCAACCTTGTAATTCGCGAATCCCCAACTATGGTTTTTCCCTGTCAGCACACTGGTTTAGGATCGACTTGAAAAGCTTGGTGCAATCTGATACAATGTTTGTTTATGATATAAAAAACCACTATTTGGAGAATGTGGAAGTGTATTGGGTAACCGATACAATCAAACTGATCCAAAAAGGCGGAGCGTCGACCAAGAGCATTGGACCCGATGCAATTACCCTTGCCCCGTTGCAAGCGGCATCACTCCTTGTCAAAGTCGAAAGCCGAACCCCCATCCGGGTCCCCATCTTTCTCCAATCGAACGAATATTACTGGCAGGCCTATGGCAATACCCGTTTGATAAACGGGTTGTATTATGGAGTCTTCGGCATCCTGATTCTATTAAGCATATATCTTTTGGCCACTTACCGTGAGCTCATTTACTTAACGTTTGGATTATGCACGATATCGTGGTTGTGGCTCATTTTGGGCATCGACAATACAATCCCGATCATGCGCCAGTGGGACGATCCGAGCTTATTGCTCAAAAGCTCATCGATGTCGACACCGGTATCGGCCATATTTTACCTGTATTACACCGTTCTGTTTTTCAACACATCCATTAAGTTGGTGCGTAGGACTCTGTTAGTCTCCATGGGAACGATGATTCTGCTGCTAATTGTTTATTTCATTGATTTCCATTTCGCCAACAAATTGTCGTACATCACAATCCCACTGCTTTCGTTACTGGTTATGGGATTGTCGGGGTACATGTACATAGGCAAGGACGTAAAATTTGCCAGATATCATTTACTAGGATCGATCATGTTGCTTATTGGCATTTTTTTGCATACCCTATCGTATCGTGGCGTCATCAGCAACTATTGGGTCATGTTGTTATCATTCAAATCGGGCTTTCTGCTTTTGTTATGCATCTTTATCCTGGCGTTGCTCGACAAATACATCATTACACAGCACAATTTTACCTCACGTCTCCAGAATACCGTAGCCGAACGTACGCAAGAACTGACCCGCGTAAACAATTCACTGCAGGAGAACATTAGAAAACTGAACGAAGCCAACGCCCAGCTTTCGGTTTACAAACACAACTTGGAAAAGGAGGTCGAAGAGCGTACCGAAGCGTTGATCGCCACACTGACATCGCTGCAATCGATCATAGACAGTTCGCCTCTGGCCATTTTCGACATAGGTCGTGACAACCGCATCCTTTCGGTATGGAATCCTGCGGCCGAACAACTTTTTGGCTGGCAAAACCATGAAGCCATTGGGAAACGGATAGAGGAGCTGAACATGTACTTTTTGAAAACGGAATCCCCGATGTCGATGGTGTTATCGGGCGGAAACCCAATCCCGTATCTTGAAGCGACCGTAACGAGCAAAACGGGCAGGGAAGTGGATACACGAGTGGCATTGGCCCCTATAGCCACCGACACGTTACCTGCGGAAAGGATTATCGTAATGATGGACGACATTACGGAGCACAAAACCTTGTTGCGTGAAATTGAATCCAACGAATTAAAGTTCAGAACCCTTTATGAATCCATCAGTCTTGGAATATTGCTTATGTCTCCGGATATGGAGATCATCGAACACAATCCGGCCATCAGCCGCATTTTCGGATACCCTTCAGGGCATCTCCAAGGTCGTCAACTATATTCGTTGTTTAAGGAAGGAATGTACCCAAAAATTTCAAAAGCCCAGCACCGGTTGATCAACGACGGGGTATTGCCCCACTTCGAGTTCGATGCCTTTCATGCAAACCACCAGCCGTTGGTCCTGGAGATCTGGGGCAATCTGTTAACCCTGGGCGATGAGAAATTGATCCTTGTTGTAGTGAAAGATATTACCGAACAAAAGCGGTTTAACCAAAAACTTGTCGAAACCATTATCGAAACCGAAGAGAAGGAACGGCGGCGGTTTGCCGGGGATCTGCACGATGAGCTGGGTCCCCAACTGGCATCGATGCGGATTTATGCCTCATCGTTAAAAAAACGGGCAAAGAGCCATGATGAGGTTGAAATCCTTGATACATTGATGGAGTTAATAAAACGGACCATCGATAACGTAAGAGAATTATCGAACAATCTGAGTCCCCATCTTTTGGACACTTATGGGTTGGTATCGGCCATCACAATGGAATCGGAAAGAAAGGCACACATTTTCACATCCCATTTTACCCATAACCTTGCTAGCTCAAGGCTTGAAAAAAACGTGGAAATAAATATCTATCGAATCGTCAAAGAACTGTTGAACAATACCATGAAGTATGCCGGAGCTTCGCAGGTCAACATCCATATGGAATTGAAAGCCAAGACACTTCAGTTAAAGTACGGCGACGACGGCAAGGGTTTTGACTACAGGCAATTAATGAAACACGGGACGAAAGGCATCGGGTTAATGAACATCAAAAGCCGGGTGGATTCGCTGGGGGGAGAATGTGTTTTCCAAAGCATGCCGGGCAACGGGTTTCAGTTCTTTTTGACCGTTCCGGTAAACGAGATATCTTAAGTTTTCGAAATTGCAAAAGAAAATCCATTAAAGTCACTAAATTACAACACATTCCCATCAACCTGCATATGGCTAAAATCATTGTTGTCGACGACCACAAGACCATTCTCTCGGGCATGACTTTGTTGCTCAAAGATCTGGGGCACGAAGTATTGGCCCAAGCCACCAATGGGAAAGAGTTTTTAGATCTGCTTGGCACGTACCTGCCCGATGTGGTTTTGATGGATGTCCAAATGCCCGTGATGGACGGGATTGAAGCTACCCGTAGAGCTATTGAACAATACCCGGAATTGAAGGTCCTTATCCTTACCATGTACGATGATGAGGACTATTACAATTCCCTTATCGAATGTGGCGCCAAAGGGTTCATCCTTAAAGAATCGGAACATGAGGAAGTAGAACGGGCCATTGGTGCCATATGTGAGGGAAGACTCTATTTTTCGCAAGAATTGCTCATTAAACTATTGAAAAAGAGAAATACCACTAAACAAATAGACCTCAAACCAAGGGAAAAAGAAATACTGAGCTGTTTGTGCAAAGGCTTGTCATCGGCAGAAATTGCCAACATAGTGAACCTGAGCAGCCGTACGATCGAAAAAAATCCGTTCAGAACTGATGCAAAAAACCGGCACCTCCAATTCGATAAGCCTGGTCGTATACGCCATAAAAAACCGTTTGGTCGATGTGTAGTGGGCTTATCCCGGAATCCTGACCGTTTTCTGCTCGCATCACAACCTCATCAGGGCTAAGCCACTGACGATATATTAAGATTCTATACAATACTCCTCCATTCTGCCTGTGTTCATCAAGTTTTACTGGCAACAAAGCCTAGGCACATCCCATCCAAAATCCATATTTCGGGAATTTCGACGTATTTTCACCCGTAAAAAAGAGCAGTTTCCGTTCAAAATAATGGGAAAAATGCGCTAGGGCCCAACGCGGGCAAACTTATCTTTACCTTATCAAGAAAAACGGAACCATGTATTTCAACACCAAGTTTAAAATCCTTATTTGTGACGACAATGCCGACTTCCGGAAGGCATTCAAACTCCAACTCAACGACGTGATGTGGGGATGGATCGAATGCATCGATGAAGCCTGTACCGGCGAGCAAGCGATGTATATGGTGGAGCAAAACCGTTACCATATTGCGTTTATGGACATTGAAATGCCCGGTTATAATGGAATTGACACTGCACATTACATCAACACAAATCATCCCAGGCTTCGCATCGTGGCACTTACCATGCACAGCGAACGTGAATACATGGAAAAAATGATTTATGCCGGAGCACGGCATTATCTAATAAAGGACAGATTGGATGACGTTTCCATTACTAAAATATTCAGACAGGTTGCCAAGACCATCTGATCACCGACCGAAAATCCATATCAAAAAGAAACATCCAGTCCGACAAACTTAACTGCATAGGCAAAAACAACAATATTTTTTAAATTTATTATGGCCTAATCGCCGCCAACACCTCACGCTTCTGTATTGCAGAACTGCCATATTGTTGAAATTCCCTTTTTTTCCCAATTTTACCGTCAATTGTGATGTGATTTCCCCTTTTTGTTCCACCAAACACCAACGCGATGAAGAAAAGACTCTACGCTTCCATTGCCTTTGCCTTTTGTTTACTGCTGCCCCTTTCATCCCAAAAAGCACTGGATTTTGATGCTCTGGCAATCGACGATGGGTTTTCGAGCAGCAAAGCCATCAGCATTATCCAGGACAAAAAAGGGTTTATATGGATTGGGACCTGGAACGGGCTTAACAAATATGATGGTTACAAATGCGAGATATACAAGCCATTGCACCATGATAGATCGACTTTAACAAACAAAGAAGTTACAGCCCTTCTCGAAGATCGCGAAGGATTCATTTGGATTGGCACATCCAACGGGCTCAACAAACTTAATCCGGAAACCGAAGAACTGGTCAACTATCCCTTCCCTAGCCGTATCATGGCTGTTTACGAGGACCAATCGCACGTCATATGGATAGGAACCTGGTCCGATGGCCTGTTCCGTCTCGATCCCATAACCAACGAACGCCAGCAGTATCTCAACGGGACCTCTATTAGCGATATCCATGAAGATAGCCAGGGTGAATTCTGGCTCGCTACTTACAACGGGCTTATCAACCTTAACCGCCAGACCGGGAGCTTCACCCCGTTTCAGCCCAATCCTTCAAATCCCAACGAATCGATAAGCAACATCGTAACCACCCAAATCGCAGAAACAGGCGACGGCTCACTCTGGATTGGTACATGGGGCGGCGGATTGAACAAAATGGTGAGAAGCAAAGATAAAAGCCAGGTGAAATTCATCCATTACCAACCCGAAAGCAGAAAAGGCTCCATTGCCTCGGCCGACGTTTACAAAGTTTTGCACGATGCATATGGGAACCTGTGGATTGGCAGCTGGGATCAGGGCCTGTCGCTTTTATCGCCCGAAGAACAGTCAAAAGCGCCCAATCAGGCTAACTTTACCAACTATGCCAACCAGATCACCAATCCTTACAGCTTATCGGGCAACAATGTATCGGCATTGTTGGTAGACCGTTCGGGAGTACTATGGGTCGGGAGTTCAAAAATAGACCGTGCCTATATTTTACCTACCGGACTTGTGCGCAACAACACACAGAAGCTTGTTGACAACCATATCTCGGAAAGCGTGGTCCGCTCCTTAGGCGGAGATAAACGACAACGCCTGTGGATAGGAACCACCGAAACATTGGAGCTTTATGCAAAAACTCAAAGGGGGTATGAATTCTCAAAGCTTATCAAACATCTCAGCTATCAGCATAAGGGCCAAAAATATGTATCCGCATCGGTACTCGAAATCATTGATCATCCTACCGGCCTGTGGGTTGGCACCGATAACGCAGGACTGCTGCATTTCATGACCGAAGAAGCCATCAATTCCAGCAAACCCAACTTCCGCTTCTGGAACGACCAAACAGATGACCGGCTCCCGGGCAACAAGATCGACATCATCGTTCCTTCCCGAAAAATATCCCAATACGTTTTGGATCGGCACTATGTACAGCGGCATTGCCAAATGCGTGTACAACAATGGAAAACTGAATATTAACTCCATTCAGGCAGGCAATTCGGAAACCAATTTATCCGATAACAGTATCAGAGCCCTTGTAGAAGATAACCAGGGAATTGTGTGGATTGCCACCAGCCGTGGATTGAACCGGTTGGATCCGGCCACCGGCCATATTTTGAAATTCCGATATGACCAAAACGACACCACATCCATCAATGACAACATTATCAACGTATTATTCACCGATCAGCTGGGAAATTTATGGATTGGAACCAGTTCGGGATTAAACAAGAAAATTGAAACGACGAATAAAGATGGGCAAGTTGTTATTTCGTTTAAGAATTACCCCAATCAAAAATACATCAACAATGACCTCATAACCAATTTAATACAAGACAAAAACGACAAAATATGGGTCGGGCTCTATTCCGGGATGTTACGCTTTGACCCTAAAACAGAGACCATTGAACAGGAATATTTTGTGAAAGATTACCAACGGTTGGGATACGAACGGAACACATCATATGCCGACCTGGACGGAAACTTATTTCTAGGTGGCCAAAACGGATTCCTTTCCTTTCATCCCGATAAACTGGTATCCCTTTCCCAAAGCCCCAAAGTAGTTTTGACAGATCTGCTTATTTATAACGAAAAGGCGACCTCCCAAACTTATTCGGCGAATGAACCCGTGCTTGCCAAACCCATGCCTTTTACCAAAAGCATTACACTGGCCTATAGCGACAATGTGTTTACACTTGCGTTCTCAGCCATGGATTTCAAGGATTCGAAAAAGAACGAATATGCATATTTTTTGGATGGATTTGACAGGCAATGGAATGAAGTGGGCACACGTAACACGGCCACGTATACAGGCATTCCCCCCGGAGAGTATGTGTTTAAGGTAAAAGCGTGCAACAGTGACAAAGTATGGAGCCAAGAAACCACCGAGCTTAAAATTACCATTCTTCCTCCATGGTGGAAAACATGGTATGCATACCTATTGTATGCCTTTATTATGCTGGCATTATTGTACGTGTTCAAGCAATATTCCGTGCAACAGCTAAAGCAGCGTAACGCGCTCACTGTAGAAAAGCTCAACTTTGAGAAAGAGCACGAATTGAACGAAATGAAATCGCAGTTCTTCACTAACATTACCCACGAATTCCGTACCCCTCTGTCATTGATACTTGGTCCCACCAACGAGCTGCTGGTCCGCAAGGACATGCCGCCCGTCGTGACCAAGCAGGCATTACTTATCCAGAAAAGTGCACAACGCCTGCTGCGGCTGGTGAACCAACTCATCGAATTCAGAAGGGTGGAAAAGGAAAACCTTCAGCTTTACATACAACAAGCCGATGTGGTTCCGTTGGTCGAAGATGCATACGAATCTTTTTTACCTATGGCCGAGACCCGCCATATCCGGTTGGAATTGCAGAAGAAACAACCAAATATCGTTGCCCAAATTGATGTGGACAAATTCGATAAGATCATGTTCAATCTGCTGTCAAACGCATTTAAATTTACCGAAGATGGCGGCACCATCCAAATTCGCGTGGATTTAGCCGACAATGTCCCTTCTATGTTTTACGTGGAGATAGAGGATACCGGCATTGGCATCCCGGCCGATAAAAAAGAACTGATATTCAACCGTTTTTACCAGATAAACCAAGCAAAAAGCCAAAGCACCGGAGGCATCGGGCTTTATCTCTCCAAAGCTTTTGTTCAGCAACATAGCGGCACCATAGATGTAGAAAGCGAACCAGGCAAAGGAAGCATTTTCAAAGTGGTACTGCCGTTAAACAACGGGCAATCGGCAATTTATCAGCATATCACCGACAAAGATAAGGAAACCGTAACGGCGCAACGAACAATTACCCAAGCCGAAAACGAAGATCCGGAAGAATCGCTCCAAAACAACTTACCCTTGCTCTTGGTGGTGGAGGACGATCATGACATGAACGACTTTATCGCCACCGGACTAGAAAACGAATTTACGGTGGTAAGCTGTTTCAACGGGAAGGAAGGTATAGAGCAGGCGAAAAAGCTGTTGCCCGATCTTATCCTTTCCGACGTGATGATGCCCGAACTCAACGGGTTCGAGTTCTGCAAACAATTACGGAAGGATATCAACACATCGCACATCCCGTTAATGTTCCTCACGGCCAAGACCATGAAAGACGATGAGATAAAGGGCCTCAGGCTGGGAGCCGTGGATTACATCACCAAACCATTTGATCTCACCACATTGCGATTGAAGTTGACCAATGTGCTCCAAACCAAAAAGAGCCTACAAGAAAAACTCCGCACCAACATGATATTGGAGCCAGAAGAGATTGAGCTCACTTCGCTGGACGAGGAATTTTTGAAAGATGTGGTCGATGCAGTGAACAAAAACCTCGACAATCCCGAGTTCGATGTAGAGCTACTGAGCAAGGAGGTTGCGTTAAGCCCCAATCAGGTTTATCGAAAAATTAAGTCGCTCACCGGACAAACCGCCAAAGAGTTCATACGCTCACAAAGGTTAAAAACGGCCGCCTCAATGCTTTTACAAAAAAAGCGCTCCATTTCCGAGATCATTTATATGGTAGGATTTTCGAGCCCATCGTATTTTGCACGCTGTTTTAAAGAACACTTCGGATGCACGCCCAGTGAGTACATGGAAAGAAACCCGTGACGCCCAGACATGTCATACCTGCCCCAAAGCACAGAAAAAAACATAATTAATTAAAATACAGCAAAATACACAGATAGTTTAAAAATACAGATGCCCTTTTTTCAATCGTTTATTGCAAATATGTGTTAATTATTGTCAAATTTTTACAACTCCAACACAAAGGGGTTGCATAATTTTATGGTGACAATCTCCCTCTTTAATAAGGGTATCTGCTAAAAATTCAAATAAACTATCTATGAGAAAGAAAAATTTACTGCAAAGACTAGGGAGCCTGATTACGCTCACCATGCTGTTCAGTACAGTAGCGAAAGCCCAAACTATCGACGCAACCAACACGTTCAGTCCGGCACTGACAGGAACCACTACCGTGTATGCGGCTGTGGTGCTTAACGACCTGGGAACCATCGGCACTTACGATGCCGGCTTTGCCTTACTGGGCAAAGCCAATGCGGGTACGATGACCGCCTATTCCGATTACAGTTGCGGCATAGCTTTTTACAATGCAGGTTTGGCAGTTTACAACGGTTCTTATCTAAGAACCAACACCATCATCCCGGTGCCTGGTAAATTGTACCATTTATGGATTACCATAAATGTGGATGCAAAGACCTACAAGGTTTATGTATTGTCGGACGAACTGACGCAACCCACCCTGATTCTGGATGCAGACGCAACCTTCCGGAACCAGAGTGTCACAGAAATTAACCGATGGGCGGCGTTCCACAACCCGTCAGGCCAGCCCGACTATTTAACGGTGCAATACGTGGGCACTGATCTGGAAATAGGCCAGCTGCCTCCATCCTGGGCCGATCCCGCGTTGAAAAGTCTTACTTCAAGTACAGGAACTCTCTCTCCGGAATTTGATCCGGCAACTACCGAGTATACCATTGAGGTGCCTTACGGGACTACTTCCGTAGAACTGACAGCGGTCCCCAACGGCGTGGGCGCCAGTGTAACGGGTGCCGGAACCATAACCCTTGAGGATGGTTATGCTTATGCCCAGATTACTGTCACTTCGGGCAGTCAGGAAGTCCGTGAATATGTGGTCGAAATTTCGGAAGCCGGCGGCGACGAAGACGCCTCGCTGAAAAGCCTGACCACCGATGCCGGCCCCATTGATCCCCTGTTCAATCGCAATGTTTTGGCCTACAAGCTTTACGTGCCAGAAGGCACTTCGAAAGTTAACGTAACGGCGCTACCCACCTTTGGCGGTGCAACTGTTCAGGGCACCGGTGAAATTATCCTCACCGACAGCAAAGCCACAGCTAACATTGTAGTGACTTCGCAAAACGGCAATAACTCCACAACCTATACTTTGGACATTGTTCCCCCCGATACCAACTATGCCATCAGTCTGCCCGGTGGCAACGGAACATCGAGCCACATCGATATTTCGGGGCTGGGACTGAACTCATTGCCTTTTACCGTTGAAATGTGGATTAAGCCCGAAGGCAATCAGACTGCTAACTCCGGCTTATTTTTCAACAGGGTTTCTTCATCGGTATCGGCCGGCCTGCAGTATGCATCCAACTGGCAGCAGAGCGATCTGGATGACCCCGAAAAACTCCGTTTCATGACCAACTATACAGCAGAAGACTACGGCGTGCTTACAGGTAGCATCCCATACGACGCCTGGCACCATGTTGCTGTCGTGCTAACCGAATCAAAAAGAATTATTTACCTCGATGGCGTACCCACAGAGGATCCTGACAAGACGAATGCTCCTTACGACTTTGGCCAGGGCAAGCTTTACATCGGTTATGACGACGGCGGAACAGCGCGTGCATTCAAAGGCCTGATCGACGAAATACGCGTGTGGAACGTTGAAAAAACAGCGCAAGAGTTGGACGACAGCAAATACAGCGTACTCAACGGTAACGAGCCCAACCTGCTTGCTTATTGGAATTTCGATGTCCCCCACTCGATCTATGCCATCGAGGCCACCGGCAATGGGCCAAATGGCTTGATTGCCGGCGGTACTTATACAGGTTCTTTCCCTAGAGCTAACATAGAGTTGAAATCATTAGTTCTTGACAAAGGAACACTAAAACCAAACTTTAGTAATGGAATTACCCAATATTATGTGACATTGCCCAAAGGAACCGTCAGCCTTAACGTGGCCGCCAAAGCAGCCGATGCAACCGCCGTTGTGACCGGTGCCGGCGACATTGACACATCTGCCGGCCAGGGGGTAATCACAGTGAAGGTAACCACGGCCAACGGCTTGTATTCCAACGAATGCAAAATCCAATACGTGGTTGACACCGATTTGACATTGACACACTCTTACACCTTTGCCGACGGGACCGCCAAAGACGTGACAGGTGGTGCCAATGGCACGGTGAACGGAGGCCAGATAGTTGACGGTTCGTTTGTTTCGTCGGAAAACGGCCACTACATTGTGTTGCCTGCCGCACAAATCGCCATCAACAAATATCCTTCCGTCACACTGGAAGCTTACGCCACTGCCGGAACCAACACCGGTTACACCATGCTGGCTTACTTTGGAGGCCTGCACGGAAGCAACTCACTATGGCTGCAACCCACCAGGGGCGGTACAGATGCCAGTCGTTTTGAAATCAATACAGGGGTAATCATCAATGCCGAAGGACCTGAAGCCGGGGCTGGCGAATTACATCACTATGTAGGCGTGGTAAGCGACGATGCCATTTCTTTGTACATCGACGGTATTTTGTCCGCAACAGCCCCGCTGACCGAAACCTCTGTCATCGGCAAAATAAGCACTGCCAATGCCTGGTTGTGCTATGGCGGTTACAGCGATCCCACCTGGATTGGCTATCTGCACGAGTTCAACATTTACAGCGGCCAGATGGATGAGGCCACCATTGCCCAGCGTGCATCGAACGTGCCCCAGGACCCGATGGACGTCATCGCCATTCTGAGCGATCTGACCGTAGATGGGGTTACCATCACCGGTTTTGCCTCTGCCAAACTGACGTACGACGTGGTGTTGCCCGCAGGAACCACAGCTATTCCGCAGGTAGATGGTGTGCTCATGGATCTCGACGGTTCGTTGAACGTGACACAGGCTGCCACCCTGCCCGGCACTGCCACCCTGCTGGTAACGGCCGAAGACGGTACAACCACCAATACCTATACGGTGAACTTTATCGTGGAGGGCACCGCCACCAGCGTCAAACCCAATAAGGGTGCCGAAGTAGTGGTTTACCCCACCGTGTCGAAGGGCAGCTTTACCGTCAAAACTGACGGACAAGCCGGTTCAATCACAGTGTTCGACATCACCGGCAAGGTAATCGGCCGGCAAACAGCCACCGGTGCGGAACAAACCGTTTCGATTGCCCGGGCAGGTATTTACATTTTAAAAGTGGAAACTGCCGCAGGAACCAAGATGGTAAAAGTTATCGTGACAAAGTAATTCAATCACAGCGATTGGGCCTTAAAGGCGCTCCGGAAGACCCTGGGCGCCTTTCTACTTATCAGAAATTACATGCAAACTCACTTTGCAATGACAATCAATATCTTGCAAAACAACCCCACACCGGCTTAAAAATTTTATGCCTGCAAGATTACAAATAAGTGTTAGCCATTGTTAAATTTTTACAAACCCAACCTAAAAAGGTTAGCTACTTTTACACTGATAACTTTCCCTCCCGCGAGGGTATTTGCTTAAAAATTCAATTAAACTATCTATTCCATGGAAAAGAAAAATTTACTATTAAGCTTATGGGGCCTTATTTCGCTGGCCGTGCTGTTTGGCTCAGTAGCGAAAGCCCAAACCATTGACGCTACCGGTGTGTTTGATCCCAAACTGACCGGAGAAGCCGACGTTGTATATGCGGCACTGGTTTACAACGATTTAGGCATAGTTGGCACCATGGACGCCGGCTTTTGCCTGGTCGGCAAAGCCGATGGTTCCCAAATCACAGCGTATACCGACTACAATGCCAGCATTGCATTTTATTCGGCCGGGGTACAGGCCCGCCAAGGCACCACCGGCTTTGTGGCCGACAATGTCATCCCTACTGTGTCGGGCCGGTTGTACCATGTGTGGTTTGTCCTGAACAACCCTGCAATGACATATAAAGTGTATGCGGTTACCGACGGTATTCCGATCCCCACATTGATTTCCAATTCCGACCTGGGGTACCGCAACGGCAGTTCCACGGAAGTCAACCGCTGGAGCGCATTTCACGCCTCCGAAGCCGATGTCGTAACCGTCCATTATTGCGGAACTGTGGGTGCAGTAGGTGAATATCCTCCTTCAATCATTGAATCACTCAACGATTATACACTCAAAAGCATGGTCCCAAGCATAGGAACTTTGAGTCCCGAATTCGACCCGACCATTACCGAGTATGAGCTCACCGTACCCTATGGAACCGAATCGGTCAGTTTTACGGCAGTTGCCAATGGTGCTGGCGCATCCGTGTCGGGCAATACTGGTATTTTGCTTGAAGAAGGTTATGCATACGTCAATATTGAAGTTCTGTCCGCCAGTGGCGACAAAGGTGAATATGCTGTGAATATTACCTCCGCGGCCGGGGAAACCGATGCGACTTTAAGCGGACTGACCGTAAACGGACTGATCGAAAGCGTGGCTGTCAACTGGCAGCTGAAACCGGCATTTAACCGTTTTGTGACCGAATACGATGTGTTTGTCTCAAAGGGCACCACCAAGGTAAACGTCGCTGCCACACCAATGTACAATGGGGCCACGGTGACTGGCACGGGCAACAATATTATCCTTGATGAAAACGGTTCGAAAGTGGTGACCGTCACCGTGAAATCGGCCGATAACACCACAACCACAACGTACAAGCTTAACATCACCACAAACCTGATCAAGTTCTGGGATGGAAACGGCGCCACGGGCACAGGTTCATCCCCCGATGCATTTGGCTGGGAGGGAACCACCGTAACCGGATGGGGCGAAGCCAACGGAGGAGGAATACGTTATATCGATGTCATTTCGTCCAATGCATGGACATACAATGGCGTAAAAGACTGGACAGGGCGTGTGTTGTATGTACGGTGGGATGGAGTTGGAGGCGCCGGCACATCCAACGTGTACAGCTATCCGGTCGAACTGGAAGCATGTAAATCGTATGTATTTTCAGGGAAATTCGGATGGCCAAACAATGCAAGCAGTGCCAAATACACCATCGGCATCAATTCGGCAAAAGACAACACAGGCACATCCCTGACGTCGACAGAATTTGTGCCTGCCGTAAAATCAACCGTCCTTTACGACGTTGCCTTCATATTTACGGCCCCCGAAAACGGTACCTATTATTTAACCATTGCCAATGCATATGGCATTTTAGGAGCTGCGGCCGATTTGTCGATTGTTGAAAACGTCGACCCAACCATCAATTTCTCTAAATCTTCCATCACATTGTTCGACTACGCTCCCACTACGTCCCTGTTCCTCACGGGCAATGCCCTGTCGGGCGACATTGTTTTATCGGCTCCGGCGGGAATTACCCTCACCCCCTCCACCATCACCAAGGAAGCCGCACAATGCGGTGTGAACGTGCAGGTTGAGTACGACAGCGCCACCAAAATCACCAACGGCACCATTACGGCCACAAGCGGTTCGCTGACACAAACGGTGACCGTAAACGCCCGACCGATTATTGTGAACGGTGTGGTAGACGGCACATTCGAAAATGCCGAAGCAGATGCAGCACCTTATGGAGAATGGATCAACGACCTTGATAAAACATTGGGCGGCGCGACCACATCGCGCGTCATGAACAACAACGGTTACCAGTCTAACGGGTCTAAATGCTTTTACCTGCGTTTCCTGGACGACGGGACATCATACAACTCCATCAGCACAAAAGTGTATTCGTTGACAGAGGGCGCCACCTACCGGTTCTACTTCAACTATAAGTCCAACAGTACTGATGAAACTGCACTGGTTAATGTGTATGCCGCCACTTCGGCAAATGATGCGGAGACAGCAATCAGCCCCGTATTTACATCAGTACCGGTAACCGATGCCACCACAGAGCAACCCCTCAATGCCGGTGAAATTGAGTTTGTGGCTCCTTCCACAGAGGTTTGGATTGTTTTTGAAAAACAAATACCAACCACATACTTTAACTTCTTTATTGATGATTTGATGCTGACGCCCAACGCATCGACATTAAGCGACCTGACCGTTGACGATGAAACCATCGCCGGTTTTGCCCCCGCCAAACTGACGTACGACGTGGTGTTGCCCGCAGGGACTACGGACATTCCGCAAGTAAACGGCGTGCTTCTGGAGGCCGGCAGCTCGCTGGTGGTGACACAGGCTACCGGTCTGCCCGGCACTGCCACTCTGCTGGTAACAGGCCAGGATGGTACTTCCAATACCTACACGGTGAACTTTACCGTGGAGGGCACCGCCACCAGCGTCAAACCCAATAAGGGCACCGCAGTAGTGGTTTACCCCACCGTGTCGAAAGGCAGCTTTACCGTCAAAACTGA
The DNA here is from genome assembly GCA_047600785.1 of Breznakibacter sp. Lineage (GTDB taxonomy): Bacteria > Bacteroidota > Bacteroidia > Bacteroidales > Marinilabiliaceae > Breznakibacter. The sequence goes on from JASGKH010000002.1 coordinate 3,136,370, forward strand.
CGGACAAGCCGGTTCAATCACTGTGTTCGACATCACCGGCAAGGTAATTGGCCGGCAAACAGCCATCGGTACGGAACAAACCGTTTCGATTGCCCGGGCAGGTATTTACATTTTAAAAGTGGAAACTGCCGCAGGAACCAAGATGGTAAAAGTTATCGTGACGAGGTAATTCCATTATAGTTAGTTTTTAAAGGCGCCCCGGAAAATCCGGGACGCCTTTTTGCTTATCAGAAATTACATATAAACTTACTTTACAATGGCAACCGGCACCTGACCAAAACAACCCCACATCGACTAAAAAAAACTTCATGCCTTTAAGATTGCGAATAAGTATTAAGCATTGTCGCTTTTTTACAACAGTTACAGTCTGCGGATTCTTAGATTTACTTGTGTAAATCTAAAGTAAAAGGACAAGAGCCTTAAATGCCATAAGCACAAACAGATGTGCACTCAGAATATGCTTGTTGCCTTTGCCTAACCAGCCAAGCCCGCCAGAAACCCAATATAGTCTCCATTAGGTTCTTCCGGTGGTAAAGTTGTGATGAAGGCCAAGGCCTGTGTGCCCGTTTAAAAAGATATTTACCAAAATGTCAATGATTCCATTATTCGCATGGAACATCCGTAGCCACTAGTTATGCTCATGTGTATCGCCGGTTGGCATCATGAATGTTTCATCTAACTAAATATTTTGCAGCAATCCTTTCGCTTTCTTTGGATGTTTGCCAATGGAGTATTAATTTGCCGCTAGTGTTAAGCAGAAAATAAACCAATACCCCTGCCAAAGCAATCATTCTACAACTGGCATAATACCGGAACTAAAAATCAATTGATATATAAATTATGAATAAAATCACTTTGTTTATTGTTACATTGGCCATACTAATCAGCAGTTGTACTGCCGAGAAAGGCAAATTTGAAGCAGGTAAGAATACATTTCTGCTCAACGGCGAACCCTTTGTTATCAAAGCCGCAGAAATACATTATCCACGCATTCCGAAAGAATATTGGGAGCACCGCATACAGATGTGTAAAGCCATGGGTATGAACACAATTTGTCTTTATATATTCTGGAACATACACGAACAGGAAGAAGGTAAATTTGATTTTACCGGTAACAACAATGTGGCTGCATTTTGCCAGCTTGCAAAAAAACACGGGATGTATGTCATCGTGCGTCCGGGTCCGTATGTGTGTGCCGAATGGGAAATGGGCGGTCTGCCCTGGTGGTTGCTTAAAAAGAGCGATGTCAGGCTCCGTGAGAACGATCCGTATTTTTTGGAACGGACAAAAATATTCATGAACGAAGTGGCCAAGCAACTTAAAGATTTACAAATTACAAAAGGCGGAAATATCATCATGTTCCAGGTAGAAAATGAATATGGTGCTTACGGGACAAATAAAGAATATGTAGCCGCCATCCGTGATATCGTGAAAGAAGCCGGGCTAAACGAAGTGCCTTTGTTTCAATGCGACTGGAATTCCAACTTCCAAAACAACGCATTGGACGATTTGCTGTGGACAATCAATTTTGGAACGGGGGCCAATATCGAAGACCAATTCAGAAAGCTTAAAGAATTGCGTCCGGAAACGCCACTCATGTGCAGCGAGTTTTGGTCGGGATGGTTTGACCATTGGGGTGCCAAGCACGAAACACGTAGCGCCGGAGCATTGGTGGCAGGACTGAAAGAGATGCTTGACCAAAATATTTCATTCAGTTTGTACATGACCCACGGAGGAACCAGCTTCGGGCATTGGGGAGGAGCCAATTTCCCCAATTTTTCGCCCACCACCACATCTTATGACTATGACGCCCCGATAAATGAATACGGCAGGGCAACCCCAAAATATTTTGAGGTACGCAAGCTATTGGAAAACTACCTGCCTGAAGGGGAAAAGATCGCCCCGGTACCGGATTCGATCCCCACAATCGGCATCCCCAAATTCGAATTGAACGAAGTGGCCCTGTTGTTCGACAATCTGCCGGAGGCAAAAATCAGTGAAGACATAAAGTCAATGGAGTATTTCAACCAAGGTTGGGGCAGTATCCTATACCGCACGAAATTACGGGAATCGTCTGTCAAACAAACACTGGTGATCACGGAAGCACATGACTGGACCCAGGTTTTCGTGAACGGCACAAAAATTGCCACGCTTAGTCGTTTGAAGGGCGAAGGCACTGTTACGCTTCCGCCAGTAAAAGAAGGCGATGTTTTAGACATCCTGGTCGAAGCGATGGGACGTATGAATTTCGGAAAAGGCATTTACGATTGGAAAGGCATTACCGAAAAAGTAGAACTTGTATCGGAAAACGGAACCATGGATCTTAAAAATTGGGAAATATTCAATATCCCGGTCGACTATACCTTTGCCAAAAATAAACAATACAAAAAACAGGAAAACACAGCCAAACATCCTGCATATTACAGAGCAACATTTACGCTGGATAAAACGGGCGACACGTTTCTCGACATGAGCAAATGGAGCAAAGGGATGGCATGGGTAAATGGCCACGCAATCGGACGTTACTGGGAAATAGGGCCCCAGCAAGCGCTTTATGTGCCGGGATGCTGGTTAAAGAAAGGCGAAAACGAAGTTATTGTGTTCGATTTGGCATCGCCGCAAGAAGCAAAATCAGAAGGCCTCCGCTACCCGGTATTGGACGTACTGTCGCTACAAGGCTCGGCCTATGCGCATAGGAAAGCAGGCGAGAACCTGGACCTCGGGACAGAAGCATCCTTTTACAAAGGGGCATTCAAACCTGGTAATGGCTGGCAACATGTGAAATTTAGGAAACAGGAAAAGATCCGCTATTTCTGCCTTGAATCGTTAAATTCGTATGGTGATGACAATTATGCTTCAATCGCAGAGCTGGAACTGCTGGGGGAAGACGGAAAACCGGTCTCCCGTCAGCATTGGAAGGTGGTTTACGCCGACAGTGAAGAGACCAATAAGGCAAATAATATTGCATCCAATGTATTTGACCTTCAGGAATCTACATTCTGGCATACTGATTATTCCGTTACCAATCCCAAACATCCGCATCAGATTGTAATCGATTTGGGAGAAAATAAAGTCATCAGTGGATTTTCTTACCTCCCAAGGGCCGAAGCCAACAGACCCGGTATGATCAAAGATTATAAAATATATATGAAACTGACACCATTCAAATTGTAACACATGGAACATTCCATGCCATCGGTCAGCAACACCTGGAGCATGATTTATGGATACGAATCTCACTTGATCAATGGACTACAAATTCTAAACAGATGAAAAAGAGCATCTTATTGCTTTCAATCGTATTGTCAGTTATTGTACTCGCGTCATGCGGACAAAAAAAGACAACAGAAACCCATAAGAATGTAAATGAAGCAATTTTATCGGGTACCGAATGGTTCGACACGGATGGAAACCGGATAAATGCTCATGGTGGCGGCATTCTTTACCATGAAGGCGTGTATTATTGGTATGGAGAGGTAAAAGGCGATTCAACCTATTGGAACCCTAAAGTGCCAAGTTGGGAATGTTACCGTACCGAAGCGGGCGGTGTATCCTGCTATTCGTCGCCAGATCTGGTAAATTGGAAATACAGAGGGATTGTACTTGCGCCGGACATGACGGATTCATTGTCAGATCTTCACCCTTCCAATGTATTGGAACGTCCAAAAGTAATTTATAACGATAAAACGAAAAAGTTTGTGATGTGGCTGCATGTCGATTCGCACGATTATGCAAAAGCGGCAGCCGGCATGGCAGTTTGCAACACCCCCGACGGACAATTCCAATATTTGGGGGCAATGCGTCCAAACGGAGCTATGAGCCGCGACATGACGCTTTTTAAAGACGACGACGGAAAAGCTTATCACGTTTACTCATCGGAAAACAATGCCACGTTATACATCAGCCTTCTGACAAATGATTATCTGGAGCCTTCGGGAAAATTCACACGAAATTTCGTTGACCGGTCACGTGAGGCCCCGGCAGTATTCAAACGTGACGGAAAATATTACCTAGTTTCCTCGGGTTGTACAGGCTGGGACCCCAACCAGGCCGAATATGCAGTGGCTGATTCAATGTTCGGCGAATGGACAGTAAAAGGAAACCCGTGTTCGGGGAAAGACGCGGCAATAACATTTTACGGACAAAGTACACACGTAGTAAAAGCAGAAGGCAGGAACGACGTCTATATAGCCATGTTTGACAAATGGAACAAGACCGATTTGGTCAATTCCCGCTATATATGGCTTCCGGTAACATTTAAGGAGGATTCCATTGACATCGCATGGCAGGATAAATGGACCTTAAACACGGCTTTTGATTAATTTACCAACGGATTAGCAATCTTGGGAGAAAAGTGACCGGAAGGCTCAGAGTTCAGGATTCAGAACTTTAACCCGTTAGTTTTCTCCCTATTAATTGATTCTTTTTTATAAGGCGTCTTGGTTAATCCAAGACGCCTTTTCTATGTGTCAGCAAACCTAATGCAATACAAATGAGCACATATCGTTGATAAAAAGATAGTTATCCATTATCGAACACAAAAAGAAAACCATCCAGATTGCGAATAAGTGTTAATCATTGTCAATTTTCTGAAACAGCAGTGAATATTAGCTCCCTAGCTTTGCTTGTGTTGTATGGCATGTGACAAAATGAAACAGCCGGTTACAACAACATCAAATCACTTCAATTAACCAATATGAAAAGAACAATTACGCTATTGATGGCTGTAATCCTTGCAGCTGGTTTTCATGTTTCCACCACGAAGGCGCAAACAGCCTATCCGTATTTTCCCGATAACGAAGTGGCCGACGACATCACATCGGTCGCCACGTCGGTAGAGAATCCGGCCACTGCCCTTGTCAATCTGTCAGGCAATTTTACGATCGAGGTTGCCGGAACTGCCGGCACAGAGATTAAGCTCTCCGACGGTACCATTTTTTATGCATATACCCCAACTGCCACGGGTGGGATACGTTTTGTGAAAAAAGGGAGCACGGTGTACGTATATGAAGGTTCTTCGTATAAAAACACGATAACGAGCCAAAGTGCAATCACTTATCCCGAAATTACCGATGCCACCGCCACAACAAGTTCAGACCAATTATTGCAAAACGCAAGTTTTGAAACAACGGGAACTTTGGTTGGCGGCACAAATTACAATTTTGGCACACCTTGGGTCACCAATTTCACTGTGTCTGCCAGTGGGGGTATCCGCATTGGCACAAATGGCAGTGCTGTTAACGGCTCCTATGTATGTGTGTGGCGCGGAAGCGGTAACAGCAACTATTTTGCCCAGCCCGTAAGTAACGTTAAAACCAATACCAGTTACAAAGTAATTGTAAGACAGGTGGCAAGTGGCAACGCAAATGCAAGTTTTAATGTGGGTCTTGGCTCTTCCGTGGATGGCCTTGAGTTCGGCACAACCACAATTAAGCTTGGAACAACTTACGACGGCACCCGCTCTGTAACCTTTACCACATCAAATGAAGCTACAGCCGATGGGTATTTTACATTTAAGAACACATCGACCAATACATCAAGTGCAGGAAGCGACCCATTAACACAGATGGATTATATCGCACTTGTTGAAGGCATCGTAACCACCACGGCAGGCATTACCGGAAGCATGGGCGATGTGTATTATGCAAATGCAGTATATGCACCCAACATAAACGTAAATTTTGCAGCAGGCGACTATTATGACATGACCTCTTTGATTGTCAATCCAAGTTTTGAAACCGGAAACCTGAACGGATGGACAAACAACGGCATGGCTACGCAAACCAACACTCCCGGTCAGGGCTGGACAAAAGACGGTAGCGTGTATGCCGAAAAGTACGTTGCCAGCACCGGAAACTTGCCGGCCGCAGGCATTTCACAAACCATCGCCGGGCTTCCCAACGGAGTTTATAAACTAAAAGCGGCCGGCCATGCCATTAAACAAGGAGCAACCGACCCTACAGCCACCACCGGTGCATATTTATATGCAGCTTCAGTTCAAACCCTGGTAAATGCGGGAGCGGAATACGAAGCAGCAAATGCGCTGGTAACAAACAACTCACTCACCATCGGGTTTAAAACAGAGGGTGAAATAACCTCTAACTGGGCCGCTGTAGACAATTTCCGTTTATCGTACCATGGAGTTGACCTTACCGCACTCAATAATTTGTTAGCGGAAAGGGTTGTTGCCGCCCAGGCCATTTTAGATGCGACCGACACCCCGAAAGGCTATAACAAAACCGAACTGCAAACTGCCATTGCCGATGCAGGGACTGTGGAACAGTCCGAGGAAGCCCTCAATGCCGCAATCGCCAAAGTGAATGCCGCTATTACCAACTACAACGACATTGTGGCCGCATATGCCGTTCTGAAAGACGCGCTGGATTTTGCAGCTACGTTAAACGGAACCGACTATCCGGGCAAAGCGGCGTTCGATGTGGCTGTCTCTACCGCACAAGGAATTTATGACAGCACAGACGATAAAACGGCGCAGGACTTTACCGATGCCACCGCAACGCTCAAAGCTGCCATAACCACTTATGTACTGTCGCAGCCGGCAAGTACAGCGGCCCCGGCAAACATTACACCAATGCTTGCCAACCCGGGCTTTGATGCCGATCCTGTTACTTTTACCGAAAACGATGGAACGCCGAACGGAACTGCGGTTGCCGGTACTTACGGCTACAACATTCCCGGGTGGGATGAAGCTTACGAGGGTGGCTATCCCAGGGTGGTAACGGCAAAATACGGAATTACGTTCAGCACCATCCCTGATCAGTTGAACAGCACAACTCCGCCCGAAACGGATAAAGCCGGACTGGCAGAGGGCGCTGCACTGAAAATGTCCGGTTCGTGGGGTTCTACAGCTGTTTTGACGCAAAGCTTCACTTTGCCGGCAGGCACATATGTTTTAAGCTATGAAGTGATCAATAAAAGTTCCGGCCTGGCAGTTGGGGCTAACCGCTTTGGCTTCGTCCCCGATGAAGGAGAGGCAATTTACGGTGCCACAACCACATTTGCCGGTACCTGGACAACGGAAACGGTTACCTTTACCCTTGCCGCCGAAACCGCCGGAAAGATAAGCATCGGTCTTGTTGGTATGAGTGCAGGCGCAGGCAGTAACGGAAAACTATACATCGACAACATCCGGCTTGCCACTTACGGCGATGTGGCCATCGTCACGTTCAATCCGAACAGCGGTAGTGCAGTCGCAAGCCAGTATGTGGATAAAGGTACGGCTATTGCGGCACCCGAAGCACCCACCAGAAGCGGTTTCAATTTTGGCGGCTGGTATTCCGATGCCGACCTCACAAGTGCATGGGACTTCAACATGCCCGTCACCGAAAGCATTACGCTCTATGCAAAATGGAACGAAATTTCGACCGTGGCTACGTTGAGCGATCTGAAGGTAGACGGTGTTACCGTTGATGTCTTCGATGCCGCCACATACATCTACAATGTGGAATTACCCACAGGTACCGTCATCGTTCCGGAAGTGGCTGCCACTCCCACCGACGAAAATGCCGGTGTAGCAGTAACTGATGCCACCGCATTGCCCGGTACTACGACCGTGGAAGTGACCGCCGAAGACGGCATCACCAAACTGACTTACTCCGTGAGCTTTACCGTGGCAACAGCCACAAACGTAAAACCGTCCGATGCAACCGCCATCCTGGTTTATCCCACCGTATCGAAAGGTAACTTCACCGTGGATGCAAACGGCAGGTTCTGTTCGGTTACCGTAACGGACTTGACCGGCAAAGTGGTTTCAAAACAAGTTGGTTCATCTTCCCAAACCATTTCGGTGGCCAAAGCCGGTATCTACCTGATCAAAGTGGAATGCGAAGGCGTAATCAAATTTGTCAAAGTGGTAAAAAACAACTGATCGCCCATTTGCAGTGGTTTAACAAGTAACCCGCAATGATCTGTCGCTACAAATCCCCTCTTATACCGAGAGGGGATTTCTTCCATAAATATTCCGGCTTCAACTACAAGGAAACACAAACTATTTGATATGACAAAAAGAACCAAGATACTTCTTGCCCGATGTCTGTTGGCTTTTCCGGGCATCATAATGCCAATGGCCATCCACGCACAACCGGCCATTGACGCATCAGGCCAGTTCGATCCTGCAATTACCGGCACTGCGGCCGTTTACAGCTCAGTGGTGATAAAAAGCAATACCGTCACCACCGCAGCTAATTATGACATCGCGTTAACCTTATCGGACGTCGCCATGACCGATTACACACTCTTTGCCACAGGCATCAGGTTTGTCAAAAGCAATGGATACATCGATGTACGAAACGGAACCACTTACGTGGATAAGATAAGCTTGGCCAATGTGGTCAATACCGAGCCGGATAAGAAATACCGTATTTGGACAGTGGTAGACGTACCCAACAAAAAATATTCAACCTACGTGAAAACCGACGACATGGCATCGCCCCTATTGGTGTTCGCCAATGCCGGATTTCGTGCCACAACCGCCACACAACTGCTTTATTGGAGCGCCGTGCATAATTCGCAGGGCGACGCCACGCCATTGACCGTGGAGGACGTGCAACTGGTGCCAAACGTGGGTGACTTTCCGGCCAGCTACAACGATGCCGCATTAAGCGGGATCGGGCTCAGCGTGGGCAACCTAAACCCCGTGTTCGATGCCGGCACGACGGCTTACAGCGTTACCTTACCCAAAGGCACAACTTCGGTTAATGTGTCTGCAATTCCCAGCTATGCGGGTGCGACCGTAACGGGAACCGGCAATATCGATGTTTCATCCGGAGGCGGACAAGCCACTGTGACCGTGACCGCCGACGATGGCACAACCACCAAAACCTACACCGTAGATTTTTCGGTGACCGGCAATTACGCACTCAGCTTGCCCGGCGGTGAAGATGGCAGTCTGAGCAACGTGACTATTCCCATGCTCAATATCTCGTCACTACCAGTAACCATCGAAATGTGGTACAAACCCGACGCCACCCAAAACTATTACTCAACCCTTTGGTACAACAGAGGAACATCGAGCAACAGCGGTGTACAATACGATCGCTGGACCGATGCGACAAAAATCAAGGGAGTCTGGAACAACACGGCAGGAACCGGACTTTCCACCACAAAACCAACTGCCGGACAATGGAACCACGTGGCACTGGTCATTACCTCTGCCTCCAAAATATTATATATTAACGGTGTACCTTTTGAGCAAACAGGATCATACGCCAATTACCCGTTCGATGGGATCACCTATCTTGGTTGGGACAAAGCAAATGTCTCCCCCGAAAACCGGACATTGAAAGGATTAATCGACGAATTCAGGGTATGGAACGTGGCACGTACGGCACAAGAACTTGAAGAGAACAAATACAAAACGCTCACCGGCAATGAAACCGGCCTCATCGGTTACTGGAACTTTGACGACAAGGCGACCGTTGCCACCGACTTAACGGCCAATGGGCACCATGGCACCATTTCCGGCGGCACTTATGTCTATTCGTTCGATGCGTCGGACGACGACAACGACGGCATTTTGGCTTATCTGGATAACTGCCCGGATACCTATAATCCCGATCAGGCCGATTCGGACAACGATGGCATTGGCGATGCGTGCGACAACGACTGGGACAACGACGGGATACCCAACGACACGGATAATTGTCCCATGGCCTATAATCCCGACCAGACGGATATTGACGAAGACGGAATTGGTGACATCTGCGATCCCGAAATCCCATCAGGACTAAACTTTTGCATATCGTTACCCGGCGGAAGCGACGGAAACCTCAGCCACATAGATGTTTCCGGCTTGGGTTTGACGACCTTACCTTATTCCATTGAGATGTGGGTAAAGCCAAACGGGACACAAACCGACAACGCAGGACTTTTCTATCACCGTGGAACCGGTAACGCCGGCATCCAGTACGCTTCAAGTTGGCAGGGTTCCGGCAAAATACGCTTTATGTCCAATGCAGGATCAAACGACTATGGCACCGAAAGCAGCATCGTGGTCACACCCGACGAGTGGCACCACGTGGCCGTGGTTCTTACCTCTACCTCCAGCATCATGTATCTCGACGGTGAGGTTTATTCACGCAATGTAAGCAGTCCTGTTTACGATTTTTCGGCCGGAAAACTTTATATCGGATGGGATAACGGGCTGGCCAATCGTGCGTTCAAAGGGTTGGTGGATGAAGTACGCGTATGGAACACCACCCGTACCGAGCAGGAAATTGCCGCCAACAGATTCCAAACCATCCCCGGCGACACACCAGGATTGATAGCTTATTGGAATTTCGATGACCGTGATTTTTCTAAAGTGACCGATGCCACCGGACACGGTTACGATGGCATAATAAAGGGAGGCAGTTATGTACTTTCATCAGTGTTCGATTCAATGGTCTACAAAAACGCCACCATGTCACAAACCAGTAAACAGGTAAATAGTCCGGCTGCCAATGTGGAAGTGGCCCGACTGGACATCAAGGTCGAGAATCATAAAGACCCACTGTCGCTCACGGCCTTGCAATTGAGTTTAAACGGGACCACTTCGATGACCGACATTGCCGATGTGAATGTCTATTACACAGGCAAAACCGCTACGTTCAGCACAGCGGCGAGAATTGCCGGTTTGGGAACCGCGCCAACCGGATCATCCATCACGCTTCCCTGTAACCAAACATTGGTCGCAGGCACCAACTATGTATGGATCACTTATGACGTAGCCGGCAATGCACCCAAAGGCAACCTGCTCGACGTGGAATGTACTTCGATTGAACTTGCCGGTGATATCACCAACAGCCATACACCCACTACTACTGCCCCGGAAGGTGCATTGACCGTCAACCCTGACATTTTTATCGGCAATGTCCTGATAAGCACCGACGTAGCCACATCAACCGCTTATACCACTGCCAACGGGGCCAACTTTGTGTCGTTCCAGCAAAATGCCGTCATGACTTACAAAGGTTACCAATACGTAAGCTATTGGAGCAATGCCAAACGTGTATGCATTGCCCGTAAAAAGATGCCGAACGGAAACTGGGAGCCCATTGAGTTCGCCGATTATACCACATCGCACGATCTTGGCGATAACCATTATAACATATCGTTCGGTATTTGTGAAAACGATGGGACCATCCACCTTGCATTCGACCACCACAACGACGCATTGAATTATCGTGTATCCATCCCCGGATTGGCCAATAATCCCGAACTGTCCTGGACCGCCGCTTCGTTCGGGGCCAAAAGAGACTATTTGGTAACCGGAGTAACGGTAAAAGACAATGCAAGCCTGTCGGGCAACGCCGATATCTACGACGGCGGCATCACTTACCCGCGCTTCGTGTCCAAGCCCGACGGCAACCTATTGTTTGAGTGCCGCACGGGCTGGAGCGGTGATGGCAACTCGCTTCTCTGGGAATACAACGGAACATGGGCTTTTGTAGGCGAGTACATGCACGGCCGCTTTGGCTCTTCGTCAGGTTACACATCAAAATGTGGTTATATTAACGGGTTGCACTACACGCCCGGAGGCTCTCGTCTCCATGCCTCGCTGGTATGGCGTGAAACACCTACCGCATCGACCAACCACGAGGTCTATTATGCTTACAGCGATAACCATGGCCGCACATGGTACAACACCGCAGGACAATTGATTGCCGATGTCAGCGCAGCCAATCCGCTGCATTACGATGACGCCGGTTTCAAAGTTTATTCGGTCGGCGAAACCAGGGGGTTGATCAATCAGGAATCGCAAGCCGTTGACAGCAAGGGCAAAATACATATTCTGCAATCGTACATGCTCGACAGCGAACCCAACAGCTCTGATTGGGCCGGCTCGCGCGCAAAATCGTATCTGCGCCATATCTATCAGGATGGTAACGGCACATGGCAAAGCGATGTGATTGCCCTGTCACTTACCGACCGCAGCGATATTGCCGTAGACGAAGGTGATAACCTGTACGTGGTGGCACCCGGTTACCGTGTATATTTTGCCGGGGCAAAGGACAACTGGCAAACCTGGACCGAATTTGACCTGTCGGCCAATGGTACCGCCACCGCCGAAGGATTGATCGACCGTGAAGCATTGCTCAACGAAAGCGTGCTATCGTTTGTGTTCGCCCACAAGTCGCACAGCACCACGGCCGGAAAAATCATTGTGCCGTACTATCTTATCGACAAATCGAAACCCGGCACGGGCACTGGATTGAATGTAAGCGTATACGATGGCACGGAATTCAATTCGTTATTGACGCAAAACCTCAACGCAGTCAACATAACGCCACTTGATATCAGCCATTCGGGTGAGGCCGTGGGCATTCGTTGCCAGGGAACCATCGAAACCGAATATGCCGAAGCTTACACGTTATATTTTACCACTTCGGGCAGCGCCAGGGTATGGATCAATGACCAGCTGGTACTCGCAACCGGTACGGTGACTTCCGAAACTTCATTTCCCATTGTATTAAACCTGCAACCATCGCACAAATACACCGTGAAAGTTGAAGGCCAATACACAACCAGCAGTGTGGTAGCCAAACTGGAATGGGAAAGTGCCCGTCAGATTCGACAACTGGTACCTGCTACCGCACTTTACGGTACGTTGGCCGATATTCCCAATAGCGTGGTAACGCCCAATACCATTCACCTAACGGTGCAATACCATCCCAACCCGTTTGATGTACAGACACAGATACGGGTGAACGGTCCGTTCTCTTATCAACTGTTCGACATTAACGGCACAACGATGGAACAAGGCCGGGCACTTGACCAACTGACCCTCGGCCAAACACTGGCCAAGGGAGTTTATCTGTTAATGATTACCCAAGGTAATTTTAACCAAACTGTGAAATTGGTAAAACTGTAATACTTTTCAACCGTTCAATCCCACACCCGGAAGACCTAGTCTCCGGGTGTTCTACTTTTACTGCCATTACAAAATGTTCCGATCGTTTTTTGGCTCCATTGGCGATGCTTTTGTATATTAGTTACCAAAAGCCCGACAAATGAGAAAAAAACTAAGGGGTATAGGAATTTTTGTCTCGTTGATGACTGTCCTTACCTGCCACGCACAACCCGATCCGAACGTGCAAAAAAACGATTCTTCGTACAACACGCCAGCAGGAAAACATCTTCTTAGGCTGGCCGAACCGGAACGACAACAACTAGCTGATCCGATTGAAAAAATAGAATCGGAGAGGCGGCTGCACCACATAAAAATATCGGAAAATATACAGAAAGAACATTTATCCAGCCAGCTCCTCGCCATTCAAGAAAAAGAAGACCAACGCATTGCCGAAAAGAAATTACACATCGAATCGCTCCGCAACCAGATAAAGGGATATCCCGTAATAGGAGCCATGGGCGATACACTCTTCCTGGTCTACTCGAAAATGGGGGCCTCCACGCCCGACGAAAGGGCTAAAAGCATTACAAAAAAAATTAAGGTGTTGTATGACGATGATTTCCTATCCATTGATTCCATCACGGTGGTTCATTCGGAAAGCACGTACGACATTATTTACGGCGAAATGATTGTGGCAAGTGTGTCGGAAACCGATGCCATGTGGTACAATATCTCCATGCCCCAATTGGCCAACCACTTTAAGGAACAAATCAAAGCATCGGTAGCCAATGCACGGAATGAGCATTCACTAACAAAACTCCTTGTCCGGATTGCGCTGATGCTAATGGTTTTTTTGACCGCATGGGGTATTGTATGGGCCATCGGGAAAAGCCATGCCCGTATGCTCTTGTACATCGACCGCCGCAAAGACAAATGGCTCAGGAACCTGATGTACAAGGATTATACGTTTTTGACAGCCGAACAAGAGCTAAAAGCAATCTTTTACCTGGCCCGAATTTTCAAATGGTTTGTCTATGCCATCCTGTTATACATTACGTTACCCATTGTTTTCAGTATTTTCCCGTTTTCGCGCGGATGGGCCAACTCATTGTTCCATTTGGTATGGTCGCCGTTCAAGAACATTCTTTTAGGCGTATGGGATTATCTTCCCAATATGTTCACCATTTTGGTCCTGTTGGTTGCCATGAAATACGTTATCAAATTTGTCCGTTACATTTTTCAGGAAATAGAGACGGAGAAATTAAAGATTTCCGGATTTCATGCCGATTGGGCCATGCCCACGTACAGCATTGTCCGGTTTTTGCTGTACGCCTTCACGTTTGTGCTCGTCTTTCCCCATCTTCCGGGATCCGAATCGAATATCTTCAGAGGAGTATCGGTGTTTATAGGGATACTGATTTCTTTAGGTTCATCTTCCGCCATTGCCAATATGGTGGCCGGTTTGGTCATTACCTACATGCGACCGTTTAAGATCGGTGACCGGATAAAGATTGGCGATATACAGGGCGATGTGTTGGAAAAAACGTTGTTGGTCACACGTATCAAGACGACAAAAAACGAGATAGTCACAATTCCCAACTCAACGGTACTGTCGGGTAATACCGTTAATTACAGCAGCGAAGCCCGTAACAAAGGCCTCATTATCTATACCACGGTGACCATGGGGTACGACGTGCCTTGGCAAAAAACCCACCAGGCATTGATCGATGCCGCACTTCGCACCAACCTGTTACTGAAAGATCCTAAGCCTTTTGTGCTACAAACCGGATTGGATGATTTTTACGCAGCATACCAAATCAATGCTTACACCCAGGAAGCATCCATGCAGGCCACCATTTATTCCGAACTTCATCAGCACATTCAGGATGTATGTAACGAAAGAGGCATCGAACTCATGTCGCCGCATTACCGTGCCACCCGCGACGGCAATGCCAGCACCATCCCACCCGATTTTTTGCCTAAAGATTACCAAGCTCCTGCATTTAATGTCACGGTCAGAAATAAACAACAGGGTAGCTAGTATAAAACAGTCTCGAAAGCAACACTAGACAGGCAAACGGCTTAGTCTGGATTTGCGTTAAAGCACCTTTCTCTGTATTCGCATCGCCATTATGGACAATGTTCCCGGATTAATCCAACCATCAGACACACTTCAAAAGGGAAGAAATTATTATCGTCCCATACAAAAAATTTTCATCGGTAACCGAGGGGCATCCTCAGGCATAACCGAAGATTCTTACGGGTAACGGCAAATCCTATTAGTACTCATTATAACCACAAAGCGCCCAAGATACAGCTTCCCAATCCCATTGTTCTTTTCACTTCACCACCAGCAATGATGTTTTACGGATATCCCCCTCATCGACACCAACCATATAAACGCCCTGGGGTAAAGCCAATCCTTCAATGACCATTTTCCCATTGTGTATCTGATGGGAGAAACGCCCTAAAACATGTCCCGACATATCGTAAATAGCAACAGAGTTTGTGTTTGAAGGCAAAGTTCCGGTATCGATGGTCAATTGTGAGCCGGTATAGGGATTGGGGAAAAGTACCAATTGCGACTTTGCCGGCAGAGACGGGGACATGCCGGTCGGCACCTGCCAATTGATACGCGTTTCGGTGATGCTGTTCCACGTGCTGGCACTGTTACCGTATCCTACAACTTTAACATACCGGGCGGGTTGGTCAGTAAAATCATAATTCTCCAGATCAATGGTCGTTCCGCTCGATTCGCCGTTGTATACTTCTGTAAAATTATCCCCGTCAGCCGACAGATAAATGCTAAAGTAAGCCTTGCGCTCATTTCCTTTATAGAACGACAAATCGACCGATGTAACTTGCCTCACGGCACCTAAATCATACAAGATCCATTGCCCTTGGCCATCGGCCGACCAACGTGTGGAAATATCGAAATCGACGGTTTTATCGGGGGTATTGCTGGTTCCGCTCTCATAGCCACTCGCCGTTACGGCAACGATGCCCGAATAGGCAAACGACATTTTCTCGCCCGGTTCAACCTCCATACCGTCGTTGTTTTTTATACCGGACACCCAAAGATTGTAACGCCCAAAAACAAGATGGTCAACGGCCAAAACAACTATCCGGTCATTGGCCCCCATTGCAACCGTGCTTATGGTTACACCATTGTCGATGGAATAGTTGGCCGACTCCAGGGCCGAGGTCCGTTCAACATCCTGGCTGAACATCACATTGATGTGGGTTTGGTCGGTTGCGGTTACTGATGCAAGGCCAAAGTTGGTGGGGATCGGCATTTCGCCTTCGGCCAGTTTTACCATTTCGCTGCCGGCCAAGAGGAAAGCCCCCACGCCAAAGTCGGCCGTGGATCCTGCCGTTACCGGCTGCGATGAGGCGGGATTGGTTCCCACCCCTTGCACATAGCCCAAAAAACCACTTGGCTGTACAGCCGTGGAAGTCAATCCATTCCAGGCTTTCTCAACCACAGGCAGATAAGTATCCCTGTCCAGCAAGCCGTTATTAATGCCCCAGGCCATTCCATAAACAAAAAACGAGGTGCCCGATGTCTCAGGGCCTCCAAAATCGCCGGGATCATCAAGGCTCGCATTCCAGAAACCATCGCTGCGCTGACGCAGTTTAAGCGCTTCAGCCATCTTTTGGAATGTTTTCAATGTATTCCGTGCGATTGGGATCGGCCAAAGGTAAAAGCTGTAGCGCACGAGCATGGGCCGCAAACACCCATCCGTTCCCCCGCGACCAGTATGAATCTTCTCCATTGGGCGTTAAATAAGGTGGCTTAAAGGATTCATCACGGTACCAAAGCCCTTCGGATGCATTGTACAATCCCCGCGTTACTTTGGTATGATTGTACAATTGGTACATTTTGGTGGGATATACGTCGTTTTCGGTCAACTGACCCAAACGCGTGAACACGGGCATGGCCATGTAAAGAGCATCGATCCACCACCAGTCGTCAATTTTGGTGCTCACCACCATGTTATCAATGCTGGCCTTGATGGCATCAATTTTAGAGGGTACTTTTACGTCGTCCATGCCATAGAGGTCGATGTAAACCTGTCCGCATGTCTGATTGTCGGCATTACGCGTTGAAGTGCCGCCGTTAAGCGCCCAGTTGTTGTTGGTCGCCCAAAGATTGGCGTAATCGAGATAAGTGGCTTTGGGATATACTTTGTAGAAATCGGTGTGGCCGGTAAAATAAGCCGCCCGTGCCCATTGGTTATTGCCCGGCGATGGATTTTGCGAAATCCAGTAGTCGTTCACCTGCCTCATGGTGGAAATGATGAGTGGCTTGGATGGCAAGGCCTGTGGCATGGCTTGAAACACAAAGCCAAAAAAAGCCAAAAGGGACAAAGATTTTTTCATACAATTTACTTCAAATACTTAAAGCCAACACATTCGCATCTTCATCAAAGTACCATTCAATAATTGGTTACGACACTAAAAACGATCTATTGAATCAGGCGCTTCACTGGTATTCCCATGAAAAGGTTCCCTATTCTTCTCATCGGTTCGAGCTCCCCTAACCCCTCCGAAGGAGGAGAACCGGAAATCGCACCGTATGTAACGGCACCCCTCCTTCGGAGGGGACAGGGGAGGTCCGCCGCTGAAGCTTCCAGCCATTAGCCGTCAGCATTAAGATCTGCTCTGTACTCTTTCCTTTTCGGATGGTTCACGCAGAGACCGCAGTTTTTTTGCCTCCTGATGATGAAGCCGCCAGACACTGCTTCTGCTTCTCTTGCTCTCTTCCTTTTGTACTCTTGTACTCCTCTTTGGCACTCTGGCACTTTCTTGGAAATGACCTCCCCTAACCCCTCCCAGGGAGGGGAACAGGAAACCACACTGCACGTAACAGCACCCCTCCTTCGGAGGGGACGGGGGAGGTTAAGCTTCCATTATTAGCCGTTACCCCCAAAATGCCATTAGCTTCAAAACCTCTTCTGCCTTTCCTGTTCCCTTTTTTTGCACATGAAAACTCCAAAAACATTATTTTTTCGGCAGGTACCAGTTTGCAGGATTGTTAAGATCCCCGTTGCGGGTACCTACTTTATTGGCCAGATAAGAAGGATCGTTGCGGCGCATGGCCACACGTATCAAATCGTGGAAACGGTTGCCTTCAAAAGCTGTTTCAAGAGCCAGTTCCTCTATAATCAAATCCTCAACCGCTGTAATGGAATCCTGCAAATCGGCTTTGGCAGGAACGACATACTCGGTTGCCAGGTGCGTGTTTCCACACCCGCGGGCATGAATGCCAATGTTGTTATCGAAACGTGTATCAGTGAAATTCATGTACGAAGGAAGCGGACTGGACTTTTCGGAATCAGGCACAACCAGAGGATTGGCAATGTTCAGGTTGTTCAACCCGTTTTTCAACACCGCAAAAGCCAGATTTGGTTTTCCCAACCGGTTAACCGCTTCGGCATAACGCAAATAGAGCAACGATTTACGGTACACGCACACAGAATAATAAGTGGAGCCCGCCATTCCAAGATATTTCCGGATGGTGTTTTCTTCCCATTGTTTTAGCGTATAGTCAGATGAGGAAGAGCTTGTGCCATCCACGTAATAACTGCCTTTTGGATAATAGGTGCCGTATTTGCCCCTCAGGTCCCCTTCTTTTTCGTTAACCACCGTGGCCGAGTAATAATACTTTTGGTTTGCCCAATTTTCAATTGCGGCTCCGGATGGAATAATCTCCCCGGTGCCCATGGCCAACGAATCCAGGACCGAGCCTTTTGAACTCAGCACAGAGCCTGACAACACCGTCATCTGTTCACGGTTTGGCGTATAGAAATTACTAACCCAGTCTATATCCCTGCTTACAAACACATTGTTGGTCACAGTCCATGTGCTGATGTAATAGTGAACGAGGCAGGTATTGTTGAACATCAAATCGCGGTATTCAATGGCAGCTTTTTCATACTGTCCGGTCCAGAGGTAAAGATCACCCAGGATAAAACGGATGGGAAAGAAATTTAGATTATCGCCGGAAACAAAACCGACATAAGCATACATGCCCGGCTTTTCAATGTCTTTATAAGGTGCCAGATCGGCAATCAGGATCGGCGCCAGTTGTTCCAAAGTGTATTCCGGATACGACACCATGGCCTCTTTTACAGTCAGTATAGGCTCTTCGTAATATTTGGCTGTTTTAAAGTTGAGCGCAATCTGCATGTAAGTCCAGGCCCTGATGGCTTTGGCGGCTGCAAACTCTTTGTAATAAACCTTTTTTGCATTGACTATTTGCGATGTATCAATGTTGTTTATCAAATAGTTGCAGCTATTGATAATGGAATAATAATCGGCCTCATCCACATAAGGGTTGTCGACGGTGGCCTCAAAATTGTAAATATCACGCAGATGCTTGCCTGCATCTCCGGTAAGGGCCATCAAATCGCCACGCAATTCTCCCAGCAACACATACCTTACAGCCACTTTCTCGAGCTTGGTCAGCACGCCTGCAATCGAAAAAATGGTATCGTTGGGCGAATTGATATAGTTTTCGTCGGGTGTGATAAACCGGTCGGAGTCCACCTCGAGCATGCTTTCACAACCCACGGTGACGAAGAGTGCCAACGACAGTCCGGCCAATATTTGATTAAATCTCTTCATATGCTTTTTGTTTAAACCTTCCCGGCGGTCACGCCGGGATGTTTGTTTCATATATTTTATTCATACTAATTACAAGCTCAGTTTCACACCCACAAAAAAACCTGGGGTTTGGGGCAGCAAACCGATATCGATTCCCTGGAGCAACACCGAATTGCTTACTGAAACCTCGGGATCCCGACCCAAATACTTTGAGAAGGTCAGCAAGTTATTGGCCGAAACCCACACATCGATCCCCGAGATCATGGCTCCCTGGTAAGGCACTTTGTAATTGAGCGACACGCTTTTCAGCTTCAGGTATGAACCATCTTCGATCCAACGGTCGGAAAAGCGGGCATTGCCCACCGGATCGCCATACATGGCACGGGGCATGTCGGTAGCCTGTCCTTCATACTTCCAACGGTTCAACATGGCAGTGGTTTGGTTAATAAGTTCCGAACCCGATTCCAGTTTTGCACGAAGGTAGTTGTACACATCGTTGCCGTACGAAAAGGTAAACAACGCATCGAGAGTGAAATTACGGTACGACCACTTGCTGTTGAACGATCCGTAAAAATCGGGGTTTGGATCGCCAATTACCTGGCGGTCGTTTTCATCAATAATGCCATCGGCTTTGTAATCGTCGAAAAGCATATCGCCCGGCGCGAAATAGGTGTACGTTCCGTTATCGTTCTGCATTTTCAGGTTTGCGGCATTTGCAGCGGCTCCGGTAGTCAGCACCCCTTTGGTCTTATAACCGTAAAACACGCCGGCAGCATGGCCTTCGGCCGTAAGTATCTGCGCACCGTATGCATCGGTGGTGTAGCTACCGCCGTTAAGCTTTTCAATCCGGTTTTCGTACTTGCCTGCCGAAGCACCCATTTCCCATTTAAGTTTAGATGCATTGAGCACTTTTACCTGTGCGGTGATTTCCATGCCTTTGTTGCTCAGTTCGCCATCGTTTGTCCAGTATTTGCCTTTGCCGGCCACCACTGGCAAATCGCGCAACATGAGCAGGTTGCGGGTGTTGCTTTGGTAAAAATCGGCCGAAAGGGCCAACCTTTCGTTAAACAAGTTCAAGTCGAGGCCGGCATTTAATTTTGCCGTGGTTTCCCATTGAACCTGGTCGTTGGCAATGTTGCCCAGCACAATGGCCACAATCCGGGTGGAGGGCACCAGTTCGGTCACAAAGTAAGGCGTATTGGCAAAGGGCTTAATACCGTCGTTGCCGGTAATTCCGTAACCGACTTTCACTTTAAGATGATCCACAAAACCGGCGTTCGACATGAACCGTTCCGAAGATAGCACCCAGGCGGCATTGACCGCAGGAAACACGCCCCATGTCTGGTCAAACAACCGGAATCCATCTTTGGTATCGCTACCAAAAAGCGACGATGCATCCATGGCCACCGAAGCGTTCACGAAATAACGATTGTAGTAGTTGTACCCTACGCTGGCGTAGTTCGAGATAGATTTCACACGGTCGTTGATACCGTAAACCGACCGGAAATCGGGATGATCTTTCACATTAGGCTTGTCGTTCGACATGCTGTTGTGACCTTCCACAAAATCGAGCTCATAATAGCTGGTCGAGTAACGCCATCCCAGCATGGCATCAACGCTATGCGTTTTGTTGAAAGTGCGCTTGTAACTCAACTGTGTGTCGTCGAACAACGCAATGTTACGCATTACCTGGTTTTGGGCATAGTTGTACGAATAGCCCAATCCGGCCAGATAACGCGGCGCGACAGCTCTTACCGGGCTGAAATAGTTTTCTTTCACCTTGTCAAGCTCGTAGTTGAACAGCGAACTGATGGTTAAATAAGGTGTTAGCCAGACAGTAGGTTTAACGCCAATGCTTAAACGGTAATGCTGGTTTTTGTTCAATGCGTAGTCAATAAGCCCATCAGGGTTGGTGACCCCAAAGCCATCGTAGTCGGCAAACGATTTTGACCATCCTCCCGCGGCCGTGTATTTATAGGGACTGAAGAAAGGAGCCTTAATCATTGCCAGGTAACCTGGCGAAGAATAATAGCTTACGCCATCGTCCATCAGGCTACGGTCCACATTGGCAAATCCCAGGGACAAAGCCGTCGTAAACACTTTTGTCATGTTAAAGTCGGCATTGAACCGCATGTTAAGCCTTTGCAGATCGTTGCCTTTCACGAGGCCTTCATTGTCGCCATATCCAAACGAAAAGGCATAAAGCGCCCTTTCGTCCCCACCGTCAACGGCCACATTAATGCCTTTTGAAAAGCTGTTTTGGTATACGCGGTCGTTCCAATCGGTTTTGTTGTGGTAAATTTTGTAAATGCTACTGTTTTGGTCCTGGTTCAGAAAAGGCAACGCCTCGAATTGCTCGTTGGTGTAATTCAACGAACCGTAAAGGTCTGTGGCGTATATACGCATCTCTTCGCCATCCATCATGGGAATTGATTTTGGCTGGGTGGTGACGCCGGTGTACATGTTGGCTGTAATTTTGGTAGCCATGCCTGTTCCGCGTTTTGTTTTAATGATCACCACGCCATTGGCTCCTTTGCTCCCGTAAATGGAGGTTCCGTCTTTGATCACCGTCACGCTTTCAATATCCACCGGATCGATATCGGCCAGCGAATTTCCGTAATACCCGTTGTGCAACGATTGCACGTCAAAAAAGTTGCTCCATATCACGCCATCTACCACAAACAGAGGCTGTGCATTGGTGTTGACCGAATTAAACCCACGAATGAAATACGATGATCCTATCCCGTAATATCCGGAACGGCCAATACTACGCAACCCTGCTCCGTTCAAGGCGTTCATCTGTTCGTCGGCAGTAACGGAATTTACCGTTTTAAACCCACCAATGGCGCTCGAGGAGATGGAGGTTTGGTTCACGTTAACCTTTCCGGTCAATCCTTCAATGTGGCGGTACGACGGTTTAAAAAATTCGGGATACATGTCAACTGTTACCGATTGCCGATCTTTCACCGCTACTTCGCGTGCTGCGTAATCGAAGGCAGTAATGACGACCACATCGGTTCCCGAATAAAGCTCTATTTTGAACGTGCCGGTAGAATCGGTAGTTACCGATGCATCGTATGCCAATGACCTTACCAGTGCCGCCGGGATAGGCAGCCTGGTGTTTGCATCACGCACCGTACCGGAAATCATAAGCTTAGCTTCGTTTTGACCCATTGAAACAGCAGATACCGTCAACAGGAAAAAACCAAGCAGTGCTCTTGTAAACTTCAACGGGAATCCCCCGCTAATCTTATGTATCTTTTTAATTCGTTTCATTATCGTCATATATGATATTTACGACCTATTTGACAGGTTCCAGAATGATGCAGTCGATGCGCATATTCGGATTGTACAAGGTACTGTTGGAGATGCCGTCGTTGTATACTCTGAATAAAGTTGTGACATAGTTGGTCTCGTAATTCTCTTCATCTTCCACATTGGCATACTGAAACGTGTACGTCCCTACAAACATTTTGGTAACATTGGTGGGGTCTGTCACATAGGTTGCCGAAGATGGAAAATTAACGTTGGTCACGACCGTGGTCAGACCCGTCCGTTGCAACTGTAGCTGAAATCTTGCCTTTACAGGCTTTAAATTGTTGGGATCTTCAATGTTCGATGGCGCAAACACACAATAGATATTATATTTTGCCGAAAGGTTGTAAGGAATCGTGAACACAACATAACACTGGCTTCCGGAAATGAACTGCGCTTCGATATATCTGTTGTTTGAAATGTCGTAGCCCAACCCGATGCTGTTTTTGGAAATAATGTTACAGTTGAAAGGAGTTCGTCCTTCTGAGTTTTCGGCTTCGACCCCTATTTTTTTGTACCACGATGCCGTATCGATATGGTTGAAAACAGGAGCTACATATCCCAACCCATTGCTAAGCTCGACCTTTTGGGTGTTTTCGAACAGATAAGCAGGATGGTTATAAAACACCGTCTGTGTAGTCGACACCAGCGAATCTTCGGGAAACGGGACTTCAAATTTGCCACTGTACACCAAATCCTTTACAATGGCCCATTTGGAATAATCCCTCTGCCTGTCGGAGCCTCCATCCTGGCTTCTGAAATTGTAAAAGGGTTTTATGCGATCATAAGCTTCACTCCAGGCTCCGTTGTCTGGCAAAATAGCCGTATAGGTACTGTCCTCACTATTCAGGAGCCCTATGGAATCGAAAACCTCATTGCTGTCGATAAACACCGAATCGTAAATCGGTTCGCCGTTTTCGTAGCTAATGATGGTGCTACGCGAAGGATCGAAAGTTTTTTGGTTTTCAAATCGATAAATTTCTTGAGCGAATCGAGCCCCGGGGTGCGTGAAATGTATTCCCAAATGTTTTTCACGTACGGGGCATACCCGTTTATCACATGGATCAGCCCGTTTTTGGTCGGGATGTCCGACGCCAGCAGATCAACCTTTCCAAACGTGTAGTCCGATCCGCTTTTGCTGAACATTAAATATTTGTTATTGATCATGTAAATCGGGTTGTTCAGCACCCCCGACGTTGACCAGGCGCTACGGGCCACATGGTTTTTTACAATCTCCAGAACCTGGTCCCGGTCGTTCAGGTCAACACCGGCCAGTGCATCGTTGGTTGGAGCCCATACGGTAAAACTTTGCGATGCCCCTACAATGGTATCGTAACCGGTAATTTTGAGCATTTGCGCAAAAATGCTCAAATTGCTTTGCGATTGGATGTACTGGTTCAACGTCACCTCGGGTAAATCGAACCCGGCCCTGTCGTAATGGTTGTCCCAATCGTCGGCGCATGAGGGCAACACAAGCATATACCACGCCAGTGCCAACAATGAAAAAACCCTTAATATAGTCGCTTGCTTCATGTCTTTCATAATTTTCAATAAATATCCTCCTTTTCAAGAACCTCGGTCGGCACAAATTCAATAAAATCAATCTGGAACTGGCCATCCAACACCGCTTTAAACCTGATTGAGTGTGTCTTCATTTCGTTAAAGCTGTAAATGCCCAAAATACGTCTCAAATTGGAAGAGCTTTGGCGCAGGGTAATGTTATGACCGCCGTACCAGGTACCAGACTTCACGCTGGCCGGTCCTTTCATGTACCCCCGGTTGCGCATCATTTTGTCGTTTTCATAACCGGCTTCATTGTCAGTGTTGGCCCCATAACCGACCCGTGCATCGGAAGCATCTATCCTTAAATCCAACGGGATACCGGTCGGAAGCCCATCCCAGTAAATCTGCACCACTCCCCGGTTGCCATTTGGCTGGTAACCCACCCTTATTTCATAATTTCCTTCGGGAATGGGAGGCGTTGTGATTGTAATATCGTATGCACTGGCCAGGATGCAGTTGATCTCGTCGCCCTGAAGGGCACCAGGCCCATCGTTGGGAGTCATGTACTGGAACTCTGTACCTTCATTGATAGACAACCGTTCGCAATAACCCGGCGGAATGATGTAACGCTTCCGGTACGAAGCAGAATGCACCATGCGCATGTTGTTATTGGTAAATTCGGGAAAAAAGCTGGCCGCATCCAGCCTTAACCGTTTTGTGGAAATCTCGGATATGACATTCGAATTGAAACTCAAAATGCCGTCAATCCCGTGGTAATAACCGTTCAATGCACTGTTGTCGGCATCGATGATGGAGATATACCTTCCTGTGTTACTATCATAATTCAATGCACATTGTTCGCCTGTGGCAGCAATGTACCGCACTTCAATCAGCGAATTGGACAGCATGGGCTCAACATACTCGTTCATGTCCAAATTGGTGATGCTCTGCTTTATGTCGTTGGGATCTACATACGCATAAACAAATTGCTTTTTATTAAGCTTCTTGTTTATCAAATGATACGACAAAAACCTGTTCAAGCTGTTTCTTGAATCGGTCACATCATCCACATTTTTATCCTGGGGATAAATCGGGTCATAAATGGACCTGGCCAGGTTTTTCAAATCCTGCAGGGATTCTATCCCGTTGGCCTTAAACGTGGCGTCACTCTCCATCAGCACCGTGTACCCATACAATTTTGAATCGGGCACCGTCATGTAACCGCCAATGGGTCTTGTGCCGCCCTGGTTGGGATAGTTATAACTTTTAGAGTCGTACGTTTTGTCTTCAACCAGCTGGAGTTTAAGGTGCAGTTCCGTTTCCAGCAATGCCGAGTGGAAAAGCTTATAATCCGGATCGCTTTCGATCACTTCGGCCAATTTCTTGTCACTTGGCTGTACCACCCCGTCAATCACGTGTATTACGCCATTATGCACCAGAATATTTCCTTCAGTGACCGGGCTTACCCCATTCACCAGGATACTGATCCTACCCCCTTCGCTCACGGTAAACAGGGTGGAAATGGCTCTCCGTCCCATTGTCAGAATAAAACTTGACCAATCGCCGTTAGGAAATTCACTTGTTTGTATCCGGGCACCATTGAACAAATGGTTGTAAGCAATAATTTTGATCGAATCGAAAGGAAACTCATCGATCGACTGCCTGCCTTTGGATTGGTAAAAAGCCTTCATTGCATCGTTGGTAGGTGCCATGCAGGTATAATTCCCGTAAGCATTGAGCAAGCTCATTATTTCCGTGGTATCAAGGAGTTCCACAAACTCGGAAAACTGTTCGGGCCTGTTTGTCAGGTACTCGCCCAAACGTTCGCCTGTAAATGTCGTATAGTTATCGCCAACCTCATCGCTGTCGCACGACGGCATCAGCACCGCCAATGAAACCGCTGAGGCAAAAATCGTAGAGACAAAAGATAGCCTGAACATCAAAACTTTTTTGCCCCATTTTTCAACTAAACGCTTCATACGTATAATGTTTTTTGATTTCAATTAGTTGAAGACAACTCATAATATGGATTTTGCACCAGATTTTTGTTCCCATCGATTTCCGATTGGGGAACAGGCCAGTACAAGGCATCCAAAACGCTTAACTTCACTGTGCTTTGCGATTGGCTGGACGTAGATTTCTTTAATGTCACAAACCCCTTTACACGGGTTGTAGAATTGTCGCGACGGGCCAGACGCACCAGGTCGAACCACCGTTTCCCCTCAAAAAGCAACTCACGTTGCCGCTCCCTCAGTACCAGTTCCTCCATTTGGGCAGCCGATGCGTACGACGAAAAACTAAGGCTATCGGCATCCTCTCCAAAATTGGATCTCAAATAGGTGGTATTCACAAGGGTCAGGGCTTCTTTCAAATCGTTTTCGGAGCGGTTTAACGCAACCAGCGCTTCGGCCTTCATTAATATCACATCGGCCAGGCGGTACACCACCCAATTGGATGAAATGTTGGTGTAAGCCCTTGAAACAGTATTTGTAACCTGGTTTACAGATATATACAATCCCACATATTTGAAAATATAATATTCGGCCAGGGTCTTGTTGCTTGCATCCACAGACATGTTGAACCGGTAATCGTCGACACTTTCTTTGCCCGAGCCAACCGAAAAATTAAAGGGACTGTTGATACTCTCGGCCATGAACACAGGGAAGAAAAGCTGTCCTCTCTGGTTCGAAATTGAACCGTAGAGGGCACGAACCGCCAGGTTTCTTAACACATCGTCATCAAAAGGCAACGAAAATATTATTTCAGAAGAAGTGCCATAAAAGAACAAGCGTTGCAACATGGTTTCCGCATCCTCCAGTTCAAGGTTCTCGTCGGCCACTACCAAATCACACATGGCAATGCAATTTTCGTATTGCTGGTCCCACAAATAAATGTCGGCCAACAGGGTCCTGATCATGTTTTTGGTGACCCTTGCCTTTGGGTAGCTTTCTCCCAGGAAATTGGTCCGTGCACTTTTCTCGGCTTTCAGGAGGTCGGCAATAATCTGGTCGAGAATCTGTCTTTCGGACGATTTGGCAGGAAAATAATCCTGTGTATCGTCAATGCTGGGCTCCAATATCAAAGGCACTTCTTTGTAAGCCCTTACCAGGTAAAAATAGCACAAAGCGCGTATTGCCAGCACTTCAGACTCAAGCGCCTGGTATTTCCCCTGCGTAAAGTTTACATCCTGGTCAATTACTCCAGGGGCGAAATACAAAAATGTATTGCAATAGTTAATGGTCTGGTAAATCGAAGCCCAGTTGGCATAACCATTGGTTGAAGTGATTTCCTCGTTCAACACCCTAACCAGATCGTTGTTCGTACTGTTCCCCTGCTCGGTATTGTCCGAGCGGGCCTCGCCCCACACGATCATTCTGTGCATCGAAGCCTCTTCGATGAGTGACCGGTAACATGCAATGGCGACTTCGGTGGCATCGCTTTCGCTTTTCCAAAAGTCGTCGAGCACCACTTCGCTCTCGGGCTTTAGGTCAAGCCAATCGGTACAGCCTGAAAACAGTACCAGCAAACCACTGATTGAGATAATGGAAATATACTTTTTCATTGTAATAATTTTTATTTAAAAGGCGGCAGTTACCCCCAGCGTAAAATCTTTGGGACGGGGCGTTTTGGAAGTGTCTTTGCTCAATCCCCAATCGCCATAGCCCACCTCGGGATCCACGCCGGTATACTTGGTCCAAACGTACAAATTGTTAATGGTCAAATAAAAACTCAACTGGCTTAGTCCGTACTTCTTCAGCATGGCCTGCGGCACGGAATAATTGAAAGTCAGGTATTTAAACCTCACAAACGAACCGTCTTCCACGTAACGGTCGCTACCCAGCCAGTTGTATCCATAATCGTACAAAGCGCGGGGCATGTTGGTCACATCGCCGTCTTTGCGCCAACGGTAGTTCACGGCCTTCGACTGGTTGTCGAACGAGTACATGTTTTCGGCGTTCATCCGGGCCGCATTCACTATTTTATTTCCGTATCTGAAGTTGAAAAACGCACTGACCTGGAAGTTTTTGTACCTGATGACCGAACCGAAACCCCCATTTATCTTCGGGTTGGCATTGCCCAGGTACACAATATCAAGTTCGTCGATGTTGCCGTCGTGGTTGATATCCTCGTAAATGGCATCGCCGCCTTTAAACTGATAGGCCATTGTGTTGTGGTATGCAAAATACATTGGCAACGGGGTGCCGTCTTCGTTGTAAATCACGTTGTTGTTTTTGTCACGGGCCACCGGGGCGTTTTCCTGCACGCCGGGAACATAGTCGTTATACTGGTAAACGCCTTTGTACCTGAACCCGTAAATTGACCCATAAGAGTTGTTTTCCTGCAGGCGGGTAAGGTACTCACCGTTTTTGTAGCTGTATTCATTGTTGTACCTGTCAAGCACATCGTCCCTTAGTTCGACAATGGTGTTCACATAATTCGACAGGTTAAAGTTGAAATCGATGGTCAGTTTGTTCACCTTGATAGCCCTGTTTGTCAAAAAGTTCAGCTCCCAGCCTTCATTGTCCATGGTTCCTACGTTTTGCCACGCCACGGTTGTATAGCCCGAGGTAGCCGACACGGCAAGGTCTTTGAACAAAAGATCTTCGGTACGCTTTTTATAGTAATTCAGGTCAAAGACGAATTTGTCGTCGAATAGCGCCAAATCTACGCCCAGGTTCGTGGCGGTGGTGGTTTCCCATTTCAGGTCCGACAACCGCAACGACGTAGGCCGGGTTGCGTTGTACCCCGCATAGCTTCCGTACGAACCGTAACGGCTGTAGTGCAGATATTCTGAGCTTGGCTCGTTTCCGTTCATACCCCAGCTGGGCCTGATGGCCAGCATGCTTAGCCACGACTCTGTGCCTGCCATGAAAGGTTCGTCGGAGATGTTCCAACGCAAAGAGATACCCGGGAAATTGCCCCATTTTCGTTCATCGCCAAATTTGGTGCTCCCGTCACGGCGCAGGGTCGCGCCCAAAATATAACGCCCTTTGTAAGAGTAGTGCAACCGCCCCAGCAACCCCATCGATCTGTACGACGACCGGCTTGAATAGGGCGTGTTCATGTAACCCGAAACCGATGCATCGTTAATGCCACTGTTTGAAATACCCTTCAGCGCAATGCCCTGGCTGACGGTATTGCCGGTCCGTATCTGGAATGACCCATACATTTGCAGATTGTGGTCTTTGTTGACAAACCTCGGGTACCAGGTAATGTTGTTATCGGCCATGACGGTCATGCTTTCCGAATCGGCGCTTTCCGAAAGTCCCGAATAATCGCTGTCCCACGTGTTGCTGGACGCTTCACGGGGCAAGAACTTCGAGGTTTTGTTGTTGTTCATGTCGAACGACACGTACATGTTGTAACGAAGCGTTTGGAACATGGGGTCCAGCAAGTCGTACTGCAACCTGAAGGTTGGCAGAATACGGTAGTTTTTCAGGTTATTGGTGCCCAGATTGGCCAACGCAACCGGGTTCCTTAAATCTCGCTGCGTATCGTGCAGCGTCGATGAACGTAGAATGTTGTAATATTCGTCGGTATTATTACCATAAATATCTTGTTTATAAATACTTACGTTTGGCATTTTACGGTATGCAATTCCCAGCAGGGTTAATTTGTCGTTATCAGTCGCATCGGAGCTCCAGTTACGGTCGTTGTCGGAATAAGTGAACGAAAACTCGGAGATAAATTTGATGCGGTCCGATACCGAATAATCGAGGTAGGCACGCGTGGTAAAACGATCCAGCTTCTGGCCTATAACCGTGCCTGTTTGTGTCAGATAACCGCCCGAGACCCTGAACCGGGCCCTGTCGCCGCCACCCGACACCGTCAGGTAATGGTCGTTGGTAAAACCAATCTGGCTAACCGCATCCACCCAATCGATGTTGTTGTTGAAATTCTCGTATTCGGTAAATCCGGTAGAATACATCAATTCAGGGTATCTGTTGGCCTCAGATTCATCCTGTTGCCGATTAAAAAGCGCCTGTTTCATCATCATGGTGTACTCGTCGCCGTTGAGCAGGTTCATCCCTTTAGGATAGCGTGCCTGGGTCAGGCGATAGGTATACTGGACGCGCGTAGGGCCCTTTGCACCTTTTTTGGTGGTAATCATGATAACGCCGTTGGCTCCTTTCGACCCCCACACCGCCGTGGATGCGGCATCTTTCAATACGGTAATTTCCTGGATATCGTCAGGGTTAATACTCAACATGTTGGCATATTGTTCCTGGTTGGCAGAGGCAAAATCGAACGAAGGATCAATGGTAACCTCATACGGTATACCATTCATAACAATCAAAGGCTCCTGGTTGGCATTGATGGAAGATGTGCCCCTGATGCGCATAGACGTACCCGATCCCAAATCGCCCGAGTTGGCCACAATGTCAAGGCCGGCAATACGTCCCTGCAACGCGTCGTCGATTGAGGTTACCTGAAGCCCTTCGAACTCTTTGGTATCGATGCGTTGCACGGCGGTAGAAACTTCCCGCTGGGATATGCTAAAGGTTCCGTCGTTGTGCAGTCTTTCAGCCTTTATCACCGCTTCGCCCAACATTTGGACATCCTCTTCGAGCGCCACGTTAACGGTACGACGCTCGTCGATGGTTCTTGACTGGGTAACAAAACCAATAACACTGAACACCAGTTTGTTTTTAACATTCTTGACTTTGATGATGTACTTTCCGTTGATGTCGGTTATGGTTGCGTTTACGATGCGGTTGTTTGCATCCACCTCGGTCACGTTCACGGCCATAATCGTCTCCCCATCAGTTTTTGAGGTCACGGTACCTTGCACCACCATTTCGCCACCAGCTTGTCCCAAAAGCGAGTTGGGAACCCACAGGCAAAAGAGGAATATGGTTATTATTTTTAGTTTCATCTGTGTATGGTTATTTAATTAATTGGGCAGATGCCTGCGGCAGAACCTGCCTGCGCCGACCCTTGTGCCGGCTTTGCTCACCCATTTTGCGCGGAACGTGCGACGTGGGTGTTTCACCTGTTATTGCTTGATTTGTTTTCATTGTCCAAATAATATCACGAAAAACTCTATTAGCTGCCGGCAAAAGGTTTTGCACATGACTAAAATCGTTCTTTGATATTTTTTACTCAAACTTCAATAGATCGTCGATCTGGTGGATAACCGCCGAGGACGAAGTCGATATGGTTGAAGCACCGTATGAAGTGCCCGGCACATCGATAGCCGATAACAACGACGGGTTAGTGCTAAAAATGTAATCGCACGTCATGAGGTTGTACAGGCTGTTGGCTTTAACCACGTGAACTGTTTGGCTGGTTTCGGTGGTCAGCACCAGATTGTCATTCACCTGTTCCACGCCTATTTTGAAATACTTGTTTTTGTAGGTTCCGAAATGCGAGGATATCCCCTCACTGTTGATGGTTGCAGTCTGAAATATGTGGTTGCTCCCGTCCACCGGTTTACCCACATAAACCGAACGATCCTGAAAATGGTACCTTAAAAAACGTTCCAGTTTTGTGATGGCAGCTGTTTTTTCGGGCCCCGCCTCCATTTCGTTGATGCCTACCTGGCCATATGCCGATTCCCAGGTGGGCAGTTCGCCGGCGGCGATGGCGGCTGTAATTTTTTCGTTGGTTGGCACATACACGGTATAGTTATAGGTATTGAAAAATTTCACACACCTGTCGATACCATAATATAGCGTGGTCCTCACAAAAATGGGCGAAGATGAGGAGCTGGTAAAACCCTCAAGCAGCTTGAAGAATTCGCTAAACTCGGGCGTGGTGCTCAACACTTTGTACACCGACTGCATGGGGGTTTGGATGGGCTTATCGATGAAATATGTTCTTCCGTTATCCTGTTCAAAATACCTGGTCACGTTCACGGTATTGCCCAATTCAATGTCTCCCCCTCCCTGGACTTTAAGATTTAAGCCATTGCCAGATACTTTGATGAAATTTACTCCTTTGGTCTGGTAATAATTTTCATTGGTTTCCACGTCGCCTACTACCACATGCGAATCGAGGAGGTAAAGCAACCTGTTGGTAATAAAGGTTTCGTTGGTAATCACGTTCACCGAATCGCCAATGGTATGGGTGGTCGGATCGTAATTGTAAACGGTTGCATTGACTTTATTGGTCTCGGTGTTGTACCAGAATTTGAGTGCACCGTTTTTGGCCATCCCCAGTGACACAGGTTCGATGTAATTTTTGAAGTAATCGTCGGTAGGCACAAAAAAGCTGTAATTGCTTTCCATGGCGTTCAGGTAAAGACGGAACAATATCTGGTCGTGCAAAATGGCCCAACGGAACACTTTGGCATTGTCGCTGAACAAAACAGGTCCGTAAACCGACACATAGTCATTGGGAGGATATACCTTGTTGGTCAGGTAAACCACGCCGTTAATGCCGATGTATGAACTTGCAATGTCGTTCGGAGAGGCATTTAACGGAGAGTTCTCACTATCGTTCATTTTACTGAAATTGCTGGGCAGAGTGTTCAGGAACGATGTTCTCATGTGCCTTCGCAACAAAGGAATCACTTTGTCGTCGGGCACATTGTCCCATGTCCCGTACTGGTCTTTGAGAATGGTGCCTTCGCCACTTTGGAAGTATTCGTTCATGGCCTCGTCGGTCGGCGCCAGCATGGCCGCCATGTCACTCTGCAAAGCAGAGCCGCTGATTTCCCTTACATAGCTGTTCCAACCCGGATTGAAAGGGAGCAACAAATCGTTTGGAATCGACGTCTGGTCGGGGTAATAAAGTTTGCCTCCATACTCGGCAAAATAATATTTCACAAAAAGCGAATCCTGGAATTCGGGATTTAACACTTTGTAAGCGACCGTGTAATCGTTGCTGTAATAAGGCGCCGAAAAACGTTCCAGCAATCGGGAAAAGATGGTGGTCTTTGAATTTTGCCTCAAATGCTCAGCTATATTCACCGGCGGTACCAATACGTTTTCCAGCACATCCACATAACCGTTTTTGCAGGTAATGTCCTTTACCACCACTTTGTTGCTCAAAATATGCGCATCGTTGGAAGTACGGGTCGTACCTGTAATCAGCTCAAAGTCGGAATCGGTAATCCCGTTGGCCTGCAAAGGTTTTTGCAGGAAGTAAGACATCGTCCAGTTAGTTTCATCTTTAAACAAATGGATTCCTTTGGAGGCAAACTTGCTCCAAAAACTATTACCGGGGAGCGTAGCTCCATTCTCATACCAAATGGTATCGTAACGCGAAATGGCAGTAGACCTTCGCAAGGCAGTTCCTGTAACCAGGCTCGTGCCGTTGTAATAGTTGGCCAGGGTTTCCAGCAAATAGGCATTGTCAATCATGCCATAATTCAATATCAGCTTCTTTTGCGCCACAGACAGCTTGTCGTAAGCAGCCACTCCCCACGAATTGTTTTGAAAGAACTTTTCAAACGCGGCATCATCAGCCACAAAGAGGGTTTTGCTGCCGGTTTTGGCCAACACCTCGGTATAGCCTACATCATCAATAAGTTTCACGTAATAATTAAAGCTCCCGCTCTCCTTCAGATAATCGTAAATACTCGCGCCAAGCCACTCGGGCTCTTTGTCGTCGTAGTAATAATCATCTTTACAGGAAACAACCCATATGCTTCCTATCAGCAACGTACTTGCCATAAGGAAGTGCCCCACATATTGCTTCCAAAATCCTTTTTTCATTGTTTAAGTTGATTTAATAATACACTAGTCACCAAAACTTAAATAAGATTCGTTTCAATTTTTTTCGTTTCGCGCCAATCGGAAAATATTGCCGGCTTGTTTCTGAAAAAACAACAGACCAACTATCGCAAAGCAACTCACAATCGTTAAGTTTTTTTTGCAAATTTTCGACATTTGATGTCATAAAATTGATTTTCCGAAAGGATTTTTAACGAAATGAAACATTTTTATCTATCTATAGATCAGATAACTAGAAAATACACAGCCCAAATACAGAGTAAATTGTCATAAAATATTCCTCATAGCAAAGCAAAGAAAGGCGTACAATAAAAAAACAAAGGCATAAAACTAACGTCTATGCCTTCGTGCCTCTATGCTATTGGGTATTGCTCAATCAAAAGTGATCTGCTTTCTATCACCATTAATAAACGTAACGGAGAACGAACCTTCTTTTGCCGATCCCGACCATTTTTTTAAAGGGAAAAGTTCATCTTTTTGCCATTTTTCTCCTGATTTTTTCCACAACATGAGTGTAGCATAAACCGCATGCCGTTGATCATAGGCATTGAACTTGCCGGATGCAACCGTGACCGCGCTTTGATCGCTTTCCGGATGGAGGCCCCGGCAATGTATGGTTTCGGTTTTATCCCATCCCTGCAATGCGACCAATGCCAATTGATAAATTCCATTGTCAATAATCCTCACTTCATGTCCTTTTATTTTTCGGAAAGTTTCTTTAACCGGCTTATCAAGCTGAGGCAACGCATAATGGCCCAATCTAACCTCCACAGTATCTGCGCTGATATTCCGGTCAACACGTAGTATCCCGTTGGGCAAGGGGATGTCGGCCAGATTGAATTTGACGTTGCTATTGGTTTCCAGCACCGCATCGCGATAATAGACCCCGTTTTCGAACTTCTTGAACGTAAACAAACGCAGGGCTTCCCATTTATCATTTTTGTTTTTCACGACATAATTCATGGCTACTTCACCGTCAGGACCGTCAGCCTGCCACAAAAAGGCACTGTTGTAAGCCAACCGGTTGTAGTTTTCGGAAGCACGGAACTTTTGCCAATCGGTGGCCACTTTTTCGTGGCACCAGGCCCTTACTTCCGACGCACCGATATCGGGATAATCGGTAACAAGGATTTTAGAGCCATCCAAAAATTTATTGTACACATTTCCTTTGGCCAGTTCGGTCTCCCACGCCCCGTTGTTTTCGATAGCTGTCCAAAACGGGCTATCCCCGGGAACCAACAACCCAAGGAACAGTTTTCCCATCCAGTACACACTGCCCCTGCAACTGTACATTTGCACGGCAGGCTCAAAGGGTCCGTAAAAACCAAGGGTGGGGACATTGTCTTGCATAAACCCGGGGTGTTGCATAAACTGCATCAGCACTCCCGATGCAATGCGCCGCATCCATCCGTAGTTCAAATCGGGATCGTTCTCGAATCCCATGAGCGGAAACGGGACCACCGTACCAAAACGGTACGAAATGCTCCGTCCCCACATGATCATTTTGCCATCAGCGCTGAACATGTATGGATAGTTGGTTTTCAAATCGTTGAAATTGTCCATGAATTTTTTGGCATAATCGGGATAATATTTGTTGCCGAACATTTCGGACCATATCATGCCATACATTTGGAATGCCCACATACTGTAATAGTCGTACGCGGGGCTGTCGTGGTACCAGCCCTGGCCACGGTAATGGGCCAATGACTTTTGCAAATACTCCTCCAATAGCTTTTCGTTCACGACGTATCCTTTTTCTTTAAAAAAGCTAAGGACAAAGATGTTGAAGAACTTCCAGTTGGAATCGACGGTAGGGCCATCGCCATAACTGATCATAACCGAGGCCAACGCATCTTTTTGTATTTGCGGCAACGGTTCCCAAATCACTTCGGGAACGGCAAATAAGGAAATGGACAATGCGCCGAACTCAACCAAATTTTGACTGGGTCCGCCGTTTTTTGCTCTTGGCTTAATATAACCAGGGCTTTGCGGATCGATGAGCAAGCCGATTTGGTGGCGATAATAATCGCCCACTTTAATGCCGTTCAGTACCAGGTCAGGATTTTCTTTTAACAGCGGTGCGGCCACAAACAACGTACGGCAGAGTCCCTCAAGCTTTTCGGTGGGAACTTGGCCTTCGTTGCGCGGATAAGTGATTTCGTGTTGTTTGGGAAATTTCATGGGATCGTCCAACGAATGGATGTAGCTAAATGCCCCTTCTAGCATGTAAAGTGCGGCATCTTTCCAGTGTTGACGGGTCACACCGGTAATAGGGCTTAACCGGTGATCGGGATTATTAATAACAAAAGCCTTGGACTGGCTCTGGGGAAGGTTGGACTGGCTCTGGGCGCTCCCAACGTACCCTGTTGTAAGGCAAATTGCCAGGATGAAATTTAACGCTTTTCTCATTATGGTGCTTTTCAGTGAAAATGTTTTTCAATTGGCACATACGAACAGAATAAATACAGTGATTCCATTCAATGTTTCAGGGAATACACAGGACTCAAAAATTCAGTAACCGGAGTATTATCGAAATTGGATTCGAGGATCGGAGCCATATAACGCCACCATTTCTTCATCAAAGGATGATCTTCGATGCCGAAAACCGACTGTTTTGACTCATCAAATGTTTGAGTAATAAATAATGTATGGGTTTCATCATCAAGATAAATGTGGTAATCAACCACTCCCGATGCACGTGTGATACTTTCCAGTTCGGGCCAAATCTCTTGGTAACGAAGTTTGTATTCATCGATGGAACCTGGTTTGATGAACATTTTGTAAGCAATGGTTTTCATGAGGAAAGAAAAAGCGGGACAAACGATTGATGGAAAAAACCTTCCCCGCTCCATATGTTTTTAGAGCGGGGAAGAACAAACTCTCAAACTAATTATGAAAACTGATCCTGAATCCGTAACTATATTCTTTGCCTTTGAGCAAATACTGTTCGTGGGGACGTGCGCCCCAACTATCGTCGCCTCCCACGCCACGTTGGGCCAGGTCAATGCAAAGCACGACTTCGTTGCGGAAGGTAATATCGCTCGAGTGGCGTTGGGCTTTATTGATCCCCGGATCAAAATCGAGAGGGTAGTTATGCAACGCACTCATGCCAAGTGGTTGCTTGCCCTCTATCTTAATTCCTTTACCGTCATCATTTGTGAGGGTTATCCAACGTACGTCGGTTTTGTAACCGTTTTCCTGCGGACGGCCATAGGGCACGTATTGTTCTGCCACTTTGCTTTTATAAATACCAATATGCGACGCATTGTTCCTATCGGCATAATTCTCCCAGGGACCACGGCCGTAATAAACCAAATTGTCGTAATCCTTGTCCAAAGTCATCAACATGCCAAACCTTGGTATTTCAGGCAATTCGTCCTGCCCCGCCTTATAGGTGACATCCACGTCAAGGATTCCGTCGGGATTCATGGTGTACACAATGGAGTAATCCGAAGCCACATCGCGAAGCCACAGGTTGGCAATCACTACAGCTTTGTTATCCTCTATTTTCACGTCGATGGATTTGAGCGAACGGTTTTCTCCGGCCACGCGCCATACATTCGAAATGCGTTGCATATGGTTACCAAAATCATTGTCGACGGGGGCGCGCCAGAAATTGGGCGTGGGCTTTTGGCCAAAGAACCATTTGCCATCGGCCCTGAATCCTTGTATCAGGCCCGAACGCTTGTCGATAATTACTTCAACGCCGGCGGCCGTCATGCGGACACGGTCTTTTTCGTCGTTCACCGTGGGAACGGTACCATTGGCTTCAACCGTTTCAAAATAATTCGATTTGCCCAATACCATTTGTTCGCGCGCCATTTCGTGGTTCTGGGGGAGTATCCCGCTACCCAAACGGGTATAGGCGTAAATATTCAACAGATATTCCACTCCGGGCGCCTGGTCTAGTTTTGGCAAATCAAGCTTTACCTGCTTTTTGCCACGCGGCTCAAGCGACACGTTAAAATCACCAGACTTCACAATCCCACCGTTCTTCACCACTTCATAACGGAACACAAACTGATCGAGGTTGGTGTAATCGAACTCACTTTCTACGGTAATGACACCCGATTCCGGTTTTTCGGACTTGAACCATATATTTTGGTAGAATTTTTTCACTTCAAACGTCCCGGGATGCGGAATACGGTCGGCAGAAACCAATCCGTCGAGGCAAAAATTCTCGTCGTTTGTGTACGTGTGTCCGCCTAAGTCACCGCCGTAAGCCCAGTATTGCCGCCCCACCTCGTCGTGCGCCATCAAACCATGCTCCACCCACTCCCAAATAAACCCACCCTGCATGTTAGGGCTATTGCGGATAATGCGCCAGTATTCGTCGAAGTTGCCCGAGCTGTTGCCCATGGCATGGGCATACTCACACATAATATAAGGACGGCTTACACTTTTACGTTCCGCATATTCTTTCATGTCCCTGATCCGTGGATACATGGGACATACCACGTCGGTATTCTCATTCTCGCCAGCTTGCTCGAATTGCACCAGACGGGTGCGATCACGCTCTTTTATCCATTTATAGGCTTCGTAAAAGACAGGGCCGTTACCGCATTCGTTGCCCATGCTCCAGATAATGACCGAAGGGTGGTTCTTGTCACGTTCCACCAAGGATGTGATACGGTCCATATGGGCCGCTTTCCACTCGTCACGATATGCCGGGTGTACTTTCTTGTCGAACCAGGCCTGCCATTCGGCTCCCATCCCATGGCTTTCGATATTGGCTTCGGCCACAAGGAATAAACCGTATTGGTCGCACAGTTTCATCCATTCCACGTTACTGGGGTAATGGCTACACCTTACAGCATTGATGTTCAATGACTTCATCACACATATATCCTTCATCATCATCTCCTTGCTTTGGTAATGGCCATTGATTGGATGATGTTCGTGCATATTTACGCCTTTTACCAAAATGCGTTTGCCGTTGACCAACAGCTGGCCGTTTTTGAGTTCCACTTTACGGAACCCTACTTTGGCAGATACATGCTCAAGAGCGGCTCCTTTATCGTCCTTTAAGGTAAGCACCAACGAATAAAGGTAGGGCGTTTCGTTGCTCCACAGCTTGGGTGATGGCACTTTCTGCGATAAGGTGGTGCTTTTCGATCCGTCGGCTGCCAACACCACCTTCAAGGTTTGTGCAAACACCTTTCCTCCGTTGGCGTCGAACAACTGGGCCTCAAGCTGGTAATTGTTCTTTGCCGACGGGGCATAGCTCTTCAATGCCACATCCACGGTCAGACTACCGTTTTTATAAGCAGCGTCCAGGTCAGGACGCACAAAAAAATCAGCCACGCGCACGTCGGCCGTGCTGTACAGATAAACGTGACGGTCAATGCCCGAAAGGCGCCAAAAATCCTGATCCTCAAGGTACGACCCGTCACTCCATCGGTACACTTCGGCCGCTACCAGGTTTTGTCCCTTTTTCACGTAAGGGGTGATATCAAACTCGGCCGGGGTTTTACTGTTTTCGGTATAACCTACTTTCTGTCCGTTTACCCATACGTACATGGCCGAAGTGCCTGCCTCGAAATGGATGTAAACCCTGCGTCCCTCCCAATTTTCGGGCAATGAGAACGTACGCCGGTACGAACCCACGGGATTATCGGAATGGTCAATGAGCGGAGGGTTCTTGGGATAAGGGTAAGTGATATTGGTATAAATTGGAATGCCGTAACCTTTCAGCTCCCAATTCGATGGGACGTCGATCTCTTTCCAGTTACGGACGTCGAAATCGGCTTTGTAAAAATCCATGGGCCGTTGGCCGGGCGTAGGCGACCATTGGAATTTCCATTTACCGTCAAGGCTCATGTACCATGGCGAACGGCTATATTCATCGACCATGGCCGACGGGACATCGGCATAAGGCATGAAAGAGGCCCTTGTCGGTTCCTTGTTGATTTGAAACACGTCAGGATTTTCCCAATCCGGCGCTTCTTGGGCTTTTACCAAAGAAAACATGGCCAGCACTGCACAAAGTAAGCTAATTGGTTTAATGTTCATTGTAAGAATTTGATAGGTTAAGCGTTCATGGGCAGCACCTTGCAAATATGGCCCCTGAATTATTTGCCACACATATGTTGCGCATGAACTATTTAACTATTTTTCCGTCACTTTTTAAAAAACTTCACTGGCGATTGGTCATTGATTTTTATGAAATAAGTACCCACGGGCAACATGTGCACATTCAAAGAGGTCATCGCCAGAACCTCCATCTGTTTGCGGCCAAACATGTCATAAACAGTTACCTGCGTCGGCTTTTCCAAGTTGAGGTACAACACGTCGGAAGCTGGATTTGGGTAAATGACCAGCATCGGACTGTCTGTATTTTTGGTGGAGGTAATTACCTGATCGGGCGCCAAATCTATCACCATCCATCCCATTTGATCTTTTGCAACGGCAGAGGAAGAGGCTGACGTCTCGCGCATCTTTATCACATTGAATTTGTTTGCGCCCCCGGAATAAAACCTTAATGTAGAGGTGTAGGCATCGGAAGAGGTCAGCAAGCCCGCGAACAAAGCAGGCTGGGTATACGAGGCGTCGTACTCGATGATAGCGGGCGAATACACATTTCCCACGGTTTTTCCTGCGGTTTGTCCCACCGTCACCCTACGCCCCGCAATGACTCCACTTCCAGGTTCCATCGCAAAATAGTTCACTTTATCTCCCTGAATCGAATAAGTGATCGCCTCCTCCTTCAACAAACAAATGTCGAAACCGGTGGTAGTGACATTGCGCACCGCCACGGCGGTTGGAAAAGAGGTGGTAGTGGTGCTTTGGGTGCAGAACACTACCGGTACGGTGGTAAATTCTTCGGGGAAGGTGACGCTTTGCCAGGTGCCCGTGACAGTTGTCACAGAATTTGCCTGCGCCTTTAACCCGCCAAGATTGTAGGTTCCGGCAGGCAAAGCCATGAACGCAATTTTATCGGTATTCGAAAATGCCGGATTGCTCAAATAGGCCCAGGGCTCAAGATGGAAATAAAACGAACGGGTGGTGATCGTTCTTACCCGGTTTGTAAGGGGGAAAGAATTGTTGGCCGAAGCAATCCCCAGAAAAACCAGCGGGTTTGAAGTGTATCTTTGCAAAAAAATACACATTGCCCAATCAGAATTGTTTACCGCCAACTCGCCGGCCTGGACATTGTCGGCACCGCTTCCCTGGTAGTAAGACACTTCGTTGGACACTTCATAACTGCCGGAAGCTGTGAGTAAACCCACACGGTAGCTGATTTTTCCCGAAATGGTAGATACGATATTGTCATTGTACGTCAACGTGGCCGTATTTGTACTTTCATATATCGTTTCATAATCGCCGTCGTTGATTTTGCGTTCCAGTTTGTATCCCTTTGAAAGTTCTTCGTTCGAATCGGTCCACGTCAGTTTAATCTGGTTCAGCGTGCTGGTATAATAATGGGTATACGACAGTACCGGCACAGTATAAACATAAGTTGGTATGACCTCATTCGCACGCTGGAATGCA
Organism: Breznakibacter sp.; assembly: GCA_047600785.1. Taxonomy (GTDB): domain Bacteria; phylum Bacteroidota; class Bacteroidia; order Bacteroidales; family Marinilabiliaceae; genus Breznakibacter. The sequence goes on from JASGKH010000002.1 coordinate 3,177,815, forward strand.
ATTTTCGACTTGTTAGCGGCATAATACTGCCCCGCAGGGGTCAGTACAATGTTTACCGTACCCGTTGATCCATTCAGAAGTTTACCTGTTGTGGTGCCAACGACGGGGGCCGTTTTCAGCCAGTTGTAGTTGGCATAGTTGGTATTGCGGGCCATCCAGGCCGAATCGATGGTCAATACCATGGCGCGGGCATCCTGTACCCAGTTGTAAATGGAGTAGCGTTCGACAAAACGGGTCGTATCCAGCACGTTCAAAATCGCTTTCAGATCGTTCAGCTGCTTGGTCGCATTGGCATCGGTAATCAACGTCGGCGAATCGGAAAATGAATGGCTTGTCCAGTTGGCCCCGTTGTTCCATTCGGTAATCCAGATGGGTTTTCCCGTCCGGTCGTAGACATATTTCAAATCGTTGTACCATTGGGTAGCCGTTTTGTTCCAGTAAGCATGTATCGCCATGACATCCACCCGGTAACCACGCGTATCACACTCCCTTACAAACGTAATCTCGCTCCAACTGTTAAATGGATCTGAAGTGGCCGGGGCCCCCAACCGAAGTCCCGACTTCATGAATTCGGGCCATTGCCCCATTACATAGTCGTAAGTCAGGTTGGACTGGTCGGATTTATCGGGTTCATTGTAACCCAGCAAATGGGATACATGCTGCTTTCCGTTTATTTCGGTCCAACCGGGCCAACTTGCATTTTGCTTGATTACCGCATATTCAAGGTTGTTTGTGGTATATTGGTCGGCACTCCACGAGTAATACCAGGTCCCGTTTACCCTACCGCCATCGGTATAGCCGCCGCTCCCGGTACCACACCACCCTTTTTTGGTCACCCACTGGTGTTTGAACACACGGATAAATGACACTGTGCCGTAAAGTAGATCCGGGGCAACGCTGAACTCCAGATCTGCATCATCGGCAATAAACACGCGGCTATATCCCGAACCATCGGCACCGGTGGCCATCGTGGCCATATATCCGCGTTTAAGTTTAAACGATTTAATGGCATTGTCAAAAGTTCCCAATGAATTGTGGTATGTGTGCAAGCCAAAATCCAAATGGTCACCGACAAAATTTTCCTCCTTGTAAGCAACCAGTGGAGCAAACGCTGACGAATGCGGCATTACCACCGTGCCGTGCGCATAAATGGCCACACGCACGTTACTTCCGTTTACGACATCGTTTCCGTTCACCTTCACGTTCGATAGGTGATCGCTGATTACAACAGACGGCTTGATGTTTTCAAAAAACACCCACGCATCTTCGTGGTTAAGGGACACCGTACTGTTGGAGAAAGGTGTGGATTCCGACGTGATATGCAATTCGATAGCACCGGTCAATACCAGGTTTTGATCAGCCAACGTCGTGACGGTTTGCTTTTCGATGGCCGTTGCCGAACACCACGCAAATGCCAATGCAATAAACAATGCTTGTTGCACAACCCTGGCCGGTTGCCCAATGCAAAAACACGCTTTGTCTGTGGATTTGTAGATCTGCTTTTTCATAAACTTTGATTTATCCAACAAATTGTAATTGATTCAAACTCATTTACCCAAATCATCCGGACTCCAGCTTGCATTCCAATAAATCTTGGGCAATCCGTTTTCGAACATGAAGGGTAACCACACGTAACGGGCATCGTCCAAATTTTTGGGTGTCCATCTATCGGCCATGAAAATAAAACCTCCATTGACCGGCAACACGTGCGTACTTTGCGAAAAGAAAGTCTTGTCGGCATTTTCGCCCACGCAAGGATTGCCAAGCGACGTCCAATTTCCCAGCATCGAGTCGGCCACGGCCAAACGCGCGGCATTGGCATCCCATCCGGTACAACCCGACGTGACCATATAATATTTGCCCTGGAACTTAAACACGGCCGGGGCCTCGTTATGTCCCGCAGGGAAAACCCTGATCCATCGACCGGTAAACGACAGGTAATCATCGGAAAGTTCGGAAATGTGTATGGTCAGGTTCTCTTCGGACGAATGGATGTGGTAGGCACGTCCGTCATCATCTTTAAAAACGGTCATGTCACGCGACATTTGTCCTTTCACAAAATCGCGCCTTACAAATAAGCCATCATTTACGGCTCTATACCATTCGGATGTCCACCATTTGTACCTGCCCGCCTCGTCCATGGCTTCGCGCTTGCCGTTATAATCCATTGGCCACGCCCCTGCATTTGGTCTGAACGACCCAATGAACGTGTAAGGGCCTTCTACTTTTTTACTGACAGCCACACCCGTTTTGGCTGCTTCATAACCTTTCCCCTTTAATTCAAGGTGGAACCACATGACAAACTGGTTGGTGCGATCATTGAAAACCACTTTGGGCCTTTCGATGATACATCCCTTGACGATTTCCGATAACGGATCATCGACCACCTCCAGCGCAATTCCTTTGTTCTCCCAGTTCATCAAATCGGTACTGGCATAACATCCAACGCCGACCCAGGTTGCAAATCCCCCGCGCCCCCCGGAACGATGCTCCCCAAACCAGTAATATCTCCCATTGTGCTCCAAAATTCCGCCACCGTGGGCATTGATATGTTTTCCATCGGTATCGGTCCAAATTTGTCCCGGTATAATTTGGGCATGCTTTGGTCCATTGAGCACAACGGAAAAACCCCAGGCCGCCAGTCCGGTCGCAAGCAACACTGTCAATAAACCATATGTACGTAAATTTAATTTCATGATTAGTGGTTAATGGTTGAGAATTCCGTTTGGTCAATGCCGATGTTCCAAACTTTTCCGCTTATGGAATTGCCAAAGAAATCACTGGGGGGTAGACCATCTACTTTTATTCCCTTGCCCAGACCTTCAAAATCCGATCGGGACTTAAACATCCCCAACCCTTCGAATCCTTTGGGCGAAGGAGTTAAAAGCTGCCATTCCTTTCCATTTGGCAATGAATAGATATTCCCATTTTGGGTAGGCATGTGCCCGAAAACTCCCGAAAAAAGATTGTTGGCAAATTCAATGCCCTGGCAACCGGCCAAATCGATCTCGGTAGGTGTGTGCGACACAAACACGTTGTTGGCAAACCTTGTATCTCCGGGCATTCCGCCCCAACCCGAAAAATGGATGAAGCGGTTGTCCAACGTATCGGCCAACTGGCCTGCATGGATAATAAGATTGTTGTAGAATTGGGTTTGTTTTGCCGGGCCGGCAAAATGTACCACCGGCGAAAACACGCCCGCATGGGTTCTGTGGCGACGGATGCCGTCGTTCAAGCTCACATTGTAACGAACGATGGTCCCCGTGTTTCCGACACTGTAATCGGACCCTACGCCACCATCGTTGCAAACCAGCACAAAACCACCTTCATTGTCGTGGCTGTAATTATACTGTATGATGGTGTGACGGCAATTCCAGTCGGAATCGAAACCCTGTCCGTCCCATGGAGCTTTGTGATCGCTGACCTCGTTGAACTGGATAACGGTGTTGTCACAACTCCAAGGCCAAATCCCCGCAGCCGCCTCTCCCAAAGGGAGTAAACGGGTGCAATTGCGCATCACATTGTGTTCGATAAGTGCACCATCGCACCCAATGGGCACAATGCCATCACCGGGGACTTCTTCGATCAGGTTTTTACGGATCACCACGTTTAGGTTGGGATTCCATTCCTGGCGTGACCAATATGCGCCAAATCTGATGGCGTTACGTTCGCACCGGCGAATGGTGCAACCTTCGATCAACAGTCCGTTAAAGATGCTAATGGTTTCTTTGCCGCCGTTTTCTATAAGAATACCGCACCCACCGCCTTTTTGCTTCTCCAGCAATCCGTTGACGTTCTCCACGTCAAGGTTTCGCAATGCAATATTTTTAGCGATGCCGTAGTTATCAATCTCCACCTTCAGGCCTGCCATTTTTGCCCGGCGTTGCGGAGCCTGGTTGACGATCCGCAGATCAATGATTTCAAAATTCTGAAGGTTATACATCCACACCGCGGCCGGAAGCGAACCTTGTCCGTCAATGGTAGGTTTTTCCCCGTCGCCGTATGAAGCGATCACGAATCTGGCATCGCCCGTCCTCTTCATCTGGGGTTTTAAGAGTCCTCCAAAAACCTGTCCCTTTTTAAAGAGCAACGTATCGCCGGGCATAAACATTTGCCGGTTAGCCCGTTCGATGGATTTCCATGCTTTTTGGGGCGATTTGCCGTGATGATCATCACTTCCGTATTGCGAATCGACATAATAGGTATTGCCACGGCCCAGTTTTCCCATTCCGGAAACAGGCATGTACAAAAAAGACAGCAGAACAAATAAATAAGATATCAATCGGGTGTGTCGGCCAAACATTACAGGTAGCTTATGTTTTATAATTCTTTAATGTGGTAAAGATCCATGCCCCGCTTGGTTCACATCTGTAGTCCAACCCGTTTTGGCAAGCCATTTTCCCACATTCCAAAATTATTTATCGCCTTACGGTAGGTCTGTCCCAAAAACAACAAATACTGTCACAAATTCGAAACAAGCGCTAATTCCCTCCTGCGGCTTTACGGCCATGTAATCTTCACAAACAACTGGGTTAAAGCGACAAGAATCCTTTCCCTATCGTATTTGAATGTCATATTTTAAGTGCCCGATCCTATAATCCATCCGATTGGTTTCTCCGAAGGGCCGGGGAGGTTGGGACAACATGCATTTTTAAATAAACGACTAAAACGGAACGGGGATTGATTTGTCGAAAAATCAACATTCATCTTCGAGTTTGGAACAATAAAACCTCCGCACGACAAATAATTTTACAATGGCTGCTTATATGGCTCCAAACGTTTTTAATTTCTTACCAAATCTTGATAATGGAACGTATCTACTTCTTTACCACAGACAGGTTGGTGAAACTAATCCTGCTGGGAATGGGGTTCGTCGCGGCGTTCACCTCCAAGGCACAGGATATCGACACCGGCCTGAAGCTGCACTACTCTTTCGATGCTGTTTCGGAAACCTTTGTGGCCGACGATTCGGGCAACAATAATCCGGGAACATTAAACGGCAACGCAACCGTTACCTCAGGCCATTCGGGGCAGGGGATCATGTGCACGGCAAAGGCCGACTATATTGCGGCGCCAGCCAACATTAACGTGGGATTGACCTCGTTTACTTTTGCCACATGGGCCAAATTCTCGGCATTGAAAAACGCCAGCCGCTTTTTTGATTGGGGAAACGGGGTCGACGCCACCAATAACTTTCTGGCATTTATTCCCAGTTACAATGCCGATGACGCATACATGGCACTCCGGTACAGAATGGCATCGGGAACGGCCTACAACGTGACTTCCACCACCAAATGTCCCGTAGGCGAGTGGGCACATGTGGCCGTAACCTTCAATTGGAGCGCAGCCTCGAACACTGCCACTGCTATAATTTATTTGAACGGCGAACCCGTAGGATCGGCCAATGGACTCCCCTACAACCCAAACAGCGGTCTGGGCAACACAGCCGGCAACTACTTTGGTTATTCACGATGGACGCAGGATACCAACGGATTCAATGGTATTTTTGACGATATCAGGGTGTACGATCGTGCCTTAACCGCCGATGACATTTTGACCTTAACCGGACTGAAAAACCTCAATCTCCAGTACGAGGCCCTTGATTTGGGCGATCTTTCGGCCGTATCAGACAATTTGCCGTTACCGGCACAAGGTCCCGATTATCCCGACGTGGCCATTTCATGGTCAAGTTCCAATGCCGGCATTATCAGCAATACGGGCGTGGTAAACCGTCCCGATTATTTTAACAGCCCGGTTACATTGACGGCAACGCTTACGCTGGGACAAAACTCAAAGACTAAAACGTTTGCCGCCACCGTGCTGGCGCAAGAGGGAACCACATTCGACGGCGACTTGCTGGTTCGCTACGATTTCTCGAACCTCAACGGCCGTACGGTAAAGGATGTGGCCGAAAAGCAGTTTACCGGCACACTGGTAAACAATGCCACGATACGAACCATCGGCACCTGGCAAACCGGCATCTACAACGTGCTCGATCTGGGCAACGGCACTGGTTATTTCGATATGGGTGCAGAAACGGGCAAAGTGGTTTGTCTTCTGAACGATTATACAATGTGTACTTATTTCCGTATTGAAAACGATTATACGGGGCTTTCATCGCACGGCAATTTCATTTGGAATTTCTCGAACAGCAATAACGCGGCAACCTCGCAAAACGGTTACATTATCGGTAGCCTTAAGAACCAAAGCGTAAGCATTACGCCGGGTTATTACACCGTAACTTCGGGCAACCAGGCAGTCGTATTTGACAGTGAAGCCCTGAAAGGAAACTGGCACCATATGGCTTACACCCAAAAAGGAAACACAGGTACGCTTTACATCGACGGCATTCCCCTTTCCAACGCCACTATCAGCAATAAACCCTCCACAGCCCTGATCAAAAGCGGCCTAATGGGGACCCCGTACAACTGGATTGGCCGTTCGTGCTATACCTCCGATGTCTACCTGCGCAGAACCATGGTTTACGATTTCAGAATTTACGGAAAAGCTCTAACGGATGAAGAAATCGGACAAGCCGGGTTAGACGTGCCCGGGAACATTGCCAAGCTCGAGACTGCTTACAACGCATTTGTGGCAACGGGCAAAACGGACGAGACACAGCTATTGGAAAAAACATACAATCCCGAAGCATCGGTACTGGAGATAGTAGGGACAAATAACGGGTCCACACATATCGATCTGGCATCGTTAAAAAAAGTCACCTTCACCGATCCCGACATGCAACTATGGACGGCAAACGGAGCATCACAAAGTCTTGCAACAGCCGGCATTGCCAAAATGCTGTTCACCCAAAACGCCACGTCCATAAAACCGGTAACCGGTCACGCCAGGTTATCGGCAACTCCCAATCCGGCTACCCGCTACATCCGGTTGGACAATATCGCAGCAGACCGGATCGTGTCGCTTTATTCCCTGTCGGGTCAGTTGTTATTACAGCACCGCACCGCATTGGCGACCGATAAAATAGATGTAAGCGCGCTGCCCAGTGGCGTATATATTGTTAAAACCGGCCATTGGGTCACAAAATTCACCAAGAAATGAGAAAAGGAATATTTTTTACTTTGGCCGGTATTTTGGCAATAGTGACCATGTTTGCCGCCGATATAACTCTAAACATATACAAAACCGACAAAAAGACCGAGCGGTTTGTGATCAACCACATTGACAGCGTAAAAATTGATAACGCCAATAAGTTGATGCACGTCCACAAGAAAGACGGCACGGTAAGCACAATCCCGGTGGCCGAGATCGATAGCATGAACTATTCGTCGGGCGAATACTCCCTGCCCGTGGTACAAACCGTATCGGCCCAGTACAACGCCGCTCTTGGGAAAATAGTGTGTACGGCGAACATTGATTCTGACGGCAGCTGCGAATTGGCAGAAAGGGGAATTTGCTGGTCGAAATCGACTAATCCCACCATTGCCGATAACAAATCGGGATCAGGAACCGTCGCAGGAAAATTTTATGCCGTCACCGATGCCGTCACGCTGGGCGATACCTACTACGTAAGAGCTTATGCCACCAACTGTAAGGGTATCACATATGGCCAAGCATTACAGGTAAAGGCTTTGATGGGTAACGTCACCTACACGTTGGGTATTGACCAGGGTACTTACCCCCAATACTATACCCTGATAAAAACGGCGATGGACAGCGCGTGTTATTACTATAACCGCTATACTTCGTTCAAAGCCAATATTTACGTGTATTACAACGACGGCATCCCCACTGCCCAGGCCAATTATCATGGCAGTATGGGTTTTGGCCCAAATACCACCTATATGTGGGTAGGAACCGCCATGCACGAAATGGCACACTTCTTCGGCTCGGGGACCACCACGGTATGGCAAAACCTAGTGGTGGGCGGTGTTTGGCAAGGCCCAAAGGGACAGGCCCTGTGCCAGGAGCTTACCGGACAAACACTAAAAGGGGATTCACAACATTATTGGCCTACCGGCATCAACCAACGTTCGGAGGTAAGCTCCGTGACCGACCTTGTTAACCACGCCAGAGTGGTACAGGCCATGTTGGTAGAGGATTGCGGATTGCCGACAAGTTGGTAGACATCCCTTAACACGCTGGGCAGGCCACAGAAAAAGTAATCCCCAAAGGAATAAGAACCGGTACTGACCACCGGCTCTGCATTCTGGCGAAGCAGTTCAACGGCCAAACTTTTTGGGCAACTGTGTTTCCGTCATGATTTGGGCACATGCCATATGACGAATGTCTTATATCTTTTGTATCCATCGAACAAACCGATCAATGAAAAAAAAGCTTGTTTTTACATTCCTCTTTTACATGGGGATTGTTTCAGGTTGGGCACAAACCAATCTCGTTGAAAATTGGGACGGCAACGGCGACAACGTCACAACCTCCTCCTTTCCGAACAATTACGGGTGGGATGTCACAGTAGGCACGTTCAACTATGCCAACTCCACCAGTGGGGTGCGGTGGAGCGACGTGACATCGGGACATACGCTTAACGGAACCACGTATATCGGACGATTACTGATGGTTCGTTGGGATGGTTCGGGAAATACGTCCCTCGCGTCGGTTTATAGTTACCCTGTAACATTGGAAGCCAACAAAAAATATAAGTTTACATGGATTTACGAATGGTGGAACAATGCCTCGGTACCAACCTATACCGTGGGCATTGACTCCGGCAAAACGGGAACCAGCCCGATTGCAAGCAAAAGTTTTATTTGTTCATCGACCCGGAATCAACTCCAGCAAGGAGAGATGTCATTTTTCAATACCTCTGCGGGAACATTTTACCTGACCATCACGGCCAATAACCTTGCCGTGCTGGGCGGCATCGGGGAACTGTCGATCGTGGAAGTACCTTCGGTGCTGGAATGTGATGAGGCATCGGTATCGCTCAACTATTTTGAATCAGAGAAAACCATTTCCATCACCCCAAACGGAAGCAACAACCCAATCTCCCTTATTGCTCCCGAAGGCATTAATCTATCTACCAATATATTGGCACACAGTGGTGGAAAAGTGACGGTATCATCGGCCGATTCGTCGGCCGTGATGGCACAAATTACGGTTACACAGGGAACCGACGTGCTGGGCATTCCTGTCAGCGCATCGTTTCCCGAAAAGTTTCCTTAATCTCGCCAAAATCGATACACTGAACACGGATGGGGCCTGGTGCTGGTTTAACGATCCGCGCGCCATTTATTACAAAGGGGCCAGAGAACAAACCTACTTCTCATGGGTCAATAAGTCGGGTGACATGATGGTATCGGCTTACGACCACGAAACAGGGATCTACACTGAAAAACTGCTTTATCCGAAACTGGAAGTAGACGATCACGACAATCCTGCCATTTTCATTCGAAAAGACGGTCGTCTGGTAGTCTATTTCTCAAAGCATACCACTGCACCTGCCCATCGGTTTATTTCCTCTAACCCGGAGGACATTACTTCGTGGGGAAACGACTATCAATTCGGCGTCAATGTCACGTATCCTTACCCGTTTCAGGTAGGCGACCAGATTTATGTGTTCTACCGTGGGTTAGACTGGCATCCCACATTGGTTATTTCTGACGACGACGGCGAAACCATGGGCACGCCCCGGCAGTTTATCGCAGGCGGAGGATCGCGGCCTTACGCCCGTTACTGCCAGGACAATGCAGGAACCATACACGTGGCGTTTACAACGGGACATCCGCGCGACGTGGCCAACAACAAAATCTATTACGCACAATTTAAGGACGGCAAGTTTTATAAAGCCGACGGCACCTTCATTAAAGAATTTACAGGGACGGAAACCGCGCTGAACATCGATCAAAACGAAGCCGAGACCGTGTACGACGCGGCGGCGGGAAAAGGCTGGATCTGGGACATTACCGTGGACGAACACAACAACCCGGTTTTGGTGTATGCCTCGTTCCCTACCGATACCGACCACCGTTACCACTATGCCCGCTGGACCGGTACCGAATGGTTCCGAAAAGAACTGACCAAAGCGGGCAAATGGTTTCCCCAAACGCCAGCAGGTGCATCCGAACCGGAACCCAATTATTCAGGCGGCATTATTTTGGACTACAACGACCCGTCAGTGGTTTATTTGTCCAAACAGGTCAAAGGCGTTTTCGAAATATTCAAATATACCACCCCCGACAAAGGCATTACCTGGGATTCGACGGCCATTACATGGAACACGCCCGCACATTTGGTGAACGTTCGGCCCATTGTTCCCCGCAACCATAAACCAGGCTGTTTCGATGTGGTATGGATGCGCGGCACTTATCAGTATTATACCAACTATAACACATCGTTGGTGTTCAGCGCACCCGTAGCCGGCGAAACGCTCAATGCCATTGCGTTCGATGTGGAGTCGATGGAAATGAAGAAAAGCATCAGCAGGCAGATCAATGTGTCGTTCATCCCGTTCCTTACCACCAACAAAAGTTTGGTGTGGACATCGTCGGACGAAAACGTAGCCGTTGTGGCCAACGGACTGGTAACGGCCATTGCCCCGGGAACGGCCATCATTACCGCGATTGCCTACAACGGAGTAAAAACCACCTGTCTGGTCAATGTGTCGGAACCCAATTATGTGGCCAACATATGGTTTGATTTCGGGACATCTACATCGCCTGTGGCAACAGGTGCCGTGCAAATCACCGAATCAACGCTGATCACCGATTCGTACGGCTGGACGGACGTTCTGTGGTCCCGTGACAGGGGTTCCTCGGCCAGCGATGAATTAAGAGATTTCAATATGTCATCGGAAGAAAAGACATTCAAAATATTTGTCCGTCCCGGCGCTTACCGGATTACCACAAAACAAGGCGATCTGTCTTACGCACACGACAACATGAACCTTTATGTCAATGGAGAACCGAAACTATCGAACGTCTATTCAGGCATCAACTCGTACACCACCAATACATTTGATGTGAATACCGCCAACGACTTCCTGGAATTGACGTTTTCGGATGGCGGCGGCTCTGATGCCAACTGGGTGATCAACTCCTTGAAAATCGAAGCACAAACCGTCACTGCTTTACCCAAAACAGAATCTTCACCCATTCCATCCGCCGGTACCATGAGGGTTTATGACATGAGCGGAAGAATGATATGGACCGAAAACCTTAACGGGACTCCTTACCTCTACCTGTTGGCCAACCGCCGCTTACGGCAAGGTGTATATCTGGTAAAAATTGCATATGCCAACCAAACAGAATCAATAAAACATATTGTGGACTAAATCGATGTAGATACGCTGGTTCATTGAATTTTCTTGCAACAAATTAAAGAGTTGTTCGACCTCTATTCAATATAGAATCAGTGTATCATCGAAGATGGCCCAAATCACAAACGGGGAAAGAGAGTGGACGATCGGAAAAATGCAGGGTATGTAACCCTGGGTAGTCAAAAGATCGCAAAGAATAAGATTTGGTCTTTTGTCAACCGGTATCTTAATTTATTCTCAAGCAAGTCGAAAAGATAATAGTCCGGAATTTCTGGCGGCAGCCTTACAGGAATGGTGCATCGACAGAGGGATCATAACATCCAACTTGGCAGATTGACCCAGAATGGCCACGGTTGAATAGTTCAACAGAACGTTTTATCTATAAGAACGTACTGAAAACAGGGAACTCTCGGAAATACCCATTTGGGGGCTAATGTTTTAGAATTTCCGGTGCATTTTAACCGCACAAGTGAATCAAATAGTTTCAGCTTGTCGATCTTGTCAAAGAAATCCATGATTACAAAGATTGGGTTACTAAACGAACAATGCCGCATACAAATACCATAGTAGTATGCTTTCATTGTTCTAGCAAATTGTAAACAAGCAAATCGATAAAACCAAAAAATATCTTTGCAAAATGAATCTGCTTTGAAAGTTGTTAAAAAGCCTCCCATTACACCAAAAACGAGGCAATGGGAGGCTAAATGATTTCTTACCCGCAAAAGGAACCGAAAAGCTTTCGTTACTCTTCCCTGTCAATGATCAGCCTCAAAGACTGGTCGAAGGTGATATAGCTCCACAGCCAGTTAAGGAACACGAATATGCGGTTTTTAACACCCAGGATGGACATGAGGTGCACAAACATCCAAATGTACCAGGCAAAAAAGCCGAAAAAATGGATGCCCGGCAGGTCCGCTACGGCCAAATGGCGCCCCACGGTAGCCATGGCACCAAAGTTTTTGTATTTAAAAGGATTCAGCGGTTTATCCAGCGACAGTCTTTTAAAGTTCTTTCCTAAATTCCGCGCTTGCTGAATGGCCACCTGTGCCACCTGCGGATGCCCTTTGGGAAGCTTATCGGAAAGAATGACACTACTATCACCCACCGCATACACATCGGCCAATCCTTTTACTTTATTGAACTCGTCGGCCATCATCCTTCCGTTCGGAGCATACACCGCATCCGGAATGCCCGGTAAACGAACCCCTTTGATTCCCGCAGCCCAAATGAGGTTATGCGTGGGTATGGTTTCGCCGTTGCTAAGCACCACCGCTCTGTTCACATAATCCTTCACCTGAATGTTCGTATACACTTCCACTCCCAATTTTTTGAGGTAACGTTCTGATTTATACGACGACCGTTGGGTCATCCCCCCCAATAATGCAGGACTGGCCTCGATCAATACAATGCGCACCTTCGAGATGTCGAGTTCTTTATACTCTTTGGGAAAAATGTGCTTCTTCATTTCGGCCAATGCTCCGGCCACTTCAGTTCCGGTAGGTCCCCCACCCACAATCACCAGATTCATCAATGCTTCCTTTTTATATGGATCCGCTTCAAAAAGCGCTTCTTCCAAATGTTTAAGGACGCTATTGCGCAGGGCCAATGCTTCAGTGACCGATTTCATGGGAAATGCAACCTTCTCAATATTTGCCAGTCCGAAAAAAGAAGTCTGAGCCCCTGCGGCCACCACCAAATAGTCGTATTCACAGCTGCCCGACTTTGTTTCGATAACTTTCAGATTGGTATCGATATGGGTAACCTCGGTAATGCGCAAATAAAAATCGGTGTAACGGTGAAAAAGCTTTCGCAACGGAAACAAAATGGCACTGGGCTCAATACCTGCCGTAGCCACTTGGTAGAACAACGGCTGGAACTGATGGTAATTGTTCCTGTCGATCATCACCACCTGATAATCGCTACCGGCCAATGCTTGGGCTAAATTAATTCCTGCAAAGCCACCTCCAATGATGACAATGCGTTTTTTGTGTGTTCTTGGGATATTTAACATGGTGCATAACTTAATTGACAAAGCAAAAGTAACCTTTTTCGGATTTTCAGGTCTTTATTGCATTTAAGGTTTTTAAGCAATTGTTTGGCAATTTTTATCCCGCAAGACATAAATATCAATAAAACAACAATTTACACAAAAATGTATTTTAGAAATGCCAATTCGTATCCGGACAAAAAGATCTGATTTGTGCATTTTAAGCTAACACAACCTCAATTCAATCTTAACAAACACACCTGATACCCCCGAAAAAGGGATACAGCATCCCGCTTAATGGCAAAATTTAAAAAATACCCCTTAATTTTTGTTTAAACGGGATACACTCAGCCAAAATTTTTAACAAACCCCCTCCTATTTTTAATACCACTTAATCAAAATACCCTCTATTTTTGAATCGTGACCCAAGGGAAAGGGGTTTACACAAAAAAACAACTTAAATTTTCAGAACCATGAAAACAAACAAAACCAAAGGCCTGACTTTAGCAGTATTAATGATGGCCAGTGCGGTCGCTTCGACCTTTGCTTCGGGAAGATTGGCGGTAAGCCCTTATTTGAAAACCAACTATGCCATTGTATCGGCTGTGGTATCCACTGAAGAAGGTGCACGTTTGGCCATTAAGGATGAATTTGGCAACGTATTGTACCGTAGCAGCAAAATTGACAACTCGGAAAGCTTTCAAAAGCTGATCGACCTCAGCACATTGCCCAATGGCACTTACAAAGTGGTACTTGAAGGAAAAGCAGTAAAAGAAGTAAGCACTTTTGAAGTAAAGAACAACAAACTGGCCGTTGAAAAATATACTGCATCCGACGCAGCTTCATCTGCTTCGTTCTTCCGCAGGAACAACGACATGTTGGTGGTATCTTACCTCAACCCCGCACTTAAAAGCAGTTCGTTGACCATTTACGATGCCAAAGGCGAAACGGTTTATTCGGCCGAGATTCCGACCAAAGAAACCTATAGCGCTCTTTACAAAATCAACGAACTACCCAAAGGCCAATACATGGTGGCTTTGACCGCCGACTCTAACACACACAATTATGAGTTTGAAAAATAACGACCAAACCGACCAGTCCGACCAAGGACAATGTTTACCGAAAGTGTATCTCAGAAATGACGATGCACTTTTTTTATTTTACCCCCGCCCTACTTCTTTCCAAAAGTACCGTTGATTTTCAGAAACCTTACCACCACAAATCCGGGAACGGCACACAGCGTGACCCATACAAAAAACAATTTGTATCCGACCAACGACTGCAACCAGCCGCTCGCCATGCCTGGCAGCATCATACCCAAAGCCATAAACCCGGTAGCCATGGCATAATGTGATGTTTTGTGTTCTCCTTCGGCAAACTGCATCATGTACATGGTAAACGCAGTAAAGCCAAATCCATAACCAAGTTGCTCAATAGCTACCATGGTGCCGATGGCCACTATATTCACAGGTTGTAAATAAGCCATTGCCACATATAACAGATGAGGCAAATTGATGGCCAGAGTCATCCACCAAATCCAAAATTTCAATCCATTCGCATAAATCGCCACACCGCCTAAAATGCCGCCCAGTATCAGGCACACGACCCCCACGGTACCATACACGATACCTACTTGCGACGTCGTCAGAGCCAATCCCCCGACCTCCCGACCGTCGAGCAAAAAAGGTGACGCCATTTTGATCAATTGACTCTCACCCAATCTAAATAACAGGAAAAAGGCCAATGCAACCCCAACGCCGGGCTTGCTGAAAAAAGAAACAAACGTTCGGCCAAATCCACTAAACCAACCTGCCCCATCAACGACAGGGCCATCGGACAGCAGACGCGGCAACGCCCACCAATGGTATATCACGAATACACCGAACAACAGGGCCAATACCGCGAATACAACCGTCCATGCAAAAACCACATCCCCGGTTATTTGTTGCAATTGTCCGGCTGCCACGACCACAGCACCTTGCCCAAAAACCATGGCCAAACGGTAAAAGAGACTCCTTACCCCCACAAAGGCAGCTTGCGTATCGGCATTAAGCCCAAGCATATAAAAACCATCGGCCGCAATATCATGAGTGGCCGATGTAAAAGCCATCAACCAAAAAAACAGCAGGGTAAAAAAGAAGAACGACGGTAAATGCAAGCTCAGCGCCACCATGCCCAATGCCGCACCGACAAGCAATTGCATGGCCATAATCCACCATCGTTTTGTTTTAAGCAAATCGACCACCGGGCTCCAAATGGGCTTTATGACCCACGGAAGGTAGAGCCAGCCGGTGTACAAGGCTATATCGGTATTGGAAATACCCATGTTTTTGTACAGAATGACCGACACCGACATGACAACAACATAGGGC
Organism: Breznakibacter sp.; assembly: GCA_047600785.1. GTDB lineage: Bacteria > Bacteroidota > Bacteroidia > Bacteroidales > Marinilabiliaceae > Breznakibacter. Next base: position 3,193,410 of record JASGKH010000002.1, read on the forward strand.
AATCCCTCAGCAAAATAAAGAGATGGGATCCAAAAAAGAGGATGAGCCGTTTTCTTATGGTTCTTCAAAGCACGTGTTTTGCCAACGAAGATAAAAAGTTAAGGCACAACTATGCACATTTCAGGGGGAACCTCAGCAAATTCTCTAAAACCACCATGAGTGTTTTGTCCTTGATAATTAAAAAACAACCTCGATACCACGTCATCCAAACCCTTATTTTTAATGGAAAGGGGTTCGAATGGAACCAATTGGGGAATTAAAAACCCTTACCTAATTTCAACATCTGCCTGCAAAAGAGAATGGCATTTTGTGCCATTGGCCTCAAAAAATCCACACGGCTACCAGAGTGTCCCTAACCCCTTCTTGCAAAGGAACGGTTTATCAATGTTACAGCTTTACTTTCTTTAACCATTCCCGTGCGATCAATTCATGTCCGCCGGGCATGGGATGGATGCCGTCCCAAATCCAATGTTTAGCAGGCGCCTTGTGCAGGGCATCGGTAAAAGGTTCCTGCAAAGGAACAAACACGGCGTTAAACTCCCTGGCCAGCTTTTGGGTAATCTCACGACGTACCGATGTTTCCCGCTCCCAGACATCGGGTTTCTCCTCGACCCTCCCTCCGGGTAAGATAAATGGTTCGCAAATGACCAGACGGGCATTGGGCAATTCCCGCCCGGTCGTTTCGAGAATAATCCGATAAATACGCTCAAACTCATCGGGCGTTTGTGACAGGTAACCCTTGACAATGCCGTACACATCATTGATACCAACCAAGATACTTACCACATCGGGCTTTAGGTCAATCACATCAGCTTGCCAGCGGCCGGCCAAATCGCCCACCGTATTGCCACTGATGCCCCGGTTGTAAAACATGGCAAATCTCTGCGGATGGTCAAACCACAAACGGGCGGCCAGCATTTGTGCGTAACCGTGGCCCAGCACGTGGTTCCAGTCATTATCGCGTGTGCGGTTGCCATCGGTAATACTGTCACCGATAAAGAGTACCGTCTGTGGGCGTTTCAAGACATTGATTTTATCCTCCTTGGGTTGTCCGTAAGCCAGGACATTGGGTAGAACAGCTGCCGATGCGGCCAAAAGTCCTGCTTTTTTCAGAAAATAACGACGCGGGTTGGGAGTTTCCATAGCCAGTTGAAGTGATTACGAGCGACGAAGTTAACGATTCCATTAAACCTGTAAATGCAACAGGGCACGAATCCTGCCCTTCCGTCGGTAAAAAATGCCAGTTCGTCTATTCCATACATTATATAAAAGCAAGCGGACATACTTTTGGATCATCAAAACCAACAGACCATGATGACATTCACAAAAAAAATAGCCGTAGCGTGCCTCGCTTCCGTTCTATTTGCAGGGACATCGGCGGCCCAGGAGCAAAGTTGGACGTTGAAGGCGTGCATCGATTACGCGCTGGAAAAAAACATATCGGTGCAAAAAGCCAACATCGGCATCGAGAAAAACGAACGGTACATCGATCAGGCGAAGGCATCACGATTGCCATCGGTAAGTGCATCGGCCAGACAGAACTTCAGCTGGGAAAAACAGGCCACAGCGTACGACACTTACAAGAACACCAACAGCACGTCGCTGGGCTTATCGTCGTCAATGAGCCTTTATAATGGAGGAAAGCTCAACGCACAAATCGAACAGACCAAGCTCCAGCTGGCAAGTAGCGCGTTAACGGCCGAAACGGTCAAAGAGTCGGTGTCGTTAAGCGTGGCACAGCTTTATTTGCAAGTACTTTATGCCAAAGAACAGGTCACCGTGGCCAAAGAACAGGCATCCGTCACTGAAAAGCAGTTGATCCTGGCCGAAGAGCGGCTCAGATTGGGCGATGCGTCCAAATCAGATTACCTGCAAATAAAATCATCTCTGTCAAGCGACAAATTGACTTTGGCAAATGCCGAAAGTACATTGGCCCTGGCAAAAGTCGATTTGATGCAGATGATGGAGCTGCCCGTATCGGAAAACTTTGAAGTGGACGATCCGCAACTGGCCGGCGAAATCGACAAGCAGCTTGTCCCCAGTGTACAATCAGCTTACGCCGAAGCATTGGCCGCCAAACCCGAAATAAAAAACGCAACGTTGAACACCCAATCGGCACAACTGGACCAAACCATAGCCAAAGCAGGGTATTTCCCCACGCTTTCACTAGACGGATCCGTCGGAACCTCGTATTCGGGAAATATCAGCGGCTATAACTTTAGCGAACAACTTAACAACCATTTTTCGCCGGCATTGGGTTTAACCTTATCAATACCCATCTTCCAGAACAAACAGACCCAAACCAGTGTCGCCATTGCCAAACTCTCATACACAGAAGCACAATTAACCGAAATCGATACCCGCAACCAATTGCGCAAAGAGGTTGAACAAGCGTGCGTGGACGTTTCGACCGGGCAAGTAAAATACCGTGCCGGCGTAGAGCAATTACAGTCGAACGAAGAATCGTACCAGGTGGCTGCCGAAAAATACAACCTCGGCATGCTAAACGCCGTCGATCTTTTGTTCCAAAAGAACAGTTTCACAGAAGCACAAAGCCAATTGTTGCAAAATAAGTACAACTTACTATTTGCATACAAGATATTGGATTTTTACAAAGGAATACCATTGAATTAAAGGCGCTCCAAACCTTTGAGGTTTTAAATACAGAAATCAAAACACAGAACATTCATAAACCAACATCATGAAATCAAAACGAAAACTATACATCGGCGGGGCAATAGCCTTGGTTGTGGTGGCAATCGTGGCCATCAAGTCATTGAATTCAGCGCCCAAGACCTACGCCCTTGAAACCGCCAAAGTGGAAAAAGGCACTATCAGCGAAACGGTCACTGCCACGGGAACACTTGAGGCCATTACCACGGTAGAAGTCGGTACGCAGGTATCCGGTGTGATTGACAAAATCTTTGTCGATTTTAATTCCGAAGTGAAAAAAGGACAATTATTGGCACAAATCGACGAAACCTCGCTATTGGCGACCTTGGAACAAAGCAAAGCCTCCGTCGACCAGTCCGAAGCCGAACTGCGATACCAAAAAGCGACCTATGAACGCTACAAAGAACTGATCGGCAAGGAACTGATCTCCCAAGCCGATTTCGACCTGGCCGAATACAATTACAAAAAATCCATTGCCACATTAAACAATGCCAAATCGGTGTACGAAAAAAACCACATCAACCTGTCGTATGCCCGTATCTATTCGCCTATTGATGGTATCATCCTTGACCGGGCCGTGGACGAGGGACAAACCGTGGCTGCCAGCTTCAACACACCGACACTGTTCACCATTGCCAACGATTTGACACAAATGCAAGTAGAAGCCAACGTTGATGAAGCCGATATAGGCCAAGTCGTGGTTGGGCAACGTGTAGAATTTACAGTAGATGCTTATCCCGATCAAAAATTCACCGGGGATGTGACCGAGATACGTCTTCAGCCTGTAGTTACCTCCAACGTCGTGACTTACACCGTTATCATCAATGCCCCTAATCCCGATAAGAAGCTGATGCCGGGCATGACCGCCAACATTACTGTGTTCGTGAAAGAATTGAAGGATATTTTGGTGGTTCCCGGAAAAGCCACGCGTTTTTCCCCAAACAATGACGATTTAATGGGGTATATGAAGCAACAAGGCAAACCGGAAAAACCCAGCGAAGAGGCTATGCCGCCCAAGCCAATTTCCAACAACGCCACATCCGATAAGGATCACACCACACTCTGGGTAAAAAAGGGGGTTATGATCATGCCCGTACCGGTCAAACTGGGTGAAACCGACGGCATCAACTATCAGCTGGTCGAGGGCCTGAACGAAGGAGACGAGTTGGTCACATCATTGACCGTAAGCACCGAGAAAGCCCAGGCGACCACTACTGCAAAAAGTCCATTTATGCCGCAACGGCCTAAAAGATAGACAAGAGGATCTTAAGATTTACGGGCGAAAGGATAATTTTATCTATATAAATCCCTATTTGTCAGCCTAATATCTAAATTCTTCATCTTTCTTCCAATCATAGATTTCAATCATGTCAAAAACCATCATACAAGTCACTTCGCTCCGCAAGGAGTTTCATGTGGGCGACGTGACGGTCCATGCCCTCAAAGGGGTAGACCTAACGATTCAGCAAGGTGAATTTGTAGCCATTATGGGAACCAGTGGTTCGGGCAAGTCCACCATGCTAAACATTCTGGGATGTCTGGACAAACCCACGTCGGGCGACTATTATTTGGACAGCATAAGCATATCGGATCTTGACAAGAACCAACTGGCCGAGCTCCGGAACCAAAAACTGGGCTTCGTGTTCCAGTCATACAACTTGTTGCCACGTACCACGGCACTGGAAAATGTGGAGTTACCACTGTTTTACAATCCCAGGGTAAAAGCAAAGGAACGCCGCGAACGTGCCATTGCCGCACTGGAAGCCGTAGGGTTAGCGGACCGGATGCACCATACTCCCAATCAGCTGAGCGGCGGCCAGCAACAACGCGTGGCCATTGCACGTTCACTGGTGAACGATCCGGTAGTGATCCTGGCCGACGAAGCAACCGGCAACCTCGATACTCGTACCTCGTATGAAATCATGGATTTGTTCCAGCGTCTCAATGACCAGGGCAAAACCATCGTGTTTGTGACCCACGAACCCGATATTGCCCGGCTGACCAAACGTAACATCGTGTTTCGTGACGGACATGTAATCAAACAACAAATAGTCGCAGACAGGCTTATCGCCAGGGAACTGATCGATGCGCTTCCTGCAGAGGCAGACTGAAATCTTCAGGCCCTTCCCAGGGAGGGGCCTGAAGATCCTTTTCCAAGGTTCAAAGCTTCTTCGCAAATTACAAAAACAAACCACTTGCCGAGCAGCTGCCAACCCATTCCGTACTTAGGAACTTTTTTCATAAAATTGAAACAATGAACTACTCCAATCTCTTAAAAATATCGGGCAGCGCGCTGTTACGCAATAAAATGCGGGCTCTGCTGACCATGCTGGGCATTATTATTGGTGTGGCATCGGTCATTGCCATGCTGGGCATTGGCCAAGGGAGCAAGCAAAGCATCCGCGACCAGATGTCGAGCATGGGCACCAACCTGGTGTTTGTGATGCCCGGTTCGCAGCAGCGTGGCGGCGTACAAATGGGCTCGTCGAACATGCAATCGCTCAAGCTGGCCGACATGGAAGCCATTAAACTAAACAGCCCGCATGTGGCAAAGATATCGCCCGAAGTCCGCTCTAGCGGGCAGGTAGTGACAGGCAACAAAAACTGGCCCTCAACCATTTACGGTGGCAATACCGACTACATGGACATCAAAAAGTTCAGTGTGGCCAACGGCCGGATCTTCACAGAAAAAGAGGTCCGCACCATGGCTAAAGTATGCATCGTGGGACAAACGGTCATTGACAATCTGTTTGAAAAAGGAGTGGATCCAATCGGACAAACCATCCGTTTTAAGAATATTCCCTTCAAAATCATCGGCGTGATGGCCGAAAAAGGCGAAAACTCGTTCGGACAGGATCAGGACGATATGATTATTGCCCCCTACACCACGGTACAACGCCGGGTGTTGGCCATCGAACTATATCCAGGGCATTTATACATCGGCCACCTCGGAGGAAGAAAGCTTTTTGGCCATTTCTGAAATCGAGGCCACGCTACGAAAACAGCACAAGATCAGCGATCCCAACAACGATGATTTCCGCGTGATGGCACAAGCCGAACTGGTAAAGACATTTACCTCCATCAGTGACATTCTTACCGCCCTGTTGGGCGCCATTGCAGGTATTTCGTTGCTGGTGGGAGGTATTGGCATCATGAACATCATGTATGTGTCGGTCACCGAACGTACGCGCGAAATTGGGCTACGCATGGCCATTGGAGGTAAAGGACGCCATATCCTGCTGCAGTTTTTGGTGGAATCAATGATGATGAGCCTGGCCGGAGGCCTGATCGGCATCTTGTTCGGCTATCTGGCCAGCTCCATAGTGGCATCGGTCATGAACTGGCCTGTGGTTATTACCACCCAAAGCGTGGTATTGGCCTTTGCGGTTTGCTCGGCCATCGGCATCTTTTTCGGATGGTACCCTGCCCGCAAAGCGGCCAACCTGAACCCGATCGAGGCATTGAGGTATGAATGATCCGTGGAACCGACGGCTTTGGAACCATCCGTAGCCGTTGGTTTTTCCCTACCCATATCCCGTTTGCGTAATTTAGAAACCCGAAATATCAAACGCCACAATGTTTCAATTCTTCAGGAAAAACGCCATTACAATTCTGCATATATGTGCGTGGGCCAGCATATTGGTTATTCCACAATACATTATCCATACCTTTGGCGATGGCAATGGCAGGTCGTTGACCCACTTTTACGTCAATACGACCATATACGGGGTGATGTTTTACTCCAACTATCTGATACTAACGCCAAAGTTCTACCTGAACAATCGCAAGTGGGCCTATTTTGGGTTGACGCTGCTGGTCATCGCTCTCCTCTATACTCTTCAGTGGCTTATCAACGATGTTTGGCTCTTTGACCCGCAAAAGGCCAAGGAAATAGAAGAGGCTTTCAAAGCCATCAACAAAGACAAAGAGTATTTTAAACCTCCCATCCAGCAGTTCAAGCTTTTCATGTTCACGCTGGCCGCCACGCTCATCAACGGGTTTGCACTGGGATTGGCCGTATTGCAACGTTTGGGGGAGAATGAACGTACCCGTAAAGAGCTGGAAAAAGAAAAGCTCAATTCCGAACTGGCCATGCTCAAAAACCAGTTGAGCCCCCATTTCTTTTTCAACACGCTCAACAATATCTACTCACTGGTTGAGATCGACGGGAAACGCGCGCAGGAAGCCATCCTCAAATTATCAAAAATGATGCGCTACCTGCTTTATGAAAGCGAGCAGGGCAAAACACCTTTGAGCCACGAAATAGCCTTCATGGAGAACTATATTGACCTGATGAAGCTGCGTTTAAGCTCCAAAGTAGAACTAATCGTGGACTTTCCTTATCGGTATGACGATATTGAGGTGCCGCCGTTATTGCTTATCTCATTCATTGAGAATGCATTTAAACACGGTATCAGTTATCGCGAAGCTTCATTTGTGCACATTGTGCTACAAGCCACATCGGGTAAAATGACGTTTACCTGCGAAAACAGCCTGCACAAACAGGTCTCGTCGTCCGAACATGATGAGAACCGCGGAGGTATTGGCCTTGAAAATATTAAAAAGCGACTGCTGCTGCTTTACCCTAACACACACCGGCTCGAGATCGGTGAAGATGGTCGGCATTTTTTGGTTAATTTAGAAATCGAATTATAGATCAAAGGTCCAGTGCATTGGATATATATATCCAATGCCGGCAACGCCCCTTCCATAAATCTCTTTTAAACCCAGAAATTTCTGTTTTGGCATTTAGGAACATTGACACTTAGGCACTAAAAAAATGTACATCACCACCATTGCCATCGACGACGAACCGCTTGCTCTCCAACTGGTGGAAAGCTACGTGAAAAAGACTCCTTTCCTGGAATTGGCCGCTGTGTTTGACAACCCGTTGGATGCCATGGAATATCTGGCCTCGCATGAAGTACAGCTTATATTGGCCGACATCCAGATGCCTGATCTTACCGGCATTGAGTTTATCCGCACCTTGGCCAATCCGCCCAAAGTGATCTTCACCACGGCTTACGAAAAATATGCGATAGAAGGGTTTAAGCTCAATGCGGTGGATTATTTGCTAAAACCCTTTAGCTACGAAGAGTTCCTAAGGGCTGCACAAAAAGTACGGCATTTGGTGGAACTTGAGGGTCTAAGCTATGCCCAGATTGAAGGAAACAACCGCTTTCTGTTCCTGAAGTCGGAATACAAAGTCCGACGGATCAATTTCAACGAAATCCTTTATATCGAAGGCCTTAAAGACTACATCAAAGTATTTGTGGCCCATGAGGAGAAACCGATTCTATCGCTCAGTTCCATGAAAGCCGTGGAACAGAGACTACCGGCCGAACAGTTTATGCGGGTACACCGCTCGTTCATCGTTAACCTGAACCAGGTGCATACGGTAGAACGCTTGCGTATCGTATTCGGAAAAACTTATATTCCCATTGGCGACCAGTACAAAGACAAATTTCAAGAATTCCTGGATAAGAATTTTTTGTAGACAAGGGTAGAAGGTTCTCGCGGAAACATTGAGAAAAGCGTTATGGTAAAATCTCTCGCGGAAACGCAACGATTTAGAAAAAAGATACTGCAAAGGATTTTGGGTTTATAGATTATTGGCAACCCTTATCAATCCATCCTTGAGTAGTGATTTATTGAAATTGATTAGCAGTTGATTTAGTGTACGTTTCGGAGCATCTCAACCGATTTGATCTCAAGAAAGCCAATTTCCATTTTAATACCTTGTCACACAACGGGAATCAGTTTTTGACGTTCCATATAAAATCCAAAACAGCTAAGTTCGTGACATAAAATCTCTTCATATACCGATTCAAACAGGTCTGCTCCCAATTCCCGATGACTCTCAAAACAAGCATCAATGACCCTTATTTACAATCTGACTCTCTTCCATAATCATTCGCAAGGTTATAGTTACATTGGTCAAAATCAAAAGACAGGAAATATCTCCGGAACGATAACTATGCGCCGCCGCAAGAGTTCCTTGCATTGAAAATGGAATGGATTATCCCTTATCGGCATTATCTTTCGAACCGGATTTTAAAGCCTCTATCCCACGTTGGATTTTATATTGATCGTGCGGTGCACCAAATTCCTTGCAGGTCATTTGATCCACGGGAACCAGCCAAACCTTCACGTTACGCACGGCCGGATCGCTGTACTTGAACTTCATTCCGGAATATTGCCGCATGATGATGTTAAGGGCATCACGTTTCGCGTCAAGGTCGTTGTTGTCCATAAATTGCACCTTACCAAAGGCCACCACACTTTGGGCTTTCATGCGATAACTACAGGCCACTTCGAGATTTTGGTAAGCCAATTCGCTGTCAGTACAAAAAGTGACACAGATATGGGGGTTTTTCTCCAGAATATCAATAACCCGACCGTGTTGCGCCGAATGGAGGTAAATAATGTCATCATGGAAGCCAAAATTCATGGGCAACACATAAGGTACATTGTTCTCATCGGCCACGCCGATAAAACAGGTATCGCACTTTCGAATAACCGCTTCCATAATTTCGCGGTCGGAGTAGGAAATGGTTTGCATTGACACTAATTTTTTGTTTCAGCCGTCAAATTTAAATTTGTTTCGGGAATACCGGAAAAGTAAGCATTTATCTCCGACACGACTTGTCCCACGATATCCCTAAAATTAAAAGAAGTAGCCTCAACCATGCTGATGCCATAGTCCCGAATCAGCTGTTTGGTGTTTGAAGAATGCTGGCTGATGGGGTCAGTGGCTCGTTGGGCAGACAGCGTGTTTTGCATTACCACCTGATCGGCTTTTTTCAGCACATAACTCACTTTCAGGCTGGCCATGGCAGGTCCCGCCACTTCACTAACCGAATAACCGTATACATATAACACAAAATAAGCGAATCCGTTAGAGATATAGGGACCCGTCGCTCCTATTTCGTCAATGCTGAATGATAAATGATAATCGGAACGATTAAGCGTGTCAATGCTAAACTTGCCCGCTCTTTCCACCTGGTCGGCTACCGCTTGCCTAAAGAAATCAGTGATATTTTCCGACATCAATGATTCTCCTTGGGTGCATTTATGTTCAGATTTCCATGTGTAAACAAATACCAATGGAATAAAATAACCCGATTTCTTCTCCACCAAAGATTTTTTAGGCATTACGTCGAGGGCCATTTTCACAGAATCGATCGTCAGGGCCACATCCAACTTAGAATCTGCTACAGGCGACTCCATTAGGTAAGCCATGCTGTGGCTGTTTGAATCAAAATATTTCTGAATGGTTTTTGTAGAAGTACAACTTGCCAGCAAAAAAGGCAAAGCTATCAATAATGGTTTCAAGATTGTTTTCATTTTCGGTACTTAAGGTATTTGATTCGCAGGTTGACCAATTGCTTGCTTAGCTCATCGGGTGCGTTATCGAAAGCTATTTGGTACTGTTCAAGCAACGGTTTAATGTTTTTTGGATCAATGGCGGTTTCGCAATAACTGTCGGCAATCACCAGTTGTTTCAAAAAGCTTTGTGAGGGGCCTTGGTACAGCCCCATGTAGTGTTTGGCACCTTCAAATCGATTTTCCAAAAACGCCCTGAGGCCTTTCAATAGATTTTGGAAATCTTTTTGTTCACTCATCTGGTCAATGATCCAATCTTGTAACCCTTCATTTGCTTTATGGGCCGCAAATGCAAACCTTGCCAAAATCTCCTCTTCGCTTTTATCGGTAATTGGGTCACCTTTTTTGAATTTCACGTGGTCGGGTAATACCAAATAACGTTTTAAAACAATGTCTTTACCCTTATCAACACGATCGGCATATTTCGATTTTTGAATAAGCCAAAAACGAGGTTTCGTGGTATTTTGTGCAGAGATGCCAATAACCATTGCACCCAAAAAAAACAACAAAGTGATTATTCTTAGCATAATTGGAATTGAACAAATATTTCCACAAATATATTCAATTCCCAATTGGGAAAACGTCCGATGTTATTAAACGTGCAACGATCTAAAAGCATGCAGCAACATATCTGCTTTCTACCTCACCACCGTACGCCCGCCCAACAATTTGGCCAAGGCTATTTTCACCCGTTGCCACTTTTGGTTTTCTCCCATCAAACGTAACAATTCTTCCTCGTGGCGAGCTTCCTGGGCAATTTTGATTTTCTTGACATTGTCGTCCAACAAAGCGTGTACCTTTTTACTTTTCAATTCGAGGACCACTTTGGGTACCAGCTCAATCAGGACTTCTTCTTCCAGCTTGGGATTTCCAAAACGATAATGGATCTTGCTCAGCTGATATTCGCGGCTTAACAGTTCCACGGCCAATTTACTGACCGGTTCATCGGCATGCCTCACAAAAAAGCCTTCGGAATCGGCCGCTCCCTGTGCCACCGACTCTTCGAACACCAATAACATTTGATTGTACAAGGGGTTAACACTCTTCAAGTCGTCAACTTTCAACTCACGAAGAATAAATTCGCCTACAGACACAAATTCGCTCTGATCGTCGGGAACCAACGGATAGTGGCCGAACTTCACCAGATAACGGATCACTTCCCGCTCTTCCACTTCAAAAGGATTCTGCGATGTGAACGATGCCGGTACCTCTGGCTTTTGTCCCGGCGTATCGGGCACGACAGCTTCGGCAGGTCCCCGCTGCATGGACTGTTCACGCTTTTGGCGCGCGATTTTGCCAAGCTCGGCATAAAGCACCTCTTCTCCCACCTCCATCAAGCCGCTGCATTCTTTCACGTACACGCTACGCACAATGGGGTCGGGAATGGTGGAAATGGTTTTTACGATATCCTGTATCAACGTGGCCCGCTTGATGGGATCGTTCTTCGACTCTTCCAACAACAAATTGGTCTTGAAACGGATAAAATCGGTCTCGTGCCTGGCGATGTAGGCACGAAGGTCGTCGGCCGGCATTTTGCGCGAGAACGAGTCCGGATCGTCGCCATCGGGCAACAACAACACTTTCACGTTCATTCCCTCTTCCAGCACCAGATCAATCCCCCTGAGCGACGCTTTGATGCCCGCGTTATCGCCGTCGTACAAAATGGTAATGTTGGGCGTGAAACGGGCAATAAGCCTGATTTGATCCTGTGTAAGGGCCGTGCCGCTCGAAGCCACTACGTTGGTGATACCTGCCTGGTGCATCGAAATCACGTCGGTGTACCCCTCCACCAGGTAACAACGGTCCTGCTTCACGATTTCCTGCTTGGCATGGTAAACACCGTATAAGATGCGGCTTTTGTAGTAAATTTCCGATTCAGGAGAATTTAGGTATTTGGCCGTCTTGGCATCGGTTTTGAGTACGCGCCCGCCAAAGGCCGTCACCCGGCCCGACAGGTTGTGGATGGGGAACATCACCCGGCCGCGGAAACGGTCCGTTTGGAAATCGTCACGGAAAATGGACAATCCCGTTTTTTCAAGATACTCTTTTTTGAAACTGTTCCTGAAAGCCTCTTTGGTAAAAGCGTCACGTTCTTCGGGACTATACCCCAATTGAAATTTGCGGATGATGTCGTCGCGAAACCCGCGCGAGCGGAAATAAGCCAGCCCTACACTCTGCCCTTCGTCGGTCTCGAACAGACTTTTCTCAAAAAAACGCTGGGCGAACGAAGTCACCGCCATCATGCTCTCCCGCTCGTTCTTGAGCTGCATGGCTTCGGGCGACACTTCCACCTCCTCCACCGGAATTTGGAACTTCCTGCCAAGAAACTTAATGGCTTCGACAAACGAAATCTGTTCGTGCTCCATCACAAAATGGAGTGCGTTGCCGCCCTTGCCGCAACCAAAACATTTGAACAGCCCTTTATGAGGAGATACGATGAACGATGGCGTTTTTTCGTTATGGAACGGGCAATGTCCCAAATAGTTCGTGCCACGTTTCTTAAGGCTCACAAACTCGGAAACCACCTCCACGATGCCACTTTGGGCCACATCAATCACTCTATCTACGGTTCCCTGATCTATCATTGTACGCCACGGTATCGAAACTGGTTATCAGAAAATTAGCCTTATCCCAAACAGGATCCGGACAGGATTGTAAAGATAGAAATTAGTTACAGGATGGTGAAGAAACAGCAACCACAGGACAAATAAAACTCCTTCTTTTCCGTCTGCTTTGATACTTCTTCGGTTTTCTTTCAATACTTATTCGGCAAAAGCCGAATAATTGCTAAAAACCAAGTTCATTTTGTTTGAAGAGATTGATGATTCAAACTTTTGCCATAGATAATCTTAGGCAAACCACCCCCTTGTATCAATTGCGTTATATCACCAATCATAATCCGGAGGTTTCGATCATGGAAATTGACTCACTCGCCCTCGAACGCTACAGCGCAAACATTCAATAATCTAACAAACTACTACTTATTCCCATCAGATTCCGGCACTGTGAAAGAAATCCAAATAAATGCTCTCCCGGTTCTGCCATCCACCATGGACGTTTCCATCAGTCCAGAATCAGGGAAAGAGTTATGGAAGCAATCGATCCGGTATCAGCAATTACGGCTGGATGCCGAAGAGAAAGGATTACACGGGATCGACAAAGAAAACCACATCCAAACGTCGGGGATGATCATATTTAATTCCAAAAGAAAGAAAAAATAGAGATTCTTCTCTTGGTTATGGAAAATTCAATCTGATGACAAAGTCGTAATGCCCTACAAAAGGTTGTTATCGGCGGAAAAATATAGATGCAAAACGGTAGCTTTTAGAGACCGTTACATTTGCACGGATAAAAATCGGGTGAAATAATACGTTTATCAGCGTCCTTTGTATTCACAGCATTACCACAATCTGGATAAAGGGAATAGCCCCATCTCCGTATACAATTGCATGGCATGGTCTGCCATCCGGAAACGATACCTCGTCCCGTATTGGAAATGCCAAGAACAAAAGCCCCGAGACAATGGTTTATCCTAGTTGAAAGAATTGCCATGAAAATACTTGTCATAGAAGATAATCCGGAATTGTTGCGGCACATCGACGGTGCATTAACACATGAAGGATATGTGTGCGAAATATCGGAAGGCTTCGACAAAGCGTCCGAAAAAATCGACCTGTACAGCTATGACATCATGGTGGTGGACATTAACCTGCCCGGCGGATCGGGATTGCAGCTGATCAGACAATTGAAAAAAGTAAACCCGCAAACGGGCATCATCGTGGTGTCGGCACGCGATTCTCTCGAAAACAAGATCGAGGGGCTTGAGCTGGGGGCCGACGACTACATGACCAAACCTTTCGATATGGCCGAATTGGTGGCCCGCGTGAAATCGCTTGTCCGTCGGCGAAAGTTCTCGGGCAGTAACCAAATTATCTTTGGCAACATAACCATAGAGCCCGATAGCAGGGAGGTTTTTGCAAACGGGCAAAAGATCGATCTCACAAAAAGCGAATACGACATATTGTTGTTCATCACCTCCAACCCCAACAGGGTGTTGACACGCGAGAGCATTGCCGAACATATTTGGGGCGACAATATGGATTTGGCCGATTCGCACGATTTCATTTATTCGCACATCAAAAACATCCGGAAAAAAATCACGTCGTGCGGGGTTACCGATCCCATCAAATCGGTGTACGGGGTCGGCTACAAATTCCATAATGCTGGTTGACCATGAAACTGATCAAACGCACTTACCTGTTAACATCTATTTGGCTGATACCTGTTATCGCCATTGGCAGCGTATTTTCGTTTTACATGATCAGGTACGTCGTTTACGAAGAAACCGATGAGTTTCTGAGCTACGAGATGGAGCGTTTGGTCAATTACCACCGTCAGTTCAACGATTTGCCCGACTTTCATCGCGTGGCCAGTATTGTCGAGGGTCCCCGGCACGAAAAGCCTTTGTATAAAGACACGCTAATGCTTGAACCGGGTGACAACGAAATGATACCGTACAGGGAATTGCATTTCACCATCAACCATAAGGGAAAAGACATCACCATCGTTATCAGGCATTTGTTGCCGGGCAACGATGATATCCTGGAAGGCTCTTTTTTCATCATTGCTGGATTTACGGTCCTGATATCCCTGGTATTGCTGGCAATTGTCAATTACACATCGGGACGTATATGGGCTCCTTTTTACAGAACCCTACGTACCATTACCCATCACAAAATCACCAACGCCGTCCCGTTGTTTGACCCAACGGGCATCGACGAATTCAATACACTTAACCAATCCATCAAAAGCTTACTGTCAAAAATTTCACGCGATTACAAACGGACCAAGGAATACAACGAAAACGCATCACACGAGCTCCAAACCCATTTGGCCATGATAAGGGCCAGTACCGAGGCATTGATGAACGAGTATGAGAACGACCCCGGAAAAATGGAAAAAGTCCAGACCATTTATAATTCGACGATCAAGCTATCGCAAGTACAAAAATCCCTGCTATTGCTCAGCAAAATCGGCAATCAAGAGTTTAGAAACCCTACGCCGGTCGGTTTGCACGATGTGGTGGTACAATCGTTGTCGCTGTTTAACGAAGCCATTGATTTGCGGCAAATTACCCTGTATAAGACCATCGGGTATTGTACGCAGGTCATCGACCCCGGATTGGCAGAGACATTGGTCGGCAACCTGATGAAAAACGCGGTCAAACACAACATCGATCACGGCTATATCCGTGTCAATCTGACCCAGGAAGCGCTTGAAATCGTCAACAGCGGTGAAAAGTACAGCGGCAATCCCCAAGAACTGCTCGAGCGTTTTACCACGGGCAATTCCGGTCATTGGGGCATCGGCCTGGCCATTGTCAAACAGGTATGTGAGCTGTACGATTTTGAGATTGCCTATACCATTGCCGACGAATCGGAGCATCGTATCCGAATTTTCTTCGGAGGAAAATAACCTCCAAATTTTCTCCAGAATCACTTTCTATTTTCGCTTCAGAATCACGCACAACGTGGTTCGGAGGATGCCCGAAAATCCGAAAACAGAGTAGGGACGAAATAAAAATTGATTGGCATGAAAAAATTAGCAATACTGGCCCTTGTGTCGGTAACCTTGGCAAGTTGCGAAGAAGAAACCACCATGGCCGTGGATGAAGTACCCACAGAAATCACCACCTACACCTCCACCCATTTCCCCGAAAACGCGATCGTGAAGGCGGTAAAGGACAAGGAAAAAGGCACGCACAGTTACGAAATCAGCCTGGAGGGAGGCTATTACCTTGAATTCAACAGCCAAAAGGAGGTCACTGATATTGAAGGTGTTTCGAAGCTACCCGACAGCAGTATCCCTACTGGTTTGCTGGAATACGTCCAACAGAATTATCCCGATTTCCACATTGTGGGCTGGGAGACCGACGGTACCGGCCAGGAGCTGGAGCTGAATAGCGGGCTGGAACTGAAATTCAACGCACAAGGGGAATTCTTAAGAATTGATAATTAAAATACCATATTATGAAAATCTTTTTTAAACTCACAGTCCTCATATTATTGTTCATTGTCTTTAAAGGAACGGCACAGGCCCAGTACACAGGCCCAAACACTACCGATCGATTCTATACGGTCAAGGAAATCAAGGACCAAGCATCGCGTCTTGATCGATCAGACACCATGGTAAAACTCAAAGGGTTTATAATCAAGCAAGTAAATGCCGACACTTATTTATTTAAAGATGCAAGTGATTCGATTCACGTTGAAATCAAAAAGAAGATCTTGCCCACTACTCCCTTCAATGATAAAACAGAAATCGTCATCATTGGCGAAGTTGATTATGATTTTTTGGAAGGGACCGAGATCGAGGTAGAAAAGATTCTTTTTGACCAGCCTTAAGAACAAAATCTTGTGTTTTAAACAACGCAATGCAGGCCGTGTGCCTGTGTTGCGTTGCCGCATTGGGCCGGTGCCTATGGTATGGCGCTCCAACGCATTGGTACGACAAAACGCCGATCAAATAAAAGGACATGATATGCCAATATAACCACATGAAACAATAACTTTAAGGTTGATTTATAAAAGCCGGGCATAACACCCCGGAAAAGCATATAAAAAAGTAAGTTCCGGATATGATGCCCCCTCGTTCACCAACTAAACACAGAAACGCCATGGACGCCACGCACGATTCCACCCCGTCGGCCAACGATACCACGCCCAAAGTGACCGGTATTGGTGGCATTTTCTTTTTCTCGGACAATCCGGAAGACACAAAAGCCTGGTATGCAAAAAATCTAGGACTTGAAGTGAACGAATGGGGATCGAGCTTCGAGTTTCGAAATACCAACCGCCCCGATGAAATCAACTACCTGCAATGGAGTCCATTTCAAAAAGGGAGCGACTATTTTGCCCCGTCGAAAAAGGAGTTTATGATTAATTACAGGGTGCAGAACATCGAGGGGCTTGTGGAGAAGCTAAAGGCCAACGGCGTAACTGTTGTGGACGGGATTGAATCATTTGAATACGGGAAATTCGTGCACATTTTGGATGCCGAAGGTCGCAAGATAGAACTGTGGGAACCCGTTGACAGTGCACTGACACTATTAGGCGGGAAAACCACCAAATGAGAAGAATGAAGCATTCATGCCGCCGCCATGTGTACATCCGGACATGGCCAACATGGATATTCCTTCAAACCGATTAACTACATGTTTTTCAAACAAATGAAACATCCGGAAAAAATTGCTGAAAATAAAAATTTCACGGCCATAGACATTGGCAGTTTAGACGATATAAAATCCTATTCCTTGATTCATCCCAAAACGGGGGAAGAAATAAAAGGAAAACTTTTCCTAAAAAAAGCGACCAAGTCCACGGGAACGGAAGTCTCTTTTACCACCTTACCGCCTAAAACAGAATTGGGATATTTCCATATTCACCATAAAGACGAAGAGATTTACATTATACTCAAAGGTTCGGGTTATTACCAAGTGGACGATAAGTGTTTCCCAATCAAAGCAGGAAGTGTCGTACGAGTGGCTCCAGAGGGCATAAGAAGCTTATGCAATACGTCCGGCGAAGACATGGTGTACGTTTGCATACAATCGAAAGAAAATTCTTTGGAAGAACATACGACCGACGACGGAAAGCGAATCGCATACGATACTTTATGGAAAGATTTCCTGTGAAACCAATAGGGAGCGTAAATGGCACCCAGTCCATTTTGTCCATACAGAGCCCCAAAGTATCATATTCAGGTATGTTTGCTATCTGAAACGGATATCGGGCATGTACAACGAACCCCCTGTTGGTGGTATCAAACGTAAATGGCATGTTGTTGCCATAAAAGCCATCGGCACCAGCATGGTCAAGGGCCATCGTTATATGGCACCTGATAATATTTAGACGATCTCCGGCTTACTCCTAAATGTTTTTTCGGATGCCAGCTTCGTTATGCTTTTCACCCACATTACCAAAGCATTGACTATCGCTCTTTTGCGTCCAACGGCCTTCACCGATTGCAATCCGGTAGATGTTCCGCTTACTTTTGCAACATGGCAGAAATTACGGCAGACGCATCCCGGTTGGGATCGCTGATGGAATGCCGGAACTTGTGGCACCCCTTACCAAGAGGTTCACTGATCCGCTCTATGCCATTTTAAACCAAAGGCCACGGGCTCTCTCCGTATATTGCTGCATCTTGTCGTAATCCGGCTTGGTTTTGGAACAATACTGATAACCCGACGGATACGGACACGCTTATTACTTGGGCGAGAACAACGTCTTGTCATGACCATCGTCTTTCTTCATCCGATCTGCACTATCGTGTTTCAATTGTTTCTACGACTTAAGAATACCGACTATCCGCATACTGGCCTAATTTTCAACGTGTAAGAATTGGGTTCTTTAATCTGTCAAAGCAGAACTAAAGGCTATTTGAAAACAGAGCGAACAAGTATGCATCATTCTTTTTTGCCCATTGCAGTTTTTTCAACCCCAGGGTCAGGTCATATTCAAAAATTATTGAAATGGACTTGGGTCCATATTGCAATCAACATGGACTAATTTAGAACAAAATATCATTGCCGTGACAGCACAAATAGTGACGAAGAAATGCGGCAGATGAAGAAGGTGGATACAAAAAGAGCCATCCCTAGTGGGATGGCTCCGGGTATGTATCATTCGTTTGAAAACCGAACTCAGTGGGTCACCACCGGCTCAAGCCCCTTGGCCTGTTCAATGTAGTCGGCGACCCTCTCGGCCGAGGGGACCACCCGGGTCAATTTTTTATCGGCATTAATCTCCTCCAATTTGGCATGAAGGTTCGCCGCGTTACGGGTACGTAACTCTTTCACTGTGTCTACGCCCGCAGCGACCAATAGTTCGGCAAACTGACTGGCCACACCTTTTATGCGGAACAAGTCGGCCATGTTCACCCAAGTTAAGATTTTACCTTCGTCGATACCCGAGGCAGCAGCAATGGTTTGGCGTCCCTTTTTGCTGGCGCCTTCTTTCAACAGGGCTTCAACGGTTTTGATATTTGCTTTTTCAAGTTTTTCGGCATAAGCAGGGCCAATGCCTTCAATGTCAAGAATAGATGCCATAATTAAACAATAGTAAGGTTAATACTTATTTAAACAAGCCGCCCAAACCGCCTTTCAACAAGTCGGAGGCTTTGTCTTTCAACAGATTTCCGGCCGCACCTTTGAACATGTCGGTAATGCTCGATGCATCGAACCCGCCCGCCGGCTTTTGTTTGGTAAATTTATCGGCTACAAATTGCACCACAAATTGGGCCACCTGCAAAGCCGTTTCGTTTTTGAGTCCTACTTTCGACAGCAAATTCCCCACCAACGATTGGGTAAGCCTACCCGACAATGCACTGGCTGCAGAGTTGCCTGTACCATTGAACAACGAGAGGATACCATCGAAATTACCCGATACCACCTCGTCGGTAAAACCTTTTTGCAGGGTATCGGACGACACGTCAAGGATCTTGGAACCCAACGCACCGTCCACATTGAATTTAGCGCCCAATTGCGAAATCAATTCGGCACCTCCTGATTTTAATATTTTTTCAAGCATATGATAGTTATAAAGAACGATTATATAAATACAGAAAAGCCGTATTTTGTTCTCAAGCTACTCACTTATTTTCAAAAAATCAACTACAAAATTTTCCAAAAACAGACAAATAGGCATGGCATTAGACCGGCCGATAATCCAATGCCCCTGTAAGTTCAACCGTTCTATCGGATACAACCAACGGAATTCCGCCTTCTAATCGATATAGACCTCGAGAATTCTGGCTGTTTTTTGGGGAATTAACGTCACATCGTCGATTTCGGCGGGAATCAGCACGGTTTGGCCGCATTCCACCAGCTCTTTTTTGTCGGTGCCCCAACTAACCTCAAAAGCCCCTTCTACACAAATATAAATCACAAAAGAGTCTACCGGGTAGTAGTCGCGTTCAACGGGCTTATCAAGTACAATGATGTTAGTGGTAAAAAACGGACAAGCCACGATGTTCGTCGACACGTTGGGCGATGCTTTGTAATCGGCTTTGGCATGGTCGATCTTTTTAAAGTCAATGGCATCCATCGCCAGCTCGGTATGGAGCTCACGCGGGTTGCCCTTCGCATCGCGACGATCAAAATCGTAAATACGGTAGGTCACGTCGGAAGTCTGCTGGATCTCAGCCAGCAATATGCCGGCACCGATAGCGTGTACGCGTCCGGCAGGCATAAAGAATACGTCACCGGGCACCACCTCGTGGTATCCCATGATTTGGTGGAGAGAATTGGCTTCCAGATGCTTCAGATAAGTAGGCTTGTCCACGTTTCCGTTAAAGCCTGCTATCAGTCTGGCACCCGCATCGGCCTGCATGACGTACCACATCTCGGTTTTGCCGTACGAACCGTGCCGTTCCCCGGCCAACTTATCATCGGGGTGCACCTGGATGGAGAGATCGTCGGCCGCATCGATAAATTTGATGAGCAACGGAAACTCGTTGCCAAAACGTTCGTACACGGCCTCGCCCACCAACTCGCCCATATACACTTCCACCAGTTCGTTCAGGGTGTTTCCTTCAAGGAAGCCATTGGCCACGGTCGACTCGTCCCCCGTTACTCCCGACAGCTCCCAGCTTTCGCCGATATTGGGCAGTTCACCTCCATCTTTGCCCAGCAACTGCTCAAGTTTTTGTCCGCCCCAGATCTTGTCTTTCAAAATGGGTTCAAATTTCAATGGATATAGTACGCTCATGTCTATAAGTTTGGATAAGGTGCCCTTGCAGGCACATGATTGTTTGTTTCTATCGGGCTGATGGAACCAGTCCCCTGATCCCGGCACCTATTTACGCCTGACTGCAATTGCAAAGCCATCCCGCCCGGTTCAGTTGCTCTAAAAACGCCTGTCGGACGGAGCATGGCAAATGTAACCAATACCGAAATTAATATTTGCCACTTTCAAGTCAAAAAATGTTCCATTTTATACGCTGGCTCCCCCTTGCCGGAAACAGCATCCCAACCTCCCCGCCCCTGTTGTCCGAACAGGTAGCCGTAGTTGCCATCTACCCCCAAACCAAAAACAATGACTACCTTTGCGAAAAAAGTCAATGGAGATTAAAGAAGCCCGTTTTTTGGTGAGCAATTCCAAAGCGTCGCAATGCCCTTCGCCCAATATGCCCGAATATGCTTTTATAGGACGGAGCAACGTGGGAAAATCGTCGCTCATCAATATGCTTTGCAATAACCGGAGCCTGGCCAAAGTATCGGGAACCCCGGGCAAAACGCAACTGATCAACCATTTTGCCATTGACCGCACCTGGTATCTGGTCGATCTTCCGGGTTATGGTTACGCCAAGGTCTCCAAAAGCCTTCGGTCGGGTTTTGCCTCCATCATTACCAGCTATCTGGAAACGCGCCCCAATATCGTAAACCTTTTCGTGTTGGTCGACTTACGCCTTGAACCCCAAAAAATAGATTTGGAGTTTATGCGCTGGCTGGGAAAAAAACAGATCCCGTTCTCCCTCATCTTCACCAAAGCCGACAAATTAAAGCCTTCAGAGTTGGAAAGCAACTTGTTGCACTACAAAGAGACATTGCTGGCCGAATGGGAAGAACTGCCGCACGCCATCGTGTCATCGGCCGAAAAGCGGACCGGCAGGCAAGAAATACTTGATTTTATCGATTTGCTTAACCAAGACTGGACACCCTCTTCATTAAAAAAACCGAGCAGAGAAATATAAACCGTCCGCGACATGCAAGGAGACGTTTTTTCGTATATTTGCGGCCGAAAATGGAACGAGAAACCGATTAACAACTCCATATGCCACCCAAAGCCCCAATAAAAATCTTCTCGGGTTCCTCAACCCGGTATCTGGCCGATAAGATAAGCTTATGCTCAGGCCGCGATTTGGGAAAAATCAACTGCATAACTTTCAGCGACGGTGAATTCGCCACTGCTTATGAAGAGACCGTTAGGGGCTCACACGTATTTCTGATCCAAAGCACGTTCCCTCCTGCCGATAACCTTTTGGAACTGTTAATGATGATCGATGCGGCCAAGCGCGCATCGGCGTATAAAATTGTAGCGGTGATGCCTTATTTCGGGTACGCAAGGCAGGACCGCAAGGACCAGCCCCGTGTATCGATAGGTGCCAAGCTGGTGGCCGACATGCTTACCACCGCCGGTGTGAGCAGGATCATTACCATGGACCTGCACGCCGATCAGATACAAGGTTTTTTCGATATCCCGGTGGACCACCTCCATGCCTCTTCTATCTTTGTTCCTTTTATCCGTGGCCTTAACATCGAAGACCTGGTCGTAGCATCGCCCGACGTGGGCGGAACCAAAAGGGCCAATGCCTACGCAAAGTTCCTAGGGGCCCCCATGGTAATTTGCCATAAGCAACGCTCAAAGGCCAATGTTGTCGACGAGATGCGCATCATTGGCGATGTGAAGGACAAAAACGTCATCATCATTGATGACATGGCCGACACGGCCGGTACTTTATCGAAAGCCGCCGATATCATGATGGGTGAAGGGGCCAAAAGTGTCCGTGCGTTTACCACGCATCCGGTGCTTTCGGGCAAAGCGTACGAGAACATCGAAAAATCGGCGCTCACCGAGCTGTATGTGACCGACACGATCCCATTGAAGATGGAAACATCTAAGATTAAGGTACTTTCAGTGGCCCAGGTTTTTGCCGACACGATTGAGAAAGTTTACAATTACCAGTCAATCAGCACACAATTTATTAATTAAAAAACATATCTTTGCAGCCGCTTTTCAGGCACCCGTGTAATGGGAGATTGAGTTTTCCACCAAACGGAACTTAATTTTGAGTAGCACAATTTAAAAATTTCAAAATGCAAACGATCCAGATTAGCGGTGAAACCCGCACAAGCCTTGGCAAAAGAGCCACCAAGCAACTCCGCAGCGAAGAAAAAGTACCTTGTGTGCTTTACGGCGGCAACGAAAACACCCACTTTATAGTGGAAGAAAGAGGCTTCAAAGACTTGATTTACACTCCCAACGTTCATTTGGTTGAATTGTTGATCAGCGGAAAAAGCCACAAGGCCATTTTGCAAGACATCCAATACCACCCGGTATCGGACAAAATTATGCATGTGGATTTTTTGGCCATTACCGAAGAAAAACCCATTATCATCGAAGTCCCTATTAAGCTAGACGGGTTGGCCGAAGGTGTAAAAGCCGGTGGTAAGCTCCAGCTCGAAATACGCAAATTGAAAGTGAAAGGGCTGGCGAAACACCTTCCCGACACACTTGACATCAACATCGATAATCTTGGCCTAGGCAAAACCATCCAGGTAAAAGAACTTGCGTTCGATAATCTGGAAATTTTAAATGCCAAAAACGCCGTAGTGGTTTCCGTGAAACTGACACGTGCCGCAAGGGCTGCCCAACAAGGAAAGTAATTTTTCCGATAACTATTCCAAAAGCCTCCGTACCTTTGGTGCGGAGGCTTTTTGCTACCATCCCCAAACGGGGCCACGCAACAGATTAAACGCTATTTTTGTCGTACAAATCCCGCAATCCACACGGTAACGGGAGGACATTGTTGTTCCATAATGGCATCGGGACACGGCAAAAAGCAAGGATGTTCCGTGTACCAATGGATTTAAATTACAGATGCATGAAATATTTAATTGCCGGACTGGGCAACATCGGCTCCGAATACACCAACACCCGCCACAACATTGGGTTCGACATACTTAACGTAATGGCAGACAAGGAAGGCCTTGCCTTCGAGGACCGTAGGTACGGGGCAGTAGCTATCTACCGGCACAAAGGACGCGTGTTCATTTTACTAAAGCCCAACACCTACATGAATCTGAGCGGTAAAGCAATCCAATATTGGTTACAAGCCGAAAAAATCCCCGAAGAAAACCTGTTGGTGCTGGTCGACGACCTGGCGTTGCCTTTCGGCACATTGCGCCTCAAACCCAAAGGCAGCGATGCCGGGCATAACGGGCTTAAGCATATCCAGGCCACGCTGGGGCATAGCAATTATGCCCGCATACGGTTTGGCCTTGGCGACAATTACCCACGCGGCCGTCAGATAGACTTTGTTTTGGGCGAATGGGAACCCGAAGAAAAGGAGCAACTCAAAGCCCGTATCGGCATAGCCATTGAGATGATAAAAAGCTTTGGTGCCGTAGGACTGCAACAAACCATGACACAATTCAACAACAAGTAAAAGACGCTTCAACCAGAAGCTGCCAGAAGCTTCGATTCATAATCTTTACCTCCTATGAAAACGAACGAACCCGTCCGCATCGACAAGTTTCTTTGGGCCGTCAGGCTTTTTAAAACCAGGGCTCTGGCCGCAGAAGCTTGTGAAAAAAACCGTGTAACCCAAAACGGACAAACACTCAAGGCATCACGCAACGTAAAACCCGGCGATACGTTCGACCTGCGCCAGCCCCCGATCGTGCGGTCGTTCCGCGTACTGCAGACCACCGGTAATCGCATGGGAGCCAAATTGGTGCCAGACTTTTTGGAAGACATTACACCCCTTGAGATGAAGCAACAGCTCGAAATGGCACGCTTGGCCCAATCGCTCAACCGTCCGAAGGGCCTTGGGCGTCCCACCAAAAAAGAGCGAAGGGATCTGGACGAGCTGTTCGATGCAGACTGGGAGGAAGAAGAAGATTGAATTTCGCATTTCAAGTTAGAAATTCGAACATTTTCAGTTCCGAGCATTGCCCACTGAACCTTTGAATTAAAAAAATATGATCGTCGCAAGGGAAAAAAAGAAAGACAATATTGTCGAATATATCCTGTACATGTGGCAGGTAGAAGATTTGATCCGCGCCAACCAACTTAGGATGGATCTGATCGATAAACACATCATTGCAAAATACGACCAACCTGCCGATACCATACTGGAAACCAGAGAGTGGTGGGAGAACCTGGTGGAAATGATGAAACTGGAACGAAAACAAGAAGCAGGCCATTTACAGGTGAACATCAACATTGTAAACGACATACATCAACTGCACATGGCCCTGCTGAAAAAGAAAGATGAGATGTCGTACCAGTACCATTATCAAATGGCCGTCCCTTATATCCAGGAATTCGAACACAAAAGCGCTGCGCCTTACGACAACGATATCGAGTTGTGTCTCACTGCGATATACAGTTCGTTCTTGTTAAAACTGCAGGGAAAGGAAGTGGGCCAGGGCACACAGGAGGCCCTGGCATGCTTCGGTAAGTTTCTATCACTTTTGTCTGCCAGATATAAACTCGATCAAGAGGGAAAATTAGAAAAAGAATAACCCTCTCATCCTTTTTCTTTTCCCACGTTAAAAAACGATACGGTATTCTTCAATCCATCGCCTTGGACCGAAAGTTCCTCGGCCGTTGAGGCCATCTCTTCCGACGCCGCGGCGTTTTGCTGCGCAATATTGTTGAGCTGTACAATGGCCGACTCTATTTGGGCAATGCCGGCACTTTGTTCGGCACTGGCCTCGGCGATCTCTTGCACAAGCTGGGTGGTACGCACCATTTCAGGCACCATGGCTTCAACCAGATTGCCTGCCGTTTCGGTCACATCCACTCCCTTGGCTGCCAGCTCGTTGATTTCGAGGGCGGCTTGCTTGCTACGCTCGGCCAACCGACGGACCTCGGTCGCTACTACGGCAAATCCACGGCCCTGGGCACCTGCGTTAGCTGCTTCCACTGCCGCGTTCAATGCCAGGATATTGGTTTGCGAAGCAATTTCGTTAATTACCTTAATCTTATCCGATATCTCACGCATCGACGCCACGGCCACTTTTACCGCATCGTTGCTTTGGTTGAGCTTGTGCATGGTATCTTCCGATATGGTCTCGGTTTTGCGCGCATTTTCGGTATTCTGTTGGATATTGGCCGACATTTCTTCAATGGATGACGATACCTCTTCGATGTTGGACGCCTGGTTATTGGCCCCATCGGAAATATCCTGCGACGACGACTTAATTTGATTGCCGACATAGGCAATGCTTCCCGACGATTCCACAACCGTTTTCACAATACCCTTAAGTTTCTCGGCCATGTCCCATACAGCCCCATAAATACCCGTTTGCTTTCCATTCTTTGCAAAGTCGATATCAAGGTTCCCATCAGCGATCTGACGGGTAATGCCTGCAATGACGGCCGGTTCGCCGCCCAACTGCCCGTTAAGGTTAAACACGATAACCAACCCGATGAGCAACGCCAGCATGCCAATGACCACACCCCACCCGACAATGTTGACGGACGACGAGAAAATTTGCTTTTGTACCGGAGTACGATCCGATGAAATAATGAAGATACCGTGCAAATCACCATCCTTCATGTTTTCCATTGAGTAGCCCACAATATCGTTGCCATTGCCCCATGGACTGGTCGACGGCGAGCCGTGGCAGCTCATACATCCTTCGCTCTGCTTCAGATAAACCGGGCGCACCACTTGAAGTGTGTTCGTTTTCTCATCCACATACGTAATTGTTTTGTAACCTTCCCGTTCAAAACGGTCGATCAGTTCCAGGTCTTTGGATGTGGGGGCATGTTTCGGGTTACGGGGGTTTTTGGCCGCGATCCTGAACTTGTAATTATCTTTATCAGCATTGAGTTCACCCACTTTCCACGATGCAATGATAGGTACCGAACGGAGCAATCTCTCTTTCTCTGCTTTAGGGATTTGCCCGTCGGGATATGCCTCTTTCAACTCCTTAATCTGTGAAGACAACGCATCCTGTTCGGCCACATAGGTACGTACCGATTCCATGCGCGTTAAAATAGCCTCACTTTTTTCGACCAATGCATTTTCGCCATTGTCCCTTATTTTAATGGTCGATACCCAAATGGCTACCCCCAGGCACAGCACGATAGGGAGGATCAGCAAAGCCAGTAACTTGGTTCTTAGTTTCATATCTGATGTTTTTCTTTTTCGACGTTTATTGAAATAAAGATATATCCATCCGTACACCGTCACGACGGAAATACCGATAAGATCGAGATCTAAGAACGAAAGGAGGAGGTGGTATTGAAAAAAATGGGCTTAATTACGAAAACTTCTACGCTAACGATCCGTTTCCCAAATACATTTTCCCCTATTGTCTTTGCTCAGGGAATAACATAATTCTTTCGGATTCATCAATTCGCTACGGCAAATTTCGTGTAATGTCATCGTTGTTACGACATGATTTTCCCCTGTAAAACGCCGTTAGAGCAAGAAGGTTCTCCCAATTTAGATTAAAGCCCTATAAAACACCGCAAATAGACGAAAAAATGTGACAAAAACCAAGGAACAACCTTACTGTTTTTTGTCGCAAAATTCGGAATTTATGTATTTTTACACCGCACCCCCACACAGACCCAAGAAATACACAATCTACTTCATTCAATTAAAATCAATGTTTATGTACAAATGGACCGCAGATCTTTCGGTTGGGAACAACTTGATCGATCAAGAGCACAAACATTTATTCGAATTACTCGAAAAGTTTTACTTAAGCATGATGGGCAAAAGTTCCAAAATTGACCTGCTCGATCTGGTAAAAGGCCTCTGCGACTATGCCCAGGTTCACTTTGCCGACGAAGAAGCATTCATGACCCAGGTGAACTATCCTGAATTGGAAAACCATGCCGCACTGCACAAAGATTTTATGGAAAAGGCCAATGATTTTTACGAGAAACTTCAATCCGGCAAACTATTGCTGACCATCGAAGTGACAAACTTTATCAAGGACTGGCTGGTTTCTCACATCAAAGGTGAGGACATGAAGATTGTACAATACGCAAAAACGATAACTTCTTCCCAAGCGTTACAATAAAACTAACAATAACGGGTTAGCGACCGAAAGCGGTTACGCCGATCGGCCACCTGACGGTACGCCCATCGTTTTACCGGTGCGGGAACCAAAGACCAAACAGATCCCATAAAAAAATAAAATCCGCCAAGTAGTTTCATGATTTGTGTTACGGCAGCGTGCCCTAAAAACAATCGCTGATCGTGCCAAAGCCCAACCTCATCGCCCGTTAATCGTGATATGGCTCGACTGGGCAATAAACCTTCGTCCACGGCCTTTGTTATGGGGAGATAGGCAAATCGCCCTTGTTTGTCCTTTGTCCTCACCCATTTTACCGACCAATTACAAAAGGCACAGTCGCCGTCATATATCACTATCGCTTTGGAGGAATCCATAATGAAGGCCCTTGTTTGTTTTAGTGGAACAAACAAGGGCCTTTTAAGTTCTTGCTACAAAACGGCAAAAACAGGCCCACAAACACTGTCCATACCAACCCTGTTCGAGTTGCTTTTGTCAAAATTTCTTCATCAGACACATGCCATATCACTGTCCGATAGTCCCTTTATAACTTTCCATTCCTCGTTTCAACCAGTCGATATAGCCTTGCACATCGGGATCGTAAGCTTTGAATGGCACCAGTTCCCTTTCATTGCCGTCCACAATGACATAGTGCGGCTGGCTATTACGGTGGTAACGGGTTATCTGGAAATCACTCCACTTATTGCCAACGGTTCTGATCCTTTTCCCTGTAGACGGCGACACATATTGTTCACCATCGGGCAATAGCGTCCGCAAATCGACGTACAATGACACCAGCACATAATCATTGGTCAGCAGGCCCTTTACTTCGGATTTGCTCCAAACCATGTCCTCCATTTTACGGCAGTTCACGCATCCTTTGCCCGTAAAATCAATTAATAGCGGTTTTTTTACTTTTCGGGCGTATGCCAACGCTTTACCATAATCGTCAAAGGCAGGGATACCTTGTGGACCATGGTGCATTCCTTCCGGCAACGACGTACCTCCATTGGCAACCATGATTGCAGTTGACAACGAAGGTGCATCCTGGTTGACCCCGAACGGCGACTCGGCATATTCCTTGGGCGGCGGAAAACCAGAAATCAAGTTGACGGGAGCCCCCCACATTCCGGGTATCAGATAAACAGCAAAGGCAAATGAGGCAATCGCCAACAGAAACCGCGGCACCGGCACCTTTTCCATTGGCGAATCGTGCGGAAGGCGATATGCTCCCAGTAAGTACAAACCGATCATAATGGCGATGGCAATCCATACAGCGATAAACAACTCACGTTCCAACCAGTGAAGTTCCAGCACCATGTCGGCCACCGATAAAAATTTGAAAGCAAACGCCAGTTCAATGAACCCCAAAACCACTTTGACCGAGTTAAGCCACCCACCACTCTTCGGCAGCGAATTCAAATAACCCGGAAAAGCAGCAAAAAACGCAAACGGCAACGCAATGGCCAACGAAAAGCCCAACATGCCAACTACCGGGGCCATGCCTCCTTCGCGCGCAGCTTGCACAATAAGGCTTCCCACAATGGGTCCCGTGCAACTGAACGATACCAGCGCCAACGTAAATGCCATAAAGAAAATGCCAATCAGCCCGCCACGATCGGCATTGCGATCGGCAGCATTTACCCACTTGCTCGGTAATACAATTTCAAATGCCCCAAAAAACGAAATAGCGAACACGATGAGCAACAAAGCAAAAAAGAGGTTAAACCAGGGATCGGTACTTAACGCATTGAGTGAATCGGCCCCGAAAATGGCAGTGACCACCGTTCCCAACAGCACATAGATCACAATGATCGAAATACCGTACAATATGGCATTCCGTATGCCTGCCGCCTTGTTTTTGCTTTGTTTGGTAAAGAAGCTCACCGTCATAGGGATCATCGGGAATACACAAGGTGTAAGCAAGGCAACCAAACCTCCGCCAAAGGCCAACCAAAAAATGGCCCAGTACGATTGTGGAATATCCCCGTCGGCTGTCGTGCCGACAACCGGTCGGGTTTCTGCAACCATGGGCTCTGTTTTGGCTACATCCATCTTCGATGTATCGGCTTTTGACCCACTCTCTTCTGTTTTTTGGGAAACCGGTATTGCCGGTAAGTCGGTACCCGTCGTGGGAAGCACCCGGGCAACCACTTCAGCCTTTGGTAAATATTTCAGTGAAAATTCCAGGACATCGGGAGGAAGGCAACTTTCGTCATTGCAGGCCATGAACTCCAGTTCCCCCTTCACGGCCACCTCACCAGCTTGTTTGAGTTTGATGCGTTGAATGACTTTGCCTTTATCAAGAATGTAACCCACCTTCATGCCAAAAGTGGCATCATCGTGGACCTCCGCTTTGGGCGATTCTTTAACCGTCCCAACCAATTCATACGCATCGTCGGGCAAAACGGTAAAAGTGGTGGGAATGGGACCGCCATCGGGTAAATTTACCGAGTAAGCGTGCCACCCGTCGTCGATGGATGCTTGGGCCACGACGTCAATGGTTTGGGCATCGACAGCTTTCAGGGAAAACGTCCATTTGACTGGTTGCGCCATTTGGGCCGATAATTTAACTCCAACCAGCAGAAGTATTGCAACAAGAACCTTTTGCTTCATTTGTCTAAAATTTTGTAATTAATTGCCGCCTGGAATACCCATAAGCACTGTCAGGCCCGTGTGTATCGCGATTCGGCATTATGGACGTTTCATCCGGCAATAATTTATCCCATAAGGCCGGACGGAACCCGCATGGAGAACTTCCATCCGTCCCTGTGTCAACGTACCATGCCTGTTCCATATTACACCTTGGTGGGAATGTATTTGACGAAGCGAATATATTTAATTATTTCAATATATCGATGATTTAACAGATCTATAACATCCAAATAACCAACCCCCACAGACCGTTGGAAATGGCATTTGTCCATCGCAAAACAAATCAAATGCTCCGGTTTTAGCCCAGTCCTAAAACTTTCTGATCAATTCGCGGCAATTACGTTGACAGCCTCCGAAGCCGCATCCAACATCGGTCTGATGGAAATATCGGATCCAACGGCCTGCTGCATCCATGCATTGGGCGTTAACCGTCCCAATTTATACAAACGTTCCACTTCCGAGGCAAATTGATGGTTTTTCAAATGTGCTTCCACCTGAAACTCCACCAAATTACCGATGGCATAATTGGACAAATAAAGCGGATTGCTCACCATGTGGGAGTAAACGGCCAGAATGGGCTGATCGCTCACTCCGTAAACCGGGGCATAAAACTCATTCCACACCTCTTTGGCTATGCGAACCACGGCATGTTTCAGTTCCGCTGCAGTGGCACCAGGGTGTTCGTACATCCATTTCCACGTGCGCTGGTCAAGAAGTGACACCCCCATGATTTCATAAGTCGACCAGAAATTGTCAAGCACGGCCAGTGCCTGCTTGTTTGGGTTTGGGTCATGAATCCCCAACAGATCGAGATCCCGTTTTTGGAAAATAAACGCCAATGCTTCGGTAAAGCCTGTGTTGGGGACGCCTTGAAGCATGTAATAATCCACATCGTACAACGAAATGGTTTGTTCCACGTTATGCCCAAATTCGTGAATGGCAATGTTGTAACCTTTATAATTCATTCCGGTTTCGGGAATCCGCGTGCGAAGATGGGCCGTTTCTCCCTTCATCGACGCACCCCACGCATGCCCGGACCCCCGCGCCGCATCCACGTCTATTTTGCTACTGAGGTAAGCGGCCTTTGCCGGAGAAAATCCAAGTTTTATCAGCAAATCGGGCAAATCATTTTTAAGCGCCCGGGCATTCGGATAACGTGTTTGGGTCATCTTGTCCAAATCTTCTTCGTGAATGCCGCTACGGGCCTTGAACCCATCATACCATATGTCCCACGGTTTCAGATCGCGGCCCAAACGTTTACTGATAAGTGCTCCAACCTCCTTCAGTTGGGGCGATGAAAGAAACTGAACGAAAAGCTTTTCCACATCGGGTTGCGAAATCTCCATTCCCTCTTCGAACGAACGACGAATAAATGTATTGATCGGCGAGTAATCATCTTCCGCTTTCAATGCATGGAAATTATTCAAAATTTGTTGAAAACGCTCGTCGTTCTCGGGCGATGCTTCCACGGGCCGGTCATCTTTGTACACCACATTGGCCACAGGATCCCACTGCACACTGCCATTATTGATGACCATTTGCGGAATGGTTTGGCCGATGATGTGCTGCATCACCGTGTAAATCAATTGTTGTTTGGCCAACCCTTCCTCTCCTTTACCGTAATTGGCTTTCAGCTCATCGCGAAGGTTCCAGTGCGATAACAGCACCATATCTTTCGGGAAAAACGTTTTACCATTGGCATCACGCAAATTCCCTGCATAAATATTGTAACCTGAGATATAAATATCCGATTGGCTCTCAACCTCCGATGCCTTACGGATCAACCCGGAAGGAACACGCGAGGTGAACAAATCGCCCAACCGGGCGTAAGCCCACTGCTGACGGGTCCAGTCATGGCCCAATGCCTCTTTTTCCCCCAATGTGTAAAATGGGAAGTTAAGGGCAATGGAAAATGCTATTTTATTGTCGTAAAGATCATTTATGAGATGCGAAGCCGCATTGTAGCCTCCAAATGCCTCATCGATGGGCGTGATTTGCCCGGCAGGCTCGTGCAACGTACGCTGAAGCTCCAACGACACTTTGTTGAAATGACCTTGAAGCACTTCCATGTTGCGGCTAATCTTACCGAACGCTTCCGCGAGCTTGGCATCGTCGGCAATAAAGCTTTCGGCACAAAATGCCACGAAAGCCTGCTCATCTCCATCGTTCGCACGCCATAGAGTTGCGATGTGCGCCACCCCTTTTTCCATCCTCCCGACAGGGGCATCGGGCTGTTTGGCCCGGATGGCCTCTACGGCCCGTGTGATTGTTTGGCCTGAGATATTAGGCTGATCGGTCATTGTAACTTTCTCTTTTTGACAGCAGGCCGAGATCAAAACCGTGATGGTGGCTGCAACGAGGTATTTTTTCATTTTTTAGTTAAAAATCGGTTATTGCGCCAAATTTATGGCAACAGGAGGGCAAAAAAACAAACATCCGTCATTGTTGGTACATCATTGGTGTATTGAGGAGACCACCCTCCCGATATACAGCAAACAACAAAGCCCGGCTATCCACCGGGCCCTGTTTACTGAATCGAAAAAAACAAAAATCATTTGTAAGCTTCGTTGTGGACGTTTTTCACGGCACGTCCCGATGGATCGACCATGTTTTTGAACGATGCGTCCCAAGCCAATGCCTCGGGCGTACTACAAGCCACCGAAGGCACCGAAGGTACTGTGGATGCGGCAGAATCGCCCGGAAAATGATCGTGGAAAATGGAGCGATAGTAGTACTCCTCCTTGCTCATGGGAGGGTTGATGGGGAAACGGTATTTGGCATTGGCCAACTGATCGTCGGTTACCAGTTCGGTCGTCATGGCTTTCAACGAATCGATCCAGCTGTATCCCACACCGTCGGAGAACTGTTCTTTTTGGCGCCAGGTAACGCTGTCCGGCATGTAACCATTTTCAAATGCCTTACGGAGCACCCATTTTTCGATACGCCCTTCTTTTATCATTTTATCTTCCGGATTCAAGCGCATGGCCACATCGATGAACTCCTTGTCGAGAAACGGGACCCGGCCCTCAACGCCCCAGGCCGCCAATGCCTTATTGGCACGCAAGCAATCGTATAAATACAACTTTCCTATTTTCCGCACGGTTTCTTCGTGAAATGCCCTGGCATTGGGCGCTTTGTGAAAATAGAGGTACCCGCCGAACAGCTCATCGGAACCCTCACCCGAAAGCACCATCTTCACGCCCATCGATTTAATGACACGGGCCAGGAGATACATCGGGGTAGAGGCACGAACCGTAGTTACATCGTACGTTTCGAGGTGGTATATGACATCGCGGATCGCATCGATCCCTTCCTGAACGGTAAAATGTATTTCGTGATGGACGGTACCGATGTGGTCGGCCACTTTGCGTGCGGCGGCCAGGTCGGGCGAACCCTCCAACCCTACGGCAAACGAATGGAGTTGTGGCCACCAGGCCTCCTGTGTGTCGTTGCTTTCAATGCGCTTGCCCGAATACTTTTTGGCAATGGATGAAATGATCGACGAATCCAATCCGCCTGACAACAATACCCCATAAGGCACGTCGCTCATCAATTGACGGTGCACGGCAGCTTCCAGTGCATCACGTAAATCGTCGATGCTGGTTTTATTTTCCTTTATGGCATCGTATTTCTCCCAATCGCGGTTATACCAACGGCGCATTACGCCATCGGTGCTGCAAAGCGAATGGCCGGGAAGGAACACTTCAATTCTGTTGCACACACCTTCAAGTGCCTTCAATTCCGAAGCCACATAATAATTACCATGCTGGTCCCATCCCTGGTAAAGGGGTATAATGCCGATATGGTCACGCCCCACGACATAAACATCTTTTTCCACATCGTAAAGCGCAAAAGCAAAAATCCCGTTCAACTCCTCAAGAAAGTCAGGCCCTTTGTCACGGTATAGGGCAAGGATAACCTCGCAGTCAGAATGGGTAAGAAATTCGTAAGAACTTTCGTAGCGTTGGCGTATCTCCATATGGTTGTAAATCTCGCCGTTCACGGCAAGAACCAGTTTTTTGTCCTTGCTGTAAAGTGGTTGTTGCCCACTTTGGGGATCTACAATCGATAAACGCTCATGCGCCAATATCGCTTTGTCACCACAGTATATCCCCGACCAATCGGGACCACGGTGGCGTATTTTTTTAGACATACCCAATACCTGGGCACGTAAATCGGCAGACTTAATTTTTAAGTCGAATGCGGCAACTATTCCACACATATCTGAACCTGTTTAATTTTTAACCCTGAAATATAATCCATGACAAAAATAGAGGTTTTAGTTTCAAACTACAAATATCATCGCTCAATATCTTTCATTTTATAATTTATTCATGGCTTTTTATTATAAAAAAATAGCAATAGGGCTCATTTTGAAACAAAAGCACGCCATCCCCTTTAAAGCGCACGGCCGTTCCCTCCTCAAAACAAAAAACAGCTCCGTGTCCTGCAATTATGAGTTTTGACCAGTCCTAAACTGCAGGTATGTGTCAAACACGGTTATTTTTAAATGAATAGTGTTTTTGGGCAAAATAACTGAAAATGGTCGTGAAAACGGTGGTCAGCATTTTCGATGGGGTTGGATAGACACGCAGAACCTCAACAAACAACTTGAGCGATACGTAATTGATTAAAATATTGACAAATACGATGACCAGATATCGAAACAGCTGGATGCGGCCTTTGAGTTCGGAACCGCTGAACGTGACGTTGCTCGACAAATAAAAGCCCAGCACCAAAATAATCGGGAAAGTGAACAAAAACGCGGCAATATGTGGCGAAACCTGTGTAATTCCAAGATTGACCACATTCTTGTCCAGTACAAAATTGTAAAACACGAAATATAGAATCCAATCGGATGCCACATTGGTTCCCCCGCAAAAAAGATACCTGAAAAATTGCAGTGACACAAAACGTTTAAACGGGGGATAAAAAAAGTCAATAAACCGGGTGATGTAAATGTGCATGTAAAATAAATTGAAAAGATGATTGCATAATGGGCTTGGAAACAAAGGCCATCAAGGCATGAATCGGGATCAATCCCCGAATATATCCTTCACAAACCCCCTGATATCAACCCCGTCAAAATTGCCGGAAGTCATAATCAGCAAAGTTTTGTCATTCCAGTCGGTCTGACGCAGGGCATCGAATATACCCACCGAATCGGTGAACACCTCAAGGCCTTGCTGGGCAAAGGCCTCTGCCACCTCTGCCTTAGTGAACGGATCGAGACGTTTGTGCTCCATTACATCGGGGCTGAAATATACATACGCTTTATCGGCATATGCCATAGTTCCCTGATATTGGGGCAAAAAAGCTCTGTTCAGGCTGCTGAACGTATGTAGTTCCATACAAGCCACTAATTGACGGCGAGGATATCGCAACTTTACCGCTTGCGTGGTGGCTTTCAGTTTGCTGGGCGAATGGGCAAAATCAAAATACACGTCGCATTTGGGATCGTGATACAGTGATTGTAACCGTCGCGAAGCTCCGGTAAACGATCGCATGGCTTCGAGAAAGGCATCGTCGGCCATGCCTAACTCGCGGCAAACCAAACGAGCAGCCTGCAGGTTCTGCAGATTATGCGCGCCAAATACTTTCAGTTCATATTTTTTACCATTGGCAACGGCAAAAGTGATGCCGTCTTCCACAACATGTCCAATGGCCTCGTAAGCAACTGTTTCAAGGCGGTACGATTGCTTCCGGGCAATTTCGGCTAAATGTGTGTCGTTGGCGTAATACACCAATGTTCCTCCATCGGGAATGGTCCGGGCAAACAAATCGAATTGCCCAACATAACTTTCAAACGTTGGGAACACATTGATGTGGTCCCACGCCACGCCGGTCAGCACAGCTATCTGAGGTTTGTACCAAAGGAATTTAGGCCTCAAATCAACGGGCGACGACAAATATTCATCACCCTCGAACACGGCCACCGGGGCATCGGCCGTAAGGCTTACCATGGTATCAAACCCATCGAGCTGTGCCCCCACCATAAAATCAAACTGCAAATGGTTTTCCTTCAGCGCGTGCATAACCATCGACGTCACGGTGGTTTTGCCATGGCTTCCGCCAACCACAACGCGTGTTTTACCAATAGCCTGGGTATAGAGATATTCCGGATAAGAATAAACCTTCAGTCCCATTTCAAGGGCGCGTGCCAGTTCGGGATTATCCTTCCGGGCATGCATCCCCAGAATAACGGCATCCAGATCGGGAGTAATTTTCCCGGGAAACCAGCCCCATTGGTCAGGCAACAGGCCATGAGAGGCCAAACGGCCGCGCGAAGGCTCAAAAATCTCATCGTCACTGCCCGTCACATGAAAACCTTTTTTGTGCAAAGCAATGGCCAGGTTGTGCATGGCACTTCCGCCAATGGCAATAAAATGTACCCTCATGGTGCATGGTTCTGTTTGGTTATCGACCGAAATGCCTATTTTTGACGCTAAATAAACATTTTTTTACCGAAGTAAGGCCAATTGGCCGAATCAAGAGTAGATTAACGCAACAATTTTAACGACACATTGCGTCATGGAATCGACGACCGGACGAATATATCTGATTGGTTTTATGGGATGCGGCAAATCAACACTGGGAAAGGCGCTGGCACAAACATTGGGGTGGGCGTTTTGTGATTTGGATACCCTTTTTGAAACGACGTACCGGATGCCGATCTCCGATTTTTTCAAGCAACACGGTGAAGACGCTTTTCGAGAGGCCGAAAAAGAAGTGCTGAGCCAATCGTTCGTCCAGGCAAAAATGGTGTACGCCACAGGCGGAGGCGCCCCTTGCTTTTTCGACAACATGGAGCAAATGAACCATCACGGACTGACGGTATATTTGCAACTACCGCCACAAGCCCTGATGCGCAGGCTGCAGAACGGCAAGCAAGGCAGACCTTTGGTTGCCGATAAACCCGATAACGAGATGTTGGCGTTCATCGACATGAAGCTCAAAGAGCGGGAACCTTTTTATACACAAAGTAAGTTGATCATCGAGGATGACGGAAAATTATCCGTGCAAGGATATGTGCAACTAATTTTATCGGCCAACGAACTGCAAACCGTTTCCAGATGTAGAAACTAAGTTTGCCCCTTCCCCTGTAGGGCACAAGCAATGGCCAGTTCGATCTCGGTAAGGTTAAAAGGCCTTCTAAAATACTTCGTCATCGTGCCGTTGTCCAATGCTTGTTGAATTTCGTCGGTGATATCAAATCCGGTCAATATGTAATAGTCCACATCCGGATATCTCTGCTTTGCGACCCCAATAAACTCTAACCCACTCATATGCGGCATCTTCATGTCGCTAATCACGACCGCAATGTCGTGATTCTCGTCTAAAATCCTTAATCCTTCCAAGGTGCTTCCGGCGGTAATAACATTAAACTTTTTACCCAACGTAATTTTCAGGAGTTGGAGGTTGATGGGCTCATCATCCACACATAAAACACGTGTCCGGTAATTCATAGGTCACTTTTATCTGGTAATAATGTAACCTTTACCGTGATACTTTTGTTTAAGTTTTCATTTAATCTCCTGAGATCAATGTTAGCTTCGATATAAGCAAACATAATCAATCAAAGACCAAACCCACATCAAGATTCCAACTGCATGATTGAAGACCCATGCAGTTAAACCCGACAATGAACCATTTCACAAAAAATAACTGAAGGGACTTTACATACACACAATGGCATTGAAAACGGGACGAAACCGGATCTGTCGTTTTATTCCGACGCGGGGTCAAGCACTATTTCTGCCAAAATCGGATAATGGTCGGAAAAATTCTTTTTAAACGTTTGGAACCGTGTGGTGGAAAACGAAGGATCGTGGAAAATAAAGTCAATACGAAACGAAGGCAATTTGCCGTTATACGTGCCGCCAATACCCCGTCCGGCCTCTTTGAACGCATCTTTCAGATCGCCGCGCATGGTGTGGTAAACATACGACACCGGCGTGTCGTTAAAATCGCCGCACACAATGACCGGATAGGGCGAATTGGCAATATGCCGAGCAATGGTCTCGGCCTGTTCGGCACGTTGCGCCAGGGCATGGTTCAACTTAAACACAATTTCCTGTAGCCCTGCTTTCCGTTCCTCATCGGACTTTAAATTGATACTGTCGATAAAATTGTAATGCTTGGCCTTAAGCCGAACTGATTCCAAATGGTTGTTGAAAACACGGATGGTCTTTCCCTCCACTGCCACGTCGGTCTGAATGGAGAAGTTTGATGTGTTGTTAAACGTAATTTGCCGCTGGCCCACAATGGGAAATTTCGAAAAAGTGGCTTGTCCGAATTTCTTGCCGTTTTTGCCTATTACATTGTACTCTATATGCCGGTATTTGTATCCGTTCAGACGCGACACGATGCGATGGTCGGCATAGGCCATTCTATTATCGTACGAAAAAAATTCCTGAAAGCACACGATGTCCGGATTTTCCTTACGCACAAAATCCAACACCTCATCGATCACATTCGGACGTCCCGTCCATGAATAATAATCGAACATACGCGTATTGAACGACATGACGGTGATGGCACCTTTGGGTTTCTTATCCTGGATTTGTCCGGCCGACAAGTTGGTTTGGTACACGTTGTTCCACTGGCTCCACGTCAGCAGCGTGACACCCAAAGCAACGGCAAAGTGACGCCACTTGCGCAGTAAAAGGTTTACAACAGCCAAAACCCAGTTCAACAGCCAAAGTACGGGAAACACAAACCCTGCAAAAGCAAGCGCATGGAGGTATTTGGGACTGACATATGCCGTAAGGGCCGATGCAAGCAACATGATTGCCCAACCTACAGTAAAAATGGCAAGGATATGCCGTGGTATGTTCCTGAATAAAGGCATTATTCCTGACTTGCTTCGAACAGCACTTTTTTCTCCTCCGAAGTGAGACTATCGTACCCGCTCCTTTTAATTTTTTCCAAAATGCGATCTATTTCCTGTTGGCGTCGCATTTTATGGGCGTTGTATTCCATGTCCGTCAATGGGCGTTTATGGGTGACCGTCATCTTTGCGCGCTTTTTGAAGAAGTTGAACTTTCCTCCCCGAAAACTCTCAAAAATCCGTGCCCAATCGCTTCCCTTGCGCAACGACGCCACATACAAATACCCGACCAGCGCTCCTCCCAAATGGGCCAGATGGCCTCCCGTATTTTCCAAAGTGGTCATTCCCACAAGGTCAACCAACAAATACACCAACGCAATGTATTTTAAGCGGGCGGGACCAATGAATATCAGGTAAATACGATGGTTTGGCGAATGGGCTGCCACCGCAAACAAGATGGCCAATGCCGAGGCCGAAGCACCCAATAATATGCTTGATGGGGCAAAACTGATGAAAACCGGCACCAGATTAAACGACAACAGGTAAACAATAGCCCCTCCCAAGCCTCCGTATATGTACACGCCCAATAGCTGTGACGGTCTCATGAAATCGAGGAACAGCCGTCCGAACCAAAACAAGCACAACATGTTGAACAGAACGTGCAAAAAATCGTAATGCACAAACATGTAGGTGAACAACGTCCAGGGCTTCACCAACAACTCGGCAGGAGATGACGGAACCGATACATACCGCAACAACACGGTCCCCTGCTGTGGATCTTCAACCACCCGAAACAACCACAATACAAACGGCAACAACCTGATCAGTAAAAACACGGTCAGGTTAATGTAAATCAGTTTCGTCAGCACCGACCCATTCCTGTACGAATGCTTTATTTCGTTTAAAATGCTCATGCAACAAATATCAGTAAATTCCCTTTTTGCGCCAATAGCGGATCAAAATAAAGCCGAACAGCATGCCGCCAAGGTGGGCAAAATGGGCCACGTTGTCGCCTTTAAAGTTTGACACGCCTAAAAAGAGCTCCATGACACCATATATGATCACAAAATAGCGCGCCTGAATGGGAATCGGGGGGAACAACAACATGATCTGCTGCGTGGGGAAAAGCATACCAAACGCCAACAAAATGCCAAAAACGGCACCCGAGGCACCAATAGTTGTACCGTTCAGCGCCATGTTCAACCCTGCCATGCTTGGATCGACGTAATTCATGCCTTGTTTAAGGATACCCACTCCTTCGGTGAAAACGGTTTGTATCTGTTCAAATGTCAAATGCGACGAATAATTTTTGATGCTGAAATAGGCTACGGCCATTTGCACCAAACCCGCTCCGATGCCCGTTATGAGGTAATACGCCAAAAATCGTTTGGGCCCCCAGTGGTGCTCCAGCGTTACCCCAAACATGAACACGGCAAACATGTTGAAAAAGATATGCGAAAAGCCCGACGGATCATGCAGGAACATGTACGTAACCAGCTGGAAGCTCTTATATCCCTCGGCACCGGGATAATGCAACGCCAATGTTTCGGTCAGAGGGAAAAAACGCTCAACGGTGAGCTGCGCCACAAAAAACAGTACATTGATGATGAGTATGTTTTTTACCACGGGGGTAATCATCGGAAAAAACGAGGGACGATAGTTCATTTGAATGTTTATTTCTGATTAGCTGTGCTGTCCACGAGGAAAGCCCCAATGCCCAGACCCGGGTTTTGGGAAGCATTATTGCAATATAACAACTTTCTTGCCAACGGGTTTTGGATTGACAAAATGGCGCATCAGTCAAAGCGCGCCTCCAATTCATGGTTAGGCACAATGGCCACAATGGTTTTTCCATCGGGCGAAAAGTTTGGCATGGCACAGGCAAAAAG
Organism: Breznakibacter sp.; assembly: GCA_047600785.1. GTDB lineage: Bacteria > Bacteroidota > Bacteroidia > Bacteroidales > Marinilabiliaceae > Breznakibacter. The sequence goes on from JASGKH010000002.1 coordinate 3,234,667, forward strand.
CAGATCAAATATGTCCTGCATCTCAGCATGGCTCAATGGTTTACCATAAGGGATGGCCGCACTGCGCGCCAACGTACCCGCAATCCTTTCCTTTACCTGGAGTGCGGCATCGAATTCGCTGCTTTTATAATCTTCGAGGATCGATTCGAGCAACGGCCGAACCGACACTTTGGCCAAATCGGCAGGTAAGCCCCGCACCTCAAAATCACCGTCCTCGTTTTCTTCCAGATCAATGCCAGCTGTTTGCAGCTCCTCCACCAGCTCGCTCAGCAACATGGCATCTTCCGATTTAAAAGTCAACACCTCAGGGAAAAGTATTTGTTGTGAGGCCGAACGGTGATTCTCCATCGCGTTTAAAAAACGCTCAAAAAGAATGCGTTCATGCGCCCTTCGTTGGTCAATCATCATCAGTCCCGACTTCGACGACGTAAGGATAAACCGTCCCTTATATTGAAAAAACGACGTGCCCCCCATGAATGACATTGTGTCGGACGTATATGGCAACGTTTGCTGAACGGCCAATGGCTCTGCCCCTTCTCCGTTTTGGACGTCAAAACGTTGGTCGTCCGAAAACATTTTCGAAGTAAATGTTTCGGTTTCAAAGCCATCGTATAATTCTTCCCATCCCGTTACCGACGGCTTGGGGGTAAACGCACCTCCCCCCCGGGTTACGTGCGCCGCGTGGCTCTTCTCCAAATCGAACGGGTTAAAGTCGGGATTGACGGAAACCTGCGGCTCCACCACATCGGCATTGGGGTCGAAACTGGGTATTTCGTAAAGCCCGTCGGCATCGAAATCGATGGAAGGCACTATGTTGTGCTTGCCAAGGCTTTCGCGCACCGATGCATTAATAACATGCCAGATGGTACGGTCGTCCTCAAACTTAATCTCCGTTTTGGTGGGGTGTATATTAATGTCGATGGTTTCGGGATCTACCTCAAGATAGATATAGTACACCGGATACACATCCGATGGAATCAGTTTGTCATACGCCTCAAGTACTGCTTTGTGGAGGTACGGATGCTTAATAAAGCGGTGGTTGACAAAGAAAAACTGATCGCCGGCCGTTTTCCGTGCAGCCGACGGTGTACCCACAAATCCCGTCATTGTCACAAAATGGGTCTCGGCGTTGACAGGAACCAGCAACGAATTTATCTGCTTGCCTGCCAGATGGACAATGCGTTGTTTTAAGTTGGCCGCAGGCAGGGTGAACATTTTAATGTCGTTGTGCACCATCGAAAACTCTATTTCGGGATGCGCCAGCACCACCCGCTCAAACTCGTTGAGTATGTGGCGGAACTCGGTGGAATTTTGTTTCAGGAACCGACGGCGTGCCGGAACATTAAAAAACAGGTTCCGAACCGCAAAATTGCTACCCACGGGACAATGCACCGTTTCCTGGTCTTCAAATTTCGATGCAGCCACGGTGACCAATGTACCCAACTCCTCGTCGTGCGTGCGCGTACGCAGCTCCACATGGGCCACAGCAGCAATCGACGCCAGCGCCTCGCCACGAAACCCCTTGGTATCGATGCTGTAAAGATCCGATGCTTCTTTGATTTTGGAAGTGGCATGACGTTCAAAGGCCATGCGGGCATCGGTCTCGCTCATTCCACAACCATTATCGATGACCTGGACGAGCGTACGGCCTGCTTCCTTTATAATGACATGGACAGAAGTGGCACCGGCGTCCACGGAGTTTTCCATCAGCTCCTTCACCACTGATGCGGGACGTTGTACCACTTCGCCCGCCGCAATTTGGTTAGCCACCGAATCGGGCAATAGTTTAATAATGTTCGACATGCGTACGTAAACCTTGTCTTTGCTATTGGTTCTGGCTCTTTTAACGATCAAATCCCGTCATCCGACGGCAGGTATCCCATTTCTTCATTTGCCGTAAATCTAGGAACATGATGGAAAACCGCGTACATGGAGGATCCAGACAATGGAAACCTCTTGGTACGGAGTCTTTAATTATTGTAATTTGACAGACCATGCAAAGATATAACGAAAAATCCACCTATCTCAGTCCCTTTGTCCATAAAACCGATAACCAGTACCCCCATCTGTTCCTATTGCAAATCCTTTTTTCTTTCAAAAAGCCTCCCTATTTTTGGACAAATTCCTTAATTTATGACTTTAGATTCCATTCGAGCTGCATTTGACGAAGCCCGTCAGGTCCTCGATCATTTTATGGCCGATCCGCAAAACTACCAGCATATCAGCGATGCGGCCCACCTTATTTCGCACGCTTTGCTCAACGGCCACAAAGCCATATCGTGTGGCAACGGAGGTTCAATGAGCGACGCCATGCATTTTGCTGAAGAACTTTCGGGACGGTTTCGAAATGACCGGCGTTCGCTGGCCTCTATTGCCATTTCTGATCCCGCGCACATTACCTGCACGGCCAACGACTATGGCTTCAATTTTGTGTTCAGCCGGTTTGTGGAAGGAGTTGGCAATCCCGGCGATGTGCTCCTGGCCATCAGCACCAGCGGAAACTCGGCCAATGTACTCAATGCGGCCCAGACGGCCATCGACAAAGGAATGAAAGTAATTTCGCTAACAGGGAAAGACGGGGGGAAACTCAAAGCCATCAGCCATGTCAACATCAATGTGCCCCATTTTCGCTATTCCGATCGCATACAGGAAATTCATATTAAAATAATCCATATCTTAATCGAGTTAATAGAATCGCTCGTCGACGAAAAAAACAGCTGACATATCGTCCTCGTGTACGACGTGCCTTCCTGGACTTGGAAATACCGGGAACAGATCGGCACAGAACGAAACATCATAACCCAATTGCAAAATAACCTTAACCCAGAAGAAACCATGTTAGTAAAAACTTTCGGGGCCGCAGTGGCCGGCATCAACGCGGTGGTCATTACCATTGAGGTGAACGTGTCGCGCGGTGCACGCTTTTTTATGGTCGGTTTACCCGATAACGCAGTCAAAGAGAGCCAGCAGCGAATAGAATCGGCACTGAAGATCTCAGGCTTTTCGTGGCCCGGTTACCGCATCGTCATCAACATGGCACCCGCCGACATCCGCAAAGAAGGGTCGGCCTACGACTTACCGCTGGCTGTGGGCATTTTGGCAGCTTCCGGCCAAATACAGTCCGAAATGCTTCCCCGCTACCTGATTATGGGGGAATTGTCGCTCGACGGTAGCCTGCAACCCATCAAAGGTGTGCTGCCCATTGCCATCAAAGCCAAAAACGACGGCTACGAAGGCGTAATACTGCCCCGTACGAATGCATGTGAAGCGGCCGTGGTACAAGGATTAAAAGTGTTCGGCGCCGACCACATCAAGGAGGTTACCGATCTGCTAGAAGGAAATCCGACCATCGAGCCCACCGTGGTCGATGCCGAAACGGAATTCAACAAAGGAACCTATAGCGGAGAGATGGATTTTGCCGACGTAAAAGGCCAGGAAAACGTAAAACGAGCATTGGAAATTGCGGCTGCCGGCGGGCATAACCTCATCATGATCGGCCCTCCCGGCGCCGGAAAATCAATGATTGCCAAACGCCTGCCGGGCATATTGCCGCCACTGACACTCGAAGAGGCCCTTGAGACGACCAAAATCCACTCGGTAGCGGGAAAAATAGGCTCCAACACATCGCTTATCACGCATCGGCCGTTCCGGAGCCCCCACCACACCATTTCCGATGTTGCATTGGTCGGGGGCGGATCATACCCACAACCCGGCGAAATATCGCTGGCCCACAACGGGGTTCTGTTCTTGGACGAATTGCCCGAATTCAAGCGTACCGTACTTGAAGTAATGCGCCAGCCATTGGAAGACCGGCTCATTTCCATTTCACGGGCACGGTTTACCATCGACTATCCCGCAAGCTTTATGCTGGTGGCTTCAATGAACCCATGTCCCTGCGGCTATTTCAACCATCCCGAGAAAAAGTGCGTGTGCGGCGGCGGGGTCGTGCAAAAGTATTTGGGCCGTATCTCCGGGCCGCTTCTCGACCGCATCGATTTACATATCGAGGTGGTACCGGTACCCTTCAGCAAGCTGGCTGATGCGCCTCCGTCGGAAAAAAGCGAACAGATCCGCGGACGTGTCATGAAGGCACGAAAAATACAGGCACAACGTTATGCCAGTACTGAAGGGGTGTACTGCAATGCGCAAATGAGCTCCAGGCTACTGCGTGAACATGCCGTACCCGATGAAGCAGGCCAACGCATACTGAAAAACGCCATGGAAAAACTCGACCTTTCGGCCCGGGCCTACGACCGGATATTAAAAGTGTCACGGACGATTGCCGACATTGAGGGAAACGGCCACATTCAAGCACATCACGTGGCCGAAGCGGTCCAGTACCGAAGTCTCGACAAAGCCGGCTGGGGGGGATAACGCAACAAAACAATGGTTGCCGCTGTTGTTTGATAGCCTGGAATTTATATAAACTACAATGACAAAGAAAATTAAAAAACCAATCAATCACTATATGACGACAAACAGTTTAATGGACCCCATCGGGAGGCTGATGGGGCTTAGGTATAAATCGCACCCATGGCACGGCATTGATATTGGCGATGAAGCCCCGGCCGTCGTGACTTGTTTTATCGAAGTGGTCCCCACCGATACCATCAAATACGAAATAGACAAGAAAAGCGGTTACCTGCGTATCGACAGGCCTCAGAAATATTCAAACGTGGTGCCTTCGTTATATGGGTTTATCCCCCAAACCTACTGCGGTGACGGAGTAGGCGAATATTGTGCCGAAAAAACCGGGCGTGAATCCATTAAAGGCGATGGCGACCCATTGGACATTTGCGTGATTACCGAAAAAGACGTGCCGCACGGCGACCTATTGGCGGTGGCCATCCCCATTGGAGGTTTCAGGATGATTGACGGCAACGATGCCGACGACAAGATTATCTCGGTATTGAAAGGTGACGTGGTGTACGGCCATTTTACCGACATCTCGGAAATCTCCGAACTGGTGATCCAACGTCTCAAGCATTACTTTTTGACTTACAAGGATATGCCCGGAATGAACCACAATTCGGAAATCACACATATTTACAATGCCAAAGAGGCGCACGAAGTTATCCGCCGTTCAATGAAAGATTACGAAAACCGTTTTGAAGGATTGCGCAAGGCATTACTGAATTATTGATTCCAGATATCTTTAATGACGTCAGTTCTGTAAGCAAACGATCACAAGGACCTTGCCGGTAAATAAAGATGAGGAGACGGAAGACTTTGAGATAAGAAGAAAGATTGCTAATCCATCTTTTTAGCTAACCGTCGAATCGTCTTTCTCCCTTCACATCCGTCAAACCGGACAAGATCGCGCCGAGATCGAACCTACGTCAATAGTGAAGCTCTCCAACCGGGGGCTTTTTTGTTCCTACGCTCAAGATAAGTCTCCCGGTTCCGCAATCTTTATATCTTTACGGCATAACTTCAATGACCATGAGTACCATCCAATTCCTGAACCTTTTACTCGTCAACGCCATTGCATGGGTATTGATGGCTTATTTCTGGAGCTTTTGGACACATAAATTGTTCAAACCTTATATGTGGCTCGACTACGTAAAGCAAAAACAAGTGCCCAAAACATTGGTACGCACAGAGCGCAAAGAGAAAGACCGCATCCGCTTCTACATGCTGTGGCAACAGCTCGAACGGATTGTGCGCCACCAGGTACCCGGGAATTTGGCCGAATTGGGTGTTTACAAAGGAGAAACGGCCAAGGTGATCCACCACATGTTGCCCGACCGCAAGTTCTACCTGTTCGACACGTTCGACGGGCTTCCGCATCAGGTGATGCGTGAGGATTGTGACGGGACCGTACGTCCGCAAACCGTGAAATTTGACAATACATCGCCCGAATTGGTGAAGAAACACATTGGTGGGAACGATCTCATCGACATTCGCCAGGGTATTTTTCCCGGAACGGCAGATGATTTGGGACACGAGGTGTTTGCATTTGTGCACATAGACGCCGACTTATACCAATCGACCATCGATGCGTTAAGATTTTTCTATCCAAGGCTCTCGTCAGGAGGTGTCATAATAATCCATGATTACAACCACAACTGGGAAGGCGTCAGGAAAGCGGTGGATGAATTTTCCCGTGGGATTGCGGAACAGTTCGTCGACATGCCCGACCAACTTGGAAGCGTGGTATTGATAAAAAACAGAACTGTAAAATAGCCCGCCATTCTTCAATTGGCATAATCAAGCAAGCAAATCGTTCCGTCCCAGAGGAAGGATTTTAACCTAAAACAAAAACATCCCAATGTCCCGAAAACCGAACGATTATCTGATGATTGGCCTTAAAGGTATCGCCATGGGGGCAGCTGATGTGGTGCCCGGTGTTTCCGGCGGGACCATTGCTTTCATTTCCGGCATTTACGAGGAGCTGTTGACCTCCATTAGAAACCTTCCGGCCTGTTTTCCGCTCATTTTCAAAAAAGGCCAGGGAATCGCTGCATTTTGGAGGAAAGCAAACCTAAATTTTTTGTTGGTGCTGGTATTGGGCATCGGTATCAGTTTTCTATCGTTGATCAGGCTTATGACATGGTTGCTCGAGCAGCATCCGATACCCACATGGGCGTTCTTTTTCGGGCTGATATTGGCATCTACCGTATACGTATTCAGGGATGTCGAGCCAAAACGTACCGCCAACTGGCTTGCGCTTCTGGTTGGAGCCGGGGCAGCTTATTGGGTCACCGTCATGCCTCCTTCCGACACACCGCAAACCTATTGGTTCATTTTTCTTTCGGGGGCCATTGCCATCTGTGCCATGATATTGCCAGGAATATCGGGCAGCTTCATCTTGTTGTTGATGGGGAAATATGTTTTTATGATGGACGCATTGATCAGCGTAAAAATAGACATCATCGTGACGTTCGTTGCCGGTGCGGCCATTGGCATTATGCTCTTTTCGAATGTATTGATATGGTTGTTAAAGAAATACCATCAGGTCACGGTCGCTTTGCTGGGCGGAACCATGATCGGATCGCTTAACAAGATATGGCCATGGAAAGAGACCGTTTCTTCCGATTCGCACGACAAGGAACTTCCATTGGCCGAAACCAACGTATGGCCCCAAAAGTTTCAGGCCGTTACCGGAGAAGACCACTTGGCCCTCCATGCCATCGTATCAGTGATTATCGGTTTTGTCATCGTATTTGCCATCGAATACGTTGCCCAACGCATGAAACGCCAATAAAAATCATTACCGGTTGGATGGCTCGGGCACAACCTCCATCCACATTTTCACATCTTGGGCAGGACGGTTGTTGGCGTCGGTCGGCAAGGCGGCAATTTTGTCGATTACCTCCAAACCGCTTACGACCTCGCCAAACACGGTGTATTCACCATCGAGATGAGGAGTACCTCCCAAAGATTGGTAAACCTCTCTGATCGGTTCCGGGATAACGACCGGTGGCTGGCCGGCTGCTGCCTTTTCGGCTTCAGTGACTGCTTTGTTCCGTAAATTGACCCACTTTACCGAATCACGCACTTGTGCATAGTGGTTTAAGCTATCCGAAAACTGGGCAATGGTCCTGTAGCCTGCCGCTTGTTTGTGTTTCTGGGTAAGGTTCTGCTCCAACAAGGGCATGCGTTCGGCAGGAATCACCTCTCCTTGCACAATGTAAAACTGAGAACCCGATGAACGTCGTTCGGGGTTCATTTGATCACCCAGCCGAGCCGCAGCCAACGCTCCTTTCTTGTGAAAACGAACAGGGTAGGCTATTTCGGCAGGCAACGTGTACGATGGCCCTCCGTTACCCAATTGCGCGTCAGGCTGCGCCGTACGTGAATCGGGATCACCAGCCTGGATCATAAAGTTTTGTATCACCCGATGGAACAACAAACTGTCATAATAATGTTCGCGCACCAATTTCAAAAAATTATCGCGGTGCTGAGGCGTTTCGTTGTAAAGCATCACGGTGATATCGCCCAACGACGTACGGATCAGCACCTTTGGATTGGACTGCGCCTGAGCTGCCCACACCCATGTGAGAATCAGCCCGGTAAATAAAAATAGTTTACGGTACATGGTAGCGATTATCGTGGGTTGAACAAATGGGTATCGAAATAAGTCATCATGCTCTCTTTCATTAGCCTGTCGCGTTCCGACGGCAGTAGTTCATTTTCATCCTTCAGTACTTCAAAGGTGGGCCAACCTTCATCATCCATACCCGTTTGCTTTAGGCAATTGCTAATGGTCAGCAGGCGGCAACGGGCAAGGTTAATGATATCCATTTTCTCTTGCTTTGAGTAGGACTTGAAACCTTGTCCCAACTCCTGCAATCCAATGATGAACAGCAAAAACTCCTGATTGGCATTGACCTTGAAATGGTAACTGGCCTTCATCAGAAACTCACTCCAGCGTTGGTTCAAATCTAATGTCATTGTGCAATGTTTGGTCAAAAGTACTTAAAAATGTGTGTTTCCAAACAAGTGAAACACGCCAGTTCACGAAAGGTTTGCACATGGCATATTGGTGCAATTGCAAAATTTACTATTTTTGCGGTGCATTACGCACGGGTTGTTAGCTCAGTTGGTTTAGAGCATTACCTTGACAGGGTAGGGGTCGACGGTTCGAATCCGCCACAACCCACCAGGGAAGTCTTCATTTCCCGCAAATAACCAAAACAGAAAAGCCCACAAATGGGCTTTTCTGTTTTATATCGGTCATTGGCAATGCAACGCCCCACAATGAATCTACCCTCCACGCAAAACGCCCCCTTTGTTCCTTGCCTTCAAGGAACCATTATCGGCACTTGAGGGATATCCTCAGTTATAACCAAGTATCATACTCGGCCACGGCTAAGCACACCCCTCTGGTGTCGCCGAAGATTTTCATGTTGAACGGACAAGCTTCGGAACAGTTTGCCAAGATCAACCCACCAACGGTTCAATAACAAACCCGGCCTCCTGTACTCTTTCCACAATGTCGCTTTCTGAAAGGCTTTGGGTATGCACCGTAAGTATTCTGTCAGGATTGGCTGTATCCACATCCCAGCGGCAATCACTGTCCGCGCTGTTTAAAAAAGGAGCCACCTTGGCTATGCAACCGCCACATTTAATACTTGTCTTGAATTTAAATGTCTTTTCCATTGATATTATTTTAAGTGTTCATTTCCCATTGTTCAATGTGTTAACGCGCCCATTTTAGTCTCAGGCTGTTGCTCACCACGCTCACGCTGCTCAATGCCATCGCCAAACCTGCAACCATGGGGTTTAGCAGAAAACCGTTGATGGGGAACAAAACTCCTGCAGCAATAGGAATCCCTACAATGTTATAGATAAAAGCCCAAAACAGATTCTGCCTGATGGTTGTCACTGTCTGTTTCGACAATTTTATGGCTTGGGCAATTTTATTCAAATCGGACGAGATAATGGTCATTTTGGCCACATCTATGGCGATATCACTTCCCCTCCCCATGGCGATGCTAACATCCGCCTGTGCCAATGCCGCACTGTCGTTGATCCCATCGCCCACCATGGCCACCGTGTGTCCCTGCAGTTGCAATTGCCTGACGAACGCAGCTTTTTGGTCTGGCAGCATATCGGCCTCATAATGTCCGATACCGGCATACCGGGCAATGGCCTGGGCCATGGCCGCATTGTCACCGGTAAGCATATATACCTCGATACCTTGCTTTTGCAATCGGGACACCGCCTCTTTCGAAGTCGGTTTAATTTCGTCTTCAATGGCAATCACCGCCAATGCACGATGCTGGTCGGCAAACCAAACGACCGTTCTGGCCAATTGGCTCCAATTTGTTGCAATCTCTTGCAACACAGGGGTTAATTCCACATTATTCCCGGCCAGCAACGCCGGATTACCCACCAGGTAAGTGAGGCCATTGACAGAGGCTTTTACACCCCTGCCCGTCACGCTTTCATAGTTCGATACCGGAATACCCTCCAATGCGTGAAAATGCGCAGCCACCGCTTCGGCCAACGGATGTTCCGACTGACGTTCCATACTTACCAATATCCTCATTAATTGATCGTTGTCATCAATCCAATGCATATCAGTCACAGAGGGCTTGCCAGTGGTGATGGTTCCCGTCTTGTCCAACACGACCACATCCACTTTTCGGGAGAGTTCAAGGCTTTCCGCATCTTTTATCAATATACCGTTCTCGGCCCCTTTTCCAACCCCAACCATGATGGCAGTGGGCGTGGCCAACCCCAGGGCACACGGGCAGGCAATGACCAAGACTGTTACCAACGCCAATAAGCCTTGTGTAAACCCGTTTTCTCCGCCAAAAGCAATCCATGCGACAAATGCGGCCAACGCAATGGCCATGACCACCGGGACAAAAATCCCGGCCACCTTATCCACCAGTTTCTGCACGGGAGCTTTACTTCCCTGAGCCTCTTGCACCATTTGGATGACATGCGATAGTATGGTCTCCTTGCCTACTTTTTCGGCACGAAAACGAAAACTGCCCTTTTGATTAACGGTGCCCGCAAATACCTTTACTCCTTCTCTTTTCAGTACAGGCACCGGTTCGCCGCTGAGCATGCTTTCATCGACATACGATTCGCCAGAGATAACCGCACCGTCCACTGCTATTTTCTCGCCTGGTTTCACCAAAACCGTATCGCCCGCAAATACCTGCTCAATGGGAACCACCACCTGATGGTCGTCGGGATGCACCACGGTCACCGTTCTGGGCTGCAGCCCCATCAGTTTTTTAATGGACGTGGACGTGTTCCCCTTGGCTTTTTCCTCCAACAATCTTCCAAGCAGGATAAAAGCCACGATCACGGCAGCTGCCTCGAAATAGACGTGCGCATGCAACCCCTTTTCATGCCAGTAGCGGGGGAACAACGTATTGAACACACTGAACAGATAAGCTACGCCCGTACTCAAGGCCACCAACGTATCCATATTGGCCGACCGGTGCTTGGCCTGCTTCCACGCATTAATATAAAAATCCCTTCCCAACCAAAAAAGAACCGGGGTGCTTAACATCCACATCAACAGGTTGGCGTAAGGCATTTCCATTGCAAACATGCCAATGGCCGCCACCGGCAATGCAAGCAGAATGGCAGCGACAGTCCTCCGCATTAACCGTTTCAACGCTTTTTCATGGATGACCTCGATCGATTCCGTTTGTCCGTCTTCAGTTTGCACTGCCAAATCGTAGCCCATGGCCCGCACCGCCTGGCGCAACTGCCCGGCTTGAACCATTTGGGGCAAATATTCCACGTAAACCGTGGCCGACGCATAATTGACCGACGCAACGACAACCCCTTTTTGCGATCTGATGATGCTCTCAACACTAACGGCACACGACGCACAACTCATCTCCAACACGGGGAACGTTTTTTTGACCGTGCCGACGCCATACCCCAACCCACGGATGGCTTTTACCGCATCGCCCAGTGCAGCAGGCTGACTGACATGAATGACCGCACGTTTGTTGTTTAACTCCACGTTGTGGGAGGTAATTCCCTTTATTTTATCAAGCCCTTTGTCAATGATCAGGGCGCAATGTTCGCTCTCCACACCGTCAAGAGGGAGGTAAATCAAATCGGGATGATTGGTGGCCATGCTTTTTCATTTTGGTTATCTGCAAAATTGATAACAAACCATGGCGAAAGTGTTACAGCTTTTGGGCGAAAGTTTATAAGTTTTACACCTCGTCCAGCGGCGTGCGCTTAAAAGTTTTTATCTGTTTGAAATGGCTGGGCGTCAGCCCCGTCACTTTCTTAAACTGATTGCTCAAATGGGCTACGCTTGAATAGTTGAGTTGGAAAGCGATTTCGCTCAGCGTCAGTTCGCCATACACCAGCAATTCTTTTACGCGTTCGGTTTTTTGGGCAATGAAGTACTTTTCGATGGTCGATCCTTCCACCTCGGAAAAAAGATTGGACAGGTAGTTGTAGTCATGCCGGAGCTGGCCACTCAAATATTCCGACAAATTGGTTTTCAGTTCACCGTTATGTTGATGTACCAGCTCGACGATCAATGTTTTAATGCGTTCAATGATGCGTCCCCTTTTGTCGTCGATAAGTGCAAAGCCGTATTGCTGCAAGGCCTTATCAATGGATTCTTTTTCATCGGCAGTAATGTCCGATGCCAGCGTTACTTCGCCCAAGGTAGTCTGGACAGGCCTGAACCCCAGCTTCACAAGCTCGTTGTCCACCACCAAAATGCAGCGGTTGCAAACCATGTTTTTGATATGAAGCTTTGTCATCAGGAATCCCGATTGTCCACGCAAAGGTACAAAATGTGTGGCTGTCACGTGCATCTGCAGGCAAGCAACTACGGCAAACTTACAGAGATAGCTGAATGTTCTGCACAGAGACTGGGATACAACAGCCCTGAAACAAAAGAATTCCTCTGCCCCAAAACAAGTCGACCCATATCTTTTATACGTACCTAAAAAATTTCAAAGGACATTTTTTGTCCGGAAGATATCGATTATCTTTCACCATCGTCATTCCTCAAAACCTTACCGATGAAACGTATCTCACATCTCTTTGCCCTCATCGCATTCTTTCTGGCCGCACACAATCTACCGGCACAAAAGCAGCATGCCACCATGAACATTGCCACATTCAACCTCCGCTTCGACACACCCGGCGACGGCGAGAACGCATGGCCCAACCGTCGCGAATTCGTGAAACGACTGATCGCATATCATGAATTCGACATCATGGGTACCCAGGAGCTGCTACACGGTCAGATTTCCGATCTGTTGCAGATGGAAGGATGGGCTTACACGGGCAGTGGGCGGGACGATGGCCTGCAAGGCGGCGAACATTCGGCCATCTTTTATCGCAAAGATCGGTTTAAACTGTTGCTGAATGGGGATTTTTGGCTGAGCGAGACACCCGAAAAGCCTTCGTTGGGATGGGATGCCACTTGTTGTAACCGCATTTGTTCGTGGGCCAAATTCAAGGATAAATCGAGTAACCGCATTTTCTTTGTGTTCAACGCCCATTTCGACCACCAGGGACAAGAAGCGCGAAAACAGTCGGGACGTTTAATGGTGCAAAAGATCAAAGAACTGGCCGCCGGTTTCCCTGTTGTTTTCTGCGGCGACCTTAATTCCACGCCCGACACCGATCAGGTGAAACACGTTGGCGAATTCCTGAACGATGGTTTTACCACGACCCAAATGCCGCCTTACGGGCCTATAGGCACCTTTTCGGCTTTTCGTATAGATGCCCCGCTCCACGAACGTATCGATTATATATTTGTATCAAAACACTTTACCGTGCTTACATATGGGGCACTGACCGACTTTTTGGACCATCGTTTTCCATCGGACCATTTGCCGGTGGTAGTAAAGGTGAGGTTTTAAGGTTTTCGGGTTCGGTTCATACGAGGACCGTGGAAAGAAAAAAGATCCCTGTATCCTTTTTTGTTTTTGGTATAATTTTGTCCAAATAAAGTTTCACTCCGGTCAATTTATCGTCTGGCACAACCAATCATGGTCACCGCCATTGCCCCCCTTTTCCGTCTGTCCCAACATTTTTCCGCGTCATACCGGCCACCAGACATTTTATTCCCCCGACCGTGTAACTTATCCCCGACCGTGTGCGTCATATCTCCATTACAACGATGTTAAAAACCTAAAACAACTTCAAATTATGAAGACACTTTTTAGCACAACCAAAAGCATCCTCATGGCCATTGCTTTGTTGGCCGTATCGGGCATGTCTGCACAACAACCTACCGTTGTGGTAGACAAAGTGAACAAAACCTTTGGCAATATTACCACCATCGAGGTAGAAGGTTCGTTCTGTTCGGCCGTGGTCACCACCGGCACCTCTGACGACGTGACGTTTAGTGGTGAAATAAAGGCACCGGCCCAACGCGACGACATCAAGATTAAATACGCCGACGCCAATAACACGTTAAAAGTATGGATTGAACGTCCCGGTTCGCTTTCGGGCAATTTTGACGGCAAGCTTTATTTTACCGTTCCCGCCAACACCAACGTATACATCAGTAATTCATCGGGTAATATCAATGTATCGGGCATTGGCAACGCCAATGTGGTATTGAAGGCCAGTTCAGGTAGCATTACCGCCGCCAGCATCAGTTCCGATCTCACCTGCCAAACCTCATCGGGCAGTCAAACCATTTCCGGCATTAAAGGGAATTTTAAATCGGCCAGTTCATCAGGCAGCCAACGGATCAAAGACATTGGCGGTTTTGTAGAAACGTCTGCTTCGTCGGGTAGTCTGAACATCGACGGTGTAGGTATGTACACATCGGCCGAAACATCATCAGGCAGTCTGCGCGTATCAGCGGTAAAAGGTAATGTGAAAGCCAAGGCGACTTCGGGCAGCGTACACGTATCGAACGTGACCGGCGATGTGGTTGCCAGCAGCAGCTCGGGAAGCATCAACCTCAACCAGATAAAAGGTGCCCTTTCGACCCAAAGTTCCAGTGGGAGCCAATCGGGCAACCAAATTATCCTTACGGGCAATTCAAGTTTTGCTTCGTCGTCGGGAAGCATCAGCATGGGACTTACCAACGACGCTTCGCAGCTCAGCTTCGAACTCAAAGCTTCGTCGGGTAGCCTTAATGCCAAAGGAGTAAAGGGTTCCAAGAACCTGATTGTCGACAAAGGGCCCATTAAAATTACCGGCAACAGTAGTTCGGGTAGCCAAAGCTACAATTGAACATTTTTTTCATAGCAGATTTGAACAGAGGGGGTTATACCCCTCTTTTGTTTTTTGCCCAATTACATTATCCTCACCGATGCAACTACTGCAAGCCCGCATTGGGTTCGGCCCTCTGTTTGTAGTAAAAAAGAAGTCCCTGAGATGCATCCCTGACGTATATTAGACGTATTCCCGTTTTTGTGATTAAGCGTTATGGACCTTTCATTTGTATATCCAAATCCTATTTTTTGTATATACCAAACGCTTTAAAAATGAAAAAAACTACCTTTCTCGTGATTCTTGCACTATCTTTTTTGATGTGCGTTCCATCAAGTGCCCAATGGTTGTCGACCAACGGAAATAAAATCGTAAAAAACGGAAACCCCATTACCCTTCGCGGGACCAATTTCGGAAACTGGCTGGTATGGGAAGGCTACATGATGAACATTGACGTAAACGGAAAACGCAGCCACACCCAGATCCGCAACAACATCAAATACCTTTTGGGCTGGGACGAAACCAAAGCCGTGGCCTTCCAGAACAACTGGCGCAACAATTACATCACCGAGGCCGATTTCCAACAGGCTAAGGCACGTGGGTATAACGTTATCCGTATCCCTTTCCATTACAACGAGTTCTGGACCGGCTCGGCCCTCAAAAACGATGGCTTCACGTGGCTCGACAAAGCCGTGCAATGGGCTACCAACCACCAGATTTATGTGATATTTTGCCTGCATGCTGCCCCCGGTTGCCAAAACCCGGATTATCACAGCGACAACACCAGTGCCGACGACCATTCGGGCCCTGTCAATTTCTGGAGCAACTGGGACAACGTCAACATTGCCGGCGATATATGGCGCCACATTGCCTACCGGTACAAGGACAACACTTACGTAGGATCGGGCAATGTGGCCTACATTGCAGGGTACGAGCTGCTTAACGAACCGGTACTTACCAGTAACAAAGGAAACCTAAAAGAGTCGTACAAACAGATGGCCGCAAAAATCAGGCAATACGACACCAACCACCTTGTTTTTGTGGAAGGGAACTATTGGGGGTCCGATTTTTACGACATGCTCGAAAAATTTGACAGCAAAATGGTTTGGGCTGCCCACTATTACGGCTCACAGGGGGAGGGCGATCCTAACCCCAGTCTGGGCACCATCAAATCGCAGGCCGACGGCATTGGCGTCCCTCTCGTTTACACCGAATTCGGCGAGAATACCGCGACCTGGACCAAGGCTGCCCGCATCGATTACGAAACGTCGAACGTGGGTTGGCTGTTCTGGGCATGGAAACGTCAAACCACCGACCGCGCCCTTTATTCATGGAATTCAACATCGGGTTGGGATATTATGGCCAATTACATCAAGTACGGAGGCACGCAGCCCAGTGTATCGAATGTAGAAACCTGGCTCAACGAAATATATACCAATGTAAGGGTAGGCAACTGCACCTTCCAGTCCGCCCTGGGCAATAACCTCCGTCCGGGATGGCCTACGGGAAGTGTCATTTGGTTGCAGAACAACGGGACATACGTCAATTCCCAAAACGGGGCTTCGGCAATGACTTGCAATAGCGCTGTGGCCAGCACTTGGGAAAAATTTACCGTGGTGGATGCCGGCGATTGGAAAATTGCATTACAAGGTAACAACGGCAGGTATGTAAACAGCCAAAACGGAGCGGCTGCCATGACCTGCAACAGTGTCTCTATTGCCGGATGGGAAGCATTTGAATGGGTTGACGTGAACGGCCAGGTCGCATTAAAAGGCTTTAACGGGAAATTTGTCTCTTCTGAAGGTGGCGCTTCGTCGGGCATGTATTGCAACCGCGAGACGGTATCGGGATGGGAAGCTTTCACCTATGCCACAACAACCAAATCGGGGCAACTGACCGCCCCGGCCGAAGGTGCCATGCTGCAGGACAATGTACGGCTCTATCCCAACCCGCTGACCAACGGCCAATTGACCATTGAAAACGCACTGCCTGGGAGTACCCTCCTGATTTATACCCTCAACGGTCAACTGGTAAAGTCGGTACTGGTTACCGAGACATTCGAAACCATCAATCTGTCCGGATTGGCAAGTGGCCTATATTCCCTAATACTCACCGGAAAGCAAGGTAAAGAGGTTTCGAAACTGGTAATACCATAATACCCCGTCCATTCCCGGCGACAAGATCATCCCTAAGAAATTGATTATTGAACCTTCTCGCCAAGACGTGGAACCGAAACGGATAGTCAATATCCATTCTTCCATGTCCTGGCGAGAAATTATTGTTTTTAGTAAAGATGAATCCGTCTTCCATGGCAGGGAAAACTCTTCAATACCCATAAGTTCCAAATTTCACAAATTCTATTCTTATTGTAAATAAAGAGATTTTGGGAGAGTAAAAAAATACATAAAAGCCTACTTGGTTAATTTTTGTTCCGTCCCATCAACCTGAACAAATAAAACACTCAAAGATCCTTTGCCCGAAAACTTAATCATTAAACCAACCAAAAAACTGGCAAATAATATTTTGACGTTTGTATTTCATAAATTTGAATAATCCTTAAAAAATTCATTTGTATGAAAACACAGTTTCTACTTTCAATGGCCATAGTGATGGTGGCGTGTTCCCCGACGAAAACATTTGTTCTTCAGAAGTATTCAAAAGAAATTGTCTTTGTGGACAAAACCGACGAATACTTTGACAATGGCAACCTGAAAAAATGCAGATTAAGCGATACGGCTATAATTGAGGGGGCCAAATGTGTTTCATGGCTCCATTTTTTTGAAAGCGGAAGCGTTAAACAGTTCCAAACGGCAAATGACATTAAGCAAGCAGCCTATGTCGTTCCTGCCGGTTCGATCGTTTTTCCGGAAGAGCATGATATTAGCTGTTTTAAAGGCATCAGATTTTCAAAAGACGTCAATATCGACCACATCATATGCAAAGGAGGAAATGAAGTAGAAGTAGACTTCTACCCAAACGGAAGAATTAAGTCATGTTTCCTTTCCGCAAACCAAACAATACAAGGATTTCCCTGCAAAAGCAGCTTGCTAAAGCCTATAAAATTCTATCCAGACGGAAAAATAATGGTACTAACCTTAAGTACGGATTATGAAATACAAAACAATGTGTACAAAAACGGAGAAACAATCCAACTCGGCACAGACGGAACCATAACCAAAATCTAACAGCTAAACATGAAAACAATAACTAACATACTGATCTTAATAATCTTGTTCCCTTTTTGTATAAAGTCCCAATCCAACTGTTTTGTTAATGATTCGATACAAACCTATCTGCAATTTTTAAAACGGAACGAAAAGTCTCCGGAGGAATATACTGCAAAAAAATTCAGGCAACACGACATTGTCATTGTTGGAGAGGTTCATCAAAAAAAGGAATATTGCGAATTAATCTCAAAAATAATCGAATCATCAGATATCAATTATTTTGCCACCGAATTCATCAAATCGAGTAACTCTGATAAAATAAACCAGATAGTTACGGCGAAGGAATTTGACCGGGAGAAAGCCGTCGATATCTTCAGGGATTACACATGGCCAATATGGGGATTCGAAGAGTATGTAAACATTATCCAGTCCGTATGGAAGGTCAATTCATCCAAGAAACCCAAAGACCATGTAAAAATCATCGGACTGGATAGCGAATGGAGCCAATTTGAGAATATGTGTGCAAATAGAAAGCCTGCCGATGATATACTCAAACAAAATATGGAACGAGAAGACAATATGGTAAAAGCCGTTAAAGAGAAATATTCTAAAGGCACCAAAATCTTGGTCCATATAGGATTTGCACATACCTTGTACAAGCTTAAACCACGTTTTGCCGCAGAATTGTATTCTGAATTTGGGGATAAAGTATTCCAGATCTGCCTCCACCAGCAGTTTGAAGGCAATTTGGCTAAAATGACCATAAGTAAAGACATTGAGAAGATAATGGAGGCAAACAATAATGTTCCGGTCGGATTTGATGTGGAAAATTCACCATTTGCAAAAATCAATGATGCAAGTTGTTATTATTTCAAGGTCCCGCAACAACAATCTCTAAAAGATATTGCGATGGGGTATATTTTTATTAAGCCCTTCCCCCAGTTGGGAATTGTGACATGGGTTCCTGGTTTCATCAATGAATATAATTTTGAAAAAGCCAAATGCGTGTCGTTAAAAATGGGCTTCATAAAAAGCGAACCTCAGACCATTAAAGAATTCAATGAATCCATGTCATTGTATTTTAACGGAAAAGAAGCCGGTGAAAACCACAATAAACTGCCCCGCCGGTAAGTACTGACAGGGAATGCTGTTCTCCCTTTCGTTCAAAGAAGGTGCCTACGACGGTCCGTAAAAGTATCAGGGGATTTTCGTTTTGTGGTCGGATAGGGACAAAACCATATTCATTACCGGTTTTCAGATACCGTTTCTCTTCTTCATTGCAATGGAAAATTGAGGTAGCCTTTCGATCAGGAAAGATGCGGTATTCGCTTCCCTTTTAATTGAGACGCCATAGAGGTCATTCCAGGTAATGATTTCGGATGTCTTATTTGTGGCATAAAGCCGGTCACACCCTGCTTTGCTGAAGTAATCCGGAAGCTTCGGCTACTTTGGGGCAATATACCGTAACTGCAACTCTTATCGCAACATGACCAACATACTTGTTAAAAACTTAAATTATTGTAGTTCACACTGTGCAAATCGCTCCTTGGTTTAGGATTCAAACGGCTTACTTTGAATATGGTGCAGATCGGGAAATAAAGCAAGA
Source organism: Breznakibacter sp. (assembly GCA_047600785.1). Lineage (GTDB taxonomy): Bacteria > Bacteroidota > Bacteroidia > Bacteroidales > Marinilabiliaceae > Breznakibacter. Next base: position 3,254,068 of record JASGKH010000002.1, read on the forward strand.
AGTGGTTCCCTCGAAAAGAAAATCCGATATCTCCTCCGATTCCGGATGCTGAGAATTCCGACCAACATCCCGATAGATGCAACATTATCGTATGCCGATCAGGGGCTGTCTGCACCATTGGGGCAACCATTGCAACACACCTTAAATCCGATTACCCATGAAAGAAGACACGCATATTCCATCCCTGAGGGTTCGCGCGGCCGTAGCTGTGGTTGTAGTACTGGTGTTGCTGGAGTGGGCCCTTATGGACGGCATTGATAAGGACTTCAAACCCAGCAAGCACCAGTCTTCCCATTCCAAGATACCGGAATTACCGAAGTCAGATGCAGATAGCACCCTTCACAAATACAAAAACGACAAACAAGAGGTGGAACGAAACCGCCCCAAACCCCGATGGCAAAAACAAGGCAACCACTACGCGCCCGTCTTTGAGACAGATATCGAAACAGGTAACATGTTCATTCGCAAGCCGGAACCTACCGAACAGCAAAACAACATAGAACCTTAATGACACCCCCAGCCTTTACGGTTGCCCATACCCCCCATCATGGGAATAACAAAGACATGGCACTTTGTTCATCCACCTGTTCCCGTCTGGTTATGCAGACATGAAAATTCTGCTTGTGGTTTTGGGAGGATTTGCGCAACCATGCAACGTAGCAGATCAATTGAGCATGGCATAAGATTATAGTGCATTCCCAAAAATGGCTGAGGCGCCTGTGACAAAGAGGTTAAAACGGCAGGTAAATCCAACAAAAACCTTCTCGATGCCCAAAAGACGTATGGAGCAAGAAGTTATCTTTACAAACCAATAAATGGTCAAGAAACAATGAACGGACAATGTCTGCAAAAAGGGTTCCATCAACTTGATTTTAATGCCTGACACATGACGACCAAAGATCTCATCTCGAAACAACAACGCTTTTTCAATTCCAATACCACCAAAGACGTGGCGTTCAGGATCAACCAACTGAAACGGTTCCGCCAAATTGTGAAACAAAACGAAAGCCTGCTTTACAAAGCCATTAACGATGATTTTGGAAAGTCGGAGTTTGAAACCTACCTCACCGAATTAGGACTGTTTTACCACGAATTGGACGTGTTGATAAGAAACACGAAAAGGTGGAGCAAAACAAAAAACGTACGCACAGGATTGGTCAATTTTCCGGCCAGAAGCTATATAATACCCGAACCTCTTGGGGTAACCCTGATTATTGGGGCATGGAACTATCCCTATCAGTTGTCGCTGATTCCGGCGGCCACAGCAATTGCGGCCGGAAACACGGTAATATTGAAACCGAGCGAACTTCCGGCCAGAACTTCGGAGGCCATGGCAACCATCATCAACCAAAACTTTTCCGATGAATTTTTCCATGTGGTGGAAGGAGGAGTCGAAACAACCACCACATTGCTGGAAAACCGGTTCGACAAAATATTCTTCACCGGGAGCATTCCCGTTGGCAAAATTGTGTACCAGGCCGCGGCCAAACACCTGACGCCCGTAACGCTTGAACTTGGGGGCAAAAGCCCTGTGTTTGTCCTTGCCGATTGTGACATTAACCTATCGGCCAAAAGGATTGTTTGGGCAAAATTCTTAAATGCCGGACAAACCTGTGTGGCACCCGATTATGTGCTGGTTGACAAATTGATCGAAACCGAATTCATCGGGGCCCTGAAAAAGGAAATCGAAAGCAATTACCGCTACAACGGCCAGATTGAGGATAACTACACGCAAATAATCGATCAAAAAAACATGGAACGTTTAACGCGGCTAATCGACGCCGCCAAACTATACCATGGTGGATATGCCGACCCATGCAACAGGTACATTGCCCCGACCCTTTTGCGCAATGTGTCGTTCGACGACGAAATAATGAAAGATGAAATATTCGGGCCGATATTGCCTGTGATTCCTTTTTCAACGCTGGACGAAGTGGTTAAAAAAGTAAAAGAGCGCCCCAAACCATTGGCCTGTTATGTCTATTCGACCGATCGCAAAAGCATCGATAAATTGCTTCGCGAACTTTCTTTTGGCGGCGGCGCCATCAATGAAAGCGTGACACATTTATCGAACAGCTATCTTCCATTTGGGGGAGTGGGCATGAGCGGGATTGGAAGCTATCACGGGAAAACAGGATTCGATGCATTTTCGCATTACAAAAGCATCCTCGACAAACCGCAATGGTTTGAACCTTCGGTGAAATATCTGCCATACACAAAGATGAAACGCCGCATCGTAAAATGGCTCCTTGAATGATCTTTATCCCGAAGCCTTCGGCTCGATTTCGGGGCCCGTATAACATCACCACTTCCCTTACGCCAAACACTACTTTTTTCTTCCCTGAAAGGGGACTCAATGGGCACCTACATGGCAGATAAAAATTCGCCACCTTTGTCTAACCTAAAAATTTTAGATGCTTAAATCCAACACGCATCCGGGAAAGTAAATAACCTTAGGACAGGCGTCCCATCCAAGGTTATCCCATTCTTTATACCAAGCTGGACGGAACATTTTAAGCACAGGTAGCTTTCCTGAAAAAACACAATGATCCACACAGTTAAGCGACCAAAGGCAAAAGAGGCTTCTCCCAAGCTGGTCGTTGAATCATCCCCGCCAGGACACAGAAAATGGAAATATCCCTTAATCAGAATATTTTACTTCAATTTCGGTACCTTGGCAAGAAAACATTGCTTTCGGGACAGCCTCTTTTCCCATATCACTAAAGCCTGGAAATCAATACCGGATCACAAAATCATCTTTGGCGATCCGCACCTTTTTCATGTCCACCAACCAGTCTCCGTCCGCATCGCGATATCCCAAAGGAAGGATCGTGACACTTTTCAACCCCTTCGCCCCCAACCCGAGCAATTCGTCCAACTCGTTGTTGAAAAACCCTTCGACCGGCGTACTGTCTATTTTCAACTCCGCGGCCTGTGCAATCGCCAAGCCAAAACCTATATAAGCCTGACGGGCAGTATGCGCGAAATTCTCTTCGGCAGTTTGGCTGAGGTACATCGCCTTTAGCCTCTCGGTATACGAACCGAAGCGTCCCTTTGGGAGCCCTCTTTCATCGGTAATGTAGTCATACATTCCGTCAATTCTCTCTGCGGTATAACGGTCCCATGAGGCAAACACCAACAAATGCGAACAATCGGCTACGATTTGTTGTCCCATGGCAATGGGCACAATCTTATCCTTCAACGTCTGGTCGGTAATCTCAATCACCCTGAACTGCTGTAATCCAGATGATGTAGGAGCCAAACGGGCCGCTTCTATAATCTTGTCGACCTCTTCCCGGGTCACTTTTTTGGTACGATCGTACTTCTTTGTGGCATACCGCCATTTTAAATTCTCTAATAATGACATCACAATTTTATTTTATGATAATAAGGTAAAAACGATACTTATCAATGCAGGTAGCGCCTGCACGAAAAATATTTTCTTAGACGCAGTTAACGCACCGTAAATTCCGGCGAATGCAACGCATCCCAAAAAGAACAGGCGAATGTTTCCGGCCCAAACAACATCGGTTATAAGAAACGACCAGATCAGTCCGGCAGCTAAAAATCCGTTATACAGCCCCTGGTTCGCTGCCATCTTCTTGGTGGGTTTAAAAAGTTCATCGGGCAACGAGCCCCCAAAACTACGCTTGCCGGCGGTTTCCCATGCAAACATTTCCATCCACAAGATGTATAGATGCTCTATTGCAACCAATACAGTTAATATACAAGCAATTGCACCAATCATACATGCTTCGATTTATCCAATATTTTTATGACGATTTGCTTGAGCTCCATCAGCTCTTCGGCGGTTATCCCCATGGCCTCAACAACCTTGGGCGGTATTTGGGCCACCTTGCATTTCAACGTGTGCCCTTCGTGGGTCAGGGAAATTTCGACCACCCGGTCATCGCCCCGTTTACGCTTTCTGGATATGAACCCTTTTTGCTCCAAACGTTTCAACAGCGGAGTTAACGTGCCGCTGTCAAGATGCAGTGCGTCGCCAAGCCCGCCAACGGTCTGAGGCTCTTTTTCCCATAATACCATCAACACCAGATACTGCGGATAGGTAATGTCCAATTCATCCAAAAAAGGACGATACCGATTGATGATCTCCCGTGACAATGTGTAAATAGGAAAGCACACCTGGCTATTGAGTTTTAAAACGTCTTCCATAATCTGGTAAAAATCATGCAACAAATATAGTGCAAAATTTAATTGCGTACAATGCAATCGGCTTTTAGCATCGAAACCCGAAAAAAAGTGGCAAATTGCATATTGGGAAAAATGATAGATTTGTAGAGATCGTGCAACCCCCGATGTTGTATGCACAATAATTTCAAAAATCAGTCACCCTAAACAATAACGTAACCGGCAAATATACCCCATTATCCTCCATGGAAGAGGCATATTTGCAAGCAGGCGAAAATTGCATTCGAACGAATCATGATAATCAATTACATCCACTGGGACATCGACCCGGAAATCGTCAATATTTTCGGGATTTCACTTAGGTACTATGGGATTCTGTTCATTGGCGGATTAATCCTCTGCATTTACATTCTTAAGTGGATTTTTAAGCGCGAGAACATTGCCCCGAACAAACTAGAAACGCTATCTGTATACGGAATGATCGGGATTTTTGCCGGAGCCCGGCTGGGACACTGCTTATTTTATGAACCGTCATATTATTTAAGCCATCCGTTGGAAATGTTCTTGCCCATCCAGCCAATGCCCGAAGGAGGATACCGTTTCTCGGGTTACCAGGGTTTGGCAAGTCACGGTGGCGCAATAGGCTTGCTTGTCGCATTGGTCGTTTACTCGATAAAAACAAAGGAGCCGATCCTTAAAACCATCGACCTGATTGCAGTAGTTGCGCCATTGGGCGGGTGTTTCATCAGGTTGGCAAATTTAATGAACTCCGAAATCATCGGTAATCCGACCAACATCCCCTGGGCTTTCGTCTTTGTGCGCGAAGACGATTTGCCCCGACACCCTGCCCAACTTTATGAAGCCATTGCTTATTTGCTAATCTTTGGGATAACCGTTTGGTTATACAAAACAAGACGGAAAAAATTACAAAACGGGTTTTCTCTTCGGGTTATCGGTTTCGCTCATTTTCACGGCGCGGTTTTTCATTGAATTTGTCAAAGAAAATCAGGTCTCCTTTGAAAATCAGATGACACTTGATATGGGACAGTTGTTAAGCATTCCGTTCATTGTCGTCGGACTTGGATTAATTGCGTACGGACTGATCAAAACAAACAGTCACAAAAAGGGTTCAGGTATAAAACAATAATAACTTTTGTCATTCCAGCCCCAGACCGACATCTGCCAACAAACCACCAAAGAACAAAAATTTCAATTGCAAAGGAACAACATGGTTGATAAGCAGGTCCGGTCGGCCGGAAAGCCCGTCAATTTCAGAAATCGTTTGATTATACTTCAACAAGTTATAGATTTGTAAAACGACAATTGAAAATGGCTATCAAGATCCGAAAAGCAACAGAAAACGACTTTGAGAAAATCTATCCCTTACTGGGGCAATTATGGCCAAACAAGGAATTAGATAAAAACGCATTAAGGACCGTGTTCGACCGGGGAGTGAACTCAAACACGGATGAATTGCTGTGCCTTGAATATTCAAATGAGCTAATAGGCTTTTGTGCATATGCAATAGTAAATAATCTATGGCAAGCCGGACATATTTCCTACATGTATGCGATGATCGTAGATGAAAAATACAGGGGGAAAGGATTTGGGACAATACTGATAGAGGAAGCAATCCGGGATTCAAAAAACAAAGGATCGAAACGGTTGGAACTTGATTCCGGATTTCATAGGGAAAAGGCACATGAGTTTTACATAAAACTTGGATTTGAGAAACGAGCATTTCTATTTTCCCATCACCTCCAATGATTACTGGATTATGGACAGCACAGCAGAATTGGAAAAACTAAAACTGGAAATCGGGATAAAAGCAAAAAACGGCATTGATTTCATTTTGGCCGCCAGTATCATATGGATCGGGATATTTGCCATTTGGAAATATCTGCCCGATGCTTCGTATAACAAAAGCGTCTACACATTTATTTGGGGATCGATGCTACTACCTCTGGCGTTGGCTCTTTCAAAAATCCTTAAAACAAATTGGAAAATCAAAGGCAATCCGTTACAACCATTGGGTCTTTGGTTAAACTTCGCCCAATTGATCTATTTCCCGTTTCTTGTTTTCATTTTGGTAAAACAGCCCGACTACTTCATCATGGCTTACGCCATCATTACCGGGGCCCATCTATTTCCGTACGCATGGTATTACAATGAAACAGGTTATGCCGCAACGTCAATTTTTATTTCCGTCGGTTCATTGATCATCGCGTTAAGTGTCCAACCGGCCAATATCTGTTATGTCCCGATTTTCACCGCAATCTCGTTGCTTTTGCTCGGCATCAGGCTAATGCTTAAAAACAAACGCACCGGATCAAGGGCATAACACTTATCCAATGGACAAACAGCACAACTATCAAGCAACTATCAAATGGACAGGCAATAAAGGCACAGGAACGCTTAATTACCGGAACTATGAGAGAAGCCACACAATAGAAATTAAAGGCAAACCAACCATCTTTGGCTCCTCCGATCCAGCTTTTCATGGCGACGGACAAAGGCACAATCCCGAAGATCTGTTGCTGTCCTCCCTATCCGCATGCCACATGCTTTGGTACCTGCATTTATGTTCCGAAGCTGGCGTGGTGGTGACTGGCTACACCGACAACGCAACCGGCACCATGAAAGAAACCTCCAATGGAAGTGGCCAATTTTCCGAAATCACACTCAACCCCACGGTAACAGTAGCAGATGCGACGATGATAGAAAGAGCAAACGAATTGCACAAAAAGGCCAACGAATTTTGCTTTATTGCTAACTCTGTCAACTTTCCCGTCCACCACAAACCAATAACAAAGACGGAATAACGGCAAGAAACTATAAAAGACAACATATACTAAAAAGAACACATGTAGCTGACAGTTTTGATCAGACAACATGGATAAACCCTTACGAGGCCGGTTACTGGCGACAAAAACACCTTACCGTCATCACCACAAACAAAACCCTCCAACAACCATGAAACAACTATTTATCATTCTTTTCTATTTCACTGGTACCATAGGTTTTATCCAACGCGACTGAGAATCCCACAAACAAGCCAATAACAATTTCCAGGCACAGAAAAAAGCCATAGTTGCAAAAAATTTAACGTTGTTCCTCCGCGATTTCGCGATACAAATCGCTCTCGTTTCCGTTTCTTTTTCATAGCTTCGCGCACATTTTTACCAAAAACAAATGGACGACGACAATCCGCAATGTTAAATCCCTGTCAGAGAGAATAATCTGTTTCCCTCTGGCAATAAACGCAAAGGAGGAGAAGCATGATTACGTTCTTGAAGAACTATCCTGTTGGTGTGGCCCATACCGACCAATGGGAATCCAATTGCTGGATCAATATCGAGAGGCCTACCGATCGTGAGCGGCAATACCTCATCAACCAATTCCATGTTCCCGTTTCGTTCCTCAATGACATCGAAGACATTGACGAACGCCCCCGCCTCGAAATGGAGGATGGTTGGCAGCTCATCATCCTTAGGGTCCCCATCCACACCCCCGACGACATGTTGCCCTATAACACCATTCCATTGGGCCTGATATTCAAGGATGACATCATTGTATCGGTTTGCCACTACAAAACCGATATGTTGCCCGATTTCGTCCTTTATACCCAACGTAAAAACATCAATTACACCAACAGTTACGATTTAGTTCTGAAGCTTCTTCTTTCGGCGTCGGTATGGTTCCTCAAATACCTTAAGCAAGCGAACATGAAAATAAAAGCCGCCGAAAAAGAGTTGGAAAAATCCATTCGCAACGAGGACCTGCAAACCCTGTTACAGATCGAGAAATGTCTGGTCTTTTTCATCACATCGTTAAAAGGCAACGACATCTTATTGTACAAAATACGCAACCTCCGTCCCCACCGCGACTCGTACGATCCCGAACTGCTCGAGGACGTGGAAATCGAACTCAAGCAAGCGCAGGAAACCACCAACATATACAGCAACATCCTTAGCGGCATGATGGACGCTTATGCATCGGTCATTTCCAACAACCTCAATGTCATCATGAAGCAGCTGACCTCCGTCTCTATTATCCTGATGATTCCCACATTGATTGCCAGTATTTATGGGATGAACGTCCCAAACAATTTAGAAAACGCCCAATGGGGCTTCTTTGCCATCATCGCCTTTTCTTTTGGCCTATCGGGTGCCGGTGTGTTTCTGTTCAAAAAGAAACGGTGGTTTTAAGACTCCCATAAAAAGTATAGAACCATAAAGAGCCCACGCCCGAACCAGTCAGGCATGGGCTTTTTGTCTTTTCTGCCTTCTTCCAACCGGCAAAGTCTTTCTTTCAAAACCATGGTTTGCCCTGATCGAACCGATACGATTCTCCAAATCCGCCAATCCTTTATACTATCCTATCAACCAGTGCCATCTATCCTCTATTTTCCATATTTTTATCCCTTGCGCAAAAAACATTCGATGAACTATCTATGAAAACATACGGGAAAACCCCTCTCGCCCAAACACAATCATATCTCCAAATTGCATAAAACACATCCAAATGAAAAAAATCCGGTGCTTATTCCTGTTCTTTGTTGCAATTGCCACCCTTGCAACCGCACAAACCATCCGTATCTCCACTTCACAAACCGATCTTATATTAAAGGTAGGTCCCAACGGACGCTTGTACCAATCTTACTTAGGCGCACGTCTGTTGAACGAAACCGACATAGACCGGCTCCTGGTTTTTGTCAAACCAGGTTCCGACGGAAGCATTCCCCTACGCGGTTGGGAAGTCTACCCCGCATCGGGCGCCGAAGACTATTTTGAGCCTGCCTTTGCCATTCGCCACAATGACGGCAACCTCACATCGGTACTCAAATACGTCTCATCCGATACCCAACAGATCGATCCCAACGTGACCCACACTTCAATTGTCCTAAAGGACGATGTATATCCGGTCATTGTAACCCTTCATTACATGGCCTATGCCCGCGAAAACGTCATTAAAACATGGAGCGTCATCAGCCACAACCAAAAGAAACCCGTGACCATCTGGCGGTACGCATCGGCCATGCTTTACTTCGAGAGCCCCCGCTATTTCCTTACCGAATATGCATCGGACTGGGCACGGGAAGGGCAAATGGCTTCTACCGAACTCAACTTCGGCAAAAAAACAATCGACACTAAACTTGGCTCACGGGCAGCCATGCACGTATCGCCTTTCTTTGAATTAGGGCTTGGACAACCCACATCGGAAAACAATGGAACCGTGCTGGTAGGCACCCTTGGCTGGACGGGCAACTTTAGTTTTGTGTTCGAAGTGGATAATGCCGGTAACCTACGCGTCATTTCGGGCATCAATCCTTACGCCTCCGATTACGAGCTAAAACCCGGCGATACATTCACGACGCCCGAATTCATATTCACCCTTAGCGACAACGGTTCGGGCAATGCAAGCCGCAACCTTCATGCATGGGCACGCAATTACCAATTAAAAGACGGAAAAGGCGACCGCCTTACCCTGCTCAACAATTGGGAAGCGACCTTTTTCGATTTCGATCAAAACAAACTGGCCGATTTGATGGGCGAAGCCAACCATTTGGGCGTCGACATGTTTCTGCTTGATGACGGTTGGTTCGGCAACAAATACCCACGTGCCAACGACAAAGCCGGATTGGGGGATTGGGAGGCCACCCGTACAAAGCTCCCCGACGGGATCCCTTTTCTGGTCAAAAAAGCCAAAGAAGCAAATGTGGAATTTGGTATCTGGATAGAACCCGAAATGGTTAATCCCCAAAGCGAACTTTTCAGGCAACATCCCGATTGGGCCATCCAACTTCCCAATCGCCAGCCATATTACCATCGCAACCAGCTGGTCCTTGACCTAAGCAATCCCAAAGTACAGGATCACGTGTTTGGGGTGGTCGACAAACTTATGACCGAAAATCCTTCCATTGCATTTTTCAAATGGGATTGCAACAGCACCATTACCAACCCTTACTCTCCCTATTTAAAAGAAAAACAAGGCCAGTTTTATATCGACCACGTTCGCGGCATTTACAACGTCATGAAACGTGTCAGCAACAAATACCCCGATCTTCCCATGATGCTTTGCTCAGGCGGTGGCGGCCGTTGCGATTATGAAGCATTGAAATATTTCACCGAGTTTTGGCCCAGCGATAACACTGATCCGGTCGAACGCCTGTATATACAATGGAGCTTTTTCGAAAATTTTCCCTTCAAAGTCCATGTGCGCCCATGTGACCAGCTGGAATAAAAATGCCAGTATCAAATTCCGCACCGACGTAGCCTTCATGTGCAAGTTAGGCTTCGACATTGGCCTAAAAGAGCTCAGCATCGACGAGCAAACTTTTTGCCGCGATGCCGTAGCCAACTATAACCGTCTGAAAGATGTCATTCTCAATGGTAACCTTTATCGGTTGGTGTCGCCATTTGACGGCAACCACAGCGCAGCGATGCACCTCAACGACGCAAAAACCAAAGCAGTGGTATATGCTTACGACATCCACCCCCGTTATCAGGAAAAAACCTTTCACGTAAAACTCCAAGGCCTCCACCCTTCCTCCAATTACCTTGTTACTGAGACCAACTTAATGCCAAACGTAAAATCAAGCCTGAAAGAAAACGGGCTTGTGTTCAGCGGTGATTTTCTGATGAAAGTAGGTCTCGACCTATTTAGCACCGACAAACTCACCAGCAAAGTGGTTGAATTAACGGCACAATAGATCCGAACCTCTATTTGCGGCAACGGAGGGCTGTTCGAAAAAGAATTCGGACGGCCCTTTTTATTGAGTAAAAACCCAACAAAAACAAAGTATCCATTCCAGGCCTATCGAAATGAAGGACATTTTACAGCATTTGTTTTGACAAATAAACGATCATAGCCTCAAAATCAATGATCTTTCCCTGTCAAGCCCGCCAAACACCAACCTCCGCACCAAAAAAAGGACTAATTCTCCCCTTTTCTTTCCAAAACCGGGCATCACAGGACGGAATTAAAACGATGAAGTCAGAATTTTAAGTAAATGCTTGCAAAACCAGGTCCATTTTCATCTCAATTCCATTTTCACTCCACACACCCCTAGTATTTTCAATGCAATCACCCACATAAACCATTTTTTAAATACACAAACCCTATTTTTTTGTACGTATTTGTCATTTTTTTATCAAATTATTTTGAAGTCCCCCTATTTTTTTCGACCTTTGTGTCGATTAAAAGATCACAACCCACTTTTTTACATTACAATATGAAGAGGATTATTACATTGATGTTTCTCTTGCTAGCCGTCGGTATTACCGCATCGGCCCAAGAAACACCGTCGGTTGACACCGGTGCGACTGCGTGGATGCTTACTTCCACTGCTTTAGTATTGCTGATGGTACCTGGCCTTGCCATGTTTTATGGTGGTTTGGTACGATCAAAGAACGTGTTGGGAACCATGATGCACAGCTTTGCTGCCATGGGCGTAATGAGCGTCCTATGGGTAGTGGTGAGCTACAGCATGACCTTTGGCGAAAACGTGTTGGGAGGTTGGTTCGGATGGAACAGCGACTTCCTTTTCCTACGCGGCATCGACGAATCGATCATGTCGGCCGGCGTACCCGAATACGTCTTCTCCATGTTCCAAGGTAAATTTGCAATCATCACCCCCGCACTGATTGCCGGTGCTTTTGCCGAAAGGGTGTCATTCAAAGGTTACCTGATATTCATTGCCGCATGGGGCTTATTGGTTTATAACCCTCTTTGTCACTGGGTTTGGGCCAGTGACGGGTTCTTGTATAAACTTGGGGCAATAGACTTCGCCGGAGGTACCGTGGTACACATATCTGCAGGTGTCAGCGGTTTGGTAGCTGCACTGTATTTCGGAGTCCGCCGTGGATACCCCAAACGTCAGATGCGTCCTAACAATCTGGTGATGACGCTTATTGGAGCCGGATTGTTGTGGATAGGATGGTTTGGCTTTAACGCGGGAAGTAGTGTAGCCAGCGGACTTAGCACCGCACAAGCTCTTGCTGCGACCCAGGCTGCAGCAGCATCCGGTGCCATCACCTGGATTATCATTGAAAGTTTCCACGTAGGAAAATATACCGCATTAGGATTTGTGAGCGGCGTGTTGGCAGGGTTGGTGGCAGTAACTCCTGCTGCGGGTGTAGTAACTGCTTCGGGAGCTCTCCTTTTGGGTATCATCGCCTCCATTATATGCTACATGGCCATTATTGTTAAAAATAAATTGGGTTATGACGATAGCCTGGATGCGTTTGGTATTCACGGTGTAGGTGGTATCGTTGGCGCTATTGTATTGACATTCTTAATCCGTGACAGCTGGATTGCAAGTACTACTGCAGCAGCCGGATCATGGAGTGTATGGGAACAGTTAGGGGTACAAGCGTTGGCCGTAGGCATTGCCATTGTATACGCCGCCGTAGGTACGTTCATCTTGGTTTATCTCATCGACAAAATATTTGGATTTAAATCTAAACCCGAAGAAGAAATGCAAGGTCTCGACCATGCATATCACGGCGAACGTGGTTATGGTATGTTGAACCCAAATTAATGTTGATATAAACGCAGTAAGATATTTAAGCTTCAAGACTCGGCAATATTCAATGAAGCGCCGAGTCTTAGCCTTTGACACTTAAAATCTTTAAAACCCAAGCAAAATGAAACTAATTACAGCCATTATAAGATCCTATCAACTCGACACCGTCAGGGAGAGCTTGATAGCCGCCGAAATCGAAAGAATTACGGTGAGTCGTGCATCGGGCCATGGTTCCCAAAAGAAAGAGGAAGTATACCGCGGCACGAAAGTGATACCCGGACTTATTCCCAATATCCGCATTGAGATTGCGGTAAACGACGAGTTTGTTGATGTCACTGTCGATGCCATAATTAAAGCTGCCCGTTCGCATAACGGTAGCGATGGACAAGTCGGTGACGGAAAAATATTTATCACCCCGTTGGAAGAATGCATCCGCATCCGTACGGGCGAAAGGGGCAGCACGGCAATTTAACGTCTGCCTAGAAGAATGTTTTTTTGGGGGTGTTCCCTTCCTGTCAGGTTAACGTACCTTGGGAAGGGAACTTTTTTTATTATAATTATCCAATGTCCGGGATTATACCACAGCCCAAGGGTCGATTTACATTTCTCCGAGAAAAGTCAGCTTAGTTTCCTACTTCCGAAATAAACTTAATCCTTACCATTCGAATCTCCTCTTCACTGAATTCATCAGTGCCCAGTTCTTCAACAGCTGCAGCAATATCGTCGGTTTCGGCCTCCTCCTTAAAATAATAGAAAATCTCTTCGCAATGCTCCGTGTCCAACACATTCTCGATATGGTAATCAATGTTCACCCGTGTGCCTGAATAAACTATCGACTCGATTTCTTTTAACAATTCGTCCATGGTCAATCCTTTCGACTCGGCAATATCCTCAAGTGGGACTTTCCGATCGATACCTTGAATGATGGCAATTTTGTTCTTTGATTTATTGGCCACACTCTTCACCACCATGTCCATCGGACGGTCAATGTCATTCTCTTCCACGTGGCGTTTAATCAAATCGATAAATTCTTTCCCGAAACGTTTGGCTTTTCCGGCTCCTACCCCGGGAATATTCTGTAACTCATCGAGGGTAACAGGATAATAGGTGGCCATGGCTTCCAACGAAGGATCCTGAAAGATGACAAAGGGGGCAACTCCCTTTTCTTTGACACCTGCTTCCGCAATTCTTTAAGCATGTTGAACAATGCAGGATCCACAGCAGCGGTTCCTCCAACTGCCGGCTCGTCCTCGTCGGTTTCAAAATCATGATCTTTAGTGATCATGAACGATGTGGGCTTTTGCAGGTAAGCCACCCCTTTTTCGGTCGCCTTTAGCAATCCGTAGTTCTCGATATCCTTACTCAAGTAACCTGCCACAAGGGCCTGACGGATCACTGCATTCCAGTATTTCTCATCCTCGTCGTCGCCACACCCAAACAAATCCAACTCATGATGTTTATACGATTTGATGGCCACGTTAACCGTACCGCACAAAATATTGATCACATGGTCGGATTTGAACTTTTCCTTTACATCCAATACCACTTTAATAAGCTTTAATAAAGCTTCCCGGCCTTCGAATTGCTCTTTGGGATGCAAACAATTGTCGCAACTCTCGCAATTATCCTCATGGTATTGTTCTCCAAAATAATGCAATAGCACTTTTCGCCGACACACAGATGATTCGGCAAACCCTACGGTCTCGAGCAGCAGTTGTTTGCCGATTTCCTGCTCGGCCAAAGGTTTGCCCTGCATAAATTTCTCAAGCTTTACAATATCCTTGTAACTGTAAAAAGTCAAGCAACGGCCTTCACCACCATCGCGACCGGCCCGACCGGTTTCCTGGTAATACCCTTCCAAACTTTTGGGGATATCGTAATGGATCACCAGACGTACATCGGGTTTGTCAATCCCCATCCCAAAAGCGATGGTCGCCACGACCACATCCACCTCTTCCATCAAAAACTTATCTTGGTTAAGCGCACGCGTCGAAGCATCCATTCCTGCATGGTAAGGCACGGCCTTTATCCCGTTTACCACGAACAGTTCGGCCAGTTCCTCCACTTTTTTACGGCTCAGACAATACACAATGGACGAACGCCCGGCATTGCCCTTGAGCACTTTGATTATTTCTTTGGTGGCCGATGTTTTGGGCCTTACTTCGTAATAAAGGTTCGCCCGGTTAAACGACGACTTGAAGACCGTGGCATCCAACATCCCAAGGTTTTTCTGGATGTCGTGCTGTACCTTAGGCGTCGCAGTAGCAGTAAGCGCAATAATGGGAGCGGCGCCGATTTCGTTCACAATCGGCCGTATCCTTCGGTACTCAGGCCTGAAATCATGCCCCCACTCCGATATACAATGGGCTTCGTCGACTGCATAAAACGATATGTTGATCTGCTTTAGAAAAGCAATATTTTCCTCCTTGGTCAGTGACTCGGGCGCCACGTACAAAAGCTTGGTCTTGCCCGCAAGCACATCTTCTTTTACAAGGGTAATGGCCGACCGGCTCAACGAACTGTTCATAAAGTGGGCCACCCCATCCTCTTCGCTGAAGTTGCGCATGGCGTCCACCTGGTTTTTCATCAGCGCAATAAGAGGTGAAATAATAATAGCCGTACCCTGCATCAACAATGCGGGCAGCTGGTAACACAAAGATTTGCCACCTCCGGTCGGCATCAGCACGAAGGTGTCTTTTCCTGTTAATACGTTACGAATAATGGCTTCCTGGTTTCCTTTAAAGGTGTCAAAGCCAAAGTGGTGTTTAAGGCTTTCGTTCAGATTCAGATTGTTCAACATAATAGCACTAACAATTACAAAGCCACATAATGGGGCACATCACGCAAACGTCCCTTTTCCGATTGCCGTTATAATACGCAGGGCCCAAACACGACAACGTCTCCGGCAAATACGTATTAAAACTTATTTTATAAATTCTCGAAATCTTAATTGAAGTTAGTAAAAAAATAGTCGCCCACAAATAGGGCGCACTTATATAAAAAACATGTGAAAAAACTGTTAAATCGTCTATTTCCATGCTTTTTTAAGGGTTTTAAAAACAATAAAGCCCACATATACACTTCCATATTTTCGTTTTTTTAACAGTTGTGGGTTATGAATCTATCATACCTCAAACCTCATCAAACAAATGTATTCCTCCTTTTATCCATAAGGGATATTGATTTTAAATCCAATGGTCGTAGCGCTTCAAGCTTTTTCGCTAAATTCGTGCCGCTTATCAACTAAATTGCGACTGGAAATGGCAAGAAACGGGGAAATGTCGTTTTTGGAACACCTTGAGGCGCTTCGATGGCATCTCATTCGGTCGTTCGTTGCGGTATTGGTGATAACAATTCTTGCATTTATCTTTAAGGATTTCCTTTTCGACCAAGTGATATTTGCCCCCAGTTCTCCCGATTTTTGGACCAATAAGGCCATTAACCAGCTGGCAACCTACCTTGACATGCCTGCTCTGAAAATTAACGAAACGCCCATAAAGCTTCAAAACATCAGCATGTCGGGGCAATTTTCCACCCATCTTTGGGTCGCTTTTCTTGCGGGCATTATTGTAGCTTTCCCCTATGTATTTTGGGAGTTATGGCGTTTTATCAGACCTGCGTTGCATGAAAACGAAGCACGATCATCGCAAGGTGCTATTTTGATCGTGAGCCTATTGTTCGTGTTGGGTGTGCTGTTCGGTTATTACGTTATCGCCCCCATGTCCATAAGTTTTTTGGTCGGGTACCAGGTCAGTACAAAGGTCGAAAACATAGTGGCCCTTGATTCGTACATCAGCACGGTATCATCCATCGTCCTTTCGTCAGGCGTATTATTTGAATTGCCTGTATTCATCTATTTTTTGGCCAAAATAGGAGTGGTTTCGTCACAATTTCTGAAGAAATACAGGCGACATGCCATTGTTGTCATCGTGATATTGGCCGCCATTATTACGCCACCTGATGTGGTGAGCCAAACCATGGTATGTTTGCCGTTGCTCATTTTGTATGAAGCGAGCATTATGGTGGCCAAAAGACTTGAACGGAAACGCAAAAACGCGTAACATTTGATTATTTTTGCCGCATGGAAAACAACTCAATGCTTTTGCATACCAAGCAATTGGTAAAAAAATATAAAACACGTACCGTGGTGAAAGGCGCATCGGTAGAAGTGCGCCAAGGAGAAATAGTGGGCCTGCTGGGGCCAAACGGAGCCGGTAAAACCACTACTTTTTATATGATAGTGGGATTGATAAAGCCAAACGACGGGCAGATTTTCCTTGACGATGTTGAAATCACAAACGATCCTGTCTACCGCCGGGCCCAGCGCGGCATTGGTTATTTGGCGCAAGAAGCGAGCGTGTTCCGGAAATTAAGTGTGGAAGACAATATCATGGCCGTATTGCAAATGACCAAATTTTCCAAAGATTACCAAAAGCAACGGCTCGAAGAGTTGCTTGATGAATTTGGCCTTCAGCATATCCGTAAAAGCTATGGCATACAGCTTTCGGGAGGTGAACGCCGCCGCACCGAAATTGCCCGTGCCCTGGCCATCAACCCAAAATTCATTCTGCTGGACGAACCTTTTGCCGGTGTAGACCCCATCGCCGTACGCGACATACAGGAGATCGTTTATAAACTGAAAGACAAAAACATCGGCATCCTCATTACCGACCACAACGTACACGAAACACTATCGATCACCGACCGCGCCTATTTGTTGTTTTCGGGCGATATACTTAAAGCCGGATCGGCACAGGAACTGGCCGATGACCCAGAGGTAAGGAGATTGTATTTGGGTTCTGATTTCGAATTAAAGCGCCGGACATTCGACTCCATCACATCCAAGAAAACACCTTCATAGCAATACCTTACGTCCAGCCGATAATTTCTTGCACACAAAGTGCATATTTTTCACACTTAGCTATGATACACAGCAAAAAGTTTCTATCTTTGCACCGCCAAAAACATAATTGCGGATGTGGCGTAATTGGTAGCCGCGCCAGACTTAGGATCTGGTGCCGTGAGGCGTGGGGGTTCGAGTCCCTTCATCCGCACAAGCAATAGAAAATCGCCTTTATTACCAACATAATTTGGTGATAGGGCGTTTTTTGTAGTATTGAGCCCATAGCCCAAGAAATTATTAATTAAGCACTTAGCAACAGCAAGTCAATATCGGTCCGAGAAATTCTTTATCAATTCAACGCAGATGAACATCTCAAAGCAAAGCATCGACGAAATGAATTCGGTCATCAAATTGACCATCGAAAAAGCCGACTACGAGTCGCGCGTCAACAATGTGTTGAACAACTACCGCAAAAAGGCATCCATGCCTGGTTTCCGTCCAGGCAAAGTACCAGCGTCGTTGATTAATAAAATGTACGGCAAAGCAGCTCTTGTGGACGAAATCAACAAGTTGGTTTCCGAAAACCTCTCGAACTATATCACCGAAAACAAATTGAACATTTTGGGTGAGCCACTTCCTTCATCCGAACAAACCCAAATTGATTTCGATACCCAAGATGCATTTGAGTTTGCTTTTGACATTGCCGTGGCTCCCGAATTCGAAGCCAAATTATCGAAAAAGGACAAATTGCCATATTACACCATTGCCATTACCGATGAAATGCTGGAACAACAGATCAAGTCGGTAACCGGCCGCTTTGGTAAAAACGAGCAAATTGAAAAAGTAACCGAAAAATCAATGGTGAAAGGTAGTTTCGAGCAGCTCGACCAAAACGGCAACGTGTTGGAAGGCGGCATCCACACCGACAGCACTGTGCTATCAATGACAGTAGTGAAGGACGAGGCCCAAAAGCAGGCCTTGTTAGATGCCTCCGTGGGTAGCCAGGTGGTGTTCGAACCCCAAACTGCATTCCCCAGTGCCAGCGAAATCGCTTATCTTTTGAAAATATCGAAAGAAGACGCAGAAAACGTATCGGGTAAATTCCGCTTTACCGTTACCGAAATCACCGAATTTGTGTACGCCGAGTTAACCCAGGAACTTTTCAACCAAATCTACGGAGAAGGCGTGGTGAACTCGGAAGAGGAATTCCGGAACAAAGTGAAAGAAGAGCTTCAGAACACTTTAGCCATGGAATCGGATTATCGTTTCCAATTGGATGCCCGTAAAAAATTGAGCGAAAAATTCGACATGAAGCTACCTGAAGCTTTTTTGACCCGCTGGGTAAAGGCTACAAACCGCGACAACGAAAAATTGACCGAAGAGCAAATCGAAGCCGAATTACCCAAATTTTACGGCGATTTGAAATGGCAGTTGATCAGGAACAAACTGGTCGAAGAGAACGAGATCAAGATAGAGCAAGCCGATGTATTGACCAACGCTAAAAAGGCAGCCCGTATCCAGTTCATGCAATACGGGCTCAACAGTATCCCCGAAGATTATCTGGAGAGCTACGCGGTTGACATGTTGAACAAAGAGGAGCAACGCCGCCAATATGCCGAAGGTGCCATGAACGACAAGGTTCTGGGTTATATCAAAGAAACGGTGAAGCTTGACGAAAAAGAGCTGAACCGCGATGAGTTCAACAAATTGTTCGAGAATAATTGATTGTTGCAGATCAAAAGGGCTATTTAATTGTTAAATTAGTGCCTTGAAACGAGGCCGTACGGTACAAAAAACTATACGGCTTCCTCAAAACCACTAAAAAAACAGAAAACCATGATAGATCCGAGAGATTTTAAAAAGTTTGCCACTAAGCACATGGGCATAAATAGCCTTGTTTTTGACCAGTATACTTCGATCACGAACAATTGGATCTCGCCTACGATCATCGAAGAGCGCCAACTGAATGTAGCCAGTATGGACGTATTCTCGAGACTAATGATGGACCGCATTATCTTTTTGGGCTTGCCCGTTGATGATTATGTGGCCAACGTGATACAAGCCCAGTTGTTGTATCTTGACTCCATCGCCGGGAATAAGGATATCTCCATCTATTTCAATACTCCTGGAGGATCGGTACATGCAGGATTGGGAATTTATGATACCATGCAATACATCAGTTCCGACGTAGCCACCATTTGTACCGGCATGGCCGCGTCGATGGGGGCCGTACTGCTGACAGCCGGAACAAAAGGGAAACGCAGTGCACTGAAACATTCGCGCGTCATGATACACCAACCCATGGGCGGTGCGCAGGGCCAGGCCTCGGACATCGAGATCACCACCCGTGAAATATTGAAACTCAAAAAAGAGCTTTACAATATTATAGCGGACCATTCGGGGCAGCCCTACAAAAAAGTCGAAAAAGATTCGGACCGTGATTACTGGATGACCGCGGAAGAGGCTAAGGAATACGGGATGATCGACGAAGTTTTGGTGAGGCAAAAGACTGCATAAGCAGCACAATAAACACACCAATGCAGAATTCATCCCATAAAGGATAATTCTGCATTATTTTTTCAGACGTATTTAGAAAAATGGATAAATGTTCGTTTTGCGGAAGAAGCCGCAAAGACACCAATCTCTTGATAGCCGGTATTTCAGGTCATATCTGCGACAGCTGCATTGAGCAAGCCCACGGCATTCTGGAAGAGGAATTCAAGAAAAACAATGCTTTTGATGTTGCCGGGCTTAAATTACTGAAGCCATCGGAAATAAAAACATTTGTAGATCAATACGTAATGGGGCAGGACGAAGCGAAGAAATTCCTTTCGGTGGCCGTGTACAACCACTATAAGCGGTTGATGCAAAAAGACCATGGCGACGATGTGGAAATCGAAAAGTCGAACATCATTCTGGTTGGGGAAACCGGCACCGGGAAAACCCTTTTGGCCAGAACCATCGCACGCATGCTCCACGTGCCGTTCACCATTGTAGACGCCACGGTATTGACCGAAGCCGGTTATGTGGGCGAAGACATCGAGAGCATCCTGACCCGTTTGCTACAAGCTGCAGATTACAATGTGGAAGCAGCAGAAAAAGGCATTGTGTTTATCGACGAGATCGATAAAATTGCACGCAAAGGGGACAACCCTTCCATTACACGCGACGTATCGGGCGAAGGTGTACAACAAGGCTTGCTGAAGCTGTTGGAAGGTTCGATCGTGAACGTGCCGCCACAAGGTGGGCGCAAGCACCCCGACCAAAAGATGATCCCTGTCAACACCAAGAATATCCTGTTCATTTGCGGGGGAGCATTCGACGGCATTGAGCGCAAAATTGCCCAACGGCTGAACACTCGTGTGGTAGGTTACACCGCAGCCAAAGCAAAAGATAAAATAGATGCGGAAAGATTATTGCAATATATTGCCCCACAAGATTTAAAGGCATTCGGATTGATTCCCGAAATCATCGGCCGCTTGCCGGTGCTTACTTACCTGCATCCATTAACCAAAGGTACGTTGCGATCGATATTGACAGAACCCAAGAATTCAATCATCAAGCAATACGAAAAGCTATTTGGCATGGACGGTATTAAGCTGGTGTTTGAGCCCAAAGTCCTGGATTATATCGTGGACAAGGCGGTCGAATACAAGTTGGGCGCAAGGGGCTTACGCTCTATTTGCGAAACCATTATGATCGATCCCATGTTCGAAACACCTTCTAAAAAGGAAAACGAGCTCCGTATCACGTTAGATTTCGCACGCGAAAAAATTGAAAAAGCCAACATTGCATTGTTACAGGCCGGTTAAGGCCATATTCGTTATACCTGCAAGGTCCTTCCCAAACGGAGGACCTTTTTTGTTGTCATTTGCCCGATCGTTCGTTTATCCCCAAATATGCTTATTTTTACGTTTCAGAGAACGTGACCAACCGCATGAGAGGAATACAAAGGTGGCTTATCATGTCAATTGTGTGTCTCGCACAACCAACACATGCACAATACTTTGGAACTAACAAACCGATGTATAAACGGTTCGACTTCTCGTTGTACCAAACACCCCATTTTGAGCTTTACCACTATTTTACCGACAGCGCGGTACTACGTTCCGTAGCCGCCGATTGTGAAAAATGGTACCATTACCACCAGCAGGCCCTTACCGACACGTTCAAAACCCGAAACCCCATCATTGTTTACACCAACCACGCCGATTTTCAGCAAACCACGGCCATAATGGGCAGTATTGACGTGGGAACCGGTGGCGTCACAGAAGGGATGAAACGACGGGTGGTATTTCCGATGACTTTTACCCGACACGAAACCGACCATGTGTTGGGCCATGAATTGGTGCACGCATTCCAGTACCACATCATCACCGAATCGGAAAACCTGAACCTCAACTCCATCTCTTCCATGCCCTTGTGGATGGTAGAGGGAATGGCCGAATACCTTTCCATTGGTCCGGTAAGCAGCCATACGGCCCTATGGATGCGTGATGCCCTGATACACCGCAACTTTCCATCCATCGAAAAGCTAACGCGCGATCCGCGGTATTCTCCATACCGTTTTGGACACGCGTTTTGGGCATGGGTCGCATCAAATTACGGAGAGCAATATATCGGACGGTTATTTCGTGAAACGGCACAACAAGGGATTGAACGATCATTGGGAAAGGTACTGGGCATGTCACACGATTCCCTGTCGAAACGATGGGAATATGACCTTCGGAAACAACTGCTGACCAAATCGACCGACTCCATATTCTCAACCATAGGAATACGGTTGGTAAGCCAAATGAACGGAGGCCGTTTTAACCTTTCACCCTCCATCAGCCCAAACGGAAAGTATTTGATTTTCCTTTCCGAACGTGACGTATACGGGCTTGATTTGTTTTTGGCAGATGCCCATACGGGGCAGGTGTTGGGGAAAATATTTACATCGACCCGGTACGACGAGATCGACGCACTGGCCCTGCTCGACAACGCCGGCACCTGGTCGCCCGATAGTAAAAAATTTGCTTACGTGGGTTATGTAAAAGGTGAGGCCTGTATTTTGATATTCGACATCGATAAAAACAAAATCGTAAAACACATACGGATATCCGACATTGACGCCTTTGCCTCACCTGCCTGGTCGCCCGATGGACATTCAATCGTGTTTTCGGGACTGAAGCAAGGGAAAAGCGACATTTACCTGCACAATATCCAGGAAAAACAGACGGAAAAGATTACGGATATCCCCTACTCTTGCATAATGCCCGTTTGGTCCCAGGACGGCAAGACCATATGGTTTACCACCGATATGCCTTCGCCCAGTCAAGGCAAACTAAACTTCCCGTTTGCCAACATCGCCTCCATCAACGCAGATACAAAAGAAGTAACGGTGCACCGCACCTTTGACGGGGCAAAGAACATCAATCCGGCCACGGTAAACAGCGGTAAAGAAGTGTTGTTCCTTTCGGATGTAGACGGACGCCGAAACATTTACAGCCTTGATGTCCAAACCGGGCTCATACGCCAAATGACCCAATACCCAACCGGGGTTTGTGGCATGGCCGAGTACTCTCCATCGTTGACGACGGCAGGCGATACACTGGTTTACAGCATGCTGTGGAACGGAAGGTTCAATATTTTCAAAACCACCCGTTCCCAATTGTGGTCAATGTCCAAAGAAGTGGAGTTCAAATCGATGAATTTAGCCGATGCCCGTTTGATGCCTTACACATCGCACACTTCGTTTGTGGAGTCGAACCTTTTATTCAACGAGCAACCACGCCCTTACCCTTCCGATAAATACGGATCAGCCAAAATAGAGCCCAAATTCAAGCTCGACTATATCGGCAACATGTCGGCAGGCGTAATGGCCGGAAGGTTTGGCGCCGGCATGGCCGGGAGCATTGAAGCCATGTTCAGCGATATTTTAGGCAATCATATGCTTTACTCGGCACTGAGCATCAATGGCGAGATATATGATTTTGGGGGACAACTGGCTTATCTCAACCAAAAAAGACGTATCAAAAAAGGGGCAAGCCTGTCGCACATCCCCTACATGTCAGGCACGCTTTATTATAGTACCGATACCGCGCAGAACGGCACCGTAACGCGCCACACCAACTATTTGCTCCGGCGAACATACGAAGACAAGGCATCATTGTTTGCCTACTACCCGTTAACAAAAACACGCAGGGTGGAGATGGGCGTGTCGTATGCCATATACAATTATCGCGATGAAGTCATCAAAGACATATATTCATATGATCAGATATATTACGGCAGGAGCAAAAAGGTTGGTTCGCCCGATGGGTTTAACGTAGGGATTATCGATCTGGCCTATGTCACAGACAACGCCCGTTATGGACTGGCCTCTCCTGTTGACGGGAGACGCATGCGCATCCAGTTTGAACAATACGCATTGGGATTGGGGATGCAAACATTCTTGTTCGATTACAGGAGATACATTTTCATCAGGCCCTCAAGCCTGGCATTTAGGGTTTACCATTACGGACGTTACGGACGGGGGAGCGAAAACAACCAGTTGATGAACCTTTTCGTAGGTTACCCGTGGTACATAAGAGGATACGATTCCGGGTCGTTTTACGGCGACGAGAGCCAAGATAAAAACAAGATCAGCATCAACCAACTGATCGGCTCCAAATTGTTGGTGGCCAATTTCGAATGGCGATTGCCGCTGACCGGTCCCAAGGAAATTGCCCAAATACGGTCATCAGCCCTTTTCAGCGAACTGGCGGCCTTTATAGATGCAGGCATGGCATGGGATTCAGGTTCCAGGCCTACCCTAAAGCTTTCCACGCAAAGCATTAAAGACCGTATCCCGTTGTTCAGTACCGGGATAGCCTATCGCGTTAATTTAATGGGAGCCATCGTTATAGAACCTTACTATGCTTTCCCTTTCCTCCAAAAACAGGTTAAAGAGGGCCATTTGGGCATTAACTTGTTTGCAGGATGGTAACCATCATAAACCCCAAACATTTCGCGATGAATTTATTATCTTTGCTGCGTTTTTTGCAAGAACCGCCTTGTTTCTCATTCACAGATTGATAACTTTTTTCGAAAACATATTTTCATGAATACGTTGGAGTTAAGCGAACAAGAAATATTGAGACGCCAAAGTTTGGCCGAATTGAAAAACCTGGGCATCAACCCTTTTCCTGCTGAAGAGTATCCTGTAAGCCACTATTCGCAAGACATTAAGGACACGTTCGATGCCGAGGCCAACAACCTTCAGGACGTATGTCTTGCCGGCCGGATCATGAGCCGCCGAATTATGGGCAATGCTTCGTTCGTGGAAATAAAAGATAAACAAGGCCGCATTCAGGTCTATTTCCGCAGAGACGATATTTGCCCCGGTGAGGACAAAACGCTTTACAACACCGTGTTCAAACGCTTGCTTGACATTGGCGACATTATTGGCGTAAAGGGCTACGTGTTCAAAACCCAGATGGGCGAAACATCGGTTTACGTAAAAGAGTTCACTGTGCTGACCAAAAGCATAAAACCCCTGCCCATTGTCAAAGAAAAAGACGGACAGGTATTCGACGCGTTTTCCGATCCGGAACAGCGCTACCGGATGCGTTACGTTGATTTAATTGTCAACGACCAAGTAAAAGACACGTTCATCAAGCGCACCAAAATCATGCAAAGCATGCGCGAGTTTTTTAATGCCCAAGGTTATTTGGAAGTTGAAACACCTATCCTCCAAGCCATTCCCGGAGGTGCCGCCGCCCGGCCGTTCATCACCCACCATAACGCACTCAACATCCCGCTATACCTGCGAATTGCCAATGAGCTGTACCTCAAACGCCTGATCGTAGGCGGTTTTGACGGGGTATATGAATTTGCCAAAGATTTCCGCAACGAAGGAATGGACCGTACCCATAATCCCGAATTTACGGTAATGGAGATTTATGTGGCTTATAAGGACTACAAATGGATGATGGATTTTACCGAAATGATGATCGAAAAGGTCGCATTGGACTTGCACGGTACGACACAGGTGCAGTTGGGTGACAAAACCATCGACTTCAAGCGTCCCTTCAGGCGCGTGACCATGACCGACGCCATTAAAGAACACACCGGTTACGACATCACCGGCATGGATGAAACACAGTTGCGTCAGGTGTGCACCAACCTGCAAATAGAGGTGGAACCATCGATGGGCAAAGGCAAACTAATCGATGAGATATTCGGCGAAAAATGCGAGCATCACTATATCCAACCCACATTTATTATCGACTATCCGGTGGAAATGTCGCCTTTGTGTAAAAAACACCGTAATAATCCCGAACTGACCGAACGCTTCGAGTTGATGGTAAACGGCAAAGAGCTGGCCAACGCATACTCGGAACTGAACGATCCCATTGACCAACTGGAGCGCTTTCAGGAGCAATTAAGGCTTTCGGAAAAAGGTGACGACGAGGCCATGTTCATCGACATGGATTTTGTACGTTCACTGGAGTACGGTATGCCGCCTACATCGGGCATGGGGATCGGCATTGACCGCCTAACCATGTTCATGACCAACCAGTCGAGCATTCAGGATGTACTTTTCTTCCCTCAAATGAAGCCAGAGAAGAAACGGGAAAAAGACGACGACGAGAAATTTGCAGAGCTGGGTATCCCCGAGGCTTGGATCCCCATCGTCCGCAAGGCCGGGTATAGCAAGGCAGAGGATCTCAAAGGCCTAAATCCCAATAAGCTCCATCAGGATCTATGTGGCCTGAACAAAAAAATGAAACTGGAACTAACCAACCCGACAAAAGACGAAGTCAAGGCGTGGATTGAAAAATAGGGGTTGCCATATTGCAAATCTTCATCAATAATTGACACCCGGACATGGACAAATCATCACGAATCGGAATTGTGGGCAGCGGTAGTTGGGCCACCGCCATTGCCAAGATTCTGCTGACCAATGCGGCCAAGCTCAACTGGCATTTTCGCGACGAAGAGCACATCACCCTCTTCAAAGCCAAAAAGCACAATCCAAACCATTTGACCAGTGTGGTCTTCGACACCGACAAGATAGGTTTCTATTCCGATATCAACGGGTTCGTACAAGACACCGACATCATCATATTCGCCGTGCCATCGGCTTTCCTCAAATCAGCTTTGTCGCCGTTAACTGAATCGTTGAAAGAGAAATTCGTGGTATCGGCCATTAAAGGATTGGTACCTGACGAGAACCTTATCGTCGGCAGTTATTTCAACAAACGGTATGATGTACCCATCGATCAAGTGGGGGTTATCACCGGACCGTGCCACGCAGAGGAAGTAGCGCTGGAACGCCTGTCGTACCTCACTATTGCATGCCAGGACCTGAAACGGGGAAGGGTATTGTCATCGATGCTTGCCTGTCCGTACATCATGACCAGTGTGACCGACGACATTTACGGGACCGAATATGCCGCCGTGCTTAAGAACATTATGGCCGTGGCATCGGGTATTTGCCACGGTCTGGGCTATGGGGATAACTTTCAGGCCGTGCTGATTTCGAACGGCATACAGGAGATGAAACGGTTTGTAGACACAGTCCACCCCATTGCCCGCGACATAAAGAGCTCGGCCTACCTGGGCGACCTTTTGGTGACGGCCTATTCCCAGTTCAGCCGTAACCGGACGTTCGGGACCATGATAGGCAAGGGTTATTCGGTAAAAAGTGCCCAATTGGAAATGCTGATGATTGCCGAAGGTTATTATGCCGTAAAAAGCATCAAAGAAATAAACGACAAGTATAAGGTGAACATGCCCATTACCGAGGCGGTGTACAACATTATTTATGAAAAAATATCGCCCGCCATCGAGATACGCCTGTTGACCGAACAGATCAGATAATACAAACTAACACACAAACAATTGCAAAAGATGGAAAACCTGAAGATCGACATTTCCAAAATTGCCGGTTTTGTGGCCCCCGACGCCGTAAAAAGTTACGAAAAACAAGTGGTCGCAAGCCTTAAGTCATTGTACGAAAAAACAGGCAAAGGCAACGATTTTCTAGGCTGGGTCGAACTCCCCGCCCAAATCACCGACGCACACCTTGCCGACATCCAACAAACGGCCGCAAAACTACGTGCCAAAGCCGACTACGTGGTCGTCGTGGGCATCGGCGGAAGCTATCTGGGGGCCCGTGCCGTAATCGACGCACTCAACAATAGCTTCGACTGGCTGCAACGTGAACGCAAAAACCCCGTAGTACTTTACGCCGGACAAAACATTGGCGAAGATTACACCCACGAATTGTTGGAGTTCCTGAAAGACAAATCGGTGGCCGTGGTCGTGATCTCCAAATCGGGCACCACTACCGAGCCTGCCATTGCATTCCGCCTGCTCAAAGAGCTGGTCGAATCGAAATATCCGAAAGATGAAGCCAGAGAACGCATCGTGGCCGTTACCGACGAGAAGCGCGGCGCCCTTCGTACCTTGGCAACTCAAGAAGGCTACAAAACATATGTAATCCCCGACGACGTGGGTGGCCGTTATTCCGTGCTCACGCCCGTAGGATTATTGCCAATTGCCGTGGCAGGTTATGATATCAAACAATTGGTAAAAGGCGCTGTGGATATGAAGGCATTGACTGCTCCCGATGTGCCTTTCGAACAAAACCCCGCCGCGCTTTACGCTGCGGCCCGTAACGAGCTGTACAAAAAGGGTAAGGCCATCGAAATCATGGTGAACTACAACCCTAAATTACACTTTGTCACCGAATGGTGGAAACAACTTTATGGCGAAAGCGAAGGGAAAGACAACAAAGGTATTTTCCCTACCGGAGTGGATTTTACCACCGATTTGCACTCAATGGGGCAATGGATACAGGAAGGTGCGCGTAACATTTTTGAAACCGTACTGACCATTAAAAATCCCAATACCAAAGTAACCGTACCTACCGATACGGCCAATTTGGACGGCCTTAACTTTTTGGCAGGTAAACGTATTGACCAGGTGAACAAAATGGCCGAACTAGGGACTTTGGTAGCTCACCTGGACGGTGGTGTACCCAACATAGTAGTCGAATTGCCCCAACTTGACGAATATTATCTGGGCCAAATGATCTACTTCTTTGAAATTGCATGTGGCACAAGCGGCTACATCCTGGGCGTGAACCCATTTGACCAACCCGGGGTGGAAGCCTACAAGAAAAACATGTTCGCCTTGTTGGAAAAACCCGGCTTCGAAGCCGAAACCAAAGCGATTAAAGCACGGCTGTAAACACAATACTTTTAATTTGGGGTCATCAATTTACCCCGTAAGTAACGCATATCCCATTCGCACGGAAGGAAATCAAGTCTCCTGCCATGCGTTTTATTCCTAACGTAGAAACTATTTCCCACGTTAGGAAAAATGAGGATCAGGAATAAAATGTAAACGCCCCGTCGGTTGCCATTTAGGCAACCGACGGGGCGTTGTAAATTATCCAGGATGTAATCATTTACAGTTCCTGTTGATTATTGTCAAGGATTTTATATTCCACAAATCCTAATGAGTCGGAAGAAACCACCTTAATGCCCTGCGAGATTTTGAATTTCCATTTCAAAGCCATCGAAGGGAAACCTTTTTTAATAAAGGCATATACATAAGGGTGAACCTTCAGGGTCAAATTCTTAATGTGCCGTTCGTTAACCAATAACCTGAATTTTTCTTCAATCCGGTCGGTCAGCATGACCGTTGGGCCCGTTTTGCCGGTGCCAAGGCAGGTAGGGCATACCTCAAGGGTAGAAATTTGCAACTCGGTACGCACCCGTTGGCGGGTAATCTGCATCAGACCAAACTTGCTCAACGGTAAAATGTTGTGTTTGGTACGGTCCGATGCCATGGCTTCCTTCATGCGCTCAAACACTTTTTGCTTGTGTTCGTTTTGCTGCATATCTATAAAATCCACCACGATAATTCCGCCCATATCGCGTAACCGAAGCTGGCGGGCAATTTCATCGGCAGCAGCCAGGTTTACCTCCAGAGCGTTGGTTTCCTGATCTGTAGCCGATTTAGAGCGATTGCCGCTGTTCACGTCAATTACGTGCAAAGCTTCGGTGTGTTCGATAATAAGGTACGCGCCGCTTTTAAATGAAACCGTTTTGCCAAACAATGATTTCACCTGTTTTGACACACCATACTGTTCGAACAGGGAAACATTGCCCCTGTGCAATTTTACAATACCTTGGCGGTCGGGAGCGATCAAGGTCACATATTCCTTGATTTCGCGGTAAATAGCGGGATCATTCACCATAATGCTGTTAAACGAAGGATTGAGGATGTCTCTCAACAATGCGGTAATTCGCCCGATTTCGCCGACGACCAGGCCTGGAGCCTTGACGTCTTTGATCCGGGAGATAGACTCTTCCCAATGCTTTACCAGTGTTTTCAGCTCTTGGTCGAGTTCGGCCACACGTTTTCCTTCGGCCATGGTACGAACAATTACCCCATAATTTCTTGGTTTGATACTTTGCAAAAGACGCTTTAACCGGGCGCGTTCTTCTGCCGATTCTATTTTCTGGCTCACCGATACTTTGTCGGAGAAGGGCATCAACACCAGGTCGCGTCCTGCAATGGAAAGTTCGGAGGTGAGCCTGGGCCCTTTGGTCGAGATCGGTTCTTTGGCAATTTGGACCAATATCTCTTGGCCTGCGGTTAATACTTCGGATATGGCACCATCCTTATTAATGTCGTTTTCAGGTTTCAGTTTGCCGAACGCCACGGCTCCCTTTTTCGATCGGGCCGAGTTAAGGAATTTTTGGAGGGTTTTGACTTGGGGGCCTAGGTCGAGGTAATGCAAAAAAGCATCCTTCTCATAACCCACATCCACAAAAGCCGCGTTCAAACCAGGCATAATCTTTTTTATCTTGGCAAGATAAATATCACCTACCTGGAATTGAATGTTACTTTTCTCTTTCCTTAATTCAACCAAACGCTTGTCCTCAAAGAGGGCAATCGTTATTTCTTCGGGAGTTACGTCAACAAACAGTTCTGCACTCACGTATGGAAAAATATTTATTCAAAGAACGTTTTTAAGTGTTCGTCCTGCCTTCGCAGTAACGATCCTTGTAATACCATCTACAAAGAACAAACAGGAGAATCGTCCTCCTGTTTGTCTATAAATTTTACGGCAGAAAAAGAGTTATTTCTTTTTCTTATGACGGTTTTTTCTTAGTCTCTTTTTACGCTTGTGCGTAGCCATCTTGTGCCTTTTTCTTTTCTTTCCGCTTGGCATAGCTTAATTTTTTGAAAGGTTAAACGAATGTTACTTCACGTTGTTCTTCACCTTACCGGTAAAGGTTTTAGATGGCTTGAACGAGGGAATGAAGTGTTCGGGAATGATAATGGTGGTGTTTTTTGAAATGTTACGGGCGGTTTTCTCAGCCCTTTTTTTCACCACAAAGCTACCGAAGCCACGAAGATACACGTTTTTGCCTTTCACCAACGACACCTTGATGCTGTCCATGAAAGCCTCAACAGTTTTTTGAACGGTAACCTTTTCAATTCCGGTTGTCTTCGAAATCTCGTTTACGATATCAGCCTTTGTCATTTCTGTAAAATATTTAATTATCAACTAATTGCAGATCGTTTTTTTAAAAATCAGGAATGCAAAGATATATCAACTTCTGAATTTAAAAAAACATTTAAACTATTTTTACACAAATTTTTAACGATGGAAGGCATTAGCAAAAGGTTGGTTGCATGGTATCTTCAAAACCACCGCAACCTACCCTGGAGGGATACAAACGATCCGTATTTGATTTGGATTTCGGAAATCATACTTCAACAAACACAGGTTACCACAGGTACCGCTTATTATTTACGCATCACACAGGAATACCCGGCAGTAGGCAAGTTGGCGGCGGCCAATCTCGACGAACTGTTAAAGTTGTGGCAGGGTCTGGGCTACTATTCGCGTGCCCGGTACATGCACCAGGCTGCACAACAAATCATGTCACAACACCAGGGCCGGTTCCCTGATACTTACAAGAAAATAAGGTCTCTCAAAGGAATTGGCGATTATACCGCTGCGGCCATTGCCTCGCTGGCTTTCAATCTGCCCCACGCCGCGGTCGATGGCAACGTATACCGCGTCATTGCCCGGTTGTTTGGGATAGATACCCCCATTGACAACAACGAAGGTAAAAAAGCATTCCAACGCCTGGCCGACCAGTTGCTCGATCCGCTGCAGCCAGGCAGCCACAACCAGGCCATGATGGAACTGGGGGCCCTGGTGTGCCGTCCCGCCAACCCGTTGTGCGACCAATGCCCCCTGCAACCATTCTGCGGGGCACGAAGATTGGGCATCCAATCACAACTCCCCGTCAAATCGCGCAAAACACAAACGCGCATGCGACACCTCAATTACATATTGGTTTCATATGACAATCTCCTTTTCATTGCACAAAGGCACGACAACGACATTTGGAGGAACTTGTTCGAGCTTCCGTTGGTTGAATCGGAAAAAGAACTGAACGATGCGGAATTGGTGATGCTGGCAACCGGGCTGGTAAGCAATGACGATCCCGTTGAGGTGGTATCGATCAACAGGACCAAACATTTGCTTTCACACCAAACCCTGTTGTTATCCTTCACCCATTTAAAGCCTGCTTCGCAGGAAACATCACCATCCAAATGGATGGCCGTCGATCCGAAAGACTTGGCCAACTATGCGTTTCCCAAACCAATTGCCGATTATCTGGCCAATAAGTTTTGACGCACCCCATCGCCATACAACATTGATTTGACAAACCCAATTCTTTTTGTAATTTAGCCAACTATCAAAAAACGCTCAACTCACATGGCGGTAAATAAAGTGATTTTAGTTGGAAACGTGGGCCGCGACCCCGAGGTACGTTATTTAGAGAATAACGTGGCCGTGGCCAACTTTACGCTTGCCACGACCGAACGCGGATATACCACCCGTACGGGACAAACCATTCCCGACAGAACGGAATGGCACAACATCGTACTGTGGCGGGGATTGGCACAAGTCGCCGAAAAGTATGTAAAGAAGGGGACCCAGGTTTATATAGAAGGAAAGATACGCTCGCGATCCTACGACGACAAAGACGGCAACAAACGTTACATCACAGAGATTTATGCCGACAACTTGGTTTTACTGGGCCGCAGGAGCGATGCTCCCGCACCGGCCGGACAAACCACTCCGACCGGCAACCAGCAACCATATCCGACCACTGAATACAATGCCCCAACCACATTCGGCGACAGCAGCCAGCCGTTTATGCCCGAGAACGATCCTTTTGGAGGCGGAGGCCAGGAAGACGACCTGCCGTTTTAATTGTCTCACCAACACGTTAATCATTGGAAGCAGATAGTTCGTTACAATCGATTTCAGAATTAATCCCACACATTTCGTTTCACGCACCCGGAACCACAGGAACCATCGCTTTTGTGGTAGCGTTGGTGTTGTTGATCTTTTCAGCGCTTATTTCGGGCTCCGAAGTAGCGTTTTTTTCTTTACGCCCGGCCGACATCGACCAGTTACGCAAGGATAAATCGAAAAACAGCGACGTACTGCTTAAACACCTTGAACAACCCGAATGGTTGTTGGCCACCGTTTTGATCGCCAACAATTTCATCAACGTGGGCATCGTCATGCTATTGGCCTTTGGCCTCACGGCGGCCTCCGATTTCGGGGAAATGGCATGGGCCAAATTCCTTTTCGAAGCGGTGGTCATTACCTCCGTCATCCTCTTTTTCGGAGAAATATTGCCTAAAGTATATGCCACGCGTTTTGCGAACAAATTTGCCCGTTTCATGGCGTTTCCGATAATGGGAGCCCGCAAGGTCACCAAACCATTGGCATTTATTCTGGTATCGTCGACCAACCTGGTCAACCGCCGGTTGTCGCGCAAAGTAAAAAGCCTGTCGATGGACCAGCTTTCACAGGCGCTTGAACTCACGGCCAACGAGCTGACGGACGAAAAAGACATCCTGGAAGGCATTGTGAAATTTGGCAATATCTATGTGGGTGAAATCATGACCCCGCGCGTGGACGTGATCGATCTGGACTGCAAAAGCGACTATAACAAAGTTTTGGCCGTGATCGTGGAATCGGGTTATTCGCGCATACCGGTTTACGAAGAAACCCCCGATAACGTAAAAGGCGTACTGTACGTGAAAGACCTGTTGGCCCACCTCGATGAACCGACCGGTTTTGAATGGCAAAAGACCATCCGGCCGGCTTATTTTGTCCCCGAGACAAAAAAGATCAATGATCTGTTGGCCGAATTCCAATCGAAGAAGATCCATTTGGCCATTGTGGTCGACGAATATGGAGGAACGGCAGGCATTGTTACCCTTGAAGATATTTTAGAAGAAATAGTGGGCGACATCAGTGACGAAACCGACGACGAAGAGGTCAACTACAGCGTATTGCCCGACGGATCGTACATCTTTGAAGGGAAAACATTGCTCAACGATTTCCACAAGGTTACCAACACCAGCGACGATGTGTTCGAAGACGTAGAAGGCGACGCGGAAACACTGGCAGGGTTGTTGCTGGAAATCAAAGGAGAAATCCCCAAGAAGAACGAAACCATCGAGTACCGCGATTATCACTTTACCGTCGTGTCGGCCGACAACCGACGGATCAAAAAGGTAAAGTTTACCACAAAGCCCATCGGGAATAAACAGTGACGGCAGGATCCTTTCCTGCATTAAACACCGCCCGCAGCCATGTGCAAGGGCACATTTTGCGTTGCAGAAGCAAACAGTAAAAACAAACACACATGAAAATATTGACACACGTAGTCCCGTTGGCAACAATCATTTTGATGCTTTTCATCGTAGTATCGTGCCGCAACGCCACCACCCCCAAACCAAGGGGCTATTTCCGCATTGAGTTTCCGGCACACGAATACTGTGCGTTCGACACCACATTCCCCTACAAATTCGAATATCCCACCTACGCAAAAGTGGTTCCCGATCTGGAACCCAATGCCGAACCTTACTGGGTAAACCTCGACTATCCACAGTACAAGGCCAAAGTACACATGAGCTACAAACGGGTAAACGGCAACCTGGAAATGATAGAGGAAGACAGCCGCCATTTGGCCTACAAGCACACCATTAAGGCCGATGCCATTAATGAACGCGTGTTTAACAATCCCGAAAAAGACGTGTACGGCATTTTATACGAAATAAAAGGCGATGCCGCCTCGTCGGTGCAGTTTTACATGACCGACAGCATCCGCCATTTTGTGCGCGGGTCGCTCTATTTCAACGTCATTCCTAACAAAGATTCCCTGGCTCCGGTGATCGATTTCGTGAAAAAGGATATCGTGCACCTGATGGAATCGTTCGAATGGAAAAAATAACCGGCCATGCCTTTGGTATATCAGAAAACAACCGGGCACAACGGGACAGTGGGCGTATGGCGCATTGACGAAAACGCCGGCGAACTGCGCCAGATGGTCAGCCTGACCAACGAGGATGACCGTCAATTGGCATCATTTGTACGCGACCAACGAAAGTGCGAATGGCTGGCAGTACGGATCCTGATCCAACAGCTTACCGGCACGCCGCCCCAAATCGGCTATCACCCCAGCGGTGCGCCGTTTTTGGCCAATTCGCCGATGAAAATCAGCATTACCCACACCAAAGGTTTTGCCGCCGTGGCATTGCACCCGACCCATGTCATCGGCATCGACATCGAGTACCCTTCCGTGCGCATTTTAAAAATTGCCGACCGTTTTATGAACGATCCCGAAATGAGCCATGCCCCTGCCGACGACACCGTTACTTACCAGACCGTTTGCTGGTGCGCCAAAGAAGCTTTGTACAAATGGTGGGGGAAAACAGATGTGTCGTTCAGGGACGAACTGTTGCTGGAACCGTTTGCCATAACCCGTCCGGAATTTTCCATTGGGGCCGTGGTCGTGAGAAATGGCGAGCCCCAGGCGGTGACGCTTACCGGCATCGTAAACGACCATTACATCCTCACATTTGTCAATGTAAGCCGCACGGTGCGGTAGTTTGCGCACCATTTGTTAACTTGCGGCTTTCTGAAGTTACACATTCTACAAGCGCATGTCCATCCTTCAATCCATATACACCAAAATTGCCGACGGCAGAAAGCAATTGGCCTACCTGCTCGACCCCGACAAATACCAAGGCGACAAACTGGACAAGGCCATTGGATTGATCGGACGTACTCGCCCCGACCTGGTAATGGTAGGCGGCAGCCTGGTGCAGGGGAACACGGCCCAATTGGTAGAGACGCTGAAACGGCATATCCCAATACCCGTCATCCTGTATCCGGGAAGCCTGTTGCAACTGGCCCCGCAGGCCGACGGCATCCTGTTCATCTCCCTCATTTCGGGACGTAACCCCGAATTCCTCATCGGCAACCACGTGGTCGTGGCCCCAATCCTCCGCCAGACCAACATAGAGGTCATCCCCACCGGGTACATGCTCGTCGACGGCGGCAATGTCACATCAGTGCAATATATGAGCAACACCATGCCCATTCCTCCCGCCAAGACCGATATTGCCGTGGCCACCGCCTTGGCCGGACAATATCTGGGCATGAAAATGATTTACATGGATGGCGGCAGTGGTGCGTTGAACCCCATTCCTCCCGCCATGATCAGTGAAGTGAAAGGAGCACTGGACATTCCCCTGATAATCGGCGGAGGCCTTAATACTCCCGAAAAAGTGGCCAGTGCCTGCAACGCCGGCGCCGATCTGCTGGTGATTGGGAACGCCGTGGAAAAGGACCCATCGTTACTGGCCGAATTCAAGTCGATTATCGATAAGCATTAAAGTATCTTCGCCGCAACGGAAAACTTTGGAAAGAAACCTCGCCGCAGATCTGCAACAAATCTCATGCATACAGCAGAAGATACGCTGCCAGGTTGCGGCAAATGTTCTGCAGGTAACAGAAAACGCACTGCAGATCTACGGCAAATATTCTGCAGACAACAGAAAATGTGCGGCAAAGCTGCGGCAAACATTCTGCAGGCAGGAGAAAACGCGTTGCAGGCTATAGATTCCATTTCTTGCGGCCATTTTAATGGAATTTCAATCTTCAAACGAACTGCAGCCTAAAAATACCCACTAAAAGGCTGTTTGGCTTTGAGAAAGGAACATACCCAAAACAGTTTATTTCGTTGCCACAACTTTACTATTGGCATAACAAAAAGGCAATTTCAGGAGGATCTGTCAAATATCGACCTTCTTCAATCCTTGTACACCGAACAGACATAGCTGCCCAATATGGATAATGCATTAGTCGAAAAGGCAAAACATGCGATCGAATCCGTTTCCAAAATGAATTCGATCCAACCCTACATCCTTGTGGCGGCACGGCTTTGTCTTTACAAATAGAACACCGTCAGAGCGAAGATTTTGATTTTATACGTTGGCAAAGTCATAAAGGGGAAAAATGGACATCGATGTCACCACCATCCGGAAAGAATTAGAAACTTGCCACAAAATTGATTCCCTGGACATACTCGAATCTAACCATATATAGACAATGCCCTTAAATGTTCGGGACATAACCTGAAAAGCAAAAATCCATTAGGCATGTTGGTCAATTCTGACAGATTTAAAAATGACTCGTCTTTCGATCAATTGAAACCAAAGTATGCCGTTACGGGCAAAGAAATAGAGACCTTTATGGTCGAGAAAGTAAAAAACGCATACATCATCAACCTGTCCCGATAAGATGCATTACAAACCATCGGAAACCGACAGCCTCACAATGTAACTCATCGGCAACAAGCAATTTATATCCCCGTCAAAAAAGCCACTTACAAATCCGGTTCATTTCCACGCGGCACCGTCCCCTTACGCCAGAAACTGTATATCACCTGAAGCTTTACTTCGTTCCTGTAAGGTTTATCGATTAAATCATACCCCGAACCCGTCTGGGTTCTATCGGCATATTTTACGTTCGCCCATCGGACATACACATCCCAGTTGCGATGAGGGGCCCATCGGGCCACAAACACCGTGCGTGCCCCACGTCCCGACCACGACGGCACCGAAAACGCATATCTGACATCGGGCTCGTACACATAAATGCGGCTGTTGTAGTCGTCGGTACGGAAAATGCCATAACGGAAATCCAGCGACCACTTGCCCGATACCGACCGATAAGCTACATTTTGATTGAGCATGACACCCTGTGACGTACGGCCATGTTGAGGCGAATAAACGGCCGCTTCGGCACGGGTCACAAGCCTCCATACCGGAGCTGGTGAAAAATCGCCGTTCCACCGGATGTTATACTGCCTCACCCCCTGCAACCCAAACGACGGAGTTTGTCCTTCAGAATAATTTTTTAGTGAGTGCCGCCATTTCATCTGCACGGCCTGGACAAAGCTTTTCGACACAGAATGTTGCGTGCGCCACAATCCCTCAAATCCTTCCGACGGCGCATCCACCAGGTACCGCAGCCATTTATTTTGGTAAAAAAACGCATAACCCGCCGATTCTACGTAACGGGAATGCCGTAACCGGAAGCCGGCATACACGTTGGTCTCACCCGACGGGTTGGCGTTGCGCGCACCCGGAGACATGTATGGGCTCCAGTAACCCAAGGCAAAATGCTGGAAACGAAGGGCCAAGGCAAATTTCCCATCGGGTTCCCAAGTAAACGACTGGCTGACGGCCAACCGTCCAAAATCCATCACGGCCCACTCGCCTCCCAGTACCGCCTTCCGCATCATCTGGGTGTACGACGCCCATGCCGTTTGAATGCTCCGGCCCGTAAAATCGTAAATCTGGTACAGTTGCGACGATGGAAGCAACGGCTTTTCCAATTCATACCGAAAATACCCTGCCTCGACAAACAGCCGTTTGAACGACGCCGAAAACAGACTCCCGGCCATCGATTCGCCCACGTTGTGCCGACGCCCCAACTCCGTTTGGGTACGGTGCAATCCGGTAAGCGATATGGAAGCCAGCCCGGAAGAATCGTTGCCGAACATACCGTCCACCTTTTTAAAACTCACAAAAGGCGTAACGGCCATATGTCCGCCGACATTCACCTTTGCAGCCCCACCCCTAAAAAACCGTATCTCATCGCCCGATGCATAACCGTGTAAAGTCCGGTTGCGTACGCGTATGTTGGCAGGTGCAGCTCCTCTGCCCATGCTCATTGCAGTGGATAAGGCCAGTCCATGGCCCGAGGCCAAACGAAAATCGCCCACCACAAGTGTTGCCAGATTCCTCTTATCCGGATTCCACTGCAAATACCCCCCGTGATGGTCAAACCCGTTAATTTGGCCGGAAAATACCGGTTCGCCCGCATCCTTTTCGGCCGCGACGCCCAATTGCCATTTGCCGGCATCGATCTCGGCCTTGGCAAACGCTTTATGCTTCGATCCCGCATACGCACCGCCGGGCAAGTACCCTCGCGCTGTTTCAACCGGCATTTGCCCGCGTACCAACGTATAACCGGTAACAGGGGAAGGCTGGCCGACAGGTTCCACGACCACGAACGGCAGTAACCAACGAATGGTCTTCTCATCAAAACCTTCCACGCCTTGTAATTCGTAAACGGTGAGCAAAGGGCCGTTTTCGTACATGTAGTACATAAGGCTTTCGATCTGAAGCTCGGAGAGGAAAAAGAACTGCGACATGGTTTGCCGCGTGGCCTTGTTCAAATTGACGGGCGACTGTGCCAAACGGTATAAAACATCAATATGTTCGTCGTCGTCAACGTCATGGCCCTCTTCTGCCAATTCCTCCATCCATTGCGCCACATCATCGACAGGCAAAACCGGCTCTTGGGCCAAGGAAGCAAAACCCAACAAAAACGATCCGCCCAGAATTATTGCCCTGCGAAACATATCAATGGCTTTTGGGAGTGAAGTTCCACAACACAGATGCCATACTGACAAGCCCCAGCGGCATTTGG
Organism: Breznakibacter sp.; assembly: GCA_047600785.1. GTDB lineage: Bacteria > Bacteroidota > Bacteroidia > Bacteroidales > Marinilabiliaceae > Breznakibacter. The sequence continues at coordinate 3,293,470 of JASGKH010000002.1, forward strand.
TAGGCAAACCCGCAGTCGGCGGATAAATTACCGAACCTGGCACCCATCCCCCATGAAAACTCATTATCTGTGACCCGGTAGCCTCCCCGCAAAAACACCTTGTCATCAATCGACGATTCGATGCCAAACCCAATTCTGATCGGTAGATCGACATATTGCTCCACTTCGGTCAGCACACGGGTATGGGAAAACAATTGCCAATTCCCTCCCAATTCGAAATAAGTGGGAAGAGCCATTTCAAACCCAGGATATTTCACCGTGGCCTGTTCGGGGTTGCAGCAATGGACCCCAAGCAACAGCCTGGAGGAGACCTGATAAATGGCGCCCACGTTCGAAAACAACGTGGTAAAGTGCCCTGCACCCGCCTGATAGTCGTCGTGCATGTTTAATTGAAACCCCGCAGACACTTTCTTATTGGCGAACGAGCGCCCGTAGGCCAATCCATACCGTGAGGTACGAAAAACATCGAACCCGAAATTTGCCAACACGACTCCCGCCGATCCATACTTTCCGGAATAGGCAAATGCAAGCCCCTTTGTCGACAGTTCTTTTAAAGCATATCGGTTTTCGAAAAATAATGTAGCCGAACGGGGTGCCGCCAATGCCAAATTACCGGGGTTTGCCAGCAGGCACAGATCACGGGCACTGGCTGCGTCACAACCCGCAAGGGCAATGCCCACAGGAGTTTGGTTAATGGAAGTCTGGGCCTGTAGAATCTGATGGGATACGCAAATGATCAGCGTCAAAAACAAGGGTTTACAAATCATGGGTTAGGCAAATGCAAGTTAGCAACCTCTAAAATACATGCTGTCAACGGAAATTACAACCCATTGTATACAAATCACTCATACTTTTCCAAAAAATCTGCCATGACAACATGGCTACCTCTATGAAAGCGCAATAAAATTTTCCCAAACCCAAAATTTAACAAAACAATCCCGCAAGTAGGCTTTTATATTTGTTGCTTTTTCCAATTTCCCTTCATAAACATGAACAACGCAATGACGGTAAGCGACGATTCGGCTATCACGATCCCGTAATACACTCCGTGCTGGTTCCATTCGAGGTGGACCGACAACAGCCAGGCAAGAGGTATTTCAATAATCCAAAACGCAATGATGTTGATCCACGTAGGAGTTCGCGTATCGCCGGCACCGTTAAAAGCTTGCGTCATCACCATCCCTGCCGCATAAAAAGCAAACCCGTATGAAACAATCCGTAAACAGGGTATTCCGGCATCGATAATAGCCTGGTCACCTGTAAATACAGAAAAAAACAACCGTGGCCAAATAATCAGCACCAGGCCGATCAACCCCATGCAAATAAAATTAATACGCGCCACCGACCAAACTGCCTTTTCTGCACGTTCGGGACGATTGGCACCCAGATTTTGTCCCGCCAAAGTTGATGCAGCATTGCTCAACCCCCATGAAGGCAGCAGCGCAAACACGATAATACGGATCGCAATGGTATATCCAGCCACCGCACTGCTCCCGAAACGGGAGATCAACCTCATCATGAAAATCCAGCTCAACGTGGCAATAAGCGACTGAGCGATACCCCCCAGCGAAATATTCAGCAAATGTCTGATATGCTTGAAACTAGGTTTAAACGACACCTTTGAGATGTCGACCCTTGCTTTTCCCCAAAACAACACGTACAACTGGTAAAGCACGGCCAGTCCACGCCCAATGTTGGTAGCCACGGCCGCACCCGCCACCCCCATTTCGGGAAAAGGTCCTATGCCAAATATCAACAAAGGATCAAGCACGATATTGACCAAATTGCCGATGCATAACACACGCATGGCCATGGCCGCATCCCCGGCCCCGCGAAATACCGCATTGCATACAAACAGAAGCATCACGATACCGTTGGCCCCGAGCATGATGGCCGCATAATTTCCATAATTTTCGACAAGCTGTGTCGAAGCTCCCATCAACAATAGCAATTCATCGGAGAATACAACTCCGGGAACAGCAATAAGTGCCGAAACGGCCAAAGCGGTAATAATAGCCTGTACAGCCTGACGTGCCGCTTCTTTGGGCTTTTTTTCACCGACACGCCGCGACACCAAAGCCGTGGTCGCCAGGCCCAACCCAAAAGCCACGGCATAGACCAAAGTCATCACTGATTCGGTAAGGCCCACTGCCGCAACCGCATCGGCACCCAGTTTTGACACAAAAAAGATATCGACCACGGCAAATACCGATTCCATCACCATTTCCAATACCATCGGCACGGCCAACAGAAGTATTGCTTTGCCCATGGGAATATCTGTAAAATCACGCTCCGATCCTGAGATACTCTCTTTCACGTCACTCCACAATTTCCGCCAATTCCCTTTCCCCATGGCTACATATAACGATTTTGAAAAATGCAAAACCGCTAATTTAATCCAACAAAACGGTTTCGGCAAAATTGTCTATTTTTACCCACCAAAACCACGCAATAATGAAGCAATATTTAGATTTATGCCAACGTGTGCTCAACGAAGGCGTAATGAAAGAAGACCGCACCGGGACCGGCACCATCAGCGTGTTTGGCCATCAAATGCGGTTTGACCTTTCTGAAGGCTTCCCATTGGTAACGACCAAAAAGCTTCATTTGAAATCGATCATTTATGAATTGCTTTGGTTCCTAAAGGGCAGTACCAACATAAAATATTTGCAGGACAACGGCGTGCGCATCTGGAACGAATGGGCGAAACCCGACGGTGAGCTAGGCCCGGTATACGGCTACCAATGGCGTTCCTGGCCCGATTACCAAGGAGGCCACATCGACCAGATTACCCAAACGATCGACTCTATCAAGAAAAACCCCGATTCACGACGCCACATCGTCAGCGCGTGGAACGTCGCTTCGATCGACCAGATGCAGTTACCGCCCTGTCATATATTGTTCCAGTTTTATGTGGCCAACGGCACATTGAGCTGCCAGTTGTACCAACGTAGTGCCAATGTGTTCCTGGGCGTGCCGTTCAACATTGCCTCTTACGCCATTCTTACAATGATGATGGCCCAGATCACCGGCCTTAAACCCGGTGATTTTGTGCATACACTGGGTGATGCCCATATCTATACCAACCACATCGAACAGGTAAAGACACAATTTGCACGGGCACCAAGACCTCTTCCGCAGATGAGGCTCAACCCGGACATCACTGACATTTTCGATTTCGACTACAGTGACTTCACGCTCGAAAACTACGACCCTCATCCACACATCAAAGGCGACATAGCTGTTTAACCGTTACGTTATCTCACATGGAAATTGTGATAATTGCCGCATTGGCGAAAAACGATGCCATTGGATATGAAAACGATCTATTGGCATACATCCCTGCCGACTTGAAAAGATTTAAAGCCCTTACCACGGGCCATACCATCGTCATGGGTAGAAAAACCTTTGAATCGTTGCCCAAAGGTGCCCTTCCAAACCGCGTCAACCTACTACTGACACGCAACCAGGCTTACAAAGCTGAAGGCACCGTGACCGTATCGTCGGTACAGGAAGCCGTTGCCAACTGCGGAGACGGGCATACGCTGTTCGTGATCGGTGGCGCCAGCATTTACCGTGAATTCCTGCCCTTGGCCACCCAACTGAAACTCACGTTCATCCATCGCCAATTCGAAAAAGCCGACACGTTTTTCCCCCATGTCGATTATACCCAATGGACGGAAACAGCGAGAACCGACGTGAACGACGACCCGAAAACAGAGTTTAAATATTCATTTGTCGATTATACCAGAAAAAACAAACAATAACACAAGCAATGCGCGACCAACTCATCCACATATTTGAAAGTTTTGCAAAAAAGAACATCCTCATCGTCGGCGATGTGATGATTGACGCTTACGTATGGGGCGAAGTAACCCGCATTTCGCCGGAGGCCCCCGTTCCCATCCTGTCAAAGGCCACTCACGAAGCCCGGTTGGGAGGAGCCGGGAACGTGGCCCTCAACATACGGTCATTGGGCGCAACCCCAATTCTCTGCACCATCATTGGCGATGACGAAAAGGCCAAGCTATTGGATTCCCTTCTTACGGAAAACGGCCTTTCCGGACACGGCATCATCAAAGACAGTACCCGCATCACCACGGTAAAAACACGCCTCATCAGCCAAACCCATCATTTACTCAGGGTTGACGAAGAAGACAGCACCCGGATTTCACCTCAATTGGAAAACCGGTTGATTGGGAAAGTAAGGCAAATAGTGGAAAACGAAAAAATAGATGCAATTGTATTTGAAGATTATGACAAAGGCGTCATAACCCCCACGGTCATCGAGGGCATTGTAAATTTTGCCAAAACCCTCAATATCCCCACTTTGGTCGATCCGAAGAAACGCAACTTCCTGGCGTATAAAGAGGTTTCCTTTTTCAAGCCCAACTTAAAAGAGTTTAAGGAGGGGTTGGGCATTGAGTTTGCCAAAAGCGATAAAACTGCCATTGAAAAAGCCGCAAAATCTTACCTTGAACAAACGGGTACGCAGCATATTATGGTCACTATGGCCGAACAAGGCGTTTTTATCTGCGGACACAACAACCATGCGTTCTTTCCCGCCCAGGTACGCAACATTGCCGATGTATCGGGGGCCGGCGATACGGTCATCAGCGTAAGTGCGTTATGCCTCGCATCGGGACTCCCAATCCCGTTGGTGGCCCAGATTGCCAACATGGCGGGAGGCATGGTTTGTGAAAAACCAGGCGTAGTGCCGATCGACAAGAACCATTTGTTGCAGGAATGTTTGGCCAAGATACCCGACTATGCAGAATAGCCGCATAAGCGTCTTATTGACTGCACATTTAGCATTTTTCACGCACATATGGTTATGATTTTTAATAAAAGATTAACTTTGGCATTCCAAAAAGAAGGTTCGTAATTTCGTAAATAGCACAACAAACAAATCATCCAGCCAATATGTCGAAAATCATCGCTCTTGCCAACCAAAAGGGAGGTGTAGGCAAAACCACCACCGCCATTAACTTGGCCGCCAGTTTGGCCGTTTTGGAAAAGAAAGTGCTTGTGGTTGATGCCGACCCGCAGGCCAACTCCACATCGGGATTAGGGTTCGACCTTAAAACCATAGAGACTTCTATTTACGAGTGCATCGTGGACAATGCCGACCCAAAGGACGCCATTCTGCATACGGAATTCGACCTGTTGCACGTCATGCCTTCGCACATCGACTTGGTAGGTGCCGAAATCGAAATGCTCAACCTGCCCAGCCGCGAGAAGGTATTAAAAAACGTGCTGGAAAAAATCCGTAACGATTATGATTATGTTTTAATCGATTGTTCCCCATCGTTGGGATTGATCACCGTTAACGCATTGACGGCCGCCGATTCAGTGATCATTCCGGTCCAGTGTGAGTATTTCGCCCTCGAAGGATTGGGCAAATTGCTCAACACCATAAAAATCATCCAGGGACGGTTAAACCCGGAACTGAAAATAGAAGGCTTCTTACTGACCATGTACGACGCAAGATTAAGACTTTCGAACCAGGTAGTGGAAGAAGTCCAGCATCACTTCCAGGACATGGTATTCAACACCATCATTACCCGCAACATTAAGCTGAGCGAAGCCCCAAGCCATGGCAAAGCAGTTGTGATGTACGATGCCGTATCGAAAGGTGCCACCAATTATCTGAACCTTGCACAAGAGCTGATAGAACGTAACCAATAAAGGCAAAACCCATTTTGCCTTTAATATTATAAACCCTTGCACAATTTACATGGCAAGGGTACGTTTTTTAAAACCATACAGGGTAAAACACCCATCTATATCAAGTTTACCAAAAGAAATGACGGCAAAGAAAAATGTATTGGGAAGAGGCCTCGGCGCGCTGATTGAAAATGCCGATGAACTGCAAAAAGCCAAACCGTCGGCTTCGATCAACGAAGTTGAAATTTCGACTATTGAGGCTAACCCCTTCCAGCCCCGTACCCGTTTCGACGAAGAAAAACTGGCCGAACTGGCCCAAAGTATCCGTGAAATTGGCATCATCCAGCCGCTTACCCTGCGAAAACTTGGAGAGAACAAGTACCAAATCATCGCGGGAGAGCGCCGTTTTCGTGCCGCAAAAATCGCGGGACTCGATAAAGTACCCGCTTACGTGCGCACCGCCGACGACGACACCATGCTGGAGATGGCATTGGTGGAGAACATCCAGCGCGAAGACCTTGACCCCATTGAAGTGGCCATCAGCTACCAACGGTTGATAGAAGAATGCAACCTCACCCAAGAGAGCCTCTCGGAACGAGTAGGCAAAAAAAGGTCGACCATTTCGAACTATTTGCGGTTATTGAAGCTGCCCGCCGAAATCCAGCTCGGGTTACGCGAAAAACAAATATCCATGGGACATGCCCGTGCCATCATCAACATTGAAGATCCCGCAACCCAGTTGATGATCTACGAACAAATACTGGAATATGATTTTTCGGTCCGCAAGGTCGAAGAAGTCGTTCGCGAACTCACGTCAGAACCCGCAGAAAAACCCGTTGAAGAAGAAGCTCCCAAAAAAGAGAAAACGGTGATGCCAGAGGAATATAAAAAGCTAAAACAACAGCTTTCGAATTTTTTCAAAACCAACATCCAGTTTTCACGCGGCGATGATGGCAAGGGAAAAATCGTGATCCCTTTCCGGTCCGATGATGAGTTGGAAAAGATTATTGCCGTCCTCGACAAAGCCAATTCGTTATAGAATAAAAGATAACCTTTTCCATTGAAGGCCGTATCAAGAATATCTGTAAAAACGGGGATACTGTTAGGGTTCCTTTTGGCTTCGGTTGGCCTACAGGCACAAACCGATACACTATTGGTGCCTGCCCCGGGACAAGAGGTTCAGGTTATCCCCAAACAAACCGATGAATTCCATTCGCCCCACAAGGCGACGTTGTATGCAGCGGTTTTTCCCGGTTTGGGGCAGGCCTACAACAAAAAATATTGGAAAATCCCGGTAGTTTATGCGGCGTTGGGGGGAGTTGTATACGGGTTGTCTTTCAACCAGAAATATTACACATTGTATAAAAACGCTTATCGCGACTTTATCATCCGCGACCCCGCCAACAAAAGCTACGTAACCATCGTGGAAAAAAGCATGAAGTCAGGTTTGACGGTTGAACAAGTGGAAACAACTTATGCCACATGGTTCCAGAATGCGTTAAAGAACCGGCGGACCTATTACAAGCGCAACCGCGACCTTTGCATTATCGGGTTGGCGGGTGTTTATGTGCTTAGCATGATTGATGCAAGTGTGGACGCACACTTTTTTAATTACGACGTGTCGGACGATTTGGCCATAAAGGTGTTCCCCGATATACAAACATCGCGTGACAACCTGGGATGGCAAAGCCCGACAATTGGTTTACAGGTAAACATTAGTTTTTAAAAGATGATGAAAACGATCCGGATTACGATTTTGGCCTTTGTGATTGGCCTAACGGGGGCCCCGATAAGCGCCCAAAACGACCAAGCAGCAACCGACACAATTGCAGACCTGCCCTACGACGACAGTTTGGACAGTTTACTGGGTAAATGGCATGCAAACATCGTAGACCAATCGGATCTCGTACCCGATACCATCATTTGCGACAGCACCGTTTTATGCAGCAATATTCCCGATTCGGTGTTCATCCAACGTCTTTCCGAAATCGTTTCGCCGTTTCCGCTTCCATTTAACGACAAAATACGCGGATACATCGACTTCTATGTTCGCCGTAAACGCGATCAGGTAGAAAGAATGCTCGGAATGTCGGAATATTATTTCCCCATGTTCGAAGCTGTGCTGGATTCCAAGAACATTCCATTGGAACTCAAGTACCTGCCCATCATCGAATCGGCGTTAAACCCGGTCGCACGGTCGCGTGCAGGTGCCGTCGGCTTATGGCAATTCATGTATTACACCGGCAAACGTTACAACCTGGAGATTTCATCGTACGTGGATGAGCGGATGGACGTGGCAAAATCGACCGAAGCTGCGGCCAATTTTCTGAGCGATCTGTACAATATATATGGTGACTGGCATCTGGTCATTGCTGCCTATAACTGCGGACCGGGAAACATCAACAAAGCCATACGAAGGGCAGGCGGAAAAAGGGATTTTTGGCAGATATACCATTTTTTGCCCCGCGAGACACGGAATTACGTGCCTGCATTTATTGCCGCTACTTATGCCATGAATTTTTATAAAGAGCATAATCTATTGCCCCGACCGTCACTGATGCCCCCGGCTACCGATACCATAATGGTGGATAAGTTGTTGCACTTCGACCAAATATCAGCCGTATTGGGCATTTCCACTTCACAAATCAGAGAATTGAACCCGCACTATCGCCGCGACGTGGTTCCCGGTACTACCAAGAAAAGCTATCCTTTGCGTTTGCCATTCGAACAAGCCATGGCATTTGCTTCGTTAGAGGATTCGATCTACCAAACCAACCGAAGCAAATATTTCAACAACGAACAGTTGGCAGTTAACCCGTCATCGTCCATGGCATATGATCCGGAAGTGCCGGCCAACTCGACCAAGCTTTACCACACCGTACGGGCGGGCGAAACCCCGGGCGGAATTGCAGAACGCTATCATGTGAGTTTGACCAACTTGAAATATTGGAACAACATTCACCGCAACCTTATCAGGACCGGACAACGTCTGGTGGTTTATGTCCCAAAATCAAGAACTGGGCAATATACCGCTTCTGCAACAAATACAACCCCGCCGGCTACCATCAGCAACACAACAGCAGCCGTTTCGGATAACAATAACAGCACGCTTGTATCGCCGCCAACAACCGAGTACACTTACTATACGGTAAAAAACGGGGATAATCTTTGGACAATTGCAAAAAAATATCCCGGGGTCACCAATTCCGATATTATGGCCTTAAATAATCTGCCGAATTCAAAATTAAACGTGGGGCAAAAGCTGAAAATCCCCAAAATCTGATTTTCTGCCAATTTGGCAATTCTCTTTCTGGCGAACTTTCCGGACACCCGCAAAAGTTTACTTTGCCGTCGCTGGCTGACACGAACGGCAAGATTTTTGTACACTTACAGAAAAACTGTTAGCTATGTTGTTATTTATTTTTATTTTCTTTTTAGTGCTAAGCCTGATTGCCAGCTGGCAATTAAAAAGCCGATTTAAAAAATATTCCCAAATAGCATCGGGCGGGAATCGGTCGGGACGGGAAATAGCCGAACAGATGTTGCGTGATCACGGTATTTATAATGTGAACGTGGTATCGACCGAAGGTAGCCTGACCGACCATTACAACCCCGAAACAAAAACCGTAAACTTAAGCCACGACGTGTATTATGGCCGAAACGTGGCCGCAGCAGCCGTGGCGGCCCATGAGTGTGGGCATGCCGTACAGGATGCCCACAGTTTTGCCTGGTTAAGGATGCGTTTGGCATTGGTACCGTTACAAAGCGTAAGCGGGAAGATATTGAACGTGATCTTCATTGCCATGTTCGTTGGTTCGTTTTTGTTGCAAAATTTTTTGCCGATTGATTTGGCTTTGCAAATCATCATTGCATGTTATGCCATTTTCACGTTGTTCGCATTCATTACGCTGCCCGTAGAGATCGATGCCAGCCGCAGGGCATTGGCATACCTGACCACTAGCGGTGCCACCGGCCGCGACACCCATGGTTATGCCAAAGATGCCTTAAAATGGGCCGCATATACATATGTGATCGCAGCACTGTCGTCATTGGCCACCTTGCTCTACTACATCATGATCTACATGGGGCGTAGAGAATAAAGCACACTTTCAAAACAGATATAGGGCAAGCCATATGGCTTGCCTTTTTTATTTAGGACACCGGTCATCCTTAACACTCAATTAACTTTCACTGTTCGTCAATGCGATAAGTTTGCCAAAACAATTGACGTGTTAAAAAAGTCTGATTTTGGAAAAGATTTCCGTTGGGGAACAACCATCAGTGCATTTCAGAACGAGGGGGCCGCAACAATGGCCGATAAATCACCGTCGATATGGGACCATTTCGTGGCGCAACCGGATATTGTGAAAAACAGGGACAAAATAGGCGATGCGGCCGACTTCTACCATCGCTACAAGGCCGATCTGAAGCTGGCATCCCATCTCAATTTCAATGCCTTCAGGTTTGCTCCGGCATGGACACGCATACTTCCAAATGGTACAGGTCCCGTCAACCACAAAGGGGTTGATTTTTATGATCGGGTAATAGACAAATGCCTAAAACGGGGACTGGAACCCTGGCTAACCCTTTACCATTGGGACTTACCCCAGATTTTAGAAGACAAAGGAGGGTGGACCAACCGAGATGTCGTGGATTGGTACAGTGAATTTGCCCATGCATGCACCACGCGTTTCGGCGACCGTGTAAAACACTGGATAGTCATGAACGAGCCCATGACCTTTACCGGAATGGGCTATTTCATGGGATATCATGCCCCGGGACGAAAAGGGATTACCAATTTTCTGCCCGCTGCACACCATGCGGTGTTGTGCATGACCGAAGGCGGGCGCATTGTCAAACAAAACGTAAGGGACGGGGTGTGCGGCCCGGCATTATCGTGTTCGTACGTGAGCCCGGTAAACCTTCGTCCCCGCAACTTACGTGCGGCCCAAAGGGTTGAGGCGTTATTAAACCGCTTTTTTTTAGAACCCTTGCTGGGGATGGGCTATCCCACCGATGTAATGCCGGCGTTAACGGTTATGGAGCATTACATGAAGCCGGGCGATAAGGAAAAAATGCGGTTTGATTTTGACTTTATCGGCCTTCAGTACTATTTTAGGGTGGTGGCCAAATTCAGCCTTACACCTCCCATTCTGTTTGCCAACGAAGTATCGCCTTCACTGCGAAAAGCCAAACTTAACCTAATGAACCTTGATGTTTACCCCAAAGGGCTGAAACATTTATTGAAGTTTTACGCCGATTACCCGCAAATAAAACAACTGATATTGACCGAAAGCGGGGTCTGTTTCCCGGATTTTCCCATAGGAGGCCGTATTCACGACGTCGAGAGAACCAAATACCACCAGGAAATATTAAAAGTCACAAAAAAAGCCATCAAGAAAGGTGTTCCGGTAGGTGGTTATTTCGCATGGACATTGGTGGACAATTTTGAATGGCGTGAAGGGTTTGAACCACGTTTCGGGTTGGTTTACAATGATTTTTCCTCCCAGCAACGAATCGTAAAGGATAGTGGAGAATGGTTCAAAGAATTTTTGAACGAAAAAAAGTAACCTTGGCAATCCCTAACGTTTTATTAACCCAAAGCCAACACAGAAAAAAAGACAAAACCACATCTTTGCCCCGCCAGATTTGAGTATGCAAATCACTACATCCCCCCGGCTCTTGTGGCCGGAGGGATTTTCTAATTAATGGGCCTCCGGTCAACGATTGCTGAAGAGCACCTCTCTATGGCACAGTAAAATCATTTAATTGCCTTTACTTTATAACCTTTCTGCTTTAACAGGTCGATTACACCGTCTTTTCCACCCAAATGACCGGCGCCAAAAGCAAAAAAGGTAGGTTGTTCCCTGGCCATTTCTCCGATCACGGGAATCCAGTTCCCATTTCGTTCGAAAAACAGTCGTGGCGCTAATTCCTTCATGTCCTCCTCTTCCATCGTCAATTGGTTGAGCGATTCCACGTCCTGATCCTTGTAAGCAGCGATCATTCGGGCAAATATTTCGCGGTTTTTATTTTTCTCGCGAACGGTTTCCATCAACCAATCAATCTGTTTTTGCATAGGTATAGAATCGAAAATGGCCAGTTGGAACTCCAACGTTTCAAGTTGGCCGATGGGTTTATTTTGGCTTTTGGCCAATGTGGACAATTCCGTTTCGTATTGTTTGCGATCCGGGCAATCGTAAGATACGCTCATGCTGTAAAACGTCATCAACGTCCAGGGTTTTAAAATTCCCAATTGGTCAATGCCCGCCTTCAGATCGGCCTTAAAACAGCTGTCCAGAAAAAAACGGTCGGTTTCGGTCAGGTCATTTTTAAAATTCCGGAAATTTTTGTTTACGGCCGCACTTTGCATCTTTTGCATAATTTGCGGATCGGAGACATCGATTTCCAAAACCAGCTTATCCGATCGGTTGAAAGCATCCATTACTTTGGCATCGATGGCAAAATCGTCGGCACAAACCATGTGGATGGTTCCAAACAAATATGAAGTTTTGATCCCGTTGCCACTGATTTCCCAAAGCAAGGATTTTTGGCCTGTAACCATAAAAAAGGGCAACAACAACGCCACAAACACAATTGAATTTCTTCGCATAAGTACTGTTTTTCGTGAAAGTACTATATTTTATAGCATACGCAAACCATTAAAATTTTAATTACTTTGCCCGTACACATATCCCAATGAAAACCAAAATTATCACCCTTGTCGACAACATCACCTACAAACAAGGTTTAAAAGCCGAACACGGATTGTCGTTTTTGTTGAAAATCGACTCTATTCATATTTTGTTCGATACGGGGCAAAGTAACTTGTTCATCGATAATGCCACAATTTTAGGCGAAGATCTTCAAAAGATAACGCACGTGGTGATTAGCCACGGCCATTACGACCATACCGGGGGGTTAAAGGCATTTATGGAACTGAACGCCCACGCCCGAATATGGATTCATTCGAAGGCACTTGATGCAAAGTTTTCTATTGCCACCGGACAAAGCCGTTTCATTGGGATCGGTACTGACCTGACCGGCTTCATGCACCGTTTTTCGTTTGTCGATATCCCCACAGAGATATGCGACAATGTGTGGCTGTTGCCGCGTATCGAACAATATACCAGCTACGAAACGCTGAATGCCAACTTGCTTTGCGGCACGGCCGAAGCACCCGTCCCGGACCCGTTCGACGATGAACTGGTGATGTATATCCGGCATCCACACGGGGTGACGCTGGTGTCGGGATGCGCCCATCGCGGCATAGTGAACGCTGTTGAGGCCGTTAAGGCACATTCGGGTCAGGATACATTTAAACTTATTATCGGGGGCACGCACCTCAACGGGGCCCCTTTGCATCGGATAAAAGCGACCTCGGCCGCACTAAAAGGAACACACATCGAATCATTCATGCCAAACCATTGCACCGGCATTGCAGCATATAGCCATTTGTCGGCCAATTTGGACTGCCACGTATCGTATGCGCAAACGGGAACGGTGGTATGCGTGGAATAAAGAATGCAGGTTGCCGGAACTGCGGCAGGCAGTTCCGGCAACCTGCAACTTTAAAGACAGAACCCCTAACCTTAACCCTCTTTCTCCGAACTCTTTTGTTACCTTTGCGGCCTGATACCAAAATCGATGCGCACCGATCTCAAAGTCTTTGTCGTCCTTACCCTTTCAATGGTCTTTTGGGCCTTTTCGTTTGTATGGATAAAAATTGCTTACGAGGTGTTTCTTCCGCTTACCACGGTGACATTACGCCTGGTGCTGAGTTCGACCATGATGATGGCAATGTTCAAAATCATGGGCAAGCTTCAACCTGTTGCGGCAACCGATCGTAAGTGGTTTGTGCTGCTGGCATTCTTTGAACCGTTCATGTACTTTATGGGCGAGAGCTTTGGGTTGCAAGTGGTTTCCTCCACATTGGGATCGGTCATTGTATCCACCATCCCGTTATTCACCCCAATCACCGCATGGTTGTTCCTTAGGGAACGGTTATCGGCGCTCAACGTTGTGGGCATCATGGTATCGTTTGTGGGCGTAGCTATTATGGTAGTGGAAAGAGATTTTACCCTGGCCGCACCGGCCTACGGCATTGCGTTGATGTTTTTGGCTGTGGCGGCCGCATTGGGCTACGCCATCGTATTAAAACATCTTTCGGCAAAATACAATCCGTTCAGCATTATTACATGGCAGAATTTCATTGGTATTTTCATGTTCCTACCGTTTTTCTTCACATTTGAATGGAAAACGTTCGTCTCCACGCCAATTACCATGCGTGCCATGTCGGCACTATTGCAACTGACGGTCTTTGCCTCATCACTGGCCTTTATCTTTTTCACTTACGGCGTACAGCGTATCGGAGTGTCGCGGGCCAATGTATTTACCAACACGATCCCGGTCTTTACCGCCGTATTCGCCTATTGGTTGCTGGATGAACCGATGAACCTGAACAAATGGTTGGGCATGGGAGTCGTGATTTTAGGACTGAGCGTGACACAAATAAGAAAAAGGGCCAATGCCGTTTGATGCGACCAAACACCACGCCAGGGTCCGGCATAAAGCCAAAGACCACAAAGCTTTTTTGGATAAGCTGAAACGCAAACCGCCCAAAGATCTTGACGATACGGTACTGGAACTGCACGAAAAAGCTTTTGCCCGTTTCGACTGCCTGGAGTGTGCCAACTGTTGCAAAAGCATCAGTCCCATTGTTATTGATCGCGATATTGATCGCATTGCCAGACATCTGCGCATGAAACCTTCGGAGCTCATAGCCCAATATTTGCAGCTCGACGGCGATGGAGATTATGTGTTCCGTCAAACGCCCTGCCCTTTTCTGTTGTCCGGCAATTACTGCAGGGTTTATGAGGCACGCCCCCGTGCCTGTCGTGAATATCCGCACACCGACCGTCGCCGCTTTCACCAGATATTGGACCTCACTTACAAAAATACGTTCGTGTGTCCCATCGTGGACAATGTGGTTGACAAACTAAAAGAATCGTATCTTTGATGGCCTGCATACCAAAACAGCCTAAGCGGCGTTTTAAAAAAAAGTTTGTTGGGATGACAAAACGATTCTTCGCCATTCTTGCCATTTTTTCCTCGTTATCCTTTCACCTTCTTGCACAACAAGGAGGGTCATCGGTCTATGGTTTTTTACATCTCCCCAATTCCGCGCGCGTGGGTAGCTTAGGGGGCAACCAGGTAGGCCTGGCCGATGGCGACTTAAACCTTTGGTACCACAACCCGGGGACATTGGCCATGACAGAAGGCACGCGGCAGTTGGTGTTGAACGTGGTCCCCTATCTATCGGACATCAATTACGGATTTGTGGGTTATTCGCAATCGGTCGAAAAGGTCGGTACACTGGCCATTGGCATCCACAATATCAATTACGGGTCGTTTGACATGGTCGATGAATATGATCAGGGAATGGGCACGTTCCATGCCAGGGAATACGCCATACTGCTTGGCTTTGCACGAAAACTGACACCTAACTTTACGGCAGGTATTACCTTCAAACCTGTCATCTCGCAGTTTGAAAGTTACCGTTCGTTCGGATTGGCGGCCGACATGGGTGCCAACTTTATCACGAACGATGGTCTGTTCAATGCCGGGATTGTTTTAAAAAACTTCGGGTCCCAAATTTCGAACTATAACGGCGATAACGAAAAAATGCCCACCGACCTTCAGGTTGGCTTCTCACAGAAATTGGCCCATGCTCCGTTCCGGTTCCTTTTAACTTTTCAGGGACTAATGAATTGGGATCTGGACTATCAGATCGACGAATCGCAAAACGGTTCAGCTTACGACACCAGTGAGGATGATAATATAGGCCTGGGGGACAATATCTTGCGTCATACCGTGATCGGCGTGGAGTTTTTACCCTCTAAATCGTTCAACGTCAATATGGGCTACAACCATCGCCGCCGCCAAGAACTAAAGATTGAAGAAAAAGGCTCTACCGTCGGTTTTTCCTGGGGATTTGGGCTTAAGCTTTACAAGTTCCGGTTTGCTTACGGATCAGCCCGGTATCATTTGGCCGGATCATCGAACCACTTTTCGCTCACCACCAACTTTTCCGACTGGGGTAGGTGATCCTACTCATTAACAATAATTTATGTCCGCAAAACATTAACGAAGCATATAAAATTTGTGCAAACAATCGATTGCCTTTGAATTTCAACGTTCAAAGCTATCTTTGTACCATCCGTAAATGTTTGTCATGCCCTCCAACAGTAAACCCATAACCATTGCCATCGACGGCTTTTCGTCGTGCGGCAAGAGTACCGTGGCCAAAGATCTGGCCAAACGCCTTAATTTCATTTACATCGATTCGGGTGCCATGTATCGTGCCGTCACGTTATTTGCATTACGCAAGGGTATCGTTACCGGGAACCGCATTGACCTCCGGCAACTAGAAAAAGAATTACCTTCCATTCACGTCAGCTTTAAATTTAACGCCGAAACAAAGCAAAACACCACCTTCCTGAACGGTGAAAACGTGGAAGAGGCCATTCGCGGGCTGGAGGTGAGCCAACACGTCAGTGCGGTGAGCGCCATCGGGTTTGTGCGCCGTCGTCTGGTAGAACTGCAACAGGAAATGGGCAAACAAGGCAGCATTGTCATGGATGGCCGCGACATTGGCACCGTGGTGTTCCCCAACGCCGACTTAAAGATGTACATGACCGCATCACCACAAATAAGGGCACAGCGCCGTTACGACGAACTAACCGCCAAAGGCCAGACCGTGAGTTTCGACGACATTCTGGAAAATGTGCTGCAACGCGACCACATGGACACTACACGTGCCGAAAGTCCGCTCCGCCGTGCCGACGATGCCGTAGATCTGGACAACAGCCACATGACCAAAGAAGAGCAGCTTGACTGGATTGTGAAACAGCTCAAAACCAAGCAACTTATTTAAAATGTCCATCCCGGTTGTCATCGATCCCAATTCGGGCTTTTGCTTTGGCGTGAAAAAAGCGGTAGAAGCGGCCGAAAACCATCTTGCACAAGGGAAGGAGCTTTTTAGCCTTGGCCAAATGGTACATAACGGCGAAGAAGTGAGCCGTTTGCAGAAAAAAGGACTGACGCCAATCGAACACCAGGGACTTTCGTCGGCAAGCCACAAAACCATCCTTTTCCGTGCGCACGGCGAACCGCCGTCATCGTATCAAAAGGCAAGGGAACTAAACGCACAAATCATCGACGCAACTTGTCCCGTGGTGCTTAAGTTGCAGCAACGGGTAAAAAAAGCGTGGGAGGAGATGCGTGCCATCAACGGCTTGGTTTATATTTACGGCAAAAAGAACCATCCCGAGGTAACAGGTCTGTTGGGACAAACAAACAATGAAGCGGTATTGATCGAATCGGCCGACGAGATTGCGCTGATAGATTTTAACCGCCCCATTGAACTGTTCTCCCAGACCACAAAAAATATCGAAGGCCTGCAACATCTCATTGCCCGCATCAAGGAACGCCTGAAGCCGGGGGCTTACTTCGTGGCGCACGACACCATCTGCCGCCAGGTGGCAGGCCGTGTACCACGCATCCGCCAATTTGCGCAGGAGCACGACCTGATTGTGTTTGTGGGAGGTACCCAAAGCAGTAACGCCAAAGTGCTGTTCGAACAATGCAAACAGGTAAACCCAAACAGCTTTTTCATCAACCATATTGACCAAATAAGTTCCGACTGGCTTCATATCCAACCCAAATCTATAGGAATCTGCGGAGCCACTTCTACCCCCCAGTGGCAACTTGAACAAGTGGCAGACTCAATAAAAAACTTATTAAAATACGAAATTAAGCCATGAAGAAAATTGCAGTATTAACATCGGGGGGCGATGCCCCGGGCATGAATGCGGCCATTAGGGCCGTGGTGAGGGGAGCCATTTCTTACAAGCTTGAGGTAATGGGTATTAAACGTGGTTACCAGGGTTTGATAGAAGATGACGTGGTACCCATGGACTCAAAATCGGTGAGCAACATCATCCACCTGGGGGGTACATTGCTCAAATCGGCCCGCAGCCTGGCTTTCCGCACGCCCGAAGGCCGCGACAAGGCCAACGAAACGTTGCGCAAACACGGCATCGACGGCCTTGTGGTGATCGGCGGCGACGGGACTTTTACAGGTGCACAGGTTTTTGGCAAGGAGCATGATTTTCCCATTGTAGGCGTACCGGGCACCATCGATAACGACCTTTACGGAACCGACTATACCGTAGGGTACGACACGGCCTTAAACACGGTCGTTGAAGCGGTGGACAAAATCCGTGATACGGCCACGGCCCACAACCGGTTGTTTTTTGTGGAAGTAATGGGCCGCCATGCTGGCTTTCTGGCCATGCAGAGTGCCATCGCATCGGGCGCCGAGGCCGCGTTGACCCCCGAACTGGATGACGACATGGATCGTTTGTACGCCTTTTTGCGCAACAAATTCCGAAAGGTAAAAAGCAGTAGCATCGTCATCGTGGCCGAGGGCCACCGCGGCGGCAACGCCATCGAGGTAAGCAAGAAAATTGCCGAAAGAATTCCCCGAATACGATGTGCGCTACAGTATTCTCGGCCATATCCAACGCGGGGGATCGCCCTCGCCGTTCGACCGGGCATTGGCAAGCCGTTTGGCCGTATCGGCCGTGCAGGCACTGATTGCGGGCAAAAATCAGATCATGTTGGGCTACCGCAACCAACAAGTAGTGGAAGTGCCATTCGACGAAGCCATCCACAACAAAAAGGGCCTGGATCCGCTGATGGTGGAACTGATGCCAATATTATCGATTTAAAAACACAGCATCAATAAGCACACCCCTTGCCAGTAAAAGTCGATCGGGCAAGGGGTGTTTTTTTGTGCTTTCCGGAGTGGCAACAACCATCCAATGCATCGTTGGGACTCCATGCCAGTGGAATGATTTCGTACAGGAAAACAGGGGTTCGAAAAACCGGTATGGTGCTTGGAAATCCATAATAGTTCTTTCACTTTTGGAAATAAAATTTGATTTTATTTCGGTTGGCGTAAACCACTGTATGTCTCCATTCCAATATTCGGCCTTATTAGTTTTGGCGTACCTCCTCCAATTATTGTATACACATCTTGTAGTTTCTTAATTTACCATCGCAAACGACCATATATTGTGAACCGCACCCCAATTGCCCCACAATCTATTCTTCTTTCTCGGAAATCTCTTTGAGTTTACGAAAAGCCTTTGGCCATGTAATATTGAAATATTCGATGAAATCTTCCGTTACGTCCACATCTACCGTCACAATGGTCGCATTGCCATCTCCTTCAAATGAATAATTTTCTAATCCTCCTGCCCATTTTTCAACTTCGGGGCCATCGGTTATTTCATCATTGCCGTCTAAAATGCCGTAATGCCGAATCGACACAAATTGGTTGGGAATGTGTTCGGCAATTTCGGCCACCATTCCACCCCGATGTCCATTTTCATCGGTCCCGATGAAACGTATCTTAGCCCCTTTGTCCCAACTCCCTTCATAAGTCGATGACGGATTAAATTCTGCCGTCCACTGCCGGTAAGTCTCAATGTTCCCTATCCCCAACATGGTCCTGTAAACTCTTGCAACAGGCGCCTGAATGGTTGTTTTGAATTGTAGCTTTTTCATTGCTAATATGTTATGGATATATTCTGGTTTATTCCTAAACAGTTGGGCTATAGATATTGTTTCCCTTGAAACCATCAATCTTTACCCCATTGGAACAAACATCTGAACAAAAAAACAGTGGAAGCACCGATGCGGGAGACGAAATTCAACAATTTAATTCCATTCCGGGAGCATTCCCAGGTCGCTTTTCAAAGCCTAATTTTTCATAAAATCCAAATTTGCCTTTTGCTGAGAACAACTGAATATCCCGGATTTTTGAGTCTTTACATTTTTTGACCAGCCGATCCAATATTTCGCTTCCGATCCTTTTTCCCTGAAAATCAGGATGTATAATCAAATCAACAATGAATGCGTGATGAACCCCATCTGAGATTATTCTTCCAAAGCCGATCAGCGTTCCTGAACGATAGACCGAAATTGAATACCAACTATTACCAATAGCCTGTTCAAGTTCTTTTTTTGTAAATTTATAGCCATCATTCCACCCTGTTGTTTCGAACAAATCAAAATAACCATCTATCTCAGGAAGGCCTTCTTCGACGTGTAGATTATTTAATTCTGAATTTCTCATTTTACTTTTTATCGTTTTGGACAGGCGCTTCGGCTAGCTCGTAATATCCATACAAACATATTATTTTTCACTCAACATATTCAACAGCTGCCACTATACCGTCCGAACAACCTGCGTAATGCCAGCAAATAACACCCCAGCTCCATACCTACTTCGATTCTTCTCCGGGGCAATTCCATTCCATAGACCGAAGAAACACCGGAGCAATACCGAAAGGGCTACGGCCATGAGCGTCACATGATGACTGAGTATTTACGTTAACCCAAGGCCAGCTCCCACAATCCATTATCGGGCAATGCCCCAACATCAAAACAACCGAACGGAGTTGCCTTTTACAGATGACGTCCGTCATGTAAAAAATTTAACTCTTTGATAACACCCATTCTCTATTTTCAATCTTAACTTTACCAACGTTTTATCCACTGTGCAAATACCGACCATGAAGCAATTGCTTTCCATATTTGCGGCTGTACTGATCCTTGTTACAGGGATGCACGTATCGGTGTCGGCGCATTTTTGCCATGGATACCTGGTGGCGGGTAACGTGTCGGTAGGGCACGAAAAAGTGTCGTGCGGCATGGAAGACGTGCAATCTGGAGAACAAGCAGATTCGTATGTCTGGGCGAAATGCTGCGATGATGTGACCAGCACACTAACAGTGGATGATGCTTACGGAAACCCCGCTTCCCAAGCTTTGACGCCACCCCATGCCTTTGAGTTACTTTGGGCGAATGTCGCACCCCAAATAATGCCGCAGCAATACGTTTTCTCCTGCGCATTATTTCACGCAGATGCCGGCCCTCCCGGTTTATACATGGCAAGTGAAGTAAGCTTGCCGGGCATTTGCGTGTTCCGTATTTGAAATGATGTGAATGTTTTTGATCGCCATAGATATTGGCGGACAAACGTTGACATTCCTTTTTCCATCATTTTAAATACTTAGTTATGAAACCATTCATTATTATAATAATTGCGGCGCTGGCATTCGCCGGTCTTTCGGCCAATGCCCAAATTTCAAACAACACCACATCCCCCAAGACCGAAACCATTCGGGTAATGGGTAATTGCGGCATGTGCAAGGCCCGCATCGAAAAAGCAGCAAAAACCGACGGCGTTTCGCAAGCACAGTGGGACTCTAAAACCAAACTGTTGACGCTCGTTTACGACCCTTCTAAAACCAATGTCGAAATCATTGGCAAGAAAGTGGCAGCTGCCGGGCACGACACCGACAAGGCAAAAGCCGACGACAAGGCTTACAGCCAATTGCCCGGTTGCTGCAAATACCGTTAACTTCTCTTTTCTCAGTGTTTTTTTAGGTTAGGTTCAATTTCCCGGGCAAATGTTAATCATTATGCCCGGGAATATTGGGCTTTCGCATGCATTGCACCGAAAAAACGCATCGGCAGTAATCCGTTCCGCCGTCAAATCTGTTTTTCTTGTGTGCGTCGCAAACCTGATAATAAGTCCTAATCGACTGTCAACCACGAACGGTAGCTGACAGCGTCAAACTCAAAAACCATGTTCAATTATTTCGTTAAATATTTTCTCGAAAACAGACTGGTCACGTTCATCCTCCTTAGCGCATTTGTGTTGCTGGGAGTGGTTTACGCGCCTTTCAACTGGCACACGGGGGTGTTGCCGCGCAACCCCATTCCCGTCGACGCCATTCCCGATATCGGGGACAATCAGCAGATAGTGGCCACCGAATGGATGGGCCGGTCGCCCAAAGACATCCAGGACCAGGTGACCTATCCGCTCACCACGGCGTTGCTGGGCGTACCGGGTGTAAAAACCATCCGCAGCACATCAATGTTCGGTATGTCGTTCATCTACGTCATCTTCCACGACGATGTGGATTTCTATTGGAGCCGTTTGCGCATTCTCGAAAAACTCAATTCGCTGCCGTCGGGCACGTTGCCCACGGGTGTGGCGCCCACACTGGGCCCCGATGCCACGGCATTGGGGCAGATATTCTGGTACACGCTTGAAGGACGCGATCCCAAAACGGGACGGCCCAACGGTGGATGGGATCCGCAGGAGTTGCGCACCATTCAGGATTTTTACGTGAAATATGGCCTATCGGCAGCCGAAGGTGTGTCGGAAGTGGCCTCGGTGGGAGGTTTCGTGAAAGAATATCAGGTGGACGTAAACCCCGAAGCGCTCAAAGCGTTCGGCGTATCGGTCATGGACGTGATGGAGGCCGTACGGAAAAGCAACCTTGACATTGGCGCCGAAACCGTGGAACTAAACCAGGTGGAATACCTCATCAGGGGACTGGGCTACGTGAAAAGCCTGGACGACATAGACAATTCGGTCGTGGCCGTTCGTAACAACGTGCCCGTGCGCGTGAAGGATGTGGCCGTGACATCGTTTGGTCCCGGGACACGCCGCGGCGGATTGGACAAAGACGGCATCGAGGCCGTCGGTGCGGTAGTGGTGGCGCGCTATGGCTCCAACCCCATGGAAGTCATCCACAACGTAAAAGCCAAAATAAAGGAATTGGAAGCGGGTTTGCCCCAAAAAACATTGGCTGACGGCAACGTATCGAAAGTAACCATCGTGCCGTTTTACGACCGCACGGGGCTGATAAAAGAAACCATCGGCACGTTAGAATCGGCCCTGTCACATGAAATCCTTATCAGTATCATCGTCATCATCGTGCTGGTGCTTAATCTCAGGGCGTCGCTGGTCGTCGCGGGATTGCTGCCCATTGGCGTATTGATGACGTTCATCCTTATGCACCTGTTCGGGGTCGATGCCAACATTGTGGCACTATCGGGCATTGCCATTGCCATCGGCGTAATGGTCGACATCGGCATTGTGGACGTGGAAAATATCCTCCGCCATCTCGAAATGCCTGAGAACAAAGGTATCCGCGGCAAACAACTGCTCAAGGTCATCTACCAGGCCACCACCGAAGTCCGGGCTGCCGTGGTCACCTCGATCGCCACCACGGTAGTGAGCTTTTTACCGGTGTTTGCACTGGAAGCCGCCGAAGGAAAGCTGTTCCATCCGTTGGCGTTTACCAAAACGTTTGCCCTGCTGTCGTCGTTCGTGCTGGGGATTGTGGTACTGCCTACGCTGGTGCACATTCTCTTCCACATCCGTTTCGATACCAAAAGGATACGCCGCGTTCTTAACGCCGTTCTCATTGTCGCAGGCGTGCTGTTCCTGGCCGTGTGGCAAAACTGGACCGCTCTGGCATTGATCGCCATCGGCATCAACAATCTGTCAGACCATAAATGGGATGCTTCACGCGCGCATTACCCCAATTACATCAACATTGCCATCACCGTGTTGGTGGCCGTGTATTACCTTGCCGTGGAATGGCTGCCTCTGGGGGCGCACAAAAGCCACTTTTTGAATTTCCTGTTCGTAACCGGTATTGTCGCCTTCATCCTGATAGCGCTCATGTCCATGGTCCATTTCTACGAACCTATCATGCGCTGGGCATTGGCGCATAAACGGAAGTTCCTCTCCCTTCCTGCCGTGACGTTGCTGTTCGGCCTGCTGGTATGGCAAGGTTTCGATAAAGTATTCGGGTTTGCGGCCACGGGATTTGAGAAAGCAGGATGGCAACACATCCGGCAGACCACATTCTGGCAAGGGGCCGTACGCACGTTTCCCGGCACCGGGAAGGAGTTTATGCCATCACTCAACGAGGGGTCCTTTTTGTTGATGCCCACCAGCATGCCGCACACCAGCATCGAAAAGAACCTTGAGTACATCGAAACCCTCGATAAACGGTTGTCGGCCATTCCCGAAGTGGAAGTGGCCGTGGGCAAATGGGGCCGTGTGAATTCGGCGCTCGATCCCGCTCCCGTGCAGATGTTCGAGAACACCATCAACTACCGCTCGGAATATGTATTGGACGAAAACGGCCATCGCATGCAGTTTAAGGTCGATAAAAACGGCAGCTTCGTGTTCAGGGGCGGCGGAACTTACAACCCGCAGACCGACGCGTTCAGGGTGGTCCCGGCCGACAGCCTGGTGCCCGTTCCCAACGGCGAGTATTTCAGGCAATGGCGTCCGCACATCAAAAGCCCGTCGGACATTTGGGACGAAATTGTAAAAGTTACCCATATCCCCGGTCTCACCTCGGCACCCAAACTGCAACCCATCGAAACACGGTTGGTAATGCTCTCCACAGGCATGCGCGCCCCTATGGGGCTCAAAGTGTACGGGCCTGACCTGGAAACCATTGAACAGGCAGGCCTGGCCTTCGAAACTGCGTTGAAACACGTACCGTCGGTCAAGGCAGCTTCGGTGTTTTACGACCGTGCAGTGGGTGCCCCGTACATCGAAATAAAACTGAACCGCGAAGCCATGGCCCGCTATGGCATGAGCGTGGCCGATGTGCAGGAAATACTGCAAACGGCCGTGGGCGGCATGCCGCTGGGCAACTCGGTGGAAGGGCGTGAACGGTTTCCCATTAGGGTACGCTATGCCCGCGAACTGCGTGATAACCCCGACGACCTGAAACGCATACTGGTCCCTGCCATGAACGGCACGCAGATTCCTTTGGGAGAAATCGCCGACATCGGTTACACCCGTGGCGCACAAATGATACGCAGTGAAAATACGTTTCTGGTAGGGTACGTCATCTTCGATAAAACCGACGGCAAAGCCGAGGTGGACGTGGTGGAAGAGGCCGATAAGGTCATCAAACAGATGGTCGGGTCGGGCGATATTAATCTGCCGGCAGGGGTCACGTACCAATTTGCAGGCAATTACGAACAGCAGGTCCGTGCCACCAACCGTTTGGCAGTTGTCATTCCCGTCTGTTTGGTGGCTATCTTCCTGTTGCTCTATTTTCAGTTCCGTACCGTTACCGCATCGTTCATCCACTTCTCGGGTGTGTTCGTGGCCTTTGCCGGGGGGTTCATTATGTTGTGGCTCTATGGCCAGCCCTGGTTCCTCAATTTTTCGGTGGCCGGTACGCACATGCACGATTTATTCCAGATACATCCGATTAATCTTAGTGTCGCCGTGTGGGTCGGTTTCATCGCCCTGTTCGGCATCGCTACCAACGACGGCGTGCTGATGGGATCGTACATCCACCAGGTTTTCGAAGAGCAGAAGCCATCGACCGTCCATGCAGTACGCGAAGCTGTGGTGGAAGCGGGCAAAAAACGGGTACGCCCGGCCATGATGACCACTGCCGTCACGGTCATTGCCCTGTTGCCCGTGCTCACGTCGACCGGTAAGGGAGCCGACATTATGGTGCCTATGGCTATCCCTACCTTCGGGGGCATGATCATCCAGGTGATGACCATTTTTGTCGTGCCGCTGTTCCAGGCCATGTGGCGCGAACGGGTGGTAAGCCTGCCAGAATCCCACAACGAACTTGAACCATGAAAACAATGATAACCAAAATATTGATCGCTGCCTTTGTGGCGTTCGGATTGCTCCCGAACGCCAACGGGCAACCGGCCGACTCGCTGGCCCATTACCTCGAAGAAGCCGCACGGAATAACCCTCTGGTGATGCAACGATACTTCGAATACCAGGCAGCCTTGCAAAAAGTCCCACAGGTTGGCAGTTTGCCCGACCCGGAACTGAGTGCGGGCATATTCCTAAGCCCCATGGAATTACTTGGCGGCAACCAAGTGGCCGATTTGCGTCTGATGCAGATGTTTCCGTGGTTTGGTGTGCTGAAAAGCGCCAAAGACGAAATGGCACTAATGGCCAAAGCCAAACACGAATCGTTGCGCGAGGCCAAGCTGCAACTCTTTTTTGACGTGCAACGCACCTGGTTCGAGATGCTGAGGATCAATGAGGACATCCACATTGCCGAACGCAACATGGAGTTGCTACAAACGCTGGAACGATTGACGCTGGAACGCTACAAAGCGTCGGGCAACGGCGCCACGCCCATGGCTTCGGGAAGCCCTGCCGGCGGAACCTCCAGTCCTGTAACGGGAATGGGAGGGATGGCAAGCATGGGCGGCAGCCAGGCACCCGCACAGGTGCCGGCACCGGCAACACCCCCCATGTCGGGTGGCAGCATGGGAGCATCGGCCGCCACAAACGGATTGGCAGAGTTGTACCGGTTGCAAATAGAAATGGCAGAGACCGGTAACCGAACGGCACTGCTGAGGAGCAGGCAGAAGACAGTGGCCGCAAGGTTCAACAGTTATTTGAACCGAACGCCGGAAAGCCCCCTGTCACTACCCGATTCGTTGACAGCCATGGTGCCCGGTTTTGTCCCCGAAGCGCTGCAAGACAGCATGCTAACCAACCATCCCATGTTACGGATGCTCGATTATGAGCAACAATCGGCCGATGCACGCAAGAAGATGTCCACACGCATGGGATATCCCATGATCGGGGTGGGTGTAAACTATTCGGTGATCAACAAAAGCGACATGGCCATGTCGTCAATGAACGGCAAGGACATGGTGATGCCCATGGTAAGCGTATCGTTGCCCATTTACCGCAAAAAATACAAAGCCATGCAGGCCGAAGCCGATCTGACAAAGACAGCCACGCAACAGAACTACCAAAACACCTCGAACGCACTTCAGACCGAATATTACCAGGCTCTGGAACTCTTTGACGACGCCGGCCGCCGCATGGCACTTTACCGTAAACAAAGCGAACTGGCAAACCAAACGTCGTCGATCATGACTAAAAGTTTCTCGGCTTCGGGCACCGGTCTGACCGATGTGCTGCTCATCCGTCAGCAACTGCTCGACTATGACACCAAACTGGCCGAAGCCATTGCCGATTACAACACGGCGGTAGCCTGGTTAATGAAACTTTCGGCCCAGGAGGAAACCACGGGGGCGAAGTAACCGGCGCACTCTCTTCTTCAACATAAAACACAATTACCATGAAAACCAGATTATCAAACAAATATCTCATATACAGCCTTCTGATCCTTGCCGGAATCGCCATCGGGCGGTTGATATTCCATCCGTCGCATCCGGTGGCAACGGACACGCACGACCATCCGGCACACGCCGAAGAATCGACCGTGTGGACCTGTTCCATGCACCCGCAGATACGCATGGACGAGCCGGGCAAATGCCCGCTTTGCGGCATGGACCTGATCCCGCTTACATCAGGTTCAACGACGATAGACCCCGCAGCCATCCGATTGACGCCCGAAGCGGCCGCGCTTGCCAACGTACAGACCTCGGTGGTCAGCAAACAAAGCCCTGCGAAAGAAGTACGGCTGTACGGAAAGATACAGGCCGACGAACGTTTGCTGCAAAGCCAGGTAGCCCATATACCCGGCCGCATTGAAACATTAAGGGTGAATTTTACCGGCGAACCGGTGCGTAAAGGGCAAGTGCTGGCATCCGTCTACTCGCCCGAACTGGTTACCGCCCGGCAAGAGTTGCTGGAAGCGTTAAAAACAAAGCATCTGTATCCTGACTTTTACGAAGCCGCAAAGGAAAAACTACGCCAGTGGAAGCTGACCGATGCGCAGATCAGTGCCCTCGAATCGGGCGGAACCGCCACAAACGTTTTTGACATTACGGCCAACACCAGCGGGGTAGTTACCGCACGGCGCATCAACGTAGGCGATTATGTGTCGGCAGGTACGGTGCTGTACGATGTGGCCGATTTTTCAACGCTTTGGGCCATGTTCGACGCGTACGAAAGCGACTTGCCGTTTATCCGTGCAGGCAACCGGCTTGAGTTTACCGTTCAGGCATTGCCCGGCAAAACGTTCACGGGCCGCATCGCGTTCATCGATCCGGTAATTGACCCGGTGACACGGGTAGCCAAAGTGAGGGTCGAAACGGCCAATCCTTCGGGACAACTGAAACCCGAAATGTTTGCCACCGGGTTTGTCAATGCCGAACTGAAAGAGTTGGGTGACCGGTTGGTCGTACCACGGTCGGCAGTGTTGTGGACGGGAAAACGTTCCATCGTGTACGTGAAACAACCCGGCAGCGACGAACCCGTATTCAAACTGCGCGAAATAGAGCTTGGCCCCACCCTCGGCAACAGTTACGTCGTGCTTGGCGGATTAGAAGAGGGTGAAGAGATCGTGACCCAAGGCACTTTTAACGTGGATGCGGCCGCCCAGCTTGAAGGCAAGCCCAGTATGATGAACCCTGTGGGCGGACAAGCGGCTGCCGGGCACGACCACGGCCAGAGACCACACGATACCCTCCCCGGCGATGTGCACGATGCCAATACCCAACAGGCCACATTTACGGCATCGGGCAATTGCGACATGTGCAAAGAGCGCATCGAAAGGGCCGCCCGGTCGGTATCCGGCATCAAATCGGCCGTTTGGGACGGGAATACACAAAAAATCCACGTTACTTTTACCGGGCACACGCAAATCGAGGCCGTCCAGCAAGCCATTACCAAAGCCGGCCACGACACCGAACGGTTCAAAGCGCCCGATGCGGCGTACGATGCGCTCCCGGAATGTTGCCTGTACAGGGAGTGAGAAAAGATAACTGGACTGAAGATACCAGATCAGATAGATGGGACGGGGAAAATAGCCTTTCTCCGTCTCATTGTCTCATCATCCGTTTCAAAATCCTTCGTCTTTCCTGTTCGTTCAGAAAACGATAAGAAGACAAAAAAACGCCAAGATGGATAGATCCGGACAGGGAAGATGGCTTGTCAATTTCCTTCGCCGTAAAGATGCCTAATAACCAATCCGGCCAACGTAAAACCGAATATGGCCGTGATATGGGCCATGGTGCCGTTAATCACCGCCTTTTTGCTGCACCATTCGTGGTTGACCAGATCAGGATCGCCCGGGCCTTTCAGGGATTTTGGGCATAAGCATTTATCGGTGCCGCAAGCCGAACCACTGCCGGCATTCTGCAACACTTCATCGCTGTACACGCATAAAAAGCGTTTGGAAGGCAGTTCGCCATGCTTAATGCGCTTGCGGATGGCCGATGCCAGCGAGCAACCTTTTACCTCCCAGAATTCGGCCGTTTTCACACGCGTAGGATCAACTTTGAGCGATGCCCCCATCGACGACACAAAAAAGGCGTTGGTCCTGGTGGCCTCGCGTATCAGATGGATCTTGTTGCTCAAGCTGTCAATGGCATCGATGATCACATCGTAACCGCCCAGGTTGAACGACTCACTGTTCTCTTCCGAATAGATCTTCTGCAACGCCACCACATCGGCCCTGGGGTTGATTTCGACCAGGCGGTTGCGCAACGCCTCGGTCTTTACCTGTCCCACCGTTTGGGTAGTGGCATGTAGCTGACGGTTAATGTTGGTGACGCACACCCTGTCGGAATCGACGATCGTTAAATGCCCAATGCCCGACCGCACCAAGCTCTCGGCACACCAACTTCCCACGCCGCCAATCCCAAACACGATCACTTTCAATCGCGAAAGCCTTTCCATCCTCTCTTCACCCAACAACAAACCGGTTCGCTGAAAAATGCCCGTTCCGTACATATACGTGATTTAAAAAACGTGCAAAATTAACAATTTAAAGATAGGCCCGTTGGTTAATCCTGCCAGTCTATACCCAAATGGCGAAGATCCTTACGTTCCGGATGGAGACGGAAAAATGACAGCCCATTCGTTTGTGGAGAAGAATTTTTATATATTCGTAGTCCGATGGTTATGATTGACCTGTTGGAGGTTGGACCGGGCATGCACAATGCCGGTTCTGTCCGCAGGTAAACAGCACACATCGATCCCCTCTTTTTTGAAAGAGTAACCCGACGCCCATGAATTCTGCCACGCACATAACTGCACACCTCTCCGTGTCCGTTTCTTCGCGAAATCCGGAAGTTTTAGTTTTTTTTAACCTGAAATCCTTGTGCGCCAGGGTATTTTTGAGAGAGAGAGAGAGAGAGAGAGAGAGAGAGAGAGAGAGAGAGAGAGAGAGACTCTCACCTGGCGTATCACGCACGCATAAATAATAAAAACCAGGTAATTGGTAAGGGCCGGACCCTTATTTTTTACCGGAAAACATACCTGTTTATGGTCGGGACGATCGTTCCTCCATAAACAGGTTTTTTTATTGCCCGGACGCAAGAAAGCGCCGGGGTGCGGGAAAAAGCCGTCAGCTACCAACTACTAAAAACTAAAAAACATACACACCATGATTGAATTTGAAGTAAAAGAAAGGGTCATGTCCATTGGCGACAAAAAAGGAAAAACCGTTTACTATGCCTCCCCAAAAGTAAACGCACGGATAACCACCCGTCAGCTTGAGGACGAGATCGTGCGGGCCACCTCGCTGGCAAGGGGCGACGTGAGGAACGCCCTGGCCACCTTTGCCGAATTTGTGAGCAACGCCTTGCAGCGGGGCGAGGCCGTCGATCTGGCCGATTTGGGCGCCCTCAAGGTCGTGGTCGGCTCAAAAATGGTCGATAAGCCCGAAGAGGTCACCGCTGCCATCCTCAAAACACCCACAGTGCGTTTCTTCCCCAAGCAGGAAATGCTCACCGCCGCCAAGTCGGTGAAGGTAAAGGTGGTGAACAAATATTCCAAAACCGAGTCCGAAAGTTAGGCCGTTGCGTACGCCTCGTCATCGATAAAGCGATGACGGAAGGAACGCCGGGGCGATGGCCCCGGCGGCGCATAAAGCCTCCCCTGACCCCTCCGGAGGAGGGAAACCGGAAGCCGCGTACGTAACGGCATCTCTCCTTTGGAGGGGCCGGGGAAGGTCTGCTATTCTTATTCTCTTTCTTTGGCACTCAGGCATTTTCTTCAAAAACTATCCATCAACCGCCTGATTCAATCAAAAATAAAAGATGAATGTTTTCAGATTAAAAGCGGTAAGGTTGAAATCCACAAAGGCAATGGAACATTGGTTCGAACCATTGGAAATAGCGGTACTCCCAATGCAGGGAGGAACGGCTCTGACATTGCAGTTGCCACAACAAAGGGGAAAACAGAATTACGAAAAGAAAGCGGGACTTTGATACGAACTATCTAACAATAGATATGTGGGGTTTCGCCTCACATATCATTTTCATTCAGAATTATGTCAAGCGGATTTGTAACCCCGATAACAATTAAAGCTGCGATAGACCATATCGTTGACAAAATATATTTACTTCCTGCAATCCAAAGAAAATTTGTTTGGAGCAGCGACCAAATTGAAGTGCTGTTTGACAGCATTATGCGTGGTCATCCCATCAACTCATTTATGCTTTGGGAAGTCAAAGAAAATAAAGTAAAAAATGAGTTCAAATTCTATCAATTTTTAAAAGAATACAGGCAATTCTTCAAAGATGATTATCCAGACATTGACACGAAAGATTACAAGGATTTTAAGGCTGTTATTGACGGACAACAGTGTTTAACAAGCCTTTACATCGGCTTAAAAGGTTCGTATGCTTACAAACTTCCAAGAAAATGGTGGGATGACGACGAAGAAAATATTCCGACCAGACATCTGTACTTAAATCTCACAAATCCATTGCCTGATGAAAATGAAAGGCAAATGGCTTTTGATTTTCAATTCTTAACGGAACAAGAATTTAAACGTAAGTCTGCAAATGATGTCTGGTTTAAAGTAAACGACATCTTAAAATTTGAAGAAACAAATGACCTTGACAATTTCATAGAAGAAAACGGTTGGTTGTCAAAAACTTTTACAAAAGACACCATAAAGCAACTTCGCAAAGTGATTTTTGAAGAAGAGCTAATTAACTATTATCTTGAAACCACGCAGGAAATTGATATCATTTTAGATATTCTCATTTCAAAAACGTTGGGCAGAATAACGTAGTCGTTTTTGGGCAGAATTGGGACAGGGGCTTCACTGATACTCCCATGAAAAGTCCTGCTTTCTTCCTTTTGATCTTTTGCACTTTTGTACTCCTCCTTGGCACTTTCCTGGAAATGACCTCCCCTAACCCCTCCGAAGGAGGGGAACCGGAAATCGCACTGCACGAAACAGCACCCCTCCGGAGGAGGGAACGGGAGAGGTCGCCATTAGCCATCGGCTTTAAAACCTCTTCCGCCTTTCCTGCTCTCCTCCTTTTGCACTTTTCTCTTGCATTCAGGCACTTTCTTCATCGGGATGAACTTATCAGACAGCCTCATCCTGCACTACCGCTCGGGCACCTTCACCATCCACGTGTACACCACCGCAGCCACCCAGCCCTGGAAAAAGGCCGTCACCGTCCAGCTGGCAATCATGACCAGCGGAAGTTTAAAGCTGCTAAAGGTCAGCAACATGCCGGGTAATGATGCCACCAGCCAATAGGCCAATGCAAAACGGAAAGTTTTCGACAGACGGGAACCGGGGACCACGGGATAAGTCCACGTCCACAGCCAAGCCAACACATAGCCCAGGAGCAAAGGCACCAGAAAATAAAGGTACATCAGCGGGTCGTTCCATGGGCGGAAAATAGCCTCGTTGGCATAAACCTCGCCAAGCGACGGCGACATAAAATCGAACAGATAGCCCACCAACATGGTCGCAATGAAAATGGCTATGGCAGCCACAAACCCGGGGAAAAGCAATTTCTTTATCATCGTTATAAACTATTTGAGGTTATTGTATGCCAAACATGACCAGGGTCAAATTGTTTTCAGGACGTTCAAAATCTATTTGCAGATACAATTCCCGGTTTTCGCCCGATGGAAGCAGTCCTTTGCTCCCTGTTTCCCGGGCCAATTGCGCATAAGCTTGCGACAAGATAGCCCATGGCCCCTTATGCAGTATGGCCAATGCAGTCATCGGAGGGATGGTCTCCAGTTGGGACAAAGCCGCCGTGTGGGGCAATCCCGTCACCGGAAGGGCTATTTTAAGATCGAACAGCGTGTGGGGATCACCGTCAGCCCCCGTGTAGATCCAGTAGACCGGTCCGGTGGGCATAAGGCCTTCGGCTGCGGCAAGCAGGTAGAGTTCACGGGCCCGTTCGCCCACATGTTGCGATAGTTGCGCCAGCACAAGCCGCGCATTGAACACCAGGGCGGTAAAACTGCCCGTACAAAGTTGTTCCATACTCAAAATGTTAAATGTGGAACAAACTTATCACTGCCCAGTGTCAACCCTATGTCAACAGGTGTTGCGAAGGACCAAAAAATTTTGACGCATTCGCCAATTTAGCCAATTCACCGGCTAAAGCGTTTGGCTTTAAATCGATCAGGCCATCGGCAAACATCATCAGCCAGCGTGCCAGATAGCCGTAATCCGACGTTACGAAATGCATGCACATGCCAGAGGGGCATATCTCCGATTCAAGGAAACCGTAATAGCTGCGTGATGTCTCCATCATCGATGCCGTACGGAAATCGACGGTCACGCTGGCCTCGAGAGGCGCTTCGAGACGTTGCATCGACGCGAAATAGTCGCGCATCGATTTCCCTTTACGGCTATCGAACGTTTGTCCCGTATCCTGGACCGACACAATGCGATCGGTCCTAAAATCGCGATACCCGTTCCGCATCCTGCACCAGGCGACCAAATGCCAGTGCATGCTGTAAAAGCATAACCCGATGGGTTCGATGTGGCGTACCGTCAACTCATCGTCGCGCGAAAACGTGCGATACCCTATCTCCAGTATTTTCTGTTGCGACAATGCCTGTTGGATGGCAGTAAGGTAGACGTTGGGGCAATCGGCATGGAACCGTTCGGCATGGTGGTACACCTCAATACCGTTCTCCAACCGAGACAACCACTCCTTTTCGCTGCCCGGAAGGACGGCTTTTATCTTATCGAACGCCGATACAAAGCTGTGGTTGACACTCTGGTCCGAGAGCTTTTCAAGCATTTTGGCCCCCATGAGCAACGCCGCGGCTTCGTTGCGGGTAAACATGACGGGCGGCAGATGGTACCCTTCGGCCAAAAAATAGCCCTTGCCGGGTTCTGCGCCCAAAGGCAATCCAGCCGCGCCCAACGTGGCCAAATCGCGGTACACGGTACGCTTGCTGACACCAAAGCGCCGGGCCAGTTCTTCGGCCGTGACAAAACGTTTGGTTTGCAACACAATGAGAATGGACGCAACTCGATCGAAACGGTTCATGGCATGAAATAATTCTGCAATGCAAAGTAAATCAATTCAAAGAACATCACACGGGCGCCCCTTATGTATATTTCGGGCAGATAGTCCCGCATTTTGACCTTTGTTGTTATTTTTGCATTGCGTAACCAGTGCCCGCCAAACACATTGTTAAACCATCTCTATGAACCTGCAGCCAATCATCAATCGCCCCGAAATCGTGATCCGCAAAGCCTCGGGCGAAGAACAATACTTTAATGCCGAAAAACTGCGCCGATCATTGATCAATGCCGGAGCCTTCCCCGATCTGGCCCATGAGATCGTATCGGAAATCACCGCATCCATTTACGACGGCATCACCACTAAAAATATTTACAAGCAGGCTTTCGCCCTGTTGCGTAAAAACCGTTCACGGGCCGCACTCCGTTACCGGCTGAAACAGGCCATGCTGGAACTTGGCCCTACCGGCTATCCGTTCGAGCAGTTAATGGGACAGTTATTCGGCAAACAAGGGTTCAATGTACAGGTAGGCATCACCGTACAAGGTCAAAACGTCACCCACGAAATGGACGTCATTGCGACCAATCACCAAGTGCAGCATTTAATGGAATGCAAATACCATAGCGACCAGGGGCACCAGGTGAGCATACAGGTGCCGCTTTACGTACGTTCGCGCGTCAACGACATCGTCAGCGTACGCAAGGACCAACCACAATACCAAGGTTTTGAATTTGTGGGATGGGTGGTGACCAACACCCGTTTCTCGTCCGATTCAATTGCCTACGGCACCGGTGCCGGTCTGACAATGCTGGCGTGGGATTACCCTTTGGGGAACGGGTTAAAGGAAATGCTGGAACGCGAACGCATCTTCCCCGTCACCATCCTTACACAACTGGGAACAAAAGAAAAACGCCAGTTGATTGATCAGGGCATCGTATCGTGCGTGCAACTAAAACAACAAATGGATGTACTGGGACAATTCGATCTCGTTCCGTCAAAATTAAAAGCATTGGCCCGGGAGATAGAAGGGATTTGCAACGGTGCGCCGCACTGACCTCCTCACTTACTTTAATCGTCCCGGATTTTTGGAAATAAACTCTTTCCAGCTTTTCACCGGAGCCTCCTTTTGGATCGATTGGTTCTGAAAATGATGGCACACGGCCACCCCCAAACCGTCGGTGGCATCAAGATATTTTGGCAATTCGGAAAAGTTAAGCATCCGTTGCAACATAGCCGCCACCTGTTCTTTGGATGCGGCCCCGTTGCCCGTAATGGCCTGCTTTACCCGCAACGGGGCATACTCGAAGATGGGGATGTTTCTTGTTAAGGCCGCAGCCATGGCCACCCCCTGCGCACGGCCCAACTTGAGCATCGACTGCACGTTTTTCCCAAAGAACGGTGCTTCAATAGCCATCTCGTCGGGGTTATAAGTTTCTACCAACTGACGGATACACTCAAATATTTTTCGAAGTTTAATGTAATGGTCATCAGACTTCTTAAGTTCCAGTACGCCCAAGGCTATTACCTCCATCCTGCTGCCCGTGGATTTGATGATCCCGTAGCCCATGACGGTGGTTCCGGGATCGACCCCTATAATGATCTTTTCGGGCTTCACTCAGTGCTGAATTGTCGGAGAATGGAACTAAAGTGGAGGCATTCCTCTCCAAAAACCGAAGGCAACGACGCCAAAATTTCGGTTGATATACGGATCACATCTTCCATGTGAGCGGACGAAAGGCATCGCCATTGCACAGAAAAAGTGCTGCTTACATCATCGCCAATACTCATTACTTCAAACACCTCCACGCCCTGCGTCACCATCAATCCTTCTATGGCAGGAAAATAACTTCCATTCAACCATCCTTTCCATTGGTTGATGCGATTGTTTCCGACGACGAAAGTGGTATTGTAGATAAACATAAGGTGTAAAAATAAAGCGTAAAAGGCAAAAAGAAGAATACGTAAGCACACATAGATGGAAAAACAGACGGAGGGGACGTTTGCCCTCCCATCCATTTGTACATCTAAAATAGATCAGTCAATCGCATCGAATCTGCAATAAGGAACCAGCACATCGGGAATGCGGATACCCGATTCCGTTTGGTTGTTCTCGAGCAGTGCCGCCACAATACGGGGCAATGCCAAGGCACTACCGTTGAGCGTGTGTGCCAAACGGGTTCCCTTGCCTTCGTTTTCTTTGAAGCGGCACTTTAGCCGGTTTGCCTGGAAAGTTTCAAAGTTCGACACAGAACTTACCTCCAGCCAACGTCCCTGAGCTGCCGAGTACACCTCAAAATCGAAAGTCAGGGCGGACGCAAAGCTCATGTCGCCGCCGCATAACCGGAGAATGCGATAGGGTAATTCCAGCTTCTTCACCAAACCCTCCACGTGTGCCACCATTTCATCCAGCACCCGATAGGAATTGTCCGGATGGGCAATTTGCACGATTTCCACTTTATCGAACTGGTGCAAACGGTTCAACCCGCGGACATCCTTTCCGTATGATCCTGCCTCACGGCGAAAACATGCCGAATAGGCACAGTTCTTGATTGGGAAATCACCTTCTTTTAAAATCACATCGCGGTAAATATTGGTTACCGGCACCTCGGCAGTAGGGATCAAATAGAGATTGTCGAGGGTGACGTGGTACATTTGCCCTTCTTTGTCGGGCAACTGGCCGGTACCAAATCCGGAGTCCTCATTAACCATTAATGGTGGCTGCACTTCCACGTACCCGGCTTTGGTGGCTTCATCCAAAAAGAACGAAATCAATGCGCGCTGCAATTTTGCCCCTTTGCCCTTGTAAACAGGAAAACCGGCTCCCGTCAACTTCACTCCAAGCTCAAAGTCGATCAGATCGTATTTCTTGGCCAAATCCCAATGCGGAACAGCATTGGTTAACACAGGCACCTCACCACCGCTGCGCACCACTTCGTTGTCCTCTGCGCTTTTTCCCTGTGGCACCGACACATGGGGCAAGTTGGGCAACAATACCAATTGTTGTTGCAACTTGGTTTCGGTTTTCGAAAGTTCGGCGGTAAGATCCTTCACGGCCTCTTTCAGCTCAGCGGTTTTGGCTTTTACCTGTTCAGCCTCATCCTTTTTCCCGGCCTGCATCAATGCACCTACCTGTTTGGCAATGGCATTGGCTTCGGCCTGTTTGGCATCAGCCTGGACCTGGAATGACTTGCGCACCTCATCGAGCGCAATGATTTGATCGACAATCTCGGTTGCGTCAAAACGCTTTTTTGCAAGGCGTTCAATTACCTCGCCTTTGTTTTCCTGAATGTATTTTAGCGTTAGCATTGGGATGTGTTTAAGTAGCCTTCCCCATCCTCTCTCCTTAGGAGAGGAGCAGGAGCAAACGGCAATTTTTATATGCATGCTTCTGGGGCCTGCACCCCAAAAACAAAAATCCCCTGAATTTGCTTACGAAAGTAACAAATTCAGGAGATCCTAAAGCTTTTCGAAGAAACTTATTCTGCGGCGAAAGGCTCTACAGAAACGTATGATTTGTCATCTCCCTTTTTCTGGAACTTTACGGTTCCGGAAACCAGGGCAAACAACGTGTGGTCTTTGCCCAGGCCAACATTGGCACCTGGATGGTGCTTAGTGCCTCTTTGACGAACAATGATATTACCGGCCTTTGCGGCCTGACCACCAAAAATTTTCACGCCAAGTCGTTTGCTTTCCGATTCGCGACCGTTCTTGGAACTACCGACGCCCTTCTTGTGTGCCATCTTATTTCAATTTTTTTGGATTATCAACCTACGATACTTTCAATTTGGATTTGGGTCAAATACTGACGGTGACCGTTTTTCTTTTTATACCCTTTCCTTCTTTTCTTCTTAAACACGATTACTTTGTCACCTTTGAGATGGCTAAGTACTTTGGCGGTCACTTTCGCACCAGTCACCACAGGGGCACCAATACTGATTTTTCCGTCGTTGTCAATCAAAAGAACTTTATCAAATTCAACCACATCTCCCTCTTCCTGGGCTAATCTGTGGACGAAAACCTTACGGTTGGCTTCTACTTTGAACTGTTGTCCTGCAATGTCAACAATTGCGTACATATGTCGTTTTACTTTAAAAATTTAATCCAGGAGGTGGGTTTACATCCTTATTTTCAACCACTTATTCAAACCCCGCAGAATTCTTAGGACTGCAAAGATAGAAAAATTTCATCGAACCAACATTAATGCCCCAAAAAAAATCGCACCACAGGATTATTAATCAATCCATTGGATTCTTCATCCCCCTATTTACAAAAAAAGTACTTACAGGTTTATAAAATCATTTTCATATATTTGTTTGCAGCGAATACCCAATAAGGTGTTACAGGGCACGTGTCGACCATGAACAATAGCAAAAAAGTAAAACTCAATATTTTAGGCCTTAGCTATAGCCAAACCCAATCAGGTGCATATGCACTGGTACTGGCCGAAGAAGATGGCGACCGCCGTATCCCCATTATTATTGGCGGCATTGAAGCCCAATCCATAGCAATAAAACTGGAAGGCCTGGAGCCCCCACGGCCATTGACGCACGATTTGTTTCTTGATTTTGCCCGTACTTTTGACATTGAGATCACCGAAGTTGTTGTTTATAAACTGGAAGAGGGTATTTTTTATTCCGAGCTGGTGTGCTTAAAAGATGGGAAGGAAATTCACATCGACTCGCGCACGTCGGACGCGGTGGCGTTGGCATTAAGGTTCAATTGCCCCATTTATACTTACGAAGAAATTATCGACAAAGCAGGGATTGTGCTAGAATTTGGCAAGAAAGAGACATCCGGTAAGGCCAAACCGACAACGAAATCTGCCCCAAAATTTGGTAAAAAAGCCATAGACGAACTCCAACAAATGCTTGATGATGCCATTTCCCGCGAGGATTATGAAAAAGCCTCCGAGATACGTGATGAAATAAACCGTCGCAACACAACAGAAGAACAATCATAGCAACCACACCGGTTTCCGTCAGCCGGGAAACCGTATCCGGAAAGTTGCCGGTGACGGTTTTGAATTAAGTTTGCGGCCGTCGTATTTAGTCCATAATATCAAATAAGCCCCATGCTGCACATGGGGCTTATTTATATCTTATATCGTGGGGTCACCATTACTTTCGTTTATGGATAACCGGAATTTTCGATTTGGTAGGAATGGTCAAAGGAATGCGTTCCACGGTCACCAGGCTACTGTCGAGTTCATATGCGTTTACATCGCTGAAAGCAAACCGGCGCATCAAATAATACATATTCAACGATAATTTGTCGAAAAATGGCAAATCGACATGGCGGATCACTTTCCGGTCAATTTGCACAAATCTAAAATCCCCCAAAATACCATGCTTTTGAAGTGACGGATGCGAACTGGTCAAATCGAGCTCATCCTCTTCGGTCATGTGTCTGAGCACCTGTTTAAAATACTCGTTGATTTTGGGCTGGACCTTAAAACCCAAATAAAAATCGATTCGGTACACGCATCCCGGACTAAGCTCCATCACCTTATATTCGAGCGTTTTAGGATCATCCAAAATATCCACGTGCAAAAACCAATATTTATCGGCCCGTTTGGGCTGGCGACTTACAATGGAATAGATGGTCTTGGCCTCAATATCGGTTTTATTATTGGCATGTATGGTATAAACCAAGTTATTGGCGTATTTGGGAATGGTTTCATCCTTACTCAGATCGGCCAGAATGGGCAAGTAATTCTCAATCTTGTCGTACGTAATGAAACGGTTACGCACTCTTCGCCCGTTGTACATCAGGTACATCACCATCGACAAAAACGATGCGATGACCACTGTTACCCAGCCACCGTGCATGAACTTCGTCAGGTTAGCGGCAAAGAAGGCCCCTTCAATGGAGACATAAAAAACGGCAAATAACCCAATGGCCCAAAATGAAACACGCCTTAGGGCCAAATAGGAAATCATCAGGATGGTGGTCATCAGCATGGTAACGGTAATGGATAAGCCGTAAGCTGCTTCCATGGCCTCGGAGCTACCAAACAACAGCACGACCAGACAGCATGATACAAAAAGCATCCAGTTGAGTGCGGGCACATACATTTGTCCTTTGGCGGTAGACGGGTATTTGATACGTAATTTAGGCCAGAAATTCAGCGAAATGGCCTCACTGATCAACGTGTAGGAACCGCTGATAAGTGCCTGGCTGGCAATGACGGCGGCCATCGTGGCCATTGCGATGCCTATGGGCAAAAACCATTGGGGCATAAGGCTGTAAAAAGGGTTTATAGGAGCCCCCAAATGTCCCATTTTATCCAATACCCATGCGCCCTGCCCCAAATAGTTGAGCACCAGCGTGGTTTTCACATACACCCAACCGATGCGGATATTATGGATCCCGCAGTGTCCCAAATCGGTATACAAAGCTTCGGCACCGGTAGTACATAAGAACACGGCACCCATCAGCAGCAATGCTTCCGGGTGGGTGGCGATCAGTTTCACCGCATACCACGGATTAAACGATTTCAGGATCATCGGGGCATCAAAAATCTCGATCACCCCAAGTATACCCAGCATCAAAAACCAAAAGAACATGATAGGCCCGAACGATCGGCCGACAGCCGATGTTCCAAACTGCTGGATGAAAAACAATACGGTAACAATGCCCAATACGATGGGAATGACTGGAATAGAAGGATTGATAATGTGCAATCCCTCTATGGCCGATGTAACGGTAATGGCCGGCGTAATAATACCATCGGCCAGTAAAGTGCTTCCACCAATGAGTGCAAAGATATACAGACCTGCCCTTTTCCGGCGCAAAAGGGCGAACAGCGAAAAAATACCTCCTTCGCCGCGGTTATCGGCCTTCAGCGTAATGACCACGTATTTGATCGTGGTCTGCAATGTGAGCGTCCAAATGATACACGACAAAGCACCGATCACGAAGTCGGGCGTGATGGTATCCGTGGCCCCCAGGATCGCCTTCACCACATAAAGCGGCGATGTACCAATGTCGCCGTAAATGATGCCCAATGCCACAATGACGCCCCAGGTGCTAAGTCGATGCAACTTACTGTAATGCCTTTCCATAAAATTTCAGAATAAACGGCGGCAAAAGTAATCGAATTTCGATTGCATGGTTCTTTTAACCAGCAATTTAATCAAAAAAAAACGACCGTGTAGGAAAATTGTCCCACACGGCCGTTTTAAATGTTAAATTATTTAAAATCAATATCTGTAATGATCTGATTTGTAGGGACCTTCTTTAGGAAGGCCCAAGTAAGCAGCCTGCTCGTCGGTCAGTACCGTGAGCTTCACTCCCAAATGGGCCAAATGAAGGCGTGCCACTTCCTCGTCGAGACTTTTGGGCAACGTATAAACACCCGTTTTGTAGTTTTTCGTCCACAACTCTATTTGCGCCAACGTTTGATTGGTAAACGAGTTGCTCATCACAAAACTCGGATGGCCCGTGGCATTGCCAAGGTTTACCAAACGGCCGCGCGACAACAGGATGATGCTGTTGCCGTTGGGGAACGTAAACTTATCGACCTGCGGCTTGATGTTCGTTTCTTTGACGCCCGGATACTTTTCCAGCTTGGCCACCTGGATCTCGTTATCGAAATGCCCGATGTTGCACACAATGGCCATATCCTTCATTTTGGCCATGTGCCCAATGGTAATCACATCTTTGTTACCCGTGGTGGTTACATAAATCTGGCCTTCGGGCAGGGCATCCTCCACGGTGGTCACCTCAAAGCCTTCCATGGCCGCCTGAAGGGCACATATCGGATCTATTTCGGTCACCAAAACCCGGGCTCCAAAACCACGCATGCTTTGCGCACAACCTTTCCCCACATCGCCGTATCCACAAACCACAACCGTTTTTCCGGCCACCATCACATCAGTTCCGCGCTTGATGCCGTCGGCCAGGCTTTCCCGGCAACCATATAGGTTGTCGAATTTTGATTTGGTCACCGAGTCGTTGACGTTGATGGCGGGGAACAACAGCTCGCCTTTTTCCATCATTTGGTACAAACGGTGGACTCCGGTGGTGGTTTCCTCGCTCACGCCACGAATCCCGGCAGCCACCTTCTGCCAACGACCGGAATTCTTTGCGTGCTCGTTTTTCAAACATGCCATCAGCTCGCGAAAATCTTCGCCCTCATGGCTATAATCTTTTTCAAGGATCGACGGATCAAGCTCGGCCTTGCGCCCCAAAAGCACCATCATGGTCGCATCGCCGCCATCATCTACAATCTGGTTCGGACCTGAGCCGTTGCCAAAATCAAGGGCACGCTCAGTACACCACCAATATTCCTCCAATGTTTCACCTTTCCATGCAAACACGGGTACACCGGCTTTTGCAATGGCCGCCGCGGCATGATCCTGAGTCGAGTAAATGTTGCAACTTGCCCAACGCACTTCGGCTCCAAGGGCAACCAACGTTTCGATAAGCACGGCCGTTTGCACTGTCATGTGCAACGAACCCATGATACGGGCACCTTTCAGCGGTTGCGAAGGCCCGTACTTTGCACGGAGCGCCATAAGGCCCGGCATCTCCTTTTCGGCAATTTCAATTTCTTTACGGCCAAATTCGGCCTCGTTGATATCCTTTACTTTATAAGGCAACAATTGCGACATAGCAACATATTATTAAATGAAGGCGCAAAGTTACTAAAAAAGACTTCTTACCGGGTTACTTGTTAAACAATTCCTGTATGGCCACTCCCTCACAGCCGTTGGGGTAAGCAATTTGCAGAATGGTGCAGATAGTGGGCGCCACATCGATTAAGGGGCAAACCCGCTTGATGGTTTTGGCAGGCACCCCCGCCCCGAAAAAAACAACAGGCACCTGACGGTTTTGCGGAGGACGCGACTGAATGGCTCCATTATCCAATTCTTCGGCCCAACCCGGTTCAAGTTCTACCACCACATCCCCCGAACGCTTGGGATGGAAAGCCTGTACGACACCGATCTGCGATTTTCCGTACACAGCGGCTAATTCCTGATATGTATACGCTTTTGCAATACCCGACATTTGTAACAAAAATTCGGCAGTCTGGCGTCGCATATCATCCAACGACATATTTTTTTCGGCAATAAGCTGTTCATTTAAATAAAATGCCCCGTCGTGGTACGATTGCAGCCACTTTCCCTGCCCATATCTGGCCATAAAGTAAAGATTAAGAAGCGAAATGGCTTTACGCCCGTTGAATACGCCGGCCGGTACATTGGCCAATTGGTAGTCGGATGGGGCGACCCCCGGGTTTTTGGCACCCGTAAGGATGATCAGGACGTTTTCCAATCCCACATTCTCTTCAAAAAAACGTACCATATTGGCAATCTCGCTGTCAAGGCGAAGGGCCATATCTTCCGTTTCGGCATCGAGCTGCTTGCTTGTCTTTTTCACACCGGGCTTCAATGAAAACGACACGGTCAGCATGTCGGGGTATTCGTCCTTGCCCAGATTCTCGTTTATGATCATCGATACGGTTAAATCGCGCATCATTATATTTCCAAAAGGCGAATAAATCAGCCGCGAATAATCCAGATCTGTATTGAACCTGTACAAAAACGATGAGGAAAGATTGTCACGGTCAAATTTGGCCTGATAATAATCGTTTATGTTGGTTACCGGGCCCCATTCGCGTGCTTTATAGATATCGCCAAACTTTTTATCGTTGAAGCCCGACACCCAAAAAGGCAACGAGCCCACGGAACGGTTCTCGACCAATCCGCTTTTTTCATTGAACCGGTAAAAGCCCTCGTTGCTAT
This sequence comes from Breznakibacter sp., assembly GCA_047600785.1. Lineage (GTDB taxonomy): Bacteria > Bacteroidota > Bacteroidia > Bacteroidales > Marinilabiliaceae > Breznakibacter. Next base: position 3,337,002 of record JASGKH010000002.1, read on the forward strand.
GGCCAACAGCAAATCCCAAAATATCGGCCGACATTCCGATGGCCCTCACTTTAGAGGTTTTGGGGTAAAGCCTTGTCAGTTCGTCGGCCACAGTCGATGCCAGCAGGTTATTGGTAAAGATCCCGCTGGTTGAATCGACTTTATCATCGTTCACAAGTCCGTAAAGCGAATGCGATACCTTCTTACTGTACCTGTCGGTGTACATATTGCTCACCACGCCATGGACCGACGGAGTGGCCCCAGTGAAAAACGTGGCCATGTTCACTCCCTGCCATCCCGAAAGACTTACGGTGGACACATTGGGCAAATAAGTACCTTGAGTCATTAACCGTGCAATCCCTCCGCGCTCAAACTTCTTCTGCCACACGGTAAGTTGCTCGGCACTGAGTTCATCTACCATAAACACCACAACCAGTTTAGGACGCGCCACCGGCTGGGCTTCCATGCTTTCAATTCCCAAGGCCGCACACAGCGGCACCACTGTAAAAAACAACTTTGAAAAACGCCTTAATCCCATCGAAATTAAATTGAATGTACCTCGGCCGAATATAGGCCATAGCCAGAAAACCACAAAATCAAACATCGGTTTAAGCATTTTTTAACAAATATAAAGTACAGCACTTGCCCTTTACTAAACATTGAATATCTTTGGATTCGTAATCAGTAACCTAAACATTATCACATGAGAATTAAAACCTTAGCCGTTATTGCAGGCTTCGTATGCTTAGCGGCTGCCGCCAATGCCCAGAAGGCCCCGATCAAATTTGGGAAAGTGAGCGAAGAAGAATTGCAAATGACCGCTTATGAACCCGATACTTCAGCGGCTGCCGTTATCTTGTGCCAATACGGATATTTCAATGGGAATGAGTTTAAATTTTACTTAACCCGACGCATAAAAGTCCTAAAAAAAGAAGGCGTTGATATGATCGACTACATTTTTAAAGGCTACGACGATGCCTCCGTTCGCGGGAAAACTTACAACTTGGAGAACGGTAAAATTGTAGAAGACAAACTCAAAAGCGAATCGATATTCAAGGAAAAGCTTTACGGCGACTATTATCAATACCGGGTAGCCATGCCCAACATCAAAGTAGGCAGCGTGGTAGACATTGAAACGTCGGAATTCGCCCTGCCTGAAGAGTTTCGTTTTCAGGACCTTCTTCCGGTGAAGCATTCGGAACTGGTTCTGGAAGAAAACTCATACATCGAATACCGGAAACGTGCCGTGGGCTACGGACAAATCCCGTCATCGGGCAATAACCGGTTTGTGATGCAAGACGTAAAAGCCTTTAAACAGGAGCCCTATATGGACTCGCCCGAGAACTACATTGCCAAATTCGAATTTGACCTTTTGCGTGTATCGTTCCCGGGTTATTACAAATCATACTCAACGACTTGGGAGGCTGTGAACAAGCGTTTGCGCGAAAGCGATTATTTTGGTGGTGTCCTTACCAACAGCAGCGGTTACCTTTCAGATATTGCCAATGAAATAAAAGCGAAATACACTGCCCCATTAGATAAAATGACAGCTGCATACGAAGCCATAAAAAAAGTAAAATGGGACAATAAGGTGAGATTGGCTTCATCGACAAACACGCTTAGCAGCGTTTACAAAAAGGGCGTGGCCAATTCGGCGGAGATCAACATGATGCTTTACCAACTCCTGCAACGATTGGATTTAAACGCATGGCCAGTAGTGATCAGCACTCGTGAAAACGGAACGTTAAACCTCTTCTCCCCTTCATTCAACAAGTTGAACAGCACCATTGTATGTTGCATTGTTGACGATAAAGAATATTTAATGGATGCCTCCGAACAATGTGCCCCATTTGGTTTGTTACCCGAAAGATGCCTGAACCTTAGAGGCAGATTGGTAAACAACGGTGATGGGCGCTGGGTGAATCTGACCACCGACAAGACTGAAAAAGAAATTATTATTTATGAGGTGGAACTTTCCGACGATCTGAAAATAAAAGGTACACTGAAAAAGCAAAAAACAGAGTACGCGGCACTCGATTTCCGCAACACGATTTTAAAAGCCGCCAGTAAAGAAAACTTTATCAATCAGCTGGAATCGCAAAATCCAGGATTGCTTGTGAAAAACTATGAGTTTACAATGCTCGATTCTATTCACAGACCCGTGCAAGAGACTTATGAAATTGAAATAAGCAACAAAGCCGAAAAGATGGGCGATGTAGTTCTTTTGAACCCATATCTGCTAGAACAGATCACACAAAACCCCTTTAAAACCGACAAACGCACTTATCCCGTCGATTTTGGGTACAGTCGCGAGAAAACGGTGACCATCAAAATAAAAATCCCCGAAGGCTATACAATATCAGAGATCCCAAAGCCCGTTAAAATTTCAACCCCACAAAATGGGGCCACCGCAATGATCAACGTGGCATCAGGGATACAGGAACTGATGGTCGTCGCAAAAATCCAAATCAAAAAAACCAACTTCTCTCCCGAGGAGTACGAATATCTTCAGGAACTGTACAACCAGGTAATTAAAAAACAAGCCGAACCCATTATTCTAAAGCCAGTTGTAAATGCTGCCCAACTTTAAGGAATCCATAATATTAGCGATACTTCTTTGCGGGAGTACCGCTAATGTTTTTGCCAAAGACAATGCCATATATAACGTGGCACTGATAAAACCCCAGCTGCTCGAAAACGCCGAGGCCACAGTAAGGGTTGATGAACAAAAAGTAGAGATTGTCTCTCTTGCGAAAATGGTAATGACACACAAATTTGCGGTGACCATTTTGAAAGAAAGCGCAGTACCCTTGTCCAAATACTCTATCCCTTATGGCAAGCATTCGAAAGTGGGGGCCATTTCGGCAACCGTGTACGACAAAAACGGGGTGAAGGTGAAAAAGCTCAAGACCGAAGAAATATTTGACGTAAGTGACATTGACGATGGCACAATCTACTCCGACAGCCGAAGGAAACTGATGGATCCAAAGTACCAAAACTATCCGTTTACGGTCGAATACGACTATTCCATCGTATATGAAACGACTGCAGGACTGCCAAATTTCAGCCCTTTTAAAGGATACAACGTATCGGTCGAGAAAACATCGCTGACAGTTACCTGTCCAATGAGCTACAATCTCAGGCACTTGGAATTGAATGGTGCGCAAACGGCCAAAAAAGAAAGTATCGGAAACAAAACATCCTACACGTGGAGTGAAACAGACTTTTTGGCTCGCCACGAAGAACCTTTTGCCCCTTCTCCCTTTGAAACCTTTCCTTTTGTAATGGTTGAACCGTCAAATTTTGAATTCGATGGATACAAAGGCGATTACAGTACATGGCAAAGTTTTGGGAGTTTTATACAGCAACTCATTGTCAACAAGGATAAGCTTTCGGATGTAGCAGTACAAAACCTGCAAGAATTAGTGAAGGATTGCCCAACCGATTACGAAAAGGTAAAAAAGATTTACGAGTACTCTCAAAAGAAAAACCGCTACATCAGCATCCAGGTTGGTATTGGCGGACTACAACCCTTCGACGCTGAAACTGTAAATCGCCTTTCCTATGGCGATTGCAAAGCGTTGTCGAACTATATCAGGGCATCGCTTAAGGCTGTTGGTATAAACTCGCACTACACCGTAATCGAAGCTAACGATGTGCCACGAAAGATACTTCCAAATTTCACGGCTAACCGTTTTAACCACGTGGTCCTTTGTGTTCCCATGCCCAACGATACCGTCTGGCTCGAATGCACCAACCCCCACATCGCCTGCGGATATTTTGGCGAATCGACCCACAACCGGATGGCATTACTCGTGGACGGCGAAAACAGCCGGTTGGTAAAAACCCCTGCATTGAACGGGCGTGATAATATGGTATCGACCCTTGTGACGGCAACTTTACTCCCCAACGGCCATGCCAAGGTGGAAATGAGGAACCGCTTTAAAGGCATATATTACGGGCAATATATTGGACTCAAGCTTATGGACGAAACCGACCGAAGGGAATCGATCGTTAAAATGGTTACAATCCCCAATTTCCAGCTGACCGATTACAAAATATCGGAAGACAAATCGCGCAAACCATACGTCGATTTACAAACCAATCTTGACGTTTTAAACATAACAACACAAATGGGGGCACGCATGGTACTAAAACTGAACCAGCACAACCAACAAACCTATATTCCCCCGTTTGCCCGTAAGCGTGAAGCTGATTTGTTGCTGGTCAACGACCACGTGGAATGTGACACGGTGAATTACATCCTGCCTGCAGGATATACAACCGAAGGATTGCCCGATCCTATCCGCATTGAAACCATTTTCGGTTCATACGTTTCAAAATGCGAGGCCCTTGACGGCAAACTGGTTTACCATCGTGAGTTCGAAATAAAAAGCGGCAACCACAAACCCGATGCGTTCAACCAATTCCGTGATTTTTTGGAAAAGGTGGCAGCCGCCGATAACGCCAAATGTTTTTTGGTGAAAAAACAATAACCGCAACGACAAAACAACTCCTTTCCAAATATCCAAATGCAATGAATTTTCTTGAACGTGCCCTCGATGGGCAAAACCAATGGTGGAAATATCTGGTCATGTTTCTGGTAACATTTTTGGCCGCACAGTTTATCGGATCAATCCCGTTGGCCATCGTGATCATTGTCAAAACTATCCAACTGAGGGGCAACATATCTGAAATCACCAGCATGGACCTATCGGTATTTGGCATCCACCAGAACCTTTTGCTGGCCCTTGTCATGTTTACGTTTGTCGTTTCACTGCTTATGATGGTCGTGATGCTAAAGCCGATGCACCAACGTTCGTTCAGCGAAACCATAAACGGAACCCACGCGATAAGATGGAACCGTTTCTTTTCCGCATTTGGTATTTGGTTCGTTATTTCCGGAATTGCACTGGCCGTAGCCCACATAACAGACCCCGGCAATTTTACGGTCAGCACAACCATTGGAAAGTTCATTCCACTCATAATCATATCGTTGGTATTCATTCCCATCCAAACCACTTACGAAGAATTATTCATGAGGGGCTACTTCGCCCAGGGAGTCGGCGCGTGGACCCGGAGCCGGGTATGGGCCATCATGGTCCCATCCGTTATCTTTGCATTAATGCATTCCTTCAATCCCGAAATAAAAGCTTACGGTTTCTGGATCGTGATGCCTCAATATTTGATTTTTGGATTGGTTTTCGGATTGGTATCGGTACTCGACGACGGCATTGAAACCGCCATGGGCGCCCACGCAGCAAACAATATTTTTCTATCGGTTTTCGTCACCAACCAGGATTCCGTACTGCAAACACCGGCACTTCTAACGCAATTGACGGTCAATCCGATGGCCGAATTACTCTCTTTGATCATCTTAAGCGCAATATTTGTGGCAGTATTGGCATTGATATACAAATGGGATTTTGGTATCTTGACCCGGAAAATCGAACAAAAACCGACTGATACACCAACTGCATGAAACGTCTCATCCCGTTCACTATTCTAGCACTGGCATTACTGTCAATACCGGGCTGCAAGCCTAAAATCGCATCCGTCATCCCCACCACGCTGAACCTATACGTAGGCACATACACCAATGGGGCCTCGCAAGGCATTTATCTGCTGAAATTCGATACAATAACCGGTCAACTGAAGGCCGACACATTGGTCGCCACACTCAACAACCCAAGTTACCTTACTGTATCGGCCAATAAGAAATATGTGGCTGCAATTAGCGAGGACGATAGCCGTGCCGCCAGATTGTTTACTTTTTTGATCAATCCGGTAACCGGTCACCTATCCCCAACTTCCGAAGTTGAGACCGGCGGTTTCGGGCCATGCTACGTAAGCACGCTGGGCGACACAATCATTTGTACGGCCAATTACCGTTCGGGCAGCGTATGTTTTGCCCAAACCGATGAAAACGGTAAGATTGCCGATACCCCCATCCAATGTTTTGCCCATCAGGGTACAGGTCCCAATGCACAACGCCAGGAGAACCCCCACGCACACAGCATCATCCCTGACCTTGACGGCAAATTTGTGTATTCGGCCGATTTGGGCGCCGACAAAGTTTATGTGTACCGCCTGCAAGCCGATTCAACGGTATTGGCCAAAGAGATTGCAGTGCCGGCTGGCGCCGGGCCCCGCCACATTGCGTTCCATCCCGGTAAAAAGCTAATGGCCGTAGTGAACGAGCTTATCCCCGCCGTAGAGCTATATGCCAAAGACGACAATGGTATTTTTTCACAAAAAACCTCATCGGTGTCCCTTTTGCCCGATACCGTCCCCGATGAAAGCACTGCGGCCGACATCCACTTTTCGCCCGATGGCAAATTTGTGTACGCGACCAATCGTGGCTTCGACTTTATTGCGACAATTTCGGTGGATGAACAAAACCAGACGCTCCAATTAATAGAACGGAACCATGGTATGCTGAACTGGCCACGCAACTTCATCATTGCCCCAGCCGGAAACTTTGTGTTAGTGGCCAATCAGAAAGGCAACAACATTGTCGTATTTACACGCGATGCCCAGACAGGGAAATTGTTGGACACAGGCCACCGGTTTGAAATAGACAGCCCCGTGTGTTTGAAGTTCTAAAAGAGCAACGTATCCAAGTAAAAACCAGGTCTTGGTCCGTCAAACGATGAAGCCAAGGCCTTTTATTGTTCTATCAAGGCCCTCCGATCCATTCAGTACCAAAGCTTCATACGCCCCAAATTCGCGCCTTACCGGATAGTTTCCGCGCTGGTCTTCGAACGTTTCCACACTTCGGCGAAGGGTATTGTCGTCACGTCGCAACGGATAAGTATGTAAAATGACTTTTGCAAGAGCCTGCTCATCGGTTAGGCCGGCAACATCAATGTGGATGCCCGGATTCCCGGGCCGGGGAATTGATGCCGGAAACCAATCGACCAACGGGAACCCGAATTTCTTCGACAATGCGCGCACCACCATGGCCGTGCCTAATGCTTTGCCATCGAGCGAATAACCCGCAATATGCGGCGTGGCGACAAACGCTTTGCCGAGCAATTCCAAATCGATGAAAGGTTCATCTTCCCATACATCGATAATGGCATTCCCCACAATACCTTTGTCAATAGCTGTTTTGAGGGCCCGGGTATCAATGATCTCGCCACGTGACGTGTTAAAGACAGTGACACCGGGCCTGAGTTTCGGCAACACGTCCGGGTTGAAAAAGTGCAACGTCTTGTCCCCGCCCGTACGGTTCAGTGGCGTATGAAAAGTAATGAAATCACTTTGGGCCGCTATTTGGTCAAAATCCACAAAATCACCCCCTTCCCGTCGCTTGCGCGGAGGATCGCAAAGCAATACCTCCATCCCAAAAGCCTTGGCCACTTGTTCCACCTTCGTCCCCACATTGCCGACCCCCACAATGCCTATCGTTTTGCCATTGAGGGTCATGCCCTTTTCTTCGACCAACAATGCCAATGCCGCGGCCATATACTGCTTGACCGAACCGGAATTGCAACCGGGCGCATTGGTCCATTCGATACCGTTGGCTTCCGCCCATTGCGTATCAATGTGGTCGAACCCAATGGTGGCCGTACCGATAAAACGGACCGATGAACCCTGCAACAACGCTTGGTTACATTTGGTACGGGTACGGGTCACAACGGCCGACGCATCGCGTACCGTATCGGCCGTAATTTTACTGCCCGCATGGTATTCCACCTTCGCATAAGGCTCAAGCGTCCCCCTGAGGAAAGGGATCTTATCGTCACAAACAATCTTCGGGAGAGAATTATCCGGCATCATCATTTCTTTGAGTTGCCAAATATAACTATCTTAAAAATAAATGGTTTGCATTCCTTCGGATCATTTCTGCCACCATTCGGGAACAAACCCCGGACATAACATGCATTTGATTGTACTTCAAACCAATGGGAGGAATGATTTTTCACCGATTCGAGACGTTAAACACATCTTTTCGATAAGAAAAAACCGTATTTTTGCAAAGCAATCCTAAAAAAGTACAACACACTCTTAACAATTGCACAGACAGCATTATCATACCCATCAAACTATATTACTCTAATGGACAACTCTATTTTGATCAAAACGGCCGATAATATCCGTATCCTGTCGGCATCAATGGTAGAAAAGGCCAAATCGGGGCACCCTGGCGGAGCCATGGGCGGCGCCGATTTTATGAGCGTGCTTTTTGGCGAGTTCCTAAACTACGACCCCGCAGACCGCACATGGTTTAACCGCGACCGTTTCTTCCTCGATCCCGGCCACATGTCGCCCATGCTTTATTCCACATTGGCCCTGACAGGTACTTACTCGTTGGAAGAATTGGCCAATTTCCGCCAATGGGACAGCCCCACTCCCGGCCACCCCGAAGTAGATTTCAAACGCGGTGTCGAAAACACCTCCGGTCCTCTCGGGCAAGGCCATACCATGGCCGTTGGCGCCGCCATTGCCGAACGTTTTCTGGTAAGCCGCTTTGGTGAATGGATGGCCCATAAAATCTATGCGTTCATTTCCGATGGGGGCATCCAGGAAGAAATTTCCCAGGGTGCCGGACGTGTTGCCGGCTATCTGGGATTGGGCAACCTGATCATGTTCTACGATTCAAACGACATCCAGCTGTCCACGAAAACCGAGGCCGTGACCGTGGAAGACACCGCCAAAAAATATGAAAGCTGGGGTTGGCATGTCGTGACCATTGACGGCAATGACCCCGGGCAGATACGTGAAGCACTGAAAAAAGCCAATGCAGAAACCGAAAAACCGTTCCTTATCATCGGCAAAACCATCATGGGCAAAGGTGCCCGTAAAGCCGACGGCAGCAGTTACGAACGTCAGGTCTCGACCCATGGCATGCCCCTTGGCGAAGCCGGTGCATCGCTCGAAAAAACCATTGAGAACCTTGGCGGTGATCCCCAGAACCCATTTGTGATTTTCCCTGAGGTAGCCGAATACATCAAAAAGGCCCACGAGGCCAAGGCCAAGTACGTAGCCGCGAAAAAAGCAGAGCAGGCTGCCTGGGAAAAAGCCAATCCTGAATTGGCCGCCAAACTGGCCCAGTTCATATCGGGTAAGCCCAAGTTTGATTTCAGCGCGATCAAACAAGCTGCCAACTCAGCAACCCGTGCAGCATCGTCAACAGTATTGGCCGCGTTTGCAGGTCAGGTAGAAAACATGATCGTAATGTCGGCCGATTTAGCCAACTCTGACAAAACAGACGGCTTTTTGAAAAAAACCACGGCATTCAGAAAAGGGGACTTCAGCGGCTCGTTCTTCCAGGCAGGAGTGGCCGAATTGACCATGGCCGCCGTTGCAAACGGTATGGCCCTGCATGGCGGCGTAATTCCCGTATGCGGAACCTTTTTCGTGTTCAGTGACTACATGAAACCAGCCGTGCGTATGGCTGCATTGATGCAATTGCCCGTAAAATACGTATGGACGCACGATGCGTTCCGTGTAGGTGAAGATGGTCCTACCCATCAGCCCGTGGAACAAGAAGCCCAGATACGTTTGATGGAGAAACTAAAAAACCACCACGGTCAAAACAGCGTGCTGGTGCTCCGTCCGGCCGATGCCGAAGAAGCGACCGTAGCGTGGGAAATGGCGTTGGAAAATACCACAACCCCCACCGCATTGATCCTGTCACGCCAAAATATCACCAACTTGCCAGGCAGCAGTTATGCCCAGGCCCAATCTTGCAAAAAAGGTGCTTACATCATCGAGAAAGCAGAAAGCAAACCCGATGTGGTACTATTGGCCAGCGGTTCGGAAGTAAGCACATTGATAGAAGGTGCCGCCAAACTACGTACTGAAAAAGGATTGAAGGTACAAGTCGTATCGGTAATTTCCGAAGGATTGTTCCGCAACCAGCCCGCAGCCTACCAACAAGAAGTGATTCCCGCAGGAGTACCCGTGTTCGGCCTTACCGCAGGTCTTCCCGTCACCCTCGAAGGACTGGTAGGTGCCTATGGCAAAGTATGGGGATTGAACAGTTTCGGCTTCTCTGCTCCTTACAAAACGTTGGATGAAAAATTCGGTTTCACCGGACAAAACGTATTCAATCAAGTCATCGAGTTATTGAAATAACAAACCTGGATGAAAATAACGGAACGGGTGCCCTACCGGTAAGGCACCCGTTTCTATTTTAAATTGAACCAGACCCAAAAGAGACAAATAGGGATACCAGCCGACGTCGAACCGATGACGAAGCGACGTCGAACCGGTGACGAACCCATAAAAGCACGATAATTAGTGCCAAAAAAGACAAAACGGACAGGCACTAAATAAGATTTGTTTATTCCGATAATACTGGTTAAGTGCCCAATTAAATTATTGCCTCTATGGGTTTATGATCATATCATTTGCTTAATGTCAATCAACTTCATGACATCTGAAAGTTGCGACGGGTGGGTGATTTCATACCGGATACCCCGTCCCTCCACATAAGGCCTGGCATTTTGCAAATCGGTCTTGATACGGTTGTCGATATCGCTTTGCTGCACCACTTCAAAAGCTTTTTCCCCGAACATGAAGGCAACCAGAAAGCCGGTATCGATGGGAATTAGGTACACGACCACCCGTCTTTTATCCTTCAACCGATAATTCCATCCGTAATTTTTTCCTGAGAAAACCCATTCTTGCATCAATTTGGGCCATTTTTCCAGGCAATACCCTTCGATCGATTTCCACCATTGGTGTTTCTCGCCCAGCAAACCGACCAATTGCCCATCGGTAGGCATTTGTCCTTTTTGATCAAACGTACTTAAGGCCATCTAAGTCAATTTAAGGAATTAAGGAAGGGAAGTTACCCTATCCCCGCCAAACTTGCAACAATGTTGCAAATTGTTTGTTACTTTACCATCGCTTTAGGATAACGGAAAGTTGCCGAAGCCACAAAATATTTCGGGTAATTGAGCAAACAGCAGACTATGGAAAACAAAAACCCATCGACCGGAAAGTTTCTTTTCAGAAAGCTGGGCATCCAGTCCACCGTCGTAAGGCAACAGATGCTCCACATAATGGAAAACGCACAAAAGCCTTTGTCTTCCAAAGAGATCGAAGAGAAAATGGGTGCCGGAACCGACCGGGTTACCGTATACCGGACACTCAAAATGTTTGTAGATAAAGGTTTGCTCCACCGTATCGATATATCGGATTCGCTTACCGCCTATCGGTTGGCATCGGATGGAGAAAACCCCGAGCACGTGCATTTCCACTGCACCGAATGCCATCAGGTATATTGCATGCCCCAATTGCCTGTTGCCCAACCCAATTTGCCAGAGGGATTTGCCCCTCTCCGTAACCGTTTAGTCGTGGACGGCAAATGCAACCGTTGCAACACCCCAAAAAGCTGTCGATAATTTACATAACCGCAATATGAATAAAGCAATTTTCGTTGCCATACCGACTCTCGTCGTGTTGAGCTGCCATGGCCCGGCCAGGCAAAACAACACACAATCCGTCAATGTAAGCATTGCCCCCCAAAAGTTTTTGATAGACAGGATTTCGGAAGGGAAATACAATGTAAACGTCGTGGTAAAAGCCGGCCAAAACCACGAGACCTATGAACCGACACCTCAGCAGATGGTCCAACTGGAGCAGGCAGGGCTGTATTTAATGCTTTGCAAGGACGGGTTTGACCAGATATGGGCCCAAAACATCCAGCAACGTAACCCCGCCATGGAGGTCGTTGATTTGTCGGAAGGCGTTCCCCTGCTCGAAACCCATTACGAATGTGGCGACCACGACCATGGCCATCACCACCATGCCTCAGATCCCCATTTATGGATCTCGCCATCGACCATGAAAGAATTAGCCGGCAATACGTACCTGGCACTTGTCCGGTATTTCCCAAACGACAGCATTGCACTGACCAAAGGATATGGGCACTTAAAGGCCGATATCGACCACATGGACAGCTTATACAGGGCCAGCCTGCAACCATTGCCGCACAGGGCATTTATGATATATCACCCTGTAATGGGCTATGTGGCCCGAGATTACGGATTGCAACAGCTACCGATCGAGATCGAAGGGAAAGAGCCCTCGGTGAACGACATAAAACAGCTAATTGCCAACGCGAGAGGGCAAAATGCAAAGGTGATATTCATCCAACAGGAATACGATACCCGCAACGCCCAGCTAATCGCCGACGAGACCGGGTTAGCCATCGAGACCATCCACCCAATGAACGAAGATTGGCTGACGGAAACCCAACTTACCCTGAACAAACTGATCCAAGCGCTAAAATGAGCCACATCCCTTTACTCAAACTCTCTCAAATAGATGCAGGCTACCATGGCAATCTGGTACTAAAGGGCATCGATTTCGACGTGTACCCAAATGATTTTGTGGGCATTATAGGGCCTAACGGAGGCGGCAAGACTACTTTGCTCAAAATCATCCTTGGGCTGATGCAACCTCTACGGGGAACCGTCGAATTTCCCTCTATGCCCAATGGGGTGAAGGGCATTGGTTATCTCCCGCAAATCAGCCAGTTCGACACACATTTCCCCATTACGGTGAGAGAAGTGGTGCTGTCGGGATTGATGTCGCAGAAAAAATTATGGCAACGGTTCACGCCCGATGACGAACAAAATGCGTCAAAGCTAATGGAGATGACCGGCATTCTGCCACTTGCACAAAAACCGATCGGCGAAACATCGGGCGGACAACGGCAAAGGGCTTTACTTTGCCGCGCCCTGATCCACGCTCCAAAATTGTTGGTGCTCGACGAACCGAACACCTATGTGGACAAAACGTTCGAGGGTGAACTATACGCCCTGTTGCAAGAGTTGAACCAGCAGATGGCTATAGTATTGGTGTCACACGATGTGGGCATCGTCTCGTCAGTGGTAAAAAGCATTGCCTGCGTCAACGGCACATTACATTATCATCCGTCACCCAAAATCACGCCCGAAATATTGAAACACTATAACTGCCCGGTGGAGATAGTATCCCACGGCACCATCCCGCACCGCGTACTAAAAACCCACTGACCCATGCAACAACTCGTCGAATTATTTGGATACCAGTTCTTCACACACGCTTTCATCGGCATCCTTCTTACCGGTATCGCATCAGGGTTTATCGGTACTTACATCGTTGCGCGAAAAATGGTGTTCGTGACCGATGGCGTGACCCATGCCTCTTTCGGCGGTATTGGCATTGCATACTATTTGGGGCTCCCCCCGTTTTTGGGCGCAGTACTGTTTGGCGTAGCAACAGCATTGGGTATTGAATGGGCCCACAAAAAGGGAAACATCCGCGAAGATAGCGCAATTGCCATCCTTTGGTCAATGGGCATGGCCGTGGGCGTTTTGTTCGTGTACCTTACGCCGGGCTACACACCCAACCTGATGAGTTTTCTTTTCGGCAATATCCTTAACATCACCTCGACCGATTTGTGGGCCATGGCCACGGTAGTAACCGTGACCGGGACCTTCTTTCTTGTGTTTTTCCATCCGTTGCTCTATTCGGCCTTCGATCCAGAGTTTTCAAAAGCCGCAGGACTGCCCGTGCAAGCCATCCGCTACGTGATGATGGTATTGATTGCCCTTACGGTGGTATTCAGCATCAAAATTGCAGGCATCATTCTGGTATTGTCCATCTTTACCATTCCACAGGCCATTGCCGGCATTTTCGTGCATCGTTTCGGAAGAATCATTCCATTATCGATGCTCTTTGCTTTTCTGGGAGGATGCGGGGGGCTGGCCACATCGTACTTTGCCGATATCCCATCAGGCGCAGCCATCATTATCGTATTGGTATCGATGTGGTTGTTGGCCAAAGGGGCTGACCGGGTACGGAGATGTATCGTCTCAGGCACCGCTGTCGCCCGGGCTGGCCAATAACGCTCCGGCAAGCAGCAAATCGAACGGTGTGGTAATCTTTACATTCTCCCGGTTCCCGTCGACCAGGTTGATCACAAAACCTGCCTTTTCTACCACACTGGCATCATCGGTAAACAATGGATCATAAGGTAATTCATAAGCCGCACTGATTTGTTCCCACCGAAATACTTGTGGAGTTTGCACCAATTTAAACACATTTCGGTCGACGGCAATACTCCCGTCGGACAGTACCTGACGGATCGACTCTACAGGTTGCACCACGGGAATGGCATTGCCCCGCAAAGCTGCCCCCTCGAAGCAACGACGTATGGTATCAGCCGACACAAAAGGCCTTACCCCATCGTGCACCGCCACCAACGAACGGGGCTGCACCTGCGCCAGCCCATTTTTCACGCTATGGAAACGTGTTTCACCGCCAAGCGCCGTCAAATGGGGTACTTCAAAATGATATTGACGGCACAAGCCATTCCAATAACCAATCTGAAGCTGCGGCAATACCAACACAATGTGCATGGCAGCATCTACCCGGTAGAACGATTCAAGGGTATGCATGAGGATTGGTTTACCGCCAATGGGGAGAAATTGTTTGGGAACATCGTGCCCCATGCGCAATCCGCTACCGCCCGCAACCACAATGACTGATTTTTTCATGTCGGTTTACTTGTCCGATATTAAGTTTCAAATAACTTTATCGACTGTTTTATCCACTGGCCACGAAGTTAACTTTAAACACAAAAACACCAATGGTTCCGCAAAATATCCTTGATTTTCTGGCCGCCCTGACGGCCAACAACACCCGAGAATGGTTCAGCGAAAACAAAGCCTGGTACCAACGCGCCAAAGATGAGTTTGAAACCGTGACATTAAAAACAATTGCACTGGTTCGCGAACTTGATCCATCAGTGGGTTATCTGGCCCCAAACGATTGTACTTTCCGCATCTACCGCGACACCCGCTTCTCGCATGACAAACAGCCTTATAAAACCAACATGGGTGTGTTTGTGACACGTGGTGGCAAAAAAAGCCCGTTTGGCGGCTATTATCTCCATCTGGAGCCTGGCGCTTGCTTCCTATCAGGTGGCATTTACATTCCGGAACCTCGTGTACTGAACGCAGTGAGACAGGAAATTTACCACTTAACCAACGAATACAAACAGATTGTAGAGAATCCCAGGTTCAAGGCTGCTTTTGGTCAATTGGACGGCGAAAAGCTAAAGACCGCGCCCAAAGGGTTTGATAAAAACTGGCCCGACATTGAATTGATAAAATTCAAATCGTACAATACGACTCACATGCTTTCGGATGCAGAGGTTCTTTCGCCCGCATTTGAGCAAAAAGCCAAAGAACTGTTTGGACTGATGGTCCCGTTCAACAATTTCCTGAACAGGGTGATCGCAGACCTAGAGGAGTGATTTTCAAAATAAAATCCCATCTATCAAAGATTTGGATGAAATCATGATAAATACTTCAAGCCCATTTTTCAGAAACCTGATCCAGCAACAACGAAAGGCATATTGGATCATTGGAATTCTTTCATTGTGCTATATATTACTTCCCACAGCCAATTCAACATGCGACGGCTGGGGGTATGCTGCAGAAATAAAAAATGGCTATAATCTGTTTAGGGCCCATCACCTTCTCTACAACGCCTGGGGATATTTTATTTACAAGAGCAGTTCATTTTTAGGAATTGAACCTGACGTGTTAAGCATGATGAAATTCCAAAATGCCATTGCCGCCACATTATCACTTTTTTTTACATGGAGGATTTTAAACTTAATTGGGTTCAGCGAAAAATCATCCACCAATTGGGTTTATTTCATGGGCTGTTCCTTTGCAGTAATGCGCTTTGCAACTGAAAACGAAGCATATATCTTACCTGGATTGTTTTCAATCCTGGCATCATACTGTTTTGTAAAATATCATATCCATAATAAATTTGCATGGATTGTTTTTTCGGGATTTTGGGCTGCGATAGGATGCTTGTTCCACCAAATCCAAATTTTTTGGCTTATAGCATTACTTGGCGCATTAATTTGGGAAAAAAGATTCAAATCGTCCCTCATTTACCTGATACCAACATTGATAATCCCGATAGGCTATGTGCTGGTATTGATATTTTATAAACACCAGGATCCCACACTCCCCAACTTGACACGTTTCGTTTTATCCGATTACGTAGATGGCCCTGCCGATGCTTCGCTGAATTGGACCGTCGCTGTTTTGACGCCGGTTAGTTTCGTCAGAACATTTATTCAGGTACATGGAATGATCCCCCTATTGGTAAAGACCTCTGTATGGTTTTGGATTGCCATTGCAATTTGCACCGGCCTTTTTGCATCACTATTTACCCTGAAAAAACCTCTTATAGAAAAGAAAACACCCTTAAACAATCTACTTCAACAGACACACATCTGGATATTCTTCCTAATTCTTGTCTTTGCCGGTTTCTCACACGGAAATGCAGAATTTATGGCCTTGCTCCCATTTCTTCTTCCCTTGGTGGTGGAAAGATGGTTTAATATCAATCCCAATGCGGTCGCCCGGATATCAACCATCATGCTTATCTGGAACCTGTCATTTGCCATTATCCCCTCTTCAATTTCTTCTTTTTACGACAGTTCACAAATTGTACGTTTCCTAAAGGAAAATCCAAATTCCCTCTTTTTGGCTGCTGACAGGAACTCGATCGCAAACGAATACGAATATGTTTGGGGTGACACTATTTACCAAAGATTAATCAAACCACCCATAGATGAATGGGTAAAAAAATATCCTATACAAACAGGTACCGTTATTTATTCGGATGTGGTTGACCGCCCCAATCCAATGAATCGAAACCGTATCGTATCGGACCTTTCATTTATCGAATCATTCGAAACAAAACAACCCATTTATCAACTCAATGGCTTACTTGGCACGTATTCCATTTATGAACTGGAATTCATCGATCACAATAAATAACGCCTATCAAACATTGTACACAAACCGCTTGATACTCCTTTTGGGGGTCTTTTCAAACTCTTCCGGGAAAAGGGTAACCTTCGAAAGGTTTTGATAGGCCGGCAAAATCTTGTTGGCCTCCGATTTTATTTCCTGTAGTTTATTTTCCAGCTGTTGTTCGCTTAATCCCAGCGAATCGGCCATTTCGAAGTCGGGATATATAAGCGCCTCCAGCCTTCCGTCACCCATGTCGCGAACCAAACTTTCCTGCACCAGGTCCATGCTGTTGAGCAACGCCTCTATCTCTTCAGGGTAGATGTTTTGTCCCGATGCGCCAAGGATCATGCTTTTGCTACGTCCTTTTATAAAAATGAAATCATCACCGTCGGCAATACCTAAATCGCCGGTATGAAGCCAGCCGTCTTCGTCAAAAATTTCCCTGGTTGCATCAGGGTTCTTGTAATACCCAAGCATTAAGTTATCCCCTTTCACACAAATCTCGCCCACTTTTGTGACCGGGTCGGGATGATCAATACGCACATGCATGCGATGGACCACCTTTCCGGCCGAACGCAGTTTGGTGGTTAGGGCCGGTGCGTAGCTGATCAACGGTCCACACTCGGTCATACCGTACCCAACGGTCAATGGAAACCCAATTTTGTGAAGGAATTCCTCCACGTCGTGGTTCAGGGCCGCACCTCCCACTATCATTTCACGGAATTCACCGCCAAACGTGCCAACCAACTTGTGGCGGATCTTGGCGTGCACCAATTTATTGACCAACGGTATTCTAAGTATCGCGGCCACGGTCCCTTTTTCAACGATGGGATGGATGTTTTTCTTGAAAATCTTTTCCAGAATCAATGGAACCGACAAGATCAAATGTGGCTTTACTGCCTGGAATGCTTCGATGATGATACGTGGCGAAGGTGTTTTGCTGATGAACGTAATATGCACCCCAACGGTAAATGGCCATAGGAACTCGAACAAACACCCATAGGCATGCGCCAAAGGAAGAAACGACACCATCCGGTCGCCCGCTTTTATGTCGAACGAATCGCGGGCAAACTGCACGTTCGACCAAATACTCCGGTGAGGCAGCATCACCCCTTTGCTAAATCCGGAAGTCCCAGATGTGTATGACAACACCATCATCTCTTCAGCACCAACCCCGGCAAGTTTCAATTCGCCTGTGGGGGCCTGGTTTATGGCTTCCCATGTCGATTTTAGTCCCTTATGGTTTTCACACAACACGTTAAAGTCAGGCAACGACAAAATTCCTTTAATGTGAGGCATTTTATCATGGTCAAACTTATCGAAC
Organism: Breznakibacter sp.; assembly: GCA_047600785.1. Lineage (GTDB taxonomy): Bacteria > Bacteroidota > Bacteroidia > Bacteroidales > Marinilabiliaceae > Breznakibacter. The sequence continues at coordinate 3,355,098 of JASGKH010000002.1, forward strand.
TGCAAATCGGTCGCAAACAAGAACAGTGCCCCCGAATGATTGACGATGTGTTGGATATCGTTGGCACTAAAGTCATGCAAAATAGGGACCACTACAGCTCCATACGACACCACGGAAAGGTAAGAGATAGCCCACGCAGACATGTTACGGCCCACAATGGCTATTCGATCTCCTTTAGAGATACCTATCCTGTGGTACAGCTCATGCAACCTGCTTATTTGATCGCCAACCTGCTTATAGGTATATACATCACCCAAATAATCGGAAAATGCATTTAGGTTTTGATTATTTACTATTGCATTGGACATCAAATCGATATATCCGTTGTTTTCCATTTTCCCCTTAAATTACGTTAACATTTTTTTGCAAAAAAACCGCCTAATTTAATGCTTTAGGGAATAAGTTGTACCTGCATTTGTCATGTATCCCATCTTTTAGTCCCCAAACAAGGCGTTGATAAACCTGTTTAAAACCATTTAACCGTTTTAAATGTTTATTGAAATCTCTTTTCCTATTTTTGTGGAGTAAGATTTACGGAGTCGCCGCAGACCGATAACCGACCGCATTATTCTGTCAAACAAATACATACAAAATACTTATGGATTTTGTCCCTTACGTTCATTTGCATGTCCACTCGCAATACTCCATCCTCGACGGTGCTGCCAGCATCAAAGGTCTTGTCCAGAAAGCCAAAACCGATGGCATGCCCGCACTGGCCCTTACCGATCACGGCAACATGTTCGGGATCAAAGAATTTTGGGATGTTTGTAAAAAAGAGGGCATCAAACCCATTTTGGGCTGTGAAACCTATGTGGCCACCAAAAGCCGTTTAAGCAAGAACAAAGATGAAAAGGAAGACCGGTCGGGAGACCACCTCATCCTCCTGGCCAAAAACCATCAAGGATACAAAAACCTGCTCAAGCTTATTTCAATAGCCAATACCGAAGGGTATTATTACAAACCGCGGGTGGACAAAGAAATTCTTGAACTGTACCATGAAGGCCTTATCGTGACGTCGGCGTGTCTGGGTGGCGAAGTACCTCAGAAAATCATGTCCAACGACCTCGACGGGGCACGTGACACCATCGCGTGGTTCAAACGTGTGTTTGGTGATGACTACTATCTTGAGCTCCAGCTCCACCCCAACGACGACCCGCGCCTGAGAGCCGAAATATACGACAATCAACGCATGGTAAACGAAGCAATCATGAACCTTGCCAAAGAGTTCGATGTGAAAGTGGTAGCCACCAACGACGTGCATTTTATCAACGCCGAGGATGCCGACGCACATGATTTGCTCATTTGCCTTAACACGGGCAAGGACCTTGACGATCCAAACCGGATGCGCTATACCAAACAAGAGTGGTTCAAAACCACCGCGGAGATGAACGCATTGTTCGACCATGTACCCACCGCGTTAAGGAATACGGTTGAAATTGCCGAAAAAGTGGAAACGTACGATCTCAATTCAAAGCCTATTATGCCCGACTTTCCACTACCGGAAGGATTCTCAGACGAAGGTGAATATCTGAAGCACATCACCTATGAAGGGGCGTACAAACGTTATGGCAACCCGCTGCCCGACGACGTGAAGGAGCGTATTGATTTTGAGCTCAACACCATCATCGGCATGGGTTTTCCAGGTTACTTCCTTATTGTACAGGATTTCATCAATGCTGCGCGCCGCATGGGCGTTCTTGTGGGTCCGGGACGTGGTTCGGCAGCCGGTGCTGCCGTATCGTACTGCACAGGCATTACCAACGTAGACCCTATAAGGTACGACCTTCTGTTCGAACGTTTTCTAAACCCCGACCGGATCTCGATGCCCGATGTGGATATTGACTTCGACGACGATGGCCGTCAGTTGGTATTGGACTATGTCACAGATAAATATGGACATGACAAAGTTGCCCATATTTGTACGTTTGGTACCATGGCCGCCAAAATGGCCATCCGTGACGTGGCGCGGGTGCTAAAGCTCCCACTTCCCGAGGCCGACCGTTTGGCCAAGATGGTCCCTGAAACACCTAAAATCACTCTGAAAAAAGCTTATGAGGAGGTGCCCGACCTGGAACGTGAAAAATCGTCGTCCGATCCATTGATCGCCAAAACCATCAAATTCGCCGAAACGCTTGAAGGCTCGGTACGTCAAACCGGCGTACATGCCTGTGGCATCCTTATCAGCAAAGATCCGCTCGATGAGCACATTCCCGTGATGCCCACCAAAGACGAAAATCTTCTCACCACCCAATACGATGGCCGGTTTGTGGAGGCCATCGGGCTGATGAAGATGGACTTTCTGGGATTGAAAACGCTTTCGATCATCAAAGAAACCCTTGAAAATATCAAGCTCTCCAAAGGGGTTGACGTCGATGTGGACAATATTCCCCCGGACGATATCCATACTTTTGAACTCTTTAGCCGTGGGGAAACCACAGCCATTTTCCAGTTTGAATCCCCCGGGATGAAAAAGCACCTCCGTGCGCTTCAGCCTAACCGGTTCGAGGATTTGGTGGCCATGAACGCTCTTTACCGTCCCGGCCCCATGGAATACATCCCTTCGTTTGTCAACCGTAAGCATGGCAAGGAAGACATAAAATATGACCATCCCATGATGGAATCGTACCTGAAAGATACTTACGGGATTACCGTGTATCAGGAACAGGTAATGCTCCAATCGAGGGCATTGGGCAATTTTACCCGGGGCGACTCCGACACCTTGCGTAAGGCCATGGGTAAAAAGCAAATTGAGGTGATGAACAAGCTCAAAGAGAAATTCCTGAAAGGATGCCTCGACAATCCCGGATTCATGACAGGTTGTGGCAACGATAAAAAAAAGGCCTCTGACCTTGTAGAGAAAATATGGAAGGATTGGGAAGCTTTTGCCAGCTACGCATTCAACAAATCGCACTCGGTATGCTACGCCTATGTGGCTTACCAAACCGGCTATTTAAAAGCCCACTACCCGGCCGAGTTTATGGCAGGCGTGTTAAGCTGCAACCTCAGCGATATCACCAAAATCACCAACTTCATGGAAGAGTGCAAACTCATGGGGTTGAACGTATTGGGGCCGGACGTGAACGAATCGTTCAAGAAATTCACCGTTAACAAAAACGGAGCGGTACGTTTTGGCATGGCAGGGATTAAAGGCGTGGGCGAAGGTGCAGTGGAAGAAATCATCAATGAACGCCAGAAGAACGGTCCTTACAAAGACATTTTCGATTTTGTGCAACGGGTCAATCTGACCACCGTCAACAAAAAGAACCTCGAAGCCCTGTCATCGGCCGGTGCGTTCGATAATTTGGGCAATATACATCGCGCGCAGTTTTTTGCATCGGCCGGCAATGACGACGTGTCGTTCATCGAGTACCTGATCCGCTACGGCAACCGTTACCAAACCGACAAATCATCGAACCAGAACTCGTTGTTCGGTGCCTTGGGCGGTAGTGCGGTTGAGATAAAGAAACCCGACATCCCGCGTTGCGAAGAATTTTCGACCCTCGAAAAGCTAAACCGAGAGAAGGAGCTGATCGGCATTTATTTATCGGCCCATCCGCTTGACGATTACCGACTGGAGCTAACTTATTTTTGCAACACCAAGCTCAAGGAGTTTGAAGACTTATTCGCCATCAACAAAAAAGAGATCGTTGTGGGGGGAATGATCACCAACGTCCGAAAGGGCGTGTCGAAGAAAGGATCGCCCTATGCCATCATTACGCTCGAAGACTATTCGGGTCCCTATGAGATACCGCTGTTCGGTGCCGACTACCCAAAGTTTAGTCCATTCACCGAAAAAGATATTTTTGTGATGATAAGGGGAAACGTCATCCCCAAACGCTTCAATCAAGAAGAACGTGAATTTAAAATCTCGCACATCGATTTGTTGAGCGAGGTCCGCGCCAAAAAAGTCGACAGCATCACATTGTCGATCCCGCTAGCCGCACTCACACAGACATTGGTAACCGAACTGGCCGATATGACTTCGGATGTGAACGGCGAGGTGATCCTGAAGTTTAACATTTACGATCCCGTAAACAATAACCAAATACGATTGTTTTCAAGAAATAAACGTGTAAACCTGACCAATGACCTATTGAAATATTTTGAGGAGAACCAGGAGATCAGGTTCGATATTAATTCCTAAATACCGGGACATGGGCATTAGGGTAAAAGACATTAACCAATCCCGGCACCCGATACTTGATACTTTTTAATAACTTTGCTAGAACCGAAAATTTAAAAACCAAAATATAATTTGCTATGGCAGTAGAATTGACAGACAGCAATTTCGACGAGCTCGTGTTGCAATCGGATAAACCGGTGTTGGTTGACTTTTGGGCCGAATGGTGCGGACCTTGCCGCATGGTAGCCCCTATTGTGTCTGAATTGGCCAGTGATTACGACGGCCGCGCCACGATAGGAAAAATGGATGTGGACAATAATCCACAAACAGCCGTAAAATACGGTATTCGCAACATTCCCACCATCTTGTTTTTCAAGAACGGTGAAATTGTCGACAAACAAGTTGGCGCAGTTCCCAAAACCATCTTGGCATCAAAACTTGACGCGATTATCTGATCGTCAAAAAACCAGGAAACAGCCTGTGTGCCAAAAGCGCACAGGCTGTTTTTTTGTGTATAAAGCTTAGGCCTGTCCCATAAGTTGCCGCAATTTTTCCAACCAGCGGTTGGCAGCTTCCAGGACCCGGTTTCCGTTCGACGGACCATCGGCATTGGCATTGTAAAGGGGCAACACATCCTTACTTCCCTGTTTGTCGGTCAGAACAATGCGTATCTCGCTGGGATAGTATCCCATTTTGCTGTCATTTTCATACACAACCTCAGCTTTTTTAACCGTGTTTAGATCAAATACGGTTATCCCCAGGGTTCCCGTTATAGAAATTTCTCCTAACACGAGTTTCCTTTGATGGGTATCAATGCCCAACACCGATTTGGAAAAAAGCACTTCCGATTCATCTATTGCAATCTGCTTTTCAGCGGCCAAAGCAGCAAACATTTTTTTCACTTTCTGAGATCCGGACTTCGTCGTAAAAACGATAAATACGACAGGCCCCCCAACAAAAAGAATCAGTATCAGAATATTTAGCATTATCGAAGACATATCCAAAATTTTTATTGATAAAAGATCGAATTTACACACCTCCCATTTCTTAATAAATGGGCAAAAGAGATGAATATCAACACTCAAGCTGATTTAAATCCCAGGTATCAGAAACAATGGAATTACCTGCGGAAAGCCCAAATCGCACATTCAAAACCTGAAATGGATTGAGGGGAAATCCGGACTCCAACTGCAGATAGATCGCTTTTGCGTTGCCCCGTTATGTCCTTTCAGTCCCAACATATCATGTCCAAAATGATTGGAACTCTTTAGTTAAGCAGGGGCAGAAGCTGAGTACATCAATGTTTGTACCCGGAATTTAAAGGGAAGATGCTTACCAAAAGGTATGATAAGGAAACATCACTCGCCCCAGGTACCTCATGGCCATGGACGAAATGAGAACATACTCTACCTTTTGAGTAGACAGGTAACGACAATAAAAAGTGCAGTCAATAAACGTCCACTGAGAATAGAACATAAGTATAACGGGAGCCCTCAAAACCGCTCCCGGCAAATGTTCTCCCAGCGAAAACACACGTCCGTCATGGGTGGTCTTATGAAACAATTGCTTTTGGTTCTCAACGTCCTCGAAAAAATATCGCTCCACGACGACAGGAGATGTCATCTGAAGAATGATACCGATTAAGACTATCAAAAGCGATCGAAACATAATATCAAACTAAAAATGTAAAGTTAATAATCCTGATGGATAAACGCATTAAACACAGACTGAGGGTTTATGTCGATAGCAAACCCATTCACCCTGCTTTTGTCCGCATCCCGACCTTTCTCTTATTCGCATTAGAACTTTTTGCCAACAATTTGTCGTCTCCCTCCAATGCCACATTTGCCTGTGACGATGGAAAAACAACAGCAGCCCATAAATAAAAGAGGCTGCTTCCCGATATTATTTTAACAGGGAAACAGCCTCCTTATTTCAAGAGAGCTATTGTAAAAAACTAATTCCTTATTGATAAGCCTGGTTGCCCGAAAACGTCTCGCCGTACACCTTCACATTTCCTTTTTGGACGGAAAGGCGCTCTTTGCCAATGATCCCAAGGGCGTTGAGTTTCCCTGAAAACGATTTTAGGTCGAACGAAACGGCATCGGCCGGATTGAGCAACGCAATGTTGACACTGCCCGACATGGTATTGAACGACGACTGTCCCGCGAGCATCACGTTAAGCCCGTTGATGTCGCCGCTCACGTTTTTTGCTTTAATGCTTCCGTCAATCCCCGATAATTTAATTTGCCCCGACGTACTTTGGCAATCCACATCTCCTTTTACGTTACCCACCACAATGGCACCCGAAGTGGTTTTCACGTTAAGGTCGCTGTTCACGTCCGTCACCTCAAGGCTCCCGCTTACGCTCGATGCATTGGTTTGTCCCTGCACTTTTTTAACCATTAAACGTCCTGAAACCGTTGATGCGTTAAGCATCCCGCTCACCTGGGTCACCTCCACGTTACCACTTACGCTTGACGCATTCAGATTCCCGTCGACAGTTGTCACCAACAAATTCCCGCTTACCGTTTCAGCCTTCAGATTGGATGATATGCTGCTGGACTGCACGTTGCCCGATACCGATTTAAGCACCACGGAACCTCCTGCCAATCCTTTGACAGACACATTCCCGCTCACGTTGTCGACCTTCACATTGGTAGTTCGCGGTACTTTAAATGTCAGGCTACCTGTCATTGTGCTGTTCCATCGTTTGGGCGTTTCAATCCACACCTTCAGATCGGTGCCTGTTTGCTGGTAAAGAATCTTTATGTCGTCACTTTGGGGAGAGGACAACACCTTCCCGTCGAATTCCACCGATTCGCCCGCAACCGATTCGACGGACACCTGGCAAAATATTCCATTTACGTCGATCGAAGTGACGTCGGAGAAACTTTTTTTGACCTGCTGTTGTGCGTTGGCCAGCAATACCGCCATTAAGGCAAACAAAACACATGCTAATTTTTTCATGGTATCGTCAATTTTAATCCATATTCAACACTTACACTGGTATGACCGCCGAGACCATAAAAAAGTTACACCCAGACCAAACCTTTTCGTTAGGACATGGGTGTAGCCTGCTTTTCTGTCTGTTCAAAAACAATTATCCCATCAAGGTACAAGTACAGGGGCAAGGTCAACACGGGCACAGAAATATTCAAAAACAGCAGATGGGAAATTATCTTCGAACCCTAAATCCGTATTGGTTTTGCCGTTGCCGCAGGATAAAGGCCATCACAGGACACAGGATCTGCCGGTACAAGAAAATATCACAGATCAATTTCCTCTAATTTGAGAACAATACTTTCCCCTACGGCATCGAGGCATTTTTCTCTGCAATTCTTCAATGCCTTTTCGTAGTCGCCCGGCATCATGCCCCTAATGTTGCTCAATCCGTCAGAAAACACTTCATCATTGTTCTGGTTGTTAAATACAGTGATCCTAAAATTGCCATAGACCAAAAAGACCGAATAGCCGGCGCCAACTTTCTCATCGCCTGCCACAAATTCCGACACAAGCCTGATATACACGTCAGCATCGGTTTTGTTGGCCACAAAGGTAAAATAGTTATCGCCCAGCATGGTCTTCACCCGGTTACTGAATAAAGCGGTGGATGAGAGCTGCCCAAAGACGTTCTCTGTATATTCGAAATAGGCCTTTGATTTCACCACCTCAATGGGAACAGACACCCGTGGCATGGATTCGGAAGGAAAAAAGGCCGACATAACCGCATCCTGCCGTTGTGACTCGGTCATCAGCCGCCTTATATCCACCGTAGCGGTCACCTCTTGCACCCGCCTTTTTGAAATAAGCCTGACCACACTACTGGTGGCCTGTCCGTCCAAGTTAGTGGTCGCTTCTGCATGCAACACGCCATCACCCCGGGTAAACGCGAATGAAACGGGGAGATTGGGAATGGGGTATTGCCCATTGTCGAGCCTTTTGTTGCGAGCTTCCACTACAATAGGCAGCTGCAACGCCTGGCTGAATTTGATGGTATAGACATTTTGCACCGACACCAGGTTGATATTCGCCAACAATTGCTGAATATTCTGAAAAACGGACACGCCAAGGTTGATATCGCCGTCGAACGTTTTGTATGTCAAATCTTCCTCGACGTGCGGCGAAATACTTTCCACCGCTTTGATGTAGTAAACCAATGCTTGGTTGAAGTCCTTTTCATTAGCCGATTTCTTGCCACTTTCAAGGTACATGGCTGCCGTTTTTCGGGCTTTATCAAGAGCCAAACGACGGTTCATCTGGTATTTGTCTTTGGAAAGGCGCATCATTACCCAATACTCCTTTTTATCCTCCCATGTGGTTACCTCATAGCCTTCCAAGGTTTGTGACACAGAGGTCTGAACCTTTGATTCGAATTCTTCCTTAATGGCATAATTGCTTTCGAACTGATGGAGAATAGAGTTGGCGGACACGGAAACCTTTATCTCGCTGCCCAGCTCTTTCAGGGCGCTGTTCCGGGCCTGGGTGACGTATGAATATTCGCCACCTGTTTTGGCTGCCATGCCAATACCAATGTAATACGCCGGATCGTTGGGACGCTGCTTCACCCATTTGGGCTTTGCCGCCCAGGTGTTAAGGCTGCACACCGACAAAAGCAATGCGGCAAGGTACAGGTATCTCATAATTATTTGATTTAGGTTTACATTTTGTCGCCCAATAACAAATCGGCCACGGAATAGCACAGGTCGGCCTCGAAGCCCCGCGAAGCTGCAAAACGCAACAAAGCGGCTTTCCGGAGGCGGGGGTCGGCCTTTTTTTCCGAACGTAACCGGGCTTTCATCAACTCGAGCAAGGTCTGTTTGTATTCCTGGGCTTCGATGGTGTCCAATGCCTGAGCGATCACTTCATTTTCCATGCCACGTTTTTTCAGTTCGAAACGGATTTTTTGCTTTCCCCATTTGTTGAACCGAAACCTATCGCGTACAAAAAAGCCTGCAAACCGCTCGTCATCTATAAACTTCTCCTTTTTGAGGATGCGGATGACCTCATCCGCTTCATCGGCATTAAGTTCCCATTCGAGCAATTTTTTCCGGATATCGCCGCTGCACCGTTCCGAAGCAGAACAAAGCGCCGCCGCTCTGGTTAGGGCTTGTTTGGGGTCCATGCGTTATGTGAGGCTTAAAATGGTGATGCAAAAAAACCCGAACACAGTCCGGTGCCCTTGTCGGGTTTCTGTTTGTCCATCTGATTTCCCAGCAAGGTGGCTAAACGGTGCAAAAGATAGTGTTTTTAGACCAGACGGCAATATAAAGGCCTGCGGTGAACCATTGCCTGGCAAATTCAAAAGCCTTCGAACTTGTTAGCAAGTTCGAAGGCTTTTGGTGAAAAAACAACAAGCTTTCAAAGCTTCGGATTGGCTTCTAAGAACCTCATTTTCAATATTCTCACGGCGTTGAGGATAGCCAGCAGCGATACGCCGACATCGGCAAACACGGCCTCCCACAATGTGGCAATACCTCCGGCCCCCAACAGTAACACGATGAGTTTAACGGCAAATGCAAAGCCGATATTTTGGACCACCACACGACGCGTGGCTTTACCGATCTTTATTGCCGTCGCAATACTGCCCGGCTTGTCGGTCTGTATAATCACATCGGCCGTTTCAACCGCAACATCACTGCCCAATCCTCCCATGGCAATGCCCACGTCACTCATGGCAAGAACAGGCGCATCGTTGATCCCGTCGCCGACAAAGGCAATGCGGCGGGTACGGTCCTGCTTCAACCGCTCCACATATGCGACTTTCCCCTCGGGCAACAGATCGCCCAACGCGTTGGGAATCCCCAACTCACCGGCCAATTTCGAGACGATTTCCTGTTTGTCGCCCGACAATATCGCCAAATGCCCGATTCCCAGACTTTTTAACGATTCAATCCCGATGGCCGCATCTTTTTTGGGGGCATCGGCCACCATTACGTAGCCGGCATACACACCATCGACCGCACAGGCCACGATGGTTTCGGGAATGGCGGCAATCTGGCGCGGGAATTCTATTTGGTTTTTGACCAGCAATTTGACATTGCCTACCAGTATTTTTTTTGTGCCGACGACGGCTTCCATGCCATATCCCGCTATTTCCCTTACGTTTTCGGACTTGGGGGCGCCAATACCCCGCCGGTTGGCATGTTCGACCACTGCCCTGGCAATGGGGTGCGTGCTCTGGGTTTCCACCGATGCGATCAGGCCGACCAGTTCATCATCCGAAACATTACCGGCCGCGACGGTCTTTTGTACGGAGAAAACTCCCTGGGTCAGGGTTCCCGTTTTATCCATCACCACGGCATTGATCTTTGTAATGGCTTCCAGATAATTTCCCCCTTTGAACAGGATACCGTGCCGCGAAGCGGCCCCTATGCCGCCGAAGTAACCGAGCGGAACGCTGATAACCAACGCACACGGGCACGAGATGACCAGGAACACAAGCCCGCGATAGAGCCAATCGCTGAAGATGTAGGTAAATCCGGGCTCGACCAGCGAATAGATCCAGGGAGACAGGGCGATGAGCGTGGCCAACGCGACCACAACAGGCGTATAGATGCGGGCAAATTTCCGGATGAGCTTTTCGGCAGGGGCTTTTCGTGCCGTTGCATTTTGCACCAGTTCCAGTATGCGGGCCAGTGCGCTTTGCCCAAAGGGTTTGCTCACCTCTATGCGCGACACGCCATCAGTGGCGATCATCCCCGCCAGTACTTCTTCGCCTTCGCGGATGGTACGCGGCATGCTTTCGCCGGTCAATGCGGCAGTATTAAACGCAGCCGACGGGCTTCTCAGCACTCCGTCCAGCGGAACCCGTTCCCCCACCTTCACCTCTACCAACGCCCCTACACGCACATGTTCGGGCGAAACCTCTTTTAACGCATCTCCCTCGACAACCCTGGCCGTTTCGGGACGCACGTCCAGCAGGGCGCTTATGTTTCGTTTCGCACGGCTTACCGCACTCTCCTGAAAAAGCTCGCCGACTGCATAAAACAGCATCACGGCAACGGCCTCAGGGTATTCCCCTATGGCAAACGCGCCGATGGTTGCAAGGCACATAAGCGTGTATTCGCTAAACACATCTTTCTCAAGCATGCTTTCCCACGCCTCGAGGGCAACGGGAATCCCCACGGGGAGGTATGCCGCGACGTACCAGGCGAGAAGTACCCATTTGTTATCGAAGAAAGGTATTCCCAGTGCCGGGAGCGCCATGCCCGTCCCCAGTAACACAAAAGAAACAAGGGCCCGGAGGTAAGCTTTCTTTTGCGGAAAGCTCTCCTTTTTGGGGGCCGTACCGCTTTCGCACGTACCGTTGCAGCAACAACTTATGATTTTTGTTTTTTCGTTAAACAATACATTTTAAACGTGCCCGAGAAGATCGAACGCCGTTGTTCCCGTATCTCCAATTCCGTCACGGAAAGGATGCCGGACATTCTCCTGTTCACGTCCGAAAACAACACGGACGCGAAAGCATTAAAAAACTTTCTGGGCACCGAAGGTTCTTCCCAATCATCGAGGAACTTGTTCGAACACCAGCACTTTCCCGTCGGGCTTCAACACCCGTTCGGCCTCTGCGATGCATTTTTGGGGATCGGGAATGACCGCAAGTATCAGGTTCAGGACCACGCAATCGAACGACTGGCCGGCAAAGGCCAACTGTTGTCCGTCCATTTCCAGAACCTCGACCTCCAGTCCTAATTTTGCCGCCCGCCGCGACAGTTTCCTCAGCATGGCCGGCGTAATGTCCGTGGCTGTAATCTTGTAATTGCCCTTCAGGTTTGGCAAATCCAGACCAGTGCCCGCCCCTACGATCAATATCGAATCGCCGTCCCGGGGAGCCAGCATCCGGATTGCTTTTTCCCGCTCTTTTTGTAGAACGGCAAGAAGCATGTCATAATAAACACTGTGGACCGAATACCTTATCCTGTTCCACCTGTTTGTATTGATAACCATACACGGGTAATTTTGCCCGGCCAACGTTTGGCATTCCATTTATTTTTTGTTCCCACGTTGTTTAAACCGGTCATGCAAAGATACCGACGGGCTTTCGCAACCTGGTTGCAAACTATTCTGGGAACACCGATTGACGTAAGGGCCGTTGTAAGTACGGCTTTGTCCGGTCGGGCGACGAGTAATCTGACGTTGGGCCGTAAAATGGGAGTGGCTCAATACCAAAGCGATTCTGATATAAATAAGTTAAAACATTACATGGCCCCAACCAATCCAAGAAAACATCGGAGCCGCACGGCATATGATTGTTTACGATCTGTCCGGGAATGTCGGCCATCAACGCAAAGTTGCAAATCTATTTCAAACACCTACTTTTGAAATCCGGCCGTTAGCTGGCTCCTGTAAAGTAGCAGCTGCTTCTTGCCACGTGTCCGGAGAGGATATCAATGAAGGAACCGATAAACTATACATATATGATACGTACACTGGCTTACCTATACCTGTCGGTGGCTCTTTGTGCCGCCATGCCGATGGCCCATGCACAAGGGAAGCCTGGTTTTTGGATAGAACAAGACGGACAACGCATTGTCGTGCAACACGATGTAGTGACGCTTCAAAAGGACGATTTCGATCTGATGTTTAAAATTTCCAAGGGCGAAGCTGTGCTGGTCAATGCCTCGTTACAACCGCATTCGTACCACATGGCCCAACGGGGTGAAGAAACCACAAGGATACCCGGCTTCGAGAGTACGGGTATGGCCGAAGGACTCTTTAACCCGGATCTCGAATTATTTATTTCAAACGATTCGCCAAGCTATTGGTTTTACGACAATGCCAAGAGCCACCGGTTCAACTCGGCAGAACCGGCAAAAGGCAAATTCATCTGCCGCCGCACGGTACAAACCCTTTACGACGTGGACGGGGAGAAGCGGATAAATATTCGGCAACTAAGCGCACCGCTTTATTTGGTAATAGTTTTTGAAAAGAAAACGAAAAAGAACCCGCCGGCCACAGAGACGGAAAAAGTGTGGTTAAAGATCAACTGGAAATGACCATTTTATCTGTTTACCCGTAGCTCAATGATAAAAAGCCAATCCGGCCAACTGGCCCAAAGAGGTTTTGTGGAAGCAGGGGCCGAAGGCGGTTTTGCGCACCTCTCCGAAACGCAACGGTTGGCAATGTTGAAAAGCGCATTGCCAACCGAACGGACAATTGCGGCCCGGCTGCTAAGATCGGCCGCCCAGGAGCAATGCGCCGTTACCGGACTGGTGAACGCATTGAGGATTGAGAAAAAGCTATACCCGAAAATCGAAATCTGTGACGCGTTGGTGTCGTTTGGCGAACTGGCCGTCGAACCGTTGACAGGCTTACTGGGACAAATCGGGCACAACCAGCACGCGCGGATCCCGGAGAAGGGCTTTCGCAAGCAGGGTTATCCACTGCCGCGCGACATTACGGCCAGAACCCTTATCCGTATCGGGACGCCCGCACTCCCTGCTTTATTCGATGTGTTACGTAGCGATAACCTGTCGGCATTGAGCGAAGCAATCGACGCCATTGGCCATATCTGCTTCTATACACACCGACCTGGTGTACTTCCTTTGTTGAAAGAGTGTTTTGAGAAACACGACGATCAAACATTGATCAAATGGAAAATCGTAAGGGCCATGAGTGCGTTTCCCCAAAGCCACGGTTTTTTGCAGGAAGTATTGAAAAATGGGGAAGAAGAATTGAAACCGGAAGCAAAAAGGAGCCTACAGCTGATCTCGACTTCGTAAACGGGAGCCTGTCCCAAGAATTGACGTTCCATCGGTTGTCCGTGGAGAAAAACTGAGGCAAACCGGTATGTGCCTGTTCCGGGACCAACATGCCATATCCCCTACTCCCCTTTGTGTTTTTGCAACAGCTTCCTAAAATAAGTGTCGATTACCAGAAGGAACAAGGCCATTGCGCCAATGCAGATACTGGATTTCAGAAAACCCATCGAGGTCGGGTCCATCTGGATTTTAGGAAAGCTCAACTGTACATCAAAAGGGAAAAAAACAGATACCACGTAATAGCCCCCGCCGGCCAACAAAACAGCCAAGACGCAGGTCACCATCAACCCAATGACGTAGGCCCGTCGTTTTTTCTTTTCGGCGCCCGTTATGATTTGTTGCATCACCCGGTTTTCAAAACCGTATGGCAGTTGGGCATTGGCTTGCCGAAGGATTTTTCTTAACGCTTTATCTTGATCCATGGCTCGTTTGTTTCATCCATACGTACAACTTCTTCCGTATGCGAAATAATTTAATTTTGACATTCGCCGGTGAGATTCCCAAAATAACCGCAAGTTCCTGTACCGATTTATCGTGGTGGTAATACAACGTGACCAATGCTTTCTCATCGGGAGGCAATTCGTTTACGGCCCCTTCCAACTGCATTAGAACATCTTCGTCGGACTCATTGTTCAGCAATTCATCCACCCCGCTGTCGGGTACGTTTTGCAAAAGAGATTCATCCATAAAAGGAGATGCTGTTTTTCTTTTGCGCGTAGCCGAAATGGCCGTGTTGTAAGCAATGCGGTACAGCCACGTCGAAAACCGGCAATCTCCCCGGAACGTTCCCAGCTTATTGAAACATTTGACGAACACATCCTGGGTCAGTTCCTCGGCATCCTCGTGGGAAGCGACAATACGCACGATCAATGCATGCACTTTACGTGCGTATGTATCAAGTATGTACGAAAACAACAAGGTATTGCCATCTTGGATTTGCCTGATGTAGTCTTGTTCTGTTTTCGTTTCCATACATGCATTGGACGCTTCTTTTGCCGGCCGGTTACATGTCAGGAACGGTTAGCAAAAAAGTTCGGGGTTGCAAGTTGCAGATTATTGCCACTAACCGCTAAAAACAAAAAACCGACCACTTATCCTTTTGGGCACTTTCCGATGTAACCGATTGAAAAAGGAAGCGTCAAAAAAGGCAAAAAGCAAGTTTAACGCAAATAAAACTGAAAAACCATGATGGATTTTATTTCAATCCCTGCGGTGGTGGGAATCATCACGCTGGGAATTTACAAGCTGTTTGAACTGTTTGTGCGCAGAAGGGAGAGGCTGAATATAATTGAAAAGGTTGGCGAAAAAATCGACCCTTCCTTCCTTGGAGAAGCCCACCCAATTCCCGTCAAAATCTCTGGCCGATTTTCGTTTGGCAGTTTAAAAGCGGCCTGTTTGCTGATTGGCATTGGTCTGGGATTGTTGATCGGCTACACAATCTCTTTGAATTCGCTTCCTTATGGAGGTATCTACTCCGACAATTACCAGCAGAACCAGCTAATGGGGGTTATATTTGGTGCATCGGTATTGGTATTCAGCGGACTGGGACTACTGACGGCTTTTGTAATCGAAATGAAAATCGAGAAGAAAAACAAAAACCAGTAAACCAAACCTGGGCACGGCCAACCGCAAAGCGCATTGACGGAAATATTGTTCGGCAATGCGCTTTTTGTTATTTTAGGGCAACTCGACGGAAACGGATTCAAAAAACTTATCCTGTCGCCCCACGAGTCCAAAAGACGGCAATTTCAGCAAAACCGATCCGTATCGATACTATTACATCGGCTTTACCACCAATCCGTTTTCGGAGAAAGAGTACGATCCACTGAGCATGTTAAAACAATGATTTCGCCAATTCATCATCCCATTTGAAACAATTCATCCTCGCCGGCACTAACATACCACGTTAATTTTGTATAAGCTGAACCCATGGGAGTTCGGCATCGAATCCAATCTGGTAAATTTTAGTGTATGATGAAAAAACTACTCACATTTATGGGCGCCATGCTTGCTTCGGCTGCCATATGGGCCCAAACCCTTACAATCAACGAATCGGCAGGATGGCTTGAGTCGGCCTACGTAAAATGGCAACCGTCCGGAAACGCCGGCAGCTACAATGTTTATTACAGTGGCGGGGGGGTCTCCGACAAGAAAATCGACAACCAGCTTATCCGCAGCTACGGTACCTACTACCGTGCCGACGTGCCGGGCCTCAAGGCAGGCGCATATACCATAAAAGTGGTGCCCGTTGTTGACAATGTGGAAGGCGACGGCACCGTAACCGGCGAACTCACCGTGCAGGCCCATGACCGCAGCGGCTTTGCATTTTCGGACAACCGGACACCCGGGGCCTACAAGGCCGACGGTACGCCAAAAGACAATGCCGTCATTATTTACGTCACGGAAAACACGAAGAACACGGTATCGCTGGATGTCACCGGGGCCAACTCAAATCCTTGTGTGGGGTTACAGGCAATTTTGGGCGGATTCAAGAAAGGCAAGGACACCCGCCCGCTGATCGTACGCATGATTGGGCAAATCACCGACTTGAGCAACATGTACAACGGGGACATCGTCATCGAGAACAACAACAACGCCTCAAGTTTCATCACGGTTGAAGGCATAGGCGATGATGCAGTGGCCGATGGCTGGGGCATCAGGATCAAGAACGCGTCCAACATCGAAATCCGCAACATCGGAACCATGAACTGCGACAGTAGCGAAGGCGACAACATCGGGCTTCAGCAAGAAAACGACCACATTTGGGTACACCACTGCGATTTTTTCTATGGCAACGCAGGTAGCGACGCCGACCAAATAAAGGGCGACGGGGCATTGGATTGCAAAAAATCGACCTATGTCACCTTTTCATACAACCACTTTTGGGATTCGGGCAAATCAAACCTTCTGGGATTGAGCGAAGGGACCACTTCCGGATTGTACATCACTTTCCACCACAACTGGTACGACCATTCCGATTCCCGCCACCCGCGCGTGCGCTACTATTCGGCCCACGTGTACAACAATTATTATGACGGCAATGCCAAATACGGCGTGGGATCGACCGAAGGCTCGTCGGTATTTGCGGAAGCCAACTATTTCCGCAACTGCAAATACCCTATGCTGACATCGATGCAGGGATCGGACGTATTCAATGAAACCACACAAAAGAACGACTATGCCAATATGCCAACGTTCTCAAAAGAAGACGGGGGAACCATCAAAGCATTCAACAACTATATGTCCGGACAAAAACGCTTTATTCCCTATGGCGCCACAGGATACTCGGCATTTAATTCTACGGTGGACTTCGACGCTTACGTGGCTTCCTCGCGTAACGAAACAGTGGGCAGTCAGGTGGTGTCGTACCAGGGAAGCAATGTTTACAATAACTTCGACACCGACGCATCGGTCATGTACGACTACACACCCGATAGTCCCGAAGATGCCAAAACAAACGTGATGTCATACGCGGGCCGTACGAACGGCGGCGATTTCAAATGGACGTTCGACAATGCCGTGGACGACGCCTCATATGCCGTCAATACAGCATTGAAAGCCGCACTGACCAATTACAAAACCAGTTTGGTATCCATTCAGGGCGAAAGCAGCGGCAATGGCGGAGGTTCGGGTGACGACGACGGTTCTGAAGATACCGGAGGAGGAGACACGGGCGGTGGTGTAACCACGGGTGATATGGTGCATAACTTTACATTGTCGGACAAGACAAGTACGTTTTACACTATCACCGGCAGTTTGTCATCAAATTACGGAACGGTAAGTTATGCAGGATCAACCCTGACCCAATGTCTGAAGATGGAATCAAGCACGAAAATCGAGTTTACCACCACACAAACAAGCACGCTTACGCTGGTATTTAACGGAACTTATACAGGAACGATAAAAATTGACGGAACGACCTATACAGTCACTTCGTCGGGGACCATCACAGAAACCCTTCCGATCGGGAATCATACCATTGCCAAAGGAAGCGGTTCAACCTATCTGTTTTACATGAGCGTGGCGTACCCGGTTGCCACCTCCGTCGATCGGCCCAACGTGCCTAACCCTGTTTTATATCCTAACCCGGTTGTCAACCGACTCTTTGTTTCGTCTGCGTCGAAAGCGGAACGGGTAGAGGTTTACAATCTGGCCGGTATACTGGTAGAAAGCTCCCATGACAGCACGGTCGAGCTAGGCCATTTGACGCACGGCATATATCTGGTGAAGGTATTTACCGAACAAGGTGTGTTCAGCCAAACGATCATTAAAAAGTAACGGTGAAAAAATCAGACTTCTGAACAAAGAAAGGCTGTCGGGTTGACAGCCTTTCTTTGTTGTAAAACCACCGGTCCCTTACATTTCCCTGGTCATCCGGCTTATCTCCTTGGCAATACGACCCGCAAAATGCTAATTTTGGGTAAACAGAAAACAGACGTACATGCATAACTTGGCCAATCTTATGGAGAAATACGACCAGTTGCTCTCATCCCAATATTTCATCGAAACCGATTTGGACTACTCGGCATTTGACAGGCAAGTGCCGTTCCTTGACCAAATGGCCACCCTGAAAAACAGCGGCATCACGGTGTTCGACCTACACCGGCGAAAACACATTTACTCGTCCTACAACCTTGAAGAGATTTTCGGATACGATTACCAAAAAGTCCGATCCATTGGCAATGACTACTTCAATTCGCGTATCCACCCCGATGATTTTTATGCGCTTACCTTTCGTTCCGTGGGCGTAATGGAGCTTGTGCTCGGTATGCCCGTCAACGAACGGCGCAACTACAAGTTGCTCAACGAATACCGGATACTGAACCAATACGACCAATACATCCGCATCATCGAACAGCATTCGTTGCTTGAACTGGACAAACACGGGAACTGCTGGCTGAGTTTGGGCATTATCGACATTTCGCCCAACCAGGAACCCTTTCCCGGTGTCAAAAGCCAGCTGGTGAACATCCGTAACGGCGCCATTTGTGATTACTCACAACCTGTTGCAACGGCAACCAATCCGGGAGTATCGTTAACCAAACGTGAAACCGAGATCCTCCAAAAGGTGAAAGAAGGGATGTTAAGCAAGGAAATATCCGATGAACTATCGTTGAGCGTGCACACGGTAAACACGCACCGCCAAAACATCCTCAAAAAACTGGGGGTCGGAAACTCCATGGAAGCAGTGGAATTTGCGTCGAAGCTGGGATTGGTGTGATTAACCCCCGGAATCCCAAAGGTTTTGGAAACCGTTGGGGTTTGGATGGCTACAATTACTGACAAATCAGTATTTGCCCTCTCTTGCCCTCCCCATAGTTTTGCATAAAAAAGGATGGTTATGAAAAGACTGATTTTTGTATTGCTCGCAATTGCCGTATGGCCGGCGATCGTTTATCCACAAACATTTACCCAGACCATCAGGGGCACGGTGACCGACCAAACCACCGAACAACCACTTGCCTTTGCCACCGTAGCGCTGGCCAATACCAATCCCCGGCTTGGTGCGGTAACCGATATCAATGGTCAGTTCGCCATCCCGCAGGTCCCGGTTGGACGTTATGACATACAGGTTTCTTTTTTGGGATATGAGCCCGTATTGATACCCGAAGTGCTGGTGACCAATGCCAAAGAAACCATCCTTTATATCAAAATGCGCGAAGCCTCCCAACACCTCAACAGTGTGGAGGTAAAACCCCGGGTCCAAAAAGAAGCCCCGTTAAACTCCATGGCCACGGTCAGCGCCCGTATGTTCAGCGTGGAAGAGGCCAACCGTTATGCCGGAGGGTTCGACGATCCGGCCCGTCTGGCATCGGCCTTTGCAGGCGTGGCCAGCACCGTGAACAACAACGCCATTGTGGTGCGCGGCAATGCCCCAAAGTTCATGCAATGGAAACTTGAAGGGATAGAGATTCCCAATCCCAATCATTTTGCCGATCTGGCGGCACTGGGCGGTGGAGGCCTAACCGCCTTAAGCAGTAACCTGTTGGCCAATTCCGACTTCCTCACGGGGGCCTTTCCCGCCGAATACCCCAACGCATTATCGGGTGTGTTTGATTTGGCCATGCGAACAGGAAACAATACCTCTTACGAACACAGTGTCCAAATGGGGCTGATAGGCATCGACGCCACGTCCGAAGGCCCCATCGGCGATAATGGACGGGCATCGTACCTGGTAAATTACCGCTATTCAACCCTTGGTTTGCTGGCCCCTCTCCTACCCGACGATGCCGATGGCACCACCTATCAGGACTTGTCGTTCAAGACCAAATTCCCCACAAAGAACCTTGGGGTGTTCACTCTTTGGGGGATAGGGTTAACCGACCGGTCGGGGCAAGAGGCCGAAACAGATCCCGCAAAATGGACCTATTACCAAGACAAAGAAACAGCCAACCCCAAACAGTATATGGGCGCCATGGGATTGAACCACAAATGGTTCACCAAACAACCGGGCACTATAAGCACCACACTGGCCGTGAGCGCCAACGGATTAAAAATGTTCACCCAACGCATGAACGGCCAGGCAGAACTGCTTGCCCAGAACAAAATCGACAATGCGCTTACCACACTCACGCTCAAATCGGTTTATGAACGAAAATATGGCCACAAACATGCCAACAAAACAGGGGTACAAATACAGCAACTGGGGTTCAGCACCTTTCTGGCCGATGCCGTTTCGCCAGGTAATTTGTCGACACTTGTCGACCAGACCGGTAATACCCATCTGCTATCGGCCTTCTCATCGTCCAGCATCCAACTCTCCCCTGTTACGCTAAACGTGGGAGCCACCGCCCAATACCTTGCCCTTAACGGCCAATACACAGTAGAGCCCCGCATCGGCATTTCGACACAAATTGCACATAACCAAACACTGTCGCTAGGCTATGGCTTGCACAGCAGATTGGAGCCCATCCATATTTACTTTCTCGAATTGGACAACGGCCAATCCAACAAAGACCTGGGTTTTACCAAAGCGTACCATTGGGTATTGGGTTATCAGGCCAAACTCAATGACATTCTTTCATTTAAAATCGAAACTTACTACCAACAATTGTTTGATGTTCCGGTGGTAAGCCAAACCGCCAACTCACTGCTAAACCAACAAAACCACTGGTTCATCGACAATGTGTATGTCAATGGGGGCAAAGGGGAAAACGCAGGAGTGGATCTAACACTGGAACGTTACATGAAACAAGGGTTTTATTATCTGGCCACGGCCTCGGTGTTCGACTCAAAGTACAAGACCGATACCGATGGCTGGCATCCCACCCGTTACAACCGCCGGTTTGTGGTGAACCTTTTGGCCGGAAAAGAGTGGGCGGTCGGGCCGCATCGCCAGAATTTCCTGAACGTGAACGCACGTTTGGGGATTCAGGGCGGCGAAAGATATTCTCCCATCGATGCAGAAGCTTCGGCTGCAGAAAAGGATGTGGTTTACTCGGAAGCCGATCCTTTCTCGAAACAAACCCGTCCGGCCTGGGTGACACACCTCACGGTAAATTACCGCTGGAACAAGCCAAAATCGTCGCGTGAACTCTCGTTAAAGCTTATCAATGCAAATAATTACAAAGAATTCATGGGACACCGGATCAATTTGAAAACATTGCAGGTGGAAGAAGAACGTCAGGCATTGATGATCCCGAACCTGAGTTACAAGATTTCGTTTTGACAACGCATTTTCGTTTGGCCCTTTTTTGGATTAACTTCACACCGGAAAAGGAGATCAATGACTGTTATGAAAAATCTTGTGGTATTGTCGGGAGCCGGTATGAGCGCCGAAAGTGGCCTGAAAACCTTTCGCGATGCCGATGGGCTTTGGGAAAACCATCGCGTGGAGGACGTTGCCACGCCCGAAGCCTGGCAACGCAACCCGTTGCTGGTCCTTGAATTTTACAACCAGCGCAGGAAACAGCTTCTGGAATGTGGACCTAATGCCGGCCACCGGGGCCTGGTAGAACTTGAAAAGCATTTCCATGTGAGCATCGTGACGCAAAACGTGGACGACCTGCACGAACGTGCCGGAAGCAAACACGTGCTCCACCTGCACGGCGAGCTGAAAAAAGCCCGTAGTACCGTCAACCCGTCGCTGGTGTACGAATTGGAAGGCTGGCAGCTCAACTGGGGCGACAAATGCGAAAAAGGTTCGCAGCTGCGTCCCCATATCGTGTGGTTCGGCGAAGCAGTGCCTGCCATCGAGGACGCCGCTTACATCGTGGGACAGGCCGACATACTGGTAATAATAGGTACCTCGCTCAACGTATATCCGGCCGCCGGGCTTATCCACTATGCCCAAAGCCACGTCCCGGTTTACGTCATCGATCCGGGGGCGCCCAATTTCTTTCCCGGCCCCCACATCGAACACATCCGAAAAGGAGCTTCGGAAGGAGTGGCCGCTCTAATTGAAAAGCTAACCCAATGAATTTCTTCAAACCACTACCCGCCATCCTGCCCTTGCTTCTGCTTTTAGATACCGGCGTTATCCGCGCACAGGAGTTTTACGCAGGTCCCGTGATCGGCGCATCGTTTACCCAGGTAGACGGGGACACGTACAGCGGTTATCAAAAGGCAGGCCTGGTGGTAGGAGGGTTTGTGGGACGTCCCATCAACGAAAACTGGAAAATACAGCTCGACATCCTCTACATCCAGAAAGGGTGCCGCAAGCGCCCCGACATTGAATCGGGCGATGACGCCGACTATCTCATCGACCTGAACTATATCCAGTTTCCGCTTACATTGCAACTGTCAGTGGGGCATTTTTCGTTTGAAGGAGGACTTAGCCTGGGACGACTGTTGTGGTACAACGAAAAAATATGGGGCGAACCCATTGCCGAAGAGGACCAGGTACCGTTCAAGAACACGGAACTGGCATCGGTGGCAGGGCTCACTTACCGCATTACTCCACGGTTAATGGTCAACGGACGGTTCAATTACTCCATCACCCGCATCCGCGAACCGTACGATGGCGACATTCCGGTGTACAATCCCCATTGGGGCCGCCGTAAACAGGGCCAGTACAACGATGTGATCACCATTTCGCTCTATTACGATCTGTTTGACAGAAGATAGAAGCCTCTCCCCTAACCCCTCCGGAGAGGAGCTTGAAGTACGCACGTGCTTTGGATGGCGAAATCTAAGGATTGGCACCCCCATCTCAAAAGAAAAATACTTGAAGCCACTAAGCACTTCTTCTGCTTCTCCTCTCTTCCTTTTGATCTTTTTCACTTTTGTACTCCTCTTTTGCACTCTGGCACTTTCCTGGAAATGACCTCCCCTAACCCCTCCACAGGAGGGGAACCGGAAGCCGCACTGTACGCAACAGCACCCCTCCTCCTTCGGAGGGGCCGGGGGAGGTTCGCTGTTGCTGTTATCCATTAGCTTTAAACCCTCTTCTGCCTTTCCTGCTCTCTTCCTTTGGCACTTTTGCACTCTTCTTTGGCACTCAGGAACTTTCCCGGAAATAACCTCCCCTAACCCCTCCACAGGAGGGGAACCGGAAGCCGCACTGTACGCAACAGCACCCCTTCTTCGGAGGGGCCGGGGGAGGTTCGCTGTTGCTGTTATCCATTAGCTTTAAACCCTCTTCTGCCTTTCCTGCTCTCTTCCTTTGGCACTCTTGCACTCTTCTTTGGCACTCAGGAACTTTCCCGGAAATGACCTCCCCTAACCCCTCCACAGGAGGGGAACCGGAAGCCGCACTGTACGCAACAGCACCCCTTCTTCGGAGGGGCCGGGGGAGGTTCGCTGTTGCTGTTATCCATTAGCTTTAAACCCTCTTCTGCCTTTCCTACTCTCTTCCTCTGGCACTTTGGCACTCTTCTTTGGCACTCAGGAACTCTGTCTCTCAGGCACTTTTCTTTTTCACTCAGCCACTTTCTCCGACATCGGCCATGCGTCTGGTTCAACTTGTTTGTAGTGCCGGTCACAACAACGTTGTTGTGACCAACGCAACAACATTGTTGTGGGTGACGCAACAGTACTGTTGCGTCACCCACAACAGCACGAAGGGGCCAGGCAAATGGTTAAACCACCCTAAGTGTTTTATCGAAGCTGGCCACACGCACTTCTTTTAACAAAACGCCGCCGCTGACGGTAAATGGCCAAACACAAAAGCACAGAGTTTCCAAACAAGAAAACTCTGCGCCTTAGGTTTCTGCGTTTATTATTTACTTACCAAAATCTTCCCTTTCAACGTAATATTTTGCAAATCGGCATAGTCGTACAGATAAAAGCCGTCACTGCCAATGGCGAACAGCAAACCATTGACGGGGATTACATTGTAGGCATTGATGTCTGGGAAAGTAGCAATCAGGTGCTCGTTCACGCGCGTTTTGTCGGCCACGTCGTAAACTTTTAGGCCTGCATTGCCATCGCACACAAACAGCACCTCGTCGTCAATGCCCAAGCCGTAAGGTTCTTCCATGGCATAACTCCCCTGCAACGTGAAGGTCCTATAGTCGGTGCTCAATTGTATCACGTCAAGCCGGTTTACTTTGCTGCCACATGCGGTACCGCCGCGAAGCGTCACATAAGCGTATCCGTTAGACACCACCACGGGATCGCAAGCGGTTACATGCCAAAAATTCGACACATATGCAGGCGCCAACGGCACCGATAAACTCATCACAATCATTCCCGAAGAGGTACCCAAAAACATGTGCCCATCGTAAATGAACATGGTTTCCACGTTCCAACCCACGTATTGCTTTCCCGCGCTGGCAGGCGATGCCGCGTTGCCCACGTCGAACATGCAACAATTGTAATTGTCAACCGCATACAGATAATTGCCGTACAGCCCAAACCGCGCCATGGAACCGGCAGTTCCCACAGTTGTCCCACCCGAGCCGCCTACGCCGCCATTGGTCGAACCGAACGATATTTTTTCGGCATACCCATAGTCCCAAACCGGATAAACGGGGTAATAATTGGACTCCATTTCACGACGTACCGTTTTCACGTCCCAACCAACCACGACTCCTTTGGTCGCATCCACCTCCACCATGCGGTAGTTGTTGTCGGCCGGAGGAACCAAATAGGGCAACACGTCTTTTACCCTTGCTACTTCTTTTATATTGTTGAAATCCGATACATCGATGCCCACCAGATCGACATAACTATCAGCGTACAACGTGCTTTGTTTTATGGCAATGTCGACACACCCGGGCACTTCAATAAAGGCAATGTTCACCGGGCTTGCAGGGTTTGACAGATCGATGATGTGGATTCCGGCCCGGTTTTCGACCACGAAAATGTAATTATCCTTGAAATAGATCTTTCCGGGATTTACCAAACTGCGTGCGGATGTCGGCTTTACGGACGCCCGCAAATCGTCATAATCCATGTAGACCGGGGTATTGGCTACAAACTCTTCGGTGTACGTATCCATGCACGACGTGAATCCGACCGACCACGCTAAAAATATAAAGAGGCGATATATCTTTTTCATAATTGCATCAGTGAATGATTAAACCTAAGTTGACCGTCAACCTGTTATAGTCTACATCGAGGCGGTAAGAATCTTCGCCCTTGTAATTTAACCGGTGGTATCGGTATCCCACCGACAAGCTAAACCCATAACCCGACCGGGAATGGGAAATGAAGCCGATCGCCGGGTTTACCAGCGCGCCTCCCCGGGCTTTTAGCCTGGTTTGGTAATTGTACCAGTAACCCGACCAGGACGAAGAAATGTAATCGGGAACCACCTGGCTGTAAGATATGCGGGAATCTTCCAACGGGATTTGATACCCTCCCGTTACCGACACAAAGGGCGTGAACCGGGCATCACGGAATTTGTACATCAGGTTGAGCGTGACGGGCAAATAGGTTTCTTTAAGGAATTCCACCCCCACTCCGGCTCCTGCCGATAACTTCTTGGTAAACCCATAGTTCATCGATGTGCCCAGCACTAACGGGGCTGACTGTTCGTTGTCGGGATTGCCTATGAGCAATCCCGCTTGTGTGTGGCTGAACCATTTACAGGAGGCAAACGCAGTATCGATACGCGGAACATTGTCTGGCATGGACGGCCGTTGCCTGTCGTCCTTTTTACTGATGTAGGCTACCTCGGAGGCATTGAACACCCAGGTATTTTTGCCCGTTACCACTTGGATTTTTTCCAAATCGGATGAATAGATATATCTTCCTTTCAGTGTCGTTCCGTCTTTTAAGTGGACATAGCCCGTTTCGTAATAAAACTGGTTACCGACCTGGCCTTGCACCGCAAATGCCACGAAGACAAGCACCACGGTCATTAAAATTTTACTCATCGCTGTTTTTGTTTGGTTAGCGGGATTTGGAAATTGCATCTGTTGGGCAGAACCAACAACTTCATGATGCTTTAGATGCAAAATGGTTGCGTTGGCAAATTTGCTTTTATAAAGAACTGGCTACATCGCCGCAAAAGCCAGGGTTGCCACGCTCACCGCAGTACCGGGTACTTTCAAGATTTCTTGGACACACGCTTCCACTGTACTTCCGGTGGTTAGCACATCGTCCACCAAAAGTACGTGCTTACCTTCAAGCAAGGCTGCATTCTTCACTGCAAACACGCCTTCCATGTTTTGGTACCGCTCATAGCGGGTTTTGCGGGTTTGGGTCGATGTAAAGGACAGACGGACCAGTACATCGTTGGAGTATGGGATATTGAGACATTGCGATAACCCCCGCACGATGACCTCGCTTTGGTTAAAACCACGTATACGTTGCTTGCGCGGGTGCAAAGGCACGGGAACAACCAAGCCGATTGCCGTTATCCAGCTGGCCTGCAAAAGCGCTTCGCCCAGCAAACGCCCCATTTCCTCACCCAATTCGCGGTTTCCTTTGTACTTTATGCCATAAAGGATTTTCTGCGCATGTTCGCCTTTCCGGTAAAACATATATGAGGTCGCATGTGCAATATCCACG
Organism: Breznakibacter sp.; assembly: GCA_047600785.1. Taxonomy (GTDB): domain Bacteria; phylum Bacteroidota; class Bacteroidia; order Bacteroidales; family Marinilabiliaceae; genus Breznakibacter. Next base: position 3,381,885 of record JASGKH010000002.1, read on the forward strand.
CGCCCCCAGAATACACGCTCCACGGCATTGCCCTTCAACTCATGGAAACGGGTTTGGGGCAAACGCGATGCACAAATGCGGCAAAGACCTTTTTCATGTTTCAGCAAATGACACGCACAAATCAGACACAGGTTGGGAAACACCAATGAAAAAAGGGCGGCACCGTATTGTTTGAGTAACGGCTGAAAGGAAAAAGGCTGTTGGTTTACCATTCGTTTACAATTGGTTAATCAATGCTTAAACCTCACTTAATACTTTATTAACACTGCGGCCATACTTTTGCTGCGTAACAAGGTAAAAAAGAAAATCATGAAATCACAAATATTTGTAACCGCAGCTGTTCTGTTTTTCTCGGCACAAGCATTCGCCGGTAATAAAAACAAGCCCGAAACCACTGCCGGCAAAACGGCCACATCGGTTGCAGCCCCGGTAAACGTTTGCCTTACCGGAACCATTGTAGACGAGCAAACCAAGGAAACCTTAGCAGGCGTAGAAGTATCCGTCGAAGGGACCCAACTTAAAACGTATACCGATTTTGAGGGTAAGTTCTCGTTCGACAACCTTCAGCCCGGAAACTACAAAGTGGTTACCAAATACGTATCGTACAACAAAATCGAATCGCGCGAGGTGGTTATAAAAGCCAACGAAATGCATTCGCTTAATCTGGAACTGACCGCCCAAAACACGTTGCCGCAGTTGGATTCCACTTCTGCACAAACCCTATTGGCCGGAAAATAATTCCTCCAACCAATATATTGTTTGAGACCAAATATAAGCCGCAACGTTTTGCATGCGGCTTTTTTTATTAACCCTTGTCAAAAGAATTGGCTTACTTTGATGTAACCCAAACAACTGTATAAACATAAAAAATGAAAAGAGTTTCCATGCTGGCCTTTTTGTTGGCTATCCCGTTTTTGATGATTGCCCAGCTCATCCAAAAGGAAGACGGCAAGTATTACGACAAAAAAGGGCTCCTTTATACCGGCACTTACATTGAATATTATCCCTCGGGCGGTAAGCGGATCGAAATGAATTTGCTTAACGGACAAAAGCACGGCAAAATCACCATCTATTTCGAAAACCAAGATACCCAGGAAATACGGTCGTTCAAGCAAGACCTGATGGATGGTACCTGGCTTACCTTCAACAACAACCGCATTAAAGTTGGCGAAGCAAATTACAAAGACGGGCAAAAACACGGAAAATGGTACATCTGGGACGACAATGGGGTGCTCCGTTATGAAATGGAATACAAAAACGGACAGAAAAGTGGTAAATGGATTATCTATGACGAAAACGGTAAACCCATAAGCGAAAAGGTTTACTGAATCGATAAAGCATATCTGTTTCAAAGGGGTTAAAACCGGGTGGTTCTGTTTTTGGGAACCATCCGGTTTTTTTGTTCTAAAAAAAGAGGGAAACAGATGATCCTCCAAATAGTTCAAACACATCAAGTTAAAAAATTCTTAAAAAGAGACTTTACAACCCAACGCACCTTTCAAATTTCTAACTTAAAGGTCTTAAAACTCGAAACGGATGGAACGCAGGGAATTTATCTGGAAAAGCATGGGCGCTGGCCTTTTGAGCGGTGTCGCGCCTTATTTCGGGGGCCTGAACGAAGTGTTGGGTTCACCGGCTCCATCGGCCCCGCAACTGGCCGCCGTTAGGGGAGGCGAAGCCGAAGCAATGTTCGACAAAGCGATAGAGGCCATCGGCGGCATGAAAAATTTCGTAAAACCGGGACAAACCGTGTTGGTCAAACCTAACATCGGGTGGGACGCCGCTCCCGACAGAGCCGCCAATACAAACCCGAAGCTTGTGGGACGCATCGTGCAACGTTGCCTTGAAGCCGGCGCCAAAGAAGTGCGTGTGTTCGACAATACCTGTAACCGTTGGGACCTATGCTACAAAAACAGCGAAATCGAAAAGTATGTAAAAGAAGCCGGAGGCAAAATGGTGCCGGGCAATCTGGAATCGTACTACAAAGACGTGCAAATTCCCAGGGGCAAAGTGCTTAGAAGCACAAAAGTACACGAATTGGTCCTTAATTCCGACGTGTTTATCAATGTTCCTGTCCTTAAGCACCACAGTTCGACGACCTTGTCGTTGGGCATGAAAAACCTGATGGGCGTGGTTTGGGACCGCCGCTTTTACCATGGGAACAACCTCAGCCAATGCATTGCCGATTTCTGTACCTACCGTATTCCCGACCTGACCATTATTGATGGTTACAAGATGCTTACCAAAAACGGCCCGCGGGGTGTTTCGACTGCCGATGTGGTGGATTTGAAAGCGTTGATCGCCTCCGCCGACATCGTGGCCGCCGATGCTGCCGCCACCAAATTGTTCGGTACCGAACCCGATCAGATCGAACATCTCAAAATTGCCAGTTCCATGGGTTTGGGAGTTATCGACTTGGGAAAAGTAAACATCCAACGGATAAAAATGAATTAAGAAAGGAAGAAGAAAGTGCTTAATAAGTGCAAAAGCGGGGAAAGAGGCAGAAGACAGGAAAGGTTAAGGCCAAAAACCTGTTCCCGCCGGCTGAGAGCTTTTTCAACCATCAGTAACCATGAATTACAAAACACTTAAACGCCTGCGTGTTGCCGTTGCCATTGTGTGCGCCGTAACCACGTTTCTGGTATTCAACGACATCTACGAGTGGCTTTCGCTGTCGCAGATCAAGGCGGTGGTGTATTTGCAATTCGTCCCATCGTTGCTTAAGTTCATCCAGGTGGCATCGTGGGGAACGGCCGGAGCATTTGTAGTGCTACTGCTTACGGCCCTGTTCGGGCGTATTTACTGTTCGGCCATCTGCCCATTGGGCATCTTGCAGGATTTGTTTGCCTACATTGCCCGCAAGCGGAGCCGCAAAAAAATGTTCTTTAAAAGCAAAAAAGAGATCAAGTGGCTGCGTTATCCGATACTGGGCGTCACCATGCTTGCCGCGTTTTCAGGATTCATGGTGGTTACCAGTTTATTAGACCCGTACAGCATTGCCGGTAGGTTTTTCACCTATCTGACGAAACCGTTGGTCATCATTGGAAACAATGCCGCCGCCGGAGTTGCCGCAAAAGCCAATGTTTACTCGGTATTTAAAATGGCCGTAAACTGGCCTGTGGCTTCGGTACTAACCGCCACGGCAGCCACGCTGCTGGCAGTAGCTTACCTTTCGTACAAACGCGGACGGCTGTACTGCAATACCATTTGCCCCGTAGGCACGTTGCTGGGACTGTTGGCAAAGGCATCAATATTTAAGATAAAAATCGACCAGGCAAAATGTTCCAAATGTGCAAAGTGTGTAAGTGTCTGTAAAAGCGAATGCATCGATTTAAAGGCCCATGCCGTTGACCAAAGCCGGTGCGTAACCTGCTTTAACTGTACGGCCATCTGCCCCGATAAGGCCATCGGTTTCACATCCGTGAAACCATCCGGACAAAAGCCACAGCTTGCCCATAACAAAGGCCGCAGAGATGCATTGGCCACGTTTGTGGTACTTTTGGCCAGCATAAGAATGTTGAAAGGAAACAATCGGCCCCAAATGGTCGATGGGAAAAAACTTGTTCCCGAAAACAAAAAGAACCCGGTATCACCTCCCGGCTCAAAAACGATCTCAAGGTTCAACCGCATTTGTACCGGATGTGGGCTGTGCATATCGCAATGCCCCACCCAGGTGCTGAGGCCTGCGTACAGGGAATACGGATTGGCCGGTTTCATGCAACCGCATATGGATTATTCGGTGGGCGAATGCAACTTCAATTGCACCCGTTGCGGCGATGTTTGCCCCACCGGGGCCATTCTTCCGCACACAAAAGAAGAAAAGCAAGTACTACAAATAGGAAAGGTGGTTTTTGTGAAAGAAAACTGTGTGGTGTACACCGACGAAACCGACTGTGGTGCCTGCTCGGAACATTGCCCGACCAAAGCCGTTGACATGATTTCTTACAAAGGCAATCTGATGATTCCCCACATCAGCCAGGATATTTGCATCGGTTGCGGATCATGCGAACACCCTTGCCCGCTACCGCCCGGAGTGAAAGCCATTTATGTGGACGGAAACGCTGTCCATCAGCAGGCCCGGAAGCCGCAAGAAGAAAAAGCGGTACAAAAAGTGGAAGAAGATTTTCCGTTTTAATGCACTTCCCTGTTTGCACTTCCTGGGAAGCTATATCCTTTCGGCATGGCTTTTCTTGGTTGGATCAGGCGTTGATCCAACATTACTTTTTCTATTCCACTCAACGACAGTCAATCTACCCACTGTCCGGTGAAACCGGGAAAAAGAAACAACGTCGGGGATGCCAACCGGATCACCATCTGGTAAAGCCGGGCCTGCAGGAGAAATAAAAGATAAAAGACCACAATATTCTCTATTGGGTGTGGGAATGGCAATATGTTTTTCGCAGCAACCCATGATTCATTAGTTCCTCCGATTGTCCTCTCCTCGTTTTTCCTTACATTCAGAAATATTTGCGCCCCTTGGGGCAATTGGCAAATAAATTGTCTAAATTTAAGGACAGAATGGCCGCCAACACGCTTTTTGCTTAAACACAATGATTTACCTGACCTTATTTCTTTTTTTCGATGGAAGACCAAAAGAAAGACAATTACATATTATTCGTAGATCCGGAACAGGAAAATCTGGATCTGTGCAAGCTTTTGTTTAAAAAGCATTACCCCGTGCTCACGGCCGATTCACCCGGCGAAGCAATGCAAATACTTGGATCGCACGATGTAAAAGTGATTTTGGCAGAGCAATACCAACGCGAAAAAACAGCCATCGATCTGTTCAAGACCACCAGTGAGCATTTTCCGCGTACCGAAAGGATTTTGATGACCGGAAGCATCGACAAACAAGTGATCATCGATGCCATCAATATCGGGAAGATATTCCACCACGTGACAAAGCCCTTCGAGCAGAACAACCTAAAGAGCATCATTGACAAGGCCATTGAGAAACATAATCTGCAAAAGCAAAACGACATTCTCATACTGGGGCTAAAGCAAACCAACAAGGAACTGGAATACTTGCTAAATCGCCTGAAAACCGAAGAAGAGAAGTTTCGTGACATTTTCAATGCCACACAAGACCCCATTCTGATTGTGCGGAAAAACGCCACGATCATCGAAGCCAATCAACTCGCCCAGGAAACTTTCGGTTTTAAGAAGTCCGACCTGGGCAATACCAGCTTCTCCGCATTGGTGCTCCACGATCATACAAAAAAAATGCAACGGTTCCTTATGATGCTCCAATTGAGCGAGACGGCCCTTTTCGAATTGATGATCCGCACGGCCCAGGGCAATGCCAAATCGTTCGAAACCAAAGGGCACGCCATCCACTTTCAGGGAGAAGACGCTCTGTTGCTGATATTGCGTGACACCACCGAACGCAAGGAAACCGAAAAACGGGTATTGCAGGCGATTATCCAAACCGAGGAATCGGAACGCAGACGCTTTGCGCAAGAGCTGCACGACGGGGTCGGCCCGCTGCTGTCAACCGCCAAGCTTTACCTGCAATGGATACTCAAGCCCAATGCCAAAATAGATAAAGAAGTGGCGCTGAAGAAAATCGAAGAGACATTGGAAGAGACCATTGCCAGCATACGGGAATTATCAAATAACCTTAGTCCCAACACGTTGGTCAATTTTGGGCTCGAAGCGGCCATTGGCAGCATTTTGGAACGCATCTCGGGGATTTCGGAAATCGACGGCAAATTAACCGTCGACATTGAGAACCGGCTGCCTTTTGACCTTGAGGCCACCATTTTCCGCATTGTGGGCGAAAGCATCAATAACACCGTAAAACATGCCAACGCAAGCCGGATAAATATTAACATTGCCCATCGCAATGGAACCGGGTTGGTAGAGTATCAGGACAACGGATGCGGGTTTGACGTGGAAAAACAGACACAACACCCGACAGGGAACGGGCTGTCGAACATTCGCAACAGGGTAATGAGCCTGGGAGGAGAAATAGAGATTGTATCGAAGCCCCAGCAAGGATTTAAGCTAACATGCAGGTTTTCAATATAAAATTCCGATCTCATTAACGTTAAACAAAACACCAAATCGATGAGCAATACAAAAGTTTTTTTGGTCGACGACCATAAAATCTTCAGGGAAGGATTAAAACACCTGATCGAGGTGGAGGAAGTGGGTATTGTGATTGCCGAAGCTGCCAACGGCCACGAGTTTCTGCAAAAGTTGTGCGAACCCCTCCCGGATGTGGTGTTAATGGACATCTCAATGCCCCACATGAACGGCATCGAAGCTACCAGGACCGCCCGCGGAAAGTTCCCCGATCTGCAGGTGGTTGCCCTCTCGATGCACGGTGACGAGGAATATTATTATAAAATGATCGAGGCCGGAGTCCGTGGTTTTTTGTTAAAAGACAGCGGCATTAAAGAAATTGAGCGGGCTATCTGCTCGGTGCTCGAGGGCGAGAGCTATTTTTCGAACGAATTGTTGCGCCAAATCATCTCGGGACTGAACAAAAAGAGCCACCAACCCGAATCGGCCATTGAAAAGGATGGGCTTTCCACACGTGAAATAGACGTCCTAAAGCTTGTCTGCCAAGGTTTCACCAACGAAGAAATCGCAGAAAAGCTCTGCATCAGCTCGCAAACCGTAAAGGGGCATCGAAGCAATCTTTTGTCGAAGACCAACTGCAAGAACAGCGCCAGCCTTGTCATGTACGCCATAAAAAACAAAGTGGTGGAAATTTAACACCGCCAGATCCGTTGCACGCAACCAACCTCTTCCGGAGGAAGTCATGGAAATGGTGTTGACCGTTTGGATTTGTCCAACTCCTTACCCGTATTGTATGACCGAAAACCGAACACAGTTTGAAAAACTTGGCAGAAAACAATTCGATCTTTTTTTGCGGGACTTGCCTGAAGCCAGGTTAGTGCTTTTCCATGCCACGGGCCACAAAATATATCCATTGCTGGCCTCCCACCCCTTTTCGTACCCCATTGACGGAGAAGAGCCGGATTTGGACGATCGTCCGACCGACACCGAAGGCACGCTCCGCGCCATCATTGCCTCGGGCTGGAACACCGGTTCCGATACCATGCCGCTGTTCCATTCCCATTTTAATGCCAGCCATAACCAGGGTTCGTTCATCCTTTGCCTTTGTCCCGGATCCCGGGGGCCGGAAAGGCCTGTCATCCTCGATATGCTCGAGTCGCTCGGTGAAATACTGAAGCCCATCCTCCAAACATATCCTTTAGGTAACCTTTCCTCCAAAGAAGGCCCGACACATGTCTCCTTTGGATCTTTTTGGGAAAAGCCTTTTGGAACACAAACACAACTCACGGCCATTTTCGATTCCATCCGGCAAGCCATCATCATGTCCGATCAAAACGGGACCATCACATTCATCAATTCCACGGCATTGTCGCTCACCGGATGGGAAAAACACAACGCAACCGGACAACCGCTGGCCAGGGTTTTCCAGATGATCGATCCCAAAACCCGCAAACCCGTTCCCGATCCCTTCAACGACGTTTCCCGCACGAAGGAGCCTGTCCATTCCTCCGGTGCAAAACTGGTATCGCAATATGGAATCGAGCTCCCAATGGAATATTCAGCATCTCCGTTGTTCGACAGAGGGCATTTCTCCGGCATAATACTGAATTTCTGGGACAAAACAGAAACTTACCACGAACGGGAAACCATGCGCAGGCTCAAACTTGCCATCGATAGTTCGCAAGACGGGTTCTACATCACCAATCCCCGGGGACAGTTCATTTATGCCAACAAGTCTGTCATGGATCGACTGGGGGCCGGCCCAATGGACATTTTCTCAAAAACCATCGACGATCTGATTCCCGACAACCAAACAACAAATCCCCAAAAAGAGAGGTCGCAGCCCAAGGGAACGCCACACACCGAGTTCGAGCGCATGGTAACCCTCGGGGAACGAACGACCTGCATGTTGGTGCAGAACTACATGATGGATTACGACAACGAGCCTTGTACCGTCGGGATCGTCCGGGACGTGAGTTCCCTGAAACAAATACAGCGCGAACTGGAAGACGGCAGGAAAACATTGAGCTTCCTGGTCGAACATATCAATGTGGTCCTTTACCGGTACAACTTAACCACGCAGCGAATATTTTACGCGGGCATGCAATCGCAAGAAGTGCTGGGCATTGCCAACGAACAATGGGAGGATTTCAACGGCTGGGTAAAATGTTTGCACCCCGACGACAGGGAGACCGCCATTTCCCAAATCAAAGGGTTTATCTCGGCAGGCATCAATACGTCGTTCGAATACCGGATCATCGACGACCGGAAACAGGTCAGATGGGTTCGCGACGTGCTTACGGTAATTAAGGACGGACACGGCACCCCCATCGAAGTAGTCGGTTTTATGGTCGATATCAGTGAATCAAAACAAAGGGAAAAAGAGCTCAAAGACTCGAAACAACGATTCGAGACCATCCTTGATTCGGTACAAACCGCCATTTACTTAATAGACACCGGCAAGCAGCTCATTATGGTCAACAAATATTGCCGGCAGGCCCTGGGGTTCGACCCTTGCAAACCCAATGGCCCGGACATCGGTAATTTCTTGCCTTATGAGGCCACTTCTGCGGACATATATGACATTTTCGATAAGGCAATAAAGACCAAAGAACCCCAATCGCTTGAACATAGCCTGAACATAAACGGGACAGCCATGTCGGCCTTCACCATCTTTGTCCCCATCTTCGACGGAAACGGCGAGGTAACCATGATCTGCGGAAACTCCGTCGACATTTCCAAGACCAAAAGGGTACAAAAAGAACTGGAGAAAGTAAGGGAACGGCTGAACTTTGCCCTTACCGCCGGAAACATCGGCATATGGGATTACATGGTACCGGAAGAGAAAGCCATTACCAATTCCGTATTTGATGGATGGACCAAACAGCCGTGCGGTTGCAACGACGGGGAGTTTTCATGGTTGATCCGGTTCATCCATCCGCTCGATATCGGGAACCTGTACAAAGCCTATTTTCCGGCAAAGAAGGGCCAGGACCAAAGTTTTGAATGCGAACTGAGGATCAAAACCGGCGACGACCAATACGTGTGGACCCTTCTGCAGGCTAAAATAGTGGAACGGAACACGGCCGGGGAACCGACAAGGATCATTGGTGTCCACATCGACATATCACGTCAGAAAAAACTGCTTCTGGAACTTTCAAAGGCCAAAGAAGAAGCCGAGAAGGCGGACAAGGCCAAAAGTTTGTTTTTGGCCAACCTCTCGCACGAAATACGAACCCCCATGAATGCCATCCTGGGATTTGCACAAATAATCGAAAAACAGATATCAGACCCTACGCTGGTAAATTATGTGGAATCGATTAAATCGGGCGGGAAAACATTGCTCAACCTCATCAACGATATTCTGGACCTTTCAAAGATAGAAGCCAATAAAGTCACCGTAAAATCGGAACCGGTCGACGTGCGGCACGTGGCCACGGAAATGTCGCGCCTTTTCAGTTATCGCTGCGAACAAAAGAAGCTCGGCTTCGTCACGTCCATCACCGGCAACGTCCCGGCGCACGTTTACATGGACGAGCTCAAGTTCAAGCAAATATTGATCAATCTTATAAGCAACGCCGTTAAGTTCACCGAAAAAGGCACCGTGGCCCTGAACATCGACTTTGAAAAACACTTGCCGCAGAGCGGGACCCTTACGATGGAGGTGAAGGACACGGGCATCGGGATTTTGCCCGCCAACCAACAAACCATCTTTGAACCGTTCATGCAACACGAGAACCACGATTCGAAAAAATATGGCGGAACCGGTTTGGGCCTCAGCATCACCAAGAAACTGACCGAACTGATGAACGGGAACATATCCGTTGACAGCCAAATGGGCAAAGGGACCACCGTATCGTTGGTTTTTAAAAAGATAGATTGCGATAAGGAGTACAACGGCCCGGAAGAACAGCCCTCCGAAAACAATGTTCTGGAAAACTCGACGCTGATACTGGTCGCACAACGGCCGGGCGGGTTGGAGAACGTGCTGAAACACCTCATTTTCCAGCAAATGGAAGTGTACGAGGCCATAGGGTTTGATGCCGCGTTGGCACAAGTCCATGCAAAAAATCCCGACATCGTGGTCGTTGAAGCGTTCACCGGCGCAACGCCCGATTTCTTCAAAGAGTTTATGGCACAGATGAAGGCTTCAAAAATCCCGGTACTGGCATATTCGCACGACCACATCCCCAAGAACCTGTCGTCCATTGACGGAAATGATTTTGACGGCCTGTTTTGTGACCCCATCATGCACGACCAACTGATGAAACTGTTCCAGAAACACGTCAGGCCAAAGCTGCAGGAACCCGCCATTGCCGAACCCCTGGAGTTTAACGTGAAACAGGCAGCGTACATCGTGGAAAATACCGGCGACATCCCGCCCCTCATCGGGCAGTTGTACCGAATCCATTCGTCACAGCAGGTAAAAGAACTCGCCGGAAAATTGCGTTCCTACGGGAACAGCCTCAATTATAAGCCATTTGCCGATTATGCCGCCAAACTGGACGAATCGATCAGATTATTCGATGTGGAAGGCATTGATACCGTCATTAAAACGATTGACAAACATTACCACCAACTGATAAAACTAGCCAACCATGAGTAGCAAAATATTGATCGTCGACGACAACGGAAAAAACGTTCAGCTTTTGGCCAGCCTGCTCACCGGCGCGGGCTACGAAATAGAGTACGCACTCGGGGGGAAGTCGGCCCTCCAATGGGTGGGCAAGCACGATTTCGATGCGATACTGCTCGACATCATGATGCCCGAGATGGATGGGTTTGAAACATGTACCGCCATAAAAGGTATCGCCGGAAAAGAGAACATCCCCATAATCTTCATCACCGCGCGCGATGATGCGGAAAGCATAAACAAGGCGTTTAAGACCGGCGGCGTCGACTACATCTCCAAGCCTTTTAACCAGGACGAACTGCTGGCACGACTGGCGACCCATGTCGAACTGAGAAAAAGCAAAAAGAAACTGCAGGACATGGCCGCATGGCTCGAAAAAGAGGTGGACAACAAAACCAAAGAGCTCCAGGAGGCCAACAAACGGATCGAAAAAGCTTATAACGAGCTCAAAACCCTCGATGTGGCCCAGAACGAATTCCTAAAAGCCATCAGCCACGAAATCAGGACCCCGCTGACAGCCATCGTGGGGTCCATCAGCCTGTTAAGAAATTTCTCCGACAACGAAGACCTCAACGAGGTGGTGGCCCTTTTGGAGCGCTCCGTCACCAAGCTGGAGCATTATTCTTACGTGGCGTTGCAGATTGCCTATTTACGCATTCGGGGCAAGGCCCAGTTGTCGATGGAAAAAATCAACCTCAATGCCATATTGAAAAACTGCGTGACCAAGTCGCAGGCCCTGGCCGAATCCAGGCAACTGATACTGAAATTCACCGCCAACAGCCCCGGTATAAACGTGGTGGGCGACCACGACATGCTAAACAAAGCCTTTATGGCCATCCTGGAATCGTGCATCAAATACACCGGCGAAGGGATCATCGAAGTAAACATCGATCTTGCCCCCCACGAGCTAAAATGCACGTTTAACGATTACGGGGCACAATTTGTCAACGACCAGCCCGTGTCGGGCTTTGATTCGATCACCAACAGCACCATTGCCCCTTACGGGCGCAACACCAACATTGAGCTCCAATTGGCGCAAATGATCATCCTCACGCACGGGTGGCATTTGGAGTTCGTAAACAAACACAACGAGATCGGCACCGAAACGGTCGTGAGCATTCCCGTCGAACTCGTGAACTAGAAGGATAACCCGCGCCACCATACGTAGTGTCTGTTTCCTCATAATGTGAATCAAGAATTCGTTGTAAATGCTACATATTTCATGCGATAAAATTAGCCAAACATATGGTAAAGTGTTAGATCGCTAAAATGAGTAAATTTGAGCCATGAGAAGTGAAGTAAATGTTAATGCAAACATGATTACCTGGGCGATAGTCCGAGCGGGGCATGAACTACATACATTTATAGAAAGGTTTCCAACGGTCCAACTTTGGATAAACGGAGAAAAGAATCCTACCGTAAAACAATTAGAAGATTTTTCCAAAAAAGTCCATCTCCCTTTTGGATACTTGTTCTTACCTGAACCCCCAAGGGAAAAATTGCCAATCCCCTTTTTCAGAAGTAACGGTAATCAAGCTGATAAAGTGAGCATTAACGTTTACGACACGATATTATTGATGCAACAGCGACAAGATTGGCTTAGAAATTATTTGAAGGATAATGATTTTGAACAATTGCAATTTGTTGGTAAATATCGAAACAAAACAAACGTAAATGCAATTGTTGCTGATATTCGCCAAACATTGAATTTGCCTGAAAACTGGGCTAATCAATTCAGAACTTGGCAAGAAGCACTAGACCATCTGGTATCACATATTGAAGAAAAAGGAATCATTACAGTTTTCAATGGTGTAGTAGAAAACAATGGCCATCGAAAAATTCCAGTGGACGAATGTAGAGGGTTTGTCCTTGTGGACAAAATGGCTCCATTCATGTTCATTAATAATGCCGACTGGAAATCCGCTCAAATGTTCACAATCGTTCACGAATTAGCTCATATTTGGACGGGGCACAGTGCTGGTTTTGATTTCCGAAAATTACAGGCAGCAAATGATAATGTTGAAAAGCTATGTGATCAGGTAGCTGCCGAGTTCTTGGTCCCCGAAGATAGCTTTAATAAAGTTTGGAATCATACCCCAAGCATTAGTTATGCTTCCCGCTATTTCAAGGTTAGCGAAATTGTGATTGCGCGAAGAGCATTAGACACCGGCAAATTAAGCAGAAATCAGTTTTTCCATTTTTACGAGGAACATTCGAACAAAGAATTTCTTAAAAAAGAGAATCAAAGTTCTGGAGGAGATTTTTATGCCACAACAAAAAAACGACTGAGTTTAACATTTGCTTCTCACATAAATAATGCTGTAAAGTCCGGCAATCTCTTATATCGTGATGCATATAAACTTACCAGTTTAAAAGGAGATACATTTCAGAACTTCTTTTCTAAATTCTTTTAAACGTAATGAAAATATATGTGTTAGATAGCAACTTTTTCATCCAAGCCCATCGGGTTAGTTACCCGTTGGATATTGCTTCCAGTTTTTGGAATAAAATAAAGCAACTGGCCGAACAGGGAAAGATAGTTAGCATTGATAAGGTTAAAAATGAATTATATAATAAAAATGATGCATTAGAAGATTGGTGTTTACGGAACCTGCCAAAGGATTTTTTTAAAGATACTTCTCAACTAATGGCGTCATATGGACAAGTATCCGCTTGGGCAATTTCCAAAAATAGTCACTATTTACCCAATGCAATTAACGAATTTCTAGATGCTGATGAAGCAGACGCATTTCTTGTTACTTACGCTTTAATGGATAAAGCAAATAGAATTATAGTAACGTATGAAATAAGCAACCCAAACCAAAAGAATAAAATCAAAATTCCCGAGCCATGTAATGAATTAGGCATAAGCTACTGCAATACAATGGATATGTTAAGAAAGTTAGGAGAAACATTCTAGCTCGTTAGGACAAAACCCAATAATACCCAATGTAACTCGACACCGATTTTGTTTTTCAAACATAAGGGGCATGAATACCTGCCAGTTAAATGAACAACAAAACCTTAACATCACTAAAAGCTAAATTTAAGCTTCACCCCAACCTCAAAATGTGTGGCATGACATCCATCCCGCGTTTCGGTGCGTCGTACCGGTAATAGATCTGTTCGAGGTAAAGCCCCGAAGCCGGGGCCGTGAGTTTTGCCGGGATGTCGGAACGTTTGCCAAAAAACGACTCTATTTGCCCGGGGGACAATTTTCCCCGGCCCGCTTCCACCATGACACCCGTCATGCGGCGCACCATTTTCCACAAAAAATGCGACCCCACAATATGGATACCCGTTAAATCACCCTGGTCGAGCACATCCACCCACATCACCTCCACCTTGGTCGACGTGGTTTCGGCATCCTTGTCGGTAAACGACGCAAAATCTTTCATGCCCGTAAGACATTTGGCCGCCTCGCGCATTTTTGCCAGATCGAGGTTATCCTTTACCCACCAGACATTGGCTTTGCCAAAAGCCGTACGGCGATGCGATATAAGATAAAGATAACTCCGTGCCGTGGCATCGTACCGGGCATGGAACCTGGGATGCGCAGGTTCGCAGCCGAGCACGTTGATATCGTAGGGCAAGCGGTCGTTAAGGCCAAATCGGATACGTTGCGGCGACAAGTCGGTATCCACATCAAGGTGGGCCACCTGCTGCAACGCATGCACGCCGCCATCGGTACGGCCGGCCCCGTAAAACTCAAACTTCCGGTTGTCGAACAATTGCCGGCACGCATCGAAAAACGCACCTTGAACGGTCCGTTCGCCTTGCTGTACCTGCCATCCGGCATAACGCGTGCCTTCATACTCGAGGATGATCTTAAACCGTGCCATCGCCAATTTTTGGGCAAAGAAACAGCAAAAAGGGCAAACGGGCAAACCCGCACAGAACCCATAAAGCAAATCGGAAACAAAGATGGTTTCGCCCAAGGCCATGCCCTCTCCTTCCCCGTTCGTACCTGCTAAGCCGGACAAAACCGTGCGCCGGCCCGCCATATCTTTTTATATCCTATTAAATTTCTATATTTATTTGGCCCGGGTATCCCGCGAACGGCACGGCAACGGGAACGGCCAGCGGAGGGACTGCGCCTTATGTTTACGCCTGGTCGCCTGCAGGAGGGACCGGGGCCACAGCTTCGGGACTTGCAGCGGGCACATATACCTGCACCGTAACCGATGCCAATCTTTGCCAGACACAAGTAAACGTTACCATCGGCCAGCCGACGGCTCCTTTGTCGCTTACGGCAACAGCACAGACCAATGAATCGACTGCCGGCACGGCGACCGTCAGTGCTGCGGGAGGCACCGGGCCTTATACGTATTTATGGTTACCGGGCCATACCAATATTAAAACCGAAGGAATACCGGGCAAACCGCAAAAATCAGTTCAACTGTTCCGCCACCCTCTCCACCAGGTTCACCTCATGTTTCAGCGTGTCGATAACTTGCATGTAACTTACCGATGCCCTTTCGACTTCCGTTTGCTTGTCGCCCAGCCTGTCCGATGTCTTTTTAATGGATTCCACAATGGAATAGATCTGCTGAGCGTGTTTTTTGGTCTCGTCGGACATTTTCACGATCTCGGCCGAGATAACCCGGAAGCCGTTGCCCAGCGCCCCTGCCGAATGGGCTTCGATGGATGCGTTGAGGCCCATGATACGGATGCGGTCCGACATTTCGCGGATAAACTTAACGATCTGGTCGGTTTCATTGATCCTGCGGGTCGATTGAGCTACCTCGGCCAACATTTGCTGCATGACCTCATCAAGCTGCTTTTGCCGTCCCATCAGCTCGCCGATACGCAGGCTCAGCGCACTGACATGCTGCACCAGTGCATCGCCCGCCCCTTTGCGCTGGCTGATGTCAGAGTCGATGGTCACTAAATGGATCACTTCCCCGCTTTCGTCCAAAACAGGGGTCAGCGACGTGTGCGTCCATATCTCGCGCCCCGACGGCATAACGTTAATGGCTTCGTAGCACACCGGTTGTTTGGTCCGCAGGCAACGCTCCAACCGTTCGCGGATAGCCGGATTGAAGCTGGTTTTTAAAATATTATCGCCCCTAAGCCTGATAAACTGGTCGAACGTATATTCATACATGCGCGTAAAACCATCGTTGATCCATTCGATGTTGCCTCTGGCATCCATTACCATGATGGCGTTGTCGGTTTGCTGGGCCACAATGGCCAGACGTTCCATTTCCTTTTGTGTATAACGGCTATCGCTTAAAGAAGCCGAACGTTCCAACGCGCCGTCAAGCAGGGTTTCAAGCTCCAGGTTTCGCAACGAAGCCTTTTTGTACCTCATTCTAAAATGGAGGCAATAAGCAAGGCAAGCCAGTCCGGCTGCCATGCAGACAAAAACAATTAAATACATTTTTCCTCTTCAGATGTGTAGAACTCGGCACAAAAATACATTTTAACGGTAATTATCAGTAAATAGACATGACAAAAATCAATAAATATGAATAAGGGAAGATGGGATCAGATGTCGGACGGAAAAACCAGGCCCAAAAACTCTTTCCGTCCTCTTCTCCCCTTTCCGGTACAGGGAAGGCCTTTTTACATCGAAACCGACATTAAGCGAATTCCAGAGGGGATAAAAAAAGCCGGCCATTGCAATCTGAAAAGCAATGGCCGACATGGTTATCCTTTATAATCGCGATCCGGAATCAATACGCCAGTTCGTCTTCGGTGGTAAACGATGGTGCGGGCAACCCTGCCCCGTTAAATAACGAGGCCTCCGCCCCGTTGGTGTAAGCATAACGTACTTGGGCCGGCGCCTTTACCCCGGGCGACGATACCACTAACGTTTCGCCATCGACCAGTACGTTGGCCGGTACGAATATTCCATCGGCGCCGGCAATTTCAAATTGGTTGGGGACACCGGTCTCTATACGCAACCCACCGTCGGTGTTCGTAAAACGGAGAACCGCTTTTCCGTCCGTCACCTCCATTTGGTCGAATAACGGGCCGCTAACGGCCAAACCGGCTTTGCCGTAATCGTTGGCCAGCGCCCACCGCGCCAACCTCTCCCCGACATCTTGTTTGTTGCAGGGATGGATGTTGCCGACATTGCCGATGTCAAGGGTCGAAACCATGCCCGTATGGGAAATGGCCATGGTACGACGTTGGGCATCGCGCAGCATGGCCGACGAATTGCCTTTTACGTCGTTGTAATTCCAGGGGGCCAACTGTACGAAATAAAACGGCATCCGGGCATTGCCGAAATCGTTCCTCCACCCTTCTATAAGCATATCCATCAACCCCACATATTGTTTGGCCCGGCCCACGTTGGCTTCGCCCTGGTACCAAATGGTCCCCTTTATGCCATAAGGCACCAGCGGTGCAATCATGGCGTTATACAGGGCCGCCGGCGTGCCCGGCCCAACGGAAATGGCCAATGGGGGCCTATCGTTCCATTGTGTCGTTTGGGGATCGACCAAATAAAATGTCTGTTGCTTGTATTCGGCCACCACCTGGTATTTCCAATCACCGGCCAGTGAAACGGCCTGCGCGGCCTTACCCTTAGGGTACAGCTTCATCAGATCGGCCGGTCCGGACATGCCGCCGCCGCCCTGGGTATCGATCATCCTCACGGCAATGACTGCTTTACCGCGTTTCACCAACCCGGCGGGCACGGTGTATTGGCGTTTCGCCTGCCAGTAACCCCCTTCTTCGTATGCCCCTATCTTAACGCCGTTAAAATAGGTCACGTCACGGTCGTCGATGGGCCCAAGGTCGACCGACAATTCTTTTCCTTCCCATGATGCAGGGATTTCCACTTGTTTCCGGAACCAAATGGCACCATCGAAATCGCCCACTTCGGTACGCTCCACATTGGTCGGGAGTGCCATCTTCGGCCAGTTTTGGTCATCAAGCGAAAGGTCGGTGCAATACCGGTCGAACAGGTCAAGGCCGACAATGGGGTCGGTTCCATCGGCCTTGGGCGTCACATTGACCGAAGGCAGTGTCTCCAGCCAACGGGCGTACACTTCCAGCTGAGGCTTCACTTTCTCCATGTCGGCCACGGATTTCGCAAAGTCGGGATCGCCGGCCAACAGCTGCCCTTTCACCCATGCTTCGGCAGGCGTACCCCCCCAACTGCTGTGGATGATGCCAACGGGCACGTTGAGTTCGGCGTGCAGCCTGCGTGCAAAAAAGAACGCCGTGGCGCTAAAATTCGGTGCATTTTGCGGCGTGCATACCTGCCAGCTTCCCACCACATCGGCCAATGGCGATACACTGACATTACGTACCACGGTAAACATGCGTATATCGGGATAATCGGCCGTGGCAATGGCGTTGGCCGACCCCTGAATGGTGTCGTTCGGAGGCCAGCCCATCAACGGCATCTCCATGTTCGACTGCCCGGAGGCCAGCCATACTTCGCCCAAAAGTACGTTCCGGATGGTCAGTGTCGAATCGTCGTTGGCAATGGTGACCGAACGTGGTCCGTTCGCGGCCGGAGTGGCAAGTTTTAGCAACCAGGTGCTGTCGGCATTGGCCTTTACGGTTTGTTCAGCGCCCCAGTCGGCACTGATCCTGACCCTGGAACCCGGATTGGCCTTTCCCCAAAAGGACACATCGCTGTTTTGCTGCAACACCATGTGGTCGGCAAAGAGGGCCGGCAGGTGAAGGTTCGATTTTTGGGGCTGGCAAGCCGTCAGTGCCATGGTGGCCGCGGCGCATCCCCACATAATTCGTTGGATTGATTTAAGGTTCATGCTGTATGTTTTTTCACATGATCAAAAATAAAGCTATTTGTACATGTTTGGTAAATCGTTTTCGAACAAAGTGGCCGGATGGTCAAAGAAAGCCTTAAAATCGGCCAATGCATCCCGGGTCCGCGGGCGTTTCATCCCCACATAGGGAATATATGGGCCATCCGATTCGTCGCCATGCCAATTGGCCGCATACCAGCTCATGATCCAGGCCAGGCGTTTGGCTTTGGCATCGCCCAGAACCGGTTCCAGCACATAGTTTGTCCAAAAATCGGGATATTGGTCGGGATAATGGAACTCGCCCCCATCGGTTTTACGGCAACCGATCTCGGTAATGGCCGCCACTTTGCCGTGCGTATAAGCATAATCGGTGATGATGCCCAACTCACGGAGGATTTTTGGATGGTTGCTGTATTCCATGATGCCGGGCTCATAAATGTCAAGCCCCATGATGTCGACATACGCATCGCCGGGATAATACCGCATGGATGCTTCCTTGTCGGGCGACCAGGCAAAAAGGACGTTGTCCACCCCCTGGCTACGGATATAATCAACCGTCAGGCGATATAGCCGGATATATTCGGCAGGGGTGCAGTTGTCGCTCCCCCAATAAAACCACTCGCCGTTCATTTCATGCCACGGACGGAACACCAGTGGGAACCCGAGTTCTTTAAAAACAGGTACCACCAACGTGTCCAGTTGGGTCAATAACCAGTTAAGCGATGGATTGGCGTTTCGGTCGGGGTTGGACAGAATGTTCTTTACCAGCAGGCTGTCGGCCGATTTTTTATCATTTCGCCGGGCATAAAACGCACGGCTGTCCTTTCCGCCAAGATGCCAGCAATAACCCAACACGGCCCCGCGACGGTATGCTTCGCGCATAGCTTGCATGTCGCGTTTCCGGAAATCGGGCCTTCCCACATACCACATAAAATCGCTCTCGTAAAAAGCCGGGTGTGACCCAACCAGATCTTTGCAATCGCTTTGGGAGATGTCGGTTTTTTTATTGGTCCCCAAATAGCTGATGGTGGTGGGATTGGCCTGGCCAAACATGATCTGGCCGTTGGCTACTATTTTTTTAAGATTGGCGAACAATGCCTCCGTCTCGGGGGTACGGGACAGGCCCGTGGGTGCCTGCAACACGGTGCTTTGGGGCCGGCACCCCAGCGTCATGCCCATTAAGACACACAATACCCCCAGAAACGGGTTACGCATTGCCTTACCGCTTACCATTTTCGTTCGTGATTTCAGTCAATCGCCGGGCATGCGCCTTAATTGCCCCAATGGTGCTGTCGGTATCAAACACCGAATTGAGACCTTGCTCCTCTTGCGGGGGATCGCCCATGAGGTCGTCGCCGTTGCTCCAAAACGGATTTTCGTCGCCTGCGGCACGTCCCGTGCCTCCGTAAGCCCAGAAATTGGTCCCCGCCAGCGCACCGCCCTGACGCGCATTTTCTTCAACCAATGCAAACGCGTTTCGGTAATATTTGTCGCGCGCCGTGGTCGGGTCGTCCAACGAGAACCGGTGATTGTCACGCGGGAGGCCAAATTCTTCGAACACGGCAGGTTTGTTCAGCACACGGGCCACTTCCAAATGGCGTTCCATGTAGTCGTTTGTTTTCACGATGGCCGAATCGACGGAGCCCGGGATGTCGTGCACGTTGAGCCACCCCCAGTTTTTGGGCCAAATATGGAACACCAAATAATCGACATGGGGATCGTTATGGATGCGCTTGAACAGCTCCATGTCGGTTTGGCAACCATGGCTGCCCTCGGTGCCGGTGGTCACAAGTTGTTTGGGGGCCAACGATTTGATGAGTGCGGCCGTTTCCCCGATCCATTGGGCAAAAACCTCTTTGTTCTCATCGAGCAGCGCACGTGGTTCGTTGGCTATTTCCCACGTCATGACCCAGGGATCGTCGGTGTATTTTACACCGGTGTAAACATTGGTACGCCCCAATATAAATTTGATGTGGTGACGGAACTGCTCTTTGCAGTCATTGCAATTGAGAAAACTTGCCGCATAAGCCATGAATTCGGGCCATGTGTGGGGAGCTATCTGCGGATAGGGAATATCGCCGCCGCCGTGCCAGTTCACGTATTGCGCATAGCCGCCGCTCCATTCCCATGTATTGTGCAGGAAAAGGATGGCGCGCATTTGCCGCTTGCCCAGTTCAGCCATGAAAAAGTCCAGTCCGTCCAGAATGGTATCGTTGTACACGCCGGGTGCCAGTTGCAACGCAGGCGTAACACGGTAGGGCTGGTTATCGGGACCTTCGGCCCCAACCAGCACGCGAAGGTTGGTAACGCCCATCTCTTTCAGCTGGTCCAGTTCTTTGGCCAACCGTCCGCGGTCACCGCCACGGCCTTTCGATCCCAAAATGGCACCGTACCAATAGTTGGCTCCCACAAAGTACACGGGTTTACCTTCAACGGTAAAATTCACGCCATTGGTACGCACAAACAAATCGGGCTCTTTTTTTGGCGTGCACGCACATATTGCCAGGGCTAAAGCCATCGTGATTACATACTTCATAATTATTGCTTTTGTGTGACTTGTTTTTTTAGTGGTTTGTGGCCAACATTCAGCTATCGGCCCCCAAAATCGTGGGCAGGAGTGTTTGAAAGAAGCCGCCAGAAGGTATTGGAAATCTTAACACCTGTGTATTTCCTACTGGTCCTTGCGCCGCTCGTTCAGTTCAGACGTGACTTGTTCCATGAATTTATCGGACAATTTATAGGTGTACACAAATACCACGGACAAAAGCGCCCCTATGGCAGGAAAGATGCTTAACATCATCCGGATGGCCGTTTGGGTTTGTTCGGTTTGGACCATGTTGGCCTTAAACCCGTACATGCCCAACAGCCATGCCGTAACTGCTCCCCCCAGCGTCCATCCGAATTTTTGGGACATTGACGATGAGGAAAAGATCAATCCGGTGGCGCGCCGGCCCGTCTTCCATTCGGAAAAATCGGCAATGTCGGCATACATCGACCAAAGCAACGGGAAAATGATGCCTGCACAAATGCTGATAAGGAACTGGAAAACGAATATGAGCACAATCGAACTACGGTCGAAAAAGAAGAAAATGACGCTCATGACCGAAGCCAGCAGCATGGCGTACAAAAAGGTGGGACGTTTCCCTATTTTATCGGACACGGGCTTGGCCAGGACCACTCCGACAATGTTGGCCGCCTGCCCCAACACCAGGTAAAGCGTGCTGTAGGTAACCGGCAATACCAGCCCCATCAGGCTCATGTCAACGGCATCTTCGTTTTGTATAAAATATTTAAAGTAATAAACCGCCGCGCCGTCACGTATGGAGTTGAATATGAGCGCCGACACCCCTGCCCCCAGCAAAATGAACCAAGGTACGTTTTTCAGCAAGTCCGTCAGATCGTTTTTCAGCGATGAGGATTCGGATAAAGCGGGTTTTACGCGTTCCCGTGTCCATGAAAAGGTGAGGAAAAAGAAAATCACTGCCAGCACCGCCACGACAATCACCGCTTTTTGTGTCCCGCTCTGCTGGTCCACTTCTTTCACCTCCATCCGTTTGAACGAAAAGTCGTCAATGTTCCCGCTTATGGCCACTACTTTAAGTTCACTGGCCATCGGCATGGTGTGGTTCAGTCTCGAAAGGTTCAGTTTCACCTCGCCCCATGTACCGTCGCGCTTCAGGCCCAGTGTGTCGGTGCCTTGCGGGAATTCGAAATAGGCGTACCGATTCGTCCGGCTATCGTACAAGCCAAGTTTCAATGCGTTGTCGCTTTTTGTTTTGATTTTGGTACTGAGGAACACCAGGGTATCGTTCACCCCTTCCAGAGAGGCTGCGGGAAAACCATTTTCCCAGGCTATCCCTTTTTGGACCGGGGATACCCATGTGCTATCGTTAAAAGCCCCGGCATGGCCCGGGTATCCGCCAAGCTTTCTGGAACCGAACGTATCGAACAGCGGCTGGAATGTGCCCAACACCAGCACGCTACCGGCAAACGCAAACACCATGCGGTACGATGCCAGCGTGGTCCGTTCCTTGGGATTGGCCGACATGACGCCCAGCAACGACGCATAAGGGACATTGATCAGGGAATAGACCATCATCATCAACGAATAGGTGATATAGGCATACCACAGTTTTCCCGATACCGAAAATTCGGGAGTGGTAAACGTGAATATTCCCACAATGCCAAAAGGCAACGCCATCCACAACAAATAAGGCCTGAATTTCCCCCAGCGTGTTTGGGTACGATCGGCGATAACGCCCACCACCGGGTCGAAAGCCGCGTCCCACAAACGGGTTATCAGGAACATAAACCCAACGGTGGCGGCAGGGAGCCCGAACACGTCGGTGTAGAAAATGAGCAAATACATCGAGAATAGTTTCCAGAACATCGACGATGCGGCATCGCCTAACCCGTAACCGATCTTCTCTTTAAGCTTTAATTTTTCTGTGGACATGGTTTAATTTTGAGTTGTTGGTAGCTTATGGTTTGTTGAAAGTGTTTCTTTTACTAACAGCCCTCTCGTCTTAACACTTCCATCACTTCCATCAGGGCGCGGCTGTTGTGGTAAGGGCATTTCCAAAAGCCCGCTTTGTCTTCGGATGTGATCGGACGGTTTTGTTCCCCAACGCGCCAGAACCATTCGCCATGCTCTTTGTCGATAAGATGATGTTGGATGAAATCCCAGGTCTTAGCCATTCTTTGCAGGTAAACGTCGTTGCCGGTCTGACGCCACATCCATGCCAGGCCCACCATGGTCTCGGCTTGCGGCCACCAATGCTTGTCGGTATCCAAATGGTCGCGGGCAAGGTTTTTTTCATAAAAAACGGCGCCGTCGGTATCGGTTCCCTCGGCCATCACCGCATCGACCATACGCTTGGCCGTGGCTTCCACTTCGGTGACCAACGGTTCGTAACCAAGCACGTGTGCCGCTTCGGAGAGCAACCAGGCTCCTTCAATGTCATGCCCGTACGATACGATTTTCGAACGCACCTCCCAGTCCATGCCAAAAAACAGATTGAAATGGGCGGTTTTTCCATCCACTATTTTATGGAGAAATACATGTATCAACGAAGCTATCTTTTGTTTTAAACCGTCGTCGGGCCATATTCTCAACAGGCTTGTATACGGTTCCAGAATGTGGAGGTGCGTATTCATCGACTTGGGTTCGTTGGCATCTTTGGGGCTCAGGCGCATGTCTTCGAGCGGGGACCAATCCCGGGCCAACGCTTCTATGTAGCCTCCGTTCCCGGGATCATAACTGTGTTGTTCCACCAATCGAAAAAGTTCGATGGCCTTGTTGAGCGCAAAGGTATTTCCGGTGGCACGGTAGTATTCGCTCAACCCGTAAATACCAAAGCCCTGGGCGTAAATCTGCTTGCGGGTGTTGAGATGGGCCCCGGTATGGTCGAGCTCCCAAAACAAGCCTCCATGCTGTTTGTCCCAAAAATATTTCACTAAATAATCATAAGCCCTTGTGGCCGTTTGCAGGTAACCGGCATTTTGGGTAAACCGGTAGGCGGCCAAGAACGTCCAAAGGATACGGGCATTGAGGACACATCCTTTGCTTGCCTGCGGAACCAACGTATCGAAATGGTTACGTTGTCCGTGAAACCCCCCAAATTCATTATCCACCATTTTGGTTTGCCAATAGCGAAGGATTTGGTCCAGTTCTTTGGTCATTCCGGAGACCATATTGGAAGTATCTGTCATGAAAATCCGTTTGTGTGAATATACAAAAGCAGGGGCAAACCTTCAGGCCCGGGGCCTTATGTTTACCAATATATAACCGGCCTATTTCCCTTCGATTTGCCTATTCTTATCGATCAGGGCATTGATGTTTTCGACCGATGCGGCCGACCGGAACCTGTCCTGGGGCGTATTGATGCAATAGTCTACCAATTGATCGAGGGTCGATGTGGCCACGTGCATCCGTGTATCCGACGATGCATAGTAAATGAATACCGTGCCGTCGTCATCCAGGATCCAACCGTTTGCAAATGTTACGTTCGAAACGTCGCCCACCCTTTCGTCTCCCAACGGCGCAATAAAATGCCCGGCAGGCTTGTGGGTAACCACCCAGGGTTTTTCCAAATCGGACATGAACATATATAATGTGTAACGAAGGCCGGCAGCGGTATTACGTACACCGTGGGCCAGATTGAGCCAGCCATGCTTTGTTTTTATGGGAGCGGGACCCTGTCCGTTCTTTACTTCGTAAACGGTGTGGTAGGTTTTTGGGTCTACAATCACTTCTTCTTTCACCACGGCACCGGCAATGTCGTCGGCAAACCCAAACCCGATACCGCCACCTTTGCCCGTATCGATGAAACCATCTTGTGGACGGGTAAAGAACGCATATTTTCCGTGGATAAGGTGGGGGAACAGGACCACGTTACGTTGCTGGCCCGCAGTCGATACCAAATCGGGCAATCGTTCCCAACGGATCAGGTCCCTGGTCCGGGCAATGCCCGCCGCGGCCACAGCACTGCTGGTATCGCCATCCGGGGCATCGGGATCCTTGCGCTCGGTACAAAACACGCCGTAAATAAAACCATCGTCATGTTGGGTCAAACGCATGTCATATACGTTTGTATCCGGATTATCGGTCTCGGGCAGGGTAATTGGTCTGTCCCAGAAACGGAAATTATCAATCCCATTGGGACTTTCGGCAATCGCGAAAAACGATTTACGGTCATTTCCTTCGGTGCGTACGGCCAGCAGGTATTTCCCGTTCCACTTCATGGCGCCTGCATTGAAGGCTGCATTAAACCCGATACGCTCCATGAAAAAAGGGTTGGTGGACGGGTTGAAATCGTAGCGCCAGCGTAAGGGCACATGATCGCGCGTCACCACGGGATATTTATATCGGTTATACACACCGTTGGTGCTGAATTGTTTTTCGTTCTTTCGGGCAAGCAATGTTTCGTGCTCTTTTTCAATTAATCTCTTTCTCTCGTTGAACAAATCGCTTGGCATAACTATTTTGTGTTTTGTGTATTCGAGATCGATGAATCCTATTTCTTATCGGACAAGGCGGTATTCAAGTCCGACAAAAGCCACACATAAGGCAAATCCAAAAAAGCTTTGGCATCGGAAGCCGAAGCGTGGTTAGGATGCGAAAAGAAAAAATGTACTTTGGGATCGTTGCGCCATACCAGCACATAGCTCAATTGGCTTTGGATATCGGCCGGTTCAATAGCTTTGGCCAAACGGCGGGTAAACCAGGTTGTGTCTCTCAGGTTTTCATTGCCGGTTTCGGCAAATGCGGCCAGCTTGCCTTTCTGGCCGGCCAATGCAATAACGGTGCGAAGTTTTGCCGACACGTTCGAGGGCCATTCTTCTGCGCCATTGCTATCATAATCATCAAAGCCAAGCATGTCCACATAACCGTCGCCAGGGTAAAAGGTTAAAAAACCGTCGGCAGTCGAGAACTCTCCGTCGGGCGAATAACTTATCACCAAGTTGTTGAGTCCCTTTATTTTCCGCAAATAATCGACCGTGAAAACAAACAGCTTTTTGTAATCATCGGTCGTACAATGTTTTCGACCCCACCAAAACCAGCTGCCGCCCATTTCGTGCCATGGCCTAAAGATGACGGGAATCTGGTTGCCCTGATCATCTTTCAGCGATGCAAAGAACCCGGCCACCTCATCAAGTTGTTTTACAAACTGCAAATGATGGCTTCCCCCAGGGATGATATGTTCCACCACACGGGTTTCCGTGTTCCACGAATTGACACCGTTCACCGCCGAATAAGCGTGCCAGCTAAAGGTGTTGATGGCCCCCATTTTATGGGCTTTAATGGCCAGTTGCCGCATATCGGCAAACGACACCGAATCGAGGTTGCGCTCGTCGCCACGCTCCAAACCGCCCAATTCCCAACCCATTACGGCGGGGTAATCGCCCGCCACGGCCTTCACGTCTGACGAATCGGGCACCATCCACCAGTCCACGCCATAGGCCAAATCGTCCTGATGGCCGAACAACACACCTTTGCCCTTTGCCTGGTTCAGCTTTTCAATAAGCAGTTGCGCGGGAGTGGCCTGGGGCCGGGACGATGTACATGAATACAACATCATGGATGTGATTGCGGAGGTTATCAATAACTTAATCATTCATTAATAGTTTATGTGTGCAGGAGTATCATTTTAAGCCGGGCATTTCATCAAGGGTAATAACCTTGTCCATGGCAAAGGCATCCACCCACCAGGCCTTATCGGCATATTCGTGCGTGGTGAGCTCAAATGCAGGAGTACCGGGGTTAACAGTCCTGTTATAATCGTACCACGGCATAAAGAACGACCACTCGGCACCGGCAGCCCACTGTGCCGATATCATGGCCACGTTGCCGCACTCACTCAGTGTCACCATCTTGGTGGGATAAACATCCTGAATGCCGGTGAATTGGTCAGCCAGGTTCGATACGATGCTATTGTTATAAATGTCACGCCCCACAATATCCACATAATCATCGCCGGGATAAAAGGCGTTGTCTTTGGTTTGCGTGGTCCACACCCAAATGAGGTTGTTGAGGCCCTGCGCTTTGAAATAATCAAACATGTATCGCCACAGCTGCTTATAGGTTTCGGCACCATCGTAGCCCCACCAAAACCAGGCAGTACCATTGTTATATTCGTAGATGTTGCCGGCGGCCTCGTGCAAAGGACGCCAAAGCACGGGGATGTTCTTGTTCTTTAGCAACAGCAGATAACCGGCCATCTTCTCGAGGTCGGCCTTCAATATTTTGTTCTCCCAGGTGCCATCGGTCAGCGCGTTGGCTGCACGGAAGGAGGTCTCCTCGGGTTTGTACGAATAATCATTCCCATAATCAGACGAATTAACCAAGCTCTCATTTCGCGGGACAATCCAGTGCCAGTTGGCACCGATCAACCCGTTTCGACTCCACCAGTCCTCCAACACCTCGGTATTGGAATAATCAATCCAATTGGCCGGCGACGCTTTTAGATGGATGTAATTGAAAGTAGCCATCGCGGGATACTTGCCCGTGTGCTGTTTGACCCATTCGGCCTCGTTGATGTTCCAGGCAACATTGGCCATGGTGGACGAAATGATGTTTTTACGGTAGTTCTCACGCAGGAAGTCGTAAACTTTTACCGCCTCGGGAGAAGGGTTGGGAGTAACGAGCGTGGTGGCTATCACGATGTCAGGGGGAGGTACCGAAGAGAATGATATGCTGTGGGCATCGGCCGCCACATCGCCATCGTATCCCAACACCGCACCCTGCGGCACCGAAAGCGTGTAGGTCTGGCCTCTTTCCAAAGAGATGTTTCTGATTGTTATTTTAGCTCCATCTAGGCTGATATTGAGCTGGTTGACGGCTTCATCGTTGAAGCGGATCAATGATGCGTTGCCCAACTTGATGTTGTGGCTGTAGGTGAGTTCGATAGTTGTTGTTGTCAGGGCCACATCGGTGGCGCCATCGACCGGAATGGACGAAAGCAATTGAGGTTTGACGGCAGGTTCATCATCGGATGAAGAGCATGCCGAGAACCCACAAACACTGATAGTTAGTATCAGCATGAAGAACAATAAATTAGCGGACCTTCTCATGTAATGTTTTTAACATAAGGGGAGGACAAAACCTCCCCTTATGTTGGTTTTATAAAAATATCGGCGTTTTTGTTACTCTCATTTGAGAGTAACCTTCACTATGGAATAGTTTTTTCCCGAAACAATCAGGCCACCACTTTTCAGTTTATCCAAAATAGCAGATGTAATTGTCAGCGTGAAATCACCGGTTATATCAAAGTATTCTGTTCCGTCTGCAATTGCAGGCCAGCCACTTTCACTACCCTTGAAAGAACCTTGTGCATCGCTTTCAACATCGGAAGTCACAACAGTAACCACTTGACCCACCTTTGCCGAAGCAAAGGCAGAGGCCGGAATCAGAATATTGCCCCAGTTGCCGATTGCCGTTTTGGTATCAAAAATAGTTACAGCAGCAGAGTAGTCTTTCACCCACGAAATAGATGAAACAATCATTCCGTCGCCCTGAAGGATTATCGAGTAACCCCAATCGCTATATGGGAACAGCGACACCGGAAGGTCAATATAGTCGGCAGCGGCTATAACGGCTGCATTGGCATCCGTTGTGCCATCATATACATTGCCCCAATGGCCATTGAACACTTTGAACTGTGGTTCATTATTAGTCTTAGTGTATCTGATGCGCACAGAAGCATCGGCCGGGGCGCCCGAAAAGTCCACATTCAACTCATAATTCTTGCTCCAATTGGCCAGTTCAACCGGGGTATTATACAAAATGGTTTCAACTTCACCGGCTGCCACAACCTTAACTGTATAATCCACTTTTGATGTACCCGACACCAAAGTTACTTTATTGTCCCCGACATTGACACCAACTGAAACATAGAGTACAGTTCCTACTAGCAAATACTTAGTATCTGCGTCATTGAGAAGCACATTGGTAAGACTTGCACCATTGACAACAGAGCACTGCATCAATTCTCCGACCGTTGTTGTTTCTGATGCAAATCCAGAAATTGCGCAGAACGTAAATGCGTTGATAACAATGCTGCCTGCGGCAACAGTTTCGCCGTTGTCCATCACCAAGGTTACGACACCCGATTCCGCTGCAAGCGGGACCGTCACTTTGAAACCGTCGCCGGTTGCTGTGGCTTCAGCTTCGAGGTTGCCAAACTTAACCGTTTTCACGCGGCTGCCCAGAGTCGACACAATGCTGAGCTCGTCGAGCGGAGTGGCATTGGATGGCAACGTGGCAACGGGCTTGGTGGTCACAAGGCCTGTCACGGCAATGGTATTGCCATTGGCCAAAGTCAGCGTGATATCGCCGCTTTGTGCGGCAGCCGTCACTTTGAGGTTTATCTTGCCTTCCGTGAGAGCTATTGCAGTCGCTTCGCCGCCCTTGAATGCTGCCGTGGCCACCAGGTCGAGATTGGTGCCACTGATAACAACTGTTTCGTCCACGCCATAGGAAACCTTTAGGTCTTCGATGGCTGCGGTAGGTTCAACAAGCGTGATATCACCTGCCGCAATTTCTATGCCCGAGAGCAATACCAGCGTCACGGCACCAGTCTTTGCATTGACCGGAACAACTACGCTGAGCGCGGCGATGTCTTCGGTTGGGTCGGCCTGGGCCACATTTACGTCATCGGCATTCTGGAAACGGACGAACTTCACAAGGCGGAGCAGCGAACCGGTGATGCTGATGGTACTGCCGGCTTTGACACCCGTGGCGGGCAACGTTATACCAGTCGGTTGGGCCACAACAAGCTCTTCTTTGGATGGCAACTGGTTGACCAGTGTGTCGGTGCCTTCGATTACGTTCATCGCCAAATACACTTTGCCCGTCGATGCGTCAACCGGCACAATCACCTTTATCTCGTAGCGTGTCGGCGTCACCGCCACAGCTTCGCCGGTTGCAAACATCACATGGTCTATGTAATTGAGGTATGTGCCTTTTATGGTCAGCTCATCACCCGGGATCACGCTGGCGGGCGTAAAGCTCTCAAATGTGATAGGCTCGGTAAAGGCTATGGTGCCTGTCTCGATAGTTTTGTCGCCATAAAGCAATTTCACTTTGCCTACCACCGCGTCTTCGGGTACAAGACAACGAATGGTGTAGTTATCTACCGCCTCAATGTCCGATACCGATATATTTTCGGGGAAAACGATGGTCTCTATCTGATTGAGGCCGCTACCCTTGAACTGCATGTATCCGCCACGCGTCACCAACAGTTGAGCCGCATTAAGCGAAACGCCACCTTTCATTTGGTTGGTGTCAGGGGCATTGTCGTCATCGCAAGCAACAAAAACGCTGCTGAACGCGACCAACAGGCACATTATCGTCAGTGCCAAGGTTTTATTTAATCTTTTCATTTTAATTTTTTTAAAAGATTCCTACTTGTATGGAACTGCACGTATATTGTCCACTTTGAATATCGGGGTGCACTCAACGCCTTTGATGCCACCAGTAACTACAAAAAGCGTAAAGCTGGCAAAGCTATCGGCACTGAGTGAGCCTGTGGCTGCACTACCATCTATTCCGTAGATGAAGTCGGAGAACGGTACTGTGACGGTAATCCACTGGTTGTCAGTATTGAACGAACCTGTGGATTCCCATGGACGATAGATACCGCGTGGCAGCACATTACCCTGGAAGAAGGTGTTGTTGGCAGCCGGATAACCACCACCACCACCAAGCGTCACAAGGTCAGTGCCGGCAAAGATAAGCTGCATGGCACCGGCCGACCACGAAGAGGTTGTAGGAATATAGAGCTCGAACTTGAGAGCCATGTTTTTCCAGTCGGAGAAGTCTACAAGATCGGTCAGTCTTATATCGGTACCCTCAAAGAGTTGCGGGTTGTTCCAGTCTCCACACCAATATTCGAACGAGAATTGACTGTCGTCCCAGCCACCTTCTTCGCTCATAATTGCAGAGCCATTGCCCAACTGCACAAAGTTACCGGTAATACTTGTTGCGTCGGCTAAGATATCGCGATTGTGCCAGCCGTGGTTGCCAAGGCCTGTCAATCCATCAAAGTCAAATAAAATGCCACGCTCGTCGTTGAAATGGAACTGAGTAGACGATGTAGTGCCGTAGGCAGAAGTCACAGATATTGGGCCGCTCTGGGTACAATTGTCGGGCACCACGAAAGTTACCTTTGTCTTCGACAGGCTTTCAAATTCGGTCACCGTTTTACCGTCGGGCATGGTGATGACCATTGGCGAACTTTCGTACGAAAGAAGGTAGTCACCAATAATGGTGGCAACTTCACCTGGTTTAACAAGTTCGCAGGCCATCGACGACACCACCGGAGCCGGAATCACTGTAGAAAACGGTACCTTGGTGGTGTCTTTTGCCGAATTTACCAGATACATGGTATTGGTCAATTCGGTAGGCAAGGTGTTTGGTACCGAAACAAACAGTGTGTGGTCGGTGATGAAGCTGGTCGAAAGAACGGCTTTCACATCGTTGAAGTAAATTTCGGTGACGCTGCGTAAGTTGTTACCAACAAGCACAAGACGAGTGCCGAGATATGCTGAAGTCACCAGTGAGTCGGCACGCTGGGGTGTGCGGATGTAGATGACCTCGGGTGAACCACCTGCTATTTCATATTTGTCCGGCTCGTCCTCGCACGACGACAATACCAATGCTGAGATTGCCACTGCACCAAGCATGAACCAACGACTTATATTTTTTGATATAACTTTCATTGCTATATTGATTTATTTGTGCGTACTACATTAATAATTGTACTGCGTCACATCCACGTCTATCGGGTCTTCCGACAAGTGCTTGTTGAGCGCAAGGTCGGTGTCGGGGAAAGGCAGTGTGAACGAGCTTGAAGTCACGTTGGGTGGTACAGTGCCTGTGTCGTATGTTATTTTCGATGCATCGAGGCTACCGCCTTCCCACCATGTTTTGTAGGCATCGTTCAAACCATTGAAATGGCTTCTTTTTTGGTTCGTCAGTTCGCTAATGGCTTGCTGCTCGTCGTAATAGCTCAGGCGCACAAAATCGTACCAACGGTCGCCTTCGCAGGCAAGTTCGAGCCGGCGTTCTTTCCAAACATCTTCCCACGATATTAATGTGGGTTTAACGTAGCCCGAGCGGGCACGGTGGCGTACGGCATAAAAGGCATCAATGGCGCTCTGATCGGAGGTAGAACCGCTATTGCCAATCATTGCTTCGGCATAGATGAGGTACACATCCGAGAGACGAAGAATGTGGGTGGCAAGGCTGGTGGACATACGAGCCATGCTGTGGCCGATGCCTGCCACGTGATCGGCATTGTCGCCCACAAGGTGCTTCACAATATTGGCTCCCGTTGGCGACTGATAGGTCTGCGGGCCTATTTTGCCACCATGAGTTTCGGCGCTGTAGCAGAAGTCGATATAATCAAATCCGCCTTCGTCTGTCCAAAAGTAACTGTACACATCGCCCAACATCATCATGGTTGCCTTGCGGCGGCTGTCTACGTTCTGACGTGTGGCGGATGCAGGATCTTCGTCAAAGGCCTCGATCAGGTCGACCGACGGGCCTGTATACCCGCCCCAGCTTACGTATTCATCAAATCCCGTAATTGCCAAATCGGCCTGGAATGTGTTTTGGGCAGTCCAAATGCCGCCTTCTGCTGTCCATCGCCATGCGATAAGGCTTTCGGGACAAGTGTTATTGGCAAGGCGGAAGATGTCTGCATAGTTCGGCATCAGCTCGCGGCCACTGTTGTCAATCACGTCTTTGGCATATTCGGCCGCTTTCTGCAGGTCGGCTTCGTTACGTGTGCCGCTCTGGCCAAGGCCGCTCTTTGCCAAATATACCTTGGCCAGCAAACCTTCGGCGCAATATTTGTCGATGCGGCCGGCTGCCGCGCTTTCGGGCAACCATGCTATGGCCTGCTCCAGAGTACGAATGATGTAGTCGTAAACGTTTTCAGTCCTGGCTTTGTAGACATCGTTGTAGTTATTGCCGGCAATCATTTCCGAATTCTCGTGAATGATGGGCACCGCACCAAACGAACGCACAAGGAAGAAGTATGCCATGGCTTTCCATGTCAGCGCTTCGCCTTTTACGGCGTTGCGCACGGCCTCGGTCGTTGCCGGACCGGCTTTCTCGTTCACGTTCTTTACCAATGTGTTGCAATATGCATTCACCGACCATAGTGAGGCCGACATATTTACAAGGTCTTCGTCGCTTGAGTTGACAGTCAGGGTCAGATATGGCGAGCTGCCCCAGTAGTAGTTGCCGGCCATCACTTCGCCCACCTTTATGAAGCCGCGCTGAAAATCGTACCATGGTGAGTTATAGAGCTGATTCGCTGTCTGATACAGCTGGTTATCGTTCTGGTAGAAATTGTCTACATTGTAGCTGTCTTCGCTCGGACGATCCAGAAAGTCGTCGCATGCCGTCAGCGAGAAACCTACAGCTGCCACAGCTATCGCATTAAATATATTTCTGTATTTCATACTGAGTCTGTTGTTTATTAAAATGTAACATTCAAACCAAAAGACCAAACCGTAGGCGACGGATAGCGACCGTTGTCGAGGCCATAGACGTTGGCACTGGCGGTACTGGCGCCTATTTCAGGATCGTAGCCCGAATAGTTGGTGAATGTGTAGACATTCTGAATATTGGTATAGATTCTGGCGTTCTCCAATTTGATTCTTTGAATCCAAGCTTTTGGGAATGTGTAGCCCAGAGTGATGTTCTTGATGCGCAGATAAGAACCATCTTCGATATAGCGGTCGCTAACGCGATCGTTGTCGTTCGGATCGGCTGTGGTTGCCCGTGGAGTACTGGTGCCGGAGTTCTTAACCCGCACGTTGGTGATGTCGTCGTACCAGTTGTAGACCAACTGGCCGTTGCCGTACACGTCTACGCCTGCCGAATAGTCCTTATTCGCGTCGATAGCTTCGAGAACGGCACGGTCATTGATATCGGTCAGCTGGTTGCTCCATGCGCTGTTCATGTGCGTCAGCTTCATGGCCAAGTAGTTGTAAACTTTGTTGCCGTACGAGCCGTTCAGGAAGATGTTCAGGTCAAAGTTCTTAAAGCGGAAGGTGTTGTTGAGGCCAAAGGTGAACTTAGGCAGTGGCGAACCGATGTTGGTGCGGTCATATTCGTTGATGATTCCGTCGGGCTGACCGTCGGGGCCACTGATATCCTTATACTTGATGTCGCCTACCCACACGGTACTGCTTCTGTTGTAAACGCCGTTGGACGGATACTTAACCGGTTTCGGCGAGCTTTGAATATCGGCCAGGTCTTTGTAGACGCCGTCCACCTTGTAACCATAGAAGTTGTAGAGCGATTGGCCCACTTCGGTCAGCGATACCACGTCGCTCCACTGTCCGTAACCTTCGATGTGGCTCGAAGCTGCACCGTCGAGCGAAACGAGTTTGTTACGATTGAATGAGATTTGGAATTCCGAATCCCAGACTAATTGCCCTTTTACAGGAGTTGCGCCAAGGGTTATTTCGAGACCTTTGTTTTCAATTGACCCATAGTTGCCATAAGGTGCCGCAATGGCCGACGAAACGTTGCCGCGTGTGCCCATGTACGAAGGCAACTGAAGTTGCATCAGCATGTCTTCCGATGTCTTCTTGTAGACATCTACGGTCAGATTGATGCGAGAGTTGAGGAATGCGAGGTCAAGACCGGCGTTCAACTGCTCCTGTGTTTCCCATTTGATGCCTGTGTTGGGGATGTTGGCCGGACGATAGCCGGTGCCGAGCCCGGTAGGCATTTTGGATATTGACGAACCCCATTTGTAACCGCCAATGTTCGAGTTCCCTGTCTGTCCCCAACCCAAACGCAACTTACCGTTGTTGATAACCGAAAGCAGAGGGGCAAAAAATTCTTCGTTCGAGAATCTCCACGAAGCAGCTGCTGCATGGAATCCGGCCCAACGGTTGTCTTTACCAAAGTTCGACGACGCATCGCGACGATAGGTGTAGGTCAACAGGTAGCGGTCGTTGAAGTTGTAGTTGGCACGGCCAAAGACCGACACCATCGACGAACTGCCAAAACCATAGTTGATGGTTGGCGTGCCTGTGCCAAGCGCAGGGTTGTGAACATCGTCCGACGGAAGCCCTGTGTTCGAGATTCGCTCGTAGTCGTATTCGCTTTCCCAGGCCTCCTGGCCAAGCATCACTGTATAGCTGTGCTTTTCGAGAAAGCGTCCGTTGTAGGTCAGGTAGTTCTTAGCCTGCCAAAAGGTACTGTTGTTCTTCTGAATAGAGCTTTCGTTACTTGGACGCGTCCATGTGCCGAGATTAATCATCGGCGAATAAGTCTCAGCTTTTGAATTGCTGATATCGAAACCAAGTTCGGTATGCCAGGTCAGATCTTTAATCGGAGTAATATCGGCAAAAACGCTTCCGTTGAGCTTGTTTCTGTCAAGCAGGATATCATCCAAGAGTGCCATCGCAATGGGGTTAACAGAAGTATAGCCTTCCTTAACAACAGTGGCGTAGCCGCCGTCGATGTTGTAGATAGGTATATCGGGAGGAGTTGTTAAGGAATAATTAACAATACCTTCGTCACTGTCGGCAAGCGTCAAACGTTCTTCGGTGCCCGAGTACATCGCGTTCAGGCCGAGCTTCAACCAAGGTTTAAGTTGAGCATCGAGATTGGAACGAAAGGAGTAGCGCTTGAAATTGGAGCCGATGATGGTACCATCTTGGTTCATGTGCGAACCCGAAATGTAATAATTCACCTTTTCCGAACCGCCCTGGGCCGAAAGCTGGTGCTGTTGCTGGAATGCAGTTTGGAAAATGGCGTCCTGCCAGTTGGTGCCCACGCCCAGCAGGGAAGGGTCGGCATAGTCTT
Organism: Breznakibacter sp.; assembly: GCA_047600785.1. Lineage (GTDB taxonomy): Bacteria > Bacteroidota > Bacteroidia > Bacteroidales > Marinilabiliaceae > Breznakibacter. The sequence continues at coordinate 3,417,613 of JASGKH010000002.1, forward strand.
CACTCGCGGTCAGTTCACCGGTCGAAGCCAGGTCGTTATAGTATTCTGCAAATTCGCGCAGGTTCATCATATCCAATCGTTTCATCTGACGCTGCAGGGCCATCATGCCTTCGTATGAGAATTTGGCATCGCCCGACTTACCGCGTTTGGTGGTGATAAGCACTACGCCGTTGGCTCCCTGCGCACCATAGATGGCGGTTGCCGAAGCATCTTTGAGGATTTCCATCGAAACGATATCCGAAGGGTTGATTGTAGAAAGAGGCGAAATGGTAGAGGTTGTGCCGTTGCCCAGCGCATCGCCCAGGCCAAAGTCGCTACCGCTGTTGCCGCCGCCCTGGATAATTACACCATCGATCACGTAGAGAGGCTCTGCGTTGGAATTGATGGTGGCCTGACCACGTACGCGGATTGACGATGACGAACCCGGAGCACCCGAAGTAGACACCGATGTCACACCGGCTGCACGACCTTGCAGCGACTGGTCGAGGTTGGTAATCACCGAACCCTTGATTTTGTCTTCGCCTACTGAAACCGAAGCACCCGACAAATCGCTCTTTTTCATGGTACCGTAACCGATTACCACCACTTCATCAATCCCAACATTCTCGGGCTTCAACGAAATGTTAATCACTGTTTTGCCGGCTAAATCCACTTTTTGGGGCTCAAACCCAATAAACGAAAAAACCAAGACCTTTGAGCCTTCGGACACAGAGAGAGAATAAACACCGTTGATATCGGTGATGGTTCCTTGTGTGGTGCCCTCGATGATCACTGACACCCCGGGAAGGGGAAGTCCTGTATCGTCTGTTACCTTTCCGGTGATAGTTCTTCCTTGCCCGTAAGCTATCCACTGTAAAGCCAGAAAAAACACGACAGAAAACATTCGCAGATTTTTCTTCATAAGAGATGATTTAAATTAATTGTACTGACCATATTGAATAGGTATTTAAAACAGATTTTCTCAATTGCTAAAATAGATATGGAACAATGCCTTTCCTAATACTATTTTATCAGTTGTTTATGTGTTTTAATATTTGTTAATTTTACACACAAACTCATCTATAATGGACCTATATACAGCAAAAATCCATCATTTATTTTTATTTATCAGCACATTAACCAATTTACGTTTTTTAACCATCTTGGATTATCAATGTGATCAATCGCTCCATTCAAGAAAGCTTATCAGATTTTTTACATTTTTTGTATTCAATTTCATCATTTTTGAATGTATTATATTATCACAAATCATTTAATAACACACCAACATCAACAACAGATGCCTGATTACTTTATTTTTACAATGATTACAAGTATAAAACACTCTTAATAATATAATACAAATCCCTCCATATTAATACTTTTCGACATAAGCATTCAATTATGGAAAGAACGAGGCCTGCACGGCAACATAACCCATAAAACGCACAACCATAACCAAAATCCAAAAAGATAAAATCATTCGGCCGAATTAATAATGTCCATTCTCATGCCACACATTGGTACAATACATTCATATTATCTTGCCATAATGAATAAAAACAACATCTCCATTTTTGATACAGCACTAAGAGTAAATTCTTTCACATTGTTTATTTGACAATTACATACTTCAATATCATGAATGAAAGATTTAAAAAATGACAATCCATTTGTACGGTTTTATCAACAACCATATATTTGTGGTGCTAAAAAGGACATGGTTTTGTTGTGCTTGTGGCAGTACCCCCTAACAATTTCAAAGAGACGCATTCACAACGGGAATGATCGAACGTCCAAAGGGCGTAATCAATGGATATAACCATGTGGCCACGAATTATTAAACTATAAACCGATGAAAGATTCGATTCACAGGGAGATAACCCCGCTGAAAGAGAACGATTGCTTCTTGGTATTCGACCGTCACAAAAACGACTTTAATTTTCCCATACACTTCCATCCCGAATTTGAGCTCAATTATGTTGCCAATGCCAAAGGTGCCAAACGTATTGTCGGCGATAACATTGTGGAAATCGAAGACCTTGAGCTGGTAATGGTGGGACCCAACCTTTACCATGGATGGGAAGACTATAAAAACAGCAAGACCACCATTCACGAAATAACAATCCAGTTCCCCCGCGATCTTTTTGGCAACGGCATGCTGGACAAGAACCTGCTCAAACCGATAAAAGAACTATTCCAACACGCCCAGCGGGGCATTTCATTCTCGAAACAGACCATTAAACAGGTAGAAGACAAAATAATATCATTGAGCCAAAAGCGTGGCTTTGACTCATTCATCGAACTCCAATCCCTGCTGTACGACCTGGCCATTTCGCGTGACCAGAAACTACTGACTAACATATCGTTCCAACGGACAAGCGATTTTCACAGCAGCGACCGCATCGAAAAGGTCTACAATTTTGTAAAGGCGAACTTCAACAAGAAAATAAAATTGGAAGAAGCTGCCGAACTCCTCAATATGTCTGTGGTCTCGTTCACGCGCCTCATCAAACAGCGCACTGGCAAATCGTTCGTCGATTTTGTCAACGAAATGCGGCTGGGATATGCCACGCGCTTATTGATCGAAACCAGCAAAAGTGTGGGAGAGATTTGTTTCGAATGCGGGTTTAACAATGTTTCCAATTTCAACCGTATCTTCAAAAAAAAGCAAGGCGTGACGCCTTCTGAGTTCAGAAACAATTTTACGGGATCGAAAAATGTGTATTGACCCAAGCAATTGTGACGAATCATCAAAGAACGCCAGTCTCCAAATATTTTCTCATCTCTCTTAAAATTTTCCGCCCCACATCAGTCTCTACTTTTTCTCCCATCCCAATGATTCTGTGTGCAATCAGCATTGCTTGCTGTTCATTGCCTTTAAGTTTATACACTTTCACCAAATTATACAACGGGTAGAGTTTGGAAGGAACCGTGTACGACGCAACAAGAAAACAATATTCCGCTTTATCGTACTGTTGCGTAGCAAGATATCCCAAACCTAAATATGAATATATATTTGAATCGTTTAATCTCCGTGTAGTTCTTTCTAAAACAGATATCCCTTGCTCATACTGCCCCAACACTATCAATTCAGCACCATAATTGTATTCAAAGTACTTATTGTATGCCATTATCGGCAATAAATCCTCAAAAGACTTCTGCAAAGAAAAACCAGATAGCTGCCCTTTCTTGTGAGCAATTGAATTCCACTCCCGTTCTGATACATACCGGCTTAAAATTTGATAGTATCCGAAACAGATCAACACCAATAAACTCATTGTCATTGTCTTTCTATATGCTAATTGCAGCTCAAAAACTCTTTTAAACGCCAAACTATTACCCGAGATAATTGCCAGAAATCCGTACAAGCTTATTAACACAGGCAAATTATGCAAAGGATATGAGAACAAAGAACACACAAGAAAACCCACTATCGCAGCTATTGCTGCCCTATTCAGAAACCCTCGGAAGATATTCTCTTTTACGTGATTGGACGGTCTTGAGAACAAAGCCACAAAAAAAATCGCGACAAACATTATTAATCCCACAACACCCAATTCTGAGAATATTTGAAGAAATTCATTAAATGCAAAAGTTGAATTGTCTGCTAACGAAACTTCTACGGTTGATTCACTTCCCTCAGCAAAAAAAGTGGCCTGATACTTATTCAGTTCATAACAGAACCTATCAAACCCATGGCCAAACCAAGGCTTATCTTGTATCATTTGTGATGTTAGCTTCCAAATGAATATACGGCCTGATGCCGAATCTTTCTTTACTCCTGCTAAAAACCAAGCTGTTACCACAATAAACACAACAACAAGGAGAATTCCGCTTATTTTTGCAATGGGAGATTTAAACCAACGTTTAACCCCGGTATTCCTATTTGTATAATATCCCCAATAGAGCAAAGCAATCACCCCAAGGCTGACCCATGCTGTCCGCGCCAATGAAACAAACACTACCAATACAGCTAAAAAACTTGCGATAAGACAAAAATAAAATAGACTTTTGGGGAAATTTTTAGGACTAAAAAGTACTATAAGGGTCATAGGCAACAAAATCACTATGAAATTTGTGTAGGGGCCAGGATTACCAAAGCTACCCCCCATTTTGAATAGAGGATGTGCAGGAGGCAACTCCCCTATTTGTTGCAACAAACCACACAAAGAGTTAATGCCCAACAAAAATGCCATCCCATACAGCAAACAAACAGTAAATGCCCTTACCTCATTGGGTCCAAACGACCGATAAGCGGTTTTTATAAAGCAATAACAAAGTATGGTTTAGTATATCTGGGTGTAGGCCACACTCTGCAGGAGTGAAAACCAGTCGTACAATTGAGTAGATGTAAAAAATGACAACCGCCAGATCAAGTTTTGAAACAGTAAAAAGAGTATTCTTTGATGACTTGAACCCATTGTAAATCAAGATACCAAGAAAAGGGAGAACAAGAAAAGCAAATAGATAGTGCTTGGGCAGAACATAATGCTCGGTAAACAAATCGCTTCGGAATAAGGATGTCACCAAAAGAGATACAAATAGAATCGCCAATAATCTTGGAATACTTTTCAAATTCACCATGTCTTGTACTATATTTTACCACCAAATCTGCTCCTGACTTTCATCATCGTACATAAAAATCCGTTCCTGGCGTCCATCGCTGAGATTTTTCAACAATAATAACACATCTTGGGGGACATCACGATATACCAGTCTATGGGACTCTGCTTTCTGTCGCCCCAAAGAGATCCAGCGATCCGACAAATAAAAAAGTTCATAAACATGACCATGCTCAATTTCGTTGAAATTATTCCTCGGAAGATACCAAATCCGGGTAATGACAGAGGGCGTTTTTCCCAAATCTAAGCCAACCCACGAACCTGCCTTTGCATTTAGATTGGTCCTTATACTGCCATCGAAGGCACTTCCGAAATTAGAATCATTGGAACGATCAACCAGCGGAGAAAATCCAATCACTCTTCCGTGGACCTGTCCATGCTTACCTGAAATCGGATCCTTGGCCCAAAATTCCAATTCCGCCAATCTTAAATCGGCAGAGTCGGTCGACAACAATCGAACATACCTAAAGGGTTGAGAATTATTAAAATCCGCAACCTCATAAGCTCTTGCCTGTTTGTCGATTGCAATCAGATCTATGCTTTCTCGAAAATCGGGATAATGACTCCCCTGAATCTTACAACCAACCAAATCATTGGCAAATCTTAGAAATTCTCCACTAAACCCAAACTTCCGGGATAGACTCACCGTGCGCTTTTCTGCAAGGTTGGGAGAATAAGCACCTTGCTTTTCTTGCTCCTTATACATCACCAAGGGAGAATGGATTAGATGGGGACGACCGTCCAGGAACTGGGTTGTGATATAAAAAGCAGGTAACCCTATGTATCCAAAATCTGCACGACCTTGATTTACTTTTGCCCAAGCCACTTGATTTATTTCCCATCCATAATTGAAAACCGATAAATAGACAATCTTCCCCTCCAGCAACGGATCGTCAAGTTTTATTCTGCATTTAGTTTTTGGGATATCATAATTTTCCGTCACATCCAGTAATCCACAACTTTTGAAAATAGGATTGGCGGCCATTTCTGAGCTCACCATGGGAAATGCTCTTTTTTGATTTCCATACGTATTCCTATACACCTTTGTGCAAATAGACCCACCATCCCCCATGGGGATTAAATTCTTGTCATAAAAGCAGAAATTATCGTCTCCTCCATTAAACGGACGCTCACGGCCATCACGATCCAACAAAACATTCCATGCATGGCCTCCCGTATAGTTGGTCCATTGAGGGGTAAAATCAATCGTAACAGGCAAACCAATGCTTCTCATGATAGCCGTGACTAAAAAATACCGATGGTCGCACAAGCCCCCATTGCACTGCTGCATTTCAACTAATGACGGGTAATACTCATAACTAGTAAAGTCATCTAAATGTACCCATTGCCGATTTATAAAACTACTTATCTTTTCGACCAACTGCTTGGGGTCCGAAGGATCATCCACTGAATCCTCAAAGCAAATGAATTGTTTGTAGAACACTTCCCTCCAGTTGCTTAGAGGCTCGTCGTGAATTCTGTATGGCAGAACGTACTCACAAAATTGCTCAAAACTTAAATGGTTGGCCCAAGGTTTTTCCCAAACAAGAAAAGCTAAATCAATGTTCCTGATCAGAAAATCGGTACTGACTGCATCTAAATCGTTAATATATTGCGTCTTTGACCGGCTTAATGGGCCATTGATTTGTTCAATGGAGTCAAGCTTGGCACGTATTGCCAATTCCATCGAATCACGACCTATCCCTTGACTTTTTAATAGGGTTACTTCTTTCAACGCATTAAAATAGGAATTTGCATTGGGATGCCACTGGGTTCGTTTACCCTCGATATTGGCAATAAGAAAATAGGCTGCTGACAGTTTTTCTTTTTCCCCTGTCGCTCTATAATGTTCAATGACCTTCTGTAGTTCCAAAGATCTGCGTCCTGCATTGTCGATAACCATCAGTGCGCTTTGTTTATGGTCTTGACATCCAAAAAACAAAACTATTGCTGCAACCATTCTGATAAGGAACATAAATACTCGCTGGAAAAAACTCATCGTATATTTTTATCAAAAAACGTTGCTGCACTATAAAGAAAAAAAACAGAACTTTTTTAGAACCGGGGTTCTCTTTTCATCTAGCGACATGTAAAGGCCTTGTCGGTCAGTTGTTTTTAAATTGTTAAACCTCTCCATCCTTTTTTATACTTTCCTCATAATCAAATCCTTGCATATAAGATATTTTCCATTTGTTATCCTCTTTTACAACCCTAAATCTCGTTTTATAACCTTCTAAGCCTGAACATTCTTGTCCCATACTTCTACACTTAAAATAGAATTCTCCTTTATCTTTACTTAAACTGACATTCTCAACTATAACTAATTGCAATGGGAAGTATTCTTGACCATTCCACCAAGGATTACAATCATTAGCAAATTTGAAAGAAGGAAGGTCTCCAACTAACCATTCAGCATAATCCTTGCTCTTTAATTTTCTATCAAGAGTTACAATAATTTGATTATAATTCTCTATAAACTCGTTTGCAAAAAAATTGGTTTCTCTCAGGCTTACTAAGTTTGCTTTGAGCTTATTTATATCAAAACCAATGTAAATACTGTCTTTGCTGTCAGCTAGGACTGGTAATAAATCTATGGATTCTTTTCAATTCACTCCAACTTAGTACTTGTTGTATCAATGTTTGTATCTCTGCTTTATCTTTTTGAACATCTGCAACTTCAAAATTTTCAGCTTGTTTCTCTTTCTTTTGGTCATTTTGTGCACGAACACAACTACTAATGCATAATACTGCTACAATAAAAAAGGTCAATATATTTTTTCTCATGTTACAATATATTTATTTTACTACCATCTGTAAATTTCAAAAAAGGGTGCATTTTGTTCATATGCGGCACCTGGCCAAAATGGTCTACTTTGAAAAAAATCAGAAACCCATTGAGTTCCGTTGTACATTTGAATATGGCCACATGGACAACCGCAACTGCTACACGTTGTTCCTCCTGGATAACCTTGAATAACACCTATATCACCTTTCAGAGGGGTGTAATTATCAAGGGTAGTAGTTATCATTGTAAACCCCCAATTTTTTAATAACGGCCCATAAGCTCCACCTCGCTGTACAGGCTGAGTTTCAGCAGCCTTGATGCCTCCAGCTACTAATGCATTTTGAACATACCTGGAGCATGCTCCCTGCGATCTACTATGTGCATTTGAATTTAGGTAATCCACAGCTCTGCCAATATCAAAACCAAGTCGCACCCCTCCTCCTTTGGGTACTATTACAAATGTCCATCGTGTAAATAATCTGCAATTCCTAGAGTTATCAATAGACCCAAGATTGAACAAATAATATAAATAAGAACAAACCCATCCCAATTTTGGTGTTTATTCCTTAAGTTATCAAAAACCGCTGTATAGCGTCTATCTCTGTATAGTATCAGATAGTTAAAAAGTGCCAAAACCAGCATCATAAACAGAGCATACCACTTATTACCCCAATGCAAGAAAGGCCTAAAAAAATCCACAATCAATATAACTGAAAAAATATTAGTATAAATCAAAACAATTGAGCCAAGAAAGGAAAACAAAACTGGCATACTATCCTTTTTTCTTTGATAGTATTTGTAAATCCAATAATTCAAGTAATAATACCAAGTCATATTTATAGTTTAAGGTTCATTCCAAAAATCATTTCCTGTGTATTCCAATAAAGCTTTGCTCTGAAATAAAAGCCGGATACAACCCACCCACCTCCAGGAACAAAAGCAACACCACCCATTATTAAATCGAGCCCTCCTTCACCAATTAAACTCTTTTGCCCACTTCCTATTTCAAAAGCCGTCATACCTAAGCCTGTAACAACTCCTCCGACCTTAAGTACTTTAGTCGCCCCATTAACAAACTTTGTCGAAGCGTAAACGCTACCTCCCGGGACCTTAAACATTACTTGGTTTGCCTTTACTAAAGTATTAGTACTGGTATATGCCAACGTTCTTGCTAATGCCCTGCCCCCTGAGTACTCTATGCCAGCAGCCGTAAAGCCGGCTCCGTTCAAACCGTTGCTAATATTGCTCCACAATTTCCTCCGATACCCCTCCTCTTTTGTCAACTTACTTAATATCATCAACTTTAAGCATATCGTCTTCTTTTTGTATTGTTACATTAATAATTACTTTAATTTCTTTTTTGCTAAGATTAGGAACAACATCATCTAAAATAGTATAAGAAACTATATAGCCGTTATTTTGCTTTGAATCTTTAGAAATGGACAATGTTTTTACACCTAATGAATCAATTCCATAATCATTTGTAAGCAAATCATGGTCTAAACCAGTAAGTTGAAATTGTTCTCTTAATTTCTTTTGAAGTTTTTTAGAACAATACAACTTTTGTAAAGAATCCATTTTACCTATATCATTAGGAGTAGATTTTATTGCACTTTGAGCAATATAAAACTGTCTTAGCATTTCTGTTACTTGCTGTTCTTCTGTAGGTTTTTGAGAATAACAACACCCAAAAGCAGATACGAACAAAACAAAAATTAATAAATAGTTAATTGCGTTATTCATAATATGTTCATTTTTTAATTTATAGACTTACACTAATATTCTTAATCATATAATTTAATCCTATGTAAGTATGTGTTATTATTAGTTCCCTCCCCAATGCAAAATTTCAAAACTAGGTGAGGGTGTAGCATCTGAATAACCCTTACCGGGCCAAAATGGTCTTGATTGAGGAAAATCTGAAAGCCATTGTTTTCCATCGTACATTTGAATATGGCCACATACAACTCCCGAACCTTTACAGTATGTTCCTCCATCATAGCCCTGTATTATGGCAATATCGCCTTTATAATAAGTATCAGTACGATTAACGGTAACAAATCCAAGATTCTGCAATATTGGACCGTATAAACAAGCTGCTTTTATTGGTTTTCCTTTTAAACCATCTATTCCACCTTCAATTAGAGCAGGAACCATATGATTTATACATTGTCCTGCTCCATATGGTAAAATAAAATTGTTTTTGAGATAACTTATTGCTTTGTCTTCATTGAAGCCCCCTTGTCCTTTGGGAACTCCACTTACGGGCGCAGAATCCCATATAAAGGTGCTTGAATAAACGGAATATCCCACCACAACAACAGCTACTCCGCTAGATGATTCTGGATCTACCACCAAACGAGAATATTGACGATATGTTTTTCTAGTCTCCCAATGGCCGTATCTTGGATCGCCGTGCCCAATGGCATAAAGCCCTCCCGGTCGCTCATACGAAGGTATATAAAGCCCTGTTAAAGGATCGTGCGTTGACCTTCCATACATGTCATATCCCCCTGTTTCTCCTGCCCCTCCATAAGTGTTCTGCGAAGCCCATCCGGTGGGATCGACATACTTTAACGGATTGTTAAAACAATAGCTGTAACGGTTAAAACTTTGTGAAAAACCAGGGTTCTGAACCAAACGATCCGGGCTGAAAAAACGACCGACCAATGGATCGTACATCCTCCCGTTCATGTTAATAACCCCAAACTGATCCAAATGCTCGTGCCCTGTAAAACCATGATCGGTTACACCTGCCCCAGTGACATTGGCATAAGTCCAATTGGTTGGGTTGCGTCGACGTCCCCAAGCGTCAAAACTATGCTCTTCCACTATGGCACCGCTCTCGTTTGTAATCACATTTACCGACCCTAAGTGGTCCTTATGGATGTAATACATCACCCCGTTCTCATTGGCATTTTCCAATTCGAAAATAGCAAATATTCCGCCTACTGACGATATATAATGCAACTTACGCGTTGCGGTAGCATTCGTTTCAACTTCATAGTTGCCATGCGTATAAATGCGGGTTTTTGAGATCGTGCCGTCCGTCAACACCATCTTTACCCGTTCCTTGCCAACCCCATAGCTAAACAAAGCGCTCTTTGTTCCTTCTGTTATAAGCTTTACTTTATCAAACGATGTATAAGTAACTATTTGTTCGTCACTGGGCACTTCGGCCATAGAATTCGTTATTCTCGCCAAAGCATTCGGCTGGGCTTCATTGTAGCTATAAATCCCAACTGCGGTATTTCCGCTTATATTTCCATTGCCTTCGTAGCCGATGGACACCGTTGATCCCCCTAAAACAGTTATGGATGTTAGCCTGTCAAGATTGTCATAAGTAAAGGTTTCCATCAAAGATCTTTTGACATCCCTCCTTGTCGTCAAATTCCCCGAGTTCAGGTCCCACTCATAAGCCATGTGCTGAACATCCCCGGTCTTTACGGTTTTCAAATATCCCAAATTGTACGTTTGAACGGTCGTCAGTCCGTTGCCAAGCGAGAATTGTTCTACTTGGCCGCGTGCATTCATCTTGTCGGCCTTCCATATGGTCACATCCTTATCTGTACGTTTTATCTCCGTAAGGTAGAAGTTGGAATTATAAAGGTAATCGACGGAAAAGCCGGATGGAAAAATCAACTTGGATGGTAAACCCGCCGAATTGTATTGAATGCTTTCGGTATAAAGGGTTCCTTCTACCATCTCCGTTTTTGAGGACAGGCGACCGTTGGCATCATAAAAATATTCTTCGACCTGACCCGAACTATGGGTTATCGAAGAAATCTTCCCTTTTCCCTTATTCCGTGTATCGTACACGTAAGTCGTGGTACCGTCGGGATCAACTACTTTTTGCACCCGTCCAAGCACATCGTATTCAACGTTGGTGGATTTTCCGTTCTTGACCTGCGAGATCAATTCCCCAAACGCATTGTACCTGTATGTTACAACCCCGCAATTAGGTTCCTCCAATACGGTCTGATTTCCCAAATCGTCATATTGCATACTGGTAACAACATTGCCAGGTGAAATGATCTGTACAGGCTTGCCATGGCTTCCGTAAACATAACTAATTGCCCCTCCGGCATCGGAAACAGACACTATTTGACCAAACGCATTAAAAAATTGTTGTGTTGTTTGCTTGGGGGTAACCCTTGGGTTTGTCATGGTTAAGGTTCTTACTCCGTATGACACGTTCTTTGTCTCTGTGGGCCCTGACATTGTAACAGTACGCCCAAACTTGTCATAACCAAAGGCTTGGAAGATCACATCCGCACCGGGAGCTGTTTGGGGTTCGGAGATAAATGTGACCTGCCCCTTTCCATTATAATCGCTAACGGAATAGATATCATTGCCGCTAAAATCTTTGCTTGATTTTCGAATCTCCCGTCCCAACCGATCGTAATAGACCAATACCGGCACCGCAGACGACGACTGCACCAAACAGGAATAAACAGCATTGGGAACTATTGACGCATCCGCCCACTGCAATGAATAGGTTACATAATTTCCATCGGGGAGATTGGTTCTGGCAAGACGCCCAAATCCATCATAAGAATTGGTCGTGACAAAACCGTTTGCATCCGTACTTGCAAGCACATTTCCCGTTTTAGTATCATAGCTTGCATATATTGAATGTCCCAATGAATTTGTTTCTTTGGTTACAAATCGCCCTTTGGCATCATATGCATAGGTGGTAACTCTGCTTGATGCCACATCAGACCCTTTAACGGCCACTTTTGCCGGCAACCCAAAACTATTGTATTCGTAGGATGTCGTCAAATACTGTGAACTGTTGGCATTCTCCTTTAAAGATGTTACTTTCCCGTAAGTACTGTAAGTATATTCAGTTGTTCTGACAAATGCAGGTTCCGATCCAACTACAGACGTCACAGAAGTTCTTTGTATTTTTGCAGGACACCACATCCCCCCACTCACGTAAGTATTGGTAACTTTACGACTTCCTTCTCCACTATAATCGGTATTAGCAGTTAAGACATTACCATAACTATCATATACATAAGAAGTTGTCGTCACATTTGAATTTAAAACATCCTGTTCAACAACTTTACTTGTATAAGGGAAAATTCTCTTAGATCCAAAATCCATTACATCATTGGTATATGTAAGAGAAGAAATAAGACTGCCATCTCCCGTTGCATATACAGAGCAATTAGTCATATACGGGAAATAATAGGTGCTGTTGATTGCAAAACTTTTTACTTCTCGAAGCAATGTCGCAGTATTTTCAACCGTAGTAGATGCAAACCCCATACTACCACGACCTTGCACATGAAGTTTTAAACCGGCATACCGATAATTGGTTGTTGAGGTTCCATTGATTCCGTTATCGGCCGTCACACTACTAACAACCTGCTCTTTACCAGCATAATCCATCAAAGGAAATGTAGCACCACTTCCTTTGGTATATACAGATGATGTCGTCAACGAAGCATATCCAAATGACACCTTATTATTGATCCCATCGGTTATTGACGCTACGTTATTCAGTGTATTTTTCACATAGATAATACAATCATATAAAGGTCCGGGATTCCATTTCACAACAAGAATGTCATCAATTCCATCACCATCATAATCTGCAACTTTCGCAACACTAACTTTATCCGTTCCACTATAAATGACCTTCTCTGAAGACAACGAATTGACAAGATTAAACTTTACATACAAAGTAAAATACCATCCACTAATTTAGAACACAAAGCATCTACCAACCCATCACCGTTAAAATCACCCTGATCAGGGGTTATGTAATCTAAACTCTTCACAAAGTCTTTCCCTGTACTTAAGAACAACCCATTTGTGGTAACAACATCAACCAATCCGTCTTTATTGATATCATCAAACCGAGTAATAACCTGATTTTTTAATGCCGTGGAAACAAAACTCTCGACAAAGCTTGAACCATTAAATTCTAAAATATGATAAGTCCCATTTACATCTACATATATTAAATCAGTTTTACCGTCCCCATTATAGTCAATAAAAACATGATCTAACAACGTATATACCTTAGGTCTCTCAGAACTATACCAAGCTATTCCGGGAATACTGGTTCCGGAATAACTTTGAACAAACCCGGTTGAACTAGATGACGAATAAGAATAGATTTTCCAAATTTTATCCTGAATGGTCGAATCGATCGTCAAAAACAACAAATCAACAATACCATCTCCGTTAAAATCACCAATATTAAATTCATTTTTACTGCACCCAGCCCCATTGAATATCATCCCTTTGGGTGTAAAACTCGTCCCTGTCGACAACCAAACCCTATAATCATAAACATTTGTCGAAATATAGATTTTCTGCAACAAATCATCCATCCCATCTTTATTAACATCAACAACCTGAAAGTCGGCATCTCCGGTAAATGTATTTGTTAAACTTAGTCCAAAATTTCCATTAATGTTTGCCAAATACAGATACCATTTATCAACAGCATAGTCATCCATAATCACATCCTCTCTCCCATCACCATTAAAATCACCAAAATAGCAGAATCCCTTTGATGTGTCTTTCGGCCCAATGACGTATAAACAAGAAAAACATTGGTTATTATTCCAACCAACAACAGTTGAATTGAATTCTTCTCCGTTACCGTTAATTTCAATAATTTCCGACAATCTTATCCCACAAATATCTGCATATTTTAACCTGTATTCCCTGAATTTTGCCGATTCCGAAGTCACCACAATCTTATCAAGAATCGCGTTTTCAGTCACCAAAGATCCGGCCACATACTTAATTATTGGAGTAGCCATTTGGGCATAAGAGAACTCTACTTTGTTTCCCGAATATTCAATGCTTGCCAAACGGGACTCCCCGGTTAACGTATATTCATAATATTTGTAACCAATGCTATTCCCATTTTTATCCGTAACCTTGTTCAAGTACCACGTATGAACTGACTCGCTGTTTTGTGCCTCAATTCTTGAATCTTGAGTACAACCATATTCCAGAGTTTGGCCATCTTTAGTTTCTACAATAAAGTATTCAGGTCCGGATCCCATTTGACCATACGAAACAATTTTGCTAAACTGTTCAAACTCGGTCCCATACACGGCATTATTTTGACCATACGTACCTGAGTTTACGATTAAACGACTACCATCAAGTTCAAAGCGATCCTTGTAATCAAAATTCACGCTACCGCTGACACCATCAACATATAAATTTTGTCCGGTACGTCGAATTGCCGATGTCGCGTTCAGGTGCCAACTTTGACCTAATAAACCAAAACCTGACTGGCTATCGAAAAACAGAGAAATATCCGGTTGCATTCTGCCACTGCCCGGAGGTAGTGATATAGGAACATTGTATGTCGCAGCACCATTGGTATTCACACCGGCAATACCGGCCAATGTCCCCACCGGCTTGGATGCTAAATTTCTTGTATTCACATCCGGCAACGCATCCAAAGAGCTGCAAACAAGATTTGGCAACCCGACCTTGCATTGGATATCGATTGGTAATGAGGACGAAACACTAGCAGGCCCGTTAAAGCCAACAACATACACTGTGCCGTCGATCGAAGACGAGTCAAATTTAACAATAATTGCTTTCCCTTCTGTATCTTTGCTAACGATGGTTGCACCAGAAGGAACTCCCCATGTATAATTTGTTGCATATTCTATTGGCGAGATGGAATAGTTCCTATATACAGTCTCTCCATCTTCAATAGATATTGTTTTAGTTCCAGTAATTGCACCAGCAACTCCAATTTTATATACCGTATAATTAAGAATTACAGTTGGGTTACTTGAAGAAAATATGATTCGACCTGTATTTCCATTACTCATTGAATTAGGAAAAACAATACTCACGGTTGCAGTTCCATTACCACTCTGTATTGTAGCCCCGCCTGTAACTGTCCAACTACACCCTTTAGACAAATCGAATCCTACAGCTGTATATGTTTGGGTTGTAGAAGCAGTCCCTTTGATTGGGACTACTGATGATCCACTAATTGAACCTGCTAAAATATTAAGCCCTACAGAAACAAATAACATTAATAATACTAAACTTTTTATCTTCATAATTTCTTTTTTAGAATTAAGGTCTTTAATTGTACATGATTATTCCTTTATTATTTTCCATTCCTTCGACTCCGTGTTTAATGTCAATCGAAGAATATACACTCCTGACTTATAAGATGAAAGATCAATTAAATTTGATTGCAACAAAGAATTTACCCGAAACAACGTCGTCCCTCCCAAGCCATGCACAGTCAAAAATCCATTTTGGCTATACATAGCTCCATTTATGTCGACATGCAAAAGCCCCTTTGTGGGATTTGGATAGACTAGAATCTTTAACCCCGCAAAAGAATCTTCACATATAGATTCCGCTTCGAAATCAAAGTGGTTGTCACTAATTGAAGCTCCTTTCGCTGAAAGATAGATTACTTTACGATTAATTCGATTCCCTGACATATCATAGGAAAAAGAGACTTCCTTGGTTGTCGAGGACTGAGAGAAGCATTCTATAGGATAGAAAAATAATCCTAAAAGAATACCAAAAAAGAATTTATTCATAAATTTTACTAAAATATGTTAAGATTATAATACTAAAAAATAAAAGTTTACGAATCAAAATAATACACTGAAAGTATCAGACAATGATAGAATAATATCAATAAAAGCCATGTAGCATAATTTAAATGCTCGTCAAACAGCACACCAGCAAATCGTTCGTCGATTTTGTGAACGAAATGCAGTTAGGGTATGCAACCCATTTGCTGATCGAAACCAGCAAAAGCGTGGGGAAAATTTGTTTCGAATACGGATTTAACAGTATTTCCAACTTCAACCGTATCTTCAAAAAGAAGCAAGGGGTCACGCCATCGGAATTCAGGAACAGTTTTACGGGGTCGAAAAATGTGTGTTGACCCAAGAGCATTGAAAAAGAAACCAAAGACAATAGCTAACAGTATTGTTTCGAGCACCTTATTTACATTGGGAGCACGGGAAAGGATTCGAAATTCATGTTAAAATTTTTAAATTTTTTCCGGCAAAATGAAAACAAGTGTGAAATATTTTTCTATTTTTACACCACCAAATCATTCAAATTATTTGCCCCTTTCCCTTGAGTCAGATAAATGAATCCAGAAGAGAGAAGACCCCTTAACGGGGTCTTTTTTATTTGATCCTGACGGTTGAGAGGATCCAAACTAGCGAATTAAACTAACCACAAATATTTTATGGAAAGCTGTTTGTTCCGGCAAGTCTCAGTATTTACCTTATAGTACTTCCGTTTTTACTATGTAGCTTATTACCAGTAAAATACACACAAACTATCCATATACAATAACCATCTCTATCCTCCCATCGAGGAAGGAGAAAATCTGCAATACAAGGGTTTTAATCCTTATATTTCTAACGTATGAAGTATGGGCGACTCGCCAAAAAACAAAAAAGTCCCCGGCATTGCCTTGGGACTTTTTGCTGCCTTTTCGTTTTATTGGGGAAAAGGCAAATATATTTGACAAAAAAGCTAGGTGCTATACATTGGACCGATACTCCTAGAATTTTCCGGTTGTCTCCCTGACCACCGGATATAATTCAATTCATCAATGCTCGCGAAACATCTCAAGAAAAATTATATACAGATGCCTGAACCCGGATGTCAAGTTCATCGCCGTGGAAATGCCCGTGAAATACATCGAACTTTTCGGTTTGCATATGTGCCGGGCCAAGGCTATCCTCCCTTGCTTGCAAAACAATCTGTAAATTGCATTTGACCAATTCTTCGGCCAAATACATCAGGAAATCAATCTTTTCATAGTCGGCTGAAATATAGCCCTTGTTCTGGCAAGCTGATTCGATCCGTACACGATCCTTTCCATCAACATTGATTTGTTTAACAACAAATTGTCCCATGGCCGACGCAAAAAAATCAATATCGGGATCAACTGTTTCGGCAATCTGTTGGTTTTTTTGCCCAACGGAATCTTGCAATTTGTCTTCCTCAAAAAGATCGAAATCGGCAATTTTCCGAATGGAACAACATTCGCCAATGGAGGTTAGGGTTTCTTTCATTTCGTCGAGGCAACATTCGCCTACAAAAAACAGGCTCCACCGATCACGGTCATCTTCCGACGGGAGAGATTTGACGGCTTTTATCTCGCCCAGCTTTGCCAAATCCTTAAAAGAATAAAGTGCGTTTTCTCCCTTGCCGGACAAGTTATTTTGAGGATGAAAAACAATGTTATACGTCGATTTTCTTACAGTGGAAACCACTTTAGAAGCTGCGCCTTTGTATTTCCCGATGATGATCGGAACCGGGGGTTCAATTGTTTCCGGAACAATGCGATGTTGACAGTTAGGTTCCTTGTTACAAATGCTCTCCAGTCCATTCACGAGACGACGGACATCGGCATATCCGGATGCACTGTCAACATATTGCATGCTGGCCGAACCAGTTTTTAATTCAAATAAAATTCCTTTGAGCAAACCGATGAGTTTCATTGCTTCTTCAATAAATAATTGCCGGTATTTTCCCTCTTTGTCCATACTCCATCTGCGAGCGTTACAATTTGAGCGATTTCGGGAAAAAACGTTTGCCGATCATCAGGTTATTTACCGCCGCCGAAAGTTCTTTGAAAATATGGTTTTTAAATACACACCCATAAAAGCCAGTATGCACCAGTTGCCTAAGGAATACGGACTCTTCATTGCCGGTAACGGCCAATATCTTTAAATGCGGGAATTCCCACAAAAGCTTTCGGGCCGTGGTAATGCCATCAAGTTCTTTCATGACAATGTCCATAATGATGATATCAGCCATTAGGATATTTCCGGACTTCAGGGCATCAAGTCCGTTCGAGGCTTCCCCCACCACCACGGCACCGAGTTCTTCGGTCAGAAAAGACGTAATTGCCTGACGGAATGGTTCGCTGTCATCAACGACAAAGAATTTAACCACACGCTTCCCGGTTTTTACCTCCTGTGGCAAACTGGGACTGGCATCATCTTCTTCATATTGGTACTGACGGATTCTGGCTAAAATGAAATTCTTCATAAGTCATTCATTAAACCAAAAGTACAATAGGAACAAAATGTATGGAAGTTATTTTGGTATAGGGAAGCGTGTATTTAGGGTTGAATATGCCCCCCCAAAAGGGTTACTCCAACTCTGCCAACAAACCACAAGCTAACCTTCTTGCATTATAATTCCGGGTATAATTAAAAAAGAAAGGCGCCCACACTGGAGCGCCTTTCCCGGACTAATAGCAAACAGGATTAGAGCATTACAGCCCTGTCCATATCTTTAAAGCATTCGCTTGCAAAAATGCCTTGTTCTTTCAAATTAAAACGCATAGCCGGTCCATGCAAAAATATCGGTAGAGCATCCGGTATTACCAGATTCGATTTTTACGTTCGGATACGAAAGGGTTACATCATCCAATTTGCCGGGATTGATGTCCTTCCCTGTGTATGCGCTGCTTAAACTGTTCGTCAGGCTTATGTTTGAATCAACGTCACCGGCACCCTTTCCATCGTTAAGGTCAATTAGATCGATGGCTGTTCCAACGCCTTTTACAAGAGCATTGATCACAGTAGCTTTGGCACCACGGCGGATTTTGATCACATCCTGCATTTGTGATTTGGTATCGGTGCTTGCAGCCAATCTCAAGTCGAAAGTGACGTTTTTAACCGTAAAATCAGATTGGGCTGCATGAGTGGGAAAATTCCCGTCAAAGTTCCCATCGGCTTCGATACCACGCGGATCAGACTCACTGCTTGTGTAACCTGTTTCCCAAATGCCGTAAGCATTTTCCAATGTTCCGGTGTAACCTTGGGTAAAGTCGAACATATCATCGTCAGAATTTACCACCAGCAAGTTTTTCACGTTCACCGAACCTCCAAAAAATTCAATGCCGTCGTCAGCTCCGTTGGGAATAAAGACATTCTCGATTTTTGTTCCGCTACCCACACCGTTCAGGGTAAGCCCGTTGTGCTCTACATCGGCACTTGAGCGCGCTCCTGTGTATGCCAGTATGAGGTAGGTAATTTCACCCGAATTGTCGGCAGCGACGGTTCCGCCGTACGTGTAAGCCGAATTTATTTCGGTGCTACCGGTTGTTCCTCCAGCCAAAGGTGCTTTCCCGTTAATGATCAAACCTCCCCAGTGGCCTTGTTCCGCATCTTCGGTATCAGCTGTCAACGTAACAGGTTTTTCGGCAGTTCCACGAACATAAATTTTACCGCCCTGCAATACCAAAATGTAGTTACTGAACCCTTTCCTAGCCTTGATAACAGTGCCAGCAGGAATGTCCAATACGCCACCATCTTCCACAATAAGGGGACCGGTTAAAAAATATTCGACAGAAGCATCCAACTCTTTAGTTCCGGTAATAGATCCTGACAGCTCATAAGCCTCATTGGAATCGTTGTTGTCATCGTCGTTGTTGCACGCGACGAATGTTGTAGCCACAGTTGTTGCAGCCAACATCATAAAACCTAAAAAAAACTTCTTCATTTTAGTCCAATTTAGTTTAATTAGAAAATTAATTATCGATAATTTCATTGGGTTTTAGTTTGTTCTTACAATTCGAAGCTTAATCCCAACCCTACGCTCATTCCCTTCCTATATTCATTGAGCGTAATATTTTGTGCATTGCTGCTTTCACGGGTCAAACGATAAGATGGATCCAGCAAGTTGGTTGCTTTCAGCTTCAGGGTAAAATGTTTATTGAACTTATAGGAAGAGACAAAGTCGAGTGTAGGAACTCCTTCTTCGACGATATCTTTATATGTCTGTGCCCCTATGGTATGGATCCGATCGCTGAAATAGTTGAAGACCAACGATACAGCTAAGTTTCTATCGCTATTGGTTGAGTTGTAAGAGATATCAAAATTGGTAATGAACGGTGCAGCACCTTCCAGTTGTGTGTTCCTTTTGGGCGTGTTCTCGATATCGACCTCAATGTTTGTATAAATGTACGAGGCATTTAGGCCGATGGAGAGCTTTGTGGATCTGGACGCCTCGCCGATGTGATTCACGACGTTTTTCCTTGCCTCCAGCTCCACTCCGGCCACACTGGCAAAGTCGCTGATATTATTGTAGCTGAGCAATCCCGCTGAGTTTCCCTGGTCCACACGCCCTATCGGGTTAACGATATGCTTGTAGAATGCGGTTACAGAAATCAATTCGGAAGGACTTAAGTAATTGTCCCATTTCAAATCGATGTTGTAATTGTCGGACGGTTTTAAGTTGGGGTTACCCTGGCTTGCAAACCCGATATTCACGTACTGGTAAGGCGATATCTCCTTCGATTGCGGTAATGTATAGGTTTTGCTTACCCCCAAGCGCAACGAATTTTTACCATTGACATCGTACTTCAGGTTCAGGCTCGGCAGGGAATAAACTTTGCGGATGGATTCTTTGCCCGGACTAACGTGCTGTACCCGGTGGTTCACCGCCATGTCGACATAATCCAATCTAAAGCCCAAATTCCCGGTTAATTTAGAGGCCAACTGGTATGTTCCGTCGGCATAACCGGAATTGATGTACTTGGTCACGTGGTACGAGTTCGGATCGCCTTCCGTCATCCGGAATTGTCCGTTGACAAAATTTGTCTCATTATACAAATCATCCAATTTCAGATTTTCAATTGGATATACTCCGGGATAGGCATCAAAATTGTACTCGACCGCATTGAACTTATCGTCCACAAAACGGGCATCGTATCCTAAAACAATGGTCGAATTGGTGTTTGAGAAACGGTCGTTCAACTTATAGTCCAAACTGGTTTTTATATTGTAGTCGTCTTCCTTCAGTTCTGAAAAAAAACGTTTTTGCCTGTTACTGCCTGTTAGGTTGTACGAACCGTCGTTTTGTTCCGAAAGGTAGTTTTCGCGTCGGTCGGGCTCAAGGCCTTTTATGTTGTTGTACGAAGCTCCGGCCTTCAGCTTTAAGCGTTCCGACAGTTCCCAGTCCGATATTAACTGATGGGTAAAAAGTAAATTATCATTGGTTTGCTGCCTCCTTAAAAAGCCCATGTATGTGTCGCTATCCTGATGCTTCTCGGTATGTTTGCCGCTATACTCACCCACATATTGGTTGTTGGCGTGCAACATCATAAAATTATAGGAGATGTTGTGGTTGCGGTTCATGTCGAAATCGACGTTGCCCAATACGAGTTGATTGGTGTTTTGTGAATATTTTTCGCCAACCTGATCCTGGTAAATAGTCCCATTGGTCGTTGTGTTCCTCACCGTTTCGTTGGTAAAGGAATATCCTGTAGAATGGGAAGCAACGAGAAAAAAAGAAAAGGGGTTATCGTTCGCTCCCAACCGTAACTGCTTTCCGCCCGATAATGCGTAACTGTGGTTCACCGGTAATTTTACAACCGACGGATCAAGGCTGTTCGGGAAATCGAATTTACCGGAAGACGGTTTGTCAGAGTTGGCAAATCCCCAATAGCCGGAACCGTCTTGGTGCAAAAAATCCACCCCTGATACTTTCGTATTAAAACCGGCAGAAACATCGGCCCCAAAAGCTTGTTCCCCGATAAGTTCTTTTGATGTAATGTTAATCACGGCCCCTCCCACATCGCCGGCATTGCTGCCACTGAACACTTTACCGACCCCTATGTTCTGGATGATATCGGTACCGAAAAATTCAAGGGCAATATTTTTATATTCGGGATCTTCCGACGGAATTGGAAAGTTATTAAGCGTAGTGGCGTTATAGCGGTCACCCAAACCACGTACAAATACGTTTTTTACCCCTTCCTGTTTCGATATGCCCGATACTTTGGTGACTGCCGTTTCTGCGTCGCCCACACCCTTACGCGACAGTTCCTGGTTTCCGATGGCCTGCGTGGCAATGACCGCATTTTTCTGTTCGATAAGCAACATGTTTTCCGAACTGCGGTTAGCCTTTGCCACTACCTGAACTTCTTTCAAGTCGAGTTCCACGGTCTTCATTTTGATTTCCAGACGGGTGGTCTCGCTACCTTTGATAACGATATTGGGAAGTACTTGTGGCTCGTACGAAATAAACTGACAACGGAACGTATAGGTACCGGGGGCAAGATTTGGCAGTACAAATTCACCCATAAAATCGGTGATGGTCCCGGTGGTACTACCTTCCACCACAATGGCCGCACCAACCAACTCTTCGCCCGTTCGTGCATCGGTCACCTTTCCGGCAAACTGTCCTCTTTGCCCGAAAAGCGCCAATGAATAAAGAAAAAAGATCAATGAAATTAAAATGGTCCTCATTTGCTACTATTAGTCGTTAAAAACAGAAGCAAAAGTAGGGTCCGCAATAAAGATGGGTGATAAGCGTGTTTTAAATGAACTTTAAGCTTGAAAACAGGCGCACAGAATGCATCAATCTGGAAATAAAACACTTAAATACAACCAAACAATTACCAGCCTCCAAAGGATTAACTTTCAGTTAACCGTTGAGTCACCTTGCATTAACAACAGGTTATGCAACAGGCCCAAAAATTCAGATCCCCAATAAGTTGATGGGATCAAGATCACAATGCTTTCAGGTAATCGCGATGCGACTTCACCACATTAATGGCATAAAGAAGAATGTTTTTGGTTTCCGACAATAAGTCCATGTACAGCACGCTTACACGGGTTTTGGATTCTCCTCCCCTAATGCGCTTGATCTGGTTTTTGCGCAACTCGTCCATGTATTCGATCAAAAGATGTTGTTTGGCCACCGATTCATCCAGAATGGAAAACCGTTGTTCTTTTTCAATGTGTACCAGCAGGTTGAAATAGTTCGATACCTCATCCAGCAAATGGTCCAGCTCCCTTCGTTGGGCACCTCCCAATCCCTTGTGTTGGTTATGGATGTGGATATAATTGGCATCGCAAAGAAAATGTAGACTATTGGCTAATTCCGAAATATAATCAAGTGCCTGCATAAAATGGTGGCCCGATTCGAGCGACCGATCCGAGATGGTTTTTAAATTCCGGAAAAATTCGTGACGCGCATCCTTCGTCTGCTTTCCCAAATCCGAAGCCTTATTTTTAGCCTGACGAAGGGTGTCTGTATCTTCGTCGATAAATCCCCGGAGGGATAAAAAATAAATCTTGGATGCTTCCAGTAAATGTCGGCGAAAATACTCATTGCCTTGCTCGTAGAACCACTCCCCTTCGGGCTCGATCATTTCAGTTTTATTCGTTTTTTTGGTGGCCAATGTTTCCATTTTCCTGGCAAACAGTGAGTTGTTCCTATATAACACCACAAAGGTCAACACCAGCAATACCAACAATGCCACAATGCCGCCATACCAAAGCACAAACGTCAAAACAAAAGCTCCGGCCAATGCCAGGCACGACACAAGAAACCAAGATCCCAAAATGGTAAACACTCCCGACAAACGGTAAACAGCATTATCTCGTCCCCAGGCTTTGTCGGCCAGCGAAGTACCCATCGACACCATAAATACAACAAAAGTCGTGGAGAGAGGTATCTGGGACCACGTGGCCATTAAAATCATCACGCTTGCCACAATAAGGTTTACCGACGCCCGCACCATGTCAAAACTGGCAATCTCTTCCTTTGGGGAAGGTTCCGGTAGCACTGTACGATCGAACCGCCGTGCCATAAAGTTGGTTAGTGAAACAGGTAATAGTTTTGCTACCGCATGTGACAGATTGATCGCTTGCCGTACCACCGAACGAGACAGGGGAGTCGGCTCGAACCGTTCGTCTCCTGCTCCTTGGCGTTCCAGCAAAATCTCGGTGTCGATAACCGCACGTGATTTTCGCGAATAAAAAATGGTGATCGCCATTATGACTGCCGAAACAAAAAACAACAGGATATACGTCCCCCGGGCAAAAGGATGGCTCAACTCTCCTTTAAGCAAATCGAGGGTATACGACGATGCATCTTGGCCAGAAGCCAGAAAATACCACGTACTTTCGGCAGCAGCCAAAGGTATTCCGATGAAATTCACCAAATCGTTCGATGTAAACGACATGGCCAATGCAAACGTACCAAAGAAAACGACCCAGCGCGGCACATCAATGTGGAACAATTTGGTAGCCACAAAAAAAACAAAAAACGACAGTACAAACACGCAACCCAACACCTGGACCAAACGGTCGTCAAGGCCATGGTACCAGCCACCCAAATCGAACATGTCGGTATATAGTCCCTTTTTAAGAATAAAATAAAAAATGACCGATACTGCCAACGCGCCCGACAGCGAAAACAGCCATGCAAACCTGCCGCGATAATTGAACGTAAATATCATGCGTGATGCAAACTGCACCAATAACCCCAGTAGAAAAGCGATGAACACCGACAAAAATATTCCTGACATCATCAAAAATACCTGATTGGTATCGATGTAACCACTCACATAAACGGTCTCTTGCCTGTACGATTTAATAAAGGCCACGGCCAATGCCCCGCCGAGCAGCTGGAATATCAATGCCGTCGTAGTACTGGTCGGCAACGCATAAGCATTCATCGCATCGATCAGCAATACGTGCACGATCATCACTGCAGCAAACACAGCCATCAGATCGCGGTACGAGAAGCTTTGCGGATTTATAACGCCGCTTCGTGCTAAATCCATCATGCCCGACGAAAAGAACGAACCTGCAATAAGCCCTAAAGCAGCGACCCAAAGGATCACTCGTCTCGATGCTACTTTTGCTCCCACGGCCGAATTAAGGAAATTGACAGCGTTGTTGCTCACACCCACTATCAAGTCGATGATACCCAAAACAACCAGCAACAAAACAACCAGTAACGTTATGGCCATGGCTTACAAAGGATAAAGGTTTTATCATTAAACAACATCCCGTCGGTTACAATATTCGGCATTAAAGCCTAACCCTTACAACAAAACCGGTTGAAATTAATGATTTCTTAACTAACTTAGGCCTTGCAGCCATTTAAAACGAACAGCACGTTAAGTACTTTTGCCATCAAACCTATGCAATGAAAAATTCCGAACCACAACGCCTTGCCGGACTGGCCGCTATATTCGTTATGCTGCTCTGTTTGTTGTTTTTCGTGGCAAACGTATTGATCGGTAATTTATTTATATCGCTCGCCATCACGTTGCCGATATCGTTCATGCTGGCTTATAGTGGCATCAAATGGTTAATTGACAGATTCATCGAAAGAAAAATCAAGCCCATATACAAAACCATCCACAGCTTTAAGCCATCCAATGTGTCCTCCGATGACAAGCGTGACATCATTAGCAAGGTAAACAACGAAGTGGTAGACTGGATGGAAGGTAAAACCAGGGAAATACAGGAGCTTCGGCAACTTGAGAAATACCGCAAGGAATACCTCGGCAACGTAAGCCACGAGCTTAAGACACCTATTTTCAACATACAAGGATATATCCTCACATTGCTCGACGGTGGCATGGACGACCCCAACATCAATATGCTTTATCTTAAGCGTACCGAAAAGAGCATCGACCGCATGATCTCCATCATCGAAGACCTGGAAGCCATCTCAAAACTCGAGTCGGGCGAACTGGAACTAAAGCTCGAGATATTCTCGTTGTACCATT
This sequence comes from Breznakibacter sp., assembly GCA_047600785.1. Taxonomy (GTDB): domain Bacteria; phylum Bacteroidota; class Bacteroidia; order Bacteroidales; family Marinilabiliaceae; genus Breznakibacter. Next base: position 3,443,540 of record JASGKH010000002.1, read on the forward strand.
TAGTAATGGATGTGTTTCGATTACAACGAAATACGTGCCAAAGAAAAGCACGTGGCTCTCACCATCGGTAAAAACACCAACCGCGATACCATGGTACGTGCCGATAAACAACGTATTTACCAAATATTAATGAATCTGGTGGTGAACTCCATTAACTATTCAAAAAAGAATGGTACAACCTCCGTTCGCTTTTATGACATGGACAACCTGATTCTGGTGGAAGTGAAAGACGACGGCATCGGGATTGAGGCCAAAGAGCTGCCCCGTATCTTCGAACGCTTTTACCGTGTGGACAAAAGCCGAAGCCGCGATCAGGGAGGCACCGGGCTTGGTCTGGCCATTGTGAAACATATTATCGAGGCGCATGCCCAAACCATTAACGTGAGCAGCAAACCCGGAGTGGGTACTTCGTTTACGTTCACGCTCGAAAAAGCGTAACAGACCTTTTGTACAAATAAGCCAAAGACCAATTGGATACCTTTCAAATAAAATAAGCTTTTGCTTACCTGCCCCATTTGCCTTGTTTTCCAACACATTATTGGGGCACTGTCCGATCGCGTTGCCCTCGGATACAACACACTTTATTCCGCCTGTCCCGCTTTTGATGTCACCGAACACCCTATCGACATAATTTTATTTTGAGAATTTCCATTTCAATCCCACATAAAATGTCCTCCCCTGCAATATGCTGGAATAAAAGCTGTAAAATTTCGGTTTGTACCCGAACAGATTGTTTATTCCCGCATTGATGGAAAAATTCTGTGCAAAAGTTTGCGTCGCGGTGAATTTCCAAACCGAATACGGATCATAGCATACCTTGTACTCTTTCTCCGTGGCCTCTCCAATGCCGGATACGTTATCCGTATCTGTCACACTTTCGCTGCCGTATATATTCATGCCACCAAAATATTTGCCACTAAACGAAAGCATTGGATTGTGCGCTTTAAAAAAAGAAGTCGTGTAATCGACGCGAAAAGTGGCAGTATGTGGCCGGACAACAGAACGTTTGCCAAGTCCGTCATTCACATACGCATAACCTCCTTTCATTTGCAAATGCTTACCAAACCGTTGTGAAATAGAAAGTTCTGTACTAAAAATTTCAGTTCCCCCCATATTGGCATATCGGACCGTGTCATTATTCACCCATATAGTGTTTATTTTATTGTCAATAACCGAATACTGACAGATGACCGAAAGGAGGGTCTTTTCCCACGTTGCTTCCGTCGATAGGTTAAAATTATTGCAGATCTCAGCTTTCATATCCTTATTGCCAATAATCTGGAATCCACCTCCATATGGATGAAACCAATCGGTATACAGCTCCTTTAGTGTTGGGGACCGAAAGCCGCCGGAATATCCTCCACGTATCGTTATTTTTTCGGTAAGCCGGTACATTGCTGACAATCGAGGACTGAAATGGCTTTTAAACCGGGAGTGGTAATCGTAACGGAGCCCCCCGACCAATGTGGCTTTATCGCTCAATATCCAATCTTGTTGCGCAAAGACTGAATAGGTTTGCGCATCTCTTTTTTCGTTTGTCCCGTCACTATCAAACATGTACGTCACCAACTCCTCGGAAAAATACTCAAGCCCTGCGACCAAAGAGTGTTTTTGCGCCACCGAAAGATCGTATAGTATATTCAGGCGCCGTTGGGCGTTCCCATAGTTCTTTTCTTTCTCGTCCAATAAACGGTAATAGTAGTATTTGTCGTAATTATCGTAACTACAGGAAACGGACAGATGTTGCATGTCGGATACCGTATACAAAGCTTTTGCTCCTCCCGAAAAATCATAAAAGCGGTCACGGACTTTTTTCCCGTCCATACCACCCGGATGCCTTTCTTTAAAAAAATACCCCCCTTGGGTTTCCAATTTTAACTTTGTACCAAAGTTAACAGATATTCGGGGATTGATGCTGTAGTCCTTATAACCGGCTACATAAGTTTTGGCAAGAGCTTGCTGCGTTGTTTCTCCGTCGGAGAATTCCCGGACAAGCGGTGATCTGTCTGTGATCAGGTACGGATCCCGTGTTTTGCACGCTCCTCCCATCGTCCAGGTATACCATTTCTGTTTTGAGCCAATCGAAAAGCCTCCATTGTATTCGGCAAGACTGCCTGCACGGACCGAGGATTGTATTCCCAACGGGGCAGTGGGTTTTTTGGTAATGATATTAATGACACCCCCTACGGCATTCGAGCCATAGAGAGAGGAAGAAGCTCCTTTTACAATCTCTATCCGTTCGATATTTTCCACATCAATGCGGTTATAGTCAATGTTATCGAAAGATTCTCCGGCCATGCGTTCACCATCTATTAAAAACAAAACGTATTTGCCCCCGAAACCAAGCATATTTATGCTGGCATATCCTCCGTTGTTGGTAATCTCTGTCCCTGGCAACTCATACTCGAGCAAATCACGCATGTTGGATACGTGCATTTTTTCGATGGATCTGCCCGATATGACCTGTACGGCAATAGGTATATTTTTGAGGTTTCGTTCCGTTCTTGTCGCGGTAACCACCACTTGTTCCAATTCCAGCAACCGCGGGTGTAGTTCAATCTGAAGGCTATCGGCATTGCCGTACATCAAAACTTTTTGCCACACAGGCTCATACCCCACGGCAGACACCAATAACATATATTCGCCCTGGGGTATACCAGTCAGAATAAAGCCTCCTTCCCTATCCGTTACGGTTCCCCAGATGGCATTGGATGTACTTATGCTTACGCCAGATATAGGATGTTTGCTTTCGCTGTCAATGATCCGTCCGCCGATATGATACTTTTGAGCCGAAGCAGACATGCATATAAACAAAAAAAACACCAAACGCAAAGCTTTCATTGCATTACGGTTTTATAGCCAGAAGATCGATCGGGACAATATCCACAGACCGATCCTTCCGGCATAAATTCATTTTAGTCATTCAAACTTAGACGAACCGCTATCGTTGTATTGATACTTGAAACTAATATATGCCCCTGCGTTTTTTTCATTTTTGTAATCGTATATATGAAGCTTCACATATTTACCGGAAGCAGTGATTACCACATATATCCAGTTGTTATAAGTGTATACGGGGGGAGGATTGCTCGTATCAATCGTCAACCATGTCGCAAGTGTTTGGGAAAAGGATTGTTCTTCCGTTGTGATGCCCGTACCGGTAAATGCCGTTGTGATCGCCCCCACCTTATCGGTCGTATAACCCGATGTGGGAGCCTCTTTCACCGAATCCCAGTCTGTGGCATCCGTATTTACCACAGCTCCTTTACCTACACCCGATAAGCCGCCGTTTAAACGAATGTCCCCGCGGTGGAAAGCAATATCCCACGACAGGTCGTTTTGAGAATCCGACACCTCGACGATCTCTCCCTTCTCAAAAGAAAAATATACCCAACCGGTATATGAGGTGGCATCCAAATACTCATATTTGCTTACGTTTCCGGGAAGTAACTCCTCGTCATCGCTATCACATGCCACAAAAAATAAAACACAAGCCAGTGCCGTAAAAAACAATTTGCTCTTTTTCATAATCAATCCGTTTTACCTAATTATTCCGTTCTCATGTTGCTTCAATGCATTTAAGTATTTAAATGCAGCATACTATAAAAGCAAAATTATCGGAGTAGTCTCAGGGATACAATCCCCAAAAATTATGAAAATGAACTCATCGATCCGTGTATCCGTAATGTAATGTTCCGTCCGTACAATCCCTTAAAATTATGAATTTGCAATCCCTTTAATTATTTGAAAATCATTCCGGGCATGGGCCGCCCAACACAGCCTTTGTGCTTCGTCCCTTTTTCGATAACGCGTCGGCATTGCTCCGCTTTTCTTCGGGACTTTGCCAAAGAAGATTATGAAGAAACCTATCTGGTGTAATATTCCCTAGGATTGGAAGAGCAACGAGGTTCGTCTAATGTCTAATTTTCAACACTTCAATGTTCCTAAAATCAATCGGATACCCTTCGTACTGAAATAAAATACGCCCGTTGTCGACCGACGCCTTTCCGCCCTTTGTTTACCAACACACCGTTAAGATACTGCTCAATCGCATCACCTTTGGCTATGATACGTATCTCGTTCCATTCGCCGGCAGCCTTCTCTGCATCGACCATGCGCTTTACCGATACGCTTGCCCCTGGCCCACAAACCAAATCGTTCACTTCAACGGTGACTTGCTGCAACAGAACAAAATCGCCCGTTGCATTATCTTTTATCTGATACTGAAACCCTTTGGGCCACAACGTGTCGGATGCAGTTTCAGGCACACGGAACATAATGCCGCTATTTCGTTTGGAAGAAGTTCGGTCCTCCTGTTCATCGGCCCAGCGAAATTGCGCGGTAAGCTCAAAATCGCCGTAAGTGCGGCGGGTCATCAAATAACCTACTTGCTTGCCTTTTAAATGTATCTCCCCGTCTTTGATCAAAAAAAGTTGGCCTGGTTTTGTTTTTCCGGTGGCTGTCGAATATCCATAACCATCAAATTTATCTGACTTGCATGGTTTGCTTTTTTGGGCATAACCGCTTGCGGCCACAGTTAACAGGCCACCCATTAAAATTATTTCTATCGCTTTCACTGTTCAATATTGTTTATGGCAAAGGTATAACTAGTCAACAACAAAATTAGGAGCTGCAATTTGCAATACCTGTACAAAATCTCTCAATTAAAAATTAAATGCCGGCGATGGTTCTTAATATTTACTTAACAATAGCTTAATGGCCACAAAACCATTAAATTTACATTCACTTTAACTTTACCACCCATTAAAGGACTAATATGAGCACAGAAGAATACAAAATATTGTTGGTGGACGACGAGCCCGACATTATTGAGTTTATCAGCTATAACCTACGTAAGGAAGGGTTTACGGTTTCAACCGCGTCGAACGGCATCGACGCCGTAAAGATGGCTACCGAAATAAAGCCCCACCTAATTATTTTGGACGTAATGATGCCCGGCATGGATGGCATTCGAAACCTGTGAGGAAATAAAATCAAAACCCGAACTAAAAGATTCGTTGGTGGCTTTCTTAACGGCCCGAGGTGAAGATTACAGCCAAATAGCAGGGTTCGACGCAGGTGCCGATGACTATATTACCAAACCCGTAAAACCCAAAGTGTTGGTAAGTCGCATCAGGGCATTGCTTAAACGCTATAATTCTTCAGAAAACGGCTATGCCGTACCGCACGACAATGCCACCAGCATCACTTTGGGTGACTTGACCATCGACCGCGAACGTTATCTGGTCATCCATAAAGGCAAAGAGTTGGAATTGCCCAAAAAAGAATTCGAACTGTTGCTTTTACTTGCATCCAAACCTGACCGCGTATTTACACGCGACGAAATTTACACCGCCGTATGGGGCGACAACATCATTGTGGGCGACCGGACCATTGATGTCCATATCCGCAAACTGAGGGAAAAAATTGGTCAGGATTATATCAAAACCATTAAAGGAGTGGGTTACAAATTTGTTGATTAAATAATCAATATCGGACAGGACTAAAAGATTCCAAAATTTAATAATAAGAAACGGAACCATAAAACAAGGCCGCACCTGCCTGTTTCGATACGAAAACGATGACTATGCCGAGGCCAATACCAGATAGATAAAGCCCAATTTCCGCAAACCCGTTTTTCGCAATACCGCATTTATCATACCCACTGCATCCATTGGTTAGGGTGTTCTACCAAACGTGCTTTTAATCCCACCGTCAGCGCAGCCTCCACATTTTCGGGCAAGTCGTCGAAAAATATCGTTTCTCCGGCGTTGATGTTGGCCAGTTCCATCACCTGCTTATAAGCTTTTGGTTCTGGTTTGGCCAATCCGATCTCGTGCGAGTAGAACGTTTTCTCAAATAGGTTGGACATATGGCCCACCAAAGGGACCCTATCGGCAAAGTTATGGAAATGGGTCACATTGGTGTTGCTGAATAAAAAAATTCGGTAGCTTAACTTTAGTTCCATTAATTTTTTAACCCTTGCCACATCGTAATCCAGCAACATGGCATTCCACGCATCTTTTATTAAATCGTCCGAAATACTTAGTTCCGCACAACGACGGACTTCATCAAAAAAATTGCGTTCGGTCATCCGCCCCACTTGAAAATCGGCCATAAATCCCATTGAACGCGAATGCCCGAGAAACGCCTCCACGTTTTGAAACCCTATTTCATTAAACCGGTCAATGGTCCTTTGGGGATCAATATCAATGACCACGTTCCCTAAGTCGAAAATAATATTGCGGATGCCGTCCTCCATGAGAAATTCTTATTACAAGGTTTGTAAAATCGGATTGGATTGCTATTTTTGCAGTCCAAAATGTAAAGATAACATTTTTGGGCCTATAGCTCAGTTGGTCAGAGCACCTGACTCATAATCAGGGAGTCCCAGGTTCAAGCCCTGGTGGGCCCACTAAAAAATCAAGCGGTTACAGTATTTTCCTGTAGCCGCTTTGCTTTATGTAATTCCCCCGATAGGTCTCTTCGAAAAAATAGTTGAAAACACACGTCACTACTACCTGACAATCATGATTTTGGCCACTACCGATGACTGCCCCTGTTCACTGGCCGCAAAAACCAAATAAACCCCCGAACTAACCTCCTTACCCCAAAGATTACGACCATTCCACACGGCCTGACCTCCTAACGATTTGGTTTCGTACACCAAATTACCGCTTACATCGGTAATTTTCACATTCGAATCTGCCATTAATCCTTTAACCGTAATCATCCCTTTGTACTCCGGACGAACCGGATTGGGAAACGCATAAACATTGCTGTACGTCGATAAGCCTTCGGTGGCGTTGCCTCTATATGACACAATACCCTTATCGGTAGCGAAAAAAACATCCCCATTTTTAGGGTTGATGGCAATGGAATTGATTGTGTTGGAGACAAGTGGACTATTACTTGTGTTGAAAGAGAGTATTGTTTCCGTGCCATCTTCCGATACTAAAAACGCACCCGAATTCCGGGTCCCGAACCATTTTCTGTTTGCCCCGTCAACTGTGATGCTTGTGATTGTTTCTGACTCCAATAGATAATCTGCTAAATTATCTCCATCATTCCTGGGAATCTTTATCCTGTTAAAAATGGGGACATCTTCACTGAATACGGCCCAAGGACGGTAATTTACAAATGGCCCCTGGTCACTTCCAGCCCACACATAACCGTTATTATCTATGGCTATACTGTAAAATTCGGCAGACACTTTATTCCCGTCCTGATCGATCAACTCCATTTGTCCATAATTTTTTGAGTCACTGTCAGCCGTTAGACTTTGCGGCCCGCGGTAACGATCGTCGGAACCATCCTTGGGGGTTCCGTTGGTATCAAGAACCAATAGCCCGTTGCCATTATCGGAACGTTGCACATACGTCCACAGATAGCCGTTCCCATCCATAACCAAATCCCCAAACCATCCTTCAGTGAAGGACTTGTGGTTCAATATGTAAAACTCATCCTGCCATTTGACTAAAATACCTTGGGCCGTATTGGCTATGTAGGTATAACCATCGTTGGAAATAAATGTTCCCCCGCAATATGTATAGTTATAATCACTTCTTGACGCACTTACAATAGGGGAGTTGGTAGGATTATAAGTCCTGACGATACTATCTTTCAATATTTCAAACACCCCATTGCCCCACGATGAAAACATGGCATGTTCGGTATTTGCCGGATCTAATGAAACATAGTAAATATCAGAATACGCCTTAAGCGAATCGTTTGTGCTGCCAGCAATGTTGGTCCATTGTCCATCGTACAGATAAATCTGCGCCGACAAATTTCCTTTGAACCACCTTTCCGTTTGTATTCCCGGAGCAACGTAAAGCTTGGTTCCTGAATGTGCAAGATCATGGCAATAATTGGTTAACGGGCCGCTGGGCGTAAAGATCTCGTTCACCCCGGAAGGAAGTTCCTTCAATAGCCCGGCAGAAGTATCCGATATCCAAAAATGGTCGCCATTGGCCGGTAATGCGGCAGAGCTGAAATACGCCACTTGCTTTTTTTCATTGATAAAATAGTCTTGTGACTTTGTTCGATAGGTGATCAAGCTATTGTTCAAAAATCTTATCGCCGTTCCTGAAATAATAAGCAAGACATTTTTGGACACAAAAAAATTTTTGAACGCCTCATTGTAAACAGTTATATCTTCCCAACCATCATCCCCTAACTTTTTTAGAACAAAAGAAGCATCCCCGGTTACATAAATTGCGATTAATTTGTTGTCGAAAATGTCAACACCGGCACATTTATTATTACCGAAAACCAACGACCACGAAGCAAAATACGAGAGAACCGTGCTAAAAGCAGACGCTTTATACAAACCGCTTGCTGTTGCGACATAAAAAATATCGTTGTGCAGCGCCACATCGTAACAACCCTTATTGCTGTTATCTTCTCCCAGTTTCCACGTATCTTTGATCTCTTTTTTTAAATAATCCAAAACCACGACTCCAAAATCGGTCGCCACATATGCGTAATTGCCAATAAGCTTAAACCGATTGATTCTTTTACTCCCCGAAATGGTTTTCTCTTTGATATCGGGAATGTTGTACAACTTGCCGTTTTGGTAAATATCAATATTCCCATTGCCATACCCCACAAAAAAATCGTTATCGTCGCCAAAGGGTAAAAAAGCACTTAAATCAGTATCACTTAAAAGATTAACTTTCGAAAATTTATTTATCTCGCCAGACTCTTCGTTCACCCTTATAATTCCCGATGAGGTTAAGCCATAAGCCCATTTTTTGTTGGTAAACATATTGGCACAATTGTGATACGACATATGGTCAGACCATGATCCCAACGCATTTTGTGCGAATGTTCCCCAAAACGGAATAAAGAATAAGAAAAAGACGGAGAATATAAACTTGAATCTCACAGGTAAAACGTTTAAATTAACACAATGACATTCCAATAGAGCTGTGGGAATTTTCAAAATATCCATATTTAATAATTACCCACCTTACAACACATAAACAACTTACAGCTATATTTATTGGCTTACAGCTATTTAAAATCTTGGGCAAGAAACGACATGAGCTTTTCAACAGCTCTCCCTCTATGGCTGATTTTGTTTTTCAAAGTTATGTCAATCTGGGCAAAAGTTTGTCCAAACCCCAAAGGCCTAAAAACAGGATCGTACCCAAATCCTTTTCCGCCTTTAGGCTCCGTCTCTATTTCTCCTTCCACCGAACCTTCGAACAAATATTCACGCCCATCAATAATCAATGAAATGACAGTCCTGAAACAAGCTTTTCTACTTATCTTACCTTCTAGTTTTGAAAGCAATTTGGCCACGTTCTTTTCCGGATTCTTCTCTTCTCCTGCATAACGGGCAGAATAAACACCCGGTTCGTTGTTCAGTGCCTCCACTTCAAGCCCTGTATCATCGGCAAAGCAGTTCTTCCCAAATTTGTTGAACACATGCCATGCTTTTAGCGATGCATTGTGCGTAAGCGTATTCCCGGTTTCGGGTATTTCTTCATATTCTCCGATATCGTTAAGAGACAACAGCTTAATGGTTGAAGGCATGAGCTTTTTCAATTCTTCAAGTTTATGTTGGTTGTGAGTGGCAAAAACAAGTTCCATACAATATAATAACGTAATGATAGCTGTAAAAGTATTAAAAGATTCCAACAAAAAAGCCGCCCAATTTTGGCGGCTTTCAAACATGTTTAAATATAATGCCTGTTGTAGTTCCGTTTTAATTGAACCCACCGTAACCATACTTCATCAAATCAGTGCGGGGATTGATCACTAGTACCGGAATTTTGGCCTCGTTCGCAATAATGTATTGCTCCTGTGCACCCAGCACATAATCATGAAATGCGATATCCCTCGTCGTCATTGCGATTATAAGGTCGGCATCAATTTTTTGGGCAAAGCTGATGGTCTCCTGGGCAAATGACCCGGATCCTTCCGAAATGGCCAATTCGTAATTGATTCGTTTTTCGTCAAGAAATTTTTTGGAAAAAACGACGTTGGCTTTAGTACGCCCATCTACGGCACCATCTTTGCCGGCATTTGAAAACAAATATATTTTTGTTTTCAGAAACGATGCAACAAACTCCAGCCATTTCAGTTTTTCCTTGTTCTCCGTTTTAAAATCAACAGGAAACACGACGTTGGCAAATTCTTTGTTTTTTGGAGGTTCTTGGACCACAATATAAGGAATCCGTGACCCCACAATCACTTTTAAGGCCCAACTCCCGGTTAATTTTTGTAATCCTTTAATCCCATGCGTACCCATAACGATAAGTACTGCATTTAACTCTTCGGCGACCTGGGTGATTGTTTTAAAAATTGTCCCCTCTTTAACCGAAATCTCTGGCCTGACACCCAAATGGTTCTGTGTTTTCTGAGCCACTTCCTCAAGCTTGGAAATAATCTCGGGAGTCTGCTTTTTTACGATGTGCAACAAAACAATGCCAGCATTTATTTGCGTTGAATATTTCGCGGCATGGGCGACGGCATAATCAGCAATGTCGGTGAAATCGTAAGGCACAACAATTTTGTTACCGGAAGTTTTCATAAATACATAAATGAATGTTCTATATTTAACGACTAATATACTACTTTTGAAATTATTACCAAGCAAATGGAAAGTCTTTGTTGAGATAAGTTTTCCGATATATTTGCCTTAGTAACAAGGAACATGTTTACGTGGTAAAAAATAACTGTCACATACAATGACCAAGGGTGTGTTTTTTCTTGCAATTGGTACATGGTGGCCATTTGTAGTTGCGGTTGCTTTACTGATTATCTCCTTTTTTGTTTATAGCTATTTTTGGCGATTATTTAAATCCAGACTGTTAGGCAGAATAAGGAAAGAGGTTCGACAGGAAGTCGAACGGGAATATCGAATGAAGCAAATCAAAGACGCCGTTCCTTCAAAACATGAAATTCCAAAACAAGTTGCCGAATCCCACAAAACTTACAGCCGCAAATACGAACAGGTAACGGTTTTATTTGCCGATATACAAGGTTTTACAAAGATAGTGGAGCACATAAATCCCGAATTTTTAGTCGACCAGTTAGACAAGTATTTCTTTAAATTCGACGAGATTGTAGAAAAGTACGGAATCGAGAAAATCAAAACTATCGGCGATGCCTACATGTGTGCCGGGGGGATACCTGACCACAACCGGACCAATCCAATAGAAGTAATACTTGCAGCCGTAGAAATGCAACAATTTATGAAGGAAGAAAACCAGGGCAACGATACGACCAGCAACGTATGGGAGTTACGCATTGGGATCCACACAGGACCTGTGGTCTCCGGCCTGGTAGGCCGGGTCAAGATTTCTTTTGACATTTGGGGCGATACCGTCAACATTGCATCACGGATGGAATCTTCAGGCGTAGCGGGGGAAATAAATATCACTGGGGTCACATACCAGTATATACGTGATTTTTTTATTTGCCAATATAGAGGAAAAATGCCCATAAAATATAAAGGCGAAACCGACATGTATTTTGTGAAAGGAATCATCCCTGAATTGTCAAGAGATAACCTAGGGCTTGAACCTAACGAAGATTTCATGATCCGGCTCCAACATATGCGGTTTGGCGATCTTGAGGAATTTGTATTGGGGCGATTAAGAACGGAACTCGGAGAATCGCTCGTATACCATAACTTAGAACATACCGTGAATGTTTTGACCCGTGCCGAAGTCTTGGCCCGGGGCGAGGGAGTAAGCGAAGGTGATCTGCTGATTGTGAAAACCGCGGCATTGCTCCATGACATCGGGTTTCTGATTGCTTATCCCAACCATGAGGCAAACAGCACGGCCCTTGCCAAAGAGATCTTGCCAAAATTCAAATATTCTCCCCACCAGATCGATCGTGTCATCGAATTGGTCATGGCAACACGTACCGATCAAATCCCCAATAATATTCTCGAAGAGATTATTAAAGATGCCGATCTGGATTATCTGGGACGTTCCGACTATGTACATTTGTCCCGCCAATTATATCTCGAAATGACCGCCAATGGAATAAGTATAGAGGAAGGACAGTGGATACAAACACAATATGAGTTTATCAAAAACCACAAATATTACACATCTACCGCCAAGCGGTTAAGGCAGGTGAATAAGGTTCGGCAACTGGAAAAATTAAAAATGCTTTTGGAAGTAGCCTAAAAAACAACGTCTGAACTACCTTTATTTCAACGCATTTAGGGATATATCCGGACTTTGGCCAAAATTCACACCAAACGATTTTTCGGATTTTTCATTTTCATTAATCAATAAAAATGGTAATTTCGTAAGCTTTCTAAAAATATCAACATGGGAAAAACGTTTGAAGTTGAAAGTAAATTACCCAACATGATAGGGCCTGGAACCAAAATAGTTGGGAATATCGAGACTAACGGCGATATCCGTATCGACGGGAATATCGAAGGCAATATCGTATCAAAAGGGAAAGTCGTTGTCGGCAGTAACGGCTTTGTAAAGGGTGAAATCCACTGTGTTAACGCCGAAATTTCCGGTGTCTTATCGGGAAAGCTGAACGTCACAGAGTTACTTTCGCTAAAAGCCAGTTCAAAGGTCAATGGCGAAATTAATATCGGTAAATTATCCATTGAACCGGGTGCCATATTTGCAGGTACATGTAACATGAACAGCCAATCAGCCCAACCGAATGCTGTTAAATCGCAAGAAAAAATTCTTTGACAGAACTTTCGATTGTTTTCGTTTTCTATCGGTTCTTATTACAACGGCGTTGGCCATTACTTTTGGAACCTATTTGTTTTTCCCGGAAGAACTGTCAGTGTCAATAACTGGTCAAGTAATTTTTGTAATTATTTATACTTTTATTGATGCGGTATTTTTTTTATTCAGAAGGAGACTGTCGGGCAATGAAGGCTTTTTTTACATAGGCGTTTTGACCACCAAACTGTTACTCGTCTTTTTAACAGTTGCATACATTAATCGCCATGAAGTTTTATTAACCAATTCGCAAATTTTGCTGTTTGTCGTTAGTTATTTTATCTATTTAGGGCTTTATTCTTTTCGTATTGTCAAAATTACATACAAAGAAAAAAGTTCTATCCGGTAGCAATAATTGAATATTAATACAGAAAATACCCGCCATTGTGAAGTGTCATATTAACAAGTTGCTTTTACTGACTGCCCTGACGTTGTTTTCGTTCCCGAAAGTATTGGCAAGCAGTCCGGAAAAAGGAGAAAAGTTCAACGCGGTGGAATTAATCATGCACCATATTTCCGATGCGCACAGTTGGACCATTTTTAAAAGTGAACACGTCGATATTACCTTGCCTTTGCCCATTATTTTATGGGACGAGGGCAATTTATCGTTTTTTTCTTCGCGAGAGTTCCAACGTGAAAATAAAGTGGTCACCAAATCCGGTACCCATTTTGTGCTCCACCACGAAAAAATATACAAAACCGACAGCCAAGGAACGATCTTCCTCGATGATCACGGACATCCAACCAATAGCCGCCCCTTGGATTTGTCAATAACCAAAAACGTGGTGGGAATGTGGATTGCAATCGCCATTTTGCTGGCTTTATTCTTCTCGGTTGCCCGTAAATACCGTAACGTAATGGTAAAACCCCGGGGAACCCAGTCGCTAATGGAACCGTTGATTTTGTTCGTCCGCGACGATATTGCCGGAGAGATGATCGGAAAAGAAAAATCAGCCAAATACGTTCCTTACTTATTGACCCTTTTCTTTTTTATTTGGATAAACAATTTGTTGGGACTTGTGCCTTTTTTTCCAGGCGGGGCAAATGTAACCGGAAACATAGCCATCACAGCATTGTTATCGGTTATCACATTGTTAATTACCAACATTAGTGGCTCTAAGTCTTACTGGAAGCACATCGTGGCACCTCCGGGGGTCCCTTATTGGATTACTCCGTTGCTTGTACCCGTTGAAATTATTGGGATTTTTACGAAACCATTTTCATTGATGATGCGTTTATTCGCCAACATTACGGCAGGCCACATCATCATATTAAGCCTTTTGTCCATCATTTTTGCTGTACAGTCATTAGCTTTTGCACCGGTTTCGATAATCTTAGTGGTGTTTATGATGGTACTGGAGTTGCTGGTAGGATTCCTGCAAGCGTTTATTTTCACCATGCTCACCGCATTGTTTATTGGTCTGGCAGTACACGAAGATTCACATTAATCGTTTAAATAAATAATAAAATGGAACAAGTTGTAAATTTAACCCCTGTAGGTCTTGGATTAATACTTATTGGTTTGGGATTGGGAATTGGTTTTATCGGAAAAGGTGCCATGGACGCTATCGGCCGTCAGCCCGAAGCCAGTTCAAAAATCCAAACCGTCATGATTATTGCTGCAGCATTGATCGAAGGAGCTGGTCTTTTTGCAATTGTGGCGGCAGCATTCTTGTAATAAAATTTGAACCATGAATTTAATTACTCCAGAGCCGGGGCTACTGATATGGTCCTTGATCTCGTTCTCCATTCTGGTGCTGTTGTTAGGAATATTCGCATGGAAACCTATTCTGCAGGGCCTGAAACGCAGGGAGGAAACCATTGAGTATTCGCTGAAGGAAGCCGAACGGAGCCGGATGGAAATGGCGAACCTCGACAAAGAGAGAAAAGTGAAGTTGGAAGAGGCTCGTGTCGAAAGAGATAACATGCTTCAGGAAGCCAAACGATTGCGCGACAACATTGTGGCTGACGCAAAAAATGTGGCGAGAACCGAAGCTGACAAAATTCTCGAAGATGCCCGCAGGCTGATTCAAGCCGAAAAGACCGCAGCAATCGAAGACCTTAAAAAGCAAGTTGCTGTACTTTCCGTTGAAATGGCAGGGGTGTTGATGAAAAAAGAGTTGGAAAATCCTGAAAAACAACAATTGTTAGTAGAACAATTGTTGAAAGAGGTAAATTTCAACTAATTATTGTTGTCGGGTGAAACACTGTTCTTTACGTTTTTTGGAGAGATGGGAATAAGCAATAATATTTTGTTGCCATCTGTGTTTAAAACCAAAGTAGTGTATATGTCCATGGAAAGCATTCCGCTGTCGGTGGACCCCACCAGATAAGCCGCAGAATCGGCCAATTGGTTTAAATAAATAGTTTCTGGATGAACCATAGCTTAATATCGGTCAGATATGCGAAGGCCTTGTTCAAGCTTGTAAAAGGACAAGGACTTCAACATTCCGTGAACAATGACTTGTTGCTTGTGGGATCGGTTATAGATGGCAATAAAGAATTAAAGGGGTTTCTGGCCAATCCGTTGTTCAAGGAAAGCCAGAAAAAGCAAATCCTGTCTTCCTTGTTTGCCAGCAAGATAAATCCTCTCACCCTCAAGTTTTTGCATTTGGTATTGGACAAAAAACGTGAAGAGCATTTAAGTGCAATCATTCGTAACTACGGTGACATGTTTCGAAAGGACCAGCACATTTTACGTGTGGTGTACACTGCAGCTGCTTTACCCGATGCCGATTTCGAATCGAAGCTAAAGGCCCAACTGGAGACGTTGCTAAAGAGTCAAATCGAACTGAGCGTAAAGGAAAAAAAAGAACTGATCGGAGGATTCACCCTATTGGTGGATGGGAAACTGGCAGATACAAGTATTTCATCCAAGCTTAAAACGATTCAGAAACAATTGCTTGCACAATAACCTTTTGGCTGTAGGCAATTACAGGCCCATTGTAAAACCGTAACGGAATCAACAAAGAATGGAAAATTTTAAACCCTCGGAAATATCGGAACTACTCAAAAAGCAAATTGAAGGATTTCAAACATCCTCGGACCTTGAAGATGTAGGAACCGTATTGCAAGTTGGCGACGGTATTGCCCGTGTGTACGGGCTCAACAGTGTCAGATCAAACGAATTGGTTGAGCTCGAAACCTGCATGGGTGTCGTGCTCAACCTTGAGCAGGATAACGTGGGCGTTGTCTTGTTTGGTGCATCGCAACAGGTAAAAGAGGGCGATCTGGTAAAGCGTACCGGAAAAATTGCCTCTATTAACGTGGGCGAAGGAATGCTGGGGCGCGTGGTCAATTCCATCGGCCACCCCATTGACGGTAAAGGCCCCATAAAAGGCGAGCTTTTCGAAATGCCCCTTGAGCGCAAAGCTCCGGGCGTTTTGTTCCGACAACCCGTAAAAGAGCCTTTGCAAACGGGTATCAAAGCAATCGATGCGATGACCCCGGTTGGACGAGGCCAACGTGAATTGATCATCGGTGACCGCCAAACAGGGAAAACGACCATTGCCATTGACACAATCCTTAACCAGAAAGTGTTTTTCGACAAAGGAGAGCCTGTGTATTGCATCTATGTGGCCATTGGGCAAAAAGGATCAACCGTAGCCCAATTGGTAAATACCCTTGAAAAACATGGTGCCATGGATTACACAGTGGTCGTATCGGCCAATGCATCGGATCCGGCAGCCATGCAATTTTACGCTCCTTTTGCGGGAACGTCCATTGGGGAATACTTTAGGGATACCGGGCGTCCGGCTCTCATTGTGTACGACGACCTTTCAAAACAAGCAGTATCGTATCGCGAAGTGTCGTTGTTGTTGCGTCGTCCGCCCGGACGTGAAGCGTATCCTGGTGATATCTTCTATTTGCATTCCCGATTGTTGGAACGTGCGGCAAAAATTATCGATTCCGATGAAATTGCAAGCAAAATGAACGATTTGCCTGATTCTATCAAGGACAAAGTGCGAGGCGGCGGATCATTGACTGCATTACCGATTATCGAAACCCAAGCTGGTGATGTGTCGGCCTATATCCCCACCAACGTGATTTCGATCACCGACGGACAGATATTTTTGGAAAGCGGTCTGTTCAACTCCGGAATTAGGCCAGCCATCAATGTTGGTATCTCTGTTTCGCGGGTAGGCGGCAACGCCCAAATAAAATCGATGAAAAAAGTGGCCGGAACATTGAAACTTGATCAGGCCCAATACCGGGAACTGGAAGCCTTTTCAAAATTTGGTTCCGATTTGGATGCCGCCACCATGAACGTTTTGGATAAAGGCCGTAAAAACGTTGAAATACTGAAACAACCACAATACCAGCCCATACGGGTCGATAAGCAAATAGCTATTATCTATTGTGGGAACAAGGGCCTTTTGAGTGATGTACCCGAGAATAAGATCAAGGATTTTGAGAGGGATTTTATTGAGATGCTGGAACTAAGTTATCCCGAAACACTCAAAAATTTAGGCGATGGCGTTTTGGACGATCAGGTATCATCCGTGTTGGATAAAGTTGCAGCCGATGTGGCTTCAAGGTACATTAAGCATGAATAACATAAGAAAATGCCTAATTTAAAGGACATACGCGTACGTATTGGGAGCGTGAAAACAACACGGCAGGTTACCAGTGCCATGAAAATGGTATCGGCTGCCAAGTTCCGTAAAGCGCATGACCAGATAGTGGCTTTTCGGCCATATGCATCAAAACTTGAAACAATTTTGGCCGATTTGCTAGGCGCGTTGGAAGGTGATTTTTCATCCCCCTTTTCGGTGGTCAGGGATTCGAACCGAACATTGATAGTTGTTATCACTTCGAACCGTGGCCTATGTGGTGCATTTAATTCAAACGTGGTAAAGTTGGCCGAACGGACCATGCAAAGTGATCTTGCACCAGCTGCATCGACAGGTTCCATCGATGTGGTAGCCATCGGCAAGCAAGGGGCAAAGATGGTAAGGTCTCACGGACGAAAAGTGATGCACGAATTCAATGACCTCTATTCGCACCTTAATTTCAATACAAGTTCAGAAATTGCAGAAATGTTAATGGACAAGTATTTGAAAGGCGAATATGACAAGGTGGTGCTCGTGTTCAATGAATTTGTCAACGCAGCTTCGCAAAATACAACCGTAAAACAGTTTTTGCCTATCGAAATCCCATCTGCCAGGCTTAAAAAGCCGGTTCACGATTTCATATACGAACCTGGCAAAAAAGAAATTGTGGAAAGTATTGTGCCTAAAGCCATAAAAACATCATTTTACGGGTGTTTACTGGAGTCGTTGGCTGCTGAACATGGAGCCAGGATGACCAGTATGCATAAGGCAACTGATAACGCCTCCGAACTGTTAAAAGATTTGCAACTGGCGTACAACAAGGCCCGCCAAACTGCTATTACCAACGAAATATTAGAAATAGTAGGGGGAGCAGAAGCTTTGAACAAATGATCTCCTCACGTATGAAACGAAAAAACTCGAAGAGAACTTCGAGTTTTTTCGTTTTGGGCACATAAGCAAATAAATTATAGCGAATCAAAAGCCTGTTGTAAATCGGCTTTAATATCATCGATATGCTCTAAACCAACAGAAATCCTCAGTAAACCCGGTTCTACGCCACTAGCCCTTTGTTCTTCGACCGATAGTTGTTCGTGTGTGGTCGAACTTGGATGGATAATAAGGCTTTTGGCATCTCCGATGTTAGCTAAATGACTGATTAACTTTAGATTCGAAATGAGTTTATCGGCATTTTCAGCATTGCCTTTAATTTTGAAGGTCAACACGCCACCAAATCCACGTTTTAAATATTTCTTTGCCAACGCATGATAACCGCTGCTCTCTAGTCCGGGATAATTGACATACTGCACCGCAGAATGTGATTCAAGCCATTTTGCAATCTCCAACGTATTCGATACATGGCGATCCATGCGGAGCGAGAGCGTTTCGATCCCTTGCAACAGCAAAAACGCATTGAACGGGCTAATGGAAGGACCATAATCCCGGAGTCCCTCGACACGTGCACGTATAATAAAAGCAATGTTGCCAAACGGACCGCCGGCACCAAATACGTCCCAAAACTTGAGTCCGTGGTAACCTTCCGAGGGTTCGGTAAACATCGGGAACTTCCCATTTGCCCAGTTAAAATTGCCACCATCGACAATGACTCCTCCGATGGAAGTCCCATGGCCGCCAATCCATTTAGTTGCCGATTCGACCACAATGTTGGCCCCATGTTCCAATGGGCGGAAAAGGTAACCGGCTGCACCAAAAGTGTTGTCTACAATCAATGGTATTTGGTGACGTCTGGCAATGTCAGCAATCTTTTCAAAATCGGGAACGTTGAATCTGGGATTGCCAATGGTTTCAAGGTAAATGGCTTTAGTTTTGCTATCAACGACCGCCTCAAAATCTGCTGGGTCATCGCCTTCCACAAATTTGACCTGAATACCCAACCGTTTGAGCTGTACTTTAAATTGGTTATAGGTCCCACCATATAAATACGATGTGGACACAAAGTTATCACCAGCTTGAAGAATATTGGTAAGCGCCAAGAACTGAGCTGCCTGTCCCGATGAAGTGGCCAAAGCAGCCACCCCTCCTTCAAGGGCTGCTATTCGTTTTTCAAATACATCGGTCGTAGGATTCATGATACGGGTGTATATGTTCCCGAATTCCTTAAGGCCGAAAAGATTGGCCGCATGGTCAGCGTCTTTAAACAAGTACGATGAAGTTTGATAGATGGGTACGGCCCGTGACAGAGTAGATGGATCCACTTCCTGACCGGCATGCAGTTGCAGGGTTTCAAATTTTAATGACGACATATTTCCGTTTTTAATTAAAGCTGCATCACAAAGCAATCGCTAATCACAAATTAAACAAATAACAACTGCATCTCAAATATGGTTTCAAATGTCAAGTTCCTATTATTCCCATCAAAATACAATGCAATACAATGGTGAGACGCAACCAAATTGGAATTTGTTACGTCAAAGAAACACTGGGTTATTTGGGCGAGAATTATTTTATATTGATTATTAGGATATTGCAGTGAAAAAAGTGCAATATACATCCAATTTACGATGCAATAATTTAATGCATTAAACGTTTTTTAACTAATTTTTCAAACCCCCATTAATCCTCTAACCGTAAACAAGATCACTATGAAAGCGATAATTTTGAATTTTTGGGTTAAACGTATCACATCAATGGATATTCCGAATAGATTTCTTTTGGCTCAAGTCATAATTATTTGTCTGATTGCCATTTGGCTATTTGGAAGCCTAATTGCGTAGTTTGTTTAAAACATCTTTTTCTCGAACAGACCTTTTTGATGCCCTCTTTTTGAACCGAAGTACCAGCACACATCAATAACCGGAATAAAGCCCAGGTTGTGTGATGTGCCATAATTGCCCAAGCTCAGTGCATATCCCGCCGACAAACCAATGTTGTGTTGCAGCAATACTTCGATCCAAGCTTTTTGCTCTACGGCATCATGACCTGAAAATGTCCCGAACAGATAACGTAACGAAGTACCTGTAAATAAAATTGAATTGATTTGGTAATCGGCTCTGGCCAAAACGTTTGCAGTATACCCTTTTGCTGTCAGGGCAGGACTTCTGACAGCAAAGAAATGGAGGTCAATCTGGGTCAGGTCGTTATCTCCCAACGGTATTCCAAAGTCCAATCCCACTGAACCCGTCAATATTAAATAAGGCTGTCGGCCACTGCATCCATAAGTTTTTGAAAAAGCGCGGCTCACGATCAGTTCGTTTTTTACCGACAAAATATTGGGAATTCGTGCCAGGCTATCGACAAAACTGTAATGTTGTCTTTTTTGCATCCATTTGAAACCATTAGTAGCCGAATACAAACCATGGCGGGACGCAATTTTCCAATCTGGGGTGTCATACCACAGTTTTTTAACAAATAGATTGGGGATATGGTACTCCAACGGAAAAATGGCTTCAAGCTGGAAAGTAGGGTTCAAAGCATATTTAGATGGTTCGATGATGCTTATGTTTCCGGCTTTAGGATAAACAATGCCGGCTGTCTGCGATTTCCAAATATAATCATCCCGAAAGTCTTTCGCATCAGGATTGAAAGTCCTGGGTGGGGCAAAAGGAGTTTCCCGTTCCTGCTTTTCAATAGCTTCCTGCTGTTTTTTTGCAATCTCCCGTTTACTTGTCCGCTTCTTCCCCTTGTGACGTTTGTTTGATTGGGCAAACAAATCGGCACTACAGATGGACAAAACCATTAGCAAAAGCAGCAATATGTGAACGCTTGGTCGCATAACAACGGTTTAATACATAACGTGAAATAGTCCAAAATATTTGATGTTGAACAAATTGCTTTACGATATGTCGAAAAAACTTGATGAAATGCTACCTTGCAACGATCATTGAAAATGGACGTCATTCCCAGTCGGCCAGCGTTTGAAGGACGTTTCTGACCTGTTCAACAGTTTCGGTCTTGTAAGTGGCATTGGTCAAAGAAGTTCCTACTTTAACCGTTACCGCATGCTTTGGCAATTCACGAAACATATACTCGTCCGTATAATCATCGCCAATTGCCAAAATAAAAGGTACTTCATCTTTACCCAGAAATTGGAGGGCCGCACTTCCTTTGTTGACACCACCACACTTCACCTCTATCACTTTATTTCCCTCCATGATCTCAATGTTCATGTTTGCGATCAGGTTCGTAAGTTCATCCTTGAGCTCATTGGCCCGCTTATCGCCTTGCTCCGGCTCGGCTTTACGGAAGTGCCAGACCAACGAAAAGTTCTTTGTTTCGATAAAAGTCCCGGGCGTTCGATCGACAAAGGTTTCAAGCACTGGCCGGATACCATCCATCCAATTGTTGTTGACCACATGTGGCATTTGCCAGGTTGTACGGGCTCTTTTTACCCAGACTCCATGTTCTGCGATCAGATGAACGGTAGGAATATGTCCCAGCCATCTCGAAAGCGTTTCTTTGTCACGTCCACTGATAATGACGACTTGGTTACGAACATCCGACACCAGTTGTTCGATCAGAGAAAGCAACTGCATATCCGGCACGGCATCCAACGGGTTTTTGAAAAAAGGCATCAATGTACCATCGTAATCGAGGAAAATTGTCCTTTGCGGCGCCTCCTTATACTGCCTGGCAATTTTTTGGATGATAGGTAAAGTCAACTTATGGGCATTGATATCGCTTTGCAATGCTTGTACTTTGTAGAGAGCCTGCACAAATTCCGTGGCCCATTTAAATACATCGTAGCGTTTTATGCGCGATTGGAGCTTTTCCATCCGAAATCGTTGCTCTTCACCGGACATACTCAATGCCTGGTGGATCGCTTCGGCTATTTCACTGCCGTTGTTGGGATTTACAATAATAGCCTCACCCATTTCTTTAGCCACACCTGCCATTTCACTTAAAATGATCACCCCATTGCCATTGGTTCGCGACGCAACGTATTCTTTGGCTACCAGATTCATGCCGTCTCGAACGGGCGTAATGAGCGCCACATCGCACGTGTGGTAAAGCTCCACCAAATTTTGGAACGGTAAGGAACGGTAAAAATACCAAATAGGGGTATAATTAATGCTGCCAAATTTTCCATTGATTTTTCCGACCAGTTCATCAACTTCCTTTTTCAATACCTGGTAATGTTCCACCGTGTTGCGGCTGGGTACCGAAAGCATGATGAGCGTGACCTTTTGCATAAAATCGGGATACTTTTCCAAAAAAACGGCAAACGCCTTGAGCCGATGGGGTATTCCCTTGGTGTAATCAAGCCTGTCGATAGAAAGGACCAGCTTACGATCAGGGGCAAGACGGGCAAGATTTTCAAGCTGCAAATGGATTTCCGATTTTTCCTGCTCCTTTAATAAGGGCAACTGTGCCGATGCGTTACTGAATTTTTCGTAATCAATGCCCATTGGAAACGCATCGACCAATATGACCCTATTGGATGTATGGATCCGGTTAAGGGTAATATCGTGGCCAAGAAGCCGGCGCACGCAGCTAAAAAAATGACGTTCATAATCATACGTATGGAACCCTATCAGATCGGCCCCAAGTATTCCATTTAATAGTTCTGATCGCCAAGGCAGTAGTCTAAACACTTCGTACGATGGAAAGGGAATATGCAAAAAAAAGCCAATGGTCACCGTTGGGTTGGCCTCTTTGACCATTTGTGGAACCAACAACAACTGATA
Source organism: Breznakibacter sp. (assembly GCA_047600785.1). Classification (GTDB taxonomy): domain Bacteria; phylum Bacteroidota; class Bacteroidia; order Bacteroidales; family Marinilabiliaceae; genus Breznakibacter. Next base: position 3,466,460 of record JASGKH010000002.1, read on the forward strand.
ATCGTGAACCCATAAAAAATCGCCATCGGAAAGAACCGAAAGAGCGGTTTCGGCAAATTTGCGGTTTACCGATACATAAGCTTCCCAATCGGTGGCATCATATTCGGCAAACTGGGTAAAATAATGGAACAAGGGCCATATGGTTTTATTGCAGAAGCCTTCGTAATAATGCAATGTTTCGGAGCGGGTAAGGTGCACGGGGACACAGTTCTCGGACTTCAGCATGGCATTCATGTCTATAAGCTGTTGGGTGGAACAATCGTCCAGTTTAACGCCCGGCCATCCGATCCACATCCCATCATATTGGGTGTAAATCGATTTCATCCCCGTGGCCAATCCGCCCACACTAGGAATTAATTCCACTGATTCCCCGTTTTTGTCAATGCTATATGGCAACCGATTTGAAAGTATATGGAGCTTTTGCATAATGCTGAATTTTAATTTTTCACGAGATTGCCTGGATGTTTTATAAATAAAAGGGGGTATGTGTACCTGCACCAAAGCAAAAGAATGTGGATTAAAACCATCCAATACTCGCAAAATATAAAAAAAATGGCTATTTTACAAAAAGCAAGTCGCTTCCATGTGGCCATATCGAAAGGAGAAAACATAAAAAACAACGCAATATGAACAATTTGCTTTACGGCATGATCGGCAATTGTAAAAGTGCCGCATTGATATCAAAGGATGGATCGATCGATTGGTTTTGCATGCCAAAATTCGACTCCCCATCGGTTTTCGGAAAACTACTGGATAGGCAAAAAGGAGGATCATTTGACATTGAGGCCGAAGGGTTGAAACGTACCTACCAACATTACGATTTTAGGACCAACATATTGGTTACAGGGTTTGTTTGCGAGAAAGGGCATTTCGAAATACATGATTTTATGCCCCGCTACCTGACCGATAAGGGCGAGATTTATAACCCATGCGACATTGTCCGGTATATCAAATATCTGGGCGGAAGTGTCCGCATCAAAATCCACTACGACCCACGTATGGAATATGCACTGCCCCAAACGAACGTGGAAGAAAGGCCCAGCTACATCAAGGCAAACACCGTAGGAGGCGACTATGAATCGGTTTACTTATACACCGACTTGCCCCGGGATAAGGTTGTGGCTCACGAAGCCATCGCCATCGACGGCGACAGATTTATGTTATTATGCTATAACCAAAAGCTACTCCCCCAGGATTTGCAACGCACTTATCTGAAATTACAACGCACCAAAGTATACTGGCTCAACTGGGCAGAACGTACCACCCGGTTCAAACATTACACCGAAGAGATTATACGCAGTGCATTGGTGCTAAAAATGCTTAGCTATGATAAAACGGGCGCCGTATTGGCCGCACTCACCACATCGTTGCCTGAGACTATTGGCGAAGAACGCAACTGGGATTACCGCTTCTGCTGGATCCGCGATGCTTCAATGGTCATCCGCATCATGACACAATTGGGGCACGTGAACATAGCCCGTAAATATCTTCGGTTTGTCATCGGGCTTTTGCCCGACAAAGGGCATAAAATGCAGATAATGTATGGTATTGACGGGGATCGCAAACTGGCGGAGAAAGAGCTTCTACATCTGAACGGTTATGAAAATTCCCGTCCGGTAAGGATTGGCAATGCCGCATACCATCAGAAACAAAACGATATATACGGCATTTTGATGGATGTGATTTACCAGCATTTTAAGCTGTACACCACTACCCTTGAATTTGGAGAGGACTTGTGGACCGTGGTGCGAAGCATTATGCGCACAGTGTCACGGACATGGCAAAAGTCCGATAGGGGAATTTGGGAATTGCGTAACGAAAACCGTCATTTTGTTTTTAGCAAAGTGCTTTGCTGGATGGCGGCCGATAGGGCCGTGAAAATAGCCCAAATCCTTAACCAACCTCGTTACGAAGAACGATGGACCGTGCTCAGCAACGAGATTCGGGCCGACATTCTGAAACGCGGATGGTCAGAACAACGACAGGCATTTACGCAAGCCTACGGCCACAACGATATGGATGCGTCGGTGCTGCTTATGGAAACCTATGGCTTTTTACCAGCAACCGATGAACGTTTTCGAAAAACGGTTGATGCCATTGCCAATGATTTAACCCACAACGGATTACTTTACCGCTATAAAAACGAAGATGATTTCGGAAAACCCAGTTCTGCCTTTACCATATGCACGTTTTGGATGATCAATGCTTTGTGTAAGATAGGTAAACGGGCAGAGGCCAAAAAGCGTTTCGACCAGCTTTTGTCTTACGGTAACCATTTAGGATTATTTAGCGAGGATCTTGATTTTGACACCAAACGCATGTTGGGAAACTTTCCCCAAGCATATTCGCATCTTGCATTAATTGAAACGGCCATTACATTGTCGGACGAAGAATTAAGCGAAGATGAAAAAATATTGGCATCGTTGGTCAGTGACGAAAGCTCTCCGCTCGGACACGGTATGGTCGGGGCATAAGGCTTCAGGTCAATTACAGGTTACAAATGCATCCCATGATTCGTTATTTGCTCTTTACAGTCATAATATCTTTCCCGGCAACTGAGTTTCTCGGTCAGTCTTTTTCAAAATACTACTTTGGAGGCAGTATAGGGGCAGCCATCCCGTCCAACTGGGGCGAAAAACAGTTTAACATCGGCTTTGCCGACGTGGCAAAACCCGGGCCTCACATTGCATTTGACGGACGATGGTTTTATAACAAGCGTTTGTCATTAGGAGTCGATATGTCGTATGCCCGATTGGGCCAAAACAGGGGATTTTGGAACGTGAGCCGTTACGGAGAGGTGGCTTTGTCATATACCATGTTACAGTCAACCATCCACGGATGTTATTATTTCGACGACAGGGGTTTTATGCCCTACACAGGCATCGGATTTGGGGCCTATTGGCTGTTGAACAACCTAAGCTTTCGATCGGCCTATTCGGGAACCGACGCCGATGCATCGGTAAAGTACCAGACCCGTACACTTAAACCCGGATTTGCACCACAAGCCGGGTTCTTAGTCAAAGCATCCAAACGGTCATTTCTCTTTATCGATATAAAATTCCAGATTATTCCAAATATCAAACCAGAACAAGTTTATGTATTAGATGATTGGGGAAACAACATTGATGTGGTCACCCAAAACCCTCATGGGCATCAAAACCATTGGGTTATTTCCGCCGGAATATTGTTTGGCAGCAAATAAATGTGTTTAACAAGATCAAATCCAAATTACATTCAATCGACATTGCTTGTTTCCCAAACGTAATGAATTGGTTAACTTGTGTCAGTCATTTTTAATGACCCGTTTAAGTAACCCAATTGATTATTTGTCATGGAAAAGAGCATTAAAGGAACGCAGACAGAGAAAAACTTGCTAAAAGCTTTTGCCGGCGAATCGCAGGCACGCAACCGTTACGAATTTTTTGCGAAGGTAGCCCATGAAGAAGGCTACGAACAAATTGCTGCCATTTTTGAAGAAACCGCTAACCAGGAGAGGACGCACGCTAACCGCTTCTTTTCCTTTCTCGAAGGAGGCATGACGGAAATAACCGCATCATATCCTGCCGGAAAAGTGGGAACAACCCTCGAGAATCTTTTGGCTGCGGCCGAAGGCGAACACGAAGAATGGAGTGAACTTTACCCCCATTTTGCCGAAGTGGCCAAGCAAGAAGGTTTTACCAAAGTAGCAGTTGCTTTTAACATGATTGCCAAAGCCGAAATAGAACACGAAAACCGTTACCGCAAACTGTACCAAAACGTAGCCGACGGAAAAGTATTCCGTAAAGACGAAAAAGTAAAATGGCGTTGCCGTGAGTGTGGTTATGCGTACGAAAGCGAAAAAGCATTGGAAAACTGCCCCACATGTTTAAAGCCTAAGGCTTACATGGAAATTGTAGAGGAAAATTATTGATTTTTCATCCGACCCTGGAAAAAGAAAACCCGGTTATTTTTCAATAACCGGGTTTCTTTTCACCTAACAACTTATTAACCTAAAACAAACTCTCCAACGTTATGTAAAGGTAAGCCAAATGCCTCGGCTACACCTTCGTAAACCACTTTGCCTCCGATCATGTTAAGGCCTTTACGTAATTCAAGACTATCGGCACAGGCTTTTTTCCAGCCTTTATTCGCCAATTGAATGGCATAAGGCAAAGTCGCATTGGTCAATGCCACGGTCGATGTGAACGGTACCGCACCTGGCATGTTTGCCACGCAGTAATGCAACACATCGTCAATCAAAAAGACAGGGTCCTGGTGTGTGGTCGGACAGCTGGTTTCAAACGCACCGCCCTGGTCAATGGCCACATCGACCATTACCGTACCGGGACGCATACTGGATACCATGTCCCGCGTAACCAATTTGGGAGCTTTGGCTCCGGGAATCAACACGGCACCAATAATCAAATCATGCGTCTGCACCAATTTACGAATGTTGTACTCACTGCTATACATAGTTACTACATTGGCAGGCATCACATCGCTGAGGTAACGTAACCGGTCAAGGCTTTTGTCGAGGATAGTGACCTGTGCGCCCAAGCCGGCAGCCATTCGTGCCGCTTGTGTCCCTACGATGCCGCCACCAATCACCAACACTTTGCCAGGAGCCACACCGGGAACACCGCCCAACAGTACCCCACGCCCTTTCACTGGTTTTTCCAGATAGCGAGCTCCTTGCTGAATCGCCATTCTGCCAGCCACTTCCGACATGGGAATGAGCAAAGGCAAACTATGATCATCTTTCTCTACGGTTTCGTAAGCTACGCAAACAGCCTTACGCTCAATCATGGCCTTGGTCAATTCTTCACTCGATGCAAAGTGGAAATAGGTGAACAACAGCTGACCTTCACGAATGAAGCCATACTCTTCGGCAATAGGCTCCTTCACCTTGATAACCATTTCAGCCCTGGCATATACACTTTGGATGTCAGACAGGATCGTTGCACCTGCATTCTTGTATTCATCATCCGTAATGCCGCTACCAAGACCTGCGGTCGATTGCACATACACGGAATGCCCGGCTTTGGATAGTTCCAGCACGCCACCGGGCGTAAGAGCCACCCGGTTCTCGTTGTTTTTTATTTCTTTCGGTACACCAATAATCATGGTTGTATGGTTTAGTAGGTAAGTTTTACAATGAGGGCTAAATTAGCAAGAACCGCGCGTTAAGCATCATGATAAATGGCAGTGGAGGATAGTGATTTTGGTCAGTCGCGGCAATTTGTCGCAACTATTCCGTTTTGGGAGATAGAGAAGAAAAGGGATATCGTTCAAACAGATATCCCTACCATAAATAAAAGCAAGCAAAAAGCCTATCCTTTAATAATCAGATTATTATTTTATCACTTCGAGCTCTTTGCCTATTTTAATGAATGCCTGTACGGCTTTTTCCAGGTGGTGACTTTCGTGCGCCGCCGAAAGTTGTATTCGAATACGGGCCTGCCCTTGAGGTACCACGGGATAATAGAAGCCGGTCACGTAAATCCCTTCTTCGAGCAACCGAGCGGCAAAAACTTGCGACAGTTTGGCATCGTAAAGCATCAGAGCCATAATGGCCGAATCTGTCGGCTTAATGTCAAACCCGGCGGCTTGTATTTTTGCTTTAAACCAAGCGGCATTATCCATCAACTTGTCGCGCAAGCGAGTGGTTTCGGCCAACATATGGAACACTTTCGAGGGAGGCGCCAACAATGGCCGGCGCCAACGAATTGGAGAACAAATACGGACGCGAACGTTGCCTTAACATATCGATGATTTCTTTTCTGCCGGTGGTGTACCCCCCCATGGCACCCCCCAATGCTTTGCCCAAAGTACCGGTGATAATGTCTACCTTGTCGGCGACACGATGGTATTCGGGAGTACCGCGCCCCGTTTTACCGATGAAGCCGGCAGCATGGCTATCGTCGACCATTACCAGTGCATTGTATTTCTCGGACAGCGCACAGATTACGTCCAGCTTGGCTATATCGCCATCCATTGAAAATACCCCGTCGGTGACCACAATGCGAAAACGCTGTTCTTGTGCCGATATAAGTTTCTCTTCCAAATCGGCCATGTCGGCATGTTTGTAACGATAACGCACACTCTTACAAAGCCTGACGCCGTCGATAATGGATGCGTGGTTCAATTCATCGGAGATGATGGCATCCTCTTCGCTAAATAGCGGCTCGAACACGCCACCGTTGGCATCAAAAGCAGCCGCATATAAAATAGTATCTTCGGTACCAAAAAATTTGGCAACGGTTTGTTCCAGTTCTTTATGAATGTCCTGGGTCCCGCAAATGAACCGTACCGATGACATGCCGTATCCGCGGCACGACATGACTTTCTGCGCAGCTTCAACCACACGGGGATGCCCCGATAAGCCCAAATAGTTGTTGGCACAAAAATTAAGGACGGTTTTTCCGTTTACAGTAATCTCAGCATTCTGCGCCGAAGTGATCACGCGTTCATTTTTATACAAACCCGATTCGCGAATGGTATCAAGTTCTTTTTGAAGGTGGTTTTTAAATTGGCCGTACATGGGTTACATTTTTTTCTTAATCCATCAAATTTAAACGCATTTCATTTGTCTAAAAAATGATGGGTTGCATTATTTTATGCGAATCTGCCGGTATTTATCCAACTCGCAAAACCTTTTCCCCATTTCTTGCCGTAAAAATTTTTTCTTTCGGCACAAAATCGTCATCGGCATAAATGTCGACTTTCTTTTAATGAATTGACGTGAACCCCACATCCAGACACCATCTTGTCCAACTTACCGAATGAGGGAAGAAGTTCTGTGTCAGACGGATAACTTAGACCACAAAGATCTCTCTTTTTTCTGGCCTTTCGTCTGCTCGTTTTTTAATGGTAAAGCTCCTGCCCGATCATATTTTACATCGAACCGATGCCCCATTAAGCACTTCGGACGGGCAGACTGCACCACGAGCCAATCTTTGGCTTTACCGAATAAGCCGTTGAAAGCCGACAATGCACCTGATACGAACATCACCTCCTTTAAATAACTGCATACAGAATAGTGTTCGGATTGCACAAAGTGCCCTATATTTGCAAACATCTCCATAACAGCAAACAGGCAATGTTCAGGAAAGTTGTTTTGATCGTGGTTTCACTGCTTCTTTTGGTCACGGTGGTTTTTATTGCCATACGTTTCCAAAATCTGAAGCAATTTGATCCAAACCAGGCATTAAAAGCCGTCTCGCCCAATGCAGCGGCAGTAATTCTGAGCCATCGCATCCCCGCTACATTGCAAGCAATGGCAGATGCCGATAGCTTGTTGAAAGACTTGGAGTGGACGGCATTGATCAGCGACCTAAAATCACAAATAGAGTTTTTTCGTTCCTTGCCCTTCACCGACCCGGGCGGCGAAGAGCTTTTCTCCGACAGACCCTGTGCCATAAGTATCCTTCCGAACGGAGATAGTTTGGCTTACACCTATTACTTTGCATTTTTCGATGTGGCTTCCCAGAAAAAATTTTCGAAATGGATGAAAAGTGTTGGAGAAAAGGACGGAAGCGACATGTACATATTAAAACCCGCGCGTTCCGCTTCCCCCTTTTTCTCAGGGATAAAAGACGGTGTTCTTGTGGTTAGCCGCCAAAAAGAGAATGTATCTGAAGCCTTCGTACAACTAAGAAACGGCTCTGGCATCTTGTCCGATCCCGAATTTGTGGCAGTCGAAAGAACCGTATCCAAAGAGTCGACGGCCAGTTTGTTCATCAACCTCGAACAATTCACCTCCGTACTTTCCGGCACTCTTGACCCGGCAAAGTACCAGGTCGATTTTAAAAAATTTGGCAACTGGGCCGCTCTCGACATTGATTTAAAATCCAGATCGATGGGTATTGCCGGCCTTATTTCGATAGGGAAAACCGACGAAAACGTTTTTGGAAGTCTTTTTGCGCAAATAGAACCGACTCCTTCGAATCTCATGAACAGTTTGCCCTCGGGAACGGTTATGGCTTCGTGCTTTAATTTTGGTTCCGACAGAACGCTGATCAAACAAAACGTAGCCCGGTATATATCGAAACTGGGATACCGTCCGCTCAACGACTCAATTGGTGCCTTGTTTTACGGAGCCGTCTGCTTGGCCGACATTTCGAACAAAGGATCCGTCGACAGGATCCTAACTCTCGGGACAGAAGGACAATCAAAAGCCATGGAGCAAATAAAAGATTTTCTTTATGGTTCGCTTATCGACCCGTTAATTCCTGATACCCACTACGAACCCAATGAAAATGTCAAAATACCTATTTATAAAAATTTGGCCGACTCTATGCTTTCCGGAAGTCTTGGCTTTTTATTCAAGCAGGTCCCCGACAAATACTTTTCGTTCTTTGAAAACCAAATTGTGTTCGCCGATTCAGTGGCTCCCATCACAAGGTTCCTGTATCAACGAATATTAGACAAGACACTATTAAACAACCCATTATATAAATCATTTTCATCCACTTTCCCAACAAATTCCCATTTCAATTTCTTTGTTTCCCCCAAATACCTTCCCACATTACTTACCCACAAACTTAAGCCCAAAGCCCAAAACATTTTGCATGGATCGGCCGGCAAGCTTGCGAATTTTTATGGTTTTGGCCTCCAACTCACACTGACCGACAATAACATACTTGTATCGAACAACCTTTTTTACACCCCAAACTACAAGCAAGATCCCGTCACTGTATGGCAAAGCAAACTCGACACTTCCATGCTTATGAAACCGCTGTTGGTATTTAATCCCAAAACCAGGCAACGGGATATGTTGGTGCAAGATTTGTCGAACAAGATTTATTTGATAAGTTCATTAGGCGTTATCTCTTGGGTGAGAAAGATCGATGCCCGGATTATTGGTGAGATCCAATTCATCGATTTTTATAAAAACGGAAAAACACAATTCGCATTCACCGCAGGCGATAAAATCCATGTTATTGATTTCAACGGCAACAATGTGGGCAGCTTCCCGGTACAGTTACCTTGCAATGCCACAAACCCTTTGGCGGTATTCGATTATGAGAAAGACAACAATTTGAGATTTGTGGTCGCCTGCTCCGATAAATCGGTAAGAGTATTCGACAAACAAGGAAACAGACTTCCCGACTGGAAATTTCCAGGTTCCGAAACCGAGGTTAGCCTGCCTGTGCAACACTTCAGGATAGGTGACAAGGATTTTATTGTCGTCACGGACAATAACCGCTTTTATTTTTTGGACAGAAAAGGTGGGGAACGCACATCAGTGGGAAGCATCCCCCCTCCTATTTCACCGTTGGCCATGATTTCGGAAAATGGGACGTTCATCTCCATGTCGGCCAAGGGACAACTCCTGACCATTAATTTATCCGGGAAAAGGACCTCCCAAACCAATACACAACTTGTCCCCCACGGAATGTGTACGGTAAAACCGTTTGAAAATGCAAAAAAAACAATGTTGTACGGCGACGAAAATTCCATTGCTCTCGTAACCCAGGACGGATCGGTTGTTTGGCAAAAAAAATTTGATGAGGGATTAACGTCGATGCCTGATATTTACGCATTCCCCAACGGCCAGCGGAAAGTGGGCGTGACCACAAAAAGCAACCAAATATGTCTTTTTAATGCCGACGGAAGTTTGTTCCCCGGTTTTCCAATGGTTGGTATGTCACGCTTTTCAATCGGCTACATGAACAACAACGCAGAAAACTTCAATCTCATCGTTGGAGGCAAAGATCTCTTCTTGTACAATTACGAAATACAGATTCAATAGGCCAAGTCCACTCCGTAACCCGTATGTTTACGTACATTTAACGCGTACAAGTGATCGAATACCAAATACTGTCCTTTGATGCCGGTAAGCGTGCCCGACACCGATTTTTGTTTATCGAAACCAAGCGATGCCACTTTCTGTCCGACTTCGCCAATCGGATAGCGGATATAGGTGACCTCATCGCTATCGGCTGCAAATCGGCTTAATGCTGGTGGCAATAAGGACAATGCCTTATGCTTTTCCTCCACAAGGTTCACCGGGTCATGTACACGATTCACCAACATTTGCTGCCAATTGGTCTTATCGGAATAATGCTGTTTCAAAAATACTTCGATAACACCTGCCATATGCCTGTTGGGCACAAATGCCAGTCGGATGGCCTGTGAGGCTCCCTGATCGATCCAACGGGTCGGGACTTGCGTTTGGCGCGTTACCCCCACTTTTACGTGGCTCGACCACGCGAGATAGACGATATGTGGTGTAAGGCAATGTCCTTTTGACCACTCCATATCGCGCGATATGCCTAAATGCGCCTTGCACTTTTCGGGATTCATAATGCATTCGCTGGCCAATGGCGATGCCTGAAGACACGGGAAACAAAAGCCCTGCCCGTACGCTTTATAAATAACCTTTCCACAACCAACACACCGGATCTTCCCATTGAAAGAAAGTTCGATGCGCTGCCCGAGCAGATTGTTCATGTCGGTCAACGAATCATCCAGCTTCAGGGCATATTGCACCGTCCCGTTACGGAGTTCGGTCTCCATCTTATCCAAATATCCTTGTGCCTCCATTCAATTTACTCTTTGGTATCCACCACCTTAAATAGCTTATCGGAACGACGTACCTTGTCGGGCACAGCAATGGAAAACCTGGTTCCTTTCTCTACCTTCTCTACAGCTACCAAATCGACCCTGATTTCATCTACCGTCATGTGGAACACGCCCGTGGTCGGACCGGTCACCATAATTTCCTCCCCCACTTTCAACGATTGGGTTTCCAGCAGGAATTCGGCGACACCAATGTTGGGAAAATAATTGGTTCCTTTACCGATGTATATTTTTCTCTTCGAAGCTTTGTTCCCATAGCTTTGGGTCCATTCGCCCATGGTTTGCCCCAAATAATAGCCATCCCAAAAACCACGGTTGAATACCGTGGCCAGACGGTGGTCCCATTGTGCCACCTTTTCCGTACCAAAAGTTCCATTGACCACGGCATCTACAGCTTCATTGTAACATTCGACCACTGTTTTCACATAGTCGGCCGAACGGGCACGCCCTTCTATTTTCAACACCCGTACGCCGGCCTGTAACATCTGATCGAGAAAGCCAATGGTTTTCAAATCCTTAGGTGACATGATATACTCATTATCGATTTCCAATTCATGGCCAGTCTCCTTGTCCATAACCACATATGAACGGCGACACATTTGAAGGCACCCGCCCCTGTTAGCCGATTTGTTGTACTGGTGTAAGCTCAGATAGCATTTGCCCGACACGGCCATACACAATGCGCCGTGCACAAACATCTCAATGCGAACCAGCTGGCCATTGGGTCCTTTTATCTGATCCGTTTCTATAGCCTTATGGATCTTCCCGACCTGTTCCATGTTCAGTTCGCGGGCAAGCACCACCACATCGGCATAGCGTGCGTAAAACTTGAGCGCCTCAATGTTCGAAATATTCACCTGAGTGGAAATATGCACTTCTACCCCAATGGAATTGGCATAGCTAATGGCTGCCTGGTCCGATGCGATAATAGCAGTAAGCCCCGATTCCCTGGCCGCATCAATAATGGCGCGCATCACGGAAAGATCGTCATCGTACAATACGGTATTGACCGTCAGATACGTTTTAATGCCATGTACATTCGCAATGCGTACGATTTCGTGCAAATCGGCAATGGTAAAATTGGCCGACGACTTGGCCCGCATATTAAGTTGCTCAACCCCAAAATAGACCGATTGGGTCCCTCCCTGAATGGCTGCCATCAGTGATTCGTACGAACCGACAGGGGCCATTATCTCTATATCTTCCCTTCTGAGCATATCGAATTGTTAGTGAGGTATAAAATCAATGGTTTTCAATATTTTATCAATCGTAATATCTCCGCATTTAAAATGACCTTGGGGACAAGTCCTTTTGCCATGCAACCCGCACGGGCGACAATCCAGCTGATGGTCTGACTCAATAACCTGTGAATCATCGGAAAGTGGTGTATACCCAAATGCAGGCACGGTACTGCAAAACAATGCCCTCACCGGGGCGTTCATTGCCGAACAAATATGCAATGGCGCTGAATCGTTGACAAAATTCATTTTTGCTCCAGCCATCAATGCTGCCGATTTCAAAAACGACAATTGCCCCGCTTTGTTCACCACTTTCGGGTGCAAAGTCTTTTCTGCTATCTGCCCGCAAACTTGGGCATCTCCTTTGCCTCCAAGCAAGAACACGGAGTATTGATGAGGTAACCGGTCGATAAGCAAAATCCAATTTTCAATTGGAAATTGCTTGGTAAACCAAACCGATGTGGGCGCCAGGCAAAAGTATTCCCCCTCACATTTCACTGCCTCAAAATCACTGTCCGATGGATAAAGTCTTGGCCTCAAAGCCAAATCTCCCGCCCAACGGGCAATAAGGGCCTGATTTCGGTCAACCTCATGCGACGCACGCGACATGGCATCCATATGGTGTTCTATGCGGTGCGAGAAAAAGCAGGACAATGGGTTTTTTGCAAAGCCGACAGTCGTCTTTGCTCCGGAAAGTACCGTAAGCAACCCTGTGGTAGAATAACGCTGTACATTCACAACCAAATCATAGCGGTTGCTTCTGATCTTTTTGATCATTTTCAATAAGTTCCGGTATTTTCCGTCCGATTTGTCAAACACAAGTACCGAACGAAGCAAGGGATGGTCAGCCAAAAGCCCGTCATTACCTTTACGTAATAAAAAATCAATCTGGCAACTGGGATACTGCTTTTTCAAACCTTCGACCAATGATGTGGCTAAAATAACATCTCCGATAAATGCCGTTTGTATAATCAGACAACTAGCAATTTGCTTTTCTGCAAATTTGGCCTTCATGTAACTCTGCAAATGATTGACCATTACATCTACAGAAAACTCGCTACTAATGCGTTGCAACGCATTTTCTGCCATTTCTAACCCATTCCCTTTGGAAAAAAAATCAATGATGCCTTTGGACAATGCGTGAGAATTGCCGCTTTCGACAACTATGCCGTCAACATTGGGCCTAATCAGCTCAGAAACCCCGTTCACCTGAGTCGAAAGAACCGGAACCCCGTTGGCCATTGCTTCCATCACTACATTTGGCATTCCTTCGTAAAGCGACGAGAGAACAAAAAGATTTGCACCTTTAAACAATGGCGTAAGATCAGGCTGAAACCCCAATAAGAAAAACCGTTGCGATAATCCTAAACGGGCAATCCGTGCCTGGATTTTCTTTTCCAATTTGCCTTGCCCCGCCACAAAGAAATACAAATCGGCGCATTCCGTCACTGCTTCTTTAGCGGCATCCAGCAAATATTCAAATCCCTTCTGAGCAGAAAACCGACCTGCCGAAAGAATAATTTTCGGCTCTTTTACCGATTTCGGGATATACTGACGATAATCGAACGGTTCAATTTTTGTCGACGGGATTTCTACCCCGTTGTACAACACCTTTACAAATGAACTGTCCCACCAACCGTAACTGTCATATTCATTTTTTATAGTGTCGGTATTGGTGATTATCCCATCACAAAAACGTTTATAGGTAAACCTGTACTTTAAAGAAGGCCCTATCAATTTTACTCCTTGACGGCTGATTACCAAAGGGTATCCAATAAGACAACGGATTGCGCCAGCCACTCTGACATCTCGGTTTTGGCAAGCGATGATCACATCCAGGGGATGTGTTTTTGCAAATCTGAACAATTGGATTGCTCCCGTCAAACTAATATCTGAATGTATGTCAACAGCAACAAACTCGACTCCCCTATCGGTCGCCCTTTGTTGGAGTACGGAATTACGCACTCCCCCGATGTATACTTGATGTCCTTTGTCTTGCAAGCCACTTGCGGCCAACAACATCCATTTTTCACCGCCGCCCCATTTATTTCGACCTATGGAATTCAATATCAATATTCTCACTTCTCTTTTTTTTGCTGAATTGTGGGTTTCTCCATAAATTACCAACGAACGTGGAAACTAAAAAGGGTAACAAAATAACGACAATAATTTGTAACAGAAACATTCCTTAACTCAAAAACGGTGTATTCACGCACAAAGATGAGGTGGTTTTTATTTCTGGCTGTATGCACAATATACTTATCTTTGCCAACTACATAAAATATCTGGGCTATGATCATCGTGACAGGCGGGGCCGGCTTTATCGGCAGTAATTTGGTAAAGTCGCTCAATGACAAAGGTATTGACGATATCTTAATTGTAGACAACCTTGCATCATCGCAAAAGTATCTGAACTTAAACCGGTTAAAATTTATCGATTATGTCGATAAAACCGATTTTCTAGAAATCCTTCCAACATTGCAAAAAGTCGATACCATTTTCCATCAGGGAGCTTGCTCGTCCACAACTCAAACAGATGCCAATTACCTGATAAGAAACAATTATGAATATTCCAAGTCAATACTTCACTATTGCTTAGGGCACCAAATAGATTTCATTTACGCATCAAGCGCTTCGGTTTATGGAAACGGAGATAACGGGTTTACCGAAACACCTCGTTGTGAATATCCGTTGAACGCATATGCGTTTTCAAAATTCATTTTCGACAATTATGTAAGGCGCGTGGCATTATCATTGCCATTAAAAAGCCAAGTAGCTGGATTACGATATTTTAACGTGTTTGGTTATCAGGAAAACCACAAAGGCAGCATGGCGTCAGTCCCGTTCCACTTCTTTAACCAAGCCAAAGAAAATGGAAGAATAAAGGTCTTTGAAGGCAGTGAAAAATTTTTACGTGATTTCATTTTCATCGAAGATGTCATGAAAGTGATCCTTTACATTTTCGAATCGGGCGAAAATGGGATTTTTAACTGCGGTACGGGCACGGCCCGTTCGTTTATGGATATGGCAAATATCTTTGTTTCGTTACATGGAAATTGTGCAATAGAAACAATACCGTTCCCAGAGCATCTAAAAGGCAAATACCAAACATTTACCCAAGCTGACACGAAGTCGTTGCAAGAAATTGGATTCTCGTTCCCTTTTTTGCCGCTTGAAGTTGGGATTGAAAAATATTTTAAGAATTTAACCCTTAACAACGGTTTTCTTTGATTTTGTCTAAGTTTTTACCGAAACAAAATGGGACGATACAAAAACAACAAATTTGGATATTATTTCAAAAATTATATTTCCCAGATTCTTCCAAATTTTCTTTTCAAAAATCAACTTCAAAAAATACTTCGGAATTTCGATGGCTTTGATTCGGAATATATTCAATCGAGAGTCGACTATTACAATAAATTACAAACACCTATCCCTAAGACATTTCTTACATGTAGGATCAAAGACCTAAAAATGAGCAAGAAGAAAAAAGTTTATTTCTTCGATACCTATAAATATTTACGTTGCTTCAACCCAGATCTTTTTATTTCCACTCGTTTCGGTGATGTCACCGAAGTGCCTCAAGTCCCAACGATCGTGAAAAGTAGGCCTGTACAACCAGATAATGCCAACTCCATTTTGATGAAGCTAAATGAGATAAGACACTTTCTTTTTGTACATGATCCGATAAAATTTGAACACAAAAAGGATTTACTGGTTTTTCGAGGAAAAGTTTATCAAAAGCACAGGGAACGATTTCTCGAAATATACCACGGACACCCATTGTGCAATGTTGGTCAAATAAATAAACCTGCAAAAAATCCCAATTGGGAGGTCGAATACATGTCCATTAAACAACAATTGGAATATAAGTACATTCTTTGTCTTGAAGGCAACGATGTGGCCAGCAATCTGAAATGGGTCATGTCTTCCAATTCGTTAGCCGTGATGCCTGTACCAAGATTTGAAACATGGTTTATGGAAGGCATGTTAATCCCTGATTATCATTTTGTTACGATCAAAAATGACTATAGCAACCTAGAAGAGAAATTGACTTACTTTACAGCAAATCCGCATAAGGCCAAACAAATCATTGCAAATGCACAACGTTTTGTAGCGCAATTCAACAATAAAAAGCAAGAACGTATTATTTCTTTGTTAGTCCTCAAAAAATATTTTGAAAAAACAGGACAAGCTATTGGCTTATAAACCAAGGCAAACATAGCAAGCCTATTCTTGGATGAACTTCACCAAACGATCCACAGATGCATCGAAAGAGAAATATTGCTCAGCGATCTGTCGCCCACGTTGCCCCATTTCCATTCCCAATTCTTTATTTTCAATCAAAAATTCCACTTTGTCGACAAATCGGTCCAAATCAAAAGCAGGTACCAAATATCCTGTGCTACCGTCCTGCACGATTTCTGAAATAGAACTGACATCAAACGCGACGACAGGACAACCACAAAGCATTGCTTCAACCACCACATACCCGAATCCTTCATATCTTGACGTCAGAACAAACACATCACATCTGTTTAAGAATCCTGCAACATCTTCCCGAAACCCTTTCAGTACCAAATAGTCTCTCAATCCCTTTTCAGCGATAGCTCTTTCAAGATTTTCACGTTCACTCCCTTCGCCAACGATTTGTATTTCAACCCCATCTACTTTTCTCTCTTTCAGGCTCGCGGCAATATCGACCAACAAATCAAATCCCTTTTGCTTACTGAGCCGCCCTACCGCCCCAACAATCATCCGGTACTTAGAAACATTATGCTCTCTTTCAGCGCAAGGAATTCCAACCCCATTATAAATAACCCGGATCTTTTTATCAAGATGCATTCCTGTTATTAACAAAGACCTTTTCGTTGCTTCGGAATTAGCGATGATTTTATTGACCATTTTTTCAAGAAAAAACCGATTCACTAGATTGTTTTTAACAGTCACATCGCTACCTCGGCGGTAAACAATCTGCCTTATACCGGCACACTTGCCCATAAGAGCCAAAACCTTCATTTCAGCAGGCCTATTTATGATCAGCACATCGGGAATGATGCCCCTTAACGTACGATAAATACGACACAACGTTATTGGATTAAAAAAAGACAAATTGCCTATGCTCATTTTTACAGGAACGATAGCCTGCCCCATTATTTTTTGGGCTAAAACACTGTTGGGATGGAGAATAAAATAAATTTCATGCCCTCTTCTAGATAATTCGCAAGCCATCTCATAATGCCACTTTTCCCCTCCTCCCCAACTTCTGATGGTATTACAAAGTACGATCTTCATGCCATGAATTTATATGCTATGTAGGATAAACCGGGTTTGAACATTTTAATTGATTATTTACCAATTTGGGAGTCTAAATGCTCTTGCTGACATTCGTATAGCTTGACGTATTTTACGAGAATACCAAAAGCTGATTGCTTTGCCAAAATATATCCCTCAACACCATCCAAAAACCCGAGCTTTAAAATGTACATTTTCAGAAACTTAAAATAACCTCTAAAAATTGCTCCCAAAAGCGAACTCTTTTTACCTTTCAAAAATGCTTTATTAGCACCTAAACTAGTATATAAGTTCATTTTTCCCAAAACAATCTCCATATTCGGATATGAATAATGAAACATTATTTCTTTTATAACACCTATCTTTCCTTTTAATTCAACGCTCTCATGAACAATGTTTTCATTAAAGTTTCCATTTTCTTTTCGGAAAAGCCGAAGTGGAAAATCCTTTTGCCATCCTGAATAACGGATCTCATTCCCCAAAAAATAAGTTCGACGCTTAATTCTATACCCCTTAACATCCTTTTCTGAAGATATAATTTGCATGATCCGCTTTTGCAGATCCACAGAGCAAGCCTCATCCGTATCTATAGATAAAACCCATTCATATTCCGCATTTTCTACAGCCAATCTTTTAGTTTTGCCAAAGCCGAGCCAAGGTGTTTTAATGACTTTGCACCCAAATCGATTACAGATATCTATCGTTCGGTCTGAGGATCCCGAGTCAACAACAACAATCTCGTCAGCCCATTTAACCGATTCTAAACAAGTTTCGATACTTTTCTCGTTATCCTTTGAAATGATAACGATCGAAATTCCTGGGTTCAAGCACATAATACTATGTATAATAAATTAATTACTGCACTCCAGATAAAAAATTAACAACGACAAGATGCTTTTCTATCAAAAGCAACGGACGCAACATCTTCCGGCCTCACATCCATGATACACTTTTTATATTCCTTGAGCTTACATTTCACGTTGCCATCTTTGGTACATGGACGACAAGGCAAATCCACTTCCATAACTTTCATTTTTTCTCCCGTAGGAAACCCAAAAGCTGTGGGGCCAATGATAGCTGCCCCCGGTTTGTCGAACAAATCGGCTGCATGCAAGAAACCGGTATCACCGCTTATAACGTAGGGGGCATTATAAACCACGCAGAAACTTTCCAAAAGTGACGTTTTGCCTGCCAGATTAACCACTCGGGTCGGATCGGTTTTTTCTATTTCCTCACAAAACGTATCGGAAGGACCGCCCAGGACCACAAACCGATATGTAGACAAAAGCTCTATCAGCCTAATCCAATACTCAACCGGCCAACGCTTTAGTTCCCATGCAGCCGAAGGCACCAACACGATCCAATTTGTCGAATCACCCCAAAACCCGTCTAACAGGCCTTTTACTTTGTTTTGTACTTGCATCGGAAACAGGACATTTGTGGTCAAATGGGGAAAATTTTGTATTCCCCATTTGGAAAGAGGCTTTTGGAACGACTCAAAAGCCCTGAAAGGCTTCGGGAAAAGATTTAGCCTAAACTTAAAAAGCAGAAGCCTTTTTATCCGGTTTTTATAACGCGTCACCCATTTGCACGATGAAAAAGTGCACAAAAATATGGCCCGAAGGATGTTCGACCGGATGTTACTATGCGCATCATATACATGTGTAAAACCCTCTTTCCGGAGCCTAAAGGCCAATGTCAGGAATTGCCCTAAGCCGGCTTTTCGGTCGCATTCCCAAATAAAGTCAATACGTGGGTCAATTTTTAATAATGACGCCATATCACTACGCGTCACCCAATGCAACTGGGCATTGGGAAACCGCTGCTTAATGCCCCCGCTGACCGACATGCACTGAATAATATCGCCAATAGAGCTAAACCTTATAATGAGGATTTTTTCCATTTTATTCCATAATGTCAATGCACAAAGAAACTTTTTTATTATCCAATAAAAAAGGGAATCCATCGTTTCAACAAATTCCCTTCACAAAGCATTCGAAAGCAACTACTTTTCTATCAAAACCGTTACCTCGTTATGGAGGCATTGCACAACACCGCTTGCACAAGGAAATTCGTAATCTTCGCTAAAGCGACCTTCCACCTTCACCACTCCTGATTGAAGCGTTGCCACAATAGGCGCGTGGTCTTTCAATATGGTAAACTTTCCGATCTCGCTCGGCACGCTCACCGAAATTACATTTCCCTGAAACACCACTTTTTCAGGTGTAACTACTTCCAAATAAAGTTTTGCTTCCATTATTTCTTAGCTTGGGCCAAAAGTTTCTCGCCTTTTTCAATGGCTTCCTCAATGGTTCCGACAAGATTGAAAGCGGCTTCTGGATATTTATCCACTTCACCGTTCATAATCATGTTGAAACCTTTGATGGTATCTTCAATTTTCACAAAAGTCCCTTTTAACCCGGTAAACTGTTCTGCCACATGGAACGGTTGCGATAAAAAGCGCTGTACCCTTCGGGCACGATGGACAACCAATTTATCTTCCTCCGACAACTCTTCCATCCCCAAAATGGCAATAATGTCCTGCAATTCTTTATAACGCTGCAATATCTCTTTTACCCGTTGGGCCGTGCGATAATGTTGCTCGCCAACTACATCGGGCGATAATATACGAGACGTAGAATCCAACGGATCCACCGCAGGATAAATACCCAATTCTGAAATCTTACGGCTCAATACCGTAGTAGCATCAAGGTGGGCAAACGTTGTGGCCGGAGCAGGGTCCGTCAAGTCATCGGCAGGCACATAAACTGCCTGTACCGAAGTGATTGATCCATTCTTGGTGGATGTGATGCGTTCCTGCAAGGCCCCCATTTCCGACGAAAGTGTTGGCTGGTATCCCACAGCCGACGGCATACGTCCCAGCAAAGCTGAAACTTCGGACCCTGCTTGGGTAAAACGGAAAATGTTATCGATAAACAACAACACATCGCGCCCCTTGCCCGAGCCGTCTCCGTCACGGAAACTTTCGGCAATGGTAAGACCAGACAATGCAACGCGCGCGCGGGCTCCCGGAGGCTCGTTCATCTGTCCGAACACCATTGACACCTGTGATGTTTTCAACGCGTCAACGTCTATTTTCGTAAGATCCCAGCCCCCCGATTCCATACTGTGCTTGAACTCGGGGCCATAGTTAACAATACCTGATTCGATCATTTCCCGCAAAAGATCGTTCCCTTCACGGGTCCGCTCACCAACTCCGGCAAATACCGAAAGGCCATCGTAACCTTTGGCAATGTTATTGATCAGCTCCTGAATCAACACCGTCTTACCAACACCTGCACCGCCAAATAGCCCAATCTTACCACCTTTGGCATAAGGTTCAATAAGGTCGATGACTTTAATCCCGGTAAATAGCACTTCGGTTTCAGTGGTTAAATCCTCGAATGCGGGAGCACTTTTGTGTATAGGCACACTTCCATCAAAAGAAAGCTGATGAATGCCATCAATGGCATTGCCCACTACGTTCAACAAACGGCCTTTTACCTGATCGCCAATGGGCATAGAAATGGGCTGTCCCAGACTAACCACCTTCATCCCTCTGGTCAACCCATCGGTAGAATCCATCGAAATACACCTAACGGTATTTTCGCCAACGTGCTGCTGGCATTCAACGATTAATCTTTCCCCGTTATCACGGGTTATTTCCAATGCATCAAGGATGTTTGGAAGCGGTTGCCCGTCCAAATCGAAGCTCACGTCGATAACTGCGCCTACAATTTGAATGATTTCCCCAGTCACTTTTTTCATGAAAGAACAATTTGATTTTTCGGCAAAATGTGATTTGTTTAAATATTTTAAGCCAAAGCATTGCAATGGGCTAAACTTATTCAACTATTTACAAAACAACCAATTTCACTGTTTAAAAATTTGGTTGGACAATCCGAACAATCCACCTATGGTTGATCGGAAATCAAGAACGTTAAATTACCGTATAATGTTAATAAAACAAACAATCAGCGCTCCCGATTTATCAGTTTTTCTGCAAAAACTGCAAGTTCTTGTTTGTAGCTTTTATCAATATCCAACCTATCAACCTGATCAACAGCCATCTGATAGTACCTTTCCATTTTATTGCGGCACAAAATGTGAACCCCCGTTTGCTCATAAAGGCTCTTTACGGAAGCCACCTTTTCGTCCCTTGCAAAACTTTCTTTATTGAGCCAATACAAAAGTTCATTTTTTTGGGATTCGTTGGCTTTTTCGGCACAGCTAATGAGCATGAACGTCTTTTTATTGGCTACAATATCTCCGCCAATATTTTTCCCAAAGTCATTTTCGTTACCAAACACGTCCAGATAATCGTCCTGCAATTGAAAGGCCAAGCCTAAATTTTGGCCAAAATCGTACGCCAATTGGATATCTTTCTCAGATGCACCCCCGATTATAGCCCCGATCTTCATTGAACACGCAATAAGCACTGCTGTTTTTAAACGAATCATCTCTAAATAATCATCAGGCGTCACATTTTGCGACGCCTCAAAATCCATATCATATTGTTGTCCTTCGCAAACTTCCAGACCCGTTTGCAAAAAGCTTTTATGGACTTGGACCAAACAGCTCCCGGGAACGTTAAGCATCATTTTTGACGCCACAATCATCATGGCATCTCCAGAAAGAATGGCCGTATTCGCATCCCACTTTTCATGAACGGTTGCCACATTACGGCGTATAGGGGCGTTATCCATGATATCGTCGTGCAAAAGCGTAAAGTTATGAAAGACTTCAAGGCCTAGTGCCGCACTCAAAGCATCATCGCCCTTACCTGCAAAAAAATGGCAAAAAGCCATGCACAAAGCAGGACGTATGCGTTTTCCTCCGATCCTCAATACGTAACGAATAGGATCGTATAACCTATGCGGATCCCGGCTGAACCGAAGCTTATTCAATTCATCTTCTATAATCTTTTGATAATTTGATATGACATTCATTGGGGTTGAATAACGATTAACTTTTTATTTTTCGTCCGATTTATTCAATTCTCCATCGTCTTCATCATCATAAATCGGCAACAATGGCTCGGTAAATGACTTGTTCGTAAGCAACCTTTCCATCGTAAGCAAGATGGCAGGTAAAATAATCAAGTTGGCAAAAAGTGCGACGACCAATGTAAATGCAACCAATAGCCCCAAAGCCACAGTACCGCCAAAATGTGAGGTACTGAATATACCAAACCCAAAAAACAAAACAATGGCTGTATAAACCATACTGACCCCGGTTTCCCGAATCGCTAAAAAAACCGCTGCTTTAATGCTCCAATTGGTATGCCCCAATTCCTGACGGTATTTGGCCAGGAAGTGGATAGTCCCATCCACAGAAATACCGAACGCGATGCTGAATATCAATATCGTTGATGGCTTAATGCTGACTCCGAAATACCCCATCAACGCTCCGGTAAGCAATAAGGGAAAAATATTGGGGATCAACGATGCAATGGCCATCCTCCACGAATGGAACATCGTGGCCATAAACAACGCGATAAAGAATACGGCCAGCAGGACGCTCGTTGCCAAGTTATTGATCAAATAAGAAGTCCCCTTGAAAAATACCACGCTTCCTCCGGTTACCGAAACCGAAAATTGATCATCGGGAAAAACCGAATCAATTGTTTTTTTGATCTGTTTATCCAGCTCTTCCATGCGCGTAGTACCCACATCCTTCATTCTAAAACTGATGCGGGCACGTTGTCTCGTAGAATCGATAAACGTGTTCATTAAATCCCTCTGCGAACTGCCTCCTTTCGCCACATACGACAATATGAAGTTTCGTTCTTCGTTCGAAGGAACACTATAATATTTCGGATTCCCGTTATAAAAAGCCTGTTTTGCGTATTTTACCACTTGGACCAACGACAATGGTTTCGAGATTTCGGGCATTGCCGATAACTCTTCTTCCAGTTGGTCTATCTTTTTCAATGCATTGCCTCTTAAAACACCGTTAGCCTTTTTTGTATCTATCACGACTTCAAGAGGCATCAGTCCATCAAAATGTTCTTCAAAAAATTTCAAGTCGGTATAAAGTACATCGCTGCTGGGAACATCATCGAGCATATAACCCGTGGTTTTTATCCGGGCCAGACCAACAATCGCCACGATTATTATCCCTCCCAAAATTGCATAAACCACATTTCTATGATCAAGGGCAATTTTTGAAAGTACCTCCAGTATTTTATTGATGAACTTTCGATCGAGATGTTTGGTATGCCTTTCTTGTGGAGGTGAAACAAAACTGAACACAATAGGGATAAGGAGTATCGAGATGACAAAGATTCCCATGATATTGATGAATGCCACCATTCCGAACTCCAACAACAATCTGTTGCCGGTAAATATAAAGGTACCAAATCCCAATGCCGTAGTAAAATTCGTCATTAGCGAGGCATTGCCTATTTTGCAGATAACACGTTGAAGCGACTTGATTTTGTTCCCATGCTGTCGGTATTCATGATGGTACTTGTTCAGTAGGAATACCACATTAGGAATACCAATTACAATCAGCAAAGCAGGTATCATTCCTGTTAAAATGGTAATCTTATACCCGAAAAGTGATTGGATGCCAAAAGCCCATATCACAGAAACACAGACGACTAACATTGAAAATAAAACCACCCGAAACGAACGGAAAAACAAAAAAATGATCGACGCAGTCACACCCAATGCCAAAAAGATAAACATTGACAACTCACTCCTTATCAAATCAGCGACAACGACTCTTATATAAGGCAAGCCCGAAATGTGTACATTTAAAGAAGAGCTTTCGCTAAAACGGTCACATTCGTCCTTGATCGAAGCAATAAGTTTTGACCTGGCTTCACTACTCAATATCGCCTCATCCAACGTTATAGCCAGCAAATATACCTTTGTATCCGGATTGTAAATAAGGTTTTCGTAAAAAGGAAGTGATTCGAAAATAGACGTTAAAGAATCGAGTTCGTTCTGGTATTTCACTTCAGAAGGAAATATTTGCCTTACCTCAAATTTTTTCTCGCTGGTATTTTTTATCAAGTTATAAGATTGTCCCACGGAAAAAACCGTTGTGACACCCGATATGGCACGCAAATTTTTGGCCAATGCCTGCCATTTATTAAAATGGTCAAGTCTAAAAAAATGAGGATCATGAACCCCAACAACCACCATATTGCTCTCGTGCCCATAAAGGGTCAGGAATTGCTCGTATTCGATATAAGTAGAATCATCCTTGGGAAGGAGGGCCCCGTATTGATACGACATCGTAACCTTTCTAGCCTCATACCCCATATAAATGGTAACCAGCCCAAGTCCAACCAAAATAGGGATCCTATTTCTTAAAATCTTTCGTGCAACCCAAGTCCACATAAAATATCAAGCAGTTTATAAAAAACATGCGAAAGTACGACAAAAACCCCAAAACAAAAACCAGCCAACGTGAAACAACATGTAAACATCTGTTAAAGAGCAAGTATACCAACAAGGGATAAAAAGATATACAATAGAGAATAGCTCGGTTCATCAACAACATCTCAACAAAAAAGAAACATCTTTAATAGTTTTGCGTACCAAGCCCATAATCAACATTAATAAAAGGATGGAATGTTATGGAAATGAAAAAGGGAATTTTTACAAGCTTGCTTGTGATGCTATTTATTTCGATACCTAGCGTCGCACAGGAAGCAAAATTCAAAGCCACCTTCACACTGAACTTTATTCGTTACATTGGTTTTCCCGACGAATCCACCAAGGGTGATTTTGTGATTGGGGTACTACGGAGCAAAGAAATTGCCGACCACCTAAAGGAACAATCTGCAGGTAAAAAGTTTGGGTTCCAAGATGTGGTCATTAAGGAATTCAAATCGATCGAAGAGATCACGCCATGCCAGGTGGTATTTGTTTCATCATATGCCAATTACGGCAAAAATGCTGTAACTATTGCCCAAAAAGCAGGAAAGAACTCACTGATCGTAACTGAATCGGAAGGGGCTACCGGTAATGGGGCCGTCATAAACTTTGTGGTAAGAGACGAAAAGTTAAAATTTGAAATCCATAAAGCCAATGCAGGCAAAGCTGGATTACAAATAAGCTCTAAGCTGGAAGGCATGGCATCTGCCATTAACCTTTAATTGTTTTTGTGGTTTTTTTATTGCTTTCACAATCAAATGGAGTAACTTCATCGATTAAGACTAGAATAATGCCTGGGTTGTAATGTGCAATGCTTAAATTTGAAGGCGTTTGTTTATGATCCAATCTGGCTTTTTCATTTAGCTTTTGAAAAAGAAAAATGGAGAAGCCGGATTTATTTGTTAATTTTTTAAATAAGAACCCACTCATGAAAATAAATTTTAACCTGAAGCTCAACATTGCCCAAAAGCTGTATTACGGCTTCGGAATTATTTTATTGTTCATTGTTATTAACGGAGTATTGACTTTCGTCACGTTAACCAACAGCCGGAACTTAAACCGATTGCTTACGGAAGAGTATCTGCCCACCAGCGATCATCTGGCACACTTGGAAGAGATGATAGTCGACTCAAAAAGTTTGATACGTAGTTGGGTTTTCATCGATAAACAAGCGGGAACCCCCGATAAATTGAAATTAGAAAAGCTGGTAAATACCGATTTTCCCGCATTGGTCGAAAAATTGAAAATCAAAAATTCAAGTGGTCGGACCAGGATACCGCCACCCTTAACCATATTTATTCTCAATCGGCCAGCCTTTTAGCCATGGAAAAGGAGATAATGGCCAGCTTGAGCTCGTTTGAAGCTTACGACGATGCCATGATCACCTTTATGGTGGAACCCCAAGTACAAGAGGGGGGAGACGTTGTGGTTCTCTCTGACGAAATTTCTGCCGCAGTTAATAAGCTATCTGATAAAATACTGAACGAAAGCAATAACCTTCTATCTGATATGAATAGTAGTTTTGCATGGTTTTCCGTATTGGTAGTGGTAATGGGCATTTTAATCTCCGTACTTGCCGCGCTGGTGGCTTATTTGCTTTATAACTCAATAGTGGCGCCCCTTAAAAAAGGGGTGGCCTTTGCACAAGCAATAGGTAAAGGAGATTTGAGTGCTAACGTGGATGTGGTCCAGAGCGATGAAATCGGCCAGCTGGCCGACGCACTGCGCGAAATGGCCGAAAATCTGAAAAACATAGTGGTTACCATTAAAACAAATTCCGACAACTTGGTTCAATCAAGTAACATATTGAAGGAGAGCTCTATGCAACTATCGAAAGGCTCCGCCGATCAAGCCGCTTCAGCAGAAGAGGTCTCAACATCGATAGAAGAAATGGTGGCCAATATTGATCAAAACACGGAAAATTCCGTCCAAACCGAAAAAATCACCGTTGAAACCGCAAAAGACGTAAACATTGCCAACAAGCTATCATCAGAAGCAGCCAAGGCGATGAAAGAAATTTCGGAGAAAATTACCATTATCAGCGATATTGCGTTCCAAACCAACATTTTGGCCCTTAATGCCGCAGTAGAAGCCGCACGTGCTGGTGAACACGGCCGTGGTTTTTCTGTCGTGGCATCGGAAGTGCGCAAACTGGCCGAACGGAGCAAAGCCGCCGCCGATGAGATCGTAAATTTGGTAACAACAGGGCTTAAAGTTTCTCAGCAGGCCGGAGAAAAAGCAAGGCTTTTGGTTCCCGATATCGAAAGGACCACCCAACTCATCAAAGAGATTTCGGCCGCCAGTATCGAACAAAAAACAGGAGCTGAACAAATTAACATGGCCATGCAACAACTTAACATGATTACACAGGAAAACGCTTCGTCCAGTGACATGTTAACTCAAAGCTCCAACCAATTAGCAATTTTGGCTAATAACTTAAAAGTGGCCGTGGGTACTTTTAACGTTAGCGACGAAAATAATACGTTAGGAGAAGATAAGAACAGTTCTTCCGTAGAACCACAAGCTTCTCAATCCAAACAGACAATATCCTCGCCCCAGGCAACAAGAACCAAACAACGCGAGGGCAAAGTGCAGCAACCGAGCCTAGGCAATGATTTATCGGCGTTGGGACGAGAGTTTGATCTGGATAATTACGAAAAGTTTTAATCATTTGATTTATGGCCCAGCTACCATTCTCAATTATTCACAACAGGGGAGCAAATACGAATACCCTTGATATAAGCGGTTCGTTGGTAATTAATTACATCGAAAAAATTTACGATGCATTGAGCAATGACATCGACCTGACTAAGAATTTAAACATCAGGGTCAAAGATGTAGAAAGCATAGACATTACGTTTATACAAGTATTGTTTTCGCTAAAAAAAGAATTTGATGATTTGGGGTTAACCCTTAACATTTCGTTGGGTTTGAATGATGACTCTTGGTCATTGCTCCAAAACGCAGGATTTAAAAATCAATTTATCAACTAGACATAAAAACCATGGCAAAAACTGTTCTCATTGTTGACGACTCTGAAAGTATCCGTGAAGTGGTGAATTTCACCCTGCAGAATGAAGGTTACGATGTGCTGGTCGGCGTGGACGGCGAAGACGCCCTCAAATTTCTCGATGGCCGAAACATTGACATCATCATCACCGACTTGCACATGCCTAACCTCGACGGATTAGGGCTGATCCGGAAGGTAAGGGAAATGGAAAGTTACAAGCACATACCAATTTTATTCCTTACGACCGAATCGCAAGCTGCCAAAAAGATGGAGGCCAAAGAAGCTGGCGCTACCGGATGGATCATAAAACCTTTTGTCCCTGCCAAACTTTTAAGTGCAATTACCAGGGTGATAAGATGATTGAGACCATTAGGAAGATATTTGTCGATGAAACAACAGAACAACTGCACTCCATTTCGGAAGTCCTCGACAATGGTTCCCGTTTCCCATTAACACCGGAAATGATGGAAAAAATCTTCTTAGCCATGCATACAATAAAAGGATCAGGACCTATGTTCGGTTTTCCAAACTTGCCAAAAGTATCGATGCCGGTAGAAAAAACATTTGCCAAAATAAAAACAGGGCAAGTAAATTTTTCGTATGAAATAGGCATGAAAACAAACGATGCGATTAAAGTAATGCTGGAAGCCTTGGAGCGAAATTCAGATGACCATTTGCCATCTGACATCGAAAAAACCGATATACTTAACTTTTTTAAAGAAATTTGCCCTTAATACACTGACCCAATGATTGATAAGTTTAGGGAAAAATTTGTCGAAGAGGCACTCGATAATGTGCACGACCTTGAAGAAGGATTGTTGTTGCTCGAGAACGACCATAAGAACAAGGAAATCATCGAACGTATTTTCCGAGCAATGCACTCTCTCAAGGGGGGTGGTGCCATGTTTGGTTTTAATGACCTCAGCGAGTTCACCCATCACCTCGAGACTGTGTTTGATTGGGTGAGAAATGGCAAGCTGGAGGTTACCGACACCATTGTGACAATGACCCTTAATGCCATTGACCACATCAAGCATCTGTTAGAAGTAGGAGACCTGACCGATGCTGGCGAGAAGCAGCAACAAAAAGCCTTTATTGACAAAGTACAAAGTTTGATAGGAACAGGCGGAGGGCAGAAAAAAGAGGCTCAGGCCGATACTCAACCAAAAACCGATTGGGCTAATGATGGATCGGCAACCCATTTAATTTCGTTCGAACCAGACGGTGATATCTTAAAAAACGGAACAAATCCATTGTTCCTTATCGATGATTTACACGCTCTGGGCAATGCGGTTGCCATTCCGTTTTTCGAAAGCTTACCAAGGTTTTCCGAACTCGATCCAACATCGCACTACTGTAAATGGCAAATCATCCTTAACACCGAGGTTCTTGTCAACGAAATAAAGGATGTGTTCATTTTTGTGGAAGACGAATGTAAGATTGAAATTAACGAAATTACCAAAGGGAATTTGTTTTCGAACCCCAGTTTTGAAACTTTCTTAAAGCAAAATACAGAAAGCGGAAAACCGATAGATATTGAACAACTCAAATCTTTTGCCCCCAACACAGGCAACGACGCCTTTGATGAAGGAGATGAATCGGATTCTTTATTGAAGAAGAAAACCCAACTCAAAGACCACAAAATATCCAGCATTCGTGTTGCATCCACCAAGGTTGATGAATTGGTTACGCTGGTCAGCGAATTGGTCACGGTACAAGCCCAGTTGAACCTGTACGCCGAACGGAGCGGGGAAGCAGGCATTGTTGCATTGGCCGAAAATATCCAAAAGCTTTCCCGCCAATTGCGAGACAATGCTTTTGAAATAAGCCTGATCCCTTTGCAAAGTGAACTTATGCGTTTCCAAAGGCTGGTCCGCGACTTGTCCAAAGAACTTAACAAAGACATTGATTTTGTCGTGGAAGGAGGTGAAATCGAGCTTGATAAAAACATCATCGAACACTTAACCGATCCTTTGTTGCACATTATCCGTAACTCGATTGACCATGGTATCGAGATGCCTGACGAACGCATCAAGCAAGGAAAACCTCCCAAAGGAACCATTTTCTTCAAAGCTTTCCATTCCGGGGCTAATGTGGTAATCAGGGTAACCGACGATGGCAAGGGCATTGATCCCGTTTTTATCAAAAACAAAGCCGTTGAAAAGGGGCTCATTGAACCCAACGTTGAGTTAAGCAAAAAGGAACTTCTTGATCTTTTATTCGTCAGTGGCTTCTCGACCCGTGATACTGTTTCCGATTTGTCGGGCAGGGGAGTAGGGATGGATGTGGTACGGAAAAAAATCGGAGAAATTCGCGGAGAAGTGCTTTTGGACTCCGAACCAGGCATGGGAACGACTACCACGCTCGAATTGCCAATGACACTTTCGATCATCGACGGACTGTTGCTAAAAGTTGCCAACAATCATTATGTAGTACCAATTTCGTCGATCGAAAAAATTTATGAATTCGAGAACGGCAAAATATCCAATACGCTTAACCACATCATTTCCATCGACAACAATCAATACCCGTTTATCGATCTGCGTGAAGTGTTTGAAGAAAGCACCATCAACGATGGCACCGAACAGTTAATATTGACCAAATCGGAAGACAAATTAGTCGGATTGGTTGTGGATCAGGTGATTGGTGAATATCAAACCGTGGTAAAGCCATTGGGACGTTACCTAAAATCGCATGAAACTATTTCGGGAGCATCTATTCTGGGCGACGGCAGTATTGCCTTTGTGATCGATACCAATAGGTTGATCCATTTCAATTCATCCAAAAAATTCAAGACCAAGTAACCAATACCCATCACTTTAGGCAAGAAGATCTTGGCCCAATGAAAAAATTCTTAAACACATGAAGGAAGAATTAAGTACTATAATCACTTTCAAAATAGACGACAGCCTTTTTGCTTTCGATGCGTTGAAAGTGCGCCACATATTGGAATTGAGCAAACTGACCCATATGCCCAACACGGCAAAATTCCTCATCGGCCTAATCAATTTGCACGGAAACATCATACCTATTGCAGATTTAAGGATGCTTTTGGGACAACAGAACCTGCAAAACACGAAAGACACGTCAGTTATTGTGATTTCCCCAAACGGGATGTTGGAATCATATCTGGGTTTGGTTGTTGACATGGTACAAGAAGTCATACCCATCTCGTCCGACAAAATCAAACCTTCATTAATTGAAGGAAGCATTGGGATGATAGATACATTTATAGGAACAGTTCACCTTAACAATGAATTCATCAACATCATCAATTTAGATGACTTGGTGGAAAAAGTAGAGAAAGCCAAATAGCATTAAGCAATATGAGCACCGAATTAAATACATACCTTACGTTTAAAGTAGGCAACCACTTTTTCGGCGTGGATGTCAGTAAGGTTTTGGAAATCAGCGAATATAAAAAGCCGCAGCCTGTTCCCGATAGCCCTGCTTACATGAGCGGTGTCGTTGAATTTCGCGAACAAGTAATCCCGTTGATCGATTGTGGGCTGAAATTCAATTTACCAGCTATTGACATTACAGAAGTAACCTGCATGGTGGCTCTTGAGGTGTACAATGAAGAATTGGGCAAAAAATTCAATGCAGCCATTGTGGTCGATGCCGTATCGGATGTGTTTGAGGCTAACAATGCCGAAAAACTTTCAATGGAGGACGATTTTAAACCCGGATACGTGTTGGCTTCGTACAAAACAGACAAAGGGCTGGTTATCGTGTTAGATGCCGACAAAGTATTCAGTGATAAAGACATTATAGCCATTGACGCAATAATGGGCCGCTAAGCATGGCGAACGAAGATCAAAAAATATCAAAAGAACTGGATTGTTTTAAAGCTGAACTTTCCGACAAAGATTTTCAGGCTTTCAGTACGTTCATTTTCAATGAGTACGGTATAAAAATGCCGCCCATAAAGCGCATTATGCTACAAGGTCGCCTATTGAAACGGATTCGAGAACTGAACATGAAATCGTACTCGGAATATAAAGAGTATTTTTTCAGCAAAGAAGGTCAGGAAAAAGAACTGTATAATTTTTTGAACGTCGTAACCACAAACAAAACAGATTTTTTCAGGGAACCTGCCCATTTTGATTTTCTGAATGGTACGGTTTTGACCGAATTTACGAGAAAAAGTCCATCGCGGGTATTTAAAGTTTGGAGCGCTGGCTGCTCAAGTGGAGAAGAACCATATACATTGGCCATTGTTTTAAATGAATTCAAAAAACAAAACCCTTCGTTTGTTTTCAATATTATGGGAACCGACATATCGAACCAAGTGCTGGAAAAAGCGGCAAAAGGGGTATACGCCGAACAAAAAATAGAGATTATTCCGCTGGAATTGAAAAAGAAATATTTCTTAAAAAGCAAAGACAGAACAAATCCCACGGTAAGGGTAAAGCCAGAGTTGCAAACAAATTTGTCGCTCAAGCACCTAAACCTAATGGACAATTTTTATGATGTAAAGGAGATCTTTTCGGCCGTATTCTGCCGAAACGTGTTGATCTATTTCGATCGGCATACACAGGAAAAGGTCATCAACAAACTGTGCCAGCAATTAGAACCCGGGGGTTATTTTTTCATCGGGCATTCCGAGTCCCTTTCGGGCATGAGTGTTCCATTGGTCCATATCAAACCGACCATATTTCAAAAAGTATAAACAAAAACGGTATAAATCTTTCACTATGGCTAATCTATCTGATAAACAACTCTTAAAGGAACTGCGGGACCGATTGGAGGAACGACGCAATTATGAAGTCGAGGTCCAAGAAATGTCTAAAGAATTGCAAGACATTACACGTAGGCTGAAAGAGTCTGAAGCCTTAAAGAGCCACTTCATTTCGAACATTTCGAACGAAATAGTCAACCCCTTTACCTCTATTTTAGGTTTGTCCAAAGCCATTTTATCGGTAGAGAAACACGACTGGAAAAAAGTAGTTTCGATGGTTGCACTGATCCACAGCGAAGCATTTAACCTTGATTTTCAGTTAAGGAACATCTTTGTTGCAGCCAAAATCGAGGCCGGAGAGATACAACCCAACATTGCCAAAGTAAACGTTCGCAGCTTGGTGCAAACGGTTATCGACTCGTTCAACATTGTCTCAAGAAAAATGAACATCGAAATCGAACACCAATTCAATATCGAATACGGATTTGGCAAAAACTTTTACTTCAAAACCGATTCCGAAAAACTAAAGTTAATTGTCAGCAACCTCATCAATAATGCACTGAAATACAGTTATAAAGACTGCAAAGTAATTATAAAGGTATGGATTGAGGACGATTTGCTCAATATTTCGGTACAGGATTTTGGAACAGGTATTTCAGAGAAAAACCAAAAAATAATTTTCGAACGTTTTAAAAGGCTCGATTCTGGCATCAACTCCATCAACAGAGGACACGGATTGGGATTGTCCATCACAAAAGCATTGCTAGATGTGTTGGGCGGAAATATCGAAATAAACAGTAAAAAAGGCGAGGGTTCAACCTTTACTGTTTATTTGCCGGAGGCGCGCAATATTGTAGATGGTTTTAGCGGCGACGGCAACGATATTTTCTTTGATGAAGGGGACGAGATTTTTTAAGTTTCGCTAAATGGATAATTATTTACAACATTTTCTATACCCCTCATCATTATTCGTCAGTAAAGACCCTTATTTGGTAAAAACCATTTTGGGATCGTGCGTGGCAGTATGCCTTTGGGATAAAAGGCTTAAAGTAGGCGGCATAAACCATTTCATGCTGCCAAACTGGAACGGTAACGATTTGGCATCGCCCAAATACGGAAATATCGCTATTGACAAATTGGTGGAGCGTATGTTCATGCACGGCTGTCGGTTAGAAGACCTTCAGGCCAAAGTGTTCGGAGGAGGCGAACTGCTCGACTCCGGGAAAGGCAGCTCGACCATGATAGGGGAAAGGAACATAAGAGTTGCACGGATGATGCTTGAAGAGAAAAATATTCCCGTCGTCGCATCGAGTACAGGAGGAAAACGAGGACGAAAAATCCTCTTCTTCACTGATTCGGGCGAAGTGCGCCATAAATTTTTAGAAAAACAAAATTTATAAGGATGCCTGCATTGTAAGGGATTGATTGTACCGTTGGGTTTATTTGGCATTGAAGAGGATTAATGCTATATTAAACTTTCTATTGTTGTCAGTCTGGACCTTTACTTATGAATGTTCGGGGTGACTTCAATAATTTTAGGACGATACCCTATTTCTTTCAATAGGGAAGTTCGCGTGATGATTTATGGTTAACCCTAATACGGATATTGCGTGAAAGAAAAAATAAGAGTGCTGGTAGTGGACGATTCGGCCGTGGTAAGACAAAGCCTTTCGAGTATACTGGAGTCAGACCCGGAAATTGAGGTGATGGGCACAGCAGCCGACCCAATCATTGCCGTCAAAAAAATAATGAAAGAGGTCCCTGATGTCATCACCCTTGATATTGAGATGCCAAGGATGGATGGTTTGACATTTCTGCGAAAAATAATGTCACAACACCCTATCCCCGTAGTCGTCATTTCGTCGTTAACTTCCGAAGGGACTGAGGTGGCCATGAAAGCGTTGGAATACGGCGCATCCGAAATTATTGCCAAACCGGCAATGAATACGGCAAAATTCATCCAAGAATCAAAAATCATGCTGTGCGATGCCGTAAAAGCAGCCGCACAAGCCAAATTGGCACGTAAAAAAATTGCCCCGCCCTCGACAGCAACGCCAACCATCCCACAAATTCAAACAAGCCCCGCGCAAACAACGGTTACATCTATACCGTTTTCTGTTCCCCCAAAATATTCGGCCGATGTCATACTGGAAAAACCGACCAACAGCGGACCTATTATCCATACAGACCAAATAGTAGTACTTGGAGCTTCTACCGGTGGAACCGAAGCCATCAGAACATTGCTAAAGCAGTTGCCAGAGCGGTTTCCTGGCATGGCCATTGTACAGCATATGCCCGAAGGGTTCACCAAGTCGTTTGCAAACAATCTTAACTCCATTTGCAAGGTTGAGGTAAAAGAAGCCGAGAACAACGATAAACTGTATCAGGGACGTGTCCTGATCGCCCCCGGCAACAAACACATGCTTTTAAAAAGAGTGGGGAAGGAATATTTCGTAGAGGTTAAAGATGGGCCATTGGTTAACCGGCACAGGCCTTCCGTAGATGTTTTGTTCCGATCGGCAGCAAGGTATGCCGGACAAAATGCTACCGCCTTGCTACTGACAGGCATGGGTAACGACGGAGCCAAAGGGCTACTGGAGCTAAAAGAAGCCGGAGCCCACACCATTGCGCAAGATGAAACTTCATCGGTTGTTTTTGGAATGCCCAAAGAAGCCATCAAGCTTGGTGCCGCCGATAAGATAATGGCACTCGACCGGATGGCAAATTACCTGACTTCATATTTTGGCCATTAACAACCAATTTGCACTTTCGATAATCAACTTCAGATTAGTTACAATCATATGGAAAAGATAAAACCAAAGCGAATCATAAAGCAATACACATGGAGAGGTGTGCTTATCGGTGTGGCTTTAGTGTTGCTCATGTTATTATTTACCATCAATTCACATCTATTCGTTGAGCGGAAAGGAACATTGTCCGATTTGCCCGAATTGTTCCCTGCATTGTGGATTGGGGTGCTTCTCCCACCGATACTTGGTTTTTTGGGAAACATATTGGCCCGAATGTTTGCCCGCACGATCAAAAAGCAATCGCAAACGCTGAAAAAAGAAGCCCAGCGGACCCAAAACATTTTCAATTTCATTGAAAACCTTCGGCAAGGACACTTCCAGACAAACCTCGACGTGACCGACGAATCGGATCAGCTCGGGCTGTCCCTTAAACGTTTGCGTGATTACTTGGTACAAAACAAACAAGAAGAAGAAATCCGGCGAATCGAAGAAGAACAACGTAACTGGGCCACCCAGGGCTTGGCCCAATTCGGCGAAATACTAAGGGGAAATATCGACAACCTTGAAACATTATCATACAACATTGTTAACTACTTGGTTAACTACATGAAAATCAATCAAGGAGGTATGTTTTTGCTTAACAAAGGCGGCCATGACGAAGCCTATTTTGAATTAACGGCTTGTATGGCATACAACCGTAAAAAATTCACCGATAAAACCATTCCATGGGGGGAAGGCCTTATTGGACGTTGCGCCCTTGAAAAACAAACCATTTTCATCACCGATTTACCAGATAACTACATTCAAATCACATCGGGGCTTGGCGACGCCAATCCTCGCTCATTGTTAATTGTGCCCCTGAAGGTTAACGACGAAGTTCACGGAGTTATCGAACTAGCTTCATTCCATGTGTTCCAAGAGTATGAGATTTTGTTCGTAGAAAAAACCGCTGAAAGCATTGCATCGACCATAGCCAACGTAAAAATCAACATACAAACCTCAAATTTGCTGCGCGAAACGCAAATACAAGCCGAGAAAATGGCCCAGCAAGAAGAAGAGCTGCGCCAGAACCTTGAAGAAATGCAGGCTACACAAGAGGAAAGCGAACGTAGGGAAGTGGAGATGAAAGGTATTTTGGAAGCCATTGACCACGCCGCCATTAGTTGTGAATTTGAAACCGATGGTACACTGATCGCAGTGAACCAGAACTTTTTGAAAACCTTCCGTTACAATCCCGAAGAAATTGATGGACAAAATCTGAAAATATTCTTTTTCAAAGACGATTTGCCCGAACTTGACAAGATCTTAAACGATCTTAAAAACGGTCATAACTTTAAAGGACGCGTACGCCGAAGGAACAAAATGGGCGACGAAATTTACCTCCTTTCAACTTACACCCCGGTTATTGACAATGAGGGCGAAATTATGAAAATATTGAGCCTCGAAAATGACGTGACCGAACAAGTAAAAATGGAAGAAGCCCTCAAACGGAGCAAAGAAGAACTTGGGTTGATGCTCGAACAGGCTCGTAATGATGTAAAAGAACAATTTAAAGAAATCGAAGCGGTTAAAATCCGTAACGAAAAAACCTTGGAAGGAGCTTTGGATGCCATTATTACCACGAATAAACTGGGCATTATAGAATTCTTCAACCTTGCCGCCGAAAAGCTTTGGGGTTACGACCGTCAGGAAGTGTTGGGCAAGCACGTATCAATGCTCTTTTCAAAGGAAACGGTAAAAACCGACGAGTTCATTGCCCAATTCATCGCTGACGGAGAGACTAAAATCGTGGGTGAAAGGAGGGAGGCACCCATCAAAAACAAATACGGGGATGAAGTGGCCGTTCTTTTCCTTCTTTCCGAGGCCAAGGTCGGTGATGACCACTCATACACTGCGTTCATCCAGAACGTGGAAGTTGAATTGTTTTAATATGTTTCCAAAATGACGATCAAGGAATACCTGCTTGAACTAAAAAAATATTCGCCATACGATTTCAGCGAGTATTCCGATAACAGTATCCAGCGCAGGTTACAAAAAGTAATGGATCTCTACGAATTGACGCTGGAACAGCTCCACGCCAAAACACTTGCCGATCCTAACTTTGTAGAACAACTGGTAAATGACATTACGGTAAACACCACCGAGTTTTTTCGTGATTCGGACGTTTGGGTTGAATACATGGATATTGTTTTACCAACATTTAAAGCCAAAAAACAACTAAAGATATGGCATGCAGGATCGTCGACAGGACAGGAGGTTTACAGCAATCTTATGCTACTGGACCATTTTGGCTATTTGAAAAAAGCCCAAATATTGGCAACCGATATCAACAGGCTGGTACTGAGCGATGCATCAAAGGGCACGTACCGGCATTCGACCAACATTAAGAACATCAATGCGTTCGAAGCATCACTCACTGAGGATAACAAAATTGATTTTGGAAAATATTTCACCGTCAACACAATGGCCGACACAATCAATATCAATTCCACGATCAAAAATATAGCAGTATTTAAAAAAAATGATCTGGTAAAGGATACAAGTCCGTCGGCCGAACGTTTCGATATTATTTTTTGTCGTAACGTGTTGATATATTTCAACGCCACACTCCAATCGAAAATATTGAAAATGTTTTACGATAGTCTGTTGCCAGCCGGGGTCCTGATTTTGGGCAACCACGAAAGCTTAAATGGTTTTTTTAAAACCAGGTTCGCCAAAACAGGAAGTTTCTACACAAAAAACAATGCGTTCCATTTCAAATATTGAAACAAATGGCATTTTCCATCGGAATCAACGAATTGAAAGACGTAAGCACGCTATTGGCCGATAGAACGGGATATCCGTTTTCCGACATGCCATTGTCGTTTCTTAAACGGCGAATGAATATTTTTTTCGAAAGGAACAGGATTCGCAATGTGGAACATTTCACCGAGCAGTTAGACAATAACATGTTCGTTGAAACTTTCCTTTATTCCATTTCGGCAGATTGTACCGAAATGTTCCGTGATCCCGGTTTTTGGAGATCTCTGAATCACAAGGTCCTTCCGAAAATTAACCATAGTACGTTGCCGGTTTGGTTTCCCGACGCCGTTAGCGGGCACGAACTTTATTCGTTTCTTATCATTGACCGCATTAACAATCCAGAATCCCCAAAAGCAGTCATGTTCACTCACCCTTCTGCCCAACGGATCTCTGAAATATCGGAGGGTAAATTGTTTGACAGAAATGATGAATTGACCGATTCAAATTTCAAACGTCTTGAGATAGAGGTTTTGTTAACCGATTATATTTCATCTGATAACAATACCAACTATTTATCGTCAAATTTATTGAAGAATGCGAAGGGGGAAAAAGGATGGTACTTGTCCACCCCGTCGTTCGGGAACCAATTTTCGCTGATCGTGTTCAGGAATGTCATGCTTTACACAAACAGGGCATTGCAAGAAAAAATCGGGAACCACCTCTACCAACTTCTTTCACCTGGAGGCTTTTTGGCGATTGGGATCAAGGAATCCCTTCCCGAAAATTTAGCAGACAAAATGGAGATGGTAGACGAGCAAGAGAGAATTTTCAAGAAACCTGGCATTTTAAACAATAACGGCATATGAACCCAAAAAACTACAAAGCAGTTGTAATTGGAGGTTCTGCCGGAAGCTTCTCTGTGGTGTCGAAGCTACTGTCAAGGCTAAAGCCCGGTTTTCCTTTGCCGATCATTCTTTGCCTGCACCGTCTCAAGCACGTCCGTTCCGGTTTGGTGGAAGGCATAAATCTTAAAAGCAACCTTACGGTAGCCGAACCTTTTGACAAAGAAAAAATTAAACCAAACTGTGTGTATTTGGCGCCGTCGAATTATCATTTGTTTGTAGAATTCGACGGTACCTTTTCTCTTTCTACGGAAGAACCGCTAAACCACTCACGCCCATCGATTGACCATACCATGTCAAGCGCTGCGTACGCATTAAGGGAAAAATGCATCGGGATTCTGTTGACCGGGGCCAACCGGGATGGAGCAAAAGGAATGAAAGATATATACGACAGAAAGGGTTACACCATTGTACAAGATCCGGATACGTGTGACATAAAAACCATGCCTCAATCGGCCATCAGGCTTTTTAA
Source organism: Breznakibacter sp. (assembly GCA_047600785.1). Lineage (GTDB taxonomy): Bacteria > Bacteroidota > Bacteroidia > Bacteroidales > Marinilabiliaceae > Breznakibacter. Next base: position 3,505,504 of record JASGKH010000002.1, read on the forward strand.
GCCGCACGAAATCCTATCCCCCGATGAGATTGCTAATTTTTTGAACAACTTGTAAATAATGGTTCAGTATATGAAACTTATCGAAAAAAAATATCCAAAAATATTTTTACGGGTCATAGGAGGCATTCTCTCCATAATACTGGTATTAAAGCTGATCGCTGCATCATCAGTATGGTCAATGCCGTTGGTTATACTTGAAATAACCAGTTGGATATTTATATTGATCATTTTTTACATACTTTACCGTTTCTATAGCGATTCACAAAAAGAAAATTTCGATCTTAAAGAACAGCAGACCCAGCAAAAGAAGAATTTCGAAGAAATAGATAACAAGCTTAATGACAGAATTAACGAGCTTGAAATAATGGTGAACACCCGTCAAAAATTTTTACATCATAAAGAGGAATCTCTCCATGCTATTTTTTCATCCATAAGCACGCAAAACCTTCAATGTTTTTTAGATTCTTTGCTCCCTGCATTATCCAAGCAACTCGAAGCCGTATTGGGCATTGCATATTGGTTTGACGAGGCATCACAGAGATTTATCGTAAAGACCACTTACGCGATCGATACCGAACAATCCATCGAACCATTTGCACTAGGCGATGGTTTCTGTGGCCAATCGGCACTGGACCAGCGCATTATTGTTCTAGACAATGTTCCCGCCGACTATATGCATGCATCATCAGGGTTGGGATCATGTCTCCCGTCCATCATATATTACTTGCCCATCGAAATTAACGGAAGTACTACAGGGTTAATTGAAATAGGGGGTTTTAAACGCATGGACATTGAAAAAATTTGGCCTGAGGTAAACCAAAAAATCAAAGAGATTTGCAAAATATTTTAAAGGCATTGTCAAGATGTGGAAAAATATTAAAAACATAGAGAATCAATTCATTAAATATCTTGATTTTAAAGTAATAAAGGAATCAAGCCTTTATTTTTTGATCTTGGCAGATCTACTGCTTCTGTTGCTTTTTTGGTGCGTATTTGCAGCAATTCTGTTCAACGAGTTCAATTTGTACCACATTAACCTCATCCATCATTATTTCTTGGTGTGGATTGTTGATTTGGTTATTATTTCCCTTCCGTTCCAGATAGTGGTTTTCAAAAACTTTTTTGCCATCCAGATAGAATCACATAAAGAAGAAATTGCCAAGCTTAATGAAAAAATTGCCAAAAATATAGAACTGGCATCCATAATAGGAAGGGGAGGGGCCGAGACCCTTTCTTCCATTGACGATGAATTATCCCGGACACTGATCAACCTGGGCAAGAATTTGGCCATTACCAAAAAGAAGGAAGAAGAGCTCAACTGGATAGCCCGTGGCAAAGAAATTGTTTCTGATATAATGCGTTCTTCGACAAAACTGAACGAAGTAGCCATCAACGTATTGAAAACCATCATAAATTACAGTGACGCCGTTCAGGGAGCCATATATCTGCTTGAGGACAAAAAACTTAACAACATAGCCAGCTACGCTTATAACCGTCAGCGTTTCGAAAAACAAACTATTCCGTTGGGCAAAGGGCTGATCGGCGAAGCGGCATATGAGAAAGAATTGATTTCTCGCACCGAAATCCCGGACAGTTATTTCACGATGACATCGGGCCTAATCGGCGAACAAAAACCTAAAAGCCTTCTGATTATTCCTTTAATGCAAGAAGAAGAAGTTCTAGGCGTGATGGAACTGGCCTTTTTTCAATCCCAATTGCCGCAATCGACGATTAGTTTAGCCGAGGAATTATCATCGGTGGTGGGCCGTTCGTTCTACAACCTTAAGATCAACGCCCAGACCGAAATGCTTCTGCTCGAATCACAGGCCATGACCAACACATTGAAGGAGAACGAAGCCAAACTGCACGAAAACGCCAAAGAAATGCTCATTGCCAAAGAAGAACTTGAGAAATCGAATTCCCTGTTGGCAAAACAAATCCAAGAAGTCGAAAACGCCCAAAAGCGTCTCCAAGCTTTGCTGACCAATGCATCGGAATTCATTTCGATATACAACGAACGGCAAGAACTCGTATTTGAAAGTCCGTCGGTACGAAGAATTTTAGGTTATAAAGACACAGACAAAGTAACCGGCATGGATCCGGACTTATTAACCCCCAAAGGCTATAAAACCATCAATAATCTTTTTCAGTATTTATTGGAAACACCAGGAGGAGAACAAGTTGCACAGTATACTTATCTGAAAAAGAACGGTGAGAAATTGTTTCTTGAAACGCAAGGTAAAAACCTGTTGCACGATCCTGCCATAAAAGGCATCATTTTCAACACACAAGACATTACCGAACGAAAGCGCGCAGAAAAAGAAGAACGGATGAAGAGCCGGATGCAATCACTTTCGGAAAACAGTCCCGACATGATCCTAAGGATCAGTACTACAGGTAAACTGGTCTATACAAATCCGGCCATCTCCAAATTCATGAGCATTTCACAGGCTGATATCACTAAAAAACGTATCAACGAACTTGATATCGACCAACGCTTCATTGATTTTATTCGCGAATCGTTATCCATTATGAGGGAAGAACCTCGGCAAATCGTGTCTGAAGTAGAGATTGAATCGAGCAATGGGTTAAGGATCATGGAAATAAAGTCGATTCCTGAATTTACCGAAGACCAAGAACTGGAATCGGTACTTTTTGTGGCACACGATCTTACCGAAATGAAACTGATCGAACAAGAAATCAAAGAGAAAAACAAGAAGATTTCCGACAGTATCAATTATGCGCAACGGATTCAAAGCTCAATCCTGCCGGACACCGATGTCATCCAGCAGTTCTTCCCGCGGTCGTTTATATTCTATCGCCCCAAGGATGTGGTAAGTGGGGACTTTCCCTGGTTTGCAGAAAAAGATGGATATTTATACATAGCCGCAGTTGATTGTACCGGCCATGGCGTTCCTGGTGCATTGTTATCGTTCATTGGTTACTTTTTGCTCAATAATATTGTTAGTGCCGAAAAAGATCTGTCGGCAGCAGAAACCCTGGAACACTTGCACCAATTGGTACGACGGACCCTGAGGCAAGACCAGCAAGGAGCCAATGGCCGCGATGGGATGGACTTGGCGCTTTTAAAAATCAGCAAAGAAAAAAACGTTATAGAATTCGCTGGGGCGCACCGTCCTTTATATTATCTTCGCGAAGGAGAACTTATTGAATACAAAGGAAGTAGAAAAGGAATAGGAGGAATACCGCTGGCCAATAAAACCGAACCTGCTTTTGAAAACAATATTATCGAGTACAAGCAGGGGGACAAATTGTTCATATTCTCCGATGGGCTCCCCGATCAAACCGGGGGATTTGAAGGAAAAAAATACATGAACAAACGTATCAGGGAAGTACTTGTTGAAGACAAAGAAGCAACCATGGCACACTTTGCCCGCTTTTTCTCACGTGATTTTCACGAGTGGATGGGTGACGGCAAGCAAGTTGACGATGTGTTGTTGATAGGAATCGAAATGTAGTTATATTTACAGCTTTAATACAAAAGTTATGAATGTCGTAAAAGAAAACCAGGGATTTCTCGATTTTGCCTATCAACTCTATAAAACAATGAAAACTAACGAAATTTCATTGGTTTATGAAGGTGAGGTTACCCAGGAAATTACCAAAACATTTACAAGCCTTACGGAAAAAAGCTTAGCTAAAAGCGAGGAATCAAACCAAGTTCAACGAAAAGTCTTTAACGTAATGGTCGAATGTTTGCAAAACATCAGTAAACATGCCGATTCGGTTAACGAAGAAGGAGAAAACGACAGAAGGGGGATTGTGATGGTCAGCAAAGGCACTGACAGTTACAATATCATTACCGGTAACGTTATCAAAAACTCGAAAATTCCCGAGCTTACCAAGAACCTGGAGATGGTCAACAGCCTCGACAAAGATGGGCTTTCCGATTTGTACAAGAAGCAAATCAAAGAAGGACGCATCTCCGACAAAGGTGGTGCAGGACTTGGTTTAATTGACATTGCAAAGAAAACAGGAAGCAAATTATCCTACCAGTTTAAAGCCCTTAACGACGACCTTTCGTTTTTTATTTTGACTTCAACCATAAAACGTAATTAAAAAAGACACCTGCCATATGGAAGTTATTAATATCAAAGGGACCGACGACACGCCTAAAGTAATCCTGGACAAGGCCAACAACGTATTTGAGATTTCCGGACGCTCGTTGCCTGAAGACGTCAACATGTTTTATGAACCCATATTGAATTGGATAGACCAATACGCTGAAACACCCAACAGTGAAACTATATTCAATTTCAAACTGGAGTACTTTAACACTGCCTCTTCAAAAGTAATTCTGGACATTTTGCTCAAATTCGAAGAGATTTTCGAAAAAGGGAATAAAATAGTGGTAAAATGGCATTACCATGAAGACGAAGAAGATATGTTGGAAGCAGGAGAAGAATATGCCGACATCGTGGAAATCCCATTTGAATATGTGGTGATTTAAAACAACGATTATAAACAATTACTAATAGAGACCGTACCAACAACAGGTTACGGTCTATTTTCGAATATAGGCAAAAAGGATTTCTTCGGAATCCTTTTTCTTGGTTTTTATACATTACGACCAAAAATCCATGAGCGAAGAGATACTTAAAGCACTAATGCAATTGTTTGGCCTGATTGCCAAACAAGACGGAGGTGCTGAGTCGAATGAGACGGTTTACGTGCGTAATTTTTTGGAACAGCAGCTTAACCCCGAAGCTGTCGAGGAATACTACAGCCTCTTTTTAGAGCATTCGACCGACGAAAAAAACACCGAAGAGCCAGGGAAAGTCCATCTAACATCAATGAAGGACTCTGTCCGAATCTTAAGTATCTGTAAAAAAATAAACAAACAACTCAACCGAGAGCAAAAAGCGGTCGTGTTGGTTAGGTTGTACGAATTAGTAAATGCAGACAGAAAATTTACCGAACAACGTATGGCCATTATCAGCACTGTTGCTGAAGTTTTTAAGCTCGAAAAAGAAGAAATATCGAGCATTGAAGCATTTGTGATTCATAATGACAAAAACCAGCTCGATATTGACAACCTGCTGATAGTCGACGACAAAGAGTTTGTCGGATCCAATGCAAAGCATATTACCAGTGGTGCGCTAGATGGAATAGTACTGGTTCTGAGCATAAAAAGTGCCGGGCTTTATTTTTTACGGTACACCGGCAGCCAGGATATTTTCCTTAACGGAATGCTCATCAATAACCGCAGGATTTATCTTTTTGCAAAAGGAAGCTTCATAAGGCTCCCCATCGGCAAACCGGTTTACTATACCGACGTAGTGTCACACTTTATGTCCGACACTATAAACGACAAGATATCTTTTGTGGCCAAAGACCTCAAATTTCAATTTAAAGCGGGAGGCATTGGCCTTCGAAACGTCAATATAGTAGAGGAGCAAGGAAAACTCATCGGGATAATGGGGGCCAGCGGCGCGGGAAAAACCACATTGCTCAATGTTCTTTGCGGCATTGAAAAACCAACCAGCGGACAAGTATTGATCAATGGGATAGACCTACATAACGAAAAAGAAAAACTCGAGGGCGTAATCGGTTATATTCCTCAAGACGACTTATTGATAGAGGAGTTAACCGTATTCGAAAATCTTTACTATAACGCCAAGCTTTGCTTCAAAGATAAAGGAGAGGAAGAGATAGAAACCTTGGTCAATGACACGCTTCAAAGCCTCGGATTATTCGAACGGAGACATTTAAAGGTTGGGTCGCCCTTAAATAAAATGATTTCGGGGGGTCAACGCAAACGCCTTAACATCGCACTTGAACTGATTCGCCAACCGGCCGTTTTATTTGTCGACGAACCAACTTCCGGACTTTCTTCCCGCGATTCGGAAAATGTGATGAATCTTTTAAGGGAGCTGACCCTTAAAGGGAAACTCATTTTCGTGGTGATCCACCAGCCTTCGTCCGACATCTTTAAGATGTTCGATAAAATGTTCATCCTCGATACTGGCGGTTATCCCGTATATTACGGCAATCCGGGCGAAGCGCTTATTTATTTCAAAAGACTCGACTTACAGGTAAATAGTGAAGTAGGGGAATGTCCCAATTGCGGGAACCTTAATCCCGAATTGATATTTAATATCATCGATGCCAATGTCATTGACGAATATGGAAATTACACCCCTACACGCAAAAAATCGCCCGAAGACTGGCATAGCCACTACAAAGAAAACATTAATATCCATGAGCCGCTCAAAACAGAAATCGCCCCTCCGAAGACACTGAACATTCCGTCATGGGTCAACCAGTTTAAGATATACACCATTCGCGATTTCTTTGCTAAAATAAGCAACAAGCAATACATATTGCTGAACTTGCTTGAAGCCCCATTATTAGGATTCATACTGGCTTATCTGATCAGGTACATTGTCGATCCAAATTCGGATGTATATATCTTCAGGGAAAATGAAAACGTTCCGCCATATATTTTCATGGCCATTGTGGTGGCTTTATTCCTTGGACTGATAGTCAGTGCGGAAGAAATATTCAAAGATGCAAAGATCCTTAAGCGAGAAAAGTTTCTCAACTTAAGCCGATCGAGTTATTTGGCATCAAAAGTATTGTTGTTATTTGGGATTTCGGCCATTCAAATGGCATTGTTCGTATTGGTTGGGAACAACATCATTGGGTTCAAAGGAATGAATTTTGAGTTTTGGCTGGCCTTGTTTTCAATCTCGGCTTTTGCAAACATACTGGGATTGACACTTTCGGCTTCATTCAATTCCATTGTTACCATCTATATCCTTATACCATTGATGATGATCCCTCAAATGGTATTGGGGGGTGCCATGTTCACGTTCGACAAATTGAACCGCGACTTCACAAGTGCCGATAAAGTTCCTTTGGTTGCGGACTTAATGCCTTCCCGTTACATATACGAAGGATTGATGGTTCATCAATACGTCCACAATCCGTTTAAAAAAAACATTTTCGATAAAGAATTACTCGAAAGCCAGGCCAACTTCAAACAAGCTTACTACTTCCCCGAGTTGACAGAAATACTGGACGACTGCACGGACTATATTGCCAATCCTTCGGAAAAGAATAAAAAATCATTCGAAAAAGATTTGGCGTTACTAAAAAACGAGTTTTCAAAAGAAATGACAAGGGTTAAAGGAATTGCCTTTGACCAACTGGACAAGTTAAACACAAACGATTTCAATACGACAGTAGCAAACGCAGCCAATGAATACATAAACAAGCTAAAGGCCCATTACAATGAACAATTCACGGCCGCCAACAGTTATAAAGAAAAATGGCTGAACCATAACATATCCCAACGAAAAGAACTGTTCGAAAAGACAAAGGATGACTACTACAACGAAGCCATTTCGGATATTGTGTGCAAAGTGTTCGAAAAAAACAAAATACTAAGGGACAACGACAAGCTCATTCAAATGGTTGATCCAATCTATATGGTTCCGGAACCAGAATCATCCATTTCGATCAGAACACATTTTTTTGCGCCAAAAAAACATTTTGCTGGCATATATTTTGACACACTATGGTTCAACATAACCATGGTATGGATTTTCACGATACTGCTTTATATGGTACTTTATTTCGACTTGCTAAAAAAACTTTTAGATTGGGCCGGAGATGTGAAGTTATCCAAGAAGAAGTAACAGTAACCTTATGGCAAAACAAAAAGTATAAAACAAATCAATATCATTAAAAACCGAATACCATGTTCAAGAAAATTACGTTAGCATTGCTTATACTAGCTTCATTCCAAGGATTCTACTCTTGTACCACATGCCAATCAAACAAAGGAAAAACAGATGATCTAGCTCTTCCCGACTCATTATCGGGCGATGCACCCCTCCAGTTATCTGAAGAACTGATAGGAGATGTTGTTCAAAACATTTCTTCGCCGGTGGAAATGGCCGCTTTGATTAAAAGCACCGGGGTGGAATTTTCACAAAAAGTATTAAACAAGACCGAAAGCCTTTCAAAATACAACACAGGCTTTAAACGCGCGCTCAACCTGGGCATCTACAGCGCCGATCTTGGATACATCAACATGTTTGACAAAAACAACATCGTAATCTCATATCTACTGGCCGTTAAAGACATGGCTGATGGCATTAAAGTTGGCCAGTTTTTTGATTTTGATGCACTGAAACGCTTGGCTACAAACAGCAACAATCTGGATTCATTAATGGAAATTTCGGTTTCCAGCATGAACAAAATGGACTCTTATCTCAGATCTCAAAACAGGAGCAACGTAAGTTCACTGATTGTAGCCGGAGCTTGGATAGAGGGACTTTACATAGCCAGCAGCGTAGCAGAGCAAACCAACAATCCTGAGCTAATCAATAGGATCGCGGAACAAAAAGACATTGTGGATATATTAATGATCATACTCAACAACTACAACAAAGATGAGAATTTTGCAAAACTGGCCACGGAAATGGAAAAGTTACAAAAGGCCTATGCAAATGTAAAAATCACTACTGAAATAGGAGCACCCGAAAAGAAAGAGGTAAATGGCACATTAATTATCGTACAAAACGAAATCAGTCACGTTGAAATATCTCCCGAAACACTAAAAGGAATCATCAAAGAAATCAAAAACGTTCGTCAATACGTCATAGAATAAAGACGGATCTAAGGCAACATGAAGAATAACACAAAAAACTCATTACAATGAAAAAGATATTTCTCGCGTTATTATTAATCTTCACCATATCGGGCTTTTCAGCATACGCCCAATGTGGAGAAGAATTGCTAAAGCAAGCCCTTAAAGAGATGGGCGACGGACAATACATCAAAGATTTTAACGTAGATCTGAAAAAGGAGAACAAAGAGACCAATACTGGTTATGTAAAATTCTCTATAATACTAAACAGCCGGAGTCATTACAAATTCAACGTAGTAGATAGCAAAACAAACGCAGAAGGAGCTATTATGCAATTATACGACGGAGACAATCTTTTGGCAAGCAATTTAGAAAAGGGGAAGCTCTATAAATCATTTGAGGTAGTGATAGGCAAGACCAAAGTTTACAACCTTGTCATTTCTTACAAAGGAGGAGTAGAAGGATGTTCCGCTGCAGTACAATCACTGATAAAGCAATACACAATAGAGGAAATGAAATAAAAAACCTTTGTAGAAGAATAAAAAAAGAGCGATAATAGTCGCTCTTTTTTTATTCTTCTACATCGAACAAAGATTGAATGATATAATCGGTAATAAATTTTGATTTTTCAGAGACTTTATAACAGGCACCATCAAAAAGCAAATCACCGTTATCAACAAATTTTTTAGAAGCAATCAAAAATTTGGCCAAACACACATCACCCAAACGTTCCAACACAAACAATTCAATTCCCTTTCGCTGTCTTAAACCCAGCATTATGGTTTCATTATAAACATCACGCAAAGACAAAATCTCTTCCTCATAAAAACGATCACCCTTTACAATCAAATCGGAGTACAAAGAAAGATCGGAAATATTATACCGCCTTATCCCATCATAAAAAGAATGGGCAGAAGGGCCCAAACCAAAATACTCTTCACCACTCCAATACAAAGAATTGTGTTTGGATTCAAAACCAGGCAATGAAAAATTAGATATTTCATAATCAACAAATCCATTTTTAAACATCTTCTCACACAACAATTTGTATTGGATAATACTTGATTCATCCGAAATCTCTGTTTTTAGTCCTTTTTTCAAATCCTCATAAAACCGTGTCCCTTTTTCATAAGTAAGGTGATAAGCAGACACGTGTTTTATAGACAAAGAAGATATTAGATCAATCGTATTATTCCATCTATCAACAGATAAACCAGGCAAGCCATAAATCAAATCCACGGTTATATTATCAAAACCAAAGAGCAATGCCCGATCAACAACAGACAATGCCTGTTTTACAGAATGCCTCCGCCCCATCATTTTCAACAGATCATCATAAACAGATTGAATACCAAAACTCAATCTATTTACAGGTAAACCAACAATATCGTTCACCCATCGTTCAGTAAAATCATCTGGATTAACCTCAACTGTGACTTCTTCCAATCTATTAAGATCAACAAACGGGGTCAACGAAGAAAATATCAATTCAAAATCGTTTCTTTGCAACAAACTTGGAGTTCCACCTCCAAAATAAATCGTACGGATTGGATATTCGATTATCTTGGAAGAAATCATATCAATTTCTCTCAACAAAGAATTTAAGTAGACATTTTTCAACCCAGTACGAGTGGTTTTATAAAAATCACAATAACCACATACGGTTTTACAAAAAGGGACATGAATATAAAGACCTGCCATAGGAAAACATTAAACGTTTCACGTGAAACACATACATAAACTCCCGAAACAAAGGAGTTATCAACAAGAAACAAACAACCGAAAGGAAAATATTAACAATGAAACTGGAAATATTTAAATTCTACAAATTCACAATTTTCACAATTTCAGGCATTCTAATTTTGAGTTTGATTAAAACCCCTGACATAGACATTCCGATAAATTCATTTTGGATATGGATAGACAAATTGGTACATTTTGGAATGTACGCCTTCTTGACTTTCGTGTTTTTATGGGAAAATTTTGTCCGTCACAAATACCATTTGCTTTTCAACCGATTGATACTGATTAGCACAATGATAATAGGCCTTGGAATAATCCTTGAGTTGGCACAAAACTATTTAACTGCCTACAGGTATGGTGATATCCATGACGAAATTGCCAATTTCATAGGTTTAATAGGCGGTCAACTCGGATTTAGGATGACTAAAAACAGTTTATTTTTACGAAATAAAATATTCAGAGAAATAACCTGACCTTTTTGAATCAAAGTCTAATCAAATCACTGTCAATTTGAGCCCCCTCAACAATTTTTGCGATAGTTTCATGTTTGAACAGTTCGTGCAATTGGGTACGGATGGTATGGAAACGATCGTGAACAGGACATTTTTTCCCATCTGTCACGTTTGATTTACAGCTGTGCATTCCAATCAAACAATTGGTAAATACATCGGTTCCGTCAATTACTTCAACTATATCCAGTAACGTAATCTCTTTACTGCTTTTAGCGATTCCAAAGCCTCCGTTAGGGCCTTTTGTAGAAACCAAAAGTTTATGTTTCGCCAAGGTTTGTAAAATTTTTCCTAAAAAAGGTGTAGGGATATCCAGCTCCTTTGATATCTCTTTAATCCCTATTCGCTTTTCTTCTCCCTGGTTCAAAGCCAGATATATAACTGCTCTTATGGCATATTTACATGTATTTGAAAGCATCACCTTTAATTATTATCATTATTATTTAATTTCCCCTTTGCTTTAACCCATTGTTCTGAAAAAGAGCTCTTTGAAATATTAGGAAAAGCTTTGCTTTCTCCTAATGATTTTTTAAGAAATAAAGATGCAAAATACTGTTTATTTTTTCCTCTCACCAGATCAATTTTATTTCTGCTCATTAAAACAGTAGTACCTACTTTAGAAATAAACTTCTCTTTAAAACCATAAAGTCCTTGCTCAATGCTTAAATGCCTGTTATACAGCAATAATTCGGGTAAAGGTATTTTTACGGGACAAACTTCCCCACATTTCCCGCACAATGTAGATGCAAAACTCAAATGTTTAAATGGCTCAAAACCATTGAAATGAGGAGTAATTACACTTCCAATCGGTCCGCTGTAAGTTGATGCATAAGTGTATCCACCTACATTTTTATAAATAGGACAACCATTAAGGCAAGCGCCACATCGAATACATGATAAACCCTGGTATAAGTGCTCTTGGGCATATAATTTGCTTCTGCCATTGTCCAAAAGAATAACAATCATTCTTTCAGGACCATCTGTTTCATTATTTCTTTTTGCAGCAGAAAAAATCGAATTATAAACCGTCAATTGTTGACCTGTCCCATGGGCGGCCAATAAAGGCCAAAAAAGGCCCAAATCGTTTACACTTGGAATTATCTTTTCTATCCCGGCAACAACAATGTGTAATGAAGGAAAAGAGGCCGAAAAAAGGCCGTTTCCTTCATTCTCCGTCACACAAATCGACCCCGAATCGGCAATCAAAAAATTAGCCCCCGTAACGCCAATACCGGCATCACAAAATTTCTCCCTCAAATAACCCCTCACAAATAAAGTCAGTTCTTCCGGAGTGCTACCTTCCGGAGTGGAAAACTTTTCATGAAAAAGTTTGTCAATATCTTCTTTTGATTTATGCATTGCCGGAGTCACGATATGGTACGGTTTTTCACCAGCTACCTGCACGATAAATTCACCCAAATCGGTCTCCCAATTAACGACACCAATGTGTTCCAAATGCTCATTCAAGCCAATTTCTTCAGTAGTCATTGACTTACTTTTCACGATCATTTTAGCACCAATCGCATCAACAACACTTTCAATTTTTTTTAGAGCATCTTCCGATGTTGAAGCCCAAAAAACTTCAACACCTCTTTTCAAGGCATTTTTTTCAAACTCTTCCAATAACTCAGGCAAATTACTAAGAACCTGTCTCTTTTTAAAAGCAGCTCTCTTTTTGGCAAGTTCCACATCAGTGTACCGTAGCATACCTTTCTGTACTGCCACATCATACTTTCCGATGTTAAACTTGATTTTATTACGATGCCCAATGTCAAAGGATACTTTTGTCGATTCACGTAAAAATCTGATGCTCTGCTCGCCCACTTTGCCCTATTTTAAAGGTATTTTATTAATTCTGTTCAAATGTCTTCCCCCTTCAAATTCAGTCGAAATGAAAACATCGACAATGTCTTTGGCTTCATTTTCTGAAATAAAACGTGCAGGCAAACTACAAATATTTGCATCATTGTGAAGACGTGCCAAACGGGATATTTCGTGATTCCAGCACAAAGCCGCACGGATACCCTGATGTTTGTTTGCCGTCATATTGATCCCATTGCCGCTTCCACAAACCGAAATGCCAAAACTGCAACTGCCACTTTCAACAGCACTGGCCATAGGATGGGCAAAATCAGGATAATCTGAACTTTCTGGTGAAAAGGCACCAAAATCCATTATTTCATAACCCTTTGAAGCTAAATATTCTTTCAGCTTTTCTTTTAATTCGTAACCTGCATGGTCACTTGAAACAGCTACTTTTTCCACTTTTTTGCTACAAAGATAACCCAAATAGAAATTGAATGAATGCAATTTTGGTTATCAACAATTTGAAACCGTTGACATTTGCCCGATAACAAAGCTGCACATATCATCAATACACCCCTATGTAATTATTTTTCTTGATTTTACGTTACTCCATCTATATCCGGTCCATTTTACGCTATGTTCATTTTGATGTTAATAAAGTGTTATATCCATTTTAAAAATTCATGAAACTAAGGGTTGCCTTTTATTATAAAAATCATAAGCACCTGAAATATGATCCTTTCCAAAGAAAAATTACTCTATTTCAATACGAGTTTTCAACACAGCCACACATGAATAATCAACATCAACCAGTCGATTATTTATTAAATTTGATCTCCCTTAACAGATTGTTAATATAGAATTTAAATAACTGATAATTAAAACTATATAGTTTTAATAGCTGTTGATAAACCATGAAATACCTTTCAATCGAAAGTGAATAACAAGAAACAGAAGCAATGCTTCACAGATTTTTAAACAGGTTTAACATGCATTCTTCTTCTTCTTGATTTTTTTAAATCTTTTAAAAAATGAATAATAAGACTTGGTTAAAAAAAGGGCACATAGAAGAAACAATTTCCTCGTCCATAAACATAGTGGAGGAAATAGCTAAGCTTAAAAGAGAGAAAAACGCCATTGTCATGGCCCACTATTATCAAACCAATGATATCCAGGATATAGCCGATTTCGTTGGGGACAGTCTTGCCCTTGCTCAGAAAGCGGAGAAAACAAATGCAGATATAATCTTATTGGCAGGTGTTCATTTTATGGGAGAAACCGCGAAGATAATTTCGCCTGAAAAAAAGGTTTTAGTTCCCGATCTAAATGCCGGATGCTCATTGGCTGATAGTTGCCAGCCAAGAGATTTTGAAGAGTTCTTGAAAAGTTACCCTGACCATACGGTGGTCACTTATGTGAATACGTCAGCTGCCATAAAAGCTTTTACCGATGTGGTTGTGACTAGCACCAATGCCAAAGCTATTATCGATAGTTTTCCGAAGGATGAGAAAATAGTATTTGGGCCAGATCGTAATCTTGGTAATTACATAAACAGCATTACCGGACGTGACATGATTTTATGGGACGGTGCTTGTCATGTTCACGAGAAGTTTTCGTTAGAGAAAATATTGGAGTTGAAAAAATCCTATCCAAAAGCTCAGTTGATAGCTCATCCCGAATGTAAAAAATCAATATTGATAGCAGCAAATTTTATTGGGAGTACTGCAGCATTGCTTAAATATACAAGGGATTCGGAAGTGGGTGAATTTATTGTTGCTACAGAGTCTGGCATTCTCCACCAAATGCAGATGGCGAGTCCGCAAAAAAACTTTATACCGGCCCCACCAAATGATTCAACTTGTGCTTGTAATGATTGTGAGTTCATGAAACTTAATTCGTTGCAGAAAATTTATTTGACATTAAAATATGAATGGCCTGAAATTGATATTGAGGAATCCATAAGGATAAAAGCTTTGCGTCCAATTCAAAAAATGCTGGAATTGTCAAATAAACTTGGATTGTAAGAATTTGATCGATATTTTCACCAGAAATATTTCCTAAATTATGGAAGGACTTTCCAAAGTTGTACATATTCTTTTGGTTGAAGATAACGTGCTCAATCAAAAACTGATTTTTTTGAATTTGAAAAAGTTGGGTTTTGAAATTGAGATTGCGAACAATGGACAGGAAGCATTTGAAATGGTTAAGGATAAAAACTATGACTTAATTCTTATGGATTTGATGATGCCCGTGATGGACGGTTTGGAAGCTTCTGTTAAAATTAGGGAGTATGAGTCTGGCTTGAATCGGCACAGCATAATAGTAGGTTTGACCGCGAATACTTTTGATGCAGATAGGGATAAATGCTTGGCGCATGGAATGGATGAATACATGTCAAAGCCTTTTGATATAAATGAGTTTGAACGTATAGTGCGTTTATTGGGAGTAATTTGAAATTGCGAAGATGGAATTTGACATAAGAGAAAATGAAGAGAAGGAGTATGATAAGAGCTTACGACCACTTTCGTTCCGTGATTTTGAAGGACAGGATAAAATAGTTGAAAATCTTGAAGTATTTGTAAAAGCGGCGAGTTTAAGGGGAGAAACGCTTGACCATGTGCTCTTGCATGGTCCTCCCGGCTTGGGTAAGACTACTTTGAGCCAAATTTTATCTTATGAACTAAATGTAAATATAAAGATTACAAGCGGACCGGTACTTGATAAACCTGGTGATTTAGCTGGTATTTTAACCAGTTTGGAAGAAAGGGATATTCTTTTTATTGATGAAATTCATCGGCTAAGTCCTGTGGTTGAGGAATATTTATATTCTGCAATGGAAGATTATCGTATTGATATAGTTATAGATAAAGGTCCAGGTGCCCGGAGCATACAGTTGAATATAAATCCTTTCACACTTGTTGGTGCAACTACGCGTAGTGGATTGTTGACCAGTCCATTACGTGCACGTTTTGGGATTAATTGTCATTTGGAGTATTACGACCAGAAAGTGATTAATAATATTATAAAAAGGTCGGCAAGATTGTTGAATAGTGAAATCGATGGTGATGCGTCATTTGAAATAGCACGTCGTAGCAGGGGTACACCGCGTATAGCGAATGCTTTGTTGAGGAGGGTCAGGGATTTTGCCATGGTGAAAGGAAACGGCAGAATTGATATGCCAATTTCGTTGTTTGCACTTGATGCGATGGGCATAGATAAATATGGTCTAGATGACATGGACCACAAAGTTCTTATTACGTTAATCGATAAATTTGAAGGGGGTCCTGTAGGCCTAAGTTCCATTGCTACGGCCATTGGAGAAGATAAAGAAACGATTGAAGAAGTTTACGAGCCATTCCTGATTAAAGAAGGTTTTATTAAGCGTACTCCTCGAGGACGTGTTGCCACTACTTTGGCTTATTCTCATTTAAACAGGTCAATAGGTTATAAACAAAATGATTTATTTTCAAATATTTAGATTTGGGAAATATTAAAGCACTTGCTGGTCAGACGGTGGTTTACGGATTCAGTACGATTTTTGGCAGGTTACTGAGTTGGTTTATGTTGCCATTGTATGTAAGGTATATGTCTGAAAGTGACAATGGATTGCTTACTTATTTGTACAGTTATATTGCCATCATCCAAGTAATTTTGGCCTTTGGTTTTGAGACAGGCTTTTTTAGATTTGCTAAAAATGAGAATCTTAATAAGGTTTTTGGTACGCTTTTTAGTTTTGTTGCTGCTTTTAGTTTTGTATTCGTTTTGTTGGTATTTGTTTTTGTAGATCCAATATCAACAGCGATGGGTATAAATGATAGGTCGTTGGTTCTTTTAGTAAGTTTCATTTTAGGTGCCGATGCGATTGGAAATTTGCCTTTTGCTTTGTTACGCCATAAGAACCAAGCTTTTAAATATGCTTTATTCAGGCTGTTGCAGGTTATTATAATGGTAGGTTTGAACTTGTTTTTTTTGGTTGTTTATCCAAAATATAGCCAGGAGTTATCGTTTTTGGAGTGTATTGGAATTTTACCTGATAATCTGCTTTTTAATGTTTTTTATTCCAATTTAATGGGTTCCTTGTTTATTCCGATAGTATTGATTAAAAGTACGGTTCGGCATTATTCAGGATTTGATTATAAACTGTTCAAACAAGTCTTGGTTTATTCGTTTCCGATTTTGATTGTAGGCATTTTTGGAATGGTTAATTATAATCTCGATAAGATACTTTTGCCGCATTTGATTAAATCGGACAATGGTTTTGGTGATTTAGGTGTTTATGGGGCAAATTATAAAATTGGTGTTTTAATGGCAATTTTTACCCAATCTTTCCGTTTGGCGTTCGAGCCGTTTCTTTTCAAGAACAAATCAGAAGGTAATGAAGTCTATGCGTTGATAATGAACTATTTCGTGGCTTTTGGTATGCTTATTTTCGTGGGCGTTATGATATCGGTTGATTTGGTGAACATTTTAATAACAGACAACTATAAGCATGGGAATATAGTGATACCGTTTGTATTGATGGGCCAACTTTTCTTTGGTATTTATTACAATTTATCATTGTGGTACAAAGTAATTGATAAAACGTATTTTGGAACTATTTTTACCATTATTGGAAGTGTGGTTTGTATAGTTGGAAATGTGGTATTGATTCCGATTTTAGGTTACATTGGCGCCGCTATCAGTACATTGTTGTGTAATTTGGCCATGATGTTGATTTCTTTTATAGTCGGTCAAAAACATTTCTTTATTCCTTATGAAATTAAAAAAGTGACTGTATTGGTTTTGTCAGGTCTGATGGTTTATTGTATAGCTATGTTTAACCCGTTGGATACTTTGGTATATAAGTTGATTGTGAATTATTTGCTTTTTGGAGTGTATGGATTGTTTTTATGGCGCTATTTGGGAGTTGGATCAATAGTTTCGAAAAAGATTCCGGTTAAATGATAAAAATATGAATGTTTTAATTGTAAATAAGAGTAAGCACCCTCTTCCACAATACAGTACTGTTGAAAGTGCTGGATTGGACCTGCGTGCAGATATTAAGGAAGAAATAATCATGAAACCGCTTCAAAGGGCTTTAATACCTACCGGATTGTACATTCAGCTGGACAAGGGTTATGAAGCTCAAATACGTCCACGAAGTGGATTAGCTTACAAGCATGGAGTTACAGTTTTAAATTCTCCAGGTACGATTGATTCTGATTACCGTGGAGAAATAAAAGTGCTCTTGGTCAATCTTTCCGATCAGGATTTTGTAATTGCCGATGGTGAAAGAATTTGCCAAATGGTTATTGCCAAACACGAACAGGTTGAGTTTATTGAAGTATCCGTATTAGAGGATACTTTAAGAGGAGATGGGGGTTTTGGACATACAGGTAAACATTAAATTTTATTTATGCATAAATTTATTTTATATCATATTTTGTTGTTGTCTATTTTGATGTTTTTATCTTGTAAAACTCAACATTCGGTCAGTAACGAAATTGATGGTCAGTCTACTAATCAATCCTTAGAGGATGAATCGTTAAGGAAGTTCAATTATTTTTTTTATGAAGCGAATAGGGAGAAAATGCTTGGCGATATTGAAAAGTCAGCAAATTTTTTCATTGAATGTTTGAAATTGGATCCCACATCTTCAGCTTCTATGTACGAACTTTCAAATTTGTACATTTTGAACAAGCAATATGCAAAAGCCCAGGCGCTGATGGAACGTGCCGTGGCACTCAATCCTCAGAATGAGTGGTATTTACAGATGTTGGCCAATTTATATCAACAGAACAATAATAATCTCAAAGCTATTGAAATCCTTGAAAAACTGACAAAGACATCAAGTAACAATGAGAATTATTTGTATGATTTGGTGTTGTTACTCGAAAATGAAAAAAAGTATGATGACGCCCTTCTAAAGTTAGATTTACTGGAAGAGAAGGTAGGCCTTCACGATCAATTAATTATTGAACGCCAAAATATTTTATTGGATAAAGGAGATAAGAAGAAAGCTTTTGGTGAACTTAGAAAATTGGTGCAACAATTTCCTTTGGAAACTAAATATTATGGATTTTTAGGTGATTTGCATTTGTATTTTAAAGAGTTTGAGCAATCCAAACAACAATACTTTAAAATGCTGCAGATCGATAGTACTAATCACATTTCGTATTTTTCATTATCTAATCTTTTTATCATCCAGAACGATACGAGCGAGTTTAAGTCTTATCTCAAAAAGGCGGTCCAGTCACGTTATCTGGATAGTTCGGTAAAGATTCAAAAGCTGGCACCTTACATTTATACATATTCAAAAGGAAATAAGATTTTACTTCCTGATGATATTGATTTTATTTTCAATACTTTGATCGAAATTCATCCAAGTGATCAAAACCTATACCTGATTTATGGCCAGTTATTGCGTGAAAGCGGCAAAAAAGAAAAAGCTCTTGCGATCCAAAAAAGAGGGATATTTATTGATGAACAAAATGAGCAATTGTGGCAAGATATTTTGTTTTTGGAATCTGAATTGAATTTGGTTGATGATTTGGCCAAAGATGGCTTAAATGCAGTTAAAGCAAATGAAAAGAATCCTTTATTTTACCTGTTTACGGCTAGTGCGTTTTTACAACAGAATAAGCCTGATTCTTCTATTTTTTTACTTGATAAAGGGATTTTATTCACCGATAATAATTTGGCTTTAAAATCGCAGTATTTTGCATTATTGGGAGATTCCCATTACAAAGAGAAAAATGTCGATACTGCCTTTTATTATTACGAAGAGGCTCTTAAGCTCAATGATAAGAATTTGGTTGTTCTTAATAATTATAGCTATTTTTTGTCTTTAGAAGGAAAGGATCTTGAGAAAGCAGAGAAAATGAGTAGTAAGTGCGTGGAATTTGAACCTGGAAACAGCACTTATCTAGATACTTATGCTTGGATTTTATTTAAAAGGCAGAGGTATTTTGAGGCTAAATTTATTATTGAACGTGCCTTGGACAATGGTGGGGATAAAAATGGAGTGATTGTAGAACATTTTGGAGATATACTTTTCTTCAATGGAGATACCAACGGTGCCGTTGACCAATGGAACAAGGCAAAAGAACTGGGTGTTGAAAATGTTGATAAGCTTCAGAAAAAAATTAGTGACAGAAAATTCATTGATTAACATGAAAAACAATTTCATATTGATTGCAATTGCCTTTTTTGTTTTTGGGTGTAAGACCTCGAAGGAAATTGCCAATGAAAGTGAGAGGGTTCGTTCTTTGAGCAGCAACAAGGTTATTTCGAATGTAGGCGAAGGGGAATTTGAATACTCAAATATTTTTATTAAAAAATTTGACGGAAAAATTGAGTTTGGTGATTCCAAATTTTCTTTTAAAGGAGCAATGTACATTGAAAGAGACAGTCAAATTGTTATTTCAATAATGCCGTTAATGGGAATTGAATTGTTTAAAGCTTATATTTCACCTAAAGAGATAATTTTGATTGATAAAACAAAAAAGCAGGTACTTATTGGTGATATCGCATATTTGAAAACAAAATTCAACATAGATTTTGGATTCAAAGGGTTACAATCAGCTTTGACAAACCAAATTTATGGATTTGATCAGGATTGTGCTGTAGGTTATCAATGTTTGAAAACTTATAGGTTTGACAATACAAAGGACTCTTATATTTTTCAAAATATTTCTGAGCGCCGTTTAAATCGCTTTGAAAAGGAACATAAGGCTAAATTGGATTTTCTTGAATTTGAATTTTCAAATATCAGTTTTCGGCTAAAGAACTTTTATTTAAAAGACTTAGAGCTTGATAGCGAGCTGAAGTTGAAATACAGTGATTTTGAAAAAATCTCTGATTTTTTGTTTCCGTATAAATTGGAAATTACAGGGAGAAGTCAATCAAAATCATTTATTTACCAAATGGAAATCGGTCAAATAGAGCGTAATTCAAATAATGAAATATCATTCAAGATCCCCGAAAAATTTGAAAAGGTTTATATTAAATAGTTTTCTTATATTCTCGGTTGTTTCTGGTTTATATTCTCAAACTCTTGATGCTTTAAAAGATGAGCGTTTAAAGCTGAAAAATGAAATTGAGAATACAAGTAAATTATTGAGTAATAATAAGATTGAACAAAATGAGGCTATTCAGTATTTGGGTATTTTGTCGTTGCAGATTAAGAATAGACAATCCATTATTAACGGACTGAACCAAGAAATAAGTATTTACCGCACTAAACTTAAAAGCGCAGAAGACTCGATAGTTAAGTTAGAAAATGACATTTTAAGGAATAAATTGGCTTATGCATCGCTTGTAGAAGAATTGTACAAACGTCGGAATTCCTTTGATGCATTGAGTTATGTATTGGGGAGTAACTCTTTTAACCAAGCTTTCATGCGATATCGTATGATTCAGGAAATTAATGGTTACCGGAAGAAGCAAGTAATGGTCTTGCAAAAAAATGAAGAACTTTTGGGTGCGGAAAAACAGGCTCTTACGAGAATTAAGAATGAATTGGAATTAAAATTAATTGAGCTTAAAACTGAAAACAATTCACTATCTAAGCAACAGAATGATAAAGAATTGTACGTTGTGTCGCTTAAGGGTAGGGAAAAGCAGCTTAATGATGAGATTCGAAAAAAGAAGAAACTCGATGAGGCATTGGAAGAGAAACTTTTGGAACTGATTGCCAGTGCGTCGAGAACTAAAAGTGTTGTGACTGAAGGAAATGACATAGGTAAATATAGAGGAAAGCTTAATAAACCTGTAAATCAGGCGGTTATTATAAGTTCTTTTGGAGAACATGATCATCCCTTTTTAAGAGGGGTAAAGGTTAAGAATAATGGTGTTGATTTTAAAGTCGCAGGTTCCGGTGCCGTGAGATCGGTTTTTAAAGGAGAAATAAGCCGTGTTATTAGTATTCCTGGTTATAATAAGGCGGTTATAGTTCGTCATGGTGGTTATTTCACAGTATATGCGAATTTAACCGAAGTGTACGTTAAACAGGGGCAAAGGGTATCGACCGATGCCGAGATAGGAAAAATTTTTTCGGGCGAGAGTGAGAATTCAAACACTTTGCATTTTGAAATTTGGAAGGAAAGTGAAAAGTTAGACCCGCAAATATGGTTAAAAATGTGATTTTTGGAAACTTTGTTTATCTACCTAAAGTATAACGTGTAAGACGGTGTCTGGTTAATTGGATAATCGTATATTATTATTACTTTTAAGGATTGAAAAATGGAATTAGTTGTGAACAGCCTTACCTTTAAAAGCGAAATAAAAAACATCAATTTGGTTGAAAAACTAATTGATGAGATTTCGGCTGCTTATTCAATTAGCAGCGATATTTATGGAAAAATACTTTTGGCGGTTGTTGAAGGAGTTAACAATGCGATTGTTCATGGAAACAAACTAAATAAAGAGAAAGAGGTTAGTGTTGACTATACCATTGAAAGCGATATCATCGAATTTATAATCTCGGATGAAGGAAAAGGCTTTGATTTTGATCATGTGCCCGATCCTACTACTCCTGAAAATGTAGAAAAATCGCATGGGCGGGGTATATTTTTAATGAACCATTTAGCCGACGAGATTGAATTTTTGGAAAATGGATGTAAAGTAAAATTGGTTTTCAATTTAAACGGTGACAATTAATTTTTATGCAGAGGATGTTGGTTTACCAAAAATCAACAAGGCTAAGTTAAAAAAATGGATTGGGCAAATATCTGAAAATGAACTTTGTAGTATTGGTGATATATCAGTTGTTTTTGTAAGTGACCAATACCTGCTTCAAATGAACGTTAATTATTTGTCACATGATTATTTAACTGACATCATTACGTTTGACTACTCATACAATAATAATGGTAAAAGAGTCATTTCTGGAGATTTATTCATAAGCATTGATCGTATAGAATTTAACTCTAAAGATTATCAGGTAGCATTTGAGCATGAGCTGCACCGTGTTATTATACACGGTGTTTTGCATTTAATAGGTTTTAAGGACAAGACCCAGAAAGAGTTTCGACTGATGAAGGAAAAAGAAAATGAAAGTCTTGAAATCCTTAAAACAATTAATTAATTGCTTTGTTTTCCATTTTTAATTATTAAGTATGAAATTTCATTACGATATAATCGTGGTTGGAGCGGGGCATGCTGGTTGCGAAGCTGCTCATGCGGCTGCAACAATGGGTTCTGAAGTGTTGCTTATTACGATGGATCTGAACAAAATTGCTCAAATGTCATGTAATCCTGCTGTTGGGGGCATTGCAAAGGGGCAAATAGTAAGAGAAATAGACGCACTTGGTGGTCAAATGGGAATTGTGACCGATAAATCGTCCATTCAGTTTAAGATGCTCAATCGTTCGAAAGGTCCAGCTATGTGGAGTCCCAGGTCACAATGTGATAGGATGGTATTTTCCAAACATTGGAGAAATGTCCTTGAATCTACACCTAACGTAAGTTTTTGGCAAGATACGGTGATTTCTCTGATTATAAACAATAAGAGGATTGAAGGTGTCATTACAAAAAACGAAGTGAAATTTCATGCCAAATCGGTTATCCTTACTAACGGTACTTTTTTTAATGGACTAATTCATATAGGGAGAGTTCAGCTTGAAGGAGGGAGAATGAGTGAACCTGCATCCTATGGGGTTGTTGAACAACTGAATGCAGCAGGACTTGTCTCTGGCAGAATGAAGACCGGAACACCTGTACGAATAGACGGACGTACGATTGATTTTTCTAAAACAATTGAACAACCAGGCGAAAATGGAAGCAACCGGTTCTCTTATCTGCCGGTTAACAATCGTATTTTGAAACAACGAAGTTGCTACATGACTCATACCAATCACTCGGTGCATGCATCATTAATGGAAATGATAGATGATTCGCCGATGTTTAACGGTACGATTCAAAGTGTTGGGCCCAGGTATTGTCCGAGTATTGAAACCAAAATTGTTACATTTGCAGATAAGGATCAGCATCAACTGTATTTAGAGCCTGAAGGAGAAGAGACAATTGAATTTTATTTGAATGGGTTCAGTTCCAGTTTGCCTCTTGAAGCACAAGTAAAGGCATTGTCTTTTATTCCGGGATTGGAAAATGTCAAAATTTTTAGACCCGGTTATGCTATTGAGTATGATTTTTTTGATCCTACACAATTGAAGCATACACTTGAAACAAAAATTATTGGTGGATTATTCTTTGCCGGGCAAATTAACGGAACCACAGGATATGAAGAAGCCGCAGCCCAAGGATTAATGGCTGGGATCAATTCACATCGGCTTATTAATAATTTGTCATCCTTTGTGTTGGGACGTGATGAGGCTTATATCGGCGTGTTGATTGACGATCTGGTAACCAAAGGGGTTGATGAACCTTACAGGATGTTTACTTCACGTGCGGAGTATAGGATTTTACTCAGACAAGATGATGCCGATGAGCGTCTGACTCCTAAAGGGTATGAAATTGGTTTGGCAAGTAAGGAGCGGATGAATATCTTGAATGAGAAAATTTCTTTGCGCAATTCATTATTGGATATATTATCCAGTGAAACTGTTTTACCCGAGCAGGTGAATGATTTGCTCCAGCAAAAGGGATCAACGCCAATAAAAAATAAAACGAAAATTCGTGATTTGGTTTCTCGTCCGCAGATCAATTTGTCTGATTTGATTTTAAGTAATCAAAAACTGTCTGATTTGATTGAAAATAAAATCCCTGCGAGTCGAAAGTTCGAAATCATCGAAAGTGCAGAGGTGGTCATTAAATATCAGGGATATATTGATCGTGAAAAGCTTGTCGCGGAAAAGATGACGCGATTGGAGCATGTCAAGATTAAAGGGCGATTCAAATATGAGGATATTAAATCGCTATCAACGGAAGCCCGGCAAAAACTGGCTAGAGTTGATCCTGAAACGATTGGTCAGGCAAGTAGGATCAGTGGTGTGTCTCCAAGTGACGTGAACGTGTTGTTAGTTTTAATGGGACGTTAATCTGAAATTGTTCCACGTGGAACGTATTTGAATCATGAAAGTAACGGGGAAAATTTTTGATTTTGAAAAGCGCCAATTTTTGAATGGGCAAATTACAATAGAAAACGGAGTGATTCATTCTATTGAGGCTATTGATGGGGAGTTCGAAAATTTTATCTTGCCAGGATTGATTGATTCTCATGTTCATATAGAGAGTTCGATGTTGACTCCGTCGCGATTTGCTGAGTTGATTGTTCCACGTGGAACGGTTGCCGTGGTTTCTGATCCTCACGAGATTGCCAATGTGGTAGGAAAGGACGGTGTCGGGTATATGATCGATGATTCTCGTAAGGTGCCTTTGAAGTGTTTTTTTGGAGTACCTTCTTGTGTGCCGGCTACGGAAGTTGAGGGTGCGGGAGCGGTTTTGAATGCAAAGGAAGTAGCGGCGTTGATTCAGCGGGAGGATATTTGGTTTTTATCGGAGATGATGAATTTCCCGGGAGTGTTGGGAGGTGATTTGGATGTGCTGGGGAAACTAAATGCTGCAAAGTCTGTTGGTAAGCCAATAGATGGTCATGCGCCGGGATTGCGGGGTGAAGGACTAAAAAAATACATAGCTGCAGGTATTACAACTGATCATGAGTGTTTTTCGTTGGACGATGCATTGGAAAAGATTTCTCTGGGAATGAAAATTCAGATTCGGGAAGGAAGTGCGGCTAAAAATTTTGAGGCATTGCATTCATTGTTGTCATTGTATCCCGATCGGGTAATGTTTTGTACCGACGATAGTCATCCTGATACGATCCTTGAATCAGGGCATATGGATCGGATTGTTCGGATGGCTATAAAGAAAGGATATTCGATATTTGATATATTACAGGTTTGCTCTGTCAATCCTGTTTTCCATTACTCGTTGCCGGTGGGGTTGTTGCGTGTCGGTGATCCTGCTGATTTTATTGTGGTCGATAATTTGAGTGATTTTAATATCATTGAGACTTATATAGATGGTGAGTGTGTGGCACGAAAAGGAAACGCTCTTTTCTCTTCTTCTGCCCCTCAGTTGATCAATAATTTTAATTGCTCTGAAATCACGTGTTCCGATATTCATGTTGATATTCCATCTGGGGCCTCGTCTCTTAAGGTAATGATCGTTCAGGATGGAGAATTATTGACAGGCCAAATGGATTACCTTTTAAATAAAGGATTCTCGGAGTTGCAAATGCAAGATCATGATATATTGAAGTTAGTGGTTGTGGATAGATACAACGATTGTGCGAAAAATCCGGCAGTGGCATTTGTACATGGTTTTGGTTTGAAAAGAGGAGCATTGGCCAGTTCTGTTTCCCATGATAACCACAATATAATTGCAGTAGGTTGTTCCGACGACGAGATTGTAAAAGCTGTAAATTTGGTAATTCAACACAGAGGGGGAGTTGTTTTGGTTGACGGAGATCGTCAAGAACAGATATTGCCATTGCCTATTGCCGGAATAATTTCAGATAAACCTGGGACTGAAGTGGCAAAATTGTATGAAGAACTTAATGCGAATGCAAAGTTAATGGGGACTTCCTTAATGTCTCCGTTTATGACATTGTCGTTTTTATCTCTTATTGTTATTCCCAAATTAAAATTGGGTTCTAAGGGGTTATTTGATGTTTCCAAGTTCCATTATGTCCCATTGTTTGATTAATTGGCATGAATGAATCTTTGTTCCCATTGATTTCATTGTTGCCCGAATTGCCCGGTGTTTATCAGTACTTCGATAAAAACGGGCAAATTTTATATGTGGGCAAAGCAAAAAACTTGAAACGTCGTGTCAGTTCGTATTTCAATCGGGAACATGAAAACGGGAAAACCCGTGTACTTGTAAATAAAATAAGCGATATCAGGCATATCGTGGTTGATACGGAAGAGGACGCATTGCTTCTCGAGAACAATCTTATCAAAAAATATCAACCCAAGTATAATGTTTTACTTAAAGATGATAAGACTTATCCTTGGATTGCAATAAAAAAGGAACCATTTCCGCGGGTCTTTCAAACCCGGAATTTAGTTCGTGATGGGAGTCTTTATTTTGGGCCATATACCTCTGGCTTGGTCGTGAAGACATTGTTAGAGCTGTTTCGTCAACTGTATCCTTTAAGGACTTGTTCTTTAAATTTGTCGGAGGAAAATATTTTAAAAGGGAAATACAAAGTTTGCCTTGAATATCATTTAGGTAATTGCAAAGGCCCATGTGTTAAGGAATATGACGAAGGAGCCTATTTGTCGCATATCGAAGATATAAAATCAATTTTAAAAGGAAATATCAATTCTGTGCATAAGTTCATGAAGGAGATCATGATGAACTATGCACATGAATTTAAGTTCGAACAGGCAGAAGAAATAAAGCAGAAAATTAAAGTCTTGGAAAATTTTCAAAGTAAATCTACCATTGTCAATCCAAGTATTAACAATGTGGATGTATTTTCGATTGTAGATGATGAGAAGTCGGCATATGTCAATTTTCTGAAAGTTTCCAATGGGGCTATTATCCAAGCCCATACGATAGAATACCGGAAGCGGTTGGATGAATCGAGCCAGGAGATTTTAACGTTGGCCATTAGTGAAATTCGTGACCGGTTTCACAGTACATCTCGGGAAATCATCGTCCCGTTCATGCCCGAAATTGAATTTAGAGGGGTTGTATTGTCCATTCCCAAAATAGGGGATAAAAAAAAGTTGCTCGATCTTTCGGAACGAAATGTAACATTTTATCGTTTGGAAAAACTTCGCCAGCAATCCATTGCAAAACGTGAAACAAACGAAGAACGTATTTTAAATACGTTGATGAAGGATTTACGCCTGAAGAATTTACCGGTGCACATTGAGTGTTTCGATAACTCCAATATTCAAGGGACTAATCCGGTGGCTGCCTGCGTTGTGTTTAGAAACGGGAAAGCGAGTAAAAAAGATTATCGACATTTTAATGTAAAAACAGTTGAAGGACCTGATGATTTTGCGTCCATGCGTGAAATTGTGTCCCGGCGGTATAAACGTCTGCTAGACGAAAAACAAACCTTGCCCCAGCTTATTATTATAGATGGAGGAAAAGGGCAATTGGGTGCTGCGGTTGAGGCCCTGACAAATTTGAATCTGTATGAAATTCCTGTTATTGGCATTGCCAAGCGACTTGAAGAGATTTTTTTCCCCGGAGATCCTGTGCCTTTGTATTTGGATAAAAATTCAGAATCCCTCAAGCTGATCCAGCAATTAAGGAACGAAGCCCACCGTTTCGGGATTACTTTTCATCGTCAAAAACGTTCGTCAAATTTCCTAAAATCTGAATTGGAAGATATTTCTGGGGTCGGGGAAAATACCATTCAAAAACTAATGGCCCACTTTAAAACTGTGTCAAAAATACGTGCTGCCAGTGAAGAGGAAATTGCTCACGTGATTGGTGCTTCAAAATCAAGATTATTGGTTGACTACTTTAAAGTAAATAGTTAGCTCCAATATCTATTGTTGAGGCTTTTAAAAGTTTTTGAAGTATTTTGCTTTTTTAAAAAAATTGGATCAGAACTTCATTCGCATCCATTTTTAACAGTTGTGAAAGATCCTCTCCAATTATATTGACAAATGTTTCCAGTCGGTGGGGCTGACCTTCTAATTTTGCAAATAGAAATTTTACTGCGTTCGCTTCTTTGTTCGACAGCACCGAAATTGTTTGGACAATTCCTTTTTGAACTCCCAACTCCGCGTGCATTGTCAGTAAGACATTGGGAAAAGATAATCTTTTCTTGAATTTGTATTCGGGACTATATCCATAATTCCATTCCCATGTAGCATATTTGGTTTCGGCCAAATGGTTGATTTCGGCCATTTCGGTTTCGCTCAGATTAATTTGCCCGCCGTTGACGATGTGTGTGAGAATTGCCGACTTAAATTCATGAAAAGTAATCCGTGGTTTTATATGTTCTGAAATATTGGTTACTACACTGCGGACCGATTTTACCGCTTTATCAGTGTATTTTGTTGGGTCGATTTTTAACGAACTCCCCAAATTTGACAAATTGCTGTTGAATAGGAGCGTGCCATGGTGCATGACCCTGTTTTTATACACATGGCATGCATTCCCTGAAATTTTTTTCCCATCAATTAAAAAATCATTCCTGCCACCAAAATATGCTTTTACCCCTAAATTATTTAAAATTTCCAATATTGGCTGGGAGTAGCGTTTAAAATCGATCATGTGCTGGGCCGGTTCGTTGGTAATGAAGCAAAAGTTCAAATTTCCTTCGTCATGATAAACCGTTCCTCCCCCCGAAAGGCGACGATAAACCTTCAGTGAAAGGCTTCGTGCTACCTGAAAATTAGTTTCGGCCAATGTATTCTGATGCTTTCCACAGATAATTGACGGGCAATCATCATACAAAAAGAAAATATTTTCATTCCGTTTTTTTAACAAATACTCTTCGGTGGCCAAATTGACGGCTGGTTGGTTGGTGGTGCTTAATATACCGGCAAAATTCATATCTATAATATTATTTTATTTATATATTTTTGTCCTTCTTTGTCGTACCCAATAATGATATAAATCCCACTGGGAAGAGGATCTGTGCTTATTTCAATACTCGTTTCTTGGGCATTTATTTTTATTATTTGGATGATGTTGCCCTGAATGTGGCAAATATCGATTTGGTTGAGTGCGGTACTGGCACGGGTCGATATTGTTATCTTATTTTTACTCTGGGCTATTTCAAGTTGCTGATTGGATTTTAAGTGTTTAATTCCTGTTGTTTCTCCCCAGATCAATGTGGCATACTCTGGATGATCGATAAATGGATTCCGGTTTTTTTGGATGTCGTAAACCGCATTGTTTCGTCTTGTTTCTTTTTCGCTAACAGGATCTTGTTTGTGCCATTTTAATAATAAGTTTACATACCATGGTTCAAAAACCTGATCAGGTGTTCCATTCATGATAACATCTCCATTACTTTCATTTTTTTCCCAGTTGGCAATAATGTTTTCGTAACGAGTGGCCATGTAAAAATACGATCGGGCAAAATCGCCTTTATATTCATCAATAGGTTCAAATACGATTCCTGAATAGCCCGGAGATTTGCAAGATCCAAGCTTACTCCCGTTCGAGCTTGTATAAGTGGCTGTTCCCACTTCGGCAAAAGGATAGTTATCCCGCATGCCGTTTACTTTGCCATCAGTGGGGTAAAGGTGAAAAAGGTCGGAGTACATTGGGGCGGCATCATCGAACCAGCTTTTGGGCCAGGAGTGCTCCCTGTTATAGCAATCGCCTTCTACTTTGTAGCTTCCGCATTGGTTATCACCGAAATAAAAAATGTATGCCGGAGTATTATCCGGAATGTCGGTGTACATATCCCAAACCTGACTATTCCCTTTATTATCAGTGATTTTGAAATACTCCCATAATGAACCGTAGGTTTGGGATGTATGGTTTTTGATGATTTGATAAAGAGTGGTTTTTAGCTCGTACCTAATCCGGCCTTCTGCATCTTGGTAGTAGCCATCAGGTATTTGGGCAGGTGTATTTGTATTAAAAAATACAATGGTAACCAATAGTAGAATGTATTTCATCCCGTTGTTGTTTTTCTATGGTTTATCGGCTTCAGACGATTACATAAACAGTAAAGTAAATCAAAATTTGCCATGCGAAAGCAGTATCTTTGATGCTCTTGCATTAGGAACAGTGATTTGAAAAGATGGTTTTATTGTTGAGTGTTAACAAAATGAAAGCGGTTATTCAGCGTACTTTAAAGGCAAGTGTGGAAATTGGAGGCCAAATGCATTCGCAAATTGGGAAAGGTGTTCTGATTTTGTTGGGTGTTGAATCATTTGATAATGAAGATGATGTGTTGTGGCTGGTAAAGAAAATAGCAAACCTGCGTATATTTAACGATAGCAACGGAGCGATGAACCTTTCTCTTTTGGATGTAGGAGGCGATGCTCTGGTCATAAGCCAGTTTACCCTTTTTGCGCGAACCAAAAAAGGAAACCGTCCTTCATACATTGATGCAGCTCCGCCGGAAGTGGCCATTCCGCTCTATGAGCGTTTTATCGAGGTTTTTTCGTTCGAGCTGGGGCGGAAGGTAGGCACAGGACGTTTTGGGGCTGATATGAAGGTCGAATTGATAAATGACGGACCTGTGACCATTGTTATCGATACCAAAAACAAGATTTGATGGAAAATATGACGTTAACGCTGTTGCAACAGCAGGTAGACGATTGGATTAAAACCGTTGGGGTCCGTTACTTCAGCGAACTTACCAACATGGCCATATTGACCGAGGAAGTGGGGGAATTGGCCCGGATTATGGCCCGGAAATATGGAGACCAGTCGTTCAAAAAGAACGAGGAGAATATCGACCTGGGCGACGAAATGGCCGATGTGCTTTGGGTGTTGGTTTGTTTGGCCAATCAAACCGGCGTGGATCTTACCGAAGCGATGTCGAAAAATTTGGAAAAGAAAGCCATGCGTGACTCTCTGAGACACAAAGAAAACCCCAAGTTGACAAGAGAAGAGTGAAAGACTGTGAATCAACTTAAGAATACCATAATGGAACAAATTTTTGCCAATTTTGAAATGTCGTTCGATGAAACATTACGACAAAAAACCCTCGATAAGGTAAACGCACAGATCGATGATTTGTCGTCAAATGTCGATACTTTGAAATTTTTATTTAGTTGTATCGATTTAACATCTTTGAATACAGATGATTCGGCATTCACAATAAAAGAATTTTGTGAAAAAGTAAACGGTTTCTCTGCCAAATATCCTCAAATGCCACAAGTGGCTGCGGTATGCGTGTATCCTGTTTTTTCACCAGTGCTGAAAAACAGCCTGAAAGCCAATGGGGTAAATAAAGCAGTGGTCGCTGCAGGGTTTCCTTCTTCACAAACCTTTACCGATATTAAAGTGGCCGAAACCCGTAAAGTCGTTGATTTTGGTGTGGATGAAGTAGATGTGGTCATTTCGGTGGGCGAATTTTTGGATGGAAACTACGAGTTTATACTCGAAGAGGTGAAAATGGTGAAAGACGCAATGGGTGCCGCTCATTTAAAAGTGATTCTGGAAACGGGACTTCTTCCCGACATGGATGCGATATGGAAAGCAAGCCTTTTATCGATGGAAGGCGGTGCGGATTTCATTAAAACATCAACCGGCAAAGTTGCGGTATCGGCGACCCCTGAAGCCGCGTTTGTGATGCTGCATGCCATTAAGGCGTTTGAGGATAAGACAGGGAAAAAAATTGGCTTTAAACCAGCTGGCGGTATTGTCAATACCCGTGATGCATTGGTATATTATTCTCTTGTCAAAGAAATACTTGGCGATGGATGGTTAAATAATCGCTTATTTCGGATTGGTGCAAGCCGTCTGTCCAATCACCTGCTTACCGATATCGAAATATTGGAAAAGGGGACTTCCAACGGGATAAGATATTTTTAATTTACGGAATACATCAAAAATGGCCGAAACAAATAAACGTCTGTTTTTATTGGATGCTTATGCGTTGATATTCAGAGCATATTACGCGTTCATAAGAAATCCGCGGATTAACTCAAAAGGGATGAATACATCGGCCATTTTGGGTTTTTTCAATTCGCTGCTTGAAATCCTGGGCAAAGAAAAGCCATCACACATTGCCGTTGCTTTTGATCCGGCCGGACCCACTTTTCGTCACGAAATGTATCCCGATTACAAGGCACATCGCGACGAAACGCCCGAAGATATACGCAAGGCCGTACCCATTATAAAACAGCTTCTCGAAGCAATGAACATTGCCATTGTCCAAGTGCCAAATTTTGAGGCCGATGACGTGATCGGGACCTTATCGAAAATTGCATACGACAACGGCTTTGAAACATTTATGGTAACGCCCGATAAGGATTATGCACAATTGGTCAACGAAAAAGTGTTCATGTGCAAGCCGGGATCATCGGGATCTGGGTTGGAGGTGATCGGGAGATCAGAGGTTACTTCTCTTTTCTCTGTCGATGACCCGGTTCAAGTTGTTGATGTACTGGGTTTATGGGGCGATTCGGCAGATAATATTCCTGGCTGTCCTGGTATCGGCGAAAAAAAAGCCAAAGACATCATTGCCAAATATAAGAGTATCGAGAATGTTTATGCCAATATTGATGACTTTTCCGGCAAGCAAAAAGAAAACTTGTTGGCATTTAAACATCAGGTCGAAATATCCAAAGTATTGGCCAAAATAAATACCGAAGTTCCTTTAGAGTGGAATGAACAATATTTGTTATCCAAAAAACCCAATTTTGAGCAATTGGCTCCATTGTTTGAGGAGTTGGAATTCAAAACCCTAGCTACGCGCATTCGCGATCTGTTTGCGCCACCTACGCCATTACAAGGGTCATTGTTCGATGTCCCCGTGCAACAACAGGACGAAGCTTCTTCCCATTCCTTTAAGACCGTTAAGGACACGCCGCACCAATATTTTCTGGTTGATAATGAAATGGCAGTTCTTTCGTTGGTGGCGGAACTTAGTGTGCAGTCCGAATTTTGCTTTGATACCGAAACCACGGGCCTGGATGTATATGAAGCGGAATTGGTTGGGATGTCGTTTTCGTGGGAGCCTTCGGTGGCCTATTATGTGCCGGTTCCTGCGGATTACGATGCGGCCAAAGAACTGCTGGTCAACTTTAAATCTGTCTTTGAAGATAAATCTATCCTTAAAATTGGTCAAAATATTAAGTTCGATTACATGGTGTTAACCAATTATGGAATTGATGTAAAAGGACCTTATTTCGATACCATGGTGGCACACCATTTAGTCAATCCCGGATTACGGCATAACATGGATTTTTTGGCTGAGACCTATTTGGATTATCGTCCGGTATCCATCGATGAGCTGATTGGCAAAAAGGGAAAAGGACAGATTACCATGCGGCAGGTAAGTGTTGATGTGGTGACCGAGTACGCTTCGGAAGATGCTGATATAACTTATCAGTTAAAGCTAATGTTAAAGGATGAGCTTGAGAAAGAAGGGTTAATGGATTTTTTTAATTCGGTTGAAATGCCTCTGGTGCGCGTACTGGCTTCCATGGAGATGGAAGGCGTGAGGCTCGATGCCAAAGAACTGGCTTTGTATTCGACTCAGCTGGGACAACGTATCGGTGGCTTAGAGCAGGAGATATTGGGCTTGGCCGGAGAACCTTTCAACATTGCCAGCCCCAAGCAGGTGGGCGATATCCTTTTTGAAAAATTAAAAATTGATCCGAACGCGAAAAAAACAAAAACAGGGCAATTTAGTACCGACGAGGAGACACTCCAGAAACTTAAGGACAAGCATCCGGTGGTGTCAAAAATTTTGGAGCACAGGGGACTGAAAAAGCTACTTTCTACATACGTGGATGCCCTGCCTGCATTGATCAATGCCAAAACCGGAAGGTTGCATACGTCATACAACCAGGCTATTGTGGTAACCGGAAGATTAAGCAGTACCAATCCCAACCTACAGAATATCCCCATCCGTGACGAGGAAGGGCGCGAAATTCGTAAAGCGTTCATTACGCGAGATGAAAACCATGTGTTCCTATCGGCCGACTACTCCCAGGTTGAACTACGTTTGATGGCCCATTTCAGCCAGGATGCGCATTTGATCGAAGCTTTTAACAAAGGGGAAGACGTGCATGCTGCGACAGCATCGCGTATTTTCAATGTCCCGCTGGCCGAAGTCACGTCCGATATGCGACGGAAAGCCAAGACTGCCAACTTTGGCATCATCTATGGCATTTCGTCGTTTGGTTTGGCCGAACGCCTCAATATTGGCCGAAGTGAAGCAAAAGCATTGATCGACGGTTATTTTGAAAATTTCTCCGGCGTGAAAACATTCATGGAAACATGTGTCAGTAATGCACGCCAAAAAGGTTATGCCTCTACGCTGTCGGGCCGTAAACGTTATTTGCCCGATATCGATTCCCGAAATGCCGTAGTGAGGGGCGTGGCTGAAAGAAATGCAATAAATGCACCTATTCAAGGGACTGCCGCTGATATAATTAAGGAAGCAATGGTAAAGATTGCGGCTGCATTTGAAAAAAATGGGGTTCACTCTAAAATGATCCTGCAGGTGCATGACGAATTGAACTTCGATGTGCAAAAGGATGAACTTGAGGCCGTGAAATCCATTGTAAAAGAATGCATGGAAAATGCCGTGAAGCTGAGTGTCCCGCTTGAAGTGGAGATGGGAGTTGGAACCAATTGGCTTGAGGCGCATTAATGTCGTCCTATCCGCACAAGGAAATTGGATGCCCCATGTGGTTGATTGATGCACACACTCATAACTCCACGCCACAGACCAATGTGGTGAAGGTGGTGAACGTGATGAGGGGAGAAAAGATCCCGTCTGGTGAAAATCTGTTTGTCTCTGTGGGCGTACATCCATGGACGGTAAGTGAACTTGACGAATTTGCTGATTATGGGCAATGGCTGGAGGAAAATGCCGGTCACCGTTCCGTGTGGGCCATTGGCGAGTGCGGTATTGATAAGCGCAAAGGGCCATCTATCGATTTGCAGCTTCGTGTGTTTGAGCTCCATGCGAATGTGGCCGATCTATATTGTAAGCCATTGATAATACATTGTGTGAAGGCTTATAACGAAATATTTTTTTTAAGAAAAAAACAAAAGTTTCGGCAGCCATGGATGCTACACGGATTTTGGGGAAGTCCGCAATTGGTCAGCCAATTGCAATCCCTTGGCTTCTATTTTTCGTTGGGAATGAATCGAAACGGAGAGTTTCCACAGGCGTTAAACATTATTCCTTTGTCACATTTGCTTTTGGAAACCGATATGGGTGACCTATCGATCGAACGCGTATATGAAAGCGCCTCTCATCGGCTTGGACTGAAAGAATCAGAACTGCGGTGCATCATGTATGATAATTTTAACCGTTTTTACAATAGATAGATAAGTCATGCTATCTGAAGTGAGTTTTTCGAGAGTAGAATCGATTTCGGACTTGCAAGCGTGCGTGTTTATCGCCGATTTTTCATTTGGCAAAGGCTATTTAACACTTGCCGATTTTTCATCCCCGCACGCATTTGTTTTTTGTGCATTCTGGAATTCTCGGATAGTAGGTTTTTTCTTGAGCTTTTATACTGAAAAACAATCTGTTGGTGATGAAGATTTAAAAAATTATTTCCATAGTCACGGGCGATTGGTATTTCTGAAATCGGTGGGCATTGTGCCTGAACATCGGCAACGCGGCATCGGCACTGCATTGTTGCAATATGTCGTTGATTTCCATTTGGCCAACGGAGATAAGGGGTTTTATGGCAATTTGTGGAAAATAGGGACACAAATACCTTTCGCCAAAATTGTCGGACGAATGGGGTTTTCTCCCATCAAAGAAATTCCCAACTATTGGTCCAGCGACAGTTTAAAACGGCAGTATTGCTGCGATGCGTGCGGTAAACCTCCTTGTACTTGTTCGGCAATGTTGTACGGGATTGATTTCGAAACGAAAAAAGATTAGCCATTTATGTACGAAATAATAAACCCTTTGGCAGTGTCGTGGCCCGTATGGTTTGGCACACTGGGTATTGCATTTTTTGCCGGCGTGTCGAAAAGTGGCCTTAAAGGGTTGATTATGATTGGTATTCCCATTTTGGCAGGACTTTACGGAGCAAAACAGTCTACGGGCATTTTGTTGCCGTTTCTTATTTTTGGTGATATCCTGGCCATCCGTTTGTACTTTAAACACGCAAACTACCGCCACATGGTGAAGATGTTGCCTTATGCAGTGGTTGGCATTTTATTGGCCGTTTACACGGGTAAATACATCAACGACAAACAATTTACGCATGTGATGGCAACCGTGGTGTTGGTCGGATTGGCTTTGATTGTGGTGAATGACTTAAGCAAGAGCAACGAATCAATCCTCAAACACAAAGCAATTTCGCCCATTTTTGGCATGGGAGGTGGTTTTGCCACCATGATCGGCAATATGGCAGGGCCTATTTTCAGTTTGTATCTGCTGACGTTACGTTTACCAAAAAAGGAATTCATCGGCACGGGTGCCATGTTTTATTTGACGTTGAACCTTTTCAAATTACCTTTTCATTTTGTTTCATGGGGAACCATGACGTGGCAATCGTTATGGATGAACGTGGTGATGTTGCCGGTGTTGCTATTGGGATTTGTAGCCGGTAGCCGAATTGTGAGGTACATACCGGAAAAGCTTTATCGGCATTTGATTTTACTGGTCACTTCAATATCTGCAATTATGCTATACTGGAAGTAGAACGGAAATTTTTGTTTATCAGTAAAAAGGCGAAATCTAACAAGATTGGTTTCGCTTTTTTGTCCTGTGGATAATTCAAAAATGTATGTGATGGTTGATTTTTGTGAGGTACTGTTAGTATTGGATTCGACGGCGTTGCCTTTTTCGTCGAGTTGATGCGTGAATTTTATTTTAATCGCTTCATCCGCGGCATTTGGGCCTCCATCTCTATTAAATTTCCGTAAGCATCGTATTTAAAATTGTAGGACGAAAACGGCAGAATGCGTATGTCGGTTATCTATAGCGTCATCAGAGTAAGAGATAGCAGAATTGTTGCTCGAAGTGGCTTTTCCCCGTTGGGGAAAGGGACCTTTATACAAAAAGATAGTAAATCCAATGTAATGAATTGATTAATTGTTCTGAGGAATAAGGCAACGAATCAGAATGTTATAGACATGGAAGGTCAACTCTTTTATGTTGATATATAAAAATAATTCTTGTAACTCCTTTACAAGGGCTTCTTAATGGCCAGCTCTTTCGGCCCATGGGCCGAAAGAGTCGTTGTTCTATCTCGTTTATTAAGCCTTTCTTTGCCGTGTTTAATGCCAAAAAACATGAAAAAAGTAGCGATTAAAACGCTATTTTTGAATCGAAGAAAATAATGAGTCAACAAACCGACACTTAAGATGGAGACTATCGACTGGGGCAGCTTAGGTTTCAATTACATGAAAACCGACTACAACGTTCGGTGTTATTACCGGAACGGCAATTGGGGGGAATTGGAAATCCATTCCTCCGAAATAATTAATCTTCACATGGCGGCGACCTGTTTGCATTATGGACAGGAATCGTTCGAAGGGCTTAAAGCGTTTAAAGGTCGTGACGGCAAGGTGCGGGTTTTCCGTTTTGACGAAAATGCCCGTCGTATGCATCAGTCGGCTGAAGGCTTGCTGATGGCTTCCGTTCCCGAAGAGATTTTCAAACAAGCAGTTATAAAAGCTATCAACCTCAATAAAAGATTTGTGCCTCCTTACGAGACCGGCGCATCGCTCTACATTCGCCCGTTGCTAATAGGAACGGGGCCGAAAGTTGGTGTGTCGCCGGCCGACGAATATTTGTTTGTGGTATTTGTCGCCCCCGTGGGTCCTTACTTTAAAGAAGGATTCAAGCCGACCAACATGATGATCTCGCGCCATTATGATCGTGCCGCACCACTGGGTACCGGAAACATCAAGGTGGGTGGAAACTATGCCGCAAGTTTAAAGGCAGGTAAATTGGCCCACGATAAAGGTTATTCGGCTGTGCTTTATTTGGATAGCCGAGAGAAAAAATACATTGATGAGTGTGGTCCGGCCAATTTTTTTGGCATTAAGGACAACACGTACATCACTCCCGAATCAAAATCGATTTTGCCATCGGTAACCAACAAAAGCTTGTTCCGATTGGCGCAGGATTTGGGATTGAAAGCCGAACGCAGACCGATGCTTCTCGAAGAACTCGAAACACTTGACGAAGCCGGGGCATGCGGGACGGCTGCGGTCATTAGCCCCATTGCCTGCATTGATGATTTGGATACAGGCAAAAGCTATGTTTTCAGTAAAGACGGAAAACCCGGCGCTATATGTGAAAAGCTCTATAATAAACTCAGGGCCATCCAGTACGGCGACGAACCGGATCCCTACGGATGGATAACCATTGTTGAATAGTCTGGTGGAAGAAATGGGTGCCAAAGAATAAAAGTGCAAAAGCAGCGATTAGTTTTATGTTTTGAGTGGTTCGTGGAATCATCTGGAATACAGAACCCTGAACTTCTCTCCGTGATTAGCTTCTTTAAAGAAAAACACAGAATGCCGGACAATTGCCGGCATTTTTTATATGTCCGAGTTGTACCATAATCCCGACGAGCGTATTAAAGTT
Source organism: Breznakibacter sp. (assembly GCA_047600785.1). Taxonomy (GTDB): domain Bacteria; phylum Bacteroidota; class Bacteroidia; order Bacteroidales; family Marinilabiliaceae; genus Breznakibacter. The sequence goes on from JASGKH010000002.1 coordinate 3,544,310, forward strand.
CCCCGTTTTTGCGAGGAGAACGGCTTTTATACCACAAAAGCCAAATCGAATCAAATGGCAAAAATAAAAGGAAAGAACAGCAAGCCGGAACTCCGGCTGAGATTATCCCTCTGGAACTTAGGCATTCGTTACCGTAAGAATGGGCAAAAGCTTCCCGGGCGTCCCGATATCGTGCTGCGCCAGCATAAGTTGGTGATTTTTGTGGATGGAAGCTTTTGGCATGGTTTTAATTGGGAAAAACGGCGTGAGACAATTAAAAGTAACCGCATGTTCTGGATTCCGAAGATAGAACGTAATATGCAGCGCGATAGAGAAGTAAATAAACAATTACACCAAATGGGCTATACCGTCATGCGATTTTGGGATCATGAAATCAATAAGGAACTGGGGCGTTGCGTTTCTCAGATATTGCGTTTCATTGACCGTACGGGGTAAAATTATTGTTTCCTTAACTCTTTGGGGATTGTGTGGGACTATTTGTTTCATGGACAATTAATTCTTGTCCTCACGGTTCGACAATCGTATTTTGTGATTAAATTTTCGTTAACAGGCCATATTGTTTGCTTTTTGTTGCTAAAATTGTTTTAAGAAAACAAGCAAGATTGTTTGACGTTTGGCGAACGGGAAATCTTGCCGTGCAATGTTTACGGTCTGCAGACTTTTAGTGTCCCGGAACATTGGTGTTACAAACAAGGATTCATTTTAAATTCTACATTAAGGAAATGGGAAAACCAATGCGCATCGGGATATTGTTGGCAGGAGGTGACTGTCCCGGCATTAATGCAGCTATTCGTGGTGTTGGCAAAACGGCCATTGTGGAATATGGCATGGAAGTGATCGGAATCGCCAACGGTTTTCGGGATTGGTCAATATGGAAACAGTTCCGCTGACCGAAAACCTTTTGTCTGGCATATTGACGCTGGGGGGGACCATCTTGGGTACGTCGCGGATGAAGCCTTTTAGCAAAAGCGAAACCGATGGCATTGCGGATAAACCCCAGATCATAAAAAAAAATTACCAAGCCTTGGGGCTTGATTGTCTGGTGTGCATTGGTGGAAACGGGACGCAAAAAACGGCCAGTTTATTGGCCAAAGAAGGACTAAACGTCATTGGTGTCCCCAAAACCATTGACAATGACGTGTGGGGGACGGAAGTAACATTTGGTTTCGATTCAGCTGTTTGGATCGCAACCGAAGCCATTGACCGCCTGCATACCACGGCAAATTCCCATAAACGGGTAATGGTGATCGAGGTTATGGGGCATACGGCTGGATGGATTGCTCTTTATTCAGGTATTGCTGGCGGAGGAGACGTGATCCTGATTCCCGAGATTGGATTCGATATGGAACGGGTGGCCGAAGTCCTTATCGAACGTAGCCAAAAAGGAAAGCCATATTCGATCGTGGTGGTGGCCGAAGGCATCGAGAATCCCAAAAAGAACAAGAGTGCAGGAGCTTACGTTGCAAAAAAGATCACTAAAATGACCAACCTGGAAACCCGGGAAACCATTTTGGGTTATGTGCAACGTGGTGGCAGTCCGTCGCCTTACGACAGGATTTTGGCAACACGCTACGGAGCCCATGCTGCTGAACTTATCCATAATGAGCAATATGGGTATATGGTAGCCATTAGAGGCAACGATACCACCGAGATCTCCTTGGGCGAAGTAGAAGGAAAACTGAAGCTGGTTCCGTCTACGCACGATTTGGTGGAGCGTGGACGCCACATGGGAGTTAGTTTTGGAGAACGATGAAAACGTAGTCCGGTACTTCCAATAAATCAACGGGATATTAATGGGAAAATAGGTTAACCCAACGAATAGGATAAAAATCTTTGGAAAATAGGGAGACAAAGGAAAAATCTATAAATCATTTTTAGGGTTCTGGCTTGTCTCTGTTTGAATAAACTATTAAAATCCGGCCATTTACTTTTTTGTATTACTGAAAGTTATTGTTATATCAAACCTGCATTGTGTTTTTAGAGGTTTATAAATCCATTGGCTGAAGAAAAATGCAAATAAGGGAAAATAGATGGGGCAAATTGTTCAAGATAAGGATAAAGGTGTGATTGTTTGGTTTTGTTTTCGGGGAAGACATGGCGACCGGAATCAAAAAAATTAATAACCGCCACGATCACGCTAATCAGAAACGCGTATTTTAATAAACTGAAAATACCCCCCAATAAGCGGTTGAAAAAACTTAGTATGCTGTTTTTTAGTATATTGGTAACCGTGTTCCCGAGAAAATATGCCAACAGAACCACGATCATGAAAACCGATAAGAAAGCCACTATACCCAAATAAGGCCATTGTACCCATTGGCTTAAAAAGCTTTCGGCCCAACTGCCGATCATGACCGCCCCCAACACCCCAAGAATAAACGCAACAGTGGATGTAAGCTCTAGGATGAATCCGTTCACAAACCCACGTATAAGGGCAAACAACAACACGCCTCCGGCGATGATGTCGATGTAACTGATAAGTGTCATTTTAGAACAGACCGTTTATTTGAGCATTCACTTTATCGATAACCATGCTCAAATCGTGCCTGTTGCGCATAAAGTCTAACTGGTCCACATCAATGATCAATAGTTTGCCTTTTTCGTACCGGCTGATCCAGTCGTCGTAACGGTCGTTCAGGTTTTTCAAATAATCCAACCGGATGTTATTTTCATACTCCCTGCCACGCATCTGTATCTGCCTAACCAAGGCAGGGACAGATGCCCTAAGATAAATCAACAGGTCTGGGGCGCAGACCAGGCTGCTCATCATGTCGAAAAGCGACACATAATTATCGAAATCGCGACGGTTCATCAGCCCCATGTCATATAGGTTTGGGGCAAAAATATAAGCATCTTCGTAAATGGTACGATCCTGGATCACGTCTTTGCCTGACTGGCGGATTTGAAGCACGGAAGAAAAACGACTGTTCAGAAAATAGACCTGAAGGTTAAAGGCCCAGCGTTTCATGTCTTCGTAAAAATCTACAAGGTAGGGGTTTTCATCTGCATCCTCGAAATGGGGTTCCCATTTGTAATGACGCGAGAGAAGTTGAGTCAGCGTGGTTTTTCCTGCACCGATGTTTCCGGCAATGGCTATGTGCATGGGTTGTGTGTTAATGGATTTGATTCATCGTCAACATTTCGTCGATAATGTCGCGGTTGTTTGCCAGGCGTGGCACTTTATTTTGTCCCCCCAGCTTGTTGTGGCTTTTCAGCCAATCGAAAAACAATCCTTTACGGGCCATGGTAATGACGGGCATTTGTAAGGTAATGTTCTTGTAACGTTTGGCTTCGTAGTCACTGTTTACTTTTTGCAAGGAACTGTCCAGTGCTTCGTTGAACAAGGGCATTGATTCGGGCTCTTTTTCAAATTCAATGAGCCATTGATGGCACCCTTTGTCGTTGGCACTCATGTACATCGGGGCAGCTGTGTATTCGGCCACTACCGCACCCGTTACGGTACAGGCTTCCTGAAGGGCACGCTCGGCGTTGTCGATAATTACCTCTTCGCCAAATGCGTTGATGAATAGTTTTGTTCGGCCTGAGATAATGATCCTGAACGGATATTTCGACACAAAGCGAATGGTATCGCCGATCATATACCGCCATAATCCGCCATTGGTCGTGATAACCAGTGCATAGTCGACGTTCAGTTCCACTTCGTCCAGTGTAAGTACGCGTGGATACTCCCTTCCTACTTGGTCGGTGGGCAGAAATTCAAAAAACACACCGTAATCCAACATTAACAACATGCCGTTGCAGGAAGGGTCGTCCTGAATGGCAAAAAAACCCTCCGATGCATTGTAGGTTTCCATATACTGCATTCCCTGTTTGGGAATAAGGGCTTTGTATTGTTCGCGGTATGGAGTAAAGTTGATCCCTCCGTGGATGAAAAGCTCTAGGTTAGGCCAAACATCCAACAGGTTGGTTTTTCCTGTATTGGCCAAAACGTGCTTAATAAGAACCAAAAACCACGATGGCACACCGGCCAGCGATGTCACATTTTCGTTGATGGTAGCCTCGGTAATTTTCTCAAGCTTGGCTTCCCATTCATCCATCAACGCAATGCTTTGGTTGGGCGTACGCATAAAATGTGTCCAAAAGGGAAGATTTTCGATCAATATGGCCGATAAATCGCCGTAATAACTGTCGTTGCTGAAGTTATTGATCTGATGGCTTCCGCCCAATGTCAGGCATTTCCCCGAAAAAATGTCGTTGTCGGGAAAGTTGTTATTGAAAATGGCCAGCACATCTTTTCCCCCCTTAAAATGACAGTCTTCCATTGCGTTGGCCGTGACGGGAATAAATTTGCTTTTGGATGAGGTCGTACCCGATGATTTGGCGAACCATTTGATCTCTCCCGGCCACAAAAGGTTTTTTTCACCTTGCCTTAACCGTTCCACGATTGGCCGAAGCCCTTCGTAATCCTGCACAGGCACACGTTCCTGAAAATCTTTCACCGACGTTATCGAGTCAAAACCGTAATCTTTCCCAACTTCCGTGCCCGATGCCTTTTTCAATAAGGAAAACAGCATTTCATGCTGTACTTCCATGGGGTTTTGCTTGAAAAAATCTATTTGCGATATGCGCCTGAAATTGACCAGCGATATAATGGAATTTAATATCATTCGTAAAAATGTTGATGGTGTTTAAAGATAAACAAAAATCGAAAACTCCATTTCTGCTTTCACAAAGGAGCTGAAATTTTGCCGGGAAAAGCCAGGAAAGCATTGCATTATTTTGCTTTGGGAACGATTTGGGAAATGCGGAACAATGCGGATTCTCGTCCGATCTGACATTAATGCAACCTTTCCCGTTGCAAGCTGTTGTAAAATTGTATTATTTCGTGGGCATGGAATTTGAAATAGGATATCTGGGTTTATTTATGGCCACATTTCTGGCTGCCACCGTGATCCCTTTCAGCTCGGAAATTGTGCTGACGGCCATGCTTATGGCTGGTTTCGACCCGGTGACCACTCTGACTGTCGCGACCTTTGGCAATTGGCTTGGAAGCATGAGCACTTATGGCCTTGGGCGGTTGGGTAAAATGGAATGGATACACAAATACCTGCGTATTCCACAATCAAAGATCGACAAAGCCCACAAATATGTCGAAGGCCGGATGGCTTGGATTGCCTTATTGTGCTGGTTGCCATTGGTGGGCGATGTGATCGCCGTGGTGCTTGGGCTGTTGCGTTCAAACTTTTGGCTGACCACAATAGGAATGTTTGTTGGAAAAGCAATCAGGTTTTTAGTGTGGGGGTATTTCACTTTGATGGCCATTGGGTAAGGAAACCGGCTTTTGGCTGTTAAGGTACCACGTGATTTTTGTCCAGTTTATTATGCTTCGATAAAGTGATGTTCGATAGAATCTTTTGAATGATGATTGGATGTATCCATTGAAATAATTTGCGGGACAGAAGGTGGTGTTATCAATTGCATGTGTGGTCTGGACCCGGTATTTACGGCTTGTCTTCATATGGGTTCCGCTGCCATCGGTTCCGTGGTTGAAGACTAAACTGTGGATGGGGTAAACCGTTGGTTTTTTTTGTTTAAATCCTGCATAGCAAAATCTTATTGACCAGCTGTTTATTTTTTTTGAATACTGCTTCAGCAGCATGACCGGAAGATCGTTGCCCGCTTTTGCAAAATGCTTTCTTTCTTTTAAGTTTCTGATGAAAGGATCGAAATCATGAATCTCCCAATCGAACCGATTCCCAGCGGTCTTTCCATGTGCCCCATCCCCAGGATCCGTTGCGGTGTGCCAAGAACGTTGAATAATGGTAATCGGTTGGTATATCGACAGGAGGACAATAGGCACATATCGAAAATACGGGTTTTGATTCGTA